>NZ_JAFCKF010000009.1 GCF_018130545.1 Bradyrhizobium tropiciagri | reverse complement strand
ATCCTCCGCCGAAAGCTCGACCGGATGCGGATAAACGCGACGCATGCCGTGCGCATGCGGGAAGTCGAGATGGGCTTGCGTCCACTTCCACCCTTCCGCCGCCCGCAAGCTATCCGCCTCGCGGCCGAGCCTTGCCGTCACCAGGAGATCGAGCAGCGCGACGTCCTCCAGATAGCCGCCGCGATCCTCGGTAAAGAGGTCGCGCAGGACCGTTCCGCCCGCTTCCACATAGGCCTCGAGCCCGACAAAACGCGCCCGGCGATCCGTGGCGGCGATATGGGTTTCGGTGAGCAGACGACGGATCGTGCAGGCATCGCGGTCGTAGGAGAGCCGCTCGTAGACAGCCTCCTGCCGCGCCTGATCGTCGGTGATGGCAAAGGCCATCACCTGCTCAAGCGCCAGCTCGCCATCGCGATAGAGCTGCATCAATTTAGGGGAAACCGCGCCCAGCCGGAGCCGTTGCCGCACCACATTGGGCGTGACGCCAAAGCGTGCGCCGATCTCCTCCGCGCCAAAACCACGCTCATCCGCAAGCTTCCGGAACGCATCGAACTGGTCGGCCGGATGCATGCTTTCCCGGGTGACGTTCTCGTCCAGGCTGATCTCGTGGGGGTCGTTCGCGGTGTCGACAATGCAGCGGATCGGCTCGGACTTCTTGATTTCCTTGCGCTTCACCCGCAGCAGCTGGGCCAGCCGCCTGCCCTCGCCGATGGTCACGCAGAAGAACCCGGTGGCCGCCCCCTCCCCATCGACCTCCGGTTCAATGACCAGATTCTGCAGGATGCCTTTGGCGGCGATGCTCGCCGCCAAAGCCTCGATCGCCGCCTCGGTGTGCGGCGTCTTGCGGGCATTGTTCGGGGACTTCTTGAGCTTGCCGAGCGGAACGCGAACCTCCGTTCCATCAGGTATTCCAATTGACTTGGCCGACATGATCATTCTTCCTTTTGCTTCCATGGGTGCAAGGCGCACTCCGCGCCTGCGCCCCTGCCCGTCGGCGAGACCGGGGCTAGCAAGTGCCAGGGCGACCCGGGTGGAGGGGTATCTCCCGCCCGCAAGGGCCGCTCAAAGAGCGGGTCTGCACAAGCGCATGCCATGTCGTCCAAAGCCGGCGAGATGAGCAAAGCGCGGAAGACCGGGGAGACCGCCCGGGTCGGCGCCGGCGAAAGCTGGCGCTTTACCCTGGCGCGCGCGAGGGGCAGCGCCCCTGAGATCCGACTATGACAATGCCGGGCAACTCGGAAGAAGTGAGAGCAAGGCAAGGGTGAGAAGATCAAAACGGCAGCCGGCGAGAGGGCAGTGATAGCGACGCGGGCATGCAATGACCGCGGGCACCGAGGCGACTGCAGTCGCGAGACCGGTCAACAAGGCACCCGAGCGCGGGACAGCGATAGCGACGCCGGCACGGCGGGGCCCGCGAGCGAGTGCCTCCGGCGAGCGACACATTATATATCTTCTGCTTGCGCGAGGGATCGAAGCCGAATGGCCGAGACGCCATGCGGCTCGGTTGACGAGAACCCGCTGCGGCGATAGCCGCACGCGCACCGAGATCAGACTGAATAGGACTGCGACGGGGGAGAGCGAGAAGAGGCCAGCCGAGTGCCTTCATCGAGACTTCCACCTCGATATCCAGCACGACGGGGTCACCGCGCTGCGCTAAGCAAAGGCTTGCGAGACCAAGCAGGATGCGCAGGTCGTGGATGCAATAACGCAGAGATGATCGACTTGACCAAACGGTCAGCAATCAGACCGACATGACGCTAGCACGCCGATCTGGGCGCAGGATGCAGCATGTTGCTTGGGCTTGGTGTTGAACGATCAGACCTCATAATGTTGGCTGTGCCTTATGTCGGTCAACGGCCCCGCAGACAAACCGAGCAGTGTCAGCAGAAGGCGCTATGCGACCACACGATATGATGCGCTGTCGCCTCGCTATCCGGAGAGCGGCGCATGGCCAGCTGAGATGCGAATTGACATGCTCGCTGCATACCTTGATTTCAGGAGTGTACGCGAACTCGTGCTCGCCGTCGCTCGAGGCGAAGCGCCGGCACCAACGAGCTGCCGAGGCAACGGCCGGTCGCGAGAAGCAATTTGGGCAAGGGCTATCGTGGACGAGCATGTTGCGGGAGCCCGCGCCGTCAGGCAGAATCTGAGGACATCTGATCTGGCAGCGCTGGTATGAAACCTCCCAAGACCGCCCTGAGATTGCCCCGGTACTGCAGGCGGAAGCCGTTGAAGGGTGGCCGATGGGCCTACTTCTTCGAGCCTCCAACCTGGGCACGCGAGCAAGGATGTCACGTCAAGGCGGAAGCACTCGGGGAGATTTACAGCGCTGCAGTTGAGCGCGCCGAATACGTCCTGCTGCCCGCTTTCGACAGCTGGCGCTCCCGCGGAATGACGGACATGGTTCCGCTTGGGATCACCCCAGGGTCCTTTGACTGGCTCGTCGGCGTGTTCAAGACCCACCAGAAGTGGAAGGAAATCGACCACAAGACCCAACGGCTCTACGAACAGGGTTTGTCTCTGTTCGCCGACTACAAGCTGAAGGATGGCACCCGTACCGGGTCGAAGCAGATCTCTCAGTTTACCAAAGGCTTTGCCGACACGATCTATGCGAAGCTGCTTGTCGTGGAAGAGAAGGACGCGGACGGCAATATTGTCGAGCGCGAACGGCGCCGCTTCGCGAATGCGGCGATGGCCGCTTGCAGGCGCGCCTGGTTCGTCGGTCAGCGAGCCCAGGAGAAGCACGTGCCGGCGGTCAATCCATTCTCGCGAATGGGCCTGAAGGCGCGATCACCGGGCAAGCCTGTCCGAGAGACACCGACCGCGACCTGGGACGAACTCGTTGCATTTAGGGAAGCCGCAAAGAAGCTCGGATACTTCTCAGTTGCAACGGCCGCACTGGTGACCTGGGAATGGTTGCAGCGCGAGGAGCATGTATTCGGCGCCTTCGAGATCACGCACTACCGTCCAAGGGAGCGGCCCAACAGCGTCAAGATCGTTCATCCAAAAAACGGCGAGGAAGCCTGGTGGCCACTTTTCGATGACCGGGGCGAGGCGCTCTTCCCGGAACTGATGGCCGAACTCGACGCCATCAAGGAGGTCATGGTTTCGGGCCTGGTCTTCCGGCGCGACCACGCACACCGCAGATCAACTACCCCGTTACCATGGATCACCGAGCGCAAGGATCTGCGGTACCTGCGCAGCGTCGTGAAGGACATCGTTACGGCAGCCGGCATTCGGGCCGAGCTTTCATTCACCTCTTTCCGCCATGGCGGGTTTACGGAGGGGGCCGACAGCGATCTGACGGATGCGGAACTTCGTGCCGCCGGCCGCCATCGGTCGGCGCGGCAATTGCCGACCTATGCGAAACGCACTCGCAAGCAGCTCATATCGGGGACCCGGAAACGGCGCGAGGAGCGAACAAAAGCAGCCGTTTTGTCGGAATAGACACGGCTGCTTGTCGGAATGACCGCTACGAGGGCTAACCTAAGCTATTGAAAAGCTTGGTGGGCGCACCAGGGCTCGAACCTGGGACCCGCTGATTAAGAGTCAGCTGCTCTACCAACTGAGCTATGCGCCCGGAACTTGTCCGGAAATGACCCTCGCAAGAGAGGCCGTCGTTTAGCAAAGCGATTCCGCGATGTCCAGCAAGCTCACGCAAGTTTTCCCGACTTTTACGAAGCCTCGTGACAGACGAAAGGCCGCCGGATTCCGGCGGCCTTTCAGACGCTTGGCGATGCTGCCGGCGGCGGGCGCTCAAAGCCGGCCGGAGCGCTCCTGATCCGGAGCGTCGTCGCGGTCGAAATGATGGTCGCGGCCGCCGCGCTCCCAGCGATCCATGCCGCGCTCGATACGGTGGCGGCGCCAGCCCTCGGCACCGAAGCCACGGCCTTCCATATGGGTGAGCATGGTCAGCCGCCGCTTCTGGTTGTCGTCGAGCGTCTTGTAGAGCGGATCGGCGGCATCGGCGATCTTCTTCAGCGAGGTTGCGGTCGCCGCCATGTTGTCGGCGCGCTCGCGCAGACGCGCCACCGGATCATCCGGCTTGTCGGCCTTGTCGGCATCGGCCTTCTCGGCGGCCATCCGCGCATTGGCGCGATCGAGCCGCGTCTTGGCGAAGTCGCGCACCGCGGTCTCGACCGGCGGCCACAGCTTCTCCTGATCAGCAGTCAGCTTCAGCCCGGCGTGCACCGCGGCGATGCGCGCGTCGAGGAAGGCGGCCCGATCCTCGGGGCTCATCCGCATATGGCCATGGAACCAGGGGCGATGCTGGGCATAGACCGCGGTCGAGCCGGCTATCGTGAGCGCCGCGAGACCGGCGAGCAGAACTTTCTTCATCCGAACCTCCTTTGAAGTTTCCCTGAGGATGATGCTGCCCGGTGCTGCCTTCAACTTACGGATTGGACAGAGAGAGCTTTCTTGCCAAGATGTAATCCGCTTCATTGCCCATCAGAAACAACCAAAGCGCGACCTCGCGCTTTGGATTTCTGTTGTTTGCACATGATCTCCGCGCGTGTGCGCCGCTTGTCGAGAGACCTTTCGTCAAATCATTCCCAACAGCCGCGGCAGCCACAGCGAGATCTCCGGCACGTAGGTGATCAGGCCGAGGAACACCAGCATCGCGCAGAGCCACGGCAGCACCGAGATGGTGATCTCGCTGATGCCCATCTTGGCGATACTGCTCGCGATGTAGAGGTTGAGGCCAACAGGCGGATGGCACAGTCCGACCTCGGTGTTGACGATCATCAGGATACCGAGATGCACCGGGTGCACGCCGAGCTTGGTCGCCAGCGGAAACAGGATCGGCGCCATGATCAGGAGGATCGACGACGGATCCATCACGTTGCCGGCAAGCAGCAGGATGACATTGACGACCAGCAGGAACATCCACACCGAGAAGTTCTTGTCGATGATCCAGGCCGCCATCTCCTGCGGGATCTGCTCATGCGTCATCAGGAACGAGAACAGCACCGCGTTGGTGATGATGTAGAGCAGCATCGAGCTCATGCTCGCCGCCTGCAGCAGCACCTTCGGCACCTCGGAGAGCTTGAGCTCCTTGTAGACGAACACGGTGATGAAGAACGCGTAGGTCGCGGCGACCGCGGCGGCTTCGGTCGGCGTGAAGATGCCGCCATAGATGCCGCCGAGCACGATCGCGATCAGCGAGAGGCCCCAGATGCTTTCGCGGAACGCGGTGAACTGCTGGCCGATGGTCGCGCGCGGCATCTTCGGATAGCCGTTGCGCTTCGCGACGAAGAAGGTCACCGCGGCCAGCATCAGCGCGAGCAGGATGCCCGGCACGATGCCGGCCATGAACAGCGCGCCGATCGAGGTGTTGGTCGAGACGCCGTACAGCACCAGGATGATCGAAGGCGGCACCAGGATGCCGAGCGCGCCCGAGGTCGAGATCACGCCGACGCCGAACCGCTTCGGATAGCCGTGATCGACCATCGCCGGCATCATGATCGAGCCGATCGCGACCACGGTGGCGACGCTCGAGCCCGAGATCGCGGCAAACATCGCACAGGCCGCAACGCCGGCTAGCCCGAGGCCGCCGGGCAGATGCCCCACCAATGAGGTCGTGAACGCGATCATCCGCCGCGCGACGCCGCCGCGGGTCAGGAACGTGCCGGCCAGGATGAAGAACGGGATCGCCATGATGCCGAAATTGTCGAGGCCCGAAAACAGCTTCAGGCCGACGCTTTCGATCGGCACGTCCGTCATCGTGAACAGGAAGGTCAGCACGCTCAGGCCGAGCGAAATCGAAATCGGCATGCCCGTCAGCATCAGGGCAAACAGCAGTCCGAAAATAAGTGCGGCACTCATCACGCTTCTCCAAGCGCGATCGGCGCGGTCTTGCTGGTCTCAACGCCGTCGACATGGGAGGCATCATGGTGCGGCAGCTCGCCGGTCCACCAGAAGCTCCAGCACACCTGCAGGAAACGGAAGCACATCAGATAGGAGCCGAGCGGAATACAGGCATAGACGATCCAGCTCGGGATCTCCATGTCGGGTGATACCTGGTCGGTGTGCATCAATTCGAACACGAACTTGGCGCCCATGGTGCCGACGATCGCGGTGAACAGCGCGCCGCCGAGCAGGCCGAAGGTGATGACGCGCTTGCGCCAGGCGTCATTGAGGCGGTTGATCAGCACGTCGACGCCGACATGGATGCCGGTGCGCACGCCATAGGCGGCGCCGAACTTCGCCATCCAGATGAACATGTAGATGCAGAGTTCCTGCGACCAGGCGAGGTTGATGCCGAACAAATACGGATAGAGCACGGGCACGTCGACCAGGAAGCGATGCACAACCGTGACGAAGGTCAGGAGCGTCGCGCCCCCCATCAGGCTCGCGATGATGATTTCCTCGAGCCGGTCCAGAATTTTCAGCAGCATTGATCTCCCCTGTCATGGCCTGATGCGGCAACCGGCCACGGCACCCGACCGCGGCCTGACGCGGCCGCGGCATTCGTTAGATATGCGGTTCAGATCCGCGTTTTGTTGAGCATGATCTGTCCGGAAAACCGGTCTCCGGTTTTCCGGATCACGCCTCAGTTCATCGGGCTGCGGCCCGTTTCCTTGAGGAATTCGTCGATCAGCGGCTGGCCGACGCGCGAGGCGACGTCCTTGTAGACCGGCATCATTGCCTTGCGCATCGCCTCGTCCTGCTCCGGCGACAGCGAGATGATCTCGGTCTTGCCGGCCTTCTTGATCTCGGCGAGCGCGTCCTCGTTCTCCTTGGCCGACTGGCTGTTGCCGAACTCGGTGGCTTCCTTCATCGCCTTGGAGAGCTCGTCGCGGATATCGGCCGGCAGGCCGTCCCAGAACTTCTTGTTCACGACCACGACGTAGCCGATGTAGCCGTGGTTGGTGACGGTGGCGTACTTCTGCACCTCATGCATTTTCTGGGTGTAGATGTTCGACCAGGTGTTCTCCTGGCCGTCGACCACGCCGGTCTGCAGCGCCTGGTAGACATCGGAGAACGCCATCACCTGCGGGATCGCGCCGAGCGCGCGGAACTGGGCTTCCAGCACCTTCGACGACTGGATCCGGAATTTGAGTCCCTTGTAGTCTGAAGGCGCGATCAGCTTCTTGTTCGCGCTCATCTGCTTGAAGCCGTTGTCCCAATAGGCGAGACCGGTCATGCCCTTGGAGTCCAGCTTCTTGAGCAGCTGGGCGCCGAGCGGGCCATCGGTCACCTTGCGCAGCGATTTCAGGTCCGGAAGAATATAGGGCAGATCGAAGACTTCGAATTCCTTGATGCCGATCGGACCGAACTTCGAGTTCGACGGCGCCAGCATCTGCACCGCGCCGAGCTGCAGTGCCTCGAGCTCTTCCTTGTCCTTGTAAAGCGTCGAGTTCGGATAGACCTCGACCTTCACCTTGCCGCCGGTGTACTTCTCGGCGAGTTCCTTGAATTTGTCGGCCGCCTTGCCCTTCGGCGTATCCGACGCCACCACGTGGCTGAATTTGAGAACGATCGGCGCCTGTGCCGACGCCTGTCCGACAAAGGTCAAAGCCGCGATCGACGCCGCAGCCAAAATGAATTTACGCATGTTTCCTCCCGCGTATTGCGGAGCACGATTTCCGGCCCCGAGACATCCGGTCGCACCATTACAGAGAAGCAACGACGATTGCCATTGCCCCTTTAGCAGGGGCTATTTGCGCCATTGCTGCACTGCAAAATCCGATGCGACGGTATCCTTTTCGGCTCTTGCGACCGTTCAATGACACCGCCCGCACGCTGTGCCCGGCCAAGGCCACGCGGTCAATGCGAGGTTCGGCAATGGCGAATTCGCCGGGCGCGAATGCTGGTGGCTATCCTGGCTGCTGTCCCTCCGCCGCCCGCGGCGTAGACAGCTTTCACAGCAACCACAACTGTCGTCCCTGCGAAAGCAGGGACCCATACTCCGCAGCTTTCGTTGCTGAAGGGATTCGTCGTTCCAGCATCGCGCAACAATCAGCATCTGTGGTTATGGGTCCCTGCTTTCGCAGGGACGACAGCGAGTGTGTGGCACCGCTGTGAGTCATACAGAGTCATACATCCGCATTCTCGCGACATGAATTGCCCGAGCTTTGCTCTTCGTTTCGCCCCCCTCTCACAGAGGGCGCAGGGAAAGCCGGGTGCCGATCGCACCCATGGGCCCCGTGCAATGGGTAGCAAGCACGGGGGGTAGGACCACAGGTGTAACCGGAGCAATTCGGCTTTCCCTGCGCGATGGGTTACGGCTTATACGTGCTCTCCCCGGTGAGACTTGGCTTTTTTGTCACCGCTTCCGCAAAACGCTTGCGCGTTTCGTGGGAGGACACCTGCCACTAGGGCGTCAGGCCTGCACGATTTCGCCGTCCGTCTTGCGTGCTCTCGTCAGCACCACGCTCGGCGTCCACCGCATCTCGACCCGCGTTCGTGACGACCGCGAAGCGCCCCTCGATCGGGTGAAACGGGCAGAGTCATACACGAGATTGTAGTTACGATAAACCGAATTATTTTTGCACGAGGCGATTGACAGGTTTTGCTGAGTTGCCCGTCGTGTCGAACAAGCAACACACCCCGAACGAACACGACGCCCCGCAATACCTTAGATGCATGGCATCGGCAGCTTGACGCACTCCGCGCTCACTCACTGACAGCCGCGTGAATGGCACGGCAATGCCGTGCCAGCGCGTCGTGCGAGACCACGAATGCCTTCAGCGGCGTTTCGATGTCGTAGAAATAGATGTTGGCCACGAAGCCATAGATGCCGGCGTCGATGCTCGTCGGTCTGTCGCCATGCACATAGCCCCGCGCCGGGATCAGGCTCGCGAGTGCCGCGAGATCGGCGAGCCCGCGGGCCATCGCAGCGTCAGGCGTGAAGCGGCCGATGCCTTGATAGTAGTAACGCTGGGCGTTGAACGCCTTGGCCTTCATCAACCCGTCGTCGGTGAGGCCTGGATGCTCGCGCTTGAGCGCATCGCGGAACTGGGGCCAGTAGCGTTCGTCCTGCCAGCGCGAATAGGACATCACCCAGTAGAGATCGTCGAGCGTGCGGGTGACGAGGAGGTTGGTCGCGCGTTGTGCCGGCGTCAGCGCCGCATCCAGCGTCACGCGATATTTGTCAGTGACATAGGCGAGGATGGTCTCGCTGTCGCCGACGGTGTCGTCGCCGTCGATGATATAGGGCAATTGCTGGCGCGGCGCCTTCGAGGCATCGAAAATGTGTTCGTGCCGGAAGGGCACGCCGGCGAGCTTCAGAAAGGCGAATACCTTCAACCCGTAGCCGTTGTTGTCGGCGACGCCGAACAACGGCGGATAGGAATAGAGCGTGAGCATGGCGGCTCCGTCACGTTCCGGCTGGCGACAGGCTACCTCAGGATCGATCGGCTGGAAACGTCAGACGGGTAAGCCCGGGTCGGGACGCAGCCGATTGGTGGCTGCGTCCCAATATGCCAACCGGCACGGCCGGCGCTCGCGTCTCAGCGCGACGCGGTGCTGATGTTCTCGCCGAAGAACTTCCAGGTCTTGCCGTCGAACTTCGCGAGCTTGAACGTGTCGAAGGTCGAATAATTGGTCGGCGACACCGAGACCGTGATGCCCGGCAGCAGGAGCGGCAGCGAAACCTTGCTGATGTTGGTGGCCTGCTTCAGCAGGTTCTCGCGCGTCAGCTCGTCGCCGCAGTTCTTCAGGATGATCGCCGTGAACTGCGCCGAGAGATAGCCGATCTGGTTGCTGCCATCGATCGGATTGCCCTCGGGATACCACTGCTTCATGAAGGCGAGATAGTCCTGCACACCCTTGTCGGTATCCCACGCCGGGTCGCCCACCACCTTGGTGGCGAGCGCCGTCATCAGGCCGGTGGACGCTTCGAGGCCGGCAGGCTCGAGCACGCCGCCGATCGAACTGGCGACCGAGACGATGAAGTGCGTCGGCTTCCAGCCGAGATCGGCAACCTTGCGGATCGCCTGCGCGCCGAACTTCGGTGTCGTGATCGTCATCAGCACGTCGGCGCCCGCGGCCTTCAGATTGACGATCTGGGAATCGATCGTCGGATCGGTCACCTCGTAGCTGAGCTCCTTGACGATCAGGCTGGCCTTCTCGCCCAGCCCCTCCTTGAAGCCTTTCAGGTAGTCCTTGCCGAAATCGTCATTCTGGTAGATCACGCCGATCTTGGCGTTCGGCAGCTCCTTGAGGATGTACTTGGCATAGATCTTCGCTTCCTGCGCATAGGGCGGATAGAACGGCGTGGTCCAGGGAAACTCCTTCGGATCGTTCCACTTCGAGGCCCCGGTCGAGATCAGGAGATGCGGGATCTTCTTGCCGTTGAGGTATTTTTGAATCGACGAATTGGTCGGCGTGCCCAGTGAGCCGATATTGGCAAGGATCTCATCCTGCTCGACGAGCTTGCGCGTCTGCTCCACCGTCTTCGGCGGGCTATAGCCGTCGTCCATGCTCAGAAGCGTGATCTTGCGGCCGTTGATGCCGCCCTGGCTGTTGATCATCTTCCAGTAGGCGGCTTCGGCCCTGCCCTGCGTGCCGTAGGCCGAGGCCGGACCACTATATGGCATGGTCTGCCCGATCTTGATTTCGGTATCGCTGGCGCCGGGATCGTACTTCTTGTCGGCGGCGAGCACCGCCGAGGTGGAAACAAGGCTGAGCGCGGCGATTGCCGCGAGCGTGATGCAACGCATGTGTTCTCCCCATTCGCGCCGCTGTTTGCCGCGACGTCGGACGGGATAATGATCATGCCTGCGCGGGATGTCGACCCCTTAAGTCCCCCTGAGCCCGCCCTCGCCCTCGAAGGTCAGAGCCCCATCCAGGCCATCACGGCGGTGAACGATGCCCAGAGGGTCCATCCGAGCCCAGCGAGGGAAATCAGCGCAGCCGCCATCGCAACAGCCAGCAGCAGACCGTCCTCCTGCAAATAGGCGATCGCGATCAGCACGACCACCATTCCGGGAATCACGTTGACCAGCGGCAGCGGCCAGCCGGCCGAAAAGGCCAGCAGAAAGACCACCAGCCCGACGAGCCGGTCGATCACGTCGCGACGCGCATCCCAGCGCGGCCGGCTGATCCGCTCGATCGCCTGCAGCATCGGGCGGACAAAGACGGTGAACCGCTTGAAGCGCTTGAAGTCGAACTGCCGCTTCGAGACGAAATGCGGGAACGACGGCGCGCTGTGGCCGAGCATCATCTCGACCGCCGGAAACAGCAGCGCCAGCGTCGCAATGGTCGCGACGCCAGGAATAATCACCAATAGCCCGAGCAGCAGCAGGAGCAGGCCGAATGACCGCTTATCCAAATTGCTGAGGAGCCATTCGAGGTCGACGGGGCCGTCCGGTGCTTGAGCGACGAGTTCCTCAAGAAGCTGGGACGTGTGCGTGGGCGCCAATGGGGCTCCGGACAAAAGGGACATGGAAGCCAAAGTGGTCAGACTCGGCATCGATTGCAACCGTCGCCGAAGCAGACTAGGAAGCATGGGTGACCCACGATTCCGATCAGGCATGGCAGCGCCATGCGCCGACGAGGCCGATTCCCGCTGCGCGCCGCCGCTGGCCCTGGTTCCTGTTGATCCTCGTCATCCTCGCCGTAGCGGGCGCCGGGGGCGTGTACGCTTGGCCGCAAATCGCGCCGCTGGTTCCGTCGCTCGGCATCGCGGCGCCCAGCGACAAGGCGGCCGCCGACAAGGAGGCGCTGCCGGATCTGCTCGCCGCCCAGCAGAAGCTCGAGGATGACGTCGGCGCGCTCGGCAAGTCGGTGGCCGACCAACAGGAGCAGCTGAAAACGATCACCGACCAACTGGCGGCCCTGGCGTCGAAGGTCGATGCGATGCAGCGTCCCGCGCCGGCCCCCGTGCCGCCGCCGGCCGTAGCTGAGCAACCGCGTGCGCCGGTGGCGCAGGCCGCCCCGAAGCCGCGCAAGCCGCCGGTTCGGGCGCCAAAACCGTCGGGTCCGATTTCAACCGGCGGCGCGCCGCTCAGCGCGGCCCCGAGCAATAACTGAGCCCCAGGTCTCCGTCAGTGACGGCAGGTTAGCCGCGCGCCGGCTCCATGCCCGCCCGCTTGATTGCCGCGCGCAAGCGATCGCTGTCCGATGACAGAAAATCGATCAGCCGCCTGGCCGCTTCCGGCGCCCTGGCGTCGCTGACGATGGCGGCCGTGAAGGTCTGGACCAGCTGGAGGTCGGCAGGCAGCAGGCCGAGCAATTCGACGCCGGTCTCCTGAACCAGTTCGCTGGTCGGCCCGATCGAGAGATTTGCCTTGCCTGCCCGCAGCGCTTCGGCCGCCTCTGTTCCGCGCGCTTCGAGGGTGAGCCGCACCGTGTCCGGCAAATTCAGCTTCGGGAAGATTTTGTCGCGGACGTACTGCCCGCTGGTGCTGCTCGGCGCCACCACCTGGCCGGCATCGATCAAAGCCTTGGTGAGCGCTGCATCACTGCTGATATCAGGCTTGCGATCGCCGGCGCGAACCGCGGCGGCCAGAGGCGCCGTCGCCAGCCCGGCATCGGACCCCGGACGAATCCGTCCGTCCTCGATCAGCGTGCGAAGTCCCTCGCGCGAGAGAATTACGACATCCGCCTCGGTGCCGTGCGCAAGCTGGTGCCGGATGGTTTTCGGACCGATGCCCTCCGACGCGCCGGATCCGGTTTCCACCGTGATGCCGGTGCTTCGCTCGAATTCAGGCAGCACCTCCCGGTAGACCGCAGCGAAGCCGCCGGAAATGATGACCTTGATCGTCGTCAATGCAGCGGCCCCCCATTCCGTCTCGCGGCCGCTACTCCGCCGCGGTCCGGATATCGATCTTCTCGGCGCGGACGGCGCAGAATTTGAACTCCGGAATCTTGCCGAATGGATCGAGCGCCGGGTTAGTCAACAAATTCGCCGCCGCCTCTGCATAGCAGAACGGCATGAAGACCATGTTTTCGGGCACGTCGCGGTCGGCGCGCACCTTGACCTCGACCGCGCCGCGGCGGGTCTCGAGCCGGATGAAGTCGCCGGGCGCGAGCCCCTTCTTGCGCATGTCCTTCGGCGTCATGAACGCCACCGCTTCGGGCTCGATCTGGTCGAGCACCTGAGCGCGTCGCGTCATCGAGCCAGTGTGCCAATGTTCGAGGACACGTCCGGTCGACAGCACCATCGGGTACTCGTCGTCGGGCAATTCATCCGGCGGGATCACCTTGGCCGGCACGATCTTGCCGCGGCCGCTTTCGGTCGGGAAACCGGTGGTGAAGATGATCTCATTGCCGGGCTTGTCGGGATCGTCGACCGGATAGGTCACCGCGCCCTCGCGCACCAGCCGCTCCCAGGTGATGTTCTTCAGCGACGGCATCAGCTCGGCCATCTCGGTGAAGACCTCGCCCGGCCCCGCATAATTCCACGGCAAGCCCATCCGCTTGCCGATCTCCTGGATGATCCAGAGATCCTGCCGCGCATCGCCCGGCGGCTTGATCACCTCGCGCGCGAGCTGCACGCGGCGATCGGTGTTGGTGAAGGAGCCGGACTTCTCGGCGAACGCCGAGGCCGGCAGGATGACGTCGGCGTGGAACGCGGTCTCGGTGACGAACAGATCCTGCACCACGAGATGATCGAGTTTGGCCAGCGCCTGACGCGCATGCTGCAGATCCGGATCGGACATCGCGGGATTTTCGCCCTCGACATACATGCCGTGGATTTCGCCGGCGTGGATCGCGTTCATGATCTCAACCACGGTAAGGCCGCGGACCGGATCGAGCTCCTGCCCCCACAGCTTCTCGAAGGCGCCGCGCATGTCGTCGCGGCCGACCGGCTGATAGTCCGGCAGGAACATCGGGATCAGACCGGCGTCGGAGGCGCCCTGCACGTTGTTCTGGCCGCGCAGCGGATGCAGCCCGGTGCCGGGACGGCCGACCTGACCGGTGATCAGCGCAAGCGCGATCAGACAGCGCGCATTGTCGGTGCCGTGAACATGCTGGCTGATGCCCATGCCCCAGAAGATGATCGACGACTTGGCCCGCGCGTAAGCACGCGCGACCTCGCGCAGCGTCTCGGCGGGAATGCCGCAGATCGCAGACATGCGCTCCGGCGTGAACTCCTGGATCTTGGTCTTGAGGTCGTCATAGCCCTCGGTATAGCCGGCGATGTACTGCTCGTCGGTCAGGCCTTCGGTGATGATGGTGTGGATCATCGCGTTCAGCATCGCGACGTCGCTGCCCGGCTTGAATTGCAGGTGTTTTGTGGCATGGCGCGACAGCGTCTGCCGGCGCGGGTCCATCACGTAGAGCTTGGCGCCGCGCTTTGCGGCGTTCTTGATGTAGGTCGCAGCGACCGGATGGTTCACGGTCGGATTGGCGCCGATCACCCAGATCACCTCGGCGTCGGCCGCGGCCGCGAACGGCGCCGACACCGCGCCGGAGCTCAGTCCCTCGAACAGCGCTGCCACCGACGAGGCGTGGCACAGCCGCGTGCAGTGATCGACATTGTTGGAGCCGAAGCCGGTGCGGACCAGCTTCTGGAACAGATAGGCTTCCTCGTTCGAGCCCTTGGCCGAGCCGAAGCCGGCAAGCGCCTTGGCGCCTTTCTCGTCGCGGATTTTTCGCAGGCCCGCCGCGGCGAGATCGAGCGCTTCTTCCCAGGATGCTTCGCGGAAATGGGTGTAGGGGTTGGCCGGATCGACCTGGTCGTTGGCGTCCTTCTTGACGCCGGGCAGCCGCACCAGCGGCTTGGTCAGGCGATTGGGGTGATGGATGTAGTCGAAGCCGAAGCGGCCCTTGACGCAGAGCCTGTTGTGATTGGCGGGACCATCGCGGCCTTCCGCGTAGATCACCTTTTCGTCCTTGACCTCGTAGGTGACCTGGCAGCCGACGCCGCAATACGGGCACAGCGAGTCCACCTTCCTGTCCGGGTAGGTGACGCGGGTCTGCTTGTCGTCCAGCATCACGGCCGGCATCAGCGCACCGGTCGGGCAGGCCTGCACGCATTCACCGCACGCGACGCAGGTCGATTCGCCCATCGGATCGTCGAAGTCGAATACGATCTTGGCGTCGTGATTGCGGTAGGCCATGCCGATGACGTCGTTGACCTGCACCTCGCGGCACGCCCGCACGCAGAGGCCGCACTGGATGCAGGCGTCGAGATTGACGCTCATCGCCGGATGGCTGGTGTCGGCATGCCAACGCTCGGTCGCGGGGAAGCGGCTTTCGGTGACGCCGGTCTTCTCGGCCCAATGCCAGAATTTCGAATCCGGATCGTGCGAGGTCTCGCGCGCGGGCTGGTCGGCGACGAGCAGCTCCATCACCATCTTCTGCGCCGCAACCGCACGCTGGCTCGCCGACTTCACCTTCATGCCGACCGAAGGCGTCCGCTTGCAGGATGCCGCCAGCACGCGCTCGCCTTCGATCTCGACCATGCAGGCGCGGCAGTTACCATCAGGCCGATAGTCCGGCGCGGGCGAATAGCAGAGATGCGGGATCTCGGTGCCCTGGCGTTTCGCGACCTGCCAGATGGTTTCGCCGGCCCGCGCTTCGACCTGGTGGCCGTCGAGCTCGAATTGAATGACCTGGCCGGAGTTCTGATTGTTGCTCATTCAAAATCCTCGTCGAAATTCGCCCTGCTTGGTCCGCCTATTCGGCGGCTTGCTGCGGACGAAAGCCGTCCGGAAAATACTTGATCACTGAGGTCAGCGGATTGGAGGCCGCCTGACCGAGGCCACAGATCGACGCATCGCGCATCGCCTGGCTCAATTGGTCGAGCAGTTCCTTGTTCCAGACCGGTTGCTGCATCAGCAGCACTGCCTTCTCGGTTCCGGCGCGGCAGGGCGTGCACTGCCCGCAGCTCTCGTCCTCGAAGAACTTCATCAAATTCAGCGCGGCGTCCCTGACGTCATCGGCCTGCGAGAGCACGACGACGGCGGCGGAGCCGATGAAGCAGCCGTATTTCTCCAGCGTACCGAAATCGAGCGGGATGTCGTCCATCGAGGCCGGCAGGATGCCGCCGGATGCGCCGCCCGGCAGATAGGCCTGCAAGGTGTGGCCATCGGCCATGCCGCCGCAGAACTCGTCGATCAGCTGGCGCAGCGTGATGCCGGCCGGCGCAAGCTTGACGCCGGGATCCTTGACGCGTCCGGACACCGAGAAGCTGCGCAGGCCGTGGCGTTCGTTGCGGCCATGGCTCTTCCACCAGTCGGCGCCCTTCTCGACGATGTCGCGCACCCACCACAAGGTCTCGATGTTGTTGATCAGCGTCGGCAGGCCGAACAGCCCGACCTGGAACGGATAGGGCGGTTTGTGCCGCGGCAGGCCGCGCTTGCCCTCGATCGATTCCAGCAGCGAGGATTCCTCGCCGCAGATATAGGCGCCGGCGCCGCGCCGCAGATGCAGCACAGGACCACCGGGCGGCAGCTTCGCGATCTCGCGCGCGAGGATCTCGCGGCAGGCCGGATATTCGTCGCGGATATAGATGTAGACTTCGGGCGCCTCGACCACATGCGCGCCGATCAGCATGCCCTCGAGGAAGCGATGCGGATCGGTCTCGAGATAATAGCGGTCCTTGAACGTGCCGGGCTCGCCTTCGTCGCCGTTGACCGCCATCAGCCGCGGACCGGGTTCGCCGAGTACGGCGCGCCATTTGCGGCCGGTCGGAAAACCGGCGCCACCAAGACCGCGCAGCGACGCATCGTCGAGCGCCTTCAGCAGATCTTCCCGCGGCAGCGCGCCCGAGCGCAGCCGCGTCAGCAGCTGATATCCGCCGCCGGCAACATAGGCGTCGTAGTCGACGTATGGCGGAAGGTGCACATGGGTGTCGCCGCTCTTCGCCGCCGCGAGCAAATTGCTGACGGTGGCATGATCGACGAAGTTGTGGCCGACTTCCGCAGCGGGTGCGGTGTCACAGCGGCCGACGCACGGCGCCCGCACCACGCGGATGCCGGGGCCGGCGCGGGACTGAAGATCCTTCAACAACTGCTCGCCGCCGAGCATCGCGCAGGTCAGCGAATCGCAGACGCGCACGGTGAGCGGTGCGATATCCGGCTCGCCCTCCTTCACGATGTCGAAATGCGCATAGAAGGTCGCGGTCTCGAACACTTCGGCGAAGGACAGCTTCATCTCGTCGGCGAGCGCGGCAAGATGCGCCGCCGATATCTGATGATACTTGTCCTGAATCAGATGCAGGTACTCGATCAGCATATCGCGCCGCCGCGGCCGATCGGCGAGCAGCGCCTCGATCTCATGCGCGGCCACAGGGTCGACCTGGCGTCCCTTGGGCGTGGCTTTCGCCCGCTTCCTGCCCTGTCCGGGATGCTCGAACGCGCGGACCTTGTGAACGTCGCCTTGGCTCATGAATCCTCGCCTTGAAACCGCGTCTTGGAACTCCGCTTGCACTGATAGCGTCGGTTCAACCCAACTCTATTCTCTGGCATGCCACAGGCAAGCAGATTTAGAACGTCTCTAGGGGCGTCCGGTTGCCGCGCAGGCCATTGTTAGTGTTTGCCTATCGGGCGATCCGATTTTCAAATCACGAGACAACCGAGTCTGCGGTCTCACAGCAGGTCGGCGTAACCGAGAAAGCCGACAGCATCGCCCGGCTCGACCCGCACGATGGACTCGCCGAGCTCGATCAGCCCATCGGTCTCGACCAGCGACGACAGCAGACCGGCCCCCTCACGGGGAAACTTGGTCGCCTCCAGCGCACCGTCCGCCGCCCGGCGCAGCGAGGCACGGACATATTCGCGCCGGCCGCTCTTCTTCTTGTAGCTGAAGGCGGCCCGAACCGGCATCGGCTGCAAAGGCGACGGCAAGGCGCCCGACAGCGCCAGCACGGTCGGCCGCACCACGTGGACGAAGGTGACGAAGCTCGCCACGGGATTGCCGGGCAAGCCGATCAGCGGCGTGCCGTCGATGATTCCCATCGCCACCGGCCGACCCGGCTTGATCGCCATCCGCCACAGCACCAGCGAACCGGCCTGTTCGATGCCGGCCTTGACGTGGTCCTCTTCCCCGGTCGAGACGCCGCCGGTGGTCAGGATCAGGTCGTAGCGCCGCGCGACCTGCTTGAGTGCATCGGCGAGCTCGGCCCGTTCGTCGCGCAGGATGCCGAGATCGCCGACCTCGCAACCGAGCCGACGCAACATCGCCATCAGCATGAAACGGTTGGAATCGAACAACTGCGCCGCAGTGCGCGCGCTGCCGGGTGCGGCCAGTTCGTCGCCGGTGGAGAACACGCCGACGCGCAGCCGCCGCACCACATCGAGCGTGGTCAGCCCGAAGGCCGCAGCGACAGCGATGTCCTGCGGGCGCAGGCGCCTACCCGACGCCAGCGCGACATGGCCGCGTGCGATGTCCTCGCCGGCGGGGCGCACATTGGCGCCCACCTTCAGGCCGGACGGCAGGATCACGTTGCCTGTGTCATCGATCCGTACGTCCTCCTGCATAAACACGGTGTCGGTGCCGTCGGGCATCGGCGCCCCGGTGAATATCCGCACCGCCTGGCCGCGCTGTGCGGGCTCTGCCGGCGCTCCCGCCTGCACCCGCCCGGCAACGGGAAACGCGCGCTCGCCGTTCGCCGGCAAATCTGCGCCGGACACCGCATAACCGTCGACGGCGGAATTCATGAAGGGCGGCAGCGGCAGCGGCGCTGCGATATCGCCGGCCAGGATGCGCCCGTCGGCATCCACCAGCGCCACGGCTTCGGTCTCGCCGACCGGCTTGACGCGCGTGGCGATGATCGCAACGGCCTCGTCGACCGACATCATCGGTCCGCCGAATGCGAAGCAGTCGTCCGAAAGCTGCGCCATGATCTTTCTCAGTCCTCGGCCATCGACAGGATTTGTTCGACCCGGATCGCGAACTGCGGCGTTATCCTTAAAGCCGGACCAACCATGACAGTTCCGGCAAGCCGGCAGAGAGTGGCCAGTCGGTCTCCGACCGTGCTTATATCCCTAGCTTCGCTACCATGTGAACCCATCAGGACTGCGACCTGTGACCGCGAAAACCACCGCTCCCATCATTGTTCCTGATCCGGACGATCCGCGCCTGACCGAGCGCGTCATCGGCGTCGATCAGACCGGCGCGCGGACCGAGATCAAGGTGCCGGTGGAGCGGCCGCTAACGCTGTACCTCAACGCGCAGGAGATCGTCACGATGATGACGATCAACGATTATCCCGAATACCTCGCGCTCGGCTACCTCTTGAACCAGAACATGCTGAAATACGACGACGTCGTCACCGAGGTCGAATATGACGACGATCTCGAGGTCGTCGTGGTACGCACCGCGCACCACACCAATTTCGAGGCCAAGCTGAAGAAGCGCACGCAGACTTCGGGTTGCGCACAGGGCACGGCGTTCGGCGACCTGCTGGAAGCCGTCGAGAAGGTCGCGCTGCCGAAGGCCGAATTGCGCACGTCCTGGCTCTACCGGATGACGCACACCATCAACACCATGCCATCGCTCTATCTGGAAGCGGGCGCCATCCACGGCTGCGTGCTGTGCAAGGAGAGCACGCCGGTCTGCTACACCGAGGATGTCGGCCGGCACAACGCCGTCGACAAGATCGCGGGCTGGATCTATCGCCACAATGTCGATCCGGCCGACAAGATCCTCTACACGACCGGGCGGCTCACCTCGGAGATGGTGATCAAGACGGTGCGGATGGGCATCCCGATCCTGGTGTCCCGCTCGGGCTTCACGGCGTGGGGCGTCGATCTGGCGCGGCAGGTCGGGCTGACGCTGGTCGGACGCGCGCGCGGCAAGCGCTTCATCGCGCTGTCAGGCCAGGAGCGGATCGTCTACGACCAGAACCTCGACTACGTCGAAGAGGAATCGATGCGACACAAGCGCAAGGGCGAGACCGACAATGACTGAGATCCCGGGCGTGCTGCTCGCCGGCGGGCTCGCGCGGCGGATGGGCGGCGGCGACAAGCCGATGCGCACGATCGCCGGCCGCACCATCCTGCAACGGGTGATCGATCGTCTCGCGCCGCAATGCGGCGGACTGATCATCAACGCCAATGGCGATCCCGCGCGTTTCGCCGCGTTCGACCTTCCGGTCGTCGCCGACGATGTCGCCGATTATCCCGGCCCCCTTGCCGGCATCCTGGCCGCGCTCGACTGGACCGCGGCCAACCGGCCGGATGTGAAATGGGTGCTGAGCGCGGCGGGCGACTGTCCGTTTCTGCCCCGCGATCTCGTTACACGCCTGGAACGGGCACGCGCGGTGGAGAATGCCGAGCTCGCGGTCGCGTCATCCGGCGGGCAGACCCATCCCGTGATCGGACTCTGGAGCGTGCGGCTGCGGAGCGAATTGCGCCACGCGCTCGTCGAGGAGGACGTACGCAAGATCGATCGCTGGACCGCGCGCTATCCGCTCGCAACGGTCGAATGGCCGACCGAGCCGCTCGATCCGTTCTTCAACGCCAACACCGTGGAAGACATCGCGGAAGCGGATCGTCTTGCCGCGCTCGATGGCGGATAACGTCTGCCGCTCAGCTCGGCCACGGCGTGTTGCGGATCCGGGTGCAGGCGTTCGGCCGGTGAAATGTCGGATCGCGATCGACGACAAAATCGAAATTGACGGTGCCGAACGTGGTCTGCGGCTTCTTCAGGGCCGAGCAGGTCTGAACCTCGATGAACTCGTTCTTGAAGTCACCGCGCGGAAACGCAGCAAGGACGCCGTCGCGCTGTTCGGCCGTATAATCATCATATCCAATGCCGACGGCATCGACGAGGACACCCGCATTGGTGAGCGCGATTTCCGGCCGCATGTATTGCGGGATGCCGGGCGTGGTGTGCAGGGCAACCGCTTCCCACACCAGGTCCGCCTTCGGCTCCGGGATGCCATGGCTCCTGAGAAACTTGCGCGCCGCATCGGCGCCGTCGATTTCAAACCGCTTGGTCTCCGTATGGAAGTGATCGACAAGGCCGAGATCATGAAACAGTGCGGCGACATAAAGCAGTTCGGGGTCGAACTTCAGATTTTGCCTGACGCCCTTCAGCGCGCCAAACATGAACACGCGGACCGAATGATTGAACAGCATCTCGGTCTCGTACTGTCGCACCAGCTCCGCTGCTTCCCGGGCGATCTTGCTATCCGGGATTTGAATGCCGGAAATCGTGTATCCTATCATCACACTCCTGCCTCCGCCGCTGGGAATCGTTGCCCAATACGTAACCTGGGCATGAGCAAACGAAAGGTCTTGCTGCGTGAAGATTCTGCAGGAGGATCGTGAGGCTGATGCAGCATCCCGCGCGAGGGCTTACGCCTCAGCCGCCCTGCGGTCTCCCGTTGCATTCCCCGCTTCCGCGGAGCGCAGATAGTCCAGCATCAGGCGGCTGGTTGCGGACAGATGCGCGACATCACGGACCACGATCTTCAGCTCACGTCGTCCCCAATCGTCGCGCAGCGGGATCGCACGAAGGCCCATGCCGGCACCGACGACCTGGAACGCGCGATCGGGGATCAGCCCGAGCCCCATATTGGCCTGCACCATGCGGCAGACCGCATCGAAGCCGGGCACATTGATCCGCAACCGCATGGTCTTGCCGGCCTGGGTCGCCGCATATTGCGAGCGCAGATAGATCGAGCTCGCGGTGTGCAGGCCGATCTGGTCGAAATCGAGCGTCTCGGTGAACAGCAATTTGTCGCGGCCGGCCAGCGGATGGTCCGGCCGCATCACGACCACCAGATTGTCGTAGCGGTAGTGAAAGGCTTCGAGCGCACGGCTGTCGGATTCACCCGAGCAGATGCCGAGCTCGGCCGCGCCCTCCTCGATGCCGCGCACCACCTGCCCGCTCGGCCGTTCCTGCAGATCGACGCGCAGCAATTCATGCGCTGCGAAGAAGGCCGAAAGATCCTCGGGCAAGTACTGCACGATCGCCGAAAGGTTGGCGAGCATGCGGACATGGCCACGCACGCCTTGCGAATATTCCGACAGCTCGACCGCGATCTTCTCGACATTGAGCAGTGTGACCCGGGCGTGATGCAGCAGCGCCTCCCCGGCCGGCGTCAACGCCATGCCCTTGGCGAGCCGCTTGAACAGCGTGACGCCGAATGCCAGCTCGAAGTCGTTCATCCGCTTCGACACGGCAGAGGCCGCAATCCCCTCGCGCAGCGCCGCGCGGGTCAGGTTCTGCTCGTCGCAGACCGCGACGAACAGGCGGAGCGTGGTGAGGTCCACCCGCCGCGTCAGCGCGGTCTCGGCCGGGGTGGCGGCGCGCGGGAGAGCGACGTCGAGGGAGGTGAGCGACATGGGCGGCGTCCCCGGGGTGGAATGGGCGCAGGTTAGCGCCGGGGGTGGCGCGGAAGATTCCAAAGCAGTGCGGGAGAAGACGGATTGTTGGGATAGGATTCCAACAATCCGGCGGAAAGACGCTTTCGATTCCAGGATGTGGAAACGCAGGTCGAGCGAGCGGCGATTGGTCAGGTGAAATGATCCGCAGCGCTTAGCGTTAACACGCGGTGTCGGAAGAGATTGAGTCGGCTGGCACAAACTGCCGATATCAAGGTTTTTTATGAAGACGCAAAACTGTTCTCGTCCGGAGAACACCGGTTACAGTTTGTGCCATCACTCTTCGTTTCAGTGCTCCAAATTGAGACCATCGAAAATCAGGAATGTAGGACGGGTTAGCGAAGCGTAATCCGCCATCTTCGGTCCGCGCAACGGGCGGCGGGTTACGGCTGCGCCTAACCCGCCCTACGATCTGCAATCTGTGTCCAAACGAAAAACGCGGCGCCGGGGCGCCGCGTCTCCGAATGCGTTGATCGAATGAACCGTCAGCCCGCGACCTTCGAGGCCGGGACGTCGCGCTGGCGCTTCATCACGATCTTGTTCAGGGCGCCGAGATAGGCCTTGGCGGACGCGACCAGGGTGTCCGGATCGGCGGCGCGCGCGGTCATCGAGCGGCCCTCATGCGCGAGACGCACCGAGACTTCGGCCTGCGCGTCGGTGCCTTCGGTCACCGCGTGGACCTGATACAGCTCCAGCTTGGCTTCGTGCGGCACAAGCCGCTTGATGCAGTTGAACACGGCATCGACCGGGCCGTTGCCCTCGGCTTCCTCGATCTTGATCTGGCCGTCGACGTCGAGCTTCATGGTCGCGCGCTGCGGGCCATGGGTGCCGGCGATCACGGTCAGCGAGGTCAGCTTGATGCGGTCGTGCGCGGCCGCCATCTCCTGGTCGACCAGCGCCTCGATGTCCTCGTCGTAGATATCCTTCTTGCGGTCGGCCAGCGCCTTCATTCGCGTAAAGGCATCCTCCAGCTGGTTGGCGCCGAGCTTGTAGCCCATCTCCTCCAGCTTGTGGATGAAGGCGTGGCGGCCGGAATGCTTGCCGAGCACCAGCGAGGACTGCTTCAGGCCGACCATCTCCGGCCGCATGATCTCGTAGGTCGAGGCGTCCTTCAGCACACCGTCCTGATGGATGCCGCTCTCATGGGCGAAGGCGTTACGGCCGACGATCGCCTTGTTGTATTGCACCGGGAACGAGGTCGCGGCGGAGACCACCTTCGAGGCGCGGGTCAGCTGCGTGGTGTCGATCTTGTTCCAGTACGGAAACTTGTCGTTCCGCACATTGATCGCCATCACGATCTCTTCCAGCGCGGCATTGCCGGCACGCTCGCCGATGCCGTTGACGGTGCACTCGACTTGCCGCGCGCCGCCGACGATGCCGGCCAGCGAGTTTGCGACCGCCATGCCGAGGTCGTTGTGGCAGTGCACCGAGAAGATCGCCTTGTCGGAGTTCGGCACCCGCTCGATCAAGGTCCGCATGAAGTGGGTGTATTCCTCCGGCACGGTATAGCCGACGGTGTCGGGGATGTTCACCGTGGTGGCGCCGGCCTTGATGACGGCTTCGACGATCCGGCACAGATAGTCCATCTCGCTGCGGGTGCCGTCCTCGGCCGACCATTCGACGTCGTCGATCTGGTTGCGGGCGCGGGCGACCATCGCGACCGAGGTCTCGATGACCTCCTCGGGGGTCTTGTTCAACTTCACCCGCATATGCAGCGGCGAGGTCGCGATCACGGTGTGGACGCGGCCGCGGCGGGCGAACTTCACGGCTTCGGCGCAGCGGTCGATGTCGGCCGGATGGGCGCGGGACAGGCCCGCGATCACCGAGTTCTTGGAGCGGCGGGCGATCTCGCTGACCGCCTGGAAGTCACCTTCCGAGGTGATCGGGAAGCCGGCCTCGATGACGTCGACGCCCATATCATCCAGCAACTCGGCGACCTCGAGCTTCTCCTCGAAGGTCATGGTGGCGCCGGGGCACTGCTCGCCGTCGCGCAAGGTGGTGTCGAAAATGATGACGCGGTCCTTCTCGGACTTATCAGCGGTGGCCATGTCAGAAATTCCTTTGAGCTTTTGCGCCCGTCAGTTGCTGCTTTGAGCGATTGGTTGGGCGATTATCAGGGTCCGGTGATCTCGTACAAACCCCTGAGTGCCCAGGCGCAGACGCCCAGCCGGCCCTCAGGGGCAGGTAAGAAGCAGGCCGCCAATAAGCAGGGTGGGCGTTCCGGCCGGGATCGTGGCGGTAGCCTCGGCCACCTCCCCCGAAATCCCATCAATTTGGCCGCGAATCAGCATTGCCAGACCCTGTTGAGCGCCAAAATCCTCGGTCAAAACCATTGACGGTTGGTTGCCGGGAAGCGCTTAGGCGGTCGTTCTAGACGATTATGGCAAGCTGCCGCAATGGGTAAAGATGGTCAGCGGGGTTGACCTAATGCGGCAGCATGGCTCGGGCACCCGCAAGAACGCTCCGTTCGGCCCCTCACCTCCGTCCGCGCGAAGACGCGCGCAAGCTGGACGGCGAGCGGCCGTAGAGGGTGGCGAAGGCGGCATTGAAGCGGCGGACGCTGCCGAAACCGGCGCGGAAGGCGATCTCGGTCATCGCGTCATCGGTGGTGTCGATCAGGCGCTTGGCGCGCTGGACGCGGCGAGTGGTCGCGACCTGCTGCGGGCTGGCGCCGACATGGCGCTCGAACAGCCGCGCCAGATGGCGCGTCGTGATGCCGAGCCGGTCGGCCAGCGCTGCAACTGAGCCGCGCTCGAGCGCGCCGCCGTCGATCAGCTTCAGCGCACGCGCAACCGTGGAGCGGGTGCCGTTCCATGCCGGACAGAACGGCGCGGTTTCGGGACGGCAGCGCAGGCAGGGCCGATAGCCCGCCGCCTCGGCCGCGGCGGCGGTCGGATAGTAGGTGACGTTGCGCGGCAATGGATGCTTCACCGGACAGACCGGGCGGCAATAGATCCGCGTCGTCTTCACCGCGGTGAAGAAGCGGCCGTCATAGCGCGCGTCGCGCCGCAGCCGTGCGGCGTTGCAGACCTCGAAGCTGAGCATGGCCGGACACTAGCGCATCATACGATCAGGAAAAGTGGCCGGCGGTGATGAGGTCCGATTCCGGCCAGCACGCGGTACCGCACTGACCTAGATCGAACCGATCGATCAACCCCGCATCCATCCCCTAGAGACATCGCAATGCCCAGCCCCACCGCAAAGGAAATTGTCCTCAATGCCTGGCAGACTTTCAGGACCCGCGACGCCAGTCAGATCGCCGCATTGTTCGCGCCGGATGCCGAATGGATCGCACCGGCGCGCAACGCCACCGCGGTCGCGCTCGATCACACCGATCACATGGTCGGCGCGGATGCGATTGCCCACTTTATCTCGACCGAGATGCACCGCCTGTTCTCCGAGATCGACATCGCATTCCGCGCGGTTCACGCCGACGGCAACAACGTGATCGTCGAGGAGCGCATGCGCGCGACGCTGCCGGGCGGCCGCGCTTACGACAACGACTATTGCTTCGTATTCGTGGTCGAGGACGGCCGCATCAAGCAGGTGCGGGAATACATGGACACGCGCAAGGGCTGGCAGATGGTGTTCGGCGAAGCTGCGGCGTGACGATCGCAATCTGACAGCAATACTCTGGCACCCCTCTCTGCCCACAATCGCGCGAGAACGGAAGAGTTTCCGTTCCCCTTGTGGGGAGGGAACCGAAGGGGTGCGTCCCTCGTATGCCCTGCCCTCGTCATCCCCGTCGCTCTTCGCATGGACGCATGAATGCTCCGGGCAAGCCTCGGCGTGAGCCTCTCGCGAGCTAAACCTATCATACACCATGGCGCCATTCGCGTCGTCGCCGCCGACAACCAAGGCGCGTGCGCCTGGGTAAATCAATCTTTGCTCAACACGTTGAATCTAGTCTGCCGTCGCTTCAGCGATGATGGTTAAGGAGATATGGGGATCATGCCCGCGACGAAAATGGCCGAAGGGCTCAATCAGCGACAAGTCGGCCTCAATCTCTTCCTCGTCGGATTCCTGATCCTGTTCCTCGAACTGGCCTGCATCCGCTGGTTCTCGGCCAAGGTCGTCTTCCTTCAGTTCTTCACCAACGTCGTTCTGCTCGCGTCCTTTCTCGGCATGTCCTGCGGCTGCCTTGCCGCACGTCGCAGCACCAACTGGCTTGCGCTGTTTCCGGGCCTCGTGCTGCTGACATTTGCCGCGGTCTTCTTGATCATGGCGGCGTATTCCAACTGGGGCGGGCTCGCGGTCGATGTCGGCCACCAGGCTTCGCCGCAGGAGGTGTTCTTCGGCACCGAGGTTCGAAACCCCGATCTCGCCCAATTCGTCGTGCCGATCGAGGCGATCGCCGGGCTGTTCTTCGTGCTGATCGCGTTGATGTTCGTCGGCCTCGGCCAGACGCTCGGCCGCGCCTTCGACGCCTACCCCAACCGCGTTGCCGGCTACTCCCTGAACATCGGCGGCAGCCTCGCCGGCATCGTCGGATTCTCGCTGCTATCGTTCGCGCAGGCGCCGCCGGCGGTCTGGTTCCTGGTCAGCTTCGGCGGGATCGCCTACCTGCTCTATCAGGACAAGGGCCTGTCGATCATGCGTCTCGCGACGCTCGTCATCGTGCTGGCCTTTACCGGGCTTTACACTGGCGTCGACAATTCCGACGTCCATGAATTCCGCTGGTCGCCGTACTACGCGGTCGACCTGAACAAATCGAACGACGAAATCACCGTCAACAATATCGGCCATCAGGCAATGATGCCGTTCGCCGAACGTGGCTCCTCCTATTCGCTGATCCATCTGCTGCAGAAGCACAGCGGCGGCGCGCCGTTCAAGGACGTCATGGTGATCGGCGCCGGCTCCGGCAACGACCTGGCGCACGCATTGCGCTTCGGTGTCGAGCGCATCGATGCGGTCGAGATCGATCCCGTGATCCAGAACATCGGCATCAACCGTCACCCCGACAAGCCCTATCAGGACCCGCGGGTGGTGCCGCATCTCGATGACGGCCGGCACTTCCTGCGCACCACCGACCGCAAATACGATCTGGTGATCTACGCGCTGGTCGACTCGCTGATCCTGCACAGCGGCTACGCCAACATCCGCCTGGAAAGCTATCTGTTCACCGAGCAGGCGTTCCAGGACGTCCGCCGCGTGCTGAAGCAGGACGGCATCTTCGTGATGTATAATTACTACCGGCAGGGCTGGATCGTGCAGCGCGTGGCCGAGATGGCCAAGCAGGTGTTCGGCTGCGATCCGCTAGTGCTGCCGCTGCCCTACAAGGAGACGCTGACCTCGTCGGAGACGGTCGGCTTCACGACCATCATCGCGGGCTGCAATCCGCGCATCTCCACCGCATTCCGCGACCACGGCAAGTTCTGGCTGAACAGCGTGCCGCCGGAGAACCTGGCAATCGACGGCTTCGACAAGCCGCAAGACAAGGCACCATCCGCGCGCGGCGACTGGGTGCCGCTGGCGCCGGCAAAGCTCGTGGTCGACAATGAAGGCGCCAAGCAATCGACCAGCGACGACTGGCCGTTCCTCTATGTCAGCGGACGGCTGATCCCCGACCTGACCGTTCGCTCGATGATCCTGCTCGGCGTGCTCGGGCTTGGCCTCGTCTATTTGTTCAAGCCGAAGGGCGCCTGGCGGCCCAACAGCCGGATGTTCTTCCTCGGCGCCGCGTTCATGCTGCTGGAAACCAAGGCGGTGGTGCAGATGGCGCTGCTGTTCGGCAGCACCTGGCTGGTGAACTCTGCGGTGTTCTTCACCGCGCTGCTGTTGATCCTCGCGGCCAATCTCTATGTGATCAAGGTGCCGTCGACACGACTGGCGCGGCATTATGCCGGGCTGTTGCTGCTGCTGGCAGTCTCGGTGCTGGTGCCGCTCGACACGTTCCTCAGCGGCGGCATCGTCTGGCGCTACGTCATCCCGTGCGCGCTGGCGCTCGGCCCGATGTTCTTCGCCGGTGTGATCTTCGCCCGCACCTTCCGCGACGAAGCCAATCCCGACCAGGCGTTCGGGTCCAACATCGCCGGATCGGTGATCGGCGGCCTCGCCGAGTCGTGTTCGACTTTGCTCGGCTTCCGCTATCTCCTGCTCGTCGCGATCGGCTTCTATCTGCTGTCGGCCTGGATGCCGTCGCGCAAGTAGCTACCACGACACGAACGGCAGGCCGCGCGCGAGTAAGGGACGCACCGGCCACAGGGTTCCCTCCCCCCTTGCGGGGGAGGGAGCCTAACGAGCGTACTCACCTGACGGAATTGGCAGCGCGCGAGAAAAGCGGGCAACTACCCTTTTGCGGCTTACTTCTTCGCCGGCGCCTTCTTCGCCGCCGCGCCCTTGCCTTCCGCTTCCAGTGCATCGCGAATGCGCTTGAATTCGCTCAACTCGGCTTTGTCGACTTCGGGGAATTTCAGGTCGAGCTTGTCGAGTGCATTGACGATGGTCGAGCCGATCACAACGCGGGCGAACCATTTGTGATCGGCCGGCACGATGTGCCAGGGCGCGTCCTTGGCCGCGGTGTGGTGGATCATGTCCTGATAGGCGGCCTGGTATTTGGCCCACAGCTGCCGCTCGGAAATGTCGGCCATGGAGAACTTCCAGTTCTTCGCCGGCTCCTCGAGCCGGTCGAGAAAGCGCTGGCGCTGCTCGTCCTTGGAGACGTGCAGGAAGAATTTCAGGATCATGGTGCCGTTGCGCGACAGATAGCGCTCGATCGCTGAGATGTCCTCGAAGCGCTCGCGCCAGATATTCTTGGTCACGAGCTTCTTCGGGATCTTCTGCTTGGCGAGCACGCCCTCGTGTACGCGTACCACCAGGCATTCCTCGTAATAGGAGCGGTTGAAGATGCCGATGCGGCCGCGCTCCGGCAGCGCGATCATGGCGCGCCACATATAGTCGTGGTCGAGTT
This sequence comes from Bradyrhizobium tropiciagri, assembly GCF_018130545.1. Taxonomy (GTDB): domain Bacteria; phylum Pseudomonadota; class Alphaproteobacteria; order Rhizobiales; family Xanthobacteraceae; genus Bradyrhizobium; species Bradyrhizobium tropiciagri_A. The sequence continues at coordinate 378,031 of NZ_JAFCKF010000009.1, read as the reverse complement.
CCCGGCTCGAGGGCTGCTTGAACGAGGAGACCTCGCAGCCCTGCGGGTTGACGCCCTCGAACACGCTCTTGATCGCCGAGTCCTTGCCGGCTGCGTCCATGCCCTGGAAGATCAGCAGCAGCGACCAGCGGTCCTGGGCGTAGAGCTTCTCCTGGAAGTCGCTGAGCCGCTTGCGGTTGGCCTCGATGATCTTGCTGCCGGCGTCCTTGTCGATGCCGCCCTTCTCGGCGGTCGGATATGACCTCAGGTGAAATTCACCCGATCCGTCGAAGCGGAACGGCGCGACGTAGGGCTTCAGTTCATCGGCGAGCGATGGGGACGGTTTGTTGCTCATGGCCTCTCGACGGCTTGCGTGGCGATTTGATCCGGTCGATCACGCTACCAAGAATGCCCTTGGGCAGGAAGATGATGAACAGCACCAGCAGCACGCCATAGACCAGATTGTCCCAGCCGACCGCCTTGGTGCCGAACGAGATCCGCAGCACCTCGGCCAGTACGATGGTGATGACGGCACCGACTGTCGGCCCCAGCGCGACATAGACGCCGCCGACGATCGCCGCAAATACCATCTGGAGCGACACCGCGATGCCGCTCACCGTGTCGGGCGAGATGAACATCTGGTACTGGCAGTACAGCGCGCCGGCCAGCGCGGTCATCAGTGCGCTGATCAGGGTGATCTTGAGCTTCTCGGCGGTGACGTTGACGCCGGCCGCGGCCGCAGCGTCCTCGTCCTCCGAGATCGCCTCCATGGCGTGGCGGATCATGCTGCGGTCGATCGCGCGCCAGATCACCAACCCTGCGGCCCAGACCACAAGCGCGATCAGGTACCAGGTGGTCTTGTCGTCGAATTGCAGCGCGAACAGCCCCTTGCCGCTCGGCGCGCGCTGCGGCGTGTAGCCGAGCGAGCCGCCGGTATAGTCGCGGGTCGCGGTGATGACCTGCAGCACGATGCCGGACAGAGCCAAGGTCACCAGCACGAAATAATGCCCGGTGATACGGAAGCGGAAGCAGGGATAGGCCACGATCAGCGCGAGCACACCCGCGGTCGCCATGCTCAGGGGGATGCCGATCCAGGGCGAGACGCCGAGGTGGTTCCAGAGCAACGCGGTGACATAGGCACCGATGCCCATGAAGCCGCCATGGCCGAGCGAGACCAGGCCGAAACGGCCCATGATCGACCACGAGGTGTAGGCGAACGACCAGATCAGGATCAGCACCAGCACGTGCAGATGATAGGGATCGCGATGCACGAACGGCAGCGCGACCAGCGCAAGCAGCGCAACGATCCAGCCAGCGGCCTGCCTGTTCACGAGCGCCTCGCCAGCAGGCCCGCGGGCCGGATGAACATCATGACGATGAAGAACGCGAACGCCAGCACGTAGCCCCATTCGAGATCGGAGAACAGGCCGCCGAGCGAGATGATCTCGGCGAACACGAAGGCGGCGATGAAGCCGCCGATGAAATTGCCGAGCCCGCCGAGCACGCAGATCAGGAAGGTGATCGGCCCGAACGACAGGCCAACGAACGGATGCACGTCATATTGCAGCACCAGGAGGCAAGCCGCGAGCCCGGCGAGGCCGCCGCCGATCGCCGAGGTGACCAGGTAGATGCGTTTGGGGTCGACGCCCATCAGCGGCATGATCTGGCGGTCCTGGGCGATGGCGCGGATCGCAGTGCCGGTAAAGGTGCGGGTCAGGAACAGATAGACGCCGATCATGCCGACCAGCGCAGCGCCGAACGACAATAGTCGCGCGTAGCTGAAATTCATCTCGCCGAGCGCCAGCACCGGCAGGCGGATGCCGAGATTGCGGAAGTCGATGCCGAAGGCGACGGTCGCAAAGCTCTGCAGGATGAACAGCACGCCGCCGGTGGCGAGCAGCTGGTTGATCGGCGGCGCAGTCAGCAGCGGCGCGATCACCAGGAAATGCAGCGCGGCCCCTAACAAGGCCACCAGCAGGATGACCAGCGGCGCGGCAGCCCAGTACGGCAAATGGAACACCTGCACGAGGTAGTACATGCCGTACATCCCGATCATCACCAGCTCGGCGTAGCAGATCCAGGTGACGTCGATGACGCCGAAGATCAGGTTCAGCCCGAGCGCCAGCAGCGCCAGCACGCCACCGAGCAGGATGCCGTTGATGACGGCCTCCAGCAGGTAGATGTCGAAGATGTTGAGGAAGGATTGCATGCTCACACCCCGAGATAGGCCTGCTTGATAGTGTCGCTCGCCGCGAGCTCCGCCGCTGTGCCGGCGGCGCGGATGCTGCCGGCTTCCAGCAGATAGGCGCGGTCGACCACGCGCAGCACCTGCTGCACGTTCTGTTCGACGATCAAGACCGTCAGTCCCGAGGCGCGGATGCGCTTGACCAGCTCGAACACCTGCTGCACCACGACCGGCGCGAGCCCGGCCGAGGGCTCGTCGAGCAGCAGCAGCTTCGGGTTCGACATCAGCGCGCGGCCAATCGCGCACATCTGCTGCTCGCCGCCGGACATGGTGCCCGCCATCTGCTGCAATCGCTCCTTGAGCCGCGGGAACAGTTCGAACACGAACTCCAGCCGCTCGGCGTAATGCGCGCGGGCGCCCGGCATGTAGGCACCCATCTTCAGATTGTCGGCAACCGTGAGCCGCGGAAACAGCCGGCGATTTTCCGGAACATGCGCGATCCCGAGGCTGACGATGCGGTGCGGCGGCGTCGCGACGACGTCGGTGCCCTCCATCGCGATCGTGCCGCGGATCGGACGAATTAACCCGGAGATCACGCGCATCAAGGTGGTCTTGCCGGCGCCGTTCGGGCCGATCACACCGACCGCCTCGCCCGCTCTGACGTCGAGGCTGACGTCGAACAGCGCCTGGAAGCTGCCATAGCCCGCATCGATCGATTTCAGCTCCAGCATGCCGGTCACGCCCCGATCCGCCGGCGCGCTTGGGCTGCGGCCGCCGCCGCAAGGCTGGCGTCCGCATCGGTGCCGAGATAGACCTCGATCACCCGTGGATTGCCGGCGACATCGGCCGGCAGCCCCTCGGCGATCTTCTCGCCGTGATCGAGCACCATGACGCGATCGACCACGCGCATCAGCACGCCCATGATGTGCTCGACCCAGATGATGGTGATGCCGAGCTCGTCGCGGATCCGGCGCAGCATGTCGGCGGCCTGGTCCATCTCGGCCTCGTCGAGCCCGCCCAGGCTTTCATCGGCGAGCAGAAGCTTCGGCCCGGTCGCGAGCGCCTTTGCCAGCTCGAGCTTCTTCAAGCCGGCCGCGCCCAGGCCCTCGACGCTGCTGTGACGATCGGTCGGCAGCCCCACCATCGCCAGCGCGCGTTCGGCCGCCTCCTCGGCCTTGCTGCGGCTATGGCGGCCCTGGCCGTAGAAGCCGGCGAGCACGACGTTCTCGAAAATGCTCAAACGATGGAACGGCCGCGGGATCTGGAAGGTGCGCCCAATGCCGCCGACGATGATCCGGTGCGGCGCGAGACCCGCGATCTCTCGGCCGTCGAACAGGATCGAACCCTCGGTCGGCGGCAAGGTGCCCGACAGCATGTTGAAGATCGTGCTCTTGCCCGAGCCGTTCGGGCCGATCAGGCCGAGGATCTCGCCCTGCTCGACGCGGAACGAGACGTTGTTGACGGCACGAAAGCCGCCAAACCGCTTGACCAGGCCTTCCACGGCGAGCACGGCGGGTCCCCTTCGCGAGCCAGCTATTTATAGCTGTAGGTGGTGCCGGCCGGCAGCGGCAGCACGGTCTCGCGCTGCATCTGGCTCTTCGGCCACACCACATAGGATTTGTCGTCGATATATTGCAGCACCACCGGGAACGAGCGCGCGTTCTGCCCGGCGTACTGCTCGCCCTCGCCATAGAACTTCACGCCGTAGCCGAGCATGGTGCCGCCCTCGGGAATGTCGGTGTCGAGCGCGGCCTTGCGCAGCGCATCGGGATCGACGCCACCATACTTCTTGATCGCGCGCGGCAACACGTCGTCGAGGAACACATAGGCGTTGGCCGCGCCGATGCCGACATGCGCGGAGCGGATCGGCACGCCGGGCTTCAGCCGGTCAAATTCCTCGCCGACCATCTTGATGACCGGCGGCAGCTTCGGATCCATGTCCTTCTGGTTGGCAAGCCAGATCGAGATCGGGTCGGTGTTGAACAGATAATTGGCGTCGGCGCCGAGGCCTTCCTTCAGCTTCTCGTAGACGCCATAGCCCGCGCCATGGCCGACGATGGCGCCGAACTTCAGGCCCTGCTCACGCGCCTGGCGGAACAGCAGGGTGATGTCCGGATTGTAGCCCGTGTGAAAAATCACGTCAGGCTTGGCGCGCTTCAGCTTGGTCACCAGCGCCGACAGATCGGGCGCGGTCGCCGAATAGCCCTCCTTGAGCACGACGTTGAATCCGGCCTTCTTGGCGCCGGCCTCGTTGCCCTTGGCGACGTCGACGCCATAGGCGCCATCCTCATGGATGATCGCAACCCGCAGGTCCTTCGGCTCCTTGCCGAACTTGGACAGCGAATATTGCGCGATAAAGTCGGTCGTCATCATGCCGTACTGGTTGCCGGCGGCCTGCGGGCGGAACACATACTTGTAGTTCTTGCCGTCGAACACGCCCGAGGAGATGCAGGTCGTGATCCACATGAACTTCTTCATCTGGTCGACCCGGGCCGCCACCGGCACGCATTGCGCCGAGGAGAAGAAGCCCATCACCATGTCGACCTTTTCCTGCTCGAGCAGGCGGACGGCCTCGTTGATGGCGATGTCGGGCTTGCTCTGCGCGTCGGCGTAGACCGCCTCGACCTTGTAACCCTCGACGCCGGTCTTGGCGTAGTGGTCGAGCATGATCTTGACGCCGGTATATTGCAGCTCAGAGCCGCCACCGGCCAGCGGGCCGGTCAAATCGAAGATCACCCCGATCTTGATCTTCTTGTCCTGCGCCTGCGCGGCATGGGCAACGCCCAGCGCCGCAACCACGACAGACAGACCCGCGAGCCAGCGGGCAAGCCTCCTGACCGGCATGAATCCCTCCCCAGAGATTGTGCACTGCATTTTTTGTTATCGTGCCGCCCTATCACAGGGGGAGCCGCCGATGATGTCAAGCGCGATGGCTGCGTCGCCACGGCGCAGGCTTGCGCAAAGTTTCGGCGGGGTGATGCGCGGCCTCAGGGCGCGGACGACATCCGTACTTCCACTATTCCAACTACACGCCTCTACGCCGGCAGTTGCGTTTCGATGAACGCGGTGACGAAGCGCGGCATCGCGGGGGTGAGATCGGCGCGGCTGCGCACCAGATGGATGCCGGCGAGTTCGGGATTTTCCTGCCGTGCGAGATTAGCCTCGATCCGCGCGCGCAGGACGTCAGCTTGCATGTCGACGCGCAGAATCTGCATCATCGCAAGCGCAGGCCCGGTATAGATGCAATGCCAGTCGGCGTCGCCGCGGCAATCCGAGGGCAACAGCCCGGTCTCCTCCTCGAGCTCGCGCATCACGCTGCCGGCGATATCGACCGTGTCGCCCCTGATATCGTCGAGATCGGGCGTGCCGGATGGAAAATAGATCCGTCCGGCGTTCGCGGTCTGCGCGCCCATCACCCCGCAGACGAAGACGCCGTCGCTGGAGAGCAGCGCGCCCATGCCGAAACCGTTGAATATCCCCTTGTCCGGGAAACCCCAGTCGCGCCAGGCGAGGAAGCTTGCGAAATCGGTCTCGAAATAGTTCGCGCTGAGCCGCTCGCCGGCGAACACCGGATCGCGCCCGAGCAGCACGCGGCCGTTCCACAGGTTCGGGTTCAGCCGCTGCTCCTCGGCAAAATGCGCGTCGATTTCGCCGCGCCGCTGGTCCGCGAACGGCCAGGGACGCCGCTGCAAGGCGAGGTCGAGCGCGGTGACGCGACAAATGAGCGGAGACTGCATGTCTGTACCGCTCATTTGGGCATGATCTCTTCGCAAAACCGCTTCACACTTTTGCGGATCATGCCTACTTCGCGCTTCCGGTCGTCTTCTTGGCCTGATCGACGAACTTATTGGTGTAGGTCTTGGTGACGTCGATGCCGGCCTTTGCGACATCGGGCGAGCCCTCGCTGAACACGGCGAGCACGGCTTCGGCGCCCTTGGGGTCCATCTTGCCGGTTTCCGAGAACATCGGGATCGTGTTCTTGAGCGCGGCCAGATAGAGGTCCTTGTTCTTGCCGACGATCTCCTCCGGCATCTTGGCCATGATGTCTTCGGCGGAATGCGAATGGATCCAGGCGAGCGTCGCCATGATCGCATTGGTCAGTGCCTGGACCTCCTTCTCGTGGCCGTTGACCCAGGCCGCGGTCGAATAAAGCGCCCCGCCCGGATATTCGCCGCCGAACACCGCGAGCGTGTCATGCGCGGTGCGGGTGTCGCTGAGGATCTTGAGGTCCTTGTGAGTACCCTGCAGCACAGTGACGGAGGGATCGAGCATCACGGCAGCATCGATCTGGCCCTGCTCCATCGCGGCCACCGCAGTGGCGCCGAGGCCGACGCCGATCACGGCGGTGCCGGTTGGATCCAGGCCGTTCTTCTTCAACAGATATTTCAGGAAGAAGTCGGTCGAGGAGCCGGGCGCGCTGACGCCGACCTTCTTGCCGGCGAGATCCTTGATCGAGTTGATCTCGCCGGTGTGTTTGGGCGACACCACCAGCACGAGCCCGGGGTAGCGGTCATAGACGACGAAGGCCTGCAGCTCCTGCTTCTTGGCAGCGAGATTGACGCAGTGGTCGAAATAACCGGAGACGACGTCGGCGCTGCCGCCGAGCACGGCCTTGAGCGCATCGGAACCGCCCTTGAGGTCGACCAGCTCGACCGCAAGCCCGGCCTTGTCATATTCGCCAAGCTGCTTGGCCAGCACGGTGGGCAGATAGCACAGGCACGCGCCGCCCCCGACCGCGATGGTGATCTTGCTTTGCGCCGCGGCAAGGCCCGTGGACAGGGTCAGCGCCAGCAGCGTTCCGGCAAGCTTGCCAAGCCATTTGTTCATGACGTCCTCCGATCGAATTGACCGGCAAGATAGAGGAGCCGGCACGCCTTGAGAAGGCGACTTTCCGATAGCTGGTCAAGTCTGCCGCGGCGGCATAGCATCGCCGATACAACAAAACGCCGAAGAAGCACCAAGAATGCTTCAAGGCAGACATCAAGGGAGGTCTTTCATGAATCGGATTGCAACAGCGCTGTCGATTACTGCTGCCTTCGCCGCCGGCTGCGGCGTCACCCATCTGCTGCGGCCGGCACTCGCCGCCGAGAGCATCACCGCGCAGGTGATCCACACCGGTGAGATGGAGGGCGACAAGCTCGGCGACGCCAACAAGGCCGGCTTCCGCTCCAAGACGTTCGTCTCCGCCGACGGCGCCACCGTCTCGATCCAGGACGGCAATGTGCCGAAGCACATGCACCCCAACACCAACGAGATGCAGTTCATCCTGGAAGGCACCGGCACGGTCTGGCTCGGCGACAAGGAAGTGACGGTGAAGCCGGGCGATTTGATCGTGATCCCGAAGGGCACGCCGCATGGCGGCACCAAGCCGAACGGCCGTGCCTTCAAGGCCATCGCGATCAAGACGCCGCCGCAGGCGCCGGATGATACGAAACTGTTGGATTGATCCCGCTGCGTAGGGTGGGTTAGCCGGAGGCGTAACCCACCATCTTGGTCACGCAGAATTCGGCGGGTTACGCGGAGCCTGTCATCGGGCCGCGCTTCACGCGGACCCGTTGGCTACCCCCTACGGTTCTTCGCTCCTCGCAATGACCATGCTTCCAGAGGGAGACCACCTAAGTATCCCCGTCATCCTGAGGTGCGTGCCCAGTGGCGCTCTTGCGCGGCTGGGCGCGCCTCGAAGGATGAATCGGCCACAGCTTGGGCCGTGCATCCTTCGAGGCTCGCTCCGCTCGCACCTCAGGATGACGGGGCCGACTTCGTTGGGTCGTGCATGAGCGCCATCCGGGCATTTGCAAATCTCGTCGCATAACGTCAGTTCCATTACATGACGATCGTCAGATAATTCACTTGCCTCATCTCCGTTCGCTCCATAATATTATACTCGTCATTTTATAGAGGGCGGAACCATGAACCTCGACGACCACCCGACGGTCAGGGCTGTCCGGGCGCGCAGCAGCCAGCCCATCCACGATGCTCCGGTTTCATCTGATCTCATCAAGCAGATCGCGCGCAATTGCGGGGCGGACGACGTCGGCATCATCGAGTTCGAACGCGCGGCGGTCGCGCCGCAGCGTGACTTCATTCGCAAGGTCTACGGCCGGACGCGCGCCCTGCTCGCGATCGCCTGCCACATGAATCGCGAGCCTGTGCGCTCGCCGTCACGATCGGTCGCCAACGAGGAATTCCACAGCACCTACGATCACGTCAACGAAACCGCGCGCGCCATCGTTCGCGCGCTCGACGAGCACGGCATCCCGGCCTGCAACTCGGTCGCCGCGTTCCCGATGGAGATGGACTTACCGCGGATCATGATGGTCCAGCACAAGCCGATCGCGGTCGAGGCCGGGCTTGGGCGGATGGGAATCCATCGCAGCGTCATCCACCCGAAATTCGGCAGCTTCGTCCTGCTCGGCACCATCCTGCTCGGCTGCGAGGTCGACGCCCACGACCAGCCGATCGACTACAATCCCTGTCTGGAGTGCAAATTATGCGTCGCCGCCTGCCCGGTCGGCGCCATCAAGCCGGACGGCGGCTTCGATTTCCTGTCCTGCCACACCCACAATTATCACGACTTCCTCGGCAATTTCTCGCAGTGGGTCGAGAAGGTCGCGGACTCGAAAGATGCAAGGGATTATCGTGCCCGCGTGCCCCGCACCGAGACGATGAATATCTGGCAATCGCTGTCGTTCAAGCCGGGCTACAAGGCGGCCTATTGCATCTCGGCCTGCCCGGCCGGCGAAGATGTGATCGGGCCGTTCCTGAGCAATCGCGACGCGCATTTCGCCGATGTGGTGCAGCCGCTGATCGACAAGGACGAGTTCGTCTATGTGATCCCGGATACCGACGCCGAGGACACGGTGACGCGGCGCTTTCCGCACAAGAAGGTCCAGCAGGTCACGTCCGGCCGTCATACCGGCAGCATCCAGGCCTACATCTTTTCGCTCTCGCTCGGATTCCAGCGCGGCAGGGCGCGGGGCCTCGACCTTGTGACCCATCTGCGCTTCACCGGAGCAAGCGCGCTGGATATGACGGTCACGATCAAGGGCAAGGAGCTCCAGGTGGTGCCGGGGCGGCATGTCGGAGATGCGGCCCTGACCATCAGCGCCGACACCGAGGCATGGCTGCGCGTGCAGAACCGCGACCTCGACCTTGCCGACGCGTTGGCCGCTGGGCTGGTGAGCGTCAGCGATGAGAAATTGTTCGCGGCTTACATGCGGTGCTTCCCGCTCTGAGCCGAATGCTTCCTTGCGTAGGGCTGGTTAGGCGCAGCCGTAACCCGCCGCCAGTCGCGTGGACCGAAGATGGCGGGTTACGCGGAGCCTGTCATCGGGCCGCGCTTCGCGCGGACCCGTCGGCTAACCCGCCCTACAATCTTGAGCCTGCGATCTCACACCAACAGCCCACCGCCATCCACCGCAAGCGTCTGCCCGGTGACGTAGCTGTTCAGCATCAGATAGAGGTAGGCCGTGGCCGCCTCACCCGGCGATGCGGCGCGCGGCAGCGGCAAGCCTGCCACATAGCCACGCACCCGCTCCTCCGGCATCTGCGTGACGCGCTCGGTCAGAATGAGCCCCGGGCACACGGCATTGACGCGGACCGGCGCAAGATCGACGGCAAGGCCACGAGCCAGGCTCTCCATGGCCCCCGCCGCGGCAGTCACGAACGGCATCGCCTTCTGCGGACGATGCGCCAGCATGCCGCCGGTCAGGATGATCGATCCGTTCGCAGCGATCATTCGGCTGCCGTACTTGACCGCCGCGAGCGAGCCCCAGAAGCGAAGTGCGAGAGCCTTCCGCGCGACAGCGAGGTCGAGATCGCGCGTCGCACCGAACGCCGGCAGGCCCTGATCGCCTGCCGTGATCGCGAGGTGATCGAAGCTGCCGACCTGGTCGAAGAAGCGCGACACATCGGCTTCGTCGCGCAGGTCGACGGTGATGCCGGAGGATCCCGGCAGCCGCGTAACCGCTGCATCGACATTTGCGGAATTGCTGGAGGCAATCACCACCTCCGCGCCCCGCTCCTGCGCGAGCGCGGCCACGGCGAAGCCGATCCCCGACGATCCCCCGATTGCGATCACGCGCTTGCCGGCGAGCGACATCATGGAGTCTGTCATGACCCGTGCTCCGGCGCGCTTAAGCGAAATAAGCAGGATGGTCGATGTCAGCGAGCAGCCCGGCCTGCTGCGGCTGCCAGTCGAGCCGCGACCGCGTTCGGGCGCTCGAGGTCGGCACGTCGAAGGCGACGAACCTGCCGAACATGCCGAAATGCTCGGCCGCCTCCTCCGGCGATTTCGACACCAGCGGAACGTTGAGCCGGCGCGCAATGACCTCGGCGATCGCCTTGAACGGCACGCCCTCATCGGCCACCGCATGGAACGGGCCGCCTTCGACGCCGCGCTCGAGCGCAAGCCGATAGACGCGTGCCGCGTCGAGGCAATGCACGCCGGGCCAGCGATTCTGTCCCTCGCCGATATAGGCCGAGATGCCCTTCTCGCGCGCAAAAGCCACGAGGCGCGGCACGAAGCCATGATCGCCGTGACCATGCACCGAGGGCGGCAGCCGCACGACGGCGGCACGCACGCCGCGCGATGCGACCGCCATCGTCGTCGCTTCGGACGCACGCGGATAAGCCTCGGAGACGGGAATCGGCGGATCCTCTTCGGTCGCGACGCGCCCCTGTGCCACCCGTGCGACGCCCGAGGTGGTGATCAGCGGACGCTTCGAGCCTTCGAGCACGCTACCCAGCGTCTCGATCGCGCGCCGGTCGTCCGCGCAGTTCTGCGCAAACCTCGAAAAGTCGTGGTTGAACGCGCAGTGGATGACGGCATCCGCCTGCGCGGCGCCGCTCTTCAAGCTGTCGAGATCTTCCAGCGTTCCGTAATGAACCTCGGCGCCGACGGCAGCGAGCGCTTCCGCGCCCTTTTCGGATCGGGTCATGCCGAGCACCTGATGGCCTGCGGCAATCAGATCGTCAGTGACGGCCGAGCCGACCCAGCCGGTGGCTCCAGTGACAAACACGCGCATCAGCAGTCTCCAAGGTTTCGTTGCAGACAAATCTGGGGCATTGCGCTATCGTGGTAAAGTAGTAACATTATCATGGTATAATGGCTAACAGGATGAGCGAACCGCCCGTGCAAGAGAACCTGCTCGGCACTTACCTGAAGGACCGCCGCAGCAAGCTCGATCCGGCGACGTTCGGCTTTCCGCCGGAGCGGCGCCGCACGCCGGGCCTGCGCCGCGAGGAAGTGGCACAGCGCGCCAACATCTCGGCGACCTGGTACACGTGGCTCGAACAAGGTCGCGGCGGCGCGCCGTCGGCCGACGTGCTCGACCGCATCGCGCGGGCGCTGATGCTGACCGAGGTCGAGCGCGAGCATCTGTTCCTGCTCGGCCTCGGCCGCGCGCCCGAGGTACGCTACCAGAAAAGCGAAGGCGTGACGCCGCGGCTGCAACGCGTGCTCGACGCGCTGGAGCCGCACCCTGCTGTGATCAGGACCGCGATATGGGATGTCGTCGCCTGGAACCGGGCGGCGACGGTGATGCTGACGGACTACGGCTCGCTGCCGCCGCGCGAGCGCAACGTGCTCCGCTTCATGTTCCTCGATCAGCGCGTCCGCGCCGCGCAACACGACTGGGCCAACGTGGCGCGCTTCGTGGTCGGCGCGTTCAGGGTGGACGCGGCGCGCGCTGGAGCCGCCGCCGAGGTGCAGCCCTTTGTCGAAGAGCTCTGCCGGCTGAGCCCGGAATTTGCGGCGCTGTGGCGCGACAACGACGTGCGCACCCATGGCGAGGGCGTCAAGCAGCTCCGGCATCCGATCCTGGGCCCGGTCAAGTTCGAATATTCGGCGTTCGCGGTCGACGGCCGCTCCGACCTCAGCATGATCGTCTACAATCCGATCGACCCCGGTGTGACGGAAAAGATCCGTGGGCTGATGAACGCGGCGGCGGCGGCCAATCGCAGTTGATGATGACGATTTCCATCATCATGCGACCTTTTCGCGTAGCAATGAACCGTTAACCATCGCCCGACTGCCTTTCGTGCGATCATTCCCGCGCCGAATGCCGACCATGGCATCGCCGAACGCGACGTGCGCGACATTCTCCGCATTTTTAACAAATGAGGGTATGCAACTTTAAGGCGCGAATGCGATGAAATTGTCGCAGAGCGGGGTAAGAAAGAATGACCAATCAAGTCATCGAGACACGGGCCCTGTGGCTCGTCATCGCCATCATCGCCGTGATCGACCTGGTGTGGCTCCGCGCGTCTGGAATGTCGGTCGCGCTCGATCCCGTGAAAGCGATCTTGTTCTGCGCGGCTGCGTTGCTCGCCTTCATCTACATCAATGTCAGGCCGGATCAACGCATTGCCGAGCTGGCGACCGCATGCGCCCAACTGATCGCCTTTACCGCTGTCGGCGCTGTCCTCAGCTATCTGACCGTCACCTCGAATTTCCCGCTCGCCGATCGTCAGTTCGCCGCGGTTGACGCCGCGCTGCATCTGAACTGGCTGGCCTATTTCGACTGGGTCGAGACCCATCCCGCGGTAAAACGTGTTCTCGCCCTCGCCTACAACAGCTGCATGGCTCAGATCGCAGTTCTGCTGATCCTGCTGAGTGCGACTGGCCGGTTCGAACGGATGCAGGAGTTCGTCTGGCTGTTCGTGATGTCGCTCGTCGTCATCATCCCGATCGCGTGGATCGTCCCCGCCGCCAACGCCTGGGTCCATTTCGACGTCGTGGCGCGCGTCGACGCGAACGACGCATCCATCCTCGCCGATTTCAACGCCCTTCGCGCCGGCGAGATGAGGCAGATCGCACTGGCCGACGTGAAGGGCCTGATCAGCTTTCCATCCTTCCATACGGCGCTGGCAGTCATCCTGACGTACGCAAGCCGAGGCGTGAAGCCGCTGTTCCCGGTCTTCCTTGTCCTGAACCTGCTGATGATCGCCGCGACGCCGAACATGGGCGGTCACTATTTCATCGATGTCGTCGCGGGCGCAGCCGTGGTACTCGGCCTGGTGGTCTTGCGCCGGTCCTCATGGCGGGCGCTGTTCGCACGCTGGACTGTCGCGCCGTCATACGAAATCGGCTAGTCCCGCGCCGCCGCCGTCGGCCGCCACACCAGCAGCCGCTTCTCCACCATCGTCACGCCCATGTCGATCAGGATGACGAAGGCCGACAGCACGAACATGCCGGCGAACACGCCGGCGACGTCGAACACGCCTTCGGCCTGCTGGATCAGGTAGCCGAGACCTGCGGCGGAGCCAAGATACTCACCGACCACAGCGCCGACCACTGCAAAGCCGACCGAGGTATGCAGCGAGGAGAACATCCAGGACAGCGCCGACGGCCAGTAGACGTGGCGCATCAACTGCCGCTCGTTCATGCCGAGCATGCGGCCATTGTCGAGCACCGTGGTCGGCACCTCCTTGACGCCCTGGTAGACGTTGAAGAACACGATGAAGAACACCAGCGTCACGCCAAGCGCGACCTTGGACCAGACGCCGAGCCCGAACCACAGCGCGAAGATCGGCGCCAGCACCACGCGCGGCAGCGCGTTGACCATCTTCACATAAGGATCGAACACCGCGGCGACGCGCGGCTGCCGCGCGAACCAGAAGCCGACCAGGATGCCGCCGGCCGATCCGATCACGAAAGCGAGGATCGATTCCCACAGCGTGATCGCAAGGTGCTTCCAGATCACCCCGGTCGAGAACCATTTGACAATCTGGCTGAAGACATCGACCGGGTTGGAGAAGAAGAACGGCGGCAGCAGCACCTTGCCGAACACCGGCACGGAGGAAAAGACCTGCCACAAGGCCAGCGTGACGACGGCGACCAGAATCTGAAGAGAGAGCAGCGTGATGCGCGACATCAGGCGGCCCCTGCCTGCGTCGACTGGACGTAGCCCTTCATCACCTCGTCCTTCAGCACGCCCCAGATCTCGCGGTGCAAGGCATGGAAGTCCTTCTCCATCCTGATCTCGGCGATGTCGCGCGGCCGCGGCAGCGTGATGCGCCAGTCGCCGATGATGCGCGCGGACGGACCGGCCGACATGATCACGACACGGTCGGCCAGCGCGATCGCCTCCTCGAGATCATGGGTGACGAACAGCACCGCCTTGCGGTCGGCGGTCCACAATTCCAGCAACAGATTACCCATGATCTGCCGGGTCTGGGCATCAAGCGGACCGAACGGCTCGTCCATCAAGAGGATCTTCGGATCGCGGATCAGGACTTGCGCGAGCGCAACACGCTTGCGCTGGCCGCCCGACAGCATGTGCGGATAGCGATTGGCGAAGGCGCCGAGCCCGACCGATGTCAGCCATTTTTGCGCGCGTGCGAGCGCCTCGGTGCGCGGCGTCCCCCTGATCTCGAGCCCGATCGCGACATTGTCGATCGCGGTCTTCCACGGAAACAGCGCATCGGCCTGGAACAGGTAGCCGGCGTCGCGGTTGAGGCCGCCGAGCGGCTTGTCAAAGATCCGCGCAGATCCGGCGGCGGGTTTCAACAGCCCCGCGATGACGTTGAGCAGCGTCGACTTTCCGCATCCGGTCGGGCCGACAATGGCGACGAACTCGCCATGCGCGACCGCAAGATTGGCCTGCTCCACCGCGGTATAGACCCGTCCATCCGCCAACCGAAACGCCACCGTCGCATTGTCAAGCGCGACCGCCGTCGGCTCCGTCATCCCCACCGCACTGCCTCCCGAACTTTGCAGGATGGCTTAGCGGTTCGGAACGGCAAGTTCAACGGAGGAAGATGGCGCAGACAGCCAAGGCTGCGGTCACGCAGTTTTCAGCGCAGCCGGGTTGCGCACTGCGCAACCGGGGTTGCGAATTGGCGCGACATCGTCGAGGCTGCCGGCCAAATTGCAGGACCAGGAGACAATCATGCGGATCGCAGTAGTGGGCGCGGGCGGCGTCGGCGGTGGCTTCGGTGCGGCGCTCGCGCATGCCGGAGCCGATGTCACCTTTATCGCGCGCGGCGCCCATCTCGCCGCGATGCGCAGCGAGGGGCTGAAGGTCCAGGGCGGCCGCGGCGAAAGCCATCTGGTCCCGACCCAGGCAACCGACGATCCCGCCAGCGTCGGCGCGGTCGATATCGTGCTGTTCTGCGTCAAGCTGTGGGACGTCGAAAGCGCCGGCGTGCACATCAAGCCGATGGTCGATCCCGACACCGCGGTGATCCCGCTGCAAAACGGCATCGACGCGCCTGACCGGTTGATCCCGATTTTGGGACGCAACGCCGTGATGGGTGGCGTGGCGCAGATCTCCGCCTCGATCATCAAGCCCGGCGTGATCAACCAGGTCGGCACCTTCATGCGCATGATCTTCGGCGAGCTCGACGGCCGCATCACGCCGCGCGGCAAGGCGCTGCTCGAGCTCTGCCTGAAGGCCGGCTTCGATGCCACGCTGAGCGAGCAGATCAACACCGAGCTGTGGATGAAGTTCGTCGGCCTCGCCACCAACGCTGGCATGACCGCGGTCACGCGACAGCCGATCGGCGGGCTGCGCGACGATCCCGATTTGCGCCCGTTGTTCGTCTCGGCCTGCAAGGAGACCATCGCCGTCGCCCACGCCGGCGGCATCAAGCTGCCGCCGGATGCGCTTGAGAAGGTGCTCGCCTTCATCGGGCACGCGCCGCCGGCGATGAAGGCCTCGATGGCGCTCGATCTCGAGCGCGGCAACCGGCTCGAACTGCCCTGGCTGAACGGCAAGGTGGTCGAGCTCGGCCGCAAGCTCGGCGTTCCGACGCCGACGCACGATTTCCTCTATGCGGTGCTGAAGCCCTACGCGATGGGCGCGCCGTCCTGATATCCCAGCAGGACTGAAATCTGCCGGCCCGCCTCGCGCACCAGTTTGGAATATTCCAGCAGCTTCTTTTCGTCGATCCGCGCGCTTGGTCCATAGAGACCGACCGAACCGACGACGCTGCCGCGGTGATCGAAGCACGGCGCGGAGACCGCGACTGTGCCGGCGAAAATCTCGCTGTGGCTGGTCGCATAGCCGTTGCGCCGGGCAAATGCCAGGTCTTCCTCCAGCCGCGCACGGTCGGCGCTCTTCGCAATGGTAGCAAGCAGTTCGGCCTGCCGCGCCGGCTCCGCGAAGGCCAGCATCGCCTTGCCGGTCGAACCCCGGGTCAGGCTCAAGCTGTCGCCGACGCCGCGGCTGATCGAGAGCACATGACGGCTCTCGCATTCGAGGATGCAAATGCCGCGATCCTCCTGCATGCGGAACAGCGCGGCGGTCTCGCCGGTCGCCTCGCGCAGGCCTTCGACAACCGGGCGCGCAACCGCCACGACCTCGAGTCCCTTCAGCCAGACATGGGACAGCTTCATCACGCCGTGCGACAGCCGGAAGCGCTGCGGGTCGCCTTCGGCCTGGATCAGGTCGCGCTGCGCCAGCGTCTGCAACAGACGATAGAGCGTCGGTCGGCTCAGCCCGACCCGCTTCTGGATCTCGATCACGCTCATCGCCGGGTGCTCGGGCGTGAAGCATTGCAGGATCGCGATCGCACGATCGACCGCGCGCACCCCTGAGACCCCCTGCTCCGCGTCCTGAACTTCCGCCTTCGGTTTCTTCGTCATCCGTCCACATCCGCAAATTCGGCGGGGCGCACTGCATCCAGCGCGCTTGACCAACCGGCTCGCCCGGATACTATCTCAAATAATGAGAACGATGTCCACCAGATGGACATACGAAAAACGACGGGAGGATTGGAATTGCTACAGACACACGCCTCGCGCAGGTCGGCCGCCGCCGCGGCGATCGCCATACTGATGCTCGCGACGCCGCTGGCGCACGCCACGCCCGACGGTTCAGGCATCTCGGACGGCGTGGTGCGGATTGCGGTCCTCGGCGATTACGGCAGCGGCCGCGATCTCGGCGGGCCGGGCTCGGTGACCGCCGCCAAGCTCGCCGCCGAGGATTTTCACAACAAGGTGCTGGGCAAGCCGATCGAGATCATCTCGGCGGATCACCAGAACAAGCCCGACGTCGCGGTCGGGATCGCGCGGCAATGGTTCGATGTCGACCATGTCGACGCGGTGACCGATCTCGCGGTGAGCTCGGTCGGCCTTGCGGTTGCCGGACTTGCCACGCAGAGCAACCGGACCGCGCTGGTCTCAGGCGCAGCGACCTCCGACCTCACCGGCGACAAATGCTCGCCCGTCATCACGCATTGGGCCGACGACACCTACGCGCTGTCGGCCGGCCTGGTCGGCGAGCTGAGCCGCCGCGTTGGCAAGGAATGGTTCTTCGTCGCGGTCGACTATTCGTTCGGCACCGCGATGGTGAAGGATGCCTCGCGCGCGGTGACCGATAACGGCGGCAAGGTGATCGGCGCGGTGCGCTATCCCTTCAACACCACCGACTTCTCATCCTTCCTGCTGGCGGCGCAAAACTCCGGCGCCAAGGTGGTGGCGCTGGCCGGTACCGGCGCCGACACCGTCAACGCGGTGAAGCAGACCCACGAATTCGGCCTGCAACAGGGCGGGCAGACCATCGTCGGCATGCTGACCTTCATCTCCGACGTTCATTCGATCGGCCTGCGCGACGCGCAGGGCATGTACATCGCCTCCCAATATTATTGGGATGACGACGACGGCACCCGCGCCTTCGCCAAGCGCTTCATCGAGATCGAGAAGCGCGAGCCGACCAAATTACAGGCCGCGACCTACGCCGCCGTGCGCCATTATCTGAAGGCGATCGAGGCCGGCGGCAGCGACGAGGCCAAGGCCGTCAATGCCGAGATGCGCAAGCTGCCGGTCGATTTCTTCGGCCGCCCCGCGCACATCCGCAAAGATGGCCGCGTCGTCTACGACCTCTCGCTCTACCGCGTGAAGAAGCCGGAGGAGAGCAAATATCCCTGGGACTACTACCAGAAGATCGCGGTCATTCCCGGCGACAAGGCGTTCCGCCCCGAGGGGACGGGCGGCTGCAAGCTCGACAAATAGGACGCACCATCATTCGCCGCGACGCACGGTCGCGCATACGAGATAAGGAGGAGCCGATGCCGCTTCGCAACGATTTCGATCAGCTTGTTGACGTCAAGGGTGGCTTCATCAGCCGCGAGATCTTCGTCGATGCCGATATCTACCGGCAGGAGCTCGACAAGGTCTTCACCCGCGCCTGGCTGCTGGTCGGCCACGAAAGCCTGGTGCCCAATCCCGGCGACTTCTACACCTCGCGGATGGGCGAGGAATCCGTGATCCTCTGCCGCGACAAGAAGGGCGAGATCCACGTCTTCCTGAATTCGTGCCGGCATCGCGGCATGAAGGTGTGCCGCTACGAGCAGGGCAACACCTCGTTGTTCACGTGTCCGTATCACAGCTGGACCTACACCACCGACGGCAAGCTGCAGGGCGTTCCGCTGCACCGGACGCTCTATGACGGAGTGCTCGACCGTGAGGCCAACTCGCTGGTCTCGGTGGCCAAGCTCTGCAACTACAAAGGCTCGATCTGGGCGACCTGGGACAAGAATGCGCCCGACTTCATCACCTATCTGGGCGATGCCAAGATCCATCTCGACCAGGCGCTCGACTGCCGCGACGGCCGCGAGGGCGGCTCGGAGGTGATCGGCGTCCACAAATGGGTGTTCCCCGCCAACTGGAAATTCGCCGCCGAGAATTTCCTCGGCGACACCTATCACAATCCGAGCCATCGTTCGGTCGATTTGATCGGCATCGGCCCGAGCGCCGCCGCCGGCAAGAAGGGCCGCCGCGACGACGAGCTGGAGAAGGCGCAGCACGTCTGGATCAGCTTTCCGGAAGGCCATGGCGTGCACAGCGCGATCCAGCCGGAAGCCAACGAATACATCGAGTCCTTCCTCGACAACCCGATCCTCGAACAATACTTCCGGCACTGCTTCGAGGAACGCAAGCGGCGGCTCGGCGAAGGCGCACGGCTGCTGCCGTTCGTCGGCACGATCTTCCCCAACACCTCCTATCACGGCCGCCAGCCGCGCGGACTGTGCGCCTGGCATCCGCACAGCCCGACCTCGACCGAGGGCTGGCGATTCTTCCTGGTCGACAAGGACGCGCCGAAGGAGGCCAAGGAATATCTGCGCCGTTACTACATGCGCTACTCCGGCCCCGCAGGGATGACCGAGCAGGACGACATGGAGAACTGGCTCTATGCGACCGCGGCAAGCACCGGCACGGTCGCGCGGCGCTACCCCTTCAACTACCAGCAGTCGATGGGCGCCTACGTCACCGACCATCCGCTCGGCGGCGATGTCAGCTTGCAGGTCACCGAGCAGATCGCGCGCGGCTTCTACCGCCGCTGGACCACCTACATGCAGGGCGGCGACTGGCACGAGCTGCTCGGATCGCCCGCAGGCAACCGGCAGGCCGCAGAATGAGCACGCTCCAAAAGACCGTCCTCGTCAGCGGGGGCACCTTCGGTATCGGCCGCGCGATCACGCTCGGCCTCGCGCGGCGCGGCCATGCGGTGGTCGCCTTCGGTCTCGAGGCGCCGCAGGTCTCGAGCATCGCGCAGCACGCCATTCCGGCTTTGCGAGATGAGCTCGAGCGCGAAGGCCTCTCGGCCGAACTGATGGAAGCCGACGTGTCGCAAGCGGGTGATGTCGCCAAGGTGGTCGCACACGCCATGACGCGGTTCGGCCGCATCGACGGCGTCGTCAACAATGCCGCGATCGGTCCGCTCGGTACCGTGCTCGACACCGACGAAGCGCTGTTCGATCGCATCATCGCCGTCAATCTGAAAGGCCCGTATCTGACCAGCCGCGCGGCGATCCCGCACATGATCGCGCAAGGCGGCGGCTCGATCGTCAACATCGGATCCGGCGCCGGCTGGGGCAAGCCGAACATGGCGGTGTACAGCGCGAGCAAGGGCGGCGTTGTCGCGCTGAGCGCGGCGATGGCCTACGACTTCTTCCACCAGCGCATCCGCGTCAACACCGTGATCCCCGGCGGCGGCGGCATCGTCAGCGGCATGAGCCTCGGCCGCGTCGGCGGTGATGCGGCACGCCTCGGCAAGAGCGCGCCGGGCACCGCCGCGGGCCGCGTCGCTGATGGCGACGACATCGCCAATGTGGTGGCCTTCCTGCTGTCACCGGATGCGGAAACGCTGTCCGGCACCGTGATCGATGTGGGCTGCTTCGCCCAGCAGGGCGGGCCGATCCCACCCAAGCCCGCACTCTGACAACCGTGATGCCTGATTAAGGAGAACCCGATGACGACGACCGTTCAGGATCAGGACAGACAACAGCAGGCTGCGCCAGCGACGAATGCCCCGATCGAGCGATCGGCGGCCTATTACCGGCTGAAGGCCGATGTCGAGGATTTCTACTACCACGAGGCCGATCTGCTCGACGACCGGCGCTTCCGCGACTGGCTCGAGCTGCTCACCGACGACATCAGCTATTTCATGCCGATCCGGCGCAATGTGAAGTTCGGCCAGCAGGCCGCACGCGAGAACACCAAGCGCGGCGAAGGCATCAGCTGGTTCGACGAGGACAAGTGGACCTTGACCAAGCGCGTCGAACAGATCCTGACCGGCGTGCACTATGCCGAGGAGCCGCTGTCGCGCATCACGCACATGGTCAGCAATGTGCAGATCAAGGGCGCGCGGCCGCAGATCGACGCGGCGCGCGAACTCGATGTCACCAGCCGCTTTCTCGTCTACCAGAACCGCGTCGAGTACGAGACTTACATCTTCGTCGGCCGCCGCAACGACACGCTGCGCTTGACCGACAACGGCTGGAAGATCGCGCGACGCGAGATATTGCTTGAGCAGAACATCCTGCTCGCCAAAAATCTCACCACGTTCTTCTGAGCCAGGTGTGGCGCGATGATTGACGTGATGGCGATCAAGGTCGGGACGCGGCTGAAACTCGAGGCCGGCATCGTGGCCGAGGTGGTGGAGAACATGGACGACGGCCAGTGGCTTCAGGTGCGTTATCTGGAGTGCCCTTCCCGGCCTGACGATGTCGGCACCGTCGAGCTATGCCACGCCCAGGACGTCATCAAGGTGCTCGGCGAGTAGTTACGGCCAACGGACAACGGATCATGCTGCGATTTGAATACATGCCGAGCGATTTCCATCCGCTGTTCCTGTTCCTCGGCGAAGCCGCTGATATCGCCGCGCTGGCCAGGCTGTTGCGGCGCTTTGCCGAGCACCCGCAAGCCATCGCGGTGGCGGAGCGGATTCCCGGCACCGTCTCGAGCAACCAGCTGGTGCTGGCACCCGCCGACGACGAATTCGGCATGCGCGATCTCGGCGGCCGGTTTGCCTGGAAGCTGACGGATTGGCAGGCGGAACGGATCGCCGAGCGTATCGAGCTTCTGACATCAGAGGATAACAAATCCGGCTCGGAAATCGTCGAGATCGGCAGCGAGGGCGAAATCCCGGTCAAGATCTCGCGCGGCGAGTTCACCGATGACTTCCTGGTTACGCGCAGATAACAGCGGACATATCGCGTGAATTCACAACACAAGCCAAAAGTCTTGATCGCCGGCGCCGGGATCGGCGGCCTCGTCGCGGGGCTGTCGCTGCTGCAACGGGGCATCGAGGTCGAGATCTTCGAACAGGCGTCCGAGTTGCGCGAGCTCGGCGCCGGCGTCCAGCTCAGCGCCAACGGCACAGGCGTGCTGATCGCGCTCGGCCTCGAGCAACAGATGCAGGCGATCGCCTGTGAGCCCTCGGGCAAGGAGATCCGGCTGTTCAGCACCGGGCGGACCTGGAAGCTGTTCGACCTCGGCGCCGCCTCGCGCGCGATCTATGGCGCCCCCTACTGGATGCTGCATCGTGGCGACCTTCACCGCGTGCTGGTCGACGCGTTCAATGCCCGGGCGCCGGGGCATCTGCATCTCGACAGCCGCTGCATCGGCTTTGACCAGGATAGCGACGGCATCTGGCTTCGGCTTGCCGGTGGTGAGCGGCGCCGCGGCGACATCGTGGTCGGTGCCGACGGGGTGCATTCTGAAAGTCGCCGGCAGATCGGCGGTGACGCCAAACCGTTCTTTTCGGGTGTGGCCGCCTGGCGCGGCCTGGTGCCGATGCAACGGCTACCGGCGGGCCTCAGGCGCGACGTCGGCACCAACTGGGTCGGCCCCGGCGGTCACGTCATCACCTATCCGGTTCGCCGCGGCGAATTGCTGAATTTCGTCGGCATCTTCGAGGGCGAGAGCTGGTCGGTCGAATCGTGGACCGAGCGCGGCACGCGCGAGGCCTGCAGCGCGGCCTTTGCCGGATGGAATCCGGACATCCACTGCATCATCGACAATCTCGATATTCCCTACAAATGGGCCCTGCTCGGCCGCCACCCGCTCGAGCGCTTCGCCATCGGGCGCGCCTGCGTGCTCGGCGACGCAGCGCACCCAACGCTGCCGTTCCTGGCGCAGGGCGCCAACATGGCGATCGAGGACGGCATGGTGCTGGCGCGCTGCCTCGAGCGCTTCCCGCCCGAGGAAGCGCTGCAGCGTTACCAGGCCGCGCGGCTGACGCGAACCAACACGATCGTGATGAAGTCGGCCGAGAACGCGAAACGCTTCCACAATCCCGCGCTCGCCGACGCCGAGGGCGCCGACGCCTATGTCTCGCGCGAATGGCAACCGGACCGGGTGCGCGAGCGCTATGATTGGCTGTTCACCTACGACGCCTTGCGTGTGCCGGTTTGATGGCCGCCATTTTGAGGCGCAGGCCGCCACGCGTCAGTGAGCGCGATGGCGGTGCACCCGGCGCTTCGGAGGGAGCGGCGGCGCGAAAAAGGGATTCACCGAGCACATCGCGGAGCGGCCTGACGCACTCATCTGGCACTGCGGGATCGAGGTGAAGCTGCAATCGATGTAGTTTCCGGCCCGGCCTTGAAAGACCTGCATGCACACCGGATAGTTCGGGTCATACGCCTGCCCGGCGGCAGGTCCGGTCAGGGTGACCGCAAATGCAGCGATCGCGAGCAGCTTCAGGCGCATCGGTCTCTCCTCGGCATTGCAAGGTTTCCTCACAACTGCTGGAGTTAGTCAACAGCAGGGCCGACGGGACCGCCATGCAGCCGATCACAGGCACGCGATGCGCCGTTGCGTGAACGGGCTAGCTGGCGGGCTGACGTTGTCTTTGCCCTCGCTCCCTGGGCGGCTTTTTCGGACCTTTGTAGAATGGATTGACCGAGCATGTCGCCGCGCGCCCCGAGGCCGTTGCCTGGCACTGCGGAAGCGAGGTGTAGCTGCAATCGATGTATTCCGGCGTCAGCCTGCCGCCATAGACCTCCAGGCACACCGGATAGTTCGGATCATACATCTGCGCGGCAGCAGGCCCGGCAATGCCGACACCGATCGCGGCGACGATGAAGAATGTCAAGCGCATCGCGGTCTCCTCGAGCCTGAACGCGGGCCACACGGCTATCGCTGTTCGTCGGCTGGCTTGCCGTCGCCTTCACCGAGACAACGGATCAAGAAGGCGGTCGTGTCCCGCGGCAGCACCTGCGCGGCGCGCGCCTTGAGGCGGCATTCGAGCTGCGCGATCTGGCGCGCCCGTAGCCGTTCGGACGGCAGCGCCGATTGCCGCAACCGGCGCAACGTCATCGGCGTTCCGTCCGACTCGAAGCTCAGCTCGTACTTCTTGCCGTTCTGGTCGGTAGCAGCGCAGGTGATGCTGGACACCTGCCGCGTGATGAAGCTGCCGATCTGACGGCAGGAGCCTGTCGACATCTCGACCAGCGGCACCGGCAGGCCGTCGACACGCGGGCGGTCACTCGACTTCAGCAACATGCGGTCGACCGAGAGCTCGAACAGATTGTCCTGGGTGCGCTCGCTGCTCTCGCCGGAGAACGAGACGATGTGGCTCTTGTCGGCAGGATCGTCGAGCACCACGGTGAATTCGGAACGGCCGCGCAGGGTGTGGAAATACGCGACCGCCTTGCAGGTATAGCTGCGGCCCGCAACGGTGACGTTGCGGCAGGTGCCGGACATCAGCGCGTACAGATCGACATCATAGACCGGACCGGCGGCACCCGCGAGCGCGGGCCAGCAGACGACGGCAGCCGCAATCAATTGAGCGAAACGGGAGATCATGCTGAAGCGGCGGAAAACGGGGTCAATCGGGAAGTCCATGGCCCAAGGTCGCTGATTTCCACGGACTGTGCAACGCCGAAGCAGGCCTAAATGTGGAGAGCCCGCAACCGAGCGGTGGATGCAGCACAGCCCGTGCTGAAAGGCCGCGGCGTCGGCGCCTTGCGTCAGATTTGCGGGCCGGACAAGGTCACTTCGCGCTCGGCGCGGAACACGTTGCTGTAGAGGTTGGCGATCCACTGGCGGCCGCTTGCCGTCATGTTCAAACAGTTGATGGCGCCCTGGATGTGCGGCGCAACCATGTTCCAGTAGAATTGCGGATAGCGATCGACGATATCGGCCGGCGATTCATAACCAAGCTGGCGGTTGATGCCGACTTCCTCGAACTCGTGATAGAGCGCGTTGGCCTTCCTGATGTAGTTGGGATCGCCGAGCTGCCCGATGAAATCGGCCGCCCGGACGATCGCCGCCTCATCGTCATATTGCTGGCCTTCGGGCGCCGGAAACCGCGTGCCCTCAATGTTGCGCGCGACGCGCTCGCGATCAAGCGGAAGCACGGCCTCGAGCCTGTCGAGCACATACAGCTTCGAGCGGTCGACATGGTACGGCATCAGGCCGGCATCCGACGAGCCGCGCGGCAGCACCACCTTGTTGCCGGCGGCATCAATGACGTAACCATCCGGTCCATCGCCTTTCAGCAGGCCGCGCACATAGCCGATATCGTGCGTCAGGCAGGCGATGATGGTGTGGGTGTAATCCTCCGCGGTGACGTGGGTGTGCAGCGCGCGACCGCGGATGATGTCGTGCCCGGCGAGCGTGACCAGCATCGTATGCTCGACATTGTGGTAGAGCGCATCGCTGTTGCCGATGCATTCCAGCGCGATCCGCGCGGCGGCCGGCAGCAGTTCGCCGAAGCGCGCCTGCGAAGCCCCGAAGGTGCGGCTGACATGGGTGGCGAAAAACTTCTCCAAAGCACCTGCCGCCAACTCAGGTAACGTCATCATCGATGCAGCCCCCGACCGCGCAACCTTCTTCGTTAGCCCCGATCTCACGCCGTAGTTGGGCAACGAGTATAGCGTATCTGCCGACGTGCGGCTACGCGCTGACGGGCGCGACGAATGGCTCCGGCGGTACTTTCCCGGTGTTGCGGGCGAACATGCCCGGGCCACTGATAGTGGCATGAACCGTGCATGATTCGACTCAGACCGGGTTAATTCTACGGATAAAGACCATCATGCTTGTTACGCTCGTTGCCATCCTCTGCAATGCTCAGCTCTGCATGGAAAAGGTCGTCACCAACAGCGACCAATCCGGCATCACCATGGGCGCCTGCGCTACGAATGCCCAAATCGGCATCGCAGACTGGCTCGCCAAGGGGCCGTATCACGAATGGCACCTGCAAAGTTATAAGTGCATCATGGGTAAATACGTCCCCAAGAACGAAGTGTGATGTGTGCTCACAGCCCCGAAAGGGGCTGATCCACTTCAAGGGTCCGATTGGAACAGCCTGCGAAACCACGTGATGCAGGCGCGTGCACCTCGAGTCAAAGTCCAATTTATGGGCTATCACTGTCGTTCACGATAGTGAGACTGAGGTCGCCCTGGAATGCCTGCAACGCCGCTGATTGCCTACGCGCATGTCGGCAAGAGCTTTAACAATGGTCGCGTGGTGGCGGTCGACGATGTCTCGCTTGACGTGGCCGCGGGCGAATTCCTGGCAATTGTCGGCGGCTCGGGCTCCGGCAAAACGACGCTGCTCAGGCTTGCCAACCGCCTGATCGAAGCCGACCGCGGCCGGATCTCCGTCGAGGGCGAAGATGTCAGCCGGATCGACCCCATCCTGCTGCGCCGCCGCATCGGCTATGTCTTCCAGAGCGGCGGGCTGTTTCCGCATCTCACCGTCGCCGGCAATATCGGCATCACGCCGAAGCTGCTCGGCTGGCCGCAAGCGGATATTGCGGCGCGCGTCGACGAACTGCTCGATCTCGTGCGGCTCGACCGCGCGCAATATCGCGACCGTCTCCCCCACGAGCTCTCCGGCGGCCAGCGTCAACGCGTCGGCGTCGCGCGTGCGCTGGCTGCGAAGCCGCGCATCGTGCTGATGGACGAGCCGTTCGGCGCGCTCGATCCACTCACCCGCGACGCGCTCGGCGACGACTATCGAACGCTGCACCGCGAGCTTGGCCTGACCACAATCATGATCACCCACGACATGACCGAGGCGTTGCTGCTGGCCGATCGCGTCGCCGTCATGCATGGCGGCCGGCTGCTGGCCCAGGGTACGCCGGCGGACCTCTCGGCCAGCACCGACGCCTATGTCGGCGAACTCATGCGCACACCGCGACGACAGGCGGAGCGCCTTGGCGCATTGCTGCCGCGGGACGGAACGGCATGAACCTGACCGCCGATCCACGCTGGAGCGAAGCGCTTTCCCATCTGCCTGACTATCTCGGCAGTCACGTGCGGGTCAGTGTGTCAGCGCTTGCGCTTGGGCTGCTGATCAGCCTGCCGCTCGCGATCGTCGCGCGCAACCGGCCGGTGCTGCGCACCGCCCTGCTCGGGCTCGCCAGCATCGTGCAGACCGTACCGGGTCTCGCGCTGCTCGCATTGTTCTATCCGCTGCTGTTGGCGCTCGCGGCTGTGACCGCGGCATGGCTCGGCTTCAGCTTCTCCGCCTTCGGCTTCCTGCCGGCGGTGCTGGCGCTCGCGCTCTATTCGATGCTGCCGGTGCTGCGCAACACCATCACCGGCCTTTCGGGCGTCGATCCCGCGGTACTGGAGGCCGCCGAGGGCGTCGGCATGACGCCGCGGCAATCGCTCACCATGGTCGAGCTGCCGCTGGCGCTGCCGGTGATGATGGCGGGAATCCGCACCGCCGCAGTGTGGGTGATCGGCACAGCGACACTGTCGACGCCGATCGGCCAGACCAGCCTCGGCAACTATATCTTCGCGGGGCTGCAGACCCAGAACTGGGTGTTCGTGCTGTTCGGCTGCTTCGCCGCCGCCGCGCTCGCGCTTGTCGTCGACCAGTTGCTGGCGTTGATCGAGAACGGCCTGCGCAATCGCAGTCGGATCCGGACGGCGCTCGGCGGGCTCGGCATTGCCGCCCTGATCGCGGCGACGCTGGTGCCCGCGCTC
This sequence comes from Bradyrhizobium tropiciagri, assembly GCF_018130545.1. GTDB lineage: Bacteria > Pseudomonadota > Alphaproteobacteria > Rhizobiales > Xanthobacteraceae > Bradyrhizobium > Bradyrhizobium tropiciagri_A. Next base: position 350,696 of record NZ_JAFCKF010000009.1, on the reverse strand, counting down.
GCACGTCCGCATGCGCGCTACGTCGTCGGTGCCAAGACCTTCACCGAGCAATATGTGCTGTCGGCCCTGATCGCGCAGCGGCTGCAAGCGGCCGATCTGTCGGCCACAACCCGCGCCGGCCTCGGCTCCAACGTGATCTTCGACGCGCTCGCATCGGGCGATATCGACGTCTATGTCGACTATTCCGGCACGCTGTGGGCCAACCAGTTCCACCACACCGACATCAGGCCGCGTACCGAGCTGCTGAACGAGCTGAAAACGACGCTGGCCAAGCAGAACATCTCGCTGTTCGGCGAGCTCGGCTTCGAAAATGCCTATGCCCTGGTGATGCCGAGGAAGCGCGCCGATGAACTCGGCATCCATTCGATCGCCGACCTGGCATCGCGCGCCGCGACGATGTCGATCGCCGGCGACTATGAATTCTTCTCGCGGCCGGAATGGGCCGGCATCCAGAAGACCTACGGGCTGACATTCCGCGCCCAGCGCCAGATGCAGCCGGATTTCATGTATGCCGCGGTCGCCTCTGGCGAGGTCGACGTCATCGCGGGCTACACCAGCGACGGGCTGATCGCGAAATACGACCTCGTCGCGCTCGAGGACAACAGGCATGCCATCCCGCCCTACGACGCGATCGTGCTGCTGTCGCCGAAGCGGGGCGACGACGAGACCTTCAAGACGGCGCTGCGGCCGCTGCTCGGCAAGATCGACATCGCAGCGATGCGCGAGGCGAATCTGCGCGCATCGGGCAATGACGCATCGTCGTCGCCCGATGCCGTCGCGCGTTGGCTGTGGGAGAAGATCGGGCCGCGCTGAGCGGCCGTCTCACTTACGCCCTGACCTCCTGGCGCTGGAACAGGACGTAGCCCGCGACGAACAGCACGATCGTGCAGGCAATCAGCCCGACCGTCTGCGGCCAGGCGATCATCACGCTCTGCCCGAACGGCAGCGGGGCGCCCATCACCGCGCCGCGGATCTGGTCGAGAAACACCGGGCCGAGCGTGCGCGTGGTCGGCGACAACACCGCCAGCATCGCCTCGCCGAACAGATCGTTTGGCGAGAAGCGCTGCAACAGCTGGGTCCAGATCACGGTGCCCGGCGTATCGAGCCCAAGCGCGGCAAAGCGCGGATCGGGTGGCACGATGGCTTGCGCGATCGCCGGCGCCAGCATCGGCCACAGCACCGTCAGAAACAGCCAGACCCCGAGCGCGACCAATGCCGCGGTCGCCGGCGAGCGAAACACGATCGAGAGCAGCATCGCGAGCGACAGCCAGACCCCGGCATAGAAGACCGCGATGACCAGGAAGGCGAGCGAGCGGGCGATCTCCTCGCCGCCCGGCGGCACGCCGAGGAAGATCAGGCCGAGCCCGATCACCAGCAGCCACAGCGCGGTCAGGCTGATCGCGATCGTCGCGAGCCCGGCGAGATATTTGCCGAGCAGCAGCGCATCGCGGTAGATCGGCTGCGCCAGGATCCGCGACAGCGTGCGTCGGTTGTGTTCGCTGTTGATCAGATCGAAGCCGAGCCCGATCGCCATCAGCGGGATCAGGAACCCGAGGACGGCGACAAACGACGGCAGCGGCGCCTGGCTCACCGTGAACAGCCGCAGCAGCAGGAATGGATCCTCCGCGGTGTTCTGGCGCAGCGCGGTGATCGCCTCGTAGAGCGCCGCCATCGCGGTCAGCACGATCAGAAGCTCGAGCATCAGCATGCGGACGCTCGAAATGTTGTCCGACAGCTCCTTGACGAAGACCGCCCCGACCCCCTGGAATGCTGAACCTTCACGCCGCATCGCGCACGCCTCCTGATGGGGTGGCCTGGAAGTAATGGGCGTAGATCGCCTCGAGGCTCGGCTCGTCGACCGAGAGCCGCCGCAGCGCGCCGTTGGCCGCGACCACCGCGCGCGCGGCATCGGCCCGGACGTCGCGATCGGCGGTCATGCGGAAGCGGTCGTCGGCCAGCGTCTCGACATTGCCAACGCCCGGGATCGCCGCCAGCCGCCGCGCAATCCCGGCACCGTCGGCCTCGACCTCGACGACGAAGCCCGCGCCCAGCACCTGGACCGAGAGCTCGGCCACCGAGCCCATCATCGCGATCTTCCCGGCGCGAAACAGCGCGACGCGATCGCAGACCCGCTGCACCTGATCGAGCATGTGCGACGACAGCAGCACGGTGACGCCCTCGGCTTTCAGTTCCCTGATCAGGTCGAGGAATTCGATCGTCGCCTGCGGATCGAGACCCGAGGTCGGCTCGTCGAGGATCGCGATCTCGGCACGCTTGACGATGATCTCGGCAAGCCCGAGCCGCTGCCGCATGCCGCGCGAGAAGGTCGCAACCCGCTTCTCCGCGACGTCGAGCAGACGCACGCGGGTGAGTGCCGCCGCGATCCGCCGCGAGCGCTCGGCCATCGCGAGCCCCATCAGCTTGGCGGCGTAGGCGAGGTTCTCGACCGCGGTCAGATGGTCGTAGAAGCCGACGGCATCGGGCAGATAGCCGACCCGCCGCTTGACCTGCAATGGCTGCCGCGCCGGATCGAAGCCGAGCACGCTGACCCGGCCCGCCGAAATCTCGGTGAGGCCGAGCATCATCAGGATGGTCGTGGTCTTGCCGGCACCGTTCGGGCCGAGCAGCCCGAACACCTCGCCCTTGGCGATATCGAAGTTGATGGCGTCGACGACACTGGTCTTGCCGTAGCGCTTGGTGAGATCGCGCGCTGCGATGACGGCCGCCGGCCGCGTGGCAGCGCTATTGTTCTGCTGCTCGCTCATCGCCGTCCAAACCTCGCAACCGCACCCAACATGAGCAACAGCGCGACGCCGATCACGCCGGCGCCGGCCATGCCCCAGACGGTGGACGTGCTCACGGTGACGCGGAACTGGCTCGACGCCGTCTCGCCACGCGAAGTCGCACGCATCGCGAGCTGATAGTCGCCGGCGAGCGACTTGTCGCTCGGCGTCACCAATGCCTGCACCTCGGTGTCCTTGCCGGGCACCAGGCGCTCGATCTTGGCAGGCTGGAACGTGACCTTCCAGCCGCTCGGGGCGGTCGCGGCAAGCTCGATGTTGTCGGCCGGCGCGGTGCCGCTGTTGGTGACGACGACCGGGATCGTGCTCTGCTGGGCGGCGACGGCACGCGCGCTCAGCAGCCCGTCGCGACCGGAGAGCTGAAGCTGCGGCTGGCCGGCAACATCGAGCGCCACCTCGGTCTGCGCCGACGCATCCTCGGCATTGACCGTGACCTTGACCGGGAAATGCCCGGCATCGATCGCGCTCGGCGGCCGCACCTTGAGCTTGATGTCCTTGGACTGCCCGGCATCGATCGGGATCGACGACAATTCCTGCGTGCCATACGCCTCGGTGAACGAGGTCTCGAAGTTCTGCGGAGCCGCCGCCGCAAAGCTTGCCACCAGATTGCGGCCGCTGTCGTTCTTGATGGTGAGGGTATATTCGAAGTTCGATTTCGGGCTGCCGCGCAATTCGGGAAGCTTCGACGACACCGTCAGCTTTGCCGGCAATTCCTTGGCGAGCGCGACAACGATCGGCAACGTTGCCTCACTGCCCTGCCCTTCGGCTTTCACCGTCAAGGTCTGCTCGGCGAGCGACGCGTTCGCGGGCACGTCGAGCCGGAGTTGCAGCGGCACGCTGGAATCGGGCGCGGGCATCGCGGCTGCAACCGGCTGACCGCCGCCGAGCAAGGTCGCGGTCCAGCCGCTCGGCACGCCCTCGACCGAAAGCTTGTAGCGCTGCGGACCGAGATCGTAGTTCTGCAAGCGCAGCGAGATGTTGGAGGTGGTGCCGGGCCTGACGGTGACGGCCGGATAGTCCGTCATCATGTAGAGCCCCTTGATATCGTGGGGCGGCTCTGCGGCATGGACCGAGGAAATGGCGAGGGGAACAGCAAGTCCGAAGGTGGCGACAAGGCGCGCAACATCGAGCGCTCGCATGGGCAAACACTCCTGCAAGAAGGGCGGGATTGGTTGAGTTGACGCTGCGCGCTGATGAACATCGTGGCAGCGACGCGACCGATCATCGAGCTAATCGTGACGAAATCTCGGCGAGGCAATTACAAATGAGTAATGCTCGCGGTTTCGCGCGACGACCTTCGTCTAACGACGTTAGTCTAAAGTCCCTTGATCATCCCGGCGTCGATCAACAGGCGGTTGAAGCGGCGCGCTTCCGCGCCTTCCTTGCAGGAATAGAACGCGCCGTTGCAGCGAAGCATGATCGCCTTCTGCTCCTCGAATGACGGGTCGAGCGGAATGCCGGCGGCTTCCTGGATCACCAGCGGAAGATAAGCGGCGTCGATCGTGTCCATCACCGCCGGGCTCTTCACCGGTTCGAAGTTGATGGCATCGATCGCGTAATAAGTTGCGTAGTAGCGCGGATCGTAGTCCATCAGCTTCTTGCCGATGCCGGCCTCATCGAGCTCGGGATCGAGCAGCTGCGGCGAGAACTCCGGCTGATGATCGCCGTAGCGTACGATCAGGAACGGCTGCGCCGGAAACTTCTTCTTCAGCGCCGCGACGAAGCCGGCATAGTCGTTGGCGCTCATTGTCTGCCGGCGCAGATATTCGTCGACCGACGGCGTGTTGCCCGGCCGCTTCCATGACGGCAGCAGGTCTGGCCGGAACTTGGTCTCCCACGGGAAATGGTTGGCGGCGAGATAGACGAAGGTGAACAGCGGCGTGCCGGACGCCTTCTGCTCGGCCATCAGGTTCAGCGCTTTGTCGTAGAAGAAGCTGTCGGGCTCGACGTCCTTGGCATGCAGATCATGCGCGTCGTAGAAGTGCTGGATGCCGGTGGTCGTCTGGAAATTGCGCGCGCTCATGAAGGCGCCGAACGCCGGATAGAGCGACAGCGTGTCGTAGCCGCAGCGGCGCAGCGCCAGCGGCAGGCCGCGTTCGACCCGGCCCGATGCGATGCGGGTGACGAAATACGAGAACCGGCCGAACGAGCGCGAGGACAATCCCGCCAGCACGTTGTATTCGGTGAACCAGCTCGGCCCGCCATTGCTCTCGGCCAGGAATTTGCGCTCGATCCCATCATAGGATTTGAACTGGCTGCCATAGCCCGGCGGAACCTTGACGCCGGATGCGGCACGGATGTCGAAGCTCGATTCATCATGGATCATGATGATGTTCGGCCGCCGCCCGGCGGGATGGCAGGCATCGACCAGCGGTATCTTGAGCTGGTCGCTCACGCTCGGATCCGACTCCATGAAGCCATAGGCGACGAAGTCGGACACCGCGGTCACGCCGGAGCGCGCGAATTTAGACAGATAGCCGTCGTCGTAATAGCCGCGCCAGGCTTCATCCGGCCAGGCGAAGGCATAGCCCGAGAGTGCGGCGGTGCAGGCAAGGCAGGCGGCCGCGGCCGGCAGGCGGCGGATGCGGAACGGATCGAGCCACCACAGCGCGTACATCAGAGGCAGCGTGACGAGGCCGGCGCCGATGATCGACCAGCGCAGGCTCGGAAAGATCGTGAGCAGGAACGCCGCGGTGTCGCGATCGATCACCATCAGGTCGACGAAGTTCGCGGTCATCTGCACCACGTCGTGCTTGAAGCGCGAGAGCAGTACCAGCACCACGACCAGCGTCAGCGACAGCGCACCCGACAACGCCGGCCGGCGCAGCAGCGCGATGAACAGGAAGTTCAGGATTCCCCAGGTCAGCAGGAAGCAGAGTCGCGAGCCGAAATCGGTCTCGGTCCGCAGCATCAGGATCAGCGCGCCGAAATGCGGTGCGGCGACCGCCATCAGCCGCCAGATGCCGATCGCGGCGAGACCGCCGGCGAGCGCGGCAACCGAGGAGTTTTGCTGAGGCGCGGGCGCCATGGGCGGGACGCAATACTACCCGGCGCAATGCCACGGCCTGGACTGGCAACGGCCAGGAGGCACACGGCACAGCCGGTGTCTGCACCATGTCATAAAACCGTAATTGAATCGTCATGAACGTGCAATGAATTTGCCCGCGCTGACATGCCGCGACGAGCCGTGCGCCGCTAGACCTTGGCCGCAGGCGTCGCGGGCCTTGCAATGCCTGCGATGAAGAGGTCGACGATGTCAGCGGCCATCCGCTCGACCTCCGCTTCGCCGACGCCCCAACGCGGCAAATGCCCATCGATGTGCATCCGCGCAAAGCCGTAGACCAGCGCGCGGCCGGCGATCTGGACCTGCTTCAGGTCGCGTGCCACGAGCTGACCGGCTGAAAATGCCTCGGCCAGCGTGCGCTCGGTCAAGCCGATCAACTCGGCATTGTCGCTGGAGACGCCGGCTGAGCGGTCGTGGTCGAAGAAGCGGCGGCTGGAGATGATCTCAAAATGAGTCGGGTTCTGCATCGTCCAGCGCAGATAGGCGATCCCGAGGCAGCGGAAACGGCCGAGCGGATCGCCGGCCGGCGCATCGACCAGCGCGGTCTCGATCTCGGCGCGGAAGCGGCGCTGCGCCTCCTCGGCCACCGCGTTCATCAGGGCATCCCGGCTCGGGAAATGCCGGAACGGCGCGCCGGGCGAGACCCCGGCACGTCGGGCGGCCTCGCGCACGCTGACCGCCTCGGGCCCGCCCTCGCCGACCAGCTGCATCGCCGCATCGATCAGGACCCGGCGGAGGTCGCCGTGATGATAGGGCCTGGCCGCCGGCGCGCGCGCCGCGGCGCGGCGTGGCTTGGCCGGACGGACGGAGGGCGGTTTGGCGGGGCGGCGCATCGAGCATCCTCTAGCATCACCCCCTTGTGAATGTAAGCGCCGATTACACGGATTGCCGCACCGGCGATCGACATGTAACTGGTGATTACATTTCGAGGGAGGCTGGATATGTGGATGCGTCATACCTGGTTCGAAGGCTGGCGGCTGTTCGCCCTGCTCACGCTGACGCTGATCGGGCTTTCGCTCTGGATCGCGGGGATGCAGCATTTCGAGGTCGAGGGCGTGCGGATGGTGATCCGCTTCACGGCACGTACCTCGCTGCTGTTGTTCTGCCTCGCCTTCTCGGCGGCGGCGCTGGTGCGGCTCGTGCCGAACCCCTGGACGCGGTGGCAGCGCCGCAACCGCCGCTATCTCGGCCTGACGTTCGCCGCCTCGCATGGCATCCATGCGATCACAATCGCCGCGTTTGCGACCCTCGATCCAGCCGGCTTCGCGGCCGCGACCTCGGTCGTGTCCTACGTCTTCGGTGGCATCGGCTATCTCGTCATCATCGCGATGACCGCGACCTCGTTCCGGCCCAGCGCGGCGCTGCTCGGCCCGCACGCCTGGCGCAGGCTGCATCTCGTCGGCGGCTATTATCTGCTGGCGCAGTTCATGGTCTCGTTCGGCAAGCGGATTCCCGAGATGCCGCTTTATGCGCTGTTCCTGCTGCCGCTCGCCGCCGTGTTCGCGCTCAGGATGATCAGCATGAGCGCACGGCCCGCGCCGCAGCCGGTGCAGGCGGGCTAGAGCGTTTTCGAGCGAAGTGGATACCGGTTCGCGTGAAGAAAACGCGTCAAAACAAAAGTCTGGAGCCCCGTTCCGATTCCATCGGAACGGGAAAGGCTCTAGATCGACGGCGCGCCGCTAGACCAAATGAAACTTGCGGCCGAGCCGGCGATGCACCGACAGCACCGCGCGATCGACGTCGCTGATCAGGCTGTCGCCGAGCACGACATTCGGAATCTCCCAGTTGCGGCCGATCTGCGCATCTGGCAGCGCGGCGACCGCGGGCACGCGCGCGGTCTCGCAGCCGGGCTGGGCGCGCAGCGCCTCCTCGGCAAGTTGGGTCAATTCGTGCTGGCTCTTTCCGTCAGTCATGACCTCGGTCCTGACTCCGGAACATGGCTCACTGATGGCCGAGATTCCCCAGTTCCTTGGCGCGAGCTTCCGTCATGCTGCGCATGCATTCGCCGGCATCGAGCCGGGCGATGGTGCCCTCGCCGAGGTCGTAATACAGGCAGTTGGCGTCGCGGTACTGAATCCATAACCGCTGCGCGGTGCGGAGTTGCTCGCGCTGCTTGTCGCCGGCGGCATCCTTCAGCGCTTGCTGATAGGCGACGTTCATCCGCTTGTCCCACTGCGCGGTCTTGGCCTTGAGGCACTCGACCATCTGGTAGGTGCTGCCGTCGCAGGATTGCTCCGGATCACCTTGATCGCCGGCATGCGCGATCGATGCGGCGGCGATGAAAACGGCCGCAACCAGAGGCCCGAGCCTCCACACGCCTGTCGTAAGAACCGATGTCATGCCGCCATCCCTTTCCGATCGATCGTGCAGTCGGACCATACATTAGTGCGGCCGCAGCACATCCCGTTCATACCCTGTCGGACGGCGGCTGGCCTTCCCGATCTGCGCAGGATATTTGATGCAGGTGGAGGAGCCTATGCGGCGCACCCTGACGCCTGTGATTGTCCTGGCGATATTCGGCCTGCTCGTCGGCGGGCTGTTTCACTATGCCGTTGACGACAGCAGCGAGGCGTCGGTTGAGCACTATGTGCTCAGCGCAGTCGACGGCGCGGCCATCGCGCTGATTGTCTGGACGACGCATCTCTATCTGACCGCGCACGGCGGCTGGCTGCGGCGTCTGCCACTGATGGCCGAGCTGGTCGTGCGCTCCGTGATCATGGCCCTCGTCGTCGCCATCGCCGCCGTGGTGCTGGAAGTCGTGCTGTACCGGCACGGGCTCGAGACGAAATGGGTTCGCGACACCTTCCTGAAGATTATCGGCGTCGGCCTGCTGCTCTCCATCCCGGTCACGGCAATCTACGAGCTGGTCCGAATGATCGGCGGGCGAACGCTGCTCAATGTCGTGCTCGGACGCTATCGCCAGCCGGTGCGCGAGCAGCGCGTGCTGCTGTTTCTCGACCTGGTCGGCTCGACGACGTTGGCGGAAGCGATGGGCGAGCTGCGCGTGCAGGAGCTGTTGACGCGGTTCTTCTCCGACATCGACGCGCCGATCGTGGCGCATGGCGGCGAGGTTCACGCCTATGTCGGCGACGAGGTGATCGTGACCTGGCCGGCCGGCACGGGCGAACCGACACGACGCTACCTCGACTGCGTATTCGCGATCGAGGATCGCCTCGCCAAGCGGGCCGACTATTATCGCAAGGAGTTCGGCGTGGCGCCTGCCTTCCGGGCAGGAATGCATGCCGGTCCGGTGGTGGTTGCCGAATGCGGGGACTCGCGACGACAGATCGCCTATTTCGGCGACACCGTGAACGTCACGGCGCGGCTGCAGGCGCATTGCAAGGAGGCTGGCCGGCCGTTGCTGATATCGCGCGAGCTGCTTCGCCTGCTGCCGTCGGAGCCGGACTTTGCCATCGAGCCGCTCGGCGCGACGCAATTGCGCGGTCGCGCCGCGCCGATCGACATCTTCGCCGTCGCGCGGCGCGCATCGTGCTAAACAATCCCTTAAGACGCGCGTACCTTGGCGGCTGCATCGAAAGCGCGAATTGAATCGGATCCGGTCGCGGCCCGTTAAGGATGACGATGGACCCGTATTTGCACCGGGTTCCACCTTAACGCAGGTGTAAGGTCACTATCGATATCTTGCAGGCTGTTGTTATCAAACAAAACAAGGTTGCCCGTCGATGGCGCAACAGGCGTCACAATCGATTATTGCCGAACTCGAGGATGCGGTCCGGGACGGAACGTCGGCCAAGCGCGTGCAGACGCTGCGGCAGGTCACCGACCTGTTCCTGAACGATGGCGACCGCCTCAACGACGAACAGGTCAAGGTGTTCGACGACGTGCTCTGCCTGCTCGTCGCGCGCGTCGAGACGCGTGCGCGGGTCGAGCTTAGCAAGCGGCTCGCGCCGCTCGACTATGCGCCGTTTGAGGTGATTCAGCACTTGGCCTGGGACGACGACATCGGCGTCGCGGGCGAGGTCCTGACCCACTCCAGCCGCCTCTCAAACGCCGCACTGCGCGAGATCGCCAGCAGCAAGGGCCAGGACCATCTGTTCGCAATCTCGGCGCGGGAAAACCTGCCCGCTTCGGTCACCGACGTGATCATCGATCGCGGCGAAGACAAGGTGATCCGACGCCTCGCCAAGAATGCCGGCGCGCAGTTCTCCGACAACGGCTATTCCAGCATCGTCGCGCGCGCCGAAGGCGACGACGAACTGGTCGAGATCCTCGGGCTGCGCATCGACATTCCGGCCAAGCTGCTGCGCGACCTCCTGCAGCGCGCCAAGGATACCGTGCGCGCCCGCCTGCTCGCGATCGCATCGCCCCGGGCGCGCGAGGAGATCGGCCAGGTGCTGAACGACATCGCGCAGGAAGAGGCCGCCGCCCCGCGCCGCAACTACGGCATCGCCGAAGAGCTGGTCAAGCTGATGAAGCAGCTCAACGAGCTCGACGATGCGGCGGTCTACAAATTCGCCGAGCAAGGCAAGTTCGACGAGGTCACGGTCGCGCTCGCAGTGCTCAACGACATGCCGATCGCGATGATCGAACGCCTGATGCTCGGGCTGCGCTCCGACCTGCTGCTGATCCCGTGCCGCTCGGCGCGGCTCAACTGGCCGACGGTCGAAACCATCCTGCGCAAGCGGCCGCTGCCGCATGCCATCGATCATGCGACGCTGGAGATCGCGCAACGCGATTACCGGCGGCTGTCACTGGAGACCGCGCAGCGCACTGTGCGGTTCTGGCAGTTGCACAACCGGATCGAGAAGCAGCCGATGGCGGCCGGTTAGCGGCCGCTGCCTTGCGTGACAAAGAAAAAGGGTGGGCAACGCGCCCACCCTTTTTGATTCGATGTGTAGGTGCGTAGGGTGGGCAAAGGCGCTCTTGCGCCGTGCCCACCATCAAACGCCTGCTCGCGAAGGTGGGCACGCTTGCGCTTTGCCCACCCTACGCGTCAGCCTTAGTTCTTGCTCTTGTCGACCAGCGCGCCCTTCTTGATCCAGGGCATCATGTCGCGCAGCTTGGCGCCGACTTCCTCGATCGGGTGCTGGGCGAGCTTGGCGCGGGTCGCCTTGAACGAGGTCTGGTTGACCTTGTTCTCCAGCATCCAGTCGCGGGCGAACTTGCCGCCCTGGATGTCGGCCAGCACGCGCTTCATCTCCGCCTTGGTCTCGGCCGTGACGATGCGCGGACCGGTGACGTACTCGCCGTATTCGGCGGTGTTGGAGATCGAGTAGTTCATGTTGGCGATGCCGCCTTCATAGATCAGGTCGACGATCAGCTTCACTTCGTGCAGACACTCGAAATAGGCCATCTCGGGCGCGTAGCCGGCCTCGACCAGGGTCTCGTAGCCGCCCTTGATCAGCTCGACCAGGCCGCCGCAGAGCACCACCTGCTCGCCGAACAGGTCGGTCTCGCACTCTTCCTTGAAGGTGGTCTCGATGATGCCGGCGCGGCCGCCGCCGATCGCCGAAGCGTAGCTGAGGCCGAGGTCATGGGCGTTGCCCGACGAATCCTTGGCGATCGCGATCAGGCAGGGCACGCCGCCGCCGCGCTGATATTCGGAGCGCACGGTGTGGCCGGGGCCCTTCGGCGCGATCATCAGCACGTCCAGGTCGGCGCGCGGATCGAGCAGGTTGAAGTGCACGTTGAGGCCGTGGGCGAACACGAGCGCCGCGCCCTTCTTCATGTTGTCGTGCAGGTGCTCGCGATAGATGTCGCCCTGCAGTTCGTCCGGGGTCAGCATCATGACGAGGTCGGCCCACTTGGCGGCTTCGGCAACTTCCATCACCTTGAAGCCGGCGTTCTCGGCCTTCTTGGCCGAGGCCGAACCCTTGCGCAGCGCGATCGCCACTTCCTTGACGCCCGAATCCTTCAGGTTGAGCGCGTGGGCGTGGCCCTGGCTGCCGTAGCCGACGATGGCGACCTTTTTGCCCTTGATCAGGTTCAGGTCGGCATCGCGATCGTAGTAAACTCGCATCGTGGTTTCCTCGTTTGAAGGGGGCCAAAATCGGCCGATGAATCAGGCTTTCGGAAGGTCAGAACCGCCGGACGCCCGCGAATTTCCGGCGTTGTCTAGAGCATTTTTCCCCTCAGGGGAAACCCTCATCTCGCATGGCGCGGTGCGGCATCATGCGTCCATGAAGACCGGGTAGAGCGAGGCCAAGAGCAGCATGGCCATGACTACGTTGAAGGCACGGATCACCCGGGGCGAGGTCAGGACCGGCCGCAGGGCGGTGCCGAACAGGGCCCAGGCGATGCAGGAGCCCGTCCCCAGGATCAGGCTCAGGCCGACCTGGATCGCGATGTTCCAGGGGAAGGCGGCAATCGCCGCATAGGCGGTGATGGTGCCGATCACCATCACCCAGCCCTTGGCATTGATCCACTGGAACATGGCTGCGCCCCAGAAGGTCATCGGGCCGCGGCCGGACTTGTCATCGCTGTCCGCCGAGGGCGGCTCGGCCATGGCGATGACGGCGGCGAGATAGACCAGGTAGGCGACGCCGCCATATTTGAGGATCGTCTGCAGCACCGGATAGGCGATGAAGACGGCCCCGAGCCCAACACCGACCGCGCCGACCATGAAGGCGAAGCCCACCGTGATTCCGACGATGTGCGGCACCGTGCGACGGAAGCCGTAGGTCAGCCCCGACGACAGCAGCATGATGTTGTTGGGGCCCGGCGTGAAGAACATCACGACGGCGAACACGACAAAGGCGAACAGCAGCGAATTCGACATGATGCCCTCACGCGACTTTCGGCAGCGCTTTGGGCCGCTTCGACAGCAGCATGACGGCAATGCCGGCAATCACCGTGACCATGCCGGCCAGCCGCAGCGGCCCGAAGGTCTCACCGAACACGATGCTGGACGCGGCGGAGCCGACGAACGGCACCAATAGCGCGAACGGCACTACCTGTGCCGCCGGATAATCCCGCAGTAGCCGGCCCCACAGCCAATAGGCGATGCTGGTCGATATGCCGCCGAGACAGAGCACGCAGACGAGCCCCGTCAGCGACATGTGGCTCAGCGCCTGCCAGGTCGGCTGCGGCCCGTTGCCGATCAGGGTCAGCACCGCGAGCGGCACCGCGGCGGACAGGCAGAGCCAGGCGAACAGGTCGAACATCGGCGCGCCCTGCGCCTGCCGCAGCAAGAGATTGCCGATCGCAAAGCTGATCGGACAGATCATGATGATCGCAAACGCCGCGACGCTGAAGTCGTAGCCGACCGTGCCGCAGATCATCAGCAGTCCGAGTGCTGAGATCGCGATCCCGATCGCTTGGGTCCGTGTCGGGATCTCGCCGAAGACGATCGCGGCGAAGCCGATGGTGAACAGCGCCTGGCTCTGCACGATCACGCTCGAAAGCCCGACCGGGACGCCGTGCGCGATCGCAAAAGCCTGCGCGAGAAACTGGCCGAGGAACAGCGTGGAGCTGATCCCGATCAGCAGCGGCCACGAAACGTCAGGCTTGCGCAGGAACAGGCACGGCAGCGCGGCGATGCCAAAGCGCAGCGTCGTCATGAGTTCCGGCGAGAACTCATTGAGCGCGATCCGGCTTGCGACGAACGCAAGCCCCCAGATCACCGCGACCATGACGGCGATGCCAACATCGGCCGGCTTCATTGTTGTTCTTCTTTTGCTTCCGTTTCGGTCGGGATCTAGATTTGCTCGTCCGGCTTCGGCTTGCGCAGCAGATAGGTGCCGTGCAGCGGCGCGTGATAATCGGCGGCGACCAGCGTGAAGCCGGTCTCGGTCAGCATGCGCTCCATCACCCAGCCGAAGGTCGAGTATTCGTCGCGCATATGCGTCATCACGCTCTCGCGCTCGAAATCGTGATTCTTGATCGAGAAATCGGCCCAGCCCTCGACATCGCGATCGACGCCGTCGGGCATGCTGACGAACACCATGTCGCGCAGATAGAAGTTCGCGCCGGGCTTCAGCGCGTTGAAGATCCGCGACAGCGCCACGGCCTTCCAGAAGTCGGGCAGATGATGCAGCGTGAACTCGCTGACGATCAGATCGTAGGAGTTCGGCTGATAGGCAAAGGACAACAGCCCGGCGGGCTGGGTCCGGATCTTGGCCTTGCGGTCGCGCGCATAGATTTCGGCGAGCCCGATCATCGCCGGCGAGATATCGATGGCGTCGACTTCGGCACCCATCAGCGCCGCCTCGGTCGCCAACACGCCGTTGCCGCAGCCGATATCGGCGATCCGCCAGCCCGGCTTGACGCCGAGCATGGTCAGCGCCTGGCGGGCACGGACATCGCTGTCCTCGCTGACGTCATAGATCGAGGCAACTGCGGTATCGAGACCGACCTGCCGCCGTTGCGTGTAGTACCAGTCGCGCGCCAACATGACTCACATCCCTTCCGGCCCACGCGTGATCGCGGCCACCCCGGTTCGTGACACCTCGACCAGGCCCAGCGGGCGCATCAGGTCGATGAATTGACTGATCTTGGACGAATTGCCCGTGATCTCGAAGACAAAGCTCTCGGTCGTGGCATCGATCACCCGGGCACGGAACGCATCCGCCAGCCGCAGCGCCTCGACGCGGTGATCGCCACCACCCTTGACCTTGACCATCGCAAGCTCGCGCTCGATCGAGCTGCCGGTCAGCGTCATGTCGACGACGCGGTAGACCGGGATCATGCGGTCGAGCTGATGCTTGATCTGCTGGATCACCATCGGCGTGCCCGTGGTGACGATGGTGATCCGCGAGAGATGTTTCTGGCTCTCGGTCTCCGAGACGGTGAGACTTTCGATGTTGTAGCCGCGGCCGGAGAACAGCCCGATCACGCGCGCAAGCACGCCGGGCTCGTTCTGCACCAGGACGGACAGCGTGTGCGTCTCGTTCGGATCGTGACGCTCTTCGAGGAAATAGGCGGATGCGGGCTGGTTCATGGTCGTCCCCTTACATTCTTTTCACGCCACCGCCCGTCGGGCGGCCGGCGCAGCATCCGTCCCGATCCAGGTCCGGAACAGATCGAAATCGATATTGCCGCCGCTCAGGATCAGGCCGACCCGCTTGCCGGCGAGCTTGGCCTTTTCCTGCAGCGCGGCCGCAAGCGCCGCAGCGCCTGCGCCCTCGGCGAGATTGTGGGTGTCGGTCCAGTAGGCGCGGATCGCCTGTCCGACCTCGTCATCGGTAACCTGCACGATGCGCGAGGCGCCCTTCTGAATCAGAGCGAACGCATCCGCGTCCGGAATCCGCGTCGCCATGCCGTCGGCCAGCGTGTTGCTGGTCTCGGTGGTCACGATCTTTCCGGCCGCAAACGACAGCGCGTAGGACGGCGCCTCGGTCGACTGCACGCCGACGATCTCGGTCTTCAGCCCGAGCAGGTCGCGGGCCATGATGCAGCCGGAGATGCCGGAGCCCTGCCCGATCGGTACATAGAGAATGTCGAGATCGGGCGCTGACCGAAACAGTTCGAGCGCATAGGTCGCAACGCCCAGCACCAGGTCGGTGTGGAACGACGGCACCATGTGCAGGCCGGCGAACTGGGCACGGCGCTCGGCTTCTTCGCGTGCGGCCTGGAAGTCCTCGCCATGCTCGACCAGCTCGGCGCCGAACGCGTGCATGGCGCGGTTCTTCTCGACCGAATTGCCACGCGGCACGTAGATGGTCGCCGGCACGCCGTGACGGCCCGCGGCAAATGCCAGGCTCTGGCCGTGATTGCCGCGCGTCGCCGAGATGATGCCGGGCACGTCGGGCCGCTCCCGCTTCAGCCGCTCGAGATAGACCAGGCCGCCGCGCACCTTGAAGGCGCCGGTCGGCGTATGGTTCTCATGCTTGACCACGACCTCGGTGCCGAGCCGCTCGGCCAGCAACGGCCAGGCATACGCCGGCGTCGCTGGCACCGCGGTGCCGACGATCCTGTGCGCGCGCTCGAGCTCGTCGAGATCAAACATGATCCGCCCTCACCTCACACCAGCGCCTTGCCGCCGGAGAACGCCTTCGCAGTCGCCTCATCGGTGGCTTCTTCCGGCAACAGCATCTCGTTATGCGCCTTGCCCGACGGGATCATCGGGAAGCAGTTCTCGAGCGCGGCGACGCGGCAGTCGAACAGCACCGGGCGCTTGATCGAGATCATCTCCTTGATCGCGCCGTCGAGATCGGCGGGCTTGTGCGCCTGCAGGCCGACGCAGCCATAGGCGTCGGCGAGCTTGACGAAGTCCGGCAGCGCCTCGGAGTACGAATGCGACAGGCGATTGCCGTGCAGCAGTTGCTGCCACTGCCGCACCATGCCCATGTACTGGTTGTTCAGGATGAAGATCTTGATCGGCAGCTCGAACTGGACTGCCGTCGACATCTCCTGGATCGTCATCTGCACCGAGGCGTCGCCGGCGATGTCGATCACCAGGCTGTCCGGATGCGCCACCTGCACGCCGACCGCGGCCGGCAGGCCGTAGCCCATGGTGCCGAGACCGCCCGAGGTCATCCAGCGGTGCGGCTCCTCGAAGCCGAAGAACTGCGCGGCCCACATCTGGTGCTGGCCGACCTCGGTCGTGATGTAGGTGTCCTTGCCGCGGGTCAGCTCGAACAGGCGCTGGATCGCATATTGCGGCAGGATGATATCGTTGTTCTTGCGATAGGACAGCGAGTTGCGCGCGCGCCATTGCGCGATCTGCTGCCACCACGCCTTGATGTCGGACTTCTTGGCTTCCGCCTTGAACACCTGCAACAGGTCGCCGAGCACGTTGCCGCAGTCGCCGATGATCGGCACGTCGACGCGGATGTTCTTGTTGATCGAGGACGGGTCGATGTCGATGTGGATCTTCTTCGAGCCCGGCGAGAACGCGTCGGTGCGGCCGGTGATGCGGTCGTCGAAGCGCGCGCCGACGCACAGCATGACGTCGCAATCATGCATCGTCATGTTGGCTTCGTAGGTGCCGTGCATGCCCAGCATGCCGAGCCAGTTCGGACCCGACGCCGGATAGGCGCCCAGCCCCATCAGGGTCGAGGTGATCGGGAAGCCGGTCGCCTCCACCAGCTGGCGCAGCAGCTGCGAGGCCTCGGGGCCGGAATTGATCACGCCGCCGCCGGAATAGATCACCGGGCGCTTGGCGTTGGCGAGCAGCGCCACCGCCTTGCGGATCTGGGTCGCGTCGCCCTTGACGCGCGGCGTGTAGGAGATGTGCACGTCGGACTTGCGCGGCGGATGATAGGTGCCGGTGGCGAACTGCACGTCCTTCGGCACGTCGACCACGACCGGGCCGGGCCGGCCGGTGGTGGCGACATAGAAGGCCTCGTGCAGCACCCTGGCGAGGTCGTTGACGTCGCGCACCAGCCAATTGTGTTTGGTGGCGGGCCGCGTGATGCCGACGGTGTCGCACTCCTGGAAGGCGTCGTTGCCGATCAGATGGGTCGGTACCTGGCCGGTGATGCAGACTAGCGGGATCGAATCCATCAGCGCGTCAGTCAGCGGCGTCACCATGTTGGTGGCGCCGGGACCCGACGTCACCAGCACAACGCCGGGTTTGCCGGTCGAGCGGGCGTAGCCCTCAGCGGCATGGCCGGCGCCCTGCTCGTGGCGGACCAGGATGTGCTCGACCTCGCTCTGCTGGAAGATCTCGTCGTAAATCGGAAGCACCGCACCGCCGGGATAGCCGAAGACATGCTGCACGCCGTGATCGATGAGCGCGCGCACGATCATCGCGGCGCCGGTCATCTGATTGGGATCGTGGCTCTTGTCGGTCATGGTTCGCTCCGGATGCGCTTGTTTTTGCGCGGCTTTTGTCAGTTCTCGTCAGTTCGGCTTCGGGCAATAAAAAGGGGCCCCAGAGGCCCCATGCACACCGCCCGAATTTGGATGGCCGCTAGCCATCCCCGGCGGTGTGTCTGGGTACGACGGCGATAAGCAGTTTGGTAATAATGTTGCGCACGAGACGACCCAGTCTTCCCAAAGGTTGCGCGAACATAGCGGCCAAAGCCTGAATGTCAAGGCAAGGCAAGCACTTTCGCGATTTTTGGAGTGTAACGGGGTTCCGGCCGTTCGGCGAGTGTTTTTGCGCGGCACAACGCGCATGGCTGACGGGCGCACGCCGGTAGGCCGCATTGGCCTAGGGGATGAGGCTCTCCAGCCGCTCCTTGGCCGCCTCCGGCGCCACCCACTCGAATTCCGGGAGCTGGTGGCGAAACCAGGTGAACTGACGCTTGGCGTAATGGCGGGTGTCGGCCCGGCCGATCTCGGCGGCCTCCTCCCGGCTGATCTCGCCGTTCAGATGCCGGATCAGCGCCGGGACACCATGGGCCTTCATCGCCGGCAACAGCGGATCGAGCCCGCGCTTAGCCAGCGCCGCGACCTCGTCGTGCGCGCCGCCATCGAGCATCGTGCCGAACCGCGCGTCGATCCGCGCATAGAGCTGCGCGCGATCCGGCGCGAGAAACAGCGCATGGAATTCACCAGGCGGCAGCAGCGGCGGCAGTCCCTCGCGATGCCAGTCCGGCAACGGGCGGCCGGTGGCCTCGACGACCTCGAGCGCCCGCGCGATGCGGGTGCGATCGCGCGGCTTCAGCCGTTCGGCCGACACCGGATCGCGCGCGGCTAGCTCGGCATGCAGCGCCTCGACGCCGCGCTGCTCCAGCCTTGCGCGCACGCCGTCGCGCACATCGGGGGGGATCGGCGGCACCGCCGACAGGCCGCGCGTCAGCGCCTTGAAATACAGGCCGGAGCCACCGATGAAGATCGGCAGGCGCTTGTCCGCACGGGCCTCGCCGAGCACCCTGGTCGCATCCGCCACCCAGGCGCCGGCGGAGAAATTCACGCCGGCATCGACATGGCCGTAAAGCCGGTGCGGAACCAGCGCCTCCTCGCTTACGGTCGGCCGCGCCGTGATGATCCGGAGGTCGCGATAGACCTGCATCGAGTCGGTGTTGATCACGACCCCGCCGGTCCGCTGCGCGAGCGCCAGCGCCAGCGCCGACTTGCCGCTTGCGGTCGGCCCTGCGATAAGCACTGCCTTGTCCAACAATCCCGAATGCGCCTGCATGTCCCTCGTTGCCACGCTGATCTGCAATCCTGCAAGCCCCGCGCTCGACTCCACCACGGTCGACGGCGCACGGGCCGTGCTGCCCTCACCCGGCCCGGCGCAGTGGCTGTTCAACGAGGTCGCCGTCGACATCCCGTTCGAGCAACAGGACGCCAGCAGGGACGACATCAAGGCGATCGAAGCCCGGCTGCGCCAGGCCCGCGGCGACCTGCCGATCGACATTGTCGTGCAGCCTCGGATCGGCCGGCGCAAGAAGCTTTTTCTGGCCGACATGGATTCCACCATGATCGGCCAGGAGTGCATCGACGAACTCGCCGATTTCGCCGGGCTGAAGGCCCATGTTGCCGCCATCACCGAACGCGCAATGCGCGGCGAGATCGAATTCGAATCGGCGCTGCGCGAGCGCGTGGCGCTGCTCAAGGGTCTGCCGGTCAGCGTCGTCGACGAAGTGCTGGACAAGCGCATCACGCTGACGCCGGGCGGCCGCGAGCTGGTCATGACCATGCGCGCCCACGGCGCCTATACCTGCCTGATCTCCGGCGGCTTCACTTTGTTCACCAACGTGGTCGCGGCGAAGGTCGGCTTCCAGGAGAACCGCGCCAACCAGTTGCAGGTCGCGGACGGCAAGCTGACCGGCGAAGTAGTCGAGCCGATCCTCGGCCGCGCCACCAAGCTCGCCACCCTGATCGAGCTCACCGAATCCTTCGATCTCGACGATATCGACACGCTGGTGGTGGGTGACGGCGCCAACGATCTCGGCATGATCCAGGCCGCGGGCCTCGGTGTCGCCTATCACGCCAAGCCCGCGGTCGCGGCCGCCGCGGCGGTCCGGATCGACCACGGCGATCTCACCGCGCTGCTGTACGCGCAGGGCTATCGGCGGGATGAGTTCGTCGAAGCCTGACGGGCTCACACAAGGCCGTCATGCCCGGGCTTGACCCGGGCATCCATCTTCATCGCAAGATGATGGATTGCCGGGTCGAGCCCGGCAATGACAATCAGCGTTACTGCACGCCGAGCGCGACGAAGCGCAGTTCGCCGTCGCCGTTGGAGACCAGCAGCAGCACGGACTTCTTGCCATCCTTCTTGAGCTGATCGACACGCTTCTTGATGTCGGCGGCGCTGGCCACCGCCTCCTGCGCCACCTCGACGATGACATCGCCGGCCGACAGCCGCTTCTCGGCAGCGTCGGAGGCATTGTCGACGCCGGTGACGACGACGCCCTTCACGCTGTCCTTGATCTTGTACTTGGTGCGCAGGTCCTTGCTCAACGACGCCAGGTCGAGACCGAGCGCCTTCTGGGTCACCGGCTTCTCGGCGGTGTCGTCCTTCGGCTTGGCATTGGCCTGCTGAACCTTGTCATTGTCCTCAAGCCGGCCGAGCGTGACCTTGCGGGTCTCCTCATTGCCCTTGCGGATGATGACGACGTCGACTTCCTTGCCGACCGCGGTGTCAGCGACGATGCGCGACAGGTCCTTCGGGTCCTTGACGTCCTTGCCGTCGAACTTGACGACGACGTCGCCGGGCTCGATGCCGGCCGGCTTGGCCGGGCCCTTGTCGTCGACGCCGGCAACCAGCGCGCCGCGCGCCGGCTTGATGTTGAGGCTGTCGGCGATCTCGTCGGTGACCTGCTGGATGCGCACACCGAGCCAGCCGCGGCGCAGCTCGCCGAACTTCTGCAACTGGTCGACGACGCCGGCCACCGTCTTCGACGGCACCGCGAAACCGAGGCCGATCGAGCCGCCGGTCGGAGAGATGATCAGCGTGTTGACGCCGATCACCTCGCCGTCGAGGTTGAACAGCGGTCCGCCGGAATTGCCGCGATTGATCGCGGCGTCGGTCTGGATGTAGCTGTCATACGGACCCTGGCTGATGTCACGGTTCTTGGCCGAGACGATGCCCGCGGTCACCGTGCCGCCGAGGCTGAACGGGTTGCCGATCGCGACCACCCAGTCGCCGAGGCGGATCTTGTCACTGTCGCCGAACTTGACCGCGGTGAGCGGCTTCGGCGGCTTGAACTTCAGCACCGCGAGGTCGGTCTTCTTGTCGACGCCGACCACCTCGGCCTTGATCTTGGTGCCGTCGTTGAGGATGACGTTGATCTCGTCGGCATCCGCGATGACATGGTTGTTGGTGACGACGATCCCCGCGGTGTCGACGATGAAGCCCGAGCCGAGCGAGTTGGTCTTGCGCGGCTGGAACTCGCCGCCCTTCTCGCCGCCCTTGCCGGGCGGGCCGCGGCGGTTCTTGAAGAAGTCGTCGAAGAATTCCTCGAACGGCGAGCCTGGCGGAAGCTGCGGCATCGCGCCGCCGCTCTTGGCCTCGATGGTCTGCGAGGTCGAGATGTTGACGACGGCATCGATCACCTTCTCGGCGATGTCGGCAATGCCCTCGGGTCCGCGCGCGAACGCCGGCACGGAGCTCAGCATGCTCGCAGCACCGATCGAGATCGCGGCTCCCATCATGCGGAGGCGACGGCTCAGGGCTGGTCTGGCAGCGATCATGTCGGAGTTTCTCCAGGCAAACGGGTTCAAACTAGGTTGGTCGCAGGCATGCGCCCGAGGTCGCAGCTGTGCGCCCGTGACGGCAGAGTGCGCCCGAACGGGCGTATGGCGCAAGCATCTCAGCCGGGCATTTCGGCGAAAAACCGGCAGCGCGAGGCTCACGATTATGTTGATTCTGGCGCGATCTGCGCAGCGGAACAGGCAATGTTCAGCGCCGCACCACCCAGATCAGGATGAGCCCGGCGACCGCCGAGCCGATGCCGACGATGCGCAGGATGTTGTCGGGTGTGGCGAGCGCGCTCTTCATCGCTCGGCGCATCCAGGCAGGGCTTGCCGCGAACAGGATGCCTTCGAGCACGAACAGGATTCCCAACCCGATGAGGAAGTCGCCGAACGCTATTGACCTCATCGGATGGCAACCTCCCCGCACGATGTTGTTATTCTTGAAACGGCAACGACGCGTTGTCCGCGTCGCTGCCAAGTGGTGATGTTTACGTCGTGACGTTACTGCTTCGGCGCGGCGGCCGCCTCAGGCGGCTTGCCGCTGGCACTGCCGAAGTATTTGAAGAATTCCGAGTCCGGCCGCAACAGGAAACGCGTGTCGTTGGGCTTGAGGCCGTTCTCATAGGCCGTCATCGAGCGGTAGAACGCGAAGAAGTCCTTGTCCTGGCCATAGGCTTCGGCGAACAGGCGGTTGCGTTCGGCATCGCCGGCACCACGGGTCTGATCCGCAGCCGAGTTCGCCTCGGCGACGATCACGGTCGCTTCGCGGTCGGCCTTGGAGCGGATCTCCTGCGCCTTCTGGTCGCCCTGGGCACGGAACTCGGCCGCCTCGCGCTGACGCTCGGTCTTCATCCGGTCATACACCGCCTGGCTGTTCTGCTCCGGCAGGTCGGCACGGCGGATGCGGACGTCGACGACCTCGATGCCGTAGCCGTCGGCTTCCTTGTCGAGCTGTTCGCGGATCCGCGACATCAGCTTCTCGCGCTCGTCACGCACCACCGTGATGAAGTTGACCTCGCCGAGCACGCGGCGCAGCGCCGCGTTGAGCAGCGTGGTCAGCTGCAGATTGGCGGCCTGAATCGAGCCGACACTGGTGTAGTAGCGCAGCGCATTCTTGATGCGATAGCGCGCGAAGGCGTCGACCACGAGCCGCTTCTGGTCGGAGGCGATCACTTCCTGCGACGGGTTTTCGAGATCGAGGATGCGCTTGTCGACATTGATCACCGAATTCCATGGCGCCTTGAAGTGCAGGCCGGGATCGGTGACGACCTCGACCGGCTCGCCGAAGCGCAGGACGATGGTCTGCTCGGTCTGCTGCACGGTGAACACCGAGCTGTAGCCGACGGCAAGGACGATGAAGAGAACGATCAGGGACAGGATGCCGGTGACAGGGGACCTCATCGGGTGGCTCCCTGCTGGCCGGTCGTGGCCGGCGCTGCCGGCGGACGCTTCGTCGTCAGTTCGCCGAGCGGAAGATAGGGCACGATGTTCTGGCCCTGGCCGCCGTCGTAAACCAGCTTCTCGGAGCTGCCGAGCACTTTTTCCATGGTCTCCAGATAGATGCGCTCGCGCGTCACGTCGGGTGCCTTCTTGTACTCTTCATAGACCTTGAGGAAGCGTGCGCTCTGGCCCTTGGCCTCGGCGACCGCCTGCTCCTTGTAACCTTCGGCGGCCTGCAGGATCTGCGCTGAACGACCGCGCGCTTCCGGCACGATCCGGTTGGCATAGGTCTGCGCCTCGTTCTGCTTGCGCTCGAGGTCGGCGCGCGCCGCCTGCACGTCGCGGAATGCGTCGATCACCTGCGCCGGCGGATCGACCTTCTGCATCTGAACCTGCGTGATCTGGATGCCGGCGTTATAGGTATCGAGCGTCTTCTGCATCAGCTCCTGGACGTTCTGCTCGGTGACGTTGCGCGCCCCGGTCAGGATCGGCTGGATCTGCGAGCGGCCGATCACCTCACGCATCGCGCTTTCGGCGACCGCCTTCACGGTGCCTTCCGGATTCTGGATGTTGAAGAGATAGGCGCCGGCCCCGCCCGGCTTGATCCGCCAGAGAACGGTGAAGTCGACGTCGACGATGTTTTCGTCGCCGGTCAGCATCAGGCTCTCTTCCGGCACGTCACGCATGGTGCGGCCGCGGCGAGCGGGATCGTCGATCAGGGTCATGCCTATCGAGATCGTGTTGACGCGCAGCGCCTTCGGCAGCAGCACCGTCTCGATCGGATATGGCAGGTGATAGCGCAGGCCCGGCTGCGCATCCCGGTCATACTTGCCGAAGCGCATGACGACGCCGAGTTCTTCGGACTGGACACGGAAGATGCCGGTCGCAAACCAGATCGCGAGCGCGGCGACCAGCACCAGCGCGATGCCCATGCCGCTGAAATGGCCGCCGGGCAGCCACTGCTGCAGCCGGTCCTGGCCGCGCCGCAGCAGATCCTCAAGATCCGGCGGCCTCGGCCCGGCTGACTGCGGACCCGTGCCCCACGGCCCTTTCGGACCCGAGCCCCATGGCCCCCCGCCTTGATTTTTCCACGGCATTAAACATCTCCTCGGCAAGTCCGGACGGGACGCCCGGGCTCGAATGTCCGGCCCGGTTATAGGGGACCGTCAGGGCCCTTACAACGCAAGCTTCCTGGCTCGACGAGCTATGCGCCGGGCCAAAATTGTCAATGCAAACATTGGTTAACGTTGGCTGCGCCGACGATATGTCACATAGGAGAAGTCGACGCTGTCGTCCGGGCCTGCCGGATTCCGCACGCGCGCGACCTCAACCCAAGCCGACGCATCGATTTTGTCGAACCGCGTATCGCCGTCAGGCCGGGCGTGGACCTCGGTGATCTCCAGGCGATCGGCGATGCCCATCCATTGCGCATAGATCTCCGCGCCCCCGATGATCGCAATTTCAGTGGCGAAACGCCGCAGCGCGTCACCAAGCGCAATTGCGTGCGCGTTCTCGAAAGAGTTCGTGACGATGGCGCCGCGCGCGCGATAGTTCGCATCGCGTGTCACCACGATGTTGGTGCGTCCCGGCAGCGGCCTGGGCAGCGACTCGAACGTCTTGCGTCCCATCACGATGGGCTTGTTCAGCGTGATCGCCTTCAGGCGCCGCAGGTCCGATTTCAGCCGCCACGGAATTGAGTTGTTGTTTCCGATCACGCCGTTCTCGGCGACTGCGACGACCAGCACGATCTCCATCAGCGCGTCCCTTCCGCGAGCGCCGACAGCGCCGAACCGGATACGCGGCAAATCGTCCATTCGTCCATCATCTCGGCACCGAGCGACTTGTAGAACGCGATCGACGGCGCGTTCCAGTCGAGCACCGCCCATTGCAGCCGCGACCAGCCATTGGCGAGGCAGTGCTGCGCCAGATGCACCAGCAGTGCCTTGCCGATACCCTTGCCGCGCAGCGCCGGGCGCACGAACAGGTCTTCGAGATAGATGCCGTGGCGGCCGGCGAAGGTCGAGAAATTGACGAACCAGACCGCGAAGCCGGCCGGCTCGCCGTTCCATTCCGCAATGTCGCAGAACAGCCGCGGGTTCGCACCGAACAGCGCTTCGGCGATATCAGCCTCGCTGGCATGGACCTCGTGCAGAAGCTTTTCGTAGTCGGCGAGTTCGCGGACCAGCGAGAACACCAGTCCGGCCTCATCGGGGCGCGCGCGGCGGATCGTCAGCGACATCAGACCGCGACTTCGGCCTTGATGTGCGGGTGCGGGTCGTAGCCTTCGAGTTTGAAGTCCTCGTAGCGGAACGCGAAGATGTCCTTCACGTCTGGGTTGATCGCCATCGTCGGCAGCGGCCGCGTCGGCCGCGTCAATTGCAGGCGCGCCTGCTCGAGGTGGTTCGAGTAGAGATGCGCATCGCCGAGCGAATGCACGAAATCACCGGGCTTCAACCCGGTCACCTGCGCGACCATCATGGTCAGCAGCGCATAGGAGGCGATGTTGAAGGGCACGCCGAGGAAAACATCGCCGGAGCGCTGATAGAGCTGGCAGGACAATTTTCCGTTCGCGACATAGAATTGGAACAGGCAGTGGCACGGCGGCAGCGCCATCTTGTCGACCTCGGCCGGATTCCAGGCGCTGACGATCAGCCGCCGCGAGTCCGGGTTGCGCTTGATCATCTCGATCACGTTCGAAATCTGGTCGATGCTGCGGCCATCGGGTGCCGGCCACGACCGCCATTGCGAGCCGTAGACCGGGCCGAGATCGCCATTGGCATCGGCCCATTCGTCCCAGATCGTGACGCCGTTGTCGTTGAGATATTTGATGTTGGTGTCGCCGGCGAGGAACCAGAGCAGCTCGTGAACGATCGCCTTCAGCGGCAGCCGCTTGGTGGTCAGCATCGGGAAGCCGGCCGAGAGGTTGAAGCGCATCTGATGGCCGAAGATCGACAGCGTGCCGGTGCCGGTGCGGTCGTGCTTCTCCGCGCCATCGGCGAGGATGCGTTCGAGCAGATCGTGATACTGGTTCATGGCGTTGGTTTCGGACCCTTCGGGGGAAGCGGCGAACTTAACGGCCGAGGCTGCCGGCCGACATGCCGATTCGGCTGAGTGCACCGATTATACCCTGAAAAGTGAGCACCCCTGCGCCAAACGACAAGGGGCGGAACTCGCGTTCCACCCTTCGCCTATCCACTTGATCGCGCTGGATTAAGTCGCGGGTTTCAGCACCGGGGTCCACTTCGCGATCTCGTTCTTGACCAAGGTCGCCAGCGCCTCCGGCGTGCGGTTGGCGGACGCCGGGATCACGCTACCGAGCTCGAGCAGGCGCTTGCGGACGTTCTCGTCGTCGAGTGCCTTGATGGCCGCGGCATTCAGCGTGGCGATGATGGCGGGCGAAGTTCCCTTCGGCGCGAAGATCGCGTTCCAGGCCTGGGCCTGGAACGCCGGCAGGCCGGCTTCCGTCGTGGTCGGCACGTTCGGCAGCGACGGATTGCGTTCGGGGGTCGCGACCGCATAGGCCTTGATGGTGCCGGCGTTAATCTGCGGCACCGCATTGACGATCTGGTCGCACATGTAATCGACCTGGCCGGCGACCAGCGCGTTCATCGCCGGGCCGGTGCCGTTGAAGGGCACGCCGACCGGCTTGATGTCGAGGATCGAGTTCAAGAGTTCGCAGGAGGCGTGCGAGACCGAGCCGATGCCTGCATGCGCGGCGTTGACCTTCTCGGCATTGGCCTTCACGTAGGCGATGAACTCCTTGAGATCCTTCGGCGGGAAATCCTTGCGGGCAAGGATCAGGATCGGCGTGCCGGCAAGCAGCGCGACGGGCTCGAAATCCTTTTCCGGGTGGTAGGCAAGCTTCGGATAGAGCGGCACGGACGCCGCGTGCGTGCCCATGTGTCCGGTGACGAGCGTGTAGCCGTCATTGGCGGCGCGTGCGGCGCGCGTCGTCGCCGTGGTGCCGCCGGCGCCAACCACGTTCTCGATGACGATGCTCTGCCCCAGCGTTTGCGCTATATGCGCGGTGACGATGCGCGAGATGACGTCGGTCGGACCGCCGGCTGCGAACGGCACGATCATGGTGATGGTGCGGGTCGGATAATTCTGCGCGGATGCCGGCACGGCGAATGCACCGAGCGCGGCAAATGCCGAAAGGCATGCGCCCGCAAGCGAGCGAATGGACATCATCTCGATTCCTCCCGGGAACGTTTGACCAATAAAAATGCCGGCCAAATCGGCCGGCATTTTCATTTCATGAGACGACATCGAGTGTCGATTCGACTTCCGCCTGCGGCGCGCCGACGCAGGGTCTAAAGAGTACTCAGCCCTCGGACTCCACGAACACTTCGTCGCGCTTCGCACGCAAGGT
Organism: Bradyrhizobium tropiciagri; assembly: GCF_018130545.1. Lineage (GTDB taxonomy): Bacteria > Pseudomonadota > Alphaproteobacteria > Rhizobiales > Xanthobacteraceae > Bradyrhizobium > Bradyrhizobium tropiciagri_A. The sequence continues at coordinate 323,524 of NZ_JAFCKF010000009.1, read as the reverse complement.
CGGCAGCACGGCAAGCACCAGGAGACCTGCCGCGATTGCCAGCAGCACCGCCGACAGCGGCCGCGAGACGAACACGCTCCAGTCGCCGCGCGAGATCAGCAGTGCGCGACGCAGGTTCTCCTCCATCAGCGGACCGAGCACCATGCCGAGCAGCAACGGCGCCGGCTCGAAATCGTGCTTGATCAGCCAGTAGCCGATGAGACCGAATGCGCCGGCGAGAACGACGTCGACCGGCGCGTTGTTCACCGAGTAGATGCCGATCGCGCAGAACACCACGATCGAGGGGAACATCAGCCGGTACGGCACGCGCAGCAGACGGACCCAGATGCCGACAAGCGGCAGGTTGATGATGATCAGCATCAGATTGCCGATCCACATCGAGGCGATCATGCCCCAGACCAGGTCGGGCTGCTTCTGCATCACCTGCGGACCCGGCACGATGCCATGAATGGTCATCGCGCCGACCATCAGCGCCATCACCGCATTCGGCGGGATGCCGAGCGTGAGAAGCGGGATGAACGAGGTCTGCGCCGCCGCGTTGTTGGCGCTCTCCGGCGCCGCCACACCTTCGATCGCGCCGCGGCCGAACCGCTTCGGATCCTTCGCCAGCTTCTTCTCCAGCGTGTAGGCCGCAAACGACGCGATCACGGCACCGCCGCCCGGCAGAATGCCGAGGATCGAGCCGAGCACGGTGCCGCGCAGGATCGCGGGCGTGGAGTCCGCCAGATCCTTTCTGGTCGGCATCAGACCGGTGATCTTCTGCTGCACCAGATTGCGGTCCATCTCCGCGCCGTGGTCGAGATTGCGGATGATCTCCGCAAAGCCGAACACGCCCATCGCCACAGTGGCAAAGCCGAGGCCGTCGGCAAGCTCGGGGATGTTGAAGGCCATGCGCGAAGCGCCGGTCTCGATGTCGGAGCCGACCATCGAGAGCAGCAGGCCGAACACGATCATCGCGACCGCCTTCAGCACCGAGCCCTTGGCGAGCACCACCGCGAAGATCAGGCCGAGCACCATCAGCGAGAAATATTCGGCCGGGCCGAACGCCAGCGCGAGCTTGGTCAGCGGCGCACCGAGCACGGCGATCAGCACGGTCGCGACGCAACCGGCAAAGAACGAGCCGATCGCCGCGATCGCGAGTGCCGGACCGGCGCGACCCTGCTTGGCCATCTGGTGGCCGTCGAGCGCGGTGACGACGGAGGTCGCCTCACCGGGAATATTGACCAGAATCGAGGTGGTCGACCCGCCATATTGCGCACCGTAATAGATGCCGGCGAGCATGATCAGCGCACCGACCGGCGGCAGGCCGAAGGTGATCGGCAACAGCATCGCGACGGTGGCGATGGTGCCGATGCCCGGCAGCACGCCGACCAGCGTGCCGACCAATGCGCCGATCAGACACATCAGAAGGTTGATCGGCGAGAAGGCGACGACGAAGCCGTGGGCGAGATTGGCAAACAGGTCCATCACGCCCTCACTGGATCAGGAAACGCGGGAACATCGGCATCGGAAGTCCCAGCACATAAGGAAACAGCAGCGCGCACCCGATCGTCAGGCAGGCGCCGACGATGATCGCCTCGACCCATTTGGTCTCATGCGAGCCGAGCGCCGCGATCAGGAAGGCGGCAAATGCGGAGACCACGAGCCCGAATGGGCGGATCGACACCGCGAAGAACACGATGGCCGCGGACACGAACAACGGGCCGCGCCAGGAATAGGCCGCGATAGCAGGGCCGTCCTTGAGAACGCCCATCAACGCGACGGCAGCGCCGAGCAACAGCAGCAGCACGGCAAACATCCGCGGCGCAGTTCCGGCGCCGAACGAAAATCCGTGCATGCCCTGCAGATCGCTCGAGGCCCACAACGCGAATAGCGCAACCGCCACCATGGCGAGCCCGCCGACGAAGTCCTGCGGACCGCGTACCCATTCCGGCAAGATCGATTTGACCGGCGCCTCACTCGGCGTATCGCTCATGACTTCGCTTCCCCCGTCAGGGCTGTCCCGCCCGTTTTGATTGAATGGCTTGGCTTGTGGTGCGTTGACCGCAAGCCTTGCTAGCGATTTTCGTCAGACAACGCCAGCGAAACCCAAGAGACCTCCGGCAAGCAACATCCACAAGGGATTGATCCGCGTCGCAAAAGCAAGCGCGGCTGCGCCAATGGTGATCAGGACCGCGATCCAACTTTGGTCTGATGTCTGCGCCACGATCAGGCCGGAGGCGGCCATCAAGCCGATCGACAGCGGAACCAACGCCGCCTGAATCAGCGCCGGCCAGCGCGCGTCGCGCGAGCGATCGAGGAAACGGCTGACATAATAGGCAAGCAGCGCTGTCGGTCCGCACATCGCAATCGTCGCAGCCAAGGCCCCGGCGACGCCTGCGACAGAATAGCCTATCAGCGTCACGATCAGCACGTTCGGCCCCGGCGAGAGCTGCGAGATCGCGAACACGTCTGCGAACTGCTTGTCGGTCAGCCAGTGATGCACGTCGACGGCGGCGCGATGCATTTCGGGGATCGCCGAATTGGCGCCACCGACCGCAAACAGCGACATCAGGCCGAAGGTCCAGAGCAGCGCCGCGATCGGGTTCGACTCCGAACTCATGGCTTCACCATGCGGCGGGTCAGGATCGTGATTGCGAGGCTGAGCGGAATCGCCACCAACAGCACGATCTGGAGCGGCCATCGGATCAGGCCGATCGCGACAAAGACCGCGGCCAGAATGACGAGCCCTGTGACATCACGCCGCTTCAGCAGCGGCATCATCATCTTGAAGACGACGGCGAACAGCAACCCGACCGCGGCACAGGCCACGCCGGCGAGCGTCCGGCGCAGCACGTCGACATCGCCATAACGGGCATAGAGTGCGGCGAGCGCCGTCGCGATCACCATCGGCGGCCCCACCAGCCCGGCGAACGCCGCCAGCCCGCCCGCGATGCCGCGAAAGCGCGCGCCGAACACGACCGACAGGTTGACGATGTTCGGACCCGGCAGGAAATGGCACAGCGCGAAGGTCTCGTTGAACTCCTCCGCCGTCATCCAGCGGTGCTGCTCCACGATCGACCGCCGGGCCCAGACCAGGACCCCGCCAAAGCCGGCCAGCGACATCTTGGCAAAGGCCAGGAACAGCTCGAACAGGCCGGGCTGGTGGGGCTGCGATGGGTCGGAGGCATCCGGCGCCGGGGCGGCAACCGGCGGGGATTCCGGGGGCATAGGCAGAACCTAGAACGCGGCCCGGAGGCGGACCACCCAAATTTGGTGTGTTTTCACAGCCGAAAGGGCCTGAATCGGCTCTGTTTTTCTACTGCGTTGCCGCTATATTGGGGGTGCCGGTTCGCCGGCTATGGAAATAAATGGCCGTCGCAATAAACCATTCGGACCCGGGGGCGGTACCCGGCGCCTCCACCAAAACCCATTCCAAGCCCTGGTTCCTAAGCCTTGGCTTCGGTGGCTTTCGGCGGGGGCGAAATAGGATCGACGAGGGCGTAAAGGGCGTGTTTTTTCTCGGTATGGTTCCGCCGTTATCGGGCTAATGCAATAGTTGCCAACGACAACTTTGCTCCGGTTGCTCAGGCTGCGTAACGCAGTTTGAAAGACCATCTTAAAGTCCTAACGGGTTAAGCTCCGTTAGGCGGGGTTCGGAGGCACCTGGCAACAGAAGCCTCCACTTAATTCTCCGATCGGGCGTCCGCCCGCATTTCAGCTACCAGCCCTGCTGATTTCCGGCTCCCGGCGGGGTAGCATATGACCAAAAGGGCGAGTCGGACCGACCGGCGCGGCCTTATCGGCCATTTTCGAAGCGACAGGATCACCATGGCGACCGATCACATCCGATATGACGTGTTGGCGCGCGACGCGCTGCGCGGGGTGCTGCGCCGGGTGCTGTCCGACGCCGCCGAACATGGTCTGCCCGGTGAGCACCATTTCTACATCACCTTCCTGTCGCACGGCGACGGCGTGAAGCTGTCGCCCCGTTTGCTCGCGCAATATCCCGAAGAGATGACCATCATCCTGCAGCACCAGTTCTGGGATCTGGTGGTGACCGAGGATCGCTTTGAGGTCGGCCTGTCGTTCGGCGGGATTCCGGAACGGCTGACCGTGCCGTTTGCAGCAGTGACGCGCTTCCTCGATCCGTCCGCACCGTTCGATCTGCGCTTCGACGTCTCGGACGCGCTGTCCGAGGAAGCCCCTCCCGCAACCGCGCCGGCTGCTCCCCTTCCCGCGCCGGCGGCCCGCGTCGAGGCCGAAACGGCCGAGACCGAGCAGGAGCCGGCGAAGCCCAGCGAAGGCGCCGAGGTCGTGCGGCTCGACCGCTTCCGCAAGAAGTAATCTAAGCGCAGATCACGCCGCGACCTTGTAGGATGTCGGTGAGGTTCGGGATGACAGATCGTCATCCCGGACTATCTTTCTGCATGAACGTGCCCTCGCGCGGACGCTTGGCGTCGTCGCGCCGGACAGCCCGGCGCCTTGCCGGACCACGTTCAGATGACGCAACGGAGAGCATCCATGGCTCAATCGACCACACCATCCAACGCCGCCACCCGCAGCGAGACCGACAGCTTCGGTCCGATCGACGTCCCCGCCGATCGCTACTGGGGCGCGCAGACCGAACGGTCGCGGCAGAATTTCAAGATCGGCCATGACCGGATGCCGATCGCGATCGTCCACGCGCTTGCGATGGTGAAGCTCGCGGCCGCCGAGACCAATCGCGACCTCGGCCAGCTCGATGCGCGCCGCGCCGACGCCATTGTCAGCGCAGCAAAGGAAGTGATCGACGGCAAGCTCGACGATCATTTTCCGCTGGTGGTCTGGCAGACCGGCTCGGGCACGCAGACCAACATGAACGTGAACGAGGTGATCGCCAATCGCGCCAACCAGATGCTCGGCGGCGAGCTCGGCGCCAAGCAGCCGATCCATCCGAACGATCATGTCAACATGAGTCAGTCCTCGAACGACTCGTTTCCGACCGCGATGCATATCGCGGCCGCAAGCCGCATCATCGCCGACCTGATTCCCGCGCTCACCGAGCTGCATCAGGCGTTGCACCAGAAGCAGGAAGCGTTTGCCAAGATCGTGAAGATCGGACGCACGCATACCCAGGACGCGACGCCGCTGACGCTCGGCCAGGAATTCTCAGGCTACGCCGCGCAGGTCGAGAGCGGCATCGCGCGCTTGCACACCGCGGTGAGGGAGCTGTTTCCGCTGGCGCAGGGCGGCACTGCCGTCGGCACCGGCCTCAACTCGAAGCCGGAATTCGCCAAAGCCTTCGCCAAACATGTCGCCGAGATCACCAAGCTGCCGTTCACCAGCGCAGCGAACAAGTTCGAGGCGCTGGCTTCCAACGACGCCTATGTGCTGGTGCATGGCGCGATCAATTCGGTGGCGACCGGGCTGTTCAAGATCGCCAACGACATCCGCTTCCTCGGCTCCGGCCCGCGCTCCGGTCTCGGCGAGTTGATCCTGCCGGAGAACGAGCCGGGCTCGTCGATCATGCCGGGCAAGGTCAACCCGACCCAGTGCGAAGCCATGACCATGGTGTGCTGCCAGGTGTTCGGCAATCAGACCACGATCACCGTCGCCGGCAGCCAGGGCCATTTCGAGCTCAACGTGTACAAGCCGGTTTTGGCATATTGTATGATAAATTCCATTCAGTTGCTGTCTGACGTTGTCCGCTCATTTACTGAGCATTGCGTTGTCGGCATACGCGCCGACGAAAAGCGCATCAACGAGCTGATGCAGCGCTCGCTGATGCTGGTCACCGCGCTCGCACCGAAGATCGGCTACGACAACGCAGCCAAGGTCGCCAAGTCGGCGCACGCGCACGGAACGACGTTGAAGGAAGAGGCTTTGCGGCTTGGATTTGTGTCTGCCGATGAATTCGATCGCCTCGTGCAGCCGGACAAAATGACACACCCCGGCTGAATGGACGACGCGCAATGTCCGGATAATTACGGTCAGTGCGCGTGATATAATTATGGATCATAACGCCTAAAGACTAAGGCGCGTTACCTATGAGCTCTGCGCTGGCGCGTGGTACAGACGTCTAGTTTTCGCAGAGCGAAACGGATTCTTTGATGCTATCAGAGCATCAAATGGGGATTCGGGATGAATGTCGAGCCGGGCGCGTAGTGCAGTCGCTCTTGCTTTCGTCACGATGCATCACCAATTCCGCTTTGGGGACGATTGAGGACGACGAGCATGGGCGACGTGGTCAACCTGAAACGATTCAAGAAGCGCGGTGAGCGCGAACAAGCTGCAAAGCAGGCCGAAGCCAATCGTGCGCTATTCGGTCGCACCAAATCCGAGCGAGCGCGTGACGAATTTCTCGACGAGCGCAATGCGCGTGTGCTCGATCAGCACCTTCTCAACCAGCAGCGTGTCGAAAGTGGAGACGCATCATGAAGTCTCCCGTCGTTAAGCGTTCGATCGTGGTTGCCGGTCACAAGACCAGCGTCAGCCTCGAAGAGGCTTTCTGGAACGGCATGAAGGAAATTTCCGGACTGCGGAACATGACGTTGTCGGAATTGGTCGGCGAGATCGACAGCAACCGTCAGCAGGGCAATTTGTCCTCCGCGATCCGGCTTTTCGTGCTCGATTACTTCCGCTCGCGCGCCACGCCGGCCGTGCCGACGGATGTCAGGCCGCAGCAGGTCGATACGCGCCAGCAGGCCTGATGGCCTCTCCGACCGTCGATCGCGACGGTCGTTCCATCGCGCGGACTTCAGCATGAAGGTCAATCGCATCGTCGCGAACGTTGCCGCATCAGACATCGCGGCAGCGAGATCGTTCTATCGTGACATCCTCGGCCTCGAGCCGCTGATGGATTTCGGTTGGGTTGCGACTTACGGCTCATCCGAAACAATGCAGGTTCAAATCAGCTTCGCATCCGAAGGTGGCTCCGGCACGCCGGTGCCCGATCTCTCGATCGAGGTCGACGATCTCGACGTGGCCCTGCACCGGATCAAGGCTGCCCGCATCGCGATCGAATATGGCCCGGCGGACGAGCCGTGGGGCGTGCGGCGGTTCTACGTCCGCGATCCCTTCGGCCGGCTGATCAACATTCTCCAGCACCAATCGTGAGCCGTCTCGGTTCGACGCAGTTGCTTCACGCGAACCGGTAGCCGCGTCACTCGAAGGCGCCCTTCAGTTCTGCATGGCCGGCCGCGGCGGCGGATTGGCGACCTGCGGCGTCAGCGACAGCGGCGGACGCAGCGGCCGCGGCCTGGCCGCGCCGGGCGCCGGCTTGACCTCGATCGGCGGCGGCAACGGCGCCATCTGGGGCTGGCTCGCGATCGGCGCCGGCGGCGCGACGGCAGGTGCCGTGGCGACCGGCGGGACGATCGGCGGCCGCGGCGCCACGATCTTCGGCTTCGGAGGGACGCGGCGCGGATCGGGGCCTGGCGCCGGCAGATTGGCGGAAGGCACCGCTGCCGGATTGGAGCTCGACGCATCAGGCGCCGGCACGGCGGACGGCGGAAGGGCCGCCGGGGTCGGCGGCGGCGCCGGTTCGCCGCGCTCGATCGCGTCAAGCCGCCTGGTCTCCCGGTCGATCGCGCGCACCGCAAGCCACGACGACAAGGCCGCGATGTCAATGCTGCGCGACAGCCCGTCGGGCGTGCCCACGGCAAGCAGCTGGATTTCCGGGCGGCTGTTGGCGTTGCCAACCTGCGTCGATGCCAGCGCAGCGCGGATGTCGGCCTGATCGGCCGGAATGTCGTAACCGCCGGACACGATCGCGTTGGCGCCGTTGGCCGCGAGCGTGGTGGCCGCGACACGGATACGGCCGTCGCGGATGTTGAAGGGAATTTGCGCCGAAGCGATCGACAGACCGCCGGCGGCGAGCGCCGGTTCGACGATCTGCCTCAGCTTGATATCGTCGGTCGCCTGACCGGAATCGCTGGCGCGGATCGCGACGTCGAACGCGCGCGGATCGAGACCCGGGAGGTTCAGCCCCTCCAGCGTCACGGTGCCGCTTCCGGACATCGCACCGGTCAACGCCGCGGCACTGCGGCCCTGCGTCAACAACGTCATCTGCATCGACGCACGGCCCTTGGGCATTGCGAGATTGCGGTAGCGCAAGGCCGAAGCGTCGACGCCCGACAGCTGCACATTGGCGTTCAGCGCAAGGCCATTGACGCCCTGTCGTGCATCGATCGAGGCGGTCGCCTCGCCGCCGCCGATCTTGCCCTTGATGCCGTCGAAGGTCAGCGCCTGCCCGTCCGACCTGATGGTGCCGCTGACCGGCTGCAGCTCGGCGCCGCCCGGCAGCAGGCCGTGCAGAGCCTCGAACGTGACCTTGCCGCGCCAGGCGCTGGTGAGCCCGGTGCCGAGCGGCTCCGTCGCATCGTGGCCGGCCGCGCCGATCGCGGCCGCGAAAATCGGCGCCAGCGTGATCTGATCGAGGCCGATTTCGCCGTCGATGCTCTTCTGATCGGCGAGCGTCAGCGCCAGACGGCCGCGCAGCCGCGAACCGGCGACGATGCTGTCGAGATCATCGAAGGTCAGCCGGTCGCCGGCGAGCGTGACCTTCGATGACAGGCGGATGTTCGCGGCCGGATCGGATGATTTCAGATTGAGCAGCGGACTGATGTCGGCGCTGCGGACGCGGAGGCTGACGCTCGATTTGCTCTCGCTCGCCCCATCCTTGGTCCTGTCCTTTGTCCCATCCTTGGACCACGGCTCCGCGCTCCCCTCCGCATCCGCGTCGAGCCCGGAGCCCCAGAGCCGTGCTTTCAGCCGCAACGGCGCCTGCCATGCACCGCTCACGGTGCCCTCGAATTGCGTCGCGCCCGTACCGGCGGCGACCGCGTGGTCAAGCCCGAGCAACGCCAGCAACGCACGGCCCTCGCCGGCCGAGACTTTCGCCTCCGCCGTCACCTCGTTTCGGCGCAGTGCATCGATATCCATCGCACGGATCGCGGCCACCTGCGGGGTTGCCGAGATCACCGTATTGCCCTTCAGCTGCGGCGTATCGAGATCGAGCGTCGCGCGTGCGCTAACCCGATCGGCGGCCTTGCCCTTGGCGAGGTCGAGCGCGAGCTTTGCACGGACCGGGCCGGCATCCGCGCGGAGCACGCCGAGCCGTGCGGCCAGCGCCGGCGCGAACGGCTGAACGAGCGCGACAAGCCGACCAAGCGATGCAGCACTCGCGTCGACCGCGAGCTTGCCGGTCGAATTGCCGCGGTCGAAATTGCCGCTGCCGTCAAGCGTGACATTGTCGGGCTGACCGATCTTGACGCGCTCGAGCACGATGCTCTTCGGGCCGTAGGTGATCTTCGCCAGCAGCGGCCGCAATTCCTGCCCCGAGGAGATCGCGCGCCCGACGTCGAGCGACAGCTGCGCCTCGTCGGGCCATTCGGCTTGCGGACCGGCCAGCGAACGGATGAAGGCAGCGGTCGCGTCGAGATCGAGCCGCTCCGCCTTCAACTGAGCTTCGACCTTGGAGCCGTTGGCCGCCTCGCGATGGGTGACCGCGACGCGGCCCTCGAGCGTGCCGCTCTCGATCTCCGCCTTCATCGCATCGATCGAAAAACCTGACGGCGACACCGTGACGTCGCCGCGCAGCCGCAGCGGCTTCTGGCTGCGATAGGTGATGTCGCTCCGGCCCTGCAGCCAGCTCATCAACGCATCCGGATCGGACGATTCGACATTGAGCGCAGTCTTGAAGCTGTTCGAGACCCCGGCTTGCGCGCTGGCGCCGCTCATCGAGACCCGCGTCGATCCCGGCGCGCGAAACTCCAGCCGGCGCACGGTCCACGATTTCGCATCCGATTGCAGCTCGGCCGAGATATCCTGCAATGGACGCCCGCCGAGCATGATCTGCTCGGACGTCAGCTCCATCTGTGCCGGGATCGGGCTTTGCGGCAGGCCTGACAACACCGCGCGCAATGCCGGCAGCACGCGCACCGGCTCGACATTGCCGTTGTTGCCGTCCTTTGCGCTATCCTTGGCGCTGTCTTTGGCCGCGAACTTGTCGCCGTCGAGCTGCCGCGCCGTGAGCGAGGCGCGCAGCAGCGGCGATGCGCCGAAGCGGAGATCGCCATTGCCCGCGAACTTCAGTGCGCGATCGTCGGGACCATAGCTCACCTCGATTTGGTCGAGACGTGCCGCCGAATAATCCGATTTGACCTTGGCCGCGATCCGCCAGGGCGGCATGTCGCTGCCGCCGCGCTGGCCAGGTGTGCCCGCCAGCGTCACGCTGCCTTCGAAGCGCGGCGCGCGGGCCTCGAAGGTCAGGATGCCGTCGAGATCGACCGACACCGGCCGCTGCCCGGGATCGATGTTGACGTGCAGGCGGGTGCCGTTGCCGTCGGCACCTTGCCCCGACGAGATCCGAAACGGGTAGCGGTTGCCATCGAACATGAAATTGCCGTCACCACGCACCGCTCCGGCCAGCGAACGGACGTCGCCGCTGAAGGCAATATCGTTGAGCTCGAGCGTGCTGTGGCTCGCGGCGTCATGCAGCGCCACGCGGCCGGTCAGATTGAGCCGGTCGATCGCCAGCGAAGCCAGGTTGAAGCTCCCGCTCGACGGCGACCAGTCGACCCGCCCCTTCGGATCGAGCCCGAGATCGAGCGACACGCCGTTGACGGTGAGCTCGTTGGCGCGCACCTCGCCGCGCATCAGCGAGCTCAGGCTGAACTCGACGTCGAGACTGGCGGCCCGGACCTTGCCGAGATCGTTGGCGCCGCCGACGGTGACGGTTTTCAACCGCAGCGAGGGTGCCGGCAGCAGACGCGCGTCGAGATTGCCGGCGACGCGGACCGGCGCGCCGATGATCTTGGACGCTTCCTCCTCGAACTGCGGCCTGAACTGGTTCCAGTCAACGAAATACGGACCGACCAGCGCGGCCACCAATGCAAGAATGAAGGCGATTGCCAGGCCGAGCAGCGTCGTCTGCACGGTGTCTCCCTTTGAGCCCGCTCCGCGGCAGCCTCCTTATGCTGAACCCTTTGCCAACCCTTGGCCGGAGCAGCCCAAATATAGAGACAAGTATGGCGAAGTCACAGCGGCTTTGCCGCTACAACGTTAATCGGAAGGTGGTTTTCCGCTCAAGCGTGCGTGCGCGACCGCCGCTGCGGCAGGATCGCTGCCCTGCCGCAGATCCCGGATGTCACCACATCCCGGATGTCACCAGCTCGCCGGCAGCCGCTTCAGCCCGCGCAGCACGAAGGTCGGCCGCCACTCCGGATTTTCCGCGTCATCGAGCCGCAGGTCGGGGATCCGGCGCAGCAGCGTCGAGATCGCGATTTCGGCCTCGATCCGCGCCAGCTGGGCACCGAGGCAGAAATGGATGCCGCCGCCGAACGACAGCGGCTTCACGTTCGGCCGCTGGATGTCGAGCTTCTCGGGATGGTCGGGATAGACGGCCGGATCGTGATTGGCCGAGCCGAGCAGGCACAGCACGCTCTCGCCCTTCGGGATGCGCTTGCCGCCGAGATCCTCGATGTCTTCCAACGCGACGCGGCCGGTCATCTGCACCGAGGAATCGTAGCGCAGGAACTCCTCGATCGCATTGGTGATCAGGCCCGGATTGGCCTTGAGCAGCGCGAGCTGGTCCGGGTTGCGGAACAGCGCAAGCAGGCCGTTGCCGATCAGGTTCACGGTGGTCTCGTGGCCGGCGCCGAACAGCAGGATGATGTTGCCGGTCAGCTCCTCATTGGTGAGCTTCTGGCCATCTTCCTCGGCCTGCACCAGCTGCGTGGTGAGGTCGTCGCCGGGCTGCTTGCGCCGCAGCTCGAACAGCTGATGGAAGTACATCGCCGCCATCGCGTTGCCGGCGTTGCCCTGCTTGATTTCCTCGGGTGTCAGCGGCACCGGCTCGAGCAGGCGGCCGCCGTCGCGCGAGCCGTTATAGAAGGCCTCGCGATGCTCCTCCGGGATGCCGAGCATGTCGCAGATGATCGTGACCGGCAGGCGGAACGCAAAATCCTCGATCAGGTCCATCCGCCCTTGCGGAATGATGCGGTCGAGCGTCTCGTCGACGACGTGCTGGATGCGCGGGCGCATGTCCTCGACGCGGCGGGCGGTGAACGCCTTGACGACGAGGCCGCGCAGCCTCGTGTGATCCGGCGGATCCTGCTGCAGCATCCAGTGGCTCATGCTGCGGATCACCGGCTCATCCATGATCTTGGGGCCGTAGCGGCGGATCGTGCGTTCGACATAGTCCTTGCCGAAGCGCTTGTCGCGCAGCACGAGGCTAGCCTCGGCATGGCGGCTGGCGACGAAGGCGCCGTGCGCATTGACGTGCATCGGATCGAGACGGCGCAGCCGCTCGTAATGCGGATAGGGATTGCGAATGAATTCGGGTGCCAGTGGATTGAAAAGCGGATCGCCGTTCGCCGGCTGAACTTGCTCGTTCATGGTGACCTCGTTCGTTCGCTGCACCGGTGCCTAATACCGTGGTGCGCCTTGGTGTCATCCTCAAGACCGCATCATCACGGATGCGGCGGTTCTGCTTCAGTCGAATTGCAACTGGATACACTATTGTATCGAGTTGCATTCTGCCTTAAAATGCGCCGATGTCAAGGGTACGAACCAGACCGACACGAGACGACACCTGCGAGAAGCTGTTCGAGGCGGCGGCGCGGGTATTCGAGGAACAGGGCATTGGCGGCGCCAGCATCGAGGCGATCGCGGCCGCAGCGGGTTTCAGCCGCGGCGCCTTCTATTCGAACTTCAAGAGCAAGGACGAGTTGATCTTTGCGATGCTCGAGGATCACGTCGAGCAGTCGATCCGGCGCAATCTCGACTTGCTCGCCAGGCACAGCAACCTGCCCGACTTCCTGGAGGCGCTGCGCACGATGGATCGCAGCCAGCAGGACCCGCTCGGCCGCTCCCCTCTCCTGCACATGGAGATGATCCTGTTCGTGGCGCGCGCCGAGAAGCGGCGGCCCGAACTCGCCAAGCGCCTGCGTGCCCGGCGCAAGCTGATCGCCGACATCGTCGCGACCGCGCAGAAGAACAGCGGCAGGAATCCCAAACTCAATCCGGATTGGACCGGCGCGATCGTGCTGGCACTGGAGGACGGCTTCCGCCTGCATCGCCTGATCGATCCGGACACCACGCCCGCCGACAGCTGCCTGCGCGCGATCACCGATCTGCAGCGCGCGATCGGCGTTTCATCCGCCTGATCTGTCAGGCGGCAATCTTGTGCATCTGTCCGGCGACGGCGCGGACCTTGCGGGGCGAAGCCTGCCAGATCGCGAATGCCGACAGCAGGCTGACGGCGATCCCGAGCAGGAACGCGCTGGTATAGCTGCCCGAGAGATCATAGAGCTGGCCGGTGATCCACGGGCCGGCGGCTCCGCCGGCGAGCGCGGCCAGCATCACGGTGCCGAAAATGCTGCCGTAATGCCTGCCCTGGAATATCTCGAGCACCACCGGGCCCATCACTGATGTGAGACCATAGCCGAGCGCGCCCTGGGTGAAGACCATCAGATAGATCAGCGGCATGCTCGGCCAGTATTTCAGCGCGGCCAACGCGGCAAAGCAGATCACGAAGCCGAAGCAGGCTATCGCCCAGACCCATTCGCGGCCGATGCGATCGGAGAGATGGCCGAGCCAGATCTGGCCGGGAATGCCGAGCAGGCTGACGACGCCCAGCGCCCAAACGCCGACATTGGAGCTGAAGCCGATGTCGAGCAGGAATTTGGTCTGGTGCACCTGCACCGCGTACCAGATGTACAGGCCGCAGAAATAGCCGATCGCGATCCACCAGAACCGCGCGGTGCGCAGCGCGCGTGAGAGTGTCCAGTCGGTGCCGGCCCACACCGGATCGACGATGTTCGATGCCGGCCGTGCCGACGTCGCCGTAGGCGCGGCATCGCCGTCCGGCTGCAGGCCGATGTCCTCCGGCCGCTTGTGCAGCAACAGGTTGATCGGCGCGAGCACGACCAGCACCACGATTCCCATCGCGGTGCAGGCGGTGCGCCAGCCGGTATGCTCGATCATATGCTGCACCCATGGCAGCAGCGTCACCGAGCCGATGCCGACGCCGGCGAAAGCGAGCCCGATCGCCAGGCCGCGGCGGCGGAGGAACCAGTTCGGCACGAACAGCGATTGCCCGGAATAACCGAGGCAGACGCTGCCGGCGCCGACCAGCACGCCGATGGTGAGATAGAGGTGCCAGGGTTGCGTGGTCAGCGGCGCCAGCAGCAGGCCCGAGCCCATCAAGAGCACGCCGAGCTCCATCACCGCGCGCGGCCCACCGCGGTCCATCAGCCGGCCGATCAGCGGGCTCGCAATCGCCGAGGCGACGAAGCCGAACGAGAATGCGCCCGCCGTGACGCCGCGCTCCCAGCCGAACTCGGAGATGATCGGCGGATAGAACAGCGAGAACGCCGTTCGCGCGTTGACGCCGATGGCCATGGTGACAAAGGTCACCGCGACGATGATCCAGCCGTAGAAGAAGGGAAGTCGCATGGAAACACTGCGCAATGGGAATGGACAGGAAGCCGAACGGACGCGGCGGCTCACGAAAAACGCCGGCTTTGCATCATGCACGGCCAACTCTGTGAAGCAATTCATAGACAGCGGCGCAAACTGGTGATTGTACCATCAGCCAATCCGCTCACAGCTGGCCGGGAGCCGGGAAGCGGGTTATCATGGTATTTTCAGGAGGAATACAATGGGCGGGTTGGTTGCCGACAGATACGTTCCCGATCTTTTGCAGCAGATGAAGTCCCGATTTATTGCAGAAGCCCTGGACGAAATGGTCCAGTTTCAGAAGGAGTTCAAGGTCTTCTCGCCGCAACGCTCGCTGCGGATGTCCTTTGGGCTACTCAATATTGCGCCAGTTGGCGAAGCGGATCGCGACGGGTTTTTCCGGTATCTGAATCTGCTGAAGAAGACCGGCGCGTCAGTCGACGGCAAGGCAACGAAGCTGAATGGACACGACCAGGTCATCGCGTCGTTGCAGGCCAATCTTGAAAGCCGCAAGCCGTTGCCGGTACACTTTACCTCGCACCCGGCGGAGTCTCCGAAAGGTGTCGTGAAGGTGACTTCAGGCGATCGCGTGCTGAGCTATTCCCCATTGGTTTTTCTGACGATCTCGATGCCGACGATCGCGGCCGACCGCCCCAAGGCCGGCGCGCGCAAGAAGTGATCCGAAACCTCGGCGATGCCCGAGCCGCACGCCAAGGTTCGCGATTACTATTCGGGAACGCTGGAGCGCCATGGCCCGACCCCGCTCGGGGTCGATTGGCCGAACGTGCTCTCGCAACATCTGCGCTTCGTGCAGCTCCTGAAGCTGTGCGATTTCGCGCGGCCGTTCAGCCTGAATGACTTTGGCTGCGGCTACGGCGCGCTGCTGGAATTCCTGGCGACGCGGCATGGCGATGCCGAGGTGACCTATCGCGGCATCGACATTTCCCCGGCGATGATCGCCGCCGCCCGCGCCCGCTGGGCCGGCAACACGCGGGCCACCTTCACCGAGGGTTCGCAGTGCGGCGCAGTCGCCGACTATTCGCTTGCGAGCGGGATATTCAACGTCCGGCTCGGTCATCCGGTCGCGGCATGGGAAGAGTATGTCGGGGCGATCCTCGCCGATCTTGCTGCCAGCAGCAGGATCGGCTTCGCCGTCAACTTCATGTTGCCGCGTGACGACGCCCGCACCGAGGCCGGGCTTTATCGGACCGCACCGGAGCGATGGATTGGGTTTTGCAAGCGACTAGGCCGCGTCGAGGTGGTCACCGACTACGGCATGCGTGAATTCACGCTTCTTGTCCGCAGGACGACGACTGCACGACCGGAAACAGCCGCTCGTAGGGTGAGGCGCCGGTCTCCTCGATGAGAAGCCGGGCGCGCGCAAGCACCTCGGTCAAGCGGTGCTGCGGATAGCGCAAGCCGTCCGCATTGACCACATGCGCAAGCACCAGCGTCGAACGGCATTCAGCGAGCCGCGCCCGCCGCTCCCGCGCGACCGCGATCCCCTGTTCAGCGGCGCTGAGGGCTGCGGCCAGGTTGTTACTTTTCAGATGAATCTCGGCAAGGAATGCCAGAATGTCGCTTTCATATTCGAGGCCGGCGAAAGCCTCTCGCGCGAGCCGGATCGCCGATTCAAGCATCTGGATCGCCGCAGCGTGATCCCCCGCCAGCGATAGCGCCAGTCCGCGGCAGACGCTCGCATACACTGCGACATAGGGCGTGTCGCTTCTCCTGGCGATTTCCTCGATCCGCAGGCTGTGAAGGTCCGCAAGCTTTTCGTCCTGCGTCAGCCAGGCCATTTCGACCCCGGCGTGATGCGGAATGAACAAGACCGCCGGATCGAGATGGCCCCTCTCACTGGCCACCAGCTTGGCGATGCGCTCCCGCGCAACGTCGAAACTGCCCGTTCGCACCAGCAGGCGCGCGTGCAGGCTCTCAACCCAGCGCTCCACACCGAAGCCGAGCGGTGCTTCGTGGGACCTATCGATGCTTGCGACATGCTTGAGCGCGGATTCCGCGGCCGCGATCGCTTCTCGCAGTTTCCCGGCGTAGCCATAGGCCTGGCATAGAAGCGCTTGCAGGATGGTCCTGATGCTCGGGTCTTCGCAGACCTCGATCGCGTGCAGCAACTGAGCAACATATTCGTCCGCCGAGCCCGTACCAGCGGAGACCCGGCCAAAGGCGGCGAGGATCAGAACCTCCCACAGCGAGTCCTTGAGGTCTCGTGCGGCAACCAACGCCTCGTGGAAGAACGGGGCAGCCTCTTCGGTGCTGATGCCTTCGCGCCAGCCAAGGATCAACACGTGACCGGATGCGCGCATGCGCAGCTGGTCGGTTTCCGGCGAGCGCGGCAGCGATTGCAGCAACAGCCGAACCTTGAGCCACGACTTCATCCCCAGCCGCGAATTGGTCGTACCGATCCAGCTCGCCGAACGAGCCAGATAATTGGCCGCGGACGCGAAATCCTTGGCGGATTCGAAATGATACGCGATCAAATCGGCATATTCGCCGAGTTGGTTATGATGGAAGCGTTCAAGCGCATGCGCCACCGCTCGATGCAGCTCGACGCGACGGGTGCGCAACTGCATCGCATAGGCAACTTCCTGGATCAGCGGATGCCGGAATGCATAACGATCATGCTCGATCTCGCTGGTGATCTCCTGGATCAGTTCGACCTGCGACAATCGGTCGAGAATGCCAACGAGATCGACGTGCTTGCTGCGCGTCACTTCGGCCAGCACAGAGAGAGGAAACTCCCGCCCAATCGTGGCACCAACCAGCAGCACCTCCTTGTCCCCCGGCGCGAGGCGGTCGATGCGTGCACCAATCACGGTCTGCACCGTCGCAGGCAGCGTCTCGGGCGATGCTTGCCCGGACATCTCGTATTCGCCGGGCCGGCCGGTCAGATTCGAACTGTCGATCAGCGAACGGACCAACTCCTCCGCGAAGAACGGATTGCCGCCGCTTCGTTCGACAATGCGTTCGGAAATTGCGGCGGTCGACGGATGACCGCCGATCATGTCCGCGATCAGCGCGGAGACATCCTCGCTACGCAATTCATCGAGCCGGATTTCGTGAAATCCCGGCCCCTCCTGCCACGGCGCCCGATAGGTCGGCCGGTAGGTCAGAATGATCAAGGCCCGGCTGATATGCGCGACATCCACCAGTGCCGAGACGAACTCGATGCTCGCTTCGTCCAGCCAGTGAATGTCCTCGATGATGATCACAGAGGGCGTGCGCGTGCCGTCGCGCACCAGACTTGCAACAAGATTGACGAGCCGCGTGTGCCGCGACCGCGGGTCCATCGCAGGCGCCGGGGACTGCGGGTCGCGAATACCGAGAAAATCGCTCAGCACCGCCACATCATCCATTAAATGCGGGACCGAGGACTCGATCCGCGCCGCGACCTTGGCGCGCGCCGTCTCCGCATCGTCGCTCGAGACGATCCGGAAGAAGTTGCGGAAGAATTCCAGCAGCGGCTGCAGCGGACCGGCATGGTCGTAGGGCGATGCGCGTGCCTCCTGCACCGGCACCAGACGCTCCTTGACGCTGCGCGCAAATTCGAAGCACAGGCGGCTCTTGCCGAGGCCGGGCGGCGCCGAAATTCCGATCACCTTGCCGGCACCGTGCTCGGCTCCGGCAAACGCCTCCTGCAGCACGGCGAGCTCGGCATCGCGCCCTCGATAGGTGCCGACGACGACATCGCGGAACGGCGCACGCGATAGCTTCATTCCGACCAGCCGGTAGACGCCGATCTGCCGCGGAAATCCCTTGACGTCCTGATGACCCAGAGCACGCGCATCGCAAGATGCCTGCACCAGCTTGAACGTCGATTCGGTGAAGCAGATATCGCCCGGCTGGGCCATATGCTCGAGCCGGCTCGCCAGATGCACGGCCGCGCCATAGACACTTTGTTCCCTGGTGAACTTGTCCGGTACGCCCGCAACGATCTCGCCGGAATGGATGCCGACGCGCAGCACGATACCGTTGTCCCGCGACGACTGGACCATGGCGAGCGCCGCCTGGCAGGCACGAAGTGCATGGTCTTCCTGGGCGTGCGGCACACCGAAGATCACCATCAACCCGTCGCCCATGCTGCGCATGATGCTGCCGTCAAACTGCCGGACGGCGTTGCCCATCCGCGCCAAGGCGGGCGGCAACCGATCCAGCGCAAGCTCGGGATCATTGTCCCCGATCAACTCGGTGGAGCCGACGATGTCGGCAAACATCACGGTGACGACCTTGCGTTCGCCCACCGGCTGGAGCTGGTCCAGGCGCTCGCCACAGGCACCGCAGAACCGCGCGGTCTCGAGATTCGGATGCTCGCAACTCAGACAAACGGCAGTGAAGCTCAGGCGGCACGACCTGCAGACGCCATTGTCTTCCAGGGTGTCGGTCTGACAGGCCGGGCACAGCATTCACACCACCTTCCCGATCCGCTGTCCGTTGGCTGGCTCCGGCGCATCCTAGCACAATCGGGAGGCCCGCCGCATGAGGCCCCATGAAGCCAGAATCGGCGCCGAGCGCCAAGCCTTACCTTTAACCAAGCCTTACCTTCAAGCGGGGCGGGGATATGGCGGCCTCAGGCGCCCAGGGCGTGGCTCTCGTGGCCGAAATAGGCGCGTTCGAGCCGGTGCGGCAGGTCGTTTTCGCCGGTCGGTGCCTCCAACGCGATTCCCCCTTGCACCAGGGCGTAGACCCGATCGGCCGAGGCCAGCGCCTTTTCCAGCAATTGCTCAACCAGCAGTACGGACGTGCCCTGCTGGCGCAACCGACCGATCACATTGAGGACGCGATCGACCAGCACCGGGGAAAGCCCTGCCGACGGCTCGTCGAGCATCAAGAGCCGCGGGCGGCGGACCAGGCCCTGGGCCACCGTCAGCATCTGCTGCTGCCCGCCCGACAGCGCGCCGCCGCGCTCATGCCGCTTCTCGGCGATCTCCGGAAAGAACGCCAACGCCTCTTCGATGCGCACGGCACGCTCGGCGCGCGGCAGGTCGTAGCCGGCGAGCAGCAGATTGTCGGTGACCGAGATCTGCGTGAACACCCGATGTCCCTCGATGACATGCACGAGCCCGGCGCGCGCGGCATCGCGCGGCGTGGCATTGGTCATGTCGCGGCCGCCGAACCGGACCTGCCCGGCAGTGACCGGCAGCAGTCCCGACATCGCCCGCAGCAGCGTGGTCTTGCCGGCGCCGTTGGGACCGAGCAGCGCAACCACTTCGCCGGCGGCGATCGTCATGTCGATGCCGTGCAGCACGCGGATCTTGCCGTAGCCGGATTGCAGCGCGGTCACTTCAAGGAGCGGTTCAGCCGCCGAGGTAAGCACTGACGACCTCCTTGTGGACGCGGATCTCCGCCGGCGTTCCCGCCGCCAGCGTGCGGCCGAGATTGAGCACGGTGACCTGGTGGCAGATGTCGAAGATCAAATCGGCATGATGCTCGACCAGCAGCACACCGGTGCCGCGGCCGCAGACCGCCTTGATCAGGGTGGCGAGCCGCTCGATCTCGTCATTGGAGAGGCCGGCGGCGGGCTCGTCGAGCAGCAGGAAATCCGGATCGAGCATCAGGGCGCGTGCGATCTCGATGAAGCGCAGCTCACTGTGCTGCAGGCGATCGGCGCGCACATCGGCGAGCGCCTCCAGCCCGACCACGCCGAGCAGCGCGCGCGCCTTCGCGGCCAGCATCCGTTCGTCGGCACCGTTGCGCGGCAGTGCGAGCATCGCCTCGACGAAATTGGCCCTGCCCTCGATCGAGCCGCCGATCATGACGTTCTCGAGCACCGAGGCCTCGCCGATCACGCGCGGCGTCTGGAAGGTGCGCGCGATGCCGCATGCAGCGCGCTTGACCGGCTGGCCCGCGGGCAATGTCGCGTCGCCGAGTGTCATGGTGCCGGCCTTCGCGGCGTAATAGCCCGAGATCACGTTCAGGGTCGTGGTCTTGCCGCTGCCGTTCGGGCCGATCAGGCCGTGGATCTGGCCCGGCGCGACATCGAGGTCGAGGCCGTCGATCGCCTTCACATTGCCGAAGCTCAGCGCGATGCCGCGCAGTTGCAGCGCCTTGCCGCCGTCGCGCCGGCGCACGATGTCGGCGAGCGCGGCCGGACGCGGCACAATGGCGCGGTTGCTGGCAAGCGGACGGCGGTTACGGAAATCAAGCAGCGCCGCGATGCCGCCGGGCATCACCAGCACGATCAGGAGCAGCAGCACCGCGTAGAGGAAGGTCGACCACGACGCCAAGGGCGCTGCGATCTCGGGCAGGATGGTCAGGATGATGGTGCCGAGCATCGGCCCCAGGATCGAGCCGCGGCCGCCGATCAGGATCGCGATGAAGAACAGCACCGACAGATCAAAGGTGAAGGCGTCGGGCGTGATGTAGGTCTGCAACGTCGCGAACAATCCGCCGGCGATCGCCGCCAGCGCACCGGCGAACAGGAAGATCGCGATCAGCATGTTCGGCTTGGAGATGCCGCTGGCCTCGGCCGCGACCTCGGCATCGCGCACCGCAATCAGGGCGCGGCCGAAGCGACTGCGCGCGATGTTGGCGCTCATCCAGGTGGTGAACGCGGCGAAGCCGATGCAGAGACCGTAAAAGCCCCACGGCGTGTTGAACGGCGCCGGGAATTCCGGACCTGATATGCCGATGCCGCCGCCTGTCACGCTCTGCCAGGCCAGCGCGATCTGGGTCACGATGGTCGCAAAGCCCAAGGTCGACATCGCGAAGTAGAAGGTACGCAACCGCAACGCCGGCAGGCCGACGATCACGCCGAACACCGCGCCGATCAGGCCTGCAACCGGCAAGGCGGCAAACACCGGAATGGCCGGCATCACATTGCCCGCGACCAGCACGCTGGTCGTGTAGGCGCCGAGCGTCAGCAGTGCGACATAGCCGATCGCGAGATGGCCGGCAAAGCCGACCACCAGATTGAGGCCGGACACCAGCACCCAGTAGATCGCGGCACGGGTGCCGATCAGCACCCAGTAATCATTGCTGACGAAAGGCAGCAGCGCGGCCGCGGCCAGAATGCCGAGGAACGGCAGGACGTGCGGCAGCGCGGCGCGCCAGGCGCCGCTGTCGGTTCGGGGCGGAGCGGCTGCGACCGAGCTCATCACACCCTCCGCGCGGTCGAGGCGCCGAACAGTCCCTGTGGAGCTGCGAGCAGCACCACGATGAATAGCGTGAACACCGCGACCGAGGAGAAGATGCCGCCGACCAGGAAGTTCGCCGCCTGCTGGAACAGGCCGAGCGCCAGCCCGCCGATGATCGCGCCCCTGTTGTTGCCGAGCCCGCCCAGCGCCACCGGCACGAAGCCGTAGAAATTCAGCAGCGCGCCATTGGCGAAGAAGGCGAGCAGCAACTGCCCGCCGGAAAATCCGGCGATGCCGCCGACCATTCCGGCGAGCGCGTAGCTTGCGACGCGCAGATTACGCTCCGGCAGGCCAAGCGCCCGCGCCGCGAAATTGTCCTCCGCGATGGCCAGGAACGCGCGACCGACCAGGGTGCGGCGGTAGAGATATTCGAGGCCGATGATGGTGACGGCGCAGGCGACCACCGGCAGCCAGAACTTCTCATCCAGCACGCCCTCGCCCAAGCCCACGATGCGCGGGAACGGCTGCGGCTCGGTGCCCCATTTGATCGCCGTGACCTGCTGGATCATCAGCGCGACCGCCAAGGTCGAGAGCACGTAGAGATGCTGGTCGAGGCTCTTGAGCACCGGCCGCACCGCGACGAATTCGGTGATGATCCCGATCACCGCACAGCAGGCCAGCGTCAGCACGAAGCCAACAGCGATCGGCAGGCCGAGCTTCAGCGTGAACATCGAGCCGAACACGCCGCCCAGCATCGCCAGCTGGCCGGCGGTGAAGCTCATCACCCGCGACGTCGAGAACATCGTGTTGTAGGTGACGCCGACCAACGCGTAGATCGCGCCCGCCGCGAGACCGGATGCAAGGATCGAGGCCAGCATCGGCTGTGCCCTCGCCCTTTATGTATACCCCGGCGCCAGCGCGAAGGTGCCGTTCTTTGCCGTGCTCGATTCCGACATCACGATCTCTTCGGTCAAATATCCGTTATGCTCGGTCGGCGAGAAGCGATAATTGCCGAAATAGCCGGGATAGGTCGACAGCGAGTTCCAGTACTTGATGATCCCTGCGCTATCGGTCGAGCCGCTTTCCGCGACCGCCTTGGCGATCAGCTCGATGCAGTCGATGCCGCCGGCGACCCACCACAGCAACGTATCGTTCAGCGCGATATTGGCCTTGGTCAGCCGCGCGACCAGATCCTCGCTCTTCGGCGGCAGCTTGCCGGCGCTGTCATAGCTGCAGCTCTTGTAGCCGATCGCATAGACCTTCTTCCAGTTCTCCGGTTTTGCGACGAGGCTCGCAAGCTCACCCGACGCCATCGAGGGGTGGCCGACGAAGGGAACGTCCCAGTTCATCGCGGCGCGGGTGTTGAACATGCGCGCCTCCATGCCGGTCGAGACGCTCCACACCACGATCGCCTCGGCGCCCGCATTCTTGGCGCGCAGCATGTCCGGCGTCATGTCGGGCTGCGTGGAATCGACATTGGCCTGATAGGCCACCTCGGCGCCGTCCTTCTTGAACGCCGCGACGGAGGCACCGACCGCGGTGACGCCATAGCCGGTGGTATCGCCGATCACGGCGACCTTCTTCACCTTGAGGATCTTCAGGCAATAATTGCGGACCGCATCGTCCCACTGGCTGTTCGACGGCGCGATGCGGAACGCATTGGGGAACTTGACCGGATCGATCAGGGTCTCGACCACACAGGGATGCAGGTCCGGCATCTTGGCGCGCGCCATGATCGGCGTCGTCGCCAGCGCCTCGCCGGAATTCAGCGGCCCCCAGATCGCGTGAACCTTGGCCTGGCTGATCAGCTCCTGCGTGGCGTTCACCGCCTTGGTCGGATCGCCCTGGGTGTCGCGCATCACGAGCTCGATCTTGCGGCCCTTCACCCCGCCCGAGCCGTTGATGGCGTCGACCGCGAAATTGACGCCGCGGTTGAAGCCGACAGTCGGCGCCGAGCTCGGCCCGGTGATCGCGGCGAGACAGCCGATCTTGATCGGTTCCGATTGTGCGATCGCTGGAGCGGGGAAGGAGAACGACGCGGCGCCCAGTGCACCGGCGCTGCCCAATAAAACGTCACGGCGTGAAATGGCCATGTGATGCACTCCCTGTTTCCTTCCGGCGCCCGTCGTTTGCTGCGGGACGTCCGTTCATTGATTATCCGCGCGCTCAGCGGCCGCGGTTTGACGGGCTCAAGTTTGAGCTGGATGTAAAGGTCTTGTCCAGCCCTTCCGATAGCATTAGGCGTTGCCGAACTTTCATGGCCGCGGCCGCCGCGTCCAGTGCGCGGCATTGACCGCGCCGACGGGAATCTCGCCGGCGACGATCTTCGCGACCTGGCGCACGGTCTCCGACGATTGATGCTCGATGGCTTGTGGCGTCAGGCCGCCGACATGCGGCGTTGCGATCACATTGCCGAGCTTTGCGAGCTCAGGCGTCGGCATCTGGTCCGGCGCGCGGCCGACATCCAATGCGGCACCGGCAATCCGGCCATCGCGCAGCGCGGCCGCAAGTGCCGCCTCGTCGACGAGGTTGCCGCGCGACAGGTTGATGAAGAACGCGTGCCGCTGCATCCGCGCCAAGGCCGCTTGTCCGATCAGGTTCTCGGTCTCTGCATTGGCGATCGCCAGACAGACGACATAGTCCGCGCGCGCCAGGAGATCGTCGAGTGGCAGATGTGCGATCGCTGGATCGTCGATGGACGCATAGGGATCGGCGACCAGCACAGTCATACCAAGCGCCTTGGCAAGGTTCGCAAGATAGCGCCCGATGCTGCCATAGCCGATGATGCCGACCGTGCTGCCCGCGAGCTGGCGGCCCATCACGACCTCAGGCGCCCTGCCCGCGTGATAGTCCGCAGTCGCCCGCGAAACACCGCGCGACAGATCGACCATGAAGCCGAGCGCGAGCTCGGCGACTGACTGGACGAAGCCGGCACTCGCTTGCGTCACCAGCACGCCGGCGGCGGATGCCGCGGCCACATCGATGTTACGGATATCGACCGCGCAGCGCACGAAGGCGCAGAGCTTCGGCAGAAGCGGAAAGATCTCGCCCGGCCCCTGGGTCGTGCGATCGGCGACGATGATGTCGACGTCGGTGGCGGCCTTGACCAGCGCCGCCGCGTCGAGCGCCTCGTTACCTTCATGCAATCTGACGTCGGCGACCGCGCGCAGGCCGCTCAGGCTACGCTCGCCATAATAGTCGCGGCGCATCTGCGGGGTATGGGCAAGCAACACCTTCACGCGTCCACTCCCCTAATAGCCGAGCGCATGCGGCAGGGCCGTGCTGATCGCCGGCACGAAGGCGATCACCAGCAGGCACAGCAGCAGCAGGCCGAGATAGCCTGCGATCGGCTTGATGGTCTGCTCGATCGGCACATTGCCGATCAGGCAGGCCCCATAAAGCCCGAGCCCAAGCGGTGGCGCAAACAGCCCGAGCCCCATCGCGATCACAAGCACGACACCGAAATGCAAGGGATCGATGCCGAGCTTGACCGCGACCGGCAGCAGCAGCGGGCCGAAGATGATCAGCGCCGCCGCGCCCTCGAGCACCGAACCCATTACCACCAGCACCAGGATCGACAGCAGCATGAACAGCCAGACGCCGTGGCTGCCCGAGATCGCCAGCATGAGGTCGCCGACCGCGTGCGGCACCTGTTGCAAGGTCAGGATGAAGGCCAGCGACTGCGCCGCGGCGACAATGAACAGCACCAGCCCCGAACGAACAGCCGATTGCACGAAGCAGTGCGCGAGGCTCTTCGCGCCGAGCTCGCGGAACAGGAAGCTGCCGACCGCGATGGCGTAGACCGCGGCAAAGGCCGAGATCTCGGTCGCGGTGGCGAAACCGCTCTTGAAGCCGAAGAAGATCATGAAGATCAGCCCGAATGAGGCGATCGCGCCGGTCCACAGCCCCGACACCGCCGCGCGTGGCTCGGCTTCCTCGTTCGCGGCCGGACGCTTGCCGAACACGATCGACACCGCGATCAGCGCCAGCGCCATCAGCGCGGCCGGCAGCATGCCGGCGACGAACAGTCCGCCGATCGAGAGATTGGCGACGAAGCCGAGGATGATGAGGTTGATGCAGGGCGGAATGGTCTCCGCCATCACAGCGGAGGCCGCGAGCAGCGCGACGGCGCCGCCCGGATTCTGCCGCGAGCGGCGCGCCGCCGGGATCAGCACCGAGCCGACCGCGGCGACGTCGGCCATCTTCGAGCCGGAGATGCCGGAGAACAGCACCATCGACATCACCATCACGACGTTGAGCCCGCCGCGCATCCGCCCGACCGCGCGCTGCAGCAGTTCGATCAGCCGCACCGACATGCCGTTGGCTTCCATCAGATAGCCGACGAGGATGAAGAACGGGATCGCCAGCAGCACGAAATTGTCGATGCCGCGCGCCATCTGCTGGGCGAAGATCACGCCGGGCAGCGTGCCCTCCACCCAGATGAAGATCAGCGCCGCCAGCGCCAGCGCGAAGCCGATCGGCAATCCGCCGAACAAAGTGAGGAAGAAGCCGATCAGCATCAACGCCTGCGACGACGGAACCGACGACGGCGCGAACGCATCCCAGGCGAGATAGAGGCCGACGATGACTGCGGTCGCGACGATGCCGGACACCATGTCGCGCAGCGGCCGGCCGCAGAACGTCTCGATGGCGAACACCGTCATGAAGGCTGCGCCGACGCCCATCGGATAGAACGTCCACTCCAGCGGCAGGCCGGAACCCGAGGTCTGGCCGGTGGTCAGCCAGCCCATCTTGACGGCGTTGAACGCGACGTAGGCCGCAATGATGGTGACGAGCAGCGCCCCGACCGCGTCGACGACGCGCCGCACGCCCGTCGGCAGCATGTCGACGAAAAAGGCGACGCCGAGATTCTCGCTGCGAGCCAGCGCACTGGCCGCGCCGAAGAAGCTCGACCCGACCATCAGGCCGCGGGCGACGTCGTCCGACCACTCGACCGGCGCGTTGAACAGGAAGCGAGCCAGCACCGAGACACAGACCACGATGAGATCGGCGGCGAGCAGGATCGCGGCGATCGCATCACTGATGGCGAGCAGCGGCGCCGTGATCCGATCGGTGCTGCTTCTCGTCGCGACTGCGGCGACTGACATGCCGGCCTCAGGCTTGACTAGAGCGGATCAGATCGACGACGGCCTTCGCCTCGGGCCGCGCCTTGATGAAATTGTCGGTCTGCGGCAACACGCGCTTGCGGAATGCGTCCTTGTCGCACTCGACGACCGTGACGCCCTTCTCGGCCAGCGACGCCAGCGCCTCCTTCTCCACCGCGAGGCCGTGGGTGCGGGTCTCGGCCGCGGCCTTCTTTGCGGCATCGAGGAACCCCTCGCGCAGCTTGGGATCCATGCGGTTGAACGTGGTGTCGCTGAAATAGACCGCGAGCGGCGAGAAGATGTGCTGGGTCAAGGCGTAGTTTTTTGACGTCTCGTAGAACTTGCTGGCCAGGATGGTCGGCGGATCGTGCTCGAGGCCGTCGAGCACGCCGGCCTGCAGCGCCGTATAGATTTCGCCGAACGCGAGCGGCGTCGCCGCCGCACCCATCAGCCGCAGACATTCGGTGATGATCGGGTTGGGCAGCGTGCGGATCTTCAAGCCGGCGAGATCCTCCGGCGTCTTCACCGGCTTCTTCGACAACACGCTCCGCGCGCCGAAATTGTAGGCCCAGGCGATGATGCGGATGCTGCCGCCCTTGAGCAGCGCATCCTCGATCGGCTTGGCCGCGCCGGCGTCGAACGCCTTGGTCTGCTGCTGGAAGCTGTTGAAGAGGTAGCCGAGGTCGAACGTGCCGACCAACGGCACGAGATTCGCCGAGATCGACGAGCCCGACACCATCAGGTCGATGACCCCGAGCTTCACCGAATTGATGACGTCGATCTCCTGGCCGAGCTGGTTGTCGGGGAAGAACGTGACCTCGATCTGCTCGCCGAGCCCGTTCGCCTTCAGGCTCTTGACCAGATTGTCGTAGTAGACGCGGCCGTTGGCGTATTTGGGATCGTTGGGGAGCGACGACGAGCACCGCATCTTCATGGTCGCGGCCTCTGCGCGGCCGATGATGGCAGGCGCGGCGGCAAGCCACGCGGC
The DNA here is from genome assembly GCF_018130545.1 of Bradyrhizobium tropiciagri. GTDB lineage: Bacteria > Pseudomonadota > Alphaproteobacteria > Rhizobiales > Xanthobacteraceae > Bradyrhizobium > Bradyrhizobium tropiciagri_A. The sequence continues at coordinate 295,919 of NZ_JAFCKF010000009.1, read as the reverse complement.
AGCGGTGACCGACGACTGCAGCACAATGCGGCGGCTCACGCGGTTCGACGTCATGATGGTGCTCCTCCCCAGGAACGGACCTTGTCGGTCACGGATCTTGTTGGTCTTGGCGTTCTCTTGGCCGCTGGTGCCGGTCGGTGCCAGCTTGGCAGCGCTTTTGTCATAATGTATGACAAATACGATACGGTTGTGCAAGAGGGCGCGGAGGCGACGCTGGCACCAACCGCAGCGAGGCTTCCAATGTTCCAGACATCCAACGCGTTGCGCCGGAGTGTGCACAGCCAGGTCACCGACCGGGTCGGCAGCAGCATCGTGCGCGGCGAGATCGGCGTCGGCGAGACGCTGCCGCCGGAAATGCAGATCTGCGAGATGATGGACGTCAGCCGCACCGTGGTGCGCGAGGCGATCCGCACTTTGACCGGCAAGGGCCTGATCGAGTCGCGGCCGAAGAGCGGCACGCGGGTGCGGCCGCCCGAGCAGTGGAATCAGCTCGATCCCGACGTGCTGCGCTGGCACCTCGAGAGCGCCGAGATCGATCGCTATCTGGCAAAACTGTTCCAGCTGCGCTCCGGGGTCGAGCCCGCCGCGGCAGCGCTGGCGGCGACCCATGCCGGGGAAGACGACATCGCCCGCATCCGCGCCGGGTGCGACGGCATGGATGCGGCGAAGACCAATGAGGAGTTCGTCGCCGCCGATATCAAATTCCACCAGGCGATCTATTTCGCGACCCGCAACGAGTTCTTCTGGCCGATCGCCCAGATGTTCGAGATCACGCTACGTCAGAGTTTCACGATCGCCGCAACCGGCTCGCACCGTCCACGCGCGCTGATCGAACACCGCGCGGTGCTCGACGCGATCGTGGCCGGCGATGCGGAGGCCGCGCGCGCCGCCACAGTAGTGCTATTGGCGCATTCCGCCGACGATCTGGTGCGGATTCGCGGCCGCGAGTTCGAGACGGCGGCGCCACGGGACGCGCGCAAGCGGTGATGGGCGCACAGCTTTCGCCTCATCGTCGTCCCTTCGAAAGCAGGGACCCATACGCCGCGGCGGGTGCTGCGAAAGGGACTCGACATTCCGGCATCGCGCGATAATCGGCACCGGTGGTTATGGGTCCCTGCTCCCGTGCGCAATTGCGCACTAGGCAGGGACGACATCGAATATGTTGCGCGGCCGCTGAAATTGCGCACCGGAGAATGACGGAACCATATGCCGCCCAGCAGCCGGATGCCGCCCGCCTTGGTCTACCCGCCCCCGCACACGGGCCTGTGACCATAGTTGAATGCCTGGCTGCCGAAACTTCTGGATTGTTGGCCGCGTAGACGCCAAGACAGACCAGCTATTCCGCGAAGGTTCTTTGATGCACGACGTCTCGATTCCGGCAGCCTTGATTGCCGGCCTGGTCAGCTTCCTGTCGCCCTGCGTGCTGCCGCTGGTGCCGCCCTATCTGATCTATTTGACCGGGGCGACCATCGAGCACGTCAACCAGGACGGCGCCACCGCGGCGTCCAAGCGCGCGGTGATGACCGCGGCGCTGATGTTCGTGCTCGGCTTCTCCACCGTGTTCGTCGCGCTCGGCGCCAGCGCGTCCATCGTCGGCGGGCTGGTGCGCGCCTGGTCGGCCGAGCTCTCGATCCTGGCCGGCATCGTCATCATCATCATGGGCCTGCACTTCCTCGGCGTGACCCGGATCGGCCTCCTGATGCGCGAGGGGCGGCTGACCGCACCCAAGCCGGTGGGGCTGTGGGGCGCCTATGTCATGGGCCTGGCGTTCGCGTTCGGTTGGACCCCGTGCATCGGACCGATTCTCGCGGCGATCCTCTCGATCGCGGCCGCGGAGGCCACGGTGACCAAAGGCGCCGGCCTGCTCGCGGTCTACTCCGCCGGGCTCGGCATCCCGTTCCTGCTCGCGGCCTTCATGGTCAAGCAGTTCTCCTCGCTGTTCGCGCGGATGAAACGCCATCTCGACACCGTCGAGCGCGTGATGGGCGTGCTGATGGTGATCACCGGCATCGGCTTCCTGACCGGCGCCGTCTCCGGCGTCAGCGTCTGGCTGCTGGAAACCTTCCCGGCGCTGCAGAATATCGGCTAGCGGCGTAACAAGCCCGCCATAACAAGCGAAACTCCTGCCAAGACGCGGCCGTAACTTTGGCTCGTGTCGTTTGCCGCCGTTATCGCCGACGCAAACGGCGCGGCGCGATATTCGGGAGGGGTTTCGCATGAATTTCATCGTCAACCTGCTGATTCTGCTGCCGGCCCGGATCGCCTCGCATTTTTCCTGGGCCGGGCCGCTGATCATGCGGCTCGTCGTCGGCTACACCTTCATGCTGGCCGGCTGGGGCAAGCTCAACAACCTCGCCCAGGTCACCGAGAACTTCGTCGGCTGGGGCATTCCGTTCCCGAACATCCTCACACCCTTCGTGTCCAGCGTCGAATATTTTGGCGGCCTGATGCTGATCTTCGGCCTGTTCACCCGCATCCCGGCCGCGATGCTTGCGGTGGTCATGATCGTCGCGATCAAGTCGGCGAAGTGGGGTGATGTCGACTCGCTGGAGACGCTGCTCGGGTTCGAGGAAGCGACCTATTTCGCCGCCTTCATGTGGCTTGCGATTGCGGGTCCCGGCGCCGCCTCGCTCGATCGCCTGCTGGTCAACCTGACGGCGGGCCGGAAGGAGCCGATCTGAGCGGCGCCCTCACAATCCCGTGACGTGGCGAGCCCCGGACCCAATCGACGCGTAGCTGGCACAACCACGCGCTGACCGAGGGCTTGCCATGTCGACCGTCCGCCTTGCCGCCATTCTCGCCCTGCTGATCGCATCGCCTGCGTCGGCGGCCGACGGCCCGGCATGGAGCGACTGGAGCCACGATCTGTTCGCGCGCGCCACGACCGAGAAGCGCTTCGTCATTCTCGATCTCGAAGCGGTGTGGTGTCACTGGTGCCACGTGATGGAGAAGACGACCTACGCCGACCCCAAGGTGCAGGAATTGCTGTCGGCAAGATATCTCCCGGTTCGGGTCGACCAGGATGCCAATCCGGATCTTTCGAGCCGCTACGGCGACTGGGGTTGGCCCGCCACTATCGTGTTCGCGCCCGATGGCACCGAGATCGCCAAGATCAGGGGCTACATCGAGCCCGAACGGATGCAATCGCTGCTCAAGGCGATCATCGACGATCCCTCGCCGGGCCCATCGGTCGGCGAGGCCTTCGAAATCAAGCCCGCCGCGTCGGCCTTTCTCGGCAAGGCGCAACGCGCTGAGCTGACCAAAACGTTCGACGAATCCTATGACGAGAAGCTCGGCGGCTGGGGCGAGAACCAGAAATATATCGACGCCGACAGCCTCGACCTTGCGATCAGCCGCGCCGAGGCCGGCGACGCCACCGCGACGAAACGCGCAAGGCAGACGCTCGATGCCGCGATCGCGCTGATCGATCCGGCGTGGGGCGGCGTGTTCCAGTATTCCGAGGCCGGCTCATGGAGCCATCCGCATTTCGAGAAGATCATCTCGTTCCAGTCGCAATATCTGCGGCAATACAGCCAGGCCTATGCGCAGTGGAAGGATCCGAAATATCTCGCCGCCGCGCGCAATGTCGCGCGTTACCTCACGGATTTCATGCTGAGCCGGGACGGCGCCTTCTATGTCAGCCAGGACGCCGACCTCAATCACGATGTCGACGGCCACACATACTATGCTCTCGCGGATGCCGAGCGCCGCAGGCTTGGCCTGCCGCGCATCGACAAGAATCTCTACGCACGCGAGAACGGCTGGGCGATCTCCGGACTGGCGGCCTACTACAATATCACCAACGATCCGAAGGCACTGACGACGGCCGAGCGCGCAGCACGATGGGTGCTCGCCAACCGCGCACTGCCGGATGGCGGCTTCCGCCATGGCGACAAGGATCGCGGCGGCCCCTTCCTCGGCGACACCGTCGCGATGGGACAGGCCCTGCTCGATCTCTACGCCGCGACCGGCAATCGCGACTGGCTGACAGCAGCGACCAAGGCCGGCAATTTCGCCGCGACGTTCCGCGACGACGCCGGCGGCTTCCTCACCTCGAAGACGTCAGAAGGACAGACGGGCGTGTTCGCAAAACCTGCAAAACTGATCGACGACCAGATTCAGGTCGCGCGCTTCATGAACATGCTCAATCGCTACACGGGCGACGACCGCGGCCGCGAACAGGCCGCGCATGCGATGCGCTATCTCGCGGCCGCGTCCGCCGAGATGCCGCGTCCATTGCCCGGCGTGCTGCTCGCCGACGAGGAACTGGCAGTCGAGCCGACGCATGTGACGATCGTCGGACACAAGGACGACGGCCGTGCGCAGGCCCTGCACGTCGTCGCGCGTGCCCTGCCCGCCCGCTACAAGCGACTCGAATGGCTCGACCTGCGCGAGGGCAAGCTGCCCAATGCCGACGTCGACTATCCCGATCTCGGTGAGCCCGCAGCCTTTGCCTGCAGCAACCGCATCTGCTCGTTCCCTGCGTTCAATGCCGCGGAGCTGGAGGCCAATGTGCGCCAGATGGCCAAGCTGAAACCGGCGCGTGCTGCCCAGAACTAGCCGATCGACCTGTTGTGCAACGCAACGGAACAACGATGAACCGCCGCCGCGCGACATGAATGCATCGCCCAACCGGCCGGTTCGAAAATTTTCTTCCGAAACCGTGTAACCAAATCGCCGGAGCCCCGTAGCTGATTCCGGACGAGCATTCAGACCGCGGCAGCCGAGCCAAACCTCCTGCGATCCGACTGCTTTCCGACCACTCGTTGTGCGGTCTGGGGATCGATCGATCATCGGATGCTCACGGCGCCACGCTGACTGCATTCAAAACAAACACCGAGGAGATCGTCATGAAGTTGAATTCGAAGTCCGGCGCAACGCTTGCCGTCGCTGCGGCCACCATGTTCCTCGCCGGCTCCGTGGTTTCGACCACCTCGACGCCCGCGAACGCCGCCATGGGCAAGTGCATGGCCGGCAATGCCTGCAAGGGCCAGAGCGCCTGCAAGGGCGGCGCCAATTCCTGCAAGGGCCTGAATGCCTGCAAGGGCACCGGCTTCTCGATGAGCACCGAGAAGCAGTGCGCCAAGCTCGGCGGCTCATACGTCAAGGGTTGATCGCCCGGGGCGAACTCGCGTGATCGGCGGGGCGCGGTGTAGGCCGGGCCCCGCTTTCATGATAATTTCCGGACCTCGGCACCGCGATTGCGGAGCCAGCGATGTGGAGGCGCCATGAACGTCGCGAGCCGATTGCCCGACCGGCCGATCGCGTCGGCGGAGCGCCCGATGACATCAGCCAGGCCGGCCTTCCTCGGCTTCGGTCTCGGGCTGCGCGCGCAGCATTACGACGAGATCCTGAGCGGCAATCCGCCGATCGACTGGTTCGAGGTGATCAGCGAAAACTACATGCTGCCGGGCGGCCAGCCGCTGCGCATCCTCGACCGGATTTGCGAGCGCTATCCCGTGGTGATGCACGGCGTCTCGCTGTCGATCGCTTCCACCGCGCCACCGAACTTCGCGTATCTGCAGGGCCTCAAGGACCTCGCAACGCGCGTGCAGCCGAAATGGGTGTCGGACCATCTGTGCTGGACCGGGGTGCACGGCAAGAACCTGCACGATCTGCTGCCGATCCCCTACACGCAGGAGGCGCTCGACCATGTCGTCAGCCGCGTGCAGCTGGTGCAGGACTTCCTCGGCCGCGCCATCGTGCTGGAGAACGTCTCGACCTATGTGCAGTTCAACAATTCCGAGATGACGGAGTGGGAATTCCTCTCCGAGCTGTCGCGCCGTTCCGGCTGCTGGTTGCTGTTCGACATCAACAATGTCTATGTCAGCGCCTTCAACCACGGCTATGATCCGATGACCTTCCTCAACGGCATTCCGGCGGATCGCGTGGTGCAATTCCACATGGCGGGCCACAGCCATATGGGGACGCACATCATCGATACGCACGACCATCCGGTGTGCGAGGATGTCTGGGACCTCTATGTTGCGGCCTTGCAGCGGTTCGGACGCGTCTCGACCATGATCGAGCGCGACGACAACATCCCGCCGCTCGACGAATTGCTGATCGAGGTCAGGCGGACCCGCGAGATCGCGGAGCAAAACCTGCCCGCGAGAGCGCCGACGCAATGAGCGACTTCGCGCGCCAGCAGAGCGAGTTTCAGCGCGCCATCCTGACCGATGACGGGAGCATCCTGTCCGAAATCCTCGACAGCCCGCGGGAGACGCGCGACACGCTATTCGGCGTCTACCGCCATGCCTACGGCTCGCGGCTGGTCGAGGCTGTCCGCAACGACCACGAACTGCTGCATCGCTTTCTCGGCGACGAGATGTTCGACGACATGGGTCATGCCTACGTCAAGGCACGGCCGTCCGAGCATCCGAACCTGCGCTGGTTCTCGCAAGGCTTGCCGGAGTTCCTGAGATCCACCGAGCCCTACAGCAGCCATCCCGTGCTCGCCGACCTAGCCGCGCTGGAGAAGGCGTTGAACGACGCCTTCGACGCCGGCGAAGGCGACGTGCTTGCTCTCGAGGCCATGGCCGGTTTCGCGCCCGAGATGTGGAACGAGCTGGTGTTCCGGCCGCATCCGAGCGCGGCCCGGATCGACCTGACCACCAATGCCGTCGCGATCTGGATGGCATTGAAGAACGACGAGACGCCGCCCGATGTGGAGACGCTCGCCGAGCCCGCGCGCGTCCTGACCTGGCGCCAGGACACTACGCCGATGTTCCGCGAGCTGCCGGCGGAGGAAGCGATGATGTGGGACGAAGCCTCCGGCGGCATTCCGTTCGGCGTGCTCTGCGAGATGCTTGCGACCTATGACGATCCCGACAATGCGGCGGCGCGCGGCGCCGGCTACCTGCATGGCTGGATCACGGCGGGACTGCTGACGGCGGCATCCATTCGCGAATAGGGACGCGGCAGGCCGCGATGAAAGGCATCTCGACATATCGCGTGATCGCCGCAGCGATGCTGATCGCCGCCATCATCCTCGGCATCGCATCTTGTCATGTCGAGGCGCAGTCCGAGTTCATGCGCGGCAACGGCATGCCCTACGACGCCTTCGACCGGTTGTCGAAGACCGATCTCGACGTGCCCGGCGGCACCATCCATGTCGCCTTTGCCCCCGGCGACATGACGTTGCCCAAGGACACGATATTCGACTGGATCAAGGCCCCGCGCGGTCTCGATCTATTATGGCCGGTTTCCCGTCAGCTCGCTGCGGCTGCTGCTGGTCCCGGTCGACGGCGCGCGCGTGCGCGGCGGCACCACCTGGGGCTATCGCGGCGCCGCGATCCGGTTGCCGATCGGCCGCGACGCCGGCGCAGACGATCTGAAGCGCGACTGGGTGATCGTCCACGAGATGGTGCACACCGCCCTGCCCGACCTCGACGACCGCTATGCCTGGCTGTCGGAAGGGCTCGCGGTCTATGTCGAGCCGGTCGCGCGGGTGCAGGCCGGCGATCTCACGGCGCAGGAGATCTGGCAGGCGATGATGCGCGACATGCCCAAGGGCCTGCCGCAGGCCGGCGACCAGGGCCTCGACAACACCGATACCTGGGGCCGCAAATACTGGGGCGGCGCGATGTTCTGCCTGTTCGCTGACGTCGAGATCCGCAAGCGGACCGGCAACAAATTCGGGTTGCAGGATGCCATGCGCGGCGTGCTCGCCGCCGGCGGCAACCATGAAAAGGACTGGCCGATCGCACGTGTGCTCGCGACCGCCGACAAGGCCGTCGGCGTCGATGTGCTGGAGCGGCTGCACAGCGAATGGGGGTCAAAGCCGGTGACACCCGACCTCGCCGCACTGTGGCGCGACCTCGGCGTCACGCTGCAAGGCGACGGCGTCACCTTTGACGACGGCGCGCCGCTGGCGGCGGTCCGAAAGGCGATCACGGCCGCGCCTCCGCACTAGCCGGTGCCCTTCGCGGCCGCACAGCCCAACTCCACTGGCTTTTGGCCGCGCGATGGCGGACTATCGGCGAATCGCCGCAGTCTGCTTGGGAGACCGATGGCCGAAGTTCATCCGACGCGCGCCAATTGGCCGATCTTTCGTTCGCTCAAGGCGTTCCGGCCGAGCGACCTGCCGGGCGACCTGATCGCCGGGCTGACGCTGGCAGCGATCGCGATCCCCGAGCAGATGGCGACCGCCCGGCTCGGCGGCTTCTCGCCGCAGATCGGCTTCTTCGCCTTCATGGCGGGCTCGCTCGGCTTTGCGATGTTCGGCGCCAACCGCTTCCTGTCCTGCGGCGCCGACTCCACCATCACGCCGATCTTCGCAGGCGGTCTGGCGCTGATGGCGACGGCGGGCTCGCCGGACTATCAGGCGTTCGCGATGGCGCTGGCGCTGATGGTCGGCGCGATCATGATCGCCGGCGGCCTGTTCAAGCTCGGCTGGATCGCCAATCTGCTGTCGACGCCGGTCACGGTCGGCTTCCTCGCCGGCATTTCCGTCCACATCCTGGTCTCGCAACTGCCCGGCGTGCTCGGCCTGACCACGCCGGACGGGCCGACGCTCTACAAGCTCGGCGTTCTCACCGAGAAAATCGGCGAGACCAATTTCTACACGCTCGTGATCGGCCTCGGCGTGCTGGCGCTGGTCGCCGGATCGGAGAAGATCAGCGCACGCATCCCCGGCGCGCTGATCGGCCTTGTCGTCGCCACCATCGCTGTGATTGCCGGTCATCTCGAGAGCAAGGGCGTCAAGGTGGTCGGCATTGTGCCGGGCACGCTGCCAAAGCCGTCATTTCCGGACATCGCGCCGGAGCGATGGATCAAGCTGCTGTCGCTGGCGATCCTGATCGCCGTCGTCGTCATGGTGCAGACCGCGGCGACGACGCGCTCGTTCCTGTCAGATCCGAACAAGCCGGCCGACGTCGATCGCGATTTCCTCGGCGCCGGCGCCGGCAGCGTTCTGTCCGGGTTGTTCGGCGCCTTTCCCGTCAACGCCAGTCCGCCGCGCACCGGCATTGTCTCGGAGACCGGCGGACAGACGCAAATCTCGGGGCTGTTTGCCGCGGCCATTGTGCTCGCGCTATTGGCATTCGGCGCGACGCTGCTGCAGCACGTGCCTGATGCTGCGCTCGGCGGCGTGCTGCTGTTCGTCGCGCTGCGCATCATTCGTGTGAAGCAGATCGTCGCGATCTTCCGCCAGTCGTTCTACGAGTTCCTGCTGGTGGCGGCGACGGCAGCCGCGATCATCGTGCTGCCGATCGAGCAAGGTGTCGCGGTCGGCATCGCGCTGTCGCTGCTGCATGGCATCTGGACCACGACGCGAGGCCAGCTGGTGGAATTCGTCCACGTCCCCGGCACCACGATCTGGTGGCCGACGGGCCCGCACGTCACCGGCGAGCGCAAGCCCGGCATTGCCGTCGTCGGCCTGCAGGCACCGTTGTCGTTCCTCAATGCGGAAGGTTTCCACAGCGGCGTGCTCAAGATCATCGGCGGGGCGACGTCCAAGCTGCATCTGCTGGTGATCGAGGCCAGCGGCATGATCGAGATCGACTTCACCGCTGCGCAGGCGCTGCGCGATCTGTTTCGCGAATGCCGCGATGACGGCGTGACGGTGGCGGTGGCACGGCTGGAATCCACCCGCGCGCAGGACGCCTTCGAGCGCTTCGATCTCTACCAGGCACTGCAACGGGACCACGTCTTCCACAGCGTCGATGAGGCGGTGCGTACGCTCGGTGGGCAGGCGTAGATTTAATGAAGTCGTAGCCCGGATGAAGCGCAGCGTGATCCGGGATCCCCTCGAACGTCGACGAACAGCCCCGGATTTCGCTTCGCTCCATCCGGGCTACGGAACCGGGTAAGCGTGCGTCTACGCGATTTCGGAATATTGGAAAAATACGCGTGAATTGCCCGACGTGTCAAGTAGCTGGTCGAACGCCGGCCACCGCCGGCTACTTTGCATGGGGTTGTTTTCGATATTTTTGGCAAAGCGAGACCGATGAGGCTGATTTCAAACGGCTCGGGTCGCGCGACTCACGCCTGCTCACCCTCCAGCGTCGGATGCTCCTTCAGCACCTCCGCCTTGATCGAGCCCGCGTGGATGGCGCGGAACAGCGCCCGCCCGGTCTTGATGTTGTTGGCCTTCATGCACAGACCGACGATCTCGCGCACCGCGGAATCCCGCACCAGCTCGTCGGAGATCTTCATCGCGGTCTCCATCGCGGCCTTGGCGGCACGCTCGTAGCGATCGCGCTCGATCTGCTGCTGGTTCGGCGAACGCTTGCCGGGCGAGCCGATCGCCTCGGCGCAGCCGGCCGCATCGCGGCAGATCGCACGAATCCTGTGCGCAGCCTCGATGTCGCCGAGCGGCTGCGCGACGGGATCGTCCCAGATATCCTTACGCTTGACCTTGTTGAACAACCACATTGCCGTGCCTCGAAAGCGTGGCAAGCATAGCTGGCCCTGGTGCAAGCTGTGAATGGCAGAGTCTGCGCGACGCCGAGCAAGCGGTGAACTATGGCGTTGAGGTCACACCAAATTGGTCGCTCCGTGCGCGATGCGCGCCCGAAGCGAGAAGCCGTGATCACACTGCGTCACACATAGCGGGCAAGAAAGTGCTCCGCGCTCAGGGCGCAGGAACGATCTTTCCGGGATTGAAAATGTTTTGCGGATCCAGCGCGAGCTTGAGCGCCCGCATCGCGTCGAGCGCCTCGGGGCCAAGCTCGGCCTTCAGATATTTCTGCTTGCCCTGGCCGATGCCGTGCTCGCCGGTGCAGGTGCCGTCCATCGCCTGCGCGCGCTCGACCAGGCGATGCATGAACTCCTCGCCGCGCGCCATCTCGTCCTTGTCGTTGACGTCGCAGAGCAGCGAGCAGTGGAAATTGCCGTCGCCGACATGGCCGACGATCGGCGACAGCAGATTGAGCCGCTTCAGATCGTCCTCGGTCTCGGTGACGCAGTCGGCAAGCCGCGAGATCGGCACGCAGACATCGGTTGCGACAACGCCAATGCTGTCGCCGGGACGCAGCGCCTTGACGGACCAGTAGGCGTCGTGCCGGGCCTGCCACAGCTTGGTGCGGTCTTCCGGCTTGGTGGTCCAGGTGAAGTCGCCGCCGCCGCATTCGGCGGCGATATCGCGGAAATTCTTCGACTGCTCGGCGACCTCGACCTCGCTGCCGTGGAATTCCAGCAGCAGCAGCGGCGTTTCCGGCAGCGACAGTTTCGAGTAGCTGTTGCAGGCCTTCACCTGTGCGGCATTGAGCAGCTCGATACGGGCGACGGGGATGCCGGTCTGGATCGCGAGGATCGTGGCCTGGCAGGCGCCGGCCACGGTCTCGAACGAACAGGCAGCGGCCGCGATGGTGTCGGGGATGCCGCGCAGGCGGATGGTCAGTTCCGAGATGATGCCGAGCGTGCCCTCGGCGCCAACGAACAGATGCGTCAGGTCGTAGCCGGCCGACGACTTCTTGGCGCGGGTGCCGGTCGTGATGATCTCGCCGTCGCCGCGCACCACTTTCAGCGCCAGCACGTTCTCGCGCATGGTGCCGTAGCGCACCGCGTTGGTGCCGGAGGCGCGGGTCGAGGTCATGCCGCCGAGCGAGGCGTCGGCGCCGGGATCGATCGGGAAGAACAGGCCCTGGTCGCGCAGATGCTCGTTCAGCGCCTTCCGCGTCACGCCGGGCTGGATCACGCAGTCGAGGTCCTCGGCATGCACCGCGAGCACCTTGTTCATGTCGCGCAGATCGATGCAGACGCCGCCGGCGGGCGCGTTGACCTGCCCTTCCAGGGACGTTCCGGTGCCGAAGGCGATGACGGGCACGCGGTTGGCCGAGCAGATCCGCACCACGTCCTGGATGTCGGCGGTTTCCTGCGCCGTGACGACCGCGTCCGGCGGCTGGTTCGGCAGCCACGTGGTGGTATGGGCGTGCTGTTCGCGCACCGCTTGCGACGTCACGAGCCGGTTGCCGAACCGCGCCGCCAGCGCGTCGATCGTGCGCTTCAGGGCTTGCGGCTCAGGTCGCGTCAGATTGCTCGAAATCGTTGTCGCCACGTCAAAATTCCTCCCGGCTTTAGCCGACCGTGGCAAAGCTTGTATAAGGGGTCAAGAGAGCCTGACTTGAAAAAAGTTCATGCTCAGACGCCAACAGACCGGGATGGGAGATGACTTCAGTGACCGCCAGCGAGATGCCGCTTCCATCAGCCCCGTTCAAATCGTCGGTGATGCAGATCGACCCGCAATGGATCGATTACAACGGCCATCTCAACATGGCCTATTACAACGTGATGTTCGACCGCGCCATCGACGAGATGTGGCTGCAGCTCGGCATCGGGCCGGCCTACATGAAGACGCGGCACTGCTCGACCTTCACCGCAGAGTGCCACGTCCGGTACTTGCGGGAAATCCATCTCGGCGATCCCGTGCAGGTTTCGGTCTTCCTGCTCGGCGCCGACGAGAAGCGGCTGCACACGTTCGAGGAGCTGCGCCACGCCACCGAGGGCTGGCTGTCGGCGACCTCGGAAAACCTCACGCTGCATATCGACATGGAGGCGCGCAAGGTGGCGCCATTTCCGCCTGATATCCGCGCCCGGGCGCAAGCGATCGTTGGGAGTTATGCGGGCGTTCCGCGTCCCGAGGGCATCGGCCGCAACGTGGCGATGCCCTCGGCGAAGGTGTGATCGATCGAACGCCCGCTAGACACGTGTTCGGCCGCGCGCCAATCCGACCACCGCCGACACCAGGAACAGGATGATGGCGATGAAGAAGATCGCCTTGGCGATTTCGATCGAGGCGCCGGCAATGCCGCCGAAGCCCAAAACGCCCGCGATCAGGGCGATGACCAGGAATGTGACGACCCAGCTCAACATGATCAAACCTCTCGCTTCGTTTCGTTGCGCGGCCCCTCGGTCCAGCGCTGCACCTGTTGAAACAATCCAGCGGGGAAACGCTGGTTCCTGAGCGCGAAACCGCGAAATTTTCGCCGATTCCAGGAACCGGACCTGCTGTGCACTGCTGCCAAAACCGTTCCTGTCGGCCGCGATAAAACCTGTCAAAACGGCCGATCAGGCCCTATATGCCCCTCAATCCCTGTTAAGAAGGCTCCCCTTCACCGTCCCGCGGTGCCATCGTGGGGCTGAGACGATTCGCCAATGACCGAGCCGAGCAAATTGCCCCATCACGGCGTTCCCGAGCACCAGCCGGTGGCTGGCGGCATCGCCGCGCGTGCGCGGGCAGCCGCGGGTCCGCAATATCTCCAGGGCCTCAATCCGGAGCAGCGCGACGCGGTCGAGACGCTCGACGGCCCCGTGCTGGTGCTCGCCGGCGCCGGCACCGGCAAGACGCGGGTCTTGACCACGCGCATCGCGCATATCCTGAGCCAGGGCCGCGCACGGCCGCAGGAAATCCTGTCGGTGACCTTCACCAACAAGGCGGCGCGCGAGATGAAGCTGCGGCTCGGCCAGATGCTGGGCCAGGCGGTCGAGGGCATGCCGTGGCTCGGCACCTTCCATTCGATCGGCGGCCGCATCCTTCGCTTTCATGCCGAGCTGGTGCAGCTCAAATCCAATTTCACGGTGCTCGACGTCGACGACCAGGTGCGGCTCTTGAAGCAGCTGTTGCAGGCCGAGAACATCGACGACAAGCGCTGGCCGGCGCGGATGCTGGCCGGCCTGATCGACAGCTGGAAGAACCGCGGACTGCTGCCGTCGCAGGTGCCGGCGGCCGAGGCTGCCTCGTTCGGCAACGGCAAGGGCGGCAAGATCTACGCGACCTATCAGGAGCGACTGAAGATCCTCAACGCCGCCGATTTCGGCGACCTGCTGCTCGAGAACATCCGCCTGTTCCGCGAAAATCCCGACGTGCTGCGGCAGTACCAGAATCGCTTCAAGTTCATCCTGGTCGACGAATATCAGGACACCAACGTCGCACAATATCTGTGGCTGCGGCTGCTGTCGCAGGCGCCGGCGCGACAGGGTCTTCCGATCTCGGCAATCATTCCCGGAGCAACCGACGCTGAGCCGGCGCAGGAAGACGCCACCGCGCAACCGGCGCTAGCTCCGCCGTCCGCGCCGCCGCGAAACATCTGCTGCGTCGGCGACGACGATCAGTCGATCTATGGCTGGCGCGGTGCCGAGGTCGACAACATCCTGCGCTTCGATCACGATTTTCCTGGTGCCAAGGTGATCCGCCTCGAGCGCAACTATCGCTCCACCGGCCACATCCTGGCCGCGGCCTCGCATCTGATCGCGCACAATGAGGGCCGACTCGGCAAGACGCTGCGCACCGAGGATGTCGACGGCGAGAAGGTCACCGTCACCGGCTCCTGGGACTCGGAGGAGGAAGCGCGCGCGATCGGCGAGGAGCTCGAGGAGCTGCAGCGATCCGGCGAGAACCTCAACGATGTGGCCATCCTGGTCCGCGCCTCATTCCAGATGCGCGAGTTCGAAGATCGCTTCGTCACGCTCGGCCTGCCCTACCGCGTGATCGGTGGTCCCCGATTCTACGAGCGCGCTGAAATTCGCGATGCGCTGGCCTATTTACGCACCATCAATTCGCCGGCCGACGATCTCGCCTTCGAGCGGATCGTCAACGTGCCCAAACGGGGGCTCGGCGATGCCACCGTGCAGCTGCTGCACGACCATGCCCGCAAGCGCCGCATTCCGCTGTTCGAGGCGGCGCGCGCCATCGTCGAGACCGACGAATTGAAACCGAAGGCACGCGGCTCCCTGCGCGACCTCGTGATGCAGTTCGACCGCTGGCGTGCCCAGCGCGAGGTCACCTCGCACACCGAGCTCGCCGAGATCGTGCTCGACGAGAGCGGCTATACCGAGATGTGGCAGAAGGACCGCTCGGCCGACGCCGCAGGCCGGCTGGACAACCTCAAGGAACTGGTGCGTTCGATGGAGGAATTCGAGAACCTGCAAGGGTTTCTCGAACATATCTCGCTGGTGATGGACCGCGACGGCGAGGCCGGCGACGAGGCGGTGTCGCTGATGACGCTGCATTCGGCGAAGGGCCTCGAATTCGACAACGTGTTCCTGCCGGGCTGGGAGGAAGGCCTGTTCCCGAGCCAGCGCACGCTGGACGAACAGGGCCGCGCCGGCCTCGAGGAAGAGCGCCGCCTCGCCCATGTCGGCCTGACCCGCGCGCGCCGCCGCGCAAAGATCTATTTCGCCACCAATCGCCGCATCCATGGCACCTGGTCGACCACGATCCCGTCGCGCTTCCTCGACGAGCTGCCGGCGCACAATGTCGAGATCACCGAATCCAAGGGCGGCTCCGGCTGGGGCGGCAGCGGCGGCTATGGCGCCTCGCGCTTCGACAACCTCGAATCATTCGGCTCGAGCTACTCGACCCCGGGCTGGCAGCGCGCCCAGGCCAACCGCAATCGCGGCGGCGGCGGGCGTAGCGGCGGCTTCGAGGAGCGGCAGTCCTCTTTTTCCTCTGATAACTTCAATCGCACCAAGCGCGGCCCCATGGTGATCGAGGGCGAGCTGGTGGCGAAGTCCACGGGCACGACGTCGGAATTTTCGCTGGACGATCGGGTGTTTCACCAGAAATTCGGCTACGGCCATGTGGTGAAGATCGACGGCAACAAGCTGACCATCGCCTTCGAAAAGGCCGGCGAGAAGAAGGTGGTCGACAGCTTTGTGGAGCGGGTGTGACAGAGACGCCTTGCCTGTTCGTAGCCCTTGACCCCAGTTGATTTCACGGGTTGAGATGGTCGCATGGTCCGGGGTGGGTTTTTCCTTTTCGTCATCGCGCTCACCGCGCCGTCGCTGGCGGTCGCGGAGACGATGAGCTTTGGCGATTCCGCAGCGCAGCTGGCCAAGGCCTGCGGCGCTGATATCACCGCGAACTGCCGCGGCGTCAATCTCGACTCCTCCCGCCTCAAGGAATGCCTGTCGCGCAACCGCGACGTGATCTCGCCGCAGTGCAAGGAGAGCTACTTCTCCACCCTCGATGCGATCCAGAAGCGGATCGCGGCGCGCGTCACCGTCGCCAACGCCTGTACCCGCGAGATCGTCAAGGTCTGCGGCGGCTCGACCAAGGAGACCAGCAAATCGGTCCCATGCCTGGTCGGCGCCAAGGGCCTCAGCCGCAATTGCACCCAGGCGATCAATGACGCGGGGTATCAATGATGCGCCCGTCGACGCGGAGCCTGCGCGGCATTGGCCCTTTGGGCCTGTTGAGCGCGCTCGTCTTGCTGGCGGTGCCGTCCGCGCACGCGCAGACCGCCGTCACGCGCGACGACATCATCACCAAGCTGAATCATTACGAGACGGACACCGAGATCGATGTCCCGGCGCTGCGCCAACAGGTCGCCGAACGATCGAAGTCGCGCTCGAAGAACGAGCCGCCGCCGCAGAAGCGCCCGCCGATCGCGCCTGATCTGACCAAGCTGCCGACGTTCAATGCCGATATCGCATTCGACGTCGACACGCCGATCGTGCTGCCGGACTCCTACCAGACTGTCGGGCGCATCGCCGATGCGCTGACGCAGTCGTCGCTGCTGCCCTACACCTTCCTGATCGTCGGCCACATCGAATCGACCGGGCGGCGCGAAAACAACGTCCTGCTGAGCCAGCGGCGCGCCGACGCGATCCGCGACATCCTGGTCAACACCTTCAAGATCACGCCGAAGCGTCTGCAGTCGGTCGGGCTCGGCGAAGAGCAATTGCTCGACCCCGCCCGCCCCAATGCGCCGGTCAACAACCAGGTGCAGATCATGCTGGTCGGCAAGCTCGCCGACACCGCGCCGCCCGCGCACCCTGCCCCGGCGGCGGCGGCCAAGAAGCCGGCGAAACCCGCGAAGAGGCATTAGCGCGGCCCTTCCGCCACACCGCAGAATGAATTTTCTGCTCCGGCGGGTGATTGCAGAACGGAATATGCGTCCCTATCTGGGCTGAACCCGCATCACGCCCCCCGCCCGGGCTCCAAATCCGCGCGCACCCATTCCTCACGCTTCCGATCCTCCATGTCGCCGATCATTTCCGTATCCAATCTTTCGAAGACCTATGGCTCCGGCTTCAAGGCGCTGAAGGGCGTCAATCTGGACATCAATCGCGGCGAGATCTTCGCGCTGCTCGGGCCGAACGGCGCCGGCAAGACCACGCTGATCAGCATCATCTGCGGCATCGCCAATCCGAGCGAGGGCCGCATTGCGATCGGCGGCCACGACATCATCAGGGATTATCGCGCGGCACGGTCGATGATCGGGCTGGTTCCGCAGGAACTGCACACCGACGCTTTCGAATCGGTGTGGGCGACCGTCAGCTTCAGCCGCGGCCTGTTCGGCAAGCCGAAGAACCCGGCCCACATCGAGAAGGTGCTGAAGGACCTCTCGCTGTGGGACAAGAAGGACAACAAGATCATCACGCTGTCCGGCGGCATGAAGCGCCGCGTGATGATCGCCAAGGCGCTGTCGCATGAGCCGCAGATCCTGTTCCTCGACGAGCCGACCGCCGGCGTCGACGTCGAACTACGCAAGGGCATGTGGGAGGTGGTGCGCACGCTGCAGGCGTCCGGCGTCACCATCATCCTGACTACGCACTACATCGAGGAAGCCGAGGAGATGGCCGACCGTATCGGCGTCATCAACAAGGGCGAGATCATCCTGATCGAGGACAAAGCAACCTTGATGCAGAAGCTCGGCAAGAAGGAGTTGACGCTGCAATTGCAGAACAGGCTCGATGCCATTCCCACTGCGCTGGCAGCCTACAATCTCGAACTATCCGACGATGGCCACGCCGTGACCTACGACTACGACACCAAGGGTGACCGCACCGGCATCACCAGCCTGCTCAACGATCTCCGCAACGCCGGCATCCGGATCTCGGACCTCGATACGAAGCAGAGCTCTCTCGAAGACATCTTTGTCAGCATCGTGAGGGCGCCATGAACTACCGCGCAATCCGGGCGATCTATCTGTTCGAAATGGCGCGCACCTGGCGCACGCTGCTGCAGAGCATCGTCTCGCCCGTGGTCTCGACTTCGCTGTATTTCGTGGTGTTCGGCGCCGCGATCGGCTCGCGCATCACCGAGGTAGAGGGCGTCAGCTACGGCACCTTCATCGTGCCGGGGCTCGTGATGCTGTCGGTGCTGACCCAGAGTATCTCCAATGCCTCGTTCGGCATCTACTTTCCGAAATTCGCCGGCACGATCTACGAGATCCTGTCGGCGCCGATCTCCTATTTCGAGATCGTGATCGGCTATGTCGGCGCCGCCGCCACCAAGTCGATCATTCTCGGCCTGATCATCCTGGCGACCGCCGGACTGTTTGTGCCTTTGCACATCCAGCATCCGGTGTGGATGCTGACCTTCCTGGTGCTGACCGCCGTCACCTTCAGCCTGTTCGGCTTCATCATCGGCATCTGGGCCGACGGCTTCGAGAAGCTGCAGATGATCCCGATGCTGGTGGTGACGCCGCTGACCTTCCTCGGCGGCAGCTTCTACTCCGTGAACATGCTGCCGTCGGGCTGGCGCACCATCACGCTGTTCAATCCGGTGGTCTACCTGATCTCGGGCTTCCGCTGGAGCTTCTACGAGATCGCCGATGTCAGCGTCGGGCTCAGCCTCGGCATGACCGCCGGTTTTCTGATCACCTGCATGATGATCGTGGCCTGGATCTTCAGGACCGGCTACCGGCTGAAGAACTGACTCGCGAAGCAAGTCATTCCGAGGCGCCTTAAGCGCGAGCCCGGAATGACGATCCCGATCAGTAGCAATGGAAATGGCCGTGGCGGTAATAGCCGCGGCAGCGGTGACCACGGCGATAGCCCCGATCCGGAATGCCGAACACGCCCTTGACCGCGCCCATGGCACCGCCGACACCGGCGCCGACGGCACCGCCAACCACGCCACCCACCGGCCCGCCGATCCGATTGCCCTCATAGGCGCCTTCATGGGCGCCGCGGACGATGCCCTGGGCATGGCCGGCATGGGGAACTGCGGCCAGCGCCAAAGCGAGGGCTGCGGCCGCAAGCAGGAGCCGCGCGGAGAGGCCGGCTGGGATGACGGCCGCGGTCTTAACCTTGGTGATGTTCATCTGGGTTCCTTGCTGCGCGGCGCGAATGCGTCGCCGGGGCGGGAGTATGAAACGCTCATGCGGCCAAATGGTTGCGCGGCGGCGGCCAATCGGGGGGCCATGTCGCGGTCTGCTCGCGAAAATGTCAGCCCGCCGCGACAGGCCGGCCCGGCTTCGGCCTTGTTTGCGCCGCGCGCAGGATTAACGATGGCGCGGGTCCGCCACTGGAACCAAGTTCGGATTCCGTGCATATTGGTTGCCGGGGACGGAGAGCCGCGGCTTTGCGATCAGGCCTGGAGGCCAAAGGTAAAATGCGTTCGTTCCTCATTGCGTTCACGTCCGCGGTGCTTCTTACGGCCGGTGCCGCGCAGGCCAAGGTCGATATCACCATCGACAAGGACAACCAGCAGATGACCGTCGCCGTTGATGGCGTCGCGCGCTATCACTGGCCGGTCTCGAGTGGCATTCCCTCGCGCGAGACGCCGAACGGCACCTTCCGCGCCTTCCGCATGGAAGAGGATCACTACTCCAAGGAATTCGACGACGCGCCGATGCCGCATTCGATCTTCTTCACCAAGATCGGGCACGCGATCCACGGCACCGACTCGGTGAGCCGCCTCGGTACCCCGGCCTCGCATGGCTGCGTGCGGCTGTCGCGCGACAACGCGTCGACACTCTACGCGCTGGTCCAGAAGGAAGGCGTGCTCAACACCACGGTGACGCTGACCGGTTCGGCGCGAGTCGCGCTGGCGCGCAATCCGCGCGGGCGCAATGGCACCGCCGTCGCTCGCTCCGCTCCGCAGCAAGTTGACGGACAATACGGCACCGCCGCCGCCGGCGACCCTGTCGTCCTGACACCGCAGCCGCGCGAATATCCGGCGCAGGCCCGTGCCGACGACGGCTACATCTATCCGGCCGACGGCAGCTCGACCGACCGGCGCTACCCGGCTCCGCCGTCAAGCCGCCGCGTCTACGACGCGCAGGCCTATGGCCAGCAGCAATACTACGGCAACCAGGGCTACGCGCCGGCGCCGCAGGGCTATTACCAGCCGCGGCCCTATTACGAGCGCGGCCCCTACGGCAACAACTATTAGAACTAGAGCGTTTTCGAGCGAACTCGACACCGCTTCGCGTCAAGAAAAGCGTCAAGCAAAAGTCGAGCGCTCGCCTGCCCCGCTGACGGCGCCACAGGCAGCGTGCCGTCAGTTCACACGTCCCTCACCCGCTTGTGACCGTCGCCAAGGGCCCACGCCGCCGCGCGCCGTGGCTGGTCGTCCTGCCGTCATCTCATTGTAAAACTAGCCCGATATTCGGCGGCAAAAGCGCCCGCCTGGCCTCTGGAGGCCGATTCACGCGGAATGCCCGACGAGATCAGGGCCAGAGCGCGGATCAGTTAGGGCAAGATCAGAGGTCGACATGAAACGGGGCATCATTGTCCTTTGCCTGTGCATCGTGGCGATGGCCGGCTACTTCACCACGGACAGATGGGCCATCAGTCACACCACGCTGACGTTCCACGACGTGCTGCGCGACGATCGCAACGTCACGGTCGAGGTCGCGGTGCGGCGCGACCGGCAAATGCAGGCGATGGCCGAGATGATCGAGCTGCCGGTCGCGATCCTGAGCCACGGCAACACCGTCAAGAACACCGAGTACTCGTTCCTCACCAATTTATTCGCATCGCGCGGCTACCTCGTGGTGAGCATTCAGCACGATCTCGACACCGATGTGCCGATGGTCACCAAGGTCGGCGAGGAATATGTCGGCCGCCGCATGCAGTACAATCGCGGCGTCTTCAACATCATGTACGCGATCGACGAGCTCAAGAAGCTCTACCCGAACGCTAACTATCGCCAGCTGACTTTGATCGGCCACTCCAACGGCGGCGACATTTCGATGTTCTTCGCCAAGCAGCACCCCGACCTGGTCAAGAAGATCGTGACGCTGGACAATCTGCGCGTCCCCTTCATCACCGACGGCAGGATCAAGATCCTCTCATTCCGCTCCCACGACCCGGTGTTCAAGGCCGATCCGGGCGTCGTGCCCGACGACGAAACCTGCGCACGGCTCGGCATCAAGGTGGTCCGAACCGAATTCCATCACAACGACCTCAGTGATCGCGGCCCGGACAGCGCGAAATCGTCGATCCAGGCTGGCGTTGAGCAATTCCTCGACGAGGATGCCGGCGAGAGTACGCCGACGATGCCGCTGCTCGCGGCATCGTCACCCGCCTCCGCGACGACAGGGCCCGAGACGACTGCACCGGAGAAGAAATAGCGAGCGCGTTGATGTCGACGCGCGCGCCCCGGTGCCGCCAGGCCGCGCCTACGCGCGCACGCTGCGATGGCCCCTGGCAACGAGCCAGATCGCCGAAAGCAGGAAATAGAACGCGCCGAATCCCGCATAGGGAGCGATGTCTAGGATCGTCGGCGCCACGGGGCCGATGGCTCGGCTGATCATGTAGCCGCCGGCGAGCGCCGACTGCGCGCCGCTCAGGATCATCGCCCATTGCGCGCCGAACTCGCGCCAGCGCCTGACGCCGGTGGACAATTGCAGCACACCCGCGAGGATCGCCCACCCCCCGAACACCGCGAGAACCGCGTAGCTGCTGTGGCTGCTCGCCACGATCACGGCAAGCGCCGTTACCGCGCTGACCACGACGTTCAATGTTTGCGATGGATTGGCTATCAGCCCGCCATTGACCCGGGCGTCGGCCAGATTGGCGATGGCGTCCCACGCCGGGTAGATCACGAGCAGGAACGCGGCCGGGCCCGCTTGCCCGCTGAAGAGAACGGCGGCGGCAACCCAGGCGATCGAGAAGATCGCGCGCCCGAAATAGTAGGATTGCAGCCAGCTGGATTGGGCCGAAAGTCGGCTTTGCATCGATGAACTCCCATGTTTATCTACCTACTAGTAGGTAGATAAACATATCGGGTCAATTGGGCGCTCGGACACCTTGTTGTGTCGAACCGGGGCGCCGAGCTGGCTTGACAAGCTACCTACCAGAAGGTAGGCGAGCCGACATGAAACCAGTGGCTTCAACCTCAGAACAGATCCTCGACGTCGCGCAGTCCCTCATCGTCGCGGGGGGCTATAACGGGTTCAGCTACGCCGACATCGCCGATGCGATCGGTATCAGGAAGGCCAGCATCCATCATCACTTCGCGACCAAGGCCGAGCTGGTTTCGGGGCTAGTCGATCGCTACCGGCAGCAGACCGAGCTCGGCCTGAAGTCTCTTCAGGAGCAGTCCGCGAGCCCGGCCGACCAACTGCAGTCTTACGTGGACTTCTGGAAGGCGTGCATTGGGGATGCTTCGCTGCCGTTCTGCGTCTGCGCGATGCTTGCCGGCGAGATGCCGATATTGCCTGACGAGGTCGCATCGCGCGTCCGCGGACATTTCCATCATCTCGCGGGATGGCTGACGTCGGTGCTGCGAGCAGGCGCAGAGCAGCGCGCGTTCCGGTTGGACAGGCAGCCGGAAGATGAGGCGCAAAGGCTGATGGCGTCGGTTCACGGCGCGATGCTCTCTGCGCGGGCCTTCAACGATCCCGCACTGTTTGCCGCAATCGTCAACACAGAGATCGCGAAGCTGCTGATGGCGGACCGCTAGAGCAGGACCGCTCGAACCTACTGCTCGCCGTCGCGCAGGCGACGGTAGACGGCGCCAAGCACGTTCGAATAATCGTCGGTCCAGACTCGCTGCTTCTCGTCGGCGTCGGTCTCGGTCCAGACATTCGATGATGCGAGCTTGCCGACATCGGCCTCCTCGCGCGCGGAAACCACGACCGAGGTCGAGAAGATATACTCGTTGTCGCGTCCGGAATCCTCGCTATAGACCCAGCTCTTCATATCGTTGGCGTCGGCAATGCCGACCACGACGCTGGCCAGTTCGAGATGGCGGTTGGAGACGTGCATCACGACCGCGCCCTGCGGTGCCAGCTTCTCCTTGTAGATCGCCATCGCCTCCTCGGTCGCGAGATGGATCGGGATCGCGTCCGACGAATAGGCGTCGACGATGATGAGATCGTAGACGCCGTCCGGCTCCTTGGCGAAGGTCAGCCGCGCGTCACCGATCACCGGCTTCAGATTCGGCTCGCAGTTCTGGATGTAGGTGAAGTATTTCGGGTCGCGCGCGGTATCGACCATCGACTGGTCGATCTCGAAGAATCGCCAGTCCTCTCCGGGCTGCGATGCACATGTCAGCGTGCCGGAGCCGAGCCCGATCACCGCCACCTTCAGCGGTGCGCCCTTGCGCTCCCGGATTGCCGTGATCGCCCGTCCGATGCCGCCGTCCTTGTGGTAGTAGCTGATCGCTTCGGGCCTGCCGGTGACCGGCGTGCCGTCGTCGTTCTTGAACTTCTCCGCACCGTGGATCGTGGTGCCGTGCATCAGCACGTGATACTGCCCGTTCGGCGTCACCACGATCTTGTGCACACCGAAGAAGCTGCGCACGGTTTCGACGCGGCCGTCGTCGGACGGATAGGCGCGCAGCACCACCAGCGCGACGACGGCGGTGGCGAAGATCTTCCAGCGATTGGCGTTCAGCGCCAGCGCGAGCAGCGCCGAGAGCACGCCGACCCCACCGATCACCCAGACCCGGTGGTCGTCGAACCAGTTGAAGATGTCGCCGGTCGAATAGGATGGCGCGATCAGCGCCACTGCCAGCACCGCGAGCAACGGCCAGTACCAGGCGGCCCAGCGCGGCAGCCGCTCGGCGCCAGAAGGCCGGCACAGCGCCGCGAGCGCGAGCAGGATCGGATATTCGGCGATCCACGAGAACGTAAAGGGCGCAATCAACCCCGCGAACAATCCGCCGACCATGCCGCCGAACGACAGCGCAACATAGAAGCCGGTGAGATATCTCGCGGCCGGGCGGGTGCGCGCGAGCTCGCCATGACAGGCCATCGCGATGATGAAGAAGCAGAACTGATGGCCGCCGAGCGTCAGCAGCAGGTTCTGCTCGCCGCCAACCGCGAGCAGGATCACGACGCCGGCGATCGCCAGCGGCTGCGCCAGCAGCATCCATTTGTGCGGCAGCGGCCGCGACTGGAACACCAGCACCCAGGTCAACAGATACAGCGACAGCGGCAGCACCCAGAGCAGCGGCGCCGCGGCGACGTCGGTCGAGATATGCGCCGTGACGGCGATCAGCAGACCGGACGGTACGGCAGCGAGGAAGATCCAGCGTGCCCGCAGCAGCCAGGACGGCGCCGGCGCGTTGGCATCATCGACTCGCATGTTGAGCACGGCGGCAGTGGCCGGCGACCGCAGCAGCAGCACGCCGCACCCTGCGATCAGCAGGATCAGCAGACCATAGCCACCGGTCCAGATCAGATTCTGGGTGCGCAATGTGAACATCGGCTCCAGCAACACCGGATAGGACAAGAGCGCCAGGAAGCTGCCGATGTTCGAAGACGCATAGAGGAAATACGGGTCGGGGCCGTTGGGGTGACCGGTGCGCACGAACCACGCCTGCAGCAGCGGATTGTTGGCGGCGAGCGCGAAGAACGGCAGCCCGATCGAGACCGCGAACAGGCCGAGCAGCCAGATCGCATAGCCCGAATTCGGCGGCTCGCCCCAGCCGCTCCTGATCGACAGCGGCAAGGTCAGCAACGCTATGACCAGCAGCACCAGATGCACAGCGATCGGCACGATGCGGCTGTTCAGCTTCATCAGGAGATGCGCATAGGCGTAGCCGCCCAGCAGCAACGACTGAAAAAACACCATCGCCACCGACCACACCGCCGGCGAGCCGCCGAGCCGCGGCAGCACCATCTTGGTGAACAGCGGCTGCACCGAGAACAGCAATAACGCGCTGACGAAGATCGCGGCGGTGTAGACAACCAGCACCAGCCGGTTTCGCGAGGCGGACGGCTCAGACGTCATGAAGGCTCCGGCATGGACCCGGCGGGCGCCGGAGGCGGACGGTCCGGCGGCAGCGCACCGGAGGACTTGAATTGATCATACGGCAGTATCACGGGCAAGAAACCGCGGTCACGTGGACTTGACGACGCGGCGCTGCGGCGCCACAGCACGTTGGATCCTTTCCTGAGCATGATCTTTTCGGAAAGCCGGTTTCCACTTTTCCGGATCATGCTTTAATCACTGCTTCTTGAAGCGGACATGAACGAGACGGACGTCGTCATCATTGGTGCGGGGCATAACGGCCTCACCTGCGCAGCCTATCTTGCGATGGCCGGGCTGCGGGTGAAGGTCGTGGAACGCCGCAAGGTGGTCGGCGGCGCCGCGGTCACCGAAGAGTTTCATCCGGGCTTCCGCAATTCAGTCGCCGCCTACACGGTGAGCCTGCTCAATCCGCAAATCATTTCTGATCTGAAACTTGCCGATCACGGCCTCAGAATTGTCGAGCGCCGCGCGCAGAATTTCCTTCCCGCGCCCGACGGCAGCTATCTCCTGACCGGCGAAGGCCGCACCCAGCAGTCGGTCGCGAAACTCAGCCAGCGCGACGCAGCTACCATTGGCGTGTTCTCGGCGGAACTCGAAGCCATCGCCGACGTGTTGCGCCAGTTCGTGCTGCGCGCGCCGCCGAACCTCGTCGAGGGTTTTGGCATCGGCGCAATAAGCGAGGCCTTCAACGCGCTTGGCACCGCCAACATCCTGCGGCGGCTAACGCTGGAGCAGCAGCGCAATCTGCTCGACCTGTTCACGCGCTCGGCCGGCGAGATGCTCGACGAGCGTTTCGAGAACGACCTCGTCAAGGCGCTGTTCGGCTTCGACGCCATCGTCGGCAATTACGCCAGCCCCTACGCGGCCGGCTCGGCCTATGTGATGCTGCATCATGCGTTTGGCGAGGTGAACGGCAAGAAGGGCGTCTGGGGTCACGCGATCGGCGGCATGGGCGCGATCACCCAGGCAATGGCGAGCGCCGCGCGCAGCCACGGCGTCGAGATCGAAACCGATGCTGGTGTCCGCGAGGTGATCGTCGAGAAGGATCGTGCCATCGGCGTGATCCTCGACAATGGCGAGACGATCCGCGCCAAATATGTCGTCTCGAACGTCAATCCGAAGCTGCTGTACACCCGCCTGGTGCCGGAAGGTGCGCTGGCGGCCGAGTTCCGCGGCCGCATCTCGCGATGGCAGAACGGTTCCGGCACGTTCCGGATGAACGTGGCGCTCAGCGCCCTGCCCGCGTTCACCGCGCTGCCGGGCGCCGGCGATCACCTCACCGCTGGAATCATCATCGCGCCAAGTCTCGGCTACATGGATCGCGCCTGGCGCGACGCGCGCGAATTCGGCTGGAGCCGTGCGCCGGTGGTCGAGATGCTGATCCCCTCGACGCTCGACGACAGCCTGAGCCCACAGGGCCAGCACGTTGCGAGCCTGTTCTGCCAGCACGTCGCACCGCAACTGCCCGACGGCAAATCGTGGGACGATCATCGCGACGAGGTCGCCGACCTGATGATCGCCACCGTCGACGCCTACGCACCCGGCTTCGCCGGCACCGTGATCGGCCGCCAGATCCTGTCGCCGCTCGACCTCGAGCGGCAGTTCGGCCTGCTCGGCGGCGACATCTTCCACGGCGCGCTGACGCTGAACCAGCTGTTCTCGGCGCGGCCGATGCTCGGCCATGCCGACTACCGCGGGCCGCTCCGCGGTCTCTACCATTGCGGTTCCGGCGCCCATCCCGGCGGCGGCGTCACCGGCGCCCCCGGCCACAACGCCGCGCGCGCGATCCTGGCCGACCATCGCGCGCTGTTTGCCTAACGACGCGATGCGCGCATGGCGTGGCAAGCTGTGGACAGGCTTGTTGGGAACCTGTGGGTCTGCTGTGGACAGATCTGCTCGCCCTGACGGGAGAGCCGGTGGACATCGCGGTGGACCGGCTGTGCAGTTGATGTCGATAACCCCGGGACAACGCGGTTGATGACTTGTTGACGCGCGGTACAGAGCTCTGTGGACAACCGGGCAAAAAAGAAAACACCGGGCGTCGTTGCCCGGTGCTTGCCTTGAGAACGCCGTCTGCGAAAATTACTTCAGCGAACCGCTGATCGAGTTGAAGGTCCCGCTCAGCGACGAGCCGACGCCATTCACCGCAGCGATGATGGCGATCGCGATGCCGGTCGCAATCAGTCCGTATTCGATGGCGGTCGCGCCGGATTCGTTCTGCAAAAACCTAATGATAAAAGCCTTCATAGCAGCCCTGCCCTTGAAGTTGTGATGCCTTTGGAACAGGAGGTTCCGGTTCCGGGAACAGTACTACTACGGTGAAATCTAAAGTTGTCTAAACCGGGAACCTCGCAATTCTCGCGATATTCGAGTGAATCATGCTTGAAATTTTAACAAAATCCGCGCTACGGGCCTCCGATGACCCCAGCCACGCATCGCGCCAGCATCACCCTTCCTGACGAAACGACCGCAAAGCGTGTGGTGGACGCGCTTTCCGAGCTGTTTTTCGAGGATCAGGCAGCTTTTGCGGCCTTCGAGCGGCCGGACGGCCGCTGGGACGTCACCATCCATTTTGCCGAGCCGCCGGACCAAAGCTTGCTGCGCGAGCTGGTCGGCCAGGTTGTGCGGCAGGATGTCACATCAACTTTGGTCTTTGACACCGTGGAGGCCAAGGACTGGGTCAAGGCCAGCCTTGAGGACCTTGTCCCGGTCGCCGCCGGCCGCTTTGTCGTCCACGGCCAGCACGACCGCCACAGGATACCGTCCAACAAGCTCGGGATCGAGATCGAGGCGGCGCTCGCTTTCGGCACCGGCCATCATGGCACCACGCGTGGCTGCCTCCTGCTGCTCGATCACGTGTTGAAAGCGTACCAGCCCCGCCGGGTGCTCGATCTCGGCACCGGGACCGGCGTGCTGGGGATCGCCGCGGCCAAGGCGCTGCACGGCAAGGTGCTGGCCAGCGACATCGACCCGCCCTCGGTGCGGGTGGCGGAGGAGAATGCCCGGCTGAACGGCGCCGGCCATCTGGTCGACGCGATCCGCGCCACCGGCTTTGCATCGCCGCGGTTTGCCGAGGACGGACCATTCGATCTCGTGCTCGCCAACATCCTGGCCAATCCGCTGCGACAGCTGGCCGGGCCGATGGCGCGGCAGCTCGCCTCGTCGGCGCAGGTCATTCTCTCGGGCCTCCTGACCCACCAGGCGCCGGCCGTCATCGCCGCCTACCGCGCCCGCGGGCTGGTGCCGCTGCGGCATCTGAGGATCGAGGGCTGGAGCAGCCTGCTGCTACGGTCGGTGAGGTGAATGACCACCGCCGGCAGACAGTGCGGCGACTGCACGCTCTGCTGCAAGGTGATGGCGATCGAGGAACTGGCGAAGCCCGCCAACGCATGGTGCCCGCATTGCAAGCCGGGGCGCGGCTGCCGGATCTACCCGGACCGGCCCGCGGAATGCCGCACGTTCAGCTGCGTCTGGCTGGTCAATGAGTTGCTGGACGAGCACTGGAAGCCCTCGAGATCGAAGCTTGTGTTGACCACATCGGACGACGGCCTCGAGGTCCGATGCGATCCGGGCTTCCCCGACGCCTGGCGCCGGGAGCCGTTTCGCAGCGAGCTCAGGCAATGGGCGATCTCCGGCGAGCCCCTCGACATGACCGTCGTCGTCATCGTCGGCCAGCGCATGACGCTGCTGACGCCTGAGCGCGAATTCGATCTCGGCATCGTCGGTCCCGACGAGCGGATCGTGCGCGAACTCGAAGGCACCAGGGTCGTCAATGCGACCGTGGCGAAGGCGTCCGACCTCGAGCAATAGATGCGATCTGCGGGCTGGTTATTTGGGCGCTGTGGAATCGCGACCGCTCGTCTCGACCTTGTCCTGGCTGGCAGCGCGCCAGGCACGCGCCTCGACAAAACGATCCAGCATCTGGACGATGACGCCACGCGGCTTCTGGTCGACCGGCGCGATCGGGCCGGGCGGGATCGGCGGCGAGATCTTCTCAAACGTGAATGCAGGCATCGTGCATCTCCTCACCGTTGAGTTGAGACACTCCTGGACACTCCCCGTACGCTTTGCCGGCGATGGTGGACATCGTCCGGTCAGTTCTACTATGCCATGTTTCAAGCAGAAGTTATGCCAAAAATGTGGTCAGCTTGACTGCGTTTGCGCGAAGCTCAAGCTCGACCCGAAAAGAGTGCGACAGCGATGTTCGAAGCCCATTTCCAGACGTTCGAAGAGCCCGAAGGCGGCGTGGCGCTGACCGCACGCTTAAGCGCGCTGCGCGAGGAACTGGCGCGGCGCAAGCTGATGGGATTCGTGGTTCCGCGCGCCGACCAGCAGCAGAATGAGTATGTTGCGGCGTCTGAAGAGCGGCTCGCCTGGCTGACCGGCTTCACCGGGTCGGCCGGGCTCGCGATCGTGCTCGCCAAGGAAGCGGCCCTGTTCGTCGACGGCCGCTACACGCTGCAGGCCGGCAAACAGGTCGACCGCAAGGCCTGGCAGGTCGAGCCTCTGGTCGAGCCGCCGCCGGAACACTGGCTGACCCGGCACCTGACGGCAGGCGACCGCCTAGGATTTGACCCGTGGCTGCACACTTCTGCGGCAGCCGAGCGGCTGGCGGCGGCCTGCGCCAAGGCCGGCGCCGAACTGGTCGCCGTCGACAGCAACCCGGTCGATACGGTCTGGAGCGAGCGGCCGGCACCGCCGCTCGGCCCGGTCGCGATCCATGGCACACAGTTCTCCGGCGAGATCGAGGCCGAGAAGCTCAAGCGCATCCGGCTCGAGATCAACAAGCTCGGCGTCGATGCGCTGGTGCTGTCCGACAGCCACGCGGTGGCCTGGGCCTTCAACATCCGCGGCGCCGACGTCTCGCATACGCCGCTGCCCTTGTCCTACGCGCTGGTCCCGAAGGACGGCCGGCCGCTGGTATTCATCGATCACCGCAAGCTGTCCAACGCGACCCGCGACCATCTCGAACAATCCGCCGATGTCGAGGAGCCGGCGGCGCTGGCGCCAAAGCTCACCGAGCTCGCCAAACGCGGCGCCTCGATCGCGCTCGACAGCGCGACCGCCGCCGACGCCCTGAGCCGCCTGATCGCGGGTGCCGGCGGCAAGCCGGTGCGCGGCAACGATCCGGTCAGCCTGCTCAAGGCGGTCAAGAACATTACCGAGATCGAGGGCACGCGCACGGCGCACCAGCGCGACGCGGTGGCGCTTGTGCGCTTCCTTGCCTGGATCGATCGCGAGGCGCCCTCCGGCCACCTCACCGAGATCGACACCGTCGAGGCGCTGGAGACCTTCCGCCGCCAGACCGGCGCGCTGAAGGATGTGTCATTCCCGACCATCGCCGGCACCGGGCCGAACGGCGCCATCGTGCATTACCGCGTGACACGCAAGAGCAACCGCCGCATTGCGCCCGGCGATCTCTTGCTGATCGATTCCGGCGCGCAATATCAGGACGGCACCACCGACGTCACCCGCACCATCGCGATCGGCCAGCCGACCGACGAGATGCGCGATCGCTTCACCCGGGTGCTGCGCGGCCACATCGCGATCGCCCGCGCGGTCTTCCCCGACGGCACCACCGGCGCGCAGCTCGACACCCTGGCGCGGCAATATCTCTGGCAGGCCGGGATCGATTTCGAGCACGGCACGGGCCACGGCGTCGGCAGCTATCTCAGCGTCCATGAAGGGCCGGCGCGGATCTCCAAGCTCGGCACCACGCCGCTGAAGCGCGGCATGATCCTGTCGAACGAGCCCGGCTACTACAAGACCGACGCCTATGGCATCCGGATCGAGAACCTCGAGCTCGTGATCGGCACCGACATCGTCGGCGCCGAAAAGCCGGTCAACGCCTTCGAGACGCTGACCCTGGCGCCGATCGATCGCCGCCTGATCGAGGTCGACATGCTGAGCTCAAGTGAGCTGACCTGGCTCAACGACTACCACGCCCGCGTCGCGCGCGTCGTGCGCCCGCATCTCGACGACAACGCGACGAAGCTGTGGCTCGACGAGGCGACGGCGGCGCTGAAGTAGCGACGCAAGCATCCCTGCACATACTCAGTGTCGTCCCGGCGAAGGCCGGGACGAGAGCGGAATTTGCCGGCACAGCCGGCGCTAATTGCGCGAGGCGAAACATCACCGCTGCGTCTCCCGAAATCGCATGGGCGTATGCCGAAACACCGGTATTCCGCGCGAACGGGCACGCTACAGTCGTTGCACAATGCTGGATCGGACCTGAATGCACGGCGTGATGGGCAAGCCGCCCGGCGCGGCTCAAGACAACATCGCGACATCGAAGGTCATGCTGCTGATGCTCGTCGTGATGACGGGCGTCGCGCCGATCTCGCTCTACATGCTGGTCCCGGCGCTGCCGGTGCTGGCCACCACCTTTGGCCGCGATATTTCCATCGCGCAGATGACCGTGTCGCTCTACATGGTCGGCATCGCGCTGTCGCAGCTGATCATGGGACCGCTGTCCGACAAGTTCGGCCGCCGGCCGGTGCTGCTCGCGGGCCTCGGCCTGATGGTGGTGGCCGGCATCGGCTCGGTGTTCGCCGAGACCTTGCCGCAATTGATCGCGGCGCGCTTCTTCCAGGCGCTCGGCGGCGCCAGCGGCATGGTGATCAGCCGCGCCATCATCCGCGACCTCTATCCGCGCGAGCGGGTCGGCGCCATGATCAGCCTCGTCGTCGCCGCGCTGATGATCGCGCAGATGGTGAGCCCGCTGACCGGCGGCCTGCTGGAGACCACGTTCGGCTGGCGCGCGATCCTCTATTTCATCACCGCGGCGTCGCTGGCCGTCACGATCTTCATCGCGCTGGCGCTGCCCGAGACCCGCCGTGACCGCACCGACAGTTCGAGCTTCCGCGGCGACCTCGGCAAGCTGCTGCGCAGCCGCGCCTTCGTCGGCTATCTCCTGTGCCAGGTGCTGGCGTCGCAGATCATCTTCGCCTTCGCCGGCGGCGGCCCCTACATCGTAGTGACCCAGATGGGCCGCAGCAGCGCCGAGTATGGCGCATGGTTCGCGATGACCGGGTTCGGCTATTTCATCGGCAATCTGCTCTGCGTGCGGTTCGCGCCGCGGCACTCGCTGGAGAAGCTGATCTGGTTCGGCCTCGCGTTGCAGCTCGGCGGCAGCCTGTTGAACCTGATCTGGAGTTTCACTGGAGCAAACCAGGCGCCGCTCTGGCTGTTCGGCACCCAGATGATCGTGATGGTCGCCAATGCCTTCGTGATGGCCAATTCCGCGGCCGGCGCCATCAGCATCCGTCCCGAGGCGGCCGGCACTGCTTCCGGTGCCATGGGCTTTTTGCAGCAGGGCATCGGCTCGCTGATCTCGCAATTCGGCGCCTATCTCGGCGGCCACTCCACCACCACGCTGCCGCTGACCTCGGCGATCTTCGCGATCTCGATCGCCTGCGTCTGCACCATGATCTTCATCGTGCCGCGGCGAAACGTGGTGGTGAGCGAGGAGTTGATCGCGCAGGCCGAGGAGGATGAGCAGGGGATGATGTGAGGGGCGGCACTCGCGCCCTAACTCGTCATCCCCCGCTTTCGCGGAGGACGACAGCGGTGAGTGCGGCGACGCCTCGCCCTACTCCTCGATCAGCTTCAGCCACTCGTCTTCGGTCAGCACCGCAACGCCAAGCTCGCGCGCCTTGGTCAGCTTCGACCCGGCTTCTTCGCCTGCGACAACGTAGTCGGTCTTTTTCGACACCGAGCCGGCGACCTTGGCACCGAGACGCTCTGCCATCGCCTTGGCTTCGTCACGGGTGAATTTGGTCAGGGAACCGGTGAACACCACGGTCTTGTCCGAGACCGGCGAGCTCTTGCGCGGCTGCTCGGCGGGCTTCACTTCGATCTGGCGCAACAATTCGCCGAGCGCCTTGACGTTGCGGGGCTCGGCGAAGAACTCGACCACCGCGTCCGCAACGATCTCGCCGATGCCATCGATATCGTTGAGATCCTGGTAGGCTTCGGTGGTGTTCTCTTCGTCCCCACTACCCTTGGCCGCCGCCAGCATCGCTTCGCGAAAATTATCGATCGTGTGATAGTGCCGTGCCAGCAGCTTGGCATTGCCTTCGCCGACATGACGAATGCCGAGCGCGAAGATCAATCGGTGCAGCTCGATATTGCGGCGGGCGTCGATCGCGTCGAACAGGTTGCGCACCGAGGTTTCGCCGTAGCCCTCGCGCTCCATCAATTTCGAGGTCGAACGCCCGTCCCGCTCGCGCAGGGTGAAGATATCGACCGGCGTCTTCACCAGCCCGTCCTCGTAGAACTCCTGGATCTGCTTCTCGCCCAGACCGTCGATATCGAACGCGAGCCGCGACACGAAATGCTTCAGCCGCTCGACCGCCTGCGCTGGGCAGATCAGCGCGCCGGTGCAGCGGCGCACCGCCTCGCCTTCCTCGCGGATCGCATGGCTGCCGCACACCGGGCAGGTGTCGGGAAACTTGTAGGGTTTCGCGCTGCTCGGCCGCTTGTCGAGCACGACGCTGACGACCTGCGGGATGACGTCGCCGGCGCGCTGCACCACGACGGTGTCGTCGACGCGCAGATCGACGCCATCGCGGATCGGACTTCCGTCGTTGCCAATGCCCTTGATGTAGTCCTCGTTATGCAGCGTGGCATTCGACACCACGACGCCGCCGACCGTGACCGGCTCGAGCCGCGCGACCGGCGTCATCGCGCCGGTGCGTCCCACCTGGATATCGATACCTTTGAGTATCGTCGTGGCCTGTTCGGCGGCGAATTTGTGCGCGATGGCCCAGCGCGGACTGCGCGACACGAAGCCGAGGCGTTCCTGCCAGTCGAGGCGGTCGACCTTGTAGACCACGCCGTCGATGTCGTAGCCGAGCGACGCGCGCTCCTCGCCGATCTTGTTGTAGAATTTCAGGACGTCGTCGACGCTGTTGCAGAGCGTGATCAGCGGATTGACCACAAAGCCCGCTTTATCCATCCACTCCAGCATGCCGTGCTGGGTGTCGGCGGGCGGCTCGCTCATCTCGCCCCATGTGTAGGCGAAGAATTTCAGCGGCCGTGACGCGGTGATCGAGACATCCTTCTGGCGCAGCGAACCCGCCGCCGAATTGCGCGGATTGGCGAAGATCGTGTCGTCGGCCGCGGCCTGCTTCTTGTTCAGCTCGAGGAAGTCCTTCTTGAGCATGTAGACTTCGCCGCGCATTTCGCAGGCCGCGGGAACGTTGCGGCCCTTCAGGGCGTGCGGAATGTCCTTGATGGTCCTGACGTTGGCGGTGACATCCTCGCCGGTGAAGCCGTCGCCACGGGTCGCGGCGCGGACCAGCTCGCCGTTTTCATAGCGCAGCGAGAGCGACAGGCCGTCGATCTTCGGCTCGGCGACCAGCGCCGGAATGTGGTCGGCGTCCAGCTTGAGAAAGCGCCTGATGCGTTCGACGAACTCGGTGACATCCTCGTCACTGAATGCGTTGCCGAGTGACAGCATCGGAACGGCATGCTGCACCTTGGCAAAGCCGCGGGCCGGCGCGGCGCCAACCGTCTGGGTCGGCGAATCCTTGGTGACGAGATCGGGAAACTTCGCCTCGATCGCTTCCAATCGGTGCCGCAGGGCGTCGTAGGCCGCATCGGATACGGTCGGCGCGTCCTTCTGGTAGTAGCGCTCGTTGTGCGCTTCGATCTCGAGCGAAAGCCGCATGTGCTCGACCTTGGCCTGGGCCTTGGTGAGCTTGTCGACGTCGACCAGCGCTTTCTTCGCTTTGGTGGCCATAGGCGAACTAGCTCGCCGCCCGGAGCAGCCGTTCCGCAGCCGCCCTCGCCTCCGCGGTGATCTCGGCGCCGGCCAGCATGCGTGCGATTTCCTCGCGGCGATGGTCGGCGGCGAGCGCGTTGACGCGGGTCGCGACGCGCTTGCCCTTGTCGAGCGCGTCCTTGGAGATCAGAAGATGCTGGCTGGCGCGGGCCGCGACCTGCGGCGCATGCGTCACCGCCATCACCTGCACCTTGCCGGCGAGACGCGCCAACCGCGAGCCGATGGCGTCTGCCACGGCGCCACCGACGCCGGTATCGATTTCGTCGAACACCAAGGTCGGCGCCGAGCCGCGATCGGCCAGCACCACCTTCAGCGCCAGCAGGAAGCGCGACAGCTCGCCGCCGGAGGCGACCTTCATCATCGGGCCCGGCTTGGTGCCCGGATTGGTCTGGACCCAGAACTCGACGCGGTCGATGCCTTGCGGACCCGGCGCGGCCGCATTGCTTTCGACCTGGGTCATGAACTTCGCGCGCTCGAGCTTGAGCGGCGCGAGCTCGGCATTGACGGCCTTGTTGAGCTTCTCGGCCGCCTTGCTGCGCACCGCCGACAGTTTCGCGGCCGCAGCCGCGTAGCGCTTGTCGGCCTCGGCGGCGGCGGCTTCCAGCTTCTTCAGCTGGTCGGCGCCGGCATCGATCAGCGCGACGTCATTGGCGTATTGCGCAGCGAGCGCGGCCAGTAGATCGACCGGCGTCGAATATTTGCGCGAGGCGGCGCGCAGCGCGAACAGCCGTTCCTCGATGCGCTCGAGCTCGGCCGGATCGAAATCGGTCGCCGCCAGCGCGGCATGGAGATGCTGGTCGGCCTCCTCCAGCGCATTGATCGCGATGTCGATCGCCTTCACCGCCGGCTCGATCAGCGCCGGCGCATTGGCGGCACGGCGCTCCAGCCGCCGCACCGCGGCCGACAGCGCCGACACCGGCGAATGCGAGCCGCCGATCGCCTCCTGCGCCTCGCGCAGATCGGTCGCGACCTTCTCGCCCTGCATCATGGTGGTGCGGCGGTTGGCGAGCTCGGTCTCCTCGCCGTCCTTCGGAGCGAGTGTCTTCAGCTCCTGCGAGGCATGGCGCAGATAGTCGGCCTCGCGCGCCGCACGCTCCATGCCGGCGCGATGCTCGTCGAGCGCGCTACCGGCGGTTCGCCTGATGTCCCACAGCGCTTCCAGCGCAGCGACGTCCTTCTCGTGGCCGGCGAAGGCGTCGAGCAGCTGGCGATGGGTGGAGGCGTCGACCAGCGCGCGCTCGTCGTGCTGGCCGTGGATCTCGACCAGAACCGCGCCGACCGCCTTCAGGGTCTGCACGCTGATCGCCTGGTCGTTGATGAAGGCACGGGTGCGGCCGTCGGCGAGCTGCACGCGGCGCAGGATCATTTCACCGGTGTCGTCGAGGCCGTTCTCGGCCAGGATCCTGGCCGCCGGATGTCCCTTCGGGACATCGAACATGGCAGTAACCTGCCCCTGCTCGGCGCCATGGCGCACCAGGCCGGCATCGCCGCGGCCGCCAAGCGCCAGCGCAAAGGCATCAAGCAGGATGGATTTGCCGGCGCCGGTTTCGCCGGTCAGCACCGCCAGACCACGGGAAAATTCGATATCAAGCCGTTCGATCAGGACGATGTCACGGATCGACAGACGGGCCAGCATGCGAGGACAATTCCTAGCCGAGACCCATCTTTTTGAAGGTCCTGCTGATCCAGGATCCCTGATTCTCGCTCGGCTCGAGACCGCCGGACTTTACTAGATTATAGGCGTCCTTGTACCAGCGGCTGTCCGGAAAATTGTGGCCGAGCACGGCGGCGGCAGTCTGCGCCTCGCCGACGATGCCGATCGCCATGTAGGCCTCGGTGAGGCGGTAGAGTGCCTCTTCGACATGGCGCGTGGTCTGGTACTGGGTGACCACGGTCTTGAAGCGGTTGATCGCGGCCGTGTAGTCGCGCTTCTCGACGTAGTAGCGCCCGACCGCCATTTCCTTGCCGGCGAGCTGGTCGCGCGCGGCCTGGATCTTGTTCTTGGCCTGGGTGGCGTATTCCGAGGTCGGATACTTGCGCACCACCTCTTCGAGCGCTGCGATCGCCTTCTCGGTGCGGCCCTGGTCGCGCGAGATGTCCGGGATCTGATCGAAATGCGATGCCGCGATCAGGTACTGGGCGTAGGAAGCGTCCGGGCTGCCGGGATGCAGCGTGACGTAGCGGGTCGCGGAGCCGATGCAGCTGTCGTAATCGCCGGCCTGATAGTACGAATAGGCCGACATCAGCAGCGACTTGCGCGCCCAGTCAGAATAGGGGTGCTGACGGTCGACTTCCTCGAACTTCTTCGACGCGGCCTTCAGGTCCTTCTTCTCGTTCATCATGTACAAGCCCTCATTGTAGAGCTTGTCCGCGGGCTCATCGACGAACGTGTCGTCCTTGGCCATGAACTTGTCCCACAGCGCGCCGGTGCCGCAGCCTGAGAGCGGCAATGCCAGCACGATCAGGCCCGCCGCAAAACGCAGCGCGCGCGCGGCCCTTGTCAGGCCGGAGACGTCAGAAGAGGAGCGTGGTTCGAGCGCCATACGCATTGCCGACATGAATTGTAAAACCTGACGCCTGTGATGCGGTTAACGGCGACCCCACTCCACCCATGAACCGCGGTCATGGATGCAATATCTCTCGTGCCGTTGGCGCCGTATCAGGCAACCGCGGGCCTGCTTAACCGAAAAATGACCGTGGACCAACCGAATAGGGAGCCAATCCGCCGGGAATAAGGCGGCCTGATAAAGCACACACCCTGCTGTGGTTATTACGGAAATCGGGCCCGACCGGCTAGGCGATCAGGACTTGGGCGATCAGGACACGTCCGGGCCGTAGGCCGGGGCAACGAGGCCGCCCACGGTGCCTGCACCGGCTTCGACATGGCCACGGACCGGCCGCCGGGCGGTCTCCGATTCGACCACGCGCCACGCGCTGCGGTCGGCGAGCAGCGCCTTCAGCACCGCGTTGTTGAGCTTGTGACCGCCCCGGACCGAACGGTAGC
Organism: Bradyrhizobium tropiciagri; assembly: GCF_018130545.1. Classification (GTDB taxonomy): domain Bacteria; phylum Pseudomonadota; class Alphaproteobacteria; order Rhizobiales; family Xanthobacteraceae; genus Bradyrhizobium; species Bradyrhizobium tropiciagri_A. Next base: position 258,246 of record NZ_JAFCKF010000009.1, on the reverse strand, counting down.
TGCCGAGCAGCGGCAGGCCGGCCAGCGCCAGATCGCCGATCACGTCGAGCACCTTGTGGCGGGCGCATTCGTTGGCGTAGCGCAGGCCCTCGGTGTTGAGCAGGCGGGCTTCGTCGAACACCACGGTGTTGTCGAAGGAGGCGCCGAGCGCGAAGCCCGCGCCCCACAGCCGCGCCACGTCGTTCATGCAGCCGAAGGTGCGGGCACGCGCGACCTCGCGGCGGAAGCCTTCCGGCGAAAGGTCGAAGGAGAAGGTCTGGTGGCCGATCACCTTGTTGGTGAAATCAATCTCGACTTCGGCGCGGAAGCTGCCGGCGAACGGACGCAGCTCGCCCATCGCATCGCCGATCTTGACCTGCACCGGCTTCAGCACCTGGATGAAGCGGCGGACGCCGGCCTGGGTCACGATGCCGGCCTGATCGATGGCTGCGACAAACGCGGCAGCGCTGCCATCCATGATCGGAACTTCCGACCCGTCGATTTCGATGGTGGCGTTGTCGACGCCCATGCCGCGCAGCGCCGCGAGCACATGCTCAGCGGTCGAGACCAGCGGCCCCTCGCGGTCACCGAGCACCGTCGCAAACTCGGTTGCGATCACAGCGTCGGCGGTGGCGGTCACTTCGCGGTCGGCGCCGTCGATACCGGCGCGGACAAAAATATAACCTGCATCAACAGGTGCAGGTCCCAACGTGAGACTAACAGGAAGACCGGAATGAACGCCTACGCCAGTCACGGTGGCTTGCGACCGAAGCGTTGTTTGACGGCTGAACTTCATTCGATAATGCCCACTACCCGACTTCACTCAATACAAGTGGCCAAACTTCCCCAGGCCGACTCGCTTGAGCTCCCCAAGTCCCGGCAGACCATAGTGATTGCCCTAAACCGCGCCAACTCACGCTTGTTTACCGATTGTTACCCCATCTCTGCCGCATTCGTGCCCACGCTTAACCAAATTGCGGCAGCGAAAGCGGCCGGCGGAGAGCCCCCATCCAATCACCCAAAGAATAATTAATCATTTAAAATCAGTTGCTTGTTTATCGAGCCGAACCACCTGCCCGCCTCAAGGAAAAGGCCCCGGCGGTTCCCCGCCGAGGCCTTCTTTGTCGCCAAGATTGTAACAAACTTCAGTTGGCCTGCCGGCGCAGGAAGGCCGGGATATCAAGATGGTCGTCGCCCTGTGGCGTCGGGGCAACAGGGGCCTGGCGGCCATGGGCATCCAGCCCCTGCGGCGCGGGCCGCTTAGCATACTCAGACACCGGTGATTCGTTCGCCGAGATCTGTTGGGCGACGCTGCGGGCCGGCTTGCGCTCGGGCAGCGCCGGCATTGCAGGCATCGCCGGACCGGAGGCACGGGCCGCGATCGGCGGCTCGGTCTCTTCGTCGCGGCGGCCGAGGCCGACATTGGCCAGCCGCTGCAGCAGCGACAGCCGGGTCTTCTGCGGGTGTTCCGCCTCGCCGTCAGCGCTGGCCTGGCGGATTTCCGCCTGCGCCGGCATCGGCAGATCCTCGAACTTCGGCATCCGCGGGGCACGGACCGGCGACCGCTCCGCCGCCTGCGGAATGAAGGTCTCGGGCGGCATCGGCTCGTGCTGCTCGGCCCGGGCCGCCTCGTGGTCCGGGAACAATGAGGGCTTCTGGGCAATCGGACGCACCGTCACGTCACCATAGGACGCCGGTTGCATCGGCGCCTGGGCAGCCCCGCTGTCCGGGGCAACCGCGGCGGCGATCGCCGCGAGTGCGGCGCGCTCGACGGCCGGACGCTGCTGGGCAGCGGCCGGAGCTGCAATCGGCGCAACGGTCACGCCGGTTGGCGGTTCCAGCTTCTGGGCGCGCTCAGCCATACGCTGATTGTCGGCACGCAGGCGGGCAGTCAGATCAGCCAGCCGGCTCTCGGGCGAGCCGCCCGTCTGCTGGGCGGGAGCCTGGGCACGGGAGGCGATCGCAGCCTGCTCGATGCCGGTGGCAACCACCGAGACGCGAATGATGCCGTCGAGCGATTCGTCGAAGGTGGCGCCGACAATGATGTTGGCGTCGGCATCGACCTCTTCGCGGATGCGGGTCGCGGCTTCGTCGACCTCGAACAACGTGAGGTCCTTGCCGCCCGTGATCGAGATCAACAGGCCGCGGGCGCCCTTCATCGAGCTGTCGTCGATCAGCGGGTTGGCGATCGCGGCTTCCGCGGCGGTCAGCGCGCGCTTCTCGCCGGTGGCCTCGCCGGTGCCCATCATCGCCTTGCCCATCTCACGCATCACGGCGCGGACGTCGGCGAAGTCGAGGTTGATCAGGCCTTCCTTGACCATCAGGTCGGTGATGCAGGCAACGCCCGAATACAGCACCTGGTCGGCCATCGCGAACGCGTCGGCGAAGGTGGTCTTTTCGTTGGCGACCCGGAACAGGTTCTGGTTCGGGATGATCAGCAGCGTGTCGACCACCTTGTGGAGCTCGGAAATGCCGTGCTCGGCGGTGCGCATGCGGCGCTGGCCTTCGAAGTGGAACGGCTTCGTCACCACGCCGACGGTGAGGATCCCCATCTCACGAGCGGCCTTGGCGATCACGGGCGCAGCGCCCGTGCCGGTGCCGCCGCCCATGCCGGCGGTGACGAACACCATGTTGGCGCCGGTGAGATGATCGCGCAGCTCGTCCATGACTTCCTGCGCGGCCGCAGCGCCGACATCGGGCTGCGAGCCGGCGCCGAGGCCCTGGGTGACCTGGGTGCCCATCTGCACGATGCGCTGCGCCTTCGACATGGTCAGCGCCTGCGCGTCGGTGTTGGCGACGACGAAGTCGACACCCTGCAACCCGGCAGTGATCATGTTGTTGACGGCATTACCACCCGCGCCGCCAACGCCGAAGACGGTGATCCGCGGTTTCAGCTCGCTGATGTCAGGGGGTGTCAGATTGAGTGCCATGGTTGCCTCTCTCGATTATGCGCGCGTTGGTTCGCCCCGGCCGCTGGCCGCAGGAGCTGGTGAAAATGCAATGAGCCGGGGTGCGGTCATCAGAAGCCCTCGCGAAGCCATCGTCCGACCTTTCCGAAGTAACCGTCTGTCCCTGTCCGAAGCTGCCGCGTGCGCCGCGGTTCGACATGTTCAAGATGTGCGTATTGCGGATAGACCAAGAGGCCCGTCGGCACCGAGAACGAGGCGCCCTTCGCCTCGTTCGGCAGCCGGCCGAAGCCGAGCGGGCGGCCGATGCGGACCTGGCGGTTCAGGATGCGGGTGGCGAGCTCGACCGTGCCGGTGAGCTGCGACGCACCGCCGCTCAGCACGACGCGCGCCCTCGGCTCTGCCGCAAAGGGGGAATCCGCGAGCCGGTCACGGATCATTTCGAAAATCTCCTCGGCGCGATGCCGGACAATGTTCGCGATCGTGGCGCGGGACACGATTTGCGGTGTCTCCCGATCATCGCCTGCAGTGGGCACGGACATCAGCTCGCGCGAGTCCGAACCGCCGGTCAGCACTGTGCCGTATAAAGTCTTGATTCGCTCGGCATCCGCAATGCACGCGCCGATGCCGCGCGCAAGATCCATCGTGATGTGTTGCCCGCCGAGCGCAAATCCGGATGCATGCACGAGACGGCCGCCGGAATAGGTCGCGATCGTGGTCGAGCCCGCGCCCATCTCGACGACGGCCGCGCCGAGATCGGCTTCGTCGTCGGTCAGCACCGAGAGGCCCGCGACATAGGGGCTCGAGGCCATCGCCTCGACGTTGAGATGGCAGCGCTCGACCACCAGCATCAGGTTCTTGGCGACCGTTGCGTCCGACGTCACCACATTCATGTCGACGCCGAACTGGCGCGCCACCATGCCCCTGGGATCGCGGATACCCTTGACGCCGTCGAGCGCGTAGCCGACCGGCAGCGCATGCAGCACGGTGCGGCCGGCGCCTGCGGCATGCCGCATGCCGGCCGAGGTGACGCGGCTGATATCGTCGGAGGTGACCGAGCCGCCACGGATATCGGCCGCGGCTTCGACCAGCTGGCCATGCAGCCTGCCCCCGGAGACCGAGAGCAGCACGGATTCGACACGGACCTTGGCCATGCGCTCGGCCAGCGCCACGGCATGGCGCACCGCCTTCTCGCATTCGGCGAGATCGACCACGGAGCCGGCCTTGACGCCGCGCGACTGGATCTGGCTGTAGCCGATCAGCTCGACCGCATGGGTGCGGCCGCGCAGCGCTTCGTTCGGCGGCGACGGCTTGAGCCGCGCGATCATGCAGGCGATCTTGCTGGAGCCGACGTCGAGCGAAGCCACCATCGCGGTGCGCTTCTGCATCGGGCGGGTCTTCGGGGTCAGATTGCGATCGAGACCGGTCATGCGGAGTCACCGGCCTTCTTCTTGGACTTCTTGTCCTTGAACAATTCGTCGCGCGCCTTGCCGGCTTCCTCGGACAATTGCACGATCAGCCGATCGGGCAGCCGCATGTCGACGGCGACGATGTCGCGCGAGAACAGCTTCTCGTCCTTGTCGAGCTTGGACAGCGCGGCGAGCGCGTTGCCGACGTCGTTCTCCGGCAGGCGGACGTCGAGGCCGTCCTTCAGCCGCAGGTTCCAGCGCCGTTCGCCGACGAAGATCGCGGCCTTGGTCACCGCGCGCACCTGCGGGTAACGGTCGAGCAGCGCCAGGAAGTCCTGGGCGCGGGTGTCGGCGCCCTTGCCCACCACCAGCGGCAGATTGAGGAAGCGGCGCGTGACGTAGGGCTCCAGCACCGCGCCGTCGGAGGCGATCACCGACAGGCGGCCATTCTGCTGCCACAGCGCGAAGGCGGTGCGCTCGACGATGTCGATCTGCAGCCGACCCGGATAGAGTTTCAGGATCGTGGCGTCCGCGATCCAGGGATTGGCCTTCAGCTTGGCGCGCACGGTATCGGCGTCGAGAAACAGCAGCGAGGAGCGGCCGTTGACGCCGCCGATCGCAAGCACCTCGTCCTGACTCAACTGCTTGCGACCGTTGATGCCGACGGTGGTGATGCGGAAGCCCGCTGAATTGGCCAGCGCGTTGCGGGTGTCGCTGAGCGCGGTGGTGAATTCCTCGAGATGGCCGCCGCGGACGATGCCGAAGCCCAGGCTGCCGAACAGGATCGCGAGCGTCGCGACCAGACCGATGCGGCGCGGCAGATAGCGTTCGACCATCTGGATGTAGCGATTCGGCGGCTCGCGATCGATCACCTGCGGCCGCTTGGCGGGCCGTGCGCGACGGCGGCGCGCGAGATGGGCGCCGACATACTCGCGCAGCAGCACTGCCGCTCCAATAGCGGCTGCTCTCAGGTCAGCTTGAGGCCCCAGCGATCGCAGCGATCGGGTGAGGCGTCCTGCACCATCCATTGCACGAACTCGTCACGTGTTGTGCCCGCAAACCCCGCGGGTCCCGGCACAAATCACGTCTCGGCTAGACCGGTGGGATTAGAGTGGCCCCCTGTTCCCTGGTTGCGATCCTCGAAGCGGTAATCCGCGACAGCTCACGCCCCGGCAGCCAAGCGCTAGATGCGCCGCCAGCGTTAACCTTCGGGCTTCCTGGTAAACAAACGGTAAATGAGTTCGGCCTGGAGCGTATTTTGATCAACGCTGTGAGTAGTTTGGCGCGAACCTGTTAGCATTTTAGCAACAGGACCCGGGTTCCATCCGGTCGAGTCGAGCGGGTTCCCGCCCGGCCGGCCTTAACTTCTGGCGCGGCGGCGGGCGAGCTCGATCTGGTCGTTGAGGAAGTCGGCAAACGCGATCCCCTGCGCTTTCAAGGCCTTAGGGTAAAGCGATGCCGCGGTGAGGCCAGGCAGCGTGTTGGTCTCGAGGTAGACCGGGCCATTGGCCGACACGATGAAATCGCTGCGCGAGTAGCCGGCGCAGGACAATGCACGGTGCGCCCGCAGCGCGTGGTCCATGATCGCGGCGGTCACGTCCGGCGCGAAGCGGCCGGGACAGATCTCCTGGGTCGACTTCAGAAGGTATTTGGCGGTGTAGTCGAAGGTCCCTTCCCCGGGCACGATCTCGATCGGCGGCAGCGGGAACACCGTGCCGTCGGACTGCTCGAGCACGCCGCAGGTCGCCTCGACGCCCGAAACGAACGGCTCGATCAGATAGTCTTCATGTTTCGCCGCATTGCGGACCGCCACGAGATCCTGCTGCGCGTTGACGAAGATCAGCCCGTAGCTCGATCCGTCCTTCGCAGGCTTTGCGATCAGTCTGCCGTATTTCGCGAATGCCTCATCGATCTCCTCGACGGCGATACCCTGCGGCGCATTGATGCCCGCGATCGCAGCGAAGCGCTTCGCCGACGGCTTGTCGAACGCCAGATGCGACGACGCCGACCCGGAGCCTGTGAACGCGACGCCGCGCATCTCGCACATCGCCTGCAATTCGCCATTCTCGGCGCGGCCGCCGTGCAGGCCGAACACCAGCACACGCCGCTCGGCGCTTGCCTTGTCGAGTGCCTGATCGAGCGCGATGCCGCGACCGTCGGGCTTGAAATCGACTTCGAAGGGCCGTGTGTGACCAAGCAGCTTCTCGGACGTCACCGCATGCACGGTGTCGTCGACATCCCAGAACCAGAGCTCCGCATCGGGCAGCGCGCGATGCAGCGCCTGCGTGCTCGCCACCGAGACGAGCCGCTCCTTGTTGGTGCCGCCGAACAGAATGGTCACCTGCATCAGCTTTTTCCGATCCGCTTGATTTCCCAGTGCAGCTCAATCCCGCTGGTTTGCCTGACCCGCTCGCGCACCGTCTCGCCGAGCGTCTCGATGTCTTGCCCGGTGGCGTTACCGGTGTTGATCAGGAAATTACAGTGCATTTCCGACACCTGCGCGCCGCCGACCTTGAGGCCGCGGCAACCGGCGGCGTCGATCAGCTTCCAGGCGCTGTTGCCGGGTGGATTCTTGAAGGTCGAGCCCCCAGTCTTCTCGCGGATCGGCTGCGCGGTCTCGCGATGGGTCCGCACCTCATTCATGCGGGCGCGGATCGCATCGGCATCGGTGATCGTGCCGCGAAAGCGCGCCGAGGTGAACACGATGGACGGATCGACGCCCGAATTGCGATAGACGAACTTCATGTCGGCATTGCCGAACACATGCTTCGTGCCGTCGCGGCCGATGCCGGTTGCCTCGATCAGCACGTCCTTGGTCTCGCCGCCATTGGCGCCGGCATTCATGCGCAGCGCGCCGCCGACCGTGCCGGGAATGCCGAACAAGAATTCCATGCCGCCGATATTTGCAGCAGCAGCCGTCTCGGCGACGCGCTTGTCGAGCGCGGCCGCGCCCGCGGTGACGACATCGCCGGCCGCGCTGGTTTCGCCGAACGCCCGCGGCGCGAGCCGGATCACGACGCCGGGCATGCCGCCATCGCGCACGATCAGATTGGAGCCGACGCCGACGACATAGACCGGCAGCTCCCGCGGCAGACGCTTCAAGAAGTAGGCGAGATCGTCTTCATCCGCCGGCGTGAACAGCACCTGCGCCGGGCCACCGACGCGAAACCAGGTCAGCTCGGCCAGCGACTGGTTGGCCAGCAGCCGCCCGCGCAGCTCCGGCATCGCGGCTTTCAGGTCGGACGTAATGTCGGAGAAGGTCACGATCACCCCAGCGCCTTCAATTCGCCGGGCAGTGCGTAGGCCCATTGCGTGATGTTGCCGGCGCCGAGACAGACCACGAGGTCGCCGGACTTGGCGAGGCCGTGAACGATCTTGGCGAGCTCGCCGGCGTTCGGCAGCGGCACCACGTTGCGATGACCGTGGGCGCGCAGGCCGGCGGCGAAGTGATCGCGGTCGATACCTGCGATTGGTGCCTCGCCCGCCGGATAGACCTCAGCGACCACGACCGCATCGGCGTCGTTGAAGCAGGTGCAGAATTCCTCGAACAGCGACTGCAGGCGGGTGTAGCGATGCGGCTGCACCACGGCGACGATCTTGCCATTGGTGGATTCCCGCGCCGCCTTCAAGACGGCTGCGATCTCCACCGGATGATGACCGTAATCGTCGATCACGGTGATGCCGTTGGTCTCGCCGGTCTTGGTGAAGCGCCGCTTGACGCCGCCGAAGCCGGCCATCGCCTGGCGGATCACGTCGGCGGACACGCCGAGCTGATGCGCGACCGCGATCGCCGCCGTCGCATTCGACGCATTGTGGCGTCCCGGCATCGGCAGCATGATGTCCTTGATCTCGTGCGTCGCGCCCGATTTGCGATCGCGGATCGCGACCGTGAATTTCGAGCCGCCGCCCATCGGCGTCAGATCCATGAGCTGCGCATCGGCCTGCGGATTCTGTCCGTAGGTGATGATGCGGCGGTCCTCGATCTTGCCGACCAAGGTTTGCACCACTGGATGATCGGTGCACATCACGGCGAAGCCGTAGAACGGAACGTTCTCGACGAAATTGCGGAACGCGTCCTGGATCGCTTCGAAGGTCTTGAAGTGATCGAGATGCTCGGGATCGATATTGGTGACGATGACGACGTCGGACGGTAGCTTCAGGAAGGTGCCGTCGCTCTCGTCGGCTTCGACCACCATCCAGTCGCCGGCGCCGAGCCGCGCGTTGGAACCATAGGCATTGATGATGCCGCCATTGATCACGGTCGGATCGAGCCCGCCGGCATCGAGCAAGGTCGCGACCATCGTGGTCGTCGTGGTCTTGCCATGGGTGCCGGCGATCGCGACGCAGCTCTTCAGCCGCATCAATTCCGCCAGCATTTCGGCGCGACGCACCACCGGAATGCGCCGCTCGCGCGCCGCCATCAGCTCGGGATTGTCGCGCTTGATCGCGGTCGAGACCACGACGACGTCGGCGCCGTCGACATTCTCGGCGGTGTGGCCGACCGAGACCTTGGCGCCCTTCTTGCGCAGCCGGTCGAGATTGTAATTGTCCGACGCGTCGGAGCCCTGCACGGTGTAGCCGAGATTGATCAGCACCTCGGCGATGCCGCTCATGCCGATGCCGCCGATCCCGACGAAGTGAATGGGTCCGATCTCGCGCGGCAGTCTCATGATCCGGTTCCTGACATCATCATCCGCCCGGTGCGGGCTTCGCTGCGGAGCGGACGATTTGGCTTCTCTATGCGCGTCTTGGCGACGGCGCCGACTACTGGATGCCCCGCTTTTCCCCTGCGTGACAAGGGCTTTTTCCGCCCCGCGGCCGCGGAAATGCCGCTGTTATCGGCCATCGGCCAGTGCTTGAGATCTGGCATCACGGACATCGTCATCCCGGCGGCTACGCCGCTCCCGGCCGCACAGCACGCGCGGCGAATTCATCCTGCATCTCGATGACGCGAAGATAATTGCGCAGGCGATTGGTCTCGAGCACGCGCAGCAGCTTGTTCTGGTGATAAGGCAGCACGAACTCGGCAAGCTGTGCGCTCCAGGCGGCGTTCATATCGAACAGCACGCCAAGGCCGAACACGGCGGGGATCTCGGCGAAGCCGAACTCCCTGCCCTGCGCCAGCTCCTCGCCAAGGAAATCATCGATCGCGGTCATCACGCCGTTGCGCGCGCCACCTGAGACGTTTGCGAAGGCGGCGAGGCCCGCGCCGCGAAATCCACGGCCCTCGACCAGCACAGGCCTATCCAGCGTGGCACCTGCATTGAAACTGTGCGGATGGCGATACGCAGCCGGAATCTGCTCGGGCGCATAGTACATATCACGCCGTCCGCAGGGCCAGCCGACATCGTGCAGGAAGACCAGCACCGGTCGGCCGGCGCGGCGGCTGATCGCCTCGATCAGCCGGAGCTCGTGATAGACGGTGTACCAGTTGTGGTCGCCATCGACGATCCAGGCATCGGCCGCATCAATCTCGCCGAACGCATCGAGGCTTGGCTTTGCCACGTGGCGCACATCCGGATTGGCAGCCACCCAATCGAGGAATTCGCGCTTCGGCGCCGGATCGATGCTGGTGAGCTGACCGCCGCGCGCCTTGCAATGATCGGCGAGCAGTGCCGACATGCCGCCATACTCCGCGCCGATCTCGACGATATTGCGTGCATCCGCCAGGCGCAGCGCTTCGAGGATCAGGTCCGAGAATTCCGACACGGAGTGGATCAGCAGATCCGTCATGATCTAAATCTCCCCCGGCGTCCTGCCGGATTGCCGCATCAAATCCCGGCCACTTTGGCAACCAGATCGGCGAGCCGCTCGGCGGCATCGAGCCGGCCGACGCCGCGCGCGGCCTCTGCCATCGCGGTCAGCCTCGAGGGCTCGGCGGCGAAGGCCGAGATCTCGGCGGCGAGCCGTTCCGGCGTGAAATCGCTCTGCGCGACGCGCAGCGCGCCGTTCGCCTGCGACAGCACGCCGGCATTGGCGAACTGGTCCTGGTCGATCGCGCCCGGTAGCGGCACCAGGATCGAGGGCCGCCCGATCGCGGCAAGCTCGGCGACCGTGCCGGCACCGGAACGCGAGATCACCAGCTGGCTCGAGGCGAGGCGTGCCGGCAGGTCGGCGAAGAACGGCGCCAGCTCGGCATTGATCTCGAGCCGGTCATAGACCGCGCGCACCCGCGTCATGTCCTCGTCGCGCACCTGCTGGGTGATGATCAGGCGGCTCCACAGTTCGGGCGCGAGCTTCTCGATCGCAGGCGGCACGATATCGCTCATCACCCGCGCGCCCTGGCTGCCGCCGACGACGAGCAGGCGCAGCGGCCCGTTCACTTCGAGCGGCGTGTATTTCACGGCTGCGGCGGCAAGGATCGCCGGGCGCATCGGCGTGCCGACGGTGGTCGCCTTGCCGGCCAGCGCGGGATCGCGATCGAGCACGCCGGGCAGCGAGGTCGCGATCGCGTTGACGCGGCCGGAGAGGAAACGGTTGGCGCGGCCGAGCACCGCATTGGCATCATGGATGATGCCGGGAACGCCGAGCATCCGCGCCGCCACCAGCGGCGGCAAGGTCGGGTAGCCGCCGAAGCCGACCACGGCCGCGGGCTTCAGCCGGCGCACCAGATTGGCCGCAACCAGAGTACCGTAGCCGAGCATCAGCACGGTCTGCGCCAGCGAGATGGGATTGCGGCTGCGCACGGTGGCGCTCGGCACCAGGTCGATGCTCTCGCGGCCGAACAGGCCGGAATAGCGCAGCGCGCGGCCGTCGGTGGCAAGCCGGACCCGCAGGCCACGCCGGATCAATTCCACGGCGAGCGCTTCGGCCGGGAACAGGTGGCCGCCGGTGCCGCCGGCCGCCAGCAGAATCAGGGGCGCGTTGTCCATGGTATTCAGATAACCGACACCGCCGTCACAGTCACCTACGCGTAGGCGCGCTGGGCGCTGGCGCCTTCCATCGATTCGATCTCGGTGCGCGGCCGCTGCCGCGTCAGCGCCAGCATCATGCCGACGCCATAGGCGAGTGAAACAAAGGAGGAGCCGCCATAGGAGATGAACGGCAGCGTCATGCCCTTGGCCGGGATCAATTGCAGATTGACCGCCATGTTGATGGTCGCCTGCACACCGAACAGGATCGCAAGCCCCGACGCCGCAAAGCGCGAGAACATGTCCTCGGTGGCATAGGCGCGGGTCAGCGTGCGGATCACGATGAAGCCGAACAGCGCGACCAGCATCAGGCAGAGGATGATGCCGAATTCCTCCGCCGCGACCGCAAACACGAAGTCGGTGTGACTGTCCGGCAGGCTGCGTTTTGCGATTCCCTCACCCGGCCCGAGCCCGAACCAGCCGCCGTTCCAGAATGCTTCCATCGCGGTGTCGACCTGGAAGGTGTCGCCGGAGGCCGGATTCATGAAGCGCTTGATGCGGCCGGCGACGTGCGGCACCAGCAGATAGGCGCCGAACAGGCCCGCGCCCGCCGCGCCGGCGAGCCCGAACACCCAGATCATCCGCATGCCCGCGATGAAGAACAGCGCGCCCCACACGGTGAGGATCAGCATGGTCTGGCCGAAGTCGGGCTCCATGACCAAGAGCGTGACCAGCATCATCAGGAGCACCAGCGCCATCGAGGTCGCCGGCATCTCCGGCCGCTTGGTCGATTCCGCGAACAGCCAGGCGGCGACGATCACGAAAGAGGGCTTTGCGGCTTCGGAGGCCTGGATGTTGACGCCCAGCAGCGTGATCCAGCGCCGCGAGCCCTTAACCTCGGGCCCGACCAGCAGCGTCAGCACGATCAGCGCGATCGAGACCGCGAACACGATCAGCGCGGTGCGCCGGATCTGCCGCGGCGTCATGAACGACACCCCGATCAGCACGATCAGCGACGGCACCAGGAACATGACGTGACGGTTGAAGAAGTGGAACGGATCGAGCCCGATCCGGGTCGCCACCGGCGGGCTTGCCGCCAGCGACAGGATGACCCCGGCCAGCATCAACGCGGCGATCGCCACAAGCAGCAACTTGTCGACGGTCCACCACCAGTCCGAGAACGGGGTGCGTTGGTCACGGGCGAGCATGGATGTCCCCAGATGGCAGAGATAACGTCCATTCGTGGCGCAGGATGGTTTCCAAGGGGTTAACGGGTTGGGTAACTTTTGAGGGAAGTGGTTGGGGGGAGCCCGCTCACTGCTGCGGACCCCACCCACAGCTGTCGTCCCTGCGAAAGCAGGGACCCATACTCCGCGGCGGATATTGTTGAAGGGACTCGACGTTCCGGCATCGCTCACCAACAACCGTTCGTGGTTATGGATCCCTGCTTTCGCAGGGACGACGCCGAGTTTGTTGCTCTAGCGGTCAGTCAAACATCCGCATTATCGCAACACGTTTTGCGCAATCAGTCGGGGGTACATTTCGGGACCGTGCTGCGATTTGGTGATCACCTCACCGCCGTTTGACTGCACCAGCGCAAGGATCGTGTAGGCCGCGACGTGGGCGGATACATCGAGAAAGGCAACGGAGACGACGACGTGATTTGGACTCTGGCGATAGCGATGGAAGACAACGCCGACCCGGAACGGATTCTGCCAACGGGCAACAGCCTCCCGCAGCTCGAGGTCAAGACTCAGCGTAGAATTGAGGAACCTGACTGATCGCACCGAGGACCAGGGTATCGACAATCCGGAGCGGCGGTCACGCAATCCATCGGCTCCGATCTCGAGAGCGGGATCGCCCCGGATCGCGTCCCGGAAGCAAGTGAAGGCCGCACCAAAACAGCTGCCACCGAACCAAACGCCCCAGCCCGCGACCAAGGCCAGCGCGGCGACGCTGAAAATCCCCATCCACAGCGATGGCTCAAACACCGTCCTCCACGGCGCAAAAAGCAGCGCAAAGCCGCTGAACAGACCGACCGGCAGGAACGTCAAGCCGGCGAAAAGCGCTAGCAGACCGTACGCGACATTCTTGCCCCCGCTCGGCCAAGCCACAATCGGTAACGACACGGTGATCGGCGGCGGTACCGGGTTGCTCAGCTGAAGCGCGCCGGGGATCAGAACAGTCGTGACCTCTGATGCATCGCCCAAGGCAGACCTCGTTGCGCGGGTGGTCGCAGGCGCCATCCAACATACAGGATAGGTCGGGCGGCATCGCATCCGCGTTCAAGCGCCGGCAGCAACGCGGTTAATGAAAGACCAGCTTCATAGAAGGGTAGAGCGCAGCGAAACCCATCTCTTGGGCCACCGCGTCATGATCGGTTTCGCTGCGCTCTACCCACCCTACTACGGTCTGCCGCGTGTCGTCACACCACCGGCTTCACACCGGGCAACGCCTGGACAATGTCGCGGAACGCGGTGCCGCGGATTTCGAAATTGCGGTACTGGTCGAAAGAGGCGCAGGCCGGCGACAACAGCACGACGGCTTCGCTCAGCCCCGACGCCTCAGCATCGCGCGCGGCGCTGGCGATGGCGACGTCGAGCGTGCCGGACATGTCGTGCGGGACGCGGTCACTGAGCGTGCCGGCGAATTCGGCTGCCGCCTCGCCGATCAGATAGGCCTTGCGGATGCGCGGGAAATATTCGGTCAGGCTGGTGATGCCACCGGCCTTCGGCTTGCCGCCGGCGATCCAATAGATGTCGGCGAATGACGACAGCGCATGCGCAGCAGCATCCGCATTCGTGCCCTTGGAGTCGTTGACGAACAGCACATGGCCGCGGCGGCCGACCTGCTCCATGCGATGCGCCAGACCCGGGAAGCTGCGCAGCCCGTTCTGCAGCACATCGGTGGCGATGCCCATCGCCAGCGCGCAGGCCGAGGCGCAGGCCGCGTTCTGCGCATTGTGCAGGCCGCGCAACGAGCCGATGCCGCCGAGACGCGCGATCTCGGTACGCGCTGCGCCCTGTGCGCGCACGATGGTCTCGTGCTCGACATAGAGACCGTCGGGCAGCGGGTTCTTCACCGAGATGCGCACCACGCGCTTGCCGGCGCGATCGAGCCGGTCGGCGATGTTTCGGCACCATCCGTCATCAACACCGACGATCGCGGTGCCGCCTTGTTGCACCCCGGCGACCAGCCGCTCCTTGACCGCCGCGTAATGCTCCAGCGTGCCGTGCCGATCGATATGATCCTCGCTGATGTTGATCAGGATGCCGACCGAGGGATCGAGCGACGGCGCGAGGTCGATCTGGTAGGATGACATCTCGATCACATGAACGCGGCCCATCCGCGGCGGCTCCAGCGACAGGATCGCGGTGCCGATATTGCCGCCCATCTGGGTGTCGTAGCCGGCAACCTTCATCAGATGCGCGATCAGCGCCGTCGTGGTCGACTTGCCGTTGGTGCCGGTGATGGCGACGAACGGCGCATTCGGCGCATGACGGCGCCGCTCGCGGCAGAACAGTTCGACGTCGCCGATGACCTCAATGCCGGCATCGCGCGCCTTCAGCACGCTCCAGTGCGGCGCCGGATGAGTGAGCGGTGCACCGGGAGTCAGGATCAACGCGGCGAAATTCGCCCATGACACGGTGCGCAGATCCGCGGTGGTGAACCCGGCCTGCGCCGCCTTGGCGACATTATCGGCGTTGTCGTCGGCCGCGATCACCTCCGCGCCGCCGGCCTTCAGCGCCTGGCAGCTCGCAAGGCCGGAGCCGCCGAGCCCGAACACTGCGACCGTCTTGCCCGAGAAGGAGGTGACCGGGATCATGGTGTGGCGCTCAGCGCAGCTTGAGGGTGGAGAGGCCGGCGAGCGCCAGCATCACCGAGATGATCCAGAACCGGATCACGATCTGCGGCTCGGTCCAGCCCTTCTGCTCGAAATGATGGTGCAGCGGCGCCATCCGGAACACGCGCTTGCCCGTCAGCTTGAACGAGGTGACCTGGACGATGACCGAGACCGCTTCCAGCACGAACAGGCCGCCGATCACGGCGAGCACGATCTCGTGCTTCACCGCAACCGCGGTTGCGCCGAGCATGCCGCCAAGCGCGAGCGAGCCGGTGTCGCCCATGAAGATCGAAGCCGGCGGCGCGTTGAACCAGAGGAAGCCGAGGCCGGCGCCAAGCACCGCGCCGCACAGCACCGCCAGTTCGCCGGTGCCGGCGACGTAATTGATTTGCAGGTAATCCGAGAACACCGCGTTGCCGGTGAGGTACGAGATCATGCCGAAGCTCGCGGCGGCGATCATGACCGGCACGATGGCAAGGCCATCGAGGCCGTCGGTGAGGTTGACCGCATTGCCGGCACCGACCATCACGAAGGCGCCGAAGATCACGAAGAACCAGCCGAAATTGATCACGAGGTCCTTGAAGAACGGAATCACCAGCGAGGTCGAGGATACGTCTCGCCCGAGCCGGACCAGCGCATAGGTGGCGGCAATCCCGATCACGGCCTCGATCAGGAGCCGGAGCTTGCCGGCGAAGCCTGAGTGTGACTGCTTTGTGACCTTCAAATAATCGTCATAGAAGCCGACGAAGCCGAAGCCGAGCGTCACCGCGAGCACGATCCAGACATAGGGATTGAGCGGGTTGGCCCAGAGCAGCGTCGACACTACCAGCCCGGACAGGATCATCAGCCCGCCCATGGTGGGCGTGCCCTTCTTGGAGATCAGATGCGATTGCGGCCCGTCGGTGCGGATCGGCTGGCCCTTGCCCTGCCGCAACCGCAGATGATCGATGATCCACGGCCCGAACAGAAACACGAACAGTGCACCGGTCACCATCGCGCCGCCGGTACGGAAGGTGATGTAGCGGAACACGTTCAGTGCGCTGCGGAATGGCCCAAACCCCGGAACGGTGTTGGACAGTTCGATCAACCAGTAGAACATTCAAAGGGTCCTATACCGCTTCTTCGTGTGCGGCCTTGTCGGGGAAGCGTTTTTCCAGCGCGCTGACAATGAGCTTCATCTTCGATCCCAGCGAGCCCTTCACCATGATCACGTCACCGGCACGGACCGCGGCGACCGCCTGCGCTTCGAGCGCCGCCGAGCTCTCGGCATAGCCTCCCCGCTTGCCTGTGGAAAGGGCATCCCACAGATTCCGCATCAGCGGACCACAACAATATACGAGGTCGATGCGGTTGGCGGTCACGGCCTCGTTGAGGCCGCGGTGCAATTCGGGCCCGGTCGGCCCGAGTTCGAGCATGTCGCCGAGCACGGCGATGCGGCGGCCGTGCGGCCCGACCTTGGCCTGGCCGAGCACGTTGAGGGCTGCGCCCATCGAGGCCGGGTTGGCGTTGTAGCTCTCGTCGATCAGCGTCGCCTCGCCATGGCCTACCTCGAGCGTACGGCGGAGGCCGCGGCCGGTCGGCGCCTCGAGCTGCGACAGCGACAGCGCCGCGCGCGCGATGTCGGCGCCGAGCAGCGAGGCCCCGGCCAGCACCGCGAGCGAATTCATCGCCATGTGGCGACCGGGCATGCCGATCTTGTAGGTGATGTCGTGGTCCAGGATATCGGCATGCACCGCCGAGCAGGCCGCATGCAGCGAGAGATCGATCAGCCGGGCTTCGGCGCGCTTGTCAGCGCCGAACGAGACGATGCGGGAGATACCAGCCTTCTTGGCCTGCTTCTGCAACCGCGCGAACTGCCCGTTGTCGCGGTTAAGCACGACGGCGCCGCCAGGCTCGACGCCGGAAAAGATCTCTGCCTTGGCGTCGGCGATCGCCTCGATGCCGGCGAAGAACTCCAAATGCACGGGCTCGACCGTGGTGATGATTGCGACATGCGGCCGCACCATCTGCACCAACGGCGTGATCTCGCCGGCATGGTTCATGCCGATCTCGAACACCGCAAAGCGCGTGCTCGCCGGGCAGCGCGCCAGCGACAGCGGCACGCCCCAATGATTGTTGAACGACGCCACCGATGCATGGGTCTCGCCCTGCGCCGACAGTACCCGCCGCAGCGCCTCCTTGGTCGAGGTCTTGCCGACCGAACCGGTCACCGCGATGATCTGCGCGTTGAGCCGCGCACGCGACGCGTGAGCAAGCTCGACCAGGCCCGCGAGCACCTCGTCGACCACCAGCAGCGGCGCATCGGCCGGAAATTTTGCGCGTTGCGCGGTCTCGACCACGGCGAGCCCGGCACCGGCCTTCAGCGCTGCCTCGACGAAGGCATGGCCGTCATGGACATCGCCCTTGATCGCGAAATACGCATCGCCCGGCGCGATGGTGCGGCTGTCGATCGAAAGGCCATTGACGCCGTTCGGAAGCGTGCCTTGCGTGGCGGCGCGCATCGCCTTCGCCATCGCATCCGAGGTCCACAACAGCGTGCTCATGCGCCCTCCTCGGCCAATGCTTTCGCCACCGCCTCATGATCGCTGAACGGCAGCGTCGTGCCGCCGACGATCTGCCCGACCTCATGGCCCTTGCCGGCGACGACCAGCGCATCGCCCGGCTCGAGGCCGGCAATGCCGGTGCGGATCGCAGCAGCGCGGTCGCCGATCTCTTGCGCGCCCTTTGCGGTCGCCATGATCGCGGCGCGGATCGCCTCGGGCTTCTCGCTGCGCGGATTGTCGTCGGTGACGATGATGTGATCGGCGTTCTCGGTCGCGATCGCGCCCATGATCGGGCGCTTGCCCGCGTCGCGGTCACCGCCGGCGCCGAAGATCACGACCAGCCTGCGCTTGGCATAGGGCCGCAGCGCCTGCAGCGCCTTGGCCAGCGCATCGGGCTTGTGGGCATAATCGACAAAGATCGGCGCGCCATTGTGCTCGCCGACGAATTCCAGTCGGCCTTTTGCGCCTTCAAGATGTTCGAGGCAGCCGAACACGTCTTCCGCCGCGCTGCCGGTGCCGATCGCAAGGCCCGCCGCGACCAGCGCGTTCTCGATCTGGAATTCGCCGACCAGCGGCAGCCGGATCGCGTGCTTGCGGCCGCGATGCTCGATCACGAGCTTCTGCGCAAAACCCTCGATCGCGGCGTCGGTGAGCTTGATGCCTTCGCCTGCATCCGCATTGCGGCCGACTGCGATGATGCGCAGGCCGCGCGCGCGCGCCGCATCGATCACCTCTAGCGAGCAATCATGGTCGGCCGAGATCACGGCGGCGCCGCCGGGAGCGACGAGATCGCGGAACAGCCGGAGCTTAGCGTTCAGGTAGTGCGCGACATCGGGATGATAATCCATGTGGTCGCGCGACAGATTGGTGAAGCCGCCGGCGGCGATCCGCACGCCGTCGAGGCGATACTGGTCGAGGCCGTGCGAGGAGGCCTCGAAGGCGAGATGCGTGACGCCGTCGCCGGTGATCTCATCGAGCTGGCGATGCAACGCGATCGGATCCGGCGTGGTCAGCGAGCCGTAGACGGTGCGCTTGTCGGAGACGAGGCCGATGGTGCCGATGCTCGCGGAGGAATAGCCAAGCCGCTGCCAGATCTGGCGGGTGAACGCCGCGACCGAGGTCTTGCCGCTGGTTCCGGTCACCGCCGCAATCGTCGCGGGCTGGCGCGGATAGAATGTGGCGGCGGCGAGCGCCAGTGCACGGCGCGGATTGGGCGTCGTCACAAACGGCACGCGCAGCGCCATCTGTGGCGGATGATCGCCGGCGACCGCGACTGCGCCCGCGACAATCGCCGCATCGACGAAGCGCGCGCCGTCGGTCTTGCTGCCGGCCAGCGCGAAGAACAGGTCGCCCGGCTTCACCGCACGGCTGTCGACCGCAAGCCCGCCGACGACAACAGCATCGGCACTTGGATCGCCCTTTGGATCGATCGTGGCATCGGCGCTGAAGAGGTCGCGAAGTCTCATGATCTTCCAGTCTGGCCGGCACCGTTCTGGCGCCTTCGCTTGAGCATGATCTATCCGGAAAACCGCTTCGCACTTTGCGCTAACGCGGCCGTTCCGGTCCGGATCATGCTGTGACTATACGCCTTACTGGGTTGCTCTGGATGCCGCAAGAATAAGGCGGTCGGACGGCGGCAGGTCGAATCGCGGTTCGACGCCCAAAAGCGGCGCAATTCGGGCGATCACGTTGCCGCCGGTCGGCACCGCATTCCAGCCCGAGGTGATGAAACCGTAGGTCTCCTTCAGGGGCTGCGGCTCGTCGAGCATGATCAGCAGCTGGTATTTCGGATTGTCGGCGGGCAGGATCGCGGTGAAGGCGTTGAGCACGCGCTTCTTGGCGTAGCGACCGTTGATCACCTTCTCCGCGGTGCCGGTCTTGCCGCCGATATAGTAGCCCTTGACGTCGGCCTTCTTGGCGGTGCCGACCTCGGCGTTGAGCCGCATCAAATAGCGCATCTTGTCCGAGGTCTCGGGCTTGATGACGCGCTTGGCCATCGCCATCGCCTCCTGCTCGGTCCGTTTCAGGAACGTCGGCGGGATCAGATAGCCGCCATTGACCAGCGCATCGATGCCCATCACCGCCTGCAGCGGCGCCACCGCGATGCCGTGACCGAACGAGATCGTGACGGTGTTCAGTTCGCCCCACTTCTTCGGCACGATCGGCGAGGCGCTCTCCGGCAGTTCGGTGCGCAGCCGATCGAGCTGCCCCATCTTGCGCAGGAAGGCCTTGTGCGCGTCGACGCCCATCGCCAGCGCAATGCGGCCGGCGCCGATGTTGGAGGAATAATAGAACACCTCCTTCATGTTGATCATGCGGCCCAGATTGTGATCGTCATGGATCGCGAACTTGCCATAGTGCAGCGGCCCGCGCGCATCCCACATCGAATTGAGGTCGAACCGGCCACTATCCAGCGCCATCGCCAGCGTGAACGCCTTGAAGGTCGAGCCCATCTCGTAGACGCCCGTGGTCAGGCGGTTGATGCGGTCGGGATCGTGCGCTTCCTTCGGATTGTTCGGATCGAAATCCGGCAGCGACACCATCGCCACGATCTCACCGGTGCGCACGTTCGACACCAGACCGGAGGCAGCCTTGGCCTTGAACTTCTCCTTCGCCTTGATCAATTCGTCGCGCAGCGCGTGCTCGACCCGCAAATCGACCGACAGCTCAACCGGCTTCTGCAGCCGGTCGGTGGCAAAGCCCGCGCGATGCAGATCGGCCAGACCGTTGTTGTCCAGCCACTTCTCCATGCCGGCGATGCCCTGGTTGTCGATGTTGACCAGGCCGATCAGATGGGCGACCTCGTTGCCGGTCGGATAGACGCGCTTGTTCTCGCGCAGGAAGCCGACGCCGGGAAGGCCGAGGCGATGGATGTCGAGCTGCTGCTTCGGCGTGATCTCGCGCTTCAGCCAGACGAAGCCCTTGCGCGACGACAGACGGTCGCGCACTTCGCCGGTGTCGAGATCAGGCAGCGCCCCTGTCAAAAGCTCGATCGCCTCATCCTTGTCGATCAGGCGACGCGGCTCAGCGAACAGGCTCGGCGCCTTGACGTCGGTTGCGAGAATGGCGCCGTTGCGGTCGGTGATGTCGGGCCGCGCGGTCGCGATCGCGTCCTGCGAGGCGGCGCGCCGCGCGCTATGGCTGTCGGCGCCGACGGCGAACAGCACGAGCCGCCCGGCCAGCACGCAATAGACAGCCGCAAAGGCGACGATGGCAAGGCCGACGCGCGCGCGTGCCTTGGCGGCACGGTCGACATTCTTGCCGTACAGCAGCGTGCGGATCAGCCGCTGGCTCCAGGGCTCAGCGGATTTCGCGGCGGGATTGCTGGCGGGTGCCGGATCGGTCATGGCTGGTCCCGTCATTGCTGGTTTCCCCCGCCCTGCTCAGTGTCCTCGGCGGGCGCGGGCTGGTCGGCGGTCGGCTGGTCAGTCACCGGCTTGTCGATCGATCCGGTCGTGCTGTCGGGCGCAGCGGCCGCCTCGATGGTGTCGATCATCGCGCCGATCGGATCGCGCGAACCGGGCCGCGTGAAGCTCGGCGGCCGCTCCGGCAGGTTCTTCAGGGAATCGTACTGGTTGGCGTTGATCGGCTTCAGCGGCAGATGCCGCTCGGCAAGCCCCTGCAGCCTGAGCGGCGCATCGAGCTTGGCCCATTCGGCGCGCAAGGTGGCGATCGCGTTGCGCTGCTCGCGGATCTCCGCGTTGAGCTGCAGCACGCGTTCGACGCGCGCGGTCGATTCCATCTTGATGCGGTAGACATAGGACGCCGCGAAGATCAGCATGCCGATGACGAGGAGGTGGAGAAGGCGCATCGTCAGCCTCCCCGCTTCAGGTCGGCAAGACGCGGCCAGGACGGCAGATCGTCGTCCGCGTGCACCGCCGCCGAGGTACGCTCGGCCGCACGCAGTTTTGCGGAACGCGCGCGCGGATTCGCCGCGATCTCCGCATCGGACGGCACAACCGGGCGCTTGGTCAGGATCTGAAAGCTCGGCGCAGCCTGCGCCACTTCGGGCAGATGCCGCGAGCCACTGGAGACCTTGCCCCGCTCGCTCAGGAAATTCTTGACGATGCGGTCTTCCAGCGAATGGAACGAGACCACTGCAAGCCGTCCGCCCGGCTTCAACACGCGCTCGGCCGCAGCCAGCGCCTGATGCAGCTCATCGAGCTCTTCATTGACGAAGATGCGCAGCGCCTGAAAGGTCCGCGTCGCCGGATGAATCTCGTTCGGCTTGGCGCGCACGACCTTCGCGACGATGTTGGCGAGCGCGTCGGTTGTCTCGATTGGTGCGTCCTTGCGCGCGGCGACGATGGCGCGCGCAACGCCGCGCGAATGGCGCTCCTCGCCGAAGATATAGATGATGTCGGCGAGCTGCTTCTCGGAGGCGGTGGCGACCACATCGGCCGCAGTCATCCCGCTCTGGGCCATCCGCATGTCGAGCGGGCCGCCGAGGCGAAACGAAAAGCCGCGCTCGGCCTGGTCGAGCTGCATCGAGGAGACGCCGACATCCATCACGACGCCGTCGACCTGATCCACGCCCTGTGATGCGCAGACCTCGGCGAGATCGGAGAAACGGCTCTCGACCAGCGTCAGCCGGCCGCCTGCGCCGTCGACCAGGTCGAAGCCGCCCGCAATCGCGGTGCGGTCGCGGTCGATGCCGATGACGCGCGTGTCGGCAACGTCGAGGATCATGCGGCTGTAGCCGCCGGCGCCGAACGTCGCGTCGACATAGACGCCGCCGGCGCGCGGCGCGAGATAGGCGACCGCCTCGCGGCCCAGCACCGAAATGTGACGCGGCGCACGCTCGCTCATGCGCGGTCCCCGGGCAGGGCCACGTAACTGGCATGCAAGCTGGCTGCGCGCCGACTCATTGCGTCTCGAATCCTCGCGCCTTGCCCGACCGTTCCGATGAAGAAGCCGCTGCGCGATACCAGCGCCAACTCCCGTCCTCGGCCGCAAATCCTGATATCCGACCGGAATTGGGAGGGTTTCCATGGGATTTCGCGCAACAGCGGGGCTCAGCGTCCGTGGGCCGTCCCCCGAAACCGGTTCGGCACTTCACCTCTCAGTAACGGCACTTAACGTTAAGAAAACGTTGATGAAGGGTTAGCGGAATCGCGCGACTTTAGTCCGCATTCGAGTGATACCCTCGGCCTTCACTCCGGGCATCATTGCGGCCCGTGGAACCGGCGGGGTCGATTGCGCCGCCCGCACGGTAAAGGAATAGTAAACGCCTATTTGTTTATCCATATGTCAAAATGCGTTCTCCTGGTTCGGGTTTGAGTGATTCGTATGGCTTCTGGTTCGTCTTCATCCGGCAACGCTGATTCGAAGCGTCAGCGCGTCCTTCCCGTTCCGAAGGGCGTGGCCGACGTGAAGACGTTCACGCCGGATTCCTCTGTCGCCTCCGACGTGATCCCGTCGGTGAATTTCGGCGATCGCGCCAACGGCCGGCAACCCGATATGATCGTGCTGCACTACACCGGCATGCCCGACGTCGAGGGTGCGATCGCCCAGCTCTGCACCGCCGGCACCGAGGTCTCGGCGCATTACATCGTGCTCGAGGACGGCCGCATCGTGCAATGCGTGCCGGAGAGCAAGCGCGCCTGGCACGCCGGCGTCTCGGCCTGGGCCGACGAAGACGACATCAACTCCTGCTCGATCGGCGTCGAGATCGTCAATCGCGGTCACGATTGGGGCTATCCGGATTTTCCGCTGCGCCAGATCGCGGCC
Organism: Bradyrhizobium tropiciagri; assembly: GCF_018130545.1. Taxonomy (GTDB): domain Bacteria; phylum Pseudomonadota; class Alphaproteobacteria; order Rhizobiales; family Xanthobacteraceae; genus Bradyrhizobium; species Bradyrhizobium tropiciagri_A. The sequence continues at coordinate 234,984 of NZ_JAFCKF010000009.1, read as the reverse complement.
GTGATCGCGCTGTGCCGCGGCATCATGCTTCGCCGCAAGGTGGTCGCGCATCGCGTGCTCGGCCATTCCGACGTCGCGCCGGGCCGCAAGAAGGATCCCGGCGAGAAATTCCCCTGGCACTCGCTGGCCAATTCCGGCGTCGGGCACTGGGTGCAGCCGGCACCGATCGTGCGCGGCGATGCGCTGCAGCTCGGCGCGATCAGCGATGCCGTCTCCAATATGCAGGCCGCGTTCCGCCGCTACGGCTACAACATCCCGACCAACGGCAAATTCGACGGCCCAACCATGGAGGTCGTCACCGCGTTCCAGCGCCACTTCCGTCCCGAGCGTGTCGATGGGATCGCCGACCGCTCCACCATGGCGACGCTGTACGCGCTGCTCGAGAGCCTGCCGCCGGATGCGGCGAAGGCTCCCGCGGTCGCATCGAAGTAGCGCCGCTTTTTCCTGAATGCGCACGCGCAAACTGGAACCTTTCACCACCTGCCGTCTTTTTCATTGGGGCGGTCTGAGTGGAGATTCGTCCATGTTCAAAGCACTCATCGCGGGAGCTGCCGCCATCGGCCTCATCGTCGCGCCGGCAGCCGCTATGTCGACCCAGGGCAAGACCACGTCGACCATGCACAAGACCCACAAGGTCCAGCATGCGCAGAAGAAGATGGCGCCCGGCACCACGACCGGCATGTCGAGCGGAACGACGACCGGGCAAGCGACCGGCGGCGCCAAGGCAAAGACCGGGTACTGAGCACGAGCAATGCTGCGGGGCACGCTGACGATCTCTGATCCAAGCTGCGTGCCCTCACCGACCTCGCACGAGATGAGGTGATCTCACCCCAGCTCCGCGACCCTTCGCGCATAGAGCCGCCGCAACGGCTCGAGCTGGGTCGCGGCGGTGGCAGCGAGATACGCCTGCCGCGCTTCGTCTTTGCGGCCGAGGCGGCGCAGCAGATCGGCGCGCACCGCGGGCAGCTGGTCGTATCCCTTCAATGTGCCGCGCGCGACCAGTGCGTCGATCAGATCGAGCGCACGCGCCGGGCCGTCGACCATCGACACCGCGGCGGCGTGGTTGAGCTCGATCACCGGCGATGGGCTGATGCGCAGCAGCACCTCGTAGAGACCGGCGATCTGCGGCCAGTCGGTCTCCGCAAAGCTCGGCGCCCGCGCATGCAGCGCGGCGATCGCGGCCTGCACCGCATAGGATTGCGGCCGGCCCGGCATCCGCAACGCCTCCTCGACCAGCTGCACGCCTTCGGCGATCTGCCTGACATCCCACAGCGAACGGTCCTGCTCCTCCAGCAGCACGATGTCGCCGTCTGCGGTCTGGCGGCCGGCGCGGCGTGCATCATGCAGCAGCATCAGCGCCAGCAGGCCCTTGATCTCGCCGCGCGCCGGCATCAGCGCATCGAGCAGCCGCGCCAGCCGGATCGCCTCGCGCGCGAGATCGGGCCGCATCAGATCGTCGCCCGCGGTCGCGGCATAGCCTTCGGTGAAGACGAGGTAGATCACCGCGAGCACGCCTGACAGCCGCGGCTCCAGCGCCTCGCGCTCGGGCACCTGATAGGGAATGCCGGCGAGCTTGATCTTCTGCTTGGCGCGCAACAGGCGCTGCGCCATGGCGTCCTCGCTGACCAGGAATGCGCGCGCGACCTCGACGGTGGTCAGGCCGCACACCGTGCGCAAGGTCAGCGCGACCTGCACCTCGGGCGCAAAGGACGGATGACAGCAGGTGAAGATCAGCCTCAGCATGTCGTCGTCGAGCGTCGCGTCCACCGGCTCGGGCGAGGTCTCCGCATCGAGCAGCAGCTGATGCGTCAGTTCCTGCTGCTTGCCGCGAAAGCTGACGGCGCGACGGACCCGGTCGATCGCCTTGTTGCGCCCGACATTGACCAGCCAGGCCCGCGGATTGGTCGGGAATTCGCCGATCGGCCAGCGCTGCAGCGCCACCGCGAAGGCATCCTGCAGCGCATCCTCGGCCAGATCGAAATCGCCGACGAGGCGGATCAGCGTCGCGAGCGCCCGGCCCGCCTCGTCGCGAAACACCTTTTCGATTTGGCTCGGGGTCATGACCATCGATCGTTGCTCAGCGGCCGCGCCCGGCGACGCGACCGCTGTGTTCATCGGAGATGACGGTGCTAGCGCGGGTTATCGTAGATCATAACAGGCCGGACTTCGATCGAGCCGGTCTTGGCGCCGGGAATCCGTGCCGCCAGACCGAGCGCGGTATCGAGATCCTTGGCCTCGACCAGATAGTAGCCGCCGAGTTGCTCGCGGGTTTCCGCGAACGGCCCGTCCGTCGTCATTGTCTTGCCGTCGCGGACCCGCACGGTGGTCGCGGTCGACACCGGCTGCAGCCCGTCGCCGGCCTTGAAGTGGCCGCTCTGGATGATCGACTGGGTGTACGCCCCATATTCGGTCGTCACGGCCTTGCGGTCGTCGGCGCTCATGCGGCCATATTCCGCGTCGCTCCGGTAGATCAGCAGCAAATATTGCATCTCATCTCTCCTCTTGATCGGCTGGATCGCCGACACCCAGTCGAACGGGCGACAGGCCAAACGACATCTTCAGGATAATTTATTTTGGCCGCCTTGGCGGGTGTTATCCGCTTGACGGGACCGGCCTAAACGCCCATGCCATGGCTGTCAGTCGGCCGGACGGCCGCTCCCGCAAGTGCCGAAAGGCCGCGGGGGAGGAAAGTCCGGGCTCCATCGACATGCGGTGCCGGATAACATCCGGCGGGGGTGACCCCAGGGAAAGTGCCACAGAGAACAAACCGCTCCCTCTCCGGAGGAAGTAAGGGTGAAAAGGTGCGGTAAGAGCGCACCGCGTTTCCGGCAACGGAGACGGCATGGCAAACCACACCGGGAGCAAAACCGAATAGGGACGGCAACGCGGTTAGTTCGCGCACGCGCGATAACACCGCAGGGCGATGTCAGGCCCGCTGTCCGGGTAGGTTGCCCGAGGCAAGGTGCAAGCCTTGTCCCAGAGGAATGGCCGTCGCGTACCATTCGCAAGATTGGTGCCCTACAGAACCCGGCTTACAGGCCGGCTGATATTTTGGAGTATGAGGGGCTCGGCGCAACACGCCGGGCCCCTCGCCATATCCGTCACCACGACCGCGTCCCGTTTGCTAGAATGCTCCTCGCGGAGGATCGCAGATGGACCTTCAGAAGATCATGGCGAAGGCACGAGATCTCGCCAAGAACAGCGGCACGATCACCTTCGAGCAACTCAACGGCTTGTGCCCCAACAACATGGAGTCCGAGGACATCACGGCTCTCTTCAGGGCTCTCAACGCCGAGGGAATTCAACTCAAGGACGACGAGGCAGAATCGTAGAAGCGGTTGCCTGAGCAAGGGCTCTCGCCGAGTGGGTGCAGTGCAATCGTAATCGCACGTGCAGCACGGCGTCGGGCTCCGGGTGCGACAACGTGCGCGCGACCAACATTGACGCAAATCAAGGTACCTGGAACTCGCTTCGCTGACCCTCCGGATCAAACCAGGAGGGCTCACCATGTCGATCACGCGTCGTCAGGCACTTGCAGCGCTGTGCGCTGGGGTTTCGCCGCTCGCAATTTCACTCGCCGCACGCGCCGATTTTGATGGCCCGGTTGTCCGGGCTCTGGAGGGCGGCGAAGAATTCTGGCTCGCCCAGGATGCCTATATCTATGGATATCCGCTGGTGACGATGGAGATGACCCGCAGGGTCATGACAAACGTCGCCCAGGTGGAAGGCACCCGTGGGCCGATGGGGCAATTCGTCAAGCTCCGCAAGTACCCGGATGCCAGCTTCAAGGATGTGACGGCGCCCAATGCCGACACCCTCTACACCACGGCCTGGATCGACGTGGGAGACGAGCCCTGGGTCCTGAGCATGCCGGACATGAAAGACCGCTACTTCCTGTTTCCGATGCTGGATGGCTGGACCAATGTCTTCCAGGTCCCGGGCAAGCGCACGACCGGCACCAAGGCCCAGACCTACGCGATCACCGGACCGGGCTGGAAGGGAACGCTTCCCGCAGGAGTCAAGGAGTACAAGTCTCCCACGAGCCTCGTCTGGATCCTGGGCCGCATCTACTGCACCGGCACGCCGGAAGACTACGCGGCGGTGCACGCCGCTCAGGACGAGTACAAGCTCGTGCCACTCAGCGCCTACGGCAAGTCGTATGCGCCTCCGTCAGGCAAGGTCGATGCGTCAATCGACATGAAGACGCCGGTTCGCGATCAGGTCAACCGGATGGACGCAGCAGCGTATTTCACCCTTCTCGCGCAACTGATGAAGCGTAATCCGCCAGCGCCCGCCGACGCGGCTGAAGTTGCCAAGTTCGCGAAGATCGGCCTCGTCCCCGGCAAGGAGTTCGATGCGAGCAAGTTCGATGCCGCGTTTGCCAAGCGGGTCCCGCAAGTGGCATTCGACCGCATCATGCTGCAGTTCAAGGTCAACAAGGCGATCCGGAACGTAAACGGCTGGGCGTTCGATAGCGAGGCTGGCATCTACGGCACCAACTATTTCAACCGCGCCCTTGTCACGGCAATCGGCCTTGGCGCCAATCGCATTCAGGATGCGTGCTATCCGACGTCGCAGAAGGATGCCGACGGCAAGGACTACCTCGGCAGCAACAAATACGTCCTGCACTTTCCGAAGGGGCAGCTTCCTCCGGTCGCAGGATTCTGGTCGATCACGATGTATGACGAAAATTTCTTCTTCGTCGCCAATCCGATTAACCGCCAGTCGATCAGCGCCCGCCAGAACCTCAAATCCAATTCGGATGGTTCGGTCGATCTCTACATCCAGAAGGACAGTCCAGGCCCCGACAGGGAGAGCAACTGGCTGCCCGCGCCGGCGGGCAAGTTTGTCCTGATGCTGCGCATGTACTGGCCGAACGAGAAGTCGCCGTCGATCATCAACGGGACCTGGAAGCCTCCACCCGTTCGCAAGGTGACAAGCAGCTAGGGAATTTTTGCGTTATCCCGGCGTCCGTGGACAGAGGCAGGTGTGATGCAGGTTCCCGACACTCCGTCCGTCGAACAGATATCGCAGGTGATCGTTCAGGTTACCGCGCCGTCGTTCCTCCTCGGAGCAGTTGCCGGGTTCGTGTCCCTGCTGATCTCCCGCATGAACCGGGTGACTGACCGGATACAAGCGGGTGAAGCGGTCCCGGACGGCGATCACGCCAAGGCAAGGTTCAAGAGGGACATGCCGCAATTGAGGCGCCGTGCCGAATTGCTGAATCGTTCTATCCTGTACTCCACGACAAGCGCCATCCTGACCTGCCTGCTCGTGATCGTGGCGTTCATCAGCGCATATTTCCAGCTGCGGCACGAATACGGCGTCGCCGTGTTGTTCATTGTCGCCCTCGGATTTTTCACCGCAGGGCTCGTGAATCTCGTCCGCGAAACCTGGATTTCCGTGCACGAGTACGAATCCGGATCATCAGGGCCGTAGCTGACCGATTGGCCATTCGGCGGCATTCGCGCTATGATCATCAGGAGCTGAACCCTCTGCCAGAGATTGAAAGAGGAGGAATGGTCATGTCGGTGGCCTGCAAGTTCGAACGCAGCATTCTCAGCCACGAAGAATATGAGACGATCCGCCTGACGCATCACCCGGCGATCTACGATGTCGAGGTGGCCGAGCTCGAGGCGATGCGCCCCCGCCTGCGCCAGATGCGCGCGAAGGAACGCACGGTCAGCCGGCACAAGCAGCGCGAGAGCCGCGGAAAGGCCGAGCCTCGCGGGGCAAGCTTTCCGGGGACCGCCGCGCACGCCTCGGAACGCAAGCAGGTGTTCGCCGCGGCGCTGAAGCGGGTGAACACGGAGTTGAAGCGTCAGCACAATCTGGCGGCCCGGACCGCGCATGTCGAAGCCGCCCGAAAGGCCCTCGCGCTGCACCGGGCCGCGGACTTCGCGACGCGTCCCGCGGCGGGGCCGACCGCCAGCGACGGCATGGCATCGAAGCCAAGCGAACGGCGAAGAAAGATCATCGCCGGCGCGAAGATCGGACGAATATCGCAGGCGACGAAAGTCGCGCAGGCCGTGCGCGACGCACGCGGTGCATGACGCCGGGCGAACGACGGCGCGTTAAGCCACGATCTCCTGCAACAACGTCATCAGCGCCTGCGGCGCGGTGACGTTCGGCGAGTGGCTGGCGTCGATTTCGAGATAGCGCCAGCCGGCTTCGTCCTTCGTGCGTTTTGCGAACTGCCCGAACGTATCCGCCGGCGTGATGCGGGTGGCGTAGATGTAGCTGCGAGGCAGGATGGTCTCGCCGTGCTTCAATTTCAGTTTCTGCTCGAAGCATTTGATCGGCATCTCGACACGGCGCGCGGTCAGCCATTCGACGTCCGCGGCGGATGTATCCGGCGGCGTCGGCATCGGCGGGATGCGCCAGCCGTCGTTGTTGCGCGCCGCCTCCCGCATGTTGGCGATCGCCACCTCGTTGAGATCGAACAGCGACTGGCCGTCACGCGGCACGAAGGCATCAATATAGATCATCTGCGCGATGCGCTCGCGAACGCGATCGGCGACGCCGGTCGCGACCATGCCGCCATAGGAATGGCCGACCAGCACGATGTCGCGCAGATCTTCGTAGGAGATGACGTTGAGCATGTCCTGGATATGCGCGTCGAGGTCGAGCCCCTGATGCGCGAGATGCGCGCGCTCGCCGAGCCCGGTGTAGCTCGGCGTGATCAGCCGGTGTCCCGCAGCCTGCATCAAGGGATGCATCTTCTTCCACGCCCAGCCCGCCGACCAGGCGCCGTGACAGACCAGAAACGTTTTGGGCGAATGCGCCGTCATGAGGATGCTTCCATTTCGATTATCGTTGATGAGCCGCGATTTTGAAGTGTACCCATGGCCGTCGTCGTGTAAACGTCCCGGCAACGATCATAAGAACGAGATGAGGATGACCCCGGCAAGCTACGCGGTCCTGTTCTTCGGCGCGCTTGCCGGCGGTTTCGTCTCCGGCCTTGCCGGCTTCGGTACCGCGCTGATGGCGCTCGGCATCTGGCTCTATGTGCTGCCGCCGACGCTCGCGGTGCCGCTGGTGCTGGTCTGCTCGGTGATCGCGCAGGTCTCGACGCTGCCGTCGATCTGGAAGAGCATCGATTTCCGCCTGGTCTGGCCGTTCGTGATCTGCGGTCTCGCCGGCGTGCCGATCGGCATCCGGCTGATCGCCCGTGCCGACCCCGAGGTCTTCAAGCTGACGATCGGCGTCTTCCTGCTGGTGTTTCCGACCCTGCTGTTCCTGCAGCGCAAGCCGATGTCGATTTCGTTCGGTGGCAAATGGGCCGACGGCGCGATCGGATTCGCCGGTGGCATCCTCGGCGGCCTCGCCGGCCTGTCCGGCCCGCTGCCGATCCTGTGGGCGAGCGTGCGCGGCTGGGGCAAGCAGCAGCGCCGCGGCGTGTTCCAGATCTTCAACTTCACCATCCTGGCGGCCGCACTGCTGGTCCAGATCGCAAGCGGGCTGGTGACAACAAAACTGATCTGGCTGGTGGCCTGCGCGTTTCCGGGGACACTGCTCGGCGCCTGGATCGGCTCGCGCCTCTACCACGCGCTCAGCGACCGCAATTTTTCCGACGTCGTGCTGGTGCTGCTGTTCCTGTCCGGCGTGGCGCTGGTGTGGAACGGGCTGGCGCCGAAATGATGAACGGCCGCCAATTGGCTGAGCCGGTCAGCCGACCGGCTCGAGACCAACGCGTTCCGGCGTGATGTCGCGCGCCAATGGCGCGAGACGTTTCCTGAACTCGCGACGCAGCAGCCACAGGCTCAAGCCGGCCTGCAGCGTCGTCGTCGCGATCGACAGATACCACACATGCTCGATCCGGAAGCCGGGCCGCGTCGAGAGCCAGATCACCGGCACCGCATAGGTGACGAGCCGCACGATCGAACTCAGCAGCACCGGCCTGGTGTTGCCGAGGCCCTGGAACATGCTGTTGCAGGTAAAGACCAGCCCCTGCGCGACGAGGTTCATGGAGACGAAGTGCAGGAATTGGGCGGCGACCGCCATGGTCTCGCGATCATTCGAGAAGCCGTCGAGCAACAGCCCGGGCTTCCAATGCGCGAGAACGGTGAAGACGATCATCACGACGGTACCGATCGACACCGCCTTGATGAAGGTCTCCCGCACCCGCGCGCCATTGCCTGCACCGAAATTCTGACCGGCGATCGGCCCGGCGGCGAGCGCGACCGCCAATGCCGGCATCTGGATCAGGCCGAGCACGCGCGTGCCGATGCCGAACCCGGCCTGGGCCGCCGGGCCGAAATCGCGCAGCACGTAGTAGATCACGCCCATCCAGGCGAAGATCAGCGCGAACTCGCCGCCGGCGGGCAAGCCGACATTGAGGATCCGCGTCCATTGCCGCAGTTGTGGACGCCATTGCGCGGGATCGAACCCGACATAGCGCTCCAGCTTGCGGAAATACACGAACAGCATCAGCACGCCGATCAGAACGGCGATCGAGCTCGCCAGGCCTGCACCGGCGACGCCGAACGCATGACCGATGCCCCAGCCTGCGATTAGCACCGGCGCCAGTGCGATGTTGATGATGACCGCGACCGCCTGCACCAGCATGCTGGGCCGCACGATGCCGGTCGCCCGCAGCGCGGACGCCATCACCTGAATGAGGAATTGCAGCGCCAGCGCCGGCATGAACCACAACAGATAGGTGGTGCCGGCGTCGATGGTGGCCGGGTCGGCCGCGACCGAACGCATGTAAAGACGCGACAGCACGACGCCCGCGCCCAGCGTCAACAGCCCGCACAGCACCGACAGCACGATCGACTGATTGAACACAAGGTTGGCATCATCGCGGTCCTTACGTCCCGCGGCATGCGAGATCAGCGCGACGGTGCCGACGCCCAGCACCTGCATCAGCGCGTTGACGAGGAAACCGGCGTTGCCGGCCGCGGCCACGCCCGCAACGGCGGCCTCGCCGAGACCGGCGACAAAATACAGGTCGACCAGCTGGCAGATCATGATCGTGATCATGCCGACCACGATCGGTGGAGCCATGACCAATATATGGCTCACGATGGAGCCGCGCGTCAGGTCTTTCATCTCAATTCCATTCTCGAAATCGATTGTCGTATCTATTCCGGTGCGTGGCTGGCGGGACATCGCCCGTCAACCACGCACCATCGTTCACTCCGCTGCGGCCTGACCGAACTCGGTCGCCTGACGCTCGAACAGGCCGCGGTAAATGCCGCCGGCACGTGCGGCCAGCACCTCGTGCGTGCCCTGCTCGACGATCTCGCCGCGATCGAACACCAGGATGCGATCCATGCTGCGCACGGTCGACAGCCGGTGCGCGATCACGATCGATGTGCGGCCCTTCATCAGCCGCTCCATCGCCTGCTGGATCAGCGCCTCGGACTCCGAGTCAAGGCTCGAGGTCGCCTCGTCCAGGATCAGGATCGGCGCATCCGCCAGGAAGGCGCGCGCCAGCGCCACGCGCTGCCGTTCGCCACCCGACAGCTTGACGCCGCGCTCGCCCACCAGCGTGCCGTAATCCTTCGGCAGCCGCATGATGAAGTCGTGCGCATTGGCAAGCCGCGCCGCCTGCTCGATCGCCTCCATGCTGGCACCGGGCCGGCCATAGGCGATGTTTTCCGCCAGCGTGCGGTGGAACAGGATCGGCTCCTGCTGCACGATCGCGATCTGGCTGCGCAGCGATTGCTGCGTCGCCTCGGCGATGTCCTGACCGTCGATCAGGATTTTGCCACTGGTGACGTCGTAGAGCCGCTGCACCAGCTTGACGAAGGTCGTCTTGCCGGAGCCAGAGCGCCCGACCAGGCCGACGCGCTCGCCCGCATCGATGTCGACCGACAACCCGTCATAAAGCGGCCGGCGATGGCCGCCATAGTGGAAGGTGACGTCATCGAACACGATCCGACCGCCCTGGATGTCGATCGGCCCGGCATCGACGGCATCGACAATGCCGAGCGGCTCGCCATGGATCTGCACCAGCTCTTCCATGTCGTTCACCGAACGCTGCAGGTTGTTGATGTGCATGCCGACATCCCGCAGATAGGCGTGGATGATGTAGTAGCTGGTCAGCACATAGGTGACGTCGCCCGGCGTAGCGCGGCCGGCCGCCCACAGCAGGATGGCGCCGCCGATCACCGAGGCGCGGAAGCACAGCAGCACCACGAGCTGCGCCGTCGAGGTGTGGTTGTAGCGCAACCACGTCCGGCGCACCCGGCGGCGCCAGCGGCTGATGACGCCGTCGAGCCGCATGTCTTCGCGCGTCTCGGCACCGAACGACTTCACCACCGCGTTGCAGGTCAAGGCATCGGCCAGCGTGCCGCCGACCTTGGTGTCCCACGCATTGGAGACCCGCGCGGCCGGCGCGACGTATCGCACCTGGAACACCATGGTCATCGCGACATAGATCACCGAGCCGACCGCGATCACCGCGCCGAGCTGCGGCCAATGCACGCCGAGCAGGATCATCGAGCCGAGCAGCACCACGACCGACGGCAACAGCGCCATCAGGATGGTGTCGTTCAGCAGGTCGAGCGCCCACATGCCGCGTGTGATCTTACGCACGGTGGAGCCGGCGAACGAATTGGCGTGCCAGTCGGTCGAGAAGCGCTGCACGCGCATGAAGGCTTGCTGCCCGACATCGGACATCGTCTTCAGCGTGAACGGCACGATGGTCTGAATGCCGACCAACCGCAGCAGCAGCGACAGCGCGCCGAGCCCGACAATGGCGCCGAACGCCAGCATCGCCGCCTGGCGCGCGGCGGCGTCGGTCGGCCCCGCGGTCAGCGCATCGACGAGATGGCCGGAGAACACCGGCATGAACAAGTCGGCCGCGGTCGCGCCGAGGAATCCGGCGGTCACGGCGGAAGCGCGCAACGGTTGCTCCAGCCAATGGCGGAACACGAATGGCAAGACGATCCGGATCGCGGCCGGCCGCTTGGTGGTTTGCATGGTCATGGCACATCCCGGCCACGCGAATGTCGCGCCGGCCGGCTCCATCTGGGGCGACGTGCGGGCGGAATCCGGCCGCGGGCGTCGCTTGAAATTGTCGATAAGGTGTTGGGAAGTTTGGTTGATCGGGGATCAGTCCCGATCAGCGCTGCGACCTAGTGCGCGAGGGCGCCCAGCAGCAACGAACGCGGGCGCACGGTCTGCGAAATAAACGACATCATGTGCATCTCCCCGGTTCGTGAAACGATGCGCTGCTTATAAATGCATCACGCACGAATGGCAAGATGACATCCGCGTGAGTGCGTCAATGTGTCGATCATGCAACGCTGTTCACGCGACCGGGCGCACAACACGGCGATGCGCATCAATGCGCGTCGCCACCGCCGGCGGTCATCGAGGGCGGCTTGTTGACGAACAGCACCAGCAGGCTGAGCGCGACATAGAACAGCGACAGCATGAAGAAGGCGTCGCCATAGCTCATCACCTGGGCCTGGCGGTGCACGATCTGCGAGAGCTGCTTCATCGCCATCAGGGTGGAGTCGCCCATGCCCTGCAGGCGCTGGGCGAAGTTGTTGAGGGTCTCGACCGCCGTCGCGTTGCCCCAGGTCACGCGGTCCTGCAGTCGCGAGATGTGCAGATCGGTGCGATCGTTGAGCACCTCGTTGATGACGGCGAGCCCGACCGCGCCGCCGAGATTGCGCATCAGGTTGAACAAGCCGGAGGCGTTCTTGACGCGATCCTGCGGCAGCGTGGCGAGCGCGATATTGTTGGTCGGCACCATCGCGCACATCATGCCGATGCCGCGCAGCACCTGAGGCAGCAGCAGCTCGTAGAAATCGTACTCGCGGGTGATCCAGGTCATCTGCCAGGAGCCGAGCGCGAAGGTGACGAGGCCGAAGGCGATGATGTAGCGCAGATCGACCTTCTGCATCAGCCGACCGACCACCGGCGCCATGAAGAACATCGTCATGCCGGAGATGAACATGGTCTCGCCGATCATCAGCGCGCTGTAGCCGCGGATCTCGGCGAGGTAGCGCGGATAGACGTAGGTCAGGCCGTAGAGACCGATGCCGATGCAGAACTGCAGCACGCAACCGACCGCGAAGTTGCGGTTGGAAAAGGCGTAGAGATCGACGATCGGCTCCTCCGCGGTCAAGACCCGCCAGAAGAAGGCGATCGCCGAGACGAAGCAGATCGCGGCGCAGACCGCGACCGAAGTGTCCTGCAGCCACTCATACTGGGGGCCTTCTTCCAGGACATATTCAAGCGAGCCGAGGAAGCCGCCCATGAAGATCAGGCCCCACCAGTCGAAGCGCTCGAGCAGCGCGAAATTCGGCTGGTCGAAATCGACCAGGATCAGCACGCCGGTCGTGATGATGACGCCAGGCACGATGTTGATGAAGAACAGCCAGTGCCACGACATCAAATCGGTGATGTAGCCGCCGACCGTCGGCCCGACGGTCGGTGCCAGCGTAGCCACGAGGCCGATGATCGGCGCCACGATGTAGAACTTTGAGCGCGGGAAGATGGTGTAGGCCGACGCGAACACCGTCGGGATCATGCCGGCGCCGAGGAAGCCCTGCAGCGCGCGCCACAGGATCATCTGCTCGATCGAGGAGGCGAAGCCGCACAGCAGGCTCGACACGGTAAAGCCGAACGCCGAGATCGCAAACAACAGCCTGGTGCCGAGCGCGCGCGACAGGAACCCGGACAGCGGAATCGCGATCACCTCGGCGATCAGATAGGCGGTCTGCACCCACGACACTTCGGTCGACGACGCCGACAGGCCGGCCTGAATCTCGGTGAGCGACGCCGAGACGATCTGGATGTCCAGGATCGACATGAACATGCCGAACACCATGATGATGAAGGCAACCACCCGCTTGGGCTGGAGTCGCTCGGACTCGGAAGCGCCGGTCATCGTCGAGGGCGAAGCAGTGGTCGCGTCGGCCATGGGCTCATCAGGCTCCGAGCTTCGGACTGCGTCCGAAGCTGCAAGGCATCACTGCGGATGGATCATCATCGGCGCGTCGAGGTCGGTCTCGGCGTCGGCATCGGCCGCGCCTTCACGGGTATCGACCGTGGTGTAAACCGACATGCCGGCGCGCAGCAGGCCCTGCTTGGCGACGCTGGCGGGCACGCGGATGCGGACCGGCAGGCGCTGCACGATCTTGGTGAAGTTGCCGGTGGCATTGTCGGGCGGCAGCAGCGTGAACACCGAGCCCGCCGCCGGCGAGATGCTGTCGACGATGCCGGTGAACTTGCGGAAGCCGTAGGCGTCGACCTTGATCGTCACCCGCTGGCCGGTGCGGATGCGCTTGAGCTGGGTCTCTTTGTAGTTGGCGTCGATGAAGACGCCGTCGAGCGGCACCACATTGCCGAGCCGCTGGCCGACATTGATGTAGTCGCCGGTGTTGACCAGGCGGTTGGAGAAGGTGCCGTCGACCGGCGCGCGCACCTTGGTGAAGTCGAGATCGCGCTCGGCCTTGGCGAGCTGGGTCTGCAATTCGGCGAGCTGGGCGCGGGCCTCGGCCTGCTGCGCCTTGGTCACCTCGACATTGTCCTTGGCGGCATCATAGGCCGCTTGCGCGGACCGCACGCTGGCGGCGCCCTGGTCGCGACCGGCTTCCGAGACTTCAAAAGTGGCGCGCGAGGCAAAGCCCTTGGTGCTCAACGCCTGCTGGCGATCGTAATCGAGATCGGCGCGCTTCAGGCCGGCCTGGGCGGAGACCAGCTGGGCCTGCGCCTGCTCGACGGCGGTGGCGGCGGCAGCAACCTGGCGGCCGATGCGCTCGATGGTCGCCTGCTGGGTCGCGATCCGGGTCCGGGCGGCGTCGACCGCGATCTGATAGTCGCCGTCATCGATCCGGAAGATCACATCGCCGGCGCGCACCAGCGCGTTGTCGCCGGGCAGGATCGCCGCGATATGGCCCGCGACGCGCGCGCCGAGCATGGTGTTGTTGGCGCGGACATAGGCGTCGTCGGTCGAGATGTAGAAGCGCCCGACCATCAGGTAGTAGGCGGCATAGCTTGCGGCGGCGAGCGCGAGCAGGCCGACCACGCCCATCATCACGAATCTGCGCTTGCCGGATTTCGGTGCCGCGGCGGCGGGCGGAGCTGTCGGCTGTGCGGGCGCAGCAGCGGGCGGCGCCTCGGTGGGACGCTTGACTTCGTCACCGCGGCCCTGCTCGCCGAGATCGGCGGATGCGTCGCGCGCCATCGCGTCCTCAGCCATCTCAGGCTCGGAACGAACAATGCGTGCAGCCTGATCTCGTGCTGCGGCCATAGCCGAGGCTCCCCACCAAAAAACTCGACGCCCGCAATGGCGGAATAAGGGCCGTGCGGCGCATCGTCACTCCCACCAATACCATTGACCGAACGGTTCGGTCAATCTATATTCCCGCCGAGTGGATTATAAGGCTTCAATTCTCCCCGTGCGCATTTTGGGTTGAGTTCTTTCGCGAGAAGCTAAATCAATGGTTGCAGCCCCCCGTACCGCCCTCCAGTCCGTCGGCGAGGAGGAATCCTCGAAACGCCGCCAGATCCTGGACGGCGCCCGCAAGGTATTCATGGAACTGGGCTTTGACGGCGCCAGCATGGGCGAGATCGCCCGCGCCGCTGCCGTCTCCAAGGGCACGCTCTACGTGTATTTCCCCGACAAGGCCGGTCTGTTCGCGGCGATCGTCGAGGAAGAGAAGCTCGAACAGGGCAAGGTCGCCTTCAACTTCGATCCGGCGCGCGACATCGACACCACCCTCCCCGAATTCGGCCGCGCCTATGTCGCGCTGCTGTGCCGGCCCGGCGGCGGCTCGGCGATCCGCACCGTGATGGCGATCGCCGAGCGGATGCCCGAGCTCGGCAGCCGGTTCTACACCCATGTGATCGCCCACACCGTCGACCGCTTCGCCGCCTACCTTGAGGCGCGCGCCGCGCTCGGTGAACTCGTGATGGACGACACTCAGCTCGCAGCCTGGCAATTCATGCAGATGTGCCAGGCCACGCTGTTCCAGGCTTTCATCTTCCAGGCCAATCCGTCGCCCTCGCCGGAGCGGATCGCAACCGTCGTCGACAGCGCGACGCGGGTGTTCTTCGCGGCGTATCGGCCGAAGGCTGGTTGAGATCGACGCTTTTTCGCGGAACACCGCACTCAGTCTTGTCATGCTGAGGTGCTCGCGTAGCGAGCCTCGAAGCATGCGCGGCCCGGCTGACGGTTTCCTCGCAGTGCTCTTGTTCTCCCGCTGTCGATGTGCACGATCGAAAGCTCCAGCGCGACGAGATCATCCGCCATGAGCGACCTCACCATCCGGCATATGCGACCTGACGAGATCGCGCTGGCGGTCGACTGGGCCGCGGCGGAGGGCTGGAATCCCGGTCTCGCCGATGCGACCTGCTTTGCCGCCGAAGACCCGCGGGGCTTCTTGATCGGCGAGCTCGACGGCGAGCCGGCCGCGGTGATCTCCTGCGTCAATTACGGCGCGCAGTTTTCCTTCCTCGGCTTCTACATCGTGCGCCCTGATCTGCGCGGCCGCGGCCATGGCCTGAAGATATGGAACGCCGCCATCGCGCATGCGCGCCCGCGCGTAATCGGCCTCGACGGCGTGGTGGCGCAGCAGGGCAACTACCGGAAGTCAGGCTTCACGCTGGCCTACGCCAATGTGCGTTACGGCGGCACGGTCACGGCTCCGTCCGCAGCGAGCCCCGGCATCGTCGGGCTGACCGATCTGCCCATGGCGCTGATCGAGGCTGACGACGCCACGGTGTTTCCCGCACCGCGCCCGGCTTTCCTGCGCGCGTGGATCAA
Organism: Bradyrhizobium tropiciagri; assembly: GCF_018130545.1. Taxonomy (GTDB): domain Bacteria; phylum Pseudomonadota; class Alphaproteobacteria; order Rhizobiales; family Xanthobacteraceae; genus Bradyrhizobium; species Bradyrhizobium tropiciagri_A. The sequence goes on along the minus strand of NZ_JAFCKF010000009.1, from coordinate 219,251 downwards.
CACGCCGGGACATGTCGGACGCGCGCTCATGCGCGACGGCAGGCTGGCCGGCTGGGGCGTGGTCCGCCCGTGCCGCAGCGGCAGCAAGATCGGTCCGCTTGTCGCTGACGACCGCGCCGACGCCGAGATCATCCTGTCGGCACTGATCGCGAGCACCGGCAGCGGCGCCATCTTCCTCGATGTCCCCGCGGTCAACCGCGACGCCATCGCATTGGCGGAAGGCCTCGGGCTGTCACCGGTGTTCGAGACCGCGCGGATGTATACCGGCGCGATCCCGCCGCTGCGGACCGATCGCGTGTTCGGCGTCACGACGTTCGAGCTCGGCTAGCGCCGCGGTTCTGATCGAACCGTAGCGCCGCCAAACCCCCGCCCCTAGTTCGCCGCGGCGTTGACCTGCGGCGCCGCGACGTTGTCCTGCTCCAGCTCCTCGGGCAGCCCGGCAAAGCGACGCAGCGCTTTCGCCATCTTCACCCGGCCGGCAACGCCGGTGATGATGACGTCGACCATCACGAACGACGAGTGGAAGTGGCCGTTGCCCTTGAGCTGTTCGACCTTGACGCCGGCCTTGGCGAGCGCGTCGCCATAGGCATTCCCCTCGTCGCGCAGCGGATCGAACTCCGCGGTCGCGATGAACGCCGGCGGCAGGCCTTCGAGCTTGCCGCGCAGCGGCGCGACGCGCGGATCGGTGCGATCGGCCGGCGAGCAGTACAGGTCCCAGAACCAGAACATCAGCCCGCGGGTCAGGAAGTAGCCGGCCGCGTTGTCGACATAGGACTGCCGGTCGAACGAGGAGTCGGTGACCGGGCAGATCAGCAGCTGGCCTGCGATCTCCGGCCCGCCGCGATCGCGCGCAAGCTGGCAGGTGACGGCTGCGATGTTGCCGCCCGCGCTCCAGCCGGCGACCAGCACCGGCCCTGCCCTGCCGCCGAGCTCGGCGGTATGGGCGGCGATCCAGCGCGTCGCCGCATAGCCGTCCTCGGCCGCTGCCGGGAAGCGATACTCGGGCGCGTGGCGATAGCCGACGCTGACGATGATCATGCCGGTGCGCCGGCACAGATCGCGGCAGAACGGATCGTCGGACAGTTCGTCGCCGAGCACCCAGCCGCCGCCGTGGAAATACACCACGATCGGATGCGGCCCCGGCGTCGCCGGCCGATACAGCTTGTAGGGCAGCGGACCATCCGCGCCTTGCAGCATGCCGGTGCCGACCTCGCCGACCGGCCGTCCGAAAGGACGGCCCTTGTTGAACTCGTTCAGGAAGTCGCGCGCGCCCTGCGCGCCCATCGTCTCGATCGGCGGCAGGTTCATCTCCGCCAGCATGCCGAGCACCAGCCGCACATCCGGCTGCAGCCGCACCACCTCGCCGTCATTGCACTGCTCGGCAACGCCGGGACCCGTGAGCTTGAAGCCGAGCATGCCGCGCCCGACCACCTCGTTGCAGATGCTGCGATACGGACCGACGCCGCCGGTGTAAGGCATCACGCCCTGCGGCTTGCCGGGCACGTTGGCGCCCGTGTACCATGTGTTGGCGAGCCGATGCAGCGTCAGCGTCGCGCAGTCGGCCATGTGGCGTTCCCAGCCAGCCTGCGCGCTCTCGGTTGCTTCCATCGTGGTGAAGCCGGCGTCGCGTAACGCAGCGATGCGCTCGACCACCCAGTCGACATGTTGCTCGATCGAAACAGCCATGTTCGACAGCACCGACGGGCTGCCGGGACCGGTGATCATGAACAGATTGGGGAAACCCGCGACGGTGACGCCGAGATAGGTCTGCGGTCCGTGGGCCCAGACATCCGACAGCGACTTGCCGCCGCGGCCGGAGATCGGATGCACCGCCATGATCGCGCCGGTCATCGCATCGAAGCCGGTGGCGAACACGATGACGTCGACATCGAAGCTGCGCGTGTCGGTCGAGATGCCGCCGGCGGTGATCGCCTTGATCGGCTCCTGCCGCAGATTGACCAGCGTCACGTTCGGACGATTGTAGGTCGCGTAGTAATTGGTATCGAGGCAGGGACGCTTGGCGCCGAACGGATGATCATGCGGCGCCAGGGCGGCCGCGATCTCCGGATCCTTGACCACGGCGCCGATTTTTTCGCGGATCAAATCGGCGACCACCTTGTTGCCGTCGACATCGACCGCCTGGTCGGCCCAGAGTTGGGTCAGGATGTGGACGAGGTCGCCCGCTGCCCACGCCTTCTCGAACCGCTCGCGGCGTTCGGCGTCGCTCAACTGCCAGCTCACCACGGTCTGCTGCGGATATGGCACGCCGGCCATCGACCAGCGCGCCTGCTCGCGATAGGCCGCGCGGTCGGTTTCGAAATAGGTTTTGCGATCCTCCGGCGCCGGACCGTTGCCGGCCGGCAGGGCGAAGTTCGGCGTGCGCTGGAACACGGTGAGCTGCGCGGCCTGCTCGGCGATCAACGGGATCGACTGGATGCCAGACGATCCGGTGCCGATCACGGCAACGCGCTTGCCCTTGAGATCGACGCCCTGATGCGGCCAGCGGCCGGTGAAATAGATGTCGCCCTTGAAATCCTTGACGCCGTCGATCTCCGGCGGCTTCGGCGACGACAGGCAGCCGGTCGCCATGATGTAGTAGCGGCACGAGACATTGGCGCCGTTATTGGTCGAGATCAGCCAGCGCGAGGTCGCATCGTCCCAGGTCGCCTGCGTGACCTTGGTGCCGAAGCGGATATCGCGGCGCAGGTCGTAGCGATCGGCGACGAAGCCGAGATAGCGCAGGATCTCCGGCTGGGTGGCGTATTTCTCCGACCAGGTCCACGCCTGGTCGAGCTCGGGATCGAAGGTGTAGCTGTAGTCGATGGTCTGGATGTCGCAGCGCGCGCCGGGATACCGGTTCCAGTACCAGGTGCCGCCGACGTCGCCGCCCTCTTCGAGCGCCACCGCCGAGAAGCCCGCCTTGCGCAACCGATGCAGCAGATAGAGACCGGCGAAACCGGCGCCGACCACCGCGACGTCGACTTGCTGCGTGGTTCCGCTGTGCGTGGAGTCCGAAGCGCGTGCTGCAACTGCTGCGTCTGGCATGCCAATCCTCCCGGTTGTTTTGATTTGACGGAAGGCTAGCCCTGCCCTTTCAGTTTGTCATCACGACAAACGCAATCTGAGGTCGCCGCAATTATGACGTGCGCGGGCTGGAGCAGGATGCGCAGCGTGTGGACGCAAGTGGCGATGCAAGTTGCGGCGACACAACGAAGGGCGCCACATATTCAATGTCGTCCCGACCTAGTGCGCAATTGCGCACGGGAGCCAGGACCCATACTCCGCAGCGGATGTTATCGACAGGACTCGTCGTTCCACCGACGCGCAACAATGACCATCGGTGGTTATGGGTCCCGGCTTTCGCCGGGACGACACCGAGTATTCGGTTGCCTCATGAATCACAAACTCACTTGCGTTGAGGATGACGGGTTTGGCACCACGCCTCAAACCGACCGCATCAGTCCGCCATCGACGCGGATGTTCTGGCCGGTGATGTAGCCCGCGCCGTCGGAGACCAGGAAGGCGATAGTTGCTGCGATCTCCTCGGCCTTGCCGTAGCGCTTCATCGGTACGCTGTCGCGGCGCGCGTCGGTGGCCGGCAGGCTGTCGATCCAACCCGGCAGCACGTTGTTCATGCGAACATTGTCGGCGGCGTAGCTGTCGGTGAAAAGCTTGGTGAACGCGGCGAGCCCGGCGCGGAACACCGCCGAGGTCGGAAACATCGCGCTCGGCTCGAACGCCCAGGCGGTGGAGATGTTGACGATCGCGCCCGACTTCTGCGCCTGCATGTGAGGCGCGACCAGCCGCGTCGGGCGGATCACGTTCATCAGATAGACGTCGAGGCCGGTGTGCCACTGCTCGTCAGTCAATTCGAGCACGCCGGCACGCGGGCCGTGGCCGGCGCTGTTGACCAGCGCATCGATGCGGCCCCAGCGCGCCATCACGCCGTCGACGGCGCGCTTCAGATCCTCGTTCGACCGGTTCGAGCCGGTGAAACCGAGGCCGCCGAGCTCGGCAGCCAGTGCTTCGCCCTTGCCCGACGACGACAGGATCGCGACGTGAAAGCCATCGGCGGCAAGCTTGCGCGCCGCCGCTGCGCCCATGCCGCTGCCGCCGGCGGTGACGAGTGCGACCTTCGCTGCTGCCATGACTTGATATCCCTGTTGATGATTGACCTGATGCAAGGTCTATCACCAGGGATCGCGCAGCGCGACACCCCGCCTGCAGCGCGATGTCGCACTACTTCCTGAACATCTGCTTCGAGCTGGCGTCGAACCTCGCAACGGGCCGGTCCATCTGCCACAGCTCGATGTCATGGTGGTCGACCAGACGGCTGGCCGATGTGATGGCCTGATCGTCGTCGGTGCAATCCACGTTGACCACGCCGATCGGTCGGCTGTGCGGTCCGACGATATATGCGCGATAGGTCGTCATCTTCGGTCTCCGCTGCTGCGAAGTGCTTTCGCAGGGATGGCTGCGGTGAAGATGGGCGCGAGGGCGTATGAATTCGAGAAGGACTCAGGCGGGATCTTATAAGCGCGGAATAAGCACCTGCCGCGTGTCGACTACCCGCGCGCGGGCCGATCAAACGCTCACGCCGGCGCGCCGTTCTTGAGTAGCTTCGCCACCGCCGCAACCAGCTCGTCGGGCGAGAACGGCTTGTTCAGCAGCACGCTGTCGGGCACGCCCCTGGTCGGCCATTCATCACCGCCACCGCCGGTGATGTAGAGCACCGGGAACGACGGATCGATCTCGCGCGCGCCGCGCGCCACACGCCAGCCGTCGAGCCGGCCGAGCAGGCGGATATCGGTGACCAGTGCCGAGTATTTGGTGCGGAACGCCTTGAGCAGCGTCAGTGCTTCTTCGCCCGAGCCTGCGATCGCCGGCTCGTAGCCGCCGTCCCTCAGGGCGTCCTCTACCATCATCTGAAGATCACGATCGTCTTCGATGACGAGAATGATCGGCGCTTCTTGCAAAACCTATCCCCCAGAAATCAGCCGGGTGCGCCCCCGGCTCCGAAGCATATGCAACATAAAAGTGGCCACCATTTGCACGGTGTCACCCAGTAATAATACGGGTATCAGACGCGTCCCTATTCGTCGGCGAATTCGTCTTCTTCGTTGACCCCCGCTTTACCCCGCGGGGCCGGCTTTCTGCCGCCGAGCGATCCTGTGACATAAGGTTCGCGCGTTGCATAGGGGTTACGGCCGCCGGCACGCGCCGCGACCTCTTCGCCGGAGACGGCGGCAGGCTGGCAGATCAGGCGTCGGGTGGCCCGGCGCATCAGGTCCACATGGATGTGGTCGTAGTGATAGACGTTGGAACCCGGTGCCAGCACCGTGGTGAACTGCTGGCAGGCGGCGGCCTGGACATCGCGCAGGAAGCCCTGCTCTTCCGGCAGGCCCTTCCAGCCATCCTTCACCGAGATGCGGCGGCCGTCAGAGAGCGTGAAGGCTGCGATATCGAGCGCATTGCCGAAAGCGTGCTCGGAAATATGCGCGTGCGAATTGCCGTTCATGCCGCGGCAGGAATAGGCCGAGATCTGCTTGATCTCGACCACGCGCGCGCCGAACCAGCGCTGCGCCGCCGGCTGCACGGAATCCGCGAGCCAGCGCTCGAGCACCGAGACGATCGGGCACGCCAGCGTGGCCGCCGGCTTCACCGCGACCGGGCCGACCGTCCCCACCGGATTGCCGCTCGACGGTCCGAGCCGCGGCGGCGGTGGCGCGCCGGGCGGCTGCTGCGAATACGGCGCCGGTGAATAGGGCGCGGCCGCGCCCTCGCGCTGCGGATTGTTGGACAGGCCCGGATAATAAGGTCGCTCGCCGCTCGCCTGAGGCGAGCCTTCCGGCGGCAGGTCGATCTCGCCCTGCTGCGGCGGAACGCCGGGCGCCGACAGCGACACCGGTCCACTGGGCTGGCTGCCATAGTTCGGCTGGCCGACGGCTTGATCGGAATACGGCGCTTGCGCGGGCTGCGGCTGACGATTGATCGGCCAGCGCGGCTGGTTGCCGACCGAGGCCGGCGGACGCAGGCTGTCGTCGGCAAATCCGTAAGCCGAGCTGGCTTCGCCGAGGGCTGCGACCTTGAGCGGGAACTCGGCGCCGCAGACACCGGGGCCGGTGATCGGATCGATGCGGACCAGATCCGGTCCTTCTTTGACCGCGCCGGATTTCAGGCATGCGGCCTCGGCCTCGGCCCGCCACGGTTCGCGCTCGGCGGTCTGAAACAGACCGCGACCGCAACCAGCAAGCGACACAAGGACAAGGGAGCCGACGAGATACAAACGAACTCCACGCGTCATGGCGCGGAGGTTCTGCGAATTTGATTAAAGACTCTTCAACGCAATTCGACTGTTTCGTTTCAGGTATTTTTTACCATGCGTTGGAACCTGGAAGGGCCGCGCGCGCTTCCGGGTAACACTTAATGTGTCACCGACACGAGCGAATGCTCCACCGCTCGTAACGGAGCGAGGTGATCCATCATCGCATCGGTCTCGTCGTGATTGAGAATGCCCTGGTGTTTCGACATCTCGCATACGACACACCAATCAACTTCAGATCGTACCAATGAACGGCGCAATCGTAGTTGTGGCTTATCGAACGGAATGCCGGACCAGCGGCGCATACCCATGCGCGCCGCCGGCGAATAAATTTGCGAGCGCTTCAAAGCCTTGATTCGGCGCCGGTTTGAGCCGCCCACCGCAACGCGGCATGACATGGGAACCTCGAGCCCGGCAGCAAGACTGACTTTTTCGTCCGGGAACCAGTTGCTAGCTTTGCCGTTAATGCGGGCAGCGTTGTGAACCGAGGGAGTTTCCCAATGGATTTCGCGAGTCCTCTGCTGAGCAAGCTGAGCATTGTGGCCGCGTACATCGCGTTAGCCTTCGTCGGCGCCATCATTCTCGGCGTGTTCTAGCCCAATCGACAGGCAATGAGTTCAGCGCCCGGCGACCGCCCCCGCCGGGCGCTTTGCTGTTGGAAGGGCCGCCACTCTTATCCACGTCATTGCGAGGAGCGAGAGCGACGAAGCAATCCATATGCCCGCGTATGCGGAGCAGTGGATTGCTTCGCTTCGTTCGCAATGACGGAGACTACTCAGAAATTCGAACAGCTCGACCCGGTGATGCCGCCGATGGTGAAGTCGTGGCAGACGAGGCCGGGATTGTCGGGATCGGGATAGCCGTCGTCGCGACGGCGCGGCTCGCGGATGGTATGGCTGAAGCGCCAGCCGCGGGCACGCATGCAGGCCTTGTATTGGCGCGACGTCGGTGTGCCGTTCTGCGGCGCGCCGAACTGCCCATCGCAGAACGCGGCGTCGACATGCAGCGCGTCGTCGCCGCGCTTCTGCTTGAACATGTTAGTGTAGATATCGTTGTCGGCATGGGCAGCGGCGACGCTGCCGGCGAGCAGCAGCGCGACCAGGCTCAGGCGCTTCATGTTGGCCTCCATCGCTTGCGAACAGCGTTAACCTCCATCGGTCGCGCGCCACGAAGCGTCGGGTTCGAAGGCGTTCGGTTACAAATTGGACATGAGTGCTATGAGCGCGGCCCGTCCCGGCGCTGCCCCTGTGTGACGCGCGCCCGCGAATGCGAGATGCGGACCCAATCGACACCGCTGCAGTAGAAACGACCGATCGCGCAGGCCTCGACCCGCATGCTGTCCGCGCCCTTCAATTCGATCGTGCCGTAACGGATGCGGCCGCTGTCCTCGCTGTAGACGTTGCCACTCCAGCGCGCATCCGTGTTCGGCTTCATGTTGATCAGCACGGCTTCGCCGAGATCGCGCGTGGTCCTGTCGAGCGCATAGCCGCACAGCGCGTTGCCGCAGAGACGAACCCGGACCAGGCTGCTGGTTTCGGTCTGCCAGTCGCCAATCGGACCGTCGTCGGCTTCGTCGGGCTCGCGCGAGACCTGCGTCAGCGGCCTCGGGCGCGCGGGCACCACCGCCGACGGCGCGGGTGACGGAGGCGGAGCTGCGACGACCGGCGCCGGCGGCGGCGTCATCACGCGCGGCGGCGGTGCTGACGGTGTTGGTACGGCAGTTGGCGACGGCGCGGCTGCAATGATCGGCGGCGGCGTGGGAGCGACCGGCGCCGGCGGCGCAATTGCAGGTGTTGCGGCGGGAATCGCTGCCGTCGTCGCTGGCGCCGGCAACGGCTTCATCGCGCGGCCGCTGCCAGTGCCATCGTCGCGCCTCGACGTGCCGGTCACCGAGACGCAGGACAGCGTGCGGCATCGCGCCGAATCCAGATGGACGCGGTGACCGCCGATCGAAAACGAGATGCCCTCGCCGGCGTGGGCGAGCGACGTGAACAGCAACAGCGCGACGAGCAAGCAGCAGCGCTTCATCGAAGCCTCCAAAACATCAGATGAGGCTTAAGGCCGCGATGCTCACAGCGCAGTGACCTCGGTCACCGTGGCAGGCCATCCGCCCGCTCCGTCAACGTGACGTAGGTCACCGAACTGGTCCTCCAAGCGGCGTACCGTCCGGATCCATCGCTGCACCCCGCTCAATGCCAGGGAGACCTCACATGAAGAAGCTTGTTGCAATCGCCGCGCTGCTGATGGCCACCACATCGGCGCATGCGGGCGGCACCGGCATCACCTTCGAGATCGATGGCCAGCGTATCCATGTCGAGGCGCCGCGCAACTGCAGCGCGCTGTCCTGCATCCGCGTCTCGGCGCCGGGCTATAGCGGCACGATCGGCGGCATCAGCAAGAATCTCGGCCCGAAGTCCGACGATGACGACGATGTCGCCTCAACGACTGCATCGCCCCCGCCGCCCGCTTCCGTCCCCGCGCCGATTCAGGCCGCCGCGCCGCAGCCGGCCGCGCCGGTCGCTGCCGCCGTCCCGCCGCCTCCTCCGCCCCCTGCACCCCCGACGAGTGTTGCGACCGTGGCACCCTCACCGGTTGACGCCGCGCCCGTTGTGCCTGCACCGGCTCCGGTCGCCGCACAGCCTGCGCCACAGCCGCAAGCGGCGCCAATTGCCGCCGCACCGGCGCCGGCGACCGGACCGATCGGCGTCTGGGCCACCGAGGAGAACAAGGGCAATGTCCGCGTCGAAGCCTGCGGCACCAATCTCTGCGGCTATTCGGAGAAGAGCAACGAGCGCATCCTGATCAACATGAAGCCCGACGGCAGCAAATGGAGCGGCCGCATCCACGATCCCGACTCCGGCCGCAACTACGACTCGACGATCGCGATGAAGGGCCCGAATGCGATGCGTGTGCAGGGCTGCGCCTTCGGCGGCATGTTCTGCGGCGGCCAGACCTGGAAGCGGATCAGCTAGGCCATCGATCCCCGGGAATGAACCGATTAGCGTACCTCATCACAACTGTCGTCCCTGGTGCGTAATTGCGCACGAGGCAGGGACGACACCGAGTTTGTGTATGGGCGGTGTCCGGTTGATTGCCATCCGGGCGCTCGCTTCATGTGGATCGCCGGACACGCTATAAGGGCAGCCGTGTCGAGGTTGAATCGAACCTGCGGGCGGCTGGCGATGGCGATGACGGCTCTTGAACTCGGTCTGCGCGGCGCGGTGGTCGCGCTATTCCTGGTGGTCTGCGCGGTGCTGCTGCTGCGCTATGCGGCGGTGCATCGCGCCGCGCATCTCGGTGCCGCGATGGGCGTCGCCGGTGCGGCCTATGCGATTTCGACCGCGCCGTTCTTTCCCGCATCGTCCTTCGGCTGGAGTTCTCCATTCATCGCCTTCGCGATGGGCTCGCCGGTGATTTTCTGGCTATGGGCGAGCGCGGTGTTCGACGAGCGGTTTGCCCTGCGGCCGTGGCATGCGGCGGTGTGGACGCTGCTCGCCGGTCTTGGCGTCGTGAGCCACAATTGCTGGGCGATCTGGCCTGACGCCGCCGGGATCTGCGGCCGCGCGCTTGCGCTGACGACGATCACCTTCGCTGTGCTCGGGATTGCGCAAATTGCAAAGGGATGGCGCAGCGCCGTGACCACGCCGCGCGGCCGGATCCTGATTGCGCTGGTGATCGGCATCGGCTTGCAGATGATGCTTGCCGCGACCGCGGGACTTGCCGCGATTCCGGCCCGGTCCATCAGCCTGAGCATCGCGCTCGCCCTTGTCGCATTCGGGCTGCTGTCGACCTGGATGATGCTGTTCGATCCGCCCGAGAGCCAGCCGGCCGTAGCCGGCCCGGGCAGCCGGGTGTCCGCCTCGCTTGCCCCGGCCGACCGTTCGGCTCCGGACCGCGCCGTGCTCCACCGCCTCAAGCACCTGATGGCGACCGAGCGGACCTACCGACAGGAGGGGCTGACCATCGGCGTGCTGGCGGTCAGGCTCGGTATGCCGGAGTACCGCCTGCGCACGCTGATCAATGACGGGCTCGGCCACCGCAACTTCAATGCCTTCGTCAACCGCTATCGGCTCGACGAGGCCAAGGCGGCACTCGCCGATGCCGATCAGGCCGAGGTGCCGGTGCTGACGATAGCGCTCGATGCCGGGTTCCAGTCGCTGGCGCCGTTCAACCGCGCCTTCAAGGCGGACACCGGATTGACGCCGAGCGAATTTCGCCGCAGGGCGATGGCCGGGCAAAATGCGGCGAACGATGTGGAAATCACCCATCCGAGCTGAGAATTTGCTCCTCGATTTCGAAATTCGACAGGCCGGCGCCGGTGCAACCTGCCTAGTTGTGCCGATGCAGGCGCTGGTCGCGCCTGAGATGGCAAGCGGAGCACAACGACCGATGAAGAGTTTCCTCACCGCGGCAAGGCTATTGGCCCTCGACCTGGCGTCGACCCTGGTCTTTCTCGGTCTGTTCCTGCTGACGCACAACACCGCGCTCTCGGTCGGCCTCGGTATCGCGTTCGGCGTCGCGCAGATCGGTCTCCAGATCGTGCGGGGAAAGCGGATCGACACCATGGAATGGCTCAGCCTGTTCTTGGTCGTCACCGCCGGCACCGCGACGCTGCTCACGAATGACCCGCGCTTCGTGCTGTTCAAGCCGAGCGTGATCTACGCCATCGTCGGCGTCGTGATGCTGAAGCCGGGCTGGCTGAACCGCTATTTGCCCGAGATCGCGCAGACCGTGGTGCCGGATGTCGCCATCAAGGTCGGCTACGCCTGGTCAGCGCTGATGTTCATCTCCGCCGCCGTCAACGCCTTCGTCGCGCTGACCTGCGAGATCACGACATGGGCCGTCGTGATGCCGATCTTCGGCATCGTCAGCAAGATCTTGGTGTTCGTCGGCGGCTTTGTTGCGATGCGCCTCACCGCGAGGCGCCGCATCCGCGCCATGCCCGAGGCCCAGCGCGCCGCCGTGCTCGCGCTGGAGGGCGGTCCGGCGGCGTTGGCCGCGACGCAGGGGGTATCGTCCGCGAGTGGTTAATGAAACAAACCGGCGCGCGACGAAACCATTTTGCCGTTCCGACGAAGAATTGGCGAAACCAAGCCCCCCTAGTGATGCCTGTGACAACGCGCTGCTTCGGCGCGATCATCGCAAGGGGGACATCATGGCTTTCACCGCTTCCGCATTTCGTCATGGCAAACTGCTGGCCGCCACCGCGTTGACGCTCGGTCTGTTGACCTCGGCATCCTATGCCTACACCGACGAGCAGCAGCAGATGTGCACCGGCGATGCGATGCGGCTGTGCAGCTCGGAAATCCCCGACGTCGATCGCGTCACCGCCTGCATGGTCCGGCAGCGCGCCCTGCTCAGCGACGGCTGCAAGGCAGTGTTCCACTACGTGCCGCCGGCAACGGCTCCGCAGCCGGCGAGCTATGCGCCCGCGGCCAAGCCGGCGAAACCGCTCAACATCACCCCTCACAAGCGCGGCTGACAAAACCCCGATAGCGACCAAGCACCGCGCTTCCGGTAACGGGGGTGCGGTGCTTGCTTGTATCCGCCGGCCATGACAACAAGGCAGGACCGTTCATTCGGCATTCAGCCTGACGCGGCTCAATTGCCGGTCCCCAATGTCTCCCGGGAATCGATGGTGATGCGCCGCGCCTTCCTCTTTGCGCTCCTGCTGAGTGCCGGCGTCACGATGGGTTGGCATACAACGGCCAATGCCGCGCCGGGCCTGACCCAGCTCGCGCAAGCGCAGACTGCGCCCTCGCCCGCCCCGGCGCCGAGCGCGACACCGGCACCGCCTGCAACATCAACGCCTGCGCCTGCAGCCCCGGCCGCCGCGCCACAGGCCAGCGCACCCGAACCGATCGGCAACGTCGCAACGCTGACCGGAACCGCGACCGTCACGCGCAACAACACCACGACGCCGCTACAGATCCGCGACGACATCTTCGCCAATGACGACGTCGCGACGTCAGCGACCTCCTCGCTCGGCATCACCTTCAACGACGGCACCACCTTCAACCTGCGCGCCAACGCCAGGATCACGATCGACAATTATGTCTACGAGGATGGCGGCCAGCAGAACAGCGCGCTGTTCAACGTCGCCAAGGGAACGGCGGCGTTCGTCGCCGCCGCCGTCGCCAAGACCGGCAACATGAAGATCTCGACGCCGACCGCAACCCTCGGCATCCGCGGCACCACCGGCCTTGTCGAAGTGCCCGAAGGCGCCACCGCGACCAGCAACAATGTGGGCATCAAGCTCTATCCCGATGCCGACGGACATGTCGGCCGCATCGAGGTCAATGATCGCAGCGGCGCCTCGCTTGGCGTGCTGACGCGCGGCGCGAGCGGCTTTGCGATTCGCCCCGGTACCGGCGGCGCGCGCTTCGCCGCGGTGCCGCTGACGATCTCGCCGCAACAGATGGCGCGCGACCAGGGTTTTGTGCGCGCGGTGCATTCAGCGCAGACGCTGGGCCGCCAGGTCGTGACCGAGCAGCGCGACTTCCGCCGCGCCAATCCGGATTTCCGCAGGGCCAATCCGGCGGCGCCCTATCCGAACCGCGGCCAGCCGGTGCAACCGAACCCGCAGCGCCAGAACGGCCTGCCAGGCCAGAACCGCAATGCCCCGCAGCAGCCGGGCCAGCAGAACCGTCCGGGCCAGCAGCAACCCGGTCAGCAAAACCGTCCCGGCCAGCCGCAGCAACCGGGCACACCCGGACGGCAGGGCTCGCAACAGCCGGGCCCGCAGCAGCAAGGCGGCGCACAACACGCGCTGCCCGGCCAGCCCGGCGGCACGACCTTGCCGCACGCACCCGGTGTTCAGACGCCGGCCGGACAACAGCCCGCGGGACAGCAACAGCAGCCTGCACGACAGGGCGGCGCGACGCAGCCCGGCGGGCAGCAGCAGCCCGCACGTCAAGGCGGTCTGCAGCCCGAACGCACGCAGGTGCCGGGCGGCGTGCGCCAGCCAGGACAACCTGCGGCGCAGCCGGGCGTGCCGCGACAGGGCGCAGCGCAGCCGGCGCCGCAGGCACCCGGTGAGGTGCGGCCCCGCATCCAGCAGGCCGCACCGGGCGCCCGTCCGGGAATGCAGCGGCCCGCAGTGCAGGCACGCCCCAGCTTTACGCAACGGCGCGCACCGCCGCCGCGCGCAGCGAAGCCGCCGCCCAAGGACAAGCGACATTACTGAGCGATCGCATCAGCGAACGAATGTGGCGCCGGCGAGAACGCCGGCGCCACGCTCCGATCGACGAACAGCGGCAGGTCAGCCCCGCTTGGTGATCACCGCCTCCAGATATTCGCCCGGGATGACCAGCGTCCCGTCCTTGGCGACATTGAACTGATCCATCAGGGCGAACATGTCGGTGGCGAGCAACTGCTGCTTGACCGCATCGATCGCGCCGAAAGCCTTCAGCACCGGACCGTAATAGGTGCGGAAGATCTCGAGGAAATGCTCGCGCGACCTGTAACGGAAGTTGAAATGCCTGCGCTTGGCATCGACCGCCGCCTGTGATCCGAACAGCACGCCGAGATGCGCCTCGGTGCCCCACAACGCCGGAGATTTCACGCCCGGCGCCGGCGGCACATATTTGCCGATGGTCCTGAACACCTGGCCGATGAACCCCTCCGGCGTCCAGCTCGCAAGGCCGATCTTGCCGCCGATGCGGCAGACCCGACGCAATTCATTCGCCGCCTGGTGCTGATCGGCGGTGAACATGATGCCGAAGGTCGACAGCACGACGTCGAAGCTTGCATCGGCAAACGGCAGCTTCTCCGCATCCGCCTCCTGAAACGTAACGGGCAGACGCTCCGCAGCCGCCCGCTCTCGGCCGCGCTCGAGCAGCGCGCCGACGTAGTCGGTCGAGATCACGTCGGCAAAGCGCCGCGCCGCGGCCAGCGTCGCATTGCCGTTGCCGGCGGCGACGTCGAGCACCATCTGATTGCTGCGCAGGTCGACGGCCTCGCAGAGCGTCTCGCCCACGATCTGAAGCGTGGTGCCGACGATCGCGTAGTCCCCTGAACTCCAGGTGGCCTGCTGGCGCGCCTTGACCGCGGCGAGATCGACGACGGGGAATTCGGTTTGAACGTTCATTGTGCATCTCCTTTGAAAATGTCGTGGGGCTCACGGCTTCGCCGAAAGCCCGCGAGTTGCGTTGAAAAGCGTCGTGTCAGTGCAATGACTTCAAAGTGCTACGAGCTAGGTGCGACGGTCGAGCAGGACCGGGATTTTGGATGCGGCGACCATGGTCCAATCCGAACGATGCCTGCAGCCATGCTTGCGCCGCTCAGACCAAACAGCCTGCTGCGCCGGAGTCGGACTGCTCTTCCGAACGACAGGCTCCTCTGCTCGTGTGAACACGGGTGATGACAGACCCGCGATCATCAGCCCGAGCACCGCGCTTCGAATGATCGGCCGGGCACAGCGGTTGCCTGCGGCCTTCGACCGTCGGCCGCCGCGCTCGCGCGGCATCAAGCGGCTGGCTTGCCGCTCGCGATGTTCGAGCATGCCTGCGACCGATTGATTGACGAACCGGCGGATGCGCAAGAGCAGCAAGAAAAAATGCTTTCGCACCGGACTTGAAACGGACTCCATGAATGAAATCGACATTATCGTTTCCTTGATCGAAGTGTGATGGCGCCCCGGATCATGGTTTGGCCGGGATGCACCATGCGACGCCCCCGCGGGCGTCATTCGGCTGCAATGGGCGGTTCGACCGGATCACCACGCACCACGACGGTTGCCGCGACCTTGTAGAATTCCTCGCCCGGCATGCCGACGCAGCGCGCATGGTCCCGGATCGAGTCGCCGTCGCGCGCCTCGTATATGCAGAATGTGCCGATGCGACCATCTGCCTCATGCACCACATAGCTGCGGATCCAGCGGACGCGGTCCGGCATCTGCTCGTCGCCGATCCTGGCGGACGTTGCGCCGGCGCGCTCGAGCTCGCTCATGTTCGCCCACGCGCTCGGACGGCGAATGACATAGAGTTCCATCGAAATCTCCTCGGTTGGGACGGTTGAACAGCAGGCAGCGGTGATCGCGGCCATGCTCAGCTATAGGCGCCGTCAGCGCCAACTGTCCTTACCGCGGACTGATCATTGTCTGATCTTTGCCTGAACCTTTTCCGGCAACCCCGGACCTATACACATGGCATTCTCATTTGGACTGTTCGAGCTTGATGAAGCTGGACGCGTGCTGCTGTGCGCGCGCCAAGAAGTCGCTTTGCAGCCACGTGTGTTCGACCTGCTGGTCTATCTCGTTCGACACCGCGACCGCGTCATCTCCAAAGACGAACTCCTCGAAGCCGTGTGGCCCGATGTGACGGTCACCGACAACTCGCTGCAGCGTGCAGTGAGTTCGTTGCGCGCCGCGCTGCGCAGGGGTGGCATGGACGGCGCGATCCGGAACCTGCCAGGCAAAGGCTATCGGTTCTTTCTCGAGTCCGAGATCAGGCAGCCGGAACGCATCGACCACATGCGCGTCGATGCCGCTGTCGGTGCAATCGGTACAATCGGCCTTGCCCGCCGCGCAGCCGCCGGACAATTGTGGCTACAAGCAGCAACCCTGTTCGCGAGCGCAGACGAAAACGGCGAGCTGAACGCTGAAGATTTGCACAATTGGGCGCTTGCCTTGCAATGCCTGGGCAAGACGACGGCGGCCATTCCAATTCTGGTTCGCGCGGTCGCCGCGCGCAGCGAGGCCGGCGATGCGGCCGGCGCCGCGGTTGACGCGATCGCGCTCTCGGGCCTGCATTTCGAGAGCGGTCAGGCCGCGATCGGAAAAGGCTGGCTCGCGCGCGCCGAAGATTGGGCCTCGCGGATCGATGATCCCTCGACGACGGCCCTGCTGTTATGGATGAAGTCGAAACTGGCTGCGTTCGACGGCGAGCCGGAACAGGCGCTCGCGTTGGCCGACGCTGCCTACACCTGCGTCAAATACAAGGATGCGCTCAACATCGAGGCGCTGAGCCTGGCCTATCGCGGCTTCTATCGGCTCTGCCTCGGCGACACGCATGGCGGACTGGCCGATCAGGATCATGCCGCGGCCGTTGCGCTGTCCAGCACCAATCTGGACCCGATCATGGGCGGCAGCCTGTACTGCAATATTCTCTGGGCCGCCCGGATGTTCGGAGATTGGGCACGGGCCGACCAGTGGACGCGGAGCTATCAGAATTTCTGCTCGGGCAGCGGCATGGAATTGACGGGGTCGTGCCAGTTGCATCGCTCCGAGGTGCTCGGCATCAGGGGCTCGCTCGACGAAGCGCTGGCGCGCATCCAGGACGCGCTCGTGCGCCTGACCAGCGATGCACCGTGGTCGATGGGCGATGCCAATCGGGTGCTGGGCGATATCCTGGCTGCGATCGGCGATGACGACGCGGCGCTTGAAGCCTACGACCGAAGCTACACGCTGGGCTGGTGTCCGGAGCCGGGCCGCGCCATGCTCCTGCTCGCAAGAGGCGAAGCAGAAGCCGCCTATGCAAGCCTCGAACGGAGTTTGATCGGCAAGACCTGGTGGACATTGCAACGGCGGGGAATCCTGCTCGCGCACCTGGCGCTGGTTGCGGCACACACCAATCGGAGCGGTCGGGCAAAGGCATTGATCTGCGAGCTTTCGGGAAATCCCGATCGCTGGCCGATGCCCTCGATCCGCGCGCTCACCAACGAAGCGCAGGCGATCCTCGCGCTGTCCCGGCAGGATCATGAAGCGGCGATGCGGCACCTGCATCTCGCCCGCCAATTGTGGTCCAGCACCGAGGGGCGGGTTCAGATCGTACGGCTGAGATTGCAGATTTCCAGGCTCCAGCTGGAGCGTGGCGATACGCGAGGCGCCATGGCCGAGGTTCATGCGGCACGGCTTCTGGCCGGTGAATTGGGATCGCCCAAACGCGTTGCCGACTGCGCGGCCTTGCAGCGTGACATTGACGCGTGGCGGCCAGCCGCACGGCGTCAGATGTGCGGGTGATCACGCCGCGCGGCGCAGCCAGTCGCGCACGCGCTCGATCAAGTTCTTGCGCGGGATCGGTTGGACCGTGGTGGCGGCTGCGATCGCGCGCGCGGATGGCGGCGCTTCCGATGCCGTCGGCTCCACGACAGGCGTGGCCTCGACTGCCTTGCCGGCCTCGGCAGCGGTGTGCTCCGGCACCATGTCAGGCTGATCCGGTGCGGCATCCTCCGCCGGCATCTCCACGAGATCGGAGGTATCCGCCATGACCGGCAGCTCTGCAGGCGCTGGCGCTTCGGCGTCTATGGGCACTTCCGCGGCAACTTCGGCGATCGCAGGCGTCCCGACGACCTCGGGCGCGTCAACGACCGGCTCGTCAGCGGAAAGGCGCGCACGCCGTCGCTCCGCGGCCGCAACCCGCAACCGCGCGCGCCGATCGCGCTCGGCGTTCGCCGCGGCCTGCAAGGCGATCGGGCCGACATTTTCGAGGAACACGCGCTCATAGCCGCGCGAGAGGCGATCGAGCGCCGCGTCGAGCGGGAGCCAATCGACCTCCCTGATATCGCTCATCAACGCGCGCACCGGCTTGCCGCCGGCATCCATGCGCCAGTAATGCACCACCTTGGAGCGCCCGCCGGACTCGTAGACGAGCGTGCCCAAAAATTCATGCACGTCGACGGCGTGGCCGATTTCCTCCAGCACCTCGCGTTCGGCCGCGGCGCGCGCGGTTTCGCCGTCGTCGAGCTTGCCCTTCGGCAACACCCATTCATTGCGCTTGCGCAGGCGCACGACGGCAAAGCGCGGCGGTGTCTCCCGCCGCAGCACAATGCCTCCCGCCGCCAGAACAGGCGTCCGCGCCATCTCGTGTCCATCAGGTTTGCGATTTAGGATCGTCTCGTGACGAGACGCTCCATAGTAGCGGCATGCGACCGAAAAAGCGAGATCGCGCGAGCATGTTCCTATAGCCGCGAAGGCTGACGCCGCTTTGACGTTCCGTTCCCGGTCGATCGACGAAATGAGGATGGTGCGCGCTTGTAGATCGCTCGAAACTCGTCATTGAAGCGGCGCACACTGGTGAAACCGGCTGAGAATGCGATCTCGGCCAGTGGCAAATCGGTACCATCGATCAACCGTTTTGCCTTCTGCACCCGCTTCGTCGCGGCCAATTCGCTCGGACTCGCTCCGGCATGCCGCATAAACAGGCGAAGAAGATGGCGTGGCCCCACACCAAGCGCTTTTGCCAGGTCCGCGACAGAGGCCCGATCCAGATAGCCCTCATCAATCATCCGCATCCCGCGCGCGACGGTCGTTGCTGTTCCCATCCAGGCCGGCGATCCCGGCGCAGTTTCCGGCCGACAGCGCAAGCAGGGACGAAAACCGGCCCGTTCCGCTGCCGCAGCGGTTGCGTAGAACGTGACATTCTCGGACCGGGCGGGGCGCACCGGACAGACCGGACGGCAATAGATCCGTGTTGAGCGAACGCCTGAAAAGAATAGCCCGTCGAAACGACCGTCACGGGCAAGCCGTGCGCGGTCGCAGGTCCCACGGTCGAGATGTGGGGGAAGCGTCTGCAGATGGAGTGAAGCCGCGGCCATGCAGGAAGCCTAGCTTCAGGCCGCCGCACTGAGTAGCTGGAATCGGACGCGATCGGGGGATGACGTCCGAATCCGGCGAGCAAGACACCTTGTTCCGAGCGATCTTGAGGTCGATTCGAGAGGTGCCGCCGTGAAAATGCAGATACCCGCAACCAGCTTCAAAGCCGCTCCACGCGACCGAGGCCAACTCAATCTTGCGTTGGAAGTCGGCCTGCTGGTTCTGCTCTCGTTGATCTGGGGCAGTTCGTTCACCTTGATCAGGGTGGCGGTCGAAGCAATCCCTCCCCTCACTATGACGGCTGCGCGGGTGACCATCGCGGCACTCATTTTAGTCTTGATCGCAAGAGCGCGAGGGCTTTCGCTCCCTCGCGAGCGCGGGATTTGGGCGGCCTTTCTCGTCCAGGGCCAGCTGCAGAGCGCGCTACCGTTCACGCTCATCAGCTGGGGCGAAAAGCATATCGCAAGCGGCCTTGCCGGCGTGCTCAATGCAACGCCACCGATATTCGTGCTGCTGATCACGATGGCGACGGGATATCGCGGCCAGCTGATCACCGTGCAAAAAATCATCGGCGTCGGAATGGGTTTAGCCGGCGTGGTGGTCGCGCTCGGCTTCCAATCGCTCCATGATATCAATACGGCTCCGATGGCGCAGATCGCCGTGCTGGCTGCGAGCCTTTGTTACGCGTTGGCTCCCATGTGGGGACAGCGCTTTTCAACCCTGCCCGCGATCGTGACAGCAGCGGGAGCAATGAGCTGCGCTGCAATCACCATACTCCCGGCAGCGATCATCATCGAACAGCCCTGGACGCTGGTCGTAACACCCAAATCCGTCCTGGCTGTAGCCATCCTTGCGGTCCTATGCACCGCCATCGCGATGGTGATTTATTTTCGTCTGGTACGCACCCTCGGACCACTCGGCACCACCAGCGGCAGCTACCTGCGGGCGGGATTTGCCGTTGCCCTCGGCATTCTCCTTCTTGGTGAAGACTTCACCCGATCAACGATCGCTGGAATGACCTTGATCGTACTCGGGGTCATCGCCGTAACGCTACCGCTGCGCTGGCGCCTGTCGAAGGCGGTGACGGCGCTAACGCCGCCCACCCGATCGAAATAGCCCTAACCCCGTGTGCCGACTGGCTTGCGCAACAATGCTTCGCCGCATTTGATCCGTGTTCCCTCCGCAACATTGTCGCAGAACTCGAAATGATCGGGCGCCAGCACGATGATGGTCGAACCGTGCTCGAACCAGCCGAGTTCGTCGCCCTTCTTCACATGCGCGTCACAGGGGAAATCCACCGGACCGCGCGACTGCGCGTTCAGCGTGATGTCGAGGAAGTGCAGGCGGAGGCTGGCGACCAGGATCGCCGCCACCGGAACTAGCGTCAGCGCCTCGCCGGTCGGCAGTTTCGCGCGCAGCACCGCGCGCTCATTCTTGCAGAACAGCCGCTCGATCCGCTTCAGCGCGATCGGATTGACGTTCCAGACGTCGCCATGAATGAACGTCACCTTGTCGATCGCAAGGTCATACGGCGCGTGGAAGCGATGATACATGCTCGAGGTCAGCCGCAGCGTGACGAAGCGCCCGTTCCTGTGCTGCTCCACCAGCGCGGGATCGCCGAGCAGATCGAGCAGCGAATACGGCGCGCCCTTGACCTGGAACAATTGCCCGTCCTCGATCCGGCCATGCGCGCCGATGATCGCATCCGACGGGCTCGCGATGATGGCGGGATCGGCCACCGCCGGGCGCAGGCCGGGCTTGAGCTCGCGGGTGAAGCAATCGTGCAGGCTCCTGAACTCGGTCTTCTTCGCTTCCGACAGATCGAGGTCGGAGAACAGCTTCCAGCAGGCGATCGAGGCGTCGCGCACCAGGGGGTTCTCGACCTTGGAGAACCAGCCCATGAAGCGGGTCAGCGCCGCCCGCGGAATCCGGTTGGTGAGCAGGAAATTGAGGTCTTCCTGCTGGGTGAATGCCGAGATCAGGCCCTTGACTGTCATGAATCTGTTAGGTGCCGAGGCTAGCGCTTCTGTCATGGAAACATCCCTTCCGATTCTCTCGCTGTCCGCCGCCGCCCTTGCCGGCGCCGCCGCAGCTTTCCCCAAAATTCAGGCCCGCCTCGCGCTGTCGCGTGCCAAGCACCGCTCGCTGACCGGACATTCCAAAATGTCCAAGATGGTCGCGCGCATGGTGCCGCACTACGAATTCGACATCGACGCGTTCTTCTGCTCCGACGGAGCGCCGAAGGACATCGCGATGCAGCGGCAGGATGGCTTCTTCCGCCTCGCCGGCCTCTACCAGGACCGCTACCCCAAGGGCCGCGCGCTCACCACCGAGGTGACAGAGCGGATCTCGGACCTGCAATTCACCGAAACCTATCGGGTGCCGTTCCAGTACAGCCGCCTGGTGCGCGAGCATCTCGGCACCTCGGCCTTCGTCGAGGCCTCCAGCGGCGTCACCGTCACCGATCTCGACGGCAATGTGTCCTACGACCTGACCGGCTCCTATGGCGTCAACATCTTCGGCAACGACTTCTACAAGGAGTGCATCGCCGAGGGTGAGAAGCGCGCGCAGGCGCTCGGCCCGGTGCTCGGCCCTTACCACCCGATCATTGCCGACAATGTGAAGCGGCTCTGCGAGCTCTCCGGCCTCGACGAGGTCTCGTTCCACATGTCCGGCACCGAGGCCGTGATGCAGGCGGTGCGGCTCGCGCGCTACCACACCAAGCGGACGCATCTGGTTCGCTTCGCCGGCAGCTATCACGGCTGGTGGGGCGAGGTGCAGCCCGGCGTCGGCAATCCGGTGTCGCCGCACGAGACCTACACGCTCGCCGACATGTCGGAGAAGACGCTGCACGTGCTGCGCACGCGCAAGGACATCGCCTGCGTGCTGGTCAATCCGCTGCAGGCGCTGCATCCGAACGCCAACGCGCCCGGCGATTCCGCACTGGTCGACTCCTCGCGTTCGTCGAAATACGACCGCGCCGCCTACACCGAATGGCTGAAGCAGCTGCGCGAGGTCTGCACCGAGCGCGGCATCGTCCTGATCTTCGACGAGGTGTTCGTCGGCTTCCGCCTCGCCGCCGGCGGCGCCCAGGAATATTTCGGCGTCAAGGCCGACATGGCGACCTACGGCAAGAGCCTGGCCGGCGGACTGCCGATCGGCGTGGTGTGCGGCCGCAAGGATTTGATGCGGCGCTTCCGCGACGACCGTCCGGCCGACATCTGCTTCGCCCGCGGCACCTTCAACTCGCATCCCTATGTGATGACGGCGATGGACGAGTTTCTGAGCCGGCTCGCCAGCCCGAACTTCCGCTCGATCTACAACGGCCTCGACGAGACCTGGAACGGCCGCGCCAAGGCGCTCAACGACCGCCTCGCGGCTGCGGGCTTGCCGGTTCGCGTCGGCAACATCTCGTCGATCTGGACCGTCTATTACACCGAGCCGTCCCGCTACAACTGGATGCTGCAATACTATCTGCGCGCCGAGGGGCTGGCGCTGAGCTGGGTCGGCACCGGCCGCCTGATCTTCACCCTGAACTACACCGACGCCGACTTCAGCGAGGTTGCCGACCGTTTCGTCGCCGCGTCCGAGAAGATGAAGCGCGACGGCTGGTGGTGGCACAAGGAAGGCCTCACCAACAAGAACATCAAGCGGCAGATCCTGAAGGAGATGGTCGCTGTGAGGTTCGGGCGCTGAGACCTTATCGGCCCTGACGCGTCCACGGCCTTCCTTCACCTCTCCCGCGTGCAGGAGAAGTCGCATCGCATCGCCAGATGCGACGCGGGTGGAGGCTTTCTCCACATAAAGAGCATCGCAAGCGGCGACACCCCCACCCCGGCCCTCCCGCGCAAGCGGGAGAGGGAGCACAGTCCCGTTGTGGCGAACAGCTCGGCCGAGTCTCTTCACAGGAGCCCTAAGACGGTGATGCCCGGGACAAGCCCGGGCATGACGCAAGTTTGCAGACGCTGGGAGCAACGATCAGGCGTGCTTGACGTGCTTCTCGAGACCCGGATCGATCAGCTCGCCCTTCATCAGGAACAGCGGCGCCTTGTGGTAGAGCTTCAGGTCGTTGAACGGATCGGTGATGATCTTGGTCATCCAGACGAGACCGGTCTCGATGTCGCGGATGAAGAACAGGTGGATGGTGCGGAACAGCAGGCCGCCGATGCCGACCACGAGCCAGATCTTGGCAACCTGACGGGCGAAGTCGGTCATCGTCACCCAGGGCTTGACCAGGCCGAACAGCGTCGGATCGAAGTACAGCACCATCGGCGACAGCGCCCAGATCGCCATCAGCACGACCTTGCGCTGCAGATTGTAGCCGACCTTGATGTCTTCCTTGTGCTCGTGGGTCGCCTGGTTGACGTGGTCATACCCCTTCGGCTCGAAGAAGAAGTGACCGGCCTGGCGCGAGGTCATCGAGACCAGCCAGCCGACCAGCGCCGACACGACCGGATCGAAGAACAGCATCACATAGGCGAACACGAAGCTCAGCGCGCTGACGAAGTGCAGGCTCTGGTTGATCCGGCTGTGATGGTAGAAGCGATGGTCATCCCAACGCTGGGTACGCAGCTCTTGCAGGAAGTTCTTGATCATTGGTTCCCCCAACATCTTTCGGGACAGGATTTACAGGGATTCGATGTATCGCGTGTGACATCATCATAATGACATATGACAATGCGGAGCGACGCCTTGACGCAACCGGAGCAGAGTTTCGCCTCATCCCGGCGAAACTTGCGGGGGACAAGGCGGAGAGGATCGTAGCCTCCCGGTTTTGCGGCGCGCTGTGCGCGACGTTACCCGGGGAGGACCGGCGGGCTGGGCCGCCGGCCTTGGCTGCCGCTCAGGCGGCCTTGGCGACATCCGCCTTGCGGAAGCGGACCAGCGAGAAGTGACCGAGCGGCGGGATCAGGCGGCGTTCCGCGAGCTCCATGCCACCAGCGCCGGCCAGCCACTTGGTGTAGCGCGACCAGGCGAATTCGGCGGTCCGGAACCCGAGCGGGCGCACCACCGGCTGCAGCGTCTGCTCGATGAAGCGGCGGACGCCGGCATCGGCGCTGACGCGGGTCAGGATGATCATTTCGCCGCCGGGCTTCACCACGCGCGCGAACTCGTCCATCGCGGCTTCCGGGTTCGGCACTGCCGACAGCACGTACTGCGCCATCACCACGTCGAACGAATTGTCCGGGAATTCGAGCTTCTCGGCGTCCATCACCGCGAGACCCTCAACATTCTTCAGGCCCTGCTCGGCAACCCGCTTCTTGGCCTTCTCGAGCATCGCTTCCGAGATGTCGGTACCGAAGATGCGGACATTTTGGCCGTAGAGCGGCAGCGAGATGCCGGTGCCGACGCCGACCTCGAGCACGCGGCCGCCGATCTTGTTGGTGGCCTGGATCGCAGCCTGCCGGCCCTTGCTGAACACGCCGCCGAACACGAGGTCGTAAATCGGCGCCCAGCGGTCATAGGCCTGCTCGACCGTCTCGCGGTCGAAGTCCATGGAACGGTCGGCGCCCAGCTTGATGATTTCAGCCATAGATAGTCTCTCGTCTTTCGTTCGATTGAGCTGTTAATTCGGAACCGCACTGCGGCCGGCAACGCGGCGTGCGGGCCGCGGCGCGCGGCTCGGCTGCAACGTAGCCAGATTGCCGATGAACTGACGCGCACTGTTCTCCCAGGAACGCTCCAACGCGAAATTGCGGCAGTCGGCGCGTGACATGTTGAGCGCGCGCAGGCAGGCGGCGCGCAGGTCATTGTCGATCGCGCCGATCGGATGATCTGCGATGACGTCCTTCGGGCCGGTGACTGGGAACGCCGCGACCGGCGTGCCGCAAGCCAGCGCCTCGAGCTGCACGACGCCGAACGTGTCGGTCAGGCTCGGGAACACGAAGACATCGGCGGCGGCGAGGTGCGAGGTCAGATCCTGGCCCTTCTTCTCTCCGAGGAAAATCGCGTCGGGATATTTCTGCTGCAAGGCCGCCCGTTGCGGGCCGTCGCCGACCACGACCTTGGAGCCCGGCAGGTCAAGCGACAGGAAGGCGTCGAGATTCTTCTCCACCGCGACGCGGCCCATCGTCATGAAGATCGGCCGCGGCAGGTCGAGCAGCGCCGGCTGGTCGGGATTGAAGATCCTGGTGTCGACGCCGCGGGTCCAGTAGCCGAGCTTGCGAAAGCCGCGCTCGGAAAGCTCTGACCGCAGCGAGTCGGTCGCGACCATCGTCATCGAGCCGGCGGCATGGAAGTGCCGCAGCACCGCGTAGCCGACGCTGTCCGGAATGCCGGTGCGCACGGAAACATATTCCGGAAATCGCGTTGTATAGGATGTGGTGAAAGCGAGCTTGTTGCGCTGGCAATAGCCGCGCACCGACCAGCCGATCGGTCCTTCGGTCGCGATATGGATTGCCTCGGGAGCGGCCTCCTCGATCCGGCGCGCAATCTCGCGGCGGTTCGGCAGCGCCATCCGCAGGCCGGGATAGGTCGGCACGCCGACTGAGCGGAAGCCGTCGGGAGTTAGGAATTCGATCTCGGCGCCGAGCGTCTCGGCGCTGCGCGCAAGCGAGGTCAGCGTCCGGACCACGCCGTTGACTTGCGGATGCCAGGCATCGGTCGCAACGAGTATGCGCATTGCACGAGATCCAAATCGTTAATCTTGATTCTGCTCGCACGACGTTCTGACATGGATGTTTCAAACGTATGACGTCATCGAAATGTTAGGTTGTTTTTCACGGCTAGCTGCCGGTTTTTCGTGTAAGATGACAATCAGATGTCAGAGCAGAGTGAAAATCCCGGCACCGCGCGCCGCAGGCTCAGACGGCGAAACTCGTCGCTCTTGATCCTCGCGACCGGCATGCTCGTGTTCGCGATCGCCGCCGGCACGCTGTACTACGCGCTGCGTCCCGTGACGCTCTTGATCGCGGTCGGCCCGACCGGCAGCGAGGACGTCAAGCTGATCCAGGGCTTCGCCCAGGCGTTTGCGCATGGCGGCAGCTCGGTGCGGCTGAAGCCGGTGACGACGCAGGGCGCAGCCGAAAGCATCGCGCTGTTCACCGCGAACAAGGTCGACCTCGCGGTGGTGCGCGGCGATCTCGATCTGCCGGCGAGCGCCGAGTCGGTTGCGATCCTGCGCAAGAATGTCGTCGTGCTGTGGGCGCCCTCGGGAGCGAAGGGCAAGCGGCGATCCGCCAAGATCAAGAGCATCGACGATCTCGCCGGCCACAAGGTCGGCGTGGTCGGCAGCACCCAGGCCAACGTCACGCTGCTGCGCGTGATCCTGAGCGAGTCCGGCGTCAATCCCGACAAGGTCACGATCAGCCAGTTCGCCGTCAACAAGGTCGCCGACCTCGCGCGCGATCCCTCGCTCGACGCCTACATGACCGTCGGCCCGCTCGGCAGCAAGGTGACGACGGAAGCGATCGCGGCGACGGCGGCCGCGCGCGGCGAACCAGTATTCCTCCCGATCGACGTCTCGGAAGCGATCGCGCAGAAACATCCGCGCTATGAATCCGAGGAGATCGCCGGCAGCATCTTCTCGTCGTCGCCGGCGCGGCCCGAGGACAAGGTCGAGACCGTCGGCGTCAATCACCTGATCATTGCGCAACACGCGCTGGAAGAATCGACCGTCGGCGCGCTCGACCGGCAATTGTTCACGCAGCGGCTCCAGGTCGCGCGCGACCTGCCGGCGGCGGCCAAGATCGAGAAGCCCGACACCGACAAGGACGCCGCACTGCCGGCGCATCAGGGCGCGGCCGCCTATATCGACGGCACCGAGCGCACCTTCCTGGAAAAATATTCGGACTACATCTGGGGCGGCATCCTGCTGATCTCCGGCTTCGGTTCGGCCGGCGCCTGGCTGCGGCACTACATGAAGCGCAACGAGCGCGAGCACTACATCGCCCATCGCGACAATCTGCTGAAGCTGATCTCACGGGTGCGCCGCGCCGAGACGGCGGAGGAGCTCGCGGCTATGCAGGGCGCTGCGGACGCGCTGTTGCGCGAGGCGCTCGATTGCTACGACGACGGCGCGATCGAGGAAGGCGACCTCTCGGTAATCGGGCTGACGCTCGAGCAATTCCACCACGCCGTCTCCGACCGCCGCGCGGTAATCAACAGCGAGAAGCCGGGCCTGCCGAGGATGCGCGTCGGCTAGGCGCGCACGCCGGTTGCGCCGGGAGCAATGTCTGGATTGCGGCCTGCTACGCCATTCTCGTCATCGCCGCGGCCAAGCTGCTGTGGGACGGACTGGCCTGATACATCCACATCCGAGCGGCGGCGTTGTTGCTTCTCGTCAGGAAGATCGCGCGCTCCGGCTGCCGCTCACGCTGACGGCAAGCGGCCCGATCCCATCGAGCGGTTTGACCACCTCGTCCGGCTCGAGCCGCTTGCGCGCCACGAAGGAGAAATGGCGACGCAGCTTCAGGACCGGCTTCTCGATCCAGTGCCAGGAGAGCGCCGCGAACGTCGTGATCAGCACGATCGCAATCGCGAACTGAACGATCAGCGACGCATTCGGTAGCCACACCTTCACCACCTGCTGCATCGGAAAGCCGTACAGATAGATGCCGTAGGAATAGTCGCCCTTCGAAAACAGCGGCAGCCGCGGCAGATTGGAGACGCCGAGGAACACGGTGATATAGACCAGCGCCGGCGCGACGAAGGCATTGAGGACGGGCTGGGTGATCCAGGCCGCCGGTCCAAGCAGTGCGGCGCCGAGGCAGAGCGCACAGCAGGCGGCGAGAATGCGCCCGTCATAGGGAATGCGGTCGCGGTAGAGGTAGATCGCGATTGCGACCAGACAGGCGACCGGCAATTTCGCGCCACGTCCGAGAAACAGCGCCGTGCTGAAGATCTTGTCGTACAACGTGCCCGCGACGCCCGGCGGAAGTTGCGACGGATTGGCGGTATGCCCGGTGAACTGTGCGACAAATCCGATACCGACCAGCACGACGACGCCGAGCACGATCAGCGCCGGCCTGCGCAGCAGACCCAGGATCATGATGGCCGCCATCACCGCGTAGCAGCCATATTCGAACGGCACGGTCCACAGCGAGCTGTTGACCTCCGGTGCGGGATTGCCGGTGAACACGCCCGGCAGTGTGTAATTCACCAGGCCGACGACGTTCGTGAAGTATTTCCAGGTGCCGGCGCTGGTGAAATAGTCGGCAAGCGGCAGCGTTGTGAAGATCGGCCCGAGGATCAACGCCGACAGCACGATCTCGACCGCGAGCGCCGGAATGATCCGCAAGCCGCGATTGATCAGAAATTCCTTAACGCTGAGCCGCAGCCCGCTCGCGGCGATCAGAAATCCGCTCAGTGCGAAGAACATCACCAGGATCGCAAATTGCGGAAACCAGATGATCCACGCCTGATCGGAGGTGCCGTTACCGGTCGCAACATAGGGCGTGTGTCCCGCGACCACGGCGATCGCGAGCGCAACACGGAGAAAATCGAACCCGGGACCGAAGCCTTTCTGCCGATCCAGCATGCTCCCGATCGAAGGCGCTGGCATGATTTCCGCTCCATTCCGAACCACGCCTTCGGACAGCAAGCGCCGTGCCAGGATAATTGTCCTGATGCGGTACACCTCCCGGCAAGAAGCCCTTAACCCTGCGACGAAACACGGACGAAACAAAACCCTAACGGCACGAAACCATTTTGGCGATTTCGTGCAAACGTCCTGAAACGCCTCACCTGTACTGGTTTGAGCCAACGACGCGCCGGAACTGGCGCGCAGGGCGCAAACAACAGGGGTCGACAATGTTCAATTCCATCAAGCTGAACGCACGTCTCGCTGCCGCCGCCTTCGGTGCGCTGGCGATTGGATCAGTCGCTTTCACGAACACCGCCGCGGCCGCGCCGCTGCCGATCTTCCCCTTCATCCTGACGCCGCCGACCGAGGCCGTGCAGCCGCCGGTGCAGTCGATGCCGCAGGCGCAGGAAGAAGACCGTTCCGTCGAGCTGCCCGCCCGGCTCCGCCGCCAGGTCGTCGCCTATCCGACGCGCGAGGCGCCCGGCACCATCATCATCGATACCCCGCACACCTATCTCTATCTCGTGCTCGGCAATGGCCAGGCGATGCGCTACGGCATCGGCGTCGGCCGCGACGGCTTCACCTGGTCGGGCACCCAGACCATCACCAAGAAGGCGGAGTGGCCGGATTGGACCCCGCCGCCGGAAATGATCGCCCGCCAGCCCTATCTGCCGCGCCACATGGCCGGCGGCCCCGGCAACCCGCTCGGCGCCCGCGCCATGTATCTCGGCGGCACCGTGTACCGCATCCACGGCACCAACGCGCCGGAGACGATCGGCACCCACGTGTCCTCCGGTTGCCTGCGTCTGACCAATGAGGACGTCAGCGACCTGTATTCGCGGGTCAGCGTCGGCACCAAGGTGATCGTGCTGCCGATGACCGACCGCCGCGCTGACCTTGGTTCGGCCGTCCGCTAGCAAAACCGACTTCCCCAAGCCTACCCCAAAGCCTCCTCCAAGGCTCAGATAAAGGCCCAGACAACGGCTCCGGCTCCCCACCGGGGCCGTTGTCGCGTTCACAATCGTTAACGTCCAGGTGACCTTGGAGATGCGGCCTGCTTCCGCCCCTGAAGCAGCTTGATCCCGCCACACTGGCGCCCTCGTCGGGGGGCCTGTACAACCCGTCAAAGTTGATTTTCATCCGGGGGAATGATGCGTCTACCGATGCATCCAAGAACGATCGCACTGGGCATCACGGTAGTGCTGATCTCGTTCGCAATCAGCCTTAAGGCTATGGACTGGCTCTCGCCGAGCGCCACGTTGCAGAAGCCGAAGCTCGCCGAGCTGCCGCCGCTGCCGCAGGCGCCGCGGTCCTCGACGGTCGTGGCGCAGGTCTCGGTCGCGCTGTCGGCGATCCGCGACGCCGCCGAACGCGGCGCGCCGAAGACCTTCGGCGGCAAGGCCGACAACCCGGTGCAACAGATCCTGGAAAATGCCGACATCGGCTGGACCGCGTCGCGCGGGCCGATCGCGGCCACCGGCGCACAGGACGTGCTGACGCTGACGACCCCGATCAACGGTACGCTCAAGGTCACCGGCTCGCTGTCGGCGAAGGCGACCGGCGCCGTCAGTAACGCACTCGGCAGCCTGCTCGGCGGCAACGTCGCCAAGCAGATCGGCGCGGTGAACATCAAGAACATCGACGCCAATGCCGACATCAAGGGCAACGTCACCCTGACCGCACGGCCGAAGCTCGGCGCGTCCTGGCGGATCGAGCCGAACCTGCAGGCGCAGGTCAATCTCGGCGACACCAGCCTGTCGGCCGCCGGCGTCCGCATCAACGTGCCGGCCCAGGTCAAGCCGGTGATCGACAAGGCGGTGGCCGACCAGATTTCCGCGGTCGAGGCGCGGTTGCGCAACGACCCGGTGTTCCAGAACAATGCCCGCGCGCAATGGGCCAAGGCCTGCCGCTCGATCCCGCTGCAGGGCACCGGCGGCACCGCGTCGATGCCGCCGATGTGGCTCGAGCTACGGCCGATCCGGGCGATCGCGGCGCAGCCCAAGGTTGATGCGTCCTCGGTGATCCTGACGATGGGAATCGAGGCCGAGACGCGGATCACCGAGACGCAGACCACCCCGAACTGCCCGTTCCCCGACAAGCTCTCGATCGTGCCGCCGATGTCGAGCCAGATCGCGATCGGCCTGCCGGTCGACATGTCCTTCACCACGCTGACACAGCTGGTCGAGGCGCAGCTCAAGGGCAAGACCTTCCCCGAGGACGGTTCCGGCCCGGTCGACGTCACCGTCAAGAGCGCGAGCATCGCCGCCTCCGGCGACCGGCTTTTGATTTCGCTACTGGTGCACGCCAAGGAGAAGAAGAGCTTCTTCGGCTTCGGCGCCGAGGCAACCGTGCACATCTGGGGCCGGCCGCGGCTCGACCAGCAGGCGCAGACGCTGCGGCTCGCCGATGTCGAGCTGGCGGTGGAATCCGAGGCGGCGTTCGGCCTGCTCGGCGCGGCCGCACGCGCCGCGATGCCGCATATGCAGCAGGCGCTGGCCGACCGGCTGGTCGTCGACCTGAAGCCGTTCGCGGCCAACGCCCAGCGCAAGATCTCCGCCGCGATCGCCGACCTTCAGAAGAACGAGGAAGGCATCCGCGTCGACGCCGACGTCAACAGCATCCGCCTGGCCGACATCGCGTTCGATTCGAAGACGCTGCGGGTGATCGTGGAAACCGACGGCACCATCAAGGCCGCCGTGTCAGCGCTGCCGGCGCTGTAGTCAGATCTTCATGAGAGCAGCTGAATAACAGCCGCGAAGCGGTTGGGCTCCCTCTCCCGCTTGCGAGGGAGGGCTGGGGTGGGGCTCTCTCCACGAGTCAGGGTGGGGATAGAGCCCCCACCCGGCACGCTCCGGACAACGCTTTGCGTTGCTCGTCGCGCCGACCTCCCCCGCAAGCGGGAGAGGTGCAACAAGTCTGCTGCTCCGACCGATCCAACTTGACATCATCCCGGCGTCCGATCCGGATCGCCATATGCCCAAAAAGTCGTCTTTGCGACAGCTTGCCGCACCGGATAGAACGTGCCCCGTGGAAGCAACCAACGAAAAGTCAGGGAGAGAAACACGATGAAATCGCTCTTGGCCGCAGCGGCGGCCGGCCTCGCGCTCGCGGCCTCCGGCACCGCGGCTCACGCCCAGATCTCCGACGACGTCGTCAAGCTCGGCGTGCTCACCGACATGTCGAGCCTCTATGCGGACGCCACCGGCAAGGGCTCGGTCGCCGCCGTCGAGATGGCGGTCGCCGATTACGGCGGCAAGGTTAAGGGCAAGCCGATCCAGGTCGTGGTAGCCGACCACCAGAACAAGCCCGACGTCGGCGTCAGCATCGCGCGCAACTGGTACGACAACGAGAAGGTCGATGCGATCCTCGACGTGCCGACCTCCTCGGTCGCGTTGCCGATCTCGGCGCTGACGCGCGAGAAGAACAAGATCCACATCAACTCCGGCGGCGGCTCCTCCGACATCACCGGCACCGCCTGCTCGCCCAACACCGTGCACTGGACCTACGACACCTACGCGCTGTCGAACGTCGCCGGCAAGGCGATGGTCAAGCGCGGCGAGGACACCTGGTTCTTCGTCACCGCCGACTACGCCTTCGGCCAGGCGCTGGAGCGCGACGCCGCCAACGTCGTCAAGGAGAGCGGCGGCAAGGTACTGGGGGACGTGCGCCATCCGCTCAACTCGTCGGACTTCTCGTCCTTCCTGTTGCAGGCCCAGGCCTCCAAGGCCAAGGTCGTGGCCCTGGCGAATGCCGGCGGCGACACCACTACCGCGCTGAAGCAGGCCTCCGAGTTCGGCCTGACCCAGGGCGGCCAGAAGCTGATCGCGCTGCTGATGGAAATCACCGACACCCACGCACTGGGCCTGAAGGCGACGCAGGGCCTGATCGTCACCGACGCCTTCTACTGGGACATGAACGACGAGACCCGCGCCTTCTCGAAGCGCTTCAACGAGAAGGTCGGCCACATGCCGACCATGATCCAGGCCGGCCTCTACTCGGCGACCATGCATTACCTGAAGGCGATCGAGGCGATCGGCACCGACGAGGCGCCAAAGGTGATGGAGCAGATGCGCAAGACGCCGATCAACGACTTCTTCGCCAAGAACGGCCATATCCGGATCGACGGCCGCATGGTGCACGACATGTACCTGTTCGAAACCAAGAAGCCCGAAGAATCCAAGGGCGAGTGGGACCTCTACAAGCTGATCGCCACCGTGCCGGGCGACGAAGCCTTCCGTCCGCTCGACAAGGGCGGCTGCCCGCTGGTGAAGTCGAACTAGCCACAGGCGCGTCGACGCACTCGATTTGACCTGCGGCGACCACGGATGACTGAAATTAGGGGATGCGGGTCAATCGATCCGCATCCCCTTTTCATTTCAACGACGGCATCCAGCTTCAGCGCCCGGCACGGTGCGAAATGCGGCGCGGCGCCTGAACGATGCCAATGCCGCTCTCCTGCGCCTGAAGCCTCTGCAACACCTCGGGCGGCTCCAGCACGAGCTTGGCGGCCGGCGTCGGCGCACCGTTGTTGAGCACGTCGCGATAGGGATAGAGCGCCTGGTAGGCGGCCGGCTCCGAGATCGCGGCCTGCGCCGAGGCCGCGGTCGCCGCGACGGCCGATAGCGCTGCCGCGAGCGCAATGGTTTTGAACGCCGTTGCGAGGTGGAAATTCCTGGTAGTCATGGTCACGCTCCCGCGATTTACATCGCATACGATTTATTCGTTCGCGCCTGATAAAGGCGCGGCACGACCGGTCTTCAAGTATCCCGATTTAATCGGATGCGATTTATTCGGGCGCTGGGCTTCAATTGTCTGTGTGCTCACGGACCCGGGAGGTCTCCGGCAACACCGTCTGGATCGAGCGTCGGGGCGGCGACCGCGGGTAACGACGAACTCGCCGCCGCGGCGCGTCTCACAAGCCTCGTCTGCGACGCCAGCGTTTGCCGGCCTGTCCCAGTCATCCGCTTGTCAGGAGATTGAGACAAGAACACAACAGCGTCGGTCGTGTCAGGCCTGAAGGCGTTCGGCCTGGCGCGCTATACGAAAGATGGAGGCTTGGCCGTGAAGCAGATTCGTTCACGACGGAAGATACATGTTGGAGCGATGCTGCTCGGTGCGGCGGTTCTGCTGCCGTCGATGGCATCAGCGCAAACCGGCCCGGCACCGGCCGGCGCAAAACCCTTCCTGACCGTCGACGGCAAGCAGCCGCTGGTGATCGGGCATCGCGGCGTGCCGGGCCTGGTGCCGGAGGAGACCGAGGCTTCGTACGAGCTCGCCGCCGACCTCGGCACCGACTCGCTCGAAGAGGATCTGCATCTGACCAAGGATTGCGTGCTGGTGGCACGCCACAATCCATGGCTCGGCGACAACACCAACGTCGCCGAAGTGGCGAAGACCAATGCGGAAGTCGCCAAACGCAAGCGCACGACGCCGGGCGTTCCCGTCAAGGTGAAATGGGCGCAAACACCGACCAGCGGGCCGGCGGAATATCCGACCGACCTCGTCGATCCGGCCGATCCGAAGTCGGTGCTGAAGGCGCTGATCGTCGACGGCGACGACCATACCAACGACTGGTCGATCACCGATTTCACCATGGCCGAGCTGAGGACCTGGATCGCCGGCACCACCTATGATGCGGCCAACGAACGGCCGAAGCTGTTCAACGGCAAGTTTCCGATCATCAGCTTCCAGGACATCATCGACATCGCCAAGGCCAAGAGCAAGGCGACGGGACGTTCGATCTCGGTCTATCCGGAAACCAAGAACCCGACCTGGAACAATGCCCAGGCGATCGCCAATGGCTGCGGCGCGCCCGGCAGCCATCCGCTCGAGGACGCCTTGATCAAGACCATCAAGGAGAACGGCCTCAATTCAAAGGACGCGCCGATCATCGTGCAGAGCTTCGAGCCCGGCAGCCTGAAATACATGCGCAGCCACGGACTGCAAACGCGGCAGGTCCAGCTGATCGACGGCAACGGCGTCGACTTCAAGACCGGCAAGGTGCTGCTCAACAACATCGCCAATTCCCGTCCCTACGACTGGACGGTCGCCGGCGACAGCCGCACCTTCGATGCGATGCTGACGCCGGAAGGCCTCGCCGAGATCAAGACCTATGCCGACGGCATCGGTCCGTGGAAGGCCTATATCGTGCCGTACAAGATCTCGCCCTGGAAGAACGAGAGCGCCGACGGCAAGCCCTACAAGGGATCGACGGCGGACGCCACGACGCAGGACGCAACCAGCGTGATCGCCGACGCGCACAAGCTCGGCCTGTTCGTCCATGTCTTCACGTTCCGGAACGAGAAGAAATATCTGGCCGCCGACTATCGCGGCGATCCGGCTCTCGAATACCTGAAGTTCTTCCGTCTCGGCGTCGACGGCGTGTTCACGGATTTCACCCACACCGGCGTCGCCGCCCGCGCGGTTTACTTGCGTGAACTTGGCTGGTGACGTCCGCAGCGCGAAGGACTCGGGTCCACAGCCCCCTCACTGCCCCTTGAGCACCAGCGCGCTGGTCAAGTCGCCGAGCGGCTTCTGACCATGGGCGGCGATCGCGGCATCGCGCACGGTGATGCCGTGCAGCGTCGGCAGCTCGAACCGGCGCGTGATGAAGCGCAGGATCGAGGTCGTGTCCATCGGCGTATGGTCGACATAGCCACGACGCGCATAGGGAGAAACGATGATGGCCGGAATGCGTGAGCCAGGGCCCCAACGGTCGCCCTTGGGAGGCGCCACGTGATCCCACAGGCCGCCATTCTCGTCATGGGTGATGACGACCAGCATATGCGGCCATTGCGGGCTCTTCTCGAGATGCGCGACCACGTCGGCGATATGGCTATCGCCGGCCTGGATATCGGCATAGCCCGAATGTTCGTTGAGGTCGCCCTGCGGCTTGTAGAATGAAACCTGCGGCAGCTTGCCGTCGTCGATCGCCTTGATGAACTCCTTGCCGGCCAGGCCGCCGTCGCGCAGATGCTCGGCGCGGGCCGCGGTGCCCGGCGCGAAGCTGGCATAGTAGTTGAGAGGCTGGTGGTGATACTGGAAGTTCGGCACCGGCGACCGGTTGCCATGGTCGAGCACATCCTGCCATGCCCCGCTATACCAGGCCCATGTCACGTGCTTGAGGCTGAGCAAATCTCCGATGGTCGGTTCGATCTGCGGCGGCAGCGTCGTCGCATTGTTCGGATTTGCATAGGCCTTGTCGCCGTCCTTCGCGGGATCGTTGCCACTCGGCTGATAGGGCGGCTGCATGGTGTTCACGGCGTAGAAATCCGGCGTGAGATTGCCGTCGCCGACATATTTCGGAATGCCGTCCATCGCCGATTTCGGTGAGTTGGCAGCTTCCTTCAACGTCACGCCGTCGCGCTCGACAACGGAGATCGACGGCTTGGCGGGGTTGGTGTCGGCATTTGGATAGTAAGGCACACAGGCGCAGACCAGCCATTGATGGTTGAGGAAGGAGCCGCCGAAGGCTCCCATGAAGAAATTGTCGGCCAGCACGTATTTCTCGGCCAGCTTCCACATCGCCAATTTCGATCCGTCCCAGAGGCTCATCACCAGGGCGCCCGAGTCGGCATGGGCGACGAATTTGTCGTTGCGCCCGCCGTTGATCTGCATCTGGTTCTGGTAGAAGCGGTGCCAGAGGTCGCGCGTGATGGTGCCGTAGCTGAGCCTGAAGCCCTTCGGGTCGTCAGCATAGAAGGGGCGATTGGGCAGATGCTCGGTCTCGGCCTGGGTGATCGGCGGCGTGACGCCCTTGGCGGTCAAGCCTTCCCAGATCGGCGGCAACTCACGGAACGGCTTGCCGTCACGATCGCGCTGGAGCCGCGTCGAGGCGGGTGCCTTCGCCACGCCGTTGGCGCGCGGAAAGCTGCCGTAGAGATTGTCGAAGCTGCGGTTCTCCGCATAGATCACCACGACCGTTTCGATCAGCGCCAGATCGCCGGCTGCATCCTTCCTGGGGCCTGGACTGTCTCCGGCTGCCAACGCAGGACCGCAGATGAAGAAACCCGATGCAAAAAGGACAACCGCCGATTTCGTTCGCATTCGAGCCCCCTGCACTCACCGGACTGTTGCTGCCGTTCCGTTCGGTCTCCGTCATAACCCAGACGTTCAGCAAAGGCACCTTCGGATCGACATGACGACGTCCTACCATAGGCCCGGCCTGCAACATGCGGATTAAGCATTTGCTTTCTGCGTCCGCGATCGTCCTGCTGGCTTTGACCGTTGGATCCAGCCAGGCGAGGCAGGACATGTCACGCGCCGAGGCACGGCGGCTGGCCGAACGGCTCAGCGCGCTCGGCCAGGCCCTGTTTTTCGATCCGTCGCTCTCGCCGTCCGGCAAGCTTGCCTGTTCATCCTGCCACGATCCCGCCCACGGTTTCGGCCCGGCCAATGCCTTGGCGGTGCAACTCGGAGGTGGCGACCTGCGCCAGCCGGGGGTGCGCGCCGTCCCCTCCCTGAAATATCTGCAGGTGGTGCCGCCCTTCACGGAGCATTTCCACGACTCCGAGGACGAGGCCGACGAAAGCATCGACAACGGCCCGACGGGGGGCCTCACCTGGGACGGGCGGGTCGACCGTGGCGTCGACCAGGCTAAGATTCCGCTGCTCTCTGATTTCGAGATGGGCAATCGGGACGAGGCCAGCGTGGCCCGCCGGGTGCTTGCCGCAGGCCATGGCAAGAAGATCGCTGCCATCACCGGGCCCAGGAAAGCCGCCGATCCCGCCACCGTGTACAAGACTGCCCTCATGGCGCTCGAAGTGTACCAACAGGACTATCGGACCTTTTATCCCTATTCGAGCAAATATGACGCCGTGCTGGCCGGCAAGGCCGAACTCACGCCCGCGGAAGCGCGGGGGCTCGACCTGTTCAATGCACCGAACAAGGGCAATTGCGCCTCCTGCCATATCAGCCGCCGGGGCAATGATGGCACCCCGCCCCAGTTCACCGATTACGGGCTGATTGCGCTCGGGGTGCCGCGCAATCCTGACATTCCCGCCAACAAGGACCCAGCCTATTTCGACCTCGGCCTCTGTGGACCCCTGCGCACGGATTTCCTGAAGCGTGAGGACTATTGCGGCCTCTTCCGTACCCCGACACTCCGCAATATCGCGCTACGCCAGACCTTCTTTCACAACGGCACGGTGCACTCCCTGCGCGACGCAGTGCGCTTCTATGTCGAGCGGGAAACCCGGCCCGAGCTTTGGTACCCGCGTAAGGCCGACGGCAGCATCGACAAATATGATGATCTGCCCGACAGAGCACGAGCCAACGTCTGCATGGATCCTCCGTTTGACCGCAAGGCTGGTGACGCGCCAGCCCTGACGGCGGCCGAGATCGACGATGTCGTCGCCTTTCTCGGGACACTGACCGACGGATATCAGCCGACGAAGTGACGGCTCACACCGAACTCGGCGTCTGCGCCGGGTCGTGGGCTTCACCTCAGGCAGATTATTTGGGCAACCCGAGAAGGCCCCTGACCGCCTCGGCCCCCTTGCCCGAGGCTGAGACTTCCCCATTGTCCCTGATCTCCAGCACGGCGCCATTGGAGAAACTGAGGGACCAGCCATCATCGGTGCCGTTCCGGCGCCGATCGGTCAGCTCAATACCGGCTGCGGAAATCACCGCGGTGGCCTTGTCGACATCCATGGTCGTCACCTTCTTGCAGGCGTCAGAAAATTGATCCTCGACCGTTGGATCGTCACGTCGAGGTCCCCTCGAGGAAGGGATTGGCGACAGTATGAACCAGGACGAGGTTTGTGCAACGTCCCGCATGAAGCGTGGTGTCGTCTCGCAAGGCAGCCGAGACCGGGGTTCATGCAAGGCACAACAAAGCGCGCCCGGCATCACCGGGCGCGCGTGTCTTTCACGTAACGCGATAGGCGTCAGTCGGTCGCGTATTTGAACTCGGGCATCGCCTTCAGCTCATCCTTGGTCGCGCTGAACACGGCGTGATCCGGATACCAGGGATTCGGCTTCGACGCCGCCGCAGCCGGCGCCGCGCCCGTGGTGGTCGTCGACTTGGTCGTGCTGCCGGCGCCGGTATTCGATGCACCGGTGTAGGCGATCGGCTCGCTGACGAACTTCACCTTGTCGAGCGGCACGGCGACCAGATGCTCGCCGACGCCAAGGAAGCCGCCGACGCCGATCACGACGGCCTTGATGGCACCGCCCTTGTCCATCAGGAGATCATTGATCGAACCGACGCTCTCACTCTTGTCGTTGTACACGCTCAGGCCAACGACCTTGGACGCCCGCCAGTTGCCCTTGAACTCGGTCGGCGACGTGGCCGAGGTCGATGCCGCGGGAGACATCTTGTCGCCCTTGTCGGTGGGTGTCTGCGCAATCGCTAAGGTTGCAAGCAGGGCGGAGCCGGCGACGCCGGCGATGATGGATTTGACCAACATTGTTGCGCTCTCCTCAGTTCGCAAAATCGATGCTGGGAAAACCCGGGATATCCGCGACCGTTCCTATTGGACCTGCGCTCAAAAGCCGCCCCAATGCTGAGGAACGCATCAATCGTTGCAGCGCTTGACGAACGCGATCGCCGCCTCTCAACTGGGCCGCGGTTGAGCCTCACGACTGCGCCGGACGCGCAGTCCCAGATGTGACGATGTTTGGCTCACTAAGTCGTCCCGGCGAACCGCGCTGCACGCGCGCGCCCGAGCGGGCCGCATCATCGATCGACATGCGTCGATCACGCACGCGATCAGAAACCGCCCCAATAGGGCGGCACGCCGTAGAAGCGATGCAGCTCGACTTCCTGCGAGCGATCGCCCCAGTCGAAATCCTTGTCGGCGCGGAACGACGGCGCGCGCTTCAGCTCGTCATCCTCGATGTCGAGCTCGTAGGCCTCGAACTTCGTACTGTAGTGCAGCCGGCCCCAGGGCAGCGGAATCAGGTTGGTACCGATCCCGAGAAAGCCACCGAAGCTCAACACCGCGTACGATACCTTGCCCGAGATCTTGTCGATCATCAGCCGCTCGATGTGGCCGATCATGTCGCCATTGGCCCGGCGCACCGCCGTCCCCTCGACCCGATCGCTTGCAATCAGCTGATGCGGCCTTGTCGTGACCTCGACAGCCATTTCACCCTCCTCGACCTCGCCCCGCCTGAACCTTGGCCTGAAAGAGAAACAACGCGTCGCCGGGCGAACGGGTTCCGGCCCGGATATGACAGCGAGCCTTGCCTTTTCCGGCTGCCCCGACCGCCGCCGCCCCCGGTCGCGGCAGGCAGGGGTTCGGCCCGAATTTCAACGCATTAGCTTGATGACAGAACGCTAACTTTTCTCCCCGCCGGGGACCTGTTTAACTCGATCGGCTGGGCAAGACGTCAGACATACACTGAAACAAAATTCCTGAGCCGCTTCCCCCGAATCACGGACAAAAGATCGGTATGACCCAGGCTGCGCCCAATATCCTAGTCGTCGAGGATGACCGCGAGACGCGGTCCCTCATCGCAAAGTATCTCCGTACCAATTCCTGCCACGTCACGACCGCCTCGGACGGCCGCGAGATGGCCAAGGCGATGACCGACCACCGCGTCGATCTCCTGGTGCTCGACGTCATGCTGCCCGGCGAGGACGGTCTCAGCCTGTGCCGCAAGGTGCGTGCGGAGTCGCAGACGCCGATCATCATGCTGACCGCGCGGGGCGAGGACGTCGACCGCATCCTCGGCCTCGAGATGGGCGCCGACGATTATTTGGCAAAACCGTTCAACCCGCGCGAGCTGCTGGCGCGGATCAACGCGGTGCTGCGCCGGCAGGCCGCTGCGCGCAACGCCAGCGCGATCGAGGGCGCAACCACGCTGACCTTCCTCGGCTGGCGCATCGACATCCGCCTGCGCGAGCTGCGCAACCCCGAAGGCGCGCGGGTCGCCATGACCAGCGCCGAGTTCGACCTGCTGCGGACCTTCTGCGAACGGCCCGGCCGCGTGCTGTCGCGCGACAGCCTGCTCGACCTGACCCAGGGCCGCAGCGCCGGCTCGTTCGAGCGTTCGATCGACGTGCTGGTCAGCCGGATCAGGCGCAAGATCGAGCCCGATCCGCAGGAAGCCACCATGATCAAGACGGTGCGTTCCGGCGGCTATGTGTTCACTCCGAGGGTGGAGGCGGTTGCCGCCACGAGCAACTGACCATGAAGCTGCTGCGCGTGCTGAGTCTGCGGGGAATCGGCGCCCAGATGGCGGCGCTGGTCGTCGTCTCGATCGTCGCGCTGCACCTGATCATCACCACCACCTTCCTGATCCATCGCCCCGACCGGCAGGAGCCGTCGGATCGCTGGCACACCCAGCTCGCCGCCGCCGCGCAACTGCTGGGGCATGCCCCGGCATCGGAGCGGCCGCGGCTCCAGGCCGATGTCACCAGGGCATTCCCGCAGCTTGCGATCAGCGACCTGCCCGCCGATGCCGGCGCGCTCACCGACACCGAAGCACCGAGCCTGCACGCGCTGCGCCGGCTCGGCGCGGGCTATCACGTCTTCTCGCTGCCGCGCGAGGCGGGCAGCGCACCGCATGAGGGCGAGATCCGCCGCGTCGCGATCCGCCTGCCCGACGGCACGATGTTCGCCGCCAACCTGATGCCGGACCAGCACATGCGGCCGTTCTGGGGCGGCCCCTGGATGATGACGGTGCTGTTCGCCGTCATCAGCGTCACGCTGCTCGGCCTGTGGGCGGCATGGGCGCTGACCGCACCGCTGTCGTCCTTCGTCAAGGCCGCCGAGACCTTCAGCCTGAACGGCGCTGCGGCTCCCCTGCCCGAGCGCGGCCCGGAGGAGATCCGTTCGCTGGCCAAGGCGCTCAACCGGATGCGCGAGCGGATCACCGCATTGATCGACGACCGCACCAAGATGCTGGCCGCGATCAGCCACGATCTGCGCACGCCGATCACGCGGATGCGGCTGCGCGCCGAGTTCATCGAGGACGAGACCAATCGCCACCGCATGCTGCGCGACCTCGACCAGATGCGCTCGATGCTGGAATCGGTGCTGTCGTTCCTGCGCAACGACCGCAAGCTCGAGGAGATGACGCTGGTTGACATCGCGAGCACGCTGCACCTCGTCACCGACCAGTTCGTCGACATGGGACACAAGGTCAACTACGACGGTCCGCAGCACGCGATGGCGACCGCGCGCCCCGCCGACCTGCATCGCTGCATCACCAATCTGGTCGACAATGCCGCGCGCTTCGGCGGCGAAGTGACGGTCCGCCTCGACGTCAAGCCGGAGCGTCTCGTCATCGATATCGAGGACGACGGCCCCGGCATCTCGGACGCGCACAAGTCGACCGTGCTGGAGCCTTTCGTGCGTGGCGACCAGGCGCGCAACATGGATGAAGCCGAAGGCTTCGGCCTTGGCCTGTCGATCGCCAACGCCATCGTGCTCGCGCATGCCGGTACGCTGTCGCTGCACGATCGCACGCCGCACGGGCTGGTGGTCCGGATCGAATTGCCGGCGCGTCAGCAGCCGTTGCAGCCGCGGCAGCGAACCGCGGCCTGATCAGATCACACCGACAGACAACGATGCGTCAGGCGGCGAGCGGCGTGAGCTGAGCTACGTCATAGATCGCGATCGCCTCGAAGCGGTAATTGCAGGCGCGGCAATTCCACAGATAAGACGTGCGGCCTTCGCTATGCTCGACCCAATCGGGGCGGGCGATCGGCTTGCCACACTGCGCGCAGGGATTTTCGCGAGGCATATAGCCAACGTCCTGACGGACTGAATCTTGACGATTCATGGCGCATCTCCCGAATGTTGTTTTGCGTGCTTTTTTCTTGCGTGCTTTGGAATGGACAGACGTGCTGACTCAACACGCGCGCTCTGCCTTGCAGTCAAGTGTAAACCTTCATCGAGTCGTTTGCACGACAAACCGCTGTGGATAGCGTGCGTCAAAACGCGACCAAGAAAACTGAAGGCAAAACTGGAGACCAAAACAATTCTCGGCTGAGAGAATCGAAGCAGACAATTTGAAGCATCTCGCAATCGCGTCGTCAGCATCGCCAACATCCGGACAATCACGGGCACGGATCGTTCGCTGATGCGAAGGTTTTGCCACATTCCTGCCTGCTCGCCGTACCATTGAGACCGCAGAACCGACGCGCGTTGATCACCCGAGCGACCCGAGATGAAGACCGTTCAGACCCTTAGCTGCCTCGCCGCCGTTGCGTGGCTTGCGTCCTGCGCCGGCGCGCAGGCGCAATCGCGCGCGCAATATGAGGCGATGGTGGCGGCCGAGGCGCAGGCCAATCTGGTGCCGGAAGAGCTGGTGCATCGCGTCATCGTCCGCGAGAGCAAGTACCAGCCGCATTTGATCGGGCGCGGCGGCGCCATCGGCATGATGCAGATCAAGCTCGCGACCGCCCGCGGGGTCGGC
This sequence comes from Bradyrhizobium tropiciagri, assembly GCF_018130545.1. Classification (GTDB taxonomy): domain Bacteria; phylum Pseudomonadota; class Alphaproteobacteria; order Rhizobiales; family Xanthobacteraceae; genus Bradyrhizobium; species Bradyrhizobium tropiciagri_A. The sequence continues at coordinate 176,504 of NZ_JAFCKF010000009.1, read as the reverse complement.
TACACCGGTACCGCCGAAGGCCTGCGCGACGCCGCGACCAACCTCCGATACGGCGTCAGATACCTCGCCGGCGCCTATCGCGCCGCCAACGGCGATTTCGACCGAGCCGTGCGTTATTTCGCGGGCGGGTATTACTACGTCGCAAAGCGGCAGCGCGGCGGTCACCTCAAGGAGGCGATCCATGGCACCGCCGGTGCGCCGCCGAAGGAGCTCGCGAAGTCTGACCAGATGCCGGTCGAGACCACCGAGCCGAAGCCGGAACAGGCCGAAAAATAGAGCCTATCGCCGCGCGAAGCGCTTGGCGCGGCTCTGGCCGTCCCCGCGGCAACCCTTCACTGCAGATCACGCGTTCCTACGGCTGTAACCTCGTGTGAGGAGCTGCGGCACCACGGCGCGCCCGCTGCTGGCATACAAGTTGACACACAGGCCCATCCGCCTACATTAGAGCCGTTCCGAGGGGTGCTCCGAAGGAGGAGCTGAGATACCGCAAGCTTGGACTTCGCCATCTTGGCGATCAGTTCGGGACCGCGGTGACCCTTTGAACCTGATCCGGGTCATGCCGGCGAAGGGACAGGGATGTATCAGACGTCAAGACCGCGGGGGGATTCCCCCGTCTCCATCATCGGCGCAGGCATAGCCGGCGCCTGGCATGCGTTGTTGCTCGCAGAGGCCGGACGTGCGGTCACCCTGCATGAGCGCGGTGACGCCGGGATGACGGAATCCACAAGCCATTGGGCCGGCGGCATGCTGGCGCCATGGTGCGAGGACGAGTCCGCCGAGCCGGTGATCTTCAGGCTCGGCGGCCGCTCGCTCTCGCTGTGGCGCGATCATTTTCCGCAAACCGCGTTCAACGGCTCGCTGGTGGTGGCGCATCCGCGCGATCGCACCGATTTCGAGCGCTTCGCCCGGCTCACCACCGGCTACCGCAGGCTGGATGCGCAGGCCGTGAATGCGCTCGAGCCGTCGCTCGAGGGCCGCTTCCGTGAGGGACTGTTCTATCCCGACGAGGGTCATGTCGAGCCGCGCCGGGTGCTGCCGCAGCTCCATGCCGCGATCGCCAAAGCCGGCGGCACCATCAAGTTCGGCAGCGCCGTCGAGGCCGATGATCTCGACGGCGTCGTGATCGACTGCCGCGGGCTTGCGGCGCGCGACCGCGAGCCGAGCCTGCGCGGCGTCAAGGGTGAGATGATCATCATCGAGACCACTGAGGTCGAGCTGTTGCGCCCGGTGCGGCTGATCCATCCGCGCTGGCCGCTCTATGTGATCCCGCGCGGCGACGGCCGCTTCATGCTGGGCGCGACCACGATCGAGGCCGAGGACACCGGCGTCAGCGTACGCTCGGCGCTGGAGCTGCTGGGCGCGGCCTATGTGGTGCATCCGGCCTTCGGCGAGGCGCGCATCGTCGAATTCGGCGCCGGGCTCAGGCCCGCATTTCCCGACAATCTGCCGAAAATCAGGATCGAGCAGGAACGCATCACGGTGAATGGACTCTACCGTCACGGCTTCCTGCTGGCGCCCGCGCTGGCCGAGCTGACGCTCGCCTATCTCGCGCGCGGCGAAATCGACAATGAGGTGATGCAATGCGTGTGATCGTGCAATGCGTGTAATTGTCAACGGCGAGCAGCGGGAGATCAACGCAGCCAGCGTCGACGCGCTCTTGGCCGAGCTCGACTACGAGGGCAGCCATTTCGCGATCGCGCTGAACTTCGACGTGGTGCCGAAGAGCCGCTGGGCCGAGACGCGGCTTCAAGCCGGCGACGAGATCGAGATCATCACGCCGCGGCAGGGAGGGTGATGTGATGCGTGCCCCCACTCTCTCCACGTCGTCCCGGCGAAAGCCGGGACCCATAACCACGACCGGTTATTGGCGAAATGAACAACGCCCCGCGCGCCCCATTGAAGGGCCGCGGCGTATGGGTCCCGGCTTTCGCCGGGACGACGAGTTGAGTGTGGGCTGAGAGCAGGGAGACAGCACAGACCATGGTCACCTTCTACGGCAAATCCTTCCCCTCCCGCCTGCTGATCGGCACCGCGCTGTATCCGTCGCCTGCGATCATGCAGAACGCGATCCGCGCCTCCGGCGCCAGCATCGTCACGGTGTCGCTGCGGCGTGAGGCGGCGGGCGGCAAGACCGGCGATGCGTTCTGGGCGCTGATCCGCGAGCTCGGCGTCACCGTGCTGCCGAACACCGCAGGCTGCCGCAGCGTCAAGGAGGCGGTGACCACCGCAAAGCTCGCGCGTGAATTGTTCGGCACACCCTGGATCAAGCTGGAAGTGATCGCCGACAACGACACGCTGCAACCCGATGTGGTCGGTCTGGTCGAAGCCGCCACCATCCTGATCAAGGACGGTTTTGAGGTGTTCCCCTATTGCACCGAGGATTTCTCGGTCGCCTCGCGCCTCGTCGACGCCGGCTGCAAGGTGGTGATGCCGTGGGCCGCGCCGATCGGCAGCGCCAAGGGCATCACCAACCGCGATGCGCTGAAACTGCTGCGCGACCGGCTGCCCGACATCACGCTGGTGGTCGACGCCGGCCTTGGCGCGCCGTCGCATGCCGCCGAAGCGCTCGAGCTCGGCTATGACGCCGTGCTGCTCAACACCGCGATCGCCAAGGCCGACGATCCCGTGGCGATGGCCAACGCCTTCCGCCTCGGCGTCGAGGCCGGCCGCACTGCTTACGAAGCCGGGCTGATGCAAGCCCGCGACTTCGCCTCCCCCTCCACCCCTGTCGTTGGGACCCCGTTCTGGCATGCCGTATCCTGATCCGTTCTATCCCGTCGTCGACAGCGTCCAGTGGGTCGAGCGCCTGACAAAGCTCGGCGTCGGCACCATCCAGCTGCGCGCGAAGGAGCTCGACGATTCCGGGGCGTTGCAGATCGTCACCGACGCGCTGGCGATCACCAAGGGCACGCCGACAAAACTCGTCGTCAACGATTACTGGCGCGCGGCGATCGTCGCCGGCGCCGAGCACCTGCATCTCGGCCAGGAAGACCTCGCGGACGCGGATCTTGCTGAAATCCGCAAAGCGAAACTCACGCTCGGCGTCTCCACCCATGACGATGCCGAGCTCGCCACCGCGCTCGCCGCCAAGCCGGACTATGTCGCGCTCGGCCCGATCTTCTTCACCACGCTCAAATCGATGCGGTTCGAGCCGCAGGGCGTTCCGAAGATCACCGAATGGAAGAAGCGGGTCGGCAAGATCCCGCTTGTCGCGATCGGCGGCATCAAGTTCGAGCACGCCGCCGAGATCTTCGCCGCCGGCGCCGATTCGATTGCCGTCGTCAGTGACGTCACCCAAAACGCCGACCCCGACGCGCGGGTGCGGCAATGGCTCGGCCTCAGCGCGGAGGCCGCGTGATGGCAGACAACGCAAATTATCCATCCCGTCACCCCCGCGCAAAGGCTTCGCCTTTGTCGCTGGAGGTGGCCGCTTCTGCAGCGGCCCTCGAAGGGCGACGGCCCGGCTCGTCGACCCTTCGAGGCGCGCAAGTGCGCGCACCTCAGGGTGACGAGAACAACGCTTTCGCAAGAGATTAAAACGGAGGAATCCTCATGAACATCCGCTCCAACCCCGACACCACCCGTCCCGCCGTCACCACCGGCTCGTTGCCCGCCTCGCGCAAGATCTTCGCGACGCCCGCGAGCGCGCCCGATCTCCGCGTGCCGCTGCGCGAGATCATCCTGTCGGAAGGCGCCGGCGAGCCCAACCTGCCGGTCTATGACACCTCCGGTCCCTACACCGATCCCGACGTCACGATCGACGTCAACAACGGCCTGCCGCGCAATCGCCTCGCCTGGGTCAAAGAACGCGGCGGCGTCGAGGAATATCAGGGCCGCGACATCAAGCCGGAGGACAACGGCAATGTCGGCGCATCCCATGCCGCCAAGGCGTTCACCGCGCACCACACGCCGCTGCGCGGCCTCGACGGCCACAAGATCACCCAGCTCGAATTCGCCCGCGCCGGCATCATCACCAAGGAGATGATCTACGTCGCCGAGCGCGAGAATCTCGGCCGCAAGCAGCAGCTCGCGCGCGCCGAGGCAGCACTTGCCGACGGCGAGAGCTTCGGCGCCGCGGTGCCGGCCTTCATCACCCCGGAGTTCGTCCGCAGCGAGATCGCGCGCGGCCGCGCCATCATCCCCTCCAACATCAACCATGCCGAGCTCGAGCCGATGATCATCGGCCGCAACTTCCTGACCAAGATCAACGCCAATATCGGCAACTCGGCGGTGACCTCGTCGGTCGAGGAAGAGGTCGACAAGATGGTGTGGGCGATCCGCTGGGGCGCCGACACCGTGATGGACCTCTCCACGGGCCGCAACATCCACACCACCCGCGAATGGATCCTGCGCAACTCGCCGGTGCCGATCGGCACCGTGCCGATCTACCAGGCGCTGGAGAAATGCGAAGGCGATCCCGTCAAGCTGACCTGGGAGCTCTACAAGGACACCCTGATCGAGCAGTGCGAACAGGGCGTCGACTATTTCACGATCCACGCCGGCGTGCGGCTGTCCTACATCCACCTCACCGCCAACCGTGTCACCGGCATCGTCTCGCGCGGCGGCTCGATCATGGCGAAGTGGTGCCTGGCGCATCACAAGGAGAGCTTCCTCTACACCCATTTCGACGAGATCTGCGACCTCATGCGCAAGTATGACGTCTCGTTCTCGCTCGGCGACGGCCTGCGCCCGGGCTCGATCGCGGACGCCAACGACCGCGCGCAGTTCGCGGAGCTGGAGACGCTCGGCGAGCTGACCAAGATCGCGTGGGACAAGGGCTGCCAGGTCATGATCGAGGGCCCCGGCCACGTGCCGATGCACAAGATCAAGATCAACATGGACAAGCAGCTCAAGGAATGCGGCGAGGCGCCGTTCTACACCCTCGGGCCGCTGACCACCGACATCGCGCCGGGCTATGACCACATCACCTCGGGCATTGGTGCGGCGATGATCGGCTGGTTCGGCTGCGCGATGCTCTGCTACGTCACGCCGAAGGAGCATCTCGGCCTGCCCGACCGCAACGACGTCAAGGTCGGCGTCATCACCTACAAGATCGCCGCCCACGCCTCCGACCTCGCCAAGGGCCATCCCGCCGCGCAGCTCCGCGACGACGCGCTGTCCCGCGCCCGCTTCGACTTCCGCTGGCAGGACCAGTTCAACCTCGGCCTCGACCCCGAGACCGCGAAGAACTTCCACGACGAGACCCTGCCGAAGGAAGCCCACAAGGTCGCACATTTCTGCTCGATGTGCGGCCCGAAATTCTGCTCGATGAAGATCACCCAGGACGTCCGCGACTACGCCGCGACACTCAACGACCCGACCGGCGTCGGGGCGTCGATGTCAGGCACCATCGAAGACGGCATGGCGACGATGAGCGCCAAGTTCAAGGAGATGGGCGAGAACCTCTATCTCGACGCGGACAAGGTGAAGGAGAGCAATCGGGTGTTGTGACCCGCATTCGCCCTCACCGAGCGTCATGCCCGGGCTTGACCCGGGCATCCATCCAGAACGAGAAGGCCGGGCTATCGCCCGGTCTTTTTGTTTTGGAAGCGCGATGAGCTAGTTGTGCATGTGGATCATACGGGATCGATCAGAACGACTACCGGCTCAAGGCCGAAGCTTAGCGCTGCGGCGGAGACACCTGGTGCCCCGCAGGACTATTGATTTGGATCAACGAAAGAGCCGCGGTCTCATACCTTTCTATGATGTTCAAAGCGAGGGCCCGCGTCGGGGGTGTTATCCCGCTCCCTTCAAATAGATGATGTGGCGACAATTCCACGTCCGGTTGGCAGAGGCCCATCGCCCCTTTAACTGGAGAGATTCATGAAAATCTTCATTGGGGTGCTATTCGTACTTGTAGTTGCGCAATCGACATCGACACAGGCTGGGAGTTTGGACGGAGCCTGGACCATGGACGCCGCGGCCTGCAATGAGATATTCACCAAGGAGAACAACAAGCTTGCGTTCAAGCGGGATGCTGATCTCCACGCAGGCGGCTTGATCGTGCAGGGAAAGCAAATCACCGGCACGTTTCAAAAATGCTCAGTCAAATCGTTGCACGAAGACGGGCAGAACGTTCGGCTGATCGCAGCTTGCTCGGACGGCATCGCGATTTCAGACGTCACATTCGACGTGAGACTCTCTGGAGAGAACAAGATCACGCTCAGCTCCAAGGAACCGGTTCCGGTGGAGACGCCGTATGTCCGCTGCTCGATGTGATGCCGGTGGCGATGACTAAGGTGAGTTAGCCGAAGGCGTAACCCGCCGATTGGGCGGCGCGAAGATAGTGGGTTACGCTTCGCTAACCCACCCTACGACGCCGACGCGTTGACTACCACCTGTGCGCTGCCACCTGGCGCCCCCGCCCCAAACTCAATCTCCTGATAACCCTTCTCCGCAACCCCGTTGATAATCCCCAGAAACTTCGGCGTGCCGCCGTTGTAGACGAAGTACCGCACCGTGCCCTCCTCGTGGCCGGGGACGTTGGAGTTGTAGCCGGTGAACCAACCCTTGGCTTTGCGCATCAGCATGATCTCGTACATCTTGACGACATGCGCGGTCCAACGCTGCTGCGCCTCCAGCGTGGCGTCGGCGCGGGTCAGGCCGCGGTCCCACATGTATTGCAGCAGGTTGGTGCACCAGTTGACGCCGTTCTCGATGCCGCGCGGGAAGTTCGTGGAAGCCGATGCGCTTTGCGGGCCGGTCGGCATCAAGAGGTTCGGGAAGCCGTGCACGAGCATGCCGAGGAAGGTCGACGGCGCCTGCTTCCATTTGTCGGCGAGCCGCTCGCCGCCGATGCCGCGGATATCGATCAGGTCATAGGCGCCGGTGATGGCGTCGAAGCCGGTGGCGTAGACGATGATGTCGAAGGCGTAGTCGCGCGCCGTGGTGCGCAGGCCTTGCTCGGTGACGCGCACCAGCGGCGTCTCGGAGAGATCGACGAGCTGCACATTGTCGCGATTGTAGGCCTCGAAATACCGGGTCTCCAGCGGCAGGCGCTGCACGCCGAAGCCGTGATCTCGCGGGATCAGCTTCTCGGCGACCTCGGGATCGTTGACGCGGCCGCGGATGCGGCCCGCGATGTATTCAGAGAGCTCTGCATTGGCGGCCTCGTCCATGAAAATCTCGCGGAAGTTCGCGAGCCAGATGCCGAAGCCGGGCTCGTCGTAGAGCCTGTCCCACAGCGCAAGGCGCTCCTCGCGGCTCACCTCGTAGAAGCCGCGCTTGTCCGGCCCATGGACGAAACTGCCCGGCGTCAGCGCGCAGGCGGCGAATATCTCGTCGTAGCGGGCGCGGATGTCGGTCATCTCGGCTTCCGAGATCGCAGAGTTGTTCAGCGGCGCGCTCCAGTTCGGCCGGCGCTGGAACACCGTGAGCTCGCCGACCTTGTCGGCAATCTCGCCGATCACCTGAATGCCGGTCGCGCCGGTGCCGATCACGGCAACTTTCTTGCCGGCGAGATCGACCGGTTCGTGCGGCCAGAAATAGGTATGGAACGAGCGGCCCTTGAAGTCCTCGATCCCAGGCACGCGCGGCATGGTCGGCGCCGAGAGCAGCCCGATCGCGAGCACCACGAAGCGGCAGGTCAGTTCGCGGCCGTCGCCGAGTGTCAATCGCCAGAGATCGCGCGCCTCGTCGAACTGCATGGTCTCGACCTTGCAATTGAACTGCATGTGCCTGCGCAGGTCGAACTTGTCGGCGACGTAGTTGAGGTAGCGCAAATTCTCCGGCTGGCCGGAGAAGCGCTCCTTCCAGTGCCATTCGTCGAGCAGCTCGCGCGAGAACGAGAAGCCGTAGGTGTAGCTCTCCGAGTCGAAACGACAGCCGGGATAGCGGTTCCAGTACCAGGTGCCGCCGAGATCGGGCGCAGCTTCCAGCACGGTGGCGTCGATGCCGAGATCGGCCAGCCGCTTGATCTGGTAGATGCCCGCGACGCCGGCGCCGACCACGATCACCTCGTAATGGGTTTTCGCCTCTCCCATGATTCCCGCTCCAAAATTCTTCTTGATCTGTTTGACAGGATTACAGACCGTTTTGCCGGATCAGGCAACCGCGACGCGGCGCACGCGACTTGCGTTGAGGCGCTGCAAGCGCCACATCGATCACTGCGTTTCAACGCGCGGAAATCCGGACGAGCAACATGGACGACAATCTCACCGGCGTCTGGGACGGCAGCTATGTGCAGCCGAGCGGCATGGTCACGTTCCTGGCGACGCTGATCAACGCCGGCGGTGCGCTCGGCGGCAGCGTGACCGAACCGTGCGTGATGCCGGGCTGCCCGATCAGCACCCACAATGCTTCGCTGGCGGGGCATCGCTCCGGCAGCGCGGTCACGTTCGTCAAGCGCTACGAGCCACCCGGCTACGGCTACGACACGGTGCATTATGAGGGCGCGGTCAATGCCGACGCGACGGAGATCGACGGCCGCTGGAGCATCCGCGGCACGGCGTTCTCGGGACGGTTCTTGATGGTGCGTGCGACCGGGCCGGCGCAAGCGGTGACGACCGAAGACGAGATCAAGGAGCCGGTGCGTTAGCGCCTGATGAGATCAGGGCAATCGAGCCGCGGACTCCGCTTCACCTGGCCCCACGTGCGGCAGGGTGAGGCGCGGCGGCCCTACTTCGGAATAATAGAATAATGCCACTGAGTTGCCCGACATGTCAAGGTGCCGTGTCGAATGCCGGCACGCCGCTGGCTACTGTGCATGGGGTTGTTTTCGATGTTTTGGGAATCCGCCCCTACGGAGGCAGCCATCTGCCTGCCGCGCCCTAGCGGGCACGCCTCAGCTCAACGACGCCAGCTCACGCGCGAGGTTGTCGCGGGCACGGCGGTCGTAGGTCGCCGCAAAGCCGGCGTCGGGGAAGATCACCGGGCGCTCGGCAAAGTGGCGAAGCACCCTGGCGCGGCCGGCGCGATAGTCGGCATCGCCGACATGGATGAACTCCTGCCGGATCGCGGCCGCATAGGCATCGTAGCGCGCGGGCTCGGCGCCGAGGATGCTGAGGTCGATCGAGATCAGGATCGCGCCGAGGCGATCGCCGGCCTGCACGTCGTGCGTCTTTGTCAAACGGATCAGGCGGCCGACCTCGTGGGCGATCTCGGCGCGGACATGCCGTTCGGCGAGCTGCGCGCTCAGCTCTTCATTGTCCGGCCGGGTCGCGTCGTAGACGACATCGTGCCACCAGATCGCATCCGACAGGATCTCGCGCTCGCCCGTGGAAATGCCGTCGACACGCGCGAGCGCCGCAAGGCAGTCCTCGATATGCGCGAGGTTGTGATAATGGCGGCCGGGTGCCGTGTAGGCAGCAGCCAATTCGTCGCGGGTCATGGTCGAATGATAGAACGACCACGGCGGAAATGGTAGGCAGTCACCCGGATGAGCGACCTGCGCGACACCGACCTCCACCGCCTCCCCGACCAGCTCCGCGCCAATCTGCGCCTGGTGTTCGTCGGCACCGCGGCCAGCACGCGCTCAGCCGCGGTCGGGCATTACTACGCGCATCCCGGCAACCGATTCTGGCGCGCGCTGCATGAGGCCGGCATCACGCCGCGACGTTATCAGCCCGACGAGTTCGCGGCATTGCTCGCGCTCGGCATCGGCTTCACCGATCTCTCCAAGACCGGCGCCGGGATGGATCATGAGATCGCGCGAGGCTCGTTCGACGTGGTGGGCTTCAGGACGAAGATCGAGACAGTTCGACCGAAGACGATTGCCTTCACCAGCAAGAAGGCAGCGAGCCTGTTCTACAACAAGCCGACCAGCGCGCTTGCGCTCGGGAGGCAGCCGCCGATGAACGGATTTCCGGATGTGTTCGTACTGCCGTCGCCATCGGGCGCAGCCTCCGGGCATTGGACGTTGCAGCCGTGGCGCGAGTTGGCGCAGTGGATCACGAAATCGTAGGGTGGGTTAGCCGACTACGTCCGCCGTAGCTCAACGAGCGAAGGCGGAAGGCGTAACCCGCCATCTTCAATCGCGGATACGAGTCGGTGGATTACGCTTCGCTAATCCACCCTCCGGACCGCCTATTCCTTCAACGTGATCGCCAACCCGCTGAGGTCGACATTGGCCATCAGGCCGACCTGCTTGCCGCTCAGTTCGAGCACCGCGCCGTTCTGGTTGGTCAGGAGGATGCCGCGCATGCCGGCGCCGAGCGCGACGCCCACGCCCGCCGCGGCGTAGACGCCGGCGATATCCTGGGCGCGGCGGATGTTGCGCACCTTGCCCTGCAACGTGGTCTGCGAGCCGCCGAACACGAGGCCGTAATCCAGCCCGCCGGCGGTGAGCCCGTAGGTCTGGCCGTGGAAGGTCAGGACGCCCTTGCCGGCGGAGCCGCCGAAGATCCAGCCGCCCTTGAAGATGACGAGCGTCACCGCGCCTTCATCGGCCAACGCGGCGGACGATCCGGTGAGCAGCGCCAGCGCGAACAGCACGGCGCGGGCGGCGGACGACAATTTCATGGGGAGTTCTCCAGATCGAATCGGGGCAATCCGACCGGGTGGCGGCACGTCGAAATGCCGGCAAAACACGCAGGATTGCGCTTGTTCATGTTGGCGCGGAGTCTATCATCGCCGATATGGTCGCGCGACCATTGGCGCATATGCGCCCACCGCTTTGCGCCATCGCTGAGGAGTTTGCGCAACAGGGACCCGCATCGATGCACAATTTCACCCCACTTTCCGGCCTCTTTGGCGGCGCGCTGATCGGGCTCGCCGCGGCGCTCCTGATGCTGCTGACCGGGCGAATCGCCGGGGTGACCGGCATCGCCGGCGGCCTGCTCCAGCCCGATACCAGCGATCGCGGCTGGCGCATCGCGTTCATCTTCGGGCTGATCGCGGCGCCGCTGGTTGCGGCATTGTTCGGCGCGCCGCTGCCGCGGCCGGCGATGAACGGAAGCCTCGTCGTGATCGCGATCGCAGGCCTCCTGGTCGGGTTCGGCACCCGCATGGGCAATGGCTGCACCTCGGGCCACGGCGTCTGCGGCTTCGCGCGGCTGTCCGGCCGCTCGATCGTGGCGACGTTCATCTTCATGACGGCGGCGATCGCGACGGTCGCGGTCACAAGACATGTGATCGGAGGTTAGCCATGCCGGTTCTCGCAAGCTTCATCTGCGGTCTGATCTTCGGCGCGGGCCTCCTGATCTCCGGCATGACCGATCCACAGAAGGTGCTCGGCTTCCTCGACCTGTTCGGCGCCTGGGATGCGACGCTCGCCTTCGTGATGGCGGGGGCGGTTGCGGTCGCCGCCACAGGCTTTGCGATCGCGCGGCGGCGCACCGCGCCCGCCTTCTCGGCGCGCTTCGTCTGGCCCGACCGCAACGACATCGATGCGTCGCTGGTCGGCGGCGCCGTGCTGTTCGGCATCGGCTGGGGCCTCGCCGGCATCTGCCCCGGGCCGGCATTGGTCAATCTCGCCGGGCTCTCATTGCCGATCGTGGTGTTCGTCATCGCGATGCTGGCCGGCATGATCGGCAACGGGCTGTGGCGCGGGCGGGCCGCCGCGCCACGCGCCATCGAAACCTCTCCCCTTCCCTCTCGCGCAGACGGGTGATCCCATGACAGAGATCAAGCACTTCCCTCCGCCGCCCGGCGTCCAGGCGCCGCCGCTCTCGTTCGGCGCCCGTGTCGGCGATTTGCTGTTCATATCCGGCATTCCCGGCTTCGACGCCAACCGCGAGCTGCCCGACAGTTTCGAGGCGCAGTTCGCCAACGTCGTGACCAATTTCAAGCGCGTGCTGACCGAGGCGGGCGCGACGATGCGCGACCTGGTCAAGGTCAACGTGCTGCTGACCCGCGCCAGCGACGTCGCCACCATGAACGCGCTCTATGCCGGCGCGTTCGGCCCCGCCCCCTACCCCGCGCGCACCACCTGCGTGGTGCTGGCGCTGCCCAATCCGAAAATGCTGATCGAGATCGAGGGCGTGGCGTCAGTGAAGGGGTGACGCGTCCCCGGACGCGGCACGATCGCCAACACCACACGTCCGCGCGGCGGCGTCAGCTCACCTCGCTGCGCGGAACGGCGTGCTCTTTGCTGCGGTCGACTTTCAAGAAGCGCTCGATCTCCGTCAGGAGCTGGCGAAGCTCTTCAGCCGTGAAGGCTTGCAGAATACCCGCGATCTGCTCACTGAACGGCTCCTGTTCATCCGGAGCGTGATTACCAGCCATCGCTTCCCCCGTGTTCACGACAGGGCTCGCCGGATACCGGCGACTCATCACTTGACGCAAGGGTATGTCGTCGAGGGTACGAGCGGCCAGTGCAGTTTGTGCCGACCTGAATTTCCGCCGGTACGAGAACGCACAGTCGCGTCCTCATCCTCACCTGTCATCGCCCGGCTCGCCGCCTCCGCTAAGGCTTCGGCGTCTCTGGAATACTGGATCACCCGCATGTTTGACCGTTTGAATCGAAAACCAAACTCATCGTCGTCCCGGCGCAGGCCGGAACCCATAACCACCGATGCCAATTGCTGTGCCGCGCTAAAATAACGAGTCCCTCTCACAACACCGGCTGCGGCGTATGGGTCCCGGCCTTCGCCGGGACGACGATGTGGGAACATGCGCGCCCATATCCACATCGTGCAGTACGCGCAGCCTCTTCAGCCCTAGAACAGCGAGCCCTGCCCGTCATCCTCTCGCGCCGTCGTCTTCCGCGGCGCGGCCTTCTTCGCCGGCGGCGCATCCTCCGCGGCGATCTCCTCCGCGGTCATCGGCAGCAGCAATTGCGCATCGTCATTGGCAACCGCATTGACCCGCATCGTCACCTGGTGCCAGACGAACTCGCCGACATCGGGCCCCTTCAACATCGGCATCACGTCGTCGACATCATTGGGCAGGCAGTCGAGCCAGCGCGCGAATTGCTCGGGGCGGATCGTGACGGGGACGCGGTGATGCAGCTGCGCGAGATCGGGGCTCGCCGGCGCGGTGACGATCGCAACCGTGTCCTGCTCCTCGCCGTTCGGGCCCATCCAGGTCTCGGCAAGTGCTGCGAAGGCGAGCGGATAGCCGTCGCGGCGATGGATGAAGAACGGCCGCTTGCGGCCGCCAGAATCGTGCCATTCGTAATAGCCGTCGGCTGGGATCAGCGCGCGGCGCCGCTTGATCGCGTTCTTGAACGCCGGCTTCTCGCGCACCGTCTCGGAGCGCGCGTTGATCAGCAGCGAGAAGGTGCGGGGGTCCTTGACCCAGGACGGGATCAGGCCCCAGCGCATCAATTGAAAATGCCGGCCGCCATTCTGCAGCAGCACGACCGGGATCGGCTGGGTCGGCGCAACATTATACCGTGGCGGAAAATTCGGCTGCTCGATATAGCCGAACATCTCCCGCAAGGCCGCCGGCGGCGAGGTTATGACAAAGCGTCCGCACATATTCCGTCCAGAGTGGTATCCGTTTATTCTGCCTTAACTTGGAACGTTAAAGACTGCGATCAATGACCTCAACGGCCGCCATAGCGGGCTCTTCCCCGCGACCGACGTACCCCGACGAGGCGCGGGCGGCGCAGTTGCGCGCCGCCAACATCAATCCCCGCACCGGGCTTGCGACCGACTACCTCAATCATTTCAACGAAGCCATCATGCTGCTGGAGATGGTGCCTGACCTGCCGGAATGCGCCGACGATTTCCTGGAATGGCAGCCGCTGTCCTATGCCGAGCATTTCACCGCGTCCAACTTCAAGGCACGTGACCTCGCGATCGAGGCCTACGAGATGGCGAACGCCAATATCCGGGCCGAATTCGACCAGCTCACCGACAGCATGACCAGGATCCTGACCGAGGTCGGCGCCGCGATGCGGCAGTTGCAGCAGGACAAGAGCCGGGTCGCGCTCGCCGAGCAGGCCATCGTCTGGGTCAAGCCGCTGGTGATGCAGACCGCCGGCGTCATCAACGGCGCCGCAGAGGCCGACGTCGACCGCATCATGGCGGGCGCCTGATTTATCGGGCATGGTGGTCTGCGAAACTGGTGCTGCCCTTTGACCTCTCCCGAACCCCCGATCCGCCCGCAGCTCGCCGTGTCAGGCGTGATTTTCCGCGACGGCAAGGTGCTGCTGGTCCGCCGCGCCCGCTCGCCGGGCAAGGGCTTCTATTCGCTGCCCGGCGGCCGGGTCGAGTTCGGCGAGACGCTGCACACCGCACTGCACCGGGAGATCGACGAGGAGACCGGTCTTAGGGTCGAGATCCTGGGGTTGGCCGGCTGGCGCGAGGTGCTGCCGACCCTTCCTGGCACCGGGCACTACATGATCATGACCTTCGCGGCGCGCTGGGCCTCCCGCGAGCCGGTGCTGAACGACGAGCACGACGATTTCAAATGGCTGGCGCCGGAGGAGATCGGCGACCTCAAGGTCACCGGTGGCCTCCACGAGGTGATTGCGGCCGCCCGGCGGCTGGTTTGAGGCCTGTTTCCGGGCGTTCCCGCCTTGCCTCGGGCGCATTGAGGGGGCATACCACGGCCATTCCGGAACCCCTGATGATCAGAGCCTTTCTCGCCGTTGTGATCCTGATGTCGGCATGCCTCGCGACGCCCGCCCGGGCGCAGGATGCGGCTGCGCCGTTCGACGGCGATTTGCAGCGGCTGGCCGAAATCCTCGGCGCCCTGCACTATCTGCGCGGCATCTGCAACGCCAACGAGGGCACCAAATGGCGCAACGAGATGCAGGCGCTGATCGACGCCGAGACCCCTTCCGGTGACCGCCGCGCCCGCATGGTTGCCGGCTTCAACCGCGGCTACAACGGCTTCCAGCAGACCTACCGGACCTGCACGCCCGCGGCGAGTGTGGCGATCCGCCGTTACATCGAGGAAGGCTCGAAGATCTCGCGCGACCTGACGGCCCGCTATGCCAACTGACCGCGCGATCTTCTTCGACCTCGACGGCACCCTGACCGACCCGAAGCCCGGCATCACCGGTTCGATCCAGTATGCGCTGGAAAAGCTCGGCCGCCCGGTTCCGTCGCAGGACGAATTGACCTGGTGCATCGGGCCGCCGCTCAGGGCGAGCTTTGCGATGCTGCTCGGCGGCGAGGAGCTCGCCGACCGGGCGGTCGAGCTCTACCGCGAGCGGTTCGGCGACGTCGGGCTGTTCGAGAACGCGGTCTATCCCGATATCGCGGAGGTTCTGGCGGAGCTGCGGCAGCGGCCCGGCCGCATCTACGTGGCGACCTCGAAGCCCCACGTGTTCGCGACCCGGATCGTCGCCCATTTCGGGCTTAACGGTTATTTCGACCACGTGTTCGGCTCGGAGTTCGACGGAACCCGGGTCAACAAGGTCGACCTGCTGGCCTATGCGCTGGAGCAGACCGGGGCAGATCCGGCCAAGGCCCTGATGATCGGCGACCGCAGCCATGACGTGATCGGCGCGAATCGCAACGGCATCCGCGCCGTCGGCGTCACCTATGGCTATGGTACGGCCGAGGAGCTGGTTGAGGCCGGCGCCAGCCATCTCTGCGCCTCGCCGCGCGCGGTGCTGGACCATATCCACAGCTCATTTGGCTGAGGGCGGGTGGGAACGCCCGAAATTCCCCTTTAAATGCCGTAACGGCCGTTAACCTTTTCGAAAGAAGTGGGCTAGGCGGTACCCGCATGCGTGATACATCTCACGCGTCGCAGTGGTTCGCTCCTCGGACCGCGCGCATTCATTTTGCAGAGTTTCATGCGCCATCCAGCGTCCTTCCATCACCAAGACGACCCACGTCCCGATCACGAACAGAAGCAGGCCGCGCTGGGCTATCTGAACGAGGCCTGGGCGGAAGCACGTCACGACGGCGTCGACGGCGACTGCCTTGCGCAGGCGAGCCTGTTTGCGGCGCTGGCCGAGCTCGTCACGACCTATGGCGAGGACGCGGTGGCGAAATTCGCCGAAGGCCTCCCCGCACGGGTGCGCAACGGCGAATTCTCGCTGGCGCTCGCCAGGCAGTAATCCCACAAGACGTTTTCGCGCGAACCGGGCACCAGTTCGCGTAACGGAAACGCGTCAAACCAGAATCTGGCGCATGTGATGCGCTAGGCCTTCAGCGTCTCCAGAAACCGGACCGGCTCGCCGAGCGACGGCGTCGTCACCTCGCCCTGCCACATCACGCGCTTGCCGCGCACGAAGGTGCCGACCGGCCAGCCCTGCACCCGCACGCCGTCATAGGGCGTCCAGGCCGCGCGCGAGGCGATCCATTTGTTGGTGATGGTCTCGCTGCGCTTGAGATCGACGATCGTGAAGTCGGCATCATAGCCCGCCGCAATGCGGCCCTTGCAGGCGATGTTGTAGAGGCGCGCCGGACCCGCGCTGGTGAGGTCGACGAACCGGGCCAGCGACAGCCGCCCTGCGTTGACGTGATCGAGCATCAGCGGCACCAGCGTCTGCACGCCAGTCATGCCCGACGGCGAGGCCGGATAGGTCTTGTCCTTCTCCTCCAGCGTATGCGGCGCGTGGTCCGAGCCGAGCACGTCGATAATGCCCTGCTCGATGCCGTACCAGATCCCGGCGCGGTGATCGGCCGAGCGCACCGGCGGGTTCATCTGCGCCAGCGTGCCGAGCCGCTCGTAGCACTCCGGCGCCGCCATCGTCAGGTGGTGCGGCGTCGCCTCGCAGGAGGCGACATCCTTGTGGTCGCGCAGATAAAGGATCTCTTCCTTGGTCGAGATGTGCAGCACGTGGATGCGCTTGCCGGTCTCGCGCGCGAGATTGACCAGCCGCTCGGTCGCCATCAGCGCCGCGGTCTCGTCGCGCCACACCGGATGCGAGCGCGGATCGCCCTCGATCCGCAGCGGCTTGCGCTCGTTGAGGCGGTATTCGTCCTCGGCGTGGAACGCGGCGCGGCGCTTGATCACCTGGAAGATCCGCCGCAGGCTCTCGTCGTCCTCGACCAGGAGCGCGCCGGTGGAGGAGCCGATGAACACCTTGACGCCGGCACAGCCCGGCGCGCGTTCGAGCTCCGGCAGGTCCTGCACGTTCTCGCGGGTGCCGCCGATGAAGAACGCGAAGTCGCAATGCATGCGATGATGTGCGCGGTTGATCTTGTCGGTGAACGCCGCTTCCGTGACCGTCAGCGGGTTGGTGTTCGGCATCTCGAACACCGCGGTGACGCCGCCCATCACGGCGCTGCGCGAGCCGGTCTCGAGGTCTTCCTTCTGTGTCAGCCCGGGCTCGCGGAAATGCACCTGGGTGTCCATCACACCGGGCAGGATGTGCAGGCCCTTGCAGTCGATCACCTCGCCGGCCGAGGCCTGGCCGAGCGATCCGATCGCGGCGATACGGCCATTGGTGACGCCGATATCGCGCACGCCCTCGCCGTCCTGATTGACCACGGTGCCGGATTTTAGAATGGTGTCAAAATGCTGATTCATAGGTCCTCGGCGCCCGCTTTCCGCTGTCGCGCGGGCCTTGTTCGGCGCACTCTAGCGCCTTAGCTTGGCAGGGGATATCCGCAGCCTGCGCGTTTCCCAAGGAACTTGGAAAAAGAGCCAATTTTGCGAATGAAAGCAGCGTTTCTTCCAGATCGGGGCGTGATCAAGGTCTCTGGCGAGGACGCCCGCAACTTCCTCAACGGCCTCATCACGACCGACGTCGAACTCTTGCAGCCCGGGCAGGCCCGGTTCGGCGCGCTGCTGACGCCGCAGGGCAAGATCATCGTCGATTTCCTGATCACCGAGATACCCACAGGTCACGGCGGCGGTTTCCTGATCGACGCGCCGCGCGCGCTTGCCAAGGGGCTTGCCGACAAGCTCGGCTTCTACAAGCTGCGCGCCAAGGTCGTGGTCGAGAACCTCTCCGACAGTCTCGGTGTGCTGGCGGCCTGGGATGGCGTGCCGGCGGCGACGCCCGATCTCGCCTTCGCCGATCCGCGCAACCCGGCGCTGGGCTGGCGCATCCTGATCCCGGAAGACCTGAAGCAGAAACTTGCCGATCTGATTGGCGCCGAACTCGTCGACAGCAGTGCCTACGAGGCGCACCGGATCGCGACCGGCGTGCCGCGCGGCGGGCTCGACTTCATGTATGGCGACGCCTTCCCGCACGAGACCAACATGGACCGCCTCAACGGTGTCGATTTCGACAAGGGCTGCTATGTCGGCCAGGAGGTGGTGTCGCGCATGCAGCATCGCGGCACGGCGCGCACCCGCACGGTGAAGATCATTCTCGATGGCCCCTCGCCCGAGGCCGGCGCAACGATCCTCGCCGGCGACAAGCAGGTCGGCACCATCGGCTCGACCGCCGGCGATAAAGGCCTGGCGCTGGTGCGCATCGACCGCGTCGCCGATGCGCTCGACGCCGGCCTGGCGCTGACCGCGGGCGGCCTGTCGCTCCACCTCGCCGATCCCAGCGTTGTCCGTACCACACCCAAACAGACCGTCGCATGAGCCGTACCGCGAAGCTGCATCCCGACGGCAAGACGCGCTGCCCCTGGCCGGGTGAGGACGCGTTCTACGTCGCCTATCACGACAATGAATGGGGCGTGCCGGAATATGACGACCGCGCGCTCTACGAAAAGCTGATCCTCGACGGATTCCAGGCCGGCCTGTCCTGGATCACGATCCTGCGCAAGCGCGAGAATTTCCGCAAAGCCTTCGACGATTTCCAGCCCGAGAAGATCGCGCGCTACACCGACAAGAAGGTGCATGCGTTGATGAACGACGCCGGCATCGTCCGCAACCGCGCCAAGATCGAAGGCACAGTGGCGAGTGCCAAGGGCTATTTGGAGATCATGGAGAAGGGCCCCGGCTTCTCGAAATTCCTGTGGGACTTCGTCGACGGCAAGCCGAAGGTCAACCAGTTCAAGACCACCGCGAGCGTGCCGGCCTCGACGCCGGTCTCGATCAAGGTCTCCAAGGAGCTCGGCGCACGCGGCTTCAAATTCGTCGGCCCCACCATCGTCTATGCCTTCATGCAGGCGACCGGCATGGTCAACGATCATCTCGTCACTTGCTTCTGCCACGAGTCTTGCAGCGGCAAGCTCCGCAGCCCGCGGCTCAAGAAGAAATGACGGCACGCAAATCGACGGAGACAACCCGCGCCTGGCAGCGGATGTTGTCGGGACGCAGGCTGGACCTGCTCGACCCGTCTCCGCTCGATATCGAGATCGTCGACATCGCGCATGGACTGGCGCGGGTCGCGCGCTGGAATGGTCAGACCTCGGGCGCGCACATCTTCTCGGTGGCGCAGCACACGCTGCTGGTCGAGGCGGTGATGCGTCAGCAGATTCCGCGCGTCGACATCAGCCATCGTCTCGCAGCACTGCTGCACGACGCACCGGAATACGTCATCGGCGACATGATCTCGCCGTTCAAGGCAGTGCTCGCGGGCGAATACAAGGTGGTGGAGAAGCGGTTGCTGTCGGCGATCCACATCCGCTTCGGCCTGCCGGCGGTGCTGGCAGACGAGATCACCCAGCAAATCAAGGCCGCCGACCGCGGCGCCGCTTATCTCGAGGCGACGCATCTGGCGGGATTTTCGCAAGCCGAAGCCAAGCGGCTGTTCGGCCGCGATCCGGAATTGCCCGAAGCGACCGAGCGCGACTATCTGACGCCCTGGACCGCGGCGCGGGCTGAAAAGCAGTTCCTCGAACGCTTCAACGCAGTATGCGCGTCTTAGGCAGCACAGCGAGACGTGCTGCGGTTGCGCCGCAAAACGAACACCAGGCATGGCGCCGTCCGCCTTTGCCCGTCCGGAAGCAGCCGTTATAATCGCGGCACCCGATAGCCAAGGACCATCATGCTACACGTCTGCTCGCTTGCCGCGCTCTCCGATACGGTTCGTGCCACCGGAGCCAGCCATGTGCTGACCGTGATGGCCAATGTCGATCAGGTGCAGCGGCCGCCCTCGGTGCTTCCGGCCAACCATCTGAAAGTGTCAATGGACGACATCGTCGAACAGATGGACGGGTTCGTGGCGCCGAACGAGACGCATATCGAGCGCGTGCTGAGCTTCGTGCGCGGCTGGGATCGCCGCGCACCGATGGTGGTGCACTGCTACGCCGGCATCAGCCGCTCGACCGCAAGCGCATTCGCCACTGTCTGCGCGCTCAATCCGCACCGCGACGAAATGTCCATTGCCCGGCTGATCCGCGAGGCCTCGCCGATCGCGGCGCCCAACCGGCTGATCGTCAGCCTCGCCGACAAGGCGCTCGGACGCGAGGGCCGGATGCTGCGCGCGCTCGATGCGATGGGCCCCGGCAGCATGAGTGTGGAAGGCCGGCCCTTCCATATCGATCTGGACTAGCGCGAAGCTGCCGCGGCCTTGAACTTCCGGTCCTCCCAAGTGCACTACTAGGTTGCGACGGGCTGCTGGCTGGCCAAAAGTCCGGCGCGTCCTGCCGGAGGCCCAATGTTCGATTCGCCGTTCGACTTCCTCACGCTCGTCATTGCCATCGTGGCGATCATCTTCGCCCGCAAGGCGCTGAGCCAGATCACAGCGCTGCGGCGCCGGCTGGATGCGCTCGAGGCCGCAGGCGTTACCGCCGCGCGGACCGCGATGCCGCCGCCGCTGGCGCCGCTCGAGGCGTTCGAACAGACGCTTCCGGCAGCGCCGCCCATCGCTCCGCCGCCGCTGCCCGAGGCTGCCGCGAGCGAGCCGGAGCCACAGGCAGAGCCGGTCGTGGACGCATCAAACGCAGCGCCGCCGCCGCTGCCAGAACCGCCGCCCCCGCCACCGCCTGCGCCCGGTTTCGAGGAGACGCTCGGCACCCGCTGGGTGGTTTGGATCGGCGGCCTGACGCTCGCGCTCGGCGGCTTCTTCATGGTGCGCTATTCGATCGAGGCCGGGCTGCTCGGCCCCGGCGTGCGCACGATGCTCGGCGGATTGTTCGCGCTGGCGCTGCTCGGCGCCGGTGAATGGACACGGCGCCAGGAAAACATCTCCAGCATCGAAGCGCTCCCGATCGCCAACATTCCGGCGATCCTCACCGCGGCCGGCACCGCCGTGGCCTTCGCCACGGTCTACGCCGCCTACGCGCTGTATGACTTCCTCGCGCCGGCAACCGCCTTCATCCTGCTCGGCATGGTCGCGCTCGGCACGCTTGCTGCGGCGCTGCTGCACGGGCCGGCGCTGGCAGGACTCGGCATCGTCGGCGCGTTCGTCACGCCGATCCTGGTCTCGTCGGACAAGCCCGATTTCTGGTCGCTCTACATTTATCTCGCGATCGTCACGGCGGCCGCGTTCGGCCTCGCACGCATCCGGCTGTGGCGCTGGCTTGCCGTCACCACCATCGCCTTCGCGCTGCTGTGGACCTTCCCGTGCCTGCAATGCGGCCCGGAGATGATCGCGCCGCATGTTTTCCACGTCATAGCCGGCTTCGTGCTGGCGGCGCTGCTGGTGGTCTGCGGCTTCATGTTTGGCCCCGACGGCGATGGCGAGGAGATCGAGCCGATCTCCTCGGGCTCGCTCGCGGCCTATCTGTTTGGCGCAATGCTGATCGTGCTCAACAGCGCCCACGCCGACACCGCGATGATCGGCTTTGCGCTGCTGACGGCGGGCAGCCTTTTCGTCGCCTGGCGCGCGCCCGCGGCTGCCGGTGCGATCGCCGCCGCATCGGCCTTCATCTTCATCGTGTTCGGCGAATGGGCGGTGCGCCGCAACGTCGACATGCTGGTGCTGCCGGGCGGTGCGATCCCCGGCATCGGCCCGTCCGCGACCGATGGCTCGGTCTCGCTGCATCTCGTCACTGCGGCGCTGTTCGCGGCCGTTTTCGGCATCGCCGGTTTCCTCGCACAATTCCGTTTCGTCACCACGAAGGTCACCGCGACCTGGGCTGCCGCGGCGGTGTTCACGCCTATCGCGCTGTTGGTCACGCTCTATGCGCGCATCGCGCATCTCGATCGTTCGATCCCGTTCGCGGTCCTCGCCGTGCTGCTGGCTGCGGCCTACGCCGCCGCGACCGAGGCGCTGACCCGGCGCGGCGAGCGGCCCGAACTATCACCCTCGATCGCATTGTCCGCGACCGGCGCCCTCGCCGCGCTGGCGCTTGCGCTGACCTTCGCGCTCGACAAGGGCTGGCTCACCATCGCGCTGGCGCTGGTGTCGATGGGTACGGCATGGCTGTCGGTGCAGCGGCCGATCCCGTTCTTGCGCTGGCTCGCCGCGATCCTCGCCGGCATCGTGGTGCTGCGCATCGGCTATGAGCCGCGGATCGCCGGCGATGCCGTCGGCACCACGCCGATCTTCAACTGGCTGTTGTGGGGCTATGGCGTGCCGGCGCTGTCGTTCTGGGCCGGCAGTCACTTTCTGCGCCGCAACGGCGACGACGTCCCGCTGCGCATGGTCGAGTCCGCCGCGATCCTGTTCACGGTGCTGCTCGCCTTCATGGAGATCCGCCACGCGGTCAATCGCGGCGACGTCTATTACGCGAGCGCCGGGTTGACCGAGGTCGCGCTCCAGGTCGGCGTGACGCTCGCGATGGCGATCGGGCTGGAGCGGCTGCGGCTGCGCAGCGGCAGCATCGTCCACAATGTCGCTGCGGTGCTGCTGACCGTCTTCGCCGGGCTTGCCAGCCTGTTCGGGTTGCTCGGGCTGGAGAATCCGATGCTGTGGTGGCAGGACGTCGGCGGCAGCTTCATCAATCTGCTGCTGCTCGGCTATGGACTGCCGGCCGTGCTGGCATTGCTGTTGTCCTACGCGGTGGCAGGGCATCGCCCCGCGAGCTATGCCAACACGATTGCGGCCGGCGCGCTGGTGCTTGCGCTCGCTTATGTCACGTTCGAGATCCGCAGGCTCTATCACGGGCCGGTGCTGTCGCGCGGCGAGACCACGGGCGCGGAGCAATACACCTATTCGATCGCGTGGCTGATGTTCGGCGTCGCGCTGCTCGGCATCGGCATCGTCGTCAACTCGCAGCGGGCGCGACTCGCATCCGCTGCGGTGATCGGGCTGACGATCCTGAAAGCATTCCTGGTCGACATGTCGACGCTCACCGGTGTCTACCGGGCGCTGTCGTTCATGTGCCTTGGCATCGTGCTGGTCGCGATCGGCTGGCTGTATCAGCGCATCCTGTTCCGCAGGCGCACAGCGCCGCCTGCGCTGCAGACCGGAGGGTCGAGCTCGTTGTCCTGAACGGCGAGAGCCTCAGTCGACGGATTCAGCGACCAGGCGAATCCTGAACACCGGCTTGCGGCTCTCGTCGAGCAGCTCCATGTGCCATTCGCTGTCTTGCTTCATGTTGCGCGAAATGCTGCCAAGGAAATTTCCGCAGACCTTGGTCATCTCGGCCCAGGCCACGTCACGGCTCTCGAACTCCGTCGCGTGGTCGGACGCACCAGCGTAATCGCCATCACTGATACGGAAAAAATATTGCGCCATATGACTACTCAAATCGGTGTCCCCACCATCCTGCGCCTCGGCGGACGCTAGGTATTGAGTAGCGATCAACGCGTGGAGACCGCCATCCGTATGACTACGGCTCGGCAGCTATTCCCGCTAGCGCGCAGATGAGACGTTAGTCGGTGGAGCGGCGCAATTCCGGTGCGCTCTCGACTTTGGCCGGCTCGGCCTTGACCGGCTCAAGCTTCGCGCTTCCGACCTGCGGCGTCTCAACGCGCGACACTTCGGTCGGCGAGGCTTCCGCGGATCGGGTGCGCGGGTGCAGCGAGCGCGGACGCGCCGCCGCGCGCGCCATCAGCATCTGCTGGCCGCCCTGGTGATGGAAATCGCAATAGGCGAATCCCATGCCGGAAACCGAACCGCGGAACGTCCGGTCATCCTGCTTGTCGAGATTGAAGCACGGCTCGAACGGAATGCCCTTCAGCGACGCGCAAACGCTCTGACCGCGGATTTGCAGCGTGTTGCCGGGCAGGCGCACATGGCGGATCGGACCGGAGCCGGAGAACTGGATCGAGCCTGCTGCGCCGAGATCGTCGAGGATACGGCCCGCGCCGCGGGTGCCATCGAAACAGGTGAAGGCGAATACCTTGCCTGCGACGAACTTGCGGGCCTCATCTGCGTTCATCATGCCTGCGAATGCCGGCACGACCATCGCTCCGGCCGTGACGGCCCCCAACACCAAACGCGCAAGCATGAGCTACTCCACTAACGAGCGCGGGCACCCGCTCCTTGTGAGCATGATCCCCGCTACCGACGCTTCTCGGCGTCTGCGCGAGGAATCCCGGCCCCCCGGGATCATGCTGCAAGCCTCTTTACCCGCTGCTTACCATACCAACCGTGGCAACATTGGAGCAGCTTGGTTGGTAAAGTCTGAACGTCCTCAGACTATTTTTACCACGATGCGGCCGCGGACCTCGCCGGCGAGGATTTTCGCGCCATAGGGCATGACCTCGTCCAAAACGATTTCATGAGTGATATCAGCCAGTTTAGCCTTGTCCAGATCGCTGGCAAGGCGGCGCCAGGCGGTCCGGCGAAGCTCGATCGGGCACATCACGGAATCGATACCGAGAAGGCACACGCCGCGCAAAATGAACGGCGCGACCGACGACGGCAGGTCCATACCAGCCGCCAGGCCGCAGGCCGCGATCGCCCCGCCGTACTTGGTCATCGACAGCAGGTTCGCGAGCGTGGTGGAGCCAACGCTGTCGACGCCGCCGGCCCAGCGCTCCTTGGCGAGCGCCTTCGGGGCACCCGACAGCTCGGCGCGGTCGATCACCTCGCTGGCGCCGAGTCCCTTGAGGTAGTCGGCCTCGGACACCCGTCCGGTCGACGCGATGACGTGGTAGCCGAGCTTCGACAGCACCGCGATCGCCACCGAGCCGACGCCGCCGGCAGCGCCCGTCACCACCACCGGGCCGCTCTTCGGGGTGAGCCCGTGCTTCTCCAGCGCCAGCACCGACAGCATCGCCGTATAGCCGGCGGTGCCGACCGCCATCGCGTCGCGCGCCGAGATGCCGTCGGGCAGCCGGACCAGCCAGTCGCCCTTGACGCGGGCCTTCTCGGCATAGGCGCCGAGATGGGTCTCGCCCATGCCCCAGCCGTTGCAGACGACCTTGTCGCCCGCCTTCCAGTCAGGATGGCTGGACTGTTCGACCGTGCCGGCGAAATCGATGCCGGCGATCATCGGAAAGCGGCGCACCACCGGCGCCTTGCCGGTCAGCGCCAGGCCGTCCTTGTAGTTCAGCGTCGACCATTCGACGCGGACGGTGACGTCGCCATCCATCAATTCCGCGTCGTCGAATTGGGTCAGTGCGGCGGTGGTACCCTTGTCCGCCTTGTCGATCCTGATTGCCTTGAACGTTGCCACGATGCGCACTCCCCGTAATCTTGGTTTCGAGGAGTTTTTATCTCATCAGGCAGGCTGCGCAACCGGGCGCGCGACCGGCGCTTCGACGATCGGCAGGTTGATCAGCGCCGACAGCACGCCGAACAGCACCGACAGCCACCAGATTGGGGTGTATGAGCCGAACTTCTCGAACACCACGCCGCCGAGCCAGACCCCGAGGAAGCCGCCGACCTGATGGCTGACGAAGGCGAAGCCATAGAGGGTGGAGAACCAGCGGGTGCCGAACATCAGCGCGACCAGCGCCGAGGTCGGCGGCACGCTCGACAGCCACAGCAGCCCCGAGACCGCGCCGAACGCAATCGCCGAGAACGGCGTGACCGGGAACGAGATGAAGGCAACCGTCGCCAGCGCGCGCGTGAAGTAGATCACCGACAACAGATAGCGCTTCGGAAAATAGTTCTGCAGCCAGCCGACGCTGAGCGAGCCGATGATGTTGAACAGGCCGATCGCCGCGACCACCCAACCGCCTGTTGTCGCCGGAATGCCGCGGTCGGCCAGATAGGCCGGCAGATGGATGGTGATGAAGGCAAGCTGGAAGCCGCAGGTGAAGAAGCCGATCACCAGGAGCACGTAGGAGCGATGGCCAAACGCCTCCGCCAGCGCCGTCCTGAACGATTGCTGATCGGCGGGCGCGGCCTCCTTCGTTTCCGCCGGCGGTGTCGCGAGCGCGAACGAGAGCGGCACGATCAGCAGCATCAGTGCGCTGAACACGACGAGCGCGGTCTGCCAGCCGAAATTGTCGATCATCGCGACGCCGAACGGCGCGAACAGGAACTGGCCGAACGAGCCTGCCGCGGTGCCGGCGCCGAGCGCGATGCCGCGCTTTTCCGCCGGCAGCAGCTTGCTGAAGGCCGCCAGCACGAGATTGAACGATGAGCCCGACAGGCCGAAACCGATCAGCACGCCGGCGCTGATGTCGAGCGACAATGAGGTGGTGGAGTAACGCATCAGCAACAGGCCGGCGGCGTACAGCAACGCGCCGACGATCATCACGCGCAGCAGGCCGAAGCGGTCGGCAATGGCGCCTGCGATCGGCTGGCCGAGCCCCCACAACAGGTTCTGCAGCGCGATGGCAAGGCCGAACACGTCGCGGCCCCAGGCGAACTCGCGGCCCATCGGCTGCACGAAGAAGCCGAGGCTGGAGCGCGGGCCGAAACTCAGCAGCGCGATCGCACAGCCGCAGACGATGATAACCAGCGGCGTGCGCCAGCTGCCGGACGCCGGTCGGATATCCCCGGTGGTAACGGCCATGTTGTCTTCCCCCCGCGGCTGGCGGGGGAACCGCCCCGCGAAACGTTACGGGGAGTTAATGCAGCTGCATGAAAACCCCAAGAGGGGCAGGACAAAAACAGGAGAAAAATATTCGCTCGCAGGGCTGCTCTGCAGAATCCGAGAGGATGACGGGCGTCATTCCGGGGCACATCGCCCCCCGAGTTACCCTAGCGCTTGGCGCTGGCCTGCTCGGCCGAGCTCTGGGCGGCCTCGGCGAGCTGCGCCGATATCTTGGCGGTCTCGGCCGCGCTGCCCCAGCTCGGGGCGTCGCTGCCGTCGCCCCAGGCGCGTGGGCGATAGAAGGTGTGGACGCCGAACTTGTACATCTTCTTCATCTCGCTGACCCAGGACGGCCGCACCCAATAGGCGTGGTAATGGGTCGAGCGATCGACTTCCGGCAGCCACAATTTGCCGTCGAGCATCGCCTTCGCGATCTTTTTCGCGCGGTCCCACATGTCGGGCTCGCGGACGACGTCAGGGATGTTGTCGCAGGCGAAGGTGAACTGGCAGGCGTAGTGCCGGTTCTTGTTCTGGTAGACCACGCCGCACACCGTCTCCGGATATTTGCCGGAGAAGGCGCGGTTCAGCACCACCTGGGCGACCGCGATCTGGCCGCGCACCGCTTCGCCGCGCGCTTCGAAATACACCGCCTCGGCGAGGCACTTCTCCGACTTGGCCCGCGCCTTGTCGTCGAACAGGCCGAGCCGTTCCGCCGGCGTCTTGCTGTGCTGGTCGTCGGCGTTGACTTCGCCCTTCGGCGCGATGCTCTCGCCCATCTCGCCAGCCTTCACCGGGCCGTCGGCATCGACCGGCAGCGAGGCCATCACCTTCATGTCGGGATCGGGCTGCACCGCAGGCGCGACGACGACCGGCGCCTCGCCGGGCTGCCAGCGCTCGAGATTCTCGGGCGTGCCGAGCGACGAGCCGAAGAACAGGCTGGCGGTCTTGAATGCGAACGGGTCGCGCTCGCGCGCGGCATCGACGGGTGCAGGTGCAGGCGTTGCGGGCGCGGGCTTCAGATCGTCGAGCGGGTTGGCCTCGAGCGACATCGACACGTCGTATTGCTGCGGCGACGGCGTGGCATATTGCGGCAGCGGCGGCGCACGCAGCGCCTCCTGCAATTCCGGATCGAGCGGCGCGTTGTCGGCAAGTACGTTGCCACCCATTGCGGTCGCGGTCTTCATGCCCTTGACCGACGCATTCGACGTCGCGGGATCCTCGTTCGCCGGCGCGGTATTTGCCGGCTGTGCGGGATCAACCTGGTCGGGACGCCTGACGACGAGACGATCGCCCTTCAAGGTGCGATCGACCTTGGGAAAATCGGATGCCGCATAGCGCGGCGGCGGTGCCGCGATCGGATTGCGCGTCACCGCGCCGGTGATGTCGACGCTCGAACTGTCGAGCCGCGCGAGCAGGATCTGCGGATCCTGCGGCGCCGAGGTTCCGATCGGACGGCCGAAGCTGTAGGTCGCGACCTGGATGGAGCCGACCGCCGACGAGAAGACGCGCTTCTGCCAGCGCTCGGCAACGCCGGGCTGCCGGGCCAGGAGCGAGGCAATATCCTGATATCCGAGCTCGGTCGGCATCAAAGCGAAGATGCTGAGACCGAGTCCGAAGAGCGCGAGACGTGCGCTCCTCGGCTGGTTACGCGACACAAACATCGTACGCTCACGCAACGCTTACTGAGTGCAATCGAACGCGGTCCATCCGCGCAATTCGACCTTTCTCGTTGCTAACTTGTTTAGGTTGCCGCGGAGTTAATCGGCGTTGCCCGCGCGCTACACTCAAGCGATCGCAGCGTCTTCGCACATTGCATCGCGCGCCTTGGTAAATGCGCGGCGCATGAAAGTCGTAAACAACAGGTCAACGGAGATGGTGAACAAAGTGTTGCGCGTGGCCCTCCGCCGTCATGGCGAGGTGCGCTAGCGACGACTTGTCGGCCGAAGTCTTGGCGAAGGCGGAAGCAATCCATGTCTCGGCAAGTGGAGACATGACTTGCTTCGCTCCGCTCGCAATGACGGCGTCCTTCTGCCATCGCTCAAGGGACGAAAAAGGCCGGGACATGGTCCCGGCCTTTGCATTCGCTGAACCTGCGTGGTCGCTTACGCCTGGCTGGCGATCTCCTTGCCGAGCGCGGCCTGCGCGGCGGCGAGACGCGCGATCGGCACGCGATAGGGCGAGCACGAGACGTAGTCGAGCCCGACCTCGTGGCAGAA
The DNA here is from genome assembly GCF_018130545.1 of Bradyrhizobium tropiciagri. GTDB lineage: Bacteria > Pseudomonadota > Alphaproteobacteria > Rhizobiales > Xanthobacteraceae > Bradyrhizobium > Bradyrhizobium tropiciagri_A. The sequence goes on along the minus strand of NZ_JAFCKF010000009.1, from coordinate 147,829 downwards.
CGCGACCGAGGCGGGATCGCCGCCATGCTCGCCGCAGATGCCGACCTTGAGGCTCGGCCGCGTCTTGCGGCCGCGCGTCACGCCGATCTTCACCAGCTCGCCGACGCCGTCGCGATCGACCGAGATGAACGGATCGATCTCGAGGATACCCTTGGCGACATAGGTGCCGAGGAAGCTCGCGGCGTCGTCACGGCTGATGCCGTAGGTGGTCTGCGTCAGGTCGTTGGTGCCGAACGAGAAGAACTCCGCGGTCTCCGCCACCTCGCCGGCCATCAGGCAGGCGCGCGGCAGCTCGATCATGGTGCCGACCTGATAGGTCAGCTTGGCGCCGGTCTCCTTCATCACCGCGTTGGCGGTCGCATCGATCCGGGCCTTGACCAGATCGAACTCGGCCTTGGTCGCGATCAGCGGCACCATCACCTCGAGCCCGACCGGCTTGCCGGTGCGCTTGCCGGCTTCGACCGCCGCCTCGAAGATCGCGCGTGCCTGCATCTCGGCGATCTCCGGATAGGCGATCGCGAGACGGCAGCCGCGGAAGCCGAGCATCGGATTGAACTCGGACAGTTCGCGAGCACGGTCAGCGAGCTTGCGCGGATCGGTGTTCATGGCGCGCGCCACTTCCTCGATCTCGGCCTGGGTGTGCGGCAGGAACTCGTGCAGCGGCGGATCGAGCAAGCGGATCGTGACGGGCAGGCCCTTCATGATCTCGAACAGCTCGACGAAGTCGGCGCGCTGCATCGGCAGCAGCTTCGACAGCGCGGCGCGGCGCGACTGCTCGTCCTCGGAGAGGATCATCTCGCGCACGGTGCGGATGCGGGTCTCTTCGAAGAACATGTGCTCGGTGCGGCAGAGACCGATGCCTTCGGCACCGAACTTCACCGCAGTGCGCGCGTCATCGGGCGTGTCGCCGTTGACGCGGACGCCGAGCTTGCGGACCTCGTCGGCCCAGCCCATCAGCGTGCCGAACTCGCCGGACAGCTCCGGTTCGATCATCGGCATGCGGCCGGCCAGCACCTGTCCGACCGAACCGTCGATCGTGATGACGTCGCCGGTCTTGAAGGTACGGGCGCCGATGCTCATGGTGCCGCGGCCGTAATCGACGCGGATGGTGCCGCAGCCGGAGACGCAGGGCTTGCCCATGCCGCGCGCGACCACCGCCGCGTGCGAAGTCATGCCGCCGCGGGTGGTGAGAATGCCCTGGGCGGCGTGCATGCCGTGGATGTCTTCCGGGCTCGTCTCGATGCGGACCAGGATCACCTTGCGCCCGTCGGCCTGCAGCTTGGCCGCTTCATCCGACGAGAACACGATCTCGCCCGAGGCCGCGCCGGGTGATGCAGGAAGACCGGTCGCGATCACGTCGCGCTTGGCGGCGGGATCGATGGTCGGGTGCAGCAGCTGGTCCAGCGACGCCGGATCGATCCGCGTCACCGCGTCCTTGCGCGAGATCAGGCCCTCATTGGCGAGCTCGACGGCGATGCGCAGCGCCGCCTTCGCGGTGCGCTTGCCGCCGCGGGTCTGCAGCATCCACAGCTTGCCCTGCTCGACCGTGAACTCCATGTCCTGCATGTCGCGGTAGTGCTTCTCGAGCAGCGTATAGATCCGCGTCAGCTCCTTGAAGGCGTGCGGCATCGCGGCTTCCATCGACAGCTTGTCGGAGCCGCTCTCCTGGCGTGCCTCTTCGGTGATGTCCTGCGGCGTGCGGATACCGGCGACGACGTCCTCGCCCTGCGCGTTGATCAGGAACTCACCGTACAGCTTGCTCTCGCCGGTCGAGGGGTTGCGGGTGAACGCAACGCCGGTCGCCGAGGTCTCGCCCATGTTGCCGAACACCATCGCCTGCACGTTGACGGCGGTGCCCCAGGATTCCGGAATGTCGTGCAGCTTGCGATAGGTCACCGCGCGCGCGTTCATCCAGGATGAGAACACCGCGCCGATCGCGCCCCACAGCTGGTCGTGCGGATCCTGCGGGAACTCGTGGCCGGTCTCCTTGGCGACCGCTTCCTTGTACTTACCGACCAGCTCGACCCAGTCGTCGCCGGTCAGGTCGGTGTCGAGCGAGTAGCCCTGGCCGTCCTTGAAGGTGTCAAGAATGTCCTCGAAGTGATGATGCTCGAAGCCGAGCACCACGTCCGAATACATCGTGATGAAGCGGCGATAGCTGTCATAGGCGAAGCGGCGGTCGCCGGAGAGCTCGGCGAGCGCTTCGACCGTGCGGTCGTTGAGGCCGAGATTGAGCACGGTGTCCATCATGCCCGGCATCGAGGCGCGCGCGCCCGAGCGCACGGAGACCAGCAGCGGGTTCTTGGCGTCGCCGAAGGTCTTGCCGGTCAGCTTGCCGACATAGTCGAGCGCCTTCTCAACCTGCGCTTTCAATTCCTTCGGATACGTCTTGTCGTGCTCGTAGAAATAGGTGCAGACCGAGGTCGGAATCGTGAAGCCGGGAGGCACCGGCAGGCCGAGATTGGCCATTTCCGCGAGGTTGGCGCCCTTGCCGCCGAGCAGATCGCGCAGGGTCGCCTGGCCCTCGGCCTTGCCGTCGCCGAACGTATAGACCCACTTGCCGGCCTTGATCGCAACCGGGGCCGCCTTCTTCGGAGCGGCTACCGCCTTCGCCGGCGCCTTGCTGGCGGGCTTTGCGGCCGGTTTCGCGGCGGCTTTCGGCGCCGCCTTCGGGGCGCTCTTCTTCAGCACCTTGCGCGCCGGAGCAGCCTTGCGGGCGGCGGCGGAGGGCTTTGATTTCGCTGCTGTTTTGCTAGCAGTTTTCGCAGCAGGTTTCTTGGACTTCGCGACGGCTTTGGCCATGTCAGACAACAATCCGGAAGGAGGGGTCGAAGATGCGCGCCTTACACCATTTTGGGGGGTTCCGCGCAAGCCGCGAAACCCCGCTTTCCCGCTACAGGTGGAGCCAGCGCAGCAGGCCCATTCCGACGAGGCCGACAAAGATCAGGTAGATCGCGACGATGTAGTTGAGGAGCCGCGGCATGATCAGGATCAGGACGCCCGCAGCCAGAGCCACGATGGCAGGCAGATGCCCAGCGGTGATGGTCATTGAAGTTTTCTCCGGCAGTTTTTGGAGGTGCGAATCGAGCGGCAGTTTATCCGCTGACGAGGTTCCCACATCAAGACGCATGGCACCGCAACAGGTTCCCGCAACTCACGAAAATTGCTCCAAATTGCCGCGTATGTGACGGCGGTTTTTCCGGAACATCACCGCAGCCGATGCATTGGCTCGCCGTGCGCATCGGCGAAGGCCGGCGCGCACGGTAAAAGAATGGAGCAAGCCATGCGAAACAGAATACTTGCCGTTGCAGCGGTTGCTGCTGCGATCACGGTGCCGGCTGTTGCCGCACAGGCCCAGACCGTTGGCGTTGTCCGCGGTGGCCCGCCGGTCGCAGTCGAGGATGACGAGGGCATTGCCGTCGAGCAGCGTCCGGCGTTCCGCGAATACATCGTGCGCGAGCGCGTACCGAACTACACCGTTCCGGATCGTGTCATCGTCGGCACCGTGTTGCCGGATGCCGGCGTGACCACCTACGACGTGCCGCAACGGTTCGGCGCGACGCCCTATCGTTACACCGTCGTGAATGGCGAGACCGTTCTGGTCGAGCCGCGCTCGCGACGGATCGTTCAGGTGGTCGACTAGACTAGCGTTAGCGCGATAGCCTGAACGAACAGTCCGGGCGCCGCGCAAGCGGATGTGCGTGAAGATCGACCGGACCAGAAAGCCCCGCCTGGCCTCCCCTCCAGGCGGGGCTCTTCTGTTGTGAGTGGTGGATTTGACTGTTGTGTTGGCTCACGACTTCAGGATCGAGAGCAGCGTCGAGGTCGACTTGTAGCTCTTGATCGCGGCGTCCTGGAAATCCTGGGTCCAGTTGGCGGCCTGGCGCTCCTCCGCGCTCATCGAGGAATATTGCTTGAGGATGCCGAGTGAGAACTGGCGCGGGTCGCCGGCGGATTGGCTCTGCTTCAGCGCGTCGAGCACGGCAAGGCGGGTCCGCGTGTTGAGTTCCTGCTTGGCTGCGAAGATCTCCTCGCCTGAGAACTTCTTGTCCTGGTTCAGCGAGATCGCCGACAGCGAGCGGTTGTCGAGCGAAGACAGATCGGCAAGCTGCCCTGTCTTGCGGCGGGAATCGTACACCAGTTCCTTGCCGCTCTTCGCCGCCTCGCTCTTCTGGCGATCGAGAAAGGCGCGCACGTCGCTTGCCACGCTGGAGAAGTCGCGCGTGGTTCCTGTCGAGGGCGTCATGGTTCCTGCCAGCGCGGCCGCGACCGGGTCCCCGGCAATTCCGGACGGTGCCGTGGTCGGATCCTGCTGCGTCGCCTGAACACCCTTGAGCACCGCGGCGCGCTGGCTGGCCCAGGTCGCGGTGGCCTTTTCCTCGTCGCTGGCGCCATCGAGATAATCGAGCGCCGCCTTGTAGCTGACGCTGTAGTCGCCGGTCAGCCGCGTGGTCGCAAGCGACGGTGCCATGGCCTTGTCGAAGCGTTGCTTCAATTCGGTCGCCGCAACCGCCTGCTCATCCGGCGTGAACTTGCCGCCATTGTTGGTCGAGATCGCAAACAGCGAGCGGCGGTCCAAGGTCGAGAGATCGATCGTGGTCTTGCCGTCGACGATCGGCGCCTTGACGCCGGCAACCGTGTAGAGCCGGTCGAGCGTTGTGCGCGCGTCGTTCGTCACCGTCGCGAAATCGGGCTGCGGCGTCTTGGCGAGCTGCGCGCGGGCGGCATCAGACAGCGTGAGGTTGGTCGCGGCATTGGACGCCGACAGATCGCCGGCCGTGCCGTCGCCCGACAAGGTCGCGGCCAGCGAGGGCGTCGCTGCGGCCCGCGCATAGGCCGAACCATATTGGGCGTAGGGATTGGGGGTGGTGCCGATCGAGGTCATCGGGGCGGTCCCTGCATTGGCGCGAGGGGCGATTTCTTAAGAAATCGTTGATCCGGCAGGACCTTCGCAGGGCATGGTTAACAAATTGCAAATTGTGTCTAGATATTTCCGGGGACCGGATCAGGCGCGCTTCCGTGCCACGATGCGGTGAATGATCCTGCCGGACGAGGCGCTGACGACCTCGGCGTCGAGCAGCAATTCGGCCGCCGCGAGTTCAGTCCGCACCAGCGCAGTATCGAACGCCGCGTAGAGCCGGCCGTGCGCATCGCGCGCGTCGTCGCCTATGGTCACGCGCCAGCTCAGATAGAAGATACCGCCGGGCTTCACGAGCTCGAACATGCGGCGCACCGACGGTGCGATCAGCGCGGGGTCGAGATGCATGATCACGGTTTCGCACAGCACATTGTCGAAACTGTTGGCGGCGATGCCGGATAGTGCGGGCAGTTCGGCTTGCCTAAAGCGCAGCGCCGGATAGCGGGTGCGGGCTTCTGCGAGCAGGCCCTCGGAGGCGTCAAAACCTTCGGCCGGGAAGCCACTAGCATTGAGCCAGGCCACCTCGCGGCCGCTGCCGCAGCCGATATCGGCGGTCGCGCCGCCCTTGATGAAGAATTGCCCGACGACCTCCTGCAGATCGCGAGGGGTCGGCTGATCGTGCCAGTCCTGCGCGAACGCCGCCGCTTCCTTGTCGTAAGCGGCGAGCGTTGCGCGGTCCATCGATCAGCCTTCGATCCGGGAGAAATCCGCCACCGCACGGGTCGCTGCACGGATCTCGTTGAGCAGCTTCAGGCGGTTCTCGCGCACCTTCGGGTCATCGTCGTTGACCTTGACCTTGTCGAAGAACGCGTCGACCGCCGGACGCAGCTTGGCCATCGCGGACATAGCGGCGGCGAAGTCTTCCTTGGCGACGGCGGCGGAGGCCTCAGCCTTCACCTGCTCGATCGCCGCAGCCAGCGCCTTTTCTTCGTCGAGCTTGTAGAGCGCAGCATCGGGCGCGCCATCGAAGGCCCGCTTGTCCTTCTTTTCCTCGATGCTGAGGATGTTGCTGGCGCGTTTTGTGCCTGCAAGCAGATTCTTGCCATCGTCGCTGTCGAGGAATTTGCCGAGCGCCTCGACGCGGCGGACGACGAGCAGCAGGTCATCCTGGCCACCGAGCGAGAACACGGCGTCGACGAGATCGTGCCGCGCGCCCTGCTCGCGTAGTTGCACCTTCAGGCGATCGGCGAAGAAGGCGAGCAGATCGTTCGGCAACGTTTCCGCATCGGCCTTGACCGACAGTCCCAGCAACGCGGATTTGGCCGCCTTCAGGATCGGCAGGCGCAACGTGTTCTCGACAATCAACCTGATCGCGCCGAGCGCGGCGCGACGCAGCGCGTACGGGTCCTTCGATCCGGTCGGCTTCTCATCGATCGCCCAGAACCCGGACAGCGTGTCGAGCTTGTCAGCCAGCGCCACCGCGACGCTCACCGGATCGGTCGGCACGCGATCGGTCGGGCCCTGCGGCTTCCAGTGTTCCTCGCTCGCGGCGGCGACCGAGGCATCCTCGCCCTGCGCCAGCGCATAGTACTTGCCCATCAGGCCCTGCAACTCGGGGAATTCGCCGACCACTTCGGTCAGCAAATCCGCCTTCGCGAGGCGCGCGGCGCGCTTGGTCTTCTCGACGTCGGCGCTGACCAGCGGCGCGATCTCGGCGGCCAACCGCTCGATCCGCTTGATCCGCGCAGCCTGGGTGCCGAGCTTCTCATGGAACACGATCTGTTCGAATTTCGGCAGCCGGTCTTCCAGCTTGGTCTTGAGGTCGGTCTCGTAGAAGAACTTCGCATCCGACAGCCGCGGACGGATCACGCGCTCATTGCCGGCGACGATGGTCTTGCCGCCGTCGGGCGCCTCGATGTTGGCGGTCAGCACGAACTTGTTGGTCAGCTTGCCCGTCTTGGGATCCCTGACCACGAAGCACTTCTGGTTGTTGCGGATGGTGGCGCGGATCACCTCGTCCGGGATGACCAAGAATTCCTTCTCGAACGATCCCATCATCACGACAGGCCATTCGACCAGGCCGGAGACCTCGTCGACGAGCACCTGGTCCTCGACCAGTTCGAGGCCCTGCGCGAACGCCAGTTCCTTGGCGTCCTCGACGATGATGTCCTTGCGCGCCTGCGGATCGAGGATGACTTTCGCGGCCTTCAGCTTGGCCTCGTAATCCTCGAAGCGGCGCACCGAGATCGCGCCCGGCGCCATGAAGCGGTGACCATAGGTGGTCTGCCCGGCCTCGATGCCGTCGACCGAGAATTTCACGACATCGGGCTCCTCGGTCTCCAGACCGAAGGTCGCAATGATCGAGTGCAGCGGCCGCACCCAGGTGAGCGCGCCCGACTTGGCCGAGCGTTCGCCCCAACGCATCGACTTGGGCCACGGGAAGGTGCGGATGATGACCGGCAGGATTTCCGCGATGACGTCGATCGCGGGGCGGCCGGGCTTTTCGATCAGCGCGATGTAGAAATCGCCCTTCGCATCCTTCTGGATCTTCGCTTCGTCCAGCGAATTGAGACCCGTCGCTTTCAGAAAGCCCTGCACCGCCGCATCGGGCGCGCCGATCTTCGGGCCGCGACGTTCGGTCTTCAGGTCGGGCTGGCGCGCGGGAATGCCGTGCACGGTGAGCGCAAGACGGCGCGGGGTCGCGAACGCCTTGGCGCCTTCATAGACGAGGCCCTCGGCGACCAGCTTGTCGGTCACCATGCGGCGCAGATCGTCCGCCGCCTTGGCCTGCATGCGCGCGGGGATTTCTTCGGAGAACAGTTCGAGGAGAAGATCGGGCATCAGACCGCCCTGCCCGTTTCAGTGTGGATCCAAGCCTCGCCGCAGGCCTTCGCCAGATCGCGCACGCGCCCGATATAGCTCTGCCGCTCCGTCACCGAGATGACGCCGCGGGCGTCGAGCAGGTTGAACACGTGGCTCGCCTTTATGCACTGGTCGTAGGCCGGCAAGGCCATCAGATGTTCCTTGTGATTGCTCCCCTCGCGCCAGCCGGCGGCGAGATATTTGCGGCAGGCCGCTTCCGCCATCTTGAACTGCTCGAACAGCATCGCGGTGTCGGCATATTCGAAATTGTGCCGTGAATATTCCTGCTCGGCTTGCAGGAAGACGTCGCCATAGGTGACCTTCGCGGCACCCTCGCGGCCGTTAAAGTTGAGGTCGTAGACCCGGTCGACGCCCTGCACATACATCGCGAGCCGCTCGAGCCCATAGGTCAGTTCGCCCGCGACCGGCGCGCATTCGACGCCGGCAACCTGCTGGAAGTAGGTGAACTGCGAGACTTCCATGCCGTCGCACCAGCATTCCCACCCGAGACCCCAGGCGCCGAGCGTCGGGCTCTCCCAATCGTCCTCGACGAAGCGGATGTCGTGGATCGCCGAATCGATCCCGATCGCGGCCAGCGACTTCAGGTAGAGCTCCTGAAGGTTCGGCGGCGACGGCTTCATGATCACCTGGAACTGGTAGTAGTGCTGCATCCGGTTGGGATTTTCGCCGTAGCGGCCGTCCTTCGGCCGCCGCGAGGGCTGCACATAGGCCGCATTCCAGGGCTTTGGCCCCAGCGCGCGCAGCGTGGTCGCGGGATGGAAGGTGCCGGCGCCCATTTCCATGTCGTAGGGCTGCAGGATGACGCAACCCTGCTCGGCCCAGAACCGCTGGAGAGCCAGGATGAAGCCCTGGAACGAACGTTCCGGGCGCATGTGGTCAGGCAGGGCGTCCATCGTTGGAATCGATCTCGCGAGGGGGTGTGAAACGCGCGGGACCGTATCGGCGGCGGCCAATGGAATCAAGGCGATGGGGGATGTTTCTGTCACCTCGCCCCGCTTGCGGGGAGAGGTCGAAATTCGCGCGCAGCGCGGATTTCGGGTGAGGGGGACTCTCCGCGAACTCTCGTCTTTCGAGTTTGCGGAAGCAGCCCCTCACCCCGGCCCTCTCCCCGCAAGAGCGGGGCGAGGGAGAACAAGCGCTAGCCCGGGCGGTAGGCCCCGGTCACGGGGTCGCGGCGCAGGGTCTTGATTTCGCTGGCACGCGTGGTCTCGGCCACGCGGGACAAGCGCGCCTCTTCCAGTTCCTGGTTGATCCGGACGGCCGTCTTGTATGCCCAGCGGACCACGGCCAAGCCACCCAGGACGCCTGCGAATGCAATCAGCGGCGGCATCGGTCGATCCTTGTCGTTCACGTCTGTCAGGCCCCCAATGGCAGGCATTCTCGCGCAACCAAGGCTGCGCCGCAATCGCGGTTTTAGGGCTAAATGGCGCGCTCACATCCCCGTGTTCAGAGCCCGAATCTGGCCCAAATCGCCCGTGTTTCCAATGCCGAGATCAGGTCGTCCGGCAACCCGGCCAAGCCATCCAGCGCGGCCAGCGATCCCGCCCCCGGCGCCCTGCGGCCGAGCAGGCCCGACAGCAGGCCGCTCGCCGGCGCGATCACCGGGGTCAGCACCTTCTCGCCATAGCGGGCCCGCAAGACCGAGCGGAGATCGCCGATGCTATCGGCAAGCCCGAGACCGATCGCAGTCTCGCCCGCCCAGTATTCACCGGTGAACAGCACGTCGTCGGCGCCCTTCAGGCGGCTGCCCCGGCTCTGCTTCACCAGGTTGATGAAGGTTGCATGAATCTCGCGCTGGATCGTCTTCAGCCGGGCGACGTCGTCAGGGTTTTCGGGGAGGAACGGATCGAGCATCGCCTTGTGGCTGCCGGCCGTATACAGCCGCCGCTCGACCCCGATCTTCTTGATCGCCTCCTGGAAACCGAAGCTGCCGCCGACCACGCCGATCGAGCCGAGGATCGAGGACGGATCGCAATAGATCTCATCGCCCGCGCAGGCGATCATGTAGCCGCCGGACGCCGCGACATCTTCGGCGAACACCAGCACCGGCAGCTTCTTCTCGGCCGCCAATTGCCGGATGCGCAGATAGATCTGCCGCGACTGCACCGGCGAGCCGCCCGGCGAATTGATCACCAGCGCAACCGCCTTGGCATTACGCGTGCCAAAGGCGCGCTCCAGCATCTTGGCAACGCCGGAGAGCGTCATGCCGGGCCGCAGCGGCGTCACCGCGCCGATCACACCCGACAGCCGCACGACAGGCACCACCGCCGTGCCGCGCCGGAAACGTGCCGGCAACATTCCCTGCACGCGTTCGAGCAGTCCCGAACGTCCTCCGGAATGGCCGTGGCGATCACTTATTTGTTCACTCATGCCGTTACCTCGAATTAACCACTTTTTATCACGCCACTGTCATTGGATTCCGTGGAACGCGTTTTGCATTTTGTCATTGGGGTTGCAATTCGCGGCGGAGAGGGACTCATGAAGATCTATCTGCTGATTTTGCTGATCGGTACGCTCCTGACGGCGATCCGGTTCACGTCGACGCCGGAACGCCAGTCGGAAACGGCTTCGCAGTAATTTAGTGCCCGTACGACGCGGGCGGCGCTCTGCCCGCTAAAGCGCAACGCTTTAGCTTCTTGTTTGAGCATGATCTTTTCGGAAAACCGCTGCGCACTTTTCCGGATCATGCTTTAGCGCCGCGCCAGCGGCAATTCCCCCTTTCCAGCCAAGATCTCCTCCACCCATTTGTTGGGCACACCTGACTCTTCCTTGAGCAGCAGCGCGGCATGCAGCCGGATCGGCGCCCGGCCACCCTTGGTGGCTCGCACCAGGATTCGGATCGCAGGCGACGCCCCTTCACCGTGAACGGGCAAAATCTCGAGGCTGCCGAAGCCGCGCTCCAGCGCAGCCAGCACCTCGGCAATCCCGTCCGCCCGCCAGATCATCGCCAACTGCCCGTTCGACTTCAGGATCCGCCGCGCCGCATGAACCCAGGCGGCAAGCGTGGTCGCGGTCGCGACATGGGCGCGCTGGCGCACGGCGTCCGGCGAGGCGCGGTGCCTGGCGGAATCGTTGAACGGCGGGTTCATCAGCACGACGTCGGCGCTGTCAGGCGTGAGGCCTGCTTCGTCGAAGCCTGCGGCACTGGCCTCGACATCGAGCACGATTACCTCGGCCTTGATCGCATTGGCACCGGCGTTATTCCGCGCCAGCTCGGCCAATCCAGGGTCGATCTCGACCAGGACCAGATCGATCCCCCTCACCCGCCGCGCCACCGCAAGCCCGGCCGCACCGACGCCGGCACCGAGATCGACGACGCGCTCACCAGGGCGGGCCGGCGTCGCCGCGGCGAGCAGGATCGCGTCATGGCCGGCCCGATGGCCGCTGCGGGGCTGCCGCAGCCGCAATTGTCCGCCGAGGAATCCGTCCTCGGTGATCTCAAGGGCTGGAGACTCCTTTTTTGACGCGTTTTCTTCACGCGAACCGGAGCCCACTTCGCTTGAAAACGCTCTAGTCATCGGCCCGCAATTCATGGCCGAGGCCGGCATCGGTCAGCAGCTGGCGGGCCTCATCCTTGTCGTCCTCATGCACCAGGATCCGCCGCGGCAGCACGCCGAGCGAGCCCTCGATGATGCTCATGTTCTGGTCCAGCACCAGATGATGGATGTTAGCGCTGTCGAGCAGCGCGCCGATGGCGGAGACCAGCACCATGTCATTGGTCCGAACCAATTCCCGCAAAATACGCTCTCCTGTTGCCCCGGCTGTGCGGCCAATGCGTCACATGTCAACAACTTCGTGCCCTTGCCGCTGCACCGCGCAGTTTCTATTGTTATAGCTGAGCATAGTGCGTATTCGGCAAAATTGGAGACCAGCGTGGCGGTTATTGTACCCTTCGAAAGCCCGTCCAATGCTTCGATCGACGGGCTGGTGGGACTTGTCGCCGCCGACATGGAGCGCGTCAACGCGACGATCCTTTCGCGGACCGGCTCCGAGGTCACCATGATCCCGGAGGTCGCCAACCATCTGATCTCCTCCGGGGGAAAACGGCTGCGCCCGATGCTGACCTTGGCGATGGCCCAGCTCGCCGACTACAGCGGCGACGGCCATATCAAGCTCGCCGCCGCGGTCGAATTCATGCACACCGCGACCCTGCTGCATGACGACGTGGTCGACGAGAGCGAGCTGCGCCGCGGCAAATTGTCCGCGCGGATGCTGTGGGGCAACGAGGCCAGCGTGCTGGTCGGCGACTTCCTGCTCGGCCAAGCGTTCCGGATGATGGTCGAGGTCGGCTCGCTGCGCGCGCTCGATATCCTCTCCGCGGCCGCCGCCACCATCGCCGAGGGCGAGGTGATGCAGCTTGCCGCCGCCAAGAACACCGCGACCACCGAGGACGAATATCTCGCCGTGATCCGCGGCAAGACCGCCGAGCTGTTCGCAGCCGCCTGCGAGGTCGGCCCTGTCATCGCCAACCGGCCGAAGGCCGAGCAGACCGCGTGCCGCTCGGTCGGCATGAATCTCGGCATCGCGTTCCAGCTCGTCGACGACGTGCTCGACTATGGCGGCAAGTCCGCCAAGCTCGGCAAGAATGTCGGCGACGATTTCCGCGAAGGCAAGATCACGCTGCCCGTCGTGCTGGCCTTCCGCAGGGGCAACGACACCGAGCGCCAGTTCTGGATCCGCGCGCTGGAGCGCGGCGAGATCGGATCGGCCGATCTCGACCACGCCATCGGGCTGATGACCAAGCATCGCGCGCTGGAAGACACCATCAGCCGCGCCCAGCATTACGGCGCGATGGCCGTCGACGCGCTGGCGCTGTTCCCGTCGTCACCGATGAAGACGGCGCTGGAACAGGTCGTCGCGTTCTGCCTGGCAAGATCGCATTAGGCTGTTAGGTACTCACTAGCACCACAAAACGGGTGTCGTCCCGGCGAAGGCCGGGACCCATACTCCGCGGCGGGTGTGGTGAACACGACTCGTCATTCCGGCATCGCGCAACAATGAGTATCGGTGGTTATGGGTCCCGGCCTTCGCCGGGACGACGGAGAGTTTGTGGCGTCGTCGGGCAACTCAGATCTAACACCCCGCTCCCTCAAACCGCGTCACCCTGCGCACGCAACACCCGTTGCGACATTGCCTCGTCGAACTCCCCGCAGAGCTTCGCGGTGACGACGGTCGCGACCGCGTTGCCGATCACGTTGGTGGTTGCGACCGCGATCGACATGAAGCGATAGACGCCGAACAGCACCGCCAGTCCTTCGAGCGGCAACACGCCGGTCGCGGTCACCGTCGCCGCGAACACCACGAAGGTGCCGCCCGAGACCGTCGCGGCGCCCTTCGAGGTGATCAGCATCAGCGCGAGAATGCCGAGTTGCTGGCTGAAGCCCAGCGGCACGTTGTAGGCATTGGCCAGGAACAGCACGCCCATCGCCATGTAGATCGACGTGCCGTCGAGATTGAACGCATAGCCGGTCGGCAGCACCAGGCCGGCGCATTGCCGCGAACAACCGAGCTGCGGCAGCTTTTCGAGCAGACGCGGCAGCACGCTTTCCGACGACGCCGTGCCGAGCACGATGAAAATCTCGTCCCTGATGTAGCGCAGGAAACGGAACAGGTTGATCCCGAACAGCGCGCAGACCGTTCCGAGCACGATGACGATGAACAGCGCCACCACGGCGTAGAAGCTGAGCACGAGATAGATCAGCGACAACAGCACCGCCGTCCCGCTCGATCCCACCGCAAAGGCGACGGCGCCGAAGGTGCCGATCGGCGCGAACGACATGATGATGTGGATGAACTCGAACAGCACCTCGGATATCCGGTTCAGCCCGGTCTCGATCGGCTGGCGCTTGTCCGCCTTCAGGCGCAGCAGCGCGGCGCCGAAGATGATGGCGATGGCGAGCACCTGCAGCAGCTCGCCGCGGGTGAAGGCGCCGAGGAAATTGTCCGGGAAGATGTTGAGGATGAAATCGAGCGCACCTTGCGGCTTTCCCGGTGCCGCCGGCGGCTTCACGCCGGCTGTGGCCGTCGCGGTCGCGATGCCCTTGCCGAGGCCGAGCAGATTGCCGGCGAGCAGCCCGAAAGCCAGCGCGATGGTCGAGACGATCTCGAAATAGATCATCGCGACCAGGCCGACCTTGCCGACCCGCTTGAAGTCGCCCGCCGACACGATGCCCGCGGCGACGCACAGGAACACCAGCGGCGCCACCGCGGTCTTGATCAGACGCAGGAAGATGTCGCCGAGGACCTTGAGCTCGATCGCCCAAGACGGAAACAGGAAACCCACGGCCGCGCCGAGGATCATGGCAATGATGACCTGGAAGCCGAGATTCTTCCAAAGCGGATTCTTCGAAGTCGGCGCAGGCGCTGACGTCTGGAGTCCAAGCGAGGCGGCAGTCGTAGACATGGGGTTTCCTCCGAATGCGCGTTGGTCGCGTCTCTTGATGGGCAGGCGATACGAGGTGACGCGCTAGCGCGCCACGCTCGCCAGCACGCGATCGACCATCTCGGGCGCGAGGCCGAGATAGTTGCGCGGCGCGGTCAGGCGCTCGATCGTCGCCCGGTCGATGCGCGAGGCGATCTTCGGATCGGCCGCGAGCGCGTCCGCAAGCGAGATGTGCTGCTCATTGGCGCGGCGGCAGGCGTCGTAAACGACGTCGTGGGCGTCCTGGCGCCCGAGCTGCGGCGCGAGGCCCATCATCACGGCTTCCGCCACGATCAGGCCGCGGCTGATGTCGAGATTGGTCGCCATCCGCGCCTCGTCGACGATCAGGCCGCTGAGGGCGAATTTAGCCTGATGCAGGGCGCCGGCGGTCAGAACGAAGCTCTCGGGGATCGCCATCCATTCGGCATGCCACGGTCCGGTGGCACGCTCGAAATCCTGGATCGTCGCATCGAGCATCAGACCGGCGTGCTGGCGCACGCCCTTGGCGGCGGCCAGCATCAGCTCCGACGAGATCGGATTGCGCTTCTGCGGCATTGTGGAGGATGCCCCGCGGCCCTTCACGAAGGGCTCGTAGACCTCGGCGAATTCGGTCGAGGCCATGATCATGATGTCGAGCGCGATCTTGCCGAGCGAGCCGGTCACGAGGGCGAAGAAGTTCACGACTTCCGCGAGTCCGTCGCGCGCTACGTGCCAGGTGGACACCGGCACTCCGAGCCCGAGCTCGTCGCAGAGCGCCTGCTGGACCTCGAGACCCTTGCCGCCCAGCGAGGCCAGCGTGCCGGCAGCGCCGGCGAACTGGCCGACCAGCACGCGTGGCTTCAATTGCGCGAGCCGTTCGGCGTGGCGATCGAACATCGCAAGCCAGATCGCGCATTTGTAGCCGAAGGTGACCGGCAGCGCCTGTTGCAGATGGGTGCGACCGGCCATCGGCGTGTCGCGATGCCGCTTCGACAGGTCCGCGAGAATTTTGCGCAGCTCCGAGATGTCCTGCTCGATGATCTCAAGGCCGTCGCGGACCTGCAGCATCACGGCGCTGTCCATGATGTCCTGCGTGGTCGCGCCCCAGTGCACGAAGCGGCCGGCGTCGCCGCATTGCTTCGCCATCTGATGCACCAGCGGCAGGATCGGATAGCCGACGATGTCGGTTTCCTGGTGCAGTAGGTCGAAATCCAGCGCCGCGACATCGGTCCGTTTGGCGATCTCGTCGGCAGCATCGGAGGGAATGACGCCGCAGCGCGCCTCGGCCTTGGCCAGCGCGATCTCGACCTCGGCGTAGCGGGAGATCAGCGAATAGTCGGAGAAGATCTCGCGCATGGCCGGCGTACCGAAGGCGTCACGAAACAGGATCGAGTCGAGAACCGTCGTGGCGGTCGGAACGGTGGCGCGCATGGAGAACCTCCCAAGGTTATGGCCGGCATTTTTATGTCCGGACATAATCCTTGTATTTTATGTCCGGACATAATGTCAAGCCGGTGCTACGCTCGGCCGTCAGATTCGGCCCGAGGGAACGTTCCGGAATGGGTGAGACCCGATACGCGCAGGTGGCGCGCGATCTCGCGGAAGGCATTGGAAACGGGAGGTTTCCGGTGGGTTCGATGCTGCCGAAGGAGCTCGAGCTCTGCGAGCAATACGGCGCCAGCCGGCACACCGTGCGGGCCGCGATCCGGGAGTTGCAGGACCTCGGACTGGTGTCGCGCAAGAAGAAGGCCGGGACCAGGGTCGAGGCGGCGTCGCCGTCGCGCGGCTACCACCAATCGCTGGCCTCGGTCGAGGACCTCGTCCAGTTCGGCATCGAACACACCCGCGTGGTCCAGGAGATCAGGGATATCGTTGCCGACAAGGAATTGGCGCGTGAGCTCGGTTGCGCGGCCGGCAGCAAATGGCTGCGCATCTCCAGCCTGCGCATGAGCGCGTCGTCGGGCTCCACGCCGATCGGCTGGACCGACGTCTATGTCGATCCCGCCTATGCCGAGCTGCGTGACATCGTGCGCGACAATCCGCGCGCGCTGATCAGCGACCTGATCGAGCAGCGCTACGGCCGGCGCATCGCCGAAATCCGCCAGGACGTGCAGGCTGTGCCGCTGACCCCGGCGATGGCAAAGGCACTGGGGGAGACCTCAGGCGCCGCAGCGCTGCGCATCGTCAGGCGCTATCTGGATCAGGCCGGCGACACCGTCGAAATATCCGCGACCGTGCATCCAGCGGACCGCTTCACGTTCTCGATGCGGCTGCGCCGCGACCGCTCGGCGTGAAAGCGGCGGTAGGCACTCACGCGCACCATAGACAGTGTCGTCCCTGCCTGGTGCGCAATTGCGCACCAGGCAGGGACGACATCCAGTTTGCCGCAACCGTCATCCCAGGAATGACACGGCGGGCGCCCCCTACTCCTCCACGGGCACCCAGATCTCCAACCCACCATTGCCGGTGTTCTTGTCGAAGGTCTCGTCGTAGCGCTCGAAGTTCGGCGCGTCCGCAACCTTCATGCCGGATTGCGGCAGCCACCTGTTCCAGATCGTGTTGACGGTGCGGCGGATGGTCGAGATGTGGTCCTTGTGGGTGAACACCACGTATTTCTGCGCCGGGATCCGCACCCGCGCGAATTCGCGCGGCAGGTCGGAGAAATCGGCGACCTCGACACCGGCGATGTAGTCGAAATTGCCGGCGTCGTCGCCGTTGCAACAGACGCCATAGGCGCCGTTGCCGATCTGGCGAGGAATATGCGCGCATTGCTGGTGGAAGCCATGCCACTGGCTCGGAATGCCGGCAGTGCTGTCATTGGCGTGGTTGTAGCGCTCGCCGACACCCGCAACGAGGAAGGCCCTGCCGGTCGCAATGCGCGGCGGATCGAGATGATCGAGAGCGGTCGAGATCATGGTGATCGGCTCCTGCAGATCGAGCTTGGTCAGGCACGTCGTCGCGCGCACCGTCTCCGGCGTGACGCCGAAATGGTCGCGAAACGCGCGGGTGAACGCTTCGTGGGAGCCGTAATCCGCGTCCAGCGCCAGGCTGAGAATATCGGGCGCCCCGGCCGCGAGCTCACGTGCGGCCTCGCTGAGACGGCGCGCCCGCACGTAGCGCATCACCGAGAACCCGGTCGCCTCCGCGAACGCCCGCACCAGATGGAAGCGCGAGACCCCGGCGACGACAGCGATGTCGTCGAGCGTCAGCGACGTGTGGAGGTGGCTTTCGATGTACCAGAGCGCCTTCTGGGCTGGATTCATGGACGACGGCTTTCCTGCAAAGCTCGGGCATCATGCACGGCCGCCGCGCGCGGCGCTTGACAGTCCTTGCTGCGCAGCCGCGAAACCGTGATTTCGTTCGGCGGAAATTTATCCCAAAGCCGTTGCTGGCAACACCGTCCCAATCGTGCATACTCGCGGTTGCATCGATCCGACGGCTCATCAAGCTGCCCGAAAATCAAGACTGCACGAGCCGCGGCCAGCATGTCAGGGAGGACAAGGATGCACCACCACCGCTCGAGCTATGCCAACTGCGTCAAGTCTGCGGCGCTTGCGGCGCTGTTGACGATCGCCGTCGCAACCGCCGCCAGCGCCCAGAAGAAATACGACCCGGGCGCGACCGACACCGAGATCAAGGTCGGCAACATCATGCCCTATTCCGGCCCGGCCTCGGCCTACGCCACGATCGGCAAGACCGAAGCCGCCTATTTCAACAAGCTCAACAGCGAAGGCGGCATCAACGGCCGCAAGGTCAACTTCATCTCCTATGATGACGCCTACTCGCCGCCGAAGATGGTCGAGCAGGCTCGCAAGCTGGTCGAGAGCGACGAGGTGCTGTTGATCTTCAATCCGCTGGGCACGCCGGGCAACACGGCGATCCAGAAATACATGAACGCCAAGAAGGTGCCGCAGCTGTTCGTCTCCACCGGCGCCGCCAAGTGGAACGATCCGAAGAACTTTCCGTGGACCATGGGCTGGCAGCCGAGCTACCAGGTCGAGGCGCGCATCTATGCCAAATACATCCTCGATAAATATCCCGGCAAGACCATCGGCGTGCTCTACCAGAACGACGATTTCGGCAAGGACTATCTGATCGGCCTGCATGAAGGTCTGGGCGATGCGGCCAAGAAACTGATCGTCGTCGAATCCTCCTACGAGACCTCGTCGCCGACGGTGGATTCGCAGATCGTGCAGATCAAGGGCGCCAACCCCGACATCTTCGTCAACATCGCGACGCCGAAATTCGCGGCGCAAGCGATCAAGAAGGTTGCCGAGCTCGACTGGCATCCGGTCCAGTTCCTGACCAACGTCTCGGTCTCGATCGGCGGTGTGATAAAGCCCGCCGGCTATGAGGCGAGCCAGGACATCCTGTCGACCCAATATCTGAAGGACCCCGCGGATCACGAGTGGAAGAACGATCCCGCCATGAACGAGTGGCGCGCCTTCATGACCAAGTGGTATCCCGAGGGCGACCAGAACGACGCCTCGACCGTGTTCGGTTACGGCGTTGCAAAGGGGCTGGAGCAGGTGTTGCGGCAATGCGGCGACAACCTCACCCGCGAGAACCTGATGAAGCAGGCGGCAAGCCTCAATTTCGAGATCGGCATCTATCTGCCCGGCACCAAGATCAAGACCGGACCGGACGACTATGCACCGATCGAGCAGTTGCAGATGATGCGCTTCAAGGGCGAGAGCTGGGAGCGGTTCGGTCCCGTCATGAGCGGCGAGAAGAGCTCCTAAGGTCCACCGCCACAACTTTGGGCTTCATGATGCCCGGCAACGCGCCGGGCATCCACGTCTTCGACACGATTCACGCGCAAGATTTTCGCAAGCAAGATTTGCGATGGCCGGAACCCGGGCGATCAACCCGGCGCCGTACCGAGCCCAAAGTGGCCGGCCACCGCGACCCAAGGCACATCCTGCGATCGGAAGGACAACAACAATGAAAATCACCGACGTCCGCGCCCACCACATTCGCATTCCCTATGACGCAGGCCCCGCAAGTTTCCGCCAGGGCGCGTCTGCAATCTCCGCGCTCGACATGGTGCTGGTCGAGGTGTCGACCGATGCCGGCCTGACCGGCTGGGGCGATGCCTTCGCCTATGTCTGTCCGAAGACCAGTTGCACGGCGGTGGCCGAGATGATTGCGCCGCAGGCCCGCGGCCTCGAGGTGCCGGATGCGGCCAGGATCCCTGCCGTGATGGAGCAGATCCAGCGCAATCTGCATCTGTTCGGCCGCTACGGCATCACGATGTTTGCGATCTCCGCGCTCGACATCGCGCTGTGGGATCTCGCCGGCAAGGTGAAGGGCGTGCCGCTGCATCAATTGATCGGCGGCGCCAAGCGCAGCGCGATCCCGGCCTATGCAAGCCTGATGCGGATCGGCAATCCCACGCATATCGCCACCGAATGCAAGAAGGCGATCAAGCTCGGCTATGCCGCGATCAAGCTGCACGAGACCACCGTGCCGGCGGTATCAGCCGCGCGCGAGGCGATCGGCCCCGATGTGCCGCTGATGGTCGACATGAACTGCCCGCTGGACGGGCCGGCGGCGATCCAGTTCGCGCGCGACTGCAAGCAGGCCGCGCCGATGTTTCTGGAGGAGCCGGTCTGGCCGCCGGAAGATTTTGCCACGCTGGCGGAAGTACGCAGGGAGGGCCGGCTCGATATCGCGGCCGGCGAGAACGCCTGCACCGTGCATCAGTTTCGCCAGATGATGACCGCAGGCGCCGTCAGTCATGCGCAGCCATCCGTGATCAAGGTCGGCGGCGTCACCGAATTCCTCCGCGTCGCCGTGCTCGCCGACGAGTTCGGCGTCCAGGTCATTCCGCACTCGCCCTATTTCGGGCCAGGCTTCCTCGCCACGCTGCATCTGATGGCGATCCGCGATGCGGGCCTGATCGAAGTGTTCTTCATGAAGCGCCCCGCCTGCCTGTGGGGCGACCGCATCGCCGTCGACGCCAACGGCCACGTCGCCGTGCCGCAAGGCCCCGGGCTCGGCTATGAGCCGGATCGCGACGTGATGGAGAAATATCGGGTAGCGTGAGAAGTCGCCGCAGAACAGCTGTGCCCCCTCTCCCGCTTGCGGGCGAGGGCTGGGGTGGGGGTTTCGCCGCAAGCGACGCTCTTCGAATGGAGAGAGCCCCCACCCGTATCGCATCCAACGATGCGATACGCCTCCCCCGCAAGCGAGAGAGGCGAAGAAAACTCGCGGATAGAATTCTTCTACTTCGTGCCGTCCTTCGCCGCAGGCGCAGCATCCTTCGCCGGCGGCGCGTCGGCCTTCTTCTTCAGATCCTCGGTCAGCTTGGCCTGCGCCGCCTGCAAATCAGCGACGAGCTTTTGCAGATTTGCCGCCGCGTTCTGCAAGCTCGCGATCTGTCGGTTGGCGGCGTCGAGCTTCTGCTGATGATCTGTTGTGAGCTTGCTGATCGTCTTCTGCAGGAAATCGACGTTGCTCTGCAGGCAGCTGGTGCGCCGCTCCATGGTTTTCTCGACGGTGCAGATCTCGATGCCGGGAACGTCCTGCGCATGCGCGGTTCCGACCAGCGCGAGTACAAGCGGCACGAGCAAGACAAAGACAAAACGCGCAATCATCGGCATCCCCAATCACATGCGTCATTCACAGTTTTGTGCGCACGACGCTGAAAGCCCGGCAGACATACCACACTGAAACCGTATTCGAGCGGTGTGCTGCACTGATTACGGGGACTACTCGTGGGGACGGGGGCCTTCGGAACTTTGTTTGGTTCGACCCCTTTTGGCTCGACCTTGGGCAGTGGAGACAGATCGCATGGCAACGCGCGAAAAACGCTTGGCGCAATTCGATGGCAGTGGCGAGCCTTCGCCGGAACAACGCGTGGAAGTGCTTTGTGAGGATCACAGCGGGACGTATCAGCTGCCGTTCGCCTGCCGCTTCGTCGACGGCCAGTGGCGCAATGACGCGACAGGTGGCGCGCTGGAAGCCAACGTCATCGCCTGGCGGAAGCCACGCGAGAGGCAACCGGGCCTCGTCTGAGGCCGTGACGCGCCGTTCTTGCGCATGGTCCTTCGGGACCATGCATGCTGTTTCAAAACGCGACGCGCACGCGCTGCGCTTTAAGATTTGGAACGCGGATGGAACGAACCGCGTCCGAATCACTGATTGAGCGACGTACTCCGTTGTTCACGGCTAGATGTGGTCATCAGCCCAAGACGGCGCACCACATACAGAAGCATGACGATCGGCCGCAGCCAGCGGCCGACGACAAAGGTTAATTCCTCCGCAGACGACATTGCGATCCCTTTCCCTTACCTCGGCGATCATTTCCTTGGCGATCATTTCCACGGCGTGGTCGGCGGCACGGTCTCGGTCGCCGGCGGCACGTCCACGGTCTTGAAGTCGGCGGGGCTGACGATCTCGAGGTATTCCATGTCCTTCGAGTAATCGAACAGATAGTGGGTAATGCCGGGACGCTGATGGATGACGTCGCCGGCCTCGACCAGCGTCTCCTTGTCCTCGTACATGAAGCGGGCCCAGCCCTTGGTCATGATCACGATCTGAAAGTCGCACAGATGCTTGTGCCAACCGGTGCCCTCTTCCGGCGGCATGTCGGGATTGGCCCTGACCAGATGGCAGATCACCTGCCCGCTGGTGGCATCGGCGATGCCAAGGTCGCGATACAGGAAGAAGTCGCGCAGACCTCCGCCCTTGAACTCGGTGTCACCGGGTTTGACGTGGGAGAATTTGCTGACGACGGCGTGCTGGTTCATTTCAAGCCTCCACGGTTCTCGTGTTCGCGAGATCGCGGCGCGGCTCAGCGTCCAAATTTTCGGCAGCGTCGCATCGTCGCGGTCACAGCTTGATTGTTGCTATGCGAAATCCTTGCCAGCCCGGTTGGGCTGCGGCGATCGGTCTCGCGATGCGCGGTCACCACAACGGAAGCATTTGGCGCGAGGCGTGAATTTTGCGGTCAGCGCCGGTCGCGCAAGCCGGCAGCGCATCGCCGATGCCCGACGTCGGCGGCCCGTCCCTTGAGCAAAGCTTGCCTTGAGCTTGGGCCGCCGGCACAGGCAGGCCGGAGGCACGCTGCCTAATATTCGACCTCGAGCTCCTCGACGTCGGCGGGCTCGGCCTTCGCGGCCTCGACCCATTCCTGCATCTCGGGCATCGCCATGATGGTCTTGGCATAGGCCGCAAGGACGGGATCGAGCTTGACGTCATAGGTCATGAAGCGGGTCACCACCGGCGCATACATCGCGTCCGCCATGGTGCGGCGTTCGCCGAACAGGAACGGGCCGCCGGACTTGGCCAGGCAATCGCGCCAGATGGCGCAGACGCGGTCGATGTCGGCCTGCGCCCGCGACCAGATCTTGAAGCCGGGGAAATGCCCCTTGAGATTGACCGGCAGCGAGGACCGCAGCGTGGTGAAGCCGGAATGGATTTCGCCCGAGATCGAGCGGCAATGCGCGCGCTGGATGCGGTCCTCCGGCAGCAGCCCGGCATGCGGCATGATCTCGTTGAGGTACTCGCCGATCGCCAGCGTATCCCAGACGGTTGCGCCCTCGTGGCGCAGGCAGGGCACCAGGATCGACGACGACAGCAGCAGCAGCTCGGCCCGCGCCGAGGGGTCATCGGGTGCCGTGACCATCTCCTCGAACTCCAGCCCGGCGAATTTCGCCAGCAGCCAGCCGCGCAGCGACCAGGACGAGTAATTCTTGCTGCTGATGGTGAGCGTCGCCTTCGTCATATCGGTTTCCTCACGCCTGACCGCGTCCCTGGCTCCCGGACCCTGCGCAGCGGTCCAACCGCCGCGCGCTCGGGCAGCCGTTCGTTTTTGCAGCAAGCGACGTGCCAATTTGCCGAGCACCCGGCCCGCCTCTGGCCTCGATATTGCTTGGCAGACCGGGCCACCGGGTGGATGCGTATGATGTCAATGCTGTACCAGGCCTATCAGAACCATATGGACCTCACGGCGCCGTGGCGGACCGGCGCTGCAGCGGCGTTGCGCTATCTCAATCTGGTGCCGCGGGGCACCTCGCAGCGGACGTTCGGCCGGCTCGCCGCCGCGCTGGAGCTGATCTCCCGCTCCAGCCTGAGCTACGCCCGCCCCGACTACGCCATCGGCAGCGTGACCGTCGGCAACAGGGAATTGGAGGTGACCGAAGAGGTCGCCTATGCGACGCCGTTCGGCTCGCTGCTGCATTTCAAGAAGGTCGACGGTCCGGAGCAGCCGCGGCTCTTGCTGGTGGCGCCGATGTCCGGCCATTTCGCCACGCTGCTGCGCGGCACCGTGAAGACGCTGCTGCAGGACCACGACGTCTACATCACCGACTGGCACAATCCGCGCGACATCCCGCGCAGCAAGGGTCGCTTCGGGCTCGAGGATTATACCGACCATCTGATCGACTTCCTCGACCAGCTCGGCCCGCGCGCGCATATGGTGGCGATCTGCCAGCCCTCGGTCTCGGCACTGGCGGCGGCCGCGATCATGTCGGAGGACAACCATCCGGCGCGGCCGGCGTCGCTGACGCTGATGGCCGGACCGATCGACACACGGATCCTACCGACCAAGGTGAACGAGTTCGCCAAGAGCAAGCCGATCAAGTGGTTCGAGGACAATCTGATCAACTACGTGCCGATGCAGTGCAAGGGCGCGTTGCGTCAGGTCTATCCCGGCTTCGTGCAGCTCACGGCGTTCGTGTCGATGAACCTCGAGCGCCACATCAAGCAGCACATCGACCTCGCCGACCATCTCGCCAAGGGCGAGACCGCCAAGGCCGAGGTGATCAAGACCTTCTACGACGAATATTTCGCCGTGATGGATCTGCCGGCGGAATTCTACATCGAGACCGTGCGCGACGTGTTTCAGGAACATCTGTTGCCGCAGGGCATGCTGATGCATCGCGGCCGCCCGGTGAACCCGGCGGCGATCCGGCGCATGGGCCTGATGACGGTGGAAGGCGAGAAGGACGATATCTGCTCGATCGGGCAGACGCTCGCCGCGCAAGACCTCTGCACCGGCGTGCGCACCTATCGCAAGGTGCACCACATGCAGGCCGGCGTCGGCCATTACGGCGTGTTCTCCGGCAAGCGCTGGAACAACGAAATCTATCCGCTGCTGCGCGATTTCGTGCATGTGAATTCGTGACGGCGCAACGACACTCCTTCCCCCGTCATTGCGAGGAGCGAAGCGACGAAGCAATCCACCGTTCCGCAAATGCGGTGCGATGGATTGCTTCGCTTCGCTCGCAATGACGATCAATGGCTAGTCACGCATCCCCTCGCACAGTAGTCTCCCGGCCACGACGACCCCCGCGCCCTAAGAATCGTCCAGGGAGAAACTCCATGCGTTCCGCCACTGCCTTCCGTGCCCTCACGCTCGCCGTCATCGGCGCCCTCGCCTTCACGTCAGCTGCATCCGCCGCCGAGGTCCATGTCATGATCTCGGGCGGGCTGACGGCGGCCTACAAGGCACTGGTGCCGGAGTTCGAGCGCAAGACCGGGCACAAGGTGGTGACCGCCTTCGGGCCGTCGATGGGCACCACGACCAACGCCATTCCGGTGCGGCTGGAGCGCGGCGAGCCGGCGGATGTGCTGATCATGGTCGGCTATGCGCTCGGTGACCTGATCAAGCAGGGCAAGGTGGTGGCCGACAGCCGCGTCGACCTCGTGAAGTCGCCGATCGGCATCGCGGTCAAGGCAGGCGCGCCGAAGCCGGACATCAGTTCGGCCGACAGTGTCAAGCAGGCGCTGCTGACGGCCAAATCGGTCGCCTATTCCGACAGCGCCAGCGGCGTCTATGTCTCGACCGAGATGTTCGGCAAGCTCGGCATCGCCGACCAGATGAAGGACAAGGCACGGATGATCCCGGCGACCCCGGTCGGCGAGATCGTCGCCAAGGGCGAGGCCGAGATCGGCCTGCAGCAGATTTCCGAGCTGAAGCCGGTCACCGGCATCGACATCGTCGGCCCGCTGCCGGAGCCGTTGCAGAAGATCACGGTGTTCTCCGCCGGGATCGCGACGGTTTCAAAAGAGCCCGACGCCGGCAAGGCGCTGATCAGCTTCCTCGCCTCGCCGGACGCGCGCGATGCGCTGGTCAAGAGCGGGCTGGATCCGATTGCAGGCGGTGCGACGCATTAGTCGCGCGCACGCTCTCTCCCCGTCATCCTGAGGAGCGCGCAGCGCGTCTCGAAGGATGAATCGGCCACCAGCCGGGCCGTCGATCCTTCGAGACGCGCGTTCCGCTCTCCTCAGGATGACGGAGCCTAGATCTCTACCGCAAGTGATGCGCGCCGTAGGCCAGCAGCAGCACCACGACGAGCGCCAGCAGCAGCGTGGTCGACTTCCAGAACAGCACCGGGTTGCGCTCGATCAACGGGGTCGATGACGTGGTCAGATATTTGGCGTTGGGATTGCGCAGGTCGAACAGGAACTCGGAAAAGCTCTCGTAACGCTTGAGTGGATTGATGTGCACGGCGCGCTCCAGCGCGCCATCGACCCAACTCGGGACCTCGCGGCCGCCATGGGCGGCCGAATGGTAGACCAGCCGGTTGAAGTCGGAGCGCGTCCGAGCGCGCGCGATCCGTGCGCCGTAGGGCAAGCGGCCGGTCAGCATCTGATAGGTGACGACGCCGAGCGAGAACAGGTCAGAGCGCGCGCTGCCGCCCTCGCCGAGGAAATACTCCGGCGCGGTGTATTGCTGGGTGCCCAGAATGTCCTCGACGCCCGCCGGCGTCGCCTCGGCAACACCCGAGATCCGGGTCGAGCCGAAATCGATGATCTTCACCGTGCCGGTGCTGTCGATCATGATGTTGTCGGGCCTGACATCCTGATGCAGCATCTCCTTGCGGTGGAACGCGCGCAGCCCTTTTGCAATCTGTTCGGTGATATCGCGCACCGTCTCCAGCGCCGGCGCGGGATTGTCCGTCATCCACTGCGTCAGGGTCTGGCCGTCGATATATTCCATCGCGACGTAGAGGAAGTTGCGCTTGCGCTGCGGCAGAAACGGCTTCAGCACATGCGGGCTGTCGATCCTTCTAGCGACCCACTCCTCCATCACGAAGCGCTTCAGATAAGCCGGATCGTCGCGCAGGTCGATCGAGGGGATCTTGATCGTGACCGTGGTGCCGCTCTCCTCGTCGAGCGCGAGATAGATATGGCTGCGATGCGATGCATGCAGCTCACGCACGATGCGATAGCCGTCGAACAGCATCCGCGCGTCGAGCAGCGGCGGCAGCGGCAGCTCGGTCGGCTGGCCGAACACCTCGCTGGCATCGCCGTCGGGCAATTCGTCGATCCGGACGATCTGGACGGTGAGATTGTCCTCGCTGCCGTTGTCATAGGCCTGTTCGACGATCGACTTCGCTGTCGCGTCGAGATCGGCGGCGCCATCCCTGATCGACTTCGCCAGCTGGCGCGCCGGGACGTGCTCGTAGATGCCGTCGGTCACCAGCAGAAAAATATCGCCGCGCGCGAGCGCAAGATTCTGGTAGTCGATCTCGAGCTGCGGGTTCACGCCGAGCGCGCGGCCGAGATAGCTCTGCTGCGACGAGATCACGACGCGGTGGTCGTTGGTCAGCTGTTCGAGGCTGTTGCCGGCGACGCGGTAGATCCTGCTGTCACCGACATGGAACAGATGCGCCGTGGTCGAGCGGATTACCAAGGCGCTCAGGGTGCAGACGTAGCCCTTGTCCTTGTCGTAGGGGTTCTGGCTGCGCCTGGTCTGCGCGTGCAGCCAGGAGTTGGTCGCCTCCAGCACCCGCTGTGCCGAGGTCTTCACCGACCAGGATTCCGAAGTGCAATAGTAGTCGGTCAGGAAGCTCTTGACCGCGGACTCGGCGGCGACGCGGCCGACGCTGCTCGAGGAGATGCCGTCGGCGAGCACCACGGCGATGCCCTTGAGGCCGAGCAGCGGCTCGTCGGGGATCAAGACGCCGTGGAAATCCTGATTGGTGTCCTTGCGGCCCTGATCAGAGAATTGCCCGACCGATATGTTCAGCGCGCGCGGCATCGTCCGTCCCAAAAGCGAATGGGGCCCTCCATCAGAGGAGAGCCCCATCGGCCGGCAGGATCAAGCCGCGAGGCGCTGGCGCTTCGGCGCCGTCTTCACATGGGTGGTGTAGAGCGTCAGCCCGGTGAAGGCGAGACCACCGACCAGATTACCGAGCACGGTCGGGATCTCGTTCCAGACCAGGTAATCCACGATCGAAAACTTCGCGTGGAGCATCAGCCCGGACGGGAACAGGAACATGTTCACCACCGAATGCTCGAACACCATGTAGAAGAACACCATGATCGGCATCCACATCGCGATCACCTTGCCGGGCACCGTGGTCGAGATCATGGCACCGACGACGCCGGTCGAGACCATCCAGTTGCACAGCATGCCGCGGATGAACAGTGTTGCCATGCCGGCCGCGCCGTGCGCGGCGTAGCCGAGCGTCCGGCTCTCGCCGATATTGCCGATGGTCATGCCGACCTTGTCGGGCTCCTGCGTGAAGCCGAAAGTCGTGACGAAGGCCATCATGAACGCCACGGTGAGCGCACCGAGGAAGTTGCCGACGAACACCAGCCCCCAATTGCGCAGCACGCCGCCGAGCGTGACGCCGGGACGCTTGTCGAGCAGCGCCAGCGGTGACAGCACGAACACGCCGGTCAACAGATCGAAGCCCAACAGATAAAGCATGACGAAACCGGCCGGAAACAACAGCGCTCCAATCAGTGGCTGCCCCGTGTTCACGTTGATGGTCACGGCGAACCAGGCGCCGAGCGTGAGGATCGCGCCGGCCATGTAAGCGCGGATCACGGTGTCGCGCGTCGACATGAAGATCTTGGATTCGCCGGCGTCCACCATCTTGGTGACGAATTCGGACGGTGCGAGATAGGCCATTGGTAAATTCCCCTTGCGCAATTCGGCCGCGCCGGCTGCCTGCCGGAAGCGACGCGGGTTGATAGAAATGCTCGTTCGTCCGGGGAGATGGGGCTTGAACGATTGCTCGCGGCGCCCGGCCGGGCGCCTCGATCCCCTCGCCTGGGCCAGCACTGGCTTCGGCGATCCGGAGAACGGCAGTCGTCGTTGACTGAGACAAGCAAAAGCAATGGATATGCCAACCGGGGACGGGGGGCGACGGGCCAAAAATCCCCATTAATCCAATGATTTAAGTTACGGGCACGAGACCTAACCGGCGCATTGGCGCCGATTTATGCAACTTGCACAGATGCCGGGCGGACCAGGGCGCAGTCCGTCTTCCCGTCATCCAGAGGAGCGCCAACGGGTCCGCGCAGGCACGGCCCGATGACAGGCTCCGCGCGTCGCGAAGGATGCACGGCCACCGGCCGGGCCGTCGATCCTTCGAGGCTCGCTCCGCTCGCACCTCAGGATGTCGGGGAGAGAGGTCGGATAGATCGGACGTCGACTACTTCACTTCACCTCGGTCCGCACCGGCGTGTCCTTCAGCCCGTTGTTGTCATAGGCCTTGCGCAGCGTGCCGTTGGCGATCGCTTCCGTCATGAACTTGCCCACGAACGCTGCGGCGAGCGGATGGTTGAGCGGGACGGCGACCGCGGTGACGGTCTGCTTGAAGGTCTCGTCGAGAACGCGAGAGCCCGGGATCTTCTTCGCCATCGCCATAAGCTGGTCACGCGACAGCGCGAAGGCGTCGACCTCGCCATTCTCCAGCAGATGAAAAATCTCGTCATAGGTCTGATAGCCCGTGACCTTGGCATGCTTGAGATGGGCGATCGCGCCGCGCATCGTCGTGGTGTTGTTGACGGCGGCGACCTTGACGCCGTCCTGGTCGAGGGCGGCAAAGTTCGTGATCTTCGAACCCGGCCTGACGATGTAGGTGGCATCGGCGACCTCATAGATCGGCCCGAACGTCATCCTGGTTTCGCGCTCGGGATCTTTGGGCAGGAAGGTGACGTCCCAGGTGCTCTTCGCCGCCGCGTCGGTGATCTGGCCCGAATTCTGGTGCACGACATATTCGACGGGAACGCCGAGCTGCGCCGCCATCTCGCGGCCGAGATCGACGGGAACGCCGGCATAGCCATTGCCGGTTTTGGTCGACCAGAACGCGCCACCCGCCGGGCTGATCGCGATCGCGACCCGGAGCTTTCCGGTCGGCGCGATCTGGTCCTTCAAGGCGTCGGCATTGGCGGATGCGGTCATTGCAATCACTCCCAGAACGAGGCCGGCCAGACGCAGCAGTCGATACAACATCGGACGTCCTCCACGCCGGTCTTGCTGTCCGGCGGCGCGCAACAAACCGCACCGCGCGGCCTTGTGCAAGCGGCGGTTCTCGCAAGGGAGCTATCCGTATCGGCCTATTTCACCCGGATGGTGATCTTCTCGGAGACGACCGGCGGGTTGAAGGGATAATGCTTGGCGTCGCCCAGCACCAGTTGCAGGGTGTGCTTGCCGGGCGCGAGATCGAGCTGCGTCTCGGTCTGGCCCGCGCCGAAGTGCTGATGAGACTTGTCCGACGGAATCGGCTCATTAGGATTGAGCGGCTCATCGACATCGATCAGCAGATGGTGATGGCCGCTGTTCGGATAGTCGTCGCCGGCATGGGTGACGCCCATGTTGTGCAGCCCGAAGCGGCACACGAACGGGCCCTTGAGAACAGCGCCGTTGCGCGGCCAGATGAAATACAGTTTGGCATCCTTGCCCGCCGGCTTGTTTTGCGCGACGACGGGACCCGCGAGCAATGCCAGTGCCGCAGCGAGCATGATCAGGCGTGCACGTCTCATAGCCCCTCCTTGAAACCCGGCGATTGCGGATGACCGCTCAGGGAGACAGCGCAACCCGGAAACCGTGGGTCGGGTAGCGGACATTGGTATCGTAATTGTCGCGATTGGCCGGGCGCACATAGCGTGCGTCATTCTTCCAGGAGCCGGAGCGAATGACATGGGAGCCGCAGTCGCCTCCGGTCCAGACCGCACCGTCATCCGGCGCGCCCTGGTAATTCCTGTGCCAGCAATCCTCGACCCATTGATCGACCCCGCCGCCCATGTCGTAGAGACCGAACGGATTCGGCTTGAAGCTGCCGACCTTGACCGGCTGTTCCGCCGCGGCGTCGCCGCCGCAATCCTTGCAGCCGACGTGGCCCGTCTGCACCTGATCGCCCCACCAGTATTTCGATTGCGTTCCGCCGCGCGCCGCGTACTCCCATTCGGCTTCGCTCGGGAGCCGGTAGGCCTTCTTCGTCCGCTCGGCGAGCCAGGCGACATATTGCTTCGCATCGCTCCAGCTCACATTGGTGACCGGAACGTCGTCCTTGCCGCCGGCCGTGAAGCCGCAGGCCTTGGCCGCGGCGCAGGCATTCCACTCCCGCACGGTGACCGGGTATTTGCCCATCGCGAACGGCTTGACCGCCACCTTGCGGATCGGCCGCTCCGACGGGTCTTCATTGCTTCCCATCGAGAAGCTGCCGCCTTTGAGCGACACCATCTCGGGCTCCGGCAACTCCGCAGCGGGGCTCGCGGAAGGCGCGGGTTGCGGCGACGCTTGCTGCACCGGCGCCGCCGGGACCGGACTTGAACTCTGGCTTGGCGCCGGTGCCGGCTGCGGGACGGTAGGCGATGCCACCGGCGACGGCGGCGCCTTCGCCAATTCGACCTGCTTGCTGCGCGGTTGCGCAAGCAGGTACCACAGCACACCGCCCGCGATGATCGTAATCGCCAATCCAAGCAGCGTCAGCAGGATCGACTCGCGGCGCCGGCGTGTCCTCTGATAGGCAGCGGCGTCCGGCAGCACGCGGTAGACCCGGATCGGATCGGTGATGTTCTTCACCTTCTTGTCGCCGAGCGATTCGTAGCCGCAGACCATCTTGTGCTTGATCTGCTCGTAGATGCCGCCGGAGATGAAGACGTCACCCGGCGCTGCGATCCCCTCGAGCCGCGAGGCCACGTTGACGCCGTCGCCATAGATGTCGTCGGACTCGATGATGATGTCGCCGAGGTTGACGCCGATCCGGTACTCGATCCACTGATCCCGCGCGATCGCCGCGTTACGGCCGATCATGTTCTGCTGGATCACGATGCTGCATCGGACCGCCTCGACCGGGCTGTCGAACATCGCGATGAAGCCGTCGCCGGTGGTCTTGATCAGCTTGCCATGGTGCTCGGTGATGGTGGGCTCGATGAGATCACGCTCGGTCCGCTTGACGCGGGCATGGGTGCCCTCTTCATCGAGCTGCATCAGTCGGCTGTAGCCGGCGATGTCGCCGACGACGATCGCCGCCAGTCGCCGCGGCACGGCATCGCGGGGAGGCTGTGGCCGACCTGACTTGAAGTCGCGAATCTCTCCCATGGCGCTCCGGCTGCTCCACACATACGTGCTGGCGGCGCAACCGGCGCCTTTGTGCCCGAGGCACAGCTGAACCTACCACATCTGCGGGTCGGAACAAAGTTCGTGAAGCGTGACAAGGTCACGGATTGCCGCGCGCCGCCGGCTGGGCGGACGCGCATCATCTCGACGGCAACCGCCGCAAAAACGCCCGGTATCAGCCCCCTTGCGCGGCGGGGGTGCGGATCTCGCGCGGCAGGATGATCGCGGCCGCGATCGCCAGCAGGCAGAGCGCCGCGAAGGCGCGCAGCATCATCGAGAAGCCGCCCTGGTCGTACAGCCAGGCCACCAGGCCGACGGAGGCGCCCGCCGCGGTGAAGCCGACGAAATAGCGCACCGCATAGGCGCGCGAGCGCCATTCCTCTGTGGTGTACTTGCCGACCATGGCATCGTTCACCGTGACCTGGCCGAACGCGCCCATCACGATGCCGATCGAGACCACGATCAGCGGAAGGTTGGACAGGCTCGCTGCCAGATAGAGGAACGGCGCCAGCATGAACGACAGCGGCAGCGCCACCGTCTTCAGCGAATGCTTATCGAGCAGCTTGCCGATGGTGTATTGCGTCATCGCACCGAACACATAGACGCCGGCCGCGATCACGCCGAGCAGCGCCGGGCTCTTGGTCAGATCGGCGAGCCGTTCGGCGAACAGTTTTGGCAGCGCCACCGTCACTGCGTTGAAGGTGGTCGAGATCGCGATCACCACGATCAACAGCGACAGCACCACGCGCCACATGTCTTCCTTGGCGACCCGCGCCTGCGCCGCGGCCTGCCTGGAGCCCTTGCGGTCCTCATGCACCACCGACATCGCAAACGCGATGCCGATCAGCACGGTGACCGTGCCGGGCACGATGAAGGCCCAGCGCCAGCCGAGATACTGGCCGATCACGCCGGTGACCAGCGCCGACGAGGCGACGCCGAGATTGCCCCAGACGCCGTTGATCCCCATCTGGGCGCCGAGCTTCTCGGCATAGGACACGATCATCGCGGTGCCGACCGGATGGTAGATCGAGGCAAAGACGCCGATCGAAAGCAACGCGGCGCCGAGTTGCAGCGGCGTCTGCACGAAGCCGACCGAGATCATCGACAAGCCGATGCCGACGAAGAAGATCAGCATCATGTGGCGGCGGCTCCAGCGATCGCCGAGCCAGCCGGTGATCAGCGAGCCGGCGCCGAAGGCGATGAAGCCCGGGGTCGCGTAGGGCAACAGTTCCGAATAGGCCATGCCGAGCGCTGGGCCCATGATGATGACCGCGGCGGCGAAAATCAGCATCGCATAGTGATCGATGAAATGGCCGGCGTTGACGAAGCTGATCACCCGGCTCGGACTGTTGCTTGGACCGTTCATGGACACGTTCTCTCACGCGATTCTTCAATTGCTCGGAAATAGGTTATAGGTGCTTGTCCTGACGGGATGTCGCCAATGACTATCGCTGAACCGCCAATAAGAGCCCTCCACAACGACCGGCGCGTCACCGGCGACGGCGTCCACATGGTGGCGCGCAACTACCGGAAGGGCATCCGCCTCGACCCGCACATGCACCGCGAGGCGCAGCTGGTCTATGCCGCCTCTGGCACCATGCAGGTGACCACGCCGCAGGGGCGCTGGCTGGTTCCGCCGGACCGCGCGGTGTGGGTCCCTGCCCTGCTGCCGCACGCGATCGACGTCCTCGCCGACATCGAGATGCGCACGCTGTATTTCGACCAGGCCTGGCTCGCGCGCGAGAAGCGCAGCGACAGCCTTGGCCATGAATTCGTGGTGCGGGTGTCGCCGCTGGTGCACCAGGCGATCCTCGCGCTGTTCGACGCCTCTTGCGGACGCGAGCGCACCGAGCTGCTGATCAGGCTGGTGATGCTGGAGCTGCACCAGGCGGAGGACTCCGCGACCTTCATCCCGCTGCCGCAGGAGCCGCGCTGCCGCCGCGCCGCCGACATCGTGCTGGCCGATCCGACCAGGGATCACGAGATCGATGCGTTGGCGCGCATGGTCGGCACCTCGGCGCGGACGCTGTCGCGCCTGTTCGCGGCGGAAACCCAACTCTCCTTCAAGAGCTGGTGCCAGCGCGCCCGCATCGCGGCGGCGATCGAGCGGCTGTCGACCGACGCCAATGTCTCGGTCAAGCAGGTCGCTTCCGACCTCGGTTATGCCAGCGTGCCGGCATTCTCCCACGCGTTCCGCCAGGTCACCGGCAAGACGCCGACCGCGTTCGCGGAGAAGCAGTGACGCTCGTCATACGCGGGCTTGACCCGCGTATCCATCAACCTTCAAAGAATTCCTTTCCAGAGAGATGGATGGCCGGGTCAAGCCCGGCCATGACGAGTTATCTAGCTGCGACATATTTCCGTACGATCCATGCGCTTGATTGCAGTCCTCCCGGCCTTAAATCCCGTGTAAGGTCCGGCTTCACTGGATACGACCTGCTGGATACGACCCGCAAATGGCCAACGCCTTCTTCTCCGACCTGCTCTCGACGATTTCCGAACGCGGCCGCGTCCTGCTCGGCCGCGCCAGCCCGAACAATGACAAGCAGGATGCGTCCGAGCTGCTGGAATTGTGCGAGGCGTTGCTGTCCGGCCGCGGCGAGGCTTCCGGTACCGCAATGGCGCGCGAAGTGCTCGATCGCTACCACCACCTCGATGCCGCCGGCCGGCTGTCGTTCTTCCAGACGCTGGCGCGCGATTTCGGCCCCGATCACGCCAGGCTCGCACAGGCGATCGACACCTGGCGCGCCAATGCCAATGGCGACGACGCCAGCGACTTGCATTTCGCCTCCGAGCCGCGCCGCCAGGAATTGATCCGCCGGCTTAACCGCGCGCCGGGCGGCACCGGCGAGCTGGTGTCGATCCGCTCCGATCTGCTTTCACTGATGAAGGGCAACAAGGATCTCGCCGCGCTCGATCGCGACGTGGTGCATCTGCTCTCATCCTGGTTCAACAGGGGATTTCTCGTGCTGCGCAGGATAGACTGGTCGTCGCCGGCCAATATTCTGGAAAAGATCATCCGCTATGAGGCCGTGCACGAGATCCGCGATTGGGACGATCTGCGCCGCCGCATCGATCCGATCGATCGCCGCTGCTACGCGTTCTTCCATCCGGCGCTGGCCGACGAGCCGCTGATCTTCGTCGAAGTGGCGCTGACCGAAGCCATTCCGGGCGCGATCGCGCCGCTGCTTGCGGAAGAGCGCGAGCCGGTGCCGGTCGAGAAGGCCCGCACCGCGGTGTTCTACTCGATCTCCAACACCCAGCGCGGCCTGGGCGGCATCTCGTTCGGCAGCTTCCTGATCAAGCAGGTGGTCGAGGAGCTGCGCCGCGAATTGCCCAAGCTCGACAACTTCGTGACGCTGTCGCCGGTGCCGGGCTTCATGCAGTGGGTCAAGCAGGCCGATGACGTGCCGCTGACCGACGAGGACCGCCAGCTGCTGGAAAGCCTCGGCAAGCCGGACTGGTTCGAGAACGCCGAGCTCACCGCGCAGCTGCGCGCGCTGCTCGAGCCGCTCGCCGCCTACTACTTCCTGAAGGCCCGCACGCCGAAGGGCCGGCAGATCGATTCGGTCGCGCGCTTCCATCTCGGCAACGGCGCGCGGCTGGAGCGGATCAACTGGCTCGGCGACCTCTCGCCCAAGGGCCTGCGCGAATCCGCCGGCGTGATGGTCAACTACCTCTACCGCCTCGACGACATCGAGAAGAACCACGAGGCCTACGCCAACAATGGCGAGGTGATCGCCTCGAGCGCGGTGAAGAAGCTGCTGAAAGGCGAAGGCCGCCGGCTGCTGGATATGCGGCTGGGGTGACGAGACCCAACTCCATCCCCGTCATAGCGGAGAGTGTTCGCATTCCAACACCCTCATCCTGAGAGGATGTGAATGTATGGCGGAGGAGCGGCACCAAACATTCAGTGTCGTCCCGGCGAAAGCCGGGACCCATAACCACCGAAGGCCATTGTTGCGCAGGGCTGGGG
Source organism: Bradyrhizobium tropiciagri (assembly GCF_018130545.1). Classification (GTDB taxonomy): domain Bacteria; phylum Pseudomonadota; class Alphaproteobacteria; order Rhizobiales; family Xanthobacteraceae; genus Bradyrhizobium; species Bradyrhizobium tropiciagri_A. Next base: position 112,401 of record NZ_JAFCKF010000009.1, on the reverse strand, counting down.
CCACCGCCTTCCTCAACAATTAAACCCTGTGGTTATGGGTCCCTGCTTTCGCAGGGACGACGTCGGACACGTTGTCCCGCCTTCAGTTACGTCATCCTGAGGTGCGAGCGGAGCGAGCCTCGAACGATGCACGGCCCGGCCGGTGGCCGTCGATCTTTCGGGACGCCGCTTCGCGCTCCTCCAGCGACAAAGGCGGAGCCTTTGCGCGGGGATGACGGGGCGGTGAACGTCGACAGCAATGACGACGCGGCAGTCGGCGCTCTCAGAGCCTAAAACCTCGCCCGCGCCATCAGCTTTACCGTCCGGCCCTGTCCCGGCGAGATGTTGTTGTTGCCGTCGGCGGACGCCCAATAGCCCTTGTCAAAGATGTTCTCGACATTGAGCTGGGCGCTCCAGGTCTCGTCGATCTTGGCATAGACCGCAGCATCAAAGCGGACGAAGCTCGGCAGCCGCACGGTGTCGTCGGACGAGGCAAAGGAATCGCCGAAATAGATCACGCCGAGCGCGGCCGCCCACATCGGCGTGAACTGATACTTGTTCCACCAGGCAAACTGATTGTACGGCACGAGCTGCACGCGGTTGCCGGGCACGACGGTTGCAGAAGTCGCGCCGGTGATCTTCGCATCCGTGTAGGCATAGGCCAGCGACGACTGCCACTGCTCGGTGACATGACCGGACAGGCTCGCCTCGACGCCGCGGGTCAGCGTGCTGCCGGAGGGGAAGAAGAAGCCGGGGTTGTTGCCGTCGGGGATCGGCTGGTTGGTGCGGTTCAGATTGTAGACCGCGGTCGAGAACAGCAGCTTCGGATTGATGTTCCACTTCATGCCGAGCTCCACATTCTCGAAGCGCTGCGGCTGCAGGATCAGCGTGCCGTCGGTCAGCGAGCTGAACTGGTCGCCCGATGCCGGCAGGTAGGAGATGCTGTAGGCGGTATAGACCGACATCGAATCGATCGGCTTGATGATCAGCGCGCCCTGCGGCGACACCAGATTGTCGACCCGGCCGCGATTGATGTTGGTGTTCATGTCGGTCGCCGACATGTCGAAGCGGTCGAACCGGGCGCCGGCGATGATCTGCACGGCACGCGAGATCTCGATGGTATCCCTGACATAGCCGGACTGGATGTTCAGCGCGTAGCGGCTGTTGGAGTCCGGCGTCGTGACGCCGTCGGTGTTGGTGCCGGTGAAATGGTGGATGAAATTCACCGCACCGAAATAGGTCGGCGCAAACGGGTTTTGCACGATCGTATTCGTGCCGTTCGGGAACACGCCAGTGTTGCGGATATCGACCCCGCTCTGGCGGCCGAACTCGGTGCCGAAACCCACGGTGTGGAACAGCGGGCCGGTCCAGGTCTTGTAGGTGAAATCGGTCTGGTTAAAGACGTTGTCGCGGTTGGTCGTGTGCTGATACGCGCCGAGATTGACCGCGGTATCCGCCGGGTTGACCGCACCGGCGAGCGCGCCGCCGGTCGGATAGACGTTCTGATAGAACTTCTGGTAGTCGGCGGCGATGGTGCCGTTGCGCACCGTCAGCCCGTTCTCGAAATCGTGCTCAATGATTGCCATCCCGGTCTGCACCGTCGCCTGCGCGGTGTTCAGGGCGGGACTACCGAAGAAGGTCGAGAAGTCGCCATTCGGCGCAAACGGCGTCGTGGGATTGAAGCGGGTCGCGCCACCGGGCAGCCCCTGCGAGGGATTGCCGCGATCGGCGGTGCGCTCGTCGTGGAAATACTCGTAGCTCAGCTTGATCTTCGTGTTGTCGTCGGGCTTCAGCGTCACCGTAGGATTGATGCCGTAGCGCTCGAGATGGTTGAAATCGCGGAACGCGTCGGCGCCCTCGTAGAACACGTTGAGCCTTGCTGCGACGTTCTCGTTGATCGCCTGCCCGGCATCGAGCGTGACGCGGCGATCGCCCCACGAGCCGGTCTGCGCCGTCGCCTCGTAGACGCGATTGCCGTCGGCCTCCTTCAGCGTGCGGTTGAGCAGCCCGCCGCCGGCGCCGCGGCCGAAAGTCAGGGCGCTCGGCCCCTTCAAAACCTCGATGCTCTGGGCGTTATACATGTCGCGGAAATACTGCACGTCGTCGCGAAACCCGTTGACGAAGAAGTTGGCGCTGGAATCGACGCCTCGGATCACCAGCTCATCGCGATTGCCTTCGCCCTGATGCACGGCGACGCCGGGGACGTAACGGGTGACGTCGGTGACGCCCTGATAGTTCTGGTCGCGGATCTGCTCCCGCGTGATCACGTTGAGCGATTGCGGGATGTTGACGATCGCGGTGTTGGTCCTGGTCGCAACCGATGTGCTGTTCGCGAAATAGCCCGATGTGCCGGTGCGGGTATCCTGCGTCTCCGCAAACGGCCTTGCCGCGGCCGCGGGCTCGATCCGCCGTGTGGTCTGGGTCCGGCGCCCTCGCGTGGCGGCAGCATTGCGCGACGTTGACGGCGCGCTGCGGCGGCGTTGCGTGGCCGGCGGGCTGACCGTCACCGGCGGCAACGACGAGGCACCGGCTTGCGACGGTGTCGACTGCGCTTGTACGCTTGCCGCGAGCGGGACGCTCAGCGCGAAATAGCTCGCCGTGAGCAGCGACAGCTTCGCAAGCGAAGCGATGCGACGATTGTTTTTTGATCTTGATGTCATGACGTCGTCCCCAAGCAACTCTCGCCTTGCGCGAAGGCGATGCGCGTCCTCTAGAGACGTGAAGTGCCGTGCGTCCAGACGACACGGCCCGGAAAATTTTTGCGTGACGACGGAATAAAATCGCGACGAAGAGCCGCAGGTGCTGCGCGCAGCGAGCGCAGGGTTGGAAAAGTCAAGAATACAAATGGTTTCTGTCGGCTTCCGGATTTGCGTATGGAAACGAAGAGCGGCGCTCGCGCGCCGCCTTTCTTGTAGGAATTCCAGATTGTAGCGGTTCTAAAGCCGCCTCTCGATGAGCAACCGGCGTCACGCGGTCGCGGATTGCGGCCGCAACCCCGCCGGCAGATGGGTGTCGATCCAGGCAGTGATCGCACGCTCGTTGCGATGGTAGAGCAGGCCTGCGGCGATCACGGCAATTCCGATCAGCGACAGCGAGAACGGAAACCACAGCGAGTCCTTGAACACGACGTCGGCGAGATGGCCGAGATAGAGGCAGATGCCGAATGCGCCGAACACCGCATAGGCGCGCCGCATCAGGATCACCGCGATCACGATCAGGCCGACATTGAGCAGGCAATAGACCGCCTTGCTGAGTTCGGTCGAGCCTTCGGAGGCGCTGACGCCGCCCCAGAACGCCATCAGGCCGAACAGATGCAGCCAGAACGCAAAGTCGCCGTTGCGGCTGCGATAGTCGACGATCCACGCCACCGCGAGCACGGCAAGACCGAACCAGATCGACACCCGGCGCCGCATCTCGAAATCGGCATAGGCGGTGCCGCTGAACCACGGCGCCAGGTCCATCGACATGAACCACAGCGCAACCGACATGATCGCGACGATGAAGGCGAAGCGGTAGTAGCGCAGCGCAACGGCGCCGGCGGCGACGGTCGCGATTTCCATGAAGATCCAGCTGCCCTTCACCCAGACGTAGAAGTCCTGCACGGTTCCGGGCTTGCCGAACTTGCCCCACCAGCCGAGCTCGTCCTGGATGCCATAGACCGCGAGCGGCGCCATCGAGACCGCGATCGCGATCAACAGCCCGCCGGGAACCCGCAAATTCTTGTCGTACCAGAGGTGGTGACCTGCCACCGTGAAGCCGACCGCATAGGCGATCGCACAGACCGTGAGCGCCCGGCCGCCCATCTGGGTGAAGGCCAGGGTCGAGAACAGCCCCATGGCGCCGATCACGATCAGCGCGCCGGCGTACCAGAGCACGTGCGCAGCATCGAATTTGGCGGTCGGGCTGGCCTCGCCGGCCTTGCCGCTGCTTGTCAGGAACGCCAGCAAGCGCTCCAGGTCGGCGGCGCTGATCGCCCCGGCATCGGCGGCGTCCCGGAGATCCTTCGCTGAATACGGCATGCGGCTATCCCTTACGGCCAGTTCCGCGCCTCCCCCGGGGATCCGGAACGGGCGCCTTCCCACATGAGTATACGCAAATATGAGCAACGTTCAATAATTTATTGAGCGGCGCTCAAAATATTTTGACAAGTGAACCGATCTCATTCGTCAAACCGGCTTCTCGGGCATGCGGTCCACCCCTCGCGTGGAGATCGGGGCGGCAACCAACCGGCGCACTCGGTGCCGCCGATTACCGGGTCGTCATTCACCGGGCATCAACCTGACAGCACCGGTTGCCGGTATCGCCTCGACGACATTGCGAGAGATGCACGACGGTGAACGAATTGCTCAAGAGCGAAGACGGTCGATCGCTCGGCGTGCGACTTCGACATGCGACTTGGACATGCGACTTGGACATGCGCCTTGGGTCAACGCGAACGTGCTTCGCTATCTTCCGCATGTCGGAAGCTTGTCTCGAACATTGCGCTTTGCTGCTGACGATGACGATCAGATTGGCTGAGCTCAACGCAACGACGATGTGTGCAGGATTCTCCACAGCAATTGCAAGCATCGCTGTCGAATCCTGACACCGCGCTGACATCACGAACACGCGTGACGCGAAACAGTTTCACAATCCGACATTCATCGAGCTTGCGACAATTTCACGATACATCGACAGCGCTTTCCTTATGCTCGCCGGCGGGGTTGGTCGTGAAACCGCAGGGGACTTCATCATGAAAAAAATTCTGCTCGGCATTGCCGGCCTCGCAGCAATCGGCACGCCGGCCTTTGCAGCTGATCTCGCTCCGCGCACTTATATGCCGACCAAGGCGCCACCGATGATCTCGCCTGCCTACGATTGGAGCGGCTTCTATGTCGGCCTCAACGGCGGCGGTGGATGGGACAGGAATTGCTGGAACAACACGGCTCTGTTCGGCACACAGGTCAGCCCAAGCGTCGGCGAAGGTTGCGCCAGCAATTCGGGCGGCACGGTCGGTGGTCAGATCGGCTATCGCTGGCAATCCGCATCGTGGGTGTTCGGCGTCGAAGCGCAGGGCAACTGGGCCGATCTCTCAGGGTCGAGCCAGAGCCTGGTGTTTCCCAACATCACCAACCAGACCAAGACCGACGCATTCGGCTTGTTCACCGGCCAGATCGGCTATGCCTGGAACAACGCGCTGCTCTATGTGAAGGGCGGCGCGGCCGTCACCGACAACCAGTATTCCGGCTGGTCGAACGCAACCGGCATCGAACTCGGCACGGCCAACGATACCCGCTGGGGCGGCGCCATCGGCGTCGGCTTCGAATATGGCTTTGCACCGAACTGGTCGCTGGCGCTCGAATACGACCACCTCTTCATGGGGACCGGCAATGTCGCCTTTACCGGCGTCGCTCCCGCCAATCTCGGCGTCAACACCCGCAACGAGGATATCAGCCAGGACATCGACCTCGTCACCGCGCGCATCAACTACCGCTTCGGCGCGCCCGGCATCGGGTACTAGCGCGTGATCCGCAAGACAGACTGCAGGGGAGACTGCAAGGAATGCTGAAACTGAAACTGCTGCGCCAGGCGATCCTCGTCGTTGCCGTGGCGTCGATCGGAATGCTTGCCGCCAACGCGGCCTCGGCGCGCGGCTTCCATGGCGGCGGTGGCTTCCATGGCGGCTTCTATCGCGGTGGCTTTTATCGCGGATATGGCTGGGGCTTCGGTCCCGGCTTCTACTTCGGGCCCGGCTACTACGGCGGCTATCCGTATTACGGTTATCCCTACGATGGCGGCGGCTGCTATCTGGTCCGGCGCCGCGTGCATACACGTTATGGCTGGCGCATCCGCACGCTGCGGGTCTGCGACTGATGCGGTCGGCTCAGCGAGGATCACAAACCTCGCTGCATGATTACAGGGAGCGTCGTCGCAAGGACCGCGCTCCCTACTCCGCCAGCGCCTTCATCTCCGTGTAGAGATCCGACTTGCCCTCGAAGCCGATGCCGGGAAGCTCGGGCATCACGATGTGGCCACCCTCGACGCGGACGCCGTCCGGGAAGCCGCCATAGGGCTGGAACAGATCGGGGTAGCTTTCATTGCCGCCGAGGCCGAGGCCGGCCGCGATGTTGAGCGACATCTGGTGGCCGCCATGCGGGATGCAGCGGCTCGGCGACCAGCCGTGCGTCTTCAGCACCTCGAGCGTGCGCTGATACTCACAGAGTCCGTAGGACAGCGCGCAGTCGAATTGCAGCCAGTCGCGATCCGGCCGCATGCCGCCGTAACGGATTAGATTGCGCGCATCCTGATGGCTGAACAGGTTTTCGCCTGTGGCCATCGGGCCGGGATAGAATTCGGCGAGCGCGGCCTGCAACGCGTAATCGAGGGGATCGCCGGCCTCCTCGTACCAGAACAGCGGATACTCCCGCAGCATCTTGGCGTAGGCGATCGCGGTCTCGAGATCGAAGCGGCCATTGGCGTCGACGGCAAGCTGCGCGGCACTGCCGATCTCCTTCAGCACCGCCTCGATGCGCTCACGGTCCTCGGCGAGCGGCGCGCCGCCGATCTTCATCTTGACGACATTGTAGCCGCGATCGAGATAGCCGCGCATCTCCTTGCGCAGCGCGCCGAGGTCCTTGCCCGGATAGTAATAGCCGCCGGCTGCATAGACGAAGACGCGCGGATTGGCGTTCACGCCGTGGCGCTCGGCGAGCAGCCGGAACAGCGGCTTGCCCGCGATCTTTGCGACCGCGTCCCACACCGCCATGTCGATGGTGCCGACCGCAACCGAGCGCTCGCCATGGCCGCCCGGCTTCTCGTTCGACATCAGCGTCGACCAGACCTTGTCCGGATCGAGATTGTCGCCCGTAGCGTCGAGCAGCGATTTCGGATCGGCTTCCTTGAGCCGCGGCGCAAAGCGCTCGCGGATCAGACCGCCCTGCCCGTAGCGGCCATTGGAATTGAAGCCGTAGCCGACCACCCGCTTGCCGTCACGCACCACATCGGTGACCACGGCAACCAGGCTCGAGGTCATCTTGGTGAAGTCGATATAGGCGTTGCGGATCGGCGAGGAGATCGGCTTCGTGACCTCGCGAACGTCGACGATACGGACGGACATGGTGGTGCTTTCTCTTGTCGTCATTCCGGGGCGTCCGAAGGACGAACCCGGAATCTCGAGATTCCCCGATGCGCAATTGCGCATCTGTGGTCTGGTCCTTCGGACCATCCCGGAATGGCGGTGGTTACTTCTTATCCCTGAAATACGGCTCGACCGGACCGTGCACTTTGATGGTCAGTGGATTGCCGTAACGGTCCTTGGCATTGCCCGCGGTGACACGCACCCAGCCTTCGCTGATGCAGTATTCCTCGACATTGGTCTTCTCGGCTCCCTTGAAGCGGATGCCGACATCGCGCGAGAGAATGTCCGCGTTGTAGTACGGGCTATTGGGATCGACCGAGAGGCGGTCGGGGAATTGGTCGTTGGTGGTGTCGTCGCTCATAGCAGCGCCTCGATATCCTTCTTCAATCCTTCGGGCCGGGCAGTCGGCGCATGCCGCGCCACGACCTTGCCGGCGCGATCGACCAGGAACTTGGTGAAGTTCCACTTGATCGCCGGCCCGAGCAGGCCCGACTTCTCACGTTTCAGGTGTTCGTACAATGGATGCGCGCCTGAGCCATTCACATCGATCTTGGCGAACATCGGAAACGTTACCGCGTAATTGGTCTCGCAGAACGTGGCGATCTGTTCGGCCGTCCCCGGCTCCTGCGCGCCGAACTGGTTGCAGGGAAAGCCGAGCACGGCAAAGCCGCGCGGCGCAAGTCCTGCGTGCAGCTCCTGGAGCCCCTTGTATTGCGGCGTGAACCCACAGGCGCTTGCCGTGTTGACGATCAGCAGCACCTGGCCCTCGAACTGCCGCAGCGGCATGTCCTCGCCGGCGAGCGACTTTGCGGTGAAATCGTAAACCGTCGCCATTTTAAACCGCCGGATCGATCGCCGCCGACGGCGTGCCGCCGGCCTCGATCGCCTCGCCTGCCGCAAGACAGAGGTCCTCGCGGTAGCGCGCGGCCACCAGCTGCACGCCGACCGGAATCCGTCCCACCAGGCCCGTGGAGACGACGAGCCCCGGCAGCCCCATGAAGGGGATCGCGATCTGCGGCAGCTGCGCGTGCCACACCCGCGCGAACGATGACTCGTCCTTGCGGTCGAGATGATCGGGGAACGGCAGCTCGCCGGACACCGGCATCAGCAGTACCGGATATTTATCGAGGAAGGCGAACCAGTCGCGGGTCAGCGTGGCGCGGCGGGTCAGTGCCTGCGACAGGTCGAACGGATGCACCCGGGCGCGGACGCCACGCAGGCAGGCCAGCGCGCCGGGGTCGCCCTCGCGCTCGGCAAAGGCGAGCTGGGCCTCGTAGCCGTCGCCGAGCCAGAGCCGGGTCTGGATCTCGGCCGCCTCACGCAGCGACGGCGTGTCGTCGATCTCCTCGACGATCCAGCCGGCATCTCGCAAGCGCTTGCCGGCATCGGCCACCGCTGCGACCACTTCCGGCACCGGGTTGAGGCCGTCGGGATTGAGGCACATCGCAACGCGCTTCTCGCGCGGCGGGCCCTCGAGCGGCACCGGCGCATACCAGGGGTCGCGATAATCGGGTGCCGACATCGCCGCGAGCGAGATGCGCAGATCGTTGACGGTGCGCGCCAATGGGCCCGACACCGCGCTGATCTGCGGGCCGATCGGCCGCTCCGGCAACGCCGAATTGAAAGCCGGGATACGGCCGAGGCTCGGCCGCAGGCCGTGCACGCCGCAGGCATAGGCCGGATAGCGGATCGAGCCGGCGATATCGGTGCCATGTGCGATATGGCCGATGCCGGCCGCGACCGCCGAGCCCGCACCGCCCGACGAGCCACCCGGCGTGATGCCGGGATCGCGCGGATTCTTGGTGTCGCCGTGAATGAGGTTGGTGGTGAACCAGCGATAGGATACCGCCGGACAATTGGTGCGGCCGAGCAGCACAGCGCCGGCCTTGCGCAGATTGGCGACCACCGGATTGTCCACCTTGGCGATCAGGTCGCGCTGCGCCTTCAGCCCGTTGGTGGTGGCGTAGCCCTCCTGGTCGACATTGACCTTGATGGTGATGGGTACGCCCGCGAGCGGCCCGACCGCCTCACCGCGCGCAATTGCCGCATCAACCTTGGCTGCCTGCGCCAGCACGTCGTCCGGCCGGTGATCGACCACCGCGTTGAGCTTCGGGTTGACCGCGTCGAGCCGGGAAAGCCCCGCCTCGGCCGCTTCCTTCGCCGAGACCTTCTTCGATTTGATGAGGGAGGCGAGCTCGGCCGCCGACAGACGCCAAATATCCTGCATGAGACACTCCGTATGACGCAGGCGTTTTAGCCCCACACGAACAGCAAGGCCAGCTTCCCGCCGCCTGATGTTTCAGCGGACATGCGCGATGTAATAGGCAAGGTCGCCGATTTGCTCCTTGGTGACCGTCTGCATCACGTCGGCCATGGTGGCGTCGTAGCCGTGGCGGCTGTTGTCCTTGTATTCGGCCAGCGTCTTGGCGAGGTAGTCCTCGCGCTGGTTGGCGATGCGGGGGACGTTGTCTTTGCCCGAAAAATCGGTGTTGTGGCAGCTGTTGCAGTGGTTCTGCTGCGCCAAGGCCTGGCCACGCGCCATCCGCGCGGGATCACCGGCGTCCGCAGGCGGCACAGGCTTCGGCAGGGTGGCGATGAAATCGGAGAAGGCGCGCAGATCGTCGTCGGTCATCGGCTTCGCCATCTCGTTCATCGGGTCGAACACCCTGAGCTTCTCGCGGAACATGAACAGCTGGATCAGCGCATAGGGCGCCTGCTGGCCGCCGAGCGACGGCGTGTTCTCGGTTTCCGACGTGCCATGCTCGCCATGGCAGGCAAAGCACGCCACAGCGCGCTCCTGGATGGTCTCGGCATTGGCGGAGAAGCTGAGCGCGGCGAGCGCCGCGGCGAGTGCGAGCTTGCGCATCGGTCCATCCTTGCATGCACTTCAAAAAAGAAAATCGGGGGCAGCACGCGCTGCCCCCGATCGCCGGTTTCAGCTTATTGATTGGCGACCTTCGGCTTGCCGTAGCTGACACGATAGACCGCGCCGTTCCAGTCGTCGGAGACCAGCAGCGAGCCGTCCTTCAGCAGCATCACGTCGACCGGGCGGCCGACATACTTGTTGTCCTCGAGGAAGCCGGTCATGAACGGCTCGACCGACTTCACGGTGCCGTCCTTGTTCAGCCTGACCACGGCGACGTCGCCGCCCTGCTTCTGCGACTTGTTCCAGGAGCCGTGACGCGCGACGAAGATCACGTTCTTGTAGGCCTTCGGGAACATGCTTCCGGTGTAGAAGCGCATGCCGAGCGAGGCGGTATGCGGGCCCATCAGGCCGACCGGCGGCGTGTAGTCCTTGCAGGACTTACCCCAGCCGAGCTCCTGGTCGATGATGTTGCCCTGGTAGCAGTAGGGCGCACCGAAATCCTCGCCCGCCTTGGTGACGCGGTTGAGCTCGTCTTCCGGCACCGACTCCGACAGCCAGTCGCGGCCGTTGTCGGTGAAGTACATCTGCTTGGTCTCGGGATTCCAGTCGAAGCCGACCGAGTTGCGCACGCCGAGCGCGTAGACCTCGGCGCCGGAGCCGTCGAGATTCATGCGGCGGATCTGGCCGTGATCGGCATCATGCAGCACGTTGTTGCCGGGCTGGCCGACCGGGACATAGAGCTTGTTGTCGGGACCGATGGCGATGAACTTCCAGCCATGCGCCTCGTCCTTCGGCAGCTTGTCGTAGATCACGACAGGCTTCGGCGGATTGTCCAGATTGTCCTCGATCTTGTCGATCTTGGAGACCTTCGACAGCTCGGCGATGTAGAGCGTGCCGTCCTTGAAGGCGACGCCGTTCGGGCGGTAGAGGCCGGAGGCGATCACCTTGACCGAGCGTTTGCCGTCCTTGTTGACGATCGCATAGACCTTGTCGACGAGGCGGCTGCCGACGAACACCGTGCCCTTGTCCCCGAGCGCCAGCGAGCGCGCATTGGCCATCCCTGCGGCATAGACCTCGACATTGAAGCCGGCCGGCACCTTGAGCTTGGCAAGCGGCAGCTTGTCGGGCGCGGACGGCAGCGGCGGCGGCGCCACCGGCGCGAGCTTGGCGGCGGCTTCATTGTCCGGACGGCCGATCATGGGCGAGCCAGGCGGCAACGGCTGGGCGGCCGGCGCGGTGCCTGCGGCGGGCGCGGCCGCTGGCTGTTGCGCCGCAGCAGAGAGCGTGAACGCCCCCAGCATGGCACCCGCGAGCAGCAGGCTGCGCGGTGCGAACGAGTGTTTTTTCATGATGATCTCCCCTGGGTGGAAGCCGTTGTTGCTTGCGCCATTGACGTCGACCGGCGCGGTTCGGCTTTCCGTTCATAGTCTTGCGAATTTGTCCGGACAATTGCAATCGGAAACATGCCAGACATCGGCCAACGCATGGTTGTAGCCGGCCGGCGTGTCGGGCTGCGTCAGTGCCTTGTCATCGAACGATCCGGGCGATCGAGCATCGCCTCGGTGAAGGGAAACTCCAGCACGATCTCGCCCTCGTCGTCGGTCACCTCGATCACCGCGCTGAGCAGCGCGCCGTCGGCGCCCTCGGTCTTGAGCAGCTCGCGAATCATCGCCCGCGCCATTTCCCAGGCACGATCCGGGTCGCGCAAGATCTCGCCGTCGGGATCGGAAATCAGCTCGTCGCCGATACGGGTATTGAAGAAATAGCGTGGCATCGGCTGAACTCGGCTCGGTTAGTCGCTCCCGTCGCGCGGGAGCACAGTTTAGTCATCAGGACCTTCGGAGGACCGCTAGCCCCTGTTTGTTAATCCAAGATCACCATTCACCGTGTGGCGAACAACAGTAAAAAGGTCTGATGCCACCGGGTTTTGACGGGAAAGGTGCGCACAAATTTGTGAGTGGGCCGGATTTGCCCTTCGCAGTGCAACATGCCGTTCCCCAGGACTCCTTGCGAAAAATTTAAGTGGCGAACTTTTCGAACCGCAGTAGTTTAGTCTTCAGGGCGGAAAGTTCGTCCGGTTGCAACAAGGAGAGCCAAATGGCCTGGAAAGCACCGAAGATCGTCGAAGTGTCGGTCGGCATGGAAATCAACATGTATATGTGCGCCACCCGCAAGTAAGCGGCAGCGCCCTATACACGTTTAGCGTTTTAGCGCAGGTGGACATCCGGGCGTAACGCGCTCCCGCATAAGGGGGTGTGTTTCAAATCCGGGGTCCACCTCGTAACGTTTCTGGGTTCGAGAAAAACTCTCCAGGGGACGGATCATGCTTCGTGTCGTCGTCCTGGGTGCCGCGGCGGGTGGCGGCGTTCCGCAGTGGAACTGCGGCTGTGCCGTGTGCAGGACGGCGCGAAGCGACCATCCGGAATTGCAGAGCACGCAAGCCTCGATCGCCGTCAGTGGCGACGGCGCGCACTGGTTCCTGATCAACGCCTCCCCCGATCTGCGCCAGCAATTGACCGCGACGCCGCAGCTGCATCCGAAGCACGGCGCCCTGCGCCATAGCCCGATCGCCGGCGTCATCCTCACCAATAGCGAGATCGATGCCGTCGCCGGGCTGCTGTCGATGCGCGAGGGCTCGCCGTTTGCGATCTACGCGCATGAGCGGGTGCTGGCGATCCTGCGCTCCAACAGCATCTTCAACGTGCTCAGCGAAAAGAACGTCGCCCGCCTGCCGATTGCGGTCGAGCAGGCCTTCGAGCCGACCCTGCCCGACGGATCGCCGTCCGGGCTCGAGGTGCTGCCGTTCGAGGTTCCCGGCAAGGGCGCCTGGTATCTCGAGGGCAAGGCGCACCCGGCGGGCGCCGACGGCGTCGGCGATACGCTCGGCCTGCGTATTGCGGACAAGCATAGCGGCAAATATTTCTACTTCCTGGCCGCCTGCGCCCGGGTGACCGACGACCTGAAAGCGCGGCTCAAGGGCGCGCCCCTGGTGTTCTTCGACGGCACGGTGTGGCGCGACGACGAGCTGATCGCGGCGGGTCTTGGCAACAAGACCGGCCAGGGCATGGGACATATCGCGATGTCCGGCGATCAGGGCGCAATCGCCAGCCTCGCCGGGCTCGACATCGGGCAAAAAGTGTTTTTGCATATCAACAACTCCAACCCGGCGCTGCTTGGGACCTCGGCCGAACGCAAGGCGGCCGAACAGGCGGGCTGGCGGATTCCCTCCGACGGAACGGAGATCGTGCTGTGAATATGGTGCCTACCACTGGAATGACCGCGCTCTCGATCGGCAAGGGCATCACGCTCGACAGCGCCGAGGCGATGGAAGCGACGCTGCGCACGATCGGCGCGACGCGCTATCACAGCCTGCACCCGTTCCACCGCCTGCTGCACGGCGGCAAGCTCAACAAGGGCCAGGTTCAGGCCTGGGCGCTGAACCGCTATTACTACCAGAGCACGATCCCGCTGAAGGATGCGATGGTGATCTCGCGCTTCCGCGACCGCAACACGCGGATCGAATGGCGCCACCGCATCGAGGATCATGACGGTGATCTCGGCAATGAGGGCGGCATCGAGCGCTGGCTGAAGCTGACCGAAGGCCTCGGCCTCGATACCGCCTATGTGGAATCCACCGAAGGCATTCTGCCGGCGACGCGCTTCGCCGTGGAGGCCTATGTGCATTTCTGCCGCGACCGCACGCCGCTGGAGGCGATCGCCTCCTCGCTCACCGAATTGTTCGCGCCGAACCTGCATGAGGAACGCATCTCGGGGATGCTGAAGCACTACGACTTCGTCAATCCCGACATCATGAGCTATTTCAGCCGCCGCCTGACCCAGGCACCGCGCGATGCCGGCTTCGCGCTTGAATACGTCAAGCAGCATGCGAAGACGCCCGCCGAGCGCGAGGCGGTCTGCAACGCGCTGATCTTCAAGACCAACGTGCTGTGGGTGCAGCTCGACGCGCTCTATCACGCCTATGTCGACGGCCAGATTCCACCCGGCGCCTTCGTGCCGAAGACGGGTTAGAGCATGATCCGGAAAAGTGGGAACCGGTTTTCCGAAAGATCATGCTCAGACAAAGAGACTTAGATCATGGCCAGCCGCAACATCAGCGTCAGCGAGACCAGCCGGCCGAAACTGCCGCGCCACACCAAGCTGAAATTCGACGAGACGCGGCAGGTCTGGGTGATCCTGGCGCCGGAGCGCGTGCTGGCACCCGATGAGATCGCGGTCGAGGTGCTGCAGCTCTGCGACGGCGTGCGCAGCGTCGCCGAGATGGTGGACCAGCTCGCTGAAAAGTATGCCGCGCCGCGCGAGGCGATCGCAACCGACGTGGTCGCAATGTTGCAGGATCTGGCCGACAAGGGCTTTCTCACCGAAGCGCGCGAGAATACCGCATGAGTGACACGCTCGCCGACAACAAGACCACATCAAACGGCCCGAGCGATGGGCTTGCGGTGCTGGAAGGCGCCCGCTCGGCGGCTGAGACCTATGGCATCCCGCTCGCGGTGCTGCTCGAAGTCACTCACCGCTGCCCGCTGCAATGTCCGTATTGCTCCAACCCGGTCGAGCTCGACCGCGGCTCGACCGAGCTCACCACTGAAGAATGGAAGAAGGTGCTGAGCGAGCTTGCCGAGCTCGGCGTGCTCCAGGTCCATTTCTCCGGCGGCGAGCCGACCGCGCGCAAGGACATCGTCGAGCTGGTGCAGCACGCGAGCGATGTCGGGCTCTACTCCAACCTGATCACCTCGGCGGTGCTGCTGACCAAGGACAAGCTGTCGGCGCTGGCCGATGCCGGCCTCAGCCATGTCCAGATCAGCTTCCAGGGTAATGAGCCCAACGTCGCCGATCGCGTCGCAGGACTGAAGGACGCGCACAAAAAGAAGCTCGAGGTCGCCAAATGGACCCGTGAGCTCGACATGCCGCTCACGGTGAATGCCGTGATGCACCGGCAGAACCTGCATCAGTTGTCCGACATCATCCAGATGGCGGTCGACCTCGACGCCGACCGTCTCGAGGTCGCCAATGTGCAGTATTACGGCTGGGCGCTGAAGAACCGCGCCGCGCTGATGCCGACGGTCGAGCAGATCGAGGAGACCAGCCGCATCGTCGAGGAAGCCCAGGTGCGCCTGAAGGGCACGCTCGCGATCGACTATGTGGTGCCGGACTATTACGCGCTGCGGCCGAAGAAATGCATGGGCGGCTGGGGCCGCCAGTTCTTCAACATCTCGCCGGCCGGCAAGGTGCTGCCGTGCCACGCCGCCGAGAGCATTACTGGGCTCGAATTCGAGTCGGTGCGCTCGAACCATTCGATCGCCTGGATCTGGCAGAACTCGGAGGCCTTCAACCGCTATCGCGGCACGGGCTGGATGCCGGAGCCGTGCAAGTCCTGCGAATTCCGCGAGGTCGATTACGGCGGCTGCCGCTGCCAGGCCTTTGCGCTGACCGGCGATGCCGGGAACACAGACCCGGCCTGCGCGCTGTCGCCGCGGCACGAGGAGATCTTCAAGCAGGCCGAGCAGGAATCCGCCGGCACGCAGAACCGTTTCCTCTACCGCAACTTCGCCGGCGGCACGCTGGAGACGGACGAGGACAAGTCTCATGGCGCCTGACGCCGACGCCGGCAAGGCTGCCAGGCGCGCTGATCCCTTTGCGCCGCTGACGTCGGAATGGCTCGATGTCGGTGACAGCCATAATTTGCACGTCGAGAGCGTCGGGCGCGAGGGCGGCATCCCCGCGGTCTATCTGCATGGCGGCCCGGGCAGCGGCTGCCAGCCCGATCACCGCCGGCTGTTCGATCCCGAGCGCTTCCACGCTGTGCTGTTCGACCAGCGCGGCTGCGGCCGCAGCCGGCCAAAGGGCAGTCGCGATCACAACACGACGCAGCATTTGATCGCCGACATGGAGAAGATCCGCGAACGCTTCGGCTTCGCGCGCTGGATGGTGGTCGGCGGCTCTTGGGGCGCGACACTGGCACTGGCCTATGCGCAGGCCCATCCCGAGCGGGTCAGTGGCCTCGTGCTGCGCGCGACGTTCCTCGGCACCAGCGAAGAGCTGGAGGATGTTTTCCTGCGCGCCTTGCCGCGCTTCTATCCCACGCTCGCCGAAGACTTCCTCAACTTCCTGCCCGCGGCCGAGCGTACAGCGCCGCTCGCCGCCTATTATCGCCGCATCCTCGATCCCGATGCCGCCGTGCATGCGCCGGCCGCGCGCGCCTGGCACGACACCGAGCGCGTGCTGTCGGAGCACACGCCGAAGCAGACGCGTCTCGATCTCAAGGCATCGGGCGCCCTGCCCTCGACGCCGTTCATGGAGGCGCACTACTTCGCCAACGATTGCTTCATGCGGCCGCACCAGCTGATGGAGGAAGCCGGCAAGCTCGCCGGTATTCCCGGCATCCTGGTGCAGGGCCGCTATGATTTGTTGTGCCCCCCCGCGACATCGCACGCGCTCGCCGCGCGCTGGCCGGGCAGCGAGGTCCGCATCATCGATGGCGCCGGCCACATCCTCTACGATCCCGGCATCCGCAACGCCGTGATGAAGGCGATCGCGGATTTGGCGTCGAGAAGCTAGGGCCGGATCGCCGCGAGTTGCTTCGCCAGGACGTCGCGCAGCGTGCTGGGCGGACGCCCCGCGAGACGCGCGACATCGCCCGTGACGATCTCGAAGTCGCCGGCCACGAAGCGCTTCTCGATATCGATCATGGCCTGGACGTATTGCTGGGGCACGCCGGCCTGCGCCATCCCGCCGCGCAGCTGGGTTTCGTCGATCGCGACAAAACGCAGCGGCTTTGCTGCGACGTCGGCCAGCAACGCGGCGCGCTCCGTGCCGGAGACCACGGCAGGCCCGGTCGCGCTGTAGATCGCGCCGGCATGCCCTTCGCCAAGCAGGATCCCCGCCGCCGCAGCCGCGACGTCATCCCGCGATACGAAGGCGACGCGGTTCTCGCCGAGCCCAGCAAGGACTCCGGACGCGAGCGACATCGCCGCCACCTGGGCGAAGGACTCGGCGTAATAGTTCATCCGCAGGATGCTCCATCGGGGCGCCGTCCGCATCAGATGCTGCTCGCCGGTGAAGTACGACGCGAACATCTCGGCTGCGTCAACGGCGCGCGTCGCCGCCGACGACATCATCACGATGCGCGCAACGCCGGCGGCGACCGCTGCATCGATCGCGGCGACGAAGTGTCGGTCGCGCAGGCCCGGCTCCGTGTCGGAGCTCGGGATGATCAGGAGACGATCGAGGCCGCGATAGGCCTGCGCCAACGTCTCGGGCCGGTCGTAGTCGCCATGCCGGCCCTCGACGCCGGACTGAACCGTCTCGGGCGTTCGCGAGATGCCGACGATGGCGTCGCCGCCACCCCGCGCCTTCAATTCCTCCACCACGGCCTTGCCGAGATGACCGCTGGCACCGCTGACGCCGATCTTCATTACGATATCCTGTCTATCGTTACGAACAAATTGTTCGTTACTACATGGCCGGCATCGGATAGCCTCGCAAGAATGCACATTGAGGTGCGCCACGAACAAATCTGATCGTGCCCCACAAGACGAGACAGGCGATGAAGCGCATCAAGCTCCAAGCGGGAATGGCAAAGCCCGGATGGGACGATCCCGAGGATTGCCGCGCCGTGCTGCAGGTGCTCGACCGCATCGGCGACAAATGGACCGTAATGGTGGTCGGCGCGCTGGCGGACGGACCGATGCGCTTCAACGCCATCCTGCGCCTGATCGGCGCGTCGCATCGGATGCTAACGCTGACCTTGCGGGCGCTCGAGGCCGACGGGCTCGTCAAGCGCACCGCCTATCCGACGATCCCGCCCAAGGTCGAGTATGAGCTGACCAAGCTCGGACGCTCGCTGATCGCGCCGTTGCAGACGGTCGCGGCGTGGGCCAAGCGCCATCGTCCAGCGATGGAGACTGCGCGGGCAAAATTCGAAGCGGGCAAGACGGCGGCGCGCTGAACGGCCACCGGGTTCGGACGACTACGGCCACCATTGCAGGATTTCGGAATAATGGAAGTATGCTGCTGAGTTGCCCGACGTGTCAAGTCGCCGTGTCGAACATCGGCCACCCGGCGGCTACTTTGCATGGGGTTGTTTTCCAATATTTTTGCAATGGCCCTTCAAACCAAATTCAGATCCTTCGGCTTGATGCCAGTGAAGATGCGCTCGAGACTCGCCTGCTGCAGGCCGTAGACGTGCTGGATCAGGCCGGCGAAGAATGCCTTGTAGTCGGTCAGCACCGGAAAATCGCGATTCTGGAACAGGGTTGCCTGCGCGACCTGGACCTGCTCGCCGGCCATCCGTCCGCCATTGATGCCGCCGCCCATCACCCAATAGACGCTGCCATGGCCGTGATCGGTGCCGCGGTCGCCGTTCTCGCGGAAGGTGCGGCCGAATTCGGAGATCACCACCACGACGGTGTCGCGCCACATCGCGGGACCGATCTCCTCCGAGAAGCCGGCGAGTCCCCTGCCCAGTTCGCCGAGCCGATCGGCGAGATAACCCGTCGCCGCGCCCTGGTTGACGTGGGTGTCCCAGCCGCCGACGTCGACGAATCCGAGATTGAACTGCTCGCGCATCAGGCGACCGATCCGCCGCGCCGACAGCTCGAAGCCGCGCGGCGACACCGCGCCGCGGTTGGCCGCCATCATCTCCTCGGAGACCGATTTGTAGACGTCGTCGCGAACCCGAAAGCCTTCCGACACTGAATTGGCGAGATCGCCCTTCGCATACATCTCCCGGATCAGCCGCGCCTGCCGGTCGTCGACGCCGGGCTTGCTGACGCTGGCGATCCCGATGTTCGGAATCTGGTTCTGGCCGCGGAAGATCAGCGGCAGCTGGTCGGTGAAGGAGATCGGCTTCACCCGGGTCAATTCGGTCGCCAGCCGGCTCATGAAGCCGGAACGATAGTCGCGGCTGCCGCCGACCGCCTGCCCGAGCTCGATGGTGTCCTGGGTCTCGAAATGGCTGCGCGACAGGTCATCGCTGGTGCCGGCGAACGGAACGAAGGCGATCTCACGCTTGGCCCATAGCGGATAGATCGAATCGCGCAGCGCCGGATGCAACCCCCATCCGGCGTCAAGCGACAGCGCCGCATTCGGATTGCCGGCGTCGGGCCGCGCGACCGCAAGCGTCGGGCGCGAGGCGTAGTAGAACTCGCTGCCGACGGGCACCACCACATTGGCGGCGTCATAGGCGCCGCGCAGGAACACCACCAGCAGGCGCGCGTCGGTCGCGGGTGCCGCCCAGACCCGGCCGGCAAGGGTGAGCGAGGCGGAAGCAGCGAAGGCCTTGATCAGTTCGCGGCGGTTCATTGGCGAACCTCCCCTTTCAGTGCATGAACTCGGGTGACGACAGAAACAGCGTGTTCCAGTCCTGCGGCGAGACGGCCTGGTCGAGCGCGGCGAGCGTGGTCGGGCTCAGCGTCTGCCTGATGTTGCTGAAATAGAGTCCGTTCATGACCAGCGGAAACGCCGGCTGGTCGACGGCGTTGGGCTCGTTCGGCTTGAACAGCCCGGCCGATCCCGAGCCGACCGCGCGCGCGATCTCGAAACGCAACATCATCTGCCCCGGGCCGTTCCAGGCCGCCGACAGCATCGAATAGCCGTCGGGCGTCTCGTGATTGAACAGGCCCTCCGACAGGCGGTTGAGCCAGCCCTGGATCGGCAGCGTGTTGAGGACGACCTTGTTGTCGTAGGCGAGCCGCACCGACGACATCACGTAGAGCATCGGGTCCTTGAACTTGGCACCGCCCTTCAGGCTGGCGGCGAATTCCGGCGCATGGACCAGCGTCGACATCACGGCTGCGATATCGCCATCGGTCTTCTCGAAGGTCTGCGCCATTTGGCGCACAAGCGTATCCGGGGGATTATCCGACACGAAATAGGTCGCAAGCTGCTTCGAGACGTGCATGGCAGTTGCAGGATGATGGCAAAGGATGTCGAGGGCCTCGTCGACCTCGGCGAGACCGCGGCCCTTGATCTGATGGCCGAGGAAGGTCTTGTCGCCAAAATCGTGGCGCGCCGGATTGAACTCGAAGGCGCCCTCGCGGACCAGCTGGGATTGCTGCTCCGGCTTCAGCTTGGGATCTTCCGGTTTGAAGTCGATGCCGACGCCGGTGAGGATCCGCGCCAGCGCCTCGACGTCGGCCTGGGTGTAGCCGGAGCCGACGCCCATGGTGTGCAGCTCCATGATCTCGCGGGCGTAGTTCTCGTTGAGGTGACCGGCGGCATTATCGGCATTGTCGAGGTAACGCAGCATCACCGGATGATGCAGCGTCGCCGACAGCAGGGTACGGAACTTGCCGAGCGCGTTGGCGCGGATCGCGCGATCCTCATAGTCGCCGACCAGCACGCGGATGTTGGATTTGTACTGGTGGACGTTGAAGTGGTTGAACCAGAACCAGGTCAGCCGTTCGCGCAATTGATCCGGCGCATAGAGCGCGTGCAGGATGGTACGGGCCGCGGCCTGCCGGGCGCGGTCGTTCATGGCCTGCTGATAGACTTGCTGCGCCGCCTTGCGCTGCTCCGGGTCGGCGACCTGGTTGGCGGATTTGCCCTGCTGGTCGAACGAGACCGCGATATCGAACGGGAAGCGATGCACGTCCGGCATCGCCTCGATCTGCGCACGCACGGCAGCCGGTAATACGGAGGTGGCCGGATGCAACTGCTCCTGCAGCCAGCGTTCGGTGCCGATCTCGCGCAGATGCGCCGCGCTCGAGGCGCTGACGCCCCAGGTCAGGCGATCGAGCAGCGCGATGTCCTGCGCCGTGAGTTCGGCCGCCCGCGCCGGCTGATGCAACGTCACCAGCCCCGCGATCGCACCGATCACCAGTTTCGCGACTGTCCGCGATCCGAGTATGGCCGTGATGCTCATGAAGGCTGACCTGCTCGGCTCATGGTGTCATGCCCTCAATGTTTACACTTGCCGGGAGGACATGCCGGCGCGGCGCGTGGGGCGGGTCTCGGCGGCGGAGCTGCGCGTTGCGCCTGCATCGCCGGCCGTGGCGGCGGCGCAGCGCGCGGAGCCGGTGCGGGTGCCGGACGCGGCGCAACGGCGGCCGCGCGGGGCGGCGGAGGTGCGGCGCGCGGCGGTGGTGCAGCCCGCTGTGGCGCGGGCCGAGAGACCGGCGCCGGCGACACCGCGGCATGCGCGGGTGCCGAACGCGCAGCCGGCGTCGGCCGCACCGATGTCGCGCGATTCGCAGGCGACTGGACCGTTGCAGGCTTCACGTTGCCAGTCGGCGCGGTCGCGGCACGGTTGAGCTGTTGCCTTCCCGGCTTGCCGGCGGTCGCGGGCGAGGCAGGCGTATTTGTCGCCGGGGCCGTCCCGGGCTTGGTCGGGGGAGCCGGTTGCGCATTGGCAGGCGCCATCGCTGTCGCCGGCTTGGCAGGCGTGAGCGCATTCGGCTTTGCGCCAGATTGCGCGGTGCCAGGTTGGGTCGTGCCAGGTTGCGTGGTGCCCGGCTGCACGGCGCCATGCCGCTGCGTGGCGTTGGCCGGCGCGGTCGCCGACTGCGGCAGCGGCGGTCCGTTCTTTGCGCCCGGCAAAGTGTGCGCAGCCGGCGCGCCCATTGCGTTCGGCGCGGCGGCTGCGTTCGGTGCGGCGCCCGGAGCTCCCATCGCCGCGCCTTGTGCCGGCGTCACACCTTGCCGACCGGCCGGCTGGGCCAGGTTGGCGCGCTGCGCCGCCGCCGCCGGCAGTTGCGGTGCCGCCGTGACCGGCGCACCGCCCATTGCCGCCGTCACCCCGGCCGCATGGAGCTGCGCCGGCGTGGGATTCGGGTTGTTGATGACCGTGTTGATGACCGTCGTGTTGTGGATGTTGTTGAACACGATGTTGTTCTGCGGCGGCACTACGTAGGCCGGCGCGGCGACATAGGCCGGCATCGCCACGAAGAACGGCGTCGGCAGCACGAACAGGCCGATCGGCGGCGGTGGCGGTGGCAACACGACGAAGTCCGGCGGCGGCGGCGGCAGGAAGAACAGCGGCGGCGGTGGCGGCGGCGCGAAGGCGAACACCGGATCGCTATAGTAGAGCACCGGACGATCGACATAGACGATCTCGTCGGGCGGCGGCGGCGGCACGTCGTAATCGAGCGCCGTGAATTGCGGCGGCGGCTCCAGCGCGGCCGACAGATAGGAGAGCCGGCGCCTTGCGTCGTAGGCATGCGGCCCGCGCGGATAACGCCGCAGATACGACCAATACGCATCGGGCGTGTCGGCGTTGTAGGTGCGCCGCCAGGTGATGGCCTCGCGCCGCGCCGCGACGATCGCGCGCACCCGCTTGGCCAGCGGGTCGGTCGGATAGGCCTGCAGATAATCCTCGTAGCCTTGCAGCGTGTCGCGCTCCAGCGCCGCGGCATAGGCATCACGCGCCGGGAAATCGCGGATCGGCTTGGTGCGCAGTCCGGCATCGACCTGCTGCGGCGGCGCATCCGGCTTGCGCTCGAAGAACATGAAGGGCGCGTCGACCTTCTGGGCGTTCCACGGAATCTCGGCGCCCTTGGTCATTTCGTTGACGCGGAGGCGAACGCGGTCGAACACCTCGGGCAAGGTGAGGCCGCCGGCGCGAATCATTTCCGCCAGCGCCTGCGCGTAGGGCCCGTAAGGCGGCGCACCGTCGGGCGCGACGGTGCCGGGCGCCGAATTGAACGCGATCAGCATCTTCGGATCGGGATCGACCAGCGCAAGGCCGCCGGCCAGCGGCTGGCCGTCCTTGGCGAAGGGATTGCTGCGCGCCGCATCGAGCACGATCACGCCGGCCTTGATCGGCAGCGCCGAGAGCTGATGGCTGTAGTCCGAGAGGCGAATCGCCTCGACCGGCACATCGGTGTCGCGGGCGATCTTGGCGTCGACCGGCACGAAGTAGTTCTCGCCGGTAAGCTGCACGCCGTAGCCGGAGAGGTAGACGAAGGCCACCGCATTGGGCCCGGCGTCCTGCACCTTCTGAATGAAATCGCGGAACGACTTGCGGAGCGTCTCGGCGTCGAGATCGCGCGCCCCGACCACGTCGAAGCCGGCGGCCTGCAAGGTCTGCGCGATCAGTCCGGCATCGTTCGCCGCGGTTTGCAGCGCGCCGGCCTGATAGGCGCCGTTGCCGACCACGAGCGCAAGTCGTTTCTCCTGATCCTCCGCATGGACGGGAAGTGACGCGAGCGACACCAGGCCGACGATCAATGCCCACAAAATTCGCGCCATGGCGGCTGTCCTTTTTTCTTCCCGGAAACGGGCATGTCGGATGGAAATGCTACTTCCGTGAATGTGCGCTGAACAGGATTGCGGCAATTGTGGCAATCCTTGGTCTGCACGCTGCCGGGCAGCAGGAACCGGCTTCCCTGGCCCACGCCAGTCAGCGATATTGTGCAGATAAAACAGGCAAAAAAGGAGCACTCGATGCCAATCGCCGGACAAGGCATGCTGCTGACCTCGATGGATATCGACAGCTTACACGAAGCTGAATTCAACCGCTGGTACGATCGCGAACATCTCGAAGAACGAGTCGCGATCGACGGTTTCCTCGAGGCCCGTCGCTACGTCGCCCATGACGGCAAGCCGAAGTATCTGAGCCTGTATTCGACTGCGACCTTCGACGTGCTCGAGAGCCCGGCCTATCGCAAGGCGCTCGCCAACCAGACCGACTGGTCGAAGGCCAACATCGCACGCTTCAAGAACATGATCCGCGGCGTCGCGCGCATCACGATCAGCCGCGGCGTCGGCCGGGGCGCAGCCCTTGGCATCATCCGCCTGCGCCCGCCGGCAGAGGGCGCCGACAAACTCCGCGCTGTATTGCGGGAGCACCTCGATCCCGCCGCGCGCGACGGCATCATCTCGATGCACCTGCTGGAGAACGATCCGGTGCTGTCGAAGCCGCTGACACCGGACGCCGACAAGGCCGATCCCGGCGCCGGCGACTGGTTCGTGCTGATCGATGCCACTGACGTCAGCGCGGTGCCTGCGGCCTTGTCAGCCATCACCGGCAATAATGCAGCTTTGAAGCCGCTGGTGGTCATCAGCGGCGTCTACAGGCTATTGTGGGATATCGCAAAGAGCGACCTGCCGCGCAGCTGACGGCGCTGCTCGACGCGCGCTTTGGCGGCGCAGTCATGCTGCACCGCCGCATAACGCAATCGAGATTAACGCTGAGCGCACATCAGCCGCGCGAAAGCAGATGATCGGACAATTTAGCCTTTGCCTTCTCTGGAACGGCTCTAATAAGATAAGCCTATGATCCAATTCAAAAACCAGAACAACGCCACATGAGCGTTCGTCGTCAACGATAAGGCCGCGCGGTCAGGCATTTTCGCGCGGGTCAAAGGTAGGAATGAAACCGACTGATATCTCGGCGCCGGATTACTTTCATAAAGTAGTCGATTGCCAATGGGCCTGTCCCGCACACACCCCTGTTCCCGAGTACATCCGGTTGATTGCTGAGGGGCGTTACAGCGACGCCTACATGATCAATTGGAAGTCCAACGTGTTCCCCGGCATTCTCGGGCGCACCTGCGACCGTCCGTGCGAGCCCGCGTGCCGCCGCGGCCGGGTCGAGGACAATCCGGTCGCGATCTGCCGCCTGAAGCGCGTCGCCGCCGACTTCAAGGACGACATCAAGGATCGGCTGCCGAAGCCGGGTCCGAAGAACGGCAAGCGCATCGCGCTGGTCGGTGGTGGTCCCGCCTCGCTCGCCGTGGCGCGCGATCTCGCCCCGCTCGGCTATCACTGCACCGTGTTCGACGGCGATCCCAAGGCCGGCGGCATGATGCGCAGCCAGATTCCAAAATTCCGCCTGCCCGACAGCGTGATCGACGAGGAGACCGACTACATCCTCGACCTCGGCGTCGAGTTCAAGGGCGGCCAGCGCGTCGACAGCCTGAAGCAGCTGCTCGCGGAGAACTATGACGCGGTCTTCGTCGGAAGCGGCGCGCCGCGCGGCCGCGAACTCGACATTCCCGGCCGCAAGGAAGCCGCCGCCAACATCCATATCGGCATCGATTGGCTGGCCAACGTGTCGTTCGGCCATGTCGACAAGATCGGCCGCCGCGTCATCGTGCTCGGCGGCGGCAACACCGCGATGGATTGCTGCCGCACCGCGCGCCGCCTCGGCGGTGAGGCCGTCAAGGTCGTGGTCCGCTCCGGCTTCGAGGAAATGAAGGCCTCGCCGTGGGAGAAGGAAGACGCCATCCATGAGGACATCCCGATCCTCAACTACATGGTGCCGGTGGCGTTCAAGCACGTGGCCGGCAAGCTGATCGGCGTCATCTTCCAGAAGGTGCGGGCCGAATACGACGCCAAGGGCCGGCGCAATCTGGTGCCCTCGGGCGAGCCGGACGAGACCATCCCCTGCGACGATGTCCTCGTTGCGGTCGGTCAGGAGAATGCGTTCCCCTGGATCGAAGCCGATTGCGGCATCGAATTCGACAAGTGGCACATGCCGAAAGTCGACCCCAAGACGTTCGTCTCGACCAATCCGAAGGTGTTCTTCGGCGGCGACGCGGCGTTCGGGCCGAAGAACATCATCTGGGCAGTGGCGCACGGCCACGACGCCGCGCTGTCGATTCACCGGATGCTGTCCGGCGAGGACATCAACGAGCGTCCGCTGCCCGAGGTGCACGTCTCTTCGCAGAAGATGGGCATCCACGAGTGGAGCTACGACAACGACATCTCCGCCGACAAGCGCTTCAAGGTGCCGCATCGCGACAAGGTGGTCGCGCTGAAGGACATCCGCGCCGAGGTCGAGCTCGGCTACGACCTCAAGCTTGCGCTCGGCGAGGCGCAGCGCTGCCTGAATTGCGACGTGCAGACTGTGTTTGCCGCGCCGCTCTGCATCGAATGCGACGCCTGCGTCGACATCTGTCCGATGGACTGCATCAGCTTCACCGAGAATGGCGAGGAGGATGATTTGCGGCAGCGCCTGAAGGCGCCCTCGCCGCATCACGATCAGGCGCTCTACGTCTCCGGCGACCTGAAGACCGGCCGCGTCATGGTGAAAGACGAAGACGTCTGCCTGCATTGCGGATTGTGTGCCGAGCGCTGCCCGACCGGCGCCTGGGACATGCAGAAGTACCTCATCGATATGGTTCAAGCGGGATCAACATGTCAGTCCAAAGCCCGATCAGCAGCGTAAACGACTTCGTCGTCCGCTTCGCCAACGTCAACGGTTCGGGCTCGGCTTCCGCCAACGAGCTGTTCGCGCGTTCGATCCTGCGCCACGGCGTACCGGTCTCGCCGCGCAACATCTTCCCGTCCAACATCCAGGGCCTGCCGACCTGGTATGAGGTGCGCGTCACCGAGGACGGCCACCTCGGCGCCCGCGGCGGCGTCGACATGATGGTGGCGATGAACCCGCAGACCTGGGACAAGGACATCGCCTCGATCGAGCCCGGCGGCTATCTGTTCTACGATTCGACCAAGCCGATGCCGTCGTCGAAATTCCGCGAGGACATCACCGTCATCGGCGTGCCGCTGACCGCGATCACCAACTCCACCTACACCGATCCCAGACAGCGCCAGCTGTTCAAGAACATCATCTATCTCGGCGCGCTCTGCGCCCTGCTCGACCTCGATCCCAAGCTGGTCGAGCAGCTGATCGGCGAACAGTACAAGGGCAAGGAGAAGCTCTTGTCCTCCAACGTCCACGCGCTGCATCTCGGCCGCGACTGGGCGCTGCAGAACCTGAAATGCCCGCTCGGGCTGCGGGTGAAGAAGTCCGACAAAGTCGGCGACCGCATCTTCATCGAAGGCAACAGCGCCGCCGCGCTCGGCGCCGTCTATGGCGGCGCCACCGTGTGCGCCTGGTATCCGATCACTCCGTCGTCGTCGGTGGCAGAAGCCTTCACCAGCCACTGCAAGAAGTACCGCCACGATCCCGAGACCGGCAAAGCGAAGTACGCGATCGTGCAGGGCGAGGACGAGCTCGCCTCGATCGGCATCGTGATCGGCGCCTCCTGGAACGGCGCGCGGGCCTTCACCGCGACCTCGGGTCCGGGCATCTCGCTGATGACCGAGTTCATCGGCCTGTCCTATTTCGCCGAGATCCCGGCCGTGATCATGAACATCCAGCGCGCCGGCCCCTCGACGGGCATGCCGACCCGCACCCAGCAATGCGACGTGATCGCCTGTGCCTATGCTTCGCACGGCGACACCAAGCACGTGCTGCTGTTCCCGGAAGATCCGGCCGAGGCGTTCGAGTTCGCCGCCGCCGCCTTCGATCTCGCCGAGCGGCTGCAGACCACGATCTTCCTGATGCTCGATCTCGACATCGGCATGAACCACCGGCTGTGCCGCCCGCTGAAGTGGGACGATGCCAAGCAATATGACCGCGGCAAGGTGATGACGGCGGAGATGCTCGAGGAAGGCCGCGACTTCGGCCGCTATCTCGACGTCGATGGCGACGGCATCCCCTATCGCACCTATCCCGGCACGCATCCGACCAAAGGCTCCTACTTCACCCGCGGGACCTCACGCGACCGCTACGCGCGCTATTCCGAGGAAGGTGCCGTCTACGCCGACAATATGCAGCGCCTGGTGCGCAAGTTCGAGACCGCGCAGGACATGGTGCCGCGGCCGCTGCAGGCCAATGCGGCGAAGCCGACCAAGTATGGCGTGCTGTATTTCGGCTCGACCTCGCCCGCGATGGACGAGGCGATCGGGATTTTGGAGGCGCGCGGCCATCAGCTCGACCGCATGCGCATCCGCGCCTTCCCGTTCCACTCCAGCGTCGCAAGCTTTATCGCCGACCACGACTTCGTCTACGTGGTCGAACAGAACCGCGACGCCCAGCTGCGTCAGCTGATCGTCAACGAGAACGGCATCGACCCCGTCAGATTGGTGCCGATCCTGCACTATGACGGCACGCCGATCACCGCGCGCTTCATCGCCAATTCGATCGGTGACCACCAGGATCATCTCAAGGTGACCCCTCTCCGCAAGGCCGTGACATGACCTACATTGCAAAGCCGAAGTTTCATCACCCCGGCCTGAAGAAGAACGAGCTGGGCTATACCCATCGCGACTACGAGGGGAAGATCTCGACCCTGTGCGCCGGTTGCGGCCACGATTCGATCACCGCATCGATCATCGAGGCCTGCTACGAGCTCTCGATCGAGCCGCACCGGGTGGCGAAGATTTCCGGCATCGGCTGCTCGTCGAAGACCCCGGACTACTTCCTCGGCAATTCGCACGGCTTCAACTCGGTGCATGGCCGGATGCCGTCGGTGCTGACCGGCGCCAACCTCGCCAACCGCGACCTGATCTATCTCGGCGTCTCCGGCGACGGCGACAGCGCCTCGATCGGCTTCGGCCAGTTCGCGCATTCGATCCGGCGCGCCGTCAACATGACCTACATCGTCGAGAACAACGGCGTGTACGGCCTGACCAAAGGTCAGTTCTCGGCCACAGCCGACCGCGGCTCGAAGTCGAAGAAGGGCGTCACCAACACCGACAACGCCATCGACCTGGTCGCGATCGCCTTGCAGCTCGGCGCCACCTTCGTGGCGCGCAGCTTCTCCGGCGACAAGACGCAATTGGTTCCCTTGATTGCCGCTGCGATCCGCCACAAGGGCGCGTCGTTCATCGACGTAATCAGCCCCTGCATCGCCTTCAACAACCACGCCGGCTCGACCAAGAGTTTCGACTATGTCCGCGAGCACAATGACGCGGTGAACCGGCTCGACGTGCTGGTCGGCCGCGAGCCGATCAGCGTCGACTATGCGCCCGGCACCGTGCAGGTGGTCGAGCAGCATGACGGCTCCAGGCTGGCGCTGCGCAAGCTCGACGCCGACTACGATCCGCATGATCGGCTCGGCGCCCAGACGTTCCTGCAGAAGCACGCGGCCAAGGGCCAGATCGTCACCGGTCTGCTTTACGTCGATCCGGATGCCGAGGATCTGCACACCCATCTCGACACCGTCGAGACGCCGCTCAACACGATGGACGAACAGGCGCTGTGCCCCGGCTCGGCCGTGCTGGACAAGATCAACGCCAGTTTGCGGTAAGCACTAATTCTCGCCGTCCACAAGGACGAGCAACAAACTCGGTGTCGTCCCTGCGAAAGCAGGGACCCATAACCACTGATGCTGATTGTCGAGCTACGCTGGAACGACGGGTCCCATTCACAACAGAAGCCGCGGCGTATGGGTCCCTGCTTTCGCAGGGACGACAGCGGAATTGGTGGCCGCCACGTGTCGCTCAACCGTAGGGTGGGCATAGGCGCGCAGCGACGTGCCCACCTTCACGTGACGTGCTCGCGATGGTGGGCACGCTAACGCTTTGCCCACCCTACGGTCCCTACGGACCTCGCATTCAAGCCGCTACTTGTCGCTCAGCACGTCGCCGAATAACGCCCAGGATTTGCCGTCGAACCGCGCCATCTGGATCTGGCGGATCGGCGTCACATTGTCGGGCTCGGTCTGTACCTTGATGCCCGGCAGCAACATCGGCAGTTCGAGCGCCTTCAGATTGGTCGCCTGTTTGATGATGTTGTCGCGGCTGTAGTCGCCGTTGCAGTTCTTCAGCACCGCCGCCATGACCTGCGCGACAGTGTAACCCTGCACGTTAAAGAGGTCGCCAGCGCTCGCGTTCGGCTGATACTTCTTCATCCAGGCTGCAAACTCCTTCTGCGCGGGATCGTCGGCCCAGCGCGGATCGGTCGGATCCTTCAAGTAGAGCCCGGTCACGACGCCGATCACGTTCTCGAGCCCCGCCGGCTCGAGCACCGCGGAGACCGAGTTGGAGACGGTCGGCAGGATCGTCAGCGGCTTCCAGCC
The DNA here is from genome assembly GCF_018130545.1 of Bradyrhizobium tropiciagri. Classification (GTDB taxonomy): domain Bacteria; phylum Pseudomonadota; class Alphaproteobacteria; order Rhizobiales; family Xanthobacteraceae; genus Bradyrhizobium; species Bradyrhizobium tropiciagri_A. The sequence goes on along the minus strand of NZ_JAFCKF010000009.1, from coordinate 82,670 downwards.
CATGCTCGCCGCCTTGCGCAGCGCTTGCGCCGCGAATTTCGGTGTCGCTTCGGCGAAGAACACGTCGGCGCCGGACTCCCGCATCGTCACCATCTGGGAATCGATGGTCGGGTCAGTCGTGAGATACGTGGTCTCGGCGACGATCTGGCCGACGTGCTCGCCGAGCCCGTCCTTGAAACCCCTGAGATAGTCCTTGCCGGCGTCTTCGTTCGGCGTGATCACCGCGATCTTCGCGTCCGGCTTGGTCTTCAGGATGTACTTCGCATAGAGCCGGCCTTCGAGCTCGTAGGTCGGATTGAAGCCGACGGTCCACGGGAACTGCTTCGGATCGTTCCAGCGCGTCGCGCCTGACGACACGAACAGCTGCGGCACGTGCTTGATGTTGAGATACTTCTGAACCGAGATATTGGGCGCGGTGCCTACCGCGCTGAAGACCGCGAGCACCTCGTCCTGCTCGACCAGCTTGCGGGTCTGCTCGACGGTCTTCGACGGCGAATAGGCGTCGTCGAGACTCTCGAAGTCGATCTTGCGGCCGTTGATGCCACCCTGATCGTTGAGCATTTGGAAATACGCGGCTTCGGCGCGCGCGATGGTGCCGTAGGCCGATGCCGGACCGCTGTAAGGCGCGGTGTTTCCGATTTTGATCGCGCCTTCGGCTGCGATGGATGGCGAGATCGACCAGGCCGTGAGCGCGGTGAAGGCGAGCAGGCCCGCCAGGCGGGAGCGAGTTGACAAGAGCGTATCCTTTTCTTGGTTTTCTTGACGCGGCGCACATTATCCATCGTGCCCGCGCAGGCAATCACCAAGAGAGTCTCCGCGCTATTTCCGCATGCCTGCAATCGCGTTTCCGCGGTGATGCAGCTTCAAAACTCGCAGATGTGCCGAGAGGTTCGCCGAACGACACGCGCATTCCGCGCGGCGGTCCGCGCCGCGCTCATCTCCGCGAGCGCGACTTCCTCAAGCCGCGACCGCCGCCGCACGCGGGCTGACGACATATTCCTTCAGCACCTTGTCGGTGCCGTCGACTTCGGTCAGCGCGACGTCGTAGGTCCAGAGATCGGCGAGATGTTGCAGCACGCGACGCGTGTCGGTCTCGTTGAGCTGGGCGCCCTTCACGGTGGTGTGACGCAGCATCAGGCGACGATCACCGTCGAGATCGACGTCGATGACCTCGATATTGGCGTCGACGAAGCCGACATCGTATTGCCGCGCCAGCTCGCGGCGGACCCGGCGGTAGCCACGCTCGTCATGGATCGCATCGACCTTGATCCCCTGGCTTTCGGCAGGGTCGTCGTGCAGATGGAACATGCGGAAGCGCCGGATCAGCGCCGGGCTCAGGAACTGGTTGATGAAGCTCTCGTCGCGGTAGTTGCTCCAGATCTCGCGCAACACGCCTTCGACGTCGCCCTTGCCGGCAATGTCGGGGAACCAGTCGCGGTCCTCGTCTTCCGGATTCTTCACGATCCGCTCGATGTCCTGCATCATGGCGAAGCCGAGCGCGTAGGGATTGAAGCCGGAATAGCGGCGGTCGTCGAACTCGGGCTGGAACACCACATTGGTGTGCGACTGCAGGAATTCGAGGAAATTGCCGTCGGTGATCTGGCCCTGCTGATGCAGCCGGCTCATGATGCGGTAGTGGGTGTAGGTTGCAGTGCCCTCGTTCATCACCTTGGTCTGGCCCTGCGGGTAGAAGTACTGCGCGATGTGGCGCACGATGCGGATCAGCTCGCGCTGCCAGCCCTGCAGGCGCGGCGCGGTCTTCTCGAGGAAATAGAGAATGTTCTCCTGCGGCAGGCCGAGCAGCGCGCGGCGCCGCTCGGCGGTGAGCGCAGCCTTGCTCTTGGCCTTGGTGTTCGGCACCGTCCGCCACAGATCGTTGAACACGGCTTCCTCGTGCTGCCGGCGCTCGCCGGCGCGCTTCTCCTCGGCACGCAGGTCGAGCGTCTTCTTGCCGGGATAGCGATCGACGCCATGCGACATCAGCGCGTGCGCGGCATCGAGCGTCCGCTCCACCGTCTCGCGGCCATGGCGGTCCTCGCAGGCCGCAATGTAGCCCTTGGCGAATTCGAGATAGTCGAGGATGCCGTCGGCATCGGTCCACTGCTTGAACAGATAGTTGTTCTTGAAGAAGTGATTGTGCCCGAACGCTGCGTGCGCAATCACCAGCGTCTGCATCGTCGCCGTGTTCTCTTCCATCAGATAGGAGATGCAGGGCGAGGAATTGATCACGATCTCATAGGCGAGACCCATCAGGCCCTTGCGATAGGAGGCTTCCTGGAACGCGAACTGCTTGCCGAACGACCAGTGCTTGTAGAACAGCGGCATGCCGACCGAGGAATAGGCGTCGAGCATCTGCTCGGCGGTGATCACCTCGATCTGGTTCGGATAGACGTCAAGCCCGAGCTCGGTGCGCGCGATCTTCTCGCAGGCATCGTGAATCCGCTGCAGCGTCTGGAAATCCCAGTCGGCGCCCTCGAACAGCCGTTCGCCGGAAGACCCCATCAACTAAACCCTTTCCTGACTGGTGGTGCGGCGCTTGAACAGGTCCTGAAACACCGGGAAGATCTCGCCACGCTCGCTCACCTTGCGCATCGACAGCGGCGCGCCTTCGTTGCGCAGACGCTCGTAGAGCGTCCAGAGCGAGGAATCCGGCATGTCGAAGGTGTAGTTGGCGGCCTCGCCGACCTCGAGATAGGCAAAGAACTGGCAGACCGGCAGGATCTTGTCGGTCAGGAGATGACCCGTCATCCCGCTGTCGGAGGTCATGTTGTCGCCGTCCGAGGCCTGCGCCGCGTAGATGTTCCAGTCGGCGGGACGGAAGCGGGTGCGGACGATGTCGTTCATCGCGACCAGCGCGCTCGACACCAGCGTGCCGCCGGAGGCCGGTCCATGGAAGAACGTATCCTCGTCCACCTCCTCGGCGCGGTCGGTGTGCCGGATGAACACGATCTCGACATGCTTGTAGCGCCGCTTCAGGAACACGTAGAGCAGCATGTAGAACCGCTTCGCGAGGTCCTTCATGTGCTCGGACATCGAGCCCGAGACGTCCATCAGGCAGAACATCACGGCCTGCGCCACCGGCTTCGGCACCGTCTCGAAACGGCGGTAGCGGATGTCGATCGGATCGATGAACGGAATCCGCTTGGCCTTGGCCTTCAGCGCTTCGAGCAGCGTAAGCAGCTCGCGGCGGCGCGTCTCGTCTTCGCACTCGGCAAGCTCGGCCTCGAGCGCCTCGATCTCGTCCTTGCGCGGCCGGCGCAGCGCCACGCGGCGCGCCAACGCCCGGCTCACCGTGCGGCTGATCGAGATGTTGGCGGGCGAGCCCGAAGTCGCATAACCGGCGCGCTGGATGCCCTCGCTCTCGGTTTCCGCAAGCTTGCGCTTGGCGAGGTCGGGCAATTCGAGGTCGTCGAGGAAAAGGTCGACGAATTCCTCGCGGCTGAGCACGAAGCGGAAAGCGTCCTCGCTGTCGCCCTCGCCCGCGCCGGAGCCCTTGGCGCCGCTCTGGTTCGGGCGCTGCAGCCAGTCGCCCTCGACGAACTTCTTGTTGCCGGGCAGCACCATGTCACGGGTGCCGCCTTCGCGCCGGAACCGCGGCTCATCCATGCCGTCCAGCGGGATAGTCACCTCGCCGCCCTCCAGGACATCCTTGATGTCCCGATCCTGTGACGACTTCTTGACGGCCCCCTGCACCAGCGCCTTGGCGCGCCGCAGGAAGCGCTGGCGGTTCTCCAGGCTCTTGCTACCCGGATTCAACCGCCGATCGACGATGTGCATGACCACTTTGCATCTGCCTCGCGCCGGATGCGATCAGAGTCGCATCGCATTCTTGCTTGGACGGAACGGAAAGCCGGTTGTCACCGGCTTTCCCGGATCGTGCATCAGCCGGCCTGCTTCACCCGCATATACCACTCGACGAGCCGGCGGACCTGGCGCTCGGTATAGCCGCGCTCCACCATCCGCTCGACGAACTCGCCGTGCTTCTTCTCGGTCTCGCCGTCCTTCTTGGAGCCGAACGAGATCACCGGAAGCAGGTCCTCGACCTGCGAGAATATCCGCTTCTCGATCACGTCGCGAACCTTTTCGTAGGAGGTCCAGCTCGGATTCTTGCCGCCATTGTGCGCCCGCGAACGCAGCGAGAACTTGACAACCTCGTTGCGGAAGTCCTTCGGGTTGGCGATGCCGGCCGGCTTCTCGATCTTGGTCAGCTCCTGGTTCAGCAGTTCCCGGTTCATCAGCTGGCCGGTGTCGGGATCCTTGAAATCCTGATCCTCGATCCAGGCGTCGGCGTAGTCGACATAGCGGTCGAACAGGTTCTGGCCGTAGTCGGCGTAGGATTCCAGATAGGCCTTCTGGATCTCGTTGCCGATGAACTCGGCATAGCGCGGCGCGAGATCGGCCTTGATGAATTCGAGATAGCGCTTCTCGGTCTCGTCAGGCAGCTGCTCGCGGCGGATCGCCATCTCCAGCACATACATCAGGTGCACCGCGTCGGCGCCGACTTCTGTGGTGTCGTGGTTGAAGGTCGAGGCCAGCACCTTGAAGGCAAAGCGGGTGGAGACGCCGTCCATGCCCTCGTCGACGCCGGCAGCGTCCTTGTACTCCTGCACGCTGCGCGCCTTCGGATCGGATTCCTTCAGGCTCTCGCCGTCATAGACCCGCATCTTGCCGAACAGCGTCGAGTTCTCGTGCTTGCGCAGCCGCGACATCACCGAGAAGCGGGCCAGCGTTTCCAGCGTGGCCGGCGCGCACGGCGCGGCGGCAAGCTCGGAGCTCTGGATCAGCTTCTCGTAGATCTTCTGCTCCTCGGTGACCCGCAGGCAGTACGGGACCTTGATGACGCAGATGCGGTCGATGAAGGCCTCGTTGTTCTTGTTGGTCTTGAAGCTCTGCCACTCGGCTTCGTTGGAGTGCGCGAGGATGATGCCGGTGAACGGGATCGCACCGATGTTCTCGGTGCCGATGTAGTTGCCCTCCTGCGTCGCGGTCAGCAGCGGGTGCAGCATCTTGATCGGCGCCTTGAACATTTCGACGAACTCGAGCACGCCCTGGTTGGCGCGGTTGAGGCCGCCGGAGTAGCTGTAGGCGTCGGGATCGTTCTGGGCGTAGGTTTCGAGCTTGCGGATGTCGACCTTGCCGACCAGCGAGGAGATGTCCTGGTTGTTCTCGTCACCGGGCTCGGTCTTGGCGACCGCGATCTGGCGCAGCCGGGAGGGCTGGATGCGCGCGACGCGGAATTGCGAGATGTCGCCGCCGAAGGCCTCGAGCCGCTTGTAGGCCCAGGGCGACATCAGCCCGCTCAGCCGGCGGCGCGGAATGCCGTACTTCTCCTCGATCATCGGCCCGAGCTGCTCGGGATCGAACAGCCCGAGCGGGCTCTCGAACACCGGCGACAGCTCGTCACCCGCCTTCAGCACGTAGATCGGGTGTATCTCCATCAGCGCCTTGATACGCTCGGCGAGCGACGACTTGCCGCCGCCGACCGGTCCGAGCAAATAGAGGATCTGCTTGCGCTCTTCGAGGCCCTGCGCAGCGTGGCGGAAGAAGCCGACGAGGCGCTCGATCGTGTCTTCCATGCCGTAGAAGCCGGCGAAGGCTGGATACGACCGTATCGTACGGTTCAAAAAGATACGGCCAAGGCGTGGGTCCTTGGCCGTGTCGATCATCTGGGGCTCACCGATTGCCGCTAATAACCGCTCGGCCGCATTGGCGTATCGCATCGGATCACTTCGACACGACTCCAAATACTCGGCCATCGACATGTCGGTCTGGCTTCGCGCTTCAAACGACCTTGCGAAGGCGTTGAACAAAGAATCGTTGTACATGATCCCTCTCTCCACGATATGTATCGCCGCACGACTGACACGAGTCGCAACAAGAGCATCCTAGGATCGAATCAGCGTCGGCACGCTGGGTCCATTGGACACTCGACCGACTCACTTCGGCAATGCACGGCGCGTGCAGCCTCTGCCTTATCAACAGGCAGGAAGCTTAATGGTTCATCAATATCCCCCGTTGGTAGCCTGTTTTTAACGGTTGTAACCCCTCCGCCACATCCGTGGTTTAACGGGGCCCAAGCCTCCGAACAGGCTTCCGAAGCGGACATCCGAGCGGGGCAACTTCCCCGTCCGAAAATGAACGTTGGGCTTCCCTGAAAAGGTGTGGCTGTCTCGCCGTGGCGTCAAGATGCGCATTTCACGGACTCCACAAACAAAGGTTTATGTGCCCTTGAACGCGCCTCCTTGTCGCCGCGACTAAGGCAACGAGCCCGCGCAGTTCCGCGCGGCACCATTGCCGCGCTGTAGAGATGACACCTTGGAGGCGCAGGCTATTCCCGAGGCCGGTCATGAAGCCCACTTTCCTTGTTGTCGCACTCGCAGCCGCCGCCTGTGCCGGCGCGTCGTCAGCCGTCCAGGCACAGGAAGGAGTCGACAAGACGGTCGACAAGGGCCTGGCAGCCGCCTTCGACAACAGGATGTTCGCAGGCCCGCCCGGCGCGAAAGCCTATGCCTGCTTCGTGCGGCGATACGATGCAAATCATCTCGCCCAGCATCCGAAGCAGAAGGTCAGGACGATGAAGCTTCTGGTGTCGGCCGAAGATGCACCGGAGGACAAGACCACCAACTATTCATTCCGGCTCGGCGTCACCTACCGCCACCGCTCCGGCAATTTCGACTCCAGCGGCTACTGCAATCACGCAATCGCGACCGAATCCGAACAGGACATACACTTCGAATGCGGCGTGGATTGCGAAGGCGGCGGTATCAGCGTGGCCTTGTCGAAGGACGATAAATCCGCGATCGCACGCCTCGCCAGTATCCGGATGTGGAATCGCAACAAGCCCGACGATGACGCGGAAGAAGCGCTGGTCGCGGGCGCCGACGACAAGATGTTTCGCGTCGATCGCGCGGACGTGAGCGAATGCGCCGAACTTGTGACTGACCGCAAGGAACTCGCCGCGCTTCGCCACAAGTGATAGACTTGATCAGATCAACAACAATTGCGCGAGGGACGCCATGCACCGACGCAGCATCCTGTGGGGCACGCTCTCAGCGCTCAGTGCCGCCTTCGCGGCGTCGCGGGCGCAGGCTGCCACCGAGGCAGCGCCGCAGAAGCTGAAGGTGGTCTACCACCTCGTCGACCTCGACAAGGTCAGCTTCGTGATCGGCAATATCCAGAACCATCTCGACGGCGTCGGCGGCCCCGGCAACGTGACGATCGCGCTGGTGGTCCACGGCCAGGCGCTAAAGGCGTTTCATGCGTCCGGCGCCAACCCCGACCTGTCCAAGCGGGTCGGACAGTTCACCCGGGATGGCATCGAGCTCGCCGCCTGCGGCAACACCATGAAATCGCAGAACATCACCCTCGCCGACCTGCTCCCGGGCTTCGTCTCCGCCGAGCGCGGCGGCGTGGTCCGCCTCGCCGAGCTGCAATCCCAGGGCTACCTCTACCTGCGTCCCTGACGTTCGGTCGCGCACCGCAACGCGTCATAAAAATGTGCTGAGTTCGGGGTCTGCTCGGACCGCGTCCGAGGGGATCGAACTGTTGTGAGTGGCGTTATCCCTTGGGAATGCTGATATTCCGCCCGGGCCGCCAGCCATGTTGACAATCCCCCTCCGCCCCCGAAAGCTGCCGGGGAACCCAAAAATCGACCCTCGATCGAACGAGAACAGGCATCCATGAACCCCGTCAAAGCACTCGAAAATCACCGCCAGGCCGTCTGGCTGGACTTCCTCGCCCGCGGCTTCGTCGCCAAGGGCGACCTGAAGCGGCTGATCGAGACCGACGGCGTCAAAGGCGTGACGTCCAACCCGTCGATCTTCGAGAAGGCGATCGGCAGTTCGGACGAGTATGACGGGGCGATCGGCCAGGCCCTCAAGAAGGGCGACCGCTCGGTCGCCGACCTGTTCGAGCATCTTGCCGTCGTGGATATCCAGCATGCCGCCGACGTGCTGCGCCCGGTCTATGACCACAGCGACGGCGGCGACGGCTTCGTCAGCCTCGAAGTGTCGCCCTATCTGGCCATGGACACCAAGGGCACGATCGCCGAGGCCGAGCGGCTCTGGAAGGACGTCCACCGCAAGAACCTGATGGTCAAGGTGCCGGCGACGCCGGAAGGATTGCCGGCGATCGAACATCTGATCGGCGAAGGCATCAGCATCAACATCACGCTGCTGTTCTCGCAGGAGGTCTATCGCCAGGTCGCCGAGGCCTATCTCCGGGGTCTGGAGAAATACGTCGCCAAGGGCGGCGATCCCTCCCATGTCGCGAGCGTCGCCAGCTTCTTCGTCAGCCGCATCGACTCTGCCGTCGACAAGCAGCTCGACGAGAAGATCGCAAAGGCCAACGATCCGCACGAAAAGGAGCGGCTTGCGGCCTTGAAGGGCAAGGTCGCGATCGCGAATGCCAAGCTTGCCTACCAGGACTACAAGCGCCTGTTCTCGGGCCCGCGCTGGGACAAGCTCACCGCCAAGGGCGCCAAGCCGCAGCGGCTGTTGTGGGCGTCGACCGGCACCAAGAACAAGGACTACAGCGACGTGCTCTATGTCGAGGAGCTGATCGGCCCCGATACCGTCAACACCGTGCCGCCGGCGACGCTCGATGCCTTCCGCGACCACGGCAAGGTCCGCGACAGCCTCGAGGAGAATGTCGCGGACGCCCGCCACGTGCTGGAGGAGCTGGAGAAGTCCGGCATCTCGCTCGATGCGATCACCGAGGAGCTGGTCAAGGACGGCGTCAAGCTGTTCGCGGACGCGGCCGACAAGCTGTACGGCGCGGTCGCCCACAAGCGCGCTACCTCGCTCGGCGGCGGCATCGACCACCAGAAGCTCGCGCTCGGCGCCGGCATCTCGAAGGCGGTCGAGAAGAGCACCGAGGAATGGCGCACCTCCGCCAAGATCCGAAGGCTCTGGCACAAGGACAAGTCGGTCTGGACTGGCGATGACGAGGACAAATGGCTGGGCTGGCTGACCAGCGCCGCCTCGGCCGACGTCGCCGACTACGAAGATTTCGCCAGGCGCGTGAAGGGACAGAACTTCACCGACGCCGTCGTGCTCGGGATGGGCGGATCGAGCCTCGGGCCGGAGGTGCTGGCCCAGACCTTCCCGCACAAGTCCGGCTTCCCGCGGCTGCACGTGCTCGACTCCACCGACCCGGCGCAGGTGCGCGCGATGGAGGAGTATGTCGATATCGCCAAGACGCTGTTCATCGTCTCCTCCAAGTCCGGCGGCACCACCGAGCCGAACGTGATGAAGGACTATTTCTTCGACCGGGTGGCCAAGGCGATCGGCAAGGACAAGGCAGGCCATCGCTTCATCGCGGTGACCGATCCGGGCTCGTCGCTGCAGAAGGTCGCGATCAAGCAGGGCTTTGCCCGCATCTTCTACGGCGACCCCGCGATCGGCGGCCGCTATTCCGTGCTGTCGCCGTTCGGCCTGGTGCCGGCAGCCGCGGCAGGCATCGACCTCCGCAGCCTGCTCGGCCACACGCTCGCGATGGTGCGCTCCTGCGGCGCCGACGTGCCGCCGGCGGAGAACCCGGGCGTCCAGCTCGGTCTGGCGATGGGCATCGCCGGGCTGGAAGGCCGCGACAAGGTGACGATCTTCGCCTCGCCTGATGTTGCCGATTTCGGCGCCTGGGCCGAGCAGCTGATCGCGGAATCGACCGGCAAGGACGGCAAGGGCCTGATCCCGATCGAGGGCGAGACGGTCGGCGATCCCGGCGTCTATGGCAACGACCGCTTCTTCATCGACCTCCGCACCGAAAGCGAGAACGACACCGCGCATGAGGCGAAGCTCGCCGCGCTCGAGGCGGCCGGCCACCCCGTGGTCCGGATCGTGATGAAGGGAATCGACCATATCGGTCAGGAGTTCTTCCGCTTCGAGATCGCAACCGCGGTGGCCGGCTCGATCCTCGGCATCAATCCGTTCAACCAGCCCGATGTCGAGGCGGCCAAGATCAAGACCCGCGAGCTGACTGCGGCGTTCGAGAAGACCGGGTCGCTGCCGGCCGAGCAGCCGGTGGTGTCGGCCGCCGACGTCGAGCTCTACACCGACGCCCAGAACGCCGAGGAGCTGCGCAAGGCCGGCGCCAATGGCGATCTCAATTCCTGGATCAAGGCGCACCTCTCGCGGTCCGGCCGCGGCGACTATGTCGCCCTGCTCGCTTATATCGAGCGCGACGGCGACACCATCGACGCCATGCAGGCGATGCGGCTGAAGGTCCGCGACGCCAAGCATCTTGCGACCTGCGCCGAGTTCGGCCCGCGCTTCCTGCACTCGACCGGACAGGCCTACAAGGGTGGGCCCGACAGCGGCGTATTCCTCCAGGTCACGACCGACGATGCCCAGGATCTGCCGGTGCCCGGCCAGAAGGCGAGCTTCGGCGTGATCAAGGCGGCGCAGGCGCGCGGCGATTTCGACGTGCTCACCGAGCGCGGCCGGCGGGCGTTGCGCGTGCACCTCAAGGGTGACCTCACCTCCGGGCTCGCGGCGCTCGATGCCGCGATCTCGGCTGCACTGAACTGACGGAGGCCCAGGATGCAACTCGGCATGATCGGCCTCGGGCGGATGGGCGGCAACATCGTCCGCCGCCTGATGAGCAACGGCCACACCACCGTCGTCTACGACAAGGACCCGAAGGCGGTCGCGACGCTGGTCGCGGACAATGCCACCGGCGCCACGTCGCTGGAGGATTTCGTGCTCAAGCTGGAAGCGCCGCGCACCGCCTGGGTGATGCTGCCGGCCGGCAAGATCACCGAAGCCACCATCGAGGCGCTCTCGAAGCTGATGCAGCCCGGCGACGTCATCATCGACGGCGGCAACACCTTCTGGCAGGACGACGTCCGCCGCGGCAAGGCGCTCAGGGAGCGCGGGCTGCATTACGTCGATGTCGGCACCAGCGGCGGCATCTGGGGTATCGAGCGCGGCTACTGCATGATGATCGGCGGCGACAAGGGCGTGGTCGACCGGCTCGACCCGATCTTCAAGACGCTCGCCCCTGGGATCGGCGACATCCCGCGCACGCAGGGTCGCGACGGCCGCGATCCCCGCATCGAACAGGGCTACATCCACGCCGGTCCAATCGGCGCCGGGCATTTCGTCAAGATGATCCACAACGGCATCGAATACGGCCTGATGCAGGCCTATGCCGAAGGCTTCGACATCCTGAAGAACGCCAATATCGAGGCACTGCCGCAGGACCACCGCTTCGATCTCGACATCGCCGATATCGCCGAAGTCTGGCGCCGCGGCAGCGTGATCCCGTCCTGGCTGCTCGACCTCACTGCGTCGGCGCTGGCGCAGAACCACACGCTCGACAATTACTCCGGCTTTGTCGAGGATTCCGGCGAAGGCCGCTGGACTGTCAACGCCGCGGTCGACGAGGCGGTGCCGGCCGAGGTGCTGACGGCCGCGCTCTACACGCGCTTCCGCTCGCGCAAGGATCACACCTTCGCCGAGAAGATCCTTTCGGCGATGCGCGCAGGCTTTGGCGGCCACAAGGAGCCGCCGAAGAAGGCTTAGAGCGTTTTCGACCGGTTCGCGTGAAGAAAACGCGTCAAAACAAGAATCTGGAGCCACGGTCCGATTCAATCGGAACGTGGCACTAGAAGACAACCGCGGAAGGTCACGTGCAGAAGAAACCCGACCCTTGCTCCTTCATCATCTTCGGCGCCACCGGTGATCTGACGCACCGGCTGGTCGTCCCGGCGCTCTACAATCTCGCCGCCGGAAATCTGCTGCCGGAAAAGTTCTGCGTCGTCGGCGTTGTCCGCAAGGGCATGTCGAGCGAGCAGCTGACCGACAGCCTGATGCAGGGCCTGCGCAAATTCGCCACCCGCCCGGTGGACGAGGCGATCGCGAAGCGGCTGTTCGAGTGCGTCACCGCGATCGAGGCCGATCCGCGCGATCCGGCATCTTTTGATGCGATGAACGAACGGCTCGACAAGCTCGAAAAGGCGCGCGGCACCGGCGGCAATCGCCTGTTCTATCTGGCAACCCCGCCGAGCGCCTTCCTGCCGATCAGCGAGCAGCTCGGGCGAACCGGCATGCTGGAGGAGAACGGCGTCTGGCGGCGGCTGATCGTCGAAAAGCCGTTCGGCACCGACCTGCCTTCGGCCAAGGCGCTGAATGCCGCGCTGCTGAAGCTGATGGACGAGCACCAAATCTACCGGATCGACCATTATCTCGGTAAGGAAACCGTGCAGAACATTTTGGTGCTGCGCTTTGCCAACGGCATGTTCGAGCCGATCTGGAATCGCAACCACATCGACCACATCCAGATCACCGTCGACGAGAAGATCGGCGTCGGCCATCGCGGCAGCTTCTACGATGCCACCGGCGCGCTGCGCGACATGGTGCCGAACCATCTGTTCCAGCTGCTGTCACTGGTGACGATGGAGCCGCCGGCGCGCTTCGACGCCCATGCAGTGCGCTCGGAAAAGGCCGAGGTGCTGAGCGCGATCCAGACCCAGACCGAGCAGGAGGCGCTGTCCAACTCGGTGCGCGGCCAGTATCGCGCCGGCCGGATCGGCGACACCGAGATCGAGGACTACCTCAAGACGCCGGACGTCAGGCCCGACAGCTCGACCGAGACCTATGCCGCGCTGAAACTGACCATCGACAATTGGCGCTGGGCCGGCGTGCCGTTCTATCTGCGCACCGGCAAGGCGCTGACCACCAAGCGCACCGAGATCGCGATCAAGTTCAAGCAGGCGCCGTTTGCGATGTTCCGCGATACCGCGGTCGACCGCCTGTCGCAGAACTACCTGGTGATCTCGACCGAGCCGACCGAAGGCATCGAGCTGCAGTTCAACACCAAGGTGCCGGGCCCGGCCATCAACATCGACGGCGTCGAGATGAAGTTCCGCTACAAGGACTACTTCAAGGCCGAGCCTTCGACCGGCTACGAGACGCTGATCTATGACTGCATGATCGGCGACAATCTGCTGTTCCAGCGCGCCGACAGCGTCGAGGCCGGATGGACGGCGGTGCAGCCCTTCATCGACGCCTGGAAGAGCGCCGGCGGACGCGGCCTGCAGCCCTACAAAGCCGGCAGCGAAGGCCCGGAGGCCGCCAACGCGCTGTTGACGCGCGACGGCCGCAGCTGGCGGAAGCTGGGCTAAGATGACTGCGAGCGGCGAGCGCAAGATCATCACGGTCGCCGATCCGGTGGCACTGGCGAAGACCGCCGCTGAGCGGGTGATCGCAAGGATGGACGAGAACCCCGGCCGGATCGCGATCTGCCTCACCGGCGGCTCCAGCCCGAAGGCACTCTACCAGCTGCTGGCGACGCCGGACTATCGCCAGCGGATTCCGTGGGACCGCATCGACTGGTTCATCGGCGACGAGCGCCTGGTGCCGCGCAAGGACAAGCTGCACAATATGAGCATGGCGCGGCAGGCGTTCCTCGACCGCTGCGCGCCGGCTGCGAATGTCCACCCGATCGCAACCGACACCGCCGATCTCCGGGATCCCGACGTCAGCGCGGCGCTGTACGAGAACGAGCTGATGGCGTTCTACGGCGCCGAGCAGCTCGATCCGAAGCGACCGCTGTTCGACCTGGTGCTGATGGGCATCGGGCCCGACGGCCACACCGCCTCGCTGTTTCCGGGCTACCCCGCGGTCGAGGAAACCCGGCGCTGGGTCGTCGGGGTGCCCAAGGCCAATGTCGAGCCGTTCGTGCCGCGGGTCTCCTTGACCCTGCCTGCCCTCGCGTCCTGCCGCGAGATGCTGTTCGAGGTATCAGGCGAAAACAAGCGCGCGATCTTGACGCGCCTGTTCGCAGGCGAGAACCTGCCGGCAAACCGCGCGCGATCGCTGGGCGAAACCGTCTGGTTGATCGATCAGGCCGCGCTGCCGGAGGATTTTCGTGGATGATTTTGTTGGGTGATTGTCTTGGGTGACTTCTTGGGTGACGGGCAAAACCCCTGCGCACTGGTGGTGATGGGCGTCTCCGGCTCGGGCAAGAGCACCATCGCCGACCGCCTCGCGATCCGGATCGGCTGGCGCTTCGAGGACGGCGACAGCTTCCATCCGCCGAGCAATGTCGCCAAGATGCATTCCGGCCAGCCGCTGACCGACGAGGATCGCTGGCCCTGGCTGCGCGCGATCGCAGATGAGATCGACCGCACCTGCGGCGTCCGCGAGCGCGCCGTGATCGCCTGCTCCGCGCTGAAGCGCAGCTATCGCGACATCCTGGTGCACGGCCGCGACGATATCCGCATCGTCTTCCTCGACGGCACGCAGGAGCTGATCGCGACCCGGCTGGCCGCGCGCAAGGACCATTTCATGCCGCCAGGCCTGCTCGCCAGCCAGTTCAAGACGCTGGAGCCGCCGACGCCGGACGAACGCCCGATCACGGTCTCGATCGACCGTTCGGTCGACACCATCATCGAAGACATTGTCAGTCAACTGAAGCTGGACCGCCCATGAACCGTATCGCGACCCGTATCGACCTTGTCGTGTCCGATGTCGACGGCACCTTGCTCACCAAGGACAAGACCTTGACCGACGGCGCCCTGGCGGCGGTGCGCAGGCTGCATGAAACCGGTATCGGCTTCACCATCGTCTCCAGCCGGCCGACCATCGGGATGGGCTTCCTGGTCGCGCCGCTTGCGATCACGCTGCCGATCGGCGCCTTCAACGGCTCGTCGATCGTCGATCCGCAATTGAAACCGCTCGAGCAGCATCTGATCCCGCCGGCCGTGGCCAAGCGCTGCATCGACCTGCTGCGCGAGCGCGGCATCGATATCTGGCTGTTCACCAACGACCGCTGGCTGACCCGAAATCCGGACGGCGAGTACAACGGGCACGAAAAGCGCGCGATCAAGCATGATCCGACCATCGTCGACGACTTCGCGCCCTATCTCGACCAGGCCTGCAAGATCGTCGGCGCGAGCTCGGATGCGCCCCTGCTGCAACGCTGCGAGGCAGACATGCAGCAGATGGTCGGCCACGATGCAACCGCGGTCCGCTCGCAGACCTATTATCTCGATGTCACCCCGCCCGGTCATGACAAGGGCACCTTCGTCCAGGGCATCGCGAAACGCCTCGGCGTGTCGCTGGAGAATGTCGCCACCATCGGCGACATGCAGAACGACCTGCCGATGTTCGCGCGAAGCGGCGTCTCCTTCGCGATGGGCAATGCCAGCGATGACGTGAAGGCGCGCGCCACACACGTCACCGAGACCAACGAGAACGACGGCTTTGCGCGCGCGATGGACGTCGTGCTGACGACGGGCCGCTAAGGCACGCTCCGGAAAATCAGGTCGACCGCTGCACCGCGGGCTTCTCGGCATCGGCCCTCGCGGCGCTGAGATTGTGCGCGGTGTTGATCAGCGCGATATGGGTCAGCGCCTGCGGGAAGTTGCCGGTCTGGCGGCCGGCGCCGGAGTCGAACTCCTCCGCCAGCAGTCCGAGATCGTTGGCGACCGCCACCACGCGGTCGAACATGGTCTGCGCCTTGTCGAGATCTCCCGCCAGCACATGGGCGTCGGCGAGCCACAGGCTACAGGCCAGGAACGCGCCCTCGATCGGCTGGATTTCATCCGATACCTCGCGCGGATCGTGCCGCAGCACGAAGCCGTCGCGCATCATATGCCGCTCGACCGCCGCGATCGTGCCGCGGATGCGCGGATCGTCCGGCGGCAGGAAGCCGACCGACGGCAGCAGCAGCAGGCTGGCGTCGAGCAGCTTTGAGCCATAGCTCTCGACGAAGCTGTTGAGATCGGGATCGAAGCCCCGTCGGCAGACGTCGCGATGGATCGCCTCACGCAGCACCCGCCATTTGACCAGCGGCGCCTTGAAACCAAACCGCTCCGCGCTCTTGATTGCGCGGTCGAAGGCGACCCAACACATCACCTTGGAGTAGACGTAGTGCCGCGCCGCGTCGCGGCGCTCCCAGATACCCTGGTCCGGCTGGTCCCAGACCTCAGCGAGGTGATTGACCACCGTGCATTCCAGCGACCAGTTCTCCTCGTCGAGCTTCAGCTTGGCCATGCGGGACTGATGGAAGGCGTCGATCAGCTCGCCATAGACGTCGAGTTGCAGCTGTGCATGCGCGGCGTTGCCGACGCGGACCGGCGTTGCGCCCTCATAGCCGGGCAGCCATCGGGCTTCCCATTCGAGCAGGCGACGCTGGCCCAGGATGCCGTACATGATCTGCATGTTGGCCGGCGCACCGGCCGCCGCCCGCAGCAGCCAATTGTGCCAGGCCGCCGCTTCCTCGGTATAGCCCGAATTCATCAACGCCAGCAGCGTGAAGGTGGCGTCGCGCAGCCAGCAGAACCGGTAGTCCCAGTTGCGCGCGCCGCCGAGCTTTTCCGGCAGTGACGTGGTCGGCGCCGCGACGATGCCGCCGGTCGGCCTGAAGGTCAGCGCCTTCAGCGTGATCAGCGAGCGCATCACGAGGCCGCGCAGATCGCCGCCGTCATAGGTCGAGCGGCCGCACCACTCTTTCCAGTAGTCTTCTGTGTCCTTCAGTGCCGTCTCGGGATCGATCGGCTCCGGCACCGGCTGAAACGACGCGCCGTAGGTCAGGACGAACGGCACGGTGTCGCCCTCGCCGACCTCGAAATCGGCGATCGTGGTCAGGTCCTTGCCTGTTGTCACGACCGGCGTGCGCAGCACGGTCATGTCCTGCCCGCTGATCGCCAGGAGCCCCTCGCCGTCCGGGTTCTTCTTCACCCAGGGGACGTCGACGCCGAAGCCGAAGCGGATCACGAGCTCCATGTGCATCCTGACGCGGCCGCTGATCCCGCGCACGAGGCGCACCACATCGGAGGCGTTGCCGCGCGGCGGCATGAAGTCGATCAGATCGACCACGCCGCTTGCGGTCTCGAACCGCGTCTCCAGGATCAGCGTGTCGTCCCGATAGCGGCGCGAGGCCTGCCTGATCTCATCGGCCGGTGCCAGCAGCCAGCGGCCGTTCCGCGACGTGCCGAGCAGCGCCGCGAAGCAGGCGTCGGAATCGAATGCCGGCCAGCACAGCCAGTCGATCGAGCCATCGCGGCCGACCAGCGCCGCGGTCTCGCAATCGCCAATCAGTCCATAATCTTCGATCCGGGAGGCCACGCGCCGTGCTCCGCGTTATCCCGCATGCGACCGCTCGCGGGTTGCGCGCTTCAGCGCGTCGATATCGATCGCCGAGGCGAGCTGCTCAAGCGGGACCGGAAGCCGGCGTTTCCAGTTCGGATGCTCGTAGACGGTGCCGGGGATGTTGGGTTGCTCGACAATGCCGAGCAGATCCTCCATCGACACCGCCAGCATCCGCGACCGCGTCCGGGCCATGAAGCTCACCACCGAAGCAAAATCATTGCTGTGGATGTCGTGCCGGCGCAGCACGTCGTCGAGCTGGCCGAGTGCGTGCCAGCGGCCTTCATCGGTCTCGCCGGGATCGATCCCGAGCCCGCGCTTGGTCTTGAGGTCGCTGAACGAGCGCCAACCGGCATAGGTCGAGAGGTCGTGGGTGTTGAAGGTGACCAGCGCGTTCGGCAGATAGTAGTCGGCGTTGCGGAACACGCCCTGGTCGTCGGTCTCGAACATCATCACGAGGTACGACCAGATGCCCCAGCCGTTCATCTGCTCGCGGAAGCCCGGCGGCACCGTGCCGAGGTCCTCGCCGATCACGACGCACTTGCTCGCCACGCTCTCCTGCGCGGTCGCCGCCAGCAGCGCCTCGAACGGCATCAGCACATAGGCGCCATTGGCCGGCCCGAAGCCGCGCGGCACCAGATAGAGCCGCTTCAGCCCGAAGGCGTGGTCGAGCCGGATCGCGCCGGCATGGTGCATCGAAGCGCGCAGCATCTGCCTGAACGGCTCGAAGGAGCGCTGTTCGAGGCCCGCGGCGTTGAAGCCGGCAAGCCCCCAATCCTGGCCCGCGGTGTTGAGCGGGTCCGGTGGCGCGCCGACGCCGAGATGGCGCGAGATCGCAGTCTGCTCGTTCCAGGCGTCGAAACCATCCGACTGCACGCCGACGGCGACGTCGAGATAGAGCCCGACCCGCATGCCGAGCTTGTGCGCCAGCGCCTGGCAGGCGCCGAGCTGGCGGTCTGCGGTCCATTGCACGAATTCAACGAACTCGACCTCGGCCGCGCTATCGCCCGCCGCGCGCAATTTGGCGCAAGCCGCGTCGCTGGGTTGCCGCCATTCATCCGGCCACTCCCACCACGGCGTATTGAATTTATGCCGCATCGTCTCGAAGCAGGCGAAGCGCGACAGCAGCGCGCCCTGCTCGTTGCGATAGGCCTCGAAATCCTGCCGGCGGCCGGGAGCGGGATTGGCCTTGAAGGCGGCGAAGGCCGCGCGCAGTGCGGGCCATTTCAGCGCCGCGACGCCGACATAGTCGACCAGATCGTGGCCACGGAGCTGCGCCAGCGCGGCCTGCATCTCGGCATCGAAGCGGAATTCGGGAATCTGCGCGACGTCGATATAAAGCGGGTTGAGGAACAGCCGGCTGTTCGGCGAATACGGGCTACAATCACCGGGCCGGTCGTCGAACAGCGCATGCAGCGGATTGAGTCCGATGCCGTCAGCGCCGAGCTGCCGGGCGAATGTGAGCAGCCACTGCAGGTCGGTGAAGTCGCCGATGCCCCAGTTGCGCGCGGAGCGCACGCCGTAAAGCTGCACCGCGATCACCCAGCAGCGATCGAACGTGCCGCCGAACGCGCCCTCCGGTGCCACCAGGAACGGCAGCTCCTCGCTGCCCGATGCGTCCGACAGCAGCAAGCGGTGCACGCCCTCCGGCAGGCCGGACGGCCACGTCACGTTCCGCTCACGCACCTCGCCTTGCGCGAGCACCGCATCGCCATTCGTGATTTTCCATTGCACCGGAAGCCGCGCCGCCTCGGCGAGCTGCGTTTGCCCGCCATGGCCGCCTCTGACGACCACCGGATCGGTGACGATCCGCCGCGGCGTCTGGGGCGGCAGCGCCGCCAGGATCGCCGTCAGCGCCTCCGGGGTTGTCACACGGCGGTGACCGCTACCATCGATATACTCGGTCTGGATTCCCAGGGTCTGGGCTTTGGCGTAAAGGTCCATTCAGCACGCTGCCTGCTCGCAACGGTATTGGGATCGTTGCTAAATTGTATAGATACGGGAAAGGGATAGTTGATGTTCAACGCTCTACCCTATCAAGCGTTCCCACCGGGAACCAATGTCCGGCGAGCGGCTTTCTATATGGGTCTGGCGCGCCTCCTTCCCGGCGTCGGGACGTCATTTGCTTATTCAATGGCGGCATCACCGTGAACAAAACCCTCCGGCCTGTCGAGAGTGCCCATGGCACTTTTCATATCACCGATGTCTATCCGTCGGTCGATGGCGGCCGCTTTCCGGTCAAGCGCATCGCGGGCGAACCCGTCGAGGTGTGGGCCGACATCTACCGTGACGGACATGACGTGATATCCGCGGCATTGGTGTGGCGGCACGACGGCGACAGCGAGTGGCAGGCTGCGCCGATGACCCCGCACAGCGACGACCGCTGGGGCGGTGTCTTCGTGCCCGACCGGCCCGGCCGCTACAGTTTCGCGATCGAGGCCTGGACCGACGACTTCGCCAGCTGGCGGCATCGCTTCGAGCAGAGGCAGCGCGACGGCGGCGACCACACGCTGGACGCGGTTGAAGGCGCAGGGATGCTGACCCAGGCGCAGGCCGGGGGACCTGCCGCAGCCGCTGTGATCATCCGGCAGTGCGAAATCTATCTGCAGACCGGCGAGCCGGGCGCGCTGCTGGCGCCGGAATTGCAGGACGCGATGGCCGGCAGCCAGTTTCGCCGCGATTTGATGCGCTCGCCGCTGTATCCCCTCACAGCCGACCGGCCGCGCGCGCGCAGCGGCGCCTGGTATCAGATGTTTCCGCGCAGCCAGGGCAAGACGTCGGGCGTGCATGCGACCTTCAACGATTGCATCGCGCGGCTGCCCGACATCGCCGCGATGGGCTTTGACGTCGTGCTGTTGGCGCCGATCCATCCGATCGGGCGGACGCATCGCAAGGGCCGCAACAATGCCGCCATCGCACAGGCCGGCGACCCGGGCAGCCCCTATGCGATCGGTTCGGCCGAGGGCGGCCACGACGTCCTGCACCCCGAGCTCGGCACGCTCGACGACTTCCGCGCCTTCGTGGCGGCGTGCAAGGCCCACGGCCTCGAGGTCGCGCTCGATTTCGCCGTGCAGTGCTCGCCCGATCATCCCTGGCTGACCGCGCATCCGCAATGGTTCAAGCGACGCCCGGATGGATCGATGCGTACCGCCGAACATCCGCCGCAGCGCTGGGACGATGTCGTCAATCCCGACTTCAGCTGCGACGATGCCGCCGCGCTGTGGCGCGCGCTGCGCGATGTCGTCCTGTTCTGGGTCGAACAGGGCGTCAGGATCTTCCGGGTCGACAATCCGCACACCAAACCGCTGGCGTTCTGGGAATGGCTGATCCGCGAGGTGCAGGACCGCGATGCGGACGTGCTGTTCCTCGCGGAGGCGTTCGCGCGGCCGAAACTGATGAAGGGCCTCGCCAAGCTCGGCTTCACGCAGTCCTACAGCTATTTCACCTGGCGCACCCAGCGCGTCGAGCTCGAACAGTATCTCGGCGAGTTGATGTCCTATCCGGAGCGTGACTTCTTTCGGCCGAATTTCTTCGTCAACACACCCGACATCCTGTCCTTCCATTTGCAAAGCGGCGAATCCTGGATGTTCAAGTCGCGTGTCGCGCTGGCCGCGACGCTTTCAAGCAGCTACGGCATTTACAGCGGCTTCGAGCTGCGCGAGCACACGCCGGTCCCCGGCCGCGAGAAATACCTCAACTCTGAGAAGTACGAGATCAGGGTCCGCGACTGGGACGAGCCGGGGAACATCAAGCCTTACATCGCGGCGCTCAACCGGATCAGGCGCGGCAATCCGGCCCTGCAACAATTCGCCAATCTGCGCTTTATCAATGTCGATGACGGCGGCGTGATCGGTTTCGTCAAGGAGGCGGTTGATCAGGGCAATGTGATCGCGGCTGCGATTGCATTGTCGGCCGAGCCGCGTGAGGTCTGGCTTCCGCTCGGCGACGTCATGGTCGGCCAAGGGAACGCCCGCCGCCCCGTCACGGAAGTGGAAGACCTTGTCACCGGCGAGCGTCATGCGCTCGAATGGGGAGGCATCCGCCTGCGTCTCAATCCTGCGCGCGATCCCGCGTTGCTGCTGCGCTGTGTCGCCTGAAGGAGCCGTCATGAACGTTTTCTCCTCCGTCAATACCGAGGTGAAGATCGCGACCGAGACCGCGGACCAACTCTGGTACAAGGACGCGATCATCTATCAGCTGCACGTCAAGGCGTTCGCCGACAGCAACAATGACGGCATCGGCGACTTTACAGGGCTGACGGAGAAGCTCGGCTATCTCCAGGAACTCGGCGTCACCGCGCTGTGGCTGTTGCCGTTCTATCCCTCGCCCGGCCGCGACGACGGCTACGACATCGGCGACTATGGCGACATCAATCCCGATTTCGGGACCATGAAGGACTTCAAGCGCTTCATCCAGGAGGCCAAGAAGCGCGGCCTGCGCGTCATCACCGAGCTCGTCGTCAACCACACCTCGGACCAGCATGCCTGGTTCAAGCGCGCCCGCCGCAGCCCACCGAATTCAAGCGCACGCAGCTGGTACGTCTGGAGCGACACCGACCAGAAATACCTCGATACGCGGATCATCTTCACCGATACCGAGAAGTCGAACTGGACCTGGGATCCCGAAGCCGGCCAGTTCTACTGGCACCGCTTCTTCTCGCACCAGCCGGACCTGAATTTCGACAATCCGCGCGTGGTGCGCGCCATCGTGCAGGTGATGAAGCGCTGGCTCGACACCGGCGTCGACGGCTTCCGGCTCGACGCCATTCCCTATCTGTGCGAGCGCGACGGCACCAACAACGAGAACCTGCCGGAGACGCATGCCATCATCAAGCGGCTGCGCCAGGAGCTCGATGCCTATGCCAAGGGCAAGATCCTGTTGGCCGAGGCCAATCAGTGGCCGGAGGACGTGCAGGAATATTTCGGCCATGGCGACGAATGCCACATGGCCTATCACTTCCCGCTGATGCCGCGCATCTACATGGCGATCGCCCAGGAAGACCGTTTTCCGATCACCGACATCCTGCGGCAGACGCCCGACATTCCGGCCGCGGCGCAATGGGCGCTGTTCCTGCGCAATCACGACGAGCTGACGCTGGAAATGGTCACCGACGTCGAGCGCGACTATCTGTGGTCGACCTACGCCAACGACCCGCGCGCCCGCATCAATGTCGGCATCCGCCGCCGGCTTGCGCCGCTGATGGACAACGACCGGCGCAAGATCGAGCTGATGAACTCGCTGCTGCTGTCGTTCCCGGGCACGCCGATCATCTATTACGGCGACGAGATCGGCATGGGCGACAACATCTATCTCGGCGACCGCAACGGCGTGCGGACGCCGATGCAATGGTCGCCGGACCGCAATGGCGGCTTCTCGCGCGCCGACCCGGCGCGGCTCTATGCGCCGATGATCATGGACCCGGTCTACGGCTATGAGGCCGTCAATGTCGAGGCGCAGTCGCGCAGTCTGTCCTCGCTGCTGTCGGCGACCAAACGGCTGATCGCGGTGCGCAAGTCGACGCTGGCGTTCGGGCGCGGCACCATGACCTTCATTCGCCCCGAGAACCGCTCGGTGCTCGCCTATGTCAGGCAGTACCAGGGCGAGGTGATCCTGTGCGTCGCCAATTTGTCGCGCTCGGCGCAGGCCACCGAGCTGGACCTCTCGGCATTCAAGGACCGCATCCCGCTCGAGATGCTGGGGCGCACGCGCTTCCCGGCGATCGGCGAGCTGCCCTATATGATCACGCTCGCGCCCTACGGCTTCTACTGGTTCGAGTTGCAGGAGCGCGACAAGTCCGAACCGGTGACGCCGCGGGCGGTACCGGAATTCGAGACCCTGGTGGTGCCGCTCAATTCGACCTGGACCTCGCTGGCGCGGGAACGCGGCGTGTTCGAGCACGACGTGCTGCCCGGCCATCTCGCCCGCACGCGCTGGTATCCGGAGCATTCCGCCAAGGCGATCCAGCCGACACTGGTGTCGGCGATCCCGTTCTGCGACGTCGGCGACAACCGGCCGTGGCTGATCTTCTTCGAGACCACCCAGCGCGGCACCACCAGCCGCTATGTGCTGCCGATGCAGATCGAGTGGGTGCGCTTCGACCGCGAACGCTACAATCCGCGCGCGTTCGCCGCCGTACGCCAGGGTGCGCGCGAGGGCACCCTGCTCGACGTCGCCACCGATCAGATCTTCACCGGCCTGTTCCTGCGCAACTTGCGGGAAAACCTCACGGTCGATGAAGGCGAGCAGGGCCTGAAGCTCGAATTCCGGCCAACCAGCCGCTTCTCTGATCGGCCGGTGCGGCAGCCGGAGCGGATTCGCGTGTTCGAGAACGATCAGCCGCATTCGACCGCGCTGGTCGACAACGAATATGTCACCAAGATCTACCGCAAGCTCGAAGTCGGCATCAACCCGGAGATCGAGATGGGTCGCTTCCTCACCGAAGTGGTCGCATTTCCGAATACGCCGGCTTTGCTCGGCACCTCCGAATTGGTCGAAGGCGACAAGCGCAGCGCCGTCGCGGTGCTGCATGCGATGGTGGTCAACCAGGGCGACCTCTGGACCGTCGCGGCCTCGCATCTCGACCGCCTGGTCGAACGGCAACGCCTGCTGGCGGCGAGCGAGCATCCGGAGGAGAACGGCGATCACGCCGCTTATCTGCGCCACCTGGCGCACGGCGGAAAGCGTCTCGCCGAGCTGCACATCGCGCTCGCGGGCAATCGCGATCTGCCGGACTTCGCGCCCGAGCCGACCAGGCCCGAGGATCTGCAGCGCTGGACCGACGAGATCATGGCCCGCGCCGAGCGCGTGTTCGACACGCTGAAACAACGCCGCAGCTCGCTGAAAGAGGCCGACCGGCTGCTGGCCGATCAGCTGCAGGCTCAGCACGACACGCTGCCGGAGCGGCTCAAGGCGCTGCTGCCGCGCGAAACCGACGGGCTCAACATCCGTCACCACGGCGATCTGCATCTCGGGCAGCTGCTGGTGGTCAAGGACGATGTCTTCATCATCGATTTCGACGGCGGACCGGGCCGCACCATCGCCGAGCGGCGTCGCAAGGCACCGCCGGCGCGCGACCTCGCCGGGCTGATCCGCTCGATCGACTATGCTGCGACCGCGGCGCTGGAACGGGCGCTCAAGGTTTCCCCCGACGAGAGCGGCAGGCTGAGCCTCGCTCTGGCCGAATGGCGCGACCAGGCCGCGGACGCCCTGCTGGCGGCCTATCGCGAGACCATGGCCGGGCAGCGGCTGTGGCCTGCCGGGGCCAAAGAGGCCGGCCGGCTGCTCAACTTTTTCCTGCTTGAGAAAGCCTTCTACGAGATCGAGTATGAGCTGGCCAACCGGCCGGATTGGCTGCGGGTGCCGCTGACCGGCCTGTTAAGGATTTTGGCGCAACAGCCGCATGAGGTTGCATGAACAAACTGCCCGCCGAGGCCTATGCCATCATCGAGGGCCGCCACTCCGATCCGTTCCACTATCTCGGGCTTCACACCGAGGGAGATCGCAACGTCGTGCGCGCCTTCCTGCCTGATGCGACCAATGTCGAGGCGATCGGCGAGCATGGCGAGACGGCACCGCTGGCGCGGATCCATGATGCCGGCCTGTTCGCAGGTCCCTTGCCGAACGGCTCAACACGCTACCAGCTCCGCGCTCGGTTCGGCGACAACGTCGTCGAGCTGGAGGATGCCTACCGCTTTCCGCCGATCCTGAGCGATTTCGACCTCTATCTGCTCGGCGAGGGCACCCATCAGCGCGTCTACGACACGCTCGGCGCACATCCGATGACGCTCGACGGCGTCGACGGCATCGGCTTCGTAGTGCTGGCGCCGAATGCGCGGCGGGTCAGCGTGGTCGGCGACTTCAATTTCTGGGATGGCCGCCGCCATCCGATGCGGGTGCGCGGCCCCGGTTATTGGGAGCTGTTCATCCCGCGCGCGCGGGTCGGCGATCACTACAAGTTCGAGATCATCGGCCGCAACGGCCAGCATCTGCCGCTGAAGTCCGATCCGTTGGCGTTCGCCGCCGAGGTGCGGCCGAAGACCGCCTCGATCGTGATCGACGAGCGCAAGATCCCGCATCCGCGCCCGGCGCCCGATCGCGTCAACGCGCTGAGCTCGCCGATGTCGATCTACGAGGTCCATCTCGGCTCGTGGCGGCGCAAGGGCCGCAATGAGTGGCTGACCTATCGCGAGATGGCCGAGCAGCTGCCGGCCTATGCCAGCGACATGGGCTTCACCCATATCGAATTCCTGCCGATATCAGAGCATCCGTTCGACGGCTCCTGGGGCTACCAGCCGACCGGCATGTTCGCCCCGACCAGCCGGTTCGGCTCGCCCGACGATTTCGCCGCGCTGATCGACGCCTGCCACGGCGCCGGACTTGCCGTGCTGCTCGACTGGGTGCCCGGGCATTTCCCCGACGATCCGCACGGTCTCGGCAATTTCGACGGCACCGCGCTCTACGAGCACGCCAATCCGCTGCAGGGCCGCCATCTCGACTGGGGCACGCTGATCTACAATTACGGGCGCACCGAGGTCACCAACTTCCTGGTGTCGAACGCGCTGTTCTGGCTCGATCGCTACGGCATCGATGGCTTGCGCGTCGATGCCGTCGCCTCGATGCTCTATCTCGACTACAGCCGTCCGGCCGGCGGCTGGATTCCGAACAAATATGGCGGCCGCGAGAACATCGAGGCGATCGACTTCCTGCGCCGCTTCAACACCGAACTGTTCGCGCACTTCCCGCAGGCGACGACCGCGGCGGAGGAATCCACCGCTTGGCCTCAGGTGTCGCGCCCGGTCGAATATGGCGGGCTCGGCTTCGGCTACAAGTGGAACATGGGCTGGATGCACGACACGCTGAAATACATCGGCAAGGACCCGATCCACCGCAAACACCATCACGGCGACATCCTGTTCGGCCTGCACTACGCGTTCTCGGAGAACTTCATCCTGCCGCTGTCCCACGACGAGGTCGTGCACGGCAAGCGCTCGATCCTCGGCCGCATGCCGGGCGACGACTGGCAGCGCTTTGCCAATCTGCGCGCCTATTACAGCTTCATGTTCGGGCATCCCGGCAAGAAGCTGATGTTCATGGGCTGCGAGTTCGGCCAGGAGCGCGAGTGGAACCACGATTACTCACTCGATTGGCATCTGCTGCAACAGCCGAAGCATAGCGGCATCCAGAACCTGGTCCGCGACCTCAATCGGCTCTATCGCGCACTGCCGGCGTTGCATGAGCTCGACTGCGATCAGGCCGGCTTCGAATGGGTCATCACCGACGATGCCAACAACAATGTGTTCGGCTGGATCCGCAAGGGCAATGACGCACGCGCGCGCTGCCTCGTGGTCCTGAACTTCTCGCCCAACGTCTATCGCAACTATCGCGTCCGGGTGCCGTTCGCCGGCAAATGGCACGAGGTGTTCAACTCGGACTCCTCCCATTACGGCGGCACCAATGTCGGCAATATCGGCGAGGTGCGGGCTTCCGAAGGCGCCACGCCGGAATTGAGCCTGACCCTTCCGCCGCTGGCTGCGATCTTCCTCGTACCGGAAAGCTGATTGATGCGGCTGACCGGAGGAACGTCCGCGCGGCTCGGTGCAAGCTGGGACGGCAGAGGCACCAATTTTGCGCTGTTCTCGGCGAATGCGGAGAAGGTGGAGCTATGCCTGTTTGACGGCCAGGGCCGCCGCGAGCTCGAACGGATCGAGATGCCGGAGCGCACCGAGGACGTCTGGCATTGCTACCTCAACGACGTCTCGCCGGGCCAGCTCTACGGCTATCGCGTCTACGGGCCCTATGCGCCGGAGCGCGGCCACCGCTTCAACGCCAACAAGCTGCTGCTCGATCCCTACGCCAAGCGGCTCGCCGGCCGGCTGGTGTGGAGCGATGCGCATTTCGCCTACCGCACCGGCAGCGCCCGCGAGGACCTCTCTTTCGATCGGCGCGACAACGCCCGCGGCATGCCGAAGGCTGTCGTGGTCGACGAGACCTTCAACTGGGGACGGCGTGAGATCCGGCCGCAGATTCCATGGTCCGACACCATCATCTACGAGGCGCACGTCAAGGGCCTGACCCAGAAGCGCGAGGACGTGCCGCCGAACCTGCGCGGCACCTATGGCGGCCTGTCGTCGCCGGCGATGATCAATCACCTCAAGCGGCTCGGCGTCACCACCGTCGAGCTGCTGCCGATCCATGGCCTGATCGACGACCGCACTTTGGTCGAGAAGAAGCTCGCCAATTACTGGGGCTACAACACCATCGCCTTCTTCGCGCCCGAGGCGCGCTACGCGCAGGACAATGCGCTGGACTCGTTTCGTACGACAGTCGCGCGGCTGCACGATGCCGGCATCGAGGTGTTGCTCGACGTCGTCTACAACCACACCGCCGAAGGCAACCATATGGGCCCGACGCTGTGCTTTCGCGGCATCGACAACGCCTCCTATTACTGGCTGAACCGCGAGAACCCGCGCTTCTACGACGACTTCACCGGCTGCGGCAGCTCGGTCAACCTCACCCATCCGCGCGTGCTGCAGATGGTGATGGATTCACTGCGCTACTGGGTCGAGGTCTGCCATGTCGACGGCTTCCGCTTCGATCTCGCCACGACGCTGGCGCGCGGGCCGAACGGCTTCGATCGCAATCACCCCTTCCTCGCCGCGATCCGCCAGGACCCGGTACTTGCAACGGTGAAGATGGTCGCCGAGCCCTGGGACCTCGGCCTCGGCGGCTACCAGGTCGGTGCCTTTCCGTCGCAATGGTCGGAGTGGAATGACCGCTATCGCAGCGCGATGCGGCGCTATTGGAGCGGCGAAGGCAGTCTGATCGGCGATATCTCCGGGCGCATGACCGCGTCATCGGATCTGTTTCACCACGACAACCGCGCCACCCGCGCCAGCATCAACCACATCACGGTGCATGACGGCTTCACGCTCGCCGACCTGTTCAGCTACAACGAGAAGCACAACGAGGCCAATGGCGAGGACAATCGCGACGGCTCCAACGACAATCACAGCAACAATTGCGGCCACGAAGGCCCGACCGACGATCCCGCGATCATCGCGCTGCGCCGCCAGCTTCGCAAGAACGCGCTGGCCTGCCTGCTGCTCGCCCAGGGAACGCCGCTGATCCTCGCCGGCGACGAGGTCGCCAACACGCAAGACGGCAACAACAACGCCTATTGCCAGGACAATGAGACCGGCTGGATCGGCTGGGACAATCTCGGCACCGACGACGACGCGATCGATTTCATCGGCCACCTCACCGCGTTGCGCCAGCGCTTCGGCCAGATCCGCTGCCAGAGCTGGCTCGACGGCCGTCGCACCGACGGCAGCTATGGCGTGCTGTGGTTGACGCCCGCGGCAGAGGAAATGAAGGAGTCCGACTGGCAATTCCCGGAGAGCCGATTCCTCGCCTATGTGCTGGGACCGATGGAACAAGGGCAGGCGCCGATCTTTATCGTGCTCAATGCCGCGCCGCAGGAGATCGTGTTCAGGATGCCGAGGATGACGGAATTCAGCAGCTGGCAGCAGGTCTTGAACACCACCAAGACGGAGCAAACCGGTGAGCAGTTTGCATCCGGCGCCGACATGACGGCGCCGCCGCGCTCGGTGCTGGCGTTTGCAGGCTCCGTATGAGCGCGCAGCATTTCGGCCCCGAGCTGACACCAGATGGCACTCGCTTCCGGCTGTGGGCGCCGGCGGCCAAGCGTGTCGACCTTCTGCTCGACAAGCCGCACCCGCTGACGCGCGATGCGGCCGGCTGGTACGTCGCCGAGATTCCGGGCGCCCGCGCCGGCACGCGGTACAAATTCCACATCGATGACGAGGTCGATGTGCCCGATCCTGCCTCTGCTTTCCAGCCGGACGACGTATTCGGCCCGAGCGAGGTGATCGATCACACGGCCTTCAAATGGCGCGCGACCGACTGGCGCGGCCGCCCCTGGCACGAGGCCGTCGTTCTCGAGGCCCATGTCGGGACCTTCACGGCAGAGGGGACCTATCGCGCCATGATCGACAAGCTCGATCATCTCGTCGCAACCGGCATCACCGCGCTCGAGCTGATGCCGTTGGCGGATTTCGCAGGCAAGCGCAACTGGGGCTATGACGGCGTGCTGTGGTACGCGCCCGACAGCGCCTATGGCCGTCCCGAAGACCTCAAGACCCTGATCGACGAAGCGCATCTGCGCGGGCTGATGGTGATGCTCGACGTGGTCTACAACCATTTCGGGCCTGAGGGGAATTATCTCGGCCGCTACGCACCCACCTTCTTCAGCGACGCGCACACGCCATGGGGCAGCGCGATCGATTACCGCGTGCCCGAAGTGCGGGCGTTTGCGATCGGCAGCGTCGTCAGCTGGCTGCGCGACTATCGCTTCGACGGGCTCCGCTTCGACGCCGTCAACACCATCGTCGAAGCCGGCGAAATCTCGATCCTTCATGATTTCAGCAAGGCCGCAGGCCGCCTCGCCACCGAGACCGGCCGGCAGATCAACCTCGTGCTGGAGAACGGCGACAACATCGCGAGCCTGCTCGACGCCGCCGAGGACCCGCCGGACGGCAAATTCCGCGGCCAGTGGAACGACGATTATCATCACGCCTGGCACGTGTTGCTGACCGGAGAATCCCAAGGCTACTACGGCGACTACCGCGCGCCGAAGCAGGACCTCGCCCGCGCGCTGTCGTCCGGCTACATCTATCAGGGAGAGGTCTCGGAGTTCTGGGGCGGCAAGGCCCGCGGCGAGCCGAGCGGCGCGCTGTCGCCGACTTGCTTCATCAACTTCCTGCAGAACCACGACCAGATCGGCAACCGGCCGCTCGGCGATCGGCTCGAGAGCCTCGCGAAGCCGGAGGCGATCGAGGCGGCGCTGGCGGTCACGCTGATCGCCCCGAATACGCCGATGCTGTTTATGGGCGAGGAATGGGGCGCGACGACCCCCTTCCCGTTCTTCTGCGATTTCAAGGGCGACCTCGCCAACGCGGTCCGCGCCGGGCGGCGCCGGGAGTTCGCCTGGGCCTATGCCAAGTGTGGCGACGACATTCCCGATCCGCTTGCCGAGGCAACGTTGCGCTCGGCCGTACTCGACTGGGCGGCGCTCGGCCACGATCCGGCCCGCGCCCGGCTTGCGCTGGTGCGCGACCTGCTCGCCCTGCGGCGACGCGAGATCACACCGCACCTCCCAGGCGCACGGTTCGGCGGCGACCGCGTCAGCGGCGATCTGTTGACCGCGCATTGGCGGCTGGGCGATGGCCGCACGCTGTGGCTCGCAGCCAATCTGTCGGATCGGGCCATCACCGGCGTGGCGGAGTCGAAGGGAACCGCGATCTGGGGCGGCGCGTTGTCCGGCGACCTCCCCGGCTGGGCGGTGCGCTGGCACATCGGATAGCACAATGCCTCCGGCGATCCCGATCGCGACCTACCGACTGCAACTCACCGCCGATTTCGACTTCGATGCCGCAGCCGGTGTGGCGCCGTATCTGAAGGCGCTCGGCATCAGCCATGTCTATGCCTCACCCTTCATGAAGGCGCGCAAGGGCTCGACCCATGGCTATGACGTCGTCGATCACACCAAATTCAATCCCGGACTCGGCGGCGAGGAAGGTTTTTCCCGACTGAGCGATGCGCTGAAGCGCAATGACCTCGGGCTGATCCTGGATTTCGTGCCCAACCATGTCGGCGTGCACTTTGCCGACAATCCGTGGTGGCTCGACGTGCTGGAATGGGGACCGGTATCGCCGCACGCGGTCTCCTTCGACATCGACTGGGACCAGTTGCCCTATCGCGCGCGCGGCGGCGTGCTGCTGCCTATCCTCGGCTCGTCCTACGGCCAGGCGTTGGAGCGCGGCGACATCGCGCTGCGCTACGACGCCAACGAAGGCAGCTTCTCCGCCTGGTATTTCGAGCACCGTCTGCCGATCGCGCCGGAACGCTATGGCGAGGTGCTGCGGAGCATCGTCCGCGAGGCCGGTGCCGAAGACAGTCCGGCCGGGCGCGCACTGCTCGAACTCGCCGCCAGGTATCGCGGGCTGCGTCACCCGAACCGCGTCGAGGCCCCGACGCTGAAGGCGGCGATCCAGGCGATCGATGATAGCGCCGAGCTCATCGCGCGCGGGCTCGAAGCCTATCGCGCCGGCGAGGATCGGCCGGCCCAGACGCTGGCACTGCATCACCTGCTGGAGCGCCAGCACTACAAGCTTGGTCACTGGCGGCTGGCCTCCAGCGACATCAACTATCGCCGCTTCTTCGACGTCAACACCCTGGCCGGCCTCAGGGTGGAGGACGCCGCCACCTTCGAGGCGAGCCACAGCCTGGTGAAGCGCCTGATCGCGGAGGATCGGCTGCAAGGCCTGCGGCTCGACCATATCGACGGCCTGCGCGATCCCGCGCAGTACTTCCAGCGGCTGCGCCGTCTGATCCGCTCGGCGCAGGGTGCCAAGGCAAAGCCGTTTTACATGGTGATCGAGAAGATCCTCGGCGAGGACGAGAAGCTGACCAAGTTTGCCGGCGTCCACGGCACCACCGGCTATGAATGGATGAACACGATCAGCCAGGCACTGGTCGATGGCGCCGGCCTCGATCCGCTCAACGAGATCTGGCGTCAGATCAGCAACCAGTCGCCGAACCTCGTGCCGGTACTGCGCGCGGCCAAGCGCCGCGTGCTGGAGACCCTGCTGACCAGCGAATTCACCGTGCTGGCGCGGCTCGTCGCGCGCATCGCCAGCGGGCATTATTCCACTCGCGATTTCTCCGCCGACAGTCTGCGGCAGGCGCTCGAACTCTACGTACTGCACTTCCCGGTCTATCGCACCTATCTCACCGGCTCTGGACCAGCCGCACATGACCGTGCGCTGATCAGCGAGACCATCGAGCGCGCCCGCGCCGACTGGTTTGCCGCCGACGAAGGCATCTTCGACTTCCTGCGCGACGCCTTGACGATGGACCTGCTGAAGCCCGGCCGTCCCCCGCACAGCGCGCCGCGGGTCCGCCGCTTCGCGCTGAAAGTGCAGCAATTCACCGGGCCGATGATGGCGAAGTCGCTGGAGGACACGACGTTCTATCGCTATCACCGACTGCTCGCGCTCAACGAGGTCGGCGGCGATCCCGCGGCCAGCGCGATCGCGCCCGAGACCTTCCACGCCATGATGCAAGCCCGCGCCCGCGACTGGCCGCACGGCATGACGGCGACGGCGACCCACGACACCAAGCGCGGCGAGGACGCCCGCGCCCGGATCATGGCGCTCGCGGAAATCCCCGGCGAATGGACCAGCGCGGTGGCGCGCTGGAAGGTGCTGAACGCGCCGCATCTGGTGCTGGACGGCGAGACGCGCGCCCCATCGGCGACCTTCGAATACATGCTCTATCAGGCCCTGCTCGGCGCCTGGGACCCGGACGATCCATCGCTGGTCGGACGCATCCGGGCCTATGCGCTGAAGGCGGCGCGCGAGGGCAAGCAGGAGACCAGCTGGCTCAATCCGCACGAGCCTTACGAAGCAGGCGTCAAAACCTTCATCGCGCGAATCCTCGATCGCAATACAGCGTCTGAATTTCTTGATGCGTTGAACACGCTGGCCGAGCGCACCGCGCTGATCGGCGCGCTGAACTCGCTCAGTCAGATCACGCTGAAGGCGACGATGCCGGGCGTACCGGATTTCTACCAGGGCACCGAAAGCTGGGATCTTTCGCTGGTCGACCCCGACAATCGCCGTCCGGTCGACTTTGCCAAACGTGCTGGCATGCTTGCATCGCTGGAAGCGCCTGATTGGGATGCGTTGGCCGCGAGCTGGCGCGACGGCCGCCTGAAGTTCGCATGGACGCGGCATCTGCTGCGGCTGCGCAACGAAATGGCCGACGTGTTCACCAATGGCGACTACCAGCCGCTAACGGTGAATGGCCCGCATCGCGATCATGTCATCGCCTTCGCGCGGCGCCATGGCCGCGAGGCTGCTATCGTCGCGGTGTCAAGATCATTTGCGCCGTTCACGCAGGGCGGCCGCAACTGGCCGCGTCCTGAGGCCTTTGAAGGTGAGATCGATCTGGCCGGATATGCGCTGCTGGGCGGCGACAGCAAGATACAGCTCTCAACGCTGTTCGCCAAACTGCCGGTCGCAGTGCTGAAGGCCAAGGTCGCGGCAGGAACGAAGCACGCCGCAAGGCGTGCACGCGCGCACGGCTAACACCGCGCGTCAGCGCTTGGTCAGCAGCAACTGTCCGCTCTTCTGAATGGCCACCTGCGCCACCTCGGCGAAGCGTTGCAGCAGCCACGGCAGCGTCACCTCCAGGCGCACATGAGTGTCCTCGACATCGAGGTGCCCGGCCGCAACCTGCCCCAGTGCGCGGACACGAAAGTTCATTCGGTTATTGTCCCAGCGCTCCTCATCGACGCTCATGACAGGCACGTTGGCCGCCGCGCGCGACAGGCCGGTTTTCAGGCGGCGCATGGCCTCGTCGCGGCCGAGGCTGTGGGGAATCGAGACGATCAGCGGAGCCGACATCGCAGTGCACTCCTCCATGGATTCCGTTGATGTAATTCCGTTCCAACGCAAACTGAAGACCACACAGCTTTATCGCATCGCTCAACCCGGAACCTTCACAGTTACGGGTTGTTTGCTCTCCGGAAGGGAAGAGACCAACAGGCCCGCCGGGCTGAGGAGAGTTGAGATGTCACTTGGAACGATCATCCTTATTATTCTGGTCATTGCGCTGCTTGGCGGCTTCAGCGGCATCGGCGGCGGACCGTTCTACGGCACCGGCTACTACGGCGGCGGCGGTCTGGGCCTCGTGATCGTGATCCTGCTGATCCTGCTGCTGCTCGGTCGGTTGTAGCGACCGGGTGTTGTGCACTATCCGTATCGACAACTGTCATCACCCGCGAAAGCGGGTGATCCAGTATTCCAGAGACGTCAGCGATTGAATCGATGAGCCGCGGGGTATGACGAGCTGAGCTAACGACATGAGCCCGCCCAATAGCGGCTATTGTGCCGCGAGCTTCTTCATCGCCGCCTTGATCGACGAGGCCGCATCCTCATAGCCGTCCCAGGCCTTGGTCTTGGCGAGCAGCGCCGGCACCGAGCGCACCGTGTATTTCTTCGGATCGAGATCACCGCGCACCTGCGTCCAGGTCAGCGGCATCGAGACCGTCGCGCCCGGACGCGCCCGCGGCGACAGCACCGCGACCGCGGTCGAGAGCCGGTCGTTGCGCAGATAATCGAGAAAGATCTTTCCGGTGCGCTTGGCCTTCGACATGTTGATCAGATAACGCTCGGGGTCTTCCTGCGCCATCCACTGACAGATGCCTTGCGCAAACGCCTTGGCCTCCTTCCAGGTCACCTTGTCCTTTGCGCCTGACGATAGCGGCGCCACGACGTGAAGGCCCTTGCCGCCGGTGGTCTTGCAAAAGCTCTCGAGCCCAACCGCGGTGAGCCGCCGGCGCATGTCCTTGGCGGCATCGATCACGTCGACGAAAGCGACATCGGGCGCGGGATCGAGATCGAACACCAGCCGGCCCGGCGTGTCATAGGCATCCGGCGCGCAATTCCAGGGATGCAGCTCGAGCCCACCGAGCTGCGCGACCGCAGCCAGCCCCTCGACCTGGTCGATCTGCAGATAAGGTTTGCGGTCGCCGGAGACCTTGGCGAGCTTCAGCAGCTTCGACGTGCCGGCCATCGCGTGACGCTGGAAGAACGTCTCGCCCTTGATGCCATCAGGCGCGCGCACGATCGAGCAGGGCCGGCCCTTGAGGTAGGAGATCATCCAGGCGCCGACCGCCTCGAAATAATTCGCGAGGTCGAGCTTGGTCACCGGCTCGCCATCGCCGGCGTCCGGCCACAGCGCCTTGGCGGGATGCGAGATGATGACACCCATCACCTCGGCGGTCCCCTTCTTCGCCACGCCCTTGGCCATCGGCTTCACCACTTTGGTTACGACCGGCCGCTCGGCCTCGACCTCATGCGCCGGCTTGTCCTGGCGCAGGCCCTTGAACGCCGCCTGGCGGATATTGCCGGCGTCGGTCCAGCCGGCGAACTCGATCTCGGCGACGAGTTCGGGCTTCAGCCAGTGCACGTCGCGGGTCTTCTTCGGCGCGTCCTTGCCGCCGAACGGGCTGGTGTCGGATGCCGCGGCCTTCAGCGCCGGCATGATACGGCGAACCGTGTCCTGGCCGAAGCCGGTGCCAACGATGCCGACAAAGGCCAGATGATCTCTGCGATAGACGCCGGCCATCAGCGAGCGGAATTTGCCGTTGGTAGTCTTCCAGCCGCCGATCACCACCTCATGGCCGGCGCGGATCTTCGCCTTGGTCCAGTCGTCGGACCGGCCGGAGCGATAGGCGCCGTCGAGCCGCTTGGAGACGATGCCCTCCAGCCCGAGCTTGCGCGCGGACTCCAGCACGGCCTCGCCGCGCTCCTCGAAATGCTCGACATAGCGGATCAGGAGGTTCCTGCCTTTGCGTGCAGCGAGCAACGCCTTCAGCCGCGCCTTGCGCTCGCTGAGCGGCAGCGGGCGCAAATCCTCGTGGCCTGCAAACAACAGGTCGAACGTATAGAAGATCAGCCCGTCGGTCTTGCCGTCCGAGAGCGCCGCCTGCAGCGTCGAAAAATGCGGCAAGCCATTCTTGTCGAGCGCGACGATCTCGCCATCGATCAAGGCATCCGGCAACTTGCCGGCCTCCTTCACGATCGCGCCGAACTTCTCGGACCAGTCGAGCCCCTTGCGGGTCTTCAACACCGCCTCGCGGTCTTCGACGCGGAGCTGGACGCGATAGCCGTCGAACTTGATCTCGTGGCACCAGCCCGTGCCGTTCGGCGGGCTCTCGACCGCGGCACAGAGTTGCGGCGTGACGAAATCGGGCATCTCCGACACCTGCCTCGACGTCGCCTTTCGCTCCTTCAACTTCGCTTTCGGCGCCTGAGCCTTGGTCCTGGCACGCGCATCCGCCGCCATGCCGTGATTGGACTGCCAGACCGCATCCGCCTTGGCCTTGCCGTTGCCTTTGGCCAGCATGAACGGCTTCGGAGCCCGCCCCTTGCCGGCCGCGATCTCGGCCATCGAGCGGCCGGAGGCGACCGAGCGATCCTCATCGAGGATCGCTTCGCCGTTGCCCTCCACGGCATATTCGTCGCGGTGCTTGATCAGCAGCCAGTTGGTGCGCTTGCCGCCGGTGCGATCGTTCTTCATCCGCACCAGCACCCAGCTGCCATGCAGCTTGTCGCCATTCAGCGTGAACTTGAGGTCGCCCTTCTTGAAGCCGCGCTCGGGATCGTCCGATTCCCAGGTACCGCGATCCCACAGCTGCACCGTGCCGCCGCCATACTGGCCGTCCGGAATGGTGCCTTCGAAGTCGCCATAGTCGAGCGGATGATCCTCGACCTCGACCGCCAGCCGCTTGTCATGCGGATCGAGCGAAGGCCCGCGCGTCACCGCCCAGGACTTGAAGACGCCGTCGAATTCGAGCCTGAAATCATAGTGCAGCCGCGTCGCGTCATGCTTCTGGATCACGAAGCGCCGCTGCTTGGCTGGCGCGACCTTGACCTCGCCTGACGGCTCATTGGTCTTCTCGAAGTCGCGCTTCTTGCGATAGGTGGTGAGATTTCTCAGCGACACGTGCAGGCCTCGGCACAAACGGCGACCGCCGCCTCGGCGCGGCCATCAGGAACCAAAACCTACGGTATCCGTTCAAGTTCCAAACTCAAGCTGTTTGGAGACGATCATGGCCGCTCCCCGCGCCTACTGGAAAGGCACGCTCAAACTCTCGCTGGTGTCGTGCCCCGTGGCGCTTTACCCGGCCTCGACCACGGTCGAGAAGACCCGCTTCCACATGATCAACCGGGAGACTGGCAACCGGCTGAAGCAGCAGATGGTCGATACCGAAACCGGCGACGTGGTCGAGGGCGACCAGAAGGGCCGCGGCTACGAGGTGAGCAAGGGCAAATATGTCGAGATCGAGAAGGACGAGCTCGAGGCGGTCCAGATCGAGAGCAACCACACCATCGACATCGACAGTTTCGTGCCCGAGGGCGAGATCGACAAGCGTTATCTCGACCACCCCTATTACATCAGGCCCGACGGCAAGGCCGGCGTCGACGCATTCGCGGTGATCCGCGACGCCATGAAGGACCAGGACCGGGTCGCACTGGCGCGGATCGTGCTGACCAACCGCGAGCACGTTATCGCGATCGAACCGCTCGACAAGGGCATGCTCGGCACCACCCTGCGCTACCCCTACGAGGTCCGCGATGCCGACGACTATTTCGACGACATCAAGAGCCCGAAGGTGACCAAGGACATGATCGAGCTTGCGAGCCACATCCTCGACAGCAAGGCGGCGCATTTCGATCCATCGAAATTCAAGGACGAGTACGAGACCGCGCTGAAGGCGCTCGTCCGCCGCAAAGCCGCCGGCAAGCCGATCAAGGCCGCGGAACGCGAGAAGAAGCCGAGCAATGTGGTCAACCTGATGGACGCGTTGCAGCAGAGCCTGAAGAGTGGGAAACGCGGCGCACGGCGGTCGCACGCCACCGGTCGGCGTCCGACCGCGCACCACCGTACGGCGAAGAAGACGCACCGGTCGAGCGCGCGGTCTCGCAAGGCGGGGTGAATTGATTTGCACTCGTCATGCCCGGGCTTGACCCGGGCATCCATCTGCTTGGCCAGAAAGACGTGGATGGCCGGGTCAAGCCCGGCCATGACGATCGAAGGGAGTTCGGCCTACCGCTTCTTCGCGGCCTTGCGCTTCTTCGCTGCCTTCTTCGCCGTTTTCTTGGACGCCTTCTTCGGCACCTTGCGGCCCTTGGCGCGTGCCTCCGACAGGCCGATCGCGATCGCCTGCTTGCGGCTCTTCGCCTTCTTCTTGGAGCGGCCGCTGCGCAACGTCCCGGCCTTGCGCTTCTTCATCACACGCTCGACATCGCCAGATGCCTTTCGCGAGTATTTTCGTGCCATGGCTTCTCTCCCGGTAGGGAAGAACAAGCCTCGATGAGAGCGAAGGTTCCGAAGCTCAGTCCGCCGCGCGCAGCCGATAGCCGATGCCGGTCTCGGTCAGCACGAATTGCGGGCGCTCGGGGTCGGCCTCGATCTTCTGGCGAAGCTGGCGCACATAAACCCGCAGATATTGCGCGTCGGTCAACTCGTCCCACAATTCCTTCAGCAGGAAGCGATGGGTCAGCACCTTGCCGGCATGCTGCACCAGCACGCGCAGCAGGTCGTATTCCTTCGGCGACAGCTTGATCTCCTTGTCGCCGACCTTGACGATCCGGCGCACCAGGTCGACCGAGAGATCGCCGGAGCGGAACACCGGCCGCTCGCCCTGCACCTGCAACTGGTGGCGCAGCGCCGCGCGCAGCCGCGCCAGCAATTCGTCCATGCCGAACGGTTTGGTCAAATAGTCGTCCGCCCCGAGATCGAGCGCCTGCACCTTGCCGGCCTCATCGCCGCGGCTCGACAGCACCACGACCGGCACGCTCTCGTTGCGACCGCGGATCATGCGCAGCAGGTCGTGGCCCTGGATGTCGGGCAGCCCGAGGTCGAGGATGATCAGCGCCGGCCCCTCGGCCAGCATCTCCAGCGCGATCTTGCCGTTGGAGGCTTCGAGGATGTCGTAGCCCTGCGTGCTCAGCCCCATCCGCAGCAGCTTGCGGATCGGCGGCTCATCGTCAATGACCAGGACCTTGATGGGCGTCGCATTCATGCAGCAGTGTCCAGCGCGTTGGTGTCGGCCGGGATCGGCAGGCGGATGGTGATGACGGCGCCGGTCCGGTCTAAACGGTTGGCTGCCGCGATCGTGCCGCGCATCGCCTCGACGAAGCCACGCGAGATCGCCAGCCCAAGACCTGTGCCGGGGCGGACATGGTCGCCCTTCTCGGCGCGATAGAACTTATCGAACACGCTTTCGAGCTCGGCGGCCGGGATGCCGTTGCCCTCGTCGAGGATCTGCAGCGTCACCGCGCCACGGTCGCGCGCGCCGCGGATCGAGATCGTGGTGTCCGACGGGGCGTATTTGGCGGCGTTGTCCAGCAGATTGAACAGCACCTGCTCGAACAGCACGGCGTCGAGCTCCAGCATCGGCAGGTCGGCGGCGAGCTCCAGCGACACACGGTGATGCACCAGGATCTTGGCGGCACGGCGCAGCGCGCTGCCGACGATCTCACCGACATCATGCCGCGCGGTGTTGGGTACGATCGCGCCTGACTCCAGCTTGGTCATGTCGAGCAGATTGGCGATGAAGCGATTGAGCCGCTCCGACTCGTCGATCACTGTGGCGAGCAGATCGTGCTTCTGGGCGTCACTCAGGTTCGCGCCGAGATCGCGCAGCGCCGAGGCCGAGCCGAGCACCGAGGCCAGCGGCGTCTTGAGGTCATGCGAGATCGAGGTCAGCAGCGCGCCGCGCAGCCGGTCGGATTCCACGGTGCGCTTGACGCGGTCCATGTCCTCGACCAGCAGCACGCGCTCGATTGCGAGCGCGCCCTGGTCGACCAGCGCGTCGAGCAGCCGGCGCTGGTCCGGCGTCAACAGTGGCCCGGTACGGTCGTCGTCGATGCCGATCACGCCGATCGGGCCGCGGCCGGTGCGCATCGGCAGGAACAGCCGCTTGCCGCCGGGCAGTGTGTCCGAGCCGCGGCCGGCCGGGCGGTCGTTGCCCCAGGCCCAATTGGCGGCGGCGAGATCGGCCTGGTCGAGCTGGTCCTCCGGCGGATAGCCGCTCTTGACGGTCAGCATGCCGGCCTCCGGCAGCAGCAGCACGACGCGCACCTTCAGCATCAGCGCGATCTGGTAGGCAGTCGCCCACAGCACGTCGTCAAGCGTCGCGGTGCCGGCGAGCTTG
The DNA here is from genome assembly GCF_018130545.1 of Bradyrhizobium tropiciagri. GTDB lineage: Bacteria > Pseudomonadota > Alphaproteobacteria > Rhizobiales > Xanthobacteraceae > Bradyrhizobium > Bradyrhizobium tropiciagri_A. The sequence goes on along the minus strand of NZ_JAFCKF010000009.1, from coordinate 42,767 downwards.
CGGCTGAAGGCGTACAGCGACTCGGTGGTGCGGACGCGGCCGATCGCGGTGTCGGCCTGGGTCCGCACCCGTGCCGCGACGTTGGAGACCAAAAGCGCGATCAGCATGAAGAAGAAGAACGCCGCGACGTTAGTCGGGTCGGTGATCGTGAAGGTGTAGACCGGCGGCAGGAAGAAGAAATTGTAGCACAACGACGCCGCGACGCTCGCCAGCAGCGACGGCCACAGGCCGTAGCGTGCCGCAGCACCAACCACGGCGGTGATGAACACGAGGTCGACATTCTCGATGCCGAAGAACGGCTGGATCAGCTTGGCCGCGCCGAGCCCGATCGCCGTCAGCAGCAGCGACATCAGATAGGGCCGCGGATTGAACGGGTCCTGCCGCTGCGCGGTCTGCACCGCCGCCTTGCCGACCGGCTGCTCGTCACCGGCGATCACGTTGACGCTGATATTGCCGGCGCGGCGCACCAGATCGTGCACGACAGAGCCGTGGGTCAGCTCGAACCACCGCGAGCGGGTCGATTTGCCGATGATGATCTGGGTGACGTTGTTGGCTTGCGCGAAACTGATGACGTCGTCGGCGATGCGGCGGCCGACACCGGGCAGCGTCAGCGCCTCGCCGCCGAGCGATTCCGCAAGCCGCATGGTGTCGGCCAACCGGTCGCGCTGCTCGTCGCTCAGTTGCAGGCTGCGCCGCGTCTCGATGCTGACCGCGGTCCATTGCGCATGCAGCCGGTCGGCGAGACGCTTGGTGTAGCGCACCAGGCCGGCCGCGCGCGGGTCCTCGCTGAGGCAGACCAGGATGCGCTCGCCGGCGGCCCAGGGGCCCTGGATCGCATTGGCCTGCATGTGGTTGAGCAGCTGCTCGTCAACCCGCTCGGCGGTGCGGCGCAGCGCGAGCTCGCGCAGCGCGGTCAGGTTGCCGGGCGAGAAGTAATGCTCCAGCGCGCGCTCGGCCTGCTTGGGCACATAGACCTTGCCCTCCTTCAGCCGCTGGATCAGGTCGTCGGGCGTGAGGTCGATCAGCTCGATGGCATCGGCGCGATCGACCACCGAATCCGGTACCGTCTCGCGCACCCGCACATGGGTGATCTGCGCGACGACGTCGTTGAGGCTCTCGATGTGCTGGATGTTGATCGCGGTGTAGACATCGATGCCGTGCGACAGCAGCTCTTCGACGTCGAGATAGCGCTTCGGGTGGCGGCTGCCCGGCGCGTTGGTATGGGCGAGCTCGTCGACGAGGGCGAGCTGCGGCCGGCGCGCGATCACGGCGTCGAGATCCATCTCCTCCAGCGTCTGGTCGCGATAGGCCAGCCGCTTGCGCGGGATCACCTCGAGGCCTTTCAGCAGCGCCTCGGTCTCGACCCGCCCGTGGGTTTCGACGACACCGACCACGACGTCGACGCCCGCCTTGAGGCGGGCGTGGGCGCTCGAGAGCATCTCGTAGGTCTTGCCGACGCCGGGTGCGGCGCCGATGAAGATCTTCAGCCGCCCCGATCGATCGGTCTCGCGGCGCGCCGCCTCCAGCAGCGCATCCGGCGAGGGTCTCTTTTCGGGGTCACGCTGATTGGCCATGCCGCAATATAGTCATCCTGCGAGAGCGGGCCTACTCCCCTATTTCGCGTTTGCCGCGTCGAGCGCCAGGTTGAGCGCAAGAACGTTAACGCGGGGCTCACCGATCACGCCGGCGAGGCGGCCTTGGGTGTTCTGCGTCACCAACTCGCGCACCGCATCCTCCGACATGCTGCGCGCCTTGGCGACCCGCGGCAGCTGGAACAGCGCCGCATCCGGCGAGATGTCGGGATCGAGCCCGCTGGCCGAGGTGGTGACGAGATCGACCGGCACGGTGGCGGTCGGGTTCTCCGCCTTCAGCTTCTCGACGTCCTCCTTGACCCGGTCGTTCAGCGCCTTGCTGGTCGGGCCGAGATTGGAGCCGCCGGAATTGGCCGCGTTGTACGGCGCCGGCACGGTCTTGGACGAGTCGTTCGGATCGGGTGCGACCGTCGCCGACGGCCGGCCGTGGAAGTATTTTTCATCCTTGAACTCCTGCCCGATCAGGGCCGAGCCGATCACCTTGCCGTTTCGCTCGATCAGGCTGCCTTGCGCCTGCTTCGGAAAGATGACGCCGGCGATCGCCGTCATGGCGAGCGGATAGGCAAGACCGGTGATCGCGGTCAGCAACACCAGCACCAGGATGGCGGGACGGATTTCTCTCAACATGGTTGCGGCTCCTTAAGCCAGGCCCAAAGCGGCGACGATGAGGTCGATCGCCTTGATGCCGATGAACGGGATGATGATGCCGCCGAGACCGTAGATCATCAGGTTGCGGCTGAGCAGCGCGCCGGCACCGACCGCGCGATACTTGACGCCCTTCAGCGCCAGCGGGATCAGCGCGATGATGATCAGCGCGTTGAAGATGATCGCCGACAGGATCGCGCTCTGCGGGCTCGCCAGATGCATCACGTTCAGCACCTGAAGCTGCGGATAGAACGCGAGGAACATCGCCGGGATGATCGCGAAATATTTCGCGACGTCGTTGGCGATCGAGAACGTGGTCAGCGCGCCGCGGGTCATCAACAGCTGCTTGCCAATCTCGACCACCTCGATCAGCTTGGTCGGGTTGGAGTCGAGGTCGACCATGTTGCCGGCCTCGCGCGCCGCCTGCGTGCCGGTGTTCATGGCGACGCCGACATCGGCCTGCGCCAGCGCCGGCGCGTCATTGGTACCGTCGCCGCACATCGCGACCAGCTTGCCCTTGGACTGCTCGTCGCGAATCAGCTTGAGCTTGTCCTCAGGGGTTGCCTGCGCCAGGAAGTCGTCGACACCGGCCTCGGCCGCAATCGCCGCCGCGGTCATCGGGTTGTCGCCGGTGATCATCACGGTGCGGATGCCCATGCGGCGCAATTCGGCGAAGCGCTCGCGGATGCCGCCCTTGACGATGTCCTTCAGGTGCACGACGCCGAGCAGCTTGCCGTCCTTGGCGACCGCCAGCGGCGTGCCGCCGGCCTTGGCGATCTCGTCGGCAATCGCCTGGATCTCGCGCGCCTCGGGGCTCATATTCGCCGCGACCGCACGGACGGTGTTGCCGGAGGCGACGGTGCGGGGTGTGCCGCCCTCGACATAAGCAAGGATCGCATCCACCGCGCCCTTGCGGACCGACATTGCGCCGGCGTCGATACCGCTCATCCGGGTCTGCGCCGTGAACGGCACGAAGGTCGCGGCCAGCTCATGCATGCCGCGGCCGCGGATGCCGTACTTCTCCTTGGCGAGCACCACGATCGAGCGGCCCTCCGGTGTCTCGTCAGCCAGCGAAGCAAGCTGTGCCGCGTCGGCGAGATCCTGCTCGGAGATGCCACGGATCGGACGGAACGTGGTCGCCTGGCGGTTGCCGAGCGTGATGGTGCCGGTCTTGTCCAGCAAGAGCGTATCGACATCGCCGGCGGCCTCCACCGCACGGCCGGACATCGCCAGCACGTTGAAGCGGACCAGGCGGTCCATGCCGGCAATGCCGATTGCCGACAGCAGCGCACCGATCGTTGTCGGGATCAGCGTGACGAACAGCGCCACCAGCACCACGACCGAGATCGAGCCGCCGGCATAGGCGGCATAGCTCGGGATCGTCACCGTGGCGAACACGAAGATGATGGTGAGGCCGGCGAGCAGGATATTGAGCGCGATCTCGTTCGGCGTCTTCTGCCGCTCCGCGCCCTCCACCAGCTTGATCATGCGGTCGATGAAGGTCGAGCCCTGCGCCGCGGTGATGCGGACGCGGATCCAGTCCGACAGCACCTGGGTGCCGCCGGTGACCGCCGAACGGTCACCGCCGGACTCGCGGATCACGGGCGCGGATTCACCGGTGATGGCGGCTTCGTTGACCGAGGCGACGCCTTCGATCACCTCGCCGTCGGAGGGAATGTTGTCGCCGGCCTCGACCAGCACGATGTCGCCGACCTTCAGCGAGGTGCCGGGCACCATGCGGTAGGTCCGGTCGGTGCCGGTGAGCAGCTTGGCCTGGCTCTCGGTGCGGGTCTTCTTCAGCGATTCCGCCTGCGCCTTGCCGCGGCCTTCGGCGACCGCTTCGGCAAAATTGGCGAACAGCACCGTGAACCAGAGCCAGAGGATGATCTGGAAGGTGAAGCCGAGATTGGCGTTGCCGGTGACGAGGTCGCGCACGAAGATCACGGTGGTCAGCGCTGCCACGACCTCGACCACGAACATCACGGGGTTCTTGGCCATCAGACGGGGATCGAGCTTGACGAAGGCCGATTTGATCGCCGGCACCAGGATCTTCGGGTCGAGCATGGTCGACGCCGTCACCTGCTTCTGCAGTCTTGTGGTTTCCATGGATGTCACTCCGGACAAATCAGATCAGAACAAGGTGTTGGCGTTCATGGCGAGGTGCTCGACGATCGGCCCGAGCGCCAGCGCCGGGAAGAACGTCAGACCGCCGATGATCAGGATCACGCCGATGACGAGGCCGACGAACAGGCCGCCGGTGGTCGGGAAGGTGCCCGCCGAGGCCGGGATCGACTTCTTCTCGACCAGCGAACCTGCAATGGCCATCGCCGGCACGATCATGAAGAAGCGGCCGACGAACATCGCCATCGCGAGCGTCAGATTGTAGAACAGCGTGTTGCCGGTGAGGCCCGCGAACGCCGAACCGTTATTGCCGGTTCCGGAAGTATAGGCATAGAGCACCTCAGTGAAACCGTGCGGACCGGCATTGGCCATCGAGGCCACCGCCGACGGCAGCACCACGCCGACCGCGGTCCAGCCGAGATACATCAGCGGCAGCACCAGGATCGCGAGCATCGCCATCTTGACCTCGCGCGCCTCGATCTTCTTGCCGACATATTCCGGGGTGCGACCGACCATCAGGCCGGCGACGAAGATCGCCAGCACGACGAACAGCAGCATGCCGTACAAGCCGGCGCCGACGCCGCCGATGATGACTTCGCCGAGCTGCATGTTGATCAGCGGGATCATACCGCCGAGCGCGGTGAAGCTGTCATGCATCGCATTGACCGCGCCGCAGGAGGCCGCGGTCGTGACGACGGCGAACAGCGAGGACGCGACGATGCCGAAGCGCACCTCCTTGCCCTCCATGTTGCCGCCGGTCAGGCCGTAGGCCTGCAGGAGAGAGGTGCCGCTGGCTTCCGCCCAATAGGTGACGGCGACGCCGGCGACGAACAGGATGCCCATCACGGCGAAGATCGCCCAGCCCTGGCGCTCGTTGCCGACCATGCGGCCGAACACGTTGGTCATTGCAGCGCCCAACGCGAAGATCGAGATCATCTGCACCAGGTTCGACAGCGCGGTCGGGTTCTCGAACGGGTGCGCGGCATTGGCATTGAAGAAGCCGCCGCCATTGGTGCCGAGCATCTTGATCGCAACCTGCGAAGCGACCGGTCCCAGCGCGATGGTCTGCTTGCCGCCCTCCAGCGTGGTGGCGTTGACATAGGCGCCGAGCGTCTGCGGCATGCCCTGCCAGACCAGGAACAGCGTGTAGACGATGCAGATCGGCAGCAGCACATAGAGCGCGCAGCGCGTGACGTCGACCCAGAAATTGCCGACTGTGCGCATCGACGAACGGGTGAAGCCGCGGATCAGCGCCATCGCCAGTGCGATGCCGGTCGCCGCCGATAGGAAGTTCTGGTGAGTCAGGCCCAGCATCTGGACCAGGTAGGACAGCGTGCTCTCGCCGCCGTAGTTCTGCCAGTTGGTGTTGGTGATGAAGGAGATCGCGGTGTTGAAGGAGAGATCCTCTGATACCGCCGACTGTCCGGCCGGGTTGAACGGCAGCACCGCCTGCAGCCGCATCAAACCGTAGATGAGGGCGAAGCCGCCGACATGGAACAGCAGCATGGCGACTGTATAGGTCAGCCAGTGCTGTTCGCGCCGCTCGTCGACGCCGCCGACCCAGTAGATACCGCGCTCGAGGGGGCGCAGCACGGGCGAGAGGAAGGTGCGCTCACCGTTGAACACGCGGGTCATGTACCAGCCGAGCGGTTTGACCAGCCCGATCACGATCGTGCAGAACAGAATAATTTGAATCCAGCCGATGACGGTCATCGCGTCAAACCTTTCGAATGGGAGCGAAGCGCAGCAGCGACGCAAACAGACCGAGCAACAGCCCGGTCAACACCGCGTCGGCTAACAAAATCTGGCACAGCGTGAGCATCGCGGGCCGCCTAGAAGCGTTCGGGCCGCAGCAATGCGTAGGTGAGGTAGAACAGGAGGCCGAGCGAGACGAGGCCGGCGAGCGAGTAATCGAAGATCATCGCCGCCTCCGCTACAGCCGTTCGCAGGCGTAGGCGTAGCCGATGCCGGCCGCGAAGAAGCCGATCGCGAGCGCCGCCATGAGAATGTCCATCATGAGAGACTCCTATGCGTCCGAGTGGCGCGGGCGACCGTATAAGCGCTCCGCGCCGGATCGCCGTGAGGTGCCATCCGGGGCATAGGTTTTCGAGATGTGACGCATAAGGACGTTATAGGAATTGTATAAGTGCCGAACTGCGCTCCGCTGTCGTCCCGGCGAAAGCCGGGACCCATAACCATAGGGCCGCATTTTGCGATGGCTGGGGCCCCAGCGCGACACGACAACTGAAATCGGTGGTTATGGGTCCTGGCGTTCGCCAGGACGACAGCGGAGGTTCCGTCTTTATGGAATCCCTATATCTCCGCCCCTCGCCTCATCTCGTTTTCAAATGGCACTCCGGCCATTTTGGGCCTGCGGTCAATGCTTTGAGCCGCACCCACGACGAGATGACGCCATGTCCGTGCTATCCGAATCCAGCTCGACCGACCTCGGCGAACGGCTGCGCGACGCTTACACGGTCACCGCCGAGTTCATGGCCGACATCATCAGCCAGACCTGCCGGCGCTTTCCTTCGGCCGGCCAGAGCGCCAAGACCTCGCGCGTCGAGCGCCTGATCCAGTCCGGCGCATGGACCGATGCCGCGATCGCGCTGCTCGATCTCGAGCTGCCGCAATGGCAGGTTCGCCGCCTGGTCTATGACGAAGGCGAGTGGCACTGCGCATTGTCGCGCGAACGCGAGCTGCCCGACTGGCTCGACCAGTCGATCGAGACCCACCATGCCGATCTCGCGATCGCAATCCTCAGCGCGTTCGTCGAGGCGCAGCGGATCTCGGCGCCCGAGAATCGCACCAGCGTGCCGACTGTCCGTCGCGACACCCGCGCGCTGTACGAGCCGCTGTTCGTCGACAATCTCGGCTGACGGCGGCGCAGCGTGAACACCAAACAATTGCCGCGGCAGCTGCAATCGGTCCAGGTCATGGTCCGGTTCGGCTTCCGGCTCGCCATCATGATCGGCTTTGCCGTGTTCGCCGGTGCGGGCTTCGGCAAGGGCCTGGTCACGCTGCTGTGGATGTCGGCGCTGATCTGCGCGCTCGCAGGCCTCGTCAAGCGCGAGATGCCGTTTGCCGCCGACCTCAATCACTGGGACGAAATGACCGCCTATGTCGCGCTGTGCGCACTCGGCACCGGTATCCTCCAGGGTCTCTGAACCATCCCCGAAAATCCTATGCCGCTCCTATGAAGTCGGCCGCTCGTCGCGCTCGATTTTATATCGCCCACGACAGACATTGATCGCGTGACTTCCACCTCAAGGACTACGTCAGTGAAACTCGTCGAACCTCCCTCGTGTAGCGCAACGTCCACCATTGTCTTCATCGGCCGCAACCGCGGCGGCCAATGGGTCGCGCAGCAGCAGAACGGCCTCTATGGCGGCCTGTTCGTCAACCGCGCCCAGGCCGTCAAATACGCGCTGTTCGAGAACGGCCAGCACCCCGAAATGATCGTTGAACTGTCGCGTGAGCTCGAGCTCGACATGCGCGGCGAGATCGCGAACCTCCCCGCAAGCCGCGTGGCCTGAGCCACTCCCATGACTGCGCAAGCTGACACGGCCGAATGGCTGTCGGGCTTCATCGCCGATCTTCCGACCCCCTTTACCCACCGCGACGAGATCGACACCGAGGCATTCGGCCGGCTGTGCGAGCGCCAAATCGCAGCCGGCGCCACGGCGCTGGTGGTCGGCGAGACCGCGGGCGAAAGCTCAACGCTGGAGCCCGCGGAACGCGCGCAGCTGGTCCGCATCGCCGCCCGCGTCGCGCGTAGGCGGGTCCGCATCATCGCCGGCGCCGGGTCGAACGCGACGGATCGTGCCGTCACGTTCACGCAGGCGGCCGAGGCGGCCGGCGCCGACGCCATCATGTCGGTCGTGCCCTATTACAACAAGCCGATGCCGCAGGGCATGGCGGCGCATTTCCGCGCCGTCGCCCCGGCCACCACGTTGCCCGTGATCCTGCACGACATTCCGTCACGGACGGTCAAGGGACTTGCGGATGAGACCCTGCTTGAGCTCGCAGCAGTGCCAGGGTTCGTTGGATTATGCGACGGCAGCGGTGACATCGCCCGGCTCGTGCGCCTGCGCTCGCGCCTGCCGGCAGACTTTCGGATGCTGACTGGCGACGACGCGACGTCGCTCACTTATCTCGCCGCCGGCGGCGACGGCTGCATCTCTTCGGTGACCAATGTCGCGCCCGATCTGTGCGTGGCCGTCGCCCGGCATCTTCGCGCCGGACGACTGCATCAGGCGCGCGAGCTGCATCGGCGGCTGATGCCGCTTGCAGCCCTGCTGGAGCGCGAGCATCCCGCTGCCCTGAAGTTCGCGCTGGCATTGCTGGGCTTCATGCAGCCGGCGACCCGGTTGCCGATCGTGCAACTCGGCGGACCGGCGAAGGCCGAGGTCGCGCAGGCGATGGCTGAGCTTGCCGACGAATATCTTGCAGCGGCTCAGTGAGATCGAGGCCGCACCCGCCATCGCAATGCACAATGGGATCAGCGCACGGGTCCGTGACACCTCGCCATATTGAGGTTCCCGGACGGCGCCCCATATCCACGGCAAGGGAGTGCTTGCCGTGCAGACCCTCAAGGCGGCTCTCGTTATGGCGACCGTCCTGGTCGCCCTGGTTTTCTCCATCGGTCCCGGCACGGCCGCGGACAACAACCGCCTTGCCCTGACCATTTCCATCGATGGCGCGATCGGGCCGGCATCGGCCAGCTACGTCAAGGATGCTTTGGCCAAGGCCGCCGAGCGGCGCGCCGAAGTCGTCATTCTGCGGATGAATACGCCGGGCGGCCTCAGCACCAGCATGCGCGAGATCATCACCGACGTGCTGGCCTCGCCCGTTCCCGTCGTCGGCTACGTTGCGCCGTCGGGCGCCCATGCAGCCAGCGCCGGGACCTACATCCTCTATGCGACCCATCTCGCGGCCATGGCGCCCGGCACCAATATCGGCGCCGCGACGCCGGTACAGATCGGCGGCCCGATGCCGGGTCTGCCAGGCAGCAGCCCGGACAAGGGCGGCAAGGAGAAGAACGGCGGCAGCGCGTCGGAGACAAAAGATGCCATGACGGCGAAGGTGACGAACGATGCCGTCGCCTTCATCCGCAGCCTCGCCGAACTGCGCGGCCGCAATGCCGACTGGGCCGAGAAGGCGGTCCGCGATGCCGCCACCCTCACCGCCAACGCCGCGCTGCAAGCCAATGTCATCGAGTTCACCGCGCGCGATTCCGCCGACCTGCTCAGGCAGGTCGATGGCCGGACGGTGGAGCTTGCCGGCGGCAAGACACAACGCCTGGCGACCAGGGACGCCGTGATCGAGGCCATCGATCCCACCTTTCTCTCTCGCGCGCTTGCGGTCGTCACCGACCCCAACATCGCATTCGTCCTGCTGATGGTCGGCATCTACGGCCTGATCTTCGAGTTCATGTCCCCCGGTGCCGTGGCGCCCGGGGTGGTCGGCACGATCTGCCTGCTGCTCGGCCTCTACGCGCTGAACATGCTGCCGATCAACTATGCCGGCTTCGCTTTGATGCTGGTCGGGATCGCGCTGCTCGCGATCGAGGCTTTCAACCCGACCGTCGTGATCGGCCTCGGCGGCATCGTCGCCTTCGTGCTGGGCGCCGCCATGCTGTTCCGGATCGAAGCGCCCGGATACACGCTGTCCTGGCAGGTGATCGGCATCGTCGCGGCGATGTTCGCAGGCCTCATCCTCGTCGTGCTCGGCGCGCTGCGCCGCGCGCGCAACGGCCCAATCCGCCTTGGCGCGCAGGCCATGCGCGGACTATCGGCCGAGGTTCTCGACTGGACCGGGACATCAGGTCACGTCTTCACCAATGGCGAGCGCTGGCAGGCGCGCAGCACTGAGGCGTTCAGAGCTGGAGAGACGGTCGAGGTCGCCAACATCGTGGATTTGACGCTGGTGGTCCGGCGTGCGCCGGCTGCCGCCGGCGAAGGAGGTAAAGCATGATGCTCGATTATTTCACCTATGCGGCGATCGCACTGCTGATCATCATCTTCCTGACCCAGGCGGTGCGTGTCCTGCGCGAATACGAGCGCGGCGTCATCTTCACGCTCGGCCGGTTCACCGGGGTGAAGGGCCCGGGGCTCATCATCCTGATTCCGGTGGTGCAGCAGCTGGTGAAGGTCGATCTCAGGGTGGTGGTGCAGGTGGTGCCGCCGCAGGATGTGATTTCGCGCGACAACGTCTCGGTCAAGGTCAACGCCGTGCTCTACTTCCGCATCGTCGATCCCGAGCGCGCCATCATCAAGGTCAGCGACTACATGGCCGCGACCAGCCAGCTGGCCCAGACCACGCTGCGCTCGGTGCTCGGCAAGCACGAGCTCGACGAGATGCTGGCGGAGCGCGACCGGCTCAACGCCGATATCCAGGAGACGCTCGACAAGCAGACCGATGTCTGGGGCATCAAGGTCAACGCGGTCGAGATCAAGGATATCGACATCAACGAGACCATGGTGCGGGCAATCGCCAAGCAGGCCGAGGCGGAACGGCTGCGGCGGGCCAAGGTGATCAACGCGATGGGCGAGCAGCAGGCCGCCGAGAAGCTGGTCGAGGCCGGACGGATCCTCGCCCAGGAGCCGCAGGCGATGCAGCTCCGTTATTTCGCGGCACTGCATGACATCGCCGGCGAGCGCTCTTCCACCGTGGTCTTCCCGCTGCCGATGAACCTGCTCGATCACCTGACGCGCCGAAGTGAGGCAACTTGATCTGGTTTGGGAGCGGAAGCGACGGCCGCTCAATGTCGACGCTCTCGTAAGCTCCGCGGCCTCCCCGCGTCATTGCGAGCGAAGCGAAGCAATCCATGGCGCCGCAAGCGAAGATATGGATTGCTTCGTCGCGATGCTCCTCGCAATGACGCGGACGGGTCGGCGCTCTAATGCCCGTGATGCTTGGCTCGCCACGCAGGTCCCGGGCCACGCATATAGTGCACCTCGGGCCGGTAGGGCGTGATCGGCTCCTCGCCGATCCAGGCGAGGAATTTGAGCAGGCCTTGTGCGGCGCCGCGCAGCAGCGAACGGATCGAAGTCACCGCGCGCATCTCAGTAATCCCACTTCTCGCCGAGCACGACCGGTGCCCGCGGATATCTTTCGGCATCGCCGCCGTACATGCCGGCATCGAGATGGATCAGCGCCCAATCCTCATGCCCGCGATGCAGCAGCAGCTCGTTGCGCAGCCGGTGGATCTTGGCAGCCGCGATGGCGCGGTGAAGCGTCCTGAACGCGGCGCCGATCCGGCGAATCGTCCGCTTCAGTACGGGACGGATGGCTCCGGCCGAGCCATGCGGCCGGACATCGTGTACATGGAGCAAGGTCATGTCCCACCTTCCTGTTGGCGGCGCGCGAACGCACCGCATCACGCCAGAAGATGCTGGGTAGGCCGTAGGAATTCGAGAGGACGCGCCGCGGTGCGGCATAGGAGCCGCATAAAGACGGTGAACCGCGCGTGGGGATCGGCCGCGCCGGCTGGCCCGGGCCGGAGCGCAACGCCACAGCCCGTGTTGACCAACGCGCATTCAGTGCTAGCCTTTTGGCAGCCAATCGCGTCAAGCGGGTTCGATAGCCGAGGGTAGCGACCATGAACCTCGTATCGCCAACTGCCGCAACTGCCGGGCCGGTCCCCTCCGATGGCGTGATCGCGGCAGGCGTCTATGTCGAGGGACGGCGCATCGCCAATATCGCGATCGATGAGGCCGCGAGCTGGCGCACCAAGCCGGATCACGTGGTGTGGATCGGCCTGCACGAGCCCGACATGACGCTGCTGAGCAGCCTGCAGCGGCAATTCCAGCTGCACGACCTCGCGATCGAAGACGCCGATCACGCGCATCAGCGGCCGAAGATCGAGCAATACGGCGATGCGCTTTTCATCGTGGCGCGAACCGCGCAGCTCGAAGGCGAGAGCATCGCGTTTGGCGAGACGCATCTGTTCGTCGGCGAGGGCTACATCGTCTCGGTGCGGCACGGCGCCTCGACGTCCTACACGCCGGTCCGCGAGCGCTGCGAGAGCTGTCCGCGCGCGCTTGCCCGAGGCGAGGACTACATCCTCTATGCCATCCTCGATTTCATCGTCGACAACTACTCCCCGGTGCTCGAGACGATCCAGGACGAGGTCGAGGCGATGGAGGCGGAGGTGCTGGCGAGCGCGATGACGCGGGCGCAGATCGAGCGGCTGTACCTGCTGCGGCGTGACCTGCTGCGGCTGCGCAACGCGGTCGGGCCGCTGGTGGAGGTCTGCCGCCGGCTCGAGCGCGACGACCTGCCGATGGTGCGCGCCACCATGCGCCCGCTGTTCCGCGACGTCACCGACCACGTCCGCACCATCCAGGAGCGGATCGACTCACTGCGTGAGGTGCTCGCCTTTGCCTTCGAAGCAAGCCTGCTGGTCGGTCAGGCGCAGGAAACGGCGATCTCCAAGAAGCTCGCCTCATGGCTTGCGATCGTTGCCGTGCCGACCGCGGTTGCCGGCATCTACGGCATGAATTTCAAGTACATCCCGGAGCTGCAATGGGAATACAGCTATTTCGTCGTGATGGGCCTGATGCTGCTCGCATGCGGCGGGCTGTTCTGGCGGTTCAGGCGTTCCGGCTGGCTTTAGGCCGCGATCAGAATATCGCGCCCTTCTGATCCGGCGCCGAACGTGGCGGCGCATCGCGGCCATGCCGCAAGCCACGAGATTTCGGACAATCCTACCTTCGACCGGCGGCGCGAGGGGCCGGTTTACGGTCGGCGGCAAGACCGGTAACCTCGCCTCCCAATGCGACGTGGAGAGTGCCCATGGGCCCTAAGGATCCGATCAACTGGATGCTGACAGACGCGATCGAGGCGCTCGCCCGGGCGGAACGGCTGCACCAGAGCTTCCTGAACATCCACCCGCGCGCGGGCAGCAGCGAGCCGAGCTGGGAACCGCCAATGGACGTGATCGAGACCGAGCAGGAGATCCTGATCCTGGTCGCGCTGCCTGGGGTCGATCCCGACGAGGTCGAGGCCGCGCTCGACGGCGGCACGCTTGTGATCAGCGGCCGTCGCACTTTGCCCGCCGAGCTCCGCAACGCCCGCATCCTGCGCCTCGAACTGCCGCAAGGCCGCTTCGAGCGGCGCATCGCGCTGCCGACCGGCCGCTACACCATCAGCCGCTTTGCCGCGCATGGTTGCGTCGGCCTGCGGCTCGGAAAATCGAGCTGAGGGGATTTCGCCATGGCCGCTTCAGACGTTTCAAGCCCGGCATCGACTTCGGCGCCGATCCCCAGCGATGCGATGATCATCGTCCCTGTCCGCAACACCGTGCTGTTTCCGGACGTCATCATCCCGATCACGATCGCGCGTGCGACCTCGATTGCCGCCGCCCAGCAGGCGGTGCGCGAGCAGCGACCGATCGGCATCCTGCTGCAACGCGATCCCGAAACGAACGATCCTGGCCCGGACGGCCTGTATCGTGTGGGCACCGTCGCCAACATCGTGCGCTACATCACCGGCGCCGACGACACCCACCATCTGGTCTGCCAGGGCGTGCAGCGCATGCGCGTGCTCGACTATCTGCCCGGCACCCCGTTCCTCGCCGCGCGCGTGCTGCAGATCCCGGAGCCGACCACCACCTCGCCCGAGATCGAGGCGCGCTTCCTCAATCTGCAGCGCCAGGCGCTGGAGGCCGCGCAATTGCTGCCACAGACGCCGCCCGAATTGATCGCCGCGCTGCAGGGCACGACGTCGCCGGCGACGCTGGCCGACCTTGCGACCTCCTACATGGACATCAAGCCGGCGGAGAAGCAGGACATCCTCGAGACCATCGACCTCGTGGCGCGGATGGACAAGGTGTCGCGGCATCTGGCCGAGCGCATCGAGGTGCTGCGGCTGAGCCAGGAGATCGGACAGAAGACCAAGGCGGTGTTCGACGAGCGGCAGCGCGAGGCGATCCTGCGCGAGCAGATGGCGACCATCCAGCGCCAGCTCGGCGAAGGCGACGGCAAGGCCGCAGAGGTCGCCGAGCTGACCAAGGCGATCGCGGACGCCAAGATGCCGCCGGAGGCCGAGAGCCAGGCGCAGAAGGAATTGCGCCGCTATGAGAGGATGCCGGAGGCCGCGGCCGAAGCCGGCATGGTGCGCAGCTATCTCGACTGGCTGATCGACCTGCCCTGGAGCATTCCCGAGGAGAAGCCGATCGACATCGCCGAGGCGCGCAAGATCCTCGACCAGGACCATTACGGCCTGGAGAAGATCAAGAGCCGCATCATCGAATATCTCGCGGTGCGCAAGCTCGCGCCCGGCGGCAAGGCGCCGATCCTCTGCTTCTTGGGTCCCCCCGGTGTCGGCAAGACCTCGCTCGGCCAATCGATCGCGCGCGCGATGTCGCGGCCGTTCGTGCGGGTCTCGCTCGGTGGCGTGCATGACGAGGCCGAGATCCGCGGCCACCGCCGCACCTATATCGGCGCGCTACCCGGCAACATCATCCAGGCGATCAAGAAGGCCGGCGCGCGCAATTGCGTGATGATGCTGGACGAGATCGACAAGATGGGCCGCGGCGTCCAGGGCGATCCGTCGGCCGCGATGCTCGAGGTGCTCGACCCCGAGCAGAACGGCACCTTCCGCGACAATTATCTCGGCGTGCCGTTCGACCTGTCGCGCGTCGTATTCATCGCGACCGCCAACATGCTCGACGGCGTGCCGGGCCCGCTGCTGGATCGCATGGAGCTGATCAGCCTCCCCGGCTACACCGAGGACGAGAAGCTCGAGATCGCCAAGCGCTACCTGGTGCGCCGCCAGCTCGAGGCCAACGGCATCAAGGCCGAGCAGGTCGAGATCGATCCGGACGCGCTGCGGCTGATCATCAAGAGCTATACCCGCGAGGCCGGCGTCCGCAATCTGGAGCGCGAGATCGGCAAGGTGCTGCGCAACGTCGCGGTGCAGATCGCCGAGGGCAGCACCAGCCACGTCACCATCGCGCCAAAGGATATCGTGGCGCTGCTCGGCCAGCCGCGCTTCGAGAACGAGATCGCGCAGCGCACCAGCATCCCCGGCGTCGCCACCGGCCTCGCCTGGACCCCGGTCGGCGGCGACATCCTGTTCATCGAGGCCTCACGCACGCCGGGCCGCGGCGCGCTGATGATCACCGGACAGCTCGGCGACGTCATGCGCGAAAGCGTGCAGGCCGCGATGACGCTGGTCAAAAGCCGTGCCGCGCAGCTCGGCATCGACCCCGCCGTGTTCGAGAAGAGCGACATCCACGTCCACGTTCCCGCCGGCGCTACGCCGAAGGACGGCCCGAGCGCAGGCGTTGCGATGTTCACCGCCCTCACCTCGCTCCTGACCGACCGCACCGTGCGCAGCGACACCGCGATGACCGGTGAAATCTCGCTGCGTGGCCTGGTGCTGCCGGTCGGCGGCATCAAGGAGAAGGTAGTCGCCGCCGCGGCCGCGGGGCTGACCCGGGTGATGCTGCCCGCGCGCAACAAGCGCGACTATGACGACATCCCCGCCGGCGCCCGCGCCAAGCTCGAGTTCATCTGGCTCGAACGCGTCGACGAGGCGATCGCCGCCGCGCTGGAGCCCGCCAAGGCGACGCCTGCGGCGGCGGAGTGAGCGGCGGCGGGCGTATGCTCCGCATCGATCGATCTCACTCGGGGCTCACCCCTCTCCCCAACCCTCCCCCGCAAGGGGGGAGGGAGCCTGATCAGCTTGCTCACCTCACGTCGCGCAAGAAGCGCCGACGATGTTTGAATAGCCGAACGGTCCGCGCTACGAGCACCAACTAATTTGGACGGTCTCGGCGGCGGAAATGTAAGGGAGCCATCGGCGGAAGGGTTCCCTCCCCCCTTGCGGGGGAGGGTTAGGGAGAGGGGTGCCGCACAGCGTGCGCTCTCAACTTAACGCTAAGCGCATTCACGCCGGAGCGGTTCGCTCAGTTCTTGGCCATGCAGTCCGAGATATAGAACCAGCGGTCGTCACCGGTCAGTCCCTTCTGCTTCACCTCTTTGCGGCAGGCCTTGAGCTTGGGCTTGTTGGCGCGCCACTGCTCCTTCATGGCCTTCAATTTCGCCATCGTCAGCTTGATCTTCGACGGCTTGGCTGTCGTGGTGGCAGCCGGCGCAGGTGCGGCCGGCGCCGCGGTCTGGGCCGACGCGGCATGAAGACCTACGGCGAGCAGCGCAGCGGCAAGGCAAATCCGGGTGCGAAACATTGAAATCCCCCAATTCCATAACTGTTCATTGAATAGTGCGAACGCCGCGGGCACCGGAGAATCGGCAACCCGCGGCGACAATAGTCGCGATCAGAGGATTTTGACCGCACTCAGCAAGGTCATGTAGATGCCCCAGGCCAGCGGAATGCCGACGAACAGCCAGAACAGCGCCGCCCTGCCGTCGAGACCGCCCTTGCCGATGCCGAACGACCCAGTCGCTCCGGCGCCGGCAGTCGCCGTCGCCTCCTGCAGTTTGGCGACTTCGGCGTCGCTCATATGCCACTTCGGATCAACCGGCTTGATCATGTAGTTGCAGATGAAGCCGGCAATCAGCATGGCACACAGGATGTACATCGTCGTGTTGTAGAGCTGGTCGCGCGGCACGCCGGCGGCGAGCTGGAATTCACGGATGTAGTTCACCACCACGGGACCGATGATGCCCGCGGTCGACCACGCCGTCAGCAGCCGGCCATGGATCGCGCCGACGAACTGGGTGCCGAACATGTCGGCGAGATAGGCCGGCACGGTGGAGAAGCCGCCACCATACATTGACAGAATGATACCGAAGCCGAGCACGAACAAGAGCTTCGAGCCCATCACGGCGAAGGTCGGCGCCAATGCGTAGAGCACGATGCCGAGCACGAAGAACGTATAGTAGGTGTTCTTGCGGCCGATCTTGTCCGACAGCGACGCCCAGAAGAAGCGGCCGCCGATGTTGAACAGCGACAGCAGTCCGGCGAAGCCGGCGGCGATCGCCGCGATCTGCGCCTTCTGCGTTGCATCGAGCCCGTTGAAGGGAACGTTGGGCAGCCCGATCAGCTTGCCGGCGAAGATTTCCTGCAACATCGGCGAGGCCATGCCGATCACGCCGATACCCGCCGACACGTTCAAGCACAGCACCCACCAGATCAGCCAGAATTGCGGCGTCTTGTGCGCGTTGTCGAGATGCACGTTCTTGGTCGAGATCATCGCGTTGGTCTTGGACGGCGGCGTCCAGCCGTCGGGCTGCCAACCAGCCGGCGGCAGGCGATAGCGGAAGGCACCGATCATCATGAACACGAAATAGATCACCGCCATGGTGAGGAAGGTTTCCCAGACGCCGACCGAGGTCGGGGTCTTGAAGTAGGTCATCAGCTTGTCGGCGAGCGGCGCACCGATCATCGCGCCGCCGCCGAAGCCCATGATCGCCATGCCGGTCGCCATGCCGCGACGGTCGGGGAACCATTTCACCAGCGTCGACACCGGCGAGATGTAGCCAAGGCCGAGCCCGATGCCGCCGACCACGCCGGAGCCGAGCCACATCAGCCACAGCTGATGAAAGTAGATACCGATCGCGCCGAGCACGAGGCCGCCGCACCAGCACAGCGCGGCGACGAAGCCGGCCTTGCGCGGCCCGACCTTCTCGAGCCAGCCGCCCCACACCGCGGCGGCGACGCCGAGCACCACGAAGAACAGCGTGAACATCCAGCCGAGGCTCGCGACCTTCCAGTCGCAAGTCGTCGTGAACAACTCCTGCATCAGCGAGATATCGGGGCACGCCTTCGGCGCGGTCAGCCCGATCGCGCGCGACAGCGGCAGCCAGAACACCGAGAAGCCGTAGGCCATGCCGATGCACAGATGGATGCACAGCGCCGCCGGCGGCACCAGCCAGCGGTTGAAGCCGGCGGTCGCGATCGTGTGTTCCTTGTCGAGGAAACCTGCGCCCTCCGCGGACACGCGTCCGGCGCTGCTCATCGTTGTCATTGCAACCTCCCCTGCAGCCGCCGTTACATCAGGCGCATCTGCGTCTTCGATCCCGTCTCAGCCCTTGCGGCAACCGAAAACCCGGCTGCTCCGCACATTCCCTCGATGCGCCGGGACCAACCACGCGCATTCCGGAAATGTTAACCCCCAATACGAACGGATATGCCTAGCCGTGCAGCCCGGTCAGGACGCAGGCCGGCTCTTGTCCGTCCACGTGCCCACGTCAGGGCACAGCTCCACCTGCACAACCCGGCGGAGATTATCAATTCGCGCAGAAGGGGAAATAGGTGTCGATAGGCAAAAGGTAGATATTCAGCTGCATCTAGCCTGTACGCGGCGATGCAGCATTTGAATTATCTATCGCTCCATTGATCTTCTCGATCAGGAAAACGATCCGGACGTCGCTACGTTCGGTGATCTCGACCTTGTCGCCGGTCTCCTGGATCAGCGCCGGGATATCGATCACCGAAAGCGGATCGGTGCAGTGCACTTCGAGGAAATCTCCCGCCGTCACGCCCCTGAGCGCCTTGCGTGTCTTCAGCGCGGGCAGCGGGCATTTCAGACCGGTGAGATCGAGCTTGGTCGTTGTCATGGTTCGACCATGGCGAAGCCGTCATGCATCGTCAACGCGCCACCTGTTCAGCTTTCGGCGGGCGCCGACGCGCGCACATCGTCGATCGGGATCGCGGCGCGCAGCATCAATTCGGCGACGTCCTCGATATCGTCGAGATGCACGACCGGCAGCGCGGTCTCGATCGCGACGTCGCTGGCAATCCCGACCACGCGCGGGTCATCGGGAAACAGCAGTGGCTTGCCATTGGCGGCGCGATACACCTCGATCTTGTTGACTGGCTCGCGCTTGAAGCCCTCGACCACGACGAGATCGACCTGCGCCATCTTGGCGAGCAGTTCAGGCAGCCGCGGCTCATGAGCGCCGCGCAGCTCGTGCATCAGCGCCCAGCGTCGCGTCGAGGACACCAGCACCTCGGTCGCGCCGGACTGCCGGTGCACCCAGGAATCCTTGCCGGGCACGTCGACATCGAATTCGTGATGGGCGTGCTTGATCACGGAAACCCGCAAGCCCCGGCCGAGCAGATGGGGGATCACCCGCGACAGCAGGGTGGTCTTGCCGGCACCGCTCCATCCCGCGAGGCCAATCACTTTCATCCGTGTCTCCGAAGCCACTTAGCGTCCAACGCTGCTTATATCAGCCTTGAGGCCGTGTCATGCCAGCCTCGCCGGAGGATGACGCCAACCGGCTATCCAGCGGATATACCTCGAAGTTTCCAATGCGCGGAACGGCCGGAACACGATAATGTGGCGCACCGGAGGACCATCTATGCCTCGCTCGCCTTCGATCGTGCCGCAGCAAGTCGACCACGACACCTATCTGGTGCTGAACGATTTTGGCCGGCTTGGCCGTGCCTGGTGCGAAACCGAAGAGGAAGGCTCCGACCGGAAAACGCTGATCCGCCGCCTGCTGGATGACCAGTACAGCCATCCGGTCCGTATCGTGGCCTTCAATACCAGCGAGGGATGGTCGCGCGACGTCACGACCGATATTGCCGACGAGCTGCGGCGCCGTTTCGTCGAATACGACGAAGTCCCGAGTTCGGTGCGGCAGTTCGTCGAAACCGCGATGCGGCACTGAGCGGGATCGCCGTCATCGGCCATGATCCGGTGCCGGCGGGCTCAAACCCCGCCCAAATCCAGATATCCCAATGAGATAAATGGGTTATTCGGCGGCTCCCACCGCCGTCTCATAAGGCAATATTAACAGCATCTGCCTTACCTGTTCTCCCGGTCAACGGGAGATCCGACCAGTGCTCAATCGTGATACTGTGCGAGACGCCATAGGCGCCAGGAACCGAGTCCTGGTCACCGCGATCTTTTTGGCATCGGGCGCGGCATCCCTGATCCTTCAGGTGCTCTGGTTCAAGCAACTGCAATTCGTGCTGGGCAGCGCGACCGTCTCGGTCAGCGTCACGGTGGCGAGCTTCTTCTTCGGTCTCTCCCTGGGCAGCGCCCTCGGCGGCCGGATCGCCGACACCGTCAGCCGCCCGCTGACGATCTACGGGGTTCTCGAGCTTGCCCTCGCAGTCGTTTCCTTGGCTGTGACGGCGTTGCTGTCGCATTGGTCGACATGGGTGGGCTGGCTGTCGCCGATGCTCGACCTGGAGTCACCATTCCGGTTGCCTCTGATGGTCGCGCTGTCGCTCGCCATCCTGTCGCTGCCGACGATGTTGATGGGCGCGACCCTACCGTTCCTGGTGAAATTCCTGACCCGGACGCAAACCGATTTGGCCAACCGCATCGGCCTGCTCTACGGGTTCAACACCCTGGGCGCCGCCATTGGCACCCTGACCGTCGGCTTCGTCCTGATGGGCCTGTGCGGCATCACGGGATCGAGCCTGGTTGCGGCGGCGCTCTATCTCTGCGTCGGTGCCGTGGCCCTGCTGGTTGCGCGCAGCGCAAGCCCGATCGTTGCGGTCACGGCAACCGCGCCGGTGCCAACCGCCGCGCCGGCCCATGACGGGACGTCGATCCTGATCGCAATCTTCGCATGCTCCGGTTTTGCCTCGATCGCCTATGAAGTGGTCTGGTTCCGCTTCCTGACCAATGTCAGCACCTCGAGTGTCTACGCATTCTCAGGGATGCTCGGCGTCTACCTGTTGGGGCTGGTGATCGGCGCTCTGATCTGCGCGCGGCTGCTCGCCCCGCGCAAGGATCAGTTGCTGCGATACTTCGCCGTCACGCAGCTCTTGATCGCGGTTACGGCCACGCTGACCGTCGCAATCCTCGGCAAGGCGCGCACCGTCGGCGTAGCGCTGTCTCCGATCGTGTCGAGCCTCATGCCGGTTCAGGCCCAGGAGCTGCTGGGCGGTGACGTTCCATTTTTCCTGACCTGCGCCGTTGCCCTGCTGCTGCCGACCACGCTAATCGGCATCAGTTTTCCGCTGGCCAGCGAACTGACCGTGATGCAGATGAGCGCACTCGGCCGCAGGATCGGCACGCTCTACGCCTTGAACACGATCGGCGGCGTGCTGGGCTCGCTGGCGGCGGGGTTTCTCCTGATCCCCTATCTGGGCAGCCAGGGCGCGCTCACCGCGCTGATTGTCCTGAACGTGCTGCTGTTTGTCGCGACGACCCTGTCGCAGGGAGATCTTCTGAAACAACACAGCCTGTGGCGGCAAGGCGCGATCGCCGCCAGCGTCATCGCCGCATCGCTGCTGCTGCTCACCCCGCATTATCTGGAGCGGATGCTGACGGCGATCGAGGGCGGCGATGTCCTCGAATTGCGCGAAACCAAGCAGGCCACATTCGCGGTGGTCGAGTATCGCGAGAAGGCGGCGGGCACCTATCAGCAGCTGGTGGTGAATTCGAAGAGCTATGCCAACAACCGCCCCGAGGGCCGGCGCTACATGGCCGCGATGGGCCACTATCCCATCCTGCTGCACCAGGGCCCGGTCGAAACCGCGGTCGTGATTTGCATCGGGACCGGAACCACGGTGGGCGCGGTTAGCACCCACCAGGAATTGCAATCCATCGACGCGGTCGATCTGGCTTCAACGGTTTTCGAAGTCGCGCCGCACTTCGTGCCGATCAACAAGCAGTTCTATCAGAACCCGAAGGTCCATCAGATCGTCGCGGACGGGCGCCACTTCCTGCTCGGGACCAAAGAGAGCTTCGACGTCATCACCCTCGAGCCGCCGCCGCCGCATGACGCCGGCGTCATCAACCTCTATACCGAAGAATTCTATGCGCTGGCGAAGCAGCGGATGCGTCCCGGCGCCGTGCTCGCGCAATGGGTGCCACTGGATTTCAACCGCGGCATTCTTCCGAAGATGATCCTCAAGGCCATGATGGGCCAGTTCAAGCATGTCTCGCTGTGGCTGCCGTCCAGAATGGAAGGCGTCGCCATCGCCTCCGACGAACCCTTGCAGATTGATCCGCGCACGCTCGCGATGCGCATGTCGAAACCCGGTGTGGCTGACGACCTGGCCGCAAACGGCCTGGGCGAGCCCGAGGATTTTCTGGCGACATTCATCGCCGCCGATGCAAAGCTCGCGGCCTTTGTCGGCGATGTGCCGACCCTGACCGATGATCGGCCGCGGCTCGAATACTACAACTGGTATCCGCTGAGCCCGATCAGCGTCGACGAATTGAAGCGCCTCCGCGAGCCGGTGGAAGCCTATCTCGCCGGCACGCGCATCGACGAGGCCCGCCTCGACACCGCGCGCACCGTCGCCAATGCGATCCTGGATGAGCACAAGGCCACCGCTGACGGCGACGCCTCCGCCGCCCGCGCCGCGCTTCGCCTCGCCGTCAAGCTCGACCCCGACAATTCCTATGTCGGCTTCCTGGACCGCAAGCTGCACGAGTGATCAGGCAGAGTCGGGCGGAGCTGCTCGGAGCTCGGACGATTGGTGTCGGGAGAATTGCGGATGTTTGGCCCATCGGCTGCGCAACACATTCGGTGTCGTCCCGGCAAAAGCCGGGACCCATAACCACCAAACGCAATTGCTGAACGAGCTGGAATGACGAGTCCCTTCAACAACGACCGCCGCGGAGTATGGGTCCCGGCTTTCGCCGGGACGACAATGGTGATTGTTGATGCGCCATGAGTGAGTCTGCGAGGCGCGCCACTACGCCGGCCTGAACCCCGCCGCTACCAACGCAGCCCGTCTCTCCTCCGATGCCAGCGCTTCGAGAAAGGCCTGTACCGCGGGCCGTTGCTTGCGCGCGGTTACCAGCGCGAAGTCGTAATGCTCTTCGGCAAGCGGAATGAAGCCGAGCCCGGAGACGTGCGCGACCGGCGCAATCGTCATGCCCCAGTCGGCGCGATGCTGCGCCACCGCGGCCGCAACCGCATTGTGCGAGCGCGGCTGATTCCAGTATCCATCGGGACGACTGCCTGCCAGCAGGCGATCGATCAGGATGCGGGTGCCGGCGCCCTGGTTGCGGTTGACCATGATGCAGGCGGGATCGGCGAGCGCGGCGCGCACCGCTTCCTCCGCGCTCAGGCCGGCGAAGCGCGTGTCGTCCTTGCGGAACACGATGCCCTGCATGCGCCGCCAGCCCGGCACCAGTTCGAGACCGTCGGCCAGATACGGCGTGTTGTAGGTCTCGGTCTTGTCGTCGAACAGATGGATCGGGGCGAGATCGCATTCGCCACGCTTGGCGGCGGCGAGTCCGCCGAGACTACCGACCGCGATCGAACGCACCACGAGGCCGGCATGCGCCAACGGTGTGGTGACGAGATCGAGCCCAGTGCAATGGCTGCCAACGATGACGAGATCGGGCACCCGCACATGCGGCGTGAGCAGCGTCACCTCGGTCTCGCTGCCGGCCGGCAACTGATCGGCCAGCGCCTCGATCTTCAGGAAGCCATCGGCCTGCGCGAACGAGGTGATCGCGCCCGAACCCTTGCCGCTCGGATAGGCGATCAGGCCGTCGGCGCCTTCGACCAGCGACACCATCACGAACTCGGTGCGGCCGAGCTCGGACGCGATCCGCACCGGCACCTTCGCCATCACCCTCGCATCCGGGCGCGGCGGCAGGCCGGCCATCCGCCGCAGCACCGGCACGATCATGTCGTGGAAGGTGAACATCGCCGAGGTCGGAAAGCCCGGCAGGATCACCACCGGCTTGCCGTCGCAGACCGCAAGACACAGCGGCTTGCCCGGCTTCAGCGCCACACCATGCGCGATGATGCCGGGCTTGCCGAGTTTTGCGATGATCCGGTGCGAGACGTCGCCCGCGCCTTTCGAGGTGCCACCCGACAGCACCAGCATGTCGCTGTCCGCCAGCGCCTTGCGCATCGCGGCTTCGAGCATCACCTCATTGTCCGCGATCGCGCCGAGGAAGGACGCGTCGCCGCCGTTCTCGGCGATCGCCGCGGTGACGATCGCACCATTGGTGTCGTAGATCGCCGCCGGTCGCAGCGTCTCACCCGGCTGCACCAGCTCGTCGCCGGTGGAGAGGATCGCAACGCGCGGACGGCGCGTCACCTGAACCTCGGCGATGCCGCAGGCCGCGAGCATGCCGATCTCGCGCGAGCCGATGATCGTTCCCGCGCGCAGCAGCGCCTCGCCGCGCGCAATGTCGGAGCCGGCATAGGACACGAATTGCCCAGGCGACGCCGCGCGGCGGACCTCAATGGCGCCGGTGGCAGCGGGTTGGGTGTGCTCGACCATCACGATCGCATCCGCGCCGCGCGGCACCGGGCCGCCGGTCGCGATCACGGTCGCGGTGCCCGGCAGCACCGGCAGGGCCGGCGCGGTGCCGCACGAAATGGTCTCGCCGTTCAGCACGAGCCGCACCGGTCCACCCTCGCCCGCGCGTGCGAGATCGGCTGAGCGCACCGCAAAGCCGTCGACATTCGAGCGATCGAATGGCGGCACGTCGATCGGCGCCACCACGTCCGCCGCCAGCGCACGGCCGAGCGCATCGGCGAGCCGCCGTATCTCCGACGGTAATTGCCGCGGGAACAGCGCCGCCTCGAAGCGCGCGATCGCCTCCTCGCGCGACAGGATGGTCAGGAACTGGTCCTGCTCGACGGATGGGTTCGGCTTCGGCGTGAACGGTTGGGTCATCTCGGGAACTCACTCCCGCAACATATAGGCATCGACGACCCTGCCCGCAGCGAAGCCTTCCGCGGCGCCGGGCACGATCAGCAGGGCTTCGGCCCGCGCGATGGCGTCGAGCGACAGGTCGCCGATCGCAAGCACAGCCCAGTGGCCTTGCTGACGCGACAGCAGCACCACCTCCGCCATACCGACGCCGGAGGCGATCTTGCGTTCCAGCGGCAGCGCCAGTGTCTTGCGCGGCTGCCGGCCCGACAGGCGGTCGAGCAGGGGAAGCGCGACCGCCCACCAGGCCGCGAAGGCCTGATCCGGCGCGCCCGGTAAGGCGATGACCGGCGTCGCATCGATCCGGCCGACCGCCATGGTGCGTCCGGGTTGCAGGGCAATGCCATGCGCAATCAGCGTCCCGCGCGTTGCCAGCGCATTCACCGCCGCATCGGTGTGACCGACGCCGGTGCCACCGATCGTAACGATCAGATCGCAGCCGGCGGTATCGAGCGCATTTGCGATCGCCGCCACATCCGGCGCCGCCTCGGTGCAAACCACCGCAGCGCCCGCAAGCCGCGCAGTGTCAGCGATCGATTGCGCGGTCAGCTGACCGTTGCAGATGTTGATCATGCGCAGTCGAGGCCGGCGCACATGCAGCAGCTCCAGCCCGGCAGCACGCGCGAGCAGCAAACCGCGCGGCAGCAGCGGCTCTCCCGCTGCGACCATAGTACGCCCGATCGGAATATCGCTGCCGGCACGCCGGACACCCTGCCCCGGGATGGCCTCGGCAATCGCCTGCGCAAGCGGGCCGGAGGTATCGACCGCATCGGCGTCGACCACGCAGTCGGTGCCGTCGGGCATCGTGGCACCTGCCGCCACCCAGACCGGGAGCGCAGCGAGCGGCAGCGGCGCATAGGACGACGCGCCGACCAGATCGTTGGCGCGCATCGCCCAGCCGTCGCCGACCGCGACATCCTGCGGCGGATAGGCACGCAAGGCCGGCATCTCGGCCGCAACGCAGTGCAGCGCGTCGGCCGGCGGCAGCTCCACCGGCTGGACAGGGGCGAGGTCGCGCAGCACGGCGGCCAGCGCCGCATCGAGCGGGGTGAGCGAAGCCGGGAGGCGCTTGGCGGTGACCATGGCCCGCTATGGACTGAATCGGCCCCGAAAGAAACCGGCTTGGGCCGTGCCGGGGCACCTGCATTAGACCGATGGCGCGTTGACGCGGACCCCAAATTAGTTGCAAAAGAAACCAATATAACCGGGTTCCAGAGACCCGGGACAACCATAATGGCCAATGCGCCAGTTCAGGAGGGAGACAGAATGAACGCCACCAGACTAGCCATGTTCGGGACGCTCGCAGCCGCGCTGCTGGCCTCCTCGGCCGTATCGGCGCAGGTATCCGACGACATCGTCAAGATCGGTGTGCTGACCGACATGAACGGCCCGGCCTCGACGCCGACCGGACAGGGCTCGGTGACCGCCGCGCAGATGGCGGTCGACGATTTCGGCGGCAAGGTGCTCGGCAAGCCGATCTCGGTGATCGTCGGCGATCACCAGCTCAAGCCCGACATCGGCGCGACCATTGCGCGGCGCTGGTATGACGTCGATCAGGTCGACCTCATCGTCGACGTGCCGGTCTCGGCGGTCGGCCTCGCGGTGCAGAACATCGCCAACGAGAAGAAGAAGCTGTTCATCACGCACTCGACCGGCGCGACCGATTTCCACGGCAAGTTCTGCTCGCCCTACGCGATACAGTGGGTGTTCGACACCCGCGCGCTCGCGGTCGGCACCGCGCAGGAGGTGGTGAAGCGTGGCGGCGACAGCTGGTTCTTCATCACCGACGATTACGCGTTCGGCCATTCGCTGGAGAAGGATGCCTCCGCGATCGTGACCAAGAACGGCGGCAAGGTGCTCGGCGCGGTGCGGCCTCCGTTCGCGACGCCCGATTTGTCGTCCTTCATCCTGCAGGCGCAGGCCTCGAAGGCCAAGATCATCGGCATCGCCGGCGGACCGCCCAACAACACCAACGAGATCAAGACCGCCGCCGAATTCGGCGTGTTCGCCGGCGGCCAGCAGATGGCGGCGCTGCTGGCGCTGATCACCGACATCCACTCGATCGGGCTGTCGGCCGCGCAGGGCCTGTTGCTGACCACCTCGTTCTACTGGGACATGGACGACAAGACGCGGGAATGGTCGAAGCGATATTTCGCCAAGATGAACCGGATGCCGACGATGTGGCAGGCCGGCGTCTACTCCTCGGTGACCGCCTATCTGAATGCGATCAAGGACAGCGGCACCGACGATCCGCTCAAGGTCGCGGCCAAGATGCGCGAGAAGCCGGTCGAGGATTTCTTCGCCCGCAACGGCAGACTGCGCGAGGACAATCTGATGGTGCACGATCTCTGGCTGGTCCAAGTCAAGACCCCGGCCGAGTCGAAATATCCGTGGGACTATTACAAGATTCTCGCCAAAATCTCCGGCGAGGACGCATTCGGCCCGCCGGATCCGGCGTGCCCGATGGTGAAGAAGTGACTGCGTAGCGTGGCGGCGAGTAGCGAACGGATGTTGTCGTTCGCTACTCGTCCTGCACCATTGGCAATTCTATTTGGTCACCCCGATCTCGCGGTAATATCTGAGCACGCCGGGGTGGATCAGATTGATGTCAGGCGCGGCGGCGACGGTGTTTGCTGCCGTGGTCTCGCAGGCCTGGGCGAGCTTCTTGCAGAACTCCGCCTCGACGCCGTGCAGCGTCTTGGCCAGCCGATAGGCGATATCGTCGGGCAAGGTTTCGCGCACCAGGATATAGCTCCAGGAGCCGACCGAGCTAATCGCCGCAGTCTGCTTCGGATAGCTGCCGGCTGCGATCGTCAGCGGCTTCAGGAAGGTGTGCTTGGAGCGGATCCGCGCGATCTCGTCGGCGGTCGGCGCAATGAAGCGCGCACCGCTCGCGCTCTCGGCCATCTTGCTGAAGCCGGGCCAGCCGATGCCGGCACCCCACAGCGCAGCCGCGCGGCCGTCCTCGACCATCGCAGGGCCGTCGCCGGCGCGATCGAGATAGATCGACTTGAAGTCCTCGTCCTGCTTCAGCCCGATGCCGTCGAGAATGTAGCGCGACAGGATCGGCAGGCCGGAGCCCTTGGCACCGAACGCCACCGGCTTGCCGACCAGGTCCTGGATCGTCTTGTAGGGGCTGTCGGCGCGGACCACGAACATGCCCGGGCTCGAATACATCGCAGTCAGGATCTTCAGCTTGGTTGCCTTCGGCCGACCGATGCCCATGAAGGCCTCGTAGGACGGCTCGCCCGCAACGGTTGCGATGTCGACGCTGCCGGCCTCGAGCAGCGGGATGTTCTCGTTCGAGCCCTTGGTGTTGCGCGGCTCGATCGACAGCGTCGGATCGGCTGCGTTCATCACCTCGGCAAGCGCATTGCCATAGAGCGGAAAGCCGCCACCCGGCGTCGCCGTGGCGAAACTGATCGTGGTTTTGGAAATGGTCCTGCCCCCCTCTTGCGCCGCCGCGCTGCCCGCGAGCAGCAGCGTGCCGGCGCAAATCATAACAGCGAATTTCATTTCGAGCCTCAAGCCTTGGCCTCAAGCATTGCACGTGAGCGCGACTATCGTCGCACGGGCGACGTCGTAGGCAAAGCGAGCGTTTTGTGAAACGATGACGGCAACAGTCACAAGAAAATGACGGGAGAGACGATGTTCCGGTTCGCACGTGCTGCATTGCTTGGTTTGATGTGTTGCATTGCTTCGATTGCCCCCTCCTCCGCCGCCGACTATCCGAACCGTCCGGTGCGCTGGCTGATCGGCTTTGCGGCAGGCGGCCCGGTCGACATCGTCGCCCGCATCATGAGCCAGTGGCTGTCGGATCATCTCGGCCAGCAATTCGTGGTCGAAAACCGCGCCGGCTCCGGCGGCAACATCGCCGCCGCCGCAGCGATCAACTCGCAGGCCGACGGCTACACGCTGCTGTTCGTCGCGCCCAACAACGCGATCTCGACTTCGCTCTACAAGAAGCTGCCCTACGACTTCCTGCGCGACACCACGCCGGTCGCCAGCATCATGCAGCTCACCAACATGCTGGTGGTGTCGAATGCGATGCCGGTGAAGACGGTTCAGGAGTTCATCGACTACTGCAAGGCCAACCCGGGCAAGATCGCCTACGCCTCGTCCGGCAACGGCACCTCGGTGCACATGTCGGCCGAATTGTTCAAGGCGATGACCAAGTGCGACATGCAGCACGTGCCGTATCGCGGATCGGCGATCGCGTTCCCCGACATCATCTCCAACAAGGTGCAGCTGATCTTCGACAATCTGCCGTCGGCGCTGGAGCAGTCGCGCGGCGGCAGCGTCCGCGCGCTCGGCGTCACCTCGCCGCAGCGCTGGCCGGGTGTGCCCGATGTGCCCGCGATCGCCGAGACCGTGCCGGGCTTCGAGGCGGTCGGCTTCTACGGCATCTCGGCGCCGAAGGGCACGCCACCAGAGGTCATCGAGATCCTCAACAAGGCGGTCGGCGAAGCGCTGAAGGACCCCAAGCTGGTGGCGCGCCTCGCCGAGGTCGGCGGCATCCCGAAGCCGATGACCCCGGCCGAATTCGGCAAGCTGGTGGCCGACGAGACCGAGAAATGGCGCAAGGTCGTCGAGTTCGCCGGCGTCTCGGTTGATTGAGGCGTGGATGGCCGCCACGGGCCGGTCGGGGGCGGCATTGCCGAAACCCGACGCAGCCTGTAAACGGAGCCCGCACCGTTGCCGGCCGCGCCATGCGGCCTGCAAGGCGGCGGGGCCTGTAGCTCAATGGTTAGAGCCGGCCGCTCATAACGGTCTGGTTGCAGGTTCGAGTCCTGCCGGGCCCACCAATGAGTTCAATACCTTGCAGGATCCTGGTTGCCGCCAGCGCGGCTGCCGCACCAGAAACCGCACCAGATACGTCCTCCTTTCGTTCGTGGGTCGCTTGCGCTCCGCCCGCCATTAGCCAAACTGAGCGAGGGCTAACGAGTTAATTGCTGGCGGTCGCTCGCCGCTTCATCGCGGCGAAGAAACTCAAATCGGGAAGATTGGGGTTTCCAACACCGCGCTGTTGGCTTGCGGCAAATGCACGTAGACCCGGCAGGACTCGACACACGGTCACCAAGACCCCTCACCTTCCGAACCTTAGGATCGACCCTTGGGAGGTGGCCACAGGCCTCCCTCGGACCATGATTCAGACTCTTCCGGGGACATCGGATCGGCTCCGCCGCCGGTCCGTGCAGGATCGGAATTGAGCCAGCGGTGCAACTCGAGCTTGCCTATCTGGTTGCGGTGGACTTCGTCGGGTCCGTCGGCTAGCCGCAGCAAGCGGGTCGTAGCGAGCGCCGCAGAAAGGAAATGGTCGTTGTTGGTTCCACCCCCACCGAAAACCTGTATTGCCCAGTCAACAATCGTCTGCGCCATGTTTGGCGCGACGACCTTGATCATCGCGATTTCCTGCCGCGCGGCCTTGTTGCCGACCGTATCCATCATATAAGCCGCTCTGAGAGTCAGCAGGCGGGCCTGCTCGATCTTCATGCGCGCTTCGGCCAAGCGCTCAAGCGTAACCGTTTGCTCGGCGAGAGGCTTGCCGAAAGCAACACGTTTTAGCGCTCGCCGGCACATGCGCTCGAGCACGCGCTCGGAAAGACCGATCAACCGCATGCAATGATGGATGCGTCCAGGCCCAAGCCGTCCCTGCGCGATCTCAAATCCACGCCCTTCGCCAAGCAGCATGTTGGTGGCGGGCACGCGCACATTGGTGAACATCACCTCGGATGCACGATCCGGCACGCCGTAAAATCCGAGCACCGGCAGCGAACGGACAACGTGCACGCCCGGTGTATCTTTCGGCACAAGAATCATCGATTGGCGCTTGTGACGGTCAGGGTGTGCCGGATCGGTCTGCCCCATGAAGATGATGATCTTGCACCGCGGATCGGTGGCACCGGTCGTGTACCACTTGCGGCCGTTGATCACGTAATCGCCGCCGTCACGCACGATCAGGCTGGCGACATTGGTCGCGTCCGACGAGGCAACGTCGGGCTCGGTCATCGCGAACGAAGAACGAATTTCGCCCGCGAGCAACGGCTTCAGCCAGCGCTCCTTCTGCGCCTCCGTACCATAGCGCAGGATCGTCTCCATGTTGCCGGTGTCCGGCGCACTGCAGTTGAAGACCTCGGGAGCAAGATGCGAGCGCCCCATGATTTCACACAGCGGCGCATATTCGAGATTCGTCAGCCCGTCCTCGTGAGCCGGCAGAAACAGGTTCCACAAGCCGGCGCGTTGGGCGAGCGGCTTCAGCTCCTCGACAACCGGATGCACGGCCCAGGGCCCGAGGCGTTCCGCCTCCTGATAGTATCGGTGCTCATTCGGATAGATGTGCTCCATCATAAAGCGCTGGATGCGCTCGGCCAGTTCAAGGCTGCGTTCGCTTTGGGTGATATCCACGTAAATTCTCCTTAACGGGTGCGCAGACCGCCGTCCCTGAGCGTGTTTCGGGTGATCTTTCCGGATTCCGTCTTCGGCAGATCGTCCAACACGCGAATGTCGACGGGGCATTTGTAGGCTGCCAGTCGCTCGCGACAGAAGTGGGAGAGCGCGGCGACATCGATTATCGTACCAGCTTGGGCGGACACGAACGCCACCACCGTCTCTCCTCGATAGGAATCGGCGGCGCCGACGACGGCTGCCTCGCGCACACCCGGAAAGCCGTAGATCACGTCCTCAACCTCGCGTGGCCAGACCTTGAAGCCGGAGGCGGAGATCATGTCTTTCTTGCGGTCCACCAGATAGAACCAGCCGTTCTCGTCAAAGAAGCCGACGTCGCCGCTGTGCAGCCAACCATTGCTCAGCACCTCGTCGGTTTCCGTCGGCTTTTTCCAGTAGCCCGCCATCACGCCTGAGCCGCGCACAACTACTTCGCCATGCTCACCGGGCCCGAGCGGGCGACGCTCGTCGTCAACGACGATCGCATCGACGGCGGCCGTCGGCCTGCCGATAGAAAGCGCACCGGACCCTGGATCAACGGGAATCGGACCTTCGTTGGGTGCAAGGTGACTTGCAGAGGTCAGTTCAGTCATTCCGTAGGAACTGCGGATCGCCCTCCCAAACCGTTTCGCGAACGCGTCGATGACCGAGGGAGCAATCGGCGCGCCGCCGGAATAGAGATGTACAAAGCTCTCGAAATGGCGGCTGGTCGCGTCGGCCTGATTCATGAGCGCGATGAACGCGGTAATGGCGCCCACGATGAATGTCGGCCGCCATTCAAGAAAGGCATCGAGCGCGACTTGCGGCTGGAAGCGATAGGTCAGCACCATCGCCGCGTGCGCGGCGAATGCCGCGACCATCTGGATCTCGAAGCCGGTGATGTGGAACAGCGGCGCGACACCAAAGATCCGCGACATGCCGTTCAGCTCAAAATGATCGCGGCAGATCACCGCCGTAGCCACCAGATTACGATGCGTCAGCATCGCACCCTTGGGAACGCCCGTGGTTCCGGACGTGTAGAGCAGCAGGCCGATGTCGTCGGAGGCCAGAACCGGAGCCGGCGGGGCCAGCTGGTCTTCGGCGAGGATCATGTCCAGCGCATGAACTTGCGGCGCTCGGCCCGGCTCCGGCAGCACGCGGACATCGTTTCTCATCTGGAATTCGCGAGCGGCAGTCCAGAGCACCAGTTCGGGATCGACCGTAGTGGCCGCCGGGAAAACATTGTCCCATTGATCATCGTGGCAAATCAACGCCTTGGGTTCGCAGTCCTTGAACAGCTTCCGAAGCTCCGGCGTGCGGTACATCGGGTTGAGGCTGACGACAATGGCGCCGACCTTCCAGGCCGCCAAGCTGGCGATGACGAATTGCGGCACATTCTGAAGAATAATGGCGACCCGGTCCCCCCGCCCAACCCCTTTGCGCGCGAACACTCCCGCGAGCCGGTCGCTGTACAGGTCAACATCGCCATAGGTCCACGTCGCATCGAAATAGAACAGTGCTGGTGCCGCGCGCGGCGCGGCACGAAACAGATCGAGCGCCGTCAGCGTTCTGTGATCGGGAACAGCGACAGGCGCATCCCCGAGACGCGCCCGCAGCCGGCCTGCGGCTTCCTCATAAGCGCGCAGCCGTGATGCGGAATCGGAGTCGGCCATCATCCTCGTTGCCCGTTGCCGCCGCGGTCGCGACGATTCGCGCCGCGCCCAGCCCTGCCGCTCTGATGGCCGGCCGCCATCATCATTGTGTCGCGGACGACGCCGGCGCTCCGGACACTACTCATTGGACCTTTTCCCTCGATAGAC
The DNA here is from genome assembly GCF_018130545.1 of Bradyrhizobium tropiciagri. GTDB lineage: Bacteria > Pseudomonadota > Alphaproteobacteria > Rhizobiales > Xanthobacteraceae > Bradyrhizobium > Bradyrhizobium tropiciagri_A. Next base: position 9,595 of record NZ_JAFCKF010000009.1, on the reverse strand, counting down.
CGAGCCGAGACGGGCGTGCGGCGACGCGGCGCGGTTCGCAAGGGGCGGTCGGACCATCCCGCTCTCCTTTGCCTGAATGACAACGCGCGTGCGCCGGATGTGGAGACGTACTAGCACCTGCGCAGCGTCAACGTCGCGCGCCCGGATCGCATCCATGATCAGGACGTGCTGGGGATCGGAGAAAGGGAAGCCGTCCTTGGCATAGGTTTCGCTGACGAACTGTCGCCGGAAATGCTGCGTGCTGTTCCAGAAACGCTCGACCATCGCCAGCAGTTGCGGCATCTGCGCGCGCGAATATGTGCGCAGATGAAACTCCCGATCAAGCTGGATGTATTCCTCGAGCGTCGTGACCTGCTCGAGTTCACGCACGATGCGGTCAAGCGTCTCGATGTCCTCGTCGGTCAGGTTCAGTACACTTTCGCCGATAGCCAGCGGTTCGACTGCTTCGCGGATCTTGTAGATCTCGATCGACTCCCCGGAATTGACGTCCGCAATCCAGGCACCGCGATTCGGCGCCATCACGACCAGCCCCTCGTTCTCGAGCTGCTTCAGGGCTTCGCGCACGGGAATGCGACTCGCTCCGAAATGTGCCGCGAGAAGCTCCTGCCGGATCCGCGTACCCGGCCGCATCTCCCCGCTCAACACCGCGCTGCGGATTTCACTTGCGATCCGCTCGCTCATTAGCCGACCGCCATCCGGATCGTCTTCATTGGCGTCGCGGGCCGCGTCGTTCCAATGGGGAGGCCGCTGATAGGCACTCATGAAAGGCCCTCCTTGTCAGTGAATGGCCGCGTACATGATCTTGTCTTCGGTCGCATCGGCCCGCGTCATTTCCTCGACGATACGCCCGCCCCGCGCGACCAGTATCCGATCCGAGATCGCCAGGATCTCCGGCAAATAGGAAGAGATCACGACGACCGCCTTGTTCTCGCGCGCCAGCCCGCGAATTGCCTGGTGGATCTGCGGAATGGCGCTGACGTCGACGCCTCGCGTCGGCTCGTCGAAGATGACCACTGTCGGTTCCTGCGCCAGAGACTTCCCCACCACGACCTTCTGTTGATTGCCGCCGGAATATTCCACAATCTTCAACGTTCGCTTCAGCGCAGAGATGGAGAGTGCCGAGATCCATCGATCGGCAATCCGCTTCATCTCGCGCGCGGAGTAGAAGAACCGCCTGATGCGCGGCGACGACAGATAGCCAAGATAGATATTCTGATCCACCGTCATCGTCTCGAAGAAGCCGTCGACCTTCCGATCCTCGGTGATATATGCGATTCCGTCGCGCACCGCCTGCCGCGGCACCCGGTAGCGGACCGGCCTATCCCGCAGGTAGATCATCCCGCCGCGCAGGAAGTTGCGCTTGCGCGCGCCGCTGACGATCTGCGCGATCTCGGAACGTCCTGCGCCGACCAGTCCGAAAATACCGACCACTTCCCCGTTGAAGACCGAGAAGGACATATTCTTGACGATGCTGCCCATCGTCACATTCTCGACCGAAAGCACCTTCTCTCCGCGCGCCGACTCCAGCTTCGGTGCATCCGGATCAGCCCCGTGGGTCGCGTACTGAGCTGCCGTTTCCTCGCGGCCAACCATCATGCGCACGAGCGAGTCGCGGGTGACGTCCTTTGCGGGCACCGTGGCGACGAGCTTGCCGTCCCGGAGTACGGTGATGCGATCGGCGATATTGAGCGCTTCTTCCAGCGCATGCGAGATGAAGATGATCCCGGCGCCCTTCTCTTTCAGGGTGTTGAGAAGATGGAACAGATGCTGCGTTTCTTCGGGCGTCAGCGACGCAGTCGGTTCATCGAAGATGAAGACCTGCGCATTGTGACGTACGGCACGCACGATCTCGACCATCTGCCGCTTGGCAGTTCCGAGATTCTCGACCAGCACCAGCGGATCGACATTGAAGTTCATCGATTGCAACGACTGCGTCGCCGCAATATTGATCTTGCTGTAGACAGTAACCCACTTCTCCATGCCGAGTTCGAGATTCTGCGCGACCGTCATTGACGGCACCAGGCTGGACTCCTGGTAGACCATCGCGACGCCGCCCTCGAGCGCCTCCTTTGGCGAGGCAAACGAGACCTTGCGTCCGCGGATCATATAGTCCCCGGAGGTCAGGACGATTGCGCCGGCGATTGCCTTGCACAACGTCGACTTTCCCGCACCATTCTCGCCCAGCAGCGCGTGGATTTCGCCCGGCCGCAGATCGAAGTTGACGCCGTCGATCGCATGCAGGCCGCCATAAACCTTGCTGCCATCGACGACCTGCAGCAGCGGGGTGCCTGCCTGTTGTTCCGCCCGCATGGCGCTCATCCTTCCCGCGCGCCGCGACCACGCGGCAGTTCAACCAGGCAATCGCGTCCCTTGGACACCGCGAGCACGCGAGAGCCAATCGGGCGGACGGCCGTTACTCCATGGACCCGACCATCTACTCGGCTGTGCAACGTCTCCACCGCCATGCCCTTGGCATCCAGCCGCGCAACAAGACCATACGAACGCGGCGGCGCCCACGGCTTCTGAATGCCGAGCTTCTTGATGCGGCCGATCTGGGTCGGCTCGCGCGGATTGAGGCGACCATCCAGCACCGGCCCGATCCAAAGCTCCGATGGTACCGTCCGCATCATTTCTTCGCAGAATGCCCGCTCGCGCAATACGAATTCGGTCAGCTGCGTGCGAAGCGCCAGGAAGGCCATCCAGACCTCTCCGTCCGCGCCGCGGCCAAGACGCGCCGGATAGCCGGTATAGTTTTTGACGATCACGCGTCTCTCACCGCCGGCGCGTGGAAAAGCGGTCAAGCGATGAGCCCAGGATTCGGCGACCCACACCTCCGTGCCGTCGCTGGAAGCGACTACGCCAAGCGGCCATGCAAGCTTGTCCGCACGCACGCTCGCGCCACCGAGCGAGGCATCACAAGCGATGAGCCGGCCCGACGGGCCACGATTCTGCATCAGGTCGGTGAGCCAGAGGTCAGCCTGGTTGGTACGCGAACCGTCGGTCAGATAGATCGTCCCATCGGGGGCTACCGTCACCGACAACGCACAGGCAATCCTCTCCCCGCCGACGCCTTCGAGCTTTGCGACGGTCTTGCCGACTGGCGAAAGGGCCACCAACCCAACTCCGGAGACGCAAGCCAGCAGCCTGCCGTCCGGCGCTGAGGCAAGCCCGCCGACAGGACCGTCAAGCGTTGCGAACACCTCCCGCACATCGAAATCATCGCCAGTACAACGCAGGATGCTGTTGCCGGTCGAGACATAAAGCGCACCGTCCTGCCCAAATGCGATGTCATCCGGCCGTTCGATCTCCGCGCCTAGCTTGCGAGCGCCATCGAGCCGCTGGTTCGGGGAGAACGCGCCGTCGAGCACCGGAATGCCATGAAGCTCCCGGTTTGGGAACAACACGCGATCGACGATGTCGCCAAGCAGAGACATGGCTCAGGCCTCTCCCCAATAGGATTTGTGCGCTTCCCAGGTCGGATCAGCGTCCTGCAGGCGGATACGTCCAATGCGGTTGTTCTCGAGACCCCCGATATAGAGGTAGCCCTTGTGTTCGCGGACCGAGGTGATCGTCGGATGCGAAAGCCCGCCCGGATCCCAAAGCGATTCGGTCACCACGCCATTGTCGTCGAACTTGGCCACGCAGCCGTAGTTGATCCCCGGGCACAGCCACTCATCCGGCGGAATCTGCTTGACCATCCGGGTGCGGAAAACGGGATTGCGCATGGCAAGGTCATAGACCGGCGTGCGCAGGCCGACGAAGGCAAGCCAATATTTGCCATCCGAGGCGCGGTTGATGTTGTCGCAATAGCCTGGAAGGTTGTCGATCAGGATCTCGCTGATGCCTGCCTTCGGGCCGGCGATCCAGTAGCGGTTGACCTGGCACAGCCAGGTGCTCGCCCACAGCACTGACCGGCCGTCATGCGAGATGCAGATGCCGTTGGGGAACGTCAGGTTTTTGAGGACGGTCTTGGTGGTGCCGGTTTTCGGATCGTGGCAGATCAGGCGCCCGTTGCCGCGGCCCTCGAAGCCGTCGAGCGCCCAGTCGGTCAGTTCGTACCGCGTCGAGGCTTCGCTGAAGTAGATCTTGCCGTCGGGAGCGACATCGAGATCATCGGCGAGATAGAGCCGCGAATCGTCCTTGAGCCGTGTGCGCGTCCGCGTAGTACGGTCGGTGACCTTGAAGACCGAACGATCGGGCTTGACGCCATACACTCCCATCCCAGCGATGCAGACAAGGAGATTCTGATCCCGATCGAACGCCAAACCGAGCGGCCGGCCGCCGATGCGCGCGAACTCCTCACGCGCGGTATAGTCAGGCGCGAGAAAGCGAATGATCGAGCCGTTGCGGTTGACGGTGTAGAGGTTGTCCTTGCGGTCGAGGATGACGTCCTCCGGGCCCTCGATCATGTTGAGCGCGATCGCCTCTGCATTCTTCAAGCGGTCGTTCTCCGCGAACGGCGTGCCGCTGCCGCGCTCGACCGACGGCGGCGGCTCGAAATCGACCCAGCTTGGGGTGACATAGACCTTTTGCAGCACCTTGCCCTTGTTCTTGACCCACTTCACATTGAAGCCGACCGCGAGCAGCAAGATGATGCCAATGATGGCAGTCGTCAGGTTGCCGGAAATCCCGAGCCGCACCATGCCGCTGGTGAGCATGAAGATGATCGCTGCGCCCATGACGGCGCGCGCGATGGTGCCGCGGCCGCCGGCAAGACTGATGCCGCCGAGGACCACCGCGGCCAGCGCGTTGATCTCCCAGCCGACGCCGGTGTCGGTACCCGAACTGCTTTGCCGAGCTGCATAAAGGATTCCCGCCAGTGCCGCGATAGCCCCCGACATCACATACGCGGAGAACAGCACGCGCTTGACGTTGACGCCGGCATGCCGGGCCGCCTTGCGGCTCGACCCGACCGCCATGATGTGGACGCCGGGCTTGATGCGGGTAAGAAAAAAGTGCGTTCCGACGGCAAGCAGGATCAACACCAGCATGTTGAAGGGAATACCGATGACTCTGCCCGATCCAATGAAATCCCACGTGCTGGAGCCGCCATCGATGCTTGCGAGTTCATCCGTAAACGCAACTGTCACCTTATTGTAAGCCGCGCGGACGATGATGAGAACCACCAGCGTCGTCAGGAACGGCCGGGTCTTGCCGTAGGCAATCAGGCCGCCATTGATCGCACCCATTGCGGCGCCGAACAGGATGACAAGGACGATCGTCAGCGGCAGCGGCAACCCGACAATGAGATATAGATAGAGCGCGAGGAAGTTCGACATCGCGAACACCGCACCGACCGACAGATCGATACCACCTGACAGCACCGAGAAGGCCATCGCGACCGCAACCATCCCCTGCTCCGCGAAATTCCGCATCAGTTCCTGAAGGCTGCCCGCCGTCAGGTAACGCGGGATCATTACCGCGAATGCCAGGAACACCACGATCGTGAGCGTGAATGGAATGATCGGCTCCATCCACCGCTTCTCAAGCAGCTCGCCCAGAAACAGCTGGGGCGAATGGCGGTGCCAGGCTCGTTGCAGGCTTTTCATCAACAGACTCCGGCGGGTTCGGCGCAAGCGCGACCGAACGGCGGGACGACGCAGGGAATGGGGGTCGGCAACTCCGGGATGCCCGCGCCGCAGGGGGCGCGGGCGCCGGAACGTTTACTTCGCGCCCTTCGGGATGCTGAAGCAGTACATCCGATCGTCCTTCGACTTCACCCAGGCGGGGGTCGTGTAATAGGCGACGTTCTTCGAGCCCGGTTTGTCGCCGCTCTGCAAGAGCGCGATCACCGCGTCGGCAATGGTCTGTCCCTGCACGTCGGCGCGATACGACAGGTTCGCGGAAAACGCGCCCTGTTCCAGCAGATCGCAATCGGCGGGCTGTCCGTCGCTGGCAACGAACACCTTCACCCTGTCGCCCATGTTGGCCGCCTTGATCGCCTGCGCTGCGCCGGCAGTTTGCGGTCCCCAGACGCTGAGGATCCCGCACAGCTTGGGATGCTGCTGCAACACGGTCGTCGTGATATCACCGGCCTTGTTGGCGTCCCAACTTGTCGGCTGCGACGACACGACCTTGATCGACGGGTCAGTCTTGAACACTTCCATGGCGCCGTTCTTCATGTCCAGCGAATAGGCTGCAGTCGCCTCGCCTTCGAGGATCGCGATCTCCCCCGAGCCCTTGCCGCCGCCGCACTGGTTGATCACCTCGCGAGCGATTTTGGTGCCGAGATCCTTGGCATCGACGCCGACATAGGCGTCGCTGAGGGTGTTCGACGCCATGTTGACCTGCACGACATAGATGCCTGCGTCCATCGCTCGCTTGAGCTCCTTGGCGAGCAGCGTAACGTTCGGATTTTGGACCACGAGCACATCAGGCTTTTCGTTGATGTAGTCGCTGACGGTCTGCAGCTGGATGTCCGACTTCATGTTGGCGTCACGCGTGACGAGCTTGATGCCGTAATCATCGAAACGGTCTTTCATCACGCGCGTCCATTCGGATTCCAGTACACCCATCCAGACCGGCGACCAGGCCACCGTCTTGCCTTTGAGTGCCTTGTCGAATTTCTCGCGCAACTGGTCGCGCGGCCCGGCCGCCTGTGATGGAGCGGCCACCAGCACGGCTGTCGTCACCATCGCCGCCAACCCGATGCCGGCAAGCACCTTCCCGTACACTGCTTTCGTCATGTTTCTTCCTCCCCTTCTATGCCGGCCGACTGTTGCGGCCCGTTGATGGAAGCTGAGCTTCAATCGCCCTGCTTCGACGTCTCCTCGTCGCGCGGATGCAGCCGGGAATCGAGCAGGATCGCGATCAGCAGCACAATCCCCTTGACGATGTTTTGCGTCTGCACGTCCATGTCCATGATGGTCATGCCGTTCAGCAGCACGCCGATCAGCAATGTTCCGGCGATGACGCTCATCACATTGCCGCGGCCGCCGACGAGGCTGACGCCGCCGAGCACCACGACCATGATGACATCGAAAATGATCGTCGATTCCGCGACCTGGAGATGCATCAACGCTGTCTGCGCGACCATCACGACGCCGCCGACGTAACCGATCGCCGCGCACAGCGCGTATTCGATCATGGTCAGTGGACGGGTCGGCAGACCGGTCTGGCGCGCCGCGTCGGGGTTGTCGCCATGCGCATAGACGAAGCGGCCGATGACGGTGCGCGACAGGAAGAGATGCACGACGACCGCAGTGGCTGCGAAGATCAGGATCGAGATCGGGACGCCACCCCAGATGTTTCCGCCCAGCCGCAGGAACTCATCATGCCCCTTGGAAAGATACACGACATAGTGCTGCACGGCAGTGGTGCGTACGATACCCAACACTGCAAGGCTCGACGCCAGGGTCGTCAGCAGCGGCGGCATCTCGATCACCGAGATGAGAAACCCGTTCAGGATGCCGATGGCAATTGCCATCACGAACCCGATCAGCAGCGCCACCGGCGTCGCGTAGCCTGAGTTCATCAGAATGATCGCGATCGCGGTGGAGGCAGCGAAGGAAGCGACTTGCGACAGATCGAGTCCACGGCCGATCACGACAACGGCCATGCCGAGCGCGAGAATACCGAGGATCGAAATGTTGCGCGCCAGCGCGAACAGATTGCCGAGCGTCAGAAAGCCCTTCAGGAAGATCGAGAAAACGACGATCAAGACCGCGCACATCGCCAGCACGGCGGTCGTCTGCGTCAATTTCGGCCCGCGCGCGCCCGAAGTGCCGGTCACCGGGTCCTCCCAAGGTTGATTTTTATTCTAGACGGAAACTGGACAAGATGTATCCAAAAGTCAACTTCTGTATCCAGATGGCCAAGTGACGGGATATCTCGCGCAAGGAAACGTAGCCGCCAAGATCGACAATATAGTAATTATTATCAGTTGGTTACACATGATGACCCGCCATATTCTGCATTAGCCAAGGCGACACCAGATCGAAAGTGCGGAGCAGAAAAATATAGATTGGATACATTCAACACTACAGACCGCGAGGTCTGTCCGCGCGGCAAGTGAGATTGATGCCGAGCCGTATATTCGACGGGGGTCGCACAACTGGGCGTGGGTTTATGGTGCGCTCGGAGGGCGTTCGCATTTGGTGCGATTTCAATGGGTTACAGAGGAGAGGAACGAGCTGAGGTGCGTTTCGCGCTCGAAAGTGCCTTTGGCCCTGTTTCACACTTCAGGCACGCCAGATCTCATGTCGTCCACGCGGCACCGAGGGCGGGCTAGGCGTACTGAAAATGGCCCGTGCTACGCCGCGTCAGGCGGGCCCGATCGCTCATAACGGTCTGGTTGCAAGTTCAAGTCCTGCCGAGCCCACCAAGAAGATCAACACCTTACCGGAGCTGTTTGCCGCCGGCGCGACGACCGCACCAGAGACCGTACTAGGTACGTCCTCTTTTCGTTCGTGCGCAGGTTCATGCACCACTGTCATTTGACGGCGGCAGGCAGTTAGTTTGGGTCGTACTACGCGCCTTTCGTCGCTCACGAGCTAACCAGTTGCCTCCTCAGAAGAGCAGCTGATGTCAGCTCCTTTGCAGGCGATTACAGATTCTTAGCTATAAAAATCCTTCTCGGCGGGACCATATGGATCAATAGGTTACAACCGAACTGCAAATGCCAAGCCCGCCCATTGGCGACGCACGGCTCCTGCGTCCCCACCCGCAGGGTGTCTCAACAAGAAGGACGCCCGCTATCGCACTGGATGGTTCTGCGGCTCCAAGTGTGCGCACTGGGCTATCGCCGGTGTCCTCTACTTTTGCTACTCACGTTCAATCCAAACCGCGACGGTTACCGAAGTATCAGCAACGCTACCTGCCCAGCCACTGCCGAGCGAAAGCTCCAGGCGGTCAATAGCTGTCCGACAACCTCCCCTAAAACTCATTCGTGTAGTTCACCTGTCCTGGCTGAAGGCCGCGTCGTTTAGTGATGCCACGCGCTCCCAATTGCATTTTGGAGAGCAGGATCATTCGGCGCCTGTGTTGAAGTGGCTGGGTCGAAGCCGCTATTTGCCGAGGCGTAGGTCGCCATAGCTTGAACGAGTTGGTTGATTTGGGTGTCAAGTACGCTCCCGTCCGCCGTTACGATGCGTGCGAGCTGGGCATCTGCATTACCTCCGAACCAGTTCGCTACGATTGCCTGATCATGCGTACCCAAGATATTAACAGCGAGGTCATTCCCGGATCGTTGCAGCCACAGCTGGTTGGTGGATACGCCGGGCCCGACATCCAACTCCCCTTGCGCAATTGTTCCGCTGCCGGTCCCATTGATGATGCGATCCTGGCCACTGCCTCGACCGAACTGATATTCATCAAATCCTCCGTTGCCGCGGAGCACGGCCGCGGTGGTTCCGCCGCTGAGAACGTTGTTTCCCGTGTTACCACTCACGCTATACGACGCCACGGACCCGTTGGCATTGTAGGTGGTGGTATAGGTATCCCCGGTCAGCACCCCGCTGTCATAGACTCCGCTCTGCGAGAGCAGCACGCCGGAACTGCTGTACGAGTTGGTGTAGGAGCTGCCGTTGTTGCCGGTGATGTCGTTGACCGTATACGTCGCGCGAACTCCGTTGACGAATGTCTCCGACCAGGTGTC
>NZ_JAFCKF010000008.1 GCF_018130545.1 Bradyrhizobium tropiciagri | reverse complement strand
ATCCTCCGCCGAAAGCTCGACCGGATGCGGATAAACGCGACGCATGCCGTGCGCATGCGGGAAGTCGAGATGGGCTTCCGTCCAGCGCCATCCCTCCGCAGCCCGCAAGCTATCGGCCTCGCGGCCGAGCCTTGCCGTCACCAGCAGATCGAGCAGCGAGACGTCTTCCAGATAGCCGCCGCGATCCTCGGTAAAGAGGTCACGCAGGATCGTCCCGCCCGCTTCCGTATAGGCCTCGAGCCCGACAAAACGCGCCCGCCGATCGGTAGCGGCGACATGGGTTTCGGTGAGCAGACGGCGGATGGTCGAGGCATCGCCATCGCAGGAGAGACGCTCATAGATGGCCTCCTGCCGCGCCTGATCGTCGGTGATCGCAAAGGCCATCACCTGCTCAAGGGCGAGATCGCCATCGCGATAGAGCTGGATCAATTTCGGGGAAACCGCGCCCAGCCGGAGCCGTTGCCGCACCACATTGGGCGTGACACCGAACCGTGCGGCGATCTCCTCCGCGCCAAAACCGCGCTCATCCGCGACCTTCCTGAACGCCTCGAACTGGTCGGCGGGATGCATGCTTTCCCGGGTGACATTCTCGTCCAGGCTGATCTCGTGCGCATCGTTCGCGGTATCGACGATGCAACGGATCGGCTCGGACTTTTTGATTTCCTTGCGCTTGACCCGCAGCAGCTGGGCCAGCCGCCTGCCCTCGCCGATGGTCACGCAGAAGAACCCCGTAGCCGCCCCCTCGCCATCCACCTCCGGTTCAATGACCAGATTCTGCAGGATGCCCTTGGCGGCGATGCTCGCCGCCAAGGCCTCGATCGCCGCCTCGCTATGCGGCGTCTTACGAGCATTCCTGGGCGACTTCTTGAGCTTGCTGAGCGGAACGCGAACCTCCGTTCCGCTTGGTATTCCCAGTGATTTGGCCGACATGATCATTCTTCCTTTTGCTTCCATGGGTGCAAGGCGCACCACGCGCCTGCGCCCCTGCCCGTCGGCGAGACCCGGGCTAGCAAGTGCCAGGGCGACCCGGGCGGAGGGGGATCGCCCGCCCGAACAGGGCCGCTCGAAGAGCGGGTCTGCACAAGCGCGTGCGCCATGTCGCCCAAGTCGGAGGCGTGAACGCAGCGCGGAAGACCGGGGAGACCGCTCGGGTCGGCGCCGGCGAAAGCCGGCGCTTTACCCTGGTGCGCGCGAGGGGCGGACGCCCCTGAGCTCTCTTGCGAGAAGAGAGATCCGACGACGTCATGCCTGGAGAAAAAGGCAGCCGGCGAGAGGGCAGTGATAGCGACGCGGTCATGCAATGACCGCGGGCACCGAGCCGACTGCAGTCGTGAGACCGGTCAACAAGGTACCCGAGCGCGGGACAGTGACAGCGACGCCGGCATGCAATGCCGGCGGGGCCCGCGGGCGAGTGCCTCCGGCGAGCGACACATTATTATCTCTTGATTATCTCTTGCTTGCGTGAGGGATCGCAGCCGAATGGCCGAGACGCCACGCGGCTCGGTTTACGGAGAGCCCGGTGCGGCCCGTTGCCGCACGCGCCAAGCAGAACAGCACGATGACCGAGCTGAGGTTCGATCTCGTCGCGAGCCTTTGTCTACGCGTTACCGATCCGACGAGTAGCGCCTTCAGGCGCGAGCAGACTGCTACGAGAGCAAATATCAGAAGACCTCAGATCCTAGCGCACAAGATCACCCTTCCTCACAATGCTCCTGAATAGCTTGCGCTATCATACCGCTCTTCAGCGGATCTATACGATCTGCTTCTCGTTCCGCCCAACTTGCCCATTCTTCAAATTCAGCTTTAGTCATTGGTATCTCGGCAACTCGTAGTCGGGCTGATTCCACATAAGTCCGGATCTGGTTGGCGCGGTCCAGCGCCCTGGCTTGTGACAGCAAACGTCGAATCCGTTCCCTTTCCAACCTTTCTCGAAGCTCGCGCGCTTTTCGTTCGGCCTCTTCCTGCCGTCGCCTAAGTTCAGCCTCAGCTGCACGCTTTCGCTCAATAATCCATTCTCTATGTCGCACGAGGCCACCGCGGTAAGAGAGCTCCGCGCTGACCAGCATTTCGACTAAAACCTCCGTCAGCTCGCCCTCCAACCGGCTTTCGTCGCTATCTTCCCAGACTCTATTCGAGTTTGCTCGATCGCGCGCTGCGCCGAAAGCGAGACACAAACGTTCCTTCTGGCCTTCCTTCTTTGATTTGATCGGCTCGACTGTAAAGTGCACATGGGCACGGCCGATGGTGATACAGATATCTCTTTCGCTACCCGCGTCTTGGCCGTATTTCGAGGTGTTCATTGAAGGCCGACATCCAAGACGAGCAGCGGCCAGAAAGAGCGCGTTGATGATCAGCAGCCGTCTCCGTTCGATTCCAGCGTCGTACCTCGGCGCGTAGTAATCCGAACGCCATTTCACGAAATCTTTCCGCCGCTCATCGTCACGAGCAAGAAGTTTCGCCACGAGTGGATGCGCGGGTTCAAATGCCCGCCTGCAGCGGACCTCGCCCACCAGCCTTCTGGCGCGCTGTTCGACGGAGGCCATATCCTCATCAAACATGGGGACAGGTGGGACAGCGATCTCCTTGACTTTTTCTGCCCAATCCGGGCCCCAATAGCTATTGCTCCCCGATTCCCCCACACGATCAGAGGCCCCCGGAAACCGAGGCGGCAACGCGATTTGTATGGTTGGCTTTCCAGCTTGCTTCCTCGCCCAGTATCCTCGTTCGGGTACAGGAATGTCAGCCTTCTTGCAGTGCTTTGCCAGGGCAACGTCGGAGATACCGAGGCTGGCTGCCACAGTTCTCATCGGTTGAGACCACACGAGGTCGTATAGCTCCTTCCGGGTAAATTCAGTATGCATGCGCGCAACTCTTAATATCGATGGAACATTCTCTTTGCGCGGATGACGCAAGGACGACGGTCGGATCGCGCCAGACCCGTTTAGCGCTTCACCGTGAAAGAGGCTGGCAGCCATCAAACATCGGGACGATTTCCGAGGTGAATTGTCGCACTAAAGGTGCCGGTCGAAAATGCGATTCTCAACAGCCCGCCGATGGCATTCACTTAAGTCTGCGTTATGGACGAATCCCGGGAGGGAGAGAATCTAGAAAAAGAATTGCTCGACTACTGCAGGTCAGGTTCTCTCCCTTGGCGACGGGAGAGCCTCAAATCCTCTCCAAAACACTGCCTTTTACACAGAATGAAAATATTCGGGGCTCCTGCAGTACGAAAAGTTACGCATATCAGGTCGGTGCAAGCCGACGGAACTGCCTTCAAAACCTTATCTCAGTCCCAGCGGAACTACCGCGGCGGTTGCCTCCGTTGCAAATGCGTTGGAAGGCACACTCAGGAAAACAAGAATCGATGATGAAGTTTTGTGCGCGTTTGCCAACGCGGTGCCGGCTCCAATTTTACTCTACCCTCTCCCCGACCAGACTTTGAGATCGCGGACCGACAGTAGAGGAGAGGCGGGCTCCACGCTTAGCGCGCAAAGTGGCGTATTACCTGGCCGCTTTCCGGCAATCGACTGCAGTATCCACACCGGACGTCTTCTACACCCGGACGTCTTCCTGATAGCGCAACATGGGCGCAATTCAGTCGACGGAAGAGGGAATCGATCGTGGCTTTATTCATTGCGCTTGATGAACAGGTCAACTATTTCCGAGATACGACGAACTGATACTACGTGCTTTCCAGCGTTGCGAACCATGACTACAACATTTCCGGTTGCAAAGAGATTCATCGTATCGTGGATCGAAAATCCAATCTCTCCGATGGCGCTCTGATCAGCGTCTTGTGTCACGTCCCCAGATTGAATTGTTCCGAGGAGATTTAGCAATTCATCATGCGTTGCACCGACCGACGCCCAGACAGAGACACTGACCGCGATCATGCAATCGGGGTCATCGTTGAGCTGCCAGATTGCGTGAACTCTTGATGGCCTCGTAGTATCTGTCCTGCTCAGCTTGATCAGTCGGGCATTAGGAAGTGTCAAATCTTGTAGATTCAAGCTTTTGCGGCGACCAATTCGCGATTTGACTCGGGGCCAAGCAGCAGCGCCGTACTTTTTTTTCAAGAATCTGCGCTGCTCAGGGTCCATTTACTCTACCTTGCGTCGTTGGCGTGAAGCTGGCCTCGGATTGCACAAGGGTCGCCCAGCCGGAGAGGCTAACCTATCGCGATAGAGGAGGTCTCCGACATTCCCAAACTTCATGCTCATTGGCAAAAGTGGTTCATTGGGCGGCTGCGTGGGATCATTGTGACCATTAACATGCAGGCACGCGTCATAAACGCAATCGTCAACAGTGCATCCTCCCGTCCACGCTGCTTCGTGATAGTTGAAGGAGGTCCATCCACAGGGAGTCCGCCACCTCTTGCTGCCAATCGATTGGACCTTGTTTAGCGCAAATCCGTAGCCCATGGTCGATTGCCACAAGTCACAGCCGAGCGCGTTGGCGAAGGTTGAAACGATAGATGCACAATCACTACAGTTGACATAAATCCCATTTCCTATCCCGCCGCCTAGCCGATCTAAAAAAGCTGAAAGGTCAAAGTTAGGGAAAGAGTAATGAGAACTTCCTCCGCCAGGACAATCATACGTGACCACATTCGAACCAAGACCATTCACTCGTTTCGTCACAAGAGCTGCTGCAGACTTGACCGTCGCGGCGCCTTCTGCCCACCGGCATGAATAGTTGAGCACATCGGTCCACGGGAGCCTTGTATTTGAGGAGTGAGGTCGAAGTTGATTCCAAGGAGCTGTTGGCAATCCTTGGACGATATAAAATCGATGGCGTGTGGTATAGAGGTCTTGCCATTTTTCGGTTCGCCGAACTCTGTATTGCCAATTCCATTCAACATCCCATATGCCGACGCGACCGAAGACAGGCGGTGGGCGCAAGAGTTTGAACGTCGTCAATCTCGTTGACCCACGCACAAAAGCAACCCGGCGGCCAGCAACGTGCTTTGCCACTCGAACCTCGAGCGAACCAACGCTGCTATGGGAGCAACTTAGTCGGACTGTGATCGTTGCTTTCGATTTCTTCTTTTGTTCAGCAACGTAGACGACAGGGGAGTCTTCGGGATTTACAGACCGATGGCGGCTCCATTCTGGACGCTGGATCGCCTCCTTGGCGTTCTTGCGGGCCGCCAACGCACCTTTCGGATTCCGACGGCGAGAATCAAAACTAATCGTTTCAATGAAGATCATCATTGTTGTCGGTAGACGGCAAAAGGATCCGAAATCGGAGGCGCTTCCGAAACCATCAGCGTTCTGAAAAAGAATGTCTGAAACAGCCGACCGTCGGTAACTTGCGTGCCCCAACCTGGGGCCCCGCTGTGCGGTAGTCCCCCGCGGTGAAGGATCAGTCTGTTAAACACGCTACCTAGAGTGTCTATTTCTAGCCAATTTTCGGGTGGCGTCATCCAGTCGTGCTGACGATCTTTGTGTTTGTTGGCCCAGGTGTGCAGTCCGGCTCGCGTATCTCCGTCCCGATTCAAATATATGAGCCCCACCCAACCGTTGACACCAACTGCACTCCAAATGTCGGTATCAGTGTGGCTGTGGACCCCCTCCCCAAGCTGTTGAGCACTCCAGTGCTTCACATGGAATGCCCCGTTCCACCAACAGCCGCGAGGAATCTTTTCAAATTCGTTAATTGGGTAGCCTTGGCAGTCAACGGGGAAATCCAAATTCCAGTGGTCAAGGTCGATCTTCTCGCCCGTTAGAAATTCAAGTCGATCAATAATGGCCTGCGATGACTTTATCGGACAACAAGCGCTTTGCCGAAATCTAGAAGTTCGCCAAAAAATCGGCTTACCCTCTATCCCGTCCTCAGGTGTGTTGTAAGGAAACATATACTGGAGGGAGTGAGCGTACCGGACGACGGCATCCGGGTCCTCGTAGAAATTGTCGGCAATTACAATTTCACGTCGCATTTTTGGTGCAGTCCGCTCAATATCTAGCTATGGTGGTATCCGTATAATCGTTCATTCATAGCGAGTTGCCAAGAGCCCGCGCCCTTACCCGCGAGAAAGGTGAGCAAGCCCAAGGGCTTTTGAAGCGATCACGCTCGTAGGGGATTGCAGCATGACTCTTTGGGCGCCTCAAACACATCATACGAGTCCTTCGCAATTCGGTCCAAAGGCAGGACCGCAGCCCGGACCTCAACCGGGACCGCAGCCAGGTCCGCAGCCAGGCCCGCAACCAGCCAGAAATGGCCAGCGCAAACGGTCAGAGCCGCAGCC
Source organism: Bradyrhizobium tropiciagri (assembly GCF_018130545.1). Taxonomy (GTDB): domain Bacteria; phylum Pseudomonadota; class Alphaproteobacteria; order Rhizobiales; family Xanthobacteraceae; genus Bradyrhizobium; species Bradyrhizobium tropiciagri_A. The sequence goes on along the minus strand of NZ_JAFCKF010000008.1, from coordinate 429,717 downwards.
CGGACCACAACCCGGGCCGCAGCCCGGACCACAACCCGGGCCGCAGCCCGGACCACAACCCGGTCCGCAACCGGCCACAAACGGCCAGCGCACCCGGCCGGGACCGCAACCCGGGCCTCAGCCCGGACCACAGCCTGGCCCCCAACACTGACCTGGGTCGGGTCCGGGAGATCAGGGATCACCGTGAAGCAAGATAGAAACCAGGGCGGCCACACGGCGACTTAGTAAGGTGAAGTGAGACCCATGGCTCGGGACAACATCGCCACCATGCTGTCGGGGCAGCGCTGGTTTGAATATGAAAGGCCGTTCCGACACCTGCGTGCGACGAACGTATTTCGGAGAGAGATATACGAGACCCTCGAGCTAAACTTCAGGAACACCCTCACGGAATTCAACGTCACTGAAGTCGGCCAGGCAAATAATTCAGACAGCCGATATGATGCTTGGACGATGGGCGTCACTCCGTCCACGGCCGCTTTGTTCTATCCATTTTTTTCGCGTGAATGGCACGACCTTATTAGCAATCTAGTCGGAGTCGCAACGACTGGGCACATTGATGGGGGACTGCATCACCATCGCGTCGGCAGTGCGAATGGATGGATTCACAACGATCTTTGCGTAGGATGGTTTCCCGGTCCCTGCGGAGCGACGAACATCGTGCTTTCAGATCACGCTGGCTGCAACTATTCGACCGGGGTGTGCCGAGATCGGCATATCGAGCCAGTGTGTGTCGTTCGCTCAGTGGCGCTGATCTTTTACCTTGCAAATTCGGATTGGGCTCCAGGCTATGGAGGTGATACAGGTCTATATGAAACCCCTTTCGATAGTATCCAAAACGCTTCGGCGAGTGTCCCGCCCGTAAACAATTCGTTGATTATATTCGAATGCACGCCGCATTCGTATCATTCATTCCGGAGCAACTTGCAGATAGAGCGCAATTGCATTGTGCTTTGGGCTCATTCAACTGTTGAAACAGTTTCTGCGAAATTTGGCAAAGCCTCGATAGCTAAGTGGACCTAAACATGAGGCGTGTATGTGTCGTTACCGGCGCCGCCGGCAAACTGGGATCCAGGATTTGTGAACGACTGTCGGCGGACTATAATATTTTGGGCGTGTACCATCAGAACCTGCCATCACAGTTCGATTCGCAACTCGTTCAATCTTTCGATCCACTCACGCGCGAGACAGTTCAGTGCAAGTCGTTAAGTTTGCCGTATCTCATCAAGGCTGATCTGAAGAAAGCAGATGACCAAAAGCGGATCGTAGAAGTATGCCTCGCCCGATTTGGCAAGATCGACCTTTTAGTCAATGCGGCAGCAGACATTCGTTTCTACGGAGAGCTCAAGTATACGTGGAGCCACCTAGCGAGCGTTCAGGATCAACTGTTCTTGAATGCGATCGCGCCGGTCCTGCTTGCGTCTTCCTTTGTTGATTACTTCTGGAAGAAGAGCGCCGAACAGAATAGGCAATTCAACAGAAACATCATCAATGTTTCAAGCGTCTCCGGCCTAAACGTCTATCCAGGTTTTGGTCAAGGATTCTATAGTGCGTCTAAGGCAGCTCTTAACTATCTGACATGTCACCTCGCCTCCGAATATGAGAACATAGCAATTCGCGCAAACGCCATTTGTCCAGTGGATTTTCCTGGAACGATTGCCACCGAAGCCGTCGTAGACGAGATTGTGAGGCTTGATAGTTCGAAGGAGTCAGGAAAGGTGTTTCTGTTGGACGAGGGAGGATCACGCGCAACAAATTAAACGCGCATGCGTTGGGTTGCTATTTTGCAAGCTTTGCAACCTCCACCAGTTGCTCGATTGGTGTCTTTGGTGCCTTGCCAAAATCGATCGTCGGCGTGATCGCCGCTACGATCTGTGCGAATTCGGTGCTGGGAATATTGCCGTTCAAAAGCACAATCAAGTCAGAGCGAGATTGGTAATAGCTCGCAAGCCGAACATTGTATCGATATTGCGGAACCAAAATCGCGACAAGAAAAAACACTATGAGAAGCGCACCATATCTGGTTGCATTCGTTTGAATTATTGCCGGCCAGTTTACCTGTGTGTCATTCTTGGTCTCCGAGTTAGCTGCTGCAGTTCCAGAGGCTGGAGGCAGGACCCTAGCTGCGTTCTTGCCGTAGAGCTTTTCGAACAAAATTTGATCGATTAGTGCAGCCCTTAAGAAGTGTAACGATTTCCCCTCTTGCTCAAATCGTTGCTTCTCCCCGGTGGATTCGGCAATCCTTGCCGCCTGGGCTGCACTAAACTGACTCTTGCTGGCTGATCGATTTATCTGAAGTTGGTTAATCTCCCCAATGATCGACCTGATATCCGCCTCTCGACCTCTAATGTCATCGGCGCATCGCGATGCAGAATCCTTCGAATCAAAATAGAGCGTGCTGCCAGGCGCTAAGATGTAAAATTCTCCCTTGCGATTAGCTGACTCCAGCACACCCAAATCAAAGTCGAGAGGATTGATCGTGTACGATTTGTGCACCACGGCGCACTTTAGCATGAGCGGTTCGATGAGAGCAGAAAGTCGCGTCTGAGCATCCTTGATGCTTACATCAATTTTGGCGGTGACCGCGCTATCGTCTCCGAGTTGTTTTATTAGGTTGTCGATCTGCGAGATCGATTGTTCATTGTCTTTATAGGCCCTATCTGCGGTCTGGTATTGCTCGGCGAGAGTCGGAGCGCTCCCAAGATCAAACTTGGCGATCTCGGCCGCGAAGAGGAAGGCGAACGCCCCCGCGAACAACAAACCTATGATCATCCACAAGAAAATACTTGCTTGCGCTTCTAGGACCGCGGCTCGAGACTCAAAACGCTTCGTCAGTTCAGCAACTTTAGCGCTGCCGTCAATCGCAGCCGAGTTCGCCCCGAGCGCATGAGATCTTTTCGGATCATTCATGGCAAGCATCCCGCTAACACAGAAGCCCGATAGTCGTCGTCGGCAGCTCCGCGCACCCGAACATTGAGCACGAGATAACTCTTTAAGGGCAACCCTATAACGCAGTGAACGCGGTCGTCAACCAGAAGTCGATCAAAGGATGACCGAAGCAGCACGCACTACTCAACATCAAAAGCTGAACACGACATACACTACCAACGCTCCACTTGGATCACGCGCGGTGGAAGGAAAGCTATCAAACTAGGCCGGTCCACTACACATGGTGTGCAGCTTCTTCACTGCGGCATCCACAGCCCTCATTCGCTGATTGGAAGTTATGGAAACCTTGGCCCAAGCAAACCTTGAGCAATTCGTTTCGCGCATGTACCGGTGTAGAACCTGGCCAGCGGCCGATCAAACGGCTCAAGCGACCGATCCAAGATCGATTTTGCCGTTACGTGGCCGACGAGCACGCTGCGTCGACGTCGCTCTCCAATGGACGCTTCGGACGCGAGCTCAAGTCAACTGATGGAAATCTCACTCTTATCCAATCGAGCAAATCGCGTAAATTTGAAAACTCTTCGTCTCGTCTTCCGAAACGGGCAACAAATCCCTGCACCAGCGAATTCGCTGAATGCCCATCTCCATCGCCCCGCTCATCCGGAGCAGTGGGGTACTTCAGCACTTCGACGAACTGCTTGGCGTGCTCATCCTCTGACATTGAGTTCAGGATTTGATTGAATACCTGCGCCCAAGGCTCAACAACATCAGAAATACCGCTGTTTCCCAGATACACCTTCGCAAGCTCAAGCATGAGCCGCCGTTCCTTTGTGCCCACTTTTGGTTCGATGGACTTGCTCATCTTGCCCATCGCTGAAGACAGAAGCAATAGGTCAGACGATCGAACTCCACGGCAGAGAATTTTGACGGCCTTCATTGAGGAACTTGGGCTGAGCAGCGGTCCCAGCACGCGGACGGCATCTACGAGCGCCTCTCGCTTACTCGGCTCAAACGTATGATCGAGTGCCTGCAGTACTGCATCTTCAAGCTGCTCCGCATTTTCGGTAGTGATCTTGTCCCCGAGAGCTTCCAGCAGAATCGAGAGATCGCGAGCTTCGTTGATATCGAGCTTTTGACGATATGCCGACAGAAGCGGTTGAACGAGACCTTCAGACTGACCACGTGATAGCCCGAACGGTAGAGCTCCGATTGCTTCCCCAAAGTTTCGAAGCGCTGGGATGCCGTTTTGCTGCGAATATTGGCTGAGAAAGTGAGCTCGAATTTCCTGCTTTTGATCCTCGTTGATCTCGATCGGCAGGCCACTGATAAATCGAGCCAGAAAGCGAAGTTTCTCGGCTTCTGACGTTTGCTTGATGGCCCGAACTGCCGCTCTCAGAGCTTCCTTGCTGACGGCGCTATCAACGTTCTTTGTGAGCTTCCGAACCGCCACGTCTGGATTATAGATTATCCTGCTTCTGTCCAGGTACGTGTCCAGTATCAAGCCAAGCGCAGCTGCAACCTCCGGAGCAGTGAGGGGCTGCGATATCTCGTCAATCCTCTCCAACACGCGCCTTAAATTGGATTCATCCGCTGCTGATCCAACTTGGGCTAGAAAATCTTCAGGACCGAACTGCCTTCGACCAAATATGAGTCCCTCTATACTTGACGGCTCGATATTTGGCGGGTGAATCGGTTGCAGTTGCAGCGCATCAACGAATGCCCTTTGTTCGGTGGTCATTTCGCGAAACAGTTGAGCGAGCAGGGCAGCAAGCTCATTGACATGTTCCCGCGACTCAGCGCGGTTCAGAGAGTTGATAATAGATTCTTGAATACCTGCGATCTTTTCGAGTGGCGTTGCCGCAATGTATGGCTGCAATGCAGATATAAAAGCGTACGTCGCCTGAGGATCGTGAACCTGAGCGGTCCTCTCGGCGAGCAGAGTAGCCATCAGCGAAGCTTGCTGGACGCTAATCTTCGCCCGCAGCTTCGATAGCAACCGTCCGCAAGCTCCTAGACGCTCTAGCGGCGCAGCCATGTCCTGCATGACCAACACAAGGGTATCCGTCAAGTGCTGTTGTTGCTCCGGCGAAAGCCATCGAGCAACGCTCTCCAATGCTTCGTTCAATTCCATGAAGTGCGCTGTGTACCTATGCTCTTTGTACGAGCGAAGCAATTGCTCAGTGATGCGGATTGAATTGTCAGATCTAAATGGTGCGGAACAACTATCAATGGTTCTAACCAGCGCTCGAAGCAGCTCGGGTTCCGTGGTCGCCAAGAGCTTGGCCAAGGCGGTGTTGCAGATTCCAATTAAGCGATCGGCCGGGACCTTAGTCACCAGCGGCTCGAGCGCCAGATTTAGAGCAGCGAGCTCAACTGGCCTTTTTTCCTGCTGAAAGGCCGCGATAAGATGATCGGCCACCCTGGTGGTTTCTTCAGGCCGTGGAAGCTGAACCAAGTCGCTGAGTTCGCGGACAAGATCCCTCAATTCGTATGGGTCATTCTCTCGCGCGATCCTTTCAACGAGTCCCCGCTTAGCGAGTTCCAATCGTTCTCCACGAAACCCGGCCGCACGCAAGATTCTCTTTGGCTCTCTGAGGAAGCGACGCACTCGGCTTTGATCCATTGAGATCTCCAGCCAAAACCGATGAATGACGGCTTCGGGCGCGGCCGAAAGCTGCCACAAAGCGTCGACCTCGTAGGAAGCTAGCGTTCCAGTGGCGTTTGGCCTCTCCTCATGATTATCAAAGAGACTCCAAATAGAGCTAGCTACTGCGGTATCGCGCTGCTGGGCAATTTCTGTAGTGGTTTTAGCCTGCCAGATGATGAAGCTGACCGCGCCGATGAGAGCGGCGGCAATTGATACAAAAGCAAGCCAATAGACCCTTCGCGTCGCCCTCTGTCGCTCGACCTGCTCCTTGGCTCGAGCAAGTTGCTCCTCAGACAATCGCTTTGCTGCCACAAGCTCTCGAGCCTGCTGATCCTTCTGCTGCTGAACTTCGTTTTTGTGCCGTGCCTGGCTTGCTTCGACAAATGACTGCTCCTCGGAGGATAGCCAAGCTGACCGCGCACCTTGGAGCTTTACAAAAATTTCCCTATCCGCACCTGTCGCAAGGCGATCGTGCCTTGCCTGCTCACCGTCGGCGGCAACCCATGTGGACACTCTCTCTAGAAGCGCATCAAGTGTCCGCTTGTCGCTTGCCGCGGCTTGCAGCCAGCGCTGGAACCGCGGCCACTGAGTAACGAGTGCCTCGTGGGCGATCTCAGCCCTTTCATCGTACTCCAACCCAACAAGCAGAACGAGACGGTTGCCTTCACTATTCGCAAGAAGCTGCAACATATTCCATCGACGATCATCAAATTCACGGCGCCGAGCAGAACGTCTGGTTGCTCCGCCCGTATCACCAAGGCGCACCAGACGAATGAAGACCGACTCGATCTCTGCTTCGCTATACTGAGGCAACAAAACCCGCTCAAACACTCGCTCCGCTGCACGCGCAAGGGCTCCCTCGACCCGCCCTACCTCACGGGAGACATAGGCTCGAACAAGATCCTCTCCATAACGCTTTCGATATTGCCACGCCTCGGTCAACGCAAACTGAAGTAAGGCGAGGTCTCCAGGTCTCTCACCTATGTCCTGCAGGACAGCTTCAGCCAATGCTCCGCGCGCGCTTTCCTCTACGCCAGCAAGCCGTAGCGGTTCGGTGACAACCCGACGCAAATCGTCGTCACGCATACGGCCTAACATCAAGACCGCCCCTCGGTTATTGGCTTCCAATCTGTCGTAAAATTCAGGGAATGAAGAACAAAGATTATAATAGTCCCGTCTCATTGTTAGAACGACGGCGAAGGCGTCACTTCCCGGTTCAACAAGTCCAAGCAAGAGATCAACAAAGCTTCCCCGCTGTTCCGGCTGCGTTAGCGTCCACAGCTCTTCAAATTGATCCAATACCAACAAGGTTCGCGTGCGACGTGCATCCAACCCGCACTGCAGCCCATATCTAACTTCCTCGTCACTGCCTTCAGCAGCCCATTTGCCAAAGGCATTCCACTTCTCAGGCTCCTGAGGATAGAGGCATTTTGCTGCCTCAAAAACAGAATTTCCTAATGCTCGGCGAGGGTTGCTACCTGGCCTCGCCTCGACAACATGCCAGATATCTTCTGCGTCACCTCCAATCGGCTTTAGCTCGGCTATCGCCCCGCCTCGCCAGCGCGGGATCAAACCTGCGCGCACAAGTGACGATTTCCCGGAGCCGCTGTCGCCCGTGACGATGATGAGGGACAAAGACCGCAACAAATCAACCAAGCGCTGCGTCTCCGTCTCGCGGCCGAAGAAGAGATGACTACGACGCTCATCGATCGCCTTCAGACCAAAAAATGGATCCGACTCCAGCTTCAGCGCACCGGCTCCGCGATCGTCCAAAATCGCCGAAAGCAGCTTTTGAAATTCTTCCGGCCTATTCTCTACGTCACGAACAGCTTGAAACTGCCGAACAAATCCTGGCAAAGCTTCAGCACCCTCAGCGCCCGCCGCCAAAATCGGAATGAATGGGAATCTCCCGTCCCCGCTTGCGCTGATCATCGCGCGAGACAGCCCTAAACGCACTTCCCCTTCTACCCAATTGACGACACCTCGCGACCCGACGTAAACGGCAAAAGCCGTCGCACGCCGCCCTATGACCTCCTCGAGTTGTTCCTGCCAACCTCGACCAACTAAGAGGTCATCTTTGTCCAGCCAAACCCTCAGACCACGCTCAACCGCAGCAGGCGTCGCCTCGACGCGTCGCTTAAGCTGCCGCGCAGCCTCAGCATCCAGACCAGAATGACTCAAAAATAAAAGTAAGCCATTAGACATCCGCGTCCAGCCTCACGGGACAGCATATTACCCTTTCGGCAACCTGAACGAGAATGCATCATTGCTGCCGGATATCAATTACTTTCCGCTCCTCGACAGAACCAACGTCGGACGCCCCCCCCTTCGCGTATCCATTTTTATGGAAGAGTTCGGCCAACGACCGAGCGTGGCGCCCACACACTGCAACGATTAGCCCGCAATGGGGATGAGCTGAACCAGGCAACGGATGCGGCCGCCTCTCGCAATGTTGGGGGCGCTGATCATCCGCACTTCGCGCTCCGGAAATGCCTCGGTCAAGCTCCTTTTCGCTTGCCTGTCCTGTCACCGAATTTGCTGGCGATCACGCCCCGTTCTGTGTGTAGGCGTTGACGTAAGTCGCGGCGAAAAGGCTGTCCTCTGCGAACGAGACCAGCGGTGGATCAATCACCGTTAGGCGGCCCAAATGAAAATGGCACGCAGGCAGGCGATGTCGGCGTCCCTCGCTTTGGTACAGGGATCGTCGGCTTCACAGAGCTGGACCAGCAGGTCGCCGGATTCCGTTGGAAACTGCAAACCAGGGAACGTCAGTCGTCGTCCTCGAGCCCGGAGCGTTCACCGTTGGGCGCTAGATAGCGTATCGGATTCGCCGCGCCCTTGGCACGCGGGGGCACCCTCGCGCCCACGTATGCATCCCACACCTCTGCCGGCTTGCCTTCAAAGCCGATGCGCTTTGGATTTTCCGATTGAACGTACGGAAAGTTGGCTCTTGTACCCTCCAGCCACCTCTCCGGACGATATGCTCCTACGACCAATACGCCGTCATATGCCAGCACTAACTTACACTTCTCAGCTTTACTCCGCGACATTTTCCAAATGCCGCGAACTGCATCGTAGATGCTTCGGCCATCATCGAGAGTTTTACCGACGAAAATTAGTATGAGGCGCTCCCCAACCACGAGCGGCTTCGCTGCGTAAGCAGATACGATCTGCTCCACCGACCGACACCCGAAATAAGCGCTTCCATGCCCGCCGACTAGATTGGTGAGACCAGGATAAGCGTCGATCAAAGCTGCTTCGACTTCGTAGGCGATATCAGCGCTTTCCAGTCCGTGCCGGTGGATGACATGCAGTGGACTAAGACCAGCGCGCCGAATATCTTGGATTACACTCGTTCTTAGTCCCATAAGTCCGGCTTCGTTCTGCTCGATGTCCTCCTCTTTGATCGCCCCCCGCGCGTGTTCAAACACCCTATCGCCGCAGCCCTTACCGACATAGAAGGTGTTGCCGTTTCTTGGGTCGATCAATCGATAAACGTACCACTTTAGGTTTGGATGAACTTCTGAAGGAAATGCGTCCATTCAACGTCCCCACACACGCATAAATGCCATTCTACCTATTGTAGAGCTAACCAACGTGCCATACCATCATTCGCTCTACGCTCGGTCCACGAGAGCCCCGTTGCGGCCGTTGCCGCACGCGCCCCGAGGCAGGAAGGCGAGTTGGAGGGTTGGCGACGGCTCAGGTTGCCTCCCGCGGACGATAGGCGAAGGCGACACTACTCTATACTGAGGCCGTAGCGATGATGAGCTTCTTCAGGACTCAAGCTCCGTCAAAGGCCTCTCTACTTTCTTCGATGCTCTAGTGACCGATTTGTTCGATGGACTTAGCGGTAGGAGATTCTCCGCGAACTGCGGCTTGAGCAAACTTTCGGCCTCCGCTCTCCTTGCAGCCAATCTCTGCCAACAGGCGTCCTTCTTTGCCCATTCAGAAACGTTCGAGATTTTCTCCGGCGGCGAGGTCAGATCTTCCTGAACCATACGGCCTACCTTGCTTATCGCGTCGTAGAGGAATGGATCTATTCCCTGGCGCTGCCAGATCTTCTGAAAATCAAGAGCCTTCTGTTGCGACGCAATGCAAAGGCCAATGAGCGCGATCGTGTAGGCAACTATGTTTGCCCTGTAGCCGCCCGAATACCACTTTTGTTCAGAGATGATCTTTTCAGCCCGCCTAAAAATAATGGCGCGTGCGATGGCACGCCGATAGTAGTCGTCTCCAAACCCATCGGGGTCGCTCTTCCATTCGTCGCTAATACGCTCAGCGTACTTGGCAAAATTCTTCTGTGCACCCAGGTTGACGAACCGAGGATGTTCGTCCCAAACGTTCTCATACTTCGCCAAGTCTGTCTTTGTGAACATCTGCGATTTTGGATACTCGGCAAGAAACCTCCGCGTCTCGGCGGCTGTGAGCTTAGCCTGTGCATCCACAAACTGCCCTCTTGCGCGCTCATAAAACCATTTGGTTTCGCGCTGAGAGCCTTCGGCCGCCGGGGCCCACAGCCGGCGAGACGCTGCTTCCATCTGAATGTGGAAAGGATGGTTCGAAAAGAAATCTGCTGCATTCACACGATTCTGGGTGTTCGCAAATTCGGATATCTTTGGAACAACCGCTTCGGACAATTCCGGGCTCACGATTGAAAGCTTCATCTGAACGAACACGCTATCCAGCGTCGCTTTGTCTTTCCTGCGCGTGTGAAAGAGGGACGCTGTCGTCTGGCCTCCGTTGACTATCTGAAGATCCTCGATTCCAGTCATCCGCAGGCCGTCCTCCGCCTCCTTTACAATGACGTTTGCAGCGGTGGCGGTAATGCCATTGTTGTACGCAAAGAACATTTTTGGATCATTCAATATCGTATCCCGAATACCCTTGTTCACCGCAGCACGGGCCTGCAAAAACGACCTGACGTTTTGCTCAAGCAGGCGGGAGCCATATCGCGAGTATAAGTCGGCGATCAATCGCCCCGGCATAACGAGAAGAAACGAGTGATACTCGGCGGTGTTTAAGTGAGCCGGGAGACACAGGATGCCCTTGCCCCACATCTCCTCCAGGTCAATGCTGATCGGCTCCTTGCCTCCCTTCGATGTTCGCAGACGATGAAGGCGCGAAATGTCCCAGATATGGAATGCAATCGGCATGTCGCCGATACGGTCGCTAATCTCAAGATGCTTGAATTGGTCGCTCAGACGGCGTTCGGAGAGAAGGTAGAGGTTGATGCGACCGTAATCTTCGTGGGCCTCGTAAATTGTCCGAGCCAATCCATAGACCGGAGAATTCTCGTCAAAATCCCTGAAGATGGGCTCTCTTGAACACTGGGTATAGAACTTGGAGATACGCTTAAAGAACAGGCCAACATCGGTATTTGTCAGCGTTTCGAGGCGCCCTCGACTCTCATAGTCTGCGATAAAGAGATCGAGACCGGCATCATCATTCATCCAGAAACCATCTACTCGAATTCCTATATTCGGATTTCGGTAGTGGCAAAATTCGATTCCTTCGATGGCGCCCGCTCCAGTCAATTCTCTGTCGAACAAATTGACGAACTCGCTGAGACCGAAATCGCTATTTGCGGCGGCACCTGCCAATACTTCCTGCCTCACCTCGGCAAAAAACGTCTCAAGCTCGTTCATGATAATACATCCCAAACTGGAATCTTCGGTACAAGGAAACTCCTGGCTGAAGCCAGGTCGAGATCATATCGTACTCGGGATATTCCACCCGGGATTGCTGATGACCGTATCGCTGGAAACTCATCAGCAACGAAATACGTCTCCATGCGCCCTGTCACGAAATCGACCAAATCATAGTCAGGCAATTCGACATAACCGGCGATTGCAAGACGATCTCGGAATGTCCGCGCCGCGCCGTCGCCAAGCAATCCTTCCGCCGCCCGCACGTGTTCATTCAAGGATATTCGGGCTGGATCACTATCACCGTTAAACAGCTCGACAGCGACCAGGTAGAGAGCCACATCAGTCGATTGAAGTTGATGTTCCGACGAAATTTGAACAGAATTTCCCTTCGTGCCACCGAAGGCCTTGACCTCGATTTTTACCTGAGCGAATGCGAAATCTTGTGGCTTGCGCAGCGGTCCCTGCCAGGCAGCGACGACATCATCTGGCGGCAAATGATACTCTTCGATCAAGGCGGCAATCATCGAAATCTCGGCAAAGAGACCTCGAATCTCATCTGGCGATAGCAGCCGCTTGCGAGCGTTCGATAGGAAATCACGCCATCTGTCCAAGTGATTTAGGACCGAAAGTATGGCCTGTTCTTCGGACTGGGCGTCGCCAGCCGCTCGGATTATGCTCAGGCAAAGCCTGTAGAAAATGTCGGCATCAGAGGGGCGGGTGAGCGAAAGAATGAGTCCCTGCTTCGAGCTGTCCGTCAAATGCACGATGTCAATTTGAAGACCTTTCACCTTCGGTCTTCGCTTGCGAAAGACCTCGGTGTGATCACCGTTCAGCTCAAATAGCAGTAACGGCCATCCATTTTGGCTCTTGCCCCACCAAAAGCGGTACTGCGCGGACAGATCAGTCCGAAGCCATTTAAACCCAGTCGACGGGGTACTGATCTCATCCCAGGGAAGCTTGTCGCTCATGAATCGAAGTCTTCGTCGTCGTCCGGCGTATCAAACGCCTGCCTATCGAGCTGATCAATCATTACCTGGTTCAAGACATAATCAATCTGCTTGAAGTCATCTGTCGCCGGAAAACTTGCGCCAAAGGCGGGCCCATTTTCAACAAGCACCCGCTTTTCTGCCGAGCCATCATTCAGATCGATTAGGTGAAGCATCAAGAGTGGACGCCCTCTAACGCTTGCATTCCGGAAGTCCAGATCAGCCGCCGCGGCTTTGCCCCTCTCCTTGGCAAGGGAGTCCGCACGAACAAGCTCGTCGGCAGAGAGACCCACGCGCTCATCGCGCGCGCCAGCCACTCGCTGCTTGCTGCTGATCCAGTAGCCCGGCCCCGCGTCTGATCTGATTAGATTGCCGCGCTCATCGAGCCCGGCGGAGCGCATCTGCGCGACCATCGGGAAGTCGCCAATCATAACTGGCTTGCCTCGCGCGGTCCCCAACGTCATGAATGCGACATCCCAAGTAGGAAATCGCTCGCCAATGCGCGCGAGGTAGCTTTGAAGCATCGTTCGCATGCCGTCATGGTGCGGGTGGTATCGAAATCGCCGGAAAAACTCTTCAACCTTGCTCGAAGCGACTCCCCGCCAAATGGGACACTCTTCACGGTCCCCGTCTCGCACGCGCCTGTCCGAGAATCTCGCGCTCAGCTCGTCGAACAATGAAACGAATAGATCTCGATTTTCCTCGTTTACTATTGGATCACTTGAAAGCACGAAAGTCTCGCGCAGCATGCCGTCAAAGCTGACTTTAACAGTGCGCTTCTCGGCGAACTGCATTTTGTTTGCTGCTGTAACCAGAAGGGCGTCCGGGTGCGACTGGACCAGGAGACCGAAATCCTTTGGTGTCTTATTGAAGCGACGCATCTCCTTGACGCGATCGCGCAACTCCTCGGTAGCGACTGCGATGTGAGAGTACCAACCCGACGATTCTTCGCTTAGAAAGACCCTGCAAATATCCTCGTAACCGGGTCGATAGCCAAACCATCGCCCCATCTGCATGAGCGTGTCGTACATCTTCGTATTTCGATACATGTAGCTCACCGTTAGCCCCTCGATCGTCAGGCCCCGAGAGAGACTAAGGCCTCCAACTGCGATAACGTTGAGCGCCTCTCCCTTGGCCGCATAGGCGGCGTAATCGAGCGGCTCGTCACTCTTCGAGCTATTGACCACTAACGTCTTGACGCTGCCGACAGCTTCATCGAGTTGAGCTCGAACCTCTTCCCAACTCTCAGGTCCGTTGAAATGCTCGGCGTCAAATTGCTCCTTCAGGGAGGCTAGATACCTATTTTTCAGCGAGACACTGCTCGGAAGAGCATAGTTTGACCTGATTGCGTTCTTGAGTGCCTCCAGGTACGAATGCACCAGAACTCGCACATTCTTTTGTACATCTACGAACCGCGAGACGTTGACCAGCATCGAACAGTGCTTGTGCGCCTGGCCACGCAGATTGCGAATCGCGCGTGTCAGAATGAAAACCTGAATCGCCCGCTTCAGCGAAGCAGGCAAGTCCGACAGTGCAATGTCCTTCTTGTGCCTTAGCGGCAGAATGTCTTCCGCATCATCTATTTTGCGGATGAATTTCGCTTCACCCGCTTCATCCAAGAATATCTTCTCTGCGCCGAAATAGTTGTTCGGAGCATCCAAGCAGTAAATGAAGTCACGGGGAAACAGATCTTCGCGCGTTCGCTCGTCGTACGCCGCAGGATTTATGAAGATGTTTGCGAACGGCGTTGCCGTGTATCCGACGTAGCAACTCTTGCGGAAAAGCGCGAGTATCTCTCGAATTAGTCCGTTCGTCTTCGTCGGGTCGAGATCGGGCTTGCTGGTGTTGACCGAAGCGTTGTCGGCCTCGTCGTCTATGAACAGCATTGGAGCGCCAGCAATCTGACTTTCTCCAGTCTGCAGATTGAAATCTTTAAGCCACGAGTGAATCTGGCTCAGCGTGGACACGTTCTTTTTGATTACAACCACGACAGGCTTGCTCCAGTCGGCAAGACCCGCCTGAAGTTGTTGCGCATTTTGCTTGGTGAAGTCGGACAGTATATTCGTCAGAACCACAGGCCGCTGGTGTCCAGGAAACTTTCCAACACCCGTGCGCACTCTGTTTTGAGGATCACTCGTCCAGCCAACAAAGCCGCTGTCTACTCGCTCCTGAGTTTGACGGCGAAGATTGTTATGAATGCCAGCGACAATAACTATAAATCGATATCCAGCGTCGGCCGCCCGAGCAACTAGACCAAGATAGTTCGCGGTTTTGCCCGATTGGACATGACCGATGACAAGCCCACGTCGATCCCAGCTACCGCCACCAAGCGGGTCTTGCAACAGGGAGACGATTCGCTCGGTTACGATCTCAAGCGAAGTGACGACAGTTGGATTCCAACCTTCTTCGCGCAAGAATCTCGAATAGTTCTGAGTATACGACCAATCGATTTCACGCTTGTTGATCCAGTCCGGGTCATGGTCTGCCGCTGCATCCACGAGGGAGTGACCGATTCCCATCCGTATCTCGATGCTCAGCAGGGCCTCATCGACAGCATCTGCTATGTCACCGACAAAACCTACGAGCGGAGCCAGTTCGCGGGCACGTGATGCGATCTCATCAATCGTAGGCGCCGTGTCACGTCCTTCGGAGAATACGCCAATGAGCGTAGCAACAAGAACATCGAATCCCGCTTGCTTAGCCAACCTTGAAATCCTTTGCGATGAAGGTTTCCAGAAGAGAGTCGTGCCCTTCCATCAAGCGCGTCGAGCGAACAACCCGACTGAACTGCTCTCGTCCCATTTCGCGCTTTGGATCTACAATTCCTCGCAACTGCGACAATTTGAGCATAACTGCGGTCGCGTCCGGCACATCTGCCTTTGTGTCGAGGTCCTTGGGCACGTTCGAGTAATCGGAATATATCGCCTCCACCGGAATTGAGGTTCCGACCAACTCTAGAATGTCCCTGAACTTTCTTCTCTCGTCGTCTGCGAGCAACGCCGAGAAGCCCGCAAATAGTGGGTGGTCCTCATTCGGGGCATATCGCACGGCCCCTCGCTCGACATAGCGGGTCCACATCGGCATGACATCTTTGTCGAAAAGCTTGCGGCTCCGCCCAGTGTGAACCCGAGCACTTTGATCTGTAATTCGACCAATGATCTGCCTTAGCTGCTCGCGCACTTCGGGCGGCGGATACGCTCGGGACTTTTTGATGTCTATCGTCCAGAACTCATCCAGTTCTGCAGGGAAATCGATCTGCACGCGGGCAAGCTTTGTTGCTTCGCCCTTGGATACGAGACGAAACCAGTCGCCCCAAGCCATGAGACGACCGCTCCTGTAAACGTAAGCACCCTGGTTGGAAAGGAAGTCGCTTCGGCTTCGATAGAAGTCGAACTCTTTTCGCGACAGCTTGCTGTGATGAGGGAGTATGTAGGGGTGAATTGAAACCTGGTGATTGCCAACCAAGACCGACTGGGTCGGCAGAGGCTGGGTTGCCTTGTTGTTGCGGCAGAACGGGTCGAATCCGACGAGCTTGTGTCCATTCACACTCATCGCAATTTTTCTCGTCTTCCCGATCTCTCCCGAAAGAAATCGATGAAACACCAGAGACAAATGATGCGTCAGCAGTGTGAGTTTCTCGCTTAGGATCTCGGACCGGCTTTCTGATGTCTGGCGTTCGGTGAGTCGGTCCAAATGCTCCCATAGGACGAGCGTGCCGGATTCTGAAAGTCGTTCGCACCACGGCACCTTCTTGATGTCCGACTTGTTCAGCACCCCGATGAGCCACTCATCGCCGGCCAGGACGTCCAGGTTCCAGACCGCGCCTGAGAGCTTGCCTCCCTTTCGCGATATGACGGTCAATTTCCGACACTGCGAAAACGACGCCGTCTTCAGACCAAGCCCAAAGCGGCCCAGGTCATCTTGCTTTCTGACATCCTTGGGATTTTTGGAGCCATACCGCATCGCCTCGACGAGTTCGACCTCATCCATCCCTCGCCCGTCGTCCAGGATAGCAACAGAAGGATCCTCCTCCTCCGCTGCACACCAGATTTCGACAGACTTTGAATGTGCCGTGATGCTGTTATCGACAATGTCAGCTACGGCAGTTTCAAGTGAATAGCCCAGGTCCCTGAGCGACTCCGCCAAAGAAGAAGCCCGAGGTGGCAGGGACAGTTGTTTCATCTAGTCAGCACGCGCTTCCATATTGAACGGCCCGACCCGATCAATTGGATGCCTTCCTGGACACAGGGCTGGAATCGTCACGCCAGCGCTGCCGACTGTGCTGGGATCTTGTTCAGTTGATGCCGTGCGAAACATGTTTAGCTGCTAATAAAAAGTGTGCGCGCCCGCCCCATCAGGGACTCACCTTGGCTATATGGCGAGCAATCTCGCAATTGCGCCGCAAAGTTGCAATGCCCAACGAAAGGCTAGGGCATCATTTGCACACAGCAACTGCTCGGGCTATTGGCAAAAAGTCTCTGATTCTGCTTGGATTTCCCTCTTGCCGCGATGCGGCAAAGACAGAGAGGGCGACAGCAGCTTAAACAGAGCCGAGGCAATTTTTTTCGCCAGGTACGGCGGCACCGCATTGCCTACCTGAACGTATTGTTGCGTGCGATTGCCCTTGAACAAGTAGTTGTCAGGAAAGGTTTGCAAACGAGCCGCTTCCCGGACAGTCAGGCTTCGACACTGCGCTGGATCGGGATGAATGAAATAATGGCCATCCTTGGAGATATGACTCGTGACCGTAGTTGCCGGCGATTTCCACAGCTGGACCCGAAACCGATCCGCGAATTTGCCGGACTTCCAGTTCTTGTGATCTGGAGCAAGCGCCTTCGGAAAATCCTTTGCCTTGGGCGATTCGTTCATGACTTGGGCGTACAGGGCGGCGAAGAAGTAACGACCAAGATCAGCGGCCATATGACCGCGCGTTTCGTTGTTCGAAAACTGCCTCAGCCTTGAATCGATTAACCAGCGCTTGAGGTCCACTGGGCAATCGGAGCCAACACCAGAATACACGCCGGCCACGCCTCGATCGGCTTCGCGCGCCCTTTCTAGCGAAGCGGCTCTCTTCTCGCCGAGCTTGCGAAACTTCTCAGCGTCCTTACCCGCCAGACCTGAAGGAGAATTCGCAACGCGACGCATGAGCTGTGAAACTTGAGTCTTCCAAACCTCTCCTTTGTCTGCGCTTTTGCTTAGTCCGCTTCTGAGCTTTGGCATTTGCCCAAGCACGTCTCTGACTGTGACTCGATAGTCCACTTTCGGAAGCATCGCGCGCGAGAACTGATCCTCGTCGAGCTTCATCGCAACATCGCTTCGAATTCCAACGATGATGACGCGATGTCTGGATTGAGGAATCCCATGGTCTTCGGCTCGGACCACAAAATCAAACGCTGATGGGAGCTCCATTCCCGGTAGTATGGCCTGCTTGGTTCGAGGAGCGAGCGGGAAAAGCTTGTAAGCGCCCTTCCCAACACTGCCAAGATCGGCCAGGACTTTGTCAAACACGCGCTCGCCGTCGACCGAGGACGAGAGAAGTCCCTTGACGTTCTCCATTACAAAAGCGGCCGGCATCAGCCTCTGAAGGATCCTTATGTACTCCCTGTAAAGAAAGTGTCGGTGGTCCTTGCTCGCGTTGTACCCCTCAGTGCCCTTGTTCCTCGCCCTACCCACAAGCGAGTAGGCTTGGCACGGCGGCCCGCCTATCAGGATCACGTTCTTGCCGTGGCGCATACTGATGTCTGCTAGCCGACGGTCGACTTCTTGGGTCGCCCTCGTCGACCCAAGCTCCAACCTGATGGCTTCATGGCAGGCACTTTCCCATTGCTCTGGGAACGACTGGCTCCAGTTTGGCTCGGGGATCTCGCCATTGAGAAAGTCATAATATTCGCGGGGAAAACCGCTGGTGAACTGCCGAAGAAAGCTTCTCAACCGAAGCGTCTCAAACGCGGAAGCCTCCTTTTCGACTGATAGTACAACACGGAATGGACATTCATTCGCTTCGTCGCGAATACTGGCAAAGCCCTCGGCAAGGCCGCCAGGTCCGGCGAACAAATCAACGACGGCGAATTGCTTCTGCATGGGACATTTCTCAAATCGTAGGCCCGACCGAATAATCGAACATCTGTCAACCGAATACCAGGAAAAGATGCGATGGTCGATATTGTAAGCAAGCAGACTCGCTCGCGCATGATGGCAGGGATCAAGGGCAAGAATACAAAGCCAGAGCTGCAGTTAAGGCATGCGCTGCACGGCCTTGGTCTAAGATACCGACTCCACCTTGCATGGCTTCCCGGCCGGCCGGATATCGTCTTCCCCAAGTATCAAGCCGTAGTTCAAGTGCACGGATGCTTTTGGCACAGGCATGACGGCTGCTCGCTTACCACCACGCCATCCTCAAACGTTTCGTTCTGGCACCTAAAGTTTGAAGAGACAACAAAGCGCGATCGGCGAAATTTCAAGGCGCTGCGTCAGCTTGGCTGGCGAGTCGCGGTCGTCTGGGAATGCTCATTAAGGGACGATGGTGTGGAGCAAGTGGCACGAAAGATTGCATCATGGCTTGAGTCCGAAAATCGGTTCCTGGAAGTTCCAAGGATTGGCGCCGCGCTTTCCTATCGTTTGAGGCGCAGGTAGTCCCGGATTATCAAGCCGACCGAAGTCCGCCGAGACGGGGTTCCCGCCAGCTCTCGTTCGCGCCAGCCAGTTCGTCGCAGATGCTCAACGACCTGTGGCCACGCGCGGTCCATTCGAGATCATCCGGCGGAGCACGTCCGTCGCGCTAGCGATCCCAGGTCTTGACCGATCAGTATCTGGCGATCATCCGGCGCGCGGGCCAAACCGCATTCGCCACTCAGCAACTATCCTCTTCTTGCGGTGAAGAAGCATCTTGCGCTCGGTTATTCGAGTGCGAAGCCGCGCCGAATTAGCATCGGCCGCTTCGATATCGCGCCGCAACATCCTTCGGGGTCTGATGATTTGAATAATGCGATCTATTTAGCTCCTTTGGTCGAAGCTAGAGTAGGCGGACCCGACGCGCGTCGCATACGTTGAAAAACAAAATCATTGCAGAACGCAGGACGCCAATATCTGTCGATCTGACAAGGTGCCCGCCGGATACCGACAAAAAGGATTTGACCTTATGACTGACTATGCTTCCGCGGGAAGCCAGCGTTGGCTACAAATCGCCGTAAACAGGAAACCTGAAATTCTGGAAAGCGCTTTGCGGTCCAGTGGGGCGATTGGGACAGCTGCTTCAGTGGTTTGGGTATCTCCCCTGCGAGACGACGACTTTCGTGAATACCGCGATATGACGGCTATTGCCAAAGCGGGTATCACCAGCCTTAGGAAGCCGCTCGCAGAGTTCTGGCCTGCGCGCGGACCGGTTTGGGATGCGGTTGGCGTCACCAGCGAGCGAATCCCGGTTTTTGTTGAGGCTAAGGCGCACATTCCCGAAGCAGCATCACCGGCGACGAAGGCATCACCGCAGTCATTCGAGCTGATCGAGAAAAGCCTTGGTGAGGCGAGAAAGTTCTACGCGCCGAACGCGAAGGCGGTTTGGACGAACTTGTTTTACCAATATGCCAACAGGCTTGCGCACCATTACTTCCTGACACAGCTAAACGGCCTGAAGAGCAGCCTGGCGTTCGTGTACTTTGTGAATGCAGACGACATGCAAGGGCCGCGCTCCGAAGAGGAATGGCACGGCGCCATTCGGCTCATCCATGCGGCTCTCGGGTTGCCCAAGGACCTGCGTTCGCGGGGTGTGTTTGACGCATTTGTGGATGTGGAGCGGCTCCGGGACGTGGTCGGATAACTCGACTTGGGTAGCCCTCCGGCCGGGATAACCGCATCCGCTCTCAAAAGAGGCGAACCACGAACGCCGCAGTCACGTAGGCCTCACCAAATCTACCAAGAGTGACGGAGGCGCAGATTGTAGTGCGACGATGGTTTGAAAATTGCGCGGTTGTTCTTGCTTCACGTCCCGCTGGGGCTTGCCCGCGAGACATTCCTCGGCTTACGCAATGCTAGCGCGAGCGGTATCCCCTCCGTCTGCGACCCAGTGCGCAAAGACCTGCTTGCGAGCCTTCAGGCTCGCCAGATTGACGATCGCAGGTCGTCCAGATAATCCGCGTACCACTGCATCATCGGGACGCGTTCTTCCCAATATTCGGCGCCATTGTAGGCACCGCGAATCTCGTCTTCCTCTTGGTGCGCTAGCTGACGCTCGATGGCATCGCTATCCCAACGGCGCCTGCCATCTGAACGGCGGCTTTCGTTCAGCAGCGTCGACGCCGTCGACCGGAAGCCATGCGCGGTCACTTGCGCTTTCGTGTACCCAAGCCGGCGCAGAGCAGCGTTCAGCGTCCCGTCGGAAATCGGGCGATGCCAGGAGCGCATTTGCGGAAACAGGTAGCGCGACGAGCCCGTGACCTCGCGAAGGTCATTGATGATTGCAATCGCCTGCCGAGATAGCGGCACCTTGTGCGGCCGCGGCATCTTCATCTTCTCCTTGGGAATGTTCCAGACCGCGCCCTGCAGATCGAATTCATTCCATTCCGCATGTCGCAGTTCACCCGGCCGAACGAACGTAAGGGCGATCAACTGCAACGCTGCGCGCGTTGTGATCTGACCGTCTATGTCGTCGATCGCACGGAGAAGCGCGCCAACGGCCTTCGGCTCCGTGATGGCGGCCCGGTGGTTGACCTTTGGAGCTATGAGGGCGCCCGCCAGATCAGCCGAGGGGTCACGCTCGGCGCGATTGGTGCTGATCGCGTACTTGAAGACCCGACCGCTTATGCTGCGGGCGCGCCGCGCCGTATCATATCGCCCTCGCCTCTCGATCTTTCGGAGCACATCCAGCAATTCCGACGCCTTGATCTCGGCAATCGGTCGATCGCCCAAATCGGCGTTGATGAAGCCGAGAAGCCATTTTTTCTTTTCTATTGTCTTTGGGTCGTCGCCCTCGGCTTCGAATTTCACGATCAGTTCGTCGGCAACGATCCGGAAGGTGTTGGCGCGCGCGATGCGCGCGGCACCGCGGTCCAACTTGCGCTGCTCGGACGGATCGATGCCCTTGGCCAGAAGTGCCTTGTTCGTATCTCGACCGGCGCGGGCGCCGGCGAGACTGACCGCAGGATAGGCGCCCAGCGCGATCAGTTTCTGCTTCCCGTCGAACCGATACGCCTGCCGCCAAAGCCGCGATCCGTTCCTTTCAACGAGCAAATGGAGCCCGCCTCCGTCACTGATTTTGTAGGGCTTTTCGGCGGGTTTGGCGGAACGGCAGGCGGCATCTGAAAGTGGCATCGATTCGATCCCCGTGGTCAAATCTACCAACAAGCGACCGACGGGATACCAACAGAGATACCAACAAAGTCGGCGGATGCTGGCGGAAGGTCGCGAATGTCAGCGAACGAGAAAGCGCTTAGATTCAAGCACTTCTAGCACATTAGCGAACAAGGAGGGAAGCTGGGGAACGTGCTAATGGTGCCCAGGGGCGGGATCGAACCACCGACACTGCGATTTTCAGTCGCATGCTCTACCAACTGAGCTACCTGGGCATACTCGCGGGGCCTGAAAGGCCGGTGCGAGCGGGCGGTTTATAGAGAGGTCGGGGCGCCGTGTCCACCCGCCTTCGCCGAAGGCTTCGGCGGGGCAGGCCCGGCTTTTGCGATTTCCCCAACTTGTTGGGAAATCTTGGCTATTCCGGGTCCTCCGCGTCGTCCTCGCGGCCGGGCACGACGTAGCGGCCGGTCAGCCAGCGGTTGAGGTCGACGTCGCGGCAGCGCGGCGAACAGAACGGGCGGAAGGCCTGCTCGACGGCCTTGCCGCAGATCGGGCAGGCGCGCGGGGTTGGTCGGGCTTTGTCGGTCATGGCTGGGACGGAGTTTACATCATCTGGCAATTGAGGAGGCGGGTCGCTTGTTCCGCTGTCGCCACGAGCCCACTTCCTTCTCCCCTTGTGGGAGAAGGTGGCGCGCAGCGCCGGATGGGGGGTCTCTATCCGCGGAGACAGACCCCTCACCCGAATCGCATCTGACGATGCGATTCGACCTCTCCCACAAGGGGAGAGGTGCACCGCCGATGTCGATGCATCAAAATTGGATCAATCGCTAAACCGTGGCCGTGTTGAGCCAGCCGTGGCGGATCGGAAAGCCTTCGCCGCCGAGCAGGGTCACGGTCTCGTAGAGCGGCAGGCCGACCACGTTGGTGTAGGAGCCGACCATCTTGACCACAAAGGATCCGGCGATGCCCTGCACGGCATAGCCGCCGGCTTTGCCGCGCCATTCGCCGGAGCCGATATAGGCCTGGATGTCGTCCTCGCTGAGCCGCTTGAAGCGCACGCGGGTCTCGACCAGGCGCTGGCGGAACGCCTCGCGCGGCGTCACCACGCAGATCGCGGTGTAGACCCGATGGTTGCGGCCCGACAGCAGCCGCAGGCACTGCGCGGCCTCATCGACCAGATTGGCCTTGGGCAGGATGCGGCGGCCGACCGCGACCACGGTGTCGGCTGAAATGATGAAGGAGCCGCGCAGATCGTCATCGAGCTGCACCGATTTCAGCGCCGCGTCCGCCTTTGCGCGCGCCAGGCGGTTGGCGCAGGCGCGCGGCAGCTCGCCCCGCCGCGGGGTCTCGTCGACATCGGCCGGGCGCAGCGCGTCGGGCTCGATGCCGGCCTGGTTGAGCAGGGCCAGCCGCCGCGGCGAACCGGAAGCAAGAACGAATTTGGGACGGCCTAGCATGCGGGCTTTTGGGCTGAATCGGGGGGACGGACGCGGGCGGAACCTATCGGATGGGGCATGGATGCACAACCTTGGAACCGGCCGCGAATCGCGCATCCGCCTGGAGACAAGGCCCCATAAGCACAGCTGTTTGTCAGTCTGGCGACAAGGCGCGGTTCTGCCAATCGGAACACGCGGCGTCCCTCACCTACCCGGGCCTCACAGATTGGCGACACCGGCCTTGGTAAAGCGGCGGCGGATGCGCAGCAGGAGGCCGTCGCAGACCTCGCGATAGGCGGCGAGCTTCTGCTCGCGATTGCCGCTGGTGCCGGTCGGGTCATGGGTCGGCCAGTATTCGACCTCTGCGGCGAGCGTCCGGGTCAGGTCCAGCGCCTTGTGGTGCGCCTCCGGCGACAGCGTGATGATGAGGTCGAAGTTCAGCCCCTCCCAGTCCTCGAGCTCCTCGAAGGTCTGCGGCTTGTGGCCGGAAATGTCCTGGCCGAACTCGGCCATGACCGCGACCGCGAACGGATCGAGCTCGCCCTTCTTGACGCCGGCGGAACGGACATAGACGCCTTGCGGAAACATCTGCTGCAGCAGGCTTTCGGCCATCGGCGAGCGCACGGCGTTGTGGCCGCATGCGAACAGCACGGCCTGAGGGGTGCGCGCGCGCGGCGCTTCCATGCGATCAGGCTTTTTTTGGCCGGGGCAAAACCCCGTCCATCATCGTTGCGACGATCATCCGCCCTCGCCTTTCCAGTGAAGAACGGTAATCAGCGTGAACAGCCGCCGCGCGGTCTCGAAATCGACCCGCACTTTGCCCTTGAGCCGCTCCTGCAGCGTGCGCGAACCCTCGTCATGGATGCCGCGGCGGCCCATGTCGATCGCCTCAATCTTGTCCGGTGTCGCGGTACGGATCGCCTGATAGTAGCTGTCGCAGATCATGAAGTAGTCCTTCACGACGCGGCGGAACGGCGTCAGCGACAGCAGATGCGCGACGACCGGCGCGCCGTCCTCCTTGCGGATATCGAACATCAGCCGGTTGCCGGTGATCGCGATATGCAGGGTGTAGGGCCCGGCCGCGGCGCCCTCGGGCGCGAACAGGTTCTGCTCGACCAGGTCGTAGATCGCGATCGCGCGCTCATGCTCGATGTCGGGCCCGGAACGGCCGATCGATTCCTCGTCGAGCGTCACCGCGACGATGCGATTGTTGGAATCCTCGTCGTCTGGTGGCTTGTTCATGAGAGGTTGAGGCGCAATCCGACGGAACGTGAATGGGCATCGAGACCCTCGGCCTGACCGAGCGTCATCGCGGCGGGCCCGAGCGCACGAAGCTGATCCGGCCCGCACCTCAGGATCGAGGTTCGCTTCATGAAGTCAAGCACCCCGAGGCCCGAGGAGAACCGTGCCGAGCGGGCGGTCGGCAGCACGTGGTTGGAGCCGCCGACATAGTCGCCGATCGCCTCAGGCGTATGGGCCCCGAGGAAGATCGCCCCGGCATTGCGAACCTTGTTCGACAGGCCCTCGGCGTCCGCGGTCATGATCTCCAGATGCTCAGCGGCGATCGCATTGGCGAGCTCGACCGCATCGTCGAGCTTGGCGACCTTGATGACGGCACCGAAATCGTTCCACGAGGTGCGCGCGATCTCGGCGCGCGGCAGCGTCGCAAGCTGCGACTCGACCGCGCGCTCGACATCGGCGGCGAGCCGCGCGCTGTCGGTGATCAGGATCGACTGCGCGCTGACGTCGTGCTCGGCCTGCGCCAGCAGATCGGCCGCGATCCAGTCGGCATTGCCGGTGTCGTCGGCGATCACAAGCACCTCGGAGGGGCCGGCGATCATGTCGATGCCGACCTTGCCGAACACCAGCCGCTTGGCGGCGGCGACATAGGCGTTGCCGGGACCGACGATCTTTGCCACCGGCGCGATCGTTGCCGTGCCGTAGGCCAGGGCAGCCACCGCCTGGGCGCCGCCGACGCGGTAAATCTCCGAGACGCCGCCGAGATGAGCGGCCGCGAGCACCAGCGGGTTGAGCTTGCCGTCCGGCGCCGGCACCACCATCACCACGCGCGGCACGCCGGCGACCTTGGCCGGCACCGCATTCATCAGCACCGAGGACGGATAGGCCGCGGTGCCGCCGGGCACGTAAAGCCCGACCGCATCGACCGCGCTCCAGCGCCAGCCGAGCTCGACGCCAGCGGCATCGGTGAAGCGCTCATCCTTCGGCAGCTGGCGGCGGTGGAAGGTCTCGATCCGGTCGCGCGCGAATTTCAGGGCGTCGACGGTCTTGGGGTCGCAGGCTGCGACCGCGGCGTCGATCTCGGCCGTCGTGATGCGCAGGCCTGCGGCGGTGAGTTCGAGCCGGTCGAACTTTTTGGTCGCCTCGAGCAGCGCCACATCGCCGCGGGCCGCCACGTCGTCGACGATGGCACGGGTGGCGCGCTCGACGTCGGCCGACACCTCGCGCTTGGCCGCCAGGAAATCGCGGAAACGCTGGTCGAAATCGGCGCTCTGTCGGTCCAGGCGAACGGGCATGACGGCTTTCTTAGGTGGAATTCAGCTCCCTGCTCAATGGCGCGGCGGATAATGGCCGTCAACCCTTGCAAAACACACAATCCGCGGTCGTCCCGGCTTTCGCCGGGAGCACGGATTTAAGCGGGCCCCATCCCGAGGTCGTCCGGCCCGAGATCGGTCAGTTCGCACTCCAGGCACTCGACATCGAGCCGCAGCGCCGCCCCCTCGCCGAACATCAGCAGCGCGCTGCCGCCCGGCGGGTCGGACGCGTGAAATTCGATCCCGAGCAGTTCCAGGGTGGCCTCCGGGGCCTCCAGATCGATATTGCGCGACTTGCATGCCAGAACCCGGTCGAACCGGAGCGCGGCAATCAGCCGGCGCGAGCAGGTGCCGCCGGACAGGGTCTGTTCCCAGTCGAGCCGGTTCAGGCCGACTACCAGGCGTTTCTCGCCCTGGCGCCAGACGATGTCGGCGGCCTGGACGCGGGCATCCTGGACATGGGCAGAGATCACCGCGAGGTCATCGGCATCGAGGGCGATCAGTTTCAGCGGCGGGGGTGGCGACATGACGGTGGTTATAACGCCTTGCCGCCCGGAAGGTACCACGTGGCTGAAGCCAGTCCCCTCAAGGGAACCGGCCATGCCATGTTAGAGACGGCTGATGTCCTCGCTCTCCAGCACCGGCCGGGGGTAGCCGTCGCGCGCGACCTTGAGCATTGCGCGGCCGAGCTGTTCCGACGTCGTCATGTAGCGTGGCGCAACCCGCACCAGAAGCGACAGCAGCGGCGCGGTCGCGAGATAGATCGCCTGGACCCAGCCGGTCTTGGAGCGGACGCCGTGCAGCGGCTGGATACCGGCGGGCCGGAACATGTAGGCGGCCTTGAACGGCAGCTTGAGCAGATCGTTCTCGGTCTTGCCCTTCACCCGCGCCCACATCAGCGATCCCTGCTCGGTGGAATCGGTGCCCTGCCCGGTGACATAGGTGAACACCATGCCGGGATTGAGCCGCGCCAGCACCGTCGCCGCGGCCAGCGTGATGTCGTAGGTGAGATGGCGGTAACGCGCCTCGTCCATGCCGATCGAGGAGACGCCGAGGCAGAAGAAGCAGGCGTCATAGCCTGCAAGCTGCGGCTCGATCGCGCTGTAGTCGGCGAAATCGTCGTGGATCAACTCGACCAGCTTGGCGTTGCGCTGGCCGGTCGGGCTGCGTCCGACCGCGAGCACGCGCTCAACGCCGCCATCGAGCAGGCACTCGCGCAGCACGCCCTGCCCGACCATGCCGGTGGCGCCAAACAGAATCACCTTCATGCGATGCGCTCCTTGGCCGCGCGTCAGGCGGCGGTCGCAACCTGATCGAACGATACACGGGTCAGCGCCGCCGAAATATCCCACAGCCGCGCCGCTGCCGCGACATCCCTGGCCCGCTGCATGATCCGAGCCGGCACCGGCGGGCCCTTCATCTCGAACAGCCCGTCCGGCCCGTAATAGCCGGCGGGTTCGGCCGCGGGCGAGGTCGCCGCGAACAGCGTCGGCAACGCGCCCGCCGCCGCCGATTGGCTCATGACGGGCTGAAGATATCGACCGAGCCGCCCCATCAGGCTGCCGGTGCCGGGGCCGTTTGGAATAAGATCGGTGCGCGCGTAACCGGGATGCGCGGCATTGCTCATCAGCCCCCAGCCATTGATCGCGCTGCGGCGCTGCAGTTCGAGCGCAAACATCAGCATCGCGAGCTTCGACTGACAGTAGGCGCGCCAGGGTCCATAGGAACGCCGCGCCTGCAGATCGTCGAAATTGATCACACCGGAGCGATGCGCACCGCTGGACAGGTTGACGACCCGGGACCGGTGGCCGCGGAGCAACTGAGGCAACAGATGCGCGGTCAGCGCGTAGTGCCCGAGATAGTTGGTGCCGAACTGCATTTCGAACTCGTCTGATGTCACCTGCCGTTTCGGCAGTGCCATCACGGCGGCGTTGTTGATCAGGAGATCGAGCGCGGGGTGCGCCGCGACGAAGCGCGCGGCGAAATCGGCAACCGATGCGAGGCTTGCAAGGTCGAGCGTCTCATAGCTGACCTCAGCATCGGGCAGCTGGCCACGGATCCGCGCCAGCGCTTCCTGCCCCTTGGCGCCGTTGCGACCGGTCAGCACCACGGCCGCACCGGCGCGTGCGAGTTCGAGCGCGGTCTCAAAACCGAGCCCGCCGGTTGCGCCGGTGATCACGGCGGTCCTGCCGTCCTGCCGCGGAATGTCTGCGGTGCTCCAGCCGGTCATGCTTATATCTCCTTGCGACACGATTCGGTTCTTGTCGGGATCTCGTCAGGTTCTTGCGGGTCCAGCCGCAATCGACGAAATGTGCACTAAGTGCATTTTTGCAAGAGGTGAAAAATTGCGACGACCGGCGCCCGCGCGCAAACCGGCCAGGAAATCGGCAGATAAGCCAGCCAAGCCGGTGCAATCCAAGGCGAATTCGGCGCCGCCGGCGCCGGGCCTGCGCGCGCGCAAGCGGCAGGAGACGCGGGAACGGCTGACCCGAGCGGCGATGATGCTGTTTCTCGAGCGCGGCTTCGAGGCGACCACGCTCGACGACATCGTCGCCGCGGCCGACGTCTCGCGCCGCACGTTCTTTCATTACTTCGCCTCGAAGGAGGACGTGGTGCTGGCCTGGCAGGAGGACGGCACCGCCGCGCTGATCGCAGCCGTCGCGGCGCGTCCGGCCGCCGAATCCATGCTGCAGGCCGCCGAAAACGCCATCGCCGACATGGTCAGGCAGATCGACCCGCGCGAGGCGGTCGCGCTGGCGCGGCTGAAGCGCGACAATCCGGCACTGCAGGCGCGCGATCAGGCCAAATATGAAAAGCTCGAGCGCGAGCTCGCCGACGCATTGCTCAAGCGCGCCAACCACAGGAACGACCGGATGAAAGCGCGGCTGGTCGCGATGATCACAACCGGCGCGATGCGGGTCGGCAGCGAATTCTGGGCCGACGACGGCGCCCGCGAGAAGCCGGACCTCGTCGCCAAGCGACTGTTCGCCGCGATCCGCGCGATTTTCGAGTGATCGCGTTTCACCGATGGCTCTGCCGTGCGCGCGCAGCCAAAACTGCCCCGCACGGCAGAAAGTGTCTCCGCCTCAGCCCTTGATGAACGCCAGCAGATCCTTGTTGATGGTCTCGGCTTCCGTGGTCGGCATGCCGTGCGGAAAACCCTTGTAGGTCTTCAGCGTGCCGTTCTTCAGAAGCTTGGCCGAGAGCGGGCCGGAATCGGCATAAGGCACGATCTGGTCGTCGTCGCCATGCATCACCAGCACCGGCACGTTGATCTTCTTCAGGTCCTCGGTGAAGTCGGTCTGCGAGAAGGCGACGATACCGTCGTAATGCGCCTTGGCGCCGCCCATCATGCCCTGCCGCCACCAGTTCTGGATCACGGCTTCCGACGATTTTATGCCCGGCCGGTTGTAGCCATAGAACGGCCCGGCCGGCAGATCGCGGTAGAATTGCGAGCGGTTGGCCGCGAGCTGCGCCTGCAAGCCGTCGAACACCGACTTCGGCAGGCCACCGGGATTGGCAGGCGTCTGCACCATCAAGGGCGGCACCGCGCTCAGGATCGCAGCCTTCGCGACCCGGCTCTCGCCGTGGCGCGCAATGTAATGCACGACCTCGCCACCGCCGGTGGAATGGCCGACATGGACGGCGTTCTTCAAATCGAGATGCGCGGTAACGGCCGCGAGATCGTCGGCGTAGTGGTCCATGTCATGGCCGTCGGCGACCTGGGCGGAGCGGCCGTGGCCGCGGCGGTCATGGGCGACGACGCGAAAGCCGTGGTTGAGGAAGAACAGCATCTGCGCGTCCCAGTCGTCCGACGACAGCGGCCAGCCATGGCTGAACACGATCGGCTGACCCGAACCCCAATCCTTGAAGAAGATTTCGACGCCGTCTTTGGTGGTGATGGTGGGCATTTGATTGCTCCTCTTGTTGCTGATGTCTGGGTCCGCTCACGCTGGGCATGAACGGCCCTCGGGCGATGGCGCATCCCGACACGCCACCGCACATCATGTTCTATGCTCTGCGTCGCCTCGAAATAATGTCATCCGCCCCGGATCAGGCGAAATTGACCGGCCTGAACCGGCGCCAGGCGCCGATGATCATCACGGCGAAGAACACCAGTACGATGCCCTGCACGACAGCGAATACCGGCCCGGACGGCGGGTTCGGCGGCACGCTAGGGGCCAACGCCTTCAGCGCGGGCACCTTGAGGAAGCTCTGGATCACCAGCACGAAGACGTTGAGATAGAGCGAGACCATCGCGGTCACGATATAGATCGGGCGCCAGGCGCCCTTAAGCTGCATCGCATACAGCGCAATGCAGGCAATCGCGAGCAGCACCAGCGAGAGGGCGCCGATGATGTGCGACGGCAGCAGCTTCTCGGTCACCAGCGGCGGGATCACGAAGCCGGTCGCGTTGGTCAGGATCGTGAGGATGAGGAAGATCGAGGTCAGCCCGGGCATCGCGCGCGAGCCGAGCAGGCCGAACATCACGATCACACCGGCGACAATGGCAATCAGGCTGATAATGACGTGCACAAGCACGATCGTCGACATGTGGCTCACTCCCCGTTGAGAACCCGCATGACGTTACGATGCGTTTTTGAAAATTGCTACATGGTTCGATGGCAGGATGGCCGACATCTCATGAAAATTCGGCGGCGCTTGCTAAAATTTCGCGCCGGCGTCGCGCGCTAACGCACGTGCGCGTCGTGAGAACTTGAATCAATAATAGCGCGGGATCGGCCCGTTATGCGGCGTCTTGCGCTTCGACAGGTCGAACAGCACCTCGTCGACATAGCACCAGCCCCAGCCTTCCGGCGGATCGTAGCCCTCGATCACGGGGTGGCCGGTGGCATGGAAATGCGCCGTGGCGTGCCGGTTCGGCGAGTCGTCGCAGCAGCCGACATGGCCGCAGGTCCGGCAGATCCGCAAATGCAGCCAGCGGCTGCCGCTCTTCAGGCATTCCTCGCAGCCGAGCGCGCTCGGCGTGACATCCTGGATGCCGGCGATATGGGTGCAGCCTTTTGTCATCGAGCCTCCTAAAGCGACGGACTGCCGGCATCGGCGAGATAGCCGTGCAGCGCCGCGACGACCTGCGCGCCTTCGCCAATGGCGCCGCCGACGCGCTTGACCGAGCCGGAGCGGACGTCGCCGACCGCGAACACGCCGGGCACCGTGGTCTCGAGCAGCGGCACGGCGCGCGCGCCTTCGCCGTTCTGCACACCGGTCATCACGAAGCCGCCCCGATCCACCTGCACGCCGCAGCCCTCGAGCCAGCCGGTCGCCGGATCGGCGCCGACGAACAGAAAGAGATTGCGGATATCCATGGTGAACTCGTCGGGCGCGAGCCGGCTGCGCCAGCGCACGCGCTCCAGCGTCTCCGTGCCGTCGAGCCCGACCACCTCAGTGTTGAACATCAATTCGATATTCGGCGTCGCCTCGATGCGCTCGATCAGATAGCGCGACATGCTGGCACCCAGCCCGCCGCCGCGGATCATCATGTTGACCTTGCGTGCATGCGCCGACAGGTACACCGCCGCCTGGCCCGCGGAGTTGCCGCCGCCGACCAGCACGACGTCCTGATTGGCGCACAGCCGCGCCTCGATCGGCGAGGCCCAGTACCAGACGCCGCGGCCCTCATAGCTCTCGAGATTGTCGATCACCGGCCGGCGGTAGCGCGCGCCGCTTGCGACCACCACCGACCTGGCGCGCAGCGTATGCCCGCATCCGGTGGCGAGCGTGAACGCGCCCGACGCCTGCGTGCAGTCCAGCGATTTGATCGAGACCGGGATCAGCATCTCGGCGCCGAATTTCTGCGCCTGGTTGAAGGCGCGGCCGGCCAGCGCCTGGCCGGAGATGCCGGTCGGGAATCCCAGATAGTTCTCGATCCGCATGCTGGCGCCGGCCTGGCCGCCGAAGGCGCGGGAATCGAACACCGCAACCGACAGCCCCTCGGAGGCCGCATAGACCGCGGTGGCGAGCCCGGCCGGGCCGCTGCCGACCACCGCGACATCGTAGAGCTTGTCCTGCGCGCTGTTGCCGATCATGCCGAGCGCCATCGCCAGCGCGATCTCCGAGGGATTGCGCAGCACGGTGCCGTTGGGACAGACCACCAGCGGTAGCTCGGCGCGCGTCGGCGAATAGCGCGCGACGAGGTCGGCGGCATCCTTGTCGGTCTCGGGATCGAGCACGTGATGCGGCTGGCCGTTGCGCGCCAGGAAGTTTTGCAGCGGCGCCATGTTGCCGACCGACGCCGAGCCGATCAGCACCGGCCCGCCGGCGCCGCCCTGGATCAAGCTGACACGGCGCAGGATCAGCGCACGCATGATGCGCTCGCCAAGGTCGGCCTCGGCGACCAGCAGCGCGCGCAGCCGCTCGGGCGGCAGCAGCAGCGTCTCAACAGCACCGTCGGCATGGCCGTCGACCAGCGCCGGGCGGCCGGAGAGCTGGCCGATCTCGGCAAGAAACTGCCCCGGCCCCTGATCGATGATCGGCGTGACATGGCCGAGGCCGTCGCGCTGGGTGATCGCGACATTGCCCGACAGCACCACGAACATGCCGGGCCCCGGCGTGCCGGTCTCGAACAGCGCTTCGCCGTCCTGATACGAACGCGGCTCGCCGAAGCGGCGCATCCGCTCGATCTCGTGCGCGGTCAGCGTCGGAAAGGTCTGCTCATGGCGCGGGAAGGCGTAGGCGGTCGCGCTCAGCCGATTGATCGTCGTCTCATCGATAGCCATGTCGGCGTCCCGCTTCTCTTTGCACCACACATAGGAGTCGGGTTAGCGGCCCGGCCCGTTTCCGCCGGCGTCATCCAGCGAGCCGTCATCTAGCGAGCCGTGATCTAGCGAGCCTTGGGCGAGTTCGGAAGAGGCTGCATCGTCACGACCGCGCGCCTGCGACTTCCGCCGCTTGAGGTTTTCGCGCAGCGCGAGCTTGAGACGATCCTGTCGCGAATCCTTCACGCGGGCTCCGGCCTGCCCGCCGCCTCTGTCCCGCTCGCCTGTCATTGCAAAACTCTCGAACCGTCGCCTGCCGCAAGGCGAACATAGCCAATGGCGGATGCCCGCGCACCCTGCCCGGTCGGCCAGTTGCATGAAGCCGTCCGATTCGCAGCAAATCGGCAGTCGGGAACCAAATCAGGCCCAGATGGGCGGGATTCAGAGGGATCCGCAGCACCGAGCGCAATTTCCACCGATTTAACGGCCACCCTTTTGCTTGCGCCTGAGGGGGCCTTGTGGCAAGAACCGCCCCGCTTGGACGGGCCTCGAGGGGCCGATTCTAATTCCCGGGCATGCTGCCGTAGCTCAGTGGTAGAGCACTCCATTGGTAATGGAGAGGTCGACAGTTCAATCCTGTCTGGCAGCACCATCCCTTTCCCCTGACACATCAGTCACTTACCGACGAAATCGGGCCCGGCCGCGCGGCTCAGGCTGCGAGCTGCCGGGCAATCGCATCGATCGCGACCCGGGTGCGGAGTGGCAGGAACTGGGCCTCCGGCCAGACCAGGAAATAGCTCAACCGCAACGCCGCGTGATCGGTCAGAACCGGCACCAGGCGACCAGCCTCCAGCCGATCCTCGACAATCCACCGCGGCAAACAGGCGAAGCCCATTCCGGCCTCGGTGGCGTCGACGATACTCTGGAGATCGTCGAGCAACAGCCGTTTGCGTGGCATGACCTCGAGCTCAGCCCCACCCTCGCGCGGGAAGCGCCACGGTCTTGGCCGGCCCGAGCGGCTGTAGAAGATGCCATGATGGTCGGCGAGCTGCGCCGGTTCCTGCAGCGGCCGCGTACTGGCGTAGTCAGGCGCGGCACACACGACCATCGGATATTCCGCAAGCTTCCGGCTGATCAGACCACCGCCGTCGGCCGGAAGTCCGCTTCGCACACTCAGATCGTAGCCCTCGCGGAGCAGATCGCTCGGCCGGTCGCTGAACGACAGCACGAGATCGAGCGTGGGATGTTTGGTCGCGAGCTGGACCAGCAACGGCGCGATCAGCATGCGCCCGTAGATCACGGGGAGCGTGATGCGCAGCGTTCCCCTGACCGCGCCGAGATGGTCCTTGACCATGGCATCGGCCGCATGCGCCTCCGAAAGCACCGCCTTGCAACGCTCGAAATAGGCGCGGCCGAGATCGCTGAGCGCCATCTTGCGGGTCGTACGATGCACGAGGGTCGCGCCCAGATGCGCCTCCAGGGAACGGATGTGTTTGCCGGCCATCGGCGCCGAGATGCCGCAGGCAGTGGCGGCGGCTGCGAACGAGCCGAGCTCGACGGCCTTGACGAACACTCCCATGCTGAGAAGGCGGTCCATTGCAAACCCCTGGTTCATTCTGACGTGCCGAACGGCGTGTTTTTCTCTCAATGAAGCGGGCTCATGAATGAGGCAATCGAATGCTCTGCGCCGGCGGACCGTCTCCAATGCGACAGAGCGGCGATCGCACCTCAACAGGAGATCCGCATGTCCAGCCGTCCAACCTCGCAGGCCCTGGGCCTCAACCGCCGCCGCGTCGGAGACACCGTCGTCACGGTGTTGAACGACGGCTACCTCGATCTCAGCTTCGAGCTGCTGGCCGACATCACCGTGGCGGAGACCGAGGCGATGCTGGCGGCCGCACATCGCCCGCCCGATCCGCGCTTCAGCGTCAGCGCATTCCTCGTGCAGGACGGCAGGCGCACCGTGCTGATCGACAGCGGCGGTGGCGGCTTCAACGGCTGGGGCGGCAGGCTGCCGGACGCACTCGCCGCCGCCGGCGTTGCTCCCGGCGAGATCGACGCGGTGCTGTTGACCCACGCGCATCCCGACCACATCGGCGGCCTTGTCGGCACAGACGGCGCGCCGGTGTTCGCGAATGCCGAACTGATCCTGTCGGACGTCGAGCTGGCTTTCTGGTCGGATATGGCCCGGGCCAATGCCGCGCCGGAAGCCATGCAACCGATGTTCGCGCTCGCCCGCGCAGCCTTCGCAACCCACGACAAGGCGCTGCGCCCCATCACAAGCGGCGACGTCGTGCCGGGCATCACGTTCGTCGCCCTCCCCGGCCACACGCCGGGCCATGGCGGCTACAGGATATCGTCGGGGCGCGATACGTTGCTGGTCTGGGGCGATATCACCCACGTGCCCGACGTGCAGATCAAGCGGCCGGACGTCACCATCGCGTTCGACGCCGACCCCGATCAGGCCCGCGCCACGCGCCTGAAGACGCTCGACATGGCGGCCGCAGAGCACATCCTGATCGCGGGGCCGCATCTCAACTTCCCTGGCCTGATCCGCGTCGTCCGGTCAGGCGCGGGGTTCGACTTTTATGAAGAGCCATGGTGTCCCGCGCTGATCTAGAGCTGCGTCACAAGATTGGTGTGTGACCTCAGACGGTCACTACCGTCAGACGGTCACCACCACCTTGCCGATTTGCGCATTCGCCTCCAGGAAGCGATGGGCTTCGACGATGCGCTCGAACGGAAAGGTCCGCGCGATCTTCGGACTGAACTGCCCGGAGGCGAGGCCTTCAAGCACGAACGCCTTCGCCTGGTTGAGCTTGTCATCCCGCGACGTGACCTCGAACAGCTCATAGCCGCGAATGGTGAGGTGACGACCGAGCACGGCCATCAAGGGCAGCGGCGTGGCGTCCGGGCTCAGCGCGCCATAGATGAAGATGATGCCGCCGACCGCGGTCGCTTGCGCCAGCTTCTGGAACGCCGGGCCGCCGACCGGATCGAACACGATGCGCGCGCCCTTGCCGTCGGTGATGCGCAGCAGTTCGGCCGTCACATCCTGCTCGGCGGTGGGGATGACATGCGCGGCGCCTGCGGCTTTCAATTCATCGGCCTTCGACGACGTCCGCGACAGCGCCACGGGCACGGCACCGACCGATCGCGCGACCTGGATGGCGGCGAGACCGACGCTGCTCGATGCCGCCGGGATCACGACGACGTCGCCCTTGGTGAGCCCTGCAATGTCGATCAATGCACCCCAGACGGTGACGAACGGCATCCAGATGGCCGCGGCCATCTCCCAGCTCAGCGAGCGCGGATGCTTCACGACTGCCCGGGCCGGCGCGATCACATCCTCACCGTACATGCCGTATTCGGCAAAGCTGAATGCCGGGATCACGCTCACGGCGTCACCGATCTCGAATCCGTCGACGCCATCGCCGACGGCGTCGATGATGCCGGCGGCTTCGTAGCCGAGCTGCGCGGGAAATACGGGGGCCGACACATAGGCACCGGACCGGTACATTACCTCTGCCCGGTTCAGCCCGATCGCCCTGGTCTTGATGCGCACCTCGCCGGCGCCGGGCACCGGGACCGGAATGGTTTCGATTGTCAGCACCTCCGGAACGCCGACCTGATGGAACCTGACGCTCTTCGACACACCTATCTCCTCATGGTCATGGCCGACTGACTGGAGGTCAGCGGCCTGATCCATCTGGAGAGCAGTACCCGGGTGCGCTATACTGTAAAAATTGGCCGGTACTATCCTAAAGCGTAGTGTCAACGATATGCAGAAGCAGAGGCGATACGATCTGGTTCCCGGCTGCTCGATGGAAGCAGCGGTCAACCTGATCAATGGCAAGTGGAAGTCGGTGATCCTCTATCACCTGCTCGACGGAACGCAGCGATTCAACGAACTGCACCGCCATCTGGCCGGATGCACGCCGCGCTTGCTGACCAAGCAATTGCGCGAGCTGGAGGAGGACGGGCTGATCCAGCGGACCGCCTATCCGGTGATTCCGCCGAAGGTGGAATACAGCCTGACCGACGAGGGCCGCTCGCTTGGTCCGCTCTTGCTGCAGCTCCGCGATTGGGGCCAGGGTTGGCTGAACCGGCGCGGCCGCAAGACGCTCGCCGATCAGGTTCACGAGCAATCCGGCGCGCTCACGAGCTGATGCAGTGAGCTAGTCGGGTCGCAGGACGTGCTTCAATGCGCCAGCAGCGCACCCGCCCCACCGATCATCAGCACGACGTAGAACGCGAACACACTGCCGACCCATTTCCAATCGATCTGTCCGTGTTCGGGGCTGAGGCTTTCGATGATGCCGTGCATGATGATTTCCTTGAGACGCATGCACGGCGTATAGACCGCACCCCGAGCACATCATGTGACTCACTTCACACTTCAAAAGTCGCGGAGCGGACCCAGGCGTGACCGGCCCAGAATTAAGAAAATTGCGCGAACATCTCGGCGAGGCGCTCGGCCTGAAGCTGACGGCGGCGGATATGGCGAAGCTGTGCGGACTGCCGGCGGCCGGCGGTGCCGAGAAGCTGCGCAAGTGGGAAGTCACCGGCCCGACCCCAAAGGTCGCCGGCCTGCTGCGCGTGCTGGCGATGGCGAGCGAGCACTATCCGATCCTGGAGAAGTTCGACGTGTTCGATCGCCACGACGTTCCGGTTGGGGATCGCGCCGCGCGCCGCGAGGCGTTCCGCCAACAGATGCGCGACGACGTGCGCAAGCGGCTCACCTAGCAGACGGCTTGGTCAGCGGGACATGCGTGTCGCACGCAGCGCATTAAGCCTTCCTTCATCCCGGCTTAAGCGTTCGTTAGGCACAACAAAACGTTTCGCCGCAAAGGGTGCGACTTAACGCTCCAAACCGCCTTTCGGTGAGAGATTTTATTCAAATGCGGGCTACCCCCTCGGCCATGGATGGCGCCATTCACGCTGCGCCTCATGACTTGTCCGGAGACTGCCCCATGAAGAAGTTCCTGCTCGCAACCGCAGCCGCAGCTGTTGCCGTCGCTGCCCTTGGCGCGACCGCTCACGCCGCCGACTTCAACCGCGGCTATTATCAGAAGGCGCCCGCGCCTGTTTACGCCGCGCCGCTCTACAACTGGACCGGCTTCTATCTCGGCGGCCATCTCGGCGGCGTGTTCTCGGGCAACAACAATTTCAACGGCCTCGCGCTGACCGATTCCGACGCCCGTTTCATGGGCGGCGTGCAGGCCGGCTACGACTGGCAGCTGTCGCCGATGTGGGTGATCGGCCTCGAAGGCCAGTATTCCTGGGTCGGCGGCCATCAGCTCAACGCGATCTTTCCGGGCGGCTATGTCTACAACAACAACCAGCGCGGCATCGGCTCGATCACCGGCCGCGTCGGCTACACCTGGGGTCCGGGCCTGATCTATGTGAAGGGCGGTTACGCCTATTCCGACAACAATGAGTCGGTGACCCTTGGCGGCGTGCCGGCGGGCTTCGCGCTCACCGACAACCACAGCAACGGCTGGACCATCGGCGGCGGCGCCGAATACATGTTCGCACCGAATTGGTCGGCCAAGGTCGAGTATCAGTACTACGACTTCGGCGACAGCCGCTTCACCGCGCCGGGCGCGCTGGCGCAGTACGGCAGCTTCCACAATGACGAGCACACGGTGAAGGCGGGCCTCAACTACCGCTTCAACCTCGGCAACCTTGGTGGCCCCGCTTACGGCCGCTACTGAGGTTACGGACGATCACAACCAAAAGTGGAAAGGCCGGCTCGCGCCGGCCTTTTTGCGTCCGATCGCGTGCATCGATTCCGCACAGCGAACCAGAACGGCGACTGTGCACGGCAGCCCCTAAAAATCCTGCAGATCGTCGCAATTTTCCCGATTTTGTTAACCCGCCGCACCGATACTCCCGCGCCGGGGAAACATCCAAGAGTAGTGGCCGGGGTAGTTGGCCAGGGGGTACAGGGGCAATGGCGTTTCGGTTCAAGCTCGGCAAACCAAATCTCAAGCGCATCCGCCTGCCGCAGATGGGCGTCAGGGGCAGCCTGTTCGCGGCCTTCGCCGTGATCGCAGGCATGGCGCTGGTGATCAGTGCAGGCGCCGGCATCGTACTGCATCAGCTCGGCGGCACCATGAGTGATCTCTCCGGCCGCGACATTCCGCGGCTTGCCGCCAGCCTGCAACTGTCCGCGCAGAGCGCCTCGCTCGCAGCCCAGGGGCCCGGCCTGCTCGCGGTGCAGAGCGAGGATGCGCTGAACGAGCGCACCAAGAAAGTGCAGGAGGTCGCGCAGCAGACCAATGCCAAGCTTGGCGAGATCATCGAGCTCGGCGCCGACAAATCCGTCGTCAGCGCGCTGCAGGAGAACGTCAAGAACACCGACGAGGCCACCAAGAGCCTGATCTCGGCGGCACATGAGCGGCTCGACATCGGCGCGCTGCGCGACAAGCAGTACAATGCGCTGCGCAAGGCGCAGAACGCCTTCGTCTCCGCCGCCGGTCCCGCAATGCTCGATGCGCAGACCCGGCTCAACGCCATCCTCGCCTCGGCCGAAGTCTCCGCCGACGATGCCACCGAAGCGGCTCGTACCGTCGGCCAGATCAGCAATGTGCTCTCCGTCGGCAATTTGATCGCCGCCGACATGACCGCGGCGCTGTCGGCCACATCCAGCGAGACGCTCGATGCGATCGAAGCCGAGTTCAAGAACGGCCGCGAGCGCGTCAAGTCGAACCTCGAGGACCTGCCGAACAATCCGGCGATCGTTGCCGTGCGCGACACCGCCGCGAAGCTGCTCGCGCTCGGCGAAGGCAAGACCGGCGTGTTCAAGGTCCGCCAGAAGGAACTCGACTCGATCGATTACGGCCAGACCATCCTGGAAGAGACCCGCAAGCTCAATGTCGGGCTCGGCATCAGCGTGCAGCAGCTGGTCGACGCCGTGCAGAAGGAGACCGATACGGCGACCTTCCAGGCACGGCAGCAGATCTCGCTCGCAACCACGGTCATGATCGGCCTCGGCGCGCTGACGCTGGTCGGCTCGTTCCTGTTCGTCTGGCTCTATGTCGGGCGCAACATCCTGCGCCGCATCCGTGGCCTGCAGCGCTCGATGCAGCTGCTGTCCGACGGCGACCTCGACACCGAGATCCCGCAGAGCCGCCAGCGCGACGAGATCGCCGTGATGGCCGATTCGCTACAGGTGTTCCGCGAGAGCATGATCGAAAGCCGCGAGCTCACCGACAACCAGAACAAGGACCGCTCCGCCAAAGCCGAGCGCGCCTCGCGCATGGAGACCCAGATCGCAGCGTTCGAGTCCAACGTCCAGAGCGCGCTCGGCAGCCTGCAGACCGCGGCGAACTCGATGCAGTCGACCGCGCAGAGCATGTCGGCGACCGCCGACCAGTCGAGCGCGTTGGTCAACGCGGTGGCCTCCGCCGCCGAGGAGACCTCGGTCAACGTCCAGACGGTGTCGGCCGGCACCGAGGAGCTGTCGTCGTCGATCTCCGAGATCGGCCGTCAGGTCGTCACCTCGGCGGAGATCGCCCGCAAGGCGGTCGAGGAGGCCAGCGCCACCGACACCACGATGCAGGGGCTCGCCGACAACGCTGCGCGCATCAGCGTCGTGGTCGATCTGATCCAGACCATCGCCTCGCAGACCAATCTCTTGGCGCTCAACGCCACCATCGAGGCGGCGCGCGCCGGCGAGGCCGGCCGCGGCTTTGCCGTCGTCGCCTCCGAGGTGAAGAACCTGGCGAGCCAGACCGCCAAGGCGACCGAGGAGATCCGCCAGCAGATCGTCAGCATGCAGGAGGTGACGACCACGGCCGTCTCCGCGATCCGCAACATCTCGAGCACGATCGGCGAGATCAACGACGTCACCACCGCGATCGCCGCCGCCGTCGAGGAACAGGGCGCGGCAACCCGCGAGATCGCCCGCAACATCCAGCATGCGGCGGGCGGCACCAGCGAGGTGTCGAGCAACATCGTCGGCGTCTCCACCGCTTCGGCCGAGGCCGGCGCGGCGGCCGGTGAGGTGCTGAGCGCCTCCGACGCGCTGCGCCGCGAGGCCGATGTGCTGCGCTCGGAGATCGACGGCTTCCTGTCGAACATCCGCGCCGCCTAGCAAGGCCCCCAAACGATCCGTAGCCCGGTTTGATCCGGGCTACGGAATTCGGGTGCCACGGCACCCATTCTCCGGACGACTATCTGATTTTTCGGCTGGCGCGGCGGGCAATGTGCCGCTAAGCCGGTAGCATGCATACGAAAACCGACAGCCTTCCCTCCTCCGCGGAAGCACTGCGATACCCGTGGGAAAATCATCCCGGCCACGACCAGGTCGTCGAGGTGGCGCCCGGCGTGCTGTGGGCGCGGCTGAAGCTGCCATTCCGCCTCAACCATGTGAACATCTACCTGCTCGCCGACGGCGACGGCTGGACCATGGTGGATGCCGGTTTCGGCAATGAGGAATCGATCGCGGCCTGGACCACGCTGTTCGAGGGACCGCTGAAGCACGTCAAGGTCAAGCGGCTGATCGTGACGCATTCGCACCCCGACCATGTCGGTCTCGCCGGCTGGATCACCGAGCGCTTCGACTGCCCGCTGTTCATGTCGCAGGTGGAATATCTGCAATCGGTCTATCACCAGAACCGCGGCACCGAAGAGCGGCGCAGCGCGCAGCGGTTGTTCTTCCGCCGCCACGGCATGGACGAGGATTTGACCGAGAAGCTGCTCGGCCGCGGCCAGGACTATTTGAAGCGCGTCTCGGTGCTGCCGCCGTCCTATCACCGCCTCACCCATGGCGACGAGGTCGTGATCGGCACGCGGCGCTTCAAGGTGATCACCGGCGGCGGGCATGCGCTCGACCAGGTGATGCTGTATTGCGCCGCCGACAAGCTGTTCCTGTCCGCCGACCAGGTGCTGAGCAAGATCTCGCCCAATGTCAGCGTCTGGGCGGTCGAGCCCGAGCAGAACTCGCTCGGCGAATATCTGGCCTCGCTGGCGAGCCTGACCACCACTTTGCCCTATGACGTGATGGTGCTGCCGGGCCACGGCGTGCCGTTCTACGGGCTGAAGACCCGGATCAAGCAGCTCGCCGATCACCATGAGGAGCGCTGCCGACTGATCGCCGATGCCTGCCGGCAAGTTCCGCAGACCTCGCGGCAGTTGGTGCCGGTGGTGTTCAACAAGTACCCGCTCGATGTGCACCAGATGGGCTTCGCGTCGGGCGAACTGATTGCCCACGTCAATTACATGCTGGTCGAGGGCCGCCTGACGGCCGAGATGGCCGACGACGGCGTGCTGCGCTTCAGGACCACCTGAGCCTGGCGGGGCGGCAGGCCCCCCGGCGATTTGAGCAAAAGCAGACCGATATGACCGGCTAGGGCAATTTGCCCAACTGAGCCGCATGCCCAGATGTGGGCCAATGCATAGACATTAGAGCTGGAAAAGCTCTAAGAAGAGGCAGTCGTTCCGGTCAGGTTCCGCTTTCTGGGTTTGCCGATGGATTACAACCAGTTTTTCAACACCGCCCTCAACCGCCTGCATGACGAGCGGCGCTACCGGGTGTTCGCCGACCTCGAGCGGATCGCGGGACGCTTCCCGCACGCGACCTGGCACTCGCCGAAGGGCAGCCGCAACGTCGTGATCTGGTGCTCCAACGACTATCTCGGCATGGGCCAGCACCCCAAGGTGGTCGGCGCCATGGTCGAGACCGCGACCCGGGTCGGCACCGGCGCCGGCGGCACCCGCAACATCGCGGGCACCCATCATCCGCTGGTGCAGCTCGAGGCCGAGCTCGCCGACCTGCACGGCAAGGAAGCCTCGCTGCTGTTCACCTCGGGCTATGTCTCGAACCAGACCGGCATCTCGACGCTCGCCAAGCTGATCCCGAACTGCCTGATCCTGTCGGACGCGCTGAACCACAATTCGATGATCGAAGGCGTGCGGCAGGCCGGCTGCGACCGCCAGATATTCCGCCACAACGACGTTGCCCATCTCGAAGAGCTCCTGATCGCCGCCGGTCCCGACCGGCCGAAGCTGATCGTTTGCGAGAGCCTCTATTCGATGGACGGCGACGTCGCGCCGCTCGCGAAAATCTGCGATCTCGCCGAGAAATACGGCGCCATGACCTATGTCGACGAGGTGCATGCGGTCGGCATGTACGGCCCGCGCGGCGGCGGCATTGCCGAGCGCGACGGCGTGATGCACCGGATCGATATCCTCGAAGGCACGCTGGCCAAGGCGTTCGGCTGCCTCGGCGGCTACATCGCGGGCAAGGCCGCCGTGATCGACGCTGTGCGCTCCTATGCGCCGGGCTTCATC
The DNA here is from genome assembly GCF_018130545.1 of Bradyrhizobium tropiciagri. GTDB lineage: Bacteria > Pseudomonadota > Alphaproteobacteria > Rhizobiales > Xanthobacteraceae > Bradyrhizobium > Bradyrhizobium tropiciagri_A. Next base: position 387,262 of record NZ_JAFCKF010000008.1, on the reverse strand, counting down.
TTCACGACCGCGCTGCCGCCGGCGATCTGCTCGGCCGCAACCGCCGCGATCCGCCACCTCAAGACCTCGAACTGGGAGCGCGAGCGCCACCAGGACCGCGCCGCCCGCACCAAGGCGATCCTCACCGCCGCCGGGCTGCCCGTGATGTCGAGCGACACCCATATCGTGCCGCTGTTCGTCGGCGACCCCGAGAAGTGCAAGCGCGCCTCCGACCTGCTGCTTGAGGACCACGGCATCTACATCCAGCCGATCAACTACCCGACGGTCGCCAAGGGCACCGAGCGGCTGCGCATCACGCCCTCGCCCTACCATGACGACGGCCTGATCGACGCGCTGGCGGAAGCCCTGCTCCAGGTCTGGGACCGCCTCGGCCTGCCGCTGCACCAGAAGACGCTGGCCGCCGAGTAACCTTATCCGTTTCCGACCCCGAATTCGGGCCGGCCGTGCATCGCGCGGCCGGCCCTTTGCGTTATAATCCTGACACCCGGCCCTCCCGGCGGCCGGGACAGGAGATGAGCAGCGATGCTGCACGACTGGGGCGTTATCGCCACGGCGTTCGCCTACATCGGATTGTTGTTCTTCATTGCCAGCCGCGGCGACCGGATGTCGCCGGGTGCGCGCGGCCGCGCCAGCCAGTGGATCTATCCGCTGTCGCTGGCGATCTACTGCACCTCCTGGACCTTCTTCGGCTCGGTCGGCTTCGCCACCCGCACCAGCATCGACTTCCTGGCGATCTATGTCGGCCCGATCGTGATGGTCGGGCTGTGCACGCCGCTGCTCCGCCGCGTGATCGCCCTGACCAAGTCGCAGAACATCACCTCGATCGCCGACTTCATCGCCGCGCGCTACGGCAAGAGCCAGGCGGTCGCGGCCACCGTGGCGCTGATCGCGATCATCGGATCGGTGCCCTATATCGCGCTCCAGCTGAAGGCGATGGCCTCCTCGCTCGAGACCATCTTGAGCGAGGATCAGGCGTTCTCGAAAATTCCGGTGATCGGCGACATCGCGTTGATGGTGACGCTGGCGATGGCGGTGTTCGCGGTGCTGTTCGGTACCCGCCACACCGACGCCACCGAACACCAGCACGGCCTGATCCTGGCGATCGCCGCTGAATCTATCGTCAAGCTGGTCGCCTTCATCGCCGCCGGCGCCTTCGTCACCTTCTGGATGTTCTCCCCGGTCGAGCTCTATGAGCGCGCCCTGAAGACGCCGGAGGCGGTGCGCGCGATCGAATACGTGCCGTCGATCGGCAATTTCCTGATCATGACGCTATTGTCGTTCTGCGCGATCATGCTGCTGCCGCGCCAGTTCCATGTCAGCGTGGTGGAGAACTCGACGCCCGCCGAGGTGACACGGGCGCGCTGGCTGTTCCCGCTCTATCTCGTCGTGATCAATATCTTCGTGATCCCGATCGCGATCGCGGGCCTCGTGATCTTCCCGTTCGGCGCCGTCGACGCCGACATGTTCGTGCTGGCGCTGCCGATCGAGGGCAATTCGCAATTGCTCAGCCTTGCGGTGTTCGTCGGCGGCCTGTCGGCGGCGACCGCGATGGTGATCGTCGAATGCGTCGCGCTGTCGATCATGGTCTCCAACGACATCGTGCTGCCGCTGGTGCTGCCGCGCAGCGACGACGCCCGCGCCGGCCAGAAGGATTTCGCCGACTTCCTGCTCAAGGCGCGCCGCTTCTCGATCTTCGCCATCATGGTGCTGGCGTATTTCTACTACCGCGCGCTCGGCAACACCCAGCTGGTCGCGATCGGCCTGTTGTCCTTTGCCGCGATCACCCAGCTCGCGCCGGCCTTTTTCGGCGGCCTGTTCTGGCGCAGGGCCACCGCACGCGGCGCCATGGCGGGCATGCTGGTCGGCTTCGCGATGTGGCTCTACACGCTGTTCATCCCGAGCTTCCTGGAGAACTCCACCGCCGGCCTGATGCTGCTGCAGCACGGGCCGTTCGGGATCGAGGCGCTGCGGCCGCAGGCGCTGTTCGGTGCCGACCTGCCGCCGCTGCTGCACGGCGTGCTGTGGAGCCTTGCGCTCAACATCCTCACCTATGTGCTGTTCTCGCTGGCGCGCGCGCCGTCCGCGATCGAGCTGTTGCAGGCCGACGTGTTCGTGCCCAACGCGCTGGCCCCGATCGCGCCGAGCTTCCGGCGCTGGCGCACCACGGTGACGGTGCAGGACATCCAGAGCACGGTGACGCAATATCTCGGCCCCGACCGCACCCGGGAGGCCTTCGCCTCGTTCGCCGCCGACCGCAACATCGTGCTGCAGACCGCAGCACCGGCCGATTTCGAGCTGCTGCAGCACGCCGAGCGGCTGATCGCCTCGTCGATCGGCGCGGCGTCCTCGCGCCTCGTGATGTCGCTGTTGCTGCAACGGCGGACGGTGTCGGCCAAGGCCGCGTTGAAACTGCTCGACGACTCCCACGCCGCGCTGCATTTCAACCGCGAGATCCTGCAGACCGCGCTCAACCATGTGCGCCAGGGCATCGCGGTGTTCGACGCCGATCTGCAGCTGATCTGCTCCAACCGCCAGTTCTCCGAATTGCTGGCGCTGCCGTCGCATCTGGTGCAGCTCGGCATCCCCTTGCCCGAGATCCTCGAATTCATGGGGGCGATCAGTCCGCCGGCGGCCGGCGACGGCGAAAGCCTGCTGCAGCTGCGGCTGCGTGCCTACACCACCGAGGGCGAGCCCTATCTGGAACGCTTCACCGACCGCCATCTGGTGATCGAGGTGCGCGCCAACCGGATGCCGGGCGGCGGCCTCGTCATCACTTTCTCCGACGTCACGCCGAGCTTCGAGGCCGCAGAGGCGCTGGAGCGCGCCAATGCGACACTGGAAAAGCGGGTGCGCGACCGCACCGAGGAGCTGACGCGACTGAACTCGGAGCTCGCGCTCGCCAAGGGCATCGCGGAAGACGCCAACGCCTCCAAGACGCGGTTCCTGGCGGCGGCCAGCCACGACATCCTGCAGCCGCTGAACGCGGCGCGGCTCTATGTCACGAGCCTGGTCGAGCGCCAGAACGGCGGCGAGGATTCGCGCCTGGTGGAGAACATCGACGACTCGCTCGAGGCGATCGAGGACATCCTGGGCGCGCTGCTCGATATCTCCAGACTCGATGCCGGCGCCATGACGCCGGCGATCACGAGCTTCCGGATGGCGGACCTGATGCGCTCGCTGGAGATCGAGTTCATGCCGATCGCCCGCGACAAGGGCCTCGACCTGCGCTTCGTCGCCTGCTCGCTGCCGGTCGAATCCGACCGCTCGCTGCTGCGCCGGCTGTTGCAGAACTTCATCTCCAACGCGATCAAATATACCCCGCGCGGCCGCGTGCTGATCGGCTGCCGCCGCCGCGGCGACACGCTGCAGATCAGCATCTTCGACACCGGCGTCGGCATTCCCGTGCAGAAGCGCGGCGAGATCTTCAAGGAGTTCCACCGCCTCGAACAGGGCGCCCGGATCGCCCGCGGCCTCGGCCTGGGCCTGTCGATCGTCGAGCGGCTGGCGCGCGTGCTCAATCACCGCATCGCAATCTCGGCCAATGTCAGCGGCGGCTCGGCGTTTTCGGTCACCGTGCCGGTCGCGACCGCGGTCAACCACACCGCGGCCGTCACCAGCGCCACCCCGCTGTCGAAGACGCCGATGAGCGGCTCGCTGATCGTCTGCATCGAGAACGACCCCGCCATTCTCGACGGCATGAAGACGCTGCTGACGGCGTGGGATGCCGAGGTGATCGCGGTGCTCGATGCCGACGGCGCGATCAGCGCGATCGAGGCCGCCGGCGGCCGCGTCACCGGCGTGCTGGTCGACTACCATCTCGACCGCGGCAACGGCGTCGCCGCGATCCGCGAGATCCGCCGCCGCTTCGGCGACGGCATCCCGGCGATCCTGATCACCGCCGACCGCAGCCCGGCGGTGCGCGCCGCCGCGCGCGAAGAAAACATCGCGGTGCTGAACAAGCCGGTGAAGCCCGCCTCGCTGCGTGCCCTGCTCGGGCAGTGGCGAACGCAGCAGATGGTGGCTGCGGAATAGGCTTACGACGGGCCGGCTTGAGGTCTGCGCAGCGCGCGCAGCCGGAGCCCGGCTGCAACGGCGAGCATGGCCGGCACCACGAAGCTCACCGGCACCCAGAACGCGGCACGCGCCATCGTCGCATCGGCAATCGCAGCCGACAGGCCGCTGGCATTGGCGATCAGCCCCGCGATCGCCGCGCCAAACGCAAAGCCCATCTGCTGGATGGTCGGCACCGATGACGCCGCAACCACTTCGTCGCCCGCCTTGGCGCTGTCCATGATGCGATGCGCGACCAGCGGCCAGCACTGACCGATGCCGGCGCCGAGCATGGCGATCGCCACGACCAGCAGGATGATGGACGCGGTGCCGTTCGGACCGAGCAGCCCGATCGCGACAAGGCTCGCCGCCATGATTGCCGGACCGATCAGCATCAGGCGGTCCGCCCGGCGGGCCGACACGCCGGCGGTCAGCAGCGAGGCGACGCTCCAGCCCAGCGAGGCGCAGGCGACGGTGAAACCAGCCGAAAGCGGATCGAAGCCATGCAGTTGCTGAAGGAACATCGGAACGTAGATCTGCAACGGACTGAAGCTGATGCAGAGCAAGAGGGCGAGCCACAGGCCGACACCCGTGCCGGTGCGCCAGGAGAATGCATCGCCGGGCAGCAGCCGGGGTGACGCCAGGCGATCAAGCCGCAACATCGCAGCGAACGAGACGATCGCGGTGACGATCAGACCGAGCTTCAGCAACGACGATCCGGCAGCGGAGGTGACCGACGTCGCGGCGATCGCAAGACAGATCAGCGCGACACGGCCGAGCGGCACGCGCGCCGACGATGCGGGCCGCGCCGCCGTGACCGGCGACAGGACGAAGAACGCTGCGATCGCCAGCATGACGGCGATCGCAGCGCTGGCGACAAAGGCGCCGCGCCAGCTCGCGAAATGCGCGAACATCCCGCCGACCAGCGGACCGACCAGCACCGACATGCTCCAGCTCGTCGACATCAGCGCGATGGTTCGCGACCACATGTGCTCGGGAAACGTGCCGCGCACCAGCACATAGGCGACCGCGGCCTCCAGGCCGCCGCCGAATCCCTGAATCAGCCGGCCGGCCACGATCCAGCCCATGGCGGGGGCCAGCGAACACAGCACGGCGCCGACGCCGAAGATCGCAACGCCCATGCAGTAGACCTGCCGAGCGCCGAGCGCCGTGGAGAGCACGCCGACACAGCTTGCCGCGACAATGGAAGATGCCAGATAGGCGGTGGTCGGCCAACTCAGCATGGCGACGCCGCCGAGTTCACCGACGATCGACGGCAGCACCGTCGTCAGCATCAGCACGTTCATGGATTGCAGCAGCACGCCGCCGAGCAGGATGGCCAGTGTCGGGATCCACTCGCGCTTGAGCAGCGATTGCCACCCCTCGCGAACTTCTTGTTGCTCCATGTCGGAGTTCTCCTTCCGGACTGGCGCCAAGGGCAGTTGCCTGCGGCCGCATCTCCGGTTATTTTAGATAGCATCTTGTTTCTAAAATAGGCCAATGAGTCAAGACGACACAAACAGCCAGGATCGCATCCTGTTCGAACTGAAGACGCGCGGCCGGCAGACCGCCGGCGAGGTCGGATCTCGCCTCGACATGACGCCCGCGGGTGCACGCCAGCACCTGCTCAAACTCGAAGCGGCTGGCCTTGTCGAAAGCAGCGACCAACGCGAAGGACGCGGACGGCCGCGGAAATATTGGCTTCTGACGGAACAAGGCCACGCGCGCTTCCCGGACCGCCACTCCGACCTCACGCTGGACCTTTTGCGGTCGATGCACGAGGTGTTCGGCGAGCGCGGTCTGGAGACCCTGATCGCGCATCGCGAACGCGCCAGCATTGCCGACTATCGCGAGGCGATCGGAACGGAGGGTTCACTCCGACAGAAGCTCACGGCACTCGCCCGGATCCGGAGCCGCGAAGGCTACATGGCAAGCGTGGTCAGGGATGCCGGCGGCTTCCTGCTGATCGAGAACCACTGCCCGATCTGCGCGGCGGCAACCGCCTGTCAGGGCCTCTGCCGCTCCGAGCTTGCCGTGTTTCGCGCCGTGCTCGGCAAGAATGTCATGGTCGAGCGCGTCGACCACATCCTGGCCGGTGCCCGGCGCTGTGCGTATCGGATCATGCCGGCCGCATAAGTCAGCTCGACGGCGTGCCCTGGCGCCACTGGCCGCCGGCGATCTTGGCGGCGGCGATCACGGCTTGCGTCCGGCTTTCGACGCCGAGCTTCTGCAGGATGGCCGAGACATGGGCCTTGATGGTCGCCTCGGAGACGCCGAGCTCATAGGCGATCTGCTTGTTCAGCAGCCCCTCGGACAACATCATCAGCACCCGCACCTGCTGCGGGGTCAGCGTCACCAGGCGGTCGCGCAACCGCGTCATGTCGGGATCGCCGGCCGCCGACAGGTCGGTATCCGGCGGAACCCAGACGTCGCCCTCCATCACCTTCATGATGGCATCGCGCAGCGTCTCGACGCCAAAGCGCTTGGGGATGAAACCGGAGGCACCGAAATCCAGCGAACGGCGGATGGTTCCGGCATCGTCACTGGCGGAGACGATGACCACCGGGATCGCCGGATATTGCGCCCGCAGATAGATCAGGCCGGAAAAGCCGCTGATCCCAGGCATGCTCAGATCGAGCAGGATCAGGTCGACCTCGGAGTCCCGTTCCAACAGCGCGGTCAGGTCCTCGAACGATCCGGCCTCGCTGATCGTGGCCGAGCTCACGACGCTTCCCACCGCCTGGCGCAACGCATCGCGGAACAGCGGATGGTCGTCGGCGATGACAAGATGAGTATTGGCAGCAGCAGTCATCTCAGTCCCACAAGCGGGTCTTGGCAAACCCGCGCCATTCGGTTGTCGCCCGCGCGGCAGTATCACGCAAGTGCTTGATAATGCCAGATGCCAACGCAGTTAACCCGCCGAGCTTGTGCGCCGCAACAGACGCACGCGGGGGCGTTCCATTCAATTCTCTCCCTTGAAGATAAGTTCAAGCGTGCAAAAGCCAAAAGTCTTATTGGGGCGGGTTTCGCAGCAATGTTACCTTGAAATGAAGCTTCGGGCTCATTCGAGCCTGGCCAGGCGGGGCTCGCGTGGCAGCAATAATTCGGGGGGAGCTATCCAGATGTCCACAATGACTGCAACTTCGGCGCGGCCCGCCGGCATGACCAAGGATGAGCGTTTCGTCATCCTCGCGTCGTCGCTCGGCACCGTGTTCGAGTGGTACGACTTCTATCTTTACGGTTCGCTGGCCGGCATCATCGGCGCGCAGTTCTTCTCCGACTATCCGCCGGCAACCCGCGATATCTTCGCACTGCTGGCCTTCGCCGCCGGCTTCCTGGTGCGTCCGTTCGGCGCGATCGTGTTCGGCCGGGTCGGCGACATCGTCGGCCGCAAATACACCTTCCTCGTCACCATCCTGATCATGGGCCTGTCGACCTTCATCGTCGGCCTGCTGCCCAACGCCAAGACCATCGGCATCGCGGCGCCGATCATCCTGATCTCGCTGCGCCTGCTGCAGGGCCTCGCGCTCGGCGGCGAATATGGCGGTGCCGCGACCTATGTCGCCGAGCATGCGCCGCAGGGCAAGCGCGGCTACTACACCTCGTTCATCCAGACCACGGCAACGCTCGGCCTGTTCCTGTCGCTGCTGGTGATCCTGTTCACCCGAAGCTTCACCGGTGAGAAGGACTTCGCGGAATGGGGCTGGCGCATTCCGTTCCTGGTGTCGGTGCTGCTGCTCGGCATCTCGGTCTGGATTCGTCTGCGGTTGAATGAATCGCCGGTGTTCCAGCGGATGAAGGACGAGGGCAAGACCTCCAAGGCGCCGCTGACCGAAGCCTTCGGGACCTGGAGCAACGCCAAGATCGTGATCCTCGCGCTGCTCGGCTTGACCATGGGCCAGGCGGTGATCTGGTACACGGGCCAGTTCTATGCGCTGTTCTTCCTGCAAGCGATCCTCAAGGTCGACGGCTACACCGCCAACCTCTTGATCGCCTGGTCGCTCCTGCTCGGCACCGGCTTCTTCCTGGTGTTCGGCGCGCTGTCGGACAAGATCGGCCGCAAGCCGATCATCCTGGCGGGCTGCCTGATCGGTGCACTCACGCTGTTCCCGATCTTCAAGATGATCACGACCAACGCCAATCCGGCGCTGGAAAAGGCCTATGAGACGGTCAAGGTGCAGGTCGTTGCGGATCCCGCCGGCTGCGGCGATCTGTTCAACCCGGTCGGCACCCGTGTCTTCACGGCGCCCTGCGACACCGCCCGCGCCTTCCTCGCCCAGTCGTCGGTGAAGTACTCCACCGTGCCTGGCCCGGCCGGCTCGCCGGTGAAGGTCATGGTCAACGACAAGGAGGTGCCGTACACGGACGCCAAGACGTCGAACCCCGCCATCCTCGCGGCGGTGCAGGCGGCGGGCTATCCGAAGCCGGGTGACGCCGGCATCGTGAAGATGTCGCATCCGTTCGACGTGTTCCGTCCGCAGGTGGCTGCGATCATCGGACTGCTGTTCATCCTGGTGCTCTACGTCACCATGGTCTACGGCCCGATCGCCGCCATGCTGGTCGAGCTGTTCCCGACCCGCATCCGCTACACCTCGATGTCGCTGCCCTATCATATCGGCAACGGCTGGTTCGGCGGCCTGCTCCCGGCGACCGCGTTCGCGATCACCGCCTCGACCGGCGATATCTACTCCGGTCTCTGGTATCCGATCATCTTCGCGGCAATCACCGTCGTGGTCGGCGCGCTGTTCATTCCGGAAACCAAGGACGTCGACATCACCAAGACCTGACCGTCGACATCTCGGTCAACATGCATCGGCCGCGGAGCGATCCGCGGCCGATGTCGTTTTTAAGCGACGACGCGACCGCGTCAGCGTGTGGCGCCGATGAATTGCAGCACGATCTCGCGCCGGTGCGGCCGGGCGCGATGTTCGATCAGATAGATGCCCTGCCAGGTGCCGAGCGCCATCTCGCCGCCGAGCACGGGGACCTGCAGCGAGGTCGCCGTCAGCATGGTCTTGATGTGCGCCGGCATGTCGTCGGGGCCTTCGGTGTCGTGACGCCAGCCGCCGTCTTCGGGGGCCGCGCGATCGAGCGCCGTCATCAGGTCGACCAGTACCGTCGGGTCGGCATTCTCCTGGATCGTCAGCGAAGCCGAGGTGTGACGGATGAACAGCGTCACCGCCCCCTCGCCGGCGCGCGCCTCGCGCAGGAATTTCGCGACCTCGCGCGTGATGTCGGTAAAGCCTGCGCCCGGGGTTTCGATCGTCAGGCGAGAGGAGACAACGCTTGTTGCCGCGACGGAGGATAGCGCCGAGCGGACCGTTTTTCTCGGTGAGTTCATCTGTACTTTCTCACGTCGTCCCGGCGAAGGCCGGGACCCATACGCCGCGGCCCTTCAAGTTCGAAGACTCGGAGTTGATATCTTTCGCAGTCAATGTGCATCGGTGGTTATGGGTCCCGGCCTTCGCCGGGACGACACTGCGCAAGCAGCCTCAAATCTTGCCGCCATTGACGTCACGCTGCACGCGGTTGGCCATCTCGATCAGCCGCCGCCATGCCCGCTCCACGAACGACATCATGCGGTCCATGTCGCGGTCGCTCGGCAGCGGGATCTCGATCTTGCGTTCGCCTTCGGCGACTTTCGGCTCCGGCTTCTTCAGCTGATCGGATTTCGGCAACGCCTCGTCGGCCTTGGCCGACGGTGCGCGCGCCGCAAGCTCGCCCTTCAGCTTTTCATTGTCGGCTTGCAGGCGCCCGATCTCGGCATCCAGCGCGGCGCGCTCGTCCGGCACCATGTAACAGGCCCAGCCGGCGCTGGAATTGGTGCAGGTCGACACTGCGCCGGTGCGCGTATCGAGCCGCAGGAATCCCTCGCCGGCCGGAGACAACGCGTAGCGGCCATTCTCGGTATCGGGCGCGGTTTGCGCGGAGCCCGCGCCGCTCGAGATCAGCAGGGCAACAATTGCGATGGACAATTTCGACGGCGACATCGCGATGGGCATGGCCTGCTCCGCCTCAACCTGAATTCCTGCCCTAGACCACAGAGCTATAGGGCTTGCGGCCTGACTTCAACGCGTCCTCGAGCAATTCGATCCGGTCCTGGCCCCAGAATACCTCGCCGTCGAGCACATATCCGGGCGAGCCAAAAACGTCGGTGTCCAGTGCATTCTGGCGATTCTGCTCATAGGCCGCGCCGATCGCATCGGAGCCCGAGCGCTCCACCAGTTGCCGGCCAGGCAGGCCCACATCGTCGGCGAGCTTCACCAGCGTCGCTGGATCGGCAAGGTTCAGCTCAAGCTCCCACACCGCGGGATAGGCGCGTTGCAAGAACGGCTCAGGATCAAGCCCGGCTTCGAGCATCGCGATCACCACGCCATCGGCGAGGCGCCCATTGAACGGCCAGTTGGCCGGCTGCAGGTGGAAATTCAGTCCGCGCTTGTCGCGCCAGCGCTGCAACTCGATCATCCGGTAGCGCTGCCGCACCGGATGGCGCTGGGCGAGCGGCAGCCCACCGGTCTCCGAGAACAAATCGACCAGCAGCACGGGCCGGTAATTTACCTTGAGATCGTAAGTGCTTACGAGCCGAGTGAAAGGCTTGTGGCCGATATAGGCCCAGGGTGATTGCAGCGAGAAGTAGTAGTCGATCTGGCGCGGCATGCGGAACCTTGACTGCATAAGAGGTTGGGACTTTCGCTGATCCCAGCAGAGCACGAGAAGCCAGGCAATATCGCTCAATGCCACGCAAGCTGTTGCACTGCGATCACTGCGTCACTCTGACATTGAATATCTTCAAATAAAATCAGCAAAATCAAAGCAATAACTGGTTACGACGCAATCTTGACTTGATTAGACGCGGTAAGTATGGTCCGCGCGGCTTTTGACGGGGACGGGCGCAATTTCCATCATCCGCGGCATCGGTTAGTGTTTGCAGCATGGCTGAGAACACCAACCACGGCGCAGGTGGAAGTCGCGATCAATCGCCTCCTGACGAAGCTGCGCTTTCCGCAAGGCTCGGAAGTCTCGATCATCGGTTGTCAGAAATTCGCGACAGCCGCAGGAGCAAGACTGATCAATCCGATAATGAAAGCGGGGACAGTGCGGCCAGAGCTTCGGCGATGGCGCTCGGTTTTCGTCTTTCCTCGGAGCTGATCGCGGGCGTTGCCGTCGGAGCGGCGCTTGGCTGGGGGGTCGACCGTTTGCTGTCGACGTCGCCATTCGGATTCATCGTGTTAACGCTGCTCGGCTTTGTCGCCGGCGTGGTCAACGTGGTGAGGTCCGCGGGCGTGGCCTCGGGTAAGCGTTGAGCGCTGACGGAAGTCACGACATTTGAAATTCGATTACCGGCACGATGGCCGGTGGACCAAGAGCCGCGCGGATGAAAATCGACCCGATCCACCAGTTCAATATCGAGCCCCTCTTCACGCTCGGCCACATCGGCAATCACACGATCGCCTTCACCAATTCGTCGCTCTACATGTTCATCGCGGTGCTCTTGATTGCGCTGCTGATGCTGGCGAGCGGCCGGGACCTGGTTCCGGGACGGCTGCAGTCGGTCGCCGAGATCTCCTACGAATTCGTGGCCACCACGATTCGCAGCACGGCCGGCGCGGAAGGCATGAAGTTCTTCCCGCTGATCTTCTCGATCTTCATGTTCCTTTGCGTCTCGAACCTCGTGGGTGTCATCCCCTACACCTTCACGATCTCGAGCCATCTGATCGTCACCGCAGCTCTTGCGCTGCTGGTGTTCTTCACCGTCCTGATCTACGGCCTCTACAAGAACGGTCTGAAATTCTTCAAGATCTTCGTCCCCTCCGGCGTTCCGATCTACATCCTGCCGCTGGTCATGTTCATCGAGGTCCTGTCGTTCTTCCTGCGGCCGGTTTCCCATAGCGTTCGTCTGTTCGCCAACATGCTGGCCGGCCACATCGCACTCAAGGTGTTCGCGGGCTTCGTCGCGATGCTCGGCTTCTCGCTGGGCGCGCTCGGCTGGGTCGGCGGCGTGCTGCCGCTGGCGCTCACGATTGCGCTGTATGCGCTCGAACTGCTGGTCGCGTTCCTGCAGGCCTACGTGTTCGCGATCCTGACCTGCATCTACCTCAACGACGCCATTCATCCGGGACACTAAGCGGTCCGGGGAATCTCCACCCACCAATCTGTCTATCTTTCTCAAGGAGCTACAAATGGAACCGGCAGCAGCAAAACTTATCGGCGCGGGCATCGCGTGCATCGGCATGGGCGGCGCGGGCGTCGGCGTCGGCATCATCTTCGGCAACTACCTCGCCGCTGCGGTGCGTAACCCCTCGGCCGCTCAGGGCCAGTTCGGCAACCTGATCTTCGGCTTCGCCGTGACCGAAGCGCTCGGCATCTTCTCGCTGCTGATCGCGCTGCTTCTGCTGTTCGTTCCGCTCTGAGCGGCACCCCGGTTCCGCTTTAGCGGTAACCTGTCGCGCCGCCCAAAGGTCATACCAAGGGCGGCGCGCATGACAGCAACAGGAGAACACCATGGCTGAGAGTCATGGCGAGGCAAAAGGCCAGGCGGCCGGCGCCCACACCGAGGCTGAAGGCGGACATCACGGCGGAGCCTTTCCGCCGTTCGACTCGTCCAACTACGCCTCGCAGCTGGTGTCGCTGGCGATTGCATTTGTCGCGCTCTATCTGATCGTGTCGCGTATCGCTTTGCCGCGGGTCGGCGGGACGATCGATGCACGCCAGAACAAGATCGAGGGCGATCTGGCCGAGGCGCAGAAGCTGAAGGACGAGTCCGACGCGGCGCTGAAGGCCTATGAAACCGAGCTGGCGAATGCGCGCGCCAACGCGCAGGCGATCGGCAACGAGACCCGCGAGAAGCTGAACGCGGCCTCGGAAGCCGAGCGCAAGGCGCTGGAAGAGAAGCTGGCGGCCAAGCTCGCCGACGCCGAGAAGCAGATCGCAACGACCCGGACCAATGCCATGAGCAACGTCCGCGGCATCGCGGCGGATGCGGCCGGCGCCATCGTCCAGCAACTTTCCGGCGTCACGCCGGACGCCAATGCGGTCAACAGCGCCGTCGACGCGTCGCTGAAGGGATAGACGGATGTTTTACGAACCGGAAACCTGGGTTGCGATCGCCTTCGTCATTCTGCTGGTCGTGTTCGGCTATCTCGGCGTCCATCGCACCCTGCTGACGGCGCTCGACCACCGTGCCGAGCGGATCAAGGCCGAACTCGAGGACGCCCGCCGTCTGAAGGACGAAGCCAACAAGCTGCTCGGCGAATACAAGGCGCGTCGCGCCAGCGCGGAACGCGAGGCCCAGGAGATCATCTCCGGCGCCAAGGCCGAAGCCGAGCGGATCGCGGCCGAGGCCAAGACCAAGATGGAAGATTTTGTCGCCCGGCGGACCAAGACCGCCGAGAGCAAGATCGCCCAGGCCGAGGCTCAGGCCGTGGCCGATGTCCGCGCCGCCGCGGCCAACGCCGCCGTGACCGCCGCCTCGACCATCCTGTCGCAGTCGGTCAAGGGCTCGGTCGCCGACGACCTCGTCGGCAAGGGCATCGCCGAAGTCCGCTCCAAGCTGAACTGACACGATCAACTGCTTCAAAAAAGGCCGGCGCGAGATCATCGCGCCGGCCTTTTTCTTTGTCCCAACCAGTTCTTTATTCCCGCGACCTCATCACGGCGGAGGCACTACTTCTTCTTGTGCGGCGCGCGGGGCTTGGGCTCCGGCTTCAGGGCCTGCGGGTCGAAGCCGATATAGAATACGTAATTGTCGTTGTCGGCCGGCGACGGCGCCGGATAGACCACATCCTCGGCGACCAGGCTGAACGGCACGCTGCCGCTGTCGTCCATCTGCACCGTGGTCGTGTAGGCCTTGGTCATGATGGTCTTCTCGCCGACGCCACCCTGCACCACGGCGACGCGGAGCGGCACCTGGATCGACGGCGGCGCGCCCTGGGGACCGACGATGATCCGCCCCTGGATTCCGATCTTGGCCGTGATCTGGCCGCTGTTCAGATTGCATTGCCGCGCCGTGCGCGTGATCGAGGCCAGGAACTTGACGTCGTTGCCGACCGCTTCCTTGCCGGTCGCAGCCACCGAATAGGTCGACGCGCCGGAGCGGATCTGCACCGGCGGACAGGTCAGTGCGGCGTCGGCGTCGTCGAGCTGCTGCGGCGCGGCGGGCGCGGCCGGCTTGTCCGAGTCCGACGAGCCGCCGCCGAACAGGCTCTTGAAGCGGTCGCTGAGCGACTGCGCGGAAGCCGCTGACGGCAGCATGGAGGCCCCGAGCCCGATCGATACCGCCGCCGCAAGCGCGAACCTGATCACCCTGTCACCCATGCGATATCCCTACACTCTCCAAATCCGGGTTCCCCGTTTCGCGGGCGTTATAGCAAGCCAATGGCGGCGAACCCAAGGCATCTAACAAGGCATCTGACAAGGCATCTCAGCGGCTCCGGGGGCGGCCTGTCATCAGCCAATGGGCTTACGATCTCAGCCGCGGAAATCCTCGTGCAGCAGGCCGAACAGGAGATGGTCCTGCCAGATGCCGTTGATGCAGAGATAGCGCCGCGCCAGGCCCTCGCGGCTGAAGCCGCACTTCTCCAGCACCCGGATCGACGACGCGTTGGACGGGATGCAGGCCGCTTCGATGCGATGCAGGTTGAGCTCGCCGAACAGCGAGGGCAGCAGCACCCGCAGCGCGGTGGTCATGTAGCCGCGATGGGCGTGCGGCAGGCCGACCCAATAGCCGATCGTGCCGGCCTGCACGATGCCACGGCGGACATTGGCGAGCGTGATACCGCCGATCATCACCCCATCCGATTCGCGGAAGATGATGAACGGATAGGACCGGTCGGCGGCGATATCCTCGGTGTAGCGGCGCAAACGGCGGCGGAAGCCGGCCCGGGTCAGGTCGTCGGACGGCCAGATCGGCTCCCATGGCGTCAGATAGGCGCGGCTGAATTCGCGCAATTGCGCCCATTGCGGGAAGTCCGACATTTGCGGCGCGCGCAGCAACAGCCCGTGACCGCGCGGCATCAATGCAGCGGGTCCACTAGACGGCAAACGAAACAGGGCCATGGCCCAACACTCCCCCGCCCATTCAGGGCGTGACGCCTGCCCGCGAGCCTTGCGGCTCCCTAGTGCAGCAGCGTCTTTGCCTTCGACTTCGTCAATCCTTCCGCAAAAGCCACCGCCGTGTCCAGACCTCTTCCGCTGCCGAGAGCGACAACGGCGGGCCGGCTGCGTGCCAGCAGGGCGCGGGCGGCGTTGCGGCTCGATTCGACGCTGACCGCGTCAATCCGTGCCACCAGCTCTTCCACCGTCTGCGGCCGTCCATAGGCTAGCACATGCCGTGCCAGTTGTTCGGCCCGGGATGAGCAGCTCTCCAGCGCCATCAACAGGCCGGCCTTCATCTGCGCCTTGGCGCGGGCGACCTCGGCCTCGGTCAGGGTTTCCACCGCGTCATTGATGACGTCGACGATGACTTCCATCATTTCCGGCGCGTCGGCCGGATCGGTCCCGGTGTAGAGGCCGAAGAAGCCGGTGTCGCTGTAGGGGGCGTGGAAAGTATAGATCGAGTAGCACAGCCCGCGCTTCTCACGGACCTCCTGGAACAGCCGCGACGACATCCCGCCGCCGAGCGTGTTGGTGAACACCTGCAGCGAGAACAGCGACAGATCGGTCTGCGGTACACCTTCGAGCGCCAGCGTCAGATGCGCCTGCTCGAGGTCGCGATGCACGACGCGGGAGCCGCCCTTGCCGAACATCGCAACTTGCGGCTTCGGCGCCGGCGTGGCGTCGAAGCTCGCAAATTTCTGCGTGACATCCTCGACGACGCGCTTGTGATCGACCGCGCCGGCCGCGGCGACCACCATGTCCGGCGCACGGTAATGCGTGCCGAGATAGCCGCGCAGCATGTCGCGGTCGAACGCCTTCAGTGTCTTGGCGGTGCCGAGCAGCGAGCGGCCCATCGGCTGGTCCGGATAGCAGAGCTCGTTGAGATGCTCGAACACGACGTCGTCGGGCGTATCCTGCGCCGCGCCGATCTCCTGCACGATGACGCTCTTCTCGCGCTCCAACTCATCCGGCACGAAGGACGGGTTGGCGAGGATGTCGGAGAGCACGTCGAGCGCCAGCGGCACATCCGCCTTCATCACCCGCGCATAATAGGCCGTGGTCTCGGTCGAGGTGCCGGCATTGAGGTCGCCGCCGACCGCCTCGATCTCCTCGACGATCTCGCGCGAAGAGCGCCGCGCGGTACCCTTGAACGCCATGTGTTCGAGCAGATGCGAGATGCCGTGCTCGTTCGGCTTCTCGTCGCGGCCGCCGACCCCGGCCCAGACCCCAAGCGCCGCAGTCTCCAGATGCGGCATGGTGTCGGTGACGACGGTCAGGCCGCTCGGCAGCTTGGTGATTTCAACGCTCATTCAGGCAACTCCCTGCTTGGCAGCACGGCTGACCGACAGCACGAAGCGCTCGACCTCGGCGGAATCATTCTTCATGACCGTCATGTGTTCGGACTTGGTCATCAACCCGCCGAGCCAGGCCGGCAGCTGCGGACGCACCCCGCAGGCGGCCTCGACCGCGTCGGGGAATTTGGCCGCATGGGCGGTCGACAACACGATATTGGGGATCTTGGAATCCGAGGTGTCGCGGTCGGCGACCGCAAGCGCCACCGCGGTGTGCGGATCGACCAGGTCGCCGGCCTCGCGCCAGGCGGCGCGGATCGCAGCCGCGGTCTCGGTCTCGTCGGCACGGCCGGCGTCGAAATCGCGGCGTACCGCGGCCAGCGTCGCATCGGGCAGCACGAAGCGGCCGGACTGCTTCAGCGAAGCCATCAGGCGGCGAACCTGATCGGCGTCGCGGCCGCTCGCCTCGAACAACAGCCGCTCGAAATTCGAGGACACCTGGATGTCCATCGACGGCGAGGTAGTCGAATGAACCTCGCGTACCTCGTAAATGCCGGTCTTCAGCGTGCGTGCCAGGATGTCGTTGACGTTGGCGGCAATCCGCAAGTTCCGGATCGGCAGTCCCATCCGCTTCGCGACATAGCCGGCGAAGATGTCGCCGAAATTGCCGGTCGGCACCGTGAAATCCACCGTGCGCTGCGGCGAACCGAGCGCGACGGCCGAGGTGAAATAATAGACCACCTGCGCCACGATGCGCGCCCAGTTGATCGAGTTGACGCCCGACAGCGCCACCTGATCGCGGAAGCGATGGTTGTTGAACATCTCCTTCACCAGCGCCTGGCAATCGTCGAAGGTGCCTTCGATCGCCAGCGCGTGGACGTTGGCGGCGCCCGCCGTCGTCATCATCCGGCGCTGCACCTCGGAGATGCGCCCGTTAGGGAACAGCACCACGAGGTCGACATTGTCGAGATTGGCAAACGCCTCGACCGCGGCGCCGCCCGTATCACCGGAGGTCGCGACCACGATGGTGGTGCGCTGCGCGCGCTTGGCCAGCACGTGATCCATCAGCCGCGAGATCAGCTGCATCGCGACGTCCTTGAACGCCAGCGTCGGCCCGTGGAACAGCTCGAGCAGGAACTGGTTCGGCCCGGCCTGGTCGAGCGGCACCACCGCGGGATGACGGAAGGTGGCATAGGCCTCGTTGGCCATGCGGCCGAGCTCGGCATCGGAAATCTCGCCGGCGACGAACGGGCGGATGATCTCGACCGCGACCTCCCAATAGGGACGGCCGAACAAGCCGGCGATGGTCTCGTGCGAAAGCTGCGGCCAGGTCTCGGGCACGTAGAGCCCGCCGTCACGGGCCAGCCCGGTCAGCATCACATCGCAGAAGCCAAGCACCGGGGCCTCGCCCCTGGTCGAAATATACCGCGTCAAACCGCCCTCCAAAGGCCTCGATCCGAGCCTTAAGCCTTTGATATCATGTATTTATCGAGTTCACCGCATGCGAACAGGATAGGCTCACCATAGAAGATCGGACCAGCAATGGGTAGCCCGTAGCATGCGCTGCGGGGCCGTGTGGCGTGACAGGGCTCGTGATGGAATGGACTACGCGGGCCACTCTCAGTTCGTCGTCCCGGCCTTCGCCGGGACGGCGGTGGGGATGGTGCGCGATACGCCCTACCCCTTCGGCGGCGCCAGCGGCTGCACGATCTCCTGGAACGGCGGCAGCGCTTCGCAGCGCGCGGCGTGGGCCTTGAGCGCCGGATAGCGCGCATCGAACAGATGCGGATGCGCCTCACCGGTGAAGCGCAGCGCGCAGGCCACCGCGATATCGGCATGGCCGATGCGATTCTCCAGCCAATACGGCGACGGCACCGCCGCGCGCTCCTGCTCCAGCACCGCGAGCACGCGGGAAATCTGCCCCTCGCAGCGCTCGACCCACAGCTTGAGCTGCTCCTTGCGCAGCACGCGCTCGTAGACCAAGCTGACCGCCTTGTCGGCGAGCCCGGTCGCCAGCGCCATGATGCGCAGATGCCGGCGCCGCTCGATGCCCGACCGCGCGATCATCGCCCGCTCCGGCCCGACCAGCTCGTCGAGATAATCCAGGATCGCGCTGCTCTCGATCAGCGCCTCGTCGTCATCGAGCACCAGCGTCGGCACCCGCTGCACCGGATTATAGGCCGCGACCTTCTCCGCATCGCCGAAGGTCGACCACGGCTTGTGCTCGAACGGCAATCCATAAAGCCGCATCGCGATCGCGGTGCGCCGGACAAAGGGCGAGTCGTACTGGCCGATCAAAAACATCCGTCATCTCGTCGGTCATGCCGCGGCAGGCCGCTACCCGCGAAAGCAGGGCTTTCGAGGTTGTGCGGCCAAGCCGGGGTCAAGGGTTGCGCTTTGCACCATCCTAGATGGCCTGCGTTGCGTTGCAACCGGATCATGATCCGATCTGCGTGATGAGCTATGCAATCACCGGCACATGCCTCGCCGCCTCGCGCGGCAATTTGCCGTCGAGCCTCGGATCATCGGCCACCTCGATCTGGCGCAGGAACGGGCGGAAGCCGGAGCGTTGGTAGAACGCGACCGCCTTGGGATGATCGAAGGTACAGGTGTGCACCCAGAAGCGGCCGATATCGCGCGACCAGGCGATCTCGAGCGCGCGGTTCATCAGGAAGCGCGCGGCGCCGGTGCCGATGAATTTTGCGGTGACACCAAAATAGAGCAGCTGGCATTCGCCGGGCTCGCTGAAATCGAGCTCGAGCAGACCTTCGTCCCGGCCGTCGACGACGAGCCCGTAGAGCTCGTTACCGGGCCCGTGGATCCTCGAGGCGAGATCGGCGTCGCCGAGCCCGGTGCGGGTGAACCACAGCCACTCCTCGCCGACGCGGCGGTAGAGATCGCGATACCAGTCGAGCGCCGGCGGATCGACCTTGCGCAGCCGCCACGCGCCGGGCGGATCGTCGCGCAGCGGCGGGCGTGCAGTCATTTCCAGATGTGTGACGATGGCAGCGATCTTGCCGTGGGGAACGTCGGAGGAGCCGTCAGGCAGCAGCATTCAGCGACCTTTGTTTCTGCGTGTCGGCCGGAGATATTCGCATGTCGCGGCAGATGCAATGCAACGCCGCGTAACAATGTTACCGATTTGTCAGTGGGTCTTTTGGCGAATCAGCGGCTCCATGTGCAGAGGCCACCGGAGCAACGACCGTGTCGCGCCATCACACACTGCCGCCGATCATCTATACGCCGCCACCGAAGCCAAAGCCCACGCGGCGGCGGCGCGGCGTGGGTTACGCTTATGGTGCGAGCGCGGCTGATGAGGCCGCCGACATCGAGGACGATGCACCAGTGCGCAGTGGTCCGGTCGTTCCGCAGCATGCGCAACTGGTCGAGACTGTTGCGCGGCGCACGCCGTCGCCGAACGGCAAGCTCAGCGACGACACGTTGCGCGCGATGCTTGAGATGCAGGAGAAGCAGACGGGGTAGCCAGCCACATCCGCTGTGGTTCATTCGAACGCCCGAGTCCAATGAGCGGGTGGCCAGGGTGATTTCGCGTTGAGGGAGGGCTCCCCATACCCTCCCGTATTCCGTTAATTGCCAACCCACACATTGCCGTAAGGATCGAAATCGTCCTTCGGCTTGTAGCCGGAATCGTGCAGGTTCCGCATATGCATCGCGTGGTCACTGACATCGCCGCTGAGACTGGCGTTGGCGTTGAGCACGGCAGGGCTCAGCGCGGTCCCCATCACGAGGTGGCGATGGTGAGTCCGGTGTCCTGCCGTTCGTGCATCAGCGAGGGCCGCTGTAGAGAGAGAAGCAACTGCGATCGAAACAAGAATGATTTTCGTCATGGTCAGCTCCTGTGAATTAACCAGCTGAGCTTTCAATCGCTTCCAGAAAATTCGCGCTCGCGCCGAATGTGAAAATCGCCACAGCCCGACGTCGATCACGATCGATCAGACTAGCAGACGAAGGCCATCGCTTCTTGGACCCCCGCGCACAGCGGGACGGAGGTCCATTCGCAAACCGCAAACACTCGTTGTGTGCCGCCGAGTTGGCGGCACAAAGTGAATAGTGGCTGACAAGCGCAACGCTCGTTGGCGTTCGCGCTGATGAGTCCCGGGTCGCGCTTCCGCCTTATCTCTTCCGAGCTTCGGCGAGACAGGTCGCAGCCCCGGGACGACCGTGGAGTTTGCGGCGCGCTCCCCTCACCTCGGCGTCAGCAAGATCGCCTCGGCGGTTGCTGCTTCCACGGCGCCGCGGCTGTAGAGCAGCGGCACATATTGGCCTGTCGCCCACAGCGGCGCGAGGTCGCGGTAGTGGCCGTTGAAGGGATCGCCGGATTGGCCTGGCGTGTTGATGGTGCGGCTCGCATCCCAATTGCCGACATCGAGCACCATGCGGAACGAGGCGCCCGCGGTGAGATGATAGTCGGAGCGGCGATAGGTGGCGGCGCGCGGCACGTTGGCGGCACCGCCATAGGCGAGCGGGCCGACCGACATCTGCGCCGCGGTCGCCTTGTCGGCGAGCGGCATCAGCGCGTGATCGAACTTCGCGACATGGAGGCGACCCCAACGCCAGGTCGAGGCATCGGGCCCGAGCTTGTCGGTGACGTCGGCGACGGCCGAACCGAGGCTGTCGCGCAGCACGCGGTCGCGTTCGCCCGAGGGATTGCTGCCGAGCGCGGCGTCGGGCTTTTCGAGATAGCCGACGATGGCGGAAATGCTCGAAGCCTCCGGCGCGATCAGCTCGGCTGCCTTCGGCACCGTGGTCTTGAGCAGCACCGGGCCGAGATGGTTGGCGATCCAGACCTCGTAGACCGCAGCCGCGGCGCTGTCCTCGGTGTCGCGGGCGTCCCATGCCTTGAGCAGATCGAGACCCTTCCTGACGTTGGCATCGTCAGACGTGAGCGGCTTCAGCAGCGCGACGAGGCGCCGCGCCAGCATGCCGGTGTCGTCGTTCTGCAGCGCCATTGCGTCCGCCAGCGTCACCTTGGTATTGGCCTGCAGCACCTCGGTGATACGCTGCCAGCGCGCGCTATCGGACCATTCGAAGCCGACCCGGCGCTCGTTGACCGGATAATCTGCCGGCAGGTTCATCTGGTTGGCGGTGGCGATGAAGCCCTGCTTCGGCTGGTAGAGCTTCGGCAACTCGTCGAGCGACAGAAAACCCTGCCACTCGTAGCGGCCGTCGCCGGGCACCGGCATCAGGCCGTCGAAGCTGGTACGGCGCGGCGTCTTGCCGGCGGCGACCCAGCCGATGTTGCCACTCACGTCAGCATAGACCTGGTTCTCCGACGGCGCGCCCCAGCGCCGCATCGCGCCGAGGAAGCCGTTCCAGCTTTTCGCGGTCATGTAGTCCGACGAGCCGAAATAGGCCGAGGTGCCCGGCTCGAACCAGATCGAGCGCACGGCGAAGGCGTGCTTCTTGTCGGCGTCGACGAAGATCACCGGACCGTGGCGGGTGAACTTCAGCTCGAAGTCGCGGTCGGCTTCGCCCTTGACCTGCTCCTTCTCGTGCACGATCCGCATGTCCTCCCAGCCGGTGCCGTAGCGGTACTGGTTCGGATTGTCGGGGTTGAGCTCGTAGACGTAGAGGTCTTCCTGGTCGACGTTGAAGATGGTGAGGCCGAAGGCGATGGTGTCGTTGTGGCCGATCGAGATGCCCGGCAGCGCCGGCTCGCCGGCGCCGATCACCGAGATGCCGGGCGCGTTGAGGCCGACGATGTAGCGCAACGACGGCACCGAGTGCTCGCGATGCGGATCGTTGGCGAGGATCGGGCGCCCAGTCGCGGTGCGCGAGGCCGCGATCACCCAGTTGTTGGAGCCGATGGTGTCGCGCTGCTGATCGGCCTCGGCAAGATACGTATCGGGATCATGCGCCAGCGCCGCCTTCTGGTCCTTCGGGCTTGCGAACTTGACCGGGCGGGTGGCGAGGTCGTAGGCCGCGAGCACGCCCTTCGGCACGCTGCACGGATCGAGGCCGTCCGGGATCTTCGTGGTCCAGTCCGGCTCCAGCTTGACGCGGAAGCGATCGGCATCGAGGCCGGCAGCGCAGGCCACCAGCGCGCGCTTCACCTCGGAGGCGACGTTGCGCGTCAGGCCATGGCTGCGGACGCGCACGACATCCTCAGCCGACCAGAGGTCCGGCTTCGTGCCCGCGATCCGAAACTCGATCGGCAGCGGACGCTTGCCCGCATTGACGTCGGCGACATAGGCGTTGACGCCGGCGACAAACGCCTCGGCATAGGTTTTCGCCTTCGGGCCATAGGCGGTCCATTCCGCGTTCATGTCGCCGCGATAGAGGAACAGGCGCAGCGCCTTGTCCTGCTCGGCATAAGCAGGGCCGAAGTCTTTCGCCAGCAGGCCGAGGCCGCGCTTGCGCCAGAGATCGATCTGCCAGAGCCGGTCGCGCGCGGCGTTGAAGCCCTGCAGGAAGAACAGGTCGTGCTCGTTGCCGGCATAGATGTGCGGGATGCCCCAGACATCGACCAGGATCTGGCCCGGCGCCTTCAGCCCGGCGACGTCGCTCTTGACCTCGCGCGCCGCGACCAGCGCGCTCGGCTTCTCGCGTGCGGCGGCGGGAGCTGCGAGCATCGCGGTGCAGAGTGCGGCGGTGAGTAGCTTGGTGACGCGGTTGAAATCCGTGTTCATGTTGTTCTCCGGTGGTTGTTGTTTTTAGTTGCGAGACTTGAGCCGGAATTTTCCTGCCCGCGCGCTACTCCCCCTCGTCGCTCGCCAGCACGCCCTTCACCGCGCGGGCCCAGCCGGCGAGCTTGCGATCGCGCGTCGCCTCGCTCATCGCCGGCCGGAAGCGATGCTCGAGCCGCCAATTGTCGGCGAATTTCGCGGGCTCCGGGTAGACGCCGGCCTCGAGACCGGCGAGATAGGCCGCGCCCAGCGCCGTCGTCTCCTGGATCATCGGGCGATCGACCGGCGCGTTGAGCAGATCGGCGAGCCGCTGCATGGTCCAGTCGGATGCGGTCATGCCGCCGTCGACGCGCAGCACGGTGTTGGCGGCATTCGCCTCCGGCCAGTCGGTGCGCATCGCGGCCCACAGATCGAAGGTCTGGTAGCAGACGCTCTCCAAGGTCGCATGCGCGAGCTCGGCCGGACCGGTGTTGCGGGTCAGCCCGAACAGCGCACCACGCACGCGCGGATTCCAGTACGGCGCGCCCATGCCGACGAAGGCCGGCACCAGATAGACGCTCTGCATCGAGTCGGATTTGTCGGCAAGCGGGCCGGTCTCGGCGGCGTGCTTGATGATGCCGAGCCCGTCGCGCAGCCACTGCACCGCAGAGCCGGCGACGAAGATCGAGCCTTCGAGCGCATAGGTGCGCTCACCGCCGAGCTGATAGGCGATGGTGGTCAGCAGCTTGTTCTTGGAGGCCACCGGCGTGGTGCCGGTGTTGAGCAGCGCGAAGCAGCCGGTGCCGTAGGTCGACTTCATCATGCCGGGCTCGAAGCAGGCCTGGCCGATGGTCGCGGCCTGCTGGTCGCCGGCGATGCCTGAGATCGCGATCGGGCCGCCGAACAGGTCCGCGGTGCTCTCGCCGAACCGGGCGGAGGAATCCTTCACCTCGGGGAGCATCGAGCGCGGCACGCGCAAGAGATTGATGAGGTCGTCGTCCCAGGCGCCGGTGTGGATGTTGAACAGCAGCGTGCGTGAGGCGTTGGTGGCGTCGGTCGCATGCACCCGGCCGCCGGTGAGCCGCCACAGCAGGTAGCAGTCGACGGTGCCGAACAAGAGCTCGCCGCGCTCGGCGCGTTCGCGCGCGCCGGGCACGTGGTCGAGGATCCAGGCAACCTTGGTGCCGGAGAAATAGGGATCGATGATCAGGCCCGTTTTCGCCGAGATCGCCGGCTCATGGCCCTCGGCCTTCAGCTTGGCGCAGATGTCGGCGGTGCGGCGGTCCTGCCAGACGATGGCGCGGTGCACGGCCTGGCCGGTGGCGCGGTCCCACACCACGGTGGTCTCGCGCTGGTTGGTGATGCCGATCGCGGCGATGTCTTTCGCCTTCAGGCCGGCCTTCTCCAGCGCCTCGCGGCACACCATCACGGTCGAGGTCCAGATGTCCTCCGGCTCATGCTCGACCCAGCCGGAGGCCGGGAAATGCTGCGGAAACTCCTGCTGCGCGACCGCGGCGATGGAAATGTCGCTGCGAAACACCATGGCGCGCGACGAAGTGGTGCCCTGATCAATGGCCAGCACGAAAGACATGAGCGTTTCCCTTGAGGCTTGGTAACAGGCGCCAAGGGAGCGGATTACCGCGGTGGCGTCAAGCTTGGGGTAACGCCGTTCGCGGCGAGGCTATCAATCCCGTCATCCTGAGGTGCGAGCGGAGCGAGCCTCGAAGGATGCACGGCCCGGCTAGTGGCCGTCGACCCTTCGAGGGCCGCTGAAGAAGCGGCCACCTCAGGGTGACGGTGATAGAGCTAACACACACGAGCGTAACAGAAGACCGCCCGATCACATCGGCCGATAGGTCCGCACGTCCGCCGGGACGTTGACGCCGATCTTGATCGCGCCGACCGAGCGGATGATGTCGTCGCCGAGCAGCTGGGCGAAGCAGGCATAGCCCCAGTCGTTCATGTGCAGGCCATCGGCGATGACGAAATCGTCGATCGGGATCGCCTGTTTCTCATGCCAGTCGCGCATCACCTCGAAGCGCGGGAAGATGCCGACATGGCGCAGCGCGGCGATGCGGCCGAGCAACTTCACCATGCCGCGCGCGCTCTCGGGACGCTCAGTGACACGCGGCGAATATTGCGGATCGACCAGCACGAGATCGGCACCGTCGGCCTGGATGCGCGCGACGCCGTCCTCGATCTCCTTGGCGGTCTCGGTGGGATCGAGGTTGCGCAGCACCGCATTGGTGCCGACCTGCCAGATCACCATGTCGGGATGCATGTCGATCACTTCGGTCTGCAGCCGCTTCATCATCTCGGGCGCGTCCTCGCCGCCCCTGCCGCGGTTGACCACGGTGATGTCGGCAGACGGGTATTGCCGGCGCAGCTGCGCAGCGAGGCGGTTCGGGTAGTTGAATTCCGGCGACGAGGACCCGTAGCCCTGGGTCGAGGACGAGCCGAACGCGATGATGACGACCGGCTTGCCGGCGGCGAGCTTGGCCGCGACGTGCGGCAGCGAGCCGGTGGTGTTCGGCACGCCGGTGGGTTGATGACAGGGCACGCGGTGGAAGATGTCCGAGGCCGACTTCGCGACCTGCTTCATCTTGTCGAACGCCTTGGCAGCGACGCCCGGTTGCTGACCAGAGGTATCGTCGGCGATCACGGCGGGCTTCGCGGAATCGGGCTTTGCGAGCTCAGCCTTGGCACCGGGCGACAGCGCCGCGTGCTGGTCGGCCTGGCCGGTCTGCGCGTGCGACAGCACGACCGCAAGCGGCGCGAGCAGCGCCAGCACTGCCGCGACGCACAGGCTCCGCGCTAGCGAAGCGCGAAAAGGGAAGGCAAAACGCTTCACAACTCTGCTTCCTCTAATTCTGCTGCACCGGGCCCAGATGGGCCGCATCGATCACGAATTTCGCAAGGGCACGGCCGAGACAGGCATGAACCTTCTTGGCCAGATCGACCCCATGCGAGGTGCTGAACAGGTCAAAATATCCGGCGTCGCTCCACTGCTTCATAATCGCGAACCGGTCGAACAGCGGAACGTCGTGCTGCTGCGCCACCACCTTCATGTTGTCGAGATATGGCGGTGCAGAGATCATCGTCTCCGTACGCGGGCTGTATTGCAGGTTGACCAGCACCACGTCGGTCCCGGCGCCCCGCAACGCAACAACGCCGTCGTTGATGGCGGTACGGAAATCGTCGGGATCGACTGCTCGCATAGCATCGACCGTTCCGGTCTGCCAGATAACCAAAGTAGGCTTTTTTGCTTCAACAAGCTTAACAAGGGTTCCTGCGGTCTCCTCCGCAGTGCTCTTTCCCTGTAATTCTACGGACAGATCGATCACAGCCGACGGAAATGCCTCTTTCAGCGCCGCCTGCATCGTCGCCGGATAGGCGCTCGCCTCGTTGCCCGGAATGGTCGAGGAACGGCTGCCGACGACGAGCACGCTCAGCGGCTGGTTGGCCTTCACCGCATCGGTGACCTTCGGCAGCAAGCTCTCGCTCGACAAGAGATAGGCGGGCACGTCGCAGGGCGGTGCCGGTGGTGCCGGCTCGGGGTTGTCGCCGGCGCGCGCGGGCGCCGCCGCCAAACAGGCGGCCAGCAGCAGCAGGCCCAGCGTCGTCCGCGCGGACTTCATGCTCCCCCTCCCGCCAGATCGGCGTTGCCGGCGGCACCTCTTTTCGAGGCGCCTTTGTCGGCGGAGTGCTTGTACCACGAGATAATCCACGCCATGCCGCACATGATGAGGATGCCGCAGACGCTGATCAAGGCGTGCAGTGCGGCACCGCCAGAGACTTCGGCAAGCACGAAGTGACCGGCAAAGGCAAGGAAAACCCCGAGACAGAATATCTCAAGCGAATGCTGGCCACACAGGATCAAAGGTCGCAGCCAGCGCGATTTCAAGCCCGGCCAATCCCGGGGCAGGAAGCGCACGGTGAGGGCTGCGAGCGCCAGGAAGTGCGCGAACCGCAACACGTCCAGGTCGGTCTTGTTGATCGGATACATCCATTGCTCGATGACCTTCGGCATGATGTGGCCGAGCTGCGGCACGTACCAGGTCAGCGTCACGAAGAACGCCGCGACCAGATAGACGATGCAGATCCACATCGTGATGTTCGACGACAGGATGCGCGACATCCGCCGCGCGCCGCCGAGCGCGCACCAGGCCCCGAACACGAACAGCAATTGCCAGGCGAACGGATTGAACGCCCAGAAGCCGTTCGGATAGGCCGAGAGATACAGGTCGAACTGCCATGTCAACGCGTAGAGCAAGACCGACAGGCCGAGCGTGACGTCGGGCTTCCACTTCATCAGCCACAGGATCAGCGGCAGGAACAGCATCAGCACGATATAAAGCGGCAGTACGTCCATATTGACCGGGCGGAAGCGCAGCAGCAGCGCCTGCACGATGGTGACGTCGGGCTGCTTGAGGAAATCCATGATCCCCATCTCTTCGCTATAGAGCGGGTTCTCGAACGAGGTCGCCACATAGGAGATCTCGGCCAGGAAGATCGTGAACAGGAAGACATGCGCGACATAGATCTGCCAGACCCGGCGCAGGATGCGCGCGGTCGCGATCACGAAGCCGCCCTCCAGCATCGCCCGGCCGTAGACGAAGGCCGCGGTGTAACCGGAGATGAAGATGAAGATCTCGGTGGCGTCGGAGAAGCCGTAATTGCGGATCGTCAGCCAGGTCAAAAGATTGGTCGGCAGGTGATCGATGAAGATCAGCCACAGCGCGAGCCCGCGGAACAGGTCGAGCCGGAGCTCGCGCTCGCCGGTCACCGGCAGCGTGATCGCGGGTGCGGCAACCTTCGCCTTGACCTCGCTCTTGGCCTCGGTTTTGGCGTCAGCCGCCGGCGAACCGGCTATGGGATCGGCAATCGAGCTCATCAAGCACCGTGTCGGCCGCGGACGCCCCGCCTGCCCAGCTGAAAAGATAATATCGGTCCGCGACTTGCTGAGAAAGCCTTGCCGACAAAGCGCGCGGCGACATGCCGCCGTGCTTTAGAGCGGAACTATGTTGAAACCGCGATGAACGGACGGCCCCAACTCCGGCTTTTCTCGGCCCCGGCTTTCAAGTCCTGCAGACGATTGGTTCCGGCTGACCAATTGGCTATGATAGGCACCTGTTTGCGCATCATCCGATCGAAAGCGGATCTTGCACTGAGACCCTTGGATTGAGCCGTATGTACCGCGCCGTTACCCGTCAGATCGAAGTCACCGTCGAACCCAACTTCATGCCGGAGCGCTCGTCGATCGACCGGCGCGAATATTTCTGGTCGTACAAGATCGTGATCGTCAATTCGGGAGCA
Source organism: Bradyrhizobium tropiciagri (assembly GCF_018130545.1). Lineage (GTDB taxonomy): Bacteria > Pseudomonadota > Alphaproteobacteria > Rhizobiales > Xanthobacteraceae > Bradyrhizobium > Bradyrhizobium tropiciagri_A. The sequence goes on along the minus strand of NZ_JAFCKF010000008.1, from coordinate 358,884 downwards.
GAAACGGTGCAGCTGCGGACGCGGCACTGGATCATCACCGACGCCACCGGCCGCCGCCAGGAGGTGCGTGGCGAGGGCGTGGTCGGCGAGCAGCCGGTGCTCGCGCCCGGCGAGCGCTTCGAATACACCTCCGGCGTGCCGCTGCCGACCGCCTCCGGCTTCATGACCGGCAGCTATCAGATGGTCACCGAGGGCGGCGAGCGTTTTGACATCGAGGTGCCGACGTTCTCGCTGGACAGCCCGAGCCCGGATGGGAAAAGGGTGCTGAACTGACGCGCACAATACGCGTCATCGCCGGGCCTGACCCGGCGATCCATCAAACGAAGTTTTCCTGAAGCGATGGATGGCCGGGTCGAGCCCGGCCATGACAGACCTGTTATTCGACGCCGGCTTCCTGTGGCGTGAACTCATACACCGACGAGCAGAACTCGCAGGTCACGACGACCTTGCCGTCCTTGACCATCTCGGCGCGATCGTTCGGCGCAAAACTCTTCAGCATCGAGGACACCGCATCGCGCGAACAGGAGCATTGCGCGCGCAGCGGTTGCGGGTTGAAGACGCGGACGCCGCGTTCGTGGAACAGGCGGTACAAGAGCCGCTCGCCGGAGAGGTCGGGATCGATCAGCTCGACATCCTCGACGGTCGAGATCAGCGACTGGCCCTCGACCCAGGCATCGTCGTCCGGCACGGAATGCGTGACCGTGCCCTCCGGCGCATCACCGGGATGCAGGTCGGCCTGCTTGGCCCGCTCGGGCGCCTTGGGCAGGAATTGCAGCAGGATGCCGCCGGCGCGCCAGTGCAGCTTGCCGCCCTCGCCGCCGCGCATCTCCTCGCCGACCGCAAGCCGCACCCGCGTCGGGATCTGCTCCGAGCGCAGGAAATATTCGTGCGCCGCCTCTTCGAGGCCGCCGCCGTCGAGCGCGACCAAGCCCTGGTAGCGGCTGGTGTTGGAGCCCTGATCGATCGTCATCGCAAGGTGGCCCTTGCCGAGCAGCTCGCCCGAGGTCTGCCCCGGCTTGAGCTGCGCCGCGTCGTAACGCGCATAGGCACGCAGCCGGTCGGGCGCCTGGAAATCGACGATCAGGAGCGACACCGGACCTTCGGTCCGGGTCTGCAGGATGAAGCGGCCCTCGAACTTGACGGACGAGCCAAGCAGCGTGGTCAGCACGATCGCCTCGCCGAGCAGCTTGCCCACCGCAGGCGGATAATCGTGCTTGTGCAGGATCTCGTCGAGCGCCGGGCCGAGCCGGGTCAGCCGGCCGCGCAGATCCAGCGCGCCGACCTCGAAGGCCAGCACGGCATCGTCGACAGGAACTGCTGACGGCGCGCGAACCGGCGCCTCGGTGGTGATTTTGATGTCGGGGGATTGTGAAACCATGGCGCTCTATCTGGGGTCTCGGACCGTGAAATAAAGGGGTTCACTCAACGAGCGATCGTCGTCCCGGCGAAGGCCGGGACCCATAACCACAGGACTTGTCGCAGCACAAGACGTCTCCCCTTGTGCCTTTTCATGGGCCACGGCGTATCGGTCCCGGCCTTCGCCGGGACGACGGCGTTAGTGGTTACGCGACTTCGTTAAAACACCAGGCCAGAATGCCCTTCTGCGCGTGCAGGCGGTTTTCCGCCTCGTCGAACACCACGGATTGCGGCCCGTCGATCACCTCGTCGGTGACCTCCTCGCCGCGATGCGCGGGCAGGCAGTGCATGAACAGGGCGTCCCGCTTGGCAAGCGACATCAGCTTGGCATTGACCTGATAGGGCCGCAGCACGTTGTGGCGGTGCTCGCCCTCCTTGTCGCCCATCGACACCCAGGTGTCGGTGACGACGCAGTCGGCGCCGCGCACGGCGGCTTCCGGATCGGTGCCGAGCATGATCGGGGCATTGGTCGCCTTGATCCAGTCGCGCATCGGCTTCTTCGGCGACAGCTCCGGCGGGGTCGCGACATTGAGCTGGAACTTGAACCGCTCGGCGGCATGCGCCCAGGACGCCAGCACGTTGTTGTCGTCGCCGGTCCAGGCCACCGTCTTGCCCTCGATCGAGCCGCGGTTTTCCTCGTAGGTCATGAGGTCCGCCATCACCTGGCAGGGATGCGAGCGCCGGGTCAGGCCGTTGATGACGGGAACGGTGGCGTGGGCGGCGAGCTCGAGCAGCGCGTCATGGTTGAGGATGCGGATCATGATCGCATCGACATAGCGCGACAGCACGCGCGCGGTGTCGGCGATGGTCTCGCCGCGACCAAGCTGCATCTCGGCGCCGGTCAGCATGATGGATTCACCGCCGAGCTGGCGCATGCCGACGTCGAACGACACCCGGGTGCGGGTCGACGGGCGCTCGAAGATCATCGCGAGCGTCTTGCCTTCGAGCGGCTTCTTGCCCTTCTCGTGCGCCTTCAGCTTCGCCTTCATGGCGGCGCCGGCTGAGAGCATGTTGCGCAGCTCGGCGAGCGGCAGTTCGTTGATGTCGAGGAAGTGACGGACAGGCTTGCTCATCACCCCGCCTTCTTAGGCTGTGCCGCCGACAGCGTCGCGCAGGCGCGCTCGAGCGCGGTGATCGACTGGTCGATCTCGGCCTCGGTGACGATCAGGGGCGCCAGGAACCGGACCACATTGTCGCCGGCACCGACGGTGAGCAGCTTCTCGTTGCGCAGCGTGGCGATCAGATCGCCCGACGGCACCACGGCCTTGACGCCGATCAGCAGCCCTTCGCCGCGCACTTCAGACAGCACCCCGGGATATCGGTCAACGACGGAGGCAAGCTTCTGCTTCAGCAGCAGCGACATCTTCTGCACATGCTCGAAGAAGCCGGGCTTCAGCATGACATCGAGCACGGCATTGGCGGCGGCGACCGCCAGCGGATTGCCGCCGAAGGTCGAACCGTGCGAGCCCGGCGCCATGCCGGCGGCAGCCTGCGCAGTCGCCAGCACCGCACCGATCGGGAAGCCGCCGCCGAGCGCCTTGGCCAGCGACATCACGTCCGGCGTCACGCCGGTGCGCTTGTAGGCGAACAGGTCACCGGTACGGCCCATGCCGGTCTGCACCTCGTCGAAGGCCAGCAGCAGGCCATGTTCGTCGCACAGCGCGCGCAGCGCCTTGAAGAACGCCTGCGGCGCCGAGCGCACGCCGCCCTCGCCCTGCACCGGCTCGATCAGGATGCCGGCGGTATGCGGGCCGATCGCCTTCTTCACCGCCTCGATGTCGCCATGCGGCACCTGGTCGAAGCCGTCCATCGGCGGGCCGAAGCCTTCGAGGTATTTCGCCGAGCCGGTCGCAGCCAGCGTACCCAGCGTGCGGCCGTGGAAGGCGCCTTCGAAGGTGATGATGCGGTAGCGCTCGGGATGGCCCTTGGAGAAGTGATAGTGGCGGACCAGCTTGATCACGCCCTCCATCGCTTCCGCGCCGGAATTGCAGAAGAACACGAAGTCGGCAAAGCTCTGCTGGCACAGCCGCGCGGCCAGCACCTCGCCGTCCGGGCTCTTGAACAGGTTGGACATGTGCCAGAGCTTGGTCGCCTGTTCCTGCAGCGCCTTCACCAGATGCGGATGCGCATGCCCGAGCGCGTTCACCGCGACTCCCGAGGTGAAATCGAGATAGCGGTCGCCGTTGGTTGCGATCAGCCAGGCGCCCTCACCGCGCTCGAAGCCGAGGTCGACCCTGGCGAAGACGGGGAGCAGATGCGACGAGGCATTGGTCATGGCGTTCACTGCCGGTTTGAAGCCGACAATTGCCGCGCGCCTTGACGCCAGCGCAGCAACGGCCAGCTTCGGAAAACAAAACGGCCGCCTTTGCGGGCGGCACGTGGGCAACATTCTATGCTGCGGCGGGTCCGTGTCAATCGCCAGGAGCCGGCCTTTGGCGGGCTTCCTGCGATGCGAAACGAGCGCAATCCGGAGCATTCCGGTGCGGTGGAAAAGCCTCACAACAATGCTTAACTTTGTGGGAACATGTGGACGCACGGCCGCGGACTCTTGCGCCTGAGTCACGCCATATTGTAGCGTTTGGCCTGTCGGGTACGACATCTCGTGCGGCAGTACTGGACCCTCTAAGTAGCCTTTGTGTCTCGCGTAAACGTTCGGGCGCAGCACCGCGCCCGGCGAGGGCTAAGGGATTCTGGCCGCAGGGATATTTGTCCAGATTTGGCTCGCAGCGCCGCTCCAATGACTGGCCGGCGCCATGCGAAAGGAAGAATGCGATGACGGTATTGACCTGGTCCGACGATCGCGTCGAGCAGCTGAAGAAGCTCTGGGAGTCTGGCCTTTCTGCCAGCCAGATCGCAGCGGAACTTGGCAATGTGACGCGAAACGCCGTGATCGGCAAAGTGCACCGGCTCGGCCTCTCCGGCCGCGCCAAGGCACCCTCCACGGCGGCGCCGCGGCAGCGCAAGGCGCGCCCCGCCCAGCACATGATGCGGGTGGCGCGGCCGGTCTCGCGCGGCAACACCGCGCTCGCGCATGCCTTCGAGGTCGAGATGGAGCCCGATCCGATCTCGTTCGACAATGTGGTGCCGATGAGCCAGCGGCTGTCGCTGCTCGAGCTCAACGAAGCGACCTGCCACTGGCCGGTCGGCGATCCCTCGAGCCCGGAATTCTTCTTCTGCGGCGGCAAGGCGCTCGCCGGCCTGCCCTATTGCGCACATCATTCGCGCGTCGCCTACCAGCCCGCCGCCGATCGGCGCCGGCCATCGGCGAAGCCACAGATCAAGTAGCACTCGGGAAAAACTAGCCTGGACTGCAAAAACAAATCCCCGCGGAAGCGGGGATTTTTTTGTGTGACGCGTAGCTCGCAATCATCCCCAGCGTCGTCCCGGCGAAGGCCGGGACCCATAACCACAAATGGGCGTTGTTAGAAAGCCGTCTGGCCGCTTGCCGATTACACTGGCCGCGGCGTATGGGTCCCGGCTCCCGTGCGCAATTGCGCACTAGGCCGGGACGACGCCGTGTTGTGGTGTGTGATCGCGACGCAGCCGTTACGGCTGCGGCTCGGCCTTGGCGAAGCGGTCGTCGAGCGCATAGCCGGCGCCGCGCACGGTGCGGATCGGATCCTGCTCGCGGCCTGGATTGAGCAGCTTGCGCAGGCGGCCGATATGCACGTCGACGGTGCGCTCATCGATGTAGATGTCGCGACCCCAGACGCTGTCGAGCAACTGCTCGCGGCTGAACACGCGGCCGGGATGCTCGAGGAAGAATTCGAGCAGCCGATACTCGGTCGGCCCGAGGTCGATCGGACGGCCGGAGCGCGCCACGCGGCGCTTCTCGCGGTCGAGCTCGATGTCGCCATAAGTCAGGACGGTGGCGAGCCGCTCCGGGCTGGCGCGGCGCAGCAGGCCCTTCACCCGCGCCAGCAATTCCGGCACCGAGAACGGCTTGACGATGTAGTCGTCGGCACCGGTGGCAAGCCCGCGCACGCGCTCGCTCTCCTCGCCGCGCGCGGTCAGCATGATGATCGGAAGCTGCTTGGTCTCGGGCCGCGCCCGCAGGCGGCGGCACAGCTCGATGCCGGACAGGCCCGGCAGCATCCAGTCGAGGACCACGAGGTCGGGAACGCGCTCCTTCAGGCGGGTATCGGCATCGTCGCCGCGTCCCACCGTTTCGACATCGTAGCCTTCGGCATCGAGGTTGTAGCGCAACAGCGTCGTCAGCGCTTCCTCGTCTTCGACTACCAGAATGCGTGCGCTCATCGGTCTAAGTTCTTTCTCTGTGGTGATCCGTTGCTCTGACGCAAACCGAAACGCCTGCTATCGTGCCCTTAGGTGCCCGGCACCGTGGTGGCAAAATTGGTCATGTCGCCCTTCGGGCGCTTGTCGGTGATCTGCTGGCCTTCGATCATGTAGAACACGGTCTCGGCGATGTTGGTGGCATGATCGCCGATCCGCTCGATGTTCTTGGCGCAGAACATCAGATGGATGCAGAACGAGATGTTGCGCGGATCTTCCATCATGTAGGTCAGCAGCTCGCGGAACAGCGAGGTGCAGATCGCATCGACCTCCTCGTCACCCTTCCAGACGTTCATCGCCGCCGGCAGATCGTGCGCAGCATAGGCGTCGAGCACCGACTTGACCTGCGACAGCACGAGATCGGTCATGTGCTCCAGGCCGCGGATCAGCTTCAGCGGCTGGAAATCGCTCTCCAGCGCTGCGACCCGCTTGCCCATATTCTTGGCGAGGTCGCCGATCCGCTCGAGGTCGGTGGCAACGCGCATCGCGCTGACGATCTCGCGCAAGTCGATCGCCATCGGCTGGCGGCGGGCGATCGTCAGCACCGCGCGCTCTTCGATAACGCGCTGCAGATTGTCGATCTCGATGTCGGCGGCGACCACGCGCTTGCCGAGCGCGACGTCGCGCCGGATCAGTGCGTCGACCGACTCGGTGATCATCCGCTCGACGAGGCCGCCCATCTCGGCGACCAGGCGGGTCAATTCCTGCAGGTCGCTGTCGAATGCCTTGGCGGTATGTTCAGAAGCCATCGTCCCTCTCCTCAGCCGAACCGGCCGGTGATGTAGTCCTGAGTCCGTCGATCGCTCGGCGAGGTGAAGATCTTGTTGGTGTCGTCAAACTCGATCAGTTCGCCGAGATACATGAAGGCGGTCTTGTCGGAGACGCGCGCCGCCTGCTGCATGTTGTGGGTGACGATCGCGATCGTGTAGTCCTCGGAGAGCTCCTGGATCAGCTCCTCGACCTTGGCGGTCGAGATCGGATCGAGCGCCGAGCACGGCTCGTCGAACAGGATCACTTCGGGACGCACTGCGACGGTGCGCGCGATGCACAGGCGCTGCTGCTGGCCACCGGACAGCGACAGGCCGGAGGCGTTCAGCTTGTCCTTGACCTCGTTCCACAGTGCGCCGCCGCGCAGTGCCTTCTCGACCCGGTCGTCCATCTCGGACTTCGAGATCTTCTCGTAGAGGCGGATACCGAAGGCGATATTCTCGTAGATCGTCATCGGGAACGGCGTCGGCTTCTGGAACACCATGCCGACCCGCGCGCGGAGCAGATTGAGGTCGAGCTTGGGATCGAGGATGTTGGTCTGGTCCAGCATCAGCTGGCCGACCGCGCGCTGGCCCGGATAGAGGTCGTACATCCGGTTGAAGATGCGCAGCAGGGTCGACTTGCCGCAGCCCGACGGGCCGATGAACGCCGTGACGCGGTTGGTACCCAGCGTCAGGTTGATGTTCTTCAGCGCGTGGTGCTCGCCGTAATAGAAGTTGAGGTTGCGCACCGTGACTTTCGGCGGCGCTTCCGGAAGCGGAACCTGGGGAACGTGGCCCGCGACAGTCGTGGAGACGGAAAGCTCGGTCATTTTGCGGCCCTTTCGGCACCAAGGATACGCGCGCCGATATTCAACGCGAGCACGGTGAAGGTGATGAGCAGCGCGCCGCTCCACGCCAGTTCTTTCCAGTAGGCGTAGGGGCTCTGCACGAAGTTGTTGATGGTCACCGGCAGGTTGGCCATCGTCTTGGTCAAGTCCCAGCTGAAGAACTGGTTCGACAGCGCGGTAAACAGCAGCGGCGCGGTTTCGCCGGCGACACGCGCGGTCGCCAGCAGCACGCCGGTGATCAGCCCCGATCGCGCGGCACGATAAGCGATCCGCTTGATCACCAGCGAACGCGGCAGGCCGAGCGCGGAGGCCGCCTCGCGCAGCGGATTGGGCACCAGCAGCAGCATGTCCTCGGTGGTGCGCAACACGACCGGGATCACGATCACGGCGAGCGCGAGCGCGCCGGCAATCGCCGAGAAGCCGCGCATCGGCACCACCACCGCACCGTAGATGAACAGGCCGATGATGATCGACGGCGCGCTGAGCAGGATGTCGTTGATGAAGCGGATCACCGAGGTGAGCTTGTCGTGCTTGCCGTATTCGGCGAGGTAGGTGCCGGCAAACAGGCCGAGCGGCGCGCCGATGCCGACGCCGATCACCGTCATGATCACCGAGCCGACGATGGCGTTGAGCAGGCCGCCATCGGTCGAGCCAGGCGGCGGCGTGTTCTGGGTGAACAGCTGCACGCTGAGGCCGGCAAGGCCGTTGTAGAGCAGCGTGAACAGGATCAGCGCCAGCCAGGTGACGCCGAACAGCGCGGCGCCTACGCAAAGTGCGCGGATGACGATGTCGCTGCGACGGCGGGATCTGTAAATCGGGTTCATGGCGTCACTTCCCCGCCTTCTTCTCGAGCCGCATCAGCATCAGCCGCGCGCCGGCCAGCACGAAGAAGGTCAGCACGAACAGCAAGAGGCCGAGCAGGATCAGGCCGGACTGGTGCAGGCCGTCGCTCTCGGCGAATTCGGACGCGATCGCGGCCGAGATCGTGGTGCCCGGCGCGAAGATCGACGACGAGATGCGGAACGAGTTGCCGATGATGAAGGTCACCGCCATGGTCTCGCCGAGCGCGCGGCCGAGCGCCAGCATGATGCCGCCGATCACGCCGACCCTTGTGTAGGGGATCACGACGTTGCGGACGACTTCCCAGGTGGTGCAGCCCATGCCGTAGGCGGCTTCCTTGAGCACCGACGGTACGGTCTTGAACACGTCGACCGAGATCGCGGTGATGAAGGGCAGCACCATGATGGCGAGGATCAGCGCCGCGTTGAACAGGCTGAGATAGGACGGCGGGCCGGCGAACACCGCGCCCAGCACCGGAACACCTTCGAAGATCCGGATCATGAACGGCTGGAAGGTGTTGGCCAGGAACGGGCCCAGCACGAAGAAGCCCCACATGCCGTAGATGATGGAGGGGATGCCGGCGAGCAGCTCGATGGCGATGCCGATGGGGCGGCGCAGCATCTGCGGGCACAGCTCGGTGAGGAACACGGCGATGCCGATGCCGACCGGGATCGCGATCAGCATGGCGATGATCGAGGTGATCAGCGTGCCGTAGATCGGGCCGAGCGCGCCGAGCACCGGCGGATCGGCTGAGGGCGCCCAGCGCTGGGTCCAGAGGAAGGCGAAGCCGTATTCCTTCATCGCCGGCCAGGCGCCGACGATCAGCGACAGGATGATGCCGCCGAGGATCAAGAGGACCGAGATCGCCGAGACGCGGGTGATCCAATAGAAGGTGAGATCACCGAGCTTGAAGGCACTGAGGGCCTTGGCGCGATCGTAAGGTCCCGCGGCTTCCATCACATCGCCCTGAACAGCCATGTCTGCCACGCCAATTCCCTCTTTACTATGTGAAAGCCACGCAAACCGCTACGCCCCGAAGCGATCCTCAGTGACGCCTGTGACCGGGCGCCGTTCCGGCCGCGCCTGCCGGAGGCGCGAACCCCGGGTCCCTCCCGCGCTTGTTGCCGCGGTGATTGGATGGAGCCCGGATTTAGTCGCTTAACGTCTTGATCGTTCAACCTGTGCCGCCTTGAGAGGCGGCACAGGCGTTGTTCGATGCGTCGGACTTAGCTCTTGATGTCCGAGGACCAGGTCTTCTCGATCAGCTTGACGACCGAGTCCGGCATCGGGATGTAGTCGAGCTCTTCGGCCGCCTTGCCACCCTTCTCGAAGGCGTACTTGAAGAACTTGATCGCTTCCTGCGAGGCCGCCTTGTCGGTCGAATCCTTGTGCATCAGGATGAAGGTCGCCGCGGTGATCGGCCAGGAGGCTTCGCCCGGCTGGTCGGTCAGGATCACGTAGTAGCCGGGAGCCTTGGACCAGTCGGCATTCGAGGCGGCAGCCTGGAAGGCGGCGATGGTCGGCTGCACGGTCTTGCCGGCCTTGTTGACCAGCGCGGTGTAGGTCAGCTTGTTCTGCTTGGCGTAGGCGTATTCGACGTAGCCGATCGCGTTCTTGGTCTGGCTGATGTTGCCGGCAACGCCTTCGTTGCCCTTGGCGCCAACGCCGACCGGCCACTCGACCGCGGTGCCGGAACCGACCTTGGACTTCCAGTCGGCGTTCGACTTGGAGAGGTAGTCGGTGAAGTTGAAGGTGGTGCCCGAACCATCCGAACGGCGCACGACGGTGATCGCGTCGGCCGGCAGGGTCAGCTTCGGATTGAGCTTGGCGATCGCCGCGTCATTCCACTTGGTGATCTTGCCGAGATAGATGTCGCCGAGCACTTCGCCCGAGAGCACGAGATCGCCCGACTTGATGCCTTCGACGTTCACGACCGGAACGATCGCGCCCATCACCATCGGCCACTGGACGAGGCCGTCCTTCTCGAGCTGCTCGGCCTTGAGCGGCGCGTCGGTGGCGCCGAAGGTCACGGTCTTGGCCTGGATCTGCTTGATGCCGGCGCCCGAACCGATCGACTGATAGTTCAGGCCATTGCCGGTGTCCTTCTTGTAGGCGTCAGCCCACTTGGAATAGATCGGGAACGGAAACGTCGCGCCCGCGCCGGTAATATCGGCAGCGAAGGCCGACGTCGAAGCGGCCACCATGCCGGCAACGACGATTGCTTTGATGAAATTCATGGGGTGGTCTCCATCTTGTGAGCGAAGCGCCGAATGCGCCCGATCGCGCTCACGCCGGTCCATCTAGGAGCGGTCGGTGCTGCTTTTACGAAGGTTGGATGACAGTTGGATGACAGAGCTAAGCGACTGAAAACGCTCAGCTATGGGTCGGCAACGGGGTCTTCGGCCGGGGAAAACAGGCGGTAAAAGTCGCGCCATTGTTCGGCACGCTCTCGATCACAAGACGCCCGCGATGACGGTTAAGAATATGTTTCACCAGCGATAATCCGAGGCCCGTTCCGCCCTGGTTCCGGCTGTCGCCGACGTCCACCCGGTAGAACCGCTCGGTCAGCCGCGGCAGGTGCTCCGGCGCGATGCCAGGGCCGAAATCCCGTACCATGACACGGATTTCGGGGGTCCCCTCGCCCGATGCGCCCGAAACGGCCTGATTGAGCGACACTATGACGCGCCCCCCGGAGGCGCCGTATTTGAGGGCGTTCTCGATCAGGTTCTCGAACAGGCGCAGCAGTTCCTCGCGGTCGCCGGCGATCGTGACCGGGGTCTGGGGCAGGTCGACGTCGATCTCGACCTGGCGCTCGCTGGCCAGCGCCTCGAGCCCGTCGGCCACCTGGCGGATGATCGGCACGATGTCGATCGAGGCCTCGGGCCGCACATGGGCCGACAGCTCGACCCGCGACAGCGACAACAGATCGTCGATCAGGCGGGCCATGCGGGTGGCCTGGGTGTGCATGATGCCGAGGAAGCGTTCGCGCGCTCGCGCGTCCTCGCGCGCCGGCCCCTGCAGCGTGTCGATGAAGCCGGACAGCGCGGCGAGCGGGGTACGCAGCTCGTGGCTGGCATTGGCGACGAAGTCGGCACGCATCTCCTCGACCCGGCGCAGCGGCGTCAGATCGTGGAACGTCATCAGCATGCACTTCTCGGTGCCGCCGAACTGGGTCGGCACCGGCACCGGCGTGATCACCAATTCCATCCAGCGATCGACCGGGACGTGGTCGGTGTAGGTGGCGCGGCGCGGCTCGGTGGTCGCGATCGCCTCGCGCAGCGCGGTGATAATCTCCGGCGAACGCAGGGCAAATTGCGCCAGTTCGTTCCGCCTCAGCGCCGGCGCTAGCTCGGCCGCGGCGGCGTTGAGATGGATGACGCGGCCGGCGCGATCGAGCAGCACGGCGGGGTCCGGCATGCCGGCGACGACGGCGCTGACGGCGGCGGCCTCCACCGGATTGACGCCGCGGACATCCTCGCGCGAGGTCCCGGCATCATGCAGCCGCCACGGCACCAGCGCTGCGGCCGCGATGCAGACAAACACCGCGCAGGCACGCACCAGCGACAATTCGCCGAGCGCGACCACCACGCTCAGCGCCAGCGCGGCGGCAAGCAGGATCAGCGCAGAATGGCGCAGCCGGTCGGGCCAGGGCGAGAAGATGGATTGCGGCGTATCGTCAATTGCCATCGCGGCGGCTTTCATCCCGTCGGTTCATGTCTCCCCCAGGCGCGGTCATAACGACCTTCCCTCGGGAGGCATCGGGCCGCTTCGTCAGACGCCGGAGTCACCACGCTTACGGACCAGAACCGCCTCATGATGCGGCTCGGCGCGGGGACCCGAATCAGCCTGCGGCAGCCGTTTGAGTCGGGCGCCGACGATAACCTCCCGAAACGTCAGCAAGATTACAGATATGACGAACGGCGCAATATAGTAGAGCAGGCGGAACAGCAGCATACCGCCGAGCAGGTCCTCGCGGTCCATCTGCCACAGGCCGACCAGCATGGCGGCATCGAACACCCCGAGCCCGCCGGGGGAGTGGCTGGCGAAGCCGAGCAGGGTCGCCGACACGAAGATGACCGCGACCACGACGAAGCCGAGATTGGGCTCATCCGGCACCAGCACGTACATCGCCAGCGCACAGAAGCCGAGGTCGACGATGCCGATCGCGATCTGCAGCAGCGTCAACGGACCGCCCGGCAGGGTCACCGTCCAGGGACCGCGGCCGACCACCCGCGGCTGGGTCCAGACCCAGACCACATAGGCGACCAGCGCGATGATGATCGCAAACGCCAGCACCCTGTTGAGCCAAGGCGGGAGCTGGTCGATGTTGGCGGCAGCCTCCGGATGATAGGCGATGCCGAGTCCAAGCACCGCGGCATTGCCGAGCCAGAAAGTAAGCCCGGCGAGAAAGCAGATCTTGGCGACGTCGATCGCGTTCAGTCCGCAGGCCGAATAGATCCGGTAGCGCACCGCGCCGCCGGTGAAGACGCTGGCGCCGACATTGTGGCCGATCGAATAGGAGGTGAACGCTGCGAGCGCGTTGACGCGGTAGGGCACGTGGGAGTGACCGATCGCGCGCACCGCGAACAGGTCGTAGAAGGTCAGCGTGAAATAGCCCGCTGCGACGAACAGTCCTGCCAGCGCGATTTGCCGCGGCTCGGTGCTCTTTATGGCCTCGAGCACCTCGTTGGTGTCGATGCCGCGCAGCATGTGATAGAGGACGTAGCAGGCGATGCCGATGACGGCGATGCTGATGACAACACCCAGCCGATGCAGGATTTGCTTCTGGCGCAGAAACGCCATCGCCCTGCCTGTTGCTTCCAGCATCTAGACCTCGAATTGCGATCCCGCGACGACGGCACCCGGGCGAACTCCGCCGGCGCTTCGCTGTACCCCGCCCCGTGTAGCGCGTTTTAGACCGGAGTGGAATTCGTCAAAAGACAATAAAACGCGCATCTTCAAGATATTAGGGATGATTCATGACAGCGGATGCACAAATATGCGCGTTTCTCGCCACCTTCGACAAGCCTGACGTGCAACGTGCGGCAGTTAGCCCAGTGAACGGCCCGCAGGGCCATCCGGTAAACTACGGGACGACTGCTCAACGCGCCGTGATGAAGCGCCATGTCAGCTCGCCGGCTTGCTGCGCGAGACCACCCAGTCGCGCAACCAGGAGCCGATCGCGCAGCCGACGAGATAGAGCGCGAACATGATCAGGAAGAGGTCGAGCCAGTAGCCGAAGCGGCCGGGCACGATCCGCGCGAACGACGCCGCGATCAGCGCAACCGCGAGCAACGCCAGCCAGCGCATCCAGACTTTCGAGACTCCCTGCGCCCGATGCACCACCGCGATCCAGCCCATACAAAAGCCGAGCAGCGCGGCGCCGAGCAGCCAACCCCAGAAGAATGTCGCGAGCACGGTCATCGCTACTTCACCACGAATTCGATGCGGCGGTTCTGCGCCTTGCCGTCTTCACTCTCGTTGCCGGCGAGCGGCTGCGTGCTTCCATAGCCGATCGGCGTGAAGCGGTTGGCAGGCAGACCGGCGCGCACCAGGTAATCGACCACGGCCTGCGCGCGCCGCTCCGACAGTGCCTGGTTGGCCGCCTCCTCGCCGTCGCTGTCGGTATGGCCGGCAACCTCGATCGTCGCATTGGGGCAGCGCATCGCGGTCTCGATCAGGCGGTCGAGCAGCCCGGCGGAATCCGGAACGATGTCAGCCTTCCCTGACTCGAAGCGGATCTTGCCCTTCGAGAGGATCTCGGAAAACAACTGCTGGCACACGGTCGGATCGACCGGCGCGGCGGCGGGCTTCACCGTGACCTCCGCCTTGTACTGCCAGCCCTGCGGAAAGTCCTTGCCGAGCCCGTCGCGGATCTGGCCGGCCGCGGCATCATAGAGCGCATCGCCGGACAGCTTCACCTCGCGGTCCGACACCACAAGCGTGCCGGTCGACAGCCGCGACAGCGCGCCCAGCGCCGGCACCACCGCTGCCGCAAACCCCGACGGCGCTCCGATGCTGGCCTTGAGATTGTCGACCACCTTCTCGCTGAAGAACTTGCGGCCGGCCGCGGCGACCAGCGCGGCGTGCACGTTGTTGTCGGGCACGTAGCCGGTCAGCGTCAGCGTCACCGCGACCGGGTCCTTGTAGGCCTGGAACACGTAAGGCGGCGCTTTGATGTCGTTGGCGGCGATCGAATAGCCGTCCGGCAGGTTCTTCAGCGCGGCGGCAACCGCTTCGCGTCCGCCGAGTTCGCGCGCCATGCCCGCGAGATTGACCTTGTTGTCGGTCAGCGTGATCTTGCCTTCCTTCAGCTTGCCGATCTGGTCGAGCAGCAACAGCGCCGCCGTGTCGAACCGCGGCGGCGCGCCGCGGGCGAGCGCCATCTGATCGGCCACCTCGACCCCGCCGAGACCGGCCTTGGCGGCCTCGGTCAGCTTGCTCTTGCTCGCCGGCAGCGGCGCGTTGCCGCCGAGCGTGACCCGCACCACGTCGCGTTCGGCGGACCAGACAAAGGGCTTGGCTTCGGGAACGAGGCGGGTCTCGTCATTGACCAGCCGCACGCCGGGCACGACCTCAACCGAGGCCACCGCGCTGAGCCGGCCGTCTTCGGAGAAGGCGTTGGCGGCAAAGGTCACGTCGCGGCCGTCGACGCTGATGCGGCGCTTGTCGAGGACGGTGTCCTTGAGTGCGGCATTAGAACGCGCGGCGAGATCCGCTTCGACCGTTGCCGTTGAGCTCCAGGCAGCGAGACCCCACAGGACGACCAGTGGAATCACCCCCGGCCACCACTTGCTACTCCACTTGAAAAGTCCGTGCATTCAGCGTCCTGCGGGTCGGGAACCAGAGAGAAAACAAACCCTTGGCCGACTGTCAAACCCCAAATCAGGCGCCCAAATCAAGTGCCATGGCGGGGGTGCCATGTCGGACCGGGATAACAGTTTCTTCAGTGGTCTTTCGCTAAGTTTGCGGCGGAATGCAAATCGGCCGGCCCGCGCCCTCATGAAACAACTCCGCAACACCGTGATCCGTGCCGGGCTCGAGGCGTTGTATTTCTCCGGCGCACACCATCTGTTGCGGCCGATTTTCGCCGGTGTCGGCGCCATCTTCATGCTGCACCACGTCCGGCCGCGGCGCGGCGACGTGTTCCAGCCCAACCATCATCTCGAGGTCACACCGGATTTCCTGCGTGCGATGCTGACGCATCTGCGCGCGCTCGACGTCGACGTCGTCAGCATGGACGAGGCGCATCGCCGCCTCACCGAACGGAATTTCGCGCGGCGCTTCGCCTGCTTCACCTGTGACGACGGCTATCGCGACAACCGCGACTTCGCGCTGCCCGTGATGCGCGAGTTCGGTGCGCCGTTCACCGTCTATGTCGCGAGCGACTTCGCCGAGGGCTGCGGCAAATTGTGGTGGATCGCGCTGGAGCGGGTGATCGCGAGCGCCTCCGCAATCGAGGTGCCGATCGATGGCACGACGACGATCGACACGTCGACGCCGCAGGCCAAGCGCGCCGCCTTCGGCCGCATGCATGACTGGCTCCGTTCGCTGCCGGGCGAGCAGGAGATGCAGGCCGCGATCTCCGCGCTGTGCGTCCGCCATGGCGTCGACGAGGCCGGCATCGCGCGCGAGCTCTGCATGTCATGGGACGAGCTGCGCGGCTTCGCCGACGATCCGCTGGTCACCATCGGCGCGCACACCATCAGCCATTGCAATCTCGCCAGGCAGACTGAGACCATCGCCTCGTTCGAGCTTGCCACCAGCCGGGCGCGGATCGAGGACGCGCTGCAGCGGCCGGTCGCGCACCTCGCCTATCCCTATGGCGACCGGATCGCCGCAGGCCAGCGCGAATTCGCGCTCGCGAGGTCGATCGGCTTCAAGACCGCGGTGACGACGCGGCCGGGCATGCTGTTTCCCGAAAGCGCCGACCACATGACCGCGCTGCAGCGGGTCTCGCTAAATGGCAACTACCAGGACGCGCGCCTGTTGCCGGTCTTGACCTCCGGCGCCGCCACCGCGGTGTGGAACGGTTTTCGCCGCATCGACGCGGCCTAGGCCAGCTGTTCGTAGCCCGGATTTTGCTACGCTCCATCCGGGCTACAGATTCCTTCCCTCTTCTTGACTCGGTCCTCCGCCGCGCCCAGAACCACGGGCAACGCAAATGGAGGAGCGCATGTTCAAGGATCTGTTCTCACTGAAGGGCCGCGTCGCCGTGGTGACCGGGGGATCGCGCGGCATCGGCAAGATGATCGCGGCCGGTTTCCTCGCGCAGGGCGCCGCCAGGGTCTACATCACCGCGCGCAAGGCAGGCCCCTGCGAGGCTACCGCCCAGGAGCTGTCAGCCGCCTATGACGGCGAATGCATCGCGCTGCCGATCGACATCTCGACCGTCGAGGGCTGCGACAAGCTCGCGGGCGAGATCATCAAGCGCGAGCCGAAGCTCGACATCCTGGTCAACAACGCCGGCGCGGCATGGGGCGCGGATTTCGACGAATTCCCGGAGAGCGGCTGGGATAAGGTGATGAACCTCAACGTCAAGTCGATCTTCTTCCTGACTAAGGCGCTGGCCAAGCCGCTGCGCGCCGCAGCGTCCCATGACAGACCGGGCAAGGTGATCAACATCGCCTCGATCGACGGCATCTTCGTCAACCCGATGGAGACCTACTCCTATGCCGCCAGCAAGGCTGCGGTGATTCATCTGACGCGGCGGATGGCGACGCGCCTGATCAAGGACAACATCAACGTCACCGCGATCGCGCCGGGCGCCTTCAAGTCGGACATGAACCGTGCCGCGCGCGATCACGCCGACGAAGTCGCGCAACGCGTACCGTCGCGGCGGGTCGGCACCGACGAAGACATGGCGGGCACCGCGATCTATCTCGCCTCGCGCGCCGGCGACTATGTGGTCGGCAACACCATTGCCGTCGATGGCGGCGTGGTCTACGCGACCGCGGGGCTTGAGATCGCGGGGTAAGCGCCGCATCTGGACAAAAGAAGGGGCGAGCCTTTGGGCTCACCCCTCTCCTTCCTCTCCCCAAAGGAGAGAAACGGTCAGAGCTCAGATACTCGACGCGAATGCGTCGACGAGGTGGTCGAACGTGTCGGCCTTTTCCCATTGCGTGGCATGACCGGCGCCGTCGACCACCTGAACCTGGCCGCGCCACAATGTCGGCGCGGACAGCCGTTGCAGATAGCCGAGATCGACCATCTGCTCCTCGCTGCCATGCACGATCGCGAGCGGGATCCTGAGGCCGCGCACGATCTCGGCCTCATCGGCGAAGCGGCCAGCCTGCACGCTGGCACCGAGATAGCCGCGCGCATTGCCGTCGGTGCGGCGGAAATCACCGTCGACGAACGGGGGCTGCGGCGTATAGTCCGGCGCGAACAGCGTTTTCAGCCACTCCGCGATCGCGGCATCATCCGGCGCCGGCGTGAAGGTGGTCGCCGACAGTCCCTTGAAGCCGGAAAATCCGTCCGGCGTCTTGGCGATCGGCGGCGTGCCGAAGATCATTAGCCCGGCCGCCATCGGCAATGACGGCGCGGCGTTGAGCACGGCGTGCCCGCCGAGGCTCCAGCCCACCACCACCGCGTCCTTCAGACCGAGTTCTCGTGCGGCGGCGGCAATGCAGCCGGCATAGCCTGCACCGGAATAGCCATGCTCAGGATCGGGCGCCGGCGATGAGTCGCCATGACCGGGAAGGTCGATCGCGATCAGCCGGTATTTGGCGCCGAGCGGTCCCTGAAGTTGCTTCTGCCAGATATGGGACGACGACGAATTGCCGTGGATCAGCAGGATGTCGCGGCCGGTGCCCGCGCTCTCGACGCCCGCAATCGCCTGCCCGCCGAGTTGGAGCTTGAACGAACGCAATGTCGGCCCCGGAAAAATCTCTTCACCCATGATAGCCCCGCCAAATTCCTGAACCGCGACAACAGATGCAAGCGAACATCGCGGTTCATGTGTTGAGTAGGTGAACTCCGCGCGAACCCATCGCACTTGTCAAGCGGGACGCGCGAGCGCTTGGCCACGCATGAGCGAACGCACTCCTCAAATAGAAAAGGGGCGAGCCAGGACCTTATCGGCTCACCCCTTTCCAGCCCCTCCGGGAGGAGAGGAACTTTCAGGTCACGATGCGAACCCGCATCATGACCTTCTTTGTTGACTGAGCATGATCTTTTCGGAGAACCGCTTCACACTTTTCCGGATCATGCTCAAGACAATCAGCTCTCGATCCTCACATATTCGAAGTCGCCGGGCTTGTTGTCGATGCCGACCTTGGGCGCCGAGATCCAGGAGGCGAACTCGCCGGGCTCGGTGACCGGCTTCATCAGCGAAGCGATGAAGTCGCCGTCCGCGGTCGAGGGCAGCCAGTCGTTCTTGCGCTTGGCCCAGGTGGCGTCGTCGATCAGCAGGCCATCGGGCGTCGCATGGATGTCCTTGAACTCGCCGATCTGGCGGTGGAAGGCGGTGTGCGGCACCGCGAGCTTGTAATCGATGCCCGCAGTCGAGATCACCTTGTTCCAGCGCAGCATGCCCTTGACGCAATCCTGCGTGTAGTCGTCGCGCAGCCGCATGTTGAGTGCGGTCAGCGCCGGCTCGTCGACCAGCTTGATCTGGCCGTCCACCATCTTCATGACCGGATAGGTCGAGCTCTTGAGTTGGTGATCGTCCTCGATCGTGGTTTCCTTGTAGCGGCCCTTGATGCCGGCGTTGAAGGCGTTGGCAGCGTTGGTCGACACTTCTGAGCCGAACAGATCAAGCGACAGCGAATAGTGCAGGTTCAGCTTCTTCTGGATCGTCGGCAGGTCGATCACGCCGAGCGCGCGGATCCTGGCGATATCGTTCGGATCGGTGATGCCGGCTTCGTTCATCGCATCGCAGGTGCGCTGCACGACGCGGGTGATGCCGGTCTCGCCGACGAACATGTGGTGGGCTTCTTCGGTCAGCATGAAGCGGCAGGTGCGCGACAGCGGGTCGAAGCCCGACTGCGCCAGCGAGTGCAGCTGCATCTTGCCGTCGCGATCGGTGAAGTAGGTGAACATGAAGAACGACAGCCAGTCCGGCGTCGCCTCGTTGAAGGCGCCGAGCATGCGCGGGCTATCCGCGTCACCCGAGCGGCGGCGCAGCAAATCATCGGCCTCCTCGCGGCCGTCGCGGCCGAAATATTTCTGCAACAAGTAAACCATCGCCCAGAGATGGCGGCCTTCCTCGACATTAACCTGGAACAGATTGCGCATGTCGTAGAGCGACGGCGCGGTCTTGCCGAGGTGGCGCTGTTGTTCGACCGAGGCCGGCTCGGTGTCGCCCTGGATCACGATCAGCCGGCGCAGCGTGGCGCGATGCTCACCGGGAACTTCCTGCCAGGCCGGCTTGCCGAAATCCTCGCCGAACGGAATGACACGGTTCTCTTCCTGCGGAGCAAGGAGAATGCCCCAACGATATTCCGGCATCCGCACGTAGTCGAACTTGGCCCAGCCGCGCGGATCGACCGAATAGGCGGTGCGCAGATAGACCAGCGACTCCTGGAAGCCGTCCGGCCCCATGTCCTTCCACCAGTCCATGTAGCCGGGATGCCAGCCCTCCAGCGCCTTCAGCACCTGGCGGTCCTCGGCGAGATTCACATTGTTCGGAATCTTGGTCGAGTAATCGACGTTCATGATGTTCATGTTCATGGCCGTGCTCCCTTAAACTCGCGTCATGTCGAATTGCGCCTTCTGGCCGGTGCCGTAGCGGCGCAGCGCGCCGTCCTCACCGACCGCGTTGGGCCGCTGGAAGATCCAGTTCTGCCACGCGGTGAGGCGCGAGAAGATCTTCGATTCCATGGTCTCCGGACCGACGAAGCGCAGATTGGCTTCCATGCCGGTGAGGCCGTCGGGCGAGAACGAGGTGCGCTCCTCGAAGAACACGCGGACCTCGTCGTCCCAGTCGATGTCGTCGAGCGCGAAGGTGACGAGGCCGAGCTCCTCGGCCTCCTCCGCATCGAGCGCCTTGCCGATCGAGGCTTGCGCGCGCTCCAGATCCGACCGATCGGCCTGGAAACGCGATTGCAGCCGGGTCAGGCCGTGGCTCATCGGATAGGGCCCGAAATTCATCGCCGTCAGCTCGATCGCCGGCGGCGGGCGGTTGTCGCCCTGCTTCTGGCCGATCAGCATGTAGGAGCGGTCGGCGGCGAACACGAGCTCGGCCAAAGTGCCGACGAAGCAGGAGCCCGGCTCGACCAGCGTCACCAGCGTGCGCGAGGTGACGTCGATGCGCTTGAGCACGCGTTTCCAGTAATGCCTGACCTCGTTGACCAGCCAGTGCGCCTTGTTGGCCTCCAGGAACGCGTCATAGGACACGACATTGGCGCGATCGCCGTGGCTCTTGAACACCAGCATCGCGATCTCGAGCTCGTTGATGCGCAGATGCAGGATCGCATCGTCGAGTTCGCGCGCGACCTGCAGCGGCCAGAACGACGCGCCCTGGGCGATCATGCCGTCGATGTCAGCGGGTGCGGTGGTTTCCGGCGCCTTGATCGAGATGGTCGCGATCCGCGCCGCGCGATCGATGTCGACGCTGACGAAGCCGTAGCGGATCGCGCTGTCGTCGATGGTGCGCGCGAGCGGCGTCAGTGCGAGGCCCTTGCCCGCGCCGTTGCGCTTCGACTTCGCGGCGAATTCCTTGACGCGCTCGGCAAGCTTGCCCTCGAGCTTGGAGTTCGGCGCGATCTCGTCGACCAGCCGCCACTGCACCGCGCGCTTGCCCTTGATGCCTTCCTCGATGGTGCAGAAGAAGTCGGCGTGGTCGCGGCGCACCTTGCGCTTGTCGACAACGCGCGTCAGCCCGCCGGTGCCCGGCAGCACCGCAAGCAGCGGCACTTCCGGCAACGCGACGGCGGCGGCGCCGTCATCGGCCATCATGATGTGATCGGTCGCGAGCGCCAACTCATAGCCGCCGCCGGCCGCGGTGCCGTTGACGACGGTGATGAAGCTCTGGCCGGAATTCTCGCTGGAGTCTTCCAGGCCGTTGCGGGTCTCGTTGGTGAACTTGCAGAAGTTGACCTTGTGGGCGTGGGTGGAGCCCGCCAGCATGCGGATGTTGGCGCCGGCGCAGAACACGCGGTTCTTGCCCGAGCGCATCACCACGACCTTCACCTCGGGATGCTCGAAGCGCAGCCGCTGCACGGCGTCCGCAAGCTCGATGTCGACGCCGAGGTCATAGGAATTGAGCTTGAGCTGATAGCCCTCGAACAGGCCGGCGTTCTCGTCGACGTCCATGGTCAGCGTCGCGACGTCGCCGGCGACGTCGATCTTCCAGTGCCGGTAACGCGACGGCTCGGTCTGGAAGTCGATGTACTTCGCCCCGCCCGCAAGGACGCGATCGTCACCAGCCATGGGCCACCCTTATCTGTTGTCTTGCTGTTGTTCGTTCGAAGGTTCGTCTTGTCTTTATGCACAATAATGCATGTTTTCGATCTAGTCCAGTTCAAAACGCAAAAACATGCATTTTGTTTCATGTTCGGGAAATTCACTCGCTCGGCCAATGACCTGGCACCGGCACCAAATGTCAGGCCGCCAGCACCGGGTCGTCGCGCAGCGCCGCCCGGGCGAATTCGGTGACGGCTTCCAGCGTCACCTCGGGCGCCTCGCGGTGCGGCGAGTGGCCGGCGCCGGGGACGATGGTGACATCGACCGGGCAGTAGCATTCGTCCTGTGCGATCTCGACCTGGCGCATCGTGCCGTATTGATCCTCCGCACCCTGCACGATCAGCACCGGCACGCGGATATAGGCGAGATAGTCCGAGATATCCCAATTGCGGAAGGCTGGGTCGAGCCAAGCCTTGTTCCAGCCATAGAAGGTGCTGTCGACATCCTTGTGCCAGCGCGCCAGCTTCTCTCTCAGATTGGTCGCCTCATAGGCCGTCTTGGTCTCGGCGATCGAGGCGACCGAGACGTCCTCGACGATGAAGTGTGGCGCGACCAGCGCGATGCCGTGCAGGCGATGATCCTGATGCGAACCGGCATAGATCGCCGCGATCGAGCCACCATCGGAATGTCCGAGCAGGAGACCGCGGCGCAAGCCGATCCTCTCCAGCACCTTCGGCAGCACGTCGAGCGCCTCGCGGTGCATGTAGTCGGGCTGACGCGGCAGAACAGCCGGCGACGAGGCGCCGTAGCCCGCACGCGAATAGGCGAACACGCCAGCGCCGGTGGCGGCTTGCAGCTTCTCGGGGAAATCACCCCACAGCCCGACGCAGCCGAGGCCTTCGTGCAGCATCACGATGGTCGGCGCCGTCTCGGGCGACGGGCCGATCATGCGATATTCGAGCTCGGCGCCATCGATGCTGAGGAAGCCTGTGGGATTCAAGTTCGTCATGGTCGGGCCTTCCTCACTCGTCGTCCCAGCGAAGGCCGGGACCCATACGCCGCGGCGCCTGTTTTGAGAGACGCTGTTCGACGGCTTTCGCGCAACAACTGACGCCTGTGGTTATGGGTCCCGGCTCCCGTGCGCAATTGCGCACTAGGCCGGGACGACGGAGAGCTAGTGCTCGTGTTCGCGCAATTTGAACCGCTGGATCTTGCCCGTCGCCGTCTTCGGCAGATTGTCGACCACGTCGATCCAGCGCGGATATTTCCACGGGCCGATCTTCTGCTTGACGTGCTCCTTCAGCGCCTCGTGCAAGCCTTCGGCCGAGCTCTCTGGCCGCAGCACCACATAGGCCTTCGGCTTCAGCAGCCCTTCCGGATCGGCTTCCGGCACGACGGCGGCTTCCAGCACCGAGGGATGGGTGATCAGCGCGCTCTCGACCTCGAACGGCGACACCCAGATGCCCGACACCTTGAACATGTCGTCAGCGCGGCCACAGAAGGTGTAACGGCCATCGCTGTCGCGTGTGTATTTGTCGCCGGTGCGGGTCCAGGCGCCTTCGAAGGTGGCGCGGCTCTTGGCGCGCTGATTCCAGTAGCTCTCGCCGGCCGAGGGTGCATCGACCAAGAGCTCGCCGACCTCGCCGTCGGCGACGTCGGCGCCGAGCTCGTTGACCAGCCGCACCTTGTAGCCCGGCACCGGACGGCCGGACGAGCCGTATTTGATGTCGCCGGGCGCATTCGACAGGAAGATGTGCAGCAGTTCGGTCGAGCCGACGCCGTCGAGAATGTCGACGCCGAACCGCGCGCGCCAGGCATTGCCGACCGATTCCGGCAGCGCCTCGCCGGCCGAGGTGCAGACCCGCAGGCGCTTGCCGCCGGACTGCGCCTTGGTCGCCTCGTCGTTCAGCATTGCCGCGAACAAGGTCGGCACGCCGAAGAAGATGCTGGGATGATATTTGTTCATCAGCGCGAACATCACCGCCGGCGTCGGACGCTCCGAATTCAGGATCGTCGATGCGCCGACCGACATCGGGAAGGTCAGCGCATTGCCGAGCCCATAGGCGAAGAACAGCTTTGCCGCCGACAGGCCGACATCGTCCTCGCGGATGCCGAGCACCTTGCTGGCATAGGTCTCCGCGGTCGCGGCGAGATTGGAATGCAGATGGCGCACGCCCTTCGGCATGCCGGTCGAGCCCGACGAATAGAGCCAGAATGCCGGCTCATCGGCATGGGTCGGTGCGGTCGCGAACACATCGCTCTCGCGTGCGATCTCATCCGACAGCTTGTTGTGACCGTGCGCATCCTTGCCGGAGACCACGACATGCTCGAGGTCGGGCATCCGCGCGATGATGTCCTTCACGATCGGCAGCAGCGCTTCGGAGACGAACAGCACGCGCGCGCGGCAATCGCTGAGGATGTAGGCGTACTGCTCGGCGGTCAGCAGCGTGTTGAGCGGCACCGGCACCACGCCGGCGCGGATCGCACCGAGGAACACGACCGGGAAATCGACCGTGTCCAGCATGATCATGGCGACCCGCTCCTCGCGGCGGACGCCGAGCCGGCGCAGCATGTTGCCGACCCGTCGGGTCTGCTGCTGCAACTGGCCATAGGTGATTTGCGACACCGTGTCGTCGAACACGACCTTGTCGCCGCGGCCTTCGTCGACGTTGCGGTCGAGCAGCCAGGAGACTGCGTTATAAGTCATGCTCCGTTCCTTGGACCTTCCTTGGGACCCAGACGCGCCACGCTTCCCTCTCCTGTGAATTTAAGAATTATAATTCATACAAAGCCACTCCATTGGCTTGCTGTCAATCCTTATCGGCACTATGTTTCCTAGACCTCGGTCTGATTCAGGCAGGACCGCGCGCGTCGCACAGGGATCATGACCACAGCCAACGATCCGGAAACCGACTTCCTCGAACAGCTCGGCCAGCGTGTGCGCACCATGCGCGCGCTGCGCGGCATGTCGCGCAAGGTGCTCGCCAAGGTCTCCGGCATTTCCGAACGCTACATCGCCCAGCTCGAGAGCGGCAAAGGCAATGTCTCGATCGTGCTGCTGCGCCGTGTCGCAGGCGCGATGGGCGCGCATCTCGAGGATCTGATCCCCACGAGCGAGCCCATCCCGGACTGGCCCGTGATCCGAGATCTGCTGCGGAAGGCGTCGCCGAGCCAGATCGCGCAGGCCAAGGACATGCTCGCCGGCAGCAGCCCGCTGGCGCCACGCCGCGCCTCGTTCTCCGGCATCGCGCTGATCGGCCTGCGCGGCGCCGGCAAGACCACGCTCGGGCGAATGCTGGCGAAGAAGATCGGCTGGAGTTTTGTCGAGCTCAACAAGGAGATCGAGGCGCAGAACGGCCTCTCGGTCGCCGAGATCATCGCGCTGTACGGCCAGGAAGGCTTTCGCCGCATGGAGCAGGCCGCGCTGACGCAGTTGCTCACGCGCAAGGAATTGATGGTGTTGGCGACCGGCGGCGGCATCGTCTCCGAGGCGCTGACCTTCGATTTGATCCTGTCGTCGTTCTACACGATCTGGCTGAAGGCCGAGCCTGAAGAGCACATGGCCCGCGTGCGCCGCCAGGGCGATCTGCGCCCGATGGCCGACGACCGCTCGGCGATGGCCGAACTGCGCAACATCCTGGTCAGCCGCGAGCCGCTTTACGCGCGCGCGTCCGCGGTGGTCGACACTGCAGGGCTTTCAGTCGATGCCGCCGCGGCACGGCTGATCGATTCGGTGCGGCCGGTGTTGCAGAACGAGGCGCGGAGCTTCGGGCTGCGCAGCGTGGCGCTTTAAAAACCGATCACGTCAGGTTCAGTCGATCCAACCGCGGGTCTCGCGGCACCTCTCCCGCTTGCGGGGGTGGTCGTCGCGCGCGGCGGGTG
Organism: Bradyrhizobium tropiciagri; assembly: GCF_018130545.1. Classification (GTDB taxonomy): domain Bacteria; phylum Pseudomonadota; class Alphaproteobacteria; order Rhizobiales; family Xanthobacteraceae; genus Bradyrhizobium; species Bradyrhizobium tropiciagri_A. The sequence continues at coordinate 333,509 of NZ_JAFCKF010000008.1, read as the reverse complement.
GGGGCTCTCTCCACGAAGCGACTCGTGGAGAGAACCCCCACCCTAACCCTCCCCCGCAAGCGGGAGAGGGGACCGCAATTCCGATGCCGCCGCTACTCGACCTACGTTACGCCGCAGACACGCTACAGCAACCGGCTCTTTACATCATCAGCCCCTTCCCGCAGCAACGGCAGGAAGCGGCCGATCAATTCCGTGACCGGCACGCGATCGACATGCGCGCCCATGTTGATGGCGGCGACGATGGTGCCGTCGTAGCGGCGCACCGGCACCGAGATCGAGCGGAAATGCGGCTCGGCCTCGCGATCGACCAGTGAATAGCCCTGCGCGCGATCGGCGATGATGGTAGCGAGCAGCTTCTTCGGATCGGTGATGGTCTGCGGCGTCACGGCTTCGCGACGCATCGCCTTGAGCCGCGCCGCGAGCTCGGCATCATCGAGCCGGCCGAGCATCGCGCGACCGACCGAGGTGCAGAACGCCGGCAGCCGGTAGCCGATGTCGAGACCGGCGGAGAACACCCGCGTCGGGCTCGAACGCGCGACGAACACGACGTCGTCGCCGTCGAGCAGCGCGAGCGAGGCGATCTCCTGTGCCGCGGTCGCGATGCGATCGAGCACCGGCTGCAGCACGGTCACCACCTGGTTCGATTGCAGGAACGAGCCGGCCAGCGTCAACACATGCGGCGTCAGCGTAAACAGCTTGCCGTCGGTCGCGACAAAACCGCCATGCGCCAGCGTGAACAGGATGCGGCGCGCGGTGGCGCGCGGCAGGTCGGCGGCGCGCGCGAGGTCGCTCAGCGTCGCGGGACCCGTCACGGTGCCGAACACCTGCAACAGGCGCAGGCCGCGATCGAGCGCCTCGACGAAGTCGGTGGCGCGTTCGTCCTGATCGGTCCGCTTGAGCTTGGGCATATGGGTTCGGCTTTGAACGGTTCAAAAATTGCGCTTGCTGTCCTGACCAGACATGGCATAATTCGCACATTCGTTCAATAGGCGAACAAATCCAAATCCGGGAGACGCCGCCATGATGAGCCAGGAAGCGAACGATCTGATCACCCGCACCAACCGCAAGGACCCCTGCGGGAAGCTGATGCGGATGTACTGGCAGCCGGCTGCGCTGGTCGACGAGCTCGAAGGACCGCGCCCGGTTCGACCCGTGCGCCTGCTCGGCGAGAACCTGGTGCTGTTCCGCGGCGAGGACGGCAGCTACGGGCTGATCGATCGCCACTGCGCGCATCGCGGCGCCGACCTCGCCTTCGGCCGGCTCGAGAATGGCGGCTTGCGCTGTGCCTTCCATGGCTGGCTGTTCGACACATCAGGTCAGTGCATCGAGACGCCGGCGGAGCCGGCCGGCTCGCAGCTCTGCAAGGGCATCAAGCAGCGCTCCTATCCGGTGGTGGAGAAGAGCGGCATCCTGTGGGCCTATCTCGGCGAAGGCGCCCCACCCGCCTTTCCGGAGCTCGACTGCTTCGTCGCGCCCGGTACGCATACGTTTGCGTTCAAGGGCCATATGAACTGCAACTGGCTGCAGGCGCTCGAGGTCGGCATCGATCCGGCGCACGCCTCCTTCCTGCATCGCTTCTTCGAGGACGAGGACACTTCGGCCGCTTACGGCAAGCAATTCCGCGGCGCCTCGGCCGGCAGCGACATGCCGATGACCAAGATCCTGCGTGAATATGATCGCCCGATCATCAACGTCGAGCACACCGAATACGGCCTGCGGCTGATCGCGCTGCGCCAGCTCGACGAGGAGCGCACCCATGTGCGCGTCACCAACCAGCTGTTTCCGCACGGCTTCGTGATTCCGATGTCGACCGAGATGACCATCACGCAGTGGCACGTGCCGGTCGATGACGAGAATTGCTACTGGTACGCGATCTTCACCAGCTACGCGGCGCCGGTCGACAAGCAAAAGATGCGCGACCAGCGGCTCGAGCTCTACACCCTGCCCGACTACAAGTCGCGCAAGAACAGGAGCAACGATTACGGCTTCGATCCGCACGAGCAGGCGACCGAGACCTATACCGGCATGGGCACCGACATCAACGTCCACGACCAGTGGGCGGTGGAATCGATGGGTGCGATCCAGGACCGCACCAACGAGCATCTCGGCCAGAGCGACAAGGCGATCGTGCAGTATCGCCGCCTGCTGCGGCAGGAGATCGAGAAGGTCGGCGGCGGCGAGAAGCCGATGCTGTTCCTCGACGAGGCCTCCGCGCGCAGCATTCAGGGCCCGGCGACGATGGACGGCATCGGGCCAACGCTGGGCTGGGAGCTCTACTGGATGGAAGTCGACGTCAAGCGCCGCCGCGGCGCGCCGTGGGCGGCTCCCGTGCCGCACGAGATCGCCGGCAAGGTGCATCATCTGACGGCGGCCGAGTGATGATGGCTTCGGTCGCGCAGCGTTCAAACAAGGAGTGACGCGGTGAGCTTTGTCGAGCGTCATGGCCTGTGGTCGGATGAGCAGAAGGAGGCGGCAAACCGCCTCCGCCGCATCGTCGAGGAGAAGAACCTCGAAGTCATCCGCCTGTCGTTTCCCGACCAGCACGGCATCCTGCGCGGCAAGACCCTGATCGCGAGCGAAGCGGTGCGCTCGCTCGAAGGCGGCTGCTCGATCACCACGACGATGCTCGCCAAGGATACCTCGCACAAGACGGTGTTTCCGGTGTTCACGTCAGGCGGCGGCTTCGGCATGAAGGAGATGGAGGGCGCGGCCGACGTGCTGATGGTCGCCGACCCCACCACATTCCGGGTGCTGCCCTGGGCCGAGAATACCGGCTGGCTGCTGTGCGATCTCTATTTCAGCGACGGCCGGCCGGTGCCGTTCGCGACCCGCAACCTCTATCGCAAGGTGCTCGATCAGCTCGCTGGCCGCGGCTACGATTTCGTCGCGGGCCTCGAGGTCGAATTCCATCTGTTCAAGCTCGATGACGCGCATATGGCGCCGGAGGATGCCGGCCAACCCGGGCGGCCGCCGTCGGTCAGCCTGCTGTCGCATGGCTATCAGTACCTCACCGAGCAGCGCTACGACCTGATGGAGCCGGCGCTCGAGATCATCCGCCGCGACATCATCGCGCTCGATTTGCCGCTGCGCTCGGTCGAGGTCGAGTTCGGTCCGAGCCAGTGCGAATTCACCTTCGCGCCGACCGTGGGGCTTGCGCCCGCCGACACCATGGTGCTGTTTCGCTCGGCAGTGAAGCAGATCGCGCGCCGCCATGGCTATCACGCCACCTTCATGTGCCGGCCGAAGCTGCCGAACGTGTTCGCGAGCGGCTGGCATTTGCATCAGTCTCTGGTGTCGCGCGCGAGTGGTGAGAACGTCTTCACGGCCAAGGAGAGCGGCGAGCCGCTCAGCCCGCTCGGCCGCGCCTGGCTGGCGGGCCTGATTGAGCATGCGCGGGCGTCGACCGTGTTTACGACGCCGACCATCAACGGCTACAAGCGCTACCGCTCCTATTCGCTGGCGCCGGATCGCGCGATCTGGGGCCGCGACAACCGCGGCGTGATGATCCGCGTGCTCGGCGGCACGAATGATCCGGCGACGCGGCTGGAGAACCGGATCGGCGAGCCGGCCGCCAATCCCTATCTCTACATGGCTTCGCAAATCCTCTCCGGCCTCGACGGCGTCGACCGCAAGCTCGATCCCGGCCCGTCCGCCGACACGCCCTACGAGACCAAGGCTGCGCTGCTGCCGAAATCGCTGCGCGAAGCGGTGTTCGCGCTCAACGACGATCCTTTCTTCCGCGGGGCGATGGGGCCTGAGTTCGTGGACTATTACGTCTTCATCAAGAACGCGGAGATCGAGCGTTTCCAGGCCGAGGTGTCGGACTGGGAGCAGCGCGAATATTTCGAGATGTTTTGACGGCCCCTTGTCGTCCCGGCGAAGGCCGGGACCGATTACCCCGAATATTGATTGTTGACTACGTCTGGGGCCACAGCCGGCCTTAACAACCGGACTCGGTGGTAATGGGTCGCGGCCTTCGCCGGGACGACGTTGGATATGGTGCGCACACGGCGCCCTGCCTCAAATCCCCAGATACTTGTGCTGCAAATCCGGCTCGGCGATCAGCTGCTCGCTGGTCCCGCTCCACACCGTCTTGCCGCGCTCGATGATGTAGTGGCGGTCGGCGATGCGGGCGAGGTTGCCGACGTTCTTGTCGATCACGAGCACCGATTGCCCGCGGCCCTTCAGCATCGACAGGCAACTCCAGATCTCGTCGCGGATCAGAGGCGCGAGGCCTTCAGTGGCCTCGTCGAGGATCAGGAGCTTCGGGTTGGTCATCAGCGCGCGGCCGATCGCCAGCATCTGCTGCTCGCCGCCGGACAGCGTGACGCCCATATTGCTGGTGCGTTCGGCGAGCCGCGGGAACAGTGCGTGGATCTTGTCGATCGTCCAGGGATCGGAAGCGCCGAGCCGATTGCCAGAGGCGGCGACGAGGTTTTCGCGCACCGTGAGGTTCGGAAAAATCTGGCGGCCCTCCGGCACCAGGCCGATGCCGAGTTTTGCGATTCGGTACGACGGCAGGCCGCGCACCGCCTCGCCGGCAAAACGGATCGCACCTGATCGCGCCGGCGTCAGACCCATGATCGAACGGATGGTCGTGGTCTTGCCCATGCCGTTGCGGCCCATCAGCGCGACCATCTCGCCCGACTTGATCTGCAATGACAGGCCGAACAGCACCTGGCTCAACCCGTAGCAGGTCTCGATGCCGTCGACTTCGAGCAATGTTTCAGCACTCTTCGATTCAGCCGATTTTACTTCAGCCATGGCGCGTCACCGCATGCTGCTCGCCGAGATAGGCGCGCTTGACCTCTTCATCCCTGCGGATCGCGTCCGGTACGTCGCAGGCGATGACCCGGCCATAGACCAGCACTGTGATGCGGTCGGCCAGCGCGAACACCGCTTCCATGTCGTGCTCGACCAGCACGATGGTGACTTCCTTGCGCAGCTCCTTCAGCAGCGCGACCATCCGCGCCGACTCGGTGACGCCGAGCCCGGCCATCGGCTCGTCGAGCAGCAGAAGCTGCGGCTTGGTGGCGAGCGCGACCGCGAGCTCGAGCTCGCGCTGCTCGCCATGGCTCAATTGCGACACCACGATATCGGCGCGCTTGCCGAGGCCGACGCGCTCCAGCGCCGCACACGCGGTGTCGCGCAGATGCCGTTCCTTGCGCGCATTGCCCCAGAACCGGAAGGAGTGGCCGTCATGCGCCTGCGCCGCCAGCGCGACATTGTCGATCGCGGAGAAATCCTTGAGCAGCGAGGTGATCTGGAACGAACGCGCCAGCCCGAGCCTGGAGCGCTTGTAGGATGGCAAGCCCGTGACGTCGCGGCCGGCGAAGCGGATGGTGCCGGAATTCGGCATCACCTGCCCGGTGAGCTGACTGATCAGCGTCGTCTTGCCGGCGCCGTTGGGGCCGATGATGGCGTGCAGCTCGCCCGGGATCACTTCCATCGAGAGGTTGTCGGTCGCGGTGATGCCGCCATAGCGGCGGACCAGATTGTCGACGCGCAGCAACGGCTCAGACACGGCGCATCCTCCCGAGCAGGCCCATGATGCCACCACGCGCGAACAGCACGATCAGCAGCAGCACCGGGCCGAGGATCAGTCCCGAGAACTCGGTGAACTGCGACAGCAGCTCCTCGAGCAAGAGATAGACGATCGCGCCGATAACGGGGCCGAACAACGAACCCATGCCGCCGAGGATCACCATCACCATCAGGTCACCGGAGCGGGTCCAGTACATCACCGCGGGGCTGACGAAATCGGTGTTGTTGGCCAGCAGTGCGCCGGCGAGGCCGCAGATCGTGCCTGATATCACGAAGCACACCAGGCGATAGCGGTTGGCGTGGAAGCCAATCGCCTGCATGCGCTGCTCGTTGGAGCGGACGCCCTGCACCACCAACCCGAAGCGCGAATTGACGATGCGCCAGATCAGATAGAGGCCGCCGAACAGGCAGGCGAGGCAGAGATAATAGAACTGGTTGCGGTCCGACAGGTTGATCAGGCCGGCGAAATCGCTGCGCTTGTAGACGGTGAGCCCGTCGTCGCCGCCGTAGCGCGACAGCGCGGACGCGACGTAGTAGGCCATCTGCGCAAAGGCCAGCGTGATCATGATGAAATAGACGCCGCGGGTGCGCAGGCTGAGCGAGCCGATCAACAGCGCAAACAGCGCGGAGACCGCGAGCGCCACCGGCCACTGGATGAAGCCGGAGCCGATGCCCTCGGCGGCGAGGATGCCGACGGCATAACCACCGATGCCGAGATAGGCGGCATGGCCGAAGCTCATCATGCCCCCATAGCCCATGATCAGATTGAGGCTCGCGGCGGCGAGCGCATAGATCGTGATGCGGGTGAACAGCGTGAGGATGAAGATGTTGCCCGTAGCCGCCGAATAGACCGGCAGCAGAATGAGCGCGGCGCAGATCAGCGCCGCGACCGCATTGGAGACGTTGAGCTTAGGCATCATCGTTTGGCCGCCGGGAACAGCCCCTCGGGCCGCAATACAAGGATGATCGCCATCAGGAGATAGATCAGCATCGAGGACAGCGCCGGCGCCGCGGTCGAGGCGGCAGCCCCGCTCAGCACCTTGCGCAGGAGGTCGGGCAGGAATGCGCGGCCCATCGTGTCGATGATGCCGACGAAGATCGCGGCCATGAAGGCGCCGCGGATCGATCCGATGCCGCCGATCACGATGATGACGAAAGCCAGGATCAGGATGTTCTCGCCCATGCCGATCTGCACGGTGAGGATCGGCGCCTGCATCAGCCCGGCGAGGCCGGCGAGCGCCGCGCCAAGGCCGAACACCAGCGTGAACAGCAGCTTGATGTTGATGCCGAGCGCCCCGATCATCTCGCGGTTGGAGGCACCGGCGCGGATCAGCATGCCGACGCGGGTGCGCATCACGACCAGATAGAGCATCGCGGCAACCGCCAGCGCAACCACGATGATCATCAGCCGGTAGGCCGGATAGTACACCCCGGGAATGATTTGCACCGGCACGGTGAGCCAGGTCGGCAGCGGCAGCGCGAGACCGGCCGGGCCCCAGATCAGCCGGACCGCGTCGTTGAAGAACAGGATCAGGCCGAACGTCGCCAGCACCTGGTCGAGATGGTCGCGGCCATAGAGATGCCTGAGCGCGACATATTCGAGCGCGATGCCGAGCAGCAGCGTGGCGCCCAGCGCCATCAGCGCACCAAGCACGAAGCTGCCGGTCCATGCCACGAAGGTCGCCGCGAAATAGGCGCCCATCATGTAGAGCGAGCCGTGCGCCAGGTTGACGAAATCCATGATGCCGAACACCAGCGTCAGTCCGGCTGCCAGCAGGAACAGCAGCAGGCCGAATTGCAGGCCGTTCAGCAGTTGTTCGACGACGAGATACATCGTGAGGCTATATCACCTTGAGCGAAGCGGGGATGGGCGCACGCCGACGCATTGCACGCTGCGTGTTCTCCCTCGCCCCGCTCTTGCGGGGAGAGGGTTGGGGTGAGGGGCTGCTTCCGCGAGTCGAATTCGCGGGAAGAGCCCCTCACCCAATCGCTTCGCGATTGACCTCTCCCCGCAAGAGCGGGGCGAGGTGAAACAAAAAGCAAGGCTCGGGCCAAGATTGCCCGAAGATCACTTCATCGAACACTTGTCGTGGAATTTGTCCTGGTCGTCCTTGACGATGGTCGCGACCGTCTTCAGCGAGAGCTGGCCGTCGGCGTCCTTGACCACGTCCTGAAGATAGAAGTTCTGGATCGGGATGTGGTTGTTGCCATACTTGAACGGGCCGCGCAGCGACTTGAAGTTGGCCTTCTCCATCTCCGCCTTCATCGCGTCCTTCTTGGTGAGGTCGCCCTTCACCGCGACGACGGCGCTGTTGATCAGTTGGGCGGCGTCATAGGCCTGGGCGCCGTAATAGGTCGGACGCAGGCCGGGATACTTCTTGCGGTAGTCCTCGACGAACTTCTTGTTCTCGGCGTTCGGCAGGTCGTTGACCCATTCCTGCGCGCCGGGAATGCCGATCGCGTTGTCCTTCTGCAGCGGCAGCGACAATTCGTCGATCGTGAAGGCGGTATAGAGCGGGATCTGCGCCTTGATGCCGGCCTGGGCGTACTGGTTCAGGAACTGGACGCCGGCGGCGCCCGGATAGAACACGAAGATCGACTCGGCCTTGGAGTTGCGTGCCTTGGTCAATTCGGCGGAGAAGTCGAGCTGGCTCGGCCACACCGTGTATTCCTCACCGACCACCTCGCCCTTGAAGGTGCTCTTCACACCCGCGAGCATGTCCTTGCCGGCGGCGTAGTTCGGGCCGATCAGGAACACCGACTTGACGCCCTTCTGGTTCATGTAGAGGCCCATCGCGGCGGGCGTCTGGTCGTTCTGCCAGGAGGTCGAGAACACGTAAGGCGAGCACAGTTCGCCGGCGAGCTGCGACGGACCGGCATTGGCCGAGATCAGGAAGGTTTTCGAATCGACCGCGGTCTTCAGCGACGCCAGCAGCACGTTCGACCAGATATAGCCGACGATGAAATCGACCTTGTCGGACTGCACCAGCTTCTCGGTCTTCTGCTTGCCGACATCGGGCTTCTGCTGGTCGTCCTCGTAGATCACCTCGACCGGCTTGCCGTCGATCTTGCGGCCGAGATGGTCGAGCGCGAGCTCGAACGAATTGCGCATGTCGTTGCCGATCACGGCGGTCGGACCGCTGAAGGTCGAGACGAATCCGATCTTGACGCTGTCAGCCGCCGTCGCGGGCTGCGCCAGCGCCAAAGCCATGGCGCCTGCCAGCCAAAATGCCTTTTTCATATTCACTCCCCTCCTCAACCAAAGATCCCGCCAGGCCCAATCGAGGCCGGGGGTCACGCTTTGCGCGCGCCGTTCTGTGACGTGTTTTGTGCGCGATATCGCAAGTCTGCAGCAAGCATGAACCGACAGCCCTCGATTAGAACCTTCGGCGCATACCCCAGCACCTTGCATCATAATTCGTCCAAATCAGCCATGGCAAGAAATATAATGCCGGTTGCGTAGGCAACGATTGTCGCAGGCCCGGGCTTCCTCCCGACAACCCGCCCCCCCGCAATGCAGCAGGCTTTAACGATCCGGTAAAGCCCGCGGAAACCACAGGCCGGCAGGCGCCCGCGGGCTTCATGGTCCGGAAAGCATCGCCGGGCGAGGCTGCCGCCAAAGGGGTGCGTCACATGCTGAATTACATCTTCGGCTTCAATGCCCGGATGGGCCGGTTGGCCTTCTTCTTCTGCGGCTTCGTGGCGGGCATCGGCTTCCTGTTGCTGGTCTACGGCATCACCGGCAATGCGCCGGCAAGTGGCAGGACCGACGTGCTGCTGGCGCAGGCGGCGAACAGCCCCGCGTTGATCTTTTCCTTCTATGGCATGCTCGTCGTCTGCTTCATGCTGCAGTCGATGCGGGTGCGCGACATCGGATGGGATCCGGTCTGCGTGATGGCGGCATGGATCGCACTCATGGTCCTCGACAGGGCCGTTGCCGGACGATTTCCCGAATACGCGCTGACCTATCAGCACACCACAACGGTGGTCGGAGCGGCCGTCAATGGCGTGATGAACCTGGTGTTGATGTTCTGGCCGGGCAACGGCCATTCCGATGAAGGGTCGCCAATGCCGCGCGAAAGCGGCGGCGACGGCATGTTTGAACGAAACAGCGCACCGGCCGCGGCCGGCAGCCGCGTCGCGCGGATCGCCAGCGGCGAATTCGGCGGCAAGACGCGGTAGGCACGCTGTCTCAGCATCGTCGTCCCTGCGAAAGCAGGGACCCATAACCACCGCTTTAATTTGTTGAAGTGCGCTGGGGCCCCAGCATCGCAAACCAATTCCCATTCGTGGTTATGGGTCCCGGATCGCGCTTCGCTTGTCCGGGACGACACTGAGTTTGTCGCGCGATCACGGTTCCACGACCACTACCCCTGATCCACCGCCCATTCGGCGCCATCGATCGCATAGGGCGCGTGGCGGAAATCCCTGATCGTCGCGACCTTGTCGACCGACCAGTCGAGCAGCATGAACGATCGCGGCGGCGCGTCCAACGCGTTCGGATCGAACACCAGGATCGCCGGACGTCCCTCGACCTGTCCGGTCACCAGGTGCCAGTCGTCGATCTTCGCATAATTGCCGAAGTAGCGCGACACCTCGGCCTTGCCATTCAGCCGCGTCCGGTTGACGAGCTCGAGCCTGATGTCATCGGCGATCATGGCGCGGATGGCATCGAAATCGCGGGCATTGAAGCGACTGACATAGGCGTTAAGCCTCATACGATCATCCGGCGACAGGCCGGGCGGCGGCGCATCGTCAGGCTCGCTGGCGAACGCGCGCAATTGCGTGCGTCCGCGATGCAGCGCCGCCTTCACTGCGGGCAGGCTGAAATCCATGATGCCGCAGACCTCCTGCAGCGAGCAGCCGAGCACGTCCATCAGGATCACGCTGGAGCGTTGCGCCACCGGCAGCCGCATGAAGGTGCGCAAACTGCTTGCCGCGATCTCGCGACGGCTGACATCATCGAGCTCTGCAGCCATCATGTCCACATCCTCCGAAGCGTGGAGCGCGTCCTGGCGGTTGCGCCGCCTGAGGAAATCGAGCGCGGTGTTGTGCGCGATCCGGAACAGCCAGGCTTCCGGGTTCTGGATCGGGGCTGCGGACGCGAAAGCCTGCATCGCCTTGATCAGCGCATCCTGCAGCACATCCTCGCCGTCGATCACGGAGCCGACCATGCGGGCGCAGTAGCGATGCAGCCTCGGCCGCATCGCCGCCAGCAGCGCCTCGACGTCGGTTGCGGCCGGCACTTGGGGTGGTGACGTCATGATGGCTCCGCCAGATCGATCCACTGCGCGCCGGTTCACGGCTCGTCCAGCATACGATAATTGCCGACAATCACCGCACTGCGAACCAGCGGCGGCTCGGCGCAACGATCCCGAATGCCGTCCTGGAAAGCCTGGAACGCGGCCAGCTTCGGGATCGGGCTCGAGCCGTCGTCGGCCGCGGTCTCGACCATGTGGATGAAGGTGTCGTCCTCCAGCCGCAAGGTCATGTAGCGCACGCCATCCGGGCTTGCCGCCTTCAGCTCGGCAAATACCGCAGCAACCAGCGCGGCATTCTTCTCGGCCAGCTCCGGCTTGGTCTTGTACCTGATCAGGGTCCGTCTCATCGCAACCTCCTTGGCTCGCTTCCCGCGGCCTGAGGCGGCCGCGTCAGACCCAAGGACGTTTGCGAACCGCCAAAGGATGCGGTCCGGCAAAAATAATTCTCCGACCGCATCCTTTGCCCATTCCGGTTCGTCCTTGCCGGCGAAGCGCCGCAGCCTGCGGCACGTCAACGGAGAACCACCATGCAAACCCCGGAACAGCGCACCGAGCAGCGCTGGGTGCTCGGCCTCACCGCGCTGGCATCCTTCATGATGGCGCTGGACGCCATGATCATGACCACGGCCTTCGCCACCATCCGCGCCGATTTCGGCAGCCGGGTGGAGACCCTGCAATGGACCGTCAACGCCTTCAACCTGACCTTCGCGGTGCTGCTCTTGACCGGTGCTGCGCTCGGCGACCGTTTCGGACGGCGCCGGATGTTCGCGGCCGGGATCGGCCTGTTCGTCGTGGCATCGGCGGCGTGTGCGCTGGCCGGCGACGCTGTTTCACTGATCGCCGCCCGCGCTTTGCAGGGCGCCGGTGCGGCGCTGGTGATGCCGCTGGCGATGGCGATCCTGAGCGGCGCATTCGGCCGCGAAGAGCGTGCCCGCGCGCTCGGCATCTTCAGCGGCATCACCGGCTGCGCCCTGATCATCGGTCCCGCAATCGGCGGCTTCATCACCGAGCATCTCGGCTGGCGCTGGATCTTCTGGATCAATCTGCCGATCGGCCTGATCGCGATTGCGCTCGTGATCGCGCGGCTGCGCGAAAGTTTTGGCCCGAGAGCGCCGCTCGACATCACAGGACTGTCGCTGGTCGCGCTTGCGGCGCTGGCCCTGGTCTGGGGGCTGCTGCGCGGCAACAGCGTCGGTTGGGCCAGTGCGGAAGTTACGAGCGCGTTGATCGCCGGCGTCGCGCTGACTGTCATGTTCGTGCTGTGGGAGCTGCGTGCGACGAACCCGATGGTGCCGATGCGGCTGTTCGCGGCAAGGCCTTTTGCGTCCGGCATGGCGGCGAGCGTGCTGTTCTACGCCGCGATGTATGGCGTGCTGTTCCTGCTGCCGCAGTTCCTGCAGATCGCGCTCGGCTTCGACGCCTTCGGTGCCGGGCTCCGCCTGATCCCGTGGACCGCGACATTGTTCGTCACCGCGCCGATCGCCGGCGCCGTCGTCAACCGGTTCGGCGAGCGCACGCTTGTCGTCACCGGCCTGCTGATGCAGGCAGTTGGGCTCGGCTGGATCAGCGAGATCGTCAGCCCCACGGTGGCCTATTCCGCGCTGGTCGCCCCGCTGGTGCTCGCCGGCGTCGGCGTGTCGATGGCAATGCCGGCCGCGCAGAACGCGGTGCTCAGCGCGGTTGCGATCAACGAGATGGGCAAGGCATCGGGCATCTTCAACATGGGCCGCTTCCTCGGCGGGATGTTCGGAATCGCCGCGCTGGTGGCGAGCTTTTCGGCCAATGGCGCGGCCGATTCATCCGGACATTTCAGCAGCGGATTCGCCGCGGCGATGAGCCTAGCGGCGACGCTGTCATTCGCCGGCGCGGTTGCGGGATTGTTCCTGCCGATGCGGCGACGGGTGGTCGCGACGGCGGCGCCACAAGACGCGTGAGACATGCAGCGATTGGGTTTCGCTATCGGGCGATCGGGCATTTCGTGTTGGAATGAGGCCGCGAATGATTACATAATCAGGCGACGAAGCCGTTCGAAACCGAGGGCGACATTAGATGACGCAAGCGCCGGCCAAACCTCATCGCGTGGTGATCGTCGGCGCCGGCTTCGGCGGGCTGGAAACGGCCTTCGGTCTCGCAGGCGCGCCGGTCGAAATCACGCTGATCGACCGCCGCAACCACCATCTGTTCCAGCCGCTGCTCTACCAGGTGGCGACCGCGTCGCTTGCGACCAGCGAGATCGCCTGGCCGATCCGCTATCTCCTGCGCGACCGGCCCGAGGTGACGACACTGTTCGCCAATGTCTGCGGCGTCGATGCGGCGGCGACGCAGGTCGAGCTCGATGACGGCGGCAGCATTCCCTACGACACGCTGGTCCTCGCCACCGGCGCGCGCCACGCCTATTTCGGCCATGACGAATGGGAGCCGTTCGCGCCCGGTCTGAAGACGCTGGAGGACGCCACCACCTTGCGGCGGCGCATCCTGGTCGCCTTCGAGCGCGCCGAGCGCGAGACCGATCCCGACAAGCGCGCGGCGCTGCTCACCTTCGTCATCATCGGCGCCGGGCCGACCGGCGTCGAGATGGCCGGCACCATCGCCGACCTCGCCAAGGACACATTGGCTCCGGACTTCCGCCACATCGACACGCGCAAGGCGCGGGTGGTGCTGATCGAGGCCGGGCCGCGCGTGCTGGCCGGCTTCCCCGACGATCTCTCGGCCTATGCGCAGGCGTCGCTGGAAAAAATCGGCGTCGAGGTGATGCTGGGCGAGCCGGTCACCGAATGCTCGGCCGATGGCGTGGTGTTCGGCGGCAAGCGGCTGGAGGCGCGCACCATCGTCTGGGCCGCCGGCGTGCGCGCCTCGCGTGCCGCCGAGTGGCTGAACGCGCCGGCCGATCGCGCCCACCGGCTGCAGGTCGAGCCGGATCTCACCGTGCCCGGCCATCCCGATGTCTTCGCGGTCGGCGACACCGTCACGATCAAGGGCCCCGACGGCAATCCGGTGCCCGGCATCGCGCCGGCCGCCAAGCAGGAAGGGCGCTACGTCGCCGCGCTGATCAAGGCCCGGCTCGACGGCAAGACGCTGCCGCCGTTCCGCTACAAGCATGCCGGCAGCCTTGCGCAGATCGGCAAGAAGAAAGCGGTGATCGATTTCGGCTGGCTCAAGCTGCGCGGCTCGCTGGCATGGTGGATCTGGGGCCTCGCCCACATCTACTTCCTGATCGGCGTGCGTCACCGGATTGCCGTGGCGATGAACTGGCTCTGGATCCACACCCGCGACCAGCGCGCCGCACGACTGATCACCCAAGGCAGCAGCAAGGTCGCGCAGTAGCGTTCACGCGACATCCGACCGTCACCTTGAGGTGGCCGCTTCTTCAGCGGCCCTCGAAGGGCGACGCCCGGTTGTGGCCGCGCATCCTTCGAGGCTCGCTCCGCTCGCACCTCAGGATGACGGAACTGCTGCACGCATACGCGGCCATTCGGTCGTTGTGTATCGACGCATCGCGTGAAATACTTGCCATAGCAACAATATGTGTATGGGAGGAAATGATGCGGATCCATGCGCGCGCATGGGCGATCGCGGCTTCGCTTGTCGCGCTGACGACATGCGCCCCGGCCGCATTCGCTGCGGGAATGACCGGCGATCCCGCGGCGACCTGCAGCAGCCTTGCCGGTCCCGCCGACGGCGCCGTCAAGATCGACACGGCCACGCTGCAGACCCCGACGCCGCTTTCTGTCGCAGAGAAGGGGCCGACACCTTCCGGCCGCATCATCCCGGCCAATCCTGCCTTCTGCAAGGTGCTCGGGCAGATCACGCCGACCGATCCTGCCGCGCCGCCGATCAAGTTCGAGGTCAACCTGCCGGTCGAATGGAACAACCGCTCGCTGCAGTATGGCGGCGGCGGCTTCAACGGCGTGCTGATATCAGGCCTCGGCCTGCCGCCGGCCTATCCATTCGACAAGGCTTCGCCGCTGGCGCTCGGCTTCGTGACCTATGGCACCGACTCCGGCCACGAGCAGAAGCCCGGCGAGCCGCCTCAGCTGTTCGCGCTGAACGACGAGGCGTTCGAGAATTTCTCGCACAAGGCCTACAAGAAGGTGCGCGACGCCGCGCGGGCGCTGATCGTGCGCGCCTACGGCAAGCCGCCGGCGAAGATGTATTTCATGGGATCGTCCGAAGGCGGCCGTGAAGCGCTGACCATGGCGCAGCGCTACCCCGACGATTTCGACGGCATTTTCGCGCGCGTGCCTGTCATCAACTGGGTCGGGTTGCAGCATGCCGGCACCCGTTCCGGGCTCGTGACGATGGGCGACGGCTGGATCAGGCCGGCGCAGGTCAAGCTGGTGGCCGACGCCGTGCTCAGGGCTTGCGACACCCAGGACGGCTCCGACGACGCGCTGGTGCAGGACCCCGTCGGCTGCAAGGCCGCGTTCAAGCCCGCCACGCTGGCATGTGCGGCGGGGAAGAGCGGCGACGACTGCCTGACCGAAAAGCAGATCGCCGCGATCGAAACGCTGCATTCGCCGTACAAATTTCCGTTTCCGCTCGCCAACGGCCTCGACGACTATCCGGGCTGGGGCGTGTCGGGCGAGAACACGCCGGCGTTCGGCCCGACCGGCGGCTGGAAGGCCTGGTGGCTCGGCAGCACGGCGCCGGCGCAGCCGCCGGCTCCGACCAACGGCATCGCCTGGATCTACGGCGCCGGCGGCATGCAATATGTCTTCGCCCGCGATCCGAAACTCGACGTCACCACCTACAAGCCCGAGGACCACAAGGCGCGCGTGCTGCAAGTCTCCGCACTGATGGATTCGACCGATCCGGATCTCAGCCGCTTCCACGCCCGCGGCGGCAAGCTCGTGATGCTCGAACACATGGCCGACTACGCGCAAAGCCCCTATGCCGGCATCCGCTACTTCGAGAACGTCGAGAAGAAACTCGGCAAGGACAAGGTCGCGGAATTCGCCCGGCTCTACACCGCGCCCGGCGTCGACCATGTCGGCTCCGGCGCCCCTGCCAATGTCGACATGCTGGCGGTGCTGGTCGACTGGGTTGAGAATGGCAAGGCGCCCGGCGATCTCGAGGTGCGTGAGCAGAAGACCGAGGCGCCCGCCTTCGACACCATCCGCGCGCTGCCATTGTGCCGCTGGCCGGCATGGCCGCACTACAAGTCAGGACCGGTCATCGCGGCGGCGAGTTTTGCCTGCGCGCCGTGAGGTGAGTTTCATTGCAACCTCGGATCATCTCTCCCTGCGTGGGGCGAGCGCAGCGGCGCATGCGGCGATCATGGAGCCGCGCGCCTCCGCCAGCGGAGCTACCCCCTCTTAGCCAACGGCATTGCCGTATCGCGACGCGCGCGCGGCTCTCACCGATGGCTGGTGTGCTACACCATCGCGGTCCCGGCTGACCGAGACAGATAGTCAACAATGATTTTAAGGAGGGAATGCAATGCGAATGTCTTCCGCCTTATGTCTGTTCATTGCGTTGCTCGCGATGCCTGCGGCCGCGACCGCTGGCGACGAAAACCTGAAGCAACAGGTCGAAAAGGTCGCGGCGGCCTACGCCGACAGCTTCAACAAGCAGAATGGCGCCGGTATCGCCGCGCTCTATGCGCCGGGCGGCATGATGGTCAATGCGACGGGGTCGCACACCGATATCGCGCAGACCTACGAAGGCGCCTTCAAGGCCGGGTTCAACCACAATGAAATAACGGTCCACGAGGCCATGCCGCTGGGCGCCGATACGGCTCTCGCGACCGGCGAATATCACATCACCGGCAAGAACCAGAATGGCGAGCCGCTTGATGTGACCGGGCGCTGGACCGGGGCATATATCAACCAGGGCGGAAACTGGAAGATCCGGATGGTGTCGGCCTTCCCGAAGGCGCCTCCGCCGAAATGACATCTTTGGTGCTGCACACGCAGCGTTGGTGCTGCCGAGCCCTGTTCGCCTCTCGCCTTGTGCGCGAGGCGGGCCGGATAGGCTGCACTCACGGATACAGCGTCAGCCGATCACCTGATGCGGCGAGCGGCCGAACGCGGCCTTGAAGGCGCGGCTGAAATGCGAGACGTCGCTGAAGCCGAAGCTCAGCGCGGCATCGGTCACATGGCTGACGCGCCGCTCAGCCAGCGCCTGGTAGGCACCGGCGAGGCGCTGCTGCCAGAGCCAGCGGATCGGCGTCGTGCCCTCGCGTGCGAACAGGCGATTGAGCGTGCGCGGCGCCATGTGCTGCGCGGTCGCGATCGCATCGAGATCGAGCTTGGGGTCGTCGAGCTTGGCCAGCATGTAGGCCTTCACCCGCGCCAGCCGTTCGTCGCCGCGCAATGGCGCATCGTCGGTCAGTTCGGTCTGGAGGGTGGTCGCGAAAATGTCGAGCGCTGCGGCGCCAAGCCTGATCGCAGCGGGACCGGCCGCGTCGTCGAGCCGGGTCAGCCGGCGGATCAGCGAGCCCGCCAGCGCGCCGACTTTCGACGCGTTGCCGACCCGCCGTGCGGTCAGGCGCTGCGCATCCGGCAGGCGCGCGAGCAGCAGCGGCCGCGGGATCGACACCATGATCGACCGCGCGCTAGGGGCGAATTCCAGCGTGAAGGGCTGCGCCTGGTCATGCAGCATGAGGTCGCCGCGGCGCATCCGCACCTCGCGTCCGCCCTGTGCGAAGCCGACCTCGCCGCGCAGCGTGAGCCACAGCATGAAATAGTCGCGCGGGTCCCTGCGGACGTCGCTCGCGCTGCGCATCACCCGGATGCGGTCGGCGGCCGGTGTCGACGACCAGATGTCGTTGATCGCGAGCGGGCCAAGATGGCGGATCGAGATCGACGCGGCAAATGCCTCGTCGGCGACGCGGCGGCATTCGGTCAGCGAGAATTCGCGGCAGGTGACGCGATGCCAGCGATCGAAACCGTCACCCGGCGCGACGAGCGTTTGCGCAACGACTGTGTGATCTGGGGTCTGCATCGGACCTTGCTCCTGCCCAACCCGACAGCGGGATAGTCTGCGTCGATCTCCCCGGTCTGGCAAGCAGAGCCCAGCGAATGGCCGGCCCAGCCAAGAACGGTTGCCGCGACGGATGTAGAAATGCCCCGCGTCAGGAGAGGAGACACCACATGGGCTATCAATGCGACATCATCGATCCCGCCCGCACGGTCATGATCGTTGTCGACATGCAGAACGATTTCGTGGCCGAGGGCGCCAAGCTGCGCTCCGCACAGGCTGCCGCCATGGTACCCCGGCTGGCGCAGACCCTGAAGGCTTGCCGCGACAAGGGCATCCGCGTCATCTACACCGCCCATGTGCATCGCCGCGACGGCAGCGATATGGGACTTTATGACGATCTTTACTCGCCGATCGCCGACCGCTCGTCGCTGGTCGACGGCACCGCTGGCGTCGAGATCTTCAACGACCTTGCGCCTGCACCGGGCGAGCACGTCATCAAGAAGCACCGCTACAGCGCTTTCTTCGCCACCGATCTCGACCTGATCCTGCGCGAATGGGGCATCACGACGGTGATCATCTCGGGAACGACGACCGAGAACTGCTGCCACGCCACCGCGCGGGACGCCATGTTCCACAATTACAAAGTGGTCTTCCTGTCGGACGCGACCGGCACCTTCGACTATCCCGATGTCGGCCAGGGCGCGCTGTCGGCCGAAGAGGTGCACCGCGCCACGCTGACGATCCTCGCGTTCTCCACAGCGCATGTGATGACGGCGGCCGAGATGCTGGGGCGGGTGAAGGCAACGAGTTCGAAGGCGGCGTAGCGAGTTCACCAGCAGCGCGCTACGAAACTCGATCCGCCTCTCCCCTTGTGGGAGAGGCGGATCGCATGAAGCAAAGCGCAATGCGATCCGGGTGAGGGGTTGCGGTCTATCCAGGCAGCACGCCGTATGGAGAGAGCCCCCTCACCCCAACCCTCTCCCACAAGGAGAGAGGGGCGCAGTAGTGCGCGCGGCGCCGTCCTCACTTCACCAGCGAGCACCCGCCATCGGCCAGCGGCCGGAACGCCTGGTCGGCCGGGATGGTCGCGATCAGCTTGTAATAGTCGTAGGGGTATTTCGACTCCTCCGGCTTCTTCACCTCGAACAGATACATCGGGTGGATGACGCGGCCGTCCTGGCGAATCGTGGTGTCGCCGAACAGCTTGTCCTTGCCCTTGAAGGTCTTCATCTGCGGCACCACCACCTTGGCATCGTCACTGCCGGTGGCAGCAACGGCCTTGAGGTAGGCGAGCGTCGAAGCGTAGACGCCGGCCTGGTTGCCGCTCGGCATCTTGCCGTTCATGCCGGGACGCGCGGCAAAGCGCTTGGCGAAGGCGCGGGTGTCGTCATTCATGTCCCAGTAGAAGGCTTCCAGCAATTGCAGGCCCTGCGCGACCTTCAGGCCCATGCCGTGGACGTCATTCACGAACAGCAGGAACGCGACCATGGTCTGGCCGCCCTCCTGGATACCGAACTCGGCCGCCTGCTTCACCGCGTTGATGGTGTCGCCACCGGCGTTGGCAAGGCCGATCACCTTTGCTTTCGAATTCTGCGCCTGCAGCAGGAAGGAGGCGAAGTCGGAGGTGCCGAGCGGATGCTTGCTCGATCCCAGTACCTTGCCGCCGTGCTTCT
This sequence comes from Bradyrhizobium tropiciagri, assembly GCF_018130545.1. Classification (GTDB taxonomy): domain Bacteria; phylum Pseudomonadota; class Alphaproteobacteria; order Rhizobiales; family Xanthobacteraceae; genus Bradyrhizobium; species Bradyrhizobium tropiciagri_A. The sequence goes on along the minus strand of NZ_JAFCKF010000008.1, from coordinate 314,107 downwards.
CGATGTAATTGGTCGCCTCGGCTTCAATGCCCTTGCCGAGTGCGTAGTCGACCGTCACAAAATACCAGTCCTTGCCGCCGCGCTGCATCATCGCGGCCGCGGTGGTGTTGCCGGTCGCCCAGGCATCGTTGACCCATTGGATGGTGTTGGGCGAACAGGCCTTGCCGGTGAGATCGGAACTCGCGGTCGAGGACGCCAGGAACGTCATCCTGGAATCGCGCAGCACGGTGTTGATGGCGAGGCCGACCGCCGAGTTCGGCACGTCGACGATGGCGTCGACCCCCTCGACATCGAGCCATTTGCGCGCGATCGCAGAGCCGACGTCGGCCTTGTTCTGGTGATCGGCATAGACGATCTCGACCTTGATGCCCTTGCCGCCGCCGTTGAAATCCTCCGCAGCCATCCGCGCGGCTTCCACCGACCCCATGCCGTTGGTGTCCTGGAAGATGCCGGAAATGTCGTTGAGCACGCCGACGCGCACGACATTGTCGGATATCTCCGCGCGTGCGCTGCCCGCGGCGCACGCCAATGCCAGCGCAAGTCCAATCCTTCGCCCAACCCCGAAGCCCTTCATCGATCGCATCCCCTGTTTTTCCTCAGCTAATCCGTTGCCGACCTCAAGCGTCCGGTCAGGCCGGCGTGATCTCGATCGGCAGGCTGTTCAGCCCGCGCAGCGTGTTGTTGAAGAGCCGCTTCGGCTCGCCAGTGATTTCGATCTTTGCGACGCGGCGCGCCAGCGCCGCCATCATCACCTCGCCTTCGAGGCGGGCGACCAACTGGCCGACGCACATGTGGATGCCCGAGCCGTAGCCGACATGCCCCGACGTGCGGCGCGTGATGTCGTAGCTGTCGGGGTTTTCCCAACGGCGCGGATCGCGGTTCGCCGCGGCCAGGAACATCAGCACCTTCTCGCCTTCGGGAATGCTTTCACCGCTGAGCTCGACGTCGCGGGTGGTGGTGCGGAAGAAGGTCTGGACCGGGCTTTCGAACCGCACCGCTTCCTCAAACGCGTTGCGCGCCAGCGTCGGATCGCCGCGCAGCTTCTCGAACTGGTCGGGGAAGCGCGCGAGGCAGTAGACCGCGGCGCCGATGCCGTTGACGGTGGTGTCGAGACCGGCCGACAGCAGCGAACGCACCAGCAGCGGCGCCTCGGTCGCTGTGATGACGCCGCTATCGACATGGGCGTGGATGCAGGCGCCGATGCCGCCCGGGGTAAGGTTGTCGCGCTGGCACTGCTCGGCGACATAGGCCTGATGCGGCGCCGAGCGCTCGATCGCCTCCTTGCGGAGCTCGTTCGGCGGGCCGAAGGCGTTGAACACCAGGCTCGCATAGGGCAGCAAATTCTCGCGGCCCTCGGGCCTCAGGCCCAGCGCATCCGGGAAGATCGACAACGGATAGGCTTCGGCAAGGTCCGCGATCGCGTCGAACCTGCGCTTCTCCAGCAGCACATCGAGGCGGGCCTCGGCGGCCGCGGCAAACTGCCCGCGAAGCTGCTTCATCACGGTCGCCGACAGCACCGTGCTCAGCACGGTGCGGGTCCGGGTATGGGCGGGCGGGTCGGCCTCCAGGATCAGGCTCGGCGGCCGCCACGGCTTCTCCTTGGAGAAGTCGCTGAGGCCGACGCCGCGACTGGAGCAGAAGGTCGCAGGATCATTCAGGACCGCGTGGACCTCGGCGTAGCGCGCCACGCCATAGACATTCCACTTGTCGAGATAGACCACCGGCCCGGCCTCGCGCAGCCGCTCATGGGTCGGGAATGGATTGGCGAAGAAGTCGAGCGCGAACGGATCGACGTCGAGATGCGGGACGGATGTCCCCACTGTTGCAGTCATCGGGACCTCCCGAGGTTTGATCTTGTCAATACGGGCCGCATGTCTATTGCTCCCGAGCAGTTTCGCAGCGATGATTTGAGAGATGAGCAGTCAGCCCCTCCCCCGAAAGCCCCGCCGGCCCAGACCGGCCGACCCCGCAGAAGCCACCGATGGCCCGCTGCTGGACCTCAATCGCTATGTGCCGGCGTTCATCACCTTCATCGGCAACAAGCTGTCGAACAGCGCCACCGCATTTTACCAGAAGAATTTCGGCGTCAACGTCACCGAGTGGCGAATCATCTCGCAACTGGCGATCGAGCCGGGGATTCCGGCCTCCCGGATCTGCCAGGTAATCGGCTTCGACAAGGGGCCGGTCAGCCGCAACCTCGCGGCGCTGCAGAAGCGCGGCCTGCTGACGATCCGCACCGCGCCGGACGACGGGCGCACCCATTCGATCACCCTCACCGCGCGCGGCCGCGCCATCCACGACAAGGTCATCGTCGCGGCGCTGGAGCGCGAACGGCGGCTGCTGTCGTGCCTGAAGAAGGATGAGCGCGAGGTGCTGATCGACCTGCTGCGCCGGCTGCACGAGAATCTCGGCGCCGTGACCGGGCAAGGCACGACCTGACGGCGCGGCCGGGCCACGGGCGGCGCCCTGCGCCACCGCGGTATTTGCCCAATCTTCCATGCGTGTCGTCCGCGCGCTGCTGCGCAACATCGTCCTCCCAAATGCGAGGCCGTTGACCGGCCCTGTCCCTATGGATGCAGAAACTCGCACAGCTTAGTTGCCATGGCAACTATAAAGGTGGGCGAGTGCGGCGTCAGGTCCCATGCCGAGACTTGTAACGTCGCCCTCAGGTCAGGTGAGCACGCCGCTCAGGCTCCCTCCCCCCCTTGCGGGGGAGGGTTGGGGAGAGGGGTAAGCCCCGGGCTCAACTCGCGACATTGCGCAACGTCGCATCAACGACCGCACTCACCGACCAGCGCGTGTTTTTGTGTTCAATCGACAGCGGAGCAAGTGGTACCCCTCTCCCTAACCCTCCCCCGCAAGGGGGGAGGGAACCCATCACCCCGTGCAGGCGATCGGCTCGGACGACGCGTCGTCCTCCAGTACCGCCACTGCTGCAGCGCGGCGGGTCAGCACGGCGCGCTGGTTGATGTAGCCCTTGTCGGTGATCTCCCCGCCGTCCACCGAGGCGGGCTCGGCCAGCAGCAGCGCCCGAGTGGCGTGGCCGGAGGAATGACCGCCCTGCGCCTTCAGCCGCGCTAGCCCCTGCCCGATCGCGGAACGGACCGCCGGATGCCCGATCACCTCGCGCACATCAGCACTCTCGGGCAACCCAGCCAGCGAACGGCAGGCCGCAAGGTTCGGGAACACCAGGAAGCGCACCTCGTCGCGGCCATGGCCCGCGACGACGATGTCCTGCGCGAGCGGCGCCAGCGCCGCGATTCCGGCGACACGCAAAGTGCCGACGCTGACCCAGGTGCCGGAATTGAGCTTGAAATCCTCCGCCACGCGGCCATCGAAGAACAGGCCGAGATCGGGCCGGTCGAGATCGGCAAAGGTGACGGCGTCGCCGATCCTGTAGAAGCCCTCGTCATCGAAAGCCTGCGCGGTCAGCTCGGGCGCTTTCCAGTAACCCGGCGTGACATTGGGTCCGCGCACGCGCACCTCGAGCTTGTCACCCGACGGCACGAGCTTGAGGTCGGTGCCCGGGATCGGCACGCCGATATTGCCGGAGCGCTTGGCAAGGAAGTGGCAATCGGTCGCCAGCGGCGAGGTCTCGGTCGAGCCCCAGGCCGACACCATCGGCAGCCGGCGGCCGACGGTGGCAAGCGACAATTCCTCCAGCGCGTCCCACAAATTCTGCGGCAGCGCCGCGCCGGCATAGAAGGCGAATTTGGTACCCTCGAAGAATTTGCGGCGCAGCTCGTCGTCGGTGCGCAGCGCTGCGATCAGCATGTCGAAGCCGCGCGGCACGTTGAAATAGACCGTCGGCACCACGCTGCGCAGATTGGCGAGCGAGGTCGAAAACAGCCCGGGTGCCGGCTTGCCGCCGTCGATGTAGAGCGTACCGCCGTTGCGCAGCACCAGGTTGAAATTGTGGTTGGCCCCGAAGGTGTGGCTCCATGGCAGCCAGTCGAGGATCACAAGATCATCACCGGCGGATTCGAGGAACGTCCAGGTTTGCGCCTTGGCCTGCTGGCTCGAGGTCAGCATGCGCTGGGTGTTGATCACGGCCTTCGGCGTGCCGGTCGAGCCCGAGGTGAACAGGAATTTTGCAATCGTGTCCGGCGTCACCGCGGCGAACGCCGTGGCGACCTCTGGCGATTCTGACGTCGCTGCGATGGTGCGAAACGCCAGTGCATCCGCATCATCGGGATTGCCGCTGACGATCGTCGCCCGATGCAGCGGCTCGATCGCGGCAAGCGCCGCCGCGAACGGCTTTGTACCCGCGACATAGATTGCGCCGGGATCGAGCAGGCTGATCATGCTCTTCAGCTTGTCGAAGTCTTTCGACATCAGGGAATAGGCCGGCGAGATGGCGGCCGAGGGCACACCGACATGCTGGGCGGCGAGCGCGAACAGCGCGTGGTCGATACCATTGTCGGAGAGGATGACGAGTGGCCGCTCGCTGCTCAGCCCTTGCGCCAGGACCCACGATGCGGCGCGGCGGACGATGCCGAGCGCATCGCGATAGTTCACGGTGCTCCAGGGCGCCTCCGTGCCGGCGCGCTCGCCGAGGAAGATGCGATCCGGCGCCTGCCGCGCCCAGTGCTCCAGCCAGTCGCCGACGCAGCGGGCGCTGTCTTGCAGCGGCGTGGTGGAACGGACCAGGATGCTGCCGTCGTCGCGCCTGATGGCAACGATCGCGGGCATCGCAAACAGGCTGTTCGGATTGTCACCGCTGGCGGTGGCGATCGTCATGGTCTCCTCCTTGCCCGCGTTTTGCGGGATCGCGCTGCAACATGGTGCGGCGGCGCGCTCCCGGCCGGGCTCTTGGCGATAATGTTGCGGACATCAATTGTTGTCGTCAACAACAATCTTTCCCTCCCGCCTCAATCGCGCTAGCCTTGCGTTCATGGCAACCCGTCAAAAGACCTCGCGCAAGGCAGCAGCGGCAATCCGACGCCCCCGCGCGCGGGCGATCAATGGCGCGGCGCATGCCGGCGATGACATCGGCCTCGATGCGCTGGTCGGCCACGCCGGCTATGCGGTGCGGCGCTTCCAGCTCTGGATCTTCCAGGACTTCATTAAGACGCTGGCAACCGTCGATATCCGCCCGACCCAATATTCGGTCATGACCGTGATCGGGGCCAATCCGGGCTTGAGCCAGATGGCGGTCGCCAAGCGGCTCGGGATCGAGCGCGCGCGGCTGGTGCATCTGCTCGACAGCCTGGAGGAACGTGACTTGGTCAGCCGCATCCCCTCGGCCACCGACCGCCGCTCCCACGCCCTGCATCTGACCGCGCGCGGCAAGACCGCACTGGCGCAGTTCAAGCGGCTCGCCGCCGAGCATGAGCGGCATGTCGCCGACAAGATCGGCAAGGACAACCGCGAGCGGTTGCTGCAAATCCTCGCCTGCTTCACCTGATCTGTCGGGTCGATTTTGACTTGGTCACACCTGCCTGAAGATTAGGCAGACACGTTCTCAAGCTGGCCTACGCCGGCTACCGACGACTATTTCAAGCAACTGATATTGTGTAATAATTTGACGCACTGCGGCTGCGGACGAATTGTACACAATGGCACATTGCTTGCTTCGATCGGGCTGCAATTCCCTCGCGGCGGTGCCGCACCAGAGACGAGGCCAACCACGTGACTGAAACTGTCGCCACGATCGTTGCCGCACACCGCGCCGGGACCATGACCCCCGCGCAAACCGTGGCACGCAGCTACCAGCGCATCCGCGAGCACAACGACCCCGCCATCTTCATCAGCCTGCGCGACGAGCAGGACGCGTTCGCCGAGGCTGGGCGGCTCGCGGATCCAACGCTGCCGCTCTATGGCGTGCCGGTCGCGGTGAAGGACAATATCGACGTCGCGGGGCTGCCGACCACCGCGGCCTGCCCGGCGTTCGCTTACACGCCGACGAAGGATTCCACCGCGGTCGCCAGGCTGCGTGCGGCCGGCGCGATCATCATCGGCAAGACCAATCTCGACCAGTTCGCCACCGGCCTGGTCGGCGTGCGCTCGCCCTACGGCATTCCCAAAAATCCGGTGCGCGGCGATCTGGTGCCGGGTGGATCGAGCTCGGGCTCCGCGGTCGCGGTCTCAGCAGGATTGGTGCCGCTGTCGCTCGGGACCGACACTGCCGGCAGCGGCCGCGTGCCGGCGATGCTCAACAACATCGTCGGGCTCAAGCCGAGCCTCGGACTGATCCCGAATACCGGGCTGGTGCCGGCCTGCCGCACGCTCGACTGCATCTCAGTGTTCTCGCTCACCGTCGACGACGCGCTGGCGGCGCTTGGCGTGATGGCCGGGCCGGATGACGCGGACCCGTATTCGCGCGACCGGCCGCTGGCGCCGCGCGCGACTTTCCCGGCGAAGCTGAAGCTCGGCATTCCCAAGAGCGGCCAACTGATCTTCTTCGGCGACCGCGAGGCCGAGAGGGCCTATGGCGAGGCATTAAAGCGCTGGCAGTCGCTCGGCGCCGAGCTCGTCGAATTCGATCTCGAGCCGTTCTATGAGACGGCGCGGCTGCTCTATGAAGGCCCCTGGGTCGCCGAGCGCTATCTCGTGATCCGCGACCTGCTGGCGTCGGCGCCGGACGCGATCCATCCGGTGACCCGCGAGATCACCATCGGTGGCGCGCGGCTCACGGCGGCCGATACGTTCTCGGCGCTGTACCGTCTGCAGGCGCTGCGTCGTGTCGCCGTGCGCACCTTCGCGCAGTGCGACGCGATCGTGCTGCCGACCGCGCCGACGGTCTATTCCACCGCCGACGTGCTGGCCAACCCTATCGAGCTCAACTCGCGGCTCGGCACCTACACCAATTTCGTCAACCTGCTCGATCTCTGCGGCCTGGCGCTGCCGGCGACGATGCGGCCTGACGGCGCGCCGTTCGGCATCACGCTGCTCGCGCCTGCCGGCCGCGACGCCGAACTTGCCGGCATCGGCCGCGTCTTCCACGCCGACACCGGACTTGGCCTCGGCGCCAAGGCGCTGCCGCAACCGTCACTCGCCGCCGTGCCGGCGCAGGCCGCATCCAGCGAGATCACGATCGCGGTGGTCGGCGCGCATCTCTCCGGCATGGCGCTGAACCACGAATTGACGACGCTCGATGCGCGCCTGCTGGAAGAGGCCGTCACCGCCGCGGACTACAAGCTCTATGCGCTCGACACCACGCCGCCGAAGCCCGGCATGCTGCGCATCGAAGCCGGCGCGGGCCATGCGATCAAGCTCGAGCTGTGGGCGATGTCGCCGTCTGCGTTCGGCACATTCGTCGCCGCGATCCCGCCGCCGCTGTCGATCGGCACCATCAGGCTCGCCGACGGGCGGCAAGCGAAAGGCTTCATCGTCGAGCCCGCCGCGATCACGAGCGCGAAGGATATCTCGGGCTATGGCGGCTGGCGGGCGTTCATGGCGGAGCGAGCGAAGGCGTAGCCGCAACGTCAGTGCGCTCCCTCGCCCCGCTCTTGCGGGGAGAGGTAAGAAGACTTACACCGACACCGCGTAGGTCTCGTATTCGCCGCGCACCTGCTCGATATGGGCGCGCATCGCGGCCGCAGCGCCTTGCTTGTCGCCGCGCAGGATGGCGACGACGACGCGGTCGTGCTCGGCGTGCGACTTCGCCAAACGCCCGAGGTTGCGGAACTGGGCGCGGCGGAACGGCTGCACCCGCACCCGCGTCGCCAGGGTGATCTCGGCGATATAGGCGTTCTGCGAGCCGGCATAGATCGCGTTGTGGAACCGCTCATTGACCTCGTGGAAGCGCTCGGGATTGCCGGTGTAGCTCAACACCCGCAGCTCCTCATGGATCGCTTCCAGCGCGTGACGCTCGGCCGGTGTCATCCGCTCGGCGGCAAGGCCGGCGCACATCGCTTCCAGCTCGGCCATCGCCTCGAACATGCCGGTGAGCCGCTCCAGCGAGGGCCGCGCCACCACCGCGCCACGATGCGCGCGGGCATCAATGAGCCCGCTGGCGGCAAGCTGTCGCAGCGCCTCCCGCACCGGCGTGCGCGACACATTGAACCGGCGCGCAAGATCGGTCTCGTCGAGGCCTGCACCGGGCGGCAGTGTGCCGCGCACGATCTCGTCGGCGAGTTGCAGGCGCAGCTCTTCGGCGCGGGTGATCTTGTCGACCAGCGACGACGGGCGATCGACGCGCGGCACCACCGGCTCGGACTCGGCCGGCTGTGGCGGGCGGGTCGGAAGATCGTCCAGGCTCATGGTTCAAGCGCTCGTGTTCAAACGCCTTTGGGCTCGTCGATGACGCTGACATGGGCCGCGACGATTCTCCAGCCCTCAGGGAAGCGAATCCAGGTCTGCATCTGCCGCCCCACCCTACCCGGAGTGCTGTCCCGGTAGAACAGCGTCGAGGCGATCGCGGTGTCGCGGCCATAGGCCGTGATCACGGTGCGGTCGATCTTGCGCATCAGACCGACCGGAGAGCGCCCGGCGCGAAACGCCATGATCTCGGCGTAGCCATAAAGGTTCTCGCCGATGCCGTAACGCAGCGTGCGGCTATCGTTGCGGAACAGCTCGTCGAGCACGGCGACGTCGTTCGACACCAGCGCCTTTTCATAGCGCTGGAACTGGGCGGTGACCTCGGCGACCACGTCGGGAAGATCGATTTCCATATCAGAGTCCTCTCGGCGCCGGCGCGGCCGCAACGCCCATCTGTTCCAGAGCATAGGCGACCCGCAGCGCGATGTCCTCACGCCAGGGCGCGGCGATGATCTGCACGCCGATCGGCAACGGCTCGAGCGGCACCGGCACGGCCACGACGGGCAGGCCGATGAAGGAGATCGGCTGGGTATGGATGCCGATATTGGCGCGCACCGGAAGCTCGACGCCATCGAGCGTGAAATTGACCTGACCGAGCTTCGGTGCCGTACACGGCGTCGCCGGCGCCAGGATCACGTCGACCGACTGGAACAGCTCCAGCATCCTGGTGCGGAACCAACGGCGAAATTTCTGCGCCTTGTCGACATAGACCGCCGGCACCATCGCGCCCGCAATGAAGCGATCACGCACCGCGGGATCGAAATCATTCGGACGCTTGCGCAACCGGTCGAGATGCAGCGCGGCGCCTTCGGTCGTGGTGATGATGTAGGCCGCAGCGCGGGCACGCGCGGCTTCCGGCAATTCGACGGTCCGCGTGGCACCGAGCGCCTTGGCGACGCGCGCGACCGCTTCGACCGCCTCCGGAAACAGGTTCTGCTGGAAATAGCCGCCGGCGATCGCGATCCGCAGCCCGCGGACATCATTCGCCAGCAACGGCACGGTCGGCTCGACCGACTGCACGATGCAGCCTGGATCATCGCCATCAGGTCCCTGCATCGCGTCATAGGCGAGCGCGAGATCCTTCACGCTGCGCGCCAGCGGACCGAGATGATCGAGGCTCGCGACGAACGGATAGGAGCGCGCGCGCGATAGCCTTCCATAGGTCGGCTTCAGGCCGAACGTGCCGCAGAACGACGACGGCACCCGGATCGAGCCGTTGGTGTCGGAGCCGAGCGCGATCGGCACCAGCGCGCCGCCGACGGCGCTGCCGGAGCCGCCCGACGAGCCTCCGGTCATCCGCGTCGGATCGTGCGGATTGCGCGACGGGCCGTCATGCACGTTCTCGCCCGTGAAGTCGTAGGCGTATTCGCCCATGTTGAGCGCGCCGACCAATACGGCGCCGGCCGCTTCCATCCGCTCGATCAGCGCGGCGTCGCGCGACGACGGCGGCAGGTCGCGGTTGATCTTCGAGCCGGCGCGGGTCGAGAGCCCCTGCACGTCGAACAGGTTCTTCACCGCGAAGGGCACGCCGGCGAGCGGGCCGACCGATTGCCCCGCCGCAATGGCGGCGTCGATCGCCTTCGCCTTGGCGCGCGCGCGATCGGCGGTGACGTCGGTGAAGGCGTTGAGCACCTTGTCGTGCGCCGCGATGCGCGCGAGCGCAGCCTCGGTCGCGGCAAGTGCTGACATTTTGCGGCTTGATACGGCCTGCGCGATCTCGGCGGCCGACATGAAAGCGGGAGTTTCAGGCATCGCGATCTCAGGTCGAATAGACGGCGGCCGAGACGACGTCATCGGGCAGCGGGAGGTCATCGACCAGCTTTGCCAGCCGCAGCGAGACCTCGAGATTGGCACGCACCGCGGGACGCCAGGCGTCTTCCAGCGGCAGCGCCATCGCGCGGGCAACCGCGTTCATGTAGTCGTCGAGATGATCCGTCATTTCGCTCCCAATGAGTTTCTCAGGCCACCGGCAACGGCGGATGCGGGATCGCCGTCAGCAGCTCCTTTGTATAGGCATCCTGCGGATTGCCCAAGACGTGTTCGGATGTGCCCTGCTCGACGATGCGGCCGGCGCGCATCACGATGACGCGATCACACAGCAGGCGCACCACGTTGAGATCGTGCGACACGAACAGATAGCTCATGCCCATCGACTGCTTGAGATCCTGCAACAGATTGAGCACCACCGCCTGCACCGACACATCGAGCGCCGCGGTCGGCTCGTCGAGGATCACGAGCTTCGGGTGCAGCGCGATCGCGCGTGCGATGCCGACGCGGGCCTTCTGGCCGCCGGACAGCTGATGCGGAAAGCGGTCGAGCAGATTGACCGGCAGGCCGACCAGCCGCGCCAGCTCCTCGCAGCGGTCGCGCAGCGCATCACGCCCCCTGATGTCGCCGAGCTGCATGATCGGGTCGGCGATGGCGCGCGCCGCGGTGAAGCGCGGGTTGAGGCTGTCTGTCGGATCCTGGAACACCATCTGGATTTGGCTGCGCCGCGGCAGCCGCGCAAAGGACTGCGGCAGGATGCCGCCGATGTCCTCGCCGTCGAACACGATGCGGCCGGAGGTCTGGTCCAACAGCCGCATCACCATCATCGACGTCGTCGACTTGCCGCAGCCGGATTCGCCGACCAGGCCGACGCTCTCGCCATGGTCGATCTGGAAACTGATGCGGTCGACGGCGCGGAAGAGCTCCTCTTCGACCGGCGGCTTGCGGCCGAACAGTTTTGTGAGCACCGAGCCGGCGCCCTGGCGAGGATATTCCTTGACGAGCTTTTCGACTGACAGGAGGGGTTGCCTCTTCTCGTCGCCCCCGGGGTCCATCGACGAAGATGCTTGTTGCGAAGATTGATGGATGGCCGGGTCAGGCCCGGCCATGACGGGTGTTTGCCGCGGAGAGTTTGACACCTCCTCCTCCGGCAGCAGATCCCTTAGCGACACCCCGAGCCGCGGCGTCGCGCGCATCAGTTTCTTCGTATAGTCGTGCTGTGGCGCGGCGAAGATGTCGGCCGACTTCGCGGTCTCGACCACGCGGCCCTTCTCCATCACCACCACGCGGTCGCAATAGGCGGCGGCGAGGCCGAGATCATGCGTGATCAGGATGGTCGACATCGACCGACGTTTCGTCAGCTCGACGATCAAATCCATCACCGCTTTCTGGGTAGTGACGTCGAGGCCGGTGGTCGGCTCGTCGGCGATCAGAAGCTGCGGATTGCAGGCGAGCGCGAGTGCGATGACGACGCGCTGGCACATGCCGCCGGACAATTCGAACGGATAGGCGTGATAGCGCTCGCGCGGGCGCGCGATCTTGACCTGCTCCAGCGCTTCGATCGCGGTCTCGCCGCGATCGGTGACGACAGCCTGCTGCACATGCTGGCGCAGCACGTCCTCGATCTGGTGCCCGACCTTGCGGATCGGATTGAGCGCGGCGCGCGGATTCTGGAAGATCATCGAGACTTCGCGGCCACGCAGATCGCGCATCTGGCTTTCGGTCGCCGCCTTGACGTCGATGCCGGAGAACATCACCGAGCCGTCGGCGATGCGGCCGGCGCGATCGAGGATGCGCATCACCGCGTAAGAGGTCACCGACTTGCCGGAGCCGGACTCGCCGACGATGCCGACGGTCTCGCCTTTGCCGACGGAGATGTTGACGTGCTGCACCGCCTTGACGATGCCGCGGCGGGTGGTGAATTCGACGGTGAGGTCCTGGACGTCGAGCAAGGGTTGGGCGGTCATGCACGCCTCCCCTGATGCGCGGCGTCATCGAAAAATCCGTAAAACAACCCCATGCAAAGTAGAAAAGAGGTAGCATGACACCGTAACGATCCAGCCATCACGTCCTCCGCTGCGGGTCGACGATGTCGCGCAGGCCGTCGCCGAGCAGGTTGAAGCAGAACACCGCGATCATCAGCGCGAGGCCGGGGAATAGCGCGATCCACCATTCGCCCGAGACCATGAAGCCCGCGCCCTCGGCGACCATGATGCCCCACTCCGCGGTCGGCGGCCGGACGCCGAGGCCGATGAAGGACAGGCCCGCGGCATTGAGGATCGCATAGCCCATGGTCAACGACATCTGCACGATCATGATCGGCATGATGTTCGGCAGGATGTGCCCGAGCAGGATGCGGTACTCGCCATTGCCGGAGAGCCGCGCCGCCTGCACGAAGCCGGCATTGCGACGAACATTGGCTTCTGCGCGCGCGACGCGGGCATAGAGCGGAAAGTTCACGATCGCGGTCGCGATGATGATGTTCTGCACGGTGTTGCCGAGCGCCGCGACGATGCCCATCGCCAGCACGAACAGCGGGAACGCCATGATGGTGTCGGCGATGCGGCCGACGATGCGGTCGGTCCAGCCGCCGAAATAACCGGCGGCGATGCCGGCGAGTCCGCCCATCAGGAACACCAGCACGACGGAGGCGACCGCGATGAAGGTGTCGAGCCTGGTTGCGACGATGACGCGGCTGAAGATGTCGCGGCCGAGCTGATCGGTGCCGAACCAGTGCGCGGCCGATGGCGGCTTCAATGCTGCCGCGGTGTCGGAGGCGAGCGGATCGTAGGGCACGACGTAGGGCCCGAACAGCGCGGCAAACAGAATCAGCAACAGCAGCGCGAAGGCAAAGCCGGTGACCTTGTTCTCGCCCAGCACATAGCGGGTCTGCTCCAGCACCGCGGCAAGCCCCGATGTGCGAGCGGGACCTGCGGGTTCAATTGTCGGCGCAACGCTGCTCATGGCTCTACCCTTCCAGCCTGACGCGCGGATCGATCACGCCGTAGAGGATGTCGATCAGGAGATTCAGCAGCACGTACATGACCGCCATGGTCAGCACGAAGCCCTGCACGGGCGCGAAGTCGGAGGCGATCAGCGCCTCGACCGCATAGGAGCCGATGCCGGGCCAGGCGAACACCTTCTCCACCAGCACGTTGGCCCCCAGCAGGAACGAGAACACCATGCTGAGCGTGGTGATCACAGGCAGCATCGCGTTGCGGAACGCGTAGGTGACGATCACCTTGCCGGGCGATAGGCCGCTGGCGCGCGCGGTGCGGACGAAATCGGACGCCAGCACGGCCAGCATCGAGGCCCGCGTCATGCGCGCGATCGGCGCCAGCGAGAAGATCGCAAGCGTCACCGCCGGCAGGATCAATTGACTCAGCGCAGAACGAAACGCCTCGAAGTCGCGCGCGATCAACGTGTCGATCAGATAGAAGCCGGTGACCGTCGGCGGCGCGCTGTAGAACACGTCGAGCCGGCCGAGCGGCGCGGGCGCCCAGCCGAGCCGGAAATAGAACACGTAAACCAGCACCAGCCCGGTGAAGAACACCGGCAGCGAGACGCCGGCCGTCGTGGTGACGCGGCAGAGATGATCGATCCAGGAGCCTGGCCGCGTCGCCGCCAGCACGCCGAGCGGGATCGCGATCACGATCGAGACGACGAGACCAAGCAGCGTGAGCTCGGCCGATGCGGGCAAGCGGTTGCGCAGTTCGGCGGCCACCGGCTGTCCCGTGGTCAGCGAGGTCCCGAGATCGCCATGGGCGAGATCGCCCGTGTAGCGGACGAACTGCTCGATCAGCGGCTTGTCGAAGCCGAGCTTCTTCCTGATCTGGTCGACGGCTTCCTTCGTCGCCGCCGGACCCGCGAAATACGCCGCCGGATCGCCCGGCAGCGCACGCGTCAAGAGGAACGTCACGATCACCACCCCGATCAGCGACGGAATCGCGAACAGCAGCCGCTTGCCGATCAGGGACAGCATGAGCGCCTCACCCCTTCGCCATCGCGCGATAGTCCAGCCGGCGGTGGAACCAGTACTGGTAGCCCGAGATGTTCTTCTGCATCGCGACGTTGACGAAGGGCTGATAGAGCGGGATGCGCGGGATGTCGGTAAACGCAAGGTCGACGAAGCCCTTGACGTCGGCGTCGTAGGCCGCAGTGTCGCCATTGGCGGCCGCGATGCGCGCGCCGTCGATGAGCTTGTCCATCTCGGGCGACTTGTAGCTCATCGTGTTGAAGATCGAATTGTTGCCGTGATAGCACCAGTAGAAGAAGTACTCGGGGTAATCGAGCCAGCCCGAGAACACGTTGGTGAACAGCGGCATTTCCTTCTTGGTGAGCTCGGTGCGCCAGTTGGCGCCGGGCACCTTGTTGATTGTGGTCTTGATGCCGAGCTGCGCCAGGCTCTCCTGCACCAACACGCAGAGCGGCTCATTAACGCCTGCGAAATTCAGGTCGAACGAGATCGTGGTCTCGAAGCCGTTGGCGTAGCCGGCTTCGGCGAGCAGCGCCTTGGCCTTCTCCATGTCGGTGAAATACTTCGTCGGCTGCGGCCAGGCGACCTCGGTCGGCTTGTCCTTCGGTGCGCCGAACATCGGGTTGGCGAGACCGAACAGCACCGCATCCATGATCTTCTGATACGGCATTGCGTAGGCCATCGCCTGCCGTACCTTCGGATTGTCGAACGGCGGCTTGGTGACGTTCATGCCGATATACTGGATGCCGTTGGAGAACGGCAGCGAGACCACGTTGAGCTTGCCGTTGGCCTTCATCTCCTGAAAATCCTTGAACGGCAGCTCGTAGGAGATGTCGGCATCACCGCGTTCGAGCAGCGCACGGCGATTGCCGGCCTGCGGGACCATGCGCCAGATCACGCGCCTGATCTTCGGCATCGGGCCCGAGACCCACTCGTCGTTGCGCTCCATGACGACTTCGGTGCCGGCGGTCCATTTGGTCACCTTGTAGGCGCCGGAGCCTGCGGTCTGCTGCTTGGTGAATTCGAGACCCCAGGGATCCTTCTCGCTGGCATTCTTCTTGACTAGCTCGGAGTTGACGACGCAGGGCACGATCACAGCGAGGTCGGGGATCGTCAGTCTGTCCTTCTTCAGGAAGTCGACCCGCACCGTATGGTCATCGACGACGACGAACTGCTCGGGCTTGGTCAGCGAGCCCGCGCTCATCTGGAAGGTCGGGAAGCCGCCGACGCTGACGGCGCGATCGAGCGACCATTTGACGTCCTTCGCCGTCACCGGTGCGCCGTCGTGGAATTTGGCGTTCTTGCGCAGTTTGAAGGTGACCGACATGTCGCCGATGTTGAAGTCCTCGGCGAGCTCGGGCTTGAACTTGTCGCGGTCGTAATAGGGCACGCCGCCCGGACCGCTCTTCATCTCGTGGCTGATCAGCCGGTCGTAGCAATTCCACGACACCTCATAGCCGGGCACGTTGGTGCCGACGCCGTGGATGTCGAGATTGTTGGGACCGCCTTCGGAGACGATCAGCAGCGTCTCGGAGCGGGCGTCGGCTTTGGCAGGCGACCAGATCGCCGGCGCGGTCGGCGCCAGCGCCCCCGCGGCCAGTCCGGACACCGATTTGAGGAAGTCTCGACGCTTCATGTGATGCTCCAACGCCCTGGGAACGGGCCTTGGAACTCAGTTCGCAAGGATTGTGCCAACCCTTAACGAAACCTTATGAGGCAGCTAACCAGCTGTAGAGATGGCAGAAATCGTCATAGGTATCTTGATCTGGCGCTGCCGACGACGTCAGCCATTGCATACAAAGGACAGCTTGTTGCTCAATCAATGAGCAGCTCAACGGTGCTGCTCGCTTTCTGGCCGACGCTCGATTCAGACCGCTAGTCCGGCCAGATCAGCTCCTGCAACTGGACGAGATCATCGACCCGGTCCGGCCAGCCCGCGATGCAGATGTGCCGGAGCGGATCGCTGGCCGAGTGCAGCATCATCAGCGCCATCAGCCGCCGCTTCAGCGTGAAATTCACCTCGCTGCGCGGGATGCCGAAGCCGTCGAACAGGCTCTGCACCCGACGCGGATGCCCGGCGGCCATGAAGGCGCTGGGGCCGAGCAGGTCGTACTCGCCCCATCCGGTTCGGACGTCACCGAAGTCGAACAGGCCGGCGACATGCCAGCCGTCGGCCCGGCGCCCGAGCAGGAAATTTTCCGGAATGTACTCGCCGGTCAGGATCACCGGCGGCGCTTTCATCGGGATCAGCTCAGTGGCGTCGCGCAGGAGATCGTCGAGCGAGGTGAGGAATTTCGCCGGTAGACCGAGCCGCTGGTGCCGCGCCCGGCACTGCGCGATCTGCCCGCGCAGGAAGGCCTCCCAGGGCTGCCCGAACGTCCGCAGGCTGCCGGGCGGCACGCGCTGCACGTCGGCGATCACGGCGCCGATCTCGGCCAGCACGCGCTCCCGCTCGGCTTCCGACAGCGATGGCCAGACCTCCGAGCCGACGGTGCCGCCGAGGTGCGTGATGACGAGATACGGCCAGCCGTCACGCTCGCCCTCCGCGACGAGGTCGGGAATCGGAATGCCGAGCCTTCCATGCAGCTCCGCCAGCGCACCGCGTTCGGAGATGAATTGCGGGCGCAGGAATGGCGGGAACAGCTTCAGGATCAGGTTGCCATCAAGCCCGACGACGAGATTGGTGCCGGTCGCGAACACATGCGGCGTGCCCCACGACAGCCCGTGGCCATCGGCGATCTCGCGCGCGACCGGCAGCCAGCGCGAGCTGTCGCCGCGCCAGGCGCGGTAGGTGTCGTAGTCGGTCAGCGGGGGAAGGTGCATGTGCGCGCGGCCTCTCAACGCTGTCGTCCTGGCGAAAGCCAGGACCCATAACCACCGAATTTGATTGTGAGCAGGATCGTGGCTCCAGCATCGCGCAACAACAAAGGGCTGGGGTAATGGGTCCTGGCATTCGCCAGGACGACGCTGAATGCTTGGCCCCGCGTATGAGTCACCGGTTCATATGCCGTCAGGACGATGGGGAAGCAGTTGAGCAAACCAGACGGCCCCCTCACCGGTCCGGATTGGCGCGCTCGAACTGGCGCAGCAGGCGGTTGCCGCGCTCGACGGCGTTGTCCATCGCGGCCTGCGCCGAGCGCTTGCCGGCGAACACCTGTTCGAGCTCCTCCTCGATCACGTCGCGAACCAGCACGAACGAGCCGAGGCGAATGCCCTTGGAATTGTCGGTCGGCGGCTTCAGCGTGACCTCCTCGATCGAGATCGAGGCGCCAGGATTGCCATCATAGAAGCCCTGCGCGCGGGTGAGATCGAACGCGGCGCGGGTGATCGGCAGATAGCCCGTGTTCTGGTGCCAGGCGGCCTGCACCTCGGGCCGCGACAGATAGGCGAAGAACTTTGCCACGCCGGCATATTCGGCGCGCGGCCGGTCGCGCAGCACCCACAGCGTCGCGCCGCCGATGATCGAGTTCTGCGGCGCGCCCTGGACGTCGGGATCGTACGGCATCATGCCGTAGCCGACTTCGAATTTGGAATTGGCCTTGATGTCGGCGCGCGTGCCCGACGAGCCGATGAAGATGCCGCACTCGCCCTTCTGGAAGCGCGGCTCGGCCGCCTGCCCGCGGCCGCTATAGTCGAAGGTCTTGTCGGCCTGCCATTGCGCGAGCTGCGCGATGTGGCGGATCACCAGCGGATTGTTGAAGATCAGCTGCGCATCGAGCCCGGCAAAGCCGTTGGCCTTGGTTGCGAGCGGCAGATTGTGGAACGCGGAAAAATTCTCGACATTGATCCAGGACGGCCATGACGTCGTCACGCCGCACATCGCACCGGCCGCGCGCAGCCGTTTCGCCATCGTGCCGAGCTCCGGCCAGGTCTTCGGCGGCTGGCTCGGATCGAGCCCGGCCGAGCGGAACATATCCTTGTTGTAGTACAGGATCGGCGTCGAGGCATTGAACGGGAACGACAGCATGTTGCCGTCGACATCGGCATAATAGCCGGCCACCGCGGGCAGATAGGCTTGTGGGTTGAACGCCTCCGATTGGTCGCGCATCAGCTCGTACACCGGATAGATCGCGCCACGCGCCGCCATCATGGTTGCGGTGGCAATCTCGTTGACCTGGACGATTGCCGGCTGGCTGCGCGAGCGGAAGGCGAAGATCGCCGCGGTGACGGTCTCGGTGTAATTGCCCTTGTAGGTGGGCACGATCCGGTAGTCCGATTGCGAGGCGTTGAAGTCGGCGGCGAGCTTCTCGAGCTGCTTGCCGAGCTCGCCCGACATCGCATGCCACCACATGATCTCGGTTGCCGCGCGCGCCGGCGAGATCAGCAGAAGGGCTGCGACGACGAGATGCAGGAGCTTGGAGGCGAGCTTGAAAGTGAATTTCACGACGAGCTGTTCCCGGGTGCCAACACGCCCTCATACGGCGCTACAACCACAGATTCAATCGACACCGCAGGTTGCAGGGCCAGATTAACGTTTTAGCCGATGGGCGAACCAGCGCCATTCTGCTAAAAAAGCGCTGAACCTTTTGCGCCCGCCCTGGACACACATCACAAGGGGAATTGTAGCCTGTGTACCGCCGCGCCGGCCTTTCGCGGATCGTCACGCTTGCCGTCGCGCTGTTGTGCACAGCGGTCTCGGCGAGCGCTTTGGCGCGCGAATTCCGCACCGCCGATACCCAGAATGAGGACTATCCGACCGTCCAGGCGCTGAACTACATGGGCCGCCTGATCACTGAGCGCACCGGCGGCAAGCACCGCGTCGTGGTCTTCCATTCCCGCCAGCTCGGCGAGGAAAAGGAGACGCTGGAACAGACCCGGGTCGGCGCGATCGATCTGAACCGGACCAATGTCGCGCTGATCGGAACCATGGTGCCCTCCGTGAACGTGCTGGCGATGCCGTTCCTGTTTCGATCGCTTGAGCACCTGCAACATGTGCTGGACGGACCGATCGGCAACGAGATCCTGAACAGCTTCGAGCCCTACGGCTTTGTCGGGCTGGCTTTCTACGATTCCGGCGCCCGCTCGATCTACAACAGCGTCCGCCCGGTGCGCTCGCTCGACGACCTCAAGGGATTGCGGATACGCGTGCAGCAATCGGCGCAGATGTCGGACATGATCCGCGCGCTCGGCGCCCAGCCGGTCGAGATGGCCTACGGCCAGGTGCTGACCGGCCTTGCCAACCGGTTGATCGACGGCGCGGAGAACAACTGGCCGTCTTTCGTCACCACCGGTCACTACAAATACGCCGGCTACTACACCCTGACCCAGCATACCGTGAGCCCGGAGGTGCTGGTGATGTCGCAGAAAGCCTGGGCCAGTCTCACGCCGGATGAGCAGACCATCTTCCGCGAAGCCGCGCAGCGCTCCAGCCTCTACATGCGCGAGAAATGGCGGGAGCTCGAGGAACGTTCGCGCAAGCAGGCCGAGCAGGCCGGCGTCAAGGTCGTGACCGATTTCGACCGCAAGCCGTTCGAGGCGGCGATGGCCGGCGTCTATGCCAAGGCGGAAAGCGATCCGGCGATGGCAGCACTGATCGAACGCATCCGCAACATGGAGTAACCGGATCTTGGACACACCAAAGCAGAACGGAACGATGCGACGGCGGGCGGCCTTCGGGCCGCAGGGCCGCTTCCGCATCGTCCAGTTGCTGCGTGCGGTGCCGATCCGCTGGCGTATCCTGTCGATCGCGCTGCTCAACTCCGCGGTCGTGATCGTGCTGGCGGTGCTGATCTGGAACGGCGCGAAGGTGCTCGGGTCGGCCTGGGAGGACGTCCGCCAGGTGCGGGAATCCGACAAGATCCTGGCCAAGCTGGAAAGCGAGACCAGTCGGCTGCAGAACCTGATCCACCGCTACATCAACCAGCCGAGCCCGGACCTGTTCGCGGAAATCCTGCTGCTGCGCGAGGCGGTGCTCGGCACCCTGACCAACCGGGCCTCGACCGACCCGATGCTGTCGGGCTCGGTCGAGCAGCTGGAGCGCGTCACCAGCCGCTTCCTCGACGGCTTCGGCGAATTGCGCACCGTGCAGACCCAGATCGCCAAGACCTATGACGAGCAGGTGCTGTCGCCGACCAAGGACATGGCCGGGCTGTATTCGATCATCGAGGGCGCCACCGGCCATCGCGACGCGCTGATCTGGCCCGCGCTCGGCAAATCGCGCGAAGCCTTCACCTCGCTCTTGGTTGCCGCCAACGCCTACTACCTCTCGCTTGCCTCGTCGTCGGCCGAGGAAGCCCGCCGCAACATCGATACGATCGAGCGGACGATTCCCGTCATGACCGATCTGGCCGAGAACGATTTGCAGCGCATGGCTCTGGCGCGGCTCAAGGTCAAGACCGCCGAGCTGCGCGACGGGCTCGGCAAGCTCAGCGACCAGCTCACCAACCGCACCGATCTGTTGCGCAACTCGATCGACGCCAGCCAGGCCGATGCGATCGGCGCGATCGACGATCTCTCGGTGAAGATGCGCCAGCGCGAGCAAAAGGCGCAGGAGACCTTCGACCGGACGCTGGCGTCGATCTCGCGCCGCGTGATGTCGATCGCCGTGATCTTCCTCGGCGTCATCATGTCGGCCGGCGTCATGATAGCGCTCTCGATCCGGCTGCCGCTGGCGCAGATCATGGCGGCGATGCGCAACATCACCTCGGGCGATCTCGACCGTCCCGTGCAGGGCACCTCGGCCAAGGACGAGGTCGGCGCCATGGCGCGCGCGGTGGAAGTCTTCCGCGAAAACGCGATCGCCAAGCGCAAGACCGAGGACGAGCTGCGCACCGCCAAGGAAAAGGCCGAGAGCGCGCTGCTCGAGCTCAACGCCGCGCAGCAGAACCTGATCGATGCCGAGCGCCTCGCCGCGCTCGGCGGCCTGGTCGCCGGCGTCGCCCACGAGGTCAACAACCCGATCGGCATCAGCCTGACGGTGGCCTCGAGCTTTGCCCGCCGCAGCGAGATCTTCGAGAGCGACCTCAGGACCGAGCCGCTGCGCCGCTCCAAGCTCGACGAATTCGTGCGCGCCTCGCGTGACGCATCGCAGCAACTGGTCTCCAACCTGCAGCGCGCCGGCGAGCTGATCCAGTCGTTCAAGCAGGTCGCGGTCGACCGCTCGCATGCCGAGCGGCGGCAGTTCGCCTTGAGTGAATCGACCGACCAGATCGTGGCGAGCCTGCGGCCGGTGCTGAAGAAGGCCTCGATCGCGCTGTCCGTCGACGTGCCCGAGGGGCTCATGATCGACGGCTATCCCGGCGCCTATGGCCAGATCTTAACCAATCTTTTCCTGAACGCCGTCAATCATGCCTTTGCCGATGGCCGCTCCGGCAACATCACGATCTCGGCGCGCGGGCGCGGCGCTGATGATGTCGAGATCATCTTCGCGGACGACGGGGCTGGCATGACGCCGGACGTGCAGCGACAGGCGTTCGACCCGTTCTTTACGACGCGGCGCAACGAAGGTGGTACGGGCCTCGGCCTGCATATCGTCTATAACCTGGTCACCCAGCAGCTCGGCGGACGCATGATGCTGGAGTCAAGGGTAGGACAAGGCACAACTTTTCGCATTATCATGCCCAGGATCGCCAAGGGGGCTGCCATCGGACAGCCCACGATCACTGACGCAGCAGCCGACGGAAGCAGTCAATGGCCGAACAGGACGATGTCCTCCAACTGATCGACGATACCGAGAGCCCCCCGGAGGACTCGTCGGCCCGCAAATGGAAGATCGCCGTCATCGACGACGATCATGCCGTCCATGAAGGCACCCGTTTCGCGCTCAGCGACTACAACCTGAACGGCGCGACGCTCGAAATCCTGTCGGCCTACTCCGCGGCCGAAGGCCGCACGCTGATGCGGGACAATCCCGACATCGCGGCCGTGCTGCTCGACGTCATCATGGAGACCGACGTCGCCGGCCTCGAGCTCGTCGAATACATCCGCAACGAGATCAGGAACGAGACCGTCCGCATCATCCTGCGCACCGGCCAGCCCGGCCAGGCGCCCGAGCGCCGCGTCATCGTGCAGTACGACATCAACGACTACAAGGCGAAGACCGAGCTCACCGCCGACAAGCTGTTCACCTCGCTGACCGCAGCGCTGCGCAGCTACCAGCAGCTCGAGCGCATGGTGCAGACGCGGCGCGGGCTCGAGATCATCATCGACGCCGCCTCGACGCTGTACGACTTCAAGTCGATGCAGCGGCTCGCCGAGGGCGTGCTGACCCAGCTCGCCTCGCTGCTCAACGTCGATTGCGCCGGCATCCTGGTGCTGCGCGACGACGGCAACGGCAACGCCGCCGCCTGCGATTTCTCGGTGCTGGCCTGTTCGGGCTGCTACAGCCGCTTCATCGGCACCACCTCGTCGAAGGCGCTCGATCCCGATCTGCGCCACATGGTGGAGGCCGCCTTCCAGGCCCGCAAGAACGAGTTCGCCGACCATCGCAGCGTGCTCTATTCGCGCACCGGCAGCGGCCGCGAGGTCGTGGTGCTGCTGCAGGCCGAGCGCCAGCTCTCCGACACCGACCGCGCGCTGGTCGAGATCTTCTCGAGCCGGCTGTCGATCGCGTTCGACAATGTGATCCTCTACCAGCAGCTGCACGAGGCCAACACCCAGCTCGAGGACCGCGTCGTGCAGCGTACCCGCGCGCTGATGCAGGCCAACCGGCGGCTGTCGGCGCAGTGGCTGCGGCTGCAACGCGCCAACGGCTTCAAGAACGAGATCCTCGGCACCGTCGCCCACGATCTGAAGAACCCACTCGGCGTGATCCTCGGCCGCACCGAGATGCTGACCGAACTGATCGGCGCCGGCTCGCCGAAGGAAAACGTCACCGCGCAGGTCGAGCACATCCGCGATGCCACCAAGCGGCTGACCTCGATGGTCGACCATCTGATCTCGGACGCGATGGCCGACGCGTTCGACATCACCATCCGCCGCGAGCCGGTCGATGTCGCGGCGCTGGTCAACGAGGTCACCGAGGCCAATCTGCCCTCGGCCGTCAACAAGCAGCAGAGCATCTCGGTCTCGGGGCCGCAGCAGTTCGTCACGATGTGCGACGCCGACCGGATCCGCGAGGCGATCGACAATCTGGTCAGCAACGCCATCAAATATTCGCCGATCGGCGGCAAGATCACGGTCTCGGTCAACCATGAGGGCGACGACACGGTGATCCGGATCGTCGATCAGGGCCCCGGCCTCAGCCCCGAGGATCTCAGCCGGCTGTTCGGCCGGTTCCAGCGGCTGTCGGCCAAGCCGACCGCGGGCGAGAGCTCGACCGGCCTCGGCCTCTCCATCGTCAAGCGCATCATCGACATGCATGGCGGCCATGTGACCGCAGAGAGCCCGGGCCCCGGACAGGGGTCGACCTTTACGGTTACACTGCCGGCGACAGAGACATGAACCAGAACCCGCATATCTTCATCGTCGACGACGAGGCGCCGGCCCGCGAGATGGTCGGCGATTACCTCAAGATGCACGGCTTCGGCGTGACGCTGTGCGACGGCGGCAAGAGCCTGCGCAAGGAGATCGAGAGCAGCACGCCCGATCTGGTGGTGCTGGACCTCAACATGCCCGAGGAAGACGGGCTGTCGATCATTCGCGACCTCAAGAGCAAGATCAACGTCCCCGTCATCATGCTGACAGCTACTGCCAGCCCGATCGACCGGGTGGTCGGGCTCGAGCTCGGCGCTGACGATTACGTCGCCAAGCCCTGCGAATTGCGGGAGCTGATGGCGCGGATCCGCTCGGTGCTGCGGCGGAGCGGGCCGGCCAAATCAGCCGCGCCGGAACCGGCTGGTAGCAAGGCCGAGAAGGAGCAGCTGGTGCGGTTCGGCACCAAATGGCTCGACCTCGAGGCCCAGGCGCTGCGCGACGACGAAGGCAACGAGCATCCGCTGACCGCCTCCGAATTCGGCCTGCTCAAGGTGTTCGCGGCCAACCCGAAGCGGGTGCTGTCGCGAGAGCGGCTTTTGGAACTCGCCAATGCGCGCGACGCTGAAGCCTTCGACCGCGCCGTCGACCTGCGCATCATGCGGATCCGCCGCAAGATCGAATTCGATCCGACCAAGCCATCCGTGATCCGCACCATCCGCGGCGGCGGCTATCTGTTCTCGCCGACCGGGGATAAGGCTTAATCATCCTCGATGTCGTCCTGGCGAAAGCCAGGACCCATAACCACGACCGCTCGGGTTGGAAAAGGCTGGGGCCACAGCGAGCTCAAACAATACCCATTTGGGGTAATGGGTCCTGGCTTTCGCCAGGACGACAAATGGCTGTGCGGCACACCCAGAATCCACACACCAAAGGCTGTCAATCCGCGCAAAAATCCCTAAGTTTCGGCCATGCCGAAAACAGCCTCCAAAGACCCCGCCAAGCCAGCTGAAAAGCCCGCTCCGAAGACCGAACCCAAACCCGTTGCCGCCAAGGCGGCGGCGAAGGGCGACCATATCTTCCTGGTCGACGGCTCGGGCTACATCTTCCGCGCCTATCACGCGCTGCCGCCGCTGAACCGCAAGTCCGACGGGCTGCAGGTCAATGCCGTGCTCGGCTTCTGCAACATGCTGTGGAAGCTGTTGCGCGACATGCCGGACGATAACCGGCCGACGCATCTGGCGATCGTGTTCGACAAGTCGGAGATCACCTTCCGCAACAAGCTCTATCCGGATTACAAGGCGCACCGGCCGCCGGCGCCCGACGATCTGATCCCGCAATTCGCGCTGATCCGCGAGGCGGTGCGCGCCTTCGATCTGCCGAGCCTCGAGCAGGCCGGTTTCGAGGCGGATGATCTGATCGCGACCTATGCGCGGCAGGCGACCGAGCGCGGCGCGACCACGACGATCGTGTCGTCCGACAAGGACCTGATGCAGCTCGTCAACGACAAGGTCGTGATGTTCGACACCATGAAGGATCGCCGCATCGGCCGCGACGAGGTGATCGAGAAATTCGGCGTGCCGCCGGAGAAGGTGGTCGAGGTGCAGGCGCTGGCCGGCGATTCCACCGACAACGTGCCCGGCGTGCCCGGCATCGGCATCAAGACCGCAGCCCAGCTGATCATCGAATATGGCGATCTCGACCAGCTGTTGTTCCGCGCCACCGAGATCAAGCAGCCGAAGCGGCGCGAGGCGCTGCTCGAGAATGCCGAGAAGGCGCGGATCTCGCGCCAGCTCGTGCTGCTCGACGACAAGGTCGATCTCGAAGTGCCGCTCGACGACCTCGCCGTGCATGAGCCCGATGCGCGCAAGCTGGTCGCCTTCCTCAAGGCGATGGAGTTCACCACCCTCACCCGCCGCGTCGCCGACTATGCGCAGATCGATCCCGCCAATGTCGACGCCGATCCCGGCAACAAGAGCGGCGCCAGCGTGTTCTCGCCGCTGCCGCCGTCCGTTGTGACGCCGGCACCGGGAGATGCAACCGCATCGTCCGCAGCACCGGCTGCGAAGGCCAAGCCGACCGGCGCGCGCGACGACAAGAATTCCAACCGCAGGGGCACTCCGGCCGCACTGGCCGAGGCCCGCGGCGAAGCCGTCCGCAAGACCGGCTTCGATCGCAAGGCCTACCAGGCGATCGGCAGTCTCGAACAGCTCAACGCCCTGCTCGCACGCGCGCACGACACCGGCTATCTCGCGATCGAAGCGATGTCGGAATCGATCGACCCGATGCAGGCCGAGCTGGCGGGACTGGCGCTCGCCGTGGCGCCGAACGACGCCGCCTACATCCCGCTCGGCCACCGCGAGCCCGGCGGCGGTGCCGGCCTGTTCGATGCCGGCCTCGCGCCCGGCCAGATCAAGACCGCCGATGCACTGAAGACGCTGAAGCCGCTGCTGGAGTCCGCCGGCATCCAGAAGGTCGGCTTCAACGTCAAATTTACCTCGGTGACCTTGGCGCAGCACGGCGTCACGCTGCGCAACATCGATGATGCGCAGTTGATGTCCTACGCGCTCGATGCCGGCCGCGGCTCGCATGCGATCGAGTCGCTCGCCGAGCGCTGGTTCGGCCATGCCGTCGTCAATTACGGCGGCCTCGTCGGCAGCGGCAAGGGCAAGCTGACCTTCGATCAGGTCACGATCGACAAGGCGACCGAATATGCCGCCGAAAGCGCCGACGTGATCCTGCGGCTGTGGCGGGTGCTGAAGCCGCGTCTCGTCGCCGAGCGGATGACGACGGTCTACGAGACGCTGGAGCGGCCGCTGGTCTCGGTGCTGGCGCGGATGGAGCGCCGCGGCATCTCGATCGACCGCCAGGTGTTGTCGCGGCTGTCGGGCGATTTCGCCCAGACCGCGGCGCGCGTCGAGGCCGAGATCCAGGAGATCGCCGGCGAGCCGGTCAATGTCGGCAGCCCAAAGCAGATCGGCGACATCATTTTCGGCAAGATGGGATTGCCCGGCGGCACCAAGACCAAGACCGGCGCATGGTCGACCACCGCGCAGGTGCTCGACGATCTCGCCGAGCAGGGCCACGACTTCCCGAAGAAGATTTTGGAATGGCGCCAGGTCTCGAAGCTGAAATCGACCTACACCGATGCGCTGCCGACCTACGTCAATCCGCAGACCCATCGCGTCCACACCACCTACGCGCTGGCCGCGACCACGACGGGCCGGCTGTCGTCGAACGAGCCGAATTTGCAGAACATCCCGGTTCGCACCGAGGACGGCCGCAAGATCCGCCGCGCCTTCATCGCGACGCCCGGCCACAAGCTGGTGTCGGCGGATTACTCGCAGATCGAATTGCGGCTGCTCGCGGAGATCGCCGACGTGCCGGTGCTGCGCCAGGCATTCCGCGACGGGCTCGACATTCACGCGATGACCGCGTCGGAAATGTTCGGCGTGCCGATCAAGGACATGCCGAGCGAGGTACGGCGCCGCGCCAAGGCGATCAATTTCGGCATCATCTACGGCATCTCGGCGTTCGGCCTCGCCAACCAGCTCGGCATCGCGCGCGAGGAAGCCTCGGCCTACATCAAGAAATACTTCGAGCGCTTCCCCGGCATCCGCGCCTACATGGACGAGACCAAGGATTCTTGCCGAAGGAACGGCTACGTCACCACGCTGTTCGGCCGAAAAATGTACTACCCCGACATCAAGGCCTCCAACGCCTCGGTGCGCGCGTTCAACGAACGCGCTGCGATCAATGCGCGCTTGCAGGGCACCGCCGCCGACATCATCCGCCGCGCCATGATCCGGGTCGAGGACGCGCTCGCCGAGAAAAAGCTCACCGCGCAGATGCTGCTGCAGGTGCATGACGAACTGATCTTCGAGGTGCCCGACGGCGAAGTCGCGGCGACGCTGCCAGTGGTGCAGAAGGTGATGCAGGACGCGCCGTTCCCGGCGGTGATCCTGTCGCTGCCGCTCCAGGTCGACGCCCGCGCCGCCAACAATTGGGACGAGGCGCATTGATTGTCCCTTCGCCTCTCCCGCTTGCGGGGGAGGGAGCCCTTCCACCGCCGCGACATCGACAATCGACATTGCTCCGAGAGCAATTCCAGCATGGCCGCGCCTTGGATCACACGCTAGAACTGCGTGCATCCCCTCGCGAGATCCGTCATGCCCCACACATCCGCTTTGCTCGGCTTTGCGCTCGTCTGCCTCGGCATGGTGCTGACGCCGGGACCGAACATGATGTACCTGATCTCGCGTTCGATCACGCAGGGGCCGGCGGCCGGCATCGTCTCGCTCGGCGGCGTCGCGCTCGGCTTCGTGTTCTACATGCTG
Source organism: Bradyrhizobium tropiciagri (assembly GCF_018130545.1). Classification (GTDB taxonomy): domain Bacteria; phylum Pseudomonadota; class Alphaproteobacteria; order Rhizobiales; family Xanthobacteraceae; genus Bradyrhizobium; species Bradyrhizobium tropiciagri_A. The sequence goes on along the minus strand of NZ_JAFCKF010000008.1, from coordinate 286,414 downwards.
TGCGCGGCGTTCGGCATCACCGCGCTGCTGTTCGCGATCCCCTACGCCTATGACGCGCTGCGCTTCGCCGGTGCCGGCTATCTGCTGTGGCTGGCGTGGCAGGCGTTGAAGCCGGGCGGCCGCTCACCGTTCCAGGTCAAGGCGCTGAAGGTCGACGGCCCGCGCAAGTTGTTCGCGATGGGCTTTCTCACCAACCTGCTGAACCCGAAGATCGCGATGCTCTATCTCGCGCTGCTGCCGCAGTTCATCGATCCCACCGGCGGCAGCGTGCTGACGCAGTCGCTCGCGCTCGGCTCGATCCAGATCGTGATCAGCGTCAGCGTCAACGCGATGATCGCGCTCGCCGCCGGCTCGATCGCCGTGTTTCTCGGCACCCGCCCGACCTGGCTCTTGGTACAGCGCTGGCTGATGGGCACGGTGCTAGCAGGACTTGCGATGAAGATGGCGCTCGAGGCGAGGAAGGCCTAGTGAGTACCCTCTCCCCTTGTGGGAGAGGGTGGCTTCGATGCAAAGCATCGAAGCCGGGTGAGGGGTCTCTCTCCACGAGCGCGTCTGCGGAGACACCCCCTCATCCGGCGCTGCGCGCCACCTTCTCCCACAAGGGGAGAAGGGAAGAAGGTGCGGACTGAATCTTCAATCCAGCTTCGCTTCCATACCGCGCTTCGTCGCGTGGCGGGCCATCAGCGTCTCGTACCAGCGTTTGACGTTGGGGAAGTCGGCGAGATCGACCTTGTGGCGCGGGTGGCGCCAGGCCCAGCCGAGGATGGCGAAATCGGCCACCGAGAGATCGCCGGCGACGAAATCGCGGCCATCGAGCCGGCGGTCCAGCACGCCGTAGAGCCGCCGCGTCTCGGCCATGTAGCGCTTCAGGCCGTAGGCGCGGTCCTGCTCGTTCTCCAGCGCGATGAAATGGTGCACCTGGCCCGGCATCGGGCCGAAACCGCCCATCTGCCACATCAGCCACTCATAGACCGGGATCCGTTCCGCCAGCGGCTGCGGCAGGAACTTGCCGGTCTTCTCGCCGAGATAGAGCAGGATCGCGCCGGACTCGAAGATGCTGACCGGCTTGCCGCCGGGGCCATCGGGATCGACGATCGCCGGGATCTTGTTGTTCGGGCTGATCGCGAGGAAGCCGGGCGCCATCTGCTCGCCCTTGCCGATATTCACCGGGATCACCTTGTAGGGCAGCCCCATTTCCTCCAGCGCCACCGAGATCTTGCGGCCATTGGGCGTGTTCCAGGTGTGCAGCTCGATGGTCATTTCCGCTTCCCGTGCAAATGTTTGGCGCTTGCTTTAGGGGGAAGCCGGGAGCCGCACAACCGCGCTTTCCGCACACCGCTGCGCTGAAATGGCGGCACGCCCACTGTTGACGGCGGGATTTACCCGCTGGAATGTGCCGGAAACCGCCGATAGATTGCCGGCCGCCTCGAAGCCCCCAAAGAACCCCCAGAGGGAAAACGCCTTGTCCAAATCAGCCTCCCGCGCCCGCCTCGCCGAGATCATCCGCAAGCGTTCGTTCGGCCGCGGCGAGATCACCTTGGCGTCGGGCCGCAAGAGCGATTTCTATTTCAACCTGAAGCCGACGATGCTCGATCCCGAGGGCGCAGCACTGCTCGCCGAGCTGACCTATGAGGCGCTGAAGGACGACAAGCTCGATCTCGTCGGCGGGCTCGAAATGGGCGCGGTGCCGCTCGCCGGTGCCATCGCGCAGCTGTCCTGGCTGAAGGGCCACCCGATCGCGGCGTTCTTCGTGCGCAAGAAGCCGAAGGAGCACGGCGCGCGACTCTCGGTCGAAGGGCTCGCCAAGGGCGAGACGCTGGCGGGCAAGCGCATCGTGATCGTCGAGGACGTCACCACGACGGGCGGCTCGGCGCTGAAGGCTGCGGAAGCCGTGCGCGAGGCCGGCGGCGAGATCGCGCTGGTCTTCACCATGGTCGACCGCGAGGAAGGCGCCACCGAGACGTTCGCCGAAGCCGGCTTGCCGTTCCGCGCGCTGTACAAGGCCGGCGAGTTCTTGAAGGACTGACGGTCTCTCTCTTCTCCCTCGCCCCGTTCTTACGGGGAGAGGGTCGGGGTGAGGGGCTGCTTCCACGAGCCGTGAGTGCGGTGCGACCTGTACCCCCTCACCCGGATCGCATTTCGCTGCGCTCCATGCGATCCGACCTCTCCCCGCAAGCGGGGCGAGGTGAAGAGAAGTCCGCGCGGCCGCGCCCGTTTCTTGTGACGCCGTCACGGTCAATCAATCGCTCGTTTACCATCCCATCCTATGGTGGATCCGCCGAGGCACCGTGTCGCCGCGGCGCGTCGGGTGGAGTTGGCGTTGCGTACAGAGTTGAGTGATCGGCGCATGCGGCGCCGCGTGGTGCTGGCCGCCGCGGCCTTTGCGGGTTCCATCCTGGTCGTGCCCGCTCCCGTCTCGGCCGAAGGGCTGTTCGATTTCTTCTTCGGCAGCGCCCAGAAGCAGCAGGGCCGGCAGGCCCCGCCGCAGGCCAATTTCTTCGCCGATCCGTTCGGCCTCAACCAGCAGCCGGAACGCCAGACATCCGCCCCCTCCTCGGCGCCGCGCGTCGCCGGTTCCGGACCGGCCTATTGCGTGCGCACCTGCGACGGCAAGTACTTTCCGCTGACGATGCGCGGCAATGCCACGCCGGCGCAGCTCTGCCAGGCATTCTGTCCGGCGAGCGCCACCAAGGTCTATTACGGCGGCCATATCGACAGCTCCGCCTCGAGCACCGGCGAGCGCTACGCCGACAGCGAGAACGCCTTCGCGTACCGCAAGGCGCTGCGCGCCGACTGCACCTGCAACGGCCGCGACCCGGCAGGCCTCGCGCCGGTCGACCTCGCGCTCGACGCCTCGCTGAAGGCCGGCGACGTGATCGCGACCACCGACGGCCTGGTCGCCTATACCGGCGTCCGGGTCGGCAACGAGCAGTCGTTCGACTTCACGCCGGTCGCCTCCTATCCCGGATTGACCGCGGCGGTCCGCGCGCGGCTCGGCGAAATGAAGGTTGCGCCGGTCAGCGCCGAGCTCGCAAGCGACGCGCCGCTGGCGGAAACCAGAAGCGATGTCGCGCCGTCTGCACCGGCCTCCGTTGTGCCGAAGAGCAATGCCGCAAAGCCCGCCAAGCGGGCCGAGGCGAACTGACCGCTTTGAGCGGGCGCGCCGGTCAGCGCGCCACGATCACGCCGATCACGTTCGGCGCGGCGAGGTATTTCTCCTCGATCGCAGCCCGCGCGGCGGCGCGGTTCTCCGGATTGAGGATGCCGCGCTTCTCGGCGAGGATCATCCAGCAATAGCCCCACCAGTCGGTCAGCATGCCCTGATCATCGACGAGATCGTAGCCCTGCTCGCCGGCGAAGATCCGCGCATGCGCTTCGTCGAGCGAGTCGAGCCAGGCGTGATCTTCGAGCGAGAACAGCTCGTCGCTGAAATCATCCGTGGTGTAGCCCCAGATCGACATGCAGACCGCATTGAACTCGCGATCGAGCTGGTCGTCGTCGATCGGCTGGCGCCGCGAGGCCTGGTGCAGCCGCGACAGCGAGCGGGCGAAATCCGCGATGCGGGTGAGAGCGAACTGATCGAAGGCGATGGTGGACATGTAGTCCTCGCAGAGGCTGGGAGACCCTAGATATTGTATCGGCGCAGCGCCGAATCATAATGATATATCAAAGACTTGCTAAAGTGTTCTTAATTCGTTCTAGCTGGTTTACAAGTCCTCATCCATGGACGTCGTCCCGGCGAAAGCCAGGACCCATTACCCCGACAGGCCGACATATCGCGAGCTTTGGCCACGCATGAGCACCGCCGGCAGCTACTACGTCTATATTCTCGCGAGCCAGCACCACGGCACGATCTACGTCGGCGTGACGAACGATGTTCGCCTGCGGCTCGAACTACATCGTTCGGGCCGAGGCTCCAGGTTTGTGTACAAATACCAAGTCTTCCGGCTCGTTCACGTCGAGGAATTCGCCACGCCGCAGGAAGCGATCGCCCGCGAGAAACAGCTGAAGTTCTGGAAGCGCGATTGGAAGATCAAGCTGATCGAAGCGGACAATCCGGATTGGAACGACCGGTCCGACCTCATCTGGCAGTTGGGGTAATGGGTCCTGGCTTACGCCAGGACGACGATGTGGCGCGAGCGAGCGCCGCCTCGCCACGCGCGCACGCTCCCCCTAAACGCAATTCGGGCCGCTGACTTAAGTCAGCGGCCCGTTGAAAATTGCTTCGGAATGAAATGCGTCGGAGCTAAAAAATGTGCCCGCCCCACGAGCGACAGGTGTGGTTGTAAAGGACTTGTTAAACCTTGCAAATCCGTATCACCACGGTGTTCCCAAACAGCGCATGAAGCTGCGTTGCGCGGCGTCCAATTCGCGGCCGACAGCAGTCTGTCGCCGCGTTGAACTTGCCGCGGCGCAGGCTCCGCTCGTCGCCGTGATGCACACCGCGCGCAACGCTGCGGCCGCGATCTCGATCAACGGTCTCATCGCGTTCGTTCCGGCAAAACTGCCGCAAAATCTCGGCGTTCGCAGCCGATGATGGCGCGGCAAGCGGCAGGCCCGAATGCCTGAAATCGGCCCGGTCCTTGCATAAAATCGCGGCAGGTACGGTGCGTAACGGCTCTCGACGGTTTCGGTTGCAGCGCAACGCGCGTATCATTGCGGTGAGTTTGAACGGCGGGGATTGGCGTTGCAGGAACAAACAAACTATCCGGCCCTGAATCAGCCGGTCGATGAGCTGGCGCTGACCGAGATCAAGGGCGCGATCCTGGCCAAGCTGCGGCTTGCGATCGGCAAGGACGCCACCGTTGCCACGCGGCGCGACTGGTACAAGGCGGCGGCGCTGGCGCTGCGCGACCGCATCGTGCACCACTGGCTGACCGCCGAGAAGCAGACCTACGACGCCGGCGCCAAGCGCGTCTATTATCTCTCGCTGGAGTTCCTGATCGGCCGCCTGTTCACTGATGCGCTGAACAATATGGGGCTGCTGCCGCTGTTCGAGGCGGCGCTCGGCGACCTCGGCGTCGATCTCTCCGACCTGCGCAAATGCGAGCCGGATGCGGCGCTCGGCAATGGCGGCCTCGGGCGGCTCGCGGCGTGCTTCATGGAGAGCATGGCGACGCTGGCGATCCCCGCGACCGGCTACGGCATCCGCTACGATTTCGGCCTGTTCCGCCAGATCATGAACCAGGGCTGGCAGCAGGAATATCCCGACGAGTGGCTGGCCTTCGGCAACCCCTGGGAATTCCAGCGGCCCGAGGTGGTCTACAACGTCCATTTCGGCGGCCATGTCGAGCATGTCGACGATCGCGGCCGTGACCGCGCCACCTGGCATCCGGCGGAAACCGTCGAGGCGATGGCCTATGACACGCCGATCGTCGGCTGGCGCGGCCAGCACGTCAACGCGCTGCGGCTGTGGTCGGCGCATGCGCCCGACCCACTCAAGCTCGACGTCTTCAACTCAGGCGACTACGTCTCGGCCAGCGCCGAGCAGGCGCGCGCGGAGGCGATCTGCAAATTCCTCTATCCGAACGACGAGAGCGCGGCGGGCCGCGAGCTGCGGCTGCGCCAGGAATATTTCTTCGTCTCGGCCTCGTTGCAGGATCTCATCAACCGCCATCTCGCCTCCGACGGCGGCCTGCGCAACCTCGCGCAGAAGGCGGCCGTTCAGCTCAACGACACCCATCCGAGCCTTGCGGTCACCGAGCTGATGCGCATCCTGGTCGACCTGCACAATTTCCGCTGGGACGAGGCCTGGAAGATCACGGTCGCGACGTTGTCCTACACCAACCACACGCTGCTGCCGGAAGCGCTCGAGACCTGGCCGGTCGAGCTGTTCGAGCGGCTGCTGCCGCGGCACCTCGAGATCATCTACCGCATCAATGTCGCGCATCTCGCGCTCGCCGAGGAGCGCTTCCCCGGCGACATCGAATATCGCGCCTCGGTGTCACTGATCGACGAGCGCAGCGGCCGCCGCGTGCGGATGGGCCAGCTCGCCTTCGTCGGCTCGCACCGCATCAACGGCGTCTCCGCGATGCACTCCGATTTGATGAAGGAGACCGTGTTCCACGACCTCCATCATCTCTATCCCCAGCGCATCACCAACAAGACCAACGGCATCACCTTCCGCCGCTGGCTGATGCTGGCCAACCCGCGACTGACCGCGCTGCTGCGCGAGACCTGCGGCGAGGCCGTGCTCGACGATTTCTCGCTGCTCGAACGGCTGGAGACCCATTCCAGCGACCTGGAATTCCAGAAGCGCTTCCGCGACGTCAAGCATCACAACAAGCTGGCGCTGGCGCGGCTGATCGGCGAGCGCAACAACATCAAGGTCGATCCGTCGGCGCTGTTCGACGTGCAGATCAAGCGCATCCACGAATACAAGCGGCAGCTGCTCAACATCCTGGAGACGATCGCGCTGTATCACGCGATGAAGGACGATCCGGGTGCGAACTGGGTGCCACGCGTGAAGATTTTCGCGGGCAAGGCGGCGGCGAGCTACCGCTACGCCAAGCTGATCATCAAGCTGATCAACGACGTCGCCGAGGTCGTCAACAATGACGCCTCGCTCGGCGGCAGGCTGAAGGTCGCCTTCCTCGCTGACTACAATGTCAGCCTCGCCGAGGTGATCATCCCGGCCGCCGATCTCTCCGAGCAGATTTCGACCGCCGGCATGGAGGCTTCCGGCACCGGCAACATGAAGCTGGCGCTGAACGGTGCGCTGACCATCGGCACGCTCGACGGCGCCAATATCGAGATCCGCGACGCGGTCGGACCCGAGAACATCGCGATCTTCGGCCTCGAGGCTGGCGACGTCATGGTCCGCCGCAAGCAGGGGCTCGACGCCAGCGACGTGATCCGCAAGTCGCCGCGGCTCGAGCGCGCGATCCGCGCCGTCGAGAGCGGCGAATTCTCGCCCGGCGATGCCGCGCGCTTCGCCTCGATCGGGCACGCGCTGCGCTATCTCGATCACTACATGGTCTCGACCGATTTCGATTCCTATTACGAGGCACAGCGCGGCATCGACGCACGCTGGCAGGTGGTCCCGGCCTGGACCCGCGCCTCGATCCTCAACGTGGCGCGGATGGCGTGGTTCTCCTCCGACCGCACCATCCGCGAATATGCCGAGGACATCTGGCACGTGCCGGTGCATCCGACCGCGCCGCCGCTGTTGGGCACCCAGCGCGAGGCGAAGGGCTGACGGAGGTAATTCCCGGGGCGCGGAAATCGATGACGTCCGACGTCATTGAATTCCGCCGCTTTGCCGGGATATTGCTTGTCCAGATAAGAGCGTCATTGCGAGGAGCAGAGCGACGAAGCAATCCAGACTTGCTTTGCGGCTTTGGATTGCTTCGCTTCGCTCGCAATGACGGAACCGAAGAACATGCTCACCAAGACGCCGCACCTCTTTGACGAAGCCACCGCCGTGACCGCCGGCGACAGCCGCTGGCAGGGACGGACCAGCCCGGACTACTGGGCCTTCGTCGGCCCGTTCGGCGGCTGCACCGCCGCGACCATCCTGCGCGCGCTGATGCAGCACCCGCAGCGCGCGGGCGATCCGCTGGCGCTGACGGTCAATTACTGCGCGCCGGTCGCAGAGGGTGTGTTCGATCTCGATGTCCGCCTGGTCAAGGCCAACCGCTCGAGCCAGCACTGGTCGGTCGAGATGACGCAAGGCGGTGGCGAGGTCGCGACCTTGGCAACCGCCGTGTTCGCCGAACGCCGGCCCTCGTGGTCGCACCAGCCGGCGGAGTTTCCCGGCGCCGCGCCGTTCGAGCAGCTCCGCTCCTTTCCGAAGCTCAAGATGACCTGGGCCAACCAGTACGACTTCCGCTTCGTCGAGGGCGAGCCGACATTCGGCGACGGCACGGCGAAGCAGCCCTCGAGCCCCTATTCGAAGCTCTGGATCGCCGATCGCGTGCCGCGCAAGCTCGATGCGCTGTCGCTGATGTCGATGTCGGATGCGTTCTTCGGCCGCGTCTTCCACGCGCGGGGTGAACTGGTGCCATTCGGCACGGTGTCGCTGACGACCTATTTCCATGCCGACGCGGCCGATCTCGACACCGAGGATACCACCCGCGTGTTGGCGACCGCCGACGCCAAGAACTTCCACAAGAGCTACGGCGACCAGCACGGCGAATTGTGGTCGCCGTCCGGCCGCCTGCTCGCCACCACGACGCAGATCGCCTATTTCAAGGCGTAGGCGTTTCGCGGCGTAGGGTGGGCAAAGCGAAAGCGTGCCCACCGTCAAGAGCACGGCTGGGAATGGTGGGCACGCGGAGCCTGTCATCGGGCGCGCGTTCGCGCGACCCGTTGGCTTTGCCCACCCTACGAGACCTACGAGGCCTCGCGTCAAGGCGTAGCCAAATATCCACATTGCTCTGCACCGACCGCATTGCCTATTTCAGGGGTTGAGGGAACATTGGCGCGTCGCTTCTGTTCCACACCTTTGGGAGCATTGCTGCATGTCCGAAGCCGACACTTCAAAGCCCGCGCGCATCGCGCTGCTCGGCGTTCCCATCGAGATCGGCGCCTCGCAGGCCGGCCCGCTGATGGGACCGGATGCGCTACGCACCGCGGGAATCGCCCGCCTGCTCGAGCAGCTCGACTTCCACGTTGACGACCACGGCAACCTTGCGATCCCGCAGGTCGTCGCCGACGGCCCGGTGCCGGCCAACACCAGATTCTACGACGAGGTGAAGACCTGGACCCGCGCGCTGTCCGAGCGCGCCTACTGGCTGGCGCATTCCGGCGCGATCCCGATCTTCATGGGCGGCGATCACTCGCTGTCGATGGGCTCGATCAACGGCGTCGCGCGCTACTGGAAGGAAAAAGGCCGGCCGTTGTTTGCGCTGTGGGTCGACGCGCATGCCGACTACAACACGCCGACCACCACCATCACCGGCAACATGCACGGCATGTCGGCGGCCTTCCTCTGCGGCGAGCCGGGCCTCGACGATCTGCTCGGCGGGCTGCCGCGCGCCTCGATCCCGCCCGATCAGCTCGACCTGATCGGCACGCGCTCGGTCGACCCGCTGGAGCGCAAGCTGCTGCGGCAACGCAACGTCTCGATCGCCGACATGCGCCAGATCGACGAGTTCGGCGTCGCCGTACTGACCCGCCGCGTCATCGACCGGGTGAGAGCGAAGAACGGCGTGCTGCATGTCTCGTTCGACGTCGACTTCCTCGATCCGGATATCGCGCCCGGCGTCGGCACCACGGTGCCCGGCGGCGCGACCTATCGGGAAGCCCATCTCATCATGGAGCTGCTGCACGATTCCGGGCTGGTGCGCTCGCTCGATATCGTCGAGCTCAATCCGTTCCTCGACGAGCGCGGCCGCACCGCGCGCGTCGCGGTGGAGTTGATCGGCAGCCTGTTCGGTTTGCAGATCACGGACCGGCAGACGCCGAGCAACGCGGTGCTGCCGGAGATGGGGGAGTAGCGACACGCGGACCACGCCAGTCCCGTCACCCTGAGGTGGCCGCTTCTTCAGCGGCCCTCGAAGGGTCGACGGCCACGGGCCGGGCCGCTCATCCTTCGAGGCTCGCAAGTGCTCGCACCTCAGGATGACGGGGAGAGATATCGCCGCGCGGCGATAGAGACATCGAAACAAAAAAGGCGGCCACGAGGGCCGCCTTTTCAAATCGCATACGTTGGCGCGGCTTACTCCGCCGCGAGCTTCACTTCCGGCGCGGCGGCGCGGACTTCGGCGTCGACCTGCGCTTCGAACTTGGCGAAGTTCTTCTGGAACATGCCGACGAGCGCACGCGCGGTCTTGTCGAACTCGGCCTTGTCGGCCCAGGTCTTGATCGGATCGAGGATGTGCGGCTCGACGCCCGGCAGCGAAGTCGGCACCGCGAAGCCGAAATACTTGTCGGTGCGGAAGTCGGCGTTGCGGAGCGAGCCGTTCAGCGCCGCGGTGAGCAGCGCGCGCGTCACCTTGATCGGCATGCGGCGACCGGTGCCGTACTTGCCGCCGGTCCAGCCGGTGTTGACCAGCCAGCAATCGACATTGTGCTTGGCGATCAGCTCGCGGAGCAGATTGCCATAGACCGACGGATCGCGCGGCAGGAACGGCGAACCGAAGCAGGTCGAGAATTCCGGCTGTGGCTCGTTGCCGAGACCACGCTCGGTGCCGGCGACCTTCGCGGTGTAGCCGGACAGGAAGTGATACATCGCCTGCGCCGGCGTCAGCTTGGCGATCGGCGGCATCACGCCGAAGGCGTCGGCGGCGAGCATCACCACGTTCTTCGGATGCGGCGCGCGGCCGGTGCGCGAGGCGTTCGGAATGAAATCGAGCGGATAGGCCGAGCGGGTGTTCTCGGTCTTCGAGCCGTCGTCGAAATCGGGCACACGGTCATTGGCGCCGAGCACGACGTTCTCCAGCACCGCGCCGAAGCGCTTGCTGGCGGCATAGATTTCCGGTTCGGCTTCGCCCGACAGCTTGATGCACTTGGCGTAGCAGCCGCCTTCGAAGTTGAAGACGCCGTCCTCGCTCCAGCCATGCTCGTCATCGCCGATCAGCGTGCGCTTGGGATCGGCGGAGAGCGTGGTCTTGCCGGTGCCGGACAGGCCGAAGAAGATCGCGGTGTCGCCGTCGGGACCGACGTTGGCCGAGCAATGCATCGGCATCACGCCCTTCTCGGGCAGATAGAAGTTCAGCGTAGTGAACACGCTCTTCTTCATTTCGCCGGCATAATAAGACCCGCCGATCAGGACGATCTTGCGGGCGAAATCGATCGCAACGACGTTCTCCGACTTGCAGCCGTGACGTTTGGGATCGGCGCGGAAGCTCGGCAGATCGATGATCGTGAGCTCGGGCACGAAGCCCGCGAGCTCCGAGGTCTCCGGGCGAATGAGCAGCGTGCGGATGAACAGCGAGTGCCAGGCGAGCTCGGTGAAGACGCGCGTCTTGATGCGATGCGTCGGATCGGCGCCGCCATAGAGATCCTGCGCGAACAGCGTCATGCCTTCGGCATGCTTGAGGAAGTCGGCATGCAGCGTCGCGAACTGCTCCGAGGTGATCGACTGGTTGCCGGCCCACCACATGCTCTTGTCGGTCAGGCCGTCGCGAACCGTGAACTTGTCCTTCGGGCTGCGGCCGGTGAACTCACCGGTGTCAGCGCAAAGCGCGCCATCGGCCGAGAGCACCGCTTCGCCATTGCGCAACGAATGCTCATAGAGCTGCGGCGCACCATAGTTCCAGTGCACGCCCTTGAGATTTTTTAAGCCGAATTTGTCGGCGCCGAAGGCACCGTTATGCACGCCCGTCTCTTGCACGAAGAACCTCCTCGAACCCGCGTATCCTTGTTCGCGCGAATGTCGCTAGTCGCGCCCCGCCGCGGTGACCGTTATCAGAATATAGCCTCTCGGCTCCGGTCCGGCGACCTAATAGTGGGGATCGCCGGGCTTGCCAAGCCAGTCGAACGGCTTTTGGTTTATTCCAAGACGGGCACATCATTGGGCGCGAATACCGCAGCGCGAAACGCTTTCGCTTTGCTTTCGTTTTCTCGTTCGTTTCACTGCGCTCAGGCGACGTTTCGCCGCCTTTCCCGTTGCGAACAAGCCATTGCGATGCACAAAGGGTGCCAGCGATCGAGGTGTGCCCCGCACCGTGCCGAGCAAAAGGCACCGAGAATGCCGGGTATGCATTTCGCGCTGAGGATGTGTCGTTGAGGGAGGCTGCCGCGAGTTGATGCAGCACTGCAAAGCGCCCGGCATATCGTCCACGATCGCGTTGCACGCGGCTAGCACCATTGTCGACGTTGAGCTGCAGACCAGCAGGTTCGATCGGGCTCGACATGCCATCGTCGAAGCTGGGTGCTTTCAATGCACGGCAGCGTCGAATGTTCCGCAACGACTTTCTCGTTCGTAGTCGACGCGATCGCTGAACCATCATGATCGATGGTAACGCAATCAGTGCATCGTGCCTGCGCATCATCGAGGCGCCAACGCGAAATGATCGCGCTATCAAACGCCCCCTACGCCGATCGACGCGTGATCGGATGACACCATCAGCAAATGCGCACGCAGCCGCAGCCATGCGACACCATGCCTCGTCGGGCACCGCGCCGTTAGTATCCCCTGGTCTATGCCTTGGCGTCCAAGCCTTGGCGTCTAAGCCCTGGTGTCTAAGCCCTGGCGTCTAGGACTTGGCGCGCGCCTCGCCGGCGAGCCGCACCAGCATCTTGCGCAGCTCGGTGCCGTTGGCCACCCGCTCGGGGAAATCGAGCCGCAGCGTGGCGCGGCCGGCCTGCATGTCCATGCCGTCGGGATCGCAGCCGGTGCAAAGCCACTCAGCACTGTCAACGCCAAGCAGCCGCGTGGCGTAGAGGTTCATGGCCTCGCGGTGGTCCTCATTCATATGCGCCACCGCGCCCGGCTCGGCCTCCAGCAGCGCCTCGGCCCCAGCGAGATCGGTCAGAACTTGCGCGGGCTTGAGGTCGACGATGCGGCCGAATCCGGCGACCAGATGGGCGCCACCCGGCCGGATCACGAAAAACGAGAAATCCTTAAATTCTACAAAGGCTTCTGCCGATGGCTGGGCGGCGAGATAGCGCCGTTGGACAAGCTCGCGCCCGGCGTCTGCGACCTCCTCTGCCCGTCCCGCCAGCATGATCCGGGCACCCTCCAGCGGATCGCCCTCGGCGCGCTCGTCCAGCATCAGCGACACCCGGCTGTCGGCCAGGATATTCCTGGTGTGCAGCGCCAGCCGGGAAATCAGCAGGATCGGCGAGCCGTCCGGATGGCTCGCCAGATTGACCAGCGAGCAATAGGGATCGCCGGAGCCCGCCATCAACGTGGCGAGCGCACCCTGCCGGCTGCGGCGCAGCAGCGAGCGGGCAAGGTGGGCAGGATCGAAGTCGACGGTCGGTTGCATGGGTCTATCGGGTCATTTTGAGGGCAAAACGGGCCGGTTCCGCATGAAAAAAGGGCCTGTTTTCATGGTCTCAGGGTGGTATATGGGGTCCATCGCATGGGTCGCAGAAGCGTATTTTTTGCGGAACTCGGTCACACTTCAGCCCAGCTTGCATTGCTCGTTGACCGCGTTCGAAGCCCATTTCCACGGCGCGTTGCCTGAGTGCCCGCCGTTTAAGCCACTCTCATTGTGAAAGCAGCTCATGCCCACAATCGCCTTGGTCGACGACGACCGCAACATTCTCACTTCGGTCTCGATCGCGCTCGAAGCCGAAGGCTACCGCATCATGACCTACACGGACGGTGCGTCGGCGCTGGATGGCTTTCGCACGTCGCCGCCCGATCTTGCGATCCTCGATATCAAGATGCCGCGCATGGACGGCATGGAAACGCTGCGCCGGCTGCGCCAGAAGTCCGATTTGCCGGTGATCTTCCTCACCTCGAAGGATGAAGAGATCGACGAATTGTTCGGCCTGAAAATGGGCGCGGACGATTTCATCCGCAAGCCGTTCTCGCAGCGCCTGCTGGTCGAACGCGTCAAGGCCGTGCTCCGCCGCGGCCAGCCGAAGGATCCGGCCGCCGCGCCGAAGGAGCCGGACGCCCGCGCGCTTGACCGCGGCCTGCTGCGGATGGATCCGGAGCGCCACACCTGCACCTGGAAGAACGAGCCGGTGACGCTGACCGTGACCGAATTCCTGATCCTGCAGGCACTCGCCACCCGCCCCGGCGTGGTGAAGAGCCGCAACGCGCTGATGGACGCGGCCTATGACGACCAGGTCTATGTCGACGACCGCACCATCGACAGCCACATCAAGCGGCTGCGCAAGAAGTTCAAGGTGGTCGACGACGACTTCGAAATGATCGAGACGCTTTACGGCGTCGGCTATCGCTTCAAGGAAGCCTGATCTGCACTTCCCGGGCGGCTTGTTAACTGACAGGCTCCGCACGGCTGGGGTAAGCTCGGGCAAACATCTGCTTCGCGGGACGACATCCATACCAACCGGCAGCTTTGCCAGTGCTTGATCGAACGCAGCTCGAGCAAGGCCAGAATGCCGAGGACGCCTCACAGCTCCTCGATCAAGAGGCCGTGGCCGACGATCTGGCGCAGGACAAGGGCTGGCGTCGGCCGCTCGGCTGGCTGCGCCGCGCCGGTCAGTTCTTCTTTGCGCTCTCGTTCTCGAGCCTGACGCGCCGCATCGTCTCGCTCAACCTCGCCGGCCTCGTCGCCCTCGTCGCAAGCATCCTCTATCTCTCGCAATTCCGCGCCGGCCTGATCGAGGCGCGCACGCAGAGCATGATGGTCTATGCCGAGATCATCTCGGAGGCGATCGCGGCATCCGCGACCGTCGAAGGCAACACCGTCACCATCGATCCCGACCGGCTGCTCGACCTCAAGCCGGGCGAGAGTTTTGGCCAGCCGGATGAATCGGCTGATTTCCCGATCAATCCCGAGCGGGTCGCGCCGATCCTGCGCCGCCTGATCGCGCCGACCAAGACGAGGGCTCGCATCTTCGACCGCGATGGCGGCCTAATCCTCGACAGCCGCAACCTGTTCGCGCGCGGCGACGTGCTGCGCATGGAGCTGCCGCCGCCGTCGGAAAAGCCGTCGCTCTATGAGAAGACCAAGGCCACCATCAAGACCTGGCTCAACCGCGGCGACCTGCCGATCTATCGCGAGCTCGGCCCCGAAGGCGGCAAGGGCTATTCCGAAGTCGCGCAATCGCTCGAGGGCATGAACAGCAGCGCCGTGCGCGTCACCGATCGCGGCGCGATCATCGTGTCGGTTGCCGTCCCGGTGCAGCACTTCCGCGCCGTGCGCGGCGCATTGATGCTGACCACGCAGGGCGACGACATCGATCAGCTCGTGATGTCCGAACGGCTCGCCATCCTGAAGATCGGCGGGGTGGCCTCCGCCGTCATGATCATGCTGTCGCTGCTCCTTGCGAGCACGATCGCAGGCCCGGTGCGGCGGCTCGCGGAAAGCGCCGAGCGGGTCCGTCATCGCATCCAGACCCGCGTCGAGATTCCCGACTTCACCGGGCGCCGCGACGAGATCGGCCATCTCTCCGGTGCGCTGCGCGACATGACCAACGCGCTCTACAGCCGCATCGAGGCGATCGAGATGTTCGCCGCCGATGTCGCCCACGAGCTGAAGAACCCGCTGACCTCGCTACGATCTGCGGTCGAGACGCTGCCGCTGGCGCGCAACGAGAACAGCCGCGCGCGGCTGCTCGCCGTGATCGAGCATGACGTCAGGCGGCTCGACCGCCTGATCTCCGACATATCAGATGCCAGCCGGCTCGATGCCGAATTGCAGCGGCAGGACATGGCGCCGGTCGACCTCCGGCGGCTGCTGACCACGCTGACCGGCGTCGCCAACGAGACCAGGCTCGGCCACGACGTCGCCGTCGAGGCCCGCTTCGAGGGCCGCGGACCGACCGACACGCTCTCGGTGCCCGGTCATGATTCCCGGCTCGGCCAGGTGATCTCGAACCTGCTGTCGAACGCGCAATCATTCTCCAAGCCGGGCGACAAGGTGCGCATCCTCTGCCGCCGCACCCGCGGCGAGGTCGAGATCGTGGTCGACGATGACGGCCCCGGCATCGGCGAGGACGCGCTGGAGCGGATCTTCGAGCGCTTCTACACCGACCGGCCGCACCAGGGCTTTGGCCAGAACTCCGGCCTCGGGCTTTCGATCTCCAAGCAGATCATCGAAGCGCATGGCGGGCGCATCTGGGCCGAGAACCGTCCGGGCCCCGCGGACGAAGATGGCAATCCCACCGTGGCCGGCGCACGTTTCGTGGTCAGGCTGCCGACACTATGAGCGACAATTCAAGCGTGCACGCCTCCGCCGTTTTGGTCGGCGAGCGTGCGGTGCTGATCCGCGGCCCGTCGGGCGCGGGCAAGTCGCGCCTCGCCTTCGATCTGATTCTCGCCGGGCGCACCGGGGCACTCCCGCCGGCCGTTTTGGTGGGGGATGACCGTGTCCATCTCGACACAGCCGGCGAACAATTGTGGGTTCGCCCGGCCCAGCAATTGGCCGGTCTGCTCGAGGTCCGAGGCCTCGGAATCCGCCATTGTCCGTTCGCAGGCGAGGCCGTGGTCGGCCTGATCGTCGACCTGGCCGCCGACGATGCCGAGCGGCTGCCGGCGCCCGAAGCGCTCACGACCCGCCTTAATGGTATTATACTGCCACGGATTCCTGTCCCGGTCGGCTTCCTACCCCTGCCGCTGGTTGTCGCTGCGCTGACGACAACCTGAAAGTTCATGGTCCCGTAATCTTGCGGCCAATTGTGGGAAGGGAATTGGTAACCATATCACATCCACAATCGCGCCGGATTTTGCCGGCGCAGCCTCCCCTCTCTACCGCCAGGAACCGGGAGACTAGCCAAGATGCCCCCTTGCGCGGGGGCTCTGGATGGTCAAAGTGGCGCGTTCGTGCGGTGCACCAAAGGGCGCCCGCGAGGAGTTTCCGATGATTGGTCTAGTGCTGGTGACCCATGGGCGCCTTGCCGACGAGTTCAGAGCGGCGCTCGAACACGTCATGGGTCCGCAGAAACAAATTGAAGCGATTACGATCGGGGCCGAGGACGATTCCGACCTCTGTCGAAGCGACATCATCGAGGCGGTGAACCGCGTCGATAGCGGCGATGGCGTTGCGATCCTCACCGACATGTTCGGCGGCACGCCGTCGAACCTCGCGATCTCCTGCATGAGCCGCCCGAAGGTGGAAGTGCTCGCGGGCATCAATCTTCCCATGCTGGTCAAGCTTGCCAAGGTTCGCGAGGAGCGTTCGCTGCCAGACGCGATCGCGATGGCGCAGGAAGCCGGCCGCAAATACGTCACCATCGCCAGCCGCGTTCTCGCAGGCAAATGAGCGACGAGGCCCCGGGCGCAAACCATGTCGGCCCGGGCGTGCCAGCGGGCGCCATCTCGCGCGAACTGCTGATCGTCAACAAGCGCGGCCTGCATGCGCGAGCCTCGGCGAAATTCGTCCAGCTGGTCGAGCGCTTCAACGCCGAAATCTGGGTGACGCGCGGCGGCGAGACGGTCGGCGGCACCTCGATCATGGGCCTGATGATGCTGGCCGCCGGGCCCGGCACCACGGTCGTGGTCTCCGCGAAGGGCGAGCAAGCGCAAGAGGCGCTGGATGCCATCGCCGAGCTTGTCGCGAGCAAGTTCAACGAGGAAGGCACGTAGGGCCATCACTCTCGCGAGCCGCAGAAGCGGCGCGCTCCCTCGCCCCGCTCTTGCGGGGAGAGGGCTGGGGTGAGGGGCTGCTTCCACGCGCGGTGAATGCGGTTACACCTGTACCCCCTCACCCGGATCGCATCTAGCGATGCAATCCGACCTCTCCCCGCAAGCGGGGCGAGGTAAGAGGAAACTACTTCGCAGGCGGCACCAGATAGACCTTCCACGCCGTCGACGGGCCGGGATGGCCGTTGAAGAAGCGCATGGTGGTCATCACCAGCGGCTCGGCATTCTTGGCATGCTCGGCCATCCACGCCTCGCAGGGCTGCAGGAACACCGGATCGGTGGTGTCGCAGACGCCGATGAAGCCGAGACGCTTGGCCTCGTCGAGCGACGTCAGCCCCGAGGTCCACGCCTCACCCGGCACCAGCGAGGCCGGATGATCCGGGCTGTAGAACGTCATCGGCTCGCCGATGTCGGAGCGTGCGACCACCACCGCCCAGCGCGAATGGAATTTCGCCTGCCAGGTCTCGGTCAGCTCGCGCGCCAGCTCGGAGCGCGCGGCGTAGGTTGAGCCGCCGACATGGTTGGACGCGATCTCCTGCGTCGCGATGCTGGGTGCTGCGATCAGCGTGACGATCGTGGCCACGAACCAGACCGCAATGACCGAGAACAGCGCCATGCGCGGGAAGCGCAGCGAGGGAATCGCAACCAGCGCAAGCGGCACCAGGAAGAACAGCGGGATGCCCCAATCGGTCTTGATATAGACGGTGAACGCCAGCGCACCGAGCGGCGGCCCGATCGCGACGATCGCCTGGATGATCCAGACGTTCAGCGCCTGCGGGAGGTTCACAGCGGGATTGGGTCCGCGCGACCAGATCCGCGCCAGCACGTCCGACGGCCGCCATGGCACCGACCCCAGCAGCAGCGCGACGAGGCCGAGCGCGGTCGGAATCGCGAGCAGCCCGAGATTGTGCACGACATAGCCGATCACGAGCTGCACGTTGAGCGCGCGGCTCGACAGCGCGTAGACGTCGCCGGCATAGGTGAACGGAACGAAGTTCACCTCCTCCAGCCAGACCAGATGCGGAATCATCGCCACGATCATGGTGCCGATCGCAACCCATGGCGCCGGCGAGCGCAGGAACTGGCTGCGCTGCGGATGGATCAGCGCGGCGAGCCCGATGGCGCCGATCATCGTCACCACCCAATATTTGGTCATCAGCGCCAGCATGCCGGCGAAGCCGAGCCACAGCCCCGATTTGAAGCTGCGCTTCTCGAACGCGTTCAGATAGGCCAGCACCAACAGCGGCAGCGGCACCAGCTGCGCAAGGTCGGCGTTGTATTTGAAGCCCTTGAAATTGAAGATCGGGTAGAGCGCGAGCATCACCACCATGAAGAACGCGCGGCGGCGATCGACCACGCGCAGCGCGATCAGCCAGCACACCACCAGCGCGAAGCTAACGGTCGCCATCGCGAGCGCATAGGTCGACCAGTTGGTGACGGGGAAGATCCTGAACCAGACGCCTGCGATCCAGCCCGACAGCGGCGGATGCTTGCCATAGCCGAGCAGGAAGCGCTGGCCCCAGGCATAGGCCTCCGCGACGTCCATATGGACGTCCTGCGCGGCCTTGAGCTTGACCAGGATCAGCGTCCACAGCACCGCGTGAACCAATGCGAAGCCGATCACGAACCACAGGCTGGTCTTGGGATCGATGGCGCGCGAGGCGATCCAGGCGGCGATCCGGCGGATCGTCAGTCTGCGGGTGGAGCGCCTTGCGGCGGGAAGCGTGGAAACGGTCGACATGGCCTGTGCCTGAAGCATGCCCCGGAAAAAGTCGAAGGTGGCTTTCCGGAGGGATCATGCCGAGTGGAAGCGGACGCGCGATGAGTGAATGCTCACCAGCACTTCAGCGCCCTTTAGCGCGTTTTTGTGGCCAGTGAAATCAGCTTGGCGTGAGAATGGCTCCAGAGCGGGATGACTTTTCTTCGAATCGCCATCCCGCTCTACCTCTTTGTTTTGAGCATGATCTTTTCGGAAAACCGCCGCACACTTTTCCGGATCATGGTCCAGCCGGCCGGTTCACTTTTCGAGAAGCTCCGGCCGGTACTCGAAATGCATGGTATCGTAGTGATACCACTTGCCGCCCCAGATGAAGCCGTGGCGCTCGAAGATATCGACGATCTGCTGCGGCATCCGGTTCCTGTAGGGGATGGTCTTGCCCTTGCCCTCCCCCTTGCCCGCCCACAGCCAGTAATCCGAGACTTTCAGGTTGAGGTCGATCGCGGCCGCATAGCCATGCATGCTCATCCGCCCGGTATCGGCGACGGCGCGACATGACAGCACACCCGCGATCGGAAACGCCGCGGCACGCAGCGCCGGATCGAGCGCCTCGATCTCGGCGGAGACCTGCTTGAGCCGCTCGGCGATGCCGTTGACCCGCGTGACCTGGACCGGCTTGCCCCAGGATTTCGGCAGCCAGCTGATCGTCACCAGGTTCCGCTTGACCTCACCCGTGTTGCAGTCGCCATACATCTTCTTGAAGAAGGCCTCATTGCGGAAGCGGCCGGGATCGACATTCACAGCCGGCGGCACCGACGGCCCGGATGGATAAGGCTGCCGCATCTGATCGAGGATCGAGGCGTTGCGTAACAGCTGATCGAACGGCTTGTCGGAGACGCCGTCATCGACCGGCATCACCGTGCCGTCGCGCCAGGTGATGCTCTTATCGTCGTGCCCGGACAGCGCATCGGGATAGGCGCGCACCAGGCGGTCGAGCAGTTCGCCGTTCGTTTCGGCACGCGCAAGCGGCGGCAGCAGCGCAAGCACGGCAACGACACAGGCGATCCCGCGCGCAGCCATTCAGCGCTTCCCGGCCTGGTCGATCAGCGCGACATTGGCCTCCTCGATCGCGCTTAATCGCGGATTCCAGCTGTTCGGCGCATACCAGGCGAAGCGCGAGAAATACGCCTTGAGATCAGCGGAATCGAAATAGCGTCCCCTGCGGGCGAAGATCTCGTTGCGCGCGATCCGCAACTCGTCCCGCGACAGCGGCCGCAGATCGGCCGGCGTCAGCAACCGCCGGTCGGAATCCGGGAAGATGAATCCGGCTGGCGCCGCACTGCCGCCGGATTCGAAGCGATCGATCAGCGCGATATTCGCGCTCTCGACCGCATTGAGCGGCGGATCCCAGGAGCGGGGCACGTACCAGGCAAACCTGCTGAACCGCGCCGTCAGGTCCGGCGCGTTGAAGTAGCGTCCGCGCCGCGCGAAGATTTCATTGCGGGCGATCCGCAGGTCTTCCTTGCTGAGCGCCCTGAGATCGCTCTCCGACAGCAGGCGGCTGTCGGAGTCCGGGATGATGAAGTCCGATTGCGTGCGAACCACTGGCGGCGCCGATGGCGGCACGCTTGGCGGCGACATGCTTTGCTGCGGCGGGATCACCGTTGCCGGCGGATCGGCGGTCGCAACCTGTGCCGGCGCGTTGCCGGCGAAATAGAATGAGCCGTCGATCGGCGAGGTCGAGACCCAGGGCTGCTGCGCACTGCCGGTTGCGCGCTTGACGACGAGGCCGACCTGGTTGAACGCCTGCAACACGTCGAGCCCGGGCTTCTGCATGGTGTCGACCAGCGCGCGCGTGTAGGGGCTGTGGCCGTCATCGCCGTCCAGCGCGACATTGCCCGGCTGGGTCGCGTAGGACAACAGCGTGCCCTCCGGCGCGCGGATCTGGGCGAGGCCGCCGTCGGCGGCGCGCAGGCCGCGGCCGCCGAACGGATTGTTCCGGCAGGCATCGAGGATGACGATGTTGAGCCGCGTGCCCGCGCCTTCCATCTGCCGCAGCACCAGGCCGACATCGACCATCTGGAAATCGACATCGGCCTCGCGGGTGGGGTTCGCCGACACCGGCACCAGGTAGTTCGTGCCGCGCACCTGGATGCCGTGGCCGGCGTAATAGAACAGCGCAACGTCGGCACCCATCAGCTGGCTGCCGAAGCGCTGGATCGCGGTATCGAAGCCGGCCTTGTCCAGATCGACCTGGGCCTGCCCGCCGACCAGCGCAAAGCCGAGCCGCTGCAACGTCTCGGCCACCAGCTGCGCATCGTTCTTCGGGTTCTGCAGCCGCGACACGTTCTGATAGGTCGAATTGCCGACGACCAGCGCCACGCGCTTGTCGGCGGCCGCCGGCGCCGCGAACAACATGGCCAGCAATCCGGCGGCGAGAAGGGTCCAGCGCATCGTCAAATCCACGAATTTCGGGCCGCCAGACCTAGCAGAAACATGCCCGGAAATCGATCATTGCAACCCTGCCGGAAATACCCCGTGATTCGCCGTCACACCGCTGCAAAATACCGCAATTTGGTTGCCCGCGCGGGGGTGTGGATGCTATCCCGCGCCCCATGACAACTGCCCCGATTTCCAACATCCGCAACTTCTCCATCGTCGCCCATATCGACCATGGCAAATCGACCCTCGCCGACCGCCTGATCCAGATGACGGGCGGCCTGTCGGATCGTGAAATGGCGGGCAAGGAGCAGGTGCTCGATTCGATGGATATCGAGCGCGAGCGCGGCATCACGATCAAGGCGCAGACCGTCCGGCTGAACTACCGCGCCAAGGACGGCAAGGATTACATCTTCAATTTGATGGACACGCCCGGCCACGTCGACTTCGCCTACGAGGTGTCGCGGTCGCTGGCGGCCTGCGAGGGCGCGCTGCTGGTGGTCGACGCCAGCCAGGGGGTCGAAGCGCAGACGCTCGCCAATGTCTACCAGGCGCTCGACAACAATCTCGAGATCGTGCCGGTCCTGAACAAGGTCGACCTGCCCGCCGCGGAACCCGACAAGGTCAAGCAGCAGATCGAGGATGTGATCGGCATCGACGCATCGGATGCGGTGATGATCTCGGCCAAGACCGGCGTCGGCGTGCCCGACGTGCTGGAGGCGATCGTCACCCGCCTGCCGCCGCCGAAGGGCGACCGCGACGCGACCTTGAAGGCGCTCTTGGTCGACAGCTGGTACGACGTCTATCTCGGCGTGGTCGTGCTGATCCGCGTGGTCGACGGCACCATGAAGAAGAACCAGCGCATCCGCATGATGGGCACCGGCGCGGCCTATGACGTCGAGCGCGTCGGCTTCTTCACGCCGAAGATGGAGCAGGTCGAGGAGCTCGGCCCCGGCGAGATCGGCTTCATCACCGCGGCGATCAAGGAAGTCGCCGACACCCGCGTCGGCGACACCATCACCGACGACCGCAAGCCGATCAGCGAGATGCTACCGGGCTTCAAGCCCGCGATCCCGGTGGTGTTCTGCGGCCTGTTCCCGGCCGACGCCAACGACTTTGAAACACTGCGCGGGGCGATGGGCAAATTGCGCCTGAACGACGCCAGCTTCTCCTACGAGATGGAAACCTCGGCGGCGCTCGGCTTCGGCTTCCGCTGCGGCTTCCTCGGCCTGCTGCATCTCGAAATCATCCAGGAGCGGCTGTCGCGCGAGTTCGACCTCAATCTGATCGCGACCGCGCCGAGCGTGATCTACAAGATGCATCTGACCGACGGCCAGGAGATTTCGATTCACAATCCCGTCGACATGCCCGACGTGGTCAAGATCGCCGAGATCGAGGAGCCGTGGATCGAGGCGACGATCCTCACCCCCGACGAATATCTCGGCAGCGTCTTGAAGCTGTGCCAGGACCGCCGCGGTTCACAGAAGGAGCTGACTTATGTCGGCTCCCGCGCGATGGTGAAATACGACCTGCCGCTCAACGAGGTGGTGTTCGACTTCTACGATCGCCTGAAGTCGGTCTCCAAGGGCTACGCCTCGTTCGATTATCACTTGACCGACTACAAAGTGGCCGATCTCGTCAAAATGCAGATCCTGGTCAACAACGAGCCGGTCGACGCGCTGTCGATGCTGGTGCACCGGACCCGCGCCGAAGGCCGCGGCCGCGCCATGGTCGAGAAGATGAAGGAGCTGATCCCGCCGCACATGTTCCAGATCCCGATCCAGGCGGCGATCGGCGGCAAGGTGATCGCGCGCGAAACCGTCCGCGCGTTGCGCAAGGACGTCACCGCGAAGTGCTACGGCGGCGACATCACGCGCAAGCGCAAGCTTCTGGAGAAGCAGAAGGAAGGCAAGAAGAAGATGCGGCAGTTCGGCAAGGTCGACATCCCGCAGGAAGCCTTCATCGCCGCGCTCAAGGTGGATAGCTGAGGCAGCGCCACGGACTGTCGCCGGCTTGACGACATCAGCGCCGGTCCAGATCTCGCCGAAAATCTCGAAAACAACCCCATGCAAAGTAGCCGGAGGTGGATGGCCGACGCGTCGCCGCTGCCGCACCTGTTGCTCCTTCTTGTCGCAGCAACAAAACGCACCATGATTTGAATCGCCATCGCAGGGCGGCCCGACTAAGCTCCGCCCATGTTGCGCATTCTCACCTTCTCGATCGTCATCCTCGCATTGCTGCAGCCGGACCTGAGCGCGGCCGCCTCCTCGAAGAAACGGCACGGCGCCACCCGCTGGCACGGCTATGGCTTCCTGCCCGGCTACCGGCAGCCGCGCAACGAAACCATTCCGGTGTTCGGCCCGCGCGGCGCCGCCCGCGGCTACCCGGACTACTCGCCGGAGTATTGGTATGGCGGCGATTGGTATTATTTCGGCCGCCCCGGATTCCATGGCGGCGGACGCTACAATGGCGGCAGCTACGGCCCGTGCTGGCGCTGGACGCCGATCGGCCGGGCCTGGCAGTGCGGCTAGCTGCGCGTCGCTGCGACATCTTGCGCACGCAACTCACAATCCACTGATCTCGGAATGAGAGGCATGTTGCCCGTCATATTGCCCCTGAGCCCCGGATAGGCCACGATCCTCCCTGCGCGCACCACAAAACACAACAGCGCCGGGGAAACGCATGAGCAAGGCCGCTCGATTCGATTATGGCTGGGTCGTCGTCGGCGCGGGCGCGCTGATGACCTGCGTCGGCTTCGGCACCATGCTGTCGCTCGCGGTGTTCCTGCAGCCGATCTCCGATGCGATGGGCTGGTCACGCGCCGGCGTCTCGGCCGCGGCGACGCTGGATTTCCTCTGCATGGGTTTTGCGGCGTTCGCCTGGGGCGCGCTATCGGACCGGTTCGGCACCCGCCTTGTGGTGCTGGCCGGCAGCCTGCTGCTCGGACTCGGCCTCGTGACAGCGAGCTACGCACAGAGCCTGTGGCAATTCCAGCTCTGCTTCGGCGTGCTGATCGGGATCGCCGTCGGCAGCTTCTATGCGCCGATGATGGCGCTTGCCAGCGCCTGGATCGACAAGCATCGCAGCCTCGCGGTCGCGCTGGTCTCGGCCGGCATGGGCGTCTCGCCGCTGACGATCGCGCCGTCGGCGAGCTGGCTGATCACCGCTTACGACTGGCGCTTCGCGATGCTCGTGATCGGCATCGCCGCATGGGCGCTCTTGATCCCCGCATCGTTCCTGGTACGCCCGGCACCGCAGGGATCGAACGTCGCGATTCCGACGGCTGCGAACGCACCGCAAACCGAATGGACCGTGGCGCAGGCGCTGCGTACGCCGCAATTCATCACGCTGGCGCTGGCACATTTCGCCTGCTGCGCGGCGCATTCGGGGCCGATCTTCCACATGGTGTCCTACGCCATGGTCTGCGGCATCGCGCCGATCACCGCGGTCACGGTCTACAGCCTCGCCGGCTTCTCCGGGCTCGGCGGCCGGTTGCTGCTCGGCGTGCTCGCCGACCGGCTCGGCGCCAAGCCGGTGCTGGTCGGCGGCCTCCTGGTGCAGGCACTGTCGATCGCGACCTATCTCGCGGTGGCGCAGCTCGGCGAATTCTACGCACTGTCTGTGGTGTTCGGCCTCGCCTATGGCGGCGTGATGCCGCTCTATGCCGTGCTGGTGCGCGAGTTCTTCGGCGCGCGCATCATGGGCACAGTGTTCGGCGCGGTGTCGGCGTTTGCAAGCCTCGGCATGGCGCTCGGGCCGTGGGCCGGCGGTTATGTGTTCGACACCTTCCATCGCTATACGTGGCTGCACGTCGGTTCCTTTGCGATCGGCCTTGCCGCCGTCGCGGTGGCGCTGAGCTTCTCGACAAAGCAGCGGCCCTCGCTCGATCTCGGCCGCGCCGCCGCCTGAGCGCGGATGCATTCGTCGTTTGCACGCGCGTCACTGACGGATAGCTGATCTGCGCCGGCGCCGTCCCGCCTTGGCGTCCCTTGCCCTCCCCTTTGGGATGGGCCACCATCGCCGAGCCTGCCCAACAAGAACGCCGGAAGCGCCGAGGAAACGCATGAACAAGCCGCAGGGAGTAGACCTTGTCGAGCGGGCGCGCGCGCTGGCGCCGCTGATCATTGCTGAAGCCGACGAGATCGAGCGGACGCGGCGGCTGACGCCTGCTGTCACATCAGGACTCGTCGAGAACGGACTGTATCGCGCACTGCTGCCGAAGCGCTTCGGCGGCGCCGAGGCGACGCTGGAATCGTTCATGCAGATGCAGGAGGAGATCGCCAAGGCCGACGCCTCGACCGCCTGGTGCCTCGGCCAGTGCAGCGTCTGCGCCATGACCGCGGCCTATCTCGAGCCCGACGTGGCCGACGAGATCTTCAACACCGCGCCCGGCATCCTGGCTTGGGGCGCGATCGCCCACGAGGTCCGTGCCGAGCCCGGCGGCTACCGCGCCAATGCGCGCTGGGATTTCGCCTCGGGCTCGCGGCAGGCGAGCTGGCTCGGCGCCCATGTCCGTGTCGTCGAGGCCGATGGCTCGCCGCGCAAGAAGCCCGACGGTTCGCCGGAGATCCGCACCATCCTGTTCCCGATGGCGTCAGCCACGATGTACGACGTCTGGGACGTGATCGGCCTGAAGGGCACCGGCACCGATTCCTACTCCGTCGACAACCTCTTCATCCCGGACAAATTCTCGGCATTGCGCGACGATCCCAGCGCGTGCCGCGAGGCAGGCCCGCTCTACAAGCTCTCCACCAACATGGTGTTCAGCATGGGCTTCGCCGCCACCTCGCTCGGCGTTGCACGCGCGATGCTGGATGCGGCGACCAAGCTTGCGCGGGCTAAGACCCCGCAAGGCCTCAAGGCGATGCGCGACAACAACGCCGTGCAAGGCCAGATCGGCCGCACTGAGGCGAGCCTGCGCGCCGCGCGCGCCTATCTGTATGCGACCGCCCACGAGGTCTGGAGCGATCTCGCCCGTGGTGACGCGATCAGCGAGGCGCACCGGATCGCGATCCGCATCGCCTCGACCTGGACCATCCACCAGTCGGCTTCCGTGGTCGATATTGCCTATCACATGTCGGGCGCGACGGCGGTGTTCGCGAAGAATCCGTTCGAGCGACGGTTTCGCGACATGCACGCGATCGCGCAACAGATCCAGGCCCGCGACACCCAATATGAGGACGCCGGCAAGGCGATCCTGGCGGGCAATCTCGCGGCGCCGCCGACGACGCGCTGAGGCGCGATGAAGCCAGGTTGAACCAGGGCGCGTAATCATCCGCCATATCGGCTCTGCTCCCTAACACCGGACATCGCCGGACGACCACGGCATGTCGGTTTTGGGCCAAGAGAAGACATATGCGGTGGCCCATGCGGAGTCGATAACGACCAATTAGGGCGCGCCTGATAGAATTGGCGCGATCGGATTATGGTGATTTCCAATGCCCCATTGGGTGATCGCATCGGTTTTCGGAGTGCTGGCCTTGTGTGCGGCCTGGGGGATCTATTCGTCTTACTCCACAGGGACCGTCTACGGACGGCTGTCGCAATATTCGGAAGATCGCGAGCCGACTGCCTTCTTCATGGTTGTGCTCGGCAAAGTGGTCGCACTCATCTTTTGTCTCGCGATCGCCTTGCATGCCGTCGGCCTACTGACCACGGACCC
Source organism: Bradyrhizobium tropiciagri (assembly GCF_018130545.1). Taxonomy (GTDB): domain Bacteria; phylum Pseudomonadota; class Alphaproteobacteria; order Rhizobiales; family Xanthobacteraceae; genus Bradyrhizobium; species Bradyrhizobium tropiciagri_A. The sequence continues at coordinate 259,423 of NZ_JAFCKF010000008.1, read as the reverse complement.
AATTGCAGAAATCAAGCATTGGCTTCCGTGGCTGCCGGACCGTCGATATTAGGGGCGGCGGCAGCGATTGACCTAACTCAATGAAGGCACCGCCCTGATCGCCCCAACGTCCGCTAAGGGTCGAACGCCGACCCGGACGGGGCGCTTGATCTTGGTCAGTCTCCATCTCCGAAGCAGGCAATGCAGCCTTCTGAGGGTCGGCTACGGGCCATAAGCGGAAGTGGGTAGTCAGCATCTCGCGCATTCAGGGCAGCGTTTCAGCTATGTCCTATGCGCCGGCCGATATAGATTTGCCATAACGTCGAGAAGTTCGCGCGCTGATATGCCTAGCGGGAATGCAACGACCCATAGGCCACGATTGCCAAAAAGCCCGTTCGCCGTTCGCATGAACCGGGCCACAGGACCCAGCCGCAGGTGTTTCCGAACGAAGTCAGGATCAACATCGATCACGATGCCCTTATCACGGTAATTTTTCAAAGAGAGGACCGTGGACCACGGAATCCAATCGGCGCTGATCCGAATGTCTTTGAAGCCATCGCGCGTCATGAAGAGCACTGGTTGGCGGGGACCTAACCACCTGACAAGGGCATGAATGGTAATTGATCCGAACAGGATGATGCCGGCCGTCCCGATCAGGAAGGCCAGAATAGGACCAACAAGCGCACGTTCCTTTGCTGGTGGACCAAGGAAGCCGAGAAGAACGCCAACACACGCTCCGGCCATGAACATCGCACCGGCAGTCATAACAATCCCCAAAGCAGCGAATATTGCGAGCCGGACGCGGGATTCGTAGATCTCCAAGCAGCCGCTCGCATCGAACTCGGTGGACATATTGACGATCCGATTCAGTAATGCTGCATACTCTCAATCAATAATTGTATAAGGCAATTTAACTCGCGTTCGCGAATCGAGCAACCGGCGAACATGCGATCGCGCAGCGGATCCAGGCCCGCGACACCCAATATGAGGACGCCGGCAAGGCGATCCCGGCGGGTAATCCCTCCGCCCGCTGAAGTCAGATCGAACCGGGGGCCACGCTCATACATCCGCCGTGTCGGCTCTCCTCCCTAAACCGGACATCGCCGGGTGACCACGGCATGTCGGTTTTGGGCTAGCGGCCGAAATTGATTGCCGTCGACAGATGGCCGCTCGTTGATACCCTAGTGGATGGTCGCCACGGCAGTCACCGCAATGAGTACGACGGTCACAAATGCTCCTGAGACATAGAGAATGGTTCTGATGCTGCCACCTTTGGCCGCTTTGCCACCGCGCAGATAGACCGCAACGTGGATGAGACGAATCGCGACGTAGACCCATACGAGAGTTGCAACCGTGACGGGGCTAACCCCCACCATCATGGACAGCAACGCCGGGACGACAAAAGGCGGCAGCGCTTCCACGGTGTTCAAGTGGACGCGATCTATCCGGTACAACAAGTTGTTGTCGTCCAGCGGCAGGACAGGTCCGGAGAGTGCCCCGGCCCTGCCTTTTGACGATCCTGAATAGACGGCCAGCACGATTGACAGCAAGCAAAGGGCCAGCACTCCGACGATGCCGAGAGAATAGGCTGCCATGCAGACCTCCGCAGTTGCGATCATGACGCAAGAAACACGTGAGCATCATGCCTCGCGCGCAATCCGCTCGGCGAACCGTTTCAGATAGAGCGGCCAACCCTGATCACCCTCAACTCCATCACGCACGCCTTCCCAACCTTGGCCATGACGTTCGAGGTGACGGTGCTCAAGCTCCAACCGTGTTCGGTTTGGCGTCTCGGCGATGAACCGCACTTCCCATTCGCTGGTCTTGTCTGGATCGGTCTCGATTTGCCAGCGCGGGCTGATGTCCCAGCTAAGAAGCACGCGATTAGGCGGCTCAAAAGCCAACACACGCGCCCAACGACACTCGCTGCCATCGACACCGCGATCATAAACGTGACCGCCGACCCGGGGCTCGAACACGGTCTCGGCGATGGGGACGAGGAGCAGATTGTGCTCGCGTGGCTTGAAGCTGCCGAAGTCTTCAGTGAAGACCTTGAACGCACGCTCGATAGGCGCCTCAACCACGATGGATTGTCTGATGGGCGCGGCCGATACACGTATGCTCATTGCTGGTCCTCCACTGATTTTTCGACGGCCACTTTGTAAGCTGCCAGTGTGCTGCTCCAGAACCGGTCAAGCCAGGCGCGCATCTGGCCGAGCCCCGCGGGATCGATGTGATAAACGTTGCTGGCTCCCTTCGGCTCGGCACGGACCAACCGAGATTCACGCAGCACCTTCAGATGCTGCGAGACGGCTGACTGGGAGATTGTCAGCTCACGGGTGATTTCAACGACGGTGCGAGGCCGTGTGCCCACTAGTTCGAATATTCGTCTGCGAGTTGAATCGCCAAGAGCGGCCAGTTGCACGCTGTCTTTAGCCATGGCCAGCCGACGTCCCAGGCGCGTCAATGCAAGGGCACCTTGCAGGTCGGTTACAACCTCCGCTGATTGTATAATCATTAGCCATGACTAATGATTAGTATATACTGATGATTACGTCAAGCCAGTCGGCGTGGAACTTCGGTTCAGGTCACTCTCGAACCGGTTTCAACCTGAATTCTCGACCTCCGCTTATTCTCTGGAAGCAGACGTCGGACCGCTGGTGTTAATGAGTATGCGCCGTAACGACCGCGAGAACGCTGCGCGGGGGAAGGCCCACCCGCCGTGCTCCGCGCGTCGGCCTTCCCCCGCAGGCGGGAAAGGCGATGCGGGAGAACAACGCCGTGCAGGGCTAGATCGGCCGACGCAACTTTCTGATTCAAACCGCTCGAGCGCCCGGTCTGAACTGCGTCAAGGCAACACCAGACATCGCCAGCAGTGCGCCGACAATCAACTTCGGCGTCATCGGCTCGCCAAGGAACAATGCGCTCGACATCAAGGCGAACACCGGCAGCAGCAGACCGAAGGGGGCGACGCGCCCCATGGAGCAGCGCGCGATCAGCCAGAACCAAAGGCCGAATCCGACAATTCCACCGATGAAAATCGTGTAGGCGAGCGCCAGCCACCCCCGTTGATCCGCAGCAACGAGGCTTGCCGTTTGTCCATATTCAAGGAGCAACGACATCAACATCACCTGCGGCACCGTGAACAGCGACGACCAGCCCATCAACATCAGGGGGTCGAACGGGCCGTAGCGTTTCGTCAGCACGTTGGATACCGCGAACGCAAAGGCCGCTCCAACCACCAGCAGCAGTGGCAACCCGTTTGCCGACAGGCCGGGCTCCGCCCTCAACACAAAGACGCCGGCGAATGCAAGCATCACCCCGGAGAGGGTCGTGAGCGACGGCCTCTCCGCCAGCAGCGGCCAGGCCAACAGGACCGTGAAGGGCGTGGAGAGTAGATACGCAACAGCCGTCATGCTTCCCGAGCCGAGCCCGAGACCCACGTAGAACAGCCCGAAGTTCAGCCCGCCGAGAAAAAACGAGATCGCTGCGATAGGACGCAACTGTTCACGCGTGGGCCTTTTCACGAACGGAATAAGCAGGAGCGCAGTGGCCAGGAAACGCAGCGCCAGGAAGAAGAACGGCGGAAACTCCGTAACGCCCAATTTGATGACCACGAACTGATAACCCCAGAGCAAGGGAACGGCCACCGCGCAAACCATCTGGATCGCAGACATTGTATTCTCCTTTTACGACCGATCGGTCCAGATATCGGCAAGCCGATTGTGAGAACGGGTCCCGGATTTTGCTTACCTGATGAAACGATCGAGCAGAGCGTCGGCGGCGGCGTGCGTGATGACTCCCGCGGCTGCCGTTTTGCTGATGACGCGCAGCCCCTCGACGAAACAGACGAGAATGCGGGCGGCATTTGCTGGGTCGACACCATCGGCCAACTTGCCCGCAGCCTTCGCGCGGGAAAGCGCATCCGCCACCCGCGCCTCCATGACCTTGAAAAAGTTCGCGATGCGACGATTGACGTCGGCGTCACGCCCGGCCAGTTCCATCGCTGTGGCGATCACCAGACATCCGCGCCGACCATGGGCGCCGCTGGTGCGGTCAACATATCCAGCAAGGTAGGCCCGCAGGCCATCAACCGGCTCCTTGCGGGGGTCAAGCTCGACATTCAACCGTGTCACGGCATCGTCGATGTAACGATCGAGCGCGCGCAGGAACAGCGAGTGCTTGTCGCCGAAAGCAGCGTAAAGGCTGCCACGCGAGAGCTTGGTCGCACGAAGAAGGTCCGGCAGCGCCGTTGCATGGTAGCCGCGCGACCAGAACACGCCCATCGCGCGCTCGACGGCGGCTTCCTCATCGAAACTCCGCGGGCGACCGCGGGGTAACGGGGCCGAGGTTCGGTTGCTCATTCAGGAAATATAGACCAAACGGTCTTTAAATCAAGCGACCTCCAAACGCATTCCACGTCTGTCGCGAGGGAAAGCCGCTTCGCACTTACCGGATCGCGTTTCAGCGCATGGTACGAAAGTAGGCACCGGCGACGATGGCCCCGGCACGAATTTCGGCGGCGCAACATCCGGTTGTTAAGCTTTTTCTGGGACTTTGCCGACGGCGCTAATGCCTGGAGTTCCGACGGTCCCATGTTCACGCTTCGATCGATTGCCGCTCGCCTGATTCTGGCGATTTCACTGACCGTTGCAGTCGCCTGCGCGATCCTCGGCGGCTTTTCCATCAGCCAGCAGCGGGCGCTGACCCGGCTCGCGCTCGATCAGCAGCTCAAGTTGCAATATGACAGCGTGATTGCGGCGATCGACTATGAAGGCCGCACCGCGCTCGCGGTCTCCGCTGTGATCGCCGCCCTGCCGCCGGTCGAAGACGCCATCGCCAAGGGCGACCGCGACGGCCTCGGCAAGCTGCTCGGCGCCCCCTGGGCGGCGATCAAGGCGCAGGGCATCCCGCTGATCTCGTTCTGGCAGGCGCCGGCGACGAGCTTCTACCGGGTCCATGCGCCGAAGACTTTCGGCGACGATGCCTCGGCGCGGCGCACCACGGTGGTGGAATCGATCAAGGCCGGCAAACCGATCGTCGGCGTCGAACCCGGCCGCGAGGCGCTTTCGATCTTCGGCATGACCCCGGTCGTGCATGACGGCAAGACATTGGGCAATGTCGACATCGGCGTCGCCTTCGGCAAGGAATTCGTCGACCGCGCCAAGAAGCGCTTCGGCATCGACCTTGCGGTGCATTCGTTCGACGGCCAGAGCTTCAAGCGGCTGTCGTCCACCTTCGGCGATACCGCGGTCGCGACCCCGGATGAGCTCAAGAGCGTGATGAACGGCGCAGCCGTGCTGCGCGACGCCACGCTCGATGGTCATGCCGTGGAGCTCTATCTCGGCCAGATCAAGAACTATGCCGGTCAGCCGGTCGCCGTGCTCGAGATCATCAAGGACACCAGCGACTATGCGGCCGCTGCCGCGAGCGCGCAGCGCAACCTGATCCTCGGCGTGGTCGCGATCCTGGCCGCTGCCGTGCTGCTCGCGTTCCTGCTCGGCCGCGGCCTGTCGCGGCCACTTGCCGCGATCACCGCCGTGATGAACCGGCTGTCCAGCGGCGACACCAGCGTCACGATACCCGGCAGCGAGCGCCGCGACGAGCTCGGCACCATGGCAAGGGCGGTCGACGTGTTCCGCCGCGGCATGATCGAAACCTCCTCGCTGCGCGATGCGCAGGAGGCCGACAAGGTGAAGGCGACAGCCGACAAGCAGGCATTGCAGCGACAGATGGCCGACCGTTTCGAAGCCGACGTCAAGGGCATGGTCGCCGCCGTCGCGCAATCGTCGGGCGCGATGCAGCGCGTCGCCAACGAGATCACGACCAGCGTCAACGGCACCTCGGAACGGACCTCGGCGGCAGCCGCGGCGTCCGAGGAGGCATCGGCCAGCGTCAACGCGGTCGCCGCCGCGACCGAGGAGCTGGCCTCCTCAATCACCGAGATCGGCCGCCAGGTCACCCATTCCAGCCGCGTCGCCGACAATGCCGTGGCCAAGGCGGTGGAAACCACCGAGATGGTGACGAGCCTTGCCGCGTCAGCCGAGAAGATCGGCGACGTGCTGCGCCTGATCAGCGCGATCGCGAGCCAGACCAACCTGCTGGCGCTCAACGCCACCATCGAGGCCGCCCGCGCCGGCGAGGCCGGTCGCGGCTTCGCCGTGGTCGCCGCCGAGGTGAAGGAACTGGCGAGCCAGACCGCGAAGGCGACCGACGAGATCGCCGGCCAGGTCGGCGCGATCCAGTCCGCCACCGGCAATTGCGTCAGCGCGATCGGCGACATCAGCGGCACCATCCGCGAGATCTCGGGTATCGCCACCGCGATCGCAGCCGCCGTCGAGCAGCAGGACTCGGCGACGCGGGAGATCGCCCGCAGCGTGCAGCAGGCATCCTCCGGAACGCGCGAAGTCTCCAGCAATATCGCGGGCGCAAGCGAAGCCGCCGGCCAATCGCGCGCCCTCACCGGCAATGTGCTGGAGACCTCCGGCGAGCTCGGTAATCACGCCTCCGCGCTGTCGCACAGCGTCGACACCTTCCTCGCCGGACTGCGCAACGCAGCCTAATCGGCGGCGCTGCGCCTCAAATCAGGGCCAGGGCAGCACGGGCGGCGGCGCGGATCGATCCGCCTTGTCGTCCGACCCTGCCCCGGACCGCCCCCACTCGCGCATGAACGGCATCTTCAGCAGACCGCGTAGCGACTGCTTCTCGGCGTCATCAAAACCGTCGAGGCCGTAGCACAGCTCCGCGAAGCGCGGGCCGCAGTTGTAGGTGCCGCCGAGCCGGTCCCAGATCGAGAGCAGGTTGGAATAGTTGCTGTCGGTCTCCGGCTGGTGCCGCGAATGATGCATCTTGTGCATGTTCGGTGTCACGAACAGAAGCCGCAGCCAGCGATCGAGCCGCTCAGGCAGGCGAATGTTGGCGTGCTCGAACTGCGCGTTGAGCGCCGACAGCGTCAGATAGCTCACCAGCACCCAGGCCGGCGTTCCGAACACGATCACGCCTGTGATGTGCCAGCCGATCCGCCACAACGTCTCCCCGGGATGCTCGCGGAAGGCCGTGGTGGCGTCGACGAAGCGGTCGGCGTGGTGCATGCGGTGGAAGCGCCACATCCAGCCGAGCTTGTGCATCGAGACGTGGGCGAAATAGGCGAACAGGTCGAGCCCGATGATGCCGAGCAGCAGCTGGTTCGGCGGCGACAGGCCAAGCCAGTGCGACAGGCCGAATTTCGCGTCGAGCGTCCACTGCGCCGCCAGCGGTGAGATCGGGCTGAGCAGCAGGTTCACGCCGAGGAAGATCACGGTGATCGCGGCGTTGCGGCCGATGTTGCGCATCCGGTCACCGCGCGCGTAGCTGAACAGCGGAAACGCGGCCTCGAACAGCAGCACGATCGCGAACGACGCAAACAGGAACGCAATCCGCGCGCCGATCGACGGCAGCTCGATATTGGCGATCTCGCCCGCGCCCGGATGCCACAGCAGCTTTGCAAAACCGATCATGCCGGTCGCCCCTCTTTACAAAACGAATATTCGTTCTTTATAATGACGACAGATGAACGTCAAGCCGCCCCTCTGCCGGGCGACGACCAGGGACCGACCATGCCGAAGGTGAAGCCCGAAACGCTCGCGATCCGACGCGAGGAGATCCTGCAGGCCGCGGAGATCTGCTTTGCGCGCCAGGGATTTCACCAGACCACGATCCAGGACGTGATCAAGCAGTCCGGGCTCAGCGCCGGCTGCATCTACGGGCATTTCGCCGGCAAGGAGGAGCTGATCCAGGCGATCGGCGAAAGCCGCCATGGCCGCGACAGCGCGCTGCTCGCGGTGCAGGACCCATCGGACGACGTGTTGCAGAGCCTGCGGTCGATCGCCCGCGCCTTTCTCGGCGACCTGCAGAAGGAGGAAGGCCTGCGCGCCCGCCGCGTCGCCTTGCAGCTCTGGGCGGAGGCGTTGCGCGACGACGTGGTCCGCGACCAGGTGGCGAGCGGCATCCGCCAGCCGATCGCCTTGATCGTGGACCTGCTGCGACGCGGCCAAAAGAACGGCGCGATCGACTACGGCGTGCAGCCGCGCGGCGCAGCGCGGGCGATGGTCGCGATGTTCCAGGGCATCGTGCTGCAACGGCTGTGGGGCGAGACCGTCTCGACCGCGGAGGCCATGCACGCCTTCGACATCTTCCTCGCCGGCCTTGCCGCCAAACGCTGACGGGCGGATGCGGTGATGATCCACGACCTCCTCCTCGGCATCGTCACCGGCCTTGCCGGCGGTCTGACCGCAGGCCTGCTCGGCGTCAGCCCCGGCGGCGGACTGGTCGTGTTCTCGGTGCTGTTGCTCGGCGCCGGCCAGCATGTCGCGCAGGGCATCTCGCTGGTCGCGCAGGTGCCGCCGACCAGCCTCACCGGGATCCGGCGCTATTGGCAAGGCGGCAACCGCGCGCCGCTGCGCTGGATCGCGCTGCTGACTGTCGGCTTCGTCGGCGGCGGCGCGGCCGGCGCACTCGCTGCAAATCATGTCGCCGAGCCCGCCTTGCGCTGGACCTATGTGGCCTATCTCGTCGCGCTCGACGCGATGCTGATCCTGCGCGGCGGGCGCGACGAGAAAGACGATGAGACCGATGGCGCTGCGCGCGACATATCCTCGCCGGCGCTGCTCGTCGTTGGGCTGCTGGCGGGGCTGTCGTCGGGCTTTCTCGGCATCGGCGGCGGGCTGGCAACCGTGGTGGGCTTGAGCGCGGTGCTCGGCGTGCCGCAGCATCAGGCGCAGATGGCGAGCCTCGTGATGTCGCTGATCCCGACCACGATCCCGTCGGCCTGGATCTATTGGAGCGAAGGCTCGCTCGCATCCTGGCCGGTGCTCGCAGGCGTGATCGCCGGCCTGCTCGCCGGCACCGATCTCGGCGCCCGCGCCGCCAACCGCATCGACCGCGCGACGCTGCGCAGCGCGATGATCTTCTTCGTCTCGCTGATGGCGCTCTATATGACCTTCAAGGCGCTGTGGTAGACAGGTGCGACAGTCCTCTCGCGGAGCTTCCATGCGCAAGCCGGCAAGATCGACCAGCAAGGCGACACGGCGACCGCCGACCAAATCGACCGATGCGCTGTTCGACGCCTACCCTGCCCCGGTCAAATCGAGACTGCTGGCGCTGCGGCGGCTGATTTTCGAGACCGCGAAGGCAACCAAGGGCGTCGGCGCGCTGGAAGAGACGCTGAAATGGGGCCAGCCGAGCTATCTGACGCCGGAGACCGGCAGCGGCAGCACGATCCGGATCGATCAGGTGAAACCGGCCTCCGACCAGGTCGCGGTCTACTTCCACTGCCAGACCAATCTGGTCGAGACGTTTCGCGAGCTCTATCCCGAGCTCAGCTACAGCGGCAACCGCGCGATCCTGCTCGATGTCGCCGGCAAGCTGCCGGAGCCTGCGCTGCGTCACTGCGTCGGGTTGGCGCTGACGTATCATCTGAACAAGAAGGCGTCGTAGCCTTCGCAGGGTGGGCAAAGGCGCGCCGCGACGTGCCCACCGTCAAGCATACTGCTCGTGGTGGTGGGCACGCTGGCGCTTTGCCCACCCTACGGTCACGGCGCGCCGTAGGTGCCCTACGCCACCAGCGCAGTGGCGACGCGCTGCGCCTTCAGCAAACTGATGACCTCGGCGTTGGGCCGGGCGCGGCTGAACAGAAAGCCCTGGCCCTCGTGGCAGCCTTCGGCGCGCAGACAGCTCAGCTCCGCCTCGGTCTCGACGCCCTCGGCGGTGATGGTGACGCCGAGCCCGACGCCGAGGCTGACGATCGAGCGCACGATCGCCTGCGCGTCCGGGTTGGCGCCGAGGTCGCGCACGAAGGACTGGTCGATCTTGATCTTGTCGAACGGGAAGCTGCGCAGATAGCTAAGGCTCGAATAGCCGGTGCCGAAATCGTCCATCGACATCCGCACCCCGAGCGCGCGCAGCGCATGCAGCGTCGCCAGCACCTGGCTGCTCTTCTCCAGCAGCAGCGTCTCGGTGATCTCGAGCTCGAGCCGTCGCGCCGGCAGGCCGGATCGCCGCAGCGCGTCGGTGACCAGCGCCAGCAGATTACCGGTACGGAATTGCAACGGCGACAAATTGACCGCGACGCGCACGTCATCAGGCCATTGCGCCGCGTCCATGCAGGCACGATGCAACATCAGCGAACCCAGCGGATTGATCAGGCCGGTCTCCTCGGCCACCGGAATGAACTCGCCCGGCGAGATCATGCCGCGCTCCGGATGCGGCCAGCGCACCAGCGCCTCGAAGCCGGTGATGCGCCCGCTCGCAAGATCGACCAGCGGCTGGTAATAGGGCCGCAAATCTTCGTTCTGGATCGCATCGCGCAGATCGATCTCGGTCTTGCGGCGGCTTTGCGCCCGCGCATCCATCTCCGCCTCGAAGAATGAGAAGGTGCCGCGGAATTCGCTCTTGGCGCGCGACAGCGCCATGTCGGCGCTCTTCAACAGCTTCTCGGAATCCTCGCCGTCGCCGGGCGACATCGCGATCCCGATGCTGGCGCCGATCACCACCGAATGCCCCTCGAGCAGGTATGGCTCGCCGATCGCATCAAGGATCCGGCGCGCCAGCAGCACGGCGTCCTCGGGCCGCATCACGCCGCCCTGCACGATAGTGAACTCGTCGGAGTTGAGGCGGGCCAACGCGTCTTCCTCGCGCAGCGTCGAGCGCAGCCGCTTGGCGACGGCGCGCAGCAGCTTGTCGCCGATGCCATGGCCAAGCGTGTCGTTGACCGCCTTGAAATTGTCGAGACCGAGCATCAGCACCGCGACCTTGTCGGTCGAGCGTCGGGTGTGCTGCAGCATGTCCTCCATCTGCTGGCGCAGCAGATTGCGGTTCGGCAGGCCGGTCAGGCTGTCGTGCTGGGCCATGAAGGCGAGCCGCGCCTCGGCGCGCTTGCGCTCGGTGATGTCCATCAGCGCCAGCAGCATCGCCGGCTGGTCGCCATGCATCAGCTGGCGCGAATAGATCGCAAGATCGATCAACGTGCCGTCGGCGCGCACATGCTTCCAAGTCCGCGCCGCCTGCTCGTCGCTGCTGCGGCCGGCGGCCCAGGGCAGCTCGGCATCGAACGCCTGCAGGCTCTTGATCGTCATCTTCTCGAATTCGGCACGGACATAGCCGTAATGCGCGATCGCGGCGTCGTTGACCGCGAGGATCCGTTCGCCATCGAGCGCGCACAGGATCATCGGCACCGGATTGCCGTCGAACAGCAGACGGAACGAGGCCTCGCGCTGCTTCAGCTCGGTGATGTCGACGCGCAGGCCGACGATGCCGCCATCCGAGGTCAGCCGCTCCTCGATCAGCACCACGCGGCCATCGGCCAGCACCTGCTCGTGCCGCTCGCCCGGCTGGTACATCCTCTGGAGCCGCTCGGCGATCCACTCTTCCTCGCGCCCGATCGCCTCGGGATAGTCGCCGCGCGCGACGCCGACGCGGATCGTGTCCTCGAGGCGCGCACCGTGCTCGAACAGGTCGGAGCTGCGCTTGTAGATTTCGGAGTATTTCTTGTTCCAGAGCAGATAGCGGCCTTCGGAGTCCAGGAACACGATGCCCTGCGGAAGGATGTCGACCGCCTCGCGCAACCGCGCATTGGACTTGCGCGCGTCGGCGATCGCGGCCTCGGCCTGCGCGCGCTGGCGCACCAACTCACCAATCTCGACAGCGGAGCGGCGCGAACTGCCCGACAGTCTCGGCATCGGCTTGGGCCGGCGGCCCGGCAGGCTGGCCTGCTTTGGTTTCTTGATCTTCTTTGGCCGCATCATCGGCATCGCACGCCCCACGCGCATTCCAGTACGGCGATATATCTGCGATAAGTCTCTGAAAAATTGGTATCTCTCGGCGAAGAGGTGCGCTGGATGAGAAGCCGCGGCATGCCTGCTTTGCAGGCGAATCCGCGCCAGGCCCGCCTTGCGCCGAGTGTGCAGGCGGCATGCAGCGCCAATTTGCAGCGTGGACGTGCGAGGCGTGGTGAAGGAAGCGTAAACCGGCGCGAGACTGCACAATGAATGCGCCGAAGCGCATGAATGTTTGCCAGAGTGTGACAGGGTTATCGCTGGGTTAAGGCGGCGCGGGCAACGGGACGGAGTTTCCGATGCCGCGCTAAAGCGGTTTGACCATGCGTACCGACTCCGGACGAAAGCCAGCGCGGTCATAGAATTCAAGAGCGCGTCGATTGTCAGCGAACACATCCAGGCTCAGAAACCGGTATTTCATCTCGCGCGCCCAATCTTCGGCATGGCGCATCAGTAATTTGGCGATGCCTTGGCCCTCTGCCTGCTCAGTCAGAGCAAGGATCGCGACATAGCCACATGCTTCGTCCGTTACTCCGTCCGTTCCCGGCTGCATGTGGACGTAGCCCAACCGCACGTCATTTTCCGACACCGCAATGAGCGTCCGGGAGTTTTCGGCGGCAGGAAGCAACGTGGCGGCCATGAAACGGCGTTGAAACTGCTCCATCGCAGCCAGGGTATGCCAGGCGGGACCAGGCACGCCTGAGAGGCGAGGGGAGAGCGCAAAAAGAAAGTCGTGGTCTGATTGGGAAGCTTCCCTCACTCGAACCGAACCGGCACCAGTTGGCATTGCAAATCCCGAAGATGGTTATCGCGAAGGTTGGAGAGTTACCACGGATCCTAGTTGGTGATCTCGATCCGGGTGCCACCGCGGCCGTTGCGCTCGACCAGGCCATAGAGCACCGCCGCGTGCGAGGGATTCAGGCGCACGCAACCATGCGAGGCCGGACCGCCGAGACGGGTGAGCTCATAGGTGCCATGGATGGCAAAGCCGCCATGGAAGAAGATCGAATACGGCATCGGCGAGTTGTAGTACTTCTTCGAGTACCAGCGGCGCGCCAGCATCTGCGGACGGAACACACCGTTCGGCGTGCCGTAGCCGCGGCGCCCGGTCGACACCGGCCAGTTGTAGCGCGTCGCGCCGTCGACGCTGACCGCCATGCGCTGGGATGATTTATCGATGTGAACGACGACATCGGCGCGCGCGGGAGTCAGTGCCAGTGTCGACGCGGCAATCGCGGCGGCAAACGCCAGCCGTACGCAACATACGCTTGTCATAATACCGCCTACCCTGAAATTATTGTACGCATGATGTCGCCCGCAACGTGCGCTTGTAAAGTGGCGTGGCTCACATGTGGACCGGGAAGCCGCGGGTAATCTTAATCCGCGCTGTGGGCGATCAAGCAATTGGGATGAAAGCGCGGCTTGCATGGCTCGAATCCATGTTAGCCTTGCGCAGACAGAGTGATCCGAATGACACCCCGCCTGCGTCTGATCCCGCTCCTGATCTCCGCCCTCGTCGCCTGCACCATCTCCGCGCGGGCGCAGGACAAGGGCTCGCTCAATCCGCAGCCGTTGCCGCCGCTCGCCAACCCCAATGATCCAAAGATCGGGGCGAAGCAGCTGTTCGCGCGCAAGGTGCTGCCGGCGGCGATGCCGACGCAATCGATCGGCGGCTACACCAAGGGCTGCCTCGCCGGCGCCGCGCAGATGCCGTTCGACGGCGCCACCTGGCAGGTGATGCGCCTGTCACGCAACCGCTATTGGGGTCACCCCAACATGATCGCGCTGCTGAAGCGGCTCGCGGCCGACGCGCACAAGGACGCCGGCTGGCCCGGCATCCTGGTCGGCGATATCGGCCAGCCGCGCGGCGGCCCCGCGCTGTCGGGTCACGCCAGCCACCAGATCGGGCTCGACGCCGATATCTGGCTGACGCCGATGCCGGACCGCAAATTGTCGCGCGAGGACCGCGAGGAGATGTCGGCGGTGATGATGGTGCGCGACGACCGGCTCGATGTCGATCCGCGCGTCTTCACGCCGGGGCATGTGCTGGTTCTTCGCGACGCCGCGCGGGAGCCGGCGGTGCAGCGCATCTTCGTCAACCCGGCGATCAAGAAGGCGCTGTGCCGCGAGGCCAAGGGCGATCGTAGCTGGCTGTCGAAGATCCGGCCGTGGTGGGGCCACGACTACCACTTCCACATCCGCATGCGCTGTCCGTCCGGCAGCCCCGCATGCGAGGGACAGAAGCAGCAAGCGGAGGGCGAAGGCTGCAAGCCGTCCGATCTGGCGTTCTGGTTCAAGGATTCGGTGCTGCATCCGAAGCCGCCACCAAAGCCGCCGAAACCGCGCCCGCCGATGACGCTGGCGCAGATGCCGGCGGCCTGCAAGACGGTGCTCAACGCAGCCGACGCCAAACAATAACATCTTCGTCAGGCGGCTATGCCGGCCGGCGCGAACTGCGTTATGATCTGATGTCGGCGTGCCGTAAGCGCGCTCGAGCGATGGATCGGGGCCACTGATCTATTTCTTCCGTCACAATTGGCATTGGACCAGACATGCGCAAATCGCTCCTCGCCGCATCGCTCCTGCTCGTCTCAGTTCCCGCTTTCGCCGCGGAGGAGCCGAGCGGCTGCGACAAGTTCAAATGGTCGATCGACCGTGCCCGCGCCGCGCTCACCGCGCCCGATCGCGCCAAGCTTGCCTCGGGCAGCGAGCAGACCGCATTGCCGTCGACCGCCATCACGCTGGCGCTGGTGACGCCCGCTGATGCCAAGCTGCCCTCGCCGCCGGAGCGCGCGCCAAAGGACGGCACCTTCGCCGGCTTCACCAGCTTCAAGGCCGCGCCGAAGGCCGGCCTTTATACCGTCAGCCTCTCGGCCGGGGCCTGGGTCGACCTGGTGCAGGACGGGCATTTCCTGAAGCCGAAGGCCTTCAGTGGCGCCACTGATTGCGACGGAATCCGCAAGACCATGAAGTACGACCTGGCCGCCAGTCCCTTCGTGCTGCAGGTCAGCGGCTCAAAGGACAATTCGCTGTCCATCGCGATCCAGCCGTCGGACCAATAGCCCCGCTAAAGCGCGATGAGATTGAATCGTCATCGCGCTTTAGCTCCTTGTTGCGCATGATCTTTTCGGAAAGCCGCTTCGCACCTTTCCGGATCATGCGTTAGACAAACGGTCGCCTTTACCGTAAGTCCCAGCCTGCTATGTTTGCAGTGCGATATCCCCGAGGACCGTAAGTCCTTCGGGGACCAGCGGAACAGCGCTTCCGTCCGTCGCGCCCAGACCTCACCCAACGCCTGATTTGCGCGTGCCGTTCGCGCGCGAGCTCGCACGGAGCGCTTTCCATGTCACGACTTTCGATTTCAAGGCTTGCCGGACTATTCACCGCCTTCGTCATCCTGTTCGGCGCGATCCATTCGCCCGCGCGAGCCGAGGACAAGACGCTCACCGTCTTTGCCGCCGCCTCGATGAAGAACGCGCTCGACGAGATCGATGCGGCCTATACCGCCAAGACCGGCGTCAAGATCAACGCCAGCTACGCCGCGAGCTCGGCGCTCGCCAAGCAGATCGAGCAGGGCGCGCCGGCCGACGTGTTCGTCTCCGCCGACACCGACTGGATGGACTATGCGATCAAGCAGAAGAACATCAACGAGCCGACCCGGGTCAACCTGCTCGGCAACTCGATCGTGCTGATCGCACCGAAGGATTCCAAGATCGACAACGTCAATATCGGACCTGGCTTCGATCTCGCCAAGCTCGCCGGCGACGGCAAGATCGCAACCGGCGACGTCAAGGCGGTGCCGGTCGGCAAATACGCCAAGGCCGCGCTCGAGAAGCTCGGCGCCTGGCAGGCCGCGGAGCCGAAATTCGCGATGGCCGAGAGCGTACGCGCGGCGCTGACGCTGGTGGCGCGCGGTGAGGCCGTGCTCGGCATCGTCTATTCGACCGACGCCAAGGTCGAGCCCGGCGTCAAGATCGTCGGCACCTTCCCGGCCGATACCCATCCCGCAATCATCTATCCGGTCGCGGCGACCACGACCGCGAAGCCCGAGACCACCGAGTATCTCGCCTTCCTGCGCTCGTCCGCGGCGAAGACGATCCTCGAGAAGTACGGCTTCAAGTTCCTGGTCAGCCCGACGACCTGATGTTCGAGATCTCGCCGACCGAATGGACGGCGATCCTGCTGTCGCTGCGGGTCGCCGTCATCGCAACGCTGGTGGCGACCCCGTTCGGGATCGCGCTCGCCTGGCTGCTGGCGCGGCGTGATTTCTGGGGCAAATCGCTGCTGGATGCGGCGGTGCATCTGCCGCTGGTGCTGCCGCCGGTCGTCACCGGCTATCTGCTGCTCTTGACCTTCGGCAAGCGCGGGCTGGTCGGCGGCTGGCTCGCCGATCATCTCGGCATCGTGTTCGCGTTCCGCTGGACCGGTGCTGCGCTCGCCTGCGGCGTGATGTCGTTTCCGCTGCTGGTGCGGCCGATCCGGCTCTCGATCGAGGCTGTTGACCGCCGCCTCGAGCAGGCGGCCGAGACGCTCGGCGCTGCGCCCTGGCGGGTGTTCGCGACGGTGACCTTGCCGCTCGCGCTGCCCGGCGTGCTGGCCGGCATGGTGCTCGGCTTCGCCAAGGCGATCGGTGAGTTCGGCGCGACCATCACCTTCGTCTCCAATATCCCCGGCGAAACCCAGACCATTTCGTCGGCGATCTATTCGCTGATCCAGACGCCCGACGGCGACAGCGCCGCGGCGCGGCTGGTGATCATCTCGGTGGTGCTCGCGGTCGGCGCACTGATTGCTGCCGAAGTATTCGCGCGCCGCGCCACCGCGCGCCTGCACGGGCAATAGCAATGCTGCGCGTCGACATCCAAAAGCAGCTCGGAGAATTCTCGCTCGCGGCATCGTTCACCAGCGAGGGCCGCGTCACCGGCCTGTTCGGCGCGTCGGGCTCCGGCAAGACCTCGCTGATCAACACCATCGCGGGACTGGTGCGTCCCGATCGCGGCACCATCGTGATCGACGGCGAGACCGTCGACGATACCGCGGCCGGCATCCACGTCCCGACCTGGCGCCGCCGCATCGGCTACGTGTTCCAGGACGCGCGGCTGTTTCCGCATCTCGATATCCGCCAGAACCTCGACTATGGCCGCCGCATGAACCGCCTCGCCGAGGATGGCGCGCAACACAAGCGCGTCGTCGACCTGCTCGACATCGGCGCCCTGCTCGACCGCCGTCCCGGCAAGCTCTCCGGCGGCGAGCGCCAGCGCGTCGCGCTCGGCCGGGCGCTGCTGTCCAAGCCGCGGCTGTTGCTGCTGGACGAGCCGCTGGGCGCGCTCGACGAAAGCCGCAAGCTCGAGATCCTGCCCTATCTGGTCCGGCTGCGCGACGAGGCCGGCGTGCCCATGGTCTATGTCAGCCACGACGCCGCCGAGCTGCGCCAGCTCGCCACCCAGATCGTGATGCTGCGCCGGGGCCAGGTGACCGCGTTCGGCGGTGTCAAGGTGTTGACGTCGGGCGCCTAGAGCGTTTTCGAGCGAAGTGGATACCGGTTCGCGTAAAGAAAACGCGTCACAACAAGAGTCTAGAGCCCCGTTCCGATTCTATCGGAACGGGAAAGGCTCTAGGTGCCCACTCCGCTCGAAACGCTCAGCTGGCCGTTTTTCCGAAAGTCGGCATAAGATAGCCCATCTTGTCTGCTAGGCCCGCGTCGGGACATCCCGATCGGGCATGGGGAAAGGTGCATCGTGCGACTGACTGGCTGGGTATTGCTGCTGATCGGCGGGCTCATGTGCGCCACGATTTCGTGGGCTGCGCTCGGCTTCCTGCTGATGGGCATTGGCCTGATCTCGCTGCAGGTCGCCGAGCGGCGCCGACGCGGGGCCGACGACCCGGTGCCGGCGAGCGCCACAGGATTTACACCGCCCCGCCTCAGCGCCGGGCTGCAGCCGCCCACCCTCGACCCCGTCACCGGCCAGGACACCGGGCCGCAGCGCCAGCCGCGCCGGGTGGCCTGGCCCGACAACAGGGACGACGCGCCCTACGACCGGCAGACCTGGCGCCGGCTGGTCGAGAGCGACCCCGATCTTGCCCAGCTCGCCAAGGTGCTCGCCGATTACGGCCCGCAATATGTCGACGAGCTGGCCGCCAGCTACCTCGCCGCCCCCGACAAGGGCCGCCTCGGGGCGATCGTCGACGGCATCATCGCGCGCGCCCGGGACGGCCAGCCAGTCCCGCCGCCCGCGCCCGTCGAGGCATCGCGGCCGCCGCCACTGCCGCCCCGGCCCGAGCCAAAGCAGGTGGCCGCCCCTGCCGCCAAGCCAGCGACGTCACCGACCAATCCCACCGATGCGCTGGAAGCGTCCCTGCTCGGTGCGGTCGAGGAGGCTTCCGCCAGGATCGCCGCCGAACGCGCGGGTCTGTTCAAGACTGCCAAAGAACCTAACAAGGAATCCAACAAGGAGCCCGGCAAGACCACCGACAGCCGTCCGTCGACGGCGAGCCAGCGCGAACCGCTGTTCGGCCGCGCAGCCCGCGATGTGAGGCCGGACGTGGCACCGCCGCCAGTGTCCGCTGTGCCACCGCCGATACCGGCCGCACCGCCGCCTGAAACTCCCGCTGACCTCGAAGCATCGCTGATCGCCGCTGTCAGCGAAGCCGCTGCCCGGCGGGCGGACGCATCCAAGCCTCCGTCGATGCCGGAGCCGGCACCGCCGGAGGCGAAGCCCGAGCCCGAGATCCGCACCGTCGCGCCCAGCCAACCGAACCCAGCGTCGCCGACGCCGCCTGCGAAGACATCACCTGCAAAGAGCGCCGCCGATAATCTCGACGAGACGCTGCTTGCGGCGCTGGCCGAGATTTCCGGCCAGAAGATCAAGGACGAGTCCAAGCCAGACGCTGCGAAAGGCCCGCCCGCCGACGACGGCCTGTCCGACATGATCAAGAAGTTCGCCCCGGATTCGAGCTTCCTGCGCAAGCAGTGAGGCCGCGGCTCAGACCCCCGCCACCGACGCCCAGATATCGGCGAGCTTGCGCCGCACGGTCTGCATCCGCGTCTGCGGCGCGACCTCCTCCTCTTCCTCGGGCAGGCGCAGGCCGACGACATTGACGCGGCCGCCGCTGATGCTGCGCGCCACCAGCACGATCTCGTCGAGCGCAAGCTCGGCGCCTTCCTTCGGCGCGCGGTCGAGATTGATGTCGAAATAGTCAGCCAGCGTCAGCTTGGCCTTGTCCTCGTTGACCTTGACGCCGTAGATCTCCGCGAGCTCGCCCAGCGTATGCTCGGCCGAGACCATGAAGTCGCCCAGCAGATGCGGGTCGGGCGCACTCGACGGCGCCATGTCGACGAAGAAGCGATCGAGTGCTTCGGCGCGCTCCGGCGGCGCCAGCAGATAGATGTAATCGCCGGGCGCGACCGGATCGGCTTCGGTCGGCGTCAGGATCCGCTCGTCGCGGATCACCAGCGTCGGCTTCGACCAGGACGGGATCAGACCGCGGCGGAAATACAGGCTCTTCGGCCGCACTGGATAGCCGACCAGCTGCTGCTCCAACTGGCCGGGCAGATCGAGCTCGACGCGGCGCGGGCCACGTTCGGCGCGCGGCAGCGCGACATGCAGCTTCCGCGCCGCCGGTGCCAGCGTCCAGCCCTGCAACAGCAGCGAAATGATGACGACGACGAAGGCGACGTCGAAATAGAGATAGGCCTTCGACAGGCCGACCAGCATCGGGATCGAGGCGAGGAAGATCGCGACCGCGCCGCGCAAGCCGGTCCAGGCGATGAAGACCTTCTCCCGCCAGTTGAACTTGAACGGCGCGAGGCAGATCAGCACCGCCAGCGGCCGCGCCACCAGCATCAGCGCGAATGCCACTATCACCGCGCCGCCGGCGCTGGAGAGCAGCCGATGCGGCGAGACCAGGAGGCCGAGCAGCACGAACATCACGATCTGCGCCAGCCAGGTCGCGGCGTCGAGGAATGTCACCACCGAATTATGCGCACGGGTCGGCCGGTTGCCGATGATGATACCGGCGAGATAGACCGCGAGGAATCCCGAGGCGTGCACGATCTGCGAGCCGCCGAAGATCACCAGCGCAGCTGTGGTGACGAACGGCGCATGCAGGCCCTGCGGCAGCGCCACGTGATTCAGCGCGATCACCACCAGCCGGCCGCCGATCACCCCGATGATGGCGCCCAGCACCGCCTCCTGGATGAACTCCAGTGCGATATGCGAGGCCGAGCTCTGGCCGATCGAGATGAACTCGACCAGCATCAAGGTGAGGAAGATCGCGAACGGATCGTTGGTACCGGATTCCGCCTCCAGCGTGGCGCCGACGCGCGGGCGCAGGCGCAGGCCCTGGGTGTGCACCAGCAGGAACACCGCCGCAGCATCGGTCGAGGCCACCACGGCGCCGACCAAAAGCGACTCGGTCCAGTTGAGGTCGAGCACGTAGCGGGCGACCGGCGCCGTGATCAGCGCGGTCAGCAGCACGCCGGCGGTCGCCAGCATCATCGAGGGCGCCAGCACGGTGCGGATGCTGGCAAACCGCGTCTTCAATCCGCCGTCGAACAGGATCAGCGCCAACGCCACCGAGCCGACCAGATAGGTGGTGCGGACGTCGTCAAACTGGAGGTGGCCGGGCCCGGCGTCGCCCGCCAGCATGCCGACCAGCAAGAACACCAGCAGCAAGGGGGCGCCGAACCGCAACGCCAGCAGGCTGGACAGGATGCCGGCCATCACCAGCACTGCACCGAGCAGGATCGCTATACTGACGGAGTCGAGGGATGCCATGCGTCTTTGGAGGTCTCAACGACTTGGGGGGTCTCAAATACTTGCAATTGCATCCTTATCGTCGCCACACTGGGACGCCAACCGATTTCTGCCCTCAGCGGCAATCCGCCCGGCTTTGCCTGCCCTAGGTCGCCCCGACACTGTGGTGTATCGATGGTCGCGTGAGCGCTGTTGTGGAATTCTCAGCGTGCATTCGAATCACATTTGCCTGACCCGCGCCTCGAGTTGAGACTTTGCCAATGGACATGAGCTGGAAGGACGTCCTGGAATCGATCCAATTGGCAGCGCGCTCGGTCGGCGCCGAGGTCGCCTCGCCCTGGTTCTACCTGCAATTCGGCATCATCCTCGCCGCCGCGGGCCTCGCCTACGCCGCCGATACCGCTATCCATGCGCGGGTCAACATGGCGTCGCTGGCGATGCGCTGGCCGCTGCCGCTCCGGCATTTCGTCCGCGTGGTGGTGGCGAGCGCCTCCACCGCGGTTTTCGCGGTGCTGATGGTGATCTCGCGCATCGTGATGTGGCACGCGACCTGGCCGAGCCGCAGCTATCTGATCGCGGTCTCCGCCAAGCTGGCGCTGGCCTGGCTGGTGATCCGGCTCGTCACCTCGGTGATCGACAACGCCTTCATCGTGAAGACAGTGTCGATCGCGGCCTGGGTGGTGGCGGCGCTCAGCATCATCGGCCAGCTCGATTGGGCGGCCGACATGCTGGATTCCTACGCAGTCGTGGTCGGCGGCCTCCGCCTGACCCCGCTGCTGCTGCTCAAGGCCGGCGCGCTCTTGATCGTGGCGCTGTGGCTGACCAACCTCGCCGGCAATTTCGCCGAGAGCCGGATCAACCGCGCCACCGATCTGACGCCGTCGATCCAGGTGCTGCTGGTCAAGATCATCCGCATCGGGCTGATGGTGCTGGCGATCGTGATCGCGCTCGGCGCGGTGGGCATCAACCTGTCCGCGCTCGCGGTGTTCACCGGCGCGGCCGGCGTCGGCATCGGTCTCGGTCTACAGAAGATCGTCGCCAACTTCATCAGCGGCCTGATCCTGCTGGTCGACAAATCCGTGAAGCCCGGCGACCTCGTCACGATCGGCGACAATTCGGGCCGCATCAGCGCGATGAAGACCCGCTACATCTCGGTCGCCGCCGGCGACGGCCGCGAGTTCCTGATCCCGAACGAGGATCTGGTGACGCAGAGGGTCACCAACTGGACCTACACCGACAAGAACACGCTGGTGAAGATCGCCTTCGCTACCAATTACGATGCCAATCCGCGGCAGGTCTGCAAGCTCGGGATCGAAACCGCAGCGGCCCATCCGCGCGCCACCAAGGGCCGGACGCCGAACTGCATCCTGACCGAGTTCGCCGAGGCCGGGATGAAGTTCTCCCTGACGTTCTGGATCGCCGATCCCGACGGCATGGACAATGTGAAGAGCGACGTCATGCTGTCGCTGTGGGACGCCTTCAAGCAGGACGGCATCAAGGTCCCCTACCCGGTGCGGGAACTCCGCATCCGCGGCGGCGCGCTGCCGGTCGAGAGCGTGGTCGAGGTCTCGAATTAGCTTTTTTGAGCCCGGTTTTGCGCGGTCTTGCCGCCGCTGTTCCGAAATGCGCCCTGAAATCAATCCGTGTGGACATTGTCCCCATGCTCAAGCTTGGCTTGCGCCGGGCGCGCCGATCATTAAATTAGGGCCTGAAATCAGCCCCTTGCCCGCAGAAACATCCCGCCCATGAGCTATATCGACGCCACTGACACCTCGCTTCGCAAGACCGGCCAGATCAAGCTGCACGGGCCGAGCGGCTTTGCCGGCATGCGCAAGGCCGGCGCGCTGGTGTCGAAGTGCCTCGATGCGCTCACCGACATCGTCAAGCCGGGCGTCCCGACCTCTGACATCGACGACTTCGTGCGCAAGTTCGCGTTCGACCACGGCGCCTATCCGGCGACGCTGATGTATCGCGGCTATCGCTACTCGACCTGCACCTCGATCAATCACGTGGTCTGCCACGGCATGCCGGGCGACCGTCCGCTGAAGGAAGGCGACATCGTCAATGTCGACGTCACCTTCATCGTCGACGGCTGGTACGGCGATTCCAGCCGCATGTATGCGATCGGCGCCATCGCGCGGAAGGCGGAGCGGCTGATCGAGGTGACCTATGAGGCGATGATGCGCGGCATTGCCGCAGTGAAGCCCGGCGCCACCACCGGCGACATCGGCCATGCCATCCAGAGCTTCGTCGAGCCGCAGGGCATGAGCGTGGTGCGCGACTTCTGCGGTCACGGCCTCGGCCGCCTGTTCCATGACGAGCCGAACATCATCCATATCGGCCGCCCCGGCGAAGGCGCGCCGCTGAAGCCCGGCATGTTCTTCACCATCGAGCCGATGATCAATCTCGGCAAGCCGCACGTGAAGATCCTGTCCGACGGCTGGACCGCGGTGACCCGCGACCGCTCGCTGTCGGCGCAGTTCGAGCACTCGGTCGGCGTCACCGCCGACGGCGTCGAGATCTTCACGCTGTCCGAGCGCCACGGCGAGAAGCCGTGGGTGCAGGTGTAATCCGATCGCGATCAATCAATAGTCGCTCCGCGTGCGGGCGACGATCTCCTCGGGCGTGTGGTTGTCGCCAATCGACATCGCGCAGATCCGCGACAGATGCAGATAGGACAGCCCGGTCTCCTCGGCCCAGGCGTTGAACTGCCCCTGCACCTTGGCGAGGTCGCGCTTCGACTTGACCTCTTCGGCGATATCGAGCCCGGCATCGCGCAGGCAGGCGACGACATCGCGCGAGGTGACGAAGCCGTCCCAGCCGAGAAAGCGCAGCAGCATCTGCCCGGTGTTGCCGCCGAGCCGGCTGCCGCGCTTGGCCAGCAGGTCCAGCAATCCGACCTCATCCGATGACGGCCAGGCGCCAAGGAATTTGCCGAAGCTACCGTGCTCGCGCGCGATCTCCTGCACGAAGCGGCCATTGTCGCGCACCGACATGATCTTGGCGCCGTTGCGCACGATCCTGGTGTCGCTGGTCAGCTTCTCCCAGAATTCATCTGATTTGAAGGCGAGCTTGGCGGGCGCAAAGCCGAGGAACGCCGCCTCGAAGCCCTCCCATTTGGCGTCGATCACGCTCCAGGCAAAACCGGCGCAGAACACGCGCTTGGTCATCTCGGCCAGCACGCGGTCGTCGCCGAGCTTGGCCAGCGTCTTGGCGCCTGCCGGCGGCCGCAGCAATTTCTCCAACGCTTTCGGCCCGCCCTTGCGCTTCTCGGCGCGTGCGCGGATCACCTTGAACGATGTCACGCCGCCCTCCCCTTTTTTTCGATTTCGAAATGTTGCGGCCAAACGTAGTTCGCCCGCCGCATCGTGGCAAACCGTCGCAGGCGCGCCCACATCGAGAAACCAAACCGTCCTGATGTCGCCACGCTGAGTGGGAAATGGGAAGCCTCCCGCGCCAACGACAGGAGTGATGATTGGACAAGTCCACGCGCCGCGGCTTTCTCGGCCTGATCTCGGCAACCGCAGCAGGCCTGCTGCCGGCACGGCAAGCCGCCGCCGCATCCGAGAGCCGGCCGGTCGACAGCGCGGAAGCCTGCATCCTGATGCCGCAGGCGGAGGAAGGGCCGTTCTATGCCGATCCAAAGCTAGTGCGCTCCGACGTCACCGACGGCAAGGCCGGGATTCCGCTGACCTTGCGGCTGCGCGTGATCGAGGCCGGCGTGTGCACGCCGGTCACAGCCGCGCGCGTCGACATCTGGCATTGCGACGCGCAGGGCCTCTATTCGGCATTTCCGGGCCAGGGCGACGCGCACAATATCGACGAGACCAGCAAGAGCTTCCTGCGCGGCACGCAGACGACCGACGCTGCGGGGTGGGTCGCGTTCAACACCATCTATCCCGGCTGGTATGAAGGCCGCGCCACGCATATCCATTTCAAGGTCTTCCTCGACGACAGGAACGTGCTGACCGGCCAAACCTTCCTGCCGGATGCGCTGAACGAATTCATCTACGCCAATGCGCCGGACTATACGGGCCGCCCGCGGCCGCGTAGCACGTTGAACGCAAACGACCATGTCGTCGAGATCGCCGATCCGGATCGCCGCGCGTTCTGCGCGGTGAAGGAGGAGAAGGACCGCTATGTCGCGACGCTGACGCTCGGCGTCGACAGGCGCACCGAGATCGCGATGCAGCCGCGCCGTGGCCCACCTCCGGGTATGCCGCCTGGACCGCCACCGAGCCCGCCGCCGGCCGGCATGATGCCGGGAGGCATGATACGCGGCCACCAGATCAAGGACCGGCTGGCGGCGCTGATCCCCGGCCTGAAGCGCTCGCCGTAGCGCAACGCTTGGCCCTTGCAAATCGCGGCAGGCACGGCATGGTTGTGGCCGATGCCCGCCAAGCCCGATGCCAGCAACGACGACACCGACGAGACGCCGCACTATCACGGCCATCGCGAACGGCTGCGCGAGCGCTTCTATGCGGCGGGGCCAGAGGCGCTGACCGATTATGAGCTGCTGGAGATGGCGCTGTTCGCCGCCATCCCGCGCCGCGACACCAAGCCGTTGGCCAAGGCGCTCCTGAAGAAGTTCGGCTCCTTCGCCGAGGTGGTGCATGCGCCGGTAGCGCGGCTGCGCGAGGTCGACGGCGTCAAGGATGCCTCGATCAACCAGCTCAAGCTTCTCGCCGCCGCCGCCGGGCGCATCGCCAAGGGCGAGATCAGGCGCAACATCGCGCTGTCGTCGTGGAACGACGTCATCGCCTATTGCCGCACCGGCATGGCATTCGCCGACAAGGAGCAGTTCCGCCTGCTGTTCCTCGACAAGCGTAACCAGTTGATCGCCGACGAGGTGCAGCAGACCGGCACCGTGGATCACACCCCGGTCTATCCCCGCGAGGTGATCAAGCGCGCGCTGGAATTGTCCGCGACCGCCCTGATCCTGGTGCACAATCACCCGTCCGGCGACCCGACGCCGTCGCAGGCCGACATCCAGATGACCAAAGCGATCGTCGACATCGCAAAACCGCTCGGGATCGCCGTGCATGATCACATCATCGTCGGCAAGAACGGGCATACCAGCTTCAAGGGCATGCGACTGATATAGTCTCGCTGTCGTCGCGCTCTCTCCGTCGTCCCTGCGAAAGCAGGGACCCATAACCACAAGGCTACGTTGTTGAAAGCAGGCTGTGGCACCAGCGTCGCGCAACAATCCGCATTCGTGGTAATGGGTCCCGGCCTTCGCCGGGACGACGGTGAATATGTTGCGCGCTCTGTGAGTCACACATCCGCTTCGTTCACCCTCAGATGCGCAATTGCGCATCGGCGAATGGCGATGGAGAGAGCAGCGCCGCGTTTGAAGCGTCACACGGACCATCAGCAACTGCCGCTAGAACCACCCATGCAACGTTTTTCGCGCGGCGGCGTTTGTTGCTGGTTGATTTGGCTGTTCCTAGGCTTTGGGAGACGCGATGTCCGATTATGTGATTGAGGAAGGGCTGCCCTATCCGCTCGGCGCCCATTGGGCCGGCCACGGCACCAATTTCGCGGTGTTCTCCGCCAATGCCACCAAGGTCGAGGTCTGCCTGTTCGACGGCGAGCGCGAGACGCATCGCTTCGAGCTGCCGGAATATACCGACCAGGTGTTCCACGGCTTCATCAACGGCGTGCAGCCGGGCACGTTCTACGGCTATCGCGTCTACGGCCCCTACCAACCGGACGGCGGCCACCGCTTCAATCCGAACAAGCTGCTGCTCGATCCCTATGCCCGCGCCCATGCAGGCCACCTGACCTGGAATCCGGCGGTGTTCGGCTACAAGATGGAGAGCGGCGACGACCTGACTTTCGACGAGCGCGACAGCGCGCCGTTCATGCCGAAATGCGTGGTGTGCGATCCCCATTTCGACTGGGCGCAGGAGCCGCAACGGCAGGAAGCCCATTGGGACGAGACCGTCGTCTACGAGACCCACGTCAAGGGCTTTACCAAACAGCATCCCGACATCGACGAGCACTTGCGCGGCACCTACGCGGGCTTCGGCTCGAATGCCGCGATCGACTATCTGAAGGCGCTCGGCATCACCTCGGTCGAGCTATTGCCGGTGCATTCCTTCGTCAACGACAGCAATCTTCTGGAGAAGCACCTCACCAATTACTGGGGCTACAACACGATCGGCTTCTTCGCGCCGGACCCGCGCTACGCCGCCGACGTGCCGAACAGCCTGCGCGAATTCAAGGAAATGGTGGCGCGGCTGCATGGCGCCGGGCTCGAGGTGATTCTCGACGTCGTCTACAACCACACTGCCGAAGGCAATGAGCGCGGCCCGACGCTGTCGTTGAAGGGCATCGACAATGCGAGCTATTATCGCCTGCTGCCCGACAAGCGGCGCTACTACATCAACGACACCGGCACCGGCAACACGGTGAACTTGTCGCATCCGCGGGTGATCCAGCTGGTGATGGACAGCCTGCGCTACTGGGCCGGCCACATGCATGTCGACGGCTTCCGCTTCGACCTCGGCACCATCCTGGCGCGCGAGGTCTATGGCTTCGACGAGCAGTCCGGCTTCCTCAAGGCAATGAACCAGGACCCATTGCTCGCGACCGTCAAGCTGATCGCCGAGCCCTGGGATTGCGGCCCCGGCGGCTACCAGGTCGGCGGCTTCCCGCCGGGTTGGGCGGAATGGAACGACAAGTACCGCAACACGGTGCGCGACTTCTGGCGCGGCGAGGCGGCACCGGGCAGCCTGGCCCCGCGCCTGCTCGGCTCGCACGACGTGTTCAACCGCGAGGGCCGCCGCACCTGGGCCAGCGTCAACTTCATCACCGCGCATGACGGGTTCACGCTGAACGACTGGGCGAGCTACAACAACAAGCACAACGAGGCCAACGGCGAGCACAACAATGACGGCTCGTCGGACAACCACTCCTGGAATTGCGGCGCCGAGGGGCCGACCGACAATCCCGAGATCATCGCTTTGCGCGAACGCCAGAAGCGCAACATGCTGGCGACGCTGTTGGCCTCGCAGGGCACGCCGATGCTGCTCGGCGGCGATGAGTTCGGCCGTACCCAGCGCGGCAACAACAACGCCTATTGCCAGGACAACGATATCTCCTGGTTCGATTGGAATCTGTCCGCCGACGCCAACGAACTGCTCGCCTTCACCAAACGGATGTTCAAACTCAGGCGCGACTATCCGATCCTGCGCCGCAGCCGCTTCCTATCAGGCGACCGCGATCCGCAGCTCGAAATCCGCGACGTGGTCTGGATCAGCACGTCCGGCGTGGAGATGACGCAGGCCGACTGGACCACCGGCTGGATCAAATGCTTCGGCGCCGTGCTCGACGGCCGCGCCCGCAAGACCGCGATCGCCCGCGAGGGAGAGGACGACACCGTGCTTGTGATCCTCAACAGCTATGAGGGCGAGGTCGACTTCAAGCTGCCCGCTACGTCGGCCGGCCCGCATTGGTCGCTGCTGCTCGACACCAAAACGCCGGAGCAGCCGGCGGGCGCGCAGTTCGCGTTCGAGAGCACATACAAGGCGGCTGGCCGTTCGTTTGTGTTGCTCACCGCCGGCGAACCAAAACAGGTCCCGTAGGGCGGATTAGCGCAGCGTAATCCGCCGCCACTCGATCCGACAGACGGCGGATTACGCCTTCGGCTAATCCGCCCTACTCGTCCGGGGTGCACGTCGGCTCACACCGTGCACGCCTGCACGATCTTCGGCAGATAGCCCTGGCAGAAATCCAGATAGGTTCGCACGATGGTCGATTGGTGACGGTGCGGCGGATAGAGCAAATGGAGCGACCATTCCGACAACGGGTGCTGCGGCAGCAACCGGACCAGGCGTTTCTCACGGATCGCCGCGGCTGCCAGGAAGGGCGGCAGCTCGGTAACCACGTCGCCGCGCAGCGCGCGGGTGCACAGATGATGATAGTCATTGGTGGACAGCACGGCCCTCGGTTCGATCATATGTCCACCGAGCTCCCATCGCACCTGGGTATCGATCCGCGACGCCCACACCCCGCACGGCAGATCATGAAGCGCATCCGGATGCTTCGGCATGCCGAAGCGCTTGATTAATCGCGGACTGGCGACGAGAACATTGCGGAAGGACAGCACGCGGCGTGCCACCATCGCCTCGTGAACGATCGCGCCGACCCGCAACGCCACATCGATGCCGTCCTCGACAAGGTCGACACGGCGCTCGGTCGAGTAGAGGTGAAGCTGGATGTCGGGATAGCGCTGCTGGAACGCAGCCAGCAACTCCCACCACGGCTCGAACGTCTGCGGCAACGATAGCCGCAACCGTC
Organism: Bradyrhizobium tropiciagri; assembly: GCF_018130545.1. GTDB lineage: Bacteria > Pseudomonadota > Alphaproteobacteria > Rhizobiales > Xanthobacteraceae > Bradyrhizobium > Bradyrhizobium tropiciagri_A. Next base: position 230,574 of record NZ_JAFCKF010000008.1, on the reverse strand, counting down.
CTTTCAGCTGCATCTGGTCGTTGACGACGGCCTGCTTGGCCTCCAGCAGCTGCTCGATGCCCTGACCCGCGCGTTCGTACAGCCGCGCGCCGGCGTCGGTGAGTTTCGCGCCACGGGCCGATCGCTCCAGCAACTGCACCTTGAGCTGCCGTTCGAGGTCCCGGATGCGGCGACTCAAGGTCGGCAGCGGAATCTCGAGGCGGGCGGCTCCCGCCGAGAGGCTGCCGGCCTGAACGACCGCGACGAACATCCTGACCGCGTTGAGATCCATGCACGAAGCCTATCATATTCGGTAGGCCTGTTGCCATTCATGGGCGTTCATTTTCATAATTGGCTGGCTTACCTCTCCGGCCATCAGCGACCTCACCTCCGGAGAGCCCATGAAAACCAGCATCCTGGCCGCCATGACATTCGCGTTCGCGAGTTCGGCCGCATCGGCCCACGCAGCGGCAGCGCCGCAACCCGTCACCGTCGACAACTACAATCGCGCCCAGACCGACGTTTATTTCGCCGGCGTGGTCAAAGGCGGCGGCTTCGGAAAATTCCGTCATGGTCGCGAGTTGGCACCACCGATGCAGTCAGGCATCGTCCGCCCCAACCGCGACACGCTGTACTCGTTCGCGATCTTCGATCTCGATGCCGGACCGGTGACGATCACGCTACCGGACGGCGCCTGGCGCTTCATGGCGATGCAGATCGTCAATGAGGATCAATACACCACCGGCGTCTATTACGGCGCGGGCAGCCACACCCTGACGCGCGAGACGATCGGCACGCGCTACGCCATTGCGGTCGTGCGCGTCCTGGTCGATTTTTCGAGCAAGGACGAGATTCAGCAAGTCCACACCCGGCAGGATGCGATCTCATCGCAGCAGGATCGCTCCGGCACATTCGAGATTCCGAACTGGGACGAAGCCAGCCTCGGCAAAGTGAAGGCCGCGCTGCTGCAACTCGGCACCACGGTCTCCGATACACGGCGCATGTTCGGCGCAGATCAGCATCACGTCGATCCAGTGAAGCACCTGATCGGCAGCGCCATGCTGTGGGGCGGCAATCCCGAGAAGGACGCGCTGTATCTTCCGACCACGCCGGCGCGCAACGACGGCAGCACCATCCACACGCTGACGGTGACGAATATTCCTGTCGACGGTTTCTGGTCGCTTACGGTCTACAACAGTGAGGGCTATCTGCAGCCGAACCCGACCAACAGCTACGCGGTGAACAGCGTGACGGCCATGAAGGCCGCCGACGGCGCAATCACCATCCAGTTTGGCGGCTGCGACGGCGAGGTCGCCAACTGCCTGCCGATCACGCAGGGCTGGAATTACACCGTGCGGCTGTTTCAACCGCGCGCCGCGGTTCTCGACGGCAGCTGGAAATTCCCCGAGGCGCGGCCAGTGGAGTGAGGCCGTCGACGACACAGGTTCGTAGGACGGATTAGCCGAAGGCGTCATCCGCCGCAGACCCGCACGCGGAACGGCGGATTACGCTTCGCTAATCCGCCCTCCAAAGCCGTCTTCCCACTCCCAACGTCCCCTCTCCGCGACCCCGTCGGCCAATTGACATTCGGCCATGGGCTGCCAGACTTCGCCTAAAATACAGGGTGGAGACCTCTGGATGGCCAATCTTTCGGCCTCAAATCACGTCGCCCGTGTCTTATCGGCGGCCAATCAAGTGGCCGGCGTCGACACCGAGGCGCGGATTGCCGCGTCGTGGCGGCGCTGCGTGGTCAATCACAACCTCGATCCGGCCCGGCGCGGGCCGCCGCAGACCCTGACCGAATCCGAGGTCCGGCACATCGCCGAGCCGATGGAGGATCTGATCCAGGTCGCGATCCCGGAGATCGAGGATCTTGCCCGCGTGCTCCACGACGCCGGCTATTGCGTCAACCTCGCCGATCCCAACGCCACCATGCTGGTGAGCCGGCTGCCCGGGGGCGATTACGAACGGATGTTCCTGGAGTGGAAGATCTACACCGGCTCGAACTTCGCCGAGACTTTCGAGGGCACCAACGGGCTCGGTACCGCGCTCGCCGAGCAGCGGCCGATCATCGTGCATGGCGACGAGCATTTCCGCGAGCAGTGGCACATGTTCACCTGCGCGGTGTCGCCGCTGTTCGATCATGCCGGGCGACTGGCCGGCGCCGTCAACATCTCCTCCTGCCGCAGCGATCTCGGCCGTAGCGCGCATGAACTGGCGCTTGCGGTCACCACGGAGGCAACGCGGCGGATCGAGCAGTCGTTCTTCCGCCGCCGCTACCGCGCCTCCTGGATCGCGACCCTGCCCGGCGACGGGCACGGCATGCTCGCCTATGACGACGACCGCCGCGTGGTCGGCGCCTGCCGCACCGCGCGCGGCGTCTTCGGTTTGACGGATGCGATGATCGACGACGGCATCGACCTGTCGCATCTCATTCAACTCGACGATCGCGCGACGCGGGCCGCCGACGAGCCGGTCACGCTGCGCCGCGCCGACGGCACGCCATGGGGACGCGGCCGCGTGGCGCCGCCGGTGCGCACGCGCTCGCCGCGTCCGTTGCCGGCATCGCCGCGCGAACAATCGTCCGGACAGTTCAGCGCCCTGCATCGGCTGGCGGGCCGCGACCCCGTGCTGATCAAGGGCGTGAAGCGGCTGATGACGGTCGGCAATCTCGATCTGCCGATCCTGCTGCATGGCGAGACCGGCGCCGGCAAGGACGTGTTCGCGCGCGCCATCCATGCCGCGAGCAACCGCGCCGGCCGCAACTATGTCGCGCTGAACTGCGCGGCGATGCCGGAGAGCCTGATCGATGCCGAGCTGTTCGGCTACGAGGCCGGCGCCTTCACCGGCGCGCGGCGCGAAGGATCGAAGGGCCTGATCGTGCAGGCGAGCGGCGGCACGCTGTTCCTCGACGAGATCGGCGACATGCCGCTGGCGCTGCAGACAAGGCTGCTGCGCGTGCTGGAAAATCGCGAGGTCTGGCCGCTCGGCGCATTGAAGCCGGTGCCGGTCGACATCCGCCTGATCAGCGCCACGCATCGTGATCTGGCGCGGATGGCCGAGGACGGCAGCTTCCGCTCCGATCTGTATTACCGGCTGCGCGGCATGGAAATCCGCTTGCCCGCCTTGCGTGAACGCGCCGATCGCAAGGATGTGATCGCACAAATCGCCGATGAGGAAGCGCCGCACTGCCGGATCTCAACCGAGGCCTGGGCGCAGTTGATGGCCTATCCGTTCCCCGGCAACATGCGTCAGCTTCGCCACGTGCTGCGGCTCGCCGGCGCGACCGCCGAGGGCGGCGTCATCACCGAGGCCGATCTCGACCTGCCGCCGTTCGCCGCGCGCAATGTGGAGGCCGATCATACCGCGTCCGAACGCGCCGCGATCGTCGAGGCGTTGCGCGCCAATGGCGGCCGGGTGAACGACGCGGCAAAGGCGCTCAAGCTCAGCCGCGCGACCTTGTACCGGAAGATCAAGACGTTGAAGATCGGGCCGGACAGCTAGCTGACGACGCGTTGCCGTGCCATTTTTCGAGATGGCATGCCGGTCGCGAATGGAAGGATGATCCGACGTGAATGAAGCACACCACGAACAGCCGGGCGCGGAAGGATATGGCCTGGCCACAGTCGCGGATAATGGCACCGTCCTTGACACCTGGTTCCCGGCGCCGAGGCGCGGCAAGCCGGCCGGCCCATCCGGGTCAACGGTTCTCACGGCCGAGCAGGCCGGCGCTGCCCTGGATCAGAGAGCAGCGGCGTGTTTGCACACGGATGCGCGCCGCGCAGTTTCGGTGATCCCGGTCAAGACCGTCATTGAGGATCTGGCGCAACCTCCGCAAGATGCTCACGATGTCTATCTGCGCCTTCATCTCCTGAGCCACCGCCTGATCCGGCCGCACGGCGCCAATCTGGATGGACTATTCGGCATCCTTGCAAATGTTGCCTGGACGTCGATGGGGCCTTGCCTGCCCGAGCAGATTGAAGCGCTTCGCTGGGCCGCTCGCGCATCGTCCTCCACCCTGGAAGTCCGCAGCATCGACAAGCTGCCGCGCATGACCGACTACGTCGTGCCGGAGGGCATCCGCATCGCCGATGCCAACCGTGTGCGACTGGGCGCTTATCTGGGACACGGAACGACCGTGCTCCATGAGGGGTTCTGCAACTTCAACGCCGGGACTTTGGGGACCTCGATGGTGGAGGGACGCATCAGTGCGGGCGTCGTGGTTGGCGACGGCACGGATGTGGGCGGCGGCGCATCGATCATGGGCACCCTTTCCGGTGGTGGCAAGCAGGTCGTGTCGATCGGCGAGCGCTGTCTGCTCGGCGCCAATTCCGGCACCGGCATCGCGCTTGGCGACGATTGTATTGTCGAGGCCGGTTGCTACATCACCGCCGGCACGCTCGTCCGCCAGCGTTCGGGAGAGGTCGTCAAGGCGCTCGAGCTATCCGGCAAATCCAACATTCTGTTTCGACGCCATTCGCAGACAGGGGCGATCGAAGCGATTCCGCGCAACACTTCCTGGGGCAGCCTGAACCCCGCTCTTCATGCTGTCACATGAGAGCAATGACGATGCTGGCCCAACATAGGCGGCGGCCGTAGCACCTGCGGCGAGCGACGCCGGGGATCACGGGCCCGCAGCAAGCCGCTTCAGGAAGTTGATCGCGCTCCGCGCGGATCGCTCGTGCGCGCAGGCATTACGGCTAAGCGAGCCGCGCCGCTCGGACACGCCTTCGGACGTGGGTACCCCGTAAGAAGGGCTGACTTGTTCCGGCCGCGCGGGAAAGGTGGTATCGTACGGTTTTCGCCTTCAACGCCACGGAGCGGGTCCATGACACGGTTTCCCCTCGCTGTGGTCGTTGGCCTGGTTGCCGCGACCATTTCGCAGCCTGCCGCCTCGGATTCGATCGAACAACGATTGGGCAAAGTTCATTTTGCAACATCCTGCAAGCCTGAGGCACAGGAGCTGTTCGATCGCGGCATGCTGTATCAGCATTCGTTCTGGTACAGCGCATCGCGACGCACCTTCGAGGAGGTGCTCGAGGCCGACCCGCAATGCGCCATCGCCTATTGGGGGATCGCACTCAGCTATCTCTACAATCCGCACGGGCCGCCGCCACCCGAAAACCTTCCGCTCGGCCTTGAGGCCGTGAAGAAAGGCCAGGCACTGAATGCCGGCACGCCGCGCGAGCGCGAATATATCGATGCGATCGCCGCGATGTATGTCGACTATGACAAGGTCGATCACCGCACCCGGGTGAAGCGCTTCCTCGCAGCCGAAGAGCAGGTCGCGACGCACTATGCCGACGATGACGAGGCACAGATCGCCTATGCGATCACGCTCAATGTCGCGGCGTCGCCATCCGACAAGACCTATGCCAATCAGCTGAAAGGCGCGGCGCTGCTCGAGCCGATCTTCAAGCGCCAGCCCGAGCACCCGGGCATCGCCCACTATCTGATCCATCTCTACGACTACCCGGCGCTCGCCGCGAGGGGCCTCCCCGCGGCAATGCGCTATGCCAAGATCGCCGAACAGGCGCCGCATGCCCAGCACATGCCGTCGCACATCTTCACGCGCGTCGGCTACTGGAAGGAATCGATCGCCTCCAACAAGGAATCCGCGCGCATCGCCAAGGCAGACGGCGAACAGCAGGACCAGGCGCACGCGATGGACTATTTGGTCTATGCCTATCTCCAGCTCGGCCAGGACAAGGAGGCGCGGGCAGTGGTCGACGAGCTCGGCCAGCTCCAGTTCAAGCAGGATCGGTTCGCTGGCCCCTTCGCGGTGGCGGCAAGCCAGGCCCGCTATGTGTTCGAACGCGGCGACTGGAAGGGAGCCGCTGCGCTTGAAGTGCATCCGACCAAATACGCCTATGCCGATGCCATCACCTATTTCGCCCGCGCGGTCGGCGCCGCGCGCTCCGGTGACCCGGCGGCCGCCAAGCCAGATATCGCCAAGCTCGTCGAGCTGCGCGACAAGCTGAAAGACGTAAAGGATGCCTACTGGTCCAATATCGTCGACATTCAGCGGCAGATCGCGAGCGCCTGGGTGCTGTACGCCGAAGCCAAGTACGACGAGGCGCTCGGCGCGATGAACGCCGCCGCGGAAGCCGAAGACAAGACCGAGAAGCATCCCGTAACCCCCGGACCGCTGGCGCCGGCGCGCGAGCTCTACGCGGCGATGCTGCTCGATCGCGGCAAGGCCGCCGACGCACTCGCCGCCTATGAGGCCGTGCTCAAGAAGGAGCCCAACCGGCTGGCGGCCTATATGGGGATGATGAAGAGCGCCAAGGCGGCCGGCGATCAGGCCAAGACCCAGGACTGCGCAGCACAGATCGCCCGGCTCACAGCGGATTCCGATCTGTCACGGCCGGAGCTGATGGAATTGCGACAGACAACCGGAAGCAAGCTGTGATAGCGCGGATAACATGGCGCAACGGCGCGGCCGTCTCGCTCGGCGCCGTTGCGCTGTGGCTCTGCCAGACGCCGCCGCTCAGTGCGATGGAGATCCTTGGTCAGGCCGGTGTACTCGGCGAATGGGAGCTGACCGGACATCTCACCGAAAGCGGACCGGACGCGCGCAAGCAATTCTCCGGACCGCTCAAGATGAAGCATGTCGGAATCTGCACGCAGGATGGGCCGGAGGAACGCGCCGGCGAGATCAAGCTGCAAATCTCGGGGGCAGATGCGCAGGTCACGGCCGAGCTGGTGCTGGACGGCGCGCCCTGCACCTACAGCGCCCGCAAGACGCGCAATTACGAGGGCACGCTGTCCTGCGAAGGCCGCGCGCCCGTGCCGCTGCTGGTGTGGCTCAAATAGAAATTGCTATCAGGCTTTTCAGTCAGGCTGCGGACCGCGAGCGGCGCAGCCATTCGTTCAGATCGATACGGCCGATCAGCGCCTCGCCCAATGGCACCAGCGAATGCTCCTCGACGCGGCCGCCCCAGTACAGCGCGTCCGGGTCTTTCACGACCTCACGCGCGTCGCCCTTTGCTTTCAGGTAGCCGGCGACGATCTCGTTGAACGGCGCACGATCGGGACCTGCGATCTCGACGATGCCGTTGCGCGGCGGCTCGAGCGCGATATCGGCGACGAACGCGGACACGTCCTCCGCCGCGATCGGCTGGAACAAGCCAGGCGAAAGCCGGATCGTGTTTCCGACCACACTCGCATCGGCGATGGCGCCGACGAATTCCATGAACTGCGTCGCACGGATGATGGTGTAGGGAATGCCGGACGCCTTGATCAGTTTCTCCTGCGCCACTTTGGCGAGGAAATAGCCGTTCTCGGGCGTGCGGTCGGTACCGACGATCGACAGCGCGACATGGTGCTTGATACCGGCCGGCTGCTCAGCCGCCAGCAGGTTACGGCCGGAGGTTTCGAAGAACTCCATCACCGCCTTGTTCTCGAACGACGGCGAATTGGCGAGGTCGATCACGACCGACGCGCCGGCCACGGCCTGCTTCAATCCCTCACCTGTGATGGTGTTGACGCCGCTCTTGGGCGAGGCGGCGACCACGTCGTGGCCGCGTTGGTGCAGAATGGCCGTTGTCTTCGAGCCGATCAGTCCGGTGCCGCCGATCACAACGATCTTCATGACGTGTCTCCCTTGTCGATGACGAGAGATTCTGGGACGCGCTTGTTTTTCCGGTTGCTCCCGTCAAGCGCGACGAGCGCGCCGACTGATCGGCGTGTGGACGAACGCTTATACCATGCCGCTCACGCTTCCGGCGCGTTCGTCAAATTGATCGGGATTGGTCAGCAGTGCTGATTGACTTGAGCTGACGTGCTGCCCGTCAACCGCTCTACGAAAACTCGTTCCAGCTGACGCGGCGCGCGTCGACGTCTCCGAGCGTGATCGGATCGTGGATGTTGCGCACGCTCTGGAAGCCGGAGCGCAGATAGATCAGCGGATCGACCGTGGTCGCGGCGCGGACGTGCTGCACCTCGCCGATGAAGATCGAATGGGTCTTGGTCTCGAGCTCCTGGCTCAGCACGCAGTCGAACGCCGCAACGGCATCCTCCAGCACCGGGGCGCCGGTCGCGCCGGTGGTCCAGCGCCCAAACGCAAACCGGTCGTCGCCGTTGACGCCCTTCTGGCCGGAGAAGGTCAGCGCCAGAAGCGCGTGGTCCTCGTTCAGGAAGTTGATGACGAAATGGCGCTCGGCGCGGATGCGCTCATGCGCGCTGGCATTACGGTTAACGCAGACCAGCACCGACGGCGGGTTGTCCGACAGCGAGCAGGCCGAGGTCACGGTCAAGCCGGTGCGCTGCCCGGTCTCCGAGCCGACCGTCACCAGCGCGACCGCGCCGGCGCAATGGCGCATCGCCTGCTTGAAACTCTGTGCGTCGACCGTCATGCCGCAAACCCCGTCAGGAAACTCCGTTTAAGATATGCAACGGGGGGTGCGAGGCAAGCCCCGCACCCCGCGCAGCTGTCATGCGGCCTTCTCGAACTCCGCGCCGAGGTGCTTGAGCCGGGGCATCACCTCCTGCTTCAGCAGCCGTAACGAGTTGTGCCAGGCCTCCGGCTTGTGCTTGTAGTCGAAGCCGAACACGCAGAGCACGCCGAAGCCGCCGACCTCCCGGTAGATCTTCTCGATCTTCTCGGTGACCGTCGCGGGCGAGCCGACGATCCAATTCCGGCGTGCGCAATATTCGACGGTGACGTCGCTGTCGGGCACATCGGGTGCGTGCTTCAGATAGTCCTTGAAGCCGAAATGACCGAGCAGCGGCAGGAAGTACTCGCCCATCATCCGGCCCATCATGTCGCCGGTCGAGAGCCTCCATGCCTCCTCATCGGTATCCGCCACGAACACCTCGCGCACCAGCCGCCAATCCCTGCGGCTCGGCTTGCGGCCGGTCTTGGCGGCGCCGGCCTCGACCGACTCCCAGTGACTGCCGACATAGGCCGGGTTGAGGTTGAGGCTCATCGGGATGAAGCCGCGCTCGCCGGCGAGCTTCAGCGTGTCGGAATTCTTCGACAGGCCGGCAACGCCGATCGGCGGATGCGGGCCCTGCAACGGCTTGATATGCGGCTTGAGGAAGTCGAACATCGTGTCCGGCTTCGACACCGTCCAGAACTTGCCCTTGTGGGTCCAGGGTCCAGGCTCCGACCACATCTTCAGGATAATCTCGAGCGCCTCACGGGTCATGTCGCGGTTTTGCCCTGACATGCCGTCGACATTGAACATCGCCCAGTCGCTCGGCAGGCCAGAGGCTGCGACGCCGAAGTTCAAGCGTCCGTTCGAGAGATGGTCGAGCATCGCGACGCGGTTGGCGAGCTCCGCCGGGTGATGATACGGCAGCAGGAAGCCGCCGGGGCCGATGCGCAGATTCTTGGTCTGCAGCAGCGCCTGCGCCACCAGCAGATCGGGCGACGGGTGCGGCTCCCAGGGCGCGGTGTGATGCTCGCCGATCCAGGCTTCCTGATAGCCGAGCTCGTCGAGCCAGCGCAGCGTCTGCAGGTCCCAGTCGTGGCCCTCCTTCAATCCGCACTCCGGCGGGTGCGAGGGCATGGTGAAATAGCCAAGCTCCATGTGCGTTTCCTTCCTTCGCGTTGGGTTCAGTCATGCAATGCGTCTTGCCGCGCATTCGCACGTGCTTTGAGCAAGCGCTGTGCCAGCGTCGACAAGCGCTGCGCCAGAGAGGAAATCGCAGGGAATGGAAGCGAACGGCCGGATTTCGGCCGGCTGCGGCCGATCGCCAGGCTCATGAGCGCGGCGACCGTCTCACCGTCGCGAGACGTGTCGCAGCAGTGAGACGCGGCGATAGCGTCGTAGCCAATCTACTCCCTCTCCCCGTTCTTACGGGGAGAGGGTTGGGGTGAGGGGCTGCCTCCGCACATTCTGTGACGGCTGTGTTTGCGGAGACTCCCCCTCACCCGAATTCGAGCTTCGCTCGAATTCGACCTCTCCCCGCAAGCGGGGCGAGGTGAAGTGGGCCGACCGATCACCCCGCCGCGCGGCGCGGCATCGCGTTGTTGCTGTCAGGCTCCGACGGCGGCGGGAGCTGCATCAGGATGGTCTGGCCCATCGAGGCGATCTCGATGCCTTCCTCCTGGAAGCGCCGCTTCATGCGGCGGTTGAACTCGCGCTGCACCGACCAGCGGCCGCTATCGGTACAGCGGATCTGGCCGACGATGGTCACGACCGAGCCGTCGACCTTGTCGACGCCCCACAATTCGAGGTCGCCGCGTATGAATGCGCGATACGCCGTCTCCTGGCGCATCTGCGCGACGATGTCCTTCAGCACCTCGCCGGCGCGGTCGGTGTCCTCCTTGTAGGACACGTTGACGCTGACCGCCGCGTTGCCGGCGCCGCGGCTGGCATTGGTGATCGTGGTCACCGCGCTGAACGGCACGATGTGTACCGAGCCGTCGCCGGCGCGCAGCCGCATGGTGCGGATCGAGACGTTCTCGACCACGCCCGAGAGGCCGGACACCGTGACGGTGTCACCGACCTGCACGGTGTTCTCAAGCAGCAGGAACAGTCCGGTGATCAGATCCTGAACCAGCTTCTGCGAGCCGAAGCCGATCGCGATGCCGACGATGCCGGCACCGGCGAGCAGCGGCGCGACGTTGACGCCGATCTCGCTCAGCGCAGTGAGCCCGACCACCGCGACGATCATGCAGAGCAGCGCGGTGCGCAGCATCGGCTGGAAGGTGCGCAGCCGCGCGGCGCGGGCATAATGCCCCTCGCGCGACAGCGTGTCGATCTGGCGGTCCATCAGCGCATTGGCGACTTCCCAGATCACGGCCGCGGCGAGCGCGGCAATGCCGATCGTCACCAGCGCCGAGATCAGGCGCGAGCCGATCTGGCCGCCATAGAACCAGACGATGGCGTCGACGCCCCACACTTCCAGCAGCGCGATGAAGCCGATCAGGGCAATCACCGCCGTGACCACCTTGCGCAACAGCGGCAGATAGCGGTTGGCGCGGGTTTCCAGGCCGGGGAAGCGCTGCATCAGCTCCGGGCTGATGCGGAAGCCGCGATCGATCAGGCCGAGCACCACCATGGTGACGAGGCGGGTGACCAGGAGCACCGCGACGGTGCCGACGAAATATTGCAGCAGCAGCGAATAGCCGTTGCGGATGTTGAGCGCCCACACCGCCCATAGCGCGAGATCGAGCCCGATCGCCAGCACATGCCAGAGCCCGGCGAGACGGTTGCGCGTCCGCGCCGCAAGCCCGGTGCGATCGGCCGGCGCGCGGATGACGTCGGCGACCTGGCGGCGGCACTGCAGGATGATGACGACGACGAAGAGATGCACCACCAGCATCACCAGCCGCAGCAGCGCGGCATAGCCGGCGCGATGCAGCCCGAGCAGCAGCGCGACATTGGCAAAGGCGATGCCGGAGACGCCGACGGCAACGATGCGGCGCGCCCAGATCTCGATATAGGCCGCGGTCTCGGCACGGACACGGAACAGGCCAAACGGCCCTGCCAGCGCGCGCACCGCGCAGATCAGGACGCGCGAGAACACATAGGCGTTGACGACGGCGAGGATCACCAGCCGCGTGGTCGACTGATCGCCGATCTCGGTACCGAGCAGCGCGGTGGCGATGCCGCCGAACACGACGACCGGCAGCAATTCGAGCAGCAGCCGGCCGAGCACGAAAGGCAGGCGCACCAGCGACTGCCAGGCCCTCGCCAGGCTGAGCCGGTGCCGATGCAATTCCGGCTCCGGAGTGACGTCGGTAACCGACGACGGCGGATCGGCGATCGCCAGCGTCTGCACCGGCGTGCGCGCGGTCTGCGGCAGCCGCGCCTCGAGGAACGCGACCGGCCGCTTGATCAGACGGAACACCACCCATTCGGCAGCCAGCGCGCAGCCGAACACCAGTGCCAGCTTCCAGGCGATATCGATCAAGAGGCCATAGGCCTCCGGATCGTTGGCGGTGCGCACGAACCAGTAATAGAACGCCGGGAAATGCGTCAGCGTGCGCGCGACGTCGGCGACTTCGCGCGACATCTCGCCGACCTGCTCGGACACCATCAGCAGGAGTTGCGCGCCGAGGCTGTCGGCGGTGAGCGGGATCGGCGAATGCTGCTCGGGCGCCGGCTCCGCAGCCGCCGGCTGAGCAGCAGCCTGCGGCGAGGCCTTGGCGATGGCGCGCAGCGTGTTGATGATCTCGCCACGCTTCTTATCGTCCTGCAGCGTCTCGAGCGCGCGCTTCGCCTGCTCCGGCGTCAACGTGTCGCTGGTACCGGGTTGCGGCGGCGCCGGCTTGGCGGCCGGCTGCGCCAGCGCGGGAGCGACGAACAAAGTGAGGGCGAGAAGGATCGCAAAACGAAATGTGTGCGACACGAGGGCCTCTTATTAAAAGTCATTGCGCGACGGCTCATCCCTGAAAGGAATCAGCTCTCGCGCTCGCGCCATGTCGGATGCTCCTTTTCGTCCCGATGATGTGTCGGAAGTTTGCCGGTGTGGCGGCCATGTTTTGGCATTTGCCGCAACACAAACGTCACAAGTGTTGAGCGGCGTTTACGCATGCCGGTGTTCCGCGGTGCGCGCGCCGATCCGCGCACCACACGTCAGGGATGAGGCGGCGGAATCTTTCGCTTGACGCAGGCCGGCGGTCATGATGTTCTTATTTTGTTCTTTTGGTTCCGATTGCGTTTCGAGGTGATCATGCACGACGTGTTCAGCGACGACGGTCCGGTCCGGCTCTTCATTCATGATGACGACCAAACACCGCTGGAATTCATGCGCAACCTGTTGCGCACGGTATTCGGCAAATCCCGGAAAGAAGCGATTGCGATCACCGCGAGAATCGAGGCCCAGGACGGATTCGCGTGCGGTCCCTATCCCGCGATGGTCGCCAAGGCACTGCTGGAATCCGCCCAACAGCTGATCCGCAGCAATGGGCATCCATTGTTGATCACCGCATCAGCCGCCGACGCGGCCCGGCCGTGCGATCTCTGTGGCGCGTTGGAGCCCGTGACCGACGTGTTTCTGATCCGCCGGACAGTCTGCCTGTGCGGCAACTGCCTGATCGCCGCGCGGTCGAGCTCGGAAAATCTGCCTAGCGAGGAGTTCAGATATGCCTTCATGGCGCTCGATTGGCATTTTGCCGGGACGCCGCGCAATCAGATCATGACCCGGTCGCGGCAATTTCCCGGTCACATGCGAACGGACGTTCAGATCGCAATCGACAGGTTGTTCGATGCGCCGATCCATTTCTTCGGCATTCATGAGCAACACCGCTATGAGACTCTCGCGATTGCCTCGCTGATGGAGGACAGCCGCAACGCGCCACCTATCGCGCCGCCGCAGTATCACGACGTCGACGTCGGCGAGCCCGAGTCGGTGAAATGCCTGACCAATGGCTTGTGGCTATGCCAAACCGAAGAGCTGCGCTATGCGGTACTGCTCAGCTACCATCGCGATTACCAGACCGAGCCGGGCTTGCGGATCGAGCTCGCGGTGCCCGCGGGCGCCGCCGGGAATGCCCTGGTGCAGCGAACCTTCGCCGAACTGGAAGCGGCCGTGCATGCGGCGCGATCCTATCGCGGCAAGATCCTGTCGCTGGAAGATGCCGCCGACTATCGCGGCCGTGCGCGCGGCGTCACCGTGCATCGCCTGCCGACGGTCGCGCGCGATGACGTGATCCTGCCGGAACGGACGCTGCGGCTGCTCGACCGCAACGTGCTCGACTTCGTGGAAAGCCGCGATCTGCTGCGCAAGCTCGGGCAGTCGACCCGCAAGGGCATCCTGCTGTACGGCCCGCCCGGCACCGGCAAGACCCACACCATCCGCTATCTCGCCACCAATTTGCCAAACCACACCACGCTGATCATCACCGCCGAGCAGGTCGGCCTGCTCGGCGCCTATATGAGCCTGGCGCGGCTGCTGCAGCCGACCATGGTCGTGATCGAGGATGTCGATCTGATCGCGCGCGACCGCGAGGACATGGGTGGGCCGTGCGAGGAATCCCTGCTCAACAAGCTGCTCAACGAGATGGACGGCCTCAAGGAGGATTGCGACATCCTGTTCGTGCTCACCACCAACCGTCCCGAGGAGCTGGAGGGCGCGCTCGCCGGCCGGCCCGGCCGCATCGACCAGGCGATCGAGGTGCCGCTGCCCGACGAGCCCGGGCGCGGCAAGCTGATCCGGCTCTACGGCCGTGGCCTGCCGCTCGAGCCGCCCGTCATCGATGCAGCGGTGCAACGCACCGCAGGTGTCAGCGCCGCCTTCATCAAGGAGCTGATGCGCCGCATCGCCCAGGCCAGCATCGCCCGCGGCGGCGGCCAGGATGTCACCGCTGAAGACATCGACGGCGCACTCAACGAGATGCTGTTCGACGGCGGCCGGCTCAACGTGAAGCTGCTCGGCGGCGCGCAGGGAATGAGTGCGGGGTGACGGAAGGTCAGCGCGCCACAGGATGCGGCCGCAGCAACTCCCGCTCGCCGCCGGCGAGCCGGGTGAGCTCGTCCGACATCCGCGCCAGCACGTTTTCCCAGGCTTGCGGCCTGTCCTGGCGGAACAGCCGCATGGTCGGATACCACGGCGTGTCGGCACGATCGCGCAGCCAGCGCCAGTCGAGCGCATAGGGACACAGCATCCAGACCGGGCGGCCGAGCGCGCCGGCGAGATGCGCCACCGAGGTGTCGACGGCGATCACGAGATCGAGCGCGCAGACTGCCGCCGCGGTGTCGGCAAAATCGCCGAGCGTCGGCGCCAGATCGACGATATCGGGCCCGAGACTCCGCAGCACCGGCGCATCGTCGGGCCGCGGCTCCTTCTGCAGGCTGTAGAGCTGCACGCCAGGCGTGACCAGCCGCGGCAGCACGGCGTCCGCCGGCAGCGAACGCTGGCGGTCGCCCTTGTGCCTGGCATTGCCGGCCCAGACCACGCCGACCTTCAGCGCGGAAACGCCGCTGAGCGCCTCGCGCCAGCGCGCGAGCTTGGTGGCATCGGCCTGCAGATAGGACGTCGCTGCCGGAATGGTCTCGACGGTGGTGCGGAAGATCCGCGGCAGGCTGAGTAGCGGCAGCTGCAGGTCGAACGGCGGCAGCGGCTCGCCGCGAGCGAATATCGCGACATCGGGCAGCATCGACCGCAGCAACGACACCAGCGCCGGCTGCACTTGCAGGATGATCCGGCCGCCGCTGCCCGCCAGCATCGGCACATAGCGGACGAAATTGATGGCATCGCCGAGCCCGTATTCTGCAAACAGCAGCAGCGTCTGTCCCGCCAGCGGCTCACCCTGCCATTCCGGCTCGTCGAAGACGGGATCGCCGTCGCTGAGCATCTTGGATTTGCGCCGCCATTGATACTCTTCAAACCCCTCCTCGAACTCGCCGTTCATCAGGAGGAAATGCGCGTGGTTGTAATGCGCCAGCGGCTGCGTGGGATCGAGCGTGATGGCCCGGCGCGAGGCCACCAGCGCGGCGTCGATCTCGCCGGCATTGCGCAACGCGACCGCAAGATTGGCGTGGCCCTTGGCATAGAGCGGGTCGAGCTCGATGGCGCGCCGATGCGCCGCGACCGCCGCCTCGACCAGATTCTGCGCCTCGAAGATGATCCCGAGATTGGTGTGCGCGGCGGCGTAGTCCGGCTTGAGCGCCAGCGCGAGCTCGGCGCAGGCGATGGCGTCGTCGACCTGTCCGAGCTCGAACAAAGCGGCGCCGAGATTATTGAGGATGACATGGTCGGACGGGTCGCGGGCCGAGACCTGCCGGTAGATACGGACGGCCTCCTCGCGCTCGCCCAGCTCGTGCAGCACCATGGCCAGCAGGCGCTGCGGCGCGAGGTTGTCGGGATCGAGCGCGATCGCGCGGCGATAATGCACGACTGCATCCTCCAGCCGGCCCTGGCGGTAGAGCGCCGCGCCAAGGCCGCTCTGCAGCCCCGGATGGTCGGGCTCCGCGGCAAGCCCGCGGCGATAGGCGGTGACGGCGGCATCGAGCTTCTTCTGATCGGTCAACGCGTTGCCGAGGTTGAGCCAGACGCCGCGATAGGCCGGATCGCGCGCGATCACCTCGCGATAGGCCTGCTCGGCCTCGACCGGCCGCTGCAGCGCTCCCAGCGCAACGGCAAGGTTGAAGCGCGCCCGCGTCAAGCTGCCATCGAGTGCGATCGCGCGACGAAACGCCGTCTCGGCTTCGTCGAAGCGCAACAGATCGCACAACGCGACGCCGAGCTTGACCTGCAAGCCGGCATCCTGCGGCCGCAGCGTCACGCCGCGCTGGAACGCCGCCACCGCGCCTTCATGTTCGCCCTTCACCGCGAGTGCATCGCCGAGCGTAGCGAAGGCCGGTCCATGATGCGGATCGAGGCTGAACACCCGGTTCAGCAGCACTGCGCCTTCGGCGGCGCGATCGGTCACGAAGGCGATCACGGCGGACAGATGCAATGCCGGAACATGGTCGGGATTGGCGGTGAGGATATCGCCGCACAGCGTGCCGGCCTCCGTCGCGCGGCCCGCGCCATAATGCGCCACCGCGTCCTGCAACATCCGATCGACCGCCACACTGCCCACGATACCGCCCCCGCATTTCAAGACCCCGATGGGGATTAAACGGGCGGCTGCGCCAAATCCGGCACGCGAAGTTCGGATCGGCGCATCGCATCGTTTCTCACGGCGCATCGTCCCTCTTGCTTGACGTCTGCCCGATCATGTAACGTATGAAGTTACATGATACGCGATAGCCGTTTGTCCAGCGTGCTGCACGGCCTGCTCCATATGATCGGAGCGGGCGAGCCGGTCACGTCGGAGCAGCTTGCAAGAGCGATGGCCACCAATCCGGTGGTGGTGCGCCGGGTGATGGCGGGCCTGCGCGAGCAAGGCCTGGTCCGCTCGGAGAAGGGCCACGCCGGCGGCTGGACGCTGGCGCGCGATCCCACCGACATCACGCTCGCGGAGATCTATCGCGCGGTCGGCGAACCGACGATCGTCGCGATGGGTCATCGCTCGGAAAATCCCGGCTGCCTGGTCGAGCAGGCCGTCAATGATGCGCTCGGCGACACCTTTCGCGAGGTCGAGGCGCTGTTCCTGAAGCGGCTCGGCGCGGTGACGCTCGATGTGCTCGCGAAGGATTTCAAGCGCCGGCTCGCCAAGCACAAACAAAGCCTCGAGGACCAGATTCATGCAATCAAGTGAGCCGGCGAAGCCGCTGCCGTACAACGATCCCGCGCATTGGGACAAGATGGTCGCCACCTACGAGGCGCAGTCGCAGCCGTTCACCACGCTGTTCGCCGACGCCGCGGTCGCGACGCTCCCGTTGGGCCCGTCATCGAAGGTGATCGACGTCGCCACCGGCACGGGCGCGGCGGCGCTCGCCGCCGCGCGAATGGGCGCCGACGTCACCGCGATCGACTTCTCCGCCGGCATGGTGGCGCGGGTCCGCGCGCATGGCCTGCCGAATATCGAGGCGCGGCAGATGGACGGCCAGGCGCTCGATCTGCCGGATGCCGCCTTCGATGCCGCGGTGTCAGTGTTCGGCGTGATGCTGTTTCCGGACTGGCGCACTGGGCTGCGCGAGATGGCGCGGGTGACGCGGCGAGGTGGATCGGCAGCAATCGCAGTCTGGAAAAGCGCCGATGGCGCCGCCGTGCACCTGTTGCTCGCGCAAATCATCCGGCGCCTGTACCCCGACAACGTCACACCGATGCCCTGCGCAGGCCTCGCCGAGCTCGCCGATCCCTTCCGCTTCGCTGCGGAGGTCATCGCCGCCGGCTTCTCCGATCCCGCGATCGCAGAGATCACCCACGACTTCAAACTCAATGTCGGCAATCCCGCCGACGTCGACAAACTGTTCGAGTTCATGCCGCATTGGAGTGGGCTCGATGCTGACAAGAGCGCCGCAGTCGCGCGCGCCTTTCGCGCCGAGATCGAGCGCGGACGCGTCGGCGACAGTTTTGCGATTCCTTCGACCGCGTTGATCGCAACGGCGCTGCGGCCCTGACCCCGAGATCCGGCGGCAACCGCTATCAATCATCTACATTGCGTGCGCGCGGTGAGAACGATCCACCGCGCGATCACCCGATGGCAGCGGTGCTGCGCGCGACCGTCTTCTCAGATTGTGCAATGACGTAGCGGCCCGGCAACGGCGCGTTACAAAAGCTGGCGCAGGCGGAGATTCCGCCGCGTGCTCCGCGCGCCGCGTATTACAACAAACCCCATTACTTTTTGAAATGTGCGCCGGCCTGCTGCAAGCCGGCGCGACGGGGGCTTACCTTGTTGCTGATCGCAAACCTTGCGCGGACTGGTTTCCGCTTCGCCGCCTCGCGTCTTGCCTCCGACATCCGCACCAGACGACCGTCGATGGCGACCGCGCGACGCGCCGGATGCGCCCTCGCTTTGATCGCAGCCGCGCTGCTCGGCCCGGTCGCGGCGGCCAGCGCGCAGGCCCCCGCGGTGGCCTCGATCTCCCCGACATCAGGCCCCACGACCGGCGGCACCGTCGTCAGCATCGCGGGCGGCAGCTTCAGCACCGCCACTGCGGTCCGCTTCGGCGCCACCAACGCGACGAGCTTCACCATCGTTTCGAGCGAGCGAATCACCGCCGTCGCTCCGGCCGGCACCGGCACGGTCGACATCACCGTGACCAATCCCTCCGGGACATCATTCGCGTCTCCGGTGGATCAGTTCACCTATGTGGCGGCCGCGCCGACGGTGACGTCGATTTCGCCGACCGCGGGCCCGACCACGGGCGGCACGACGCTGACGATCACCGGCACCGGCTTCACCGGCGCCACCGCAGTGACGTTCGGCGCGGCCAGTGCAGTGAGCTTCACGGTCAACTCCGCCACGTCGATCACGGCGACCTCGCCGGCCGGCACCGGAACTGTCGATGTCACCGTTACGACCGCGGCCGGCACGTCGGCGACATCGGCGGCCGACCAGTTCAGCTATACGAGCGCGCCGACCGTGACCGCGATCGCGCCGGCAACGGGGCCCGCGGCAGGCGGCACCTCGGTCGCGATCACCGGCACCAACCTGACCGGCGCGACCGCGGTGAAGTTTGGCGCGACCAATGCAGCGAGCTTCACGGTCAATTCGGCGACCTCGATCACCGCGACCTCGCCCGCCGGCAGCGGCACGGTGGATATCATGGTGACGACGGCGGTCGGGACGTCAGCGACATCAGCGGCGGACCGTTTCACCTTTGCGGTGGCAACGACCCAGATCGCGCTGACCTCGTCGCAGAACCCGAGCAGCTTCGGACAGTCGGTGACCTTCACCGCCAGGGTCACAGCTGCGGGCGGCACGCCGACCGGTACGGTGATCTTCAGCGACGGCGGCTCGCCGATCGGCACCGCGACGCTCGCCGCTGGCACGGCCGCCTTCTCGATCGCGACGCTCAAGATCGGCAGCCACACCATCACGGCGAGCTATGCCGGCGACGGCGCGTTCAACGCCGGTACCTCTCCAGCGCTGGCGCAGAGCGTCGGCGTCCCATCCGACAGCGTGAAGCTGCGTGCGTTGCAGATCGACCTCACCAAGGTGGTGGCGCAGAATTCCGGCCAGGCGATCTCGGGCGCGATCGACGGTGCGATCTCCGAAGGGTTCGGCGAGGGCGTCAGCTTCATGACGCCGAGCGGCTCGGGCATACGCTTCAACTTCGCCGCCGATCCGGCAGACGGCGTGGCGCAGGCCGATGCGGGCAATCGTAGCGCCTATGCGCCGGACCGCAATTCCGCCGCGGCGGGACGCAGCGGCAGCAATCCGCGGATCGACAATGCGTTTGCCGCGATCGATCAGCAGATGCCGACCAAGGCTCCGCCCAAGACTTATCGCGAACCGCGCGACTGGCTGTTCTGGATCGATGTCAGGGGCAGCGGCATCGACCGCTGGTCGTCGCCAACCGCGCCAGGCGTCGGCACGACGGGCTCCTCGATCTATGGCAACCAGCTCAACGCGCTGATGGGACTGACCTACAAGGTCGCGCCGAATGTCCTGATCGGCGCCGTCGCCGGCTACGAGACGTTCTACTACACCGCCCAGGACATCAACGGAAAGCTCACCGGTGATGGCTGGACCGCCGGCAGCTATCTCGGCTGGATGATTGCGCCGACCTTGCGCTACGACGCCGCCGTGACCTTCTCGCAGATCGGCTACAATGGCATCGCCGGAGCCGCGCAAGGCAATTTCAACGGCGACCGCTGGATGTTCGCGACCGGCCTGACCGGCAGCTACAGGATGAGCAGCCTGCTGATCGAGCCCTCCGCGCGCCTCTACACGCTGTGGGAACACGAGAACGCCTATGTCGACACCTTGGGCACGCTGCAGACCGCACGCGACTTCGTCACCGGCCGCGCATCTGCTGGCGTCAAGCTGAGCTATCCGCTGGCATCGACCGACGCGGCGGTGGTCACGCCCTATCTCGGCGTCTACGGCGACTATTACTTCAGCCGGGATGACGCCGCGGCGCTCGCCGTCAACAACATTCCGGTCAATCCGACGCTGGTGCTGGAGGGGTGGTCGGCACGCGTCACCGGCGGGCTGAACGCCAGGGTCGCGGGCGGCGTCATGCTCGGTCTCGGCGCCGAGTATGGCGGGCTCGGTGGCACGGCGCGGATCTGGACGTTCTCGGCCAGGGCACGCGTGCCGTTCAACTGACCGGAGACCGCACCTGACCTGCGCTAGCGCTTGTCGTCATCTCGCTCGTCTGCGTCACTCGGCGGTTGCAGGCCGGGGCTGTTGGCCCAGCGGTCGAGGTCCTCGATAACCTGCCGGTGGCTCGGCCGTAGCTTGGACGGACCACCAGGCTCTTGCGAAAGCTTTCGCGGCAGCTTGACCTGTTCTGGCATGACGAGGCTCCAGAGCTGGGCAGTACGCAGGATACAAGCGGCGATCGCTACGCACGCGACTTGAGAAGATCGCGGATCTCGGTGAGCAGCTCCTGATCCCGGGTCGGCTTCGGCGGCTCGGCTGGCGCCGCGGGCGCTTCGCGCTTGAGCTGGTTCATGAGGCGAACCACGATGAACAGCACGAAGGCGACGATCAGGAAGTTGAGCGTGAGGGTGAGGAAGTTGCCCCAGGCCAGCACCGCGCCTTGCTTCTTGGCATCGGCGAGGTTGGTCGCGGTGACCGATTTCGACAGCGCGGTGAAATAGTTCGAGAAGTCGAGCCCGCCGCTGACCGCACCGATGATGGGCATGATGATATCGGCCACCATCGACGAGACGATCGCGCCGAACGCCGCGCCGATGATCACGCCGACGGCGAGATCGACGACGTTGCCCTTCATGGCGAATTCCCTGAATTCCTTCAGCATGTGATCTCCCGATTCAAGAAAAGAGTGTGCGCGACCCGGCGACGGGATCGCCGGCCGCAGCAAAGGTGCGAAGATTATTTGCGAACTTCCGACTTCGCCGGCGCTGTGACCGCTTGTGCGGGCGCCGCCTGCTCCCAGGGTGCGGGCAGGATGACCCGCGCCGGCGGCGGGAGCTGCGCAGCGCGCTGCACATTCGCATTCGCCGGATGCTGCTCGTCGCCGGAATTATCGGCGCGGGCGATGGCGATGGTGATGCCCAACGCCAGTGCTGCGAGCCCGAGGCCCGCGCCGATCGACGCGGCGGCGACGCCGATCCGCCGCCTGTTCAGGATGGCAAGATGAGATGAGGTCATCGCCACAGCTCCTCACGCAATACACATGGTTCAGAGCCGTGCGGGCGAGAACGCGCGCACGGCTCAAGGAAGATCGTCAGGTCTTGATGTCGGCCGGCAGCTTGCCGCCATTGGCGGCGAGCTTGGCCATCACCTGCTGGTGCAGCCAGACATTCATGGTGGCGGTGTTGTTGGTATCGCCGGTGTAGTGCAGCTCCTTGGCGAGCTCCTTGCGCGCCGCAAGGCTGCTGTCGAGGCCGAGCGCCTTCATCAAATCGACGATCGAGGTGCGCCAGTCGAGCTTCTCGCCGGTGGCAGCAGCCGCCTTGTCGACGATCGCCGCGACGTCAACCGTTTGCGCGGTGGGCGTGGCGGGAGCTG
Source organism: Bradyrhizobium tropiciagri (assembly GCF_018130545.1). Lineage (GTDB taxonomy): Bacteria > Pseudomonadota > Alphaproteobacteria > Rhizobiales > Xanthobacteraceae > Bradyrhizobium > Bradyrhizobium tropiciagri_A. The sequence continues at coordinate 208,658 of NZ_JAFCKF010000008.1, read as the reverse complement.
ACGATGATGTCGATGTTGATGCCGGTGCGGCTCCGGGCGCAGCCGTCGTCGTGGTCTCAGCCGTCTTGGCCTGGGCGCTGTGGCCGAAGATTGCACCCATGATGCTTCCAAAAATGCTCATGTCTCTCACTCCGTATGCCCGGGACAGCGTCGGTCTCGTGGCTGGTTCCGGTGACGGGGCGGACGATAGGCAGGCCATTGGCCGAGCGGAAGATGACCATCGTCACTATCGGAGTGTGGGACGGCGTGATGCAGTCGGGGAGAGAATCGTGCGGTCGCGTGCCGCACGTCGCGAGCGTTTCATCGTACGCCCCACGTGCGATGAAGTCAGCCGTCCCGGCCCGATTCGCCAGCCCCGAGAAGTCGGGACGGCTGACACCAACGTTTTGTGGGCTTGCTAAACTAGAGCTGACGGCGACGAATGGTTTGCGCGAGCTCGACAAAGCTTTCGGCGATACCGACACCGGTCTTGGCGCTGACCGATTTCACGCTCGACTTCGCGAGCCCGGCAATCAGGCCGGCGCTGCCCGCGGCTTCCGGGAGATCGATCTTGTTGAGCAGCGCCCGGTAGGGCCGGCCCGGGAACCGCTCCTCGAAACCGCGAACCAGTTCGACCATGCGCGTCACGGTCTGTGGCCGCGTGACGTCGGACACGATGATGGCCGCGGAGGCGCCGGTGACATAGACGGTGTCGAAGATCTGCGTGCCGAAATCGCCGTCGGTGTCCCACAGCACGAGACGCATCGGATCGCCGCCATCCGTCGGTGTCACGTCATGGCTCAGGATCTCGACGCCCAGCGTGGATTTGTATTGGCCCTCGAACCGGTTGTAGATCAGCCGATAGAGGATCGACGTCTTGCCGACCCCCATGTCACCGAGCAGCATGACTTTTGCGGTGAGCATCAGCGGGCCACTTCGCCTCGATAGACGGTCTCGAACGCCACGCGGCGGTTGCCGCCGACGGTGGCGTCGAGCCGGTCGGTGATCGGCATCGTCGCGGCGCGCGACACCAGGATCAGCCGCGACGGATCGACCCCGAGCGCGGTCAGCCTGCGCTGCACCTGCTCCGCCCGCTTGCGTCCCAGCGTCTTGTTGGTGCCTTCGGTGCCACTCTGATCGGCGTAGCCGACGATCCGCAGCCTGAGATCGTTGTTCGCCAGCAGCCCGGCGAGCTCGCGCAGTTGTTGCTCAGCCTGATCATTGTCGAGGAATTCGTCGGCATTGTTGACGAAGAAGATCGCGGTCGTGGCGATGAAGCGTTCGAGCCTCGCCGCCGGGCCGTCGGCGACGGACTGCAGCCTGGCAACTTGCTCACCCAGTTTGGCGGACTGTTCGCCGAGCTTGTCGTACTGCTCGGTCAGCCCGGCCAATTTCTGGTCGCCCGATCTGGCCTGCGTGCTCATCGCCTCGCGCATCTGGTCGAGGCTCGCCTGCAGGCGCTTCAGGCTCTCTGCGATGCTGGCCTGCGATGCCGCAACCTGATCCGGCGCGGACACCAGCCCGATGCGGTCGACGACCTTGTACGGCGCCGCGGCCGCAGCGAGCGCATCGATCAACGGCGCGGTTTCCAACTGGCTCGGCTCGATGCCCGAGACGGCCACGCTTCGACCACGGTGATCGAAGTCGAGCCGCAATGGGAAGGTGGCCAGCAACGGCTGCTTGGCGGCGAGCTGCTCCAGCGCCGCATTCGTCCGCCGCTCCAGCAGGCCCCGTGTCACCGAGGTCGCGGCAAGGTAAAGCAACAGCGCGGCCACGGCCGCGAGCACGGCGAACAGGATCACCTTGCCGCGCCGGCTCGCGATCCGCCGCGGCGCGTCGTCGGTCTCGATGGCGGCGGCGAGCGAGGCGAGCATCGGCCCATCGCAATCCGCGCCGCGGTCGATGCGTTCGATCGCATCGAAGAACAGCGAGTTGATCCGGGCATTGTCGGCGGGACGCAGCGGACCGAGGCACTCCGCGGCCAGGATGTAGCGCGGCGAGGCGCGCAGCGCGAGCTGCCGTCCGCCGAAATCGAGCGTCTGCAGATTGCCTTCGCCGGCCAGCGCCTGCACCGAAAATTCGAGGATCGCCGCGACCATCGCGCTAAGCAGATCAGCGCGCTCGTCGGCGGTCGCTTCGCGCTTCCAGTCGGCGATCAGGCGGCCGTTGCCGCGCTCGATGATCAACAGGCGGTTGATCTGCGGCGGAGCATCCGCAAGCACGAACTCGCTGATCGGACGACCCGTCACCAGCGACTTGACGCGCCCGACCCACAGCTGCGCCGAGGTCAGGGCATTGATGCGCTGCTCGAGCGAGGCAACCAGTTCCCTGAACGCGTTGGCGACCGCAGCGCTGACCAGCCGGCCGACGATCGGATAGAGCGCCTCGATCATCTGCTCGCGCGAATTCTTGATCTCGTTGCGGATCGCAGAGACCACGACCGGCGCGATCGCACTGGCGAGCTCGCGCGGCCGGTTGACCTCGGCGCGCTCCAGCGCCTCGACCAGAATGCCGGCGGTTGCGGTCTCCAGCCGATCGGAATTACCGACATAGCGCTGCAGCGAGTCGAGATTGGCCTCCAGCGACGTCAGACGCGTCGCCTCGGGCTGAAACAGCAATGTCTTGAGCTGCTCGATCTCGCGGTTCTGGCCGGCAGCAGCTGCCATGGCTATTTGCCCGTGCGGCCCGATCCCAATCCGCTGATGACGGAACCGAGCTGGGTGATGGCCGCGCCGACATCCTTCAGCGAGTCGAGGCGCTTCTGCTCGGTATCGCGCTCAAGGTCGGACAGCCGCGCAGAAATCGCGGTGAGCTCGTTGGTGAAGTCCGCCTGCATCTGCTTCAGCGACGCCTGCATTTCCTCGCGCAGGCCCGAGAGGTTGGTCTCGAGCGAGCGTTGCGCGCCGCCGAACAGGAGGTCGCGGACCTGGTCGATCGCCGCCATGCCATGCGCTGCGGCATCCGCGCCGTTGCCGGCCGCCGCGTTTGCCAGTCCATCCGCATCCTTGGTCTGGCGCTCGATACCCTTCATGGTCTTTTCCTGCTTACTCAAAGCTGCGCAATCCGGACCTGCCGTCTCAAAAAGCAAATCCGAAACAACCCTATAGCCAATTTTACGGGCGCGGCCCAGAGAAAGGCGAGCAATTTCAGCCAGATCAGCCGCCTGGTTGTACGGACAAGGCCAATTATTTCTAGTAAGTGATTGCCTTTATTGCGAGTTCCGTACGGTTCTTGACCTGGCATTTCTCCAGGATGGTGCTGACATAGTTCTTCACCGTGCCCTCGGCCAAATGCAGCCGCTCGCCGATCTCGGTGTTGCTCTTGCCCTCGACGATCAGCGTGAGAATTTCATTCTCCCGCGCCGTCAGCCCGTCGCGCACCGGCAGCTTCGCCGAGACGCGCGGGCCGCGCAGCCGCTTGAACTCGTCGAGGATGCGGGCGGCAACACTCGGCGACAACCCGGACTGGCCGTTGATCACGGCGCGGATCGTCGAGGCGATCTCCTCCATCCTGGCGTCCTTCAACAGATACGCCTTGGCGCCGGCGCTCACCGCCTCGAAGATCAGGTCGTTGGTCTCGAACGTCGTCAGTACCACGATATGGGTCTGCGGCAGCTCACGCAGAATCCGCTGGGTCGCCGCAATGCCGTCGACACGCGGCATCTGCAGGTCCATCAGGATGACATCCGGCCGATAGCGCCGCGCGAATTCGATCGCCTGCTCGCCGTCGGCAGCGCCGGGAAGGATCTCGAAATCGTCGTTCTGCTGGGCCAGCAGCGTGGCGATCCCTTCCCTGATCAGGGTCTGATCCTCGGCGATCAGCACCCGCACCTTCTCAATCCTGCTCACGGGCTTCCGTCATCCTCTCGAGGTGTGGCGACCACATCAATCGGCCAGCACGCCGGCAGATGCTGCCGGCGGCACCGCCACGGGGAGCGATATCCGGACCAGCGTTCCCTGTCCGGGCGCGCTCTCCACCGCGCAGCTTCCGCCGACGAGTTCAGCAAATTCGGCCATTCCGATCAATCCGAAATGTCCGGGCGTCGGCACCGCAGGATCGAAGCCGCGGCCGTCATCGCGGATCTCGACGACGAGTTTCCGGCCGACCGCGGCCGGTTCGTCGAAGGCGTGAAACGAGACGCGGCGCGCGTGCGCATGGGTCTGAACATTGCGCAGCGCCTCGCTGAGGATGCGCTGGACCGTCAAGCCGCAATCGCGCAAGCCGGCCCGGGCCGCCTCGTCGATCTGGATCGACACCCTGACGCCGCTGCGGGTGGCGAAGTCGCTGAGCTGTCCCTCGACATCCGGATCGAGCTTCCAGTCGTCGGGCATGCGCAGGCGCGCGATCGCCTCGCGGGCGCGGCCGAGACCGCTTGCGGCCGCATCTTCCGCCGTTGCGAGACTGTCCGCCACGCGCGCGGGGTCGGCCGTCAGATAGTGCCTGATCAGCCTGATCTGGGTCAGCAGCGCCACAATCGAATGCACCAGCGTGTCGTGCAGATCGCGCGCCAGCCGCAGCCTTGTGCGCGCCAGCGAGGCAAAGCGCACCTCCGCGCTCGCCGCCTCGAGCTGCTGCTCCATCAGGCGCCGCGCCCGTCGCTCGCTGCCGAGCAGGGTTTCGACCTGACGGCCCGAGAAATCCGGCGTGGCGATGACGAAGTAATGCGACTGCGCGCCATTCCACAGCACGACCGCCGTCAACGGCTGCGTGATATCAGGCGATGCACCGCGCACACCCGCCAGCGCGATCATGTCCCGCTGGCCGCTTGCAAGCGCCGCCAACTCGGCCTCCATGCCGACCAGCAGCATGCATTCGCAGCAGTCGACGCCGATTGCGGGAAGCCATTCGACCAGCCGCCCGATTTTCCGCTGCATGCTCCGGTCGGGACCGATGACGGCAAGTCCGATGACGTCGGCTTCTGCGGCCGCAAGCAAATCCTTGCTCAGATCGATCATGCGTTGCCCATCAACTCAGCGAGCAGCCCACTCTGGCGTAAGCCGGCAGCGGCCGCAAACGAATATGACTTTCGTCACAACTGATCCTGACTTTCGTCAGATGCCGCCGCCGCCCGAAATGCGGTTCACTTTGCGGATGAGCAACAGCGTAAGCCATGTTGTGCCACATGCCGGCGTCCATGACGATGCCGGCCGTGCGCCGGGCTTCGCCGAAGGCCGCGCCAGTCGACCGGAATGTGAGCTGACTATGAAGCCCGCGCCACGGAGAGCGTCGCGCATCGAGCTGCGCATGTTGGCGGAAGCGGAAAAGCCCGCGCGGCGCCGGCGCCTGAGCGCGACCCAGAAGCTGGCGTTGCAGGAAGCGCTGGCCGGCCGCCTGCAGCTCTACCCACGCGGATATGCCGCGAGCAAGACCGGACCGTTCCACTCCCGGCGTGCCATTCTTGGACTGGTGCGCGCCGGCCTGATGAGCCTCAGCGCGACGGCGCGCTACGCCGCCGTGACCCGGCGCGCACGGGACATGTACGAAGCTGCGGCGGCCACCGAGAGTGAGTGAGCTGCGACGACAAGCTCCGGCTCCGGTGCAGTCCGGTCTACACGCGCTGGATTAATGTGTGTCGGCCAGGCCCTGGATCTGAATAATTGAATCGTGAAGTTGCGCACCCGCACCCAGGCGAACATAGGCGTGCGACGGGATATCCTGGATGTCCGGCCCGACGATGGCGTGATGACCTGTGGCGGTAGGAAAGAAAAAGCCAACCGGCGCGCCCTTGTTCATGGAAATCATGGCGCCCCCGGTCCAAACCAGCCCGTCCTCATCGCTGCGCACGCCGGCTTCCGAAGCACCATCGACCTCGCAGTTGGTGAACTGGATTTTGCCCCGCGTCCAGTACTCGTAACGTGGAGTCCCCCACGCGTGCACATTCGTATAGAAATTGTGGGCTGAGCCGGTATCCCGCACGTTGGCGACCGAGGCATGGGCAACGACCAGATCGCTGAAATGGCTGTCGCCAGCCGAGTTGAGGATCCCGAATAACGGCGCGCGATGCGGCATGATCGACGTCGTGTCCGCCGTGATCGTGCTGTGGTCAACCATGAACTCCCAGATATTGGTGTACCAGCCGTTCGGGCTCGCCAGCATGCCGTCCGGGTTCACGGCAACGGTCCCGAGATGCAGCCCCGCGATCCGATTGTCATTGTAGTAGAGGTTGGCGTGATGGCCACCATGGCCACCCTGGATATCTGCGCCAAAGTCGGCCACGCCGGAACCGTCGATGCCGAAGTCGAACAAGTTGGCCTGGTTGTGCTCACCGGCCGGCTCCTGGATTACCGCGCGCATCGGCGCCAATGCCACGAGCCATGATCCGCCGCGGCCGCCGCCGCGCAGCGTGACCTGCTCCATGCCGAACGCGCCTCTCTCGCGTCCGCCCGGCAACGCAATAGCCGCACCGACGCCGCATACGCCGTGCGGCAGGCGAACTTCGCCGAGATCCCATTGCGGGACCGAAGCACCCGAGAAGATCGCATTGATCGCAGGTGCATCGTCCGAGCCATAGGCAACATAGCCGTCATGTGCGTCGACCGACGTCTGCGCCGGGAGGGAGAGGACGATTTGTGATTTGGATTCGACCTGCGTGATGCTGCCTGCGAGATTGCTGCCGCCCGCGCCGGCTCCGGCTACAACCACCAGCTTGCCAACATCGCCCGGTGCAAACCAGGCGTCGGGCACTGTCAGCTGCCGCGAACCTGCGGCGATCGACACCCGATGCCACCTGAGCACGACGGTGTTGCAGACGGCACCATAGTCGAGCACGCTCGGTGTATCATGCAGCTTGTCGCCCAGGCGCCGCGAGGTCTGCGCATTCTTGATCGTCACCATGTCGCCGGAAAGATCGGGCGAGGCAGCGAACGCAGGAAACACCGTGGCCACGAAAAGACACGCTGAAAGGGTGCAGACGCCGCGCATCGTGAACTGCAAGCATGCATGTCCGACCATTTCAGAACGCTGTAGCGCCCTGAACAAACAACAAATGCGGCGCGATGCCCAAGCCATCAATCCGATCACAGCCGCAGCAAGCAATTTCATCGTACATTCTCCGAAGTCTCTCTGAAGCTAGTCCGGCAGGGGCGCGCCCCAGGTCGCCGTCACATTGCCGCCGAGCCGTGGATTGTTCAAAGGCCGCCGCGCGCGCAGAAGCGGCGGCAAGTCCGGACTGTGAAAGCGAGCGTAGTATGGCTCCATCCAGGCAAGGTCGCCCTGGAAGGTCCAAGGGAACAGCTGCTGCGGGACCTGGGTGAGCGCGCCAAAGCTCCGTTCGTCCTTGACCGCGCGAATGATCACGGCGGCGAGCCGATGGATGGCGCCATTGTTCTCCGCATAGAGGTCGATCTTGCGGCGGCTTGCGAGTTCGGCGCAGAACACCAACGGGGTGAGCGCGAAATTGTGATAGTGCAGCGCGCGCTCGCCACGCTTCAACTCGCGTTCCAGTTCGCCGTGAGGCCCGATGTCCCGGACGCCCTGACGCGCGCGGGAAAGACCCGCCTCGACCAGATCACCGCGATCCGTCAGCGTGCCGATCGACATCAGGTCGAGTCCGGCCCAATAGACCAGATTGTTGCCGAGATGGTTGATGCGATCGGCATCGCGGGTTTCCTCGGCAATCCGGATCAGCCGTGGCTTGATGTGCTGGAAGCGATGATCGGCCTTCACGGTCGCGCCGGGAAAGCGCAGCAGCGCCAGCGCGAAATCGGTCCCGGCCCAGGAACGTTCGAAATCGCCCTGGTAATTGGCGCCGATCGTCAGCAGCGCATGTCCGCTCGCCCACCCCGCGAGCAGGTCCATCAGGCAATCCAGATCGCGTTCATCGGCCGCCTTGTTGACCTCTGCAATGAACGCATGCAGCGGTTTGATCGCTTCCGCGTAGCCGCCGACATTCTGATAGAAGCCCGGCGGATCGACCGAGGTCAGCGCCGGTGGCGGTTCGCACGTCCGCGCTGCGGCCGGCTGCACGAGGGAAGCAAGGGCGATCGATCCGCAGATCGTCGTGAGGCGGATATCAAGCTTCATGGGAAGAACTCCGCGAGCCACCGCGGGAGACGAGACGCCACATCGTGAGCGCGGCGCAGTCATCGTCGACCGCAGGCAGGAAGACAACCAAATTGAAAGTGATGCGCTGCGGAACCGGGTTCAGACGCGGTTCAGATTTGGAGCGTCGTCCAGCAATGCCCGACACATGCGGCCGATCACGCAAATATGAAGGTAGTCTGCACAGCTAATCTTTACAGTTTACCTTCATATCTGCTACCGACGTGCCATGAACAATGCATCGGCAACCCGTACCGGCCCGGCACGCACCTCCGCGCTCGCCGAAGACCTTCGCCTGCTGATTGGAAAGCTGAAGCGTCGGCTGCGCGAGCAGGGCCAGCGTGAGGATCTGCCGCCATCCCAGGTCGCGGTGCTGCTTCGCCTCGAGAAGGACGGTCCTGCGACCGTGTCCAGCCTGGCGCGATCGGAAGGGATGCGTCCGCAGTCCATGAGCTCGGCGATATCAGCGCTCGAGACCGCGGGCCTGGTCCGCGGCGCGCCCGATCCGGACGACGGCCGGCAGACCATCATGTCGCTCACCGAGAGCTGCCGCGAGCGGCTACGCACCGGCCGCGCCGCGCGGCAGGATTGGCTGTCGCGTACGATCGCCGCGCGACTGTCGGCGCGCGAGCAAGACGAGCTCGCGACCGCCGTCGGCCTGCTGAAACGGCTGGTCGAGGATTGATGCCGGCTGCGCCGCGATGGTCGCGAACAGGTTCGATTGAAAGGAGACGATGATGGCCCTGACGACGTTCGATCCGATCACCGCCCTCATTGTCGTCGATCTGCAAGCAGGTCTCGTCGGCGCGCCCTTCATCCATCCGTTTGCCGACGTCGTGGCGCGCACTTGCGCCCTGCTCGCCGCGTTTCGAACGCGCGGCCTGCCGGTCGCGCTGGTCAATGTCGATGGCGCGGCGCCCGGACGAACCGAGCGGCCACGCCTCGGCGCGGCATTTCCGGACGGCTGGACCGACCTGATCCCGGAGCTCGGCCGGCAAGCGAGCGACATCGTCGTCACCAAGCGGACATGGGGCGCCCTCGCCAGCACCGATCTCGAGAAGGAGCTGCGCGCCCGCGGCGTCACCCATGTCGTGATCACCGGCGTTGCGACCGGCACCGGCGTCGAATCGACGGCACGGCAGGCTTATGAGGCCGGCTTCAACGTCACGCTCGCGATCGACGCCATGACCGATGCGCGGCCGCACGCGCATGACTACAGCATAGAGCAGGTGTTCCCGCGGCTCGGCGAAACCGGCTCGACGCAGGCGATCATCGATCTGCTTGAAAGGACCCACGCGCATGAACTGGCTTGACCTCGTCGCCTATTTCTTTGGCGGCGCTTTCCTCACCAATGCGATACCGCATGTCGTCGCCGGTATGATGGGCGAGCCGTTCCAGAGCCCGTTCGCCAAACCGCGGGGCGAAGGCCTGTCGTCATCGACCGTCAACATCGTATGGGGCTTCTTCAACCTCGCGGTCGGATATCTGCTGGTCTGCCGCGTCGGCGACTTCGGCTTGAGAACCAGCAGTGACGTGGCGGCGCTCGGTCTCGGCGGCCTCCTGATCGGTCTCTTCCTCGCGCGGCATTTCGGACGGTTTCACGGCGGGAATGAACCCCAGAAAACATGAGACGCGTCTTTCGATCACTCGCAAGCTTCAATTACCGGGTCTGGGCGGCCGGCGCGCTGGTGTCCAACATCGGCACCTGGATGCAGCGCGCCGCCCAGGATTGGCTCGTCCTCACCCAGCTGACAAATCACAGCGCCTCCGCGGTCGGCATCGTGATGGCGCTGCAATTCGGCCCGCAGCTGCTGCTGATGCCGTGGTCCGGCCTCGCCGCCGATCGCTTCAACCAGCGGCGGCTCCTGATGGCGACGCAGGCGACGATGGGCACGCTGTCGCTCATCCTCGGCATTCTCACCGTCACCGGGCTGGTGCAGCTCTGGCACGTCTATGTGTTTGCGTTTCTGTTCGGCTGCAGCGCCGCGCTTGACGCGCCGGTCCGCCAGACCTTCGTGGCCGAGCTGGTCGGCGATCGAGACCTGTCGAACGCCATCGCGCTGAACTCGACCTCGTTCAATGCCGCACGCATGGTCGGCCCGGCGATGGCCGGGCTGCTGATCGCCTCGGTCGGCACCGGCTGGGCGTTCCTGTTCAACGGGGCGTCCTTCATGGCGGTGCTGACGTCGCTCAACCTGCTGCGCAAATCCGAGCTTCGACCGAATGCGCGCGCGCTCCGCACCAGGGGCGGCATCATGGAAGGATTTCGGTATGTCTGGTCGCGCTCCGACCTCAGGGCGACCCTGGTCATGCTGTTTCTGATCGGCACCTTCGGGCTGAATTTTCCGATCTTCATCTCGACCATGGCGGTCGGCGTCTTCCATACCGACGCGCGCGGTTTTGGCCTGTTGTCATCGATGATGGCGATCGGGACGATGTCGGGAGCGTTGCTGGCCGCGACCCGCGACCAGCCGCGCTTTGCCGCGTTGATGCTGGGCTCTGCGATCTTCGGCGTCGGCTGCACGCTGGCCGCACTGGCGCCGAACTACTGGCTGTTTGCCGCCGCCCTCGTCGTGATCGGCATCGCCTCGTTGACGATCTTGAATACCTCGAATGCGCTGATGCAGCTCTCCACCGAACCGGCGATGCGCGGACGCGTGATGGCGCTGCGGCTCGGCGTTGCGCTGGGTGGCACGCCGATCGGCGCACCGATCGTCGGCTGGGTCGCCGATCACCTCGGCCCGCGCTGGGCGCTCGGCGTCGGCGCCGCCGCCGGCTTTGCCGCTGCGCTGGTCGCGCTCGGCATGCTGTCGCGATCAGGCGGCGAAGCCGAACTTCGCGGCCAGGAGGCACGAAGGAGCGAAGTCACCCTGCCGCAGCAGCGTTAGCTACGGCCTGACGTGAACCGGCAGCCACTTCGCTCGAAAACGCGCTGCGCTTTTAGTTTTGGCGCGTTTTCTTCACGCGAACCGGCGGCCACTTCGCTCGAAAACGCTCCTAGTAAGCGTAGGACGGCTTGCCCCGGCTGCACGGTCAGCCGGAAGGCAACATCGGTCGAGCCGTCCATCAGCTCGATCGTGTGGTGGCACACCAGGCAGCGAAACTCGCCGGCGACGCCGCCCTTCGACGTCAACTCGATCCGGCGATAGCCGGCCTGGCAATGGGGGCAGGTCACGTCAGATTTTCGCATCGAATCAGCAAGCCGTTGCTCTGTCCATTTTCCATATGCCCATCGTCAGAAATGTGACGGCGCTACCTCCGGCACCGGGAATTTGTGCTGAGCTTTCAGCGTGAAAAGTTCCCGAGCCCCGCCAGAGGCGCGCGCGGTTCGAGGCGGGGCCGCACGGCGCACGCCAAAAAACGAGCGAGCGCTCTCTCAGAAAATTTCGCGATCCCCCTTTTCTGATCGCCGGTTCGTGCGCTAGGAATTGAGCAAGGGCATCAAGCTCAGCCCGGACCGGCAACAAAATGAAACCGTCCGGGGACATAGCCAGGGAGGCAACGTGAGTCTCGCGCGTCAGCGGCCGGGGACGAATGTGTTCGCGATGGACGTGCTTTGCGCACGCATCCTCGAACGGCATCGCGATTCCATCCGGGTGCAGAAATCGCATCTCGCCGTTCCGAACCTCACGCGCATCATCGGCGCGACGCTGACGCTTTCCAACAAGCACGGCTTTCATGCCACCACCCTGCGCCAGCTCGCCGAAGCCTCCGGGCTCAGCATGGGCGGGCTCTACACCTATTTCGACAGCAAGCCGACGCTGCTGGCGATGATCCTCGGCGAGGTCGCGGAGACGGCCGCGGAGGTCCTCACCGCGCCGCCCGCCAGCGTGAAGCAGGATGCGCGCAAGCATCTGCACTGGATCATCGCAACCCATGTCCGCATGAGCGAGGCGATGCAGCCCTGGTTCGTGTTCTCCTTCATGGAAGCGAAGTCGTTTCCGCCGGCGGAGCGCCAGCGCGCCATCGAGATGGAGGTGATGACCGAGAAGATCATCGCCGACGTGCTCAAGCAGGGCGTCGCCAGCGGGGTGTTCACGATCGATCAGGTGACACTCACCGCCTCTTTGATCAAGCCGCTGCTGCAGGACTGGTACGTCAAGCGTGCCAAGTACCGCAGACGCGGCACCTCGATCGAAGCCTACATCAACGCCGTCGGTGCGTTCGTCGACGCCGCAGTCGCAGCCAGGACGCGGCCCGGCCGCGCCGCGACCGGCTCCCGCACGAAATCCAGGCCGACGGCGCACCCATAGAAGCAGGAAGGACGAGGCAATGAAGCGGCTGCGATTCAATCAACAGGAGATCGTCTTCGCCGTCTTTGCCGTGCTGTTCCTGGCCTTCTCGATTTTCCTGCGCGGCTTCCTGACGCCGGAGAACATGCTGACGCTGCTGCAGAACGTCGCGGTGCTTGGCATCCTCGGGCTTGCCATGGCGATCGTCGTGATCGGGCGCGGCATCGATATCTCGCTGATCGCAGCACTCGCGGTCCCGCCAGGGCTCGTGCTGCAGATGGTGCAGAACGGCCATTCGCTGCCGGCCTCGCTGTTCACCGCCGTGCTGCTCACGATCGCCTTCGGCCTGGTCAATGGCTGGCTGATCGCCTACGCCGAGGTGCCTTCACTGTTTGCAACGCTGGCGACCGGCCTGCTGCTCGCCGGCCTCGGCCAGGCCGCGCTGTTTCAGCTCGACGTCGTACAATGGAGCGACGGCATGAAGGGTTTTGAGCGGCTCGGACAGGGCACCATTCTCGGCATCCCGACCTCGATCGTGATGTTCGCGATCGCCTGCATCGTGGTCGCGTTCCTGCTGCGCCAGACGCGCTGGGGCGCCTATATCTACGCGATCGGCGACAATCCCTACGCGGCCCGCGTCACCGGCATCCCCTCGCGGCCGATCATCGTGCTGCAATATGTCGTGGCGGCGCTGATCGGCTGCTTCGCGGGCCTCGTGATGGCAGCCTCCGTCAATTCGATGCCGACTCGCATCTTCAATTCGACCCTGATCTACGACGTCATCCTGGTCGTCGTGCTCGGCGGCATCGGCCTGTCGGGCGGCCGCGGCGGCGTGCTCAACGTCATCATCGGCACGCTGCTGATCGGCACCATGCTGAACGGCATGACCATCATGGACATCTCCTATGCCGGACAAAACCTCGTCAAGGGTGTCGTCCTGCTGCTCGCCGTCATCACGGATTCATTCCTGAACCCGCGCAACGAAGAAACGGCACAGCAGGGCGACATCTGAACCAGCCACACAAGATCAACACGACCAAGGAGGAAGCAATGAAATACGCTGTCAGGACTGCAAAGGTGATCGCCGCAGCGCTCGGGCTCGCGGCCATTGCCGCCCCGGCTCTGGCCCAGCAGGGCCTCGACGAGCCGTTCCAGAAGCCGTTCAAGGAATCGCTCGCCGGCAAGACGGTGGCCTACGTGCCGGTCGCCATGAACTTCGACCTCACCGAAGGCTGGTACGCCGGCCTGAAGAAGGAGCTCGAACCCTACGGCGTCAAGTTCGAGATCCGCGATCCCAACTGGAACACCAATGCCGGCGCACAGGCGGTGACCTCGCTGATCTCCGAGAAGCCCGCCGTGATGGTGATCCACAATCCGGACGTGCAGACCTACGCCAAGCTGCTGCAGCGCGCCGAGAACGAAGGCATCTACGTCATCCAGATCAACATGGGATCGGCCTATCGCTCTTCGGCCTTCGTCGGCGCCAACTGGATCGAGATCGGCGAGAAAGACACTGACGCCGTGGTCAAGGCCTGCCAGGGCAAGTCGAACAAGATCGCCATCGTGCAGGGTGCGCTCTCGGCCGCCGCCAGCGCCTACACGCTGAAGGGCGTCGAGAACGTGCTCGCCAAGCATCCCGAGATCAAGGTGGTCTCGAGCCAAGCGGCCGACTGGGATGCCGCGAAGGCCAAGGCGATCACCCAGACGGTGCTGAAGCAGAACCCCGATCTCTGTGGCATCGTCGGCTTCTGGGACGGCATGGACATCGGCACCGCGGCTGCGGTGAAGGAAGCCGGCCTGACCGGCAAGGTGTTCGTCGCGACCTCCGGCGGCGGCGAACGCAAGGGCGCCTGTGAGCTCGTGAAGTCCGGCGCCTTCGATCTCAACCTGAGCTACGACGTGCCGACCCAGGCCGCGCAGATGGCCGGCACCATCAAGTGGCTGCTGTCGTCCGGCGCCAAGGCCGGCTCGATCAAGGGTTCGGAATACACCACCCTGATTCCGATCACCAAGGAGAACGCGGACAGCCAGACCTCGTGCTGGAATCTCAGCGACCTGAAGAAATAACCACAACCATTCCCGCTTGACGTCCCGGGCACAACTTGCCCGGGACGTCGCCCCCTAAATCCAACGCCTTGCTGGAATGCCGATGCGCGACACCTTGACGAGCCTGCGTTACCGCTACTGGCCGGACCATCTCCTCGGCGAGATCCTGTCCAAGCGTTGGACCGAGACCGCAATTCCGGTGATCCTGCTGTTGATCGTCGGCTTCGCGCTCAGCCGTTCCATCGATCACTTCCTGTCACCGGCAAGCCTTGCCGACACCGCACGGCAGGCCGGCGAGATTGGCTTCATCGGCCTCGGCATGGCGCTGGTGGTCATCGTCGGCGGCATCGACCTGTCGGTCGGCTCGATCTTCGCGCTGACGGATTTCTGCGCGCTCTATCTGCTCGACGTGCTGAACTGGCCGGTGCCCGCGGTGGTGGTGGCAACGCTTGCCTGCGGCGCACTGCTCGGCGCCGTCAACGGCATCCTGATCGGCTACTTGCGGCTACGCGCGTTCATCACCACGCTGATCACCCTGATCATCTACCGGTCGGCATTCGATCTCCTGATCCAGCGCTACTCCAATTCGATCGCCGCGGCCTTTCCCGACATCCCGTCGTGGAATTTCATCGGCGGCGGCGACGTGTTCGGCATTCCGAGCGTCGCGCTGGTCTATATCGCGATCGCGATCTTCGGCCATATCTTCATGACCCGGCTGCGCCCGGGCTGGCACATCACCGCGATCGGCGGCTCTCGTCGCTCGGCCTATAATTCCGGCATTCCGGTTCGTCGCACCATCGCGCTCTGCTATGTCGCAAGCGGCGCGCTGACCAGCATCGCTGCGCTGTTCTTTGCCGCAAGGCTCGGCACCGTCGGCGGCGATATCGGCGTCGGCCTCGAGGTCATCGTGCTGACCGCGACCGTGCTCGGCGGCATCACGCTCGGCGGCGGCAAGGGCTCGGTCGCCAAATCGCTGGTCGGCGTGCTGATCGTGCTCCTCATCACCAACGGCCTGACCACGCTCAATGCGCGAGGCGGCATCAACCGCATGGCCCTCGCGGGTATCCTGCTGGTCGCGGCGATGGTCGATATCCGCTGGCAGAAGAACCGCACCCGCATCATCAGCAAGGTCTATGTCGCGCCGACCTATCACGCGCTACCGCCGCCGGCCACTGAGATCGGCCAAGGCGGCCCGTTCGAGCAGAACGACAAGCTGCGCGACGTCGAATTGATCGGGCTCGGCCGCATCGAGGCGCCGGAGGACGTGATCCTCGATCGCAACAACAATCTCTACGCCGGCTCGCGCCATGGCGACATCATGCGCTTCTTCGCGCCGGACTATCAGCGGATGGAGGTGTTCGCCCATATCGGCGGCCAGCCGCTCGGCATGGCGTTCGACCGGCAGGACAATCTCTATGTCTGCATCGGCGGCATGGGCCTCTATCGCATCACGCCCGACGGCACCGTGGAGAAGGCGACCGACGAGACCAACCGCAGCATGCATTCGGTGAACGACGACAGCCGGCTGCGGCTGGCCGACGACCTCGACATCACCGATGACGGCCTGATCTTCTTCTCGGAAGCGACCGTGCGCTACGAGATGGACGAATGGCCGATCGACGGCCTCGAGGCCCGCGGCAACGGCCGCATCATCTGCTACGACACCAAGACCGGCGCCACGCACACCGCGCTGCGCGGCCTCAAATTCCCGAACGGCATCTGCGTCGCCAGCGACGGCCAGTCGATCCTGTTCGCCGAAACCTTCGGCTGCTCGATCAAGCGGCTGTGGTTCGCGGGACCGAAGAAGGGCCAGGTCGAGGTGGTGATGGACAATCTGCCGGGCTATCCCGACAACATCAATCTCGCCTCCGACGGCAATTACTGGCTGGCGCTGGTCGGCATGCGCAGCCCCTCGCTGGATCTCGCCTGGAAGATGCCCGGCTTCCGCCGCCGCATGGCCAAGCGCGTGCCGGTCGACGAATGGCTGTTCCCGAACATCAACACCGGCTGTGTCGTCAAGTTCAACGAGCAGGGCAAGATCCTCGAATCGTTCTGGGACCTGCGCGGCGAGAACCATCCGATGATCACCTCGATGCGCGAGCATCGCGGCTATCTCTATCTCGGCGGCATCATGAACAACCGGATCGGCCGGTACAAGCTTGATAACGCCGACCCGAACTTCGTGCAGTATGACAAGCGCTGGGGGAAAGCGTCGTGATCGCGGCCGTCAGGGAATTCGCCAACCGCTTTCTCGGCCGCGGCGAGGCCACCATCACCGTGCCGTCGTTCGATGGCGCGCTCAAGCCCAACCAAAAATTGGAGGCAGCGACCACCCTGCTGGAATGCGAGGCGCCCGAGGACCTCGCAACCGACGGCCGCAACCTCTATGTCGCCGACGGCCGGCGCCTGCTGCGCCTCGACGGCAGCGCGGCGACCGAGCTGCGCAGCTTCGAGCAGCCGATCTCGGCGCTGTGCGCGCTCGTCGATGGCGGCATCGCCGTCGCGCTCGGCGGACGCGAGGTGCGCCTCTACGCCAATCCGTCCTCGGGCGAGCCGAGTCTGACGTTCAGCGACGTCGCCTTCAATGCAATCAACGCGCTGACGCTGGCGGGCGACGGCACCTTGATCGCGACCGACGGCTCGGCGACCTGCGGCGTTGACGACTGGGCGCGCGACCTGATGGAGCTCAACCGGAGCGGCCGCGTGTTCCGGCTCGATCCCAAGACGAGGTCGGTGAAACCGCTGGCCTCGAAGCTCGGCTACGCCTTCGGCGCCTGCGTGCGCGGCGATGGCGTGCTGGTCAGCGAGAGCTGGCGGCATCGTCTGGTACTCGTCGCGGACGGCAGGGCGCCGCAGATCGTGCTCGGCCGCCTGCCCGTCTATCCGTCGCGGCTGTCAAAGGCCACAGGCGGCGGCTATTGGCTCACCGCGTTCACCGCGCGCACCCAGCTGATCGAGTTCGTGCTGCGCGAGCCGGCCTACCGGCGTCGCATGATGGCCGAGATCGATCCGGCCTATTGGGTGGCGCCGCGGCTGCGCTCGGGCTTCTCGTTCAAGGAGCCGATGCAGGGCGCGCATATCAAGACGATGGGCGTCATCAAGCCATGGGCGCCGCCGCGCTCCTACGGCCTCGTTATCCGGCTGGGTGAAGACGGCAAGCCGCTCTATTCGCTGCACAGCCGGGTCGACGGCGTCAATCACGGCGTCGTCGCCGCGCTCGAGCTGGGCAGCGACCTCATACTGATCGCCAAGGGACCAGGCCGCGTGCTGAAACTGCCCCTCGCCGGGCTTGCCGAGGAGACAGGCTCATGAGCGACACCGTACTGTCCCTGCGCAAGGCCACCAAGCTCTACGCCGGCGTCCCCGCGATCGAGGGCGTGGACTTCGACCTTCGCCGTGGCGAGATCCACGCGCTGGTCGGCGAGAACGGCGCCGGCAAGTCGACGCTGACCAAGGTGATGGCCGGGGTCGTGACGCTGACCTCGGGCGACATGACGGTCGATGGCGCAGCGGTTGCGCCGCGCACGCCGCTCGAGGCCCGCAATCTCGGCATCGCCATGGTGTTCCAGGAGAACAGCCTGGTGCCGACCATGACCGTGGCGCAGAACCTGTTTCTCGGGCAGGAGAAGTTCTACAACCGGCTGCGCGGCATCTACATCGCCGCCCAGCAATTCCTGCAATCGCTCAATTTCGACGTGACGCCGACCGCCACCGTAAGCGGGCTCGGCGCGGCCAAGAAGCAGATGGTGGAGATCGCGCGCGCCGTCCTGCACAAGGCCAAGGTCATCATCTTCGACGAGCCGACCGCATCGCTGACGCCGGAAGAGAAGAAGTACTTCTTCGATCTGGTCCGCGACCTCAAGAAGCGCGGCGTTTCGATCGTCTTCATCTCGCACGCGCTGGAAGAGGCCTTGCTGCTCGCCGACCGCATCACCGTGCTGCGCGACGGCAAGCACGTCATCACCGATGATGCCGCGAAATTTGACCGTGCGGCGATCGTGCAGGCGATGGTCGGCCGCGATTTGTCCAACACGCTGTATGGCGCCCGGAAGAGCAACGTCCGGCCGGCCGGAGCGCGCGTGCTGACGGTGCAGAACCTCAAGATGGCGCCGATGGTGAAGAATAATTCGCTGTCGGTGTTTGCAGGGCAGATCACCGGCGTGTTCGGTCTGGTCGGCGCCGGCCGTACCGAGACCTTCAAGATCGTGTCCGGCGTCTTGAAGCGCGACTTCTTTCACGGCGGCGAGATCCTGCTGCATGACAAGCCGGTGCGCTACCGAGTGCCGGCGCCGGCGGTCAAGGCCGGCATCGCCTATGTCACCGAGGATCGCAAGGTCGAGGGCTTCTTCGAGACCGCCTCGATCGCCCGCAACATCTATCTCGGTTTGCTCTCGAAGTTTCCCGGCGGCCGGATGATGTTGTCGCGGCGCGAGACCAACACGGTCGGCAAGACCTGGACCCAGCGGCTGAAGGTGCGCGCCATCGGCGACGAGGCCAAGGTGGTCGAGCTATCGGGCGGCAACCAGCAGAAGGTCGTGATCGCCAAGTCGCTGGTGCAGGAGCCCGAGCTGATCATCTTCGACGAGCCGACCCGCGGCGTCGACGTCGGCGCCATCGTCGAGATCCACGAACTGATCAACCAGCTCGCCGATGAGGGCAAGGCGGTGGTGGTGATCTCGTCCTATCTGCCCGAGATCATGGCACTCTCCGACCGCATCCTGGTCTCGCGCCAGGGCAAGGTGGTCGAGGAATTCTCCGCGCTCGAAGCGACCGAGGAGAAGATCATGTACGCGGCAATCCACTGATCGCCGCAAGAGACATGCGTCGTGGCCTACCGGCCACGCCATGGAAGCCGTGTCTGCGGCGATCCCACTTCGCGCGTTACTGCTTTGGACCGACGGTTCCGGTCGCCTTCAATCTCGCCGACCTCACCCAGCCAGAGACGTCGTCGCCACCCCGTGGATTGAGGTACATCACCGACGACCAGCCATCATTGGTCTGCGCATAGGCGACGAGCTCGTCGTTCGGAATGACGAACACCCCTTTGATCGGGCAGTGCAGATTCGGCGCCGAGTAGAACTGCAGCCGCCCGCTGCCCGTCACCACATTGGCGAGCGGCGGCGAGAATATCGGCACGCGATCGGTGCCGGTCTTCGGCTCCTTGCAGCTCGACGGTGTCTGTGCGTGCCCGGATGCGCCGAGCGCACCGAGCATCACGGCGGCGCAGACCACGCAGGCGAGTATCGATCTGTCCGACATCATTCACACTCCCGGACCGCATTGACGGCGACCACCGCTGTTTGTCGCCGGACATGCCGAGCAGGTTCTACCTATGCAAGCGAGATTGCATGTTCAGACCACACCCGCGCGCGTTCACCCGATCGCCCTGTTGGAAGCGCCGTTCAGTCCCAGGCAACGGCCAACGACCGACATTTGCGCTGCTCCCGACGGTCCGGCGCATGGGACGCGGCAAACGGCATCGCCGCAACTGTGCCACGATCGGCCGGCGGAACGGTGGAGAGTGATGGCCCGGCATTCACCTTTATGCCATTGAGATATTGGTATGATTTGCTCGCCGCCGCCTCGGGCAAATCCGGAACTCTTCGGGAAGCACAACACGCGGACTGACCGGGCCGCACGTTGATTGGTTGAATTCACGACGCCGGAGTCTTATGCGTGGTCGCCATGAACAGCCTTGCCACCGCCGAACTGTCCCTGACGTCATGGCCGCGCCACCAGGCGCGCCCCGACAAGCCCGCGCCATTCCTGCCGATGAACCGCGCCGAGATGACGGCGCTCGGCTGGGACCAATGCGACATCGTGCTGGTGACCGGCGATGCCTATGTCGACCATCCGAGCTTCGGCATGGCGATCATCGGCCGATTGCTGGAGGCCCAGGGCTTCAGGGTCGGCATCATCGCGCAGCCCGACTGGCAGTCGGCCGAACCGTTCAAGGCGCTGGGAAAGCCGCGCGTGTTCTTCGGCGTCACCGGTGGCAACATGGATTCGATGGTCAACCGCTACACGGCGGACCGACGGCTGCGCCACGATGACGCCTACACGCCGAACGGCGAAGGCGGCCGCCGGCCGGACCGCTGCACGATCGTCTATGCGCAACGCTGCCGCGAAGCATTCAAGGACGTGCCGATTGTGCTCGGCGGCATCGAGGCGTCGCTGCGCCGCATCGCGCATTTCGACTATTGGTCCGACAAGGTGCGCCGCTCGATACTGGCGGACGCCAAGGCCGACCTGCTGCTCTACGGCAACGCCGAACGTGCCGTCGTCGAGGTGGCGCATCGGCTCGCCAATGGCGAAGCGCCGCGCGACCTCGACTCGATCAGGGGCGTCGCGCTGTTCCGCCGCGTGCCCGAGGATTATGCCGAGCTGCATGCCGACGATCTCGACTCCGCCGACGAGGGTGCCGCGCGCCAGGCGGGCAACGTCGTGATCCGCCTGCCGGCCTGCGAGCAGGTCGAGCAGGACCGCGACGCCTATGCCCGCGCCTCGCGCGTGCTGCATCGGGAGAGCAATCCCGGCAATGCGCGGCCGCTCGTGCAGCGTCATGGCGACCGCGATCTGTGGCTCAATCCGCCGCCGATCCCGCTGTCGACGGCCGAGATGGACTCCGTCTACGACCTGCCCTACGCGCGCGCGCCGCATCCTTCCTACAAGGACGCCAAGATCCCGGCCTGGGAGATGATCCGCTTCTCGGTGACGATCATGCGCGGCTGCTTCGGCGGCTGCACCTTCTGCTCGATCACCGAGCATGAGGGCCGCATCATCCAGAACCGCTCCGAGGGCTCGATCCTGCGCGAGATCGAGCGCATCAGAGACAAGACGCCGGGCTTCACCGGCGTGATCTCCGACATCGGCGGGCCGACCGCCAACATGTACCGGATGGCGTGCAAGGATCCGAAGATCGAGGCGGCATGCCGGCGGCCGTCCTGCGTGTTCCCCGAGATCTGCCCGAACCTCAACACCTCGCATGACGACCTGATCCGGCTCTATCGCAAGGTGCGCGAGGTAAAGGGCGTCAAGCGGGTGATGGTCGCCTCGGGCGTGCGCTACGACCTCGCGGTGGAGAGCCCCGAATACATCAAGGAGCTCGTCACCCATCACGTCGGCGGCTACTTGAAGATCGCGCCCGAGCACACCGAGCGCGGCCCGCTCGACAAGATGATGAAGCCCGGCATCGGCGCCTACAATCGCTTCAAGAAGATGTTCGATGCCGCGGCCGAGCAGGCCGGCAAGAAATACTATCTGATCCCGTATTTCATCGCCGCGCATCCGGGCACGACCGACGAGGACATGATGAACCTCGCGCTCTGGCTCAAGAAGAATCGCTACCGCGCCGATCAGGTGCAGACGTTCCTGCCCTCACCGATGGCGACCGCCACGGCGATGTACCACACCGGCGTCAACCCGCTGCGCGGCGTGCGCCGCGGCGCGAGCGACAAGGTCGAGGCCATCAAGGGGCTCAGGCAACGCCGGCTGCACAAAGCGTTCCTGCGCTATCACGACCCGGACAACTGGCCGGTGCTGCGCGAGGCGCTGAAGCAGATGGGCCGCGCCGATCTGATCGGCTCGCGCCCCGAACAGCTCGTGCCCGCACACCAGCCACCCGGCACCGGCAAGGCCGCCGGCACACGACGGCCGCTGCGCGAGGGCGGCCGAGCACAGCGCTTCACCACCAAAGGCCTGCGGATGGGCAAGTGAGAAGCTATCGGCGGCCGGAAGTCAGATCCGGCCAAGCCCGGCGACGCGGCCAGCGATAAGTTTGGCTGGATCAGTTCGTGCCGGCGATGATGGCGATGTTGTTCAGCACGGGCGTCGAGCAGAACGCGACGACGAGCGCGATGTTGTAGACGTTGTTGCTGCGCCAAAGCAGCCACGTGATGAGGAAGGTCAGGCCGAGCTTCGGCACCAGCCACCATACGCCGAACCAGGTCTGGGCCAGATGCATGAACGGGTTCAGCTCGCCAAGCCCAAGGCTCAGGATCACATTCGTCGACTCGAGGTCGGCGTATCCCAGCAACAGGACGAACAGCACCAAGAGACCTTTAACCCAATTCATTCCGAGACTCCCGTTGCCGAACATGCCGGAGATGCCGTATCGGCCAGATCACGCTGTTGATGATGTCCACCCGCTCGGCAGGCACGAGGCCCGTTGCGGGATACTCGTCCGGTTTCGGTATCCAGGCCGTACCAAACAGAATGTCCAGGAGCGGAAAGAAAGCGGCGAAGTTCTTGTCCCGATGCTCGATATGGACCGAGTGATGGATCCGGTGCCATTGCGGATTGTTGACCCAGGTTACGAACCGGCCGAGCGGGATGCGGACGTTGAGATGGGCACATGCATCGGGGATGAAGAAGATGAATCCCACCGTGATTGCCATATCCGGCGGGATGCGAAACAGGATCGCCATGATCGGAAGAAAGGCGTCAGACAGCACTCGCTCCAGCCAAAAATGCCGACCGCCGGTAATGAACGTGATGCCGTTCGCGCTGTGATGGAACGAGTGCATCGCCCAGAGAAACGGGACTGCGTGCTGCAGGCGATGGAAGATGTACTTGTAGAGATCGAGCACCACCACGACGATCACGAGAGAGACGTACCACCAGTAGCCTTCGGTCGGTAACTTGATCCAGCCAACCCCGGCATAGGTCGCAATCGCACCCGCGCTGATCGCTGCGAGCGGAGCGAGCAGGTTCTCCAACCCGACGCTCACGATCACCGCGAGCCAATCGTCGCGAAATTCACCGCGGGACACCTCCGCAATGGGCCATCGCTTCTCCAGGATACGGCTGGTGTAGACGACTCCCAGAAATATCGCCGCGTACAAAACGGCGTGGGCGATCCCGTCCGACATGAAAATCAACTCGCCGATTCAATAGGAAGCATAAAAGGAATAAAAACATTCCTGCTTCCTATAAGCTGAAAAGCCTTATTTTTTCTCAACGGTCGGACTGGCGCAAGCAGGGTTTTTACGGGACGTTCCTCGCTTTCGCCGCTGATTTTCTCGTTAATTTTTCGGTGCCGGTTGCCCGTACCGGATCAAGCATTCACCCGGAGCGATGGCAGGAACGGCCAAGCCGGAGGCAGGCCTTGCGCGGGCGCAAATGAAAAAGCCCGCGACACCGTCGCGGGCCTTTTCCTGAGCGACGGCTATGCCGGTCAGTGCAGCGAACGATCGGTGCGGACCGAAGCCCGTGCGGTCGTAAGCTTGTTTCGCGGCGTCAGCACGCTGAGCTGGTGCGGCGTAGCCGACGTCGCGGCGACCGGCGCCTGCTCGTGGACATTGGCGGCGCCAAGCGCGCCAGCCTGCACCGGCGAGATCGGCAGGCCCGCGGCTTCATAGGTCGGAAGCTCCGCGGCCGATGCGGTCGAGGCACTCGCGATCGCGAGAGTGGCGGCGATGATGGAGAGGGAAATCTTGGTCACGTGAAGGCTCCTCGATTGAATCGAGAAGCAGATTTAGGCTCACTTTGTTGCAATGCAATAAAACGAATACCGCATTGCACAAATAGTTGAACGCTGCGGCCCGGCGG
Source organism: Bradyrhizobium tropiciagri (assembly GCF_018130545.1). Lineage (GTDB taxonomy): Bacteria > Pseudomonadota > Alphaproteobacteria > Rhizobiales > Xanthobacteraceae > Bradyrhizobium > Bradyrhizobium tropiciagri_A. The sequence goes on along the minus strand of NZ_JAFCKF010000008.1, from coordinate 184,812 downwards.
CAACGGAAGCCGCAGCGCGGCAGGCGGTTTCGCCCAGCACGCCCCGGAAAAATCCAATGAAAACAAAGACGAATGGCGCGCCCGGAACGATTCGAACGTCCGACCCTCAGATTCGTAGTCTGATGCTCTATCCAGCTGAGCTACGGGCGCATTTTCGCGGGTGGGCTTGAAGCCCGCAAGGTTCCGGGAAGCCCGGAACGTCGCGAAAGAGCGCTCTAGCTACAGGCTCCCGGTCCGGTTGGCAAGCTCTGGAAGCGCCAATTTCGGCGACCGAATTCAGCAGGGCGCCTACGCCCTCGCCCGCTCGCTGCGGATCGACAGCAGCTCCACCGGGCGATCCGGGATCGAGATCCGGAAGGTGGCGCCGATGGTGCCTTCGACCAGATGGATATGACCGCCATGGGCGCGGATCAGTTCGGCGGCGATCGCAAGGCCCAACCCGCTGCCGCCGGGGCGGCCGGAGGTCTGGAATGCCTCGAACAGATGCTCGCGCGCCTTGGCCGGCACGCCGGGGCCGGTATCGGAGACCTCGATGATCGCAACCGTCCCCTCGCGGCGGCCGGTGATGCGGATCTGCTGGGCACCGCCGTCGCTGTCCTGCCGGGTCTCCAGTGCCTGGGTCGCGTTGCGCACCAGATTGAGCAGCACGCGGAACAGCTGGTCCGGATCGGCGTCGATGGTCAGCCCGCGCTCGATCGCGCTGATCCAGGTGACCGAGACATCGGTTGCAAGCCCGGCCGATTCCCGGACCTCGGCAACGGCGGGCTCGACCATGATGACACGCCGGTCGGGTGCCGCCTCCTGCGCGCGGCCATAAGACAGCGTCGACTGGCAGAACGCGATGGCGCGCTCCAGCGAACGCAGCAGTTTCGGCGCGAAGCGCTGCACCCGGGGGTCAGGCACGCTGGCGAGCTGGTCCGACAGCAATTGCGAGGACGCCAGCAGATTGCGCAGATCGTGGTTGATCTTGGAGACGGCGAGCCCGAGCGCGGCGAGCCGGCTCTTCTGATGCAGCATCGAGACGAGGTCGCGCTGCATGTCCGACAGCTCGCGCTCGGCAACGCCGATCTCGTCGCCGCGTTGGCTGGGCACGATGATTCGCGCCGAACTCTCCGGATTCTCGTGGAAGCCGACCAGACTCGCGGTCAATCGCCGCATCGGCCGGACGAACAGATAATGCAGCGCCAGATAGACCAGGCCCGCGGTCAGGCCGGCAATCAGCAGCGCGACGACCAGCACGTTGCGCGAGAAACGATACATCGCCTGCCGCAGCGGCTTCTCGTCGATCACCACCTCGATGAATTGGGCCTGGCCCGGCGCCGGGCCGACCACGCGGATGGTCTGGTCGCCGTGCTCTAGCATGATCTCGAAGGCATCGACGATCGCCGACCACACCGTCATGGCCCGCATGTCGACGTCATGGTCGATCGAGGCCGGCAAATCGGCGCTGGCGAGCAGGCGGCGCTGCTGGCCGAGCTTGATGGCGACGGCACGGGCGCCGATGCTGGTCAGGATCTGCCGCGCCAGCGAATCCGGCACCAGGCCGGAGGGGGCGGCATCCAGCACCAGCGCCGCGGTGTTGGCGGCGGCCAGGCGGTCATTGAGCCGATTCATCCGGAAGTTGGCGATCGCCGGCACGTAGATCAGGAGCCCGGCGATCATCACCAGGGGGATCGTCAGCAGCAACAGCTTGCCCGACAACCCGAGCCGAAGGGTCGGCTTGGGCCGCTGCTTCTGCGCGGTCGCCTGATCGTCAGTTAGAGCCACAAGATAAGGCCTTGTTTGGCTTAGGGGTCGGAAGATGCGGCCCGGCCCCCAAGCCGGTCAAATTACGGATCGCTAATGTCGGCGGTTCCCCGAACGCCCCAAAGCGTACCCTTACCGTCAAATACCCCGCGAAATCAGATATATTCGCTCCAATTGCGACGTTTCAAAGAACCCTTTTTGCGACGCCCTGTGACATTGACGAAAACAGGGCGCTCCCTTATAAGCCGCGCCAACTGTCCGCGGTGGCCCGGTTCTTGACCGGGGGCGGCTCTTTGGGGCCGCAAACGGCTCGTTCGGGCCCGCCAGCATCATCGGACTCCATCTCAATACAACGGCAAATTGCCCGGTCAGCGGAGAATTACCCGTGAAGCGGACTTATCAACCCAGCAAACTGGTGCGCAAGCGCCGTCACGGCTTCCGCGCCCGTCTCGCCACGGCCGGCGGCCGCAAGGTCCTCGCTGCGCGTCGCGCGCGCGGCCGCAAGCGCCTGAGCGCCTGAGCCCGGACGTCTCCTCTCCGGAGATACCCATTATGGATCGGCTGAGGCAGCGGGCGGATTTCCTCGCCGTTGCCAATGGCGCACGGGCGAATGCCGCAGCTTTTGTGCTGCAGGGCCGCTGCCGTGACGATCAGGGCCCGATCCGCGTCGGCTATACCGTCACCAAGAAGAATGGCACCGCGACCGAGCGCAACCGCATCCGCCGCCGGCTTCGCGAAGTGATGAGACGGGTCGATGCCGTATTCATGCGGCCGCACCATGATTATGTGCTAGTCGGCCGCCGTGACGCGCTGACCCGCGACTTTGCGACCATGATTGACGACCTGCGGTCGGCGCTGCGCCGCCTCGACCGGCCTGCGCAAAAGGCGGGTAACAAAAGCGCGCCCAATCCGAATGGAATGACGAGACCCTAAGAGATGTCCGACAACCGCAACACGATCCTTGCCGTCATTCTGTCCGGCCTCGTCCTGATCGCCTGGCAATATTTCTACAACGTGCCGCAGATGGAGAAGCAGCGCGAGGCGCAGAAACAGGCCGAATTGCTGAAGCCGTCGCCGCAGGCAACCCCGGGGGCCGCACCAGGCGCTGCTCCTGGCGCCGCTCCGGGTGCTTCGACCACGCCCTCACCGGCACCGGGCGCGCCTGCTGCTGACGCTCCGGTGGCAAGCCGCGAGGCCGTGCTTGCAGCCGGCCCGCGCATCAAGATCGAGACCCCGCGCGTCATCGGCAGCATCGCGTTGAAGGGCGCCCGGATCGACGATCTGGCGCTGGTCCAGTTCCGCGAGACGGTCGATCCCAAATCGCCGGCCGTCGTGCTGCTGTCGCCGTCCGGCACGGCCGAGCCTTATTACGCCGAGTTCCTTTGGCTGACCGCCAATGGCGCGTCGGTGAAGACGCCGGACGCCGAAACGGTCTGGCAGCAGGAGGGATCGAACAGCCTGTCGCCGAGCACCCCGGTGGTTCTGAAATACGAGAATGGCCAGGGCCTGACCTTCCGCCGCACCATCTCGGTCGACGATCGCTACCTCTTCAGCATCAAGGACGAGGTCAACAATCAAGGCAGCGCGCCGGTGACGCTGTATCCGTTCGGGCTGATCTCGCGCGGCGGCAAGCCGCCGGTCTCCGGTTACGCGATCCTGCACGAAGGCCCGATCGGCTATCTCGGCGAGCAGGGCCTGCAGGAATTCACCTACAAGAACCTCGACGAAGCCAAGACCCCGACCGGCGGCAATTCGCGCGGCATCGTGTTCTCGAAGGTCACCGACGGCTGGCTCGGCATCACCGACAAATATTGGGCCACCGCGCTGCTGCCGGAAACCAACGCGACGCTGGACAGCGCCCGCTTCACCACCGGCGACAAGCGCTACCAGGCCGACTACATGCTCGGCGCGCAGACGATTCCGATCGGCGGCACCGGCGTTGCCAATGCGCGGCTGTTCGCCGGCGCCAAGGAAGCCGCAACCGTCGGCCTCAACTTCCCGCTGGTCGGCTTCGGCGGCTACAACAAGCAGCTCGGCCTCAACCATTTCGATCTCCTGATCGACTGGGGCCACTTCTACTTCATCACCAAGCCGATGTTCCTGGCGCTCGACTGGTTCTATCGCCTGGTCGGCAATTTCGGCATCGCGATCCTGCTCGTGACCGTGATCGTGAAGCTCTTGTTCTTCCCGCTCGCCAACAAGTCCTACGCCTCGATGGCGAAGATGAAGTCGGTGCAGCCGCAGCTGCAGGCGCTGAAGGAACGCTATCCTGACGACCGCGTGAAGCAGCAGCAGGAGATGATGGAGATCTACAAGAAGGAGAAGATCAACCCGATCGCCGGTTGTCTTCCCGTCGCCTTGCAGATCCCGGTGTTCTTCTCGCTCTACAAGGTGCTGTTCATCACCATCGAGATGCGGCACGCACCGTTCTTCGGCTGGATCAAGGATCTCTCCGCGCCCGATCCGACCAATCTGTTCACGCTGTTCGGCCTCGTCCCATTCGATCCGATCGCGCTGCTCGGACCGCATTTCGGCGCCTATCTGGTGATGGGCATCTGGCCGATCATCATGGGCATCACGATGTGGGTCCAGATGAAGCTCAACCCGGCGCCGCCGGATCCGACCCAGAAGATCATCTTCGACTGGATGCCGCTGATCTTCACCTTCATGCTGGCCGGCTTCCCGGCGGGTCTCGTGATCTACTGGGCCTGGAACAACACGCTCTCGGTGCTGCAGCAGAGCTTCATCATGCGCAAGAACGGCGTGAAGGTGGAGTTGTTCGACAATCTGAAGTCGACGTTCGCCAAGAAGCCGACATAGCTTCCGGCAATCCGCCCGATCACTGCGTCATGCCCGGCCTCGTGCCGGGCATCGACATTTTGGAGACCAGCAAGACAAGACGTTGACGGGGATGGCCGGGTCGTCTTACGCCAAAGCTGCGCCTTGGGCTTTTGCCCGACCACGATGAAATGGGATCCTTCGCATATGACCGCCGAACCCAATGCGGAGCTGATCGAGCAGGGGCGAAAGCTGTTCGCCGGCGACTGGCGCTTCATCTGGGCTTCGCCCTCGATCGAGACGCTGCCGCCGATGGCCGGCCTCGAGGTCGCGTTTGCCGGCCGCTCCAATGTCGGCAAGTCGAGCCTGATCAACGCGCTGACCGGCCGCAGCAACCTCGCGCGCACCTCGCACACGCCCGGCCGCACCCAGGAATTGATCTTCTTCGAGGGGCCCGAGAACGCAGCCTTCCGCCTGGTCGACATGCCCGGCTACGGCTACGCCTCGGCGCCGAAGACCAAGGTCGCGTCATGGACGGCGCTGATCCATAAATTCCTGCTCGGACGCGCCACGCTGGCGCGGGTCTATGTGCTGATCGACGCGCGCCACGGCATCAAGGACGTCGATCTCGACGTGCTGAAGACGCTGGACAAGTCCGCGGTCAGCTACCAGGTCGTGCTGACCAAGGCCGACCAGGTCAAACCCGGCGAACTGAAGACCGTCACCGCCGACACCATCGCCAAGCTCGCCAAGCATCCCGCTGCCTTCCCCGAAATTCTGGTGACCTCGTCGCGTACCGGCGACGGCATGCCGGAGCTGCGCGCCGCCATGGTGCGCCTGATCGAGGAGCGGCGCTGATGAACGGCGTGCATCGCCTCCTGATTGGGCTAGCCGCGATCATGGGCGCCTGCGGGGTGATGCTGGCGGCCGGTGCTGCCCATTTGCCTGACGCCACGCGGCTGGCGGCGGCGTCCTCGATGCTGCTGTTCCATGCATCCGCCGCGATCGCGACGATTGCGGTCGCCGACCGCGCGGTCATCCATGCCAAGCTCGGAGTGGCGGCGGCGGCGGGTTTCGTCATCGCGGCGTCATTGTTCGCCGGCGACCTGGTGCTGCGCCAATATGCCGGCCATGGATTGTTTCCGATGGCCGCGCCGACTGGCGGAACGCTGCTGATCCTGAGCTGGCTGGTGCTGGTGGTTTCGGCGATGTGGCCGAAGCAGGGATAGGCTGCCCTTTCCCTCTCCCCTCGTGGCAGAGGGGGCCTTCGCGGAGCGAAGGTGGGTGAGGGGTCTCTATCCGCGGAGACAAACCCCTCATCCGGCGCGGATTGCATCCGCGCCACCTTCTCCCACAAGGGGAGAAGGCAGAGGGGCCACAGTCTGACAGCCCTGCATCAACCCGCTTTGCGCCGCGCCCGGCAATCAGATAGAACCGCGCCCGTCCCTCCGCTGACGATGAGACCAGCCCCATGACCGACCAGCACATCAGCCCGCTCGATCAGGCCCGCATCCTGTCCGAGGCGCTGCCGCACATGCAGGAATATGACGAGGAAACCATCGTCATCAAGTACGGCGGCCATGCCATGGGCGCCGAGGAGACCGCCAAGGCGTTCGCGCGCGACATCGTGCTGCTCGAGCAGACCGCGATCAATCCGGTGGTCGTGCATGGCGGCGGGCCGCAGATCGCGACCATGCTGAAGCGTCTTGGCATCCAGTCGGAATTCGCGGCCGGCCTGCGCATCACCGACGCTGCGACCATCGAGATCGTCGAGATGGTGCTGGCCGGCTCGGTCAACAAGCAGATCGTCGGCTACATCAACGAAGCCGGCGGCAAGGCCGTCGGCCTGTCCGGCAAGGACGGCAACATGGTGAAGGCGTCGAAGACGACGCGCACCATGGTCGATCCCGATTCCAACATCGAGAAGGCGGTCGATCTCGGCTTCGTCGGCGATCCTGAAAAGGTCGACCTGACGCTGCTCAACCAGCTGATCGGCTATGAGCTGATCCCGGTGCTGGCGCCGCTCGCGACCTCGCAGGACGGCCAGACGCTGAACATCAACGCCGACACCTTTGCCGGTGCGATCGCCGGCGCGCTGAAGGCCAAGCGCCTGCTGCTGCTGACCGACGTGCCCGGCGTGCTCGACAAGTCCAAGAAGCTGATTCCGGACCTGTCGATCAAGGAAGCCCGCAAGCTGATCGCCGACGGCACGATCTCCGGCGGCATGATCCCGAAGGTCGAGACCTGCATCTATGCGCTCGAACAGGGCGTGCAGGGCGTCGTGATCATCGACGGCAAGACCCAGCACGCGGTGCTGCTCGAGCTGTTCACCAACCAGGGCACCGGCACGCTGATCCATAAGTAATGGCAGACGCGGGACACACGGCGAGGAAACCTCGCCGGTCACCGGCGGCGCGGCTGGCGATGGCGCTGCCGGGCGCGCTGGTGTCGTTCCTGTTCTCGTCGGCGCCGGCGCATGCCGACCTCAAGCTCTGCAATCGCATGAGCTATGTGATCGAGGCCGCGATCGGCATCGACGACAAGGCCGCAACCGCGACGCGCGGCTGGTTCCGGATCGATCCCGCGACCTGCCGCGTCGTCGTGCAGGGCGCGCTCACCGCCGATCGCGTGCTGCTCAACGCCCGCGCGCTCGGGGTCTATGGCGCCTCGCCGATCCCGCAGAACGGCACCGATACGCTGTGCGTCGCGCAGGACAATTTCGTCATCGCCGCCGCGCGTCAGTGCCGCTCCGGCCAGACCCCGGCGCAGTTCACCCAGATCACGCCGACGCAGGCCGATGACGGCAATCTCGTCGCCTATCTCGCCGAGGACAGCGAATATGACGACGAGCAGGCGCGGCTCGCCGGCATCCAGCGGCTGCTGGTGATCGCGGGCTACGACGCCGCGCCGATCGATGGCGTCGACGGGCCGAAGACCCAGAGCGCGCTGTCGGCCTTCCTCAAGAGCCGCGGGCTTGGCAGCGACATCGTGCAGTCGCCGAACTTCTTCACCGCCATGGTCGACGCCGTGCAGAAGCCGTCCGCGTCAGGACTGACCTGGTGCAACGACACCCAGTACAAGGTGATGGCCTCAGTTGCGACCGACGACGGCAAGGCGGTGACCAGCCGCGGCTGGTATCGCATCGACCCCGGCAAATGCCTGCATCCCGACGTCACGGGCACGCCGAAGCAGATCTATTCCTTTGCCGAAGCGGTCGATGGCGATAACCGCACCATCCGCATCAAGGACAGGCCGCTGAACTGGGGCGGCGCGGTGCAGCTCTGCACCCGCGACAGCAAGTTCGAGGTCAACGAGCAGGGCGATTGCGCCACCCGCGGCCTCACCGCGCTCGGTTTCACCACCGTCGACATGACCAGCGGCGGCAAGACGCTGCGCTTCGCGGTGCCGTGATGAAGATGATGGCGCCACAAATATCGACGTCGTCCCGGCCTAGTGCGCAATTGCGCACGGGGCCGGGACCCATAACCACCGCGCCATGTGTCGTTCACCGGCGACACACCCACAACGAAAGGCAACGCTCACCACGGCCCCAATTGCAGCCGCGGCGTATGGGTCCTGGCCTTCGCCGGGACGACGCGTTGAGAGAGCCATGACCAAAACTCCCCGCAGCTTCAGCCATGTCGAGACCTGGGTGTTCGACCTCGACAACACGCTGTACCCGCATCACGTCAATCTGTGGCAGCAGGTCGATGCGCGGATCGGCGAGTTTGTCGGCAACTGGCTGAAGATCTCGCCCGAGGAAGCACGTCGGCTGCAGAAGGATTATTATCTGCGCTACGGCACCACGATGCGCGGCATGATGACCGAGCACGGCGTGCAGGCCGACGACTATCTCGCCTATGTGCACAAGATCGATCACTCGCCGTTGCAACCGAATCCCGCGATGGGCGCTGCGATCGAGAAGCTGCCGGGACGCAAGCTGATCCTGACCAACGGCTCGGTCGACCATGTCGATGCGGTGCTCGGCCGGCTCGGCATCGGCCATCATTTCGACGGCGTGTTCGACATCATTGCCGCCGATCTCGAACCGAAACCGGCGCCTCAGACCTATCAGAAATTCCTCAGGCTGCACGACGTCGACCCGGCGAAGGCCGCGATGTTCGAGGACCTCGCGCGCAATCTGGTGGTGCCGCATGAGCTCGGCATGACCACCGTGCTGGTCGTGCCCGACGGCAGCCAGGAGGTGGTGCGCGAGACCTGGGAGCTGGAGGGCCGCGACGCGGCTTATGTCGACCATGTCACGGATGATCTCACCGGGTTCTTGCAGCGGCTGAAACCCTGATCCCTCCGTTCGTCGTCCCGGCGGAGCTGAGAGATCGCTCAGCGGCGGACTTTGCCTTGACTCCGCGGCCCCAAATTCCGAAAAAGCCCTGCAAAATTCCCGTCATATCCCCGATACGCCCAAGGATCGTCCCGATGTCGCTGTCCGCCCTCGAAACCACCGTCAACACCGCGTTCGACGCCCGCGAAGGCATCTCGACCTCGACCAAGGGCGAGGTCCGCGAGGCGGTCGACCACGCGCTGGACCTGCTCGACAAGGGTGAGGCCCGCGTCGCCGAGCGCGAGACCAGCGGCAAGTGGAAGGTCAATCAGTGGCTGAAGAAGGCGGTGCTGCTCTCGTTCCGCCTCAACGACATGGGCCAGATCGCGGGCGGTCCGGGCAAGGCCTCGTGGTGGGACAAGGTGCCCTCCAAGTTCGAGGGCTGGGGCGAGAACCGTTTTCGCGACGCCGGCTTCCGCGCCGTGCCGGGCGCGATCGTGCGCCGCTCGGCCTTCATCGCCAGGAACGTCGTGCTGATGCCCTCCTTCGTCAATCTCGGCGCCTATGTCGATGAAGCCACCATGATCGACACCTGGTCGACGGTCGGCTCCTGCGCCCAGATCGGCAAGCGCGTGCACATCTCCGGCGGCGTCGGCATCGGCGGCGTGCTCGAGCCGCTGCAGGCCGAGCCCGTGATCGTCGAGGACGACTGCTTCATCGGCGCGCGCTCGGAGGTCGCCGAGGGCGTCATCGTGCGCAAGGGCGCGGTGCTGTCGATGGGCGTGTTCCTCGGCGCCTCGACCAAGATCGTCGACCGCGAGACCGGCGAGATCTTCGTCGGCGAGGTCCCGGAATATGCCGTCGTGGTGCCGGGCACCCTGCCGGCCAAGCCGCTGAAGAACGGCCAGCCCGGCCCGGCCACCGCCTGCGCCGTGATCGTCAAGCGCGTCGACGAGCGCACCCGCGCCAAGACCAGCATCAACGAGCTGCTGCGGGACTGAAGAAGCGCCCGCAGAGGCCGATCCATCCCCGTCGCCCTGAGGTGCTCGCGCAAGCGAGCCTCGAAGGGTCGACGGCCCGGCTGGTGGCCGATTCATCCTTCGAGACGCGCTTCGCGCTCCTCAGGATGACGGGACCCAAAGTATCGAACCAATTTCTGCCTGACGCCGACAAAACTCCGGGCCGCGAAACATTGCCGCTGCCCGGAGTTTTTTCATGGACTGGGCCAATTACCTGTTCGGCTTCAAGGGCCGCGTCAACCGGGGCAAATTCTGGCTCGGAGCGCTGATCATCGTCTGCTGGATGATGTTCCTGGCCGCGCTGGTGATCTTGGCAGGCCTCGGCGGCAAGGGCGGGTTCGGCTTCAATGTCGACGACATCTTCCGCGCCTTCGACCCCGACAGCTACAGATCGCTGAGCTGGGCTGGATTGCCGGCGCTGCTGGTCAAGGCCAGCGGAACGGTGTTGTTCGTCTGGGTCTATATCGCGGTCTCGATCAAGCGGCTGCACGACCGCGACAAGAGTGGCTGGTGGATGGTCCCTTACTTCGCGATCCCCGGTCTCATGAGCCAGTTCTCGGGCCGGCTTCCCGACGAATCCTATTGGGTGATGGCTGCGGGCACGATCGTGTTCGTGCTCTACATCTGGGGCTTCATCGAACTGGCGTTTCTGCGCGGCACCTCTTACCCCAATCGCTACGGTCCCAATCCGCTGGGCAAAACCCATGTGAGCCGTGGCGGCAGCCGCGGCACTGGGTCGCGCTCGACGCAGGGCTGGGATCAGCAAAGCGAGATCGATATCGTGCCGCACAAAGCTGGTCCACCTGCGCTGTGACGTGTTAAGCGAGGCGCATGACCGATGCCGTCTCGATTACCCGCGATCTGGTTCGCTGCCCCTCCGTCACCCCGGCCGATGCCGGCGCGCTTGGCGTTCTCGAAAATTTGCTGAAAACCGCAGGCTTCGAGGTCCACCGCGTGACCTTCTCCGAGCCCGGCACCGCCGACGTCGACAACCTCTATGCGCGCATCGGCTCTGCGGCGCCGCACATCACCTTCGCCGGCCACACCGACGTGGTGCCGCCCGGCGATGAAGCGGCGTGGTCGCTCGGCGCATTCTCCGGCGAGGTGAAGGACGGCTATCTCTACGGCCGCGGCGCCGTCGACATGAAGGGCGGCATCGCCTGCAGCGTCGCCGCCGTGCTGCAATATCTCAGCGACCATGGCGGCAAAGCACAAGAGAATGGCAGCGGCTCGATCTCTTTCCTGATCACTGGTGACGAGGAAGACGTCTCGATCAACGGCACCGTCAAGCTGTTGAAATGGTGTGCCGAGCGCGGCGAAAAATTCGATCACTGCGTGCTCGGCGAACCGTCGAATGTCGAGGTGCTCGGCGACATGATCAAGATCGGCCGGCGCGGCTCGCAATCCGGCACGCTGATTGTCGATGGCATGCAGGGCCACGTCGCCTATCCGCACCGCGCCGCGAACCCGGTGCCGGATATCTCGCGGCTGATCGTGGCGCTGAGCGACGAGCCGCTCGATCACGGCAGCGCGCAATTCCAGGCGAGCAACCTCGAATTCACCACGGTCGATGTCGGCAACACAGCAACCAATGTGATCCCCGGCCAGGCACGGGCGAAGTTCAACATCCGCTACAACGACAATCACACCCAGGAGAGCCTGCGGCAGCTGGTCGATGCGCGGCTGGCAAAAGCCTGCGGCAACCGCATCCGCGCCCATATCGACTGGATGCCGTCGAACTCCAACGTGTTCGTCACCCAGCCCGGCCCGTTCACCGATCTCGCGGTCGCCGCGATCGAGGAGGTCACCGGCCGCAAGCCAGAGCTGTCGACCTCAGGCGGCACCTCGGATGCGCGCTTCATCTCGAGCTATTGCCCGGTGATCGAATTCGGCCTGGTCGGACAGACCATGCACCAGATCGACGAGCGCACGCCGGTGGCTGACCTCGAGAAGCTGACGAAGATTTATCGCGGCGTGCTGGACCGGTATTTTGCGTAATCCAGCCGCTCGGCCGGAAAAACATCGAAAACAACCCCATGCACAGTAGGGATTGGGGTCACCGGCAATCCGCCCATACCAGATACAGTCCGTAGGATGGTTAGAGCGTAGCGAAACCCATCCTACGAGACCATTCAGGCGGCCTAGTAGTCCACCCGCATCAGATAGAGCCCGTCCGGCGGCGCGACGGGGCCGCAGGCGGCGCGGTTGCGGGCGGCGAGCGCCCCGGCGAGATCGTCCGCGCTCCAGCGGCCTTCGCCGACCCAGACCAGCGAACCCACCATCGAGCGCACCTGGCTGTGCAGGAACGAGCGCGCCGAGGTCACGATGTTGATCGCACTGCCCTCGCGCGTGACGTCGAGCTGGTCGAGCGTCTTCTCCGGCGACTTGGCCTGGCACTCGGTGTCGCGGAAGGTGGTGAAATCATGCTTGCCGAGCAGGCGCTGCGCGGCCTCGTGCATCGCGTCGGCATCGAGCGCGCGCGGCACCCGCCAGACCCGGCCGATGTCGAGCGCGAGGTTCGCGCGGGTGTTGGTGATGCGATAGAGATAGTGCCGCTTGATCGCCGAGAACCGCGCCTCGAAATCGTCGGGCACGATATCGGCCGCGAGCACGGCGATCGGATTGGGCCGCAGATGCGCGTTGAGCCCGTCGCGAAAGCGGCCGGGCGGAAAATGCTTGGCGATGTCGCAATGCGCGACCTGGCCGCGTGCATGCACGCCGGCATCGGTACGGCCGGCACCATGGACCCGCACCTCCTCGCCGCAGATCGCCTTGACCGCCGTCTCCAGCGCGCCCTGCACGGTCGGCGCGGTATCCTGGATCTGCCAGCCGGAGAACGGCGTGCCGTCATATTCGATGGTGAGCTTGTAGCGGGGCATCAGCTGAGCTGCGCGGGCGGCTTCAACGGCGTGCCGCGCAAGAAGTCCGCCGCCTTCATCGGCCCCTTGCCGGCGCGCTGCAATTCGAGAATCCGGATCGCGCCGTCGCCGCAGGCGATCGCAAAATTATCGTCGAGCACATCCCCCGGCGCGCCCGTGCCTTTCGCCAATTCGCAGCGCAGGATCTTCAGCCGCACCGGCTCGCCTTCGCCCGCGAGCTCGCACCAGGCGCCGGGGAACGGCGATAGCCCGTGAATATGCCGCAACACCGCGTGCGCCGGCTGCTTCCAGTCGATTCGCGCCTCGGCCTTCTCGATCTTGGCGGCGTAAGTAACACCGTCCGCGCTCTGCCTGGTCAGCTGCAAGCCGCCGCGCTGCAGCCCGCCCATCGCGCGCACCATCAGATCGGCGCCGAGCGGCGCCAGCGCGTCGTGCAGGTCGGACGCCGTCATGCTGTCCGTGATCGGCAGCCGCTCGGCCATCGTGACGTCGCCGGTGTCGAGGCCGACATCCATCTTCATCACCATCACGCCGCTCTCGGCATCACCAGCCATGATGGCGCGGTTGATCGGCGCAGCGCCGCGCCAGCGCGGCAATAGCGACGCATGCAGGTTGAAGCAGCCGAGCTTCGGCGCGTCGAGAATCGCCTGCGGCAGGATCATGCCGTAGGCGACGACGACGGCGGCGTCCGCGTCATGCGCGCGAAACTCCGCGAGCGCTTCATCTGTCTTCAGCGTCTTCGGCGTCAATACGGGAATGCCGAGGCGACGCGCCTCCTGCTCGACCGGCGTCGGCTGCAATTGCAGGCCGCGCCGCCCGCCCGGCTTCGGCGCGCGGGTGTAGACGGCCGCGACCTCATGGCCGTGGGCCACGAGTTCCAGCAGCGTCGGCACCGCGAAATCGGGCGTGCCCATGAAGATCAGGCGGAGAGGCATCAGGCAGGGCTCGATGATAGTTGGAGTGCTCCGTCATGCCCGGGCTTGTCCCGGGCATCCACGTTTTCGGCCACAGCGAAGCAAGACGTGGATGGCCGGGTCAAGCCCGGCCATGATGCGAGAGCAACCGCGCCTACTCCGCCGCGCGTTTGGCGGCCTTCTCGAACTTCTTGAACACGCGGTCGCGCTTCAGCTTCGACAGATAGTCGACGAACAGCACGCCGTTGAGATGGTCGATCTCGTGCTGGATGCAGGTGGCGTAGAGCCCCTCAGCATCCTCCTCGTGCAGCTTGCCGTCGAGGTCGGTGAAGCGCAGGCGCACCCGCGCCGGGCGCTCGACCTCCTCGTAATATTCGGGGATCGACAGGCAGCCTTCTTCGTAGACCGACAGCTCGTCCGAATGCGACACGATCTCCGGATTGATGAACACCCGCGGCTGCGGCGTGGTCTCGCCGTTCTCGTCGCGCTTGGCGAGGTCCATGGTGATCAGGCGCAGCGGCTGCGCGACCTGGATCGCCGCAAGCCCGATGCCGGGCGCGTCGTACATGGTCTCGAGCATGTCGTCGGCGAGCTTGCGGATCTCCGGCGTCACCTTCTCGATCGGTTTCGACACCAGCCGCAACTGCTTGTCCGGCAGGATGATGATTTCTCGTAATGCCATGGCGGCGATTTAAGCCGCGGGCCTGATGCGGTCAATGCGTTCAGGAACCAGTTAAGACAGCCTTAACCACGTTTCTTCACGCCCGATTAACCAAGAAAGTTCGGAAAGCATTTACCATAAGCGTTCCCTCTTCGTTCGCGCCCGGTCGCGAATCGGCTACAACGGACGCCATGAACGAGATTCTGCTGATGATTGGCGACCTCCCGGTCCGCGTCTCCGACGCGCTGATCGGCCTTGGCGCGCTGGCGCTGATCCTGCTGTTCGCCATCGCCGTGGTGATCGCCCGCGGCAGCCGGCGCGGCGCGGAACTGGCGATGGCCCAGGCCATTCGCGCCGACGAGCTGGAGGAGCGGCTGGCCGACATGCTCCGCGCCCAGAGCGAATCCTCCGGCCGGGTCGACGCCAAGGTTGATGCCTTCGCGCAGGCGCTAGCCGGCCGCCAGGCCGAGATGGCCCGCGCCGTCAACGAGCGGCTGGACTCGGTGACCCACCGGGTCGGCCAGTCGATGGAGCAATCGACCCGCAACACGATGGATTCGCTCCGCGTGCTGCATGAGCGGCTCGGCATCATCGATCACGCCCACAAGAACCTCAACGAGCTCACCACCCAGGTGACGACCTTGCGCGACGTGCTCGCCAACAAGCAATCGCGCGGCGCGTTCGGCCAGGCGCGGATGGAGGCAATCGTCCAGGACGGCATGCCGAAGGGCTCGTTCGAGTTCCAGTACACGCTGAGCACCGGCAAGCGACCGGACTGCGTCGTGTACCTGCCCGACCAGCGCCCGCTCTGCATCGACGCGAAATTTCCGCTGGAAGCGATGACCGCGCTGCACGATGCGCGCAGCGACGAGGAACGCAAATTCGCCAGTCAACGGCTGCGCGCCGACGTGCTGAAGCATGTCAGCGACATCGCGGAGAAATATTTGATCCCGGGCGAGACCCAGGACACCGCGCTGATGTTCGTGCCGTCGGAATCGGTCTATGCCGAAATCCATGACGGCTTCGACGACGTGGTCCAGAAAGCCTATCGCGCCCGCGTCGTGCTGGTGTCGCCCTCGCTGTTGATGCTGGCGATCCAGGTGATGCAGCAGATCCTGAAGGACGCCCGGATCCGCGACGCCGCCGACCAGATCCGCAACGAGGTAATGCATCTCGGCGATGACCTCGGCCGGCTGCGCGAGCGCGTGCTCAAGCTGCAAAATCACTTCGGCCAGGTGAACGAGGACGTCAGGCAGATCCTGATCTCCGCCGACAAGATCGAGAAGCGCGCCGGCCGCATCGAGGAACTCGACTTCAGCAAGTCCGAGACCCCGATCGAGGTGCCACGCTTCGTCAAGCCCGCCGCCACCGACCTGTTCCCCGCCCCGCGCAAGCTGCAGGCGGGGGAGTAGGCGTTGCCTTAGGGGTTGTTTGGCGCGTTCGCACCACCCAATCGGTGTCATCACCCGGCTCGACCGTCGCCCGGTCAAGCCAGGCGATGGCAGACGTGGGGAACAAGGTTGTCTCCACTTGTCGTCCCTGCGAAAGCAGGGACCCATATGCCGCGGCTTTCGTTGCTGCGGGGTTCGTTGTTCCAACATCGCCAACCACCGCCATTCGTGGTTATGGGTCCCTGCTCCCGTGCGCAATTGCGCACTCGGCAGGGACGACATCGAATTTGGCGTGGCGTCCCCGCCAACCTTTTGATGTCAGCGCCCGCCGGGCGATGACAGTCTTTTTGCGGTCGAATCTGGTAACAACAACCCTATGACCGCACCTGAAGCCACGTCGGACGGATCTACCAAACCGGTCCCAGCGTCCGCCACCTCCTGGCGCGATAGCTTCGCTGTGTACTTGCAGCCACGGGTGCTGATCGTGCTGCTGTTGGGCTTCTCCTCGGGCCTGCCGCTGGCGCTGTCGGGCTCGACGCTGCAGGTCTGGATGAAGGAGGCCGGGGTCGATCTCGGCACCATCGGACTGCTGGCGCTGATCGGCACGCCCTACACGCTGAAGTTCCTCTGGGCGCCGCTGGTCGATGCGCTGCACGTGCCGCTGTTCACGCAGGTGTTCGGGCGCCGCCGCGGCTGGCTGCTGCTCTCGCAGTTACTCCTGATCGCAGCGATCGTGGTGCTCGCTGTGGCCGATCCGGCGCGATCACCATGGTTTGCCGCGTTTGCCGCGCTCCTGGTCGCAACGGCGTCGTCGACGCAGGACATCGTGGTCGATGCGTTCCGCGTCGAAAGCCTGCCGGAGAGCGAGCAGGCTGCCGGCATGGCGTCCTATGTCGCGGCCTATCGCGTCGGCATGCTGGTCTCGACTGCGGGTGCGCTGTTCATCGTCAGCGGCTTCGAATCCGCCGGCCTTGCGCGCCCGTCGGCGTGGATGTGGGGCTATATGGTGATGGCCGCGCTGGTCGTGATCGGTATCGTCACCGCGCTTGCCGCGACCGAGCCGCCCCAGTCGAAAGGCGCGGAGGAAGCCACGCACGCGCAGAACGCAGCGGAGCGCGTGCTGCACGCGGCGCTCGGCGCATTCTCCGAGTTCCTTAGCCGCAAGGACGCACTTGCGGCGCTCGCCTTTGTGGTGCTGTTCAAATTCACCGACGCGTTTTCAGGCACCATGACTGCGCCGTTCGTGATCGACATCGGCTTCTCCAAGGTCGATTACGCTGCGATCGTGAAGGGCGTCGGCCTCGCCGCAACCCTGATCGGCGGCTTTGCCGGCGGCTTCGTGGCGCGGCGCTATTCGCTGGCGTCGAGCCTGTGGATCGGCGGCGTGCTGCAGGCGGTCGCCAACCTGTCGTTCTCCTGGCTCGCCCATGTCGGGGTCGATCAATGGGCGCTGGCGCTCGCGATCACCGCGGAGAATTTCACCAGCGCGATCGGCACCGTGATCTTCGTCGCCTATCTCTCGGCGCTGTGCCGCAATCCGCTGCACACCGCGACCCAGTATGCGCTGCTCACCGCACTCGCGGCGGTCGGGCGCACCTACCTGTCGTCGGGTGCCGGCTATATCGCCAAGGCGGTCGGCTGGCAGGTGTTCTTCGTGATCTGCGTGCTGGTCGCGATCCCGAGCCTGATCCTGCTGGCCTGGCTGCAACGCCGTGGGCACTTTGATGAGCTGGGGCCGGTGCGGGTTTAGCTCGACTGTCGTAGCCCGCCACCGGGTCGCCCGCCTGAACTCTCTCCGCGTCGTCCTGGCGAAAGCCAGGACACATAACCACCGCACTTGGTTGTGAACGGGATTCTGGCCTCAGCGTCGCGCAATAACGGATAGTTGGGGTAATGGGTCCTGGCTTTCGCCAGGACGACGATGCGGACGGTTCAGGATGCCAAACAACTCGTTCGCTGACACCGCGATTGAGCCGGTTACTTCGCGACCACGCTCCACTTGGTGACGATGGCTTCGCTCATCTCGCCGGCGTCCTTGGCGCAGGCGACCTCGTCGACCTTCACCGAGATGGCCTTGCCGGAGAGGCTTTTGAGCTGCGCGGCCTGGGCGTCGTTGGTCGGAATCAACTGGAAGGTTTCCGGCCCGGTTTCGAGGTTGCACAGACCGTTCGGCGGCGGCAGGCGGCGCGGCTCGCTGGTGATCTGGTAGGTCGCGACGCGCTTGCCGCGATTCTTGGTATCGCGCACCTTCATGACGCCGAGTTCCCCCGACAGCACGTCGCCGGCGTGAATGATCTTGCCGGGCTTCTGCGGCGCGTCGCTCTGCTGCGCGATCGCGCCGGGCGCGGCGAAAATTGCCGCGAGACACGCAAAGCCCAAGCGTACGCCGAATCGGTGTGTCGTCATTTGCCGTGGTTCCGTATTTGATTCGTCAGAGTGTGGATGACCATCCCCGAATCGTCATCCACCCTATCATTTTGTTTCAGTGCGATCTTTTCGACTTGTGACGGATCGCCTGGCGAAGTCCGTCGCGTCTGGCTTCCAATCGCGCTAAGGCGCGATGAGATGAATCGTCATCGCGCCTTAGCTCTTTGTTTGAGCATGATCTTTTCGGAAAACCGCTTCGCACTTTTCCGGATCATGCTCTAAAACAGCGTCCGCTGCCGCATGGCAGCCGATAGCGTACCTTCATCGAGGTAATCAAGCTCGCCACCGACCGGCACGCCATGCGCCAACCGCGTGACCCGCACATTGGCCTCCGACAACAGGTCGGTGATGTAATGCGCGGTCGTCTGGCCATCGACGGTCGCATTCAGCGCCAGAATGATCTCACTGACTTCGGGCGCATGCGCGCGCGCCACCAGCTGATCGATGGTGAGATCCTGCGGACCGACGCCGTCGAGCGGCGACAGCGTCGCGCCGAGCACGTGATAGCGGCCATTGGTCGCATTGGCGCGTTCCAGGGCCCAGAGATCGGCGACATCGGCGACCACGACGATGATCGCGGGATCGCGGCGCGGATCGGTGCACACCGTGCAGGGGTTTTGTGTATCGATGTTTCCGCAGGTCTTGCAGACCTGGATCTTGTCGATCGCGACCTGCAGCGCCGCCGTCAGCGGCGTCATCAGCGCTTCGCGCTTCTTGATCAGATGCAGCGCCGCGCGCCGCGCCGAACGGGGACCTAAGCCCGGCAGCCGCGCCAGCAACTGGATCAGGCGTTCAATCTCGGGGCCGGCAACGCTCGCAGCCATTAGAGCATGATCCGGAAAAGTGCGATGCGGTTTTCCGAAGAAAGCATGCTCAAACAAAGAACCAAAGCACGATGATTCATCTTGATCTCGCCGAGCTCTAGGTCGGACCAAATCCCGGCGGCAGGCCGAGCCCGCCGGTCAGTGCCATCATCTTCTCCTGCATCGCCGCCTCGGCCTTGCGGCGAGCATCGCCATGCGCGGTGACCAGCAAATCCTCGAGCACCTCGCGCTCCTCCGGCTTCATCAGCGACGGATCGATCTTGATGCCCTTCACTTCCATCTTCGCGGTCATGCGCACCGCGACCAGGCCGCCGCCGGAAATGCCTTCGACCTCGACATTGCCGAGCTGCTCCTGCATCTCCTGCATCTTGGATTGCAGCTGCGCTGCCTGCTTCATCATGCCGAGAAAATCAGCCATGCGTGCGTTCCTATAACCGGATCAATCGTCGTCGCTGTCGGAAGTTTCAATCGGGTCCTCGCCGGTCGCAACCGGAACCTCGGCGGCAAGGCGGCGGACCTCGATCACCTTGGTGCCGGGGAAGCGCGCCAGCACCTCCTGCACGCGCGGATCGGCTTCCGCAGTGCGCTGATGCTCGCTGCGCGCCAATTCGTTCTGCGAGCGCACCGTTGGCTGGCCGGCCTCGTTGGAGATGATCACGGTCCAGCGCCGCCCGGTCCACAGTTCGAGCTTGCGCGGCAGGTCGGTGATGAGCGCGCGCTGCGCCTTCGGCTCCATTGCGATCTCGAGCTGACCGTCTTCGATGCGCACCAGCCGCACATCGGCCTCCAGCGCGCTCTTGGTCATGATGTCGCGCTTTTCGCCGGCGAGCGCGATCAGCTGCGGGAAGCTCGTGATCCGCAGCGCCGGCGCGGCATTGCCGGCCGGTGCCGCCATCTGCGGGCGCGCGGCAAGATCGGCGCGCGGCGCACCCTGCGGTGCGCGTACCGGCGCCGACGACGGCATGGCTGACATCGCCGAGGCCGGTGCGCCGCGTGACGGGGACGATGCGGCGGAGCCTGATGTCGCGGGCGCGGCGCCGCCGCCGTTCTCGATCATCATCCGGATCGCTTCATCCGGCGTCGGCAGGTCGGCGACATAGGCGATCCGCACCAGCACCATCTCGGCGGCGGCGGCCGGGCGCGTCGCGGTCTGCACCTCGGCGATGCCCTTGAGCAGCATCTGCCACATCCGCGATAGCACCCGCATCGACAGTTTTGCGGCGAACTCACGCGCGCGCACGCGCTCGGTCTCGCCGAACGCGACATTGTCTGCGGTCGCCGGGATGGCTTTCACGCGGGTAACGAAATTGACGAACTCGGCGAGGTCGGACAGCACCACGACCGGATCGGCGCCGACATCGTACTGCGCACGGAATTCGGTGAAGGCGCTGGCGAGATCGCCGCGCGCCAGCGAATCGAACAGGTCGATCACGCGGGTGCGGTCGGCGAGGCCGAGCATCTGCCTGACCGCGTCGGCCTTCACATTGCCGGCGGCGTGCGCGATCGCCTGGTCGAACAGCGACAGCGAATCGCGCACCGACCCCTCGGCCGCGCGCGCGATGATGCCGAGCGCCTCGGGCTCGACCTCGACGCCTTCCTTGGTCGCGATGTTGCCGAGATGCTTCATCAGCACGTCGGCCTCGACGCGGCGCAGGTCGAAGCGCTGGCAGCGCGACAGCACCGTGATCGGCACCTTGCGGATCTCGGTGGTGGCGAACACGAACTTGGCGTGCTCCGGCGGCTCCTCCAGCGTCTTCAGGAAGGCGTTGAACGCCGCCGTCGACAGCATGTGGACTTCGTCGATGATGTAGACCTTGTAGCGCGCGCTCGCCGGCGCATAGCGCACGCTGTCATTGATCTGGCGGACGTCGTCGACGCCGGTGTGCGAGGCGGCATCCATCTCCAGCACGTCCATGTGCCGGCTTTCCATGATCGCCTGGCAGTGCACGCCGAGGTCGGGCATGTGGATGGTCGGCCCCTTCACCGAGCCGTCCGGCTTGGCGTAGTTCAGGGCGCGGGCGAGGATGCGGGCGGTGGTGGTCTTGCCGACCCCGCGGACGCCGGTGAGGATCCAGGCCTGCGGAATCCGCCCGGTCTCGAACGCGTTCGAGACGGTGCGGACCATGGCCTCCTGGCCGATCAGATCCTCGAAGCTGGAGGGGCGGTATTTGCGGGCGAGGACGCGGTACGGCTTGGCGGCATCGGGCGCTGTACCGAGATCGAAACCGCTCTGGTTTGCGCCGTCGGACGGTTGGGAGGGGTCGCCAGCGTCATTCATGCGTCGATCCGCAACTTGGGTGTCTCTTCAGCCGGCGTGCGGATAGGAGCCGAAATCGAGCGCCGGGCGCGGAGACCGCCATTCCAGCGCGATTCGCTCGGAAAAACAGGTAGGAGACTGACGAGCGACCCGATCCGGACCTCGTTAGGGCTGCTTCCTTCCGGACCTGACCCGGTTGGCGAGTGGCTCGTCCACCGCCAATCTCCCGGTCCCTATTTGGGGCCAAAACCGCCGGAAAGCAAGCGGCCTGACCGGCTTTGTAGGGCTGGCTTTGTGGGGCTTGTCTGGGAACACGGAAAGGCATTATTTGCCCCTCATGCCCGCCTCCAATTGGTCGCTGCATTCGCAGCTCAACAAAGACACCATCGACATCGGCGACCTGCCGCTGTGCAAGGTGCTCGTCATCAAGGATGCGCATTATCCCTGGCTCTTGCTGGTGCCGCGGCGCGACGGCGCGGTCGAGATCATCGACCTCGACGAGGTCGAGCAGGCGCAGCTGATGACCGAGATCACCCGCGTCTCGCGGGCCCTGAAAGAGGTCACCAAATGCGACAAGCTCAATGTCGCAGCGCTCGGCAACCTCGTCCCGCAGCTTCACGTCCATGTCATCGCACGCCGCACCAGCGACGCTGCATGGCCGCGTCCCGTTTGGGGCGTGATGCCGCCGCTGGCGCATGACGCCGAGGAAGTGCAGAATTTCATCAGCGCGCTTCGCCGCAAGATCTGGTTGGGTTGAAATTCAATGTCCGCATCCGATTCATTTCCGCTCGGCCAGCCGGCCTTCGTCACCCATGTGCTCGACCGCGCCGCGCATCTGCGCACCAGTGACGAGAAACTGTTCGCGCTGGAGAGCCACCGCGAAGCCCGCGCCTATGTGATCTACCGCGACTCGCTGGTCGTGAAGCAGGAGGATGGCGGCGCCCGCGCGCTGCTCTCGCTGGAGGAGGCGCGCGGCTACGGCGCCAATCCCGGCACGATCTTCCTCGGCCTGCGCGACGCGGCGCCGATCTTCGGCATGGGGATCGCGCCGCAGGCGGCCGAGAAGCTGGTCGGGCGCGGCGACGTCGCGATCACCGAATTGCGCGGCATGGCGATGCAGGGCGTGGTGCCGCCCGAGCAGCTCTCCGCGATCGCGATGGCGAAATCGATGGTGACCTGGCATCAGCGCCACGGCTTCTGCCCGAACTGCGGCACCCGCACGGCGATGAAGGACGGCGGCTGGAAGCGCGAATGCCCGAGCTGCAAGGCCGAGCATTTTCCGCGCACCGATCCGGTCGTGATCATGCTGGTCACTTCAGGCGACAAGGTGCTGCTCGGACGCCAGAAGCAGTTCATGCCCGGGATGTATTCCTGCCTCGCCGGCTTCGTCGAGGCCGCCGAGACCATCGAGGACGCGGTCCGGCGCGAGATCTTCGAGGAGTCCGGCATCCGCTGCACCGACGTCAATTATTACATGACGCAGCCCTGGCCCTACCCGTCATCACTGATGATCGGCTGCACCGCGCGCGCGACCAACGAGGACATCGTGGTCGACCGCACCGAATTGGAAGATGCGCGCTGGTTCGACCATGCCGAGGCGACGCTGATGCTCAAGCGCCAGCACCCCGACGGCCTTGCCGGCCCGCATCCGTTTGCGATTGCCCATCATTTGCTCGGCCGCTGGGTGCACCACCGAAACCCGCTGGACCAATAGCGGGAACCGGACATCGTTCTGCCGATTAGACTGGTCACAACTTGTGCCAGTTGGAGCATGATCCGGAAAAGTGCGAAGCGGTTTTCCGGAAAGATCATGCTCAAACAATGAGCTAAGGCGCGATGACGATCGCGCGTGGAACCATTGCGACGGATCCCTGCATGAATTTTCAAGACGGCGCCCCGAAAATCCCGCCCCGTATCCTCTGCATCGGCCTGCCGGTGCGCGACCTGACGTTCCGCGTCGGCGTTCCGGCCCGCGGCTCCAAGGAGAACGCGACCCATTTCGAGGAGATCTGCGGCGGCAACGCGCTGAACGCCGCGATCGGCATCGTCCGGCTCGGCGGCCGCGTCTCGATCTGCGGACCGATGGGCGATTCGCGGGAGACCTCGAGCCGCTACATCTTCGACAAGCTCGGCCAGGAAGGTATCGAGACCAACCATCTCATCCACATGCCTGATCTGGTGACCCCGATTTCGGCGATCATGATCGACGACACCGGCGAGCGCACCATCGTCACCTTCCGCGACCCCGAGCTGTGGAAGGTCAAGCTGCCGCCGACCGACCTGTTGCTGGAGGATTGCGCGGCGATCCTGACCGAGAGCCGCTGCGCGCCGTTCTGCACCGAGCTGTGCGCCGAGGCCGTCAAACGCGGCATTCCCGTGGTGGTCGACGTCGACCGCGCGATGTCGATGCGGGAGGGGCTGCTGACCGCCTCCTCCCATTTGGTGTTCTCCAGCGAGCCGCTGCAGGAGACCGCCGACGTCACCGATGACGGCCAGGCGCTGCACAAGCTCGCCAAGCTCACCCCCTCCTTCCTGGCCGGCACCCGCGGGCCGATGGGCACGATCTGGCTCAATGAGCAGGGCGAGCTCGAGGAAACCCCTGCGTTCCCGGTCCACACCGTCGACACGCTCGGCGCCGGCGACGTCTTCCACGGAGCGTTTGCGCTGGCGATCACCGAGAAGCAGGAGCTGCGGCAGGCGCTGCGCTTCGCGTCCGCCGCCGCAGCGCTGAAATGCACCCGCTTCGGGGGCGCTTATGCCGCACCGCAACGTGCTGAAGTTGAAGCGTTTTTGGGCGAGCACGCCGAGGCCCGGCCAGCCTGACCGGCTAGGAACCGCTTGCGCGAGAAGATTTTTCTCTATATGAGGGATATTGATCCTTCATATGGAACTTTCTTCTATGTCCGAACTCGCCGTTCAGCTTCATGACAATAATCGCCGCCTCGACGCCATCGATCGCAAGATCCTGACCGTGTTGCAGGAGGATGCCTCGCTCTCCGTCGCCGAGATCGGAGACCGGGTCGGGCTGTCGTCGACGCCGTGCTGGAAGCGGATCCAGCGGCTCGAGGCCGATGGCGTGATCCTGCGTCGCGTGGCGCTGGTCGACCAGAACAAGATCGGGCTCGGGATTTCGGTGTTCGTCTCGGTCGAGAGCGCCGACCATTCGGAAGCCTGGCTGCGCAAATTCGCCGATGCGGTCAGCGCCATGCCCGAGGTGATGGAGTTCTACCGGATGGCCGGCGACGTCGACTACATGCTGCGCGTCGTGGTCGCCGACATGCAGGCCTATGACGTGTTCTACAAGAAGCTGATCAGTGCCGTGCCGCTGAAGAACGTCACCTCGCGCTTTGCGATGGAGAAGATCAAGTCGGTGACCGCGCTGCCGGTGCCGGCGGCGTAAGCATCCCGCCCAACTGTCATCGCCCGCGCGGGATGACAGCGACCTCACACACGATCGTCGTCCTGGCGAAAGCCAGGACCCATAACCACGATAGTTGATGGTGAACGGGATCGTGGCCCCGGCACCGCACAACAGGACTCATTTGGGGTAATGGGTCCTGGCTTTCGCCAGGACGACGATGAGGATGGCGCTGGATTCAAGATGTCGGACGACTCGTTCGCTCGCGGCGGTCCCGCCTCAAATCTTCTGATTGTACTCGCCGACCTCGGGATAGGTGCGCAGCACGGAATCCATTGCCTCGAACATGTCGCGCATGCGCTGTTCGCTGACCGGGCTCTCGACCACGACCACGAGCTCCGGCTTGTTCGAGGATGCACGCACCAGGCCCCAGCTGCCGTCCGCGACCGTGACGCGCACGCCGTTGACGGTGACGAGATCGCGGATGTTCTGGCCCGCAACCTTGCCGCCGTTCTGCTGCAACGCCTCGAAGTGCTTCACCACGGCGTCGACCACGCCGTACTTCGTCTCGTCGGCGCAATGCGGCGACATGGTCGGCGACGACCAGGTCTTCGGCAGTGCGTCCTTCAGATCGGCCATCGACTTGCCGGGCGCACGGTCGAGCATCTCGCAGATCGCGATCGCCGACACCAGGCCGTCGTCATAGCCGCGGCCGAACGGCTTGTTGAAGAAGAAGTGGCCGGATTTCTCGAAGCCGGCGAGCGCACCGAGCTCATTGGTGCGGCGCTTCATGTAGGAATGGCCGGTCTTCCAGTAGACAGTCTTGGCGCTCTGCTTCTGCAACACCGGATCGGTCACGAACAGCCCGGTCGACTTCACGTCGACGACGAACTGTGCGTTGGCGTTGATCGCCGACATGTCGCGCGCCAGCATCACGCCGACCTTATCGGCGAAGATCTCCTCGCCGGTGTTGTCGACCACGCCGCAGCGGTCACCGTCGCCGTCGAAGCCGAGACCGACATCGGCCTTGTGCGCCAGCACCGCATCGCGGATCGCGTGCAGCATCTCCATGTCTTCCGGGTTCGGATTGTATTTCGGGAAGGTGTGATCGAGCTCGGTGTCGAGCGGAATCACCTCGCAGCCGATCGCCTCCAGCACCTGCGGCGCGAACGCGCCCGCGGTGCCGTTGCCGCAGGCCGCGACGACCTTCAGCTTGCGCTTCAGCTTCGGCCGGTTGGTGAGGTCGGCGATGTAGCGTGCCGGATAACTCTCGTGAAACTGATAGGAACCGCCGGCGCTATTCCTGAACTCCGCGTTGAGCACGATCTGCTTCAGTCGCGTCATCTCGTCGGGACCGAAGGTGAGCGGGCGGTTGGCGCCCATCTTGACGCCGGTCCAGCCATTGTCGTTGTGCGAGGCGGTGACCATCGCGACGCAGGGCACGTCGAGATCGAACTGCGCGAAATAGGCCATCGGCGTCACCGCCAGCCCGATGTCATGCACCTTGCAGCCGGCCGCCATCAGGCCCGAGATCAGCGCGTATTTGATCGAGGCGGAATAGCCGCGGAAATCGTGGCCCGTGACGATCTCCTGCTTGACGCCGAGCTCCGCGATCAGCGCGCCGAGCCCCATGCCCAGCGCCTGCACGCCCATCAGGTTGATCTCCTTGTTGAACAGCCAGCGCGCGTCGTATTCGCGAAACCCGGTCGGCTTCACCATCGGCTCGGATTCGAAGGCATAGGTGTTCGGGACCAGCGCGGATTTCGGCTTGGGAAACATGGGTCGGCCTTATGGTCGTATGCAGAAAGACATCGCCGCAGCCTTTAGCGAATGGGCAGGCCGGGCGAAAGGTTGGATTGCGGCTGGTGGCCGACAATTACGGCGGAAATGGGCGATGACTATCCCTAATCGTCGTCCCGGCGAAGGCCGGGACCCATACGCCGCAGCCGGCGCAATGGGCACGCGGCGAGACGGTTTTCTAACAACACCCATTCGTGGTTATGGGTCCCGGCCTCCGCCGGGACGACAGCGAGTTTGTTGCACGGTGCCCCGTGCGGATGGGCTCTTATTGCTCCAGCAATAATTTGCCATTGGCGTATTCGAAGCGCTTCAGCTTCGACAGGAAGGACAGGCCGAGCAGGTTTTCCGACAGCGCCTCGTCGGGCAACACCAGGGCGTCGACGTCGCGCACGGTGATGCCGCCGATCTCGACCATGGCGAGACGGGCGCGGGCGGCCTTGATGGTGCCGTTGGCGGTGGTGACGCGCGAGGTGTAGTCGCCCGGCACCGGACGCAGGCCGAAGCGCGCGGCCGAGGTCTCGTTCAGGGCAACCACGGAGGCGCCGGTGTCGACCATGAAATTGATACGCTGGCCGTCGATCCGGCCGTCGGTCGCGAAATGACCGCGCGGATCGGGCGCGATGCTGAGCGTGCGGGCGCTGGCCTGCGCCACCGTGACGGCGGGGGCGACGGTCTGCTTGGTGGTGGTCGCGGCGGCGGGCGACATCTTGCTGGCCATCTGGGCCATGAAGGTGCCCAGCCCGATCAGGATGGCCGCGAAAATCATCAGGTTACGCATGACACCAACTCGGAGAACCGAACACGCAATTTCACCACGCCGCTCGTCCCGCCGCGAGCAAGCGCGGCAGCGCGAGCCTGCCATTTTGGCGAAAAGGATGAGCGAAGAGTTAATGCGAGCCCAAAGTGGCGGCCGAATGCTGTCGGCCGCCTGCCAAAGCAGCAAATTTGACGGCCCTCAGGCCGTCCTTCAGGCGGTTTTGGCAACCGGGCTCGGCATCGCAACACGCAGCGCGTAGTAGACCGCCCCTGCGATCGCGACCCCGAAGAACCAGCCATAGACCGCCCACCACGCCGGCAGGATCGAGGTGAAGTTCGGCAGCACCGACGAGAACAGCGCGCCGACGGCAGCCGCGATCAGCGCGCTGACGTTCCAGCCGTTCTGGAAGCGATACTCGCCGTTCTCTTGATAGAGCGCCGGCACGTCCACCCGGCCTTTGGCGATCAAGTAATAGTCGACCATCATGATCCCGTAGATCGGCCCCATGGTCGCGCCGATCAGCCCGACGAACGAGGCCGCGCTGCCCTCCCAGGGCGCGAACGGATACAGCGCCAGTGCGATCAGCGCCGCGATGTAGCCGCCCTTCTTGAAGTCGATGTGGCGCGGAAACACGTTGGAGAAATCGAACGCCGGCGAGACGAAATTGGCGACGACGTTGATGCCGAGCGTCGCCACCGCGAAGGTGACCGCGGCGAGCAGCGCCAGGAACCAGCTGTCGAACTTCGCCGAGATCTGGTCGGGATGCAGCAGCACCTCGTGATAGACGTTGAAGGCTGCGATCGTGGTGACGCCGGCGACCAGCGAGAACAGGATCAGATTGACCGGCAGGCCCCAGATATTGCCCTTGCGCAGCGCGTGGACGTCGGGCGCGTAGCGCGAGAAGTCGCAGAAGTTGAGATAGAGCGCGGCGAAATAGGTGATCCAGGTCGCGGCGACGGCGCACAGCGCCGGGAACGAGCCGGGCACCCCGGGCACGCCGGCCTCCTTGGTCTTCTCCAGCAGCACGTCCTGCGGGATCGGCGCGGTCAACGAGATGCCGCCCGCCGTGACGCAGAGATAGATCGCGAGGATCAGCATCATCAGCCACACCGCCGGTCCCGCCCAGTCCTGGAAGCGCCGCACGGTCTCCATGCCGCGCTGGATGATCAGCAGTTGCAGCGCCCAGATCACGACGAAGCAGATCACCTCGAGCGTGGAATGGCCGAGCATGTGGCTCGATTGGTGGAACGCCTTGAAGCCGTCGATGCGGGTCAGCAGCGCGACGATCGCGCCCGAGGCCGCCGCGGTCTGCGCGCCGTACCAGAAGCAGGCGACGATGGCGCGCACCAGCGCCGGAATGTTGGCGCCCCAGACGCCGAACGAGGCCCGCGCCAGCACCGGATAGGGCACGCCGGTCCGCACCCCGGCGTTGCCGATCAGGCTCATCAGCACGAAGATCACCAGCGAGCCGACGCCGATCGCGAGGATGAAGTTGACGAAGCTGCCGCACAGCAGGAACAGGCTGGCGGCGAGATAATAGCCCCACAGGCTGTGCACGTCCGAGGTCCAGACGTTGAAGATGCTGAAGGCGCCCCAGTTGCGTTCCTTGGCCGGCGCCAGGTCTTCATTGTACAGCGACGGCGATGCGTTCTTGATCTCCATGGCGGCGTCCCCAAGATGCGAGCCCGTGATCCCGACGCATAAATCTAACCACCGTTTGCCGGCGCTTGCCAGCGCATCCGATCGGGTATGAGCAGGAAAAGAGACACTCCCTGTCGTCCCGGCGAAGGCCGGGACCCATAACCACAAATGTCAGTTGTTGCGCGACGTTGGAACGACGAGTCCCGTCCACAACACCGGCCGCGGTGTATGGGTCCCGGCCTTCGCCGGGACGACGAACGAGAGAAATGCGACCTTCGGGTGCAACAGCGCGAAACGTTGCACGAACGCTGAGGCGTTAGCGCAGTTCAAGTGCCGCGCGGTTTCACGCGCCGTGTCGGCATCGCGCTGGCGGGATCTTCCGGCCAGGGGTGGCGCGGATAGCGGCCGCGCAGGTCGGAACGCACGGCGGCGTAACTGCCGCGCCAGAAACCCGGCAGATCGCGCGTCACCTGCACCGGCCGCTGCGCCGGCGACAGCAGTTCCAGCACCAGCGGCACCGCACCCTTGGCGATCGAGGGATGGGTGTTGAGTCCGAACAATTCCTGCAACCGCACCGCGATGGTCGGGCCCTGCTCGGCCTCGTAATCGATCGCGAGCTGCGTTCCGGTCGGCGCCTCGAAATGCGTCGGCGCCTCGCGATCGAGCCGCGCGCGTAGTTCCCACGGCAGCAACGCCATCAGCGCGTCCGACAGGTCACCGGCCGACAGGTCCTTCAGCGCGGTCTTGTCGTAGAGTGCAGGCACCAGCCAGTCGTCGGGCCGCGCGGCAAGCGCGGCATCGGACAGATCGGGCCAGCTGTCGTCCTCGGCCTTGCGCAGGAACATGATTCGGTCGCGCCACTGTTTGGCTTGCTTCGACCACGGCAGGCGGTCGAGCCCGGCCGCGATCAGGCCGTCGGCGAACACGCGCGCAGTCTCGGACGATGGCTTGAGCGACATCGGCGCCTCCGAGAACGTGATCGCGTGCAGCGAACGGCGGCGGCGCGCGCGCAGCGCCATCGCGCCGCGGTCGAAGGTCACCTCTTCGATCGTCTCGATCTGGTCGGCGAAGCGCTGCTCGATCTCCTCCTGGGTGATCGGCGCCGCCAGCAGGATGCGGCCGCTCGCGGCCGTGCCGGTCAGCTCGGCAACCGCAATGTAAGGCAGCCGCGCCAGCGCCGCGGTCTGCTCGACGGCGGCGCCGCGGCCATTGGCCAGCACGAAGCTGCCATTGCCGCGGTTCTTCGCGACCCGATCCGGAAACGCGAAGGCCAGCATGACGCCGGTCGAGAGTTCCTTTTGCTCGACAACCGGCACCTTCACCTGCGAGGCCCAGCGCGCGGCCATGCTGCGCGCGCTCGAAGCCCGCTGCGAACGATCTCGGCGGAACTGATCGAGCCTGTGGTCGAGATCGACGCTGTCGCCGCCGAGCCCTCGCTCGGTCAGCACGGCGGCGATCTCGGCGGCCTCCTCGCCCATGCCGAAACGCGCGGAATCGACGATCATGCGCGCCAGCCGCGGCGGCAGCGCCAACGCACGCAGGCTCTGGCCTTCCTCGGTGATGCGGCCATCGCCATCGAGCGCGCCGAGCTCTGACAGCAGCGATTTGGCTTCCTTCAGCGCCGGCCCCGGCGGCGGGTCGAGGAAGGCGAGGCTTGCGGGATCGCTGACGCCCCATTGCGCGAGGTCGAGCACCAGCGAGGACAAATCGGCGGAGAGAATCTCGGGCGCGGTATAGGCCGGCAGCGATGCGGTCTGCGGCTCGTCCCAGAGCCGGTAGCAGACGCCGGGCTCGATACGGCCGGCGCGGCCGCGGCGCTGGTCGACCGCGGCGCGCGAGGCCCGCACGGTCTCGAGCCGGGTCAACGCCATGTCAGGCTCGTAGCGCGGTACCCGCGCCAGGCCGCAATCGACCACGATGCGCACGCCCTCGATGGTCAATGAGGTCTCGGCGATTGACGTCGCCAGCACCACCTTTCGAATGCCTTTCGGCGCCGGCGCGATGGCGCGGTCCTGCACGGCGGCATCGAGCGCGCCGAACAGCGGCACGATCTCGACCGAGGCGTCGTGCACGCGCTCCGCGAGGAACGTTTGCGTGCGACGGATTTCGGCTGCGCCCGGCAGAAACGCGAGCACCGAGCCGGCATCGGCGCGCAGCGCGGTCGCGATCGTCTCGGCCATCTGTCGCTCCACCGGCGCGTCGACCTTGCGGCCGACGTAACGGGTCTCGACCGGAAAGGCGCGGCCCTCGCTCTCGACCACGGGTGCATCGCCGAGTAGCTTTGCGACGCGCGCGCCGTCGAGGGTCGCCGACATCACCAGGATGCGCAGATCCTCGCGCAGGCCGGTTTGCGCGTCGCGCGCCAGCGCCAGGCCAAGATCGGCATCGAGCGAGCGCTCGTGGAATTCGTCGAACAGCACCGCGGCGACGCCGTTGAGCTCGGGATCGTCAAGGATCTGCCGCGAGAAGATACCCTCGGTGACCACCTCGATCCGCGTCGCGCGCGACACTTTGGAGCCGAAGCGCACGCGATAGCCGACGGTCTCGCCGGGACGCTCGCCGAGCGTCTTCGCCATCCGCTCGGCACTGGCACGCGCGGCGATGCGGCGCGGCTCCAGCACGATGATCTTCTTGCCTTTGGCCCAGGGTGCATCGAGCAACGCCAGCGGCACGCGCGTGGTCTTGCCGGCGCCGGGCGGCGCGACCAGCACGGCGGCATTGTGGCGATCGAGCGTGCGGTCGAGCTCATCGAGCACGGCGTCGATCGGCAGCGGGCTATCGAATTGGTGCGGCAAGGAGTCTCATCGCAGGCCACGGCCCTCGGCCAGCCCAGCGTCCTGTGGTTAACGAGCGTCGGATTCTCTTAGGATTTCCGGGGCTCTTAGACCATTCGCCTGGTCCAGGGAACCGGGGAAAGAGCGGGGGTTAAGCTGGCACATCCCTTGTACTGATAAAGGAGAAAGCAACCGATCGGGCCGATGATAGGCCCGATCACGCCGAAACGGGACAAGGATGACCACAAACGGCACAATCGCTGCGACAGCTCGTTCCCCCGGGAACGCGAGCGCGCGCGTCGATTGGGTCGACTATGCCAAGGGCATCTGCATCATCATGGTTGTGATGATGCATTCGGTGCTGGGGGTCGAGAAGGCCGCCGAGCAGACCGGCTTCATGCATTATGTCGTGATGTTCGCCAAACCGTTCCGGATGCCGGACTTCTTCATGATCTCGGGACTGTTCCTGTCGGTCGTGATCAATCGGGACTGGCGCACCTATCTCGACCGCAAGGTGATGCACTTCGCCTATTTCTACGTGCTGTGGGTGACGATCCAGTTCGGCTTCAAGGCACCGTTGCTGGCCGCCGAGGCCGGTTGGGCCGAGGCCGGGCGGCAATACCTCATCGCCTTCGTGCAGCCGTTCGGCACGCTGTGGTTCATCTACCTGCTGCCGATCTTCTTCGTCGTCACCAAGCTGACCCGCAACGTCCACCCGCTCGTGATCTGGCTGATCGCGGCCACGCTGGAGTCGGCGCATGTCACGACCGGCTGGTACGTGATCGACGAGTTCAGCGCCCGCTTCGTCTATTTCTATACCGGCTATGTCCTGGCCGATTACGTGTTCGCGCTGTCCGACCGCGCGCGGTCGCGGCCTGCGCTTGCCCTGCTCGGGCTTGGGCTGTGGGCCCTCGTCAATGGTGGCCTGGTGGCGCTCGATGTCAGCGAATGGCCGATCGTTTCGCTGGCGCTAGGCTTTGCCGGTGCCTGCGCGATCATCGTGACCGGCACGCTGCTGGCGCGCAGGCATTGGCTCGGCTTCCTGCGCTTCTGCGGCGAGCATTCGATCGTGATCTATCTCGCCTTCTTCCTGCCGATGGCTGCGACCCGCACGCTGCTGCTGCGATTCGATGTCATTCCCGACATCGGGCTGGTCTCGCTGATCGTGACCGCGGCCGGTGTCGCCGGTTCGCTCCTGATCTGGCGGCTGGCGCTGGCGGTTCGGGCCACTTTCCTGTTCGAACGGCCTGACGCCTTCTGGATTGCCCCGAAAAAGGCAGCGACCGCTTTGCAGGCGGCCGAATAGTGCCAAAAGTCATGGCGCGGATTCGTTCCAACCGGGACGATTCCAGCCTCCTGGAATTTCCCCCCGTTGAAATTACTGACTTTTCGGTCCCGAATGTTTCGTCGTCCCGCCGGCGACGAAACAATTCTCCCGGTCACGAAACCATTTTCCGCTTTTCGCGCAGACATCCGGAAACGGGCGGTAACTAGCTTTCTCCCAACGAACTGCCGCCTAACGGCGAACTGGGAGCCTGTCATGCCGAACGTCATCGCCATCAACGCTGCAGCCGCGAAACATATCGAAGCTGCCCGCGCGACCTCGGATGAAACGCTGCTCGCGCGTATCGCAAAGAATAACCGCACCTCGATGCACACGCTTTATGCCCGCCACAACGTCCGGGTTTACCGCTTCGTGCTCCGGATGGTGCGCGACACCACGATGGCCGAAGACCTGGTCAGCCAGGTCTTCCTGGACGTCTGGCGCACCGCAGCCCAGTTCGAGGGCCGCTCGCAGGTCTCGACCTGGCTGCTGTCGATCGCCCGCTTCAAGGCGCTGACCGCGCTGCGCCAGCGCAAGCATGAGGATATCGACCAGGACGACGTGCTGGAGATCGCCGACGGCGCCGACACGCCGGAAACCTCGCTCGATCGCGCCACCACCAGCGAGATCCTGCGGGCCTGCGTCGCCAAGCTGTCGCCGGCCCACCGCGAGATCATCAATCTGGTCTACTACCATGAGAAGTCGGTCGAGGAGGCCGGGCAGATCATCGGCATCCCGCAGAGCACGGTGAAGACCCGCATGTTCTATGCCCGCAAGCAGCTCGCCGACCTCCTCCGGGGCGCCGGCGTGGACAGCGTTGCGGCGTAAAGCGACGGCATATCAATAGCTTAAAAGGAGATCGCGCAATCCGGCCAATTGTCCACGAAGCCGAAAAAGTCCGGCGACGAAACAATTGAAACAATCGACGACATCACCCGGAAAAACGCGATCTCTATACCCATATCCAACGACGCAACCCCAACCCAATTCACTGAACCAGTTTCGACGCTTCCTAGTTCTAACCTCCCAAGTAAACCTCCAACGACCCGGCCGGGATGCCCCTCAGCCGGGTCGCTCTGTTTTTGGCGCGCGTTTGTGAGGCCGGACACGCGTCGTGTCACACAGACGTGACGGCGCCTGCGATCGCCGCACAGTAACGGCCGCCCCGTCCTTCCGAAGATCATCAGGCGTACCCGGCACGGCCCTCTGGCGCGCCGGGACTTCTGATGGACGGACGACGATGCTCAGCCTTGCCCCTGCCCTTACCTTGGCCCTGCTTGCCGGTGTCGCCACCGTCGCCGCGCCCTGCACCCTGCCGATGCTGCCGATCCTGCTTGGGGTATCGATAGGCCAGACCGGCAAGGCGCGGCCCGCGATGATCGCGCTCGGCTTCGTGATGTCATTCTCTGCGGTGGCATTGCTGCTGAGCGCGATCACGCGCGCCTTCGATTTCGATCCCAACCTGCTGCGGACCGGCGCAGCGATCCTGCTCGCGGGCTTCGGCCTGTTGATGATCTGGCCGGCGCCGTTCGAATGGCTGGCGATCCGGCTCACCGGCACCGCCGGCAATCTCGGTCGGGCCGCGCCGTCGCCGAGCCTGTTCGGCGGCTTCGTGCTCGGCTCGACGCTCGGCCTGGTGTGGACGCCCTGCGCCGGTCCGGTGCTCGGCTCGATCCTGACCATCGTCGCGACCTCGAAGGATACCGCATGGGCAAGCCTGCAGCTCGTGACCTACGCGATCGGCGCCGCGATCCCGATGCTTGCCATTGCCTATGGCGGGCAGGCCGTCACCACCCGCGTGCGTAGCCTGGCGCGGATCGCGCCGCGCCTGCAGCAAGGCTTCGGCGTCGTGATCATCGGCTTCGCCGCGCTGTCCTACCTGCAATACGACACGCTGATCGTGGCGTGGCTGACCCAGTTCTATCCCAACGGCCAGATCGGCCTGTGAGCCCAACAAGGAGAGTACAATGTCCCTGCGCATGATTGCCGTATCCGCTGTGGTCGCGGGCCTTGGTCTCGGCGGCGCCGTCATCCCCGGTCTCTGCACTGAATCCGACACGCCGACCGTGCCGGTGCCGAGGGCCGTCGCCATGACGACCGAACAGAGTCAGGCTGCGCCCGAATTCACCGGGATCAGCAACTGGTTCAATTCGCAGCCGCTGAAGCTCGCCGACCTGCGCGGCAAGGTCGTGGTGGTGGATTTCTGGACCTATGGCTGCGTCAACTGCGTCAACACGCTGCCGCACGTCACCCAGCTTTATTCAAAGTACCGGGATCGCGGCCTCGTCGTGATCGGGGTGCACACGCCGGAATTCCCATTCGAGCGCTCGGCCACCAATGTGCAGGCGGCGCTGAAGCGGCACGGCATCCTCTATCCGGTGGCGCAGGACAACAATTCGCAGACCTGGAACGCCTACGGCAACCAGTATTGGCCGGCGCAATACATCATCGACCAGAACGGCAAGATCGTGTTCCAGCACGCCGGCGAGGGCCAGTACGACGAGATCGACCGCACCGTCGCGCGGCTGCTCAACGCGAGCAGCTAGTGGCGAAGCAGACAGGGATATCGCCTTGTGACGCGGAGCGGACACTCAGTTGTGCCTCACTCACAACGGAAGCTGAAGCAGGTCTCTTCCGACAACGATGTTGCCTCCAAACGTCCTCCGAACCGCATCTCTCCATACCTCGGGCGCCACGTTGTTGTCACCGGCAGGCACGAAGTGATTTAGAACAAGCGTTTTTACGTTCGCCATCGCTGCGATCCGACCCACGTCCTCCGCGCGAGTGTGGTGGCTCAGAATGCTGGCTTTCAACTTCTCGGCGTTCGGCACGCGGCGCACTACGGTGTCTAGACCGGGTTCGTACAGCGCCTCATGCACGAGATAGTCGGCTCCCTTCGCGAAGTCAGCGAGCGGCGGAAAGAAGGTAGTGTCGCCCGAAAAGACCACTGTCTTGTCGGCCAACTGGAATTTGAAAGCGTAGCTCTCGGTCACCGGTGGATGGTTGACCTTCAGCGCGAAGACGCGAACGTCGTCATGAGACATCGTCAAACCCTCACTCAGTTCGTGAGGCGTAACAAGCTTACGAGGATCTGGCCTGCCTTCATCGGAGATCCGCGTCTCGATGTCGAAACGATTTGACTCCCAGTAAGCGGAGAGCATCGCGGAAAGGCCCATCGGTGCATAGACGTCGACCGGTGTTCGCAATCCAGCCGCCCACGCATTGTATAGAAGCGGGCCAAGCCCGAGATTGTGATCAGAATGGTGGTGCGTGATGAAAATGTACCGCAGCAGGGGCAAGCGCAGCCCGGCATCGACCAGCTTGAAGGTGACGCCGTAACCGGTGTCGACCACGTACGGGACGCCTCTGTAAACCAGCAAATTTGCCGGGGGGCTAGGCGAGTAACCGGTGATGTTCGGGCCACCCCGCGTCCCGAGCAATACGATGCGGTCGGGACCCGGATTATTCGGGGGCTGCTGTGCAACCATCGATTTGACACCTGAGCCGAAGATGCCGACTACAAGACCGGATTCGATCAGAAAACGGCGTCGCGTAAGCGGCATAGCCCCCTCCCGTTACCGGAACCAAATTTTCGAACCGTTGTTGATATTAGTCCACCCGTGTTAGGTAGCGATTCAAGTTCGTAATCGGCTGTTGGCTGATGTGTCCGCCGGAGTACTGGAGATCCGCTTTTGACGCTGAGCGGACGTGTCCACCTGGCCGCAGGTTCAGACGAGACAAAGAATGAAACGGCACTGGCGCGCCAGGAGAAGTCGAACGAACTTCGGCTGCGGTCCACCAATTCGCTTGCTATTCGTACCCCGCCTTCTCCAGCCCACCGAAATAGAGCTCCCTCATCCACGCGTGGGCAATCATGGTTCTTTCAGTTACTTCTTTCAGCGTCTGCACTGGCGTGAGTGATCGGAGGACAGCAACCGCCTCCAAAGCGTCCTCACTTCTGCCGAGATGCGCAAGAGTTGCCGCCTTATAACGCCACGTCACTCTCGCAGATGGCGCAAGCTCGATAGAGCGATCCAATAGCGACAAAGCTTCCGAGAACTTTCTCTCAAAGAACAGAACGATTCCCAGACCTTGGATCAAGAAATAATTGCGAGGATCAAGCGGGTTGATGCGCAGCGCTCTTTCGAAGTTATGGCGGGCAGCGTCCAGTTCGCCGCGATAGAGATAACCAAACCCACTGTTGACGCAGACAAAAGCTGAATTTGGCTGAAGGCGTAAAGCACGCTCGGCGTATTCTCGAGATGAATCATGCTTGCCAACTAGGATCGTATGGACCCAAGAAGCGATTGCCAGCGCAGTGCCATCTTCGGGATCGGCTTGGACCGCCTGCTGAGCGATCCGCTGAGCCTCGAGTACTCGTTCCCTATATGGCTGCGCACCCATGATGCACTGTCGGCCAATACAATCGGCCAAGAGCGCAAGAGCACTGGAATATTGCGCGTCGAGGCTAACGGCCCGTCGGAGCAATTGTTCCGCCTGTGTATAGGACTGTGGATCGAATTGCCGGATGAACGGCTGGGCCCGCAGGAAGTAGTCGTAAGCACTAAGGTCTGAAGTCGGTCTCTTTTTCGACTTTTCTAACTCCCTCAAGTTGATGGTCGGCTCGATAGCCGCAGCGACAGCGGAGGTCATCTCGTCTTGCAGCTCGAAGACGTCTTTGTACTCGCGCTCGAATCGTTCCGCCCAGATGTGATGTCCCGTTTCCGCCTCGATGAGCTGGCCCGTAATACGAACCCTGTTTCCCGCTTTGCGGACGCTTCCTTCAAGGACATATCGGACACCAAGCTCACGCCCAATCTGCTTGATATCGACAGCTCTGCCCTTGTACGTAAATGAGGAATTGCGGGCTATTACAAAAAACCACTTTACCCGCGATAGCGCGGTGATGATGTCCTCGACCATACCATCCGCGAAATACTCCTGTTCAGGATCGCCACTCATGTTCTGGAACGGCAAGACTGCAATCGATGGTTTGGCAGGAAGCGGCGGGTAGGCTGAGTCGCTTTGCACTGTTCTCGTACTCACCGACAGCACCTGCATCGGCCTTGGCAGGTTTTTCAGGCTGACTTCGCCCTTGTCAAGGAACGTGACCTTCACTCGATCCCGAACCTGATCATAGAGGGGCCGCGAGATGGTAATGCCACCCGGCTCGGCTACGCCCTCCAACCGAGCAGCTACATTGACGCCGTCTCCGAGCAGGTCGTCTTGATCGGCTACAACGTCTCCAAGATGGATGCCAATTCGCAGGCGCATCTCGGTCGTTCCGTTTTGGATAGCGATGGCACATTCCAAAGCTCTGACAGGGCTGGCGAACTCGGCGAGGAAGCCATCACCCATCGTCTTGAACAGGCGACCTTCGTGCGCGCGTATTGACGGCTCGATAACTTCGTGTCGCAATCGGCCGAGTTGGACCAAGGTAGTAGCCTCGTCTGCCGCGACCAGCCCCGAGTAGCCGACCACGTCAGCCGCCATGATGGTCGTCAACCGCCTATGGATCGGCTCCTCCTGCACGATCATCCTCCGCGCGACATCAGCATGTATCAAATCACATCGTCGGGGTACCGGGAAGCGATCAGAAACGCTAGACCATCGAGCCAGGGTAGACGTTGCCGCCAATTCCAGGCTTTCTTGGTTTCGAGCTGCATCGCTCAATCGAAAATCCTCATCGTTACCGGTTCCTGACGATGGGATAGCGCTTCTGCTCATAATGCTTTTCGAGCATCGACGACATTCGTCGAATGGCGGGCGCTGGTTGGACCATGTTGCGCTGGGCCGCCCGAGGTAGAGCATACCGAGACGGTGGTATCGACGTTCCAAGAGTCTTCCTGAGGCCCGCTTCTGACGGCCATGCGGACGTCCTTTGTTGGGCGGATGCATGGGTACGCCTAGTGCACGGCATCATGCGGTTGCTTCTAATCGCATGATGTTCCCCCTAGGCAATCCGCCCTGTATTGTCGTCATCGCCGTCGTGGTAGGGTCCACGCCGGGGATGACGCGATCCCGAACGCGCATGCCGTGACCGGATCGCGCCCCAGAGCGTTGGCAATGGGTGGTGCGTGATGTTCGAAGGCTGGGATGCGGTCGTACTCGCCCGCGCGCAATTCGCTTTCACGATGTCGTTCCACATCGTGTTTCCCGCATTCTCGATCGGGCTTGCGAGCTATCTCGCGGTGCTGGAAGCGCTGTGGCTGATCACCAAGCGTGAAGTCTTCATCAACCTGTTCAATTACTGGCTGAAGATCTTCGCGGTCGCGTTCGGCATGGGCGTGGTGTCGGGCATCGTGATGTCCTACCAGTTCGGCACAAACTGGTCGTCCTTTGCCGACAAGACCGGGCCGGTGATCGGCCCGATGATGGCCTATGAGGTGTTGACCGCGTTCTTCCTCGAGGCCGGCTTCCTCGGCGTGATGCTGTTCGGGCTGTCGCGCGTCGGCCCGCGGCTGCACTTCCTGGCGACGATGATGGTCGCGATCGGCACGCTGATCTCGGCATTCTGGATTCTGTCGGCCAATTCCTGGATGCAGACGCCGGCCGGCCAGGCCGTCAATGCCGACGGCCAGTTCGTCGCCGCCGACTGGCTCAAGGTGATCTTCAATCCGTCCTTCCCCTATCGCCTGGTGCACATGGTGCTGGCGGCCTACCTCACCACCTCGCTGGTGGTCGGCGCGGTTGGTGCCTGGCACCTGTTGCGCGACCAGCATCTGGCGGGCGCGCGCGTGATGTTCTCGATGGCGATGTGGATGGCAACCTTGGTGGCGCCGATCCAGATTTTGGCCGGCGACCAGCACGGCCTCAACACGCTGGAGCATCAGCCGGCCAAGGTGATGGCGATGGAAGGCCACTTCCAGAGCCACAAGGACGGTGCGCCGCTGATCCTGTTCGGCTGGCCCGACCAAAAAGATGCCAAGGTGAAATACGCGATCGAGGTGCCGAAACTGTCGTCGCTGATCCTGAAGCATTCGCTCGACGCCCCGCTTGCCGGCCTCGACACCGTGCCACGTGAAAACTGGCCGCCGGTGCCGATCACCTTCTGGGCGTTCCGCATCATGGTCGGGCTCGGCTTCCTGATCATGGGGCTCGGCCTGTTCAGCCTGCTGATGCGGTGGCGCGGCATGCTGTACCAGTCGTCGCTGCTGCATCGCTTCGCGGTGACGATGGGCCCGGCCGGCTTCATCGCCGTGCTCGCCGGCTGGATCACCACCGAGACCGGGCGGCAACCCTTCACCGTCTACGGACTGCTGCGCACCGCCGATTCGGCCTCGCCGCTGGCGGCACCGGCGGTGGGCTCGTCGCTGATCGCCTTCATCATCGTCTATTTCGTCGTGTTCATCGCGGGCGTGATCTACATCCTGCGGCTGATGGCGCAGCCGCCGCACCCCGGCGAGCAAGGCCCGGCAACGAATATCCCCGCCCGCGCGGCCGGCATCACGCCGGCGGCCGGCGCCGTGGAGGGCGCGCGATGATCGATCTCACCATCATCTGGGCCTTCATCATCGCCTTTGCCGTGTTCGTCTATGTCGTAATGGACGGCTTCGATCTCGGCCTCGGCATCCTGTTTCCGCTGTTTCCGCAAAAGGCCGACCGCGACGTCATCATGAACACAGTGGCGCCGGTGTGGGACGGCAACGAGACCTGGCTGGTGCTCGGCGGCGGCGGCATGATGGCGGCGTTTCCGCTGGCCTATGCAGTGCTGATGCCGGCGCTGTACACGCCGATGATTGCGATGCTGCTCGGCCTCGTGTTCCGCGGCGTCGCCTTCGAATTCCGCTGGCGGACCCAGAAGGCGCGCAACAAATGGGATCTCGCCTTTGCCGGCGGCTCGCTGGTCGCGACGTTGGCGCAGGGCATCGCGCTCGGTGCCATCCTGCAGGGCATCCATGTCGAGGGACGTCATTATGCCGGCGGCTGGTGGGACTGGCTGACGCCGTTCAGCGTCCTGACCGGCATCGCGCTGGTGATCGGCTATGCGCTGCTAGGAGCGACCTGGCTGGTGATGAAGACCGAAGGCGGGCTGCGTGACCGCGCCTATCACCTGAGCTGGATCCTGCTGATCGCCATGCTCTGTGCGATCGGCGCTGTCAGCATCGCAACGCCGTTCCTGGCCGTGCAGTACACCCAGCGCTGGTTCGCCTGGCCCAACATCATCCTCACCGCGCCGGTGCCGATCGCGGTCGCCGCCGTCACCGCGCTATTGCTGCGCGCGCTCGGCAGCAAGAACGACCACCAGCCGTTCTTCCTGACACTGGCGCTGTTCGCATTGTCCTATGCCGGGCTCGGCATCAGCATGTATCCCTACATCGTGCCGCAGAGCATCACGATCTGGCAGGCGGCGGCGCCCGCCAACAGCCAGATCTTCATGCTGTTCGGGGTCTCGATCCTGGTGCCGCTGATCCTCGGCTACACCGCCTGGGCCTATTGGGTGTTCCGCGGCAAGGTCCGCCCCGGCCACGGATATCACTGATGCCGTCCCACCCGAATCAGCGGCCGCTCGGCCAGCGCCTGCTGTGGTTCGCGGCGCTCTGGCTCGGCGGCGTCGGCACGGTGACGCTGGTCTCGTTCGTGCTGCGGCTCTGGATCGCGCCGAAATAGGGCAGTCGGCACAGCCGTCGCCGATTCCAGGCGTCAAAAAACAGAAGCATTACAGTGATCTATATCAAGGCCTGCCCTAAACTTGCCATCAAGCTGCCGCTGGGATTTGATGTTCCCGTGATTTGGGTGGAGCAACCATTGGCTGCGCGCCAACAAGGAGAGCTTTGCATGACGAAACTTCGTCACCTGGTCTGGATGTTGATCGCCACGGGCGCGCTCGTGCTGTCGACGTCGCAGGGCTTCGCCCAGAGCCGCCCCGACGCCGACGAGCCCGGCCTGATCGCCGACGACAGCTACCAGCTCGACCCGGAATGGCAGAAGCAGGTCGTGTATTACCGGACCAATGAGGCGCCGGGCACCATCATCGTCTCCACCGCCGAACGCCATCTCTACCTCGTGCAAGGCAATGGCCGCGCGCTGCGCTACGGCATCGGCGTCGGCCGCGACGGCTTCCAGTGGCAGGGGCTGGTGACCATCACCCGCAAGGCCGAGTGGCCGGATTGGACCCCGC
The DNA here is from genome assembly GCF_018130545.1 of Bradyrhizobium tropiciagri. Taxonomy (GTDB): domain Bacteria; phylum Pseudomonadota; class Alphaproteobacteria; order Rhizobiales; family Xanthobacteraceae; genus Bradyrhizobium; species Bradyrhizobium tropiciagri_A. Next base: position 142,859 of record NZ_JAFCKF010000008.1, on the reverse strand, counting down.
CGCCGGAAATGATCGCGCGCCAACCCTATCTGCCGCGCTTCATGGCGGGCGGCCCGGGCAATCCGCTCGGCGCACGCGCAATGTATCTCGGGACCACGGTGTATCGCATCCACGGCACCAACCGGCCCGACACCATCGGCACCGCGATCTCGTCCGGCTGCTTCCGCCTGGTCAATGCCGACGTCGCCGATCTCTACAACCGCGTTCCCGTCGGCACCAAGGTGATCATCCGGCAGAAGCCTGAACTCTGATTTCTAATCTCTACCCGCCTTCGATATCCGACCTGATTTTCCCCCGATCATTCGCGAGAGAGAACCCATGCGTACATTTCGAGGCGGCCTGACGATCGGGCTCGCGGTCGCCGCGCTGATTGCGGCCGCCGCCATCACCTATGAGCGCTATGACACCCGCACGCTGAAGCGCACCGTCCGCCGCGGCGAGGTGCTGTGCGGCGTCAACAAGGGCCTGCCGGGCTTCTCGATCCCGGACGACAAGGGCAACTGGACCGGCTTCGACGTCGACTTCTGCCGCGCGGTCGCCTCGGCGATCTTCGACGATCCGACCAAGGCGAAGTTCGTTCCGCTCGACGCCAGCGAGCGCTTCAAGGAGCTGCAGAACCGCAAGGTCGACATCCTGTCGCGCAACTCCACTTGGAGCATGTCGCGCGAGGTCAATTACGATCTCTATTTCCCGGCGGTCGCCTACTATGACGGCCAGGGCTTCATGATCCCGCGCTCGCGCAACATCGATTCCGCGCTCGACCTGAACGGCAGCAAGGTCTGCGTGCAGTCCAACACCACGACGCAGCTCAACCTCGCCGACTATTTCCGTGCCAACAACATGAAGTACACGGAGATGAAGTTCGACAAGCTCGACGATGTCGTGAAGGCCTATGACAGCGGCCAGTGCGACACGCTGACCTCGGACGCCTCGCAGCTCTATGCGCTGCGGCTCAACCTTTCCAAGCCGGGCGATCACATGATCCTGGCAGACATCATCTCCAAGGAGCCGCTGGCCCCGGTGGTGCGGCAGCGCGACGACGACTGGATGATGATCGTGAAGTGGACGCTTTACGCCATGATCAACGCCGAGGAGCTTGGCATCACCTCGAAGAACATCGACGAGGCGCTGAAGTCGAAGAAGCCGGAAGTGATGCGGCTGGTCGGCACCGAAGGTTCCTATGGCGAGGATCTCGGCCTGACCAAGGACTGGGCGGTGCGTATCATCAAGCATGTCGGCAATTACGGCGAGGTCTATGACCGCAACGTCGGCGCCGATTCCAAGCTGAAGATTCCACGCGGCATGAACCAGCTCTGGAACGCCGGCGGCGTGCAGTACGCACCGCCGATCCGGTGATCGCTGCCTAGATCACCGTCGCTACCGCACCACTCAACTGTCATCACCCGCGAAAGCGGGTGATGACAGTACGCCGCGGCCTCTCCGCTCAATAACAATCGTCTCTGGAATACTGGATCGCCCGGTCGCGCCGGGCGATGACAGTTTGTTGCGCGGCGACGGCGACGCGACGGCTAGTATCCCTTGCCGCTCGCCAGCTGGTCGGTGTGGAAATTGCTGTCGCCGAACAGCTCCTGGCAGACCCGGGCGCGCTTCATGAAGAAGCCGATGTCGAACTGGTCGGTCATGCCCATGCCGCCGTGCATCTGCACGCCTTCCTGCACGGCGCGCGTCGCGGTGGTGCCGGCGCGCGCCTTGGCCACCGAGACCGCAGTGGCGGCCTTCGCGGTGTCGGTATCGAGCGCCTGCAGCGCCTTCAGCACCGCGGCGCGGGTGATCTCGATATCGATGTAGAGTTCGGCGGCGCGGTGCTGCAGCGCCTGGAATTCGCCGATCGCCTTGCCGAACTGCTTGCGCTCCTTGAGATACGTCACGGTCCGGCCGAACACCTCATCCGAGAGGCCGACCATTTCGGACGCCACCGCGCCGCGGCCGATATTGAGCACGCCCTCGAGCAGCGCAAAGCCCTGATCGACCTCGCCGAGCACATGATCGGCATTGACCTCGACATTCTCGAACACGATGCGCGCCGCGTTGTGCGAATCGACCATCGCGGTGCGTTCGACCGTGAGCCCCTTCGCCCTGGGATCGACCAGGAACAGCGTCAGCCCGTTCTTGTCGCCGGCGCTTCCCGCCGAGCGCGCCGCGACGATCAGCAGATCGGCGGTGTGGCCGTCGACCACGAAAGCCTTGTCGCCCGACAGCTTGAAGCCGTTGCCGGCGCGCGTGGCCTGCAACTTGGTCTGCAGCGGGCGATGCTTGGCGCCCTCATCGATCGCGAGCGCCGCCAGCAGCGAGCCGTCGGCGATTTTCGGAAGATGCTGCGCCTTCTGCGCCTCGCTGCCGCCGCGCGTCAGCGCCGATGCGGCAAGCACCGAGGTCGCAAGGAACGGCGACGGCATCAAAGTGCGGCCGATCTCCTCCATGACGATGCCGGCCTCGACGCAGCCGAGGCCGCTGCCGCCGAACTGGTCCGGTACCAGCAGCCCGGAGAAGCCCATCTCGGCAAACGTCTTCCAGAGCTCGCGCGAGAAGCCGATGGTGTCCTTGGCATCGCGCAGGCCGCGCAGATGCGCCACCGGCGCCTTGTCGCTGATGAGACCGCGCGCACTGTCGCGCAGCATGGATTGTTCTTCGGTGAGGACGAGGGCCATGGATTAATTCCGCTCTTCGATAATTCAAATTCGGTCGATGTTGAGTTCGTCATTCCGGGGCGCGACATCGTCGCAAGCCCGGAATCCATACTCCCGATCGTGGTTATGGATTCCGGGCCTGGCCCTTCGGGCCGTCCCGGAATGACGCGTGGTGAAACGGTGCGTCACGCGCCCGGCAGATCGAGGATGCGCTTGGCGACGATGCCGAGCATCACCTCCGAGGTGCCGCCCTCGATCGAGTTGGCCTTGGTGCGCAGCCAGGCGCGCGGACGGGCGCCGCCCCTGGAGCGGTCGCTCTCCCACTCCAGCGCATCGATGCCGCCGGCCGACATCAGGATCTCGTAGCGCCGCTTGTTGAGCTCGGTGCCGTAATATTTCATCGCCGAGGAGAACGCCGGATGCGACTGCCCGGCCTTGGCGAGATCGACCGCGCGCTCGGCGGCGGCGGCGAGCGCCGCCTCATCGACCTCGAAGTTCGCGATCTGGCTGCGCAGCTGCGCGTCGTCGAGCTTGCCTTGCGCATCCGCACCGACCGAGTCGGCGGCGATCTGGCCGAGCGGACGGCCGACGCCGCGCTCGCCCATGCCCGAGATCATCGCGCGCTCATGCTGCAGCAGGTACTTCGCGACATCCCAGCCGCGATTGACGGTGCCCACCACATGCGACTTCGGCACCCGGACATTGTCGAAGAAGGTTTCGCAGAACGGCGAATAGCCGGAGATCAGCAGGATCGGCTTGGTCGACACGCCCTTCGAGGCCATGTCGAACAGGATGAAGCTGATGCCGTCGTGCTTCTTCGCCGCCGGATCGGTGCGCACCAGGCAGAAGATCCAGTCGGCATAGTTGGCGTAGGAGGTCCAGATCTTCTGGCCGTTGATGATGTAGTCGTCGCCGTCGCCGACCGCGCGGGTCTGCAGCGAAGCGAGGTCGGAGCCGGCGTTCGGCTCGGAATAGCCCTGGCACCAGCGGATCAGGCCCGCGGTGATCTTCGGCAGATGCTCCTTCTTCTGCTCCTCGGTGCCGTATTTCAAAAGCGCCGGTCCGAGCATCGAGATGCCGAACGAGGTCAGCGGCTGGCGCGCGCCGATCGCCGCCATCTCCTGGCGCACGATCTTGGCCTCCTCGCCGTCGAGGCCTCCGCCGCCATACTCCTTCGGCCAATGCGGCACGGTCCAGCCCTTGTCGCGCATCCGCTCGAACCAGACGCGCTGCGCCTCGGACGAGAATTTCGTGTTGCGGCCACCCCAGAAGGTGTCGCCATCCGAGGTCATCGGCTTGCGCATCTCAGCCGGGCAGTTCTGCTCCAGCCAGGCGCGGGTCTCTGCGCGGAATTTCTCGAGGTCAGCCATGGTGCGTTTCCAGTCAAATTCGACGAATTGGATTCGACCTTAGACCTACGCCGCCGCCGAATTCAATATGCCTCGCGGCCGCGCCATGCTCTGGCGTCGCTACTCACCTTGCGCGATCGGGTGTATCGCCGAGATGGGGTAACGATTGAAAAACAAGAGGAAACGGTCATGCGGCTGAAGCTGCTTTCGCCTAGCGAAATGAACGCCGCCCAGAAAGAAACCTACGACGAGTCGATCGCCGGCAAGCGCGGCGCGCCACCGGCGCCGATGATGGCCTGGCTGAACAGCCCCGAGATGGCACGGCATGCCACGCGGCTGGGCGAGGTGCTGCGCTTCGACACGATCTTTCCGCCCAAGCTGTCGGAGATCGCGATCCTGGTCACCGCGCGGCACTGGACTGCGCATTACGAATGGTATGCCCACAAGCGCCTCGCGCTGAAGGGCGGGCTTGATCCGAAGATCATCGAGGACATTCGCGTGCGCCGGACGCCGACCTTCGACGATCCCAAGGCCAGGGTGATCTACGACGTCGCCAAGGCACTGCATGAAGGTCACGGCCTGCCGAAGGCACTGTATGACGAGGCGGTCGAGGTGCTGAGCCAGCGCGGCCTGGTCGAGGTGATCGGCCTGTGCGGCTACTACACCATGGTGTCGATGACGCTGAACACGTTCGAGTTCCAGCTGCCCGGCGGCGAGCTGTCGGAGCTCTGCTAGGTCAGGCGGACCGGGGCGCCTTTCGGAAACCTTGCGTTTCCGGATCGGTCGCTCCGCGTTCGGCAAATCCGGACTATATCAACGGCAGAAGCCTTGCCCGTAACGCAGGGCGCTGACCCGATCGGAGCCGGACTATGGCGCAAAATCCTCCCATCATTGCTGGCACCCGGATCGGGCATGTCCACCTCAAGGTGGCCGATCTCGAGCGCGCGCTCGGCTTCTATTGCGGCGTGCTCGGCTTCGAACTGCAGCAGCGGATGGGCGCGGACGCGGCCTTCATCTCGGTCGGCGGCTATCACCACCACATCGGCCTCAACACCTGGGAGAGCAAGGGCGGACGGCCGCCGCCGCCCGGTACCACCGGCCTGTTCCACACCGCCATCCTCTACCCGACCCGCCCGGCGCTCGCCGACGCGCTGCACCGGGTGATCTCGGCCGGCATCCAGCTCGACGGCGCCAGCGACCACGGCGTCAGCCAGGCGCTGTATTTGCGCGATCCCGACGAGAACGGCGTCGAGCTGTATTGGGACCGGCCCGAAGCCGAATGGCCGCGCGGCGCCGACGGCAAGCTTTCGATGTTCACGCGGCGGCTGGATCTCGAGGATTTGCTGAAGCAGCGGGCGACGTAATTCCGTAACGCGGACTACGCGCCCCCCTACAAGCGCAGCCACGCGCGCCCGAGCCAGCCGGCCGCGTAGAGCCCAATGCCAAACACCGCATGCGTCACGAGGCTCTGCAGCCGCGCTGCCCACGGATCGGGCGTGCGGCTCGCGGCTAGGCCGGCGCCCATCGCGGGCTGCATCACCAGGAATGGCGCGGCCACGCTGCCGATCCCGACCATCAGCGCCGGTCCGATGGTGGGCTGCCGCACCCAATCGAGGCCGAAGATCGCAAGCAGCACGCCGGCAAACCCGATTCCGATCAGATAATGCGCGGCCCAACCGATCACGCGCTCACCCGCAACCGGTGGTGACGCGGCGATGCGGTCGTGGCGCAGGCGCCCGGATAAGAGATGGCCGAGCCAGCGACCGACCAAAGCATAGTCCAGCGACGGGATGCCGAGCAGGCGCCTGCGGATGATCCCCCAGATGTCCATCGCGATGGTCGCGCCGGTCCCGATCAGCACGGCGCTCGCGAGATAGTCCACGGCGTCAGCCATGTGCAGCCTCCGCCGGCGCTCGTGCCGCGACCATCCAGCAGGCCGCGGTGAAACGAATTTCGTTCCCGTGGATATAGCGATCGAAGGCACCGCAGACGGTCTCGATCACTCGCGTGCGAAGCGGCTCTTGCATCCCCTGCAGCATCACGCCGACCGGGCCGAGCCAGCTCACATAGCGGGTCAGCTCCGACACCGGAAAGCTGAGCGCGGCGTCGACCGGCTCGATCGCGATCTTGTCCCAGCCGCCGTCCTCCAAGATGCTTTCGACCCGCGTTCGGTCCGCAAAGCCGAACTGCCCCGGTGCATCGGGACGCCGCGCCGGAAGATTCGGCAGCAACGGCTTTGCCGCCTGTTCCGCGGTCGTCATGAATGGATTCTCGGCGGCACCTCGCCACACGATCAAGCGGAGCGCAGCACCCGGGCGGGCCGCGCGGCGTAGATTGGCGAAAGCCCGCCCTGGATCAGCAAAGAACATCACGCCGAGACGCGAGATGATCATGTCGAAGCTCGCGGGCGTGAACGGGTAGGTCTGCGCGTCGGCGCAGATGAAGCTGGCCGGCCGCCCTTCCCGCTCCGCGCGGGCGCGCGCCGCTGCGATCATCGGTTCGGAGATGTCGATGCCAGTGCAATGCCCCTGCGGGCCCAGCGTTCGAGCCGCAGCGAACGTCGTGGCGCCTGTGCCGCAGCCAATGTCGAGCACACGGCTGGCCGCGGCATCGAACACCGCCTGAACCAGCAGCTCCTCAAGCGGCCTGAACATCCCCTCGAGCACGTCGCGTGTCTCGACCCAGGCACGGCCGGCGGCGCCGTTCCAGAGTTTGCCCTGCTCGTCCTCGGCCTGCGGTGCGATGCGCATGATCTCGTCCTTGTTGCCTTGCCGGTTGCCTTGATGCTTGCCTGGCGCAAGCGGTAGGCTGCACACTGCCAGTTCAAGTGAACTTGAGGTCAAGGACCATGCGGGACATCGACATCGCGGAGGTGGCGGAGCTGTCGGGCGTTCGCGCTTCGACCTTGCGCTTCTACGAGGAAAAAGGCCTGATCGCCTCGCACGGCCGGCGCGGGCTGCGCCGGCTGTTCGATCCGGGCGTGCTGGACCGGCTGGCGCTGATCGCACTCGGGCGCGCCTCCGGCTTCTCGCTCGACGAGATCGGGCGAATGTTCGCGCCCGATGGAAGACCGCGCATTGACCGGAAAATGCTTGCCACCAAGGCCGACGAGCTCGACCGCACCATCCGCAGGCTCAACGCGATGCGTGACGGCCTGCGCCACGCCGCCGTCTGCCCGGCACCGAGCCACATGGAATGCCCGACCTTCCGACGCCTGCTACGGGCCGCGGCGGCCGGCAAGATCGGCGAACCGAAGAGGGCCAGGAAGTCACGCCGCAAATCGTAGGCGGGATGCCGCCTCGCTTCCGGGCTACTTCCCTTTCGTCATGATCGTCGCCGCCGCGATCAGCTCCAGCCCGATGCAGCCATAGAACGGCAGCGCGTAGCTGCCGGAGAGATCGTGCAGCAGCCCGATCACGCCGGGCCCGAAGGCGTAGGTGATCTGGTTGATCGCGGTGATCAGGCTGACCAGCACGCCGAACGCGCGCGGATCGAATTCGCGCTGCACGATCAGCGCCGGCAGCGTGATCAGATTGCCGACCGAGAAGCCGAACAATGCGCAGGCGGCGATCTGCACGAAATCATTGTGCACATTGATGATGAGCGCGAGTGCGATCGCCTGGCTGACAAAGGACAGCGCCGACGCCAGCCGCTGGTTGAGCCGGTCGATCACGAAGGAAAACGAGACGCGGCCGACCACAGCCATCGCGGTCAGCAGCGCCATCGCCACCGTCGCCCGCTCGCGGCCGATCACCTGGTCGAGGTAGGCGATCAAGTGGACGATGAAGCCGACCTGGGCGAACAGCACCAGCGCGAAGGCGATCGAGACCGAGAGGAAGCGGAGATCGCGCAGCGCATTGGCGCGTACCTGGGTCGCTGACGGGGCGTCGGCCGCCGCAGAGGTCACCGCGTGCAGATGCACCGGCGGCCGTCCGACGAAGATCAGGATGACCGGCACCATCACCACGACCAGCAGCACCGCGGCCGCGATCATCGCGCCGGAGAAGCCGAACGCGCCGATGCCCGCGACCAATAGCGGCACGCCGACGATGCCGCCGAAGCTCGCGCCGTTCAGCGCCAGGCTGATTGCCATGCCGCGCTTCTTGTCGAACCACAGGCCGAGCGTGTTGGTGATGATGCCGAGGCTGGTGCCGGCCCAGCCGAACGCCAGCAGCGCATCGGCGAGATAGAGCTGCCAGGGCGCGCGCACCTCGCCGATCGCGACCGCTGCGACCGCCATCGCCAGGGTGCCGGCGATCAGGCAGCTGCGCGCGCCGAACGCCTTGATCGCCTCGCTGACGAAGGCGACCAGCGCCGCGCCGAACAGATAGAAGAAGGTGGTGCCGGACGAGATCAGCGACGCCGGCCAGCCGTGCAGCCGCTGCAGCTCGGCGACATAGACGCTCTGTCCGTAGAAGCCCAGTCCCCAGCCGAAGGTCGCAAGCAGGAAGCAGACGGCGACGATGCGCCAGCCTTCATAACCGACCGAGGATTCGTCTGCTTGTGTGGGCGAGGATGCGTCCATTTGTTGCTCTTGCTTCTCACATCGTCAGGGCCGGATTGATCCGTTCCCACGATGTAAAGAGCCGTGCAAGCCATTCACTTCGAAACGGATCGAAGTGTCAGCAACTGGCAGCAGGAAACTCTTTTGGGCGCGTTCTTCCGGAAAACCACGCCACACTTCCCGGAACATGCCTAGATGCTGGAACCCGGGATTTCTTCCACCGCGCGCAATTTCGCCCGCCGCCTGGCGAACGAGGCCAGCGACAGCACGGCAAGCCCGAGCAGCACCGGCGGAAACACCACCATGTTGACGGCGTTCCAGCCGTAATGCGCGAGCAGCTGGCCGGACGAGAACGAGCCGATCGCCATCATGCCGAAGACGAGGAAATCGTTGAACGCCTGCACCTTGTTGCGTTCCTGCGGCCGGTGCGTTTCCAGCACCAGCGCAGAGGCGCCGACGAACGCAAAATTCCAGCCGATCCCGAGCACGAACAGCGTCGCCCAGAAGTGCGGCGCGGTGATGCCGGACAGCCCGATCATCGCGGCGACCGCTTCCAGCGTCAGCCCGAGCGCGACGATGGCGGGCGCGCCGAAGCGAGCGATCAGCGAGCCGGTGAAGAAGCTCGGGCCATACATCGCCACGATGTGCCACTGGATGCCGAAATTGGAATCGCTGACCGTGAGCCCGCACATCTTCATCGCGAGCGGTGCCGAGGTCATCACCAGATTCATCATCGGATAGGCGATCACGCCGCACAGCGCCGCTGCAATGAAGCGCGGCTGTTTGGCGATCTCGAGCAGGGGACGGCCGCCATGCAGGTCCGCCGCCGCAGGCTTTGGCGCGTCGACGCCCGACAGCACAGCCATCGCCACCAGCGCGACCAGCGCCTGCATCACGAAAGAGAACGCGAACAGATAGGGCGGCCAGATGTCCATGGTCCATTGCACGAGCTGCGGTCCGAGCACGCCGGCGAACACGCCGCCGGCCATCACCCAGGACACCGCCTTGGGCCGGAACGCGACGCTGGCGCCATCGGCCGCCGCAAAGCGATAGGACTGCGCGACGGCGCCGTAGAGCCCGCCGAGGAAGGTCGCGCCGCAGAACAGCCAGAACGATGAATGCAGGATCGCCCAGGCACCGAGCGCGCCGGTGAGCGTGCCGCAGAAGGTGCCGACGATGAAGGCGACGCGCCGTCCATAGGCGCGCGAGATCGCGCCGGTCGGCAGCGTGCCGGCGGCCATCCCGAGCACATACATCGAGAGCGGCACCGTCGCGAGCGAGACATCAGGCGCCAGCGTCGCGCCGACGATCGAGCCGGTGGCGAAGATCACGGCCGAATTGGCGCCGGTCAGCGCCTGCGCCGCCGCAAGCCGCCATACATTGCTGCGCGCCCGCGCGTCATCGCTGGTTTCATCCACAGCCGTCACATCGATCATCGGTGGTCCCGCACTGAAGCCCCGGCGGGAGCCTCCAAATCGTGGACACTATGGAGAGCGGGTGCAGGCCGATCAACCGGCGCAAACGGACGTAGGCCATGCGGGAGGCGCACGAGGGTGGGGCTGATCGAAGACTCATACTCCGGCGTCGTCATGGCGAAGGCCAGGACCCATAACCACCGAATCATGTTGTGAGAGGGGAGCGCGGCCCCAGCTACGTTCAACAATCACCATCTGGGGTAATGGGTCCTGGCCTTCGCCAGGACGACATCAGTGTATTCCGACGCACAACCATCACCGCACCGGCTTCTTGCCCGGCCGTTTCTCGGCGCGCAGCGCGCCGGTCTTGTGCACCTTGGAGCGCGGCGCGATCGGGGCGCCGCGCGGATAGCCGCCCGGCCATTCGAGCGCGAGCGAGCTCGCAAAGCCGAAGAAGCTCGAACGGCTCATGCCGAGCTCGGCCGCACGCTTGTCGATCCGTGTGATCAGGCTTTTCGGCAAATAGACATTCACGCGCTCGGATGGATCGGGCGGATCGACGCCGACCATGAAGAAGGCGGCAACGTCAGAGCCCTTCGGCGGAACGATCCGCTCGATCGGCGTCGGCTCCGGCAGCGCGTGGCCCTGCTCGACCCAACCATCCATCGCCTGCGCCAGCGCATGCTCGGCGCGCTCGATCGCCTCCTCCTGCGACTTGCCGCCGGCGACGCAGCCCGGAAAATCCGGAAACCATGCCCCGAACGTGCCGCGCGGACCGCGCTCCAGCACGGCCGGATAAAGCCGTCTCTTCATTGTGGCCTCCGTCGTTGATGTATGCTATTTGACACACCTTGGTGTGTCAAATCACACAACACGCGGGAGGACGCGGCTCTATTGCGATGCCGGGATTCCCGATGAGCATTGCTGGCTGCGCGGGGACGGATGGTGCCTGGCTTACGACTAGAGCGCGATGAGATTTGGTTGAATCGTCATCGCGCTCTAGTTTCCTATTTTAGCATGATCCTTCTTAAAAACCGCTTCGCACGTTTCCGGATCATGCTTCACCCGCATCCTTCCGCACAAACATCAGGATCATGTTGTTGGCCGGCATCTCGAACGTGCCGCCGAGCTTCAACCCGACGAGCTCGGCAAGCGCCTCGACATCGGCGATATCGCGCACACCCCATTCGGCGTCGCGCTCGCGCAGCGAGGTGTCGAACACCGCATTGCTGAGCGCGGTGTGCTTGCCGCCGCGCTTGAACGGGCCGTAGAGGAACAGCCGGCCATCGGCGCGCAGATGCCTGGAGGCGCCGGCGAACAGGCCCTCGGCCACGCGCCACGGCGCGATGTGGATCACATTGGCGCAGAAGATCGCGAGCAGTTTGTCCGGATCTTTGCCGTCCGACGGCGCGGGCGACCAGGCGGGATCGGACAGATCGATCGGCTGCGGCGGCCGGATGTTGGCAAGGCCGGCATGCGCACGCCAGGCCTCGATGCTGCGCAGATGCGCGGCATGGAGGTCGCTCGGCCACCAGATGATGTCGGGGGTCTGGCCGGCGAAATAGACGACATGCTGGCCGGTACCGCTGCCGGCCTCCAGCACGTCGCCGGACTGACCGGCGAGGTAATTCTTCAGCACCGCCCAGATCGGCTGGTGATTGCGGTGGAAGGCTGCCGCGTCGAGCCGCCCGTCCGCCTCGACCGGCCTGCCGTCCTTGCCGAACTCCACCACAAACTCCGCCACCGCGCTCTCCTTACGCCTCAACCGCACTCAACCGCACCAACATGACAGATGGAAGGCGCAGGAGACACTCCAGTTCCGGACCGCCACGCTTCCATTAACCCCGTCGCAACGCGCCTATTCTCCGTGTTGCCAGCCGATGGCCTTTGTGCTTTCCACTCTTTATATTGCGATGGGATCATCGAGATTGAAGCCCGGGAAACGTCCTTGATCGCCACTTTCGTTAAGCCAGCCTTCGTTCTGGCGCTGCTGGCAGGCATCGCCATGGCCGCGCCCGCGCAGGCCCAATCCGCCGCCGAGGGCCAAAAGCTCGCCTTTGACCGCGGCAAGGGCAATTGCCTGACCTGCCATGTCATCAAGGGCGGCGAACTGCCCGGCAGCATCGGCCCCGAGTTGACCGGCCTCAAGGCGAAATACAGCCGCGACGAGCTGATCGCGATCGTGACCGACGAGACCAAGCGCAACCCGCAGACCGTGATGCCGCCGTTCGGACGAAACCGGATTTTGAGCGAGAAGGAAATCAACGCGGTGGTGGACTTCCTGCAGACGCTGTGACGCCGCACCGCTTGAGGAGAGTTTTTCGATGAACATCACGACCAGCGAATTTTCCGGAACGCGCCGTCTGCTGCTGAAGGGCGCGGGTGTCGCCGCACTGATCGGCCTTGGCGTCATTCCGTTCGACGTGCCGCAGGCGCTCGCCGCCGCCAACGACAAATATCCGGAAGAGGCGTTCAAGCAGAAGAACGAGGCCGACGCGATCAAGGCGCTCTACGGCAAGACCGCCGAGCCCTCGGACAAGGTCAAGATGGACGCGCCCGAGATCGCCGAGAACGGCGCGGTGGTGCCGATCTCCGCCACCACGACGCTGGCAGACGTCACCTCGATCTCGTTCCTGGTGAGCGAGAACCCGATCTCGCTGATCGCATCGTACAAGATTCCGGCCGGCACGCTGCCGAGCGTCGCCAACCGCATCAAGATGGCCAAGACCAGCAACGTCACCGTGATCGTCGAGGCCGGCGGCAAGCTCTACAGCGCCCAGAAGGAAATCAAGGTCACCGTCGGCGGCTGCGGCGGCTGAGCTAAAAAAGGAAAAAAAGCGATGGCATCGAGCATTCGCGTGCGCGCCACCTCAAACGGCGACACCACCGAGGTGCAGGCGCTGATCCAGCATCCGATGGATTCCGGCTTCGTCAAGGACGCCAAGGGCGAGATCATCCCGCCGCATTTCATCCAGGTGCTGACCTTCGAGTATGACGGCAAGCCGGTATTCGTCGCCGACTGGGGCGGCGGCGTGTCGAAGGACCCCTACGTCAAGTTCGCCTTCAAGGGCGGCAAGAAGGGCGACGACCTGAAAGTCAGCTGGGTCGACAACAAGGGCGCGACCGACACCACCACGGCGAAGATTCAATGACGCGGCGCTTCGTAGCAATCGCGACGCTTGCGCTCGGCATGCTGGCGCTTGCGCCGGCCGCGCGCGCGGCCGAGAGCGTCGATCCCGCTGCCGACAAGGCCGCGTTTCAGAAGTTCTTCACCAGCAAATTCCCCAAGCTGAAGCTCGAGGATTTCGTCAACGGTCCCTATTCGATGAATGAGGACCTGCATAAGCAGTGGGAAGAGAAGGAGCAGTTTCCGCCCTACGAGTTCTCGCTCGAAGCCGGCAAGGAAATGTTCTCGACGCCGTTCAAGAACGGCAAGACTTACGCCGACTGCTTCCCGAACAAGGGCATCGGCATCCGCCAGAACTATCCCTATTTCGACGAGAAGGAAGGCAAGGTCGTCACGCTCGAGCTCGCGCTCAACCGCTGCCGCGAGGCCAATGGCGAGGCGCCGTTCTCCTATGTGAAGGACGACATGGCGGCGCTGACCGCCTACATGGCCTTCACCTCGCGCGGCAAGCCGATGGACATCAAGATCCCGAACGATCCGCGCGCGCTGGAGGCCTACCAGAAGGGCAAGGAATATTTCTACACCCGCCGCGGCCAGCTCAATTTCTCCTGCGCCACCTGCCACATCCAGAGCCCGGGCGAGCGGATCCGCGCCGAGGTGCTGGCGCCGGCGCTCGGCATCCTGAACGCAATGCCGATCTACCGCTCGGAATGGTCGGGCATGGGCACCACCAGCCGCCGCTTCACCACCTGCAACAGCCAGATCCGCGGCGTGCCGCTCAATCCGCAGGACGACGAGTACCGCAACCTCGAATATTATTTGTCCTATGTCAGCAACGGGCTGCCGATTTCGGGTCCGGGAGCACGGCCATGAGCGCTGTGATGAAAGCGATTTTCGCCGCTTCCGCCCTGCTGATCGCGACCGCACCCGCCGCCCTTGCCGCTTCCGAGGCCGACTACAAGGCGGCCTATGCCGCGGCTGAAGCCGCCAACAAGGAAGCAGGCTCTCTGCGCAACCAGTGGACCACGACGGCCTCGACGCTCGCCGCCGCAAAAAAGGCCGGTGAGGCTGGTGATTTCGACACCGCAGTCGCCCAGGCCAAGGAGGCCGAGGCACTGGCAAAGGCATCGATCTTCCAGGCCACCAGCGAAAAGGAACGCTGGAAGGACATGGAAGTTCGTTAAAGGCGCGCTGGCCAGGGGCCGCGCGGAGAGAGTGATGATCATCCGCCGCCGGGATTTCCTGAGAGCTTCGGCCGCCGCGACGCTTGTGGCCGGCCTGCCCCGCCTCGCGCGCGGTGCCGATACCGCGAGCGTCTACGACCTCGAACGCTTCGGCAACGCCCGCATCCTGCACATGACCGATACGCATGCGCAGCTGAAGCCGGTGTTCTTTCGCGAATCCAGCGTCAATATCGGCGTCGGCGCGATGGCCGGCCAGCCGCCGCACCTGGTCGGCAAGGCGTTCCTCGACCGCTTCGGCATCCGGCCCGACAGCGCCGACGCCTATGCCTTCACCTGCGTCGAGTTCGAAAAGGCGGCCGGCCGCTTCGGCCGGCTCGGCGGCTTTGCCCATCTGAAGACGCTGGTCGACAAGCTGCGCGCCGACGTCGGCGAGAAGCGCTCGATCCTGCTCGACGGTGGCGACCTCTGGCAGGGCTCAGGCCTTGCCAACGCCATGAACGGCGCCGACATGGTCGAGGCCGCCAATCTGCTCGGCATCGAGGCGATGACCGGGCACTGGGAATTCACCTATGGCGAGCAGGTGCTGCGCGACAATCTCTCGCGCTTCAAGGGCGAGTTTCTGGCGCAGAACGTGTTCCTGACCGAGGAAGCCGCGTTCAACGACGCCAAGGCGTTCGATCCGGCCTCGGGGCGGGTGTTCAAGCCGTCGATCATCAAGGAGATCGGCGGCCATCGCGTCGCGATCATCGGCCAGGCCTTCCCCTACGTGCCGATCGCCCATCCCAAGCGCTTCACGCCGGACTGGAAATTCGGCATCCGCGACGAGGAACTGCAGAAGCTCGTTGACGGCCACCGCAATGACGACAAGGTCGAGGCGGTGATCCTGCTGTCGCATAACGGCATGGATGTCGACCTCAAGCTTGCCAGCCGCGTTACCGGCATCGACGTCATCCTGGGCGGCCACACCCATGACGCGATCCCGATTCCGATCACGGTGACCAATGCCGGCGGCGTCACGCTGGTCACCAATGCCGGCTCCAACGGCAAGTTCATCGGCGTGCTCGATCTCGACCTTACCAAAGGCAAGGTCGCCAATGTCCGCTACCGCCTGCTGCCTGTTTTCGCCGAGCTGTTGAAGCCCGATCCGGCGATGCAGGCGCTGATCGACAAGATGCGCGACCCGC
Organism: Bradyrhizobium tropiciagri; assembly: GCF_018130545.1. Taxonomy (GTDB): domain Bacteria; phylum Pseudomonadota; class Alphaproteobacteria; order Rhizobiales; family Xanthobacteraceae; genus Bradyrhizobium; species Bradyrhizobium tropiciagri_A. The sequence continues at coordinate 127,448 of NZ_JAFCKF010000008.1, read as the reverse complement.
ATGTCGACGAGTGGAGCGACAAGCTCGGCACCGCCGATCGCCTGCTTTACCGCCGCGGTAATTTCTCCGGCACCGTCGACCAGCTGATCTGCGATGCGCTGCTGAACGAGCTCAACGCCGAGATCGCGCTGTCGCCCGGTTTCCGCTGGGGCCTCACCACGCTCGCCGGCCAGCCGATCACGATGGAAGACGTGCTGTCGGAAACCGCGATCACCTATCCCGAGACCTACGTCGCGACGATGACCGGCAGCCAGATCAAGGATGTGCTGGAAGACGTCTGCGATAACCTCTTCAACACCGATCCCTATTATCAGCAGGGCGGCGACATGGTCCGTGTCGGCGGCCTCGCCTACACCTGCACGCCCGGCGAGAGCGTCGGCAAGCGCATTTCCGAGCTGAAGTTCGGCAACGGCAAGCATGTCGAAGCCGGCAAGCACTACAAGGTCGCGGGCTGGGCCTCGGTCAACCAGCAAAGCGGCGCGCCGATCTGGGATGTGGTGGCCAAACATCTGCGCGCCGGCCGGCCGCCGAACCGCGACGAGCCCGGCGTGACGCTGAAAGGTGTCGACGACAATCTGGGCATTGCGAGGCACGGATGATGCGGCGCGCGCTGATCGCGGCGTTCGGCCTTGCGGCGATCGCGCTTGCGACGCCGCTCGCTCGCGCCCAGCTGGCACCATTGCAGGACAAGCCGTTCGCCGAGCACAAGGTCGTGCTGCAGCTCTCCGACAATGACCCGAAGAAGCAAGGCCTCGTCATCAGCGTCGCCAACAATCTGATGAAGCACTACGACCCCGACAAGGTCGCGGTCGAGATCGTCACCTTCGGCCCCGGCATTGAGCTGCTCAAGCCCGACAACCCAAACCGCAAGCTGGTCGAGAGCCTGGTCGCGCAGGGCGCGCGGGTCGACATCTGCCTCAACACCGTCGACACCATCGAGCGCGACACCGGCAAGCGGCCGGACTACATCGCCGCTGCAACTCCCGTGCAGGTCGGCGTTGCGCAGATTTTGCTGCTGACCGAGAACGGCTACACACTGGTCCGCCCCTAGGAGTCCCCATGCTTCGCCGTCTCGCCGCCGCCGCGCTGCTTTCGCTTGCCTTTATCGCGAGCGCACTCGCCACCGACAAGCCGCACCGCATCGCGATCCAGGTCGACCAGAACGACCCGCAGGTCATGAATCTCGCGCTCAACAACGCGACCAACGTGATCGAATATTACCGCGCCAAAAACGAGGACGTGGAGATCGACATCGTCACCTACGGCCCCGGCCTGCACATGCTGCGCAGCGACACCTCGCCGGTGCAGGAGCGCATCAAGCGGCTCAAGGATTACGTCTTCCCCGGCAAGATCCAGTTCTCCGCCTGCAACAACACCAAGCAGGGCATGGAGAAGGCCGAAGGCCACGCCATCTCCGTCGTCCCCGACGCCACCATCGTACCGTCGGGTGTGGTGCATCTGATGGAGCTGCAGGAGCAGGGCTGGAGTTACGTGAGGCCGTAGGCCTCCAAGGTGCAGAGCACAACCCGTCATCCTGAGGAGCCGCGAAGCGGCGTCTCGAAGGATGCACGGCCCCATTGCTTCCGCACGCCAATCCCCCTCCCTGAAAAAGCCGGGCGCTCGACCCTTTGAGACGCCGCTTCGCGGCTCCTCCAGCGACAACGGCAAAGCCGTTGCGCGGGGGTGACGGTCAGGGATTGGTCTCCGGGGATGGATTTGCTTTGAATCGACCCTATCTATGGAATAATATCCTCCATGCGACTCGACCCGGAGAACAGGTAAGCCGCCATGATCTTTCGCCAGCTCTTCGACAGCGTGTCCGGTACCTACAGCTACCTGCTCGCGAGCCGTGCCGGCGGCGAGGCGCTGATCCTCGATCCCGTGCTCGAGAAGGCCGACCGCTACTGCAAGCTGCTGCAGGAACTCGACCTCAGGCTGGTGAAAGCCGTCGATACCCATCTGCATGCCGATCACGTCACCGGCCTCGGCGAGCTGCGTGACCGCACCCAGTGCATCACCATCATGGGCGAGCAGAGCAAGGCCGACGTGGTCTCGATGCGTGTCTCTGACGGCGACAAAGTGACGATCGAGGGCCTCTGCCTCGAGGCGATGTATACGCCCGGCCACACCGACGATTCCTACAGCTATCTGATGGGTGACCGCGTCTTCACCGGCGACACGCTGTTGATCCGCGGCACCGGCCGCACCGATTTCCAGAACGGCAGCGCGCGGGCGCAGTATGATTCGATCTTCAACCGCCTCTTGAGGCTGCCCGAGGAAACGATGGTGTTCCCCGCGCATGACTACAAGGGCGACACCGTCTCCACCATCGGTGAGGAGAAGCGCTACAATCCGCGGCTGCAGGTGAAGTCGATCGACGACTATGTCGAGCTGATGAACAACCTCAACCTGCCGAACCCGAAGCTGATGGACGTCGTGGTGCCCGCCAACATGCATGTCGGCCTGCACCAGGACGAGCTCGCGAAAGAAGGCCTCTCGCTCAGCGCGCGCGACGCGATCTCAAGCCTCGGGCGGCCCGATATCCTGCTGGTCGATTTGCGCGAGAGCGCTGAGCGCGCCAAGCACGGCACGCTCGCGGGCGCGTTGCACGCGCCCTATCCGGGAATCGGCGCCGGCCTGCAGCCCGGCGGCATGCTGCGCGAAGTCGCCGCCGCAACCGGCCGCCGCGTGGTGTTCTTCTGCGCGTTCGGTGAACGCTCGGCGATGGCGGTGGCTGCCGCGAAGAAGGCAGGGCTTGCGAACACCGCCCATATCGAGGGCGGCATCGACGCCTGGAAGAAGGCCGGCGGGCCGGTGGTGTTGGGATAGTCGTGTAGCCGCAAGCGCACGTATCTCACCGTCGCCCTGAGGTGCTCGCCCCTTCGGTGAGCCTCGAAGGGCGACGGCTCCGCTCCCTACGCGAATACTTGGAAACGTCCGGGCCATGCATCCTTCGAGGCTCGCACGTGCTCGCACCTCAGGATGACGGATTACGTTACCGCGTCACTCGCTTGAGCTCCTCCGTCAACCGATCCAGCGCGTCCGCCAGCATGACGCCGCCGCACACCGTGAGCCGCTCGGGCAGCACGATGCGCTTGCTGTCCGGATAGAATCGCTCCAGCGCCGGATGCAGCAGGAAGGCGCGGCCCTCATCCTCGGCGCGATCGCCGGCCTCCGACACCAGGATGAAATCCGGCCGCAGCTTCACGATCGCCTCGAGCGAGGCAAACCCGCCGGCGCCGAGGCCGAGTTCGTCGGCCGCATTGGTCAGGCCGGTTGCCGCCAGCAACGAGTTGATGAGGCTCTGGTCGCCCGACACGAAGCCGCGCCGCTCCAGCGGCAGCACGCGATAATGATGCGCGCTCGCCAACGCCCGTGCCTGCGCGATGGCTGCATCGAGGCGCGCGATCTCGGCCTGCGCGCGATCCGGATGCTGCACCACGTCACCCATCGCCAAAATCTGTCTCTTCACCTCATCCAGCGTGCGCGGCACGATGAACTCGACGAGGTGCAGCCCGTTGGCCTTCAGCAGGTCACGCGTCGCGCGCTTGTCGAACAGGCTGACGACGACGATGTCGGGCTTGAGCAGCAGCACGTCCTCAGCCCCGCCGGACAGACGCGGAAAGTTTTGCGCTTTCTCCGCGGCCCAGGATTGCCAGGCATCGCGCGAAAAGCGGCTGAGGCCGAGGATCTGGTCCGCGTCGGCGAGCGAGAGAACGAGCTGGTCGCTGCAGACATTCATCGAGACGATGCGCGGCCCTGACGCAAGCGAAGCGCTACACGACATCATCCATGCCGCGACACTCAGAGCTACGAGCCTCCAGCGCATCAGACGTCCGCCCACGGCACGATGACGGCTTCGCGCTGGAATTCGGCGCGATAGGCGCTGACGCGGAAGACGCTGGCAAGGACGGCTTCCGACAATGCCTCGGCGGGCGCGCCCTGCGCCGCCAACCGTCCCTCCGAGAGCACCAGCACTTGATCGGCGAAGCGCGCAGCGAGCCCGAGATCGTGGGTCACCACGATCACAAGCACGCCGGTGTCGGCGACATTGCGCAGCTTCTGCATCACGTCGATCTGGTGGCGCGGATCGAGCGAGGCGGTTGGCTCGTCGGCTAAAATCACCGGCGCCTCGACCGCGAGCACCCGGGCCAGCGCAACGCGGCTGCGCTCGCCGCCGGAGAGCTCGGTAACGCGGCGATCGCTGAATTCGGTGACGTCGACCGCCTGCATCGCGCGCAGCACGGCCTCCATGTCGTTCGGCGACAGCCGCGCCGGATCGGTCGCGCCATGCGGATAGCGGCCGAGCGCCACGATATCGCGCGCCGGCAGCGGCCAGTGCACCATGTGCCCCTGCGGCAGATACGCAAAACGTTTCGCGCGTTCGCGCAACGGCAGCGAGGCCAGCGCGTCGCCGCCAATCCTGATCTCGCCGTCCGACGGGATCAGCCCGGCCAGCGCGCGCAGCAGCGTGGTCTTGCCGGCGCCGTTCGGTCCGACCAGCGCGACCAGATGGCCCTTTGCCAGCGATAGCGAGACATCCCGCAGCACCTTGCGGCTACCGAGCGAGGCATTGAGCCCAGTGGCGGAGAGCGTCATGCCACGCCTCCACCGAGCGCGCGGCGTTCGCGCATGATGAGGTAGAGGAAGAACGGCACGCCGATGATCGAAGTCAGCACGCCGACCTTGATGTCCGAAGTCGAGGGAATGATCCGCACCGCGATATCGGCGGCGAGCAGCAGCGCCGAACCGGTGAGCGCGCTCGGCACCAGCAGCCGCGCCGGATCATGACCGATCACCGGGCGCATCAGATGCGGCGCAACGAGGCCGATGAAGCCGATCGTGCCTGTCACCGCGACCGCGCCGCCGACGCCGAGCGCCACGCCCGTGATGACGAAGAGCCGCAGCCGTCCGACATCGACGCCGAGGCTCTGCGCCGCCTCCTCGCCGAGCGTCAGCGCGCGGAACGCGCTCGCCTGGCTGAGCAGGATGGCCGCGCCCGCGATGATGAAGGGCAGCGCCAGCGCAACATGCTGGAAGCTGCGATCCTCCAGCGAGCCGAGCAGCCAGAACGCGATCTCCAGCACCACGAAGGGATTGCTGGAGAGGTTCATCACGAGCGCCGTTGCGGCTCCCGCGAAGCTCGAAATCGCAAGCCCCGCGAGGATCAGGATCAAGAGCCCGGCGTTGCGGCCGGCGATCGCGAGCAGTGCGAACACCGAGCCGAACGCGGCGATGATCGCCACCACCGGCAACGCGTAGGAGCGCACGTCGGCGAGGCCCAGCGCGATCACCAGCACCGCGCCGAATGCCGCCGATTGCGGCGCGCCGAACAGCGACGGCGAGGCCAGCGGATTGCGCAGCAGGCCCTGCAACGCCGCGCCCGACAGCCCGAGAATACCGCCGATCGCGAACGCCAGAATGGTGCGCGGCAGCCGGATCTCGCGCACGATCACCTGCGCGACGTCGCTGCCACCGCCGAACAGCGCCTCGATCACCGTGAGCGGCGACAGCCGCACGGGCCCGATGCCGAGCGAAAGCACGCACAGCAGGGCCACGAGCGCAAGCAGCGCCGCGGTGGCGCCCCACCGGCGCCGCGCCGCGACCTCGGCCGCCAAGGCAAAATCCTGCACGCTCATCTATTCCATGCTCTTACAGCGATCGCCGTGGCAGACAAGCGACACTCGACAAAAACCATGGCCGCGCGGCCATCGCCCGACCCGTGCCGGATTGACTTTGCTGCCCGGCCGAACCCTAGATGACCATGACGGTTCTTTCATGAGATGAAAAGGGAATGCGGTGCAGGGAAACTTCCCCAACGCCGCAGCTGCCCCCGCAACTGTAAGCGGTGAATCCTTCGTCACAAGCCACTGGGAATCTCGGTCCTGGGAAGGCGACGAAGGGTAACGACCCGCGAGCCAGGAGACCTGCCGTCAGCCGTGGTCACACGCGAGGATGCCGGTCGGGGAGTACAGGCATGAGCTTCACCTGATGCTGCAAGCACATGGTGAGACTGCTTCGCGGTGACGTGCCACTGACGTTACCGAGGTCTCGCCTATGTGTTCCTTTCCACCCCATCGGCGCCGCGCGCTTCTGCTCGCGTCGACGATGATCGCGCCTGCAATCCTTGTCTCCGCCGCACGAGCGCAGCAGGCGCCCTCCCCCGATCAGCTGCCGACGATCGAAGTCACCAAATCGGGCGATCAAAACGTCACACGCGCCAAGCCGGCCGCTGACGAAAGCCCGGCCCCGCGCCGTCCGGCACCGGGCACCACACAGAGCAATAACGTAGGCAGCGGCGCTGGGGCGAATTCGGCTGGAACCAGCACAACCACGGGGACCGGCGATAGCGGTGGCGGCGGCCGCCAGTTCGCCGGCATTGTCGGCTCGTCCTCGACCGTGATCACCGCCGACGACATCGCGCATGCGCCGACGCAATCGCTGCCGGATATCCTGGCGCAAGTGCCGGGCGTGCAGTTGCAATCGCTCTATGGCGGGCCGAACGGCGCCAAGACCTCGGTCGACCTGCGCGGCTTCGGCGCGTTCGCGACCGACAACACCCTGTTCCTGCTCAATGGCCGCCGCCTCAACGATGTCGACAAGGCCGGCTTCGACCTCACCACGATCCCGCTCGATTCGATCGAGCGCATTGAGATCACGCGCGGCAACAGCGGCGCCGTGCTGTACGGCGACAACGCGGTGGGCGGCGTCGTCAACATCATCACCAAGACCGGCGCCGGCGGTCCGCCCGCCACGATCCGGGCTGAAGGCGGTTTCGGCTCGTTCAACACCCGCATGGCCGCGGTCTCCGCGGCGCTCAATTCAGGGCCGTGGTCGACCTCGTTCTACGGCAACGGCATCAAGTCCGACGGCTACCGTGTCAACAATGCGCTCGACCAGCGCAATGCCGTCGGCAATGTCAACTATACGACATCAGATCTCACGGCCTTCCTGACCGTCACCGGCAGCGACCAGAAGCTCGGCCTCCCCGGCGGACGGCTGGTCGATCCGTCGATCGGGGTCAACGAGTTGCTCACCGATCGCCGCGGCGCGGCAACGCCGTTCGACTACGCCAACCAGCAGACCGCGAGCGTCACCACCGGCTTCACCAAGACGCTGGTGAACGGCGTCGACCTGATCGTCGACGGCGGCTGGCGGCAGCGCGAGACGCAGAGCGGATTCTTCGGCACCGTGCCGACCATCAGCTTCGCCTCGACCTACAACGACGCCGCGCTGCAGACCTGGTCGCTGACGCCGCGGCTCAGCGTCAAGAACGTCGTGCTGGGCATGCCGTCCACGATCCTGACCGGCATCGACTATTACGATTCGACCTTCCGCGAGGCACGCGGCGCCTATCAGGGCGTCGACCCCTACCATATCTACAACATCGAACAGCAGAGCGTGGCGGGCTACTGGCAGCACACGATCGGCCTGCTGCCGACCACCGATGTCTCCTACGGCGCGCGCGTGCAGAACACGAATGTCTCGGCACGCGATCGCTACGACCCGAATGCGCCATTTGCGTTTGATACGCAGGCAGCGCCGCTCGACAGCAACGAGACGCAATACGCGCTGCATGTCGGCGCCGAGCATCGCTTCACCGACACCTTCTCGGTGTTCGGCCGCGCCGCGCGCGCCTTCCGCACGCCGGATGTCGACGAGCGCGTCGCATCGGGCCCGTCGTTCGATCCGGTGACCTTCGCCCCGATCCCGCAGAATTTTCAGCTCAAGACCCAGACGTCGCAGGACGTCGAAGGCGGCTTCCGGGTCAAGACCAATCGCTTTCAGGTCCAGACCAGCGTCTATCTGATGGATCTCGAGAACGAGATCCATTTCAACCCGGTGCTGTTCTACAACGTTAACCTCGATCCCACCCGGCGCTACGGCTCTGAGACCAGCGCATCGTTGAAGGTCAGCGATAGCGTTACCTTGCGCGGCGGCATGGCGATCACCCGTGCGGTGTTTCGCGAAGGCATCTGGGCCGGCAACGACGTGCCGCTGGTGTCGCGCTATACCGGCAATCTCGGCGTGACCTGGAATATCTGGCAGAACTATCTGGTGTTCGACGCCACGGTGCGGGCCTGGAGCTCGCGCATCATGGACAACGACCAGGCCAACACCCAGAGCAAAATTCCCGGCAACGCCACCGCCGATATCAAGCTGAGTGGACAGGTTGACCGCTTCTTCTGGTCGCTCAGCGTCAACAATCTGTTCAACGCGCTGTACTACGACTACGCCATCGCGAGCTCGTTCACCGAGGGCCGCTTCTCGGCCTATCCGCTGCCCGGCCGCACCTACATGGTCAAGGCCGGCGCGACGTTTTGAGACATCCTGCGCGGCGGGATGTGACCCCGCCGCGCCGTCTGCTCACATTACAGTGCAAGGAAACTGGGGTAGAATTCTCTCAGCTGATTTAACCCGCGCAGGGGAAACGCATGGCCAAGGGCGGAAAGACGAGCAAGGGCGGCGCCAAGACCAAAGAGAAGACCGACGACAAGCCTAAGGTGCCTCCGCCGCCTGCATCAAAGCAGGACGACGAGTATTATGAGGATGGCGACATCGCCACGCCGAAGATCGACCGCTACGGCAATGATGACGAGCCGTTGTAGGGCGAGATCCATCCTCACGTCGTCCCGGGCAAGCGAAGCGCGACCCGGGACCCATAACCACCGATGGTGATGATTGATTTCAGCTGGCGCCACAGCCCGGTCGACGATCAGCTGCGGTGGTTATGGGTCCCGGCTCCCGTGCGCAATTGCGCACTAGGCCGGGACGACGGGGGATGGAGCTAACCGAAATCCTCGCTCTCGATCTTCTTGATACTCCCACGATCGAGCAGATGCGCGCCGAAGCCGCCGCGTGCCAGCGATGCGGCGATCGGCGGCGAGGCCAGCAGCAGGGCTGTCGTCATCGCCAACGGCACGGCACTGAGCCAATCGAGCCGCACGGGCGTCAATTCCTCGGTGCTTGCCCGGTAGAGACCTCCGCCCGCGGCGATGCGGCCGCATTCCCTGATCAGATCGCGCCGCGTGCCGTCGCGCGACGCGCTGCCGAGCAGCGCCTGCATCGCCAGATGCGTGCGTATTCCGGCGCGGCTCTCGGGAAGCGGCGCCGGCGTCTCGCCGAGCGAGACGCGCAGCAAGAGATCGACCAGGTCGATGCCCGACTGGTACGCGTTCATCGGCTCGACCAGCCGCGGATTGCAATCGATCAACAGCGGCGTCGCGCTGTCGAGCGGCATGATGACGTCGACCGAGAGCGCGCCGTGCCAGCCGAGATGCGCACCGATGGTCTCGACCGCGGCGCGGATTACCGGCCGGCTGACGCTCTCCTTGATCGCCTCGCCGCCGCCGACGCCGGCCGCGATCTGTCGATAGGCGTGAAAGCCGATCAGCGTGCCGCGGCAGAACACCGACTGGGCCTTCTCGACCGTGCCGGTGATGAGATCCTGCGCCAGCACCTCGCCGGCAAAGTCGCCTGATGATTCCAGATCGTAGAACGCGCGGTTGAGATCACCGGCGTCGCGCACGAACCAGATGCCGCGGCTCGCGGTGCCGACCGACGTCTTGACCACAGAGGGAAACCGCAGGCCGTCGCGCAGCTCGTCGGCCGAGTTCACGATCCGGGTCGACGGCTGCGGCAGGCCCAGTTGGTCAAGCAGGCGGCTGAAGCCGGCCTTGCTGTGCACGGCGCGATAACTGGCGAAATCCGGCAGCGCGAGGCCGGCATGAGACAACAGCCGCGGCGCGGCGCGGGCGAACAGAAAGCCCTGCTCATGGGTCGGCAGCAGCACGTCGAAATGCTGCGACGCCAACAGGCGCTCGACGAAACGCAGGAAGCCAGCCGGATCGGTCCGCAGCGGAGGACAATGATGATACTTGCGGACAAAGCGGGAATAGCGGGCCAGGCACCAGCGCGAGGGATCGCAGACCTCGACGTGATGGCCGGCCAGCCCCAGGATCGTGATCGCCTCGCGGCCCGAGGTGCTGGAGCCCTCTGACACAAGCACCTTGAGCGGCTTCTTGGCGTCGATCATGGCCGATCATCACCGCGCCGCCGCACTTTGTCGCCGCCTTTAATGCCGCATGTGTCGATCCGGCACGCCCGCGCCGGGGGCAGCCATGCGCCTGCGTTCATGGACAATTAGCGGCCAGCCTCTATTTTCGGCCGGCCCTGCCGGGCTTTGGGAAGTAGAGGGTGTCTCAGCAATGGTCGACGTTCTGGCCGCACCGCAGCAAGCGAGGGCCGACAGCGCGCTGCGCACGCTGACGGGGATCTCGGTCGCCCATTGGGTCAGCCATTTCCATATCTTCGTGCTGCCGATGCTGTTCCCGTTCCTGAAGCAGCAGCTCGGCGTCGGCTATGTCGAACTCGGCCTGGCGCTCACGGTGTTCGCGGTGGTCTCCGGCCTGACCCAGGCGCCGATCGGCTACCTTGCCGACCATATCGGCGCGCGCAAGATCCTGCTGATCGGGCTGACGATCGGCGGCTGCGCGCTGATCGGGCTCGGCCTGCATCTCAGCTATAGCTCGCTGATCGTCTGTGCGGTGCTGCTCGGCCTCGCCAACAGCGTCTATCATCCGGCCGACTACGCGATCCTCTCGGCGCATATGGACGAGGCGCGGATGGGCCGCGCCTTCTCGATCCACACCTTTGCAGGTTTCCTCGGCGGCGCGGTGGCGCCGGCGATCATGGCAGCCCTCGTCGCCTCGATCGGCGGCCTCGGCGCGTTGATCGTCGCCGGCGCGGTCGGCCCGCTGGTGGCGCTGTTCCTGATCGTGCTCGGCATTCCCGATGCCGGCGCCAACAAGAACAAGTCGAAGGACGATGCCGCGCAGAAGGCGAGCGTGATCACCCCGGCGCTGATGGTGCTGACCGTATTCTTCACGCTGCTCAGCCTGTCGACCTCGGGCATCAACAATTTCGGCGTGGTCGCGCTGATGGGCGGGTACGGCGCATCGTTCTCGACTGCCAACATCGCGCTCACCGCGTTCCTCGGCGCCAGCGCGGCGGGCGTGCTCGCCGGCGGCTATCTCGCCGACTGGACCCATCGCCACAGCCAGCTCGCCGCGGCCTGCTTCGCGGTCAATGCCGTGCTGGTGCTGCTGATCGCGCTGATGAACCTGCCGCCGGTGGCGCTGACGCTCGCCATGGGGCTCGCCGGATTCCTCGGCGGCGTGATCGCGCCGTCCCGCGACATGATGGTGCGCAACGCGGCACCGCCCGGCGCCGCCGGCCGCGCCTTCGGCATCGTCTCCACGGGCTTCAATTTCGGCGGCATCGTCAGCCCGCTGCTGTTCGGCTGGATCATGGACCAGCACATGCCGCATTGGGTGTTCGGCGCCTCGGTCGGCTTCATGGTGCTGACCGTGCTGCTCGCGCTGGTCACCGAACGCAAGCCGCAAGCCCCCGCGATGGCAGTCCAGGCGCAGCCGCATTAGGCGGAACGCCTGCCGCCGCCAAACTCATCGGCCCCAGAACACCGGCGTCGCCTTGAAGCGCTGCCAGCTCTTGCGCAGCGTTTTGGCCATCGCGATCTGATCGCGGGCCAGCCAGCCGGCCATCGCGCCGATGCCGAGATGAAGCGCGGGCTGATCGTCCTGCGCGATGGTGTGGAGCAGCACGCGCGTGCTGCCGATATCGCACACCCGGCCGAGGCTGTTCTGCAACCGGGCGAGCCGCTTCACGTAGCGCTTGGCCGGCGCTTGGGCGGCATAAAGCGGTAGGAAGAACTCCGCCGCATAGCGCAACTTCTTGAGGTTGATCCGCAGATTATGCTGCGCATGGATATCGAGCTGCCGGAAGCCCGCGCCACGTTTCAACGTCTTGCGATGCAGGCGTTGCAGAATTCGATCGGCAAGCCCCGGCATCGGTTGCGACAGGATCGCCAGCGCTTCGCTGTCGATCTCGTTGCGCCAGCTGCGACGCTCCACCAGCTGCCCCAGCGAGAGCAGGAAGCGGCTGCACCGGGGATCGGCGAGGACGCCATGCAAGGCGCCGTAGCTCGACTTCTGCCGCTGCTCGACCGCCTTGCGCAGGCCATCCAGGTCGATATCCGGAACCGCGCTGACCAGACGGGTGATCGTGGTTTCGGCGAACACATCCCAATCCCGGGCCTTGCCGAGTTGCCGCATCAGCCATCTTGCTTCGCCGTTGAGCGTCTCAAACGCCGGCGATGGAATGTCGCGCCGAAACAGCGCGCAGATCGTGCGCAGGCGCCGCAACGCCACTCGCATCTGGTGCACGCCTTCGGGATCCGTCCCCTGTTCGGCCACCGCGTGATTTTTCAAAAGATGATGCCAGCAGGAGCCGACCAGCCGCGCGATCACGTCGTCGACCACAAGATCCGCAGTGATGCCGGAAGACTCGGCCTTCGCCGCCGACGGCGCGACATCAAACGCAAGCGCGTAGCCGCGTTCCGCCTTGCTGCGCGTGCCGATCTGCAGCGGCGCCGCGTCGAGCAACTGCGTTCCCAAATCGAACAGCACGCCGGCATTGCCGCTCTTCAGCTCGAGCTCGATTTCCGACAGAACCTCCTGGCGCGCGTCGGCCTCGATGGTTCCCTCGTCGAATGCGACTTCAACCGATGCGTCGGGCAGATCAAGCTGCCGAGCGTGGCGGCGCACTTTGGTCGCGAAAACCGGCACCAGCGCGTCGTTGCCGAGCGTCGCCACGGGATCGCCGACCTCGTCGGCGGGAAGCAGCCGCAGATCCGGGACGATGCCTCCAACCTGCACCTCCCATTGACGGCGCAGCAGAGGCTGCGCACTGTTCGGCGCGAGCTTCAGCGTCTGAATGAAGCTCTTGCCGTTGCGTCGCACGCGCAATGAGATGCCGCGCTGAAACAGCAGCCGCTCCGCCGTGTCGTAATACACTGTTTCCAGCCGGTGAAACGCGCCGCGATTGCGCGCGTGCTGCACGATGCAGGGTGCCTCGCGCAGCTTTTCGAGGCTTCCTTGCGGCGCAAGCAGCTTGAGCTCGACTTCCGCCTGATCGCCATGCCCGACGGCAATGGCAGTGCCCGCATCGATCACGACCGGTCGCCGCTCATTCAATGAAATCGCCCCGGGTGTGGTGTATGAAGATTTCATGACAAAGACAAGGCATATCCATTGCATTGCGGCGTGCATTGGCCGTGCATTGTAGCGCAAATCCACGCGGTCGAATTGTGCGTGACCGCACTGTCAGCCGAGAGCGACGAATGCTTCGCGCGCGAAATGTTTCGTGCGTTCATTCCGAACGTCGCGACAGCACCTGCTTCAACAGCGGCTCGATCCGCGACAGCTCATCGAGATGAACCGCTGACAATTCAGCGAGATGCTCGGTCGCACGTGCGGTCAATTTCAGCAGAACGCGACGCTGGTCGGCGGGGTCGAGCACACGCTCGACCAGTCCGGCCTCTGAGAGCCGATCGACCAGTTCGACCGTGGTGTGGTGACGCAGCCGCAGCCGCTCGGCGAGGTCACCAATCGTGACCGGGCCGCCGCCCGGATAGCCCCGGATCGCCAGCAAGGCCTGATGCTGCCTTGGCGTCAGGCCCTCGGCCTTCGCGGCATCCTGGCTGAACTCCAGAAATCGGCGGATCAGATAGCGAAATTGCGACAGCGCCTCGTAGTCGGCCTGGCTCGGAACCCGCGTCCTGGCCTTGTTCAGGGGCTGGTTCCGAGCCTGGTTCAGGGCCTTGGCCGACGATTTCGAGGGCCCTTTCAACGCTGCCATTCGCAGTCTCCCGCTTGAAATTATATCGCAATGCGATATTACGCCCGCATCCCAATTCAGCCGAGCCTTACGCCAGCCATGAGCGTCATTTCCACCAAATCGAGCCCCAGTGCCAAGTCCAGTGCCAAGACAAGCGCCAAAATCGGCGACAAGGCCAGCCACCTGCTGAGCGACTTCACCACCGATCCGCGCGTCGTGGTGATCTCGGCAATCGCCGTGTTCGTCGCCGCTGCCGGCGTGCTGGCCGGTGCCGGTCTGCTGGAATTGATCAAGCTCGCCACCAACATCGCCTATTTCGGCAAGTTCAGCTTCGCCGACCTGAAATTGCAGAATTCGCCACTTGGCCTCTGGACCGTGCTGGTGCCTGTCGCGGGCGCGCTGATCATCGGCCTGATGGCGCGCTTCGGCAGCGAGAAGATTCGCGGTCACGGCATTCCGGAAGCGATCGAGGCGATTTTGCTCGGCCGTTCCCGGCTCGACCCCAAGGTCGCGATCCTCAAACCGCTGTCGTCGGCGATTTCGATCGGCACTGGTGGACCGTTCGGCGCCGAAGGCCCGATCATCATGACCGGCGGCGCGATCGGCTCGCTGATCGCGCAGATGCTCCCCGTCACCGACAACGAGCGCAAGACCCTGCTGGTGGCGGGCGCCGCTGCCGGCATGACCACGGTATTCGGAACGCCGATCGCCGCGATCATGCTCGCGGTCGAACTGCTGTTGTTCGAATGGACCCCGCGCAGCTTCATTCCCGTCACCGTCGCCGCCGTGGTGGCGGCGGTCGGGCGCACCTTCCTGCACATGCCCGCGCCGCTATTCCCGTTCACCGGCGGCGTCGACATCTCGGTGCTGCAGCTCGGCGCCTGGATGCTGATCGGAATCCTCTCTGGGCTGCTGTCGGGCGTGCTCACGCAGCTGGTCTATGGCTGCGAGGATCTTTTCCTCAAGCTGCCGATCCACTGGATGTGGTGGCCGCTGATCGGCGGTCTCGTCGTCGGCCTCGGCGGACTGATCGAGCCGCAGGCGCTCGGCGTCGGCTATGACAACCTCGCGTCGATGCTGAGCGGCGACGTGGTGCTGAAAGCCGCGCTGCTGCTGCTCGTGGTGAAGGCTGTGATCTGGTCGGTCGCGCTCGGCTCCGGCACATCGGGCGGCGTGCTGGCGCCGCTGCTGATCATGGGCGGCGCGATGGGCACCGCGCTGAGCGGCTACCTTCCCGCCGCGAGCCCGGGCTTCTGGGCGCTGCTGGCGATGGCGGCGACGATGGGCGGCACGATGCGCTCGCCACTGACCGCGACCTTCTTCGCCGTCGAGCTCACCGGCAACACCCATGTGCTGCTGCCGCTGATCGCGGCCTGCTGCAGCGCCCATGGCGTCACGGTTCTGTTGATGCGGCGATCGATCCTGACCGAGAAGGTGGCGCGACGCGGCCATCATCTGGTGCGCGAGTATCGGGTCGATCCCTTCGCGCTGACGCGGGTGCGTGACGTCATGACCAAGGCGGTCGAGAGCGTCGCCGACACCATGACGCTGCACGGCGCGGCAGCCTTCCTGACCAACCCGAAGACCAGTCATCCGAGCTTCCCGGTCGTCGATGCCAACCATCACGTGCTCGGCGTGATCGATCCGCCATCCGTGCTGCGCTGGCGCCGCGCCGGCAAGCATCGTACCGCGACGCTCAGCCAGCTGCTGGCGGGCAGCAAGATCACGGTCGCCTACCCGGATGAATATCTCGACCGGCTGGCCGACCGCCTGATGCAGGTCAACGTCTCGCATCTGCCTGTGATCTCGCGCGAGGATCAGCGCCTGGTCGGCTATATCGGCTGGAAGGATCTGATGCGGGTGCGCGCCAGGCTGCAGGCCGAAGAGACCCAGAAGACGGCGTTCTTCGGCGCGCGATAGGTCCGCGGACAGCTTGCCCGGCGGAACAAATTTCCGCCGGGCGCAACACTCGTTCCCGCTGGCAAAATCGCTGCCAGCGCATCCCAGAGCTTCACCGGCGATGGTTGACAGCATCAAGGGCTCACCCATGATGCCGCATAACCAAGAACAGCCTCGGGATGAAACGCCATGACCTCGACCCCAGACCTCGTGATCCGCGGCGGCAGCATTGCCGACGGCAAGGGCGGCGACCTCTTTGAAGCCGATGTCGCGATCACCGGCGGCAAGATCACCGAGGTCGGCAAGGTCTCCGCAAAGGGCAAGGAAGAGATCGACGCCAAGGGCAAGCTCGTCGCGCCCGGCTTCGTCGACGTCCACACCCATTACGATGGCCAGGTGACCTGGAGCCAGGACATCACGCCGTCGTCGCAGAACGGCGTCACCACGGCGATCATGGGCAATTGCGGCGTCGGCTTCGCGCCGTGCCGACCGAGCGACCACGTCAGGCTGATCCAGCTGATGGAAGGCGTCGAAGACATTCCGGAGCCGGTGCTTTCCGCCGGCATTCCCTGGGCGTGGGAGAGCTTCCCCGACTACATGGAATGGCTGTCGAAGCGCAGCTTCGACATGGATATCGGCGCGCAGCTGCCGCACGCGGCGCTGCGCGTCTATGTGATGGGCGAGCGCGGCGCGCGCCGCGATCCCGCAACGGCTGAAGACAACAAGGCGATGGCGGCGCTCGCCGGCGACGCCGTGCGCGCGGGCGCACTGGGCTTCTCGACCTCGCGCACGCTCAATCACCGCACCTCGACCGGCGACTACACGCCGACGCTGAAAGCAGGCGAAGATGAATTGACCGCCATCGCCGGCGCGATGCACGGCGTCGGCCGCAGCGTACTGCAATTCGTGCTCGACCAGAGCACGGTGCACGAAGACCTGCCGATGATGCTGCGGGTCGCCGAGAACACCAGATGCCCGATCTCGTTCTCGGTTGCGCAGGCCGACAAGGCGCCGCGGCGCTGGCGGCAGACCATGGACACCATCAATGAAGCCGCCGCCCGCGGCCTCTCGATCACGACCCAGATCGCGGCGCGCCCGGTCGGCCTGCTGCTCGGGCTCGAATTGTCGCGCAACCCGTTCCAAACCCACCCGAGCTATCGCGAGATCGCCAAGCTGCCGCTGGCCGAACGGCTGAAGCATCTGCGGCGGCCCGAGGTGCGTGCGGCGATCCTGAGCGAGAGCGCAACCGCGACCGACGATCCGCTGTTCTTCCGGCCGAACTACGACAAGATGTATCTGCTGGGCAATCCGCCGGACTACGAACAACCGCCGGAGAACGCGCTCGGCCCGCAGGCGCGGCGCCAGGGTCGGCAGCCGGAAGAGCTCGCCTATGACGCGATGCTGACCGACGAGGGCCGCGGCATGCTCTACGTGCCGTTCCTGAATTATGCCGACGGCAATCTCGATGCCGTGCATGAGATGCTGCGCGAGCCAAGCGCGGTGCCCGGATTGAGTGACGGCGGCGCGCATTGCGGCATCATCTGCGATGCCAGCTTCCCGACCTATCTGCTGACGCACTGGACCCGCGACCGCAGCCGCGGCGAGAAGCTCTCGATCCCGTTCGTGATCGCGGCGCAGTCGCGCAAGACCGCGCTGTCCGTCGGCCTCACCGATCGCGGCGTGATCGCGCCGGGCTTCAAGGCCGACGTCAACGTGATCGACTACGACCGGCTGCATCTGCATCCGCCGAAGGTGCATTACGACCTCCCGGTCGGCGGCCGCCGCCTGTTGCAGCAGGTTGACGGCTACGATGCCACCATCGTCTCGGGCGTCGTCACCCAACGCGCAGGCAAAGCCACCGGCGCGCGGCCGGGCAAGCTGGTGCGCGGGGCGCAGGGCTTGAATTGAGATAGACGCACCCTCCCTGGAGGGGGAGGGTCGGATCACATTGAGCGCAGCGAAATGTGAGGCGGGGTGGGGTGATCTCTCAACACGGGCAGTGCCCGAATGGAGAGATCACCCCACCCCGCCGTTCATTTGATTCGCGTCGCCCCCTCCCCTTCAGGGGAAGGGCGAAGCGATGCCCTCTACGTCGGCGACACGGCGCCCCTGATCGTGCCCGCGGGCTGCGACGTGCCGGTCAGGCGCGCGCGCTCGGTGTTCGGCCACAGCAGCAGCAAGCCGAGCACGCCAGATCCCACCATGATCGCGGCGTTGATGGTGAAGCCCGACATGTAGCCGGCCATCGGCGTGGCCGCGTGCTGGATCACACTGCCCATCACCATCGGCGCCAGAATGCCCGAGATCGTGTACAGCGCGCCGTAGATCGCGATGATGGCGCCGCGCTGCGACACCGGCGTGAACTCGCCGAGCATCGGCGGGCACACCACATAGATCGAGCCGCACAGGCCGGAGCCGATCACCAGCAGTGCGATCATCAGCCCGCCCTGTGGCGCATGGGGCAGCATCGCGAGAATGCAGCCGCCGGCGATCAGCGGCGCCGCGCCGAGCACGCCGCGCGCGCCACGGGTGGTGAAGCCGCGCGCCAGCATCAACTGCGAGATCCAGCCGGTCAGGATCACGATGGTCGCACCGAAGATCCAGGGCAGGATCGAGACGAAGCCGGCCTGCTGCTGCGAAAAGCCGAGTCCCTCGATGATGAAGGACGTGAACCAGGTCAGCCCGAGCGACAACGCCCAGTAGGCGCCGAAAGTCGCCACCACGCAGCCGATGAAGGTGCGCGACGTCAAAAGCCTCCAGTAGGGAATCCGTCGTTCGTCGGCGACCACGGCCGCCGTCGACACCAGCGGTCCTTCCTTGCCGAGCGCGAACCAGGCGACGGTCCAGAGCAGGCCGACGATGCCGAGTGCGCCGAAGGCGTGATGCCAGCTGTGATTGACGATGACCCAGTTCAGCGCAGGCACCGCGAGGATCACGCCGAACGCCGAGCCCTGCGACAGGATCGCGGTCGGCAACGTGCGCTTCTCGTCCGGAAACCACTTGTAGATCGCGTGCGCGGCGACCGAAAAGGCCGGCCCCTCGCCGGCGCCGAGGATGATGCGGCAGATCGTGAGCGTCGTGAGGCTGACGGTGCCGATCATCGGAAATTGCGCGAGCGACCAGATCACCGCCAGGACCAAGAGCACCCAGCGCGTATCAACGCGGTTGACGATGAAGCCAACCACGATCGCCGAGATCGAGAACAAATAGAAGAAGGCCGAGCCGAGATCGCCGAACTGCTCCGGGGTGAGACCCATCTCCTTCCTGATCGGCACGCCGGCCAGCCCGACCACGATCTTGTCCGCAAAGTTCACCACCATGAACAGGAACAGAAGGAAGGTGATGGTCCACGCGCCCTTTGGAGTCCCCTTGGGCGTTGGCATTCCCTCTGACGCCCTCTTGGGCGTCGGCTGCGTCGTCATGTCTGGCTCCCCGTCGTTTCGTTTCTTGGCTTCGTAAGTTCGGCCCCAACTGGAGATGCTAGCCACGCCTCGCGGGGCAACGCAACACCGCATTTCCTCGGGGGTCCGGCGACCTGACGCGCGGCTAACGGCCGATCACGATCGCGTCGGCGCGCCAGTTGAAGCGGTGAACTGTCATGCCCCGCCTGCTATGTTCGGGGTCAACGAAAAGCCGGGGTTGTTTCATGAACAGATTGATCCTCCGCGCAGCCGCCTGCGCTGCGCTCGCGTCCGCTACGCTGCTCGCTTTGCCCACAGTCCGCGCGCAAGACGCGGCGAGCCCGGACTATGCGGCGATCGTCGCCGCACCGGATCGCAGCGATGCTGATCGCCAGGTCGACAAGCGCCGCGAGCCGGCCAAGATGCTGGCCTTTGCCGGCGTCAAGCCGGGCATGACCATCCTCGACATGGCGGCGAGCGCCGGCTACAGCACCGAACTGCTGGCGCGCACCGTCGCCCCGTCGGGCAAGGTCTACGCGCAGGATTCGGCCAGCGTGCTCGAACGCTTCGTCAAGGACAAGTTCGACACTCGCGCGAAATCGCCCGCGATGAAGAACGTGATCCATGTGGTGCGGGACTATGACGACCCGATTCCGCCCGAGGTCAAGAACCTCGACATGATCACCTTCTTCTTTTTCTATCACGACATCACCTATCTGCCGGTCGATCGCGCCGCGATGAACAAGAAGATGTTCGCCGCGCTCAAGCCGGGCGGCTACCTCGTGATCGCGGACCACTCGGCCAAGGCCGGCGACGGCACCAATGTCGCCAAGACGCTGCACCGGATCGAGGAGAGCACCCTGAAGCAGGAGATCGAGGCCGCCGGCTTCAAGCTGGTCGCCGAGGGCGATTTCCTGCATCATGCGGAGGACCCGAAGGACATGCCCGTCTTCAAGGCGCCAGTGCCGATCGACGAGTTCGTCCTGAAATACCAGAAGCCGCAGTGAGGGACGGCCATCGCTTCATCTGACCAGACCGCCGCGGTGCTTCGCGTCACCGGCCTGACCAAGAGTTACCGCTCTGCTGGTGAAGACGTCGCGGTGCTGCGCGGCGTCGACCTCGCCGTCGCAAACGGCGAGAGCGTGGCGCTGACGGGCGAATCCGGCAGCGGCAAGAGCACGCTGCTGCATCTGATCGCAGGGCTCGATGCCGCCGACAGCGGCGAGATCACCCTTGCCGATGTCAACGTCTCCACGCTGAACGACGCCGGCCGCGCCGAGCTGCGCCGCGACCGGCTTGGCCTCGTGTTCCAGCAATTCAATTTGATCCCAAGTCTATCGGTCGCGGACAATCTCGTGTTCCAGTCGCGTATCGCCGGCCGGCACGATGCCGCCTGGCATGACGAACTGGTCGTGCGACTCGGCTTGAAAAACCTGCTCAGGCGCTATCCCGAGCAATTGTCCGGCGGCCAGCAGCAGCGCGTCGCGATCGGCCGGGCGCTGGCGCCGAAGCCGCTGTTGCTGCTTGCCGACGAGCCGACCGGCAATCTCGACGAGGACACCGCCGACGAGGTGCTGCGACTCGCGCGAGATCTCGTGACGCGCACCGGCTGCGGCTTCCTGATGGTCACCCACAGCGCACGGCTCGCCGCGACGCTCGATCGCCAAGTCAACTTACATGCCGGAGTGGTGGCGTGAGGCGCCCATTGTGGATCCTCGCGGTGCTGCTCAGCCACTGGCGGCGGCATCCAATGCAGCTTGCGACGCTCTTGATCGGCCTGATCTCGGCGACCGCGTTATGGAGCGGCGTGCAGGCGCTGAACCAGCAGGCCCGCATCGCCTATGACCGCGCCGCCGCGACCTTCGGCGGTTCGCGCACCGCATTGCTGGTGAGCAAGGACAGCGCGACCTTCCCGCAAAAGCTGTTCGTCGATCTGCGCCGCGCCGGCTGGCCGGTGTCGCCGATGCTGGAGGGCCGGGTCCAGATCGACGGACGCAGCTTCCGCCTGCTCGGCGTCGAACCGGTGACGTTGCCGTCCGAGGTCGGCAATGCCCCGGCGGTCGGGCGCGGCAGCCTGCAGGCCTTCGTCACGCCGCCGGGCGAAATGCTGGTGGCGCCGGAGACGCTGCGCGATCTCGGCCTCAAGGATGGCGAACGGCCTCAGGCCAACGGCGTCGCGCTGCCGCCGTTGCGCGTGCAGGCCGAGCTCGCGCCCGGCGCGCTGATCGTCGATATCGGCATCGCGCAGGACATTTTGAGGATGCCCGGACAGGTCTCGCGCCTGCTGGTCGGCAAATCCAAGGCGCCGCATGCAACGCTGGAAAGCGTGGCGGGCGACAAGCTCCGACTGGTCGAGCCGAGTACCGAGAGCGACCTCGAACGGCTGACCGACAGTTTCCACCTCAACCTCACCGCGTTCGGCCTGCTGTCGTTCTTCGTCGGCCTGTTCATCGTCAACTCCGCGATCGGGCTCGCCTTCGAGCAGCGGCTGCCGATGTTACGTACGCTGCGCGCTTGCGGCGTCTCAGCGCGGATGCTCAACACCGTGCTGGTGATCGAGCTGGTGTCGCTGGCGCTGGTCGCAGGCCTCATCGGCCTGGTCTGCGGCTATTTCATCGCGGCGGCCTTGCTGCCCGATGTCGCGGCCTCCCTGCGCGGGCTCTACGGCGCGCAGATTCCCGGACAGCTCTCGCTGAAACCCGTCTGGTGGTTCGCCGGCATCGCCATCAGCATTCTGGGCGCGCTTGCCGCGGCGGCCGCGAGCCTCGCCAAGGCGATCCGGATGCCGGTGCTGGCGACGGCGCAGCCGCAGGCCTGGCAGCAGGCGCAGCGCCGCTGGCTGATGTTGCAGAGCGCCGCAGCGCTCGCCGTGTTCGTGGTCGCCGCGGTGCTGATTCAGTTCGGCGATTCGCTGATCGCGGGCTTTGCCGTGCTCGCCGCGCTGATGCTCGGCGCAGCCTTGATCCTGCCGACGGTGCTGCAGATCGCGCTCGCATTCGGCCAGCGCAGCGCGCGGGCGCCGGTCGGCATCTGGTTCTGGGCCGACAGCCGCCAGCAGCTCTCCGGTCTGTCGCTGGCGCTGATGGCGTTGTTGCTCGCGCTCGCGGTCAATGTCGGCGTCGGCACCATGGTGGAAAGCTTCAGCCGTACCTTCCTGGTCTGGCTCGACGGCCGCCTTGCCGCCGACGTCTATATCAGCGCCGCCAGCGATCAGCAGGCAAAGGAGATCAAGACCTGGCTGCGCGATCGGCCGGAGGTGCAGGCGATCCTGCCCGGCGGGCGCGCCGACACCCAGCTCGGCGGCGCGCCGATCGAGGTGCTCGGCCTGCCCGACCACGCGACCTATCGCGACAACTGGCCATTGCTCGAGAGCACGGCGAATGCGTGGATCAGATTGCGCCCCGGCGACACCTGCCTCGTCAGCGAGCAGCTGTCGCGGCGGATGAAGCTCGCAATCGGCGATCATATCGAGGTGCCCGCCCCCGGCGGCAACTGGCCGCTCGAGATCGTCGGCATCTATGCCGACTACGGCAATCCCAAAGGCCAGATCGCGGTCAACTTCGCCGCGCTGACCCGCCGCTTCCCGCAGACGCCGCAGACCCGGATCGGGCTCCGCGTCGCGTCCGATCACATCGCGCCGCTGATCACGGCGTTACAGGAAAAATTCGGCCTCGACGACCGCAATGTCGCCGACCAGGCGACCATGAAGCGGGAATCCAAGCGGGTGTTCAATCGCACCTTCTCCGTGACCGCGGCGCTCAACGCCTTCACGCTCGGCGTCGCCGGCATCGCGCTGTTGACCAGCCTGCTGACGCTGGCCAATTCGCGGCTGCCGCAGCTGGCGCCGCTGTGGGCGATTGGGCTAACGCGGCGGAAGCTTGCCGCGCTCGAACTGTTGAAGACCATGGCCGTCGCGCTGATCACTGCGCTGTTCGCGCTGCCGCTCGGCCTGCTGGTCGCGTGGTGCCTGCTTGCGATCGTCAACGTCAAGGCCTTTGGCTGGCGGCTGCCGTTCCACGTCTTCCCGCTGCAGCTGATCGAGCTGCTTGCGGTGGCGATGGCCGCAGCGCTCTGTGCCGCGGCGCTGCCGGTCGCCAGACTGGCGCGCATGCAGCCGGCGACCCTGATCCGGACCTTCGTCAATGAGCGTTAGCCGCACCATCACGCGGCGTGTCTTCACCGGCGGCGCGCTGGCGCTTGCACTCGGCGGCAAGAGTTTTGCGCAGGGCTTCGCAGGACTCGGCGAGAGCACCGAAGGCTTTGCCGCCGTCACACCGGGCAAGCCATTCACATTCCCCGCCGATCACGGCCCGCATCCGGAATTCCGGATCGAGTGGTGGTACGTCACCGCGAACCTCGTCGACGCGAATGGTGCCGCCTATGGCGCGCAATGGACGCTGTTCCGCCAGGCGATGAAGCCGGGCGGCCCCAGCGAGGGCTGGGCCAACCAGCAGGTCTGGATGGGCCACGCAGCGGTGACCAGCGCCACCACGCACCGCTTCAGCGAGACCTTTGCGCGCGGCGGCGTCGGGCAGGCCGGTGTCGAGGCGGCACCGTTCCGCGCCTGGATCGATGCCTGGGAGATCCACGGACTCGATCCGTTCGACGCGCAACGCATCGCGCCGCTCGAGCTGAAGGCCTCCGCGGCCGACTTCAGCACCTCGCTGCGGCTCGCTGCCGACCGTCCGCTGGTGCTGCAGGGCGACCGCGGCTACAGCCGCAAATCGGATCGCGGACAGGCCTCCTATTATTACAGCCAGCCGTTCTACAAGGCATCCGGCCGCATCGTGATCGACGACAGGCCGATCGACGTTACGGGCACGGCCTGGATGGACCGCGAATGGAGCAGTCAGCCGTTGGCATCAGACCAGACCGGCTGGGACTGGTTCTCGCTGCATCTGCCGGGCGACGAGAAGCTGATGCTGTACCGGCTGCGCCAGAAGGACGGCCGAGAGAATCTGTTCGGCAATTGGATCACGCCGGACGGCCGCTCGGCCGAGATCGCGGCAACCGGCAACAGCATCACGCCGATCGCGAGCACCGAAATCGGCGACCGCAAGCTGCCGACATCATGGCGCGTAAGCCTGCCCACGCGCGGGCTTGCCATCGACACCGCACCGCTCAATCCGAAGGCCTGGATGGGAACCAGCTTCCCCTACTGGGAAGGCCCGATCCGCTTTTCCGGCAGCCACACCGGAATCGGCTATCTTGAGCTGACCGGATACTAGACGTCGGCGGACGACTGACGCAGCCCAAAGATAGCCCAGCCTGTCACACCGGTCGCTGCGGCCCCGTCATGACATCGGGGCCAACGGAACGAGAGGAAACGTCTGCCATGTACAACTACACGGCCATTGTCACCTGCCTTGCGGTCGCGTTCTATTTCTTCACCTCGACGCAGGTCGCGCGCGCCCGCGTCCGCTACGGAGTCAAGCTGCCGGCGATCTCGGGCCATCCGGATTTCGAGCGCATCTTCCGCATCCAGATGAACACGCTGGAATGGATGCCGATCTTCCTGCCGTCGCTCTGGCTGTTCGTGATCTATATCGGCGATACCGCAGCCGCCGTGGTCGGCGCGATCTGGGTGATCGGCCGCATCGTCTATTTCATCGGCTATCGCGAGGCGGTGGCGAAACGCAGCCCCGGCTTTGCCATCCAGGCCGTGGCCTCGATCATCCTGTGGGTCGGCGCGATCGGCGGCGCCGTGTGGCGGCTGGTACATTGAAGGCCGAGACGGCGCCGCGCACTCACTGTCGTCCCGGGCTTGACCCGGGCCCCATAACCACAGGGTCCAGTTTTGCGATGGCTGGGACCCCAGCCCGATCTCACAACCAGGTTCCGTGGTTATGGGTCCCTGCTTTCGCAGGGACGACACCTATTTTGTTTCACAAGCCGCGCATACGTCAGCTACGCGTCACTTCGTCAGCGGGCAGCCCGAGTCCTTGGCCCGCGGGAACGCCTGGTCGCCGGGCACCACGGCGAGCTGCTTGTAATAGTCCCACGGCTTCTTCGATTCCGAGGGCTTCTTGACCTCGAACAGATACATGTCGTGGACCATGCGGCCGTTCTCCTGCACCTTGCCCTGGGCGAAGGCGTCGTCGACCGGCAGCTCCTTCAGCTTCTTGGCGACCGCGTCGGAGTCCTTGGTGCCGGCGGCCTTCACCGCCTTGAGATAGCTCAGCGTCGCCGAATAGGTGCCGGCGTGGATCATGCTCGGCATCCGCCCGGTGCGCTTGAAGAAGCGCTCCGAGAAGGCGCGGCTCTTGTCGTCGTGATCCCAGTAGAAGCCTTCGGTCAGCACCAGACCCTGCGCGGCGTCGAGGCCGAGACCGTTGACTTCGGCGAGCGTCATCAAGAGACCGGCGAGCTTCTGGCCGCCCCTGACGATGCCGAACTCGGCGGCCTGCTTGATCGAGTTGGTGGTGTCCTGGCCGGCATTGGCGAGGCCGATCACCTTCGCTTTCGAGCTCTGCGCCTGCAACAGGAACGAGGAGAAGTCCGACGAGTTCAGCGGCACGCGCACCGAACCGAGCACCTTGCCGCCCGCGGCCGTGACGATCTCGCTGGTATCCTTTTCCAGCGCATAGCCGAACGCATAGTCGGCGGTGAGGAAGAACCAGCTGTCGCCGCCGGCCTTCACCAGCGCGCCACCGGTGCCGACCGCGAGCGCGTGAGTGTCGAACGCCCAGTGGAAGCCGTAGGGCGTGCAGGATGCGCCCGTGATCGCCGAGGACGCGGCGCCGACCACGATGTCGATCTTCTTCTTTTCCTTCGAGAGCTCCTGCACCGCGAGAGCGACCGACGAGGTCGTCAGCTCGGTGATCATGTCGACGCCGTCGGCGTCATACCAGCGCCGCGCGATCGAGACGGCGAGGTCCGGCTTGTTCTGATGATCGGCGGTGACCATCTCGATCTTCTGGCCGAGCACTTCGCCGCCGAAATCCTCGATCGCCATCTTGGCGGCTTCGACCGAGTACTTTCCGCCGTAGTCTGCGTAGACGCCCGACTGGTCGTTCAGGACGCCGATCTTGACACCCTGCGCCATCGCCGGCGCCGCAATCACGAGGCTGCAAGCCGCAACCGCAGCCAAAAATCCCGACTTCATTGTTATGCTCTCCCAGCAGTTTTCTCATCAGGAAAAATCGGCGCGACATTATTTTATAACCCCGCGCCTGCCCATCTCTTTCGGTTCAGCCAAAAGTATGGGCTTACATCGACGCCCGCTTATAGCTCCCCGTCACCCTGAGGAGCGCGGAACGCGCGTCTCGAAGGGGCGACGGCCCGGCTGGGGCCGTGCATCCTTAGAGACGCCTGCTTCGCAGGCTCCTCCAGCGACAACGGCTCCGCCGTTGCGCGGGGATGACGGAGAAAGACCGGCTGCCGCGGAATGCCGGTGGCTCGCTACCCCGCCACGGCCGCGGGTTCCTTCGGCTTACCCTCGTTCTTCCCTTCCGCGAGGTTGCGCACCACCATGTAGAAAATCGGCGTGAAGACCAGGCCGAACAGCGTGACACCGAGCATGCCGAAGAACACGGCGACGCCGACCGCCTGCCGCATCTCGGAGCCCGAGCCGGTCGACACCACCAGCGGCAGCACGCCGAGGATGAAGGCGAACGACGTCATCAGGATCGGCCGCAGGCGCAGACGACACGCCTCGATCACGGCCTCCAGCCGTGGCCGGCCCTCGAGCTCGATATCGCGCGCGAACTCGACGATCAGGATCGCATTCTTGGCCGCCAGTCCCACCAGCACCACGAAGCCGATCTGGGTCAGGATGTTAACGTCCTGGCCCATGATGCGCACGCCGATGGTCGCCGCGAACAGGCACATCGGCACGATCAGGATCACCGCGAACGGCAAGGTCCAGCTGCCATATTGCGCGGCCAGCACCAGGTAGACGAACAGCACGCAGATCGGGAACACGTAGAGGCCGGCATTGGCGCCGTTGACCTGCTGATAGGACAGGTCGGTCCATTCGAATGAGAAGCCGCTCGGCAAGGTCTCGTCGGCGATTTTCTTGATGGTGTTGAGCGCCGTCGTCGAGCTGACGCCCGGCGCCGGCTCACCCTGCAATTCCGACGCCGAATAGAGATTGTAGCGCGCGACACGGTCGGGACCCGAGATGTCCTTGAAGTCAACGATGCTGCCGAGCATCACCATATCGCCATTGGCGTTACGGGTGCGCAGCCGCGCCAGATCGGTGGCCTCCTTGCGGAACGGCAGGTCGGCCTGCGCGGTGACGTGGTAGGTACGTCCGAACAGGTTGAAGTCGTTGACATAGGTCGAGCCGAAATAGGTCTCGATCGTGTCGGTGATGTTGGCGATGGGAACGCCGAGCTTCTGCGCCTTGACCCGATCGATATCGACGAACAATTGCGGTGTGTTCGCGGAGAACGGCGAGAACACCGAGGTGAGAGCCGGTGATTTGCGCGCGGCCATCACCAGCTCATCGGTCGCGGCTGCCAGCAGTTCGGGCCCACGCCCCTGGCGGTCCTGGACGCGGATGGTGAAGCCACCACCGGTGCCGATGCCGGGCACGGCCGGCGGCGGAATCACGATGATGAAGGCGCCCTGGATCACCGACAGACGCTTGCGTAGCTCGGCCGTGATCGCGTTTGCCGTCAGCCCCTTCTTCAGCCGTGCCTCCGGCTCGTCGAACACCGGGAACAGCGCCGCGGCGTTGCCTGCCTGCGTCCGCGTCGCGCCGGAGAATCCGGCGAAGGCCGCGACGCGTACGATGCCGGGCGTATCCAGCGCGATCCGCTCGATCTCACGCACGACGGCCGTGGTCCGCGCCAGCGACGCGGCGCCCGGCAGCTGCGCCGAGATGATGACATAGCCGCGGTCCTGCGCCGGAATGAAGCCCTGCGAGGTGGTCGCGAGCAGCCAGCCGGCGCTGCCGATCAGCGCGAGATAGATCACGACCATCACCACGGTGTGCCGGATCACGAAGTCGGCGACACCAGCATAGCCGTGGGCCAGCCGGTCGAACACGCGGTTGAACAGCGCGGTGAAGCTGCCCCAGCCGCGGGCGATGATGTTCCAGCGCGCCGGCGGCCGCTTCTCCTCATGCGGAACCAGGATCTGCGAGGCCAGCGCCGGCGACAGCGTCAGCGAGCAGAAGCAGGAAATCGCGGTCGCGACCGCGATGGTCACGGCGAATTGCTGGAAGAACTGCCCGGAGATGCCGCCGAGGAAGGCGGTCGGCACGAACACCGCGCACAGCACCAGCGCGATCGAGACCAGGGCGCCGCCGACCTCCTCCATGGTCTTGAGCGCGGCCTCGCGCCTACTCATGCCGTGCTCGAGATGCCGCTCGACATTCTCGACCACCACGATGGCGTCGTCGACCACGATACCCACTGCAAGCACGAGGCCGAACAGCGTCAGATTGTTGATCGAAAAGCCGAGTGCGGCCATCACCGCGAAGGTGCCGACCAGCGACACCGGGATCGCGATGATCGGGATGATCGCAGGCCGCCAGCCCTGCAGGAACACCAGCACCACGATGACCACGAGCGCCATCGCCTCATAGATCGTTTTGATCAGCTCATGCACCGATTGGGCGATGAATTCGGTCGGGTTGTAGCCGATGTTGTAGTCGAGCCCCTTCGGGAACGTCGCCTTCATCCGCTCCATGGTGTCGGAGATACTCTTGGCGGTCGCAAGCGCATTCGATCCGGGCCGTTGCGTCACCAGCAGCGCGACCGCGGATTTCCGCAGCAGGAAGCTGTTGGTGGCGTAGGACAGCGCGCCGAGCTCGACACGGGCGACGTCGCGCAGCCGCACCGTGCGGCCGTCGGAGCCAGCCTTCACCACGATGTCCTCGAACTGCCTGACGTCCTTGAGGCGGCCGGTGAAGACGAGGTTGGGCTGGAAGGCGCGATCGGCGATCGGCGGCTCGGCGATCTGGCCGCCGGCGATCTGCAGGTTCTGCGCCCGGATCGCCGCCAGCACCTCGGTCGAGGTCAGGCCGAGATTGGCGATCCGGTCGGGATCGAGCCACAGCCGCATCGAGTAGTCGCGCGCGCCGAACATCTGGATGTCGCCGACGCCGTCGAGCCGCAGCAGCTGGTCGCGGACCTGCAGCAGTGCGTAGTTGGAGATGTAGAGCTGGTCGAAGGTGTCGTCGGGCGACAGCATGAACACGACCATCAGGATGTCGGGCGAGTTCTTGCGTGTGGTCACGCCGTTGCGCTGCACCTCTTCCGGCAGCCGCGGCTGCGCGATCGCGACGCGGTTCTGCACCAGCACCTGGGCCTTGTCGAGGTCGGTGCCGAGCTTGAAGGTCGCGGTGATGGTGAGCTGGCCGTTCGAGGTCGCCTGGCTGTAGAGATACAGCATGTCCTCGACACCATTGATCTCCTGCTCGATCGGAGCAGCGACGGTGTCGGACACGGTCTGCGCCGAGGCGCCCGGATACTGCGTGGTGACGACGACGGTCGGCGGCACCACTTGCGGATACTCCGAGATCGGCAACGTCGGATAGGCGATCGCGCCGACAATCAGCAGCACGATCGACAGCACCATCGCGAGGATGGGCTGGTTGATGGAAAGCCTTCCGAGATTCATGGCTTCGCACCTGCCGCCGGCTTGGCGTCTGCGGGAGCTTTGTCACCCGCCGGAGCCTGCGCCATTTTCGGCGTCACCTTGGCGCCGACACGGGCGCGCTGCAGCCCGTCGACGATCACGTGATCCTCCGGCTTGAGGCCTTCGCGGATCACGCGCAGGCCCTCATCCAGCGGCCCGAGCGTGACCGCGCGGGCTTCCACCGTGTTGTCGTCCTTGACCACGAACACGATCTTGCGCGACTGGTCGGTGGCGACGGCGCTGTCCGGGATCAGCAGCGCCTCATAGGGCGAGGAGCCGATCAGGCGGACACGGCCGAACTGGCCGGGCAGGATCGACAGATCCTTGTTCGGAATCACCGCACGGCTGCGCAGCGTCGCGGTCGAGACATCGAGGCGGTTGTCGAGGAAGTCCATCTTGCCTTCATGCGAGGGCTTGGTCTCGCCGGTCAGCGCCACCTGCACCGGGTTCGCGGTGTCACGCGAGCTCGGCCGCCGGCCTTCGAACCACAGCTTGCTGTTGCGCTGGTAGGTCGCCTCGTCGACGTCGAAATAGATGTAGATCGGATCGAGCGACACGATCGAGGTCAGCAGCGTCGCGCCACCCTCGCTGCCCTGCACGAGGTTGCCGGGGGTCACCAGATGCCGGCTGACGCGGCCGGTGATCGGCGCCAGCACGTGGGTGAATTCGACGTTGAGCTGCGCGGCCTTCAGCGAGCCCTCGGCCTGGGTCTCGGCAGCACGCGCCGCCTGCAAAGCCTGACGGCGCTGGTCGACGACCTGCTCCGAGACCGCGCTGGTCTGCACCAGATTCAGCCCGCGCTCGAGATCGCGCTTGGCAAGCTCGCCCTTGGCGCGCGCGTCGGCGAGTTGGCCCTCGGCCTGTAGCACCACCGCCTCGAACGGCCGCGGGTCGATGATGTAGAGCAGATCGCCGGCATGGACGATCGCACCGTCCTTGAACTCGACGCTGTTGACGAAGCCGCCGACGCGGGCGCGGACCTGAACCTCCTCGACCGCCTCGAAGCGGCCGGTGAATTCGTCCCAGTCGGTGACGGTGCGCTTGACAGGCTGCGCAACGGTCACCGGCGGTGCCGGCGGCGCGGCCTGCGATTGCGCGCTCTTGTCGTCGCAGCCGCCGAGCGTCAGCGCGGCCAATAGCCCGATCGGCGCCAGGCTGAGCCGGCAAGCCCTGATGAATCGCTGGCGACGAAACGAATGACGCTCGACGCCGGTCACCGGAGCCACACGCTCCGCTCTGTCAATCGAACCCAATTCCTTCTCCCCCAGAACAACGAAAGCACGACGACCAAGCAGGGCTACGAAAGTCGCAATTGAAATTGCCGTGATTTTGCGCGGATGGACCACCGCGATGCCGCGGCAGCGGATGTCACAGATGTAGCCGCCACCCAGTCTGTTCAAGATGGCCGCCGGATCAAGCAAATAGTTGCGTAGTCTGAAAGCCTTACGACGCGCTCGCGAAACCGTGACGACAAAAAGGGGCAGTTTGGCTGGCCTATGGAGCTGATCGGATCACAGTCGCATAGCCGCGAATCAATCATAAGGCGAACTCGCGACACAGATCTGTCACACGGTTCCGATCCCGCCCGTCCGGCGCATGCGACCGGCTTCCCGCGGCGAAAAATCATCGGATTACAGCACTCTACCTCCCGCTGCATCGTCGCGATCAAGGCTGACCGCGTTGTGTCATCCGGGCACACATTGACACTCGGAAATATCGCCAATACGGTCGTGGTTGCCAAAGAGTAAATTTGATTGGCCGCCGCATTTTTATCGAACATTCATCGGGCTTTGTTGCGGCGTGTGTGAGTGAAAGCGACTACGTCAATGGCAAGCGCATTTGATCTTGCTGATGTCACGGCTCCGCGGACATCGCGGTCGTCCGGTATTGCAGTCAGCTTGGCGCGCACTCCGATCGCAGATGGTCAACCTCAACGTGTGAACGGCATCACACGTCCTCGTATCCAACAAATGTAATTATTGGCCGGCTTCCACGCCGGTCGCAGGAGTGCTCATGACGACCATACCTGCTTATACAATCGGTGGTTTAACGCGTCCGGAACTTCAGCTTGATTCGACCGGTCATATCGTCCTCGATTCGGCCGCGCAGGCGTTCGCCGACACGTATGGTCTGCAATATCTCTACCTCGGCTGCCCTCCCGGCACGCCCTGGCCGCCCGTCACCGACTCGCTATCGACACCGGTCGACGCCAATTCGGGAAACAACACCGTCGCCGAGGGCGCCGCGGTCAACACGCTCGTCAACATCACCGCGCAAGCCACCAGCAGCAGCGGCATTCCCGTCACCTATTCGCTGACCGCCGACAGCTCCAATGGCGGCTTCAAGATCGATCCGAACACCGGCGTGGTGTCGGTCGCCGATCCCAGCAAGGTCAATTACGTAACCAGCCCCGGTCACGCCTACACCATCACCGTTCAGGCGAGTGACGGCATGGCGACGAGCTCGCAGAGCTTCGTCATCGGCGTCACCGACGTTGCGCCGTCGACACCGGTCGACACCAATGCGGCACCCAACAAGGTCGCGGAAGGCTCCGCCGTCGGCACGCTCGTCGGCATCACCGCATCCGCGGCCGACATGAATGCCGTGACCTATACGCTGACCGGCGATACGTCCGGCGGCGGCTTCAAGATCGACCCCCATACCGGCGTCATCAGCGTCGCCGATCCCAGCAAGATCGACTACACGACCGCCCCCGGTCACGCCTACACCGTCACCGCGACGGCAAGCGACGGCACCCTGTCCAGCTCGCAGAGCTTCACCATCGCGGTGACGCTCGGGGCCGCCACGCACTTTGCGGTGAGCATCCCGGCCAACGGCGCGGCAGGCACGCCGGGCACGGTCACCGTCACCGCGCTCGATGCGTTGAACCACGTCGTCACCAACTACACCGGCACGGTTCATTTCACATCGAGCGACGGCCACGCCGTGCTGCCGGCCGACGTGACATTGACCAACGGCACCGGCAGCTTCAGCGAGACCCTCGACACCGCCGGCAGCCAGACCATCACCGCGACCGACACGGTCAACAGCGCGGTCAAAGGAACATCGAACGCCGAAATCGTGACGCCGGGTGTCGCCACGCATTTCTCCGTCAGTCTTCCCGCGAACGGCACGGCCGGGACGCCAGGTTCGGTCGTCGTCACGGCGCTCGATGCCTTCGGCAACGTCGCCACCGGTTACACCGGAACCGTCCACTTCACGTCGAGCGACGGCAGCGCCGTGCTACCTGCCGACTCAGTGCTCACCAACGGCATCGGCAGCTTCAGCGACACTTTTGATACCGCCGGCCACCAGACTATCACCGCCACCGACACGGTCAGCGCCGCCATCACCGGCACCTCGAACGCCGAGACCGTGGCGGGCGGTGCCGCCACGCACTTTGTGGTCAGTATTGCGGCCAATGGAGCGGCGGGAACGCCAGGCACGGTCACCGTCACCGCACTCGACGCTTTCAACAACGTGGCCACCGGCTACACCGGAACCGTGCACTTCACCTCGACCGACGGCCATGCCGTGCTGCCAGCCAACATGACGCTGACCAACGGCGTCGGCAGCTTCAGCGAGACTTTCGCGACCGTCGGCAGCCAGACCATCACCGCGACCGACACGGTCAGCGCCGGAATCACCGGCACCTCGAACGCCGAAACGGTCGCGCCGGGCCCAGCCACGCACTTCGTGGTCACCCTCCCGGCCAGCGAAACGGCTGGCGTCGCCGGCTCGGCCACGATCACCGCATACGACGCCTTCGGCAACGTCGCCACCGGCTATGCGGGCACGGTCCACTTCACGTCGACCGACGGCCACGCCGTGCTGCCCGCTGACATGACGCTGAACAACGGTACCGCCACCTTCAGCGAGACCCTCGACACCGCCGGCAACCAGACCATCACCGCGACCGACACCGTCAGCTCGGCCATCACCGGCACCTCGAACCCCGAGACGGTGACGGCCGCCGCCGTCACGCATTTTGCCGTCAACATCCCGGCCAACGGAACGGCAGGCGTAGCAGGTTCGGGCACGGTGACCGCGCTCGACGCCTTCGGCAACGTCGTCACCGGTTACACAGGAACCGTGCACTTCACTTCGAGCGACGGCGCCGCCGCGCTGCCCGGCAACATGACGTTGACCAACGGCGTCGGCAGCTTCAGCGAAACCCTCGATACCGCCGGTAGCCAGACCATCACCGCGACCGACACGGCCAACGCCGCCATCACCGGTACCTCGAACGCCGAGACCGTGGCGCCGGGCGCGGCCACGCATTTCGTGGTCAGCATTCCCGGCAATGGCGCTGCTGGCACGCCGGGCACGCTCACCGTCACGGCGCTCGATGCGTTCGGCAATGTCGCCACCGGTTACACCGGAACCGTGCACTTCACCTCGACCGATGGCCATGCCGTGCTGCCCGGCGACATGACGCTGACCAACGGTGTCGGCAGCTTCAGCGAGACTTTCGCGACCGTCGGCAGCCAGACCATCACCGCGACCGACACTGTCAGCGCCGGCATCTCCGGCACCTCGAACGCCGAAACGGTCGCGCCGGGCCCAGCCACGCACTTCGTGGTCACCCTCCCGGCCAGCGAAACGGCTGGCGTCGCCGGCTCGGCCACGATCACCGCATACGACGCCTTCGGCAACGTCGCCACCGGCTATGCGGGCACGGTCCACTTCACGTCGACCGACGGCCACGCCGTGCTGCCCGCTGACATGACGCTGACCAACGGCACCGCCAGCTTCAGCGAGACGCTCGACACCGCCGGCAGCCAGACCATCACCGCGACCGACACCGTCAGCTCGGCCATCACCGGCACCTCGAACGCCGAGACGGTGACGGCCGCCGCCGTCACGCATTTTGCAGTGAGCATCCCGGCCAACGGAACGGCAGGCGCGGCCGGCTCAGGCACGGTGACCGCGCTCGATGCCTTCGGCAATGTCGTCACGGGCTATGCTGGCACCGTCCACTTCACCTCGAGCGACGGCGCCGCCGTGCTGCCCGGCGACATGACGTTGACCAACGGCGTCGGCAGCTTCAGCGAAACCCTCGATACCGCCGGTAGCCAGACCATCACCGCGACCGACACGGTCAGCGCCGCCATCACCGGTACCTCGAACGCCGAGACCGTGGCGCCGGGCGCGGCCACGCATTTCGTGGTCAGCATTCCGGCCAACGGCAGGGCGAACATCCCAGGTTCGGTTACCGTCACCGCGTTCGATGACCACGGCAACGTGGCGACCGGCTATACGGGCACGGTGCATTTCACGTCGAGCGACGGCAGCGCCGTGCTGCCCAGCGACATGACGCTGACCAACGGCGTCGGCACCTTCAGCGAGACATTCGAGACCGCCGGCAGTCAGACCATCACCGCGACCGACACGGTCAGCGCCGCCATCACCGGCACCTCGAACGCCGAGACCGTGGCTCCTCCGGACGCACCGCCCGTCGTGACCGGCGGCCACACCCTGAACTACCTCGAGGGGCAAGCCGCCACCGCGATCGATCCCGCGCTGACGGTCACTGATTCGGACAGCACGACGCTCGATCATGTGACGGTGCAGATCACCGGCAACTACGTCAACGGCCAGGATGTCCTGGGCTTCGTCAACACCGCGAACATCACCGGCACATGGGACGCCGTGCACGGTGAAATGACCCTGACCGGCTCCGCCGCCTCCACGGTCGCCGACTTCCAGAGCGCGCTGGATTCGATCACATATCTCAACACCAGCAACAATCCGTCCGCCCTGGCCCGCACGGTGACCATCATCGCCAATGACGGCATCCTGGACGGCACGCCGGCGACCGACACCATCGATGTGACGCCGGTCAACAACCCGCCGGTGGTGACGTTCGGCGCGATCACCAATTTCAGCGAGCCGCCGGTCGGTACGCCGCCAGCGAATTCCGTTCCGGTCACGATTGCCCCCAACCTGACGATCACCGACGTCGACAGCAGCAACCTGATCAGCGCGACCTTCGTGCTGAACGACCTCAAGCCGTCGGATGCGCTCTCGATCGCGGGCCATGCCGGCACGAGCGGCGACATCGGCAACATCCACTTCGACATCAGCAGCACGGCCAGCACCGAAACCGTCACCCTGACCGGCACCGACACGATCGCGCACTACAATGCCGTGCTCGACCTGGTCCAGTTCAACAACACCGGCGAGCCGCCGGACACCACCGCGCGCTCCTATACCGTGACCGCGGTCGACGATGGCGGCACCGCCAACGGCGGCAACGACACCGGTTCGGCGAGTGCGAGCCAGACCGTCACCGCGATCGACGATCCGCCCACCGCGACGGTGCCGACGGATTCATCGATCGGGACCGCATTCTCGCACACCAATCTCGCGATATCGGGGCTTTCGGTCGCCGACATCGATTCCGCAGGCGGCAATGAAACCGCAACGATCAGCTCCAGCCACGGTGCGCTGAACTTCGACCTCACGGGCCTTGCCAGCTCCACCAACAACGGCACCCACACGGTCACGCTGACAGGCACGATCGCGCAGCTCAACACCGCGCTGGCGACCCTGACCTACAACAGCGACGACGGCTTCACCGGGACCGACACCATCTCGCTGAACATCAATGACAACGGTCACACCGGCACCGGCGGCCCGCTGTCATCCGGCCCCCAGAGCTTCCATGTCGGCGTCATCCCGCAGGTGTTCTATATCGACAATTCGGCGACCACGAGCCACAACCTCGGCACCCAGGCCGACCCGTACACCTCGATCGCGGCCTTTAACGCCGCGAATCCGGCCGGCTCCGGCGACTACGTCGTGCTCGAGCACGGCACCGGCACCTATAGCGAGGCCAATGGCATCAATCTCGCCGACGGCGTCAACCTGATCGGCGGCAGCCATACCCTGCAATTCACCAATCCGGTGACCGGCCAGGTGATCACCGCCAACACCGGTTCCGGCAGCGATCCGGTGATCCATGTCACCGGCGCCGACAACGGCATCGACCTGCTCGGCACGACCGGCCATACCATCACCGGCGTCAGCATCGACACCTCGGCCTCGACCGGCATCGGCATCAGCGACGACGGCAATAATGTCGGCACCGTCTCGATGTCCGACATCACGATCAAGACCGCCAGCGGCGCCGGCATGAACTTCACCCATGGCGGCACCATCACCGTCACCGGCACCAACCACATCACGACGACGACCGGCACCGCGCTCGACGTCGTCAACACCAATATCGGCAGCTCGGGCCTCACCTTCCACGACATCAGTGTCAACGGTGCCGCCAACGGCATCATCCTCAACAACACCGGCACGGGCGCAAGCAATGGCGGCCTCACCGTGACCGGCGACGGTGCGACCGCAGGTTCCGGCGGCACCATCCAGAACAACGTGCAGGGCGCGCTGTTCACCAATACCAAGGCGCTGTCGCTGTCCTACATGAACTTCACCAACCCCGACAGCGGCAACGGGACGGCGGTCAACGCCGATGATTCGACGTTCAACAGCAATGCCGAAGCCGGCATCAACATGAACAACGTCGCGGGCGTGACCCTCGACCACCTCAATGTCAACGGCAATGGCGGAGCCGGCGGCGCGCAGAACGGCATCAACGGCGTCAACGTCTCCAATCTCACCATCAGCAACAGCACGGTCGTGGGCTTCGGCGACGACGACGGCACCAACAATGCGGAAGGTGACGTCAGGCTGTTCAATCTCAGCGGCACGTCGAACATCACAAACTCGACGTTCGGCTTCGTGCCCGGCGACGCCACGGCCGGCGACAACCTCGTCGACATCCGCAACACCACCGGCACACTGACGCTGAACGTCACCGGCAGCACCTTCCACAACACCGCCGACTCCACGTCCGGTGCGGACGGCCTCCAGGTCACCAGCAACAGCACTTCGGTGGTCAATCTCAATGTCTCCGGCAGCACGTTCACCAATCTGAAGACCGCGGGCATTGATACGTTCGCCCGGGGCACGTCGACGATGAACGTCAACATCACCGACGGCGGCACGACCGGAAACGGCAACAGCTTCACGCCGGGAACGGTCGCAAGCCGCGCCGTCGGGCTGAATGCGCAGGACACCGCGCACCTCAACTTCAATATCAACCGCAACACCAACCTGGTCGGCTATGGCGGCCCGGTCGTCGAGATCTTCGGCATCAACAGCGCCGTGATCAACGGCCATGTCGACAACAACAGCAACATTGCGAACAACGGCACCACCAACCGGGCCGGCAGCCCGCTCGATTTCGACATCGAGGACAACGCCACCGCGTCGATCGAGGCCAGCGGCAATACCATCAACAATGCCGGTCAGGACGCCGGCATCGTCGCGTTCGCTGAAGGCGATGGCGGCACCACCAACAACAAGGCCGCCCTCGACCTGACATTGGCCAGCAACACCATCAACCTGACCGGCAACAACCTCAACGCCAATTCGTTCAACGACGGCATCCTGCTGGTGCCGGGCGCCAACGCCAATGACGCCACCACCATCACCGCCAACATCCACAATAATGCGGTGACGGGGATTACGGCCGGCGACGGCAACGTCGCCTTCGTCGTCGAGAACAGCGGCGGCGCCGGATCACATCTGTACCTTGAGAACTTCGCCGGCAGCACCAACGCCACCTGGAACGCCAACAACAACACGCCGCAGAACTCCACGCTCGAGCTCAACTCGCCGGCGTCCGCAGCGATTCCCGGCACCCATAATGGCGGCCACACCATCCTGCCGTCCAATGCCAACGCGCTGTTCTCCGCAAGTGGCGGCGTGGCGAGCGCGAGCGGCAGCACCGGCGAGATGAACCTGACCCAGGCGGAGCTCAACAAGGCCGTCGCTGCCGCGATCGCGAACTGGGCCGCTGCCGGACTTTCGTCCGACAAGATTGCCCTGCTCCAGCACGTCACCTATGACGTCGCCGACATCACGTCCGGCTGGCTCGGCCAGTCGACGCCGGGCCATGTCACCATCGACGTCAATGCCGATGGACGAGGCTGGTTTGTCGATCCGACCCCGTCGAGCAATTCAGAATTCGCGCACGCCGTGTCGGCAACCAGCCTCGTGACGGATCCGACCACGGCGGCGGCCGGCCACATGGACCTGCTCACCACCCTCATGCACGAGATGGGCGAGCAGCTCGGCCTCCAGGACCTGTTTGCGCCGGCCGATCAGGGCAGCCTGATGTATGCCTTCCTGGAGACCGGCGAGCGCCAGCTGCCGACCAATGCCGAGGCCGCCCAAGCCAATGCGGCAGCGGGGCTCGCCATCCCGACGCAGGACAACACGTCCTCGACCAGCACATCGTTGATCGGCCGCGACAGCTTCGACTTCTCGGCGTTCACGCAAACGTCGCACACCGACACAAGCCATACGGACCTGGGCACGAATCCCCAGCCCCTGTCCGATCTGTTCAGCGAGCATTCCGGTGCCGCTGCCCCGTGGTGGGTGGGCCACGAGACGGTGTTCGCCGCGATGGGCGGCACGCCGACCGACAATCACTCGCTGTCCCATCACGACTTGGTCATCTGACCGAGGCAGACTGTCGACGACACCAGCGCCTGCCGAACCGATTCGGCAGGCGCTGCGCTTTTCGCTTGATCGAGTCCGGGCGGCGCCGCTTTGGCGGAAGCGCTTCAATCGCTGCCCGAGGCGCGCTGGTTCATGCCCACCGACACGCGGTCCCGCAGCAAACGCTTCCATCGCGCACGCTGCGCCGACGGCCTACGCTGCAATCGAAAGAAAAAATTACAAATGATCGACAATCGTTGAGGTTGCACTTATCCGAAAACACGTTATCGTGCAGAAGTTCGCTGCACAGCGTTATTATCTCGAATTCCTTACAATCTTAAGACGTATTGGCGGAGGATCCATGGCTGAACCATTCATCGCCGAAATCCGCATGATGTCGTTCAACTTTCCGCCCAAGGGCTGGGCCTTCTGCAACGGCCAGCTGCTCCCGATCAATCAGAATCAGGCGCTGTTCTCGCTGCTGGGGACGACGTTCGGCGGCGATGGGCGCATCAATTTCGGGCTGCCCGATCTGCAAGGCCGCGTCCCGATTCACATGGGGAGTCACACGCTTGGCGAAAAGGCAGGCGAGCAGACTCACACACTGACGCTCGGTGAAATGGCGCAGCACACCCATCAGGCGAGCGGATCCAGCGCCAACGCCGGAGATCCGGTGCCGGCGGCCAACCTGTTGGGCAACAGCTCGCCGAACCTGCTCTACAGCCCGGCGGCGCACCTGACCGCACTGAATCCGGCGACCGTCGGCAATGTCGGCGGCAGTCAGGCGCATCCCAACATGCAGCCGTTCCTGACCATCAATTTCAGCATCGCCCTGCAGGGCATTTTCCCGTCGCAGACCTGAGGAGACGCCGATGGCACAGCCATATGTGGGCGAGATTCGCTTGTTCGCCGGCAATTTCGCGCCGGCCGGTTGGATGTTCTGCGACGGCTCGCTCCTGCCGATCTCGAACTATGACACGCTCTTCAATCTGATCGGCACGACCTATGGCGGCGACGGGCAGTCGACATTCCAGCTACCGGATCTGCGCGGACGCGTTCCGATCCACATCGGGCCGGGCTTTCCGATCGCCGCGAGCGGCGGCGTCGAGAACGTGACCTTGACGGTCAGCCAGATCCCGTCGCACAGCCACAGCTTCATGGGTTCGACCGACGTGGCCAATTCACCAAACCCCGCGGGCAACGTCATCGGCCGGTCGCCTCAGATCAAGGCATTTCTCAGCTCCACGCCCGGCGTGCAGATGTCGGGGCAATTCCTCGCCAACACGGGGGGCAGTCAGCCGCACGACAATTTCCAGCCCTATCTGTGCGTCGACTTCATCATTTCGCTGTTCGGCATATACCCGAGCCAGACCTAGGAGCGCATCATGGATCCGTTTGTGGCCGAGATCCGTATTTTCGGTTTCAACTTCGCACCCAAGGGCTGGGCATTCTGCAACGGACAGATTCTGCCGCTCTCTCAGAACACCGCGCTGTTCTCGCTGCTGGGCACCACCTATGGCGGCGACGGCAAGAGCAATTTCGCCCTGCCCAACATGCAGGGACGCGCGCCGATGCATCCGGGGCAGGGTCCGGGCCTCTCGCTCCACGATCTCGGAGAGACCGGCGGCGAGGAGACAGTCACCCTGCTGCAGAGCGAAATCCCATCCCATCCACATCCCGTCGAAAGCGTTGCGGCGAACTTCTCGGGCACGTCCGATGTGCCCACCAACAATGCGCTCGCGAAGTCCGCCCAGGGAAATGCCTATACGAGCACCGCAACCCTGGTCGCGATGTCACCGCTGGAAATCGGCCTCTCCGGCAACAGCCTGCCGCATAACAACATGCAGCCTTATCTCACCTTGAATTTCTGCATTGCGCTGCAAGGCGTCTATCCGCCGCGGAGCTGAGGTGAGTTTCGGTGCCGACACGCCCGCGGCGGCGTCCGCAGCGCCCGCTTTTGACTGGGCGCGCGCAGCCCTGTCGGGCTGCCGCTTTCGTCGCCTGTCGGAGACCGATCTGCCGTTCCTCGGCCGGCTTTACGCGGCGACGCGTGCCGAAGAGCTGGCGCCGGTGCCATGGAGCGAGGCAGACAAGGCTGCCTTTCTCGACCAGCAATTCCAGGCCCAGCACGCGCACTACCAGCGCTATTATCCGAACGCCGACTGGCTGGTGATCACGCATGGCGGCGAGGACATCGGCCGGTTCTACATCGAGCGCTGGCCGACCCAGCACCGCATCATC
Organism: Bradyrhizobium tropiciagri; assembly: GCF_018130545.1. GTDB lineage: Bacteria > Pseudomonadota > Alphaproteobacteria > Rhizobiales > Xanthobacteraceae > Bradyrhizobium > Bradyrhizobium tropiciagri_A. Next base: position 86,100 of record NZ_JAFCKF010000008.1, on the reverse strand, counting down.
GACATCGCCTTCATGCCGGCGCATCGTGGCAGGGGCTATGGCGAGGCGCTGCTGCGCGATGCGATCGACGAGGCAATGGCGGTCGGCAAGGACGTTTCGATCCATATCGAGAAGCTCAACCCGGCGATGCGGCTTTATCGGCGGCTCGGCTTCGTCACCGAGGAAGACAAGGGCGTCTACGATTTGATGCGTTGGCGCGCGGCGGGAGCTTGTGAAGGACAGGCTCGTGAAAAGCAGGCTTCACAGCATCAGGTGAAGATCGCCTGATAGCCGTTGCCGTCAGCGAGCGGCCCGATCGGCACCAGGAATATCTCGATCACGCCCAATGCCGGATGCCGCACCGGATAGATCGCCTGCGGCAACCACGCGCCCTTCGGTCCGGCAAACAGCAGCGAGAACGCGCCGCCCGGCCGACCGCTGTTTCCGGCGGGCTCGACCTTGGCGAGCCTCAGCACCACGACGCGATCCGCCGCCTGCATCTCGAACTCCGTGTCCTGATGCGGCTTGAAGTCATCAATCTGCAATTTCGCGAGGTCGACCGTCGATGTCATGCGATGCCCCTGTTGATCCCGAAGCTGTAGCACGCCATACGCGACGGTGCCCGACAAAATGACCCGACAGGCAACTCGGATGTATGGGCCCCGCCGCTTCCCTTCGTCGTTGCCCGACGCGCAATTGCGCACCGGGGACTGATACGAACCCTTGCCAACTGCGCCTGGATGGTCGTGAGATGCTGCGTGCGGGCAAAGCCGGGAGGTTGCGATGGACGATCACACCGTACGCACGGCGCTGGAGCGCCAATGGGAAGCTTCGGACGCGAGCGATTTCGAGCGCGAGCACGAGATCTACGCCACGGATGCCGTGCTTGACTATCCGCAATCGGGTGAGCGGATCCGGGGTCGGCGCAACATCCAGGAGAGCCGCACGGTTCAGCCGAACAAGAAACGCTTCACGGTCCGGCGCATGATCGGCGGCAGCGATCTCTGGATCACCGAATTCGTGCTGACCTACGACGGCGTTCCTTCCTACACGGTGAGCATCATGGAATTCCGCGACGGACAGGTGGTCCACGAAACGCAGTATTTCGCGGACCGGTTTGAGCCGTCGCCTTCACGCGCTCATCTCGTCGAACGCATCGGCACAACTTAGTTCCGCGCAAGCGCGACCATCAGATCGGAGCGTGGTCGCCTGTGCCGCGACGCTGTCTGCTCGTCTTTGCGGGCCACGCCTGTTGGCGCGGTCCGCAAGTGCATTGGCATGTCCGCCGAGCGTTACCGCGAATTTAGCTACCTATCCCTCGAATTAATGCCTCGGACAGGCGCCCGTAATGCTGCAGCGATAGGTTTTCAGCATCGGTATGGGGCGGCCAATTTCAGGAGAAACATCATGCCAAAGGACAACAACACTCAACAGCGCAGGCCCCTGTCGGCCCGGCGCGTCGCAATGCTCGGCTCCGTTGCGATGATCGGTGCGACCATCGCCCTCGCAGGGCCGCTTGGACATTTCCAGTTTGTCGAGCAAGCGTTCGCCGCGGCTCCGACGTCTCAGACGCAAGGCCCCGCAGGCTTCGCCGACCTGGTCGCGAAGGTCAAGCCGGCCGTCATTTCAGTACGCGTGAAGCTCGACGAAGAAAGCAATGCCAACGCATCCGGTCCGGAATCAGAGAACCTGCCGCCATCCTTGCAAGGTACGCCTTTCGAAAAGTTCTTCCGCCAGTTCGGCGACGGCATGCAGGGCGGCAAGCTGCAGCGCCATCAGGTCATCACCGGCGTCGGTTCCGGCTTCTTCATCTCCGCCGACGGCTATGCCGTGACCAACAATCACGTCGTCGATCACGCCAAGTCCGTGCAGGTCACGACGGATGACGGCACCATCTATACCGCCAAGGTGATCGGCACCGATCCGAAAACGGATCTCGCGCTCATCAAGGTCGATGGCAAGACGGACTTCAGCTTTGCCAATCTCGAAAATCAGGTTCCGCGCGTCGGCGACTGGGTCGTGGCGGTCGGCAATCCCTACGGCCTCGGCGGCACCGTGACGGCCGGCATCATCTCGGCTGAAGGACGCGATATCGGTTCCGGACCCTACGACAACTACATCCAGATCGACGCGCCGATCAACAAAGGCAACTCGGGAGGGCCGACGTTCGACACCAATGGCAACGTCATCGGCGTCAATACCGCGATCTATTCGCCGTCCGGCGGCTCAGTCGGCATCGGCTTCGACGTGCCGGCAACGACCGTGAAGATGATCGTTGCGCAGCTCAAGGAACACGGCACGGTGACGCGCGGCTGGCTCGGCGTACAGGTGCAGCCGGTCACGAGCGGCATCGCCGAAAGCCTCGGCCTGAAGCAGCCCCGGGGTGCACTCGTCGACGAGGCCCAGGCGGACACGCCGGCGGCGCAGGCCGGCATCCGGCCGGGCGACGTCATCACGTCGGTCAACGGCAACGCGATCAAGGACTCGGGCACACTCGCGCGAGAGATTTCAGGGATGGCGCCGGGCAGCTCGGCGAAGCTAGACATCCTTCGCAAGGGTGAGACGAAGACCTTCACGGTGACGCTCGCCAAGATGCCGAACGAGACAAGGAAAGTGGCCCGAGCCGACGAGTCCGAGCAAGGCTCAAAGGGCATTCCTCACCTCGGTCTGTCGGTTGCCCCGGCAGGCGATGTCGGCGGCGCCGGCAACAAGGGTGTCGTGGTCACGGCGATTGAGCCGGATGGTCCGGCCGCCGAGCACGGACTGCAGTCCGGCGACGTCATCCTCGACGTGGCCGGCAAGAGCGTCAGCTCTGCGGCGGACCTGCGCAACGCGCTCTCGGATGCGAAGTCCGAAGGCAAGCATGACGTCCTGATGCACGTGAAGACGTCGGACAACACCCACTTCGTCGCCATGCCGATCGGGTAGGCATGACACTGGCCTGCCGTCGCGTGTTCTCCAGGCGCGACGGCGGGGCTCGATATCAGGTACGCCGCCGCGGCCAGCGCGGCGCGCTTATGCGTTCAACCACTCACCGCACGGGCAAGCAATGAAGATATCCCATTGGCGCACGATCGGAATCGTCTGTGCAGCATCGACCGCCCTCGCCGGCCTGGCACTTGCGTCAGACATCGCCGCCGGCCCCTCCAGGGCCGACCTCGCGCTTCTCGCGGGTGTGATGCAGCTCGTGCAGCAGGATTACGTGCATCCGGTCGACTCGGGCCAGCTCACCGACGCGGCGTTGAAGGGAATGCTGTCGCGTCTCGACCCCCACTCCTCCTACATGACCGAACCGGAATTCCGCGAGTCCCGAGAGGACATGAGCGGAAAGTTCGGCGGCGTCGGCCTCAAGATCATGGAGCACGACGGGTTGCCGACCGTTCTTTCGCCGATCGACGATACGCCGGGTGCCGGTGCCGGCTTGCAGCCGGGCGACGCGATCGTTTCGGTCGACGGTCAAAGCACACGCGGCGTGGACCTGATGGAGGTGATCAGGAAAATTCGCGGACAGCCAGGAACGGTCGTGAGATTGACGCTCCAGCGCGGCGACCAGCCGCGCTTCGAGGTGCCCCTCACCCGGCAAGTCATCGAAGTCCACAGCGTCAAATCCAGGCTCGAGGCCAACGGCATCGGCTATCTGCGGGTCAGCGAATTCGGCGAGCAGACACCGACCGAACTGCAGCAGGCCATCTCGACGCTGAAGCGCGAAGCGGGCGGCAAGTTGGCCGGCCTCGTCCTCGACCTGAGAAACGATCCCGGCGGCCTGCTCTCCGCAGCGGTTGATGTGTCCAGCGATTTCCTCAACGGCGGCACCGTCGTCTCGATCCGCGGACGCAACGGCAACGACGATCAATCGTTCACCGCTCCTGCAACAGGTGCCTTGCTGCCGGACACTCCGATGGTCGTTCTCGTCAATGGCGCCTCCGCATCGGCGTCCGAAATCGTCGCGGGCGCATTGCAGGATCGTCATCGCGCCACCGTGATGGGGACGCAGAGCTTCGGCAAGGGATCCGTCCAGACCATCATCCCGATCAAGGATCATGGTGCCTTGCGACTGACCAGCGCCCTCTACTACACACCCTCGGGCCGCTCGATTCAGGGCGACGGAATCACACCCGACGTCATCGTCAAGGCGGCCAAGGACGAACAAGTTGCGAACGCCCTGGTTTGGCGCGAAGCCCAGCTCCACGGCGCGTTCGCCAATCCCGGGATGCTGCCGAATCCCGGCGCCGCGCCGGACACCAAGAGCGCACCTTCCGAAGCAGCTTCACCACCCATCAAGGAGCAGTTGATCGGGACAGACCGGGACACCCAGCTCAAGGCAGCATTGAACCATCTCGAGCACCTGCCGGCCGGCAATCCGGCCGTCATCCGCACCAGTGTCCCGGGATGATGGTTCTGTGCGGCGCAGGATAGGGCGCACGTGATTCAGGACGGGTTGGATACAAACGACCAAGCAGCGACAACCCGTCCGGTCCAGCCCGGAGAGGTCTACAATGACGGACGAAATGTCCGGCCTGATCCGCAAGTCATGGCGCGCGCTGGCCGGTTGGATGAGCCTGATCGGCGCATCGCTGATCGGGTTCCTGCTCACTGAAGGTGCACCGTATCACCACCTCGCGACGGGCGTTCTACTGAGCTCGTCGACGCTGTTCATCCTCTTGGCTTTGTTTGAGGGTGCGTGGCGATTGCTCGTCGGCAACGAGCGATAAGCTGCCGGCAGACGAGCGATTTCGAAAGCGAGCGCAAATCCACCGCGGGAATGCGGTGCTCAATGGTCGGCGGCACCGATCCAACAGCAAACGCTGCGGCCGGCGACGGCTACATGCCGTGGCTCTCAAAGACCTTCTTGCAGCTTCGGCTCAAACTCTGGCGATTGGTCTGAAGACAGTTCTGCACGGCGCCGTCATTGCCGAGATCCTTGCGGCAGAAACGCTGGGCATCGCGCGAGCACGCGGATTGTTCCGACTTGGTGCCGGCGTGCTGGGCCAGTGCGGCCCCGCTGTTCATCACGGCGACGGCAAAAAGGGCTGCGATCGACAAATAACGCATCGGTGAATTCCTCCCGCGGCCTAACGGCAGGAGGAGCGCTTCGTTCCTGCGGGAACCCGGGATTCTATGGCGCGAGGTACCGCAGCAATTCCGGATCGCTCCGCACCTTCCCCGCCTCGCCCTGCAATGCGACACGGCCCCGATCCAGCACATAGGCGTAGTCGGCGACGCGCAGCGCGAGGTCGAGATGCTGCTCGACGATCACGACCGAGATGCTCTTGGCAAGCTCGATCAGCCGCTCGGTGATCTCCTCGATCACGCCGATCCAGACCCCTTCGGTCGGCTCGTCCAGCAGCAGCAGCTTCGGATTGCCGAGCATGGCGCGGCCGATCGCCAGCATCTTGCGCTCGCCGCCGGACAGCGTGCCGGCCGGCTGGTCGAGGCGCTGGCCGAGTTTCGGGAAGATCTCCAGCACGCGATCGACCGCGCCGGCATCGGAGTTGGACAGCGAGCCGACCGCGAGATTGTCGCGCACCGACAGGCGGGCGAACACCGAATGCTCCTGCGGCACATAGCCGATGCCGGAGCGCACCCGCTCCTCGGTGCGTCGACGGGTGATGTCGCGACCGTCGAAGAACAATTCGCCTTGCGAGCTTGCGAGCTCGCCGACGATGGTTTTCATCAGCGTGGTCTTGCCGGCGCCATTGCGGCCGAGCACGGCGACGCCGCCGCGCCAGGGAATGCCGATGTTGACATCGAACAGGACCTGGCTGCGGCCATAACCGGCATCGAGATGCTTGATATCGAGGAAGGTTTGCTCAGGCACGGCGAAGATAAATCTCCTGGACGCTCTTGTTGGCCTGGATTTCCGCGACCGTCCCCGACGCCAGCACCTTGCCCTGGTCGAGCACGGTGAGGCGGTCGCAGATGTCGCGGATGAAATCGAGATCGTGCTCGACGATGACCAGCGAGCAATGCTGCTTGATCGGCTGCAACAATTCGCCGGTGACGCGGCGTTCCTCGAGGCTCATGCCGCCGGTCGGCTCATCCAGCAGCAGCAGCCGCGGCTTGCCGGCCAGCGCCATCGCGATCTCGAGCCATTGCTGCTGGCCGTGCGACAGCGCGGCCGCGGCATCATGCGCCCGATCGGCGAGACGGAACTGGGTCAGCATCGTCATCACTTGATCGTGCAGCTTCCGGCGGGTGCGCGACAGCACCAGATCGAACAGCGAGCACTGCGCCTGCAGCGCCAGCAGGATGTTGTCATACAGCGTCAGCGTCGGCAGCACCGAGGTGATCTGGAATTTCAGGCTCATGCCGGCGCGGGCGCGCTCGGTCGGCGTGAATGCGGTGATGTCGCTGTTGATGAAGGAGACCTTGCCCGTGGTCGGGACCTCGGCGCCGGCGACGCATTTCATCAGCGTGCTCTTGCCCGAGCCGTTGGGGCCGATCAGGCCGTGAAATTCGTTCTCGCCGACGGTCAGCGCCGCACCGTCGAGCGCGGTGAGCTTGCCGAACACCTTGCTGATCCCAGAGGCCTCAAGGAGCGGCATTGCCGGACTCCTTTTTTGGCGCCTTGCCGAAACTGCCGACGCGCTCGCGTTCACCGAGCACGAAGGAGATCAGCCCGAGCGGGCGGAACATGATCACGAGCAGCAGCAGCACGCCGAGGATGATCGGCCAGATATCGCGGTAATTGTCCGACAGCCAGAACGAGACGCCCTCGATGATCACGGTGCCGATCACGGCGCCGATCAGGGTGCCGGAGCCACCGAACAGAACGTAGAGCACGACCTGGGTCGAGAACACGACGCCCAGCATGTTGGGCCAGACGAAACCTTCGTGGAAAGCATAGAGGCTGCCGGCGAGGCCGGCGATGGTGCCGCCGATCGCGAAGATGATCGCCTTCAGATGCTGCGCTTTGTAGCCGAAGAAGGCGATCCGCTGCTCGTTCTCGCGCAGGCCCGCAAGCGCAAGGCCGAATTGTGAGCGGACCAGGAAGCGGCACAGCAGGTAGACCACCACCAGGATGCCGAGCACCATGTAATAATAAACCGGCCCTTCCTCGAACTCGTAGCTGCCGAGCGTGAGCGGCGGGATCGACGGGATGCCGTTCTGGCCACCGAGATAGTACCAGCCGCGCGCCAGCCGATCCGCGGCATAGGAACCCGTGAGGGTGCCGAGCGAGACGAAGATCACGCTCGAGGGATAGCGCCCGAGCAGCAGGAAGCCGCCGAGCAGCAGCGACGCGGTGAGGCCGATCAAGGCGCCTGCGGGCAGGATCAGCAGGATCGAGGTGACGTTGAGGTCGCGCGCCATCAGCGCCACGCCGTAGCCGGCCGCGCCGAAGAACAGCGCCTGGCCGAAGCTCATGATGCCGGCATAGCCCCACACCAGGTCGAACGACAGCGCAAACAGCGCGAGGATCACCACGCGGGTGGCGAACACCGTCAGATAGTCCTGCAGAACCCATGGCAGGACCAGCGCGATCAAGAGCACCAGTCCTTCCACGATCGGCAGGACCTTCCATCCTGCCGATGCCCGTCCCGCCGGCGCGCTTGCGGCCGGTGTACCTTCACGCGTCACGACATCCTCGCTGATGCGTGCGACGGCCTCTCTTGCTCCACTCATCGATCGCTCAGCATTCCTTGGGATCAACAAGACCGTCGCTACGCGCCACGATCTCATAGTTCCCGCCTTTGGCAACAGCGGTGTACATCTTCATCTTGCAGTGACGTTTGCCCGGAACCATTTCGGCCGGTCCGCCGGGCCCTTCGGCGATCTTGGCATGGTCGAGCGCGGCCGCGACCGACTCACGGTCGACCTTGCCGGCTTCCTTGACCGCGGCCTCCCACAGCTTGAGGCCGCGATAGGTTCCGGTGGCGGCGCTGCCGGCCGCGAACAGGAAGTTGCCGGGGAAATCCTTTTCATACGCCGCTTGGAGCTTGGCATCGAACGGGCTCTCCTTGGTCAGCACCTTGAAATAGTCGAGACAGCTCGCAAGACCCTCGATCTCGTTGGCCTGATTGATGTTGAGGGTGTTCTCGTCATAGTAGACGCAGGCGAGCCGGCCGCCGTTCTTGAGGAAGCCCGCTTCATAAAGCTGCTTGAAGAACGGACCGACGCCGGGCGGGATGACCGTGTTGAAGACCACGTCGACCTTGTTGGAGATGATGCGGTTGACGGTCGATGAGAAGTCGACCTGGTCGAGCGGGTAATACTCCTCGAACACGACCTCGCCGCCATTGTCCTCGATCACCTTGCGGGCATAGACGTTGAGCGTATGCGGCCAGACATAGTTGGCGCTCGGCAGCGCGAACTTCTTGCCGCCGTTCTTGATCAGCCAGGGAATGAAGGTATCACATTGCTGCGCCGGCGTCGGGCCGGTGCAGAACAGATAGGGCGTGCACTCCTTGCCCTCGTAGAGCTGCGGATAGATGTAGAGCGTCTTGCCGCGCGCCACGATCGGATCCTTGATCGCGTTGCGCATCGAGGAGGTGATGCCGCCCAGCACCATGTCGACCTTGTCGCGCTGGATCAGCTTGCGGACATTGCCGACCGCAACCGATTCGTTCGAGGCGGTGTCCTCGATGTAGAGCTCGAGCGGCCGGCCGAGCAGGCCGCCGCCGGCGTTGATCTCCTTGATCACCATCTTGGCGACGTTGGCGTCGGCATTGCCGGCATAAGCGATCGGGCCGGTCAAATCGGTCGCGATGCCGACCTTGATCGGGCCTTCCGCGGCATTGGCCCAGTCGGGCCTCACCACCCAGCTTCCGACCCCGGTCGCGAGCGCCCCGGTCGCGAAGGCGAAATTGCTCATGAAGCGGCGGCGCGTCAGATTCATGCGTTCAATCGACATGGTGATTAGACCCCTTTTCCAGCAATGAGGCCTTGCGGCCGGAATTTGATGAAGGCGATGGCGAGTACGAACACGAGCACGTCGGCGACGACGGGCGACATGACCCATGGCAGCGCCGCGCTGAGCGTGCCGATCACGCCGGCACCGGCGACCGGACCGATGAAGGAGCCGACCCCGCCAACCATCACGGCGACGAAGCCCTGGATCAGGAAGCGGATGCCGAGATCGGCGAACAGGCTGAACACCGGCACGATCAGCGCGCCGGCAAGCCCGGCCAGCGCCGCGCCGAACGCAAAGGTCGCGCCGTAGATCAGAGGCGTCGAGATACCCGAGGCGCGCGCCAGCGCCGGGTTCTCCAGCGTGGCGCGGACCCGCAGTCCGAACGAGGTGCGCGCCAGCAGCAGATAGCAGCCGCCCATCACCAGCAGCGTGATTACGATGATGGTGAAGCGCCAGGCCGAGATGTGGACCGAGCCGAGGTCGATCGAACCGCCGATCGGCTCCGGCACCGTGAGATAGAACCCGCCGATCAGGCCGCGCACGCTTTCGCGGATGATCAGGCCGAGCGCATAGGTGCCGAGCATCGCCACGATCGGCGCGGCGTAGAAGCGCCGGATGATCAGCGCCTCCAGCACGAAGCCGAACGCACCCACCACGAAGGGTGCGGCGACCATGCCGGCCCACACCGGCGCGCCGTGGGCGTAGGCCAGGTAGGTGACGTAGGCTCCGAGCAGGACGAATTCGCCCTGCGCGAAGTTGAAGATACCCATCATACTGGCGATGATGCCGAGCCCGAGCACCACCAGCACGATGATGGCGCCGAAGCTCACGATCTCGAACACCGCGGCGAAGATGCTAGCCATGGTGTCCGATCCGTACCGTATGCGTCTGCGACAAGCGGCGCCTCACATCTTCTTCCAGTCGCCGGCCTGCTCGAAGGCATGCGCGGCGCGATAGATGGTGCTCTCCTCAAACATCCGGCCGACCAGCATCAGCCCGACCGGCAGCCCGTCGACCATGCCGCAGGGCAGCGACATCGCCGGGTGATGGGTGATGTCGAACGGCGCGGTGTTGGAGATCATCTCCAGCGCGCGGGCGACATACTCCTCGCGGCTGGCATTGGCCTCGGGCAACTTCGTCGCCTTCATCGGCGTGGTCGGAAGCAGCAGCAGATCGTAGTCCTTGAAGGCCTTGTCATAGGCCGCGGTCAGCCGGCGCGAGATGTTGAGCGCCTTGCCGTAGAAGCGCGGACCGAAATTGTTGTTGATGTAGGTGCCGAGCATCATGAACAGTTTGGTGGTCTCGGACAGCGAATCCGCCTGCCGGCGCCAGCCGCGATGGAAATCCATCAGCGAGGTGGAGTAGAGGTCGCCGCGGCTGAGGCCGTAGCCGTCGCCGTACATCATGGTCTGGGTCAGGCCTTCGGTGCCGATCGGGGTCCAGATCGCGCCGCCGGCCATGTGCATTGGGATCGACACGGTCTCGACGCTGGCGCCGAGATCCTTGAAGCGCTTGGCTGCCTCGCGCACGCTCTCGTTCACTGCGGCTTCCGCGGTCGGCTGCTCGAAGCCTTCCTTGAGGATGCCGATCTTCATGCCCTTGACGCCTTTGCCGAGCGCCTTGGTGTAGTCCTCGACCTTCGGCGCCTTGATGCGCGGATCATAGCCGTCGTCGCCGGCCAGCACTTCCAGCAGCAGCGCATTGTCTTCCACGCTCGCGGTCATCGGGCCGGTGTGATCGACATAGATCTCGATCGGCATGATGCCGGTGTAGGGCACGAGGCCCCAGGTCGGCTTCATGCCGTAGGTGCCGCAGAACGAGGACGGCATCCGGATCGAGCCGCCCTGGTCGCCGCCGATCGCCATGTCGACCTCGCCGAGCGCCACCACCACGCCCGAGCCCGACGACGAGCCGCCGGCCGAATAGCCCATCTTGTGCGGATTGTGCACCGCGCCGTAGGAGTTGGTGTGACTGCCGCCGGACAGGCAGAAGTGCTCGCAATGCACCTTGCCTTTGATCTCGGCGCCGGCATCCAGCATGCGGGTGACGATGGTGGCGTCGAAGTCGGGGACGTAGCCTTCCAGCGTCGACGAGCCGTTGGTCATCGGCACGCCGGCCAGCATGATGTTGTCCTTCAGCGCCACCGTCTTGCCCTTGAGCTTGCCGGAGGCGGCGCCCTTAACCGTCGACTTGCGGTACCAGGCATTGTGCTTGTTGTCCTCCGGCGCCGGCCGGTAGCCTGGCGTGCGCGGATATTTCACTTCGGGCAGCTCGTCCGGCATCTGGGCGACGAGATTGTATGCGTCGATCGAGCCCTGCATCAGGCCACGGAAGGAGGCCACATCCTCATCGGTGAGGGACAGGCCACACTGCTCGGCGACGGCACGAAGTTGCGTTGGCGTGGGAAGGACGACGGTCACGGCGCTCTCCTGAAGTTTTTGATCTCTGGGATTGATCCCTCGACGCAGGTCAGCGAGCTGCGCGTTGCCCCGCGCGAACCGCTCACCCCGTTGCCGTATTGAAAACGGAAATATTTTCCTTTTCAAGTATTATTTCGCAAAGCTCCCTCTCCCGCTTGCGGGGGAGGTGAAGAAAGTCTCAGATCGCCTTGATCACCCTGAAGTCGAGACCGTCGGCTTCGGCAAGATACATCGGCATCCTGGCATGGCCGTTGCGAACCGTAACCGGACCGCGCGGACCGCGATAGACCAGATTGTCGGTCGCCGCGAGCAGCGGCCGCGTGTCAAGCGTGCCGGCGCGGTTGGCGGCAGCCTCCAGCAGGCAGAAGCCTTCATAGGCGGATTCGCCGCACGATCCGACGGGCGGGGCAAACGTCCCGAACATCGCGCGATAGCGGTCCCTGAATTCGTCGCCGGCGCGCGAGCCGACGCTCGGGAAATAGCCGGACGCGCAGAACAGATTCTCGGTGTTGTCGGCGCCGATGCCGAGCAGCGCGGTTTCGTCGAAACAGGTGGCGAAGCGCAGCGTGGTGGCGGCGAGCCCGGCCTCGGCGAAGGCGCGGTTGAAGGTCACGCCGTCGGTGCCGATCAGCGAGATCAGCACGACATCGGGCTTCGCCGCACGGATTCGCTCCAGCTGCGCCGCGTGATTGTCCTCGCCAACCGGCACGAACTCCTCGCCGACGACCAGGCCGCCGGTCTCCTTGATGTAGCGCTTGACCGCGCGGTGCGACTGCCATGGCCAGACATAGTCGCTGCCGATCAGGTACCAGCGCCCGGCCCGCTTCTCCTCCGCCAGCCAGTGGATCGACGGCCGGCTCTGCCAGCGTGGCGTCTCGCCGATCGCGATGACGCCCGGCGTCCGCTCGCCGCCCTCGTACACTGGCGAGTAGATGTAGGGGATACGGCTGCGGGTGATCAGGTCGCGCAGCGCGACGCGCACCGCGCTGGTGTGCATGCCCATGATGAGATCGACGTCGTCGGACGCGATCGCCTGCTCGGCGCGGTCGCGCACGTCCTCGATCGGCCCGCCGGCGTCATAGACCGAGAACTCGATCTCGCGGCCGAGGATGCCGCCGCGTCGGTTGATGTCCGCCACCGCGAGTTGCGCGGTCGAGGTCGCAGCGGGGCCCCACATCCCCGGCGAGCCCGTGCAGCAGACGAAGCCGGCGACCCGCAGCCGGTTGCGTGCACCGCGCGGACCGAAGCCGCTGCGATCCATCGGCGCAAGCACGCGATCCGACGCCGCCGACGCCAGGTTCCTGAACAGCAGGGATGGCGGGAACGGGAGGCCGCCGGCCATGACGTTGGGCGTCAAATGCACACCTGCTCCTGTCTGGTAACGGCACGCCGCACGGCGAGTGCGGCATCGCCCTCGCGGGCGACGGTGCCACGCTAGATCGTCTTGATCACATTGAAGTCGAGACCGTCGGCCTCGGCAAGATAGATCGGCATTTCGGCGCGGCCGTCCCGAATGGTGACGGTGCCGCGGGCGCCGCTGTAGACCAGGTTGTGCGCTGCGGCGGACAAGGGGCCCGTCGACAGCGACCGGGCCCGGTTGGCCGCCGCCTCGAGGAACCGCATCCCCTCATAATTGGACTGCCCGACCGAGCCGATCGGCGGCGCATGCGCCCCGAACATCGCGCGGTAGCTGGTCCGGAAGTCGTCATTGGCGCGGGAATCGACGCAACCGAAATAGCCGGAGGCGCAGAACAGGTTCTCGGTCGCGTCCGGCCCGATGCCGAGCAGCACAGTCTCGTCCATCGCGCCCGCATAGCGCAGCGTGGTGGCGGCAAGGCCAGCCTCGGCGAACGCGCGGTTGAAGGTGATGCTGTCGGTCCCGATCAGCGTGATCAGCACGACATCGGGCTTGGCGGCGCGAATCCGCGCGAGATGCGGCTCGTGATCGTCCTCGCCGAGCGGGACGAATTCCTCGCCGACCACCTGGCCGCCGGCTTCCTTGATGTATCGCTTCACCGCGCGGTGCGATTGCCAGGGCCAGACATAGTCGCTGCCGATCAGGTACCAGCGCCGCGCCTTCTTGACCTCGGTGAGCCAATGGATCGCCGGCCGGCTTTCGGCGCGCGGCGTCTCGCCGATCGCCATCACGCCGGGTGTCCGCTCGCCGCCCTCATAGACCGGCGTGTAGACATAGGGGATGCGGCCCGCCGTGACCTTGCGCAGCGCAAGGCGGACCGCCGAGATATGCGAGCCCATGATCACGTCGATCTCGTCGAAGGCGATCGCCTGCTCGGCGCGGTGCACGACGTCCTCGATCGGCCCGCCGGCGTCGTACATCGACAATTCGACCTCGCGGCCGCGGATGCCGCCGCGCCGGTTGATCTCGGCGACCGCGAGCATGACGCTGTTGGCCGAGATCGGCCCCCAGATCCCGGGCGCGCCGGAAAAGGTGATGAAATTGCCGATCCGAAGCTTGCTGTCGGTGCCGCCACGGCGCGAGGAGCCCGGCTTGACGGTCAAAGCGACATCGGCCGCGCAGGACGACGGAGTTCGAAACAGGTGCGGCGGCGGGACGGGCAAGCCGCCAAGCGCCTGGAAAGAGACCGTCGAGAGCACGCCAACTCCTGTCTGGGAAGCAGTACGCAACGCAGCCAGCGGGCGGTCGCGGCATCCGCCCTTTGGTTGGGGGAATATCCTAGGGGAAAATATTGAATATTCAACAATTGAAGTGCATATAGAAACGGCATGCGTTGCCGGACATTCATTCACCGGGTCAGGAACCAGGTCTCACGCCGTGGCTAAACCGCCGAAAGAAAATTCCCCGATCACCGAACACCTCACCTACCTGCTCGCGCAAGCCAACCGGGAGATCAACCGGCAGTTGGAGACGCGGCTGGCCAAGGAAGGCGTGCCGGTCGAGCAGTGGCGCATCCTCAAGGTGCTGTCCGACGGCAACGGCCACTCGATGGGCGAGCTTGCCGATGCCGTGCTGCTCAACCATCCGACGCTGACCAAGATGATCGACCGCATGGTGTCGGACGCGCTGGTCTATCGCGTGCAGGACCCGAAGGATCGCCGCAAGGTGCTGATGTTCGTCTCCGACCGCGGCAAGGCGCTGTGCCGTCGGCTGAACTCGCTGGCGGTGAGCCAGGAGGAGCACATCGTCGAGAGCTATGGCGACAAGTCGACCACCGAGCTCAAGCGCCTGTTGGAAAGCCTGATCGGCAGCGCCAATTGAGCCAATTGCGGCCGGCTACGACGCGGCCTCGTCCTGCGCCACCAGACCCGGCTGCCGGACGGCCGGCTTGAGGGCGGGCTCGGCGATCGAATCGCTCAGACGGTTGCCGACGATCATGATCGCGCACACCACATAACAGCCGACGCCGATTGCGAATGTCGTGGTGATGCCGAACTGGATCGACAGCGCCATGCCGAGCACGGAGGCGAGCATCGAGGTGATGCCGTTGGTGCTCCAGAAGAACGGCAACAGCCCTTCATGCCGCCGCCAGATGCCGAGGCCAAGCGGGAACATCATGCCCATGCAGAAAGCCGGTGGCGCCAGCAGGGCGACCGACACCAGGATGCGGATATCCGTCGGCGCCGAGCGCGACCAGGCGGTGACCGACGGCGTCAGCAGGCCTGCAGCCACCAGCGTCGCGACCAGCGCCACGAGGCGGAGGATCAGCACCGTCGACCGCGCAGGCGCCGCGCCCACCGTGGCGCTGCCGATGCCGCCGAACAGCAGGATCGTGAACAGCACGACGCTGAGCCCGTAGACGGGGTGGCCGAGGAACACCATCAGCCGCTGCATCTGCGAAATCTCGATCAGCATGAACCCGATGCCGATCGCGGCGAAATAGGCCACCGGCGGCGCCAGCGTTGCCACCGGCATCCGCCGCGCCAGGCGCATGAAGGGAATGCCGATGTAGCAGATGCAGATGCCGATCTGGAACAGGAGCACCCATTTGATGACGCTGATCGCGGCATTGTTCTGCAGCTCGAAGCCGCTTTTGCTGAACAGATCGGCGAGCCGCACGGTATAGAAGAAGAATGGCTTGTCGTCGGTCGAGGCCGCGATGTCTTGCGGCAATGAATCGAGGAAACGCTGGTCGGCCTTGCCGGATAGAAGGGTCGAGGTGACGGTGTCGTAGCTGATCCCGGGTCCGAGCAGCAGCTTGAATCCCTGCGCGACCAGCCGGTCGCGCGCGCCCTGCCATTGCGCCGCCGTGAACGCCTCGGGACGGATCATCACCGTGACGACGTCGCCGACATTCGCTGCAATCACATGCTGCGACAGCTCGCTCGCCGGCACGCCCTGATGCTGCAGCGCTTCAGTTGCGATCGCAATCAGGCGATAGAACTCGCCGCGATAGACCGTCGGTTGGTACCAGCGCGACACCGAGAGCATGCCGCCGGGCTTCAGCGCGCGGAAGAAATCGTCCCACGCCTCCACCGTGTAGAGCCGGTTCTCGGTCAATGTCAGCCCGCCGGCCGCCGTGGTGGCCCAGGTGTCGATCAGCGAGATCTGGATCAGGTCGTAGCGATCGGGCGAATGGTTGATGTAGCTGCGCGCTTCGGCATTGACCAGCGATACGCCGGGCTGGCGATCGAGATGCCCCGAATAATCCGCGAACTTGTTCGTCAGCACCTCGAAGATCGCGGGATTGATCTCGATGCCGCGAATCCGCTGCGCGCCGAAATAGAGCGCGGAGAGCACGTCGCGGCCGCCGCCGACGCCGACCACGGCCACGTCATCAGGCCGTTGCTGCACCAGATAGGGCGCGTTGATGACGTCGTGCTTGAGGTAGGAGACCTTGGCGAGATCGCCGGAGAAGCGGGTGATCGGCGTTCCTGCGTCGGCATCGATGTCGAGATAGAGCTGCTCGACCTTGGCATCCGGGACGCGCGCGAAGCTCCAGCCGAACGGGATCGAGAGCCCGAGATCGGTCACGCGGATGCGCGAATAGGTATTCCAGCGTTCGAACAGCGTTCCGGTCTGCGGCTCGCCCTTGGCCCAGGTCACGCCGAGATGGCTGCTGCCGGTTGCGGCAAGCGCGGTGTGGACCGCGGCAAGTGCGGCGAGGCCGAGCGCGGTGTTGCGGCTCAGGCGCAAGCTCTCTTGACCCTCGCCGTGACGGACCACGAACCAGCCGGCCGCCGCAGCGCCAGCGCCGATCCATAGCGTCGCGCTGACCGGATCGATCACCAGCAGTACGAAGATGATGCCAAGGCATCCGGTCGCGGCACCGACCAGGTCGGCGGCGTAAAGCCAGCCGCCGACATAGGGCAACCGGGTCAGCAGCAACGTGATGCAGATGCCGCCCTCGGCAAATGGAATGGTGAAGCCCAGCGCCACCACGCCGAGTGCAGCCATGGCGTAGTTGCTGGGCGCGACCATCGGCGCGCACAGGAAGGCGCACATCACGACGACGCCGCTGATCGCGAACCGCGCGGCATGGTGGGCGAACTCCGGCCCCACACGCCCCGGCGCATAGCGCTCGGGATCCTCATAAACCCGCATCGCACCGCGCGTCAGCCCGAACATCGCAAGGGCGATGGCGCCGAAAGCGAAATGGTAATGCACCATCACGCTGAAGAAACGGGTGATCAGGATCTGATAGGCCAGTGTGGCGGACGCCAGCACGAAGATCGCCGGATAGTAACGGCCGGGCATTGTCGTCGCGGTCTGCAAAGCGCGGGCCTCCCCGATCGAGCCTTGACCAAGAGAGGCCTTGATGCGCTTGACGGCTCGTCCAACACGCCCGGCAATATTGGGACACAGAGCACTAACAAGTGGTTGATCGAAAGCCCAACATCGCCCTTGGGTGGCAGATGGATCGGCTGCGGGCTTAGCGCCGGGTTAGCGGGAACCCAAATTCGCGGAAAATACCGCCAGCCCCTCACCGACAGACGCCGGTGCGAGGGTTCCAACAAAAAGTTCGGTCGATGATGTCGGAGTGCCGGCCGCCTGCCCGTCCTCAGGATGCGCGAACGCTGCGCGCGGTTCCGGCTTTCCCGTCCCTCGATCACAAGGATCCTCTCCCCATGACTTCGATCACGCCGTTCCTGTGGCTCGACAACAATGTCCGCGATGCCGTCGCATTCTACAAATCGGTGTTTCCGAACGCCGAGATCGAGACCGTCAGCGACTTCATGGCGAGCTTCGAGCTCGAGGGGCAGCGGTTCTACGCGCTCAATGGCGGGCCGCAGCACAAGTTCAACGAGGCGGTGTCGTTCTTCCTTAGCGTCGAGACCCAGGAGCAGGTGGATTACTTCTGGAGCAAGCTCACCGACGGCGGCCAGGAATCGCGTTGCGGCTGGCTCAAGGATCGCTTCGGCCTGTCCTGGCAGGTGATCCCGACGGCACTGAGCCGCTACCTCAGCGACCCCGACCGCAAGGCCGCCGACCGCGTCATGCAGGCGATGCTGAAGATGCAGAAGATCGTGATCGCCGATCTCGACAGGGCCTATGCGGGCTGAGGCTTTAATATCAACCCGAAGGCTCATCGCCGACAATGCGGGCGTTGCTAGCGGGAGCAGCGGTAGACCGTAGGGTGGGCAAAGCGACTTGTCCGCCGTAGCTCGAAGAGCGAAGGCGGAAGCGTGCCCACCATCGCGAGCAGCGCAAGACGTGGTGGGCACGCTTTCGCTTTGCCCACCCTACAATCGCGACGATCGCGGCTGCTTACGCGTACCTGCCGTGGCAGTGCTTGTACTTCTTGCCCGAGCCGCAGGGGCAGTCCTCGTTGCGGCCGACCTTGCCCCAGCTCGTCGGATCGTTCGGATTGCGGTCGGCGGCGGCCATGGCCGGCGCCAGCGACGCCTGGGCGTAGGTGGCTTCGGTGAGGCTCGCGCGGGCGAACTCGTCCTCGCCGGTGTTGGGATCGAGCTTGTGGGCTTCCATCACCGGCAGCGGCTGCGGCGGCTCCTCGGGCGGCACGATCTCGACCCGCATCAGCTGCGCGGTGACCGCCTCACGCAGATGCGCGCTCATCTCCTGGAAGAGATTGAAGGCTTCGGTCTTGTACTCCTGCAACGGATCGCGCTGGCCGTAGCCGCGCAGGCCGATCACCTGGCGCAGATGGTCGAGCATGATCAGATGCTCGCGCCACAGATGGTCGAGCGTCTGCAGCAGGATGGTCTTCTCGACGTAGCGCATCACGTCGGGGCCCCATTGCGCGACCTTGGCCGCCATGCGCTCGTCGACATGGTTCTCGATGCGGGTGAGCAGCTCCTCGTCGGCGATGCCCTCTTCCTTGGCCCATTCGTCGACCGGCAGATCGACATCGAGCACGCGCTTGAGCTCTTCCTTGAGGCCCGCAGTGTCCCACTGCTCGGCATAGGCGTGCTCGGGGATGTGCTTGGCGACCACGTCCTCGACAAAGGCATGGCGCATGTCGGTCACGGTCTCGACCACGCTGTCGTCCTTCATCAGGTCGACGCGCTGGTCGAAGATCACCTTGCGCTGGTCGTTCTGGACGTTGTCGAACTTGAGCAGGTTCTTGCGGATGTCGAAGTTGCGCGCCTCGACCTTCTGCTGCGCCTTCTCCAGCGCCTTGTTGATCCAGGGATGGATGATGGCTTCGCCTTCCTGGAGGCCGAGCCGCTGCAGCATGCTGTCGAGCCGGTCGGAGCCGAAGATGCGCATCAGGTCGTCTTCCAGCGACAGGAAGAATTTCGAGCGGCCGGGGTCGCCCTGACGGCCGGAACGGCCGCGCAGCTGGTTGTCGATGCGACGGGATTCGTGGCGCTCGGAGCCGATGATGTAGAGACCGCCCGGCTTCTTCACGGTCCTGGCGGGCTTGTTGCCCTTGGCGGGCTCGACCTCGAAATCCTCCTCCGCCTTCAGCACGATCTCGCGGAAGCGCTCGATGTCGGCCTTGATCTGCTCGATCTTCTTGGCCTTCTCGGCCTCGTCGGTGATGCTGGCGGTCTCCTGCTGGATTCGCATCTCGAGCGAGCCGCCGAGCTTGATGTCGGTGCCGCGGCCGGCCATGTTGGTCGCGATCGTGATCGCGCCGGGCACGCCGGCTTCCGCGACGATATAGGCTTCCTGCTCGTGGAAGCGCGCGTTCAGCACCGCGAACAGCTTGGCCGGCTTGCCCGCGCGGGCGGCCGCATAAAGCTTCTCCATGCCCGACTCTGAGGTGAAGTCGATCTGCTTGTAGCCGTGCTTCTTGAGATACTCGGCCAGCACTTCCGACTTCTCGATCGACGCGGTGCCGACCAGTACCGGCTGCAGCCGCTTGTTGGCGCGCTCGATCTCGGCAAGGATCGCGCCGTATTTCTCGTTCTGCGTACGATAGACCTCGTCGTCCTCGTCGAGGCGCGCCACCGGCAGGTTGGTCGGGATCTCGACGACCTCGAGCTTGTAGATGTCGAACAGTTCGTCGGCTTCGGTCAGCGCCGTGCCGGTCATGCCGGACAGCTTCTGGTACATCCGGAAATAGTTCTGGAAGGTGATCGAGGCCAGCGTCTGGTTCTCGGGCTGGACCGTGACGTGCTCCTTGGCTTCCAGCGCCTGGTGCAGGCCTTCCGAATAGCGCCGGCCCTGCATCATGCGGCCGGTGAATTCGTCGATGATCACGACCTCGTCGTCACGGACGATGTAGTCCTTGTCGCGGGTGAACAGCGTGTGGGCGCGGAGCGCCTGGTTGACGTGATGCACGACGGAGACGTTCTCGACGTCGTACAGCGAGTCGCCCTTGAGCTGGCCGGCGTCGCGCAGCAGGTTCTCGAGCTTCTCCATGCCGGCTTCGGTCAGCGTCACCGTGCGCTGCTTCTCGTCGACCTCGTAGTCGTCCTTCTTGACGAGCTTCGGCATGAATGTGTCGATGGTGTTGTAGAAATCCGAACGGTCGTCGAGCGGGCCGGAGATGATCAGCGGCGTGCGCGCTTCGTCGATCAGGATCGAGTCGACTTCGTCGACGATCGCGTAGAAATGCTCGCGCTGGACCATGTCCTCCAGGCGGTACTTCATGTTGTCGCGCAGATAGTCGAAGCCGTATTCGTTGTTGGTGCCGTAGGTGATGTCGCAGGCATAGGCCGCCTTGCGCTCGGCGTCGTCGAGGCCGTGCACGATCACGCCGGTGGTCAGGCCGAGGAATGCGTAGATCTGGCCCATCCAGCCGGAGTCGCGGCGGGCGAGGTAGTCGTTGACGGTGACGACGTGGACGCCCTTGCCGGCGAGCGCGTTGAGGTAGACCGCGAGCGTCGCAACCAGCGTCTTGCCTTCGCCGGTCTTCATCTCGGCGATGTCGCCCTCATGCAGCACCATGCCGCCGATCAGCTGAACGTCGAAATGGCGCTGGCCGAGCGTCCGCTTGGCCGCCTCGCGCACCGTGGCGAAGGCCGGGACCAGGAGATCGTCCAGCGTCTTGCCGTTCGCGAGCTGCTGCTTGAATTCGGCGGTGCGGGCCTTGAGCTCGTCGTCGGAGAGCTTGATGAGCTCGGGCTCCAGCGCGTTGATGGCGCTGACGCGGGACTGATAGCCCTTGACCCGACGGTCGTTGGCGGAGCCGAAAAACTTGCGGGCGAGCGCGCCGATCATGCGAAATTCCTGTTCTTCGGTCTCGAGTTCGGTCTTGGTTTACAGCCTGAGATGGTCCAACGGGTCGCCTATCAACTCACCGTGACGCGCTACGGCTCGAGCCCCGACCCGGGGCTCCCTAGCCAATTAAGTGGGAAACAGGCCATCCTGGGTTCAACGGCGAAAAACGCAGCAAAATAAGCGCTCTCACCGCCGACACGGTCGGCCAGAGATATGGCCCGGTCGGGGGGTTGTCAACGCCGCCAAGATGTCAAGGAATTCATCATTTTGACAAGACTTTCGCGTTGCCAATGTAACACGATTGGGCGAGTGTCCGCCCCGCTCGAGCTTCCCCCCTTTAGACCAAGGATTTTGCATGACCACCTCGCCCCCGGAAACCAAAACCGGCCTGCGCCTCGGCCTCGCCACCCTGGCCGCCACGGGCTGTCTTGTCGCAGTGCTGGCTGCCGGCCTTCCGGTCCGCGCCGCGGAGTCCGACCCGGTGCTGGCGAAGGTCAACGGTTCCGAGATCCATGCCAGCGACGTGGCGCTGGCCGAGGAGGAACTCGGCCCGAGCCTGGCGCAGATGGACCCGGCGACCAAAAAGGACAACGTGCTGTCCTTCCTGATCGACATGAAGATCGTGTCCAAGGCCGCCGAGGACAAGAAGATCGAGAACAATGACGACTTCAAGAAGCGGCTCGCCTTCACCCGCAACCGCCTGTTGATGGACAGCCTGCTCGCCAGCGAGGGCAAGGCCGCGACCACCGACGACGCCATGAAGAAGGTCTATGACGAGGCCGCCAAGCAGATCACCGGCGAGCAGGAAGTGCGCGCCCGCCACATCCTGGTCGAGACCGAGGACGAGGCCAAGGCGATCAAGGCCGAACTCGACAAGGGCGCGGATTTCGCCGAACTCGCCAAGAAGAAGTCCAAGGACCCCGGCGCCTCCGACGGCGGCGACCTCGGCTTCTTCACCAAGGAGCAGATGGTGCCGGAATTCTCCGCGGTCGCCTTCTCGCTCGAGCCGGGCAAGATCTCCGATCCGGTCAAGTCGCAGTTCGGCTGGCACATCATCAAGGTCGAGGAAAAGCGCAACCGCAAGGCGCCCGACTTCCAGCAGGTGAAGGCCCAGATCGAGACCTATGTGACCCGCAAGGCCCAGGCCGACTACGTCGCCAAGCTGCGCGAGGCCGCCAAGGTCGAGCGCATGGACAAGCCGGCCGAGACCGCCAAGGACGCGGCACCGGCAAAGGACGCGACGGCGCCGGCGGATGCCGCCAAGGACGCGCCGAAGCCGGCCGACAACAAGATGGCGCCGGCGAAGAAGTAAGCTTCGCGAAACAGACGCAGTTGCGATGGCCGGGCATGTCCCGGCCATTTGCGTTTTTGGGTATCGTCGCGGTCACACCCATAGCTGTCGTCCCTGCGAAAGCAGGGACCCATACTCCGCGGCCCACCTTGTGAGCGGGACTCGTCGTTCCGAAGCCGGGCAACAATCAACATCGGTGGTTATGGGTCCCTGCTCCCGTGCGCAATTGCGCACTAGGCAGGAACGACACCGACGATGTTGCGGCGCTTATGGCATCTTGCGATCAATCCGCCGGGCTAGGGGGCTCTTTGAACAATTCATGACAGCCGCAATCGTGGCTTCGCCCTCTCCCGCTTCTCACGGTGAGATGATATGCAGCGCTTCCCTCCCCGTAGCCGGAAGCTTGCCGATGTCCACCGCCGTCTCCCCCCTCGCCCCGCCCGACGTTCCCGAGATGCCCGTGATCGCGGGTGTGCGGCTTGCGACCGCTGCCGCCGGCATCCGCTACAAGGGGCGCACCGACGTGCTGCTGGCGCTGATGGACAAGGGCACCACGGTCGCCGGCGTCTTCACCAAGTCGAAATGCCCGTCGGCGCCGGTCGAATGGTGCCGTGCCAAGCTGAAGGGCGGCAGCGCCCGCGCGCTGGTGGTCAATTCCGGCAACGCCAACGCCTTCACCGGCAAGACCGGCAAGGCGTCGACCGCGCTGACCGCGCAGATCGCATCGAAGGCGGTCGGCTGTTCGACCTCGGATGTGTTCCTTGCCTCCACCGGCGTGATCGGCGAGCCGCTCGACGCCACCAAGTTCGACGGCGTGCTGGCGCAGCTCGCCGAGACCGCAACGCCGGATCTCTGGATGGACGCGGCGAAGGCGATCATGACCACCGACACCTTCCCGAAGGTCGCCACCGCGACCGTCAAGCTCGGCAAGGCCAAGGTGACGATCAACGGCATGGCCAAGGGCGCCGGCATGATCATGCCCGACATGGCGACCATGCTGTCCTTCATCTTCACCGACGCGCCGCTGTCGGCCGGGGTGCTGCAATCGCTGCTCAAGACCAGTGTCGAGGACACCTTCAATGCGCTGACGATCGACGGCGACACCTCGACCTCGGACACGCTGCTGGCGTTTGCGACCGGCGCCGCGGCCGCCCATGGCGCGCCGAAGATCTCGCGCGCCAGCGACCCGCGCCTGAAGGCCTTTGCAAAAGCATTCCAGCAGATCCTCGCCAACCTCTCCGAGCAAGTGGCCCGCGACGGCGAAGGCGCGCGCAAGCTGGTCGAGGTCGTGGTCGAGGGCGCCACGACAAAGCCGTCCGCCCGCAAGATCGCGATGTCGATCGCCAATTCGCCGCTGGTGAAGACCGCGATCGCCGGCGAGGACGCCAATTGGGGCCGCGTGGTGATGGCGGTCGGCAAGGCCGGCGAGCCCGCCAACCGCGACAAGCTCTCGATCTCGTTCAACGGCATCCGCGTCGCCAAGAGCGGCGCGCGCGATCCGTCCTACAACGAGAAAGAGGTGTCGGAGGCGATGAAAGCGCCGAAGATCCAGATCAAGGTCGCGCTCGGCCTCGGCAAGGCCAAAGACCGCGTGCTGACCTGCGACCTCACCAAGGAATACGTCACGATCAACGGCGATTACCGGTCGTAGGCGCTTTCGTCATTGCGACGAGCGAAGCGACGAAGCAATCCATCTGTCCGGCGTGCGGTCAGATGGATTGCTTCGCTTCGCTCGCAATGACGATGCTAGTCCCGTCATCCTGAGGTGCGAGCCTTGCGGCGCACTTGCGCCGCTGGGCGAGCCTCGAAGGATGCACGGCCCCGGTGGCGCCGCGTGGAGAGAGCCGGGCCGTCGACCCTTCGAGACGGCCGCTTCGCGGCCTCCTCAGGGTGACGGAGATAGAATGCCGCCGCACGTCGCTAGCTGCTGATCCGCGCGTCCGCGACGGCCTTCTTGAACAACGCGTTCATCGCGTCCGAAATGCCCTGGGTCGGGCTGACCTCGAAATAGAAGCCCGGCGAGGCGCAGGCCTGCATGTTCTGCGCGATCTGGCTGTTCGGCGACGGGCCGAACGGGCCCTGATTGAACGGATCGATCCAGGTCATGTACCAATTGTTGGTCGGCAGCTGCAGATAGGTGGTGTAGAGCACCGCGATCTTGATGCCGCGATTCTTGATCGCCGTGCAGAGCGCCGGATTGATCGGCGACTGGCAGCGATTGCTGCCGGTGATCGGCTTCAGGCAGCTTGAATTGGGTTCGTCAGCCACGCCGTCGGACACGAAGAACAGAAACTTCATCGGTGCCGATGACGTGCCGGCGCCCGGGTTTCCGATCTGGTTGTTGATCTGCGGAAAGATCGTGGTGAACTGGCTGTCCTTGTCCGCGGTGTAGGCATCGTTGTTGCCGTAGACGCCCATCAGATCGATGTTGCCGGCCGCCGACTTTGCACTCGACAGGCTCGACGACAGGGTGAACAGGCTGCGCAGGCCATAGGTCGCCGAGGACGCACCGAAATCATAGATCGCCATGCGGAACTGGCTCGAATAGGTCTGGGTCGTCGCCGCGGTGTCCATCAATTGCTGGGTCGCGCTGCGCAGCACGTCGATCCGCGTCGTCACGCCAAGCGATTTCGCCAGATTGTAGTAGTTGTTGGGGTCGTTGTAGTCGTGGCAGGCGAAGGCGCATTGATCGTTCGGCTTGAAGCTGTTGCCGGTGGTGGCCTTGACCAGGGCGGCGACGTCCGTCGGCGTGGCGCCGACGCCCATCGACGGCGAATTGTCGAGCAGCAGGTAGAAGTCGATGTAGAGCGGCATGTTCGCGGTCGAGGTCGACGACCCGGACACGGACATCTTGCTTTGGCCGATCACGCCGAGAAACATGGTGGGAACGTCGGCGGTGAACTGGACCTTCGAGGTGATCGTGCCGCCGGTCTTGGTCACCGTCGGCGTCACGCTGGTCAGCGTGAAGCCGTTCTGGTTGAAGATGTTACCGTTGAAGATCTTCCGCGCGTCGGCCTCGCCGGCGGAGATCTCACCATCCGAGGTCATGGCGCCGGCGGCAATGAAGCCGGGCGACTTCTTGGCGACCGACCCGACGCTCGCCGCGTCGGCGGCGGCGATCAGCTTGCTGCGAATCTGGTTGGCACGGGAATAGTCGACCGCGCATCCGACCGCGATGACGAGTGGCAGCAAAGCGAGGCCGAAGGTCATCGCGATATTGCCGGAGCGATCGCGACGGAAACGGCTGATGATCCGGATCAAGGTGCTCATGGATTATATCGGCAAAGGATATGATGGGTCGATAAACAGCTGCACCCTGCCGACTGCGGATTAAGGCGGGCTTATCGCGAATGAAGAAAAAGTGCACCGCGACAAATCGTTTGGCGGCGGGAGCTTTGCTGGTTAATGAAATCTTGAAGATTGGAAGGGCATCCGGACCGCATGGCTGACATCAAGCTGACCCTCGTCGTCGCCTGCGCGCTGGTCGACGCCGACAAGCGCGTGCTGCTGGCGCAGCGCCCCGCAGGCAAAGCGCTGGCGGGGCTGTGGGAATTCCCCGGCGGCAAGATCGAGCCCGGCGAGCGGCCGGAAGAGACCCTGATCCGCGAGTTGCACGAGGAGATCGGCATCACCGTGAGCGAGCCCTGCCTCGCGCCGCTGACCTTCGCCAGCCATGCCTACGAGACCTTCCATCTCTTGATGCCGCTCTACATCTGCCGGCGCTGGGAAGGCATGGCGGTGGCGCGCGAGGGGCAGAACCTCGCCTGGGTGCGCGCCAACAAACTGCGCGACTACCCGATGCCGCCGGCGGACATTCCGCTGCTGCCGCATCTGATGGATCTGCTGCTGTGACCTTCTGCCGCTCCCGCTCGCGGGGGAGGCGCGTTGCCAAAGAATATCGAAAACAACCCCATGCACAGTAGCCGGCGATGACCCGGCGCTCGACCAGGCGACTTGACACGTCGGGCAACTCATCGGCATAATTCCATTATTCCGAAATTGCGCTTGCAACCGTCGCCCCCTTTTGTAGGGAGCGGTCGGCCGCCTTCGGCGGCAGTCTCTAGGAGACGCCGAAGCAGAGATTTCGCTGCCGCGCGATGAGCGAACGACCGTGAGGGCCGCACGCGTCAGCGCTTCACCTGCTTCACCGCCGCCTCCAAACTCGCCTTCGCCGAGCCGGGCTTGAGCGGCTTTTGCTGACTGTCATGCGGCGCCCAGCCGGAGAGCCAGACGATGTCGAAGGTGGCGCGGATGCGGCCGTCGGCATCGGCGAAGCGCTCGCCGTAGATCTGCGCCATCCGCAGCATGGTGGCGCGGCGGGTCGGAGTGTGACGGCGCTCGCGCAGCACGTTGGTCGCGCCCATCCGCCGCAGGTCAGCCATCAGCGCGAACGCGCTCGAATAGCGCACCACGACGCGGTCGACGTCGGTGACCGGCAACGCGAAGCCGGCCCGCTGCAACAGCGCGCCGATGTCGCGCAGATCGGCGAACGGCGCGACCCGCGGCGAGACGCCGCCCTCGCATTCGGCCTCCGCCGCGGCAAAGCTCTGCCGCAGCTCGGTCAGCGTATCGCCGCCCAGCATCGCAGCGAGCAGCAGCCCATCCGGCTTCAGCGCCCGGCGGATCTGCGCCAGCACGCCCGGCAGATCGTTGACGAACTGGAAGGCCAGCGCGGAGACCACAAGATCGAGCGACTCCGGTGGCAGGCCGAGCGCTTCCGCTTCTGAGAAGCCGATCGCATCGACCGCGGCGACACGTCCGCGCAGGACCTCCGCGAGCCCGTCACCCGGCGTCCAGACATCGGCCGCCGCCGAAAAGCTGCGCGACACCGCCTGCAAGCGGTCCGCCATGTCCTCGGTGGCGCGCTCGAGCAGGAACGTCGCCGCCCCCGCGGCCCGCGCACGCTTAAGCCGCGCGCCGAGCGATGCGCGATCGAACAGGATGGGGGCTGCGGGCGGTATCGTTGCCATGGCGGGTTGGTTACGCCGGACCGCCGCCGCAGGCAATGCGCCTTGAGCCTGCGTTGACCAAACGCTAGCCTCACCCCATGGACGCCGAGGCATCACCGATACGCGCCATGACCGGTCATTTGCAGCGCGCGCTTGGCGCGGTCGGGGGCGCGTGGCTGCGCACCGCGCGGCTCATGCTCGACGTCGCGCTGCCGACGCTGTGCGTGTCCTGCCGCGAGCCGGTTCATGGCGAAGGTGTCTGCGCGGACTGCTGGGCCAAATTGTCGTTCATCGCGCCGCCGTTCTGCCCGCGGCTCGGGATTCCCTTTGTCTACGATCCCGGGCCCGAGCTGCTGTCGATGGAGGCGATCGCCAATCCGCCGGCCTACCAGCGCGCCCGCGCCGCGGTGCGCTATGACGACGTCGCGCGCACGCTGGTGCATGCATTAAAATACCAGGATCGCACCGATCTGGCGCCGACAATGGGCCGCTGGATGGCGCGGGCGGGGAAGGAATTGCTAACCGATGCCGATATGCTGGTTCCGGTTCCTCTGCATTGGCGACGGGGCTGGAGCCGGCGCTACAACCAGTCCGGCGCGCTCGCCAAGGTGATCGCGCGCCAGAGCGGCGTCAAAATGGTCTCCGAGGCGCTGCGGCGCGTCCGCGCCACCGAGCAGCAGATCGGGCTGTCGCGCAAGGACCGCGCCAGCAATGTGCAGGGCGCATTCGGGGTCGCCGATGAATGCAAGGCTGAGATCCAGGGCCGCCGTGTGATCCTGGTCGACGACGTCCTGACCTCGGGCGCCACAGTGGATGCCTGCGCGCGGGCCTTGCTGCGCGCCAAGGCCGCGCAGGTCGACGTGCTGGTGTTCGCCCGGGTTGTCGAGCAGCACCGCGCTCCCATATAATCTAAGTATTCTGGTTCAACCGAGCACACCATGACCGCTGCCATTGAAATCTATACCCGCCCGGGCTGCGGTTATTGCACCGCGGCCAAATCGCTTTTGACGCGCAAGAACGCGGCGTTCACCGAATTGAGCGTCGCCAGCAACCCGGCCTATCGCGACGAGATGTACAGCCGCGCCGGCGCCGGGACGACATTCCCGCAGATCTTCATCGGCAAGACGCATGTCGGCGGCTGCGACGAGCTCTACGCGCTCGACCGCGAGGGCAAGCTCGACGGCCTGCTCAGCAACGGAGGCGGCGCCTGATGAGCACGGACAACATTTTCACCGCCGCGATGGTGCAGATGCGCACCGGATTGCTGCCGGAGCCGAGCCTCGAGCAGGGCACGCGGCTGATCCGCGAGGCGGCGGCGCAGGGTGCCAAATACGTGCTGACCCCCGAGGTCAGCAACATGATGCAGCTGAACCGCAAGGCGCTGTTCGAGCACCTGGCGAGCGAAGAAGACGACAAGTCGCTACAGGCCTATCGCGCGCTCGCCACTGAGCTGAAGATCCATCTGCATATCGGCTCGCTGGCGCTGCGCTATTCGCCGGAGAAGGCGGTCAACCGCTCGTTCCTGATCGGGCCCGAGGGCAACGTGCTCGCGAGCTACGACAAGATCCATATGTTCGATATCGACCTGCCAGGCGGCGAGAGCTACCGCGAATCGGCCAATTACCAGCCCGGCGAGACCGCCGTGATCTCCGACCTGCCCTGGGGCCGGATCGGACTGACGATCTGCTACGACGTGCGCTTCCCGGCGCTGTACCGCGCGCTGGCCGAAGCCGGAGCGTCGTTCCTCACGGTACCCTCCGCCTTCACCCGCAAGACCGGCGAGGCGCATTGGCACACGCTGCTGCGCGCCCGCGCCATCGAGACCGGCTGCTTCGTGTTCGCCGCCGCGCAGGCCGGCCTGCATGAGAACAAGCGCGAGACCTTCGGCCATTCGCTGATCATCGACCCCTGGGGCGAGATCCTCGCCGAGGGCGGCGTCGAGCCGGGCGTGTTCCTCGCCGAGATCGATCCGGCCAAGGTCGAGACCGCGCGCAAGACCATTCCCTCGCTGCAGCATGGCAGGCGTTTCGGCATCGCCGACCCCAAGGCCGGCCCGGAGCATCTGCACCTCGTCCGGGGATCGGCATGATCCGCTACACGCTGCGCTGCGAGCGAGGCCATCAGTTCGAGAGCTGGTTCCAGAGCTCTTCGGCCTATGAATCGCAGGAGCGGCGGCACCTGATCGATTGCCCGTCCTGCGGCTCCGACAAGGTCGAGCGCGCCATCATGGCGCCGCGAGTGATCGGCAAGAAGGGCCGCGAACCGGCCCAGCCGGCGCCGGCCGTACCCGTCGAAACGGCGTCCAACGAGTCGACCTCGCTGATGATGGCGCAGGAGCGTGAGCTGCGCAGCAAGCTGAAGGAACTGCGCGACCATATCGTGAAGAACGCGGACAATGTCGGCGACCGCTTCCCCAACGAAGCGCGCAAGATGCATTACGGCGATATCGAGCACCGCCCGATCTACGGCGAAGCCTCGCCCGAGGAGGCCCGTGCGCTGATCGACGAAGGCGTCGAGGTTTCGCCGCTGCCGACGCTGCCGGAAGACCGGAATTGACCTCGACCTGGCAGGTCTGGGCGTTTCTCTCCGCCGTGTTCGCGGCGCTGACCGCGATCTTCGCCAAGGTCGGCGTCGAGGGCATCAACTCCGACCTCGCCACCCTGATCCGCACCGTGGTCGTGCTGATCACGCTGTCGGCGATGCTGTTCGCGACCGGGCAATTCACCCAGGCTGGACCAATCTCGTCCAAGAGCTGGCTGTTCCTGCTGCTGTCCGGGCTCGGCACCGGCGCCTCGTGGATCTGCTATTTCCGCGCGCTCAAGCTCGGGCCGGCGACGCTGGTGGCGCCGATCGACAAGCTCAGCGTGGTGCTGGTGGCGCTGTTCGGCGCCGTCTTCCTCGGCGAGCGCCCCTCGGCCTATGGCTGGATCGGGATCGCGCTGATCTCAGCGGGAGCTGTATTGATCGCAGTGAAGGGCTAAAGCGTTTTCGAGCGAAGTGGGCACCGGTTCGCGTGAAGAAAACGCGTCAGACAAGAGTCTACGCGGCGATCAAGAGCGCGACACCGATCACGATCAGGACGATGCCGAACACCTCACGCAGCGAGAACGGCTGCTTGAGCGAGAAATACGCCACGCCCTGCGCGAACAGCACCTCGATCAGCGCCAGCGTGCGCACATTGGCGGCGGCGGTGAGCGCGAACGCCAGGAACCAGAACTGCGATGAGAACGCGCCCATGAAGCCCGCGAACATCGAGGGCCGCCACAGGCCGAGGATCTTCCGCAGCACGTCGGGCGCGCGCAGCAAGAGATAGACCGACAGGATCAGGGTCTGGACGAACAGGCTCCACATCAGCGTGTAGGAGGCCGCCGTCACGAACGACACCCCGGGCACGGCAATGATGGCGCCGCGGAAGCTCACCGCCGAGATCGCGAACACCGCGGCGGCGCCAAGGCCGAGCACGGTCGGGCGCAGATCGGCAAAGCTCTTCTGCCCGCCGGGCCTGAGCGCGGTGACGACGACGCCGATGGTCGCGATCACGATCGCGATCACCTTTGATGTCGTGAGATGGTCGCCGAGGAAGATGAAGCCGAAGATCGCGGTCTGGATCGCCTCGGTCTTCATATAGGCGGTGGTCACCACGAAGGAGCGGTCGTTCATCGCCAGCAGCATGAAGCCGGTGCCGACGATCTGGCTGAGCGCGCCGGACAGCAGCCACGGCCAGAACGAGGCCGCCGGCCACGGCACGCGATCGCCGGTTGCGATGATCGCGAGCGCGAAGAACACCACCGAGAACGGCAGGCCGAACAGGAAGCGGATATTGGTCGCGCCCCAGGTCCCGAGCGGCCCAGTCAGCTGCCGCTGCATCGCATTGCGCGCCACCTGCCCAAACGCAGCGACGATGGTGAAGGGAATCCAGAGCGAGGCGATGGTGAACATGCGGATTCAGGAAAGCGTGCCGGGGGCGGGAGTACACGCGCAACGTGCCGACTGCGGATGATGCGGTCAACTGATGCGGCGCATGACAGGGCTGCGATCGAGCCGCAAATCCGGTGTCGTCCCTGCGAAAGCAGGGACCCATAACCACAGGGCGCGGTTCGGGGCACACCGGTTAGACCAGCAGGTCGCTGAGGTCCCGCCACTCCGGATTTTCGCGCTCGATCATCTCTATCTTCCAATCGCGCTTCCATTTCTTGAGTTGCTTCTCGCGCGTGATGGCGTCCTCGGCGCGCTGATATGATTCGACGTGTACGAGACGATAGACGCCGTAGGTTTTGACGAACGACGAGCCGTTACCAGCCTTGTGCTCTTCCAGTCGCTTCTGAACGGAATTCGTTACGCCGATATACAGCGTGCCATGGCGCCGGCTAGCGAGGATGTAGACGTAGTACATGCTCGGAACGCTGATCTCGCCCGATTGTTGGGCCCGGTGGTTATGGGTCCCTGCTTTCGCAGGGACGACACCGCCGGGATGGCAACAGCGTCTCACATCTGAACCAGCTGCGCCACAAACTCCGTGTCGCCCCTGCGAAAGCAGGGGCCCATAACCACAGGATGCCGTGTGGGGCACAATGGGCGGACAGCAATCTACATGCTCGGAATGAGGATCTCGCCCAATTAGCTAGGCCGGTGGTTATGGGTCCCTGCTTTCGCAGGGACGACACCGGTGATGCGGAGACCAAACAGCCCTACACCTCTTCCGCGACCACCATGTAGTTCACGTCCATGTCGGTCGACACGGTCCATTTGTCGGCGAGTGGATTGTAGACCACGCCGGCCTGTTCGGTGACGGTGAGGTTGACGTCGCCGAGATAGCGCTCGAGCTCGGCGGGGGTGACGAACTTGCTCCATTCATGGGTGCCGCGCGGCAGCCAGCGCAGCACGTATTCGGCGCCGACGATCGCCAGCGCGAAGCTCTTCCAATTGCGGTTCAGGGTCGAGACCACCATCAGCCCGCCGGGCTTGAGCATGACAGCGCAGCGCTTGATGAAGGCGCCGACGTCGTTGACGTGCTCGACCACCTCCATCGCCAGCACGATATCGAAGCGCTCGCGCGCGTCCATGTCCTCGACCGTCGTGCAGCGGTAGTCGATCGACAGATGGCCCTTGTCGGCGTGCAGCTTCGCCGCCGAGATGTTGGTGGCGGACGGATCGATCCCGATCACCTGGGCGCCGAGCCGGGTGAACGGTTCGCACAGCAGGCCGGCACCGCAGCCGATGTCGAGCAGGCGCAGGCCGGACAGGCAGTTCAGGCTCTTGGCGTTGCGCTCGAACTTGCGGCAGGCGGCGTCGCGGATATAGGTCAGGCGCAGCGGATTGATCTTGTGCAGCGGCGCCATCTTGCCGCGCGGATCCCACCACTCGTCCGACAGCTTTGAGAATTTTGCGATCTCGGCCGGGTCGACCGAGCTGGCGGTGGCATTGGAAAGAGTTGTCTGCATCGTCATGTTGCGCGCCCCTATCGCGCGGTGATCGAACTGCGGAACGCCAGCGGCGAAGCGATGGTCCGGATCTTCTCAAAACCCTCGCCGACGCCGCGGATGGTCACGTCGCCATAATTGAAGATGCGCCCAAGGATGCTCTGGTTAACGTCGACGCTCTCGACCTTGTCGAGGCTCATCTCGAAGGTGCGCCGCTTGATGAACCCGGTCTTGTGGACCACGCGCAGATTGGTGACGTCGGTCTCGGTGGTCCAGCGGTGGAACCAGGCCGCGGCAGTCCAGTACAGCGCCGCGACGGCGACCACGGCGGCGGCCGCCAGGCATGCCAGTGCAAGGCCGTCGACCGTCGTCATGCGCGAGAGAACGAGCAGCGCCAGCGCGACGATCCAGGCCAGGATCGCCTGCCAGTAGAAGATCCAGTGCGCATTGGTGGAATACAGCACCTTCTCGCCAGGCTGCAGGATATCGTCGATGTAACGTCCCATCCAATCCGCCTTCGCATTACGCCCGAGTCACCCCCGCGAGTCACCCCAGCGCCACAGCCCGCCCGCAACCGGCAAAAACACCCCTAAAGGACCTCAAGAGAGCCCTACCAACCGGCTTGCCCCCGGGCGCGGCGCTATGTATACGCGCCTTTCGGTGCCCGCGCTTGCGGTTTTCGGCGTGGGTTAACCTACTTATCCTCTTAAAGGAATAGACGCGTCGTCATGGGCCGCCTCGTGATGAAATTCGGCGGTACGTCCGTCGCCAATATCGATCGTATCCGCAACGTCGCGCAGCATGTGAAGCGCGAGGTCGACGCGGGCCACGAGGTCGCCGTGGTCGTCTCCGCGATGTCCGGCAAGACCAACGAGCTGGTGGCCTGGTGCACCGAGGCCTCGCCGATGCACGACGCCCGCGAATATGACGCGGTGGTCGCCTCCGGCGAACAGGTCACCTCGGGCCTGCTCGCGATCGTGCTGCAGGGCATCGGCATCCAGGCCCGCTCCTGGCAGGGCTGGCAGATCCCGATCAAGACCTCGGACGCGCATGCTTCGGCGCGCATCCTCGATATCGACGGCACCGAGATCATCGACCGCTTCAAGGAGCGCAAGGAAGTCGCGGTGATCGCCGGCTTCCAGGGCATCAATCCGGACACCGGCCGCATCACCACGCTCGGCCGCGGCGGTTCGGACACCTCGGCGGTGGCGATCGCAGCGGCGCTGAAAGCCGACCGCTGCGACATCTACACCGATGTCGACGGCGTCTACACCACCGATCCCCGCGTGGTGCCGAAGGCGCGCCGGCTCGACAAGATCGCGTTCGAGGACATGCTGGAGCTGGCCTCGCAGGGCGCCAAGGTGCTGCAGGTTCGCTCGGTGGAACTCGGCATGGTGCACAACATGCCGATCTTCGTGCGCTCCAGCTTCGACAAGCCAGAGGATATCGACCCGCACGCCAACCAGCCGCCGGGCACGCTGATCTGCAGCGAGGAGGAAATCATGGAAATGCACGTCGTCACCGGCATCGCCTTCTCGAAGGACGAAGCCCAGATCTCCGTGCGCCAGATCGAGGACAAGCCGGGCGTCGCCGCGGCGATCTTCGGGCCGCTCGCGGATGCCAACATCAATGTCGACATGATCGTGCAGAACGTGTCCGAGGACGGCAAGACCACCGACCTGACCTTCACCGTGCCGGCCACCGACTACAACCGCGCCAAGGACACCATCACCGCCGCCAAGGCCAAGATCGGTTATGTCAGGCTCGACACCGAGACCGACGTCGCCAAGGTCTCGGTGATCGGCAGCGGCATGCGGAGCCATGCCGGCGTCGCGGCCAAGGCGTTCAAGGCGCTGGCCGACCGCAACATCAACATCCGCGCCATCACCACCTCCGAGATCAAGTTCTCGGTGCTGATCGACGCCGCCTACACCGAACTCGCGGTGCGCACCCTGCATACGCTGTACGGGCTGGATCAGGCGTAGGGCTTTTGGGGAACCCTCTTCCCTTGTGGGAGAGGGTGGCGCCGAAGGCGCCGGGTGAGGTCCGCCTCCGCGGAGAGAAACCCCTCATCCGTCGCGGACTTCGTCCGCGACATCTTCTCCACAAGGGGAGAAGGGAAGAGAGCCTGTCCGGCCCCCGCCCCGGAGTTAGAATTTCTCTTAGCGGGCGCAGCATAGGGCTGACGCAGACGTTATTTGCTACTGGCAGGCGTTTTGCTTGGCAAAGCCAGCCTCGATTGGCTATACGGCCAGTCAGGTAGGCTGTCGCAAACTATGGCACAGTTTGAGCGATCCCGAATCGGCGGGAACTGGCGCGGGCGGCGACACCGAATGACTAAAATTGTTGTTTTTGACGAGTTTTGCGCCAGCGGCCGACCAGCCCGGTGCGCCGGCCTCGTGGGGAGGGACTGAAGCACATGCGGAGCGCGTCGGGAGGCCCACGCATCCTGTTGAGACGGCTCCGCGAAACCATGGCGGAGCAAGTCTCCGCCCAGGAGCGCCTCGACAAGATCGTGGTGCTGATCGCGGCCAACATGGTGGCCGAGGTCTGCTCCTGCTACGTGCTGCGCATCGACAACACACTCGAGCTCTACGCCACCGAAGGTCTGAACCGCGACGCCGTGCACCGCACCGTGCTGAGCGCGCATGAAGGCCTGGTCGGCCTCGTCGCCAGCGAGGCGACGCCGCTCAATCTGTCCGACGCGCAAAGCCATCCGGCCTTCGCCTATCGTCCGGAGACCGGCGAAGAGATCTACCACTCGTTCCTCGGCGTGCCGATCCTGCGCGCCGGCAACACGCTCGGCGTGCTGGTGGTGCAGAACCGCGCCAAGCGCACCTATGTCGAGGAAGAGGTCGAGGCGCTGCAGACCACCGCCATGGTGCTGGCGGAGATGATCGCCTCCGGCGAGCTCGCGGCGCTGGCACAGCCCGGCGCCGAGCCCGCCGCACGGCACTCGCTGCACAAGACCGGCGCGGTGCTGTCCGACGGCATCGCGCTTGGCCATGTCGTGCTGCACGAGCCGCGCGTCGTCATCACCAATTACATTGCCGAGGACCTGCCGAAGGAGGTCAAGCGGCTCGACACGGCACTGGCGAATTTGCGCGCCGATCTCGATCGCATGCTGGAGCGCGGCGACGTCGCCGACGGCGGCGAGCACCGCGAGGTGCTGGAAGCCTACCGGATGTTCGCCAACGACCAGGGCTGGTCGCACAAGCTGCATGAGGCGGTCGCCACCGGCCTCACCGCCGAAGCCGCGGTCGAACGCGTACAGTCCGACACCCGCGCGCGCATGCTGCGCTCGACCGATCCCTATCTGCGCGACCGCCTGCACGACCTCGAGGATCTCGGCCACCGCCTGATGCGGCAACTGGTCGGCCAGGACCATGCGCCGTCGCGCGAGCAGCTGCCCGACAATGCCATCCTGATCGCCCGCGCCATGGGCCCTGCGGCGCTGCTCGACTACGACCGCAAGCGGCTGCGCGGCCTGGTGCTGGAGGAAGGCACTGCGAACTCCCACGTCTCGATCGTGGCGCGCGCGCTCGGCATTCCCGCGGTCGGCGAAGTGCCGAACGCACCCGGCATCGCCGATCCCGGTGATGCCATCATCGTCGACGGCATTTCCGGCGAGATCTATGTCCGCCCCTCCGCCGAGATCGAATCGGCCTATGCCGAGCGGGTCCGGTTCCGGGCGCGGCGGCAGGCGCAATATTCGGCGCTGCGCGACAAGCCCTGCGTCACCAGGGACGGCCAGCCGATCGAGCTCCTGATCAATGCCGGCCTGACCATCGACCTACCGCATATCGAGGACACCGGCAGCGCCGGCATCGGCCTGTTCCGCACCGAATTGCAGTTCATGGTGAGCCCGAGCCTGCCGCGTTCGAGCGACCAGCTCGCACTGTATCGCACGGTGCTCGATGCCGCGGGCGCAAAACCCGTCACCTTCCGCACGCTCGACATCGGCGGCGACAAGGCGCTGCCCTATATGGAGACCGTGGTCGAGGAAAATCCGGCGCTCGGCTGGCGCGCGATCCGGCTCGGCCTCGATCGCCCCGGCCTGCTGCGTGGCCAGATCCGCGCACTGCTGCGCGCCGGCGGCGGCCGCGCGCTGAAGATCATGTTCCCGATGATCTCCGACATCGCCGAGTTCGACCAGGCCAAGGCGATCGTCGAGCGCGAGCTGACCTATCTGCGCCAGCACGGCCATTCGCTGCCCGAGCGGATCGACATCGGCACCATGGTCGAGGTGCCGGCGCTGCTCTACCAGCTCGACGAATTGCTGAAGAAGGTCGACTTCGTCTCGGTCGGCTCCAACGACCTGTTCCAGTTCCTGTTCGCGGTCGACCGCGGCAATGCCAAGGTTTCGGAGCGCTTCGACATCCTGTCGGCGCCGATCCTGCGCGCGCTGCGCGACATCGTGCGCAAGGCCAGGACCGCGAAGAAGGTCGCATCGCTGTGCGGCGAGATGGCGTCGAAGCCGATCGGCGCGCTGGCGCTGATTGCGCTCGGCTATCGCTCGCTGTCGCTATCGGCGACTGCGCACGGCCCGGTCAAGGCATTGATCCTCGACCTCGACGCCAGAAAGGCCGAGGCGATGATCAATCCGCTGCTCGACGCCCCGGTCGGCAGCGTGTCGATCCGCGAGGCGCTGACCAAGTTTGCGGAAACCGAGGGGCTGGCCTTGTAGCGACGCTGTCGTCGCCTCTGCCGCCCTTCGCGCCTCCCGCAAATTCGAGATACTGCCATGCTACCCGAAGCCAAACTCGACGTCCTGCTCGCCCATCACGCCTCGCTCGAGGCCGAGCTGCTCGGCGAGGTCAAGTCCGATCGCTATGTTGCGATCACGCGCGAGCTCGCCGAGCTCAACCCGCTGATCGACGCGGTGAAGACTTATCGGTCAGCCCGAACCGAACTCACCGACACCGAGGCGATGCTGGCGGATGCCGGCACCGATCCCGAGATGCGCGGCATGGCGGAGGCCGAGCTGGAGACGCTGCAAGCGCGGATCGGCGATCTCGAGCAGAAGATCCGCGTTGCGCTGTTGCCGAAGGACGCGATGGACGACCGCAACGTGGTGCTGGAAATCCGCGCCGGCACCGGCGGCGACGAGGCCTCGCTGTTCGCCGGCGACCTGTTCCGGATGTATGAGCGCTTCGCGGCTTTGCAGGGCTGGAAGGTCGAGGTGATCTCGGCCAGCGAAGGCACCGTCGGCGGCTTCAAGGAAATCATCGCCGAGGTGCAGGGCCGCGGCGCGTTCGCCAAGCTGAAATTCGAGTCCGGCGTGCATCGCGTGCAGCGCGTGCCCGACACCGAAACGCAGGGCCGCATCCACACTTCGGCGGCGACGGTCGCCGTGCTGCCCGAGGTCGAGGACGTCGACGTCGACATCAAGGACACCGACTTGAGGATCGAGACCATGCGCGCCGGCGGCGCCGGCGGTCAGCACGTCAACAAGACCGAATCTGCGATCCGCATCACCCATCTGCCAACCGGCATCGTGGTGATGATGCAGGACAGCCGCTCGCAGCATAAAAACCGCGCGTCGGCGATGAACATCCTGCGCTCGCGCATCTATGATGCCGAACGCCAGCGCGTCGAGGCCGCGCGCTCCGCCGACCGCAAGGAGAAGGTCGGCTCCGGCGACCGCTCCGAGCGCATCCGCACCTATAATTTCCCGCAAGGGCGCGTCACCGACCACCGCATCAATCTGACGCTCTACAAGTTGCCGCAGGTGATCGCCGGCGAAGCGCTGGGCGAGCTGATCGATGCGCTGACCACCGAGCACCAGGCCGCGCAGCTCGCCGCCCAGGGCGCCGCGGCCTGACGCGCGCCGCCGGACGCATCGGTCACGGCTCGCCGGGCTGCGGAGCGGAGCGCAACAAGCGCCGCAACGCCGGGCTGGCGGCTCGACGAAGCTCCTCGATGTTCTTTTTCGAGATCGCCTGAAGCTTCTGCTCGCCCTTTGCCGTCAGCTTGAGCTGGACCCGCCTCGCGTCCTCGGGGTCGGTCACCCGGTTGATCAGCCCGAGCTTCGCCATGCGGTTCATCAGCTCGACGGCAGAGTGATGCCGGATCAGCAGAAAGCGAGCGATATCGCCGACGGTCGGAGGACCGGGCTCGACGAAGCCCTTGATCCCGAGCAGCGCCTGATGCTGCTGCGGCGTCAGCCCAACTTTCCGGGCCCCCTCCTCGCTGAACGCGAGAAACGTCCGCAGCTCATAGCGAAACTGCGCCAGCGCCCGATAGTCGACAGCGGCATCGCGCTTCGTGGTTCCGTTCGGTGCGCGTCGCTGCTTCGGCTGAGGCATTCGGTTGTCCCGCTGGGTGCTCGCTCCGCCCCACGGCAGAAACTCCACCAGGTTACCAAGTCCGCGCCTGGCGGACCATGCTACCGCAAGCCTTCACCCTCTGTTTTCAACGGTTTGCCGACCCAGAACCCTGCGGCGCACGGTCACGGCTGCGGCCAGTGATCGTAGCTCGAGCTGAGTATCTTCAAGAGGACGATCTGGAAGGCGACCGGGATCCGCGGGCTCCTGCGTCGGATCGACTTCTCCAGCGCCTCGGTGATCTCGCTCTTGGTCAGGTCACCGGCCGAGGCACGCTCGACCAGACCACCCCAGACCTCCGACAGCGATTTGCCGGTATGATGCGGCGACGGGATCGAGATCCCGCGCGTCGCGGCCCAATCGATGATCTCGCGCATGGTTTGCCGCCCGCAATTGCGCGCGGTCGCAAGATGGCGCGCAGTGAGCAACCGCAGCAGATCGTCCGGCGGCGTCCAGCCCAGCTTCGGCGGCACTTCGTCGAGCAGCTCCAGCGACAGTTCCTTCAGAACGTTGAGCGCGCGGATGCTCAGCCCGCCCGACGGCTCAGCGCCGCCGCCCTCGGTCACGCTGTGCTCTGCGGCATTTGCGGTGCGATTTGAAGGCTCTTCGATCATCGCCCCCTCACTTACAGGACCTGCACCCGCGCGGTAAACCCTCGATGCATCGTGGCCCGATATTAATTCCATCGGAGGCCGATATGATTCGACGAAAGGTGACATTGACTAAATATGCCGGTGGGGAATTGTAGCTGCGACGGGCTGCCACATCGCAGCCGGCGCATCCCGCCGCCGATCGATCCGATCCGGCGACGAATGAACATGCGCGCCAACAATCAATATAATTGGAGGATATCGAGCGATGAGCACCAAGGATTTTCGGCCGGGCAGAACATCGAGCGTTTCGCGTCGCACCCTGTTGCAGGCCGGTGCAGGCCTGATCGGCGGCACCGTGCTGCCGGCATCGATGGCGTCCCGGGCATTTGCCGAAGACAAGCCGGCGATCGGGACCTATCCGGCCGGCACGTCCGGCTCCTCGGCCTTCATCGGCATCTCGGTGCCGCGCACCGGTACCTATGCGGTGCAAGGCGAGGATGAACTCAAGGGCTATCAGCTCGCGATCGAGCACATCAACAGCGGCCACGACCTGATCAAGAAGATCTCGCCGAAGACCAGCAAGGGCGTGCTCGGAAAGGAGCTGAAGTTCGGCGTGGCGGATTCCGCGGCGAAGCCGAACGAGGCCGTGCAGGCGCAGCAGCGCTTCATCTCGGAGAACAAGGCTGTCATGATCACCGGCGGCACCTCCAGCGCGGTCGCGGTGGCGCTGAACAAGCTGGCGCAGCGCGAGAAGGTGATCTTCGTCTGCGGCATCTCCGGATCGAACGACACCACCGGCAAGGACTGCGTGCGCTACGGCTTCCGCCAGAACTTCTTCGGCCAGACCGCGGCCGCCGCGATCGCGCCGGTGCTGATCAAGCAGTTCGGCAAGGACAAGAAGGCCGCCTACCTGACGCCCGACTACACCTACGGCCACACCGTCACCAAGTCGATGCAGGACTTCCTCGCGCAGGCGGGCTGGACCACGGTCACCAATCAGGTGTCGCCGCTCGGCGCCCCCGATTATTCGTCCTACCTGCTCAACGTCGCCAATTCCGGCGCCGACGTGCTGATCAACGTCAACTGGGGGCACGACGCCGTGCTGTCGACGCAGCAGGCCAAGCAGTTCGGCGTGCTCGACAAGATGAAGCTCGTGGTGCCCTACCAGGTGCCGTTCATCGCCCGCGAGACCGGCGGCCTGATGCAGGGCGTTTATGCCGCGACCGATTACTGGTGGACCATCGAGGACAAGTATCCGCTGGCCAAGATGTTCAACGAAGCCTTTAACAAGAAATTCGGGTACCAGCCCGAATGGGGCGCCGAGAACGCCTATATCAGCTTCGCGCACTGGGCCCGCATGGTCGAGGAGGCCGGCAGCTTCTTCCCGCCCGACGTCATCAAGGCCTATGAGAAGGGCGAGACCATCCCGTCGCTGGTCGGCGACGTGCATTACCGCCCCGAGGATCACCAGTGCGTCCGTCCTGTCATCATCGTCCGCGGCAAGATGGAAAAGGAGATGAAGAACAAGGAGGACTATTACGAGGTGGTCGAGATCGTCCCCGGCGAAGGCCTGATGCAGAAGCCGGACGCGTTCGGCTGCCATCTCGGCGACTACACCTGATTGACGTGAGACGACTCGGCGCCGTGGGCGGGGCGACCCGACCCGCGGCGCCGCCTTGTGTCAGAACGCATCCTCCATTGACCAGGCCAACTGAACGCACGCCATGATCAACTGGCCAAATTTCGTCTCGCAACTTTTCAATGGGCTGGCGCTCGGCGCGCTGCTCGCGCTGATCAGCTCCGGGCTGACGATCATCTACGGCACGCTCGGGGTGCTCAACCTCGCCCACGGCGCCATGTTCATGATCGGCGGCTACGCCGGATACGTGACCTATTCCTACACCGGCTCGTTCATCCTCGCCGTCATCGCCGGATCGTTGTTCGTGATGGCGCTTGGCGTTGCGATGGAGCGGATCATCATCCGCCATTTCTACCATCGCCCGCATGAGGACCAGCTGCTGGTC
Organism: Bradyrhizobium tropiciagri; assembly: GCF_018130545.1. Classification (GTDB taxonomy): domain Bacteria; phylum Pseudomonadota; class Alphaproteobacteria; order Rhizobiales; family Xanthobacteraceae; genus Bradyrhizobium; species Bradyrhizobium tropiciagri_A. Next base: position 44,697 of record NZ_JAFCKF010000008.1, on the reverse strand, counting down.
ACGTTCGGCCTCGGCATCTGCTTTGTCGAGATCGTGCGGCTGATCTTCACCAGCCAGTCGCAGGTGGTGCCGCCGCCGGCGCTGTTGCAGGGCATTACCTCGCTCGGCTTCCTGTTCTACCCGACCTACCGGCTTGCCGTGGTCGGCATCGTCGCGGTCGCGCTCGGCGGGTTGTTCCTGATCCTGTATCGCACCCGACTCGGCATGATCGTGCGCGCCGGCATCGAGGACTCGGTGATGGTCGATTCGCTCGGCATCAACGTCTATCGCGTCTTCATGATCGTGTTCGGCATCGGCGCGATGGCCGCGGGCTTCGCCGGCATCATCAATGCGCCCGTGGTGTCGCTGACGCCCGGCGTCGGCGACGACATCCTGGTCGAGACCTTCGTGGTGGTGGTGATCGGCGGCGTCGGCTCGTTCCCCGGCGCCATCCTCGGCGGACTGATCGCCGGCGAGATCATCAGCATCACCTCGATGTTCAACCCCGGTTACGCCTACGTCATGCTGTTCGCGGCGATGACGCTCGTGCTCGTGCTCCGACCGCACGGCCTGCTCGGCACGCAGGGCCGCGAATGACGACGGATATTTAGATGCTGAAACAGCGCCCATACGTGATCGAATTCCTGACGGCCGCCGGCCTGGTTGTCGCGCCCTTCGTGCTGCCGTGGCTCGGCTTTGCACCCAACACGGTGAACCGGATCCTGGTCTGGGGCCTGTTCGGCCTCGGCTTCGACATCCTGTTCGGCTTCACCGGCCTGCTGTCGTTCGGTCAGTCGGCCTTCTACGGCACCGGCGGCTTCGTCGCGGCCTATCTCTTGACCCGCGCCGGCTTCCCGTACGTCGTGCTCGCGCTCGTGATCGGCATGATCGCCGCTGCCGCCACCGGCTATCTGATCGGCCTGATCGCGCTGCGCCGCACCGGCATCTACTTCGCGATGATCACGGTGGCGATCGCCGAGGTGTTCTTCTTCGTCGAATTCAATCCGCTGTCGGACTTCACCGGCGGCGAGAACGGGCTGCCCGGCGTGCCGACCCCGAGCTTCAATCTCGGCTTCACCACGCTGCACTTCACCACCGGCTGGTCGCTCTACCAGTTCCTCGCGCTGTGCTACTTCATCGGCGTCGTGATCGCGCTGCGCATCGTGCGCTCGCCGGTCGGGGCCGTGTTCAGCGCCATCCGGGACAATCCGCTGCGGGCGACCGCGGTCGGCCACAACATCCACGGCTACAAGCTGACCGCCTTCGTGATCGCCGCCGCCTATGCCGGCTTTGCCGGCGGTCTTTTGGGCGTGCTGCAGGCCTTCATGCCGCCCGACGCCTTCACCTTCGACACCTCGGGCCAGCTCGTGATGCAGACCGCGATCGGCGGCCGCGGCACGCTGTTCGGTCCGCTGGTCGGCGCCGCGGTGTGGCTGTCGCTGCAGGACTTCCTGCAGGCGGCGCTCGGGCTCGGCGCGGCCTGGAAGCTGGTGCTCGGCGTCGTGTTCGTGCTGCTGGTGTGCTTCCTGCGCCGCGGCATCATCGGCGGCCTCGCCGATCTCTGCGACCTGCTGACCGGACGGCGCGACGCCAAGGAGCCGGAGGAAAGCGAACCGGAGGCGATTGCCGTCGCAACCGAGCCGCACGCCGCGGCAGCGGCCGCGCCGGCGCCTGCCCGGCCCCGCCCCGAGGGCAGTCCGTCCGGACCGATCCTCCAGGCCAAGGGCCTGACCAAGCGCTATGGCGGCCTGCTCGCCAACAGCGACATCGACTTCACCGTCAATCACGGTGAGCTGCGCGGCATCATCGGCCCGAACGGCGCCGGCAAGTCGACCTTCTTCAAGATGCTGACCTGCGAGGTGCATCCGACCTCGGGCACCATCCTGTTCGACGGCCGCGACATCACCGGCATGAACGTCACCGACGTCTGCCAGCTCGGCCTGACCAAGAGCTATCAGGTCAACCAGCTGTTCGCCGGGCTGACGGTGCGTGAGAACCTGGTGATCGCGGCGCTGTCGGGGCTGCGCGGCAAGTTCAAGCTCGACCTGTTCCGCAGCATCGACAGCATTCCCGGCCTGTCCGAGCGCGTGCAGCACACGCTCGAGTTGGTCAATCTCACCTCGCGGCCGGATACGCCCGTCTCCGAGCTCGCCTATGGCGAGAAGCGGCGGCTGGAGATCGGGCTGGCGCTGGCGACCTCGCCGAGCCTGCTATTGCTCGACGAGCCGCTGGCCGGCATGAGCCCGCGCGAGCGCGTCGAAACCGTGAAGCTGCTGAAATCGATCAGCCAGGGCCGCACCATGATCATCATCGATCACGACATGGATGCGCTGTTCGAGCTCGCCGAGCGCGTCACCGTGCTGCAGGAAGGCCGCGTGCTGGTCGAGGGGACGCCGGAAGAGATCAAGAACAATTCGACCGTCCAGGAAGCCTATCTTGGCGGCGTGCATGGAGTGCTCGCCGCATGAGCCTGCTCGAAGTCAACGGACTGAACAGCTATTACGGGGATTCCCACATCCTGTTCGACGTCTCCATGCGCGTCGAGCGCAACGAGGTGGTGGCGCTGCTCGGCCGCAACGGCGCCGGCAAGAGCACGACGCTGAAGAGCCTGATGGGCGTGGTCACCCCGCGCCGCGGTTCGGTGAAGTTCGACGGCGTCGACATCGCCGGCAAGAAGAGCCACAAGATCGCGCAGGCCGGCATGCAGCTGGTCCATGAGGAGCGCCGCATCTTCGGCAGCCTGAGCGTCGAGGAGAACCTCGTGATCGCCGGCCTGACCGCCTCGCAGCGCTGGCCGCTCGACCGGATCTACGAGATGTTTCCGCGGCTCCGCGAGCGGCGCGGCAATCGCGGTACCGATCTATCCGGCGGCGAGCAGCAGATGCTGGCGATCGCGCGCGCCCTGGTGCGCGATCCCAAGATCATCCTGCTCGACGAGCCGTTCGAGGGGCTGGCGCCGGTGATCGTGCGCGACCTGATGAAGGCGTGTCGCGATCTCGCCGAGGCCGGGCAAACCATCGTGCTGGTGGAGCAGAACCTCGCCGCGACGCTCGCGCTGGCGCAGCGCATCTACATCATCAACAATGGGCACATCGTCCATGAAGGGCCGGCGCAGGAGATCAAGGCGCAGCCTGACGTGCTGCAACGCTATCTCGGGGTGTAGCCCGGCTATTCAGTCCGCAAGCGCCGCGATCATGCGTTTGGCATGATCGGCGAGCACATCCACCTCCGCCTTGACGGTCTGCGCCGGCAGCAGCGCAACGCCGGCCTTCACCGGCATCACATGCATATGCAGGTGGAACACGACCTGGCCACTGGCGGGCTCGCTGAACTGCTGGATGATGATGCCGTCGGCGGAGAATGCCTTCATCGCGGCGATGGCGATGCGCTTGGCCGATCGCGCCACCGCGGCAAGGTCGTCCTCCGCGATGTCGAGGATGCCGCGCGCCGGCGCCTTCGGAATCACCAGCGTATGCCCCGGCGAACGCGGCATGATGTCGAGGAAGGCAAAGGTCCGGTCGGTCTCATGGATCTTGAAGCTCGGGATCTCGCTGCGCAGGATTTTGGCGAAGATATTCTGGTCGTCATAGCCCGTCATGGTCGCGCGTCCCGGATCGATCATTTGAGGCATCGACCGTGCGCGCCGGCCACGCGCCGCGCAAGCGATATCGACGCCGCATCGACCATCGGCTAACAACGCGCGATGAGCGCATCAGCTGACAATGGCGACCAGACCGTCGAGGGTATCAGGCGCACGCTCGCCGCGCGCCTCGTAGCCGCAGGCCACGACAGCGCCGAGCTCGATGCGCGGCTGCTAGTCGGCGATGCGCTGGGGCTCGATCTGACCGGCATGGTGACCGGCGCCAAACGCATCCTGACCAAGGACGAAGCGGAGCGCGTCGAAGCCCTCGCGCGGCGCCGCCTCGCCGGCCAACCGGTCGCGCGCATCCTCGGCATCAAGGAGTTTTGGGGACTGCCGCTGCGTCTTTCCGCTGCGACGCTGGTGCCGCGCCCAGACACCGAGACCGTGGTCGAGCGCGCGCTCGAGCTGCTGCGCGCCAATGGCGCGGCGGATCGCAGCTTGCGGATCGCCGATCTCGGCACCGGTTCCGGCGCCATCCTGCTGGCGCTGCTCTCGGAACTGCCGAACGCGCATGGCTTCGCCACCGACATTTCGTCCGAAGCATTGCAGACAGCAAGCCGGAATGCCGCCGAGCTCGGCCTTGGCGATCGCGCGACGTGGATCGCATGCGATTATGCCAGCGCCTTGACCGGCACGTTCGACCTGATCGTGTCCAACCCGCCCTACATCCCCTCGGCCGACATCGCCGGGCTCGACGTCGAGGTGCGGGCGCACGACCCGCGGGCGGCGCTCGACGGCGGCGCCGACGGGCTCGACGCCTACCGCGCGCTGATTTCGCAATCTGCGGGTCTTTTGGCCTCGGGTGGATTATTGGTTGTGGAAGTTGGGCAGGGCCAAAGTGCCGACGTTGAAGCCCTGATGACGGCCTCCGGCTTATCCCCAACGGGTCCGCCCAAAGCCGATCTCGGGGGCATTCCGAGGGCCGTTTCAGCCCGCCGGCTGCCCCGATAAAGTCCTATTGGAACGCAAAAAAACCTCTTGGATTATCCCCCGGGAACGACTACGTTCCGGGCACAACATCGGTGCTGGCCCCGTAATCGTTACGGGTGATGACCAGGGTTCAGCAGAGCCCGCCGATCGAAAGGTTCCAGGAACGCAGGTCTATTGAGCGCAATAGCCGAAGCTGTGCTGCTCTGACCGCCAAGCGAACGAAAGCCTGTTATTGCGCTTGAAGACTTACGCACGAGAACTGGGCCTGTCTCAACGGGCGGTATGATTTGGTCGCTGGCGCGTTTTGTCGGCGGTTGGGGAACGCGTCTTTGCTGCACGCGACTTTGCTGAACGAGATGGTCGGCGACATCGAAACCACTTCGAACGGTATCGCGATTCCGTGTGCCTAGGCGCGCGCCGAATCGGACTCTGGGAATCGGACTTCTGAGAAATCGGACTTGAGAAATCGGACTGTGGACTGCAATCACTTCAGGGCTGGAATAAAAGGCGACAGATGAGAAACGGTCAGAACAACAAGCGGATGCGCAACCGGAATAACAACAACAATAACAACAACAATAACCGGCGCGGCCAGAATCCCCTGACACGGGTGTACGAATCGAACGGACCCGACATCAAGATCCGCGGCACGGCCTCCCACGTCGCCGAGAAATACGTCCAGCTCGCGCGCGATGCACGCTCCTCCGGCGATCCGGTGGCAGCCGAGAACTACTATCAGCACGCCGAGCACTACTACCGGATCATCGCGGCCGCGCAGGAGCAGTTCCGGCAGAATCAGCAGCAGCCGCGTCCCGACGCCGAGCCGGTCGCGACCGAGGACGGCGACGACGACAGCGACGGCTATTCGAGCTTCGGCCAGGAGCCGGGCTTCGTGCCGCAGCAGCAGCAACCCTTCATGCGCGAGAACGGCCAGCAGCCGTATCAGCGCGAACAGCAGCCGCGCGAGCATCGCGAGCGGGACGCGCAGCCGCGTGAGCATCAACCGCGCGAACATCGCGAGCGCGAGCATCGTCCGCAGCCGCAATACCAGCCGCAACCGCAGAACCAGCCGCAGCCCGCGATGGCGGATGCCGGCGGCGTCGATCGCCTGCCCTCGTTCATCACCGGCGGCGCGCAGCCGCAGGTCAATGGCGGGACCTATGAAGCCAACAATGGCGGCGCAGAGCGCGGCGAACGCAGCGAGCGCTTCCCGCGCCGTCGCCGTCGTCCGCACAGCCCGCGTCCCGACATGGCGGCGCAGCCGGCACCGAGCGACGACTTCAATCCGGGCAACGAGTAACAGACATATACAGCGCCACCCTCCCCTGGAGGGTGGCGAATCCGTGTCACGGCTGCGTTGTCTTACGACTCCGAGTGACTCGACTTGCGCGTCGCCGTCGACGACGGCACCAGCACCGGACGCAATGACGGGATCAGCTGGGTGCGCTCGCGGCGCGCAGGGATCGCGCGATAGACCTGCTTGCTCGCTTCCACGATATGCACGCCCGCGAATGGCATCGACAGCGCGGCGCCGACGCGCTCCCACGCCATCGCCGAGCGCAAGAACCAGCTGCCCTGCACCGGCGGCATGAACAGCGCCTCGCCCCATGACGCCGGCGTGAACCAGGTCTGCCGCAACAGCTGGGTGATCTGCGCCCGCGAATAGGGCCGGCCGTGCCCGAACGGCGTGGCATCGGTGCGGGTCCAGACGCCCCGCCGGTTCGGGATGATCGCGATCAGCCGCCCCGACGGCGACAGCACCCGCCACACCTCGCGCAGCAGCCGCTCGGGATCGTCGGACATCTCCAACGCATGCACCAGCAGCACGCGGTCGACCGCGGCATCCGGCAGCGGCATCGAGAATTCGTCGATCAGGGTCGCCAGCGCGGGCCGGCCGGTCGGCCATTTCAGCACGCCCTGGGCTGCCGGCATGAAGGCAATGCAGCGCTCGCAGGTATCACGGAACAGGCCGAGATAGGGTGTCGGATAGCCGAGGCCGAGCACGCGCTGGCCTTCCGCGTTCGGCCACCGTGCGCGGATGCCGCGGTTGATCAGTTGCCGCGCCACGATGCCGAGGCGCTGCGAATAGAAGTCGCGGAGGTCGATGACGTCCATGGTGGCCAGCCTAACATGCCCCTCGCCGCCGCAGGGCGCGGAAATTTGCGTTGCCGCCGGAGCGTTAACGCCATATTTCACACCTATATTGGGCGCGTTAAGAGCACGATCCGGGAAAGTTGCGACCGGTTTTTCCGAAGCGATCATGCTCTGAAATGCCCGTCCCGTTTGTTCGTGGAGATATCATGACCGCCGAAATTCGCACCTTCAGCTGCCTCACCGACAATTTCGGGTACCTGATCCACGATCCCGCGACCAAGGCAACGGCGTCGATCGACGCGCCGGAGGCCGGCCCGATCATCAAGGCGCTGGAGCGCGAAGGCTGGACGCTGACCGACATCCTGATCACCCATCACCATGGCGACCATGTCGGCGGCGTCGCCGAGCTGAAGCAGAAATATGGCTGCCGCGTCGTCGCCCCGCACGACCAATCGGCCAAGATCGCCAATGTCGATCTGCGCGCCGCCAATGCCGACATCATCAAGGTCGGCAGTCTCTTGGCCCGCGTGGTGGAAACGCCCGGCCATACGCTCGACCATATCTCCTACGTGTTCGACGGCGAGAAGGCGGTGTTCGCCGCCGACACGCTGTTCTCGATCGGCTGCGGCCGGGTGTTCGAAGGCACCTATCCGATGATGTGGGATTCGCTCCTGAAGCTGCGTTCGCTACCGGACGATTTCCGTCTCTATTGCGGCCATGAGTACACCGCTTCCAACGTGAAATTCGCGCTCACCATCGAGCCCGACAACGCAGCCTTGCAGGCGCGCGCAGCGGAAGTCACAAAACTGCGCGCCGAGAACAAGCCGACGATCCCGGTGCTGCTCGGCGACGAGAAGAAGGCCAACGTGTTCCTGCGCGCCGACGAGCCTGTTGTCGCAGCCAAGCTGCACATGAAGGGCGCCGACCCGGCCCAGGTGTTCGGCGAGCTCCGCGAGCGCAAGAACAAGTCGTGATGTCACAGCTCTCGGCTGCCGAGATCATCGCGCGGCTCGCGCTCAAGCCACATCCCGAAGGCGGACATTATCGCGAGACGTTTCGCGACGAACGCTCCGATGCCGATGGCCGTGCGCATTCGACCGCAATCTACTTCTTGCTGGCGCACGGCGAGCGCTCGCACTGGCACCGCATCGACGCGGTGGAGATGTGGCACTATTACGCCGGTGCGCCGCTGACGTTGCGGATTGCGCGGGACGGCGAGCCACAGCACGCGATCACGCTGGGGCCGGACGTCGCGCGCGGCGAACAGCCACAGGCGATCGTGCCTGTTGGCGCCTGGCAGGCCGCGGAGAGCAGCGGCGACTGGACGCTGGTCGGCTGCACCGTCGCACCGGGATTCGAATTTGCGACATTCGAGCTGGCGGCGAAGGGCTGGGAGCCGGCCTAGTTCGTCATTCCGGGATGCGCCACTTGGCGCAGGCCCGGAATCCATAACCACGATCGTGAGTATGGATTCTCAGATGCGCAATTGCGCATCATTGCTCGCGCTACGCGCGCCCCGGAATGACGAGTTGATAGAACCTCAGCGCTTCCACACCATATCCTTCGCCGCGATCAGCCCGCCACCGGCGATCAGGAGCGCGGCGATGGCGATGTTGGCGCTGGGCTTGGCAAAGCCGGCTGCGATCAAGAACCCGGTCGAGAGCAGCGGCGTGGCGTAGGATGCGGCACCGAGTACGCGGATGTCGCCACGCTTCATGCCGATGTCCCAGGCGAAGAACGCCGCGCCCACCGGACCGATGCCGAGCGCCACGACGGCAAGCCATTGTAGCGGCGTGGCGGGCCACACCGTGGTCTCCACCATCATGTGCATCAGCGCCGCAAGCGCCGCGGTCGCAAGGCAGAAGCCTGCGACCGCATCCGTCGGCACCGCCTTGAGCCGGCGCGACATCACCGAATAGGCGGCCCACACGAACGCTGCGACGAAGGCCGCCGCGAAGCCCGGGATCTGCTCCTTCGTGAAGGCGCCGGTGTTGCCGGCGAACAGCAGCACGGTGCCGGCGAGGCCAAGCAGCGCGCCGATGACGTGATGGATCGCCAGCCGCTCGCCCGGCAGCAGCGACGAGAACAGCACGATCAGCAGCGGCCAGAGATAATTGAGCAGGCCGGCCTCGGCCGGCGGCGCGAAGCGCAGCGCCAGGAAGTACAGTGCGTGATAGCCGAACAGGCCACCGACGCCGACCACCCAGGCGATCAACGGCTGCCTCAACGCGCCGAACGCCGACGGCCGCAGCAGGAAGCTTGCGAACGCGACCGCAGCGCCGATCGCAAAGGTCATGGCGGCGAGTTGGAAGGCCGGGATCGCCCCGGTCGCGACCGTCATGACCGACAGCAGCGACCACATCAGGATGGCGGTCAGGCCGACAAGGGTGGCAGTTCGGGTCGTCATCTCAATACAATCTGTCGTGGCCGCGCAAGGCTGTGTGCAGTCACGTCCTTGCTTCGCGCCCCGCGGTTGTAACGACGAAAATGCCCGGCACAAGGCCGGGCATCACGACTTGATCGGGTGCGCCTGCGACGCGACGACGCTTGTCGCGTCAGGCGTGGTACTGGCCGCCGTTCACGGTCAGCGTCGAGCCGGTGATGAAGCCGGCATCGTCGGCGGCGAGGAACACCACCGCGCGCGCGATCTCCTCGGGTTCGCCGAGCCGGTTGACCGGAATCTGCGGGATCACGTTCTTCTCGAGCACGTCCTTCGGCACCGCCTGCACCATTTCGGTGTTGATGTAGCCGGGGCAGATCACGTTGACGGTGATGCCGCCCTTGGCATTCTCGAGCGCGAGCGCCTTGGTGAAGCCGATGTCGCCGGCTTTCGCCGCCGAATAGTTGACCTGGCCGAACTGGCCCTTCTGGCCGTTGATCGAGGAGATCGAGATGACGCGGCCGAACTTGCGGGCGCGCATGCCCTCGATCACCTGGCGCGTCATGTTGAACAACGAGCCGAGGTTGGTGTTGATGACGGCATTCCACTGTTCGAGCGTCATCTTGTGGAAAGCGGTATCCTTGGTGATGCCGGCATTGTTGACGAGCACGTCAACCGGGCCAAGATCGGCCTCGACCTGCTTCACGCCGGCCGCGCAGGCCTCGAACGATGAGACGTCCCACTTGTAGACCGGGATGCCGCTCTCCGCCTTGAACTTCTCCGCCGCGGCGTCATTGCCGGCGTAGCTTGCCGCCACCTTGTAGCCCGCCGCTTTCAGCGCCTTGCTGATCGCAGCTCCAATGCCCCGCGTTCCGCCCGTCACCAATGCAACACGTGCCATGTCCGTCTCCTCCTTGGCCGTCTTTTATGACCGGATCGCTCCGGCCTTCGCACTCATAACGAAGCGCGAGATCGTCGCGCTTCAGCTCCCTTTTTGAGCATGATCTTGTCGGAAAACCGCGTCACACTCTTCCGGATCTTGCTCGCAAAACAAAAATGCCCGGCGCAAAGCCGGGCATCTTTTCTATCAGCTCGCGCCGCGGTTGACAGATGATCTTTTCATCACCTAACCGACCTCGCTGCCTTTTGTTCAGTCGCGTGCAACGCACATGGCGATGCCCATGCCGCCGCCGATGCACAGTGTCGCGAGGCCCTTCTTGGCATCGCGCTTCTGCATCTCGTGCAGCAGCGTCACAAGCACGCGCGCACCCGATGCGCCGACCGGATGGCCGATCGCGATCGCGCCGCCGTTGACGTTGACCTTGGCCGGATCCCAGCCGAGGTCCTTGTTGACGGCGCAGGCCTGCGCGGCGAACGCCTCGTTGGCCTCGATCAGGTCGAGGTCGGCGATGTTCCAGCCGGCCTTCTTCAGCGCCGCGCGCGAGGCGGGGATCGGACCGGTGCCCATGATCTTGGGATCGACGCCGGCCTGACCCCACGACACGATGCGGGCCAGCACCTTCTTGCCCTGCTTGGCGGCTTCCTTGGCGGTCATCAGCACGACGGCGGCGGCGCCGTCATTGATGCCCGAGGCGTTGCCGGCGGTCACGGTGCCGTCCTTCTCGAACGCCGCGCGCAGCTTGGCCATCGCATCGATCGTGGCGCCATGGCGCGGATATTCGTCGGCGTCGACCACGATGTCGCCCTTGCGGGATTTGATGGTGACCGGGACGATCTCGTCCTTGAACTTGCCGGCCTTCTGCGCCGCCTCGGCCTTGTTCTGCGAGCCGACCGCGAACTCGTCCTGCTGCGACCGGGTGATCTGGTACTGTTTGGCGACGTTCTCGGCGGTGTTGCCCATGTGGTAGCCGTTGAAGGCGTCCCACAGGCCATCCTTGATCATGGTGTCGATCAGCTGCAGGTCGCCCATCTTGACGCCGCCGCGCAGATACTGCGCATGCGGGGCCATGCTCATGGATTCCTGGCCGCCCGCGACGACGATCGAGGAATCGCCGTTGAGCAGCGCCTGGTAGCCGAGCGCCACCGTGCGCAGGCCCGAGCCGCAGAGCTGGTTGACGCCCCAGGCCGGGCTTTCCACCGGGATGCCGGCCGCGATCGAGGCCTGGCGGGCCGGGTTCTGGCCCTGCGCCGCGGTGAGGATCTGGCCCATGATGACTTCGGAGACCTGGCCACCCTCGACGCCAGCACGCTCCAGCGCTGCCTTGATGGCGATCGCACCGAGGTCGTGGGCCGGCGTGGTGGCGAAGGCGCCGTTGAAGCTACCGACGGGGGTGCGGGCGGCGCTGACGATGACGACATCGTCTGACATGGACATCTCCTATGGGTTGTAGCTGGGTTTCTCGACGGCGGGCGGCCGGTTTGGCGGGCCTGTCTCTTAATGACATCCTGTAAAGCTCATTGAGCCATGTCAATCGAACTGTCGCGCAAATTGCGCCGCGACGCACTCAAAATGACGCCCTTGGCACATTCCTGAGCAAATCCTATGCTTTGGAATTAACCGCAAAGCACAAAACGGTAGCCGAACGGCTTTGAAAATGCTTACCTTTGCTGCGATGCGTTGCATTTAGCCCTGCGGCGATGCTGTCGGGGTTCCAGGTTCTTCGGTGTTGAAGTGAGAGCCCATGGCAAAATCTGAACATCCGACCACGATCAAGAAATACGCGAACCGGCGGCTCTATAATACCGGTACGAGCACCTATGTGACGCTCGAGGACCTCGCAGCGATGGTGAAGGAAGGCGAGGATTTCCTCGTCTACGACGCCAAGACCGGCGACGACATTACCCGCTCTGTGCTCGCGCAAATCATCTTCGAGCAGGAAAACAAGGCCGGGCAGAACCTGCTGCCGACCACCTTCCTGCGCCAGCTGATCCGCTTCTATGGCGACAGCATGCAGATGGTGGTGCCGAAATATCTCGAACAGTCGATCGAGACGCTGACCAAGGAACAGGAGAAGTTCCGCAAGCAGATCGCGGGCGCCCTGAGCGGGACGCCGTTTGCGCCACTCGAAGAGCAGGTCCGCCGCAACATGGAGCTGTTCCAGCAGACCTTCTCGATGTTCAAGCCGTTCGCGCCGCAGCGCGGCGGCGCGGAGCCCGAGAAGGTGCCGGAGCCCGCGGCCGACGACGGCAACATCGACGACCTGCGCCGCCAGATGAAGGACATGCAGGAACGCCTCGAGCGCATGTCGCAGCCGGCGAAGAAGGACGAGTAGGTTTCTCGTCTCAGTCGCTGGGCTGGCCACCTCTGAAACCCGTCACCCTGAGGAGCGCGCATTGCGCGCGTCTCGAAGGGTCGACGGCCACCAGCCAGGCCGTGCATCCTTCGAGACGCCGCTACGCGGCTCCTCAGGATGACGGGTCTTGTAACGGCAGGCCAACCTACCCCGCAGCGGGCACGGTCTTCTCCGCGGGCGCATTCCACGGCCGGTCCGGCGAGGCGAGGCCGATCAGGCGGCCCTGGATGAAGTCGCAGCCCCATTCGCGCAGCATCACGGCGGCTTCCTCGTCCTGCACCCATTCGGCGACCGTCTTGATCTCGAGACGGCGCGCGAGATCGATCAGCGTCTGCACGAAGGCGCGGTCGTCGGCCGAGCGCACGATGTTCTGCACAAAGGCGCCGTCGATCTTCACGATGTCGACGCCGAGCTTGCGCAAATTGCGGAACGAGGTGTAGCCGGCGCCGAAATCGTCGATCGCGATCCGGCTGCCGAAATTCTTCAGCCGCGTGACGAAGCCGCGGACATCGTCGATATCCTGGATCGCGACCGTCTCGGTGATCTCGACGATCAGCCGCTCGCCGACGCCGGGATGCGCGCGCATCAAGGATTCGATGGTCGCCCACCAGTCCGGGTCCATCGTGGTGTCGGGCGAGATGTTGAGGCTGAGCTGCACGCCGGGAGCAGCGGCGAGCTCGGCGATCGCAAGCTCCAGCACGCGGTGATCGACCAGCCGGATCAGGCCGAGCCGCTCGGCGACCGGCACGATATCGGGCGCCAGCAGCGCGCGGCCGTCATCCTGCTCCATGCGGACCAGGCACTCGTAGAACGATGGCTGCCGCGAGCGCGCGTCGACCACCGGCTCGAAGCCGATCACGATACGGCGCTCGTTCAGCGCGGTGACGATCTCGTCGGTGACGCGGATGTTGACGCGGCGCTGGGCATCACGCTCGACATTCGGCTTCCACAGCGCGAACGATCCGGCGCGGCGGCTCTTGGCGGCGTCCAGCGTCTCCTGGGCGCGATTGACCGCCTCCTCCGCCGACTTGGCGTGGCGCGGAATGGTGACGGCGCCGATCGATGCCGTGACCGACACCGGGCCGGACTTGGTCGGCACCACCTCGTCGCGCACCGCGGCGAGGAAGCGTTCGGCCGCGACGTTGGTGTCGTCGACGGTGCAGTTGCGCAGGATCAGGCCGAACTTGTTGCCGGAGAAGCGGCCGAGCATATCGCCACTGCGCAGCCGGGCGCGAATCCGTTTCGCCACCTCGGCGATGACCGCATCGGCGACATCGAAACCGAAGGCATCGTTGATGCGCGCCAGATGATCGATGCCGATCAGCATGAAAGCGCAGGAGGTGCGGAAGCGCGCGCACTCCTCGATCGTCTCGGCCAGCGAGGCGACCAGATGGGTGCGGTTGAGTTCGTTGGTCAGCGGATCGTGCCGCGTCAGCTTCAACAGCTGCTCGTCGCGGGCGTGGCGTTCATTGTTGACGCGGACGATGCCCTGCACGCGCGCCGGCCGGCCGTCGGCCCCGGCAAACCAGCAGCCGGTCTCCTCGATCCAGATCACCGGCGCCGAGGTGACCGCGCGCACGCCATATTCGATCCGGTAGGGCACGCCCGCCGCGTTCTGCACCGGCGCGGATTGGCCGAGCGCATCCGCGCGAATGCTGCGCGACGGCTCGATCAGCTTGGCGAGCTCGGCGCCACTGGCGAGCGCCTCGGCAGGGATGTCCGCGAACACCGTCGCCGCATTGTCGCTCCAGGCAATCGCGTCGGTCGCCAGGTCCCAAGCGAATGTCGCTTGGCCGAGCGAGACGAGGATGCTGGCAGCTGGCGGGACAGGTGGCATCGAACATGTCTCGATCTGGGACGGCGCCCGGTGATTCTCCACAGCCTCAAGATAGTGGTTCCGGCGAATCCAACGCTAGGAGAAGTTGATAAATAATCTGGAAACCACGTTTTGCGCTGCCGCGGAACGAACTGGGGATGGCGGGCATGACCCTTGCCATGAGGGTTGTTGCGGAGGGACGTGACGTCCCAAACTATGACGCTCCAACGGGTCGCAGACGATGCTGGATATCGATCAATCGGAAATCCTGGACGGCGAGTTCACCGACACGGCCGGGGCACCCTGCACCGCCCTGGTGCCGCTGGCGGTGACCACGCATTGGGCGCCCAAGATCCCGCTGCCCCACGGCGACCCTTCATTTCTGGCTCACCTGATCGCAACTGCGGCGCACGAGCCGCAGACGCGCGGGTTGCGGCGTGGGTCATTGGCCGATGCGCAGAGCGCCTATGGCCCGCATCTCGACGAACGCCGCAGCGTGGCGCGGCGCACCCGGCAGATCATCTAGGCAGCAAGCGATTCAGCGGGCCTTGACCGGCCGGTTGCCGTGGCTGTCCTGCGGCACGCCGCGGCGCAACGACATGTGCGAGTGAATGCCGAGCCAACGCCCGTCGGCTTGCCGCGCGAGGATGATCGTCGCCCGCCCCGGCCGATCGAAGCGGCTGCCGTCCGGATGAAAGCCGGTGCTGGTCCAGGGTGTGATCACCGTCGCCATGCCGCCATCGCCGCTGACCAGCACCTCGGTGTGCGCGAGATCGAAGGCGAAATCCGCGGTGCGGGGCCAGACATTGTCCCATTGCATCTCGGTCCAGCGCGTGCGGCCATGGATCAGCTCCTGATAGGTGCCGAACGAGATGATGTCGGAATGCCAGAACGGACGGGCGGCCGCATAGTCGACCGCCCTGACGCAGGCGGAGAACCGTTCAAGCCAGTCAAAGATCGATTGGGTGGTCGTCGGATCGGCGATCGGAAGGGGCGCTTGTTGGCTCATGGCTCCCTCCGAAAACGCGTTAGCGCTGCGGCGTATCCGACGGCGGGTGACCGCCCGGTTGCAAATCCGGCGAGGTGACGGTTGGCTTTGGCGCGGACTGATCGAGCAGCACGGATTCCGCGACCGATGTCGCCGGAGGAACGGGCGCGGCCGGTGGCGGCGCGGCAGGCGCCGGTGCGGCGACAGGCGCGGGCTCGACCCGCGGCGCGGGTGCCGGCACAGGCTGCGGCGCCTCGGGCTGCGCCTTGCTGACGGTTGGCGCGGGTGCCGCGACCACCGCACGACGGCGGGTGCGGAGCGCAATGCCGGAAATGAAATCGACCAGTGCGAGCAGCGTCAGCAGGCAATAGGTCGAGTTGCCGAACTTCGGCCAGAGCACGAATTCGGCCGCGGCCGCGCCGAACACGATCAGCGACAGCAGATGATCGGTGAGATATTTCGCGCCGGGGCGCGCGCCCTTGATGACCTCGAGCAGCAACAGCAGCACGCCGGCCGCCAGCAGCATGTCGCTGAGCGTGATCTGCCACACTTCGCCCGACAGCAATGTCAGCCTGATCAGCGGGTCCGTGAAGGACACGCCGGGCATCAGGAAGGCGATGATGTTGTAGACCGCGAGCGGAACGAGCAGCAGCGGAAAACCGACCATCGGGGCTTGCGCCTTATTCAGGGAGAACCAGCAATAGCGGCGATGCTCAATGGCTTCGCCGCGGACGCGCCCGTCTTGACCGCACTCGTTGGCCGAATTCGGGCGCCACGCCGTTTTGATCAGCGCGGCAGCCGAACGTCCCGATCAGGACTCTTTCTTCGCCTTCAGGACCTGGCGGCCCTTGTACATGCCGGTCTTCAGGTCGAGGTGGTGCGGACGGCGCAGCTCGCCGGAGTCCTTGTCCTCGACATAGGTCGGGGTCTTGATCGCGTCAGCCGAACGGCGCATGCCACGGCGCGACGGCGAGGTTTTTCTTCTGGGAACGGCCATGACGGTGTCCTCTAGGGGTGTTGCGGAGGCATCGTCCGAAATGGGGACGAGCGCACAGCGCTTCAAAGCGCCAGCTGCGATGCCGGTAAGGCCGCGCTTATAGAGGAAGGCACCGCGTAAAGCTAGGGTGCGATACAGCAAAATCCGCCCAAAATCGGCCTCAGGAGCCGCGATTTTCGCGCCAGCAGTGGGTCACCGTGTTGGCCCGCGCCATATAGGTGCCGGACAGCCTGCGCACCCCCGGCCCCGGGTTCCGGGCGTTCCTTTTGACCGGATTCGGCAGAATCGCCGCCAAAAGCGCAGCTTCGCGGGGTGATAGCCCTGCCGCGGACCGGCCGAAGGCATATTGGGCGCCAGCTTCGGCACCAAACTGCCCGGAGGGGCCCATTTCCGCGATATTGAGGTAGATTTCCAGGATCCGCTGCTTGGGCAGCACGAAATCGATCCAGAGCGCCAGCGGCATTTCCAACCCCTTGCGGATCACGCTGCGGCCCGGCCACAGGAACAGGTTCTTGGCGACCTGCTGGGTGATGGTCGAGCCGCCGCGCGCCGCCTCGCCGTCCTCGGCATCGTTGAGCACCTCGCGCAGCGCCCCCCAATCGATCCCGTGGTGCTTGCAGAAATGGGCATCCTCGGAGGCGACCACCGACCGCGGCAAATAGGGCGACATGGCGCCGAATTCGATCCAATGCCGCGTCACCGGGGCCCCGCGCAGGCTCCGCCATGCCATCAGGGCCGAAACTGGCTGACCGGTGCGGTAGAACGGGGTCACCAGATAGGGCAGCAACAGCAGGGCCAGCAAAAGCAGCAATAAAATTCGGACAATGCGCAAAACGGGGGTTTCCGGGGAGGGCGTCTCCAGAGAGGATTTGCGACCCGCCCGCCAGGATACGGCCGGCGCCGTCAGACGTCTGAGGGATAATTCACGGTTTTTCCAGCACTTTTAAGGCGCAATCCGTCGCAGGGCAGCAATTGACGAAGCCGGTGTCATCAACGATTGTCCGGCCGAAAATCGATCTGGAGCAATTCTTAATGACGACCGGTACTGCAGAGTTTTCCAAGCGGCTGGACCAGACCGCGGAGGATACCGAAGCCCTGCTCGCGAAGCTGCTGTCGGATGCGACCGAAAGCGACGAGATCGTGCGGCCGAAGCGGCTGATCGAGGCGATGCGCTATTCGAGCCTCGGCGGCGGCAAGCGGTTGCGGCCGTTCCTCGCGGTCGAGAGCGCCGCGGTGTTCGGCATTCCGCGCGAATCCGCGCTACTGGTCGGCGCCGCGCTCGAATGCATCCACTGCTACTCGCTGATCCATGACGATCTGCCGGCGATGGACAATTCCGATCTGCGCCGCGGCCGCCCGACCCTGCACAAGGCCTATGACGACGCCACCGCAATCCTCGCCGGCGACGCGCTGCTCACGATCGCCTTCGACATCATCACCCGCGATGCGATCCACAAGGACGCGCAAGTCCGCCTGCTGCTGACCCGCGCGCTGGCGCGTGCGTCCGGCGTCGGCGGCATGGCCGGCGGCCAGATCCTCGACCTCGCCGGGGAAGGCCGCTTCGGCGACCGTGAGCCGGTCGACGTCGCGCGCCTGCAGCAGATGAAGACCGGCGCGCTGCTGCGTTTCGGCTGCATCGCCGGCGCGATCCTCGGCCAGGCGTCCGAGAAGGAGTACCAGGCGCTCGACGATTACGGCAAAGCGCTCGGCGAGGCCTTCCAGATCGCCGACGATCTGCTCGACGTCGAGGGCGATGCCGCCGCACTCGGCAAGCCGGCCGGCGCGGACGCCGCGCTCGGCAAGACCACCTTCGTCACCCAGCTCGGCATCGATGGCGCCAAGCAGCGCGTGCGCGACCTCCTGGCGCGCGCCGATGCCGCATTGTCGGTGTTCGACGACCGCGGCGAGGTGCTTCGTGCAGCAGCGCGCTTCGTCGCCGAGCGCAAGAACTAGCTGGAAGCGGCGTGAAATGAACAAGGAGTTCGACGACCGCCTTGTTCGTTTCCGCAAACTGCCGATGCCGGTCCGCGTCGTGGTGGGCCGGCCGCGGACCTTCGTCTCGCTCGCGGTCGGCATCACCGTCGCGCTGTTGATCCCCGGCGCGACGCGCCTCGTCACGCGCCTGCTCGCCGGCTGGGACGCCTTCGCCGCGCTCTATCTCGTGCTCGCCTATGTGATGATGCTGCGCTGTGGCGTCGCCCATATCAAGCGCAGCGCCATCCTGCAGGACGATGGCCGTTTCCTGATCCTGCTGCTGACTGCGTTCGGCGCGCTGGCGAGCCTCTTGGCCATCGTGTTCGAACTCGGCGCATCCAAGGGCAGCCCGGCCGGACTGGCGGTGGCGATCGTCACCATCACGCTGTCATGGACCGCGGTGCACACCGCGTTCGCGCTGCACTACGCTCATGAGTTCTATCGCGGCAAGACGCCCGGCGGTTTGCAGTTTCCGAGCGGCGATGCGCATGCCGACGCCGATTACTGGGACTTCGTCTATTTCTCGTTCGTGATCGGCATGACCGCGCAGGTCTCCGACGTCGGGATCACCGACAAGATCATCCGCCGCACCGCGACCGTGCACGGCATCATCTCGTTCGTGTTCAACACTGCGCTGCTGGCTTTGATGGTGAACATCGCGGCGAGCGCGATTTAGTTGGAGCGGCATGCTCGCTGCACCTCTCCCGCTTGCGGGAGAGGGAGTTCACGGCTCCTTTCGCAGCGAACGCGATTTGGCTAGTTGCAGACCTCGACGTTGCCGACATTGCCGCCGGGGCCGCCGCCGCCGCGATATTCGAGATGGCAGCCGTGCCGGACCGGACGGCACAGATAGGCATCGCACATGATCTGACCGCTGCCACCGCCGCCTTCAGCCCTTGCCCGCTTCTGCGGGCGCGGAATTGCCGCTGATGGGAGCTGCGGTTCGCCCTGATCGCGCTGCGGATGGAACGCGCGTTCGCGCTCGCGGCGCGACGAACGTTCGTCGCTGTCGCGCTTGGCGACCGGCTTCCGCTCGCGCCGCTTCTCGCATTCATTGTCGTCGTTGAGGAACGAGCCCTCGGCGCAGACGATCCTGCTGCAGCGATCGCCGTCAGCCTTGTAGCCGCGCTCGCAGACCAGCGGGCAGACACGCGCCTGCTTCAGCTTGATCGCGTCTAGCGTGTCGACGCTCGCGGTCTTGATCTCGAGCTTGGTGCCGGCATAGCGGTTGAACAGCGTCAGCGAGCGCTGCGAGGCCGCATTCCAGTCGCCGTCGACGGCGCCGGTCAGGCAGCCGACCCGGCGCAACTCGGTCTGCACCGATTTGACGACATCGGCCTCGGGCGACCCGGTCGCCAGCGCCGCCACGGTCGTGGTCTTCTCGGGCGACGCCGGAGTTGGCGATGCGGCGGCTTGCGCTGCCGCCTGATCGGTGGCCGTCTTGTCTGCCGCGGTTCGATCGGCGAGCGCCACATCGGCTTGCCGCTTCTGCTCGGCCGCTGCGGCCTGTTCCTGCGCGACCTGCTTGGCCTTCTCGGCCGCAAGACGCGCCGCTTCGGCCGCCTTGGCGTCGGCCTCCGCCTTGGCCTGCTGCGTCTTCTGCGCGCCCTCGGCGGCGAGCCGCGCGCGCTCCTGCTCGGCCTGACGCGCCTTCTCGGTGGCCGCAATGCGCGCATCCTCGGCGGTGAACTTGTCGAGTTGCAACCGCGCGAGGTTGGCATAGTAGCCGCTCGGATATTGGGCGAGGAACGCGTTCATCGCGTTCCTGTTGCCGATCTGAAGCGCCAGCTCGTAATCGCGACGCGCCTCGGATTGCGGCGACGGCGCAGGCGCCGCCGGCGCGGCAGCAGCAGTAGGCGCGGGCTTCTGCGGTGCCGGCACCAGCGGCACGTCCTCGCCACCGAGCGAGCCATAGACGAACGGTTCCTGGCGGTTGTTGGTGGTCTTCAGCACCTCGTCGCGGACATAGCCGAAGGCGCGGCGGACATCGAGACCGGGGGTCGGCAGAAACTTCGACAGCGCGATCGTGAACGGGCTGTTCTTGCCGTCGCCGTCGGCCGCAGTCGAGCCCGCCTTCGCCGAATAGGCGATCAGCACGTTCGGGCTGGTCGGCTCGACCTTGGCGAGCCCCTGCCCGATCGCCCGGGTCGCCAGCGTCCGCTTCATGGTCTTGGCAAACGGGTTGTCGCGGCAGGCATCGAGGATCACCAGCCGCAGCTTCCGGGCCGGCTCGATCGCGACCAGGATGCGGTCGAGCGAGAGCGCCTCGTCATAGACGTCGGTGTCGCGCTCCAGCTTCGCATCGACCGGGATCAGATAATTGGCGCCGTCCACCTCGATGCCATGGCCAGCGTAATAGACCAACGCGATATCGGCATCGCGGGCGAGGTCGGCGAATTCGCGCAACGCGCGGCGGGTCTCGACGGCCGGCAGATCCTTGCGGAAATCGACCACGTCGAAGCCGGCATTCTTCAGTGTCGAGGCCATCACCGATGCATCATTGACCGGGTTGGCCAGCGGCGCGGTGTTCCGATAGGCGGAGTTGCCGAGCACCAGCGCGACGCGCTTCTCGGCGAAGGCCGGCTGGCAGATCAGGAGCAGAAGACCTGCGGCAGCGAACAGCAATCGATTCAATTTCAACAGCCCAGACCCAATCATGGCGACACTTCCAGGACCCGACTTCCAATATCCGGCATGTCCTAACACGCAGCCCCAACTACCAGAAAGCGGCGCCGGGCTTTGTGAGGCGGCTCACGATCCGCGCCCGCGGGACCATGCCGCCCTCATTATTAGTCAGCGGAAGCGAGCGCCGGTTCGCAATTGGCTGGGCCGGGCATTTCGTGCACGATCGGGGCAACCAGAACAAGCATCCGGAGGACGTCATGCAGTGCACAAGCGCACCGGTTCCATCCGCCCGATCCGGCGCGACCGGCCGCTTGACCCGAAACCTCCTCGCCCTCGCGCTGCTGGCTGGTTGCGCCGCGGGCTGCGGCCTGGTCGACGCCGTGTTCGACGGCTTCAAGCACGCCAAGGCCGTGGAGAACGATCTGATTGCGATGGTCGGGGTCAAACCGGCAGTCGGGTTCAACTGGCACAATGGCCGGCTCACATCGGTTACCGTGACCTTCCCGAGCCTGCTGCAAGACAAGCCGTTGCAGGAACTGGCCGACGCCGCGCGCACCGCGGTCGGCAAGGAATTCAAGCAGCGCGCCGACGACGTCGTGCTCGCCTTCTCGCTGGGGCCGTCCGAGACCACTGCAGCACAAGCAGACCCGGTTCAAAGCAAGAACTTGCCTTGAGCGGGTTTATTCCCCGCTTTGCGTCACGTGCCCCTGATATTGCGGCAGCTCGTCCGAAATCTCGTACCACGGCGCCTTGGAGCCGACGAAGATATGCGCGCTCGGTCGGATCGCCGGCGCTTCGCGCAGCGTGCCCATCGTGACATGGACATAGGCGCCGTCGCGGACCTGCGAATAGAGCAGCGACCCGCAGCGGCCGCAATGCGCGTCGTGGGTCACGGCATCGCCGTAGATCAGGAGAGCGTCGGCGCCGCTGACGACGGCGAATTTCTCGCGCGCGATGCCTGCGAACGGCTTGAACGCCGATCCGGTGGTGCGCCGGCAATTCGAGCAGTGACAATTCAGCGCATACGCAAACGCGTCGACGACCTCGTAGCGCACGTCGCGGCAGTAGCACTCGCCGGTCAGGATGCGATCGTCTGAGTTTGCATGCGAATTTGCGTTGGAATTTTCGGATGCAGTCACAACTTACCTCTCACACGGAATTTTATCGCCGGCCATGGCGCTATCCGGCGGATCATGCCTAAATCCTAGCAGTCAAATCCTGCCGGGAGGACCAACCAATGAGCCATGATCGATCCAGCGTCGAAAGCGTCGTGCAAACCTATTTCGACGGCCTCTACGAAAGCAATGCCGACAAGCTCGCCGAAGCCTTTCATCCGAGCGCCGATCTGCGCTGGGTGGAGAAGGGCGAGCTCAAGGTCCTGACTGTTCCTGATTGGCTCGCTTTGGTGCGCAAGCGCACGTCGGCGAAGGCGGAAGGCAAGCCGCGCGAGGACTTCATCGTCACCATTGACCGCTCCGACGACAACACCGCCTTCATCAAAGTGCGCTGCCAGCTGCCGCCGCGCTATTTCACCGACTATCTGGTGGCGATGAAGCTCGCCGATGGCTGGCAGATCGTCTCGAAGTCCTACCGCTACGACCTCAAGGATTGACCGGGCGGCCAACCGCATCCCCACGACGGCTTTGTGACACGCGGTCCGGCTCCGGCCGGACCGCATTGACTGGCGCTGGTTTCCGGGCGAATTGAGCCCATTATGGAAGCCAAGTTTCAGATCTTTCTCACGTTGCTCGGCGTGCTGGCGGGAACCGCGCTGGTGGCACGCCGGACCGATATCGCGCCGGCGATCCTGCTGCTGCTGGTCGGCATCGTGCTCGCCTTCGTGCCGGGCATGCCGTCGCTGGAACTGCCGCCTGAACTGGTGCTGCTGGTGGTGCTGCCGCCGCTGATCTATTCGGCAAGCGTCGCGATGAGCTGGCGCGAGTTCAAGGCCAATCTGCGGCCGATCATCCTGCTCTCGGTCGGCTGCGTGATCTTCACCGCCTTCATGGTCGCGGCCGCGACCCATTATCTGATCGGCCTGCCCTGGAGCATCGGCTTCCTGCTCGGCGCGATCGTGGCGCCGCCCGACGTGGTGGCGCCGCTCGCGATCGCGCGCAAGCTCGGCCTGCCCCGCCGCGTCCTGGTGGTGCTCGAGGGCGAAGGGCTCGCCAACGACGCGACCGCGCTGATCCTCTACCGCTTCGCGCTGGCCGCGATCACCACCGGGCTGTTCTCGCTGCCGAAGGCGACCGGCACCTTTTTCGTGATCGTCGCCGGCGAGATCGCGTTCGGCACCGCGATCGGCTGGCTCAGCCTGCGCGCCCGCCGCCGCGCCCGGGATCCGCAGGTCGAGATCACGCTGTCGCTGATCACGCCCTATCTCGCCTACTGGATTCCCGAGCATTTCGGCGGCAGCGGCGTGATCGCGACGGTTGCCTGCGGGCTCTATATGAGCTGGAACGGACCGCTGCTGATCTCGGCCGCAACCCGCCTGCAGGGCATCTTCTTCTGGGATTTGATCATCTACCTGATCGAGGGCCTGCTGTTCCTCCTGACCGGCTTCCAGATGCGCTCGCTGGTCGAGAAGTCGAAGGCGTTTCCGCTGCACGACATCCTGACCGCCACCGCGCTGGTCGCCGTGATCGTGATCGTCGCGCGTTTCCTCTGGGTGTTTCCCGGCACCTATCTGCCGCGCTGGATCAGCAAGCGGGTGCGCGACCGCGATCCGCTGCCGTCGTGGCGGGCGGTGTTCGTGGTCGCCTTCACCGGCGTGCGCGGCGCGGTCTCGCTCGCCGCGGCACTGGCGCTGCCGCTGACGCTGCCGAATAGCGACGCCTTTCCGTATCGCGACCTGATCCTGTTCGTCGCCTTCGGCGTGATCTTCGTGACGCTGGTCGGGCTCGGTCTCGGACTGCCGCCTGTCGTGCGCTGGCTCGGCCTCGCCCAGGACGGCCGCAGCGAGCACATCGCCGAGCACGAGCAGGAGATCGCGGCCCGGCGCGAGGCGCTGAACGCCGCGCTGAAATCGCTCGATGCCATCACCGACGACCGCGAGCTCTCCGACGAGGTGATCAAGCTCTTGCGTTCGCGGCATGAGATCCGCTTCAACCAGCTGCCCGATACGCTCGACCCCGAAAAGCACGACGTCTCCGCGGCCGGCACCGCGCTGACCCGGGAGCTGATTTCCTCCGAGCGCAAGTTCATCCACATGCTGCTGCGCGACGGCAAGATCACCGACGAGACGCGGCGCCGGATCGAGCGCGACCTCGACCTGGAGGAAGCCAGCCTGTCGAACCGCGAGTATCGCGGGATTCCGTTGTAGCGCGCGTTACCCCTCCCCACGTCGTCCCGGCCGAGTGCGCAATTGCGCACTCGGCCGGGACGACGGTGTGCCCTATTCCGCAGCCGCATTCTGCCCGGGACCGCCGACGAAGCCTGAGGGATCGCCGAAGCGTTCGATCATGACCGCGGTCAGGTCCTTGGTCTTGCTGGTGACGCAAGCGCCGGAGCGCACGGTGTAGCGATCCTGATGCGCCGCATGCGGCGGCGCCTCACCCTTTTGCAGCGCGCGGGCCGCCTCCAACACCAGCTTGCGGAAATGCAGGATGCCGAGATCGGTCGGGCCGAGATGCTCGCGGGTGCGGTCGGCGATCGGGCCCTGGCTGTCCTGCACCGCCGCGTCCTGCTCGGAGACACCCTTGATGCCGGTGTAGCTCTTGGTCCGCTGCAGCTTGCGGTCGATCAGATAGTCGTTTGCCTTGTTGCGCAGCGGCACGTAATTCTCGTCGACGACGGCCATCACGCCGTTGCCGTTGGCGTAGCCCTCGCGCTCGGCCTCGGTCAGCGGACGGTCGGGATTCCACGCATAGGTGTAGATCCAGCAATTGGTGTCGGTGACCGGCACGAAGGTCTGGCCGAACATGTTCTCGCCCGGCATCGAGCTCGGCGCGTAACTGTGGAACGGCATCAGGAACTGGGCGATGCGCCAGTAGATATTGTCGCTGCCGGTGAGCCGTCCACCCGCCACCGTCAGCCCCGCCTCATGCGGATTGATCTTGATTACCGGGCGCGGGTCCTCGGCGATCCAGCGCATGTGGTCGGTCGCGACCCGCGTCAGCGGATTCACGAAATGCTTCTTGATGTCGAGGATCTCGTTCTCCTCCTTCTCGAAGGAGAGATGCGCGAAGGTGAAATGCGCGGTGTCGATCGAGCCTTCGACCGCCTGCACCCAGTTGCAGTCCTGCCATTTCTTGGTGACGAAGCGATGCGAGGCCGGCAGCAGCGCCATCTCCAGCGCCGGCAATTCGGGCATCTGATCGGCCGGGCCCATATAGGCCCAGATCATCTCGCCCCACTCGCGCACTGGATAGGACTTGATGCGGATCAGGTCCTTGGCGTTGAGGTCCGGATAGGACGTCGGCATGTCGACGCAGCGGCCGTCGGTGTCGAACTTCCAGCCGTGATAGACGCAGCGGATGCCGCATTCCTCGTTGCGGCCGAGCCAGAGATTGGCGCCGCGATGCGGGCAGTATTGATCGATGATTCCGACGACGCCTCTGCTGTCGCGGAAGGCGAGCAGCTCCTCGCCCATCACGACGATCTTCTTCGGATCGCTGTCCGGCTCCGGCAGTTCTTCCGAGAGCAGCACCGGAATCCAGAACCGGCGCAGCAACTCGCCCATCCCCGTTCCCGCATTCGACTCGGTGAGGAACTTGTTGTCTTCGGCGCGGAGCATGGCGTTTCCCCGGGGTTGTTTTTGATTTTCCCGGAGCTTGGCGGAGCCAATGCGCGGCGTCAATGCGATTGCCGACGCGGCCGGGCAGCGCCGCCCGCCGAACTGGCGGATTTGCGCCGATTTCCGGTCCGCGCCCGCTTAGGGGTCTTCAACGCAAGCTGGCGCTGCAGCTCACGGCTTCACATAGGCCCACCCCTTCTCCTGCAGTTCCATCACGCGCACGACGCCCGACTTCACGACTTCCGCCTGCTTGATGATCGGGATCGACTTGTTCTCGGCCTTCTGCATCTTCTCCTGGGTGTTGCCGCAAGCCTTGAACGACACCTCGGGCGTACTGAGGGCCATTTCCTCGATGCGCGCCTTCACCGGCGAGGTGTCCTCGCGGAGCATGTGCAGGCCAGGGCCGAACGTCACCACCTCGATCTTCACCTTCTCGCCAAGGCCCTTGTAATATTCGGCCACGTTCGTCGCGTTGTTGAGCGTGAGGTTCATGGCGGCGGGATCATTGCTGTTCACCTGCAGGATCAGGTGATGCTCCTTCCCCTTCGGCGCCGCCGGATCGTGCATGCGCGCATATGCGGCGCGCTTGCGTGTTTCGGCCGTGCCTCGCGGCTTTTCGGACTTCCGAGCGTCGCTCGCCTGGTACGCTGCGGACTGCCCGTTCGGCACCCAGTATTTGCCACCTTGCTGGGCCGCCGCCAATGACGTGGAAGCCAGCACAGCGGCGGCAATCATCGCAACAAATTTCAGGGCAGATTCAAAACTGAACATCAGATATCTCCATCTCGAAAAAATCGGCGAACACACTTTTCAGTTTCCGGGCCTTGCAACCGCGAGCGGCCATTTGCAGATCGTGGCCATCCGCGCCCGCATCGCGTCCAATCCCGCGAGCGAGAAGGTTGCGTCATGGGCAGGCCCGGCACCGGCTGCGAGGTGGACGACAAGGACCGCGCCATCGGGAAGCGATTGCACCAGACGGACAACATCGCCCGCGACCGCGACGCCGGAGCCGGACGCCGGCGCGGTTGCCGCAGCCTGCGCCGGCTTGCCGTCATTGATGCGATACGAAATCGCATAGCCGTCGCTGCGGCCCGAGATCGCGGGTCCCGCAAAGGACAGTTCTGTCCGCCCGCTGCGGCACCGGATCGACAGCTTCATCGACGATTCCGCCGAACCAACACCCGCCAGTGTCGTCGCCGTGGCGATCGGTGAATAGTCGACGGGAGACATCGTCTCGCTGATCACCCAATTGTCGGCTTTCGACGCGTCGCGGCGGGCTGGTGCGGGGGCGTGCGACAGCTTGTCGAGACACTCCAGACGCGCGTCGTGCCCCAGCTGCGAGCAGGCCCGAAGCTGCGCCATGGGATCTTCCACCCTTTGCGCCAGGGCAATGCCGTCGATGACGGCGATTGCAGCAACCAGCGGGGCGGCAAGTCTGTTCATTGCGATGCCCGTGTCGTGTGCGCCTGGCGATCGAGCCAGGCCTGCGCGGCGGGGAAGCGCGGCAGACCCGGCACCGTCGCTCCGAGGTTGATCGATTTCCACTTCGGGTCGAAGCCCGGTCCCTGCAGCTTGTCGATACGCGAGAACAGGTGGTCGACAAACCGTGCAACGCGCTCGAAGCGGTTGCTGTTGGCCGGCCAATTGAAGGCAACCAACACGGTCGGTACGGATATCGTGGCGACGCGATCACCCTGCTTGATCAGGTTCGGGTAATCGGCGGCATCGAGAGCCGCCGGCAGATAATAGTCCTCGAACTTGCTGTCATACGGGACCGGCAGGAACTTGAAGCCGGCTTCAAATCGTCCCTTCACGAATGCATCGACCGGCTTTGAGGTGATGAACACGACGGCCGCCATCTCGCCTTTGCGCATCTGCTCGAGCGCGACCTGGTGCGGAATGAACGTCTTCTCGACCTCGATGCCGAGGCGGCTGAAGATCAGCGGACCCGAATAGGCCGCGGCGGTCCCCTGGCTGTTGAAGTTCACCTTCTTGCCGGCGAGATCGCTCAGGCTCTTGATTTCCGGCCGAACGAAGACATGCAGCTCGGACGGAAACAGATTCAGGACGTAGGCGATCCGCCGCTGGATGTCCGGCACCTGGCTCTTGTATTCCTCCAGTGCATCGGAATTGATAATCGCCGCGTCGATGCCGCGCAGATACAGCAGCGAGTTCAGATTCTCCACGGGCCCACGCGTCACCACGGGCAGAACGTGCAGATTGTCGCCGTCATCGACCACGCGGGCCATCTCAGCGGCGAGGCGGATCGGCGCGCCCTCGAGCAGGCCGCCGGCGAGACCCACGGTCCAGGCATTGATGGCCAGAGCTTCCGGCCTCGGCTGCGGCGATTCAGCCCGGATCAGGTGCGCCTTGTGGGGCTGACCATGTTGCGGCCGCGCATCCGCCGCAGGATGTAGCACTGGCAGCAACGACACCAGGGCCGCAAGCAGGAACAGCGGGCGTAATCCAACAGACCCTTTCATCGGCCAACTCCTTTGCAAGATGTTCGCATCAGCGCGTTCGTCCGTGCCGCGACGATCGTTTGATCAACGCAGCGCCTCGACTCGCGCCTTTGCTTCCTTGATTCCACCCGCCTCGGCCTTCGCGTAGAGGTCACGTGCCTTGGCCGCGTCGCCACGCGTGCCCAACGTGCCCCAGTTCGAGAGGGTCTGCGGATCGTAGGTTTCCGCGAGCGCGAAGCTTGCCTGGGCGCTGCCGGTCTCGGCGACGCGTTCCAACACGATCCGCGCACCACCGATGTCGCCCTGTTCCAGCAGCAAGCGCGCCCGTGCCATCAGTCTCGCCTCCTGCGCTCCGTCGTCAGGAGGGACCACAGTGTTGCTCGCCGCTTGGGGCGTAGCGGATCGATCGTCGATTGGCCGCGCCGGTGCGCTCGCCGACGCCGCCGACGTCGACCGGCCAGTGCTGCCGGTGGCGACCACCTCAGGCGCGACGGGCGGCGCTTTTGCCGCGAACGCAGCAATATCGCGGCGTGCCGACGCAAGATCCCGCTCCAATTGCTCGGCCTTGCCATGCTCCCGCTGCAGCAGGTTGCGCTGCTCGGCCGCGGCCTGCTCGGCAGCCTGCTTCATCCCGGCGGCCTGCGCGTTGGCTTCGGTTACCCGCGCCGCCTGCACATCGAGCTCGCGGCCTTTCGCCGTGAGATCGCGCGACAATTGTTCAGCCCGCTGCCGCTCTCGGTCGAGCGATTTTCGCAATTCGGCGGCATCGCTTGACACCGCCTGCTTGTGCTGTGCCGCCTCGTCGCTGGCTTTGGCCGCCTGGGCCTCATAGGCGTAGACCTTGCTACGCGCCGTCGCGAGATCCTGCGCCAGCGCATCGGCCCGCTCGCGCTCCTTCTGCATCGATCGGCGCAGGTCCGCAGCGCCGGTTTCCGTCGCCTGCTTCGCCTTGGCCAGTTCGTCACTCGCCTTGGCCGCCTGCGCGGATTGCGCTTCCACGTCACGACGCGCCGCCGCAAGGTCCAGCTCCAGCCGCGCGGCCCGTGCGTGCTCCTGCTCCAGCGACTTCTGCCGGTCGGCGTCACCGCTTTGCGAGGCCTGCTTCAGCTTCGCCGCCTCATCGCTTGCCTTGGCGGCCTGCGCGGCCTGAGTCGTCAGGTCACGACGCGCCGCCGCAAGCTCCTTCTCCAACCGCGCGGCCCACTCGTGCTCTTGCGCCAACGACTTCTTCAGATCCGCTGCGCCGCTCTGCGAGGCCTCCTTCAGCTTCGTCGCCTCATCGCCTGCCTTGGCCGCCAGCGCGGTTTGCGTCTCCACCTCGCGACGCGCCGCTGCGAGGTCCTTCTCCAGCTTCGCGGCCCGTTCATGCTCCTGCGCCAGCGACTTTTGCGAGTCCGCTGTGCTGCTTTGCGAGGCGGCCTTCAGCTTCGCCGCCTCATCGCCGGCCTTGGCCGCCAGCGCGGTTTGCGTCTCCACGTCACGACGCGCGGCGGCGAGGTCCTTCTCCAGCTTCGCGGCCCGTTCATGCTCCTGCGCCAGCGACTTCTGCGAGTCCGCGGCGCCGCTTTGCGAAGCCGCCTTCAGCTTCGCCGCCTCGTCGCCGGCCTTGGCCGCCAGCGCTGTCTGCGTTTCCACGTCGCGACGCGCCGTCGCGAGGTCCTTCTCCAGTTTCGCGGCCCGCTCGTGCTCCTGGTCGAGCGACTTCTGCAAGCCGGCTGCGCCGCTCTGCGAAGCCTGCTTCAGCTTCGCCGCCTCGTCGCCGGCCTTGGCCGCCAGCGCTGTCTGCGTTTCCACGTCGCGACGCGCCGCCGCAAGGTCCTTCTCCAGTTTCGCGGTCCGCTCCTGTTCTTGCTCCAGGGGCTTGCGCAAGTCCGTCTTGCCGTCTTGCGAAACCTGCTTCAGCTTCGCCGTCTCGTCGTTGGCCTTGACCAGCAGTGCGGCCAGTTTGTCGACGTCGAGACGAGCCACCGCCAGGTCCTGTTCCAGCTGCGCGGTTCGTCCACGCTCATCCCGCAACGACCGCTGCAACTCCGCCGTGCTGCCTTGCGGCACGTCCTTCAGCGACTTCTTCAGTTTTTCGGCTTCGCTCTGCAACGCATTCTCGACCCGGACCGAATTTTCGCGTTCCTTGGTCAGCAGATCCTGCAGCAGTTGAATATCTTGCCGCGCCGTCGCGAGTTCGCGGGCAAGCGCCTCCGCGCTTTGCGGCTGCTCCTTGGCTGGCGCGGCGTCGCCCGCAGGGCCGGTCTTGGCTTGTGCAAGCTGCTGGGAATCGCCGGTGATGGCATTGGACTGTGCGCGCGCTGCGCCGCCGGAACCCGATGCATCCAAGAGACACATCATCACAAGGGTCGCTGCGAACCACAGGGGAGCCGCAGGACGTATCGTCCTCGCGGGGAACGGCACTTGACCTGATTTGACGCGCAAGCATGCGCTCCGCGCGTCCAGTATCACCTGTCGCATGGTGATAACGCCCATTTCTGACGCGGCATCATAGGGCTCACCGGCTCGCGGATACTATGACCCGCAAGGGTTACCCCTGCTCACCGCGCAGCTTTGGACTGGGTTGAAGCTTTGGGCCGAGCTGAAGCATCGCGCTCAGCCGCGCACTCAGACCGGCCGTTCACCCTTCACGGTGACCCGGGTGCCGGAGCGGGTGTGCGGCCAGTAATCCCACATCGCGCGGTGCTGGGCGCAGCGGTTGTCCCAGAACGCGATCGCGTTCTCGGTCCAGCGGAAGCGGCACTGGAACAGTGGGTTCTCGGCATGCTGGTAGAGATAGGCCAGCATGGCATCGCTCTCGTCGCGGGGAATGCCGACGATGAAGCGGGTGAAGCCGCGGTTGACGTAGAGCGACTTTTTCCCGGTCACCGGATGGGTGCGCACGATCGGATGCTCGGCGCGCGGATACTCCCGTTTGTCGGCGACGCCATAGTTTGCATACAGCCCACGATAAGTCTGCTCGCCGTCATGCAGCGCGGTCAGCCCGTCGAGATAGGCCTTCATGCGGTCCGACAGCGCTTCATAGGCGGCGTACATGTTGGCGAACAGCGTGTCGCCGCCGCGTGGCGGGCACTGCTTGATATAGAGGATCGAGCCCATCGGCGGCTCGAGATCGCAGGACACGTCGGTGTGCCAGCCTTCGCCATTGGCGCGCGGGGAATCCTTGTCGGCATAGATCTTCATCAGGGCCGGATCGCCCTCGTTGGGCGCAGCCGGATGCACATGCAGCTCGCCGAACTTGCGGCCGAAAGCGAGATGCTGGTCGGGGCTGATATGCTGGTCGCGGAAGAAGATGACGAGGTTTTCGGCGAGTGCGCGATGGATCTCGTCCATCTGGCGGTTGGAGCGCGCATCGTCGGAGACGAGCTTGCCGATATCGACGCCGGAGATCTCCGCGCCGATGATCGGCGTCAGCTTCTCGACGCCGATGGTCTCATAGGGCTCGGATTGATCGGCGAGGTGGCGGTAGCGCGGACCTTGCTTCCCGGACAACGAGCTCATGGGCGTGCTCCCAATGGTTCTTGATTGGGAGGCATCGTAACGCGCGTCGGTGGAAGCGCAATCTGCGCCGCAAACATACCCGTCGTCCCGGACAAGCGCAGCGAAGCGGAGCGCAGATCCGGGACCCATAACCACTGGATTGGGTTTTGCGAAGGTTCGTAATGCCCATCTCGCGCCATAACCACCGCCGGTGGTTATGGGTCCCGGCTCCCGTGCGCAATTGCGCACTAGGCCGGGACGACGGCTGAGTGTGGGGCGAGAGCGGAGTGAATTTACTCCGCGGCGCCCGCCGTCTCCGGCAGCTTGGCGCCGGCGCCGTACTTCTGGTCGATATAGTCGATCACCAGCGCCTTGAAGTCGGCGGCGATGCCCGGACCGCGCAGGGTGCGGAACTTCTTGCCGTCGACGAACACCGGCGCAGCCGGCGCTTCGCCGGTGCCGGGCAGCGAGATGCCGATATTGGCGTGCTTGGATTCGCCGGGGCCGTTGACGATGCAGCCCATCACGGCGACGTTGAGCTCTTCGACGCCCGGATATTTGGTCTTCCAGGCCGGCATCTCGTCGCGGATGAAATCCTGGATCGAGCGCGCCAGCTCCTGGAACGTGGTCGAAGTGGTGCGGCCGCAACCCGGGCACGCAGCAACCAGCGGCACGAAGGTGCGGAAGCCCATGGTCTGCAGCAATTCCTGCGCGACCTGCACTTCCAGCGTGCGATCGCCGCCGGGCTCCGGCGTCAGCGAAATGCGGATGGTGTCGCCGATGCCCTGCTGCAGCAGGATGCCGAGCGCGGCCGAAGAGGCCACGATGCCCTTCGAGCCCATGCCGGCCTCGGTGAGGCCGAGATGGATCGCATAATCCGAGCGGCGCACGACTTCCTGATAGACCGCGATCAGGTCCTGCACGGCCGAGACCTTCGCCGAGAGAATGATCTTGTTCTTGGGCATGCCGAGCTCTTGGGCGCGGGCCGCCGACAGCAAGGCCGACTGCACCATCGCCTCGCGCGTCACCGCGCGGGCATCGCGCGGATTGGCTGACGCGGTGTTCTCGTCCATCAGCTTGGTCAGCAGCTCCTGGTCGAGCGAGCCCCAATTGGCGCCGATGCGCACCGGCTTGTTGTTCTTGTTGGCGATCTCGATGATGTCGCCGAACTGGGTGTCGCGCTTGTTCTTGAAGCCGACATTGCCGGGGTTGATGCGGTACTTGTCGAGCGCCTCGGCGCAGGCCGGATACTCGGCGAGTAGCTTGTGGCCGATGTAATGGAAATCACCGATCAGCGGCGTGGTGATGCCGCGCTTGCGCAGGCCATCACGGATGTGCGGCACGGCGGCCGCGGCTTCCTCGCGGTCGACGGTGATGCGCACCATTTCGGAGCCGGCACGCGACAGTGCGGCGACCTGGGCGATGGTGCCATCGATGTCGGCGGTGTCGGTGTTGGTCATCGACTGCACGACGATCGGCGCACCGCCGCCGACGGCGACGTTACCGACCATGACCTGCGTGGTGTGGTGCCGCGGTGCGGGACCGGCGACGTCGTCTTGCGGCAAAATCTCGGGCTTGTTCATGGCGTCTCGAATATCAGGTTTTGGTGACATTCACCAAGGGGGCGATGGGCCGCGCGCGAGGCAGGCCAAACGGTCATGTTTCGGAGTGAATTCAACAGCTTATGGCGCCGATTGAGGCCAAACGCAAGCCATGCAGCGGCGTCCTGCATGGTCAGCTATATTGGGCCGAATTGGGGTGAATCAAAGGGCAAAGTGACCGCTTTTCATGTGATCCGGCGCATCTTAGCATCCCGTTAAGACATGCCGGGAGGACGTGACATGGCCGATCATAGCGAGCTGATCACCACGGCGGAACTTGCCGAGATCCTGACCCGGCCCGAGTTACGGCTGTTCGACTGCACCACCTATCTGGAGCCGGCGCCGGCCGGCAGCAATATTCCCTATGTTGTCGTCTCCGGCCGCCAGACGTTCGAGGCCGGGCATATTCCGGGCGCGAATTTCCTCGATCTGCAGGCCGAATTCTCCGATGCCCATACCGATCTGCGCTTCATGATGCCGCCGAGAGCCCAGCTCGAGGCCGCGTTCGGCCGCCACGGCATCTCGGCCAACAGCCGCGTGGTGCTGTATTCGATCGGGACCGCGATGTGGGCGACGCGGTTCTGGTGGATGCTGCGCTCGCTCGGCTTCGAGGGCGCCGCGGTGCTCGACGGCGGCATCGACAAATGGATCGCCGAGGGCCGCGACATCGAGACTGGCCTTGCCGGCGGCTATCCGCAGGCCGCGTTTCCGGCGCGGCCGAAGGACGGCATGTTCGTCGACAAGCATGACGTGCTCGCCGCCACCACGGAAGCTGACACCGTCATCGTCAACGCGCTCGGCCCGCAATTCTACAAGGGGCTGGAGCCGAGCCGTTACGGCCGACCCGGCCGCATCCCCGGCAGCGTCAGCGTGCCGGCGGCGAGCTTGATCGATCAGAAGGCCAAGACGTTCGTGCCGCTCGAGGAAGCCGAGGCAACCTTCGCTGCGCAGGGGATCACCAGGGACAAGCGCATCGTCGCCTATTGCGGCGGCGGCATCTCCGCAACCATCGACCTGTTCCAGCTGCATCGGCTCGGCTTCGACAATCTGACGCTCTATGACGGCTCGATGGGCGAATGGGCGAAGGATGCGGAGTTGCCGATCGAGCGGGGGTAGTGGCGAGCGCACCGCTCTCTCCCCAACGTCGTCCTGGCGAAAACCAGGATCCATAACCACCGCATTTGGACATGAACGGGACAGCGGCCCCAGCGTCGCGCGACAACCGACATTTGGGCAATGGGTCCTGGCTTTCGCCAGGACGACGATGAGGATGGTGGTCGATTCAAGACGCCAAACGGCGC
The DNA here is from genome assembly GCF_018130545.1 of Bradyrhizobium tropiciagri. Lineage (GTDB taxonomy): Bacteria > Pseudomonadota > Alphaproteobacteria > Rhizobiales > Xanthobacteraceae > Bradyrhizobium > Bradyrhizobium tropiciagri_A. The sequence goes on along the minus strand of NZ_JAFCKF010000008.1, from coordinate 10,435 downwards.
GGTGTCATCACCCGCGAAAGCGGGTGATCCAGTATTCCAGAGACGCCAGTGCTTGAGCCGAGAGGCCGCGGCGTACTGGATCGCCCGCTCGAGCCGGGCGGATCAGGATCTCACCATCGTTCAAGCCCGCTTCTTGACGATCTCAAAGCCTCGAGCCGCCAATTCCTTCAGAATGCTCCTTGCCAAATGGGAGCACTCATCCGGCTTGATCCAGCACGAACTGCGCCAGTCCGGATCATCCTCTCTGGAATATGCGGTGAACGCGGACCGGATTCCGGCTTCGATTGCATCGGTGGCATCGATTGGCATCGGCGCGCCTCCACGGCATCTCACGCGTGGTAGGCTTCACGGAATGTTGGTGGCAACATTGATGTAGATCAACATCGGACCGCGGGCTTCGCCTTGCACCGTGGCCTCACGCCGGAACGTTCGGATCCGGCGTCACCTTCGGGTCGGGCTTGTTGACGAGATAGAGGCCCGCGATCACGAACAGCGCGGCGACGCCGAACACCGCCGTCAGGGTGTCGTGCATGATGAAATAGGCCGCGACCACGCCGAACAATGGCGTGACGAAGGTGAAGGCCGACAGCTTGCTGGCTGAATAGGTCTTCACCATCGCAAACCAGATCACGAAAGTGCAGCCCACCACCCAGACCGCCTGATAGGCGAGCAGCGAAATCGACAGAGCGCTCGGCATGTGCGTGATCTGCTCGCCCGAGATCCAGGCGGCGAAGCCGAGGATCGGAACCGACACCGCGGCCTGGTAGCCGAGCGCTTTTTCGGGCGCGGCCTTGCGCAGATTGGTGCCCTTGGCGACCAGCGTGGTTGCGGCCCACAGCACGCCGCCGCCGACCACCAGGAGATCGCCGAGCAACACCTTCGCATCGACGTTCGGCTGCGGCACGCCGATCGCGAGCGCAACGCCGGCAAAGCTCAGCGCCAGGCCGCTCCACTGTGTTGCGCTCAGCCGCTCGCCGAGGAACTGGTGCGAGCCGAGCGCGACGAAGAACGGCGCGGTGTAGAGGAACACCGAAGCGCGCGATGCCGAGGTGAAGACGAGCCCGGTGAAGATCAGCACGAACTCAATTCCGAACATCAATCCAGCGACGAGGCCGGGCACGAGCGTGCCGTCGCGTTCGAAGAATTTCACGCCGCGCAGCCACCCGACGATCAGCATCACCGGCAGCGCGCCGGCGGAGCGGATCATCGCCTGCAGCATCGGCGGCACGTCGGGCAGCGCGAGCTTGACCGCGAGCTGGTTGAAGCCCCAGCTCACGCACAGCATCAGCATCACGGCGATGGCGCCGGGCGGCAGCCCGTGGCCGACGCTGACGGGCCTGGTGACGGGGGCTGTGATCGCTTGGGTCGACATGTTTCCTCGCGGGCCGGCTTGCTGCCGTGTTGTTGTTAGGCGGACTGCGTCGTCCCTGCGAAAGCAGGGACCCATATGCCGCGGCCGGTGTTGTGGACGAGACTTGTCGTTCCAGCGTCGTATAACAATTGAGGACGGTGGTTATGGGTCCCTGCTTTCGCAGGGACGACGCCGCGGTAAGGACTTTGGCCGCGCTCGATCATTTCTGGCAATGCGCGCAGGTGCCGGCGATCTCGACCACGGAGAGCTTCGGGATGAACCCGGAGGCACGCGCCGCGGCGGTCAGGCTCTGCGCGACAGGCGCGGCGGGGATCTCGCCGACCGAGCCGCAATGGTCGCAGATCAGGAACGCCACCATCGAGGCCTCGTCATGGTCGTGGGCGCAGGCGAGGAAGGCGTTGCGGCTCTCGATGCGGTGGACGAGGCCGTTCTCCATCAGGAAGTCGAGCGCGCGATAGACGGTAATCGGTGCCGGACGCGGCATCGTCTTGGCCAGCTCGTCGATCACCTCATAGGCGCCGAGCGGGCGATGGCTCGACAGCAGCGCTTGCAGCACCTGACGCCGGATCGGGGTGAATTTCTGGCCGCGGCGGGCACAGACCTGCTCGGCATGCGCCATCGCGTCCGCGGCGCAACGGCCGTGATCGTGGTCGGGGGCAGGAAATGTCGGCTTGGCCAGGCTCATTGCCTCGATATGTAGCATTTTCGCGCCCGTTCCCATAGCCCGGCCCCACCCAATACCCCGCCGCCATGCAGCCATGCCCGCAATGCGGAGCAGCCCTCCGTTAACCCGACGTGCGGAATTAATAAGCAAGCTTATTATATTCCAAGCTTATGGAGGTACGATCGATGCGCGGTTCCGTGGACACGGAGTTCATGTTTACGCTGGGCGAACTGTTCCGGCTGATCCGCGTCTATGCCGACAAGGAGGCCGCGCGCTACGGCATCACCCGCGCGCAATGGGCCGTGTTGTTCCGGATCGAGCGCAACGAGGGCATGAAGCAGACCGAGCTCGCCGAGTTGCTCGAGATGCAGCCGATCACGCTGACACGGTTGATCGACAAGCTCTGCGACAATGGCTGGATCGAGCGCCGCAGCGACGAGAACGACCGCCGCGTCAACCGCCTCTATCTGAAGAAGGCCGCCCGCCCGCTGCTCGGCAAGCTCGCCGGCCTCCGCTCCGAAATCACCGCGACCGCGCTCGAGGGCATCAGCCCCGCTGATGCGCATCGCCTGCTCACTCAATTGGAATCGATCAAGGAAAACGTTCGCAATGCCATCCAAAGCCCAGCCGGCGAACCCTCCCGAAAGGAACAGCGCTATGGCTGAACCCGTCCTCAAGCTGGCTCCCGAGCAGAAGAGCAATCCGGACGCACACGTGCCGGCCGGCAAGGCCAGCCGCGCGCCGCGCCGTCGCCTGATGGCAGGACTGCGGCGCTATCGCCGCGTGCTGCTGCTCGTCGTGCTGCCGACCGCGGCTGCGATCGGCGGCATCGTGTTCTATCTCAATGGCGGGCGCTATGTCGGCACCGACGACGCCTATGTCGGCGCACAGAAGGTGCTGATCACGCCGGAAATCTCCGGCAAGATCGACAAGATCGTCGTCAAGGAAGGCCAGCACGTCAAGAAGGGCGACGAGCTATTCGAGATCGATCCGGTGCCGTTCCGCCTCGCGGTCGCGCAGGCCAAGGCCGCGCTCGACCAGACCAGAACCACCTATGACACGCTGGTCGACAACATCAAGATCAACACCAGGATGCTGGAATTCGCCCAGCAGAGCATCGAACTGAAGAAGCGCGACGTCGAGCGCAAGTCGACGCTCGCCAAGCAGAATTTCGGCTCGCAGCTCGACCTCGACAACGCGGCCAACGCGCAGGTGACCGCCGAGAGCCTGGCGCAATACATCAAGCAGCAGATCTCAAAGGACAAGACGCAGCTGCTCGGCGATGTCGACCTGCCGATCGAGCAATTCCCGGCCTATGCCCAGGCCAAGGCCAAGCTCGACGACGCCCAGCGCAATCTCGATCACACCGTGCTGCGCGCGCCGATGGACGGCGTCGCGACCCAGGTCGACCAGATCCAGCTCGGCCGCTTCGTCACTGCGGGCGCGCCGGTGTTCTCGGTGATCGACGTCGACCATCCCTGGGTCGACGCCAATCCGAAGGAAAGCGACTTCACCTATGTCGCGGTCGGCCAGCCGGTTGAGCTCGATGTCGACGCATTCCCGAACCATCAGTTCAAGGGCAAGATCGGCTCGCTGTCGCCGGGCACCGGCGCGCAGTTCGCGATCCTGCCGCCGCAGAACGCCACCGGCAACTTCGTCAAGGTGGTGCAGCGCGTGCCGGTGCGGATCTATTTCGACGAGAACGATCCGTTCGTGAAGAAGCTGAAGGCCGGCATGAGCGTCTACGCGACGATCGACACCAACCACCGCCGCTCGCTGGCCGGCCTGCTTGGAATGGGCTCGGCCTCCGCGCACCCGGATCACCAGTAGAGACCTTGCGAATTCAGGTCGTGTTTGCCGACCGCAGAGATAGCGCGTTCCCTCTCCCGCTTGCGGGGGAGGCGATTAAGATCGCTGAACCAGGACTGAACTGAATGAATGCACCGTCACCATCAGCCGTGCCCGGCATGCGCCGGAACATGGTGACGATCTGCGCGATGACCGCGACGATCATGCAGGCGCTCGACACCACGATCGCCAACGTCGCGCTGCCCTATATGCAGGGCTCGCTGTCGGCCTCGCAGGACCAGATCAACTGGGTGCTGACCTCCTACATCGTCGCGGCCGCGATCATGACCGCGCCGGTGGGCTGGATCGCCAACCGCTACGGCCGCAAGCGCATCTTCATCATCTGCTCGGCCGGCTTCACCCTCGCCTCGGTGCTGTGCGGCCTGGCGCAGGACATCAACCAGATGGTGCTGTTCCGCCTGCTGCAAGGCGTGTTCGGCGCCGCGTTGGTGCCGCTGTCGCAGGCGGTGATGCTCGACTCCTACGCGCTGCATGAGCGGGCGAAAGCGATGTCGATCTGGGGCATGGGCGTGATGATGGGCCCGATCATGGGGCCGTCATTGGGCGCGTGGCTGACCGAGACCTATTCCTGGCACTGGGTGTTCTTCGTCAATCTGCCGTTCGGCGCGATCACCGTGCTCGGCCTTGCCGTGTTCATGGACGAGACCAAGCAGGACCTCAATCTGCGCTTCGACTGGTTCGGCTTCGGCGCCCTCGCAATCGCGATCGGCTCGCTGCAGCTCGCGCTCGACCGTGGCGAGCAGCTCGGCTGGCTGGAATCCAACGAGATCATGATCGAATTCATCATCTCCGCAGTCGGCTTCTATTATTTCTTCGCCCATTCGCTGACCACCAGCCGGCCGTTCATCCAGTTCGCGCTGTTCAAGGACAAGAATTTCCTCGGCGGCTGCGTGTTCATGACGGTGATGGGGCTCGTGCTGTATTCGACCATGGCGCTGTCCTCGCCCTACCTGCAGAACGTGGTCGGCTATCCGATCATCACTGCCGGCCTGCTGCTGGCGACGCGCGGCTTCGGCACCTTCGTCGCGATGATGCTGGTCGGCCGCCTGATGCGCTACATCGAGGCGCGCACGCTGATCATCTCCGGCCTCGGGCTGACCGCGGCGTCGCTGTTCCAGATGACCGGCTGGACCGACATGACGCAGGCGAACGAGATCATCGTCGTCAGCGTGATCCAGGGTTTCGGCTTCGGCCTCGTCTTCGTTCCGCTGTCGACGGTGGCGTTCCTGACGCTGCCCAACCATCTGCGCACCGACGGCACCTCGATGCTGACGCTGCTACGCAACGTCGCGAGCTCGGTCGGCATCTCGATCGTGATCGCGCAGCTGACGGAAGGCGGACGGCGGATCTACGCGAAACTGTCGGAACAGATCAACCCGTTCAACCACGCGCTGCAGATGCCCGACGTGTCAGGGATGATTAACCTCAACACCGACGCCGGCCGTGCGATGGCCGACCGGATGGTGGCAGCACAGTCGCAGATCATCGCGTTCTCGCACGACTATCAGCTGGTGATGATCTTCATCCTGGTCTCGATCCCGCTCGCGCTGATGATCGGCTCGACCAAGACCGCATTGCGCGCGCAGTCGGCGCCGTCGGATCATGCCGCGGTGATGGAGTAGGCTCACGCAGTCCACCACCGTCGTCGTCCCGGCCTAGTGCGCAATTGCGCACGGGGGCCGGGACCCATAACCACAGGGTCGTGTTGTGAGAGGGACTGCGGCTCCAGCGTCGCACAACAATTTGCATTCGGGGCAATGGGTCCCGGCTTACGCCGGGACGACGTAAGAAAGGCGAGCTCCCCCTACCAATGAGCGAGCCGCAGCACCCGCGAGCCGCGTTGACATTCCGCCGCCTGCTCCCAATACTCCGCGAAAAATAAACCCGTCACACAAGCGACGGTTTCAGGGGAGGACGCGATGCCGACTTCACGCAGGACACTGCTGAAGACTTCAGCGGCTGCCGCCGCTGCTTTCAGCTTCGATTGGACACGCGCGCAGGCGCAGGCCGAGACGGTCCGGATCGGCGTGATCTATGATTTGACCGGCCCGTTCGCGGCCGGCGGCTCGGTCGCCTCCTCGATCGGCACCCAGATCGCGATCGATCTCGTCAACGAGAAGGGCGGCGTCGGCGGCAAATACAAGATCGCGCCGGTCAATGTCGATTCCCAGAGCAAGCCTGATGTCGCGATCAACGAGGCCAATCGGCTGATCGACCAGGAGAAGGTCGACATCCTCAACGGCGTATTCGCGAGCTCGCACGCGGTGCCGCTTGCCGCCAAGGTCGAGCAGCAGAAGCGGATCCTCTGGATCACGACCGCGGTCTCGACCGCCGTGTTCAAGGACAAGAACCTGCAATACGTGTTCCGCGCCCAGATCCATTCCGACCAATACGGCCAGGCCTTCGGCGGCTTCCTCGGCGAGCACGCCAAGGCCAGGCTCGGCATGGAGCCGAAGGACGTCAAGGTCGCGCTGATCCATGAGGATGGCCCCTACGGCGTCGGCGTCGCCGCAGCCGACGAGATGTTCGCGAAGGAAGCAGGACTTCAGGTCGTGCTCAAGGAAGGCTATTCGGCCTCCGCGCCCGACCTTTCGGTGCTGGTGACCAAATTGAAGCGCGCCAAGGCCGACATCATCTCGCATGCCGGTTACAACCCCGACATCACGCTGTTCCTGCGCCAGGCGCGCGAGAGCGGACTGAAGTTCAAGATGCTGTTCGGCGCCGGCGCCGGCTACAGCCAGCTCGACAAGTTGCGCACGACATTCGGCGCCGACATCGACAATTTTTGCAACATCGATCCGGTGCCGGCGCAGCTGCTCGATCCGGCCAAGCTCGCGCCGGGGGTCGGCGACCTCACCAAGGTGATGGTCGCGCGCTATCGCGAGAAGACCAGCGCCACCGAAGTGCCGCCGCACTGCTCGATGGGCTTCAACCAGACCTGGGTCCTGCTCAACAATGTACTGCCGGTCGCCAAGGAGAAATATGGCGGCTTCGATCCCGAGGCCATCCGCAAGGCGGCGCTCGACGTCGACATCCCGCCGGGCGGCACCATCCAGGGCTATGGCGTGAAATTCTATCCGCCGGGCACGCCGATGTCCGGCCAGAACGAGCGCTCGACCCCGGTCGTGATGCAGAACGCCGGCGAGCGCATCACCGTGGTGTGGCCGACCAACATCCGGACGCAGGATCCGGTGTTTCCGTTGCCGAAGGGATCAGTGTACGGGGCGTAGATTTCCGGCTCTTGCAGCACGTTGGGAGCTTAGTCCCGTCATCCTGAGGAGCGGCCTCTTGGCCGCGTCTCGAAGGATCGACGGCAACCAGCGGGGCCGCGCACCCTTCGAGGCTCGCTCCGCTCGCACCTCAGGATGACGGGTCTAGCATAAGCAAGCGAGAACAGAGCAATCACGCGGCTCCTCGCACGCGGCTACAACACTACCCGCCTGCCCTCATCCGCCGCCCAATAGCCGGCGTAATTCACCTTCGTCGTCTCATACGCCAGCGCGAGATCGGCGAGCGGCTGCCGGCCCGTTGCTACGCACTCCATGAAATCCTGGATCTCCTGCAAGTAGCCGCGGGTCCATTCCTCCTCGAGGCAGACGTACTGCCAGCCGGTTTTGCGGTCGACCTTCTCGGTGATGTAGACGCTCGCGAGCTTCTCCTCTGAGGTCTGGTAGCTCGTTAAGTGCGTGTTCGGCGTGATGTTGGCGAACAGCGAGCCGCCGCTCGTATAGGTCTCGATCAGATTGCGCACGCCGCCCATGATCATGTCGCCGGAGAACACCGTGGCCTTGGTGCCGTCCGAGAAGGTCGCGGTCAGCGTGCCCCAATCCTCGACATCGACCGGATTGGCCTTGATATAGGCGCGCTCCTCCGGCTTGAGGCCGGCGGTGACGTTGCCGACATCGCAGGTGACGCTCGCGACCGTGATGGTCTCGCCACGCGCGCGGGCCTCGACCTGCTTGAGATAGAGTACGGCAGACAACGGATGGCAGCCCATCCGGATCAGCGAGCCGCCGCCGGTCATCGCCCACTCCGCGGCATGCGCCGCATGCGAGCCGGAATGGCTCTCCTCGCCCTTCATGAACAGGATCTTGTCGCCGGTGGCGCGGATGATCTCCGCGGTCTTGGTCACCGCCGGAGCGTAGATCCAGTCCTCGGCATACATGAACAGCCTGCCAGTCTTTTCGATCGCGGCGCGCGTTGCCTCCATCTCTTCCATGACACGCTGATACATCAGAGCCTTCGGCACATTTTTGCCGATCGGCGCCTTGTCGCCTTCACGGCCGAAATAGCCGCTGAACGGCTTCTCGCAGATCACGTGCTTGCCGGCCTGCATCGCCTCGACGATCATCGCGGCGTGCAGGTTCGGCGGCGTACAGATGTCGATGACGTCGAGCTCGCGGTCGGCGATCAGCTCGGCGAAGCTGCGATAGGCGTTCGGAATCCGGTGCTTGCGGGCAAAGGCATTGACATGATCGCCGCGCGCCGCGACCGCCCTCACCTCGACATCAACGCCATAGACGCGCCGGTACGCATACATGTGCAGCTCGGACACGAAGCCGCAGCCGGCCAGACCGATCCTGATTTTTGTCATTATGTGTCTCCGCCCCTCAGGCGGGCGTAGCGTAGCGTGCGGCCATCACGGCGTCGAACGCATTTCCCATCACAGCATGCGGCGGCTCCAGTCCCGTGAACAGCTTGAACGCATCGGCCGATGCGTTGATCGCGAGGTCGCGTCCGGTCAGCACACTTGCGCCTCTCGCTTTTGCGGCTGTCAGCAGCGGCGTCCAGAGCGGCGTGTAGACCGCGTCGGCGACCCACATCGACGGATGCAGCAGCGCGTCCGGCACCGGCGTGTCGCGGCTCGGCAGCATGCCGACCGGCGTCGCATTGACGAGACCTGCCGCGCCTTCCACCGCCGCCGCGACGCTGGCGGCGTGCACCGCATGACGATCGGCCAACTGGGCCGCAAGCTGCGCGGCCTTGGCGGCATCGGCATCGAAAATCCTGACCCCGGCAACGCCGAGGCCGGCGAGCGCGAAGGCGATCGCCTTGCCGACGCCGCCGGCCCCGATCAGCGCGATCGGCCCGCGCGGCGCTGACGCAAGCCGCGGTTCGATCGCACGCGCGAATCCGGTCGCATCGGTGTTGTGACCGACCAGCCGCGCGTCACGGGCGACGATGGTGTTGACCGCGCCGATCGCGCGCGCATCCGGCGCGAGCTCGTCGATGAGATCGACCACTGCCTCCTTGTAGGGAAAGGTGACGTTGACGCCGGCAAAGCCGAGTCGCCTGATGCCCTCCAGCATCGCACGCAGCTCGTCGCGCCCGGCCGCCTTCACCTCGATCAGCTGGTAGTGGCAGCGGACGCCGAGCGCTGTGGCGGCGCGCTCGTGCATCGCAGGCGCCGCCGAATGCGCGATCGGATAGCCAATCAGACCGGTCAGGAATCGGTCGCGCATTGTCCCTCACATCGGGTTCAGCTCATGCGGTCGAGCCGAGCATAGCTGTCTTCCATGCCGTGCTCCATGCCGGTCGCGAGCATCGCCGCGCGCGTCTCCGCGTTCGGCAGCGTCATCCGCATGGTCATCACAGTGCCGCCACCGTCGGGCGCGAAGCGCGTCTCGACATGATTGTCCGGCGTCGGATCGGGCAGATGCATCCGTCCGACATGCACGATGCGGCTGAACGGCTCGAGCACGAGATACTCGCCGGTCTGATAGAAGTCGCCACCTTTGCCATTTGACCATTCGAAACGGATCTTGCCGCCGGGCCTGAGCTCGCTGATGCAGACCGGCATGGTCCAGCCATCGGGACCGAGCAGCCATTTCTGCAGCAGCTCCGGCTCGGTGTGCGCGCGATACACCGCCTCCGGAGGCGCGATGAAGCGCCTGACGACAACGATGGTGTGGTCGCCTTCGGTCTTCAGCGTCATCTTGCTCATGGGGACACCCTTCACGTCTCAGGCTTCATGGCGGCCAGCACTCCGTCCAGCCGGTCGTAATTGGTTTCCAGCGCGCGGCGCAGCATGCCGAGCCATTGATCGATCTCGGTGACCGCCGTCGGCGCGAGCCGGCACGGCCGCTTGGTGCCCTCGATCCGCCGCACGATCAGGCCGGCGCCCTCGAGCACCTTGAGATGGCGGGAGATCGCGGGCTGGGTCAGCTCGAACGGCTCGACCAGCTCCATGACCGTCGCTTCGCCTAACGCGAGACGCGCCAGGATCGCCCGGCGGGTCGGGTCGGCGAGCGCGGAAAAGGCTGCATCGAGGTTGGCCATACTTGATCTCGCATCGGTTATATAACAATAGTGTTATATAATCGATTGCGTATGGTCAAGCAAAATCCGCTGCGGCGAAGGCGCACAGCGGATTGGTCGTCTTTCAATGCGGGATTTGCGCGCCGCTCACGGCGGGCAAAGGCAGACGCGACCAGCTAGACGTCGAAGAACACCGTCTCGTTGTCGCCCTGCAGATGGACGTCGAAGGTGTAGGTGCTGGCTGCACCGGCCTTCTTCGCAATCAACGTCGC
>NZ_JAFCKF010000007.1 GCF_018130545.1 Bradyrhizobium tropiciagri | reverse complement strand
TGAAGGAGAGCCTGTGGGGCTTCAACGGCTTCTTCTCCAAGCAGAATGGCGGCGGCTTCCTCACCGACCATTTCCCGTTGGCACAGAAGTCGATCTGGGACATCAAGGGTCTCTACACGTCGTCGCGCCACGTCCCCGGCGTGAACTTCGCCGGCCTGATCCATCCCGGCCTGATCGGCTGCCTGCCCGATGCCAAGATGCTGGCGGCCTGGAATAAGCGCGAAGCTGAGCTGATCGCGACCAACCCGACCCGTGTGCCGGGCCTCGCCAATCCGCCGTTCGCGCCGACCGCGCATGCCGGCCAGGCCAAGGGTGACGTCAAGGCCAAGATCGGTCTTGAGGGCGCCCGCACCGTGCCGCCGCGCGAGCACGGCGGCAATTGCGACATCAAGGATCTCTCGCGCGGCTCGAAGATCTATTTCCCGGTCTATGTGCCGGGCGGCGGGCTCTCGATGGGCGACCTGCATTTCAGCCAGGGCGACGGCGAGATTACCTTCTGCGGTGCCATCGAAATGGCCGGCTGGCTGCACATCAAGGTCGACGTCATCAAGGACGGCGTGGCGAAATATGGCATCAAGAACCCAGTGTTCAAGCCGTCGCCGATCACGCCGAACTACAAGGACTATTTGATCTTCGAGGGCATCTCGGTCGACGAGGCCGGCAAGCAGCATTACCTTGACGTCCACATCGCTTACCGCCAGGCCTGCCTGAACGCGATCGAGTATCTCAAGAAGTTCGGCTACTCTGGCGCGCAAGCCTATTCGATCCTCGGCACCGCGCCGTGTCAGGGCCACATTTCCGGCGTGGTCGACGTGCCGAACGCCTGCGCCACGCTGTGGCTGCCGACTGAGATCTTCGACTTCGACATCATGCCGTCGGCGGCGGGCCCGATCAAGCACATCAAGGGCGACATCCAGATGCCGATATCGCCGGACAAGTAGTCACTGCGCCAAAAGGATGCGGGACGGCGTATCTGCCGCCCGCGTCCGCCGCGTCACACTTCTGAATGCGCAAGGACGAAAGAATGCCGGTCTACGACTATCTCTGCAGCGAGTGCGGCCCGTTCACGGACATGCGTCCGATGGTCGAGTGCGAGCTGCCGCAAGTCTGCCCGCAATGCGAAGCGACTTCGCCACGTGTGATCCTGACCGCGCCGGCGTTCTTCTGCATGCCATCAAGCAAGCGCAAGGCGCACGCCACCAACGAGCAGAGCCGGCACGCGCCGAAGACGCTCGACCAGTACAGGGCCGCGCACGGCCCGGGCTGCGGCTGCTGCTCTACGGCTAAAAGGAAGCCGGCGCGGCTTATGACCAAGACAAAAAGCGGCGCCAAGGGTTTTCCAACCGCGCGTCCTTGGATGATCAGCCACTAGTCCGGCAATGCACCCAGGTGGCGGATACGTGGAACCCGACCGCGGATCCACGCGATCCGGATAGCCAAAATTCGATCGCAAGAACCGGAGTGTATTCCGAATTTTGGTCGTTGAGATTCCGCGGGGGTGATCGAATGTTGATCAGCTGAGCGGATCATCCCGCCCGGAGCAAGCATAATGCCCGAAAAACTCGTACTCGACCCGCGTCTCGATCTGCTTTTTGTAGCGCCAGCTCACACAAAACTTCTCGCGGAAAACGAAAGTATTCGCGTGCTTGAGTTCACCGCGAAAGCCGGCGACAAGATCCCTCTTCACCAGCACCCAGAAATGGCGGTCTACGTTATCAAGCAGGGTAGGCGCAGATTTACAGCGTTAGATGGTGAGGTCGTCGAAAGCAACCCATGCGCCGGCTGTGCGTTTCTGCGAACTGGTATAACCACGCACACAGAGGAGGTCCTGGAGGACTTCCAGGCCATCTTGGTCGAAGTCAAGGCCTAACGTCTTGCAGGCCATCCAGGCCGATGCGCATCGTTCGCTGCGCAGAGGCGGCACCATCATCGCGAAACACGAATGAGCTAGGGCTTTCCCCAGAGTCCAATCTGCTCGACTGCGTGGCTCCAATTTTCGCAAGATAATCCAAGGTGTGCCGGTTGCGCTGCCGGCCTTCCGGCGGATAAAGCCGTGTTGCGACACCGGCGTTGTGTTTCCTCAGGGCGACACCTACTTGGGCGCTACGATTCCATCGTCTCGTTCGGTCTGAATAGCGTGCTTGTGGTTGGTTTGCACCGACATGGTCTTCCCTAACAGCGCGGCGCCTGCAGGGAGGTCGCATCGCTTGGATGCGGAAGGCTATGGAGGGGCCAATGATCAGTGTGCCTTGGTCGATAGGGAGATGTTTTTTTTACCGTAAATGAGTCGCGATGGGATACACCTCAATTCGTAGAATAAATTCCCTTGCGCTCGGACTACGGCCGCTCAAGTATGCGGCCAATGTCGATCCCGATTTAGAGTGCCGCAGAGTGCGGGCTATCACTACGATCGATGTCAGGTTCGCGTAAGGTTGGCGCTTCAAGTTCAAATCTGGGCAATAGCGGATCGCTATTTCCGCCAAACCATAGCGACCAAGTAATTTTACAATCTCCTGTTGCCAACGGACAACAATTGCAGGTTGCCGCAATCGGAACAATCAATCGTGTCTTAATGTTGCTATCGGGTTGTGATTAGGTGCAGCCCTCTGATTGAAGGCAGTCACCATCTCCGATGGATGCGCCTATTCGGTGTTGAGGCGGAAGTATGTCGGGAGATGGGGAGAGTATCGATTCGGGCCTGGCTTGCCTGACACTGCTACTTCGCTTTCAGGACGTTCCGATCGATCCGGATCAGGTCCGACATCAACTGGGTGGTAGAACGGTCGGTGCCGCCGACATCATCCGGTGCCTCCGCGAGTATGGTCTCAAGGCAAGATTTGCCAGCGCGCAATGGCCTCGGCTTTCGGCGACAGCGTTGCCTTGCATCGCCATACTGGACGACGAAAGTTTCGTGATCATAGCCAAGGCCTTGGAAGACAAGGTGCTGTTGCATGATCCGGCGGCAGGTGGGCCGCGATCGGTCTCACGTTCTGAATTTGAGGCGACCTGGAACGGCAAGCTCATTCTTGCGACCCGACGGGCGTCATTGCACTCGCTCGCGCGTCGGTTCGATATCGGCTGGTTTCTCGGTGCGATCCACAAGTATCGCTGGCTACTCACTGAAGTCTTTGCCGCCTCATTTGCGTTGCAGCTCTTCGCGCTGATTTCGCCGCTGTTCTTTCAGGTGGTCATCGACAAGGTGCTAGTTCACCGAGGGTTAACAACGCTCGATGTGCTCGTTTTCGGGCTTGTGGTCGTATCCGTCTTCGAGAGCCTCATGAGCGCCTTGCGGACCTATATCTTTTCCCATACGACCAACAGGATCGATGTGGAGCTCGGGGCAAGGCTTTATCGGCATCTTCTCGCACTTCCAATCTCCTACTTCGAGGCGAGGCGCGTCGGTGATTCGGTCGCGCGGGTGCGCGAGCTTGAGAACATTCGTAATTTTCTCACAAGTTCGGCGCTTACGCTGGTGATCGATCTTCTCTTCACCGCGGTCTTCATCGCCGTGATGTTCTATTATTCACCGACGCTTACCTGGATCGTGGTCGCGTCGATCCCCGTCTATGCCGGGATCTCGGCGGGCGTGACGCCGCTGTTCCGGGCGCGGCTCGACGAGAAGTTCAACCGCGGCGCGGAGAATCAAGCCTTTCTGGTCGAGAGCGTCACCGGGGTTCAGACCCTGAAGGCCATGGCGGTGGAGCCGCAGATGCAGCGGCGCTGGGAAGAGCAACTCGCCGCGTATGTCCACGCGAGCTTTCAGGTGCTCTCGCTGGGCAATTGGGCGAGCCAAGGTGTCCAGGTCGTCAGCAAGATTGTCAGCGCGGCGACACTCTATTTTGGTGCCCGGCTGGTGATCGACGGCGACCTGACCGTCGGCGAGCTCGTTGCCTTCAATATGTTGGCGGGACGTGTTGCGCAGCCAGTCCTGCGGCTTGCCCAGATGTGGCAGGACTTCCATCAGGCACGGCTCTCGGTCGCGAGGCTGGGCGACATTCTGAACACAGTGCCGGAGCCGGCCTATCAGCCTGGGCGAACGGCCTTGCCTGCCATTCGCGGCGATGTCGTCTTTGACCACGTCAGCTTCCGCTATCAGGTCGACGGGCCGACCGTCCTGAAGGACGTCAGCTTGCGTGTCCCGGCCGGACAGGTGCTCGGCATCGTTGGCGCCTCCGGGTCGGGAAAGTCGACACTCACGAAATTGGTCCAGCGCCTCTATGTCCCGGAGAGTGGCCGTATCCTCATCGATGGCGTCGATCTTGCGGTGGTCGATGTCGCCTGGCTGCGGCGCCAGATCGGCGTCGTCTTGCAAGAGAACATGCTGTTCAACCGCTCGATCCGGGACAACATCGCGTTTGCCGATCCCTCTCTACCGATGACCGACGTCGTGAACGCGGCGAAGCTCGCGGGTGCCCATGAATTCATTCTGCAGCTTTCCCAAGGCTATGACACCGTCATCGTCGAGCGCGGCGCAAACCTGTCGGGCGGCCAGCGGCAGCGGATCGCCATTGCGCGCGCGTTGGTCACCAATCCGCGGATCCTCATTCTCGACGAGGCGACGTCGGCCCTCGACTACGAGAGCGAGCGCATCATCCAGGACAATATGCGCAAGATCGCGCAGGGCCGCACCGTCCTGGTGATCGCCCACCGGCTATCGACAGTACGGCGGGCCGACCGCATCATTGCGCTCGATCATGGTCGCCTGGTCGAGGACGGCGATCACGACGAGTTGATCCGCGTCAACGGCCGCTACGCCAATCTTCACCGGTTGCAGGCAGGGCTCCATGAAGTCAGCTGAGGCGGCCGCCGCGAAGGTGATCGAGCTGCGCCCGCGTTTCCGGGGGCGGAACGAGCTCGAGTTTCTGCCCGCCGCGCTGGAAATCGTCGAGACGCCACCGTCGCCTCTCGGGCGCGCCGTTGCGGCGTCGATGACGGCCTTTCTTGTGATTGCGATCGCCTGGGCCTGCCTGGGCCGGATCGATGTCATCGCCACCGCGCAAGGCAAGGTGGTGCCGACCGGCCGGGTCAAGCAGGTGCAGCCTCTCGAAACGGGCGTGATTGCCGTCATCAACGTCAAGGATGGCGACCGGGTGAAGCAGGGCGATATTCTCGTCGCGACCGACCAGACCGCCAGCACCGCAGAACGTGATCGCATTCTGCCCGAGCTGCAACACGCCCGGCTCGATGTTGCGCGGCTATCAGCCCTGACCGCAGGCTTGTCCGGTGATTTGAGGCCGGCTGGCTTCGCTCCACCAACCGATATTCCCTCCCGTGAGGTCGCGCGGGCGCGGGCGAACATGGTTGCCCAGGCCGAGCAGCAGATCGCCAAGGTCAACGGGCTGAACGAGCAGATCGCGCAGCGGCGAGCGGAGGTCGAGGGCATCTCCGGAACGATCGAAAAGATCGAAGCCGAACTGCCTCTGCTGATCGAAACGGCCGACATCCGAGAAAAAGCGATGAAGATCCAGTACGGCAACCGCATCGCGCACCTCGAGGCGCAAATGCGGTTGACCGAGCAACGTCATGAACTGGTGGTGCAACAGCGCCATGCGGTCGAGGCCGAGGCGGCCCAGAGAGCTCTTGTCGCCCAGCTTGATCAGGCACGAGCTGACTACGCCCGTGGACTGTCGTCGGATCTCGCAGATGCGGAGCAGAAGGTCGCGCAACTCACCGAAGACCTCGTCAAGGCCGAGCGCCGACTTCACGATCAGGTCATGCGCGCGCCAATCGACGGAACGGTACAGCAGCTGGCCATTCACACCGTCGGCGGCGTCGTTACGCCCGCGCAGACCCTGATGGTGATCGTGCCGTCGGAGTCGAAACTCGAAATCGAGGCCATGGTCGCCAACAAGGATATCGGTTTCGTGCGCGAGGGTAACGAGGCCGAAATCAAGGTCGATACGTTCAACTTCACCAAATACGGGCTGCTCCATGGCAGAGTGACAAGTGTCTCACGCGACGCCGTCGCGCGCGAGCGGCCGATCTCGCAAGGTGCCAGCACGCAAAAGCCGAGTGATTTGGCGGCCACCAGCGAGCCTGCCGGACAGGAGCTCCTTTACGTCGCGCATACCGCGCTCGATCAGACGCAGATGCTCGTCGATGATCGGATGGTCGACGTCGAACCTGGAATGGCGGTTACCGTCGAGATCAAGACGGGGCGCCGAAGGATCGTCGAATATCTGCTATCGCCGCTGATGCGTTACAAGCACGAGAGTTTGCGAGAGAGGTGAGTTCGGTCGGCGACGATCAGGATCGTTGGGGCCGTTTGGAAGAGCGGTGGGTAGGCTGCCTCAATCGGCAGGAGGTCCATCGATGATACTAAATTGGTACTGTGGAGACTTTGCAATGTACGGCGAGCTGTCTGATCGGGAGAAGGCCTGCCTAAGCTGGACAGCGTCGGGGAAGTCGTCCTGGGAAGTCGGCAGGATCCTCTCCATCAGCGAGAACACGGTCGTGTTCCACATCAAGAACGCGATGCGCAAGCTTGGCGCAGCCAACCGGACGCTCGCGGCGGTCAAAGCCATCGAACTCGGGCTCATTCAGCCGGCGGCAGAGAACGCGCGGCCGCGTTCACTTGGCGGCGAGAGCAAGTAAGATCACAGTATTTCCAAAATGCGACTCTCAGACCTGATAGGTGACACGCAGACAACGTTGCTGATTAATGGCGTCTATGGACGAATTTTGATCGCTTCCGCCGGTCCGGACTTTGGGAGCAAGTGCTTGCGCGATCTCGACGTAACCGGAACGAGGAGTTGATCTAGTGGTCAATCAGATAGCCTGTGCCCAATCTACGCATGTCGTCGTCGACGTCCCTGACTTGTCGATGCCTATACGGAAGCTCCTCCGGCGTCAGCGCGAAGGGTGATCTCTGATGAGGGCGTCAATCGGGAAAGCCTTTGCTGTGTGTGGCGCTGTTGTTCTCTTTGGCCTGAGCTCCCAGGGCGGCTGTGCACAAGAGGCGCTAAAGGACGAGATTCCATCTCGATTTCGACACTCCCTTGATCTTCTTCATAAGGGACGCTGCCAGGAGGCTTGGGACGAGCTCTGGAAGTTTGCGCAAACCAAGGACTACTACGCGCTATATTTATTGACCGGATCTGTGTTCGGTCATCCATTTAAATTGACTGGCGCAACCGACGTTGAAACGGTCGTGAAACTCTATCTTCCGATGGAGATCTACGCGACACTTACGTCGGAAATTATCAATTCGCCATTTTCAATCGAAGCAATCCGCCGTTCAGTGATTCCTGCAACGATTGCGCGTAGTCGTGATCTCGACCGTAGCAACAGCAAGATGGTTGTAGATTGTTTCGGTTCTACAGAGCCTCAAGAAGCGTGCGTCAGATTGGCGACCCAGGGCCGGCTCATACCTGAATATGACGCGTATATCGCAATGGTGAACTCGCTGAATAAGACGTCGCTGCGCGTCGAATGCGAAACGCCCCTCAAAGAATTTGGCGTTCCAGACGAACAAAAGAACAGGTGATGAAATGGCGGACAACAGCAGACCGTTAAATGCCAATGAGGACGCGCCCGGACCTGGAAGCCGGATGCACCCGCTATCTCGATGTCACCGGAACGAGGAATTGACGGATGGCCAGTCCGATCTCTTATAATCAGATTACGAGAAGCCAGAGAACGCCTGACGGCGAGTTGACGCCCACTGGCATCCGCGCGGTGCAGCTTTTCAACACCTATACCGTGAAGACGGCGCCCAACCTGATATTGATGAAGGTGCTCATGCTTTAACAGGGACGCATATGCTCGGGAAAGTACCTGCGTCCTACAGACCGGAGGCTAACAAGGATCCACAGATGGAAATCTACCCGCTCATTGCGCGCTGGGTTGTCCGTCGACGAAGCAAAGCCCGGAGCCTATCTCCAGCCATTTTAAGTCAGCAGCTGAATGACTTGCTTTCGCTGATCAGGGAGGGCTAGAAGGCGATGGTTGAGCGCTTGTCGGGGTGGGCTGTAAGGACAGGAACACTAGGGAGGAATTCCATGCGCTGCTTGGGGTATGTCGCTGGTATCTCTTGTTTGCTGATATCGTCGGTCGCTCATACGGAAGATGCAATACACGACAACCCTAGCTTAAAAATTTCGCCGCCTGCTGGCTTTTGCGAATTGGACAAAGCAATCAGGCCGGATGCCGCACTTTCCGATGGCATGTCCGGATATGCAAAAGTAAGCGGATTTTCTTTGGTCGCGCTATATCCCGATTGCCACGAGCTCAAGGAATCTCGAACATCAGGGGCATTCATTCGGACAAAGATTGCCTTTGCCAAGTTCGTAAAACGTGTCGATGGGCCGCCATCACGATACATTTCTGAGACCTGCGATGCGCTTAGAAGGGGGCTTTCCGACGAACAAAGGGCGCGCATCTCGAAATATGTCACGGAGTTCAGCAAGGGCAACAATAGCTTACAGGGTGCATTGCCCCTCGGCGTGCTCGACGAGGACAGGGGCGCAGTCTGCTATTCCGGTCAATTGATAAAAGGAAAGGTAGCGAACGCAAGCGAGATCACGCTCGTGTACCTCACTGCCGCAACAATTGTAGGCGACCAGCCCATTTCTATATCTCAGTGGACCAACTACATAGACGCAACGTCGATCGCCACGGCGCTTACCAACCTGAAGACGATCTATTCTGATTTCAGGAATATGAACGGCAAGACCGATTAAGTTGACCTTGACTCCCTTGCAATGTCGCGTTGGTCAGGACTTCCTGTCCCGACGCAGTGCAGCTTAGGCAGGCCTTCTCCCGACCAGACGGTTCGCCGAACTTCGCAAAGTGTTCACAACACCAATTCAACATCGTCGGTGGGTTTGCTGCCGAGTGCGGCAACTTACCCGCAGCTCCTTCAAAGAGTCCCACGATCTCGACCGCCACGCACCAAGATCATCTCTCCCTTAAAAATTCTCCTGCTTGTGGGGCACCAGTGGCGACAGCAGATATTCGATGATCCGTCGACGCCCCGTCTTGATCTCGACCGTCACCGCCATGCCGGGCTCGACGTCGACCATCCGATCGTCGGCGAACATCTGCTTCTGGTCGAGTGCAATGTGCGCGACGTAAAGCAGTTCCCGCTCGGCGGGTTCGCTCCTGCTCGCAAGGTCGCTCGCGGCGAAGACCCGGCGGCCGCGCTCGGTTGGCGCCGAGAGTAAGTAAGATCACAGTATTTGCAAAATGCAACTCCCAGACCTGATAGGTGACAAGCGGGACGAGATCGCCGATTCATGGTGTTGAAGTGCTGTATCGCTTGCGCCGTTGTCAGGTCGGTGAGCTGCGCTGGATCATTTCGTTGTAGCCGGAGACTGGACTTGGCGCGTGGCCGGATAGAGCGTTCTCGATCGCCGCTGCGGCAGTCGTGGCTTGCTCGGCTGCTGGCGGCATCGATCTTTCTATATTCGTGGCTACCGATTGCTTCAATTGCTGATGCCCTTGCCAGAACTCATGATCAAGAGATCGATGAGATGGTGGCAGCAAGCGTCAAGATCGAAACCGGATTCAACGCGATCTTTGACGACTTCTCTAAGCGAAAGAAACTAGAACCTGACGCGAGCTCATCTGCGCTCCGAGCGGAGGGTCTCTTAAATCAAGACTGCTACAATTTTGTTCATGCAAGATTCTTTGCAAGGTATCGAACGATCCTGAATGGCATCGACACCTCAGGCATAGAATCGATCGCCAACCTCAGAAGAGACAGAACGGATAAGAGCGTCCTCCGCGACCCGCGGAAGATAGCCTACGAGACAAATTACGTGATCTCGAGCTTCAAGTTTCTGAAGGACTTCCAACCGCCGTTAGAGGAATTTGTCGTCAAGTACGCGGCGCGTTCGGACTTGGAAGCCAAGTGCACGCGCTATCTCGACGCAACAGGAATGAGGAACTGATCCTATGGCCGGTAATCAGATTACCTATGACCAGGCGATGGGCCGCTTGACGACGGCAGACGGTCAGCTGACACCCGTCGGTGTTCAGGCGATGCAACTGTTCAACACGTACACAGAGGCGGGAGTGCCGCCGATAGCGGCGGCGCAGATCATCGGCGGCCAGTTGGTTGAGTCCCCGAATCTTGCCCCGCTACAGGTGCAGGGTCCGACCATTCCCTATCAGGACGCTTCGGTCGTCGATCTGATGTACACGGTAAGCCAAAATCCCGGAGTAGGGGTTGGGATTTCCCAATGGACTGATCCGTCAAGGCAGACTGCGCTTTCGAATTACTTGTCGGGGCTCGATCCCAATGGAAGCGCGTTTGATGCGTCTGCGGGATTCACCATTAACGAGTTGCAGACAAGCGGTCTGATCAAGAAATTCAATAATGTGGATGCGGCTTCGCCGAATGATGCGGATGCTGCGTATAATGCGCAGAAGATTGCGCTGGTTAACTACGAAAACCCGGCGGACAATGTAGTCGGCGGGCAAAATTTTCAGAACCGGTTGAATATTGGAAATGCAGTCTATGATGTCGCCATGGGAGGGGGATCGGACCAGGCTGCCGCGTTGGCCGGCGGTTCCGGTATCCCTTACATCGACGAAACACAGGCGGCGGAGCAATCCCTCGGCGCCTCTAGCTGGCTTCAGCCGGGCAATGGGCCGAACGTATTGTCGGCAGATCAGGCTGCGCCTTTCTCCAGCGCCCCGACTGTCGGTCCTGTGCAATATCTTGATCAAACGACTGCTTCTATTGGTGGTCAGCAGTCGTGGTCGACGCCGGACAACGGCTTAGGCTCGCAGAACGCGAATGACGTCGTGAGCCAGGACTTCTCCGCGCTCCAGAACTCCTCGAGCTGGGACCAGCCAAGCTATCTCCCTTCTGACAACTCCACCGCCCTCGGTAACCAGCCCGGTAGCTCGTTCAGCGATGTCGCCGACACTTATATGTCGGGACAGGCGTCTTCGCCCATTACTGACCCGCAATCGTCGCCGAATTGGGGGGGCGGCAATGTCCGTGGCGATCTCGGTTCAGGGGACACCAACTTCGCAGACGTTCAGCCATCCGCGCCGGCGGCCGACCCCTGGACCGGTCAAGGGCAGGCCTATAACGATTACGGGTACTCGTCGACGGGCAGCTACAATGTGGCGAGCTACGATACCGGCGGCTATTCCGGTTATAGCGGCTACTCCGACTATGGCGGAGATTTCGGCGGGGACTTCGGCTTCGGGCCCGTCATGCTCGATCTCTCCGGCAAGGGCATCAACATCACCCAGCTGTCGTCGTCGAATGTTTTCTTCGATTCGACCGGCAGCGGCGTGCAGAACCAGACGGCATGGGCGGGCACCGGCAGCGGCGTTCTGTTCTACGATACGACCGGCACGGGGCAGTTGACCCAGGCGAACCAGGTCATTTTCACGGATTGGGATCCGAGCGCCAAGTCGGACATGCAGGCGCTGCTCGACGTGTTCGATACGAACCACGACGGCGCGCTGGATTCGGGCGATACCAATTTCAGCAAATTCTACGTGATGGTCACCAACGCCGATGGCACGCGGACGGCGAAGTCGCTGGCCACCCTCGGCATCGCCTCGATCAACCTCAACCAGGACGCCACGCACGTTGCACAGCCCGACGGCTCGTCGATCGACGGTCAGACGACCTATACAACCACCAGCGGGACGACCGGAACGGCTGCCACGGTCACCTTGGCCACGGATGCCAATGGTTACGTGGTGACGAATTCGACCACGACGAACGGGGATGGTTCGGTCACGATCGCCAACACCGAGTCGAATACCGACGGCAGCGTCGATCATCAGCGTATCCTGAATTCGCTCGTCACCTCGGCGGTGAGCAGCGGTGTGACGACCACGACGACCGCCAAGGAGCTGGCAACGGTCAACAATGGCGGCGTCGTTCTGACGTTGCAGACGGATAATATCTCCTCCTCTACAAACGGCACGACGTCGGAGACCCTAGTCAATTATTCGGCCGGTGCAATCACCTCGACGGGTGAATTGACCAGCGCCGGCACATCGAACTCCGAGAAGCTGAATGCGACCACCACGACGACCGTGGTGGCCTCGGGCGGCACGGTCGTCACCATCCTGCGCGACCAATTGGGCGGCGGCTGGACGACCCAGAAGGAGGTCGATTCGACGACCAGCGCGTCGGGACCGGCGAGTTATGTCATCTCAAACGTTAATTCCGATGGATCCGTCAGCCACGTCACCTCGTCGACGGTCGTCAGCGGCGGCTTGACCCGGACGACGGTCGATCTCGTCGACGGCAGCAGCACCATGGCGACGACGGTGGTCGATGCCACGGTGGTTGCCTCGGGCGGCACGCGGACCGAGACCGTGACGACGTCGGCGGGCTCGACAGTGACGAGCCTCGTTCAGACGGTGACCTCGACGACGTCGAACACCGTGACACGGACGACCAGCAGCTATCTCACCGATGGTGTCACCCTCAATCGGACCTCGGTCGACCAAACCGTGACGAATTCCGGCGGCTCGGTCACGACCGAGACCGACCGGAGTGCCAACAACACCCTGCTTGACCAGATCGTTACGTCTCAGACGCCACAGAGCAGCGGTGGGCTAGTCACCTCAGCGGTGACGTCGCAGCTCGACAACGGCGCCTTCATCGTGGTCGACAACCGGACCACGACGATCTCCAACGCCGGCGGGACCCAAACCACCACCATCGTGGACAACAGCGCCAACGGGACGCAGCGCTCGAAGAGCATTAATTCGACGGTTCTCGGCAGCGCGGCGCGGACCACCACGATCTATGGCAATGGCGACGGCAAGATCACGCAATATGAGACGGTGACCGTCAGCTCTGGCACGACGACGGATACCGCTGAACTCCTTAACGGCAACGGGTCGCTCAAGGGCGAGGTCGTGACCACGACGACGAGTGGCGGCCTCGCCAAGACCATCAAGATCGATTCGACCGGTAGCGGGACGGTTGCCGCGCCGGTATTCGATCACATCACCACCGATAACACCACGACCTCGGCCGGAACCTCGACGGAAACCGTGACGCACTACGGCTCGTCGACGAGCTACAAGATCGACCAGTCCCAAATCGTGGTGACGTCGGGTGGCCTCGAGACCATTGTATCGAGTGCCTTCGTGGCATCTTCGCTGGCGAGCGCGGGGACCTGGGATCAGGTTTCGACCGACCTGACGACGATCAGCGCCGGCGGCGCCTTGAGCGAGACGCTGACTATCACTGACGGTGCGGGGCACACCCTCAGGACGGTGCAGACCAACACCGCCGCAAACCGCCAGCTCGTCACGACGACCACGACCCTCGGTTCGAGCGGCCTCGTCAAGCAGGTCGAGACGGTGACGTTGCAGAACAACGGCACGGTGCAGGATCAGGTCGTCAATTTCGACCAACAGGGGGACGTCCTGGGCGCGTCGCTCACGACGACCACCGCCGATGGCCTCGTCAAGACTGTCAAGAGGGATATTCAGGGGCAGACGGCAGCGGTCTATTCGTCGAGCGGTCTCGCTTTCGACCAGACGGCGACGGCGACGACCACGATCAACAGCGATGGCAGCCGCAGCACGACCACCAATACCACGTCGCAGAATGGCACGCTGCTGTCGAGGTCGACGACGTCGGCGACCGCCAATGGATTGACGGCCACGACGACCGTCAATTCCTATGCGACCGCACACTACGTGACGAAGACGACAGCGGCGACGACGCTCAATGCCGATGGCAGCTCGACGCAGAACGTCATCGACTACAGCTACAACGCGACGAAGATCGATTCGACGCAGACGGTAATGAGCGCGGGCGGGCTTGGCAGTACCGTGTCCTATGACCTCGATGGCGATGGTGTCATCGACCGGTCGGCGACCGATATGACCACGGTCAATGCAGACGGCAGCAGGACCGAGGTGGTCACCGATTATACCGGCACCACCGCAGGAACAGTCCGGGACGTCATGACAGTCCACAGCGGGATCATCGTCACCAGCGCCGGCCTGGAAACGACCATCACCCGTCAATCCAACGGTTCGGTGCCCACGTACCAGAGCGAGACCATCCTGCCGGGGACCGACGGCAGCACCACCGATACAACCGATTATTTCACGACGTCGGGCGGAGCGCTCCTGCTTCGAACCATCGCGACGACGAATGCGACAGGCCTGACCAAGACGGTGGCCACTGCGGTCAATGGCGACACGACGGCGGACTTCTCGACCACGGACGCGATCGTGCTCAATGCCGACGGCAGCCGGACCGAAACCATCAGCAGCTCGAACAAATCAGGGCTGCTCGACGAGACCGTCACCACCACGTCGGGAAATGGGCTGTCGATCACGACGAAGGTCGACGCCAATGGTGTTTTGAACGGCAGCTCCCCGATCTTCAATCTGGTGACCACCGACAACACCGTCCTCAACAGAAGCGACGGCAGCCGGACCGAAACTGTCTCGACATTCAATGCCAACGGCGGCATGACGACCCAGGCCGTCACCACTATCAGCGCCGACAAGCAGACGATTTCGGCCAACCGCTATTTCAATGAAACGGGGACCATTTCGACAGTCGACCAGACCGAAAACACGCAGACTCAGGCCAACGGGTCGATCATCGATACGTTGACGAGCTACGATTCCAACCATGCGCTGCTCGGCACCATCGTCAAGACGACCGGCGGGAACGGATTGTCGGTTCAGACGGTCTACAAGAATGGCGCTGGAACGACCGTCGATACCCAGAGCGAGACGACGACGTACGATTCAAATGGCGACGGCGGTCGTCTGATCGATTGGGAGGACACCGATATTGTCAATGGGACGACGCTCAAAACGTCGGTGAAGGCCCAGGTCTCCGGAAACGCGCAGACCAAGCTGACCACGATGGTGCTGACCGGAGCGTTGTCCCAACTGCTCGCGCAAAACGCCACGGCAACGACCAACGACAGTGTCGCGATCGATGATTTCGGCAACATCACTGAGACGGTGGCCGTCACGACAAGCGGTTATCAAGGCATTGGCGATACGCAGACGATCGTCACATCGGCCAACGGCCTTTCGACGACATCGACGGTGACCCTGGCAGGACAGAGCTCGGCGCTGATCCAGGAGACCAAGGTCACAGCCCTCGACGGCTCGAAAAGCGATACGATCACCTACTTCAATTCGGCAACGCCGTCGTTCATCGAGCGGCAGGACGTCGTCTCGACCAGCTTCGACGGGCGAACGGTCTCAGAAACGTCCTACCGCGACTATGACGGCACCCAGTACAACATCGTCACCGATACGTTCGTCAAGAATGCCGACAACACGACGACCGAAACCCGGACAGGATCCGGATCGTTCGGTTCGATCGCCTTCACCCAGACGATCAGCACGAAGACCAACGCCGATGCCAGCAAGACGGTAACCACGACAACTTACGATCCGACCGGATGGCTGACCGTCGGCCAGATCGTTGCCGACGTGTCCGGCAATGGCTTGGTCAAGAGCTTCGTTTACGACACGACCGGCCTGGAGACGCTGGCGAACTTGAACTCGGCGGCGACCGCGATCCTCAATGGTGGGAGCTTGCCAACCTCGCTGCTGTCGACCGACATTGTTGCCTCGGACATCACCACTTTGAATGTCGATGGCTCCCAGACCGAGGTGATGACGACGGCCTACGGCAACAGCTTTGCCAATCTTCGTTCGGAATCGATCAAGACGACCAGTGCCAACGGTCTGACCACCGTGACCAAGGTCGACAACAACGGCAACGGCATCTTCGATCAGGTCGATACCACCACTGTCGCGCCGGATGGATCCAAGACAGAAGTCTCGACTTACTATGGTGACACGACGGCGACTGCGAACACCATCCTCGGCATCAATACTTACTCGGTCAACGCAAACGGCCTGGTGTCGACCCTGACGAATTCGCAGGGGGTGACGGATACGACGGTCATGCTGCCGAACGCAAACGGCAGCTATGAATGGTCGCGCACAGTCGTTGCCAATAGCCCGGAAGCCGTCTCTGGAGCTCGCAGCGGAGCTGCATCGCATATTATAGATGCCAACGGCATCGATACCTGGACCGTCAGTGACGGATTCACCCGCACGCGTACGATCACGATCGACGTCGCAACCGAGAAGCAGGATATCGCGATCGCCAATGAGATCTATCGAACGTTGCTCGGACGCTCGATGGACAACTCAGAAACCCAGCATCTCATCAACTTCATTGATGCGGGACGATTGGATCGCATCGGTCTTGCTTACGGCATTCTGCTGACGACAGGTTACCAGTCGAACTATGGCGTTCCCGGCTCGACCCCGGGGACCTTCTATTGGTATGGCTTCGACGTCACCGCTGCGTTCCAGAATGCGTTCGGACGTCTTCCAACGGCGTTGGAGATGGGAACGTTTGGTCAATTCGTCCACGATCAGGCGCCGACGCCGCTTGAGTTGGCAAACATGGCGGTTGCGGTTGCCCAATATGCGGCTGACCGAGGCGCGGAAGACAACCGAACATTGGTCGATGGCAATCAGGATCTCGTCACGACCGCTCCGCAGTGGATTAACCCCGCGAGCAAGATCGTCTCGCTGACGACGTCGGGGACTTACGCCTACTCAGATCAGTGGCTGGAGGACGGCAATCTCGCTGCAGGGACGGGCGGCGTCGCCATGACGGTCAATGGCAACAGCAACGTGGTGTTGGCGCTGAACGGCAGCAATCTTACGCTGAACGGCTATAACAACGCAGTCGACATTCCCGGCGTAACGGCGACGATCAACGCGTCCAATACGGCGATCACCGTGGAGGATGGCGGAATTGCCACGGTATCGGGGAACAACAATCAGATCGCCCAGGTCGGTCCGACCTCATTGACCCTGACTTCTGGGACCGGTGACCAGATCTTCGTCGGATCCGGCAGCACGCTGAGCGGCTTTGCCTACACCAGCGCATCGCCGATCACGCAAGCGTCGAGCGCGACGATCACCATTGGCCCGAACGTCGGCACCTACACCGATCCGGACCAGGTCATCGGCAACAATGATGTCATCATCGTCGAGAACGGCGCCTATGTCGAAGTCAGCGGAAACAACGAAGTCATCGATGTGCTCGGGACCGGAACGGCGGTCGTCTTCGGTTCTGTAAGCGGAAGCCAAATTGCCGCGGGCGGCATTCTCCAAGTGGCATCCGGCGGAAGTGCCAGCAATACCACCGTGTCCAGCGGCAGCGTCTTGGCGGTATTCGGCGGCGGCAGCGTCACGGGTGTCACGCTTTCTTCCGGCGGATATCTCGAAATCGGGGTCGGCTACACGCAAAGCAATTTCGTCGTCTCCAATGGGGCGATTCTCCAGGTCGACTCCGGCGGAACTGTCAGCGGAACGACCGTCTCGAGCGGCGGAACGCTGATCCTTGGCTCCGGCGCGATTGCGAACGGAACGATCTTCACCTCGGGCAGCTATCTGGAGGTCTTGAACGGCTATACCCTCAGCAACTACACCGCCAGTAATGGTGTTACCCTCGATGTCGGATACGGCGGAACAGTTGCCGGCGCGACGGTCACGAGCGGCAATGCGATCATTGTCGCGAACGGCGGCGTCGCGAGCAACGTTAGCGTCAACAGCGGCGGCAGCTTGACCCTCTATGGAGCGGTCAACGGAGCCACTGCCGGCGCGGGAACCAGCGTGACCATCGGCAACGGCGGCGCCCTAAGTGTGTCGGCAGGGCAGAGTTTGCGGGGCGGCGCGGTCCAAGACGGCGGCCTTCTTGCCCTCTATTCCGGCGGTACGGCGAGTGGGACGGTCGTGTCGAGCGGTGGCGCGATCGAGGTGTTCGGCGGCGCGACGACCAGCAACGTATCCTTGACGTCTGGGGCCATCTACTACGTCGGCTCTGGAGCCTCGTTGAGCAACACAACCGTTTCTGCCGGGCAAACGCTGGGAGTGGTATCGGGCGGATCAATTTCCGGCACGACCGTTTCAAGCGGCGGTGTGCTGGAATTGTTTGGCGGCACCGCGACCGGCACGACGATAAAAGCTGGCGGCCAACTTCTCATCGAATCCGGCGCCACTCAAAGCGGCTATGTCGTCAGCAGCGGTGTCATGGAAGGCGCCTACAGCGGTGCCGTGGTCAGCAACGTCACGGTCAACAGCGGCGGCGAGCTCGACGTCTGGGGGACAGTGAATGGCGCGATTTCGTCAAATGGTATCGTCTTCGTCGGCAGCGGTGGCGTCCTCAATCTGTCGTCGGGGCAAACCGTCAACGGTGGCGTCGTCCTGACCGGCGGGACGCTGGTCGTGTCGAGCGGCGCAACGGCCGGCAACACTCTCGTGAGTAGTGGTGGCCAGTTGACCACGTACGGCACGGTCTCTGGAGCATCGGTGGTCAGTGGCGGCGCCGCGACCGTCGCGGGCGGTACGTTCACGGTGACCTCGGGTCAGACCGACTGGAATGTGTCGGTCACAAGCGTCGGACATCTGGTGGTCTCGTCGGGGGCCACGGTCAGCAACACGACGGTCGATGGTGGGGGCCAGCTGATCGTCGATGGCACGGTCGTCGGTGCATGGATCGCAAGCGGAGGCACCGTCGTTTCGAGCGGCGGATTGCTGGACATTGGCGGACTGTCCGTGAGCGGCGTCACCGTCAGCAACGGAGGCACGCTCCTGGTCGACTCGGGCGGAGTCGGGGCCAACGTCACCGTGAGCAGCGGAGGCATCCTTGGGGTCTACAACGCTGACCTGTCGGGTGCGAATATCCTCAGCGGTTCGGTCGCGGTGATTTCCGCCTTTGGCGAAATCGACGTCGGCGCCGGGCAGACGGTCAGCGGCGTCAAGGTTGCCGGTGACGGGCTGCTCGCGGTTTTCTCCGGCGGCAGCGCCGTCGGGACTGTTGTTTCGAGCGGCGGGACCTTGGAACTGTTCGCTGGCGCCAATGCGACCGGGACGACGGTAAGTAGCGGAGGCATCGTTGCGGTTGGAGCCGGCGACACGTTGACCGGGTACACCATCGCCAGCGGTACCACGCTGGAAGTGCTCTCGGGCGGGACAGCGAACGGAGCCATCGTCTCCAGCGGCGGAACGCTCGAGGTGTTCGGCGGCGGCAACGCCAATTCGGCGGGCTTTACGCCTGGAAGCTATCTTGAGCTCGTCGGCGGAACGGCCAGCGGATATTCCACCAATGCGAATTGCACTCTCGAAGTGGGGGCCGGAGAAACCCTCAACGGTGCGACCATCAACAGCGGCACGGCGCTCAATGTGCTCTATGGCGGCGTGTTGACGAACGCCACCGTGAGCAGTGGCGGGACCCTGGTCGTCGATGGCGCGGTCCTTGGCGTCAACCAGGTATCTGGAGGTACCGTCTCCGTCGGTGCCTGGGGCAATCTGAATGTGCTCTCCGGCCAGACAGTGCGCGGCATTTCCGTCGCCAATGCCGGCGCGATGGTCGTCTCGTCGGGCGGTGTCGCCAGCGGGACGACGGTCGCCGCCGGTGGTCAATTGCTGATCAACGGCGTTGCGAGCGGCGCTAACGTTGCGGCGGGCGGCTCCGTCGTGGTGTCCAGCGGTGGCACGCTGAACGTTCTGTCCGGACAAACCGATCAGGGCGTGCTGGTCGTCGCGGGCGGGACGACGGTGGTGTCGTCCGGCGGCACGACGATCAATATGGCAGTCAGCAGCGGTGGTGTTGCGACCGTGTCTGCCGGGGGGACCGACAGCGGGACCACCGTCTATGGTGGCGGCGCGGAGATCATCCGCTCCGGAGGCAAGACTATCAGCTCCATGATCGGTAGCAGTGGCACCGAAACAATCTCATCCGGCGGGACCGCGAATGGCTCGACGGTCGGCAGCGGAGGACAAGTCTATGTTCTCTCCGGCGGCTCGGCCGTCAGCGCCTCGGTTCTCTCAGGCGGAACTCTGACCGTCTCGTCCGGCGGTGTCGCGAGCGGGACGCAGTTGTTGGGCAACCAGGTGGTGATCGGCGTCGCCAGTGGAACCATTGTCTTGGGCGGTCCGCACAATGGAGAGTACGTTGAATC
This sequence comes from Bradyrhizobium tropiciagri, assembly GCF_018130545.1. GTDB lineage: Bacteria > Pseudomonadota > Alphaproteobacteria > Rhizobiales > Xanthobacteraceae > Bradyrhizobium > Bradyrhizobium tropiciagri_A. The sequence goes on along the minus strand of NZ_JAFCKF010000007.1, from coordinate 438,274 downwards.
GGGCGGCACGGCGATCAACGCGATCGTCAGCAGTGGCGGCACCGAAGCGGTCTATTCCGGCTTGGCCAGCGGCACGACGGTCTATACGGGCGGTCTTCAGTACGAGCTTGCTGGCGGGACAGCCAGTGCAACGCAGCTGAAGGGCGGCACCAACCAGGTCTCTGGCACCGCCAGCGCCACCGTCGTGTCGAGCGGCGGCATCGAGATGGTTCTATCCGGCGGTATCGCGAATGCTGCGACGGTCTTGAGCGGCGGAACTGAACGGATCCTCATATCCGGTACCGCGAGGAACACAACGATATCGAGCGGCGGCGCCGAGGTAGTGTCTTCAGGCGGTGTCGCGAGCGGCACGATCGTGAGCAGCGGTGGTAGCGTGACGGTGTCCGCCGGCGGCACCGATAGCGGGACCAAGGTCAATGCTGGCGGCTCGGAGATCGTAAGCTCCGGCGGCACGGCGACGAGCGCCACGATTTCCGGCACGCAGTCCATCAAATCAGGAGGCACTACTCTCGGAGCCATCCTTTCGAGCGGCGGCAGTCAGATCGTCGTTTCGGGTGGCTATGCGAGCGGCACGGTTGTCAGTAGCGGAGGTACTGAAACGATCTCGGCTGGCGGCATCGCTTCCTCGACTTACGTCAGCGCCGGCGGTCTCCTCTATGTCAGCTCGGGTGGCGTTGCGAGTAGCGCGACCATTGGCGCTGGGACCCTGGAAGTCGCCAGCGGTGGCTCTGTCGGAGCCTCCGTGGGATTCACGGTCAGCGCCGGCGGAACCTTGACGCTCGATTCATCGCAGACCTTCTCCGGCAGCATCTCCGGGTTCGGGCAACCGGAGCATATCGACCTTGTCGATATCACCTACAACTCGAGCACAACGTTGTCCTTTGCGGAGGCCGCCAGCAACACCAGCGGCACCTTGACGGTCAGTGACGGTGTTCACACCGCGCACGTTACGTTGCTCGGCCAATATGTGACGGCGCAGTTCACGTCGGCGACCGATGGTCATGGCGGAACGTTGGTTGGTGATCCGCCGGTCCACCAGGCTGCGACGGTTGCCAAGGAGACGTCGGGCTTCGAGATCAGCCGAACGTCCTCCGCGTCCGAGGCAGTGACACCAATCGAAAAGTTTCTGCGCTCGGCTCAATCGGACATCGTCATTCCCGGCTTCGGTGGGCGATCTTTCTTTTCGCAAGTGTTCGAATACGCCACATCGCATACGGAGGCCGCGAGCAGCCCCGGCGTGCAGCTTGAGGCTGAACTGTCGAGGCTGGTCAGCGCGATGGCCGGATATGACGGTCCAGGAGCTGGGCTCGACCCGGCAGCGTTGTCCCAATCGTCTCAGGCCGACGCCGCCGCCCAAAGACAGCTCGCCGCTGCATGGCATAGCTGAGAAGCATCGAAACGGCGCCGAGGAGAGATCTCCTCGGCGCTGATCGTCATTTAGTCTGTGAGGCCCGACGTGGACCTGATGCTCGATCTGGAACAGTTAAAGGCGGACGAGGAGTTTCCAACCGCAGTCCCCGAACCTGAGAAGCCGGACGCTTCCTTGTCTCAAGCGGCAAGCGCGCCATCGAACCGCCCCTATCCGGCTCCTGCGGAGACGCCCACCCAGCAGGGACCGATGGGGATTCTGTACGACTTCAATGACGGCTGTCGTGTCCTTCTCCCTGACGCCGAACACCCTTGGCGGGTACGCTTGAGTGATATCGACACCGGGAATATCTTGTTCGAGACGGATCTGAAAGCCGGACGGATCAACAGCACCAAGCGTTACTTCGTGCGCGCGCGCATCGAGGTCTGGGCCGATGGCAAGGAAGTGCTGAGGCACGACTATTCGGCCGAGAACCGAGATGTCATGGTTCAATTTCCGGTCGGAACGCTCGGCGACTCGCTCGGCTGGTTTCCTTACGCGGTCAAGTTCAAGGACAAGCACGCCTGCAAGCTGACCTGCGCTATAGGCGAAAAGCTCATTCCATTGCTCGCACCAGCCTATCCGGACATCACCTTTATCTCCCACGAAGAGGTCGAACCGAACCGCTATTATGCCACTTATTCGATGGGGCTGTTCTTCGACGACAAGGATGGCGTGCAGCAGCCTTGCGATTTCCGCCATGTTGGCCTGCATCGCACGGCAGGCTATATTCTGGGAGTAGATCCAACGGAAGCGCCTCCGCGTCTCGCATTGGCGGATGCCAGTAGGCCGACCGCCGAGCGCTATGTTTGCATAGCCGCGCAGAGCACCACGCAGTGCAAATATTGGAACAACCCGCACGGTTGGCGGGAGATCGTCTCCTTCCTGAAGGAAGCCGGCTATCGCGTCATCTGCATCGACCAGAAACCGACGCATGGGCACGGGCTCCTCTGGAATCACATTCCTTATGGTGCTGAAGATCAGACCGGTGATCGACCACTGGCGGATCGCGCACGATGGTTGACCCATGCCGATTTCTTCGTCGGACTGTCGAGCGGCCTGTCGTGGCTCGCCTGGGCTGCCGGCGTGCCGGTGGTGCTGATCTCAGGTTTCACCCACCCGACCAATGAATTCGACACGCCGTACCGGGTGATCAACTACCACGCTTGCAATTCATGCTGGAACGATGTCCGGGTGCGGTTTGATCACAAGGATTTTCTGTGGTGCCCGCGCCATAAGGACACCTCCCGGCAATTCGAGTGTACCCGGCTGATCACAGCGGACCAAGTAAAGGCTGCCATTGCCCGCATTCCGGCGTTTCGCCGCGATGGTCGCTCCTGAAGTGCCCGGCTTGGCGTTCGACGAAGGCAGCGTGTGAAGAATTGGATCCAGCGTAAAATTGCCTTTGTTCTGGCGGCATCGGATCATGGTCCGATGATCGTCAACCGGTTCGACTATCAAACGGTTCCCGATGGCGGCAGTTTCGGCGTCGGCTTCGATCTCCTCGAAACATCGTCGTTTTCATCCAAGGAGGTAGACCTCGCGCTTTCGATGCTCGAGCTGCGACGCCGCTATTTCGGTGACGGAGTGGTGGCGGTCGATTGTGGTGCCAATATCGGCGTGCACACCATTGAATGGGCGCGGGCTATGACCGGTTGGGGCGAGGTCATTGCCATCGAGGCACAGGAACGCGTCTTCTATGCCTTGGCCGGAAACATCGCCCTGAACAACTGCTTCAATGCGCGCGCGATGCTGGCGGCAGTCGGGGACAAGACTGGGTCAATCCGGATGCCCGTGTTGGATCACACACGCCCTGCGAGCTTCGGCAGCGTCGAACTCACCCGAAAAGATACCACGGAATTTGTCGGCCAGGCTGTCGACTATTCAGAGCAGGCGACGAAGGAACTGCCGTATCTGACCTTGGACTCACTCGGGTTGAGGCGTGCCGATCTTATCAAGATCGACATCGAGGGCATGGAAAAAGAGGCGCTTACAGGCGCCAAGGGCATCCTGCGCCGTTGCAGGCCGATCGTCGTTGCGGAATTCATCAAGTCGGACAAAGTCGCCCTGCGGTCATTTCTTGAGGGCTTCGACTACAAGGTATTCGAGTTGCGCATGGATCTCGTGGCGATTCATCGCGACGATCGGTCGCTAGATCATGTCCGACCCTAAGATTCGGCCCATACAGCGAAGGGCGACGGCAAAGTGCGTCGGTCCCGTGTTCCGCAAGCGCTCAGCGGATCACGTTTTGTCCTCAACACGAGAGGGCCGCTTCGAAAGCTTGGTCGCCGGATGGTCCTTCTCGATTGTAAGGATAGCGGGACGCTGATTGTTGTGGACCATAGGCACGTCGAGCCATTCGTGCCCTTTTAGGATTTCAGGGTTGCGAGCGCGATCGGCGTCGACGTTCCAGGCTCCGACCGAGAAGATGCCGTCACTGAGAGGGCTGCAACAGGCAGTCCACGTGCGTGCTCGTTGAAGATGCCCGCAAGGTTGTTTATGCCACGACCGGGAAAATCGGACGCAATCTTAGGAGCAAAGTTGATCGAGGAACGGCGAAGAGGGCAATGTCCATATTCTTGACAAATACGCTCCGACGCTGCAACGAAGCCAGTTCGTGAGCCGCCTCAAAGTTCTTCGCGACACCAGCGCGCACATCCTCCTCACAAGTAACCTCTGAGCTTTGGGGCGGTCATCTCTGGAGTCCGAGCTACTTTGCCGCCTCCTGCGGAGGTGCGCCGATCGCCATGGTTGCAATATATCGAGAACCAAGGGCGCGCGTTGACCCGGCACTGAAGGATTGCGGCATGCAAGAAGATCAACCCACTAATGTGCTTAACAACAGCGAGTCTTATAACTCAGAACGATCAGCTGCATCCCGATGCCCCACCGTAATTGGCGCAGATAACTATTGATTCCCCTCTCGATCCGCCAACACCCCCTCAAAAAGGCAACAATCTACGAACGCCTAGACAGGCGATAGGAGAACTGCGCGCGACTTATCGAAAGCAGGCGAGCCGCACGCGACAAGTTGTTTCCAGCCGCAGATATCGCTGCCCGATATATGTGCTCGTTTAGCGCGTCGATCGACAGCGATCCCCTGAAAATTGCGCGGTCAATTTCTGCCTTAAGGGACGCGGGCAAGTCTTCATTGGAAGTGGGTTCGATGGCTGAACGTCGCAGCGTCGCTGCATCGATAGATTGTTGCCGAGACGTCCGAAACAGGGCTGCAGTCAAGAGAGCCTCAATTTCTGGAAGATTTCCCGGGAAGCGTCGATTGGAAAGATAGGTCTTTGCGTCGTCGGTTAGTCTTGGTGCTTGTCTGTTATGCCGCTCCGAGACGATCCGCAAGATCTCTCCCGCCAGTTTCAGGATGTCTTCGCGCCCGGAAAGCGACGGCATTGAGATGGACAGGACAGACAGGCGGAAGTAGAGCCCTGCGCGCAATGTCGAAGACTGTGCGAGCTCGGACGATGTACGGCGCGATGTCGCAATCAGACGCGTTTGTTCCGAGAGAGGGCCAGCCGGAGCGCTGAGCATCTCGATCAAAACCTGCTGAGCCTGATCGCTCAAGCGCTCGACATCCTCCAGCACAAAGGTTTGACCAGATGCGCCCTTCGTACTTCCTTTAGGCTTGGTAGTGAGCCGCATTCCCAATTGCTCCGCGTCCAATTCGAAGGCGGAAAGCCAGTGCAGTGCTGCGCCATGGCCAAAGCGAGTGTGATGCAGAAATTTTGCCGCGGCCCGTTTTCCAGACCCTTCCGGGCCGGTGATGAGGACGGGAAGATTGATCGATGCTGCTTCGTCGAGTTGGGCCTTTACCGGGGCGAGCAGCACCGATGGCTTGTGAGTTCGCTCAGATGTGGTTGGATTGGTTGCGAAGCGATGGCCGATCGGGGGCCGTTTGACCGAGCTTCGACGCGCCGGAAGAATTTCTTGGCGATAGAGCTGCACAAATTCATCGTCGTCGCCCCAGGATTCTGCCGTCTTGCCGACGATCCGGCAGTGCGGGCTACCCGTAGCAACGCACTGAACTTCCTTGTACACTACCAATTTGTCGAGATAGAAACTTGCGTAGCCCGATGCGTAGCCGAGCTGTCCCCAGCAGACAGGCTGATCGGTAGTGCCATGGTGTTTGCAATATTCCCCGCCTTCCACGCCGTCGTGCCAGATAAACTCCGCAGCGAATTTTCCCTTTTTGAAATCGAAATCGTTGAAGACGGTCTCCACTCTGACCATCCCGCACATTGCGTGAAGTCGAGTGCCGGCCGTGAAGGCATCGCCAAGATTAAGATACGGCCATGACGCGCGCACAAATTCAGCATCCTCCACGCCCGCGCGATAGCCTAGACGGGTCAGCAGGATGAGCGTTTCGTCGCGACCATGACGCTCAATCAACTCCTCGCGTAGGCGGCTCCCATAGCTGGCCTTCTGCAGAATCATCCTCGCGCCGCTGAGATTGATGTGCCCGTTTGCGGGGCTGAAGGCCATGCGGTCGAGCAACTCGCGTAGCGTCGGGTTGCCTCCGCGATCGAGCAACGCATCCTGTTGAGAATTTACTTTCACGACCCCGTCTCCATCCCCGAATGCTCCTCTTCGATTTGATCATATCATCAAGCAAATTCACCAAATGATAGCAATTCTATCTGCAGCGGTGACCCGCTCGGCGAAACGGGGCGCGAGTAATAGCGCAAGTAAATCAACGACGTAGGAGGGTTTCTCTGGGTGCAGAGCAGAAACCCCTCTTCGCCGATTTTGACAAGCGTTTTTGCGGGGTGATTACCTTCGGGCAACAAAGGAGCGGGGAAACAAAATCATGCGTCAGCACTCGCAGATCACGAAATTGCCTAAGGAGCCTCATCAGGCTGCGATCGCGCGATACGCGCGTGAGGGAGCCTACATCGCTGGCGACGACGTTTCCGCCCCGTGGGTTCCGTTCGGTCCAAACGCTGCGATCAAGCATCTCTGCTTCGACGTCAGGACCAACTCGGTCGCCAATGTCCTGTGGGTCAAAGGCGGCGGCAGGATTGGCACCCACAAGCATCGGGGTGTGGTCTCGGCCATCACGCTCGAGGGGTCGTGGGGCTATTACGAGTATGACTGGACGGCACGGCCGGGCGATTTCGTGTACGAACTCCCCGGGACTGCCCACACGCTCTACTCGGACGATCCGAACGGCATGAAGGCACTGTTCTGGATCAATGGGGCGGTTGAATTCTACGACGATGCCGGTGTCTTCGATTTCACGATGGACGTCTTCTGGTTCATCAATCACTACACGACGTTCTGTAGCGAGAACGGTCTCGATGTGAACAAGAGCATGTTCATCTAGCCTCGTGAGGCGCGGGGATACGATCGTGCTTCATCAAGGGACAAGCCGCTGCACCGTTCGACGGCACAGCGCAAAACCCTAGCGGATGAGTATCGCGACTACGGCTCGCGCTGGCGCTTAGCTGAACGTGCGATGGATATTTACTTCAACTGATCTCGAAGAGCCGGACCGCAAAGCCGCGTCCGAACGGGCCACGGAGGATGAATGTCGTTGCAGGAAATGTTCAAGGTCGCCGGTGCGACGGCCATCGTGACCGGCGGAGCGAGCGGAATTGGCCGCGCGTATGGTGAAGTGCTGGCAGAGAACGGCGCCCGGGTCTGCCTCTTCGATACAAACCAAGGCATGCTGGACGAGACCGTCGCCGAGATCGCGAGCAGGGGAGGCGAGATCTGGGGCCAGGTGGTGGATGTGACCGACCGCGCGGCCATGGCGAAGGCTTTCGACCAGGTGGCCAAGAAGCACGACCGAATCGACATCGTTTTTGCAAATGCCGGGATCGACGCGGGGCCCGGTTTTCTCACTCCCGAGGGGAAGCGGAATCCGGAAGGCGCGATCGACGCGCTGGATGACGATCATTGGGACAAGGTGATCGCAACCAATCTCACAAGCGTTTACAACACTATCAAGCTCGCGGCCCGGTACATGAAGCCGCAAGGAAGCGGACGCATCATCGCCACGTCCTCGATCGCTTCGATCTACAACGAGCCGATTGTGGGTACGCCCTATATGCCGGCCAAGGCCGGCGTGACGCACCTGGTGCGGCAGGCGGCCATGGAGCTCGGCCGCTTCGGCATTCTTGTCAACGCCATCGCGCCCGGTCCCTTCGCGACCAACATTGCCGGCGGCCGCCTGAAGATCCCGGCAGACCGCAAGGCCTTCGAGGACTGGTCGGTCCTGCACCGCATCGCCGATACATCGGAAATCAAGGGCCTCGCCCTCTTCCTCGCCTCGCCGGCGTCATCCTATGTCACCGGCACCCAGATGATCATCGACGGAGGACTGCATTTGCGTCCGGCAGATTGAGGGCACGGCGCCATCTCGCATTAAACAAAAAAGAATTCGGCCAAAGCGAACGAACAGACAAACAAGACGCAATCATACGGAGGAAAGACTATGTCCATCGACACGACCAAACAGTCCAGGCGCATCTCCCGCCGCACCGTGCTGAAGGCCGTGGGTGCTGCCGCGACCACTTTCAGCATTCCCACTGTCACGCGCGCCGATGCGGCCGGAACGATCCGCATCGGTTTCGTGAGCCCCACGACCGGTCCACTAGGCGTCTTCGGCGATGCTGACGCCTTCACGCTCGAACGCATCCGCGCCCTCCTGGGGAAGGGGCTTGAGAACCACGGCAAGACCTACAACATCGAGATCATCGCGCGCGACAGCCAGTCCGATCCGAACAAGGCTTCCGAATTCGCCGGCGACCTCATCCTGAACAAGGGCGTGCACCTGATGGTGCCGGCCTCGACCAGCGATGTAATCAACCCGGTCTCCGACCAGTGCGAGCTGAACGGTGTCCCGAGCATTTCCTCCACCGCACCATGGCAAAGCTTCGTCTTTCCGCGCGGCGGCTCAAGCGACAAACCGTTCGCGTGGACGTACCATTTCTTTTGGGGCCTCGAGGATGCCCTTGGGACCTTCGTCGGCCTGTGGAATTCTTTTCAGACCAACAAGAAGGTCGGCATGCTATTCCCGAGCAATACCGATGGTGAAGCGTGGGGCAATCGCGACTACGGTCTGCCACCGGCGGTGGAAAAAGCCGGCTACACGACGGTGGTTCCGAACAAATTCCAGCCTCGTACCAATGATTTCTCCGCGCAGATCGCGCTCTACAAGCAGGCGGGCGTGGACATCGTCGGTGGCATCACCACTCCCACCGATCTCAAGACGTTCATCACCCAGTGCCGTCAGCAGAATTTTACGCCCAAGGTCGTCACGGTTGCGGCGGCATTGCTGTTCCCTTCCGGCATTGAGGCCCTGGGGTCGCTAGGAGAGGGGATGAGTACGGAAGTGTGGTGGACGCCCGCATTTTCCTTCCGCTCCAGCCTAACCGGGCAGAACAGCGCCGAAATCGCGGCCGAGTGGGAGGCGAAGACCGGTAAGCAGTGGATCCAGCCGCTCGGCTATACGCATGCCCTGTGGGAGGTCATTATCGACATTCTTAAGAGGGCGGAGAATCCGCTGGACCGAACTTCGATCCGCGATGCTATGAAGGCAACCAAGATCCAGACGCTGGTCGGGCCGGTCGACTTCAGCAGCGGCCCGCATCCCAACATCTCGAAGACGCCGATTTTCGGAGGTCAGTGGGTTAAGGGCGCGAAATACCCGTTCGACCTGAAGATCGTCGACAACAGCCTATCAAAACTAGTGCCGACCGACGGCAAGCTGCAACCGCTGCACTGGTGATAGGATCCGATGCAGTCTGAAAGGGAAGCGATGGGGCACACGTCCCTGCTCAGCGCTCGGGGCTTGTCCAAATCCTATGGCGCTCTCCGGGTGATTCACGACGTCGATTTCGACGTTCAGTCAGGAGAGGTGCTCGGGATACTCGGACCGAATGGCGCCGGCAAGACGACGCTGTTCAACCTGATCAGTGGCGATGCGCGGCATGACGCCGGAGAACTCACGTTCTCCGGCACGCCTCTCAGGCACGAGCCGTCCTTCCAACGCTGCCGGCGCGGCATCGGACGTACCTATCAGGTGCCGAAACCCTATGGCGGGCTGACGACGTTCGAAAACCTAATGGTGGCCGCCTTGTTTGGCGCGAGACGGACGGAGCGCGTCGCCCGCGCCGAGGCGGCGCAAATCTTGGAGGACTGCGGGCTGGTTCACAAGGCCAACCAACTCGCAAGCGCGCTCCCGCTGCTCGATCGCAAGCGATTGGAGCTTGCGCGTGCTCTTGCGAGTTCTCCCAAGCTTCTGCTGCTGGACGAGATCGCCGGTGGGCTCACCGACGAAGAATCCCATGAGCTGGTCGAATTGATCGGCCGGGTTCGGTCTCGCGGCATCACGATCGTCTGGATCGAGCACGTGCTGCGCGCGATCATGGCCGTTGCGAGCCGTCTCATCGTGCTGAATTTTGGCGAGAAGATCGCCGATGGTCTGCCTCAAGAGGTGATCGTTCTCCCCGATGTCCGCCGTGTCTACATGGGGATCGAGGCATGAGTGAAGCCGTGCCCATCCTGTCCACCCACGGACTTGTCGCCGGTTATGGCGACTTTCAGGCCTTGTTCGGTGTGGATTTCGAGATCGCGCCGGGGGAGATCGTGGCGCTGATCGGCGCCAACGGCGCCGGCAAGTCGACCTTTCTGCGCGCGATCATGGGGCTCTTGCCTTCGCGTCGCGACATGATCCGGTTCGATGGGGCACCGATCGGCGGGGCTCCGACACATTCGATGGTTGGCCGCGGCATCACCATGGTGCCCGAGGGGCGGCGGCTCTTCACCGGTATGACCGTGGAGGACAATCTGCGGGTTGCGATGGATTGCGCGCGATCGTCCGCGCGGAGGAGCGAATCGGCGCCCTGGACCATCGAACGCCTTCATGAGCTCTTTCCAATTCTCGCCGACAAGCGGGGCACGCCCGTCGAGCGGCTTTCCGGCGGGCAGCAGCAAATGGTGGCCATTGCGCGTGCGCTCCTCGGCCAGCCGCGCCTGTTGCTTTGCGACGAGCTTTCGCTTGGTCTCGCGCCTGCGGTGATCCGCGATATCTACCGGTCGCTGCCACTCATCTCTGCGACGGGCACGGCCATGATCCTCGTTGAGCAGGACGTTGGCCTCGCGAAGACGACGTCGCACCGGCTCTACTGCATGCTGGAGGGGCGCATGACGCTCACCGGACGATCCGAGAACCTGGATCAGGCCGCCATCACCGACGCGTATTTCGGATCGCATCATGCAGTGGCTTGACGCTCTGATCCAAGGGATACTGCTCGGCGGCATGTATGCCCAATACGCCTTGGGCATGACGCTGATGTTCGGCGTGATGCGGATCGTCAATATCGCTCACGGCGACCTCATGATCCTGCTCGCGCTCGTCGGCATTTCCGGCTCGGCCATGTTTGGCGTCGGGCCGTTCTTGGTGATCGTGCTGCTCATCCCGATCGGCGCGTTGCTGGGATGGGCGCTGCAGAAGGGAATTCTGAACCGGGTGATCGGCGGTGACGAACTGCCGTCGCTGATCGCCACGTTCGGCCTCTCGGTCGCCTTGCAGAACCTGATGCAGCAGATCTGGTCGGCGGATTCCCGGTCGCTTCCCGGCGGCGGATTGGAATCCGCGTCCGTCAACGTCGCTGGCGTCTATATCGGTGTGCTGCCGCTCCTGGTTCTGGCGACGGCAGTCGGGCTGACAGGGGGACTTGATGCGATGCTACGCTTCAGCCCGTTCGGGCGGGCGCTCCGCGCGGCCTCGGTCGACTCTGAGGCGGCCGCTATTACGGGGGTGAACCCGCGCGCCGTCTATGCGACGGCGACGGCCGCAGCGGTGGCTATCCTGGGCATCGCTGCCGTATTCCAGTCGTTGCGCGCTACGGTCTCGCCTGCCGACGGCCCGGCCCAGCTCATCTACGCGTTTGAGGCCGTCATCATTGGCGGAATGGGGTCGGTTTGGGGATCCTTTCTCGGTGCCATCGTTCTTGGGATCGCACAAGCGATCGGCTTTCGAGCTGACCCCGGTTGGGGAATTCTGATGGGGCATCTCGTGTTCCTGCTCGTGCTCGCGGGCCGGCCGCAGGGCCTCATGTCGAGGAATCGATAGATCGATGAGAGACACAGCGGCAATTCCTTTGAACATGACGCCGACGGTTGCGCAGCCTCGGGCCATTTGGATTCTTCCCATCCTTGGATTCATCGTGCTGGTGGTGATTCCTTCGATGCCTTGGTGGGCGAGTCCTGGCACGATGCGCTGGATGGTGGAGCTGAGCTGTTACCTCGCCGTTGCGCAGATGTGGAATCTCCTGGCCGGCTATGGTGGTCTGGTTTCGGTCGGTCAGCAGGCCTTCATCGGCATCGCTGGCTACGCGCTGTTCATTCTATCGATCCGTTTCGGAATTAACCCATTCGTCGGGGTGGCTCTTGCTGTGATCGCGCCCGCGCTTGTTGCGGTCCCCACCTACGCACTGCTGCACCGGCTCGACGGTCCCTATTTCGCCATCGGAACATGGGTCATCGCGGAGTCCTTCCGGCTCCTGACGACGAACATGGATTTCGTGAATGGCGGAGCGGGACTGACCCTTCGTGCCATGACCCAGTTCAGTGCACAAGAACGCGCGATCGGCATGACCTCGTGGTCCGCAGCGCTGATCCTGATTACAGTCGGCGGAAGCTACTGGCTGCTGCGCTCTCGGTATGGCCTGGCACTGGCTGCAATGCGCGACAACGCGATCGCCGCCGAAAGTCAGGGCGTGAATGTCAAACGCCTGCGTTTCCTGATCTATGTGGCAGCCGCAGCCGGAACGGGTCTGGCCGGGGCCGTGTATTACATGGCGCAGCTACGGATCTCGCCCGTGGCCGCCTACAGCCCCAAATGGGCGAGCGTCTGCATCTTCATCGTCATGGTCGGCGGCATCGGGTCGATCGAGGGTGTGCTAATCGGCGCGCTGATCTATTTTGCGTCTGACCGGCTCTTTGGCGAATATGGCACGACCTATCTGATCGTGCTCGGAATCATCACATTGTTAGTCGCCATCTTCGCGCGCGGTGGCGTATGGGGCGTCGTCTCGAGGTATGTCGGAGTGTCCATCTTCTCGACAAGGCGCATTTTCGCGCGGGGGGACGCCTGAATGCGCGCTGCCCTGTTCGAGTCGATCGGTCGTCCGCTCCGGATCGTCGACGTCGCCGATCCTAGGCCGAAACGCGATGGCGTTCTTCTGAGGGTCTGCCGCTGCGGCATCTGCGGCAGTGACCTTCACATGACCGCGGACCCGGTTTTTGCCGTCGCAACGGATACGATCCTTGGCCACGAATATGCCGGCGAGGTGATTGAGATCGGCTCCGAGGTCGCAGATCTCAAGGTCGGCGACAAGGTCAGCGTCGCGCCCCTCTCAGGATGTGGCCGTTGCGAACCTTGTCGCCGTGGAGAGCCGGCCTGGTGTGCGGAGATGACCTTGATCGGGGGCGGGTACGCGCAATATGCCGCCGTCTCGGGCCGACAGTGCCGTAAGCTGCCTTGGGGCATCAGCATCGCCGACGGCGCGCTTGCCGAACCGCTGGCTGTAGCCTTGCATGGAGTTGTGCGGTCCGGCTTGAAGCAGGGGGACCGCGTCGCCGTTGTCGGGGCAGGCGCGATTGGCCTCGCCGTCGCATTCTGGGCACGCCGTCTGGGCGCCGGAAATATTGTCGTCACCGATCTCCATCGGCATCAGGACGAACGTGCGTTGGAACTCGGTGCGACCGCCTTCTTGGAATCCGGGCCGGAGCTCGCCCAGCGTCTCAACAACGCCTGCGCGGGGCCACCCGACATTGTCTTCGAATGCGTAGGTAAGCCTGGCCTCATTGATCATTGCATCGACCTCGTGCGTCCGCGCGGTACCGTCCTCGTGCTTGGGCTCTGCACGGCGCCGGATCACCTGAACTCGTTCCGGGCGATTTCCAAGGAAGTCAATGTCATCATGTCGGTCTTCTTCGACATGCACGAATTCGCAAGCGCGGTCGATGTGCTCGATGCTGGGCGGTATTCGCCCCAACGTTTGATTTCGGAGACTGTATCGCTATCCGATCTGCCAGATACCTTCGAGGCGCTGCGCCACCGTACAACGCAATGCAAGATCCTTATTGCCCCTTTTATGTAAACCGCATCAGCGTCGTCTGCTCCATCGTTCCGTAGAACGAGGCTCTGTGATGCCGAGGTCCGGTCAAACGCGACATGCCTGACGTGACGTCGCGCCGGCGTTTGAGGGGGGCGCTACGGTCTTAAGCCGACGCGGCGAAGTCTGTATTCCAGTTTGGGTCTACTGATCTTCAAGAGCCGTGCGGCAGCCGACACGTTGCCACCTGTCTGCGCCAGCGCAGAGCGATACGTTGCAAGTTCCACCTCGGCGAATGACGCGCCGGCTTCGACCGACGAGGCGATTGGTTCCTCCGTCACAGGTTGGTCGTGTTCGCGCATTGGCGTGCGCGCGAGTCGGCCTTCCGTCGTCAATTGGACCGAAAACGGCGGAAGTAGTTCAGTGCCGCTGAAGAGGTGACCGATGTCGATGACGCCGCCGTCGTCCGCGTAGACCACGCCGCGTTCAATCAGGTTCTGAAGCTCCCTGATATTCCCGGGGTAGTCGTATTTCAGCAGCGCCTCGGTTGCACGACGGCTGAAGCCGGTCGGATGCCGCCCGTGGCGAGTACGATAAAGGCCGAGGAAATGCGCCATGAGCAAAGGGATATCGTCGCGGCGCTCGCGCAGCGGCGGAATGGCGACCGGAAACACGCAAAGCCGAAAATAGAGATCCTGCCGGAAGCGGCCGGCCGCAACTTCTGCGGTGAGGTCGACATTGGAAGCCGCCACGACGCGGACGTTGAGCGAGATCGTCTTCGTGCCACCGACGCGTTCGATCTTACGTTCCTGCAGCGCCCGCAGCACCTTGCCCTGCGCCGAATAGGTGAGTGAGGCAATCTCGTCGAGGAACAGCGTGCCGCCGGATGCCCGTTCGAAATAACCGGCGCGGGAAGCTATCGCTCCCGTATAGGCTCCTTTCTCAACCCCGAACAATTCGGACTCGACGAGTTGTTCCGGAATTGCAGCACAGTTGATCGCAACAAAGGGGCCAGCGCTGCGCCGGCTCATCGCGTGAAGCTGGTTGGAGAACAGCTCCTTACCGACGCCCGACTCTCCGACAAACAGGACAGTGGCGTCGGTCTCAGCGACGCGCTCGAGCTGACGGCGCGTGCGAACGAAGGCGGCTGAGACGCCGACCGCGACCGTGTCGCTGTCGCTGGCGAGCACCGGACTGCCGTCCGTTGCGATCGGAGCTTTGCTGATCGCTTGAACGGGACGGCCCTTCCATTCGAGGCCGAAGTAGTTGCGTTCGGGTGCATCGTCGCCCCATGCATCCGCATGCTGACCAACGATGATGCAGCGCGGCGCCCCCATGCCAGCGCACTCGATCTCCCGGAAGATCACCGGACTTCCGAAAAGCTTGGTGGTGTAGCCGGATGGATAGCCGACTTGCATCCAGCAGACCGGCTCAGTCGAGATGCCGTAGCTTGCGACATGTTCGGCGGCTTCAGATGAATCGTCCCAATAGAACTCGCCGAAATAGATGCCCTTATCGCGATCGAACTCGAAATGCCGCGTGGTGACCTTGACGAAACCCTCTAGCGTATGAACGCGTGGTCCTGCCGCGAGTGCGTGGGTGAGGTCCTCATTAGGGAAGTGCTTCTGAACGAGGGCCGCATCCCGTGTGCCCTGCATATAGCCCACGCGCATGAACAGCGCCTTGGCGGTCTCTAATCCGAACGCGTCGATGATCTCGGTACGCAGGCGGCCGAGCACCTGCGACTGCATCAGCACCATGCGCTGGTCGTTGAGCCAGATGCGGCCGTTGCCGAGCGCGAAATGCAGCGACTCGGCGAGATCGTCGAAAGTCGGAGCTGCCCGCGTGTCGAGCTCGCTGCTGGCGCCGCGCGTGAGAATGCGGGCGGCGCGGCGGGACGCTTCCGCCAGTGAAATCCGGGAGTCACGCTCCGCCGTCGGCGCCTCGGTCTTCATGAAATGGTGAAATCTCTTCTGGAGGGGACTTCATTATTTCAGGAAAACTGCACGATGGAAGCCCCATTGCAGCGAGCGTCCCGATATTGTTGGCTTGCCCGTACGTATTTGTTATATCTAGATAATTTCAAGAAACGAGAGGTCGTCCTGGGTGGACAGCTTTGACTGGCACCTGTCTTGCTAACTGCTGAACCGTTCGCGGGAGGAAGCGAAGCAAGAAGACCGATCCACGGTCTCGACCATGCGTGCGGCACGCGCCGACGGCCGCACGGCGTACAGCAAAACCGTCTTGCCCCTCTTTCTCCCCGGCACGGCAAGCCGCGGTCGCAACGACCGCACAGTTAATCTATCCGCACGAGGCGGAGGGAGGATATTTCGATGAACATGCAGGCTCGCGATTTCATTGCGGTCGATCGTTGGCGCGGTAAGGCTTTTTTGGGCGAGTGGAGTGCAACCGACGGCGGCGTGATGGAAATCAGCGACCCGGCGACGGGCGCGGTGCTCGGTTCGGTCGGCATAGCCGATCCGAAGGACATCGCGAAGGCGGCACGCGAGGCGCGCCAAGCCCAACCCGCATGGGCTGCGAAGTTGCCGCAGGAGCGCGCGGCGATCCTCAGCAAGGCGGCCGATCTGCTCGAGCAGAACGGCGAGGAGCTGATCGGTTGGATCATGCGCGAGAGCGGCTCAATCCAGCCCAAGGCTGCGATCGAGATCGAGCACGGAGCGGCGTTCGTGCGCCATGCGGCGGCGATCGCGATCGAGCCCAACGGGATCATGCTGCCGTCAATGGAACCGGGGCGGTCGAACACAGCGAAGCGCGTGCCCCATGGGGTGGTCGGCGTGATTTCGCCATTCAACTTCCCGCTGGTGCTGTCCATCCGTGCCATCGCCGCGGCGCTCGCCGTGGGCAACGCCGTGGTCCATAAGCCCGATCCCCGCACCGCGGTGTCCGGCGGTATCATCATCGCGCGCATCTTCGAGGACGCGGGCCTGCCTAGGGGCGTGCTGCAGGTCGTGCCGGGCGGCGCGGCGGCGGGCGAGGCGATGTGCGTCGATCCCAACATCGCGATGATCTCCTTCACCGGCTCGGCGGAAGGCGGCAGCAAGGTCGGCGAGGTCGCCGGTCGCCATCTCAAGAAGGTGCAGCTCGAACTCGGCGGCAAGAATTCGCTGATCGTGCTCGACGATGCCGATATCGACGTCGCGGCGTCCAACGCAGCCTGGGGCGCGTTCCTGCATCAGGGGCAGATATGCATGTCGACCGGTCTAGTGCTCTCACACGCGAATATCGCCGAAACGCTGGCGACGAAGGTCGCCGAGAAGGCGCGGCATCTCCCGGCGGGCGATCCGTCGTCCGGCCAGGTCGCGCTCGGCCCCATCATCAGCGACGCACAGGTCACGAAGATCCAGGCGATTGTCGACGACGCGGTGGCGAAGGGCGCGCGGCTGCTCGCCGGCGGTGTCCACGACGGCCGCTATTACCAGGCGACGGTGCTGGCTGGTGTGAAGCCCGGCATGCGCGCGTTCGAGGAGGAAATCTTCGGGCCCGTTGCATGCCTCGTCAGCTTTGCCACCGACGATGAGGCGGTCGAGCTTGCCAACCGCTCCGAGTATGGCCTCGCCGCCGGCGTGATTTCCGGTTCGGTCGCGCGGGCGCGGGCTATCGGCGATCGCCTCACGGTAGGCCAGCTCCACATCAACGATCAGACCGTCAACGGCGGGCCGTTCGCACCGTTCGGCGGGCGCGGCCGATCCGGGAACGGCAGCCGCATTAGCGGCCCGGCAATCTGGGAAGAGTTCACGCAGTGGGTGTGGACCTCGGAGAAGCCGCAGGCGACGCCCTATCCGTTCTGAGCATCTCGCACAATCGGATGGCTTCCGGCACCTCTCGCGCGCCGGAAGCCATCCGCCTTGCAACGTCTGACGTCTGGAGACCCAGGATGAAGATCCGTGCCGCCGTCGCCCGCGAAAAGGGCGCGCCGTTGAACCTTGAAACCATCGACCTCGAAGCACCGCGCCCTGACGAAATTCTTGTCAAGGTGAAGGCCACGGGCGTCTGTCACACCGATCTCGTCGTTCGCGACGGCATGCTGCCGACGCCGCTGCCGGTCGTGCTCGGCCACGAAGGCGCGGGCGTCGTGGAAGCGGTCGGCGCAGCAATCACCAAGGTGAAGCCCGGCGATCACGTGGTGATGATCTTCAATTCCTGCGGCGCGTGTCCGAGCTGTCAGGACCACGCGATCAGCTATTGCCATGAATTCTTCCCGCGCAACTTCTTCGCCACGCGCGCGGACGGATCGAGCGCGCTGTCGGCGGACGGCGCGCGGATCAACGGCAACTTCTTCGGTCAGTCCTCGTTCGCGACCCACGCAATTTGCCACGAGGTCAATGTGGTGAAGGTCGCATCCGACGTCCCGCTCGAACTGCTCGGGCCGCTCGCCTGCGGCGTGCAGACCGGCGCCGGCGCGGTAATGAACGCGCTGAAAGTCTCCGCGGGAAGATCTTTCGCGGTGTTCGGATCCGGATCAGTCGGACTGTCGGCGCTGATGGCGGCACACGTGGTCGGCGCCACCACGATCATCGCGATTGATACCAATCCGGCAAGGCTCGAGATCGCGAAATCGCTCGGGGCGACGCATGTGATCGATCCGCGCCAGACCAATGCGGTCGAGGAGATAATGCGGATTACTGGCGCCGGCCTGAATTTCGCGCTCGATACCACGGGTTTGCCTGCGGTTATCCGCAGCGCCGTGGAGAGCCTCGGTCCGCGCGGCGCCTGCGGCATTCTAGGCGCGTCAGGACCGGATACGGAGATTATCCTTAATGAGACGCACTTCATGAGCGCCGGGCGCCGCCTGATCGGCATCGTCGAGGGCGACTCCAATCCGGACGTCTTCATTCCGATACTGATTGATCTCTACCGAACCGGCCGCTTCCCGTTCGACAAGCTCGTCAAATTCTACGCGCTCGATGAGATCAATGCGGCAATCCACGACTCCGAGACCGGCGCCGCGATCAAGCCGATCGTGCGAATGAACTGAATGCACGTCATTCGTAGCAGGCGAGGCTTGGCTTCGGCCGGCGCCGCGCCCGCCCTGGACAAAAGGCGGCAACCGTCCGGGTAATCGACACGTCGTTCACTGTCCAACGGAAGAAACATCCGGTAGGGGCGCGAGAGCTTGTCGAGATGCTATCAGCCCGAGCCCCGGCTCTAGATCAGGCGGAAAGCCGGCTCAGAAGCTCTTTGAGGCGGTCTACGGTGTAGGGTTCGGAGTGGCCGCGCAGGGATTCGGTAAGCGCGCTTAGCGGCATCTCCATGATCCGGGCGGCCTCGGCGTGGGTCAAACCTCGCTTCTATCGCCTCGTCGATCTCGATGACGACGTTCGCTTTCGCGAACTCGGTCTCCGAACCGCCCCGAGCCATCGTGCCCAGCGCCGTCTTTCTCAGCCCATCATGTCGAGTGATCATCTGACAGCCCTCACTCAAACCCGGTTAGCGGCCTCAGATTTTGGGACCCGAGCCCCCGTCTTCACCCGAGGCCGAGGGCTTTGTCAAAAGGGATGTCGAAGTTAGACCGTATCCAAGTCCAGACTGAACTCTACGGACTCCAGGCCGAGCACGTGCTCCGGCTTCGGCAGGACCTTGAGCTCCCATGTACCATTCCCCGACACTCGCGGTTCTCAGGCGGCCACAAGCGCGTTAGGCGATATCGGCGCGATTGTTGCGCCGAAGCGCGCTCGGCGCGGGTGATCTGAGAGAACAGCAGATAGCACGGACTTCGTCAGTCACGGCAAAGCGTAGGGCAGCGCTCCACGTCTGTGATGGTCTATGACTAGCCTGATCTTGACAGGCGGAACGGCTCTCTGAGGGCACTGTGGACGCTCGCAGATGCGACAGGATATGCCGATCGGTTCGAACGCGGCGCGGTTCGTGAGCTCGAGCCCATCGGCATAGACGAAGTCGCCAGCATACGAGATCTCGCATCCGAGCGAGATGGCGTAACGTTGATGCGGTGTGTTGAAGCCGCGGCCGCCCTTGGAAATCTCCGTGGCGATGCACAGATAGCGGACGCCGTCGGGCGTCTCAGCTAGTTGGCGGATGATGCGTCCTGGCGTCTCGAAGGCCTGGTGTACATTCCAGAGCGGACAGGCCGAACCGAAGCGGGCGAACTGCAGCTTGGCCGCGCTGTGCCGCTTAGTGATGTTGCCGGCGCGGTCGATACGGGCGAAGAAGATCGGCGCGCCCTTGTGGCCTGGTCGCTGCAGGGTGCTCAGCCGATGCGCAACCTGCTCCATGCCAGCGCCGAATCGCGCGCAGAGCAGTTCGAGATCGTGGCGCAGTTCCTTGGCGGCGGCGAGGAAGGCCTGGTAGGGAAGCACCAGTGCGCCGGCGAAGTAGTTAAGCAGGCCGACGCGGCAGATGTCCTTCGCCTCGGCAGAGCGGAAGTCCGCCTTTCGGATAATGTCGGCGATCGCCGCCTCGAGCTCAAGCTGCCCAATCTGAAAGGCGGTCTGGAAGGTGCGAGTAGCCGGCGGAGAATACGGATTGAGAAAGAGCAGTCGCGAGTTGACGTCGAAGCGCCGTATCACGTCCTCGTCGGCGCCAGCGTTGACGACACGTATGCCGTGCCGGGTCTCAAGATGCTTAGCTAACGCTGCGCTGGATTCCTGCTCACCAATGCCCAAATCCGCTGCCAGCCGTTCCGCCGCGACGTCGATGACGTGTACGTAATTGTCGACGAAATGGAAGAAGTCGCGGACCTCTTCGTAGGGCGTCGGCTCCGCAGCCGACGCCCCATGTCCCAGCGTGTCGTCGAGACTCGCCAACTGCTCGCTGTTGCGGCGATAGGCCTGATGACAGGAGATCAGCGCACGGGCGAAGCCCGGCGCGTTCTGCGTGACCAACTTAAGTTCCTGAAGGTTTGGCGAATAATTGTCGAATAGGGGATCCGCCAGCGCTTCGCTGAGGGCCGAGAGCAGCCTGTCGCCGTCGCTGGCTGAGATCGAGGCGATGTCGATCTGGAAATTCTCAGCGAGAGCCAACAGGACTGCGGCCGACACGGGACGCTGGTTGTTCTCGACCTGATTGAGATAGCTGATCGAAATTCCGAGGCGCTCGGCGAAGACGACCTGCGTGGCGTTGTGGGCCTCGCGCAGTTCCCGGATCTTGCGGCCAATGTAAAGCTTAGGAGGTGCCATATTTGCAATTTCGCAGAAATGAATTTGCATATTTGCATATTATACTTTTGTGCCCATTTCAATGTTTTCTGCAAGGACGGCGGCAGCTATTCGATCGGTCAATGTTCATGTGGGCCAGGGATGGGAGAAGATCATGACCCTCTTCACAGCGATCGCAGGGCGGCGTGCGCCTGCCGGTCTGGCGCTGGATGCGCTGACTGTTGCCGCAGCATCGCTGCTGCTCACGCTATCAGCGAAGGTCACGGTGCCTTTCTTTCCTGTGCCGTTGTCGATGCAGACCTTCGTTGCCATCGGTTTGGGGCTCGCGCTCGGTCCAGTGCGCGGCGGGGCAGCCGTGCTTTTCTATCTTGCGCAAGGTGCTGTCGGCCTACCGGTTTTCGCAGGCACGCCACAGCAGGGGCTGGGCCTCGCCTACATGGTCGGTCCGACGGGCGGCTACCTTGCCGGCTTCTTCGTCCAGGCAGTAGTCGCCGGCCTGTTCGCGCAGCGCGGATGGGATCGCCAACCGCTGACCGCGATGGTTGCCGCACTGGTCGCCGCCGCGACAATTTACCTGACCGGCCTGCCGTGGCTCGGCACGGTGATCGGCTTCGACAAACCAGTGATAGCCTACGGCCTCACGCCGTTCGTCCTCGGCGACGTGGTCAAGGCGATGCTCGCTGCACTCATCTTTCCGATGGCTTGGAAGGCCATCGCGGACAAGGCTGACCGCTGATGCGCGCAGTCCTGGAACAGCTTGAAGCACGCCGGGACGAGGCGCGCCTCGGCGGCGGTCAGAAACGCATCGATGCACAGCACGCCAAAGGTAAGCTGACTGCGCGCGAGCGCATCGACGTGCTCCTCGACGAGGGATCGTTCGAGGAATACGACATGTACGTTACCCACCGGACGACCGAGTTCGGCATGGCTTCGCAGAAGGTCGCCGGCGACGGCGTCGTGACAGGGTGGGGCACGATCAACGGCCGCATCGTCTATGTCTTCAGCCAGGACTTCACTGTACTTGGCGGTTCGTTGTCGGAAACGCATGCGCAGAAGATCTGCAAGATCATGGACATGGCGGTGCGCAACGGGGCGCCGGTGATCGGACTCAACGATTCCGGCGGCGCGCGTATCCAGGAGGGCGTCGCCTCACTCGCCGGCTATGCCGAAGTGTTCCGCCGCAATGCCGAGGTCTCTGGTGTCATTCCGCAGATCTCGGTCATCATGGGGCCCTGCGCTGGCGGCGCCGTCTACTCGCCGGCGATGACCGACTTCATCTTCATGGTGCGCGACTCGTCCTACATGTTCGTCACCGGCCCGGATGTCGTGAAGACGGTGACCAACGAGATCGTCACGGCCGAAGAACTGGGCGGCGCACGGACACATACGTCGAGATCTTCCGTCGCCGACGGCGCCTACGACAACGACATCGAGGCGCTCGAAGGCGTGCGCCGCATGTTCGACTTCCTACCCCTGAACAATCGCGAGAAGCCGCCAGTACGCCCGTTCTACGACGACCCCTCGCGCATCGAGATGCGGCTCGACACGCTGATCCCTGACAGCGCCAGTAAGCCTTATGATATGAAGGAACTGATCCTGGCGCTGGCCGATGAAGGCGATTTCTTCGAGATTCAGGAAGCCTTCGCAAGGAATATTATTACTGGCTTCATGCGCCTCGAAGGCCAGACTGTCGGCGTCGTCGCCAATCAGCCGATGGTACTGGCGGGCTGCCTCGACATCGACTCGTCGCGCAAGGCGGCGCGCTTCGTGCGCTTCTGCAATGCCTTCTCGATTCCGATCCTGACGCTCGTGGATGTGCCCGGCTTCCTGCCAGGCACGGCGCAGGAATATGGCGGCGTCATCAAGCATGGCGCCAAGCTCCTGTTCGCCTATTCGCAAGCGACCGTGCCGATGGTGACGCTAATCACGCGGAAGGCTTATGGCGGCGCCTATGACGTCATGGCGTCCAAGCACATCGGGGCCGACGTGAACTACGCCTGGCCGACGGCCGAGATCGCGGTTATGGGCGCTAAGGGTGCGACCGAAATCCTCTACCGCTCCGAGCTCAGCAATCCGGAGAAGGTCGCCGCCCGCACTGCGGAATACGAAGAGCGGTTCGCCAACCCATTCGTTGCCGCCGAGCGCGGCTTCATCGACGAAGTGATCATGCCGCACTCGTCGCGCAAGCGCATCGCACGCGCCTTCGCTGCCTTACGCGCCAAGGCGGTTGACGCGCGCTGGCGCAAGCACGACACGATCCCGTTGTGAGGCGATAAAATGTTCAAGAAGATGCTCATCGCCAATCGCGGCGAAATCGCCTGCCGAGTGATCAAGACCGCCAGGAAACTAGGAATCGCAACTGTCGCCGTTTATTCGGACGCCGACCGTGACGCGCTGCACGTGAGAATGGCCGACGAGGCCGTGCATATCGGTCCGGCGCCCTCGTCGCAGTCCTACATTGTCATCGACAAGATCATCGCTGCGATCCGCCAGACCGGCGCAGACGCAGTACATCCGGGCTATGGCTTTCTGTCGGAGAATGCGCATTTCGCCGAGGCGTTGAAGGCCGAGAACGTGGCCTTCATTGGCCCGCCTCCGGCCGCCATCAAAGCGATGGGCGACAAGATCACCTCGAAGAAGATCGCCGCGGCGGCGGGCGTGAACACGGTTCCCGGTCATATGGGCCTGATCGAAAGCCCTGATGAGGCGGCAAGGATCTCGGCTGAGATCGGCTACCCGGTCATGATCAAGGCCTCCGCTGGCGGCGGCGGCAAGGGGATGCGCATCGCCTGGAACGATGCCGAGGCGCGCGAGGGCTACCAGTCGTCCAAGAACGAAGCCAAATCCTCCTTTGGCGACGATCGTATCTTCATCGAGAAGTTCGTCACCGAGCCGCGCCACATCGAGATCCAGGTGCTGGGCGACCAGCACGGTAACATTCTCTATCTCGGCGAGCGCGAGTGCTCGATCCAGCGTCGCAACCAGAAGGTCATCGAGGAAGCGCCATCCCCGTTCCTCGATGACGCGACGCGCAAGGCGATGGGCGAGCAGGCCGTCGCCCTGGCGCGTGAGGTCGGCTACTTCTCAGCCGGCACGGTCGAGTTCATCGTTGACGGCAAGCGCAACTTCTACTTCCTCGAGATGAACACGCGCCTGCAGGTCGAACATCCTGTAACCGAACTGATCACAGGCATCGATCTCGTCGAGCAAATGATCCGTGTTGCGGCCGGCGAGAAGCTGACCCTGGCCCAGGGGGACGTCCGCCTCAACGGCTGGGCGATCGAGAGCCGTCTTTATGCCGAGGACCCGTACCGGAACTTCCTGCCGTCGATCGGTCGGCTGACGCGTTACCGGCCACCAAAGGAAGGCAGGCAGGCCGACGGAGTGATCATCCGCAACGACACGGGCGTGTTCGAGGGCGGCGAGATCTCAATGTACTATGATCCGATGATCGCCAAGCTATGCACGTGGGCACCGGACCGACTGGCCGCGATCGATGCCATGGGCAAGGCACTCGACGATTTCGAGGTTGAAGGCATCGGTCACAACCTGCCGTTCCTCTCGGCCGTGATGGACCAGCAGCGGTTCCGGGACGGCAAGTTGACGACGGCCTACATCGCCGAGGAATTTCCGGATGGCTTTGCCGGCGTGACGCCGGCCGCAGCCCAGGCAAAGGCACTTGCGGCGATTGTCGCCTTCGCGAATCTGCGTGCGCAGAAGCGCGCGGTGCAGATATCGGGCGCGCTGGCCAATCATCCCAGGGCAGTTGGCAGAGACTGGGTTGTAACGCTCGGGGACCATCAGTTCGCGGTATCGGCTTCGGTCGAGGGCAGTCGCACGCTGGTCGATTTCGGCGGCTGCGACGCGATCGAGGTACATAGCGACTGGCTGCCGGGCCGCCAGCACGCACATTTCGAGGTCGCCGATACGTCGGTGGGTGTGAAGCTACAGCCAGCCGGTAGTGGCTATCGCTTGCGCTGGCGCGGCATCGATGTGGTGGCAAATGTACGCACGCCGCGTGCCGCGGAACTTGCACGCCTGATGCCGACCAAGCTGCCGCCGGACACGACGAAGATGCTGCTCTGCCCCATGCCTGGCATTGTGACGACTATTCTCGTCGGGGAAGGCGACGCGGTCGAGGTCGGCCAGTCGCTTGCCACCGTCGAGGCGATGAAGATGGAAAACGTTCTGCGCGCCGAGCGCCGGGGAATAGTGAAGAAGGTAGCCGCAGTAGCCGGCGCGAGCCTTGCAGTCGACGAGCTCATCATGGAGTTCGATTAGGAGCTAGCCATGAGCAATCCCAAGCTCGACACCTGGCGCGTCGCCGCCGAGAAGGAAGTGAAGGGTTCGCCCGATGAGCTGATCTGGCAGACGCCAGAGGGCATCGCGGTGAAGCCGCTCTACACCGCCGGCGATCTTGAAGGGGTCGACCACCTGGGATCCTTGCCGGGCCAGAAGCCGTTCGTGCGGGGGCCTCGTGCGACGATGTATGCCGGACGTCCGTGGACGATCCGGCAATATGCCGGTTTCTCGACGGCCGAGGCTTCGAACACCTTCTATCGCAGGGCGTTGGCAGCCGGTCAGCAGGGCGTGTCGGTGGCCTTCGACCTCGCCACGCATCGCGGCTACGACAGCGATCACCCGCGCGTGGTCGGCGACGTCGGCAAGGCCGGCGTGGCAATCGATTCGGTCGAGGACATGAAGATCCTGTTCGACGGTATCCCGCTCGAGAAGGTGTCCGTATCGATGACAATGAACGGTGCGGTCATTCCCATCCTGGCGAATTTCATCGTTGCTGGCGAGGAACAGGGCGTGCCGCGCGCGCATCTGTCGGGGACCATCCAGAACGATATCCTCAAAGAGTTCATGGTCCGCAACACCTACATCTACCCGCCAGAACCCTCGATGCGGATCATCGCCGACATTATCGAGTATACGGCCAAGGAGATGCCGAAATTCAACTCGATCTCCATCTCCGGCTACCACATGCAGGAGGCCGGCGCGACGCTAGTGCAGGAACTCGCTTTCACGCTGGCCGACGGGCGCGAATATGTCCGCGCGGCGTTGAAGAAAGGGCTCGATGTCGACGATTTCGCCGGCCGCCTGTCGTTCTTCTTCGCCATCGGCATGAACTTCTTCATGGAGGCAGCAAAGCTTCGCGCCGCACGGCTCCTGTGGACGCGCATTATGGAGGAGTTCCAGCCAAAGAAAGCCTCGTCGCTGATGCTGCGCACGCATTGCCAGACCTCGGGCGTGTCGCTGCAGGAGCAGGATCCATACAACAATGTCGTGCGCACGGCCTTTGAGGCGATGTCGGCGGTGCTGGGCGGAACGCAGTCGCTCCACACCAACTCGTTCGACGAGGCGATCGCCTTGCCGACTGAGTTCTCCGCCCGTATCGCGCGCAACACGCAGCTCATCCTGCAACACGAGACGGGCGTAACCAAGGTCGTGGATCCGCTGGCTGGCTCCTACTATGTCGAGAGTCTGACCAAGGAGCTGGCCGACGCGGCGTGGAAACTGATCGAAGAAATCGAGGCCATCGGTGGCATGACCAAGGCGGTCAACGACGGTCTGCCGAAGCGGCTTATCGAGGAAGCGGCGACACGCAAACAGGCGGCTATCGACCGCGGCGACGAGGTCATCGTCGGCGTCAACAAATACCGCCTCGACCAGGAGGACCAGATCGACATCCTCGACATCGACAACAAGGCCGTTCGGGAGGCTCAGATTCAGCGCATCGAGAGGACGAAGCGTCAGCGTGATCCCAAGCGCGTGGACTCGGCCCTTGCCGCACTGAGCCACATCGCCCACAGTGGGGAAGGCAACATATTGGAAGCCGCAGTCGAGGCGTCGCGTTCACGCGCTACCGTCGGCGAAATCTCAGACGCGCTTCGCGGAGCGTTCGGTGATCACGCAGCCGTACCGAAAGTAGTGAAGCGCGTTTACGGAGCTGCGTACGAGGGCGAACCTGAATACGACACCCTTGTCCAACGTCTCGATCAGTTCTCCAAGTCTCTTGGAGAAACGCCGAAGGTATTGGTAGCGAAGCTCGGCCAGGACGGCCACGATCGCGGCGCGAAGATCATAGCCTCTGCTTTCGGCGACATCGGCTTCGAGGTGGTGGCCGGACCGCTGTTCCAGACACCGGATGAGGCAGCCGATCTCGCCGTTAAGTCAAAGGTCCATGTCGTCGGCATGTCTTCGCTCGCCGCTGGCCACAAGACGTTGGCGCCACAATTAATCGATGCACTCAAGGCGAAGGGCGGCGACAAGATCATCGTCGTCGTGGGTGGCGTCGTGCCGCGCCAGGATTACAATTTCTTGCTGGATCATGGCGTCGCGGCCGTGTTTGGCCCGGGCACCAATGTGCTGGATGCCGCGAATGCAGTATTAGATCTCGTTGAAGGCATACGAACGAACCGATAACAAGGCCTGTTCCGAGCCTATCGCAGCAACCGGACGTCCGGTTTGGATATTTGGTCACTTCGGACTTTTGCGTTCGCGACCATGTCCGAGGCAGAGCCTTCCAGAAACTCCTTCACCGACTTCTCGGCCTCGTCGAGCGGCGGGCCGGCCCAGACGGCCGCCAGCGAAATCTCCGGCACCTTGGCCTGGGTGTAGGGCCAGTCAGGATAGCGCGGATCGGCCGCGCGCGGCCGTGCAGCACAGCGCAATTGCCATGGCAGCCAGGATCAGAACCTTCATCCTTCGCCTCCCGCAGGTCCGCGCCGCGCCACCCGCGCGAGGGATCATAGGCCAGAATCGCGCCGATCATGAAGACGATTGTGCAAGCCGCGACCACCGCCAGCGAGATCCAGTTGACCTGTCCGTACAGCGCGAAGCGGATCAGCTCGACCGCATGGGTGAACGGATTGGCTGCGCAGAGATAATAGAGATACGGGCTGCCCTCCTGCACCCGCCAGACCGGGTAGAGCGCGGAGGAGGCGAAGAACATCGGGAAAATGACGAAGTTCATCACGCCGGCAAAGTTCTCGAGTTGCTTGATGCCGGAGGAGATCAGCATGCCGAGCGAGCCCAGCATCAGCCCGGACAGGATCAGCGCCGGCAGCACGGTGAGATAGCCTGATAGAGGAGGGGTGATGTCCCAGAACCACGCGATCAGGAGGAACGCATAGACCTGGAGCAGCGACACCGCGGTACCCGCCAGCAGCTTGCAGAACAACAGGAAGCCGCGCGGCAGCGGGCTCACCAGCAGCGTACGCATATTGCCCATCTCGCGGTCATAGACCATCGAGAGCGAGGACTGCATGCCGTTGAAGAGCTGGATCATCGCCATCAGCCCGGGTGCGATGAAGACCTCATACAGAATGTAGGTCTCGTAGGGCGGGATGATGGAGATGCCGAGCACCTGCCGGAAGCCGGCGGCGAAGATGAACAGCCACACCAGGGGACGCACCAGCGCGGAGACGAAGCGCTCGCGCTGATGCAGGAAGCGCAGGCCCTCGCGCCAGACGATGCCGGTGAGGCAGGTCATGTACTCCGAGGCCGAGAAGCCGCGCGGCGCATCGCTTGTGGTGATGCTGCTCATGCACCGCCTCCCGGCATGGTTTGCGCACCGGTCAGGCGCATGAAGGCGGTGTTGACGTCCTGCGCGCCGGCATCCGTGATGACGCGGCTCATCGGCCCCTGCGCCAGCACCTTGCCCTGATGCAGCACCACGAGATCGTCACTGGACATGATCTCGTCGAACAGGTGAGTGGCCCAGAGCACGCCGATGCCTTGCTCGGTCACGAGCTGGCGGACATGGCTGATGATGTCGGCGCGCGCCTTGACGTCCAGCCCGACGGTCGGCTCGTCCAGCAGCAACAGCCGCGGCCGGTGCAGCAGCGCGCGTGCGATCTCCAGCCGCCGCATCTGCCCGCCCGAGAGATCGCGCACCTTGCTGCCGGCGCGCTCGGAAAGCCCGATGCGGCCGAGCAGCTCGGCACTGCGCGTGGTCGCCTCGCGGCGGCCGATGCCGTGCAGCGCCGCGTGATAGAGCAGATTCTGCGTCAGCGACAGATCGAGATCAAGTGTGCGCGGCTGGAATACGACGCCAAGCAGCCGCAGCGCCTCGCCCGATGAGCTACTGATATCGTGCCCGAAAATGCCGACGCCCCCCGACTGGATGCCGAACAGGCGCGTCACGAGCGAAAACAGCGTGCTCTTGCCGGCGCCGTTGAGGCCGAGCAGCGCGGTAAAGCTCGCAGGCTGCACCTTGAAGGACACGTCCATCAACGCGCGGCGCGGGCCGTAGGAATGGCTGACGCCGTCGATCGACAGCGCCGGCACCGCCGCCGGATCTGGCCTTGGCGTCTCGCGTGGCTCAGCGATGGGAGCAGGGCTGGTCATGGTGCGATCGTGATGTCCCAGGGCAGTTCGCCCACCTGAATGGTCTTGTGCGGCCGCAGGATCTCGAACGTGACCTTACCGATCACCGCGTGCTTCATGGGATCGATCACTGAGACCGTGCCGCCGATTTCAGAGGATACCCACACTTCCGAGCTGTCGTGCTCGAACTCGGCAAAGCGCGGCCGCGCGTCGACTAGCACATGGCGCCCATCTGGCGCAAATCCGTGTCTATAAAATGCACCATGTTGGTCATTTCCGACGTATTGATTTAGCGTCTTGCCGCCGGCGCCGATGGTGACGCCCTCCGGCTCGACGCCGGCCTGGCTGTCGCCGATCCGCGCACGCTTTTCCAGATTGATCACGGTAATCGTGTTGTCGTTCTCGTTCGCGACATGGGGCCCCTTGCCGACCGCGTCGTGCGTGAACAGCTCGGAGTCGGGCCCGGAGGTTAGGGTGTCGACCCACGCTTGCGCCCTGGCGTCGATCACCTGGATGGTGCCGTCGCCGACCGCGACCATCACGAACTTGCCGTCGCGCGTGAACTCGATGCCGTGCGGGCGCTGGCCGACCTTGATGGTCTTGGTCGCCGTCCAGCTTTCGGTGTCAATCGCAGAGAGGGTGTTGCCCTTCTCGTTCGAATGCTTAGTGGGTCGGTCGATGTCGACGTTCTCTTATGCTGCGCGCACCGTAGCTAGAAATTTCTCAACCTCGCTCTTGAGCCGCTCACTTTGGTTCGAAAGCATCCGGGCCGACGCAAGCACTTGACTTGATGCCGAGCCAGTTTCGCTTGCGCCGCGGCTAACGTCGTCGATATTCGATGCTACGGCTGAGCTGCCCCGCGCCGCGGTTATGACATTTCGCGCGATTTCCTGTGTAGCAGCGCTTTGTTCCTCCACAGCAGTGGCTATGGCCGACGAAATTTCTGAGATGACATTGATCGTTGCGCTGATCTCCCTGATCGCGCCCACCGATGTCTCCGTGGCAGACTGCATGCTCGCAATTTGGGTTGCGATTTCGTCAGTCGCCTTTGACGTCTGCGCCGCTAGCGCCTTCACCTCCGAGGCGACGATCGCGAAACCGCGGCCGGCATTTCCCGCCCGCGCGGCCTCAATTGTCGCATTGAGTGCTAGTAGATTTGTCTGCTCAGCAATCGCGGTAATCAGCCTGACGACATCGCCAATGCGAGCGCTGGACTGCGAAAGTTCCGTTATACTGGCATTCGTCTTCTCCGCCTGTCGGACCGCATCGCTGGCAACGCGGCTGGCCTGTTGCACCTGACGGCCGATTTCGTTCACCGAAGAAGTGATCTTCTCAGTCGCACCTGCTACCGATTGCACGTTCGTGGAAACCTCTTGCGAGGCGCCTGCTGCATCGCCGGAAATGCGTCCGGTGGACTGAGCGCTCGTGGTTAGCGTATTGGCTGCTGCCTCTAGTTCGGTCGCGGATGAGGATAGCGAACTGACAAGTTCGCCGATCATGGATTCAAATTGGCTGGTAACTGCGTCCACGCGCTGGCCGCGGGTAATCTTCGCGTTGGCGTCAGCGGCTGCAGCCTCGTCGACGGCCTTTTTGGCGACCAGCGCGTCCTTAAACACCTGCAAGGCGCTGGCCATTTGGCCAATCTCGGTCTTCGGGTTGATGCACGGCACGGCCACCGTCAGATCGCCCGCTGCGAGGACCCGCATCGGAGTGACGACAGAGTTTATGCCGCGGGTAATAGTCCGCAGAAGATATATCCCGGCGCAAATGCCGAGGATCATGGAGGTGAGAAGTATGGCGGAAATCAATTTAAGCGTTAGCGCGTAGTTGTCTGCAGCCTTCCGGGTCGCGACGTCGGCGCCCTTGTTGTTGAGATCGATATTCTTTTGGAGCGGAGTCTCCAGTTTCGCGCCGACCGGCGCCTTGGCCGTGATGAAGTCGCGAGCCTTAGCGGTGTCATTGTCCTTGCGATTGATATCCATCACCTCGCGGATCTGCGTCACGTAGTCAGTCCACGCTTCCATAAACGCATCAGCAAGCTCCCTTTCTTCTTGCGAAGTTACGAGCGGCTGATAGGACTTGATCTTCTCGGCAATCGCCTGCGCAATGGCCTCCAATGCCTTTTCATCGGTGGCTTTTTTTTGCGGATCGGTATCCAGGACAAACTGTCGAATATTGACGCGATAACGGTTGACGAGGACGCGTATCTCGCCGAGAACTCGTACGCTTGGCAGCCATTTTGTCGAGATATTGATGGTGTATTCGTTCATCGTCTGCATTCTGGTAACGGCAAACAGTCCGGTGCCAGCCAACGTTATCAGCAACATCACAATAACGGCAATTAGCCTCGCGCGAACCGAAAGATTAGCAAGCATTTTGAACTCCGGGGTATTCTGACTGCTAGTGTCAGAATGCGTTGTTCTGGCAGAAGCAGAATATGGGACTTCGAGAAAACAGACAGGCGGTTTCGTCTGCTGTTCGAAGGTTACGATCAGAATATTGACCTGCACTTTCACACTTTCCGGCGGCTGACCCCTACAGTTGCATTGAAGAGTAGTTTCATTGCAGTCTCAACGACGCGAGCAGCCAGACAGAACAAAAACTGTTCTTTTCGTGGGGCCTAATCGCTAGGTGATCGAACTAGGCCGGAGGTCCGTTGGGGCTGACGCTCGACAGGCCTGGGGCGCTCGCACAGAAGCGGCGAACGAGAACCGGTCCTTGCTGGTGGGTCGCCCCCGGACAATCAGGACCATGTTGGAGTACAAGTTCCAATGGTACGCTCGGGACTCGTCGTGGTCGGGCGGGCACACACGTCACGGACCTGCAGTGCCGCCTATGCGGCGCCCTTCGGGCCCGCGAGTAGTCACAAATTCTGGAAAGGCGGCCCGCTAGACCGAATTCCGCTCTCGGATTTGGAAGCAAGAATCGGAGCGTTGGTGATCAGCGAATCAGTAACGCGTATTATTGGTTGAGGGCCGGATATCTAATGCATGAACGTTTTTGGACTGCACACGAAGCCATTGCAGCATAAGAGATTTTCATCCTATCATTTTCTGCGATTGGTCGAGGAAAACGGGGATGTCGGCTTCTGGTCGTGCGAACTTTCGGCGGATGAAATCACATCCTCGGTTGGACTGCATCGTATCCTAGGCCTCCCCCCTTCCTTTCCCTTGTCCTATCAAAAATTGGTCGGGCTGATGCACCCGGCCGACCGCCCTCAACACAAGCATATGGATCAAGTGGTTCGTGCGGGACAGCCATTCGCACGAGAATTCCGCATTGTGCGGCCGGATCAAACAGTCCGGTGGATACTCATCAAAGCAGAGGCCATTCTCGACCGAGAAGGCAGTCCGGTGCGAGCCGTCGGACTTGTCCTTGACGTGACTGCACGACGTGAGGCTCAGCATGCTATCATGCAGAGTGAGGGTCGGTTTGATGCGATTCTCGGGGCGCTCGGGGCCATTGTTTGGACAACGGCGGCAGATGGCAGAGCGCAGCCAAGTAAATCCTGGCAGGATCTCACGGGCCAATCGGCTATCGAGACCGAGGGCGAGGGCTGGCTAGATGCAGTTCATCCCGATGATCGCGAGCATACCCGTGCAGCTTTCCGTGCAGCAGTCGCCAATAGGACAATTTGTAGTGCGGACTACCGTGTTCGCACACCGAACGACGGATATATCTGGCTTCACGCTAGGGGCGCACCAGTTTGGGGACCCGACGGCACGCTACTGCATTGGATCGGCATTTGTTTAAAGCGCTCCGAGTATCGGCCCGGCGGCTTTGCCCACGAACGTTCCCTGATAGCAACCGACGTGATTTTGACCGCGGCACAAGTTCGTGGCGCCCGAGGTATTCTGACCTGGTCGGTGCAAGAATTGGCAAGCCGTGCAGGTGTTTCCGTCTCAACGATCAGGCGTCTTGAAGCCAACGAAAGCAGCGTGGTTCGCCGAAATAGCAAATTCGCAGTTCGGACGACACTCGAGGAGGCCGGAGTAGAATTTGGTCTTTCCCCCGACGGTAGACCAAGCCTCTTCGTACGATAGGATTCCGTGGATCGTGTAGTAACGCAGTCGATGGGCTCGTCTGGGACTCGCCGACGCGGCTGAACGGGGCCGGCGAATATCTTGCGCCCCTCGTCTTATCCAGCGTTAGCGAGCATTGGCTCGTCCGGATCACTGCGCGGTGACTACTCTCGGCCCTGAAGGGCCGAGAGTAGTTCGGTCAATGCTCGGAAAACCGACGTCCGCCGGCGCGGTCTGCCCGCCGAATGCGCCGCTGCAGTGCCAGGTCCCGGAACCAGATGAAGAGCAATTCTTGCTCAGTTGTCTTGTCGTATTACAGACAAATCTGATCAAAATTTGTTGGCGCGGCGGCAGCAATGCGAAACGCACGAAACCCAAGATAAACTGGTTGAATTCTAATTTGGCGGAGATGGCGCATGCCCGCCACGTAGGCGGCGGATACCAAGTTTGACCGAGTATGAGTTCAGTAACATGTCGATGCCGAAGCTAGCAAGCGGTGTGAACCAGACCGTGTGGCAACTACTTCGATCACCTATCAGCTTTCGCCGGCAGCAATACGTAGACCATCGCGCCATCAGCGTTCTAATGACCGCGATAACTGCGATTGCCGGCGCCTCGCTTTGGATGTGGGACTATGCGCACGACCCCCTTGGCGCTACAGCCACGATCTGGCTTCGCTTGGCAATTTTGCCGATAGCTACGCCCTACCTTATTGCATTGATTCTCAATTGGGATCACCGCCTTGCTGGTTTATGCGCAGCAATTACGTTTGCCGGATGGGAATGGGGATTCCTTGAAATACTAAATCGGCTAGACGACGGAATGACCTACGGGCTAGCGGGTTTCCTGTACTTTCTGTTCATGCCATTTCTTATGACGCGCGGGTGTTCTCTTCCCGCAAATCTGTCATTGACCGCAGGAATCGTTCTGTTTCCGTTGGCCCTGCACGTGGGAGGGCTGTCACCGCATCTCCCTGTTGAGCAATACGTGGTGTTGCTTGTCCCGGCGGCGACCATGTGTGTGTTCGCGGCATCCGCATTCTCTGGCGCTTATTGGAGAAGTTGGCACGACCGCGTGTGCTTGGAGAAAGCTGCACTGACGGACTCCATGACTGGTCTTTGCAACAGGCGGTGCTTCGTTGAGGCCATCAGCGCTGAAACTGAGCGCAAAGCCAGCCGCCCATTTGGAGTTCTGACGCTTGATCTCGACCATTTTAAAGAGATCAATGATGCGTTTGGACACGCGGCGGGCGACGAGCTGTTGATGGAGGTGGCGCGTCGACTTCGTTCTTGCGAACGTCATGGGGATATGACTGCCCGTTTGGGCGGAGATGAATTCGCGATGCTATTCTACGGCGCGCCAGGAAAGGACGAAGTCGCGGAGGTCGCCGATGTGATTTTGCGCAAACTAACCCAACCTGTCGTTTCGATGGGCCGCGAAATCAACGTTTCAGCAAGCATCGGAATTGCGTGTTACCCAGAGGATAGCCCGGACCCGCACGAAATTCTCAAAAATGCAGACGATGCTATGTACCGGGCAAAGAACACGGGGCGCAACAAGTATCAGCTCTATGATGCCGAGCTGATGGCACGCACCATTAAACGTACGATGATTGAGGCTACGCTGAAAAAGGCGCTGCAACGAGACGAATTTGAACTTTACTATCAGCCGCAAGTTCTGCTGCCCCCGGGGCTGGTTATCGGCGCAGAAGCACTGCTGCGGTGGAATCATGCTGAATTGGGCTTCCTTACACCTGATAGATTTATCTCGGTCGCGGAAGAGTCCGGCATCATTCTCGATATTGGCCGTTGGGTCATTGAGTCCGCTTGCCGTGCGGCGGTCAATTGGAACCGCGCCCGGGAGGAGGCATTTGTCGTATCAGTGAATGTCTCGGCACGTCAGATCATTCATGATGATCTAGTGCCTGTTGTTGCTAGAGCGTTAGCCGTATCGGGCTGTAAGCCTCAGTGGTTGTGCCTCGAAATTACTGAAAGCGTTCTTCTGGAAGATAAGCGCGGCGTAAAGGCGACCCTTGATGCTCTGAAGAAAATAGGAGTATCGATCGCCGTAGACGACTTCGGCACCGGATACTCTGCGCTTAGTTATCTGAGTAACTTTCCGATCGACGTGTTAAAGCTTGATCAGTCCTTTGTTCGTGAACTTGGCGAAGATCTCAGAAAAACGAAACTGGTCGAAGCGATAATTGGTATCGCAAAGGCGCTCGACCTCAAGCTCGTCGCGGAGGGGGTCGAGACGATGCAGCAGAGCGAGATTTTGGAGGCCAACGAGTGTTGGTTTGTGCAGGGATATCTTTATGGGAAGCCGATGCGGGAGGCCGCCTTTTCACAGCTGATTTCTCCAGCACGCGAAAGGTATCTTTGTGCGTAGCCGATGTGAGAAGATGCTGCGGCCTTGTTTGTCGAGCGGTCCCCCGCGTGGGTACATCCGCCGGATATTCGGCTGATGCGTCCAAAATCTATACATAAATATCGAATATGCCTCGTGGAACGGTGGCGTTCCGATCGCCATCGTACGTCAGTACATCGAGAACCAGGGCCGCGCCTCGATCCGGCCCTGAAGGACCGGGTTTGGGGCGCGCAAGTGGTGAATTCGATCGACCGCTGCCCGACCATCCGCCGATGGATGGTCTGGGACTATGCACTTGGCTGCGGGCCGCCGGCCCAACCGGAGCCGCCGACCCATTCCACTGCGGGCACCTCGTCCCGAGCTGTGGCAGCAATTCGCATTGCGAACGGCCCGATCTCGGTGAAAGCGAAGGTCGTAATCGAGATCGACGAGGCGATCGAAAAACTCGGCCTGACCCAAGCCAGGGCCGACTGGATTATGGAGATGCCGCTAAGGGAGCTTACCAAGCTCCTGCGCGGTCACACCGAACCCTACACCGTCGACCGCCTGAAAGAGCTCCTGAGCCGGCTTTCCGCATGATCCACAATTGTGGCTCTGGCTGGTAATCGACAAGGAAAACCCAGCCGCCACCGGCGGGGTTTTGTTTTATTCAGCAGGATCTCCGGCCAACTGCGCACTGTTTGGTGGGGCCGATCTACTCGCAATCAGTCGGAGATCGTCGATCTAATTCATCAGGACGACCGGAATGCCCTGCCGGCTGCGCCACGCTAAGCAATGGATACACCCGATTTGCGGCGCGCAGCGCCGGCATTGGACGCGGCGGTTTCAGGACCGAATCGGCTAGCGTACCATGAGGGTCTCCTGGATCGATGTTGCGAGCATCGATCCGTTTCTGTCGTGAATGCGAGCAATCGAAAGTCCGCGACCTCCCTCGGCGCAAGGGCTCTCGGTTTCGAAATGCATCCAGCCATCCGGCGAGAAAGCGCGATGAAACCAGATGCAGTGATTGAGACTCGAAAGATAGAGCGGGTCCACCGATTGCAGATCGCGAAGGTGGCCGCCGACGCTACTGAAATTCAGCCACCAATCCGAGAGATACGCAAAGACGGCCGGTTGCGCTCGCGAGCCGGCAGCGAGTGGTTGCCGCCCTTTTAGCCAAAACCTGAGGCGTGATTGCGCGGTCGCGGCAGAAAGCTGTCGCTCGATATCCGGAATGCGAAAATCCATGCAGGGCTTCACATCGCGAGAGTAGGCGCCGAGCGGTCGCAACTGTCGCATAAGGACATCGGGAATCGTCGTCAATTCCGGCAGGCTCGCGGGGTCTTCCGCCAATGCCGGGGATGAGACCGCGTGTTGCGGCCCCGGCTGCGGGGCGCAGAACGTTGCGTGAGCATCCAGCACAACGCGGCCGTCGCCTTGCACGCCGACAACATGACGGGAGGAGAACCGCTTACCATCCTGGAGCACGCCAACTTCGAACTCGATTCGCTGGCCCGGATCGGATCCGCGCAGGAACAGGAGTTGCAGCAAAGATGCAGGCCGGTCATCCGGAGCACTCAAGGTGGCGGCCATCATGGCCTGTCCCAGGATTTGGCCACCGTAGGAGCGCCCGTTCAGATTTCCATCGCCGAAGCGGCTTCGGTAGCGATGCGGGCCGATCGTTTCGAGCGAAACCAAGGCCTCGATACTCTCATTATCCCAATCCTCGCAGGCTTCTTCGTTCATCGCGATCCTTCCATCCCTGTGGCCGGGACCAAAAAAGATGGCAAGGCCGGCCGAGCCGTCCTTGCCAAGTCTCGCTCGGGAGAAGTACTGCCTCAATGCAATGCGCGGTGGCAGTGCCTGCTCACAGTGCCGGGAATTTCTGGGGCGCCTGATAGCGCGGATAGCCCACGGCAACGCCGTACTCGCTGATGCCGAAGCCGATCTCGCTACCGCTCTCGAGTCTGACGACATGATCTGACAAGGTGCGGGCAGTCGCGCGCGTTGCGGCATCGTCCAAGTCCCACACATCGTACGCGGCGTGTTGCTCGCCGCGATCATCGCCATGCGTCCATCCCTTTAGCCCGCCATACATGCCGGCTTTGAGATAGAAGCGGGGCGGCAGGCCGACCATCCGGACATAGCGCGGCTCGCCGCGGTCGAAGTTGAAGGTGAAATCGGCGGAGGTGATGGTCTGGCCGAGTTGGTCGTCGCTCCATTCGATGCTGTGTTCGAAAGTTGTCACTTCACGATGCGATATCGACCCATCGGCCTCGCGCCGAAATTCCGCACCCGAGAGATAATGCGGCTTGCCAGGCGCTCGCTCCTTCACGAATACCGACAGCGCCGATCGCTCGAACTGAAACATCGACCAGGTCCAGAAGAAGTTTCGGTGCGTTGCGACCGGCGGCCGCGTCTCGTCGGTGCGCATCTCCGAACGCAGGCCCCAAGAGCGGTCGCGCTGCCCCCACCAGGTCTCCGGCGTCACCTCGAAGCGCTTGCCGTCGGCCGCGATCCAACCGCGCCAGCGGCCGAACTGCGACACCCGGGCCAGGTCCTCCTCGACGGTGCCCTCGCGTTCGCGATAATTCTGCTTCTCCTGGGCCGGCGGGAAGCTTGCCCTGAACTCGAGCGAGAAGCTTATTCCCGAAGGATTGTCGGCGAGCGTGAGCCGATGCAGGTTCATCCCCTCGATGATCTCGATCTTCAGCCCTCCGACCGACGTCTCCAGAGGGTGCGTGCCGAGGCGGCGCGAGGTGCGAAAATTGTGCTGCTTGCGGCCGATGGTCACGCCAGCGAAACCGTCCATCACATGACGGTTAGGATAATAGCCGAGCCCGATGTCGACCAGGAGTTCGCTGCCGTCAATCGGATGTGCGGTGTACCAGTAGCGTTCGGTGAAGCGCACGTCGCCCGCGCCGGATGTGGCGAACGTTGCCGGCGTCTGGTGGCCGATGAGGTCGTCCTGGGCTGTCAGCATTGCTCTTGTCCTTGCTTCGCAGTCGACGTGGAGGATTGACCGCCTGCGTTCAGTCCTTGCCCGGTCCCGCGCCAAGAATGTCGCCGAACAGTACCCAGGTCTTGCCATCGAAACGCGCGAACTTGCGTTCCGTGATCGCCGCATAATCATCGGGCGTCGTCTGGATCGAAATTCCCGGCAACAGCATCGGCAGCTCGATCCCCTTCAAGTTAGTGGCCTGCTTCAGCACGTTCTCGCGCGAGAGATCGTCGCCGCAGCGCTCGAGGATGATCGCACCCAATTGCGCGGTCGTGTAGGCCGTCACAGCAATCACGTCGTTGGGATCCATTCCCGGCAGATGCTTCGCCGCGAAGGCGAGATAGTCCATCATTCCCTTGTCGTTGGCCCAGGTCGGATCGTTCGGGGTCTTGTAGGATGTGGTGGTGAGGACGCCAGTGGAGGCTTCGAGCCCGGCCGGGGTCAGCACGCCGCTGATCGAATTGGCCGTCGAGCCGACGAAGATCTGCGGCTTCCACCCCAGCTCGTAGATCTTGCGAATCGCCATCGAGGCGAACTTGTTCTGGGCCGCGATCAGAACCGTGTCGGCGCCGGACGCCTTCAGGTTCACAATCTGGGAGTCGATCGTCGGCTCAGTCGATTGATAGGATTCCTCCTTCACGATCATCTTGTTGGCCATGGCGCCAAGCCCCTGCTTCAACCCGAGCAGGAAGTCCTTGCCGATGTCATCGGCCTGCATGAGGATGCCGACCTTGGCCTCCGGCCTAGCCTGCAGGATGTAGCGCGCGATGATGCGGGACTCGTTGACGTAGGTAGGTGAGTAGGGCGTCGTCCAGGGGAATTGCTTCGGGTCGTTCCACCGTGTGCCGCCGCTCTGCACGAGGAGCTGGGGAACACCCTTCGAATTGAGATATTTTTGGATCGCCGCATTGGTGGGCGTGCCGAATGGCGCCATGATCGCCAAGACCTGGTCGTTCTCGACCAGCGATCTGGTCACTTCGACCGTCTTCGGAGGGCTGTAGGCGTCGTCGCGGGTCACGTAGTTGATCTGCCGCCCCTTGATCCCGCCCTTCTCATTCAACATCGCGAAGTAGGCGAGCATGGTCCGCGGGAAGCTCGCGTAGATCGATGCCGGGCCGCTGTAGGGCGCGTTGGCGCCAAGCTTGATCTCGTTGTCACTGACACCGGGCCCGTAGGCCTTCTGCGCGGTTGCCGTGCCAAGGCTCCAGCAGAGAAAGAGAGCCCACGCCGCCAACGTAAGGATCGTCCTTCGCATCGTTTCCTCCATCCCATGTTGTCACATTCGGCGACCATCTGACGGCGCGCGGCCTGCGTTCTCTCGACGCTTTACCTGCCGCAGCCTTCGTGCAATAATAGTCCGTCCGGACGGATTATCAACCTTTTTCTCGGAAGTGTGCGGGGAGGGAAGTACGCAATTGCGCTCCGGGACCATTCCGTGATGCGGTCTCGACCGCGCAGGCCGTTCGAAAAGCGCGCAAAAAAAAGGCGAGCAATGTCGCCATGACGGAGGAATCATGAAGCTTACTCAGGCCCTGACGTCGGCGGCACAGTTA
The DNA here is from genome assembly GCF_018130545.1 of Bradyrhizobium tropiciagri. GTDB lineage: Bacteria > Pseudomonadota > Alphaproteobacteria > Rhizobiales > Xanthobacteraceae > Bradyrhizobium > Bradyrhizobium tropiciagri_A. The sequence goes on along the minus strand of NZ_JAFCKF010000007.1, from coordinate 398,400 downwards.
CGTAGAGACAGTGTCGGCACCATCTGCGCCGGCAGGTCACGGACCTGGAAGGAGATCCTCCGCCGGGTCGCAGGCGCAGCGGCCGGCTTTCGCCGGCTAGGGATCGAGCCCGGCGATCGCATCGCCATCCTGGCGTTCAATAGCGATCTTTATATCGAGGCTCTTTACGCCGTCGCGTGGGCGGGAGCGGTCGCGGTGCCGCTGAATACGCGCTGGGCCGTCGCCGAAAACGCCTATGCACTCAACGACTCCGAGCCGAGAATTCTCCTGGTCGATTCCGCTTTTGCGGAGACTGCGATGGCGTTGCGAGAGTCAAGGTCGCTTGCCGCCGTCATCTTCATGGATGAGGGACGCCCGCCAAAGGGCATGCTGGGCTACGATGAGCTCACAGCCGAAGATCCGATGGAGGACGCATCGGGCGCCGGCAATGACCTCGCCGGAATTTTCTACACTGGCGGGACGACAGGCTTCCCCAAGGGAGTCATGCTGTCGCATTCTAACATCATCTATGAATCGCTGATCTGGATCTACGCGCTCCGATTCAAGGAGAACACCCGCTATCTTCATTCGGCCGGGCTGTTCCATCTTGCGGGCGCCTCGCCGATGGTCGCCTTGACGCTGCTCGGAGGGACCCATGTCGTCATTCCCAAATTTGAGCCGGAGCTTGCGATGAGGGCCATTGCCGAGCACCGCGTGGACTACTGCCTGTTCGTGCCCACGATGCTCAACATGCTGCTCAACCATCCTTCGTTCGGTCGACATGACCTTTCGAGCGTCAAGGATTGCGAATATGGCGCCTCGCCGATGCCGGATGCCCTTCTGGTCAAGCTGATGCAGGTTCTACCGGGTTGGCGCTTTCACCAGGGCTATGGCATGACCGAAAGTGCGGCCTTGGCGACCATCCTGCCCTGGGAGTATCACGCGCTCGATGGTCCCCTGGCGGCCAAGCGGAAATCGGCAGGCCGTGCGGCGCCCGGCGTCGAGATCCGCGTCGTCGACGACGCAGGCAACGAAGTACCGCGCGGGACGGTCGGAGAAATCGCGATCCGCGGCGCCGGCGTCATGCTAGGCTACTGGCGCAAGCCCGAAGAGTCTGCCCGCGTCCTTCGCAATGGATGGTTGCACACAGGAGACGGCGCCTGGATGGACGAGGACGGCTTCGTCTACATCGTCGATCGCATTAAGGACATGATCGTCTCGGGCGGAGAAAACGTCTATTCCGGCGAGGTCGAGAATGCGATCTTCCAGCACGAGCACGTCAGGGAATGCGCGGTCATTGCCGTGCCCGATCCTCAATGGGGCGAGGCCGTCCATGCGATCGTCGTGCCAAAAGACGGGGTCGCGCTAGACGCGGAAACCGTGATTGCGCATTGCCGCACACTGATTGCCGGCTACAAGTGCCCGCGTTCGGTCGAAATCAGGTGCGAGCCGCTGCCGCTGACCGGCTCGGGTAAGATCATGAAGTCCGCCCTGCGCGAGGAAAAGTGGCGCGATTACACGAGGTCGGTGAATTGATGCAGGTCGCCATGGCACCACCGGAACGTTCCGCACAGTCGATGCAAGATCCCACTCGCGCTGCCGTCGTCCTGGACGAGAATACGGTCCGGTCCGCGCTCGAACGGCATCTCCGTCGCGAGTTGGGGAGCGCGGTCAACATCGATGGCTTCGAACGGAAGTCCTCCGGCTTTTCCTGGATCACCTACAGCTTCGTCACGAGCACGACAGCGGGGACTAGTCGCAGGCTGATTCTGCGGGTCGGGCCGCCGAACGGGCTGTTCGCGCCCTATTCGGTGCTGCCCCAGGTCTATGCGTTGCAATCGCTGAGCGGAACGCGCGTCCCCGTTCCCGGGCTGGTGTCGTTCGATCAGGGGGGATCAGAGCTAGGTTGTCCCTTCTTCGTCTGCGAGCATGTGGAGGGCGACGTGCCCGTGCCCTGGGCCGGGAGCAAGCTGGACGAGGGGCATCGGCGCGACATCGCAGGACAATTCATCGCGATCCTGGGCGAGTTGCACAGGCTCGATTTCCGCGGAACACAGCTTGCGTCCTTACATGGTGGAGCCGAGGAGCGGGACGAGGTCCGTGCAATCGCCGGCTGGCGCGCGTCGCTCGCGCGTCCGACCGCCCGCTACTATCCACTGCTCGATTGGGGCGGACGATGGCTGCTCGACAACTGTCCCTTGCCGCCGCGCCGGACGATCGTGCATGGCGACTATAGGATTGGAAATTTCCTCGAGCGCGAGAAGCGGATCACGGCCATCCTGGATTGGGAGCTCGTTCACCTGGGCGATCCGCACGAGGATCTGGCCTGGGCGCTAGTGCCCACCTTCAATGGTAGGAGCAAGAAGCTCTACGGCGTGCTGGAGCGCGAAGAGGTGGTCGACTGCTATCAGCGCGCCTCCGGCGTGCAGATTTCCGCGAAGAGCCTCGCCTATTACGAGGCATTTGCCCTCTATCAGGCAGCCGCGATCCAGATGCGCGCTGTGCGTGCGTTCGAGGTCGACAACTTCAACGACATGCGCATGGCCGTGATGGCCAGTCAGATGGCCTCGATCGTGCGCGCCTTTGATCGGGCACTCGAGGCCGCAGCATGAGCGCATCCTTCGACCGATTAATTGACGGCATGATCGAAGCTTTGCGAAGCCACGTGCTTCCCAGGAGCGGCGACGAATTTGTACGCGGCCAAATCTTCTCCACCATCTTCGCGCTGAACGGCCTGAAGCTGACGGCGGATTGGAAAGCCGGGCCACTGCTGGAACAGGTGCGCGTTCAAGACGCCGCTCTTGCGGAAGTCGGACGGCTGGCGGGCAGCATGGAGCATCCCCCGATCCCGACTTTGCCGCGCACCGAAGGCGCCGCGGCCGATTCAGCGGCCGTCGAGGCCTTGCGTGACGATGGGGACCGCATCCTGGGCGAGCTCCTGTTCTGGGCAAGCAATGAAGGCGCAAGGGCGGCGAATCCGGCTATCGCGCGCGAGATCGAGCTGTTCCTGCGGCGGTCGATCTGCGAGCAGCTAAAGGTGGAACTCGCGATGACGCCCAAATCCATGCTGCATCAGATTGCCACGGGCGAGGAGGGAGCCTGACCTGAGCAGCGCGCCTTGAATTACTACGGCGCCAGAATTGCAAGTGCCCATGACAGTGAGGCTCGCAAAATGGATTAGCTATTGCAAATCCGACGCGTCGGTTTATGAATTATCGCCAACGCCAGCCCGCTCATCTCCGAGGAAGAAGATCATGTTTGAATTTGCCGAACCTGCGATGCTGGACGACGACCTGGTCCTCGTGAGATCCCAGATCCGTAGATATGTCGAGGAGCGCATCGTTCCCGAAGCGGAAGGCTGGGAGCAGGCCGGCGAGATCCCCCGGCAGGTGTTCCGCGACCTCGGCGGGCTCGGCGTGCTGGGCATGCGCCATCCCGTCGAGTACGGCGGCGGCGGACTTGGCGCGCTGTCGTCGGTGGTTCTGGCGGAAGAGCTTTCGCGATCATCCTTCGGCGGCGTGGCGAGCTCACTTACCGTCCATTCGGACATGTCGATCTCTCACATCGCGCATCGGGGCACAGAGGCGCAGAAGTTGCGCTATGTGCCCGCGGCGTGCGCCGGCGAGAAGGTCGGTGTCGTCTGCGTGACGGAGCCCAACGCAGGATCCGATGTTGCAGGCCTCAAGACCCGCGCTATGCGCACGGACGCCGGGTGGGTGATCAACGGTTCGAAGACGTACATCACCAACGGCGTTCTCGGCGATATCTATGTCGTGGCCGCGCGGACTGATCCGGACGCCAGTGGCGCGCGCGGGCTTTCGCTTTTCATCGTCGAGCGCGGCACACCTGGCTTCTCGATCTCCGGAAAGCTTCGCAAGCATGGCTGGCTGAGCTCGGACACTGCGGAGCTGTTCTTCCAGGATACGTTGGTTCCGCATGATGCGCTGCTCGGAGAGGAAGGGCGCGGGTTCTATTACATTATGAGCACGTTCCAGAACGAGCGTCTCGTCATCGGCGGGCTGGTGTCCGGCGCGTGTGCGAAGGCAATTGAGGTGACTCTCGACTACCTGCGTCAGCGCAAGGCGTTCGGCAAGACCTTGTGGGAGCAGCCGGTCGTGCGGAATAAGCTGTCATGGATGGCGGCGAAGGCGGCCGGCGTGCGCGCGCTGACTTATCAATGTGCACAGATGGTCGACGAAGGCAAGGACGTCGTCCGCGAGGTTTCCATGCTGAAGGCGCTCGCGGGAGAAACATTGCAAGAGGTCGTGCACACCTGTCTGCAGCTCCATGGCGGGATTGGCTACATGTCGGGCACTCCGATCGAGCGGATGGTGAGGGATGCCCGCATCCTGACCATCGGCGGCGGCGCCACCGAAGTCATGCTCGAGGAAGTCGCCAAGCGCATGTAATGCCGGCGGTGTTGCGGGACGCGATCTCATCGATCGCGTTGACGCAACCGCGATATGGTTCGGGAGGGCGTATGTCGGGTCCGCTATCGAGCTTAACCGTGGTGGAGCTCGCAGGAATAGGTCCGGGACCGTTCGCTTGCATGATGCTTGCGGATGCCGGTGCGCGCGTGATCCGCGTCGATCGCCCGCCGGTTGGCGGCGGTGCGGCCGATGGCCTGTTCCGGAACGACGGCTTCGTCGATCGCGGTCGCCAATCGGTTGCGCTCGATCTGAAGCAGCCTGCCGGCGTGCAGGCAGCGCTTCGCTTGATCGAACGCGCCGATGCGCTCATCGAGGGTTTTCGCCCGGGCGTGACCGAACGAATGGGACTTGGCCCGGAGATTTGCTTCGGCCGCAACCCGCGCCTTGCCTATGGACGGATGACCGGCTGGGGTCAGACCGGTCCTTACGCGAACATGGCGGGCCACGACATCAACTACACCGGCCTGAGCGGCGCACTGCACGCCATGGGGCCGGAAGACAGGCCGCCGCCCCCTCCGTTGAACCTGGTCGGTGACTACGGTGGTGGAGGGATGCTCATGGCGTTCGGCGTGTTGGCCGCCGTTCTCGAGGCCAAAGCCACCGGGCGCGGGCAAGTGATCGACGCGGCGATGGCCGACGGCGCGGCGTTGCTGATGGCACCGATCTACGGCATGGCGGCGAAGGGCTATTGGCGCGATCAGCGCGGCGCCAATTTCCTCGATGGCAGCGCGCATTTCTACGGCACCTACGAATGCGCCGATGGCAAGTTTGTCGCGGTCGGAGCGATCGAGCCGCAATTCTATCGCAGCTTGCTCGACATTTGCGGTGTCGACGATCCCGCCTTTAAGGACCAGTGGCGCACGGATGCATGGCCAGGTCTGCGCGACAAGCTGGCCACCGTGTTTCGTTCGAAAACCCGTGCCGAATGGGTGGCGCGGTTCGACGGGACGGACGCGTGCGTGACGCCGGTGCTCTCGATGGACGAGGCGCCGCTCCATCCGCACAACGTCGCTCGCGCGACATTCGCCATGAGCGAGTCCGGAGCGCAACCGGTGCCGGGCCCGCGATTTGAAGGCACCGAAGGCAGGCTGCCCGATCGAGCCCCGGCGGCTGGTCGCGACACGCGCGCGATCCTGCGTGAGGCCGGTTACGAGACCGGCGCCATCGAGGATCTGCTGCGATGCGGCGCAGCCTATCAGTTCGCGGACGGAACTTGAGCATGCACCGTCTGCGCAACGTTGTCTGAGTTTGAGGCGCTGGTCGTCCGGTTTGACGACGAGGATCAATGAAATCCTGAGTGCCACAGAACCGGGAACACCGGTGCGACTTTCTCTCGGGCAAGCCAAATGCCAACCGCCAAGTCTCGTTAGGCGTTGACATAAACCGGATGACCGGACTATTAATTAGAAGTAGCCGGTCGTTGTGAGACTGCGCTCACTTACAGGGCTAGGGAACGCGTCATGACAGAGATTGCGAAGCATCACGTCCTCAGCGCTGACGGTCCCGTCCTTGCGGAGCTGCACAAGGACGGCGTTGCCCATGTGAAGCTCAATCGACCGGACCAGGCCAACGGTCTCAATGTCGAGCTTCTCACCGAGCTTCACCGCGTGATCATGCTGCTGCACGGCGACGACCGCGTGCGCGCCGTGCTCGTGACGGGTGAGGGCACAAATTTTTGCGCGGGCGGCGATGTTCATACCTTTCTTGCCAAAGGCGTCGACCTGCCTTCGTATATTCGCGTGGCGACCGCGTATCTTCGACTGGTTGCGACCGGTCTGATCCGGCTGAAGGCGCCGGTGGTGTCGGCCGTTCACGGCTACGCGGCTGGCGGTGGCGGCATGGGCCTAGTGTGTGCCTCTGACTTCGTCATTGCTGCGCAATCGGCAAAATTCATCGCCGGCGCGACGCGCGTGGCCATGGTTCCTGACGCCGGCGTCACCGTGACGCTGACGCACCTGGTCGGACTGCGCCGGGCGATGGAAATTCTGATGCTCAACCCGGTCATCGATGCGGCACAAGCGCTCGAGATGGGGTTGATCACGCGCGTGGCGCCCGATGCGGCATGGCTCGATCAGGCCTGGGAGCTGGCGCGAACGCTCGCCGCGGGTGCGCCGGCGGCGCTGGCGAACACCAAGCGCCTGCTCTGGAACGGCCTGGGTGAGGGGATAGAAGCGGCCATGCCCGAGGAGAACCAGGCGCAGGAGATTCTCTCAGGCATGGAGGACGCGCGGGAGGGCCTCGCCGCGGTCATCGAAAAGCGCAAGCCGAAATTTACGGGGCGTTGACGCGATGACGGCGGACAACGTCAAACGGCGGCGCGCTCTGGTGGCAGGTGGTGCAAGCGGCATCGGCGCGGCAACGGCCGTTCGGCTCACGGCGACCGGCGCGGACGTGCTGATCGCCGACATCGATGCGGCCAAAGGTGCGCGGCTAGCCGGCGAGATCGGCGCAACATTTGTCGCGGTGGATCTGACTGACCACGTCGCGGTTTCGGCCGCGCTCGCGCAACGCGATCCGTTCGACATTCTCGTCAACAGTGCCGGCGCAGATCAGCATGCCTTCTTCACGCAGACGGGACCACAGGACTGGGCGCGTCTGATCGCGTTGAATCTCGGCGCGGTGCTTAATACGACCCATGCGGTCCTGCCGGGGATGCAACAGGTGGGTTATGGGCGCATCGTCAATGTGGCGTCCGAGGCCGGGCGGCTGGGGTCCAAAGGCGCCTCCGTTTATGCCGCGGCAAAGGGCGGTGTCATCGCCTTCACACGCTCCATCGCACGCGAGAATGGTCGCATGGGTATCACGGCCAATGTCGTCGCGCCCGGACCGATCGACACGCCGATGCTGCGGCGCGCGATCGAGGACGGCGGAGAGAAGCTGATGACGGCGATGACATCGGCGACGCTGGTCGGGCGTCTCGGAACGCCGCAGGAAACTGCAGCCGTCATCGCGTTCCTCGCATCGGATGAGGCGGGATATGTGACGGGCGAGGTGCTGGGTGCGTCCGGCGGCATGGGGTGCGGAGCGTGACGCGCGATCCCATCGAGGACGTCATCGATCGGGTGCGCAGCGTCTATTCGCGCTGGCGCCGCGACACGCCCGTTTCGCAGATGCGCGCCGATTGGGACCAACTCTTTACGTCTCCCGTCGCTGCGGCAATCGAGCCGGTCCTAGCCGATGCAGTTGCCTGTCAGTGGGTGCGGCCCGCTGCGGTGCGCCGCGACGCCGTGATCGTCTATCTGCACGGCGGCGGCTTCAGGGTGGGCTCTTTGGCGTCTCACAGAGAGATCAACGCTCGATTGGCCACAGAAGCTGGAATTCAGGTCCTGGCAGTGGATTATCGTTTGGCGCCCGAGCATCTGCTGCCGGCCGCGCTTGAGGATGCCATCGAAGTCATCCAATGGCTGGAGAAGACGGGCTTTCCCACCGATCGTATCGCCCTGGCGGGAGATTCGGCCGGTGCCGTATTGGCTCTCGGAGCGATGATCGCGCGCCTGCAGGAGGGCAAGTCCTGTCCGGCGGCAGCGTATCTGATGTCCGCATGGACCGACCTGACTGCATCCGGAGAGAGCTATCAGTCTCGCTCCGGGCTCGATCCGATCCACCAGCGTCCGATGATCCTAGCGATGGCGCGCGGCGCGCTCGGACCCGGCGTGACCGCCGAGGATCCGCGGCTCTCGCCGTTACGCGCGAACGTGGAGATCATGCGCGCGCTGCCTCCGATTCTGATGCAGGTCGGCGAACGCGAGACGCTCGTCAGCGACACCGAAGACTTCGCTGCGCGCGCCAGAGCGGCTGGCGCTTCCATCCGCTCGCAGATATGGCCCGGCATGATTCACGTCTTCCAGCAATTCCCGGACGAACTGCCCGAGGCCCGCGAGGCGGTTGCGGCCGGCGGCAGGTTCATTGCGACACATCTCGAGAGCGCTCAGACAGGAAGCGAGCAAACATGATTGGAATCACCGCGTTCGGGGGCTACATCCCCCGCCTTCGCCTCTCACGCGAGGCTGTAGCCCAGGCGAACGCCTGGTACGCTCCGCAGTTCGCCAGCCAGAAGGGCGAGCGCGCATTTGCCAACTGGGATGAGGACAGCGTCACTATGGCGGTCGCGGCGGCGCGCGATTGTATGGGGCCGTCGGAAGACCGCTCGCACGTCCGCTGCCTTCTTCTCGCCACCAACACGCCGCCATTCGCGGAGCGGCTGAATTCGGCGATCGTCGCCGGCGCGCTGACGCTCGACGATACGGTCGAGGCCGCCGATCTCGGAGGAACGCAGCGCGTGGCGCTCGCCGCCGTGACGCAGGCGATCGCGCGCAGCAACACCTATCGCGGCGACGTCCTCGTGCTGGCCGCCGACCGGCGGAGGACGCGCGCGGCGAGCACGCAGGAGCTGGAATACGGCGACGGCGCGGCCGCGCTGCTGATCGGCCGCAACAATGTGCTCGCTGAACTGATCGGATCCGCGACCTTGTCGGTCGACTTCGTCGATCATTTCCGCGCAACCGGCTCGGAGATTGACTACCAGTGGGAGGAACGCTGGGTCCGCGACGAAGGCATCAGCAAGCTCGTGCCGCGCGTGGTGGCTGGGGCCTTGAAGGAGGCGGGGGTCACCGCCGACAAGGTCGATCACTTCATTTTTCCGACATCGTTCTCGCGCATGGATGCGCAGGTCGCCAAGGCCTGCGGCGTGCGCGGGGACGCAATCGCCCCATCCATGATGGAGCGCATCGGCGATTGCGGCGCGGCGCATGGACTCCTCATGCTGGCCCATGTTCTCGAACGTGCGCAGCCCGGCCAGATCATCGTGCTCGCGCAGTTCGGCAGCGGAGCCCAGGCGGTCGTGCTGCGGGCCACGCCGCTGATCACCGGCTTCAAGCCCGCGCGCGGCGTTTCAAGCTGGCTTTCGCGCGGTAAGGAAGACCGCAACTACACCCGTTTTCTCTCGTTCGGAGGCCAGCTCCAGCTTGAGCGCGGCATGCGCGGCGAGCAGGACCGCAAGACCGCGCTCAGTACGGCGTGGCGCAACCGTACAGCCTTGCTCGGCCTCGTCGCTGGCAAGTGCCGCGTCACCGGCAGCGTCCACTATCCGCCGTCGCGCTTATCCTATGATCCCGGCGCCCCGCTCCAGGACACGCAGGAGCCCTACAAGCTCGCCGACCGACCTGCCAGTATCCTGAGCTGGTCGGCGGAATATCTCTCCTACCATCCGTCGCCGCCGCATCACTACGGTCAGATCGACTTCGAAGGCGGTGGCCGCATCCTGATGGATTTCACTGATCTCGACGTCGGCGAAGTCGATTCCGGAACGGCGATGGAGATGGTCTTCAGGATTAAGGACGTCGACACGCTCCGCGGCTACACGCGGTATTTCTGGAAGGCAACGCCAGCGCGCGACGCGTCGGGCGCGATCTACAACATCGGTTGAAGGAGTCGGCACGTGGCAAACGGCATCAAAGACAAAGTCGCGATCCTCGGCATGGGATGCAGTCGCTTCGGGGAGCGCTGGGATGCGAGCCCCGAGGACTTGATGCTCGAGGCATACAGCGAAGCGATGCAGGATGCGGGAATAACTCCCGACCAACTGGGTGCCGCCTGGTTCTCTACGCACATGGACGACGTCGGGACCGGTCGCGGCGGAACGCCGATGAGTATTGCGCTACGCCTGCCGAATATCGGCGTGACTCGCGTCGAGAATTTCTGCGCCGGCGGCTCGGAAGCGATCCGCGCAGCGGTCTACGCGGTGGCCGCGGGCGCCTGCGACATTGCGCTGGCGGTCGGCGTGGAGAAGCTTAAGGATACGGGGTACGGCGGTCTCCCTGTTGCCACGGTCGGAACGTATATTCCACAATGGTATCCAAACGCGGTTGCTCCCGCGAATTTCGCCCAGGTCGCCGCGGCTTACCGGTACAAGCACCGTGTCGATCCGAAAACGTTGAAGCGCGCGATTGCGCATGTCTCGGTAAAGAGCCATGAAAACGGAGCAAAGAACCCGAAGGCGCATCTGCAGAAGACGATCACCGAGGAGCAATGTCTGCGGGCGCCGACCATCGCCGCGCCGCTCGGTCTATTCGATTGTTGTGGCGTGTCCGACGGGGCTGCGGCCGTCATCGTCACGACACCCGACATCGCGCGTGGGATGGGCAAGCGAAATTTGGTGACCTTCAAGGCACTCCAGATTGCCTGCTCCAACGGGTGGGAGCTGCAGGGCAACGGCTGGGACGGCAGCTACTTTCACACAACCCGGATCGCGGCAAAACGGGCCTATGCCGAGGCGGGCATCGACCGTCCGCGCGAGCAGATCAGCATGACCGAGGTGCACGACTGCTTCTCCATCACCGAGCTCGTCACGATGGAGGACCTGTTCCTGTCAGATGAGGGGAACGCCGTACGTGACGTGCTCGAGGGCGAGTTCGACGCCTCTGGTCGCGTCCCCTGTCAGATCGACGGCGGACTGAAGTGCTTCGGTCATCCGGTCGGCGCGAGTGGGATTCGCATGCTTTACGAGATCTATCTGCAACTCAACGGCCGTGCTGGTGCTCGTCAGCTTGGCGATCCGAGCCTCGGACTGATCCACAATCTCGGCGGCCAGCCTTCGCAGAACGTGTGCTCGGTCTCGATCATCGGCCGCGAGGGAGTCTGAGATCGTGGAACAGGTCGTCCTCCTCGACAGACCAGCGCCGTCAGTGGCGCGCTTGCGCATCAACCGGCCCGCCAAGCGCAACGCGATTGATCACGCCGTCCGGCAGGGATTCATTGATGCGCTCACCGACCTGCGCGGCGATCCTTCGGTCCGCGCGCTGGTCCTGGGCGGTGTCAACGGTGTCTTCTCGGCGGGCGGCGACCTCCCGACCATGGCGAACCTCGACCAAGCGCAGGCAGAGGCGCGAATGCACCACGTTCATGCCGTCTGCCGTGCTTTGGCGGGATCGGGGCTCTCAATCGTGAGCGCTCTGGAGGGCGTGGTTGCGGGCGCGGCCGTCGGCATGGCTCTGCTCGGTGATCACATCGTCGTCGGCCACAAGACCCAGATCCTCTTCCCCTTCCTGCGCCTCGGGCTCGCGCCAGATTGGGGACAGCTTTTCACACTGCGCCAGAGGGTCAACAAGGCGACCGCCTGGCGGCTCGTGACGTCGCCCGCACCGGTCACTGGCGACGAGGCCTTCAGCATCGGGCTCGCCGATCAGCTGGTAGTGGATGACGACATCATGAGAGCTGCGATCATGGAGGCATCGCGTCTCTCGCAGCTTCCCATAGAGGCCCTTCGACGGACACGCGAGCGGCTCTCGGATCCGTCCCGGTCGCTTGATGACGAACTGGCACGCGAGGCGCGGGACCAAGCGGTTTGTCTAACGGGTTCGGAATTCGCTGAGGGCTACGCGGCGTTTATGGAAAAGAGAGCCGCCGATTTCCTGGAATTGGCGCCCAAGGAGCGGTCATGAGTGAGCCCGCGGAAGTGCCTTGCGTTCTTGTCGATCGACAAGACACCGTCGGAATCATACGCCTGAATCGCCCGGAACGCCGCAACGCACTCGACCTGGCTATGCGGCGCGGCATCGCCAAGGCATGCAATGAGCTGGACGCGGATGCCACCGTGCGCACGGTGGTCATTACTGGCGGGGACGGCATTTTCGCGGCCGGTGCCGATCTCAATCTGCTGGTCGACAGAGGGGCCCAGCAGGTCGCCGACATTGATCTTGGGCAGTATTGGAGTCCACTGGCGCATTGCGGTAAGCCGACGATCGCTGCGGTGAGTGGATTCGCATTGGGGGCGGGATGCGAACTCGCGTTGATGTGCGATGTCATCGTTGCCGACGCCACGGCGCGCCTCGGCCAACCCGAGATCAATGTCGGGATCATGCCTGGAGCGGGCGGGACCCAGCGCCTTGTTCGCAGCGTCGGCAAGCACGTCGCAAGCCTCATGCTTCTGACCGGCGAACCCTTCACGGGCGAACGCGCGTTCGCGCTCGGGCTCGTTGCAACACTTGCCGAGGATGGGCAGGTCGTGGCGACGGCCCTCCAAATCGCGAAGAAGATGGGTCGTATGCCCGCGAAAGCCGTGGCGGCGATCCGTCGTTCGTTGCGCGTGGGCGCCGATCTTCCTCTTGACGCTGCGCTCGCTCTGGAGCACCGCGAATTCCTCCTGCTGTTCGACACTGCGGACAAGACGGAAGGCATGCGCGCGTTCCTGGAAAAGCGCCGCCCTAACTTCGCTGGAGATTGATATGGGGCCCTCGCAAACACACAGTGCTGGCGCGCTGCGCATCGGTGTGGTCGGCGCCGGGACAATGGGGCGCGGGATCGTTCAGCTCTTCGTACAGGCCGGACATACGCTACTCTGCTTCGATGAGAAACCGGATGCCGCCGTGCAGGGACTCACTGCGGTATTCTCCACTCTGGAGAGCCTCGTTGCGAAAGGGCGCCTCACTTCCGACGCGCTGCAAAGCATTCGCAGTCGCACGTCGGTCTGCGCGAGTTTGGCCGATCTTGCCGGGTGTGATGTCGTCGTTGAGGCAATTATCGAGGACATCGCAGTCAAGCGTGACCTGTTTTCACGGCTTGAGGACGTCGTCGCAGAAGGCTGCGTTCTTGCGACGAACACCTCATCGCTGATCGTCGCGGAAATCGCATCGGCCTGTCGGCGCCCTGAGCGCGTTGCGGGTCTGCATTTCTTCAATCCCGTCCCGTTGATGAAAGTGGCGGAAGTTATCGCTGCGGTACGAACCGCGCCCTCGACGGTCGTCTTCCTGCGCGCGATGGTCGAAGGTGCGGGTCACAAAGCGGTCGTCGTTGCCGACCAACCCGGCTTCCTGGTCAATCATGCTGGGCGTGGTCTTTACACCGAGGGACTGCGGATCGTCGAAGAGTGCGTGGCGTGCCCATCGGACGTAGATGACGTGCTGCGCGATGGACTGGGCTTTCGCATGGGCCCGTTCGAGCTGCTCGATCTCACGGGCCTTGACGTGTCCTCCAAGGTGATGACGTCGATCTACGAGCAGTTTCAGGAAGAGCCGCGCTTTCGACCGTCGTCGCTCGTGCCTCCACGGGTGGCGGCCGGACTGTACGGGCGCAAGACCGGCGAGGGATGGTATCGCTACGAGAAGGGGCAAAAGGTCGGGCCCGCGCGCAAGTCCGCCGCGTCTTTGTCGAGCGGCCCGTCGGTCTGGATCGACCCGGATGCACCCGAAAGCGATGCGCTTGCCGAGATCGTGCAGAAATCTGGCGCCAAAAGACGGCTGCAGGCCTCCGGGTCGGACGTTTGCTTCATCCAGCCTATTGGAGAAGACGCCACTTTCGCCGCGTTGCGGCTCGGGATCGATCCGACCCGGTGCGTCGCCGTCGATCCGATAACCCCGCTCGATCGGCGCAGAACAATGATGCTGACCGTCACGACCGCACCTGCGGTGCGTGATGCCGCGCATGCTCTGCTTGCAAGCGACGAGGTTCCGGTCACCATCATCGGCGACAGCATCGGTTTCATCGCCCAGCGCGTCATCGCCACGATCGTCAATATCGCGGCTAACATCGCGCAGCGCGCGATCGCCGATGTCGAGGATCTTGAGGCGGCGGTGCGCATCGGGCTCGGCTATCCCTTCGGCCCCCTGCATTGGGGCGACCGGATTGGCGCACCCCGGATCCTGCAAATTCTGAACGGACAACTGCGTTCGACCGGCGATCCGCGGTACCGCCCAAGCCCGTGGATCGCGCGACGGGCGGCGCTGGGAGTTTCTCTGCTCACCGCGGAGGCTCCGCGATGACTGCGCCTCATGCCGCTCGCGCCGCGGCCGACCGGTCGTTTTCGAACTCCGCGACTTGCGGTCTTGCGGGCTTGGTGAAGCCGGCGTGCGGCGGTCGAACATGTCGGCACCTGCGACGGCCAACGATGAATTCAACCTACCGAGGAAACCTGCCATGAGCGCAAATGACGACCTTCATCACTATGACGCCGTCGTGATCGGCGCCGGCGCCGGCGGCATGACCGCCGCCGCCCGTCTTGTGGCCGCGGGCCGCAAGACGCTGCTTGTCGAGCGGCTTGGGAGGCTGGGGGGGCGCGCTTCGAGTGAGGAGATCGACGGCCACATCGTCAATATCGGGGCCATCGCAATCGAGCTCGGGGGCATCTTCGAGGAGAGCTTTGCGCTCCTCGGCGTGCCGCTCGACCTGCGCGAACCGAAGCCGGCCACGGTCTTTTATGTAGATGGTAAGATCATCAACGCCGCCAAAGGCGGCTGGGGCATGCTGCTCGGTGCCTTCACCAAGCAGGCGGCCAAGATCGGCGCCAAGTTTGCCGACGCGCGGAACGGCGATCTGCCGGAAGCAAAACTGTCGACGGCGGAATGGCTATCAACCTACACTTCCAACGCCACAGTGCATGCAATCTTCCGTAACCTCTGTGCTGCGATCTTCGCTGCGAATGCCGACGAACTGCCGGCCCGCGCATTCTTGACATACTTCGCCGTCAAGGGCGCCTTCAAGCGCTTCGGATTCTGTCCGCGAGGCACGATAGGGCTTTGGAACGACCTGGGAGATGGAATTCGACGCGCCGGTGGCGATATCTGGCTCGACGCATCGGTATCCGGGCTCCAGGTCGAAGGCGGCAGGGTGACGGGTCTCGACGTCGAGCGCGATGGCAAGAAAGTCCGCGTGAGCGCAAAGGTGATCATCAGTAACATCGGCCCCGCCGCGACGGCCGCGCTACCGGGAGCCGAGGCGTTCGGAGAGGATTATATCAATCAGACGCACACCAACATGCGCTCGTCAGCGAACATCGTCATCAACTTCGCGACGAGAAAGCGTCTCATCGACGCCCCCGGTCTCGTGACCTTCGGCGCGACCCAGCGGCTCTGCAACATGGGTGAACTGACGGCGACCTGCCCGGAGCTAGCTCCCCCCGGCTGGTATCAATACGTCGCTTACGCCGTCCCCAAGCCCGCGATCGGCGACTTCGACGAGAAGGCTGAGATCGAGGCGTCGCTCGCAGACCTGCGTTCCCTGTTCAACGGCTTTGCGGACGCGAAGATGCTGTCTATCCGCGTCATGCGCAATGACTGGCCGGCCCAGCGCTCCTGCGCCGGGTTCGACCTGCCGCAGGATACGCCGCTTGCCAATCTGTGGCATGTCGGCGATGCCGTGAAGGACTATGGCGACGGCGGTACCCAAGCCTGCGCCTACACCGCTCGGGAGGCGGTCAATAAAGCGACGGCGTTACTGGAGGCGGGGGCCCCATGACTGCGCTGAGCGCTCTCGCGACCGGCGAGCAGAGGAAGACCGCGATCAACAACGCGCGCTATTGCGTTTCGGCGCTTCGTCGCTCGCTCGATCGCGTGACAGGTTCTCTCGCGCGCCTGTGCCAATCGACCGAGGGAGGACTGTCAGCGGGCCTCGATGTCCGGCAGGTCGCGGCCCTCGAGCTCGCCTGGGCGTCTGCGGACACGCTCGCCGCGGAATCCATGCTCGCATCCCTCGATCTGGCGCGCAGCGACTTCGAAACCGCGCTGGGTCTCGTGTTCGTGGTCGATGCAGTGGTTACGACGCTGGAGCGGCTCGACGCGATCGGTCTCGATCTGGACGAGCAGGACCAAACGGGCGCGTTGCGGACGGATGCCAGGTTCCTCGCTCTGCGTCGGCTTGCGACCTCTGCCTCCACGCTTGAAGCCGTCGGAGTTGGTGTTGCAGAGGCGGACGGCGAGCTTGGCGGCTCCCTGGTCTCGGACGACAACCTCGCCGTTCAGGACAGCGTTCGGCGCTTGGCCGCGGACGTTGTCGCTCCGCTCGCGGAAAGGATACACCGCCATGACCTGACGGTGCCGGAAGAAGTCCTTGCCGGATTGCGTGACATCGGCGCCTTCGGACTGGCAATCCCCGAGGCGTTTGGCGGCACGGCCCAGCAATCGGCGGACGATACCCAGAGAATGCTGGTCGTCACGGAGGCGCTTTCGGAAGCTTCGCTCGGCGCCGCGGGCAGTTTGATTACTCGTCCCGAAATTCTGTGCCGCGCTCTCCTTGCCGGCGGCACGCCAGAACAGAAGGCGCGCTGGCTGCCGCCGATTGCGCGCGGCGATATCCTTTGTGCGATCTCGATCACCGAACCCGACTACGGTTCCGACGTCGCCTCGCTGAACTTGCGTGCCACGCGTGTCGATGGCGGCTGGCATCTCAATGGAGCCAAGACCTGGTGCACCTTCGCCGGCAAGGCGGACCTCCTCATGGTGGTCGCCCGCACCGATCCGGATCGTGCGCTCGGTCATCGCGGCCTCAGCCTCATGCTGGTCGAGAAACCTTCCGACGACGGACACGCGTTCGATGTTCGTCAGCCCGCAGGAGGCAGGCTCATCGGTCGCGCGATCCCGACCATCGGCTATCGCGGCATGCATTCCTTCGACCTAGGTTTTGAGGATTTCTTCGTGCCAGACGCCAACGTGATCGGCGGTCAGGCGGGGATCGGACGAGGATTCTATTTCACCATGTCCGGCATGGTCGGCGGGCGCATCCAGACGTCGGCGCGGGCCTGCGGCGTGATGCGGGCCGCCCTGCGGGCCGCGATCCGCTACACCTCAGATCGCCGGGTGTTCGGTGCGAGCCTGCAGTCCTATGCATTGACGCGCGCCAAGCTTGCGCGCATGGGAGCGCGGTTCGCCGCCTGCCGGACGCTGTCCCACGCGGTGGCTCGGCTGATCGATCAGGGCAAGGGGCGCATGGAGGCGAGCCTGGTCAAACTTCTGGCCTGCCGGTACGCGGAAATTGTTACGCGTGAAGCTTTGCAGTTGCATGGCGGCATGGGCTACGCCGAGGAAACACCGGTCAGCCGTTACTTCGTCGATGCGCGCGTGCTGTCGATCTTTGAAGGCGCTGAGGAGACCCTCGCTCTCAAGGTGGTCGCCCGAAGCCTGCTGGAGGAGGCGCTCGGATTGCGCGCCGGAGCCGCCTGACATGCCGGGACAGGGCATCCTCTCGGATCTGCGCATCGTCGAGGCATCCGCCTTCGTGGCGGCCCCCCTGGGCGGCTTAACGCTGGCGCAGATGGGCGCGGACGTCATCCGTATCGACCCGCTGGGCGGCGGGCTGGATTTCGGCCGCTGGCCGATGTCGCACGACGACGTCAGCCTGTTCTGGTGCGGGCTCAACAAGTCGAAACGATCCGTTGCGCTCAACCTCGCCGATCCCGAGGGGCGCGAGATCGCGATGTCGCTGATCGCCGCGCCGGGCGAAGGCGCCGGTCTCTTCGTCACCAACTTTCCGCCACGCGGCTGGCTCGACTACGACAAGCTGAAAGCCAAGCGCGCGGACCTCATTCAGGTCACCCTTCAAGGCGACCACAAGGGTGGCTCGGCGGTGGACTATACTGTCAACGCGCGCGTCGGCGTCCCTTACGTCACGGGGCCGGCGAGCGACGAAACCCCCGTCAACCACGTTCTCCCCGCTTGGGACGTCGCAACCGGCCATCTGGTTGCGACCGGTCTATTGGCTGCAGAACGGCACCGGGGCAGGACGGGCCAGGGCCAGCATGTCAAGTTGGCCCTGGAAGACGTCGCTCTCTCGGTGATGGGACACCTTGGATTCATCGCGGAAGCGCAGCTCGGCTGTGCCCGTGGCCGCTATGGCAATGATCTGTTCGGAGCGTTCGGGCGCGATTTCGCCTGCGCGGATGGACGGCGCGTTATCGCGATCGGCCTGACGCTGAAGCAGTGGAATTCATTGGTTGAAGCGACCGGTCTTGCCAAAACGGTCGAAACGCTCGGAGCGCGGCTTGGACTTGACCTTACGAAGGAGGGGGATCGTTTCCTTGCGCGTCGTGAGCTCGGAGCTGCGATCGGAGGCTGGATTGCGGCGCGATCGTTCGCCAAAGTCGCGGCGAGCTTCGATCACGCCGGTGTTTGCTGGGGCCCTTATCAAAACGTCGACGAATTGGTTCACTCCGACCCGGCCTGCTCGGTCGAAAATCCCCTGTTTGACAGTGTAGAGCAGTCAGGCGTCGGCCGCATGCTGTCACCACGCTCCGCACTACGGTTCGAGGCGTTCGATCCGCGGCCTGTCGGAGCGGCGCCTGCGCTCGGAGAGCATACCGAAGCGGTTCTCGGCGAGATTCTTGGGATCGATGGCGCGGCCTATGGTCGTCTCCACGACCGTGGGATTGTTCACAATCCGCGATGACGGGCGGCCTGCGGCCCAACGCCAGGCTCAGCCCGTCGGCCGCGACGGCAAGGCTAGGCGTTTGGCTGAGCTCGCGGCCGCGCAAGACGAAACAGAAATCGCTCCTGCCGCGACAGCACGTCGAGTTCGCCTCGCCGGACGAGGCGGTTAGCATGCGCCAGGGTCTCAGCGAAGGCGAAACCCATCTGATGCGGGTTCAAGGCGCGCTGGAACAACAGGGGCACCAACTCGGCCACGGAACGGTCTGCGTCGCGGCATGCATCCAGAATGATCCCGCAGCGCAGCTCGTGATGCGCGATCAGTTCCTGCGCGCGTGTGTGCAGCCCATAGAACGGGCGCATGTGACCCGGCAGGACGAGAACATCATCCGGGATATCGCTTATTAACAATCGCAGGCTGCGGAGGTAGTGACCGAGGGGATCTCCGTCAGGCTCGCCTGCCCACACGCTCACGTTAGGTGAGATATGCTCAAGCACCTGATCGGCCGCGAGCAGGATTTTCTCGGCTTCGCAGTACAGCATGACCTGTTCCGCGACGTGGCCATCTCCCGTTACGACCCGAAACGTCCTGTCGCCGAGCATCAGAGCGTCACCCGTGACCAGCCTCAGAAACGTGTCGGGCAACGGGTCGACCTGCCGCAGGTATTCGTGGCCCTGAGTGCTGACGGTTTGCGCAGCTTCATCGTCCATGCCGTGGCTCCTGTAGAAGAGCCCGTTGCGCGGTGACTCGAAGGCCAGCGGGTCTAGGGAAATGACCCGGCAACTCATGTAGCTGGACAGGCTGGTTAGCAATCGCGCCTGAAACCGGTCGCAAAGCCACCCGGCAAGTCCGATGTGATCGGGATGGAAGTGCGTCACGAGAACTTTGGTGATCTTCAGCCCGGCCAATGCGCCCGCGAAATAGCTGTCCCAGACAGCCCTTGCCTCGTTCGTCGATATGCCGGTGTCGACAATAACCCATCCATCGCCGTCCTGGATCAGGTAGATGTTCACATGGTCGAGCTTGAAGGGTAGGGGGAGCCGAAGCCACAGGAGACCAGGGCGTACCTCGATCAACCGTCCGGAACTTGGCGCTTCGGGAAACGGATACGCCAGTTTGGCTTCCGGCTTGACGACATCGATCGACATGCTGTGCTCTTCGTTGTTTTTGACCCAGCCGGGCCCCCGGTCTAACCCGCCGATTGCGTCCTGGACGTGCAAGGCACCGTCATACCGATTCCGGTCCAATGATGGATAGAAGCCGAGATCCTTCGTGCTCAAACAACTGGTTGAATGAGATGTCCCGACTTCAGAAGGAACAAGCGTTCAGCCAATATTGTCACGACGATACGTCGACGGCGAAGGCGGTCGGCCGGTCGCCTGATCTCGCAATGAATTGTAAGACCGACGAGACGGACTATGTCAATGCGTGTTTTCGATGGAGCCGTATTGCAGAATCGGGTGAGATGTACCGTTCCCGGCTCGAGCGGCCCCTCCGCCAAGCTCTCGACCGACGGTCGAATGGCTGCAGACTGTCTTTGGGGGCATCGTGTAGGGAGGGGCATGTGATATAGTTGCACGCTGACGAGCCGGAGGCACGCAGAAGGACCACTATAGGCGAGAGCGATCGCGGAGCGGCGAGCGCAACGGAAACAGGAACATCAAGAATGCCACGGGTGCGTGCAGACGACTACGGTGCAAAGTATCAATCGATCTTGGACAGCGCGGCATCGCTCTTCGCCAAGGTCGGATATCCCAGTGCGAAGTTGCAGGATGTCGCGAAGCTTTGTGGCGCAACAAAGTCGATGTTGTATCACTACTTCCCGACCAAGGACGACCTGCTTCAGGCGTTGCTGCGCGAGCATCTGGAGCGACTATTGGCCGAAATCGAAGCTGCATTCGATGAGGCGAGTTCACCGAAGCAGCGGTTTTATCGCTTTGTCGAGGTCTTCGTAACGAAATCCGCTCAGTCGCGTCAGCGTCATGTAAGCGCTATGAATGACGTGAAATTTTTGCCGGCATCGAAACAGAAGCAGATTCTAAATCTCGAACGTAGGGTCACGGACACCATTAGAGCGCTACTGCGAGAGCTGAATCCGGGGCTTCCCGAAGAAGTGTACGGGCCTTATGCGTTGCTGCTTGTGGGCATGCTCAACTGGACGGACCTTTGGTACAAGCCGTCGGGGAAAATCAAACCGGACGAGCTTTGCGAGCTAATCTCGCGATTGTACCTCCGTGGATTTCTCGCCGAAAAACCGGAGCAACTCCGCATGCCTGGACGCCGCTCGCGCACCAACCTTGTCGCCGATGACGCGAGCTAGGGTCTGATTTGAGTCCTACCGGACGCGTGATCGGGCGGCAGTTCCACGTGTTGCAGTTGCCGACGATCGCATGATCGCTGTCCTAGACTGCGGCAGCTTGCCGTAGGGCTCAATGTGCAGCGATCTCCTTCAGTGGCCTCGATTGATCGGCGATGTCATCCGGATCGGGCGATTGGCCTGCGTCGATCCATCGCTTTCCCATAACATAGGCCTGAGCATCATTGGCTGCGTCGACGGCGAGTAACTTCCGTCCCCGAAAGTACCAGAATGATGCTGTGCCTGCTCTCACGCCGGCACGCTCGATCACGCGATCGTAGCCGGTATTCAAACCTACGATTTGCAGCTTGATATCGTACTGATCAGACCAGAACCAGGGTCTTGCCGCGTAGGAAGCCGAGGATCCCATGATGGCGTCTGCGACAGCATTTCCCTGATCGATTGCGTGCGGAACGCTCTCCAGTCGAAGATACTCGCCGCAGTGTGGAAACGAGGCGCAGTCGCCGGCGGCAAAAATCGAAGGGTCGGACGTACGGCCTTGGGTGTCAACCTGAATTCCATTATCGACCGTCAGTCCCGCCGCGACGGCAAGGCGGGTTTCCGGAACGACCCCGATCCCGACGATGACGAAATCGGTTTCTAGTCGCTGGCCGTCGTCAGTTTCGGCAACGCCCGCCCGGTCATCGCCCAGGAGCCGCTTCAATCCTGTTCCTTCGATCAGCCGAACGCCTCGTTCGCGGTGAATCCGCCTCAGGAACGCAGCCGTTTCCGATGATGCAACACGTTGGAGGATACGAGGGCTCGCTTCGATCACCGTCACTTCGAGCCCGGCGCTCGCGGCAACTGCGGCCGTTTCCAGGCCGATGTATCCGCCACCAACGATCAACAGCCTAGCACCGGGTCGAAATTGGGGGGCCGCCAAGTCGATGTCCGTCAGCGTACGCACATAATACACGTTGCCAAGATCGCCTCCCATCGATGCGGGCAGCCGACGCGGCCGCGCTCCCGTCGCAATAACAAGCGTCTCGTAGGGCAGTGCCACGCCGTCAATGTGGATGGATCGGTCGCGACGATCGATCGATCGCACGACCACTCCCGTCCGAAGGTCGATCGCGTTTTGCGAATAAAAGCTCGGGGGCCGGAAATAGAGCCGATCGCGCGACATCTCGCCCATGAGGTATTTCTTCGATAGCGGTGGTCGTTGATAGGGCGGATCGGGTTCATCCCCAATAAGGGCGATTTCGCCCTCGTAGCCCTTGCTCCGCAACCGCGCCGCGACAGCGAAGCCGGCCTGGCCCGCGCCAACGATTATCGTCCGGCTCAAAACGCTTCTCCTTAACCTAAGCCACTGGAATTGCAGGGCTGAAGGCTAGGGGTCTAACCCGCAGGCCCCTAGCTGATTAAAGGTCCTGGAAGGACCGCCCAGGATTGACAACCCGGGTCGGCCTTTTTATAATCCGGTTGTCCGGTTTTATAAAGGGGTCTCGCAGTTTTGACCCAGGGAATACGAGGAGCGCGGAATGGAGACTAACCATCGCAAGCAATGGGATGATCTCATCCAACCCGGCATGGTCCACGGGTCGCTCTACCATGACGAGATGATCTTCAAGGAGGAAGTCGAGAAGATCTGGTTCAGGACGTGGGTCTATGTTGGCCACGAAAGCGAGGTTCCCAACAAGAACGATTTCGTAACGAAGTCGATCGGCCCGATGCCAGTCTTGATGGTGAGAAACCGCAGAGGCGATATCGACCTGTTGCTCAATCGCTGTCCGCATCGGGGCAACGCCGTCTGTGTGCAGGAGAAGGGCAATCGCACCTCATTCACTTGCCCCTACCATTCTTGGACGTTCTCGAACGACGGGACGTTGATGAATTATGCATTTCCGGAGGGCTACAACGGCGCAGACAAATCCAAGCTCGGCCTCTCCAAGGTGCCGAGAGTGGCAATCTATCGCGGGTTCGTCTTCGCCTCCATGGCACTCGATGGGCCGACGCTTGGCGAGCATCTAGGCGGAGCAGTTCGAACGCTCGATCAAGCCTGCGATAATTCGCCCACCGGCGAACTCAACCTGAGCGCCGGCTTTTTGCGCCACCGAACCCGGGCGAACTGGAAATTCATCCTTGAGAACGAATGCGACGGTTACCATCCGGCCTTCGTACACTCGTCAATTTTCTCGGTTTCCGACAGTGCAATCGGATCACTGTATGGCGCCGACGCTGTCGCAGTTACGCGTAGCTTTGGCAACGGTCATACGGAGGTCGATCCTCGGCCCGAGTTTCGTCGCCGCAACGAGCCAATGAGCTGGTTCGGAACTACGGCCGAAAAGCTGCCGGATTACGTGGCGCAAATGAACTCGACCTACGGCGAGCAACGGGCGCGTCAGATCATGATCGACGGAATGCCGCACGTCATGATCTTTCCCAACCTGTTCATCGCTGAGATCCAAATCTTTGTGATCCAGCCGGTCTCTGCGACCGAGTCGATCCAGCACGTGACCGCGATTCAGTTCAAGGATTCGCCTGAGATCAATCGTCGGCTCCGACAGCAAACCATGGGCTCTGTCGGTCCGGCTGGCTTCCTGCTGGCGGACGACACGGAGATGTACGAGCGCAATCAACGCGGCCTCGAAATCAGGTCCCCCGAATACCTCTATTTGAAGCGAGGCGAGCACCGTGAGCGACGTGATGAAGACGGCCTGTTAGTAGGCCATTCCACCGATGACTTGCCATCGCGGGAAATCTGGAAGCATTATCGTTCTCTGATGGAAGCGCACTAAAATGAACGCAAAAGCCGAAGCTGCCGTCCAACCTGATATATTGAAGGAGTGGACGGGGAAGGGATTGGCCTATGCGGCGAACCCCGACCACGATTTGTACCGCCAGGTTACCCAGTTCCTCTATCGAGAAGCCCGTTTCCAGGACGCGCACGATTACGATGAATGGGAGGCTCTATGGACCGATGACGGAGTATACTGGGTTCCGGCGAACGGTACCGACACCGATCCGGAACAGCAGATGTCGCTGATTTACGACAATCGTTCCCGCATCGCATTACGTATACGCCAGCTCAAGACGGGCCGACGTCATTCCCAGACGCCCCCCTCGCAACTGGCGCGCATAATCGGAAATGTTGAGTTACTGCATTCGAATGGGCCGGATATCGGCGTTGCCTGCAATTCGCAGATATTCGAAACGAACCTCCGCGGCGACACAATGTGGGCGGCTCGATGCGTTTATCAGCTGCGTAGAGTGCAAGACGAACTGAAGATGGCCTACAAGAAGGTAGTGCTCGTCAACAACAACAAGCCAATTTACACGATCTCCTTTCTAATCTGATCTTCGCCACGGGCGCGTGCGTACAGCCTTGAGCCTATAAAGGAATTGTATCGATCGGAACTCCAGTTCGATCTATCTCAGCAGCGGTTTCGTCGTCCCCAGAGTGGCTCCGGATGATCAGCGGCCATGCGCATTCAGTGCCGCCTTTCGCCGGAAACGCACACCGCCGCTCTTCGAATCAGGGTGGACCATGTCGATTTCGAAGCCTGCGCTGCGCCAGCATTCAACCAGCGAGCAGCTTCCGTTCAGTCGTTCGTCTGTCCACCAAAAAGGCGAACTTACAGCGGCTTCCGGCAATGGTTCGCTGATCAACATTGAGATCTGACCGAAAGAGAGCGTAACGGTGGCCTCTTCGGCAGAAGCGGCCATCAAGAATCGGGTCAGTCCTGCGCGGTCGCCGTCCGATTGGTGAAGCCGAAATTCGGTGATGAAGAGCCTCGCGACTCTTTCGCACAGTTCCGCCGGAATGACGGGGCCCGACGATCTGTACCAGACGTCCGTCCAGTTTAGCATTCCGATTAATAGCATCGCGTAGAATTTAAGCAGCTCGCGCGGATAAGCAGTATTAAGGCGATGCAGTGCACTCGCGATGCAAGTCACGACGCGCTTCTGACGCTCAAGTAGTCCGCGTTGATATTTTGGGGGGAGGAATTTGAGATCGTTGATCGAGACGATGTGTCTGCGGCGGGATTCCGATGATTTTACAGTGTAGACTTCCAGAAGTTGCAGAAACGTATCTTCCGGCTTGCCGGTCCGGCCGACGACTTCCTCAACGCCGTTCAGTACATTATCCATGTGCTCGTCGATGATCGCGTAGAGCAGATCGTCCTTCGTCGGGAAGTAGTGATAAAGAGTCGACTTCTTTATCCTGCATGCGTTGGAGATATCCTCCATCTTAACGGAAGGATACCCGAACTCCGCAAACCGCGCCGCTCCCGCTTCCAGGATCGAGTTCACCTTTTCGGCGTAGTCGTCTGCCCTTGGGCTTCGCATAATTTTCGTGTTCCGCAGAAACATCCCTGGCCTTGGTTGCGCCGAGTGCGCTGGTGACTACTCTCGGCCCTGAAGGCTGAGCTTCCGCCCTCGCGGGCGTCTTCTTCCTGCTTCCGGCCGGCAGTCCGGCTCGATTCACAGGCCATCCCCGAAGGTCCTCCGGTTGGGGTGATGCCGATGGAGAGGATGTTCTTCGCCGCGTTCACGTCGGCATCGAACATCGTCCCGCAACTGGTGCAGACGAAGCGGGACCGGCTATGCGGCTCGCTGCATCGACGGCGCCGCAGGCGCTGCAAGTTTGCGACGTGTGTGCCGGATCGACGACAATGATCCGGGAGCCATACCAGATCGCCTTGTACTCCAGCAAGGTCCTGATCGTTCGGGGCGAGACCCCCACCGGTTCTCGTTCGCCCACTTCTGGACCAGCGCCCCTGGCGCTTCGACCGTGCCGCGTCCGGTCCTGGTCATCTGCTTTACCTTCAGGTCCTCGATGGCGACCACTCCGTGGTTCTTGGCAATGGTCGTGGTTGCCTTGTGCGCCGCGTCCCTCCTGCGACTGGCGTATCTGGCCTGCAGCCTGGCCACTCTGCGTTTCGCCTTTTCGCGGTTGCGCGAGCCCTTCTGCCGCCTGGCGACCGCCCGCTGCGCGGTCGCAAGCCGCTTGCGGTCCAGGGTGGTAGTGCGCGGCAGATCGATGACGTTCCGTCGGACAAAACCATCGCCTGGGCAACGCTGAACTATTGGGCGCGTAACCGGCTTATCGCGATGCTTCGGCGTGAGGCCAATCTTGCGGGTTCAATTCTGATCGAGCAGACTTTAAGTTGACACATCCCTATAGATCAAGTATTTCCCATTAATCGACCGACGCGTCGGTCTGCTAATCGACGCTCAGAGCCCTCGTGCGTGATAACCCGCAAAGAGAGTTATGACATCGTTTTGCAATCTTGAGGGGTTGCCATGAGTGAACGAGTTCGCATCGAAATCAATGCTGGGATCGCGGAGGTGCGGCTGTCCCGAAGCGAGAAGCGCAACGCGCTGGATGGTGCAATGTTCGATGCGCTGATCGAGGCTGGAGAGACATTGAAGGGGGCGCACGGAGTGCGCGCCGTAGTGCTGTCCGGGGAGGGGCCGGGCTTCTGCGCAGGCATCGACATGCGCGTATTGGCGGAGATGCAATCCGGAAAGATCGCGGGTGTCGGCCACCTCGCGTCCCGCACCCACGGAATATGCAATCGATTCCAATATGCGGCATGGATTTGGCGCGAAATCCCAGCTCCCGTGATTGCGGCCGTTCACGGATTTGCGCTTGGCGGTGGCTTCGAATTGGCACTGGGAGCCGACATCCGCTATTTGACGCCAAATGCGAGACTTGGGGTCATGGAGGTCCGCTGGGGTCTGATCCCGGATATGGGGGCAACCCAGCTCATGCGTCATTTGGCGCGTGAGGATATAGTTCGCGAATTGGCTTATACGGGATGTGAATTCTCCGGAACGGAAGCGCTCGCTTACGGATTCGCGACGCGGCTCGCGGATGATCCGCGGTCGATGGCTTTCTCGACCGCGCGCCAGATTGCCGACCGGAGCCCGCACGCCGTTCGTGCGCTGAAGCGGCTATTCAACAGAGCCGTGGTCGTAAGCCCGGAGGCTGGCCTAATCGACGAGTGCATCGAGCAGCAGGTCCTGGTGGGTAGCCGAAACCAGATGGAAACGGTCCATGCAGATCGCGAGGGAAGACCGCCTCGCTTCGAGGAGGCAACCCCTGCGACGGTAACGGCAGTCACGTCTCCCGTTGACCCTCACCGTGGCCTGGCGGCCCGCCAATAACATGCGCCATCCGCAAGCCGTTCAATCATTTGATGACCCGCGGGTCGTTGAAGTTCGTGCGAAGACGCGAGCCTACGTCCGCGACGTTGTGCTCGCGCAAGGGGATCTTTGGGAGCGTGACGGCAGCATCGGTCGTGGCGAATTTCAGCGTCTTGGGTCGTTCGGGCTCCTAGGCCTCTGCCATCCCCTTGAATTCGGGGGCGCCGATCTCGGCCCGGTGGCTTCGGTGGCGTTCGCGGAAGAGATTTCACGCTGCACGTTCAGCGGTCTGCCCGAGGCGGTGCTGGTCCATACCGACATGTCATCGACCCACATTAGTGGCCGAGGCAGTAAGGAGCAGAAGGAGCGCTATCTCCCGGCCGTGATCCGAGGTGACTTGATCTGCGCGATCGCGGTCACCGAGCCGGAAGCCGGTTCAGACGTGGCTGGCCTCGCGACCCGCGCTGCGCGGCGCGCAGACAACTGGGTGCTGAATGGGACGAAAACCTATGTCACCAACGCCTTGAACGGCGACATTTTCATCGTAGCGGCTCGGACCGACGCAACCGCGAAACCTAGTCGGGGGCTATCGCTGTTCCTCGTGGAGCGCAACACGCCAGGAGTTACTGTGCGCCCGATGGCACGCAAGCACGGCATGCTGTCGTCCGATATTGCTGACCTCGTTTTCGATGATGCCAGGTTGCCCGCCAGCGCGCTGATTGGCGAGGAAAACCGCGGCTTCTACGGCATCATGGAGAATTTTCAGAACGAGCGCCTTATCCTGGGGGCGATGAGCCTTGGCATGGGTTTGCAGTCCCTGGAGATCACAGTCGAGTATCTTAAGGCGCGTCGGGCCTTCGGTGGACGCTTGTGGGACAAGCAGGCCATCCGCCAACGAATTGCATTTCTTTACGCGCGGATGCGAGCTGTTCAGGCGCTCGTGTACGCCACCGCGATCAAGAGTGCTCGCGGCGACGACGTGGTCAGCGAAGTCTCGATGGTCAAGGCGCTTGCGGGCGAAACGTTGCAGGACATCGTCCGTGATTGTCTGCAGTTTCACGGCGGTTATGGATACATGCATGGAACGGCGATCGAGCGCCTTGGGCGGGACGCGCGTCTCATGACCATAGGCGGTGGGGCGACCGAGGTCATGCTCGACGAAATTGCTAAGCGGCTCTGAAGAAACGCTGCACAACTCTGAGAGGGGAAACCATGCCAGCGTATCTTACGCAGCATTTGTCGCGTGCTATTCGCCATTCACCGAACCGGATCGCCACGGTTTTCGGTAACCGAAAGCGAACCTACGCCGAGCTAGGCGAGCGCGTTGCGCGCCTCGCGAGCGGACTTCGTTCGCTCGGCATCGAGAAAGGCGATCGCGTCGGTCTGCTGGCCCTGAATTGCGATCGATATCTCGAATACTTCCTTGCGGTATTCCGGATCGGCGCAGTCGCCAATCCCGTCAACACGCGCTGGAGCGAAAAGGAAATTCTATTCTCTCTGGAAGATTGCGAAACCACCGTTCTGCTCGTCGATGATACGTTCCGCGAAATGGGAGATCGCCTGCGGGCTGTCGCACCCGATCTCCTCCGCACTTTGATCTATGCTGGCGACGAGGCGGTGCCGTCCCGAATGATCTCCTATGAAGCGTTAATCGCGAACTCCGCAGCAATCCCCCAGACGACCAGCGACGACGACGGCGATCAGCTCGCCGGCATTTTCTATACTGGCGGAACGACAGGCTTTCCTAAGGGGGTCATGGTCACCCAGAACACCCTCAACGCTTCTGCAGCGGGCCGCATTATGGCTGGCAGCGGTCCTGGGGCCGTCTCCCTGCACGCAGCTCCGCTATTTCATCTGGCCGGAGGGCTCGGTATGTGGTCCGCCCTGGCCGTCGGGGGCACGCATGTTTTCCTGCCGTCCTTCGATCCACGTGAGGCAATGGTGCTCATTGAGCGAGAACGCGTCAATGATACGCTCATCGTACCGACGATGGTGCAAATGATTCTCGACCATCCGGAGTTTCACAACTTCGACCTGAGCAGCCTCGAGTGGGTCGTGTACGGCGCCGCGCCTATATCGGAGACGCTTCTGGATCGCGCCGTCGCATCTCTTCCGAACATTCACTTCACGCAAGGTTACGGCATGACGGAACTGAGCGGCGGAGTGGTGTTCCTTCCTCCCGCATACCATACGGCCGAAGGCCGCCGCGCGGGAAAGCTCAAGTCTGCGGGCCGCGCCGGACTTTTGGCAGAAGCTAAAATTGTAGACAGCGCCGGCAATGAGGTATGCCGAGGCCAGGTGGGCGAGATCGCTATACGTGGCGGAGCGGTCATGCTTGGCTACTGGAACCGTCCGGAGGAGACAGCTGAGACCTTGCGCAACGGCTGGGTGTATTCCAAGGACATGGCATACATGGACGACGATGGCTTCATTTACATCGTCGATCGGCTCAAGGACATGATCGTTAGCGGAGGTGAAAATGTCTACTCCGCCGAAGTCGAAAACGCGTTGATGAAACATCCGACAGTTTCTCAATGTGCGGTCATCGGGATTCCCAATGAGCGTTGGGGGGAGAGCGTTCACGCGGTCGTCGTCCGCAAGCCCGGGGTTGAACTCGACGCAGACACGCTGATTGCGCACTGCAAGACACTGATCGCAAACTATAAGTGCCCGCGTAGCGTCGAGTTTCGCGATGCCCTTCCGTTGTCGGCAGCCGGAAAGATCCTGAAGCACGAGTTGCGGGCAGGGTTCTGGAAAGGCGCGCCGCGTCAAGTGAACTAGACGTCGTATCGATAGCAGTCTGCGGACATGATCGAGGCGCAGAGCGGATGTCGGTTTGGCCATTGGATCGAGGTGAACGCCGCGTGTCACTCGGTCTGGATGAAAGCCACGTCAGCACTTCCCCTATCAGAAAGACAGTTCGATGCTGGATCTTGACGCAGAGTATCTAAGCGATGTCCACCGCCAATTCAGAGCGGAGCTCCGCAAGTTTGTGGTCAACGAAATCGTTCCGCATGCCGAGCCGTGGGAAGCGGCCGGGTCGGTGCCGCGCCATGTGTACGAGCAAATGGGGGCTCTTGGGTTTCTTGGTCTTGCGGTGCCGACCGAACTCGGGGGCCGATTTCGATGCGCTCGGCACAGTTATCTTCGGCGAGGAGCTCGGACGCTCAGGTTTTGGAGGAGTAGCTGCGTCGATCGCAGACCATGCCGACATGGCACTCCCGGTCGTGGTTGGGGCTGGCACGCGCGAACAGCAACGGCGCTTCGTTCCCGACGTGGCCGCTGGAAGGCGGATCCTGGGTTTCGCGGTGACGGAGCCGGGAGGTGGGTCCGACCTCACCCGCATGAAAACGACTGCAGTTCGGGACGGGGACGGGTGGCTTTTGAATGGCCAGAAGACGTTCATCACGAACGCGGTCTCCGCGGATCTCTTCATCACGGTTGCGCGTACCGATCCGGCCGCAAGAGGTGCGAAGGGGTTCTCACTGTTCGTCGTTGAGAAAGGGAGCCAGGGAATCTCGGTTGGGTCGAACTTCAACAAAACCGGATGGTGTTCATCCGACATGAGCGAGGTGTTCTTTGAGAATTTTAGAGTGCCGTCCGGAAACCTTCTCGGTGAAGAGGGGCGAGGATTTTATGTGCTCATGCAGCGATTGGAGCGCGAGCGGATGAGCATGTGCTCGCAGTGTATCGGCATGATGGAGCGGGCGCTCGAAATTACGCTTCAGTACGTCAAGAACCGTCCCGCCTATGGGCGCACGCTCTGGGATCTTCAGTCGATACGGCACGAGATGGCCGGCTATGCCAGCGATCTGGCGGCCGCGAAGCTTCTCATCTATCACGCCGCGGCGAAGAAGAGCCGCGGCGAGAGCACCCGGCTTGAGACGTCAATGATGAAAGCGACGGTACCTCAGTTAATGAAGCGACTGGTGGACGGGTGCGTCCAAATGCACGGCGCGTCTGGTTACATGCGCGGCATGGAGATCGAGAGAATTTGGCGAGACACCCGGCCGTTCTCGTTGGGCGGCGGCGCCGCGGCCGTCATGCTTGATGAGGTCGCCAAGCTCTTATGACAGAAATGTGCCCTCGCGAGGTCAAGACCTGGTCCGCGGAGCCAAATTCGCTGCATTTAGTCGACGCGATACGAGAGCGTTACGATGACGCCGATATGAGGAAACAATCAAGAAGGACGATCCGCAGTGTCAAACAACCGTAGTTTCCGATCCCATCCGTGGCTAAGCGAGTATCCGCCAGCCATTCCGCACGACCTTGGCGATGTCTCGCCACAATCGTTGCCTGCGCTTCTCGAAGGAGTGGTGAAGCGCCACGGCGATAGACCGGCCCTGTCACTTGATGATCATCACTTTACATACACCGAGATGTATTCGCTCGTCTCGCGCGTCGCGAAATGCTTGCAGCGTCTAGGTGTGGCACCAGGCGACAGAGTCGCCATCATGATGCCCAACCATCCGGCTGTTCCAATCTGGTTCTACGGTGCACTTTCGGTTGGCGCGGCGGTCGTCAGCATCAATGCCCTGTATTCGATCACGACCATCGAGTACATGCTTGGTGATAGCGGCGCCAAAGTCATCCTGGCGCTGGATGACCCCGAGAGCCTGGCGAAACTGATGCCGTCTCTTGAAAGAGGAACGCTGGCGCAAATTGTCACGGTCTCGCCGGGTGTCGCGGAGCTTCGCTTCGCCACGAAGGGCTCGCTGTCGAGTCCCGTGGGCGTTCTGCCGTTCAGCGAATTGCTCAACAACGACGGTAAATTCACTGCCCCTCCGATAGAACCGACTGGCACGTTGGCAGGCTCCAGTATACCGGCGGAACCACCGGGCTCCCGAAGGGGGCGATGCTGACGCACGCCAACATGACAACGAATGCTCGTCAGGCCCGCATCTGGTTTTCATCTCTGCAGGAAGGATCGGAGCGGGTCCTCATCCCACTACCATTCTCCCACATCAGCGGCATGACTTTTTGCCTGATCCTTTCGGTCATGATCGCCGCCGAACTCGTCGTTGTGCCGAGATTCCTGCCGGAGGACGCTCTGGAGATCCTGCGCAGCCGCCGCCCGACCTTCTTCGGCGGCGTCCCAACTATCTTTATCGCACTGCTCATGACCAAGTCGACGACCCCCAGTGATTGGGCTGGCGTCAAAGCAGTACTTTGCGGCGGTGCGCCGTTGCCTCCAGATGTGATGCAGGATTTCGAACGCGCAACCGGCATCCGGGTTCAGCAAGTCTATGGTGCCACCGAGATGTCGCCGGTGGTCGCCATCATGCCGGCTAAACCCGATGAACCACTTCACGCGGTCGGGTTGCCCGTCCCGGGCACGATTGTCGAGATCCGCGACACCGGCGATCCGACGAGGCAAATGCCTGGAGGGCAGTCGGGCGAGATCCTCGTTGCGGGGCCACAGGTGATGAAAGGATATTGGAAGCGAGAAGAGGAAACGAAAGACTCGATGGTCGATGGCTTCTTCAGAACGGGGGACATTGGCTATCTGGATGAAAGGGGATACTTGTTTATCGTGGATCGCTTGAAGGACATGATCATCGCTAGCGGGTACAACGTTTATCCAACGAACGTCGAGAGCGCGGTCTACTCTCATCCTGCGGTCGCTGAAGTCATCGTCATTGGTGTTCCCGACCCCTATCGCGGCGAGAATATCAAGGCATTTGTCGTACTTCGCGACGGCCATGAACTTTCATTGGACCAACTTCAAGTTCATCTGAAGGATAAGCTATCGCCGATGGAAATGCCGCGTCTGCTCGAGATTCGAACTCGGCTTCCAAAGACTGTTGTGGGAAAGCTTTCACGGCTTGAACTCAAGAAGGAAATTCGCGCATTGCCTTCCGGTCATTAACCTCCGGGAAGAAATCAGAACGCCGCCGTCGAATCGCGCTTCGCTCTCGTCTAGATGGAAAACAAGATGTCTCTTCCTAATTGGCTCGGAAATACCCTCGAACTTCCTGTTTTGGGCTCGCCACTTTTCATCGTCTCGGGTCCCGAACTCGTGATCGCCCAGTGCAAAGCGGGCATCATCGGCTCATTTCCGGCGCTAAACGCTCGCCCGGTCGAGAAGCTGGACGAATGGTTGACGAGGATTGCAGGGGAACTCGGTGAGCACAAAGCACTGCATCCGGAGAAAAAGATCGCGCCTTATGCCGTCAATCAGATTTGCCATTCGTCCAACGACCGGCTGATGAAGGATATGGAGACCTGCGTGAAGCACAAGG
This sequence comes from Bradyrhizobium tropiciagri, assembly GCF_018130545.1. GTDB lineage: Bacteria > Pseudomonadota > Alphaproteobacteria > Rhizobiales > Xanthobacteraceae > Bradyrhizobium > Bradyrhizobium tropiciagri_A. The sequence goes on along the minus strand of NZ_JAFCKF010000007.1, from coordinate 365,173 downwards.
TCCCGATCATCATCACGTCGCTTCGCCCGCCTTCGGAAATCGTAGAGGCAGCTCACTCTTATGGTGGCTTGGTGTTTCACGATGTCATCAACGTCAAGCACGCGCGCAAGGCAGCCGAACAGGGCGTCGACGGTCTCATTCTGGTTTGTGCCGGCGCTGGCGGGCATGCCGGGACGTTGTCGCCGTTCGCGCTCGTCCGCGAGGTAAAACAGTGGTTCAGAGGGACCGTACTACTGTCCGGCGCGATCGCCGATGGATGGGGCATTGCGTCTGCGATCGCTCTGGGAGCTGATCTTGCGTACATAGGCACGCGCTTTATCGCAACTGAGGAGGCAAACGCTGAGCCCGGCTACAAGCAGGCCCTGATCGATCACGCGGCTCACGACATTGTCTATTCCAATCTCTTTACCGGTGTGCATGGAAATTATCTCAGTCCTTCGATTGCCGCTGCGGGTCTCGATCCGGCTAATCTTCCGGTGGCGGACAAGAGCAAGATGAACTTCGGTTCGGGCGGCAATACGAAGGCGAAAGCCTGGCGCGATATCTGGGGCTCCGGGCAGGGTATCGGTCAGATCGTTGACGCGCCGCCGGTCGCTGAGCTTGTCGAACGATTGAAGGTCGAATTTACCGCGGCAGGTGTCGACTTCAGAACGCGAGCGCTCGCCTAGCCCAATCAGAGGCTCATGAAATGAGCCGGACCACCGGCCGAGGACGCCCGCGGGGGCGGAAGCTCGGATCTTCACGGCCGAGAGTAGTCACACCGCGGTGTTCATGGAAGGGGAAATATCGGATGCAAGCGCGATCAATCTCGGATCTGGCACGGTCTCTCTACACCGCCTTGGCTGCCGGTGATCGGCATCAGCTTGATGCCCTGCTCCATCCCGATTTCGTCGGACATATCGCTGAAGGTATGCCGTTCGGTATCGGCGGACAGCACGATGGACCGGCTGCCATGCGACGTAATGGTTGGGGAGGGATCGCCCGGCATTTCGCCGCCCGCGCGGAGGCCGAGCGCTTTCTCGAGATTGGGAATGATCACCTGCTGGTCACGGGACGCTACCGCGGCCAAGGCAAGCAGGGTGGTGCGCCCCTCAATGCAGCCTTCGCTCATTTTCTGACATTCGAGGATGGACGGATCCGCTCCCTGGAGCAATATACCGATACTGCCCGCTGGCGTGATGCTGCGAGCCCAGCGCGAACGGTCCTGCTCGATTTTGCCGATGGCGTCGCGACCCTACGTCTCAACCGTCCCGAACAGAGCAACGCTATCAATGAGGAGATGGCCAAGGATCTGGGAGAGGCCGTTTCGCAACTGGTCGAAACGTCCGGCGTTCGTGCGGTCCTGATCTGCGCCAATGGGCCCAACTTTACTATGGGCGGCGACGTCAGCCTGTTCGCAGGGACAGCTCCCGAGCAGCTGCCGCATAAGCTTCGTCGCATGATCGACGCCTATCATTTGGCGATCGAGCGGCTGACGGGCATAGATGCTCCGATTGTCGCCGCGGTTCGCGGCGCTGCAGCCGGCGGCGGTCTCGGTCTTCTCTATGCCGCAGACATCGCCGTCGCTGCGGCCGATGCGCGGTTCGTCCTCGGCTACGGTGGGCTGGGCCTAACATCGGATGGCGGCAATACTTGGTTTCTTCCACGGATGGTTGGGCTGAGGCGCGCGCAGGAACTGTTCCTTCTCAATAGCCGCTTGAGCGCGCAGGACGCTCTCGACTACGGGCTGGTCTCGCGTCTCGTTCCCGATGACGTCGTCGAGGCGGAGGCCGCCGGCATCGCTGCCAAGCTAGCGTCGGGGCCTACGCGCGCATACGGCGCTATGCGCCGCATGCTGCGTCAGTCATTCGAGACCAGCCTTACTGAGCAGCTTCTGGCCGAGAATGACTCGATTGTTCGAGCCGCCGGAACGGACGACGCGCAGGAGGGAATAGCTAGCTTTGCCGCCAAGCGTCGCCCTCAATTCCGGGGAAGATAATGGAGACCCCCGCGTCGTCGACCGGTTTGAAGCTGAGTTGAGGATAGAACAGTCGGCCTGCTTGATCTCTTTCTGGCTAGAGCAACAGATGCTGGCTCCTAGGTTGATTTGGCCAGAACTTACGAAGCACTGCCTAATTCAGGCTTATTCTTCAGCAATGGGTCGTCGCGCCTTGGGTCAGGTGTTCGCAAAGCTAGGACAGCTCCGCGCGATCTCATTCTGCTCAAATAGTTCGTCATCAGCGATCTCCGAACTGTCTGACGGTTAAGGCAAAAGAAACACGAACGTGATGCTCTATGAAAGTGACGTAAGAGCGTACAGCAACCGCCTCTTTGCAACCCAGCACAGCCCTTCTTTGAACCATTGTGAGAGTCGGCAACGCAGCTAATACGATCTTCTGACATGCTGGCCGACCTTTATTTCATCCCTGGAAAGAAGCCTATGATGAGCGTGTTCGAACTTGCGATTCCATTGCTGCCTTGCCCGCTGCTCGCGATCGCCATCTTTCAGATGTACCGACGTCGGCCGATGAGACATGATCCTGCTCTAGTCGAGATCTGGCGCGAAGCATACGAGTCAAGCCCCGTAGGGATACTGATTAAGAAAGACGGAAGTTACGTTCACTGCAATAACGCTGCCGTCCGCATTCTCGGCGCCAAAGACCAGAAGCACGTCTTGGAAGCCGGGCCAATCAAGATCGCTACGGAGCCGCAAGCGGACGGTCGCACCGTGGCCGATTACCTGAAGGATGCCGCGACTATGCTTAACCAGGGCGAGATATACTCCCGCGAAGCATTGAAGGGGCGTCTTCTCGACACAAACGAGATCATCTATGTCGATGCACATTGGGTACCGCAGAAGTCGAGCGCTGGCAGTGTCCTTATCTCGTACATTCTGGACTCGACAAAGCGCGTCCAACGTGCAGATCAGGCGCGGGAGCAGATGCGAAAACTTGCCCAAGACTTCCAAACGTCGATTGGAACCCAAGTGGAAGCGTTGGCCTCAGCGACAGTCGAGATGCGCACAAACTCAGAAGGGATGTCAACGACGGCCGAACTGACGTCAACGCATGCGACAACGGTTTCCACAGCGGTTGGGCAAGCGTCCCGTAACGTTCAGACTGTGGCAGCCGCAACCGAGGAGCTTTTCGCGTCTATCTCCGAGATCGGCCATCAGGCCACGCAATCGACCCGGATCGCAAGCCAGGCAGTCGACGAGGCGGACAGGACCAATACGAGGGTGCAAGGCCTAATAGCCGCCGCGCAGAAAATCGGTGACGTGGTCGAACTCATCAGCGACATTGCAAGCCAAACCAACCTCCTAGCGTTGAATGCGACGATCGAGGCAGCGCGCGCCGGCGAGGCTGGCAAGGGATTTGCGGTGGTCGCAAGCGAAGTCAAATCCCTCGCCGCCCAAACCGGCAAGGCTACTGAAGATATTTCGGCGCAGGTTGCCACAATGCAGGCGGCGACGAGCCAAGTCGTCGAAGCAATCAAGAACATCGGTGACACAATTGGTGCGATGAACGAGATTGCGATGACCATTTCGTCTGCAGTCAAGCAGCAAGGATCAGCAGCGCAAGAAATCGCGACGAACGTGACTGCGACGGCCACCAGCGCGAGCCAGATGTCCGACACCATGGCCGAGGTCGCCCAAGCAGCCGGCAAAACCGGCGCCGCCGCTGGCCGAGTTCTCACTCTCACTCGGCAACTCGGCACCCAGACTGAGACTTTGCGCACTAACGTCGATGGTTTCCTCGTCAAAATCCAGGCGGCTTAGTAGGTCTACCAAGCGCGTCTCGCATATGGACCAAAGCTCACGTACCGACTGCTCGGTCATGCCCCTGGCGGTCTGACGATATAGAAGGGTTTCGCTGAAGCAAACTAGCGGCCTCAGCGATATCTACGTTTGAGCTTAATCCTGAGCATCCTTGATGAAAGCCCCGCGTGCGCAAGTCGGAGAGCTAATTGAAGCGCACCCGTCGGCGAAGCCAGATTAGTCGACCGGCTTGAAGCTGAGGGTGGAGAAATCCGCCTGCATGATCTTCAGTTTTTGGTTGGAGAAGCGGACGCCGGAACCGAAGCTGATCGGAGCCATCACGCCGGTTTCGACGTTCGAGGTCTTCTCCAACTCGGCGATGGTGCAGGCCCAGGTCGGGTCCTTGCCGCAGCGTCCGATGGCGGCGATCAGGACCTTGGCCGCGGCGTAGCCCGCCATGGTGTACCGGTTGATGCCCTTGAACTCCGCCTCAGACACCAGCGCCTTGGCTTTCTCGAGGAAAGCCTTGCCGGCTTCGCCCGCGAATGGTTCGACATAGTCGACCGCGTAGATGCCGTCGCCGGCCGGCCCAATCAGCTTCAGCACAGGCTCGATGCGGCCCGGCCAGAAGATGCCGGTGACCGGCTTGACGTTGAGCTTCTCCAGCTCCTTCATCATCGCAACGTTTTCCGCAATGATGCCGCCGGCCAGGAATACTTCGACGCCGGCGTCCTTAAGCTGGAGCATCTCGGACGAGAAGTCCTGCTGGCCCTTCTTGTAGCTGCCGCTGTAGACAACGCTCAACTTCTTGGGCTTCACCATGGAATCGAACCCGTCATGCACGGCGATGCCGTAATCGTCGTCCTGAGTAATCAGGCCCCATTTCTTGCCCGGGTTCTTGTCAGCGAGGAAGGCGACAAGGTGCTTGATGCCTTCCTCGTACGACTGCCCGACGATAAACACGTTCTTACGCGGCGGCTCCCAGAGGGGCTTCACCGGCGCCACATCGATCACCGTGGGGATGCCCGCCTTCTCCAGCACCGGCATCGCCGCGATGGATTGGCCGGATCCGGACAGGCCGACCATCGCGAACACCTTGTCGACGTCGACGATCTTGCGCGCGCCCTGGATGGTGCGCGCGGTGACGTAACCGTCATCCTCGAGAACATATCTGATCTTGCGGCCGTTGATGCCCCCTGCGGCGTTGGCCTCCGCGATCGCGATCTTGTGCCCGATCGAGGCTGCGACCCCGAGCAGCGCAGGCGGCCCAGTCAAGGGCTCGACGTCGCCGATCAGGATTTCGGTCTCGGTGATGCCAGGCTCGGCCGCAGCGGTCCCGACGGCTCCGGCGTGGCTGGCGGTCGCCAGCAGCAACGCTGCCGCAAATCTGTTGATCATGGTCTCCTCCCTCGTTGATTGCTTCGTTGTCTCAGTAGCGCAGCGGCCAGTGCACCCAGAACCGCCTGATGTCGTGCCAGGCACCGACCAGGCCGCGCGGCTGAAAGCGCAGGAACAGGATGATGACGAGGCCGTAGAGCATGCTCTTCAGCTCCTGCGCGCCGGTCGTGAACATGGCGTCCATCTGCGCACTGAACAGGTTGAACAGCAGCCGCGTGACCTCAGGCAAAAGCACGATGAGGACGGTGCCGAGCACGGCGCCTAGCGCGGAGCCAAGCCCGCCTACGATCAGGATCGCAAGCGCCTCGATGCTCAGGAGGAACGGGAAGCCCTCGACGCTAACGAAGGACAGATAGATGCCGTAGAGCGCGCCGGCGAGCCCGGTGACGAAGGCCGAGGTGGCGAAGGCGATCAGCTTGTAGGCATGCAGGTTGATGCCCATGACCCGTGCGGCGGTGTCGTTGTCGCGGATCGCGACAAAGGCCCGCCCGACACGGCTGCGCCGGATATTAAGCGTGGCGAGCAGCGCGGCAAGAGCAAAGCCGAGGCAAAGATAGGTGAAGGCTGCATCGCTGTCGAAGCTGACACCGAACAGTATGGGGCGCTGCACCGCAATGCCGCGCGCGCCGTTGGTGAGCCAGCGTGCCTCAAGGATCAGCGTGTTGATGATGAAGGAAAATGCGAGCGTCGTGATCGCCAGATACAGCCCCTTCAGCCGCAACGAGGGAGTACCGACGATCAGGCTTGCCACAGCCGGAACGACCCCCGCCGCGACGAAGCCCGCGACGGGAGGCAGGCCATATTTTGAAACGGCGATGGCATACGCGTAGGCGCCGGTAACGAGGAAGCCGACATGGCCTAGTGAGATCAGTCCGGTATAGCCCGTCAGAATGTTGAGGCCGAGCGCACCGACCACGGTGATCAGGATCATGATCATGAAGGATAGCGCGTACGAGTTGAGGATATAGGGCGCGAGGATGAGTGCGAGCAGCAGCACGGCCGACCACAGCCACACCGGCGGTGAATCAGTCAGCGCGACGAGCTCGCCATATGTTTCCTTGAAATCGCCGGTACGCATCAGACCCTCTCGATGTCGCGTTCGCCAAAGATCCCGAACGGCCGGATCATCAGCACGACGATGATCATGAGAAAGCCCGCTACCTCCTTCATGCCGGAGCCGACATAGCCGCCGGCGAGGTTCTCGGTGATGCCGATCAACAGGCCGCCGAGGCCGGAGCCGAGCACCGCATCGAGACCGCCGAGGATGGTGGCCGGGAACGCCTTCAGTCCGAGCTGGAACATCACGGGCGACAGATCGTAGGACAGTGCAAAGAAAACGCCCGCGATGCCAGCGATCGCCGACGAGGCTGCCCAGGCAAAGCCATGGACGCGCGGCGCACTGATGCCCATCAGGAGTGCGGTCCGGTCATCGGCGGCCACCGCCCGCATCGCGACGCCGAACTTGGAGTAGCGGAAGAAGGCCCAGATGCCGACGAGCAAGAGCAGCAAGGTCGTGATCACGGCGATCTGTCCGGTGCGCACGCCGATGGAACCGACGCGGACGACGTCGCGGCCGACGCCGAGATCGAGCGCGTGCGGATAGGCGTCCCAGATGAAGTTGATGGACGAGCGCAGGATCACGGCGAGTCCGATCGTCACCATGACGGTCGAAAACACCGGCTCTCCGAGCATCGGCCGCATCACCACGCGCTCGATGACGAGGCCGAGCAGGACCGCCGCGACGATCGCGCCGAATGCGACCACGAAGATGTTGCCGCTGATCGTGGTCGAGATGGTCCAGGCGACATAGGCGACGATCATCGTCATCTCGCCCTGCGCGAAATTGACGAGTCCGGTCGACTTGTAGATCACCGCAAAAGCCATCGCGATCAGGCCATAGATGGCGCCGATGGCGAGGCCGGAGATCAGAAGCTGGATCAGGTACTGCATCAGCCCTCCGCCGGATAGATGATGGCCAGCTCGCGCGCGAATTTCTTCTCGATCATGGCGCGCCGAACCTTCTGCGTTGCGGTCAATTCGCCGTCGTCGTGGTCGAGCTCCTTCTCCAGGATGGCGAAGCGGCGGATGTTTTCGACGCGGGCGAAGCGCTTGTTGGTCTCGTTGACGATCCGCTCCACGAGCTCCCGCACCTCGGGCAGTTGCGACAGCGATTTGTAGTCAGTGTAGGCGAGGGCGCGGTCGCGCGCCCAACGTCCGACATTGTCGTAGTCGATCTGGATGATTGCGCCGAGATATTTCCGGGCTTCGCCGACCACGATCGCTTCCTTGATGAATTCGGAATCCTTCAGCGCGTTCTCGATCTCGGAAGGCGCGATGTTCTTGCCGCCGGCGGTGATGATGATCGCCTTCTTGCGGTCGACCACCGCGATCTCGCCATTGTCGATGACCTCGACGATGTCGCCGGTGCGCAGCCATCCGCCCGGCTCGATCGACGCGATCGAGGCCTTCTCGTCAAGGAAATACCCTTTGAAGACGCCGGGATTCTTCAAAAGGATTTCGCCGTCGGAATCGCGCTTCCATTCGGTCTGCGGCATCGGTACGCCGCACCCGCCGATGCGGTGTTGGGTCTCATTCTGGATGAAAGCAACGCCGCCGGATTCGGTCAGGCCATAGCCTTGCGAGACCGGCCGGCCGATGATGTCGAAGAAGCGTAGCATCTCCGGCGAGATCGATGCGCCGGCGCAGAGCCGGTGGCGGCTGTTGGCAAGACCGAGATGCCGCTGCATGTTGCGAAACATCAGGAGATAAAGCGTTCCATAAAGCAGACGGTCACCCCAGGATTCCCGCCCCTGCTGGCGGCGATCGGAGAGCGTGCGGCCGAGTGCGAGGCAGGCGCGTGTGACACGCTGGCGCAGGGGCCCGCTCTCGCCGAGCCTGAACAGGAAGTTCTGCTGCAGCTTTTCATAGATGCGGGGAACGCCGACGAAGAAGGTTGGACCGATTTCGCGGATGTCGAGGGCGACAGTGTCGATCGACTCGGCAAAATTGACGATGCCGCCGAGGACGAGCTGCATCACTTCCGAATAGCAGCGCTCGGCGACATGGCAGAGCGGGAGGTAGCAGACGGACTCGAAGCGCTTGCCGGCGATCCCGACCGTGCCGGCATAGGTGTATGCTGAATAGATAAGGTTGCGGTGGGTGAGCATCGCGCCTTTCGGCGGGCCGGTGGTGCCGGATGTGTAGACCAGGATGCAAGTGTCGTCGGGCGCGCCTTGCGAAATTAGGCGGTCGAGCGTCGCGTTCGCCTCCGGATGTTCGGCGGCATAGGTCCGGCCGAGCTCGCATAACCGGTCGAACGACATGAGCTGCTCCTGGCGGTAGTGCCTCAGGCCCTTCATGTCGATGCAGACGATCGCCTCGAGCGCGGGCAGGCCGCCCTCCTTCGCCATCGCCTCCAGCACCTTGTCGGTCTGCTCCTGGTCGCCGGTGATGACGACGCGGGAGCCGGAGTGTCGGACGATGTATTGCAGCTCGACCCATGGGTTGGTCGGATAGATGCCGACCGCGATGGCGCCGATCATCTGAATGCCGAGGTCGGCATAGAACCATTCCGGCGTATCCTCGCCCGCAATCGCCACCCGGTCGCCCGGCTTGATGCCGAGCGAGAGCAGGCCGAGCGCGACCGCGCGGGCGGTCTCGTAGTAGTGGCGCCAGGAGTAGCGGTTCCAGATACCGTATTCCTTCTCGCGCAGCGCCAGCCCGTCGCCGTGCAGGGCGGCACGTTCGTGCAGCAATTGCGGAATGGTGATGGCGGCATTCTGCAGTGCGTGCTGCAGCGACGCGACCTCGCGACCGCCCGCGCTGCGTTTCGTTCCCGTCGACGGCTCCGAGTGCACCGTCCGCAACATATCAAGCACCGACATGAGGATCCGTCTTCTGGGCTGGCGCCTGGGGGCGATGTCCGCCGAGATAGGCCTCCGCGACGGCCGGGTCGCGCCGCACCTCGTCAGGCGTGCCGCCGGCGATCTTGCGGCCGAAATTCAGGACATGGACGCGGTCCGAAATGTCCATCACGATCCGCATCTCGTGCTCGATCATCACGACGGTGATGCCGAGCTCGTCGCGGATATCGAGCACGAAGCGGGCGATGTCCTCGGTCTCCTCCTGGTTCATGCCGGACACCATCTCGTCCAGTAGCAAGAGTTTCGGCTGGCATGCCAGCGCGCGGGCGAGCTCGACGCGCTTCTGTTGTCCGTAGGACAGCGTGCCTACGACGGCGTCGCGGATATGCTCGATCTCGAGGAATTCGATGATCCGTTCGACGTAGCGCCGCGCCTCGATCTCCTCCTTGCGCGTGCGGCCGAAGTAGAGCACGGCATCGAGAACGGTCGAGCGCAGGTGGGTGTGGCGCCCGGTGAGGATGTTCTCGGCGGCGGTGCCGTGCTTGAACAGGGCGAGGTTCTGGAAGGTGCGGCCAATCCCGATGGCCGCAAAGCGCGAGGGCGACACGCGGGACAGGTCCGTGCCGTCGAACACGACCCGTCCGCCGCTCGGACGCAGGACGCCGCTGATCATGTTGAACAGCGTCGTCTTGCCGGCGCCATTGGGGCCGATCACGCTGCAGATCTCGCCGGCCATGACCGACAAATTGATGTCGGCGACGGCCTTCAGGCCGCCAAAACTCTTGCTGAGGTTTTCGACCGAGAGCAGGGGACTCACGAGAGCCACCTCTTGCGCCGCTTGTAGTGCTTGACGTCACGCATGCTTTTCCTACCGGAGCCCGATACGCCGAGATAGAATTCCTGCACGTCCTCGTTGGCGCTGAGCTTGCGCGCCGTGCCGTCGAGCACGACCCGCCCGGTCTCGAGGATGTAGGCGTAGTCGCAGATGTCGAGCGCGCGCTGCGCGTTCTGCTCGACAAGCAGCACCGTCAATTTCATTTCGTCGCGGAGTTTCGCTATTACTTCGTAGATGCGGTCGATGATCAGTGGCGCGAGCCCAAGCGAAGGCTCGTCGAGCGCCAACAGCGCCGGGCCAGTCATCAGTGCACGCCCGATTGCCAGCATTTGTTGTTCGCCACCGGACATGTAACCCGCGATCTGGTCGCGCCGTTCGTAGAGGCGGGGAAACATCCCGAATACCTTTTCTCGTTGCTGGCGAGTTTCGGCCGCGCTCTTTGTGTATCCCCCCATCTGGAGGTTTTCATCGATGGTCAGCGCTGGGAAGACGCGACGGCCTTCCGGCACCTGTACGATACCGCGCCGGACGAGTTCGTCCGGGGCAAGGTGGTGCACGCTCTCGCCGCGAAAGCTGATCGAGCCGTTTTCGAGCTCGCCTTCCTCGGTATGGAGAATCCCGGACATCGCCTTCAGCAGTGTCGATTTGCCGGCTCCGTTCGAGCCGAGCAGGGCGACGATTCCGCTCGCCGGCACGGCAATGCTCACGTCGCGGATCGCTTCGATCGCGTTGTCGTAGACGATGCGAACGTTGCGAAACTCGAGCAGGCTTTCGCGCGCCGATTCGGTTGGATCGATGGTCGGGGAAACAGAGGGCGAGGCTGTCATGATTGGAGGCAACCCGGTCAGCCCGCGCAGATATGTCGCGCCCGGCAAAGATCGCCTCGCGACCACACTGGGGCCCTCTCGACGGCTGGCGGAGGCCGCCGGAGCAGGGCAAGCCGCAGGACCTTGTCCGGTCTGGCCGACACTGCTTCTGACGCAACAACGATGTGTGAATTGGGCCTCCGCACGATGTTCCTCCCCCTCCAACGGCGCCAGCGGTGCAATCCGCCGGTCAAGTTGCTATTGGCTCAGAGGATATTATAATCCGGCTGGCCGTTCAAATAATTTTTGAGGGAAAATCGCGATTTCCGGCCAAATGTCGTTGCGCCCAGTGGGGTCTGGGCAGTAACCAAAACGTCGGGAATCTTTAGATTTCGCTACCCTGGCTGGTGGGCGGATACGAAAGGCTGCGATGGCGCGGACTCGTTCTGAGAATTACGATGATATTCAGCAGGGCATTCTAACTGCCGCATGCGAGCTATTTGCCCAGCAGGGTTACACACGCGCGTCGATTGCTGAATTGGCTGAAGCTTGTCGGCTCTCGCGAGGAGCGCTCTATCACTACTTCCAGTCGAAGGAAGCGATCCTGTTCGCTATACTCGATGCGCATGTTCGGCAGATGATTGCCGACGTCGAAACCGCGATCGCCAGCAAGTCCACGACGCTAGATCAGTTTCGCGTGGCTATCCGCGCCATCGTGGAGCTTAACGCGCTCTCGTCGAACGAGCAGCGGCTGATCCTGAACGATTTGACATTCCTGAGCGAGTCCGAGCAGGCCATGATCAAGTCGCTTGAGCGGCAGATCGTCGATCTCGTGTCTGATCTCCTGATCCGTCTGGACAAGGAAGGCAAGATCGTCAAGCGGACCAAGAAGATCTACACGATGATGCTGTTCGGCATTCTCAATTTCAGCCATACTTGGTTCGATCCGGCGGGCGGCATCACTCCAACCGAATTCGCTGATATGATCGTAGATCTATTTTTGTATGGGTTTACCATGCCCACGTCTCAAGCGGTAAAGAAGAACGCCCTTCGGCAAGGCGCGTGAGCACCTGTGCCGCCGGGGTTCGTACAACTTATTTTTGGCAAAGGCGATTGGACTTGAGCCGCCCTCAACCCACGTTGCGGGGGACCCCAGTCCAATACGGCTCTCTTAGCACACGCTTTAGCACTTTACCGGATGCATTCCGGGGTAGTTCCGCAATAAAGTCGACGCTCTTAGGACATTTGAATGCGCCGAGTTGCTTTTGGGCAAAGGCGATGAGATCGTCTTGGGATAAGTTCTGTCCAGCCCGCAGCACCACGGCCGCCTTCACCGCTTCGCCCCATTTCGCATCAGGTATGCCGAAAATCGCGACATCTGCAACGGCAGGATGTTCGATCAGTACCCGCTCGACCTCAGCCGGATAGACATTCTCCCCTCCTGAGATGATCATGTCCTTGAGCCGATCCTGAATGTAGAGATAGCCGTCGGCATCGAAATATCCCACGTCACCAGTGTGATACCACCCTCCCTTCAGCGCAGCAGCGGTAGCTTCGGGACGATTCCAATAGCCCGCCATCACTGCGCCACAACGAATACGCACCTCACCGGCCTTGCCCACTTGTGCCGGCTTGCCATCGGAAGCGACGATTCGGATATCGACCCCTGGAAGTGGGCGTCCGCATGACGTCAAACGAATTGTGTTCTGCGGATCGTGATCCGATGGCAGGAGGGCCGTTCCAACCGTTGCTGTCTCGGTCATTCCAAAAAGCTGAAGCAAAACTGGGCCGATGGTATTAATCGCCCTTTGCAGCACTTCGAGCGTGATCGGCGAGCCACCGTAGGTCAGTGTTCGCAAGTTTGAAAAGTCGATCGTCGGAAACTCGGGATGATCGAGTACCGCCTTGATGACAGCCGGCACTAGGCCAAGTCTGGTCACCGGGCCCGGCGCGCTCCTGAAGGCTTCGAGAATCAGAGGTGGCTGCGCTTCACGGACCACGATAACAGTGCCGCCCGCGCAAGGGGTATTGAGACCAAACACGACCCCGCCTGCATGGAAGAGCGGCAGCGGCAGCACGCAGATGTCATCATCGCGCCAATTGCCAAAGTGTGCAGTCTGACTGAGCTTCGTCGAAAATAACAGATTCCGGTGCGTGAGCTGCGCACCCTTTGGAAGTCCGGTGGTACCCGAAGTGTAGAGCTGGAGGACGACGTCATCCGCCGCAATGGGCCTCCTCGGATCCAGCTCAGGCTGTCCGGCGAGCCAGTCGTGGAATGACGTGACACCCGGAATAGAGTCCTCCGTTCCAACGATCGTCTGGAGGCCCGGACACTCACGACGGATAGTTTCAATCAAGGATCCGAATTCGGCTCCAATGAAGAGCAGCTTGCAATTGGCATCCTTCAAGATGAAGCAGATTTCAGGAAGCGCCAACCGCCAGTTTATCGGAACCAAGACCGCCCCGATCTTCGCGCAGCCGAACAACGCGTGAAAGAAGATGTCCGAGTTCTTTCCAAGATAGCCTACGCGAGCGCCCGCCGGAGCACCCAAACCTTCGAGCGCATTCGCAACGCGATTGCATATCAGGTCCCATTGCCCATAGGTCGTACGTCGTGATTCACACTGTAGTGCAATCCGTGATGGCGATGTTGCTGCGTGCCGACGTGGAACGTCCGCTAGTGACTGGAGATTCATCACTCCTCCCGATTTTTTGGCGAGTTTGGCGCCCCTTGGCGCTCAGACTCTCAACTTTTTAGTGAAACGTTCGGCCACTTGCCGCCATGTCGCGAAGGATCTGCGGCACCGCGTACCGTTCCGGCATCTGCTCAGCCAGACGATCGCAAGCCGCGATCATGCGTGGAAGGCCGACCGTGTCGATCTGACCCAACACGCCACCAAGGAACGACGGGAAACCCCAACCTAGCAGCGAACCGATATCCGCGTCGCGAACACTAACGATTCCTTCGGCAACGCAACGGGCCGCCTCGAGTGATTGTGAATACATGAGGCGCTCGCGAACCTCCTCGACGTTCGGCTGCCTCGTCGCCAGTGGGAAATGGTCCGCAAGCCCAGTCCATAGCTTTCGGCCGCCGTCTGACGGGTAATCGTAGAAGCCGCGTCCCGTTTTCCGACCAAGTCTCTTAAGTTGCTCGACCATGGTGATCAGAATGGTGTCCTGCGGTTGCGTCTGATAGGAGTTACCTTGATCGGCGCGTGCCTGTTTCATGGCCTTGTAGAGTAACTCAACGGAGACTTCGTCGATCAGGGCCAGTGGTGGCATCGGCATGGCCGTCATGCGACCGGCGTTTTCGATCAGATTGGGATTCACGCCTTCCGCGAGCATCGTCATCGCCTCGTAGGGATACATCGCGAAGGCTCTGTTTGCGTAGAAGGATGGGCAATCATTGACAACGATGGGCGTCTTTCGAATCCGCTTCGCAAAGTCGAGCGCCTCTGCGATCGTTTCGTCGCTTGTGCCGGCACCACGGATGATCTCCACCAGCGGCATCTTCTCAGCCGGCGAGAAGAAATGCATCCCAACGAACCTGGCCGGGCGCTTCGAAACCGTGGCCAGGCCGCCAATGGGAAGCGTGGACGTGTTGGACGCGAAGATGGCGTCGTCGCGAATTTCGGCCTCAGCCTTACGCGTCACCTCAGCCTTAATCGCACGGTCCTCGAAGACAGCTTCGATCACCAGATCGCAGTCCGATAAGTCGGCATAGTTCGTCGTGGGAACCACGCGCCCAAGCGCAGTGTCTCGCACTGACTCGCTGATCCGTCCTCTCGCAACCTGGCCCTCAAGAATTTTCGCGCCGTATGCCTTGCCCTTTTCGGCCGCATCCTTGCTGACATCCAGCAACACAACCTCAAGACCAGCCATCGAAGCGACGTGTGCAAGTCCTGCGCCCATCATGCCGGCGCCGAGAATTGCAATCTTCTTGAAGGAGCGTTTCGGCACCTCTTTAGGACGCCCGGCGAGCCGGTTCGCATCATTCATGTCGTAAAAGAGGATGCGGATCATGTTCTTGGTCGACGGTGAGGTCGCGAGCCGCGCGAATTGGCGTTGCTCGATCTTCAAACCCGTATCGATATCGACCTGACACCCGTCGTATACGCAGGCCAGAATCGCCTCCGGCGCCGGATAGTTGCCCTGGGTTTTTGTCAGGAGGCTTCCGGATGCACCAAAAAATATCTGTATTGAGCCTGGGCTCTGTGGCGCGCCACCGGGGAAGCGAAAATCCTTTCGGTCCCATGGCTTGGTCACCGCCTCTGCAGGAGCCGAAAGAAGCCAGGCGCGGGCGCGTGAGAGCAATTCGGTCGACGGCACCATAGCGTCCACGATTCCGGCCTCGAGCGCCTTGGCTGGATCCGCCTTTCGGCCTTCAAGGAGATAGGGCAGGGCCTTCTTGATGCCGATCATTCGTGGCAGGCGTTGCGTTCCACCAGCGGCGGGCAATAACCCAATCGTGACCTCCGGTAGCCCGAGCTGGATGTTCGGATCGTCTGCTACGATCCGGTGGTGACATGCGAGGCAAATCTCCAAGCCGCCTCCAAGTGCGCTGCCGTTGATGGCCGCAACGAAGGGTTTCTTCGACGTCTCCAATCGGCGCAGAATCCGTGAGATGGGTCCTGAGCATTCCATCGACTGCTGGACATCCCGTATGTCTCTGATGAGATCAAGGTCTCCGCCAGCGACGAATTCGGGGCGAGAAGACGTCACGATGACGCCCTTCACGTTCTGGTCGTTGATGGCCCTCTCAACAGCCTCGGTGAAGGCTGCGATCGACGCTTGGTTAAGGACGTTCATGGGTCGATCCGAGACGTTCCAGGTCAACGTCGCAACACCGTCGGTATCGAGCTGGTATTCAATCATATCCGTGGTTCCTCAGACGCGTTCGATGATCATTGCGATGCCCATACCTCCGCCGATGCAGAGGGTCACCAGGCCGGTGGAAAGGTCGCGTCGTTCGAGTTCATCCAACACAGTACCCAGCAACATCGCGCCGGTCGCTCCAAGCGGATGTCCCATGGCAATTGCGCCGCCGTTGACGTTGACTTTATCCAACGGAATGTTCAGGGCTTGAATGAAGCGGAGTACGACAGCCGCGAAAGCTTCGTTGCATTCGAACAGATCAATGTCGCGTACCGACATGCCGGCACGTTTGAGCACCGCCTCGGTCGCCGGTATAGGGCCGGTCAGCATGATCGTGGGCTCGCTGCCCACCGTTCCAAACGTACGCACCCGTGCACGTGGCTTTACACCGAGCCGGTCCGCGGCAGTACTGCTGCCGATCAAGACTGCCGAGGCGCCATCGACGATGCCCGACGAATTCCCGGCATGGTGGACATGCTCGATGGTGTCAAGTTCAGGGTAGCGCTGCAAGGCCATTCCATCGAAGCCCATTTGTCGCCCCAGCGCCTGGAATGAAGGCTCTAATGAGCCGAGCGACGCCACAGTGGTATCCGCGCGTACATGCTCGTCGCGATCCAGGATCGTCAGACCGTTCACATCGCACACCGGGACGATCGAACGAGAAAATCGACCTTCTTGCCAAGCGGTGGCTGCGCGATGCTGGCTTTGAGCGGCATAGGTGTCGACGTCCGAACGCGTGAAGCCGTAGAGAGTAGCAATCAGATCTGCAGAAACTCCCTGTGGAACGATGCGGTTCGGAATCGTAATCTGCGGATCTGTCACCCATGCACCGCCTCCGGCGAACATGGGTACGCGCGACATGCTTTCGACACCGCCAGCGATCATCAATTCGGCCTGGCCGGCGATGATCATCGCCGACGCGAAATTGCACGCCTCCAACCCCGATCCACAGAACCGATTGAGTTGAGCTCCCGGCACCTCGGCAAACCCCGCTGCGAAGGTGGCAGCCTTTGCAATATCAGAAGCTTGCTCGAGCGACGGCTCTCCGCAGCCTAAGATCACGTCGGCGATCTGGTCCGGCGAAAAGCCGTTGCGCTCCTTTAGCGCTAACAGCGTCTGCGCCGCCAGCCGTGCGGGGCCGACCTCGTGCAAAGCTCCGCTCGCACGCCCCTTGCCGCGTGGAGTGCGCACTGCGTCGAGAATAAATGCGTCGTTCATATTTGTGTTTCCTGGTGAGAAAGAGCGGATCAACACCCTTCGAATCTTGGTGCACGGCGCTGTTGAAAGGCGCGAATGCCTTCCTTGAGATCCGCGGTTTCGAACACGCGTTCGAGTTGACGGCCCTCATGAGCTAAGATTCCACCGAAATCGCCGCCGGCCAGCAGAATCTCTTTGCTCAGCCGGAATGCAGCCGTCGGACCTTCGGCTATTGAGAGGGCGAGTTCGTCAACGGCGGCATTGACTGAACCGACCTCCGTTGCGCGATTGACCAAACCAATTTGCGCCGCTTCAGCGCCAGTGATCAAACGACCGGTGTAGATGAGTTCGGCAGCCTTTGCCTGCCCAAGGCGAGTGAGAAAGAAATAGTGCGTGGCGGTGTCTGGCACCATGCCGATCCCACGGAACGGGCTGCCAACGCGCGCATCCCCGTCCACCACGCATATGTCGCAACACAATGCGAGGCCGAGACCGAAGCCTAAGGCAACGCCAGCCACGGCTGAGATCGTCGGCACCGGTAGTGCACGCAACTTGCGACAGAATGGCGCCACGACGTCAGTGATCATCGCCATCGGATCGTCGCTCGCGGGATTGATCGAGGTTACGTCCCATCCAGCCGAGAACGTGCCCCGTGCGCCACGCAGCACAATGCAGCGAGCACCTCCCGCTTTGGCCTCATCTAACGCGGCGTCAAGCCGTTCGACATCCGAAACCCGGAAGCTGTTTTTCGGTTGCGCAAGATCGAACTCGATCCTCGCGACGCCACGATCCCATGTGGTCTTGATCCCCAGCGCGCTGGGGAGAGAAGAGCTTGTTGAGTTCATCCCGGCACAGTATCGGTTGCGGCATGTACAAAAATCGTCGGTTGCGACGATTTTCGACCACAAACCGTGCCGGCCTAATCCTAGCGGAATAACCCGTATCTTCGGGCGACGGCGATTGCCTCCACCCGACTGCGCGTTCCGAGCTTCGCGTTGATGTTGCGCAGATGTGTCCTAACGGTTGTCTCTGCTACGAAGAGCCGTTCGGCCAATTCATTGTTAGATAGACCATCCGCGGCGAGTGCGAGCAATTTCAATTCCTTGCGCGTCAGGGAAAAGGATTCTGACGTCGCCGCGTCTATTGTGACGGTTTCGCCTGGAGGACTTGCCACTGGTACTGGAGAGGGTTCTCCGAGAACCCTGTCCATGAAAGACAGAACATCGACTGAGGGCGCTGTGCCGCTGCCGAGAACGTCGGGCGTTTTCCGCAGTTCGCGCAACATGTCGAGCAAGAGTGGTCCCTCATCCTGCAATGCAGTTTGATATCCCTCGGTTGCGGCGAAGCAGACCGCCTTGGATAGAATCCGCATGGCTTTATTTGGCTGGCGAGCCCGGTAGTGGGCCTGTGCCAGAATGAGCCGTAGCGTGAGCGCCCGTCGCGCTCGTTGCGCCCTTTCTGCAGCATCCAGCTCCGCGCGCAATCGGTTGATTACAGCACCGGGTTGGGACCCCCGGACCGCGCAACGAGCTTCGCCCAGCTCGTATGTTTCTACCTCGTTGGCCCGCAGCGAAAGACGGTTGAGCCGGTCCCACAACGCCGTATCGGCGCAACGTTCGATCTCTCTTTTCGCAAGGTCAATGCGCCCCTGTATGGTCAGCATCCTTGCCCGTTCAAGTCTGGCGCTGGCTACCACGCGGGTGAGATTTTCGCGGTGTCCAGCCAACTCCAGCTCAGCAAGCAATTGCTGCGCCCTGTCCTGATCTCCGCTGCGCCAGGCGATACGTGCCATGATCGTATGTGCAACAATCAATTGATCGGGAATGCCGACCGCTCGGATGAGTGGAATGTAGACCGTCAGCAGGCGCTCCGCTTGTACAAGTTGATTGGCCTCATAGAGCGCTTCAGCCAGTAGCACCCCGGCCAGGGCGTTGCCGTTGGTCGCGCCGGAAACTTCGTCAGTCCCTACGCGAACCGCAAGCCGGAGATGCGCCGTGGCCTTTCGCAACCGACCCTGCGTCAGGTCAACGGCTCCTTCAGCGGCCTCCGAGAGGGCGAGCATCATACCGCTTGCATTGTCCGGCTCGTGGCTTCGTGCGACGTCGGCGAGTTTCAGTGCTTCCTGGTATTCGCCTGAAATCATCGCCAAATTGGCCAAAGTCACCTCAGCGAACCCACGCACGAACGCCACGCGACCAGGCACTTCGCGCACGAGGGTCGCCGCAAGCTCTCTCGCCTCGTCCGTGCGGTCGAGCAGGACCAAGAAAAGCAGGCGAAGCGCACGACGGTGTGCATCCATGACACTCCCCGGACGCTCTTCTTGGTCAAGACGCTCGAGAAGCGGCGCGGCGGCTCGCGGGCCTCGGCCGAGCAAGACCGCCCAAGCGTGAACCAACTGCAACATCGGCCAATTCTGGAGCAGGCCTCGCTCAAGCAAAGGGTCAAGCCAACGCACCAGTAGGCGTACACGCCCTCGATTGAGCAGTTGTTCGGCGTGTCGCGCGAGCAACGGCAGAACTTCATCAGCTTGTCCAGCCGCAAGCCTGTGTTCGATCGCGGCGATAGGGCGGTCCTGTTCAAGATACCACTTGGCGGCTGCCCGATGTAGAGCCGGAACTTCGTCGGGATACTGCTGCTTAAGCTGCACGCGAAGAAATTCACCAAACATGCTGTGATGGCGCCACCTGGGACTGTCCCCCTGAATAGGGATCAGAAACAGGTGCTCACGTTCCAGCCGCGATAGTACGTCCAGGCTGTCCGTCGCGTCGTCCAGACGATCACATAGGGTTGGAATGAGATCTGCAACAATACTGGTTCGGAGCAAGAAAAGACGGGTTCTTTCGTCCTGTCGAGAAAGAACGTCGTCCAAAAGATATTCGACAATCGCGGTATTCGCCCCGGTAAAACCCGCAATGAATTGACGGGGATCCTGTCGATTCTCCAGCGAAACGGATGCGAGCCAGAGCGCTGCAACCCATCCCTCGGTGCTGCGATGCAGCCGCACAACGTCGTCATAGGACAGAGCCAATCTTCTGCGATCACGCAGATAGAAGTCCGCTTCCTCGATTGTAAAGCGAAGATGTGTAGGTTCGATCTCGAACAGCTTGCCGTGTGCCCGCAAGCGGCCCAGACCAAGCTCCGGAACGTTGCGCGAGCCTATCACTATGCGGGCACCGGCTGGGAGATGGCTGATCAACTCACGAACCAAACCCAGCACTGCAGCTCCCTGCACAGTTTCGAAATCATCGAGGAACAGTGCGAATGGCGCTTGATGGCCGGCGATTGCATCGATAAGTCCCAGGGCCACCTCGTCTGGACCAACCGCGTCACGCGCAGCATTCGAGAGGCCCGAAATCAGTGGCGTTAGTGCAGCTCGTACGGCGTACAAGAAACGGCCGACATCGTTATCTGCCGGGTCCAATGTCAACCACGCCGTCGGGATAGCCGATGCCTCCAATCTCCGCCGGACCTCAAGCATCAACGTAGTTTTGCCAAAGCCCGCCGGCGCCCGCAACAAGACGATACGTGCCGAGGTCGCCGCTAGCACTCTTTGCGACAGGTCCGTGCGTTCGATCGCGTCGCCTGTAGACAGAGGTACGGCTAGCTTCGCACTCAGCGCGGCCGGCTGCAGGTGCATGCCTGTGCGATCGCTTGCGGAGTGGGTTCCCCGCAGCGTCCGTTCGATCGCACGATCGCTTCCGCTGGCCATGGCGATTGGTCAGTCTCCAATAACCGCCCCATTTTGCGGTAGAATTCCACGCCGCCTTATAGCCCCCGGGCGTATAATGTGACAACACAGGCACCGCCGAGCCCGAGATTGTGTTGCAGCGCAAGCCGCGCGCCCTCGACTTGGCGTCGATCTGCTTGCCCGCGCAACTGCCAAGTAAGTTCGGCACATTGTGCCAGCCCAGTCGCGCCAAGAGGGTGTCCCTTGGAGAGCAAGCCGCCGGAGGGATTGACAACCACCTGTCCGCCATACGTGTTATTGCCGTCAAGGACAAATTTTTCGGCCTCGCCCTCGGCGACGAAACCGAGCGCCTCGTAGCTGATCAACTCGTTCGATGTGAAGCAATCATGCAGTTCGGCAACCGCAATCTCGTCAGGGCCGACCGCCGCTTGCTCGTAGGCGCGGATCGCGGCGCGCCGCGCCATGTCGTAGCCGGCCAGCCGTCGCATATCGTCTTCATCAAAACTGCTGTTGCCATCCGTGGTCATCGTTTGCGCCGCAATGACTACGGAGCGATCGAGCCCGTTGCGCCGCGCAAATGCTTCGGAGCAAACAACTGCGGCCGCTGCGCCGCAGGTCGGCGGGCAGCATTGCAGCCTCGTTAGGGGTTCGAAGACCGTCGGCGAGGCAAGCACCTCTTCCAAAGTGACAGGGGTTCGGAAGAGAGCATAAGGATTGTACGCGGCGTGGCCACGCGCTTTGACCGCGATGCGCGCGAACGTCTCAGGACGTGTACCATAGAGCCGCATGTGCATACGCCCTGCGCCTCCGAATATTTGTGCGGCTACCGGGGTTTCCAGTTCAAACCCCTGGATCACCCTCATGGAATCAAAGAGCCGCTGCGAGGGATCGGGGCGGTCTTCATGCTGCGCGGTGATTGCCCCTCGGCGCATTTGTTCGAAGCCGAGTGCCAGTACGCACTCCACGGCTCCTTGCGCCACGGCCTGCCTAGCCAAGTACAGTGCCGTCGATCCGGTGGCGCAGTTATTATTGACGTTGACGATCGGAACAGCACTCAAGCCGACCCGGTAGAGCGCTGCCTGACCCGAGCACGAATCGCCGTAGACATACCCCACATAGGCCTGCTGGACCTGCTGATATGTTAGACCGGCGTCGGCCAGAGCTGCTCTGGCTGCGTTGGCTCCCATGAGTTCGTAAGATTCGCTCGATCCCGGTTTGCCGAAAGGGACCATGCCGACGCCGCAAACGACGACCCTGCTGTTCATTCCGTTATCCCTTTGGCCAAGCGAATCTCTAGGTCTTTCCCATCTCGCGCCCCTACGGCTTGCCAGCTGCAAGGCAGGTTCGGACCCATCACCAAAGAACCGGTCCTTCAACATCCGCGCGGCACATCGTCGTTCCGCGGCGCCATGCATCAGCGCGTGCGAACGCAAAATTGAGGCATACCCGGTCGTCGGGCGCGCGCCCCAACCCGCATTTTACGATATGGGCCGTGACGCGAAATCGTCGCATCAGACGATTTGGAGGCACACACTGTACGTTAAGAAGTTCACGCCGACGGTCGTCGGCTCGTTCTTGAGGAAATGGCATGTTTATCGAGAGTTCCCGACCCCGCTGGTATACGGAAGAGATCGAGGCCCTTGCGGATTTGGCACGTCGCTTTTGCGCAGAAGAAGTTCTGCCCAACCAAGAAAGGTGGCTTGCCGAAGGGGCGACCGACAGAACCGTGTGGCAAAAAGCGGGTGAGCTCGGAATATTGCTACCTGACATCTCCACGGACTATGGTGGCAGCGGCGGAAGCTTCGCACACGAAGCAGCGATTGCGCACGAGCTATGTTTGGTCGGAGATACCAGTTTTCGCCCCGGCAAGCAGATCCATGTCATCGCGGCCCACTACATTGAGCGGTACGGGACTCTAGAACAGCGGAAAAAGTACCTGCCCCGGCTGGCCAATGGTCAATGGATTGCAGCCATGGGCATGACGGAGCCGGGCGGCGGTACGGATCTGCAGAATATGCGCACCCGTGCCATACGCTCAGGTGACGAATACATCATCGAGGGGGCGAAGACGTTTATTACCAATGGCTCGATTGCCGACCTCATTGTACTGGCGGTCAAGACGGATCCCACGCAGAAGGCCAAGGGGGTGTCGCTTGTTCTTTTCGAGGCGGCGACGGCAGGATTTCGCGTCGGGCGGCGGCTGAAAAAGGTAGGATTGCATGGTTCTGACACCTGCGAGCTCTTCTTCGACGGTTGCAGGGTTCCCGCGGACGCCATCCTGGGCGGTTGTGAAGGCCAGGGCTTCATCCAAATGATGCAGGACTTGACATACGAACGCGCGCTCGTCGGAGTGAATTGTGCGGCAGTCATGGAACATGCCTACGCTATAACGGTCCAACACGCGAAGACCCGCGACATATTTGAGAAGCGATTGCTTGATCTGCAGCATGTCCGCTTCGAACTCGCCGAGGTCAAGACGGTCGCAATGATCGCGCGTGTCTTTGTCGACTTCATCATCGAGCGGATGACATCTGGAAAACTCGACACGGAACTCGCGTCAATGACGAAGTGGTGGGCTAGCGAGCGGCAGTGTGAGATTGTCAGTCGTTGCCTTCAGCTGTTTGGCGGACATGGATATATGATGGAGTATCCGATCGGCAGGATGTTTGTCGACGCGCGCATCGAGCCGATATATGGCGGTGCAAACGAACTGATGAAGGACTTGATCGGCCGTCACCTCTGAGTTCGCGATCCGTGCGGCTGCAATCGCTGCGCTACCACCAGATGCAGAGGCCGCAGGATCAACCTTCCAAGGATAAGGAGGCGGTCGAGACTATCGAGCGTCTCGGCCTGGACTACTCTCATGCCACTGCGTCCTTCGCCCCCTTCTGGTCGCTGGCGCGGGCGTTGCAGACCTGGGTCCAGAATAGTTCGTCCCGCACTGGTGGTAAACAGTCCGACATGGCTGAACCCGGTCATTCCGGCGTCGCAGGTCGCGGGCGGCCTGAAGCTTGCCTCATCGGTGACCTCGAATGCCACGGTCTGATCACGGGGATCGCTCTCGAAATAGCGGAGCGTTGAGCCCGGTCGTCGGAGCGCAAGTAGAGTGATTTCGTCGACCGCTCGCCGACATGCAAGCCAAGGCTTGTCGTAGCAAAGCTCAGCGCGTCTTCCGGTCGGACGCACCTAGCCTAACGCAAACGAGATCCCTCCGTTCAATCATGAGACGAGGCTTGCGATTGCGTCGTGAGGGGCGCGCTGGCACTCTTTGCAGTCGATAAGATGGATGACGGCAAGAGCTTTCGAAGCTGATCGCGGGAAGCGCACAAGCTGTTGCCGCACTCACTAGGCTGATCCGCAGTCATTTCGCTCGCACGCCTGGGATTTCGGCATGTGATCTGCGGGCGATCAGCGCTGGCGCTGGCTCAACCGATCTTGCCCATAGCGACGAGGTGCCCATCGGAGCCGATCTCACGATACGTCGCGGCAGTACCGACCATGATGAAAACCAAAGGGTTTGGCTTGTGCCTTCCCAACTGCTTGCGCCACGTGTCGTTTCGCGTTCGATCTGAGTCTCGGCGCGAGAAAAACCAATAGTTTCAGCCTACAGATGTTGGCTCCTTTTTTCTGGTTCCATCAGAGTCATTTGGTCGGAATTCGGGTTCCATCGGCGTCATTTTTGACCCAGCGGGCTCAAGGGTCCGGGGGTTGAGGGCAGGGACAGCCTCAACGACCCGAGCCGCATCTCTTCCGTTCATGCACCTCAGTGAATGAAAGACCCAATAATTTCTTCATTATATCAATATCTTATGATTAGCTCGTTAGGCCGAATAGAATCTGCATAGATGGACTTTGGACGGCCGTGACCTCATCGCGGAGGGGTGAAACGGCGTAGCGCGGTAGCCGCCCGCATTCGCCAGGTGATGCAATTGGAATCTCGCCGCGACGCTGCTCGGTTTGCCGCTGGAAACAACGCGATCGATGGTGGCGTTTTACTGCCAGAGACCGAGGCGGCGCTGGACGAGTGGACGCGCGGCGTGATCGATGACGACGAATTGCTGGCGCGGACGCTAAGACGATTTGGTGGGCCTACTTGAGCAGGCGTCGGCGGTTTAGAAGCAGACTTTGATGGAACGAGAACGATTGATTTTAATATTGGCTTGATCACGGGAGCGCCCGCTAGCGAAGATCTATGAACTTTAATCCGCTAGATTGGCCCTGTTAGACTCTGATCGAGCGCAAACGACTCAGATCGGACGAAAAACGACAGATCTTGATGCAAATTCAACTTCGGATATTCCATAATGACGGTTACCCGAATAGGCCGCTCCAAAAGGAACGCCGGATGATTCACTGTATCCGGCATGACCTCGCGTAGGCTCTACGTCGGGCGTCCCGTGGCTATCGCGACAAACCTGGACGGCTACGACACTTGGGCAAGCGGACCGCATTCGCACGATGAGGATCGTACGAGTCAAGGACGGCGCAGTGGCAGATGAGCAGGGCAGGATCGATTATGGGATCGTCAATTGAAGTTCGACACCGCCACGAGAATATGGCATTTGTCGCATGCCCGTCGCGGGTAGCAACTTTCTGCAGGAACTATGCGTTCCGGAATACAACAAGGCTATCTTATTGAAAACAGTACGTTATCTAATTTCGCATAATATTGATTATGGAATAAATTCCTATTTTCCCAAACCGAAGTTTGCCATATCGCGCGTGAGGTCCGGCATGGCGCCGAACCCGTCTGGCTAGCTGACCAGCACCTTGAGAACCGTCCCCTGGAAGTTCAATGCCCACCAGTACCCGGCACTTACTTCCCCTACATTCGCAAAGCTTATTATATCGACGACCTCGCGTCGCCGATATCGATTTCGTCCGAACCACAGGGACTGACAGACGACCTACGCCTCCAGCTCCTGCGAGCTCGGCAGCCTGCATCTGCGGTACAAGCTAACGGAGCGTTGATGCCAAAGGCGGGCAGCCCCTCCCGTGCAGTTAATTAAACACGGGACACGATGCGCGCCGCGGTGCGGATATCGGCAATCTGAACGCTCTGCAGCAGTTGCTGGCGCATTACCTGGAATACAGGCTGCTCCATCTTCGGATCCGAAATCGTCAGAATTGCCGTGAAAGGCACGCCCTCGTCAGGCATCTCCTCATTGTCGGTGCGCGACAGGTAACTCACGACCAGACGCCAGTTGGTCGAGGCACCTCGGCCCTTCGGCATGGTGGCGCCGCTGGTCTTCACCGGGCTCCACTTCATGCCGTGTTCGACCCGTTCGGCTTCAAAAGGATGCTCGATCCCGCTGGGCGGCAGATAAAGCGGCTTCAGCTGGCCCTTCCAGCTGACCTCGCCGCCCCGCGAGATCTGCTCCTGCTGGAGTGCTGCCTCCACATTGATCCGCGTGAACTCGGCTCCGAAGCGCTGGTCAAGCGGAGGACTCGACACCAGCGTCAGCCGAGCGGAGCCGCGGCACGCATTGCCGGGGCCGACCAGGCACGAAGGCCAGGAGAAGCGGAAATTCATCTGGCGGTCCTTCTCCAAGCGAGTCGCGAACACCAGCGTAATCTGATGGTCCCCGCCTTCCAGCACGCTTGCGACCGGCGCTGTCATGCCGTGACCACACAGCTGGCGGGCGATGACATTCAAGGTCTTGTCGCTCAGCGGCAGCGGGGTCTGCGCATGGTGGGTCAGAAGCGCAACAAGGGTTTCCCGCGAAACCTCACCTTCGATCTCCGAATCGAGGATCGCCGCCTGTTTGGCGATGAAGGGCGTTGCGTAGCTCGTGCCGCAACTGTCTGCGAGAGAGCCGTTGGGCGCGACCGAATAGAGCCCGTGTCCGAGAGGCTGCATCGGCGTGCCCGAGCCGCCGGTGAAGGCGAAGTCCGGCTTGACCAATGCCCGCAGGCCGGGGCCGCGGCGGGAGTATCGCGCGGGAGCATGGTCGACGCTGTGCGCACCAAGCCCGGCAGGATTCAAAGCGCCAACCGAAACGTTGCGCGCGCTCTCCGCGGGTACCTGGATCCCATCGTTTTGCGAGGCCGCCATCAGCTGCAGGGCCATATCCGGCGTCGCCGGCCATTCCGGGCGTCCCGCACTGGCGTTCAGGTTGCCGGCCGAGATGAAGATCAAAACATCGTACGTGTCCGCGATATGGTCGAGCCGGGATGCTACCTTGCTGTAGTGACCGGCCGACACCAGCACCTGGACGTTCATGCTGAAATTGAAGACCCGCACGCCGTGTTGCGCCTTGGCTTCGGCAACGGCATTCTCGACTTCATCAAGGAAGCCGGTCAGGTCGCGGTAATAGTTCGCGAACGCGTTGTCGGAATTCGGGTAGACCGCGATATCATAAAGCTCGACGCCGTCGGCGTCAGTGCTGGTCTGCGGTCCATTCATAGCGCTCCCCGCGACAAGGATGCCGCCGATGAAGGTGCCGTGGCCGTGGTCCATGTCCTGAGCGGCAAGCGGATCCCAGCGGCCGACCACCCAATCGCCGAGAGCCGCATCGCTGATGCCGCCGTCGATCACTCCGACACGAGGCCAGGCCTTCGCGCGATCGCGCTGCTGGATCGCCGCGGTTTGCGGGCGGGTGCGGACAACGCCCTCGCTGCGGACGACGACGCCCGGCAATTCGATCTTCTTCACCAGAGGGTGAGATTCCAGAAACTTGACCAGACGGGCATGGCGGTCGCGGTTCGGATCGAACGGCGCGATCGCACGGCCACGTTCGCCGACCGACGGCAACATGCGCACGATCGGCGGCTGTGCCGACTGCTCGAGGCGAACCGCATAGGTCGGCTGCTCGCTGCCGACGCGGCGGGGCAGCGCGTGGACGTCAAGGCCCGTGCCGAGATGCTGCAGGCCGGCGGTAAACGATTCAAAAAGCTGGCGACGGAAGCCGGCAATATCGTAGTTCGCCGGAACCGGCGGGATTTCGAACAGCTCGACCTCATATTGGCCGCCGGTCTTCGGGTTGGATAGCCACACGACCGCTTGGTCCAGGTCGAATTGGCGACGATCCCCTGCCCCATAAAGCTCAAGGCCTTCGATCGCGCCCGTCTCACTACGGCGCGGCGTCGGCACCGCCTCCACCTTCTTGGTCCGCTCATTAAAGCGCCGCTGGGTATGATCCTCGGCCCTCGCCACTTCCGCTTCGATTTCGGCCAAAGCCTGCGGGGTTGCTTCCACGATGAGTTCGCCCAAGTCGAGATTGCCGACAAGGCGCGTCCGGCGCTCGGAAAACAAGGCGTGCAGCGGACGATGGCTCTTCGCCCAGGCCTTACGGCGGAGGATCACCTTCACGAAGCCGACCGGGCCGAACGTCGGCGCCTGACGTTGCAGGCCGGCCCTGACGTCCGCCAGCTGCTTCAGGACATTCTGGCGATGCGCGACGAAACCAATGTCGTCGTCGAGAAAAAAATCGGTCTTGGGGCCGCCGCCGCCCGGCTTATCGCGGTCTTCGGAGAAATTGTTGGGGTTGAGAATGATCTGGACGGGACTAGCCATGGCTTCTCACCGACTTATTGCGTGAATTCAGCATGCGGCTGATTGTGGATTTGTCTTTGTTGATGATCTCGCCCAGCTCCGCCTGGGAGAAGGAGAGTTCGGTGTCGCGATGCAGCGCCTCGAGCAGGTCGGCCGGATCTTGAAGCAGATGCCGGCGTTCCGCGTTGAGGCGGCCGCTGTTGAGCGTTGCGAACTGTCTGAACAGGTCGAGCAGCTCATAGGGTTTATCGCCCCTCACTGCTCTCAGCTTCTTATAGCTGCGAACCACGGCCTCGAGCTCGGCGCCCGTGGCGCCTTCGGTGAACCAGGCAAACAGTTTCAGGTGTGATTCCGGCGCTTCGGTCGGCATCATGAAAAGACGGGCCATATCGAGCCG
Organism: Bradyrhizobium tropiciagri; assembly: GCF_018130545.1. Taxonomy (GTDB): domain Bacteria; phylum Pseudomonadota; class Alphaproteobacteria; order Rhizobiales; family Xanthobacteraceae; genus Bradyrhizobium; species Bradyrhizobium tropiciagri_A. Next base: position 336,883 of record NZ_JAFCKF010000007.1, on the reverse strand, counting down.
CAGCTGCGTGTCGGGGTTGGGGATCTGCAGCTGCACTTCGAAGCGTCGCCAAACCGCCGGGTCGAGCAGCTGGGGATGGTTGGTGATGCCGATCGTGAACCCGAGGGGCTCGCGCGTGTCGAGATTTTGCAGCAGGGCGTTGACGATGCGCTTGATCTCGCCGACCTCCTGCGGATCGTCGCGGAGCTTGGCCAGCGCATCGAACTCATCGAGCAGCAGCACACAGCGAAAGCGGTTCACGAAATTGAAGAGGGTGCCAATGTTGCGCGACGAGGTTCCCAGGAACGAAGACACCAGGCTATCCAGCCTTGCGACCACCACAGGAAGATCGAGCTGCTTGGCCATCCACATGGCAAGGCGCGTTTTGCCGGTGCCTGGCGCGCCGTAGATGAGGCAGGTCTTGCTGGGCTTGATGCCGGCGGCGTCGAAGGCCTCCAGGTGAGACCACTCTTCGAGCAGTGATTTGATCGCGCCACTGACGTCGCCGCTGAAAATGGGGGCGCCCTCGGGGATCTGCTGCTGAAAAATGACCTGGGCGAGCGGGGTCGACGTTTCGCGGTCGACCGGGATCACGGTGTTGCGGGTCAGCGTCTCGCCGCCGGTCATGACAAGGGACCGGGTCAACTTGCTGGGCGTCATATCCTCCGCGCGTTCGGCGCTGGTCAGGATAGCCGACAGGGCCGCGGCTTCCTTGGACTCGCCGGCCTCCTGCATCGCGTTGCGCAGACGCTCGACCTGCTTAGTCAGCGCCGGGTTGGGGTTCGACATCGCAACCCGGCAGAGAGATTGAATGAGGGCGAAGTGCTGCATGCGGGCTTCCAGTTTCGTCATAAGCTGTTATTGCAATATAGAGCAATAAAATGCGCACACAAGCCATAAGTTGCGTTTTATATCACTTTGTTGCATAATAATGTGCCTTCGTTGCAATAAGGGCGCCTCCCGATGTGCATCGAGGGTTAACAAGTCTGAAATTTATGGAGAAAATGAATGGGTAATCTCCCCAAGTTCACGCTCAGCCACAACGAGCGTCGCAATCAATGGGAACTGCGTCACGACAACTCCCGTCGCCTGGTCGAATCCTTCGAACACAAGGCGGAGGCGACTGCCGGCGGCAGTCTTTCGGCCGCGCTCGGCCCGAAGGGCGGCTCGGTGAAGATCAAGAAAATGGACGGCGTCTTCCAGGAAGAGCGCACGTTTCCGCGCAGTGCCGACCCCCGCTCTTCCAGGGGCTAGGGCGGATGCTGTTCCGGCTGCCACGGCAGGACGGCACCTTTGAGACCCGGATGCCTGGTGGGAGTTTGCCGACATGGCGAGCCACCAGCGCATCGGGGAATACTATCCCTATCAGGGTCTCATCCGGGGCGAGACATACATCGACCGTAGCCATGTTGAGTTGGTGCCGCTGCTTGACATCGAACCCCTGCGCCGCGATCCCGGCACGCCGCTGTTTCGCAAATACAAGCTCGTGCCCGTTTTGATGGGCTTGCGATCGCCGCACGGCTTCTTGCCGCCCTGCGAGCTGCAGCGGACGGGCTGCAGCCGCTTCAAATATGCCCTCCACAACGGCTCGCATCGCTTCTACGCGTCGATCGCCGTGGGTTACAGCGAATTGCCGGTGCTGATCGACCGATAGTGTGCCCGCGCTCCGGTTCAGTCACGGGCCCGATCATATACCTGGGCTCCGCCGCTTGCTTGCGAACTATCGCATGGTTTTTGGCCAGAGCCAGCAAGACGATCTCATCTCTTATCTCATGGCGCACACTCCGGAGGGGAACCGGGCCGGCTTCATGGCGGAGTTGCAAATGGATTCAACTGCGCTACGCACAATCCAAGGACGAATGTATCCGCGTCGCAAAATCGCAATCTGCTTCACAACAACGTTTGTTTTGCCTGGCTCCTGCCTGCCTCACTCCGCAGCTTCAGCGGGCGGACTCTTCAGCTCAGCAAATTTCGCCGCCATCGTCGGATTGCGCCGGGTCAGCTTCTTGATCGTCACGTCCTGCGCCTTGTCGTTCGCAAGGCGGAGATTGCGGTCTGCACCGATCAACGCATCCTTTGTTTTCTGGAGATGATCGATGGACTTATCTATCTCGGCGATCGCCGTCTGGAAGTGCCTGGAAGCAAGATCGTAGTTCTTCGAGAATGCAGTCTTGAACGTCTCTAGCTGGCTTTCAAATTGCGTGATGTCGATATTCTGCGCTCTCACAAGCGCAAGCTCGGTTTTGTACTTGAGCGAGTTGATGGCCGCATTCCGCAAGAGCGTGATCATCGGCAGGAAGAACTGCGGCCGGATGACATACATTTTCGGGTAACGGTGGAATACATCGACGATGCCGGTATTGTAAAGTTCGTTGTCCGGTTCAAGCAATGAGATCAGGATGCCATATTCGCAGCCCTTCTCGCTCCGGTCCCGGTCGAGCTCCTTCAGAAAATCTTCGTTCTTGCTTTTCGTCGCGGTTTTGTCGCTCTCGTTCTTCATCTCGAACATAATCGAGATGATCTCGGTGCCGGTCTCGTCCGAGTCCCGGAAAATGTAATCGCCCTTGCTGCCGGTCCGCGCGTCGTTGTCTTTCTCGAAATACGCCCGCGGAAATGCCATCGACCGCACCCGGTTGAATTCGGTCTCGCAGTGCTGTTCAAGTGTCTCCCCGACCATCTTGGTCGAGAGACGGGCCTTCATATCCTTAAGGCGCTCGATCGCGTCATCGCGATCCTTGATTTGCGTTTCGTACTTGTCCTTGAGCGACTGCTCAGAGAGCTGTTTTTCAAGCTGCGCCTGTTTGATGCCGTTCTTCAGCTCATCGCGCTCTTTTTCGATGGCGACGACCGCTTCCGTCAAGGCAAGCCTTTTCTCCAGCTCGAGAGCATGTAGCTTGGCCTTCAGCTCCTGGATTTCTTTTTCCTTGGCAGCGGCAATTTTGTGCTGTTCGCTGGCCAGAAGCGCTTCAGCAAGCTCCGCGGCCGCTTTCTTTTCGCGCTCGGACTCGGCCAGCGCGTTCGCGAGCCTGTCACGCTCTTTTTCCACGGCGCTAAGCGCTTCGGTGACAGCAAGCTTCTGGGTGACCTCACTTCCCTCTAGCTTGGACTTCAACTGCCGGATTTCTGCGTCCTTGGCGGCCGCGGTCTTCTGCAAATCGTTGCTCACCTGGGCCTTGGCCAGGTCAACAGCGCTCTGCTTGTCACGCTCGGCCAATTCCAGCCGTTCATGAAGTTGCTTTGCGAAATCCGCGTCACGGACCTGCTTCAGAATCTCGGCATAGCCGGACTCATCGACCTTGAAGGCCTTCGCACAGTGGGGACAGATGATTTCGTGCATGTTTCCTGGCCGGATCGGGCCGGCGCTGTTCTCAATAAGGGCTGGCTACGGGCCCGGAGAATCGACCTGGACCCTTGAGAACAAAATTAGAACAAGCTATTTTGAGGCGTCAAGCTGAAAGGCTCGGCTTCGCTAATTTTGCTGTGGCAAATCCCGCTTTGCAGGCGCAGCGGAGCTATCTCTCTTCGCGGCTTCTTCCCCGGTCGAGAGGCAAAGATGGTTCTCTGGTATTCCGCAGTTCAGCTTGCCTCGTCGCGCAAGAGTGGTCCGATGGCTGAGCTTCGAACCATTGCGTCCGATGCTTTTCGAGCGATAAAGGCGCATAGAGGGCCCCACCCTGCCCGCTACTCAAAGCGACGATTGCTCGTAAAGGCGACCGCCGCAAAGTCTGACATGTTGAACTTCAATGTTTTCTCTGCCGAACGATATTGAGCACGTTTACAGCCCTTTGGGACGGTGCCTGTATTGCGATGCCACGGATGTACTGGGCAAAGAACACGTTCTGGCGAAGTCACTGGGCGGCCGAAAAATAGTGCCGCGCGCGAGTTGCGCCAAATGTGGAACGATGACGAGTGAATTCGAACGCACCGTTGCCCGTACTATGCTCGGCCCGATGCGTATGTACTTCGATATAGACTCACGTCGACGTGACGAGCGGCCAGAGAAGTTGCCCTTAAAAGTGAAGCTGCGCGCGAATGGCGACTGGAGCTACATCGATGTCGACCGTAAGCTCTATCCGTTTCTGATCCTATTCCCATTGCTGAACATGCCTGGTGAACTCGCCGGGCGATCTGCTGACAAAGACCAAACTGCAAAATGTGCGTCATTTTGGATCCGAGCGGCATCGTTCGAATTAGGCATTCACGAGCATACTGAGATGCTAGCGCAGTCACTCAAGGTGGCGGCGATCATGCCTGAAGGGCGAGCCGAAGTTGATGCATTTGCTCGGATGCTCGCTAAAGTCGGACATTCCTTCGCGACAGCCGAGCTTGAGGGGAAGAATTTCCGGCCGGCCACCATCAACGTAATTCGCAACGCGAACGCGAGAAATGCCCTTCAATTCGTCGGTGGCAGCCCGCATAGCGAGCCGACCGGCAGCACGCTCCATGACATCGACTTTGTCTATGTGCGGCATGATCCAACCTTGGTGCTGGTCCATATACGGTTATTTGCTGTACTTGGCACGCCGACGTACCTTGTTGCCGCAGGCCGGTGCGATGATCCAGAGTTCGTGGGTCGCAGTTCTCCTCCAGCTGACGCGCCCATAACGGGCACGCAGCGGGTTAGCTAATCTGGGTACCGATACTTGCACATGCTGCCGAGCATTTGATTTAGCCCTCTCGGACTCTCAACATGGCTGGCAAGATCCACGACTCGCCAGGTGCTAAGCGATGAGTCGTATTGAACGAAAAGGTGGGCCGCCCGACCTACCAACAATCTTTGAACACTTTGTCATCCACGAGCTTCGCGGCCGCGTGCTCGACGACGACTTTGTCGAAGAGGCTAAGCGAGGACGATTTCCTGATTTCGCTTGTTTTCGCAATCTTGTGCTTATCGAGATGAAGCATCTCGAGAACGAACAGGAAGAACGCGTCAACGATATCGTCGATCGCTATGTCAAACCCGAAGAACAGCCATACTTTTTCGGCAAACGTACAGTCACTCTTTCTCAGTTCAGCAATGGCAAAGAGATCGTCCGTGCAATCCAGAGCAAACTTCACGAACAATAGAACACCATCTTCGAAGCGCGAATAGTCAGTTTGCTGTCTATCGACAACGCAACCCACGCAAGAACTCGCTCTCGATCTGTTTAATCGTGAATTCACGTATCCCAGAATTCTCGCCTGACCTTGTGGGCAGGGCCATACAATCGAAAATGAATACGCAAGAACGTACCTATAAGCATGCGCAGCCGCTGCGCGACGGACGTGTAGGGTTTTCGATCGTTCACGTGGTTGGCGAGCCAACAATACGCGCTCGATGGAAGATCGGGGTCGTCGAAGAGAGCGTCCACCGCTGGACGGTGTTCAGGTCGGGCGGGCCACCTGCGTTTTTCGATGGAAGACAGTTTGAGGCGATCGACGATGTACCCGACAAAATGCCTCGTCATGAAACCTGGCGGCGAGCATATCGGCGCGCTCCCTACTTACGGCAAAACACAAAACAGGCACTAAAAATCCATTTCCATCGTTGTTGCGCATTCAACGCCCTTTCTTTCGTCAAAGGCGATTGGCCACAGCCAACTCAAGAGGAGGCCAGACGCCACATGCAGAACGTTTGTGATGCCCTCGAAGAGATCAACCATCGAGGCATCGATATGCGGGATTTTGCGCCGGATGACCTTACATCCGACGAGCGGCAGGCGATTTGCGAAGGCTTTCCCGATGCCCTGACAAGCCTTCTATTCCAGCGCATGAATCCGCCGTCATAATTGGCAAGCCGACTACAAGCTTTGCGCAATCCCGCAACTTGCGCCATACTGCGATCGGTTTGGCTCGAGCTGAAGGCTGGATGAAGCGACGCTTATGACCAAGATCGATCCTTTTTCGCTCACGACCGTTCCGCTCGAGCTCTGCGCCAACGGCAATGCGGTCGGAAACGCGACGGGATTTGTTTGGAAGGATCGCGAGCAGCACTACCTCATTACGAATTGGCACGTCGTGAGCGGCCGCAATGCCCGAACCGGCGATCAAACGGCGATCGCTCGGCCAAACATGGTTCGCGCGATGTTCAACACACGCATCATGAATTTCGGTAAGAAGACTTACGAGATTTCGATTAGGGATGCTGACCACAAGCCGCTCTGGTATTGGCATCCCGTGCGGGGGCGAGGCTCGGACGTGGTCGCCATCCCATTGCCGATCGACGGGGATGACCCGATCGTCAACCTTTACCCGATCAACGTGCTGAAATCGGAGGGCGACCTCGCCGTTCGCATCGGCATGGACGTCTATATCCTTGGCTATCCTTTCGGGGCCGAGCCGCCTGGCTTCCCTGTGTGGAAGCGGGGGAGCATCGCTTCCGAGCCAGACCTGACCCGCATCGGCACCGGCTATATACTCGTGGACACCGCGTCGCGCCCTGGCATGTCCGGCGCTCCCGTCATCCGCCGGAGCTGGGGCGTACATCTTCTTGAACAGGACGCGACATCGCAAACAAGTTGGCCAGAAAGCAAGTTCATTGGCATCTATTCGGGCCGCCGTCATACGAACGATCCATCGGACGCCCAGCTCGGCATGGTCTGGCCGGTCCATGATATCCAGGAAGTCATCATCGGGAAGAAGCTTGATAGCGACGAATAACGCGATCAAAACTAGCGCGACGGCATCGGTTCGGCCTCGATCACCTTGCCGGCGCCGTCCGCGATCGATCCGCGCATGAAGGGCGTGATGCCGTCACGCTTGTATTGTTCCATGGACTCCTGCCGCCGCTGTTCGCTGAGTGCCATGAGCTCGCGCGCTTTCGCCTCGACCTCCGGAGACAGCTCACCGCGAAGGATCTCGCCAAACTCGTTATCCATCCGTCGTGATACGCCCTCAAAGGAGAAATCGCTCATATAGGCATGCTTCAGCGCGTAGTTCAGGAGACGTGCGCACTCACGCGGGAACCCCGCCCCGCGCGTCCGCTGCAAGAAGAGCCACAGCACAATGTCAATCGCTTGAATGCCGGCGCTCTCCGAGTCCGCCTTCACCTCGAACTCGCTGCCGACCACCTTCTGAAATACATGCGTCTCGCCGACCCACGCCTCAACGGGATCAGCCGATGCGTGCGAGTAAAGGTCGTGCCACTCGGCAAGTGTCTTGTCGAACTCCCCCTGCCGATCATGCGTAATGCGCCGGACACGACGGTCCCAACGTTTCGAAAATCCCTCCAGTCCATCGAGCAAGTTTGCGAACGCCACCATATTCGGCATGTGGCCATTGCGGGCTTGCCGGCTATCGAGATGAACGTGGATCGTTTCCGGATTATCGCGCGCCCAGCTCAATGTCTCGGCGACAATATCGCGCGACCGCTGATCTGGTAGATCGTCAACACGGTCGATCAGTGCTTGGCAAATTACTGGGATGGCTTGCTTCTGCCGTGCATCGCTGCGATCTAGCAGCATGGTCCAGAAACGCCTCCCAACGTCTTCGTCGACGATTGTCGCAACCTTGAGGGCAAGGATCACGCGAAGCGGGCGGATATTATAGTTATGCCAGGACGCAGCCGCGTTTTCGCCGGAGTCGAAGAACGTATCGAAGATCTTGGTCGCGAGCAGGTATCGCTTCTCGACGCGTGAGACAAAGAACCGTGCATCGGCTTTTTTGAATATTTTGTGTAGGTCGAACACGATTTCCTCGCATCGCCCGAAGCCGAGCTCCTTGCCATGCAACGGCCCGTCGCCAAACTTCTTGGCGAGCTTTGCGACTTGGCTCGAATACACCATGTCAAAATCCGACTTCGTGATCAGCGCGGCCGTGAAAAATTCCGGCTGCTGTTCATCCAGCAGATTACCGCCTGTATTTCCGGTTTCGTCGACGAATGCGAACATAACGACGCCTGGGATAGCCAAAGGGTCCGTGTTTTAAACCAACAGTTGCAGTGCCGACAACAGCAATTGCGGCCGCGCGGTGGCAACGGCGGCTTCGGGGAAGAGGCGGCGGACGTTCGGCGGAGGCACTCGCGCTGCGGTCGCCGTTCGGTGGCCCACCATCACTGCCCGTCGCGCGGGCGGCCTTGTTGCCCGACGTCGCGAAAGGCTCCCGGTCCCGCATCGAGGCGTGGGGGTGGCGAAGAGGTCGTAAGCCACATAGACGACGATGGAGCTCACGGAGGACGTCGAGCATCAGATTAGCCTCGTCACAACTCCCCGGTGGCCCGGCAAGAACCAGGCAGTGTATTCTCCGTCCTTAAACGCGCGCCGGATGTGTGGTGGGGAGGACTAGACCGGCCTACTGCGCCAATGATCGTAAGCCGAGCGCGCCATGCCATCGTGGTTGGCGCTGGTTACAGCGATTTCAGCTTCACCCTGGCGCTCAACGGCCATGGCTGTGATTGCGGCAATGTCGTCAAGCTCGGGCTGCGATCGTCCAAGGCGATCCGGGACAGTGATAAGTATGCGATGGCAACCGGGTTCTTCGGCGACCCTCTGCGTGATGGGAAGCAGCAATTCAGCCAATCTGTTGGCCTCTTGTCGATGGACTTTACGACCGGTGTCGGCTGACGTCGTCTTACATTCCACCTCAATTTCGGCCGCATCTAACCGGGCGAGCAGGTCGAAACGCGCGGTACCGGCATAATCGATGAAATCGACGTCCCATCCCTGTCCCATCAGATGAGCTGCGATACTTACCTCATAAGCGATCGGCCGGGCGCCAAAGCTCCCGTTGACCGCCTCACGAAACCGGCCGGCAAACGGTTCTTGTGAAGCACGCGGTAGCGCGGCAAAGATCCGGCTCGCTGGGATCAGAAAGCTGTAAAGCCGGAAAAACTCCTCCCCCCTTGGGCAAACGTCCAGTCGATTTACGATACCGACGCGCCCTTGCCAGCGCGTGTTCGAAGGCGAAGGTCTCCCGCTGATGGATAGCGAGGAGCGGGCTGGCGGCCTCCTGACGCTGAAGAGCCGCCACCTTCTTGTCAACGCGGAGCCGATGAGGCCGCTCGCCCAATTAAGAGCCGCCTCGATGTCGGCGGGACGAGCTTCGATACTGATCTTCATGCGCGATGATTTTACGGCGTTGAAGCAAGATCAGGCCGGCGACGCGCGAGGACTTGGTCTACTACTCCTCGCGGCGCCCCAATCCGGCCGAGCGCGATGGCGCGTCCAAGCATCGGCGCCAGCTCCTGATTGATTGATTGTAGGACCCGCATGGTGTCGACCGCCTCGGGTAGAGACGCGGCCGGCACCGTAGAAACCAGATTTTCAAGGCGCCGTGCGAGCTGCTCTAGCGCGGATTTTCGATCGACAACTGCTGCCGCGCACTCGAGCAGCACCGAAACAGTCGGCATCAGATGATCTCCCCCCTGCCCGGCTTGCAAGCGCTCGAGCGCCACGGATGAGACCAGCTCGGCGAGCTCTACGTCTCTATTTCGGGCGGCAATCAACGCGGCCAGGTCGATGGCTGCCTGCGCGTAGGCCGGCTCTATGCTCATCAATTGCGACCGCAGACTTTCCATCGCCTTGAGGACGGGAACGCGAGCGACCGGCGGATGACCGAAGGTGTAGACGAGCTGGATGAATTCGAGGAATTTCTTGACGGTAGGATTCTGCTCAAACTCGACGAAGAGTTCGCCAACCGGCGTGTTGGCTGCCGGCAGATCGGCCGAAGGCGCTCGCCAGCCCTGCAGGAGGGCGGGAAACAAATGAGCCATCGGCGGCGCGTTGGCGACGATCGACGGATGCGCGTCTTCAAGTTTCTTGCGCCAGCTTGCCGGCGCATCATCCCTCAGCTTTCCGAGCGAAACCAGGAGCCGTCCATAGATATCGGCGGCGACAAAATTTTGAGTGATCCAATCGGGACGCCATCGCGGCTCATGATCGAAATCGTTCATCACCGATAGATAATACGCCTTACCGGAGATCCGCATCGCCCAGTTAAGCAGCGATCTGTCCTCCTCATCATCCGTACCTGGGCCAAGCACGCGTGTCACAAGCGACGCGTGAGATGCGGCCGCCAGACGCCGCCAGAAGACGGGTTGGTGTCGTAGCGTCTGATGTTCGGCCAGGAACGCCACGGCGAAGACAAAGGCGGTCGCGAAAGTCGTCAATTCGCCCAGCAAACGTGTTCGATCGCCCAAGATGCGATCGAGGAGTTCGTCGCCAAGCGCGACAAACTGAGGTTCAGCAAGCGCGCGAGCGGCACAAATGTCGAATGCGCCTGTCAGCGCGAACGGATCATTAAATTGCAGCAAATGGCGTAAGGCTGTGATCACTTCTTCTGCGCCGAATGACCGTAGGGTCTCCACGGGCACGAGCTCAGGGTCACCGAACGTCAACGACACAATGTCGAAAGCTCCTGTCAGATCGCCGGCAAAGTGCGCTTTGCGCTGGACGGCGAGTTCATTGGCCGCAAATTCGCTGAGAATCTCCGAGCTCAAAAGCCGCGCTGTCAGATTTTCCCAATGCGCCGTTTTCGTCGGCAGCAGATCGGTTCGCGAGAGATTCCCCTTGATCGCGGCTTCGCGAAGCGACGCTGCGAAGCTCTCCGGTGCACCGGCGAGGATATTTTGGGCGGCAAAGAAATCGTCTTGCCCGTAGTTTGGCTTATTGATGATGGCGTCGAGCTTTGCACGTTCCGCTTTCGTGAGCGTGCAGCCTTTGAGAATCTCGACCAGGGCTTGTTGGCGCCGCTCGCGCTTGCTGGCGAGAAGCGCCGCATGGGGGAATCCTACCTTGTGCTTTCCATAAAGCAAATAAGCGGATTGCGTGTCCATCTCGATGCGGATATCGCGTTTAAGGCCCTCGCTGTCACGCCATTCCGGCACCGGCTCGTGATCCGCCGTCTTCTGGAAGGCGGCGAACAGCGTCTCGCGATTGAGAGTCAGATCGTCGGGCAATTTGATTGTGCTCGCCACGCCGATACCCGTTTGTCGGGCAATCGCACTGTCAAAAAGCACGTCGCTCTGTAGCTCGGCCCCGACACGCCGCAGCGCGAAGACGACCTTGTAGCGTGCGATTTCTTCAGGGGTTAAGTCTGGCTTATTCGCTTTCTTATTCTTCTTATTCCTCTTCGTCATCGTCGTCACCCTCCCCCCACGGCATGAGCGTGAACTCGCGGACATAGGCGACGACCTGCTGATAAAGCTCAGGCGATACCAAACGAAGCTCCCTGAGCAGAACGTCATCGAGCCACCGATGGTAAGGTTCGATTTTTTTGTCGTCGGTAATCTCGATTGGCATCACAAAACCGCCGATCAGAGCGCGGCGGACGGCGTCGACCCAGCCTGGCGGTGGCGTGCCGCGCCAGCAAGGCAACCAGTCTTCGGGAACGATCTGCATCTCGAAGAGCGACGATGCGATGAGGCGCGCGCGTTGCTCATCCGCCTCCTCGTTCCAGATCTGCGCGATAGCGTTTCGGATCGACTGGACATGGGTCAAGAGCCAGCGCATCTCGCTTGGGAATTGGGGGATATCGGCGAGCCGCGCCAGATCGAGGCTATCGCGAATAGCTCGAAACTCCGGCGCTTCACGCTGTCGATTCCGCTTTCCTGATGTCACCAGCTCTAGTGTGCTTACGGGGACCAGCATGGCACCGGCCTGGCGTAGCTTGAAGCGCGCGGCACGATACCGATCATCGCTCAGCAGGCCGCGGTGTCGGATCTCTTCGAGCAGATCGAGTGTGGAGACAAGGCGCGCCCGGCGACCCATCGGATCCGCGCCAAAGGCCTCTTTATTCAGCGCACGATCGTCGATTGCTATGGCGTCGATCTGCGCGAGATCGGTGAACAGATTCTGGGTGGCGGGTGCACGATCGACGTCGCTGCCTACATCGTAGTCCCGAGCGCCGAACGTCACCTGGTCGGCAGCATTCACCTTGCGGATTGACGCGCGGATTTCGTCGAGGACGTGAAACACCTCTGCAACATTTCGATCGTCGTCGATCAGAGAATTGGCCTCATCCTCGGTGGAGATATGAATGAAGACATCGGAAAAGGTCTGTAAGAGAGGCTGCAGGAGTTTGGTGGATTGCAGGTAGGAGAGCGCAAGGCCGTCAAGAAAGATCGGCTGGCTGAGTTCCGGACGCGCCGACGATCGCCAGCCTTTGTCCTGGATATCGAAGAACTGGCTGGCCGCACGTTCCTTTTCTTCGTCAATCGTGTTGAACTCGATCAAAGCTTTGAGCAAGCCATGCATATCGCAAAGATAGGCTTCATGTTCGCTCATATCGGCAGGACCGGAATCGTCAAGGCGGACGCGGCTCACGGGTGCTGGACATACAACAACGCCCTTGGTGCGTTCGGCTTCATGGATTAACGCGCCGAGTTCGATGCCGACGTCTTCGGACAGCGGATCGCGCGCCAATGCTGGGGTCCGCAAGATCTTCAGCTGACCCTTCGCTATCGCGTCACGGACTTCCTGCGCCTTTTGAAGGCGGGAGCGTTGACCGCGACGGATGCGCTGCCGGCCTTCAAACAGCTCGGCCAATGCGCCGGCCGGCAACGCGATCTTGGGAAACGCTTCGAGGATGAGGGGCAATAGGCCAAGCCAGCCGAGAACGAGCAGCGCCGATATATCGAGACCGAGCGTAGACGGTACGCCAGCGGGTTCGGGCAGGCGCCGGCCGGCAAACAGGGGAATGGCCGTGCTGCGGCGGCGGTCGGTGAGCGCCGTGTTACGGATGAGATTGCGTAACACCAGATCGACCTGCGTAGTCCGCAATCCGGGCGCCGCCACGAAGAGCGGCAGGTCGCCACGCACGACGTTGTCGGTAACCGCTTTTGTATGCCGGTTCCATTCGGATTGCTGGGCGAGCAGTTGCTTGATCTCAAAGCGCTGGACTGGCCCATCGGGCCCCGAGAGCGCCAGGGCTTTTTCGAACCAGACACGTGGTTCCGGCCGGTCCTCTTCGAGCCCTAGTTCGACGAATAAAGAATAAGCTCCAAGCAAGACGTGGGGATCATCGTCAGCCTTGGCGACGGCGGCCATCACGAGATCCATGACAAGGCCTTGCGCAGTCGCGTACGCCAAATGAGCTGCTCGAATAAGCGTGAGACCATCGAGATTGCGGGCGGGATCGAGCGCGGCCGAGAGAGGGGCGCTCAACGCTTCCCACTCGCCGGTCTCGATCGCGATGGCAATTTCCAGTTGGAGATCGCGCTCCGGGTCATGATTCCGCGCGATCTGATCGACGATCTGCCCGACCTCACGCATGCGGCCCAAGCGAAACAGCTGCCAGGCATAATAGCGGAGAAAATCGAGGCGGTCTTTGAGACGTGGATGGGCCTCGACCAGGCGTACAAAATTGTCGCCGTCGCCGGTTCGGGCGCTTGCATTGGCGCTGAGCACGAGGGCCCGGGGATCTTTGGTCGCCTCGAAGAGAAGTTCGGCATATTTGGCGATGGCGACGTGATCCTGCTTGTGCACGAGTTCGCCGACAAGTGCGCGAAGCGTCTCCGGGGTCTTGTCATTCTCGTACAGCTTTAGATGCTCAGCGACGGGATCGGCGCCCTCGGCCTTGGCGATTGCGGCACGAAGCACCGCGATCTGACTGGCGTCGAAAAGAGCGAGGTTGTCGTTGAGCACGATGCCGGCCGAGGTGACATCGCCGCTTTTGGCCAGTGCTTGAATCTCGATCATGTGTACGGTGGACTTGCCGAAAAGTCCCTCCGATTGGAGTCGTTTAGCGGCAATGAGCGCCGCAAGACCTGCGGCATCGTTGGAATGTAATTTGACGACAAAGTTGGCGCGCAGTTCCTCATTGCTCAAGCCACCAAGCGCGTCGCGACGCGCGAGGTAGGATTCAAGGGGGGCAGAAGAATATCCATCGAGATAGGCAAGCGCGTACTGGATATAAGACACTGCCAGAAAATTGTCTTGCATATCGCGGCGAAGCTTCGCAAGTGCAGCCTGTTTGCGTGCAGGGTGCAGCAATTCGCACCAGACAATGTAGGAGCCGATGATCTGCGGCGCGTGCTGAAGGCCGAGCTGAACCGCGCAGGGCAACGCTTGGTGAAGATCGTTAAGGGCGGCGTCCAGCCTGCGCGAAAGCTCGGGTTCGCCGATGACAGGCGCGGCATTGTTTACATCCAACGGCAAACCGCTCAGCGCGATCGGCAATTCCGGCTCGGGGAGGACGCTGGCAAAGCTCATCGCACCGCGGAAGAAATGCAGAAAAGGAAGTTGTGTAAGTTGGTCTTGGCTCGTTTGCGCGAGAATGCGATTGACAGCCGCCACATCGTTACGGCGCAGATAGATATTTGCGAGCGTGAGCACACCGCTTGATGTGAGTTGCGCGGGCGTAATTTTATTTTCGGCGAGCCAGTCGAGCGCAGCATCGTCACCATGGGCGGCAGCAAGGATGGCCAGGAGAACAGTGCGGTCGTCGGCATCCGCGCTGTCGCGCAGCATTTGGATGGCGTCGGTCGAGCGGCCTTCGGCAAGCGCTAAGCGTGCGCGCGCCAATGTGTCAGGTTCTGTGCCTGGCTGCTTTTGAGCTTCGGCGAGGAAACGCTGCGCATCCTCGAGCCTTCCGGAAAGCGAGGATGAACGGGATGCGCGCAGAAGGATGGTCCGCCGCAGGCCTGACGAAGGTGGACCTTTAGTCTCGAGCAATTCGGAGGCGAGTGGTGCGAGTTCATCGCGCTTGTGCAGCTCTGGAAACACGGACCGTTGCAGCGCGCGTTCGTAGCGCGCCGCATAATCGCGCTCCACAGCCTCGGACCAGCGGCCATCCAGGAAGGAGGTTGGCACGCCTGCCAGCAGGCCAGAGGCCGGTTGCGTAAGGTCGGCCTGCCGCAAGCCTTCACGAACGCCAGCCGCGATCAGCTCGGGCAAGTCGCGCCTTATCGAGCGTATCGTGTAGATGCCGAAGTGTTTTTCGAGCAGCTCGGGATAGTCGTAGAAGCGTCGCGTCAGTTCGCGCCAGCCGAACACGGTAACGCGAAACAATCCTTGCTGCGCGTGTCGCGTCGAGATGGCATTGACGTGATCGATGACATGAACGTCATTATCGGCGGTTGTCGCAAAAATATAAGTCGTGAGCCGCGGCGTGAAGACTTTGGCTTTCTCGACCTCGGCATCGATCTCGATTGTGGTGAGTGTGGTTGGCGGCCAGTCGCGCTTGCCTTTGCACTGAACGCCGCCGTCGGCGCCGTTGTGTTTGCCGTAGATGTCGACGCCGTTCTGGCGCTGACCCTCGCGGCCATAGCGCACGAGCTGATCGTCGGTCCAGATCCGCGCGAAGAGATCGGCACAGATCTCCTCGAACTTGTCCCAGCTCGGTGGCGGGCGCAGCTGCTCGTTGCCGGCGTCGGACATGTCTCCAAAGGTCCCCGAGTCGGTGAAGCATGATACTAGCCCGGCTCCGGGCTTAGAACATTACCGGAACACATGCAACGCAGGGCTGCGATGGGAGGTGGATTCCCCGGCGAAATCAACAAGTTCCGAGTCGATAGGTGCAAAAGAGCAAGACAGCTCTTAAGAGCATTTAATGTAGGACAAATTGCCCTTCAAAGCATTTTTTTGCAATCTAAATCCATCTGAGATATGCTCTTGAGAGCTATTTATCCCAATTAACTGGCTCGTGATAGCATGGTCGCGTTGAACAAACTCACGAAGGCTCCACCGCACGCAGTCGCAAAGGCGCTCATCCAATTGGGGGCTGATCTTCGCACCGCACGTATTCGTCGCAACATGACGATGGAGGATGCCGCAAGCCGGATCGGAACAGGCTTACGTGCGGTGATGGATGCCGAAAAAGGCAAAGCTTCGACGGGTATCGTGGTCTATGCGGGCCTGCTTTGGCTTTACGATATGATCCGGCCGCTTGAAGAATTGGCGGATCCATCCAAGGACAAGGAAGGCCTTGCCTTGCAGGCGACGCGCGAACGCAAGCGCGCGCGTAAGGGCGGAGGCCTCGACAATGACTTCTAAGGGCAATACCGAGTGCTTTGTCTATATCACCCTGCCTGGCGAGACCGAGGCGGTGACGGCGGGACGCTTTCAACTGACGCCTGATCGCCGTGGAAACGCCGTGGGACGCTTTGTCTACGGTAAGTCCTACCTCGCCCGCGGCAACGCAGTCGCCATCGATCCGGTCGAGCTCAAGCTCTCGGGCACCACCTATGAGACCGGTCGCCTTAATGGCGTGTTTGGCGCATTGCGCGATGCCGGGCCGGACTATTGGGGCCGCCGCGTAATCGAAAAGCATGCCGGCGTTCCCCAGCTGGGCGAACTCGACTACCTGCTGAATTCTGCGGACGACCGCGCGGGCGCGCTAGGATTTGGTCTTGGGCAGCAGCCCCCGGCCCCGCGGCGCAAGTTCAATCAGACGCTTGAGCTGGCCAAGCTGCAGGCCGTGGCCGAGGCGCTGATGCGCGAGGAGAATGTGGAGACGGAGGAAGCGGCGCAGGTTCAGGACTTGATGCTGCTAGGGACGTCGATGGGCGGCGCGCGTCCCAAGTCGGTTGTCGAGGATGATCGAGGCCTCTGGGTCGCCAAATTTAACCGACCGGATGATCGCTGGAACAACACGCGCGTCGAGCGCGCGATGCTCGAACTTGCTCGGCTGTGCGGAATCCGCGTTGCCGAAAGCGCCGTCGTCACGGTGGGCGGCAAGGATGTCTTGCTCGTCAAGCGCTTCGACCGCACCAAGACGGAAGCCGGCTACCAACGTTCACGCATGATCAGCGGGCTGACTTTGCTGCAGGCCGACGAAGCGCCTGAGATGCGGGACCGCTGGTCCTATGTGTTGATGGCCGAAGAGCTGCGCCGGGTGGTGCAAGAACCGCAGAAAGACGCCAAAGAGCTCTTCCGGCGCATGACTTTTAACGCGCTGATCTCGAACCTCGACGATCATCCGCGCAATCATGCGCTGGTGGCGAAGGACAATCCTTGGCAACTGTCGCCGGCTTATGACCTGACCCCCTCCCCGGTTATCGCCCAGGAACGCCGCGATCTTGCGCTCGAGGTCGGCGATCAAGGCCGGTTTGCCAATGCGAAGAACGTCCTCTCGCAGCATGCGCGCTTTCTGTTAGACGCGGACGAAGCCAAGGCCCTTGTCTCCACCATGACAGACCAAGTGCGGGCATCTTGGTATGACGTCGTGCGTGGTCAAGGCGTCACGGAAAAGGACGCCGAGACCATCACGGGGGCTTTCGTGTATCCTGGATTTTCGACGTAAGACGCGCCGGCTGAAAAAGTTCAACGCCGCGGGCCTTCCGCAATGGTGATTTCAGGCCAGAAAATGCGTTGAACATCCCGAACTAAATCGATGCGCGGTATTTGATGGCGGCGTACCTTGCGCGCTCCGGATCGAACGGCCATGACGGCTGTCCATCGGCGTTCCATTCGCTTTCGCCGCGCAGGAAGCGGGCCGCGGCGGCATAAGGCTGCAGTTTTGAGAGTTGGCGATACCAGGCGCTCATGAGTTCGACCTCGGTCTCATACCAATCATGATCGATGGTCAGCAGTCGCTCGCGGACCCTTTGTATCATCTCAGTCCGCTCAAACTCGGCCATGCATTCCGTGGCATAGCTGATGACGGCATAGTCGAGATCTGTGCAGACGATCCGCGCGAGATGCTCGTTGGGGTCGCTGGCTCCAAAGTCCCAAGCGAGCCAACGCTCATGTGCGGCGGTCCAGAGCGCTTGACGGCACTCGAGAGACGCATGCTCACGAAATACGCCAAGGCATTGCGCAGTGCCCGCCGCCTGTCCTGGTGGCTTGGCGTAGAGCCAAATCGCGTCGACATAGGCTTGCAAGCCGTCGGCTGATCCCCCGGCAAGTGCCTCGCCTAAAGACACCTGGAGCGTTGGGAAACGGGCTGGATAGTGATTGAAGATTTTCATCCAGGCGGTCCAGCGCTTGGGATCAAGCATGACCTTGAGGAGCTGTTCGGTCAACAATTGGGTCTCAGCCGCGGTGAGATCCGGGGACGAACCCTGCCAGGGCGCGACGGTTTGCTGAACAGCAGCGAGCTCGAGATGGCCGTTGTCGGTCGCCATCGCGACACGCAACCGGTCTTCCACGCTCAGAGCCGAAACGAGCTGCAAGGCCAAGATAGATTGACGCACATCCCGCAGCCCCTCGGCAAGGCGTTCTGGCGCGAAGCGATTGAGGCATCGCACGCTGGCGGCCTGCACCGCGTTAGGAAAGAATGGTACACGCCGGAGCGAGGACCACATTTGGGAGATCGTTACCCAATCACCTTGCGCGTCAGCTTCGATGAATCGCGCCAGTGCCTCGGTATCCCTCGCGCTGCCTGGTCCTGCGGTGATGGTGAGCCCAAATGACGCCACCAGGCGCTTGAGCACATCGATCAGATTGGTGTTCCGACCGATATCCTCAGGCAGCAATTGCCAAAGGACACCGTCGACATCACAGGTTTGTGCAACCACAATAATGGCGGCGAGGTCGGCTTGGGCCGCCTCTGCCGTCCCGCTCCAATTGCGCAGACTTCGCATCAGCCAGCGTATCACATCAGCGTATCGAGCAGCTTCATCTTGCGTTGGCGCGACATTTGCGTAGTGCATCCGCCGGAGGAACGGATATTCTTCAGCGAAGACAGCAAACAGTTCTTCGGCCCGATCCCAATCGACGAGCGCCTGGAGCGGGTCCGCAAGACGCACAGCGGTCTCCAACAGCCGCTGAGGTGTTGTAACTACGCCCTCCTCGCACGCAGCGTTCAATGCTGCTTTCAGCGCGTCGCATGCCACGCTCATGATTTCTTCCAGATGCGGCAGTCGGGATGGTCCAGCGCATCCCAAAGCTCGGCAAAGGCTTGTGCGATCAGTTGTGCGTTGCTGGTTTCCTGCAGAATATGGTGTTGCATGCCGAGGCTATTCACGGAGGTCCCGAGCGACCAGGCTTTGGCACCGGTTTGTGCATTCGGAAAAATCAGGAAGCGGTCGTGGAAGCGCCATCCCGCTTGCCCCCTTTTTATGCGGAACTCAAGCTTGAGCGCGCGGAAGTCAGACACGAGATTCTCGAACTGATGCCGTTGGCGCTCGACGAAGGATGCTGATGCCGAAAGATCCTCTTCCTCGTCATTTCTTGCGTCGAGTGGCTCGCGCCCGGCGGTCAGGGCACGCAGATCGGCGTTGGGATGTGGGCAGAAAAAGAGTGTTCTGACGATATCCTCGGCGGCGAGAAACGGGTCCCACAGCCATGCGCCCCCCTGACCATGTTGATGTATGAGACTACGCAGATCTTCCAGGGCCTTCTCATGCTGGACCGCTTTCTTACCTGGCTGCGGGCGATATTGCACGAAGCGCCTCTCGCGCTCGAGCCGGGCCGCCTCTTCGTCGTAGATCCGGCGGCTGGTCCAGGGGCCGGCGGGATTCGACCGCGGTTCGCCGACGGTGGACGTGACATCCGGTGGTGAGATAAGCGGCACCGAGATTTGTTGTGGTGTACCTGTCCGATCCGGAATCTCAAACGTACGGACGAGACCTTCGTGCCGTACGCCATGCATAGAGAGAGATATGACGTCCATGAAGGCGAGCTCTCCGCTAGCTGCCAGCACCAGACGATGATGATCGTCCCACACAACGCTCCGGTGCAGTCCCTGCCCGCCATTAACCCGCAACCTTGTCAGCTCGCCGGTAATGACACCGGATGCATATTCCGAGATCACCTGGTCGTGATGATTTTCGAGCGTCGCCCGAAGAGGCCGGGGCTTGGCTTTTGGGTGCCATCCGATCGCTACCGTGAAGTCGCCGGCAACGCGGTCTTGGCCGAAACCCGCCATCAGCACAGTAATGGGTAGCTGGACGACGATATTGCCAAGCCGGTCTGAGAGACCATCGAGACCGAGCGGCACGCAAGCGCGGATTGCGGCCGTAAGCTGCTGCAAGGCTGCGGGCTCATCGAAGAAGGCCCGTAGCTCCGTCTTTGCCGCGTCAACCCACTCGAAGACGTACGCCCCGTTCCAAATATTGTTCTTAAGGACCCGATTCAGGGGGATGGAGCCGAACGTGTTTGGTGGGACGAACTGCGGCGGTACGGGCGTTGGCTTGGCCAAAATCAACTCTTCGCCAGAGAATTGCCACGGATGGCCCTCGCCATAGGCCTTTAGCGCTGGGACAAGATCGCCGATGGGCTTGGTGTATCGTTGGATCCCGAACGCCCATTCTGGAAACTGGCGCAGGCGGATGCGATCTATGTTTAGAAGGCGTGGCGGCTCAACGGCTGCGCTGAATCGCTCCTCGAGACTAAGGATCGAGAACACATTCAACGGCACCTGCCCCTTGCCTGGCACGGCAAAGATCTCGGTCACTTCGAGATGCGTATAGAAGCCGAGTACGCCGGGCTGGGTCAGCCGTTCCAGCTCCTGACATGCACGGAGGTTATCCCAGCTATTCTGCCCCATGCCTCCTTCTAACGAAGGAACGGCTGCATCGCCAGCCATTGTCTTGGAGCTTAGAGTCCCCACACTTGGCAACACTTGAGCTCGATAGGTTCTCGACTTATTCAAGCATTCGAATTTGGCGAACTCTCACTACGAAATTTGCGGCCGATTAGAAGCGCTTCTTCCATGATTTAGGGGAAGCCTGATTTGCGGAGCATCTTAGTGGCGGGACGGAGCTCGAACGCCCCGACCCCGAATTATGGTTCCTGCGCTCGGTTATCTGTTTCGCTCATTACCTCGTGCTTTGTCGCACCCTTCTGCATCGATACCCTGCTCCACACCGCGTCGACGAGTAGTTGCAAGCTCCGCAAGCTCAGTCATCAACTCATCACGTCGAGTTTTGATAGCGGGCAGGTCGTCAACAAATCGTCTGATCTGTCGCGCTAGCGCGTGATCCGCGACCGCTTCAGAGCGCTGTAGCTCGGCGGCATAGTCGAGATAACGCCGCCGGATCGCGTCCTGACGTGACTTGATCTGTTCGTCCCAAGGATGTCTGGCAGACCTGCCACCCCTCACCTCCGAAAGCACCTCCTTACGGGCGAGATGATCGACATCGGGAGTGATCTTTCGCTTTCGCATCGCGAGGACCGCCCCTCGATCGGCCTTTCGAACCCGTCCGCGAGTTCGCCGGGGCGTTGCTTCCGCCGCGATCCCGCGCAGCCGGAGTTCGCCAGCGAACCGTTCCCGCCAGGTCTGAAGATCCGCCTTGCGCGGGTTGAGGCGCTTGCCGTCATGGCCCAGCGACCGAACGGTCAAATGCACGTGGGGATGCTTATCGTCGAGGTGCTGAACGAAGACGTAGTCGTGGTTGTCCCCGAACGTCTCGATGGCAAAAGCTCTCGCTGAATCCTTGACCGCGACAGCGTCGGTTCCCGCCGGCATCGACAGAATGATGTTGATCGAAAGCGATCCATCACGGCGGCGCTTGCCGTCGAGACTGGCATCATCTTCCCAGCGTTGCTGCAGATCTTTCAATCCGGAACGACCCGCCAGCGTCGCGCCCTGCTCTGTTTCCGCATCGAGGTCGCCGTTTCGCGTGATGTAAGCCAGGTGCGACTTAAGATGCGCCACACCCTTGGTGCGGCCGGTAATCTTGACCATCACCTCTGGTGCTCGCCGCACGATGCGTTCGAGCTTTGCACGCATCGCCGGCGTAAGGCGGCCAGGAATGGCCGGATCGGGGATATCCCACTCGGCCCGCCGCGGGCGCCGATTGGGCGTTTCCCAGACATAAGAAATCGGCGGGAGTTCGGAGGCCAGGTCAGTCGGCCGCGGCGAGGAGCGTCGACTCATCGCCGTCCATCCCAATAAACCGCGTTGCCGTGCAGCGCGCTGCGTAGTCGCGCGAGCTCTGTTTCGATGACCAATTTGGCCTCTTGAATTGCGGATAGATCGGGCTCGACCGCCCTACCCTGCAACACACTGACATTTGCGGCACGCGCGATCTGATTGACGTTGCCGCCGATCCGGTTGAGTTCACGAACGATCGCGCGAAGCGCGTCATGCTCGTCCGGGGAATGCTGCATGGGCGACCCCAACCGCGAGCGCACCAGCGCGACGATCCAGCCGGTTCGGGTCATGCCACGCTGATGTGAAACTTCCGCGAGCTGCCGCATCTCGCTCTCGCGAAATCGCACCGTCACCTTCGCCGGTCGTCCGACAGGCAACGCCAAGATGCGCGGGGCCGGTGCAGCTAGTGCATCAGCGATGAGACGCCGCAGCAGCGCGGATTTGCCACCCTGGGTCGCTGCAAGCACTGAGAACGCCGCCGCGACTTCGTCGGAGACGCGAAGCGAGATCAGAGCCATGCACTCCAATCCCAATCGCGATGTAATACATCGCTGGCGCGAAGCCTATCCTGCACTAGGAAGTGCGAATCCCTCCACCCCCTCCATGTTGGTTCAAACCATCGGGCTCGGCGGTCAAGGCTCGGCAGTTGCTGCAGGTGAGATCCAACACAGTCGGCGATCGATGAGGAGAGTTCTTCAGGGAATGATGCAGCCGTCACCCCGAATGCCTGTACTCCACGAAGACCGCGCGTGCAGATTCGCAACATTAGCACTGAATATGTGGACCGCGGCTTTCCAGCAGCCTCCGGCCTCTCTACAGCGCTGTGGGGGGCGCGTTCGGCCTCCGGCTGCTGCGCTAACGCGCCATCCTTCGGATGGGAAATCCGCTCCGCCGGCGCACCAACTGGAGCAGCGTCTCTGAGGAGGCTGTTTAAGAGCACATTCATGCCGATAGGATCTCTACGATTGTGATGGTCGATGCTGGAACCTCTTCCGCTACTTCCGCGCCATCGATCAGCAGCACGGCATAGCGAGAACCTTGAGACGCGAGTCGATCGATTAGGAGACAGCCCGTGCGATCTTGGTGACGCACTCTGATCGTCAGCGATGTCCTCATTCGCTCGTTCCGATCGTCCGAAGAGTTGAGGCGCTTTTCCGCGGCCGCCGTCGCACGGTCTCTCTCCACGGGTCGCAATGCCGATTGGGGTGCGATCCGCCTACGTGCTGGTTGAGCTCCAGGGGCACCTTCGCCATCAGCAGGGGAGCCGCGGACTTTCGTGCGAACTTCGCGGGCCAGTCGGCGGGCGTGTGCGTCGGTGAAGCTTTCCTGTGCTGCGCATAAGGTCTCGACCGCGTTGGGCTGCTCACGCCAAGCCTGGTAGAGCTCATACACAGCACGGATTGATGAGCCGGCAAGCTTCGACCGAAGGAACTCCGGCATATTCTGGACCGACGCGTAGCGAGACACCCAATCCCTGGGCTTCCCGAGCTTGCGCGAGATGTCGGCTTGGTTATCACCCTGCTCCAAGCGGTCCGCGATGAACGCCGCAATTTCGGGGGCATTGAGGTCATCGCGCTGGATATTCTCGATCATCTGAACATAGCGATCCGCAGAACGAGCGGCATGAACGAAAGCCGGCAAGTCACGGAGCCCGGCGCGCTTAGCAGCACGATACCGCCTCGCGCCCATGACGATCACGTACCGGCCTTCCTCGGTCGCTTGCCGCAGCACGATCGGTTGCAGCACTCCATGCTGAAGGACCGATTGCGCAAGCTCGTCGAGCTTGGTTTCGTCGAAGCTGCGACGGGGCTGGTCCGGATCTTCGTCGATACGGTCGATAGAGATGCACGTCGGTTGCCCGATTGTGGCGGCACCATCTTCTGCGACCGCGATGAGCTGCCTGAAGCTGAGATCAAGCGCCATGGGCCGACTCGTCCATCTGAGCGACGATCTTGGCGAGAACATCGCGGATTTCCCGACCGGCCTCCTGCGCAGAGCGGCGCTTCAGCTTCCAGACCGGCAGGCGTTCCGCGACGGCTTCAGCATAGCCGTCCCTTGCAACGATCTGGCCTGGGAATACATATTTGCCAGCCTCGCGCAAAAGTTGCTCAAGATGCATCCTTTGACGCGGCGATTTCGTGTTGAAGTTCGAGGGCAGCAGCCCGAGGAACTTCGTATCCTGGCGGCCATAGCGCCTCTGCACGCCGATAACGGTCTGCATCAGACCTTTGACGCCCTTGATCGAATAGTCCTCCAGATAGATAGGGGCCAGCACATGCGATGCCGCAACCAAACAGCCGACACTGCGAAGTCCAAGTGAAGGCGGCGTATCGATGACGCAGGCATCGAACTGATCCGACGCGATGGCGAGGTTCTTTTGTAGAGTCGTTATGGCGACCGCATCGCTTCGATCGAGATCAGTCAGTGAGCTATCGGCCGGCGCAAGCGTTAGGCTTTCGTCGTCTCTGGGTACTACCCGCATTCCCGGCTTAAACAAATCCGCGGCTAACGTTGAACCTGCGTAGTGCCTCAGCGTATCCGACGCATTGCTCTGCGCATCAACGTCGATCACGAGAACGCGGAGATTCGTTTCCGCCATGAACCAAGCCAAATGCACAGCGAGGGTCGTCTTGCCGACCCCGCCCTTTTGATTGTTGATGACGATGGTCTTCATATTAAGGTCCGAAATGGGTCTGACGGCGCGAGAGGCATATCCTCGTCCGTCATGACAAGGGGATGTTGGTTTGAACCAACAGCGACTGCGAATCCGATCGTGGGAACGATCCCCAAATTCTTCCGGCGAATCCCCTGCCAGAAGAGTCAGGTCAGTACATCGCCATCGGGAGGAGCAAATTCTGGCAAGCTAGGCTGGGACCCGTGCTCGTTGCTGGACCACTGCTGTCGACACGGTCGCGAGAGGATCGTCACGCGAATGCGCGGAGACCGCTTGCGGGCTCCGGGAGCGCTGCCCGGCGGCGCGAGTAACGACAGTGCATCGTAAGATGCAAGACGAGGGGGCTTATGCCCCTCCTCGGCTGCGAGCGCTTCGTTGCGTTGGCGGATGAGTTCGGCCAGTTCGACTTCGAGCGACTTGCGCTCCGCCGGCGTGAATACGCATCCGCGCAGCTCGGCGCGTACCTCTTCAATGGTGTCGATGGTCATGATCGCATCTCCAGTCGAAGGGAGCGGGCCCCGCTTCGCGGCGGAGCCCACTGGCTGAGCCTCAGTCCCGGTTCGGCCGGGACCAGATCAGCTGGAGACCTTCCGCACCTTCGACCTCGGTCAGGGTGGCGTAAATCGGAGCGGGGAAGCTCGGATCGTCCAGCTTGACGGAGAGGTAGTCGCGCTCGGTGTCCTTGGCGGTCTTCTGCCAGGCAGCACCCAGTTCGACGTTGCCCGAGTAGATGCGGAAGTGCGGTCCCTTGTCGGACGGGTTCTCGACGCGGATCAGCTTGGCCTTGACGTTGAGGTTGAGCGTCTTGATCGCGCCGGAGAAGCCATTGCCCGTGGAGGTGAAGGTGCCGATGGTTGCCATTGTCTCATTCCCTTGGTTTTCTCGTGCCGCGCCTATCGCGACCTCGATGGCGGTCGTGAGACCGGAGGCGATCGACCTGCACCCGGAGGGCCGAAATGAAATGGAGGGCGGCCGGCAGCGACTTTCTTGGACCGCGAGGAATGGTGCGCAGCGCCAGGGGAAGAAAGTCGAGGACGGTCGTTGCAGGGACAAGATCGAGAGCCCGCGAAGCGGGATCGGTCTTCGGTCAGACCAGCCTCTATCGAGGACGCTGATGGGTGCGCCTGTCGCGAAAACACAGGGAATGAAGACAGGCAGCCCTAGTCGGTTCGGCCATTCGCATCAAAGTATCGGGCGTCGCAACGAAACGTAGCTCACCTTAAGCAGGCCACCTAAGCGCCGCGTCATCACCCGCAATGGAAACCGTCGCTGTCAACAACGTCGGCGCACCTGTCGAACTCGCCATAGCAAGATCGATAACGAGGCTGGCGACGTACTCGCCAGTTGGATGCAACCCCGCCCTCCGCATCCATGCGACCGACACGCCCTGCGAGGCGTGAAACAGATGCTAGCCTCGCTGGACATGCCGGCCTCCGAGTCCGGGGCGATTCCGCCGGCACGCGCGATAGAACGAAGCTGGCCGTTCGGGTTGCCTCTCCACAGCGTTGGAGAGGGTTGTGAGCACATTCGGCCTCTGCAGCAATCCGGCAGCCCGGCTCGATTTTAACTCGAACGTTATTTGGCCGGCGCTCGCAGCGGGCTGTCGGCCCACTTCCGGGCGGCAGGATCGCGCAGCGGATCGTCCTCACAGACCGGGCAGACGTAGCGCGGCCGGCCGGGCGTGACATCGTCTGGCACGGCCGTCATCGGCTTACCGCACTTCGGGCACAGCTTCCGGCTGAGGTAGAGCGGAGTCATGGTTTTTGCCTGCCGGGACCAGCTTAGTTCCGCTTGCGCCGCGAGCACAAGTAGATCGACGAAAATTGTCCGCATGCACCAGACCGCTTGACGTGGAGCGTGTCTCACACTGAAATCCGATTTTCAGTGATGTTGCGGGGTGGCGTCGTGGAAGAATTTTACCGGGGCTTCGCGCAGCGGGCGCGCGATCTGGCGGAGAACGCCGATCCGTTCACCAGGCGGCGGCTACTCGACCTAGCCCAGCGATACGATCTCAAGAGCAGACCGGGAGCCCCGGGCGGTCGGACCCTCCCGCCGCCGCGCGCGACGTCACCGACGGCGCTGTTTTCCGGCTCCGGCGAAGCTTAAGACTAGTCGGAGCGCGGCCCGGTCGTCGGTTTTCTATGTGTTCATCGACCGGTCCGGGTGTCTGCCGCCCGCGGTCGCGGTGCTCGCGTTAGTACAAGCTAAGCCCTACTGCACTGAACCGCGCACGCGCGCCGCGAAGGGGGGTCATCGCCTGCGCCGCGCGATCTCGTCAGCAACCATGCCCTCCGCCCGCACCAGCCGCTCATGCATGGTCTCGAACATATCGAGTATCTCTTCATTGGGTTCATTCTTGCCCTGCTCGATCGCTTCGGCGACGAGTTCATCGAGGGGCGTCTCCTTCAACCGGCCTTTCTCCAGAAGCTCCTCAAACAGACTATCGCTGCTCGGTTGCGGTTGGATGCGACCGTCGGAGTTGCACCAAACGGTGAATGTCTGTTGTCCCAGAACGGCGTGCTCGACCATCTCCGCATCCAACGGAATCAGCGTCCCCCAGGCCTCGCCCGCCTCGTCCGCGAACCCCGCCACGTACATCCGTTGCTCCGCCGCGCCTTCATCACGAGGCTGGAGGAACGGCGTGAGGACGATTGGAGGGTGTTTTGCCATGGCGGTCTCTCCGAACGGCTTTGCGTCGACCCAGCGCAGCAGCTGGGTCAGTGCGGATATTTTCGATCGCACGAAAAAGCAAGGTCTGGGAACGGCGCTTCATTGCCTCACGCCCGCTGCTTGTCTCGCCGGCGAGAATTGATCTGCGCCATCAGGATCGGACCAAGCGAAAATTCGCCGACCTCCGCTTTTCGCGTCAGACCGCGCAGATAACCGCCGGCGGAATTGATCGCCGTCCCGCGCTGCAGGATACACGCGACGACGATGGCTGCGGGCACCTCGCCCATAACCTTTTGCGCCTCCTCCCAGGCGCTCGGGCTGATGCCCAGCATCGATCGCACAACGGCCGCGGTGGCCACGAAATCGCGCCAGTTCGAAACCCCACCCTTGGCATAGTCGACGATGTCCGGGCACGCACTCAAGACCATTCCCAACGGATACGCCCCTTCCCCGACTCGCGGTGGTTGAGGCTTCGGCTCAGTTCCCGCCGCCCTGCCTTCTCGGAGGCTAGGTTCAAGTTCAATTAAGGCATCGGTATTTGAACTCTGTATGTGGCGCTCAGAATGGGACTCATTGGCGCTCGGATTCTTGGATTTGATGTGTTCTTCCAGAAGATTGAGCACGTCGTCAGCAAGTTGCGACAGCTCGTCGGCGATCGGCTCGAGCTCTTGGCGCGTCGCAGTCCGCGGAATCTGAGCGACCATTGCGCGGAACGCAGCATGCACCTCCTGCCAATCGGCAGGCCCCTGCCCCGCCCTTCGCGTCGGGACACCTTCCTCGATGCCAGTTGCAATCATCTTCGCGATGTCGCGCCGGCACAGCGTGATCCGCTCACGCACCAGTTTGAGTGCGCGGGCCTCGGCTTCGATATCGGCCGCCAGGCTCTCGAACTCCTCCGAGCGCACGACGAGCGGCGACAAATCGAAGCCGAAGGCGAGCTCGATTTCGCCGGCGTTGTCCTTTCGCGCATACCGCTTGCCATTCGGACTGTCGCGCCGAACGATCAGTCCCGCGTCGACCAGTACAGCAAGGTGACGGCGAAGCGTCGATGCCGGCATGCCGTGCGCCCGCCGGGTGAGTTGATGGTTCGACGGGAAGACGATCAGATCATCCTCCCCGGTGAGCGCGGTCTCGGGATGGAAGGTCAGCAGCGCGTTCAATACCGAGAGCGAGCGCTCCGACACGCCAAGCCGCGGCCGTGCCGTGCAGATGGCGTGGAAGATCTTCCACTTGTGCACGATCTTTTCGGGAGGGCGTTCTGTTGCGACCATCTGGCTTGCCACATGGGCAAGCGTCAGAGATCGCCGCCCAAAGGGCGTCGTTGGAGAGTGTGACTGCATGTCTTTGCCTCAGCTGGGCAAAGAAAACCTGCTCGCCGAAACGACGATAAAATCGCGTAGAAACTCTTGACTGCGATTCGCGAAAGTGATTCTCTGTCAGTCGCCAAACTTGAAGAGAAGGGCTTCCGGAACTCCGTTTCGGGGGCCTTTTTCTTTTGCCTTGTCTGCTCCTGGTTCGTGTTTACGGGACGAGGCCGTCAGGCCTCGGTAGTTTCCTGACCGCCGCTCGTTTTGGAAAAGGCGTCGAACAGGGCCGGGATTTGGTCGACAAGAAATGCCGCGAAAGTCGCCGAGACATTCTTGTCGAGGGTAACCCTCAATTCGCGCTCGGCGTGACGCACGCGCGCAATCTTGTCCCCGGATGCGGAGAAGACCGGCTTGTCTTCCGAAGCCTTTGATGTGCCCGCGGACGGCGGACGGCTGGCTGCTGAGAATGCTGCGAGAAACCGTGCGTCAGTTTCCCGCTCCGCAAATTTTGGTTCAGCGATCGCCGCTCTGATACGTTTGAGCGCCGCGGCGTCCTTGATCAATTCAGCGAACGACTGCCAGCGGAAGCGGCCAACTTTCGGAGCCTTGCCGATGGCTTGAATAACATCGGTTGGAACTGATCGGGCCACAGCAAGAAGTTTCGAGGCCTCCGCTCGATCAATCGACAACGCGTCCTGCACGACTGATCGGTTATGCCCCGCATCTTCGATATGCATCGCGAAGGTGGCGCGCTCAATGAAGCTCAGATCTTCGCGTGGTGCGTTCTCGAGTCCTTGTGCCACGACAAGCGCTTCATCCGACAGCGCTCGCAGGATCGCTTTGACCGAAATGCCTAGTTCGCGTGTGGCGCGGACGCGGCGATGACCATACGCGCTCTGGTAGCGCCCTTTTGCTTCAGGATGCTCCCGAACGAGAATGGGCACCTCTTGACCACGCTGTGCAATGGACTGCTTGAGTGCCTCGAACGAGCTATCATCCTGGTCGCGAAACCGGTCGGCCAGCGGTGACGGATCGATAAGCGCGGGGTCGATTTCAAGGATCATCGCTCCGGATGCAATTCTGTCGCGAAGCTCCTCGTTCTCTTTCTCGACTCCGGAAAAAGTGTCTTTCAACGAGCGGACGGATCCCGACGAGACCCGCGGCAACGCACCGGGCATGTTGTCAGCTGACAACGCAGGTGATTGCGGGGCCGTGAAAAGGCTCTTGATAGTGTCAGTACGTTTGCTCATCGACCCCACACCTTCTTAAGAAGTTGCGCGATTTCAGCATTGACCGCGTCGACCGATTCCAATGCCCGGTCGTAGGCGCCCCGCCCTACGGCGCCGCGCTCCAGCTCATAAAGTGATTGCTTGGTGAGACCAGCATTGGCGATCGCGGTCGATTTCCACACTGTGGCCTGGAGCACATCCGATCCAAAAAGGGTCCGGAGGAGAGCCACGATTTGCGCTTCGGGCACGTCATTAGGATCATGACGCGTAATGACGTACCGGATGAAATCGTGATCGAGTCGCCCGCCAGCTTCCTCGATGACGGACATGAGGTCCGACGTCATGAGGAGAAATTGGCTCATGGACGCGACATCGACCATCTGAGGATGGATGGTCACGAGCATCGCGGTCGCCGCGTTCAGCGCGCCCATGGTCAAGTAACCGAGTTGGGGTGGGCAGTCGATGACGACGACGTCATAGTCGTCGGCGACCTGGTCGATAGCGCTGGCGACACGACGAAAAAACAGGTCGTGGCCTCGTTCACGCCGCTCGACCATTGCTCGGGGCGTGGTGTGCTCGAACTCCATAAGCTCGAGATTGCCTGGAACGAGACCTATCCCGTCAAAATAGGTCGGCCGAACGACCTCGCGCATTGGCCGCCGGTGTTCGTCATATCGTATGGCGCCGTAGAGGGTCTCGTTCGCGGCGATGTCGAACTCGGGTTGGTACCCGAACATTGCTGACAGCGAAGCTTGCGGATCGAGATCGATCGCGAGGACCCGAAAGCCAGCAAGGGCGAGGTATTGCGAAAGATACAACGCCGTCGTCGTCTTGGCGGAGCCGCCTTTGAAGTTCGCGACGGTAATGATCTGTAGCTTGTCGCCTGGGCGCCGGCGCGGGAGAAATTCCATTGCTTCGCGGGGCCGCGCGGTGGCTAGATACCCACGCAACTCATGAATCTGACCCAGAGTGTAAGACCGTCGCCCCCCGATTCCTGTCGCTGGGGTCGGTCCAAGTCCGTCGAGAGAAAGCTGCCGAAGATACCCATCGGACACGCCCGCAATTCGTGCAACCTCCCCTGAGGTGAACGACCGGAGCGATTTGCTCGCTGAAGGCGGGAAAAGCGTCGTCGCGAGCGAGCGAAGCTGGCCGGAAAGAATGCCGGCATGTCGAGAGATCCGCGCAGACGCGGTCTCGCTCATCGTAACCAAATCTTCCGCTAAGATCGCCATTTGCCTTCTCAAGACGGTTTTTGCGCGTCAGACGCCTAAACTCCGTCTTGAGAGATGGCCACGATTCTATGATTTGAGCAAGAAATAAAGGGTTAACGAGTTCTTAACGCCCGATGGCGCGCCCAACAGCGAGCAAACGGCCTATTGGCGTCGCCTTGCTGTTGTCAGCTGACAACAATGGCCCCAGCCGGCGGAGCGAGCCTCTATTATAGCGTGATTCGGCTGGGCTCCACGGACCCCCAAGCGTCATTCTGTAGTCACGCCACCTGCTGCTCCGATCAGTGCTGCTACCCCGCGGCGCGCCGAGGGGCCTCCTTCCATGCGCAGTAAACTCCTCGCTTCTGGTATCGACTCAGCGTGCACCGGGCTTGACGGGGGTTTTCTCTCCCCGCGCGAGCGTCCCTATTTCCCGCTTCTCAGCCAGTCGTCGCTACCGCAGCAGCACTGCATTGGGCGCCGCTCGCCCGAAGCAGAAGCGAGGGGCACACGGTAACAGGGTCTCCAACCGGTCGGACGATCGGCTGTCGAATCTGCGATTGATCTTGCGCAGCCTGATCACACCCGGACCTCCAGCCGCAACGCCGCCCGCCCGGCCCTGCCTGCGAAGGCAGGTAACGTGACCCCGGGGCCTCACCCGGACCGGCGCGCCGTGCTGCAGATCGGCTAGCGCTCGACCCGATCCATCTTAGCGCCTGGCGTTAAGACGCCCCACGTCAATGCCCCGCCCGATCCAAAGTTTGGGAGACGGAAATTTCCCTGCGAGGGCGCCGCATTAGGATTCCATCCTAAGCAAGGGGCTTCGAGCGCAGGATCGTCCATCAGGAAGCGCTACAGATGTTGTCAGCTGACAACATCCACTCCCTCCAACCGGACCGCCCAAGGGGATGGCGGCGCCAGGGTCGGCAGGCGAAAGCGCGACCAAGGCGTGACCGTGGATTATAGGGAAGGAACTAGGCGAGGAGCAGGTTTAGCTCGCGCCTTGCCTCGATCCGATGCGTCAGGAAGCTAATGCGCGGTGTCCGGCGTCGGAACGGCACGGCATTCGCGGGCGCAAAGCCGACCAGCAATCCAGTCTGGCAGAGTTGCGTTACATCAGAACAAGGTCGGTTCGATCGGGTAGGGGAAAATCGACTCACGCGATGCCAGCTACCAACCAGCCCCTGGAGCAGTCGTTGTCAGCTGACAACAAGGGCGCTACCCACGGGGAGGGATGTTGTCAGCTGACAACAATCTGCGTCCTGCGGTCATTTGGACCCGCGGGCGGCGACGCACGTCCGTCCGGTCGGGCCAAGCCCGGCATAGCATCAGCAGTCCTCGTCGATCTGGACCCGATGAATTCACATCTCGGAAGCCGAGGCCGGAAAAGATTGGTCTCGCCTCCAGCCCGGGACATGCCGCGTGGTTCCGAGGGAAAAAGCACCCGAAGACGGTGAGGCCTGGATTCATAGAATGCTAACCATAAGAAACCTAATGGCCTCTGCCCGTCCTTATGACCCTCACTACGGCAAGGGCGACACCCGGCTCAATCTCGGGGACTATCTCGCCTAGAACCGCTGATGTTCAAGGGCGCCGATTTCCCCCAGACCGACGAGGCGGCCTGACAAGCGCTACTATCGGAGCGAGGCGGGACATGGCAGAAGTTCTGAACGGTGATTCGCAGCGAAGCTGCCGAGCCGACTACGGGCAAGCCAGCCCAAGAGCTATGCTACGACCGGACCGACGAAGCGTCCGAAAGAGGGCAGGGAGCTGCCAATCGGCGCCCCCTCTCGGCGGTTGAAGCCACAGCCGCCAAGCCGCCAGAACCGCCGATTGGCGAACCAAATTCAATCCTTTCGATCGGGCAATGATCGATCGGACGGACGTCCGGAACCGACATCGCTATGACGGAAGCAAAGGTCGTGTTAGCTTCCGTTTCGTTGGTTCCTATTAAGGTTATCAAGACCTTGCCGTGCAGCTACAAAATCCCAGATCCGCTGCCCTGGGCCCAGCTCGTCGGGCCGCTCGCAGCCGCCGAGGATGCACTGGCCCGCCTCGACGAGCGGCTAGCCAAAAGTCCAATCCGCGACGGCGCAATTAGCCGGACGCACTTCACTGATGCCTGCGCCAGTTTGTGGCTGGACGGCGAACTTGTCCATCTTGATGACCTCGTCCTCCACGACGCCGGCATGGACGTCCGCGCCCCCACCCACGAGCTGACGCGCGCACATGCGGTGCTGCGCGCCCGTCGGCGCATCGCCGACGCGAAGCCGGAGTGGGCGCTGTCAGCTACCGGGCTCACCAGCCTCCGCGGCCGAGGCGAGCGAGAAGAGGAGACGAGCACCCGGAAGGAAGGTGAGGGGGGTCTCGAGGTGGACGACGACGTGGAGCGGGAGGAGATGGATCTTGAAGGGCCGATCGGCGTCCTTGAGACCGATCCCCACCTGACCGCTGCCTTCGACGCGGTCGACGCAGCGAACGCTAGGGCGGTGCGCAGGCTTGCCGGCGAGACTCGGTTTCGGCCGGATCGGGATTCTCTCGTCTACGATCCCGACTGGGATGAGGAGGGGCGGCTCGACCACTGGCGCGCCGTGGTCGACCAAACCCGCGGCCTGCCGCCGAGCCTAGCAGGGGCGATTGCCGCTGACGCCTGGGGTGAGATCGAGCCGCTCGAGCACACGCCGTGGCTCGGCCGCCTGCTCGCCGCGGCATTGTTGAGGGATCGCGGCAAAACGCGCTGGCATCTGCCGTGCCTGCATGCTGGGCTGAAGAACATTCCGCGTGAGCGCCGGCGGCCACGCGACGTCGCAGCGCGTTTGGTCGTGCAGCTCGAGGCCATGACCGCCGCCGCCGAATCTGGCCGTAAGGACCATGACCGCTGGCTGATGGCCAGAAATCTACTTGCCCGAAAACTTGCCGGCCGCCGCGCCACTTCAAATCTGCCGGCTCTCCTCGACTATGTGCTGACCAGGCCGATCGTCTCCGCGGGCATGATTGCGGCGGAGCTCGGGATCACACCCCGTGCTGCCCAAAACCTTGTGGCCGAACTCGGCCTGCGCGAGGCAACCGGGCGGGGACGCTATCGGGCGTGGGGCGTACTGTAGCGGCGAAAGTCGGTGCTATGGATGCTCGGTGACTGAGCCGAGAATAAGAACAAAAACGCCGCCCGCTTGAAATCCAGCGCAGGCGGCGGCCTTTTCCAGCCCCGGGAGGGTGTGACGCAAAACCCCGGTAACGCTGGAGACACCGGACCGAGGCCTTTATTCTACCGGAGGACGCGCGCAGAAAAGGCTTGAAGATCGTATTTAGTTTGAGATTACTTATCGTAGCTCGACTACGATATAAGTATCAAATCCAAACTTGCGGGACTTTGGAATAACCTATATTATCGTAGCATGGCTACGATTCAGAGGAATAAGCTAAACAAGCTCTATACCCACATGGCGCCCGGGACGCCGCTGACCTCCGATGACCTCGCCGCCCTCGGGATCTCGGCCGACCTTGCCGTCCACTATGTCCGTGCCGGCTGGCTGCAACGGCTGGCCCGCGGCGTGTATTGCCGCCCAAACGATCCGCCCGCCTTGCATCCGAGCCTCGTCCTGCTCCAGCGGAGCTTCGAAGGATTGCATGTCGGTGGCAAGTCCGCGCTCGACTGGCACGGTATACGGCAATACCTGTCCCAACGGCCTGTCCTCCACCTCTATGGCTGGAAAGCGGGACGCCTTCCGGACTGGTTCACCGAGCGCTTCCCAGCCGAGTACCACCGCAAGCGCCTCTTCAAGGAAGAGCCCGGCGCGCTGCTACATGTCCGGCCTTTAGAGAACCGCAAGAGCGGCCCGCTCGTCTCGGCGCCGGAACGCGCGTTGCTA
This sequence comes from Bradyrhizobium tropiciagri, assembly GCF_018130545.1. GTDB lineage: Bacteria > Pseudomonadota > Alphaproteobacteria > Rhizobiales > Xanthobacteraceae > Bradyrhizobium > Bradyrhizobium tropiciagri_A. The sequence continues at coordinate 302,272 of NZ_JAFCKF010000007.1, read as the reverse complement.
GAAGTGTTAAGCGAAGTCGGTGTCCGGCAGCCGCTGCAAGAAGCGCGCGAGCTGGTCGAAAGCACCTACAGCCTGCGTGCCGATCTGCTGCGAGACCTGCTTAAGCGGTGCACCAGCGTCAAGACCGTTCGCCTGTGCTTGCAGCTCGGCCGCGAACTCACCCAGCCCTGGGCCGGCAAGCTCGATCCATCTCAGTTGCCCAAAGGCAGCGACAGGGCCTGGGTGTCACGCTCCGATGATGGGCTCCTGGTGCTGAAGCCATGAACCAGATCTACCTCGACAGCGCGCGGTTGCTGACACGCGTGGCGCCGCTGGTGCTCGTCGAGGATACGTTCGCACTCAAGGGCGGCACGGCGATCAACCTGTTCGTGCGCGACATGCCGCGGCTGTCGGTCGATCTCGATCTGGTGTTTCCCGACCACACACTGCCGCGCGAGCAGGCGCTACAGCACATCAACGAGGCCATCCGCCAGTCGGCCGCGCGCCTGCAGAAGCAGGGCTTCCAAACCCATGCGCCGGCCACAACGGAGTCCGGTGAGACCAAGCTGCTGGTGCGGCGAGGGGGCATCGAAGTGAAAATCGAGGTCAATTTCGTCATGCGTGGCACCGTCCATCCGGTGCACATGGCGTCACTAACGGACGCTGCGCGCGACACGCTGCAGGCGGATCTCGAAATCCCGGTGGTGTCGTTCGAAGACGTGTATGGCGGCAAATTGGTTGCGGCAATGGACCGGCAGCACCCTCGCGATCTGTTCGACGTCACACAGCTTTTCGCGCACGAGGGAATTACGGCCGGCATCCGCCGCGCTTTCGTCGTCTATCTCGCGAGCCATAACCGGCCGGTGCACGAAGTCCTGTTTCCGTCTCTGCGCGACATCCGCCAGGATTTCGAGCACAATTTCGCGGGCATGACCGCCGAGCCGGTCGAACTCGATGCGCTCTTGGCAGCGCGCGAGCGAATGATGCGCGAACTGCAGCAAGGTCTGAGCGCCGATGAACGCAGCTTCCTGCTGTCGCTGGTTGCCGCAGCGCCCGAATGGTCGCTACTGGGCCTGCCGCACTTGGAGCGGCTTCCCGGGTTGCGATGGAAGCTGCAAAACCTCGAACGGCTTCGGAAGACCAATGCCCGAAAATTCGCCGAGCAATCGGATGCGCTGGGTCGGCTATTATAGCTGAGTATCAGCTTGAAAAATCACTCCTCGACCGTCCGACAGGAATGCCTCCGCCCTTCAACGTACGCGATGGGCCGTCGCCGCGGGTTGGCTATCGATGATAGCAATATAGGCGGCGTGATGAGGCAGCACTTGCCAACTTTACGCGCGCGTTCAAAATCGGTCGCCTTTCCGGCCCTACGAGCGAAGGCCCCGCCTCTCGGCGGGGCCACCTGCGCGGCGTCTCAGTCGCGGTTCGGGCGAGACCAGATGAGCGAGTGGCCTTCCTCGCCTTCCACCTCGACCAGCGTGGCGTAGATGGGAGCCGCAAAGCTCGGGTCGTCCAACTTGACCGAGAGATAGTCGCGGTTCTGCTCCTGGGACTTCTTCTTCCAACCGGCGCCGAACTCGATGGTGCCTGCGAAGATCCGGTAGTCCGGGGCCTTCTCCGAGGTCCGCTCGGCCGGGACGATCTTGGCCTTCACGGTGCCGAGCGCAAGGGTCTTAACGGTACCCACGAAGCCGTTGCCGTTCATGGTGAAGTTGCCGATGGTAGCCATGTTCGTATCCTCTTTCGTCTCTCGGGCCGCGACCATCGCGACCTCGATGGCTGTCGTGGACCGGAGGCGATCGGGCCGCACCCGAAGGGCCGCCACGCAGTAGAGGGCGGCCAGTGCGAGGCTTTCTTGTCTCGCGAGGAATGGGCGCACAGCGACCAGGGGAAGAAAGCGGAGAACGGCCGTTGCGGCTTTTTGATCGAGGCGGAGCGCAGCGACGACGGCCTTCGGTTAGACATGCCAAATCGAGGACGCACTGGACGCGACAGGCCGAACGATGAGGATCCGACTGAGCGACAGGCCAGCCGCGCCGCACGACAATGGGCGCGTTGGTGAAAGAGACTCGCGCGCGCCGCGTAAGCCTTCCTCCGGACCAGCGGACGCAATAACAAATCCGGACTGTCGCATCGTGGATGACATCAGCCTTCTGCGGCTTCGGAAAGACACTCGTCCAGAAACAGACGGGGCATCTCGGAAGCTAGAAGAACCCGCCCGGCGCATCTCGCCGACGCCGTCAGGATGGAAAGCATCGGCTCTCCAGTCATCGGCACAAGCATGACGATGCACATAGGAAAAGGCCCCGCCGTGAGGCGAGGCCTTTCGTCATTTTCTGGAAAGGTGAACGATGAGCGCAAGCGGCCGAGGCGCGGATCGTTGCGCCTCATGCCGCTTGGTCGATCTCGGCCGGCTTGGGTTGAAGATCGTGCAAATAGGTGACTGCCCGCTGAGCGTGGGCGGCCGCGGAGAAGATGAAACGCTTCTCGTTGGACAGCACCTCCAACCACGACGCAAGATAACTTGCGTGATCGGTGCGCGGCTCGAGTTCAGGTACGATACCGAGATCCGCACTGAGGAAACTCGCGCCAAGTTCGGCGACCAACTCTTCGCGCGCGCGCTCGCTCCGATCTTTGGCGTAGCGGCTGAGATCGCGATTGACGCGATGCGCCGGCGCTGTCCAATGCACACATTCGTGCGCGAGCGTGGCGGCGTAGCTCTCCGCGTCACGGAAGCTCTCGAATGGCGGCATCTGGATGAGATCGAGCGCCGGCGCGAAAAATGCCTTGTCGCCGCCATGTCGGATGGTTGCGCCCGTATTGGCGAAGAATCCGTCTACATGCGCAATGCGTTGCCCTGGCGCGATGCTTGGAGCCGGGCGCCCATAATAGTGATCCGGCAAGTCGTCGATCTGATCGACGCAAAACACCGTATAGGCGCGCAGGAACGGAATGGTCCGTTCGACGTCGTCGCCATGCTCATCGGTCTCGGTCTTGGTGAACTTGTTTGCATAGACGACCATCGTTCCGCTCTCACCCTTGCGGACGTGACCGCCGAGTTCGAGCGCCTGCTTGAAGGTCATCCAGATCGGTGATGTGAAGCCACGCGCGACCGCTTCCGACCACAGCAGCACGACGTTGATGCCCTGATAGGGCATGCCGTTGTGACGCAGCGGCCGCGTGATGCGTCCAGCGGCGTTGGCCGCATTCCATGGCTTGACCCACGGACGTACGCCGCGCTCCAGGTCCGCGACGATGCGATCGGTGATCCGCGCATAGATGTCGGCGCGGGGGTTCGTTTTCTTACCTGTCATGATCCCAGTCTCCGTTGAAGACCGCGCCCGTCGCGGCCCGTCGCGGAGGTCCGCGGCGAAGGCCTGCGGGGTCGCGCATCCGGTGGTGCTGGTGGTCTGAGTGGCGACAGAGACGCCGGACCGGAACGTCAGTGGAGGACGGCAAAGCCGTTGCGCTGCCGCGCGGGCCGGAGCATCGACCGAACGCCGCTACGGGCCGCGAGGGGCGCTCCCGATTTATTTCTCTTTGCTCGTTTGCGCCGTCGCGCCGTGCAACATGAAAAAGGCCGGCCCGCAGGGACCGGCCGACATTGAATCGTGAAAGAGAATGGCGGGGCCGAAGCCCCGCCGGCGGCATCAGTCGAACGCCGACAACTGTGCCTTGGCCGCCTTCCGGCCGACGGTGTCGGTCGTGTTGTCGGCGGGACGCTCGAAAGGCTTCCAGGCCTCGCCGACGACTTTTTCGTAGGCGGCGACGGCGCCCTCGGCGGCCATGCGAAGCGCGTGAGACTGCACGCCCATGTCAGCGGCGAACTCACGCTTGCGCTGTGCCTGGCTATCGAAGCCGACCGGACCATCGAGGTCCTCATCGCGGCCGTCGTTGGCGAGCTTGGCGGTCGCATCTCGCGCTTCGGTGACTGCGCGGGTGTAGAACTGGCCAGCGCCGTGCGCGGAGCCAACATAAGCGCCGACGATCCGCTGAAGGTGAATCTGCATCGCGCGTTCACTCAGGCCGTCCTTGAGTGCGTCGGCGGTTTCGATGATGAGCCGCTCATGCAGATCCCGGATGCCGTCGCTGTCCTGGATCGCGAGGCCGAAGCTTTCGGAGATGCGCTGCGCCTGTGCCGCGTCGGGACAGGCGAGCCGAACCATTTCGAGAGTGGTGCCCTTGCGAAGCGGGATGACACGGGCGCTGGCGCGAGAGGAACGAGCCGGTTTGGTCATGGTGAATTCCTTATCTGGTTCGCCGTCAGGTTCGATCCGGCCCCTGCCGTACCTCCCTTCGGGTGCGGTCGCCCAGCGCCGCCGGGGTGAGGGCCGCTTCAAGGTCCGGGGACCGCCAGGCGAGCGAGGTCCGGCTGCGGACAAGAAGGGTCCCAGCTTGCTGGAACCCTGCGCCGGACGCGGCCGGGCCTTGCCGAGATCGGTGGTTCCTGGTCGCTTGCGACTCGGCCTTGAAGCGGACCGCCGGCGGCGCAGACCGCAGCAAACCCGAGGGGAGGGCCGACAGGGTGCGGGCCCGGTTGGCGAATGCGGAAAGGCTCAATCCAGCAGACCCCAGCCTCGCGCCGTGCTCGAGACGTTCGCCTGAGGGAGCCACAAGGTCAGCTTCGGCCTCTCTAGGCCGCAGCGCCGTGCCGCTTCCCCGGACGACAGTCGGCCGGATTGCGACATTCGTCCTTGCGATGTGCGCGCTTCGGGTCGCCACGAGCGGGTCGAGACTCCGACGCGCATCGAGCCCGAAGCGTCTCGATCGCGGCATCTTGCCGGGCGAGCTTGCGCGATAGCGCGTCGATTTCTGGCTGGCGCTCTGCGGTGATCGCCGCAAGGTTCGAACGATAGCGTTCGAGGAAAGTGCTCGGGTCAGGCGCCTTCCCGCGACGGTATCCGGACCGCTTGCGGCCGAGCCGCGGGATCAGCGTCGTCATGCGGCGGATGATCTGCCGGTCGATCATGTCGAGCTGGCGCTGCGTCTGGCGGCGTGCCTCTTCCATGCGCGAAAGCTGGGCGAGGCGTTCGGAAGAAGCCTTCATGGCGACGTCCTTCCCTGCCAGCCGATGAAGCTCGATGGTCCGGAATAGACCGGGTGGCGGGTCTCATCGACGACGAAGCCGAAGCGGCCGATCCGGTACTCGTCGGACGGGACGAGGAAACGTCGCTCCTCGGTGCCCGCGCCGCGTCTGCCCCCCGGCGTGGCGACGACTTCGACAAAGCCCGGCTGCTGATCCGACGTGATCGCCGAGACCACGATCCAGTTGTCGGCGTGCTCCTTCTCGAAGGCGCTCCGATCCTTCTCACGGGATTCGCCGGGCTGTAGCACGATCCCGAAAATCGCCTCCCACGCATCGGGCCAGCTATCCTTGATGGTGCGTTCGGCGCAGCGCTGCTCGTAGCCGGTGAACAGATGCGGGAAGGTCAGCGCCACGATCGCCCAAGCCTCGTCTTCCTCGTACCAGCCGCCCCGAGCGCGCAGTATAGGGTTGACCTTGCGGTTGCGCTCGGCCGAGAGGTGGAAGCCGCCGTGGCCTGCCGTCGAATGGCAGACAACGCCTTCCGCATAGACGGTTGCACCCTGCGACGGCCCCCATGGCGTGTTCGCATTGGAACCGGCGTCGCGACGGCCGAGCGCACGCTTCTCGCGCTGATGCTCGGCGTTCTCCAAGACCTTTGTCCGGAAGGCCACCTCGTCGGCGAGCCCGCCGGAATGGCCGTAGAAGTCAGAGCGCTTCCATTCGGCGATCGGCCGGTTGATGCGCCAGCCGGTCGCGAGATAATGGCGGGCGTTGCGTCCCGGCAGCATGGCGAAGGCCGTGTCGCCGACACGAGCGACGAGATAGCCGTCGCCGATGCGGCCGAACTCGACCTCGGGAAATCCAGAATTCGAGTCCGTCACGGTGGTGAGAGGTGAGGGCGTCGTCATTCGGCCGTCCTCCCCTCCATGACGTTGGCTGCCGGCGCATCGGCTGTCACGTCGTCGAGAACCGCATCCGGATAGCCGTGGCTCTGCAGCCAGGTTTCGGCGTCGGCGCGGCTGCTGGCGAGATAGACGAGTTCGGCGTCCTCACCGGGTCGACTGAGCACGCGGACCGCACCGACCCTCGGGCGTTCGGTCACGACGAACCTCAGGTCGCTGTCGACCGAGAAGGACCGGTGGACGCGAAGCACCACAACACCGCCGCCGCCATAGTCGCCGGCGTGCAGGGTAATGGTGGCGCCGATGACGGTGTTGCCGACGCGGCGTTCTGCCTGCTTGCGGATCAGCCGCCCGGCGCTGTTGCGGTGTTCCCAGGCCGCAAGCTTCTTGCGGTGCCGGTCCGGTGGCCGCGGCGTGCCGTCGGAAAACCGTATGACCGCTCCGAGCGGGACGAGGTCGTAGATCAACTGCGCGGACATGGACGTCCTCCTGTTCGTAGGTGTTGGAAATGAAACCGCCGCCAGCTGGGCCGGCGGCGGGGTGTCATTCGGATTGTCGATGGCGGGCTTGCTATTCAGCCGCCTCACGAAAGGCCTCGGCGTCCGAGGCTTCGCCGCCATCCTCCTCGCCGGCGTCCGGGTCCTCAACCTGATCGTCGGCCTCGTCGGCCGCAGTGACGACGTTCTTCGCCATCCAGGCCAATAGGGCGACCTTGTCCGGAGCGAACAGCGCTGCCGGATGGACGAAGCGGCTTTCCTTGAAGTGCTCGACCAAGGCGGCGCGGCTGTCCTTCACCTTCTGGCGCGGGAGAACCGACGCGTCCTTGCACGAGCCTTCGAGCGCGGCGCGCGACAGGCACGACAGGAAGTCGTCGGTGCCCATGTTCGGCAGGAAGTTGTCCGCGCCGACCACCTCGCCGGCGACGCGCGCAACGATGCCGCTGTCGGTGCGGTTTTCCCGGCACGAGAGAACCTCAACGAGGATCGAGCGCGCCGCGACGCGCAGCGTGTCCATGTCGAAGACGAGCTTGCCGTCCTGATCGAACAGCGTTGCGGCATGGCGCGCAATGCGCCGGTTGCCGTAACAGGTGCCGCCGCTACCGGAATCGACCGAGACGTTCTGGCCCGCGAACGCGAGGATCAGCAGCGCCATCAGCGCATCGTCCTCGATTGGCGCGCGTGCCAGCGCCTCGTGGAGGGCGTCCGTTCGGAAGTCACCGATGATCTCGACGCCCTTGCGCGTCACGTCTGGACGCGGCTTCGAGACCGCTGTGCTCTCGTCGGCAGCGTCAGTGCCGGCCGCCGTGCCCTTGTCCTTCGACTTCTTCGCCGCAGGCATGCGGTAATGCACGCTCTGCACCCGGCCGTCACGGTCGAGATACATCGCCGTGCAATCCGACTTCGACGGCTTGCCGTGGACGCGCTCCGCCTTTGGCGGCAGCTTGACCTCGCCCCAGCTCGTCGTCTCGGCGATCATGCCGCGCTTCGGCAGGTTGTTCGTCATCCATTCCTGCTGTGCGCCAAGGAACGCCTCGACATCCGTGGTGTAGCGACTGTCCTCGTCCGCCGGCGCGAACAGGTCCTCGATCCACTGGATGCCGTAGGCCTGGGCAAGGTCGTCGCCGAAGCTGGCGTGACGTGCGTACATGCGGGCCTTGGTCAGAGCCTGCGCCACGCTCCCCCACGACACCTGTGGATCCGCCTTGGAGGGCTTGTGCTTCTTCCAAACCTCCTTCTGCTCATCGAGCGATGCCGAGGCGATGGTGCGGAGCTGGCGCTCGTCGGGCATGTCGCCCTTGGCCATGTGGTCGAGCATGGCAGGCAGCACGTTTGCGAGCAGGCGGAGCTTCCTGATCTGCCGGACTGCCAGACTGAGAGCGACACCGATCGCCTCCTCGGTCCAACCGAGCGCGACGAGGCGTTCGATCGCACGCCACTGGTCGACGGGATTGAGCGCCTCGCGGGCGATGTTTTCGATCATCGAGCGCATGGCGCCGTTGTCGTTCGCCGCCTCGTCGACGAGGACGTCGATCTCCTCAAGGCCGGCGGCGATGGCCTGCTTCACGCGGCGATGACCGGCATTGATGACATAGCCGTTGCCGCCGCCGGTCTCGGGCGTGATGACCGGCGGCTGGACGATGCCAACCGCCTTGATCGTCGCGAGCAATAGGGCGTCCGCCTGCGGCGTCGACTTCGTCTGGCGCATGCGATCGGGATTTTCGTTCAGCGCACGCGGATCAATCTTGATGAGATGCATGAGATTCTCCTGTTCGGGTTCGCGGACCGCGGCTTGCGGGCCCTTCCTCGTCTTCTTCCCGAAGACACCCCCGGGCCCCGCGGAGCGGTCGGGCCGGCACAACTGCGGCCGAGCATCCCCACCCGGCCGGACAAGCAGGGCTAACAGCCCTGCGAAGGACGACGGGCTGGGATCGCGCAGGCGGCGGTTGAGCTTCAGCGCTGCCGGCCTGGCCGATCTGCGAGCGGGCCTTTCCCTTCCTTCTTCATCACGCTGCGATAGCGCTCTCGCCCCCGCCCTCCACATCCGTCGCAAGGGCTTTCTCGACCTCCGCCAACTGCCGGCGCTTCTCGGCGAGATCGGCTGTGAATGCGAATTCGCCGTCCTCGCGCGACCGGTACGAGGCGAGCCGGCGATGTGCGTCGGCGAGACGCCGGCGATAGCACTCCTGCTCGCCCTCGAAATCGTCGAGCGCGTGCTCGAGACGGGAGATTGCGCCGAGCGGCGTCACTGTGAGTGGCAACTCAATCTCATGCTCGTCCCCGGTGCGGATCAGCATGGTGCTGTACCGATAGCCGTCACGGCCGTAACGCTCGCCGGAGTACTCGAGGTCGAACCCGCCGATCGCAGCGATGATGGTTGCGCCCTCCTGCTGGAGCTGGACGAGGGTCAGGATTTCCTTCATCAGGGCGCGGCCGGCCTCCTTGCGCTCGACATAGCGCTCGCCGGCCATGGTCGCGGCGAAGGCGTCGCCGACAGTCGGAACGAGGCGCTCGATATCCTTTCCGACCTCCGTGATACGCCGCGTACAGAACTCGATGTCGCATTCCGCGTCTCGGATCTGCCGACGGACGGCGTGCTGGTCGTCGATATGCGCCGCGCGCAGACGCTCGAGCCGGGCGACGTCGGCTTCGAGCCCAGCCTTTAGCATCAGCCGCTGGTCGCCGCTCGCGATCGCCTTCGCCATCGCGAATTGGTTTGCCTGGCCTTCGCCGAGGTCCTCGAGCCGACGGATCGACGTGTCGCCGGAGAGCGCCGCGGCGATGAAGCGAGCCTTGCGCTCGTTGTTCTGCCACATGCTCGCGTCGAGCGAGCCCTCGGTGGCATAGGCGAAGATGTCGATGACGTCGTGCTGGTTACCCTGGCGCTCGATCCGGCCCTCGCGCTGCGCGATCTGCGACGGCAGCCACGGCACGTCGAGGTGATGGAGAGCCTTCAGGCGAAGCTGCGCATTGACGCCCGTCCCCATTGTATCTGAGGAGCCGATCAGGAAGCGGACCTTGCCGGCGCGTACGTCACCGAACAGACGCTGCTTGGCCTCGGACTTCTTGAAGTCCTGCATGAAGGCGATCTCGGACGGGGGCACGCCCATGCGGACGAGCCCGTCTCTGATCCAGCGATAGGCCGAGAAGCCGCGCGTCTTCTCGACGCTGATCGTTCCGAGGTCGGAGAAGATCATCTGCGCGGCGCCCGGCAGCTCGTACGGCTTGCCGTCGGCGCGCACGTAACTGTTGTAAGACGTCTCCTTCCAGATGCGGAAGGCGTTGCCGACGAGAAGATTCAGCTTATTGTTCGGCTCATTATCGTGGTCCGGATCGACCAGACGCAGGTCAATCGCCGCATGCCGCCCGTCGGTGATGACAGAAAGCAAAATATCATCACCCGGCTCCGGCGGCCGGTCGCGCGTCTCGATCGCCTTGATCCGCGCGTCGAGCAGGGCTTGATAGCGCTTGAACGCCGGCGTCGGCTTTGCCGTCAGGATCTGGCGCTTGCCCGTCGAGATCGCCGGGACCTTCACGTACTGCCGCAGGTCCTCCGGCATCACCACGTCGGCGAAGGACCGGAACATGGCGATCAGCTCGGGGACGTTCACGAAGGTCGCGAAGCGGGTGACCGGCTTGTACTTGCCGGACGGCTGGAGCTCGAGCTCCGTCGATACGTCGCCAAAGGTCGAGGCCCAGGCGTCGAATTCGTGCAGGCCCCGATCCAGGAGCGCTGCGTAGCCGAGGTAGCGCTGCACCGAGAACATCTCACCGAGTGTATTGGTGATCGGCGTGCCGGAGGCGAGCACCAGCGCCCGCCCAGGGTTCTTGGTCTCGATGAAGCGCGACTTCACATAGAGGTCCCAGGCGCGCTGCGAGCCGTTGGGGTCGACGCCCTTCAACGTCGACATATTGGTAGCGAAGGATAGCTTGCGGAACTCCTGTGCTTCGTCGACAATGATCTGGTCGACGCCGATCTCGGAGATGGTCAGGAGATCGTCCTTGCGCGTAGCCAGCGCTTCGAGCCGTTCCTTCAATCCCTCCTTCAGGCGCTCGAGGCGTTTGCGCGAGACGCGGTCGTCGCTCTCGACCCTGATGAGAAGCGTCTCATAGAGCTCGAGCTCGTCCTGGATCATCCGCTGCTCGAAGGCGGACGGCACGCCGATGAAGCGGAATGCCGTATGGGTGATGATGATCGCATCCCACGTTGCGGTCGCGGCGCGCGACAGGAAGCGGTGCCGCTTGTCCTTGGTGAAGTTGGTCTCATCGGCGACGAGGATGCGGGCACCGGGATAGAGCGCCAGGAACTCGCGCGCCGCCTGTGCCAGGCAATGGCCGGGAACGACAAGCATGGCCTTGGCGATCAGGCCGAGACGCCGCTGCTCCATGATCGCGGCCGCCATCGTCATCGTCTTGCCGGCGCCGACGGCGTGGGCGAGATAGGTCGCACCTGAGGCGATGACGCGCCAGATGCCGCGCTTCTGATGTTCGTAGAGAACGAAGGCGCCCGATGCGCCTGGCAATTTCAGATGCGAGCCGTCGAAGGCGCGCGGCACGATGTTGTTGAAACGGTCATTGTAGACCCGCGCCAGTCGGTCGGTCCGATCCGGATCGGACCAGATCCAATTCTGAAAGGCGGTCTTGATCCTCGAGAGCCTCTCCTTCGCCGCCTCGGTGTCGACGACGTTGAGGACCCGACGTTCGCTGTCGCCGTCTTTGATGGTGTCGAAGATCTGCGGGACGGAGGAGTTGAGCGCATCAGAGAGAAGCTGCCCGGCGTGCCGCCGCTCCGTGCCCCATTCCGACGTGCCAGCGGCCATCCAGCCGAGCTGCCGGGCCTCCACGGTCCACGACGCCAGTTCCGGCACGTGGTGAATCCTGATCTCCGTGCCCATCGTTTCCTTGACGAAGGCGACGATGTCGGCGGCGGGAATCCACGGCGCGCCAAGGCGTGCGGTGATGTCCGAGGGCCGGAGGTCGGCGGGCTGTACCTCGCGCAGGGCGGTCACGTTGCGCGCATAGACAGGGTCGAGCGCAGCCGCCGCTTCCGCAACCTTCAGCTTGTCGCGCACACCACCCGACAGATAGGCGTCGGCGGTCTGCCACGACCCGCCGCTGGGATCGCGGAAGATGGCGCCGCCAAGCTCGGCAATGACGTCGTCCGCGTCACGGTGCACGAGCTCCGCGATGTGGTCGGGGTCGACCTGGCCGCGCTCGTTGAGGACGACGGCCAGCGCGTCGGCCGCGCTGGTGATGACGGGCGGCGCCGGCGGAGCGATCACGCGCTCGGTGAAGATCGGACCCGGCTTCGCCGTGTCGGACTCGAGGTCGTAGTCTTCGATCGAGGCCACGAGCCAGCAGTCCGGATCGTCTAGGAATGGCTGAAGGTTCGGCCTGCGGTGCGTTTCGCGGACCTCCCCGGTCTCGTCGTCCTCGGCCGTCGACACGACGGTCGTGTTGATCGGCCCGAAGGCGCGCACGAAGTTCGACCACACGATGCGCAGCCTGACCTGCGCGTCCTTCCACGGCCGGTCGAGTTCCTGGCACTTCAGCACCTCGCGGACCGCATCGCGGATCGGGATCAGCTTCTGGATGATCCGAGCGTGCTTCTCCGGAACGCCAACGGCACTGCGGCCTTTGCGCACCGTGACGGCGACTGGCCAGCCGTCAAGGATCTGCATCAAGCCATGCCGGCTATCGAACAGATAGCTGCCCTCGCGCGCAGTGAGGCTCGCCGAGCCCTCCGACTTCGCCGGCACCGCCTCGCACTCGTCGTCAGGGTCCATCGCCTCCGGTTCGCCGTCATAGATTGCGACCGGAAGGAGGTTGATCGCGTCGTCCAGCGCGGCCACGAGGTCCTCGCCGTCACTCGGCAGACAGGTGTAGGTCTCGCCGAACGGGCCGGAGGTCAGCGCGTGCGCGCCGAGCACAAGGCGGCGATGGCGCGCGAACCAGCGGTTGACGCGGATTGCGCCCTCGTCCTCGGTCGCCGGGCATACTTCCTCCAGGTCGAGCCAGGACAGGTCGCCTTCGGGCTCGCCGTGCTTGCGCCGCCGGAAGAACAGGATGTCGACCACGACGTTGGTGCCGGCATCGGCGCGGAAGCTGCCTTCTGGCAGACGGATGGCACTGATGAGATCGGCGTACTTTGAAATCAGCGCACGCGCCGAGCCATCCGCCTTGTCCATCGTGCCTTGGGACGTGACGAAGGCGGCAAGCCCGCCCGGCTTCAGCAGCTTGATTGCCTTGACGATGAAATAGTCGTGGAGTCGCAGACCGAGCGAGCGCAGCGCGCGGTCCGAGCGGACGGTACGATCGGAGAAGGGCGGATTGCCGATCACGAGGTCGAACCACGCCGGCAGCTCGGTGCGCGCGAAATCGCCGATGACGATCCGCGCCCTCGGCTGCAATAGCTGCGCGATGCGCGCTGTGACGGGATCGAGCTCGACGCCGGTGACGTGGGAGACCTCGTGCAGAACCGGCGGCATCAGCGCTGGAAACATGCCGGTGCCGACGCCGGGCTCGAGCACGCGGCCGCCGCGCCAGCCGAGACGCAGCAAACCCGCCCACATCGCCCGGACGATGAACTCCGGCGTGAAATGGGCATACTGCGTGCAGCGCGCCAGCGAAGCGTAGTCAGCCTCATCGACCGCATCCTGCAGGTCGGCCCCGATCTCGTCCCAGCCCTTCGCGAATTCGGTTTCGCCGGGTCGGCGGAAAACGCCATTGGCGAGCTCTGAGGCGCCGAAGCCGGTAAAGCGGATCAGTTGCCGCTGCTCCTCGACCGTCGCGGGCCGTTGCGCGGCCTCGATCTGTGCGGCGAGCCGAACTGCGGCGATGCCGTCGCGGGCGCGCTGCTTCCAGCTCTTTGCGAGTCCGCGCTCGCCGGTAAGATAGAAATTGTCGCCACGCTTGCGGGGACCGGGCTCTGAGCACCGCGCCGATCCGACCACCGGCACTGCCGAGGTCGGCGTCGACGGCGGCGGATCATCCTCATGGTCATCATCGCCGGCGAAAGCCGTGACGCCAAGGCCGAGGCTGGATGAAAGGGCGGTATTGCCGAAGAGGTCGAGGGTGAAAGGATCGTCATGCGCCATGGGAAATGTCCTCCAGTTGCGCGCGCGCCGCCGTCCGCCGGCGCGGGTTGCGACGGACGGCTCGGCGTTGCGGGAGTTGATGAGTGGACCGGCGCCGGGCCGGGTGCTGACATGCGACGCCCGGCGCGAGGCCGGGCTGCCGCGGGCGGAGGGGAGGTCGAGCTAAGCCGCGACCGTCGCCGGCAGATGGCGGAACTGCACCGGCAGCTTGGCCGCGATCTCTGTCTCGGTGAGGTCGTCGAGCAGCTTCAGGACTGTGCCGCTCTGGCCGGCATAGACGAGTACGGTGCGGCGGCCGCGCATGGCCTGCGGCCAGCGCTCGCCGGCATAGCCGCGATAATCGTCATGCGTGATCGACCAGATGTGCTCGAGCCGCTCGTTGCGCGTCATCGCGCGCACGGGCCGTGACTCGCGCTCGATGATCGCCGCCTTCATGCACTCCGGCGACAGCCGATCGGAAAGATCGCAATAGCCATGGAACCAGCGCCGCCTTCCGTCGATGGCAGGCGCGAAGAAGATGCTGGTGATGCTGCCTGTCATGAATTCGCGCATCGCGAACATGTCGGCGCGCATGAACAGCGGCGGCAGGATCTCGAGCATGTAGTCGTGCTCACGCTCGTTGATCTCGAACCACTCGCCGGCGAAGAGACGCTGGCCTTCACCTTCGGCCATCGCGGGGTCACCACGATGGCGGTTGAACAAGCGGTGCATCTCATGGCGCGTCGCAACGCCTTCGAAGACTTTGCGGATAGTGGGGGAGGTGTGCATGGGCGGCTCCTCTTGGCCTGGCCGGACTGACAGCGCGATTGATCCGCCTGATCCCTTCGTCACTTCAGTCCTTCATCACACCTCCTCGCTGGCCGCATCGAAGGTCCGGCGGGTCAAGGGCCGCGGAACGCGGGCGAAGCTTCACCCTTGACGCGACGGCCGGTCATGCGGCAGCGCTCATTCCCATTTCATTTCCCTTCCCTCATTGTTCGATCTCCTTTTCCCTTCGCTCAACGCCGAGGGATCAGAGACACCACTCATGCGGAGCCCTTGGCGCGGCGTCACTACGCAGCCTGCGCGTCGCCCTTGCGAACCACATCAACAGGCAGCCCTCAGGCCCTTAAATCCTCATTCCAGTCGCCGGCGCGCGGCCGTAATCGGGCATACCGCGCACTCGCATCCGCTGCGATGGCACGAACACCGTCGGCGTAGATGTCGCCTTGCCGATTGTTGTCGGTTGCTGCCACGAGGCAAACGTTGGCGCGTTTGGCAAGGCGGCGGATGGCGTCATCGGTCGCGGGCGACCAACCGCCACCGGTGCTGACATAAAGGGTGTCAGGGCGCAGGACCTCGATCGCGGCGAGGCTCATGGCATCTATGGCCGCCTCGGTGATGCAGATCCGCTCGCACTCTTCCGCCCCGAAGCGAAACAGCTCCTTGCCGCCGTCTGTGGCAAAACCCCGCCATGCCGGTCCACGCTCCTCCCAGCCAGTGAGCGCCCCAAAAGAATTGGTATGCGCCGCCCACATGCTGCCTTGGGGGCCCTCTCGCAACCGATCGCTAGTGACCGCCTGCTTCACGATGTCCGCCGGGAGCCCGCGCTCGCCAGTAAGATAGCGCCAGGCTGGCGAGCCGGGGCGCGGCCTGAAGCGATGTCCCCACCGCTCTACGATGGACGCAAGGGCTTTGGGCCTTGCCGGGTGCTGCCAAGCTGGTGCGCGAGGGACGAAGCCAACCATATCCGCAACACGGTCACATGCCTCGACGAAACCGTCGGCGCCGAGGTGTTCCGCAAGCGAAAACACGTCCCCCTTCGCCGGCGACAGGGGATCGAACCAGCCGCGGCCTTCGTGAATGACGATGACGATGTTGCTGTCGCGCCGAAATTTGATCGCGCGCCGGGTGCTTTCCTTGCGATCGACCTTCCAGCCGTCCTTCTCCAGCAGGGCTGCGCAGCCCACCTTTTCGCGCAGCTCTTCAATTTCTCTCTTGTCCATTTGTCTGCACCGGAGTCGCGTAAAGCGACGTCCGCCCCTTTCTTCTGTTGATCTCACTTGTTCCTGGCCTTGCGGCACATCCCCGACCGGCCGCGAAGCCTGCCGAATGCAAGGGCGCGCTGATCAACCGTCAGTCGCCGTATCGGCGGCGCGGCGAAGCCTCCCTTGCAGCCGGCATGGCGCCAGCGGCAGCCGGTCACCCGGCTCAATGAGCCGGGGACCAGGGGTCGTATTCATGGACGATGGCGTCCTGATCGCCGTCGTATTCGCTGGAAACCATCACGCCGAATTCGCTCTCAGCCTGGAAAAGGATGATCGGCACCATCAGCGTGCGGGCCAGATCGAAGGCGTGGTTCTGAGCGAGGGTGAGATTGTGCGACATCGAAAGGCTCCCGTCTCGCGGCGGGGACCATCCCCGCTCGACAGGCGCCGACGTGTTCGGGGGCGGCTGCGGTCACCTCGCAGGCGAAGCCGAAGAGGTCGCACGCTTGCGTAGCGAACCCCTTGCGGGTTGATCGTGGAAGGCCGCAACCGAACCAAGGAAAGCCCATTCGAGAGCGGGGTTGGTCCCTCACCGGAAGTATGGCGAGCCAGGGTCCACATCTTTCGTCCGGTGGATGCAATGCTGGTCTGTTGACAGCTAGAATAGCCGCCGTCCTTTTGTCGGGAGCGCAAGTGGATTTGCCCGCCTGAAGGTTGCCCGCGAAAGCGTCCTGCCCGAATACGCCGGAGCTTCCGAAGACTCGGCAGTTGTCTCGTTCGACGACTCCGGCCGTTTCGCGTCAGGGATGGCAGCCCGTAAGGGGGAAGACCCGCTCGCGGGGCTTCAGCGCAGCCTCCAGCCCGGCCCGCAGGGCGACGCCCACCTTCTTCGCAGTCAGGG
The DNA here is from genome assembly GCF_018130545.1 of Bradyrhizobium tropiciagri. Lineage (GTDB taxonomy): Bacteria > Pseudomonadota > Alphaproteobacteria > Rhizobiales > Xanthobacteraceae > Bradyrhizobium > Bradyrhizobium tropiciagri_A. Next base: position 285,900 of record NZ_JAFCKF010000007.1, on the reverse strand, counting down.
GCGCACAACAGCCAATTTATTGCGGAGACCACTCGTTGAGCATCCTCAATCGCTTTGGTCACCGGTATTGAAATTCTGAATCGATAGGCCTGATCGATTCGATAACTTAATTGGACGGCGGTTTCGACAACTGCGATTCTTGCGCATGTCCAAACTCACGGTGCCATACCTCGTGCTCCAACGTTGCGATCCGGCCCGCAATATGGCCAGGTTCTATGTACTTACGATCGAACCGACTCTGTTCGGTGATACGGCGCTGGTGCGCGAATGGGGACGTCTCGGCCAACGCGGCCGTCGGCGGATGGACCTGTTTGCCGGGAGAGTCCAGGCCGTCGAGGAGCTCGAGGCTTGGCTCGTCCGCAAAACACGCCGTGGTTATGTACAAAAGAGTCCTGCGCCCTGAGTGCAACCGCCCAGTCTCCCAACCTGATCGAACGGTCAATCTTGAGCACATCTTACAAGCCGATGGCTGTTTTGCGCATTACGGGAGCAATCCCTGCCGAAACGCGAGAGCCACGGCATGGGGTAAGGTTAAAGCGGCAAGATTTCGCCTGGCATTGTCCAGATGAAATTTCACACCTCGCGGTGTAACATCAAGAAGCTCCGCAATATCCTGCATCGTCTTGCCATCGGAGATCCATGCGAGACACTGCCGCTCGCGCTGTGTGAGTGGGTTGCCCATCCCGCCGCCTGCCGACGTGCGTCCGACCTTGGCACTCACATGTGCATGGTAGGTGAGACCCACCATTTCCAACATGTCTTGAGAGGTCTCGATGAAACGATCGAGGCCAAGGCTGCGGTCGTCCGCCGCCAAGGTGAACGCCGCAAACTGGTTTTGGCTGGAGGGAATGCGAATGGTCAGGCCGGTCCTGATCTTGAAGCTGAGAGCGTCGTCAAACAGACGGCGCTCTTTCGCCGAACGTGCACTTCGTGCGCCGCGTCCGTCCCAATGAATCATCCGACTTGACGTTCGCGGTTCCTGAAGAACGGGATCGATGTTGTGGTATCCTTCGCGAAAATAGTGGCTGGTCCAACTCTTCGGATAAGATGAGATCAGATTGGGGCCATTGGCACGTTGGCCAAGATAGGCGAACCAACGGAAGCCCAATGCATGCGCTGTTCGTTCCGCGATACGCCGAAAATCATCTTCCGTATGCGCAGAGTGAAGACAATCGACAAACTCATCGCACGCTCGTTTAACATCTTTCATTGCACCACTTCAGTTGCTTCCTGGCCCCAAACGCGAGTCTTTTAACGATTCGCGCTGTACGTGCATGGCGTCTATTGACACGTTGCGGCAGCTTTGCGGCAAGAACAATTCTAAACCTGTGTCCTGACAGACTCGAAATCAGAATCGTTTGAGCGCCGCTCTCAAGCAGCAACTGCAACCGCGAGCATAGAGAGAGATGAAATCGCCTCTGATTGTGGCGCTCTACCCAACGATCTTTCTCTGTCTGCGGGGCACGAGAAATTCCATTCTTGCCCTGTCCGATTTCCGCAGGCTCGTCTCTACGCTTTCCGAGACTGCGCGCGACGATCGCGCGCTTCGATTGTTGCTCGCGGCCCCCACAGTTCCACGACGCCCTGTCAGAACCGACAGCGCAACGCCGTGACAACGGCTGCTTTTCTGATCTCGAAGCTGTGATTCGTAAGCTTGAGGTTAAGAATGAAGGTCATTGTCCGTACCCGTGCTGCGCTGCTGCATGATTTCGAACTAGCGACGGGAATGCATCGTCTTCGAGGGCGCGTCTTCAAGGAGCGGCTCGACTGGGACGTCTCCATCTCTGACGGATTGGAGATCGATCAGTACGACACATACAGCCCGGTTTACCTCATAGCGCTCGACCAGGGCGAGGTTGTCGGCTCTGTTCGCCTGCTGCCCACCACAGGACCCAACATGCTCGCGGATACGTTCCCAGTGTTGCTGGATGGTCACGCCGCACCGAAAGCCACCGGGATCTGGGAGAGCTCGCGTTTCTGTGTTGATACTAAGAACGTCACGGCAACAGCCGAGAACGGACTGCGCGAAGCGACGTTCCTGCTCTTTGCGGCCATGATTGAATGGGGGCAGCAGTACGACCTTCAGGCCATAGCAACCGTCACTGACCTGCGCATGGAGCGCATCCTGCGCCGCGCCGGATGGCATCTCGATCGCCTCGGCACACCTCGTCAAATCGGGGCAACCAAAGCCCTGGCCGGACTGTTGCCGATCTCCAGTGACGCTCTCGGTGCGATCCGAGCGGCCGGGAAGATTTCCGGACCTGTCATTGACGCGCCGTCACGCCTGCCCTTCGCGGCATAGCGTCGAACGTCATCAGCTCCTGACAAGAAGGCGATCAACAATGGACCCTGCGGCATTTGCTGCTCTGGTCGAGCAGTGCGCTCCAACACCGGACCTGGTGCGGCCGCTGACGGCGATTGTGCGGCAGGCGAGCGCGTTCGAGCCGCTGCTCATCACAATTGAGGGGCGGAAACCGGTTCCGATCCTGGCGAGCGACCGTGACGAAGCCATCCAGCTCGCGACTGAGGCCATCGCCACGGGACAGCGGGTTCGAACTGGTCTTGCTCAACTTGATGCCGCGGAAACAAAGCAGGCCGGTCTGACGCCTGCGACGACATTCGACGCGTGTCAGCATATCGCTGGCCTTGGCAGATTGTTTGGCGCGCGACTGAAAGCGGCCAGCATCAAAAGCTCAGACCGCGACCAGGCTGTTGTCCGCGTTGTCGCAAGCTTCGCGGCGAGGGCTCCCAGCCAAACGGCCGAACCTCACATCCAGCCAACAGCGTCCGCCGACACTGAGCGTTCCACCAGCGATGCGTCGCCGATCAATCCACCTTCACCAATGGTCAGAGAGCATCCTCGCTGGGACGTCTATCGCTCAGGACGGGGCACATCAGCCTTCGTCTATGACCGATAGGGATCGCCATTCTCTATCTCCACTCAATACGCGGTCCGACCCTAGGGTCCGGCTGCAATGCCAATCGGAGCAGTGTCATGACTTCTTCTCTTAAACACTCCGCCGCCCTGCTTTGCATGGGGGCCGTTCTCAGCATCGCCTTGGTAGAGCCGGCGCTGGCGCAGACCGCGAACATCGAGGGCGTGCTGCAGAACATCGTCAACATGTTGACGGGCAACGTTGCGCGCCTGCTGGCGACGCTGGCGGTCATCATCGTCGGCATCGCCTGGATGTTTGGCTACCTCGATCTGCGCAAGGCCGCCTATGTCGTCCTCGGTGTCGCCATCACGTTCGGTGCCTCAGAGGTGGTCTCAACCTTGACCGGAGGTCATTGATGGCCGAGGCCGCGCGTCTCACGGAGGACACCTTGTTCCTCGCGTGCACGCGTCCAGCCATGATTGCCGGTGTCACTATGGAAGCTATGGCGCTCAACGTGATGTTTTCCTGCATCCTGTTTCTGGTGGCCGGAAGCATCATCTACGGCCTGGTCGCGATTCCGATCCACGGTCTTTGCCGCATCATCTGCCGGCACGACCCCAATATGTTCCGAATTCTGCTGGCCTGGATCGAAACGCGAGGACGCGCACGCAACGCCACATTCTGGGGTGGATCGTCCTGCACGCCGCTCAAACTCGTCAGGCGATATCGAACCAGGGACCTCGGTTATGCGTAACGCCACGCTTAAAACCCGGGAGATCGAGCCCAACGTCTACCTGCCGTTTGGCCGGCATGTCACCGAGACGGTGATCAGTCTTACAACACGAGCGCTGATTACGGTGATCCGGATCGACGGCACCTCGTTCGAGACTGCCGAGACCTCGGATCTGAACGATCTTCACGGCAAGCTGAATCTCACCCTGCGCAATGTCGCAGACCCGCGCCTCGCACTCTGGACCCACCTGGTGCGCCGCCGAACGTCGGTCTATCCGGACGGTACCTTCCGGTCAGCTTTTGCGGCTGGACTCGACGCCCAATATCACGAACGCCTTCAGAAAGAGGCGCTGTTTCGCAACGACCTTTATCTGACACTGGTTTGTCATCCCGGTCGCGCGGCGACGGATACGGCGGCCGCGTTCTTCAGGCGGCTTCGCCAAAGCGCCGGACACTCCGTCGAAGTCGACGGCGAGGCCCTGAAGCGGCTTAACGATGCCACGCGAGATGTTATCGCGGCACTCGACCGTTACGGCGCCCGTGCGGTCGGAGTGGCTGAGCGCGACGGCATCATCTTCTCAGAACCGATGGAGCTGCTCCATGCGCTCGCCTCCGGCGAATGGATGCCGATGCCGTTGCCGCAGGGGCCGATCGGTCCCGCACTCTACTCAAATCGAGTCATCTTCGGCCGAGAGGCCCTCGAAATTCGAGCGGCCGGCGGATCGCGGTTCGCTGGCATGTTCGGACTCAAGGAATATCCGGCGTCCACCCGGCCTGGCCTGCTGAACGCGCTACTCTCGGCGCCTTTTGAGCTCGTCGTTGCGCAATCGTTCGCGTTTTTGGCGAAAGCCGACGCCAAGACGGTCCTAACGCGAAAGCAGAACCAGCTGGTTTCGGCTCAGGATCCGGCCGCCTCGCAGATCGACGAGCTCTCTGACGCCCTCGACGATCTCGAATCCAACCGATTCGTGCTTGGAGATCATCACCTCTCGCTCTTGGTCTACGCCGACACGCCTTCGCAGCTGCAGGCACACATGAGCGTAGCGCGGCGCGCGCTCGCCGATGCGGGTGCGGTAGTCGCCCGGGAGGATCTTGGACTTGAAGCTGCCTATTGGGCGCAGCTTCCTGGGCTGTTCAAGTACCGGGCGCGCACTGGCGCGATCAACTCGCGGAATTTCGCGGCCCTCTCTCCCTTCCACACCTATCCCACCGGACAACCAGCGGGCAACCACTGGGGACCGCCGGTAGCGATGCTCAAGACCGCGTCGGGCTCGCCCTTTTACTTCTCCTTCCATCATGGCGATCTCGGCAACACCTTCATCTGCGGCCCATCGGGGTCCGGAAAAACCGTCGTGCAGAACTTCCTGCTCTCGCAGGCCGAGCGGTTAGGGGCCTCTTACGTTTTCTTCGACAAGGACCGGGGTGCTGAGATCTTCGTGCGCGCCGCCGGCGGCACCTATCTGACCTTGCGCAACGGCATGCCGACCGGCTGCGCACCGCTTAGGGCGCTCGAGCTGACGCCAGCAAACCTTTCTTTCCTGGGCGAACTAGTTCGGAAACTCGTTACGCCGGATGACCGCCCGCTGACGGTTGTCGAGGAGGAACGGATCGATTCCGGATTGCGAGCGCTCGGTCAGCTGCGGCAAGCGGAACGTTCGTTCGGGACGCTGCGGGCTTTTCTCGGCCAGCAGGACCGCGAGGGCATCGGTGCACGGCTCGAGCGATGGTGCCGGGGCGCGCCTTTCGGCTGGGTGCTGGATGGCGAAGAGGACGCCATTGGCCTGGAAGCCCGGTTTATTGGTTTTGACATGACCGATCTCTTGGACCACCCCACCGTTCGCACGCCACTCATGATGTATCTATTTCACCGCGTCGAACGGCTGATCGACGGCCGGCGCCTGATCATCGACATCGACGAATTCTGGAAGGCGCTGGGGGACGAGGCGTTCCGAGATCTCGCCAACAACAAGCTGAAGACCATCCGCAAGCAGAACGGTGTCATGGTGTTTGGCACGCAGTCGCCACGCGACGCGCTGGCCTCGCCGATCGCGCACACCATCGTCGAACAATGCCCGACCCAAATCTTCCTGCCGAACGCGCGGGGCACACGCGCGGACTATGTCGACGGCTTCCATCTGACCGACACGGAATTCCGTCTGATCAAGGAGGAGCTCGCCCCCGAAAGTCGGCGCTTCCTGGTCAAGCAAGGCCACAACTCGGTGGTGGCGGAACTCGACCTCGGCGGTTTCGACGACGCGCTCGCCGTCTTGTCGGGACGGACGGAAACGGTCGAGCTGCTCGATCGCATTCGCAGCCAGGTCGGAGACGACCCCGCGCAATGGCTGCCGGTCTTTCACGCCGAGCGGAGGAAAGCCCAATGGTAGTTCAGCGTATGCCCGCAGTTTTCGCCTCTCTTTCAGTCATGCCCTTGCTGATGGCCTCACCTGGCCGGGCGGAGATCGTATTCGACCCAAGCGTGTATGCGCGGCAGTTTGAGCAGCTGACTGAGCTGAAGAAGCAGGTCGACACCCTGACGTCGCAGCTCAAGGTCGCACAGGATCAGTTGAGCCAAGCCAAGCAGCTCTATGACAGCTTCAACAAGCGGACCAACGCTAACGATATCGGCGCCCTCCTGAACACGCCACAGTTCCGGAAAGTCTTGCCCCAGCAATTCTCAGACATAGAGCGTCTCGTCGCGGGGCAGGGTGGCGGCAACTTCGCCGACGCCATCAACCATTATCTTTCGCAGAACCGCGCATATACCGGCAACAACGGCAACTCGTACTACCAGAGTGAGCTCGATCGGATCGCCCGGCAGACCGGAGCCAAGCACTCCATGGGTCAGGCGGTATACGATACGGCCTCGCAGCGCATCGATGCGCTCGAGGAGCTCAGAGCTCGCATCAGCTCGGCGACTGACGCCAAAGAGGTTCTTGATCTCTCAGCGCGGCTGCAGGCCGAACAGGCGCTGCTACAGAACGACGTGCTCCGAATGCAGGCTCTGGCAATGATCCAGCAGGCCCGCGTGGACATGGATGGACAGCGGGAGCGGGAGAAACAGGAACAACTGATCGACGAAATGAAAGCAGCCCTGCAATGAAGACGAGACTTGCCATTCTTCTGGTCACAGCCGCTGCGGCTCTTCCGGGCTGTAACGACGCCGAGAGTCAACAAGCCAAAACCGTCGGCTGGTTTCTTGATCATCGAGACGAGCTTGCTGCGGCTCTCAAGGGGTGCGGCGACAATCCCGGAGAACTTGAGAAGACGTCGAATTGCATCAATGCAAATGAGGCCCGCAATAAGATCACCATCCAAGAGATGAAAGACGCCCTGAAGTAAGGACCGCCGCGATGGCCATAAATGTCTTCGACAGTTTCCTCAAGGAATTCGAGCAGCCAATCACGACATTCGTGTCGACGTCGGTATCGAATCTCGCGTCCTACGTTGATGGTCCACTCCGTACGGCCGTGATGCTCTATGTCATTCTCTACGGCTTCGCGGTGATGCGGGGCGCGATCACTGAGCCGTTCATGGAATTCGCTTGGCGCGCGATGCGGATCGTAGTCGTGGTGTTACTAGCAACCAACTCGAGCGCGTTCCAACAGTACGTCACGGGATTGTTCTTCGAGTCTTTGCCTAAGGAGATCGGCAATGCGTTGGCGGGTTCTGGACTTAATACCAGTTCCGGAGCGCCGTTTGATCAACTCCTTTCAAAAGGAATTGACGTCGCTAACAAGATCTATGAGCAGGCCGGCCTGACCAATATCGCGCCTGCACTGATCGCGGCCATTCTACTGGTTTTTGTGGCCGTCGGGTCGTTCCTGCAATTTGCCATTCTGCTCTACGCCAAAGTGGGACTTGGCGTCGTCATCGCGCTTGGACCGATCTTCATTGCACTGGGACTATTTGAGGCGACCCGCCCCTTTACAGAAGCCTGGCTTCGGCAGGTCGCCAATTTCGTGATCCTGTTGGTGCTGGTGGTCGCTCTGGTCGGCCTAATGCTAACCACCGTCAGCGGCTTCATCGACAGGTTCGCGGCAAACGCGGGAACAGCGGGCGAGTTGGTCGTGGCCGCGGTCGCCATCAGCGCCGTGCTGGGTCTGTCCGGATACATCGCGCTGCAACTGCCGATCATCGCAGGGGGCCTCGCCGGGGGAGGGGCGTCGCTCGCTAGCCGGCTGGTCACTAGCCCACTGGTTGCCAATGCCACGGCGGCGGCCGGAGGTGCGTATGCCGGCGCGCGCTGGTCGGCCAGCCGGGGTCTCGCCGCCATAAGAGCCGGCCGACAGGGCGGCAGTATGCAGCGTGCCCGATCGCAGGGATCCACGGCAGCCTAAACAACAATAGTCGCCAGCAATCAGGCGATAGACAACGACAGGGGCATCAGAACGATGTGGCGTCGAGTATTCATCATTTGCGTCATCGCATCGCAGCTTGGAGGCTGCGGGACCTGGTCAAAGGGGCCGCCGTCATGTGACGGTACGGCTCGGCGGCCGCTCAATCGTTCGTTGTGGGATTCGGAGTCCGGCGCGCCGCCCACGACACCCGAGCCGTCGGCTTCGCCGTCCGCCCCCATCACCCGGAAAGGCGAGAGCAGCCAATCAGCACCTTCGACTCATCTCGCCGCGTCCGGCCGCTGGGCCGACATTGCAGCCTCTTACCGCGCCTGCGGCAAGGAGGCGTGAGATGGTCGGCCATGATGAGCTGAAAAGCTACTTCGAGAACGCGCGGCGTTGGGAGCAGGATCTGCTGCTGTCGGCCCATCGCTCGCGGCGAACAGCCTGGGCGATTGCGGCGGCCGCCTGCGCATTGGCAGTCGCCTCCGTCGGTGCGGTCGCAGCGCTGGCACCGCTCAAGACCGTCGAGCCGTTCGTCATCCGCGTCGACAACGCCACTGGTATTGTCGACACTGTCTCGGCCCTCAATTCGACGCCGGCGCGCTACGACGAAGCTGTGACCAAGTATTTCCTTGGACGCTATGTTCGCGCGCGTGAAGGTTACAGCTATCCGGAAGCTGAAACCAATTTCCGCACGATCTCCTTGCTTTCGGGGCAGGGCGAGCAAGCGCGTTTCGCAGCCTGGTACCGCGGCTCCAATCCCGAAAGCCCGCAAGTCGTTCAGGGCCGTTTTGGGGTCGCGACAGTGCGGATTAAGGCGATTTCGCTTCTTGCCGATAATGTCGCGTCTGTGCGGTTCATGAAAGAGAGCCGCAAGGGCGAGGAGACCCGTGTGACCCATTGGGTCTCAACCCTGACCTTCGCTTATGCCAACGCACCGATGTCATCGGCCGACCGTCTGATCAATCCGCTCGGCTTCCTGGTTTCGGAATATCGTGCCGATCCGGAGGTCTTGCCATGAAACGTTTTGCGCTCTGGATCACTTTAGCTCTCGGGTTTGCCGGACCGGTGTTGGCGCTGCAGCAGCCAGCGCCCGGGCAACACGATGCGCGCGTACGGACCGTGACCTATGACCCAACCAATGTGGTCCGCCTTAACGGCGTCATCCGCGCCTCGACCCAGGTCGTGTTTGCCGATGACGAGGAAATCGCCCATGTTGCGATCGGTGACGCGATCGCATGGGAGGTCGCACCCGCGGGCTCGATCCTTTTCCTCAAGCCCCGCGAAAAACACCCACCAACGAATCTGCAGGTCGTCACCACCCGACCCGACGGACGCAAGCGCTCCTATCAGTTCGAGCTGTCGATCGCTGAGACCACGCTGGCGGACAGCTACTTCGTCGTCCGCTTTGCCTATCCCGGCGACGAGATCGAGCGGCGGCGCATTGAGGCGGCTGCCCGCGGCGCAGAACGGGAAGGCGCGCTGATCGATCAGACGTTTGACCTGCATCATGCCTACGGCGCCCGCAACTGGCGTTTTTCCGCCCAGGGCTCGATCGACCTCGAACCCGAAGCCGTCGTCGACGACGGCAAGGAGACCACGTTCCGCTTCGCTGGTAATCGGGAGATCCCGGCCATCTACCTGATCAACTCGGATGGCTCTGAAAGTCTCGTCCCTAAGGATGTCCGCGGCGAGCTTGTGGTGGTCCACGCCACGGCCCGCGAGTTTCGGCTGCGCAAGGGCGACATCGTGCTCTGCATCTTCAACGAAGCGTTCGATGCTGTCGGTGTCAATCCCGGCACCAACACCACGAGCCCCTCGGTCGAGCGGCGGGCGAAGAGGCCAACTCCAACCCCAAGGGCACGATAGGCGGGCACAACATGACCGAGCATGAGAATGAAACGCTCGCCGGCGAACGCGGCATTACTCCGGTCGGAGGAGCGGATAATGGTCGAACAGCGATGCTCAAACGCGGCTTCGGCGCGCTCGCGCTCACCGCATTCGCCTTTCTGATCATCTGGGGGACCTGGAAAAGCGACAAGCCGGTCAGCGACTCCGCCCGCAAGCTCATGATCCGTCAGGCGGCGGCGTTCGAGCCCGCCGCGGAGCTACCCGCCGCACCCACCACCACGGCATCCATTCCGGTCGCACCTATCTCAGCCACGCCGGCGGCCCCCGCGCCCGCTCCCGACCAGATGCTCGAAAGCGCACGGCGCGCGCCGGTGCTCGCCTATAACCGGCCGGTCGCGTCGGGACGTCCGCCCCATAATGGCCCGACCGGAAGCGTCCCCATCGATCCCTATGATTTTGGGCGGGCCGAGCCACGCAACGAGCTTGCGGACAAGCTGAAACCCACGCCGATCGAAGGCGTGCGCGCGGCCCGGCTTCCCAATCGCAACCTTCTCGTCACCCAGGGCACATCGATCCCTTGCGTGCTCGAGACTGCGATGTCCTCGGATGTGGCGGGCTTCGTCTCCTGTGTCGTGTTGCGAGATGTGATGTCGGATTCCGGCAATGTGGTGCTCATGGAAAAAGGCACCCAAGTGGTCGGCGAATATCGTGGCAATGTCCGGCGCGGCTCCAAACGGATGTTTGTGCTATGGGCGCGCGCCAAGACGCCGACGGGCGTGATCGTGGCGCTGGCCTCGCCTGCCACTGATGCGCTCGGCCGCGCAGGGTTCGACGGCGACATCGACACGCATTTCTGGGAGCGTTTCGGTTCGGCGCTGTTGCTGTCGATCGTCAGCGATGCCTCCTCGATCGGGCGGCAGCAATTGCAAGACGGCTCGATCCAGATCAACAACACTGCTGGTACGAGCAACACCGCCGCCGGCATCGCCGTCGAGCAATCAATCAACATCCCGCCGACGCTAAGCAAGAACCAGGGTGAACTCGTGAATATCTTTGTCGCGCGCGACCTCGATTTCTCGTCGGTCTACCAACTCAAGCGGATCGAAAGTCGCACCCAGATTCTCGACCGCACCCTCCCCGGAGGGCTCGTCGGGCCAGCCATGGTGACGAAATGAGCACAGGCGCATCGGTCAATCACGATAGCGGACGGTTGGTGCTGGCGCGCTACCTCGAGCCGCTGGCGCCATACTTGGCCGACAACACCCTGACCGAAATCGTCGTCAACCGTCCTGGCGAGGTTTTTGTGGAAGGACCTGACGGCTGGAGACGGCAGGAGGAAGCAACGCTCACGCACGCGTACCTCTCACACCTTGCGACAGCGGCCGCCGGTCACACCCGCCAGGACATCGGACCGGAATGTCCGGTGGTGTCGACCAGCTTGATCGGCGAGGAGCGCTGTCAAATCGTTGTGCCGCCCGCGGTCCCCGCAGGCATGATCAGTCTCACGATCCGCAAGCCCTCAACACTAACCATGAACCTGGACGCCTTGGAGCGGGTAAAGCTGTTCGATGAGGTCCGCTCCGCCAGGGACGAACTGGATGCCGACGAGCATCGGCTGCTCACGCTGAAAGAAACTGGCCATTGGCGCGAGTTCCTCGAGCTTGCGGTACGCACTCGCCGCAACATCTTGATCTCGGGGGCGACGGGGTCCGGCAAGACCACTCTGTCCAAAGCGCTGATTGCTGCCATTCCGGCGCATGAACGGCTCATCACCATCGAAGACACCGCCGAGCTGGTCATCCCGCATCAGAATTGTGTCCGGCTGCTCTATGCCAAGGATGGACAGGGTGTGGCCAAGATCGGCCCCCGCGAACTCCTGGAATCGTCCTTGCGCATGCGGCCCGACCGCATTCTGCTGCAGGAGCTGCGCGACGGCACCGCCTTCTTTTATCTCAGGAACGTGAATTCGGGGCACCCGGGATCGATCACGACGGTTCACGCCGACAGCGCCCGCCTTGCCTTTGAACAAATGACTCTGCTGGTCAAGGAGAGCGCGGAGGGACGTGATCTCCATCGCGACGATATCCGTTCGCTCTTGCTGCATCTGGTCGACGTCGTCGTCCAGATGCAAAAGTGCCGCGGCCGCTACCGTATTTCGGAAATCTACTATGACCCCGCTCGCAAACGCGACCACGCCCGTTAAGGCAGCGAAGGGCACGGTACTTGCGCTCGGGGCTGGCGCAGTCTTCCTGCTGGTCGCCTCGAACGTGTTGCTGCTCGGGCTCAGACTTCACGATGGCGGCTTTCACTGGTCGGAGATCGCAACGAGCTGGCCGCGTTACGGCACCGACCCACGTTTCGACCGGTGGCTGACGCTGTCGACCCTCGCCGGGATGATCGTGGTTTTTGGCCTGCTCGGCGCCATACTCCGGCACCGTCCGCCACCACTTCACGGCAGAGCCCGGTTCGCCTCCGAGCGCGAGATCAAGGTCGCCGGCCTGCGGTCCAAGGACGGGCTGCTGCTCGGCCGCAAAGACGGGAAAATGCTCTGCTTCGGTGGATCGGAACATGTCCTCCTCTATGCCCCAACCCGGGCCGGGAAGGGAGTCGGCTATGTCATTCCGAACTTGCTCAACTGGCCGGATTCGGTCGTTGCGCTGGATGTCAAGAAGGAGAATTGGGATCGCTCGGCCGGCTTTCGCGCTAGTCACGGGCAGGACGTCTATCTGTTCGATCCGCTCGACGAGAACGGCCGCACTGCGCGCTATAATCCGCTTGGCTACGTGCGCAGCGATCCCGCCGACCTCTACGACGATCTCCAGCGCATTGCGGTGATGCTATTTCCGGCGGAAAGCCGCGGAGATCCGTTCTGGTTCGAAGCAGCTCGTTCATCCTTTGTGGCGATCGGCGGCTATGTCGCCGAAACCCCGGGCCTGCCATTGACGATCGGCGAGATCCTGCGGCAGCTGTCGGCGACCCAGGATCTCAAAGCCCAGTTCGACAAGATCATCGCCGCGCGCAAGGCGGGCCCTTCCCCACTGTCGCGGCACTGCATCACGGCGCTGAACGATTTCCTCGCCGCCTCCGAGAACACCTTGAACTCGGTCCGCAAGACCGTAACGGCGCGTCTCGGTCTCTGGCTCAATCCCCGCATCGATGCCGCGACCTCGGCCAACGATTTTGATCTGCGGCAGCTCCGCCAAAATCCCATGTCGATTTATCTCGGGGTGACGCCAGACAATCTCGACCGCATGGTGCCACTCCTGAACCTATTCTTTCAACAAGTGGTCGATCTCAACACCCGCGAGCTGCCAGAACAAAACCCCAAACTTACTCGCAAGGTGCTGCTTTTGCTGGACGAATTTCCGGCGCTCGGCAATGTCAATGTGCTGGCAAAATCGGTCGCCTTCATTGCCGGATACGGAATCCGCCTCCTCACCGTGGTCCAGAGCCCGGCACAACTGCGCGCGATCTATGGGATCGACTCCGCCCGCAATTTCATGACCAACCACTCCGTGGAGGTCGTGTTTGCCCCGAAGGAGCAGGACGTGGCGAATGAGCTCTCGGAGCGCATCGGCTACGAGACTGTCAACGCTCGCAGTCGCAGCGGACCAAAAGGACTGGCGATGCGCGCGACCAGCGAGACGGTGTCCGAGCATCGTCGTGCCCTGATGCTGCCGCAAGAGCTGAAACTACTTCCAAAATCCAAGGCCTTCATTCTTGGTACCGGCATTCCGCCCATCATCGCCGATAAGATCATCTACTTTGAAGACAAGTCCTTTCTAGAGCGCTTGCTGCCCGCACCTGTTCTGCAGATGCCCAAAGAGCGTTCAAATGCGCTGCTCGACGCCGAGATCAAGGAGCTGCGCTCCGAGATTGCCGAGTTGCGCGCGGTATTGCGAGCGCGGCCGATGACCGACGAGGAGGTGGCTGATCCCTCCACGATTCCGGCCGGTGCTAGTTTCGATTTCGGCGACGTGGATGTCGACCTCGAAGGGCTCTCCGAAGACGAGCTAAAAGCCTGGACCCTGAACTACATCGACGCTCAGGTCGTTCCGCCGACGCGGCGGACAGGCCCCGAGCAGAGGGGTGAGCAGCATGAACGACAGGCATGACGCGAGCGGGGAATTCAGCCTGGAGCGGCAAAGTCGCGCGGGGCGTGCTCCCACCCGAGAAAAGGGAGAAGTCGAGATAGCAACAGCCCCCAAGAAGCCTTCATCTGCGAAGGTCACCGATAGTGCGTTTCCGGAGCGTATCCGTCGGAAATACTACGTGGTGGCCAGTGAATCCGACAAGGATGGATCTGGCGGCGAAGCGCGGCTCTATGCCGACGAGCTGAAAGAGTATCTCGCATTCAAGACCACTGACGATCGCCTGGTCACCCGCATAGCGGCCGCCGAAGTGATTCGGGACATGGTCAGCGTGGCACAACATCGCCAGTGGGAGGCCCTTCACGTCCATGGTTCCGTCGAGTTTCGGCGCGAGGCGTGGCTCGAGGCTAGCACGCGCGGAATAGAGGTGCAGGGCTATCAGCCAAACGAGCTTGATCGCCAGGCGCTCGCCGGCCGACGAGTCGCATGGGATCGAGCCCATGCCCGTACCAACGATGTCGAGGCTCGCTCGACCTCCGACAGGTCAATCCAGGCGGATAAGCTCGATTACGACAAGGGCGTTTCCGGACGTCTGATAGAGGTCGGGTTTGGCCCGTATCGCAACCGCGCCGACGCGGAGCCGTCAACCTATGTAGCCATCGAACTGGATGATCGCCGGCGACATCAGGTGTGGGGCGTCGGCGTTGTAACTGACGTCGCAGACAGTGGCGCCAGGCCTGGCGACCGCATCTCTCTGCGAAGGGATGGCGTCGAACCCATCATCAGGTCGATCAAGTCCATAGATGCCGCCACAGGAATCGCTGGCATTGAACGGCGTCAGATGTGGCGCAACATGTGGATGGTGACGATAGAGGAACGCCGGGCAGACCGACCGGCGGTCGAGCATGATTCCGACCTGCTCGCGGCCCAATCCCAGATTGTCGTCATCAACAAGCTTGTCGAACGCGCTCTGCCAAACGATGAGAATGCTCGCCAGAACATTATGGCTTTCGCTAGGGAGCGCGTCGCCCAACACCTTGAGAAGGGGCATTCGTTCCCGCGGGCAACAGTCCTGGATTCCGTTCAGGAGCGCATCCAAGCGAGAACCGACAACGATCAGGCGCGTCGTGAAAGGCGAGTAAGAACGAAGGATCAGGAGCGCTGATGCTGCGCTTACCGCTGTGCGATCTGCCCAGCGTCAAGTTGATGTTCTCGTCGCGTGGTTCGTTTTAGGTTTCGCGGGCGCGAGCTTGCATCGCGATCCAAATTCCTCAAATGATGCGGTTCTTCGGATTGGACCAGCTGACTCTTAATCAGCGGGTCCCAGGTTCGAGCCTTGGTGCGCCCACCAAAAAAACAAGACCTTAGCGAGACAAACAGTTTGGGAGGACCGAACTAAAGCGGTTTTTCCAACGGTGTTTCTTTGTAGCCGGCGCGCCACCTATTTGCGACAATGTGATCGACGGCGGTGGGCTATGCCGTGAGCTCCTTTCGGAGCGCCAGCCCCGATATCGATTGCGAATCTGCTGCTTTCCCAAATATGCTCGGTTGATGGTACGGCATGTACATCGACAAGTTGAGAAAACGTATCCCGAAGCATCGTCGGGCCGCGAGTAGGTAGGAGACGAACACAGCCTTGCACCTGCCCTTCATCTGATAGCTGCGCAAGGTACGCCGGATGAAGTGCGTCGAACTCGTCGACCTCCATGTCGTGGCTGACTTGGACATTCCAAGCCATGCGTAGCTTGAAAACGCGGTGTCTCAGTCGATAAATTTCATCCAGCGTGCTCGAGAACTTTCCATAAGAAGACTGGGTAATGAGCTGAATCATGATCCCTCCAAAGGTAGACATCTCCTTTGAAGCGGCACAAACATTCCCGGTCATTACCTGTCGTTGTAGGGGAGGGGGCGTCCTATTTTTGCTTGGTTTCTTTGGCAGCGGCAAGACAGGCGACAGCTTGTGTAATGGTGCGAACACCAAGCTTTTCCTTCGCATTCTCCAGATAGTACGCCACCGTGTTGCGCGAGAGGCCGAGGATTCGTCCGATCGCCCAAGCGCTTTTGCCCTGTGACGCCCATTCCAAGCATTCGAGTTCTCGATGAGACAGGGCCGTCCCGTCCATACTGAGGTTGGTAGTGAGTTTACGACTGACATGTGCGTGGAAGTACATCGCCATAAGCTGAAGAACGCGTGCATGCGACTTCACACAAGTTTCCAACGCGGTCTTCCGTTGGTCGGTAGCAAAGGTCAAGGCAGCGATGGGACCGTGACCGTCATGGATGGGAACAGTGAAGCCGAACCGGATTCCAAATCGTTCGGCCTCATCGAAGAACTGGCGTTGCGATGGCTTTTCATATTTTGATGGCAGATCGAGCCCCCATTGAAAGGGCTCGGGGCTCCGGACGACCTCCATGATAACTGGATCGATACGTTCATATTTGCTCCGGAGGTAGTGGGAGGTCCATGCCGCAGGATACGTTGAGATTAGCTGAGGCTTGTTACCGGGAGAATTAGGTAGTGCCAGATATGCAAAGCTGGACAAGTCAAAAGCCGCTGCGGTGGCTGCCATCAAGTCGGTAAAGTCGGCGGAAGTTTCGGCGCAAAACAGGAGGTCGATGAACCTCTGGAGGGAGGCGTGCATGGAATAGTTTGCGTTTCCTGTCGTTTCAAAAGTTGAAGGCATCGGTTTGGCCCACTGAACAGTCCACCTCAGGCGCCGAGAATAAGCATAAGCAGCTTCTACCCGCCTCGCTTTGGTGAGGGCCACAGCGTTTGCTTGGCCCGTGTTGCATCGCTGATGAGCTGTGGAAGTTTGCGAGGTTTGACTCAATAATCCGATTTGGTACTAAGCATTTCAGGTCGGGCGGTCAGCATCGAGGAGCGTGATCACATTTCCTGCAGGGTCGGTTATGTCCGTTTCACCAGGGCGACTCCATGGCTCGTTTGCTGCTGCTCGCGACAAGTGCCCATTCGCCATCAGGTAACGCAGGCACTCGGCGATTCCATGCACATGGAATCTGATCTTCGTGCGGGTGCTGAAGAGCGGTCCCCGCAGCGGCACAAGTACAACCCGTTGTTGTCCGGCGACTCCGAAGATCCTAATTCCGTCCGCCTGCTTCTGTTCTTCGAGCCCGAGCCCGTCCGCGTAAAACCAAGCTGCAGCTTCCATCTTTTCTTCAGGTATGAAGATCCTGACTGAGTCCATCTACAGTGCCCTCATAGTCCACAAAGCGTCTGTTCGCATGTGCAAGTAGACGAGCCTCGACGGGACCGGACCGATCTGGGCTTTGCACTATCGCGCAAGTACGCTAGCGCGGATGAGAAATCTCGATCGCCCCTGGTCAGCGCGCGTCTCCTGACAGGTCCTGACAGGACTTGGCGCTTCGAACAGAGCTCGAAGGAGCCAAGACGGGATCAAGCAAGCGTCCAATTTTAGCACTGGTATCAATAACGAGCGGAGTAAGCTCATTTCTAACGCGCGATCTGTCATAGTCACTCGCGAAAACGCTGATCGAAAGAACGAGGGAGCTGTTGTAGAGCGAGGACCAGAACGGAACAGCGACTGAATTCAAATATGCTCTAAACTGTCCGCTGGTCACGATGTATCCAAGTTCCTTCAATGCACGCCGGTTTTGCTCGAGTCCGGCTTGCAGTCGATCGGCCTCTCTTGCAGCGTTCCGTCCAACCTGTTGAAGAAGACGATCGGCCTCGGCTGGGCCGAGGGCCGCGGCGTAAGCGTGACCGGCGGCCGTCCTGGATATCGGAACGCGATTGCCCGCCCGAATTCGGAAGTCACGGAGTTCCTCCGCAGCCGCCGCTTCGACGAGGGTAATCTCGCAGCGGTCAGGAATGCCCAGGGCAATCACACAGGGCACCCGACTCGCAACGCTGCTCAGGATGGCTCGGACCTTTTCGTCACGCGCCGGGCTTCGCGTCATTGCGAGCGACATACAGACTGCGCTGGGGCCGATGGCATACTTTTGCTCAGCAGGAAGGTGAACGAGCAGGCCCATCCTCGTTAAAGTCTGGGTCAGCCGCGACACCGTTGACCTAGGCAGTCCGCAGCGTACCGACAGATCTCCATTGCTGAGGCGAACCGAGAGGCCATTGAAGCAGCGCAGCAGCTCGAACGAGCGTGAAACAACTTCAATCGTGCCTGCAGGGCTAGGAAGAGCCAGTCGTTCGGCAACACGCTCCATTGCGTTCGTAGCTCCGGTGGCGAAGAGGAAAAGTCAGCCTCGGTTCGGCGGGCTAGGCAGCGCTGACATCTCGGCTGTTGTCCTTGGCAAGGTCGAGTGCGACGTCGACGATCATGTCCTCTTGTCCTCCCACCATCCGGCGGCGGCCGAGCTCGACCAGGATCTTGCGAGAATCGACACCATACAAGCGGGACGCGCTTTCGGCGTGGCGCAGAAAGGACGAATAGACACCCGCATATCCTAGTGACAGGGTTTCGCGGTCAACCCGCACAGCGCGATCCTGGAGCGGGCGGACCAAATCATCTGCCGCGTCCATCAGTTTGAAAAGATCCACACCGTGCCGCAGACCGCAACGGTTGGCAACGGCGACGAACGCCTCGAGGGGCGTGTTGCCGGCGCCAGCCCCCATCCCGGCAAGCGATCCATCGACGCGAATTGCACCATGTTCGACCGCGACAAGCGAGTTCGCAACGCTCAGCGACAGATTTTCGTGCGCATGGATGCCGATCTGCGTCTCGGGCTTGAGTGCTTGGCGCAACGCTTTGACACGTTCCGCTGCATGATTGACCAAAAGCGCGCCGGCGGAGTCGGTGACATAGACGCAGTGAGCGCCGTATGATTCCATGAGCTTCGCTTGTTCGACGAGCCTGTCAGGAGAGCTCATATGAGCCATCATGAGGAAGCCGGCAACGTCCAGATCGAGCTCGCGCGCCGCTTCGATGTGTTGTTTGGCGACATCGGCTTCGGTGCAATGTGTCGCGATCCTGACGGATCGCACCCCCGCCTTAGCCGCCTCCTTGAGATCGTGGATGGTTCCAATCCCGGGGATGAGCAAGGTGGTAAGCTGCGCATGGTGCAAAACCGATGCTGCTGCCTCGATCCATTGCAGGTCAGTCTGGCGCCCAAAGCCGTAGTTGAACGACGCGCCGTTGAGGCCATCGCCATGAGCGACTTCTACGGCATCGACTCCGGCCGCGTCGAGGGCGGCGGCAATGCGTTTGACCTGCTCGATCGTGTATTGATGGCGGATGGCATGCATGCCATCGCGCAGCGTTACATCCTGAATGTAGATCTTCGGGGTCATGCGACCTGCTCCAACGTCTTCTTGGACACCAAACGCTCTGCGGTCGCGAGCGCAGCCGACGTCATGATGTCGAGGTTGCCGGCATATGCCGGCAAATAGTGGCCGGCGCCTTCCACTTCGAGAAGGATTGTGACCTTCGTCAAATTGTGCGCCCGCGAGCCGGGGAAATTGGCGACGGGTTCGAACTGGATGTCCTGCTTAAGGCGATATCCGGGGACATAGCTTTGGACCCGAGCGGCCATCTCGTGGACCGATGCGCGTATCGCTTCGAAGTCGTTGCTTTCGACCAAGCAGTAGACCGTGTCGCGCATGATGAGGGGCGGTTCAGCGGGATTGAGAATAATGATGGCCTTGCCGCGATCGGCGCCGCCGACCTTTTCGATGGCTCTTGCCGTCGTCTCCGTGAACTCGTCGATATTCGCACGCGTGCCAGGCCCCGCTGAGAGCGACGCGATGGAGGCGACAATCTCGGCATATGGCACTCTTGCAATGCGCCGTACCGCCGCGACCATCGGAATTGTCGCCTGGCCGCCACACGTGACCATGTTGACGTTTTCCTCGAGGATCACGTTATCCAGATTGACGGGCGGGATGACATAAGGCCCAATCGCTGCCGGCGTCAGGTCGATCGTCAATTTTCCGTCGGCCTTGAGCACGGCCGCGTGATGCTCATGAGCTCTTGCGGAAGTCGCATCGAAGACAACGCCGATGTCACGATAACCCTCCCAGCCGCGCAGGCCGTCGAGCCCCGACGCTGTCGCGAAGAGCCCCAGGCGGGACGCGCGTGAGAGGCCTTCCGAACCCGGATCGACGCCAACCATCGCGGCCATGCGCAGGGCCTTGCCATAGCGCATGATCTTGAACATCAGGTCGGTTCCGATATTGCCGGAGCCGATGATGGCCACATTGGTTTGCTGCATTGTTTACTGCCTTTTGCGTTAGAGCTGTCTGGCTTAGCCGAAGCGGACCTGAACCGAGCCGAGACCGAGAATGTGCGCTTCGTAAGTCTCTCCCTTCGTGACGCTGACCATCGGACCAAGAGCTCCCGTGAGGATGACGTCTCCGGCGCGAAGCGGAGCCCCGGCGGACGCGAGCTTACGGACGAGCCAAAGCGCGGCTTTGAGCGGATGACCGAGGCAGGCCGCACCGGCTCCGACCGAGACAATCTCGCCATTTCGCGTCATTGACATGCCGCAAGTCGCCAGGTCGACGTCTGTGATCCTCCGGAACGTGTCGCCCAGAGCGTATCGAGCGCTGGACCCGTTGTCGGCAATCGTGTCGACGATGCTGATCTTCCAGTCGGCGATCCGGCTATCGACAATCTCGAGAGCAGGGGCCACGAAGGCGATGGCCCGCGTGAGCTCGGCCGCTGTCGTGTCGGCTTGGTCGAGGTCGCGATCGAGGACGAGCGCCACCTCGGCCTCGATGCGAGGCTGGATCAGCTCCTCGATCTTGATCGAGCCGAGATGTTCGATCTCCATGTCCGCGAACAGCGCGCCAAAATCGGGCTCGCCCACGCCGAGTTGCTGCTGGACAGCAACCGATGTGAGGCCGACCTTCCGGCCGACCAGCCTTCGGCCGGCACCAATACCCCGGCGCGTGAGCTCGGCTTGGACCTGATAGGCAGCTTCCACGTTGCCTTGTCCAAGCTGCGAGACAATCGGACTGATCTGCTTGCGATCGGCCTCGGCGTTTGTGAGCAGATCAGCAACCTTGAGCACTGACTGATTCATGGCCGGTCCAGGAAGTCGCCGACCAGCGTGTTGAACTCGTCGGCCTTTTCCCACTGCGCCCAGTGACCGCATTTGGGGAAGACGTGGAGCTGGGCGTTTGGCAAAGTCTTCAGAAGAACGAGGCTGCCGTCGAGAGGAAGCACCCGATCCTCCCGGCCCCAGATAATCAAGACCTTGTGCTGGAGCGAGCCGAGATTTTCTCGCCAAAGGTCCATGGGCGGCCGCGTGAAGATATTGACAGTCTGGGGGACCGACGCCGCTTTCAAGCGCTCGGCGAGCAGATCTTCAGTGATGGCAGATGGATCGTAAACGAGCAACTCGATCACACCCTTCAGTTTTTCCATGGTCGGGCCTTCGCCGGCGTGGAACGTCGCCATGCGACGGAGGCCTTCGCTCGGCATGGTATTGAAGACGTGCAAACCGCCGCCGGAGCCCATCAACACCAGCCTGTTGACACGCTCGGGTGCGCGCAACGCCAACGTCAGTGCTGTGCCACCTCCAAGCGAGTTGCCAACGAAGCTGGCCTTGCGAATATCGAGCGCATCCATGAAGGAGCCGACGAAGCTGGCCATGGCCTCGTACGCCGGGCCATCCTTCAGCTTACCTTCAGTCTCGCCATATCCCGGCAGGTCAGGCACGATCACGCGCCGTTTGGCGGCGAGCGCCTCGATGTTCTTGCGATAGTTGCTGATACCCGACGCACCGGGACCGCCGCCATGGATCAGGATGGTAGGTTCGCCTGAACCCGCTTCGAAATACCGCGTGCGAGTGCCGCCGGCATCGATGAACTTCGGTTGTTCGTTGAAAGGCATGTTTTTCTCCCTGAGCTTATTTCAAGTGAACTAGTGTCCGTGCGCGGCGGGCGCACCGAACGTCGGCGCCGCGCCGCTGCAACTGGCGGCGACGGTGCATATCTGGGGCAACGCGATACGATCCGCGGCTTCGAAATCCGGAACTGACAAAGCGGTCTTTGCTTCGAGGTACATGGGGTCGAAATGACCGCAGAGCACGTTTGGATACGCCCAGGCGACCGTTGTCAGCTTTCTTTCCCCGTGTCTGATTTCGACGATTAACGGCTGTTCGGCCCCTGAGCCGCGGCCGCTTTGGTAACCGTCGCCGACGCAATAGATTTCGAGCCAGATTTCATCGTTGCTGCGCCGCTGAAGTGCGATTTCGAGATCCAAGAGACCGTAGACGGGATCGGTGAAGCGAATTCCGGAGTAGAAGTAGAGATGGGGAATGCGCGCATAGCGGCTTTCGCCATGCTCGGGATCGTGCGGCACCTGCGCGTCCGATCGTCCTGGCGTGCGGGGCGGCACGCTCCCGAGCGATACTAGCTGCGGTTCGGAACGGCACTGGAACATCTTCATCCCTCCTGTAACGACGCTTACGCGTCATCTCTGACGAAGCCGGCGTTCGGCTCGGCGAGCAGAGCGGCGGCATTCGCGGTGAAGTCGACATTGGCGAGAGCCCGGCGCGCAAAGTCTGCCGGTTGCTTCTGTCGAATGGCGAAGGGGTAGTCTGAGCCGACGACAAGCCGATCGGCGCCGGTCCGATCCTGGAGGTATTGCAGCGATCGACTGTCATAAAGGATCGTGTCGTACCAGAAGCGCTTGAGCGTCGTGCCCACGGCTTCCGGAAGATGTCTCTTGAGCAAGGGAGTGCTCTCGTACGCAAAGTCGATCCGAGGCGCGATCCAGGGCGCGGCTCCGCCGCCATGACTCAACAAGAGCCGCAGTTTCGGAAATCGATGAACGACTTGCGCTCCGAGTAGAGCAACCGTCGCCATCGCGGTTTCCAACGGAAAAATCGAAACGGCTGCGAGCTCCTGCGGTTGCCCGATCCGTTCCATCCCGATCGGATGCAAGGGATGAACGAAGATCACGAGGCCCAGCGCTTCCGCCTGCGCGTAAACCGGATCGAGGCGAGGGTCTCCGAGCGGTATGCCGGCGATGTGCGTTCCGATCTCGATTCCCCGCAATCCGAGCTTCCGCACGTCCTCGAGACGCTTCGCCGCGAGCTGCGGGTCCTGCATCGGCACCATGCCGATGCCGCGAAACTGGCCGGGATTTTCGGCAATCATGGCGGCGATGTAGTCGTTCGTGATGGCGCAGAGATCGTCGGCCTCGCTCGAGGGAAGCCAGTGCGACAGCAACTCGGGCATGGGGGACAGAACCTGGACGTCAATGCCGTCTTCCTTCATGTCATTGAGGCGACGCTCGACATCCCATGACCGCGAGTCAATCACGCGAAAGGCGCGGCCGCGGATCATGACCGCTGCATCATCATCGCTGCGCCGCTCGACGCTCGGCCACGCATCGCTCCGTCCGTCCCCGGCCCGGAGTGTGAGCGGCACAACGTGTGTATGAACATCGACGGCTTTCACCAGCGCTCTCTCCTTTGGCCCGCAGTCTTCGCTGCGATGCAGCAACCATACGTGTACGTAATACAGTTTACTCAGACTGTTTGTACTTTACAATCTCGTTGGACTGTTTATATGGGTTTGTCAACGACGATCGCTTGGGAGGTTTTTTTGTCCAGTCTCGGAGGCGTGTACCATGAGATGCGCTGACGCTGGCGTCGTGATCGTTGGCGGAGGACAGGCCGGCAGTCGCGCCGCCGAGGCGCTCCGGCTCGCCGAGTTCCGCGGCTCAATCACTCTTGTTGGTGATGAAGTGCATCTCCCCTACGAGCGGCCGCAACTGTCGAAGGAGCTTCTTCTCAAAGAAGAAGCGGGGCCGGCTTACATTCGTTCGCGTGAGCAATGGCAGGAGTTGGACGTCGACGTCATGACCGGCGTTCGCGTTGCGGGTTGCGATCTTGAAAGGCGAGTTCTTGGCTTTGAGGACGGTCGCGAGCGTCCATTCACGAAGCTTCTGATTGCGACAGGCACGCGCGCTCGTCGCCTGCCGGATCTCGAGCAGGGGCCTATTCCGGTTTTTTACCTCCGTAGCGTGGATGATGCGGTGGGGTTGCGAGCTTCACTTCGCGAAGGGCTGCGGGTCGCGTTGATTGGGGGCGGCGTCATCGGCTTGGAAGTGGCTGCCGCGGCCGTCGAGCGAGGCTGCGCCGTGACGGTGATCGAGGCGGCACCGTTGGTTCTCGCGCAGGTCGGCTCGCGACTGATCAGCGAATATTTTCTGAAGCTGCATCGCGATCTTGGCGTGAGGGTCCTGACCGAGGTCACCGCGCAACGCGTCGCGCCGGAAGGTCTTGTTCTGTCTGACGGGTCGATTTGCCCTGCCGATCTGGTGCTGGTGGGTATCGGCGTCGAGCCGGCGGTCGAAAGCGTCGCCGGCTCCGGAATTTCCACGTCCAAGGGAATACGCGTCGACCGACACGGCGCCACGGAGTGTGACGGCGTTTATGCTGCTGGGGACGTTGCCGAGCAGTGGAATCGCTGCGCGGATCGATGGATGCGGGTCGAGAATTGGGCCAACGCCCAGAATCAGGCCGTCTCCACAGCGAAATCCATGTTGGGGCAGGGCGAGGGCTACGACAGCGTGCCCTGGTTCTGGTCCGACCAGCATAAGACCAATTTGCAGGTCGTCGGCAGCCTCTCGAATGTCACGGAGATCGTTCGCGGCGATAGTTCCTGCGGGCGGTTCAGCGTCTTGGGGCTGCGCGACGACGAAATCGTCGGAGCTGCAACCGTCAACGCGCCGAAGCACATGGCGATCCTGCGCCGCGCAGTGGCCGCCCGCATGCGGGTCAATCGAGCTGATCTCGAGAATCCGGAATTCGATCTGAAGCGACTGCTTTCAAAATAAGAGCAAACGGAGGAGGTTCAAATGAATTCGGCAGCATCCGCCAATCGACCAGCTGTTCTCGTCGATCAGGACAAGCACGTCTTCAAGGTTTCTCGTCGCAATTTCATCGATCCCGATATTCTTTCGATGGAGAAGGAGCGCATTTTCGAGAGCAACTGGATCTATCTAGGGCATGGATCAGAGCTGAAGAAGCCGGGAGATTTTGTGACACGTTCGGTCGCAGGCCGGAGCATCCTGTTCACGCGGGACGCCAGCGGAACTCCCGTGGCGCTGCTGAATACATGTCCCCATCGCGGAATGCAGGTGTGTCGCGAGCGCAAGGGAAGCGCAAAGTCCTTCCAGTGCTTTTATCACGGCTGGGTTTTCGGACTGGACGGAAAGCTGCGAAGCCAGCCGGGCGAGGACTCCTATGACGCGGACTTCAAAAATCGCGAGAGCTCGCACCTGACGCCAGTGCCCCGCTTCGAAGGCTATCGCGATTTCTATTTCGTCTGTTTCGACCGGAACATTCAGCCGCTCGTCGACTACCTCGCGGGTGCCAAGGACTTTCTGGACGTGATTTGCGATCAGTCAGAAGAGGGCATGTCGATCGTCAAAGGGACGCACGAGTATTCAGTTCGCGCGAACTGGAAGCTTCTCACCGAAAACAGCATCGACGGATATCATGCGTCCACGACGCATGCGTCGTATTTTGACATTCTGATGCAAAGCAACGGCGGGGCGAACTTCAGGTCTGGCGCCGGGCGTGGCTACGACCTTGGCAACGGTCATGCCGTGATCCAGGGGCAGGCGCCATGGGGCCGTCCGGTTGCGGATTGGATTCCCGCTTGGGGAGAAGAAGGCAAGAAGGAGGTCGATCGCATTTATGCGCGCTTGGTCGAACGCTTCGGAGAGGAGCGCGCGTTCCGGATCGCCAAGATGGGACGCAACCTTTTCATCTATCCCAACCTCATCATCAACGACATCATGGCCATCGTCGTCCGAACCTACTATCCGACTGCGCCGGATTACATGGTCGTCAATTCCTGGGCGTTGGCGCCGCTGAACGAGAGCGCTTGGTCGCGCAAGTACCGCCTCAACAACTTCCTCGAGTTTCTCGGCCCCGGTGGCTTTGCGACCCCGGACGACGCGGAGGCACTCGAGCATTGCCAGCGCGGCTTCAGCAATTATGAGGACGTGCCCTATAGCGACATTTCGAAAGGCATGAACAAGGAGAACCCCTCGAGCGCGGACGAGTTGCAGATGCGCGCCTTCTGGATGCAATGGAATAAGCAGATGTTTCCCGAGTCCGCCAAGGCGGCCAAGATCAAAGCGGCTTGAGGAGGGCGATCGATGACAAAAGTGACTCGCTCCGAGATCGAGGAATTTCTATTCGAAGAAGCCGATCTCCTTGATAAGTGGCGGCTTCCCGAGTGGCTGTCGCTGTTTACGGACGATGCAGAATACCATGTGCCATGCATGGATCTCCCGGCCGATGCATCACCCGACGACAGTCTGTTCTACATTGCCGACGACCGTATGCGACTTGGCGAGCGCGTGAAGCGGCTGATGAAGCGAACCGCACACGTGGAATTCCCGCACTCGAAAACGCGTCACATGGTGAGCAATGTGAGGGTCAAGGAGCGGGAGGACGAAAATATTGACGTGACTTCCGTCTTCGCAACGTATCGCACCAAGGACGGCGTGACCGACCTTTATGTCGGATTGAGCAACTACGTCATTCGTCAGGTGGACGGCGCTTTCAAAATCCGCAGCAAACGATGTTTACTCGATAGTGACGCGCTGCGGCCTTCCGGGCGCATCAGCATTATCCTCTGAGGTGGCGTTCACATGACGAAAATGCTCGAAGGACGGATTGCGGTCGTAACGGGAGCCGCGCAGGGAATCGGATTTGCGATCGCGGAGCGACTCCAGGCGGACGGTGCGCGGATCGCGATCGCAGATGTCGACGAAGGCCAGCTCAACCGCGCCGCCGACCGATTGGGAGCCGGGGACGATCGACCGCTCGTCTGCGCTGGCGATTTGTCGCGTGAGACCGTTGCTCGCGACATGATCGAGGCGACGATCACCCGGTTTGGAACTATCGATATTCTCGTCAACAATGCCGGCGGAGGAATCATCCAGCCGTTCGTCGATCACACGCCGGAGTCGTTGCGCACGACGGTGGATCGCAATCTCTGGACGGCCGTCTGGGCCACCTTTTACGCATTGCCCGAGATGCGCCGCAAGCGATACGGCCGTGTGGTCAGTGTCGGCGCGGACTCCGTTCGGAACGGCTTGTGGAATCACGCGGGATACAACGCTGCGAAGGGAGGAGTTCATGCGCTGACCACTGGCCTCGCCAGGGAATTCGCGCTGGAGGGCATTACCTTCAATGTCGTCGCGCCATGCATCGTCAACACCGAGCGCGTACGTGCCGCGGTGGCGCAGGCTCCCGAAGCCGTCAAAAAATACATCGATGTCGTGCCGATGGGGCGGCCGGCAGAGATGGCCGAGGTTGCGTCGATGGTCGCCTACCTCTCGACCGGCGAGGCGTCGTTCGTCACGGGACAGGTCATCAGCGTCAACGGCGGGAGCGCGATGCTCTGATGCAGGATGTGAGCACCAGCAAGGTCGCTGTCTGCGCCGCCAGTGACGTCGTGGAAGGCGAGATCAAGGGAGCGTTGCTGCCAAGCGGAGAGCGTATCGCTCTCTACACCTATGGTGGGCAGGTCTATGCAACGTCCGACACCTGTACGCATGGAGAGGCATCTCTATCCGAAGAGGGATTGCTGGCTGGAAAGATTGTGGAGTGCACGTGGCACTTCGGAACCTTTGATATAACAACGGGTAAGGCAGAGTCGTCCCCCTGTACGGTGGCACTCAAGACCTATCCAGTTGAAATTATTGAGGGAACTGTTTATGTCCAAGTCTAAGCGCACTCCCGCCAAATCCGCTAAGGCGAGCAGCGCTGCTCCGAGGCGCCGGACGCAGGCCGAGCGCCGAGAGGCAACGCGCAAACTGATCCTGGATGCCTCCGTGGAGGTGATGGTGCGCATGGGCCCGGCGGGTCTGCGTATGGAGGATGTCGAGCGTGAAGCGGGCGTGTCCCGGGGGGCGCTTCTCCACCATTTTCGAACCAAGCAGGATCTTGTCCTGGCAACGTTCGAACACGTCAATGATCGCTCCCTCGAGCGAAGCCAGCAGCGGATCAAATTTGCCGAACGCGCGCGCAGCGTGCCGGCAATCATTGATGCGATTCTGGCAGACGCCACCGAATTCTTTTTCGGACAGGGCTTTTTTATCGAATTCGCACTGGCTTTCGGTCAGGCTTATCCTGAACTGCGGGGAACTGTGCGTCGGTTAAGCCGGCGTTCCCGTTTTGCGGTTGAGGAAACGTGGCAGCACGCTTTGGAAAGGCATGGTCTGCCGCAGGCGGTAGCTGCAGATGTTCTTAGCCTGACCCTTAACCACGTTCGTGGCTTCATGGTCCGCCGCTTCATCGATGACAATGCCGCGCAACGGGCGCATCTCAGCGTGGTGTGGCAGGATATGGTTCGAGGCTACCTGACCGAAAAGCTGGGCGCTGAGGCCTTCTTAAAGGCGATGGCGCCCACCTCGGAATCCGTCGAGGCATCGGCGCGCGAAGGAGCCACTCGCATCAACCATACCAAGAAATCGAAAACCCGGAATTGAAGAATATGACGCGCATCCCGCTTGCCCAGGTGTGTTACGTTCGACTTGGCACTCGCGCCATCGAAGAGAGTGCGCGGTTCGCAACGGAAATCCTTGGGCTGCAACGGGTCACGACAGACAACGGCGAGGCTGCCTTCCGGTCTGACGCGCTTTCGCATCGCATCTGCCTAACAAAGGAATCGCCGGACGATCAGAGCGTCGGCATCGAATTGCTCGACGAGACCTTCATTGCGCCTGCGCGAGACACGTTGGAGGCAAGAGGCTTTGTGGTTCGCGATGCCACCGCAGACGAATGTCGACGCCGCTTCGTGCGTCAAGCGTTGATCACGATGGACGGCTCCGGCAACTCGATTGAACTTGTTGCAAGACCTGCCCACTCCGGCCGCCGCTATTTTCCATCGCGGGATGCAGGGATTGTCGGATTTCAGGGGGTGGGCCTGCGATCGACCAACCTGGCACGCGATCTTGAGTTCTGGACGACTGTGCTCGGCGCCAATGTCGCGGATCGCGTTGGAGACGTCTGCTATTTGCAGATCGATGCCCGTCATCATCGCATTGCGCTTTATCCGTCGGAACGAAAGGGAGTTCTCGACGTCTCGCTGGAAGTCGAAAGCCTCGATTGCGTGATGCAAAGCAAGTATTTCCTTCAAGATCGGCAGGTCAGGATTGTCCACGGACCTGGAAAGGAAACAGCGTCGGATCAGGTTTTCCTGCGTTTCCTGAGTCCTGACGGATACGTCTTTTCCTACGTTCACGGCATGCAGGACGTCGATTTGAAGCGTCGGCCCCGCCAGTATCAGCTGCGCCCCGAATCGTTCTGTTCATGGGGGAGCGAGGCAAGCGATCTTCCGGAGTTGGCGGCGTTGCCGTCGACCTGAAGCCGAATTCAGTCAGGAGGTTCAAATGATCGAACTCAAGGAAATCACTTATGTCCGGCTCGGGGCGTCGAACCTCGACGCCGCGGAATCGTTCGCGACGCGCTGCCTGGGGCTAGAGGTCGGAGACCGGAGCAAGAAGGGGCTTTATCTCCGCTCCGATGATCGTGCCCACACGCTTTACTACGAAGAGGGCAATCCGGACGACCAGACAGTTGGCTTCGAGGTCGATAGTGAGGAACAACTTCAAGCCGCGGCCGCGACTCTCGAGGCGCTCGGACATCCCGTTCATGCAGGTACGCCGGATGAATGCGCCTCGCGCATGGTGAAGGCCTTCATCGGCTTCAAGGATCCGACCGGCAACCACATCGAACTCGTGGTGCGTCCTGCGAGCTGTGGTCGCCGCTATTTTCCGACGCGCGACGTCGGAATCACGGGCTTCAGTCATGTTGGCCTCAATACCACCGATCCGGTGCGCGACGAGAAATTCTGGACCCAGGTTTGTAATGCTCGCGTGAGCGACCGCATCGGAGACATCGCGCTCATGCGGATCAACGCGATCCATCATACCCTGGCTCTGGCCCCCGGGACGAAGGCAGGTATTCAGCATGTCAACCATCAGGTCGCAAGCAATGACGATGTGTTGCGGTCCTACTATTTCCTGAGCGAGCAGAACGTCCCGATCGTTTTCGGTCCGGGCCGCCATCCTACCTCCGGCGCCCGGTTTCTTTATTTCACCGGCCCGGACGGGATGACATTTGAATATTCGGTTGGCGTCGATGAGATCGAAGACGAAGAGAACCATAGGCCTCGGAGCTTTGGCTTCGAGCCGAGCAGCTTGTGCATGTGGGGCTCAAAAAGGGCGGGGCGCGCCTGAAAACCGAGCGCGCCCGCCGTCACAAAGATCTACCTGCAGATAGCTTCCTAGCTGCGGTCATAAGGCTAACGCAGAATCGGCGCGCGTCAGAGCGTGGATCCGAACGACCGTGTTCGACCAAAGCAAGGGACCTGTCGGTTCATGAATGAAGACGAAATTGCGGGACGCTTTCGGCCGGCCTTCTCGCGATGAGCGGCTCGGACGATCCGGTGTCGCGCAGCAATGCGGTGTGGTGATCCGCCGCGATCATCGCAAGGTCTGTCGGCGAAGATCGATAAAGCGATCGGGCCGGAAGTTGGTTCGGTTTAACGCTATTCGAGGGGAGGGATTTATGACTGATCGAATTCGTCAGGGACCATGCGTTGGATTGCGCGTCCTTGATCTTTCAACAATGGTTTCTGGCCCGATGGGCGGTCAGATCTTCGGCGACCTGGGTGCGGACGTGATCAAGGTCGAATCGATCTCAGGCGACACCATGCGTGCCGTTGTCCCGCAATATAAGGGCCTCGGTGCATATTTCAGCCATTATAACCGCAACAAGCGGAGTATCGCGGTCGACTTGAAATCTGCAGAGGGACAGCAGATCGTGCGCGCCCTGGCCTTGCAATCGGACCTCTTGATCGAGAATTTCCGGCCGGGCGTCGCCGATCGGCTGCAGCTCGGTTACGAGAGTCTGCGAGATGAAAATCCGGGTATCGTCTATATCTCTATCAAGGGCTTCGGTGAAAGCGGCCCTGATAGCGATCAGCCGGCCTACGATCCCGTCATCCAAGCGCTTGCGGGCTTCTGCTCCGTCCAGGGCGCGGATACCGACACTCCCGCGCCGGTCCGCAATGTCGTCGTGGACAAGATCGCAGCCATCTCTGGCGCGATGTCAGCCCTTGCTGCCTTGTATGCGCGTGACCGAAACGAAGGGCGAGGCCAGAAGATCGTGGTGAAGATGCTGGATGCATGGTCGTCGTTCATCTCCCAGGAAGAGTTGAAGAATCACACCTTCATCAATCCCGAGGTACTCCCCGTACAGTCCGGGTCGATTTACCGCGTGTTCAAGACGAAGGACGGACATGTCATGGGACTCGTTCTCCAGGACAACCAGTTCCGAGGTCTCTGCGCTGCTCTCGGCAGATCTGACCTGCTCGAGGACGGCCGGTTTGCTAAGCCCCGAGATCGGTTGATGAACATTACAGATTTCAACGAGGAACTGGCCGCGTCCATCGCGGAAATGACCACCGAAGAGTTGCTCGCTGGTGTTCGAAAATACGAAGTGCCGATGGCGAAAATTCACTCGCTGGAGGAGTTCCTCGATCATCCACAAGCCAAGCACAATGATACGTTCCCAATTTTCGACGATCCGGAGTTCGGAAAGATCCGGGGGCTGAATTTCTACGCCTCATTTGAGGGCACGCCTCTGGAGTTGCGCTCTCGTGCGCCGCTGCTCGGCGAGCAGACCGAAGAAATCCTTGGCGAAATCGGCATGGAAGACGCCGCTGTCAGGCGGCTGATGGATGCACAGGTCGTCCGGTAACCCGCGCGAACTCGTATGCAAGCATGAAATCGCGGACCGGTCTCGGTCGGCCGCTGCAACATAACATATCAATGGAGTGACACATCATGGACTTCAACCTGCCGGGAGAGGACGATCCGCGGCGCCTTGCCGTACGCAAATGGTTCGAGGCGAATCCGTCACCGAGTTACGCCCAGCTGGCCAAGCAAGGATATGTCGTGCCGCACTGGCCCGAGCCCTGGGGGTTGGGAGCCGAACCCGAATTGCAGCTGATCATCGATCAGGAGATCGAGCGGGCGGGCATCGTTCATCCCATGACGTTCAACGTCATCGCGATCAATCAGTGCGGCCAGTCGCTGCTTACACACGGTACGAAAGATCAACGCCAGAAGTTCCTGCCTCCTGCACTCGCCTGTGAGGAGCGCTGGTGCATGCTGTTCAGCGAGCCGTCCGGAGGATCGGACCTCGGCAACCTGCGCACCACAGCGCGGCGCGATGGCGACCATTACATCATCAATGGCCAAAAGATCTGGAATTCGATGGCGAACAAATCGCAGATTGGGGTTTTGATCGCGCGCACCGATCCCGAGGCGCCAAAGCATCGTGGGTTGTCAGTCTTCTTGATAGATATGAAGACGCTAGGCGTGCTCGTCCGTCCGATCGTGGACATGACCGGCGAAGAGCCTGAGTACAACGAGGTCTTTCTGACAGACGTCAAGGTGTCGGCAGACCGCTTGCTCGGCAAGGAAGGCGACGGCTGGCGCATCGTGATGGAGCAGCTACAGACCGAGCGAATGCACATGACGAAGCCCGGCGCGGTCTGGGGCGGCGGGCCAACAGCTCGCGAACTCATGTCAGGCCTGATCCAGACCGGGAAAATCAATGACCCGCTGATCCGGGACGAGGCGGGGAAACTGTTCGTGGAGGGTGAACTGCTCCGCCTTCTGTCTCTTCGCAATCTGAGCAACCGGATCAACGGCAAGCCGGCCGGCGCAGAGGGGAACATCGGTAAAATGCTGGCCTCGCCGCACGGCCAGAACCTGTCCGATCTTGCCAAGCGTTCGCAGGGCGCGGCGGGTATGGTGCGTGATCGGAGCGTGCTGCCGCTTCCGCCGAAGGAATATGGGCTCTTCGATAATTGGGATTATGCCTACTGGTTTGCGCCGGCTGCCACGCTGGGCGTTGGGACGCAGGAGATCCTGAAGAATGCCGTCGCCGAACGCGTGCTCGGCTTGCCGCGGGAGCTCGATCCGACGGCAAGTCTTCCATTCAATCAGGCCAAGCTCGTCAAGCCGAAGGGCGCCAACTAGCGAGACTGCGCAGACGAGACGGCTGAAGAGCGCTCTCGCACCGGCCGTCTTCTCGTTGTCCATATCAAGCAAGAGGATCGATCAATGGATTTTTCACTCAACGAAGAGCACGAGGCCTTGCGCGATAACGCCCGCGCGTTCCTGTCAAAGGAAGCGGAGCTGTCGAAATTGCTCGTACCGGGAGCCACCGTCGCACAGGCCGGATATGACGGCATGTGGAACAAAATGGTCGAGCTCGGCTGGCCCGGCATCGTTGTGCCTGAAGCTTACGGCGGCTTGGGAATGACGTACCTCGATTTGGCGATGGTGATGGGCGAGATTGGACGATCGCTCGCCGCCGCACCGTTGTTCGGCACGCTGGCCGGCGCATGGGCCGTCGAGAAGGCAGGGTCGGAGGATCAGAAGAAGCTGCTCCTCGGTGAGGTCGCCGCCGGGCGCTTGAGGTTGGCGCTCGCGGTCACCTGTGCAAACGGTACGGCGGACGGGGCACATTCCGACGTCAAGGCGGTCCAACGCGACGGCAGATGGGTCGTTTCCGGCAGGAACGCCTTTGTGGTCGATGCGGACGCCGCCGACAAGATCGTCGTGCTGGCTCGAACTAAAGACAAGGGACAATTCTTCCTGGTCGACCGTGGCGACAGGAATGTGACTGTCGATGTTCTCGAGTGGCGCGATATCACGCGGCAGGTCTGCGCCGTCTCGTACAACAACGTTTCAGCAGAACCGCTGTCTCAAAGCGATGACGACACTTGGCCATGGATTCGGGACCGGCTCTATCTGGTGCTTGCTGCGGAAAGCGCTGGCGGCATTCAGAAGGTGCTCGCGGATACCGTCGAATATGCCAAGGAGCGGGTTGCATTCGGCAAGCCCATCGGCGCATTTCAGGCGATCAAGCATCAACTTGCCGAACTTGCCGGCTTGGATCAATGCGCCACGGCCGGGGTCCACTTTGCGGCCTGGGCTTTGGGCGAAGGGGATAAGCGGGCTTCGCTTGCGGCGGCAATGGCACAAAGCTACGCCAGCGCCGCTTATCGAGATGTGACTTACCGCAACATTCAGGTCTTCGGAGCCATCGGTTTCACTTGGGAAATGAAGAATCATCTGTATTACAAGCGTGCGCGTAGCAATGCCGAGTTGCTCGGTGCGCCGCGCCATCAACGCGATCAGGTCGTCCGGCTGCTGGAAAAAACGCCGGAGTTGCTCTCGGCTTAGCCCGCGGGCAGGTGCCTGAAGCCGGCAGCATCGTCGGACCTCAAGTGTAAGGGTGGAGCGCAACTGTTCATCGGTCAGAGCGACGAGTTCGCGTGGATAGCACCTTGCGAGCTTGTCGTTGACCCGGCCTCCCGGATGTCCCCTGCTGCTCCATCCGGACCATGTCCCAGACCATCGCTGCAGAGGGGCGTTGATCCCCTTGCAAACGTATCAGCGAAAGGGTCGTGCTGAAGTTCATCCCCTCGATCTGCCGGACGACTCCATTTCGTTGCCCTGTGATCCGATGGGTATCGAACCATCCCAATGTCACGGCTGGAACTCCCGTGAGCAGGCCGAAGCGCTCGACCGCGATGGCGTGCGCTTCGGGAGGGCGAACGAGCTTGGCGCCGGCCTCCAGCAAGCAGCGGCTAAGAGCGACCGTCAAAGGCGCCCCCAGCGCACGGTTGACCATGGCAATTCTCTGATCTCTCAATTCCTTGTGAGGAATCTCCTTCATCTTGGCCCAGCGATGCTCGGCAGGAACGAGGAGCGCCGCCCGCTTGGTCTCCAGCGGCAATCGCTCCAGACCATCTGGCCAATCCGCTTGCGAGGCCGCATCGGTCGCTGCCGTCCTTGTGTCCGATGGTTCGACCAGCAGCGCCAGATCGATTTCCCTTCGGATCAAATCGGCGTAGTTACGCTCCTGGGCCTTGTCGAATATCCGCAACTGCACCTTCGGACAGTCGACAATCAAACGGTCGACCAGCCTTCGGCGCATCTCGATGTGGAGCGTGTAGAAAGGCGCTCCAATGCGCAAATCGTTTTCGCGAATTTCTCGTGCCGCCTGGTGTGCCCAAGCTGCCTCCGTGACCATGCGCCTGGCGTTCGGCAGGAACAAACGCCCTTGCGGAGTTAACTCCACGCGACGGCTCGTGCGCGAGAACAGGGCGAAGCCGAGCCTTCGTTCGAACTCTCGAACGCGGGCCGAGAGGGCCGGCTGCGAGACGTTCAAGAGCGCGGACGCGCGGGTAAAGGACAGCTCATCCGCCAACGTGACAAAGATGCGGTAGGGTGTTGCATCGATATCCATGTCTACCTTCACCTCGAGGCCTACTGGCCGTAATTTATAACATCCCATTATCAATAGGCGATAGATTTTCGATTGGACCGCTCGTGCACTTTGATGGCCTCCTAGATCGAACAAGCTGCTGAAAAGCTGCAGTCGCTGCGGGCGATGTGTCCCTGCTGATCGACAAATCCGGAGGATGCGCCTTGTGGTCTTTTGAGACGGAGCCCGAGTTTCAGAAGGAACTTGATTGGATTGACGACTTCGTTAGGCGCGAGGTCGAACCGCTCGACTATATCCTCGGCAGCCAATGGAATATCCACGACACGGGCTTCAAGAAGCTGGTTCGTCCGCTACAGGCAAAGGTAAGGGCTCGCGGTCTCTGGGCTTGCCACCTCGGGCCTCATCTGGGCGGTAAGGGGTATGGTCAGCTCAAACTTGCATTGATGAACGAGAAGCTGGGACGATCGCGCTTCGGCCCGATCACATTCGGCACGCAGGCGCCCGACACCGGCAATTCGGAGATTCTCGCTCATTACGGCACGCCGGAACAGAAGGAGCGCTATCTCAAGCCGTTGCTCGACAACGAAATCGTGTCTTGTTTCGCGATGACCGAGCCACAGGGCGGCGCCGACCCGCTCCAGATTCAGAGCACGGCGAAGCTCGTTGGAGACGAGTGGGTGATCAACGGCGAGAAGTGGTTCTCGTCGAACGCCCGCTTCGCTGCCTTTCATATCGTCATGGTCGTTACCGAGCCCGATGCCAACGACCCGTATCGGCGCCAATCCATGATCATCGTCCCGGCGGAGACGCCGGGAATCGAAATCGTCCGCGACTACGGCTATTTCGGGCAGGCTGAACCGGAGCACGCCCATGTCCGTTGGACTGACGTTCGCGTGCCCAAAGCCAATATGCTTGGTGACCGCGGGGACGGCTTCGTAGTTGCGCAAGTTCGTCTCGGGGGCGGAAGGCTGCATCATGCAATGCGGGCGATCGCTGAGGCCACCCGCTGCCTCGAATATACCTGCGAACGCGTTGTGTCCCGGCAGACGAAGGGCGCGCCGCTCTGGAAGCAGCAGATGGTCCAGGAGCGAATTGCCGATGCCTGGATTCAACTGCGCCAATTCCGGCTGCTGGTGCTCGAGACGGCTTGGCTGGCCGACCAGGGCGCGGATTGGAAAGCGATTCGCCAGAACGTCTCTGCGGTCAAAGTGGTCATGCCGAAGGTGCTCAACGACATCGCCAGCATGGCCCTGCACCTGCACGGTTCGCTCGGCCTGACGACCGATGTGCCGTTTGCGAGCCACATCATGAGCAGCTTCATGATTGGTTTGGCCGATGGTCCGACCGAGGTTCACAAAGGCGTCGTCGCACGGGAGCTGCTCAAAACGGTGCAGCCGAGAGACGAGATGTTCCCCGATTACGTGCGCTTCAAGGCTGAGCCGAGAGCTCGTGCGCATTTCGGAATGACTTGAGTGTTGGATGATGTCGAAGCCATTCAGCCTAGATCTGTCAGGTCGCACCGCGCTGGTTATCGGCGGAAGCGGCGGCATAGGCAACGCGATCGCGCAGGCTTTCCGGGCTCATAGAGCGACGGTCCACGTTTGGGGCACGAAGGAGCGCGCCGCCGACTATGCGGGCATTGCGGGCTCGGATCTCGACGGCCTGCACTATCAGCAGATGGACGTGTCGGACTTCGGGGCTGTGGAGGCATACCAACCACCCTTTGATCGGCTCGACATTCTTGTCCAATCGCAAGGCTCGGTTCTTTATCGCCGGCAGGAATTTGCAATTCCGTCTTTTCGCCAAGTCGTGGACGTCAACCTGATTTCGATCATGGCGTGCGCCAACAAATTTGAGGCGCTGCTGGTGGAAACCAGCGGCACGATGATCGTGGTGTCGTCCTCTGCGGCCTATCATGCCACACGGGGGAATCCGGCTTATAACGCGTCAAAAGCCGGCGCGGTGGGGCTGGTGCGGACTTTGGCCCAGGCGTGGGCCGACAAGGGCGTACGCGTCAATGGAATTGCGCCGGGATTTGTCCCGACCCGGTTGACTGCCGTGACGGTCGAGGACACCAAGCGCTCTGAGGCGGCGGTCTCGCGCATCCCGATGGGCCGCTTCGGTACGCCTGAGGAGATGGCGGGCGTGGCCATGTTTCTGGCGTCGCCGCTTGCCAGCTACGTCACCGGTCAAACGGTTCTCGCCGACGGCGGAATGTTGTTGTGACCGCGCGCGCACACGAACCGATCGACTTTGGTCGTCTAGCGACATGGATGGACGCGCGTGGGCTCGGCAGCGGAGCGATCGAGCATGTGACGCCGTTGAGTGGCGGCACGCAGAATGTGCTTTTGCGCTTTTCGCGTGGAGGACTTTCATACGTCCTGCGAAGACCGCCAATTGCGCTGCGACCGAACAGCAACGAGACGATGCGGCGCGAGGCGCGGCTGCTTGGCGCGCTGGCCTCCAGCCCGGTTCTGCATCCGCGCCTGGTCGCCATGTGCGATGAGACGGACGTATTGGGCGCGACCTTCTATCTCATGGAGCCTGTGGAAGGATTTAACGCGGTGACCGGCCTGCCGTCGCCCCACCGGGACAGCGCCGCGGCCCGGCGTCGCATGGGCTTCGCTCTGGTCGAAGGCATCGAAGCACTTCACCGCGTCGACTATCGCGCCGTCGGGCTCGAAGGCTTCGGCAATCCGGACGGCTATCTCGCGCGGCAGGTCGGCCGCTGGAATGCGCAGCTCGAGGGCTACAAGCAATATGAAAGCTGGCCCGGGCGGATCGGCATTTCGGGCATCGACGAAGTGTCTGATTGGCTCTCAGCGCATCTTCCATCCGCTTCAACACCAGGCATCGTTCACGGCGACTACCAATTCGCCAATGTCATGTACCGGCGCGACAAACCCGAACTCGCTGCTATCGTCGACTGGGAACTGGCAAGCATCGGCGATCCGCTGGTCGACCTTGGCTGGATCGTGGCGACATGGCGAGATTCTGGTGGTCCGGAGCTGCCAGTGCTTCGCGTCGATCCCTGGGACGGTTTTCCACGTGCGGAAGAGCTGGTGGAGCACTATGCGAGGTTCAGCACGCGGGACCTCCGTAATCTCGAATGGTATGTGGTTCTCGCCTGCTTTCGTCTCGGCATTCTGCTGGAGGGGACCTATGCACGCGCTTGCGCCGGCGAGGCTCCGGCAGAGACGGGCCATCTGCTTCACCAAACCACTCTGGCGCTTTTCGAGCGGGCCTTGCTGCGGGTACGCAAGAGGCGCGCTCACTAGCGAATAACCGGCCGTCGCCGGGGCAGGACGTCAACTCGACGCCTGCCGGAAGACAAAGAGGTCGCAGAGAGGCACCGGACCAAAAAGGCCGGGCGATGGAGGAAACGATGCTGCTGCCGCCCATGAATGACTATCGAGCTCATTTTAACAACTACGCCCGGCCGGCGGACCCGCCAGCCTACAACTATGCCGATGTGATCGATGGTTACGGCAGTGACCCAACGCGCCAGGCGTTGATCTGGACCAATGAGCGGGGCGAGGAGCGTCGTTTCACCTTCCGCGAGATATCGGAGGCGTCCCAGCGCATCGCCAATGTCCTGAAATCCAGGGGGATTGGCCGCGGCGATCGGGTCATCGTCATGCTGCCCCGGATTCCGGAATGGCAAATGACGATGATCGCGCTGTTCCGGATTGGGGCGGTGTCGCTACCCTCGCTGACAATGCTGACCCCGAAAGATCTCCAATACAGGATCGAGCAAACGCAGCCGAAAGCTGTCATCGCCGTGCAAGGTGAGACACACAAGTTTGACGGCTTGCTCGGCTCGGATTGCGTGCGACTTGCCGTCCGCTATGG
This sequence comes from Bradyrhizobium tropiciagri, assembly GCF_018130545.1. GTDB lineage: Bacteria > Pseudomonadota > Alphaproteobacteria > Rhizobiales > Xanthobacteraceae > Bradyrhizobium > Bradyrhizobium tropiciagri_A. Next base: position 246,873 of record NZ_JAFCKF010000007.1, on the reverse strand, counting down.
ATCGGGCGAAGCGGTCGGGTGGGAGGACCTCGTATCGGTGATGGCCGAGGCATCTCCGCGCGCAAAATCCGAGGCCATGACCCGCAAGGATCCTGGCATCATCTACTTCACGTCGGGCTCGACTGGCATGCCGAAAGGGGTGACGCATTCGGCTTATTTCGCCTACAGCTTCCTCGAGATTGCCGCCTATTGGTTCGATCTGAACGAGCAGCGGAGGGAGGATATATGTTGGGGAACCGCCGACACGGGGTGGGCCTTCTCGGCGACATGCACCTTGATCGGCCCCTGGGTCGCTGGCATTTGCGCCTTCATCTATGACGGGCCCTTCGATCCAAAAGTGCGGCTCCAACTCATCGAGAAGTACGGTATTACGCTGTTCGCAGCCACAGCGTCGGAATATCGCTGGATGCTCGGCGAGAACGTCGCGAATTACGATCTATCGAAACTGCGGCTCTCCATTACGGCCGGCGAAGCGCTGGACGCGCCGACGGCCTATCGATGGATGGAACTGACCCGCACGCGCATTCACGAATCCTACGGCCAGACCGAGAGCTTCATGTCGGTGGCGAACTTTCCGGTAACCGAGATCAAGCCGGGCTCAATGGGCTTGCCGATGCCAGGTATGCCTGTCGATATCATTGACGAGGAGTCCTACCAACCCGTCACAGCGGGTCACATCGGCCATGTCGCGATACGCGTGCCGTTCCACGGCCAGATGCTCGGTTACTGGAATGATCCGGTCCGGACCGATGAGATCTACAGGACCAATGTTGCGGGCGAGCGGTGGCTGATCACCGGGGATCTCGGGCGCAAGGACGATGACGGCTACCTCTGGTACGAGGGACGCTCGGACGACGTGATCAACGCCGCTGGTTATCGCATCGGGCCGGCCGAGGTCGAGAGTGTGATCATGGCGCATCCAGCCGTGCGGGAGGTGGCGGCGGTCGCCAGTCCCGACGAAAAGCGCGGCGTCGTCGTCAAGGCCTTCGTCGTCCTACACGACGGCCACAAGGCGAGCGATGCTCTCGTGCTTGAAATCCAGAATCATGTGAAAGCTCAGACTGCCCCTTACAAGTATCCGCGCCGTATCGAATTCGTCGCCGAACTGCCCAAAACCGCAAGCGGAAAGGTCAAGCGTAAGGAGCTTCGAGATCTCGAACTGTCGCGGAGCCGGACGGTCGCCGTGTAGTTCGTCCTCCTTCAAAGGCTGTTCCTCCCGATCGTCCAAACCACCGCGCTTCAACCTGGCTGAACGAGTGTGAAACCATGACGATGCGATATCTTCTGGCTATCTTCTTTGCAGTACTGTTGTCACCTTCCCGCACGTTCCGAAATCGACAAGCCGGCCATTCGAATACTTGTATTGAATGACCAGTCGTCAGTGAACTCCGCGGCTTCGGGCGTCGGAAGCGTGGTTGCCGCGCGTCTTGCCATCGAGGATTTCGGTGGCAAGATCGGCAATCGGCCCATCGATTTGATCTCCTACGATCACCAGAACAAGGCCGACGTCGCCAGTGCACTCGCACGACGCGCTTTCGACGTCGACGGGGTCGATGCAGCCTTTGATTTCTCGAATTCTGCCGTCTCCCTTGCAGTTCAGGAATTGGCGCGCGAGCGCGGCAAGGTCGTGGTCCACGTCGGCTCGGCCAATGCCGATCTCTTCGGCAAGGCCTGCTCGGCGACGTCGGCGCTGTGGTTGTACGATACGTATTCGCTGGCCCAGGGAATTGTAAAAGCTGCGGTTCAGGACGGCGGCAAGAACTGGTTCTTCTTGACGTCGGACTACTCCTTTGGGCGCACAATGGAGACGGAAGCGACCAAGGTGCTGCAGTCCCAGGGTGGGACATCTCTGGGCGCGGTTCGACACCCGCCCGGGACAGCCGATTTTGCTTCCTTTCTCCTTCAGGCCAAAGCCACGGATCCGCAAGTCGTGGGCTTGGCAAGTGGAGGAGACGACCCGATTAATATCATGAAGCAGGCCAGCGATTTCGGGTTCGATCGCAGCAGAACGAAGTTTGCCGTGTTCATTTTTGCATTGAATTATGTAAAGGCCCTGGGGCCTCGTGCAGCCCAAGGTCTTCAGTATCTCTCCGGATTTTATTGGGATCGCAACAAAGATACCGCGGCTTTTGCGAAGCGCTTCGCTGCAGCCAACGGTGGCGCTTACCCAACCGAGATGCAAGCCGGAAACTACAGCGCGGTAAGGCACTATCTTCAGGCTGTGTCGGCCGCCAATTCGGTCGATGGATTGACGGTCATGCGGAAGATGAAGGCCATGCCGCTCGATGATTTTTTCGCCCCCGGCGCCACAATTCGCTCTGATGGCCGACTGATGAATGACCAGTATTTGCTCGAAGGTAAGGCTCCGAACGAAATCAAGGGGGAGTGGGACTTGTTAACGGTGCGACAGACCATCAAGGCTGAAGACATCCAGCGGCCGATCGATCAAGGTGGCTGCCAGCATCTGGACGAAGGACGCTAGACCCATGAAGATCCATCACGTTGCCCTGTTCGTAAGCGATATGGATGCAGCTCTCAGATTGTGGCGTGACGTTCTGGGTTTCAACGTCAGGGTCGATATGACCATTCCGGATGGCCAAGCGTCGGGACCCAACGTGTACTTCTCCGGTGACCTGTTGGATCAAATATTGGGCGCGAGGGGATCCAAGTCACGAATGGTGATCGTCTGGTCAGCGGAGGGGGCGGTCGTCGAACTTCAGGAATGCGCTACGCCCAAACTCCAAAAACGACCTTCCGAGCGCGTTGGCTATCGAGAAACGGGGATTCTCGAGCTGGCGCTTCAGGTCAAGAACATCGATGGCTGGTTCGAAAAAGTCCGCGGAGCGGGCTATAAGACACAAACCGATGGCGTATGGTCTTGCGCAAACATCCTTCGCTCGTTCCTGTTCTATGATCAGGACGGTAATTTGATCCAGATGTGCGAGCCGATCGAAACCTAGATGATCGAACAAGGACGACGAGATGTGCGCCGCATCTGCATGGGCAGCTTTGTCGGAAGCTAAGACGTCGTGATCTCCCAGACTGGCCGCCGCTGGGCGGCTATTTTTCGTCGATTTCGTGATTTTCAACTGAGCGTCATGTCCGCTTCCTTGTTGGCGAAGGCGTCGAATCCTGAATGTGCTGTCGGATAATCTTTCGCCAGAGCTCGAGAAGGCGCGAAAAATGCTCCGGGTCATTCTCGATAAGCATGCGCACGGAGAAGCCCCGGACGACGCTAAGGGTCAAAGCAAGCACATCCTGCGCGAGCCGTTCCGGAATTCCGGATGAGATCATTGTGTCGAGCCATGTGGCTTCGATCGAAAAGCGTGTTTGACGAACAAACTGCCGTGTTTCAAGTCTCAGTCGTCGGGTACTGTCGTCGCTCATTGCTATGGCGAGCTCTATGAAGAAGTAGTCGCCGAAGAAGAAGTCGTGAGCATCCTCTATGACGCTGGCGATGGGATCGCCGCCATCGTGGCGGGCCAACTGAGCCCGACGGGTGCTTCTGGTGAAGGTAACCTCACTGACGTAGGTCAGGACTGCGACGACGAGTTCGTGTTTGCTTGGAAAATGGTGCATCAGCGCACCGCGCGACACGCCCGCCTCGTCCGCGACTTCCACGGTGCGTAACCCGCCAAACCCGTTCTTGCGGATAAGCTTGACAGCGGCTTCAAGCAACAGCTTGCGGGTCGCTTCGGTGCGTTCTGCTTGGGTTCGGCGCGACGTATGTTTCGGGTCGGCGGTAGCCTGTCGGCGCGAACGCAGCCTTTGCCGCCCTCCCGGTGCAGCGATCCGATCCGGTCGGGAATGTTTGCTCCGGGACGTTTTGTCAGAATTCGGCATGGACGGCGTTCTCTAGTGGTTCAATACGGCGCGCTGCACGGCATACCGGTCTCCCGTCTGTCACGTCAAACCTCGTACGTTACTATTTGCGTTCCGACACCTGTTGCAGCGCACAAGCTTCGTATTTTGGCCGGTCCGAAAGAGGTGACGCAAGGCATATTCCGTTCGGGACGAAGACCGACCGCAGATGCGAACAGCAAAGTGCCAGGAATTGCCCGCCGCCAGCGTCAAGGCTGTCGCGAGAGGCGGCTTGACAGTCAAGTTAAAAACAATCAGGTTTGTTTGTAAATGAAGTATCTTTCCGGTTAGGCGGGACCGGTGCTTGCAGAACGAGGCTCATTGTAGAGCCCGCAGGGGGAGCGCTCGTTGGGATTGGCCGTCAGTTTTCGTACCAGCACCGTGAGTTTGTTCGCGGCGGCTCCTGAAGACGGGGCTTCATGCCGACAGGGCGCGTCGCGCCGCGAGGGCTTTCCATCGCTTGCACGTGCGGTGGGCGTTCAGCGGCTCGGCGTACGCGGACGATCAGCAGCGCCGGGCGCGCATTTGCGAAGGGCGCAGGCGCAACGTGCTGGCGATCCGCGCTCCGCGCCGTTGGTTGCTTCCTTCACCTGTTCGCTCCGAAGCAAGCAGCGAAGGAAGCGTCTGACGTTGCCGTGCAATCTAAAGCATTAACAGGGAGGAAAAGGGCATGACGTTGATCTCGCGTCGGACAGCAATCACAGGCCTTGGCGTCAGCGCACTGGCATTGGGACGGAATTCCAGGGCGCGAGCGGCGAACGATTACCCACCTGGCATCACCGACACCGAAATCAAGCTCGGGACAACTGCGCCCTACAGCGGCCCGGCTTCTGGCTATGGACTTTATGGTCAGGCGCAGACTGCCTACTTCCAGATGATCAATGACAAGGGCGGGATCAACGGCCGGAAGATCAACTTGATCTCGCTGGACAATGCATTCTCGCCTCCAAAAGCCGTCGAGCAGACGCGAAAGCTCGTTGAGTCCGAAGAGGTGTTTGCGATTGCCGGGTTTCTCGGGACCGCTACAAACGCAGCGGTCCAGAAATATCTCAACGCGAAAAAGGTGCCAAATCTGTTTCTGACGTCGGGAGCAGAGCGCTTCAACAATCCGAAAGAATTTCCGTGGATCGTGCCGTTTTATCCGATCTACGTGTCCCAGGGCGCAGCGCTGGGTGCCTTCATTTTGAAGGAGAAGCCGGATGCGAAGATCGCCGTTCAATACGTCAACGACGACTTGGGCAAGGACTTTCTTCGTGGCCTGAAACAGGGGCTCGGAGAGAAAGTATCGGCGATCGTCAAGGAGGTCAGTCACGAAATTACCGAGCCGACCATCGACAGCCAGGTGGCCGATTGCAAAGGTTCGGGCGCAGACGTCTTCGTGCAATTGACTTATTCGAAGTTTGCGGCTCAGGGCATCCGCAAGGTGGCGGCTCTCGGATGGAAGCCGTTGCACATCATCAATTCGAACTGCGCCTCGATCGGAGGAACGTTGGCGCCAGCCGGCTTGGACAATTCGAAGGGATTGATATCGGCCTGGTGGGAGGCGATACCGACAGACCCAAATCAGCAAGACAAGCCGGCTATCAAAGCGTATGTGGAGTTCATGAAGAAATACATGCCGACTGTCAGCGTCGATGACAGCACGGTGACTCCTGGGTTCAACAATGCGTATATGATCGAGCAGGTCCTGCGCAGATGCGGCACCGAACTCACGCGCGAAAATCTCCTCAAGCAGGCGACGTCGCTCAAGGACGAGCGCCCGCCGCTATTTCTCGACGGTGTCAAGGTCCACAATACGTCGTCGGACTACCGAGCCGTCCACAACCTGCGGATCACGCGCTTCGATGGGGCCAACTGGAATCCGGTGGGCGATATGGTCGATCTTGACGAGAAGGCCTCGTGATTGCCTGATTGAAACGGAAAGGGCGAGAGCTTCAGCTCTCGCCCGCGTCGATAGTTTCGAGCGCTTCATTCGGCCGACATGGGATCGCCGGTGAGGCCCCAGCTTTCTCCATCGAAAACGGCGATCCGGAGGGTCTTGAACGCTCCATAGTCGTCGGGCTTGGTGCTGATCGAGATGCCCGGCAGCATCATCGGCAATCGTTCTCCGTGCAGCGGCGTGGCCTGACGGACGAGGTTTTCACGCGTGAGGTCGTCGCCGCACTTCTTCAGCACAAGCTCGACGGCATGGACATTCATGTAGGCCACGAGGACCGAATAATCGTCCGGATTGACTGACGGGGCGTATTTCTTCAGGAACGCCTTGTAGGCCCTGACCTCGTCGTCATTGGCCCAAGCCGGGTCGCCGGGCTGCTTGAGGAACTGCGTGGTCACGAGGCCCTTCGAGGCTTCGAGGCCCGCAGGCTTCAGGATGGTTTCGACGGAAGCGGTCGATCCCCCGATGATGTGCAGCGGGCGCCAATTCAGTTCGTTGACTTTGCGGATCGACTGCGCTGCCGCCTTCGAAGACGATTGCTCGATCAGCGTGTCGATCCCCGAGGATTTGAGCCGGACAATCTGCGAATCGACTGTGGGGTCAGCGAGTTCGTAGGATACCTCGAGAACGATCTGCGATGCCTTGTCGCCGAGTCCGGCACGCAGGCCTTTCAGATAGTCCTTCCCGTAGTCGTCGTTCTGGTAGAGGACGCCGATCTTGGCCTGCGGCCTGGTCTTCAGCAGATACTTCGCGATGACCCGTCCCTCGGTCTCGAAATCGGGATAGAGCGGCACGGTCCAGCGGAAGTTCTTGGGATCGTTGAACCGACGTCCGCCGGCGGTGATGAATAGCTGCGGGACCTGTTTCGAATTCAGGTACTTCTGAGTTGCAACGTTCGGCGCGGTGCCGATGGTGCCCACTTCGGCAAGCACGCCGACATCCTCGACGAGCTTGCGCGACTGCTCGACCGCTTTGGGGGCGCTGTAGGCGTTGTCGAGCTGCGTGAAGCTGATCTTGCGCCCGTTGATTCCGCCCTGCTCATTGAGCATCTCGAAATAGGCGACGACGGCGCGCACCGCACCGGCGCCGAACGCCGATGCTGGACCGCTCAAAGGCGTTGACTGGCCGAGCTTGATCTCGGTATCGCTGACACCCGGCCCGTAGGCCTTTTCCGCATGCAGCTGTGTCGAATCCAGCATCGCTGATGCGGCGATCACGCCCAAGGCGCGCCCGAAATGGCTGTTCAAGACCATATCCTCCCGGTTTGTTTGTTTTGCAGTCTCTTATCGTAGAAGTTCGCGCGCGATGACCATTTTCTGGATCTGGTTGGTGCCCTCGAAGATCTGCGTCAGCTTGGCATCGCGCATCATGCGCTCTACGGGGTAGTCCATCGTGTAGCCGTAGCCGCCGAAAATCTGGACGGCATCGGTCGTCACCTTCATGGCCATGTCGCTGCCGACGCACTTGGCCATGCTGGCCAGCAGGTTCAGCCGCTTCCAGTCGCCGGCGTCACCGGCGCGCGCGCATTCATAGACGAGGGCGCGCGCCGCCTCGATCTGCATGGCCATGTCGGCAAGCATGAACTGTACGCCCTGGAATTCCGAGATCGACTTCCTGAACTGCTTGCGCTCCTTCGCATAGGCGAGACAGGCATCGAGCGCCCCCTGGGCGAGGCCGACGGATTGGGCGCCGATCGTCGGACGGTTGAGGTCGAGCGCGCGCATCGAGGCGCGGAAACCCTTGCCTTTCTCACCGACGAGGTTTTCCACGGGAACCCGAACGTTATCGAAGAAGATCGGCGTGTTCGGCGCGCCGCGGAAACCCATCTTGCGCTCGTGTCGGCCGAACGTGATGCCGGGCATATTCTTGGGTTCGACGATGAACGCGCTGATGCCGTCCGCGCCCGGACTATCGCTCGTGCGCGCCATCACGACGATATAGTCCGCCGCCACGCCGTAGCTGCACCATTGCTTGCGGCCGTTGATCACGTAGCAATCACCGTCTTTCTTGGCGCGGGTACTGATCGCGGTAACGTCCGAGCCTGCCTGCGGCTCCGAGATCGCGATCGCCGTCACGATGCCGCCTTTCGCGATGATTGGAAGGTACTTCTTGCGCTGCTCCTCCGAGCCGAAGTGAAGCAGCGGCATGATGAACATCGTATTAAGAGCTGCGATCGACGCGCAGGCTGGAGAGAATCGCGAAATTTCCTCGCGGGCGATGCACGCCATGGTCAGGTTGCCGTTCGGCCCGCCATATTGTTCGGGGACCCAGAGCTGCATCAATCCCATTTCGCCGAACAGCTTCACGAGCTCGAGGGGAAAGCGATCCGTCTCGTCGATCTCGGCTGCGATCGGTGCCACGTGCTTGGTGGCCATCCTGCGGATGCTGTCGCGAAAGGCGATCTGCTCCTCGCTGAAGCTCATGAACGTCTCCGTCGGCTTTTCGTTGGGAAGACCAAAAAGGGGCTTCCATTGAATGGGTGATCCATTTAATAATCCATTGCATGTCGACCAAGTCAAGCCCCCAGAAAAACGGCCGAGGCCGCGCTGCGCCATCCCAGCGTCGCGAGCGAGCTTCGGATCATCGCATGGCGGGATCGCCGGCCCCCGTGGCGTTTCGCCCGATTCACACGCGGCGCGCCTTCGAGGAAATCTGCGATCGCATTCGCGAGCAGCTCGCGCGCGGGGCGCTCAAGCCGGGCGACAAGCTGCCCCCCGAGCGCGATCTGGCGCAGCAGCTCGGCGTCAGCCGTAACGTGCTTCGCGAAGCGCTGCGCAGTCTGGAGATGGCGGGCGTGCTGCGGCTGCAGAAGGGCGTCAAGGGGGGTGCCTTCGTTCAGGAGGGCGACACCAGCCGCATGAACGTGGTCATGCGCGACATGCTGAGCCTCGGGACGATCTCGATCCGCGAGTTGTCGGAAGCGCGCGTTCAGGTGCTCGACCTCGTGGTGCGACTTGCCTGCGCGAACGCACGGCAGGCGGATTTCGAGGCGTTGCAGGCCAACGTCGAGCGGACGGAGCTGTTCACCCGCGAGGGCCGGCTGCTGGAGCGGGTGGAGTGCGCTCGGGAGTTCTACAAGCTGCTCGGCCTTGCCTGCGGCAACAAGGTGATCGCCATGATTACCGATGCGGTCACCGAGATCCACATGCGGTTCGTTTACGCCAAGGTCGCGTCCAGCGGCGTTGCGATGACGCGGCTGGGGGAGCGGCGCCGGCAATTCCTGGCGGCGCTTCGGGAGCGGAATGTCGCCGCGGCAGCCCGGTTGATGCGCAACCATCTGGGCGCGGTCCAGAAGATGCTCGAGCAGGATCCCGGCGCGATGTCGCTTCAGATTGCCCTGGCGGAGATCAATTCCGGCATGAAGTGACGAAAACTGCAGGTCCGGCCGAACGCCGGCATTCAATGAAGAAAAACGAATGGAGGAAGACGTGTCCCGATATGCGAAGTACGAGTGCCTGACCGTGGACGTCGCCGACAAGGTCGCGACGGTGACCCTGAATCGGCCGCAGGCCCGCAATGCCATCAATCAGAAGCTGATCCGGGAACTCCGCACGATCTGGGACGATCTTGCCGACGACCATGCCGTCAATGTCGTGGTGCTGACCGGGGCGGGAGAGTTCTTCAGCGTCGGCGGCGACGTCAAGGCGATGTCGGAGCGGCCGGGCGGCGACGTGCTGGAGGAGGGCGAGGTCCACGACCCCATGATCAGCCGCCGCGGCGTGACGCGGCAGCTCGAGCTTGACAAGCCGATCGTCGCCGCCATCAACGGCGATGCCATCGGCCTTGCCGCGACCCATGCGCTGCTCTGTGACATCACGGTCATGGCGGAGGATGCGCGCATCGGCGACACCCACGTGTCGCGGGTCGGGCTCGTGGCCGGAGACGGTGGCACCGTGATCTGGCCGTTGCTCGTCGGCATCAACAAGGCCAAGGAATTCCTCATTCGCGGCACCCTGCTGAAGGGAAAGGAGGCCGAGCGGATCGGCCTCGTCAATCACGTCGCGCCGCGGGCCGAAGTGCTGGCTAAGGCGCGGGAGATCGCGATCGAGCTGGCGAACGGTCCGACCTGGGCGATCCGCTGGACCAAGCTGTCGATAAACCAGATCGTCAAGGATCGCGTGAACATGCTGCTCGAGGCCTCCATGGCGCTCGAGCAGGTGACATTCGAGACCGCCGATCACAAGGAAGCGACGATTTCGTTCAAGGAAAAGCGCAAGCCCCGGTTCGGCCAAGGCTGATCAGCCGATGGACACTACCGAGCTTCCGACCGACGAGGTCAGGCAAATGCTCCGGGACTCCTTGCGCGGGTTTCTCGGCGAGCAGTGGGATGCCGATTGCCTCAGGCTTGGCGCCAAGCCGCAAGACATTGCGGCGATATGGGCCAGGCTGGTTGACCAGGGCGTTGCCGGTCTCGGCTCCGCTCCCGAGGAAGGGGGCTTGCGCGAGATCGCGGTCGTGCTCGCCGAGCTAGGGCGCGCGGCGTGTCCGGCGCCGATGTGGTCGGCTGCTCTGGCCAATTTCGCGCTTTCGACGGTAAGCTCGAAAGTGGCCGCAGATTGCCTGGTAAAGCTGCACGAGGGTGCGGCGCGGTTCGCCTTCTCGTTCGGGGCGCTCGACCCCGATGCGGGCGCCGGCGCAATCCGGGTTCGGGAGGGCAGAGCGGACGGGGTGCTCCGGCTCGTGGAAGCCGCAGACAGCTGCACGCATGTCCTCGTTGCCATTGACCCCGCGCTCCTGGGCCTCGTGGCGCTGGATGCTGCCGGTGTCGCAATTATCCCAACGAGGGCCATGGGTGCCTGGGGGGCTTGCGAGGTGCGTCTCAGTTCGGCGCCGATCAGCCTCGTCGCGATCGAGTTGGGCGTACTCGACGATCTCTTGCTGAGGGGAAAGCTGGCGCTGACGGCGCGAGCCCACGGTGCCGCCCAGCGTGCGTTCGAGCTCGCCACCGACTATGCCAAGGAACGGCATCAGTTCGGCCAGCCGATCGGCCGCTTCCAGGCCATTCAGCACAAGCTTGCCAATGGCTTCATTGCCCTGGAAGGGGTGCGGCTGATCATTGATCATGCGGCCAGGCTTCACGATTTCGGGGATCGCGATTGGCGCTACTTCGCCCATGCGGCAGTCGCCTTTGCCTGCGATGCCTTGCGGCGCGTCGCGCTGGAAACGCATCACGCCTTCGGCGCGATCGGTTATGCCGATGAGCACGAAGCTCCGCTGCATTTCAAGCGGGTGCATCTCGACACCGTCATGCTGGGCGGGGCAGCTCCGGCGAAGAAATGGCTGGCATCCGCGTTGCTGGAGCCCGGCAGTCCGGGCCTGCCCGAATATGATCTTGGCCCGGCGGGCAATTCGCTGCGCGCGCAGGTGAAGGATTGGCTGGAGCAGCATTGGTCGGGCGACCGGAAGGCCGAATTCGATCGCAAGCCGTTCGCCAAGCGCGAGTTCGATGCCGAGTTCGCGCGCGAGATCGGCAAGACGGGCTGGATCGGTCTCGGCTGGCCCCGGCAGTTCGGCGGCCAGGCCCGTTCGCCGCTCGAGCAGATCGCGTTCATGGAGACGATAGAGCGGGGCGAAGCGCCGCGCATCGGCGCCGCGATCCAGGCCAATGCCCTGATGATGTTCGGGACGCCCGAGCTGCAGCAGCGATATCTGCCCGAAATCCTGCGCGGCGAGGCCATGCATGGGATGGGATACAGCGAACCGCAGGCCGGCTCGGATCTCGCGGCGCTGCGCACCAGCGCGGTGCGCGATGGCGATCACTGGGTCATCAACGGCCAGAAGATCTGGACCACGACCTGGTGGGGCAAATACATGTTCCTGGCCGCGCGTACCGACAAGGACGCCAGGCCGCCGCACGCCGGCATCAGCATGTTCATCGTGCCCATGAACGCCGAGGGCATCACGGTCCGGCCGGCCACCACGATGTATGACGGCTCCTTCGCCAACATCTTCTACGACAACGTCCGCACTCCCCAGGAAAACCTCGTCGGCGAGGTCAATGGGGGCTGGAAGGTCCTGACCGGCGCGCTCGCCTTTGAGCGCGGGCTGGTCGGGGGCGGTATCGTCCTGCAGGTCGCTCACGCCTTCGAGCAGCTGCGCGGGCACGTGATGGAGAGGGACGCTGCGGGAATGGCGCTCAGCGACGATCCCATCGTGCGTGACAGGATAGCGTCGCTGGCTGCAGAGATCGAGATCGGGCGTCAATTGATGATGCATTGCGCCGAGCTTGCCGCGGATGGCATGACACCGCCGGAATACGGCGCGATCAGCAAGGTGTTCTCCGGGGAGCTGATGGAGCGCTTCGGCGAGGCGGCCCTCGACATCCTCGGCGCGAGGGCGACGCTGTCGGAGCAGATGCCTGGCGCGATCGACAACGGCCGTTTCGAGCAGAACCTGCGTCATTCGCTGATGTGGGTGATCAGCATCGGCACCAACGAGATCCAGCGCAGCCTAATCGCTCAACGAGCGCTCGGGCTGCCAAAATAGGGAGTGACCGCATGCAACCGCAGGAGACCACGAATCCGCCGCTCGAGGGCGTCCGCGTGCTCGACTTCTCGATCATGCTGGCCGGCCCCTATTGCGCGAGGCTGCTCGCCGATGCCGGCGCGGAGGTCATCAAGATCGAGCCGCCCGAGGGTGACAATATGCGTCTGCGGGCCCCGTTGCGGGGCGGCCAGAGTGCCTATTTCGGCCAGCTCAATGCGGGCAAGCGCAGCCTTGCGCTCGACCTGAAAAATCCCGAGGCGATCGAACTGGTTCGCCGGCTGGTCAAGGAGTCCGATATCCTGGTCGAGAATTTCCGGCCGGGCGTGATGGACCGGCTTGGCCTCGGCTACGAGGCGCTGCGCGCGATCAATCCGCGCCTGATCTACTGCTCGATCTCGGGCTACGGGCAAACGGGACCGGCCGCCGAGCGCGCCGCCTACGCCATGATCGTTCATGCCGAGAGCGGCTTCGACCGCTCGCTGATGCGGTATGCGGGCGATCGCGACCGGCCGGCGGCGGGGGCCGTTTTCGTTGCGGACGTGCTCGGCGGGATCTTCGGCTATTCGGCGATCCAGACCGCCATGGTCCAGCGCGCGCGAACGGGGACAGGCCAAAGGATCGACGTCGCCCTGATGGACTGCATGCTCAACCTGCTCGTCTACGAATTGCAGGAAGCGCAGTTCGCCCCGCAGGCGCCGCGCGCCGCCTATGGTCCGATCCGGGCTTCCGACGGCGACATCCTGGTTGCGCCGATTACGCCGCGCAATTTCGCCGCGCTGTGCGAGGTGACGGGGCAGGGCGATCTCGCGAACGACCCGCGCTTTAAGACGGTGCCGGGCCGCGCGGCCAACTGGAGCGCGATGATGCAGGTCGTCGAGAAATGGTCCGAGCAGCATACGGTGCGGGAATGCATGGCTGCCCTCGACAAGGCCGGCGTTCCCAGTGCCGAATATCGCGATCCGGGAGCCGCCTTGACCGACCCGCATCTCCTTCAGCGCGGCGCATTTGCGACGATTGCGGATCGTGCGGGGGAATTCCTGGGCGTCAATGCGCCCTGGAAGATGTCGTCCGGATCGACCGCCATGCGGCGGGAGATCCCCGCTGTCGGTGCCCACCGCGACGAACTGCTGTCCCGGGTCCTCGGCCTGTCCGGCGAGGCGATTGCCGGCCTTGCTGGCGCCGGAGTGTTTGGAAGCGTCAGCGCCCGGTCGAAAGGCTAGTTCACGTTAGCGCGCGGAGGCCACCGTCCATGAAGATCCTCGCCGCAATCGCACATGGGCCGCGCGATCCCTTCGAGATCGTCCCTTGCGAACTCTCGGCGCCGCGCGCCGGCGAAGTCCTGGTCCGGGTGCACGCCTGCGGCATCTGTCACACCGATCTGGCGGTCAAGTATGGGCACATTCCGGTGCAGATGCCCAAGGTTCTGGGCCATGAAGGCGCGGGCGTGATCGAGCAGGTCGGCCCCGGCGTGACGTCGGTCCGGCCCGGCGACCACGTCCTCATGAGCTTCGGCTCCTGCGGCGAGTGCGCCAATTGTAGCGACGGCGCGTTCGGCTATTGCGATCATTTTCGCGCCATCAATCTGTTCGGAAGCAGGCCCGGCGGCTCCGCGCTGTCACGGGGCGGGAGCGAGCTCGGCGGTCATTTCTTCGCGCAATCCGCCTTCGCGACCCACGCGATCGCCACCACCAGGAACATCGTCAAGGTCGATGCCGATCTGCCGCTGGACCTTCTTGCGCCACTCGGATGCGGAATCCAGACCGGCATGTGATCGGTCATGAACGTGCTGCGGCCACGGGCAGGCACCTCGATTGCGGTGTTCGGCGTCGGCGCGGTCGGCCTGTCCGCCATCATCGCCGCTCGGATCGTCGGCTGCTCGACCATCATCGCCGTGGATGTCGTGCCGGAGCGGCTGCGCGTTGCGCGCGAGCTGGGCGCGACGCATGCGGTGCATGGCGGTGCGGAGAATCCAGCGGCGGAGATCGCCGATCTCACGCAGGGTGGTGCGCATTTTTCACTCGACACGACGGGCGTGCCGGCGGCCGTGGCAAGCTCGGTCAATTCCCTGCGCGCGCGAGGCGTCAGCGCGCAGGTCGCGGCCCCACCTCGGGGAACGATGTATGCGGCCGAAGCCAGTGTGGTAGTCGGGCGGGGAATCTCCATCCGCGGCGTGGTCGAGGGCGATGCAAATCCACAGCTGTTCATTCCTCGCATGATCGGCTTCTTCCGCGAGGGCCGCTTGCCGCTCGACAAATTCGTCAAGACTTATCCGCTCGCAGGGATCAACGAGGCCGTTGACGACCTCGACAGCGGTCGCGTGGTCAAGCCCGTTTCTGACCATGGCGGGGATTGGGAGCGCCTAACAAGACATTAAACAAGCAGGGAGGAGGAACGATGCTCGACATCGCAACGGATAATGCAATCGCCGATCACAGAACCTACGGCAATGTCGGTCTGCAGCACCGGCTCTTCGGCGAACTGCGGCGCGACGATCCGGTCCATTGGACGCAACCTCAAGGGTATCGTCCGTTCTGGACCATTACCAAATACGCCGACATCATCGAAATCGAGCGCCAGGCCGATCGCTTCATCAACGCGCCGCGAACCAAGCTTCTCAGCATCGATTTCGAGAGCAAGGTGAGGGAGGCGATGAGCGGCAAGCCCATGCTGGTCCGGGCCTTGCCGCAGATGGATAATCCCGATCACGGCAAGTATCAGAAGCTCACCCACGCCTGGTTTCAGCCCCGGCACATCCGCACATTGTCCGAGCGCATGGCGGCGCTGGCGAAGGAGAGCGTCGATCGTCTGGTGGCGATGGGCAACCAGTGCGATTTCTACAATGATATCGCGATCTACTATCCCTTGCGGGTCCTGATGACCATCCTCGGCCTGCCGCGCAACGACGAGGAACGCCTGCTCAAGATCACCCAGGCCTATTTCGGCGGCGGCGATCCGGAGATGCAGAAGGGCTCTGACCTGATCGACGCTACCATCGCCTATGTCGACTATTTCAAGGACGTCGCGCGGGAGAGACGGAAGAACCCGCAGGACGACGTGGCTACGGTGATCGCAACGTCCGAGATCGACGGCCGGCCGATCGAGGATTTCGAGGCCTATTCCTACTATGTCGCGCTCGCGAGCGCGGGACACGACACGACGAGCGCAACGATCGCCGGCGGCCTGCTGGCCTTGATCGAGAATGCCGATGCGATGGCCCGCCTACAGCGCGACCCCGAGCTCCTGTCGGACGCCGCGGAGGAGATGGTGCGCTGGGTCTCGCCGGTCAAACACTTCTTCCGCACCGCAACGGCCGACTATGACATTCGCGGCAAGACGATCAGGGCCGGAGACAGCCTCCTCCTCAGCTATCCCTCAGGCAATCGGGATGAGGAAGCCTTCGATCGGCCCTTACAGTTCATTCCCGATCGGTCGCCCAACCGGCATCTCGGCTACGGCTTCGGCATTCACGCCTGCATTGGCCGGCACCTTGCCAAGGCCGAGATCGTGGCCTTCTTCCGCGAATTCCTCTGCAGGATCGAACGGGTCGAGCTCGCGGGCGCCTCGGCCTGGACCGAAACTTCGTTCCTCGGTGGCGTGAAACGCTTGCCGATCCGTTATTCAGTGCGATAGGGACGCGGTGCGGGCGCGCCCTCGAAGACAGGGACAGAAGTCAGGTCCCTGAGGACGAAGGCGCCGCGGCCTTGGCGATCGCGAGCATGCAGTTGAGGAAGTGGACGCGGTCCTCCTTGCTCAGGGGCGCAAGCAGAACGTCCTGAAGTTCGGCCGTGGCGGGGATAACCCCCAAAAGGGCTTCCTCGCCCTTGGTGGTGATCTGGACCTGGATTGACCGGCGGTCTTCCGCGTTGATTCGTTTCGAGATCAGCTTGCGCGCCGTCATGCGCTTAAGCATCTCGCTGAGCGTGTTGCGGTCGCTGCTGATGCGCACGGCGAGGGCGGACGGGGTGAGAGGACCATCCTGATAGAGCGCGATCAACACGCCGAACTGCCTGGGAGTGATGTCGCTTTGGCCGGTCAGGTCCTGGTAGAGCAGGTCATAGCGGGCCTCGAGCAGTCGAAGCAGAAACCCAACGCCCCCCTCGAGGCGCCAGTCGCGCGCGATCTCCACCGCGCTCGCACTCTTTCCCTTGGGCGCTGCCATGCCGTCTTTGACCTGAATTCTCCGAGAACGGCTAGGCGTTAGCAGCTTGTCCGGTGGCTCTCAACCCCGGGGCCGAATGGGCGTCGGGGGCTGCTTCGGGCAGAGCCGGCATCGCCAGATTTGCTATTGCAAGCCATTGGCGCAAGTAGTACGTATACGTAACAAAAGATAAGGCATTAAGAACCGCGCTACGGGGAGGACTGCTTGGATCTGCACGAGTTGCTGTCGATTCCCTATCTGCTCGAAGCCGAGGCGGTCGAAACCGAACCCGGTCGGTGGCTGGTGCGTCTGACCTATCCCGAACTGCCCGGCTGCAGCGCGGAAGGCGCTGTGGTCGAGGAAGCCCTGCGGGATCTCGAGCGGCGCCGCATCGAGACGATCCTCGGCCTCGTCGAGGCCGGGACAACGCCACCCATTCCGCGCCAGCCACTGGCTTCAGCCGATCCGCTCTGGACCGCACGCGATCTCGGACTGTCCGCGCGCGTCGCGGCGCTTCTGGGCGGTGCGACAGAGCAGGCCGGTGACGGTGCGCCATCGAAGGGGGAAGCGCATGCTCTCACGCGAAGACAATGAACGGCTCGTCAGGGTAGGCAAAGGCACGCCGCTTGGAGACCTGTTTCGCCTGTATTGGATACCTTTCCTGCCTTCTGCGGACCTGACCAAAGACGGCCAGTCAAAGCGGATCAGGCTTCTCGGAGAGGACCTTGTCGCCTTCAGGGATTCGGAGGGGCGCATCGGGCTGGTCGATCAGGCCTGTCCGCATCGCGGCGCGCCAATGGTGTTTGCGAGGAACGAGGATTGCGGCCTGCGATGCGTCTACCACGGCTGGAAATTCGACGTCACGGGCGCAACGACGGATATGCCGGCCGAGCCGGTCCGCAGCCGCCTCAAGGAGCGCATGAGGATCAAGGCATATCCGTGCCGGGAGCGCAACGGCATGATCTGGACCTATATGGGGCCCGATCAGGCTGATCTGCCGCCGCTGCCGAACGTCGAATGGAATCTGATCCCGCAGGAGCAGGTGCATGTCTCGCTGCGCGTGCAGGAGTGCAACTGGCTTCAGGCGGTCGAGGGTGAGATCGATTCCGCCCATGCGCCGTTACTGCATGGGCGCCTGGACACGCAGGGCACGACTAGCGCCTGGATACAGAAGCGCGATCTCCGTCCGACATTCGAATGCATCAAGCAGGACTTCGGCATGAGCATCGCGGCGCGGCGCAATTACGATGCCAATACGCTGTACTGGCGCGTCAATCAGTTCATGCTGCCGTTCTACACGCTGGTCCCGCCGCTGATGCCGTTCCCGGATCTCAGCGGTCATGCCTGGGTGCCTATCGACGATGAGAACACGCTGTGCATCATGTTCTCGTATCACCCCTCGCAACCCCTGCTGCCGAAAACCCGGCAGGTCTTTTCCGAAGGGCACAACGGTCGTGAGAGCGGGCATGCCAGCCGCGATGCACTGATCGAACACCCGGTGACGGTGCCTTATGCGGGCTATTGGACGAAATACAATCCGCAGAACGGCTTCCAGTTCGACTATCGGGCGCAGCAGACGACCTGGTTCTCGGGTCTGCCGGGCTTGTGGGTGCAGGACGGGGCCTGCCAGAGCGGCGTGTCGGCGATCTTCGACCGGACGAAGGAAAACCTCTGCTCGAGCGACACCGGCATCGCGATGACCCGACGTTTCATCCTCGAGGCGCTCGGGGCCTATCGCGACCACGGAACCAAGCCGAAAGGCGTGACGGACCCCAACGTGTTCATGGTCCGCGCGGTGTCGATGCGGCTGCTGCCGGAAGAGTCGTGGGTCGATCTCGGCGCACCCTTCATGCGCGCCAAACTCGGCGCTGATTTCGGATACGAGATGTGAGCCCTTCGATGCCAATCCCCCGAAGGCGCGCGCCATGAGCGACGGGTTGCTCGACGTCCTTGTCAAGCGCATCAGCTACGAGGCGGATGGGATCAATTCCTACGAACTGATCTCGCCGACCGGCCGCGATCTCGATCCCTTCACGGCCGGCGGTCATATTGATGTGCATCTGCCGAACGGCATGGTCCGGAGCTATTCGCTGGTCAACGATCAGCGTGAGCGCCATCGCTATGTGATCGCGATCAACAAGGACGCGGCGGGGCGGGGTGGCTCGCGCTTCCTGCACAACAATCTGAAAGCGGGTGACATCGTCAGGGTGTCCCAGCCCCGCAACAACTTTGCGCTCTGCGAGCAGGCCGAGCATTCGGTCCTGATCGCAGGCGGAATCGGGGTTACGCCGTTGCTGTCCATGGCCCGTCGTCTCGACGCCCTCGGACGGTCCTGCGAACTGTTCTATGCGGCAAGGGCGCCGCGCGGGGCGGCATTCCTCGACGAGATCGCAGAGCTCGCGGCGAAGGGACGCTTGAAGGTATGCCTCGACTTCGACGACCAGCGTTCCGGGCGTCTGTTCGATCTTGCGGCGGTCATCGACCGGGCGCCGGCCCAGGCTCATCTCTACTGCTGCGGACCGCAGCCGATGCTCCAAGCTTTCGAGGCCGCGGCCGCCAGTCGTCCTGCGGATCACCGGCATGTCGAGTATTTCCAGGCGACCGAAGCTCCCGCGACGGCGGGCGGTTTCGAGGTGAAGCTCGCCCGCAGCAACCGGACGATTCCGGTGGAAGCCGGAAAGACGATCCTGGAGGCGCTGCTCGAGGCCGGGATCGCGGCCAACCATGCCTGCTCGGAGGGGGTCTGCGGCACCTGCGAGACGCGTGTGCTCGAAGGCATCCCGGATCATCGCGACCAGTTTCTCAGCACAGACGAGAAGGCATCCAACAAGACAATGATGATCTGCTGCTCGGGCGCGAGGTCGGGCACGCTGGTGCTGGACCTCTAAGAATAACAAAGTTCGTCAACAGGGTGGAAACATGAAAGTCGCTTTAAGCGTTGCCGGAATAGCCTTGCTCCTCGCCGGCCTGTCTTCGCCTTCATCGGCGGCTGCGACGCGCACCATCAAGATCGGCATCCTCAATGACGCGTCGGGACCCTATTCCGACAATGCCGGTGAGGACTCCGTGACGGCGGCGACAATGGCGGCCGAGGACTTCATGGCGCAGCACCCCGACCTCAAGGTGGAGATCGTCTCGGCTGATCACCAGAACAAGACGGATGTCGGGGCGGCGATCGCCCGTCGCTGGATCGAGCAGGAGAAGGTCGACGCCGTCGCCGACGTGCCGAACTCCGCGGTCGGCCTTGCCGTCAATGAGGTGGTTCGTGGCGGCAAGGCCGCGCTGATCGCTTCCAGCGCGGCATCATCCGATCTGACCGGGAAATACTGCTCGCCCAACACGATCCAGTGGACGTTCGACACCTGGGCGGCGTCGCACACGATCGGCAATTACCTGGTTCGTCACGGCGGCAAGAAATGGTACTTCATCGCCACCGATAATGCGCTCGGCAAGTCCATGGTGCGGGACGGTGCGTCGGTCATCAATGCGGGCGGCGGCGCCGTGCTCGGATCGGTCAATGTTCCCATCAACAATGCCGATTACGCCTCGTTCATCCTGCAGGCGGATGCCTCCGGCGCCGACGTGATCGCGTTCGCCACCGCCGGTGGCGATACGGTCAGCCTAATCAAGCAGTCTGCCGAGTTCGGCTTGAAGCAGAAGGGCCTGACCTTCGCCGCGATGCTGACGACCACGAACGACGTCGAGGCCAGCGGGCTTGCGGTCGGGCAGGGGCTCATCATCACCCAGCCGTTCTATTGGGACCTCAACGAGCGAGCCGGGCCTGGTCGGCGAAATTCAGCGCGCGCCAGCATGACCAGTCGCCGACGGCGTTTCACGTCGGCGTCTATTCTTCCGTGCTGGCCTATCTGAATGCCGCATTGGCCGCGGGAACCAACGACGCGCAGGCGGTCATTCGCAGGATGAAGGAGCAGCCCATCGACGACGCGCTGTTCGGCCCGGTCGTGGTGCGGGCGGACGGCCGCGCCATCCACAACATGTACATCTTCAAGGTGAAGGAGCCGAAGGCGTCGAAAGGCAAATGGGACCTTCTCGACAATGTCGGCGTCCCGAGCGGACCCGATGCATTCCGCCCGATCGACCAGGGCGGATGTTCGATGGTCGAGCAGGCCAAGGGCAATTGACGCCGGTTGCGATCGGACCAGGGCTGCCGTGCGAAACATGATGGGTGCACCATGCTGGACGACATTGAAGCCGACTTTCCGGAGTACACCCCGCGGCCATCCGATGCGCCAAGGGCGCTCGCGGGAATCCGGGTCGTGGATTTCTCCCATTTCATCGCGGGACCATTCGCCACCATGATCCTTGCCGACATGGGCGCAGAAGTCATCAAGATCGAGGCGCCGGGGCGCGGCGACGATCTCCGGCGCTACCCGCCGGTGCATCCCGAACTCAAGGCCGGCGCGCCATTCGTCTGGACCAACCGCAACAAGCGCAGCGTTGCCCTGGACCTCAAGTCGCCGGACGGCGTCGCGGTGGCGCGGGAGTTGATCGCAAGGGCGGACGTCGTCGTCGAGAATTTCTCCAGCGGTGTCATGGAGCGCTTCGGGCTCGACTATGGGGCATGCCGGACCATCAAGCCTGACATCATCTACTGCTCGGTGTCGGCCTATGGACGCGAGGGGACCTTCGCCGACCGGCTCGGCTTCGATCCGATCGCGCAGGTCGAGAGCGGATTCGTGTCCATGAACGGTTATCCGGACCGCGAGGGCGTGCGGGCGCTGTCGCCCGTGATGGACATCAGCACGGCGATGATGGCCTGCAACGCCATCCTCGGCGCGCTGGTTGCCCGTGAGCGCAGCGGGCTGGGGCAGGCGGTCGAGGTCTCGCTGTTCGACAATGCGGTGCTGATGACCGGCTATGCCACGATGCAACATCTGTTCACCGGCGCCAATCCGCAGCGGCACGGCAACACCAGCCCCGATACCTGTCCCTCGGGCGTATTCCAGGCGCAGGATTGTGCCTTCTACATCAATTGCGGAAACGACAAGATCTTCCAGCGCCTGATGTCGCAGGTGCTCGAGCGCGCCGACCTTGCCGCAGCCGAGGCTTACGCGACGGGGCCCGATCGAATCAGGCGGCGGGAGGAATTGTTTGCGATCCTCGGCGAGGTCTTCGCGCAACGGCCGTGGAGCCATTGGCAGGCCCGGATGCGGGCGGCAGGTGTTCCCTGCGGGCAGGTCCGCATGGTCGGTGACGCGATCCGGTCGGCCGAAGCGCGGGAGCGCGGTCTCGTCACCCGCATTCCGCACGACACGCTGGGCTGGATCCCGAACGTCAGCCTGCCGATCCGTTATTCCGCGACGCCCGTCGTGGATCCCGTGGCCGCGCCCGCGGTCGGCCAGCATACCGGGGCCGTGCTGAAGGACCTGCTCGGCTACGACGATGCGCTTCTGGCGCGGCTCGCTGCGGCGGGCGTCTTCGGCGAGGTGGGGGCAGGGCCGGCCAGGGCGGGGCGGACGTGAGCGCGAAGGCGACCGCCGATCGCACGCTGAGAGGCCGCGTCGCCGTCGTCGGGATCGGCGAGACCGACTATTACCGGCACGGCGCGTCGCCCGATCCGGAGTTCAAGCTGGCGCTGAAGGCCATCCTGGGGGCGTGCAGCGATGCCGGCATCGATCCGCGCGACATCGATGGCTTTGCCTCCTACAGCGAAGAGCGGAGCGAAGCGTCCAGGCTTGCCGCGGCGCTCGGCACGCGCCGGCTTCGTGCCGCGACCATGCAATGGGGCGGCGGCGGCGGCGGTTGCTGCGCGGCCGTCGCCAATGCGGCGGCCTCGATCGTCGCGGGCCTTGCGGATTGCGTCGTCGTGTTTCGCGCGCTCGCGCAGGGCCAATATGGCCGGTTCGGGCAGACAACGGGCATCGACACGATCTCCGGCGAGAAGGCGTATCTGATGCCGTACGGCGTTCTGGCGCCGCCGCAGCGCTTCGCCATGCGCGTGCGCCGCTACATGCATGAGCACGGCGTCGGCCAGGAAGCGCTGCGGGCGATCGCGCTGGCTTCCTATCATCACGCGCAGGCCAATCCGCGGGCCGTCATGTACGGCAAGCCGCTGGACGCGGCCAAGTATGATGCCTCGCGCTGGATCGCGGAGCCGTTTCATCTCTACGATTGCTGCATGGAGAACGACGGCGCCGCCGCGCTCGTGCTGGTGCCAGCCGAGCGCGCCGGAGAATTTCGCAACAAGCCGGCCTATGTGCTGGGGGCCGCCGTCGGATCCGGATATTGCGCGGGCGCGATCCCGCACAATTCGCCGCATTACGCCAGCGCCGGCTTCGAAACCGTCGCGGCCGATCTCTACGCGATGGCTGGGCTCGGTCCGTCCGACGTCGGTGTCGTGCAGTGCTACGAGAACTTCACGGGCGGCGTGGTGATGGCGCTCGCGGAACACGGCTTCTTCGCGCCGGAGGAGGTCAACGATTACCTCGCCTTCGACAACCTCGTTGCGCCGTCGGGGCGGCTTCCACTCAACACCAGCGGCGGCAATCTGGCCGAGTGCTACATGCATGGGTTCGAACTCGTGCTGGAGGCCGTGCGCCAGGTGCGCGGAACCTCTACCAGCCAGGCGAGGCGCAATGATGTGGCCATGGTGATCGGCGGACCCATGGTCACGCCGGTCAGCAATCTTCTTCTCGGCTCGGAGGCGACGCTGTGAGCGGTGAGGCGGCCCGAACCTACCTTCCGCAGGGATTGCCGATTCCGGTCGCCGAGGCCGACGGCTTGTCGGCGCCCTACTGGCACGGATTGCGCCAGAGCCGCCTCCTGGTGCAGCGTTGCCGCCATTGCGCCACGTGGCAGTTCGGCCCCGAATGGATCTGCCACCGGTGCCATGCCTTCGATCCCGACTGGACGGAGATCGAGCCGCACGGGCGGATCTTCAGCTGGGAGCGGGTCTGGCATCCCTCGCACGCCGCGCTGAGGCAGCACGGACCCTATCTCGCCGTGCTCGTGGAAATCCCCCACGCCGGCGGCGTCAGGATGATCGGCAACCTGCTCGGCGATCCCGGGCAAGCGGTCTTCATCGGCGCGGTGGTGGACGGCGTTTTCGAGCACCATCCGCATCCGGAGCGGCCGTATTCGCTGCTGCACTGGCAGCTTTCGTCGGTCCGCTGACGCGAGACGAGCCTCCAAAAGGCCCTGGATTGTCTGAGCGAGAGCACGGTTCGCTGGATGTGGCCGCGAATACCATGAGGTTTTGCCAAGAGCGTATCAGCGCGTTGCCTCTGACGGAGTTTGAAACGGCGCCGCACGAGTCCGCGCTTGGCCCGCCTGGGTAAAGGGGAGGCTCTTTTTAATTTAGCGTAGGCGTTGGGAGCACTGAGCCGTCAGGAATAGCGAACCACGTGAACGCTGCTTTCATTTGGAAACAGCTGCCAAGCTATTGAATTTGTTACAGGGCATTGCGGGCCTTTTTTCCAAACGCGCTCTGAAATCATTGAATAATCAAGCAGGTTTTGATTCCGCCATTCGGATTCTGATCCGTTGCGCTCAAAAGGACGCTTAAGCCCATGAGTTCGTTACGTACAGAAGGCCGGTAGGCGCGGGTCCTTGGAGTGCGTTTGGAAACCGCTGCTAACTCTCGGCACCGTCCAGTCTCCCGACTTACACTGCCACACTCCTCAGGCGGCCAGCTCGAAGTCATGCTGCCTGCTGAATTCGTTCTTGCCCCTCGCCCAGAGTGTTTGGCTCCAATCGGACTTGGGTAACGGTTCTTCGGCTAGCCCCCGAGACCGAGCCAATTGATCAGAGCTTTATGTTCCTTCAGCGAGTCACCAAGTGCGGAAAACACGACGGTACTGATAGCTTGCTGTTGGCTGCGCAGGTGGTCTTCAACCAGCTTGTGCCGAGTGACATAGCCTGCGTTCACGCCAGGGATAGAATGGTTCATGAGGAGCTTAGCATCGAATCCGGAAACGCCGGCAGCGGTCGCAATCGTCCGAAATGTTTGACGAAGATCATTGCCCCATTTTGACAAGACCGCTCGATCTTCCTTTGTTTCCGCTAAGTGTCCAGAGGCGCTCTCAGCTGGAACAACCACTTTTGCGCCTGAGACGGCTGCATTTGCCTGCCGAAACGAAGCACCCGAATGAGACACAGGATCATTTGCCGAGATAGCGGGATGTCGAACGCTCGCTTGCTGCCTCCTTTGGGCTTTGGGATGTGGAGCGTACGCCGTCGAAAATTTATGTGTTCGGGTCTACCCGTGACGATCAAGGATCTTTCTGCCGTCGCCGGTATGCCTAGGCGACGAGGTTCGTTTCTCTTCGGAAGCGAACCAGTCGCAGAGGACACGCCTTGCGTAGCGCGTATGCGAGAAGCGGCGTCGTCTTTTTGGCAAAGACTGCGACACCCAAAGGAGGCTGCAAGGTCGTGACAGAGAGCGCGGTTCACGGCGTAACCGCTAATCCTTACGATCTCTCAAAGAGACCAGGAGGTTCTTCTGGGCGGCAGCTGCGCTTTCGCTTGGCTTTGGTCCCATCGCCCTTGGCAGTGATGGCGCAGGATCGATCCGCATTCCCGCGAGCTGCACCAACTTGTTCGGTCTTAAACCGGGTTTCGGACGAGTTACCGAACTGTCGCGCTTGGGCTGATCGCTGCCGATGGGCCGGGCGATGAGCCCGGGTCGCCGGCGCCGACCAGGCCGTCGCACCGCAATGCCGCCAGCAAGGCGGCCTCCGGGGTCCGAGGCGAGCCTCGGATGCGGGCGGCGAACGCCAAGCTTCGCCGCTTTGATGGCCCGGTGGACCTCCTCCCGGACAACGCGAGATTCTTCCGCAGGCCGTCGCGCCACCCTTCATCGAAGACCGGAGGAGGTCCTTAATCTTTGCCCGCACGTCGAGGCCGCGACGAGCTATCGGACCCTTCCGGATCGAGGACTTTCAACCGGCTTAGTATGCGTGGGCATCCTCTTTTCATCGCGATCGACTGCTTAATATATTGAAATATCGTATATTATCCCGCATATTACACCTTTCTAGAATTGCGGGATAATGCCGTTATGACTGCGGAACTCATCCAATTCACGGACGAGAAAATTCGGGTGCTCGTTAACCTCGAACAGCAATACGAGGTGTGGATCGAGGCCGAGCGGGCCATCGCAACTCTGCCCTACAATTTGAAATGGAAGACTGTCTCCGAAAAGGATTATCTGTACCAGGTGCTAGACCGAACCGGAAACGCGAAGAGCCTAGGACCGCGGTCGACCGAGAATGAAACGAAGTTCGACGCTTACCATTCCCGGAAGACGGAGCTAAGCCGCCGTCGAGACGAAACCCGAGCGCGGCTCGTCGATACGTGCCGATTGTATCGCGCGCTACGGCTGCCGTTGATCCCATCCGAGGCGGCGGAAATTCTGCGGGAAGCCGACCGGCGTGCGCTGCTGGGGACGCACCTGTTGGTCGTCGGCACGAACGCTGTTCCGGCCTACTTTGTCGAGGCTGGGGGGCGCATCGTGAATGCACCATCGGAAACCAACGACTTCGATCTCGCGTGGATGGCAAACGAACAGGAAGAGCGAGACAATCCCGTATGGGCGATGCTGAAGTCCGTCGACCGGACTTATACCGTCAACACCGAACGGCCGTTTCAGGCGCGAAATTCGAAGGCTTATGAAGTAGAATTGCTGGTGGCTCCCTCAAAGGTCGGCACCATGGGCAAGAGGGACCAGCCGAAGCCTGTCCCGCTTGACGAACAGGAATGGCTGCTGCGCGGAAGGTTCGTCAGCCATGTCGTGGTTGGACGAGATGGAAGCCCGGCGAGGATCGTGGCACCAGATCCCCGGTGGTTTGCGCTTCAGAAACTCTGGATGTCGCGTCAGGAGAAGCGCAACTCCCTCAAGCGACCGAAAGATGCCAAACAAGGTGAGGCCCTGTTGACGGTGATCAGGGATTGGATGCCACAGTTCAAGATGGATGACGCCTTTGAGGAAGAACTGCCAGATGAGCTGCGCCCCCTATTTGAAGAGTGGAAGCAAGAATACGGCGCCGCAAGTATGCCGCGGAGTTTGCCCTGGTAGGGCTTTTGGGTCAGCTGAATGAGTCGCCCACGCAAAATAGCGGAGCAACTTGCTTGGATCCGCGCCCGGTCGTTTGCTGTCAACACGACGACTACCCCTCTCGACGCGGCGAGATACTCGAAGCCTCTCTCTATGAAATCTTCAACGAGTTAGGAACATTTGCCCGAAGAAACTCGATCAGCGCGGTGGTCCTGGATGGCATTGGCGAGCGCTTCGGAAAGACCGCCCAGATCGACTGGTCGGACGGTCGTTCGTCGGCCAGCAGTTCGATGAGCGTTCCGTCGCGCAAGTGGTCCTGTACGTAGAAATCCGGAAGTTGGCAGATCCCTAATCCCTGGACCGCCGCATCGAGTACGGCGAATCCGCTGTTGCAACGCCACCGTCCCGCCGGGGTCATCTGATTATCCTTACCGGCCGTCTTGAATTGCCAGTAGGGGGTCGCACCGAGCAGGCACGCATGCTCTCTGAGATCGGATGAGTTCGCAGGAATGCCGCAACGTTCAAGGTAGCTGGGCGCTGCGCTTAGGTGGAGCGATCTCGAGCCGAGCTCGACGCGGTCGAGCCGGTTGTCGGTTATGGCTCCGATCCTGACGCCGATGTCCATACCTTCGGCGACAAGGTCGAGTACGCGGTTCGTAAGCTCGATCTCGACACGGATCTCCGGATGGGCCGCGACGAACCGTCCGATAAGCGGCGTGATCGTCCGCTCGCCGTAGGCGACGGCACAGGTCAAGCGGATTAGGCCCTTGATCGCATTCTTGCCGGACCTGATGGAATCGAAGGCAGCTTCGCGGTCGTCGATGAGCTGGCGGCAACGCCGCTCGAAAAGACGACCGTTCTCCGTCAGCGCGACCCGTCTGGTATTGCGCGTCACCAACTGCGTTCCGAGCCGTTCCTCGAGCCGATTGATCTCGCGGCTGACTTGGGAAATCGAGATCCCCAAGCGGCTTGCGGCGCGCGTAAAATTGCCAGCTTCGGCCACCGCGACCAAGGTTTCAAGGCCTTCCCATTGCTGCATCCGGTCCCCATCTTTGCGAATAGGCAAAACTGTTTTCAACAGAGGCGGGATTATCACCATGTCGTCAAGCCAGTAGTTTCTCTGCGTGAATGGAGACCAAATGGATGAAGACGCGGGCTGCTGTTGCGCTTGAGGCTAGAAAGCCACTCGAAATCATGGAGATCGACCTCGAGGGCCCGAAGGCCGGCGAGGTTCTGGTCGAGATCAAGGCTACCGGAATCTGCCACACCGACGCCTACACGCTCGATGGTTTCGACAGTGAGGGCATTTTCCCGTTGGTGCTCGGCCACGAGGGCGCCGGCATCGTGCGGGAGGTGGGGCCGGGCGTCCTGTCTGTGAAGCCGGGCGACCACGTGATCCCGCTCTACACGCCAGAATGCCGGCAATGCAAAAGCTGCCTGAGCCGGAAGACCAATCTCTGCACTGCGATCCGCTCGACCCAGGGCAAAGGCCTGATGCCCGACGGCACTTCGCGCTTCAGCTACAAGGGCCAACCAATCTTCCACTATATGGGCTGCTCGACCTTCTCGAATTTCACGGTACTCCCGGAGATCGCAGTCGCGAAGATCCGCGAGGACGCCCCGTTCGACAAGAGCTGCTACATCGGCTGCGGCGTCACCACCGGCGTCGGCGCCGTCGTCAACACAGCGAAGGTCACGCCGGGCTCCAACGTCGTGGTGTTCGGGCTCGGCGGCATCGGGTTGAACGTAATTCAAGGCGCGCGAATGGTCGGTGCCGACAAGATCGTCGGCGTCGATGTTAACGACTCCAAGGAGGAGTGGGGCCGCCGCTTCGGCATGACTCATTTCGTCAACCCGAAGAAGATCGGCGGCGACATCGTGCAGCTCTTGGTCGGTCTGACCGATGGTGGAGCCGACTACACCTTCGACTGTACCGGCAATACCACCGTGATGCGGCAAGCCCTGGAAGCCTGCCATCGCGGTTGGGGCGTTTCGGTTGTGATAGGTGTGGCGGAAGCTGGCAAGGAGATCTCTACCAGGCCGTTCCAGCTTGTCACGGGGCGGGTCTGGCAGGGCTCGGCGTTCGGCGGCGCGCGCGGCCGAACGGACGTGCCGAAGATCGTCGATTGGTACATGGACGGCAAGATCCAGATCGACCCGATGATCACCCATGTGCTGACGTTCGAGGAAATCAACAAAGGTTTCGACCTGATGCACGAGGGCAAGTCTATCCGCTCGGTGGTCGTGTTCTAAGCAGAGCGGCACGTTGAATTCAAAAGAAGGATGCCAGGCAAATGGCCGTTCGTCTCCATCCAGCGATCGATAGCGGCGAAGGGTTCAGGCGCGTTCTCCTGCGGAACGCTCGTCTGCAAGTGAACGAAAAAGCCGGTCAAGATCGGCATCAAAGGCGAAGTGGCGCACAACCGCGCTTGCGGCTGTACCCAATGCTGGAAGCCCGCTAGTGCGATCGTTTCGGTAGTCGCGGTGGTTCCCGGCGAGAACGTGAGTGTTCTGGAAAAGGGCGAGAAGCTTCACGTGGTTGATGCCTCAAAGGCCATCCAACGCCACGCATGCGGAACTTGCGGCACGCACATGTCTTGACGGATTGAGAATAAGGCGCATCCATTCCATGGGCTTGATTTGATCCACCCCGAACTATTTCAGGAGGATGGCGCAGCGACTCCCGGGTTCGCGGCCCTCGTGTCGTCGGTGATCGAATCCGGAGCCGAGCCCGAGGAAATGGGGCCATCCGACAGCGCCTCGCAGAACTGAGCTGACCCCCTACGACAGCCTGTCGCCGGAATTGATGGATGCGATAGCGACGCATGTGGCGAAAGCGAAGGCTGCCTAGCCGTCGTCTAGGTACCACAAGCTTGACTTCGGCTCATTGGAGCCGGCCGGCCACTGGCACCTTCGCTCAGCGGCCGGCCGGGGCAGGCATGCCTTTCAGTCCTAGCTCGGCTATCTTGCGGCAGTGTTGCCGGGCATCGGGCCGGATCACGCGACGAACCAGTCTTCTCCTTCGAAGATCCCGGCAGAAGCCTGTCATCAACCGACGGTCGGAGAACCCGAGAAATCGGAACAGAGCCAGTCAAGATTTGAGATGCATATCGCCATTCATCTAGATTCTAATAGCAAGACCAGCCTGCAGATGCAGATCTACGAGCAGCTCGTCGATCACATCCGTGCTGGTCGTCTGAAATCCGGCGGCATCCTTCCGAGCTCGCGGGACCTGAGCAAGCAACTGGGGGTGTCCCGGAATACCGTCACCGAAGCGTACGAAAAGCTGATCGCCGATGGATACATCCACACGGCGCCGCAGAGGGGCACGTTCGTTCGCGGCTCGGTGCCCGAGGACGCCATGTCCACGGGTGCAAGGAAGATTATCGAAAAATCGGACATGATGTCCTCGATCAACTTGCCGCTTCCGTATGGCGCCCGAGGCCTGCCGGGACTTTATGCGCCCCCCGATGTCCAAATTCGCACCGACTTCCGCTTCGGGCGCTCCGACCCGCACTCCTTTCCGGACAAGACGTGGCGACGGCTTCTCCTCGAGTGTTTGGGCGGCGCATCGGAACGCATCAGCCAGTACAATGATCCCGCTGGAATTCTCGAATTGCGGGATCTCATCGCGAACTACCTCGGTCCATCGCGCGGCATGTCCGTCACGGCCGATAACGTCGTCATTGTGGGCGGATTCCAGCAGGGCATAAACCTCGCGGCGCACCTGATGGTGGGCGTCAACACGCCGGTGGTGATGGAAGCTCCGTGCTATCGCGGCGCAGCCTTCCTCTTCGAGACATACGGCGGCAGAGTCATTCCTGTGCCTGTCGACGATAATGGGATCGACGTGGAGCGACTGCCCGACCATCGGGTGAAGCTCGTCTACGTGACGCCGTCGCATCAGTTTCCGACGGGCGGCACCATGTCGCTCGAAAGACGACTGGCGCTTTTGCGATGGGCCGCCAAGACCGGCGCTTACATCCTGGAGGTCGATTACGATTCCGATTTTCGCTACGAGGGAACCCTGCTCCCCTCTTTGCAATCGCTCGACCGTAATGGTTGCGTTATCTACCTCAATTCGTTCTCCCGTTCAATCGGTCCGGGATTGCGCCTCGGCTATATGATCGTTCCACGTGATCTTTTGAATGTGACGAGAACCCTGAAGGCGCTGATCGACAACGGCTCCCCATGGCTCGAACAGGCGACGCTCGCGCAGTTCATGAAGAACGGGAGCTTGACGAGCCACCTGAAGCGCCTCCGGAACACATATCGCGACCGCCGCGACGAAGTGAGATCTTCCATCGAGAGGCATTTCGGTGAGGCAAGGCTGACGGGCGACGCCGCCGGCACCCACATGCTTTGGAGCCTACCGGATCCGTTGCCTCCCGCCGCAGAGCTCCAGGCGATCGCAAGAGGCGTCGGAGTAGGTGTTCACGGGTTGCGATCGGCAGCGGTGCTGCACGAAGGAATGCTTCCCGATCACGAGCGGAAGGTTCTGTTGGGTTACGTCCACCTGACGCCGACTCAGATCGACGATGGCTTCACCCGCATCGCGGGCGCCCTGTCCGGCACGCGCTGACCGCGCACCGCGGCAGGGCGAGCTATCTTTTATAGCAATTTGCCGCATCAACGGGCACCGAAAGCCGCTCCATTCGGCACCAAAAAACGCGATCCGTGAAAATATCACTGGCGCTACGTCCATGTCATTGGCTGGCCCTACATTTCGCATTTCTCGCTGTTGAATGTGGCGGCTCCATCGCGCGGACGATGGGGAATACGTCCCCTCAACTCGATGAAGTCCGGGCCTGACTCTTGCCGATAGGAGTGTCGCCATGTCCGTTCAAGCCAACACGAAAACCATCCGCGGTGCATGCCCGCAGGACTGCCCCGATACCTGCGCCTTCATCTACCACGTCAAGGACGACAAGCTGGTCGAAGTGACGGGCGATCCGGACCATCCGATGACGCGCGGTGGCCTGTGCGTGAAGCTCAAGGATTTCGCCAAGCATCATTACAACCCGGACCGCCTTCTCTATCCGATGAAGCGGACGGGACCGAAAGGCTCAGGTCAATATGAGCGCATCAGCTGGGAAGAGGCTCTGTCCACCATCAAGAGCAAGTGGACGGAGATCATCGATCAGTACGGAAGCACGGCGATCATGCCACATGCCTATCTGGGCAACCAGGGCACGGCGAACGGTCTTACGGCCGGCGACGCGTTCTTCAACCGCTTGGGTTCGACCGTCGCGGAGAAGACGTATTGCGAATCCGGATCTTCCACGGCTTGGGTCATGACGGTCGGGCCGACAGGGGGGCTCGACGTCGAGAGCCTCGCCTACGCGAAGTACATTATCGTGTGGGGCATGAACATGGTCTCCACAAACCTGCACGCATGGCCATTCGTGCTCGAAGCCAGAAGTAAGGGCGCGAAGGTCGTTGTCATCGATCCCTTCAAGTCCCGGACGGCAAAGCAGGCCGACT
Source organism: Bradyrhizobium tropiciagri (assembly GCF_018130545.1). Lineage (GTDB taxonomy): Bacteria > Pseudomonadota > Alphaproteobacteria > Rhizobiales > Xanthobacteraceae > Bradyrhizobium > Bradyrhizobium tropiciagri_A. Next base: position 214,953 of record NZ_JAFCKF010000007.1, on the reverse strand, counting down.
GGCACATCGCGATCAAGCCGGGCACGGACGCCGCTCTGGCGCTCGGCATGATGAACATCATCATCCAGGAAGGCCTCGTCGATTACGACTATGTCGAGAAGTATACGCTCGGCTACGAAGAGCTGAAGGCCCGGGCAGCTGAATTCCCCGTCGAAAAGGTTTCGGAGATCACGGGAATCCCGGCCGCAGACATCATCACTCTCGCCCGCGAATATGCGACGACACCACCTGCGGCCATCCGGGAGGGCGTCGCCGTCGAGCGCTGCCCCGGCGGCGGAGACGCGGTTCGAGCGATCACGTGTCTTCCTGCGCTGATCGGCGCTTGGCGTCACGTCGGCGGCGGAGCCGTCGAGATGCCCATCTACGAATTTCCGATGAGCGTCGCGCACGTTTCGAGGCCTGATTGGATCAAGCCGGGAACGCGCGTCATCAACGAGCTCGATCTCGGGCCGGCGCTGACCGGCAAGACGAAGCTGGACCCGCCTATCAAATCTGTCTTCGTCTACAACTCCAATCCGGTCTCGCAGGCGCCGAATTCCGGCGAATTGGTCAGAGGACTTCTTCGGGAAGACCTCTTCACAGTCTGCAGCGAACTCTTCCTGACCGACACCGCCAAATACGCCGATATCCTGCTGCCATCCACCATGCAGGCCGAACAGTACGACATCATGGTAACCTGGGGGCATTTGTACATCATGCTCAACCAGCCGGCGATTCCTGCGCCCGGCGAATGCGTCGCGAATATCGATCTTTTCCGCAAGCTGGCGAAGACGATGGGATTTGATGACGAGTATTGGGACCTCACGGATGACGAGTGGCTGACGCTCTCCTACGATTGGAATTCGCCGGCGCTCGAAGGCATCACCCTGGATGTCCTGAAGAAGGATGGCTGGAAGCGTCTGAACGTCGGCACGCCGGACGTCCGTGCTCCCCATGCGCAGGGCAACTTCAAGACCCCGTCAGGCAAGTGCGAATTCAAATCGAGCATGGCCGAAGGCGGCAACATGGTGCTGGACGTATGGCGATCCGGCTATACCGAGATGCAAGTGGGAGGCTACGTCGACCCGGTCCCGAACTACATCCCTCCGCATGAAGCCAATATTGAAGGAGACGGCATGTCGGATCAATTCCCGTTGAACCTGGTCTCTCCGAAACCGCATGCCTTCCTGAATACGCAATACGGCAACGAGAACCCGCAGATGAAGCGGCAGGGCGAACAACGGATCATGATCAACCCGACCGACGCGGCAAGGCGATCGATCGCCCAAGGCAGCTACGTGCGGGTCTTCAACGATCGCGGCACGTTCGAAGCCAAGGCCGATCTCACCGACGACGTCGGGGCCGGGTTGATCGTCACGAACGTCGGACACTGGCCTAGCCTGAATCGAACCGGCACCGCTGTCAATTCGACCACTGCGCCCCGTCACGCCAATCTCGGGCAGGCCGGCGTATACTCGGACAACCGCGTCCAGGTCGAGAGCATCTCGTGAGACTGCAGATTGTCGACCGGGCAACCGGTCGACAATTATCGTCTTCTGACAAGGTTGGGGGAGTAAAGTTTATGCCACACGTCGTAACGGACAGTTGCAGTCGATGTCTCTTCACGGATTGCGTGGAGCATTGCCCGGTCCAGGCTTTTCATGCCGATGATGAGCGCAGCTACATCGATCCGGACACCTGCATCGATTGTGGCGCCTGCGTCCCGCCCTGTCCGGTGCAGGCCATTCACGAAGTCTTCGATCCGGACGAAGAGCGGGAATTGCTCGATTTGAACAAACTGCGTTCGCGCGCCTTTCCGGTGATTTCGGTCAAACGGTCTCCTTTGCCGTCGGCCGAAGCCCGTCAATCCGAACTCGGCTTCTGAAGCACCACGGGGGGTATGCGCATGACCAGGCACGTCGCCGTCGTCGGAAGCGGGCCGAGCGGCTTCTACGCCGCCGAGGCTCTTCTGAACGCCTCGGAAGACATCGTGATCGACATGTTCGAACGTTTGCCGACTCCGTACGGGCTGGTCCGTAGCGGCGTCGCGCCGGACCATCTCAAGCTGAAGCAGGTCACGCTCGTCTTCGACAAGATCATGCGGTCCGAACGCTTCCATTTTCTCGGCAACGTCAGTGTCGGCACCGACGTGCCGATCGACGCCCTCTTGAAAGCCTATGACGGGGTCGTGCTGGCCTACGGAGCCTGTGCGGATCGCAAGATGAGTATCGCCGGCGAAGGGTTGACAAACAGCCATTCCGCGACCGAATTCGTGGGATGGTACAACGGCCACCCAGACTTCCGCGATCGCACGTTCGACCTCGGCCAGGAAACCGCGGTCGTCGTGGGTCATGGCAATGTGGCGGCCGACGTCGCGCGCATCCTGCTGCAGCCGCCCGACGATCTCCGTCGGACCGACATCGCGGCGCACGCGCTGGACGCGCTCGCAAAGAGCAAAGTTCGCGAGGTCCACCTGGTCGGAAGGCGGGGCCCGGCCCAAGCGAAATTCACCACACGTGAACTGCGCGGGTTGGGAACGATACCGGGGTGCGAATCGGTCGTCGATGGCAACGCGATACGGCTCGGGCCGGCTTGCGAGGTGGAAATCAGCGAGAAGTCGAACCTGAACGCCCTTCAGAACGTCCAGTTCTTCCGCGGGCTGTGCGAGGCCGAAGGTGCGAGAACGTCGCGTCGGCTCATCTTTCATTTCTGTCTCAGTCCCGAACGTCTCGAGGGTGAGGCGGGCAAGGTCGATCGGTTCGTGTTCCGGAAGAACTCGCTGCGCGGTGGCCCGTTCGACCAGACCGCTGATCCGACGGATGACCTTCTGCCGATCGAATGTGGCCTCGTCTTCGGCAGCATCGGTTATCGCGGCCAACCTTTGGAACGTCTGCCCTTCGACTCGCGTCGCGGCGTCGTCCCGAACCGTAAGGGACGCGTGGAATCCGACGGTATCACCGTTGATGGATTATACGTGACCGGTTGGCTCAAGCGCGGACCGACGGGGATCATCGGCACCAACCGAGCCGACAGCATCGAAACTGTGCAGCAGATAATGGAAGACTTTTCGAACCGCGAGGCGAAGTCGCCGCAGGGACGAACCGCGCTTTCGGAGACGATTCATGGTCGGAGCGCTCGCATCATCGGATTGCCGGACTGGCTGAAGATAGACGCTGCCGAGTGCGCCGTGGGGCGGAGGGCTGGCAAACCGCGCGAAAAATTCACGCGCATCGCGGAGATGCTTGAGGTGGTTTCGGTCGCCTGAATGAGCGTTACCCCACGACACGATCCAGCCTGCAAAACCTAGACGGTGCGTTTCAGGCTGGCACCATGAATCGTTCGGTGGCTGGCCCTGCTCGCCGGCCACCCAGAATTGGAAATAAGCGGCGGGCCAGCCCGGCGGCTTCGTTGTGGCTGCGGCCCTGCAATTGCAAAACTCGCCGGCATCGGCGCGCAAATCACTGAGAGGACGTTTCGCGTGGCAAACAAGAAAGTATCAAAATTCGGCGTCAAGGCTGCGACCCCGATCGAGACGGATCTGGACGGGTGGAAGAAAGTCGACGGCAATCCGACAATGAAGACCTGGATCGAATACACCGCCGACGACGGCTCTTCGATTTCAGGCTGGTGGGGCGCCACTCCGGGCACCTACCACGCGACCTATGCCGCTCCTGAATTCGTCCACATGATCGAAGGTCAGATTGTCATTACGCCGGAAGGCGGGGAGCCGGTGACGGTCAAGGCCGGCGATGCCTTCGTGGTCGAGAAGGGTTTCGTCGGCACCTGGAAGATCGAGAAGGAAGTTTTCAAGCATTTCACCATCAATCTGAAGTAAGCGATCGCTCAAAGGACGGGGGCATCGTATCGGGATGCCCCCGCACAGGTCGACTTCCACGAGGGTCCGTCGCGTGAACATACCGTTCGTCCCTGCTGCCAATCGACCGCTCGTCGATGGCTTCTCTCGCGTCGTTACCTATTTGAGGGTGTCGGTGACGGACCGCTGCGATCTCCGTTGTGTCTACTGCATGTCACCGGAGATGACATTCCTTCCCAGGAAAGATCTGCTGACCCTCGACGAGTTGGACCGGGTTTGCTCGGCTTTCATCGCGCGCGGCGTACGGAAATTGCGTCTGACCGGCGGCGAACCGCTGATGCGTCGCGGCTTCCTCGATCTCGTACGAAGTGTGGCTCGTCACCTCGGCTCGGGTGACCTTCAGGAACTGACGCTCACAACCAATGGGACGCAACTTTCCAGATACGCCGCGGACCTCGCCGCATTCGGCATTCGGCGGATCAACGTATCGCTCGACACGCTGGACGCCACAGCCTTCCGGAAAATAACTCGCGGCGGAGATCTGGCCGTCGTACTGGAGGGCATCGCCGCCGCGCGCGCGGCTGGTCTCAAGGTGAAGATCAACACCGTCGCGTTGAGGGATCTCAACGAGGAAGTGTTCGAGGAACTGGTCGAGTGGTCTCACGCGAGGGGGATGGACATCACCCTCATCGAAACCATGCCGCTGGGAGATACGGGCGAAGACAGGACGGACCGGTACGTACCGTTGTCACGTGTCCGGTCGCAGTTCGAAAAGCGGTACACGCTCGTCGATTTGGCCGATACTACGGGGGGGCCGGCCAGATACGTCCGGGTCACGGAGACCGGCGGCCGCCTGGGGTTCATCACTCCGCTGACCCACAACTTCTGCCAGACCTGCAATCGTGTCCGGATCTCGTGCGACGGAACGCTTCACACGTGTCTGGGGCAGGATGACAGGGTCGATCTGCGGAAGGCGCTCCGCACGTCTTCGTCCGACGAAATGCTGAACGATGCCATCGACGGCGCGATGCGGCAAAAGCCGCTCGGTCACGATTTCGTCATCGAGCGGCGGGGACAGTCACCTGCGTTGAGCCGCCACATGTCGGTCACGGGCGGCTGATGGACACGATCACGAACCCGTGCCGTACGCTCGCGGCCGTCGTATACGACGAAGGCGCCTATCCGGACAATGTCTTCATGGAGGTGGTCGTTCGTTGCCGTTCATCCGGTGTCGCCCTGGCCGGAATAGTCCAGCGTCGGTTGGGCAGTACCGGCCACCGCTGCGACATGCTCCTGGTGAATCTCGCCACCCGAGAGCAGACATCGATCTTCGCGGATCGGGGGCGAAGATCCAAGGGATGCCAGCTGAACGAGAACGCCATGCTCCAAGTGGTGGCGCAGATCGGGCAGGATCTCTCCCAGGGCCCGAAACTCCTGGTGCTGAACAAGTTCGGCAAGGTCGAAGTCGAGCGCGCGGGAATGCGCGAACTGATTGCTCAAGCAGTCTATGACGCCGTTTCGGTCGTCATAGGCGTTCCGCGCCGCAATCTCGCCGCCTGGCGCGAATTTGCGGGAGATCTCTCGATCGAACTCCATGGTTCGCTCGATGTCCATGACTGGCTATCCAGGGCGATTTGTCGCTCCGCCACGGTGGAGCGGAACAATCGACCGGTGGTTGGAACGAGCCTGGACGGCAGCCCCAGGAAACGGCAAGAGCAACTCTAGGCCATCGGCGGTCTGCTTCGAGCCGAAGCGATTGGTCCGGATCTCGCCGCCTTGGAGAATGGAATGGTTAAAACGACGGGTCGTGGTTCAGGTTCGACCGAACCAGCGGCCGCAAATTTCGTCTGCGTACGGGGCGCCAGAGAGCACAATCTGAAGGACGTCTCGCTGGAGATCCCTCGGGATGCGCTTGTCGTCTTTACCGGCATTTCGGGATCGGGTAAGTCGTCGCTTGCGTTCGGGACGCTGTACGCCGAGGCACAGCGCCGCTACCTGGAATCGGTATCTCCCTATGCGAGGCGCCTATTCCATCAGATGGGCGTGCCGCAGGTCGACGCGATTGATGGCTTGCCGCCCGCGATCGCGCTTCAGCAGCAACGAGGCTCGCCGACGACGAGGTCTTCGGTAGGCAGCGTCACGACCCTGTCGAACTTATTGCGAATGCTATACTCGCGCGCCGGAGACTATCCGGACGGCCAGGCGCTTCTCCATGCCGAGTCGTTTTCGCCTAATACGGTCGAAGGTGCTTGTCCTGAGTGTCATGGGGTCGGGCGCATCCACGAAGTGACCGAGGAGTCGATGGTTCCGGATGACAGTTTGACGATCCGTGAACGGGCAATCGCAGCTTGGCCGACGGCGTGGGGCGGTCAGAATCTGCGCGATATCCTCGTCACACTCGGCTACGATGTTGACAAGCCTTGGCGCGATCTACCGCAGGAGGACCGGAAATGGATCCTGTTCACCGAAGAACAGCCAACCGTTCCGGTATATGCTGGCTATACGCCGGCCGAGACCCGACGAGCGCTGAAGAGAAAGGAGGAACCCAGCTACCAGGGCACGTTCACCAGTGCGAGAAAGCACGTGCTCCAGACCTTCGCGAATACGCAGAGCGCGCTCATGAAGCGCCGCGTGTCCCAATTCATGATCGGCAGGGACTGTCCACAATGCCAGGGCAAACGCCTGAAGACTGAGGCGCTCGCCGTCAAATTCGCTGGCCTCGACATCGCCGACATGTCGCGGCTCACGCTCAAGGATCTCAACGCGCTGGCCGCACCATACGCCGGGCAGGAGCCGCGTTCGGAGCACGACGAACTGCATCCGGAAAAGGCCGTCGTGGTACGAAGGATCGTCGAGGACCTGCTAGGTCGTCTTTCGGTCCTTCTCGACCTGGGCTTGGGATACCTGACCTTGGAACGCAGCACACCCTCGTTATCGCCTGGTGAGCTGCAGCGGCTTCGACTTGCGACACAGGCCCGCTCTAATCTGTTCGGCGTCGTCTACGTGCTTGACGAACCTTCCGCGGGGCTTCACCCGGCTGACACGGAAGCGCTCCTGCGCGCCTTCGATCGGCTCAAGGACGCCGGCAACTCGCTTTTCGTAGTGGAGCATGAGCTCGACGTCGTCCGACGTGCCGATTGGATCGTGGATGTGGGACCGGGCGCGGGCGAGCAGGGCGGCAAAATTCTTTACAGTGGGCCTCCGGACGGCCTGTCGCACATCGAAGCATCAAGAACGCGGCAGTATCTCTTCGCGGAGACCGGTCCGCCCCGGAAGCCCGCCCGCCGCGCCAAGACGTGGCTCCGTCTGCGCGGCGTCACGCGCAACAACCTCGACGGGCTCGACGTCGATATTCCGCTCGGCGTCTTCACGAGCGTCACAGGAATATCGGGATCCGGAAAGTCAACGTTGATCAGCCAATTCCTGGTCGAGGCGCTCGCCGACGGTCTGGGCCAGCGACTTCAGTTTCCGGAGCAGGACGGTGAAGATGCCGGTGAAGCCATTCGGACGCTCGGTGGCGAAATCGTTGAAGGGCTTGATGGCATCAAGCGCCTCGTCGTCGTCGATCAGAAGGCTATAGGCAGGACGCCCCGTTCAAACCTCGCGACCTACACCGGATTGTTCGATCACGTCCGGAAGCTGTTCGCCGCTACGGCCCAAGCGCGGTCACGCCGGTACGATGCGGGACGGTTCTCGTTCAACGTCGCGAAAGGTCGTTGTGCGACATGTGAAGGCGAGGGTTTTGTCTCGGTCGAATTGCTGTTCCTGCCGAGCGTCTATGCGCCCTGTCCCACCTGCAAGGGAGCCCGATACAACGAGAAGACTCTTGAGATAAAGATGGAGGGGAAATCAATCGCGGACGTGCTGGGCATGAACGTCGATGAAGCATTCGACTTCTTTTCGGATGACGACATCCTGCGGCGATATCTCGGAGTCCTGAGGCAGGTAGGGCTGGGATACATTCGGCTTGGCCAGTCCGCGACCGAACTGTCGGGTGGAGAAGCCCAGCGGATCAAGTTGGCGACCGAACTGCAAAGACCGCAAAAGGGTAGTACGCTGTACGTCCTCGACGAACCTACGACGGGCCTTCATCCGTCCGACACGCAGAAGCTAACCGAGCAGTTGAACGGTCTCGTCGATGCAGGCAACACCGTCGTCGTGGTGGAACACGACATGTCGATCGTGAGCCAGAGCGATTGGGTCATCGACATCGGACCGGGAGCCGGGGTCGAGGGAGGTCGGATCGTGGCCTCGGGAATGCCGTCCGAAATCGTTTCCGCTCACGACAGCCGGACTGCGCCGTACTTGGCGCGTTGTCTCGGTGCCGGCGAGCTGCGCACGAAAGATCGGACCAGAGCGACGTCAACCTAGAAGTCCGTAGGGCAGAAACGCGGTCCTCTGCCGAGGTTCCTTTCCAGGACTCATCGAGCACGACCTGTCCATCGATCCCTGCCAGAGACATCGAGTAGCTCGTCTCGTCGTGGCGAAAACAGGGAGACCCGGTCGCCACGTTAGGCGGTTGTGCCTCTAGCCGGTCCGATCTTCCGAGTTGCAGACGCCCGCCTATAGGTCGGCCGGTGCGACCATCTACGGGGCGATCACGAAGCGTCGACTTCCGGACGTGGGCGCTCTGATGGCGCTTGGAGTTGAGCAACCTCGCACCGCAGTGCGGGGCGCTCCCTCATGCAGATTCCACGCGCCGGAAATCGCACGAACCAAGTGTTCGGAGCTTCGCCCTTTCTTCACGGAACGACATTGCGCGACCGCGAAAATTCCTAGTGATTGCGCAATCAAAGAGTGATTTTCGCGTGTCTATCGACCATTTTTGAGACGTAAATTTCTTTTTCTTCCGCCAGGTTGACAGTTTTCTTGCTCACTCCGTACGAAGCCTAGGCGGTATACGACGGCCAATGGTCGCTCAACGAGGAGTGCAGCTGTCAAATAACTCCATTGTCTTAACGATCCCTAGGCGACGAACCAACCGCTAGCGAATTCCGACCTGAACCGAGTGCTCCGATGGAAATCATCACAACCGCTGCCGATCTTCGTTATGCGATCGCGCGGGAGCGTATTAATGGCAAACGCGTCGGCTTAGTACCAACTATGGGATATCTCCATGACGGCCATGCAGCGCTGATCGAGGCAAGCCGGCTGGAATGCGACCTCACCGTAGTCAGCATTTTCGTCAACCCCACGCAGTTCGGACCAACCGAAGATCTCAGCATCTATCCGCGCGATTTTCTGCGTGACGAGAAACTGTGTCGCGGGGCCGGCGTCGATGTCCTATTTGCGCCGGACACGGAAGAAGTCTATCCAGCGCAATTCCAGACCTTCGTCGAACCAGGGGACCTTGCGAGCCCCTTGTGCGGGGCATTCAGACCCGGGCACTTCCGCGGCGTCGCCACCGTCGTGTCGAAGCTATTCAATATGGTGCAGCCCGATGTTGCCTTTTTCGGCCAGAAGGATTTTCAACAGTGCGCGGTCGTGCGGCGAATGGCCATCGATCTCAATCTTCCGATCAAAATCGTCACAGTCCCAACGATTCGCGAACCCGATGGGCTAGCGATGAGCAGCCGCAATCGGTACCTTAGCGATGAGGAACGCCGGCGGGCTCTTGCCATTAGTGCCGGGTTGTTCGCTGCAGAGGCTGAGTTTCGTTCTGGAGAACGCAACGTCGAGAAACTCGTGGCGATCGCCAAGCGGCAGCTCGAGACGGTCGATCGACTGCAGTATCTTGAACTCGTCGATAGCGATACGCTCAAGTCGGCGGAGAGCCCGCTCATCCGCCCCGCGGCACTTTGTGCCGCCGCATACATCGGTGCTACCCGCCTGATCGATAACGTGACATTTGCGCTGCCAACCCAGCAGGACAAAAGATTGTAAGCGGGCTAGGGCCCCCAGTGATCAACGCAAGGGGCCAATTCCGGTATATTTGATTGCTTGCTTGAATGTACTGAAACGAACAATGTTCCCAGCAAGTTGAAGGCGCAGATACGACGATTGGGGCGGCGGGGCGCCTGAGACGTGAATTTCCAAGTGACTGTGCTCAAGATTCTAGCGAGCTATCCAGACGGCTTCGCAACCATGGACGATCTTAAGCGAGACATGGCGATCCTGGCGACCAGCGGAAGGGAGTGGTCCGACCGCACAAAACGATTGGGCGCGAGGGCACCTGGCTTGTCGATCTTTTCACAGGGATTGGTCGAACGCCGGAATTGCGGTTGGATGATCACACAGGAGGGGCGTGAGTTGCTCACGTTCATCGAGGCGCCTGCTTCGGCTAGCAAGGAATAATGCGCTATCCGGAATATCGTGTTGGACGGCGTCGTGGCCGACTAGATCGAGACGGTTGGTCCAGGTGCAGACCAAGGTTACGGTGACCAGCCATCGGGTCCCTGGCTTTGTCGAGGGTACGCGCCAACATTCATTGAGATGCTATGGCATAATATGCCACGCGGCCTCCTTTGAATAACCTGGATAGATGCCAGCGCCCACCAGAAATGTCGTGCTGACGGCGCGTCACGAGGAGCTCCTTGCGACCCTCGACAAGTCTGGCCGCTACCTAGTCACGTGAATCTAAAGTTCGCCACATAAAGTCTGCTGGGCTTTGTGGCAGAAGCGTTTGACGGAAGCCAAAATCTGGTCGGCGGACTTGGTCCATTTGAAGGGTTTGGGATTTTTGTTGTGCAGGTCGATGAAGGTACGGATGTCGGCCTCGAGCTGCCTGACGGAAGTGTGAACACCTCGCTGGATCTGCTTTCGGGTTAGCTCAGCGAACCAGCGTTCGACCTGATTGATCCACGACGCGGAAGTCGGCGTGAAGTGGACATGATAATGCGGCCGACGGGCGAGCCACGCTTTGATCCTGGGTGTCTTGTGGGTGGCGTAGTTGTCCATGACGATATGGACATCGAGGCCTTCAGGAACTTGAGCATCGATCTCTTTTAAAAACTTCAAGAACTCGACTGCCCGGTGGCGCTTGTAGCATTTGCCGATGACGAACCCCGAGGCGACATCGAGTGCGGCAAACAGCGAGGTCGTACCATGCCGCACGTAACTGTGCGTACGACGCTCCGGTATGCCGGGCATCATCGGCAAGACCGGCTGCTCGCGATCGAGCGCCTGAGTCTGGCTCTTCTCATCGATGCTGAGGACAAGGGCTCGGTTCGGCGGGGATAGGTAAAGGCCAACGATGTCGCGTACCTTATCGACGAACAGCGGATCGCTCGACAGCTTGAATGTCTGGCTACGGTGTGGCTGCAAGCCGAACGCCGCCCACATTCGGCGGATGGTGGTGTGGGAAAAGCCAGTTTCCGCAGCCATCGAGCGGATCGACCAGTGCGTCGCATCGGCAGGCGTCGTCCGCAACGTCCGCTCGATCACCGCAGTGACCTGATCGTCGTTGATGGTTCGAGGGCGGCCAGGGCGGGCCTCGTCAAGGAGGCCATCACAGCGATCCTTCAAAAATCGGCGACGCCACTTGCCAACGGTGTGTTCGTGGAGGCCGAGTTCGGCAGCCACAGACTTGCTTGGCAATCCATCCGCGCATCGCAGGATCGCGCGGCATCGCTCAGATAGCGACCGGGCAACACGATGACGACGAACTTGCCTCTCCAAGTACGTCCGCTCCTGCTGACTCAGCACCAACGGCGCGATCGGCCGGCGGCCTCTCATACCTGCATTCGCCACAAGCGCTCTCCTTAAGAGGTCCCGGCGCTTCTTTTATGTGACGAACTTGCATTCCAGATGACTAGTGCCTTCCAGCAATCGAACTCGTTCCACGCACCGACGGCCAGGCAGCGCAACTCACCCTCCGGGGGCGGCAGCCGCGTGCAATTGCCAGCCGTACGCGGCGGATCGTCCTCCCTGACACACCCATTGCGGCACGCAATGGAGGCCAGCGGCCAAAATGGGGCGGGAAACCGCGTGGAACGCCCGCGAGGGTGGAAGCTCGGGCTTCGGCGCCGAGAGTAGCCACGGGTGCAGACCTCAGCCTCTGTCTCACCAGAGAACGAAATTTGCTTTTTGGTGCACGTCGGAAACGCTAAAGCATCTTGGCTGGACAAAACTTGTTAAAAATCGTGGACCGCGCGCCTACCAAGCGACGCGATCACTAACAAAACTTTAGACCGCTGCGATGAAAAGTTGCCACTTAACGAGCGGTGATCCGGCACGAATCTCCCGGTGATCATGCACGATGATTTTCTTGGGGACTAAAATGATGCGCACGACTATCGGGATGAAGCTCGCTCTGTTTTCGGGGTTGGGCATTGCACTCGCTCTCGGGATGGTCGCCAATCAATGGGTTAGCAACCTCACCATCACGGAAGCCACTGCGGCCGTCGGGCGCGAGCAGACGATTCTTAACGGCATCCAAAACGCCGACCATGCCCTCATGGAAATACGACTTGCGCTAACCGATACCAGACTCGCCGAAAGCTCTGAAAAGGTTCAGGCAGCGACCGCCGCAATCAGGTCGGCGATGACCTCGGGCCAGGATGGGCTGAGCATTCCGATCAATATTGCGCTCAAGCCGGACGTGCTGAGGGATATCCAGACCGGCCTCGGCAGGTACGGTGATACCGCGTTGAAAGTGCTGGCCTTAATCAGATTCGAGCAGGGAAAGAGGCAAGTGGATGAAACGGTTTTGGCGACGCAGATTAACGAACTCGTGGCTATTCGCGAACAGGTGCAAAAGGCAACCGCGGCATCGCTCACCAATGCGCGGCACTTTACGGATGAGGCCCGCCAAGCCGCGTCGGACGCAATCAGCCGGGCCACGATCATCGGATTGGTTTTCGGTGTTGCGACGGTCCTCACTTTGTTAGGCTCCGCGCTGTTTTCCTGGCTGACGATTGCCCGTCCGATCCGCGCCATGGCGGTGGCGATGCAGGCGATCGCACGCGGCGCCACCGACACGACAGTGTCCGGCACACAGCGCACGGATGAGGTGGGCGACATGGCGCGCGCGTTCGAGGAGAACGCTCTTCGAATCGCGGCATCAGCACGTGACCGAGAGCAGGAAGCCCAGGCTGCCAACGAACGCAGGCAGGCGATGTTCGATCTCGCCGGTAGCTTCGAGCAGGCTGTCGGAGGGGTCGTCGACATGGTTTCCTCGGCGGCCACCGAAATGCAGGCGACGGCGGCGCAGCTCACGTCGTCGGCACAGGAGACCTCGGGCCAATCGGCCTCCGTCTCAGCGGCGGCGAAGGAGGCCGCGGCCAGTGTCAATGTCGTTGTCGACTCGGCACGGGAATTAGGTGCGGCAGTGCAGGAGATTGGCCGTCAGGTCGAACGCTCCGCCAACATGTCCGGAGCCGCCGTGCGCGAGGCCGAGAGCACTGCTGGCCTGGTCTCCGAGTTGACCATGGTTGCTGGCAGCATCGGCGATATCGTGGACACGATCTCGACATTGGCCGCGCAAACAAACCTACTTGCTCTCAACGCCACGATCGAGGCAGCACGCGCCGGTGAGGCCGGAAGAGGCTTCGCCGTGGTCGCAGCCGAGGTTAAGCAACTTGCCGACCAGACGGCCAAAGCGACCACCGAAATCACAGCGAAGATTGCTGCCATCCAGGCCTCGACCGACAAGGCGGCTCAGGCGATTGGTGGCATCACCGGTACCGTCGGACAGATCAACGATGCGGCCTCAGCCATCGCTTCCGCAGTCGAGCAGCAGACCGCCGCCACTGGGGCAATCGTCGGTTCGCTATCGCAAGTGTCGGCCGGCACCGGCGAAGTGACCGCGAATATCTCCGGAGTGGCTCGGATCGCCGAGCAGACCGGCGCCGGAGCCGCTCAGGTGCTGGCCGCCTCAACGGAGCTGGCGAGGCAGGCGGAAAGCCTGCGCGCCGAGGTCCGCAATTTCCTCGGCTCCGTTCGCGCGGCCTGATCGATGCATAGTGAGAATGACGTGGCCAAAATCGCGCCGATACCAGTTTCCGACATGAAAGCTACTGCCGCGCGATTGCAGGCGGTCTGCGACAATTTCGAAGAGCTGTCGGAGCATCGCAATGGGCTCCTCGACAGTGTTCGGATTGATGTCGAAAAGGTCCGTCAGTATTGCGCGCAGCTCGGAGCGATGGTGCCGGAGCGGGCGGACATCCAGCGCCTAGTCAACAATGCGGATGCCTGGTGCGTGACTTTGCTGCAGATCGCGGAGAAAGTGCATCGTTTCGCCGACGACCAACAGAGCCGACCTGCCACGCTGCATCATCGCAAATACTGACGGGTACTCTATCTTGAAGAGAAATCCTGCCATTCGCACCTAACAATCCGTGGCGGCCTCGGCGTTGCTGCAGATCTCGGTTGGTGGGGTCACCCTGCGAAACGATTATCGACAGCTCATGGACGATCGGGTCACCGTGCTCCGGTCGGTCAACAACGCCGCTAAGGGGCAGGCTCTGCAACTGGTCAGGTCGAGGCCGGGCAGATCAGCCACGAGCAGGCGGTCAGCACCCTTCGCGACATGCTCCATGTCGCCCGCTTCGGCGAGGCGATGGATTACACGTATGCCTACGGCATGGACGGAGTGTCGATCTCGAACGCCGGAAATACGAAGCTCGAAGGTAAGAATCTTCTTGGAACGACCAGCCCGGACGGACGAAAGATCTTCGCCGAATTGATCGAGGGCGTGAAGAAGAACGACAAGGGCGTCATCATTTATCTCTGGCCCCGGCCGGGACAGTCCGACGCTGTCCGCAAAATGGCGTATTACGAGGGCGTGCCTGGGCTCGATCTGTTCCTCGGGACATCCGTCTATATCGACGACTTAGATGAGGAGTTCCGCACACAGGCGATTCGTACTGCGCTCATCACCGGCCTTGCGTTGCTGGTCGCGCTGCTCATCACTATCGCCATTAGCATATCGATCACACGGCCGCTGAACTCGTCCGCCAGCCGCATGCGCAGGCTGGCGGACGGACATCTCGACGAGGAAATCAAGGAGATGGCGCGGACCGACGAAATAGGACGCATGGCGGCGACGGTGCATGTGTTCAAGCGTAACACGCTGGAGATGCGCCGCTTGGAACAGGAAGAGGCCAAGGCCCGGGCAGAGGCCGAGCGGAGCCAGACTCTGCTAGCGCTGGCTAGTTCATTGGAGTCGAAGGTCAAGCACGTTGCAGATGAATTGAACGGCGCCCCTCAAGTTATGGAGGCGCGAGCTCGTGCGATGACCGACAAATCGGCAAAGGCCGGCGAGCGAGTGGCACACGCAGCGGAAGCAGAGAAGAGCTCGACCACAAGTGTGCAGACGGTAGCCTCGGCCGCCGAGGAGCTGGTCTCGTCGATCAATGAGATTGGGCAGCAGGCGAGCCATTCAGCGGGCCTGACCGAACGGGCGGTCGGCGAGGCGAACGAGGCGTTTAGTTCACGGCCAACGGAAGTTGGACTGGTTGGCGACCGTCACACTGAAGTTGGCCCTCTTGCGCGCCGCAAGCCCGGCAGGGCCGGGGCAAGGCGGGTTGGCCTGGGGGAGGCGAAAGGGCAGCGCGAACCCAGGTCTGCCTTGGTGCGAACGCCCTCCGACACCTGCGTCAGCTATTGCGCGTAAGGAAAATGGGCTATTCGGATTTTCGTGTAGAATCCGGAAACGAGGATTGACCATCTCGGACTCGTCCGCCGGCACCCTCTATCGGGTCTTGCCGGGGCCACTGCTGCTCGATAAGTCAGGCTCGCCAAGACGGAATTCGCGCTCAATGGCATTGTACCAAGTGCATTGCGACTTTTCAGGGAAGCTTTCCAGAGGCATCTCAGTCTCTCCGGAGGCGCGGTCCCGCCCGTATTCGTAACCTTCGGTCATGGCTTCGACCAATTTCGCTCGCAGAGAAGGATTCTTCTCTAGCAATCTAAGGACACGCTTTCTCTGCTCCCGGATGGTCGCCTCCCAACGCCTGGAGCGACGCTCGGGCTGGTGATCCCATTTCAGCATGTGGGCAAACAGAAGCGTGAAGGAGCTTTCAAGCCGGCGATAGAGTTCGCTTCCCACGTCGTCAAGTTCCTCCGCGATATGCGCAAGGTCGAGCTCGTCGATCCGGTTCGCACGAATCAATGACGCCTGGCGCGAGGCACGAAGTGCAATTGAGTGAGACAACTCAGGCCTCGATGTCGGCGCGGGGAAACGGGACGAGTTCCCTCGGCGCTCGCAACTCGTCTGGCAGCGCAGGGAGGGCGGCCGCAGGCCTCCTCCGCGATCAATGTTCATGAGTTATTCGTTTTTCGACAATCCGAAGATGGTCGGGAAATTCACACAATAATCCGAATAGCCGGAAAATGTAGCGCAGGAGCATAGCAATGCTCCTGCGCTAATAGCTGCGCAAGCGTCCATCAACCCAATCCGCTGACTGAGTGGCCTGCTGACCCTTGCGGGCGCTTAGGTTCCACCGTTGTTCGCCGCAGCGAGAATCTGCTTCGGCTGGAATGCGTTGTAGTAAACATGGGTCGCAATCTGATTACCCATTGCGATCCCAATATCAGCGTCAAACTGCCAATGGATGCCGAGGTAGATGCGGCTCCGCCCGTTCTCCTTCTCTGCATCGGCAAACGACTTAAATGTCTTTCTGATCAGAGGGCGCGGTGTCGTGTCACCTGGGCCGTAGTTACGGCCGTTGTATTCGTCCGAGATGAAATCAAACCGCTCGTTGCTGGCATTCGTCCCCCAGTATGCGCGCAACGCCTGGAATAGCGCGCCACCAAACACCGCGTGGCCGGAGGGGAACGCTGGGAATGGCGGGGTCAGATTACGGCCATCGGTGGCACCGTTCGAGACCGGAGCGCCGAGCGGAGTCCAATGTTGATCAGCGGCACCTTCCTGGCTGCGGTCTGCTGCGACCGCACGGATGTAGGTAATCGGGCGGGCAAGCCGAAAGGCGTACTTGGCGTCCCAGGCTGAGATTCCGGCATCGGCCATTGCGACGTTCACCAGGACCAGGAGCCTCGCCATGTCTGCGACCTTCTTAACCGGCTTTTCGTGCAGCGCGATTGAGGTTGTGACCTCGTTGTAGAGCCGGGGTGGGGCGCAAAGAAGCGCGGTGCCGTCGTAGGCCCAGAAATTTCCGACCACGGTTTGGACGTTGGAGCGGGATGTCGGCGTCGTATAGCGTGGCGGTGCAAGATTCGGTCGCGAGTCTCCGCCATTCTTTTTCACGTCCTTGTAGGCATTGATGAACTGTGCGGAGGTCTTGCTCGGTTCCTTGCTTGGCCGGAAGGAGTCGGCCGCACGAATGACGAACGGCCGCACATGCATCCAGTTGCCACCTAGAGCAAGGCCATTGAGTGGATGGAAGGGCTCGGGCTGCCAGCGAGTCGCGTCGCCGGCGGGGAACTGACTGGCATTCGGCTCAGGCTCTGACGAGCCGTCGCTGAATGTCGAGATCTTTGTGTTCTTCGTAGCAGCCTCGTCATATCCGCGGTCATCGAGAACCGCTTTGGCAGCGGCCTTCCCCAGGTCGTAGCCAAGCTTATGGATAGCATCGAACTTGGTCGGGTCCGTGCCAATGCCGAAACTCTGGAAGGAAAATGATTGGGCGAGGTCGGCAAAATCCGCTTTGCGCGGGTAGAGGGCAATCATCACGTCATGCGCCGCTTGCGTTATCGCGGTGTCGACGTGGACAGAGGTTGACGTGAGCTTCGCCCGCGTTATGTCGGGATACGTTTTCTTGAGTTCTGCGACGATTTTGTCCTGGAGGTCATGGTAGCTCTCGTACTTGTCGAACACGGCATTGACCGCCTCGAACATCGCAAGGTGCACCATAGCCAGGGCGCGGCTGGTACGGTGCGGACCAAACTGTTCATGGCCGTTCTGGTCGGGGCTTGCCAACAATGTGTGGTCAATGGCGGTCATGTCCAGGGAATGCAGATTCCACAGCAGCAGGGCCCCCAATTCAGGAGCCTGGGATTTCATCGCCTTTATGCCCGGATCGTTTTGGAGATATTGCTTGTATGCATCGGGCGTTGATCCTGGCAACGCAGTGCGTTTGGTCTGCGCCTCCAGGAGAAAATCGAGTTCTTTCTGGGTAGCCTGGCTCTTGGCCGCGCGAGCAGGGTCAAGCCGGTAAACGTCGGCGAGCGACTTGCGCTGGTCATCGGACAGTGAGGACTGCGCCGCAGCAATAGAGGTGAGTGAAATGATCGAAAAGACAGTTGCCCCGAGGAGGCGAACCTTGTGCACGCTAAGCATGGAATTCTCCAATGAAAATGCATGTGTTCAAATCACCGCAAAAAGCCGCGCAATTTGAAGGTTACAAGAAAACATGTAGTGAATGGATGATTCAAGTTCAGGTTGCTGTTTGTCAATTGGATTCTCACGTTTACGGAGACCTCAACCTCGGAGGCCCGCATGATTTTGAGCGCCAGCGCAAGCGGCCGATGACCATCCGCGGTGACATGCAATATGCCGGTAATCGCCACTTCAGGCTCAAGCCGGACGTGAGGCCTGCATCTTCACCATACTTCAGACTGGTTGCGTTGGAGGTAATCGGAGGGCACCCGGGGGATGACCTGTAAATCGAGCCGGGCTGCGGGCCGAAAGCGAAGTTCGGCCCCTCAGGCTCTACTGGCTACGAGGTGACGGCCTTCCGATGGAAGCAGTGCTTCGCTTCCGGAAACCGACGGGCTTTGACGTCGGCAGCATAGGATGCGGCTGCTTTCGAAATATCGTCTCCAAGTTCTGCATAGCGCTTGACGAAACGCGGCGTGAAATCGCTGAAAAGGCCCAATAGATCGTCGGTTACGAGAATCTGGCCGTTGCACGTGGGCGAAGCTCCAATACCAATGGTCGGCACATCGACAGCTTCGGTGATTTCTCGTACGACGGGTTCTACTGTTCCTTCGATCACAATCGCAAATGCGCTCGCGTCGGCTATCGCACGTGCATCCGCCAAAACGCGCGCTGCTTCGATCTCAGAAATTCCGGCAGCGCGAAAGCCTCCGGCGACGTTTACGGATTGCGGCATAAGTCCAACATGGCCCAAAACCGGAATGCCGCGCTGGCTCAGGAAGGCCACGGTTTCCGCCATCTCGGTGCCACCTTCGATTTTGATGCCGCTTGCGCCTGTCTCAGCCATAATGCGCGCCGCGTTGCGAAACGCCTGCTCTGGGCTCTCCTGATATGAACCGAAAGGCATATCAACAATTACGCATGCCCGTCGCGCGCCTCGCATCACAGCAGCACCGTGCGCGATCATCATATCCAAGGTGACGCCAAGCGTTGTTTCCATGCCGTACATCACCATGCCGAGTGAATCGCCGACGAGCAGCAAATCGCAATGCGGGTCGAGCAACTTGGCTATCGGCGTCGTGTAGGCGGTTAAAGCAACGATGACTTCGCCCTGCTTCCGAGAGCGGATATCGCGCGTGGTGGTACGCCGGATATTGACACTAGCGCTCATAATCTCGACCCCAGAATCTACGATAGACGGCGCAAGTGCAGATCGCCGGTCCGCAGGATGTTATTTTTTAGTTGACCAACTAATTAAGTGCGAGCTAACTTGAACGCAATCAAAAAGTTTTAGGGTTTGATGAGGAAACGACAGAGAGGATGCTTGCGGCACACATCAGTGGCCGCGAGATGAACTGCTGACGTCCGAATTTTAGTCAGCCCGGCTTTCCTCCCTTTATCGCGGAATTGACTGCCTTGCGCGTTGCACTGGCATGACTTGGCGCGCGCTCCCTTGAAAGCTCACGGCAACGAAAGCGGAAGATTGATGACATAACGGCCTGAGAGGGCAAGCAGCTTTTGAGGAGGACAGCAATGGCGAGAACACTTTGGTCCGCATTTGCGACTGCAATGACGGCGTGGGCCGTGACAACGTCCGCGATGGCCGGCGGGGTCTACGACGAGGGCGCCTCCGATACAGAGATCAAGATTGGCAATACCAATCCATACAGCGGTCCGGCGTCGGCCTATGGGATCGTCGGAAAAGTTGAAGAAGCCTACTTCCAGATGATCAACGAGCAAGGCGGCGTGAACGGGCGCAAGATTAATTTCATCACCTATGACGACGCCTACAGCCCTCCGAAGACCGTCGAGCAAACTCGAAAGCTCGTCGAAAGCGACGGAGTATTGGCCATTTTCAGCGGCCTCGGTACGGCTCCCAGCTTAGCTGTTCGGAAATACCTGAACACCAAGCAGATACCCCAAATCTTCGTAAGCTCGGGGAGTGCGAAATTCGGAGACTACAGAAGCTTCCCATGGAGCATGGGACATCAGACGAATTTCCTTACCGAGGGACGAATCTTTGCGGATTACATCCTCAGCGAACATCCAAACGCCAAGGTTGGAATTCTCTATCAAAACGATGATGTGGGTAAGGAATTGCTACAAGGGCTTAAGGAGGGCCTCAACGCGAAGCAATCGATGATCGTCGCTGAGATCTCTTACGAGCTGGCGGAGCCGACGATCGACTCGCACGTCGTGAAAATCAGATCAGCCGGCGCTGACGTATTCGTCAATTTCAGTCTGCCCAAAGCCGCAGCGCAAGCGATCAGGAAGATCGCGGAGATGAATTGGAAGCCCGTTCAAATCGTCAGCAAGGTTTCCTCATCCGTCGGCTCAGTGATGAAGCCGGCAGGACTTGATAATGCAGAGGGCGTGATATCCGCGTCGTATGCGAAGGATTTCAACGATTCAAAATGGAAGGATGATCCCGCCATGCGAGCCTATTCCGCTTTCATGGATAAGTATCTTCCCGGCAGCGACCAGAGCAATAGCTTGGCAATCTATGGCTATTTCATCTCCGAGAATCTCGTCAAGGTGCTCAAACAGTGCGGTGACAATCTCACGCGAGCCAATTTGATGAAGCAGGCCGCGAGCATGAAGGATGTCGAGCTGAGCCTCCTGTTGCCTGGAATCAAGGTCAATACGAGCCCGACGGATTTCTATCCCCTCGAGCAATTGCAGCTCATGCGCCTTCAACGCGGCGAGTGGAAGCTATTCGGCCCCATCATGCAGGCGCGCGCGGAAAACTAGCCAAAAGCTCCTTAGCTATCCCTTTGCTTCCAAGGAGAGATTAGACCGTGGGCCTTCGAGAGCGATGCAAGGCGTTGTATCAAAGGATGCAACGAGACGCGATGTTCTGCCAGGGCTCGCCTGTCGATAATCTGATGTCGTTCGTGCTCGCTGAGCGGCGCGCGCTACAGATGAGGGCCTCGCGGAAAACAATTCCGCTCTGCTTGTATTTTGGCACCCATCGGGATCGAGAACAGTGCATCGAGCTAATTTATGAATTCATACCCAAGACGGTACCAAAGAAGATGCCATGACGGGCGGTATAATTGAGGGCGCCCGTTAACCTCGCGTTCTGGACGATCACTGTGACGGTCGGTTTCGCTGGCGATCTTTACGATTGGGTGCGCGTTAGGGTTGGCGATCCTGGGGAAGAACCGGATAGGCAGGTCGATCTCTCTGGTGGCAAGACGACATTTCCTCCCGATGCCACCAACTGGCCCGGCACAATTGTGCCGGGCCATTTTTTGTAAGATCGACCGGGGCTTGGATTGTAGTAGGGCATTCGCCCGTGTTTCTCGTATCTTATCCTGCCAAGCCGATGCGGCTCCGCCATGACGAGCCGGCTTCGATGGCTGCGTCATCACGTCGTCGCCATTAGCGGTTGCATCGGTACCGGTCGCGCACGAGATGTCCTTCACGCTCAGTGCGTCTCCTGCAGATTTGCCCAGGGAGCCCCAATCCCAAATCAACGTCGCTGGCGCTTGCCTAAGTCGGTCACACAAACGGGCCGATTCAGGGGGCGCGCTTCTTGGCGATCAATCTGTCTCTGGGAAATTCTTATTGTTGACATTACCGCAGAAAATGTTGTTAGTCAAAAGTCCATGCTTAGGCTTTGGGAGGCCGTCTTGGACTTCATTTTCATGCTTACTCGCGATGATAGGACAATCGATGATTGCCTTGAAGTAATTGATATTACGCAATATATTGGACTAAAGCATATCGGCTTCAAAGATGTCGGTGTTGATCGGGATACATTAGTAGCCTTGAGCCGTCGAGTTAAGGAATGTGGCGCAATCTCCTATCTTGAGGTGGTGAGTACAACATCGGAGGCGGCCCGCGACTCAATCCGTATGGCTGTGGATATAGGTGTCGACCGGATCTGCGGTGGCAAGGAGGTCGCTTTTGCGATGGATCTTCTGAAGGGCACGCGTGTCGAATACCTCCCCTTCGTTGGAAAACCCATTGGTCACCCGACGCGCCTTGCTGGTACGCCGGAAGACGTTGCCGCTGATTGTGCTGTTTTGCGCGCGGCCGGCTGCGCGGGCGTAGATTTGCTGGCCTATCGATCGACAGAGGCAGAGCCGCTTGATCTTATTCGTGCGGCCCGGGCCGCACTCGACGGCGGCTATCTGATGGTTGCTGGGGGTATCGATTCACCTGAGCGAATCCGTGCGGTGGCGGAGGCCGGTGCTAATGGTTTTACGGTAGGCTCGGCGATCTTTAATGGATCGTTCTCCGCGCACAAGGGATCGATTCTTTCGCAACTTGCCGACGTGCAGCGTGCCTGCGTCGAGTTGCATTCGGCGAGCTGATGCAAGCAGAGAGACGAGCTCAAAGACATGGCGAGTGATGTCGACCTCTTTGTCATCGGCGGCGGCATCAACGGAGCCGCGATTGCCCGCGACGCTGCAGGCCGTGGTCTGCGTGTTGTCTTGGCTGAAAAGGGTGACTACGGCCATGCCACTTCGTCGTCGAGTACTAAGTTAATCCATGGCGGTCTGCGCTATCTGGAAAATTTTGAATTCCGGCTTGTGCGAGAATCGCTTCGGGAACGCGAAGTGATGCTGCGCATAGCGCCACATCTCGTGACGCCGCTGCGTTTCTTGCTGCCAACGACCACCGACCAACCGCGTTCATATCTGAGCGTGCGTGCAGGCCTGTTCCTCTACGACATGCTGGCCGGGCGCGGTACTCTCGAGAGCACTGGGGCGTTGACGCGTGAAGAGGCCGGCGCTCTTCCGAGGCTTCGGAAGGAAAACGTCACTGCAGTCCTTCACTATCCTGATTGCTGGGCCGACGATTCGCGCTTAGTCCTCGAGACGTTACTTGACGCGCGGAACCGCGGCGCGATTGTTTCCAACTACACCGAAGTGATGTCGGTGCGCGGAACCGACGTCGGCTACGCCGTAACAACCAGAAATTGCAGTGCCACAAACGAAACGCGAGCACGGTTCGTGGTGAATGCAGCCGGCCCTTGGGTCAATATGGTGGCCGATCGAATCGAAGGGGCACCCGTTCCACTTGGCGTGAAGCTTGTTCGTGGCAGCCATATCGTTCTGCCGATGCCGGCGCCGTCCCGAGACTATGCCTACATCCTACAAAATCCGGACAAACGCATCGTTATGGTGGTCCCTTGGCTCGGTAAATTCCTGATCGTCGGCTCCACCCACGAAGTGCAGCAGAGTCCTAATGACACGCGTTGCTCGGATGAGGAGAAGATGTTCCTGCTTGAGTGCTACAATCGCTTCTTTGACGATCGCAAGGAGATCAACGATATCGTCTGGTCTTATGCAGGCGTACGACCCCTTGTCGATGATGGAGAAACCAACGGCAGTCAGGTCACCCGTGATTACAGGCTCGTGCAGCGGCGCCGGGGATCTGGTGGCATTGTAAGTGTCTACGGCGGTAAACTGACGACGCATCGCGTTCTGGCCAATCATGTCATGGCGTGTCTGAGGAGGATGGATGCCAAGCTTGCGCCGGAGTGGACCGCCTCTGCCCCTTTACACGGTGGCAATCTGTCGGTCGACGAGCTGCGACGCCTCAGCGAGCGTTCATCAACGGTACCGTTCGAGACACGCAGACGTTGGGTACGAACATATGGATCTGAGACGCAGGTTTTACTTGATGCGGCCCATGCTAATCCTGATCTTGCGAAAGAAGTCGCTGCGGGTGTCACGGAAGGTGAGTTGCGGTATGTGGTCGATGTCGAAGACGTGCGCACCGCAGAGGATTTCCTCTACCGACGCAGCAAGTTATTTATCCTACTGGATGATTCCGAGCGCACCAGGGTTGCTGAGTGGTTCGCACGCCGCGGACTTGATTATAGCCGCGCGGCCTAGCCGATATCTAGAATCTTTTCGAATGTGCGAGCGCGACGGGTCCACAGTTCGACCCCTGCGGCGCTGATTTCTTTGTAGAGCGCAAACACTTCGACGTAGGCCGCCGTCCGCCTGCGATCGGATTCATAGCGTCGCACGGTACATGCCGCAGAGTTTCTCTGATCGTCGGTATCTGCGCAGATGAACTCTGCCGCGAGCCGCGCCACTCCCCAGCCGCTCGCGTACGTCACATTCGGCACAAGCACAGTCCGACCGGTACAATCGGCGATCATCTGACACCAGAACTCATTGCCGGCGCCACCGCCGACAAGTCGGATTTCCTCGACGCCGACAGGCATAGCCTCATAGGCATCTCGAATCGAGAGCGCTACGCCCTCGAATACCGCGCGTGCGAATTGCGGGCGACGATGTTCGCTGGAAATCCCGAAGAATTGACCACGCGCATGCGGATGAACGAATGGGGCGCTTACACCGGCCGTACTGATATAAGGAAGATAGGTTATGCCGTCCGCCCCAATCGGTATAGAACTCGCGTCCACTGTAATCTGGTTGATCACCTGCGCGGAGGCCCCGCCATAGAATGTGTTGGCAAACCAGTCAATATTGACTGTTCCGGCGGTGTTCGAGAGGGTTCTGAGCCACCGCCCATCGAGCGTCGCACCAGTAAGCCCTACACCGAACGGATTCGAAGCGGGGCTGTCCATGATTAGGTTGTTGAGGCAAGCTGTGCCAAGCGCAGTGCAAGCCTGACCCGGCCGCACCGCACCCGTGGCGTAGGTTGCTGACGAGAAATCGCACATGCCAACGACCACCGGAATCTCTGGCGCGAGCCCGAGACGCTCCGCCGCCGTGGTTGTTAGAGTTCCTGCGAGCGCGCCGCTTTCCGCGATTGGAGGCAATAACCGTTCCAACCCACCAATGCCGCAGAGGTCGAGAAGTGCCCGCGAATGGTTGCGTGCGTGCACATCGTAGGGAAAATATGATGCGTCCGTTTGGTCGGTCGCGACCGTATCGGTCAAGCACAGGCGCAACCAATCTTTGCATGCTAGGAAATGCGCGGAGCGCGCGATCGAGGCCGGTTCGTGGCTCTGGATCCAATTAAGTAGCGGCAGCGAGAAGCCGGGGTAGATCGCCGATCCGGAAATCTCGAATATGCGATCCATGGTGCCAGACCTGTGCCAGCTCTCGATCAAGCTCGCACAACGACTGTCGTTCCAGACAATGCCAGGGCGAACTGGACGACCGTCGGCATCAACAAGAAACAGTCCGGACGAAAAGCCGCAAATTGCGATTGTGGCGATGCGGTCGGCGTAGCCCCGTGAGACCTCACGGGTTGTGTCGGCGACGAGACGCCAAAGCCCGTCCATATCCATCTCGACCCATCCCTGTCGCGGCGACGAGAGTGGCGTCGCGCGTTGGGCAACGCGCGCGGAACTGCCATCGGGCCGAAAGAGGATGACCTTCAGAACGGTGGTTCCAACATCGATTGCGAGTAGCAGTGGGTCGGTCAAAATTTGCTCCGAATTCGCCCAAAGGCACCGATACATGTTGCCACTAGCACATTTTCGGGAGTCAGAGGCCCAAAATTATGCCGCGATGACCACTTTTCATGTTGTAATCTCCAACAATTTATTGGAGGGTTCAACTGCGTAAGGAAGCGCATGAATGGCGCGCAAGACGTCTCAATAGGGGGAATCTGGATGGACACGTTGAGCAGGCGTGATTTCGCGAAACTGTCGGTTGTTGGCGGGCTCGCAACTTTGCCGATCCTGAATACGGATTGGCTCGTGAGCAGCGCGGAAGCCAAGGACGGCAAAGAGCTGGTATTTCTTTCGAGCGAGGCGGTGACCGGTAACTGGGATCCCACCAGTCACACCAATCTCGGGCAGCTGACTGTCGAGGGCTTCATTTATGGCTATTTGACGCGCGCGCGCATGCAGCAACCCGACACTGACGAATTGGTCTATGAACTGGCGACGTCCTATAAGCTCCTCGATCCCCACACGCTCGAATTCAAACTGCGTGAAGGGGTCCTCTTCCACGACGGCAAACCGTTTGGCGCCGAAGACGTCAAGGCGACATATGAATACGGTTCTTTGCCGGATCGGCCCGCGCAATGGTATCCCGGTCGAGTCGATGTCGAAGTAGTAGATCCGCTCACGGTTCGCTTGAAGACGGCGAAATACGGCTATCCCGCAAGCCTGTACATCTATCTTTCTTCGTTTCTTCCTATCTCGTCTGCTAAGGATGTCGCCAACAAAACCACGCTCTCGGCAAGGCCCAACGGCACCGGTCCCTTCAAATTTGCTAGCCAAGACGGCGATAAAACCGTGATGGTTGCCAATGATAAGTTTTTCAAGGGGGTGCCGAAACTTAGCGGCGTTCGCGTCAACTATGTCGGAGACGCAACGACACGCGCGCTTTCGCTTCTTTCTGGCCAGGCGGACATCACCGAACGGTTGGAGAATGAACAGGCGCAGGACATCGGAAAGAATCCGGCCTTCGTGTTGCGGAAATCTGTGTCGGTCGAAAACAAGTATCTATTTTTTCGTTGCAGCAAGCCGCCATTCAACGATCCCCGCGTCCGGCTTGCGGCCTGCCACGCCATCAATCGTTCATCTATTCTCGAAGTGATGGGCGAATCCGGCGTCAAATCCTCGGCGCATATTTCTCCCGTGAAATTTGGCTACATCGATGTTCCCGAGTATCCGGAATTTGATCCAGCGAAATGCCAGGCGCTCCTGGCAGAGGCCGGATTCCCGCGTGGCGCAGGTCTGCCCGAACTAGAGTATCTGACTTCGGATGGCCGCTATCCAAAGACCAAAGAATACGGCGAGGTAATTACGGCGATGCTCCAGGCTCAAGGTTTTCCTGTCAAGTTGACGGTGATGGAGCCGGCGGCGTGGGGCAATCTCCTTTACGATCGGCCTGGCGGCGGGGCCGGCCACATGATCGACTGCGGGTGGGCCACCGGCTCACCGGAGCCAGATCTTGTGCTGCGGACGCACTTCCATTCGTCGTCGAAGCGGATCACCGGAATTGTCGATAAGGAACTCGATGCCAGCCTCGACAAGGAGCGCAGCGCTCCCTCGCTCGATGAGCGCAAGAGAGTGCTTCAGCAAGAGACATTGCCGATGATCGCGCGCAAAGCGCCGGCGCACTCTTTGTTCACCTCGGTTTTCATCCATGCCCAGCGCAAGGATATCGAAGGCCTCTTCATCTATCCAAATGGCGTGATGGATGCTTCCGTTGCGAACATCTGACAAAGATGCGCCGGACCCGTCGCTGGGCCCGGCGCCAAAGGCGGCGGCTTATGTATATCCTGGGCATTCTATTCAGGCGGCTGATTCAGGGCGTGTTCGTCGTCCTATTTACCGCCCTCATCATCTTTACTCTCTTGCGCGTCGTTCCCGGCGATCCGGTGCGTCTGATTGTGGGAGGCATGGCGCCCGATAGTGTGGTTGAGCAAATCGCCCAGAAGATGGGGCTGCGCGATCCGATTCCCGTGCAATTTGGACGCTATCTGTGGCTGCTCGGGCATGGTGATTTAGGCCAATCCTATGTGCGCCCGAAAACCGGCGCCGTTGCTTCAGGGGCTGAATTCGTCGATCCTACCAAATCGCAGATGGCCAGCGTCGGTCAGCTCATCTTGACGCGGCTTCCTTACACGCTGCAATTGGCGACCTGCGCGATAGCCATCGCGCTCATCGTTTCTTTTGCCATTGGCGTGCCGGCGGGGCTCGCGCCCGGACGTTGGCCGGACAAGGTGGCATTCTTCATCAGCTCGATGTTCGTCTCGATACCGAGCTTCTGGCTCGCAATCGTGCTTGCGCTCATCATTACTGTAAGACTGCAGTGGCTTCCCTCGATTGGCTACAGAGATCTTACCTACACAATCCTGCCGGCGATCGTGCTTTCGGTCGAAATCATTCCCTTCCTCGTTCGTACGTTGACGGTCTCTATCAGTCAGTTGATGAAGGAGGAATTCGTCACCGCCGGAGAAGTGCGGGGATTGCCGAAGCACAGGATCGTCTCGCGTCACGTGTTGCGCAATGCCTCGGTACCGCTCCTCAATTTGCTCGGTGTGCAGATCAGTACCTTGCTCGGCGGCGTGCTGGTTATCGAATACATCTTCGACTATCCTGGCCTCGGACAATTGACCGTCAACGCCGTGCTGCAGCGCGATTTTCCCTTGATCCAGGGCATTGCCATCCTCACCAGTTTCATCTTCGTCTTCGTCAACATCGTTGTTGACATCGTGGCAACGAGTATCGACCCGCGTATGGAATACTAAATGAACGTCCAGAGCGACTTCGCGCCTATGGCGCTTTCCGTCAAGACGGCGACGACAATTGCCTCCCCAGCTGTCCGCATTTGGCGGAACGCATCCCGTTCAGCAGCCTTTCGGATTGGCCTCGTCGTCTTGATACTCCTGCTCGCAGTTGCCGCATTCTGGCCGCTGCTCAGCGGCCTCGATCCGGCGCAAATCAGCGTCTCTGACAAGTTCAAACCGCCAATCTTTGTTCAAGGCGGAGTCTGGGCGCACCCGCTCGGTACCGACCAGTTGGGGCGCGATGTGCTGGTCCGCTGCCTTGTTGGCCTGCGCTATTCCCTGATCATAGGAGGCGGCTCTGTAATCCTGATGTTCATCATCGGTTGCGGTATCGGGCTGATTTCCGGCTTCTGGGCAGGGCGCATCGACGGGATAATCATGCGCATCACCGACGCGCAGCTTTCGATCCCGGTTATCATTCTTGCGATCAGTATCCTGGGGGTATCGCGTCCGACGCTCGGATCGATCATCCTGGTACTCTCAATTGCGGGCTGGCCGCTCTATGCCCGGGTTGCCCGGGCCGCAGCGCTGTCCGAACGTCGGCGCGAATATGTGCGTGGCGCGCGCATTCTTGGCGCGTCCAATCTGCGCATATTGCTCCTAATGGTAGCACCCAATATCCTCCCTCCCATCGCCTTCGTGGCCGTATTGGATGTGGCGCGCATGATGATTTTCGAGGGCATTTTGGGTTTCCTCGGGTTGGGGGTCCAGCCGCCGACGCCAACCTTCGGCAATATCATTTCCGACGGACGCAAATACATCATCTCGGCCTGGTGGATCGCAACTGCGCCCGGCGTGCTCCTCGGCATTGCCCTCATGGGCATAAATCTAATTGGCGTCTCACTTGAGCGGGCACGTAACTCGGTCTACGGGGGCGACCAATGAGCGAAGCTCCGGCAGCGATCCTCTCGGCTGAAAGCTTGTCAGTGAATGCACGCAATGCTGCGGGCCGTCCACTGCTCGACGACATTTCTTTCACGCTCGCACGCGGGCAAGTCATTGGAGTGATCGGCGAGAGCGGTTCGGGCAAGACGCTGTTGGCACGGGCATTGGTTAACTGGCTGCCACCCAATCTGCGCTATGCGGGCGGCCGAGTACTATTTCGAGGCCAGGACATGCTGGCAAAGAGAACCCGTACTTTCCGTGGCCGCGAAATGGCCTACATCGGGAGTAATGCCGCCGCGGCCCTCGATCCCACTCTGCCGATAGGGCATCAGATCGTTGAGAAGCTTCGTTGCGTCAATTCTGCGATTGGACGAAACGAAGCGCGGGACAAGGTGATTTCGCTGCTCGAAGCGACGCGTATCCCTTCGCCGAGCAAGCGCTTCCACGAATATCCTTCCGAATTCAGTGGCGGCATGATGCAGCGTGTCATGATTGTCGATGCACTAGTGTCGGATCCGGCCTTTCTCGTTGCAGACAACATCACCCAGCCACTCGATGTGACCGTCGCACAGCAGATTCTACGTATCTTGAGAAGGCTATGTGATGAGCTGGGAACAGCGATCGTGTTCGTGACTTCGTCACTTCCTACAGTTCGCCAGATTGCAAACGAGATTTTCGTGATTAACGCCGGCCGCATCGTGGAACATCAGACTGCAGATGCGCTGGTTGGTTCTCCAACGCACGACTATACGCGCAATCTCATCGCCAAAACGCCGCGGATCTGGTCGCTCAAGGATGAGCCAGTGCGTTCGTCTTACGACAGTGAGGCGCGGCCACTGCTGCAGGTGCGCGACGTTTTTCGTTCCTATCGAGTCCGTCAGCGTGGCAAATTTAACAGTTTCAATACTATCGCTGCCGTGCGCGGGGTCTCGTTTGATGTGCGAGCTGGTGAGAATTTCGGCATTGTTGGAGAGTCCGGTTGCGGAAAATCGACATTGTCGCGGCTCTTCGCTCGGCTTGAGGCGCCCGATAACGGCGACATCGTCTTCGATGGTGCATCAATTTCCCAGAGGCGCGACGGCATCGTTACGTCATCACGGCAGAGTTACCAGCTCGTACTGCAGGACCCCTTTGGCTCGTTGCCTCCGCGGATGACAATCGGTCGTATCATCGCGGAAGGACTGATGATACGCGAACGTTCCGCGCTCAAGCAGCTCGAACCAAGAGTGAAGAAGATCATGGTCGATGTCGGCCTCGATCCGGCCCTTTTTCCGGAGTTGCCAACGACGCTTAGCGCGGGACAACGTCAACGCATCGGCGTAGCCCGCGCCATGATTCTCAATCCCCGCCTGCTGATTCTTGATGAGACGATGTCCTCGCTCGATCCGGGCGAACAGTTCGCCTTGCTAGAGCTGTTTCGCCGACTGCAGCGCGAGCGTGATCTTACCTACATCTTCATATCGCACGACATGGCGTTAGTTCGAAGCGCATGCACGCGCGTAGCGGTCATGTATCTGGGTGAGATTGTAGAGCTGGCTGATACGCGTGATTTGTTTGAAAATCCACAACATCCCTACACTCGAGCCTTGCTTAGCGCCGTGCCGACGCTCGATATGCGCCCTTATGACAGCCGGAAATATCTTCTCGATGGCGAGCCGCCGAGCCCAATTGATCTGCCCACCGGCTGCAGTTTCCGCTCACGTTGTCCACTCGCCTTCGAACGCTGTGCGGTGGAGAGCCCGAAATTACTCCCGCAAGGGCGATCTCAAAGCGCAGCTTGCTTTTGCACGGAACCGCTGTTGACCGGTTGAGGGGCGGCGCCGTCGAATGACGCAGCTTAGGTCTGCGGCTTGTTTGGCAAGCGCGGGCTGGGGAAGGCGCTCTCATATGCGTATGCGGCGCGCAGAACCAAAGCATCGGCATAGCGTGGACCAACCAGTTGAAAGCCGACCGGCAGTCTCTGTTCGGTTAACCCG
This sequence comes from Bradyrhizobium tropiciagri, assembly GCF_018130545.1. Taxonomy (GTDB): domain Bacteria; phylum Pseudomonadota; class Alphaproteobacteria; order Rhizobiales; family Xanthobacteraceae; genus Bradyrhizobium; species Bradyrhizobium tropiciagri_A. The sequence continues at coordinate 183,896 of NZ_JAFCKF010000007.1, read as the reverse complement.
CAAGGCACCGAAGCGGCGGGCTGCATCGTGAGATTGAATGGGTAGCAGAACGGCGCCCAGTCGAACCATTGTCGATGTTTGCCAGGATCGGCAACAAGCGCCCCGGCTTTGAACGGCTGCACCGGTACGGTCGGTGTCAGTAGCAAATCATATCGCTGGTGAAAGCGCTGCATTGACGCCTCGAGTTCGGCGCGTCGGCTTGCCATCTTGAGATAATCGTCGAGGTCCGGACACGGTGGCTGTTCTGCGTAGGCGACCATGTCGGGATCGATCTGGAGCCGCTCAGTGTCGGAATACGGTTTGAGAATGTGACGCAAGCTCGCTTTCCAATGTACGTCGAGGATATCGCGAGGTTCGGGAAAGATCTCGCAGACTTCCTCGACAACGGCACCGAGTTGCTCAAACCGCGCTGCAGCGATGGCTGTGAGCCGTGCGACTTCCGGATCAACATCGACGCGGCCGAAATTTGGGCTGAAAGCAATGCGGATGCCGGCGATGGGCTGTGTCATTGAAGCCTGAAAATTTCGGTCTGCGTAGGGTACCGCGGGAGCGCCATCGGGGTCGGGACGGCTAATCACTTCGAGCATGACGGCCGAATCCGCGACCGTGCGGCCCATCGGTCCTTGATGCGACAGCGTGCCGTAGCTACTGAGCGGGGATGTCGGAACGAGGCCGTAACTCGGCTTAATTCCAAATAGTCCGCAAAAGCTCGCGGGAATGCGAATCGACCCAGCCGCGTCCGATCCGGTAGCAAGCGTGCCCATGCCGAGAGCCAGTGCGGCCGCGGCACCACCACTGCTTCCACCCGGTGTCAGTGCGATGTTCCATGGGTTTCGCGTTATGCCATAGAGGGGATTGTCAGTGACGCCCTTCCAGCCGAATTCGGCCGTATTAGTAGATCCGATAAAAATGCTGCCCGCCTCTCGCAGCCGCGCGACGATAGGTGCTTCCCGGCTAGGAAACGAGGCCGGCTTGACCAGGCGTGAACCGCGTCGCGCGGGCCAGTCGCGGGTCGACATAACATCCTTTACGCTGCAGGGGATCCCATCAAGGATGTCGATAGGTGTACCGGCTACCCATCGGGCTTCGCTGGCCAGCGCCTGTTTCATCGCGCGTTCTTCATCGAGCAGGCAGAAGGCATTAACCTGTTCATTAAAGGAGCGAATTCTTGCAAATGTCGCAGTGAGGAGTTCTACCGGTGAAAGCTGTCGACTACGAAACAGCGTCACCAGTTCGAGCGCCGATCGTGTCGCGATCTCGTCAGACATAATCCGGGCCCCCTCCGTATCGCACTCATTCATAGTCAAATAGCAAGAAAATGTGGTATCTGCCACATTTTTATGAGACAGATGCGTCATGCGGCCTATGTGAGAATCTGCGATTTAGGGACAATGAAAGCTCATCTCGACACTAAGAGAGTTGGCAAGCGACCGCGGCAGGAAAGTATCCTGAGCGAGCTTCGACTTTCGCCCGCCATTCGGATTCGCGATCTGGCCGCGCGTTTCGCCGTCTCCACGGAAACGATCCGGCGTGACCTCGACGATCTCAACGAGCGCGGTTTGCTGAGCCGTACCTATGGCGGCGCTGCCGGCTCCCCACTTGTGCTCGAGCCGAATTTCGATGAAAGACGCAACACGAACGTCGAGGAACGTACTGCAGCCGCTCAAAGCGTCAGTCAGCTCGTTCACGAAGGCGATGTTCTAATGATCGATGCTGGCGTGACTACGATTTACGTAGCGAGACGACTCTCGGCTGAATACAAGGATCTCACAGTCATTACCAATGGATTCGCCGTTGCCTCGGCACTCACCGCGAACCCTGGAATTCGGGTAATGTTCTGTCCTGGAGAATTCGATGGACACGAAGGTGGCGTCAGCGGTGAAGAGACGATTGCTTTTCTCCGCCGTTTCAATGCTTCGCTAGCTATCGTTGGGGCCAGCGGGCTTGACGAGGAGGGGCCGACCGATACGCGCACCAATTCGGCGTGGATCAAGCGCATCATGGTTGATCGCTCAGACAAGGCGGCCGTTGTGATCGGCAAGAGCAAGTTCGGCCAGAAGGCTTCTCATTTGATTTGTCCTATGGAAACTTTAGACTTTGTTGCCTCAGATGGTGTTCCTTCATCGAAACTGCTGACGGCAATTTCCCGTGCGAAGGTGGATCTTAAACTCGCAACAGTACCTCTTGGGAAGAGTGCAGGTCGATGATGCCGGTTGCAGGATCGCCCAGTGGTCGGAGCTCAGCAGGGAAAGTCTAGGCTGGGTCTGCCATGGAAGAGGCGCGAAGGGCAAGAGCTGCGCGATCTCAGAGGAAGTTCAGTGGCCCTTAGTTGGGTCCTTTTGCATCTCATCCTGAAGCCAGGCCAAAAAGGTGCTGACATGACGAGCTGGCTTTGACGACTGCGCCATCACGTCGTAGCCGAGACTTTCAATGGGCGGATCAGAGAGGGCCCGCACGAGACGTCCTTCGCGCAAGTAGCGACCGACTATTAGTGCCCTGCCCATCGCGACGCCCACTCCTTCGAGAGCAGATCGGTAAGCGAGTTGTGCCAGATTGAAATGAAGATCGCGCGTTGGCATCGACCAAGGTTGGCCCCGTGCCTGTATCCAATACGCCCACTCGGCTATCGGCGAAGTCGTACGCTCCCATGGCGTGGTGTCATGTAGTAGCACGACGGGCTCGTTCTTCGCCGTTAGATCAGCAACTCGTCGGATGAACGACGGAGCCGCAACCGGAAAAATGCCCTCGGTTTGGCGAAAAACGACCGATGCATTCCAGGAGCGTTCCGGACCATATCGGATGGCTACATCGATGGCCTCGCCGATCATGCGGGTCCGATCGAGGTCGTGTGTCTCGGCAAAAATCGCAACGTTGTGGTCGGGATGAAGCGTGAGGAATGTCGCCAGACGGGGGGTCAACCACTCGAGCGCTAACGACGGGACGCAGCTTACTTTGACGACGTCAGAAGTATTGACGCCGTTCAGACGTCGCACGACGTCGTGAATGCCATCGAACCCCGCCTCCGCGGCTTCAAATAAAAGTTGACCGGGATATGTCAGCTTCAACTGGCGTTCAGCGCGCACGAACAGACTGATCCCAAGACGCGACTCCAGCCGATGTATCCTTTGGCTAACGGCGCTCTGGCTGACACCCAAACGGTCCGCCGCCGAGGTAAAATTCGAGGCTCCGGCCGCGACCCGGAAGAACCACAGGTCAGCAACCAAACTGGCGTCCAAGCGGTCCCGCGTAGCCATCCATTAGCCCCTCTAATAGTTCGGATATGAGAGATAATTGGTAGTCACGTCAAGGATCGCGCAATTTTCTCTCTGAAAAATGGGAGGAAATAAGGATGTCTTCTGCTGCCGATGCGGTCTCGCGGATCAGCCAAGGCATAAGTGGCGTGCCTGCGCAGGTTGCCGCGGGGCGGCCGACTGTTTGGACCAATCCTGCTCGACATGACGCGCACTCCGCGCTCAAACAGCATCAATTTGGGATCGAAGACGTAAACGCCGCCGCCGCGCGTTGGGGGCGCTTCGCCCCACTGCTCGTCCGACTATTTCCGGAGACGGCGAGGGCGGGAGGAATCATAGACTCGGATCTCGCCGAAGTCGCGATGCCACTCAAATCCACGCTTTGGGAAGGCCGTCCGGGACGGCTTTTCGTAAAAATGGACCATGCCTTGCCGGTGACCGGGTGCATCAAGGCACGCGGCGGGTTCTATGAGGTCCTCACTCATGCCGAATCCCTCGCTATAAAGGCTGGCCTGATTTCTCCGGGGGGCGACTACGGAGTCCTCGCCGGTCCACCCGCCCGCCAGTTTTTCGCAGAGCGTTGTCTTGTGGTGGGTAGCACAGGCAACCTTGGCTTCAGCGTAGGCGTCATCGGGCGCGCCCTCGGCTTTGAAGTCGAAGTGCACATGTCTGGCGACGCCAAGACCTGGAAGAAGGACCGACTGCGCCGTTGCGGAGCGACGGTGGTCGAGCATGAGCACGATTACGGCAATGCCGTCGCTTCTGCTCGTCGATCCGCGAAGGTCAGATCCAATTGCTACTTTGTGGACGATGAGAATTCCATCGAATTGTTTCTCGGCTACGCCGCAGCTGCACTCGATTTGAAACGCCAGCTTGCTGGGGCGGGAATAACGGTTTCTGCTGCACAGCCGCTCGTAGTGTTTTTGCCGTGCGGCGTCGGCGGCGCGCCCGGAGGTATCACACTCGGCTTAAAGCATCTTTTCGGTGACGCGGTTCATTGTATATTTGTGGAGCCGGTCGCCGCGCCCAGCATGTTGGTTCAGCTTGCCTCTGGTCTCGAACAATCCACCAGCATTTATGAAATTGGTCTGAGCAACCGCACGGCCGCCGACGGCCTCGCGGTCGCATCAGCATCCATGCTGGTCGCACGAAGCGTCGCTCAGTTGGTAGATGCGATCGTAACTGTCGATGACGCCGAACTTTTCAGGTTCGCCGCACAACTGCACGCCGGGATGAGCCTTCGTCTGGAGCCCTCGGCGGCGGCAGGTTTTGCTGCCGTGACGCCTTACTCGAATTCCGTCGGCTACGCTGGGAGAAGTCCGACCGCGGTCGTGTGGACGACTGGCGGAGCCCTTCTGCCTGACATTGAGTTCGAATCGATCCTCAATCGCGGTCGAGCTATTGCGGCCCAACCGAAGGTCGATTGAACGCGCTGCAACGACATGTGCCGGGCACGCATCTGGCATACAGGGAGGAAAACCAATCTATGACAAGCACCAGTATCGATCTCGAAGCGCCCGCTAGCGTTTCGGTAGTTCATGGGCGGAGGGTTATTTTTGCGTCCTCGATCGGCAATGCCCTCGAATGGTACGATTTTCTCGTCTACGGCTTTTTCGCGCCCATCATTGCTGCACAATTCTTTCCAAACAGCGACGAGCGCGTTTCGCTGTTATTCGCCGTTGGTTCTTTCGGCATTTCATTCCTCGCACGCCCTGTCGGAGCGATTGTCTTCGGCAGATACGCTGACCGCGTGGGGCGTCGTCCCGCGTTGACATTGTCGATTCTATTAATGGCGATGGGAACTGCCACCATCGCGGTCATGCCACCTTACGCCGAGATCGGTATTGTCGCGCCGGCTTTGATCATATTCGCGAGGTTGGCACAGGGCCTTGCTGTCGGCGGGGAGTTCGGGAGTGCCACCGCCTTTATGGTCGAGCACGGATCGGCTCGTCGCGGATTCTATGCAAGCTGGCAGTTCGCTACACAAGGGCTTGCGACGATAGCGTCGGCCGGTGCGAGTACCGTGGTGGCGCTGTGGCTTACCACGCAGGAACTCGAATCTTGGGGATGGCGTATTCCGTTGCTGCTTGGCATTCTGATCGTGCCAGTCGGCTTCTATATTCGCCGCTATATCCCCGAATCTCCGGAATTCGTTCGCTCTCAACGAGAGAAGGGGGAGACCCCCGCTGCCACGGTCTCCAGTCAGTGGCTCCAGATATTGTTGGCAATTGGGGTTGTCGCACAATCGACCGCATCCGTGTACGCGATGCAACTCTACATCCCGACATATGCCGCGAAAGAACTGGGTCTCCCGATCGCCCAGTCATTCGGCGTGGTGATAATCGGAGGAGGGCTGCAACTCTTGCTGGCACCTGTTTTTGGAGCTCTCTCCGATCGGATCGGACGCATCAAGATAATGCTGGCAACGACCGTCGCGTTGGCGGTGCTAGTTTATCCGGCATTTTATCTGCTCAATCAAAATCGAAGCATTGGTTCGTTGGTCGCGCTTCTCGTGTTCGCGGGATTCGTAAAGGCAAGCTATTCGGGACCCATGCCGGCACTAATGTCCGAACTATTCCCAGTCCAGACGCGGTCGACGGCGCTATCACTAAGCTACAACATTGGGGTGACGTTGTTCGGAGGCTTTGCACCGTTCATCATAACCTGGATCATCGGTGTAACTGGCGACAAGCTTGCGCCAAGCTATTACGTGCTCTGTGCCGCCACAATCAGCGCTGTTTCGTTGCTGGTCTTAGCCATGCAGGCCCGCAGGAAATCCGGTACGCCCCTCAGGAAGGGAGAAAAGTCATGAGCTTTATCAACCCGGCACGATTTACGACTCGTCCGGAAATCGAAGGCATGTTTGGCGTGGTCGCTTCCACTCACTGGATCGCAACCGCAGTCGGAATGTCTCTCCTCGAGAAGGGGGGAAATGCTTTCGATGCCGGATGCGCCACGGCATTCGTGCTTCAAGTCGTCGAACCTCATTTGAACGGTCCGGGCGGCGATGTCCCGATCATACTTCACGATGTTCGCAAGCGACGCACTGAGGTCATCTGTGGCCAGGGAACGGCGCCGGCGGGATTAACGATCGCGCATTGTAGATCGTTAGGGCTCGATCTCATTCCCGGCACGGGTCTGCTAGCGCCCTGCGTGCCGGGAACGTTCGACGCGTGGATGTTGCTCCTGCGCAACTACGGGACCATGCCTCTGTCGGAGGTGCTGGCCCCCGCCATCAGCTACGCGCGGAACGGACATCCCATATTGGAACGGGCCAGTGCTACGATCGCTACCGTGAAAGATCTGTTCCTGCAGCATTGGCCGACGTCCGCGGCCGTCTTCCTGGACCGCGGGGAGGTGCCGGTTCCAGGAGCGATTTTCGCCAACATCGCGTTGGCCGACACTTACGTTCGCATCCTACGTGAGGCCGAGGCGGCCGGCGGAAGTCGGGAAGCGCAAATCGAAGCTGCGCGCAGGACGTGGTCGCAAGGCTTTGTAGCGGAGACTATCGATGGGTTCTGCCGTACGCAAGAAGTCATGGATGTGACTGAACGCCGACATCGCGGCGTGTTGTCGGGCCAGGACATGGCGACTTGGCAGGCAAGCGTGGAAGACCCCGTAGGATATGACTATGGACGTTACACCGTGCTCAAGACCGGACCCTGGACCCAGGGACTTGCTAGTCTTCAGCAACTCGCATTGCTCTCCGGCTTCGATCTGGACGGCCTTAGTCCTACAGGGCCGGATTTCATACATCTCGTCGTTGAGGCTTCGAAGCTTGCCTTCGCCGATCGAGAGGCATTCTACGGCGACCCGAAATTCGTGAACGTCCCCGTGGAAACACTGCTGTCCGATACCTACAACGCCAGCCGGCGGGAACTAATCGGCCAGACTGCGTCCATCGAGTTGCGCCCGGGAACGATCGAGGGCTTCGGCGGTGCTGTCGACGCGCGAGTATCGGCCGCAGCTCGGTTGGCCGTTGCGGCATCGGGTGCCGGCGAACCGACTGTCGGACGGCTCGGATCGGTCAGAGGTGATACCGTTCATTTCGATATCATTGATAAAGAGGGCAATATGATCGCCGCCACGCCATCGGGTGGCTGGCTACAAAGTTCTCCAGTCATTCCGGAACTCGGCTTCTGCCTCGGCACACGGGCACAAATGTTTTGGCTCGATGAAAGTCATCCGGCGGCGCTCGTCCCGGGTAAGCGCCCACGTTCGACGCTTTCGCCAACGATGGCGTTGCGCGACGGTCGACCATACCTCGCCTGGGGCTCGCCGGGTGGGGATCAGCAGGATCAATGGATTCCTCAATTTTTCCTGCGCCACGTCCACGCGGGTATGAATCTTCAGGAGGCGATCGATGCTCCTGCATGGCACAGCGAGCATTTCCCATCTTCTTTCTGGCCACGGAATTCCCGGCCTGGGACTCTGATTGTTGAGGGGCGATTGCCGAAGGAGACGATCGACGAACTGCGCAAACGAGGTCATCTCGTTGAGGTGGGGGAGGACTGGTCGGAAGGACGCCTTGTTGCTGCATCGCTCGACGGAATTCGCCGCCGTGCGGCAGCCAATCCGCGCGGCATGCAGGGCTACGCGACGGGACGTTAAGTGTCCTTCCGCTCTCGAATTTCCGAAAGAGCCGCGATTGATTGCGCGATTTGGGGAAGCAAAATGGTCAAATCGATATTTGGACTATGTGCCGCGATATGCCTCTTGGCCTCGCCTGCGGCGGGAGCGGAACAGTGGCCGTCGAAGATCATCAAGGCCTACATCCCCTACGGTGCCGGCAGTGCGACTGACGTCGTACCACGGACGGTTTTCGAACCGCTCTCTCGAGAGTTGGGCCAGCCCATTGTCGTGGAGAACCGGGTAGGTGGTGGCGGTACGATCGGCGTTGCCGCCGTGGCGCGATCCGAACCGGATGGATATTCGATATTAGCCAACTCGTCGGCTCATACAATTGCGCCTGCCATGTTCGGGAATCTTCCCTACGATGCTGCCAAGGATTTGTCAGGCGTCTTGATGATAGGCTCCAGCCCAAACGTCCTAATCGTATCCTCTCTTCGTCCCTGGACATCAGTGGACGAACTCATTGTTGCGGCTAAAGCCAAACCAGGATCAATCAGCTTCGGCTCCTCAGGTATCGGCACTTCGACCCATGTCAGCGCAGAAAAATTCCGCCATCGCGCTGGATTTGACGCGGTACATGTTCCCTACCGAGGCGGCGGCGAGGTTGTCACAGACATTCTCGGCGGAAGAATAGATTTCTACTTTTGTCCCTTGTCTACCGCGCTTCCTCTGATCCGTGACGGCCAAGTCCGCGCGCTCATGGTTTCCACGTCGAAGCGCGCAATTGATCTTCCAAATGTGCCAACTCCGCCGGATGTTGGCCTTCAAGGCGCCGAAACGGCCATCTGGTACGCCATATTTGTGCCGTTGAAGACACCGCGCGTTATAGTCGACGAGTTGCACTCCGCAGGGACCAAAGTACTCGCCGACGCCGGTGTCCAGCGTAGTTTGAAACGCCTCGGAGTGGAGCCCTGGCCTCTTACTCCTAACGAAATCGATGCGCTCGTTGTTCGCGAACTCGCTGCGAACAGGGCTCTGATCCAAGCCGCTGGAATCAAGCTGGATCGATGACTGGAGGCCGAGAACAACGCCGCCAATATCAGACTTCATGGGCTATCTACCAGCCAAGTTGATCAGAGCATCTATTCTAATGCGCGTGCAGCAGCCCTGGACATTAGAGCGAGGATTCGCTTGACGTCACCAGGCGTCCAAAATTTGTAGCCCGATTGACGATCAGAAAGGCAAGCGCGAGGCATTCTTCGCTCAGATAGCGGCACATCCGCACCTAGGCCCGCGCAATTCTGCTTCGTGGCCCAATCGAAGCTCGGTCCAGGGACATTCGAAAGCCAAAAAAATGCCGCGTCGGTCCGAAGATCCGACGCGGCAAGTTTGGGAGAAACGCTAGATAGCCAGTAGCGCCGAACTACGACTTGTCTCGCCAGTCCTTTAGTTCGTCGGCGCGACCGGATCAAGAAATTAATTGGTTGATTGACTAATTTGTTTCGGTCGGCCAACATGGCAACAAAATGGCGCCTTTCCAATTGGTTGGCTCAAGACCGAAGATCGCAGGGAGGTGGTATGCATCCGCAAATACACGCGAAGATGAGCCCGAACAAGCCGGCGGTCGTCATGGTCCCCGGTGGCGAGATTGTCACGTTCCGCCAGCTCGAGGACCGCTCAAACAAGGCGGCACATTACCTGCGGTCCTGCGGTCTCACGCGAGGCGATACAATCGCGCTGTGCCTGGAAAACAATCCAATATTCTTCGAAATCGTATGGGCCGCTCAGAAGTCGGGGCTTTACTTCGTCTGTATATCGAGCCGGCTCACGGCTGGAGAGATAGAGTACATCGTTCGGGACAGCGGAGCGCGCCTGCTCATTACATCCAAGAACGTGGCGTGCGATACGGAAGCTCTGGCCAAGTTGTTATCAGATATCGCGCTGTCGATGATCTGCCCGTGCGATTCCCCTTACGTATTTTGGCAAGCAGCGACAGAAGGGTTACCCAGCACGCCCATTGCCGATCAGAGCGCAGGTGCCGACATGCTCTACTCATCCGGCACCACCGGTAAGCCCAAAGGCATTCGATCCGAATTGCCAGACAACGAGGCAATTAATGCCATCACCATGATGGACAAAGTTGGCGCATTGTTCGGAGTAAACCAAGAAAGCGTATATCTTTGTCCGGCCCCGCTTTATCACTCGGCTCCGCTCAGATGGACAATGTGCGTGCAAAAGGCTGGCGGTACGGCAATCGTTTTAGAACATTTCGACGCCGAATTGGCGCTGGTGACAATCGAGAGGCACAAGGTCACCATTGCCCAATTCGTTCCGACGCATTTTGTGCGGATGCTTAAATTACCCAGTGATGTGAGATCCAAGCACGATGTCTCGTCGCTGAGATGCGCGATACACTCTGCTGCCCCGTGTCCTGTGCAAATCAAGGAAGCCATGATCGACTGGTGGGGACCCGTGCTCCAGGAGTACTATTCGTGTACTGAGGGCATCGGCTTTACCATGATCAGCTCCGAAGAATGGCTTCTGCGGAAGGGATCCGTAGGAAAAGCCGTAGTAGGAAATGTAAAGATTTGTCGGGATGACGGCCACCTCTTGCCGCCCCGACAGGAAGGTACGATTTATTTCGAAGGTGGTCTGCCGCTAAGCTACCACAACGACCCGGAAAGAACGGCCAGTGCGCTCAACGCATTAGGCTGGGCGACTGTGGGCGATGTAGGTTGGGTGGATGAGGATGGATATCTTTATCTTACCGATCGCAAGAGTTTCATGATCATTTCCGGCGGCGTGAACATCTATCCGCAAGAGATTGAAAACCTTTTGACGACACACCCTCGCGTCATGGATGCGGCCGTAATCGGTGCGCCAGACGAGGAGATGGGCGAGCGCGTCGTGGCGGTTATCCAGCCGATGGACTGGACTGACGCAAATCCCGAATTCGCCGGGGAGCTCACAGGCTGGATGCGAGAACGATTGTCTGGGGTAAAGCTACCGCGCCAGATCGACTTTATGAAGGAGCTCCCGCGCCATCCGACGGGAAAGCTTTACAAGCGACTGCTGAGAGACAGCTACTGGGGGAAAGCTGATTCCCGGATTGTGGGCTAGACGACCGCCGACGCTGAGCGGCACAAAGTGCCGCGCATGATATTACAGTCGTGAGTCAATCTGGCGGTCGAATTCGACGATATCCTGAGCAAGTAGCGCGGGTTGTTCGAGGGCGGCGAAGTGGCCTCCCTTCGGCATCACCGTCCAGCGCCGAATATTGGTGAAGGTCTTTTCAGCCAACGAGCGAGGAGGCCGGACCATCTCCTTTGGAAATTCTGTATAGGCCATGGGTACCTGGATGGTCTGCCCGGCTGGTGTCGGCCAGGGACGATGCATGCGCGCATAATAGGGATAGCAGGAAGACCCGATGGTACCGGTGAACCAGTAGAAGCAAATGTTAGCAAGCAATCGATCGCGGCTTATTGCGTTTTCGATTTCTCCATCACAATCAGACCAAGCCCGAAATTTTTCTGCGATCCATGCGGCAAGTCCCGCCGGCGAATCGTTCAGGCCAAATGAGAGTGTCTGCGGTCGCGTCCCTTGAATCCAGTAGTACCCCATCTCCTCTTTTAGCCAAGCGGCGAGCTCATCGTCGTAGGCCTTTTCTTCGAAGCTATCTTCGGCAGCTCGCTTTTCGCGGCGCAGCGGCATGAGGTTCAGATGCAGGCCCATCACGTTTTGCGGGAATTGCAGCGCCATTCGTGTGCCGACAAATGCGCCCCAGTCGCCTCCCTGGACAACGAAGCGGTCATAACCCAGCACCTCCATTAATTGTACGTAGCGTTCCGCGATCTCCTCGACACCAAACCCACGCTGGCCCGCTTGGAAAGACAGTCCGTAACCCGGCATTGATGGCGCGACTACCGTGAACGAGCGAGAAGGGTCGCCGCCGAACCTTGCCGGATCTGTCAACCGCGGAATGATTTCAAGAAATTCGAAGACCGAGCCGGGCCAGCCGTGACACAGCAGGAGCGGACGCGGAGAAGGACCCTTTCCAGGTACGTGAAGGCAATGCAAATCGACGTCTGCTAATTTCACGATTGACTGAGGAAAAACGTTGAGGCGGTCTTCCTCCGCGCGCCAGTCGAACTTCTCACGCCAATAGCGAATTAGCTCCGCGAGGTATGGGACGCTTGTTCCGTGCTGCCAGGGACATCCGGGTATCGGCGCGGGCAATCTCGTGCTGGCAAGACGTCGTCGAAGGTCTTCAATGGCGGAATCCGTTATGTGTAGCTTGAAGGAGTTTACTGTCACTGGAATTCCTCCTGTTCCTTCGTTTCGTACGAACATTGCCGAAATCGACGTGTTGGGCCATTGCTACACGTCTCACCGCCAGCTTCCGGGTTCGACCGGGACAGCGCCAGCAACTTCTAGAGACAAGGGTCCGTCTTGCAGGGCATCATTGGTTTCCGCCAATTTCGCCTGAGATCGTTTCGCCAAACAAATCCCATTTGTCGCCTTTGAAACGCATGAGGCGCAATTGCTCGATGGGGTAGAAGTCGTCTGGTCCAGTGTTGATGGTGACACCGGGTAGTAGTGCTTCATTTCGGTAGTTCTTCAAGCTCGCGGCCTGCTTCATTACGTTGGTACGAGTTAGATCATCTCCGCACTGCTGGAGCGTTTGCACAAGCGTTGACGCGACGCCGTACGCATAAACCGCAAGTATCTCAGACCGGCTCACGTTCGGTGCGTATTCATCCATAAACGCGTAGAACATCTTCATCCATTCGTCGCTATTCCACTGCTCGTCCGAACTATCCTTCGTGAATGCCGCCGAGATAATTCCTTGAGCGTTCTCAGGACCGGCAGGTTTGATGACGGATCCGATGGAGCTAGCTGTATTGTTCAGGATATGGACGGGATTCCACTTGACCTCGGCCATCTTCCGAATGGCCTGAGCCGCAAACTTCGGCGATGCGAAATTGGCGAAAACGTCAGCCCCGCTATCCCGTAGCTTGACGACGTGAGTGTCGATTGTCGGCTCAGATACTTCGTAACTCGATTCGGCAACGATCATGGATGAAGCCTTGTCGCCTAGGCCATCCTTTAAACCTTTCAGGTAATCGCGACCGAAATCGTCGTTTTGGTAGAAGACAGCAATCTTGGCGTCGGGTCGCTCCTGCAGAAGATACTTGGCATAAATGCGCGCTTCGCTCTGATAGGGCGGCTGCCATCCCATGGTCCAAGGAAAGGTTTTCGGGTCACCCCACTTCGTCGCGCCGCTCGCGACAAAGAGCTGAGGCACTCTTTTCGCATTCATGTATTTCTGGATCGCAGAGTTTGATGGTGTCCCCAGGCCGTTAAAGACCAACAACACTTCGTCGCTTTCGACCAATTTGCGAACCTGTTCGACTGCCTTGGGCGGAGAGTATCCATCGTCATAGGACACGAATCTTACTTGGCGTCCGTTGATGCCTCCGTGATCATTGATCATCTTGAAATAGGCTGCCTCTACCTTGCCGACGACGCTGAAAGCTGAGGCCGGTCCCGAATAGGGTGCGAAGTGACCGATTTTGATCTCAGTATCGCTGGCGCCGGGATCATATTTCTTCTGCGCCCAAGCAGGATCCGCGGAAAGGCTTGCGATGACGGTCACCCAGGCAGCTAGTCGGCTGAACGAAGCGTACATCGCTTTCCTTCCCCTCTGATTTGTTCGAGCCGCGGAACCCCAGCGGATCCGGTTGCACGATGCGAGCAGCACCCATTTAGGTCGCTTTCGACCAGCGTTCGCCTTAAGGAGCTTGACTAGATATTAGTTGGCCGACTAATTAAATCAACGTCCAGCGCCCCGGCAACCGGGCGGTCACCGCACGCGAGGATCGAACATGAATGTCTCTGAGGCGTTGGATAAGCGAATGTCCGTCCGAGCATTCCTGGACAAGCCGGTCCCGAGACAGACTGTCGAAGACATACTACTCGCGGCCGCGCGCTCGCCGTCCGGCGGCAATCTGCAGCCCTGGCACGTTTGGGTACTGGCCGGCGAAAAGCTGTCTGGGTTCAAGTCGATCGTCGCGGAGCGCCTCAAAGACCATCCCATGGGGGAAGGTACCGAATACAATATCTATCCACCAAATTTGACCGACCCATATAAGACGCGACGTTTCACGAACGGCGAAGACCTTTATCGGACGCTCGGAATCCCTCGCGAAGACAAACAGGCTCGACTGAAGCAGTTCGCAAAGAACTTCGAGTTCTTCGGTGCGCCGATTGGTCTGATATTCGCTATTGATCGCCAGATGGGGCTTGGCCAGTGGGCTGATCTGGGAATGTATATCCAGTCGATCATGCTGCTCGCAGTGGAGAAGGGCCTGAGCACATGCCCCCAGGAGGCGTGGGCAGGTTGGCACAAAACAATCACGGAATTTGTGGATCTACCGCCGCATTTGATGGTTTTTTGCGGTATGGCTTTGGGCTACGCCAATACGGATCACCCGGTCAACACACTGCGAACCGATCGTGCGGGTCTCGTGGAGTATACGACGATCCTCGGGTTTTGATTTAGGGCAGTCCGCACAATCAGGCGCGATACCACGATGACGGTAAATGACTATTCGGTCGAGTGGTGTGACGGTGGGGCAGTATTCCGCCTGTTGCGCGGAGATCGCTTGAATGCACTGACGCTGTCGATGCTCACGGGGCTCGCGGAGTGCCTTGATTGCCTTGAACGAGACAAGAAGCGGTTTCTGATTATCACGGGCGAGGGCGATCGGGCATTCTCGGCCGGCGCCGACCTGACGGAGGCAGTGGGCCCCGATGCCGTCGAGGCAATCGACAAGGCGCAGATGGCCACGAAGCTGTTTCTGCGGTTGTCGAGGACATCGGTCCTTAGCGTTGCGGCAATCAACGGTTTTGCGTTTGGTGGTGGCCTCGAGCTTGCAATGGCTTGCACGTTTCGAATCGCGGCCCCGCACGCCAGAATGGCTCTTCCTGAGATCAGGCTTGGAGTGCTGCCAAGCTACGGCGGGACACAGTTTCTTCCTGCACTGGTTGGACGATCTCTTGCTCTCGATCTGATGCTGACGGGACGTGTGGTTGTCGCCACTGACGCATTGGCGATGGGGCTCGTCACACGGGTCGCCGACGCTCAGACATCCCTGATGGAACAAGCTTTCGAGTTCGTGAATTCGATCCTGCAGTACAGCCAACTTGCGATCGACGGAATACGAACATGCGTCGAGGCGTCCGGACCTGTTTTAACGGATGCCGGCCTTGCAATCGAAGCCGACGTTGTGCGGCGGGTCGCTGCCGGTCCCGATGCGCGTGAGGGAGTACAGGCTTTTCTTGAAAAGCGGCCCCCGGTCTTCAGTCACAAGTAGATTTCCTCTCGCTGCCACCGAGGACTTTGGGAGGGCTCCTATTTGTGCGAACTAGCCATTCGGCGCCATTCTCCGGGAGGGCGGCCGGTCCACTCCACGAAAGCCCGCTGAAATGACGTCTGATCTGAGAAACCCACATCAATTGCGATCTGTTTGAGCGGTTGGCTTGTGCGTGTCAACGCGTAGATTGACAGATCCCGTCGCAAGTCGTCTTTGATCTTCTGGAATGATTCTCCTTCTGCTTCCAATTTCCGGTGCAATGAGCGCGGCGACAAGGCAAATCGTTCTGCCACCTCGTTCAACGAGATTAGTTTTGGCAGGTGCTCGTGGATGCTGCTCCGAACCAGGACCGCTAGTTCTCCTCTCGTCAAGAGAGCCTCAATCAAGCTGCGTGGAGCTCTCCGCAGAAATTTCGTAACTTCGGCAGGGGTGCGCAGCACCGGAAGCGATGCGTGTTCGTTGCTAAAGCGCAAACTTGCGCAAGGCTGATTGAACCGCAGTGTTCCCGCGAACAGGGTTCGAAGCTCGTACAGATGACGAGGCGCCGCATTCGGAAAATCGACGGACAATAGGGGCAGCCTTCTGCCGTACAGCCAAGCCATCGCAGCATAAGTTGTCAGTAAGCAGACTTCGAAAGTACTATGACGATCTGTGGTGCTGGGGCGGATTTCACTCATCGCTATGCCCAGCTCGTCCTGGCTGATGAAGCTCTCGACTTTGATTCCCGGAAGAACTGCATTGAGAGCCTTCGCGAGGATTTCAACTCCATCGGCGAGTGAGGTTGCTGTGACACCGGAGCGGATCATCGTTTCCGCCGCGCCTAGCGGGACGCCGTAAGCCGACAATCCTGCCGCTTCATCCTCAAGATGAAGGGCTACGGCGCTATACAGCCGCGAAAACTGCTTAAGGCTTACCCGCGAGCGTGAGGCATCCAGCATCTCCGGATTGATGCCGCCGGCCCAAGCCAACACTTCGTCCCGCCGGACGCCCCGCACGGCTGCCGCATCCACCATGCCGCGGACGTAGCGCATCGGGACAGTCATTGATGCCCACGAGACGCGCCTCAAGTTCCCTCCAGATTGGCAGATTCTGCAAACACTTTGTCAGTTCACGTTATCGTGCTGCGGCAGCCTATCACAGAGGATGTGCTGAAAATAGCAGCCTTTCTCTCAAACTGGCGCGCTTTCGGTCTCTGAGATCCGGGGGACCAGGGATGCCGGATTGGCGATTTTGGACACAACAGATCAGCGATTAGGAGAGGACAATGAGCCAGGACGTTTTCGTGGCGGGCGTTGGGATGATCCCTTTTGCCAAGCCGGGAGCCAGCGAGCCCTATCACGTCATGGGTGCGCAGGCCATTCGCCTTGCCCTTGCCGATGCCGGCTTGGACTATGCCCAGGTCCAACAGGTCTATGCCGGTTACGTGTACGGGGACTCATGCTCCGGTCAACGGGCAGCCTATGATGTTGGGTTGACCGGCGTTCCCGTCGTCAACGTCAATAACAACTGCTCAACCGGATCGACTGCCTTATTTCTGGCGCGCCAGGCAGTGGCATCGGGGGCCGTAGATTGTGCCCTTGCGGTTGGTTTCGAGCAGATGAAGCCTGGAGCTCTAGGCACCATCTTTGATGACCGTCCCACACCGTTCGAGCGCTTCGACGCGGTGACCGACTCTCTGCTGAAAGTCGAAGGTGTGCCTTTGGCGTTACGCTATTTCGGCGGAGCCGGTCTGGCGCATATGCAACAGTACGGTACGCAACTCAGCACGTTTGCGAAAATTCGCGCCAAGGCTAGTCGCCATGCCGCCAACAATCCGCTCGCTCTTTTCAAAAAAGTGGTGAGTGAGCAGGAAGTGATGGAGGCTCAGGCCGTTTGGCCTGGGGTGATGACGCGTCTCATGGCCTGTCCTCCAACCTGTGGAGGCGCGGCTGCGATCCTGTGCTCGGCGGCGTTCGCCGAACGACACGATCTGAACCGCTCGGTCAAGATACGCGCTCAAGCCATGACGACCGATTTTGCTTCCACGTTCGACTCCGAGGACATGCGTAAAGTCGTGGGCGTCGACATGACCCGGGATGCGGCGCGGCAAGTCTACGATCATGCGGGGATCGGTCCGAATGACATCGACGTTGTGGAGTTGCACGATTGTTTCGCGCACAACGAGCTCGTTACATATGAAGGCCTCGGTCTCTGCGGGGATGGCGAGGCAGAGAAATTCGTTCTCGATGGCGACAATACCTACGGCGGTCGCGTTGTAACGAATCCCTCAGGCGGATTGCTGTCCAAGGGCCATCCGCTCGGGGCAACCGGCCTGGCGCAATGCACGGAATTGGTCCAGCAGTTGCGCGGAACGGCCGATAAGCGACAGGTCGATGGAGCTCGCCTGGCGCTGCAGCACAACCTTGGTCTGGGCGGCGCCTGCGTCGTAACTTTGTACGAAAAGGCGTGATAAGTCGATGATCGACCCTCGCTGGATCCGCCATGTTCTGCCGACAACAACGTTCGAAATTGAACGCGCGCGCCTTCGTTTTTTCGCCAAGGCCATCGGAGAAACCGATCCGGTCTATACCGATCAAGCCGCAGCACGAGAGGCCGGCCATCCCGATTTGCCGGCCCCGCCCACGTTCCTGTTCTCGGCGGAGATGGATTCCGACCAGAAATTGAAATGGCTCATCGAAGCGGATATTCCGCTTTCCAAGGTTCTGCACGGGGAGCAAACGTTCCGCTACCATCGGATGGTCTACGCGGGCGACGTCGTGAGTGTTACGTCGCGGATAATGGACATCTACCAGAAGAGAAACGGGGCGTTAGAGTTCGTCGTTTTCGACACTCAAATCGCTAGAGGAGAACAGGCCGTGTGCGATTCGCGCGGCGTTCTCGTAATCCGCCACTAATAGCGGCATCATCACCATGACTTCCTCAGCATACCAGCGCATCTCTTTGGGCTCGCAGATTGCCGCCCTTACGCTCCCGCCCGTCGATCGTACAACTCTTGCCCTTTTCGCAGGCGCATCCGGCGATCACAATCCGATCCATATCGACATCGACTTCGCCCGTCGAGCGAAGCAGCCAGACGTGTTCGCCCACGGAATGCTCAGCATGGCCTGGCTCGGCCGCCTGCTAACGAATTGGATGCCGCAAGCGCAACTGAAGAACTTCACTGTTCGGTTTCAGGGCATCACGCACATAGGACATGTCATTACCTGCGGCGGCACTGTAGCCGAGAAACTAGAAATCGATGGATTACCCTCCGTGAGGCTGCAGATCCAGACGACCAATCAATACGGCGAGACCCTAGTTGCCGGCGAGGCTTGGGTCGCTTTCCCGGCGACATAGGAGACAAGCACATGACGAAAACGCTCGAAGGAAAGGTTGCATTGGTCACCGGCGCCGGACGCGGTATCGGTCGCTCGATTGCGCTGAAGTTTGCATCGCAGGGTGCTCGGCTCGTGATCAACGATCTTGACGAGGGGGCGACCAACGAGGTCGCGTTGGAGATCCGTGCGCTCGGCGCTGAGGCGGTGGCTTGCGCTGGAAGCGTGTCCGCGCCCGATTTTGCGGATCGCTTCGTAGGCTCCGCGCTGAAACATTACGACGATATCAATATCATCGTAAACAACGCAGGCTATACGTGGGACAACGTTATTCAGAAGATGACGGACGAGCAATGGTACGCCATTGTCGACGTGCATTTGACGGCGCCGTTCCGCATTCTCCGCGCCGCCCAGCCGATCATCCGTGCAAAAGCGAAGCAGGAAGAAGAGGCTGGTGGCATCGTGTCGCGTAGAGTGGTGAATATTTCGTCGGTGGCGGGGTTGTTCGGAAATGCTGGCCAATCAAACTATTCCGTCGGCAAGGCCGGGATCGTCGGGCTTACGCAGACGCTGGCGAAGGAGTGGGGGCGTCTCAACGTGACGGTCAACTGCGTCGCTTTCGGTCTCATTAAGACGCGGCTCACTACACCCTCTGTAACGAACATCGAAGGCCGCGACATTAGGTTGGGTGTGAACCCGGCTCTGATGGCGACGATGGAGCAGATCATTCCACTCGGGCGGGCGGGGACGCCGGATGAAGCAGCTGGCGCCGTCTACATGTTCTGCCTGCCGGAGGCAGACTACGTAAGCGGCCAGACGCTGATGTGCTCCGGTGGGTTGACCGGTGTATGACGTTCCTCTCACCCCGATAATTACAAATCGCACTTCAAGGGAGTATCGTTAGTTGTACAATTTGCGCGCCAGGCGTCCGTGGGAAAACGAGGACACCGTCATCTTTCGTGATGCCGTGCGGCGCTTCATCGCCGTTGAAGCCGTCCCGCGTGATGAGGCCTGGCGTAAGCAAAAATTCGTTGATCGCGATTTTTGGTATCAAGCCGCAGCTCTCGGACTTTTGTGCCCGAGCGTAGCGGAAGAATACGGGGGCGCTAGTGGTACATTCGCTCTCGAGGCAGTCATCGGAGAAGAGCTCGCCTACGCCGGCATTTCGAGTTTCGCGCAATCGGTGCATGGGGGCATCGTCGCGCCGTACATCAGCCACTACGGAACGCACGAACAAAAAAAACGCTGGCTGCCGAAAATGAGCAGCGGCGAATTCATCGGCGCCATTGCAATGACAGAACCCGGAGGGGGTTCGGACTTGCAGGCGATCCGCACGACCGCTGTTCGCGATGGCGATGACTACGTCATCAACGGCGCAAAGACGTTCATCACGAATGGGCAAACTGCAGATCTGGTCATCATCGCGGCAAAGACCGATCAAACGCTCGGTGCCAAGGGGATCACGCTGATCGTCGCTGAGGTCGACAAGTCTCCTGGCTTCCGACGAGGGCGAAATCTTGAAAAGATCGGCCTTCACGGCAGCGACACGGCTGAACTGTTCTTTGATAACATGCGCGTACCTCTGAAGAACCGGCTTGGTGACGAGGGGCAGGGATTTGTGCAAATGATGAGGCAGCTGCCCCAGGAGCGGATCAACATTGCGCTCATTGCACAAGCTACCATGGAGCGCGCGATCGAGATTACGATTGCCTACGCGCAGGAGCGAACGGCATTTAAACAATCTCTGATCGAATTCCAGAATTCGCGTTTCAAGCTGGCTGAGTGCCTCACTACTGCGCGTGTTACGCGCGCGTTTTTGGATCAATGCATCGCGCGCCATATCCGCGGTGAACTTGATGCCGTGGATGCCTCCATGGCGAAGTTTTGGTGCACGGACAAGCAGTGCCAAGTGATCGACGAGTGCGTGCAATTGCATGGCGGCTACGGTTTCATGGCGGAATATCCTATTGCCCGCATGTACGTCGATGCACGAGTGCAACGTATCTACGGCGGAGCGAACGAAATCATGAAAGAGATCATCGCCCGCTCTATATCCTGATCCTGTTGCGTGTGGGCCGTAACGTCGGGAATTCCTGCGGCTGCGGGACTCTTTCTTCGGTTGTCTGCGCCAGCAAGAATCCCGGCGAGCTTGGCGACGGCACCGGACTGCGGATTATTCCGTAGCTAAAAACAAATGCCTTAAGTTGAGGAGGAGCGACCGTGAAGGCGTATTTGACACAACCACTGCATCAGGCGGGATTTCAGTCTCTTCCCAATGACGCAATCGTATTCAATGGAGAACGCATCTCCCGCGCCTCCTTTGTGGATCGTGTAGCGCGACTGGCGTCAGTGCTAAGAAAGCTGGGAATGCAAACGGGTGACCGTGTCGGCATGCTCAGTCTGAATTCGCATCGGTACATGGAATATCTTTTCGGCGTTTGGTGGGGTGGCGGTGTAGTCAACCCCGTAAACATCCGCTGGTCGCCCGCAGAGGTGGCGTACTCCCTAGATGACTGTGATACGAACATATTGCTTATGGATGATGCGTTCCTCTCGATGTTACCCAAGCTTCGCGCATCTTCTAAGTCGCTACGTACGGTCGTCTACGCGGGCGAAGGTATAGCGCCTCCCGGGACGATCGGATATGAGACGCTCCTGCGTGAAGCGGCCCCGATTGAGGACGCCTATAGGCAAGGGGACGATCTCGCAGCCGTAATGTACACGGGTGGCACCACCGGCATGCCGAAAGGAGTGATGCTCAGCCACGAAAATCTGGTTACGAACGTGGTGAATGTTCTTATCTCAATTCCGCGGGTGGTTGGATCGACCGCTCTCGTCGCTGCTCCATTGTTCCATATTGGAGGTTGCGGCATGTTGCTTCAGGCGGTTTACACATTGCAGACGATCGTCATCGTTCCCTCCTTCGACGACACGGCCGTGTTAACGGCGATCCAGGAGGAGCGTGTGACCGAGGTGTTCTTGGTTCCAACCATGATCAAGCGGCTGGTTGATCATCCGCGTTTCGCAGAATTTGACACCTCCAGTCTCCGTCTGATGATCTATGGCGCCGCGCCCATCGATAGCGCACTGTTGACGCAATCGGTCCAAGCGTTTCCTGCTACGAAGTTTTTTCAGGCATACGGAATGACCGAGTGTTCCCCGGCCATTACGATACTGCCAAGCGAGGCGCATCTCCCGCAAGCAAACTCGAAATGGCAGCGATCAGCTGGTCGTCCGATCCTGCAGGCCGAGCTCCGAATCGTCGATGATGGTGAGAACGAACTGCCTGTCGGGGGAGTAGGAGAGATTATCTCG
Source organism: Bradyrhizobium tropiciagri (assembly GCF_018130545.1). GTDB lineage: Bacteria > Pseudomonadota > Alphaproteobacteria > Rhizobiales > Xanthobacteraceae > Bradyrhizobium > Bradyrhizobium tropiciagri_A. The sequence goes on along the minus strand of NZ_JAFCKF010000007.1, from coordinate 162,068 downwards.
CGCGGACCGATGGTAATGCAAGGATACTACAACAAGCCGCAAGAAACCGAGCTAGCGCTTCGCAATGGATGGATGCACACCGGCGATGTGGGATACCGGGACGAGGACGGCTTCCTATACGTGGTCGACCGCAAAAAGGATATGATCGTCAGTGGCGGGGAGAATGTGTATTCGGCCGAGGTCGAGAACGCTATAGCGCAGTTGCCTGAAGTCGCGATGTCTGCGGTCATCGGCATCCCCGATGAAAAGTTCGGAGAGAGCGTTCATGCCGTGATCGTCTTGCGGCCGGGCGCAAAACTAACAGCAGAACAGATACAGGCCCATTGCCGGCAGTTGATCGCCGGCTACAAGTGCCCACGTTCGGTGGAATTTCGGGACCAGATCCCACTTTCCGCCGCAGGCAAGCTGGTGAAATACGAACTTCGTGAGCCCTACTGGGAAGGCCGCAGCCGTCGAGTAAACTGACAACTGAACCGGCCAGGGGATATCAAGCCTACACCTCCCGAGCCGACGCCAAGCGGAAGCACTCTATGAGCCAACATGATCCGATCGTTGTGGTCGCCGCCGCCCGCACTCCATTGGGAGGTTTCCAGGGTGCGCTCAAGCAGCGCTCCGCGCCCGAGCTCGGGGCAGTTGCGATCAAAGCCGCACTGAGCCGCGCCGACATTGCGCCGAGCGATGCGGACGAGGTCCTGATGGGATGCGTATTATCTGCCGGTTTGGGCCAAGCCCCCGCGCGCCAGGCTGCAATTGCTGCAGGAGTTTCCGATAGCGTGCCGTGCACGACGGTGAGCAAGGTGTGCGGATCCGGGATGAAGGCGATGATGATCGGCCACGACCTGATCTCCTCCGGAAGCGCGTCCGTCGTAGTCGCAGGCGGCATGGAAAGCATGAGCAACGCCCCGTATCTGCTGGACCGCGCTCGAGCAGGCTATCGGCTCGGCCATGGTAGGGCAATCGACCATATGTTCTACGATGGCTTGGAGGATGCCTACGACAAAGGGCGTCTTATGGGGACCTTTGCGGAGGACACCGCGCGCCATTACCAATTTACGCGCGGGGCGCAGGATGACTATGCATTGACCTCGCTTGAGCGAGCAAAGCGCGCGATCGCCGAGGGGCATTTCCATTCCGAAATAGTGACGGCGGAAGGTGTCGCGGAGGATGAGCAGCCAGGCAAGGCGCGGCTCGAGAAGATCCCCAATCTCAAGCCTGCATTTAGATCCGATGGAACTGTGACGGCCGCAAATTCGTCGTCAATATCGGACGGCGCTGCAGCACTGGTCCTGATGCGATTGTCCGAGGCCGAGAAGCGAGGATTGAATCCGCTCGCGGCCATTCGCGGACATGCGAGCCACGCGCAAGCGCCAATGTGGTTTACGACGGCTCCAGTCGGCGCCGTGAGAAAGCTGCTCGAACGAATAGATTGGTCGGTTTCAGATGTCGATCTCTTCGAGATTAATGAAGCTTTCGCAGTCGTGGTTCTAGCGGCGCTTCGAGAGCTTCAGCTTCCACTGGATAAAGTAAACATCCACGGCGGCGCGTGCGCGCTCGGCCATCCAATCGGGGCGTCCGGCGCAAGAATCGTTGTCACGCTGCTCGCCGCGCTCGAGCGCCACGGCCTGCGCAGGGGAGTGGCCTCTCTCTGCATCGGCGGAGGCGAGGCGACAGCTATTGCTGTTGAACGGCTGTAGTCGGGAGGCCGAAGGGCGCAATCGCCCCTAAGCCGGGTAAGGCGGCATGCACGGCCCGGCTGCTAAAGTAGATCCGTGCGGTTACACATCGTTCGCGTAGGGAGGCCCTCGGGCGGAGAAAATCATGAGCAACGCAAACACGATAATCTCACATTTCAACGCCGATACGGGTGTCGCCCGTATCATGTTTAATCGACCAAGCGTGTTGAATGCAATCGACGCTTCCATGGCGAAAAGCTTTCATAGGGCGGTGCGCCAGGTCACGTCGAATCGGGGAGTGCGATGTATCGTCCTTAGCGGCGAAGGGCGCGCCTTTCTCGCTGGCGGAGACATTGCGAAATTTGCGGAGAATTTCGAGGAGACGCCATCGCTCATCCACGAACTTCTCGATGCGTTACACCCAGCCATTCTTGCATTGCGCGAGACGCCGGCGCCGGTCGTGGCTGCAGTGAGAGGAGCAGCGGCCGGCGCTGGACTCAGTCTCGTTCTGGCAGCGGACCTGGTGGTCGCGGCAGATGACGCACGATTTGTGATTGCTTACGACAAAGTTGGTGCGTCGCCGGATGGGGGAGGAACATGGTTTCTTCCGCGGAAGATCGGACGTGCGAGATCCTTTGAATTGATGCTGCTCGGCAGGACTATCGATGCAGAAACAGCCCGCGCATATGGGATCGCCAATGAGATCGTTCCGGTGGCCGATCTTGACGGGTACACTGCCGAACTCGCCGAGCGGATTGCCCGTGGCCCAACAAGGGCTTATGGCGCATTCAAGCGGCTGGTCGACGCGGAGTTGCCATTGGCGCAACATCTGGAAGCGGAACGTGCGGCCTTCATTTCGGCCACCCAAACCGCGGATTTCCGCGAGGGTGTTTCCGCATTTATTGAGAAGCGCAAACCTACGTTCACCGGAAGCTAGGATGTTCACCGAAGAGCAAAGGCTTATTGCGGACACGGCAACTGCATTCGCCCGTAACATGCTCGCGCCAGGCGCCGAGCGACGCGACCGGGCAAAGAGCATCGAGCCGGATGTCTTTCGCGAAATGGCTGCCCTGGGCTTTCTCGGGATGACGGTCCCCACGGAGTTTGACGGCGTGGGAGCCGATTATGTCAGTTACGCATTGGCACTTATGGCCGTAGCCGCTGGGGATGGCGCGGTCTCCACGATTATGAGCGTTCACAATGCTCCTTTCACTGCCATCCTTGATCGGTTCGGCAGCGAGATGCAGAAGGAGACAGTGTTACGGCCCGCAGCTCAGGGGAAATTTATTGGAGCGTTCGCTCTGACCGAAAGTAACGCTGGCTCGGACGCCAGCGCTCTGCGTTCCATCGCGAGGCGCAAGGGCGATCGTTACGTGATAAACGGGTCCAAGGAATTCATTACATCGGGCAAGATCGCTGGCTGGACGATCCTATTTGCTTCCATCGAAGGCAAAGGAAAGACCGGGATCACTGCCTTCATGGTACCGACCCACACCAAGGGCTATGTTGTTGCTAAGGTAGAAGAAAAGCTCGGTCAGCGCGCGTCCGACACATGCTCTTTGCGTTTTGAGGATCTCGAAATACCCGAGGACTACCGTATTGGTGAAGAAGGGGAAGGCTACCGCATCGCGCTCTCAAGCCTGGAAACCGGGCGCATCGGAATAGCTGCGCAAAGTGTTGGCATGGCGCAGTCGGCACTCAATTTAGCGATCGAGTACGCCAAGGAGCGCACGTCATTCGGCAAGCGGCTAGTCGAACATCAGGCAATCGCGTTTCGTTTGGCCGAGCTTCGAACCCACCTGGAGGCCGCAAGGCAACTCGTACTTCACGCCGCTAGGCTCAAGGATAGCGGCGAGCCATGTCTCAACGAAGCATCCATGGCAAAGCTGTTCGCCTCAGAAGCGGCTGAGAAGATCGTCTCCGGAGCGCTGCAGACGTTTGGAGGCTATGGCTATATGGCCGACTTTGCGATCGAACGGATCTATCGCGACGTTCGTGTGTGCCAGATTTACGAGGGTACCTCCGAAATACAGAAAATCATCATTGCGCGGTCGCTCGTAAACTGATGGACCGGCGGTAAAGGAGTTACGGATCATGCAGGTCGTCAAACGTCGCGCAGAATCGCTGTATTCAGACGTCTTCGTGCCAGGCGAAACCCTGGCGATACGCAAGGAGGCGCGACAATTTGCCGACGACGTCGTGCGGCCGATCGCTTACGAACTGAACACCACTCCGGAGGCGCGTGAAACCTTCCCGCGAGGATTGTTCGACGCGCTGGCCAAGAACGGCATCTATGAGATCCCCTATCCCGCGGACGTGGGAGGACGGGGCCTTGAGTTTCCAACGCTAGCCACGATGACCGTCCTTGAAGAACTGGCTTACTATTCTCCAAGTGCCGCTTCCGCACTTTATGACGGACAGGCGATCTTGTGTGGGAAGACACTCGAGAACGCCCCTCAACATTTACGAAATGAGTATCTCCCAAAATTGGTGCGGGGTGAACTCGTAGGATCATTTGCGACAAGCGAGCCGGACGCAAGCACCGATCTTTCTCCCGCGGCTATGAAAACAGTCGCTACCAGAGTGGATGACGGGTGGCGGGTGAATGGCCGAAAGCGCTGGATTACTAATTCAGTCGCCGCCGATTTTATCCTTGTGCTTTGCCGTACAGGCGATGCACAGACCTTCCTGTTGGCTGATATGAAGCAGGATGGCATTTCGGTCGGTGAACCTGATCTCAAAATGGGCAATCATGCCCAGCTCACTGCCGATGTTATTTTTGATAATGCCTACGTACCGGAGAGCCATGTTGTCGGCACCGTTGGCGGGGGCCTGAAGGCAGCGCTGACCGCTCTCACACTCGGGCGTATGGGCATCGGGGCGATCGGTGTGGCTATGGGACAGGCCGCCTTCGACTATGCCTGCGACCACATGGAAAAGCGAAAGGTGTTTGGCCAAGAACTGGCGCGCTTCCAACATTGGCAATTCACGTTCGCCGATCACGCGATGGCAATCGAAAATGCTCGCGCGCTCTACCAGAAGGCGGCTTATCTCTACGACAAGACGGGCCGGGCAGATACCGAAGCGGCGATGGCCAAGGTGGTTGGCTCGGAATTGGCCGTCGAGCTCGCGCGCGATGCGATCCAGGTCTGCGGGGCATACGGATTTGCGCGCCAGGTCAAGGGGTCAAACCAGCAGTTGCCTCTTGAGGCGATCTACCGCGACGCCAAGATTGGCGAGATCTACGAGGGCGCCAACGAGATTCAGCGTTGGATCATCGCTCGGAAGATTTTCGGTCGTGCTTTGGCTGGTTGATGGTAGGCGCAGATATGACCCTCCCTCAAGCAAACTTTTCCATCGATTTGACCGGCCAGGCGGCGCTGGTTACCGGAGCTTCGTCGGGCTTAGGCTTGCGATTTGCGCAGATTTTGGCTCGATGTGGTGCCAAGGTAGCGCTCGCCGCGCGCAGATTGGATCGATTGGAAAAGATAACGGAAGACATCCGAGCGGACAGCGGAGAGGCTGTACCTCTCGAAACGGATGTGACCCAGACGGATCAGCTATTTCAGGCAATGTCTAAAGCTCATGCCGCCTTGGGTCCGATCACGATACTTGTGAACAACGCGGGGATCCCCGATGGTCAGCGGGCCATCAAGATGCCCGTAGAGCTCATCGATCGGGTGCTCGATATCAACGTTCGTGCGCCTTACATTCTGTCGTGCGAATTTGCTCGGCGCCTGATCGACGCCAGGCTTCCGGGTCGAATCGTGAATATCTCCTCTTCAATTGCGTTCGACTACGGAGGCAATGGCTCGGCGCTGTATTCGATCAGTAAGGCCGCGGTGATCCGGATGACCGAGGCCTTGGCAGTTGAATGGGCGCGCCATAACATCAACGTCAATGCGATTGCGCCTGGCGCTTTCGCTTCGGAAATGATGGATGGCCTACTTGAGCGGGTAGGTGACATCACCAAGGGTTTCCCCCGCCAGAGATTAGGCAACCCAGCACAGCTCGACAGTACCTTGCTCTATCTGGTGTCGCCTTCCTCCGAATTCGTCACCGGAACCTACATTCGCGTGGATGACGGTCAACACCATCGGTAGATCGAAGACGCACGCTGTGACTACTTTCGGCCCTGAAGGTCCGAGTTTCCGCCCTGCGGGCGTCTTCTTCCTTGCTTACGAGCGGTATTCCGGCGCGATCACAGGCCATCCCCGGAAGTCCTCCGATTGGGCTAGTGCCATGCTTGAGAACGTGGGACGGACTGGTAAAAGACAGGAGCCGCCCGGGCGAAAGACGTGGAATAGCGGCGAGCCCAAAGTAATCGTCGCAAAAGCGGGCCTTGACGCGGCCCTAAAGGACTGAGTTTGCGGCCCGCAAGAGGATCAAAGTGGCGGAGGATGGGTAGTGCGCTGGGTTATTCGCTCGAAAATTCATAATGCGACGGTAACCGAGGCCAACCTCGCGTATGTCGGCTCCATTACCATCGACAAAGACCTCATTGAGCGTGTCGGATTGTGGGTGGGGGAGCGGGTGTTGGTAGTATCGAACACTTCCGGAGCTCGCCTAGAGACATATGTAATTGAAGGAGAGGCTGGCTCGGGTGCGATTTGCATGAATGGCGCGGCAGCCCACCTCATAAAGGGAGGTGAGCAGATTATCATAATGGGTTTCGAATTGGTCGGTGCACCGCTTCAGCCCAAGGTTATACTGGTAGACAGCGAAAACCGGTTCGTGCGCGATCTGATCGAGCAGAGTTCGAGCGCGATAGCATGAGATGCCCTGCAACGGGGCGGACAATATCCGCGGCAAGGCCCTCCTCAGCCAGGGAAGCTTTTGCTAGATCTTGGTGAGGAGGTCCGGTTACGGTCGCGAACAGGGTTGCGACGAGGTGTCGCGAGGTCCTGTATTGCCTAGCGTCGCTTGATGGGCTTCTTCCGGTCAATATCGGTTTTGCCGTCCGGTGGCAGCCGTTGATCGAAAGTCCGTGTGATCATTTCCGCCAAAGTTCGCTCGGCCACGGCCATGTTGATGGCCGTGCCTTCAATGAGCCACTGCGAGATAATGCCTCTCAAAGCGCCCAGGATGACAGTAGCGTAAGCCTCGGTATCGGCTTCAGATGGGATCTCGCCCAACGTTTTGGCTTCATCGAGATGCCGGATAAATCCGTCCCGATACAATTGGCCAAGTCCGGCAATGCGTCCGTGGATCTCAGGCGCTATCGAAAGCGATTCCATGTAGAGCAGGTACAGGGCACGCATGCTCTCAGCGCCCCGAGAGGCTCCTACAAGATGCGCGGAGATCCTTGCCCGTACGGCCGACAACCCTCGCCGACTTCCGACATGCTGCTCAACCTGACCTCGAAATGCCACTTCAATATAGTCGATCAGGCTCTCCAATAGTGCGGCTTTGCTGCCAAATCTGGCGCTTGGGAGGCCGCGGCTGTAGCCTGCGGCCAGCCCGATTTCGGCCATAGTCGCGCCTGCTGAGCCGTGCCCAGCGACCAAATGCAGGGCTGCCCGCAGTATCCGCTGTTCAGATTCGTTCCTACGGCTTTCTTGGGTACGTCGTGAGTTTGCTGGTTCAGAACGGGGAGCCACAGCCCTTACCTTGTTGGTATCCATGATTCGATGATCGTATCTCGGTTCCTTGAGAAAGTCCGCTAGCGTAATTATTTTATAATTGACCAACAAATTGATTACCCATAGGGTTTTTTGAGGGAAGGAAATCAACATCGCGGCATCAAATGCCTCCAAACAGGGTATCCCAGCCCTGCGATCGGATGCTGGGTTGTCGCCAATTTGTTGGGCGAAATATAAATGAATAGTGCTCTCAAGGATAACCTGTTGGCAGGAAAGGTTGCGTTCGTCGCAGGCGGAACGAGCGGTATCAATCTCGGCATCGCCAAGCGTTTTGCCCAATTGGGTGCCAAGGTAGCGGTTGTCGGCCGCGATCCGGAAAAGGCGCAGAGGGCGGCTCTTGAAATCGGAAGCGGCGCGCTGGGCTTGTCGTCTGATGTGCGCGATTACGACGCAACACGGCAATCGATGGAGCAGGTTTCCGAAGCCTTCGGACCGTTGGACATCGTCGTCTCCGGGGCCGCCGGCAATTTTCTTGCTCCCGCCATAGGGATGTCTGCGAATGCCTTCAAAACGGTAGTCGACATCGACCTGCTGGGGACATTTAACGTTTTTCGTGGCTGCTACGATTTGCTGAAGCGGCCGGGTGCCTCGCTGATCGCGATCACAGCGGGTCAAGCGATCAATCCGTCACCCCTGCAGGTCCATGCTTGCGCCGCGAAGGCTGGAATCAATCAGGTCATTCGCGTCCTGGCCATGGAGTGGGGACCCGACGTGCGAGTGAATGGGATTTCGCCTGGCCCCATCGCGAACACCGAGGGCATGAAACGATTGGCCCCCGACCCAAAGACCCAGGCAGCTCATTTCGAGCGCATTGCCATGCGACGCTGGGGCGAGATTGAGGAAGTGGCGGAATGCGCTGCGTTCCTGTCGAGCCCTTCCGCGTCCTATATCAGCGGAACCATCCTAGATTGCGATGGCGGCTCGCAATTGGGCGACGCGTCACGCCGTGATCTAAGCGGGGGCATGGTTTAGGTCATCTCCTAGGCGGGAGCCGACCGCTGATGGCCGCACCATGCACGGTTGTCGTCCGTAATCCAGAGCAATGAGGATCGAGTATGGGACCGCTTGCTGGTCTTCGGGTGATAGAGATGGCGGGTATTGGCCCCGCGCCGATGTGCGCGATGCTGCTCGCCGACATGGGAGCGACGGTGCTGCGGATCGATCGCCGCGGTCCAAGCGACCTTGGTATTCCGGGCGAGCTTAAATATGCAGTGCACAATCGCAGCCGTAACGCGGTCGCGGTCGATCTGAAGAAAGGGGAGGGGATCGAACTGGTGCTCGAGCTGGTTGGAAAGGCCGACGCACTGATCGAAGGCTTCCGTCCTGGGGTGATGGAACGTCTTGGCCTCGGTCCTGAAGTTTGTCTCGCGCGCAACCCTAGGCTAGTTTTTGGCCGTATGACAGGTTGGGGCCAAGACGGCCCGATGGCACATGCTGCCGGCCATGACCTCAACTACATTTCGCTGAGTGGGGCCGCTGCTGCTGTCGGCCGCGCGGGCGGCCCGCCGGTGCCACCGCTTAACTTGGTCGGCGACTATGGAGGCGGTTCACTGTACCTCGCCTTGGGCGTCCTTGCAGCGATATTCGAGGTGCACAAATCCGGTAAGGGCCAGATCATCGATGCCGCCATGGTCGATGGCGCTGCATCACTTATGTCTGCCTTCTACGGAATGTATGCGGCCAACACGTGGACGCTCGAGCGCGGAACCAATATTCTGGATAGTGGTGCTTTCTTTTACGACCTTTACGAGTGTGCAGACGGCAACTACATCTCGCTGGGGTTCATCGAGGATAAGTTTCTCGAGCAGGGCCTGAAACTTCTGGGTATCGATCAAAGCGAGATGCCGCCGAAGATGGACCGCGTCCGCTGGCCCGAAGCTAAGGTTAAGATCGCCGCTCGTGTCAAGACCAAGACGCGCGATGAATGGCGCGCCATCATGGAGGGCACGGACGCTTGCTTCGCCCCTGTATTGAATCTCGCGGAGGCGCCGAAACATAGCCATAACGTTGCCCGCAAGACATTCGTCGAAGTCGACGGAGTGGTTCAGCCCGCGCCAGCGCCCCGCTTTAGCCGGACTCCTAATGCGACGCCGACGGCGCCCCGGGAACCAAGCGCCGAATCGTTGCTCGATTGGGGGGTTGCGAGCACGCGCATCGCGTCCCTCCGGAAGCTGGGAGTGCTGGGCTGAGGCCTTAGTGGACAGCCCAACATCAGCAAACGCGTCTGGTTAAGCTTTATGCTAGGCGCGCTGTGGCCGACGAAGGCAGCGCCTCGGCGTGCGGTCCAATTGGCCAATGCTACGAGAGGTTGCGCCTTTGCACGGCGCCGTGACGTAGAATGCCAACGTGTTATCTTTCCCTGGCGGTGCGGCCTGCGCAGCGGCCCCAGCTTTTTGGGGGCTACTTCAATCCTGGTGATGCCATCCTTCCATAACTGATCAACAGGGGACCGAATTGTTTTCAGAGGTTTTCGACCTCACGGGCACCATTGTCCACGCGACGCACTTCTTCGCGTGAACAATGCAAGTGCCCGTGAGACATCACTGCTATCGCCGGAGCGGTTTGATCGAATGATCAACGCGGCGAGCGTCGCTACGTTCATTGCGCCCGGAAAGGCGTCTCTTCTAGCGTTCGAACAAAGGAATGACTACGACGGCACTCATTTCAAGTGGTTCTGCAGTCGTTACGACCGGTTTCTGTACGTTGATCGCGTCGTTGTCGACAGCGAACACCGGGGCATGGGCCATGGTCGGACGCTGTACATCGATCTGTTCGCGCGAGCTAAAAAGCTTGGCCACGAATACATAGTCTGCGAGGTTAACGTGGAGCCACCAAATCCCGGATCAGACCGGTTTCATTTCGCGCAAGGTTTTCGAGAGGTCGGAAGGGCAGTGATCGACAACGGTGCCAAGTCCGTCCACTATCTTCTGCTGCGTCAATAATGTTTGTCATAACGGCACCGGTCAGCATGGAATCACCCATCCAACCACTAAGTGCGCAGCCTTTGATACCAAGTTTCTCAGGGAGATCCCCAAATAGCGAGCCACGATCGCACTCCGCTGGCCGGTCCTTTTGCCTGTCAAGCGATCATGGCTCGTTGGGGCTGTAGAGGAAGGTGATTGCCTCAGGCAAAATCCACTCATCGCCGGCCGCGGGTCGGGATCTTAGTGAACGGCACATCCTTGTCCACGCGAATGTCACCAGGTAGCCCCAGTACGCGCTCCGCGATGATGTTTCGGAGGATTTCATCGGTGCCGCCCTCGACGCGCGTGGCCGGCGAGCGCATTAGCATAGCCTGAAATTTCCCGAGCTGACTCTCACTGTCCGAGCCGGACAGCACGCCGGCGGGGCCCTGAAGATCAAGCGCGTAAGTCGAAATATCCTGCAGCATGGAGCCTGCCACGAGCTTGCAGATTGAGTTTTCTGGCCCCGGCTGTTCCCCTTTTGAAAGGGCCGAGATTGATCGATAAGTGGTGTATTTCAAACCACTCGCACGCACGGCCCAACTTGCAAGTCTGGAGCGTACGGCACTATCTTCGATAGCCAACTCGTCGTCGAGCATGAGCTCGTTAGTTAGCTCAAACAGCTCCGGAAATCCGGTAGCGATGTGGGAACCGATCGACAAGCGCTCGTTCATCAACGTCGTAAGAGAGACGTTCCAGCCGTCGTTCACCGCGCCCAAACGCTGGGCATCCGGAACTCGGACGTCAGTGAAGTAAACTTCGTTAAACTCAGCTTGGCCATTTGCCTGCTTGATCGGCTTGACCTCTATGCCTGGGCTCTTCATGTCGATAAAGAACATCGTGAGGCCCTTGTGCTTCGGCACGTTGGGATCTGTGCGGGTGAGCAAGATTCCGTGGTCGGCAATATGCGCGCCACTGGTCCAGATCTTCTGACCATTGATCACCCACTCCTCGCCATCGCGCTCTGCGCGCGTTCGAAGCCCAGCGATATCTGAACCACCGGCGGGCTCCGAAAAGAGCTGGCACCACACCTTCTCACCTGAGGCCAGCGGCGGCAGATAGAACCGTTTCTGTTGCTCGCTCGCGTACGTCATCATCGTCGGGCCGCACATGCCGTGCCCAATGATGAAAACCGAGCTGAGTTTTCCGAACAAGCCCTCTTCCTGTTGCCAAATCACGCTCTCGATGGGCGTTGACCCACGGCCGCCATATTCTTTGGGCCACTGCAAGCAGGCCCAGCCGGCCTCAGCCTTCTTTTTCTGCCACGCCTTTGCGACATCGAGCGTGTCCGCGTCTTTGAGCTCGATTCGCCCGATTGACGCATTCGCCAATTCGTCTTCGTACTGCTTCGGCGCGTTTGCGCGGATCCACGAACGAACCTCAGTTCGGAATGCGGCCTCTTGAGGAGTGTCATCAAAATTCATAGTATTTTGACCTTTGCTGAAGACGCCGCAGCTGATCGCGAGCGACTGTCGGAGAAGCCGAAGCTCATTACGGGGACCTAGGTTATTCTTGGACTACATTGCGAAATGGCAGCTGAAAGCTGTCTTGGAGAGATAAGCTCTTCCCCGCCTACGCGTTACGGTAGACCGGCTTACGTTTCTCGAGAAACGCGCGCACGCCTTCGCCAAAATCTTCGGAGCGACTGCAAAGCACCTGATTACGATCTTCCATGGCGATAACGGCCTCGATCGAACCAGCGTCGACGCTCATGTTCAGGCATTCTTTCGACAGCCGCAGTCCCAATGGCGATGCCGACAGCATGGCATCAATATATGGGCCGACCGCCTGCTCAAGCTTGCCGTCATCGACAAGCTCAGAGACCAGGCCCACGGCGAGCGCCCGTTCTGCGCCAATAAACCGTCCGGTCAGGATCAATTCGGAGGCGATTGAAACGCCAACGAGCCTGGGAAGAAAGTAGCTTGAACCAATGTCACACCCGCCCAGGCCAAGTTTGATAAACGCACAATTCATCCGAGCGCTCTTTGCAGCGATGCGGACATCCGCCGCAAGGGCAAGAGCGAAGCCGCCACCGGCGGCCGCGCCGTGAATCAACGCGATGATCGGTTGCGGGCACTTTCGCATTTTCATCACGATGTCCGCGATCCGACGCTGCCCATCCAGCGAGTAGGTAACGCCAGGAAGTTCTTTTTGCGCCGATTGTCGTTGCATTGCGTGTTTGAGGTCGAGTCCAGCGCAGAATGCCGGTCCTTCACCCTTCAGCACTACGATACGTGTGGTGCGATTCCTGTAGAGTTCGTCGAAATAGACGTTGAGCGCGTCAATCAGTGTCGGATCGAGGGCGTTCATGCTCTCCGGTCGGTTGAGCTTCACCCAATCGACGCCGTCCTTGTGCTCAACAATCAATGCGCCGCTCATGAGTAAACTCCCGCTGTTACCTATTTGCCTTGGATCATCGGGCGGTCGTTGACCGCCTGCTTAGGTGGCACGGCTTGATTGCCGGAGTGCGTGAAACGACGCTCGACGATTTTTCCGAACAATCGGAGCCAGGCTGCTCGAAGTTGCGCGCTCGTGATCAGCGCGGTGCCATCCGAATGGCGCCATCGAGACGGATCGTCTCACCGTTAATCATCGGATTTTCTGCGATGTGGACGGCGAGTGCACACGCGCCGTACCATGTGCCGTCGCAGCTTTGGCGAGGGCGGTCTTGATCTGCTCATCGTCGGCCACGTCGCCGGTTAGCGCAACGCCCTTTACTTCGGTTGCGATCTTTCCAGCGTTCTCCCCATTCATATCGAAAACGGCGACTTTGGCGCCCTTGGCGGCCGTTGCCTTCGCAGCCGCAGCACCGAGCCCGGAGCCCCCTCCGGTGATGAAGACCGATATATCATTGAGTTGCATCTGATGTTCCGCTCCTCGAGAGCCGCGTTTGCCGGCTGCCTTCAGGGGGTGCGACACGGCACCGTAGTGCGACACGGCACCGTCCGAACGTGGCAAAGCGTTGTTACCGTCCCATATTATTTTATGGTTGACCAACAAGATAAACGCGCGATAGGTTGATCGCAACAAAAAAGTCGCCGGGTCCTTGCCGCGGCGAACTTGATGGGACGGAAACTAATGAGACTGGCGCTGCACAAGCGAACCGCCGGATCAATCGGCACATCTCATAATTTGCGCGCGCTCGTCAGCGCGAGGTCGTCATCTACAGGACCAATTGAAGTGTCTGCGTGCGGCAGCGTTTTCGCGCGCGGCGGTCTCCCGGCTTTCGTAACTGCAACCCGTTCTCCTAAAGGAATTCGATATGAGCACGACGGCTGTTCCCGACAATGAGCTGACCTTTGGCGATCTCCAGATTCCCACGCGAATTGGTATAGCCACGTATATCCCGACCGAGGCTTCGACCAAGAAGTTCGCCTATGCTCTCGAGGACGAGTCGGGATGGGTAAGTGGGAGCGAGGGCGATCGGCGCGTTCACCCCGCGGTCATGGCAAATTATCTCTGGTGGCCACAAGGGTTTTACTTCGAGGAGCCGACGGGGTCCGGACATTTCAACGAACTCTGGCGCCGTTTCCCGAACCTTATCGCTCTGCCCTTCCTTCATACGAGAACAACCGCCACATTCTATCGCGCGCCGCGGGTAGGAGAGCCCGTCCACGCCGTGGCTGACGTGGTCGAAAAGTACGAGCGACGGGACAAAGAGTACATCGTAATCAAGGGGGCCTACCAAGACCCGAGAGGAGTGCCGCTCGCGGATTATACACATACCTGTATGATCAGGTCCCGCGCGCCACTCGGCGATGATCGCAAGGCGAAGGCAGCGCAATCGTCAAGCGGCAAGGTGGAAGAGGTTAGCCGAGCGCCTGCCAAAGTACCGGATCTCGGCGGCAAACCGGTAAAGCCGTTCGATGTGACGCTGACGCTCGCAAACGCGCGCTTGTATTCCTTGCCGCTGGAGTCGTTTCACACGCACGACTCCCTCGCGAAGAAGTTCGGTTTTCCGCGTGCCGTGCCCCAAGGTTTGATGTCCTACGGTTGGCTCATAAAGCTGTGTACCGAATACTTCGGTCCCGAATGGGTCAACACTTCCGGTCATATCGAAGTAGCCTTCATCAATATGCTCTTCCGCGACGACGTGATGACGGTGGGCGGCCATGTGGCGGAGGTCGAAAACGTTTCCGGTTCACAAGTGAAAGTTAAGCTTCAAATCCACGTGGACGACCAGAATGGCCGCCGGGTAGCGGCCGGCGAAGCAACGGGTGTCCTGAAGCGATCTGAATTCGAAGGGCGCTAGTCGCTAGCGGTTTTGTCCGTTCCTGCTGGGAGATTGACGACAATGAGTTCTGTAGCTCTTCGTGGTCGCAAGCCAGAGACTGGCGCGGCGGTTATGCAGTTGGAGCAGCTGTTTTCGCAGCGCTTGAGTTGTCGCGCTTATCATCCTGATCCCGTACCCGAGGAGGTTATCCGGGACATTTTACGCATCGCGCAATCGACCGCGTCGTGGTGCAACAGTCAGCCCTGGCAGGTTGCAATAACGCGCGGAGAAGGGACTGAACGTCTCCGCAAAGCGATGTACAAGGCCGCGTCGTCCGGTGCCTTCGAAGATCTCGACTTCAAGCCGCCCCGCGAGTATCGCGGTGTGTATCTTGAACGAAGGCGAGAAAGCGGTTTTCAGCTCTATAACGCCTTGGGTATTGAGCGCGGAGACAAGGCTAGATATCGCGAGCAAACGCTGGAGAATTTTCGGTTCTTCGGCGCCCCGCACCTCGCGGTTATCACGACCGACGAGGCGCTCGGCACCTACGGCGCTGTCGATTGCGGTTGTTACGTAAGCAACTTCATGCTCGCTGCGACGGCTTACGGCATCGGAACGGTAGCCCAAGCTGCGATAGCGCAATTTCCCAATCTTCTGAGGCAAGAACTTGGGCTAGGCGAGGATCGCCGCATCGTTTGTGGGATTTCCTTTGGATATCCAAATCCCGATCATCCGACCAATAGCTATCGCACGACCCGCGCAAGCGTCGACGACGTCTTGCAGTTGATTGATCGATGAGAAGGGATCGCGAGAGCTATGAGCATCACAATGAACCATAAGAGGATAACCCTCGTCGCAAGCGCGCTTCTGGTCTCGACGATGGCGACCGCGGCTTGGGCGGGAGGAACTTATGACGTCGGCGCATCAGATACCGAAATAAAGATCGGCAACACCAATCCTTACAGCGGCCCAGCGTCTGCATACAGCATCGTCGGCAAGGTCGAAGAGGCCTACTTCCGGATGGTGAACGAGCAGGGCGGCGTTAACGGCCGCAAGATCACCTTCATAAGCTATGACGACGCCTTTAGTCCACCAAAGACGGTAGAACAGACGAGAAAGCTGGTGGAGAGTGATGAGGTGCTTGCCGTTTTCAGCTCGCTCGGTACGGCGCCAAGCCTCGCTGTTCGTGCCTATATGAACAGCAAGAAAATTCCGCAAATTTTCGTGAGCTCGGGAAGTAGTAAGTTCGGCGACCACAAGGGCTTTCCCTGGAGCATTGGCCACCAACCCAATTTTTTCACGGAAGGGCGTGTGTTCGCTAAGTACCTGCGGAGTGATCAGCCCAACGCAAAGATAGGCGTCCTTTATCAGAACGACGATTTAGGCAAGGAACTTCTGGAGGGCCTAAAAGACGGTCTCGGCGACAAGAGTTCAAATATCGCCGTGGCAATCCCGTTCGAGATTACAGAGCCTACGATCGATTCCCAGGTCGTGAAAATCAAGTCGGCCGGCGCGGACGTCTTCGTCAATTTTAGTACTCCGAAAGCCGCAGCGCAGGCAATTCGCAAGATCGGAGAACTGAACTGGAAGCCGGTCCACCTCATCAGCAAGGTCTCGATGTCCATCGGATCGGTGATGAAGCCAGCTGGTTTGGAGAATTCAGAGGGCATCGTCTCCGCAACTTACGTCAAAGACTACAACGACGCGCAGTGGAAAGATGACGCCGGCATGAAGGCTTTCGACGCCTTTATGGACAAATATCTGCCTGGAAGTGACAAGAGCAACGCTCTCGCCGTCTACGGCTACTTGATCTCCGAAAATTTCGTCAAGGTATTGCGCCAGTGTGGTGACGATCTCACGCGCGCCAATCTTATGAAGCAGGCGACCAGTTTGAAGGATATGGAGCTTGGTCTGCTTTTGCCTGGGATCACGGTCAACACCAGCCCGACCGATTATTACCCGCTCAAACAGCTACGTCTTATGCGCTTCCACAATGGTGAGTGGGAACTGTTCGGGCCGGTGATCGACGGCCGAGTTGAGAACTGACCCAGGACCGGCCCCTGCGCGCGCGCCGCGCAGAGCTTTCGACTGTAACGCGCCGGATAAAAGTCGGTGCGGCTTGCAAAGAGATCTGCATCAAGCGGATCCATTGAGGAACGCCACTAGTGGTAGGCCCTTCCACGGAGTTGGAGGCCTGCCTCCTAAGGAGGACTACCTACATGACAGCGTCTGCGACAGTCGAACAGGCTCGGCCTGAGTATTTTGACGTCAGCTCCCGCGTTGCCGAGCACGCGAGGCTTCGGCCAAATAGCGAGGCGCTCGTCTTTGAGGAGCGCAGACTAGATTGGCAAACGCTGAACGGTCGAATCAATCGCCTTGCCAACCTGCTCATCGAGCGTGGCGTTCGCCCCGGAGATCGGGTGGCCCTCCTGGCGTCGCATAGCGCCGAGTACGTGGAAATCTTCCTGGGCACGCTTCGCGCCGGCGGCTGTATCGTACCATTGTCGCCGATGGCCTCGGCCGACCAATTGGCAGAGATGATCGCCGATTCAGGTGCGAAAGTGTTATTTCTCTCGGAAGGTCTGCAGGACATGGCCGCTGCCTTCCCAGCAGACCTCCTGCCCCTCAGGACAAAAAGCGCTGTTGCGATCGGTTTCGTATCTCCAGGATGGGCTGCGTACGAGCAGCTCATGACCGGCGTGTCGGACCGGAACCCCGGCGTGATCATTACGCCAGACATGGATTTCAATATTATCTACTCGTCCGGGACAACCGGCGTTCCCAAGGGCATCGTGCACGATCACGGCACGCGTACCATGACGCTCGATCAGGTGGCTTCGCTCGGTTACGGACCCGGATGCCGCACGTTGATCGCGACACCACTCTACTCCAATCTGACCATTGCGGCGTTCTTGCCTACGGTCGCTCTTGGCGGCACAATGACATTGATGCGGAAGTTCGATACGACCGCTTATCTCGATGTTGCTGAGCGCGAGCGGATCACTCATGCCATGCTGGTGCCGGTTCAGTATCAGCGGTTGTTGGCTGATCCGAGCTTCGCCAAACGAGATCTATCCAGTTTTCAGATCAAGTTCTGTACGTCGGCGCCACTGCACTCTTCGCTCAAGCTCGCAATCGTTGAACGCTGGCCGGGTGTTCTGTTAGAGATCTACGGGATGACCGAAGGAGGCGGTGTTTGCATTCTGAACGCAACAGCCAACAGAGACAAGCTCAACACTGTGGGCCAGCCTGCGTTCGGTGCTGAATTCAAGATTTTGGACGAAGCGGGACGGGAGTTGCCCCAGGGCGAAATCGGCGAGATTGTCAGCCGTGGCAAGGTTATGATGAAGGGATATCACAACCGACAATCGGCCACGGATGAATTTATTTGGAAGGATTCGGCGGGCGGCCGGTTTTTCAAGACTGGAGACATGGGTTATTTCGATCAGGATGGCTTCCTACATCTTTCGGATCGGAAGAAGGACATGATCATCTCCGGCGGCTTTAACATCTACGCCACTGACTTGGAAAATGTCCTGCAGACGCATCCTGACGTTGTCGAAGGGGCTGTGATTGCGGCGCCGAGCGAAGAGTGGGGAGAGACGCCACTCGCGTTTGTTGTGCTTAGACCCGGCGCGCAGTCCAAGCCAGAGGAAATTCGGAAATGGACGAATGAGCGCTTGGGAAAAGCGCAGCGGATTTCCGAAGTTGTCCTTATGGAAAGCTTGCCGCGCAGCCCGGTCGGCAAGGTACTCAAACGTGAACTGAGGAGACCCTACCTGGAACGAGCGATGGCCGTTCTGGAGCGCATTCAGTCGAAAACTTAGTCCGGATCGTTAACTCGGGGATTTGGTGCGACCGACAACGGCGCAAACGCCCAGCCGCGCGCAGAATCGACAATCTTTAGGTACCTAGGTGCGCAGTCGCAGCGCAGGTCAGGAGTTTGGAGAGAGTATGGATCTAAAACTCAACGGCGAGCAGATAATGCTCCAGGGAGCACTTTCCCGCTTCCTGAGTGACCGCTAGACTTTTGAGAAACGTCGGTTGCGGATCGCACGCAACGGGACGCTCGACGCAGAAATTTGGCGAGAGTTCGCGGATTCGCTTGGAATTCTGGGGGCGGCCTTGCCCGAAGAAGTCGGCGGAATGGCTGGCGGACCGGTCGAAGTCATGGTGATCATGGAAGCGCTGGGACAGTCGCTTGTGGTTGAGCCCTATCTTGAAACGGCGGTCCTCGGTGGCGGCTTGCTGAAACGTTGCAAAGAAGGGCGCGCTTCTACCCTGCTGGCGAAGATTGTTGCAGGCGAGGCGCGGATCGCCTTCGCCTCGGCCGAACCGATGACGCGGTATGCACTCAATGACGTCTCGACCACGGCGCGACGCGAGGGTAGCGGCTGGATCCTGAACGGCGCAAAATCCGTTGTCGATGCCGCACCCTCAGCGACGCATTTCATCGTGACTGCAAGGACGTCCGGCGAGCGTCGGGACCGGCATGGCATATCGTTGTTTGTGGTCGACAGACCGAACCCCGATATCCAAGCGCATGAGTACCGTCTGATAGATGATCGGCTCGCTGCCGACCTGAACTTCTCCGGGATCGTTTTGCCGGCGGATGCGCTGATCGGCAGCGAGGGAAATGCACTCCCTTTGATTGAACAGGTGATCGACGAGGCGACCGTGGCCGTTTGTGCTGAGGCCGTCGGCGGAATGCGCCGCATGCTGGGGGACATGACACGGTCGAATACACGCGACAACGCACCCAATTCGGCCAGCCGCTCGCGACTTTCCAGGTGCTGCAGCACCGTATGGTCGATATGTATATGTGCCTCGAGGAGGCAATATCCGCGGTCTACCTCGCGACGTTGAAACTAGATGCCGAACCGGCCCAACGGGCTAAAGCCGTGTCCGCGGCTAAGGTCACGATAGGTAAGTCCGCGCGGATGATTGGGCAGAACGCAGTACAACTTCACGGAGGCATGGGCATGACGGACGAACTTGCCGTCGGTCATTATTTCAAGCGAGCGACTGTGATCGAAAACCAGTTTGGCACTGTGGACCACCATCTTGCCCGCTACGCGGCCCTATGCCGGGCAGAGGCAGCTTGAATCAAGGCCAGCGGCGATAATCCCCCTCGGGATCGTACCCTCCGCCTTAGAGACGCAGCACTGCTTTCGCCATGATATTGCGCTGAACCTCGTTCGACCCAGCATAGATCGAACCCGCCCGTTCGTTCAAATAACGAAGCGGCGCCACCGCTTGCCATGGCTCTCCGCAGACGTAGCCGTCAGTGGGCGCCACATATCCTGGAATTGCGCCGCCTGGCATAGTCGCATGGGGTTGAAAGACCAGTCCTTGCGTACCGGCGGCCTCAAGCACCAACTCAGTGATATGCTGGGCGAGTTCGGTAGCAAGTACCTTCATCATCGATGACGCGGTGCCCACGCTCTGCCCTTGGGCGACTGTTGACAGCAGTCGAAATTCAAGCATCTCCAGAACATCGAGACGTATTTGGGCCGCCGCCAACTTTGCCGAAAACGCGGGGTCGTCGAGCAAGACGCCGCCTTCGTCCGTAGGTTGCTTGCTGGCGGCTGTGATCAGATCTGCTAATCGCACTTGCAGTTCCGGTGCGGATGCGGAACCGCCCCTCTCAAATTCCAACAGATACTTGGCGACCGTCCACCCCTGACCGATCGATCCGAGAACATTGGCCTTCGGAACGCGAACACGGTCGAAAAAGGCCTGGTTCTGTATGTGCTCTCCCGAGGTCATGATTAGCGGTCGAACCTCGATACCGGGCGTACTCATGTCGATGAGCAGAAACGTAATGCCCTGTTGGGGTTTGGCCTCCCGAGACGTGCGTACAAGACAGAAGATCCAATTCGCCTCGGTGGCATGGGTCGTCCAGATCTTCGATCCCGTGCAAACGAGATGGTCCCCGTCCTCGACGGCGCGCATCTGCAACGCAGCGAGATCGGAACCCGCACCTGGCTCTGAATAACCCTGGCACCAGAAGTGTTCGCCCGTCAGTATCTTGGGCAAGAAAAACGCCTTCTGTTCGGGTGTGCCAAAATGCATGATCACCGGGCCGACCATGCGTATGCCCATGGGCGAAAGAGGCGGTGCCCCAGCGGCAAATGCCTCGTGTGTAAAGAATAGCGCTGAGTCGTCGTCCAGCTACAACCTCCGTGCTCTACAGGCCACGCCGGTGCAGCCCAGCCCTTTTCGTGTAGGATCCGCTGCCACTCCATACCAAGGTCGTGATCCGCATAGACACTCGTCATCAGACTTCCTGCCCGGCGAATTTCTGGCGTGAGCGTGTCAGCGAAAAAACGCCGGACCTCATCGCGAAAGGCGAGGTCTTGGCCGCTCCAATTCGCGTCCATATCCGGCTGTCCCTCTAGGCCACGGCCGAGCGTCGCGCCTGGACGCTTGCCAACATACCCTCGAGGCGTTGGCGGATGATCGCTTCTGCTTCATCGACAATGCGTTCGATGAGCACCTTGACAGACGGAACGTCGTTGATGAGGCCCTGCACCGGGCCAGCGCTCCAAATTCCATGATCTGTATTGCCGCTGATCAAGCCGTCCAGGCCGCGTGCGCCCTTTACAAGATGCGCGACGTCTCCGAATGGACGTCCCTCGCGCTCCAGGCGAATGACCTCTTGGCTCACCGCGTTCTTGGCCACGCGCGCGCTGTTCTTGTAAGTCCGGAATATGAGGTCCGTAGCCCGCTCGTCCGCCTCCACCATGGCCTGTTTGAAATTCGGGTGGATCGGGGCTTCCTGGGTCGCACAGAAACGCGTTCCCATGTTGATGCCGTCGGCTCCCAAGGCGAGCGCCGCCACCAATCCGCGCGCATCGCCGAATCCGCCGGAAGCCAACATCGGCACCCTCACTTTATCGCTCGCCGCTGGGATCAGGATCAGCCCAGGAATATCGTCTTCTCCCGGATGTCCGGCGCACTCGAATCCGTCGATCGAAATCGCATCCACACCCATACGCTCAGCAGAAAGCGCATGACGGACGGCCGTGCACTTGTGAATCACCTTGATGCCGTGCTTCTTGAATTCATCGACATGCTCTTGCGGCTTGTAGCCCGCCGTCTCAACGACTTTGATCCCGCTTTCGATGATCGCTTGGCGGTATTCGGCATAGGGGGGTGGATTTATCGAAGGCAGAATCGTCAAGTTCACGCCGAACGGCCTGTCGGTCAGTTGCCGGGTCTTGGCGATTTCTTTCGTCAGTGCCTCTGGCGTGGGCTGGGTCAGAGCCGTCAGGAATCCCAACGCGCCAGCGTTGGCGACGGCGGAAACCAATTCTGCTTTTCCAACCCACATCATTCCGCCCTGAGCGATGGGGTGGTCAACGCCGAAAAGTTCCGTAAAGCGAGTTCTGATCATTGCAGTTGCCTTTATCGGTGTTCCGGGGCATCCCCCAGCGTGGAGCGTCGGCGAAAATTAATTGGTCGATTAACTAATTACAAGCTATCTTTCTCAACCGCTAAGCGGCAGGAACCAAAGGCATTTGGGAGGGGCAAATGAACTCAGCAGTACTCCGCCACGACCGCGACGACGTTGTCCATTTGACACTGAACCGACCGGAAAAGCTGAATGCGTTGAACCTCGAGATCTTCGAGGCCCTGGAAGGCCACGTGAAGGACATTGCCGGGGGATCGGCGCGCGCGGTAGTGCTCCGTGGGGCGGGTCGATGTTTTTCCGCGGGACATGACCTTCAGGACATCGCGGTCGGGGAGAACCCACCCCGTCCGAACTACCAAGCACATGTGATCGAATTACTGGCGGATTTGCCGATGCCGGTCATTAGTGCGGTCCACGGCCATTGCTATACTGGCGCGCTGGAGTTGGCTCTCGCTGGAGACGTGATCTTAGCAACTGAGTCTGCCAAGTTTGCCGACACGCACGCGAAATGGGCGTTGACCCCCGTGTGGGGGCTCAGCCAAAGGTTGCCCCGTCGCGTTGGGACCTACAAGGCTCGAGAGATGATGTTTACATGTAGGACGTATTCCGGCCGTGAGGCGTTGAGCATGGGGCTTGCGAATGCATGCGTGGCAGATGGTGAATTCGACAGCGCAATCAACAACCTGACCGCCGAAATACTAGCCAATTCATCCTTCAGTCACGCAGCTAATA
Source organism: Bradyrhizobium tropiciagri (assembly GCF_018130545.1). GTDB lineage: Bacteria > Pseudomonadota > Alphaproteobacteria > Rhizobiales > Xanthobacteraceae > Bradyrhizobium > Bradyrhizobium tropiciagri_A. Next base: position 139,428 of record NZ_JAFCKF010000007.1, on the reverse strand, counting down.
AGCGCCTATTGCGGGAAACCGATGGGCTATCCCTGTCCGCTGGGCTCTCGCATGAAATCTACCATAGTGCAGGCGTTGGCCCGGACGTTGCCCAGCGCATAGCGGCGTTCACCGGTAGAACTAAGCAAAAACCACCCCTATAGTGGGAGCCCGGCTCGATAGTTCACAAGCACAGGTGCCTCCTGAAGAAGACAAGTAGATCCGCGTTCTCGCCGCTCGCTTGCGCGCTGGACGTGATTGGAGATCCTTGGAGCTTTCTGGTTCATCAAGAAGCATTTTTCGGAGTCCGCCGTTTCGACGACTTCCAACGTAACCTCAACGTAGCCAGGAATACTCTAACGGATCGATTGGCCCTGTTGGTGCGTCACGGCCTTCTTAAAAAGGACGTCTATCTCACCAGGCCGCCACGATATGAGTATCGGCTCACCCAGCGCGGATTGGACACGTATCCCTATGCACTTGCGTTGACGCAATGGGGCGATCAATGGTTATCCGGAAAGGATGGCCCGCCGATCATGCTCCGGCACATAACCTGCGGAAAGCCGCTTGTCCCTTTGGGGATATGCGGTAGTTGCAGACGCAGGGTGCACCCGGAGGACGTTCTCATCAATCCCACGAGTTTGAAGGGACCTACTCCAACCAAGAATTCTTCGCTTAGGTACTCGTCGCGTCCGGAACTCTACACTGCTGGCCGTCAAACTTCGGTTGGACGGACCTTGGCAGCGGTAGGCGACCGATGGGGCTTCTTCCTCCTTTGGTTGGCCTTGGCCGGTATTTCAAAATTTGACCATTTTCACCGCATTTTGGGAATCGCCCGCACGACGCTAACGGCACGCCTGGAACGCCTGACGCATGAAGGGTTTCTTGAGCGTACCTTGTATCAGTCGCGGCCCGCTCGTTACGGTTACCATCTGACGGAAAAGGGCAGAGCGTTTACTCCGGTCCTTCTTACCCTCTTCGAATGGGGTAAAGGGGGCCCTGGGGCCGATGCCGGCGACGTATCCGTACTCCACAAGGCTTGCGGTGATCCCTTACAAATCCAGATGGTTTGCGAACACTGTAAAGAGCTCGTGGACCCGAGAGACGTGAAGGTGATCGAAAGGCCGCTTGGCCAGCCCGCCAAAGAAGCACGGTAAGACCTCTGGCGGCATAATGCCCGCGGTAACGAGGACAAGCGATGCAAGAGGCCAAGGAGGTCCGCGCTTATGGGGTCATACCCGGCGCGGCATCCAACTCCTGGTCTTCGTCCGACGACGCTTCAGGTTGATTGGGCCCGTGATCGTTGACGTTCTTGGAGTAGATAATGCCCTTCTCGTATAGGCTGGACGGATTGACGGTGATCAAGATGTCGGCGCCGAGCGCCGAAAGCATCCTCATCAGGCGCCAGACCGAGTACTCGTTGTGCCGATGGTTGACTATCCGCGACAGGTCAGATTGCTTTTATCCAGTAATTTCGGCAGCGGCCGCCTGTGTGAGCTTGCGTGTCTCCACAATGGACGCGATCTCGTGACACGCTTCACTGTGCCACTCTGGAAGGGTTGGATCTTCGCAAGCGCGTGCCCGACGGACGGATGGTGTTCGGGGGCCGACATAATCTGCAGCGCCGGCGCAAGGACTTAATTTCGGTCGAAGAGTGGCGCCCTCTCCGCCTGCGGCCGATGACCATTCGCGGCGACAAGCAATATGCCGGAAACCGACACTTCAGGCTCAGTACGGATGGAAGGACCTGCACCTTCGCCATGCTCCAGGGCGGCCGCGTGAGGGGTAAACCGATGGTTCGGCGCGACGTCACGCTGGTGCTTCCCGAATTGACCGGAAATGCCGGCGAGATCCTGCGTCAGGCGTCTATGCTGGCGGCCGAGAAGAGGATCAACCTGACCTTCGGGCTCGACGATCACAAGCTTCACGTCACGCTGGATCCCGACGACTTGCCGGATCATCCGGAACGGCGGCGGCCGGCGCTTCGCATGAAGACGCGAGCCGTCGGTCTCGATTTAAACCCTGCCTGGGTCGGAATAGCCGCGGTGGAGAACGTTGGGGATCCCACCCGCCTCGACCAGACGAGGCCGCTCGATTGGACGTTGGTCGAGCTGACGGCCAAGCCGGGCCTCTCGTGCGAGAGCGTCACCGAGATGCTAGCTCGCGTCTGTGGGCGCGCGATCGCGATGGCGCGACAGTTCGGCGCGGCAACCATCGCGGTTGAAGACGGTCTTGGCAAGTTGCGTAGCACGGGACCGGCCCGCGCTCTCAATCACGCGCTGAACTCCTGGACCCGCAATCGCCTGGTCGCGATGCTCCGCCGCAAGGCGAACCTCGCCGGCATCGCCGGGGTCGAGGTGCGCGGCGCCTACTCGACTATGATCGACAACCTGGCGTTCGAGGCACCTGATGCGTGCGCCTCCGCCATGGAAATCGCCCGACGCGGTATCGCGGCGGGCGCAAAGCTCAAGGACCTCCTCCCTGTCTTCGATGAAGGGTGGCGCGATGGCCTACGGAAGGATCTCGCGCTGCCCGCCGAAGCCGAGGGTTGGGCGGAGGTCCACCGGGCCATCAAAGCGGCGAAGCTTGGCGTTCGCCGCCTGCATCCGAGGCTTGCCTCGGATCCCGGAGGCCGCCTTGCTGGCGGCATTGCGGTGCGACGGCTTGGCCGACGCCGGCGAGGCGGGCTCATCGCCCGGCCAGTCGGCATTGGTCAAGCCAAGCAACTCAGTTCGGAAAAACGTCGGTTGGCATCGGATCCAACACCGAAATCCGGATAGCCGAAAATCGTCGCCACCGCAGATGGTCAGATCTTCAGTCGGGCTCTGAGTACGCTCCTCAACAGTTCGTTGTACAGGTCCCATGTTCATACTCCCTTCGGCTTTGGCTGGCGGGCCGCCTCCATTGCCGCGCGCACCTGTGCCCGGATGTCATAGTCCCGCTTGTACCTGACTTCGTTGGCCTTGTAGTCGGCCTCGGCGCTTTCTTCCTCTCCAGCAACGTCCTCTTGTCGGCCTTTCTGATGTTGCCGCCTTCGGTGGAGTGGACTTCTTACTCTCCCATCGAGCAGATATTGCTTCCCGAAAACGGATGATGTCGTAGATCCGGTAAGTGTTTCCGTCCGGTCCGTCGATCCGGATCTCGTCGATGCGAGTGAGGCCTTCCTTCAGCCGCGTATAGACATCCCTCCCTTTCGGAAGTTCACCCGATTGCAAGAGCCTCAGCACGTCGGTCGCCGCTTCGTAGACGTCAGGTGGCAGGTTCCTGAAATCGACCCGAACTGCTGGCCCGACGAATCTGACCACCTTCCGGTCAATACTTCCCGCTGACGGTACCTTCTGCTCCCATAATAGCAGTTCCGCTATAAAGCACGATTTCGAGCCTATGCGATCGGTCTGAAAATCGGAAACCCCCCGCCACTCGCATGGTCGACTCCGAGCCCGGGAAATGGCACCGGGGCCGTCGAGCGCGAGGGACCTCAGGGCTGAATGTGGGGCCAGCGTCATCAATCCCCCTTCACCTGATGGCTTTCAGGACTTGCTTCGCAGGCAGTCAGTTGCCTAACGCTACAATAAATGTCAGTATCGTTCCGCAACTATCTATTCCTGAGGAAAGCGGGCGGAAAAAGCTGGAGGAAAAAATTGTCGCAGGGATTAACCGATCCGCACAAATCCAGCCGGGTATCAGGCGAACGAGCGTCCTCCCTGATCGATTACACGATCGGAATGGCCTTGGATCGGGCGGCGGAAAAATACGGAAGTCGTGCGGCGCTCACCGTATGCCATCAGCAAATCAGCTTGAGCTATCGCCAACTCAAATCACAGGCTGACGCATTCGCAAACGGACTCCTTGCGCTCGGGCTCGTCCCGGGAGATCGAATTGGGATCTGGGCGCCAACCCGCGCTGAATGGATGGTCACACAATATGCCGCAGCGAAGCTCGGCCTGATTTTGGTAAACCTGAACCCAGCGTATCGGCTCGCCGAGATCGAGTATGCGCTAAACAGCGTTGAATGCCGCGCCCTGGTCGTCTCAGATCGGTTCAAGACGTCAGATTACATCGAAATGATGTATGCACTTGCACCTGAACTTGCGTCGTGTGCCGCGGGTGATCTCCGCTCTCATCGCCTTCCAAAGCTCGAAATCGTTATCAAACTGGGAAAAGTTGGACGCTCAGGTTTCCTTACGTTCGCGGAGGTCGCCTCCCGTGGCGCCCCTGGGGACGTTCGAAGGCTGAACGAAATCAGCTCATCGCTCCGTGCTAGCGATCCAATCAACATTCAGTTTACCAGCGGAACGACCGGCGCTCCGAAGGGCGCAACACTGAATCACAAGGGCCTGCTCAACAATGCCTATTTCACCGGAGTTGCGTCGCTAATCGGTCCCTCAGATGTCATCTGCGTGCCGCTTCCTCTCTACCACGTGTTCGGGATGGCGAGCGGAAATCTGCTTGCGATGCTTCACGGGGCAAAAATTGTGTATCCGAGCGAAGGCTTTGAGCCGGCAGCTGTCCTGACTGCCATCGAGGCTCAGAAATGCACCTCTCTGTATGGCGTTCCTACAATGTTTGTCGGTTTTCTGGCCCACGCCGAAGCCCAAAACTATGATCTATCTTCTCTGCGCAAGGGCATTATCGCCGGCGCATCGGTTCCGGCCGAATTGATGAGACGGGTCATATCGGAGCTACATATGGACCAGGTCGTTATCGGTTACGGCATGACCGAAACGAGCGCGGCGATCATGATGACGTCATCCGAGGACAGCATCGAGCGCAGGGTCTCCACCGTGGGGCGTGTCCTGCCCCATACCGAGGTGCAGATCGTCGATCGACAAGCCAACGTCGTTCCGCGCGGTGAAATCGGCGAAATCTGCGTGCGAGGGTATTCCGTCATGATGGGATACTGGAATGCCCGTGAGAAAACTGCGGAAGTGATCGACGGCGACGAATGGCTGCATACTGGCGACCTCGGCACGATCGATGAGGACGGGTACGGCAAGATCGTCGGTCGGCTCAAGGAATTGGTGATCCGCGGGGGTGAAAATATATCTCCCTCCGAAATCGAAGCGTTCCTTCATACTCACGAGAAGATCGAGCTGGCACAAGTTGTCGGCGTTCCGGACAACAAATACGGCGAGGAGCTCTGCGCTTGCATCAAGATCAAGGCGGGCCAACAGCTCTCGACCGGCGATGTAAGGGCGTTTTGCAACGGGCGGATCGCTCACTACAAGATTCCCCGATACGTTGTCTTTGTTGATCAATTCCCAATGACGTCTAGTGGCAAAATCCAGAAGTTCATTCTTGCGCAAGATATGGCTCGACAACTCTCTCTGCAGAACTAGCGCTCGCCCGGCAGCGATTCCCCGCAATGTAGTCTCAGGACTCTTTTTCTTGCCGTTCATTCCTAACTTTACAGTTGCCTAACGATACTAACCCTCCTAGGGTCCCAGTCAGTAGCCTAGAGCTACTAATAAAGGCACCCAAAGGAGACCGGCATGAGCAAGTACAAAAAGATCATCTTCGAACGGAAGGACACGATCACCACGATCACTTTCAACCGCCCGGCAGCACACAACGCGCTTGACCGCGAAATGTCCGAGGAACTGGCTGACGCGATCCGGCTCGTGAAGAAGGACCGGGAATGCCGGTTCCTGATTTTCCGCGGTAACGGCGACACGTTTTGTGCCGGCGACGACATCAAGGACTTCCTGACCTGGACCGATGACGATCCCTACTGGCAGGGACGTGCCTATCAGGAAACGGCACAGGCCATCGAGGACTTGAATTGCATCACCATCGCTGCCGTGGATGGCGTTTGCACCGGAGGCGGTCTCGAACTGACGCTGACCTGCGACTTTGTCATCGCGACGGACCGAAGCCGGTGGGGAATGCCCGAGATTGATTGGGAAATCACGCCGGGTTGGGGCGGTGTCACCCGCCTTTCGAAATTTGCCGGCCGTCGAAAGACCAAGGAGTGGAATCTGATCGGTCAGCTCTTCGATGCGGTGACAGCGGAGCGGTACGACCTGATCAACAGGATCTGTAAGCCGGCCGATTTGACAAAGGAGGTCAATGCGCTCGTAGAGGTCATGGCGGCGAAAAATCCCATCACCGTACGACGGACGAAGTTCGCATTGAACAAGGGAGCCGATCTTCCGCTCTCGGGCGCAATGGCATTTGAGGTGCCGATTCAGCCTTTTGCGAACAAGCCGGGCCGTTTCGCCACTGACGGCATGGAAGACTTTGCGAAATCGGAGACGCGAGCTGCGCGTCGCAAAGTCTCCAAGAACTTCTGGCAGGATAGAAAGTAAATCGCCAGTTTGCAGGCGGGTGCACCGGCGCATCGACCGGCCATCCGCCTTCGGATTTCTGGCTAGTCGCGCACGTTACGAGGATACATTATCAATGACCTACGAGCTTGGCTTTGACGGTAAGACCGTCCTGGTGGTTGGAGGTAGCAGTGGAATCGGAAACGCGATTGCTCGCGCCTTCTTGGATAAAGGCGCCCGCGTTCATGTCTGGGGAACGCGCCCCTGTGCCGAGGACTATTCCGACTCCAAGGATTCAAATCTTGAAGGCTTGCACTACAAACAGGTCGATGTTTCTTCGCCGGAAGCCATCCGGGAGTGCAAGCCCGGTTTCAGCCAGCTCGATACGCTCGTTCTCTCGCAGGGAATTGTGCTCTACAACAGAGCGGAGTTCCAACCCGATCGCTTTCGGCAAGTCGTCGATGTAAACCTCAACAGTCTGATGGAGTGCTGCTTCCGATTTCATCCTCTCTTGAAAGAAAGCCAGGGATCGATAATCGTGATCAGCTCTACCGCGGCGTTTCATGCGACGCGAGGTAACCCCGCCTATGGCGCCGCAAAGACAGGAGCGATGGGGCTCTGCCGTAGCCTCGGAGATGCGTGGGCACCTGACGGAATTCGGGTCAACAGCATCGCTCCGGGAATGGTTCCTACCAAGATGACGGAAGTCACCACGCAAAACCCGAAACGGGTACAGGCGTGGGAAGCCCAAATTCCGCTCGGCCGCCTGGGGAAAACATCCGACATTGCAGGCGTCGCCCTTTTCCTTGCGTCGCCCCTCGCTGCGTACGTAGTTGGCCAAACGATCGCGGTCGATGGCGGGCTAACGATACGTTGAGACGAAACGCCATGAAAAGCGAAGTGTGGAAACGATTGGTCGACCTCGATCGGCTCGCGACGTGGATGGACGCGAGGGGGCTAGGCGAAGGACCCGTCGAGGATCCTCTACCTTTGTCCGGCGGCACACAAAATGTTCTGTTGAAATTCCGGCGAGGGGAAAAGTCTTACGTTCTCCGTCGACCGCCATCCCACACACAGGTTGATGGCACCGCAACTATGCGTCGTGAGGCGCGCATACTTGCAGCGCTGGCCAGCACACGGGTGCCGCATCCCAGACTGATCGCGGCTTCCGACGACCAGACGATCTTGGGAGCGGGTTTCTATCTGATGGAACCGGTCGATGGCTTCACGCCGACCGTCGGCCTTCCGGATGTCTTCCTTGCCAACGCTGGTTATTGTCATCGGATAGGGCTAGCCATGGCGGGCGCAATCGCTGAGCTCGCTCAGATCGATCCGTTAGCTATCGGCCTATCGGATCTTGCCCGGCTTGACGGCTACTTGGAGCGGCAGGTGGTGCGATGGCGTTCACAGTTGGCGGGCTACGGCGAATACCAAGGGTGGCCAGGACCGGACAACATTCACGGGCTTGACGTCGTTACGCGGTGGCTCGAGCGAAATATTCCTGGGCAATTCGTCCCGGGAATCGTCCATGGCGATTTTCATCTCGGCAATGTGATGTTCGATCGTGAACGCCCAGAGCTTTCGGCAATCGTCGATTGGGAGCTTGCGAGCCTTGGTGATCCCTTGCTCGATCTCGGCGAGTTGATCGCGACATGGCCAGATGCCGAGGGACAGGGGATCGCGCCGCAGGTCGAAGTTCGCCCTTGGGTGGGGTTCGCCAATTCTCAGGAGCTCATTGCCCACTACTTCACGCGCGCAGAGCGCGACGTGGGACCTCTACGATGGTTCATTGTGCTGGCTTGCTTCCGGCTTGCCGCCATCCTGGAAGGCACCCACGCCCGAGCCTGCGCCGGAAAGGCCTCGTCGGACGTGGGGGCTCAACTTCATACCGCGGCTCTTCGACTAACGGAACGCGCGCGGAGCTGGATCGAGCGATACGATATAGCGTAGGAATCGACCGGCGACGACCATCGTTTCAGGATTCAACAGCAGCTGCGGTCCAAAACGTAAGCCTCTCCAGTAGTGTGCGGACGGTGCAAACCGCGAATTCGTCGCGCGGGCGCGCAAACTCCGCAGACGCCATAGACGTAATAAGGATGCAACACCACGCGCTCGCCCTAGGAATTTTGAGCCTGCCGTAAAATTACGGAAAGTTGAGCGCGCGCACTGCTCTCCGATCATCGTTTCTTTACCGCTCCTTAACAGAACGTTAGATGCCGAACGCTAAGCTGCGCCGATACGCGCGGGATCGCAGCATGACAGCATCGGAACAGCTTCTTGGAATGTTCGCGGCTTTGAACAAGGCCACGGAAGCTGGTTTATGCAGTAGTTCCGAAGCGGAGTTCCACCAGCGCGTTTGCGATGCCACACTTCACTTGGGCAACGTCCGTGGCGCTGCAATATTTGTCAGCGACGACACGACGTGGCTTCGAGTGTCGGCCACAGCGGGCCCATCGGTCGAAAGATTGGCAGAGCTGCGCTTGTCCACCGATCCGGCTTCGGCTCAAGGGCAAGAACTAGGTGGTCGAGCGTTCAGGACCGCCCAACTCCACTATAGTAAGGACGTTCTTACTGATCCTCTCATGAGATCCTGGTGGGGACTTGGCGAAGGAGAGGCAATAAGGGAAGCAGCGGCGTTGCCTTTGGTTCAAGGAAACCAACCTCATGGCCTCATGTTCGTTTTCTTCGCAGAAGAGACGATCGACTCGGATGTTGTCCGTCTCTTGAATATCTTGATCGAGAACATCTCAGCGGGGGCTGAGGTGCTGCGGCGCGATCGGCAGAAATCCCGTCTAGCTCGAATGTATTCGGCCTTAAGCGCGATCGGCGGGATTATTATGCGCGCTCAAAGCAGGATCGAACTATTTCAGCGGGCCTGCGAGACAGCTGTCCTCGACGGAATTTTTGCAGCCACGATGATTGCGCTCGCGAAGCCGGATAGCGACCTACTGGAAGTAGTTGCCATGGGGGGACCGGAGAGAGAGGCGGCGGTAGCCTTCCGCCTATCCGTCGATCCGGACCGTCCCGAGGGGAGGGGCTTGGCCGGAATGGCATTCCGATCAAGGCGGCCGTGTATCAGCAACGACTATTTCGCAGATGCTAGGCTGACCTACTTTTATGACATCTTCCGCAAGGGCGGCGCCCGTTCGGGCGCGGCGTTCCCTCTGATCAAAGGGGGAAAGTCGATTGGAGTTCTCATATTCTTGTCGGCCGAGGTAGGCACGTTTCAACCCGACCTCAACGCGCTCCTGCAAAAACTGGCAGATAACGTTTCTTTCGCGGTCGAAAATTTCGATCGAGCCGAGGAAAAAGCCAAAGCCGACGAACGGGTCAAATATCTCGCCGCATACGATAGCCTGACGGGGTTACCAAACAGATCAAGCTTCAGCCAACTACTGAACTCGACGCTGGTAGCGGCTCGCAGGTGTCGGGGAAAGGTGGCCCTGTTCTTCATCGATCTGGATAGGTTCAAAATTATCAACGACACCCTGGGGCATGCTGAGGGCGATGCGCTGTTGGTGGAAATAGCAAGCAGATTACGCCAGGCCCTGCGTGAACAAGACGTCGTCGCCAGACTGGGTGGCGACGAGTTCGTCGCCATACTCCCAGAGCCCGGTCGAAAAGCCGACATCAATCGCATGGCGCACAAACTGCTATCGGCCGTGATGAAGCCAATGTTGCTCAAAGGCCAGGAATGCCGGGTAACAGCGAGCATCGGCGTTGCGTTGTATCCCGACGATGGACGCGACGAGCAGTCACTAGTAAAGCGTGCGGACTTGGCGATGTATCTCGCCAAGGAGGAAGGCAAGAACGACGTTCGTTTCTTCTCCAAAAGGGCAAATACGCAGTCGATCGAAAGACTCGTCATGGAGTCCAATTTGCGGAAGGCCTTGGAGCGTAATGAATTTACGTTGCATTACCAGCCAAAGATCAATCTAAGGACCAGTCAGATTACAGGCATTGAAGCGCTAATCCGCTGGGGCCAGCCTGACCTTGGTTTGCTGCCGCCCGCTCAATTCATTCCGGTTAGCGAAGAAACCGGCTTGATCATTCCGATCGGGAAGTGGGTGATCAAGACCGCGTGCGAGCAGCATATGAGTTGGAGGAATGAAGGATTTCCACCGGTTCGCATGGCCATCAATCTGTCGCCGCGACAGTTTCAATATGAGCTGCTCCTCCAAGACATCGACGAAATTCTGACACGGACCGGGATGGATCCGGAATTTCTGGAATTGGAGGTCACGGAAACCATGGTCATGCAGAACGTTGATCAGGCGATCAAAGTGCTTAGCGCGATTAAGAGGCGCGGGATTCATATTGCGATGGATGATTTCGGTACGGGATATTCGTCGATGTCGCTGATCAAGCGTTTTCCAATCGATACGCTGAAGATCGATCGTGCGTTCATCCGGCAGCTACCTCAAGATAAGGAAGATCGAGCGATTACCGACGCGATAATCAATCTCGGAAGAGCGTTAGGTCTCAGGGTCGTTGCAGAGGGGGTAGAGAACGACGAACAAGAGGTGTTCTTGCGAGACCACGCTTGCGACGAAATGCAGGGATATCTATTCAGTCGTCCAATTCCGCCGGAGGAGATTTCAGTACTTCTGGGGCAGCGTGCAATTGCGTCGCCAAACCTTCAGCCCGAGGCATGCGTCCATTTCACCGGTCCAATGACTGAAAAGCGCGTTTGAACCAGCGTCCCCAGGACAGCATCTGGACGTTGCTCGAAACCCGCCGGAAGCCTGATCGAACAGCCGGTTCGTTGCTATCAGCTAGACTGGTCGCGAGACGGTCATTTCGCTTTGGTCACGCCATGGCTGTGCGGGGCTGCAGAACGTGAAATCATCCGGTGGCGTCTCTCAGCTCGTAACATCAATGCAGATCTTGCCAAAATGCTTGCCAGATTCCTGATAGCGGAAGGCGTCAGCTAACCCTTCCAATGGGAAAGTCTGATCAATCACTGGCCGTATGCCGGTCGCGTCAATAGCCTTGACCATGCTGAGCTGCTGGCGTCTGCTGCCAACGGTGATCCCCTGTAGACGAATTTGCTTGGTCATCAGTGCCGCGGTTGGTATCGGTCCGTGTAGGCCGGCAAGAATGCCGATGAGGGCGATATGGCCCCCGATTTTTGCGGCCGCAATCGATTGAGGTAGAGTGCCGGCGCCGCCAATTTCGACAATATGGTCGAGCCCGCCGCCCGACATCTCGCGTGCCATATTCCCCCATTTCTCGACCGACTTGTAGTTGATCAGATGATCGGCACCCAATGCCTTCAAGCGCTCCAATTTTGCATCAGATGAAGATGTTGCGACCACGGTTGCTCCCATCGACTTGGCAAACTGAAGGGCGAAGATAGACACGCCGCCTGTGCCTTGCACCAGGACCGTTTCTCCGGCCTTGAGTTGCCCCTCATGCGCCAGCGCGCGCCAAGCGGTGAGACCAGCGCACGTAAGCGTCGCTGCCTCGCTGTGGCTGTAACCTTTTGGAGCACGAGTAAAGGCAGTACTAGGGGCCACGACCGCTTCACGGGCATAGCCATCGATTCCATCTCCAGGCACGCGAGAGAAACCGCCTTCCCCAGGTTTGCCGTCGAGCCAATCGGGAAAGAAGGTGGAGACGACCCGATCACCAATCTTATATCCGATTACGCCGTCTCCTACCGCGGTAACCTCACCAGCTGCATCGGACATCGGAATGCGTTGGTCCGGCGCCTTGATTGCACCTGTCACAACTGCGTAGTCATGATAGTTGAGTGAGCTGGCCTTGATCTGCACCGCAATTTCGCCAGGTGCAGGTGCGCCTACATCCGGCATGGAGGTTGCTTCGAGCTTGTTCAGCCCTCCTGGCTGACGAAGAACGATTGCGCGCATTGGAAGTCCTTTTTTCTCGTCCAGGAATTACCGCTTCTAAGGCGGAATCACGGGCCTTGTCCGGTGTCGGATTGTAGGGCAATATTAGTCTACAAGATCAGTACATCCGCTAGCCAAAGTCAATCGTTTCTCATGTCGGAATCGACAAACGGCGAAGGCTGTCGGGCTGCGGGTAGGGGAAGCATGGCTCGGTCGTTACCTCTAAAAGAACAGGCATCTCGTGCAATCAGTGCTTCTCAGGCCTTGGCAGAAAGCATTGTCGCGGCCCTCGAAGAGGGACGCCTGGCGCCGGGGCAGCGGCTCATTGAAGCAGACCTCTGTGTGCGCTTCGGCGTCGGGCGCAATACAGTGCGGGAGGCTTTGCAGCGCCTTGCATCCGAAGGGGTCGTAGAACTCAGCCGGAATAGGGGCGCGACAATTCGGGAAATCACGCCCGAACAAGCACAGGCTACTCTTGAATTGACCGAGTTGCTCGCCGGCCTTGCAGCGCGGTCCGCTGCCCAAAGGGTGCATGAGCAAGACAATTCTTTTCGTATGAGAGCTGCAATCGACAGGCTGGAAGCTGCGCAGCTTAAGATCGACGACAAACCATTTATCAAAGCGCGAGCTGGCTTTTACGACGCACTCTTGCGTATTGGGCGGAACGAGGAGCTACAGCGGATATTCCCCTCAATTCATATCCACGTGCTGCGAGCACAGTTCCACCTGACACGAGCGCACCGGAATCAGTTCGGTGATTTCAGAACGATTGCGCGAGCTGTGCTCGCAGGAGAACCGCTTCGCGCGGAACGAGCCATGCGTAAGCATGTGCGGCGGATTCGAATCCTTTTGAAGCAAGAAAACGCAAGGGAGGCGCATCGTGACTGAATTCGACCTGGTGATCCGTGGCGGTGAAATCCACGATGGTTCTGGCCGTAGAGCATCTGTTGGCGACATCGCGATCAGCGGCGGTACGGTTGCAGCGGTTGGCAGCGTCCCTGGCAAGGGAAGGGAAGAAATCGACGCCAAGGGAAAGATTGTTGCGCCGGGCTTCGTCGACATCCATACGCACTACGACGGTCAAGCCCTCTGGGAAAACCGAATGGCTCCGTCGTCGAACCATGGCGTCACCTCTGTGATAATGGGAAATTGCGGCGTCGGCTTTGCGCCTTGCCGACCCCACCAACGAGACATGCTTGTCGAGCTCATGGAGGGCGTGGAGGATGTCCCGGAGGTCGTCATGACCAAAGGGCTGCCTTGGAATTGGGAAACATTTCCGCAATACCTCGATGCGCTTGAAGTTCGCCAACTTGACGTCGATGTCGCGGCGCAGGTGCCGCATTCAGCGCTCCGCGTTTATGTAATGGGCGAACGCGCAGCGAGCCGTGAGCCACCCACCTCGGAAGATCTCGCGCAAATGCGCGCACTGACTACGGAGGCGATTCGTGCAGGTGCTTTGGGCGTATCCACTTCGCGAAATATTCTGCATCGGACGGTAGCTGGAGAACTGGCGCCGAGCTTGCATTCCGAGGAAGAGGAGCTCCTGTCATTGGCCGCCGGGCTGAACGACGCGGGGGCCGGCGTATTCCAGATCATCCCGGACATTATCGGTGATGCGCAATCGGAGTTCGGCCTTATGCGCCGGATTGCTGCTGCATCGCGGCGTCCGCTCTCATTTTCGCTTCTACAGATGGCTACGGGAGATCCTTCTGCGTGGCGTAACTATCTAAAAGAGCTTGAGAGCGCCAATAATGACGGGCTGCGGATGAAAGCACAGGTGTTTCCGCGTCCGGTCGGCTTGCTGTATGGGCTCGAACTTTCGTTCCATCCGTTTTCATTGCATCCCAGCTTCCGCGCGTTGCGGGATCTGCCATTGGCCGAAAAAGTCAGGGCGATGCGGGACCCGGTCTTACGCGCAAAGTTGCTCGCCGAAAGGCCCCAAGATCCTAACCCCGTGTACGTCAATATTGTCAACAGTTTCGGCCATGCGTACCTGATGGGTGATCCACCCGATTACGAGCCTGATCCTCGTGATTCAATTAAGCGCCAGGCAGAACTGCGAAATGTCACGCCGCACGAGTACGCTTACGACCTGTTATTGCGTGATGAAGGCCGAGCGATACTTTTTCTCCCAGGTGCAAACTATCGCGACGGTAATCTCGACGTTGCACGTGAAATGGCGATACATCCCCACACGGTGTTGGGCCTCGGAGACGGCGGTGCCCATTACGGGATGATTTGCGATGCGAGCTTCCCCACATTTGTTCTGCAGAATTGGGTGCGGGACGCGAAGCTCGGCAAGAACATCGACTTGGCGATGGCAATCCGCGCGCTTTCCCAAGAACCTGCGCAACTCGTGGGACTGGATGACCGAGGACTCTTAGCCCCAGGATATGTGGCGGATGTCAACGTTATCGATCTTGACGGCCTGCGTTTGCATGCGCCCACGGTCGTGTACGACTTGCCGGCGGGTGGACGCCGTCTTCGGCAGGGGGCAGATGGTTTTGTAGCAACGATCAAGAACGGCGCGATTACCTATCGGGACGGCGTTCACACTGGTGCGCTTCCTGGGAGACTCGTACGCGGTGCCCAGGCTGCGCCGAAGAGCAAAGGAGCCCGAAAGCGGGCTTGAGGTCAAGGGCAAGGGCGCGAACGCCGTTGTGACAGTTGAGGCGAGTAACCAGAAGCGGTAACGGCGTCGGCCTATGGTATCGAGCAGCTGTCGCCCTAAGCCTCGCTGGCCGCTGTCGCAGGACGGCGGTCTTCGATAGCCCTGCGCCCTGCACGTGGGCCTTTCGCCATTTCCCATACCAAGGCGGCGGCCGGGCGTTGCTCACCCTGAAGGCGAACCAGGGACAGCGTGGTTCGGAAATTTAGTCCCTTTATTTGACGTACTACGACGTCTTTGGACGATCCGGTTTGCAAGGCATCAAACCAGCCCAGTGTGACCGCCGGAGTGCGCGTAAGCCGTCCATAGCGCTCTACAGCGACTGCATGTCCTTCGGGCGGTCGCACCAGTTCGGCGCCTAGTTCGCTCAGAGCGCGGGTAAGAGCTGCCGAGAGCGGCGCACCAAGTATCCTATTGATCACCGCGATACGCTGGTTCTTTAGGTCTTCCATTGGTACCGCGTCCGTCTCTGACCACGGATGCTCGGCAGGAATCTGCAGAGCGAGGCGTTTCTCGCCCATCTTGAGACGCTCGAGGCCATCCGGCCAGTCGACTTCCGATACCGCATCCATTTCGGCTGCATTGACGTCGGATGGCTCTACGAGCAGTGCAAGATCGATTTCCTTGCGGAGGAGATCTGCGTAGTTGCGGGCATGGCTCTTGTCGAAGATTCGTAGTCGAATATCCGGATGCTCGACGATCAGCCGATCGATCAATTCACGGCGTTTCGCAATATGCAATGTATAGAGCGGTGCACCGATACGCAGATCATTATCCCGGATTTCCCGCGCCGCCTGAGTTGCCCAGGATGCTTCCGACACCATACGTCGCGCATTACCGAGAAATAGCCGCCCCTCGGGAGTGAGTTCGACTCGCCGGCTGGTACGGGAGAACAATGCAAACCCGAGCCTGCGTTCAAATTCGCGGATCCGAGCTGATAGTGCTGGTTGCGATATATTCAGCGCCTCGGATGCGCGCGTGAACGACAGCTCTTCGGCGACGGTCACAAAGATACGGTAAGGCATCGCATCGAGGTCCATGCCCATCTCCTGGAGCCGCCGCGCGGATAGTTGGATATCTATAACTAAATCGAATTGTCATTTCTGGGAATACATGTGGTTCGGCCGCCGGCCGCTCCTTCCTATGTTATTGATTTTGTTTGCAAACGTCATGCGCTGGCGCGGTAGCTAGGACCGCGGGGTGGCGGAAGATGGTCTTTTTCTGCCGGGCAGGAATATGCCCATTCCCATGCAGGTTGACATAAGCCGCCCAGTTCCGCGGCAGGAACGGCACAATCACGCCATTGAGGCGAAGACGGCGCAAAGGTTGAATCGACTGGATCCATAACTGATTTGGATCGAAACGTTACGAATATCCGATTGGACCTTTGAAGTCTTTGATGGCCCCCTTACGCGAACGAAAAAGTGCGCGAGGTGAGGAACGTCATGTCCTGGGATTTCGAAACTGAACCGGATTTTCAGAAGGAGCTCGACTGGATCAATGCCTTTGTGCGGGAGGAGGTCGAGCCGCTCGATTACATCCTGGGGTTTCCTTATGAAGTTGATAATCCAAAGCGGAACGCTTTGGTCCGCCCCTTGCAAGCGGAGGTCAAGAAACGTGGCCTATGGGCATGCCACCTCGGCCCCGAGCTTGGTGGTCAAGGCTACGGTCAGGTCAAACTCGCGCTGATCAACGAAATTCTCGGGCGCTCGCGCTTCGGACCAACAGTATTCGGCTGTCAAGCGCCGGATTCCGGCAACGCAGAGATCCTCGCTCACTACGGCACGCCGGCACAAAAGGACCGCTACCTTAGTCCGCTGCTCGACAATCGGATTGTCTCTTGCTTCGCCATGACAGAGCCGCAGGGCGGTGCCGATCCGAAGGTGTTCACCACCCGCGCCGAGCTCGTCGGCGACACTTGGGTGCTCAACGGTGAGAAATGGTTTGCCTCGCATGCGCATGTAGCGAGCGTCCTGATCGTGATGGCCGTCACGGATGCCGCAGCGGGTGAATACCACCGCTTGTCGACCTTCATCGTACCTGCAGAGACGGCCGGGATCGAGATCATCCGCAACATGCCAGTTGGCATTCATGGCCATCCGTCTCACGCCTATATACGCTTCAGCGATGTCAGGGTGCCGGCCGATCATCTTTTGGGTCCGCGAGGTGGTGGGTTCGTCGTGGCCCAGACGCGGCTCGGCGGCGGCAGGATCCATCATGCCATGCGAACGATCGGTCAGGTCCAGAAGTCGTTCGAACTAATGTGCGAGCGGGTACTGAGCCGCGAAACGCAGGGCTCTCTTCTTGCCGACAAACAAATGGTGCAAGAGAAAATCGCAGACTCCTGGATGGATATCGAGCAATTCCGTCTGCTGGTCTTGCGTACCGCCTGGAAGATCGACAAACATAAGAACTATTTGGCGGTACGAAAGGATATCTCAGCGGTCAAGGCGCTGATGCCGAAGATATTCCACGATGTTGCAGCCCGCGCGTTGCATCTGCACGGCTCGCTCGGCGTGACGCCCGACATGCCCTTCGCAGAACAGGTCCTGGAGAGTTTTCAAATGGGGTTAGCCGACGGGCCGACGGAAGTTCACAAAATCACCGTAGCGCGCCAGCTTCTACGGGAGCGGCGTGGCACGGACGGGCAGTTTCCGTCTCAATATATTCCGACACTGCAGGCCGCAGCGATTGCCAAGTATGCCCAGCAAGTCGAGGAGGCGGTTGTTTCTGCGATCTAAGAGCTAGCCGGTCACGCTTGCGAAAAACGCAGTCGTCTCGAGTTGTCGTTGGGATCAGAGCGCAGAGGCTTGGCCGGCAGAAGAGCAATGGCTCAACCGTAGGGAACCGATCAAGGGGATAAGAATGCAGGAACTCAAAGGAAAAATTGCCGTCATAACAGGCGGGGCAAGCGGAATCGGATTCGCTGCGGCACGCTCTCTCGCCCGGGAGGGCGTCAAGCTCGTAATCGCGGACATCGAGCAGGATCAGTTGATCAAGGCGGTTGCGTCGCTCGAAGCGGACGGCGCAGAGGTATGTGGTGTAGTAACCGATGTAGCATGCAAATCATCGGTTGAACATCTTGCGGACCAAGCTTGGTCCCGTTTCGGGGCAGTCCACATTTGCTTCAATAACGCCGGCGTTGCAATTTTTGGACCAACGCAGTCAATGACACATGCTGATTGGCAATGGGCCATCAATGTCAATCTATGGGGCGCGGTTCACGGCGTCGAGACTTTCATACCCCGGATGATCGAACAGAAAGAAGGGGGCCACGTCCTTTTCACCTCCAGTTTTGCCGGGCTCATCAGCAATCGAAGCCTTGGACCATACAGCGTATCCAAGGCAGCCGTTGTCGCGCTTGCGGAATGTCTGTCGAAGGATCTGCGTGAAATGAACATAGGCGTGACGGTTCTCTGTCCGATGCGCGTGGAGACGAAGATCGAGCAGAGCTATCGCAATCGACCAGCGGAGCTCGGGGGACCAGAAAGGCGAACTGTTTACACAGACAGGGAAAACGGATCCGGGGAGGGACGTGTTCTACCGGTAGAGCTGGTCGGCGATCTGGTCGTGGATGCCATTCGTCGCAATGCGCTCTATGTGATCACTCACAAGGAAACCGAAGCCTACATCAATCGGCGCTTCGATAGGCTTAAGGAGGCGATCGCCTACTCGCTCTGAAAGAATGAGGCCGGCCGAGATAAGATCACGCCGCCCTTCCTGGACCGAGACTTGTCTCCGGCCTGACAAGGCTTTTACGACAACAACCCAGTGCTTCGCTCAAATATCTTGAGGCAACGCTATGCACGAACTTGATTATACCGGCAAAGTGGTTCTGGTTGTCGGAGGATCGAGCGGGATTGGCAATGGAATAGCTCAGGCATTTCGATCCAAAGGCGCGTCGGTGCATGTATCCGGCACCCGCGCTGCTTCGACGGACTATCGGTCTGAAGAAGGGTCAGATCTTGAGGGGCTACACTATGCTCAACTTGACCTCGCGGACGATGGTGCGCTCGATAGCTTTGTGCCTGCCTTCGAGAGACTGGACGTCCTCGTGCTGGCGCAGGGCACCGTCATCTACAAGCGCGGTGAATTCGTGATGTCGGGCTTCCGGAAGGTCATGGAGATCAACCTGATGAGCTTGATGGCGTGTTGCACGAAGTTTCATGAAATGCTCAGGGTTAGCAGCGGATCACTTATCATAGTGAGCTCGACGGCGGCCTATCATTCGACGAAGGGAAATCCGGCTTACAATGCGTCAAAGACCGGAGCGGTGGGACTTACCAGAACGATGGGGCAAGCCTGGGCCGAAGACGGGATCCGCGTTAATGGCATCGCGCCGGGCCTCGTTGACAGCAAGCTGACTAGGGTTACCACCAATAATCCAAAACGACTGGAAGGCGCGTTGCAGCGAATTCCGCTTAAACGTCTCGGCACGCCGGCCGACATGGCTGGAGCAGCACTATTCCTGGCATCGCCGCTCGCTTCCTACATCGTCGGGCAGACGATCGTGGTGGACGGCGGTTTCATCTTGTAGCGACTGCAGTGTCGACGCGAGAGCACGACGGCTTGAACGCATTCATTTCGATCGGATTACCGCCATGAGCGACGAACCTTGGAAAGATTTAGTCGATCTCAACAAAGTGTGCGCCTGGATGGACCGGGTTGGCTTGGGCAGTGGTGCAATCGAGGATCCGACCCCGTTGGCAGGCGGCACGCAGAATGTCCTCCTGTTGTTCTATCGTGATGGCCGTCCTTTTGTTCTCCGCCGTTCGCCACGTCACCCGCGCGGCGATGGGAACGCGACCAACCGACGCGAAGCTCGCGTACTCGGCGCGTTGGCATCCACAGACGTCCCCCATCCGCGATTAATTGCAGCATGTTCCTCGGAGCAGGTTATCGGAGCAGCGTTCTATTTGATGGAGCCGATCGATGGTTTCAACGCTACGGTCATGTTGCCACCACTCCATGCGAGTGACAGGAGCGTTCGCCGGGAAATGGGCTTCGCATTGGTGGACGGTGCTCTTGCGCTCGGCCGCGTCGATCACGTGGCAGTTGGGCTTTGCGATTTCGGCAAAAGCGACGGATTTCTCGAACGACAAGTACCGAGGTGGCGGGCGCTGTTGGACGGCTATCGGGATTATGAGGGATGGCCCGGGGCAGGATCGATCCCAGGACTTGACCAAGTGGCCAAGTGGCTCGCCGATCACGTTCCTCCATCCTTCACGCCAGGCCTGATGCATGGCGACTATCATTTGGCCAACGTCATGTTTCGCAAGAATGGTCCTGAGCTAGCGGCAATCGTCGACTGGGAGCTTGCTACCATCGGCGACCCCCTTCTCGACATGGGGTGGATCATAGCCACTTGGCCAGGCGTAGATGGACACACAATCGCGGAATTCGGCATCAAGCCGTGGGGCGGGTTTCCGAGTATCGGAGATCTGGTGGATCGCTATCGAGAAGGAAGCCAACGAGATACGACACACATACGGTGGTACGGCGTACTCGCATGCTACAAGCTTGGTGTCATTCTTGAAGGTACATACGCTCGTGCCTGCGCGGGAGCAGCCTCTAAGATTACGGGGCAGCGTCTGCACCAGTCATGCATCAAGTTGTTTGAGCGGGCTCAGAGTTGGCTTGAAAGCGATCGCCTACAATAGACAGCCCAACTGTTTGGCGCTGCTACGAGTCCTAGTATTCCGCGTTACGCGGTCAGGACGAGAGGCCCGTAAGATCGCTGGTCGACCTATCTGGGTTCGACGTTGTGTATCGGCAAGGTCAATCCCACTTTGACACGATCCATAACGACGATGCTCCGAAACCATTTGATGTTCTTGTGCTCGTAAAACAAGCGGCGCGCTAGATCCTCATAATCCGCCATTGTAGCTACCGTTACGACCAAGACGAAGTCTGCGTCTCCCGTCACGTAGTAGCACTGCTGGACCTCAGGGCCGGACAAATGGGCCTTCATTGCATCGAGGTCCTCCATGTGTGCGCGCTCCACATGGACCTCCACAAGAATAGTGATTGGAAGCCCGATACGCGTCGGATCGACGATCGCGACATTGGCCTGGATCACTCCGGTCTCTTCAAGTCTTCGAATGCGTCGCTGAACGGCTGCCGTCGAAAGGTTGACCCGCTCCGCGATCTTGTGGAGCGGTGTAGCGTTGCTCTCTTGCAACTCACGCAGGATGGCGTGATCGAAGTCATCGAGTTCTGGAAGCTTGGTTGCCCGCATCTGGTCGCCGTGAGAAATTGTTGCGTCAATCGATCTAAAAGAGAGCGTACTTATCGCCCTCCGCAAAATACTTTCTCATCATTGTTGCAAAGCGCAAGCGCAATCGCTCCAAGGATGCGCCGCGGACGATCGAGAGAGGGTGGCATGACACCGCGTCTTGAGACGAAGATCTGGGCGCTCGTCGAAGCCAAACAGGCGGCGTTTTGGGCGCTAAGTGACCAGGTATGGGGGACCCCTGAGCTAAACTACAGAGAACATCGCTCATCCGAGGCTCACGGGGCGGTGCTCGAGGCGGAAGGATTCAAGGTGAGCCGCGGTTTCGGCGGACTGCCGACGGCCTTGCTTGGCGAGGCCGGCGAGAGCGGGCCCGTTATCGCGATACTAGGGGAATATGATGCGCTTCCCGGCCTGAGCCAACAGGCCGGCATTTTGGAGCCAGTACCGATCGCCGCCGACGGAAATGGGCACGGCTGCGGCCACAATCTTCTCGGGGCTGGAGCACTGTTGGCCGCGACGGCGGTCAAAGACTACCTTGAGACTGCACGGATCCCGGGACGGGTCCGCTACTACGGCTGCCCGGCTGAAGAAGGCGGTTCAGGCAAAGGTTTTCTAGTTCGGGCAGGTGCCTTCGACGGCGTCGATATCGCGATAACCTGGCATCCGGCCCCTTTCACAGGCGTAGCCAATCCCGTTTCGCTTGCCTGCAGTGAGGTGAACTTTCATTTCACCGGCCGGGGATCCCACGCCGGCTCAACGCCCCATCTCGGCCGCAGTGCGCTGGATGCCGTCGAACTCATGAACGTCGGCGCCAACTATATGCGGGAGCATATGCCGAGCCGCGCGCGGATACATTACGCGATAATCGATGCCGGCGGCGTGGCTCCCAATGTAGTCCAGGCAAAGGCCACGGTTCGTTATCTGGTACGGGGAGGTAGCGTCCAGGAACTTCAGACTCTGCTCCGGCGGGTCGAGAAAATCGCCGAGGGCGCGGCGCTGATGACCGAGACCAGAGTACGCTGGCAGGTCGTGACGGGTGAGGCGAACCTTGTTGGCAACACGCCCCTCGAGCGACTGATGCACGCGCATCTCGATCTGCTCGGTCCGCCGCAATTCGACGATGCAGACCGCGCCTTTGCCGCGCGTTTCCAGAAGACATTCACGGACGATGATATTCGGACATCGTATGCGGCCTTTGGGCTGAAACCATCGAAAGATGCGGCATTGTGTGACTTCGTCTTCCCACCAGAGAGTGGTGATGGGACGCTCGTAACATCGACAGATGTGGGCAACGTGAGCTGGATCGTCCCTACGGTTCAACTACGTAGCGCAACCTTCGCCATCGGAACGCCGGGGCACTCGTGGCAGCTCGTCGCTCAGGGCAAAGCGCCTGCCGCTCATAAAGGCATGGCGCACGCCGCTAAAATCATGGCCAGCGTTGCTGTCAGCCTGCTTTGTCAACCTGAGCTGATCCGAGAGGCAAAGGACGATCACCGGCGACGTCTGCAGGAAACGCCCTTCATAGATCCGATTCCAGAAGGAGCTCGTCCGGAATTGCCCATGCACTGACTGCACACAAACAATAAATCGAGGAGGGAATAAGCAATGGAACAGCCGATTCGGCACGACCTAAATTCCGCGGCACGATTGGATAGGTTACCGCCGGGATCGTTTCACAGACGGCTTCTGGTCCTGATCGGCGGTGGGCTGTTCTGCGACGCGTTTGACCTCTACATCGCAGGCGCCGTCACCGGCGTATTCCTTAACACCGGTTTCTCGACCCTTGAGCTGAATGCATTCTTCATCTCGATGACATTTGCCGGAATGCTGCTCGGCACAGCTATCGCGGGCGTTCTCTCCGATCGGTTTGGCCGACGTCCGATCTTCCGCTTCAACCTTGCCCTGTTCGGAATCGCCTCGATAGCGGGGGCGTTCGCTCCCAACATGGAGTGGCTGATCGTAACGCGGGCCATCTGCGGCGTTGGTCTCGGTGCCGAACTGGTGTTGTGCTATGCGACCCTTTCCGAATTTGTTCCGGCGTCAAAGCGCGGACGCTGGGTTGCGCTGCTTTCGACGATCTCGAGTTTCGGCCTCCTAACGTCGACACTTCTAAGCTGGATTCTGATCCCGTGGTTTGGTTGGAGGATCATGTTCGTCCTGCCCGGTGTCGGTGCGCTCATCATCCTTTGGATGAGAAAGGTGATGCCAGAATCGCCTCGTTGGCTCGAAACCCAAGGAAAATTCGCTGAAGCAGACAACGTCGTTACTGCTATCGAAGCGGAGACGATCCGGAATGGTCTGACACTCGGCCATCCCGAACCAACCCCGGGTCCCCAATACCAATCGATCTTCCAACGCAAGCTGGTACGACCTCTCATTCTCGGAAGCTTGATGCAGACCGTGATGTTCGCGGCGCTCTACGGACTGATCGCTTGGGTGCCATCATTCCTCGTGAAGCAGGGAATTCCGATTAACAGCTCGTTGGGACAGGCAACTGTGATGTCGCTAGGCGGGCCTATCGGCACGTTCCTCGCATTCCTGTTCGTAGACAGGATCGGGCGCCGAGCCGCAATCATCTTCGGTTCCCTGGCCGCAGCGATAGCGGGTCTTGCGTTCGGCCAAGTGACGTCCCAGGTATCCGGAATGGCGGTTGGGTTCGTTGTCTTTACAGTAACCTATTTTCTGCTCGCCACAATCCAAGCTGTCTATCTGCCGGAGTTGTACCCAACGGCCGCTCGAATGCGGTGCAATTCCATTTGTTTGGGCATTGCCCGCCTCACTGCGCTTGGAACGCCGTTCGCGACTGTTCTCCTGTTCAATCACTGGGGAGCAATGGGTGTGGTCACCGCCGTATCAATCCTGTTTGTGATCCAGTCGCTCGCCATGGCTATGCTCGGACGCGAAACCCGGGGGCAGCCGCTCGAACTGATTACTGAAGGTGGCCGAGCCTAGCGTGCGAACGCGCGCTGGGTCTCTGCACTACCCACCGCTGATGAGATGGATAGCCAAGCCTGAGGATGAGATGAATTGGCCGCTGCTGAATACGATTCCACACACGCCGTTTTCGCGTGAGGAATATCTCCAACGTATTACGCGTGCGCAGGATCTGATGCGGCGTAGCGGCATCGACACGGCGCTAGCGACATTCGAGTACAACTTTCGTTACTTCACCGGAGACATGGTCCCGACACCGTATCAAACGACGCGCCCTCGGTTCATCTTGATACCTTCCGATGGTTTGCCGATTGCTCTGGTGCCGTCCGGTGTCGACGACGTGTTGCGGGAGACGACCTGGATTACCGAGATAAGAACATGGCCCAGCCCAAATCCTGCCGATGAGGGCGTCTCTGTCGTCGCTGCCACTCTGGCGGAGCTTACCGGGAAAGGAGCGCGGATAGGCATCGAGCTTGGCGCAGAATCGCGACCTGGACTTCCCGGCGCCGACCTGCAGCGCCTTGCCAAAATCATTGCGCCGCGAATGCTCATTGACGCAACCGAAGCAGTATTTACGCCGTTGCGGATGAAGAAGTCACCGGCCGAAATCGATCGGATTCGCACCGTTTGCCGCATAGCTTCGGAGGCGTTCCTTGCGCTGCCGCGACATCTTCGAACCGGAATGACTGAACGGGAAGCCTGTCGTGCCTATGAATTGGAATGTTTCCTGCGTGGAGCCGACAAGATTCCGAAGATTTCAAGTGTGGCCGGGCGTGGCGGCCATCGGCGTGCATATACAGCACCCACCGATCGGATCATCGCGAGGGGGGATGTCCTCTATCTCGATTCAGGATGTCATTTCGACTTCTACTGGTGCGACTTCAACCGCTACTTCGCCTTTGGTTCGATCGACGACGATACGGCGCATGCGTACGAAGTTGCTTGGCAGGCTACCGAGGCAGGTCTATCGGCCGTGAGGCCAGGTGTTATGGCCCGCGACGTCTGGCGCGCGATGCAGAACGTGTTCGATCGACATGCCGGTGGCGTCGGCAACACCAGTATCGGCCGCTACGGGCATTCAATGGGCCTGTGGATGCCTGAACCTCCGTCGATAAGCGCAACCGACGAAACTGTTCTTGAGGAAGGCATGATCCTGAACATAGAGCCAAGTCTGCCTTATCGATCCAGCATCGATGGAGATCTCAGGCTCATGATTCACGAAGAGAACGTCGTTGTGACGAAACAAGGCAGCGAACTACTGACCTTGCGTGCTTCGCGCGAGTGCCCGGTGATCACCAACTGATCTCGGCGCTTGGATACGTAAAAATAACGCCCAAATCGAGGAAAACATGAATACAGAAGGAACGGTCCGGCTCGCGGTCGATATCGGAGGAACCTTTACCGACGTTGTCTTGGACGTCGGCAACAGACGCCGAACCCGAAAAATTCTCACCACGCCCGCGCGCCCCGAAGAGGCCGTGCTTGATGGTATGCGCTTGATTCTTCGAGACGCGGATCTTCGCATCTGCGACATCGACGTGTTCGTGCACGGAACTACGCTCGCCACAAATGCAATCATCGAACGCCGTGGCGCGCGCACAGCCCTCATCGCGACCGAGGGTTTCCGCGATATTCTCGATATCGGCACCGAGAGCCGCTACGACCAATATGATCTATCCATCGAGAAGCCCAGATCCTTGGTGGGCCGAGCGCGGCGTTTCACCGTGCCGGAGCGCGTGGACGTCCACGGCAACATCCGCCTCCCGCTCGATGAGGGCGCCGTACGAGCACTTGCTCCGGTCCTCCGCCAATCAGGTATCGAGAGCGTCGCGGTCGCCTTTCTCCATTCTTACGCCAATTCCGACCACGAACGGCGCACTGCCGCCGTGCTCAGGGAAGAGTTGCCGGATTTATGGATAACGCTTTCTTCCGAAGTCTGTCCCGAGGTGCGAGAATACGAGCGCACCTCTACGACAGTCGCCAATGCCTACGTTCAGCCGCTGATGGATGGCTATCTCGGGCGGATGGCGCAAGGTCTTGAAGCCGAGCAGTTCTGCGGCGCTATCTATCTCGTGACGTCTGGCGGCGGACTTACTTCCATCGATACCGCGCGGCGCTTCCCGGTTCGCCTTGTCGAGTCCGGGCCCGCCGGTGGCGCCATCTTCGCTGCGCAGACGGCGGCCAGACTGGGAGAGCAGAAGGTGCTCTCATTTGATATGGGTGGCACCACTGCCAAGATTTGTCTGATTGAGAAATTTGAACCGCACTCGTCCCGTGTGTTCGAGGTAGACCGCGCGGCCCGCTTCCTGAAAGGTTCCGGGCTGCCGCTGCGCATTCCCGTCATAGAGATGGTAGAGATCGGGGCAGGTGGCGGTTCGATCGCGCATGTCGACGCCCTGAAACGCGTTACCGTGGGACCGGAGAGCGCATCGTCTGAGCCCGGTCCCGCCTGCTATGGCCGTGGTGGATGCCGCCCTGCCGTCACGGATGCCGATGTGGTCCTCGGCATGATTGATCCGGACACCTTCGCTGGCGGCAGTATTGCGTTGGCACCGGACCGCGCCCGTGAAGCGCTGGCGCGAGACGTTGGCGAACCCCTTGGGCTTTCGCCGGAACTCTCCGCGTATGCGGTACATGAAATGGTCTGCGAGAACATGGCTAGCGCAGCCAGGGTCCATGCTGTCGAGCGAGGCGCTGCCGTTGCCGAACACACCTTGATCGCATTCGGCGGTGCGGCACCACTCCATGCGGCGCGCGTAGCTGAGAAGATCGGCGTATCACGGGTTATCGTGCCACCCAACGCGGGTGTCGGTTCCGCGGTCGGCTTCCTCGCAACGCCGATTTCCTATGAACTTGTGCGCAGCCGACGCGTCTTGCTCGACGAATTCGATAGCCAGGCCGTCTCCGACTTGCTTTCCGAAATGGCGACGGAGGCGCGTGCCCTCGTCGAACACGGCGCGCAAGGTGCGCGTGTGGTTGAAAAGCGCTTGGCCTACATGCGCTATGTCGGCCAAGGGCACGAGATCACAATCGAACTGCCCGAAAGAGCTCTTACTGAGAACGATGTCCCCATGCTGCGGGCCGCATTCGAAGCCGGATATTCGACTTTGTTCGCGCGACCCATTCCGGGAGCCGCCATCGAAATCCTGACTTGGTCTGTCCTCGCGACGACGCCAATTGACCCGCCGCAACGCGCCGCTCCCGCGCAACGCAACGGGGCAGCGAAACCTACGGGTATACGCTCTTTCTTCGATGGTCGGTTGGGTCGGACAATCGAAGTGCCGCTTTATCGTCGAGACCGCATCGCGGCAGGTGCCGTCGTTGCCGGTCCGGCCGTGATCGCAGAGGACGAGACGTCAACTTTTGTTTCCGCCACCTTCGATGCGCACATTGACGGTGCGGGCTGTATCGTCATGGACCGCAAGGCTGCCTAGGAGAGTATGACATGAGCAAATCCAAGGAGGGCGCTGCCCTGATCGATCTGCAAATTATGTGGAACCGTCTGCTCGCAGTCGTCGAGGAGCAAGGCCAAGTTCTGATGCGTACCGCGTTTTCGCCTATCGTACGTGAATGCGGTGATCTGTCGGCCGGCGTGTTTGACCTCAAGGGTCGCATGCTCGCCCAGGCCTTGACGGGCACGCCAGGCCACGTGAACTCAATGGCCGAATCCGTGAAACACTTCATCGCTCACTTCCCGATCGAAAACATGAGGCCGGGAGACGCCTACATTACGAACGATCCCTGGCTCGGCACGGGCCACCTTAACGACTTTGTGGTGACGACCCCGTGTTTCAAGAACGGCAAGCTGGTCGCCTTGTTCTCCTGTACCAGCCATCTGATCGATATCGGCGGGATCGGCTACGGACCGGACGGCACCGATGTGTTCATGGAAGGCCTGTATATCCCGATGCTCAAGCTTATTGACCAGGGCGTTATTAACGAGACGCTGATGGCGATGATCCGAGCCAATACACGCCTGCCTGTCGACACGGAGGGCGACACCTATTCACTTGCTGCGTGCAATGACGTCGGAGCAAAGCGGCTCGTCGAAATGATGGACGAGTTCGGTATCGACACTCTCGATACCTTGGCCGACCACATATGTGATCGTTCGCGCGAGGCAGTGCTTGCCGAAATCGCCAAGTTACCAAAGGGTACCTGGCGCAATACGATGGTGGTCGATGGCTACGAAGCGCCGGTGACCTTCGAAGCCGCCGTCACGGTTTCGGACACAGGAATTCATGTGGACTTCAGTGGCTCCTCATCCGCGTCGAGGTTCGGTATTAACGTCCCGTTGGCCTATGCCACTGCTTATTCCGTGTTTGCGCTCGCCTGCGCCATCGCTCCTAACATTCCCAATAATGCGGGATCACTTGGTCCGCTTACAGTGTGGGCTCCCCCAGGCTCGATTCTTAACGCGCAGAAGCCGATGCCGGTCGCCACCCGCCACGTGCTCGGCATGATGTTGCCGGATGTGGTTTTCGGTTGTCTGCGGCAAGTGATTCCGGAGCGCGTGCCGGCGGAAGGGGCCTCATGCGTCTGGCTCCTCACCCTGCGGGGTAGAACCCATGGCACTTCCGGGAACTACGGCTTCTCTATTTCCGCGACCAATAACGGCGGCACCGGGGCCCGCGCCGACAAGGATGGACTTTCGGCAACTGCTTATCCAAGTGGTGTGCAAGGCACGCCGGTCGAGATTACCGAAGCAGCTACGCCGCTGATCTTCTGGCGAAAGGAATTGCTGCCGGATTCAGGTGGCGCCAGGCGTACGCGGGGTGGTCTCGGACAGGTAATTGAGGTGGAGAGTGGCATCGGCGAGCCGTTCCAGATCCTCGCCGCGTTCGACAGGATCGAGCATCCCGCGAGGGGCCGCGATGGCGGGCTCGACGGCCGCGCAGGATATATCGGCCTGAAATCCGGTGTTCGGCTCAACGGCAAGGGATTCCAAGTCATTCCGCCAGGCGAACGTCTTGTCGTCAACACGCCCGGTGGTGGTGGTATCGGCCCGGCGTCTGCGCGCGACCGGACCAGGGTCCAACAGGACATTGCGGACGAATTGGTGTCGGTTGAAGCAGCCTTTGTGCATTATGCCTACGAGGCCCACGCAAGCTAACGACCCCGGCACCCAGACGATTCGCGCGGTGACTACTCTCGGCCCTTCAGGGTCGAGAGTAGTCACCGGCATCAGCGTCTCCTGCTCCCTTTGCACCGGGGCAAACCAATCTCCGGCGACGGCCGAGATGGTGACGTTCTTGACCTTGCCGGCGGTCGGCCGGTGCGTGACGCAAGAGCCATTGCGGGATCCGGTGACGACGCGCTTTGTTGGCGGCGTTGTGGCGCGACGGCTTGGACGAAAGTTGCCCGACCTGACGGCGAGACAATCGCGATAGTTCGGTAAAACGTCAGTTGGCTGCAAATTCAACACCGTAACCGGATAGCCGAAAACGGGGCCCCGACGGGGGTGGGTCGAAGAGGTGATGGGCCCAAGCCGAGGTCCGGCGTCCACCGGATACACCGCTGCAAGCAGGGACGGTTGACAAGCAGCTCCGGCCACCCTAATCACTCAGCTAACCAATTAATTAATCGCTTAATTAAGGTTCCATTGTGAGCCCTATGGGAAGAGTGCACGCCTGATGTTGGCCAACCAGCGATCGCTGTGTCCCCGCTTGAGTTCATGGTTCCTTGAACCCCAGCCTCAAAGAGGCCGAGAACGGCTTTGTCCAGTAAGGCCGCATTCTTTGCCGCGCACACCGCACGGCGTCGGCATGATCATCACGAGCTGCATTCCGCCGAATGTCGAGGCAAGCGGCCACGGCGTCGAACCGCAGATCCCGCAAAAGGCTGTACGGCACCGTGTGATCACGGATGCGGTGCACGCGTCCCTGTCAGATCCTGCATTTGGGTCCGCTCGCACGTACGCCAGAGTGTATCGCACCCTCAGCAATCGACTCCAAGCGTGCGATCACTCAGGTGATGAGTCTGGCCGCAGTGATCTGATGCTTTACGGCGAGCGACCGCAGCGAGGAGTGCGTTGCTCAAAGCGGATGGATTCGTCGCCCCACGAAAATACGATTGGGTTGGGAGCGTAAGCGATGGGACGTCGACCTGAGATACTGCAAGAGGGGCCCCCGGCCGACGTGGAAAACAGAGGCGTGATACAAGTCGTATCGCGCGCATTCAACATCTTGCGCTGCTTCGAGGATCAAAACATGCGCCTCGGCAATCGGGAAATTGCCGACCGCTGTGGCCTTCCTCGATCGACGGTGTCTCGTCTCACGTTAACCCTGATCCAGATCGGCCAATTGGTCTATCTGCCGCAAGAGCAAAAATATGCTCTGGGCCCCCGTGCCATCGCGCTCAGCGCCTCTTTGATAGCTGCGACAGGGCGGCCTGTGCCAGAGCAACAGCTTCATTAAGAGCGCGCGCGTCCATGTGGCGGGAGATCAGCTCGCGGGTTTTGAATACTTCGAAGATCAGTGCAACGAAGTTGTCGCGCCTGACATGACCAAAATGGAATGGCTTAGTCAGAACCATCATCACTGCTCGGTGTGACAAGAACGTTCGAAACGAAGGGAAAAATATGTCTGAAGCATACATCATCGACGCTGTTCGCACGCCACGGGGCATCGGCAAGCCGGGCAAGGGGGCGCTGTCGCACCTGCATCCGCAGCATTTGGCCGCAACCGTGCTCAAAGCGCTCAAGGAGCGCAACAAGCTCGATACGTCGACCGTAGATGACATCGTCTGGTCGACTTCGACCCAGGAAGGCAAGCAGGGCGGCGATCTCGGACGCATGTCGGCGCTCGCGGCCGGCTACGACATCAATGCCAGCGGCACAACGTTGGATCGCTTCTGCGGCGGCGGCATCACGTCGGTGAACCTCGCGGCGGCCTCGGTGATGTCGGGGATGGAGGACTGCGTCATCGCCGGTGGTACCGAGATGATGAGCTATCAACAGACGCTCGCGGCAGAGCGCTCCAAAGCGGGGCAGCCGGCGCGGATGATGGGTTCGGACAATCCGGCGCTCGACGCCATTCACCCGCAGTCTCACCAGGGCGTGTGTGGCGACGCCATTGCCACGCGCGAGGGGATCAGCCGGGAGGCCTGCGACGCCTTGGCACTGGTCAGCCAGCAGCGCGCCAAGCTGGCCATCGATGAAGGCCGGTTCGCCAAGTCGGTGATCCCCGTCCTCAACGATGACGGCAGCACCGCCCTCGATCGCGAGGAATTTCCGCGCCCCGAGACCACCGCCGATGGACTTGCCTCGCTGAAGCCCAGCTTCGAGCAGCTTGCCGATTTCGATCTCGGCAACGGCGTGACCTTCAAGAAGCAGATTCAGCGCCGCTACCCGGGCCTCGACTGGAAGGGCGTGCATCATGCCGGCAACAGCTCGGGCGTGGTGGACGGCGCTGCCGCGGTTCTGATCACCTCAAAGGAATATGCCGAGAAGCACGGGCTCAAGCCGCGCGGCCGGATCGTGGCCTATGCCAATCAGGGTGACGACCCGACGCTGATGCTGAACGCTCCCGTTCCAGCGGCCAAGAAGGTTCTCGCCAAGGCCGGCCTGACCAAGGACGACATTGACGTCTGGGAGATCAACGAGGCCTTCGCGGTCGTCGCCGAGAAATTCATCCGCGACCTCGAGCTGGACCGTGAGAAGGTCAACATCAATGGCGGCTCCATCGCGCTCGGCCATCCCATCGGCGCGACCGGATCAATCCTGATCGGCACGGCGCTCGACGAGCTTGAGCGCAGCGGTGGACGGTACGGTCTCGTCACTATGTGCGCCGCCGGCGGAATGGCGCCGGCCATCATCATCGAACGCATCTAACCGGAAAAAGGATACTGAAATGAAACTCGATTCATCAGTCGTCGCGGTCGTCACCGGCGGCGCATCCGGCCTCGGCGCAGCCACCTCGCGGGCACTCGCTGCGCAAGGCGTGAAAGTCGCCATCTTCGACTTCAACGAAGAGAGAGGTGAAGCTGTCGCCAAGGAAATCGGCGGCGTGTTCTGCAAGGTCGATGTCACTTCCGACGAGCAGGTCGATGCGGCCTTCGCAAAGGCCCGCACGGCGCACGGCCAGGAGCGCATCCTGGTGAACTGCGCCGGCACCGGCAACGCCGTGAAGACCGCCGGGCGGGATAAGAACACCGGCCAACCCACCCATTTCCCGCTGGACGCCTTCAACCGCATCATTCAGATCAACCTCGTCGGCACCTTCCGCTGCATCGCCAAGTCAGCCCAGGGCATGCTGTCGCTGACACCGCTGGCGGACGGTGAGCGCGGTGCGATCGTCAACACCGCCTCGGTCGCGGCCGAGGACGGCCAGATGGGGCAGGCGGCCTATTCGGCCTCGAAGGCCGGCGTCGTAGGCATGACCCTACCAATCGCGCGTGACCTGATGGCCGAGGGCATCCGCGTCAACACCATCCTGCCGGGTATCTTCAACACGCCGCTGCTGCAGGGCGCTCCGGAGAACGTCAAGGCCGCCCTCAGCGCTTCGGTGCCGTTCCCGAAGCGTCTTGGCCTGCCGGAGGAATATGCGCAGCTGGCGCTGACCATGATCACCAATGGCTACTTCAACGGTGAAGACGTCCGCCTCGATGGTGCGATCCGCATGGCTCCGCGCTAGGCAATTGCGCACGGCAACAGGAGACGAAAACGATGTCCGAAGACACTCCCGTCCTCACTGAAGTCCGCGGCCCCATACTGATCATCACCCTGAACAGGCCGGAAGCCAAGAACGCGGCCAACCTCGCCCTCTCCAAGGGCGTGGCCGCCGCGATCGATCGGCTCGACACCGACGATGCCCTGAGCGTCGGTATCATCACCGGCGCCGGTGGCACGTTTTGCTCGGGCATGGACCTCAAGGGGTTCCTGAAAGGCGAACGGCCGTCGATCCCCGGTCGCGGCTTCGCTGGCCTTACCGAGGCGCCACCGAGGAAGCCGCTGATTGCGGCCGTGGACGGCTTCGCGCTCGCCGGCGGGATGGAAATCGCGTTGTCGTGCGACATGATTGTCGCGAACCGCAATGCCAAGTTCGGGATCCCTGAGGTGAAGCGCGGGCTAGCCGCCGCGGCCGGCGGACTGATCCGTATGCCGCGCCAGATGCCATTCCGTGTGGCCATGGAATTTGCGTTGACGGGCGAGTTCTTTGGCGCGGACCGCGCCTACGAACTCGGCATCATCAACCGCGTGACGGATGGCTCCTCCCTCGACGCCGCGCTTGAGCTTGCGGCGGCGATCGGCGCCAACGGCCCGCTCGCCGTGAGGGCATCCAAGCAGGTGATCGTCGAATCCCGGTTCTGGCCGGAAGACCAGATGTGGAGGAAGCAGCAGGAGATCGTTGCCCACGTCTTCGCATCCGATGATGCCCGCGAGGGTGCGGCCGCCTTTGCAGAGAAGCGCGCGCCGAACTGGAAGGGCAAGTAAGGTATCGATTGCTTCGATCGCTGAGGACACTTCGCCTATACTTGGTCACGAACACGAGATGGACGTGCAAGGCCGTCATCTGGAGTCCAAGTTACTTTGCCGCCTCCTGCGGAGGGGCGCTGATTGCCATCGTACGACAGTATATCGAGAACCAGCCGCGCGCCTCGACCCGGCCCTGAAGGGTCGGGTCGAGGCGCGCAAGAGGGTCAAGCCGGTTTTGTGGAAGGTCTTGGCTAATCAGATTACTGTGTGAATGAGCTCCAGCTCTTCGCATTATCCGCGGTTGGAGCGCTCCGGGCGCGGCCATTCGCCATCAAAGCGTCGAAGCTTGGCGTTATTCGCCCGCATCCGAGGCTTACACTTTCGGAATCCGGAGACCGCCATCTCGGCGGCATTGCGGTGCGACGGCTCGGCCGACGCCAGCAAGACGGGCTCATTGCCGGCCGGTCAGCGTCGGCGAGACGAAGCGAGATAGTTCGGAAAACGTCGGTTGGCTTCGAATCCAACACCGAAATCCGGATAGCCGAATAAACATCAGGTCAGCACTGGCTGGGAAGCAATCCGGTGGTCTTGAATAGGGAACGGCATTGGCGCCCGGTGTGGCGAACAGATATTGGAAAGCTCCAAACTCGGAGGCAAAGGTGGATTCTGAATTTTCGACAAATCAGCAAGGGCTGCAGCAGGCAATCGCGCTGATGGGCGCGCCAGGCGACTATTGCGACCCCGGCCTGGGGACTGATCTGCCGGAGGACGGGATCGGAGCTAGGCAGGCCCTCGATGCTCTTGCCCCTCTCGTCCTCGCCGGCGCCAGCCGGCTTGGCGCGGACACCACCTTTGCCCACATGGATCCCCCAACGCCTTGGGTGACATGGGCCGCCGCGCTCTGGAATGTGTCGCTCAACCAGAATCTCCTCCATCCCGCAACCGCCCCCGTTGCTCGCGATATCGAGCAGCGTGTGATCGCGTGGCTCGCGCCCTATTTCGGTATGTCGGGCGGGCATATGACGTCAGGTTCTACGCTCGCCAACATCACGGCCTTATGGGCGGCGCGAGAGCGCACCCGGATCACCGAAGTCGTCGCGGGAGAAGGCGCGCATCTGTCCATAGCCAAAGCCGCTCATCTCTTGGGCTTGCGCTACCGAACCCTCCCATCAACGGCGTCGGGCGCGATAAATGCAGATGTACCGATCGGTGATCTGCGAGATGCTGCTTTGGTTCTCACGGCAGGGACAACCAGCACCGGCGCGATCGACCCGCTGGACCTGGCAGGTCGAGCGGCGTGGACCCATGTTGACGCAGCCTGGGCCGGTCCTTTGCGCCTGACCACAGCCTTCGCCGATCGGCTCCAAGGTCTGGAGCGCGCCGATTCTGTCGCGGTTTCCGCGCACAAATGGTTGTTCCAACCGAAGGAAGCCGGTCTGATTTTCTTTCGGGACGTCGAGGCATCTCACGCAGCGATCAGCTTCGGCGGCGCTTATCTCGCAGCCCCGAATATCGGCATTCAAGGATCGCATGGCGCCGCGGCGGTCCCGCTGCTTGCGACGCTGATGGCCTGGGGTCGGTCAGGGCTGGCGAGCCGCATCGAATATTGCGTGGCCTTGGCCGCCCGTCTGGCCGAATTCATCGCAGGGAACGAGAAACTCGAACTCCGCGGGCAACCAGAGACGGGGGTCGTCGTATGGCGACCCCGCTCGCCGGTCGACACATTGGAGTTTCACGCGCGACTGCCCAACGGGTTCGCGTCCGTGACCTTCCTGGACAATACGCCATGGCTGCGTAACGTCGCGGCAAACCCCAACGCCGACATCGATAGGCTGGCGGACGCGATAAATGGTGCGCTTGGGTCGACCGGATGAGCGCGCCGGCCGACGATATCGGTCACAGCGATTTGCTTGGGCGATAAAAATTCTCGAATAGGCATCCGATTTCGAGCGCACTTATCTTGGCCGTCGCAATATATTCTAACGTTGGCGCTGTGGCACACCCTTGGACAATGCGCGTAGGCCCGAGCCTTGGGGGCACCGGAATCGAGACTGGTCTCGCCAGCTCCGGCATTCTTCAAACACAATCCGGCGGGTCCAGCGATGAGCAAGGCGTATCTTCAATCCATCTACCGATACCCGGTGAAAGGGTTCGCCGGACGGCGCCTTTCCGGCGCATCCTTATTGCCCGGTGAAGGACTTCCGTTCGATCGTTTCATGGGTGTCACGAATGGATCGGCCGCGATTTCGACGACTGGCTGGTCCCCCTGCCAGGGCTTCGTCCGAATGACGAAGAACGAGGGGCTGCCGCTATTCGGGATCGACTTCCAGGACGATACGCAATCGCTCGTCGTTACTTCTCCACATGGCCGAACGATCGCCGTCGACCTGGCGAGTGCGCTTTCTGTCGAGCACGCAAACACCGAGATCGCCTCGTGGTTTCCCGCAACTGGAGCGCACCCGCCTCAATTGTCACGTCGGCACCGCGATCTCGGCTGGTGGGACTATGACGACGCTGCAATCTCGATCATCAACGTCGAAACGATTGCTGACCTCTCCCGCAAGGCCGGGCGCGAGGTCGACCCTTTGCGGTTTCGGGCCAATTTCTACGTTGCGGGGCTTGCCGCATGGTCTGAGTGGAAGCTGATCGGGCGGCGCGTTCGCATAGGCGACGCGGAATTGGAGGTGATCCGCCCGATCGATCGCTGCAAGGCGACGTCAGTCAATCCGACGACGGGCGAAGTTGATATCAACATGCCGGCGCTCCTTGCCCTGCAGGAGGGGCACATTTTCTGCGGCATGTACGCGCGTGTTGTGAAGTCGGGCCGAGTCCGCGCCGGCGATGCCATCCTCGATCTGGGGTCGGCCGTCGACGCGATTGTCACGGGCGCTGCCAATCCAAATCCGCCGGCGCCTCATGACTGGCCACGCTATGCCGAGGTCGTCAAGCGTGTGGACGAGAGTGCTTCCACCGTTTCCCTTTGGATGAAGGATCCGATCGCAGCGGTGCGGGCGCATCCGAAGCCGGGGCAGCACATTCGCGTGCATTTCGCGGCGGAGGGCAGAGAGCCTGCCTGGCGCTCCTATACGATCTCCGGGGTCGAGAACGACCTTCTGCGCATCAGCGTCAAGAACGAGGGCAGGCCGCAGGGTGTCTCTAGCTATATCCACGACACGGCCACTGTGGGCGGCCATGTGCTGATCTCCGGCCCCTTCGGGCGCTTCCATCTCGCTGAGGACGCGTCGCCGCTGGTGCTGGTCAGCGCCGGCATTGGCATCACGCCCATGACGGCAATTCTTCGCGCCCTTGCCGAAAGCGGCGATGTGGAGCGCAAGGTGGACGTCCTGCACAGCGCTCGCGGGCCCGATGATCTTGCGCTCTGGGATGAGCTTCGCCGTCTCGCCGATGGTCTGCCCAATGTGCGCTGTCGGCTCTACCTGAGCCGCGCGGAGAGCCCGGCTCCTCCGGACGCGCACGCCGGGCGAATCGGGGCCGAGGCGTTCGACGGAATGGCCTTGGAGGACACGGAGATTTTCATTTGCGGTCCTCAGCCGTTCATGAACGACATACAGGTATTTGCGCAAGGCGCCGGCGCGCGGGTGGCAGCGATCCACAGCGAGCGCTTCGCCTCGCCCGCGGGGACTAAACTCGAGCGCAGGCCCGCACCCTTTCCGGGACCGCTTACCGTCCGATTCGAAGGCGCCGAGGCCGAGGCGAGTTGGTCGATCGAAAAAGGCACGCTGCTCGAACTGGCCGAGGATGCGGGGCTTGCGCTGCCGGCCAACTGCCGCGCCGGCGTCTGCGGAGCATGCCGGCAGACGGTCAGGCAGGGCACGGTGTTTCATCTGACCGAACCGCCATTTCCCTTGGCGCCGCAAGAAGTGCTGACGTGCTGCGCGGTACCGACGAGCGATCTCGTCATCGGCGGCTAAAGGCGCCGCGCTGGCGGGATTCCGCATCCAGCGCTAGCGGAAGGGTCTTATCGGCGCCAGCGAGCGTTGCGTCCGCGTAAAAGCCGAGTGAGAAAAAATCTCATTTTATGGCTGAGAATAGCGCAAACTTCTCGCTCTAGATGCAATAGATTCTCTCTTGCCGGAGAAAAGACGGTCGCTGTCGTCGGATGTATCCACAAGGAATGACGTGGCTCTTGGCATACCCATTGTTGATACCCAGGAGCCAACCGTCATGCATTGGCGCTCGAAACTCGTTCATCCCACCGCTCAAGCCCCCTCGGGATTTCGTTCGCTGGTGACGCCGACCTATCGTGGCTCGACAGTTGTGTTCGAGCGGCAGGCCGATGCGGCCGACGATTGGCGGCAGAGCGAGGTCGGCTATACCTACGGCCTCTATGGCAGTCCCACAGTGCTGGAGCTTGGAGCGCGCGTCGCGGAGATCGAGGGTGCGCGCCACAGTTTCGTCGTGCCTGGTGGTCAGGCCGCAATCGCGCTGATCTATTTTGCATTCTGCAAGGCTGGCAGCCATGCGCTTGTACCGGTCACGGCCTACGGCCCGAACCGCGAACTCGCGGACGGTCTTCTCAGTGGTCTCAACATCGAGGTCGAGGCCTATGACCCGTTGATTGGTGCAGAGATATCCAGCCTCATCCGCGAGAACACCGCACTGATTTGGACCGAAAGCCCGGGATCCGTGACGATGGAGGTGCAGGACGTGCCGGCCATTGTGAAAGCGGCCCATGCGCGTGGCGCGCCGGTGGCGCTCGATAACACCTATGCGGCAGGTGTGCTCTTCGATGCCTTTGCGCATGGCGTCGACGTCAGCATGCAGGCGCTGACCAAATATGTCGGAGGTCATAGCGACCTCCTGCTCGGCACGGTGTCGGTCGGAACGCAGAAGGCTTACGAAGCGGTTGGTCCCGCGTCGAAGCAGCTCGGCATGGCCGTCTCTCCCGACGATGCGAGCCTTGCCTTGCGCGGCCTGCAAACGCTCGGCGTGCGGCTGGAGCGGCTCGAAGCATCGACGCTCCAGGTCGCCCGTTGGCTGGCGGAGCAGCCGGACATCGAGGCGGTATTCCATCCGGCGCTGCCTTCGTGCCCGGGCCACAAGTTGTGGCAGCGTGATTTCACGGGATCGGCCAGTGTGTTCTCGATCCTGTTCGGCCGGGAGATTGACCCCAGCCAGGTCGAAGCCTTCGTCGATAATTTGAAGCTCTTCAAAATCGGCTTTAGTTGGGGCGGCGTTACCGCCTTGGCGATCCTCTATCCCAAACTCGACCGGCCCGGGAAGGACTACGGCGGGCGCCTCGTGCGGCTTAACGTCGGCCTGGAAGAGCCGTGCGATCTCATCGCGGATCTTGAGCAAGCCCTCGGCCGAATCCAGCAGCGCGACGAAGTCGCCGCCTAACTCTCATCCAGGACCGTCGCGCCGACCCGTGACGTCACATTTTCCCGAGGCAACAGCAACGGGCGCTGCCCGCTGTCGCCTAACGCTCGTTTTTTTGCCGCGCTGGCTAAGGCCAGCGCGTATCGATGGAAAGATACAATGACAAACACGCAGTATTGGCGCGGGATCGTCGAAATGATTGCCGCGCAATTGATCTTCGGAACCGCCGGTTGGCTCGTCGTCGCGTCCGGTGTGCCTGTGCTCGACGTTATTTTCTGGCGTTGCCTGCTCGGGGCGATCACGCTTCTCGTCGCCTGCTGGGCGTTGGGATTGTTGCGCCGAGGTGCGATCTCGCTGCGCCAGGCCGGTATCGCCGCGCTCGCTGGCGTCGTCCTAACAACGGGCTGGCTGTTGTTGTTCGGATCCTTATCGCGAGCGTCGATTTCGATTGCAACCGCTGTCTACCACACCCAGCCCTTTATTCTGGTTGGCCTCGGGGCCCTACTATTCAAAGAAAAAGTCACGTTCGGCCACATGGCGTGGCTGGTCATCGCATTCGTCGGCATGATTTTGATCGTTCAAGGCAAGCCCGGCGGCGACAAGGGCGGCTCCGACTATCTGACCGGTGTTTTAATGTCCTTCGGTGCGGCCTTCTGCTACGCCCTGGTCGCGATCCTGACGATGAAATTGAAAGGGGTTCGTCCCCACCTGATCGCGCTCATTCAGATCACGATCGGGGCGGTGGTGCTCCTGCCGTTCGCCAATTTCGCCAATCCACCGGCAAGCGCGCATGCCTGGACGCTGATCGCGATCTTCGGCGTTGTGGGCACCGGGGTGGTCTACGTGCTCCTCTATAGCGCTTATCAGAAGCTCCAGACGCATGTCATCGGCGCGCTTTCGTTCATCTACCCGGTCGCGGCAATTGTGGTCGACTACATCGCCCTTAATCACCGCCTTCAGCCGCTGCAACTAGTTGGGACTGCAGCGATCCTTCTCGCTGCCTCCGGCATGACGGTTGTCCCGCATATCCTAAAGGGGCTCGGGAAGGAGCCGGCAGAGGAGCCCGCCTCATCGTGAGCGGCGCTCCATCGGCTTAATCCCGGGCGAAGCAATCTAGAAAGTGATAATGGTGACCACATCGACCGTATCCGCATCATCATCGTCCAGCGGCCACCGTAGGGCTCTGCCGGCCCTCGTCCTCGGCGGGGCAGCCATTGGTTGCTCGCCCATCTTCGTCCGTGTCTCCGAAGTGAGCGCCGTCTCGACGGCCTTCTGGCGGCTGGCCCTGGCGCTCATTCCGCTGCTGGTATTGTTCAGCCGTGCCAAGGCGAGCGACACGTCCACGAAGATACCACGTCGGCTGGGCGAATATGTCACCGTGACGCTGCCGGGCGTGTTCCTCGCGGCCGAACTTGCGACCTGGCACATTTCGCTTCACATGACTTCTGTCGCGAACTCGACCTTGCTCGTAAATATGACGCCGATATTCGTGACGTTGTTCAGTTGGCTGGTGCTACGTCAGAAAATAGGCACCACTTTTCTGACCGGGCTCGCCCTGTCAATCGTCGGCATCGTTGTTTTGAAAGGCGGGCCGGCCGCAATCGGGGGCGGAGATTTTAGAGGGGACGCGGTGGCTTTGTCGGCGGCAGCTCTTTATGCCGGCTACATCCTGTTGCTTGGTCGCGCGCGGGAAATCTACGCGACGACCACGATCATGCTTTGGAGCACGACCTCCGCGGCGCTGTGCACGCTGGCGCTCGCCTTGGTCGTCGATCCCACGATCGTGCCGTGGACACTCGCCGGCTGGGTCATCGTGCTTGGTCTTGCCTGGATTAGTCACGCAGGTGGCCAGAGCCTGATTACCTATGCGCTCGCTTGGCTGCCGGCGACGTTCTCATCGCTTACACTTCTGATCCAGCCGGTGGTGGCCGCCATTCTGGCGTGGGCCCTCCTAGCGGAGCCCTTATCGACTGGTCAAATCATTGGAGGAATAGTCGTCATTGCCGGCATCTTTTTGGCGCGGTTGGGTTAGAAAAACGCGGAGCAGACTAGCTCCCCCAAACTGCAAAAAACTGCATGGCGACAAACTCGCACAAATGTGCAAATTTATAATTGTACACATGTGCAACTTGCGCTATTGACGTAGATGGCATGGTAGTGCGCGATGTTTGTCGCGCCCGGCCCGCCTCAATGCCTATTCGCAGCTTGTCCTATAGTTCACGTATGGGAGGCTTGTGTTGGCTGATCGCGTATCGGGGCGCTCCCTTCTGCTTGCCTCCCTAGGTGTCGCGTTCTGTGCTCAGGCTCAATCGGCTGACACTCAGCGGAAGCACGATGTCGGTGTCGGCGATGCCGAAATTAAGCTCGGCAATATCGTGCCCTATAGCGGTCCCGCTTCCGCCTTCGCCAGCGTTGGAAAAGTGCAGGCCGCCTTCTTCCGTATGTTTAACGAATAGGGAGGAATAAACGGGCGCAGGATCAAGTACATTTCGTATGACGACGGATACAATCCAGCCAAGACGGTGGAGCAGGCGCGTAAGCTCGTCGAGAATGACGAAATGTTGGCTATGTTCGCGGTCCTGGGAACAGCTCCGAACGGCGCAACCCAGAAATATCTAAACGCGAGGAAGGTGCCCCATCTCTTCCTCGTCAGCGGCGCAACGCGATGGAATGATCCGAAGCATTTTCCCTGGACCATCGGATATCTGCCCAGTTACCGGGCCGAAGCGAGCATCTACGCAAAATACATTCTAAGTCTGCGGCCGAATGGCGAGATCGCAGTGCTCTACCGAAACAACGACCTCGGGAAAGACTATCTAAGGGGGCTGCACGACGGTCTTGACGGACGAGTCTCCATGGTCGTCGCCGAAGAACCTTACGAGGTAACCCAGCCGACGATTGAGCATCGCCAAGATGAAGTCGTTAGGTGCAGATATCTTCGTCAATTGTTCAACACCGAAGTTTGCGGCGCAGGCGATCAAGAAGGCCTCTGAGCTAAACTGGAGCCCCTCCAATTCGTGTCCAACGTTAGCATCTCAATGGCGCCAATGTGATCCGGCCCGCGGGACTCGAAAATGCGCAAGGTGTCATTTCTGCTGCCTACGTGAAGGACCCAACCGAGCCAAGGTGGGACAGCGATCCGGGAATGATGGCTTATCATCAATTCCTCGCCAAATATCTGCCCGAGGTGAGCCGGGGCGACAGCTCCGCAATGACCGGTTACAACATCGGCCTGACGATGGCGGAGGTCTTGTGCCGTTGTGGTGATGAAATGACCCGCGACAATCTGATGAAGCAGGCTGCAAGCTTAAGAAATCTTGAGCAGGGCAGCCTGCTGCCGGGAATCAAGGTCAATACCGGCCCCGATGGCCATGCCCCTATCGAACAGCTGCAGCTGATGCGGTTCGAAGGTGAACACTGGAGCCTCTTCGGTGAGGTGCTCAGCGGCGAGTTTCAGCGATAACCGGCGTTGCGCTATTTCTTCGCAATCGAAGTGGAAGGCAGGCAAGTATGCTCGAGGATATCAAGGTCGACCGGCAGGATGGTTGGATCGAGGTTGCGATTAATCGACCCGGCAAATTGAACGCGATACGCGAGCAAACCGCGTCGGAAAGTCTCGATGTCATGAATCAAGTCGAGAACGCGGCTGAACTCCGTGGTCCGATCATTACGGGCAGCGAGAAGGCCTTCTGCACCGGCGTCGATACCAGCGAGCAAAAGAACGAGCCTGACCGGGCGTTCGAGCTGTGGCGGCGACGTAAGCGCTCGCGCAAAGTCAACCAGCCCTTTCGCGTGCTGCCGGAATTCACTAAGTCTGTGATCGCCGCGGTCGAAGGCTACGCGCTGGGCGGCGGCTTCGAAATAGCGTTGCTCTGCGATTCATCACCGCGGGTGAGACTGCGCAATTCGGCCTACCGGAGGCGAAACTCGGTCTGATGCCGGGAGGAGCTGGCACCCAGACATTGCCGCGCGTCGTAGGCAAGCCTCTGGCCAAGGACCTGATCTGGACCGGCCGTCGACAAAAGGCGGAGGAGGCGCGCCAGCTCCGCATCGTCAACCATGTAGTTGCCAAGGGGCAGGCGGTCGAGAAGGCGCGTGAATTGCTGCGCGCTATCGGCGAGCAGGGGCGCAGTCGATAATGCTCACCAAGGCTGCGATCGAACGCGGCTACGACACCAGCTTGTCCGAGAGAATGTCTTTGGAGGCGGATGCATTCTTCGCGCTAAGCTTCTCGTAGGACCGTAACGAAGGATTGGCCGCGTTTCGCGAGAAGCGAGCACCGCAGTTCAAAGGAAACTGAGCAGGGCAGAAATCATGGGAAAACGCGACATCGCAATTGTCGGCTACGGCGAAACCAAGGTCGAACTGCGTAGCGGGCGCAGCTCCTACGATTTGGCGGGTGAGGTCTTCGAGCAGATTCTCGATTCCACTGGCGTCGCCAAGAGCGAGATCGACGGCATCTGCGTCTCTGAGACCATGAGCGAGACGTCGAACCCGTTCTGGCCGGTGTTCATGGCTGAAATGCTCGGCCTAGTTCCGACCTGGACACAGGTGAACGGACTTGGCGGAGCTTCGACGATTGCTGGCATCGCGCGCGCAGCCTCGGCAATCCGCGACGGTCTGTGCAAGATCGTGCTGGTGCTGGCTTCCGATGCGCAATCGAGCTATCCGCCGACTGAGCAAGGAGTGCAACGGTGGGAATTTCAGTATCAAACTGGACTGCGCGGGCCGATCGGTGTGTTCGGATTGTTCAGCCAACGGTATCGCCTGCAATACGGCTTGAAGGACGAGGCGCATGCCAAACTCGCCGTGACGCAGCGCAACCACGCGCTGATGAGTCCTAACGCTTGTGCAAAGCTGAAGACGCCGATCACCGAACAGGAGTATCTGAAGTCCAAGTATGTGTCCGAGCCGTTGAGGATGCTTGACAGCGTTATGGTCTGCGACGGCGCCAGCGGCGTGCTCGTGACATCGGCTGAGAATGCGAAGCGTCTCGGCATGAAGAAGATGGTATATCCGACCGGCTACGGCGAGATTACAAACTTCAACGGTGACAAGGCGGTCTCCGACATTACCGAGACCGGCTTCTCGGTGGCAGGTCCCAAGGCGTTGCGGCAGGCAGGGTTGGCGCCGAAGGACATCAAACTCTTCACCCCATACGACGACTTCCTGATCGCGATCCTGATCCAGCTGGAGCAAATCGGGTTTTGCGGTCGCGGCGAGGGTTCGAACTTCATTCTGAACACTGATATGACCTACAAGGGCACTCTGCCCCTGGACACTAGTGGAGGTCGAATCTCCGCCGGCCAGCCTGGTCTTGCTGGCGGTGGCATCAATCTGGTGGAGGCTGTACGTCAGTTTGTTTGGCGAGGCCGGCGGACGTCAGGTCGAGAACGTGAGTAATGCGATGGTTACCGGCATCGGGGTCATTCCATATGCGCGCAACTGGGGCGTATCCAACGTCATGATCCTGGAGAAGTGACATGCGCGAGGCAAAGAAAACACCAAGGCCGCTCCCGCGCCCGGACATCTACATGAATACCAGTCCGTTCTGGGAGGCGGCCAAGCAGCGCAGGCTCATGCTGCAGTATTGCAAGGATAGTAATCGCTACCAATGGTTTCCCCGCCCAGTTAGCATCTACTCGGGTAAGCGCAACCTCGAATGGCGCGAGGCTTCGGGCAAAGGCATCCTTTACACATGGACCAATACGCTGGTGCCATGGCCGGACCATGAGGACCGAGTACCTTACGTCTGTGCCTTGGTCGACCTCCAAGAGGGCGTTCGGATGCTCGTCAATTTGATCAACTGCGATGCGTCGAAATTTCGGGAGGGCCTCCCCGTGCGGCTTGCCTGGGAAAAGCTCAGCGATGATTTCAACGTACCCGTGTTTGAGCCCACGTGACTGCGGTCTGCAAATGTCCGCTGACAAGCGCAAATTCGCATGTAAGATGCACCGTAGAGGCAGACACACGGATTCGGCTTGGCACGCACTAAAAAGAGACCTTCGCTCGGCAGCGAGGAATCCTCCCGTCCGAAGACGCTGCAACGGCGCAAGGAGTTGCTTGGGGTCGTCTACGAGGC
Organism: Bradyrhizobium tropiciagri; assembly: GCF_018130545.1. Lineage (GTDB taxonomy): Bacteria > Pseudomonadota > Alphaproteobacteria > Rhizobiales > Xanthobacteraceae > Bradyrhizobium > Bradyrhizobium tropiciagri_A. The sequence continues at coordinate 94,657 of NZ_JAFCKF010000007.1, read as the reverse complement.
GGTGTCGGAATCGGGCGTCGATGGCATCACCATGCGACAGATTGCGGAAGCTGCCGGCATCAGCACGGGAACGATCAACTACCATTTCAAGAACAAGCATAATCTCCTAATCCTCGCGCTCGAGGCCGCCTACGAGCTGCCGGAGGACTGGAAGGTCTATGAGGGCTCGCCGTTTTCGCAGCTGCAGCAGCTGGCGATGGGATACGTATTCCGATCGTCGCGTGACCGGTTCTGGCGCTTCTGGATCAACTATACCGCCCACAGCACGCGGGACGAAGAGATGCGTCAGCATCAGAATACCCGGTACGAGCGGCAGCTGCGGTTTTGGGGCGAACTCCTGAAAAAGGCCGTTTTGTCCGGCGAAGTTAATCCTGATATTGATCCCGAAGCCGAGGCGAACGAACTCCTGCTGATCGCCCAAGGCCTTGTGATCCGCCAGATCCAGTCACCAACTCTCACCACCCGCGCGGAGGCGAGAGCGATCCTGACGGGCCGCTTCGAACGCCTCGCCGCCAAGAGCGCACGAAAACCGGCTCGATCTCCAGCGACTGGCCATTAACGCCCGATTCTCGCAAATCGGTCCAGTCTCGCGCGGTCCTCCGCACGAGAACGCATAGCTGTCTTCTCAAACAACAAAAATCGCACACTTGTGCGATACAGGAAAATATGCGCACATCTGTGCGCAATTTTGCTTCCGAGACAATTGCGCGCCACCGATGCGCCGCCGAAGCTTGGAAAATGGGTGGACAAGTGATTGCGAGAGCTTCTCGTCGAGAGCTGGATGGTCATCGCGACGCGATGAGCGGGGGCGATGCAACGTCCTTGTTGGAGAGGCTTCCTGATCGGTTCAGTCAGGTCGTGTACGGCAGGGCTTTGAGAGATCCATACGGCTTGGCTTTGCGCTCTGGAACGCGGTCCTTGAGTTACGGCCAGTTATGGCACGCTACGCAGGATGCCGTCGCGAAACTACAAGCCTTGGACGTCCGTGCCGGAGATCGCGTTCTTCTCGTCGCAGAGAACGGGCTTCAAATTGTGCCGCTCGTGCTGGCATCAACAAACTCGACGCCTGGGCTGTGCCGGTCAACGCGCGAATGTCAGTTCGCGAAGTCGGAACCATTCGTCTCTTCAGCACTTGCCGGCGTGCATTTTACTGCATCCACGATTCTGAGGCTGCAATTTTACACGCCTCGGCCGACGATATTGACCGAGATATTTCAATATTGGGTCGCGTCGCCGTCAGCAAACTCGACAAGACGACAAAAGCTGAACCCGTATTTCCCGACAAGACCCGGCAGACCGCCGTTTTGGTCTTCATCTCAGGGACAACCGGCGGACCGAAGGGCGTCATGGTCAGCCATCAGGCATTACTGTACACGGGCGCCAACATGGCTGAGCTACGCAAAGTCACCAGTGACGATGCGTTTTACAACGCATCACCGCTCAGTCACGCAATCGGCTTGGGTACAGTCCTGATGACAGCATTCTGGGCTGGCGCCAGTGTCGAGTTGGTAACGCGATTTACACCGCAACATTTCGTCGAGGCTCTGAGGGATGAGCGCATCACTGCGGTCACGGCGGTTCCAACCCTGTTCTCCCGCATTCTAGAATATGCGGATCGGGAGCGGTTGTCCCTTCGTTCGCGTAGGCCGCCTTTCGTAGCCACTGCTTGCGCTCCCCTCAATCTGGCACTCAAAGCGCAGGTCGAAGAGGCGTTCGGTGTCGGAATGGGCAATTCCCATGGTATGACCGAATGCAATCCCATTGCCCGATCAGCAGGGCGCGTCGAGACGAACGAGGTTGGCGAGCTCCAGCCGGGCGTCGTAGTTCGGCTCCTTGGCGAGGACGGCAACGATGTCTCTGCTGAAGAAAAGGGAGAGCTTTGGGTAAGAAGTCCTTCCCTCATGCTCGGGTACTACCGTAACGAGGTCGCGGCGCAGGCAGCCTTGCGGGAAGGCGGCTGGCTCGCTACCGGCGATATCGCGCGGATTGGTCCAGACGGTCAGCTCTTTATCATCGGCCGCCTGAGGGATCTCATCATCTGTAGTGGCTTCAACGTTTATCCTGCGGAAGTCGGGTCGATAACCTCTCAGTATCCTGGAATTGCGCAGGCGGCGGTAGTTGGCCACGAGGTGTCCGGCAATGAAGAGGTGGTTGCCCTTGTGCAGCCTAAGAGGGCACGTCTCGTTTACAAGGGCAGCGGTGAGATCGGCGGGCTCGTTGCAGGAGTGGGTCAGCGTATCCTTGGTGGCGTTTCAAAACATTTGATCTGGCGTTTCTTCGTTGCGCTGCGAAAGGAATTCGAAGCACCGATCAGCGGAAAGACGGAGTAGGGGCATTGAAAGACTCTCACCGAGTTGAAGTCGAAGCGGGTGTGGCACTCGAGGTCGAAGCTGCACCACCATCCGAAAATCCCGTCCTCGTCCTGAGCAATTCTCTTGGGGCGAACCTGGGGATGTGGGATGAAGTCATTGCGGGTATGTCAGCCGACGTGCGTATCCTCCGGTATGACAGCCGAGGGCACGGGAAGTCCGATTTGGGTGGGAGGCCGCCTACGATCGAGGAGCTCGGCTGCGACGTTATCGACATTCTGGACGCATTCGAGATTCCACGCGCCGTGTTTTGTGGTGTATCTCTCGGTGGTCTCACTGGGCAATGGCTCGGCGCGATGTTCCCCGAAAGGTTCGATGGGCTAATTCTTGCAAACACGGCGCCTAATTTCCCGCCGGCCAGTATGTGGCAGGACCGGGCGCGAACAGCACGAGACCGCGGCCTACAAGAATTGGTCGGCCCCACTATCGATCGGTGGTTCACCAAAGACTTTCAGGTCCGGCGTCCGGAAAGAGTGGCTGAGATTGCGGATGCGTTTATTGAGACGTCTGCGGAAGGCTATGCTCGTTGCTGCGACATCCTGGCAACGACAGATCTCATACAAATTCTGCCTAAGATCTCAATACCCGTCCGCGTGATCTGCGGCGAGTACGATCCCTCAACACCCCCAGTGCGCGCATCGGAGATTGTCGCCGCGATTCCAAACGCCGACCTGGTAACACTCGATTCCGCGCACATTTCCGCAATCGAAACCTGCGAGGGATTTTCTATCGCCGTACGCGAATTCATAGAGCGCGTTACAAGTGTGCCTCGCCAACCGCATCGGGAAAAACTCAATGGCCAAAGGAATTAGTGCGGGTCGCCCCTTGGGGTATCCGCGTTCCTATTTGGCCAATCCGGGTGCTTAGTCGACGATGGTCGGCCCGCCGTTGCAACTTACCGCCGAGCGCGGTCGCTGATTGAGGATTCCAGCTTATGTCAATAACGATGACCGGCGAAGTGCAGCTTCCGTCATCCCGCGAAGTGGTCTGGGCAAGGCTCAACGATCCGGCCGTCTTGCGGGCCTGTATCCCGGGTTGCGAGGAATTGAATATGACAGAAGACAATACCTTTGAGGCCGTTGCCAGAATGAAGGTAGGTCCGATTTCCGCGCGCTTCAAAGGCAGGGTGGCTCTGTGCGACCTAGATCCGCCAAACAGTTACAAGATTTCTGGCGCGGGGCAGGGCGGCCTCGCGGGATTTGCCAAAGGCGATGCGACCGTTGCATTGTTCGACAGGGACGGCGGAACGCTCCTGAGCTACAACATAGAAGCCCAGATTGGCGGCAAGCTCGCGCAGCTGGGGCAACGCCTGATCAATGGCACTGCCAAGAAATTGGCCGACGAATTCTTCGCAAAACTGACAGAAGCGATGAAGTGAACTTGGTGTGTGAACGGACGAATTGAGCGGTGCGATGACCAGTCATCGCCGCTGCTCCTGGCTTAGGATGCCCCAACAGCGTCCTACGCCGTATCCTTGAGGCTTCTCAACTTCTCATTGTCTAGCCAGCAGGCATGCACGCCGAACGGCACACGCTGAGGTAGATGGAGCCTCGCGCATTCGGTCATCGATTTTGCATCAATGATAATCAGTTCGGCTTTGCTATCCGCCATCAGAAGTTCAAGGAGATAGCCGTCGTCTTCGCCCTTGCAGTTCGTTCGCGGGACGAAAAGGGCTTCACCGCCAGAGTACTCGCCATAATCGAAATAGAAGACTTCTTTTTCTTTTTCGAGGTCGTACTTGAGCACGCCTTTGCCCATGTAACCCTCTCGCTCTTCGTCCAGGAGATAAGCGTAGCGGCTCTTTTTGCTCACATATTGGAGGTTCAGACTTGGGCGTTCGTAGCCGTGCTCAAGAAGGACTCGCTCCTCGATGACCGTGCCAGTCCCAACGTCGAGCACCCACTTCGTAAGCTTTGCCGGAGGTTCTAGAGGCGTGTGAATCGGGACTTCTGAGGGGTACGTGTGAAATTTGGGCGAGAACAGCACGATCTGCTTCCTGCCATCCGGTCCGGTCTGCTCCCAACCGTTGACAACATGCCAAATAACAGCGGCCGTATTGGTGTCGAACCAGCGCACACTATCGCCAGGCTGCGGGTCGCGCGGGATCAATCCCCAGCGCATCTTGTAGTTCGGATCAAAATTGTAGGCACTCTTGGTATTTCCGGCGAGAGCTGCTCTTGAATACCGCATCGAAATGTCCGGGAATACGACATAGTTTTCCGTCAGGATGCAGTCGTGAACCCAGGCCATGCTGCCTGTTTCGTCCGTCTGCTGGTAGATGGTCTGACACTTCGTGGGCTTGCCTCCGCTCAGGCGCCCCAACACGATCCGGTTTGTAAGTCGATCGTTGCTCACGCTGTAAAAGTCCCCTGTCTCCGGATCCACGCGGGGGTGAGCCGAGAAAGGTCCATCCCAGGCGCCATCCCAAGTCTCGAGATGGCCAGAGCCGTCGAGCAACAGGCGCCCATCGCGCACGCGATGGAGCAATCGGAAAGCGTAGCCCGTTTCCTGCAGACAATAGAGATGGCCGGCATAATACTGAATGGAGGTCGACGCCGGTGACGATTCCAGCGGAGAAAAATTCGGAATGAGGCCGTTTCGCTTCTTCTCTTCGACCAGCCTTAGTTTTTCTAAACCCTGGCGGCCGGCGCCCGCCATATCGGAGAAGTTGAGATACACCTCACGTTTCATCTTTTCTTCGAATTGGAAGCGGGGCGTCCGGATATACGTATTCGAATAGATTGCGCTCCCGTTGCGGATTTGTACCTCGTGCAACATGCCGGCACCATTAAATGCGTGCATCCAGATATGCGTCTTCTCAAACTGCATATTCGTGCCATTGCGCAGATAGACACCCTCGAGATCGGCGGGAATTGTACCGGTAACTCGCACGGGGACCTGCGACAGTTCCGCATTGACAGGCTGATAACCTCGAACGTTGTAGACCGATGTCTTGTTGTGATTTCCAGCATCTAGGGCTGCGGCGATGCGATCGTCTTTTTCGCCGAGCACCTGGTCGTATTCGCTCCCGATTGGCATCCGAAAACTTCTCCCTTCCGGCCGCACAGCCATTAACCCGCGGTCTAGATAGTACCAAATGGCACCATCTTGCAAGCGGGACGTTCGTTGCGTACAAAGGGTCCCGTGATATCTAGTGCGGCAACGGCCTTGGTGCCGCAGCTGGAAGTTTGTTCCATTGAAGGATATCCGCTGATGCGTGGGAAGATCGTCTCAGAAGCTGCCGAGCGGCGGCGGGAGCCTTCGCTTTTCGACCGCCACAAGACGGAGACAGCAAAACCCGAGCTTAGTTGGATGGGCTTAAGGCTGTCGGTCGTCAGCAACCTCTTCAGCGCGGCCTATTATGCCGAACTGTTGTTTCGGTATGAGTTGCTGAGGGACGAGGCGGCTTCAATTGTCTATGTGGCCTGTCGCGAATGCCGGACGAGCCAGGATATCGTGCGCCACACCGGCCGTCCAAAAAACACGGTCGCGCGCGCCGTTCGCAATCTCGAGCAGCGCGGTTTTGTCGTGCGGAGCGAAGATCTCCACGATAGCCGCGCTTCCAGGATTAAGCTCACCGAGCGGGGGCGCGACATGTTCAGGAAGATCGAACGCGTCGCCGTCCGACATGATCTCCTGGCGTTTGACGGCCTCACCGGCCAGGAACAGGAGACCCTCGCGCGGCTACTCGACAAGCTCACCCGCACGCTTCTTGGATCTCAAAACGACGGGTGATGAGCCAGAGCCGTTACAGAACCGGATGGCGCGATTCTTCGGCGATGGAAAGCAGCCGCGCGCTAAAATTCGGGAGGTTGCCGCGGTCTGTCGGACCAGTCTAATTCCGAGTGCATGCCTCCATTTGCAGACGGGAGATCGGCTGGGGCGCCTCGCTGTCTACGTTCATCTTGAGGGTATCGCCAAAAGAGATGGCGACTATTTCGAGATACGATTATCCAAGCCCCCCGTTTTCTATTACACCGCCACTTGTTCTGAAGCACCTGCAGCAGGCCGCCGTTCATCGGCGAGCCCAAAAGCCGCTGCCAAAAATAAGTCCTGGAGGCCCGATGAGCGATCAATCTCCCAAAGCGGTTATCTCAGCCCGAATCGACAGATTTCTTGCAGACGGGATCCATTATCGCGACCTCATGAAAATTCAGGAGCAAATCGCCTCCTGGGAAGATTGGCCGTCGGTGTGGTCGAACTTCGCCGCCGAAGCCGAGGCGCGTGGTGACGATGCGCTGAGCAGAGGGAATAAGCTCACCGCCTCGTCCGAATATGCCAGGGCGTCGATTTACTATCACTACGCGCAATACCTTTTCTATGACGACATCGAAAAGAAGAAGGCCATCCATGACAAGAAGAACGCAGCGTTTCTGAAGGCCGCTCCTCTTTTCCGTTCCCCTGTTGAGCGGGTGGAAGTGCCATTCGAGGGGATAAATATAGCTGGATATTTCCGCCGTCCGCATGGGGTAAGCAATCCGCCAGTGGTCATTTGCGTCGGAGGGCTCGATACGACGAAGGAGGATTTTCTGAACTTTACGGACCTTTGTATGGACCGAGGTTTGGCTACATTCGCCTATGATGGTCCTGGACAAGGTGAAACGCTATTCCAAATGCGGTTGCGGCCGGATTATGAAAGAACGGTGAGCGCAGCTATCGATTACCTTGAAACCCGCTCCGAAATCGACGCGAGCCGGATTGGTATCATCGGGCGTAGCATGGGTGGTTACTACGCGCCGAAGGCTGCTGCGGTTGAGCCGCGGCTAAAGGCGTTGGTGTGCTGGGGTGTCCTCTACAGCCTGTACAATCTGGCGGAAAAGAAAGGAAGCAGCCGCGACGGATTGCTCTACATCAGCGGCAGCAAGACGATGGAGGAGGCTCTCAAATTCTATGAGTTCATGAACCTGAAGGGGTTTGCGGACAAGATTACCTGTCCCATGATGGTCGTGCATGGCGGGCTGGACATGCAGACGCCGATGGTCAATGCCGATCGGCTGTTGGCAGACGCTAAGGGGGAGGTCGAAACGCTGATTTGGCCGGATGCCGGCCATTGCTGTCATGACCGAGCGCATATAGCCCGGCCTGCGATGGCTGACTTCTTCGTACGAACCCTATAATACGGATCGGGTCGCGGACATGCTTGGGGAAGCAATTCACCGTAAGGAGGATCAAAGGCTCCTCACCGGTCAGGGGCGGTTCGTAGAGGATGTGTCCCTCCCGGGCATGGCGTACGTGGCCTTTGTTCGCAGCCCTCATGCCCACGCTCATGTACGAAATGTGCATACCGAGCGGGCGTTTGCGTCTGCCGGCGTCGTGGCGGTGATAAAGCATGACACATGGAAGGAGTATGCGATCAGTCTGCCCTCAATTGGAGGCATACAGAGTACGTCCAATCCTTATGGCGATAAGACGAGTGGTCCTCCACATCCAATTCTGGGTACGCATATCACGCATGTCGGGGAACCGATCGCGGCTGTTATTGCTGATACGCCTTACGCTGCGGCAGATGCGGCGGAGTTGGTGGACATCGATTATGAGGTGTTGCCGGTCGTTACATGGGAAAGCGCGGTTGATCCCGACGCGACGCAGGTGCATGGCGGGCACGACAACATCGTGGCACGCATGCAATACGCCGTGGGCGACGTTGAGCGGGCGTTCGAAATCGCGCATCGCGTTATAGAAAAGACATTTGAGACTCAAAGTCTGAAATCGATGGCGATCGAATGCCGTGGGATTGTCGCGCATTGGGATCGGACGATACCAGTCCTCAATATCTGGTCCACGACCCAGGTGCCTTACTCGATACGAGACAATCTCTGCGCAGCGCTCGCTCTTCCGGCCGATCAAGTCCGCATCATGGCGCGTGACGTCGGTGGCGGCTTCGGACTGAAGGGAGGCCTGAAGCCGGAGGATATGATCGTCGGCATCGCCGCCTTCAAACTGGGGATGCCGCTCCGATGGATCGAAACCCGGCTCGAACACATGATTTCCTCGAATCAATGCGGAAGACAGCGGCATGACGTTCGAGTGGCGGTGGGGCCCGATGGTAGGATTCTGGCGCTTGATCTGAAACTGAAGAAGGAAGTGGGAGCCTATAATCACTACCAGACCATGTTGCCATCGAACACGATCAACCATCTCACTACCCACTACAAGATTCCGGCCCTGAGATTCGAGGCGAGATCGGTGGCCACCAACACCGTTCCATGCAGCCCTTACCGAGGCGCGGGGCGCGTGGAAGCTGTGTTCACGATGGACCGCGTCCTCGATGCGATCGCACGCGAGTTCGAGGAAGATCCCGTTGTTATCCGTCAGCGAAATATCGTCCCGCCGACAGAAATGCCGTATCGGAACGGGTTAATCTATCGCGATGGCAACCCGATTACTTACAAAAATCTGGATTTTCCCCTTCTCTTGGACGCTGCAATCGAGCAAGGCGAATACTGGGAGTGGCGCCGACGTCAACGGGAACTGCGCAAAACTGGGCGCGCCATCGGTATCGGTATTTCAAGCTATGTCGAAGCCGGGGGGATGGGGCCGTCCGAGAAGGCAACCATCAGGATCGATACGCGTGGTAAAGCCACGGTGTTCATTGGGGTCAATTCGCAGGGCCAGGGGCACGAGACCACTCTCGCGCAGATATGCGCAGACACCTTGAGCATGCCCATTGCTGACGTCACAATCGTGGGCGGCGACACGAATGCCCAGGACATCGGCTTTGGGACCGGCGCAAGTCGCGTAGCGATCAACGCGGGGAACGCCATTTACCTGGCCGGCTTGGCTCTCAAGAAAAAGATGTCGAGCTTCGCGGCTCAGGTATTGGACTGCGATGAAAAGGATGTCGAGATCAAGGATGGGACCGTTGGCGTCAAGCGCCCCCGCCAGCAGTTCATGACCTTCGGTGAGTTGGCGGTACGTTCTCTTCGTGATCGCAGGATGCAAGATCTTGATGGTGCCGGCTTGTCGTCGAGCAAAGCATTTTTCCCGCCCACGGTCACATGGTCGAGCGGGGTCAACCTAGTTGTTATCGAGATTGAGCGCGACACGGGGCGCGTCAAGATACTGAAGTATGTTTTCGTGCATGACACCGGCAAGCCTCTCAACCCGGCTATCGTTGAGGGACAAATTCGTGGCGGCATGGCACAGGGCCTTGGGATCGGATTGGGTGAGCAAATGCTCTACGATTCGGAAGGGCAGCCCCTCTGCGGTTCACTTATGGACTATTACGTGCCACGTGCAGCTGACGTTCCCGACCTCGCCCTTCAACACATCAACTTTCCGACTGACGACAATCCTCTCGGGATCAAGTCAGTGGGTGAAAGCGGACCCAACTCACCACCAGCTGCTTTGGCAGCGGCGGTTGAGGACGCTCTTGACGGTAAGCTGGAAATAACAAGGTTGCCCGTTTCGTGGAGCGAGGTTCTCAAGGTGCTGCGCGCGCAGTCTTGCTCGACCTCTGCTTGCAGCTCGGAGGCGGCGGTCTAGGCATGACGACGCAGGTCGCAGGGAAGTGTGCATTATCACTGTTCGTCAACGGCCGGAATTATGAGGCCGTTGTCGAGTCGCGCCAACTTCTGGTGCATTTTCTGAGAGAGAATCTTCATCTTACCGGAACTCATATTGGATGTGATACAAGTCAGTGTGGAGCATGCACCATTCTGGTGGACGGCCAGGCCGTGAAATCCTGTACGATGTTTGCCGTCCAGGCGGACGGTCGTGCGATCGTGACGATCGAAGGGGTCAGTCAAGCCGGCCTGAACTTCATTCAACAGGCATTTGTGAACAACCACGCTCTGCAATGCGGGTACTGCACTCCCGGTTTTGTCATGGCCGCGCACCAGATCATCGACCGTTACAAAAATCCGACTGAGGAACAAATCAGGGAGCAGCTCGACGGCAACATATGCCGTTGTACGGGCTACGCCAGCATTGTGCGAGCGATCGCAGAGGCCGCAAAGCTCCAGGCCGAACACGAGTAGAGTGCCGACATGTATCCAGCTAGTTTTGAGTATCATCGGCCAAACGATCTCAGCGCAGCCCTGCGGCTGATCGAAACCCTCGGAGAAGACGCCAAGTGCCTGGCGGGAGGCCACAGCCTAATCCCAGCCATGAAGCTTCGCCTTGTCCAACCTGCGCATCTGATCGATCTAGGCAAGGTCGAGGCCCTGCGCGGGATATCGCTTGAAGGGGACGAACTTGTCATTGGCGCGATGACCACGCATTGGCAGGTGGAATCGTCCCGCATTGTTCAGCAGGAGCTGCCCTCGCTCGCGGGCGCAGCTTCGGTGATTGCCGATCCGCAAGTTCGAAATCGCGGGACGATCGGTGGTTCGCTGGCTTATGCCGATCCGGCGGCGGACTATCCAGCGAATATGCTCGCTCTGGATTGGACCATGGTATGCACGAGCCTTGCGGGGACTCGCCACATTCCGGCAGACGAGTGGTTTATCTCGCTCCTCACAACGTCTTTGCGGCCGAACGAGATTCTGACGCAGATCAGAATACCTCTTCCGAAGGGGCGCACCGCAGCACGGTATGTCAAAGTGCCACATCCGGCCTCACGTCTCGCGATGGTTGGGGTGGCGGTGCTGGTGACTGTTGGCGAAAATCGCTCGTGCACATTGATCCGCATTGGAATTACAGGTCCGTGCGAAACCGCACAACGTGGCTTCGCAGCGGAAGCCGCGCTCAAGGGGACGGCGCTAACTCACATGGAAATCGACGCCGCCGCTCGAGCGTTGTCCGACTCCTTGGATATACAAGGGGATCTTATTCTCGATGAAGAGGCCAAGCGGCATTTGTGCGCGCTGACCGTTGCGCGGGCCGTCCGTGAAGCGGCAGCCCTCGCTTGCGCATAATAGCAGGCAATAATTCCTCAATGGAGTAAGAAACAGGCGCATGAAGAATCTGGTAGGTAAAGTTGCCTTCGTAACAGGCGCCGCGAATGGCATCGGATTTGCGTTGGCGCGGCGTTTTGCCTCCGAGGGAATGAACGTGGCACTCGCCGACGTGAACACGGAGGACCTTTCCCAAGCGTGCAGCTCACTCGAGGGGCACGGTGCAGCGGTGATTGGGGTCCCATGTGACGTGACCAGCGAGGGCTCTGTTCGTAAGGCAGTTGACGAGACGATCGACAGGTTCGGGCACATCCATGTATTGTGTAACAATGCGGGGGTATCTCGGGCGGGTCTCGTCGAGGAAATCCCGTATGCCGATTGGGAATGGGTTCTTGGTGTCAATTTGATGGGCACCATCCACGGTCTTCGTTGCGCGTTGCCCCACATGAAAGCCCATCGTCAGGGCGGGCATATTGTTAATACGGCCTCCATGGCTGGACTGATCGGGAGCGCCTATTCGGGCCCGTACTGCGCGTCGAAGTTTGCCGTTGTCGGGCTATCCGAGGTGCTCAAAGAGGAACTTGAGGCCGCCGAAATTGGTGTGACGGTCGTTTGCCCGTCCTGGGTGCGTACGAAAATCCTGACCGCCGGCCGCAATCGGCCCGAGCGGTTCGGTGGGCCCCTTTCCCCAAATGCCGTCGGGAGAGGGTCGCGAGTCGTTAACGAGGTGGAGAATGGTCTTGATCCAGGACAAATCGCGGATTTGGTTTTGGACGCCATCAATAGGAACCAGCTCTACGTGCTTACTCATGCCAATCGCGTCGAAGACTTCCGGCAACGAGTGTCGTCAATACTGCAATGTACGTGATGAACGATCGGCAGAGGTGGCAGCTCCTCGAAGGGGTCTCCGATTGCCGGCAGCAACCATGTAGATCGGGCGCGCGACATTGAAAAAAAGGGTTATTCGGCGAAGCAGGGTAGAATTCTCGGAGGATCGGCGATCGCATTGGATCCTCCGGCAGAGAAGCCCTCGCCAAATGCGCGATCATCGTCCGCGGTCTCAATTCGCGCGATCCAGTTCCTCTCGTGCACGAGTTGCATCAATAACGCCTTACACAATCCATGGATCAGTTCAGCTGCCCTTGAAAGCGGACGATCTGTTGGGGTAGCAAGATATACGTCGCGCCAGATCTCCGGGTCGGTCACGTTCCGGGCGGTCAGCCGACCCAGTTTTTGTTCATCATTAGTGGCCGCCCCCGGTAGAAAGCAGAACCCCACGCCTTGTTCGACCAATGCTTTCATGGGTGTGTAAGCGTCAATTTCCATTACGACGTTGAGCCGGCATTGGCTCTTGCTGGCCAGGTCTTCCAATAGATCACGCAAGCCATGGCCTCTGTTCGGCACCACCAGCGGGAGTTCGCATGCTTGCCGAAACGCTATCCTCGCATCGTCTGGGGCCAATTCAGCGAGTTTCTTGTTATTGCGACCGACGAGACAGATCTCTTCGGAAAGGACGCGATCGAACTTGAGATTCCGATCCCAAGTCCTGCGGTAAAGTACGGCAATATCTACTTTCGCTTCCGCCAGCCAGTCGAAGAAAAAGCCGCTCATCGGTTCGACGATGCTAAGCTTTATGTTCGGGTACGCTAATTTGCTTTCTCTGAGCAGCCTGGCGCTAAGGAGAGAACTGGCCGTCGTAGGAATTCCGACGCGCACCTCTCCATGCGGTTCGACGTCCTCTCCGCGCACGAAATCTCGAATGGCTTCGAATTGATCGAGCAGCACCTTCGCCTTTGTTAGAAGACGTTGGCCCGCCTCCGTCGGCAGAACGCCCTTCCGGCTACGAAGAAGTAGGGGGGTGCCAAACTCTTCTTCCAAATTCTTCACGTGTTGCGTCAATGCCGGCTGAACAATGTGCACCCGCTCAGCCGCCTTTGAAAGCGACCCTAGCTCCACAATGGCAACGAAGTATTCCAACTGTCGCAGGTTCATTGGATGCCTGGTCCATCTAACCGGTTACCGAAAGTCGACGTGGACTCCTTGCGATGCGCCGTGCAGCGCCAAGCTAAGGCGCTAATATTCCGCCGCAACAGCAGTCGTCGGACCAATGCGTTTCGACCGGACGGACGTTCGTCTTACCTCCGGCGCTCCGGTCACCTATCGATCCATTGAACCACATCACCGACATTCGCGCGGCTCGTCCGATAGCTGTTCGCCGGATGCTCTAGGTCCGGATACCCGAACGAAATGCCGCATACGACGCGCCGATCCTCCTGCAGGCTGAGCTCGCGCCGCAGGACACTAGGAAACCGCGCGATCGCCGCTTGCGCGACTGTTCCGAGCCCGCATGCGGTTGCCGCAAGCATGAAGTTGCCTACGTAGGCACCGCAATCGACGGCGCCGTAGGTGCCAAGTGCCTCATCGGTGGTGATTACGGCCAGATGGGGAGCTCCAAAGAACCGGTAATTCTCAAGCATTTGTTCGTGATATCTAACTTTGTCACCCCGAGCGATTCCAAGCGCGTTGTAGAGCTGAAAACCGCTCTCACGTCGACGATCCAGATATACGCCCAAATATTCGCGGGGCGGCGGGAAGTCCCACTTGTCGGCATGATTGGATGCGGCGGCGCGATACAGCGAATCGCGCAGACGCTCGGTCCCATCTCCTCGCGTGATCGCGATCTGCCACGGCTGGCTGTTGCACCATGATGCGGTGGACTGCGCGAGCCGCAAGACCCTGACGATGACGTCCTCAGGTACTGCTGTAGAGCGGAAGGCCCGGCAGCTCAGACGATTCGAGACCAGACTTTCGAGTTGCTCAAGATCGGAATAGACCTCCGGCGCGGGCGCTGCAATCGTCTTCATAAACTTCAGTCCTATATTCGTTGGTTGGCTAGTGAGCGTCGGCAAATGCAGCCGAGGGCAGAACGCCGGACGCCTCTCCGGCGGCGACGCGTCGACCATTCTGGTTGTCCACATGAATAGCGAGCGTGACCTTAACGGTTGAATCGGAAAGGCTCTCAGCCGCAATAACCTCGCCGCCCACGGTCAGGAGATCGTCGCGGAACAGCATGTTCGTGAACGCAACATCTATGCCCCCTGAGGTGTTCGCCCATTCGGGCCCGAAATACTGCGTACACAGCTTTATGAGGTAGCCAAATGACATCAGTCCCTGCGGGACGGCGCGCGGAAAACCAACCTTCTCGGCCAGAGAATCGTGAGTGTGGAATGATTCGTGCGGCAATGAATACAGGCGCGCGTTCGCGAGCGTCACGCGAACGTCGAACTGCGTCGGGGATTTACCCTTGAGTGCTTCGTCGACCCTTGTATTCTTGCTGGCGTCATCCCCAGACGACGTCGCGTCGGCCGTCTTTGCAACTGGGCGGTCATTACCTAACGGGGCGCGGGAGCGGATCATGCACGTGTGTGAGTATTCAGCGAGCTTTTCGCCCTCCGCATTGCAATAACTCGCCTGAATGACGATGTAATCCTTGTTCCGCTTCTCATATTTTTGCACGACGTCCGCTACCGCATGCACAGGCTCGTCAAGCCGTAGTGCACGGAAGAAAATTGCTCTCGTGCGAGTGTGGAGATAAGGCCTCTCAATGAGAGCCGGGAATCTGCCGAACAGTTGGTTGAAATGTCCGGACGCCGTGCGGTCCTGAATGTAAAACCCTTGCGGCCACCAAAGATAGTTGGACAACAACGCGGGGTGAGCCCGACGATCGCTACCGTCGCCAAGAATCCAGCCAGACTCGTCCTCTAAAGCATAAGCAAACTTTTTCGTGGAAGCCTCTGTTGGAATGTAGGTGGCTTGGCCTATCCGTAGCGGCACTTCGAGGTCTTCGAACGTCAATTCGCTATCGGGAATCGTCGCGATATTCATTTGTCGGTTGCTCCGGACGCGTGGTTTGAAATGCCGTGACCCGGCCATTTGCTGACCAGCGAAACACATTTCGCACGCTCGTGCAAGAATAATTGCACGACCGTGCGACAATGATGGGAGGCGGCGTGTGGTCCCAGAAAATTCCTATCCCACAACCACGCCTGGGCTAGAAAAGCTATTTACGGGAGTTATGATGGATTTCTTACTTCAGAAGGAATGGAATTGACCGTGCAAAAGAAACCAGCCACTCCGCCCAAGGCAAATCTCTCCGGAGCGGAAGCCAGCCGACGCCTGAAAACACTGAAGCGTCGCAGCGAATTGCTTACTACCGTATACGAGTGCGTCGCGAACCGCGGAATCGACGGATTAAGCATGCGCCAGCTTGCGAGTGCAGCTCAATTGAGCACCGGGACCATCAATTATCATTTCGAGAACAAGTACAATCTGCTTCTGGCCTCGCTGGTGGCTGCCTACGAGTTGCCCGATGACTGGGAGCAATATAAGGGGTCTCCCCTTGCCCAACTGCGCCGACTGGTGATGGGCTACGTCTTCAAGACCTCGCGTCACCGCTTTTGGTTTTTCTGGATCAATTATACAGCGCAAGGGACCCGCGACGAAGGTATGCGTCGACATCAGGAGGAGCGATATACCCGGCAGGCGCGCTTTTGGGCTTCCTTGCTGCGTGACGGAATTGAAGCTGGGGAATTGAGGGCTGACATCGACCCTGACGAGACCGCGCAAAGGCTCCTTTATCTGGCTCATGGCGCTGTGATCCGCCAGATCCAGTTTGCTGGCGTCGATGCACGAGAGGAAGCGCAGCGAATCCTGGAGGGCTTCCTCGAAGATCTTATCGTAGAACGATCGAGCAAGCGCCTAAGCCGAACCCGGAAGGTGTCCTGACGGGGTCTTTTTCCAATTTGCAGGCCGGCGTTGATGTGTACCGTTAGGCTGCGAGAGGCTCCAAAGCGGGGAGCGCCTCGCCATGGCCTCCACCGGAACCCGGCCGTGTTCCATTCCACTGCTAGTGTTGTCTCCTAGGAGTTGTTGTCGCGCAGAGCGATGCGCTTCCCGCGACTCTTTGGCCGTTGCACGATCGTGCGAAAATCGTCTATCTGTCTATTGCACGGTCGTGCGAAACGGTATAAGCCACATCGCACGGTCGTGCGATATTGGCGAGCGCAGAAAATCATCGGCCGTCGGCGAAAAATAAGTGTCGGGAGGAGGGCGTATGAAAACCAAACTGGTTTGCGCGGGGGCTTTCGCTTGGTCGGTGGCCGTGGGTTCTACCGCGTTTGCGGCCGAAAAGGTTGTGTTGGCACTTAGCGTTCCTCCCGGCGTTCAGTACGCGGATGTTTTGTTTGGCCGCGACCTAGGGTTTTTCACTGAAGAAGGATTGGACCTCGAGCTGATTTCCTTCGCGGGCGGCGGTGTTTCAGTGCCGCAGGTGGCCAACAAGTCAGTCCAGTTCGCTTCCGTGGCGCCCGGCATCGTCATTACGGCGGTGGCAAAGGGGGAGCCGTTCCCGGTGCGGTTCGTTTATAATTATTGGCGCACCTACACGAACGATTTCGCCGTTCTCAGCGAGGGTCCGATCAAAGCGCTGGCCGACTTGAAGGGAAGGAAACTGGGTGTGTCCAGCTTGGCCAGTAGCGTCAACAGCGTCGCCAGGGCGGCCCTGGCCGCGGCCGGCATCACCTGGCAGAAAGACATCGAAGTGCGGCCCGTCGGCTTCGGCGCGGCAGCTTGGAAACAGCTGGAGACGAAGCAGGTCGACGCTATCAATTTATCGTTTTCAGAAGATCAGAGGATGCGCCAGATTGGCATGAACATCCGACAAATTCCATTTCCTGAGGGCTACCAGAGCATCTTTACGCAGGCATTGCTGACGCACATCGATACTATCAGAGATCGCCCTGATCTCGTTGCCAAGATGGGACGGGCGATGGCGAAGTCGACGGTTGCATGCGCGGCTGCCCGCGAGGCATGTGTACGCGCGTTCTGGAAATTCGATCCGACCAGTCGCCCTGCGTCTGACAAGGAGGCCGCCTGGGTTCGTGAGTCCGTCGAGATCCAGGAGGTGAACTATGCCGCGGTCGGAAATTTCGGCGGTAGCAAGGCGACATGGGGGTCTTTCAACGCTGGCGCACTCAAGATCTACATCGACGCGATGAAGGCCAACGGTGCGATCGAGCGATCGGATATTGGCGAAGATGAGTTCCTGACCAATCAATTCGTATCGGAATTCAACAAGTTCAACACCAGCGCCGTCGCTGCACGTGCGCAGGCTGCCCAGGCAGCTGCCACCGGTACGAGGAAATAAGTGCCCGACATGTCTCACTCCGGAGAGCATACTGTGTCCCAACAGGCGGCGGCATCGTTAAGCGTTGAGGCCGTGAATCTGACATACCAGACGGCACGCGGTCCGCTTGAGGCTTTGAAGGGGCTTTCTCTGGACGTTGCGCCAGGCGAATTTGTTTCGCTGCTTGGCCCCTCCGGCTGCGGCAAGTCGACCTTGCTGAAGCTGGTCACTGGACTGATTTCGCCCACCAGCGGCACGATCAGGCTCGCCGGCAATCCAGTCCGCGGGCCACGCCGCGAAGTTGGCATTGTGTTCCAGCAGCCGACTTTGCTCCCGTGGAAGACGGTGCTCGAGAACATTCTGGTACCTATTCGCGCGATGGGGATCGACGCTGGCAAAAAGCGGATGGTCGCGCTCAGCTTGCTCGAAACAATGAATCTCGCTGCTTTCGCGCACCATTACCCGTCCGAACTGTCCGGCGGCATGCAGCAACGTGTTGGCATCGCCCGAGGGCTCATTCACGATCCGACAGTTCTGCTGATGGACGAGCCTTTTGCTGCGCTTGATGCCTTGACGCGTGAGTCAATGACGGACGAGCTACAACGAATCTGGATGGCGACCAAGAAGTCGGTTCTTTTTATTACTCATTCGATATCAGAATCCATCTATCTAGCGGACAGAATCGTCGTGCTCTCGGCGCGGCCGGGGCACGCATTATACAATCTGGCGGTCGATCTTCCTCGACCTCGCACCATCGATACGATGTCTGATCCGCGGTTCTCGTCGCTTGCAAAGCAGCTTCGAGAGATTTTCCATGAAATGCGACAGGCCTGAACAGTGAGATTTGTGCCTACGATAGATCGCGCTCTTCGACAATTGGCCCCGTTTGCCTCGCTCGCGCTCATTGTCCTCATCTGGCATCAGATATCTGCCATGGCGGTGGTCCCGCGCACGCTTCTGCCATCGCCGGCGCAGGCGGCGGTCTCACTCTACCGGTTGATCGTTAGCGGCGAAATATGGTCGCCATTCTTCGATACGCTAACAGGTGCGTTAGCGGGATATGTCACCGGCTCTCTCTTGGCCATCGTTACCGCTGCGTGGCTTGCAAACTCAAAGTGGGCCGAACGGTTCTTAATGATGTACGTTTCAGCGTTCCAGGCGATTCCGAAGGTTGCACTTGCCCCGTTGATCTTTATCTGGTGCGGATTTGGTCTGCTGAGCGCGTCCGTTTTGGTCGCTATGTCGTGCTTTTATCCCGTGTTCGCTAACGCCTTCGTGGGCTTCCGCGCCGCCGATCCAAACCTAATTGCGATGTATCGCGTGTTCAGCGCCAACACACTACGAATATTTCTGTCTGTCCAGTTGCCGGCTGCGGCCAGCCTCATATTCGTCGGCCTTGAGTTAGGTATTGTATTCTCTCTCATCGCCGAGATCGTGATGGAGTTCATCTCTGGGCGGCCAGGGCTCGGCAATCTGATCCAAGAATCCTCTTCCACATTGGAAGCCGCTCGAGCCTACGGCGCGCTCGCCGTGCTGGTCGTCTTAGGGATTAGTGCCTCTGCTGTCGTTAGGCTTATACGTCGGTATGTCGTGTTCTGGGACAGGCGAACGCATGGCACTGACATGCGAAGAGGGGGGACCGCCTGATGAAAGAGATTGTTGCGACCTCGTTGGCGACACTGATTAGCACGGCTCTCCTCCTGATCGTGTGGATCGTGGTCACAGGGCCAGGCGGCTTGCCGGGAACTATCTTCCCGAGCCCCATTGACGTCTTGCGCGCGCTCTATTCCGGACTGGTGGAGGGATTGTTATGGCCTCACATCCGGTTCACGGTGCAGTCGGCAATGGTTGGGCTTCTGATTGGTGCGTCACTGGGCGTCGCGGCTGGCGCGCTTGTCGTACTCGTTCCGGTCATCGAGCCCTTTGTGTTGCCGATAGTCGTTGGCCTGCAATCGGTCCCAAAGATTGCTGTGACGCCGATCATCATCGCGTGCCTTGGCTTCGGAATGGCTTCGAAGGTGTTCACCGTTGCGCTGTTGTGCTTCTTCCCACTATTTGTGTCGGCCGTTGCTGGGCTACGCGCGACGGACCAATCGCTGCTGGATCTCTATCGGGTGGTATCCGCCTCCAAGATGCATGTCCTCCTTAATGCCAGGATACCGGCCGCAGCCCCATACTTGTTCTCGGGTTTCCAGATTGCGTTCGTGCTGAGCCTTCTTGGTTGTGTCGTGGCCGAGTTTATTGCGTCGTCACGCGGGCTCGGCTTTATCATCAAGGCAAGGTCCAACGATCTCGATATTTCGACGATGTTTGCTGCGATTGTGGTGTTATCTGCGATCGGCGTGGTGGGAACGACGATAGTACGCCTTTTGCAGCGCCGCGTCGTTTTTTGGCTTCCCTGAGGGGAAGTTGCGGCCAAGCCAACGTGTCATGACGGGACCCACGTTGGGCGCCGAGATGGTCCGCCGGGCGGGTCTCGCGAGATGGAAGCCCCCGTCTTTCAACTCGCCGAGGTCTTGCGGTCTTTCAGGGAACCGTGGCGCGCCTGCGGAAAGATTCCGCGCTGCCGTCAAAGGAGGCAGGGGGGCCATCGGGTCATCAAAGCGGTGAAAATTGGTATTCACCGCCCGTATCACAGGCTTACGGGCTTGGATATCAGAAGCTCCGCCCGGCTGGCGGAATTGCGGTGTGGCGGCTTGGCCGGCGCCAACGAGGCGGGCTCATTGCCTGGCCAGTCAGCATTGGCCAAGGCAAGCCACCGGTTGGCTTCGGATCCGATACTGAAATATCCGGATAGCCGAACTAGTAGCAGCATAGGATGCCACGCTTGCGCGTCTGGATCAACGAATAACCGCATCTTCACGAAGCTTGCTGACATCAGCTTCTGAATGGCCGAGTTCGCCGAGAATCTCGTCGGTGTGCTCGCCTAGCATAGGCCCGCGGGCTCGAAGGTTCAGAGAAGTCCCGTCGAACGTTGCGAAAAAATTGAGACACCGCATATCCCCGAAAGTCGGGTCGCTAAATCTCAGAAAAGTTTCATTGTGTATCGCCTGGGGGTCTTCGAACAACTCCTCAAGCGTATTCACGTTTCCCATCGGCACCTCAAGCCGACGGACGCTTTCGAGGAAGTCGTGGGTTGTCATTGCCGCGATGGAATCGGTGAGTTCATCGTGCAGCAGCGAGACATTTTTCATGCGATCGCCCGGCTTTGCGAAGCGCGGGTCTTCGAGCAAATCGTTTCGTCCGACGGTCGCGCAGATTCCACGGAACTGACTGTCCTGGACGATAAAGCCCATGACGTGTCCATCACGTGTTTTGAAAACTCGATATAGATCTCGCAAGGGAGGAGGCGGAACGGTGGCACTCAAAAAGGTATGGTTCTTCATCTCTTCTTGCGAAATGAACGCGGCCCAAGCGTCCAACATTTTGACGACGATCTTCTGACCGTTCCGTTGGTTGCGATCTCGAGACCATAACGCGGCAAGTCCGGACACGGCGGCTGACATCGCGGCAATCTTATCTACAACGGGGTTGCGGACCGGCAGTGGCTCTCCGCCCTTGCCCTGGATGACCATAAAACCAGTGAGCGCTTGGATAACTTGGTCGTAGGCCGGCTGATTTTTGTATGGGCCGTCCTCACCAAAGCCCTTAATGGCGATATATACGAGGCCCGGATTCTCGGATCGCAGATCTTCGTAGCCGAGACCCAACCGCTGTGGGACACCTGGCCGAAAATTTTCGATGAGTACGTCCGCCTTCAAAGCGAGCCGCCGTGCGATCGCCTTTCCTTCTTCCAATTTTAGATCAACAGCAATACTTCGCTTGTTGCGATTGAAGTGTGTGAAATAGGCGCCCATTCCTTCGTGGTGAGGGAATACCTGACGTACCGTATCCCCTTCGATGGCTTCGAGCTTGACAACATCGGCCCCTAGGTCAGCAAAAATCTGACCTGCCATCGGACCCGATACCATCGTCGATAGGTCCAATACTCTGAGCCCGGCACAAGGTCCAACCCGGCCATTGGCTTCAGCCATGCGCAATTCCTTCTATCGTGAGGTCTTTATGTTGCTCAAGCTCATCCACGAGACATGCATCTTGATCCGCATATGTTGAAATCGCACGATCGTGCTAAATTGTCAACTCACTTCCGTTCAATCGACCTTGCTAGCAATGAGTCGATTAGTGACCAACACTGTCGGTCGTGCGGGAGGTGGCCCCTTTCGACAATCGCATATGTAATAAGTGCGCTTGCCGGCCCGTCCCTTATTGAATTTCCTAGCGCTAGCGCGTTGTACTGCAAGCGCGAACCAACGAAGAATGAAAGCGGGACGGCGCAGGATGCTTCACAAGACTTTTGTGACACCGCAGATGCTTGCGATTCTGTTGGATCGTAGCACTGAGGAATTTCTGCAATAAGGTTAGCTGATATGGACGCGACACCGACGGACGGCCCCTTAGGCGGCATTCGCATTGTCGATCTGACCAATGTAATCATGGGGCCATTTGCGACCCATATCATGGCCGATATGGGCGCCGATGTGATCAAGATCGAGAGCGCAGAGGGGGATTCCTTCCGCGGCTATCGTCCTAACAGGCACGAAGGTATGGCCGGCGGCTTTCTGCACCTTAACCGCAACAAACGAAGCGTCGTCCTCGATCTTAAGCAGGGGATCGGAATGGCGGCGTTGAAGAAGCTGCTCGCCACGGCCGACGTGTTCATACACTCACTGCGTCCGAAGGCCATCGAGAAGTTAGCGCTCGGCTACGATGCTGTGCGCGCGATCAAACCTGACATTGTTTATTGCGGCGCCTACGGCTTCGGAGAGACGGGACCGTACCGCGACAAGGCGGCTTATGATGATATCATCCAGGCCGGCTCCGGCCTTGCCGCGCTTCATGTGGCGGCCCGCGGCGAACCCGCTTTTATGCCCACCGTGCTATGCGACAAGCTCGTCGGCCAGGCCGTCGCCTATTCAGTCATCGCCGCACTGTTTCAGCGCGAACGCGGCGGCGGCGGTCAGGCAATCGAAGTGCCAATGTTTGAGACTACTGCGGAATTCGCCTATATCGAACACTTGCTCGGCTTTGCGTTCGAACCGGCGCTTGGACCGACGGGTTACGTCCGTGTCGTCAGCCCACGTCGGAAGCCATTCCGCACTGCTGATGGCTATATTTGCATTCTGCCCTATTCAGATCGGAATTGGCGCGATTTCTTCGACTTCATCGGGAGGCCGGAGTTAAAGATGGAGGCGCGCTTTTATCCCCTGACCGAGCGGGTTGCGCATCTCGAAGAACTCTACGAATTGATCGACGCCGTCGCGTCAACCCATTCGACTTCAAAATGGATGGCGTTCTGCGATGAAGTCAGTATTCCTTGCATGCCGGTACTGAGCCTTGAGCAACTCCCGGACGATGAGCACATGAGAGCCGTAGGGATGTTCGGTCAGGCCGAGCATCCCACCGAGGGCACGTACAAGACCATCCGTGCGCCGGTTTCATTCAGTTCGTCGCCATTCCGCATTCGACGTCACGCGCCGCGGCTGGGCGAAAACACTGCGGAGTTGCTAACGGAGATTGGTATGTCCTCCGCTCCGAATCGGGACGTCAAAACACAGTTCCAAGAAAGCGAGTGAGTGGTGTCCAAAACCTTGGCCTACGAGCAAGATTGCGGCGTAGTCATCCTGGACTTCAACGAGCAGACTGCACGCAACAGTCTGTCGTGCCAGAGTTTGTCAATACTCAGGTCATCTCTCAAAGAACATTCAGCCGGAGGAGTTACACATGCGGGCGTTTAGGTTCGAATCCCTGACCCTGCCGCCCGCGGCGCAGGCGATGCGACGAAAGGTGCGAGCCTTCCTCGACGACGAGCGGGCGCACGCCCGTTACGCAGCGCACCGCACATCGTGGTCAACCTTCGATCCCGAATTTAGTCGCCGCGCAGCGGCCGCTGGTTTTATCGGCATGACCTGGCCCCGCCAGTATGGCGGCGGCGAATATTCCAATCTTGAGCGTTTTGTGGTGACCGAGGAGATGCTGGTCGCGGGCGCGCCTGGCGGTGCGCACTGGATCGCCGATCGGCAATCCGGACCGCAGATTCTCAGACACGGCAGCGAACGCGCGCGGCGGCTCATCTTGCCGCGCATCGCGGCCGGCGAATGCTATTTCGGCATCGGTATGAGTGAGCCGGATTCCGGATCGGATCTAGCAGCCGTTCGTACCAGGGCTCACAAGTGCGAGAACGGTTGGCTGATCAACGGCGCGAAAATCTGGACGTCTAACGCGCACCGAGTGCATTATCTGATTGTGTTGGCGCGCACCGAAGCGCCTGGCCAAGACCGTCATGCCGGCTTGTCGCAATTCATTGTGGAGACGGCGTCGGACGGCATCGAAGTCCGACCGATTTTGAATCTGGCGGGAGGCCACGAATTTAATGAAGTGTTCTTCCGAGATTGCTTCGTGCCGGATGACATGATGATCGGAAGACCGGGCGAAGGCTGGACGCGCGTGACTGGCGAACTGGCGTTCGAGCGCGCCGGTCCAGACCGTTTCATGTCCGATATCAGGTTGTTGATTGAGCTTATCGAGAACGTCGGCCGTGCGCCGAGTGAGCGACAGGCCATCGAGATCGGGCGTTTGGTTGCACATTTTGCGGCGCTGCGGAGGATGTCGTCCTCCGTCGCGGGCCTGCTGGAGCGGGGCGAGAGCCCGGTCACGGAGGCCGCGCTCGTTAAGGATGCCGGCACCGCCTTCGAACGCGAAATTCCGGAGATCGTGCGCAAGCTGTTGCCGGTGGAACCAAGTCTCGATGATGACGACGAATATTCCCAGGCGCTTGCCACTGTTCTGTTACATGCGCCGTCGTTCACGATTCGCGGCGGCACGCCGGAAATCCTGCGGGGGATGATCGCGCGGGGCCTTGGCCTACGATGAGAGGTTACCCGTGATAGAAGAGATGTCCGCAATTGTGTTGGAACAGGCTGACCGGCTGTTCCAACAACACGTCAACAAGAACCTTCTGACGGAAGCTGACGGCGGCAAGTGGCCCGCTCCACTTTGGAAGGCGCTAGAGGACGCCGGTCTCCCGCTGGCCCTGGTGCCGGAAGCTGCTGGCGGCGTTGGTCTTGCGCCCGGCACAGTAGGCAGTCTCATCCGACGCGCCGCCTTTTATTCGGTACCGCTGCCACTGGCGGAAACGATAGTCGCTAATCGGCTTTGGGCGGATGCCGGTGGTGATCCGCTGGACGGCACGGCGACGCTCGCGCCGGTCAATCCACAGGATTGCTTAGTCGCCACGCCAAGTGACGGAGGCGTGGTGCTGCGTGGTACGGCGCATAATGTGCCGTGGGGGATGCAGGCGTCGACCACGCTGCTGTATGCTCGAGACGGAAGCGGCAGGGGGGTCCTTTGCCGGACGCTTCCGGCGAAGGTTCTCCCGAAAAAGACCCGCCGCAACATTGCCTATGAGCCACGGGACGAGATGTGCTTCGACGGTGTGGAGTTGGCTGCGAATAATGTTCGCCTGGCTCCGGACTACCTTGGTACGGATGGGTTATTGGCATTTGGGGCAGCGATCCGCGCTCAGCAGATGATCGGCGGCATGGAACGTTGCATGGACTACGCCTTGGCGTATGCCAACGAACGGGTGCAGTTCGGTCGCGCGATCGGAAAATTTCAGGCCGTTCAGCACATGTTGGCAGTCGCCGCGGGGCATTTTGCGGCCGCATCCGCGGCTGCGGATGCGTTATTCGAATTTGAACGATTGGGCGACGACACCTTATCCGTTGCGATTGCTAAATCCCGGTGCGGTGAAGCTGCAGGACTCGTCGCAGCGGTTTGCCATCAGGTTCACGGCGCGATGGGCTTTACCCAAGAGCACCCCCTGCATTTTGCAACACGCCGCCTGTGGG
Organism: Bradyrhizobium tropiciagri; assembly: GCF_018130545.1. Classification (GTDB taxonomy): domain Bacteria; phylum Pseudomonadota; class Alphaproteobacteria; order Rhizobiales; family Xanthobacteraceae; genus Bradyrhizobium; species Bradyrhizobium tropiciagri_A. The sequence continues at coordinate 69,360 of NZ_JAFCKF010000007.1, read as the reverse complement.
CATGGCGCGACGAGTGTGGCTCGGAATCATATTGGCAGGCAAGGATCGGCAGCATGATTTGCGCCGCTGGCGGCGAAAGTTTCTGGCCGCTTCTTACAGACGGAGGAATGCCGCCGCGGCCTAACTTGACGGCGCGCGAGTAAGATAACGTGCCGTAAGCTCGCGCAGCGATGTAACGATACTATCCTTCCGTCGTGCTATGTCATCGAGAATGCCAGCTACGGCAACGGTTATGGCTCGGTCGCGCCCGTCGATACCGTCCGGCAGCGGGACAGCGATGGAGCCCGCTCCGGCTGTTACAAGACCGGGTGAGAAGTAATAACCGTCGCGGCGTGTTTGCCGGACGCTTTCGAGTACGTGATCGAATTCGACGCGTGCCTGTCCGGCGGGCGCCTCGGCATTGGTGCGGGTGCATAAGGCTCGTATATCGCTATCGGGGCACTTTGTTAGGAGCGCAAAACCCGTTGCTGACCGAACCACCAGCCGCCGCGTCCCATGCGGGATGTGGAAACGCATCGCCGACCGCGCCTGAAGCACGTGGATATATTGCGAGAAGATTCCATTGCGGGCGGCAACGATGACCGTATCGCCGGTCTTGTGGGAAATCTCCTCCAGCATCCTGATCAGGCTGCCGTTTCTTATCGGCCCCTTGTCTAGCCATGTGCCCAGCAAAGTCACGCGCGGCGATGGAAGGAAGCAACGGCTCTCTGGCAGATAATCCATGTACCCAAGATCAACGAGGCAATTCAGTAGAATCGAGGTGGAAGACTGAGGGAATGAAAGCCGTTCGGCGATCTCCGAGACCCGTGCCTCCCTTTGGATTTCATCAAAGAACTCGAGAATCCGGAGTACCCGTCCTGCCGACTTGACGGAACCCATGGCCGGCGGGCCATAGCTCGTCGCTTGGGTAACTTGGTCGTCCTCCGGAGATTTGTTGACGTCTCGCCTCGGCGGTTTCATGCCGAAGAAGAACAGCAAATTGGTGTCGGATGCAACGGTGGAGACAGCCCTCTGGCACGACGGGAGCTCCAGGTCCAACTGGGACGGCCGCGCTTCGCATCGTAATCTTGTGCGCTCTTCCGGGCGCCTTAGACTGTAGGCTAGCGAAGGTTGAGAGGCTTACTTGAGCAGGATTTCGTGTAGTGGAATTTCGCTCTCTCCCGTGCCATCCGCAAGAAGGGTTGGCTCTTCCGTCGCTCAAGATACAGGAATAGGGTTCGCGTCATGCGTACCAGAACATCACGCGTCTTTGAGGCAGCACATTTCTATTGCGCTGGATCGGGTGTGGATCCGTCGCCACTTTGAAGGAAGGATTAGCTCAAATGTCATCGGCTGCAACGACGCAAGATCGGCCGGCCTTTTTCGACATCAGCGCCCGAGTAGCGGAGCACGGAAGGCTGCGACCAAGCGGCGAGGCGGTTGTTTTCGAGGGCCAAAGGATCAACTGGCGCACGCTGAACGCTCGAGCAAATCGGCTTGCGAATCTGCTCTTGTCGCGAGGCCTTGAGCCGAACAAGGACAAGGTTGCCATCCTTGCCTCACCTAGCGCAGCCTATGTTGAGATCTTTCTGGGCGTGCTGCGCGCGGGCTGCTGCTTAGTGCCCTTGTCGCCTATGGCTTCCACAGATCAGCTCATCAACATGATTCGCGATGCCGGCGCAAAAGCATTGTTCATCTCAAGCGATTATCGGAGTCTCGCCGGAGTATTCCCCAACGACCTTGCACCGATGGCATTGGGTAAGGCCGTTGCTATTGATTTTGCGGCCACAGATTGGGCGTCCTACGAAGAACTGATGAACAAGGCCTCCGACAAGCCCGTAGACGTGCCTATTACGCCAGAGATGGATTTTAACATCATTTACTCGTCAGGCACCACGAGTGAGCCGAAGGGGATCGTTCATGACCATGCCGCGCGAACGGCAAACCTCGATCTTATGGCTTCTCTCGGCTACGGCCACGGTTGTCGTACCCTGTTGGCAACCCCGTTGTACTCCAATTTGACCATTGCCGCCTTTCTTCCCACAATGGGCCTTGGCGGGACGATCGTGCTTATGCGCAAGTTTGATACGGTGGCCTACCTCGACTTGGCCGAAAGCGAGCACATCACCCACACCATGCTGGTACCTGTCCAGTATGAGCGGTTGCTAGCGGATACTAGTTTTTCTGGGCGGGACCTTTCCTCCTTCCAACTCAAGAGTTGCACGTCAGCCCCGCTTCGCACCACGATTAAGCGCGAGATCGTAGAGCGTTGGCCGGGAAAGCTGCTTGAAATCTACGGCATGACAGAGGGCGGTGGCCTTTGCATGCTCGATGCCACGGCCAATAGAGATAAGCTCGACACGGTCGGAAAGCCTGCTTTCGGTGCGGAATATAGAATTCTCGATGATGACGGGAATGAGTTGCCGCAGCGCCAGATCGGAGAGATCGCCTGCCGAGGACGCGTCATGATGAAGGGGTATCATAACCGTCCGGCCGCCACGGCGGCCATTATTTGGCGCGATGCGACCGGCAAAGAGTTCTTTAAGACTGGAGACATGGGCTATTTTGACAGTGATGGCTTTTTGCATCTTTCTGATCGTAAGAAAGACATGGTCATCTCAGGTGGTTTCAATATCTACGCCACTGATCTCGAGGAAGTGTTACTATCGCACCCCGACGTAATTGACGCTGCGGTCGTCGCCGTGCCAAGCGCGGAGTGGGGAGAGACTCCCTTTGGTTTTGTTGTCCTCCGAGCCGGGGCTACACCTTCGCGGGATGAGTTGAAGGGCTGGGCGAATTCTCGCTTGGGGAAGGCACAACGCATCTTTGGTATCGATATCCTTGAAAGTTTGCCTCGCAGCGCCATTGGGAAGGTACTGAAGCGCGAACTGCGAGACGCTTACCGCCGTGCGCCCACCTAGTAGTGCGGCGGAGTGATCACCCAGACTACTTTTGTAGGAGCCTTACCCGGATTGCCGCAACGGTGAACATTGGTGCTGCTGAATGAGAAGCTGTCGCCTTCCTCCAGACGGAAGAATTGATTGTTGACCCAGAGATCGAGCGTTCCGGATATAACAATGCCAGCCTCACTGCCGTCGTGGCTGTAATCACCGCTATCAGCGCCCGGCTCGATTGTACTCATCAGCAGCTCGAGCGGGCCGCTGAGGTTCGGCGACAAGAGTTCTTCGATGATGCCAAGTCCGGTGAACGTCAGCCGGCGCCGGTGGGCTTTCCTAACAATCAGATCCCGTTCTTCGGGGGCGCTGTGTGCGTTGCCCTGGAAGAACCAGTTCATGTGGACGCCCAAGACGTCGCTCAGCTTCTTGAGGACACCGATGGGCAGTTTCGACTGATTGCGCTCGATCTGGCTGAGATAGCCAACCGAAATATCGGCTTTCCTGGCGACCTCCTGGAGCGTGAGGTTCTTAAGCTTCCGAAGATCGCGAAGCTGTCCGCCGATCGCTGCTTCCGGATCGATTTGATCAGGGTGAGGCGGCTTTGCGGTCCATTCGTCAGATGACCGCAACGATCTTACAGCCATGACGTCTCGTCCCGAGATTCACTGATGTGAATATTTTGGCTCATTTTCCACATTCGTAAAATCAGTTCCATAAGTGAATTTCCGTCTGTTTTCGACTCAATCCTGAGGATTTTCAAGAAAAATGCATGTCTGGTGACCCTTCTGCCCAGGGTTTCATCGCGAACTGCCGTGAAAATTTACTTCACAAATGTGAAAAATAATGGTGGAATTTCACAAAAGGCGACCGACGTCGTCCTGAAAGTGGGAGCGAACACGTGGCGGAAATGCCGAAACAGGCCCAGGTCGTCATCGTTGGCGGCGGCATCGTGGGATGCAGCGTAGCGTATCACTTGACGCTCAGGGGATGGACCGACGTTGTAGTGCTTGAGCGCAAACAACTGACTTCGGGCACAACTTGGCATGCTGCAGGACTGGTCGGCCAGCTTCGACCGACGTACAACTTGACGCGCCTCGCGCAATATACCGCCGAACTCTATAGTGCATTGGAGCAGGAATCTGGACAAGCCACGGGCTTTCGCCAGATTGGCTCGCTGGCGCTGGCGTCCAACGCGGGACGTTTTGAGGAATTGAAGCGCGGCGCCTCCATGGCGCGATGCTTCGGCCTTGAGGCCGATATCCTGACGCCTCGGCAGGCGAGCGAGCTATGGCCATTAATGGTCGCCGACGATCTCGTCGGCGCAGTGTACTTGCCGAAAGACGGCCAAACCAACCCCATCGACACGACACAAGCTCTCGCAAAAGCGGCCAAACGGCGGGGCGCGCGCATTTTCGAGAACGTCAAGGTCACCGATATCATCATCGACAATGCGCGGGCTAAGGGGGTGCGAACATCGGACGGCGAGATCACGGCCGAATACGTCGTTAATTGCGCCGGCATGTGGGCTCGTCAGCTGGCCGCGTCCGTTGGCGCGACCGTGCCGCTGCATGCGGCGGAGCATTTTTATATCGTGACCGAAGGCGTTCCCGATCTGCCGAAACATTCGCCGGTACTCCGCGACGCCGATGCGTGTACTTACTTCAAAGAAGATGCGGGCAAATTGCTCGTGGGCTGGTTCGAGCCGGTGGCGAAGCCTTGGGGAATGAGCGGAATTCCCGAATCGTTTTCATTCGACACGCTTCCTGACGATTTCGAGCATATTGAGCCGCTACTGGAAGCGGCGATCCGCCGTGTCCCGGCGCTCGCCAGAACTGGCATCCAGCTTTTCTTCAATGGACCGGAGAGCTTCACGCCCGATGACCGTTATTTGCTGGGCGAGACCCCCGAAGTACGGAATCATTTCGTTGCAGCTGGCTTCAATTCGATCGGCATCAGCTCTGCTGGAGGCGCTGGGAAGGTGCTCGCAGACTGGATCATCGATGGTCACCCTCCAATGGATCTATGGGACGTCGATATCCGACGAATGATGCCGTTCCAGCGCAACCACCGCTATTTGAAGGACCGCACGGTCGAGGCACTTGGACTACTCTATGCGATGCATTGGCCATACCGTCAGCCAGAGACAGCCCGCGGTGTCCGTCGCTCCGTGCTGCATGACCGTCTGCTCGCGCAAGGAGCTTGCTTCGGCGAACTCGCGGGATGGGAACGGCCAAATTGGTATGCTCCCACGAGTACCGAAGCTCGCTACGAATATAGCTACGGTCGCCAAAACTGGTTCGAATTTTCTGCCGACGAGCACAAGGCAGTGCGTCAATCCGCTGGGCTATTCGATCAGTCGTCATTCGGGAAATATATCCTGGAAGGTGCAGACGCCGAAACCGTTCTCAACCAGGTTTGCGCCAACAACGTCTCGGTGCCGGTTGGCCAGATCGTTTACACGCAATGGCTAAACCATCGCGGTGGCATCGAGGCTGATCTGACGATTACACGTGTCGGTGAAACGCAATTTCTGATCGTCACGGCTGCCGCTACTCAAACCCGTGATCTGGCTTGGCTCCAGCGGCATATTCCGGACGGCGCGCGTGCAGTCGCGGTCGACGTCACTTCTGGCTATGCTGTGCTCGGCTTGATGGGGCCACGGTCGAGAGATGTACTATCCCGCCTCACCGACGCGGACCTCTCCAACGAGGCCTTTCCATTCGCTACTTCGCAACTCATCGACATCGGCTATGCGCGGGCGCGTGCCAGTCGCATCACCTATGTAGGCGAACTGGGATGGGAGCTCTATATCCCAACAGAATTCGCGCAGGGTGTCTTCGACACAGTGAAGGAGGAGGGTGCGGCCGTCGGGATGCGGCTCGCCGGATATCACGCGATGAATTCCCTCCGAATGGAGAAGGGCTATCGCCATTGGGGCCACGACATCACGGACGAGGACACGCCGCTGGAAGCCGGATTGGGTTTCGCGGTTTCCTGGTCGAAGGCGGGTGGTTTCGTCGGGCGAGATGCACTTCAACGCCAGAAGGATGAAGGGTTGAAGCGTCGACTTGTTCAAATTGCCCTGAGCCACTCCGACAAGCTTATCTACCACAACGAGCCTATCTGGCGGGACGGCGTGTTAATCGGCCGCGTCACCTCGGGCACGTTCGGGCATACCATCGGCAAGCCCCTCGGCATGGGTTACGTCGAAAACCGCGGGGCAAACGTTGATGCGGCGTTCGTTAACGGTGGCGGCTACGAGATCGAAGTTGCCGGAGAGCGGGTACCGGCGGAGGTCTCGCTGCGTCCCTTCTACGATCCGGGCAACAGGCGGGTTAAGGAGCTGAGCGAAGAGCCAGCCCCTGCGCTAGCCGCAGCTTCGTAGGGGCCATCCATGCCGATCCTATCCGCGCGTTACATTATTCCAAGGCTCCGAGCGGCACCATGACACTGAACGAAGCGATAGGAGAACCTCACGTGTCGCCGAATGGCCCGCCGCCGTTTGCCGACCATCGTCTGGAAGCTATTGGCATCGATCGATCCACTAAGCTTTCGCGCGCATCCGGGACGAAACCCGATTTCGTCCTGACGTTCTCATGCAGCGATCGGATCGGTATCGTCCATGCTGTATCGGGCTTTCTGGTCGAATACGGGTGCAACATTTTGGACAGCGCCCAGTTCTCGGATCGATCCACCGGGACATTCTTCATGAGAGTCTCGGTGTCGGCGCAAGAAACGGTTGCGCTGTCGGACCTCCAATCTGATTTTGCCGGGGTCGCTGCCACTTACGGCATGGCGTGGCAACTGCACGACTGCAAAATGAAGCCCCGTCTCCTGATCATGGTGTCGCGGTTTGGTCACTGCATAAACGACCTGCTGTTTCGTTACGCCAGCGGCGCACTCAACGTGGAAATCCCGGCCATCGTATCGAACCATCGCGATTTCTATCGCATGGCTGCTTCACACGACATCCCGTTCCATCATCTTCCGATCACGCCCGACACGAAGTCTGTTCAGGAGGCCAGACTCCTCGAGCTGATCGAGCAAGAGCGCATCGATCTCGTAGTCCTGGCGCGATATATGCAGGTTCTCTCCAACGATCTCTGCAGAACGCTTGAGGGGCGAGTGATTAACATCCATCACTCGTTCCTGCCGAGCTTCAAGGGTGCAAAGCCCTACCACCAGGCCCACACGCGCGGCGTGAAGTTGATCGGCGCAACCGCGCATTACGTGACAGCAGACCTCGACGAAGGCCCGATTATCGAGCAGGACGTTGCCCGTGTGGATCACGCGCTTGAGCCGGACGAACTCGCCGCGATCGGCCGCGATGTGGAAGCCGTCGTCCTGGCGCGGGCCGTCCAGTTTCATGTGGAGCGAAAGGTGCTCCTTAACGGCAATCGTACCCTTGTGTTCCGGTGAGCATGAACATGACCCCGAACATTGAGGGCGGGCAGGTAACTAACGGACCATCGCCGACGACTTCCGCCATCGACCGCAAAGCCGCTGCGGAGGGGGTGCGTCGCAATGTCCGTTCTGCCGTTGCCAATCAAGAAGGGATCCGGCCGGATCTCGCCGTCGTCCTCGCTGGAAAAGCTCTTTCGAGCAGCAATCAGGTGCCCAAAACACCCGGGCACAATGCGAGAGCGTCTGTTGGCGGAAATACGCGAGCGGCTCACGAAACGCGATCTGACGAAGTGCCCGTAAGAGGCACGGGAAAGAACGCGGGCATTGGCATTGCAACTCCAAATCCGGCTGGCGCAAAGGAGGAAAAATGACCGCCACTTTTTCCAGGCGAACTCTCTTAAAACGGACTGCTGGACTGGCAAGTCTCGCCGCTGCGCCCACTCTTGCGGTTCCGGCAATCGCTGCCGCGCCCTCCAAGATTACCAGCTTTCGCTCTACGTCGAAATCCTGGCTATGGGCGCCGGAAGATTTCGCGATCGCCAAAGGCTTTTTCCGCGATGAGAATCTTGAGGTCGCGGTTGTGGCAACCGAGCGAGCACCAAACATCGACGCGCTCCTCAGCCGATCTGCCGACATCGTACTGACACCGCCCGACCAGGCAATGCGTGTGCAGATGAAGGGGCAGCCGGTGCGACTAATCGCCGGCATGGTAAATAAGTATGCCAGCCACATCGTTGTACGAAAATCGGTTCTTGCGGAAAGGAAGGTGACGTTAGACTCGCCCGTAGCGGACCGTGTTGCTGCCCTTAAGGGGCTGAAACTGGCGACAACAGGGGCGGGCGGTGCGCCCGATTCGCTTTTTCGATATTTGTTCGCTGAAAATGGCATCAATCCGGAGACCGATGTTCAGCTGGTTCCTGTAAGAGGTGGCGGGGCCGCGATGCTCGCCGCACTCAAGCAGGGATCGATCGACGGCTTCGGCTTATCCTCTCCGACGTCCGATCTGGCGGTACGGGATTTCGGTGCAGCGTATCTCCTCGATATGTCGACACGACCGCCCCCCTTCTTCGAAGACTTCCTCTACATTGCAGTTGCGACAACAGATCGCATCATCAAGGAGCGGGCGGCCGATTTGAATGCCTACTATCGAGGCCTTGCGCGAGCGCTGAAGACGATCGGCGACCATCCGCAAGTCTACTCCGAATGGGCCGCCGGCTTCTTCTCTGACCTCGACACCAATCTGTTCAAGCAGGCGTTCGCCAATAATTCAAAAATCTATATGTCCGACCCACGGCCGACCGAAGTGCAATTCCGGCGCACTGTGGAATTCATGAATCGCCAGACGATGTCGGGCGTTGACGATCGCATCCCATCGACCTTCGCGTTCAGGGACTGGGCGGACCAGCAATTCGCAGACGCCCATGCGAAGCGAGTCGTCAGATGACAGCGACAATCAAAATCCAGGGTGTGTCGAAAACGTTCGCCACACGAAGCACTATCCGCGAGGTGCTAAGACCGGTTAGTTTAGAAATCGAAGACGGTGAATTCGTCGCTTTCGTGGGACCAAGCGGATGCGGAAAATCAACGCTCTTGAATATGGTCGCCGGTCTGATTCCCACTTCGTCGGGGGAGATCCTGTATTGCGACAAACCCGTCAAAGGCGCCAATACCAATGTCGGCTATATGACCCAAGCCGACAGCCTACTGCCGTGGCGTACGGCAGACGATAATATTCAGCTTCCACTCAAACTTCGCGGCGCTCCGGCGGAGGAGCGTCGTAAGCGCAGCGAAGAGCTGCTCAACGCGGTTGGTCTCGCCGGTTTCGGATCGTCCTTTCCAAACGAACTATCTGGCGGCATGCGAAAACGGGTCGCGCTGGCGCAAGTTCTCGCTTACGATCCCAAGACCATCCTGATGGACGAGCCGTTCGGGGCGCTTGACGCGCAGCTCAAGCTCGTAATGCAGAGCGAACTGGCCAAGCTTCACGATCGCTCCAAGAAGACGATCATTTTCGTGACCCATGATCTTGGCGAGGCGATCGCACTCGCCGATCGCATCGTCATTTTTGGCGCGAGGCCTGGCCGCGTGAAGGCAATAGAGCACATTGATATTCCCCGGCCGCGGGACGTGTTCAAGCTGCGTTTCGATCCTCGCTATCAGGTCATTTACGAGAAATTGTGGGAACTTCTTGCCCCAGAAATCGTGGAGGAGCGGTCATGATGAACGATGTCGTGGAGCCGGCTCAGCCAACCGTCAGCTTTTCGGGTGAATTCAAGTTTCGGGCTCGCATCTTGATTCTGCAATTCGCCGTTGGGATCGGCCTTCTTGCGACCTGGCAGTTTGTCTCGGGTCGATTCATCGATCCATTTTTCATCTCCTCGCCAGTCCAGGTATGGGCTCGCCTCGTTTCATGGGCAGCCAGCGGGATGCTCTCCATTCATCTCGGTTATACGTTGTCCGCGACGGCGATCGGTTTTGTGGTAGGCGCGATTTGCGGATTTGCCTTTGGATTTGCGCTCGGGCGCAATGAGTTGGTTGCTGCCGTGCTCAATCCGTTTATTACCGCGCTCTATTGTTTGCCTAAGATCGCGCTCGCTCCCCTCATCATCATGTGGTTCGGCATCGGGATAGAATCCAAGATCGCGATGAGTGGCATCGTCGTATTCTTTCTGGTTTTTTTGAACACGTACTCGGGTGTGCGCGAAGTGAACCCTATCTTTCTGAATTCCCTGCGCATCATGGGTGGCAAAGAGGCGCAGCTCCTGCGTTATGTCGTTGTGCCTTCGGCCATGTCTTGGGTTTTGGCGGGTTTGAAGGTTTCCGTTCCATATGCGCTCATCGGAACGGTGGTCGGTGAACTCATGTCCTCCAACCGTGGTATCGGCTTCCTTATCGCGCAAGCTTCCGGAATGTTCGACACTCCGGGTGTCTTCGCAGGACTTGTTCTGCTTGCCTCGATCGGAGTGATAGTCAACTCCGGGCTTAATGTGTTCGAATCCTACGCGTTGCGCTGGAAACGCTAATCGATGCGGTGAGTCAGCCTATCACACAGCGCAACCGTCGGTTCAGTGTCGGGCATCCCAAAACGTCAAACGAGAGGGCCTTTATGTCAGGAGATGCTGCTTCGGGCGACGCCATACCGGCTTCGCTTAACCAGGACGAAAGCCCATATAAAGCGTGGCGTCCCGTCATTGCTGCCCGGACCCATGCAGTCTCGACCGGGCACTATTTGGCGACCCAGGCTGCATTTCAGATTCTTGAAGCTGGCGGAAATGCGATCGATGCCGGAGTGGCGGCAGGGCTCATCCTGGGGGTGGTGCATAGCGACCAGGTGAATATCGCCGGCGTCGCTCCGATGATCGTCTGGATTGCCGAGCGCAACGAGCTCGTCACGATCGACGGCGTCGGCGTGTGGCCGGCGGCCGCATCCTGTGAGCTGTTTCAGCGTGATCATGATGGAGCTGTCCCGGAGGGACTGCTGCGTACGGTCGTCCCAGCGGCGCCTGCTGCTTACATCGAGGCGCTAACTCGCTACGGAACGATGTCCTTCAAGGACATCGCGGGCTATGCGGCGCGCTTCGCGCGTGACGGCTTCATTATGTACCCGTTTCTCGCCGAGCAGTTGCAGCTGGTGGCGCGCAAGAATGCTCGATGGCCTTCCAACAGCGCAATTTATCTGCCCGGCGGCCAGTCTCCCCGTGTAGGCGACTTGTTCGTCCAGGCGGATCTGGGCCGCAGCCTCCAGTACATGATCGACGAGGAGCAAGCCGCGTTGGCGAAGGGCTGCGATCGCCAAGGTGGACTTCAGGCCGCTCGGGATGCGTTCTATCGTGGCGACCTGATGCGGGCGATCACGCGATTTCACGCGGAGAACGGTGGCCTTTTGACCGAACGGGACATGGCGGATTACCGCGTCAAGCGCGCGCCCGCGCTGCGGGCGATGCTCGGCGATCTCGACGTCTATTCCTGCGGTTTCTGGAGCCAAGGTCCGGCGTTGCTCCAGACGATCAACGTCCTTTCTGGATTTGATTTGCAGTCGCTTGGGCACAATTCGGCGGCCTATGTGCATCATATAGCCGAGGCGCTGAAGTTGGTGTTCGCCGACCGAGAGAAATTCTTTGGCGACCCTGACGTGATCGATGTGCCGCAGGAGCTCTTGTTGTCGTCTACCTATGCCGACGAACGGCGGCGGCTTATCCGATCGGACCAAGCGTGGCCTCAAATGCCGCCCGCGTTTGGTGGGACGACGGCTGCCAAGACTACGTCCGCTACGGTGTCACATGACGGCCCCTTCGACACATCCTATGTTGCTATCGTTGATGGCAAGGGCAATGCCATATCGATCAATCCAAGTGACGTCTGCAGCGATACCATCGTTATCCCAGGCACCGGACTTGCACCGTCATCACGAGGCTCCCAATCTTGGGTCGATCCGCAACATCCCTCGTCGGTCGCTCCGGGCAAGCGGCCCCGTCTGACGCCGAATCCTGTCATGGCGATGCGACGCGGACACGTGACGATGCCGATCGGGAGCCCGGGCGGTGATAGTCAGGTTCAGGCGGTGCTCCAGGTTCTTCTGAACATGACGCTGTTCGGTATGGATCCTCAAACCGCCATCGAGCAGCCCCGTTTTATTACCTATAGCCATCCGGACTCGTTTGCGCCGCATCCAAGTTTCCCAGGATTACTTTGCCTGGAAGGCCGCTTCCCTTCGTCCGTGGCCGCATCGCTCTCCGGACTGGGGCACAAGATCAATATGTGGCCAGATCGCTTATGGCGGGCGGGGGGTGTTTGTCTCGTGAGGGCCGACCATGATCGTGGCGTGATGGAAGCGGGAGCCGACCCTCGCCGGGCGGCAGCTTACGCGCTTGGCTGGTGATCGCAATGAAGGCCGATGCCACTCGTCAATCCTTCAAGCCGCTTTGGCGCAGCGGCAATCCGCAATTCGGGATATTTGCGCGGCTGACCGCTCCCGAGGTCTACGAGACTTTCACGCTGACATCGCTCGATGTAGTTATAATAGACGTTGAACACGGATCATTCGACCGGCAGAGTTTGAGCCGCTGCATGTTTGCGGCGCTTGCAGGGAGGCTTACGGTCCTGGTTCGCGTGCCTGATTGTAGTCTTCCGGCAATTCAGCACGCTATCAACGTTGGAGCGGACGGCATCATCGTTCCCCATGTCTCCTCTGCCCGAGAGATGGAAACGGTCGCACAATTCATTCGGAGGACGGCAGTCGAACGAGCGCATGCCGGGGCAGGTCGTGCGTCGCGGCAGAGACAGACGCCATGGCCGGATTTCCAGCGCGCGCTGTCGGACAGGCTCATGTTGATAGCCCAGATTGACGAGCCTGCAGGAATAGCTGCCGCGCCGGAGATCATCGCGACAAAGGGCGTCGATGGGGTGTTCCTTGGCCGGATAGGTCTCACGCTTGCGATGGAGGCGGACAATAAATCGAGCGAGGTCGTTGATGCTGCCCTCGAGAACATCTGCCGGCTTTGCATTGCGGGGAATTTGTCCGTTGGGCTTTCGCTCCCCGACGTGCGTGCTGCCGCTTCCTGGCACGCAAAGGGGGTTAACCTCTTCATCGTTGACAGCGACTACGCCATCCTGCGAGCAGGAATCGAGACGCGGATGTCAGATTTCAGAGCGGCGCTGCCGATCGACGCCAAACCGCAGTGCTGACATCGCGTAAATGTCTAGGAACCGATATTGGGTATCATGGAAGCGAGTACGTGAATGGCTAAAGGCGCCTTAGCACTTCTGATCGAGAGTGGGACGGACAATTGGTCTTCCGATCGATGGAAAGAGCGGTTCAGGCTAGCCTGCCCGGGCCGAGATATCGTCTTGAACCCCGCGGATGATATCGCATCCGAGGACGTCCATTACGCTGCCGTTTGGCAACCTGTGCCTGGCGCGCTTGCGAGGTTTCCAAAGTTGCGGGTAATTTTCAATCTCGGTGCGGGAGTTGATTCTCTGCTCGCCGACTCCGATCTGCCCCATGTCCCACTGGTTCGCGTTGTTCTGGGTGACCTAACACAACGTATGACCGAGTACATCGTTCTGCATGTACTTATGCATCACCGTCAGCAACTGTACCTGCAGCAGTGTCAGCGCGACAAGCGATGGGAGCCCAGATCCCAATGGGCGGCTAAGGCGATCAGGATTGGGATCATGGGCATGGGCCATCTTGGCCGAGATGCGGCCGAGGTACTTACCCGCATTGGCTTCAGGGTTGCCGGTTGGAATTCGAGTCCAAAACTCATTCCCGGTATCGAATGCTTCTCCGGCCACGCCGATCTCATGCCATTCTTAGCTCGCACCGATATCCTCGTATGTCTACTGCCATTGACAGCAGACACCAAGGCGATCTTGAACCGTAAGCTCTTCTCGTCTCTCGCACGCAACGGTCCGCTCGGCGCGCCTGTATTGATCAACGCCGGCCGCGGAGGGTTGCAGGTTGAGGCGGATATCCTCGGTTGTCTGGCCGACGGTACGCTCGGTGCGGCAACACTTGATGTCTACGAGCGAGAGCCCCTTCCCAAGTCGAGCCCGTTCTGGTCGCACCCGAATTTACTGGTTACGCCACACAATGCCGCTGATGCCGATCCCGACGCGATTTCGGCTTATATTGCGGGCCAGATAATCAAGTTCGAGGCTGGTGGATTACTCGAGAATGCCGTCGACCGTGTTCGTGGCTACTGAGGCATACGCCACCAAGGAAGCGTGCTCGGATCAGCAACATCGGCCGTGCTAGTCCGAGGCTCAGTGAGCAAGTTCGTTCCCTAGGCGTGTCTCCCGGCTGGGGGCGGCCGACGGTAATCGGCCGGGGGCTTGCGGTGTCGACGGCTCGTCTGGCGCCGGCGACCCGGGTTCATTGCCCGGCCCTTCCGGACCGGACGACCCAAGCAAGTCAGTTCGGAGAAACGTCGGTCCGTCCGCGCATCCACACGCTAATACGGATAGCCGAATTAGCGCTACCTTGCTGCCCTCCATTGAGCAGGAATCTGGACCAGCTTCGGTTCCGGACTGAACCGCAGTCGCATAGATGCCGCGCAGCGGCACCGAAACCTTCAGCTTCTCGAGTTCGACCACCGCTTCGAGACCCTTAAGCTACGCTAGCCAGTAACATCCCTCGAGCATCGCCGAGGTACTTTGGATTCGTAGAGTCTCGTCCATCACATCACTTGTGGCGCTGGCCTCGCAAGGTCGACAATGGCGTCCGTCAAAGCGCTGTGCGAACAGCGAAGTTCATCGAGTATCGAGAAGTGGTCGGCTCCCGGAACCTCGATGAGGCTCGACGGCGCTCCGCCACGTCTTCGGGCCTGGCAGAATGCGATCGAGTTGGTCGCCACGAGCGGCAACTCGTGCGTACCTACGGCAAGCGTGAACGGCTTTTTGACTGGCGGTCGGCGCAGCGGAGACAAATTGGCGATCTCGGCGTCGGTCAATTGTAGCTTCTTGTTCAGAAATGTATCTCGCAACGGCGCGAGCTCGAAAATCCCTGATAGTGTCACCGCTGCGCTGACACTTGGGTGCGAAGCCGCAAGAGCCGCGAGCAGTCCACCAGCAGATGAGCCAACGACGATCCGCTGCGGACCAACATTGTAGCTTGATCCATTCGCAGCTAGCCAGTCCAGCGCGTGATCGATTTCATCAACAATTTCGGTCAGCGACGCTTCGGGCGCCAGAGTATAGCCGATCATGGCTACGGACCAGCCGTAGCTCGCCACGCCACTCCCGAATACCGAAAAGATGTCTTTTGAGTTGAGTTGCCAGTAACCTCCATGGATGTAGACCATGCAAGGGGCGGTTGCGTCTATGCCAGGAAAAACGTCAATCTTCGCGCGTGGGCGTGTGCCGTAAGGGAGGTTCATGGTCGACGCGAAGCGCTCTCGATACTCAATCGAGGCTTCGTTCCACTCATTGAGCCAGCCTTGCCATTCCGGGCAGGCCGCCTTGTTATTGTACGCAGCATCTATCAGATGTTGGGGAACACGATCAACGTCAAGCATCTCCGCTCGCTCCTGGCAAAACCTTCTCCACATATTGCGTGAGCGAAATGCAGGCCTTCGAGAACATCTCGGAGTGCATCTCGCTTGGCGTCGAAGGGTACATTCCGGAATGCGCCATAACGGCTCAACTCACCGATGGACTCGGATGGGTATCGCGCTGTTGATCGGTCATCAATCACGCTAGTTTCACCAGCACGTACTTTCTCCCGCGATCCTCGCGATGTTCGCGAGACCGTCGGTTAAAATGCCGTCTAAAGCATTGCTGGCTTCGTCCGCCCTGGCAGCGTCGTCAATATCGTAGGAGATGTCCCACCTGAGCACGCTCTCTCCCGGCTTGGCGCCAGCTTCTACAGAAAGCTTGCCGTGGTGATTGGATATCGGGAGCGGTGCCTCAACGATCGTGTAGTCATAGCTCCGGTCAGTTATGTCCGTCAGCCTTTCGCGGACTTTCCCACCCCCTTTCTTGAGGGTAAGTACCCGCCAGACGGCGCCGTCGGCCATTTCCCGGGTGCAATCAGAGAACGCTGGATGCCAGCGTGAAATCGAACAATACTCGCCCGCAACACGCCAGATGACATCCGGATCAGCCGTGGTCACGAGGCTCTTCTCAATTCGCACCTTCATCGCGCACCTCCGCTGAATAAGCGCAACCGAGATTTTCGATTCAAGCGCACAGTCATTGCCGCCAGACACTCCGTTTCTTGCGATTGCGTTTTTGTGCGTTGCCAACTGAACGATTGGGGAGGGGCATCCGGACGGCGCCGGCTCGCGAGCGATCTGGCGCTTCCGTTCTAATCTATTGCTGCGGCGAGCCGCATGAGATCGCACAATGCGATTCTAAGGCAAAAGATGGAGTGCACGTACTGTCGGCGTGTGCAACACAGGCGCACACCACGTCGTCGACGGAGTGACGCGGCCTTTGTGTGTGGCCTTTAGACACGCGACCTGCGCCAATCCGCTCCATGGAGACAAGGAATGATACTCGAACTGATCGTCGCCATCGCAATGATGCGGTCCTTAGCGTCCACTTTCGTGGTCATGCTGAGGAGCCGTTTCGATCGCAAGAACCGGAGTGCGCGCCGGAGCGTGTCGCAGTTCAAGTCTCGGCATGAGGGCGCGAAACTGACGCTAACGTAGGGACCCGCGGGCCATTGGGATTGGGAGATACGCATGGCTCAAGAGGCCACTATGAATGCGTTCCGCCGTGCCTTCACCGGCTACGAGAACAACGACCGGGCCCAGCTTCTGGCGCTAATGGATGATGTAGTGGTGTTCGAATTCCCGGATACCGTGCCATATGGCGGGCGATATGAGGGATTGGATGCCTATAAGGCGCTTTGGGCGCGCTTATACGCGACCTACTACAAAGCGTTCGACTATGATCTGAAACGGCTGATTGACGGCGGTGACCATGTCGTCGCCGAGGTGATCGCGCGAGCGGTGGCCAAGACGGGGCAGCAGCTCGACTACGAACAATGCCTGGTCTTCGCCCTGCGCGACGGCAGGATCGTCCACGGCAAGGTGCATGCCGATACCGAGCGGCTGTGTGCATTTCTCGCACGTTGCGAGCTGCTATAGGCTCGATCAGCCTGACTTCGGGGGCAGTCTAATCATCGCGTAACGTGCCTCGTGGGCGAGCAGCCAGCGCTTCCGTTCCAAGCCGCCGCTATAGCCCGTGAGCTTGCCGTTACCTCCGATCAGGCGATGGCAGGGCACGACCACGCAAAATGGATTGGCGCCATTGGCGTGGCCTACGGCGCGGGCCGCATCGGGTTTGCCGAGACGGGCGGCCAGCGCGGCGTAGGGCAGGGGAGCGCCTGGATCGACCGACCGTAACTCCCTCCACACCCGCTCCTGGAATGGCGAGCCACTTGCCTTGAGCGGGACTCCCGCGATGGCGTCTAGCTGCCCTGAAAAATAGGCCCGCAGGGCTGCCGGGATTGCCTGAGGGAGCGTCCCTTGGACGAGCGCAACGTGGGATACGCCGAGCTGACGACTGAGCGACTTCTGCAGTCGGCTCTCACAGTCTGCGAAGTCAGCGGCTCGCAATCTACCTTCTCCATCAGCAACGAGATGGAAAACGCCGAGTGGTGTTTCCATTGTCTCGATCGTGAGGGAGGGCATCACCGACTACTGCGCGTCGTGAAAGATGATGCCCACGGTATGACGGTGGCCGGAACGCACGCGGCTTACCCCGTGGCGGAGATTGACGCGATATGTGCCCTTCGAGCCCTGCACGGGCCGATGATGAACAGTAAAAGCAACGGCATCTCCCTGCGAGAGCGGCACCACTTCGGCCCGGCTCTGCATACGCGGGCGCTGCTCGGTGAGGACGAACTCGCCGCCGGTAAAGTCCTTTCCCGGCTTCGAGAGCAGGATCGCGACCTGGAGCGGAAAAGCCAGATCGCCATAGAGATCCTGATGAAGGCAGTTGAAATCTCCCGGCACGTATTGAAGCAGCAATGGTGTTGGCCGGACCTGGCCAGCATCATGGCAAAGCTTCAGGAAATCTGCATGCTTTTTGGGATAGCGCGTCTCGATATTCATGCGCTCATTCCAGCCATTGGCGATCGGCGCGAGCCGCGGATAAAGCGCTGTGCGCAAGCCGCCCAGCAGATCCGGCAGCGGATACTTGAAATAGCGGTATTCGCCTTTGCCGAAGCCATGCCGCGCCATATGGATGTGGCTACGGAAATGCTCTTCATGCGGATAGAGCGCCGAGATCTCCGCACACTCCTCTGGCGAGAGCAGCTTGGGCAGGATCGCCGCTCCATAACTATCGAGGTCGCTTGCAAGTGCACCCCAGTCGTATTCGCTAACGCGCTCTTCGGCCGATCTGGCTGCTGAGGCGGAAACCTTGGCAAGAGCGTTCATTGGCGTGCCTCCTTGTCGAGCAGAGCCTGTTTGCGGTCCACACCCCAGCGGTAACCGGACAAGGCTCCATCGTTCTTGATCACGCGATGGCAGGGAATTGCGACCGCGATGGTGTTTGCCGCGCAGGCTTGAGCCACCGCGCGCACCGCCTTCGGCGTGCCGATGCGTCGCGCGATATCTGCATAGCTCGCAGTGGTGCCGACGGGGATGTCGCGCAGCGCTTGCCAAACCTTCTTCTGGAAGCTCGTGCCCCGAATATCCAGAGGTAATCTCAGGCCAGTCGTCGGCGCTTCAATGAATTCGGCGACGTCAGCTACCAGCGTCTGCAAATCATCCTCATTTGCGACCAGCTCAGCCCCTGGGAAACGCTCGTGAAGATCGCACATTAACTCTCCGCGGCTGCCGCCGAATAGGATTGCGCAAATGCCGTTGTTACTACGTGCAACAAGAAAGGTCCCAAGGGACGTGGCACCGGTAGCGAAGTTCAGTGTTTCGCGCGGCCCGGCCGTGGAGGTGATCCGAGCGTCCGCCGTGATGGTCTCCCTGCCAATTGCAGGGGCCGGCAATGCAATGGTCATCGTTCTGAATCCTTTTCGTCGCATCGTAGGCTGAACCTAGTCGCTTGAACCCGACATCGCACTCCGGCTCTTGCTTTCGAATTCGTCAGACTGAAGATCCGCTGACGTTTGGCTAGGCCTCTTTGCCCGCACCGTGAGCGAGAAAGGCGGACATGCTCCGATTGACCATTTCACGCGGAACGACGTGGCCGTCATCGAACTCGCAATAATCCACGTTGTATCCAGCCGCGCGCATCCGCTGGCCAAGGCTGCGTCCGCAGGGTTCGATAGGTAGGATATCGTCGCGCAGACCGTGGCAGATGAAGATCTGCGGCTGCCCCTCTCGGCGCTTATGCATTGTAAAGCCTGGCGAAAACGCTAGAACGTGGCTGAATAGTTCTCCGTTCATGAGGCCCAACGACAGCGCATATGAGCCACCGTCAGAAAAGCCACTGATCGCAATCCGTTCCGGGTCCACCGGATAGCGGCTCATGGTCCAGCCTAGCATTTCGTCGATTGCGGTTACGTCCGGGCCGTAACCACCTCGTAGAATGTCCCAGCTCGTGTCTTTCGATTTCGGTGCGACGACGATCATTCCGGAGTTGCGGGCATGCGCTACGGTCATCTCAACGAGACCGCCATCGATGCCGCTGGCGCCATGCAGTACGACTGCAAGTGGTAGCCGCGTGGCGGGATTATCCAGCTCGGGCACAAACACCACGCCCTTCTGACCATCGCCGGCGGTTACGGCATGAAATCCGCCTTTATGGCGGCTCGGAAGCGTGATTTGTCCGGGGCGCGCGAGAAGCGCGCCGTTGCGATGCCCTTCAGTTGTTTTGTCCATGCTCAACATTCTTCTTGGCCGTCGATGTCGATCCGCCATCTTCACCGCTGGCGGATGACCTTGTCCTCGTCCTCGGCCCAGATGTGATGGGCGGCGTAAGCCCGCCAGGGACGCCATGTTTCGGCGCGGCGGGTGAGCTCGGCAACGCTCGGGCGTGTTCCGTCTTCCGTGGCGGTGCCCCGTAGCAGCCCAGCGTCGCCGGCGGGGAATCCGTCAGGCTCGCGACATGCGCGGATAGCGATATACTGCGCCGTCCAAGGACCGATGCCTTTGATGGCGCAGAGGCGCTCGATGGTTTCCTCCACGGTCGCGCTGCGTTCGAACAGCCGGGGATCAGTCAGAAACGCCTCAGAGACTGCCTGGAGCGTGCGAACGCGAGCGCCTGGCATGCCCATATTCGACATGTCGGCGGCCAGAACCTCTTGCGGTGTCGGAAAAAGTCGATGCGGCTTGGTAGCGGCCGGTTCACCGATCACCATTCCGGCCCGATCGACTAGCCTTGCGTTGAGACGGCGCGCAGCGACCAGTGAGACCTGTTGCCCGAGAACGGCACGTAGGGCGGTTTCGAAAGGATCCCAATGCCCGGGCACGCGGATGGCGGGTCGTATGGCGATTAGCCTGGCAAGGAACGGATCACGAGACAGATGCCCGCCGATGCAAGCCAGGTCGGCGTCGAGATCGAATGTGCGGCGAAGGCGCGATGTGACATCATCGGGCTTAAACGCTGCCCTCGAATAAATCGTCGCGACGAGCTCCATGCTCTCGGGTGCATGACGCACCTCGACCGTGCCATGCCGCTCCCCGAGACGAATTGTGCGGATATAGGCATCATCAGTCACACACTCGACGCCTTCTACCGCCCGGAAGCCGAAGAAGGCCAGCATCGCGGGCCAATCGAAAGGCGACTGATAGGAGAGCCTGATCGTACTTATGTCCTTAAGTGTCCGGCGGCTCTCTCTTTTGGCCTTGGCGGCAAAAGCTGTCGTGATGGTAGTCGCTTTGGGGGGCATTATTTGGCGTCGTGAAAAATGATACCGAGCGTGTCGCGATGTCCGGAACGAAGACGGCTCACGCCATGGCGAAGGTTGACCCTGTAACTGCCACGCGCGCTCTTCACGGGCCGGTGGTTAACCGCAAATGCCACGGCGTCGCCCTGCCTTAGGGGCACTACATGGGGCCGGGCCGGCCCTTTGGGATTGTGCTCGACTAGCAGGAACTCACCGCCCGTGAAATCTCGACCAGGCTCCGAGAGCAGAAAGACGACCTGCATCGGGAACATCAGCTCCCCGTAGAGATCCTGGTGCATGCAGCAATAATCGCCATCGTTATACGTAAGAAGCAGCGGCGTTGGGCGCTTCTGGCCTGCGTCATGGCATTTCTGCAGAAAGTCAGCATGATCGGCCGGATAGCGCGATGCGATCCGCATCCGTTCGTTCCAGGCGTTGGCAATCGGCGCCAGATGACGATAGAGCGCGGTCCTGAGCTCTGCGACCATATCCGGCAGCGGATATGAGAAATACTGATATTCCCCCTTGCCGAAGGCGTAGCGCGCCATGACCACCCGGCTCCTGAACCGTGCACTATCGGAATAGAGTGCAGCGAGATACCGACATTCGTCCACTGTCAGCAATTTTTCGGCCACCGCCACGCCATCCTCTGCCAACTCGGACGACACGCGCTTCCAATCAATTTGGGCCACTCGCTGCGCCGGAGTGATTGATATTTCTTGTTCCAAATCCAATACGCTCATCATCCTGACCATTCGATCGTTCCGGCGTCCCAGAACCCTTTGCGCCCGCCGGACAATTGAGAATCAGGAAGGATTAAACACTCCGTCTCTTGCTTTCAAAATCCCCCGCCACCGGCTACCGAAATTGAAAGCAAGAAACCGGACGTGAGAATTTTGCCTGTGGGTTAGGTTGTTTGTGGGATCTGACCCAAAATTTCCGCAAATCATGCCTCTTCAGAACCGTGTCACGCCATTCGGCGATATCGTTGCGATACCGCAGCGCGGACTTTTCACCGGCAATCGCGGTATCATTCATGATCCAGCGACCCGGACACTCTTGTCGAAAAGGTGGGCGACGAAGACTTGGCTGATCTGCAGCTGTGACTTCAAGAATATGCGCCGTACGCCCATGAGCAGTCGAAGCTGGACTGAGTTGTTTTTTCTTGACGAAGCAACGGCCCTTGCGGCGGGACATCGGCCTTGCTTTTTATGTCGCCGCGACGCAGCGGAAAGGTTTTGCATTGCGTGGACCGGGGGAAACAGTAGCGAGGTGCCGACTGCGACAACCCTGGATGAGGCATTGCACTGCGAGCGGCTTCAGGGAAGACGGAAGCGAATCCACGTCCTGACTCTAGCGTTTGGGCAATTGCCTACCGGAACCATGATCGCTGCAGGGGACACGGCATTCGTTATCGCGAATGGCCACGCCTTCCGCTGGACCCCTGACGGCTATCAAGTGTGCAATCGCCTTCCGTTCATTGACGGGCTTATCACGCCACCCTCCACGGTCAGGGCCTTGCAATCGGGGTATCAGCCTGTGCTGCATCCGACCATTGATTGTATTTGAAATAGGAGCATCCGCGGAAGATGAAGGACTTGTTTGACGAAATTGATGCTCATTCGGAACGCCAGCCGATCGGTGAGGGCGCGGTCCTGCTGCGCGGCTATGCCTTGCAATTGGATAAAGGTCTCCTCTCATCATTGCATGACATCGGTGCGGTCGCTCCGTTTCGTCATATGGTGACCCCTGGCGGTTTCGAGATGTCCGTCGCCATGACTAATTGCGGCCAGGCGGGATGGATAACGGATCGTGCTGGTTACCGCTACGACAGCCACGACCCGGTCAGTGGAAAGCTGTGGCCTCCTATGCCCGATGCGTTCCTGGATCTTGCAACGGGCGCGGCACGCGAGGCAGGCTATCCCGAGTTCAGCCCCGATGCCTGTCTAATCAATCGGTATGAGCCTGGAGCGCGCCTCTCGCTGCATCAGGACAAAAACGAGCGTGATTTCGCCAATCCGATCGTTTCGGTCTCCTTGGGATTGCCGGCCACATTCCAATTCGGTGGCCTCAAGCGAACTGATCCGGTTCGAAAATTCGCGCTGCGCCACGGCGATGTCGTGGTTTGGGGCGGGCCATCGCGCCTTTGCTATCACGGTGTTCCGACGCTGAAACATGGAAGCCATCCGCAACTAGGTAGCGTGCGTTTTAATCTGACGTTCCGAAAGGCACTTTGAACGCGTTCCCGTAGGTTGTTCCATGCGCGAGGCGTACGCGCGCGCGACAAAATCAAATTCATCGCAACAATCGGAGTGTGGCACGCCCTGCGTCTCACTAAGTTCCGTTTGCTTGATGACGAATGGCTTCGTCACGCGTCATTCAGGAACAACCTACGGAGATAGTCATGTCGAAAGAACAAGCCAACAAGGCAGTCGTTGAGCGTTGGTTCAAGGAATTCTGGGGTAACCCATGGAACCCGAAAGTGGTCGATGAACTCGGTACCCCCGATGTTCTCGTTCATTATCCGATGCATGGCCCGCGCAAGGGACGTGAGGTCGTCAAGAAGATGATGACTGAATTTCGTGAAGCGTTTCCCGATCTCAATTTCTGGGGCGTCGGCGAGTTGATCGCCGAAGGCGACTACGTGGTTGGTCGTTGGGATGGCGGCGGCACCCATACGGGCCCGGCGTTCAAGGACCTGCCGGTCGGGGCTCTGCCCGCGGCATCGGGCCGAAAAATGCGTTTCACCGGCACCACGGTGTTCCGCATCGTAGATGGCAAGATTGCCGAGGAGATTGGTGAGGAAGGTGCGTTCAACGCGCTGACCCAGCTCGAGCTCATCAAGGCCGCCTGATATCAGGTGCCAAAGCGTGTTGCCCGTCCCGAGGCGGGCAACATTCATTTAAGCGCTCGAAACGGATTGTGCGTCTGTCCATTCCCGATAGACGCACAATCCAAAATTAGCGAAAGGCGCTGTATCATAGGGCTGCTGCTGGCGCTACGTCGTGCGGGCGCGTCCACCCGAATGAGCGCGTGGATCTAGGCCGCGATAGGCCGAGGGGGGCGTCGACAGGACGGGGGCCGGCGGCCAGATCATCTCGAATTCGGAAGCAATAATCGGAGTGCAGGTATAGCAGCCCGAAATTACGTCGATCTTGGGCACAGAATGCAGACAAGAAAGAGTGTTAGGGATGGACCGGGTTCAATTCGAAAAAGGCCGAAAATTCGTTGCCACACCTGCGGGTCGCATTAGCTATGTAGAGCACGGGACCGGTCCCGTCGCATTATTCATTCACGGCGTTCTCGTTAACGCGTGGCTTTGGCGACACCAGCTCGCCGAGTTCGCGGGCGAGCGGCGTTGCATTGCCATCGATCTGATGGCACACGGCCTGACTGAGATCGCGTCGGATCAGGATGTTAGTTTTGATGCACAAGCTGAGATGCTTGCCCAGTTTCTCGATGCGCTAAAGATCGATCGCGTTGATCTCGTTGCCAATGACAGTGGCACCGGCGTCGCGCAAGTGTTTGCGGCACAAGAGCCGGAGCGCATCCGCTCGCTCACCCTCACCAATGGCGACGTGCACGACAATTGGCCACCGAAAGACTTCTCAGGCTTTCTCGATATGGTGGCCGCGGGAGGATTGCCCGCGACCCTTCGAAGGATGTTGGATGACAAAACTTTCTACCGCGGCCCCGAGGCGATGGCAGGAGCATATGAGCATCCCGAGGCCGTCACCGACGAAACGATCGAAATCTACATCCGCCCGCATTTGACCTCGCCGCAGCGCACGAAAGATATCGAACGGTTTATTCTCGGGTTCGACAACGCCCAGACCGTACGCGTTGAGGGTTTGCTGCGCGAGCTGCACGCGCCCACGCTTGTTGCCTGGGGGACGGGGGACGTATTCTTCAATGTACAATGGGCCTATTGGCTGAAAGGTACGCTTCCAGGTGCGGTGACTGTCGAAGAATTTCCGGGCGGCCGGATGTTCTTCCCCGAGGAACGTGCCAAAGAGCTCAATGCAAAGATCCGGGCACGCTGGAATACGGCGACCCATTAACGAATTGCTGTCGTTCATCCGGCTAAACCGCCGGCACATCAAGGAAAGCGAATTGTGGGTCGAGCCGATTCAATAACCTCGGAGGGCACGCCGGGGAGAGGTACCACCCTTACCCAAGGCCGCGCGGCCCGACGCCAGCGCCGGGCGAAGTGTGATCAGAATGAACGCGATAAAGCGCTGGTCATGCGGGCGGTTCGCACTCTTGTACACGAGGGGAAGGCGACTTGGCGCGAGCGCCCCAGTGGGGATATCGAATTGCGCCTGAGTGCCGGCCAGACCTATCTATTGGGCGAGCGGGAGGTGACCCGTATCTGTTAGCCCAAAGCGGGGAACCGCTCCCGGCCCGGTGGGCTGCGGATCTTCGATCGGTGGCTAGCCGTCAAACGAATGGCTTCATTTCGAGCGCAAGAAACGGAGAGACAAGTCGCCTGCGGAAAGAGCAACATCGACCCTAATGCGCCCGGTGGAGGTGCTGACATCTGGGAGGGGTCGCAATGGTTCGGATAAGCGCATTATTGATCCCAGTGGCTGTGTTTTTGACGTCAGGGAATTTGGCCGTCGCGGACTCGGCAGTGTTTCCCAGCGGCGCTTATTCAATTGTGTCTCGGTTGGAGTTGCCGCACGTGGAGCGCTGGGCGGTCGATCAGACATCGAACGTATGCCTCTCGGGGAGACTGGGTGAAGGCGACATACCGATCCCTGTGCTCAGCGCCAATAACCCGTTTAAAGAGTGCACTGCGGTCAATCTGGTAGCCAGTGGCGCTGCCATTGAATACGACATTATCTGCCCGGGCCGCGCGTCCGCGAAGGCTCACGCAACCTATCAGGTTGCGCAGGGCGAATTTAGTGGCCGCGTCGCAATGATCATGGGAGCAAAGAACATGACCATGACCGAGGTCGTGCGCGCCCGTCGGACCGGCGAGTGCGAGTCCCGAAGTGATACTCGAGCTGCAGCCGTGGTCCATTGAAAAAAGGCCATAGGCGGGTGGCCTCTCAACCGGCTTGGCCGGATAATCCGAATTCACTGCGACGTACTCACATGATAAACGGATAGTCCGAATTCCCGGCGACGGCCGACCTTGCGCGCTCGTCGACGGTGCAAGGCACTGGGTCTCCCTCGGAACGTTACCAGCCAGGATAGAGAGCGACAAGTTGCGCCCAATCGGCGAGCGCGCCAGCCGATCGCATATGACCGATCGCGTCAGCGGCGTGCCAAGTGCAGGGAACGCGCCGAAGCCAGCGGTTGTCCTTGCCGGCCCGGTAAAGCCAGATGATCGACGCAGCCAACATCTGGCGTTCGTCCGACATGGCGCGATAATCCGCACGCCACTGTTCCATGTCGATGGCAACCACCTCGTCATGGTGAAAGTCATAACCGGTCGGGCGAATGGCGTGATGGTGGGCACCGGGGCCGTCGTCGCTAAACAAGGTATCGAGGCCGTAGACCGTGATCACATTGCGCAGATGACGATCGAATAGTCGATTGAACTCGCTGAAGGGCGTAGGCAGCTTGATCTGAAACATGGCGGTGAGATGCTCGATGTCGGTGTCGTCCATGTCGAGACGCGACGCCACCAGCCTTGTCAGCCGATATGTTGGAAAGCGCCGCCTCGCCGCCTCCGGCGAGCGCGACGCGAGATCGATCAATGCCAGCGGCTCAATGAGATCCCCGCGTGGCTCGCTCGTATCCTCCTGTTGTTCTGGTAACGGAAACGCGCTGTTTTGCCTGCCGACGCAGTCATCGGCCCTCTGCCGATAGTTAGACAAGCTGGAACGCCTCTGAACGCTGCTCACGTGCCAGCAGCTCCCGCTTGCGCTTTGAGCCCCAGCGATAGCCCGACAGGGAGCCGTCTTTCTTCACGACACGATGACAGGGAATTAGAATTGCGATCGTGTTGGACGCGATCGCCTCGGTGACGTCGCGCGCGTCCCGCGTTCCCATATTTGCCGCGATTGCGCCGTAATTAGTGGTCGTTCCGGCAGGGATTTCTCGCAGGGCCGCCCAGACTTGTTTCTGATAGGCGGTACCCCGCATATCGAGGGGGATGCCGGGATCACGATCGGGATGATCGACTACCTCGGCAAGCCGGCTGACCGTCTCAACCAATCCGGCTTCATCGTGTTCGATCACAGCCTCGGGGAACTGCGCGCGCAGCGCATCGATGGCTTGCGTGCCACGGCTGTCGAATTCGAAGGCGACGAGCCCAACGTCAGAGGCGGCTGCGATAAAATCGCCGAGGGAGCTGTGGCCCCACGCGTAGCGAATACGCTCCGTCATTTTTCGGCTCCTTGCT
The DNA here is from genome assembly GCF_018130545.1 of Bradyrhizobium tropiciagri. Taxonomy (GTDB): domain Bacteria; phylum Pseudomonadota; class Alphaproteobacteria; order Rhizobiales; family Xanthobacteraceae; genus Bradyrhizobium; species Bradyrhizobium tropiciagri_A. The sequence goes on along the minus strand of NZ_JAFCKF010000007.1, from coordinate 42,428 downwards.
ATGATATTCTCGGGAGCTGGTCTACACCGCGGACCGTTTCCCGACGACCTACTTCTTGCGTTCAAATTCCGTGACGGAAGAGCACGGCGAGCCCACGCAGCGCCTCTGCGTGCAGTCATTGGCTCATGGAGGAAGCCGTGCAGGCCACTGACAATGCAATTGTGGAACAAATGCAATGGGGCGCTATCGGGGCGCGTTGCCGGGCGCATGGATCTGCGCACGTGGCTTGAATTGCGCCGCAAGATCCGGAGTTTGCGCATTGCGATGCCACGCTAGCGCTGATTTAGCTCGGAACGACTGGGCGTCATCCCCACTGCCTGAGACCTGCCATGGCGCGCCTCAACATTCTGCAATTTCCGGACGCGCGGTTGCGCACGGTGGCCGAGCCGGTAACGTACGTCGATGACGCCGTTCGTGACGTGGTTCTGGATATGTCGGAGACGATGTATGGCGCATGCGGGATCGGTCTCGCTGCGACACAGGTCAACGTGCACCGGCAGATCATTACTGCGGATGTGTCTGATGGCGGCAATCAGCTGCACGTGCTGATCAATCCCGTGGTTGTCGATCAAGGTGGCAGCGCCGCGCTGGGCGAAGGTTGTCTCTCGATTCCTGATATTTTTGCAAAGGTCAACCGAGCGGCCTGGGTCACGGTGCGCGCGCTCGATATCGACGGAAAATCGCGCGAGCTATCTGCCGACGGACTGCTCGCCATGTGTATCCAACACGAGATGGATCACCTTCAGGGGACACTGTTCATCGACTATTTGCCAGATCGGGTACGGCGGCGGCTGAATGGCGTCAATGAGGTCGGCAGTGGAACTCGGAAGCGGCGGCGTTAGCCTCGCTGCTCACTGACGATGCCGCGAGCCGTAGCAGCCGCTACCGGTTCCACGCCGGCGTGAACGCGGTGATGAACATCCTCCCCACCGCTTCAGCCCAATTGGAGGAGCTCCGGGGATGGTCTGTAAATCTAGCCGGACTGCCGACTGGAAACAGGAACAGAACGCCCGCTGGAATCTCGGCCCTTCAGGGCCGAGAGTAGTCACACCGGCAAGCAGTCGCCCGTATCATCATGAGGCGGACTGCCAGTGCGTCCGGATGAGTGGATTGAGCAGTGCACTGCGCTCTTCGGGGAAAAACATGCGACCACCCGGGAACTCCTCAACGGTGACCGGCCCTGCGAGCGTATCCTTGAGCCAATAGGCCCATTTCACCGGGAAGAACGGATCGTCGGTGCCCCAGGCGACCAGTGTCGGGGCTTTCAGCTGTTTCAACTTGGCCTCCACCCGCACGGTCTGCGCATGATCAAAGCCTGTAATGAAGCGGACCAGATCGTTCGTCCGCTCAGGGCTGGTCAGATGCGGAAGGACATAGGCCTCGATCGTCTCGTCGCTGACAGCCTGCGGGTTTTCATAGGCCCCAGCCATGGCGTCCGGCCCCCGATAGAAATCCTTATCTTCGAGCATGCGGCGCAAGGTATCCGGCAGGCCCCCGGCGGCGACCATGTCGAGGAAGCCGGAAAAGTCCTTCGGCGGCCAGTTGTCATGGACGTCGCCGTTGGTGAGTACCAGACTGCGAACCCGCGCCGGGTTGCGGGCGGCGAAGACTTGAGCGACGCCGATGCCGCTATCATTGGCGACGATGTCGATTTGGTCGAGACCGAGCGCGTCAGCCAACTGAAGCAACATGTCAGCCTGGGCGTCGAAGCTGACGTCTTGGTCCGGTGCAATCTTAGTCGCGCCATGTCCCATCAGATCAATCGCGATGCAGCGACGCAGGTCTGACAGGTCTTCGAGCTGTTGACGCCAGAGCCACGCATTGACGATCACGCCGTGGATGAAAACGGCGGCAGGGCCATTGCCGAACTCAACATAGCTGATGCGGCCGGACGGCGTTGTGACGAACTTGCGCGCGGCTTCAAATTGGGTACGATTCATAGACTTTGTCTCCTTTTTTCTCTTGAGCGAGCCGTGATCTTGGCGCGCTGTTGGAATCTCGATCGGCAAAGAACCAGCACCCGGCGGACCAGCGCTCGGGTTGTTTGCGATTGAATCTCGAATTGACTAGTGGGAGGCGGCGCGCCGCGATCCTTTGATGTTCAGCCTGCGGGGAAGCTCGCTCGCGGCAGGTTACCCGTGTCGATGAACTGACGGGCGGCGTCGGTGAAACCGGCCCACGCAGCGTGCGCGAGGAAACCGCCGACACTAACGCGACGCACGCCGAGTTCCCCAAGTTCTGCGGCCTTCATGGCTGGGCTGACCAGCAGGACGTTAACTGGCTTCGGCGCGACGGCGTCGACGATCGTCTTGATCGCAGCTGGCTCTGAAACGGCAGGAGCATACAGAACATCCGCGCCAGCATCGGCATAAGCTTTGAGACGTTCGACCGTGGCAGCAAGGCTTGTGCGGCCAATGAGAAAGCCTTCCGAACGGCCGACCAACATCACGTTGGCGCCGCTGGTGTTGATGGCCTCGCGGGTAGCCCGAATGCGCTCGACGGCTAGTGGCATATCGTAGAGTTCGCTGCCCGTGCGATCTTCGATCGAAAGCCCCGCGATACCGGTATCAACGGCGAGACGGACGTTCGCTGCGACCTCCTCGGGCCGATCGGCGAAGCCGGCCTCGAAGTCGGCATTGACCGGCAAGTCGGTCGCGTTCACGAGGACGCGCAGATGCGCCAGTACCTCGTCCCGGGTCACTTGGCCATCGTCGCGCCCGAGAGACCAGGCGAGCCCCGCGCTCGTCGAGGCTAGCGCGGCGAAGCCAAGTGCCTGAAGCCGCTTCGCGCTTCCAACATCCCAAGGGTTCGGAAGCAGAAAATAGCCTTCCTTGTGGAGCGCGCGGAAGTCCGCACGCCGCTCTTCGATATCCAAACTCATACCGCTGTCTCCGGGCGTTGAAACGCTTGCCAGGAGTTGCTAATTGGGGTCAGCCCAAGATGCACTCCGTTCTTTGCTGTCGAAAACCTCTAGGGCAGGCTCGCATTGTGGCTGACCAGCGGTATCAGCGATTTCCGGATTATGGGTATCTTGCGATAGCCGTCGTAATTGAAGATTCAATCGGGCAACCGGTCGATCGCAGATCTCGCCGAGGGACCGCATCCTGGAGTGGGCATGCCCCTCTTGCGCGCTGCAAGCCCGGTCCTTCAGGGCCGGGTCTGGCCACGGCGCCGATGGGTCCGGAGCGTTTTTTAGGTTTTCCACGTCTTCGTGCGACAGGCCGCTTCCACGATTCGGGTTTCGATGCGCAGGCTGGTTCATGCTTCTGCGCAGGGCCGACCGCTTCAGGATCTACACCGACGCAACCCAGGAAGAGCTCTTCCGGCGAACCATCGGCTGCTGCCGGCTCGTCTACAACCTATGCCTCGATCAGAAGATCCTGGAGCGCGAGCGCAGCAGACCGAGGCAACTGACCGCCTTCGACCAGATGAAGGCGTCGCTCAAGGAGGAGTTCGACTTTCTCTACGAAGCGCCGAACCATCCACTCCAGCAGGCGACCACGATCTGCACAAGGCCTTCGCCAACTTTTTTCGAGCGGCGCGCCGGCTTCCCGACGTTCCGCAGGAAGGGCCAGAACGGCAGTTTTCGCTATCCGGATCCGAAGCAGATCAAGCTTGAAAAATGGGCTATTCGGATTTTGGTGTTGACCTGACTTTCGATTAACCATTTTCCGAAGCCACTGCTTGACCCGGAACGTAAGGCGAACGCATATCGATGCGTGCAGACCATCCGGATTCCCTACACCACCGACGCAGCCGGCCGCGATCTGATCGCCTCACTGCGACGTGTCCAGTCTGCGGCGATCCGCTCAGCCTACGCTAACGCGATGGCGCCAGATGGCAGCTTGGTCGTAGAGAAGGACGTGCGCGCCTTGGTCAAGGCGCGGTTTGGCACGGCCGTCCTGGATTCCTGGGCCCTGCATTGCGCCGCGCGTCTGGGACGTGCCAAGCGAAAGAACCACCCTGATGGTAAGGTCGTATTCGGCGGTCGCTCACAGCTCGAGCGACGACGGAAGGGACTAATCACCGAGGCGGAGTGGAAGTCAAAGCGTCTGCTGCCATTCGTCTCCTATGGCGATAGGCAGAAGGTGCGCGGCAATCAGAACGTCCATCTTCGCGATCCGCGAACCCTCCGACTGAAGATCGGGCGGTTTCGCAGCGGCCGCCGCGGCAAGCTAACGGTCGACATGGCCGATCTTCATTTGGCGCAGCTCACCGGTAATGCCGGGCAGATCATCAGCCAGGTCGCCGCGAAGTGCGCCAAGCCCGAGCAGCGCGATCGGATCAACGTCTCCTACTCGATCGACGACAAGTTCGTCTCCATCACGTTTGATCCTCAGGACCTGCCGGATCACCCGGAACGGCGGGCGCCGGTCGCCGCGATCGCAGGCCGCGCCGTCGGTATCGACCTGAACCCGAGCTGGATCGGGATCACGGTCGCGGAGAACATGACCGATCAGTCGCAGCTCGGCGAGACGGAGGCGCTGGACTGGGCGTTGATCAAGCTCGAGCACGCGCCGAACGCGCCGGCGGAAGTGGTGCGCGAGGTGCTCGCGGCGGCCGCGGACCGCGCCATCGGCCTGGCGCGCAAATGGGGTGCCGCCACGATTGCGATCGAGAAGGGTCTCGGCAAGCTGCGCAGCGGCGGCAAGAGCCGCAAGCTGAACCAGCTCTTGAACTACTGGGCCAGGACGCTCTTCGTGGCGATGCTCCGCCGCAAGGCGGGCCTTGCCGGCATCAAGGTGGTCGAGGTCTGGGGCGGATACTCCACCACGATCGGGAATTTACGGTTCGAGCTGCCGGACGCCTGCGCGGCCGCAGCCGAGATTGCGCGCCGCGGGTTTACGGGGCGCGCCAAGCTCAAGGATGTCCTGCCGGCCTTCGATGAAGGGTGGCGCGCACGCCTACGGAAGGACGTGCCGCTGCCCGCCGAAGCCGAAAGCTGGGCGGATGTCCACCGGGGTTTGAAAGCGGCGAAGACGATTGGCTACCGCCGCCCGCATCCGGACATGTGTCCGGATCCCGGAGGCCGCACCAGCGGCATTGCGGTGCGACGGCTCGGCCGGCGCCGGCGACCCGGGCTCCTCGCCCGGCCCGTCGGGACCGGCCGGCCCCAGCATGTCAGTTCGGAGAAACGTGAAATGGACCTCGAGTCCACACGGAAATCCGGATAGCCGAAAAATGCCGCATCTTCCTGCCGAAGGCGAGCTGGACGCGGATCGTCACCCACCGGCCGATCATCGGGAAGGTCAAGAACGTCACAGTCGCGGTCGTCGCCGGCGATTGGTTGCCTCGGTGCAGACGGAGCAGGAGACGCTGGTGCCGGTCAATCGCGGACCGGCCGTCGGGATCGACCTCGGCAGTGCCCAGGCGATCGTTCTCTCCGACGGGGCCGTCGTCGATCTGCCGCGCACCTCCGCGGATCGCAAGCGGCTTGCGACCGCGCAGCGGGCGGTCGCCCGGTGGCAAAAGGGTTCGCGCACTCGCGAGAAGGCAAAACGCAGGTTGGCCAGGTTGCAGGCCAGATACGCCCGTCGCAGGAGGGATGCGGCGCACAAGGCAACCACGATCATCGTCAAGAACCACGGCGTGGTCGTCACCGAGGACCTGAAGGTCAAACAGATGACCAGGACCGGACGCGGCACGGTCGCGGCGCCAGGGGCGCTCGTCCACAAGCGGGCGAACGAAAACCGGGCTCTGCTCGAGGTCTCACCTCGGACGATCCGGACCTTGCTGGAGTACAAATCCCTCTGGTATGGCTCGAAACTCGTCGTGGTCAACCCGGCGCAGACCTCGCAGACCTGCAGTGCTTGCCAAGCCGTCGATGCGGCGAGCCGCATCAGCCGCTCGCACTTCGTGTGTACCAGTTGCGGAAGGATGTTCGACGCCGACGTGAATGCGGCGAAGAACATCCTTGCCATCGGCATCAGCCCAACCGGAGGACTTCCGGGGATGGCCTGTGAATCGAGCCGGACTGCCTGCCGGAAGCAGGAACAAAACGCCCGCAGGCGGACGCTCGGCTCTACAGGGCCGAGAGTAGTCACTAGCCGACGCGCTCGATCAACGAAATCGCGGCAGCCGGATTGCGCTGTTTGAACCCACTAATGACGTAGAGAAAGACCTCCCGCACTTGAACGTCGGGCGGCGAAGCGGCTACGGTCTTCAATCCTTGCGGAATGCCACCCGCAGCCCATGTCTTTGCACGCTGAGACCATTGATTTAGGTCATGGTGGGAATATCCGAGCTCTTCATTTTCAGTCGTTCCCATAATGCGTGCATAGACAAATGACGTCGTCACGTCAGCGATCTGGGGATATTCGGAGTCGGCAGCGATTACGATGCCGACGTCATGCTCGCACGCTAAGGCGATGAAGTCCGGCGAGCGAAAGCTTTCGTGGCGGACCTCAACAACGTGCCGGATGCTGAGGCCGTCAACGGATGCTGGCAGAAGCTTGAGGAACGCACCAAAATCGTCGGGATCGAACTGCTTGTTCGGCGCAAATTGCCAGTTAATTGGGCCGAGCTTGTCCTTCAGTTGCGTGACGCCACTTCTGAAAAATCGTTCGATCGACCCGCCTGCTTCGGCAAGAACGCGGCGGTTGGTTGTGAACCGCGGACCTTTCAGCGAAAAAACGAAGCCGTCGGGCGCTTCGTCGCGCCATTTCGCGAAGCTTTCCGGCTTTTGCGAACCGTAGTAGGTGCCATTGATCTCTATTGACGTGACCTTGCGGCTTGCATATTCGAGTTCGCGCTTCTGGACGAGGCCCTCAGGGTAGAAGGAGCCGCGCCATGGCTCGTAAGTCCACCCGCCGATGCCGATGTGTATGGCCCCCGAAGCCTTCTCATGCACGCTCGAATCCTCGCGATTTAATCGGTCGGTGGGCAACTATTGTCTGGCGACGCTAGTGCGCACTCCGTGTCTTGCGCTCGAATTCGGGGCGCAAGATCTCCCCTGAGCGGTGACGCCCGCGTCCGCGGCCGATGCCTGCCTTCTCCCGGGTCTCCGGCCATTTGGGTAGGGGTTTTTGCAGCGCGACCGTTCGGCCGGCGGCGGCGATCCGGATTCCATGCCCGGCCCGTCGGGGAGGGACGCTCGCGGAAGGTGATAAACTGGCCATCCGGAACATCCTGTTGCACTCGCGCAGAATTCGGATTTTCGGCCGTCCGGGGGACGTTTTCGCCGGCCCGTCGGCACGGCCCGCGCAAGCAAATTCGAATAAGCGAAAATTTCATCTGCGGATCCGGATCGCGGAAATCGGGTGTCGCGGCATCGCCGCGCATGCAAAGCTTGAGGCCTGCTCTTGGTTCTCGATGGAGTGGGGCGACTGTCTGCGCAGTAGTGCCTCTTGCTGCCCGCCAAGGCCGAGGACTGGGCGATAGGCAGACGCCTCCGGATGCCGGCCATCCGGCTGGCGTGCTGCAGCCGCTTGGCCGCCGCCGGCGACCCGGATTTCTCGCTCGGCCCGTCGGGACCAGAGGGCCCGCCAGTCGGTCCGGACAAACCCGTCCCGGATCCACACGGATCTGGACAGCCGAATTTGAAAGCAAGGAGCGGAGTGCGGGAAAGTCGTGTTCACCCTATGTTTTCGTTCTAGAATGGATTTACAGGATACCTCCATGGAGACGGTCACCGAGAAAAAACTCAAGCCGGCGGGACCTCGGCCGGCCGACCTCGCGCAGGATCCACGATGGATGGCTGTTGTGAGTCGCGACGCCAGCCAGGACGGTAAATTCGTTTATTCGGTGAAGACGACTGGCATCTACTGCCGTCCTAGCTGCCCTTCGCGCCTCGCAAAGCCCATCAATGTCGCCTTTCATGCGACGTGTCAGGAGGCCGAAAAGGCAGGGTTCCGCGCTTGCAGGCGCTGTCAACCCAACAAGGCTTCGCTAGCTGAACAACATGCGGCGACAGTGGCCGCGGCATGCCGCCAAATTGAAGAAGCGGAAGAACTCCCCAAATTGGACGCGATTGCTGAGGCCGCTGGGATGAGCCCGTTCCATTTCCACCGGTTGTTCAAGAGCGTGACCGGGTTGACCCCTAAGGCCTATGGCGTGGCACATCGAGCAAAGCGCGTTCGTGCACAACTCGCGACAGGCAAAGGGAGCGTAACTGAGACGATATATGGAGCGGGCTTCAACTCTAATAGCCGTTTCTACGAGACGTCTAATGACATGCTGGGAATGACCCCCTCGGCATTTCGGGACGGTGGCGCCGATACGGCCATAAAATTCGCCGTCGGAGAATGTTCGCTAGGTTCAATCCTGGTCGCGTGCAGTGAGAAAGGTGTCTGTGCCATTCTACTTGGCGACGATCCGGACGTGTTGGTGCGCAATCTCCAAGATCAGTTCACGAATGCGATTCTGACAGGTGGGGACGCCGAATTCGAGAAAATGGTGGCGGAAGTCGTCGGTTTCGTTGAAGCCCCCAGGCACGGTCTTGACCTGCCACTCGATGTGCGCGGCACCGCGTTTCAGCAGCGCGTGTGGCAAGCCCTTCGAGAAATCCCAGTCGGCTCCACGGCTAGCTACGCCGATATCGCACGAGGTATTGGATCGCCGAAATCTGTGCGCGCTGTAGCGCAGGCTTGCGCGGCAAACGCCATCGCGGTCGCAATCCCCTGCCATCGTGTTGTGAAAAGTGACGGCGGATTGTCCGGCTACCGCTGGGGCGTAGAACGCAAGCGTGCACTGCTTGCAAGAGAGCAGTAGAAATCGGGCCGAGATCCGCTGGCCAAGTTGCGCCGTGGCGCGGCCCAAGATATCGGCGAGACGATAGCTACTCCAGCGCGCGTTTTGCGCGTGAAGATGCGCCTAGGGGCACTTCCTCAAAAATAGTCCGGCGCACAGGCTGCGCAGCCAGCGATTGGCCATGTCGTGATGATAGCGGGCGTGCCAGTGCTGCTTTACGAAGAACGGCGGAATCGGAAACGGGCAGGCGTGGATCCGCAATCCGCCGAGCTCCGCCAAGGTCTCGCCGATATGGCGAGGCAGCGTCACGATCAGATCGGAGGCCGCAAGGATACCGGTGAGCCCAAGAAAGCCCGGCAGCTGCAGCATTACCCGGCGTTGCAGCCCAAACCGCTTTACCGCCTCTTCCAAGAGCTGCTGTCCGGTGCCCGAGACGATGCCGATGTGTTCCTCCGCTTGGTACTGCGCGAGCGTGAGCGATTTCTTGATGCGCGGATGGCGCGGACCCGTCAGACAGATGAAATCTTGTGGGAATAGCGTCTGCTGGTAGAAGCCGGTTTCGAGGCTTGGAATGAGCCCGAGTGCCAGATCGGCTTCACCAGACTGCAACGCCTGAGGCATGGACTGGTCGATCCGCCCTGCCTCGAGCGTAACGCTCGGTGCAGCTTTGCGCACCGCGGCGAGTATCAGAGGCAGTAAGGTGATGTGGCTCGCATCGGTCATGCAGATGCGAAACCTGCGCGCGGCGGAAGCGGGGTCGAATGTGGCTTCCAGCTCACAAATGTGCCGAACGGAATGCAACACGTCGCGAATGGGTCCGATGAGCACGTCGGCACGCGACGTCGGCTGCATGCCCTCGTTGGTGCGAACGAATAGCGGATCGCTGAATTGCTTCCTGAGTTTGCCGAGACCGATCGAGATCGTCGGCTGACTAAGGCCCATCTCCTCAGCAGCGAGGGTCACATGGCGTTTGGCATGCATGGCCTCGAAGATGCGCAAAAGACGGAGGTCGATCTCCTCAAGGCTGGTCATAGCGGCCCCCACCATTAAGATTTGCAATGAAAGCTATTATCATCATTGCATAGCTCAAAAATGCGGACACGCCTAGGGTCCTCCCACTGCCCGGCCACACGGGCAAAAGGGAGCGCGACTGTGAGGGTTGGGATCGTCGGCGCTGGAGCGCTCGGCTCGGCAATTGGCGGCACACTTGCGGAAGCCGGCAATGACGTGCTGCTCGTCAACCGGAACCGGACCCATGTCGACGCGATCAATCGCTACGGCCTGACGATGCACGCCCAGGACAAGGATCGCATAGTCCCTGTTCGTGCTGCAGTCCCCGCGGAGGCAGGCGAGCCGGTTGATCTCGTGATCGTGCTCGTTAAATCCTTCCACACAGCCGAGGCGGTTACGGCCACCATCGGGCTTATTGGTCCGAACACGACTGTACTCTCTCTGCAGAACGGCCTCGGCCACGAGGATATCCTCGGTAACCTGATTGGGCGCGACAAGGTGATCGCCGGCAAGACCTATGTCGCCGGCGTCATGCTCGGCTCCGGCCAAGTCATCGCCGCCGTCGCGGGCAAGGAAACAATCATCGGCGAACTCGACGGCCGGGTCACACCTCGCATCGAACGCATCGCAGCGACTTTCGAAGCGGCAGGCATGCCGCTGGTCGTTAGTCGCAACATCTTGGGCGCGATGTGGGACAAGCTCCTCGTCAATGTCGCGACCGGTGCGCTGAGCGGCATCACGCGGCTCGCCTACGGCGGGCTCTATGCAGTGCCTGAACTTGAGGTGACCGCGACGGCCGCAGTGGCGGAAGCTATCGCGGTGGCGAAAGCAAGCGGCATCGCTCTCGAGACGGTTGATCCACACGAAGCCTGGGTAAAGGCCGCGAGCGGCTTGCCAGCGGAGTTCAAGGCCTCGATGTTGCAGAGCCTGGAAAAGGGCTCGGTCACCGAAGTGGATTTTATCAATGGCGCGGTGGTGCGTGCCGGCACAAAGACAGGTGTTCCGACGCCGGTCAACGCGACGCTGGTCGCTTGCGTCAAGGGGATCGAACGCGCGGCGTGCACCGCCGGGAGGAGATGACGATGGAGAATTCTCATCCGAATAAAGCCTACCTCGAACACGTTGCCTTCAAGGTGAAGGACATTCGCTGGCACATCCGCTTCTTTCGCGACGTCCTCGGTATGACGCTGCGCGAGGTCGACGGTGACCCAGCCTCGCCGCGCCAGGCCTGGACTTTTGGCGGCCTGCAATTGATGGCGGATCCGGAGTTCGAAGGGCCCGAGGGTCGCTTCGCTCATCTCGGCGTGATGTGCGAGGACGTGGATGCGGCGATCGCGGCCGCGCAGAGCTTCGGCGTTTTGCATCTCGACAAGGGACCGAACTGGCTCGTGCTGCACGATGGGCTGATCGTCGAACTCATTGCGGCAAGCCCCGGCACCGTCGCTGCTGTCCTCGCCGTCAATCCACGCGCTTGAAGAGCATCAAAGATGACCCCCGATAAGAAGCCGCACGAACGCTACTACGACGATGTCAGGCTCGGCGACGAAGGCGTCACGCCCGAAATCACCGTAACCAAAGAAATGATCCGCACCTATGCGGATCTTACCGGAGATCACACGCCGGTGCATGTGGACGAGGAAATCGCCAATGCCTCACATTTCGGTAGCATCGTCGCACATGGACTATTTGGTCTCGCGCTCGCGGACGGATTGAAAACGCAAGGCACGCTGCAATTTCCGCCCGGCGCTTCGCTCGGCTGGAATTGGGATTTTCTCAGGCCTATCCGCGTCGATGATCGCCTGCATGTGAAGTACCGCATCGATGCAATGCGGATCACGAAGAAGCCTGGCTGGGGCATTGTCAACCTCGCCTCTGAACTCATCAACCAGTCCGGCGAGGTGGTGCAGAAGGGCGAACACAAGCTGATGATCTTGCGTCGGCCGGGCGCCTCGCAGGAAATATCGCCATGAACACGCCCATCGCCACGCAGAATGCGCCGCTGACCGGTATTCGCGTCATCGACTACAGCCATTTTCTTGCCGGGCCGCATATGTCGCGCTGTCTCGCTGCTATGGGGGCCGAAGTCATCAAGGTCGAGCGGCCGAAGGCCGGTGATGCCGGTCGCGCCCATGGATATTTCAAGGATGGGCAGTCCGGCTATTTTCTGCAGCAGAATATGGGCAAGCAAGGGCTGTGCATCGATCTTAAGGACAAGCGTGGGCTTGCAATGATGCAAGATCTCATCAAGACCGCCGATGTGTTCGTCGAAAACTATCGCCCCGGCGCACTCACGAAACTCGGTCTCGGGTATGCCGAGTTGTCGAAACTCAATCCGCGACTCGTCTATTGCTCGATCTCTGCCTATGGGCACACGGGACCCGATTCCGCCAAGGCTGGGTTTGGTCTGATCGCGGAAGCCAAATCCGGCGCGATGGCGCAGCTGGGGACCCCCGGCGAAGTGCCGCCGTTGCTGCGAATGCCGATCGCCGACATGTACGCCGGAGTGCACGGCGTCGCAGCGATCTGCGCCGCGCTGGTCGGGCGCGCGACCAGCGGGAAGGGGCAGCATATCGATCTCGCCCTGTATGATTGTATGGTCTCGATGCACGACTACGCGGTGCAGCGCTACTACCTCAGCGGCGGCACCGATCTGCCGCAACGCACGGGTGCTGGCCAGCCGGATTCGCCTATTTATGGTGTCTTTCCCGGCCAGGACGGTTATCTCGTCATCGCTGCTCAAGTGGACGACGCGTGGAAGCGCCTCGCCAGGCTTATCGGCGGTGAGACCCTGGCTGCTGATGAGCGGTTCGCGAAGCCCGAGGGACGCGCGAAGAACTATGCGGAAGCGACCCGCATCGTGGAAGGCTGGACCAAGGAGCGAACGGTGAGGGAATGTCTCGCCGCGCTCGATGCCGCTGAGGTGCCCTGTTCTGCCGTGCAGACGATCGATCAAGTGCTGGCGGACCCACAGATCCATGCCCGCAACATGGTGATCGAGCAGCAGCATCCGTTACTCGGCATCGTGAAATTGCCAAACCTGCCGTTCCGTTTTTCCGATTGTGACACCACGCCGAAATTGCCTGCGCCTCTGCTCGGACAGCACAATCGCGCGATCGCTGCGTCCCTCGGCTATTCCGATACCGAGATCGACGCGATGACGAAGGATGGCGTCCTTTATTCCGAAACCGCGGCGGGCTGAGATGAAGATACCTCTGCGATTTGTTGCAGCTTCCATTTCACAGGAGGGAGATCGGCATGACGGACCGTTACGCCGTATTCGGTAATCCCCTGAGCCACAGCAAGTCGCCGCTGATCCATATGACATTCGCGCGGGACACCGGCGCGGACATCGATTACGGCAGGGTCGAGGCGCCGCTCGATGGCTTTGCCGCCAGCGTCGAAGCGTTTCGTGCCGCCGGCGGTCGCGGCATCAATATCACCGCGCCGTTCAAGCTGGACGCCTACGCGCTCGCCACCAGGCGGATGCCGCGGGCGGAATGCGCCGGCGCCACCAATTGCCTGAAATTCGAGAACAATGAAATTATCGCGGAGAATTTCGACGGCATCGGCCTGGTGCGGGATATCGAGCGCAATCTCCGGATGCCGCTCGCCGGCAAACGGGTACTGCTCCTCGGCGCGGGCGGCGCTGCGCGCGGCGCCCTGTTGCCAATCCTTGAGGCGCTGCCCTCCATACTAACGATCGTCAACCGCACCCGCGCTAAAGCCGACGCCATGCAATGCCAGTTCGCGCGCTTTGGCGCGATCCACGTCGCGAACGGCGACGAGGTTGGGCCCCGGTCCTTCGACGTCGTATTGAATGCGACCTCCGCGAGCCTGCGCGGCGAACTGCCGGCCTTTGCGGCAGAAAGTATCGCGCCCGGTGCGCTCGCCTATGAGCTCGCCTACGGCAAGGGATTGACGCCGTTTCTCACTTTCACCAGGTCGGCTGGCGCGGGACCACTCGCCGACGGTGTCGGCATGCTTGTCGAGCAAGCGGCAGAGGCCTTCGCCTGGTGGCGCGGAACGCGTCCGCGAACCAGGTCGCTGATCGACGATTTGACGATTCCGCTGGAGTAGGGCCGAACGGCCAGCAGGAAGAACGCCCGCCGGGCGAATTCTTCAAGAATCCGCGGCACCAGCGCACGAGAAGATTTCTGGGCGAGATTCTGGGGGGACACTAATCTTGGTCGATCGAGCATCATCAACAGCGACTTCAGGACGCTTTAATTTCAACTCGAGAAAGCCATGAACTAGAGATCTGGAGAACTCAATGAACCGCCTTGTCTATATCCTCAACGGCCCCAACTTAAACTTGCTTGGCAAGCGCCAACCTCACATCTATGGCCACGAGACGCTTACCAACGTCGAGGCGGAATGCCGCAAGGTCGCAAGTGAGCACGGGTTGGAGATTCGATTCCACCAGTCGAACCGTGAATACGAGATCATCGACTGGATCCACGAGGCGCGCGAAACTGCTATCGGGATCGTGATTAATCCTGCTGCATTCACTCACACATCGGTTGCGATCCTCGACGCGTTGAACACCTTCGAACCGACGGTCATCGAAGTGCACATCTCGAACGTGCACAAGCGCGAGACCTTCCGCCATCACTCCTATGTCTCGCTGCGCGCCGACGGCGTCATAGCAGGGCTCGGGATCCAGGGCTATTCGCTCGCGATCCAGCGCATCGCCCGCCTGAACGAAACCAAGAAGTGAAAGGGAATTTGTTATGGCAAGAGCTGTCAACCTCGCAGTGCTGGGCGCCGGCCTGATCGGCAAACGCCACATCGAGCATATCATTTCGGAACCGGAAGCGGAGCTCTACGCCATCGTCGATCCTTCGCCGGACAGCAAGGAGTTGGCGGCGGTAAAACGCGTGAAATGGTATCCGAATTTTGCCGCGATGATCGCCGAGGGCAAGCCGGATGGCATCATCGTCGCGACTCCCAACCAGATGCACGTTGCCAACGGCAATGAAGCTATTGCCGCCGGAGTTCCGGCCCTGATTGAGAAGCCCATCGCTGACGATCTTGGTGAAGGACTCAAGCTGGTCGAGTCAGGTGAAAAAGCCGGCGTTGCGATCCTCACCGGCCATCACCGGCGGCACAATCCAATGATCCAGCGTGCGAAATCCATTATAGAGCAAGGCCGGCTCGGCCGGATTGTTGCCGTGCACGGCTTCTTTTGGCTGATGAAGCCGGACGACTATTTCGATGTGCCGTGGCGGCGTGAGGTCGGTGCGGGGCCCGTGCTGCTGAACCTAATTCATGACGTCGATCTCTTGCGCTATCTCTGCGGTGAGGTCGAGGCGGTGCAGGCGTTCCAGTCGAACGCCGTGCGGAATTATCCCGTCGACGAAACCACCGTCGTCATCCTGAGGTTCGCGAACGGCGCACTCGGTACCATCAATGTCTCTGATACGGTGGTTGGCCCCTGGAGCTGGGAGCAGACCACCGGCGAGAACTCGGTGTATCCCCGTACTGACCAGACCTGTTACCACATCGGCGGCACCCACGGTTCGCTGTCGGTGCCGCGCCTCGAATTGTGGACCAACGAAGTCAAGCGCAGCTGGTGGGACTCCTTCAAGGTCGAGCGTCACATTGCGCCCGACAACGACCCGCTCCGCCTGCAGATCCAGCAATTCTGCCAGGTTATTCGTGGGCAGGAAAAGCCTCTGGTTTCCGGCCGCGAGGGATTGATGACCTTGAAGGTGATCGACGCGGTAAAACGCGCGGCGTCGAGCGGCGAGCTGGTGAAAGTTGACTAATGGTCATTTCAACCGGCGCGTGGTTCGTCCGCGATAGACTGGCACCGCCAGCCTTGGGATGCCGGAAAGGCGGTGACGGTGACGGGCAGTCTTTGCGTGGAGATCGAATACGCTCTTGCAGCTTGAAGATGTTCCACCCGTCGATACTCGAAAGCACGTCGGCGGTGTGGAGAGCTCAGACGTGCTTGAGCCTTTCCGCCGACATCGCTTCTGTCACTGCCGGATCCTGAGCGACACGTGCGTAGTGCTCTAGCAAATGGTCGAGACCGGCCAAGTCGAGTTGGGTGACTTTAGCCCAGCGCACCAAGACAAAAAGATAGGGGTCAGCTACCGAGCGCTGCTCACCGGCGATCCACTCGTTGGCCGTAAGCTGGGCATTGAGAATCTCGAAATGGCGCCGCAAGGCTGTTCGAGCAATTTGCTTGGTTGCTTCCTGCGCCGCGGCGTCTCCCGGAATACGCTCGGGATGGAGCAGCGGTGAGAACGCCTTGTGGACGTCGGAATTGATGTAACCAAGCCAGCGATTTACACGAGCTCGACCGAGCGGGGTACCGTCGCCGCACAGCTTCGCCTCGGGATACAGGTCGGCAAGGTAGTTGAGAATAGCGATGTTCTGGCTCAACATGTTGCCATCGGGCAATGCGAGTGCCGGAACTGTCGAAGATGGGTTGATCTTTTGCTGATAATCCTTGGACTGCCTGGTGTCATAGTCGACTTTGTTCAGCGAATATTCTGCGCCGAGCCAGCGCAAGACGATGTGAGTGGCCAGTGAGCAATAGCCAGGCCAGTAGTGAAGTATGTACATTTGGATTCCAGTCGTAGAGATGGCACCTACGATCCCACTTTCGATGTGATCAATCACAACCATAAATTGGCTGGCGGAAGCCAAAAATGACGAACTTCCCTCATTTTAGGACGTTCAGAGCGCTCGCGTCGTGATCTAGCATCGATCGAATACGCTAGCGCGTCTGTAATCCATTGAAATCGCTATCCGGAATATTGAATTGGGGCCAGCGTTTCTGTCAGCCCGACGCCTTATCCATTTTCGGGCTATCGGACCGAAAGGCGCCGGTTTGAAAGACGAAATCAACGAATTCAAACGCAAGAATCGGAGTGCAGAGACTTGATTGTTTGGAATGGTGGGTGGCGTCCAATTTCATGCAGAAGTGTAGTCTATGCGGAATGCCGTGATGTCGAATTCATGCAATCGAGGTGGTGCAGATGCCGAGGTGGAGCTGGCCGACACTCAAAGATCGGAAGTGCGCGCGCGAGCGATTGCTGAGATTCAGCGCATGATCTGGTTCCGGAGAGCCAACTCCGAGTGTCTTGATGATCCCGAACCGGTAGATGTGTCGTTCGACGGCAGCAAGTTCAACGTTGTCGGGCGATAGTCTGGCTATTTGCGCAGTGATTGGCGATCCTCGCATCCTAATCCGATTTAGCGAGCGAGCGGTTACGCGACCCAACTTAGACTAAACACCGTCCCGACCTGCGAACGGGCTAAGAGCGGGACTTATGAAGCTAGCCGACGTGACGTGCCCACACTGTAGAGCTGGCTTCCAGCGGGTCGAGCTGTCGTCTATGTCAGGCACCAAGAGCGAATATCGCTGCCCGGTCTGCGACACTGTTCTCGAACTTCTCGACGGCAATACGCTTGTCGCGTATCGCCTTACGGTGCAGCCCACGACCGTAAGAACTTCGAAGGCGTAGGCCGCCCTGATCGGCGGCACCTTATTCATTCCGCCGCGGCCGCGACGTGGAACCGCATGAGGGGGGCGGCAGCGCTCGGCTGCCAATCGCGCTGAAGGCCGCTTACTGAATTTGAAAGCAAGGCCCGGAGTGCGATGAGCCGCGCACACAAATCTCAAGGTTCAGATGTGACGCCAGTTTCGACGACAGGTTCGTATACTCAGGGTTGGCTTGAAGGTCGTCGGGGCCATCGAAACGCGCTGTAGTGGGCGGGCACGGGTGATCATTGGTCGCTGAGTTTCGACTGTTGAGCTCGCGGTCGGCTGAGCGTTTTACCGGCTTGCCACGCTGAAGATTGAGGTCAACTGGCTCGAGATCATTTCCCAGTTTCGAGAATCACTAGGCAGAATCGGTCAGAAACTGCTCATTGATCGTTCGGTTGAGCGCTAGATTTGTTCAACGCGGCGTGAAGAGCAGTCCTGTGAGCCGATTAAGGTTAATGGATGATACAAGCTTCTCTCCTAATTGGAACGAACCGGACAGCTTCTGCCCCGGATCGAACAGGGAGAGCCATCATGAGCAGCAAGTTGAAGTACGATGATGATCGCAGTAGCCGACTGCGCTTCATGCGCATCGACCGGGAGACCGGCGAGGCCTTGCGCGAATTTTGGCCAGTGGTGGAAAGGGCGCTCCCGGGAGTTCTCGAAGGATTCTATCGGCACATCGCGGGAGAGCCGAAGTTGGCGAAGCTGGTGGGCAACCAGATGGCGCGTCTAAAGAGCGTCCAAAGTTCGCATTGGGCGCGCCTGTTCAACGGCGGCTTCGACGAGACCTATGTTCAGGGTGTTCGAACCATCGGCCTAGTACATAACAAGATCGGTCTGGAGCCGCGTTGGTATCTCGGCGGCTACGCATTCATCCTTTCTCATCTAACCGATCTCGCGATTGCCACCTACGGATGGAAAAAGAAGCGTTTAGGCGAGGTCATTACAGCGGTAAATAGCGCTGTAATGCTCGATATGGATCTTGCGATTTCGGTCTACCAGGAGGCCATGCTGGAGGAGCGGGCAAGCCGTCAGAAAGCTGTCGATGGTCTTATTGCGGACTTCGAAAAGCAGGCGACCGTCGCACTGGAGGCTTTGGCCGCAGCTTCCACCGGGTTGGATGTCACGGCCAAAAACATGGCTCGGACGGCGGAAGCGACGACGCAACGGGCAACCAACGTTTCAGCAGCATCAGAACAGGCATTGACAAATGTGCAGTCCGTCGCGTCGGCTGCCGAGGAGATGACGTCTTCTGTGATTGAGATTGGTCGGCAGGCCCACGAATCGGCGCGGATATCGGGGGAAGCGGTAGAACTCTCGCGTAGCGCCGATCAGCGCATTCATTCGCTCTCCGAAGCTGCCTTGAAGATCGGCGCCGTCGTCGAACTCATCAATACGATCGCTGGGCAGACCAATCTGTTGGCGCTCAATGCGACAATTGAGGCGGCGCGCGCCGGCGAAGCTGGGAAGGGCTTTGCGGTGGTCGCGTCCGAGGTCAAGACATTGGCGGAGCAGACCTCGAAGGCCACCAGCGAGATCGGTCAGCAGGTCGCGGGGATTCAATCCGCGACGCAGCAAGCCGTTACGGCGATTCAGGAGGTTGGCCGCATTATCGGGCGCATTTCCGAGATCGCAAATGCGATCGCTGCCTCCGTGGAAGAACAGGGGGCGGCGACACATGAAATTACACGCAATGCGCAGCAGGCCGCGCAAGGTACGGGTGATGTTTCGTCTAATATCGCAGGTGTAAGCCATGCCGCGAGCGAGGCCGTCGCCGCATCAAGTCAGGTGCAAACGGCGTCGGCCCAATTGGCAAAGCAAGGCGAGACTTTAGGCGCCGAAGTCGAGCGTTTCCTGGAAGGTATTCGCGCGGCTTAACTTCAGGGCAGCCTAAGTTTTTTGAATAAGTTGCTGTGACGGCCGCTCTTTCCGTCGCGAGCTATGCTCAGGCTGCCAATTTTTCAGCACGTGCTTCGCGGGAGGGCGCGACGACTCTTATCGTCGCACTCCCTTGCGTTTGCCCTCTCGCGCGCCGAAAGCCCGATCCTTGAGCCGGGTCCAGGCGCGCGCCGACGGCGGAGCCGAGGAGGACGTTTGTGATCTCTGCGCGCGAACCACAGCTTTCCATGCCATCCTTGGTGCGCAGGCATAATCGTGCGTTCGTGCAAGGCCTACAGCTTCGGGGGCTACCGCGCGCAGCCCAGGATGAGTTCTTCCGACGGACCATCGGCTGCTGCCGGCTCGTCTACAATCCATGCATCGATCAGAAAATTCCGAAGCGCTAGCGTAGTAGACTGTGGCCACTGATCAACTTCGACCAGATGAAGGAACTGACGTCGCTCGAGGGGGAGTTCGATTTTCTCTACGGAATATCGAACGATCCGCTTCAGCAGGCAATCCACGATTTGCCCAAGGCCTTCGCCAACTGTTTCCAGGGCGCCGGCTTCCCGACATTCCACAAGAAGAGCCACCGAGTTGCAAACACTATCGCACGGTACCCCGCTATCGCTGGAGCGTCACAAGCGCACGACTTGGCGAAGGGCCTAGTGACTATCATTGGCAAATACACTTGAGCGTCCGATCGTGCCAGTCCAGCGTCTCGTATATTCGGACGCTTAGTCGTTCGTTTGCACTGTCAACAAGAAGGCCCAGATATTGTCAAACGTCGCGTCGTCGATGATGCCCTCCCATGCGGGCATTCCCTTATCGGGGCGGCCTTGATTGACTGTTTGACGAAAAACGTTGTGGCGGTCGTCCCCATATCGTTTGGTCAGTCGCCGAAGGTTTCGGGGCCGCTCACCTTGCACGGCGTCGGGGCCGTGACAGTGGGAGCAGTATTGATTGAAAGCTTCCCGCCCTTCGGTTGCAGCATCTTCTGCTCGCGCGGCCGGAGAGGGGACAACAACCAAAATTCCGACGCAGCCGAGCGCACCAAGGGCCATGCAGAGAAGTGGTTTCATGTGATCTATCCGATTGAAAAGAAGCGCGCCGATCCAGAGGATCGGCGCGCCGTCTTGCGATCTTATTTGTCCAGCGCGAACACCACGACGTAACCGCCCAGCGGGCTCGCGGCTATCGCCCGCTCACCAGCCTTGCCCATGAACGAGACGGCTCCTGCGCCGCGCCCTGCGACGACGGCCAAGTATTGTTTGCCGTCGATCATGTAGGTGATTGGGCTTTGGTTCACCCCGGTGCCGAGATTGAACTTCCACAGAACCTGGCCGCTCTTTGCGTCGACCGCGTGCAGGAAGCCTCGGATATTCCCGTAGAACACAAGACCGCCCTTGGTCGTCATGGTCCCGCCCAGCAGCGGCAGATCCTCTTTGATGACCCACGCCGTCTTTTGGTTAACCGGATCCCAGGCTAAAAGTCGGCCTGGGTCGGGCCGCTGAGGAGGCGTGTCCATCCGAAAGTCGGCTCCGAGGTAGAACTTGCCGGTTTTTTTCTGCTCTTCCTTGCCCATGATATCCATGCACATTTCCATGGCCGGGATGTACACAAGACCGGTATCAGGGCTGTAGGAGACCGGCGGCCATTGTTTGCCACCGAATAGAGAAGGGCAGACGTCCTTTGCCCAAACGTTGAGGAATGGCCGCTTGCCCACGCCCTCGATCGGCCTGCCCGACTCGGGATCTACGCCCGTCGCCCAATTCGTCTCGACATAGGGTTTCGCCGAGATGATCTTGCCGGTCTCGCGGTTCATCACGTAGAAGAAGCCGTTGCGCCCGGCTTTGAGGAGCGTGTGTTCAACGCGTCCCTTAATGTCGATGTCCGCCAGAACCTGTTCGTTGACACCGTCGTAGTCCCAAGCGTCCGCGGGAGTGTCCTGATAGGACCAAACGATTTTCCCGGTCTCCGGATTCAGCGCGAGTGTGGAGGCCGTATGAAGATTGGTGTACTGGCCGATATCGGGTTTGCTGGCGCCTCGCGGCTCGGTGCTCCACGGCCCTGCGTTGCCCGTGCCCCAATAGAGCAGATTCAATTTGGCGTCGTAGGCCCCGACGTTCCAGAATGTTCCTCCCCCATTCTTGCCGGAGTCACCTTTCCATGTTTCGCTGCCGGGTTCGCCGGGAAGTGGGGTGGAATACGTGCGCCAGACAAGGCTACCGTCGGACTGCTTATAGGCCTGGAGGGCACCGCGAACGCCAAATTCGCCGCCGGTATATCCGGTAATGACCAGATCTTTAATAAGCATGGGTGGTGATGTGATGCCCGCGCCCTGCTTGTAGTCGTTGACCTGCGTCGTCCACAGCTCTCTGCCGGTCTCGGCGTCAAGCGCTGTAAGCTTAGAATCGAGCCGGCCGACAAAAAGCTTGCCATCTTTGTAGGCCAATCCGCGGTTGCCGATGCCGCAGCATGTATACTGTTTGAAGTCTTCCGGAATATCTGGCTCGTAAGTCCATTTGATCGAGCCATCCTTGGCGTTGAGCGCAAAAATTGTCTTGGGGCCCGCTGAGGAGGTGACGTACATCACTCCATTGATGACTAGCGGGGTTGACTCTTGCGACTCGAGCGAGCCGAGCGAGCGCATCCAGGCTACGCGAAGACCGGTTACATTTTGGGTATTTATTTGTGACAGCGTACTGTATCGGGTATTGCTCGTGTCCCCGCCATAGGTAACCCACTCGTCTCCTGAATCCGCCCTCGCGTTCGTGTATCCGGCGCAAACGCCGGCTAGTACCATCGCCGTCGCGGCGGTTCGCCTCAATCGTGATTTCATGCGCGTTTTCCTTCTTCGTCCGATAAGTCACGCCACACGCGCCGGTTGACGCGCGTCAGCCTCTTCCCCAGTACGAACCGTACGGCTCACTAGGTATTTCCCGCGTGGCGTCCTGCTCTTGCGCCTCGCATAGCGTCGCGTCTCGCTCGCCGTGACCGGAATGTTCAATTTTGGCCTGGTGGAGGTGGAGCCTCCGTCGCTGAATTGTCGGCGATGCGGCGGGCATCGGCGACCTTCGTTCCGTGGTTGCGAAATACACCGGTGACCACGTACAAGACTCGCCCGAACATGCGGACACGGGAATGCGGTGTCATCGAGAGAATCTCTTGAGGAAAGCCAGGAGATCAGCGGCGTCGCTATCGGCCTGATCGCCCGATAGGCCCGGAAAGACCATCTTGTTTCCTGGAATGGTGGATCGCGGGCTCTTGATCCACGCCGTCAATTTCGCCTCAGTCCAGAGGCCGCCCGCTTGGCCTTCGGCCTTTAGCGCGTCCGAATATGGGAATCCCGGCGAATGCGAACCGATCTTGGCCCCAACTACGTTGTTGAGCTGCGGGCCTGCCTTGTCGGCAGCCCCTTCACCAATGGAATGGCAGGTAATGCAGCGTGCGAAGAGCTTTTCTCCATTGGCCGCATCCTGCGCCTTTACGGGACTGGAGACGGCTAGGATGGCGCCGAGCGCCAATGCTGACAATGACTTCATAGCGCTTCTCTTCGTGGGTATTCCATTCCAACCGAAATGGTCAGAACGTGGCGACGGTTGGTTTGCGCGTCGCGACTGCTCGCGACGCGCAATGCTCCCGGACATCACGAACTACGCGGCAAAGATCTTGGAGCTGGATCCCAGAATATTCTTCGGATCGTACTTTTTCTTCGCGGCTTCAAAGGGACCCCACGCTGGCCCGTAGTGCCGGATCCAGTCGTTCTGCGTGAACGGAATCGCGCTAGCGGTGAGGCGCGTCCCTCCAAGATCGCGGGCTTCCTCGTAGAGCGACCGATTGACCGCGAGGAAAGCTGGAATATCTGCCTTGTTTGGCAATACGCGGTTGAATTGAGTCCGAAAGATCAGGTCTTCACTTGCCACGCGCGCGAGCGGCCGTTTGAAGACATTGCCGCGCCAGGCGGAGATCCAGGGCGCAACATAGGCCGCCCTCTCGGGCTCGTTCAATGTCTTGCCTACGAAGGCGTCGAACTTGGACGCAGGGACGGTGAGATAAAGGGACGGCTTGGGAGCGTCGAGGCAGCTGTAGCATGTCTCAGCGCGACGGTAGTATTCCTCGTAAGTCCAGGTCTTTACCTCCTGGCTGGCAAAGTGGAGCCCCTTCGCCAACTCCTCAACCTTCGGCGGAGGGCTTGATTGATCGTAGAAGAAACCACACTCGACATAGTATTCGAGCCCGCCGATTGGATAGGGCCGGCTACGCAAGTCGAGATGATTGAAGCGCCCGTCCTTGGCGAGGAAGGCGAGGTCATGCGCAGCGGAGAGAACGTCATCGCGGTAGAAGAACCTTATGTAGATGACATTCGTCGGCGCCGCCACGAGGCGCATGACTGCCTTAGTGATGATTGCGCATTGCCCCATGCCCGAGAGCACGGCATTGAACAGTGCTGAATTTTGCTCCTCCGAGCAACGTACGAGATCACCTGCGCCGGTGACGACCTCAAGCTCAAGCGTGTGGTCGACCATAAAGCCATTGTTCCACGTCGTCGGGCCAAATCCAGCGGTGCTGAGCGATCCGCCGACGGAGAGGAATGTGTCATTGATGACTGGCAGCGTACGCTTCTTCGCTGCAGCCGCAGCCACGGCCGGCCCCCATGTAGAACCGCCCCCGACTTCAATAGCGCCGTCATCGATGACGCGCAGGGACGACATTGCACTCATATCGACCAGGACGCCGTCCTCGATCTGGGCTTGACCGTACATCGAATGCGCCATTCCGCGCGTGCCGATTTTCAGTCCTTGGGTGTTAGCGAGCTTTACCAACTTTACGATGTCGTCCGTTGAGCGAGGCACGAGAACCGCGTCGGGGGTGAGGTGCACGATCTTGCCAAAATCGTCCGCGTACACCTTGCGGGACGCTTCATCGAGAACGAGCTCTCCGGAGAGACCCGTGAGATCCTTACGCACAAGGTCCGCTGTTCCGCTCGCGCGCGCAAGGGCAACCGAGGATGTCGTTTTCAGTAACGCTGCAGTCGACAAGGCCGTGAGCGCGCCTTTGGCAAAACCCCGACGAGTAATACTATAACCCATGTTGGCAGTTCTCCTTTTCCATCCTCGGCGCCCTCGCTGACCGCATGCGACCATCCGAGTTGCCTGATATAGACGTCACCTCCGCCGCGACCGCGTGAGAGGTCAGCAATGAAGTCCCACGAGTTGCTGCAGCGCATTTCGGCGCACTATCGGCAGTCATATTCACAATGGCCGCCGATGCTCTTCGGGTTGTTCACTCGAACGAATGTTAACGAATGGATAATCGTCACAAAGGACGAATTTCCTCCAAATCCTGCCATTGGCGCGAACACGGCAGCGCATCAGCGAGGTGGGGCCAGTAGTTATCCTAGGTAGAGTAGATGTGTCGCGACATCGATCGCTAAGGGCGAACGGACACACGCAGGCCGATACGCAAAAGCGGGTATACGGCAGCGCACAAGATCGCTAATGGTGCCGTGGTTGTTTGGGAGGACGCATGAAGAGTTCGATTGAATGCATCGTAGACGGATATGTTAGGCTCAACGATCGCCGCGCACTGGAAGATCTGCTTTCGCATCGAGAGATGCTGTTGAATCGCCTTGGTGGGCAGACCGGTCTCGATTTGAGTGGCACGATCAAACAGATTGCGGATGAGAGGCGGGTTATTGAAGCGGGCATTAGGCAGCTCAAGTCCGGCGACTTTTCGTGCCTCAGTTCCAGCGGCTTCGCCGACTTTCGTGCGGTCGACCAGTCTGAGGTATGAGCTTTCCTGTCTTGCGCGCAAGAATCCGGTCCGGCTTTGCGCAGCCGGTTGCTACGCTACGGCTCCCGCGCTTCCAGGCATACTCTCTATGCGACAGGAAGACAGACCTTCCTGCCGCTTTGTGCGCTGGCTCCCGCTGCGTGATCTTAGCCGCGGTAGGGCTATTCGCGCCGACTAACCTACTGTTGAGCCAAACGACATTAAATCGCCTCCTGTCACCGCGTCGGTTCGGTCGTCAGCTGGCTTCGCGATGGCCGAGATAGGTGTCCAAAATGCGGGGATCTCCGATCAAAGTTTCCGAATCTCCATGCATCAGGACACCTCCGTTCTCCATGACGTACGTGCGGTGGGTAACCTGCAGCGCGTAGGAAGCCATCTGCTCCACCAGAAGAATGGACAATCCCGCTCGATTAAGCTCGGTCAGTACCGGAAACAGCAGATCGAGGATCTTCGGCGCAAGACCAAGCGAAAGCTCATCGATAATCAAGAGAGTGGGTCTCGACAGAAGACCGCGCGCGATTGCGAGCATTTGTTGTTCGCCACCCGATAGAGAGCCGGCTGCCTGGGGCAGACGCGCCCGGAGCACAGGGAAGAGGTCGAGCACGCGTTCCGTATCCGCGGCAAGCTGCGTCTTGGCCCGGCCGCCGCGAAGATAGGCACCCAGTATGAGATTGTCCTCAACAGTCTGGTCTCCAAAAATGTGTCGACCCTCCGGCACCATGGCGAGCCCCTTGGCGACAACTGTGTGGCTCGGCAAGCCAGTAATTTCCACACCGTCAAACGTGATTGAGCCGGCCGAAGGAGATTTCACGCCGCTAATCGCGCGCATGACCGAAGTCTTACCTGCGCCGTTCGAACCGATTATGCCGACGAATTCTCCTCGACGTACTTCCATACTAACGCTTCGCACTGCCTCAATGCGCCCATAAGCAACCTTAAGATCATTCACCTTCAATAGTACGTCGGTCACTTCGCGCCTCCGATCTCTACGGGCTCCGGGAGAAGCCGATCCGGTCGTTTGAGACTTAGATTCCCGCGACCGAAGTAAGCTTCGATAACCTTCGGATTGTCTCGTACGTCCGCGACGGTACCGGCGGCGATTACCTTTCCGTAATCGAGCACAGTAATATGATCCGATACGGCCATAACCATTTCCACGTGGTGTTCTACCAAGATGACGGTCACCTCGTTGTCGGCTAGTAGCCGGATAAGGCGTTTGAGGTCTTCTATTTCTCCATGTGTGAGGCCCGCCGCGGGTTCGTCCAACAAGAGCAGTCGCGGCCGCAGCGCGAGCGCCCGGGCGATCTCCAGACGCCGCTGGTGACCAAACGGCAGGTGCCGTGCTTCATCGTCAGCGTAGTCGGAAAGACCGACAAGACACAGCAACTGTTGCGCCCGTTCGCGGAATGCGAACTCCTCCCGCCGAAAGCGTGGTAACCGCAACAGCGTCTCCGTCAGCGTGCTGGCGTAGTGTGTGTGGAAACCGACCAGAACGTTATCAAGTACCGTCATTTGGCCAAATAATTCGGTGTTCTGGAACGTCCGAGCCATGCCGCGGCGCGCAAGTTCGTGACTTTGCCTGCCCCCGACGCGTTCACCGAAAAAGAGAACGTCCCCCGACGTCGGTTGATAAAAGCCTGAGATCAAGTTGAGGAGGCTCGATTTGCCAGCGCCGTTTGGACCAATCAGGGCGTGAACGGTCCCGGCGTACACCGAAAGTCGGACGTTATCGACCGCAGTGAGACCGCCGAAACGTACCGTTAGTCCCTCGGTAACGAGTGCCGCGTCCGTTTCGTGCTCTGCCATGAGCGTCGCCGGTTCGACCGATATTTGGTGATTGGGCCAAGGTTCAGCCTCACGGCGCCGCGCCCGGCTCGTGGTATGGTGGTACAGGTCGGAAAGTGAGCCTACGATACCCCGTGGCATGACGAACATCACCGCTGCCAGGAGAACGCTGAAGGCGAAAATCTGCCATTCCCTCAGGTTCTGTAGTGCTTCAGCGATGTAGGTGAGGATGGAAGCGCCAAGCAGCGGCCCTAACAGGGTGCCGAGCCCACCGAGAACCACCATCAGGAGAAAGCTGACTGAATGGAAGAAGCTGAATGTTTCGTAGTTTACGTAAAGATTCAGGAATGCATAGAGGCCGCCGGCCAGACCGGCTAGCGCCGCCGATATCACGAATGCAAGCGTACGCATTCCCGCGAGGTTGATGCCGAGTGCACGGGCGGCACTTTCGCTCTGTGCCGTCGCACGCATCGCGCGGCCATAACGGGAATGCATAATGTTGTACTGCACGACGAACGCAAAGAAGAGGCAAGCCGCGACCACCCAAAAATAGATCGGACGCGTGAGGACGACACCGAAGACATTTCCTCGCGGAATCCCTATTAGCCCCTGAGAACCTCCCGTAACGCTCAGCCATTCGATCAAGATGTTTTCGAAGACAAGACCAAAAGCAATCGTGATCACGGCGAAATATGCCCCCCGTACTCTCACGGTGGGATAAGCCAAGATAGCGCCGCAGCACGCACTCGCGAGTATGGCAGCCGCGATGGCTGGCAGAAACGAAACGTTGTGCCGTACAGCAAGCCACGCCGCTACATAGGCACCCAAACCGTAGATCGCGGCTTGGCCCAATGAGACAAGTCCGGCCTGGCCGATCAGGATGTTGAGGCCGATCGCCACGATCATCAAGATCATGGTGCGCATCAGCAGGCCAAGTTGATAGCCCGACGGTCCCAACTCGCGGAACACCACGAGAAAAATTGCGCCTGCGGCCAGAATGAGGAGGAGTTGAACGCGCGGAGACATCATACTTTCTTCACCTCGCCACGTCCGAAGATCCCCTGCGGAAACGCAAGAAGCGCCAGGATCACAAGTGAGAAGCCAAGGGCGTCGCGCGCGCCAGTGGAGAGGTAGCCTTCGATGAACTTCTCCATTACGCCGTAGGCAAGACCGACGATGACGACGCCACGGGCGCTCGAGATGCCGGCCACGATAGCTACCCCGAACGCCTTTAGGCCGGTCAATGCACCCATCGTTGGGAGGGCTGGAAGCACGGGCGCGATCAAGATACCGGTCAAAGCGCCGATACCAGCCGCCAAAGCGAACGCGATCAAGGCTACCAAATTCGAATCGATTCCCATCAGTCCCGCGGCCATGCGATCGGCTGCGACAGCGCGCATGGCTCGACCAAGTCTCGTACGCCGATAGAAGACCTGTAGCCCAAACATTGTTGCGACAGCTGCGATCGGCAGCAGGAGTTCCTGTGCGTACACTCCGGCGCCACCCAGGCGAATTGGCTTCTCTGCAAGAATTGAGGGAAGCTGTCGGCCTAAAGACCCGTAGGTCTGCGTAGCAGCGCTTTCAATCATCATGCCGACAGCGATTGTCGTCAGCATCCATCCGATAGAGTGCGGCTCCGTATTGAAGGGCCGAACGAAAAATCTCTCGATAAGAGCACCGACCACAGCGGCTATCGCGACGGAGGCGGTAACGCTAACAAACAGCGGAAGCCCACGTTCGGTGAGAACCACAGCCACAATGGCACCGAGCATATAGATGTCGCCATGGGTAAAGTTCGCGGCCTTGCTGGCTTCCCACATGATGTAGAGCCCAAGGGCCAGTAAAGCATAGATGCCCCCGAGCGTAAGCCCGTTTAACAAATACTGGACGATTTCTCCCATAGTCCCCGTTACTCTCCAATGAGTGCGAGCGCGACCGGACGGTTGCTCCTGACTCCTCAATGGAGCAACCGTCACGATCCAAGAATAATCCGAACGCTTGAGCCCTGGTGTCCGGGCCCGATACGTCAGGCCTGTTTCAATTTCACTTGGTTACGTACGGCGTCTGTTCGACGGGCATCAGCAAGCCCTTGTAGTACGCCAGCAGCTTATATTGAGACGGGAGAATCGAGTCGTGGCGTTCGGCCGCTAGCTCGAACGCGGGATCGAAAGTACCAGTAATCCCGTTGTACTTTACCTTGTAAAAGGCATCACGCATCTTTGCCCTATCGAATGAGCCCGCGATCTTCAATGCTTCGGCGATGATGTAGACAGCGTCGTAGGCGTTAGCCGTGCCACTGGGCATAGAGACCTGACCCGGATTTTCCAGGGAGAATTTGGTCTTCATCCGCTTCCAGATCCCTTCAGCCCGTGCATCAAGCTGTCCGGTCCAGGCGAAGGTCCCTGCGACAAAAACTCCGTCCGCAAGCGTACCGGCGGCCTCGCCGAGCTTGGCGCTCAAACCCCATGCGCTGACAATCGTTGGCTTATATCCAATCCGCTCCATGCTCCGCAGCATGGCCTGGCCCTCCGGGTCGACGCCGTAATAGACGACGGTATCGGCGCCTCCGTCACGCAGGCGAATGAGCTGCGCGCTGAGGTCCTGGTCTTTGAGGTTAAACGTTTCTTTGCCGACCAGTTTAACTTCCAATCCCTTCGCAGCAGCTTCGATATCAGGCACCGCGCCCTGACCCCAACCAGTAGCCTCGAACATCAATCCGATCTTCTTGTTCGAACTCCGCTCGAGTGCCTTTTTCAGAAGAAATGGTGCAACCCAACGATCCTTCATCGAGGTGCGGAACATCCACTCGTTTGTGCCTTGCTCCCACTCAATGACGCGAGTGCCGGCGGACATGACGCCCATCCAGGGCAGTCCGATCTCAGAAACGACTGGGCGGATCGCGAGCGCATTTGGGGTACGGAACCCGCCGATCATCGCGATACAATTGTCTTGCTCGCCGATGCGTCGAGCATTGTCGACTGCACGAGATGGCTCTCCTTGATCGTCATAGGCAATGACCCGGAGCTTCCGGCCAAGTACACCGCCAGCTTCGTTAATTTCATCAACGGCAGTTTCCACACCCATGCGAACCGCTAAGCCCATATGCGCGATAGGGCCAGTGAGCTCCCATGATCCCGCAATACAAGGCTCGGCCTTTTGCGCCCAAGCAGGCGTGCCAGCAAGTGCGATCGCGAGCAAGGCGTTGGCGGCGACGACCGTCGCGCGCAACCCGGTGGGGGACGAGATCAAAATCATACAACTCTCCGACATTAAGGTGATTGCGTGCCGTGGCACAAAGCGCCTGCGCGATGCTGCGCGCATCGTGCGGCATTGCTCATCCTGCGAAGTTCAGCAAGTTCCGTACCAAGCATCTTCGCGACGGTTGGAGTCTCGCTAAGTTTGCCGACTGGTCGTAAGGCGAGCAGTTTTCGGCGCCGGCAAAGCAAGGTGGAACAGCTAGCGAATACAGTCGCCCGTAACGATTTCGTAAACTCTGCGCAGAACGTAATCGAATCTCGCTTATGTTTTCGGCAGCAATTTCGAGTCCCTCTGTTTCTTGCTTTCAAATTTGTTCGAATTCAAAAGCAAGAAATCGAGTAGTGTCGATGCAGCCGGTCGTTCACATCACGGCAGCCGCGTTCGATCGGGCGGCGTGAGTAGTCTGCGCCATCGACGCTGTTCAGTGTTAATCGCGTCGTCCGTGGGTTTCTTGAATGGTCACGCTAAATCCTCGGCCAAACGGCCTTGTTCCTGGTCGTGACCGAATTCGAGGCGCAAACGTCATTTTCCGCGTGCTTGTGCGATCGTAAATACGAATAGCGATTTGACGTTTGCTCTTCGCCGGTTCGAGGTGTGCGGAACGGATCCGACGCTTTTGTAAGGCGGTCCGCGTGCCCCGATCGACTGAGGCGGCAATGGTGCCGCGCTTCAGTGAACCAATGGAGACTGTGTATGACCTGGAAGACGCCAAAAATCGTCGAAGTGGCCGTTGGGCTCGAGATCAATATGTATGCCTGCGCGACGCGGAGGTAGAGCTCTTACGCGATGAGAGCTCCGGACAAGGTGGCGATCGAGTCTTCATGAGGTGCCTTTGCCTTTGTCTCCCTCAAGGCATTTGACCGTGGAGATTCCAGCCACCTTGTCCCCCTTGCGACAGCCTTCATGAGAGCGCTTCGATGCGCGTCATGGTGCGCTGCGCGCGCGCCGGGGGGACTACCAGTGGATCTGCGGGCGTTCACTCTGGCTGGAGGCACTTGTTGGCCGCCAGGTACCGGAAAGTACAGAAGCATCACCAGAATTGGTCACTGATCAATGCTGCGCCAGCGACTGATTATTACACCTTGTCTGCGTCCGCGGCGAAAACGACAGCGCCATATCGCGAATCGCACCCAGCGATCATCCCCCATGCTGAGGTCGATGCCGTCGCCGGATTGCTGATCCTACGCGAAGGCTCGCCGTTTCGGCTCTACGAGGATCTGATGCCAGTCGTTCGACAGCGCTTGACGATGAGCGAAGAGAGCCGGCCCGCGCTGTCGCGTTACGCGAAGCTGAGGTTCGATGGGGTTCGGCAGCGCTGGGTCATACTCGCTCCCGAACGCGTGTTGGCGCCGGATGACATCGCGGTGGAAGTCCTACAGCTGTGCGACGGCGACCGGACGGTTATGCAGGTGATTGACATCCTCGCAGAAACGTACACAGCAGACCGCGCCGAGATAGCTAGTGATGTGCTCTCAATGTTAAGAGCTCTTGCTGAGAAGGGGTTTTTGATCGAAGGCCGGGAGAGTTAGATTTCATGACAAGCCACAGTAAGGATAGCTGCGGCTCCCCACAGGGCGCGGTGGACGCGCTGACCACCCTTGAGGGTAGTGCGTCGGCCGCGCGGTCATTCGGGATTCCGCTTGCTGTGCTCGCCGAGCTAACCCACCGCTGCCCGCTGCAGTGCCCATATTGCTCGAACCCCGTTACCCTAGAGCGCGCGAGCAGCGAACTGACGACGTCGGAATGGAAGAAGATCCTGGCAGAGCTCGCCGAAATTGGCGTGCTGCAGATCCATTTCTCGGGAGGCGAACCAACTATTCGAAGGGACCTCATCGAACTGGTCCAGTATGCCAGCGACGTTGGTCTCTATTGCAATCTCATTACTTCCGGTGTGCGACTTGACCGAGAGAGACTAGGGCGCCTGGTCGATGCCGGACTTTGCCATATTCAGATCAGCTTTCAGGGCAGTAAAACTGCGAGCTCCGACCGGGTGGCCGGGTTGGCGGGGGCCCATGCAAAGAAGATCCAAGTTGCGGGGTGGGCGCGCGAGCTCGAGCTGCCACTGACCGTCAACGCTGTGATGCATCGACAAAATCTGCGCGAGCTTCGCGATGTCATCGAAATGGCGGTAGATCTTGGGGCGGATCGGCTGGAAGTCGCGAATGCGCAATACTATGGCTGGGCGCTAAAGAACAGAGCCGCGCTGATGCCTACAATGCAGCAGGTTGAGGAATCAACTCGTATCGTAGAGGAGGCCCAAATTCGACTGAACGGAATCCTCGCGATCGACTACGTGGTTCCCGATTATTACGCATTGCGTCCGAAGAAATGCATGGGGGGTTGGGGGCGGCAATTTTTCACTATCTCACCCGCCGGCAAGATATTGCCATGCCATGCTGCGGAGACCATTACGGGCCTCGAATTCGAATCAATACGCAGTAACCGATCGATCGCCTGGATATGGCAAAACTCTGAGGCCTTCAACCGCTATCGCGGAACCGACTGGATGCCGGAGCCGTGTCGCAGCTGTAAGTACAAGGAAACGGACCTCGGTGGCTGTCGTTGTCAGGCCTTTGCTCTGACCGGTAATGCGGGTGATGTCGACCCTGCTTGCACGCTGTCGCCGGTGCACGCGCGTCTTTTCGCGACTGCCGAAGCCGAATCGGCCACCGAAGAAAATCGTTTCATCTATCGCAATTTCTCTAGTGGCGCGACGAAGTGCCGTGGCCAGAACGAGGGTACCTCTGAGGTAGGAGACTAGTTTATTGCGTCTCGGGATCGTGGTCCTCTGCGTCGCTGTCGGCTGGTGCGGCGTCAGCTTTGGCGAGCCTTCCCAGCAACTTAAGATCGGCTATATGTGGATGAAACCCTCCAAGATCAGGGTCTCGCTGCTTGATGTCCCGGCTGACAATGACGGTCTCGCAGGAGCGCAACTCGCAATCGACGATAACGCCACCACGGGTCAATTCCTGAACCTAGGTTTCGATCTTGTCGATCGTGAGGTGTCGAAAGGAGAGGATCCAACCGAGGCGGTCAAGGAGTTGGCAGACGAGGGCGTCGGCATGATCGTGACGAGCCTCGACGCCGAGCGGTTACTAGCGGTCGCCAGTGCTGCCATGGCGCACGGCCAGCTCATCCTTAATGCGGTCGCAATCGACGAGCGGCTACGCGCGGAGGATTGTCGTGGCAACGTTATCCATGTGGCTCCCAGTCGGACCATGCTGTCCGACGGACTGACGCAGTATTTGACCTGGAAGAATTGGAAGCGATGGTTACTGGTGGTGGGCTCCCACGACAATGACAAGTTGTTCGCCGATGCGCTGCGGCGAAGCGCGGCCAAATTCGGTGCTAAGATAGTGGATGAGCGCGAGTTCAAGGATACCGGCGGCGCGCGTCGCACCGACAGCGGCATCGTTGAGGTCCAACGGCAAATGCCACTGCTCACGCAGGGGGCGCCCGAGCATGACGTCGTGGTTGCCGCGGATGAGAGCGAGGTGTTTGCCGGCTATCTGCCCTTCAGAACCTTTGTACCGCGACCGGTCGTGGGTTCCGCAGGGCTCGTCCCAGGCACTTGGAATGCGGCGTTCGATCAGTGGGGTGCAGTGCAGTTGCAGAATCGCTTTGTTATCAAGTTTCATCGACCGATGAGCACGCTCGATATGCAGGTCTGGACCGCAGTGCGCATGGTGGGCGAAGCCTCCGTGCGCACTGGCTCCGCGGACGTTGCGAAACTAGTGGACTACATCAAGAGTCCGGAGTTTTCAGTTGCCGCCTTCAAGGGGCAGAAACTTACGCTGCGCGATTGGGATATGCAGTTGAGGCAACCGATTCTCCTGTTCGACGGCCGTAATACGGTGTCGGTCTCGCCTCAACACGGTTATCTGCACCAATATTCAAGCCTGGATACGCTTGGGACCGACCGCCCGTCGAGCAAGTGTAAGCTGAACTGAAAATTGTGGGGAAAGAGCACGTGGAGAGACCGAGATTGCGATCGCCGGTTGGACTAGGCTGCACCATTATCTTTGTGGCACAATTGGCGTCTGCGGCATCCGCCGTTGCCTATACAGCCTATGTTTCCAACGAGAAGAGTAATTCGATCTCGATAGTGGATACTGATGCAATGAAAGTCACCGGTGCAGTTAAGACCGGTCAGCGGCCGCGCGGCATCGAGACGTCAAAGGACGGGAAATTTGTATATGTTGCCGTGGGCGACGACGATACAATCGAGATCATCGACGCGGCGACGCTGCAGGTCGCGGGCAAACTGCCGTCGGGCGAAGACCCCGAACAGTTCGCGATTGATTCCGGCGACAAATATCTCTATGTGGCGAACGAGAACAGCGCGCTTCTGACCATCATCGATCTTGCAACGCGCCAGAAGGTCGGACAGGTTGCAGTCGGCATCGAACCAGAGGGGGTTGCGATCAGTCCCGATGCGCGGATCGTCGTCTGTACTTCAGAGACGACGAGTATGGCGCATTTCATCGATGTTGAGGGGCGCAAGGTCGTTGGCAACCTGTTGCTGGGCGCCCGCCCGCGCTCCGCGGCCTTCAAAGCCGACGGATCCGAGCTGTGGGTGACATCGGAAGTGGGCGGTGGACTTTCGATCGTCGATCCGGCGGCGCGCAAAACCAAGCAGGTGGTGAAATTCGCTATCCCTGGATTGCGGGGCGAGGAGATCCAACCGGTTGGCATCAATCTCACACATGATGGCAAGCTCGGTTTCGTCCATCTGGGTCCGGCCAATCGCGTCGCCGTAGTCGATGGAATCAGCCATGAAGTACTCAAATATCTCTTGGTAGGCCAACGGGTGTGGCACGGCGCGTTCACGCCAGACGAGAAATACCTCCTGGTGGCCAATGGCGCGTCCAATGACATCTCCGTCATCGACGTTGCGGCGCAAAAGGTGATCAAGTCAATCCAGGTTGGCGAAATGCCTTGGGGGATCGCGATCGCGCCGACTAGGGATCGGTGATGGCGGCTACTGCTACCGGCTCGATCCCATCGCTTGACGCAGATCCCGATGCATCCAGATGGCGCAGCCACGGCTTCATCGACCGCGGCTGCTACTGCTCGATGAAGCAATCGCCGACCACGATATCCGTGCGCGCGCCGCTGTTCCTCCGTGTTAGCGGGCCGAAAGCCACCGACATACGTGCCGCCTTTGGCCGGCTCACGGCGGCCGCGGACGAGATCGTTGGGTGCGGCAATGACAGACCTCTTCGAGGGACGATATGCGGGTGGCATCGGCCCGGCACCGTACTTGATTTTCTTTGGCGGGATCATCCGGCTGCAACCACATGCGAATCCTGATCGTTGACGATCATCCGATTGTTGCTTCCGGCTGTCGAGCATTGTTTGCTTCACATCCGGAAGTTGAGATTGTCGATGCGGTCGATGCAGATGCCGGGCTCGCCGTCTTCGTCGCCGAAGAACCCGACATTTGCGTGCTCGATGTCAATCTTCCCGGGGTCTCCGGCCTAGAACTCGCGAGGCGTATTCTAGGGCGGAAGGCCTCCGCGCGGATCGTCATGTTCAGCATGAATGAGGATCCATTCTTCGCGGCCCGAGCAATCGAAAGTGGCGCGCGGGGCTATGTGTCCAAGTCAGGCGAGCCCACGCATCTCGTTGAAGCCATCCGAAGGGTCGCCGGCGGCGGCCAATATCTCCCGCCATCGATCGCCGAACGTCTCGCGTTCGGGCAGATCGAGTCAACCAAGGGCCCGTTGGCGAAACTGTCGGCACGCGACGTCGAAATTCTGCGACTGCTAGGAGCAGGCAAAAGCCTGTCCGAGGCGGCCTGGCAGCTTAGAGCATCCTATAAGACGATTGCCAATACGTCAGCCATCATTCGCCAAAAGCTCGGCATGCGTACGCTGTCCGAACTGGTTCGGTTCGCGATCGAAAATGGGTTGGCGTGAAGCCGGTCAATGTCACGGCACGCCGTTTCGGATGGTGCCGTCCTAAGATCCGCAACAGTCGATTTGATGAAGCGGCGATAACGTCTGCTTCGGGATCACGCTGGTCGGCATGGCGATGACGTGTTGGTCTCAGCGCGCAATCCGCAGCATCAACTTCTATCGGCCAAACGGCTACACCTTGGGGTCACGAAGAAACAGAGATGTCTAACGGAAATCGGGAGCTGCACTTGCTTGTGCAGCTCCCGAAGTGAGTTCAGTGGGTCTTCTCGGCGATTTCCTTAATCCCGCCCAAGCCGGCGACCAGGATGTCATTAATTGCCTGGGTCGTCTTTGCTTTGTCGTTTCCTGCCTTCACGTCGAACGATACATGCCATTTCACAACCGTGTGGCTCGCATCGCTGCCGGGTTCCACCCAAATCTTGCCGGTGTGATGCTCGATCGGAAGCGGCGCCTCCATGATGGAGTAGCTGTAGCTGGTGTCGCTGACATCAGTAAGCTTTTCCTTCACGATCCCACCGCCGTCTTTCACGGTCAGAAAGCGCCACACGACGCCGTCCTTCATATTTTGGGTGCAGTTCGAAAAGACCCTTCCCCAAGTCTTGATCGAACAATATTCGTTTGCCACCTTCCAGACGACATCCGGGCTTGCGGACACAACGATCTGTTCCTTCACCTCGACCGCATTGGCCGTTGCAACACCTGCCAGAAGCATACAGGCAGAGAGGGCAACCATCTTCTTGCGCATTCGTTCTTCTCCTATCCGAGACCTTCGTCTCACGCGTTGATCGTCTAGAACTCCCAGAATTAGCGTTTCCCCGACGGCAGGCACCTAGCGCCGCAACCGACTCTGACTAGGTCTCCGGGCCGCGAGATGCACCCGAGCGAACGCTTAAAAAGGGCGCGGAAATCTTCCTTCCGCGACGCCCGATTTTGCTCAGAAATCGGGCGCCGCCTTTTTGTACGATCCTTGGGTTCGACACAAAATGACGTTTACACCTCAGTTTCTGTCGCCGGGGCCGAACGTCGCGAGGTGACGAGCGTTTGTGCCTGCCTCTCGACCGCGCGTTTCTGCGCGGTGCGGGCGAAATAGGCGGATCCTCCTAGGACGAGGTGCACCACGTGGGGCTAGGTCGGATTAGGCAACGCCGCGTGGGCGCAGGAGCGCTGCACCGTGCAGGTCTTGAGCGTCGTCAAGATTGGGTCAGACGGCAATTCGCGTCTGCTGTCGCGTGAAAATTCGAGGCCCGGAGATCCGTGGACAACGACGGATGCGGCGGTCGTCAGTTCGCGCGCACTAAGCGGGGTGGGCTGGTGCCCAATCTCGGCTGCCAGGTCGATCTACAAACGCGCGCGTATCGCGCCGGACCGCCAGCGGACACGTTCCGTACTTCCGCATGAATGCTCGACGCATCCGTTCGCGGTCGCCGAAACCGACCGACTGCGCGATGACATCAACGCTTTCGCACCCGGCTTGCAGCTTTTGTCGCGCGAGCTCGGCGCGTAGGCCCTCTACCGCCTTGGCAGGAGTCTGTCCAGTCTCCGCGACAAACGCGCGAGCAAACTGACGTGGGCTCAGATGTGCTGCCTCAGCTAAGCGTTCGACCGATAGGTTTTCGGCGATGTGTTCACGAGCGAACGCAAGGGCAGCGCGGATTCTATCGGTCGGCGGATCCATACTTAGCAGCGCCGAAAATTGTGACTGGCCGCCTGGTCGTCGATAGTAAACTACCAGGTCCTTAGCCACCTCGCGCGCAACGTCCGCGCCTAGGTCGTCTTCAATAAGGGCAAGTGCCAGATCGATGCCGGCAGTCACGCCTGCCGACGTCCAAATCCCACCATCCTGCGTAAAGATTCTTTCGGCGTCGACTTGGATGTTGGGGTACATCTCTTGAAGAAGAGTAGCCTTGCGCCAGTGCGTCGTCACCGTACGACCATCGAGAAGACCTGCCGCAGCAAGAATAAACGTGCCACTGCATACACTCGCGATGCGTCGCGAAGTCGTGCTGGCGTTCTGGATAAATTTAACGCAGCCTTCGAGTGCTTCAACCTCATCTGCGTCTACGGCGCCTCTGCCTCCGACTACGACCAGCGTATCAGGCGAGGCCCCCCGGTATGGGACTGTTTGGACCGCGACACCGGCGGAGCTGACGACAGTCCCGCCCGTCTCGGACAACACTTGGATGTCATAAGGCGTTGGAGACCGAAAGTTGCACGCCGCATCGAATGCGGCGAGGGGGCCCGTGAGGTCCAATATGTGAAAGCCCGGGAAAGCAAGGAAACCAACCACAGTGCTCATCTAGGCTACCCGCAAAGTGACCAGAGGAAGTACGGACACGGTCGCCGAAGCTTCCGCCTTGAGTTCAACAGTTCCGTTGCTCCTCTGCAAGAGGCGGGCCGATTATTTCGTTATTGCATCGCGGCGGGGTGAATGCGGTCAAAATTGGTACCGCGAGCTGAACGCATGGTTCGCTCAGGCAGTGATGCGTATCATCAAGGCGTTAACCAGACACTTCAATGCCCAAGTTTTCATCGGATAGCGCAGGACTTAATCATTCGAACGCCGCAGGGTTGATGCTCTGCGGCAACAGTGCGTGCTTCCGTGTTTGGAACCAAGGCCAATGGCAGGAAAGGAGGCGGATACGTCATTTACGCGCATCGTGAGGATGTGCGGAATTTCACTAACGGAATCTGCAAGCAGTCGGCACCTCGCGTGATCGTCTGCCTGCCGGCGTGTGCTCTGATAGAACCGGAATTTGAACGTGGCTACGGAAACATCGATGGACGGCTTTACTGAGGTCCAGAAGCGTTATCTCGAAGGCTTTATGTCCGGCCTTCAGCTCGGACGTAGTGCGGGGCTGCGCGGACCCTCTAAGCAGACTGTTGCGTCGGACGCCGAGCCCACCGGGCCTGACGCAGCACACATTAGGGCGCAGAACCGCTTCCTGGGCGAGGGAAAGAAACTCTCAGAGCAGGAAGTGATCAAACGTGAGCAGCACCCTTTTGATGGCTTTGATCGGCTAAAAGAAGAATCTCGCACGAACTCTCCGCCATCAGCAGCGGACGCTTTTCGCTGGCGCTGGTTCGGTCTGTTTTTCCAGCCGATGGTCGGCAAGACCTATATGTGTCGTGCCCGCGTTCCGAACGGGTCCGTTAAGCATTGGCAGTTTGCTGAACTGGCCAACCTCACGGAGCGATACGGAAACGGCAAAGTGCAAATCAGCACGCGTGCAAATCTTCAGATCAGGGATGTGCAATCCAAGGACACGATTACCGTTATTCAGGCTTACCAGGAAATCGGCCTAACCGGCCTAGCGTCTGGCGCGGACAATGTGCGCAATGTTATCGGCAATCCCGCCGCGGGTATCGACCCGCAGGAGCTGCTCGATACGAGGCCCTATGGCAAAGAGCTTCATTTTCAGCTTCTCAGCGATAGATCACTGAGCGGAATTCCGCGCAAGTTCAACGTTGCATTCGACGGAGGCGGAATTATTCCGCTAGTTGAGGAGGGCAACGACGTCGCATTTGTGGCTACCAACATAAAGGACGGTTTCGGTGTCGAGCCAGGCATCTGGTTCCGCCTTTGGATCGGCGGTGTGCCGCCACACAACATTTTTGCAAAGGACAGCGGGGTAATTGTCCGGCCGTCAGATGCAGCCAAGCTTTCTGTCGCGATCGTGCGGGTCTTCATCGACTACGGCAATCGGGCAGCGCGCAACAAAGCACGACTAAAATATCTGCTGGACGAAATTGGGCCCCACAAGTTCTTCGAGCTCGTCGAAGAGCGCTACGGAAATAAGCTGACCAGAGTGTCGGCGGACGCGATTTCGGACCGTCCGCCGGCCGATCGCACTGCGCATATCGGTGTACGCCCCCAGAAGCAGGCAGGGCTCAATTGGATCGGAGTCGCCATGCCGCTTGGCATGATGACAAGCGAGCAGGTGCGCGGCCTAGCCAAGTTGGCGCACGATCTTGGTGATGGCGATATTCGGACGACGATCTGGCAAAATCTTCTCATATCCGGGATCGCTGACCATAACGTGCCGTTGGCGACTGCGGCGATCGAGGCGCTTGGCCTGGCCGTGAAGGCATCGCCGATCCGGACCGGCCTCGTGGCTTGCACTGGCACGCTAGGCTGTAAGTACGCCAACACGGCCACGAAGCGCCACGCGTTGGAAATCGCATCGTGGTGCGAAGAGCGGGTAGCTATCGACACTCCGCTGAATATCCATGTCACCGGATGCCCAAATTCCTGCGCGCAGGCTGGCATTAGCGATATCGGCTTGTTGGGCACCAAGGTGAGCAAGAACGAGGAAGAGGATTCCGTCGAAGGCTATCATATCTATGCCGGGGGTAGCTTTGGCCCGAATGGGACCTTCGGAAAGGAGGTCTTCAGGGATGTGCCGGCAGACGAAGCGCCGTCATTCGTGGAATCGCTATTGCGCGCGTACGTTGCGAATCGTACTGCGCCTGATGAGCCTTTCGTGGTCTTTGCGAGCCGATACGATGGTGAAGCGCTCAAGAAACTCGCTGAGGCGGAAGCCGCGGCATGACTTCCGTTATGCCTCCGCGAGAGGTTATCTCGCCTTCCGCGCCGTTTTCGGACGCCCAACGCGCTTGGCTCAATGGCCTGTTCGCAGGTCTGTTCGAGCCTGACGACGGAGCATCTCCCGCGGTACCGACGGGAGTCGCGAGCGACGGAGACGATGGCGCCGCGCCTTGGCACGATCAGACGATGCCTATCGCGGAGCGCATGAAGTTGGCGGAGAACCGGCCACTGCGGCGGCGAATGATGGCAGCCATGGCCCAGCAAGATTGCGGCCAGTGCGGTTTCAACTGCAGCGACTACGCAGACGCTATCGCCAATCGATCGGAGGCGCGCCTCAATCTTTGCGTTCCAGGCGGAAAAGAAACCGCAAGGATGCTGAAGGCACTGTACGCCGAACTGGGAGGCGACGCGTCATCCGGTCTCAAGCCCGCAGCTGAGGTCGTGCCCGCGGTATCCGAGATTCGCACAAGCGAACGCGGCAGGTCGCGCGACAACCCGGTTGAGGCGGCGTTTCTCTCACGGTTACGTCTCAACAAGGCTGGCTCGGAGAAAGAGACTTGGCATCTCGATTTCGATCTGACCGATACAGAACTCGACTATGAGGTGGGAGATTCTTTGGGAGTGTTTCCGAAGAACGATCCCATTCTCGTCGGCGATGTGATCGCCGCGCTCGGCGCGAGCCCTGACCACGTCATTGGCGAGGTGGCCCTGAAGACCATCCTTACGGAGCGCGTATCGCTATCGCCGGCACCCGATACGCTCTTCCAATTGCTGTCATACATTATAGGTGGGACAGCGCGTCAAAAGGCGAGGGCGCTGGCATCCGGTGAAGATCCCGACGGGGATGCGGCATCGCTCGATGTGCTGGCGGCCCTCGAGAAATTTAGCAAAGCCAGACCTGATCCAGAGGCGTTTGTTGAGGCGCTCGAGCCTCTGCAGCCAAGGCTCTATTCGATTTCGTCTTCGTATAGGGCCTCGCCGGCCAAGGTGTCGCTCACGGTCGATGTTGTCCGATACGAAGCCGGTAAGCGCCGTCGGCTCGGTGCCGCTTCGACATACCTGGCCGAACGCATACAGTCCGGAGAGAAGCTGCCGATCTATGTTCAAAAGGCGCATGGATTCGCCCTGCCTGCGGATCCAAATCTCCCAATTATCATGGTTGGACCTGGAACGGGTGTAGCGCCGTTCCGCGCGTTTCTTCAGGAGCGCGGCGCGCTGGGCGCATCTGGACGCAACTGGCTGTTCTTTGGTCATCAACGAAGCGACTTGGATTTCTTCTATTCCGACGAGCTTAAGGCCATGCGGTCGAAGGGCCTGCTGACGCGTCTGTCGTTAGCGTGGTCGCGCGATAGCGATCAAAAATTCTACGTGCAGGACCGCATGCGCCAGTCGGGACAGGAGGTGTGGTCATGGTTGGCGGACGGAGCGCATTTCTACGTCTGCGGCGACGCTAAACGTATGGCGAAAGACGTTGAGCGAGCGCTCGTCGAAATTGTCGCTGAGTTCGGAAAACGCAGCACGGACGACGCCATAGCATTCGTCGCCGATCTAAAGAAACGAGGCCGCTACCAGCAGGACGTCTACTAGGGGCCCCAATCGAGGCATTGAAGAGAAATTAGGCCGGCAGCGCCCAGTCGCCAGCTCATTCCACGTCATTAACCAAGCAGGGATGCACTCAATGACAGACACACTGATCAAGGTCGATCTCACCAAGTCGGCTTATGAAAACGACAAGATTCACAACCGCTGGCATCCGGAGGTTCCGATTGTCGAGTGGGTTAGCCCCGGTGACGACTTCATCATCGAGACCGTCGACTGGACCGGCGGCTTCATCAAGAACAACGATTCCGCCGACGACGTGCGCGACATCGATCTCTCGATCGTGCACTTTCTGTCTGGCCCGATCGGTGTCAAGGGCGCCGAGCCCGGCGACCTCCTGGTCGTGGACCTGCTCGACGTTGGTCCCCTGAAGGAGAGCCTGTGGGGCTTCAACGGCTTCTTCTCCAAGCAGAATGGCGGCGGCTTCCTCACCGACCATTTCCCG
>NZ_JAFCKF010000006.1 GCF_018130545.1 Bradyrhizobium tropiciagri | reverse complement strand
ATCCGCGTCTTCATGACGCCTTCCTGCAGCTCGGCGGTGACGTTGGAGAGCCGCTGCAGCGGCACCTTGAACTCGGTATCCTCGTTGCGGCGGGAGATCTCCAAGAGCTGGTTGCGGGTCAAGACCAGCTCGGAGACCATGGTCATCAGGTGTTCGAGGGTGTCGACATTGACCCGGATCGACTGGTTGGCGATCTTGTCGCCTTCCTGGACATCGGTCTCGGCGGCGGCCTTGCGGGTCGGCTTCTTTGCGGCTTCAGCGGGCTCGGCTGCGGCAGCGGGCGCTGCGGCGACTGGCTTTGCGGCAGGCGCTGGTGCGGGTGCCGGCGGGGCCACGTCGGTCTCGGTCTCGCGGAAGGCGCGCTCGAGCTCGTCGAGCGAGACCTCGCCCGGACGCAAGGGTCGCTCCAGCGTCTGCACCACCAGCGTGCCTTCGGTCATTGCCGCCTGCACGGACGGCGCCTCGACCACCGGCACGTCCTCTTCAGCAACCTCACCCGCGGCCATCGCGGCCATGCCGCGTTCGACCATCGCTTCGAGCTGATCGATCAAGTCGCGGTCGTTACCCTCCGGCTCGGCCTCGGTCGCCTCGAGCCCGCCCAAAATCTCCTTGATGCGGTCGATCGAGGACAGGATCAGCGTCACGGCTTCGGCCTTCACCGGCATGCCGTCGCGGAATTTGCCCATCAGGGTCTCGCCGGCATGCGCCAGCGCTTCCAGCCGCGGCAGCCCGAGGAAGCCGCAGGTCCCCTTGATGGTGTGCACAAGGCGGAAAATGTTATCCAGGATCTTCGCGTTGTTCGGATCCTGCTCGAACTGCACCAGCTGGTTGTCGACCGTATCCAGGCTCTCGCTGCTCTCCGTCAGGAACTCGCGCAACAGATCGTCCATGGATAGGTCCCCTCAAGGTGCTACGGAACGCTCGCCTCGCATCGATAACTTGGGCGGCTTCACAGCGACGTTAATTTCGCCGTCCGTGCAAATACGGACGATGAAGCGCTTCAAGCGACGATGCATCACGACATCACGACCAGTCTCACCAGGACAGGCCCTTACCACCCGGACGGGAAAGAGCCCGTTCCACCGGCCATCGCAATTTGAATCAAAGGGAATCACGGCCTCGCTAAGCCAAGCGAAACATTCGCGGCGCCGACATTCGCCGGCATCAAGACGTGATCGCCCGCTGGTTGAACCTCGCGGGATGGTTAAGCGCGCCTAAAGCAAAGGCGGCGGAGTTTCCTCCGCCGCCTCGATATTCGATGTCTGTCGCGGCTACGCTTAGCGGAGCAGCTGCAGAACGCTCTGCTGCGACTGGTTGGCCAGAGCCAGCGCGGACACCGCGATCGACTGGCGGGTCGACAGCGCCTGGCTGTTGGCCGCTTCCTCGTTGGTGTCGGCCAGCGTCAGGTTGGACGAGCC
The DNA here is from genome assembly GCF_018130545.1 of Bradyrhizobium tropiciagri. Taxonomy (GTDB): domain Bacteria; phylum Pseudomonadota; class Alphaproteobacteria; order Rhizobiales; family Xanthobacteraceae; genus Bradyrhizobium; species Bradyrhizobium tropiciagri_A. The sequence continues at coordinate 600,969 of NZ_JAFCKF010000006.1, read as the reverse complement.
GGTCTGCAGCACGTTGATCAGGTTCTTCGAGAAGTCCTGGCGGATCTGCACGATCGACAGGTTCGAACCGAGGGTCGAAGCCTGGGTGCGCAGCAGGCCGCTCGCGCTGTTGAGCGTCTTCAGCGTGGCGTTGGCCGAAGCGTTGTCGATGAAGTCCGTGCCGGCGGTCAGCTTGGTGAGGTTGAGGCCGGAGGCATCGAAGGTCACGCCCTGGATCTTCAGCGTCGAGGAGCCCGTCTCGTTGAAGGTCAGCTTGAGCTGATCGCCATTGAGCAGGTTGATGCCGTTGTACGACGCGTCCTGGGCGGTCGTGGTGATCTGATCCAGGATGTTGTTGTACTGGTTGACCAGGTTGGCGCGGTTCGACAGCCCACCCGGATCCTGCACCGGGGCGCTGCCCGCGAGGCCGTTGAACAGCTTGCCCGACGCGGCTGCCGTGCCACCGATGGTGCCGATGGTCGAGGACGCAGCATCGTTGGTGGTGCTGATGGTGAGCGCACCGCCTGCGCTGAGCGACGCCTGCAGGTTGTTGGCCGACAATGCGTTGTTCAGATCGTTGAGCGACTTCACCTGGCCTGCGCCGCTACCGAACGTGATGTTGGTCGCGGTGCCATTGCCAGTCGCGCCGATCGTCAGCGTCAAGCCATCCAGCGGCGACGGCGTCGCCACGGTACGTGCCTTGGTCGTGGCGGTCAGGCCGAACGCGGCCAGCCCCGAGCCGGAGATGTTGAGATCCTGGTTGACGCCGGTGCTGATCTGGAGTGCGCCCGCCGTGATGGTGGAGGCAGTGGTCGCGCCGGTGATGCCGTCGATCGCGGTGAGCAGGTCGCCGACCGTCAGGTTGCTGCCGGCGCCGGTGCCCAGCGTGACGTTGCCGGACGAGTCGGTCGTCGACGTGGTCTGCGAGGTCGAGAACGTGATCGACTTGCCGTTGACACTGATCGTACCGGTCGGGGTCGTCGCCAGGGTATCAGCGTTGGTCGCGCTGACGAGTTTGGTCGCGGTCGTGATCGGCGCCGGCGTCGTGAGGTTGTTGTTGACGGCCGTGCCGGCGAGGATGGCGTTGCTGTAGGTGGCGGTGCCACGGATGTCGTCGGTGGTCGCGCCGGTGATCACGGCGGTCGTCACCTGCGACTTCGCGGAATAACCGACCGCAGCCTGCAGGGCCTGGTTGGCGACCGACTTGGCGCTGTCGACGAGCTTCTGCAGCGAGGTGATGCCGGTGTTGGCGGCCTGCAGCACCTGCACGCCGTTGCCGATGCCATCCAACAGGTTGTTGATGTCGCTGGCGCGGTTGTCGAGCGACTGCGCCGTGAAGAAGTTGGTCGGATTGTCGAGAGCAGTGTTGACCTTCTTGCCGGTGGACAAGCGGTTCTGCGTGGTGGCGAGCAGGTCGGCCGTCGACTGCAGCGAAAGCAGATTTTGACGGACCGATGCCGAGAGGACGATGCCGGACATACTGATACCCTTCTGGATGAACACGATTGACGCGACGCCGTAAATTTCACACGGCGACCGGTGCCACACTGGTCCGTCCGCGCTACCCGTTCGTTAAAGGGCCGCTCCGTACAAATACCCAGAACGGCCTTGCCGGTGATTCTACGGCCTAACGATGCAGACGCTGCGCCGAGCGGCGCATGTCCACGGCCGGATCAATCTCGCGGCGGCGAATTTGTCCTCGCATTTGCGCGACTTGCGGCATCCCGCCGCCGCCGGTCAGGCGCACAAAAACCAGGAATCGCAATCGCGGCGACCTACGGCCCGCCACGCATGAGAGTTAATGGAAATCAATAAATGCGAGACAATGCCGCAACCTTGTCGCTCGCGGTGCGTGCGGTTCGAATCGACAGTGACTGCCGCGCAGGCCGACGCGACGCCGACCGTCTGCCCCCTAGAGGGTATAAGGTTCGCACCACAACCCTTGTGCTATTGGACAGGCAAGCTATGTTCGCTGACCACACGCCAAGAGTAGGTGAAGCGAGACCGTAGTGCTCCCGCCCTCGGCAGGAGTTCTAATGTCTGCGGTATCACCTCCGCCCAATCGTCTGTTGCAAGCACTTCTCTCCACGGAGTACGCGCAACTTCATCCTTTTCTCGAAACCGTCGACCTGACCAAGGAAGCGGTGCTCGCCGAAGCCGGGGCACCGGTGCAACGGGTTTACTTCCCGCACAGCGGCGTGGTCTCGATGATGGTCAATCTGTCCGACGGGCAATCTGTTGAGATTGCAACCATCGGTCGCGATGGCGTCGTCGGCGCGTCCGCCGCCATGCATGACCGGCCGCTGCTCGCCGACGCGATCGTCGTGGTCCCGGGTACGGCCTCGATGCTGAGGGCGGAGGACTTCCGCGAGGCGGCCGGTCACAGCGCGGATTTCCGGACCCTGGTCGCGCTCTACGAGCAGGCGCTGATGGCGCAGACGCAGCAATCGGTGGCCTGCAACGTCTCGCATCCGGTCGAGGCACGGCTGTCACGCTGGCTGCTGCGCGCGCGCGATCTGTGCGGCAGCGAGGCATTGCCGCTGACCCAGGAGATGCTGGCCCAGATGATCGGCGTCCGGCGCAATGCGGTCTCGATCGTCGCGCATGGGTTCCAGCAGGCCGGCATCCTGCGTTACAGCCGCGGTCATATCGAAATCATCGATATCGATGGTCTGCGGAAGGCGGCGTGCGAATGTTATGCGACCGTCAAGGCGCATGCCGAGCAATTGATCGGACCGGATGATTCCAGCCGCGGATAGCGCCGCCTGCGGCGATTGGCATATTCCTAATGGAACCAAGATGTGTTTCCATTGGAACCGAGACGTGCCAGAATAAGTTGCAATGACGTCCGGCTGCACGCATCTACCCTGGTGACCAGAGACAAGCTTCGCCGACAGGCAGGAGGTCGCTTTGGATAAGATTCCGCGATCACCCAACGGATTCCTGTCGTCGCTGTCCGCGAACGATTTCGAGCTGATGCGGCCACATCTGCGGACCATCGAGCTCGCCGCCGATTCGGTGCTGGTCGAGGCCGACGAGTTGCTCCAGCTGACTTATATGCCGCACAAGGGCGTGATCTCGCTGGTGGTCAAGCTCGGCCGAGGCGAGCGCGTCCAGGTCGCGATGGTCGGCCGCGACAGCATCTATGGTGCATTCGCGGGGCTTGGTGAGGCTCCCACGCTGAGCAGCGCCGTGGCCCTGGTGCCGGGCGTGACCTCCACGATCGAGGTTAAAGCCTTGCGGGCGGCCGCCGCGCTGAGCCCGACGCTGCGCGCGATGCTGATTCGACATGGCCTCGCCGTCTATGCCCAGATCCAGCAGACCGCCGGGTGCAACGCCGTGCACACCGTGGAATCGAGGTTGGCGCGATGCCTGCTGCAGACGCGCGACCTCTCCGGCAGCAACAAGATCGTTCTAACGCAGGAGGCGATGGCGCAGATGATCGGCGCCCGCCGCAACAGCGTGTCGCTGGTCGCGCATACTTTGCAGCAGGCGAATTTCATCCACTACAGCCGCGGGCACATCGAGATCACCAATGCGGACGGCCTGAGCCGGACCGCATGCGAATGCTACGCCACAGTCAAGGCGCAGTATGCGGGACTGCTGAGTTGCCAAGAGGTCGGCGGCTAGGGCCTGATCCGAAGCCTGAGCCGTACTTCTACGGCGTGCGATTTTCACCGTCGGATAACGCTGATTCCCCACAATTGCGTGGACGCACGGGGGAGCCGATGTTCACTTACGAGACGACCGACCGGAAGGAAGCCCGGCGCTTCCGCATGGCCCAGTTCAACGGCCGAACCGCCACCGTCCGGTCGGCCGGCGCGACCGTCACCGGACGCGTGCGCGCGATCGTCGAAAGCAGATCGGGCGCAACCGCGGCATGGGTGGTCACGATCGTTCCGGAGGAGCCGAAGGTGGCCGTCCCCGCCGGGCGGTTCGCGCCGCGCCTGTGCTTCGCTACGAAAGACGATTTCTGAGAACGGGTTCTGACGGACCAGGTTCTGCCGAGCCGGCTTCACGGCTCAGGCGGAATGCAGCAATGCCTTGCGGACCAGATCCGCGGTGTTGCGCGCCCCGAGCTTGCGCATCGCTTCGGCGCGATGACTCTCGAACGTGCGCGGGCTGATGTTCATCCGCAACGCGCCCTGCTTGTTGGAATAGCCATCGCTGATCAGGCTGAGCACTTCACGCTCGCGCTTGGTCAATGGCTTGCGACCGGCTTCCGGCGCGAACATGATTTCGGGCGATCGCACGCCTACCGTCTTGTCGTCGCCCTGCGGCTTGAGGTCGGTGACCGGAACGGCATTCGGATAGAGATCGGAAATCTGCTTCAGCATCGCAGACACCCGTTCGGTCTGCTCGAGCGCGTTCTCGATTACCTGACGCAGATAGACGCCGTTGCCGGGCGCGTGCGCGAATTGCTGGCTGTGCTGTTTGAGCTCATTCATATAGAGCAGCAGCGCCGTCACGGGCCCGTTGAACTGCCGGACAATCGCGGCACCGGCGTCCGAGGTGACCTGTGGTCGCGGTGCAGCAACACCCTGGAGTTCGGCCGACTGGGTCTCGAGCGTCGCGGTTCCACCCATCCATGTCGGGAGGCGCGCCTCGGCTCGATTGTCATGTTGCGTCATAAGTATGGTTTACCGAAGGTGAACTTGTGGCCGCGTTAACACGGGACTCCGTAGAACTACGGGTGACGCAACTGTGACCTCGGGCCCCGACCTGACAAGGAGGCGCAGATTACCGCTGATTTGGCAACGAATCTCGCATATTTGAGTCGAATGACAGTATTCTTACGGGACGCAGGGCCCGACCGGCTCTTGGCGGCTTCACAGACCGACGTAACCATTATCGTTCGGCCGCCCGTGTCCCGTCGCAGTGGGCGCGGGTGAACCGGCTGCGAGCCGCGGCCGCGGAGCTGACGTCACGGGCGCCGGAGCCGAAAGAACTTCTGCAGGAACCGCCCCGAAAGAACGAACCTGAACCACCAATACGCCATTCGCCGGGTCGTCATATCGATCATCCCTCTGGGCATCGGGATGGCATCGCCTTACCGCACGCTTGAGCACGCACATATGAGACGGTTCACATCGGCCCAAGGGCGGCCAGTAAGCAGGAAGGGAACAGCAAGGGAGCATCGGGCGGGCATCCGCTCAGGTGAATGTCAATTTACAGCCCCGGCACGCGCCGCGATGATCGCCGTCTCTCGACCAACAACAAAAAGAGTGGGGCCATGAAGCGAGGGCGAAACGGGCGACACCGATCCTGGATGGCGATCACAGCGCTTGCTGCTGCATTGATGCTCGGCGCCGGCGCGCGGGCCCAGACCGCAACGACCAGCAGTGCCGCACCGACGTCAGACAACGCGATCATGATCACGATCTTCTTCAAGCATGATCAGTCACGCCCGCTCAGCGAACTCAACGCGCAGCTCGAGCGGCAGGGCTTCTACAAGGCGTTTCCGCCCGAAGGCGTCGAGGTCGTCAGCTGGTATGTGATGATGGGTGTCGGCCAGGTGGTGACATTGCGGCTGCCGGCTTCGCGGCTGCGCGAAGTCAACCGCGTCATCGAGAACAGTGCCTGGGGCGCCTATCACACCGAATTCTACCCGACCTACGACTATAAGGCGGTCGGGATCGGCAATCACGAAAAGGCGAAGCAGTAACACATCGCGTCGAGAGCCGAGCGAAACCCACGGCGCGCGCCAGACTTTCCGGTTCTGGTTAGTCAGAGCCGGCTCTTTCCGGAAAACTGCTTCGCACTTTTCCGGATCATGCTCTAGGCATGGGCGCGCGAGCGTTGACTCAGCCGCTTCGCCAGGATCCGCAAATCCTCGGCACGCCCGCTGCACAGCAGGCGGGTGAATTCGTCGGGATCAATGGAGGCAGGCGGGACATCGGCTGAGCTGCGTGCGTCGCGGCGTAGCCAGGTCAATCGGAAGAGACGCTTGAGCATCTTCATGGTTGTTAGCCCCGATGAGCGTCATTGTTAAATCACGGTAATGAAATTTGGTTCCGCTCCTTGTGGTCGCCCGGCGCAAAAATTGGTTCAACGCGATCAGGCGAGCAGCGCCTTGCGCTTGTGCACCCGCGCTATGGAGCGCTGCACCGCGGCCTGATCCAGTGATCCCTTCTGCACTGCACCCACGACCGCCGCGGCGATGCCCGCCATCGCCTGCTCCTGGTCGAACAGATTGTTGCCGATGCAGATCATGTCCATGCCGGCGGCGATCGCTTGCAAGCTGGCCGCGCTGGTGCCGAGCGCCTTCTGCAATCCCTGCATCTGCATGTCGTCGGTGATCAGCAGCGTCTCGGGCAGGCGGCGGCGAAGCCGGCCGATCCCGGCCGGCGACAATGTCATCGGATGCTGCGCGTCCCACTGGCGGACGATGGCGTGGCTGACCAACACCGCATCGCCATGGATTTGCGGCGCCAGCGCATAGAACAGCTCCTCCTGCTCCGGCCGCAGCGCGTCGGAAATATCCATGAACTCCAGATGGGAATCGACGGCCGCGCCGCCGATTCCCGGATAGTGCTTCAGGCAAAGCCCCACGCCAGCTTGCCGCGCCGCGGCGTCGACCAGGCGAGCGTTGGCCTCGACCTCGGCGATCTCAGACGAATAGGACCGCTTGATCTTGCCGATGTTGGGATTATCGGGATTGAAATCGACGTCGATGACGGGCGCGAAATTGTAGCGGATGCCGAGCCGGCGCAGCTCGCCATAGCTCGCGGCCAGGATCGTCTGCTTCTCGGCAGTGGCGAGCCGATTAAAATCCTTGGCGCTCGGCAGCGGCTGAAAGCCCAGGCCTTCCTTGAGCCGGCGCACCAGGCCCCCCTCCTGGTCGATGAAGACCAGCGGCTGTGACGGCAGGCCTGCGATCTCCGCGCACAGCGACTGCACCTGCGCAGGCGAAGCGATGTTGTTGTCGTATTGCCGGGTCTGACACGAGTAGTCGAACAGGATCACTCCGCCGAGCCCGAATTGCGCGGCGAACTGCCTCAGCCAGGGCGGAATGACCTTGCCGTAAAAGCCGAGGATGAAGAGTTCGCCGACAGACATGGCCGCTCCTATCCGACAGGCCTGGAATCAGCCCGTACCGACGGAATAGCACGCTGCGGTGGCGGTAAGAATATGACGCAGGCCGCGGTGCCACTTCGTTCGCCGCGCTCGCATCCCTATGTTAAGAGACGCCGGCATGCCCGATCGCGCATGCGCAGCACAAGAAACGTCGGAAACCGCTCATGACCGCACCTTACGTCCCGCAAATGGCCCTTTACCGGCAATGGCTGCAGCAGACGCGCGGCCTCGAATTTGCGGATTTCGAGGCAATGCGGCGCTGGTCGGTCACCGATATCGACGGATTCTGGCAAAGCGTCTGGGATTATTTCGACCTGCGCTCGCCGACACCGCATTCCGCGGTGCTGGCCGAGCGCAAGATGCCAGGCGCGGCGTGGTTTCCCGGCGCCTCGGTGAATTATGCCCGCCAGGTCTTCCGTCACGTTGAACCGGCGCATGCCGCAGGGCTGCCGGCCCTGATCTCAAGCGGCGAGGACGGCAAGCTGTCGGAGACGAGCTGGCCCGAGCTGCGGCGCAAATCGGCGGCGCTGGCGCTGCATCTGAAGGCCAACGGCGTCCGCGCCGGCGACCGGGTCGCGGCCTACCTGCCGAACATCCCGGAGACGATCATCGCCTTCCTCGCGACCGCGAGTCTGGGTGCGATTTGGAGCGTCTGCGCGCCCGACATGGCGGCGCCCGCGGTGATCGACCGCTTCAAGCAGATCGAGCCCAAAGTGCTCATCGCCTGCGATGCCGTGACCTACGCGGGCCGTCGCCACGACCGGCAAAGCGTGATCGAGGAGCTGCGGCGCGCGCTGACGACGGTTGAGCACGTCATCCTGCACAGCGACGCCGCTCCGTCCGAAACACGATTGTCGTCCATCCTCGCGGGCCAGAATGCCGAGATCGACGCCTTCGAGCCGGAATGGCTGCCGTTCGATCATCCGCTCTGGATCGTCTATTCCTCGGGCACCACGGGATTGCCGAAGCCGATCCTGCACAGCCATGGCGGCATCATCGTGGTGGCGCTGCCGCTGTCGACGCTGCACAACGACGTCGGGTGCAGCTACCATCCGAATTCGTTCGGCGAACGCTTCCACTGGTACTCGTCGACCGGCTGGATCATGTGGAATTGCCAGACCAACGGCCTGCTCAACGGCACCACCTGCTGCATTTTCGACGGCAGCCCCGGCGGCACCAAGGACAAGCCGGACTGGACCACGCTGTGGCGCTTCGTCGCCGACGCCAAGGCGACCTTCTTCGGTGCCGGTGCGGCGTTCTTCGCCAACTGCACCAAGGCCGAGATCGACCTTGCCGCCGTCGGCGACCTCTCGGGCCTGCGCACGCTCGGCTCGACCGGCTCGCCGCTCTCCGCCGACACGCAAGCCTGGTTCAACGAACGCTTCGCCGCGCTATCGAAGCGCAACGGCAACGCCGCGCAGGCCGAGATGTGGTGGGCCAATATTTCCGGCGGCACCGATTTCGCCGGCGCCTTCATCGGCGGCAATCGCGAATTGCCGCAGACGCCGGGCGTCATGCAATGCCGCCTGCTCGGCTGCGCGGTGGAGGCGTTCGACGAGCAGGGCCGCGCGGTGATCGACGAGGTCGGCGAGCTGGTCTGCACCGAGCCGCTGCCCTCGATGCCGCTGCGGTTCTGGAACGATCCCGGCAATGCGCGCTATCTCTCCAGTTACTTCGAGACCTATCCCGACAATTTCGACGGAAGCGGCCGCGGCCCGGTGTGGCGGCATGGCGACTGGCTCAAGATCGATCCCGACGGCTCCTGCGTGATCTACGGCCGCAGCGATGCCACCATCAACCGCCATGGCTTGCGGATGGGCACCAGTGAGCTCTATTCGGCGATCGAGGCGCTGCCGGAGGTGCTGGATTCGCTGGTCGTCGACCTCGAATATCTCGGCCGCGACAGCTACATGCCGCTGTTCGTGGTGCTGCGCGACGGCGTTGCGCTGGATGCCGCGATGAGGGCGAAGATCAACAAGGCGGTGGAAGCCGGGCTGTCGCGCCGCTTCCTGCCCAACGACATCTTCGCGGTGGCGGAAATTCCGCGCACGCTGTCCGGCAAGAAGCAGGAGCTGCCGGTCAAGAAGCTGCTGCTCGGCCACGCGATCGAGAAGGTGATCAACCGAGACGCGATGGCCAATCCCGGATGCCTCGACTGGTATCTCGACTTTGCAAAGAACTATCTCAGCAAGCAGGCCGGCGCGGCGTAAGTGCTAGCGCCGTTTGTCATCGCAGCCTGCTGCGCCATGGCGGCGGCGAAAGCGCGGCGCGCAGGTGCTCCAAGAAAGCCTGCGTGCGCCTCGCCCGCCCACCGCGGCCGGGATTGAGTAACGCGACGATGTCGGCCGGCGGCAGGTGATAATTCGGCAGGACGCGGACCAGCCGGCCGCGGCCGATATCCTCGGCGACATCCCACTCCGACCGCACGATCAGGCCGAGATCGGCCAGCGCCCACGCCTTCACGACCTCGCCGTCATTGCTCGACAGCATCGGCTCGATCCTGATGACGTCAGGCTCAGAGGCGGCGCGCTTGCGGGAGAACCGCCAGAGCGTCACGTCCTCCTCGTTCTCACGTAACGCGACGCATTGATGCCCACGCAAATCCTGCGGCGTAGCCGGCATGCCGCGGCGCTTCAGATAGGCCGGCGAGGCGCAGAGGATGCGCTCGTTCGGCGCAAGACGCAGCAAGCGAAGCGAGGAATCCTTCAGCGCGCCGATGTGGATCATGACGTCCCACGCGCCCGCGGCCGCACGCGCCGGCCGATCGGACAGCTCGAGCTCGACCGACACGTCGGGATGGCGTGACCGGAAGGCAGCGACAACAGGCGCCACGTAGCGGCGCCCGAAGCCGAGCGGTGCGAGAATCTTCAGATGGCCTGAAATGGTTCCGCGACGCGCCTGCAGCGCTTCGGTCAACTCCGTCGCCTCGTCGAGCAATGCGCCGCCGCGCTGCACCAGCAGCTCGCCCTCATCGGTCAGCGTCAGCCGCCGGGCCGAACGGCTGACCAGTTGAACGCCGAGCCGCTGCTCGAGGCTCTGCAGCCGCTGCGAGACCGCCGATGGCGTCACGTCGAGCGCCCGCGCCGCGGCCGCCAGCGACCGGGCCGCAGCGATGGCCATGAAGAAGCGGATATCGTCGGTCGAGATCATTAAGTTCAGGCTTAATATAGGAATGACCTTCGGTAAATTGCGCTTAGCATGAAAACCGCTACTCTCGCCGCATGTCATCAACCCTTATTCCGACCACAACGCATCCACTCGCCGGGATCGAGACGCCCTGCCTCGTCCTCGACGAGGACCGGATGCTGCACAACATTGCACGCCTCAAGACGCGGCTGGCGCGGCTCGGTGTGCCGCTGCGCCCGCATCTGAAGACCGCGAAATCGATTCCCGCAGCGCGCGCCGTGATGGACGGCCCAAGCGGCCCGGCTGCGGTCTCGACCCTGCAGGAGGCCGAGATGTTTGCCGCGGCAGGCGTCAAGGACATCCTCTATGCCGTCGGCATCGCACCACAGAAACTCGACCGCGTCGCCGCACTGCGGCGGCAGGGCGTGGACCTCACGGTGGTGCTCGACGGCTTGGAGCAAGCCACCGCCGTCGCCACGACGGCGCGCCGGACGAACGACCGCATTCCCGTGCTGATCGAGATCGATTGCGACGGCCACCGCGCCGGCGTCGGCGCCAACGACCCGCTGCTGGTCGAGATCGGCCGCGCGCTGCATCAAGGCGGCGCCGAACTGCGCGGCGTCATGGCGCATGCCGGTGAATCCTATTCCTGCCGCAGCGTAGCGGCGCTCGAGCAGGCGGCCGAGCAGGAGCGCGCCGCCGCGGTCGCCTGCGCCGAGGCGTTGCGTTCGGCCGGATTGCCCTGCCCCGTGGTCAGCGTCGGCTCGACGCCGACGGCGCATTTCGCGCGCCGGCTCGACGGCGTCACCGAGGTGCGCGCCGGCGTCTTCGTGATGTTCGACCTGGTCATGGCGGGAATCGGGGTCTGCGCGGTCGAGGACATCGCGCTGTCGGTGCTCGCGACCGTGATCGGTCATCGCGCCGATCGCGGCTGGACCTTCATCGACGCCGGCTGGATGGCGCTGTCGCGCGATCGCGGCACCGCGAAGCAGCCGATCGACCAGGGTTACGGCATCGTCTGCGACGTCGACGGCCGGCCCTATCCGGATTTGATCGTGACCGAAACCAATCAGGAGCACGGCATCATCGCGCTGCGTCCCGGCAGCACCGCGCCGCAGCTGACGCTACCGGTCGGCGCCAAGGTGCGGATCCTGCCGAACCACGCCTGTGCCACGGGAGCCCAGCACGACCGTTATCATGTCATTGCCGCCGGCTCCGACACAGTCAGGCAATGGGAGCGGTTTCGCGGATGGTAGGAGACGGAGCGCAGCATATGACCCGGGCCTATGACGCCGTTCTGTTCGATCTGCTGACCGCGCTGCTCGACAGCTGGACACTCTGGAACAAAGTCGCGGGCTCCGACGAGGCCGGGCTGCGCTGGCGGGCCGAATATCTCAAGAACACCTACGCCACCGGACGCTATCGACCCTATGAGGATCTGGTCGGCGAGGCCGCACGCAATGTCGGGCTGCCGTTCGAACGGGCGGCGGAGCTCGGCGCGCGCTATGCGGAGCTCGATCCCTGGCCCGAGGCCCGCGATGTCCTGCAAACGCTGCACCAGGCCGGTGTCGCGCTCGGCGTCGTGACCAACTGCTCGGAGCGGCTCGGCCGCACCGCCGCCGATCGCCTCGGCGTCCCTCTCACCGTGTTCGTGACGGCCGAGCGTGCCGGCTATTACAAGCCGCAGCCGCAACCCTATCAGCTCGCGCTCGACGAACTGCCGCTGCCGGCCGACCGATGCCTGTTCGTCGCGGGATCGGCCTATGATTTGTTCGGCACGGCGCGTGTGCACTTGCCGACTTGGTGGCATAATCGGGCCGGAATGAACCCGCCGGAAGGGGCGCCCGCCCCGATCATGGTTCGTGACACCCTTGCGACCCTGCCGGCTTTCGTGCTCGGTCGCAGCGTGTCCGGCCGGACCGCGCCTTGAGGACTGAATAGAGATGCCTTCACCCAGCTACATCGATCCGCTCAACGGAAAACTCTATCCGCTGGAGATGCCGCGCTGGTGCTCCGACGAGGGCAAGCCGCTGCTGATCACCCCGCTGCCCGGCATCTCCCGCGACGACATCGAGCGCGGGACGCGATCGCTGTGGCGCTACCGCGCGGCGCTGCCGGTCGAGATCAAGCAGCCGATCACGATGGGCGAGGGCTGCACGCCGGCGGTCGAGAAGGAATGGGACGACCTGCGGCCGCATTTCAAGCTCGAATGGTTCAATCCGACCGCAAGCTTCAAGGATCGCGGCACCACGGTGATGCTTTCGTTCCTGCGCCAGCTCGGCGTCGATGCCGTGCTGGAGGACTCGTCCGGCAATGGCGGCGCGTCCGTCTCGGCCTATGGCGCCGCGGGTGGCATGCGGGTCAGGATCCTGGCGCCGGCGACGACGTCGCCGATGAAGGTCGCGCAGATGCACGCCTTCGGCGCCGAGGTGCAACTGGTCGAAGGGCCGCGCGAGGAATCGGAAGCGGAAGCGATCCGGCAGTCGAAGCAGATCTTCTACTCCAGCCACAATTGGCAGCCGTTCTTCCTGCAAGGCACCAAGTCGCTGGCCTACGAGATCTGGGAAGATTCCGGTTTCACCGCGCCCGACAATGTGATCATGCCGGTCGGCGCCGGCAGCAGCCTGCTCGGCTGCTATATCGGCTTCAAGGAACTGCTGGCTGCCGGGCAGATCAAGAAGCTGCCGCGCCTGTTCGCGGCGCAGCCGCTCAACTGCTCGCCAGTCGATGCCAGCTTCGCCGCCGGCGTCGACACGCCGATCGATCGCGCGGTCCGCAAGACCATCGCCGAGGGCACCGCGATCAAGCATCCGCTGCGGCTGAAGCAGATGATCGCGGCGCTGAAGGAGAGCGGCGGCGGCACGGTCGCTATACCCGAAGACGGCATCGTCGCCGCATTGAAGCGGCTGGCGTTGACCGGCCTGTTCGTCGAGCCGACCTCGGCCTCGGCGGCGGCCGCGCTCGACGTGCTGAAGGCGCGCGGCGCGATCCGGCCGGCGGAGCGCACTGTCGTCATCATCAGCGGCACCGGGATCAAGGCGGCCGGGCTGATCACGGAGCTGCTGGGCAGCTAATCATCCTGTAATCGCTCCGCCGACGATTGCGCGCGCCGGCGCGGCGTGCGCCCGCCCGATATTGTCGAGGAACTGCCGCACGCTTTCCTGCCAGGTAAAGGTGAGTGCGTGGGCGCGGCATTTCTCGCGCGGCACCTGCAGCGCGCCGAGCGCGGCCCGGCGCAGATCGTGATCGAGACACCCGCAGCCCGACTGGCCGATGACGTCGAGCGGTCCCATCACCGGATAGGCTGCGACCGGCAAGCCGCTGGCCAGTGCTTCGAGGATCACCATTCCGAACGTATCGGTCAGGCTTGGAAACACCATGACATCGGCCGACGCATAGGCGTCGGCGAGCGCCCGGCCGGTCCGTGTGCCGAGGAAGCGCACGTGCGGAAACCGGGCTTGCAGGCTGCTGCGCAGCGGCCCATCCCCGACCACGACTTTCGAGCCCGGCAGATCGAGACCGAGAAATGCATCGAGGTTCTTCTCGACCGCGACGCGGCCGACATAGAGGAATACCGGCGTCGGGAAAGCCAGCGGCCGTTCCGCACGAGGGCAGAACAGCTCGGCATCGACGCCACGCGACCACGGCATCAGCTTGCGGAAGCCATGCGCCTTCAGCGCCTGCTCGAGCGATGGCGAGCCGACCATGACGCCGTCACCGCCATTGTGGAAACGGCGCAACGCCGCGTAGCTCCAGCGCAGGGGCACCGGCAGCCGTGCGGCGAGATATTCGGGAAAGCGGGTGTGATAGCTGGTGGTGAAGGGATAGCCCCGCGTCCGGCAGACATGACGGGCGATCCAGCCGATCGGGCCTTCGGTCGCGATGTGCACCGAGTCCGGACGTGCGGCCGCGACCGCCCGCGCGATGCGCCCGATCGACGGCAGCGCCAGCCGGATCTCCGGATAGCCCGGCAACGGCACGGTGCGGAAATCGGCCGGCGTCAGGAAGCTGATCTCCGCGCCGAGCGACGGCGCCTCGCTGGCGAGATATTCGAGCGAACGCACCACGCCGTTGATCTGCGGATGCCAGGCGTCGGTCGCCACCAGCACACGCATCAGGCAATGGCCTCCGCTGCCGCTGCGACTGGCAGCAAGCGAGGCAGCAGCGCTCTCATGCGCCCTCCTCCACCGGCAAGCGTGAGGGGAGCGCAAGCGGAGGCGCGACGCTCCCCGATGCGGGCGAGCGCTTGTAGAGCCGAAATCCCAGCAAGAGCGCGACTTCCACGGCGATCAGGACCACCACCACCCAGAAGCCGAGGCTGATCGGATCATGGCCGCTGCCGCGCAGCGCATAGCCGAGACTCAGGAACGGCATGTTCCAGATCACCGTGCCGATCGCCGTCGCCATCACGAAGGCGCGCGGCTCCAGCCGCAGCACACCGGCGGGCAGCGCCAGATAGATCCGCACGGTGGGCAAGGTCTGACCGATCAACGTCACCCAGAAATGATTGCCGCGATAGGCGTCGGTGAGCTGTCGGTAGAGCGATGGCCGCAGCAGCACGAACTTGCCGTAGCGCGTCACCAATCCTTCGATGCGCCGCGAGCCGAGCGCCCGGCCTAGCCCGTACCAGCCGATCGCGCCGATCACCGATCCAGCGCTGGTCGCGAGGATGGTCTTCGCAAGCGTCGTGCCGTCGGGGACCGTCAGCCCGAGCAGCATCAGCAGCACATAGGACGGCAACAGCGGAATGAACTTCTCGGCGATGGCGAGGCAACCAACGCCCACCAAGCCGAAATGTAGAAACATCGCGATCGTGCTCGACGTGTCCATCGCGGCCTCGATCAAGCGTAGGGGTAGCGGCGGCTGATCCGATAGACGGACGCCGGCGGCAGGTTGCGAAATGTCTGCCCGATACAGCTCGCCTGCAGATCAAGGCGATCCAGGATCGCATCTGCGACCGGGCAGCGCGGACCATAGGTGATCTGGTAGAACGCCCCGTCGGGGCGGAGATAGCCGAAGGCACCATCGAGGATCGCCGTGACCTTCTCGGGCGGCATGATGAGAAGCCCGAGGCCGCTCACGACCGCACCGACGGGCGCCCCTTCGAACAGCCGTTCCCGCTTCAGCCAGGCTGCATCCATCCAGAGCACCCGCGCACCTGGAAAGCGCCGCTGCAGCAACGGGATGAATTCGGAGCCGTACTCCACCAGCGTCAGATCCCGCTGCCTCACACCGCGGCGAAGCAAGGCATCGGTAAAGACGCCCGTGCCGGGACCGAGCTCGATCACCGGACCGGTGTCTGCGGTAATCTCTTGCGCCATGAGCGACGCGACGGCTGGTCCGGACGGCGCAACTGCGGCAACGCGCAGCGGATTGCGCACCCAGGCGCGGAAGAACGGCAGGATGTCAGCGGCTGACATGCTGGAGCTCCCGCATGATGAGCGCGTCGCCGGTACCGCGGCAAAGGTTGGTAGGCAAGGTCATTCACGTAATCTTTCGCTTTGCAGATGCCCCTGGCGCGCATCTGTCCCATGCGAAGCTTGCGTCAGCCTGTCGCAAATCTGCGCACGCACGAAATTTCGGTCGGCGACGCATTTGAGCTGACAAACTCGCAAGGTTGCCGCAATGAATGAGACATAAAACCGGCAGATCGAACGACGAACCGGTGCGGAGGTAACGCGACGAATGCGGGTGCTGTTGGTAGAGGACCAGCCGGACATGGTCGCGGCGCTGCGTGCGGCGCTCGCGCGGCACGACATGCTGGTCGATCATGCGCCGGATCTCCTGGAAGCCGAGGCGATCGCCGCAGCGGGGAGCTACGACGCGATCGTGCTCGACCGGCAATTGCCCGACGGCGACGGGTTGACGCTGATTCCGAAATTGCGCGCGCGCGGCAACACCGTGCCGGTGCTGGTGCTGACCGCCCGCGGCGAGCTCGCGGATCGGATCTCGGGCCTCGACAGCGGCGCCGACGATTATCTCGGCAAGCCGTTCGCGTTCGAGGAGCTACTGGCGCGGCTGCGGGCGCTGCTGCGCCGGCCCGCCAATGTGCAGCAACACGCCGCGCGGATCGGACGCCTGTCGTTCGACTTCACCCATCGCGGGGCCAACGTCGATGGCCGTCCACTGGAGATGCCGCGCCGCGAACGGCTGGTGCTCGAGGCGCTGCTGCATCGGATGGGACGCATGGTGCAGCGCTCCGCACTGATGGAGGCGGTCTACGGCCTCGACGACGACGTGCAGCCCAATGCGCTGGATAGCCACGTGTCGCGCCTGCGCCGCAGACTCGCCGAGGCCGACGCCGGCGTCACCATCAACGGCGTTCGTGGCCTCGGCTATGTGCTGCGGGAGACACCGTGAGCGTGCTGCGACCACGGTCCCTCACCTGGCGCCTGGTCGGGCGCCTCGCGGGCCTGCAGGCGATCGCGTTGACCCTCCTGATTCTGCTGATCGGGGCCGCCGCGATCGGGCTGCTGCGGGCGGGGCTCTTGATCGGCGAGTACGAAGGCAGCACGCTCGATACGCTGCGGGACGCCGTCATCCGCGACGAAGCGGGTGGGCTGACGCTGCGCCAAACGCCGGAACTGGCCGCATTGCGCGCCGGACACGCCGACCTCTGGTTCATCATCCGCGACACCGAAGGACACCAGCTGTCCGAGGGCGTAGTGCCGACGCAATTCGCGCCGATCGCCTCAGCGCTCGATCATGTCAGCGAGGCGCGGCTCAAATGGAACGCGGCGGAAGCCATGCGGCCCGCAGGTCTCGTCAAATGGGTCGACACATCGGCGGGACGGGTCCAGATCCTGACCGGCACATACGGCGAGCTCTCGATGTGGCGCGCACTGGAGAGCACGCCGCTGCTGTTCCTCAACATGATCCTGCCGATCGTCGTGCTGATGACGCTGGCGACGCTGGTCGCGACACCGTTCGTGGTGCGCCGGGCCATGAACGGTCTCGCCCAGGTCGCGGCGCAGGCCGAGCGCATCGACATCGACCAGCGCGGCGTGCAGCTACCGCTCGACAACGTCCCGGTCGAGATCACACCGCTGGTGAAGGCCATCAATGCCGCGCTCGATCGGCTCGACAAGGGTTACGAGCGCCATCGCCGCTTCCTCGCCGACGCTGCGCACGAGCTCCGCACGCCGATCGCAATCCTCTCGACACGGGTCGCCTCATTGCAGGCCGGTCCGGAGAAGACCCACCTGCTCGAGGACGCCACCCGCCTCAGCGTGATGGCCGGTCAGCTGCTGGACCTGCAACGGCTCGATCAGCACACCGACACGTTCGGCCCGGTCAATCTCGTCGGCGTCGCGCGGCAGGTCGTGCTCGACCTCGCGCCGCTCGCCTTCGCGGCGGGATACGACATGTCCTTTGAGCAGGAGGGCGAGACGATCGTGGTGACCGGCGACCAGACCGCACTCGAACGGGCGCTCACCAACCTCGTGCAGAACGCCATCGACCACGGGCAGCGCCGCGGCGCGATCCTGGTTCGAGTGACGACAACAGGACGGATCGAGGTCTGCGACGACGGCGACGGCGTTCAGCCCGACGCACGCCAGCAGATCCTGGAGCCGTTCCGCCGCCTGCATCCGGGCGGCCGCGGCGCCGGGCTCGGCCTCGATCTGGTGCAGACCATCATGCGCCTGCACGGCGGCCGCATCGAGGTCGATCAGGCGCCGTCCGGCGGCGCCTGCATGCGCATGGTATTCCCCGAGCTTCAGCAGCGCTGTTGATCGGCCGGCAGTCGAACTGGCGCGGCGGGACTAACCCGCCTTGCGCAGTTTCAGGGATTCGTAGAACGCGGTCTCCAAGTTCATGTAGCCCACGAACGACGTCGGATCGCCGAACGGCAGGATCTGCGTCGCCCAGAATCCGCCGAATCCGTTCTGCCGATCGATCCAGTAGAACAGGTTGGCAAGACCAGCCCAGCCGAGCGCACCGGCGGGACGGCCGGTCGGAGCCTGCTCGTCATTGATCATGAAGCTCAGCGCCCAGGATTTCGACTGGCCGGGGAAGAATTCGGCATCGTTGGCGAGCGAGGTGATCACGCCCGTGATCGCGGTGACCTTGTTGTTACCGAGATGGTTCTTCTCGGCCATCCGCACCGTCTCGGCCTTGAGGACGCGTCCATGCTCGCCGGCGCCGTCATTGAGCCACATCCGGATGAAGCGCATGTAGTCGCCGATTGTGCCGTAAAGCCCGTGGCCGCCCATGTGGATTTCCGGATTGGCCGGCAGCTCGAAATCCATCGGCGTGAGCGAGCCGTCGGCATTGCGGGCGTGAATGCCGGCGAGCCTGCGGCGCATCGCGTCGGTGAGCTCGAACGTCGCATCCATGATCCCGAGCGGTTCGAAGATGCGCGTTTTGAAGACCTCGCCGAGCCGGCGGCCGGTAATAGCCTCGACGATCTGCCCGCACCAATCCATGTTGGTGCCGTATTCCCAGCGCTCGCCGGGATCGAACAGCAGCGGGGTCATCAGCGCGGCTTTGGATGCCGTGATGACGCTCGGCTGCCCCTTCTCCTGCGCCAGTCGGTTGTAGGTGTGATTGATGAAATCGTAGCTCAGGCCGGCACTATGAACCATCAGCATGCGGGTCGTGATGTCGCGCTTCGGTGCTCGCAGCCGCGGCTCGCCCTTGTCGTCGAAGCCCTCGATCACCTGAAGCTTGCCGATGTCGGGCGCATAGGTCTTGGCCGGCGCGTCGAGATCGAGCTTGCCCTCCTCGACGAGCTGCAGGACGGCAGTGCCCGTGATCGCCTTGGTCGTCGAGAAGATGGCGAACACGCTGTCGGTCGTCATATCGGCCGGCTGGTCGAGGCGGCGCTTGCCGGCGGCGCCTTCATAGATGTTGCGATGCCGGTCGGTCACCATCGCGACGACGCCAGGGACGCGTGGATTTGAAGTCACGACGCCGTCGAGGATCGCATCCGCGGCTGCACTGAAATTCGTGCTCATTGTCTTCCTCCTGTGTTCTGTTGTTGACAAGCGTAGCGCTATTGCATGGCGAACCCGGGATAGCCGCTCGCGGCAACCTCGTCGCATTTCTGGCGATAGGTGCCGACACCACCGCAATAGGACAGCACGCGGCGCGGCTTGCCCTCGACATTCGAACCCAGGTACCAGGAGTTGGTCTTGGCGATCAGCGTTGCGTTGGCGGTCTCATCATGATGCGCCACCCACTGATCTTCGGCATCCCTGGACGGTTCGATGACGATGAGGTCCTTGCCGCGCAGGTACTTGATGCAATCGTCGATCCACTCGACCTGCTGCTGCAGGCAGGTGGTCATGTTGCAAAGCGCGGCTGACGGGGCGAGCGGCACCGCCGTGGTGAACAGGTTCGGATAGCCGTGAACCTGCAGGCCCATGGTGGTGCGGATATCCCGGCCCCAGTCCTCCTTCAGCGAGCGGCCGTCGCGGCCGCGGATATCGATCCGCGTCAACGCACCGGTGCCGGCGTCGAATCCCGTCGCGAGGATAATGACGTCGAACTCGTGTACGGTGCCGTCCGCAGTCTGAATGCCCTCGGGGGTGATGCGGGCGATCGGATTGTCCTTGACGCTGACGATCTCGACATTGGGCCGATGGAAGGCCTCGAGGAAATTGCTCTCGAGCGGCACCCGGTGGGTGCCGAAGCCGTAATCCGATGGAATCAGCTGCTCGCACAGTTTGGGATCCCTGATCCGTTCTCGCATCTTCTCGCGCACGAATTCGGTGATCTCGGCGTTGACGGCTTCATCGAAGAACAGTTCGGCGAAGGACGAGACCCACAGTTTGAGAGATCCATCGTTCCAGCAGTCCTCGACCACCTGGCGGCGCTGCTGCGGCGTCAGATCGGCCCAGGCGTGCTCGAAGTCGAACTCGAAGCCGGTGAAGGTCTTCGGCAGCCGCTCGGTGAGGAACTTGAACTTCGACTTGTAGGCTTCGGCATCTGACGCGTCCCATTTCGGGTTCTTCATCGGGATGATGTATTGCGGCGTGCGGATGAACACCTTGAGATGGCCGACCTCGCCGGCGATCGACTGGATCACCTGGATCCCGGTCGCGCCGTTGCCAACCACGCCGACGCGCTTGCCGGCGAGTTCGATCGGTCCTTTCGGCCAGCGCGCGGTATGGAACAGTTTGCCCTTGAAGGTCTCCTGTCCGGGGAACGACACATGCGGGGCTGAGAGCATGCCGCAGCAGGTGACCAGGAACTGGGTGTCGATCACATCGCCCTTGTCCGTCGCCACCTGCCAACGCTGCGTCGCTTCATTGAAATGCGCGCTCTTGACCGTGGTTTCAAACTGGATGTCCTTCTTGAGGTCGAGGCGGTCGGCCACATAGTTCAGCCAGCGTTCGATTTCCGGTTGTCCTGGAAACCGCTCGCTCCAGCTCCAGCCTTTGTAGAGGTCCTCGGAGAACAGATACTGATAGGTGTGGCCTTCGGAATCGAAGCGCGCGCCGGGATAGCGGTTCCAATACCACGTGCCACCGACGCTTGAGCCAGCGTCAATAGCCCTGACGTTCAGGCCCTGCTCGCGCAGGCGGAACAATTGATAGAGACCGGCGACGCCGGCGCCGATCACCACGGCGTCGAATTTGAATGTCGCGTGCGCGCCATTGCTTCCATTGGACCTCGTTGCGGTCGCAGTCATGATTTCCTCCTGTGTCTGGTCTCTCGCACGCCCTTTCCCACCCGGATGCCCCCGGATGACGGTGCGTTGCGCCAATTTGGACCCCGGCGGCATGGACGAGGCTGCCGGGACGCACAGGAGGCTACGGCGCCTGCGGTCGTCGGGACTTGAATGAAACCGACAATCTCTGGAACGCGACCGCGCAATCGCGAGGTCGGCCATTGGTCTCCTTGGCAAACGGCGAAAGCGGCCTATTCTGCCGTCCGGCCAAAGAAGAAGCGGTCAACCGCCGATGGTTTCCAGGGAGGAGGCTCGCGCGATGAGCCAGTTGATCACGGTCGAGGAACTGCCGCGCTACGCTCCCGGCGAGTTGAAGCTGGATAGTTCGCCGATTGGCCGCAACGATTTCCGGCTGCGGATCTTCCGCTATGCGCCATCAGACATCTGGGTCCCGCCATCGGAGAACTTCCTCCTCGTGCTGTATCGCGACGGCGTGACATCGATGAACCGCCGTGTCAGCGGCACGTGGAAACAGGATCACGTCGGTCGCGGCGTCACGTCGCTTCTGACGCGCGCAGAGCCGTCGAGCTGGCATTGGAAGAACGACATCGAGGTCAGCCATTTCTACATCTCGCCAATGCTGATGGCGAAGACCGCGAGCGATGCCTTCGACCGCGACGCCGAGACGGTCGAACTTCACGATCTGCTCAAGGTCGAAGACCCAATGCTGACCTGGATCAACGATCAGATGATCCAAGAGGTCGCCACGGGCGGTCCCGGCGGACGCCTCTGCTACGACGCGCTGGCGTTGCA
Source organism: Bradyrhizobium tropiciagri (assembly GCF_018130545.1). GTDB lineage: Bacteria > Pseudomonadota > Alphaproteobacteria > Rhizobiales > Xanthobacteraceae > Bradyrhizobium > Bradyrhizobium tropiciagri_A. The sequence goes on along the minus strand of NZ_JAFCKF010000006.1, from coordinate 579,359 downwards.
GGCCAGCGTGCACATCCTGCGCAAATACGCCGCGATCGAATTCAAGATGCCCTGCGCGCAGGGGCGGTTCAGGCCGGCACATGCGCGGCTCATCGAGGACTATGTCGAACAGAATATCTCGCGCAACATCACGCTCGAAGAGCTCGCGAACATCTGCAATTGCACGCCGGTGCAGTTCGCCCGCAAGTTCCGCGTCCACTACGGCATGCGGCCGCATGCTTACGTCCTGCAGCGCAAGGTCGAGCACGCATGCCAGCATCTGCGCAGGGATCGCGTGGCGCTAAAGGAGATCGCCCTGCTCGCGGGCTTCGCCGACCAGAGCCATCTCAATCGCGTGTTCCGGCAGCACATGAACGTGACGCCGGCGGAGTACCGCCGGCAGGTTTGCGAGACAAAGCACGAGGCATGAGATTGAACCGCGCGCCACCGGCGCGCGGCGAGCGCCCTATACCAGCGGCGGATTGAGCCGCGCGAAGCCCTCCTGGATGCGGTAGGGGTAATATGGATAAGCCGGCATCATCGCGCTGGCCTTGTCGAGACGCGCGATCTGGTCCGGCGAGAGCGACCATCCGACCGCGCCGAGATTGTCGCGCAGCTGCGCTTCGTCGCGCGCACCAATGATGACGGATGAAACGCTGGGACGCGTGAGCAGCCAGGCAATGGCGACTTGCGGCACACTGCGGCCGGTCTCTGCGGCGACCGTGTCCAGCGCATCGACGATCGCGTAAAGCTTCTCGTCATCGACGGCCGGCCCGAACTGCGCAGTCTCGTGCAAGCGGCTGTTCTTCGGCAATGGCTGCCCGCGTCGGACCTTGCCGGTGAGCCGGCCCCAGCCGAGTGGGCTCCAGACCAGCGCGCCGACGCCCTGGTCGAGCGCGAGCGGCATCAGCTCGGATTCATAGTCGCGGCCGGCCAGCGAATAATAGACCTGATGCGCGACGTAGCGCGGCCAACCGTGCCGTTCGGCGACCGCGAGCGACTTCATCAAATGCCAGCCGGAGAAATTCGAGGCGCCGACATAGCGCAGCTTGCCGGCGCGCACCAGCGTATCGAGCGTCGACAGCACCTCATCGATCGGCGTGAAGGCGTCGAAGGCATGAAGCTGCAGCAGGTCGATATAGTCGGTGCCGAGCCGGCGCAGCGCGGCGTCGACCGCGGCAACGAGGCGATAGCGCGACGTGCCGGCATCGAGCGGACCGTCGCCCATCGGCAGGCCGGTCTTGGTCGAGATCAAGACCTTGTCGCGGCGCCCCTTGATCGCGGCACCGAGGATCTCTTCCGACGCGCCGCTGGAATAGACATCGGCGGTATCGAACAGATTGACGCCGGCCTCGAGACAGATATCGATCAGCCGCCGCGCCTCGCTGGCGTCGCTGCGGCCCCAGGCCGAGAACAACGGTCCCTGGCCACCGAAGGTGCCGGTGCCGAAGCTGAGCACCGGCACTTTGAGGCCGGATGCGCCGAGATTGCGGTATTCCATGGTCATACTCCCTGTGATGCCGTTCACTCGGCCGGGCACTGCGTAGCCAGCACGACCGGCCGATCGAGGCGCAGGCTCCACAACGCGAGCAGCAGTCCGACTGCGGTGATGATTGCGGCGACCAGCGGCAGCGCACCGAGGCCAAGGCCGCGGTCGATGGTGACGCCGCCGGCCCAGGCGCCGAGCGCGTTGCCGAGATTGAAGGCCGCGATGTTCAGGCTGGAGGCCAGCGTCCGTCCTTCGACGCCGGCTGCTTCGAGCACGCGAAGCTGCAGCGGCGCGACGGTTGCAAACGACGCGATGCCGAGCACGAACAACAACGCCACTGCCAATGCCTTGATCGAGACCACCGCCGCCAGCACGACGAGCACGGCGGCGAGACCGCCGAGCGACACCAGCAATGCACGCGCAAGTCCCCTGTCCGCGAGCTTCCCGCCGGCGACGTTGCCGATCGCAAGTCCGGCGCCGAACACCAGCAGGATCGGCGACACCGCGGCGTCGGAGAATCCCGTCAGTCGCGTCAGGATCGGCTGCACATAGGTGAACACCGCGAACAGCCCGCCGAAGCCGAACACAGTCATCGCAAGCCCGAGCAGGACCTGCGGGCGGCCGAGCACGGCAAGCTCCTCCCGCAGCGGCGCCGGCTTGTCGTTGGCGCCGACATGGCCGGGAACCAGCACCGCCAGCACGATGAACGCGATCACGCCGATCGCAGCCACAGCCCAGAACGCCGCGCGCCAGCCGAGCATCAGACCGAACCAGGCGCCGAAGGGAACGCCGAGCAGGGTCGCGACCGTGAGGCCGATGAACATCGTTGAGATTGCCGACGCCCGCTTGTCCTCCGGGACAAGGCTCGTCGCCACCACCGAGCCGACGCCGAAGAAGGTGCCATGCGCCAGCGAGGTGAGAATGCGGGCTGCCATCAGCAGCTCGTAGTTCGGCGCCAGCGCGCAGGCGGCGTTGCCGAGCGTGAAGATCGCCATCAGCGCCAGCAGCACCGCCTTGCGCGGCATCCGCCGCGTTCCGAGCGTCAGGATCGGCGCGCCGACGAAGACGCCGAGGGCGTAACCGGAGATCAGCAGGCCTGCCGCGGAGACCGACACATGCATGTCGGCGGCGACCTGCAGCAACAGCCCCATGATGAGGAATTCGGTGGTGCCGATGCCAAAGGCACCGGCGGTCAAGGCAAGGACTGCAGCAGGCATGTGTCGCTCCGGAGCGTGAGGATTCCGCAATGCGACATAGCGGTCCGGGCGGAGAAGGACTAGAATGGCCGCAATCCAATCATTTGTGACGTGAATTCAAGATGGCCCGAACAGACAGCAACCGCTCCGGCGAGATGGACGTGTTCGTCCGCGTGGTCGATCTCGGCGGCTTCACCGCGGCCGCGAACAGCCTGCGCCAGACACCATCCGGCGTCAGCAAGCTGGTCTCCCGGCTCGAGACCCGGCTCGGCACGCGGCTGGTCAACCGCACCACCCGCAAGCTGCAACTGACCGAGGAAGGCCAGGCCTTCTATCAGCGCGCCCAGCGCATCCTCGCCGATATCGACGAAGCCGAGCGCGAAGCCGCTTCATGCGTGCCGCGCGGCCATCTCACCGTGAACAGCAACATCCCGTTCGGCATGCTGCATGTGATGCCGCTGCTGCCGCGCTTCATGCGCGAGCATCCCGACATCACGCTCGACGTCGTGCTGACCGACACGCTGGTCGATCTGATGCAGGCGCGCGCCGATGTCGCGATCCGCGCCGGCCCGCTCGGCGCCTCGCGGCTGATCGCGCGCAAGCTCGGCACCAGCCGCATGGCGGTGGTTGCCGCGCCGTCCTATCTCGCCCGCTTCGGCACGCCGAAGACCGCGGCCGACCTCGCCGCCCATCGCGGCATCGGCTGGACCTTCCCGCGCAGCATCCGCGGCTGGCCGTTCCGCCGCGCCGAAAAGATCGAGGAGGCGCTGCCGCCGCCGGTCGCCCGCGCCAGCGATGGCGAGACCGCACGCCAGCTCACGCTCGGCGGCATCGGCGTCGCACGGCTGGCACTGTTCCACATCGGCCCTGATATCGAGGCCGGGCGTCTGGTGCCGGTGCTGCAAAACCTCAATCCCGGCGACCGCGAGGACATCCACGCGGTCTATGTCGGCCATGCCGGCCCGCTGCCTGCGCGGGTGCGCGCCTTCATCGATTTTCTTGCAAGCAACATCCGGATCGGCGATCCGGCGCTGCGGCGTGGGGCGGATGGAAAATGGAAGATCGTCGGCGACAAGTGAGCATGCGATGACGAACGAAACCTCGGCCTTCCTGTCCGTCACCGAATCGATCCGCATCGCCGCACAGCCAACGCAGGTGTGGGACGCGATCTTGGATCCCAAGGCGGGCGAGACCTGGCGCAACGCGCATTTCACGACCGACTGGCAGATCGGTGCGCCGATCGAGATCGAGGCGGAGATCGGCGTGAAGCACTACCGCGACAAGGGCCGCGTCATCCGCATCGAACCGCCGATGCTGCTCGAATATTCCTATTGGTCGCAAGTCTCCGGGCTGCCGGATGTTCCGCAATGCTATGCGACGATCACGATGACGCTCGCGGCTGACGGCGGCGAGACGGTGCTGACAGTGACCCAGCAGGTGCCGCCGTCGCCGATCCGCCGCGGCAACGGATGGGAAATCGGTGCAGACTCCGGCGCGAAGCATGTCGCGTTCTACTGGCGCATGACGCTGCCGCGCCTGAAGCAGGCCGTCGAGCGGCGATGCGTCTCGAAAACGCCCTAGGTGCGCTTCAGCAGAAAGAGCTGCGTGACATAGGGAAACACCACCTCGTCGGCATCGCCGAGGCCGGCTTCACGCAGGATGGCATCGGTCTTGTCGCGAATACCGGCCTTCTCCGTATCGGGAAGATTGGCGACATAGCTCGTCGACACGACGCGCTCATAGACGCCTTGCCGCGGCATCCGATGCGGGTGGTCCTGCACGATTTCCTGCTCGAATGTGAAGCGGGGATCCTTCAGTATCCAGCGCCAGTGCCCCGAGCGCTGCCGAGGCGTATCGCCCGCATATTTCTCGATCATGACGGACAGCGCGTCGACCCACAGCGCGCGGTCGTCCCGGTTGTTCCAGACCAGCGCCAGCGTCCCGCCGGGACGCAGCAGCCGCGCGATCTCGGCGACCGACGCTTCATTGTCGAACCAGTGGAACGCCTGCGCGCAAGTGACGAGATCGACGCTGCCGCTGTCGAGATCGATCGCGTCGGCGCGCGTGTTGATGACCTCCACATTCGCTTCCTTGGCCAGCTTGGCCGACATCTCCGCGACCGGTTCGACCGCGACCAGGCGCGCGGACGTGGGAAGATTCTCAAGCAGCAGGCGGGTGAACTTGCCGGTTCCGGCACCGAGATCGACAACGCAGCGCGCGGCCTGCAGCGGCAGCGCGGCGACGATCTCAGCGGGATAGCTCGGCCGGCCCGCCTCGTAGGCGGCGACCGCGACGCTGTAATTCCTGGCCGTAGGGTTCAGTGTCATGTTGCCTCTCCTGCGAGCCGGACAATCTGGCTGACGGTATAGAGCAGCGCCTGCGCAGAACTGGAAGAGCGCGTCGATTCAAAATTCGCTAAAGCCCGTCACCTTTACGTCAGCACTCGCTTGCTGTTGCTGCTTGCTGAACAATGCGCGGTCATTTTGAACGATTTTGCTTCGCAGGTCTTGCATGGCAACTTTGCACGCGTGTGTTGCACCAACGTCGCAGTTCCCAGTTGCAAGTTGCGGTTGACTGAACCACAGTTCTTGAAAGCGGACGCGGTCTGTTGCGCTTGCGCGGGACAAGCCCGGTGCCTCCTCCGCACTGGTGCGGCCATGCAGCGATCGCGGGCAGTCTTCATCACAGCCATCGTCTACGCCGTGATCGGCGCGGTCCTTGCGGGCGGAGGCATCTGGCTCGCCGCGCTGGGCGGATCGATCTTCTACATCATCCTCGGCATCGGCATTCTCGCCACGGCTGCGCTCTTGCTGGCGCAGCGCCGTCAGGCGCTGTGGCTGTTTGCGATCGTGCTGGTCGCAACGCTGGCGTGGGCCGTCCACGAGGTGAAATTTGACTGGTGGCCGCTCGCAGCGCGTGGCGACGTCATCTTCCCGATGGCGCTCTGGCTGCTGACGCCGGTGATCGTTCGCGGGCTGCTGCGAAACGAGCCGGTGTCCTACGCGCGCGCGACGGCGCCGCTCTGGATCGGCGTCGTGGCGGCCGCGGGCGCGCTCCTGGCTGCGCTGCTGTCGAGCTATCACGACATCAATGGCACGATTGCCGAAACCGGCGTGGCCGTGCAGCAAAGCGAAGCCGACCCGCAACCGGATGGCGACTGGCGCGCCTATGGACGCACGCAATTCGGACAGCGCTATTCGCCGCTGAAGCAGATCACGCCCGACAATGTCGGCAAGCTCAAGGTCGCCTGGACCTTCCGCACCGGCGACGTGAAGACTCCGGAGGATTCCGGCGAGACGACCTTCGAGGTCACGCCGATCAAGGTGCGCGACACGCTCTATCTCTGCTCGCAGCATCAGGTGTTGTTCGCGCTCGATGCCAAGACCGGCACCGAGCGCTGGCGCTACGACCCCAAGCTCGTGCACAACAAGACGTTCCAGCACATGACCTGCCGTGGCGTCTCCTATCACGAGACCACGGCCGGCGCCGTCGACTCCAGCGGCAGCTCGGCACCCGCCGAATGCCCGCGGCGGATCTTCCTGCCGGTCAATGACGGCCGCATGATCGCGCTCGACGCCGACAGCGGCAAGCCGTGCGAGAGTTTTGCCGATCACGGCATCCTCGACCTGCAGCAAGGGATGGGGATCAAGACCGCGGGCTTCTTCGAGCCGACTTCACCGCCCGTCGTCAGCGACAAGATTTTGGTCGTTGCCGCCGCGGTGATCGACAATTACGCGGTCGAGGTGCCGTCGGGTGTGATCCGCGGCTTCGATGTCTACACCGGCAAACTGGTCTGGGCGTGGGACTCCGGCGCGGCAGACGAGAATGCATTGCCATCCCCGGAGCGCCATTACACCAACGGCTCGCCGAATTCCTGGATCACCGCCTCGTTCGATCCGAAATTGAACCTGGTCTACATCCCGACCGGCAACAACGGGCCGGACATCTGGGGCGGCAATCGCGATGCGCTGGTCGAGCGCTACTCGAGTTCGATCGTTGCGCTTGACGTCAACACCGGCAAGCGCGTCTGGTCGTACCAGACCGTGCATCACGATCTCTGGGACATGGACGTGCCCTCGCAGCCGAGCCTGGTCGATGTGACGACGGCCAAGGGCGTCGTTCCCGCGATCATCCAGCCGACCAAGGTGGGCAACATCTTCGTGCTCGACCGCAGGACCGGCGAGCTGATCGTGCCGGCCCCGGAACGTCCGGTGCCGCAGGGCCCCGCGCCCGGTGACCGCAGCGCGCCGACGCAGCCGTTTTCCGAGCTGAGCTTCCGGCCGGAGGCGAAGCTGACCGGCGCCGACATGTGGGGCGGCACGATCTTCGACCAGTTGCTGTGCCGGATCATGTTCCACCGCTTGCGCTACGAGGGCACGTTCACGCCGCCGTCGTTGCAGGGCACGCTGGTCTTCCCGGGCAATCTCGGCATGTTCGAATGGGGCGGCATCGCGATCGATCCTGTGCGCCAGATCGCGATCGCCAATCCGATGTCGCTGCCGTTCGCGTCACGGCTGATTCCGCGCGGCCCGCAAAATCCTCCGGCGCCGACCGCGGAGAAACCGGTTGGCAGCGAGGTCGGGACGCAGCCGATGTACGGCACGCCGTTCGGCGTCGATATTTCGAGTTTCCTCTCGCCGCTCTCCGTGCCGTGTTACCGGCCGCCATGGGGCTCGATGGCCGCGATCGATCTGAAGACGATGAAGATCGTCTGGCAGCATCCCAACGGCACGATCCGGGACACCACGCCGCTGCCGCTTCCGTTCAAGATGGGCGTGCCGATGCTCGGCGGGCCGATCACCACCGCCGGCGGCGTCGCATTCTACACCGGCACCTATGAGTACACGATCCGGGCTTACGACGTGCGCGACGGCAAGGTGCTGTGGGAAGACCGCCTGCCCGCAGGCGCGCAATCGACGCCGATGAGCTACGAGGCCGATGGCAAGCAATATATCGTCACCGCGGCCGGCGGCCACGACTCGTTCGGCACCAAGCGCGGCGACTACGTCATCGCCTACGCATTGAGCGACTGAGCCGATCCGGACTGCGACAAGCGTCGGATTCCTGATGACGTGCTGGTGATGAAACACCGCGCTCGAAATGAGTTCCGCGAGCTCGAGAAGGGTTGGCAAGCCCGGCCAAAGCCGCTAAAGGTCCGCCCCCTTTCACATCATATTCCGAGCATGACATGTCGAGCGCCCCGCCCGCCGTCTCGATTGGCGTCGATTTTGGCACCAGCAACACCGTGGTCGCGCTGTCCGATGCCGACGGCCGCGTCGAAGCCATCCGCTTCGACCATGGCGGCCGCACGCATAACGTCTATGTGTCCGCGCTGTGCTTCTGGGAGGATCGGCCGGGCGCCGGCCTGCATCCGCGCGCCGAGGGCGGTCCGTGGGCGATCGAGCAGTTCCTCGAGGGACGCACGATCCATCGCTTCATCCAGTCGTTCAAGACGTTTGCGGCGAGCTCGGCCTTCAACACCACCCAGATCTTCCGGCAGCGCTACAAGTTCGAGGATCTGCTGGCGGCGTTCCTGCGCACGCTGACACGCCATGCCGGCGACGGCTTCGATTTGGGCGCGCCGACCATCATGGTCGGCCGCCCGGTGAAATTTGCCGGCGGCAATCCCAACGACGAGCTCGCGATGCAGCGTTACCGCGCCGCGTTCGAGCGGCTCGGCGCCGGCCACGCGCGCTATGTCTACGAGCCGGTCGGCGCGGCGTTCTCCTTTGCGCGCAGCCTCGACCACGACGCCACCGTGCTGGTCGCCGATTTCGGCGGCGGCACCAGCGACTTCTCGGTGATGCGGTTCTCGCGCAAGGGCGGCGTGCTGCGTGCCGAACCGCTGGGACATTCCGGCATCGGCATCGCCGGCGATACCTTCGACTACCGCATCGTCGACCACATCGTCTCGCCGCGGCTCGGCAAGGGCACGAACTACCGCTCGTTCGACAAGGTGCTGCCGATCCCCAACCACTATTATTCGAGCCTGGCGCGCTGGCACCAGCTCGCGATGATGCGAGGCAATGGCGATTTGCGCGAATTGCAGCAGCTCGCCCGTACCGCGCTCGATCCGGCACCGCTGAACGATTTCATCACCATCGTCGACCATGATCTCGGCTTCGCGCTGTATCGCGCCGTGTCCGACACCAAGGTCGCGCTATCGAGTAACGACCGGGTCGAGTTCCGCTTCGCCCGCGCAGGCATCGATATCGGCGCGACCGTGACGCGCAACGATTTCGAATCCTGGATCGCCGACGACATCGAACGACTCGGCGCGACCGTCGACGAGGCGCTGACGAAATCCGGCATCACCGCGCGCGACGTCGAGAAGGTGTTTTTGACCGGCGGCACCTCGTTCGTGCCGGCGGTGCAGCGCCTGTTCGCCGAGCGCTTTGGCGAGAGCCGGCTGACCTCGGCGGATCAGTTCGAATCGATCGCCTATGGTCTCGCCTTGATCGGTCGCACGCCCGATCCGGACCGCTGGACCTTCGCCGAAGCCGCGTGACGTTCGGCTTCGCGCCTTGATCCCGGCTCAATACGGGATTACATCAATTCAATCATCAATCCCTGAGGATGCCGACGACCATGGATTTCACCCTGACCGCAATGCCCATCAGCCTTGCCCACGGGGATATCCATGCCAGCATCGATCACGCTCTCCCATCTGACCCTGTCCGCGCCTGACGGCCGGGTTCTTCTTTCCAACATCGATCTCAGCTTCGGTCCCGAGCGGACCGGCCTTGTCGGCCGCAACGGCGTCGGCAAGACGACGCTGCTCGGCCTGATCGCAGGCCGGCGCACGCCGCATTCCGGCACGGTCTCGGTGCAGGGACGCGTCGCGATGCTGCATCAGACGGTGCAGGTGCAGCCGGATCAATGCGTCATCGATCTGTTCGACGCGCGCGATGCGCTCGCGGCATTGCGCCGGGCCGAACAGGGCCTTGCGAGCACAGAGGAGATTGCGGAGATCGACTGGACGCTCGACACGCGCATCGCGTCCGCGCTCGCGCAGGTCGGACTGAGCGACGTGCTTGACGCGCCGCTGGCGATGCTGTCCGGCGGACAAGCCACCAGGGCGCGTCTCGCCGCGCTGACTTTTGCAGAGCCCGACTTTCTGCTGCTCGACGAGCCCACCAACAATCTCGACCGCGCGGGACGCCAGGCGGTGATCGACCTGCTCGCCGGCTGGCGGCATGGCGCCATCATCGTCAGCCATGATCGCGCGCTGCTGGAGACCATGGATGCGATCGTCGAGCTGACCTCGCTGGAGGCCCGACGCTATGGCGGCAATTGGAGCCAGTACCGCGCGCGCAAGGCCATCGAGCTGTCCGCCGCACGCCACGATCTGGCCGATGCCGAAAAGCGCGTCGCCGAGATCGACCGCAGGGCGAGGGAAACGTCCGAACGGCAAGCGCGCAAGGACGGCGCCGGCGCCAGGAAAAGCGCCAAGGGCGACATACCGCGGATCGCCGCGGGGCTGCGCCGGGATCGCAGCGAGGATACCGGCGGCGAGAAGGCCCGCCTCGCCGAGCGTCGGCGGACCCAAGCGGTCGAACTGGCCACCACCGCGCGCCAGCGCATCGAGGTGCTGCAACCGTTCTCGGTGCAACTGCCGACGACGCAGCTGCCGGCGGGCAGGATGATGCTGCGGATCGAAGCGGCCGATGCCGGCTATGCCGCGGACGCGCCGATCCTGCGTGATCTCACCTTCTCCATCTCAGGTCCGGAGCGCGTCGCGATCACAGGCCCCAACGGCGCCGGCAAGACGACGCTGCTCAAGCTCGTCAGCGGCGAGCTGACCGCGTTGCGCGGCAGCGTTGAGGTGCTGACCCGCTTTGCGATGTTCGATCAGGCGGTCAGCCTGCTCGATGCACAGGCCTCGATCCTGGATAATTTCCGGCGCATCAATCCGGATGCCGGCGAGAATGCCTGCCGCGCCGCGCTGGCGCGCTTCATGTTTCGCGCCGATGCTGCCCTGCAAGCCGTATCGAGCCTCAGCGGCGGCCAGTTGCTGCGCGCCGGCCTCGCCTGCGTGCTGGGTGGCCCAACGCCGCCGCCGCTCCTGATCCTCGACGAGCCGACCAATCATCTCGACATCGAATCGATGGAAGCGGTCGAGGCCGGGTTGCGCGCCCATGACGGCGCGCTGCTGGTCGTCAGCCACGATGAAGCGTTCCTCGAGGCGATCGCGATCACGCGCAGGTTCGAGCTCGCTTCGTGGAGGTGATGCGGAGAGATCAACCAACCAAGGCTGATCAGGAAATGAACAGCCGAGCACGCGTCGCCTTGCGGGGCAGGTTGTAAGGCGCGGTGCTCGGCTGTCAGGCCGCGCGGCGGTGCGGCCGTCCGCCAGCCTCGCTCGTCCCCCTGAGCAAGGCCGTCGGAACTCAATCTCGCCTGTTGCTAAATCCGCGCCGTCGAATGCAGTGCGTTTCGCCAAAGGGCAAATGCGACGAAGCTAGCCAGCAGCAAAAAGCCGCCGCCGACCGCGATCAAAAAATACGCGAGCGTCATCTTGGAACATCCCAATTGAGAAGCATCATGCGGCGCGATATGCGCCGCAACCTGGCAATCCAATGCATTTCAAAATTGATTTGCCCCGCCGGCCGCCGCCGGACAGCCCGAAAGGTGGCTGGCACTGCGCTCTGCGCACCCTTCGATTTCAGAGAGGTTGTGCAGCCTCTCGGCTGGTGCCTCTCATCGTGCGGTTCGTCACGCCGCTCAATGATCAGGAGGATAATCGATAAAATTTTACCGACAATCGAAACAGAAAATTAAGGTTACCGACCCGGCTCCCGCCAAAATGTCGAAAACAACCCCATGCACAGTAGCCAGCCGGCCTGCGCTCCAGCCTGAGCAGCGGTCAATTGGGCAACATCCGCCGGACGAAAGTTCCGAGGCAGGTCACGTTTCGACGCCCTGCCTTGTCTTAGCTTCTGCAATGGCAGCAGCAGAGGACACCATGCAGAATATCGGAACCGGTGGCGGTAACACCCTGATCGCGATCGTCTATCATAGCGCTTACGGCCATACCCGGCGTCAGGCGGAGGCCGTCAGGTCCGGCGTTGGGGATATCGATGGCGCGGAGGCGCTGCTAGTGCCTGTCGAGAGCGTCGAGCAGAACTGGGATCGACTGATGGGTGCGGAGGCCCTGATCTTCGGCACGCCGACCTACATGGGCGCCGCCTCCGCAGCCTTCAAAGCCTTTCAGGAGGCGACTTCAGGAGCCGTGATGTCCAAGGGCTATCGGTGGAAGGACAAGCTCGCGGCGGGCTTCACCAATTCGGGGGCACACGCCGGCGACAAATTGTCCACCCTGATCCAGCTTGCGCTGTTCGCCGCCCAGCATGGGATGCATTGGATCAATCTCGACCTGCCGCCGGGCAACAACTCCGCATCGGGATCGGACGCCGATCCGAACAGGCTGGGGTTCTGGCTCGGAGCCGGCGCGCAATCGAACACCGACGAGGGCGCAGACACTGCACCTCCCGAATCCGATCTCGCGACCGCGCGTCATTTGGGGCAGAGGGTGGCGAAGACGGCGCTGCAGTTTGCGCGTGGCCGCGACGCGGCCTCGGCGCCAGTGCGGGCTGCGTCATGAAGGACGAAACGTCGGCAGCCGAAATCTTCGCCGAGCTGCGGCCGCGCCTGGTGCGCCTCGCCTATCGGATGCTGGGCTCGGTCGCCGACGCGGAGGATGTCGTGCACAGCGCCTGGGTGCGCTGGCTCGCCGCGGACCGCGGCCAGATCCGTGATCCCGGGGCTCTCCTGCACACCATCGTCACGCGTCTATCCCTGAACGAATTGAAATCCGCGCGACGCAGGCGAGCGGCCTATGTCGGACCGTGGCTCCCCGAACCCTTCTTCGACCCCGAGGAGGCGGAAGCGGCCGACGATCTCACCTTGCCGCTGATGATCGCGCTGGAGCGCCTGTCGCCGTTGGAACGCGCGGCCTTCCTGCTGCATGACGTGTTCGGATTGGGCTTCGATGCCGTTTCCGAGACGATCGGCCGCGAGGCCGCGACCTGCCGCAAGTTGGCCAGCCGCGCCCGCGCGCACATCCACGATGCCAGGCCGCGTTTCGTCGTCGGCAATGAAGAAGGCCTGCGGCTCGCAAACGCCTTCTTCACGGCCACACGCACCGGCGACCTCGCCGCGTTGCGCGCAATGCTCGCCGAAGATGTCGTGGTCTATGCCGATGGCGGCGGCCAGGTCCCGGCTCCGACGCGACCTCTGGTCGGACTGGAAGCCGCGATGGAGCGCTTCGCAGGGCTCGCGCGCCTCTTCGCCGTGCATCCTTCACGCTTGATCCGCTACGTGATCATCAACGGGTTGCCGGGCTTCATCACCATCGAGGACGACCTCGTTCAAACGACAGCCTTGCATATCGAGAGCGAACGAGTCGTTGCGGTCTACGTGACCCGCAATCCCGACAAGCTGCACAATTTGCCTGATGTGACGGGATTGCCGAATTGATCGCGCCCTTGAACGGCCAGCACGCCATGTCATTGGCTTGCCGTTACGCGCCGCGAACTGGGGTAACGGCCAGCCGCGTCCTCTTGGTCCGGCGCAGCCGGATGCTATGGCGGGCTCGATTTCTGGGTCGTGAGTGGCGGAGAGGGAGGGATTCGAACCCCCGATAGGCTTGCACCTATGCCGCATTTCGAGTGCGGTGCATTCAACCACTCTGCCACCTCTCCAGTGGTCCGGGTGATTTGCGCCACCCGCGGTCGGGGCGTGTTCTAGGCGAGGTTGGCGGGACAGACAAGGCGCTGCAATAATATTTCCGGCACCGGCGCCGGGCGCCACCGAAGCGCCGGGACGACGCAAGAAAGCGCGCGGAAACAACGCGCTAGCAGGACGGCCCTGGTTCGATCGGCGCGCGGGCGAACCAGAACGAGCAGGAGCGGACCATGGAGCATGTGACGATTCGAGCCAACGGTGCGGCGTTCCACGTCGCGCGGACCGGGAGCGGCCGGCCGCTGTTGCTGTTGCACGGTTGGCCGGAGTTCTGGCTGACCTGGAAGCCGGTGATGGCGCGCCTCGCCGACCGCTACACCCTGATCGCGCCCGACCTGCGCGGCTTCGGCGACAGCGACAAGCCGCAAGGCCCCTACGGCCCCGATCAGCATACCGACGACATGCTGGCGCTGCTGGATGCGCTCGGCATCGACAAGGCCGGCGTGGTCGGCCACGACGTCGGCGGCGCCGTGATGCAGCCGCTCGCCCGCAAGGCGCCCGAGCGCATCGCCGGGCTGTTCTTGTTCGATTTCGTCTATCCCGGCATCGGCCCGCGCATGGCCGCGCCCGACCGGCTGAACCACATCTGGTACCAGTCGTTCCACCAGATGGAGATGGCGCCCGCGCTGGTCGGCGCCAACCGCGAGAGCTGCCGCACCTATATCGGCCATTTCCTGCACAACTGGACCCATCGCAAGGCCGCGTTCGACGACGTGATCGAGGATCTTGCCGACAACTTCTTCAAGCCGGGCAACCTCGCCGGCGGCTTCGCGCATTACCGCGCGTCACATGCGGGGCGCGTCAGGATGATGCAGGGCGAGGCGCCGGCGCTGCCGCCGATCGACGTGCCGACCTGCATCCGCTGGGCCGAGCACGACCCGCTGTTTCCCTACTCATGGACCGACCGGCTGGGCGAGACCTTCTCCAATCTGGACCTGAAGATGTTCCCCGATGTCGGGCATTTCCCGCATCGCGAGGACCCCGACCGCGCGGCCGCCGAGATCGCCGGCTTCTTCGGGCGGATCAATTGGAGGTAGAAATGGTGGGACCGCCAGGACGCGACAAAAACTGGCGGTCCCGTGCCGCTTTTCAGTATTGCAGGCCGGGAAGTGCGGCTTCGCCGGTCGGCGGGAGCGACACGGTCCACGGTAGCGGCCGGTGCCAAAACGGCAACGCGAAGCCGATCTTAACCTAACCGATCAACCTTACCGGGCGATCGCCGAATCCCGACAGCTCAGGCGTCGGCTTTCTTGGCTTTTTTGGCCTTTTTCTCGTTCTTGTCGTCGTCCTTGTCTTCGGCCTTCTCGTTTTTGCCGTTGTCCTTCCTGCGGTTGGTGAAGCGGGCATTGCCAAGCCCGGTTCCGATCGTCAGCACGCCCCAGCGCGTGACATCCTGCATGAACGGGACCTCGGACAGCCCCTGCGCCACGCCGTCATTATGCATCACGATCGCGGTGTCATGATCGCCGATCTGCGGGATCGCCTCGACCAGGCTCGCCGGCAGGTTGAATTTGCTGCTCTCCCAATTGCCGGGCAGGTTCTGCGCACCCTTCTCGATTCCGCCGTCCTCCTTGATGACGCCAGGACAGGCGATGCCGATGAACGGCGCGAGCTTGAGATTTTCCTTCTCGGCGGCGGCGATCAGATCCTTCAGCATCTTCACCAGCCGCTTCACCGCGCCCTCGCGCGTCGGCTCGTCATCGGCATGGCGCCACAACTCCGACTTCCAGACCGCGGCCTTGGAGAGATCGGGGGCCTTCTTCCAGCGCGTCTCGACGACGCCGCAGCGGATGTTGGTGCCGCCGATATCGACGGCGAGCACGCCGTCATGGGCTTCGAAGATCCATGAGGGAGCCAGATGCAGCGTGCCGATCAGCCCGGCGTCATCGGGATGAAACCGGATCGGCACCAGGTCGACCTTGAAGTCTTCCGACTTCAGGATGATGTCGGTGCGCGCGATGGCGAGCTCGCCGAGCCTGGAGTCGCGGAAGCCGCCGCCGACCACGATACGCTCGGTCTTTGCCCAGGCCTTGGTGCTGAGAAAGCGCCGCGTCACATAAGCGAGCTCCTGGGCAAACTCCTCGATCGCGCTGTGCACGACCGCGGAGGCCTCGGTGTCGTCGCCGACCAGCATCTCATCGAGCTTCTTCTTGCTGATCTTGTCCGACGGTTCGTCGCCGAACGGGTCCTCGCCGGACTTGCGCAGCGGCTTGCGCCAGCGGTCGAAGATCTTGCGGAACGCGCCCTTGGAGGCGCGATCGCCGAGAAAGCCCTCGTCGTCCTTCAGCTCGATGTTGAAGCTGTCGATATCGACAGACGGCAGCCGCGCGGCACCGTGGTGCGCGATGCCCGTCGTCAGTCCAGCGTCTTCGGCCATTCGCGCGTGCCCTGCCCACTTTCGGATTCCCTCCACTAACAGCGGGGAACCCAATTGGTTGCGTCCGGCGCCGCGCCGCCCGAGGCGCCATTCGATGGACGAAATTGCCGGCGAAACGGACTTTGCCGACGACAGGCCAACCGGCCAGACCATCCGCCGCCCCGCCGAGTCCGCAGCCCGGTGCAGGCGTGAACCGCCAATCAGGGCCAAAATCGCGCCAAACCCTTCATGTTTGGCCGGTTTTTGCCCTGCTTTACCTTGACTCCCCGTGGTTTGCGGCTATAAGTCCGCCCATCCGGCGCGGGGATTTCTCGCGCCGATTGTTTTTGTGCGGACCATTTGGGAATTCATTCCCTTCGCGCGAAACACATAACCCATAGCGACTGAACAAAAAGCCGACCCGGACCAGCGGTCCGAGGCCGGAACCGAACACGAAGGAATCAAACGATGTTCGCAGTCATCAAAACCGGCGGCCGGCAATACCGCGTCGTTCCGAATGATGTACTCGAGATTGGCAAGATCGCCGGCGATGTCGGCACGATCGTGCAGCTAGGCGAAGTTCTGGTGCTCGGCGGTGACACGCCGGTGCTGGGAACGCCCACCGTGGCAGGCGCCACCGTTGCGGCCGAAGTGCTGCAGCACAAGCGCGGCGCCAAGGTGATCGCGTTCAAGAAGCGTCGCCGCAAGAATTCACGCCGCAAGCGCGGTTATCGCGACGAGCTCACGGTGCTTCGCATCACCGAGATCCTCGCCGATAACGCCAAGCCGACCATCGGCCCGCGGCCGAAGAAGGAAAAGGTCGCAGCACCCGCCGACGTTGATGGCGAGGACGCAGCGCCGAAGGCGGCCAAGAAGAAGGCGCCCGCGAAGGCACCGGCCGCGAAGAAGGCTCCGGCCAAGAAGGCCGCCGCCAAGAGCGAGAAGAAGTGATCGTCGCGCTTTCAGATTTGAAGCGTGACAAAACGTGAAATGATTCCGTCAAGGAATTGATCTAGAGATCAAAGCGAAGTCGGAGACGAGCTATGGCTCATAAAAAAGCAGGCGGTTCATCGCGCAACGGACGTGATTCCAAGGGCAAGCGCCTTGGCATCAAGGCGTTCGGTGGCGAGCGCGTGATCCCCGGAAACATCATCGCGCGTCAGCGCGGCACCACCTGGCATCCTGGCCTTAATGTCGGCATGGGCACCGATCATACTCTCTTCGCCAAGGTCGAGGGTCATGTCGAGTTCCGTGCCAAAGCCAACGGCCGCACCTTCGTATCGGTTGTCCCGATGGCGGAAGCGGCCGAATAGACGGTGGACATACATGAGTCCGCCGGGTCCTGTTGAACCGGCGGAGTCGCAAAGGGCTCCAAGGGGAGGCGGGATGACCGGCCTCCCCTTTTTGTTGCGCGCGATCCGGTTCGACCGCGCGTGACGTTCCAAGCGTTGCGTATCGATTTTTCGCATCACAGGAGCTCGACATGTTGCAGGACATCCCGACGCCGACCTTGCGCGAGGCAAGAGCTTGCGTCCTCGAGACCGAACGGCTGACATTGCGCAAGCCGACGCTCGCGGACGTAAAAGCCATCGCACGCCTCGCCAATGACCGCCGCATCGCGGAGAACACCCGCCGCCTGCCGCATCCCTATACCCAGGACGACGCCATCGACTTCGTGCGCGCGCTCGGCGCCGGCGGACGCGAGACCGTTTTCCTGATCGAGAACAATCACACGCCGGTCGGCATGGTCGGCATCGACTGGCGCGAGGAGACGGCTGAACTCGGCTACTGGCTCGGCGTCGATTATTGGGGCCAGGGCTTCGGCACCGAGGCCGCGCGCGCGGTGATCGACTACTTCTTCGAGGAGTTCGATCTCGACCAGCTGATCGCCGGCGCCCGCGTCGTCAATCCGTCGTCGCGCAACATCCTCGAGAAGTGCGGCTTCCAGTGGAGCGGCGTCGAGCTGCACCGCTTCGAGGCGCTGGGCTCGTCGAGCCCGGTCGACGCCTTCCGCCTGTCGCGCGGCGTCTGGACCTCGCTGAAGAGCTGGAACAACTCGATCCGGCGCAACGCCTGACTCGATCGCACCACAACAAAGGTCGTCGTCCCCGCGAACGCGGGGACCCATAACCACAAATGGTCGTTGCTCGGCCGAGCTGTGGCTCCAGCGTAGGTGACGACAAGCAACGGTGGTTATGGGTCCCTGCTTTCGCAGGGACGACAGCTATTATGCGGGGACGCTTTTGCCCGCCGCGCACCATTACGCCGGCGGATTGACCGCGGAGTCTGTACGCCCCAACTGCTGCTCGCGCACGAAGATGTAGAGGCCGGCCGCGATGATGATGGCGGCGCCGACGATGGTGGCCCAGGACGGCACGTCGCCGAACACCACGAAGCCGAAGATCACCGCCCAGACGATCATCGAATACTGGTACGGCACCACCACGCTCGCCGGCGCGAGCTTCAGCGAGCGGTTCACGCAGAGCAGCGCCGCGACCGAGATGATGCCGGCGGTGAAGAACAGCACCAGGCTGCCGGCTGATGGCGTCACCCAGCCGATCGGCGACAGCACCAGGCCCAGGATGAAGGTGCCGACGAATTGCGATGTCGCCAGCACGATATCCGGCGTCGCGCGCAGCGAGCGGGTAATCAGCATCAGCACCGCAAACGACAGGCTGCCGCCGAGCGCGATCATCGCCGGCCAGCTGATGGTCTGCGCGGATGGCCTGAGCGCAATCAGCACCCCGCAGAAGCCGACCATGATCGCGGTCCAGCGTCGCCAACCGATATGCTCGCCGAGCACGAGGCCCGACATCGCGGTGACGAAGATCGGTCCGGCCAGATAGTAGGTGATGACGTCGGCGAGCGGCAGATAGACGGTCGCGAGGAAGAACGCCGCAACCTCCAGCGTCGACAGCGTGACGCGCAGCAATTGCAGCCACGGCCGCTCCAGATGCCGGAAATCCGCACGTCGCTTCCACACGATCGGCAGCAGCACGAGCAGCGCCGCGCAGGCGCGCAGCCAGAGCAATTGCCCGACCGAATAGGTGGCGACGATGAATTTGCCCATCGCGTCGCCGAACGAGAACATGAAGATCGACAGCAGCATCAAGCCGATGCCGGCGAGCCGCGCCGATCGATCGTCGTAGGAGGACAGTTTTGCGAACAGGCTCATCGTTGTCTTGTTGTCGCCGCCTCTGAACAGGGCCGGTCGTATCGCCGGTTTTACCGACGTGGCGGTGCAGGACAACCCCGATAGAAGCGGATCGAGCCAATTGTCGCAGTCGGGCGGCTGCGCTACCGATAGGCCGGCCCTTCAAAAAACAGAGCAGGAAACGCCGCATGAGCGAGTTCGACCCCACCCAGCATCGCATGGTCCCCGCGCAGCGCTGGTTCGAGGATTTCGTGCCCGGCGAGCGCTTCGTGATCCCAAGCCGGACCCAGACCTCGGCGGTGTTCGCCGCGTTCCAGACCGCGAGCGGCGACACCCACCCGATCCATTACGACGTGGAATATTGCCGCGCGCGCGGCATGCCTGATTTGCTCGCCCACGGCTTCCAGACCCTGGTGCACACCGCGCCCGGCGCCGGGCTGTTTCCCTATGTCGTCGAGGAGTCGCTGGTCGGCTTCCTGGAACAGTCGAGCAAGTTCCTCAAGCCGGTCTATGCCGGCGATACCATCTACCCGGCGCTGGAGGTGATCGAGCTGTCGCCGGGCAAGAGCACGGGGGTCGTGACCTTGCGCTCCACCGTGCACAACCAGCGCCGCGAGCTGGTGCTGGAGGGGACGCAGAAATTCCTGGTCCGGAGGCGGCCTACTTAGGAGCATGATCCGGAAAAGTGTGAAGCGGTTTTCCGATCGGATCATGCTCAAACAAGGAGCCAGGGCCGCAAAAAGGCCCGAAAATTAAGGCTTTTCGCCGAAGTCAGGGCGCTTCCGGGTTGCCGCAAAGGCCGCCTTGTCCTAACTAGAGCGGATCATGAAATTCCTCGATGAAGCCAAGGTCTATATTCGCTCGGGCGACGGCGGCAATGGCTGCGTCGCGTTCCGGCGCGAGAAGTTCATCGAGTTCGGCGGTCCCTCCGGCGGCAATGGCGGCCGCGGCGGCGACGTCATCATCGAATCCGTCGACGGACTGAACACGCTGATCGACTACCGTTACCAGCAGCACTTCAAGGCGCAGAAGGGCACCAATGGCATGGGCAAGGACCGCCATGGCGCCAACGGAAAGCCGATCGTGCTGAAGGTGCCCGTCGGCACCCAGGTGTTCGACGAGGACCGCGAGACCCTGCTGCACGACTTCACCGAACTCGGCGAGAAATTCGTGCTGGCTGAAGGCGGCAATGGCGGCTTCGGCAACGCGCATTTCAAATCCTCCACCAACCGCGCGCCGCGCAACGCCAATCCCGGCGCGCCCGGCGAAGAGCGCTGGATCTGGCTGCGGCTGAAGCTGATCGCCGACGCCGGTCTCGTCGGCCTGCCCAATGCCGGCAAATCGACCTTCCTCTCGGTGGTCAGCGCGGCACGGCCGAAGATCGCCGACTATCCCTTCACCACGCTGCATCCGCAGCTTGGCGTCGTGAACTACGGCGGCCGCGAATTCGTGCTCGCCGACATCCCCGGCCTGATCGAAGGCGCGCATGAAGGCGCCGGCCTCGGCGACCGCTTCCTCGGCCATGTCGAGCGCTGCCGCGTGCTGCTGCACCTGGTCGATGCGACCTGCGAGCATGCCGGCAAGGCCTACAAGACCGTGCGCACCGAGCTCGAAGCCTATGCGGGCCAGCTCGCGGACAAGATCGAGATCGTCGCGCTCAACAAGATCGACGCGGTCGAGCCGGACGAGCTGAAGAAGCAGAAGGACCGCCTCAAGCGGGCCGCGAAGAAGACGCCGCTGCTGCTGTCAGGCGTGACCGGCGAAGGCGTGCAGGACGCGCTGCGTGCGCTGGTCGAGGTGATCGGCGAGGCGCCGGTGTCCAACAAGGCCAAGGGCGGCCAGGCGGAGCCGTGGGCGACGCTGCCGCCGCAGGGTTGAGCGGCACCAGACTTCTCATGCCACCTCGTGGCGCCTCTTGCTTCCACCTTCCTGCCAGACCGAACCCATGAAACGCCCCGCGCTCAAGAACTTTCGCCGCATCGTCGTCAAGGTCGGCTCGTCGCTGCTGGTCGACTCGCAGGCCGGCGAGTTGCGTGCATCGTGGCTGGCCGCTCTGGTCGAAGACATCGCAAAGCTCCACAAACGCGGCTGCGAGGTCATGGTGGTGTCGTCCGGCTCGATCGCGCTCGGCCGCAGCCGGCTGAAGCTGCCGCGCGGGCAGCTGAAGCTCGAGGAGAGCCAGGCTGCCGCAGCGGTCGGCCAGATCGCGCTGGCGCGGATCTGGTCGGAAGTGCTCGGCGATCACGGCATCGGCGCCGGGCAGATCCTGGTCACGCTGCAGGACACCGAGGAGCGCCGCCGCTATCTCAATGCGCGCTCGACGATCGCCAAGCTGCTGGATTGGGGCGCGGTGCCCGTGATCAACGAGAACGACACCGTCGCCACCACTGAAATCCGTTACGGCGACAATGATCGCCTCGCCGCCCGCGTCGCCACCATGGCGAGCGCGGACCTTCTGATCCTGCTGTCCGATATCGACGGCCTCTACACCGCCCCGCCCGCGGTCGATCCCGACGCCAAGCTGATCCCGGTGGTCGAAAGCATCACTGCTGAGATCGAAGGGATGGCGGGCTCGGCAGGATCCGAACTGTCGCGCGGCGGCATGACCACCAAGATCGAGGCCGCCAAGATCGCGACCACCGCCGGCACCCACATGCTGATCGCCTCCGGCAAGATCGAGCACCCCTTGCAGGCGATCGCCGATGGCGGCCGCTGCACCTGGTTCCTCACTCCGGCCAATCCCGTCACCGCACGCAAGCGCTGGATCGCAGGCTCGCTGGAGCCGAAGGGCACGCTGACCATCGACGCCGGCGCGGTGGCGGCGCTGCGCGCCGGCAAGAGCCTGCTGCCGGCCGGCGTGATCCGGGTCGACGGCCAGTTCGCCCGTGGCGATGCCGTGGTGGTGCGCGGCCCCGACACCCACGAGATCGGCCGCGGCCTGGTCGCCTACGACGCCGAGAATGCCGAGAAGATCATGGGCCGCTCCTCGCCGGACGTGATGGCCATTCTGGGCATCAGTGGCCGGTCCGAGATGATCCATCGCGATGACCTCGTGATTGGCCCGGCCGGCGCCATCCCGGCCAAATAGGCCTTGTGTAGGCCATTGGCCGAGCGGGGCGGCCAGCCGCCCACCTGCCATGCCGGTTCCGCGCCTCGCCACCCCGCAATTGCCATGCTAGAACATGGCCTTAATCCAAAGCTGGGACTTCCATGAGTGCCCCCCTGAAGGCGATCGACGGCAACGCCGATCTCACCGCCCTGATGACCGACCTCGCCGCCAAGGCGCGCGCCGCCGCGCGCGTGCTGGCGCTGGCGCCGGCGGAGCAGAAGAACCGGGCGCTCACCGCGATCGAACGCGCGATCCGCAGCCATGCGCCGGCGATCCTCGCCGCCAATGCCGAGGACGTTGCCGAGGCGCGCGCCGGCGGCATGACCTCAGCCTTCGTCGACCGCCTGACCCTGACGCAGGCGCGCGTCGACGGCATGGCCGACGGCGTTGCGACCGTGCGCGAGATCATCGATCCGGTCGGCGCCGTCACCGAGAGCTGGCAGCGTCCGAACGGCATGACCATCGAGCGCGTCCGCGTGCCACTCGGCGTGATCGGCGTGATCTTCGAGAGCCGTCCCAACGTCGCCGCCGACGCCGGCGTGCTGTGCCTGAAGTCCGGCAACGCCGTGATCCTGCGCGGCGGCTCCGACAGCTTCCGCTCGTGCCGCGCGATCCATGAATGCCTGGTGCAGGGCCTGCGCGAAGCCGGCCTGCCCGAGGCCGCGATCACCCTGGTGCCGACCCGCGACCGCACGGCCGTCGGCCTGATGCTGACCGGATTGAACGGTGGCATCGACGTGATCGTGCCGCGCGGCGGCAAGAGCCTGGTCGCGCGCGTCGAGGCCGAAGCACGCGTGCCGGTGTTCGCGCATCTCGAGGGGGTCAACCACATCTACGTCGATGCCAGCGCGAAGCTCGACATGGCCAAATCGGTCGTGCTGAACGCCAAGATGCGCCGTCCCGGTGTGTGCGGCGCCGTCGAGACCCTGCTGATCGATCGCAACGCCGCCGCGACGAAACTGAAACCGCTGGTCGAGTTGTTGATCGATGCCGGTTGCGAGGTGCGCGGCGACGACCTTGTGCAAGGCGCCGATGCCAGGGTGAAGCCCGCGTCCGACGAGGACTGGAACACCGAATACGAGGACGCGATCATCTCGGCGAAGATCGTCGACGGTCTCGATGCCGCGATTGCGCATATTCAAAATCACGGCTCGCATCACACCGATGCGATCGTGACGGAGGATGCGGCCGCTGCGCAACGATTTCTCAATGAGGTCGATTCGGCGATCGTGCTGCACAACGCCTCGACGCAATTCGCCGACGGTGGCGAGTTCGGCTTCGGCGCGGAGATCGGGATTGCCACCGGCAAATTCCACGCCCGCGGCCCTGTTGGCGCCGAGCAGCTGACGAGCTTCAAATATCGCGTCCACGGCACCGGGCAGACACGACCGTGATCATTGTCGCACGCACACGGTAGATCCTTGCAGCAAGCTTCCACCGTGCCGTTATCCGCAGCGCAGGCGCTTCCGTTCTACACCAACGGCATGCGCATCGGATTGCTTGGCGGCTCGTTCAATCCGCCGCACGCCGCGCATCGCGCCATCAGCCTGTTCGCGCTCAAGCGATTGCAGCTCGACCGCGTGTGGTGGCTGCTGACGCCGGGCAATCCGCTGAAGAACCATGACGGCCTGCATGCGCTTGCCGAACGCGCCGAGGCAGCGCGCCGCGTCGCCGACGATCCGCGCATCGACATCAGCTGTCTCGAAGCTGTCATTGGCGTCAGCTACACTGTCGACACGATCATCCACTTGCGCCGTCGTGTCTCCGGCGTGCACTTCGTATGGATCATGGGCGCTGACAATCTCGCGCAATTCCATCGCTGGAAAGATTGGCGGCGCATCGCGTCCGATGTGCCGATTGCCGTGATCGACCGACCGCCCCAGAGTTTTCGCGCCCTTGCCGCACCGGCGGCGCAGGCGCTCTCGCGCTATCGCATGCCCGAAAATCAGGCGACACGGCTGGCCGACCAGCAGGCGCCGGCCTGGGTCTTCCTGACAGGAATGAAATCCAATCTGTCTTCGACCGGACTCCGGAACCCGGACGGGAGCTGGAGAACGGCGTGAAGCGCAAAAGGGTTACTGGAATATTGAAACCATTAACCCCACATGCGTAGTATGGTGCGTGGGTGCCGAGGATTCGGCCCCCGCGATACAGTGAAAGGAATGGTCCCTGGCCACATCTGTATTGTCAAAGTCTGTTTTACCCAAGGTTCCCAAGACTTCGCGTAAAACATCGACGAAAACCGCGGCCTTGCAGGCGCAACCGGACGCCGACAAACCGGATGCCAACAAGACGCTGAGCCTGATCCTCTCCCGCCTCGAGGACATGAAGGCGGAAGAGACGGTCACCATCGACCTCCGCGGCAAATCCGCATACTCCGACTACATGATCGTCACCACCGGCCGGGTGAACCGGCACGTTGGCGCGATCGCGGAGAATGTGACGAAGAGCCTCAAGGAAAACGGGGTCAAGAACATCCATGTCGAGGGCTTGCCCAATTGCGACTGGGTGCTGATCGACTCCGGCGAGGTGATCGTGCACGTGTTCAGGCCTGAGGTGCGCGAGTTCTACAATCTCGAACGGTTGTGGACTCAGAACCCGGCGGCCGCGGCGGTCTAAAGGGTATCGAAGCCGATGCGAATCGGCTGCAGCGCATATAGCTTGTGCGCGCGCCCGGAGGCGCGCGAGTCGTGGACTTGACGCGTTTTCTACGGCAAACCGGATTCCACTTTGCCGGAAAACGCGTGTATGCGCCTCGTCGTCATCTGCATCGGCCGCCTGAAACAGGGCCCTGAACGGGAGCTCGCGGAGCGTTACCGCGAGCGCTTCGAGGATATCGGCCGCAAGCTCGGCTTTCGCGGCCTCGAGATTCATGAGATTGCAGAGAGCCGCGCGCGCGACACGGCCGCGCGCATCGCGGAAGAAGCCGCGGCGATCGCGGCGTTGCTGCCTGACAAGCACATGCTGGTCGCACTCGACGAACGCGGCAAGAGCATCGACAGCGCAAGCTTCGCGCAGCAGCTCGGCCGCTGGCGCGACGAGGGACAGGCGCATACGGCCTTCGTTATCGGCGGCGCGGACGGACTTTCGCCTGAATTGCAGCGCAAGGCTTCGTTGCGTATTGCATTCGGCTCCGCGACCTGGCCGCACCAAATGGTCCGCGTCATGCTTCTGGAACAGATTTATCGGGCCGCAACCATTTTGGCCGGCCACCCCTATCATCGCGCGTAAGGCGTGGTGACGGACAGTCGAAAGCGCTGAACGCACGCGAATGCAGCACAAGCGGGACATGATTTCGTATCTCGGCACCGCGCGCCGCGGCTGGCTGCAGCCGTCATTGCCGCTGGCGATCGCGATCTGCGCCGCCACGCCGCTGTCCGCAGCGCATGCGCAAACGACGCCTTCCACGCAACAATCCGCGCCGCCGGCGCAGCAGGCCGCAACGGCGGAGACATCGCCCGACGCCATCAAGCAGCGCGAGCAGGAGCTCGAGGCCGCGCGCGAACAGCAGCGCAAGGCGGCCGAGCAGCAGGAGAAGCTGAAGGCCGACATCGCCGCGATGGGCCAGGACCGCAGCAAGCTCAATCAGCAGCTGATCGACATTGCCGGCCAGGTGCGCAGCGTCGAGACCCGGATCGCGGATGCCGAGGCCCGCCTGCAGCCGCTCGACGGCCGCGAGCGCGAGATCCGCAGCTCGCTCGATTCACGCCGTTCCGACGTGATCGAGGTGCTGGCTGCGCTGCAACGCGCCGGACGGCGCACGCCGCCGGCACTCCTGGTGCGGCCGGAGGACGCGCTGCAATCGCTGCGCACCGCGATGCTGCTCGGCGCCGTGGTGCCGGAGTTGCGGGTCCGCGCCGAGAAGCTTGCCGCCGACCTCGGCGAACTGGTCGCGCTGCGCAAGACCATCTCGACCGAGCGCGATGCGCTGGCGGCCGACCGCGACAAGCTCAGGGAAGACCAGACCCGGCTTGCGGCGCTGGTCGACGAACGGCAGCGGCAGCAGAGCGCGGCGGAAAAGGACATGGAGGCGGAAGGCGCCCGCGCCGTCGCACTGGCCAAGCAGGCCGACAATCTGCAGAGCCTGATTGCCAAGATGGAGCAGGACCTCAAGAGCGCGGCCAAGGCGGCCGCCACGGCGAGCCTCCAAGGGGCGCCGGCGACGGTTAACGGCAAGCCGAATCTGGGGGCGCTCAAGGACCCCGCCCGCATGAGCCCGGCGGTCGCCTTCGCCTCGGCCAAGGGCCTGTTCTCCTATCCCGTGAATGGCACCAAGATTCGCGAATTTGGCGGTTCCGACGGTGCGGGGGGCGTACAAAAGGGCATTTCTTTGGCAGCCAAGCCGGGGGCGCAGGTCACAACCCCGTGTGACGGCTGGGTTGTTTACGCTGGTCCTTTCCGCAGCTATGGACAACTCTTGATCCTCAATGCCGGGGGCGGGTATCATGTCCTGATCGCCGGGATGGAGCGTATTTCGGTAAACATCGGCCAGTTTGTACTTACGGGGGAGCCGGTTGCGACCATGGGGTCGACGTCCCAAGTTGCATCCATTCTCGCGACCAATGCGAGCCAGCCAGTGCTCTATGTCGAGTTCCGGAAAGACGGCACTCCAATCGATCCAGGTCCATGGTGGGCCGCAAATGAAGGCGAAAAGGTTCGCGGATGATGCGCAAGACTTCGGTAATTCTCCTTAGCGCCGCCACCGGCGCGGCCCTGACGCTTTTCGTCACGCAGCCCCGCGCTGTGCTGATGGGATCGAGCGCGCGCGCCGCGACGTCGGACACCTACCGCCAGCTCAATCTGTTCGGCGACGTGTTCGAGCGGGTGCGCAGCGACTATGTCGAGAAGCCGGATGATTCGAAGCTGGTCGAATCCGCGATCTCGGGCATGCTGTCCGGCCTCGACCCGCATTCGAGCTACATGGACGCCAAGAGCTTCCGCGACATGCAGGTGCAGACCCGCGGCGAGTTCGGCGGCCTCGGCATCGAGGTCACGATGGAAGACGGCCTGATCAAGGTGGTCTCGCCGATCGACGACACCCCGGCCTCGAAGGCCGGCATCATGGCCAACGACATCATCACCAACCTCGACGACGAAGCCGTGCAGGGCCTGACCCTGAACCAGGCCGTCGAGAAGATGCGCGGTCCGGTCAACACCAAGATCAAGCTCAAGATCATCCGCAAGGGCCAGGACAATCCGATCGACGTCACGCTGGTGCGCGACAACATCCGCGTCCGCTCGGTGCGCGCGCGCGTCGAGGCCGACGACATCGCCTATATCCGCATCACCACCTTCAACGAGCAGACCACCGAAGGCCTGAAGAAGGAAGTCGCCAATCTGCAGGGCCAGATCGGCGACAAGCTGAAGGGCTACATCATCGACCTCCGCAACAATCCCGGCGGCCTGCTGGAAGAGGCGGTCACGGTGTCCGACTCCTTCCTGGAGCGCGGCGAGATCGTCTCGACCCGCGGCCGCAATGCCGAGGAAACCCAGCGCCGCGCCGCCCATCCGGGCGACCTGACCAAGGGCAAGCCGGTCATCGTGCTGATCAACGGCGGTTCGGCCTCGGCCTCCGAAATCGTCGCCGGCGCGCTGCAGGACCACAAGCGGGCGACGCTGGTCGGCACCCGCTCGTTCGGCAAGGGCTCGGTGCAGACCATCATCCCGCTCGGCTCGGGCAACGGCGCGCTGCGCCTGACCACCGCGCGCTATTACACGCCGTCGGGCAAGTCGATCCAAGCCAAAGGCATCGTGCCCGATATCGAGGTGCTGCAGGACGTGCCGGAAGAGCTGAAGGCGCGCACCGACACCAAGGGCGAAGCCTCGCTGCGCGGCCATCTGAAGAACGATGGTGACGAGAAGACCGGTTCGCAGTCCTACGTCCCGCCGGATGCCAAGGACGACAAGGCGCTGAAGATGGCCGACGACCTGCTGCACGGCATCAAGTCGACCTCGAACGCCACGCCGGCACCGGCCGCCCCGTCCGGTGACAAGGCGCCCGGCGACAAGGCCGCCGCCGACAAGCCGGCCAACAAGTCTGCGAACTAATTCAATCGAATCGTCCAGGCGAAAGGGCGGCCCTCGGGCCGCCCTTTCTGCTTTCGGATGTCCACCCGTAACCGTGCTTTGACGGGGTGGCAGGTGCGCGGGAATGCACCGCATCGTGGTATCGTTCGCGCTGTTGATTCGGGGAGGGTCATGGCAGAAGCGGCCGACGAACTGAGCACGCCGCTTGGGCAGAAGACCGCGGGCAGGACGCGCCGTATCCGCCTGCCATTCACGGCGATGCAGGCGCTCGCCGTGCTGCTGGGCCTCGTGCTGGTCGGCTTCGTCGGCGTCGCGCTGTTCAACGACAATCCGCTCGGCGGCGAGCCGATGGCCCGTATCGCGCTCCGCAATGCCCCGCCCGCAGCCAGCGATGACAAGCACGCCCCGGCCGCCCAGCCGGCCGAGCCGGCGGTCAAATCCGCCGTCAAAGCGCCGCCCGCATCGGGCGACGCCCGGACAGTCACCATCATCGACGGCTCCAGCGGCAAGCGCCAGGACGTCGTGATCGGCGCGGGCGATCCGGCTGACAAGACGACGGAAGGCGATGTGGCCCCGGTTGCGATGGCCGGTGTCGACCCGCGCCTGCTGGAAAAGTCGCGCTACGGCATGATCCCCGTGGTCGCCGACGGCCTGAAGCCATTCACGGTCTATGCGGCCGAGGCCGACCGCGCCAAGGCGGCCCGGATGCCGGTGGTCGCCATCGTGGTCGGCGGCCTCGGCGTCGGCGCCGCCAAGACTGCCGACGCCATCATGAAGCTGCCGCCGGCCGTGACGCTGGCGTTCACGCCCTATGGCGCCGACCCCGCCAAGCTTGCAGAACGCGCCCGCGCGCAACGCCACGAGATACTGCTGCAGATCCCGATGGAGCCGTTCGACTATCCCGACAACGATCCAGGCCCGCAGACCCTGCTCACCACGCTCGGCAGCGAGCAGAACCTCGACCGGCTCTATTGGCACCTGAGCCGCCTGCAGGGCTATGCCGGGATCGCCAATTTCATGGGGGCCCGGTTCGTCGCGACCGATCCGGTGATGCAGCCGATCGTGCGCGAAGCCGCCAAGCGCGGCCTGAGCTGGTTCGACGACGGTTCCACCCCACGCAGCGTGGCCCAGACCCTCTCCGCGGGCCAGTCGCTGCCGTTCGCCAAGGCCGATTTCTCCATCGACGCGGTGCCGACGTCGGCGGAAATCGACCGTGCGCTGGTCAAGCTGGAAACCATCGCCAAGGAACGCGGCACGGCCGTGGGCGTCGCCTCGGCGCTGCCGGTCTCGATCGAGCGGCTCGGCGCCTGGCTCAAGACACTGGACTCCAAGGGCATCATGCTTGTGCCATTGACAACGGCGATGCTGAAATCAAAATCGGGCTAGAGATCAATCTGTTGGTGCTGCGTGAGACCATGCCGGGGGGCCGGGTCTGATGGCGCCGGAAACTGCGAGGTAGCGGCAGCATGGCACGTTATGAAGACCTGCCCTATCGAACCTGCGTCGGCATCATGCTGCTGAATACGGCCGGGCTGGTCTTCATCGGACGCCGCGCCGGTGGCATCGAGCATGTCGACGACGCCCATGTCTGGCAGATGCCGCAAGGCGGCGTCGATCCCGGCGAGGACACCTTTCAGGCCGCACGGCGCGAGCTCTATGAAGAGACCAGCATCAAGTCGGTGGAGAAGCTCGGCGAGGTCTCGGACTGGCTGATCTATGATATTCCGCGCACCGTCGCGGGCCGCGCCTGGAAGGGCCGCTACCGCGGCCAGCGGCAGAAATGGTTCGCGTTGCGCTTCACCGGCAATGAGAACGAGATCAACGTCGCCAACCCCGGCGGCGGCCACAAGGCCGAATTCATCACCTGGCGCTGGGAGCCGATGAAGAATCTGCCGGAGCTGATTGTGCCGTTCAAGCGGCCGGTCTATGAGCGCGTCGTGAAGGAATTCGCCGCTCTGGCGGCCAAATAGATCCACGACGCACATATCGAGATGTCATCAGATAAGCCCTATCGGCCCAATGTGGGTATTGCGCTGTTCAACGCGGCCGGGCGCGTGCTGATCGGCCACCGGATCAAGGACGACGGCCCGGAGATCGTGCTGCCCGGCCTCGAATGGCAGATGCCGCAAGGCGGCATCGACGACGGCGAGGATCCGCGCCAGGCCGTGATGCGCGAATTGTGGGAAGAGACCGGAGCGGTCAGCGCCGATTATCTCGGCGAGACCGACTGGATGACCTACGAATTCCCGGCCTATGACGGACCGGCCTCGCACCGGCTGGCGAGATTCCGCGGCCAGCGGCAGAAATGGTTTGCGCTGCGCTTCACCGGTAGCGACGCCGAGATCGATCCGTTGACGCCACGCAACGGCCAGCCTGCCGAGTTCGATCAATGGCGTTGGGAGCGGCTCGACCGCGTCGCCGATCTGGTGGTGCCGTTCCGCCGCGACGTCTATCGTGCGGTCGCGACCCGGTTTGCGGAATTCGTCGGCTGATCTGGAGCATGATCCGGAAAAGTGTGTAGCGGTTTTCCCTCGCGACAAACGCGAATGCGTTTGCGCGGAGAGCACGCTCAAATTAGAGCGCCAGGGCGGGATGACGATTCGAAGAAACGTCATCCCGGTCTGGCGGCGGACTGCGCCGCGCATCGCCCGGCGTCATTCCGTAGGTCGCGCGGAACACGCGATAGAAGGTCGCGATGCTGTCGAAGCCGCACGAGAACGCGATCTCGTCGATGCCGCGCTCTCGCGTGGCGTAGAGCAGCCGCCTCGCCTCCTTCAACCTCGTTGCCGTCAGCGTCCGCGCGAACGACAGTCCGGTCGGCTCGAACAGCGCATGCAATTGCCGCAGCGAAATGCCGAGCTCGGTGGCGACCGCAGCCGGCGTGAGCGAGGCGCGATGCAGATCGCGCAGCAGGATCTCGCGCGCGGCGTGGAGGTAGCCCGCATGCAGCGCGGCCCGGATCTCATCCTGGCGCGGCCGCACGCGTCCGCGCGCGAGCAGCGCCAGGCGCACCATATGCGTGACCTCGGCGGCGAACTGCCCGGCTTGCGCCGGATGCTGCGTCATGGCTCGGAACATGGCGCCGACAAGCCGGGTCAGCCCCGCATCACGCGCCAGCATCACCGGCGGGACGTCCTCGATCCGCGCACCAAGCACGAGCTCGTTGGTGACGGGAATCTTGAGGCTGAAGAAGTGGAAGCCATCGGTCCGGTCGGGCGTTGACGCAAACGGAAGATTGGAATGGCCGAACACCAGATCCCCGTTGCCCACCCACTGAATGCGATCGCGACCGATATTCAGGTGACCGGGGCCGCGCACCTGCCAGGCGAGTTGAAGGCTGCTGCTCGGGACGCGTGCGATATCGGACGAGGTCCGGCTGACGCGATAGGAGGACGCCGACATTTCCGCCAGCACCGCATCACCAATCGGCGTCGCAGAAAAACGTCCGCGGAAGTCGGATCGCTTGTCGCGCTCGAGCTCGATCGTGACCCCGAACAGGCTTTTGCCGCGCACGTCGCACCAATGCTCGAAGCGGTCTTGCGGGCGGAGCGCATCGGTGGAGAAAGTCAGCACTTCAAAATTATCCGTTACGTCGGGGGAGAAATCGCGATGCGGCGGATCGAACGCGTCATCGTGTTGCAGCTTGTCATTAGTCCACGATCCCTGCTGTAAGCTGCTTCACATTTTCCGGATCATGCTCTAGTTCGGGCCGACCGTGAACGGGCCGATCGCGATGACATGGCAATCGCTGTCGCGCTTGGCGCACTCACCGAGCGCAGTGTTGACCGCACCCTGCTCGTTCTCCGCTTTCAATCCCAGTCCGGGCCGTCCCTGCGTGCCGACCGCAACCGCATTCCAGCCTGCTGCGGCATCGGCGAATTTGCGCGCGACGTCGCCGCGCTCGTTCGGCGTAATGACCGAGCTGTTGGCCGGCTTGAAGAAACCGGTGACCCGCAACGTGGCCGGGATCGGCACCACGAAGACATCGTCGACCGCGACGATCGTGCACGGCACGCCCGCGACCGCGCCGCAGGCCTGCAGGTTGCGGCGTGCGGATTCTTCCAGCGAATCGATGCCCGAATTGAAGAAGTAGTGACCGCCCGGGCCGAGCGCGATGGTGCGCGTCTTGCGTCCCGGCACGAACAGGCTTTCAAGTCTTGCTCTGGCCGGTTCGCGCAGCAGCGGAACGTCCTTGGTCGCGTACGGCTTCTCAACCAGCGCATCGCGCTTGACCCACGGCAAAGGCGGCACTGGAGGCAGGCCATGGGCATACACGACGGCATTGCCGACGGCGTACAGCTCGCATTTGCGCGGTGAGCCCGCATTGTCGGCGCGCTTCTGACACAGGTCGAGCGCGGCCGTCTTCGCCGCGTCCTCGCTCGGCTGCGCCAGGCTCCAGCCGACGAAGCCGTTGATGTTGAGGGCAAGCGCCTTTGAATCGCCCGCGGGCAGATATTCGGTCGCAAGCAGATTGCGGGTGCGGTCACTGACAAAGGGGACGATGCCGGCGACGAGCTTGTCGCCCGGTGCGATCGATTGCGATGGCTCGGACACCGGCGCGGCCGATGTAGATGTCGGCGCGGGCTTGGCAGACGGCGGCGACGGTGCGACCAGCGGTGCCGGCGATGCCGATACCAGCGGCGCGGCGGCCGGCGTGGAGCTCGCCACGGCCGCCGGCTTCGACACCGACGTTTCCAGCTCGGTATAATAGAGAAATCCGCCGACGCCGATTGCGGCCAGCAGCACCAGCGTGATGGCGGCGGGCCACATCCAGGCTGGCGCGGCCGCAGACGCGGCCTTGACCGGCTTCTTGACCTGAGGCGTCGCGTAGCTGCCGTCCTCGCGCCGCATCGCCACCATGTAGGCGTGCACGGGGGTCGGGATGTTCTTCACTTCCTGCGCGCCGATGTCGGCGAATTGCACCGACAGCTTGTTGGCGACCTGCTCATGCACCGCGCGCGAGACGCAGATGCCGCCGACCTCGGCGAGGCCCTCGAGCCTTGCTGCGATATTGACACCGTCGCCAAGCAGATCGCCGTCGCGCTCGACCACGTCGCCGATCGTGATGCCGATCCGGAACGACATCTGCCGGCTCGGCGGATAGGCCATGTTGCGCGTGCGCAGGCTCTCCTGGATGTCGATCGCGCAACGCACGGCTTCGACGGCGCTGGGAAATTCCGCCAGCACCGCGTCGCCTGCTGTGTTGAAGATGCGGCCACCGCCCTTGGCAATGAAATCGTCGGTGACCTGCCGGTAGGAAGCGAGCCGCCGCAGCGTCTCTTCCTCATCCTCGGCAACCAGTCGACTATAGCCTGCAATATCGGCGGCGAAGATCGCTGCGATCTTGCGCTTCATGAGCACCAGCCCCGGAACCCAAATATGCCGGGCAGAATGCCGCCAGACGCTCGCGGGTGCAATAAACATTCAACGCCCGCCGAGGTACGGCGAGCGTTGAATCGTTCAAGGCCTGACAGGCAATGACTGGAAAACTGTGAGCGATTTCACAAGGAGAGCCGGCTCACTCGACGCAATGGCGCGATCGCAGGTCAGCAACCGCGCCTTAGTGCATAGCCGTGGTGTTGAGCTCGTTCTGGATGCTCTTGAAGTGGTCGAGCCGCTCGATCGCGTGATCGAGCTCGGAGCCCTCGTGCTCGGCGAGCTTCTCTTCCATCTCCTTGATGGTCTCGGCGAACTTCGCGCGGTCGAGCTCGGCAATCGTGGTCGCGACGTCGGCGAGCACGGTGAGGCCCTTGTCCGACACCTCGGCGAGACCGCCGAGCACGATCACCTTCTCGCGCTTGCCGGCGGTCGTGATCGTCAGGATCCCCGGGCGAACCGTGGCGACGACCGGCGCATGGCCGGCGAGCACACCGAAATCACCCTCCACGCCGGGGACGTCAACCTGATCGACCTCGCCGGAGAAGGCGAGCTTTTCGGGAGAGACGAGATCGAAGTGGAAGGTGGCCATTGTCTTTCCGTTCTTTGCGCTGTCACCCGCGGGCTCGACCCGCGGGTCCATCAGTCAAAATACTTCTGGTGCGATGGATCGCCGGATCAGATCCGGCGATGACGACATCCCAAAGCTTAGGCCGCCTCGGCGGCGAGCTTCTTGCCCTTCTCGACGGCTTCTTCGATGGTGCCGACCATGTAGAACGCCGCTTCCGGCAGATGGTCGTACTTGCCCTGGCAGAGATCGCGGAAGCCCTTCACGGTGTCGGCGAGATCGACGAACTTGCCGGGCGAGCCGGTGAAGATTTCGGCGACGTGGAACGGCTGCGACAGGAACTTCTCGACCTTGCGGGCGCGGGCGACCGTCAGCTTGTCCTCTTCCGACAGTTCGTCCATGCCGAGAATGGCGATGATGTCCTGCAGCGACTTGTAGCGCTGGAGAATCTGCTGAACCATACGCGCGGTGTTGTAGTGCTCCTCGCCGACCACCAGCGCCGACAGCATGCGCGAGGTCGAGTCGAGCGGGTCCACCGCCGGATAGATGCCCTTTTCCGAGATCGCGCGCGACAGCACCGTGGTGGCGTCCAAGTGCGCGAACGAGGTGGCGGGCGCCGGGTCGGTCAAGTCGTCGGCCGGCACGTAGATCGCCTGCACCGAAGTAATCGAACCCTTCTGGGTGGTGGTGATGCGCTCCTGCAGCGCGCCCATGTCGGTCGCGAGCGTCGGCTGATAACCCACGGCGCTCGGAATACGACCGAGCAGCGCCGACACTTCCGAACCCGCCTGGGTGAAGCGGAAGATGTTGTCGACGAAGAACAGCACGTCCTGGCCCTGGTCGCGGAAGTGCTCGGCGACGGTCAGACCGGTCAGGCCGACGCGGGCACGGGCGCCGGGCGGTTCGTTCATCTGGCCGAACACCAGCGCGCACTTCGACTTCACGCTCGGATCCGGATTGTGCGGATCGGCGTTGACCTTCGATTCGATGAACTCGTGATAGAGGTCGTTACCCTCGCGGGTACGCTCGCCGACGCCGGCGAACACGGAGTAACCGCCGTGCGCCTTCGCGACGTTGTTGATCAGCTCCTGAATCAGCACGGTCTTGCCGACGCCGGCGCCGCCGAACAGGCCGATCTTGCCGCCCTTCGCGTACGGAGCAAGCAGGTCGACGACCTTGATGCCGGTGACGAGAATTTCGGCTTCGGTGGACTGATCGGTGTAGGTCGGCGCTTCCTGGTGGATCGCGCGCACGCCTTCCGACTTGATCGGGCCGGCTTCGTCGATCGGCTCGCCGATGACGTTGATGATGCGGCCGAGCGTGCCTTCGCCGACCGGCACCCGGATCGGTTCGCCGGTGTCGGTCACTTCCTGGCCGCGCACCAGACCTTCGGTGATGTCCATCGCGATGGTACGGACGGTCGATTCACCGAGATGCTGGGCGACTTCGAGCACCAGGCGGTTGCCGCCGTTCTTGGTCTCGAGCGCGTTCAGAATCGCCGGAAGGTGGCCTTCGAACTGCACGTCGACCACGGCGCCCGTGACCTGGGTAACGCGACCGATCTGGGTGGCTGCTGTAGCCATTGACTGCTCTCCTTCGAAAATCTGTCTTAGACCGCCTCAGCGCCGGAGATGATTTCGATCAGCTCCTTCGTGATCTGGGCCTGACGGGTTCGGTTGTAAATCAGGGTTTGCTTGCGAATCATCTCGCCGGCATTACGGGTCGCGCTGTCCATCGCGCTCATCTGCGCGCCATAGAACGAGGCGTTGTTTTCCAGCAGCGCGCGGAACACCTGCACTGCGAGGTTGCGCGGCAACAGGCTGCCGAGGATTTCATCCTCTTCCGGCTCATATTCATAAGACGTCGAGGGAGCCGCGCCCGCGGCGGGCGCTGCGACCTCAAGCGGGATGATCTGCTGTGCGGTCGGAATCTGCGCGATCACCGACTGGAAGCGTGAATAGAACAGCGTGCAGACATCGAACTCGCCGGCTTCGAACCGCGCCAGCACCTTGTTGGCGATGTCCTCGGCATTGACGAAGCCGATCTGCCGCACCGAACGCAGGTCGAGATGCTCGACGATCCGCTTCTCGAACGTTCGACGCAGCTGCTCGTAGCCCTTGCGGCCGACGCAGAAGAATTTGACGTCCTTGCCCTGCGCGAGCAGCGAGTTCGCCCGCTCGCGCGCCAGGCGCACGATGGCGGAGTTGAAAGCGCCGGACAGGCCGCGCTCACCGGTGCAGACCAGCAGCAGGTGAACCTGGTCGTTGCCGGTGCCGGCGAGCAGCGCCGGTGCGCCGGGCGAGCCATTTGCCGCGGCGGCGATGTTGGAAATCACCGCATCCATCTTGGTGGCATAGGGCCGCGCCGCTTCCGCGGCGTTCTGCGCGCGGCGCAGCTTGGAGGCTGCGACCATCTGCATGGCCTTGGTGATCTTCTGCGTCGCCTTGGTCGAGGCGATGCGGACCCGCATGTCTTTTAGTGACGCCATTCTTCGTTCACCCCGGCGATCCGACCACAATGGTCAGATCGCAAGCCTCCGTTCGTCACGCCCGGCGGCGAGCCGGGCGACGCCCCATTCGTTATGCAAACGTCTTGGCGAAGCCGTCGACCGCCGCCTTCAGCTTGGCGGCACTGTCGTCGGACAGGTCGCGGCTGTCGCGGATCGCATTGAGGATGTCGACATGCTTGCCGCGCAGCAGCGACAGCAGGCCATCCTCGAACGCCTTCACCTTGTTGAGCGGAAGCGCATCGAGATAGCCGTTGGTGCCGGCCCAGATCACGCAAACCTGCTCTTCCATCTTCAGCGGCGAGAACTGCGGCTGCTTCAAGAGCTCGGTCAGGCGCGAACCGCGGTTGAGCAGGCGCTGCGTCGACGCGTCGAGGTCGGAGCCGAACTGCGCGAACGCCGCCATTTCGCGGTACTGCGCGAGCTCGCCCTTGATCTTGCCGGCGACCTTCTTGGTGGCCTTGGTCTGCGCCGACGAACCGACGCGCGACACCGACAGACCGACGTTCACCGCGGGACGGATGCCCTGGAAGAACAGGTCGGTTTCAAGGAAGATCTGACCGTCGGTGATCGAAATCACGTTGGTCGGGATGTAGGCCGACACGTCGTTGGCCTGGGTTTCGATGACCGGCAGCGCGGTCAGCGAGCCCAACCCATGGTCCTTGCCGAGCTTGGCAGCGCGCTCGAGCAGGCGGGAGTGCAGATAGAACACGTCACCCGGATAGGCTTCGCGGCCCGGCGGGCGGCGCAGCAGCAGCGACATCTGGCGGTAGGCGACGGCCTGCTTGGACAGATCGTCATAGATGATCACGGCGTGCATGCCGTTGTCGCGGAAGTATTCGCCCATCGTGCAGCCGGTGAACGGCGCGATGTACTGCATCGGAGCCGGATCGGACGCGGTTGCCGCGACGACGATCGAGTATTCCAGCGCGCCCTGCTCTTCGAGCACCTTGACGAACTGCGCAACGGTGGAGCGCTTCTGACCGACCGCGACGTAGACGCAGTACAGCTTCTGGCTCTCGTCCGGCTGGGCGTTGAGCGGCTTCTGGTTCAGGATGGTGTCGAGCGCGATCGCGGTCTTGCCGGTCTGACGGTCACCGATGATCAGCTCGCGCTGGCCGCGGCCGATCGGGATCAGCGCATCGATCGCCTTCAGGCCGGTGGCCATCGGCTCGTTCACCGACTTGCGCGGAATGATGCCGGGCGCCTTGACGTCGACGCGCTTGCGTTCGGTGGCCTGGATCGGGCCCTTGCCGTCGATCGGGTTGCCCAGCGCGTCGACGACGCGACCGAGCAGGCCCTTGCCGACCGGCGCGTCCACGATGGCGCGGGTGCGCTTGACGGTCTGGCCTTCCTTGATTTCGCGGTCGGCGCCGAAGATCACGATACCGACGTTGTCGGTTTCGAGGTTGAGCGCCATGCCGCGCGTGCCGTTCTCGAACTCGACCATCTCACCGGCCTGGACGTTGTCGAGACCGTAGACGCGGGCGATACCGTCACCGACCGACAGCACCTGGCCAACTTCGGTGACCTCGGCTTCCTGGCCGAAATTCTTGATCTGGTCCTTGAGGATCGCAGAAATTTCTGCGGCGCGGATGTCCATCAGCCTGCCTCTTTCATCGCATTCTTGATCGAATTGAGTTTGGTGCGAAGCGAACTATCCACCATGCGGCTGCCGAGCTTGACCACCAGGCCACCAATAATGGAGGGATCGACCTTCACGTTGAGCGCGACGTCCTTGCCCGTCACTGATTTCAGTGCGGTCTTCAGGGCGTCGAGATTCTTGTCACTGAGCTGCTCGGCGACGGTGACTTCCGCAGTCGCCTCGCCCTTGAACTTCGCCACCAGCGCGCGATAGGCGCGGATCACATCAGCGACGGCGAACAGCCGGCGATTGGCGGTGAGCACCTTGAGGAATTTGGCCGACGTGCCGGTGATACCGGCCTTGTCGAGCACCACGGTCAGCGCCTTCAGCTGGGCGTCCGCGGAGAACACCGGGCTGCGGACGAGGCGCTTGAGATCGGCGCTCTCGTTCAGCATCGCCTCGAATTTATCGAGGTCGGCCCGGACTTGATCGACGGATTGCTCGTCGCGCGCCAACTCGAACAGGGCCGTTGCGTAACGACCGGACACTCCCGAAACGGACGGATCTTCAGCAGCCACGAGCTCGCTCTTTTTTGCTGTCAAATTCGCAAGGGAAAAACCGTCGCCACCAAAGCAGCGCCTAGCGATCCAAGCCCTTGGAATTCAAGCGGGACTTCGATTTTCGACCGGCACAGGACATGCCGGGACCGTTAAAATCGCGGCTTTGCTAACATAGCAATCGCGCAGGTGCAACATGACGGCATCGTGAGAGCCGCCTTGTCGCATGCGGTTTTTGGCGATCGCAGCCGACGGCAAATCGGGACGAATTCCGCGCGCGAAAAATCGACGCGGCGACGCACGATTCGGATCCCGCAGATTTGTTCCATCGAATTTTGCATGGGCCTATGGCCGAGCGCGCAAGGAACCCAGACCGGCCGTCGCTTTCATTTGACGAATACTTACCGAAAACTTACCGCTAGACCGATATTCAGTATTCGCAAGTCTAATTCTGGTTAAAAATTGGTTAAAGCGCAAGATTA
Organism: Bradyrhizobium tropiciagri; assembly: GCF_018130545.1. GTDB lineage: Bacteria > Pseudomonadota > Alphaproteobacteria > Rhizobiales > Xanthobacteraceae > Bradyrhizobium > Bradyrhizobium tropiciagri_A. The sequence goes on along the minus strand of NZ_JAFCKF010000006.1, from coordinate 540,232 downwards.
CGGAACCTCGATCGAATACCCCAAAGCGGTAACAAGATATTTCAGCCCGAGACATTCGGGATTTACTGCCTAATTCGTGCCTCAATGCGAAACCAAACGGCCTAGGTCAACGAAGGGACGGGGGTTCCACTTGTCGCGTTAGCGGCAATACTGTCTGAGGGTCTTATCAATGCTGAATATCAAGAAGGCGGCGGGCAACGTCACCCGCTCGCGTACGGCGCTTGCGTTTGTAGCCGCAACTATCCTGGTCGGGGGCAGCGTGACCGAGGCGTCCGCGAAGTCCAGGCACCATCATCATCGCCACCACCATCATCACCAAGCCCGCGCCGAAGGCTCGTCCTGGCGCGACGCCAATGCATCGATCCAGCCGTCCGGCGGCCACACGTTCTCGGGGATGGCCTCCTTCTACGGCAATGAATCGGGCAGCCGCACCGCTTCCGGCCAGCGCTTCAACCAGAACGCCATGACCGCGGCCCACCGTTCGCTGCCGTTCGGCACCAAGCTCCGCGTCACCCATGGCGGCCGTAGCGTCGTCGTCACCATCAACGATCGTGGCCCGTTCGTGCGCGGCCGCGTGCTCGACCTCTCGACCGGCGCAGCCCGCGCCATCGGCCTGACCGGTGCCGGCGTCGGCCGCGTCACCGCTGAGGTGGTCTCCTAACGCTTTCAGTAAGCGTTGCGTTGCGTACCGGCTGCGAGGCCTGCCTCGCGCCAAAGGGCCTGCCGTCGCGAATGACGGCAGGCTTTTTCTTTGCGAGTTCGCTTACAGAAAGCTCTGCGGATCGACGTCGACCTCGAGCTTCAGATTGCCCTTGGTCTTGGGACCGGCCTCGAGCCATTCGCGCAGATATTGCGACAAATCGACATTGCGCAGCGACTTCACCAGCAGGCGGAACCGATAGCGACCCTTGATGACGGCCAGCGGCGCCTCGGCGGGACCGAGCACCTGGATCCGTTCGTCGAGCGGCGCCACCGCGGCGAGCTTGCGGGCAAAGCCTTCCGCCGTCGGGCGGTCGCCGGCGGAGATGATCAGGCTGGCCAGCCGGCCGAACGGCGGGTAGCCGGTGCGCTCGCGGATCTCGATCTCGCTGGCGTAGAATGCCTCGCGGTCATTGGCGATCAGCGCCTTGATGACCGGATGCTCCGGCTGGTGGGTCTGCAGATAGCCGACGCCGCGGCCCTGCTCGCGGCCTGCGCGGCCGACCACCTGATTCAAGAGCTGGAACGTGCGCTCGGCGGCGCGCGGATCGCCATTGCTCAGGCCGAGATCGGCATCGATGACGCCGACCAGATTGAGCCGCGGGAAGTTATGTCCCTTCGCCACCAGCTGGGTACCGATGATGATGTCGACGCGGCCCTCGGCGATCTCGTTGAGCTCGCTGCGCATGGTCTCGATCGAGGTGATCAGGTCGCTCGACAGCACCATGGTGCGGGCTTCGGGAAAGATGCTCGCGGCCTCCTCCTGCAGGCGCTCGACGCCGGGGCCGACCGCGACCAGCGATTCCTCGGCCGCGCAATGCGGGCAGATGTTCGGGCGCGGCATCGAGAAGCCGCAGTGATGGCAGACCAGCCGCTGGCGAAACCGATGATCGACCAGCCACGCGTCGCAGATCGTGCAGGCGAAGCGGTGACCGCAGCCGCGACACAGCGTCAGCGGTGCATAGCCGCGGCGGTTGAGGAACAATAGCGCCTGCTCGCGGCGACCGATCGCATGGCGAATCTGCTCGGCCAGAACCGGCGAGATGAAGCGGCCGCGCGGCGGCGGCGCGCGCCGCATGTCGATCGCCTCGATATGCGGCATGTGCTGGCCGCCGAACCGCGACGGCAGCGCCACGCGCTGGTAGCGCCCCTTGCGCGCATTGACCTCGCTCTCGACCGACGGCGTGGCCGACGCCAGCACGATCGGGATCTTTGCAATATGGGCGCGGACCACCGCCATGTCGCGGGCGTGATAATGGGCGCCGTCATCCTGCTTGTAGGCCTGGTCGTGCTCCTCATCGACGATGATGAGGCCGAGATCGGCATAGGGCAGGAACAGCGCCGAGCGGGCGCCGACCACGACTGGCGCCTTGCCTTCGGAGATCGCCGCCCAGTTGCGCGCGCGGGTGCGCGGCGTCAGCTCCGAATGCCATTCCAGCGGCCGCACGCCGAAGCGCTGTGCAAAGCGGTCGAGGAACTGCCCGGTCAGCGCGATCTCCGGCATCAGAATCAGGGTCTGCTTGCCGCGGCGGATGTTCTCGGCGATCGCCTCGAAATAGACCTCGGTCTTGCCCGAGCCGGTAACGCCGTCGAGCAGCGCGACATGAAAGCTGCCGCTCGCCGCCAGCGTCCGCAGCACGTCGACCGCGCTGCGTTGCTCGCGCGAGAAATCCGGCTGCGCATAAGCGGGATCCGGAACCGGCGGCGCGGCCGGCGGCGGCATCGCCTCGACCGTCAGCGTGCCCTCATCGACCAGGCCGTCGATCACGCCCGAACTGACGCCGGCTTCCCTTGCCGCGTCCGACTTGCCGTGCAGCAATCGGTCCGACAGCACATCGATCACCCGCCGCCGTGCGGGCGTCAGGCGCCGCGGCGGCTCGCCGACCAGACGGACGCCGAGACGGGCGCGCTCGGGGCCGAGATTCTCGCCCATCCGCAGCGTCATCCGCAGCACCATGCCGCGCGCCGACAGTGTGTAGGTGGAAACCCAGTCGACGAGCTGGCGCAGCTCCGCCCTCAGCGGCGGAACATCGAGCTTCTCGCTGACGTCCTTGAGCCGGTTGTGCAGCCGCGGATCGGGCCTGGCATTCTCGGCCCACACCACCGCTATGACCTCGCGCGGTCCGAGCGGAACAGAGATCACGTCGCCGGGCGCAAGCTCCATGCCGCGCGGCACGCGGTAGGAATAGGTCTGGTTCAGCGCGACAGGCACCAGCACGTCGACGACACCTGTCGATGCGGAGGCTGGGCTGGGGCGCGTCGTGTGATCCATTGAATCAGAGCTTTTGAATCCGAACTTTGCTTCGGGCTAGCACCGCCTCGCGGTCTTAGCGATCGGTAAACGAAGGCAGTGCGATATAATCAGGAGATTCGTAGCGCCAATAGCCCTTACAGATGGCCCGGACCGATCAACCCGCCCCACCGCTTGAGCTCGACTGCGCCGACACATCGGTCACGCAGGAGATGACGCGCTGGCTGTCGCATCTGCGCGCCGAGCGGCGGCTGTCGCCGAAGACGCTCGAGGCCTATGCCCGCGACGTGCGGCAATGCCTGGCCTTCCTCGCCGAGCACTGGGGCGCGCGCGTGACGCTTGCGACATTTTCCGCGCTCGAGGCGAGCGATGTCCGCGCCTTCATGGCGATGCGCCGCGCGGACGAGATCGGCGGCCGATCGCTGATGCGGGCGCTGGCCGGCCTGCGCTCGTTCGGGCGCTTCCTGGAGCGCGAGGGCAAGGGCAAGGTCGGGGCACTCTCGGCGATCCGCGCACCGAAGGTGGCGAAGAGCCTGCCGAAACCGATCCACATGGAAGCCGCGAAGCGCTTTGCCGACGCCGACGAGCGCGCCGGCGAGGAGCGCGAGACCTGGATCCTGATGCGCGACGCCGCCGTGATGGCGCTGCTCTATGGTTCGGGCCTGCGCATCTCCGAGGCGTTGGGGCTGAAGCGCCGCGACGTACCGAAGCCGGGCGAAGGCGACGTGCTGGTCGTGACCGGCAAAGGCAACAAGACCCGCATGGTGCCGGTGCTGCACAACGTGCTGCAGCTCATCGCGGACTACGCCGCGATCTGCCCGCACCAGCTCAGCCCGACCGGGCCGATGTTCGTCGGTGCGCGCGGCGGTCCGCTCAGTCCACGCATCATCCAGCTCACCATGGAGCGGCTGCGCGGAGCGCTCGGCCTGCCCGACAGCGCAACGCCGCATGCGCTCCGGCATTCCTTCGCCACCCATCTGCTGAGCCGCGGCGGCGATTTGCGCGCGATCCAGGAATTGCTCGGCCACGCGTCGCTGTCGACCACGCAGATCTACACCGGCATCGACAGCGAGCGCCTGCTCGAAGTCTATCGCTCCGCGCACCCGCGGGGCTGAGCGCTTCGCTGTCAGCTCAACGTCAGGCGCAGGCGTCGCTTGCCGATCCGCCGTTCATCTTCATTCATACGGCTGCCACAAACCGCTCGGCACTTGCCTTGTGCGCCGCATTCGGCAATCGTGGCGCGGTCTCATCCGGAGGGGAATCATGAGCGCACATGAAAGTATGGAGCACGCGGAGCATGCCGAGCATGCGTCGACCGAGAACAGGAAGATCGCGCTCCTGATCGCCGTGATCGCGCTGTGCCTGGCGCTGTCGGAAACGCTCGGCAAGGGTGCCCAAACCGAATCGATCAGCAAGAATGTCGAGGCGTCAAACCTCTGGGCCTTCTTCCAGGCCAAGAGCATCCGCCGCACCGCGGTGCAGACCGCCGCCGAGCAAGGCAAACTGAACCTCGCCACCACCACCGACGAGGCAGCCAAGGCCGCGCTGCAGAAGCAGATCGACGACTGGCAGAAGACCGCGGCGCGCTACCGCTCGGAGCCGGAGACCGGCGAGGGTTCGGAGCAACTCTCCGAGCGCGCCAAGCACGCCGAGCATGAGCGCGACGAAGCGACCGCGAAATATCATCACTTCGAGCTTGCCTCCGCCGCCTTCCAGATCGCCATCGTGCTGGCATCCGCGACCATCATCACCGGCATCGCCGCGCTGGCCTGGATATCCGGTTTGGTGACGCTTGCCGGCATCCTGATGACCGTGCTCGGCCTGTTACAGCCGCATCTGCTGCCTTTGCATTGAAACGGCGGGACCCCGCATCTTGACCCTGGCAGGCTGACGAAATTGGCTTGCTCAGTGTCATCACCCGCGCATGCGGGTGATCCACTATTCCAGAGGCGGTCGTGCTTGAGCCGATAGGCCGCGGCGTACTGGGTCGCCCGGTCAAGCCGGGCGACGACAACAGTGGATGAGGACAAAGCTTCGCATCCTCTTAGGATGCCGGAAGCGACAGTGCTGCCTAGAGAACCTTGCTGGTCTGGTGCACGCTTTTGCGGAAGCGTGCGATCAGGCGCAGCGTGCGCGCGGTCCAACCCTCGCCGTCGCCAGTGATCATCTCGCGAATGCGCCGCTTGACGGGCTCGACCACCGCGGTGGCCTTGGCCCGCAGCGACATCACGAAATTATAGAGCGCCTCGAACCAGGGCATCTCCAGCAGTTTCGATCGCGTCACGTCGAACAGGAAGGCCGTAACGCCGACACCGAGGAATTTTGCGAACAGGATCAGCGAAACCGCGCTGAACCAGTATTGGTTCGCGAGCAGCCAGAGCCCGATCAGCTTGAGCGGAAACAACGGGATCAGCGGCACGACGAAGACGATCAGCGTCATCGCCGGCGACAGCGAGTCGACCCGGTCGGCGAGCCATTGCTTGAGCGCGCGGAGCGGAATCCACGCCACCACCCGGGCCACGATCGGCTCGAGGTGATCCCATAGCCAGGCTTCGATCAGGAAGATGATCGCAAGCAGGACCCAGATCGGCTGAAGCAGGCGGCGCAACATCGCTTTGATCTCACCCCGGCTCGCGCCGGACGCTCGATCACATATGGATGGCGCGCTTGCCCACCGCAAGCGCGGCTTCCTTGATGGCCTCGGAGCGGGTCGGATGGGCGTGACAGGTGCGCGCCAGATCCTCGGCCGAACCACCGAATTCCATCAGAACGCAGGCTTCATGGATCATTTCGCCGGCCTCGATGCCGACAATGTGCACGCCGAGCACCCGATCGGTCTTCGCATCTGCGAGAACCTTCACGAAGCCATCGGTGGTCTGGTTGACCTTGGAGCGGCCGTTCGCGGTGAACGGGAATTTGCCGACGGTATAGGCGACACCGGCCTGCTTGAGGTCTTCCTCGGTCTTGCCGACCGACGACACTTCCGGCGTGGTATACACAACACCTGGAATGACGTCGTAGTTCACGTGGCCGGCCTGGCCCGCAATGATCTCGGCGCAGGCAACGCCCTCGTCTTCCGCCTTGTGCGCGAGCATCGGCCCGGCGACGACGTCGCCGATCGCGTAGATGCCCTTCACGTTGGTCGAGAAGTGCGAATCGATCTCGACGCGGCCGCGATTGTCGAGCGCAACGCCGGCTTCCTTCAGCCCAAGACCCTCGGTGTACGGCACGCGACCGATGCAGACCAGCACGACGTCGGCTTCGATGGTCTCCGCGGCGCCGCCGGCGGCCGGCTCGACCTTGGCCTGCAGCGTCTTGCCCGAAGTATCGACCGAAGTGACCTTGGCGCCGAGCTTGAAAGCAAAACCCTGCTTTTCGAGGATGCGCTGGAATTGCTTCGCCACTTCGCCGTCCATGCCGGGCAGGATGCGGTCGAGGAATTCCACCACGGTGATCTTGGCACCGAGACGATGCCAGACCGAGCCGAGCTCGAGCCCGATCACGCCGGCGCCGACGATCAAGAGGCTGCCGGGCACCTTCTCGAGCGACAGCGCGCCGGTCGACGACACGATGCGCTTCTCGTCGATGTCGATGCCCTTCAGCCGCGCGATGTCGGAGCCGGTGGCGATCACGATGTTCTTGGTCTCGACGGTCTCGGACTTGCCGTCGCCGGAGACTTCGACCTTACCGGCACCGAGGATCTTGCCGGTGCCCTTGAGCACGTCGATTTTGTTCTTCTTCATCAGGAACTCGACGCCCTTGACGTTGCCGTCGATGCCCTGCTGCTTGAAGTTCATCATTGCCGGCAGATCGAGCTTCGGCGCCGGGACGCTGACGCCCATCTTGGCAAAGGAGTGCCCGGCTTCCTCGAACATCTCGGAGGCGTGCAGCAGCGCCTTCGACGGCATGCAGCCGACATTGAGGCAGGTGCCGCCCAGCGTCGCGTTCTTCTCGACGACAGCGACCTTCATGCCGAGCTGTGCCGCGCGGATCGCGCAGACATAACCGCCGGGTCCAGTGCCGATGACGACGAGATCGTAAGAAGCCATGATGGAAGGTCCTGTAGCTAAGTTCTGTGACAATTACGCGGGCGCGATCTTGTTGGCAGACCGGCGCCCGCTCTTGAATGTGGCCTAGCGACCGCCCGACACGTCGAGGATCGCGCTGGTGACATAGGACGCCTCGTCCGAGATCAGCCAGACGATGGCGTTGGCGATTTCATCCGCGGTGCCGACGCGCTTCATCGGCACCATATGGGCCAGCCGATGGGCTCGATCGGGCTCGCCGCCCGCGGCGTGGATGTCGGTGTCGATCAACCCGGGCCGGATGCCGGCAACGCGGATGCCTTCATTGGCGACCTCGTAGCCGAGGCCGACCGTGAAGGAATCGATCGCGCCCTTGGAGGCGGCATAGTCGACATAGGTGTTGGGCGCGCCGAGCTTTGCGGCGACCGAGGACAGGTTGACGATGACGCCGCCCTTGCCGCCGTGTTTGGTCGACATCCGCTTCACCGCCTCGCGCGCGCACAGGATGCTGCCGGTGACGTTGACCGCCATCATCTGCTGGATGCGCTCCGCCGACATCTCGTCGACGCGCACGCCGCTCTTGCCGACGATGCCGGCATTGTTGACCAGCGCGCCGAGCGTGCCGAAACCATCGGCCGCCTTGAACAGCGCCAGGATATCCTGCTCGCTGCCGACGTCGCACTTCACCGCGATCGCCTTGCCGTTCTTCGCTTCGATCGCGGCGACGACCTCGTTGGCCGCAGCCTGGTTGGTGGCGTAACCGACCACGACGCGGTAGCCGCGCGCGGCGGCGGCGAGCGCGGCAGCGCGGCCGATGCCGCGGCTGCCGCCGGTGATGACAACAACCTTATCCGTCACATTGATCCCCAAGCGTGAACATCCAATAGATCGCGACGCCCGAGCCGATCGGGCGTCACGCGCGATTCGACCTTAGAGGTCCAGCACCAGGCGGGCCGGATCCTCGAGGCTCTCCTTGACGCGCACCAGGAAGGTGACCGCTTCCTTGCCGTCGATCACACGGTGATCGTAGGACAGCGCCAGATACATCATCGGCCGCACCTCGATCTTGCCACCGACCACCATCGGCCGCTCCTGGATCTTGTGCATGCCGAGGATGCCGGACTGCGGCGCGTTGAGGATCGGCGTCGACATCAGCGAGCCGTAGATGCCGCCATTGGTGATGGTGAAGGTGCCGCCCTGCATCTCGTCGATCTTGAGCTGGCCGTCGCGGGCGCGGCGGCCGAAATCGGCGATTCCCTTCTCGATCTCGGCGATCGACTTGTGATCGCAGTCGCGCACCACGGGCACCACCAGGCCGCGGTCGGTGCCGACCGCAACGCCGATGTGATAGTAGTTCTTGTAGATCAGGTCGGAGCCGTCGATCTCGGCGTTGACGGCCGGAATGTCCTTCAGCCCCTGCACGACCGCCTTGGTGAAGAAGCCCATGAAGCCGAGCTTCGAGCCGTGCTTCTTCTCGAACGTGTCCTTGTAGAGCGCGCGCAGCTTCATCACCTCGGTCATGTCGACCTCGTTGAAGGTGGTCAGCATCGCGGCGGTGTTCTGAACGTCCTTGAGGCGGCGCGCGATGGTCTGGCGCAGCCGGGTCATCTTCACGCGCTCCTCGCGCGCGGCGTCGTCGGCCGGCGACGGCGCACGGACCTGCACGGCTGCGGCGGGCTGGTTGACCGGGGTCGGCGCCGAGGCAGCCTTCTCGATCGCGGCGAGCATGTCACCCTTGGTGACGCGGCCGTCCTTGCCGGAGCCCGGAACGGTGGAGGCGTCGACGCCGCTTTCGGCCGACAGCTTGCGCACCGACGGCGCCAGCGGCGCGTCTGCCGGCGGCACCTTGGGCGCGGCAGGCGCCGCAGCGGGCGCCGGCGCGGCGGCCTTGGCCGGAGCGGCGGCCGCGGCAGCAGCCGGCTTGGCTGCAACAGCGCCGTCATTGATCTGGCCGAGCAGCGCGCCGACGGCGACGGTTTCGCCATCCTTGGCGATGATCTCGCCGAGCGTGCCGGCGACCGGCGCGGGCACCTCGATGGTGACCTTGTCGGTCTCCAGCTCCACCAACGGCTCGTCCACCGCGACGGCCTCACCGGCCTTCTTGAACCAGCGGCCGATGGTGGCCTCGGTCACGGATTCGCCGAGCGTTGGAACGCGAATTTCAGTCATGGTCTTTTCCTCGATAACCTTGCGGTCGAAAAATTATCCGGCCACCACCCGCCAAAGCGGACGACCCGGTATTCCGTGACGACAGCCATTTCGCTGAGTGACGCGGGATACCGGATGCCCCGCACAAGGCGGGGCATGGCTTCAGTGAAGATCGTTAGTTCAGTGCGTCGTCGAGCAGCGCCTTGAGCTGCGCGAGATGTTTCGACATCAGACCGGTGGCGGTCGCCGCCGATGCCGGACGGCCGGCGTAGCGCGGACGCTTGTTGGCTGCGTTGACCTGGTTCAGCACCCATTCCAGATAGGGCTCGATGAAGTGCCAGGAGCCCATGTTGCGGGGCTCTTCCTGGCACCAGACCATCTCCGCATTCTTGAAGCGGCCGAACTCCTGCACCAGCGCCTTCAGCGGCACCGGGTAGAGCTGCTCGATGCGCATCAGATAGATGTCGTCGATGCCGCGCTTCTCGCGCTCCTCGTACAGGTCGTAATAGACCTTGCCGGAGCACAGCACGACACGACGGATCTTGTCGTCTGGCACCAGCTTGATCTTCTCGTCCGGCAGCATCTGCGCGTCATCGTACAGGATGCGGTGGAACGTGGCGTTCTTGCCGAGCTCGTCGAGCCGCGACACCGCGCGCTTGTGGCGCAGCAGCGACTTCGGCGTCATCAGGATCAGCGGCTTGCGGATTTCGCGATGCAGCTGGCGCCGCAGCACGTGGAAGTAGTTCGCCGGGGTGGTCGGATTGACCACCTGCATGTTGTCTTCGGCGCACATCTGCAGATAACGCTCGAGGCGCGCGGAGGAATGCTCCGGTCCCTGCCCTTCATAGCCGTGCGGCAGCAGGCAGACGAGGCCCGACATGCGCAGCCATTTGCGTTCGCCCGAGGAGATGAACTGGTCGAACACCACCTGCGCGCCGTTGGCGAAGTCGCCGAACTGCGCTTCCCAGAGCGCCAGCGCGTTCGGCTCGGCCAGCGAGTAGCCGTATTCGAAGCCGAGCACGGCCTCTTCCGACAGCAGCGAGTTGATGACTTCGTAATGGCCGGTGTCTTCACCACCGAGATGGTTGAACGGCGTGTAGCGGCTCTCGTCCTCCTGGTCGATCAGCACCGAATGGCGCTGCGAGAAGGTGCCGCGCTCGGAGTCCTGGCCGGACAGCCGGACATGATGGCCTTCCTGCAGCAGGGTGCAGAACGCCAGCGCCTCGCCGGTCGCCCAGTCGATGCCGATCCCGCTGTCGATCGCCTTGGCGCGGTTGTCGAGGAAGCGCTGGATGGTGCGGTGGGCGCGGAAGCCGTCCGGCACCTTGGTGATCTTGCGGCCGATGTCCTTGAGCACGGCAACATCGACACCGGTGACGCCGCGACGGGCATCTTCTTCCTGATCGGCGGACTTGAACCCGGCCCATTTGCCATCGAGCCAGTCGGCCTTGTTCGGCTTGTAGCCGGAGCCGGCTTCGAGCTCGGCATCGAGCCGCGCGCGCCAGTCAGCCTTCGCCTTCTCGACCTCACCGTCGGTCAACACGCCGTCAGCGACCAGCCGCTTGGCATAGATCTCCAGCGTGGTCGGGTGCGCGGCGATCTTCTTGTACATCACCGGCTGGGTGAACGCCGGCTCGTCGCCCTCGTTGTGGCCGTGGCGGCGGTAGCAGAACATGTCGATGACGACCGGCTTGTGGAATTTCTGCCGGAACTCGATCGCGACCTTGGCCGCGAACACCACGGCCTCCGGATCGTCGCCATTCACGTGGAAGATCGGGGCATCGATCATCTTCGCGACGTCGGACGGATAGGGCGACGAGCGCGAGTAGCGCGGATAGGTGGTGAAGCCGATCTGGTTGTTGACGATGAAGTGCAGCGAACCGCCGGTGCGATAACCCTTCAGATCGGACAGGCTGAAGCACTCCGCCACCACGCCCTGGCCCGCGAACGCCGCGTCGCCATGCATCAGGAGCGGCAGCACCGAGATGCGCATGTCCGGCGGATCGCCGTGCTGATCCTGCTTGGCGCGCACCTTGCCCATCACGACGGGATCGACGATCTCGAGATGCGACGGGTTTGCGGTCAGCGACAGATGGATGTTGTTGCCGTCGAACTCGCGGTCCGAGGAGGCGCCGAGGTGATACTTGACGTCGCCTGAGCCTTCGACCGAGTCCGGATTGGCCGAACCGCCCTTGAATTCATGGAACAGCGCGCGGTGCGGCTTGCCCATCACCTGGGTCAGCACGTTGAGGCGGCCGCGATGCGGCATGCCGACCACGATCTCCTTCACGCCGAGATTGCCGCCGCGCTTGATGATCTGCTCCAGCGCCGGGATCAGCGATTCGCCGCCGTCGAGGCCGAAGCGCTTGGTGCCGGTGAACTTGGTGTCGCAGAACTTCTCGAAGCCGTCGGCCTCGATCAGCTTGTTGAGGATCGCGCGGCGTCCCTCGGGCGTGAAGCTGATCTCCTTGTCCGGCCCTTCGATGCGCTCCTGGATCCACGCCTTCTGCGCGGCGTTGGAGATGTGCATGAATTCGACGCCGAGCGTCTGGCAGTAAGTGCGTTCGCAGATCTGCACGATCTCGCGCAGCGTGCCGTATTCGAGGCCGAGCACGTGATCGAGGAAGATCTTGCGGTCGAAGTCGGCCTCGGTGAAGCCGTACGAGCGCGGATCGAGCTCTTCCCGATCGCGCGGCGCCTCGATGCCGAGCGGATCGAGCTTGGCGTGGAAATGGCCGCGCATGCGATAGGCGCGGATCAGCATCAGCGCGCGAACCGAATCGCGGGTGGCCTGATGCACGTCGGCGTCGGACAGCTCAGCGCCCTTGGCCTGCGCCTTGGCGGCGAGCTTGGTGCCGACCGCCTTCTCGACCTGGGCCCAGTTGCCGTCGAGTGCCGAGGTCAGCTCATCGCGCGGCGTCACCGGCCAGTTGGCGCGGCCCCACGAGGCGCCCTCGGCGTTCTTCTGCACGTCGGCCGGGGCGTCCTTCAGGCTCTTGAAGAAATCCTGCCACTCGGCGTCGACCGAGGATGGGTCCTGCTCGTAGCGGGCGTAGAGGTCGTCGATATAGGCGGCGTTGGTGCCCTGCAGGAATGAGGAGAGTGCAAAAGCGGCGTTCGCGTCTTGGCGAGACATGGGGCAGTCCTGGTGATTTTTTCGGTTCGCGCGTAGGAGACGGCGCTGATGCCGGTCTGGAAGTGCGCCGGCTGGATAGATACCCTTTACCCTATCTAGGCCAGATATTCCCGCCTAAAAGAACTAAGAAATGAACTTATTTTCATATTTTATTAATCGGCGTTCTGACGGCAAAACGCAATAAAAAGGCGGGTTCCCACAAGGAGAACCCGCCCAAAATACGCCAAACCCTCGAAAGGGAACTTCGCCCGCTGGCGCTTACTTCAGCATCTCGGCAAGCGTGTGCCCGAGCCGTGCCGGCGACGGGGACACCTTGATGCCGGCGGCTTCCATCGCTGCGGTCTTGGAACCGGCGTCGCCCTTGCCGCCCGAGATGATCGCGCCGGCATGGCCCATGCGGCGGCCGGGAGGTGCGGTGACACCGGCGATGAAGCCGACCATCGGCTTCTTGCGGCCGCGCTTGGCCTCGTCCTTGAGGAACTGGGCGGCGTCCTCCTCGGCGGAACCGCCGATCTCGCCGATCATGACGATGGATTTGGTCTTCTCGTCCGCCAGGAACATCTCGAGCACATCGATGAATTCGGTGCCCTTGACCGGGTCGCCGCCGATGCCGACCGCGGTGGTCTGGCCGAGGCCTTCCTGGGTGGTCTGGAACACCGCCTCATAGGTCAACGTGCCGGAGCGGGAGACGATGCCAACCGAGCCGGGCTTGAAGATGTTGGCCGGCATGATGCCGATCTTGCACTCGCCGGCGGTCATCACGCCGGGGCAGTTCGGCCCGATCAGCCGCGACTTCGAGCCCGACAGCGAGCGCTTCACGCGCACCATGTCGAGCACCGGGATGCCTTCGGTGATGCAGACGATCAGCGGGATCTCCGCGTCGATCGCCTCGCAGATCGCGTCCGCCGCGCCCGGCGGCGGGACGTAGACCACGCTGGCGTCCGCGCCGGTCTTGGCGCGCGCTTCGGCAACGGTGTCAAACACCGGCAAATTGAGATGCGTCTGGCCACCTTTACCCGGCGCCACGCCGCCGACCATCTTGGTGCCGTAAGCGATCGCCGCTTCCGAATGGAACGTGCCGTTCTTGCCGGTGAAGCCCTGGCAGATGACCTTGGTGTTCTTGTCGATCAGAATGGACATGGTTCGAGATGCTTTCGCGAGACAGCGGTGAAGGGTTTAGTGGATACGCCGGTACACGCCGGTGAGCACATCGGCCCACCCTTCCGCGTCAGGCGAGAACTGGATCTTCATGTTGTAGGTGTTGTCGTCGACGACCTCGTAGACGTGACGGGCATTGCCGCGCAGCGAGCCGCGCACCAGGATCAGCGACTTGCCCGCCCAGCCGCCGGACGCCGGCGACGGCGGGTAGTAGCCTAGCGAATCGTGCCAGAACAAGCGGTAGGCGCGATCCTCGCGGTCGTAGGTGAAGACGCCGTGGGTGGCGAAGCTTTCCTTGCCGTCGCGAGTCTGCACGCTGTCCTGGATCAGATAGAAGCCGTTGAGCGCGATGCGCGCAACGACATGCGAGGTGGCCGGACCGCCAGCGGTCCAGCGCGACGGATAGACCATCTCTTCGCCGTTCCACTCGCCGGCGAAGACCGCGAGCTTGCGGTGTTCGTCCAGCGGTGTCGGGGCGTCGAGATGATCGGCCATCGTTAGCCTCCCTTGACGGCCTTCACGATCTTCTGTGCGGCGTCATCGAGATTGTCTGCGGGCAGAACGTTGAGGCCGCTCTCGCGGATGATCTTCTTGCCCTGCTCGACATTGGTACCCTCGAGGCGCACCACCAGCGGCACCTTGAGGCCGACCTGCTTCACCGCGGCGACCACGCCCTCGGCGATCACGTCGCACTTCATGATGCCGCCGAAGATGTTGACGAGGATGCCCTTCACGTTCGGATCGGCGGTGATGATCTTGAATGCAGCCGCGACCTTCTCGACACTGGCGCCGCCGCCGACGTCGAGGAAGTTCGCCGGCTCCATGCCGTACAGCTTGATGATGTCCATGGTCGCCATCGCGAGGCCGGCGCCGTTGACCATGCAGCCGATCGTGCCGTCGAGCGCGACGTAGTTGAGATCGTATTTCGACGCCTCGATTTCCTTGGCGTCTTCCTCGGTCTCGTCGCGCAGCGCGACCACGTCCGGATGACGGTAGAGCGCGTTGGTGTCGAACGACACCTTGGCGTCGAGCACGCGGAGCTGGCCCTGCTTGGTGACGACCAGCGGATTGATCTCGAGCATCGCCATGTCCTTGGCGGCGAACGCGGTGTAGAGCTGGCCGGTCAGCTTCTCGGCCTGCTTGGCGAGATCGCCCTTCAGCTTCAGCGCCTCGGCAACGGTACGGCCGTGGTGCGGCATGATGCCGGTGGCGGGATCGACCGAGAAGGAGATGATCTTTTCCGGGGTCGAATGCGCGACGTCCTCGATGTTGACGCCACCTTCGGTCGACACCACGAAGGAAATTTCCGAGGTCTCGCGATTGACCAGGATCGAGAGGTAGAACTCCTTGTCGATGTCGGAGCCTTCCTCGATGTAGAGGCGGTTGACCTGCTTGCCGTGCGGGCCGGTCTGCACCGTGACCAGCGTCGCGCCGAGCATCTGCTTGGCGAACTCGTCGACCTCGGCGACCGACTTGGCGATGCGGACGCCGCCCTTGTCGCCGGCGGATGCTTCCTTGAACTTGCCCTTGCCGCGGCCGCCGGCGTGGATCTGGCTCTTCACCACCCAGATCGGGCCGGGCAGCTGCTTGGCCGCCGCGTCAGCCTCTTCCGGCTTCAGCACCGCGACGCCGCGCGAGATCGGCACGCCGAATTCGTGCAGCAAAGCCTTGGCCTGGTATTCGTGGATATTCATGGAAAGACGCTCCCAAACCCTCGTGCGGCGACCTTTTACGTCAGCCTTACAGCTGGCATACCATATACCAAGGCTCGCGCAACTACAAAATCCGCCAGAATTTCATCATCTTGCACCCGACAGGCGATCGAAATCGCCTATCGGGTCATTACCGAACGAGATTACTTGCCGAGCAGATCGGGCGCGATCTTCTTGCAGGCGTCAACCAGGCCCTGCACCGCGCCGACCGACTTGTCGAACGCTTCGCGATCCTTGCCGGCGAGCTCGATCTCGACGACGCGCTCGACACCCTTGGAGCCGATCACGGTCGGCACGCCGACATACATGTCCTTCACGCCGTACTCGCCGTTGAGATAGGCGGCGCAGGGCAGCACGCGCTTCTTGTCCTTCAGATAGCTCTCGGCCATCTGGATCGCCGAAGCCGCCGGCGCGTAGAAGGCCGAACCGGTCTTGAGCAGATTGACGATCTCGGCGCCGCCATTGCGGGTGCGGTCGACGATCTCGTCGATGCGGGCCTGCGAGGTCCAGCCCATCTTGACGAGGTCGGGCAGCGGAATGCCGGCAACGGTCGAGTAGCGGGTCAGCGGCACCATGGTGTCGCCGTGGCCGCCGAGCACGAAGGCGGTGACGTCTTCGACCGAGACATTGAATTCATCGGCCAGGAAATAGCGGAAGCGCGCGGAGTCGAGCACGCCGGCCATGCCGACCACCTTCTTGTGCGGCAGGCCCGACGCCTTCTGCAGCGCCCAGACCATCGCGTCCAGCGGGTTGGTGATGCAGATGACGAAGGCGTCCGGCGCGTACTTCTTGATGCCGGCGCCGACCTGCTCCATGACCTTGAGGTTGATCGAGAGGAGATCGTCGCGGCTCATGCCGGGCTTGCGCGGCACGCCGGCGGTGACGATGCAGACCTTGGCGCCGTCGAGCGCTTCATAGGAATTGGCGCCCACCAGGTTGGAGTCGAAGCCGTCGACCGGCGACGACTGCGCGATGTCGAGCGCCTTGCCCTGCGGCACGCCCTCGGCGATATCGAACAGCACGACGTCTCCGAGCTCCTTGAGGCCGACGAGGTGCGCCAGCGTTCCGCCGATCTGTCCGGAGCCAATCAGTGCAATCTTGTCGCGTGCCATGGGAAATCAGTCCTTTGAACTGGGTACAGGAGGGAGGGAAGTCGGTTGCAAGGGTGGTTATCCCTTTCGAATGATCCATTCAAGTCGCGGCCTGCCCGATTGCGGGCCCTGCCTGCAATTCGATCAGGCATGCCAGCAACATCCGTCCCGGAGACACGAAAAGTTGCTCCGAACCGGACCGTGCGCAAGACGGAATTTCAGGCTGGATTTCAGGTCTCGACCAGGCCGGTCGTCGCGCCGCTTGCGGACGAGTCCTTCCGGCCGTGCGGCAGCGCCAAATAGGATTCCGAGCTCATTTCGATCAGGCGCGAGGCCGTGCGCTTGAACTCCATCGCCTCGATGCCGTCCTCGGCAAGGTACAGCGACACCGGATCGGCTTCGGCCGAGGCCATCAGCTTCACGGCATTGTCATAGAGCGTGTCGATCAGCGAGATGAAGCGCTTGGCAGCGTTGCGCTCGGCGTAGTCCATCACCGGAACGCGGTCGATCAGGATCGTATGGTAGTCGTGCGCGAGCCGGAGATAATCGGACGCCGCGAGCGGCTTCTCGCAGATCTCGGCAAAGCTGAAGCGCGCGACGCCGTGCGCGGAGCACGGCACATGCAGCACACGGCCCTTGATCGTGATGTCGCGCGACTTGCACGGCGCGTTGCCGGTCATCTTGCGCCAGGCCGCATCGAGCTCGGCATCAGCGGCTTGATCCGCCGGCACCAGCCACATCTTGACGCCGAACAGCTTCTCGAGCCGGAAGTCGGTGCGCGCATCGAGACGCAGCACGTCCATATGATTGGAGATCTGCGCGATGAACGGCAGGAACAGCGCGCGATTGAGCCCGCCCTTATAGAGATCCTCAGGCGCGACGTTCGAGGTGGCGACCACGACGGTGCCGAGATCGAACAGCTTTGCGAACAGCCGCCCGAGGATCATCGCGTCCGCGATGTCGGTGACGTGGAATTCGTCGAAGCACAGCAGCCAGGCTTCGTCGAAGATCGCCTGCGCGGTGAGTGCGATCACGTCGCCGTCTGCGATCTCGCCGCGCGCGATCTGCTGGCGGTAGCCGTAGATGCGCTCATGCGCCTCGGCCATGAATTCGTGGAAATGCGCGCGCCGCTTGTGCTCGACCGGGCTCTGCTGGAAGAACAGATCCATCAGCATGGTCTTGCCGCGGCCGACTTCGCCATGGACGTAAAGCCCGCGCGGCGGCTTGTCGTCCCTGTCGCCGCCGAACAGTCGTCCGAACAGGCCCTGCTTGCGCTGCGGCTTGTAGCTCGCAAGCCGCTCCTCCAGCGCGCCAAAGGCTTCAGCGGCGAGCGCCTGCGCAGGATCGGCCTCGATCGCGCCGGAGGCGACCAGGGACCTGTAGTGATCGAGGAACGAAGAATTGGGCGAGGTGGACAACATGAGCCCACCTTACGGCCCTAGTGCGCGGCAAATTGCAAGCCGTGAATTGTGCCAATGGGGTATGCAAGCGCGAGCTCTTGCATGCCACGGCCGACCGCACGGCGTGCCGGATGCCTAGCACCACATCTGCGATCCCTTACGCGCAGAGGTCGTAGGAATCCTCGACCACGTAAGGGCCGCCGCCTGTCGACGCGCGCGACGAGAACAGCACGAAGCGGTCCGCCATGAAGGTACGGCTCGGGAAGTAGCCGCGCACGGACAGATAATCCGCAACGTCCTGGCTCGATGCATCATGAAGACGCGCGAGCGTGACATGTGGCGTGAATTTTCTGCCCTCTGGATTGAGCCCCATCCGCTGCATCATCCGCTCGAGCTCGGCTTGCAGTTCGATCAACGGCCGGCTGGGCTCGACGGCGGCAACTACCGCGCGCGGCTTTCGTCCGCCGAAGCTCGACAGGCCCTGCAATTTGACCTCGAACGGTTTGCGGTTGACCCGAAACAACATCGTCGCGATCTCGTTGGCCCAGAGGCCGTCGATATCGCCGATGAAGCGCAAGGTGACGTGATAATTTTCGGGATCGATCCAGCGTGCGCCTGGGAGGCCGCCACGCAAATTGGAAAGTGTCTGGCCAATTTCGGCCGGAATTTCCAGTCCAGTGAACAGACGCGGCATCGCTATAATCCTCGATGCTTGGCGCGGGTTTTGGGAGCCCGCACCCCTGTAACAGCCCGGCGACGAATCACCGATGCTTATTTGTACCCGAGATATGTGACTCTGCGAAGCATGAGGCGTTAACAGCTCGTAAACCTACGGACACGATACGGCGCACTGCCTGCGTTTCAACTGCGTTGCCCTGATAATGCACCGAGAAATGCCTGCACCGTGGGCAGGATATTCTGCACAACGATGTCCACACCCTCTGCTGTCGGATGCATGCCGTCGGCTTGATTGATCTTCGGATTACCAGCAACGCCATCGAGGAAGAACGGATAGAGCGGCACGCCAAGCGATTTCGACAGATCCGGATAGATCGCGTTGAACTTCGCTGCGTACTCGCTGCCATAGTTCGGCGGCGCGAGCATGCCGCACAACAGCACGGCGATCTTACGCGCCTGCAACTTTGTGATGATGTCGGAGAGCGCGGCGCGCGTCACCGCGGGATCGATGCCGCGCAGCGCATCGTTGGCGCCGAGTTCGACGATCACGGCATCAGTTCCATCGGCCACCGACCAGTCGAGCCGCTCGCGGCCGCCCGAGGCGGTGTCGCCGGACACTCCGGCATTGGTCATCTCGACCTTTATCCCCTTGGCTTCCAAGGCTTTTTGTAGCCGGACCGGAAACGCCGCCGGGCCTGGAAGGCCGTAACCGGCGCTCAGGGAATCGCCCAGGACCACCATCTTGATCGGTTTCGCGGAAGCTTTCCCCTGATCTGGCGTCTGCGCACTTGCCGCCGTCATCAAGCCCATAAGCAACACGAGTATGTGCACGAAGATTCTCAACCGGCCCTCGACCGCAACCGCGGAAGTGCCATATGACCGAACCATGGACAGTCTCATCGCATCCTCTTCACTGACCGACGTCGAGCCGGACACCATTGCCGTCAGGAACGTCAATCTCTCGCTCGGCGCCGGCGCGGCACGGGTTCATATCCTGAAAGATATCAGCCTTCGTGTGGCAGCGGGTGAGGCCATCGGGCTGATCGGCCCATCGGGCTCGGGCAAGTCGACCTTGCTGATGGTGATGGCGGGGCTTGAACGTCCTGACAGCGGAGAAGTGGTCGTCGATGGCACCTCGTTCAATGCCCTCGATGAAGATGCGTTGGCGCGCTTCCGCGGCCGCCAGGTCGGCATCGTGTTCCAGTCGTTCCATCTGATCCCGACCATGACAGCGCTGGAGAATGTCGCCGTGCCGCTCGAACTCGCCGGCAATCCCGATGCGGCCGCGCGCGCCGCGCAGGAGCTGCAATCGGTCGGTCTCGGCGAACGGCTGCATCACTATCCGACGCAGCTGTCCGGTGGCGAGCAGCAGCGCGTCGCGATCGCGCGCGCGCTGGCGCCCGATCCCGCGATCCTGGTCGCCGACGAGCCGACCGGAAATCTCGACGAGACGACGGGCAAGCAGATCGTCGACCTGCTCTTCACCAAGCACGCCGAACGCGGCATGACCTTGGTGCTGGTGACGCATGATCTCGCGCTCGCCCAGCGCTGCGATCGCGTGGTGCGGCTGCGCTCCGGCCGCATCGACGGACAATCGACCACATGAGCATTGCGTCCGAAGTCGCGGTGCAGGGCCGCGCGTCGTCGCTTGCCTTCCGTTATGCGCTGCGCGAACTGCGCGGCGGCCTGCGCGGATTCTACGTGTTCATCGCCTGCATCGCGCTCGGCGTGATGGCGATCGCCGGTGTCGGCTCGGTCGCCGCGAGCCTCGGCGACGGCCTGTCGCGCGAGGGACGCACACTGCTCGGCGGCGACGTCGCGTTCTCGCTGATCTCGCGCGAGGCCAAGCCCGACGAGGTCGCCTATCTGCGCACCCGCGGCGAGGTTTCGGTCGCTGCCACGCTGCGCGCGATGGCGCGTAGCGGCGACGGCAAGCTGGCGCTGGTCGAGCTCAAGGCTGTCGACGGCAAATATCCCATGCTCGGCGAGCTGACGCTCGAACCCAACATGCCGATCGGCGACCTGCTCGCCGAACGCGACGGCGCTTTTGGCGCGGCAGCCGACTCGACCTTGCTGGCGCGGCTCGACCTCAAGCTCGGCGACCGCGTCACCATCGGCAGCGCGACCTACCAGATCCGCAGCGTGGTAACGGCCGAACCCGACAAGCTCGCCGGCGGCGTCGGCCTCGGCCCGCGTTTCCTGATCAGCGAAGCCAGCCTGCGCGCCACTGACCTGTTGCAGCCCGGCAGCCTGGTGCGCTGGATCTACCGGGTGAAGCTGCCCGACGGCGCCAACGACGATCGTGCCACCACTGCACTGATCGACGGCGCCCGGGCCGCGGCGCCGGAGGCCGGCTGGGAGGTCCGCAGTCGCAGCAACGCCTCGCCGCAGCTCGAGCGCACCATCAACCGTTTCACCCAGTTCCTGACCCTGGTCGGTCTTGCCGCCCTGCTGGTCGGCGGGGTCGGCGTCGCCAACGCGGTGAAGAGCCATATCGACCGCCGCCGCGACGTCATCGCCTCGTTCAAGGCGCTCGGCGCCACCGGTCGCGATGTCTTCACGATCTACTGCACGCAAGTGGTGGTGCTGGCCGGAATCGGTTCGGTGATCGGGCTCGTGCTCGGCGCCACGCTGCCCTTCGTCATTGTCGGCCTGTTCGGCAAGCTGCTGCCGCTGCCGGTGGTGCCTGCCCTGCATCCGGACGAGCTCGCGCTCTCCTTCATCTATGGCCAGCTTACCGCGCTGGCGTTCGGGCTGTGGCCGCTCGGCCGGGTCCATGACGTGCCGGTCGCCGCGCTGTTCCGCGAGACCGTCGCCAGCGAGTGGCACCGCCCGCGCTGGAGCTATCTCGCGCTGATGGCCGTGGTGATCGCCCTCCTGATCGGGGTTGCGATCGGGCTCGCCTATGACAAGCGGGTCGCCACCGTGTTCGTCGCCTCATCGATCGCGGTGTTCCTGCTGCTGCGCGGGATCGCCGAGATCCTGATGGCGGTGGCGCGCCGGCTGCCGCGCAGCCGCATCACCATGCTGCGGCTCGCCATTGCCAACATCCACCGGCCGGGCGCGCTGACGCCGTCGGTCGTGCTGTCGCTGGGGCTCGGCCTCGCGGTGCTCGTCACCATCACCCAGATCGACGGCAATCTGCGCCGACAATTCCTGGCCGCGCTGCCGGAGCGGGCGCCGTCGTTCTTCTTCATCGACATCCCCTCCACCGAGGCCGACCGCTTTGCCGCCTTCCTGGGCCAGATCGCCGCCGGCTCGACCGTCGAGGACGTGCCGATGCTGCGCGGACGCATCGTCGCGGCGCGCGGTGTCAAGGCCGACCAGCTCAAGCCGTCGGTCGATTCCGAATGGGTGCTGCAGAGCGACCGCGGCCTCACCTACACCGGCGAAATTCCCAAGGGCTCGAAGATCGTCGAGGGCGAATGGTGGGGGCCGGACTACAGCGGACCTCCGCTGGTCTCGATGGAGAAGAAGATAGCCGACGGCCTGGGCTTGAAGATCGGCGACGAGATCGTGGTCAACGTGCTCGGCCGCGACGTGCCGGCGAAGATCGCCAATCTGCGCAACATCGACTGGCAGGGTCTCGGCATCAACTTCGTGCTGGTGTTCTCACCGAACGCCTTCAAGGGCGCGCCGCACAGCCATGTCGCGACCCTGACGGAACCGCATGCGAGCTCGACCCAAGCGGGCGCCAACGACGACGCGCGCATCATCAAGCAGGTCGCCGACGCGTTTCCGATGGTGACCAGCGTGCGGGTCCGCGAGGCGCTGGAGACCATCGGCAGCGTCGTGAGCAATCTCGTGCTGGCGATCCGCGGCGCCAGCGCCGTGACGCTGATCTCGGCGATCCTAGTGCTGGGCGGCGCGCTCGCCGCCGGGCACCGCCATCGCGTCTATGACGCCGTGATCCTCAAGACGCTCGGCGCCACGCGGGCGCGATTGCTCGGCGCTTACGCGCTGGAGTACCTGATGATCGGTTTTGCAACCGCGATCTTCGGCGTCATCGCCGGCTCGGTCGCGGCCTGGCTGATCGTGACGCGGCTGATGACGCTGAGCTTCATCTGGCAGGCCGGCAGCGCCGCGCTGGTCGTGGTCGCCGCGCTGGTCGTCACGGTCGGATTGGGGCTGGCCGGAACGCTGCTCGCGCTGAACCAGAAACCGGCCTCGGTGCTGCGGAATTTGTGACAATTTGTAGCGGCGGAAGCGCCGTTTTTGCCTGCCATGCTAGGCCAGAGCGACATTCGGCCGCGCGTGGAAGCTTGCGTCGGATGTGTTAATTTCCCACATACCAATCGGGTCGGATGGCCGGCTGAATGACACGGAATTAATGTTCCGCAAACCGAGCCATCTGAGATAGATTTACGACCGGCGCCGCAAATCCCTTGCGCTCCACCGGGACCAACCACGGGAATTCGACCATGTCGGACCTAGACCGCAATTACGCTTCTCCTTTCGGCCGGGCCGCCGGGCGCATTGACGCTGCGGCCGTCGACGCCGGTCTGCGCGCCTACATGCTGCGCATCTACAACTACATGAGCATCGGCCTCGCCATCACCGGCCTGGCCGCGCTCGGCGTCTACATGGGCGCGGTGACCACCGACCAGTCGGCCGCCGTCGCCAAGTTCGGCAACGCCTATCTGACGCAGTTCGGCTACGCGATGTTCGTGAGCCCGCTGAAGTGGCTGTTCATCCTCGCCCCGCTGGCGATGGTGTTCGTCATCTCGGCCGGCATCAACCGCTTGCAGCCCGCGACCGCCCAGCTCCTGTTCTGGGTGTTCTCGGCGCTGATGGGCCTGTCGCTGTCGTCGATCTTCCTGGTGTACACGCACACCTCGATCGTGCGCGTGTTCTTCATCACGGCGGCGACGTTCGGTGCGCTGAGCCTCTACGGCTACACCACCAAGCGTGACATGAGCGGCATGGGCTCGTTCCTGTTCATGGGCCTGATCGGCATCATCATCGCGAGCCTGGTCAATTTGTTCCTGGCGAGCTCGGCGCTGCAGTTCATCGTCTCGGTGGTCGGCGTGCTGGTGTTCGCGGGCCTCACCGCCTGGGACACCCAGCGGCTGAAGAACGACTACATCTACGGCTACGCCTCGCAGGGTGGCGTCGCGGCGGAGCGTGCGGCCATCACCGGTGCCCTCTCGCTCTACCTGAACTTCATCAACCTGTTCACGCTGCTGCTGCAGCTGCTCGGCCAGCGCGACTAAGCGCCTCGAGCGAGAGCAGATCGACCCGAGCCCCGGCCACACGGCCGGGGCTTTTTCTTTTGGCGGAGCAGAATGCGGCGTGGCCGGGATGGAGCCAACGGGTCGCGCGAACGCGCCTACACCACCGAGAGCTTGCGGTCGATTACGAGCAGCACACGTTCGAGTTCATGGCCGCGACGCAGGATCAGGCCGGTCGCCGAAATCACGCTGTACATGCCCTGCTTGCGCGCCAGCCGGGGATCCTTCTCGATCCGGTAGATCGGCATTTCGGACGCGCGCCGGAACACCGAGAACACGGCGCGGTCCTTCAGGAAGTCGATCGCATAATCGCGCCACTCGCCGTCGGCGACCATGCGGCCATAGAGATTGAGAATGCGGTTGAGCTCAAGTCGATTGAATGTCACCCGGTTGGGCTGGGGGGTCGCGGCGACGGGACGCGCCGCGGCGCGACTCCCGCTCGGATCGGTGTCCTCCGAGATCAAACTCATCGAGCGCCTCCTGTCATCTCGGTGACGATCGGAACCCGAAGGCCGGTGCCCCCACTTCGGGATCGTCACGAGAGTGACATGATTGCGCTAAGCCGCGGCCCCTGCAAGGGGCCATTCGCAACGCAACCGGCCCTTAACCACACCTGACGGCCCTGGCCGCGACGGATTGTCCGGAAAATCTCAGACTCACGGGAACGTTAGCGGAATCATATTGCTGCCCCACTTCCGCCAAGCGCCCGCCCCGCTGCCTTGCGAAAAGAAAATCCTGCGTTGGCCCGGTCCTTTCGGTTCCGGATTCCTCAGCCCCCAGCCCCCCGGGGCCGTCGGGATCGGGCCTGTTCGCAGGGGAGTTAAATCCCAACACTGGGCCAACGAAAGTTGGTCCTTTTTGTTTTTGGGGACCTGCTTAATCCACGCGCGACCGAGACGCGCACGCCGAGCTTCGGCGCTTTCCCGTCAGCCCACGACTGGATGCAAGTTCGCTGTCGGCCTCTGGCTGCGCGCAGCCCAGCGACGCAAGCGCGTGCCGTGAAGCTTAGTGAAGCGAAGTGAATGCGGCGCCGAGCATCGGGCCCGGCTTGTCGCGATTGCCGTCCTGGACGTACACCGCCGCGGCATCGACGCCCTCGCGGGTGATGTTCTCCAGCGGCACGGTCCAGTTCCCGGACGACCCGTTCCAGTCACCGACCTTGAGCAGATTGCGCACCACATTGTGGTAGGTGATCTCGTGGCCACGGTTCTCGCCGCGCGCGATCGAGATCGGCACCGACTTCGAGATCGAGCAGATCCAGACTTCGCCGCGCGACACGGCGGGCGATTTGGATGCCGCGACCGACACGTTGATCTGCTTGCCGGTCAGCGTCATCGTCACCGGCACCGACATCACGGTGCCGCTCTTCTCGGTGTCCTTGATCGCGCTTTCGATGCCGGCGCGGTCGCTGCCGATCACATGCGCGGAGCCGTTGATCACGGCCTGCGGCGTGTAGACGTCGCGATCGCCGCGCATATGCGAATAGGCCTTCTGGCGCGCGCTGAAGCGGGAGTCGGCCAGCGTATCCTTCCAGCCGAGATAGTCCCAATAGTCGATCGGCATGCTGAGCGCGATGACGTTGGGGTCCTTCGCGAGGTCACCGATGATCTTGTCCGCGGGCGGACAGGACGAGCATCCCTGCGAGGTGAAGAGTTCGACGACGGCCCGCGGATCGGCGTGGGCGGGGCGGATGATTGCGACGATCGCGCAGATACCGAGCGCACTGGACCATCGCGAGATAGAATTATAGGCCATCATCGCTGTCATACTGCGAACCAGTCGTGATGATTTCTATCCGTAATTGTACGGAGCATGAAGTCTGTCCCTGAACTTGCGTGCCCCAAAACGCGATAAAGCGGCCTTTTCATAGGCCGCCTTCTTTTTAGCCGCTACTCACTAAGCGGTGAGGCACCGATCACAAATCCGCGTTGGAGCATGGTCCCTCGCGACAAACGCGAGGCGTTTGCGCGGAGACCATGCTCAAACAATGGGCCCTCAGGCCGCGAGTTTGCGCAGCACGTAGTGCAGGATGCCGCCGTTGCGATAGTAGTCGAGCTCGTCCAGCGTATCGATGCGGCAGAGCAGCGGGACATCCCGCTTGCCGCCGTCGGCGGAGGTGATCTCGGCGTTCAGCGTCTGGCGCGGCTTCAGATCGCCCTGCAGGCCGCGGATCGTGACCTTCTCGTCGCCCTTGAGGCCGAGCGAGGACCACGACGTGCCGTCCTGGAAGGTGAGTGGAAGCACACCCATGCCGACCAGGTTGGAGCGATGGATGCGCTCGAAGCTCTGGCAGATCACCGCGCGCACGCCGAGCAGGCGGGTGCCCTTCGCGGCCCAGTCGCGCGAGGAGCCGTTGCCGTATTCGGCGCCGGCGAACACCACCAGCGGCACGCCTTCGGCCTGATACTTCATCGCGGCGTCGTAGATCGGCATCTGCTCGCCGTCGGGCCAGTGCTTGGTCAGACCGCCTTCCGGAATATTGCCGTCGGCGCCCTTCAGCATGAAGTTCTTGATGCGGATGTTGGCGAAGGTGCCGCGCATCATCACTTCATGGTTGCCGCGCCGCGTGCCGTACTGGTTGAAGTCGGCGGGGCGCACCTGGTGCTCGCTGAGGAACTTGCCGGCCGGCGAGGTCAGCTTGATCGAACCGGCCGGCGAGATGTGGTCGGTGGTGATCTTGTCGCCGAACATCGCGAGGATGCGCGCGTCGACCACGTCGGTGACCGGATCCGGCTGCTTCTTCATGCCTTCGAAATAGGGCGGGTTCTGCACATAGGTCGAGCCCATGTTCCAGCGATAGGTCTCACTCTCCGTGGTCTTGATCTTGCGCCAGTTGGTGTCGCCCTTGAACACGTCGGCGTACTTCTTCTTGAAGATCGTCGCGGTGACGTACTTCTTCATGAAGGCGTTGATCTCCTTGGTGGTCGGCCAGATGTCCTTGAGGAACACCGGCTTGCCGTCCTTGCCGATGCCGATCGGCTCGACCGCGAGATCCTTGGTCACGGTGCCGGCAAGCGCATGCGCGACCACCAGCGGCGGCGAGGCGAGGTAGTTCGCCTGCACGTCCGGCGAGACGCGGCCTTCGAAGTTGCGGTTGCCGGAGAGCACGGCGGCGGCGACGATGCCGTTGTCGTTGATCGACTTCGAGATGTCTTCCGGCAGCGGGCCGGAATTGCCGATGCAAGTGGTGCAGCCGAAGCCGACCAGGTTGAAGCCAACCTTGTCGAGATCGGCCTGCAGGCCGGAATTGGCGAGATACTCCGCCACCACCTGGCTGCCCGGCGCGAGCGAGGTCTTCACCCACGGCTTGGCCTTCAGGCCCTTGGCGGCCGCCTTGCGCGCCAGCAGGCCGGCGCCGATCAGCACGCTCGGGTTCGAGGTGTTGGTGCAGGAGGTGATCGCCGCGATCACGACGTCGCCATGGCCGAGATCGAAGTTGCGGCCTTCGACCGCGAAGCGCTTCGTCTCACCCTCGGGCTTCTTGTACTCGCCGACCAGCGCGGTCGCGAAACCGGTCGACACCGCCGGCAGCGCGATGCGGCCTTCGGGGCGCTTCGGTCCGGCCATCGACGGCACGACATCGCCAAGGTCGAGCGTCAGCGTGGTGGTGAACACCGGGTCGGTCGACTTGGCGGTACGGAACAGGCCCTGCGCCTTGGCATAGGCCTGCACCAGCTTGACGCGATCGGCCTTGCGGCCCGAGGTCTTCAGGTAATCGATGGTCGCGGCATCGACCGGGAAGAAACCGCAGGTCGCGCCATATTCGGGCGCCATGTTGCCGATCGTCGCCTTGTCCGCGACCGACAGGAAATCGAGGCCGGGGCCGAAGAACTCGACGAACTTGCCGACCACGCCGAGCTTGCGCAGCATCTGGGTGACGGTCAGCACCAGGTCGGTCGCGGTGACGCCTTCCTTGAGCGCGCCCTTGAGCTTGAAGCCGACGACTTCAGGCAGCAGCATCGACAGCGGCTGGCCGAGCATGCAGGCTTCCGCCTCGATGCCGCCGACGCCCCAGCCGAGCACGGCGAGGCCGTTGACCATCGTGGTGTGCGAGTCGGTGCCGACCAGCGAGTCCGGATAGGCGACCTCGAAGGTGCCGGTCTTCTTGCCGACCGTCATCTTCTCCTTCCTCGTCCACACCGTCTGCGCGAGGTATTCGAGATTGACCTGATGGCAGATGCCAGTGCCGGGCGGCACCACCGAGAAGTTCGAGAACGCCTTCTGGCCCCACTTCAGGAACTCGTAGCGCTCCTGGTTCTGCTTGTATTCCTCGGTGACGTTCTTCGCGAACGCCTTGTTGTCACCGAAGAAGTTGACGATGACCGAGTGGTCGATGACGAGATCGACCGGCACCAGCGGGTTGATCTTCTCGGCATCGCCGCCGAGGTTCTGCATCGCGTTGCGCATCGCCGCGAGATCGACCACGGCCGGAACGCCGGTGAAATCCTGCATCAGAACGCGCGCCGGGCGGAATGCGATTTCGTGCTCGAGCTGGCGCTTCTTCAGCCACTTCGACACCGCAACGATGTCTTCCTTCTTGACGGTGCGGCCGTCCTCGTTGCGCAGCAGGTTCTCGAGCAGGACCTTCATCGAATACGGCAGCTTCGAAATACCCTTCAGTCCGTTCTTCTCTGCCAGGGGCAGGCTGTAATAGACGTAGGACTTGGCGCCGACCTTCATGGTCTTGCGGCATTTGAAGCTGTCGAGCGAGGTCATGCGAGGAATCCCAATTTTCAGTTATACCCGGCAGGGGTAACTACGAGGGTAACTAAACACCGGCGACCGATGCGGGCCAAGGGATGGCCTGGATGGCTTGCGGCCGCCGATTGTGTGTGCTGCATCAAGTTCCGGGCTTATAGAACCTTTCTAGAAGCACCGCCACACCGACAAGCGTGCGACAGCGTTGCGCGACCCAAAAATTCTCACGCGGTAGCGAAAGATTTCAGAGGGCTGTGACAAGACGAACCATGCGGCTCTCGGGACGAAATCTGAAATGCGTGCGCGGCGGGCGCGAGGTGTTTTCCGGCCTCGATCTGTCGGCTGCCGCCGGCGAGGCGCTCGCGGTCACCGGCCCCAACGGCGCGGGCAAGACCTCGCTGCTGCGCGTCCTCGCCGGGCTGCTGGTTCCAGCCGAGGGGACGGTCGCGCTCGAAGGCGGCGACGCCGAGCTCAGCCTGCCCGAGCAGGCCCACTATCTCGGCCACCGCGATGCCCTGAAGCCGGCGCTGAGCGTTGCGGAAAATCTTTCCTTCTGGCGGGAATTTCTCGGCGGCAAGACCGAGGACGCCGGCCGCTGCCTTACCGCCGTGGCGCTCGATCACGCCGCGCATCTGCCGGCGGCGTATCTTTCCGCCGGCCAGCGCCGTCGCCTGTCGATCGCCCGCCTGCTCTCGGTGCGGCGGCCGGTCTGGCTCTTGGACGAGCCGACCTCGGCGCTCGATGCGGCCGGACAGGCGCT
Source organism: Bradyrhizobium tropiciagri (assembly GCF_018130545.1). Classification (GTDB taxonomy): domain Bacteria; phylum Pseudomonadota; class Alphaproteobacteria; order Rhizobiales; family Xanthobacteraceae; genus Bradyrhizobium; species Bradyrhizobium tropiciagri_A. The sequence continues at coordinate 511,245 of NZ_JAFCKF010000006.1, read as the reverse complement.
GTTCGTCGGCCTGATGCGCGACCATCTCGCCAGCGGCGGCCTGATCGTCGCCGCGACGCATCTGCCGCTCGGCATCGATGCGCGTGACCTGCGGATCGGAGGTGCGGCATGAGCGCGCTGGGCGCATTGATCCGCCGCGACATCCGGATCGCGCTGCGCGTTGGCGGTGGCGCGCTGATCGGGGTGCTGTTCTTCCTCACCGTTACGGTGCTGATGCCGTTCGCGGTCGGGCCGGATCTGGCGCTGCTGTCGCGGCTCGGCCCCGCCATTCTCTGGCTTGGCGCGCTGCTGGCGAGCCTGCTCACCCTCGACCGCCTGTTCACGGCTGACCATGAGGACGGCTCGCTCGACCTCATCGTGATGAGTCGGACGCCGCTGGAACTCGCCTGCGCGGCCAAGGCGCTGGCTCACTGGATCGCCGCCGGCCTGCCGCTGATCATCGCAACCCCGGTGCTCGGCCTGCTGCTCAATCTCGACGGCACGGCGACATTGGCGGTCGCGGCGACCCTATTGGCGGGAACACCGGCTCTGACCTTTACCGGCATGATCGGCGCCGCCCTGGCGGTGACGCTGCATCGCGGCGGGCTGCTGCTCGCGGTGCTGGTGCTGCCGCTGTCGATCCCGGTGCTGATTTTCGGCGTTGCAGCCTCACAGGCGGCGATCTCAGGTCCCTTGCCCTTTGGAACACCGTTCTCGATCCTCTGCGCGCTGTCGCTGGCGAGCCTCGTGATCGGCCCGTTTGCCGCCGCCGCGAGCCTGCGGCACGGGCTGGACTGATCAAATCTCGCCGAGGGGAATTCGGCCAATTGCCTCGCTCACAGCGGACGACTATCAGAGTGCCATGAAGCTGACCGAGACGCTGACCGACCTCGCCAATCCGACCAGGTTTCTGGCGCTGACCGCGCGCATCCTGCCCTGGCTCGCGGGCGTGACCGCGATCCTGCTCGCGATCGGGCTCTACCAGTCGGCGATGGCGCCCGACGACTACCAGCAGGGCGCCACGGTCAAAATCATGTTCATCCACGTGCCGAATGCGTGGCTGTCGATGTTCGTCTGGAGCGTCATGAGTGTGGCCGCGCTCGGCACACTGGTGTGGCGGCATCCGCTCGCCGATGTCGCCGCAAAGGCCGCGGCCCCGATCGGCGCGGCCTTCACCTTCCTGGCGCTCGTCACCGGCTCGCTGTGGGGCCGGCCGATGTGGGGCACCTATTGGGAGTGGGATGCGCGGCTGACCTCGGTCTTGATCCTGTTCCTGATGTATCTCGGCCTGATCGCGCTGTGGCGCGCGGTGGAGGACCCGTCGCGCGCGGCACGGGCGGCTGCGGTCCTGACTCTGGTCGGTGCGATCAACATCCCGATCATCAAGTTCTCGGTCGACTGGTGGAACACGCTGCATCAGCCGGCATCGGTGATGCGGATGGGCGGATCGACGCTCGACAAGGCGTTCCTGTGGCCACTGCTGGTGATGGCGATCGCGTTTTCGCTGCTGTTCGTCACGCTCCACCTGGCGGCGATGCGCAACGAGATCCTGCGCCGGCGCGTGCGCAGCCTGCAGATGATGCAGGCGAGCCGCGTCACGTTTGCGAGCGAAGCAGGCGCCGGCTCGCGTGACGGAAGCGCGCCCAAGGGAGCAGCGTGACACGATGTCGCTTGGTCCCTACGCGTCCTTCATCGTGACGTCCTACGTGCTGGTCGCAGCCGTCGTGCTGCTGTTGATCGTCTGGATCATCGCCGACTATCGCCGGCAGCAGACGCGCCTCAAGGAGATCGAGGCCAGCGGCATCACCCGCCGCTCCGGCCGCAGCGCGGCGGACATCAGATGAGCGACCAGGCGACCAACAGCCCTCCGCAAGCCCGCCGCCTGCTGGTGGTGCTGCCGCTGCTCGTTTTCCTCGGGCTCGCCGGGCTGTTCCTGCTGCGGCTCTATGGCGGCGACCCCTCCAAAATCCCGTCGGCGCTGATCGGCCGGCCGGCACCGCAGACCGCCCTGCCCGCGCTCGACGGCCTGGTGAAGGACGGCGCGCCTGTGCCCGGTCTCGATCCCGCGGCGTTCAAGGGCAAGGTCTCGGTCGTCAATGTCTGGGCGTCCTGGTGCGTGCCCTGCCATGACGAGGCGCCGCTGCTGACCGAGCTCGGCAAGGACAAGCGCTTCCAGATCATCGGCATCAACTACAAGGACTCGCCCGAGAACGCGCGGCGCTTTCTCGGCCGTTACGGCAACCCGTTCGGCATCGTCGGCGTCGACGGCAACGGCCGTGCCTCGATCGAATGGGGCGTCTACGGCGTACCCGAAACCTTCCTGGTCGGGCGCGAAGGCACGATCGTCTACAAGCTGGTCGGCCCGGTGACGCCTGACAACGTCAACAGCGTGCTCAAGGCCGAGATCGAGAAAGCGCTGCACGCCGCACAGTAAGCGCGTCGTCATTCAGCGGTGCTGTGAACCGCTGGTGAATGACGAGAGAAGATGCCTGCGGCAAAATACTTCGTCGCATTTATCCGCGGTTCATTTCGCGGCCACGGCAACGCCACGAACGCAACCCCAACTCAGCAGCGTTGACATCAACGTTCCTCTGGAGGGGACATATGCGCAAGACCACGCTCGCTTCACTTCTCGCCACCACGCTCACGCTCGGCATGCTGACGGCCACGCCGTCGATAGCCCAGAGCGTTCAGCCGGCCGCGCCCGCCACCAAATCGGAAGTCAACAAGATGGCTCCCGCGCCGAAGGCTGTGACGCCCGACGCGAAGACGACCGGGATGGCAAAGGACGACCTGCTCGACGTCAACAGCGCCACCGCCGACCAGCTCGACGCGCTGCCCGGCGTCGGCAAGGCGTATTCGGCCGCGATCATCAAGGGCCGCCCCTACAAGGGTAAGGATGAGCTGGTGCAGAAGAACATCCTGCCGCAGGCGACCTACGACAAGATCAAGGACAAGATCATCGCCAAGCAGAAAAGCTGAACACGAGAGCGTTTTCGAGCGAAGTGGCCACCGGTTCGCGTGAAGAAAACGCGTCAAAACAACAAGCAGAGCCTCGAACGCAGCGCGGCGCAATCGCCCGCGCTGCGTTCGATCTACTTCCGCAGGTCGCCGGCGTCAGCTTCGCTGGCTTCCAGTGAGACCGGATCGAGGTGATAGCGCTTGGTCAGCGGCATCTGCGCGATGGCGAAGATCATGGTCAGCGGCGTCACGCCGAACACCTTGAAATTCACCCAGAAGTCGGTGGTCTGGGTCCGCCAGACGATCTCGTTGAGCACCGCCATGCCGGCGAAGAACAGCGCCCAGCGCATGGTGAGGATGCGCCAGCCCTGTGGCGTCAGATTGAACATCTGGTCGAACATCACGGCGATGAAGGAGCGGCCGAACAGCAGCCCGCCGCCGAGCACGGCCGCGAACAGGCCGTAGATGATGGTCGGCTTGACCTTGATGAAGGTCTCGTCGTGCAGCACCAGCGTCAGGGTGCCGAACACCAGCACGATCGCACCGGTCACAATCGCCATGATCGGCACGTGCTTCGTCACCACATAGGACGCGATCATCGCCGCGACGATTGCCACCATGAACGCGCCGGTTGCGACGAACAGATGGTATTTTGCATTCGCCACGAAGAACACGAGCAACGGCCCGAGTTCAGTCGCAAGCTTGAACAGTGGATGCGGCTGGGTCTTGTCCATCAATCTAGTTCTCGATCCCGGCAATCGCCTTGGCAAAATCCTTCGCCGTGAACGGCGCGAGGTCCTCGACGCCTTCGCCGACGCCGATGAAATGCACCGGCAGCTTGTGCTTCTCCGACAGCGCAACGAGGATGCCGCCGCGCGCCGTGCCGTCAAGCTTGGTCATCACGAGGCCGGTGACTCCAGCGGTACGATGAAACGCCTCGACCTGCGACAACGCATTTTGTCCCACCGTGGCATCGAGCACGAGCAGCACGGCGTGCGGCGCCGTCGCATCGACCTTCTTGATGACGCGCACGACCTTCTCGAGCTCGTTCATCAGCTCGGACTTGTTCTGCAGCCGGCCGGCGGTGTCGATCAGCAGCACGTCGCGCTGCTGCTCCTTGGCCGCGGTCAGCGCGCTGAAGGCGAGGCTCGCTGAATCCGAGCCCTGGGCACCTGCGATGACCGGCGACTTGGTGCGCTCGCCCCAGACCTTGAGCTGCTCGATCGCCGCGGCGCGGAAGGTGTCGCCGGCGGCCAGCATGACCTTGCGGCCCTCGGCGGCGAATTTCGCCGAGAGCTTGCCGATCGTCGTGGTCTTGCCGGAGCCGTTGACGCCGACGACCAGGACGACGAACGGCTGCTTCGAACCATCGATCTCGAGCGGCTTCGCCACCGGCGCCAGCACCTTCTCGACCTCGGTCGCGACCACGTCCTTGACCTCGTCGGCCGAGATCGCCTTGTCGTAGCGGCCCTTGCCGACCGCCTCCGCGATGCGGACCGCGACATCGGTGCCGAGGTCGGCGCGCAGCAGCACATCCTCGATGTCATCGAGCATGGCCGAATCGAGCTTGCGCTTGGTGACGAGGTCGGCGACCGCGGTCCCGATCGAACTCGAGGTCCGCTTCAGGCCGCCTTTCAGCCGCTGCCACCAGCTCTGTTTGGGAGTTCCCGCAGTGGTATCGTTCATGGCGCGGGTGTGTTAGCCGTTTCGGCTCACAAACGAAAGTCTCGGCGAATTGATCGATGTTCACCAATTGACCGCGGAAGAAATCCTTGCGCGGGTGCTCCATCGCGACGGGCTGATGCTGGTGATCGACAAGCCGGCCGGCCTGCCGGTGCATCGCGGCCCCAAGGGCGGCCCCAATCTGGAGGCCTCGTTCGACGCGCTGCGGTTCGGCCTGCCGCGGCCGCCGGTGCTGGCGCATCGGCTGGACAAGGACACTTCCGGCTGCCTCGTCCTGGGACGCCACCGCAAGGCGACCGCCTCGCTCGGGCTGTTGTTCAAGCACAGCAAGATTGCAAAGACCTACTGGACCGTGGTCGAGGGCGGCCCCACCGAGGACGAAGGCACCATCGACATGGCGCTCGGCCGGCTCAACGCCGAACGCGGCTGGTGGCAGAAGCCCGACCCGGATGGCCAGAAGGCGATCACCAACTGGAAAGTGCTGGGCCGCGGCGATGGCCTCGCCTGGCTCGCGATGGAGCCGGTCACCGGCCGCACCCATCAGCTGCGGGTGCATTCCTCGGCGATGGGCTGGCCGATCGTCGGCGACAATATCTATGGCAACGGTCCGCGCTTCGGCGAGCCGACCCTGCATCTGCATTCCCGCGAGATCGGCATCCCGATTTCCCGCAACAAGGACCCGGTGCATGTCATCGCGCCGGCGCCCGAGCATATGCAGGCGCGGCTCAAGGCCTGCGGCTGGAATGGTGAGTGAACCTCCGTGATTTTACGGACCATTATCCTTTACGGAACATTCAGCCCGATCCGGTAGTCCTGCAGGCGGCTTAGAAAAAGCGCGCCGCGACGGGCTCAGGACGAGCAATGCTGAATGATGGGCTAGCAATTGTCGACGAGGTCGAGGCTGCGATACGCGCCGGCTCCGCCGAGAAATGCATCACCACGGCAAAGCGCGTCACCAGCCTTTTCCTCGCATCCGCCGGCAGCTTCAATAGCGAGCAGGTCGAGCTGTTCGACAACGTGCTCGAGCGCCTGGTGAAGACCATCGAGTTGCGCGCGTTGGCCGACATCAGCGCCCGGATGGCGCTCAGCGACATCAGCGAGCAGCTCGCACCGGTCGCCCAGGCACCGCCCGCGATCATTCGCCGTCTTGCCAGCAATGACGAGATCAGGATCGCGCGGCCGATCCTGCAGGAATCGTCGCGGCTCAGCGCCGACGATCTCGTCGAGATCGCGCAAACCAGGAGCGAGCAGCACCTGCTTGCCGTCGCCGGCCGCTGGTGGCTGAAGGAAGTCGTCACCGACGCGCTGCTGGCCCGTCGTTTCGCCAGCGTCAGTCACCGGCTGGTCAGCAATCCCGGCGCCAAGCTGTCGCCGGGCGGATTTGCCGTCATTCTCGCGCAGGCCGAGCACGACCCGGTGCTCGCGGTGCAGACCGGCATTCGTGCCGACCTGCCCTCCGAGCTCCGTCTTCAGCTGCTGCGCGATGCAACCGAAGAGGTTCGCGGCCGTTTGCTGGAACGCGCCCCGCCCTATCTGTTCGAGGAGATCAGGAGCGCGATCGCCGCGGTCGCCGCCGGTGTCGAGCGCGACATGTCTCATGTCCGCGATTTCACAACGGCGAGGCGCCTCGTTGCAAAGCTCAGGGATAGCGGCGATCTCAACGAGGCCGCCCTGCTCGGCTTCGCCAGGCAGCGGAAGTACGAAGAGACCATCGTTGCGCTGGCGGAGCTTGCGCCATCGAGCATCGAGGTGATCCGCTCCCTGATGCAGAGCCTGCGCAGTGAAGGCCTGCTGGTGCCGTGCCGCGCCGCAGGCCTGAGTTGGGAGACCACCGCCGCGGTGATGGAATGCCGCTACACGACCGGCTCCATGGGACCGGTCGAGCTCGCTCAAGCGAAGAGCCAGTTCATGAAACTGACCCGCGAAAACGCCGATCGCCTGCTGCGGTTCTGGCAGGTTCGCGGCGCACACCCTCCCAAGCCCGGCGGACGCGCGCACTGAGCGCGTCGTGAGCGATGCGCGACTGGTAGAGATTCGGCCTCCCAAACAGCGCGTCCGGACTGTGCTGTCATCGAAAGCTCTCGATCCAGGCCAGACCTGTGATTCGTTGTTGCTGGCTGGGGCAGCCGCACTGTGGTTAAATGAAGCTGCGGCGGATGATCGGGCAGCGTATTCGCATGAAGCGACGGACCTTCATCGCAAACTCAGTCGCGCTGCTGGCCACACCGGGCATCGCGTGGGCGCAGGCTTATCCGGCACGACCGGTGCGCATGATCGTTCCGTTCGGGCCAGGCGGAAATGCCGATGTATTCGGCCGCATCATCGCCCAAAAATTATCGGAGCAGCTCGGGGAGCAGTTCTACGTCGAGAACGTGAACGGCGCCGGCGGCAACATTGGTGTTGGCCGAGCGGCCATGGCGGCGCCCGACGGATATACCGTTCTTGTCACGCCACCCAGCTTCACGATCAATCCCGCATTGCACGACAAGGTCCCCTATGATGCCCGCACGTCCTTTGATGCGGTAACGCTCGCGGTCAGCACGAGTGTCGTGCTCGCGGTCAATCCCTCTGTGCCGGCGCGGACGCTCACGGAGCTGACTGCCCTCATCAAAAGCAATCCCGGCAAATTCAACTACGCAACAGCCGGGGTCGGATCGCCTGGACATATCGTCGGCGAGATGCTGCGCCAGTCGCTTGGCGTCGACCTTGTGCATATTCCTTACAACAGCGCTGCTTTGGCAATCGGCTCGACGGTTGCGGGCCATACGACGATGTGCCTTGCCGCGCCGGCGCCAATTGTGCCGCAGCTCGAGGACGGCAAGCTGCGCGCGCTGGCGGTGGCGTACAGGAGACGGTTGCAGGCCCTCGCCGAGGTGCCGACGACGGCAGAAGCAGGCTATCCGGACATCGAGTTTGATAATTGGTTCGGTGTCTTTGTCCCGGCCGGCACGCATCAGGATATCATCGCGCTCCTCAACCGCGAGATCGTCCAAAGCATGTCATATCCGGACGTGAAGGCGCACTTGCTGACGCTTGGTTTCGAGCCGATCGGGAGCACGCCGGCAGAGTTCAGCAAGCAAGTCGCAATCGAACTTGAAAAATGGGCCAAGGTCGTCCGGGCAGCGAACATCAAGGCTGAGTAAGGGCCCTGGCGCCGGAGTTCTCATGGCCCGGCTGATGGTTCAAAGCCGACATGCGTTGACGTCGGCCCCACGTCCTTTCGACGGCAAGGCAAACCTGGTGATTTTACAAAAGCAGTTCTAGTCAGCGTTGACGCGCACCCCAGCGAGGCGCGCACCGTCATGGCTCATCACGGCGAGCCGCCGCACCGTGCCCGGTACATCACCATCGATCGCGACCGGCAGGAAATGTTCGGTGCGGCCCTGCCTGTCGCTTTCGATCAGCACCTCGCGCGTTGCGCCGATCTCCGCAGTAAGCCGCCGCGTCAGTGCGGCTTCGCCGGCCGCGCGCAGCCGCTTGGCACGCTCCCGGATCGCGCCGCCTGCGACCTGCGGCATCCGTGCAGCGGGTGTGCCCGGACGAGGCGAATAGGGGAACACATGCAGGAAGGTCAGATCGCATTCGTCGACCAGATCGAGCGAGCGCGCAAACATCTCCTCGGTCTCGGTCGGGAAGCCCGCGATGATGTCGGCGCCGAGCGCGATGTCCGGTCGCAGCCGGCGGACCTGCGCGCAGAAATCGATCGCATCCTGCCGCGAGTGCCGGCGCTTCATCCGCTTCAGGATCATGTCGTCGCCTGATTGCAACGACAGATGCAGATGCGGCATCAGCCGTGCGTCGTCGGCGATGACATCGAGCAGATCACGATCGGCCTCGATCGAATCGATCGAGGAGATGCGCAGCCGCTTCAGCTCGGGCACGTGACGCAGGATCTGCCGGGTCAATTGACCGAGCTTGGGCGCGCCGGGCAGATCGGCGCCATAGCTCGTCAGGTCGACGCCGGTCAGCACGATCTCGGCGTGGCCGCGCTCGACCAGCGCGCGGACCTGATCGACCACCGCGCCCATCGGCACCGAGCGCGAATTGCCGCGGCCATAGGGGATGATGCAGAAGGTGCAGCGATGATCGCAGCCGTTCTGTACCTGCACGAACACCCGCGGCAGGCCGCGCGCGTAGCCGTCGAGCAGATGCGGCGCCATCTCCGTCACTGCCATGATGTCGGCGACCGCGACCTTCTCGCTCGCGTCGACGCCAAACGGCGCCGCGAATGCCGCACGCGTCGCACGCCAGGCGTCACCGCGCATCTTCTCGTCATTGCCGACGACGCGATCGACCTCGGCCATGTCGGCGAACACCTGGCTTTGCGTCTGCGCCGCGCACCCGGTGACGACGATGCGCGCCTCAGGGCGTTCGCGCTTCAGCTTGCGGATCGACTGCCGGGCCTGCGCCACCGCCTCGTTGGTGACGGCGCAGCTGTTGATGACGATGGTATCGGAAAGTCCCGCCTGTTCCGCCTCGCGGCGGATCACCTCGGATTCGAATGCGTTGAGGCGGCAGCCAAAGGTGACGACGTCGACGCCCATACCGATCTCACGCCCGATCAGGCGACGCTGGCGAACAGCGCCGGATCGAAGCGGCCCTCATATTCGAAATCGGCGGTGCCGGTCATCAGCACGTGATCGTCGCGCTCGCGCCACTCGATGCCGAGCTTGCCGCCGGGTAGCGTGATCTCGACGATGCGGTTGGCGCGCTTCAGCCGCGCCGCCGCAACCGCCGTCGCGCAGGCCGCCGAGCCGCACGCCCTGGTGAGGCCGGCGCCGCGCTCCCAGGTGCGGATCGTGATGTGGTCGCGATCGACGATATGGGCAAGCGTGATATTGGCGCGTTCCGGGAAGATCGGATGGTTTTCCAGCAATGGCCCGAAACGTTCGAGGTCGTAGGCATTGACGTCATCAACCCAGAACACCGCATGCGGATTGCCCATCGAGACCACCGAGGGCGAATGCAGCACCGGATTGTCGATCGGCCCGACCTGCAGCTCGATGTAGCGGGTGTCGCGAAATTCCTCAGCCAGCGGAATGTCCTGCCAGCCGAACTTCGGCGCGCCCATGTCGACGGTGTAAAGATCGGGCGCCGGCCCCTGCCAGCAATTGAGCAGGCCGGCGCGGGTCTGGAACGTCGCCGTGGTCTGGCCGGTCTTCTCGAAGATCCGCCGCACCACGCAGCGCATGCCGTTGCCGCAGGCCCCGGCCTCCGAGCCGTCATTGTTGTAGATCGTGATATACGCTTCGGTGCCGTCGAGCCGCGGCGGCTGCAGCACCATCAGCTGGTCATAGGGCGCTCCGGCCGGCGACGCCACCGCGCGCGCCTCCTCGGCCGACACCTGTGCCCGACCTTGTGCCTCTGAATCGCGCAGGTCGACGACGACGATCTCGTTGCCGATGCCGTTCATCTTGGCGAATGCGTGATTGGCGAGCGCGCTCATCGATTTTCCCAAATTCTGCCCGGTTATATGGCGAGTGAAGGCCCGTTGGCCAGTCTGTATGGCCCTATGACACATCTGTCATGGGACGAATGCAGAACTCGCGTGTTAGGACTATCGCACCTCGCGGACCGCGCGCCGGGACAGATCGAGCGGCCGTCTGGGGAAGGGGATGGAGAATACCGAATGAACCGCATCAACACGCTTCGCGCCGCCCTGGTCGCGCTGCTCCCTTTGGCCGCGATCGCACTGGCTAGCCCGGCACCGGCCCAGTCGCCATCCGCTTCGCCCGCTCCGGCGGCAAGCCCGAGCCCAACGCCCACCCCTGCGCCATCGGCGACGCCGGTGCCCCCGCCGGCCGAGACCAAGTCGCCGGCCGACAGCCCGGCCGCGTCGCAGTCCCCAACGCCGCCGCCGGCCGCCCCGGTGCAGACCGCCGACCCCTTCGGCGAGCCGTTCACCCTCGAGCCGAAGAAGGTCGTGATGCTGAAGGGCACCGCGAACTGGGATTCGGCCTTCGACGCGCTGATCGAAGCGTTCAAGCAGCTCACCGCGCTGCTCGACAAGGACGGCGTCAAGGCGTCAGGCAATCCGATGATCGTCTACACTTCGACCGACGACACCGGCTTCACCTTCATCGCTGAAGTCCCGGTCGACCAGGACCTGAAGAATCTCGGCAAGAACATGAGCATGGGCAACTCGCCGGACGGCAAGGCGCTGAAGTTCGTCCATCGCGGGTCCTACGACAACATGGACAACACCTATGAGGCGATCACCAATCACCTCGACGACAAGAAGCTCGAAGCCAAGGACACCTTCATCGAGGAATACATCACCGATCCCTTGAAGACCGCCGAAGACAAGCTTGTGATCAACGTCTACGTACCCCTGAAGTGACCCAAATGACCTATCGCCTTCCCCTCGGCTTTCCTTTCGCTGCCACCCTGATCGCAACCACGCTGCTGGCTGCGCCCGCGTTCGCCGACAACGACTTTCCGCCGGCGATTTCGGTCACCGGTGAGGCGACCGTGTCGGCGGCGCCCGACCAGGCACAGCTCGACGCGGGCGTCACCACCGACGCCAAGACGGCGCGCGAAGCCGCCGAAGCCAACAATGTGACGATGGGCAAGGTGCTGGCGGCGCTGAAGGGCGCCGGCATCGCGGAGAAGGATTATCAGACATCGCGGCTGTCGCTTTCGCCGCAGTTCGCCAACCGCACGCCGTCGTCGCCGAATGCCCCGCCCAGCATCGTCGGCTATCACGCCAGCAATCGCGTCACGATCCGGCTGAACGATGTCAGCAAGGTCGCCAGCGTGATCGACGTGCTGGTCGGGGCGGGCGCCAACGACATCGGCGGGATCAATTTCTCGGTGACGCAAGCCTCGAAGCTGCTCGACGACGCCCGCGAAAAGGCTGTCGCCGACGCCCGCCGCAAGGCCGAGATCTACGCCAAGGCCGCCGGTGTCACGCTCGGCGCGCCCTTGAACATCGCGGAAGTCGGCTCAGCGCCGGTGCCGGTGTTCCGCGCCAAGATGGCCACCGCAGGCTTCGCTGCGCCGACGCCAGTTGCGCAGGGCGAGGAAACGCTGACGGTCAATGTCAGCGTCTCCTGGGCAATCAAGGAGAAGTAATCTCCGTCGTCCCTGCGAAAGCAGGGACCCATAACCACAGGATTCCGTAATTCGGACTCGCTGTGGCTACGGCTGATCAAGACAAACGATGACGGTGGTTATGGGTCCCGGGTCGCGCTTCGCTTGCCCGGGACGACAGCTTTTAGATTTCGTAACGTCGTCCCGGCGAAGGCCGGGACCCATTACCACCGAAATCAGTTGCCTTGAGGAGATGGAGCCACAGCGAGTCTTCGCAACGCAATCCTGTGGTTATGGGTCCCGGCCTTCGCCGGGACGACACCTGCTAAATCTCGAAGACCTGTCCCGGCTTCAACGCCACGAACTTCTCGCGCGGCACTTTTGCCGCGTCGAGCGCCTCGCCGAGCGCGATCGCGGGGGCGTCGATCGCCTCGTCGGTTAGTTGGAACGTGCCGTGGTGATGCGCCAGCGCTTGCGCGGCGCCGCAATCGGCCAGCGCCTTCACCGCGTCCTCCGGGTTCATGTGCTGGTCGCGCATGAACCAGCGCGGCTCATAGGCGCCGATCGGCAGGATCGCGAGCCGCAACGGGCCGTGCGCCTCGGCTACCCGGCGGAAATGCCCCCCGTCGCCATAGCCGGAATCGCCGACGATGTAGAGCTTGCCGGCCGGCGTCTCCAACACGAAACTCGCCCACAGCGCCTTGTTGCGATCGAACAGGCCGCGCGCAGACCAGTGCCGCGTCGGCACCAGCGTCACCGCAAGACCGCCTCCGAGCTCGACGCGCTGATGCCAGTCGAACGCCTCGGCTTTGATCGCGGTATCGGCCGCGCGCATCGTGACGTCGTTGCCGAGCGGCGTGATCACGCGCGGCGCAAACGTCGCGGTGAGCTTTGACAGCGTCGCGACGTCGAGATGATCGTAATGGCCGTGCGACACCAGCACGACGTCAATCTTCGGCAGCTTGTCGAATGCGATGCCGGGATCATTGTGCCGCTTCGGACCTGCGAAGCTGAACGGCGAGGCGCGCAGCGACCACACCGGATCGAACAAGATGTTGAGGCCTGCGGTCTGGATCAGCCAGCTGGCATGACCGACGAAACAGAACCGGACCTTGTCGCCATCGACCCGAGGCGGCGGCGTATCGGCATAGGGGCTCGGCGCCCATTCCGGCCACTCGGCACGCTTGCGGCCACCACCGAACTGCCAGCGCAGCACCTCGCCGAGCGATTTCGGCGGCGATCCGTCCGGATCGAAGAAGTGCAGGCCGTCGAAATGATCGGAGACGGGGCCGTCGTAAGTTTTCATGTAAGTCATCCAGATCGAGGGCACCCCGAGCGCCGCGGCGGCTCCGGTCAGGGTTGCAAGAACGCGGCGGCGGGTGATGGGCAAGCGGGTTCCCAAACAGGAGGCAGGCTCCGGTTATATGGGTGACCGCGGCGAATTCGGAACCAGCGCGGCAAATCGACGTAATTTCAATATCTTAGTAATTGGACCAGGCGGCCGGCGGCGAAACTTTCCTTGACTTTGCCGCCCCGGCAGCGTTTAACGCCGCGACTTTCTCGGAAAGCTTCGTCTTTTCGACCCGCCCACTGGTCCTGGAGGCCAGAGGCCAACGCCCGACAGCGCGATGCGCCCTCGGGCGCGAAAGTGTTTGGACCATCGTCTTGGCCCGATGCCAAGGCGGATTATGTGGTCATCACCCGCGTAAGCGGGTCATGACCAGAAACGAGTGACGCGCGCTCACGGGCGCAACGAAGGACAACGGCATTGTTCGACAATCTGTCGGAACGGCTTGGTGGCATTCTCGATCGTCTGACGGGGCGCGGTGCGCTGACCGAAAAGGACGTCGATGCCGCGATGCGCGAGGTGCGCCGCGCGCTGCTCGAGGCCGACGTCGCGCTCGAAGTGGTCCGCAGCTTCATCGACCGGGTCCGCGAGCAGGCGATCGGCGCCACCGTCGTCAAGTCGGTGACCCCCGGCCAGATGGTGGTGAAGATCGTCCATGACGAGCTGGTCGCCACGCTCGGCTCCGACGGCCAGACCATCGACATCAATTCCGTGCCGCCGGTGCCGATCATGATGGTCGGTCTGCAAGGCTCCGGTAAGACCACCACCACCGCCAAGCTCGCGCGCCGCATGGTCCAGCGCGACAAGCGCAAGGTGCTGATGGCCTCGCTCGACGTCTACCGCCCGGCGGCGATGGAGCAGCTCGCGGTGCTCGGCCGTGACCTCGACATTCCGACGCTGCCGATCGTCGCCGGCCAGATGCCGCCGCAGATCGCGCGGCGCGCGCTCGAGGCCGGCAAGCTCGGCGGCTACGACGTCGTGCTCCTCGACACCGCCGGCCGCACCACGCTTGACGAAGACATGATGAAGGAGGCGGCCGAGATCAAAGCCGCCGCCAACCCGCATGAAGTGCTGCTGGTCGCGGACAGCCTCACCGGCCAGGACGCGGTCAACCTCGCGCGCTCGTTCGACGAGCGCGTCGGCCTCACCGGCATCGTGCTGACGCGCGTCGACGGCGATGGCCGTGGTGGCGCCGCGCTGTCGATGCGTGCGGTCACCGGCAAGCCGATCAAGCTGCTCGGCACCGGCGAAAAAACCGACGCGCTGGAAGATTTCCATCCGAACCGGATCGCCGGCCGCATCCTCGGCATGGGCGACGTGGTCTCGCTGGTCGAGAAGGCCGCCGCCAACATCGACGCCGAGAAGGCCGCGCGCACCGCCGAGCGCATGCGCAAGGGTCAGTTCGATCTCAACGACATGCGCGAGCAGCTGCAGCAGATGGCCAATATGGGCGGCATCGGCGGCCTGATGGGCATGATGCCCGGCATCTCCAAGATGAAGAACCAGATCGCGGCAGCGGGGATCGACGACAAGATCATCAAGCGCCAGGTCGCGGTGATCGATTCGATGACGCGGGCCGAGCGCAAAAATCCGGACATCCTGAAGGCGAGCCGCAAGAAGCGCATCGCGGCGGGCGCCGGCCAGAGCGTCGAGCAGGTCAACAAGCTGCTGAAGATGCACCGGAACATGGCCGACATGATGAAGGCCATGGGAAGCGGCAAGCGCGGCCCACTCGCCGGCATCGCGCAGGCGATGGGCTTTGGCGGCGGCATGAAGCCGCCCTCGGCCGAAGAGATGAAGGCGCTCGCCGAGAAGATGCAGGGCGGCGCCGGTGGCCTGCCGAACCTGCCGAAGGATTTGCCCGCAGGGCTCCGCGGCGGCCTGCCGAACGTGCCGGGCCTGACCGGGCTTTCCGGCAAGCCGATGCTGCCGGGCCTCGGCGGCTTCCCGGGCAAGAAGAAATGAGGAATTCGTCGCGACGGCTCAGATGCGGCCGGCGCGACGCGGAATGCCAATCAATCGAACACATCGACCTTTGAAGGAGAACTAAATGTCCGTTGTTATCCGCCTCGCTCGCGCAGGCACCAAGAAGCGTCCGGTCTATCACGTCGTCGTCGCCGACTCGCGCTTCCCGCGCGATGGCCGTTTCATCGAGCGCCTCGGCCACTTCAACCCGCTGCTGCCGAAGGACAACGAGGCCCGCCTCAAGCTCGACATGGACAAGGTGAAGGCCTGGCTCGCCAAGGGCGCGCAGCCGTCGGATCGCGTGACCCGCTTCCTCGACGCCGCCGGCGTCAAGAAGCGCGCGCCGCGCAACAACCCGGAAAAGGCCGTGCCGCGCAAGGAGCGCAAGGCGCAGGCCGAAGCCGCCGCCAAGGCGTAAGCTGAACGGCTGCGGCGGTGGCTGCACCGGTCTGTGTCGCCCGTATCGGCGCTGCGCATGGAGTGCGCGGCGCCGTCCGGCTATGGACCTTCACCGAAGACCCGCTGGCCGTGAAGGACTACGGCCCGCTGCTGACCAAGGACGGCACGCGCCAGTTCGAGGTCACGCATGCGCGTGAGGCCAAGGATCATCTCGTGGTGACGCTGAAGGGCGTCGCCACGCGTGATGATGCCGAGCGTCTCAACGGTCTCGAGCTCTACATTCCGCGCGACCGACTGCCGGACACCGACGACGGCGAATATTACCACACTGACCTGATCGGGCTTGCCGCAGTGACGACATCGGAGCAGCTGCTCGGCAAGGTGATCGCGATCCACAATTTCGGGGCCGGCGACATCATCGAGATCGCCCCGCCGCAGGGCGCGACGATGCTGCTGCCCTTCACCAACGCGGTGGTGCCGACCGTCGATCTCGACGCCGGCCGCGTCGTGATCGAGCTGCCGCAAGAAATCGACGGCGACGATCCGTCGGCCGCCTGATCCGAAGTATTCGTCAGCCTGTCATCCGGCCCTGTTGCTCCAGCCAGTCGCAGAACACCGCGCTGTGCGGATCGTTGCTGCGCCCAGCCGGAAAATACGCGAAGTAACTCCGCGCCGGTAGGCTGACGTCCGGAAACGGCGTCACCAGACGCCCCGCCGCGAGATCATCCGCGATCAGCGCCGTCGGCCCCATCGCCACGCCGAGACCATCGAGTGCAGCCTGGATGGTCAGATAGAAATGATCGAAGGTCAGCGAAGCCTTCGGCTCCAGCGCGGAGTGCCCGGCCTCGGTGAGCCAGTCCCGCCACAGCCGCGGCATCGACGTGACGTGCAGCAGCGTGTGCAGCGACAGGTCTGTGATCTCATGCAGCGGCAGTTGCGCTGCCAGTTGTGGACTGCACACCGGCAGTCTCCGTTCCGACACCAGGAAGCGTGACGAGAAGCCGTGGAAGGTGTCGGGCCCGCCGCGGATCACGACGTCGAACGATTCGGGCAACGCATCCACCGGATCGTTCGACGTGCTCAGGCGCACCTCGATATCGGGATGCTCGGCGCGAAACCGGCTCATCCGCGGCAGCAGCCAGCGCAGGCTGAAGGTCGCGAGCGCATTGACGCGCAGCACCGCCACCGCCGCATCGCTGCGCCGCGCGCGATGCTGCTGTACGGCGGCAGATATCCGGTCGAGCGCCGGCGCGAATTCCGCAAGCAGAGCGGCGCCCGCCGGCGTCAGCACAACACGCCGCACCGATCGCCGGAACAGCGCCGGCGCGCCCAGCCATTCCTCGAGCAGGCGGATCTGCTGACTGACCGCGCCATGGGTGACGCTGAGCTCGGCCGCGGCTTCCTTGAAGCTGCCGAGCCGCGCGGCGGCTTCGAAGGCGCGGACCGCGTTGAGCGGCGGCAGGCTGCGGCGTGGGACGAACATGATCCCCTCGATACCAGATTTTCTAACGCATCATTCGATTATTACTGATTTGTGACAGCGGCTGATTGGGTGCATGTTGCGCAACAACACACTCACATATCTCCATTTTTCGAAAGACCGCTCTGATGAACTGCCGTCCCATCTTTAGATTTTCTCGATTTGGATGGCAGCGATGAGCGTATCGGCGGACGCTGGTATGCCCCGCCCCGATCGTGCCCGGGCGACCCGCACCCTGACGGTGACCGGGCTCAACCACGCCCTGCACGACGGCTACACCGACCTGATCTACGTGCTGCTGCCGATCTGGCAGGCCGAATTCGCGCTGAGCTACGGAATGCTGGCGCTGCTGCGCGGGCTCTATGCCGGCGCCATGGCCGGCTTGCAGATTCCGGTCGGGCGCGTCGCGGAGCGGATCGACGGCAAGATCATCCTGATCGCCGGCACGGCGCTGTCGGCGCTCGGCTATGTGTTCGCCGGATTCTCCGGCGGCGTCATTGGACTTGGCCTGGCGCTCGCGATGTCCGGCGCAGGGTCGAGCACGCAGCATCCGATCGCATCATCGGCAGTGTCGCGCGCCTATGGCGCAGGCGCACGCGGGCCGCTCGGCATCTACAATTTCACCGGCGATCTCGGCAAGGCGGCGATCCCGGCAGCGACCTCGATCCTGCTCGTGATCATGTCATGGCGTCACACGCTGCTGGTGATCGCCTTGGCCGGCCTGCTGGTCGCGATCTGCATCGCGCTCTGGATGCCCTCGGTCGGCAAGGGCGCAGAACACGCAGAGCACAAGGCCGCCGCATCGCGCCACGACGGCACCGGCAGCGGCTTTCCCTGGCTGCTCGCAATCGGCGTTCTCGACACCGCGGTCAGGATGGGCTTTCTCACCTTCCTGCCGTTCCTGTTGCGCGACAAGGGTGCCGCACTGCCGACCAACGGCCTCGCGCTGGCGCTGGTCTTCATCGGCGGCGCCGCGGGGAAATTCACCTGTGGCTGGCTCGGCGCGCGCGTCGGCACGCTGCGCACGGTGCTGATCACCGAAGGCGGAACGGCCGCGCTGATCGTTGCAGTGCTGGTGTTGCCGCTGGCGCCGGCGATCGTGCTGCTGCCGCTGCTCGGCGTGATGCTCAACGGCACCTCCTCGGTGCTCTATGGCACGGTGCCCGAGCTGACGCCCGCGCATCAGACCGAGCGCGCGTTCGCGCTGTTCTATACCGGCACCATCGGATCGGGCGCGATCGCGCCTGTCATCTACGGCCTGCTCGGCGATGCGCTCGGCCCGACGCTTGCTACCACGGCGACCGCACTCACGGCGCTGGCGATCTGTCCGCTTGCGATGGTCCTCGCGCGGCATCTCGCCGACCAGAGCCGCGGCAACGCCTGACGCCGTTGCCGCAAGTTTCATCAGCGCTCTGGTGCGGCGACGACCGCGCAATACATAATCCGTTGCGTCGATGAGGACGGCCAACGGAAAGCACAACAATGACAAGCACGCACAAGGCCTGGCGGCTGCACGCCCACAATGATCTTCGCTTCGAGGAAATCGCAACGCCCAAGCCCGCGCCTGATGGCGTCGTGGTGCGGATCGAGGCCGGCATGGTGCTGTCCTATACCAACAAGCTGCTCTCGGGCGCGCTGCCCTACAGCCTGCCGCCGATGCCGTTCGTGCCGGGCACCAACGCGATCGCGCGCGTCGTCGCCACCGGTGACAACGTCATGCATGTGCAAAGCGGCGACCGCGTATTCCTCAGCCCGCATCTGCGCGGCGATGTGCCGGATCGCGATCCGCCGCAGATCCTGATCGGCCTCACCGCCACGGTGACGACGCCCGAGGCGCTGGCGTTGCAGGCGCGCTGGCGCGACGGCGTGTTCGCGGAGATCGCGCATTGGCCGGCGGCCTGCGTCACGCCGCTTGCCAATCTCGACGACAGACCGGCAACCGAGCTGATCGGGCTCGCCAAACTGATCGTGCCGTTCGGCGGCTTGCAGCGCACCGGCCTGCGCGGCGGCCAAACCATCATCGTCAACGGCGCGACCGGCTATTTCGGCTCGGGCGGCGTGATGCTCGCGGTCGCGATGGGGGCCGGCCGCGTCGTCGCCGTCGGACGCAAGGAGGCCGCGCTCGCGCAATTGCGTGATGCATTCGGCCCACGCGTCATTCCTGCTGTCGTCACCGGCGATGCCGCAGCCGACCTTCAGATCATCCGCCGCGCCGCCGGCGGCAGCGCCGATGTCGCGCTTGATCTGCTCGGCGCCGCCAGGAGCACGTCGACCACGCTGTCGTCGCTGCGCGCGCTCCGGCGCGGCGGCCGGATGGTGCTGATGGGCAGCGCCGAGGTGCCACTCGAGCTCTCGTTCCGCGAGATGCTGGCCAATGACTGGGAGGTGGTCGGCCAGTTCATGTATGACCGCACGGCGCCGGGCCAGCTCGCCGGCCTCGCGGCAGAAGGCCTGCTGGATCTGCGCCGGATCAACGTCGCGGCCTTTGCGCTCGCCGACTTCCGCCGCGCCGTGGACGCCGCCGCAATGATGCAGAGCCTCGACCTCACGGCCGTGGTGCCGTAACCAGAGGCCATGACATCGCAAGAGACGCAAGCCCAAGCGCCACCGTGGCGCGCCACCGTGCTGACCCTGTTCCCGGACATGTTTCCGGGGCCGCTTGGCGTGAGCCTGGCCGGCAAGGCGCTGGCCACGGGCCTTTGGGCGCTGGACGCACGCGACATCAGGGCATCCGCCACCGACAAGCACCGCAGCGTCGATGACACTCCGGCCGGCGGCGGCCCGGGCATGGTGCTGCGGGCCGATGTGCTGGCGGCCGCGATCGACGCCGCTGATATCGCGCCTGACCGTCCGCGCCTCCTGATGAGCCCGCGGGGTCGGCCATTGAGCCAGACCCAGGTCGCGGAGCTTGCAGCCGGGCCCGGCCCCCTGATCGTCTGCGGCCGGTTCGAGGGTATCGACCAGCGGGTGATCGAGGGCCGCGAGCTCGAGGAGGTCTCGATCGGCGATTATGTGCTGTCCGGCGGCGAAATCGCCGCAATGGCTTTGATCGACGCCTGCGTCCGCCTGCTGCCGGGGGTGATGGGCAAACTGGCCTCGGGAACCGAGGAGAGCTTCTCCGAAGGACTACTGGAATACCCCCAATACACCCGTCCGCAGGAGTTCGAGGGCCGCCAGATCCCGGAAATCCTGATTTCCGGCGATCACGCCAAGGTCGCGGCCTGGCGACTGGCCCAATCCGAGGCCCTGACGGCGGCCCGGCGGCCCGATCTCTGGGCCCGGAAGACCGGCCAAAAAGCCGCTCCGCGAGGGACAAAAAACACGACAGACGGGTGACAAACCCTGCGCTTTGCCTTATAGGCACGGCCTAATCCGCACACGCGCAGGATAGATGGACGTTTGCGCAGCCCCCATACAGGCTGGGCGCGCCGCCGATGGAGATTTCGATGAACCTTATTCAGCAGCTCGAAAAAGAGCAGTTCGACAAGCTCGCCGCCACCAAGACCATTCCGGAATTCGGTCCCGGCGACACCGTCATCGTCAACGTGAAGGTGGTCGAAGGCGATCGTACCCGCGTGCAGGCCTATGAAGGCGTTTGCATCGGCCGTTCCGGCCAGGGCCTCAACGAGAGCTTCACCGTGCGCAAGATCTCCTACGGCGAAGGCGTCGAGCGCGTCTTCCCGGTGATGTCGCCGATGATCGACTCGATCAAGGTCGTGCGTCGCGGCAAGGTGCGTCGCGCCAAGCTCTATTACCTGCGCAACCTGCGCGGCAAGTCGGCCCGCATCGTCGAGAAGCAGGACCGCCAGACTGCCGTCGGCGAGTAATTCACCCCGAAAGGGTTGTGACCAAAAGCGCGGGGCTGGCCCCGCGCTTTTTTGTTGCGGCATACCTATCTGACGTGCAGGCCCGCGCATCGATCGATTGTCGCGGGCGCGAGCCCTGTGTTAGAAATTTAGAATGGTTCCGGATCAAGCAAGCCAGTGCTGCCTAAGTCAGGTCTGCCAGCGCGTCGTGATCGACGATCGCTCGCGGCTGCCCGGCCGCTTCTTCGGACGCTTCGCGACATCGGCAACGTCAGAGCTTAGGCCCGCAGCGTAACGCTGCCTGGACACTTTCGCCTGCTCGCGCGCCGAGGTGCGCTCGTAGCCATCAACCACTGAATTTCTTCTGGAGCTGAAGCTCATGTCCAAACCGACCACGCTGTACGACAAGATCTGGAACGACCATCTGGTCCACGAGGCCGAGGACGGCACCTGCCTGCTCTATATCGACCGCCACCTGGTGCACGAGGTGACTTCGCCACAGGCATTCGAAGGCCTACGCGCTTCAGGCCGCAAGGTGCACGCGCCCGAGAAGACGCTCGCGGTCGTCGACCACAACATCCCGACCACGGATCGCTCCAAGCCCAATCCCGATCCCGAGAGCATCGAGCAGATGCGGGTGATGGCGGAGAACGCCAAGGAATTCGGCATCGAGTATTACAACGAGTTCGACAAGCGTCAGGGCATCGTCCACGTCATCGGCCCCGAGCAGGGCTTTACGCTGCCCGGCACCACCATCGTCTGCGGTGACAGCCACACCTCGACGCATGGCGCGTTCGGCGCGCTCGCGCACGGCATCGGCACCTCCGAGGTCGAGCACGTGCTGGCGACGCAGACGCTGATCCAGAAAAAGGCCAAGAACATGCGCGCGATCGTCGACGGCAAATTGCCTGATGGCGTGACCGGCAAGGACATCATCCTGGCGATCATCGGTGAGATCGGCACCGCGGGCGGCACCGGCTACGTGCTGGAATATGCCGGCGAGGCGATCCGTGCGTTGTCGATGGAAGGCCGCATGACGGTCTGCAACATGTCGATCGAAGGCGGTGCGCGCGCCGGCCTGGTTGCGCCCGACCAGAAGGCGTTCGACTTCCTGCGCGACCGCCCGAAGTCCCCGAAGGGCGCCGCCTGGGATGCCGCGATGCGCTACTGGGAAACGCTGCGCTCCGACGAGGGCGCGCATTTCGACCACGAACTGCGCCTGGACGCTGCCAAGCTGCCGCCGATCGTCACCTGGGGCACGAGCCCTGAGGACGTGATCTCGATCACCGGCTTCGTGCCCGATCCCGACAAGATCGCGGACGAGGCCAAGCGGCTCTCCAAGCACCGCGCGCTGAAATATATGGGCCTGACCGCCGGCACCAAGATCACCGACATCAAGCTCGACCGCGTCTTCATCGGCTCCTGCACCAACGGTCGCATCGAGGACCTGCGCGCCGCTGCGAAGATCGCCGAAGGCAAGACCGTCAACGCCAACGTCAACGCGATGATCGTGCCGGGCTCGGGCATCGTGAAGGAGCAGGCGGAAGCCGAAGGCCTCGACAAGATCTTCGTCAAGGCCGGCTTCGAATGGCGCGAGCCGGGCTGCTCGATGTGCCTGGCGATGAATCCGGACAAGCTGAAGCCGGAAGAGCGCTGCGCCTCGACCTCGAACCGCAACTTCGAGGGCCGCCAGGGCTTCAAGGGCCGCACCCATCTGGTGTCGCCCGCGATGGCCGCGGCCGCCGCGATCGCCGGCCACTTCGTCGACGTCCGCGACTGGCGGTAAGCGACGTTTTCGCCTCAAGCTCGAGCCGTTGTGGAAACGGCTCGTTAACGGGGCGCACGCACACTGGCTCCTCGCGAAGACAAGCTTCGTGGGGAGCTGGACGTGGCCGATAAACCCGAATTCGTCGACATGATCAGCGAGGCGACGCAGCAGAGGCGTCGCCGTCGCGCAGTATCGCGCGTGATCGATCTGCCCGCCGAGGTGAAGGAAACCTCGCGCCTCAGCCATTGGCCGCCGGATCGCTGGACGCAATGGCGGATGGAAAACCTGACGCCGTGGAAGATCAAGCCCTGGAAGCTGAAGGATTGGGACTAGCTCGCCCACAAGCCAGATTGACCTGACGAAACGGGCGCCGCTTGGCGCCCGCTGTCATGTCAGCCCTCACCAATAGCCATACGGCCGCCAGTGGTGACGGTGGTGCCAATACGGCCGGCAGATCCGGCGCGGCCCATAATAGGTCCAGACCACCCGGCAATTGCGGTGGTGATAATAGGCCGGATAGTAATAGGACGATCCGTAGAAGTAGCGCCGGTGATGGAAGTGCCGGCGGTAGCCGTAGCCATAACCGCCACCGTAGAAGCGATGATAACCACCATAGTGGCGATGGAAGCCGCCATGGCGGTAACCGCCGTGGAATGCTGGCGCGGCGCGGAAACCGCCACCGTGGAAGCCGTGGAAACCGCCGCCGTGGAAGCCTCCGCCGCCGTGGCTGCCGCCACCGCCATGTCGAACCTGGGTCGTCATGGCATCGGCCGCAGATCTTGCCGCGGGCACGATGCCCGGGCTCGCCAGCGACAGCGCTTCGGCGCGCTGCTGCGAAGCGATCGACAATGCGAGGACAGCAGCAGCCGCAACACCAAGCCGACGCAGCAGTCCGCGCCGCAGATAGCTCTCCCTCATCACTGAATCTCCCTGACAACAGCAACGACAGCCGCGCTGCATGGCAGCCGGTCTCATTGCGTTGATTGCAGTCGCTCCCGGCATAACGGTAAAAATTCGCAACTGAATGCGCCATGAACGCGCAATGCCGTGCGACGAAGAGCCCGGGAGGAAACGTCAGTGACCGTCTATGTGATCGTGCAGCTGAAGATGACCGATCGTGCCGCCTATGATCGCTATCAGGCGCGCTTCTTCGATGTGTTCAGGAGGTTCAACGGGCGGCTGCTGTCGGCCGACGAACACCCCGCGGTGCTCGAAGGCAGCTGGGATCGCGACAAGCTGGTGCTGATGTCGTTCCCCGACGAAGCCGCATTCCGCGCCTGGTCGCAATCGCCCGACTATGTCGAGATCTCCAGGGATCGCAAAGCCGGTGCGCAGAGCATCGTGCTGCTCGCGAAGGGCTTCGCGCCGTGACGCCAGCGATGCAGCTCCGGTCGCCCGGAGCTGCTCGCACGTGTTGTGTCTTGTGATCCCGCGCGGCTGTGCCTCACCAGAACGGGCCGAACCCGAGGCCGAAGGTGAACGGCGCCGGCGCAGCATACGGATACGGCCGATAGTAATAGGGTCGCCCGTAATAATAGGAGCCGTACGGCCGATAATAAGAATGGGGCTGGTAGTACGGCCGGTAATATGGCCGGTAGCCGTGGTGATAGTGGCGGCGATGGGTGTGATGATGATGACGCTGTGCGCTGAAGTCGGTCGCCTTGCCCGCTTGCCGTTGTGGGGTCGCGGCCTGCGGCCTGGTTGAAGCCGCGGCGGTTGCCGATGCCGGCGCCGTCAATGCGAATGCACAGGCGACAGCCGCGACACCGATCCATCTCTTCATGATCACCTCCTGCAGATTGCGATTGGCCTCATTTCGCGTGCGCGAATCTGCCGGTTTGATGGCTGATAACGACAACAGGCCCGCTGCTCACGGGCCTGTGTCTCAACTGCGCTGATACGTCGCGCGATCAGCGGCGCCAGTGGCCACGATGGCCCCAGCCACCGTGATGTCCGCGGTGCCAGCCACGATGCCAGCCACGATCATGTCCGTGGCCCCAGCGCACCTGCGTGGTGGTGTGGTTCGCGTTGTCCTGAACCGTTGTGGCCGCGCCTGGCGTGGCGAGCGACATCGCGTTCGCGCGCTCGGCCGGCGCCGCCAAAACCAGCACGGCGCCGACGGCCGCAAGCCCCAGAACCTTCATCACCTTCATAAGTTGTCTCCTTGATCCCTTGAGGTCACGTCTTGCAACGACGATTGAAGTTCGAATCGAGCCCCGTTGCCGCGACGCAGATCGCGAGCCGGATGCGGATGACGTGAGTGGGAAGTGAATATCTGCGCCACGATCATGAATGCCGCTGGCGCGATCGGGTTCCGACACAGCGACCGATTTTTCGCGCCGCTGCGCAAAACCCGGCATAGACTACCGTCGTATCTTGCGCGCACTCTGTTGCAGGAGATTGCCGTGACACAGACAGGCACATGCAGGCGGTTGCTTCGAACCGCCGTTGCGACGCTCGCCGGTTCCATCATGATCGTCGATGTCGCGCTTGGCTCGCAAGGACCGGGCGGCGGCATCGGAACGGCGAACCATCTCACCCAAATGCTGATGGCGATCGCGGTCTATGGAACAGCAGGAGCGATCGCGGCTGGCGCAATGATCGCCGCGATACGCCGAGGTCTGCAAAACTAGTTTCGGGCAAAACGAGATTCGGGTTCGTCGCGTCTTCGTCACGCGAGCGGGCGTCCATCCCGCATCACATGCGGGACCGGCTTCGCACGCAAGCGCGCTAGCCCGGCCGCCAAAAGCAGTTCATGCGCGGCGTGATCACGGTGCCGCTCGGCCGGTGCTCCTGCACATAGGTCGCGGTGCATTCACGCACGGCGTTGGGACCGGGATTGTAGCGCGGGATCACATCCGGTTCCCAATGATCGGGCCGCGACCGGTAGATTGGCACGCGCCTCAGGCGACGACGCTCGGCGACGCGCTCACGCGCGATCGGCGCCGGTTCACCGATCCGCGCCTCAGCCGCCGCGCTCTGCGCGCGCGCCTCTCCCACCGGGAGCGAGAGCCCGACTGATGCTGCCAACAGCGCTGCCGCCACGATCCGTTTCATCACGCCACCCAAGCCCCAATCTTGAGCCCCATTATTGAGCAGCACGGTCTCCCATCGCACCGCCAAGGTCAACTGCGCTGGCGCCGCCGACAGCACTCGCGCTAAAGGAGTGGCATGTGGACCACAGAAAAAGCCCCCTCGCTCGCCGAGATGGAGGCCATGGCGCACGAGGTTTTCGAGCGCCTGCCCGAGACGTTCCGGGCCCTCTGCGAGGGCCTGATCATCCGTGTCGACGACTTCCCGACCGACGAGGTACTCGACGAGATGCAGGCCGAAAGCGAGTTCGACCTGCTCGGCCTGTTTCACGGCATCGGCCTGCCTCAGCAGAGCCATGGCGACGTGGCCCGGCTGCCGAACCTGGTCTGGCTGTACCGCCGGCCGATCCTGGACTACTGGGCCGAGCACGACGAGACCCTGGGCCACATCGTCCGGCACGTGCTGATCCATGAGATCGGGCACCATTTCGGCCTCTCGGACGCCGATATGGAGGCGATTGAGGCCGATGCGGGCTAGCCCTGCAGAAATCGCCCTTTTACCGCTGTCACATTCGCGATAGATATCCGGCCCCTATCCCCACTTTTGGCCCGGGAAGAGCACCGATGGACAAGTTCACCACGCTGGAAGGCGTCGCGGCACCGCTGAAGATCATCAATGTCGACACCGACATGATCATTCCGAAGCAGTACCTCAAGACCATCAAGCGCACCGGCCTTGGCAAGGGGCTTTTCTCCGAGCAGCGCTACAAGGATGACGGCAGCGAGAACCCGGATTTCGTCCTCAACCAGCCCGCCTATCGCAGCGCGAAGGTGCTGGTCGCCGGCGACAATTTCGGCTGCGGCTCGAGCCGCGAGCACGCGCCCTGGGCGCTGCTCGACTTCGGCATCCGCTGCGTGATCTCGACCTCGTTCGGCGACATCTTCTACAACAACTGCTTCAAGAACGGCATCCTGCCGATCCGCGTGTCACAGGAAGACCTCGACAAGCTGTTCGATGACGCCGAGCGCGGCGCCAATGCGACGCTGACCATCGACCTCCCCAACCAGGAGATCCGCGGTCCCGACGGCGGCAAGGTGAAATTCGAGATCGATCCGTTCCGCAAGCACTGCCTGATCAACGGCCTCGACGACATCGGCCTGACGATGGAAAAGAAGAAGTCGATCGACAGCTACGAAGCCAAGCTCAAGGAACGTGCCTGGGCCTGAGGCTCGGCGTATCATCATGCCCCGGTGCCCTCAGGCGCCGGGGCTTTTCTTTGCCTCCTCACAAACCTGCTGATGGCTGACGCGCATGCTGCCTGACATCGTCACCTTCTGGCACGGCTCGATGGACGCGTTGCGCCAGACCTGTCTGCGCTCGCAGGTGGCGGCAGGCCACAAGGTGACCGTCTACAGCTTCGATCCGATTCCCGGCCTGCCCGACGGCGTCGGCAATGCCGAGGCCGAAGCAGTGCTGCCGCATGCGTTCTCCGAGAAGCTGCGTCCTGCCGAGCGCGACGGTTCGTGGCGCGAC
This sequence comes from Bradyrhizobium tropiciagri, assembly GCF_018130545.1. Lineage (GTDB taxonomy): Bacteria > Pseudomonadota > Alphaproteobacteria > Rhizobiales > Xanthobacteraceae > Bradyrhizobium > Bradyrhizobium tropiciagri_A. Next base: position 484,258 of record NZ_JAFCKF010000006.1, on the reverse strand, counting down.
TGGACCATCCTGCAATTCAGCGACTTCTTCCGGATGCGGCTGATGACGCAGCGCGCGGGCGTCTGGCTCGATGCCGACGTGCTGCTGCTTAAGCCCGTCGAGATCGATCCGGCAAAGCCCTATTTTGCCTGGGAGCGGCCGCGGCAGCTCGGCAACTCCGTGCTGTATCTGCCGCCAGATGATCCGATCGTGCGCGCCTTCGAAGCGTTGATGAAGCAGGAAGAGCTGACGCCGGACTGGCTGGCGCTGCGTCACCGCCTGACCTTTGCGATGCGCAAGCTGCGCGGCAAATCCCATCGGCTCTCCGACATCCGCATCGCGATCTACGGCCCCGCCGCGCTCACCGCGCTTGCGCGCCGCGAAGGCGAATTGCAATACGCACTGCCTAAGCAATCGTTCTACGCAGTGCATGCCGAACCGAAACTGTTTTTCGAGCCGTCGGATTTTTCGCGCTACCTGAACGATCCCGCAATCATCGGCCTCCACATCTCGCCGAAAGGCCGCGGCAAGGAGGCCCCGATCCCGGGTAGCCTCTACGCATGGGCGGCGGAGAAGTTCGGACGCTGACACAGACTCGACGTTACCCACTCCCCTTGTGGGAGAGGGAGCACTCGCGAAGCGAGTGCGGTGAGGGGTTCTCTCCGCACGGGAGAATTTCGCAAGCGGAGAGAACCCCTCATCCGGCGCTTCGCGCCACCTTCTCCCACAAGGGGAGAAGGGAAGAATCTTCGCTGAACTAATGCCCCATCGCGGCGATCGCGTCGGCGATTGCGATCGTGCGCTTGGCCATCTCGGCGTGCAGGCGCTCGACCATGCGGCCGTCGAGCTGGATCGCGCCGCGCGAGGCGTTCTCCGGCTGCTGGAAGGCGGCGATGATCTTGCGCGCCTCAGTGACCTCCGCCTCCGGCGGCGTGAAGATCGCGTTGCAGGCATCGATGTGGCTCGGATGGATCAGCGTCTTGCCGTCGAAGCCGAGATCGCGGCCTTGTGCGCATTCCTCGGCAAAGCCGTCGACATTGCTGATGTCGCCATAGGGTCCATCGAGGATCTCGAGCCCATGCGCACGGGTCGCCAGGATGCAATGCGTGATCATCGGGATCATCGCCGCGCGGCCCGGCTTCATCCGGATCCGGGTTTCACGCGCAATGTCGTTCGGTCCGAACACGAAGCCGGCGAGCCGGATTTCGGAATCCTTCGACGCAGCCGCAAGCTTGTCGGCGTCGAGCACCGCACGCGCGGTCTCGATCATCGCCCAGACCCGGATCGAGGCCGGCGCGTTGATGTCGCTGAGGCGATCGGCGACCGCGTTGAGATCGTCGACGGTGGAGATCTTGGGAACCAGGATGCCGTCCGGCTGCGCCTTGCCGGCCATACCGATGTCGTCGACCCACCAGGGCGTGTCGAGCGCGTTGATGCGGATCAGCACCTCGCGCTTGCCAAAGCCCTTGGCGGCGACCGCCTTGGCGATCTGCTCGCGGGCCACCGCCTTGGCGTCCGGAGCAACCGAATCCTCCAGATCGAGGATGATGCCGTCGGCCGGCAGCGTGCGGGCCTTCTCCAGCGCCCGTGCATTCGATCCCGGCATGAACAACAGGCTGCGGCGCGGGCGGGTCATCGGCATTCTCCTCAGGGCTTCGGCTCCGCCGCTGTCCAATCTTTGGGCAGCGGCCGGGAACCATCCTTCACCGCTGCCGTATCATCTCAGGCCGTGCCCCGAAAGTCTTGTTCCCGTCACCAGCATGTGGTTAGCCAGAGGCCATGAAATTCTTTCCGAAGCAGTTGATCGACGGCTACCGGACCTTCGCGACCCAGCGGTTGCCGACTGAGCAGTCGCGCTACCGGGATCTGTCGGAACGCGGCCAGTTTCCCGAAACCATGGTGATCGGCTGCTGCGATTCCCGTGTCTCGCCGGAAGTGATCTTCGACGCGGGTCCCGGTGAATTGTTCGTGGTGCGCAACATCGCCAATCTGGTTCCGGTCTATCAGCCCGACAGCAACGCCCACGGCGTCTCGGCCGCGCTGGAATATGCCGTGACCGTGCTGAAGGTGAAGAACATCGTGGTGCTGGGCCATGCCCAGTGCGGCGGCATCCGCGCCTTCGTCGACAAGATCAAGCCGCTCACGCCGGGCGACTTCATCGGCAAATGGATGCAGATGTTCATCAAGCCGGGCGAGGTCGTCGAGCAGCGCGAGCATGAGAGCATGCTGGATTTCGTCACCCGCATCGAGAAGGCCGCGGTGTTTCGCTCGCTGGAGAATTTGATGACTTTCCCGTTCGTGCGCGAACGGGTCGAGAGCGGCGACATGCAGCTGCACGGCGCCTATTTCGGCGTCGCCGAAGGCTCGCTGTTCGTGCTCGACCGGGTCGCGAAGGAATTCATCAGCGTCGCCGACGCGCTGAATGCCGGCGAGTAGCCGCGCGCGACCGGCTACTCGGCGCCGTGATCGGCGCCCCAGCGATCGGAGATCGCGAGCAACAGCGCCGAGATCACGAACACCAGGTGTACGGCGACGAGCCAGGTCATCCGCGTCGCGTCGAACGCGGCGTCGATGTTCAGGAACGCTTCCAGCACGTGGATCGCGGAGATCGCGACGATCGAGGCCAGCAGCTTCTGCTTCAGCCCGGCAAAGTCGATCTTGGTGATCCAGATCGGCCAGTTCGGGTTGCCCGACGTGTCGATACGCGAGACGAAGTTCTCGTAGCCCGAAAACACCACGATCAGGATGAGGTTGGCGACCAGCGTGACGTCGATCAGCGCCAGCGCATCGAGGATGACTTCGGTCGATTTGTAGCCGGACGCATGCAGCACGAACTCCCAGAGCATGCGCGCGAATTTCAGCAGCAGCACGGCGAGCGCCACGACCAGGCCGACATAGAACGGCGCCATCAGCCAGCGGCTGTTGAACAGCACATATTCGAAGCCGCGCATGATGCGCGGCGTCGAGGGGCTCGGTGGGGTGGGAGCCAACTGTTCCGACATGGTTGCGCCCCCTTGATTCCCCGGCGTCAGGCCGCCTTCTGCTTCGCGGTGATCAGCTTGCGGTTGATCAGAACCTCTGCGATCTGCACCGCGTTCAGCGCCGCACCCTTGCGCAGATTGTCCGAGACGCACCAGAACGCCAGACCGTTCTCCACCGTCGCGTCCTCGCGGATGCGACTGATGTAGGTCGCGTCCTCGCCGGCCGCCTCATAGGGCGTGACGTAGCCGCCCGGCTCGTGCTTGTCGATCACGAGGCAGCCCGGCGCATTGCGCAGGATGTTGCGCGCCTCGTCCGCGGTGATCGGATTGGCGAACTCGACATTGACGGCTTCGGAGTGACCGACGAAGACCGGCACACGCACGCAGGTCGCGGTCAGCTTGATCTTGGGATCAAGGATCTTCTTGGTCTCCGCCATCATCTTCCACTCTTCCTTGGTGAAGCCGTCTTCCATGAAGACGTCGATCTGCGGAATGACGTTGAAAGCGATGCGCTTGGGAAACTTCTTATTGATCAGCTCGTCATTGGTGTAGACGGCCTTGGTCTGCGAGAACAATTCGTCCATCGCGTCCTTGCCGGCGCCCGACACCGATTGATAGGTCGAGACCACGACGCGCGTGATCGTCGCCTTGTCGTGCAGCGGCTTCAGCGCGACCACGAGCTGCGCGGTCGAGCAGTTCGGGTTGGCGATGATGTTCTTCTTGGTGAAGCCGGCGGCGGCATCCGCGTTCACTTCCGGCACGATCAGCGGCACGTCCGGGTCCATGCGCCAGGCCGACGAATTGTCGATCACGACCGCGCCGGCGGCGCCGATCCTGGGCGACCATTCCTTGGACACCGAGCCGCCGGCCGACATCAGGCAGATGTCGATGTCGGAAAAATCATAATGCTCGAGCGCCTTCACCTTCAGGGTGCGGTCGCCATAGGAGACCTCGATGCCGACGCTGCGGCGCGAGGCCAGCACGACGACCTCGTCGGCGGGAAATTTGCGCTCGTCGAGAATGTTGAGCATTTCGCGCCCGACATTGCCGGTCGCACCGACCACCGCGACTTTGTAACCCATCGTTCACTCTCCGACGAAAAATGCCCGTTCCCCCGCTACGGGCGGAAAGGGAAGAGGCAGCGCTTCTATGCGAGAAACCCCGTCAAGACAACGTTGCGTAGCTTTTTGAGCGTTTTGATGCGTCTATTTCGAGCCGATCCGGCCGCTCCCCATCATACGAGAATTCCGTCAGCGCTGACGAGCTTCGTCGACGAGGTCTACGCCACGCTCTCCGGGCTGTTCGCCTATGCCGCCGTGCTCGCGCTGTTCGTGGTCCTCGGCGTTTATCTATGGAAGCAGCTGCCGGACGCAACGGCGGCGGCGACGCCTGCGGCCGCAGGCTGGAGCGTGGCTGCCCGAACGGCACCCGGCTTCGCCATCAGCAAGCTCGATCTGCGAGACAAAACAGAGGCTTATCAGGTCTTCCGGCACCCCGAGGGTGGCCGCAAGGACGTCTTCCGCTGGACCGACGCCGACGGCGCGCCGGCGGCCGAGCTGGAAATCTATCGCCCCGGCGGCGAGGCCTTGGGACCCGCGGTGACCGAGATTGCCGACCGGCTCGACCCGGGCGGCAGCCGCGAGCTCGAGGCCGCTGGGATCGTCGACAGCAAGTTCGGCAGCGTCACCCTGCTGCGCCCGACGCGGCTGGATGGCAGCCGCGCCTGCCTCGGCTTCCTCAAGCAGGCTGACGCGCCTGACCTGCGGATATCGGGCTGGACCTGCCAGGGCGACAGCCTGCCGGCCCAGCGCGCCGCGATCGTCTGCATGCTGAACCGCCTGACCCTTTTGGCCGCAGGCAATGACCCGCGGCTCGCCGCGCTGTTCGCCCATGCGGAGCTGCGCCGTACCGACTGCGGTACCTCTGGCGCACCGGCCCTGTCGGCCGACTGGGTCATGGGCAGCCAGAACCCGCTGCTGCGCGGTGCGCTTTGATGGCGAGACCGTGGCAAGGCACTGGTTTTCATGAAACTTTTGCGCCCGGACATTAATTATCTCTGCCGGTGTGGCGCAATTGACCTAGTGACGGCCACCCCACCATGGCTACAATGTGTTCCAAGTGATTTTGGCGGACGCGCCAGCCCCGATGGGGGCCGTAATGACGAGGATGCGATGACCTTGAAATTCCCTGCCGCGAACAAGCTCGTGGTGTTGCTTGCCGCGGCTGCCGTCACCGCAACCGCATTCGGCATGACCGCAGCCAGCGCGCAGCAGACCCCGAGCAAGCGCAAGCAGCAAGAGCAGTACGACCGCGACGGCCGTCGCTATTACGGCGCGCAGGGTCCGAACCGGGTCTATCAGCAGGGTCCGCGTACCCGCGTTTACGTCACCACGCGCTCGTGGCTGGACGCCGGCACCGAAGTGCTGCCGGGCGACCGCAAGTTCAACGACTACGCCTATCCGCCGGACGTCGGCTATCCCTCGTTCGGACGCGAGAACGGCAACCGCCCGATCGATCGCCAGCCGCTCAGCCCGCCGTCCGACCTCGGCGGCTATCCGCGGAGCTTCCCGCTGTACTGAGAATTTCGGCGAGCAGCCGATACGAAAATGCCCGGCTCCGGCCGGGCATTTTTGTTTTGGTTCGGATGCACGGTAGGCAAAGGCGCACTCGCACCATGCCCACCATCACCACACTGCTTGCCGATATCCCGCATCTTGCGTCGTCCCAGCGAAGGCCGGGACGACACCATTGCTGTTGCCGCGGTTACTACGCGTGCAGCTTCTGCAATTCCTTCACGATCGCCTCGCCCATCTGCGCCGTGCTGACGGACGTAGAGCCGGCCGACTTGATGTCGGCAGTGCGCAGGCCGCTGGCGAGCACGGCCGCGATCGCGGCATCGACCTTGTCGGCGAGATCGCCCATGCCGAACGAATAGCGCAGCGCCATGCCGAACGAGGCAATCATCGCGATCGGATTGGCGAGGCCCTTGCCCGCGATATCGGGCGCCGAACCGTGCACCGGCTCATACAAGGCCTTGCGCTCCTTGGTCTTGGCGTCTTCCTTGCCGAGCGAGGCCGACGGCAGCAGGCCGAGCGAGCCTGTGAGCATCGCTGCGATATCCGACAGCATGTCGCCGAACAGATTGTCGGTGACGATGACGTCGAACTGCTTCGGCGTCTTAACCAGGTTCATGCCGCCGGAATCGGCGAGCTGATGTTCGAGCGTGACGTCCTTGTATTCGCGCGCGTGGACCTGGGTCATGACCTCATTCCAGAGCACGCCCGACTTCATGACGTTGCGCTTCTCCATCGACGTCACCTTGTTCTTGCGCTTGCGCGCCAGGTCGAAAGCGACGCGGCCGATGCGCTCGATCTCGAAGGTGTCGTAGACCTGGGTGTCGACCGCGCGCTTCTGGCCGTTGCCGATATCGGTGATGGTCTTCGGCTCGCCGAAATAGACGCCGCCGGTGAGCTCGCGCACGATCATGATGTCGAGGCCCTCGACCACTTCGCGCTTGAGGCTCGAAGCATCGGCCAGCGCCGGGTAGCACACCGCCGGGCGCAGATTGGCGAACAGGCCGAGATCCTTGCGCAGCCGCAGCAGGCCGGCCTCGGGACGCACCTCATAGGGCACGCTGTCCCACTTCGGACCGCCGACCGCGCCGAAGATCACGGCGTCGGCCGCATTGGCCTTGGCCATGTCGCCCTCGGAGATCGACACCTTGTGCGCGTCATAGGCGGAGCCGCCGACCAGGCCCTGCTCGGTCTCGAACTTGGCGATGCCCTGCGCATTCAGCCAGTCGATCACGCGCTGCACCTCGGCCATCACCTCGGGGCCGATGCCGTCGCCGGGGAGAAGCAGCAGTTTATGGGTCGCCATGGTCGTTACCTCATTCAATCGGGCATGCCCGTCATCGTCTGGCGCGAGTGCTAAAACGCCCCGCACCGATTGGCAAGGCACCCTTCGCGGGGCCAAAATGGCCCGGAACGAGCCAACCGCGCCTCAAGAAGCCAACAAGACGGACCTCATGACCGCTGCCATCGTCTACGCCTTCGCCTCGGCCATTTTCCTCGGTGCCGGGGTGGTGCTGGCGCAACTTGGGCTGCGCACCGTCGAGCCGCTGTCGGGCGCCGCGATCAGCGTGCCCAGCTTCACCCTGCTGTTCCTGCTGCTGTCGCCGCTGATCCTGCACGGCGAGCCGGTGGTCTGGCGCGCTTTGCCGATCTTCATGGCGATCGGCCTGTTCTTCCCGGCCTCGCTGACGCTCCTGACCTTCGCCTCGAACCGGGCGCTCGGGCCGGTCATCACCTCCACGCTCGGCAATCTGGCGCCGCTGTTCGCGGTCACCGCCGCGGTGCTGCTGCTGCACGAGCCGCTGCTGCCGCAGCAGCTCTTGGGCCTCGTCGTCGCGGTGGCGGGCGCGGCCATCATCACGGTGACCCGGCCGCGCGACCTCGGGCATTGGCGCAGCTGGGCTCTGCTGCTGCCGCTCACAAGCGCCCTGGTGCGCGGCATCGTGCCGCCGATCGCCAAGCTCGGGCTCGCGATCTGGCCGAGCCCGCTATGGGCCTGCCTGGTCGGCTATGTCATGTCCTCGCTGGTGGTGTTGACCGTGCAGCGGATCCGCAAGGGCAGCTTCCTGGTGCAGGCGCCGCGTGAGGGCCGGTTCTGGTTCATGCTCACAGGAATCAGCAACGGGCTCAGCGCGCTCAGCCTGTTCGCCGCGGTCCGCAATGGCCCGATCACGCTGGTGGCGCCGCTCGCCGCGATCTACCCGCTGGTCACGGTGGCGATGAGCGCCGTCATGCTCAAGCATGTCGAGATCACGGCGCGGATCATCGCCGGAACCCTGCTGACCGTCGCCGGCGTCGCGCTGGTCCTGATCGCCTGATTGCCCAATACGCAAGACAGTGTTGCTGCCTCCGGCGCTGGGCAGGACCGCCGCGGCCTGCCACAATGGCTGCATTGCCGGAGTGAATTGTGAGAGCCCCCTCCCCGTCGTACCCGCATCCCGCGCGGCTGATCCTGATTCTGTCGCTTGCACCGACCGTCGGTCTCGGCATCGGCCGTTTCGCCTATTCGCTGGTGCTGCCTGATATGCGTGACCAGCTGGCGTGGTCCTATTCGGCCGCCGGCTTCATGAACACGATCAATGCCGCCGGCTATCTGGTCGGCGCGCTGTTCGCCTCGCGCCTGATCCAGCGCTTCGGGCTCGCCGCATCGGTGCGCTGGTCGACGGTGGCCTGCGCGCTGTCGCTGGCGCTGTGCGCCATCTCGGGCAATTTCGCCGTGCTGAGCTTTGCCCGCCTGCTGGTCGGCTTCGCCGCCGCGATCGGCTTCGTCGGCGGTGGCGCGCTGGCGGCAGCCATCGCGCAGTCGCGGCCGGAACGCGCCAACTTCCTGCTCAGCCTGTTCTATGCCGGACCGGGCGTCGGCATCCTGGCATCCGGCCTGATCGCGCCGTTCGTGCTGCAGGGTTTTGGCGCCGGCTCATGGTGGATCGTGTGGTGGGCGATGACGCTGCTCTCCGCGATCATGATCGTGCCGTTGTGGCTTGCGCCATTGCACGCCGATGCGATCGCCGGCGGCATCGTGCGGACCAAATTCGCCGTGATGCCGGTCCTGATCTATCTCGCCGCCTACTTCCTGTTCGGCGCCGGCTACATCGCCTACATGACCTTCATGATCGCCTATGTCCGCGACGGCGGCGGCGGGGCGGTGGCACAGAGCGCGTTCTGGAGCCTGATCGGCGTCAGCGCCTTCGTCACACCATGGGTCTGGCGGCGGGTGCTGGCGCTCGACCGCGGCGGGCTCGCCACCACCATCATCCTCGGCGTCAACGCACTCGGCGCGGCGCTGCCGATCTTCGGGCATTCGCCGCTGTTGCTGGCGATCTCCGCGCTGGTGTTCGGCGTCGCGTTCTTCGCCGTGGTCGGCTCGACCACCGCCTTCGTGCGCCTCAACTACCCGCCGGAAGCCTGGCCAACCGCGATCGCCGCGATGACCATCGCCTTCGGCATCGGCCAGACGCTCGGACCGATCGTGGTCGGTGCCATCACCGACGCGGTCGGCAGCCTGTCGTTTGCGTTGAACGTCTCTGCCGCAATGCTCGTGCTGGGGGCGGTGCTGTCGGCGTTTCAGAGGAAGGTCGGGCCGTAGCCCTGTCGTCCCGGCGAAAGCCGGGACCCATAACCACAGGTGGTTGTGATAGAAGGAAGCATCTCCCCGCCTGCCTATTTCCTTGGCCGCGGAGCATGGGTCCCGGCTTTCGCCGGGACGACAGCAGACTAGCTTCCACTAAACGAATTATACCCCTGGTCTTCCCAGTAACCGCCCTTGTAGTCGTTGGTGACTTCCATCGAGAGCACGTATTTCGGGTTCTTGAACCCGAGCTTTGTGGGCACCCGGATCTTCATCGGAAAGCCATAGGCGCGCGGCAGGATTTCGTCGCCGAATTTGAAAGTCATCTGGGTCTGCGGATGCAGCGCGGTGCGCATGTCTAGCGGCGAGTTGTAGCCGTCCTTGTCGGCGCACTGGAACCAGACATATTTGGCGCGGGTGTCGGCACCGACCAGCTTGAGGAAATCGCGCAACGGCGTGCCAGTCCAGCTGCCGATCGCGCTCCAGCCCTCGACGCAGATGTGGCGCGTCACCTGCTTGACCTGCGGCAGCTTGTACAATTCGTCGAGCGTCCACGGCTTCTTGTTCTCGACGAGCCCGCGCACCTCGAGCTTCCAGTCCGCGCCCGCGATCTCCGGCGCATCGTCGAGATCGTAATAGGCGTTGAACGGAAACGGCTTGGTGATCATGCTCTCGGGAAAGGTCGGCGCCAGCGCATCCGGATTGAACATCCAGGCCTGCACCGCGTCGTTGAACTTCGAGACATGCTTCAGCAGTTCCTCAGCCGAGGACGAATCGACCACGTCGCAGCCGGTCAACAACGTCAGCGCGCCGAGGCTGGTGCCCGCCGTGATGAAGCGGCGGCGCGTCAGCTCCGGCATCGTCTTCACCGCATCACGCACGAGCAGCTTCTTGTCGACGCCGGGGATCAGGAGCTTGCGGAGACGACCCATTTTATTCTCCCTCAGCGCCCGATGATCATGGCGCGCAGGCTCTTCGGCACCAGCAGCGCGAGCGCGACATGGATCACCAGGAAGGCAACGATCAGCGCCATGCAGGTGAAGTGGACATAGCGGGCGATGTCGTAGCCGCCGAACAGCGACACCAGCCAGTGCAATTGCACCGGCTTCCACATCGACAGGCCGGACAGCACGATCACGACGCCGACGATGATGATGCCGGTATAGAGCAGCTTCTGCACCGAATTGTATTTGCTGAGATCGTCATGTGACAGCTTGAAGGTCAGCGCCGCCCTGGTGTCGGAAATCACGCCCGACGGCGTGATCGGCAGCAGCTTCCTGCGGAAGCGGCCGGTGGCGAAACCGAGCGCCAGATAGATCAGACCATTGACCATCAGCAGCCACATCGCGGCAAAGTGCCAGAGCAGCGCGCCGCCAAGCCAGCCGCCCAGCGTGATGTTCGAGGAGAAGCTGAAGCCGAACAGCGGCGAGGCGTTGTAGATCTGCCAGCCGGACATGATCATCAGGATCATCGCGACGGCGTTGATCCAGTGCACCATCCGTACCCACACCGGCTGGATCACCTTCGCGGGCGTTGCGGTCTCTGCCTGGTGGTCGCTGACGGCAAGGCTCGTCATGGAAGTTCTCTGCTCGTGGGCGTTACCGGCTTATACGCCGGGAACCGGGGTTGCGTTACGGGGGCATGCCTCATCAGTTTGATATACGCGACCCGATCTGGTCACAAAAATGCGAGCCGGGGCGAGGCTCCGGCTCGCATTTCGAAAGTCCGCAGGGACTAAATCAGGCCGCCGGGCGTTACGTCGCCGGCATCAGCACGGTGTCGACCACATGAATGACGCCGTTCGACTGGTTGACGTTCGAGATCGTCACCATCGAGGTGCCGCCCTTGGCATCGACGATCCAGATCTTGCCGTCCTGGTGCTTGACGGTCAGTTCCTCGCCCTCGGCGGTCTTCAGCTTCTTGCCGTCGGTAAGGTCGGAGGCCTCGAGCTTGCCGGGCACCACATGGTAGGTGAGGATCTTGGTCAGCGTCGCCTTGTTCTCGGGCTTCACGAGGTTGTCGACGGTTCCGGCCGGCAACTTGCCGAACGCGGCGTTGGTCGGCGCGAACACCGTGAACGGGCCCTTGCCTTCCAGCGTGCTGACCAGGCCAGCGGCCTTCACCGCGGCGACCAGGGTGGTGTGGTCCTTCGAATTGACGGCATTCTGGACGATGTTCTTCGACGGGAACATCGCCGCGCCACCGACCATCACGGTCTTCTCCTCGGCGCGGACCGGCGCCACGACGGTGGCGGTGATCGCGAGGGCGCTGAAGGCGGCGGCAGCGAGATAGGCAATACGCTTCGACATGGTTCGTCTCCCGATGGGTAATCGAGCCGGCGCATCCGCGCCGGCGATGAAGGGGCAACAACGGCGCGGGTTGGTTGATGAAAGCGGCGTCGTTGGCCCGAGCTACGGGAGTTTTTCGGAGCGGTTTCCGGAAATAATTCTTTGTGATTCCTGAAACCGGCCGGGGCGCGCTCCGTATGCACGCGGCTTCGTGCAATCCATTGCGCATTCCATTGAACGGAATGGACGGGTGCGCTGCCGCGAGCAATTTGCTTGCCGCGATAGCGCGATTGGTTCAGCCTGAGATTGCGGCGTGGGCTCGCAACAGGCGGCAGTGGGGAAAGCAATCATGAGCAGCATCACGGCTGATGGCCATGTCGCGCCTGCGGTGAACGATGCCGGCAGCGACGTCGGTCCGCTCGAGCAGAAACACCTGCAATACGCCAATTACCGCGCCGTCGCCGGCGGCACCGAGCTCACGAAAACGCATTGGCACATCGCAACCGCTAACGCGCTCGGCTGGGGCTTTGACGGCATGGACGGCGTGATCTTCGCGCTGATCTCGCCGATGGTGATCAAGGAATTCGCGCTGACCCTGCCGGAATATCGCTCCGGCATGCAGATCGCATTGTTCGTCGGCATCGCCGGGCTCTATTTCTGGCCGTGGCTCGCCGACCGCTACGGCCGCCGCACGCTGCTCGCGGTCAATATCGCGCTGTTCTCACTGTTGATGCCGGTCGCGGCGTTATCGCCGACCTTCGCAGTGTTCGTGATCGCGCGCTCACTGCTGTTCTTCGCGCTCAACGGCGAATGGTCGCTGGGCTCGATGCTGGTGGCGGAGACCTGGCCGGCGCGGCTGCGCGGCCGCGTCATCAGCATCACCCGCTCGGCCTGGTGCCTCGGCGCGACCTCCGCAGGCGCGATCACCGGGCTGATCGCCGCCAACTATGGCTGGCGCATCGCCGTGATGGTGCCCGGCGTGATCGCACTGCTCGCGATCTATATCCGCTCCACCTGCCCGGAATCGCCCTATTGGGTGCGGTCGCAGGACCGCAAGCGGCGCATCGCGGAGACGCTGGCGCGCGGCGGCACGGTCAACGACGATGACCGTAACTGGTTCGGCAAAGCCAAATCGGTCGGCGTCCGCCAGGTGTTCATGCCCGACGTGCTGCCCTCGACATTGGTCGCGTTGTTCGTGGCCTGCGCCTCGACCTGCATCTACGGCACGGTCGGCGCCTGGATGCCGCTGTACCTCTCGACCGAGAAGCATTGGTCGACCACCGAATACAGCCTGTTCTACGTGTTCTACGGCCTGTGCGGCTTCGTCGGCCTCTGTCTGGTCGGCTGGCTGATCGACAAGATCGGCCGCCGTCGCACCTTCATCATCACCCTGATCGAGGGCGCGATCTTCATGACGCTCTGGGTCTATTCCGAGGACCGCGTGCTGCTGTGGACGTTCGGGCTGCTCTGGTGCCTCGGCTTCCTCGGCTTCTGGGGTCCGAGCACGACACTGACCGCGGAAATCTTCCCGACCCGGATCCGCGGCGCTGCCAACGGCGTGGTCTGGGCGATCGCCTATTTCGTCGGCTTCGTGCTGTTTCCCTTCGTCTCGATCGCGCTCCAGCAGCACACCGGCTCGTTCGCGCTGGCGTTCCTCTGCATCCCCGTGCTGATGATCGCGATGGCGATCGGCGTCTTCCTGTTCGTGCCGGAGCATTCCGGGAAAGAGCTGAACGAGATCAGCGAATGATCTGGTGTGGTGGCTAATCCGGACCGCGGATTCATGGCACACCGTCGTCCCGGCCAAGCGAAGCGCGAGCCGGGACCCATAACCACAAATGGCTGTTTTGCGAAGGCTGTAGCTCCAGCCTTTGCTGACAACCAATAGCGGTGGTTATGGGTCCCTGCTTTCGCAGGGACGACCCGTTGAGAGGGCTAAATTTAATCCCGGTTCGCCGGCGTCTGAATAAAGCCGCGGTTGTGGGTCGGGCTGATCAGGATCTCGTTCATGCAGACCCGCGCCGGCATGCTGGCGACGAAGGCGATGGTGCGGCCGCAATCCTCGGGCTGCAGCATCCTGGCCTGCTCGGCCTCGCTCGGCACCACCGGCCGCTGCTTCAGGATCGGGGTAGCCACCTCGCCCGGCGACAGACAGCAGGCGCGCAGGCCGTTGACGCATTCGTCCATGTTGAAGGAATGGGTCAGCGCCAGCACTGCGTGCTTGGTGGTGGTGTAGGCCGGGCCGGGCATCTTGGAGACGTGGCGGCCCGCCCAGGAGGCGACGTTGATGATGCAGCCGTCCTGCTGCTTGCGCATCGTCGGCAGCACCGCGCGCATGCAATACAGCACGCCGTTGAGGTTGACCTCGACCAGCTTGTCCCAGCCTTCCAGTTCCATGTCGGCCCAGCTGCGCTTCGGCACGTTGATGCCGGCGCTGTTGACCAGGAGGTCGATGCGGCCGTGTTTGGCGACGATCGCCTCGGCGGCCTTGTTGACGTCGGCCTTGCTGCTGACGTCGAGCGCGATCGCTTCGGCCTTGCCGCCCTTTTTGGCGATGTTGGCCACCACGCGGTCGAGCTCTTCCTTGCGGCGGCCGGAGACCACCACCGTCCAGCCGTCCGCCGCCAGGAATTCCGCCCCGGATTCACCGATTCCGGTGCCGCCGCCGGTGACCCAGGCCACGCGTTTCCCATTATTTGTCATGCAAACTGTCTCCGTTGCTTTTCGAAGGGCGTTTTTGCTAATCCAGCCAGAACCTTCCGGCCCTTTCGCCCCTTAGGGGATGTTGCATGAACACGACCACCAACGCCAACCTGTTTTCCCGCCTGTTCGACGGCCTCGACGACCCCAACCGGCTCGCGATCGAGCAGCTCGACGGCAGCCGCATCACCTATGGCGATTTGATCGCGCGGGCGGGCCAGATCGCGAATGTGCTGGTTGAGCGCGGCGTCAAGCCGGGCGACCGCGTCGCGGCGCAAACCGAGAAATCGGTCTCGGCGCTGGTGCTGTATCTCGCCACCGTGCGCGCTGGCGGTGTCTATTTGCCGCTCAACACCGCCTATACGCTGAACGAGCTCGAATACTTCATATCAGATGCCGAGCCGGCGCTGGTGGTCTGCGATCCCTCCAAGCTGGAGGGCATCAAGGCGATCGCCGCCAAGGTGGGCGCCAAGGTCGAAACCCTCGATCCCAGCGGAAAGGGCTCGCTGACCGAGGCCGCCGACAAGGCTGCGAAGGAATTCACGACCGTCCCGCGGGCAAACAACGATCTCGCCGCGATCCTCTACACCTCCGGCACCACCGGCCGCTCCAAGGGCGCGATGCTGTCTCACGACAATCTGGCGTCGAACTCGTACTCGCTGGTCGACTACTGGCGCTTCACCGACAAGGACGTGCTGATCCACGCGCTGCCGATCTATCACACCCACGGCCTGTTCGTGGCGAGCAACGTCACGCTGTTCGCGCGTGCCTCGATGATCTTCCTGCCGAAGTTCGATCCGGACGTGATCATCAAGCTGATGGCCCGCGCCACCGTGATGATGGGCGTGCCGACCTTCTACACCCGCCTGTTGCAGAACCCCGGCCTGAACAAGGACGCGACCAAGCACATGCGGCTGTTCATCTCGGGCTCCGCGCCGCTGCTCGCCGACACCCACCGCGAATGGTCGGATCGCACCGGCCACGCCGTGCTGGAGCGCTACGGCATGACCGAAACCAACATGAACACCTCGAACCCCTATGACGGCGACCGGGTGCCCGGTGCAGTCGGCTTCGCGCTGCCCGGCGTGACGGTGCGGGTCACCGATCCCGAGACCGGCAAGGAGCTCGCGCGCGAGACGATCGGCATGATCGAGGTCAAGGGCCCCAACGTGTTCCAGGGCTACTGGCGGATGCCGGAGAAGACCAAGGCCGAATTCCGCGGCGACGGCTTCTTCATCACCGGCGACCTCGGCAAGATCGACGACAAGGGCTACGTCCACATCCTCGGCCGCGGCAAGGATCTCGTGATTTCCGGCGGCTTCAATGTCTACCCGAAGGAGATCGAGAGCGAGATCGATGCCATGCCCGGCGTGGTCGAATCAGCCGTGATCGGCGTGCCGCATGCCGATTTCGGCGAAGGCGTCACCGCAGTCCTCGTCTGCAGCAAGGGCGCCGATGTCAGCGAAGCCTCGGTGCTGAAGGCGCTCGATGGCCGGCTCGCCAAGTTCAAGATGCCCAAGCGCGTCTTCGTGGTCGACGAATTGCCGCGCAACGCAATGGGCAAGGTGCAGAAGAATATCTTGCGGGATACGTATAAGGATATCTACGCGAAGTAGCTCGGCTTCGTAGCCCGGATGGAGTGAAACGAAATCCGGGAGCGGTCGATCGTTTTGAAGAATCCCGGATTGCGCTTCGCTTCATCCGGGCTACGCGATACCTATAAGGACATTTACAAGGCGTAGTCACGAGGCCTTTTGCATGGATCGAGAGCGGGCGGCCGAATTAAAGAAACATCTCCTGAAAGTGGGCCGGGCACTCGAACGCACAGTCATCGCCACGAAGGGAATCGACAAGGTCGATTGCGGCGCCTTGTTGGAGCATCTGACCAAGGCCTGCCAAACCGTCTACGAGAAACTGTCTGACATCTATGCGGAGCATCCAGATCTGGCGCCGCGACCGAAACCTCCACGGATCAGCAGCACGCTCACTTGGGATGAGGTTTCGCCAAGCCTGTCCGTATCGGTCACCAAACTCGACCAGATCATCTTCTCTGCCATGGAGCCACAATGGCGGAAGATGATGATGATTGTAGGCAGGGCATTTGTGGAGTGCGCGGACATCGGGCTAGCGATCAGCAGCGAGACGATCGCCGCCCGGATTCAGGCATTGGCAAGTGCGGGCCACTTTGAGAGCCAGGGCGACCTGCGGTACTGGGGCAATAGCATGATCCGATTGAAGGCCTCGCTTGTAGGCCAGGTGTCGTAGCCCTCCGGCTAATGTCCGCCGACGAGGCTGATCACGAACCGTCCGCCGACGATGAAGAGATAGGCCCCGAACGCCACCTCCAGCGCGCGCTTCGACAGCGCGTGCGCGACCTTGACGCCGAGCGGCGCGGTGACGAGCGTGGTCGGCATCACCAGCAGCGCGCCGATCAGCGAGACGTAGCCGAGCGCGAACGGCAATTGCAGAGCGGCGACCTCGGGAAAGCGCGCGGCCGCGGGCCAGCCGGCATAGATGTAACCCAACGCACCCGGGATCGAGATCAGCACCGCGAGCGCCGAGGAGGTCGCCACCGCCTGATGGATCGGCCGGCCATAGAAGGTCATCAACAGATTGGCGAACAGGCCGCCGCCGATGCCCATCAATGTTGACAGCAGGCCGACGAAGAAGCCGTAGACCTGCATCAAAAATCCCTTCGGCACCTCGTCGCCGAATTTCCAGGTCTCGCGCGCCAACAACAGCCGCGCGGCAGCCGACCAGGCCACCATCACGAACACGATCTTGAACAACCGCTCCGGCGCGAAGCGCGCGGTGACACTGCCGGCGGCGACGCCGATCACGATCGGCAGCCACCAGCGCTTCAGGATCTCCATGTCGACGGCGCCGCGGCGATAATGGGCGCGAAACGAGCTCAGCGAGGTCGGGATGATGATCGCGAGCGAGGTGCCGATGCACAGCGGCATCCGGACCTCAAGCGGCACGCCGGCGAGGCGAAAGCATTCGTAGAACACCGGCACCAGGATCGCGCCGCCGCCGATGCCGAACAACCCGGCAAGAAAGCCGGACAGCGCGCCGACCGCGATCAGCAGCAGCGCAAGCTCAAGCAATTCCCTGGGATCAAGGCCGGTCATCATGTCCTTCGCACAGTGTGTCGCGGCCACCGCAGCGAATGCCTCGGCGCCCGTCTTGAGACTGTTCGCGGAGACCAATAGCGCCTTTTGGAATTCGGGAGTATCTATGCTCTTGCGCAGGCTCTCTTGCGAAATGCGGAAGGATCGGGCTTGGACCAGCTTGCGGCGATGGCAGCCTTTGTCCGGGCGGTCGAGACCGGCAGCCTGTCGGCAGCGGCACGCTCGCTGCCGAGCTCGCTGACCTCGGTGAGCCGCCAGATCAGCGCGCTCGGGGAGCATTTCGGCACCCGCCTCTTGCTGCGCACCACCCGCCAGCTCGCGCTGACCGATGACGGCCGAATTCTCTACGAGCGCGCGAAATCGATCCTCGGCGAGGTCGGGGAGATCGAGGCCGCACTGGCGCGTGATCCGCATCAACCTTCGGGGCGGATTCGGCTGAGCTCGCCGAGCCTGATCGGACGGCTGGTGATCGCACCATTGCTGGTCGAGTTTCTGCGCCGCTATCCGGCACTGTCCGTCGACCTGCTGTTGATCGATCGCGCTGTCGACATGATCGAGGAGGACATTCATCTCGCTATTCGGATCGGCCGGCTGCGCGACTCGCAGCTCATCACCCGCAAGCTGACCGATCTGCAGATGATCGTGTGCGCGTCACCGGACTATCTGGCCCGGCGCGGCGAGCCGCGAACGCCGGGCGATCTCGCGACACATGACTGCCTGGTGTTTTCCGATTCGCCGGGCAGTGCGGAGTGGCGCTTTGCCGACGGCACAAAGACGGGTCGCAAATTCCGCATATCCGGTCGGCTCTGGATGAATAGCCTCGACGCGCTGCTTGCTGCAGCGCGGGATGGCGCCGGCATTGTCCGCGCGCCGTCGTGGCAGGTGCAGTCCGATCTCTTAAGCGGCCGGCTGCAACGCCTGCTGATCGGCCATGAACCAGCGCCGACGCCGCTGCAGTTGATGCTTCAGCCGGCGCGCCTGGCATCGCCTAAGATCAGGGCATTCGTCGATTATCTGGTGGAACAATGGGGCAAGATCGACGCCTTCCGGACCCCACGAGGGGGCACCTCAGGCATCCGCGAACATTGATTCACTTCTTAGTTCACTCGACCTTGCATCTGGTATACCACACTGCGGATCAACCAGAATTCGGCAACTCTAGCAATGAACTTCGGTTCGACCGAAGGCTATTTGGCCGTTGCGCGGCGGGGTGCGACTCCGTAAATAGAACTCCTCTACCGCGTTCCCCGATGGGCCGGGCGCGGTCCCTCACATCATAAAGCCCGCCGATGACCGCCAGGATCGAACGACCGCTTTCACCCCACATGCAGACCTACCGGTGGACGCTGACGATGGCGCTGTCCATCGTCCACCGCGCCACCGGCATAGCACTATATTTCGGCACCCTGCTGCTGGCCTGGTGGCTGATCGCCGCCGCCTCCGGCCCCACCGCCTACGCCAATGTCCAGGCCTTCACCGGCAGCGCGATCGGCAAGCTGATCGTGTTCGGCTACACATGGGCACTGATGCACCATCTGTGCAGCGGCATCCGGCATTTCTTCTGGGATCTCGGCTACGGCTTCAAGGCCAATGAGCGCGAGGCCCTGACCTGGGGCGCGCTGGTCGCCGGCATCGCGCTGACGGTGCTGGTCTGGATCATTGCCTACGCGGTGGGAGGTGGACGATGAGCGGCCCCTCTTCGATGCGCACGCCGCTGGAGCGCGTTCGCGGCCTCGGCTCCGCCCATACCGGCACCTCGGACTTCTGGCGTCAGCGCCTCACCGCGGTGGCGATGACGCTGCTGATCATCCCCGTAATCGTCGTGGTGATCATGCTGATCGGCCGCAATCATGCCGGCGCGGCGCAGATCCTCGGCTCGATTCCGATCGCCATCATCCTGCTGCTCTTCATCGTCGCCAGTGTCTGGCACATGAAGATCGGCATGCAGGTCGTGATCGAAGACTACATCCATAACGAGAAGCTGAAGATCGCCAGTGTGATGGCGAACAACTTCTTCTGCGTCGCGGTCGCATTGGCCTCGATCTACGCAATCCTCAAATTGTCGTCGGGAGTTTGACCCATGGCCGGTGAAGGAAACGGCAAGGCCACCAACGGCGGCCCGGCCACGAACGGCAAGGCCTACCCGATTCAGGACCACACCTACGACGTCGTCGTGGTCGGCGCCGGCGGCGCCGGCCTGCGCGCCGTGGTCGGCTGCTCGGAAGCGGGCCTGCGCACCGCCTGCATCACCAAGGTGTTCCCGACCCGCTCGCACACCGTTGCGGCGCAGGGCGGCATCTCGGCCTCGCTCGGCAACATGCATCCGGACGACTGGCGCTGGCACATGTACGACACCGTGAAGGGGTCGGACTGGCTCGGCGACCAGGACGCGATCGAATACATGGTGCGCAACGCGCCCGACGCGGTCTACGAGCTCGAGCATTGGGGCGTGCCGTTTTCGCGCACCGAGGACGGCAAGATCTATCAGCGTCCGTTCGGCGGCATGACCATGGACTACGGCAAGGGCCAGGCGCAGCGCACCTGCGCCGCCGCCGACCGCACCGGCCACGCCATGCTGCACACGATGTATGGCCAGTCGCTGCGTCACTCGGCCGAGTTCTTCATCGAATTCTTCGCCATCGACCTGATCATGGACGACCAGGGCGTCTGCCGCGGCGTGATCGCGCTCAAGCTCGATGACGGCACGCTGCATCGCTTCCGCGCCCAGACCACGATCCTGGCGACCGGCGGCTATGGCCGGGCCTACGCGTCGTGCACCTCGGCGCACACCTGCACCGGCGATGGCGGCGGCATGGTGCTGCGCGCCGGCCTGCCGTTGCAGGACATGGAGTTCGTCCAGTTCCATCCGACCGGCATCTACGGCTCGGGCTGTCTCGTCACCGAGGGCGCCCGCGGCGAAGGCGGCTATCTCGTCAACTCCGAAGGCGAGCGCTTCATGGAGCGCTACGCGCCGTCGGCGAAGGACCTCGCTTCGCGCGACGTCGTCTCGCGCGCGATGACGATCGAAATCCGCGAAGGCCGCGGCGTCGGCAAGAAGAAGGATCACATCTTCCTGCACCTCGATCACCTCGATCCGAAGGTGCTGCATGAGCGGCTGCCGGGCATCTCCGAATCGGCGAGGATCTTCGCCAATGTCGACGTCACCCGCGAGCCGATCCCGATCGTGCCGACCGTGCACTACAACATGGGCGGCATTGCCACGAACTATCACGCCGAGGTGCTGACCAAGCGCAACGGCGACGACAATTCGGTGGTGCCGGGCCTGATGGCGATCGGCGAAGCGGCCTGCGTCTCGGTGCACGGCGCCAACCGCCTCGGCTCCAACTCGCTGATCGACCTCGTGGTGTTCGGCCGCGCCGCCGCGCTGCGCCTTGCCGACAAGCTGACGGCGAACGCCAAGCAGCCGGAACTGCCGAAGGATTCGTCCGACCTCGCGCTCGGCCGGCTCGACCACTTCCGTCACGCTTCCGGCGGCACGCCGACCGCGAAGCTGCGCGACAGCATGCAGCATGTGATGCAGAACAATTGCGCGGTGTTCCGCACCGGCGATGTACTGCAGGAAGGCCAGAACCTGATCCACAAGGTCTATGGCGGCGTCGGCGACATCTCGGTCTCGGACCGCTCGCTGGTGTGGAATTCCGACCTGGTCGAGACGCTGGAATTCGACAATCTGATCGTGCAGGCGGTCGTGACGATGGATTCGGCCGCGAACCGCACCGAAAGCCGTGGCGCGCATGCGCGCGAGGACTTCTCGGCGCGCGACGACAAGAACTGGATGAAGCACACGCTGACCTGGATCGATCCGGCCGGCAAGACCACGATCGATTATCGTCCCGTCCACGATTACACGATGACCAATGATGTCCAGTACATCCCGCCGAAGGCGCGGGTCTACTGAGAACGAAGGCGAGCAAGCATGGTTGAATTCGCACTTCCGAAGAATTCGAAGATTTCCGGCGGCAAGACCTGGCCGAAGCCGGCTGGCGCCACCGAGACCCGCGAATTCCGGGTGTATCGCTGGAACCCGGACGACGGCAAGAATCCGAGCGTCGACACCTACTATGTCGACACCCATGATTGCGGTCCGATGGTGCTGGACGGTCTGATCTGGATCAAGAATCACATCGACCCGACGCTGACCTTCCGCCGCTCCTGCCGCGAAGGCGTCTGCGGCTCCTGCGCGATGAACATCGACGGCCAGAACACGCTGGCCTGCACCAAGTCGATGCACGATGTCGGCGCCGGCGGCGCGGTGAAGGTCAATCCGCTGCCGCACCAGCCGGTGGTCAAGGACCTGGTCCCCGACCTGACCAATTTCTACGCCCAGTACGCCTCGATCGAGCCGTGGCTGAAGACCACGACGCCGACGCCGCAGAAGGAGTGGAGGCAGAGCCACGAGGATCGCGAGAAGCTCGATGGTCTCTACGAATGCATCCTGTGCGCCTGCTGCTCGACCTCCTGCCCGAGCTACTGGTGGAACAGCGAACGCTTCCTCGGTCCCGCTGCGCTGCTGCAGGCGACGCGCTGGGTCACCGACTCCCGCGATGAAGCGACCGGCGAGCGGCTCGACAATCTCGAGGATCCGTTCCGGCTCTATCGCTGCCACACCATCATGAACTGCGCCAAGGCGTGCCCCAAGGGTCTCAATCCCTCGGAGGCGATCGCCGAGCTCAAGTTCAAGATGGTCGAACGCCAGATCTGATCTGACACAGCCGCGGCTGGCGCTGGTATCAGCGGCCAGCCGCCGGCCGGATCAGGATATCCGCACCGACCGCATCGACGCCGGGCCGATCGAGGTCGAGCACGACGTCGACGATGCTGTGATCCTCCGGATCCATCGTGACGGTGAAGCCGAGATCGCGGCACATCCCGATCATCGTGGTGTTCTCGGTCAAGACCTGGCCCGACAGGCGCTTCAATCCCTCCGACCGCGCATAGTGGATCAGGAGCTGCATCAGCGCCCAGCCAAGGCCTTTGCCCTTCAGATCGGACTGCAGCAGGATCGCGTATTCGGCGTTCTGGTACAGCGAATCCGAGTGCAGCCGGACCGCGCCCATCATCTCGCCGGTCACCGGATCGAGCGCCACGAAGGCCATCGCGCGCGCATAGTCGAGCTGGGTCAAGCGCGCGATGAAGGCATGCGAGAACTCCTTCATCGCGTGGAAGAAGCGCAGCCTGAGATCTTCTGCGGTCACGCGCTTGAAGAAATCGGCGACCATCGGCTCGTCCTCGGGGCGCATCGGACGCACCGTGACATGCGAGCCGTCGCGCAGCGCAAGCTCGCCTTCCCATTGCGACGGATAGGGTCTGACCGCGAGCCTTGTGTGGCCGGCGAACAGTCGCGTCGGCTTGCGGATCGCCACCCGCGCATCGAGCGCCAGCACGCCGCTCTCGTCGGCCAGCATCGGATTGATATCGAGCTCGGCGACCTCGGGAATGTCGGCGGCCATCTGCGCCAGCTTGACCAAAGTGAGCGGCACCACGTCAGCCGGGACGGCCGCCACATCGCCATAGCCGCCGAGCAGCCGCGAGACGCGGGTGCGTCCGATCAGCTCGCGGGCGAGATTCATGTCGAGCGGCGGCAGCGCAAGCACCTTGTCGTTGATCACCTCGACTGCTGGACCGCCACGGCCGAACACGATCACCGGGCCGAAGGTCGGATCGTCGGCGATGCCGAGGATCAATTCGCGCGCCGCGCGCCGCACGATCATCGGCTGGATCGTCACGCCCTGTAAGGCGGCATCCGGCCGCGCGCTGCGTGCGCGTTCCATGACGGTCCTGACGGCCTCGATGACGCTGTCTTTGGTCCGCAGGTCGCGAATGACGCCGCCTACATCGGAGGCGTGCCTGATATCGCGCGAAAACACCCTGACCACGATCGCGTGCCCCTCGGCGAGGAACGGAGCGGCCTTCGCGGCGGCGTCCTCTGCACTGTCGGCGACGAGCGTGGTCACGATCGGAATGCGATAGGCTTCGAACAGCGCGACGATCTCGGCCGGATCGAGCCAGGCGCGTCCCTCCGACAACGCCTTCACGACCACGTGCCGCGCCGCTGCCGTCTCCGGCGTGAACACTGAGGCGACGCCGGGCGGGGTTGCGGCGAGCGCGGTGGAGGCCTCGCGGTAGCGCACCAGATACATGAAGGCACGAACCGCATCGTCCTCGGTCGGGAAATGCGGAATCCGTGCCGCCTCGAAGATCGCGCCGGTGCGCTCGTCTGCGCCGACCCAGGCTGCAAGCACCAGTGTGGCGACCACGCTTCGCTTGGTCCGGCGGTCGCGCACGCATTGCGCCACCGCTTCGGCGATGCCCACGGCTGGCGCCACCGCGGTTTCGACGTTGGCGACCAGCACCGCGTCGCTGTTAGTGTCATCGAGCAGCGCGTTGAGCGCCACCACGTAGCGGGCGGCATCGGCATCGCCGGCGATGTCGACCGGATTGGCGCAGGACCAGCCCGACGGCAACATCTTGTCGAGCCGTTCAATGGTCTCCGTCGTCAGCGTCGCTGGAATGCCGCCGAGCTCAGCCAGCCGGTCGGTCGCGAGAATGCCGAGGCCGCCGCCATTGGTCAGGATCGCCAGCCGGTTGCCGCGCGGCACGAAGCCGCGGCCGAGCAGCTCGGCGCAATCGAACAGCTGGCGCAGATCGTAGACCCGCAATATGCCGGCGCGGCGGAACGCCGCGTCATAGACCGCATCCGAGCCGGCCAGCGCGCCGGTGTGGGTCGCAGCCGCCTTCGCGCCCTGCGCCATCCGCCCTGATTTGACGACGATGACCGGCTTCATGCGCGCGGCGGCGCGCGCCGCCGACATGAACTTGCGCGCATCCTTGACCGCTTCGAGGTAGATCAGGATCGCGCTGGTATGATCATCGAGCGCGAAATAATCCAGCAGGTCGGCGACGTCGACGTCGAGCTGGTCGCCGATCGACGCGATGCCGGAGAAGCCGAGCCGCCGCTCCGCCGCCCATTCGATCATCGCCGACGCGACCGCGCCGGACTGCGAGATCAGGGCGACATGTCCGTCCGACGGCTGATGCGAGGCGAAACTCGCATTGAGCTTGGCGCGCGGCACCATGACGCCGAGGCAATTCGGACCGATCAAGCGCATGCCGTATCGCCGCGCGGTCTGCCCCGCGGTCTCCGCGAGCGAGCCCGCGCCGTGACCGAGCCCGGCCGACAGGATCGCCGCACCGGCGACACCGGCGTGACCTGCCTCCGCGACGATCTCCGGGACCGCCGCCGCAGCCGCGCTGATGACAACGAGGTCAGGCACGAACGGCAGCGACGTCAGGTCGCGAACGGTCGGCTCGCCGTCGACCTCGGCATAGTGCCGGTTGACGACGCCGAGCTTGCCGGCGAAGCCGCTCGCCCTGATGTTCCGCAACACCGCCGCGCCGAGCGACGACGGGCGTGGGCTGCCGCCGACCACCGCGATGCTTCGCGGCGAAAATACCCGCTCCAGGCCGAACGTCGACATTGCGTGGTCTCGCAGGGCAGCGCGTGATGCGCTTCGGATGAACTCTACTTCCTCGTTCGACCGATTGTAACCATTGCGACCTCTGGCCCGTATGACGGAACGCAATACTGCGTTTAATGGAGGCCCAGCGCCTGCGCCAGATTGAAGGTCAGGAAACTCGCAGCATAGGCCAGCACGAGCATGTAGAGGAAAGTCACCACCATCCATTTCGCGCCGCCGGTCTCGCGGCGGATCACTGCGAGCGTCGAGGCGCATTGCGGGGCGAAGATGTACCAGACCAGCATCGACAGTGCGGTCGCCAGCGTCCATTTCTGCGCCAGCACCTGGCCGATCGCATCCGCCGCTTCCTTGCCGCCCTCGATCGAATAGACGGTACCGAGTGCGGCGACCGCGACCTCGCGCGCCGCCATGCCCGGGATCAGCGCCACCGCGATCTGCCAGTTGAAGCCGATCGGCCGCAGCAGCGGCTCCAGCGCATGGCCGATCATCGCCGCGAAGCTGTAATTGATCGCCGGCCCCTCGGCGCCGGCCGGCGCCTGCGGGAACGAAGCCAGGAACCAGATCAGCACCATCATCGAGAGGATCGTGGTGCCCGCGCGATACAGGAACATCTTGGCGCGGTTGAACACGCCGATCGCGATGCTCTTCAGCCGCGGCACCTTGTAGTCGGGCAATTCCAGCATGAACGGCGCCGGCGCATGGTCGCGCCACAGGAAGAATTTTGCGATCGCCGAGACCGTCAGCGCGCTGGTGATCCCTGCGGCATAGAGCCCGAACATCACGAGCCCTTGCAGATTGACGAAGCCCCACACCGTGGTCGCCGGAACGAAGGCCGAGATGATCAGCGTGTAGACCGGAATGCGCGCCGAGCAGGTCATCAGCGGCGCGATCAGGATCGTGGTCAGGCGGTCGCGTGGATTGTCGATCACCCGCGTCGCCATGATGCCGGGAATGGCGCAGGCGAAACTCGACAGCAGCGGAATGAAGGCGCGGCCATGCAGCCCGGCGCCGCCCATGATGCGGTCCATCAGGAACGCGGCGCGCGCCATGTAGCCGAAATCTTCCAGCAGCAGGATGAACAGGAAGATGATGATGATCTGCGGCAGGAACACGATGACGCTGCCGACGCCGGAGATCAGGCCGTTCTGCAGGAAGCTCTGCAACAGGGTCCAGCTCTCGGGCAAGACGTCGTGGATCAGTTGCCCCAGCGCGGAGAAGCCGTCCGACAGCAGCTCCATCGCCGGCTGCGCCCAGGTGAATACCGCCTGGAACATCACGAACAGGATCACGGCCAGGACCACGAGGCCCAAGACCGGATGCAGCACCACCGAATCGATCCGGTTGGTCAGCGTGTCCGGCTTGGTCGGCAGCGTCACCGCTACCGCGATGATCCGGTCCGCCTCACGCTGCGCCGCCTTGAGATCGGCGATCGTCGGCGTCGTCCACTCGCTGGCCGCCGCCTCATGCGACCGCGCCAGGAATTCGTCGGTCCGCTTCAACAACTCGTCGACGCCACCCTTGCGCACCGCGACCGAGGTCACGATCGGCAGCCCCAGCTCCTGCGACATCCGATCAAGATCGATCGTGACACCGCGGCGCTTGGCGATGTCGATCATGTTGAGCACGAGCATCATCGGCCGGCCGACGCGCTTCAGCTCGAGCACCAGCCGCAAGGTCAACCGCAGATTGGTGGCGTCTGCGACGCAGAGCACGAGATCAGGCACCGCCTCGCCGTCGAAGCGGCCGAGCACGATGTCGCGGGTGATTTCCTCGTCCGGGCTGCGGCCGCGCAGCGAATAGGTGCCGGGCAGGTCGAGCACGGTGACGCTGCGGCCCTCCGGCGTGACGAAGCCGCCGGATTTGCGCTCGACCGTGACGCCGGGATAGTTGGCGACTTTCTGGCTGCTGCCGGTCAACCGGTTGAACAGCGACGTCTTGCCGGTGTTCGGCGCGCCGACCAGCGCCAGGCGCAGGGATGCTGTGGTCATTCGACGATCACGGCCATGGCTTCGCTCCGGCGCAGCGCGATCGTGATGTTGTCGACGCGCACCGCGATCGGATCCCGCCGGATCGTGCCTTCATGCAGGATTTCCACGCGCGCGCCTTCCACAAATCCCATCTCGACCAGGCGCTGCTCCAGCTCCTGCGCAGAGAGCGATGAGCCCGTCACGAGCGCATCGAGCCTGATGATCTTGCCGACAAAGCCGCGATCCGCATGTCCGAGCCGGATATCCCTTGGATTGTCCTGGGAGGAGTTTGGATCGCCTGTCATGCGGCCTGTTTTTCAGCAGGTAGTCACAGGGTCAAGCATTTGCCCGTGAGAGGTTTTAGAACTCCTAAAAACAGCACCCGGACGCGCCATCCCGGCCGATTTTGCGCTTGACTGGCGGCAAAGGGCTAACGAGGTCGTGATGGCGCCGAGCAGCGCCCGCCCGGCGCCGCCACGGATGTGAGGTGGCGACCACTTGATCGATCCCGGTTGGCCTCCGGTAACCTTGAGCGGCCGCGGCATGACGAAGCAGCCCCTGCACCACGCGCCAGGACGGGGTTTCGCTTCCTCCGGCGCAACGGTTTGCGTTAATGTCGCTGCGGAGCCGGAGCGCCCGTGCAAACCGCACACCGCAATTCGCTGAGACTGCTGCAATGGATGATGGCCGCCTCGCTGGCCCTTCCGCTGGCGCTGTTCATGTTTGCCTCGGCGATGTCCTGGATCTCGACCAGCGACGCCGCCGACCAGGAGATACAGCGCACGCTCGACATCGCCCATGAGCACGCGCTCAAGGTGTTCGAGACCATCGACCGCAGCCTCGCCGAGGTCACCGAGGTGATCCGCGGCATGAGCGATGCCGACATCACCGCGCACGAGAAGACCCTGCATCAGCGGCTCCGCGCGGTCGCCGAGGCGCTGCCCCAGGTAAAATCGGTCTGGGTGTTCGATGCCAACGGCCGTGCCCTCGTCAACAGCCTGGTGGAGCCGGCTCCCGACATCGATTTCTCGGATCGGGACTATTTCCGGATCCACGTCCAAGGCGACATCGGCACCTTTATCGGCGAAGTGCTGACGCCGCGGCCGCCCTATCTGGGCGCGCGGTTCTTCAGCGTCGGCCGGCGCCGCAACAACGAGGACGGCAGCTTCGGCGGCGTGATCCAGGCATCCGTACTTCCGGAATATTTCGAGAATTTCTACGCCAAGATCGGCCGCGAACCGGGCAGCTTCCTGGCGCTGATCCGGACCGACGGCGCGGTGCTGGCGCACTTCCCCGTCATCGACCACCCCGTCAGGTTCGAGCCCAGCGGACCGCTCGGGCAGCAGCTCGTCGCCCACCCGCAGGCCGGGACCATGACGATCCTGTCCCCGGCCGACGGCATCGAGCGGCGCATGCGCTATGAGCGGCTGGCCGAATACCCGGTTTATGTCAGTGCCGGCCTCGAAACTGCGGCGATCCGCTCGCGCTGGGTCTCGACCATGGCCCAGCACCTGATCTTCGGCATCCCGGCCACCGCCCTGCTGTTCGGCCTGCTCGCGCTCGCCTATCGGCGCACCCAGCGTCTGGAGGAAGAGGCCAACCGACGCATCGAGGCCGAGGAGGCGCTGCGCCATGGACAGCGGCTGGAGGCACTCGGGCAACTCACCGGCGGCGTCGCGCACGACTTCAACAATCTGCTCACCGTGATCCGCGCCTCGGTCGACATGCTGCGGCGGCCGGACCTGCCGGAGCCGCGGCGGCTGCGCTACATCGATGCGATCTCCAACACCGTGAACCGCGCCGCCAAGCTGACAAACCAGCTGCTGGCATTCGCGCGCCGGCAGACCCTCAAGCCCGAAGTGTTCGACGCCTGCCAGAACGTCCGCACCCTGAGCGAGATGATCACCACCCTGATCGGCTCACGGGTCGAAATCACCGCGCAGGTGCCGGACGAGACCTGCCTCGTCAATGCCGATGCCGGCCAGTTCGAGACCGCCATCCTCAACATGGCGGTGAATGCCCGCGACGCCATGGACGGCGTCGGCCGGCTCACGATCGCGGTCCGCGTCGTGGACGAGCTGCCATCCGCGACGAGCACTCCACCGAACTCGCACGGCCATGTCGCTATCACGGTGGCCGATACCGGCGTCGGCATTCCGCAGGAGCTGTTCGGCCGCATCTTCGAGCCGTTCTACACCACCAAGGAGGTCGGCCACGGCACCGGCCTCGGCCTGTCGCAGGTGTTCGGCTTCGCCAAGCAGTCCGGCGGCGAGGTCACCGTGACCAGCGAAGTCGGCAAGGGCTCGACGTTCACACTGTATCTGCCGCGCGTCGTCGGCGGACCCAGCGCGCAATCGCCGCTCACGGAGGATGCGCCTTCGGTCGATCCGACCAGTGCGTCGGTGCTGATCGTCGAGGACAATGCCGAGGTCGGAAAATTCGCCGCCGACACGCTGACCCAGCTCGGCTGCACCTGCGTGCTGGTCGAAAACGCCACCCACGCGCTGGAGGAGCTCGCGGTCGACCCCAACCGCTTCGACCTGGTGTTCACCGATGTCGTGATGCCCGGCATGAGCGGCATCGAGCTCGCGGAAGAGATCCGCCGGCAGGGCCTCGATCTGCCGATCGTGCTCGCCTCCGGCTACAGCCAGGTGCTGTCGCAGCAGGGCAGCGGCGGCTTCGAGCTGCTGCATAAGCCCTATTCCGCCGAGCAACTCGCCCGCGTGCTGCACAAGGCCGCGCGCTCGCGCCGCCTGAAGCGGGATCAAGCGCCAGCGGGGTGAGATGGTGGCGCGCAGTTGCCACACATTCGCCGTCGTCCCGGCGAAGGCCGGGACCCATAACCACTAAACGTGATTGTTGAACGACGCTGGAATGACGAGCCTCGCTCCCAACGACTGCTGCGGCGTATGGGTCCCGGCCTTCGCCGGGACGACACCGAATATGTTGCGGCTTGTGAGTCATACTTCTGTATTCTCGCGACATGATTTTGTCCGAGTCTTGCTCTTCGTTCCGCCCTCCTCTCACGGAGGGCGCAAGGGCTTGCGCCGCCGGGCAAATCGGTGGCAAGGACGCCCGAACGAGCCGTTGGCGCTCCGGTCAAAACCGGTTATGCATGCCGCGCTTTTGACGAGGACCAGGCTTGATCCCCAGCAACGACATTTCGCCGGCGCCGTTCGGCGCCTTTGCGCCCAATGCGGCGCAGGCCGCCATCATCCGGCTGGCGCACGGCTCGGGATTGAAGCGCGGCGCGTTCCGGCCCTGGCTGTCGCGGCTGGTCGATCTGTTCGGCTCGGGGCCGCTCGACGTGAGCTATCAGGGCGCGTCGTTTCGCTTCTATCACCAGGCCAGCGCGACCGAGCGCGGCGCGCTGTTCAATCCCGATTACAATCTCGAAGAGCTCGCCTTTCTGCGTCGGCATGTCGGCGCCGGCGGCACCTTCGTCGATCTCGGCGCCAATGTCGGCACCTATGCGCTGGCGCTGGCGCGCAATGTCGGCCCCGATGGCAAGGTGATCGCGATCGAGCCGCATCCGGTGACGCATGCGCGGCTCAAGTTCAACACGCAGGCCTCCAACTACCCGCAGGTGCGGCTGGTTGCGGCGGCCGCTGGCCCGACCGACGGCGAGCTGATGATCGAGACCGACGGCGACAATCTCGGCGCCAGCCACATCGTCACCGGTACGCCCACCGGTAAGGCATACAAGGTGCCGTCGCTGCGGCTGCAACGCATTCTCGACGAGGCCGGCACTGCTACGGTCGACGCGCTGAAGATCGACGTCGAGGGCTTCGAGGACCGCGTGCTGACCGGCTTCTTCCGCGACGCGCCGGAAGCATTGTGGCCCCGCGCGGTGGTGATCGAGCATCTGTCGAAGGACGAATGGACCGACGACTGCATCGCCGACATGCACACGCGCGGCTACGTCGATCAGGGCCGGACCCGCAGCAACACTCTGCTGGTGCGAGAGTGAGATGAGCTCGCGGCCGCGGCCCTCACCTCCCCGTTTCAAGATGAGGTGAAGCCAGAGCGCGGATGCGAATGCATCACAACAACGGAGGCTCGCGATGATCGACCATATCGGCTTTTCGGTCTCTGACTACGAACGTGCGAAGGCGTTCTACCAGGCGGCGCTGGCGCCGCTCGGCTACGGCCTGATCATGGAAGTGCCCGCCGAGGTGACCGGGCACGCGCCGGCGGCGGGCTTCGGCGCCAACGGCAAGCCGGATTTCTGGATCGGCGGCGAAGGCGCGATGAACAAGCCGGTGCATGTCGCGATCACCGCCAAGGACCGCGCCACCGTCGACGCCTTCTACAAGGCCGCGCTTGCGGCCGGCGGCCGCGACAACGGCGCGCCCGGCATTCGCGCGCATTATCACCCGACATATTACGGCGCGTTCGTGCTCGATCCCGACGGGCACAATATCGAGGCGGTCTGCCACACGCCCGAATAGCGGCCGGGCGGATTGCGCGGCGAATCAGCGGCGCGGGAACTGCCTGAACCACCCGGCATGCAACCTGCGACAGATCGACCCGTCGCGCGATCGATCACGCGCGCGCCTCAGTTCCACATCGATTGCGAATGTGTCGGAGCGTTTCTTCTGAATGTCCAGTGAACAAAGCCACATGCAACCCGTTATAATGTCGAAATAAACTTCGCCGATGATTCGGTGCTCGCCACAATCCGGCCTAACGGCTGGCAATTCATCGTGTCGCCGAATTGTTCGGCTCTCACTCTCCCTCCTGCCCAGACTTTCCGCCCGGGGACTCCAATACCATGACAAAGCTTCGTCTCGTGCTGCTCGCCACGACTGCGCTGACGGTGATGCAATTCGCAACCTCAGCGTCGCACGCACAAACTTCGCCGCTGGTCGTCGCACAGGCGCAGCAGAAGGAAGAACTCGGACCTGACGGAAAGCCGAAGCCAAGGCCGGCGCCGGGCGCGCCCGCACATCCGGCACCGCCGGCCGCCGCGCCGCATCCGCCGACGCCTCCCGCGGCCGCGCCGCCCGCCCATCCCGCTCCGCCACCGGCGGCCGCGCCCGCGAAACCGACCCCGCCGGCTGCTGCCCCTGCACGCCCGACGCCGCCTCCGCCGCCTGCGGCTGCCCCCGCGCATCCGACACCCCCCGCAGCACCCGCGCGGCCTGAACCGCCTGCCGCGCGTCCGGCACCGCCGCCGGCAGCCGCGCCCGCGCGGCCCGAGCCACCAGCCGCGAAACCGGCGCCCGCACCTGCACGGCCGGAGCCGCCCGCAGCTGCACCTGTGAAGCCTGCAACGCCGCCGCCGGCTGCTGCGCCCGCACATCCCACGCCGACTCCACCGCCTGCCGCAGCACCGCAGCGGCCGGGCACGCCGCCGACGCCAGCGCCGGGAGCCGCGCATACGACTCCGACGCCGGGTGCCGCTACACCGGCACCGGGTGCCGCTGCTCCGGCAGCACGCCCCGGCACGCCGCCCGCGGCCGCAACACCGACACCAGCAGCTCCGACAATGGCGCCGGCCGAGCGCCTGCGCGGCGAACGGCCCGGTGGCGCCAAGCAACCGCCTGGCACGACGTCGCCGACAACGCCCGCGCCGGGCGCGACACCGGCAGCACCGGGCGCCGCCGCTCCAGCTGCACGGCCCGGCACGCCGCCGGCAGCCGCCACGCCGACGCCTGCTGCACCTGCAACGCCGGGAGCCGCAACACCGGCGCCGGGTCAGCAGGGACGTCCCGCGACACCGCCCGGAACGCCCGCAACCCCGGGCGCGGCAATGGGCGCCCCCGGAGCGACACCGGCTCCGGGTCAGCCGGCACGTCCGGGCGTATCGCCGGCTCAGGGAGCCGCCATGGGTGCACCCGGCGCGGCACCGGCGCGCCCTGCCGGCCCGCCCGCCGCGACAGTCGTTCCCGGCTCGGCCGCCGCAACACCACCGCCCGGCCAAGCACAATACGCCCCGCCGACGGTTGCACCGGCATTCCGGGCCGCGCCTGCGGTCGCGGCACCGCTGCCGCCGCCGCCGCGGCATGACAACATCACGCCGCTCGCGATCGGCGCCGCGGTCGGTGCAGGTGTAGTGGCCGGCGCCATCATCGGCGGAAGCATCGCCGACCTGCGCGGCCAGCGGCAGGAGGTGGTCGAAGGCGGCCGCACCATCTACACCGAGCCGGACCGCGTCATCATCCGCGACCCGAGCGGCCAGGCCTATGTGCGCGGCGACGACGTCTATCGTTTCCGCTATGGCGCGCGCGACATCCGCACCGAAACGGTCGGCGGCGAAACCCGTACCATCGTGGTCCGTCCCGACGGCAGCGAGATCATCACGGTGGTCGGTGCCGACGGCCAGATGCTGCGCCGAATCCGCAGGGATCCCGGCGGGCGTGAGCTCGTCATCATCGACAACAGCTATCGCGATCCGCGTGCGGTCGGCGGCTTCTATGTCGACGTACCGCCGCCGGTGGTCAACATTCCCTACAATCGCTACATCGTCGACGCTCAGGACGCGTCGCCCGACGTAATCTACGAGACCATGGAGGCACCGCCGGTGCAGCGGATCGATCGGCGCTACTCGCTCGAAGAGATCCGCTACAGCCCCAATG
The DNA here is from genome assembly GCF_018130545.1 of Bradyrhizobium tropiciagri. Taxonomy (GTDB): domain Bacteria; phylum Pseudomonadota; class Alphaproteobacteria; order Rhizobiales; family Xanthobacteraceae; genus Bradyrhizobium; species Bradyrhizobium tropiciagri_A. The sequence continues at coordinate 450,991 of NZ_JAFCKF010000006.1, read as the reverse complement.
TCCGCATGCAGATGCCGTCGATCGACCTCAACACGATCAACTTCGACTCCGGATCGTGGACCATCCCGCCGGATCAGGCGGCGAGGCTGCAGGTGATCGCCGACGGCCTCAACCGGGCCATCCAGCGCAATCCGCGCGAGGTGTTCCTGATCGAAGGCCATACGGATGCGACCGGCAACGACACCGACAATCTGTCGCTGTCCGATCGCCGCGCGCAATCCGCCGCAGAGCTGCTGACACAGCAGTTCGGCGTACCGGCCGAAAACCTGACCTCGCAGGGTTACGGCTCGCAATATCTGAAGGAGCAGACCGACGGACCGAGCCGCATCAACCGGCGCGTCACCGTTCGCCGCATCACCCCGCTGCTCAACGGCGGCACCGCCTCCGCCGCCCCGCCGCGCTGAGCCGGCGCGACATCACGAGACCAAATGGCCGGGAGCGATCCCGGCCATTTTCGTTTTTGGTGCCGCAATGGCAAACGGGCTTTGCCTTACCTCGCCCCGCTTGCGGGGAGAGGGAGCGGAGCATCAATGCGCAGCGCCGCCGGCGTCAGCGCGCCATCTGCGCCGGATCGTAGAAGAAGCGCTCCTCGATCAGCTCCTCGCCGCGCCAGGTCTGCCAGGCGACTTCCTCCATGCTGCGGACCTTGCCGTCCTTGCCGGTGAACTCGAATCGCCAGCAGATCGCGGAGTGATCGCCGTCGACGAACAGCGGCCCAAGCCGCGTGGTCTTCACGCCGGAGACCGCGGCCAGCACCGCCGCCTCGCGCGCCGCGAGAGCTTCACGACCAACACGCCACTCGCCGTCGTTCTCCTGGGTGCGGGCATCGGCCGAGTAGAAATTCCTGATGGCGCCGACATGGTCGTTGGATTCGACCGTGTCAGCGAAGGCTTGCAGTGTCTTGAGCGAGGGCATGGGCTCTCTCCATTTACCGACTGGTGGTCGGTATTTATCGACTGACAGTCGGTAAGTCAACTGGCGCCGGTGCGGAACCTGAGCTAGAGATGGAGGATGGCAACCCAGGCCGAACGGCGCGAGAAGACCAGAGCATCAATCGTCAAGGCGGCGCGGCGCATCTTTGGTGAGCGCGGCTTTGCGGCTGCAACGATGGACGACATCGCCAGCGGCGCGCGGGTTGCAAAAGGCGCGGTCTATCATCACTTCGCGACCAAGGAGGCGGTGTTCGAGGCGGTGTTCGAGCAGGTCTCGATCGACCTCGTCGCCGATCTCGACCGCATCTCGCGCGCCGAGAACGATCCGCTCGCGGCGATGGCGGCGGGAACGCAGGGCTATTTCGCGGCGTGCTCGAAAGGTCCGACCGGGCAGATCATTTTGCGCGATGGCCCCGCGGTGCTCGGCTGGGAACGCTGGCGCGAGATCGACGCCAAGCATTTCGGCGGCAAGTTTCCGCGCGCGCTGGCGGCGGCGATGGATGCCGGCGTGATCGCCAAGCAGCCGATCGAGCCGTTGGCGCGGCTGCTGCTCGGCGCGGTGACGGAAGCCGCGGTCGCGGTGTCGGCGGGACCGGATATCGGCAAGACCGGCACCGACTACGCGCGGGCGTTTCGTTCGCTCTTGGATGCGCTCAGGGTGAAGTAGCCCAGCCTCTCACCGCGCGTCGTCCCTGCGAAAGCAGGGACCCATAACCACAGAGAGTTGTTGTTGCGCGAACCGGGGCCCCAGCGTGCGCAACAACTGACGGTCGTGGTTATGAGTCCCGGGTCGCGCTGCGCTTGCCCGGGACGACGAGGTGAAAGAGCGTCGCCTCAGTCCTTGTCTTTCTTGAGCTGGAAGATCTGCGAGCCCTCGCCGCTCGAGATCAGGCCGGTCTTGTTGTAGAGGCCGAGCTTGGCGCGCGTGTCGGAGATGTCGAGGTTGCGCATCGTCAGCTGGCCGATGCGGTCGGCCGGCGTGAAGGCGGCGTCCTCGACCTTCTCCATGCTGAGCCGCTCCGGCGCATAGGTCAGATTCGGGCTCTCGGTATTCATGATCGAATAATCGTTGCCGCGGCGCAGCTCGAGCGTGACCTCGCCGGTGACGGCGCTGGCCACCCAGCGCTGCGCGGTCTCGCGCAGCATCAGGGCCTGAGAATCGAACCAGCGGCCCTGGTAGAGCAAGCGGCCGAGCCGCATGCCGCTGATGCGGTACTGCTCGATCGTATCCTCGTTGTGGATGCCAGTGACCAGCCGCTCATAGGCGATGTGCAGCAGCGCCATGCCGGGCGCCTCGTAGATGCCGCGGCTCTTGGCCTCGATGATGCGGTTCTCGATCTGGTCACTCATGCCTAGGCCGTGGCGGCCGCCGATCGCATTGGCCTCGAGGAACAGCGCGACCGGATCGGCGAAGGTCTTGCCGTTCAGCGCGACCGGCTGGCCTTCCTCGAACCGCACCACGACCGTCTCGGGCTTGACGTCGCAATCGGCGCGCCAGAACGGCACGCCCATGATCGGGTTGACGATGGTGATGCCGCTCGCAAGGCTCTCGAGATCCTTCGCCTCATGGGTCGCGCCGAGCAGATTGCTGTCGGTCGAGTAGGCCTTCTCCGCGCTCATCTTGTAGGCGAAGCCCTGCGCGGTCATGAACGCCGACATCTCGGCGCGGCCGCCGAGCTCATCGATGAATTGCTGGTCGAGCCAGGGCTTGTAGATGCGCAAGCTCGGATTGGTCAGCAGGCCGTAGCGATAGAAGCGCTCGATGTCGTTGCCCTTGTAGGTCGAGCCGTCGCCCCAGATGTTGACGCCGTCCTCCTGCATCGCCGCGACCAGCATGGTGCCGGTCACCGCGCGGCCGAGCGGGGTGGTGTTGAAATAGGTGATGCCGCCGGTCGAGATGTGGAACGCGCCGGACTGGATTGCGGCGATGCCCTCATGGACCAGCTGGGTGCGGCAATCGACCAGGCGGGCCTTCTCGGCGCCGAAATCCATCGCCTTGCGCGGGATCGCGTCGTAGTCGGCCTCGTCGGGCTGGCCGAGATTGGCGGTGTAGGCGAAAACCTTGGCGCCCTTCAGCTTCATCCAGAGCAGCGCCGCCGAGGTGTCGAGCCCGCCTGAGAATGCGATGCCGACTTTCTCGCCGGTGGGCAGGCTTTTCAGAATCGTACTCATGGGACGGTCCAATCGGTCGAAATCGGTGGTGATCAGGCAGGGCGAATATCAAATTTCCGGAGCCGGGGCACGCCTTTAATCAGGCCCAAATCAGGCTTCGGGTCGGCTCGGCTCCGCCCGGCCGCCCCGGCGCCAGCGCTGCATCCACCGGTAGCCGGGCATCGCCAGCCGCGTCAGCGCGGCATCGACCTGGGCGTCGGTCAGCCGGGTCGCGGCCCAGCGGTAGATCAGCGCGTAGAACAGCCAGACCGTGAAGAACGACACCAGACCCGCGATCGCGACGTCGGTGAAGAAATGGCCGCCAAAGGCCATCCGAAGGGCGCTGGTGACGATGCCGAACACGGTGGCGCCTGCAAAGGCCAGCGGCCGCCAGGCGGGCGGCGTCAGCGCCGCCGGCGCGTAGGTCCAGAACGCGGTCGCGCCCTCGCCGGAGAAGAACGAGCAATTGCGCGGGCAACCGCCGCGCGGATCCCACCACGGCATGAATTGCAGGTCGCCGCCGAACTGCGTCACGAACACCGGCCGCGGCCGGCCCCAATAATTCTTGAAGGTGAAATTGGTCAGCACGCCGGCCGAGAGCAGCATCGTGGTGAGCAGGAACACCGCGGCGCGGCCGGACATCAGCATCGGCCGGTCCGGTCGGATGAATTTCCAGACGATGGTCACGATCGCCGGCAGCACCAGCGCCCAGGCGATCCACATCGCCGCATCGCGCGCGAACTGCGCCACCGCGTCGAGCTTCACGGGGAAGGTGTGCTGCGCGGCGTCGTAGAACAGCGCGGCGAGCTTCAAGTCGAGTTCGGGATAGAGCCCGAACAGGATGCAGATGACGAGCGCCAGCGCCAGCGCGATGAAAAGTCCGGTCCGGTTCATGGCGCGCGGTTTAGCCGAGGCGGCGGGGCATGAAAAGTGCGTCGGCTTGCCTTACCCCCTGGAGGGGGAGGGTGAGAATGGCATCACGGCTGCGGCGATTGCGACGGCAATGGTGGCGGCGGCCGCAAGGGGCGCCGCGGCTCGCGCCAGGCGCCGGCGCTGCGGCCGGCGATCAGCCAGTAGACCAGGCCCGCGACGATGCCGGCGCCGGTCATGATCTCCATGTGCCGGCGCACGATGCCGTGGAACTGGACCGTATCGGGATCGAACGGGATCAGGCCGAGATAGCAGGCCGCGCCGACGATTGCGCCGCCGACCGCATAGGCCAGCACGCTGCGGATGTAGAACGCCTCGGTGATCAACACCACGATCAGCGCCGGAAGCAGCGCAAAGCCCGAGATGAAGATGAAGCCGAAACCGAGCACGATATCGATCGCGCTCTGGTCGATCTGGCCGCCGAAATCGCTGATCTCGGGATACAACACCGCGACCACCACGATGATCCCTGCCACGAAGCAGGCCATCAGGAAGCCGAAGGCGACGACGAACAGCCGGCCGATCAAGGCCATTTGATTCTCGTTTGAGTGGGCATGATCCTGTCCGAAAACCGGATTCCACTTTTCGGGATCATGCCCTAATCCGTCATCGCCATCGCGCGCAGCGCCTGACGCTCGCGGGCGGAGAGCTTTTCGGTCTCCGACTTGAGCTGGCCGCAGGCGGCGAGGATGTCGCGGCCACGCGGCGTGCGCACCGGCGAGGAATAGCCGGCGTTGAAGATGTACTCGGAGAACTTTTCGATCTGCTCCCAGTCCGAGCATTCGTAGGCGGTGCCCGGCCACGGATTGAACGGGATCAGGTTGATCTTGGCCGGAATGCCCTTCAGCAGCTTCACCAGCAGCCTGGCGTCATCGAGCGAATCGTTGACGCCCTTGAGCATCACGTATTCGAAGGTGATGCGCCGCGCGTTCGAGGCGCCGGGATAGTCGCGGCAAGCCTGCAGCAATTCCTTGATCGGATATTTGCGGTTCAGCGGCACCAGCTCGTTGCGCAGCTCGTCGCGCACTGCGTGCAGCGAGATCGCGAGCATCACGCCGATCTCGTCGCCCGTCCGCTTGATGTTCGGCACCACGCCCGAAGTCGACAGCGTGATGCGGCGGCGCGAAATGCCGATGCCTTCATTGTCGCCGACGATCAGCAGCGCGTCGCGCACCGCGTCGAAATTGTACAGCGGCTCGCCCATCCCCATCATCACGATGTTGGTGACGCGGCGGGTGCCGTCCTCGCGATCGGCCCAGTCGTTGAGCCGGTCGCGTGCCACCATCACCTGGCCGACGATCTCGCCGGCGGTGAGGTTGCGCACCAGCCGCTGCGTGCCGGTGTGACAGAACGAGCAATTCAGCGTGCAGCCGACCTGCGAGGACACACAGAGCGTGCCGCGATCGGTCTCGGGGATGTAGACACACTCGACCTCGTGCGGCCGTTCGGCCTTGTCGCCGCTCGGCAGCCGCAGCAGCCATTTGCGCGTGCCGTCATTGGATATCTGCTCGGCGACCACTTCGGGGCGGTCGACGGTAAAATGTTTCTCGAGCTCGGCGCGCATGTCCTTCGAGACGTTGGTCATCTCGGCGAAGTTCTTGGCGCCGCGGAAATACATCCAGTTCCAGAGCTGCTGGGTGCGCATCTTGCGCTGGCCTGCCTGCACCCCGATCTCGCCCAGGCGATCTGATATCTCGGCGCGCGACAGCCCGATCAGCGACGGCTTGGCCGGCGGCACATAGGTCTCGAGCGGAACCTTCTCGACCAGCGCGCTGGCGCCGGACACGGCCTTGGTGGTCACGGTGTCGGTCATGAAACCTCAAATAGGCCTTCCAGCCGGTGCTGGAAAGCCTCCAAATACCTCGATTTTGTGTCCCTGAGCGGACTTTGTTGGCCGGATCGCGGGCTAGCGCCGGCAGTCCGACCCCAGCCGGTCGAGCGCCTGCGCCAGACCCTTCAGCGAGAAAGTATCGATCGTCTCGGTGCCCTTCGCCGAGACGGCTTTTACCGTCAGATCGGCCGATTTGCGCATGGCTTCCACCATCCGCTCCTCTTCGGCCGCATTCTTGATCCAGAGGCCGTCACCCTGCGTGTACATCGCATAAGTACCGCCGCCGACCTGCAGCGTCGATTCCGAGCCCGGCTTCACGGTGTAGCCGATCATGATCGAGACTTCGTTGACGACCTTCTCTGCCGGGCGCGTGGAGATGAAGGCATAGGCCGGATCGCGCGGCCGGTTCGCCGGATTGGTCTTCGACGACGCCGGCTTGGCGAGCGCAAAGCACACCTTCTTGCCGTTGGGAGAGGCGGTGTAGGCGCCCCAGGTCCCGAATTGCCCGATCAGCGTCGGCTCCGCGCCGCCTGCCGCAGCCGCGGCCGCCGAAGGCGCCGGCTTGGCCGCGTCCTTTTTGGGTGCAGCCTGCGTTGGTGCAAGGGTGATGATCCCGCACAGACCACAAGCCGCCAATGATGTCAGAATCTGCCGCACAGCCAACTGGTTCCCCCATCATTGTGACTGCAAGATGGCCCGGCGATTCCCCCTCCGCCGGCTCGGATGGATAACCGGGAAACGTTTTTTTGGGAAGGCAGTCAGGCGCGGCCACGCGTCAGCCAAAAGCCGTACACGCGTTGCCGCACCTCAGCGCTTGTTCTCGCCGATCAGCTCCGCGTCATCTCCTTTCATCCCTTGGCACGCGCGTCGCGCTGGCTCTCCCACTGCGCATCGGTCCATTGCAGCAGGTCCTCGGCACCGGAACTACGCAAATGCGAGCCGCCGTCCTGCACCACCATCTCGCCATTGATGTAGCCGGCCTGATCCGAGATCAGGAAGCTCGCGAGATTGGCGAGCTCGGAATGCTCGCCGGCGCGACCGAGCGGGTTGCGATGCGACCAGGTCTCATTGCGCCCTTCGGGACGCAGCTGTCCGGTCGCACCTGCGGTCGGGAACGCGCCAGGCGCAATCGCCACGGTACGGATGCCCTTCGGACCCCATTCCACGGCAAGGCTCTTGGTCATCGCCAGCACCGCGGTCTTGGCCATCGACGACGGCACCGTGAAGGCGCGGCCGGTAATCGTCGAGGTCGAGAGGATCGAGAGCACCACGCCCTTGTGCTTGCCGTCGATCCAGCGGCGGCCCGCGGCAAGCGTGCAGTACATCGTGCCATGCAGGGTCGGCGCGAGGATCGCGTCCGCCGCGCGGAATGACAAATGTTCGCTCTGCGCAATAAAGGTTGCGGCAGCATTGTTGACCAGCACGTCGATCGGCGCGTCCTGCCAGATCTGGTCCATCATCGCTTCGACCGCAGCGCCGTCGCGGATATCGCAGCGCGCGATGGAGACCTTGGCGCCGAGCTCACTGCGGAATTTCGCTGCGGTTTCTTCCAGCAGCCCCTCGCGCCGGCCGCAAATGATCAATTCGGCACCGAGTTCGGCAAAGCGTCGACCCATCGCAGCGCCGAGACCGGAGCCGCCGCCGGTGATCAGGATGCGCTTTTTCACTAGCAGGCCTTTTTCAAACATAGTTTGATCCCTCCGCACTGTATTGTCGCTCCGCCGCAAATCCGGCATGAAGCTTTCAGTCCTTTTGCGTCCGAAACTCAGGTGTGTCCATGAAAGCCATCCTCTGCTCGCAATACTGTCAACCCGACGATCTCGTGCTGGCTGACGTGCCCGATCCGGTGGCCGGCCCGGGCGAGGCCGTGATCGCGATCAAGGCGGCGGCGCTGAACTTCTTCGACATCCTGATGATTCAGGGCAAGTACCAGATCAAGCCGCCGTTCCCGTTCTCGCCGGCCGCCGAAGTCGCCGGCGTGATCGAAAGCGTCGGCGCGGGCGTCACCGATCTGAAGGTCGGCGACCGCGTCGTCGCATCATGCGGCCACAACGGCGCGCGCGACAAGATCGCGCTGCCTGCGAATTCGATCGTGAAGATTCCGGACAGTCTCGATTACGATCGCGCGGCAGGGATCATCATCATCTACGGCACCGCGCTGCATGCGCTGGAAGATCGCGCCAGCCCGAAGCCGGGCGAGACGCTCGCGGTACTCGGCGCCGCCGGCGGCACCGGCCTCGCCGCGTGCGAGCTCGGCAAACTGATGGGCCTGAAGGTGATCGCCTGCGCCTCGTCGGACGAGAAGCTCGCCTTCGCCAAGCAGCACGGCGCCGAGCTGACGCTGAATTATGCGAAGGAAGATCTGAAAGAAGGCCTGCGCAAGCTGACCGACGGCAAGGGCGCCGACATCGTGTTCGATCCGGTCGGTGGTTCTTATGCCGAAGCGGCGCTGCGCTCGACCGCCTGGGAAGGCCGCTTCCTGGTGATCGGCTTTGCCGCCGGCGACATTCCGAAGATTCCGCTCAACCTCGCACTGCTGAAGGGCTGCGATATCCGCGGTGTGTTCTGGGGCGCGTGGGCGCGGCAGAACCCGGAGAAGAACCGCAAGAACCTCGAGAAGCTCGTGCAGTGGACTGCGGAAGGCAAGATCTCCTCGCATGTCGACCGCACCTTCCCGCTGTCGCAGACTGCCGAAGCGTTGAAGGTACTCGCCGGCCGCAAGGCAATGGGCAAGGTGATCCTGCATCCGGGAAGCTGAGCGAATATCTGTCCGCGTTCGGGCCGCGCCCCCTCGCCCCGCTCTTCGCGAGGAGAGGGTTGGGGTGAGGGGCGGCCTCCGCATAGACGGCAACAAATGCGTTCGCGGAGACTCCCCCTCACACGGATCGCATCTGACGATGCGATCCGACCTCTCCCCGCACGCGGGGCGAGGTTAGCAGCCCCCGCTTCGCGCTCACTCCTCCGCCGGCACCCCGCGCTTCAGCGCGGCGCGGGCGGCTTCGCGGTGCTCCGGCGTGATGTGGCTTGCCACCATGCGGATCGCAGTTGCCAGCACCGCGGCATCGTCGGTAAAGCCGAGCACCGGCAGCATGTCGGGGATGAAATCGAAGGGCAGGATGAAATAGGCGATCGCGCCGAGCAGCGCGGCCTGGACATGGCGCGGCGTCTGCCGGTCGAAGGCGCAGTAATAGGCGGCCAGCAGATCCTCGGCGAACGGCAGGCGCGCGACCACTCTCTTGAACTTGATCCAGAAGCGGCGGCGCACGCTTTCCGGGTCCTGCGCCAGCCGGTCAGCAGGCCCAAATCCCACGCCGGTGTCGGACGTTGCCATTGCAAAGGTTCCTCGACGCCGCGACAGTTCAGCGGCGGACGATGACGAATCTGGGGATGTCGGCCGCCCGGTGCAAGGTTACAGGCAACCGGGTCAGTTGACCCCGAGCTGCCGTGCGATCGCGTTCATGGCCTTGGCGAGATCGATGTCGCGCTTGGTCACCCCGCCGACATCATGGGTCGCCAGCACGACCTCGACGGTCTTGTAGACATTCTTCCATTCGGGGTGATGATCGTTCTTCTCGGCGACCAAAGCGGCGCGCGCCATGAAGCCGAAGGCTTCGTTGAAGTCCTTGAACACGAAGGTCTTTGCGATCGCCTCGCGTCCGGCCAGCTCCGACCAGCCGGCCAGTTCCCAAAGCGCGGCCTTCCTTGCTTCCGCTGACAGCCTCTCGACCATGGTAACCCTCCCGTTTGGCCCGACCTTAGCCTAACAACCGGCCTGCGGGCGGGATCCACGCCAAAATTAAGGCCGAAATCGCGTCCTATCGCCGCTGGTAACCATGACGCAGATGTAACATCTGTCTATTCAGGAATTTGCTACAAATACAGGATGTATGCACGTTGGTAGTTTTACGAGATTGAGCCCCGACGTTTGTTTGCGAGATCGATGACAGACGGCTCCGCCAGCATATCGCCCAAGCCGCTGCGTTCGGCAAAGCAGCGGCTGATGTTTGTTTTGATCGCCGGTGCGCTCGCCATCATCGGCGCGATGGCTGCCGGCTATTATTTCGCGGTACGCCCGGTGACGCTGCGGATCGCGGTCGGCCCTGCCAACAGCGATGACCTCAAGGTCGTGCAGGCGCTGGCGCAGGCCTTCAACAACCAGCAGCACACCCAGGTCAAGCTCCGCCCGGTGCAGACCGACGGCGCCACCGCCAGCGCGCAGACGCTGGCCGACGGCAAGGCCGACCTCGCCATCATCCGCGGCGACCTCGAAGTGCCGAAGAATGCGCAGGCAGTCGCGACCCTGCGCAAGAACGTCGTCGTGATGTGGGTGCCGCCCGCCAAGGGCAAGGTCCGGAAGTCTGCCAAGATCACCAAGATCGCGCAGCTGTCCGGCCGCAAGATCGGCGTCGTCGGACGCACCCCGGCCAACGTCAATCTGCTGAAGCTGATCCTGACGCAATACGGCGTCGACCCGATGAAGGTCGAGATCGTGCAATTCCCGGCCAATGAAGCGGTCGAGGCGATCAAGAACCTGAAGGCCGACGCCTATCTCGCGGTCGGCCCGGCCAACAGCAAGATCACGATCGATGCGATCACGGCGTCGACCAAGGATGGCGGCGAGCCCACCTTCCTCGCGATCGACGCGTCGGAGGCCATTGCGCAAAACCATCCGGCCTATGAGGCCGCGGAAATTCCCGCCGGCTCGCTCGGCTCGGCCGACCGGCCCGACGACGAGGTGAAGACGATCAGCTTCTCCCATCACATTGTCGCACGAAAAGGCCTGTCGGACTCCACGGTCGCGGCCTTCACCCGGCAATTGTTCGCGATCCGGCAATCGCTCAAGAACGACTTCCCGCTCGCCGCCAAGATCGAGACCCCAGACACCGACAAGGACGCCACCATCCCGGTGCATCCGGGCGCGGCCGCCTTCGTCGACGGCGAAGAGAAGACCTTCCTCGACCGCTACAGCGACTACATCTGGTGGAGCCTGATGGCGTTCTCGGCGATGGGCTCGGCCGGCGCGTGGTTCGCCGGCTATCTCAAGCAGGACGAGCGCAATACCAATACCTCGCAGCGCGAACGCCTGCTGGAGATGCTGAAGTCAGCGCGGCAGAGCGATTCGACCGAAGAGCTCGACCAGATGCAGGCGGAGGCCGACGACATTCTGCGCCACACGCTGGACTGCTTCGAGCACGGCGCCATCGAGGAAGGCACGCTGACCGCGTTCAACATCGCGCTCGAGCAGTTCCACAACGCCGTCGCCGACCGCAAGGCGCTGCTGCTGAGCATGCCGCAGAATCTGCAGCGGACTGCGACGCAATTTCGCGCGGCGGGCACGGCGTAGGTCCTTAAATCCGCTCCCCATGGACTTGCTTCGCTTCTTCCGTTGGCGGAGAGGCCTCCTCTATTTCTCATCCTCTTGTCCGCTGAAGCCTTGTGAGGGAGTCACCGGCGGCAGAGTTCCCTCCCCCCTTGCGGGGGAGGGTTAGGGAGAGGGGTGCCGCTTGCTCCGTCGAAGTTTGGTCGCGAGAACGTCGTTGCGACTGAGCGAGTGTCGTTTTCATCTGTGACGCTAGCGCCCCGGGCTTACCCCTCTCCCCACCCTCCCCCGCAAGGGGGGAGGGAGCCTGACATGGGTGCTCGCCTCACGAAGAAGCAGACGTGCTTTGAAACGCTTCCGAGCCGACGAGCAAAGGCAGGGCGAGCTCGCCCTGTAATCTGTCCGTCATGGAATTTTTCTAGGTCTTGGCACGCCCGCGGCGCATTGTCGCTGTGACCTGAGGAGGCTCCCCAATGACGATCCGGTTCTCGCGAAATCTCACTCGCCGACGCTTTCTTTCGACTGCGGCTGCAGCCGGTGCCGGTGTGATCGCGATGCCCTATCTGTCGCGCGCGGCCGATCGTCCGGCGATCACCCATGGCGTGCAGTCCGGCGATGTCGGCACTGACGGCGGCGTGGTGTGGGCGCGTGCGGACCGGCCGTCGCAGATGATGGTCGAGGTCGCCACGACTGAATCCTTCAAGGACGCCCGCGCGCTGCCGCCGATCACGGCGCTGCCGGAGAGCGACTTCACCGCAAAGATGCTGCTGGAAAACCTGCCGTCCGGCCAGGACATCTTCTATCGCGTCCGCTTCCGCGACCTCGCCCATATCGACGTGGTCGGTGAGCCCGTGGTCGGCCGCTTCCGCACCGCGCCGAGCGACCGCCGCGACGTCTCCTTTGTGTGGGGCGGTGACGTCGCAGGCCAGGGCTGGGGCATCAACCCCGACGACGGCGGCATGATCACCTTCGCCGCGATGAAGAAGCACAATCCGGATTTCCTGCTGCATTCCGGCGACACCATCTACGCCGACGGCGTGATTCCGTCCGAGGTGAAGCTCCCCGACGGCAAGATCTGGAAGAACATCACGATCCCGGAGAAGGCCAAGGTCGCCGAGACGCTCGACGAGTACCGCGCCGCGCATAAATACAATTTCCTCGACTCGAATTTGCGCGCATTCAATGCCGAGGTCCCGATCTTCGTGCAGTGGGACGATCACGAGGTGACCAACAACTGGTCGCTGTCGAAGCAGTTGCCGGCGGCCTACAAGGAGCGCGACATCACGGTGCTCGCCGCGCGCGCGGCCAAGGCGTTCCACGAGATGTATCCGATGCGTGAGAGCATCGTCGAACCGGGCCGGGTCTATCGCACGCTGAGCTACGGACCGCATCTCGACGTGTTCATGCTCGACGAGCGCAGCTATCGCGGCCCGAACGGTCCGAACCTGCAAGAGACCTACGGCCCCGACGCCTATTTCATCGGGCCAGACCAGATGGCCTGGCTGAAGCGCGCGCTGCTCAACTCGCGCGCCACCTGGAAGGTGATCGCCTCCGACATGCCGCTCTCGTTGATCGTCTATGACGATGCCGCCAACAAGAAGGGCTCGGAAGCGTTCGCGCAGGGCGACGGGCCGGCGCGCGGCCGCGAGCTCGAGATCGCCGACATCCTGCGCTTCATCAAGACCGCAGGGATCGTCAACACGGTGTGGCTGACCGCCGACGTGCACTATGCGGCCGCGCACTACTACAACCCGAACAAGGCCCAGTTCCAGGAGTTCGACCCGTTCTGGGAATTCGTCTCCGGCCCGCTGCATGCCGGCACGTTCGGTCCGAACGAGCTCGACAACACGTTTGGCCCCGAGGTGAAGTTCGTCAAGGCGCCGGGCGAAGCCAACCAGAACCTGCCGCCGTCGGCCGGCATGCAGTTCTTCGGTCACGTCAAGATCGACGGCAAGAGCGGCCAGATGACGGTCAGCCTGCGCGACCGCGTCGACGCCGAGCTGTGGGCGATCACGCTCGATCCGAAACCGGTGTAACTCGGCCGCAGCCGGAACCGCACGCCCTGTCCTCGACGCCCTCGGCTCAAAGCCAAGGGCGCCGCGATTGACAGGGGATGGACGCGACCGGCCTCTTCCGGTACCGATATCAGAGCCGTTATGCTGGGGGCCCGGAGGGGCGGAGCATGAGGCGCTGCGAATTCTTTCGCGTGCTCGGTGGCATCGTCGCGAGGTTTCGGCCTCGTCGCTTGATTGTTGTCGCGATCGCAATGTTCGCGCTGCTGCCGATCGAGGTCAGCAATGCCGGCTGGCTGCCGGATTTCTTCAAGAGCTCCTCCAAGCACGCCAAATCGTCGAAGCACACGAAGTCGGCAAGATCGTCGACAAGACCGGCGAGATTGGCGAAGCACCGCGCGCCAGCCAAGCACCACGTCACGCGGCTTGCCGCGCTTGGGCCGATCGCCCTGCCGCCTTCCGCGCCCAAGCCGACCGCAGCCGCATGCGATCCCGCAACATTCCGGATCGTGCTGGATGTCGGACATACCGCCGAATCGGAAGGCGCGATCAGCGCGCGCAATGTCGCCGAGTTCATCTTCAACCGGCGCCTTGCGCAGCTGATCGAGGAGAGGCTGAAGGCCGAAGGCTTTGCCGAAACCAGGCTGCTGCTGACCGAAGGCAAGGCGCGACCCAGCCTGTTCAAGCGGGTCGCGAGCGCCAGCAATCTGCACGCGGATCTGCTGCTATCGATCCACCACGATTCCGTGCCCAACAAGATGCTCGAGGATTGGGAATTCGAGGGCAAGAAAAGCCACTTCAGCGACCGCTTCAGCGGCTACTCGGTGTTCGTCTCCCGCGAGAATCCCGACTTCAGGACCAGCCTGCGCTTCGCCGAGCTGGTCGCGAAGGAGATGAAGGCCGGGGGGTTGCGCTATGCCGAGCAATACAGCCTGCCCATCATGGGCAGCAACCAGCACCCGCTGCTGAACAAGGAGACCGGCGTCTACAGCTATGATGAGCTGATCGTGTTGCGGAAGACCGCGATGCCCGCCGTGCTGCTGGAGGCCGGCTCGATCATCAACCGCGACGAAGAGCTCGCAATGGACTCGCCCGAGCGCCGCAACATCATCGCCGGCGGTGTCGCCTCTGCGGTGAAGGAGTTCTGCGATCCGCGATGGGCGCTGCTCGGTCCGCTCTGACGGCCTGCTGATCTCATTGCTGCTTGCCGGCCTTGAGCTCGGCGAATTTGGCAAGCGCCTGCTCGAACTTGGCGTTGAACAGCCACATCGCATCGAGGATTTCACGGAAGGTTGCAGACGTCCGGGTCCGGTCGGCCCGACCGTAAGCGAAGACGCTGTTGTTTCGCAGATACCCCATGATCCGGGGATCGGAGATTCGATAGCCCGTCAGATTGCCGGACCGGAGCGCGGCCTTGGTCGGCGTCGGAATGATCTGGATCAGCTCGAACAGTTTCATCTGATCGATCGGATTGGGCAGGGCCTTTGCGATCGCCGGGACCTGCGGGAATATGTCCGCGTGCGCGTTCATCAGCGCGTCCCGCACTGCGGTCCAGTGATTGAACCTGTGATCGAGATTGCCGGCCCGTGCTTCTTCCTTGTCGTCACGACGGCTCAGCGCGGGATCGAGCGCCGCGATCGATCCCTTGATGGCTAACCACTTCTTGCGACCGTTGTGGTCTTCGGACGGGCCGGTCTGCAGGCTGCCCTTATAGGTGTTCGACCGTGCATTTCCCGCGTTCTGCTTGCCGTTGGTCTCGGCAAAGAACAGCCCGAGGCTGATGCGGCCCGCGACAGCGGCGTCGGCGGCAGCGAGACCCCTGGCGCGGGCGATCACGGTCGCCAGATCGACCACGTCCTTGAATGGCGTCTCGGAGGTTTGCGCATTGCTGGGCGGCGCCTCCATGACATCAAACAGCTTCCTGTACTCATCGAGCAGCGGCTCGTTGTCGGCGTCGAAATAGGCCGGAGGGATTCCGAGTTTGTTGGATCTTCCAATCCTGGACGGCAACGCATCGGTGAGATCCTTGTAGGTGCTCATCATCTCGACCCGGGCCAGATACACAGCCTGCCCCGGCAGATTGGGCAGCGGCTGCCTTGCATCGATCTGCGCGCGCCGCTGGCGCAGGATCGCGACGAAGTTCTTCAGGGCGTTGTCGTAGGCCTCGCTCGCGGCGGATTGCGTGCTCGTCAATGCGGCCGACTCAGCAACGGCTGGAGATACGAAGCCGCCGACGACGGCCGGGGCAAGCGGCAGCGCGAGAAGCCACAGAGAGAGCGCGGCTGCGGGCGCAGCGGCAGATATCCTGATCGCCATGACGGCTTCCCGACGCCTCGTCGAATCCTTGCAAGCTGGATCGTAGACGAGGAACGCTTCGACGGCGAGGCCGAAGCCCGGCAATCCGTCAATGTCCGCTTCGCAGCGCGGCTTCCAGCGTCTCGCTCGAACACGGCTTGGCCAGCCGCGGCTTGCCGGCGAGCGAATCCGGCAGCCTGATATCGGCGCCATAACCCGTGACGAACGCGAACGGCACCTTCAGTGCATCGAGCCGCTCGGCGATCGCAAACGTCTTCTCGCCCCTGACCAGGCCGACGTCGAGCAGCGCGAAATCCGGCGCGCGTTCGGCGATCAGCTCGAGCGCGCGGGCGACGTTCGCGGCGGTGCGCACCGTGCGGGCGCCGAAGCCGAGGATAGTATCCTCGAAATAGAGCGCGATGATCGGATCGTCCTCGACGACCAGAACGTCGCCGGGCATGCCGGCATTGGGAGCGGAGTCCATGGCTCGGTGTCCATTTCTTTGATGATGGATGAGAGACCGGATCGATCCGGCCGGATGGCCCGCGACCGGCGCCCGAAAGCACGCCGGCTGTTCCCAGGATGAAACCATCACATCGCAAGCGACCGCGTCTGTTCACTAGTGAACATAAAAGTGGGAACTTTTTCAGTATGGTCCGCGTTGGGTTTTCAGGATTTTCCAATGATTGAAAAACGGACCGAGTTGGCCGGGACGAATGACCGGCCGTTCAACAATCTTTTGCGCCGGCTGAATGCGAGCGATTACGAGTTGGTCGCGCCGTATCTTGCGGTGGTCGAGGCCGAGGCCGGCGACCTGCTCTACAATCCCGGCGACGACGTCCAGATCGTGCACTTCCCGTGCGGGCCGAGCCTTGCGTCCTACATGGTGGGCAACGAAGACGGGCGCGATGTCGAGACCATCCTGGTCGGCCGCGAGGGCGCGGTCGGCGGTATCGTGAGCCAGGGATTCCTGCCGGCCTATACCCGCATCACCGTCAAGTTCGGCGGGCCCTTCGTGCGGCTGCCGATCAGCAAGCTCGACGCCGCCAAGCTGAAGTCGATCTCGGTGCGCAACATCTTCGCGCGCTACGCCGACTGCATGCTGGCGCAGATCTTCCAGTCGACCGCCTGCAATGCGATCCACTCGATCGAGCAGCGCGCCGCGAAATGGATCATCTCGGCGATCGAGCGCACCAACGGCAACGGTGTGGTGCCGCTCACCCATGAACAGCTCTCGACCCTGCTCGGCGTCGGCCGCAGCTACACCAGCCGGGTGATCCAGAACTTCAAGGCGGAGGGCGTGCTCGATACCCGCCGCGGCGCGATCGTGATCCGCGATCCGGACAAGCTCAAGCTGCGCTCCTGCCTGTGCAACGAGGCGGTGAAGGATCACTTCGAGGAGGTGCTGCGCGGGGTCTATCCGAGCGAGGACAACCCGGCGAATTGATACTGCTTACCTCTCCCCGCTCTTTGAGGGGAGAGGTCGGATCGCGGCAGCGATCCGGGTGAGGGGCGAGGTACACTGCTACAAGCCACGGGGTGCTCGCCGGATAGAAGCCCCTCACCCCTGCCCTCTCCCCGTAACAACGGGGAGAGGGAGAGCGACTATCGCGGACCGCGAAAATCACGCTACACTCGCGTGATGAGTGGGGCTGGACTTCACGCCGTCTTCGACGTTGCAGCATGGGGCGCGGCCGCGCTCGCGATGTGGTGGCTGTCGCGCGTGCGCGGGCTGCAATTCCCGCGGCAATCCTTTGAACTGACCTATATCGCGGCCCTGGTGTTCGGCGCCGGGATCGGCGCCTACATTTTCGGCACGCTAAACCTGTGGTTCTCCGGCATGCCGGGCATCGCCCGCTCGGTTGAGGGCGCGCTGGCCGGCGGCATCGTCGCGATCGAGCTCTACAAATGGCTGCACGGCATTTCGCTGCGCACCGGGGCGCGGTTCGCGCTGCCGCTTGCGGTCGGCGTCGCGATCGGCCGGCTCGGCTGCTATTTCGCAGGCCTTGAGGATTTCACCTACGGCACGCCGACCACGCTACCCTGGGGCCATGACTTCGGCGACGGCATCCTGCGCCACCCGGTGCAACTCTATGAGAGCCTCGCGATGGCGGCATTCGCGGTCTTCTATGTCTGGGCCGTGTTGAACCGCAACGCCGCTGTCATCACCAATGGATTCTACCTCGTGCTGTTCTACTACGGCCTGCAGCGCTTCGTGTGGGAGTTCATCAAGCCCTATGGCGCGCTGATCGGCCCGTTCTCGCTGTTCCACCTGCTGTCGCTGTTTGTCATGATTTACGCCGCCGTCATGCTGGCGACGGCGCCAAATGTGAGTTTGAAGCATGAACGCGCCGCTGCGTAAGTCCCGCCCCTACATCTTCTGGGGCCAGACCCAATCGCTCTGCGAAACCTGCCTGACCCTGGTGCCGACCAAGATCCAGATTTTCGGCAGCGAGGTCTGGTACGAGAAGCGCTGCAAGCAGCACGGCGTGCAGTCGACGCTGGTCTCGACCGATTCCGCCTATTGGCGGCTGTGCAAGGATTTCATCAAGCCCGGCGATCGGCCGCTCGCCTTCCAGCGCCACACCGAGTTCGGCTGCCCCTATGATTGCGGGCTATGCCCCGACCATGAGCAGCATTCCTGCCTGGCACTGATCGAGATCACCGAGCACTGCAACCTGACCTGCCCGGTGTGCTTTGCGGATTCCTCGCCGACACGCTCAAGCTTCACGCCGCTGGCGAAGATCGAGAAGATGCTGGACGCGCTGGTGGCCAGCGAGGGCGAGCCTGATCTGGTGCAGATCTCCGGCGGCGAGCCGACCTTGCATCCGGATTTCTTCGCCATCCTGGATGCGGTGCGCGCCCGCCCGATCCGCCATGTCATGATCAACACCAACGGTCTCAGAATCGCGCGCGAGCCGGAGTTCGTGGCGAAGCTCGCCGAGAACAAGCGCGGGCTGGAAGTCTATCTGCAATTCGATTCGCTCAAGCGCGACGCGCTGGTCAATCTGCGCGGCGCCGATCTGCGCAAGATCCGCCAGCAGGCGCTGGAGAATCTCGAGCGCGCGGGCGTCTCGACCACGCTGGTCGCCACCATCAAGCGCGGCGTCAACGATGCCGAGATCGGCGACATCGTCCGCCATGCGCTCACTTGGACATGCGTCCGCGGCGTGACCCTGCAGCCGGTACAGGACGCCGGCCGCAACGAGGATTTCAACAAGGATACCGACCGCATCATGCTGTCGGAGATCCGAAAGCGCGTGATCGAGACCGGAGTGTTCGGCGACAAGGACATGATCCCGCTGCCCTGCAATCCCGAGAGCATCTCGATCGGCTACGGCCTGCGCAACGCCGACAAGGTGCTGCCGCTGACCTCGCTGATCCCGCAGGAGCAGCTCGTCGCCGTGATGCCCAACACGATCAGCCCGGAGAAATATCCGGTGTTGCGGGAAAAGTTCGTCGATTTGTTCTCGCTGTCGTCGGGGCCGCTGAACACGAGCGAGCGGGTCTGCGAATTGCTGTGCTGCCTGCCGAGCTTCGAGGTGCCGGAGGGCCTCAGTTACGAGAACGTGTTCCGCGTCACCATCGTGCAGTTTCTCGATCGCTTCAATTTCTGTGTCGGCAACGTCAAGCGAAGCTGCATCCACTTCGTCACCGAGAGCGGCGCGATCATCCCGTTCGACACCTACAATCTGTTCTACCGCGACGGAAAGATCGACGGCATCCGCGCCGCGCTGGCCGGGCAGACCTACCGCGAGGCGCGCCGGACGGAGGAGGAGGTGCCAAGGTGAGCGATACCAGCGCGCCGCCTCCGCCCCGCCCTCCGCAGCAGCGCAACGGTTGCGTGACGGCGCTGATGATCGTCGCCGGAATCATTCTGCTGCTGCCCGGCCTCTGCGCGCTGATCTTCGTATTTGCCGGCGTCGCCAAGATGGCGTCCGATGACCGTCAGTTCGTCGGCGCTTGCCTGCTTGTGGCGTGCTTCGGCGTGGCCCTGATCTGGTGGGCCATCCGCAGACCTGGATCCGGCTGACATCGCGACCCACTGATGGACCAACAGCCATGAGCGAGACCAATCCACCGCCGCTCCCGACGGAGCCGCCCGATCAATACGTCCCGCCGCCGCCGGCACCACGCAGCGGCTGCGCGACCGCCTTCATGGCGCTGTTCGGGGTGTTCCTGCTGCTGCCCGGGCTCTGCGCACTCTTGTTCGGGTTTGGCGTCCTCAGCGAGTCGAAAAACGACCCCTCCATTCTGTTCCTGATCCTGCTCGGGCTCGCGGTCTGCTTTGCCGGCGTGATGCTGATCCGTTCCGCGATCAAGGGGAGCCCATGAGCGGTCTCGAGCCCCCGCCAACCGAGCCGCCGCGGCCGGAACCACGGCTGCCGCCCGGCTGCACGATCTTCATGCTGATCGTGGGGGTGCTGCTGCTGATCCCGGGTGCCCTCTGCGTGGTGCTCAACGTCACCCTGGGTGGGTCAAACGACCCGCTCACCGGGGTCTCTGTGCTGGTGACGATTGTTGGGCTCGGGCTGATCGTGTTCGCGCGGGCGCAGAAACGAGGCTGAATCACCCCCGAAAAGCCCCTCAAAACTGGCTTCCGGAACCAAAATCAGCCCTCCAAACGAGCAACAAATCATTGTTTTTTGGCGTTTTCTGACTATATTGCGCCGCAACGCGCAAGGTGCCCGGTCCTCTGACCGGGCTTCCTTTTTGGGGTGATGCGTCCCCGTCAAATTTCTTGGGTATGAGCGTGATCCGGGCCCCGATTGGGCCACGCGAGCGAGCGGCCGGCCAGATTGGTCCGGCGAGATCGCGCATCTGACCATTGCACGACCAGAAGAAGAGCCATGAACCTTCGCAACGTCGCCATCATCGCCCACGTCGACCACGGCAAGACCACCCTCGTCGACCGCCTGCTGCAGCAATCCGGCACCTTCCGCGAAAACCAGAAGGTTGCGGAGCGCGCCATGGACTCCAACGATCTGGAGCGCGAGCGGGGCATCACCATTCTGGCGAAAGCCGCCTCGGTGCAGTGGAAAGACATCCGCATCAACATCGTCGACACCCCCGGCCACGCCGATTTCGGCGGCGAGGTCGAGCGCATCCTCAACATGGTGGACGGCGCGCTGGTGCTGGTCGACGCCGCCGAAGGCCCGTTGCCGCAGACCAAATTCGTGGTGTCCAAGGCACTCAAGGTCGGACTGAAGCCGATCGTCGTGATCAACAAGGTGGACCGTCCCGACGCACGGCCGACCGAAGTCATCAACGAGGTGTTCGACCTGTTCGCGGCGCTCGATGCCAGCGAAGAGCAGCTCGACTTCCCGATCCTTTACGGGTCGGCCAAGCAGGGCTGGATGGCGGATAGCCCGGATGGACCGAAGGACGCCGGCATGCAGCCGCTGTTCGACCTGATCGTGCGCCACGTTGCGCCGCCGCAGGTCGAGCAAGGTCCGTTCCGGATGATCGGCACCATCCTCGAGGCCAACAACTTCCTCGGCCGCATCATCACCGGCCGCATCTCCTCGGGCACGATCAAGCCCAACCAGGCCGTCAAGGTGCTGGGCGCCGACGGCAAGCTGATCGAGCAGGGCCGCATCAGCAAGATACTCGCGTTCCGCGGCATCGAGCGCACGCCGCTCGACGAAGCCGAAGCCGGCGACATCGTCGCGATTGCCGGCCTGACCAAGGGCACCGTCGCCGATACGTTCTGCGATCCGTCCGTCGACACCCCGTTGCAGGCGCAGCCGATTGACCCGCCGACGGTGTCGATGTCCTTTATCGTCAACAATTCGCCGCTCGCCGGCACCGAAGGCGACAAGGTGACGAGCCGCATGATCCGCGACCGTCTGCTGCGTGAGGCCGAAGGCAACGTTGCGCTGCGCGTCGTCGAAGCCGCCGACAAGGACTCGATGGAAGTGTCGGGTCGCGGCGAATTGCAGCTCGCGATCCTGATCGAGACCATGCGCCGCGAGGGCTTCGAACTCTCGGTGTCGCGCCCCCGCGTCGTGCTGCAAAAGGACGAAGCCGGCGTCTGGCAGGAGCCGATCGAGGAGGTCGTGATCGACGTCGACGAGGAACATTCCGGCGTCGTCGTGCAGAAGATGAGTGAGCGCAAGGCCGAGATGATCGAGATGCGCCCGTCCGGCGGCAACCGCCTGCGGTTGGTGTTCTACGCGCCGACCCGCGGCCTGATCGGCTACCAGGGCGAACTGCTCACCGACACCCGCGGCACCGCGATCATGAACCGCATCTTCCACGGCTATGCCGCCTACAAGGGCGAGATCCAGGGTCGCCGCAACGGCGTCCTGATCTCGAACGACCAGGGCGAAGCGGTGGCCTATGCGATGTTCAAGCTGGAAGACCGCGGCCCGATGATGATCGAGCCGGGCTGGAAGGTCTACAAGGGCATGATCGTCGGCGAGCACACCCGCGACAACGACCTCGAGATCAACGTGCTGAAGGGCAAGCAGCTCACCAACATCCGCACCACCTCGAAGGACGAAGCGGTGCGCCTGACGCCGCCGATCCGGATGACGCTGGAAAAGGCGCTCGCCTATATCGAGGACGACGAGCTCGTCGAGGTGACGCCGAAGTCGATCCGGCTGCGCAAGAAGCATCTCGATCCGAACGACCGCAAGCGCGCCGAGAAGGCCAGAGAGGCTGTAGCCTAAGCCCGTCTGTCATGCCCCGGCTCGACCGGGGCATCCAGTACGCCGCGGCCTATCGGTTCAACCACTTCTGTCTCTGGAATACTGGATCGCCCGCATGCGCGGGCGATGACAGTCATGCACGCGGCCGCTTCAGGCCCGGCGACGAACGTGCTAGAGCCGGGACATGAGTTCCCTTCCCTCCACGGTCGATGTCGCCATCATCGGCGCCGGCGCCGCTGGCCTCGGCGCCGCGCATGCGCTGAAGGGCACCGGCCTTTCCAGCATCGTGCTGGAAGCCCGCGACCGGCTCGGCGGCCGTGCGCATACGATCCGGGCCGCGCCTGACGTGGTGTTCGACGTCGGCTGCGGCTGGCTGCATTCGGCCGATCAGAACAGTTTTGTCGGCATCGCCGAGCAACTCGGCTTTCAGCTCAACAAGGACCTGCCGCCATGGCGCGAGCGCGCCTATGGCAAAGCGTTCCCGCAGGCTGATCGCGACGCATTCACGCTGGCGCTCGACGAGTTTTACGATCGCCTCGAAGCGGCCGCGCGCGGTGGCAAGGATGGTCCCGCCGATCCCTATCTCGAGCCCGGCAACCGCTGGAACCCGATGATCGATGCGATCTCGACCTATGTGAATGGCTGCGAGCTCGACCAGCTCTCGATCCTCGATTTCGACGCCTATGAGGACAGCAACGTCAATTGGCGCGTCAGGCGCGGCTATGGCGCGCTGGTCAAAGCTTATGGCGAACAGGTGTCTGTCGCGCTGAATTGCGAGGTCGGGCTGATCGATCACACAGGCAAGCGCGTGCGCATCGAGACCTCGCGCGGCACGATCGAGGCGGACAGGGTGATCGTCACCGTGCCGACCAATCTGATCGCCGACGAGGCGATCCGCTTCTCGCCGGCGCTGCCGGAAAAACTCGATGCCGCGCGCGGCCTACCGCTCGGCCTCGCCGACAAGGTGACCTTGGCGCTCGCCGAGCCTGAGGCACTGCCGAAGGAAGGCAATCTGCGCGGCGCCACCATGCGCACCGAGATGGGTACCTATCACATCCGCCCGTTCGGCCAGCCCTGCATCGAAGGCTTCTTCGGCGGACGTTTTGCGCAAGCGCTCGAAGATGCCGGCGACGGCGCCATCGCGGCGCACAGCATCGACGAGATCGTCTCCTTCCTCGGCAATGATTTCCGCCGCAAGCTGCAGCCGCTCAGCGAATCTCGCTGGGCCCACGACCCGTTCGCCCGCGGCTCCTACTCACACGCGCTGCCCGGCCACGCCGACAAGCGCGCCGTGCTCGCCGCCCCGGTCGACGGCCGGCTGTTCTTCGCCGGAGAGGCGACGTCGCCGCATTTCTTCTCGACTGCGCATGGCGCAAGGGATTCAGGGGAGAGGGCAGCGAAGGAAGTGCTGGCGGCATCGCCGCGCAAGTAGTCAGGCCGTCATTGCGAGCCTACTCCAGCACCCTCGCCCGCATGTCCGCGTCCGGCACGAAACACGTCTCGTACTTCCCGAAGATCCTGTAGCGGTTGCGCGCGATGAGGCTGTAGACCGCGTCGCGCAGCGGCTTCGGGACCGCGAACAGCGCGCTTGTCCAGCTCCAGCCGGGGAGATGGCTCAGCACCGTCAGCGCGGCGTCGGACTTCATCCAGGCGATGCCGCCGTGGACGACGGCATTGGTGTCGGGATCGTCGGGGTCGATGCCGAAGGTTCTTGCCAGCCGCGTGCCGTAGGCGGACTGGATCGGCGTGAAGCGGAAGCGGCGCGCTGTGTCGCGCGCGACGACGAAGCGGACCCAGCGCGAGCAGAAGATGCAGACGCCATCGTAGAGGATCACGTCGTCGTCTGGCCACAGGCTCATCTTGATTCCTTTGGACGCGCTTTCTTCACGCGAACCGGGTCCCACTTCGCTTGAAAACGCTATCGATTATCCAACATCAACAGCGCGACCAGCATCAGCACGATCGCAGGCCCCGTCTTCACCAGCGCACCGAGCGGCTCGATCCAGAGATCCGGCGTCAGGATCGCCGATCCCGCCATGTAGCCCAGCGAGGCAATGATCCCGGCAACAAGGCCAAACGCCGCGGTGCGGCGGATCGCGATCAGCACGCCGATGCTCATGTCCATCAGGCTGGTCAGCACCGTGACCGGTCCGACCAGTGCGGACGGAAAATGATGCGCGCTCAAAATGCCGGCGGCGGCGTCATAGGAGACGACCAGCGCAATGAAGCCGGACGCAACCCAGAACAGCACCAGGCTTGCGAAAATCAGCGCCTTGATCAGGAACAGCCGCGCAAACCATTTGTCCTGAATGGTCGCGGGGCGAGCGCCGACCGCTTGCGCGATCGTCCTCGGCACGATGCCGGTCACTTGCATCCAGGCTGAGGGATCGCCGGTGACGCCGCGGCGCAGTTCGGCAATCGCGGTGGTCCGCAGCGGCGGCATCCAGCCGAGCCGGCTTACGAGATCGCCGAGGCGGGCACCGAGATCGATCAGGAATGACGGCGACGCGATGCGGAAATGTTTCGCCGTGCCGAACGACCAGCGGAACTGGGCGATGACGCCGCCGAGCGAGACCGGCTGCGGCTGCATCAGGTCCCATGTCACCGAGCGCACCGCTTCATCGCCGACGTCGCGCGAAGCAAGCCATGCGATGGTGGCGGCGATGTCCTCGACCGCGACCGGCTGGAACGGCGTCGCCGCCTCGTCGGCCGGCAACTCGATCGGCAGCGCCGCCAGCGCGCGCAACATGGCGCTGCCGCCATAGGCCGACGGCGCGATCACAAAACCCGGGCGCAGGATCGCATGCGCGACCCCTGATGCCGCGATCAGCCGTTCGGCCTCGCGCTTGGTGGTGCTGAAGGCGGTGCGGTCCTCATTGGCGGCACCGGGTATCGAGATGTGCACGAGACGGGTCGCGCGATGGCTGTCGCGGATTGCCTCGAGCAACCGCGCCACGAAATCGCGATGTACCGCGCGCGTGTCGCTGCCCGGACCGTCCTGCAGCACGCCGAGGCAATTCACGACGACATCGACCTCATGCGTACGCAGCAGCTGCGTCAGATCAGCTGCATTCAGCGACATCACAGGCAGCTCGAGATCGGCCGCGCTCATCTTTTGCGCAAGCGTGAAATGCCGCGCGATCCCAATCACGTGAAAGCCGCGCGCCCTCAGATCGTCGGTGAGATAACGCCCGATCAGGCCCGACGCGCCGAGCACGAGGATGTTGTGTGATGCGTCGTCACTCATAAGGGCTGGATCATGCTCTAAAATGGTTTCGCGATCATCAGCCACAGGATGATCATCACCGAGCCGAAGCCGGGAATCCCGAACAGGAACCAGCGGCGAAACAGCGCATGGTAGCGCGGCGGCAGCGGCAGACCTTTTTCAAAAGCGGCCTGCGCGAGGTCGCGCATCTCCATCTGCATGAAGATGACGGGGACCCAGAACGCGCCGGCCAGTGCATAGAGCGCGAGCGACACCAACAGCCAGCGCTCGGTGACGCTGGTTGCCGACAGCAGCATCAACAATCCGCCGCTGACCGGTTGCAGCAGCACGGCGCTCAGCGTGAAGATCATGTCCGCGATCACGACGGTCGCCGCCGTGCGTGCGATGAACGCCGCATCCTGCGTGCGATGCGCCGCCAGCATGAAAAAGGCGATGCCGGTCCCGGTGCCGAGGATCACGATGGCGCCGAGCACATGCAGATATTTGATCAGGAAGTAGAGCGTCATCGCAGTCCGCTCGCCATCGGGCCGGCTTCGGCACGCACAGATACCGCTGCTGCCATAGGCCGCGCGCGCGCGAAAATCCACTGCGGCGGCGCACCCGGAGTACCCACATCGCGTCTGGATCGCACGCCAAATTCTCCCGGCGAATCAGCCCCGAAAGAGCATTTTCCAAACGACGGCAGTGTCGTACTGCGCGCGCGATTCACGCTTTGCACAGGGCCGGACCAGCGTTTGGTCGCTTGAACCCGGCAAGTGTCCTCTTTCGGAACAAGTTTTCATGACACTGATGCAAAAAATCCACAGCTTAACCGATAATTAACGATGGACCTTGAAGGCGGCCCGCTGACTTGCTTTGATTGGATGCATGAGCACAACGCTAATCGAGGTCCGGCCGGCCAAAGCTGCAGACGCGGCTGCGGTGGCGTCTACCCATGACGAAGCCTGGCGCTCGGCGTATCAGGGAATCATCCCCGGCGCCGAACTCGAAAAGCTGATCAATCGCCGCGGCCCGCAGTGGTGGGATAGCGCCATCCGCAAGGGCAGCCGCGTCAGCGTGCTGGTGTTCGGCGACCGCATCGCGGGCTACGCCAACTACGGCCGCAACCGCGCCCGCAGCCTGCATTTCGAAGGCGAGATCTACGAGCTCTATCTGCGGCCGGAATTCCAGGGCCTCGGCTTCGGCCGCCGCCTGTTTGCCTCCGCCCGCCGCGACCTGCTGCAAAGCGGCCTCAAGAGCATGGTGATCTGGGCGCTCTCGGATAACGAGCCGGCGACCGAGTTCTACCGTGCGCTGGGCGGCCGGATGGTGGCGCGCTCCTCGGAGCGGTTCGGACCCAAGTCGCTCGACAAGGTCGCTTTCGCCTGGGCGAACTGAAAATCCTGCTTCTCTCGCAGCTGCAGCAAGGCTAAACCAGCCTGAGCGTTTGCGCGCGACGGCCAGCCCGGCTCCCAAGGCCGGGCCTGATGTTGTTCGCGGCCCGGCAGCGCCAACAAAAAATCACATCGTTTCTCAACTTCCAAAGGCCACGCGGAGCAATCCATGCGTATCGACGCCATATCGATCGGAAAAAATCCGCCCCACGACGTCAACGTCATCATCGAGGTTGCCGTCGGCGGCGAGCCCATCAAGTACGAGATGGACAAGGAGGCCGGCACGCTCGTGGTGGACCGCTTCCTCTACACGCCGATGCGCTATCCCGGCAATTACGGCTTCATCCCGCACACGCTGTCGGGCGACGGCGATCCCTGCGACGTGCTGATCGTCAACACCCGCGCGATCGTGCCGGGCGCCGTAATGAGCGTCCGCGTGGTCGGCGTGCTCTTGATGGAGGACGAGGCCGGCGGTGACGAGAAGATCATCGCGGTGCCATCGTCGAAGCTGACCCAGCGCTACGACAAGGTGCATAACTATAGCGACCTGCCCGACATCACGCTGCAGCAGATCCAGCACTTCTTCGAGCACTACAAGGATCTCGAGAAGGGCAAGTGGGTGAAGGTGCTGCGCTGGGGCGACGCCGAGGAAGCCCGTAAGCTGATCCTCGAAGGCATCGAGCGCGCGAAGAAGAAGTAGGACTCGCTGCCAAGACTCCCTCGCCCCACTCTTGCGGGGGGAGGGAGCAGTTCACACCGCCGGCGCCGG
This sequence comes from Bradyrhizobium tropiciagri, assembly GCF_018130545.1. Lineage (GTDB taxonomy): Bacteria > Pseudomonadota > Alphaproteobacteria > Rhizobiales > Xanthobacteraceae > Bradyrhizobium > Bradyrhizobium tropiciagri_A. The sequence continues at coordinate 423,499 of NZ_JAFCKF010000006.1, read as the reverse complement.
CAGGCCGTGAATCGCGCAGGCCGCGCGCAGCGTGTTGACCAAGAGGCACGCCACCGTCATCTGCCCGACCCCGCCGGGCACCGGCGTGATGGCGCCGGCGACGCCAAGCGCTTCCTGGAATGCGACGTCGCCGACCAGCTTCGGCTTGCCGCCGGGCACCGGAATCCGGTTGATGCCGACATCGATCACCGTCGCGCCCGGCTTCAGCCAGTCGCCACGCACCATCTCGGGACGGCCGACCGCGGCATAGACCAGATCGGCTTGGGCGCAGATTTTTGGCAGATCGCGCGAGCGCGAATGCGCGATCGTCACGGTGGCGTTCTCGTTCAACAGCAATTGCACCAGCGGACGGCCGACCAGATTGGAGCGGCCGATCACGATCGCGTTCATGCCCTCGAGCGAGGCGTGCACGCTCTTGGTCAGGATGATGCAGCCGAGCGGCGTGCAGGGCGACAGCGCCGCGAGGCCGCCGGCGAGCCGGCCGGCATTGTTCGGATGCAGACCGTCGACATCCTTGGCCGGGTCGATCGCATTGATGATGGTCTCGGTGTGCAGCGATTTCGGCAGCGGCAGTTGCACCAGGATGCCGTGCACCAGCGGATCGCGGTTGAGCCGCGCGATCAGCGCCAGCAGATCGGCCTGCGACACGTCCTCCGGCAGCTTGTGCTCGAACGAGGCCATGCCGGCGGCCTTGGTCTGGGTGTGCTTGCTGCGAACATAGACCTCGCTCGCGGGATCGTGGCCGACCAGCACGACGGCGAGGCCCGGCGTGAGCGCATGGTCGCGCTTGACGCGGGCGACCTCGTCGGCGACGCGGGTGCGAAGCTCGGCGGCGATGGCTTTTCCGTCGATGATGCGGGCAGTCATGTCAGTCCTTCGTGTCTTGGTTCGGCCCGGTCGCAGTCAACTTCTTCAAGGTGTCGCCAAGCTGCCGCGGATCGCCGTCGACCGCCAATTGTTTCAGCCGCGAGGTCGCACCCGACAGCAGCTTCACCCTGGCCTTGGGCACGCCGAGCGCCTTGGCCAATAACTCGGTCACCGCCCGGTTGGCCTCACCGCCCTCGGCAATGGCACGGACTCGCACCTTCACCACCGAGCGGCCGTTGGCCAGCGTCTCGATCCCATCGATGCCGTCGCGGCCGCCGCGCGGCGTCACGCGCAACGCGATGCTGATGCCCTCGGTGGAATAGCGCCAAGGATCCATCAGCAGCGGTCCATCGCCACGGATCAGATCACGTTGGGATAGATGTAATAGGCGATCACCCGCTGGAGGAACATGATGATCAGGATCACGATGATCGGCGAGATATCGAGCCCGCCCAGATTCGGCATCACGTTGCGAATCGGCCGCAGCACCGGCTCGGTGATCCGGTAGAGGAACTCGGCCACCGCAGAGACGAACTGGTTGCGCGTATTGACCACATTGAAGGCAACCAGCCAGGACAGGATGGCGGAGGCGATCAGGAGCCAGACGTAGAGGTCGAGGACGATGATAACGATGTCGAGAACAGCGCGCATATGATGGGGGCTCGCGGGTGGGACGACCAGGTAAAGCGCAACGAAACCGGACTTGAACCGCCAGCGCGCTTCTTGTTTGAGCAGGATCTTATCGGAAAACCGCTACGCACTTCTCGCTAACGCGGCCCGCCGGGTCCGGATCATGCTCTAAATATCGGTTCATCCCCCCGCAAACAAGGGAAGTTCCGGACGGAAAAGGCCGAAAACCGCTGTTTCACCGTTCTTGACTTGGCCTTGGGCGGGACTGTAAATGGCGCCCGACTGACGGCCGGGACACTCAGCAACACCCGGTCGCGATGGGGCCATAGCTCAGCTGGGAGAGCGCGTCGTTCGCAATGACGAGGTCGGCGGTTCGATCCCGCCTGGCTCCACCACGCTCCGCCCTTCGGGCTACGCGTGGCGCAGCCACGCAGGAGCCTGAAGGGCGAAGCGTGGTGTCCGGCGTAGCCCAACGGGCGAAGACGGACCGGATCAGCAAACCCCGACCCAATCCCCCTCACGTCCCGGTAAACCTCGGCGGCCGCTTCTCCACGAAGCTCGCGACGCCTTCCCGGAAATCATTGCCCTTGAGCGCGATCTGCATCTCGCGATTGGCGTCGATGGTGGCTTCGGCCAGCGTCTGGAATGGCACGTCGTAGACCTGGCGCTTGATGACAGCGATCGCGCTCGGCGAGACGAAATCGGCGAGGTCGCGGGCATAGGCGTAGGTTTCCTCGCGCAGCTTGTCCGGCGATGAGAGCCGGTTGACGAGGCCGATGCGCAGCGCCTCCGCGGCGGAGACGCGCCGCGCCGACATCAACAGATCGAGCGCATTGGCGTGGCCGACAATGCGCGGCAGCATCCAGCTGATGCCATGCTCGGCGATCAGCCCGCGCCGCGCAAAGGCGGTGGTGAACACCGCACTGTCGGCCGCGAAGCGCAGATCGCAATACAGCGCGTGGACCAGGCCGATGCCGGCGGTGGCGCCGTTGAGCATCGCGATCACCGGCTTCTTGATCGCGGGGTAATAGGCGTAGCGCGTCTGCCAGTCGGCACGGCGGTTCATGTCGAACGGAATGCTTTCGCCGCGCCGGACCTCGTTGGGATCGATGCCCTGCAACGCCTCCATGTCGGCGCCGGCGCAGAAGCCGCGGCCCGCGCCGGTCAAGATAATGACGCGAACATCGTCGTCGTTTGCTGCCGCCTCCATCGCGTGGCGCACGTCGCGCTCCATGATCGCGGTCCAGGCATTCATGCGGTCGGGACGATTGAGCGTGATGGTCGCGATCCGGTCGCTGACCTCATAGAGGATATGTTGATAGCTCACGGCGATCTCCCTGTGCCTTGTTGTTATTGATACGCGTGGCGATACGGCCCGCGCGGCAGCCGAGAGTAGCACATCCATCAGAATGAAAAGGCGGCGTGAAATTCCGCCGCGCGGCTATTCCGCGGCCTGCAGCATCATCGGCTGCGGCACGCGCGCGGTCCAGCCATCGATGAAATGCGTCAGCCACGCGCGCTCGGCGGCATCGTGCACGGCGCGCTCCGCGAAGTGCTGATGACGCGGCTGCGCGCCCGGCGAATCCATCCGCGCGCAACCGCGCGCGGTCCAGCGATGCATCATCGCGTAGGTGACGTCGGGATGGAATTGCAGGCCGAACGCGTTGCCGAACTGGAACGCCTGCACCGGAAAATCATCGCCCGCTGCGAGCAGGTCAGCGCCGGCGGGCAGTTGAAATCCCTCGCCATGCCAGTGATAGACGCGCGCCGGCCAGTCCGGGCATAGCGCGCGACCCGCTGCCGTCGGCCTGACCGGATAGTAGCCGACCTCGACCCGGCCTTGCGGATGCGGTGCAACCTTGGCGCCGAGTTGCCGCGCCAGCATCTGCGCGCCAAGACAGATGCCGAGGAACGGGCGCTGCTCACGCAAGGGGATTGCGATCCAGTCGATCTCGCGCCGGACATAATCGTCGGGATCGTTGGCGCTCATCGGGCCGCCGAAGATCACCGCGCCGGCATGCGCCTCGAGCGTGTCGGGCAGCTCGTCGCCGAAGCGTGGACGGCGGATGTCGAGGGGGTAACCCATCGCACGCAGCGCGTTGCCGATCCGGCCGGGGGTCGATGTCTCCTGATGCAGCACGATCAGCACCGGCCGCAGCGGGGTCCGATCTACCGGCGTGACCACGGCCGGCCTTCGGCTCGCGAAGGGCACCACGACACGGGTTTGGTCAGACCGGAACGACATTGCCTCTGCTTGAAGGTTTGGCCTCTGCCAAAAGTTTCGGCACGTAAGGCGCGATCATAGCTAAGTGGTCGTTAACATCGTGTGAGTTTGCGCACACCCAGGCGAAGCAAATCGCGGGCCAGAAACAGCCTTAACGGCGATGAAGGAGCGCTTAGCGCTTGCGGAGCTGGAAACCACCGACCGCGGTCAGGATGAAGGAGCGCGGAAACAGCCGGAGCAGGAACGGCACCAGCTTGATGAAGGCGCCGGGCAGCACGGCGCGCTTGTTGGCCATCAGGCCGCGATAGGCCTGGCGGGCGACCTCCGCCGGCGCGACGTCGAGGATCGCCGAATCGAATCCGGGGGCAAAGCCGGCGCGATCCTGGAATTCGGACGGCACGGGACCCGGACAAACCACGGTGACGCGCACACCCTTCGGCGCCAGCTCACAGCGCAGCGCCTCGGAGAACGAGAGCACATAGGCCTTGCTGGCGTAGTACACGGCCATGCCGGGACCCGGCAGGAATCCGGCGATCGAGCCGAGATTGAGGATGCCGCCGCGGTTGCGGATCAGCTGATCGGCAAAGCGCAGCGTCAAATCGGTCAATGCGCGGATGTTGACGTTGATCACGTTGAGCTGTTCGGCACGGTCGCGCTCGATGGCGAGGCCGAACAGGCCGAAACCGGCATTGTTGACGAGATATTCGACCTCGACCCCGGCCGCGGTCAGGGCCTCGGCGATCTTGTCGCCCGCATCAGTCTGCTGGAGGTCGCAGGGAATCACGATCGGTGTCGCGCCGCCCGCCGCGCCTGCCTTGGCCCCGAGCTCGTCGGCGAGCGCTTTCAGGCGATCGGCGCGCCGTGCCACCAGCGCCACGCGATGACCATTCGATGCAAACACGCGCGCCAGTTCGGTGCCTATGCCCGCCGATGCCCCGGTTATCAGCGTCACACGCTCAGTCACGTTCAAACTCTTACTGCAAATTCTAGTGAGGTCCCCAACGAGGCGACGAGAGCATAGGCATGCGGTGGGACGCAAGCCGCGTATGGGCTTGTCGACAGTCGCGACCGGCTGATTCGGCGGTGAAACGCCAGATTTTCAGTCGGATCGCCCACAATCGCGGCGGACATTAAAGTTTCGTCATCCGTGACGCCGGCGACGATGCATCCGCTTGCGCGGGCGCCTGTGTCAGATTGCCGCGTCCGCGGTGCCCCAGGGGCCTTTTGGCAGCGCCGCCTGCTTCTCGGCGACCCGGTGCTTGAGGTCGATGCGGTCGCGCGAGGAGATGCCGAGCAGATCGGCGGCACGCCAGACCACATTGTCCTCGAATTCGCTGACCTGGCCGTCGGCATAGACCAGTTCCCACATCATCTCGACGATACGCAGCCGGCCCTCCTCGTTCACCGAGCGCATGATCACACTGGTAAAGTGATAGAGATCCACGGCCTCGCCCTCGACGCGCATGGCGGAGGCGATCAGCTTGTCGGCGGTGCCGGGATCGAGCTGGAAACGGCTCTCGATCAGGCTGTGCAGCTTGCGCGTCTCGGCGGGCGTCGGCTCGCCGTCGAGCGACACGACGTGCACCAACAGCGCGGTCGCCGCCAGGCGATAGTCGCCGTCATCGAAAGCGCGGTCGGCCTTTGCATCGGGGGAGACGATATCGGCAATGAATTGGCGGAGTCCGTCGAGCATCGCTCTCTCTATGGAATGAAGCTGAAACGTATATGGCGTGGAAACAGAACCGGCGCAATCCGCGCGGGTTCCCGCTGCGGCATTACGTTTCGGCAAGCATTACATGTCGGCAATATGACTACGGTATCTCGTACACCACGAGCTTGTCGGCAATGCCGCGCAGCGCCGCTTCCTTCTGGATCGGCTTGATCGCAGCACGGTCGAGGATCCCGGCCACTTCAGCCGATTCCATCACCGGCTGGGTCAGGTGGATTTCCTGCGACGTCGACAGGCTCTGTACCCTGGCTGCGATATTCACGGTCTGGCCGAAATAATCCTGCCGCTCGTTCAGCGTCACCGCGAGGCACGGCCCCTCATGAATGCCGATCTTGACGATCAGATCTTCCTTGCCGCGCTCGGTGTTGAGCTGCTTCATCGCCGCCCGCATCCGCAGGCCCGCCGACAAGGCGTGCTCGGGCCGGATGAAGGTCGCCATCACGGCATCGCCGATCGTCTTCACGACAGCGCCGCGCTCGGAGGCGATGATCTCGAGCAGCGCGTGGAAATGCGCGCGCACCAGATCGAATGCGGCGAGATCTCCGACCCGCTCGTAGAGCGCGGTCGAGCCCTTCAGATCGGTGAACAGGAAGGTCAGCGCGGTGATCTTCAGCCGCTGGTCGACGGTGAGGTTGTCGGCCCTGAACACATCGCGGAAGGTCTGGTTCGACAGCATCCGCTTCGCCGTGAGGATCGGCTTGCGTCTGCCGAGCAGCTTGTGCAGCGGATCGCCGGCGATCCACACCGAAGGCAGCACGCGAACGTCGGCGTGATTCTCCAGCGAGAGCCGCAGCGGCCCGGGCCGCATCGTCGAGGTGCCGGTCGGCGCATGCGACTTGTTGAACGTGATCGAAAACTGCTGGCGCTCGGTGGTCGGCTCGCCCTCGACGGCAAAGAAATGCGCCGAATGCGTCACCGGCTCGAACACGATGATGAACTGGTTAGGCAGGTTGAGCGACAGGATCGCCTTCTCGCCGGGCGGCAATTCGAGCCCCTCCAGCGTCACCTCGTTGATCAGGGTCGACACTGAACTCTCGTCGAACTCGATCCCCGAACTCCAGAACATCTGACGGAAGTATTCCCAGATCGGCAGCGTGTTGGGATCGTGCGCGGCGATGTGGCGGACCCGCGGGCTGACGGTGAAGGCAACCTCGACCTGCTCGTCGACCGAGGCCTCGTAACCGGCCGCGCACAGCGCGCAATTATAGTCGTCATGGCGCAGCGACTTCAGCGTGGTGTGGGCATCGAGCACACCGCCACAACCCGGACACAGCACGTTCCAGCTCATGTCGAACAGGCCGAGCCGGGAGGCATGCAGAAAGCCGGAGATCACCTTCTCCTGGTCGAGCCCGGTACGATCAGCGAACTCCAGAGCGTTGATGCGGTTGAGCTCGCGATCATGACCATCGGCGATCAGCTGCTGCAAGGCATCGGCGACGGCCGGATCGGCCGTCTGCCTGAGGACTGCGAAATGGGCCTGCGTATCGCTCATGGTGAGCCCCTGGAGCATGATCCGGAAAAGTGGAGACCGGTTTTCCGAAAAGATCTTGCTCAAATAAGGAGATGAAATCGTGATGCGATTCCGTAGGATCGCATCACGGTCTAGATGAGCATCGGAACACCGCCGCGCAAGATCAGCGCGCCTTGATCGTGAATGCCGGGGAGCGATTCGGCTGTGTCGTCACCACGCCGATCGGCAACACCGGTTCCTTGTCCGCCAGCGCGACGCGGAACGCGCCGATGATCTTCGCAAGCGCGAGCGTCGCCTCGACCAGTGCGAAATGCGCGCCGATACAGACCCGCGCGCCGACGCCGAACGGTAGATAGGCGAAGCGATCCGGCGGCGTCCCCGTCATGAAACGCTGCGGCACGAACGCATTCGGATCGCGCCACAGTTTTTCATGCCGGTGCAGCAGCCACGGCGCGATCAGGATTACGTCATGCTTCCTGACCGGACGGCCCGCGATGGTGTCGGGACCGCCTGCCGCACGCGCGATCAGAAATGCCGGCGGATAGAGCCGCATGGTTTCGTCGACCACCGCGCGGGTGAATTTCAGCCGCTCGATGTCGAGCGCGCCCGACGTTTGCGCGCTCCTGACTTCTGCTGCCAACTGCTCCTGAGTCTCCGGATCGAGCGCCAGCAGATAGAGCGCCCAGAACAGCGCGGTCGCGGTCGTCTCGTGGCCGGCCAGGATCATGGTGGCGACCTGGTCGCCGAGCTGCGCGTCAGTGAAGGCCTCGCCGGTTTCCGGATCGCGCGCGGCACCCATCAGATCGAACAGGTCGCGCGCCGGCGCGTTGTCGTCCTTGCCGGCGGCGCGGCGCTCGGCCATCAGCTGGCCGACGAACGCAGTCCAGCGCTTGCGGAAGCGGGCGCGCCGGAAATCCTGCGGGGTCGGCCAGTTCAAGGGAAGTATCAGGTCCAGCATGTGCGGCCGCGCCAGCGTGTCGCCATACTCCATCACGAAGTCGCGCAGCGCGGCGCCGTGGCGATCCATGCCGAACGAGAACATGGTGCGGCCTGCGATCTCCAGCGTCATGCGCTGCATCACCTCGCGCAGATCGACCGGACCGCCGCTCGCCGACTTCAGCTTGGCAATGGTCTCGTCGACCGCCGCGATCATGTAGGGCTCGAGCGTCGTCACCGCGCGCGGCGTGAATGCCGGCGCCAGCGTGCGGCGCTGATGCTTCCAGGCGCGGCCCTCGGCGATCAGCAATCCTTCGCCCAGCATCGGGCGCAGCACGCGAAGGCCGGCCGGCGTGCGGTGGTAGTTCTCATAATTATCGACCAGCACGTGGCGGATCGCATCCGGCGTGTTGAGAATGAAGCTCGAGTGGTTGAGAAAGCGGCCCTGGACGATGTCGTCCTCATAGGCGCGCTGGCCCCAGGTCTCGATCGGCGAGTTGCGCATCACTCGCATTCGCTGGAAGGCGCCCATGTCGGCGGGCGCGCGTGGCGGGGCCGGCGGCACCACGGGACGCCGCGTGACCGTGATATCGTAGACTTCGGCTATGCTCATGGTCCTCGCTTCCTGCCTCACGCAACGGCCGATCCGGCCACGCGATCCCGGCGCCATGAAGGCGCGCGGACCCTTTCACAAGACCTAATAAGTCAGCTCGGCAATCGCAATCCGGTTCTCCGATGCCGGCCAGGTCCGCATCACGATGCGCTCGGTGTTGAAGATCGCGGCGACCGGACGGCCGATATCGGCCGCGGCGAGCCGCAATGTCGTCACCGCATCGGCCGGCACGCCCGATTTGATGTCCGCCGGCTCCTTGCCGTCGAACAGCACGATGTCTCGCGGTAATCCGAAATAACCACGCGGCCGCGACATCAGCACGATGGCGCCTGCACCGGCATCGGCGGGCGTGAGCGGCCGCGCCGCGCGCAGATGCACGATGTCTGACGAGCGGGGGAACGGCGAGCGATAGATGTGCGTCGTCACCGCATCGGGCGAAGTCAGCACGAATTCGAGCGGCCAGGAGGGATCGACCTGCGCCGGGCCCCAGCGGCCGTCCGTGCCGGTCTGCGAACTGTGCAGCGGTCCGCCGATGCGTTCGCCGGTTTCTGCCGAGACATGGTAGATGTCGACCGACGCGCCCGAGACCGGATGATTGGTCGGCACGCCGCCCGGCGTGGCCGTGACGAGGCCGCTCAACTTCACGGTCGTCTCCGGCACGATGTCGATCCGCGACGGCTCGCGCCCGGCGATGAACTTGTAGATCTCGCGGAAGGCGCGCGGATGATACGCAGTCTCGCGATGATCGAGCGCGCCGAGCACCAGATTGGTGGCACCCTTCAGGGCCGGACCGTCGGCGGTGATGTTGGTCGGCGTCCCTGGCTTGCCGACGAAGCGGCCGTCGCCTTGGGCGAATTTGTCGAGCCCATCGCTGCGCAGCGTGAGGAACGCGGTGCCCGCGGTGACCTCGCTGTCGCCGTCGTTCAGGCCCCGCAGGAACGGACCACGCCCGTTGAACTCGTTGCCGAGCCTGTCGTCCCAGGCATAGACGCCGTGGTTCGGCGTGCCGCACAGCACGGCATGGCTGACGTCGCCGCCACCGCCGTTCTTGATGTAATTGCGGATCGCGTTGCCGCCGCGCGAATTGCCGACCAGCGCAACGCGGGCGGCGCCGGTCGCCTGCTTCAGCTGCCTGATCGCTTCGCCGAGTTCGCGACGTTGGTCCTCCGTCGAGGAGTGATTGGCCTGCTCGACCTTGTCGTCGGTGCGCGCCAGCGGATCGGTGAAGTTGATCGCGAACAGCCGCGCGCGCGCGACGCCGTTGGACTCCATTCGCCAGATCGTCGTCACCCAGAGCGGCGCCTGCTCGCCATTGCCGTGCAAGAATAGGATCGGCGGCAGATCGGCACCCTGCGCCGAGGGCGCCGGCTGCGCCAAGGCCGGGCTACCAAGACGGCTCCCGAGCACAGACAGGGCGCCGGCCCCCAGCAGAATCGTTCGTCGCGACAGGTCCATTGTCCCTTCCTCAAGTCTTTCAGGCCTTTAGCTGTGCCTTGTTCCGGGAATTGCTGGACAGGACACGCTTTTCGCAGGCATCAGTTGATGCTGCCGGAATCATCAGCAAGCCATAGCAGGTCTCACGGAACCGGATATGACCGAACTGCCGACGCGCACCGACAGTATCACCGCACCGTTGCGGCATTCCATCTTCAGGCGGATCTGGCTCGCCAGCCTGCTCTCCAATCTCGGCATCCTGATCCAGGGCGTCGGCGCCGCCTGGGCGATGACCCAGATGACCGCCGAGGCCGACAAGGTCGCGCTGGTGCAGACCGCGCTGATGCTGCCTGTCATGCTGATCGCGATGCCGGCCGGCGCCATCGCCGACATGCATGACCGCCGCGTCGTGGCGCTGGTGTCGCTTATGATCGCGCTTTCCGGCGCCACCACGCTGACGGTGCTGGCCTGGCTCAATCTGGTCACGCCGAACATCCTGCTCGCGCTGTGTTTCGTGGTCGGCAGCGGCATGGCGCTGTTCGGCCCGGCCTGGCAATCCTCGGTCAGCGAGCAGGTGCCGTCGGAGACGCTGCCCGCCGCGGTCGCGCTGAACGGCATCAGCTACAACATCGCACGCAGCTTCGGTCCTGCGATCGGCGGCATCGTGGTAGCCTCCGCGGGCGCCGTCGCGGCATTCGCCGCCAATGCGGTGCTGTATCTGCCGCTGCTCGTCGTGCTGTTCCTGTGGAATCGCGTCAGCGAGCCGTCGCGGCTGCCGCGCGAGCGGCTGAACCGCGCCATCGTCTCCGGCGTGCGCTACATCACCAATTCGCCGTCGATCAGGATCGTGCTGACCCGCACCATGGTAACCGGCATCATCGGCGGCTCGGTCTCGGCGCTGATGCCGCTGGTGGCGCGCGACCTCTTGCATGGCGGTGCGCAGACCTACGGCATCATGCTCGGCGCCTTCGGCATGGGCGCGGTGATCGGCGCGCTCAACATCAGCGAGATCCGCAGCCGGCTCAGCGGCGAAGCCGCGATCCGCGTCTGTGCGTTGACGATGGGCGCTGCGATCGCGGCCGTGGCCGTGAGCAGGCAGCCGGTGATCACTGCCGCAGCCCTGGTGGTTGCCGGCGCGGTGTGGATGCTCGCGATCGCGCTGTTCAATATCGGCGTGCAGCTCTCGGCACCGCGCTGGGTCGCGGGCCGTTCGCTGGCGGCGTTTCAGGCCTCGATCGCCGGCGGCATTGCGATCGGCAGCTGGTGCTGGGGCCGCATCACGGACGTCGGCGGCGTCGAGATGGCGCTGTTGATCTCCGCCGGTCTGATGCTGCTGTCGCCGGTGCTCGGCATCTGGCTCAGGATGCCGCCGATCGGTGCGCGCAACGAGGACGCCACCGATATGCTGGCCGATCCCGAGGTGCGGTTGCAACTGACCGGGCGCAGTGGACCCCTGGTGGTCGAGATCGAATACCGGGTGGCGCAGGACAACGCCCGCGCCTTCCACAATGTGATGCAGGACGTGCAGCTCAGCCGCCAGCGCAACGGCGCCTATGGCTGGTCGATCGCGCGCGACATTGCCGATCCCGAACTGTGGACCGAGCGCTATCATTGCCCGACCTGGCTCGATTTCCTTCGCCAGCGCAACCGCGCCACCCAGATCGAGCGCGAGCTGCATCAGAAGGCGGCCGACTTTCACATCGGTGCCGAACCGATCCGGGTGCGCCGGATGCTGGAGCGCCCGTTCGGCTCGGTGCGCTGGAAGGACGAGACCCCGGACCGCGCCGCCAAGGAGGTGATCCCGGTGGTCGCGACCGCAGCGGGGAGCAGTACGTAGCGAAACGTATTACTGCCCGTTATCGATGAGCGTCTGCAGGCAGGCCTTGCTGAGGCGGCTGCGATGCTCCTTCAGGCAGGCCAGCACGACCTGATCGCCCTCGCTGAGATGGGCACGGCAGAACCGCGAAGCATCGCGGGAGCAGGCATCACGCCCCTGCTGCTGTGCCGAGGCGGCCGACGCCAACAGAACCAATGGTACGACGGCGAACAGAAATCGGGTCATCTCTCAAAGCCTCTAAGGAACAGAACGCTGGTTCTATAGCGTTTCAGGGTCGCGAAGAAGCTTGAAACGGCGGGGCGAGTTGATCGGTTCCGGCCTGAGGTGACCATCCGGGCCGGGCCTGCCGCAAATCACTCGGCGGCCGCCCGGCGCTGCGCGGCAAGGTCGCGGTCCAGCACGACGCGGCAGCCGCTGGTCAGCTGGGAACGATTCCTGACCATGCAGGCGGTGATTTTGGGGATGTTCGGGATCTCCGCGCTGCACAGGCGGAACGCGTCGCCCGTGCACATCTGCTGCGCCTCGGCGCTGAACGCAAAGCTCGCGGTCGACGTCAGCACGGACACCGTGGCCGCGACAGCCAGCGCGACGCTGACCCTGCGGACGTGATGCCGGTTTCCGGAGATGGTGGTCATGATCGGCTCCCATCGGCACCGCAAATGGCGGGGCCCGTTGTTTGATGGCTCCGATCCTGCACGGGCGCGAGCCAGCACACTGTGATGGTGATCACGCACGCGTAAGCCGCACTTTTTCTTGTCGTTCCGGCGCCCTGTTGGGACCGCGTTAAGACCTTGTTGGCATTAATCGCTCGTTACGGCTGTGGCGTATCCTTAAGTTCCGAGAGAGTGTGTAGCGATGCGTAGTGCGTTGGGCCTGATGCTGGCCAGTGTTGTAGCGGCGATCGTGATCGCCGGCGTGTGGTTCTGGACCTCCTCCCCGCGTGCCGACGCGGCACCTCCTCAGACAACTGCCGCAGCGAAGGCCGATCCTCTTCCAGCGGCCGCGGCAAAGCAGGCCGCCAAGGATGATGTCGAGACGACCGCCGCGCTGTCGAAGCGCGCCGACGCCACCCAGGCGGCAGCCCCGGCCGCCGCCCCCGCACCGGCGCCGATGCCGGCACCTGTCGCGGCAGCGCCCAAATGCAACAATCCCGATGCGCTCGGCATCAGCCGCACCGTCGTGGTCGACACCACGGGCGGCCCGGGCTTCGGCTTCCTGCAGTACAAGCAATATGACTTCCTGACCGACCATGAGGTCGTGCTGACCTTCGACGACGGTCCGTGGCCGACCACGCCCGCGGTGCTCAAGGCGCTGGCGGACGAGTGCACCAAGGCGGTGTTCTTCCCGATCGGCCTGCACACCACCTATCACCCGGACATCCTGCGTCAGGTCGCCGCCGCCGGCCATACCATCGGCGCACATACCTGGTCGCATGCGCATCTGGCGAGCAAGAAGATCACCGAGCAGCAGGCCAAGGACGAGATCGAGAAGGGCTTTAGCGCGGTGAAGATGGCGCTGGGCACTAACCCCGCCCCGTTCTTCCGCTTCCCAGCGCTGGCGCATACGCCGGCGACCACGGCCTATCTCGGCACCCGCAACATCGCGATGTTCTCGGTCGACGTCGATTCCAACGACTTCAAATCGAAGAGCTCCGACGAGGTGATCAACAACGTGATGACCAAGCTCGACAAGGAGCACAAGGGCATCATCCTGATGCACGATCTGCAGAAGCACACCGCGCAGGCGCTGCCGACGCTGCTGCGCAAGCTGAAGGCGGGCGGCTACAAGGTGGTCTGGATGAAGGCCAAGACCCAGATCGAGACGCTGCCGGAATACGACGCGATGATGGCGAAGACCGAGAAACCGATCGCAACGGGCCGGCCGATCGGCAACGTCGTGCAGACCATCGCGGATTAGCGCAGCCAACGCATCGAACACATCAAACGCAAAGCGCCCCTGGATCCGGTCCAGGGGCGCTTTCGTTTGTGGCGCAACCCATGCGTCTTCAAGGGCGCCATCGCGCCCGGCGGGGCGCGGGCTCTCACCAAAATATCGAAAACAACCCCATGCACAGTAGCCGGTGATGGCTACCAATAGATCCCGTAGCTATGCAGCTCGCCGATGATGCGGCCCTCGGTCCAGCGTCCTGCGTGGCGGCGATGGCTTGACCGGTGTGCGGTCGTGGGCTGGTCCGACGTCGGTCTTGCGTCTGGCGTCGCTGACGGCTGGACATTGGCCTGCTGCACTGGCGCCTGCTGCACGGCAGGCGGGACTTGCGGCTGTGGCGCGGCGACCGGCGCTGTGCGCTCGACATATTTCGGCGCCTCCGGTGGCTTCGGCGGCACTTCGACGGCCGGCGCCACCGGCGCATCAGCAGACTTCCCCGCCGTCGTGACCGAATTCGATGCGGCTGCCGGTAGCGACGCGGCCCCGCCCAACGACAGGCTTCGTTCGCCGGCCTGCGCGGACGCGGAGGCCAAAACCATGGCCGCGATCAGGGTGAGTTTGCGCATTGTTGTTCTCCCGTGGGTGGCCCGGAGACTAGCGACGCCGCAGGATCGGCTATGTGAGCTGCTTCACGCAGCCATCGTGACTGTCTTCAGCTCCCCGTGATCGCCCGACACAGTCTTGATCTGGATCAATGGCGGCCTCCCGATGGGCCTTTCAATCGGATCGCAGGTCCCTGTTTGCTGTCCTAGTGGCATTTGCTTGCCCGAACGGTCCCAGCATAGCGCGGCCACCATGAAGACCTTCGATATCACGTATCGCTACCGCAACGACGATGTCGCGATCCGGCCGACCCCGCCGGACAGTCAATCGGCTTTGCTCCGTCTGGAGCAGGGCAACAAAAGCTTCGCCACACTCCTTGACCACGATGAGGAAGCGAGCGGAGTCCAGCAGATCATCCCGGTCGATCTGCGCGACCTGGGCCTGCCGGCCGGCAGCGCCGTGCCGAAGCAAAAACCGTTCGCAGCCGTGCTCGGCTGCTCCGACGCCCGCGTGCCCGTCGAACTCATTTTCAATGAAGGGCCCAATGACCTGTTCGTGGTCCGCGTCGCGGGCAACGGGCTCGGAATTGAGGTGCTTGGAAGCCTCAAATACGCCGTCGAGAATCTTGGCGGCAGCCTCAAGCTCATCGTCGTGCTCGGCCACAGCGGATGCGGCGCGCTCACGACAGCCGTCAACGTCTTCCTCAATCCGCGTGAATATTTGCCGCTCGCGACCAAGCCTTCGCTCCGCAGCATCCTTGACGGGGCGCTGGTCGTGGTCCAGACGTCCGAGAGGAAGCTGGTCGCCACGTTCGGGCCAAGTGTGGTGCACCGCCCCGGGTATCGAAAAGCCCTGATCGAGACATCGATTGCCACCAACGCCGCGCTGGCGGCTTACTCGATCCAGGAAGAACTGAGGACCAACGCCTACATCGGGATCGAAGCGGCTTACGGCGTCTATCTTTTGGAGAGCCGCGCGATATGGGCTCCCCGTTCCGGTGATGCCGACGGACTTGGCCTGGCGGCGGCACCTCGGGATCTGGCGGCGTTCGTCGATCTCGGCGATGCCATCGTGCAATCACGGCGCATTGAATCGCTTGTGAACGCGAAGCAATGACTGGAGCCATCTTCCGCTCCCGGTGAGGAAGCCGACGGTTGGTCCAGTCGGATTGTTGAAACTTGGTCCTATGGATCACCTCACATTGCTGTACGGTCATGCGCCTTGAGACAAGGTCTCGGCGCAACGCCGCTTGCCCGCACCAGCGTTGGCCGCACAGGCTTGTGTGCAGGGCCTCCGAGCAGGCTCGGGAATAGATTCGGCGGTTTGGCCTTCTCCTTTGCGCGCGATGCCCGAACACCGGAGAAACTCCGTGAGTGCATTGGAACAAGGTCGCATTCGGACCAGCGACAACGGCCTGGCGAATACGACCGCCGAAAAACTCCGCTGGCTGGCCCCGGCGGCCGCCGCGATGGCCTATCCGTTCCTGCTGGATGCATTTCACCTCGCCGTTTCTCCGGCGAGCGGCCAGATCTCGGCTGCGCGGCTGGTCCTCGCGGCGCTCTGCCTGTTCGCCGCGACGGCCACACCGTTGCTGGGACTCGTCTGCGCCTGGCGGCTCACCAAGGCCGCACCGTCGTCGTTCGAGCTGCGCGCGCGGCGCCTCGCCTATGTCAGCATCGCTGCGCCGCCACTGTTCGTGCTGACCGGCGTCGGTCTCGGACTGCTGCACATCTCTTTCAGCGACGAGCTGTTTTGGATCGCGAGTTGGCTCGCCGCTTGTCTCTACCTGCTGCTCGGCAGCGAGCAGGAACCGGCGGCGACATCGACCGCGATTGCGCCCTCCATCGCCAGATGGCGCGTCGTGCATGGCGTGGCCGCGGCCGTGATTCTCCTGTACGTCGCGTTTCACCTCACCAATCACCTGCTGGGCCTGCTCGGACCCGAAGTGCATGCCGGCGTGATGAAGCTGGGGCGCACGGTCTATCGATCGCCCGTGATCGAGCCCATCTTCATCAGCCTGATGCTGTTGCAGGTCGCCATCGGCGTGCGGCTCGCCTGGCGCGGGAGCGCGCTTCCTGCCGATGCGTACCGTGTGTTTCAGATCGGCTCCGGCGTCTACCTCGCCGCATTCATCGTCACCCATCTGAATTCGGCATTGGTCTCGGCGCGGGCCGTGCACCACATCGACACCAACTGGGCCTGGGCATCGGGTGCACCGACCGGCCTGATCCACGACGCCTGGAGCATTCGCCTGGTGCCGCACTACGTGCTCGGCGTGTTCTTCGTCCTCGCGCATCTCGCATCAGGATTGCGCGGCGTCCTGCTCGCGCATGGTGTGACCATCACGCTCGCCAACCGGATCTGGGCGGCCGGGCTCGTGGCAGGCGGAATGATCGCGATTGCGATCATGAGCGGACTGTGCGGGGTGCGGATTTAGGCGGAGATGTTCTGAAAACTGGTGCCGCAAGAGGGACTCGAACCCCCGACCCCGTCATTACGAATGACGTGCTCTACCAACTGAGCTATTGCGGCGAACCGTTCGGCAACTGCCTGACAACGCGTGCCACCTGATATCGGGCATGACCCCGATTGGCAAGATGACGCGGGTATTTAACCGCCCAGCGGTTATCTAACCGCGAATTAGCTTCCCAAACGTGACAGAAATCCGCGCCAACCGCCCGCCTGGGCCTTGGGCGGGCCGATTTGTTCCGCAAATTCATCGACCGGGCCATCCTCGTCGACCCCGGGGTCGTCGGGGGCCCGGACGATCGGGATCACGGCCGGAATCGGCGCCGGCGCCGCCTTGGGCAGGTCGGTCCGGGGGCGGAACAAGGGCGCCGGGGCCGGCGGCGCCGGTTCGGCGGCTGCTGGCGGCAGAGCAGGCTCGGCAGATTCGGGCGGGGCCGGCTCGGGCTCAACGGCCACCGGCAGCGGAGCGTTATCCTGTGCGGCCGGGGCGGCCGGCTCCGCGGGCTTGATCTCGGCCGGCTTCACCTCGACCGGCTCAAACGGCCTGACGGCCTCCGGCGGCTTGGCTGCCTCCGGCACGCCGGCCAGCTCCTTGGGCGGCTCTACCCGGCGCGGCGCCAGCATCGCCTCCTCAAACGGCGAGGGCTCGATCGCATGGCCCTTGTCGGACGGCAGCGCCGCGACCGGGGTCTGCCACTGGAAGGCATCGAGACGGCCGGTGACCGGCGACACTGGACGCCAGCGGTCGGAGACATAGCCGTCCGCGGTCCACACCGGATCGTGCAGCGCGCGCACCGCGCGCACGGTCCAGGCCCGTGCCCGGCCGCTGTCGCCATGCTCGGTGCGCTCGATCTCGGCCATCAACAGCGCGACGCGCTGCGTCGGCGCCGCAATGAACGGCTCCAGCGCCGCACGCGCTTTGGCGAACTCGGCGGCATCGATCGCGGCGCGCGCGATCGCCAGTGCGCCCTCGATATGGCCCGGCGTCTTCGCCGCCAGCGTCTCGACCCGCACCAGCCGCTGCCGCGCGGCATCGCCGAGCCGGACATGCGAATAGGCATCGGCAAGATCGGGATGCGGCTGCACGAGCCAAGCGGTCTCGACGATACGCATCGCGCGGCGCACCTGATGCGCCTCGCTCTCGAACTTCGCGGCGAGCACCGCGGCCGGAATCAAGGTCGGAGCCAGCTTCAGCGCTTCCATCGCGCTCGACCGCGACAGGTCGCGGTCGATGGTCTCGAACTCCAGCGCGCGCGCCGTCAGCAGCACGCCGCGCTGTCGCCGATAGGTCGCCTTGTCGATCAGCCCGGCCGACTGATTGTTGTCGATGATCGTCAGCGCGCCGGCCCAATCGCCCTTGGCGCAGCAGAAGCCGAGCACCGCATGCGACGCCCATGACGACGACGGCGACATTTTCAGCGCCTCTTCGGCGATCATCACGGCCGCCACCGGATCGTCGGCGCGCTGCGCCTCGATGAACAGGCCGCGCAGGCCGAGCAGCCGCGTGTCGGCGCGCTCGGCCATGGCGCGGAAGGCGCGCTGCGCGCCGTCGCGGTCGCCGTCGAGCTGCGCCGATTGCGCATGCAGCAGCAGCGCCAGCGGATCGCCGCCGGCGTGGCGCCGCGCCGTCTCGGCATGGGCGCGCGCCGCCGATGAATCGCCATGCCCGATCGCGAGCAGGCCTTGCGTGATGGCGTGACGCCCGCGCGCCTGGCGCCGCTCGCGCCGGCCGCGGCGGATGTGGCCCGGGATCTTCCATAGCCCGCGCAGGATGACACCCGCGACCATCGCAACGATGATGAGGAGGCCGAGCAGATACATCGGCTGCTTCGACGTCAGCCGCAGGCCGCCCCAATTCAACACGAGATCGCCGGGCTGATCGGCCAACCAGGCCGCACCCGCTGCAGCGAGCGCGATCAGCAGCAGGAACAGAATGATCCGGATCATCAAGAACCTATTGCAAGAAGCTATTGATTGACCGTGGCGAGCGCCGCCATGGCGTTGTCGGCAAATTTCCGCGACGCGTCGAGCGCGGCGCGGCGCGCGTCCACCTTGGTGAGCCAGGCCTGCGCCGCAGTGCGATCAGCCGGCGGCAGCGACTTCAATTCACGCTCGGTCAATGCGAGATCATTATGCACGGCGGCCGATGTCAGGCGCGCGACGATGCTGCTGCGATCGGTCCCGGTGCCATCGGCGCGCTCGATGCGGATCAGCTTGGAGGCACCGGCCTGCAAACGATCGACCAGCCCCGCATTCGCCGCCGCAGCTTCCGGCGCCGGCGGCGCGAGCTGCGGCACGATCTCGATCAGCTCACGGCACAGCGCGGCCGGGTTCGGCACACCCGACGTCGCAAACGTCTCGAGCGGCTTCAACACCGCGGCATCATCCGAGAGCGACTTCGCGGCCTCGAGTGCGCTGGCATAGGGATCGCCATGACGAACCGCGCCATCGAGCAGCGATGCCGCGACCACGCGGCGCAGCGGCACATCGTCCGCCTTCGCCTCGGCCTTGGTGTCGGCGATCTTGTTGTCCTGCTTGGCGATCGCAGCGCCCTGCGCCTTCAATGCGCCCTCGACCTTGTCGATGCGCGCGGTGATGCCGGAGATGTCGGGCGCAGCGCCGTCGCGCGGCGCGGCCTTGGCGTCATTGACGGCAGCGGCAAGCTTGTCGGATTGCGCGCGCGCTGCGGCGAGTTCGGAGCGCAGCGCGGCGATCGATTTGTCGAGCGCCTCGAGCCGCGCGGTTGCCGCGGGATCGGCGGCCGCGGCGAGCGGCCGGCTGGCCTTCGATTCCAGCGCGCTGACGCGGGTGCCAAGTTCGTCGACCGCAGCAGCACCGGGCTGCGCCGCGGAGGGCTGCTGCACCGCGGGCCAACCGAGTAGCCAGCCGACCCCAATCACAAGGGCTGCTGCGACGGCGCCCGACAGCGGCGCCACCACCCAGGGCGACACCGGCCGAGCAGGCTCGGCGTCCGGCGCCACGGCAGCGGTCTCGCCCTGCGACTCCGCTTGAGGCGCGGCATCGGCCTGGGGCTCCACCCCAAGGGCTGCCGCGTCCACAGACGGCTTGCCGGTATCCTTCGCGTCCTTGGCGGTTTCTTTGGCCGCTTCCTCGGCCCCCTCGGTCTTTGCCGGCTCGCTGCTCGAGATCTCGGTCGCCTGAAGATCGATGGTCGGCGGCGCGCGCTTGGGCCGGGAATCCGGCGAAGGTCCTGTGTCGTCGGGCCTTTCTTCAGCCATCGCAGAGGGTCCTCAAAACTATTGGCCGCACATTGTAGCAGAATCGGCGCCAGTTCTTAGAGCACGATCCGAAAAACGGAGCATTGCCTAACATCATGGTCAGACGAAAGAATTAATCCAGTCACGGCCGCATCGCGCGGCCGAGCGCCTCCAGCAGGGCGGCCTCATCCGGCCGCGCCGCCACCACCACCTTGGTCGCGCCGGCGTCATGGAGCACGGAGGCGACCGCCGCCGAGATGCAGCATTGCGGCAAAGCCAGCGCCGAGATCTCGATGCCGTCGGCCCGGATAGCGTCGAGGAACGCCTGCGCGCTGCGGCGGGAATAATGCAGCACCGCCGTGATCCGGTTCGCCATGAAGGCGTCGCTGACCTCCCTCGGGAAGGCGGCCACCGGCGCCATCCGGTAGGTGGTTTGGGTGACCACGCTCAATCCCCTTTCACTGAGTTCGCCGGCGAGATCGCGCGAGAGGTCGGCGCCGGCGAGATAGAGCAACGTGGCCGACGCCTCGAGTTCGCCGGCCTTGACCCGCGCCAACACGAGATCGCGCAGGCTCACCGCATCCCCCTTGGCCACGATCACCTTGTCAAAGCCCGCGGCGCGCGCGGCATCGGCGGTGTGCGCCCCGACCGCGAACAGCGGCAGCCGCAACAGCCGGCTGGCCGCGAGATCGAGCGCGCGCAGCGCATTGGCGCTGGTCAGGACCACGGCGTCGTAGTCCGCATCGTCGTCATGGAACGGCAGCGGCTCGAAGCGCAGCACCGGTGCCGCGAGGGCCTCAAAGCCGCGCTGGCGCAGCGCCGCAAGCGTCGCGTCACTGTCCGGATGCGGTCGTGTGACAAGGATGGTCACGAGGTCAGGCCTCCAGCCTTGCGAAATTGGACCTTGCAAATTGGACCTGGCCGACCGATTGCACTTTCAGACCTCGCAATGCTACCCCGGAGGGGACATTTTGATGAACATGATCCCGCCGGAAACGGTTCCGGCCCGTCCGGATCATGCTGGTAGCACAAGGGCCGAAATTGGGACACGAACCACCGATGCTGGTGCTGGGGATCGAGACCACCTGCGATGAAACCGCAGCCGCCGTGGTGGAGCGCCAGGCTGACGGACAGGCGAGAATCCTCTCCAACGTGGTGCGCTCGCAGACCGACGAGCACGCCCGCTTCGGCGGCGTGGTGCCGGAGATCGCGGCGCGCGCCCATGTCGACCTGCTCGACGGGATCGTCGACAGCGCGATGAAGGAGGCCGGCGTCGGCTACGGACAATTGTCGGCGGTCGCGGCAGCCGCCGGCCCCGGCCTGATCGGCGGCGTGATCGTCGGCCTCACCACCGCGAAGGCGATCGCGATGGTGCATGACACGCCACTGATCGCGGTGAACCATCTCGAGGCGCACGCGCTGACGCCGCGGCTGACCTGCGCGCTGGCGTTTCCCTATTGCCTGTTCTTGGCCTCGGGCGGCCACACCCAGATCGTCGCCGTGGTCGGCGTCGGTGAATATGTGCGGCTCGGCACCACGGTCGACGACGCGATGGGCGAGGCGTTCGACAAGGTGGCGAAGATGCTGTCGCTGCCCTATCCCGGCGGACCGGAGGTCGAGCGCGCGGCAGCCGGCGGCGACCCGACGCGGTTTGCCTTTCCCCGCCCGATGCTCGGCCGTCCGGACGCGAACTTCTCGCTGTCGGGATTGAAGACCGCGGTGCGCAATGAAGCGAGCCGGCTGGAGCCCCTGGAACCGCAGGACATCAGCGATCTCTGCGCGAGCTTCCAGGCCGCGGTGCTCGAAGCGACCGCGGACCGGCTGACCGTCGGACTGAGGTTGTTCGAGGAGCGGTTCGGCACACCGCGCGCGCTGGTCGCGGCCGGCGGCGTTGCCGCCAACCATGCGATCCGCAGCGCGCTGCAGGATGTCGCGGCGAAAGCGCAGACCACGCTGATCATCCCGCCGCCGGCGCTCTGCACCGACAACGGCGCCATGATCGCCTGGGCCGGCGCCGAGCGGATGGCGCTCGGCCTCACCGACACGATGGAAGCACCGCCGCGCGCGCGCTGGCTGCTCGATGCCAACGCCAAGGCGCCGGCCGGCCACGCCAACAGCCGCGCCGGATATTGAACTGAGGGTTTTTGATGCCCGCGCATAGCTCAGTCAGCGTGATCGGTGCCGGCGCCTGGGGCACGGCATTGGCCGAGGTCGCGGCACGCGCCGGGCGCAAGGTGACGCTGTATGCGCGCAATGCCGAACACGCTGCGCAGATCGAGGCGACGCGAGTCAATCCGAAGCTGGCCGGTGTGCAGCTCTATTCAGGTATCGCGGTGACATCGGATATCGCCGCTGCAGCGCGCGCGGACATCATCCTGGCCGTCACCCCTGCGCAGCATTTGCGCGCGGCGGTCAGCCATCTTGCACCACATCTCAAGTCCGACACGCCTGTCATCGCCTGCGCCAAGGGCATCGAGCACGGCACGCACAAATTCATGACCGAGGTGATCGCTGAGGCCGCGCCGCGCGCCACACCTGCGATCCTGTCGGGACCGAGCTTTGCCGACGACGTCGCGCGCGGACTGCCGACGGCAGTGACGCTGGCCACGAAGGATGAGGCATTGGCGAGGGCGCTGGTGCAGGCACTCGGCTCGGCGACCTTCCGGCCCTATCACTCCACCGATGTGCGCGGCGTCGAGATCGGCGGCGCGGCCAAGAATGTGCTGGCGATCGCCGCCGGCATTGTCGTCGGCCGGAATCTCGGCGCCTCGGCGCTTGCCGCACTGACCACGCGCGGCTTCAGCGAGCTCGCGCGATTGGGCCGCGCCTGCGGCGCCCGCACCGAGACCCTCGCCGGCCTGTCGGGATTGGGCGATCTGCTGCTCAGCTGTTCGACCGCGCAGTCGCGCAATTTTTCGCTCGGCCTTGCGCTCGGACGCGGTGAAGCAGCGCCGGTCGGCAAGCTCGCCGAAGGCGCGTTCACCGCACCGGTGCTGTGCGAGCTCGCCGCGGCGCAGAAGGTCGACATGCCGGTGTCGAACGCGGTAGCCGCGATCCTGAGCGACCGGCTGACGATCGACGCGGCGATCGAGGGCCTGCTGACGCGGCCATTCAAGGCCGAGTAACGCGCGTCACAGGTGCGCGAGGTGGAGCTTCACGATCCGCGCGCGCCGTACTAGCGTGGCGGCGAACCGTCGGATCCCGGTCTGAGCAGTCGAGCAATGGATCCCAAGGGAAAACACATGCGTCAACCGCAACGCGCCATCGTTCCGATCTGCATCGCATTCGCCCTCGCCGTCTCATCCGCCGCCGCTCAAGCCCAAACCGCCGCCTCCTATGACGAGCTCGCCAAAAGCGAAGCCGCCGCCAATGCCGACAACGGCAAGCGGGTCGCGCCGCTCAAGTCGATCGGCAATCCCTCCGCCGATGTTTCTCCCGAAATGCAGGCGATGATCGGCACGCCCTATCCGCCGCACTTCAACGCCGATCCGAAGACGCCTGCGGAATGGAAGGAGCTGATCGATCGCCGCGCCAAGCTCGCCATCGCGGGTATTCCGGCGATGAAGGCGAAGCTCGGCGTCAAGGTCGAGGAAACAAGGATCGCCGGCGTGCACTGCTACGTCGTGACGCCGAACAAGATCGCGCTCGAGAACCGGCGGCGTCTGCTGATCCACGTGCACGGCGGCGGCTATGTATTCGGCCCCGGCGAAGCGGCGCTGCCGGAAGCGATCATGATGGCCGGTTTCGGCGGCTACAAGGTGATCTCGGTGGACTACCGGATGCCGCCGGACTTCCCCTATCCGGCCGCGATGGACGACGCGATGGCGGTGTGGAAGGAAGTCCTGAAGTCGCACGAGCACCGCCGGCTGGCGATCTTCGGCACCTCGACGGGCGGCGCGATGACGCTGGCAATGGTGTTGCGGGCGAAGGACGAGAAGCTGCCGCTGCCGGCCGCGATCGCGCCGGGCACGCCATGGTCCGATATCGACAAGATCGGCGACAGCTACGCCAGCAATGAATGGGTCGACAATGTGCTGGTGACCTGGGACGGCTGGCTCGGCCGCGCGGCCAGGCTTTACGCCAACGGGACCAGCCTGAAGAATCCCTACATTTCGCCGATCTATGGCGACTTCAAAGGCTTTCCGCCGACCATCCTGACCTCGGGCACACGCGACCTGTTCCTCAGCAACACGGTTCGCACCCATCGCAAACTGCGCCGCGCCGGCGTGATTGCCGATCTCAATGTCTATGAGGGGCAGTCGCACGCGCAGTACCAGATGAACATCGATGCGCCCGAGACGAAGGAGGCGTTCACCGACATCGCCAAATTCTTCGATCGGTATCTGAAGCAGTGAGCGCGCTTGTCGCTGGCATCCGCCTGCCTGTAGATTGCCGCGCAATCGGCGTTCAGGAACGGGGTGAGTCGCGATGAATTACTGGCTGGTGAAATCCGAACCGTCGGTCTGGTCGTGGGACCAGCAGGTCGCCAAGGGCGCGAAGGGTGAAGCCTGGACCGGCGTGCGCAACTTCACGGCGCGGCAGAACCTGGTCAACATGAAGAAGGGCGACAAGGCGTTCTTCTATCATTCCAATGAAGGCAAGGAGATCGTCGGCATCGCCGAGATCATCAAGGAAGCCTATCCGGATCCGACCGACAAGACCGTCAAGTTCGTCTGCGTCGACATCAAGGCCGACAAGCCGCTGAAGACGCCGGTGACGATGGCCGCGATCAAGGCCGACAAGAAACTCGCCGACATGGCGCTGGTGAAATATTCGCGGCTCTCGGTGCAGCCGGTGACCCCTGAGGAATGGAAGTACGTCTGCAAGATGGGCGGGCTGTAGCGTTCTCTGTCGTCGTCCCTGCGAAGGCCGGGACGACGGAGAATTACGCCCCCGCCGCCATCACCACCTGCGCCAGCAGCTGCTCGCGCTTGCTTTGGGTGCGGTAGCCACCCATCGTCGCGGCGAAGCGTTCGAGGATGCCGTCCTCGAAGGCGGTGACGATGGTGTCGTGGACATAGCTCTTGCGGCAGATCGCCGGGGTGTTGGAGAGCTGGTCGGCGGCGGCGCGGATCGCGTCCAGCACCTGGCGCTTGCGGCCGCGCTGGCTGGCGGCCGGCGTGATCCGCGAGAGCGATTCCACCACGACGGCCGACGCCATCAGGGTACGGAAATCCTTCAGCGAGATCTTGATGCCGGCGAGCTCGCGCAGGAACGCGTTCACCGCGGTGGTCGAGGCGGCGCGGACGACGCCGGAGCGGTCGTAATACTGAAACATGCGCTTGCCCGGGACGTCGCGCAGAATGCCGATCGCGCGCACCAGCTTGGCCGCGTCGCATTCCTTGCGCACTGCCTTGCCGCCCTTGGCCTTGAAGGTCAGCACCAGACTGTCGTCTTCCAGCGTGACGTTGGACTTCAAAAGCGTGGTGGCACCGCGGGTGCCGTTGAGACGGGCATAGGATTCGTTGCCGGGCCGGATCGCGGTGCGCGCGATCAGCTCGATCACCGCCGACAGCGCGAACTCGCGCGTCGGCTCGTCGCCGGACAGGAACGCCGAGACCTTGCGCCGGATCTTCGGCAGCGCGGCCACCAGCTTGCCCAGACGATGCGCCTTGCGCTGCTCGCGGACCTTCTCCCAATCGGCGTGATAGCGATATTGCAGCCGCCCGGCCGCATCGAGGCCGACCGCTTGCAGATGCGTGTTCGGATCGGTGGAGTAGCGCACCCGGCGATAGGCCGGCGGCATCGCCATCGCGTGCAGCCGGCGGATGGTGCGGGCGTCGCGGACGCGCGAGCCATTGGCGCGAACGAACGAATAGGTCTTGCCGCGCTTGACCCGGCGGATGGTCAGCTCGTTCTGGTCGCCGAGCCGCAGGCCGAGATCGCGCGCCAGGTCTTCGACCGAGGTCTTGATGGCGGCGGGAGCGTCGAGCTTGATCCTGGACGGCTTTGGGTTGGGCCATTGGCCCAGCGCCTTCGCCAGGGCGACAGCGGGATCGGCGGACATGGGCCGCACAGCCGCGATGTTCTGCTGATCCATCATATTGACTAGACGCCTTGTTCCGCTGTTCTCCCGGTAATGCCGTTGCTTCGGGCTTCGTTCCGGTGGGCCGTCGGGCCTCGGTTTGGCGATTTAGGGCGTCAGGACTGACATTGCGAGTCGCGAATCGGTTATTGACGGTCTCTAATTACCTTTCATGGGTGCCATTCGCCCGCTAACCTTGATTTTAGCCCCTCCGAGATCGGTCAAAATGACGAGAGCACGGTCCTGGAACCGCTTCCCGACAGGCGGGCCCGGACGATCTGCCGCGCCGGACAGGTCAGAGATCGTGCCCTTCTCGCGGCGCCGCCGGATGTCGCGGTCATCGACTGGCCGAACAGCTTGCCCGGCAGCAGGGATGACCGCCTCACGACAGGCGTCGCCTCGACACATTTCGACCGGCGGGCCTCGGGTCACGCAAATCGCCGAACGGCGAATTGTTGACGCGGATCATTGCGGCGGCGCCCGATCGTTCGCTCAATCGCGCGGCACGATCGATCAAGATCGGCACCGGAATATCGTCGTCGAGCCCGGCATTGTTGTAATGGCTGACCCGCGGCGCACAGCACAACATCACTACGACCAAGAGACCAGTGACCCCAGGTGAACGATGGAGCATAGGTTTCCATCGTCGATGAGGCACGGTAAATCGTCCCGTCACAAACGGAAGCCGGCCGGACGTCCGCTGGCTTCGACGCGACAAAAGTGACAGTCCTTTTTCCTTGCCGGGCCGGAATGCGCCAACGCATAATCGCGGCAATGATCAAGACGGCTTGAATTATAAAGGCTTGTCGTCGCGTCGTATGCGATCGGCAATGAGTGGAGGAAAGCGATGTCCGAGAAGATCTATGACGTGTCGGCCGACTGGGCCAAGCGCGCTTATGTCAACGACGCCAAATATCGCGAGATGTACGCGCAGTCGGTCAAGGACCCCAACGGCTTCTGGGGCGAGCACGGCAAGCGGATCGACTGGATCAAGCCTTTCACCAAGGTCGAGAACGTCTCCTACGCGCCAGGCAACATCTCGATCAAATGGTTCGAGGACGGCGAGCTGAACGTCGCCTGGAATTGCATCGACCGCCATCTGGAGAAGCGCGGTGACCAGACCGCGATCATCTGGGAGGGCGACGATCCCTCCGAATCCAAGCACATCACCTACCGCCAGCTGCACGACGAAGTCTGCAAGATGGCCAACATCCTGCGCACAAGGAACGTCAAGAAGGGCGACCGCGTCACGATCTATCTGCCGATGATCCCGGAAGCGGCCTACGCCATGCTGGCCTGCGCGCGGATCGGCGCCATCCACTCGGTGGTGTTCGGCGGCTTCTCGCCGGACAGCCTCGCCCAGCGCATCAAGGACTGCGACTCGAAGGTGGTCATCACCGCCGATGAAGGCCTGCGCGGCGGCAAGAAGGTGCCGCTGAAGGCCAATGTCGATGCCGCGATCGAAAAAGTCGGCGGCGTCGATTGGGTCGTGGTGGTGAAGCGCACCGGCGGCAAGATCGAGATGAACCCGACGCGCGACCTCTGGTATCACGAGGCCGCCGAGATGGTGACGACGGAATGCCCGGCCGAGCACATGAACGCGGAGGATCCGCTGTTCATCCTCTACACCTCGGGCTCGACCGGCACCCCGAAGGGCGTGTTGCACACCTCGGGCGGCTATCTCGTATTCGCGTCGATGACGCATCAATACGTGTTCGACTATCACGACGGCGACATCTACTGGTGCACCGCCGACGTCGGCTGGGTCACCGGCCACAGCTACATCCTCTACGGGCCGCTCGCCAACGGCGCGACCACGCTGATGTTCGAGGGCGTGCCGAACTATCCGGACAACTCCCGTTTCTGGAACGTGGTCGACAAGCACAAGGTCAACATCTTCTACACCGCACCGACCGCGATCCGCGCGCTGATGCAGGGCGGCGACGAGCCGGTGAAGAAGACCTCGCGCAAGTCGCTGCGGCTGCTCGGCTCGGTCGGCGAGCCGATCAATCCGGAAGCCTGGGAGTGGTACTATCGCGTGGTCGGCGACGATCGCTGCCCGATCGTCGACACCTGGTGGCAGACCGAGACCGGCGGCATCCTGATCACGCCGCTGCCGGGCGCGACCAAGCTGAAGCCGGGTTCGGCGACGCGACCGTTCTTCGGCGTGGTGCCCGAAATCGTCGACGCCGATGGCAAGACGCTTGACGGCGAGACCTCGGGCAATCTCTGCCTGACCAAATCCTGGCCGGGCCAGATGCGCACCGTCTACGGTGACCATGCGCGGTTCGAACAGACCTATTTCTCGACCTACAAGAACAAGTATTTCACCGGCGACGGCTGCCGGCGCGACGCCGACGGCTATTACTGGATCACCGGCCGCGTCGACGACGTCATCAACGTCTCCGGCCATCGCATGGGTACCGCCGAGGTCGAGAGCTCGCTGGTCGCGCATGAGGCGGTCTCGGAAGCCGCCGTGGTCGGCTACCCGCACGACATCAAGGGCCAGGGCATCTACGCTTACGTGACCCTGATGAAGGGCACCGAGCCGACCGAGGCGCTGCGCAAGGAGCTGGTCGCCTGGGTCCGCAAGGACATCGGCCCGATCGCCTCGCCGGACCTCATTCAATTCGCGCCCGGCCTGCCGAAGACCCGCTCCGGCAAGATCATGCGCCGCATCCTGCGCAAGATTGCCGAGGACGAGCCGTCGAGCCTCGGCGACACCTCGACCCTGGCCGATCCGGCCGTGGTCGACGACCTCGTGCAGAACCGGCAGAATAAAAAGTAGGCTGGCGACAGCAATATCAAGACATGCAGGGCCGCGCGCGATCACCGCCGCGGCCCTTCGCTTTTCTTCATGCGATCCGGCGTCGGCTGGCTTGAAACGCTATCGGATTGGGCATTTCACGGGATTGTCAGAGGCGAGGCGCCATTGCGGCGTGTTTGTGGCCAAGTGTTGTTTTCAAGTCATTTACTTTGATCCGAAGTTTTCCTTTTCTCCCGCCATCTGGACGTGTCTCGCGGCCGGCGTGAAACCACTCGGTTAAGACACGCGGTTAATATTGCGTGCGTGAGACCGGCGGGCCCGGTTTTTTTTCAGGGCTCTGCACCTTCGTTTTTGGCTTCCTCGCGGGAGCTGTTGGGAAGTGGAGAGGTTGATGTCGATGAAGTTTGCGGTGGCGCTGGCTGCCACCCTTGGTGCTGTTGTTGTTATGTCGCAGACGGCCGAAGCGCGGCCGGAAATGGTCGGGATCCACGCCGACAATTATGAGCCGGGCACCATCGTGGTGAAGACCAACGAACGACGGCTCTATCTCATTCTCGATTCCGGCCACGCGATGCGTTACCCGGTCGGCGTCGGCAAGTCCGGCAAGCAGTGGGCCGGCACCACCCGCATCGACGGCAAGTATCGCAACCCGGCCTGGTCGCCGCCCGCCGAGGTGAAGCGCGACAAGCCGAGCATCCCGGACGTGATCGCCGGCGGTTCGCCGCGTAACCCGATGGGCGTCGCGGCGATGACGCTGGCCGGCGGCGAATACGCGATCCACGGCACCAACGTGCCGGGCTCGGTCGGCGGCTTCGTGTCCTACGGCTGCATCCGCATGCTGAACACCGACATCACCGATCTCTATTCGCGCGTCTCGGTCGGCACCACGGTTGTCGTCACCCGCTGATCGCGAACAACGCTTCCAGAGAAAGCCGCGCAGACGCGCGGCTTTTTTGTTTGGCCGCCTGTGCCGTCGTCGCGACGCCGTTTGAAGATGATCTTTTCGGAAAGCCGTTTCGCGCTTTTCCGGATCATACCTTAGCGCGCAGAATAGCCGCACCAGCCGAAGCGATGGCCGCCATTGTAGGCCCGCGCCTGACCGGCCGCGAGCATCGCTGCCGAGACGTTGTCGGTCTTCTTCGTTGCAACGTCGGCGACGACGCGTCCCTGATATTTGTCGGGACCGACATTGTAGATCGCGACATCGCCCTGACCGAGCAGATCGCGCAGCGCCACCGTCGCGGCCTGCGCCATTTGCAATTCACGCTGACAAGACGCCTTCAGCTCCGGCGCATCGATGCCGCGCAGCCGCACCCGCGTAGTGAGATCGGGGCCTGGCGAAAGATGCACCCGCGCCTCGAACGTGTCGCCATCGATCGTCCGGATCACATCGACGGCGTGCCGCGCGTCAGGCGCGCCGCCCCGCTGCCAGATCGCGTCGCTGTCGCGCGCGCGGTTCAGCGACCAGTGCGACGGCAGCGGCATCCAGTGAGGCACATATTGGCGGATCGGCAATGTGCTGCCGACGGCGATGCCGAGAACGAACACCCATGGCAGCGCCGCCGAGACGCGGCGGCCCCATGGTGAGCGGCGGAAGGGCGGGCGTCCCGTCCCACGATAAGGATTTATTCTCTCGTATGGGGACATATTCCCAGACTGGCCCGAGTCGAACCGTCAGGCAAGACCGCTCAAGAGACCCTCAAAAATCCGAGGCAATTCCCTTGGTCTCCCAATCACCGTAACGCGTCGGTTCCGGCCCCTTCGGGCCCTGGAATTCCTTCGGCCGCGCGGCTGCATTCTGCGCCGCCAATTCCTCGGCAGCCTTGCGCCGCGCCGCGGCTTCGGCGAGCGCGCGCTGCGCGGCCGGCGTCAGCGGCTTGCGCGGCGCGGGTTCCGGCGGCGTCGGCAATGGCGATTTCTCAGACATGACAGGCCTTCTTGGCTAAACTTTCCGCCTGCGAGTTTCGTATCTCTGTGCTGGCTCAGTGACGACATCACGATCAAGAAATCCGCAAGGCGATTCTTACATTTGGCATATTCGCATGCCAGAGGTGTTTTCGAGTTGATGGCATGAGCCGAATGTAAACTCAGCACCTTCGAGATATCTCCGCTCCATGCCTCCTTCAAGATTTGCAGTTCCTGCCGAAGTCCCCGGTCTCACGGCACGCCGTATCGCAGCCGACATCCTCGACGGCGTGCTGCACAAGCATCGCACGCTCGACGATCAGCTCGACGGTGCCGGCGCGCATCCCGGCCTGAAATCGCTTGCCGATCGCGACCGCGCGCTGATGCGCCGGCTGGTCTCGACCATCCTGCGCAAGCTCGGCACGCTCGGCCACCTGCTGTCGCGCCTGCTCGATCGCGGCATCCCGACCGATGCGCCGCGCGCGCAGAGCGCGCTCTTGATCGGCGCCGCACAGATTCTCTGGATGGACGTGCCCGATCACGCCGCGGTCGACCTATCGGTGCGGCTGGTGCAGTCGGACCGGCGCGCCGCGAAATATGCCGGGCTGGTCAACGCCGTGCTGCGCCGTTGCGCGCGCGAGGGCCAGGGGCTGATCGACGAGATCAGCATGCAGACACTGGACCTGCCGCCATGGATGCTGGCGCGCTGGAACGCGCATTACGGCGAAGCCACCGCGCGCGACATGGCGCTGGCGCTCGGCCACGAACCGTCGCTCGATCTCACCGTGAAGTCGGACGCGCCGCAATGGGCGAGCCGGCTGCACGGCGAGACGCTGCCGACGGGAACCGTGCGCACGCTGTTGCAGGGTTCCGTCACCATGCTGCCCGGCTTTGCCGAAGGCCAATGGTGGGTGCAGGACGCCGCCGCCGCACTTCCGGTGCGGCTGTTCGGCGACATCAAGGACAAGACGATCGCGGATCTCTGCGCGGCGCCAGGCGGCAAGACCGCCCAGCTCGCGCTGGCCGGCGCGCACGTGACTGCGATCGACCGCTCGCCGGCGCGCGTCGCGCGGTTGCGCGATAATCTCACCCGGCTGGCCTTGCAGGCCGAGACCGTGGTCGCCGACGCCGCGGAATGGCCGGCCGAAGCTGCGAGCTTTGACGGTATCCTGGTCGATGCGCCCTGCACCTCGACGGGAACCATTCGCCGCCATCCCGACGTCGCGTGGCTGCGGCAGGAAGCCGACATCGCTGCGCTGACTGCGCTGCAGAAGCGGCTGCTGCAAAAGGCCATCCATCTGCTGAAGCCCGGCGGTACGCTGGTCTACTGCACCTGTTCGCTGGAGCCGGAGGAAGGCGAGCAGGCGATTGCCGCGCTGCTGGCCGGCGAATCAGGCCTGCGCCGTGCGCCGATCGAGAAGGACGAGGTCGCCGGCCTCGAGGACATCATTACCGCCGACGGCGATTTGCGCACCCTGCCCAGCCATCTGCCCAACGCCGACCCGCGGCTGGGCGGCCTGGACGGCTTTTACGCGGCCCGGCTGGTTAAGGCCTGATTTTAAACTCCAGTCTTCTAAGCTCCAGATGCTTCGTGAAGTGATTCGTGCGGTATCAAGAGGGTGTCTTGGATATCAAGAAGGTGTCTTGGCCGCGTTTCCGGATTAAATAGGGATTCGTTGAAAATTCCCTCCCCGCAAGGTTAGGCGTGTCGGTCGCTCAAAGCAGACGCATCTCGACGCTGATTGCTGGCCGCTTCGCCCGCAGCATGCTCGCGCGCGCCAGCGGCAGCACGGTTGCGCTGTCGCGGCTGTGGCCCGGCCGCACCGACCGGCTGATCATCGCCCCGCATGATCTGCGAACCGCCGATGCCACCCGCGCTGCCGAGATCTATGCCGGGCGATTCGTGTTCGCCGGCAAGATCGTCACCTGCCACGGCCGCTCGATCTTCGATCTCGAGCCGCCGTCGGAGGATTGGGAAGCCGCCCTGCTCGGCTTCGGCTGGCTGCGCCATCTGCGCGCCGCCGACACCGCGCTGACCCGCGCCAACGCCCGCTCGCTGGTCGACGACTGGATCTCCAACCAGGCCCGTAGGCGGCCGCTGGAGCGCCGCGCCGATGTGCGCGCGCGGCGGGTGATCTCGCTGCTGTCGCAGGCGCCACTGGTGCTCGGCGACACCGACGGAAAATTCTACCGCAAATATCTGCGCGGACTGGCGCGCGAGATCCGCTATCTGCGCCACGCCACGCTCGACAATGACGGCGTGCCGCGGCTGCAGGTGCTGATCGCGCTGTGCTACGCCTCACTCTGCCTGGCCAACCAGGCGCGCAACATCAAATCCGCGACGCGCAAGCTGTCCGACGAATTGCAGCGCCAGATCCTGCCCGATGGCGGCCACATCTCGCGCAATCCCGGCGCGCTGGTCGAACTGCTCAGCGATCTGCTGCCGCTGCGGCAGACCTTTGCTGCACGGAATATCGCGCCGCCGCCGGCGCTGCTCAACGCGATCGACCGCATGATGCCGATGCTGCGCTTCTTCCGGCACGGCGACGGCAGCTTCGCGCTGTTCAACGGCATGTCGACCGCACCGTCCGATCTGGTCGCGACGCTGCTCGCCTATGACGATACCCGCGGCGTGCCGATGGCCAGCATGCCGCACACCGGCTTCCAGCGGCTCGACGCCGGCAACACAGCTTTGATCATCGACACTGGTGCGCCGCCGCCGGCGAGCGTCAGCCAGGATGCGCATGCCGGCTGCCTGTCGTTCGAGCTGTCCTCCGGGGTGAGCCGTATCGTCGTCAATTGCGGCATGCCCAACACCGGCCGCGACAATTGGCGGCCGTTCGCGCGCTCCACCGCGGCGCATTCGACACTGACCTATCGCGAGACCTCGTCGTGCCAGTTCGTCGAGCTGTCGGCGATGAAGCGGCTGCTGCGCGGCGCGCCGATCACCAGCGGCCCGAGCAACGTCGAGAGCTACCGCGAAGCCATTCCCGACGGCGACGTGCTGACCGCCTCGCATGACGGCTATCTCTCGCGCTTCGGCGTGATCCACCGCCGCGTGCTGATGATCTCGCAAGACGGCACACGGCTCGAAGGCGAGGACCAGCTGACGCCGGCACCGGGCGGCCGCATCAAGGGCAGCGAGGCCGATTTCGCGCTACGCTTCCATTTGCACCCCTCGGTGAAGGCAAGCCGGCTGTCGGATGCCCGCGGCGTCATGCTGGTGCTGCCCAACCGCGACGTCTGGACCTTCGAGGCGATGGACGACAAGGTCGATCTCGAGGACAGCGTGTTCCTGGCCGGCAATGACGGCCCGCGCCGCACCTCCCAGATCGTGATCCGACAGGACGCCCGCCAGGCCGGCACCATCCGCTGGAGCTTCATGCGCTCCTCGACCTCGGCCACCGCCACCAACGCCCGCCGCAACGCCCGCCGCGAGCCGGAACTGCCGCTGTAGGGCACTGTCACGCTATCTGAACCGTCATCCCCGCGCAAAGGCTTCGCCTTTGTCGCTGGAGGTGCGGGCCCTTGCGAGCACTCGAAGGATGAATCGGCCCGGCCGATGGCCGTCGATCCTTCGAGGCTCGCCGAAGAGGCTCGCACCTCAGGATGACGGGGATAGATATGCTGCCCGGACGATAACGACGGGCAGGGAGCCGGGCATTCAACCCAGATCATCGCCATTTTCAGGGGAATCGGTCCTGAGCACCGGTTTCATAGCGCCCAAAACCATGCTACCCGGCTGCCTTAACAGCCAGGGATTTTCCGATATGACCGAGCAGCTTCGCCGCGTGACCCGCGCTCTGTTGTCCGTTTCCGACAAGACCGGACTGATCGATTTTGCCAGGGCGCTGGCCGACCAGGGTGTCGAGCTGGTCTCGACCGGCGGCACCGCCAAGGCGATCGCGGCGGCCGGGCTGAAGGTCAAGGACGTCTCCGAGCTGACCGGTTTTCCGGAGATGATGGACGGCCGGGTCAAGACACTGCATCCGAAGGTGCATGGCGGCCTGCTCGCGATCCGCGACAACAAGGAACATGCCTCCGCGATGGCCGCGCACGGCATCGCCCCGATCGACCTCCTGGTCGTCAATCTCTATCCGTTCGAGGCCACCGTCGACAAAGGTGCCGGCTTCGAGGAGTGCATCGAGAACATCGACATCGGCGGCCCCGCGATGATCCGCGCCGCGGCCAAGAACCATGACGACGTCGCCGTGGTGGTCGAGGCGAACGACTATCAGGCCGTGCTCGACGAGCTCGCCGCACACAAGGGCGCAACCTCGCTTGGCCTGCGCCGCCGGCTCGCCGCCAAGGCCTATGCCCGCACCGCGGCCTATGACGCCGCGATCTCGAACTGGTTCGCGGTGCAGCTCGACACCAAGGCGCCGGACTTCCGCGCCTTCGGCGGCAAGCTGATCCAGTCGCTGCGCTATGGCGAGAACCCGCACCAGACCGCGGCCTTCTACGCCACGCCGGAGAAGCGGCCGGGTGTTGCGACCGCGCGCCAGCTGCAGGGCAAGGAACTGTCCTACAACAACATCAACGACACCGACGCGGCCTATGAATGCGTCGGCGAGTTCGATCCGCAGCGCACCGCGGCCTGCGTCATCGTCAAGCACGCCAATCCCTGCGGCGTCGCCGAAGGCCCGGATCTCGCGACGGCCTATGCCCGCGCGCTGGCCTGCGATTCGACCTCGGCCTATGGCGGCATCATCGCGGTCAACCGCACGCTCGATGCGGATGCTGCGCGCGCCATCATCGGCATCTTCACCGAAGTGATCATCGCGCCCGACGCGACCGAGGAGGCGATTGCGATCATCGCCGGCCGGCGCAATTTGCGCCTCCTGCTCGCCGGCGGCCTGCCGAACGCGCGCGCAGTCGGGCTCACGGCCAAGACCGTCGCCGGTGGCCTGCTGGTGCAGAGCCGCGACAATGCCGTGATCGAGGACATGAACCTGAAGGTCGCGACCAAGCGTGCGCCGACCGACGCCGAGCTGCGCGATCTCAAATTCGCCTTCCGGGTTGCCAAGCACGTCAAGTCGAACACCATCATCTATGCCAAGGATCTCGCGACCGTCGGCATCGGCGCCGGCCAGATGAGCCGGGTCGATTCCGCGCGCATCGCCGCCCGCAAGGCGCTGGATGCGGCGGCCGAGCTGAAGCTCGCCGAGCCGCTGACCAAGGGCTCGGTGGTCGCATCGGATGCGTTCTTCCCGTTCGCCGACGGCATGCTAGCCTGCATCGAGGCCGGCGCCACCGCCGTGATCCAGCCCGGCGGCTCGATGCGCGACGATGAGGTGATCAAGGCCGCCGACGAGCACGGCATCGCCATGGTGTTCACCGGCGTGCGGCATTTCCGGCACTGATCCATCTGGATGTCGTCCCTGCGAAAGCAGGGACCCATAACCACCGGGCTTGCTTGGTGAGGGGCGACTAACCCCAGCGCGCCTTCGATGGATCACGCGGTATGGGTCCCGGCCTTCGCCGGGACGACGGCGGTCGTTAATGTTCCCGCACCTTCGCCAGCAGCGCCAATCCCACCACGAAGAACGCCACCAGCACCGCCATGCCGGCCTTCTGGCTCGCGGTGGCCGCGGTGATCACGCCGATCAGCAGTGGCCCGATGAACGACGTCACCTTTCCGGTCAGCGCGAACAAACCGAAATACTGCGCGATGCGATCTTTCGGCGCGAGCCGGATCAGCAGCGAGCGCGAGGCCGCCTGCAATGGCGCGCCGGTCGCGCCGATCAGGCAGCCGAGCACGATGTAGGCGCGCTCGGCGGCGCCCGCGAACAGCGGACCGCCGGGCACCGGCGGCGCCACCGGGATAAACAGGACGGAATCCTTGTTCACGGTGAGGATCACGACGATCGCAAATAGCAGGATCACAAGGCTGCCGGTGATCACGCGCTTCGGCCCGAACCGATCGTCGAGCTTGCCGCCGATCCAGCCGCCGAACGTCCCCGCGATCGCGAGAATGATGCCAAAGGTGCCGATCCGGATCGTGTCCCAGCCGAACGTGCCGGCGGCATAAATGCCGCCGAACGCGAACAGCGAGACCAGTCCGTCGGTGTAGATCATGTTCGCCAGCAGGAATCGCGCCAGCGACTTCTGCTTCGGCAGGCTCGCGAATGATTCCCTGAGCTCGCGCAGGCCTTCGCCGAGCGCCTCGCGCAGCGGACGCTTCGCCGGATAGTCCGGCGTGAACAGGAACATCGGCGTCACGAAGATGATGAACCACAGCCCGGTCAGCGGTCCGGTGATGCGGTCGCCTTCATGCATGACCGGATCGAGACCGAACAGCGGCGTGAAGCCGAACAGCGTCTTGCCGGTCTCGGCATTGGCGGCGAGAAACCCGAGCACCAGCACGAGGCTGAGGATGCCGCCGACATAGCCGGTGGCCCAGCCGGTGCCCGAGAGCCGCCCAATCCTGTCCGGCGGCACCAGCGTCGGCATCATCGCATTGTTGAACACGGTCGCGAATTCGACGCCGACGCTTGCGATCGCATAGGCGAGCAGCAACATCGGGATGATGCCGGGATTGCCGGGCGTGCCGATCCACATCGCGCTCGAGCCGATCACGAGCAGCGCGCCGAAGACCGCGATCCATGGCTTGCGCCGTCCGCTGGCATCGGCGATCGCGCCCAGCACCGGCGACAGCAGCGCGATCGCAAGTCCTGCGGCTGCGGTGGCAAAGCCCCATAGCGCCTGCCCGCTCGCGGCATCGGGCGCGACGAAGCTCGCGAAATAGGGCGCGAACACGAAGGTCGTGATCAGCGTAAAATAAGGCTGCGCGGCCCAGTCGAAGAAGATCCAGCTGACGACGGCGGCGCGGCCCGGATAGACCTTGGTGTGGGCCTCACCGGCGCCCGTCTGTCGTGTTGCCGTCATCGCGAAAGATATTCCCCAACTCGAACCGCAGGCAGGCTTTTGCCGCTTCAATCCGCTCCCATATAGCATGAGCCGGTTTGACTGATACGGCGATGGACAGGGCAGGACATTTCGATGGCGCTGACAGCAATGATGTCGCGGCGGCTGTTTGCCGCTCTCCTGGTGACCGGCATCGCGACATCAGCCCTCGGCCAGGTGCAGCGCCGCGCCTACGAGCCATCAGCCACTGACACTGCTCGCAGCGTTCGCGCCGAACACGGCATGGTGGTGGCGCAGGAGAAACTCGCGGCACGGGTTGGCGCCGATATCTTGCGGCAGGGCGGCAATGCGGTCGATGCTGCGGTCGCCACCGGCTTTGCGATGGCGGTGACCTATCCGCGCGCCGGCAATATCGGCGGCGGCGGTTTCATGGTGATCCATCTTGCCGCGCGCAACGAGGATGTCGCGATCGACTATCGCGAGACCGCGCCGCAGGCCACGACCCGCGACATGTTCCTCAACGCCGAGGGCAAGCCCGATCCGGACAAGTCGCGCAACTCCGCGCTCGCGATCGGCGTGCCCGGCACGGTCGCGGGCCTTGCCCTGGCGCTGGAGAAATACGGCTCCGGCAAGTTCACGCTGGCGCAGATCCTCAAACCGGCGATCGATCTGGCGCGCGACGGCTTCATCGTCACCGACGATACATCGGACACGCTGAACGACATGTATCGCCGCATGTCGCGCTGGCCGAATTCGGCCAAGACGTTCTCGCACGCCGACGGTACGCCGCTGCGTGAGGGCGACCGCCTGATCCAGGGTGATCTCGCCGGCGTGCTGACTGCGATTGCCGAACAGGGGCCACGCGGCTTCTACGAGGGCGCCGTCGCCGGGAAGCTCGTCAGCGGCATCAAAAAGGCCGGCGGCATCTTTTCGCTTGAGGACCTGAAATCCTATCAGCCGGTGATCCGTACGCCGGTCCGCGGCACCTATCGCGGCTACGACATCGTCTCGATGCCGCAGCCCTCGTCGGGCGGCGTCGTACTGCTGGAGATCCTCAACATCCTCGAGGGCTTTCAGATGTCCGACATGAAGCAGGGCTCGGCAGCCTCGCTGCATGTGATGATCGAAGCGATGAAGCGTGCCTATGCCGATCGCGCCCGCTATCTCGGCGACCCCGCCTTCGTCGAGGCGCCGACCCAGCTGCTGATCAACAAGGACTATGCCGCCAGGCAGCGCGCGACCATCGACCTTGCCCGCGCCACGCCCTGGACCGATGTGCGCAACGCAAAGCAGCCGCATGAGGGCGACAACACCACGCATTATTCGGTGGTCGATGCCGCCGGTAACGCCGTCAGCAACACCTACACGCTGAACTTCCCCTATGGCGTCGGCCTCGTCGCCGACGGCACCGGTGTGCTGCTCAACAACGAGCTCGACGATTTCACCGCCGCGCCCGGCGCCTCCAACGCGTTCGGCCTGGTCGGCTTCGAGGCCAATCTGCCGGGACCCGGCAAGCGGCCGCTGTCGTCGATGTCGCCGACCATCGTGCTGAAGGACGGCAAGCCGGTGCTGGTGACCGGATCGCCCGGCGGCAGCCGCATCATCTCCGCGGTGACCCAGATCATCGTCGACATCATCGACTACAAGATGGACATCGCGGCCGCGGTCGCCGCGCCCCGCATGCACCATCAATGGCTGCCCGACGAGGTCCGGATCGAGAAGGGCTTTCCCGACGAGGTGCTCGCCGAGCTGAAGGCCAAGGGCCACAAACTGGTCGAGCCGCTCGGCTACTCCTCCGCGAACTCGATCGTGGTCACGACC
This sequence comes from Bradyrhizobium tropiciagri, assembly GCF_018130545.1. GTDB lineage: Bacteria > Pseudomonadota > Alphaproteobacteria > Rhizobiales > Xanthobacteraceae > Bradyrhizobium > Bradyrhizobium tropiciagri_A. The sequence goes on along the minus strand of NZ_JAFCKF010000006.1, from coordinate 384,196 downwards.
AGCGGTCTGCTCGGCGCGCCCGATCCGCGCACGCGCGGCTCGGAGGCCGCGGGATACTAGAGCCTGATCCGGAAAAGTGCGAAGCGGTTTTCCGAAAAGATCATGCTCAAACTAAAGACCTAGGCCAGCAAGCGCGCCTTTGCCCTGCCTGCAACATCGCGATAGATTGTCGGTCCGCGCAACTCCGGCCGCGGATCGCAAAGAGCCGGTGAAAGATTTCTCCGGGGAACGCGCATGAGCACGGCCGAATCCAAATCAATGGAAGTCGCAGAGATCGAGGACACCAGCCTCCTCGCCTTCTACCGCGACATGAACTTGCAGGAGCGGCGTACGTTCTGGGCCTGCGCGTCGGGTTGGACGCTCGACGGCATGGATTTCATGATCTATCCGCTCGTCATCGGCACCATCATCACGCTGTGGAAGGTCGATGCCGGCACCGCCGGCCTCGCGGGCACCGTGACGCTCTTGGCCTCCGCAGTGGGCGGCTGGCTCGGCGGCTATCTCTCCGACCGGATCGGGCGGGTGAAGACGCTGCAGCTCACCATCATCTGGTTCTCGTTCTTCTCGCTGGTCTGCGCCGTGGTGCAGAATTTCGACCAGCTGCTGATCGCCCGCGCGCTGCTGGGCTTGGGCTTCGGCGGCGAATGGGCCGCCGGCGCCGTGCTGATCGGCGAGGCGATCCGGCCGCAATATCGCGGTCGCGCGGTCGGCTCGGTGCAGTCGGGCTGGGCGATCGGCTGGGGCCTTGCGGTGCTGGCGCAGGCGATCCTGTTCTCGGTGCTCCCGCCGGAAAACGCCTGGCGCTGGATGTTCGTGATCGGCGCGCTGCCGGCGCTGCTGGTGTTCTATCTGCGCCGCTATGTCACCGAGCCGGAGATCTCGGCAGCGACGATGGCACAGCAGCAGGCATCCGGCAGCGGGCCCGCCTCGCTGTTGGAGATATTTCAAGGCCCGATCCTGAAGACGACATTGCTCGCTTCGCTGGTCGGCACCGGTATGCAGGGCGGCTATTACGCGATCACCTTCTGGGTGCCACGCTTCCTCACCACCGAGCGCAAGCTCTCCGTGGTCGGCTCGACCGGCTATCTTGCGACGCTGATCATCGGCTCCTTCATCGGCTATCTCGTCGGCGCCTGGCTCGCCGACCGGATCGGCCGGCGCAACCTGTTCCTGATCTTCTCGATCGGCGCCATCGCGATCGTGCTGCTCTACACCCAGCTGCCGCTGTCCAACGAGGTGCTGTGGGTGCTGGGCTTCCCGCTCGGCTTCTTCGCCTCCGGCTATTTCTCCGGCATGGGCGCGTTCCTGACCGAGCTGTACCCGACCCGGCTGCGCGGGTCCGGCCAGGGTTTTTGCTACAATTTCGGCCGTGGCGTCGGCGCGCTGTTTCCGTTCCTGGTCGGCGCGCTCTCGACCACGACCACGCTCGCCAATGCGATCGCGATCTTCGCGGTGGCGGCCTATGGCGTGTTCTTCATCGCCGCCTACGCGCTGCCGGAAACGCGCGGGCGCGTGTTGCATGCAGATGGGTAGGACGTGAGGTGATGCGATGACCATCCCGCTTGCTCCGCTTCGCCTCTCCCCTTGTGGGAGAGGCCGGATTGCATCGGCGGATGCAATCCGGGTGAGGGGTCGCGGTCTATCCATGCCGTACGCCGTGCGGAGAGATACCCCTCACCCCCAACCCTCTCCCACAGGGGGAGAGGGAGCCATCGTCTCGTGCGTCCCTCACAGGAGGTTCTCATGACATCGCTCAAAAGCAAGACGCTGTTCATCTCGGGTGCGAGCCGCGGCATTGGGCTCGCGATCGCGCTGCGGGCGGCGCGTGACGGCGCCAATGTCGCGATCGCGGCGAAGACCGCCGAGCCGCATCCGAAGCTGAAGGGCACGATCTACACCGCCGCCGACGAGGTCCGCGCTGCCGGCGGCAAGGCGTTGCCCGTGATCTGCGACATCAGGGATGAGGCCCAGGTGATGGCGGCGATCGAGCAGACCGTCGCCGAGTTCGGCGGCATCGACGTCTGCGTCAACAACGCCAGCGCGATCAGCCTGACCAATTCGCAGGCGACCGACATGAAGCGCTACGATCTGATGATGGGGATCAACACCCGCGGCACCTTCATGGTGTCGAAATATTGCATCCCGCACCTGAAGAAGGCGGAGAATCCGCACATCCTGATGCTGTCACCGCCGCTCGACATGAAGACGAAATGGTTCGAGAACTCGACCGCCTACACGATGGCGAAGTTCGGCATGAGCATGTGCGTGCTCGGACTGGCGGGCGAGTTGAAACCGGCCGGCGTCGCCGTCAACGCGCTGTGGCCGCGCACCACGATCGCGACCGCCGCGGTCGGCAATTTGCTGGGCGGCGACGCCATGATGCGCGCCAGCCGCACGCCGGAGATCATGGGCGATGCGGCCTATGCGATCATCACCCGGCCATCGCGCGAATTCACCGGGCATTTCTGCATCGACGACAAGGTGCTCTATGCCAATGGCGTGCGCGACTTCGAGCGCTATCGGGTCGATCCCTCGGTGCCGCTGATGTCGGACTTCTTCGTACCCGACGACGACGTGCCGCCACCCGAGGTCACCGTGCAGGCGCTGCCGTCACACTAAGCTAGACCGCGAACGCCTTCAGCTCCGTGCGCCAGTGCTGCACGCGTTCCTTGAGCAGCGCATCGCGCACATAAGCGAGCTCTTCGTCCTCGATCCGCTCCAGCGTGTCGAGCGAGAGACTGTCTGCGCCATGCGCCGTCCAGGCGCGTTGCAGCTCGGCATTGCGATGACTGCCCATCCGCAGCGTGAACCAGATGCGGTTCTGGATTTTTTCCAGATCGAGTGCCTGCCCGACCCAGACCTCGCCGGTGGCGCGGCAGCGGATCGCGAACACGCCGGCTGCGCTTGCGCGCTTCTTGTAGTCGGCGATGGCTTGCTTGCGGTCCTCGGTCTTCATGGCGGCTCCTGTTATCACGGTCGCACCATTTATATCCGGGTATTATTGACAAGGCAATTATGCCCGGGTAAAACGGCGCCATCCGAACCCCGATGGGACGACCGACAATGGACACCGCCTGCTATCTCGAACCGACCTGGAATGCCGGGCGCGACTTCGCCCAGCGTGAGATCATGGGCGAGCTGGTGATGCTCAATTTGCTCCGCTTCCGCGAGATCGCCGACTATTCGCAAAACCCTGAGCTCACCCCATCGCAGCCGATCACGGGTGCGGAGGCCTACGACCGATATGTCGCGCACACGCTGCCGCATCTGCGGAAGAGCGGCGGCGACATCCTGTTGATGGCTGAAGCCGGCGCGTTCCTGATCGGGCCCGAGGGCGAGCGTTGGGACCGCGCGATGCTGATCCGGCAGAAGAGCCGCGGTGCCTTCCTCGCCTTCGCGGTGGCCGAGGCCTATCTCGCCGGCACCGGGCATCGCACGGCAGCGCTGGCGGATTCGCGCCTGCTGCCGCTGGTCGAGTTGCCGCGATGAGCCAGCTGTTACCGGCCGACCTGGTACGGCCCGCCCTTCTCCAGCGCCCGCGCATAGGCCGGACGGGCGTGGATGCGCTCGAGGAACGCAACACACCGGGGGTGACCGTCCTCGAGCCCGCCGCGCGCGGCGGCAGCCTCGAGCGGAAAGCTCATCTGGATGTCGGCACCGGAGAACTCGCTGCCGGCGAACCACTCGCTCTTGCCGAGCTCGCCTTCCCAATAGGCCATGTGCTGCTTGAGCTGCGGATTGACCAGCGTGGACAGCGCCGTGTTCGACACCTTGCGCACCAAGGGCCGCAGCAGCGCCGGCGCGCGCTTCGGCATCAGCGTGAACAGCAGCTTGAGCAGCAGCGGCGTCATCGCCGAGCCCTCGGCATAGTGCAGCCAATAGGTGTAGCGCAGCCGCTCCGGCGTATCGGCCGGCGGGATCAGGCGGCCATTGCCGTAAGTCGCGATGATGTATTCGAGGATCGCGCCGGACTCCGCGATGGTGTTGCCATTGTCGGTGACGACGGGCGACTTGCCGAGCGGATGGATCGCGCGCAGCTCCTTCGGCGCGCGCATGTCGGGCTGCCGCTGGTAGCGCACGATCTCGTAGGGCACGCCCAATTCCTCGAGCAGCCACAGCACGCGCTGCGAGCGGGAATTGTTGAGGTGATGAACCGTCAGCATGGGCGTCCTCTCGGGTGGCAGCGCAGTTGGGCCGCGCTTGGTGCCAGCCTGACACAAGAAAGTCGAGATGAATGCGCCCGGGTTACCCCAAATTACCCGGGCAATATGTCGCGTAACCAAAGAGATCAGCTATGAACCCAGCCTACGTTGCCTTCGAGAACGAGCACTGCATCGCAGCCGGCGACCTCAGCGACGTTGCCCGCGCCGCCAAGCAACTGCTGGAGCGGCGCAAGGACGCCGCGATCCTGGTGTTCAACGGCCGCACTTCGGCGCTGGTCGACATCGACTACCGCGGCTCGGTCGACGACGTGCTGGCCCGGCTGCCGAAGCTCGCGCCGCCGCCTAGCGAGGAGCCGGCGGCGCCGGCCGCGCCACGCGGCCCAGGACGTCCCAAGCTTGGCGTCGTCGCACGCGAGATCACGCTGCTGCCGCGGCATTGGGACTGGCTCGCGCAGCAGAAGGGCGGCGCCTCGGTTGCGATTCGCAAATTGATCGACGAGGCCCGGCGCTCGAGCGGCGACAAGGACCGCACGCGCGCAGCGCAGGAGGCCGCCTATCGCTTCATGACCACGATGGCCGGCAACCGTCCGAACTACGAGGACGCGATCCGCGCCCTGTTCGCGCACGACCGGCGCCGCTTTACGACGCTGATCGCGGACTGGCCGGTCGACATCCGCGATCACACGGTCAAGCTCGCCTATAGCGATCAAGCGGACTAGCGCGCTCTCGCGCGAAATGGTGACCGCGCGGGTCGTGATTCGACCTGCGCGCCGTCCCGGCTAACTCAGATCTGGAAGTTGAACGTGTCCAATCCCCCGTCCCTGCGCAAAGCCTTCCTGTCGTTCCTGGCGCCGATGCTGCTGAGCAACGTACTGCAATCGCTGTTCGGCACCATCAACGGCATCTATCTCGGCCAGATGATCGGCGTCGACGCACTCGCCGCGGCGTCGGTGTTCTTCCCGGTGATGTTCTTCTTCATCTCCTTCGTGATCGGGCTGAGCGCCGGCGCCTCGGTCATGATCGGCCAGGCCTGGGGCGCCGGCGAACCGGACCGCGTCAAGGCCGTCGCCGGCACCACCATGACCGTGACGCTGCTGCTGGCGCTGGCGATCGCGATCTTCGGCGGCTCGTTCGCCCGCCCGCTGTTGATCGCGCTGGCGACGCCGCCTGACGTGCTCGACGCCGCGGCGTCCTATGCGCGGATCATGATGATCGCGATGCCGGTGACGTTCGCGTTCCTGCTGCTCACCGCCATGATGCGCGGTGTCGGCGACACAGTGACCCCACTGGTGGCGCTGACGGTTTCGACCATCGTCGGCCTCGTCGTGACGCCGGCGTTGATCCACGGCTGGCTCGGCCTGCCCAAGCTCGGCGTCGCCAGCGCGGCCGTCGCCTCCGCGGTTTCCGGCGTGGTGACGCTGTTGTGGCTGCATGTCCATATGCTCAGGCACAAGCATGCGCTTGCCTTCGACGCCGCGTTCCTGCGCGCGATGCGGCCGAACGGCGCGCTGCTGCGCATCGTGCTGCGGCTCGGCATTCCCACGGCGATCGGCATGGTGGTGGTCTCGCTCGCCGAACTGGTGCTGCTCGGCCTCGTCAACGGCTTCGGCTCGGACGCCACCGCCGCCTATGGCGCGGTCAACCAAGTGATCGGCTACGTGCAATTTCCGGCGATCTCGATCGCGATCTCGGTGTCGATCTTCGGCGCGCAGGCGATCGGCCGCGGCGACTCCGCCCGGGTCGGCGCCATCGTCCGGACCGGGATCGAGATGAATCTCGCACTGACCGGCGGACTTGTCGTGCTGGGCTATCTCTTTGCACGGCCGCTGATGGGCTTCTTCATCGTCGACGGCGCGGTGCTCGCGCTGGCGCAGCAGCTGCTGTACATCGTGCTCTGGAGCATGGTGCTGTTCGGCATGGCAACCGTGTTCTCGGGCGCGATGCGCGCCGGCGGCACGGTGTGGATGCCGCTGTTCATCTCGATGCTGGCGATCGGGCTGGTCGAGGTGCCGGTCGCGATCCTGCTCAGCCGGACCATCGGCATCAGCGGCATCTGGATCGCCTATCCCGCCACCTTCGCAACCATGTTCGTGCTGCAGATGGCCTATTACGCCCTGGTATGGCGCAAGCAGACCATCAAGCGGCTGATTTGACATCGCGCGCCGCGGCTCACATGATGATTATCATATTCTACGAATGGCGCCTGCCTCAGCAGGCCCATGCTACAACGAGCCCAGACTAGACAAGCCAAAATGAGACAAGCCGAGGGAGAGACCGCCGTGAGCCAGAAACCGCAATTCCTGTTCGATTTCGGTAGCCCCAACGCCTTTCTCAGCCATGAGGCGATCCCGGCGATCGAACAGCGCACCGGCGTCAAATTCGAATATGTCCCGGTCCTGCTCGGCGGCATCTTCAAGGCCACCAACAACAAGTCGCCGGCCGAGACGCTGGCGGGGGTCAAGAACAAGCCCGAGTTCATGAAGATCGAGACCGAGCGCTTCCTCAAGCGCTTCAACGTCAAGCCCTACGTCTGGAACCCGTTCTTCCCGGTCAACACGCTGAACCTGATGCGCGCGGCGGTCGCCGCCCAGATCGAAGGCGTGTTCGAGAAATATGTCGAAGCCGCCTTCCACCACATGTGGGTCGAGCCGAAGAAGATGGACGACCCGGAGATCGCCGGCAAAGCGCTGGCGTCCTCCGGCCTCGATGCCGCCAAGCTGTTCGCCCGGGCGCAGGACGCCGACGTCAAGGGCAAGCTGATCGAATACACCCAATCCGCCGTCGAGCGTGGCGCGTTCGGCTCGCCGACCTTCTTCGTCGGCAAGGAGATCTTCTTCGGCAAGGAGCAGCTGCGCGAAGTCGAGGAACTGGTGTCGGGAAAGTGAGATGAGCGGACGGTGAAGTTCGCGTAGCGAATGTCGCACTGACATCCCACTCTATTCGTTACCCGCATTCATTATTCGCCCCCTCACCCGGGTGACAACAAAGAAGGACAAATTCCCATGCGCGTTCTCGTGGTCGGCGCCGGTGCGATCGGCGGTTACTTCGGCGGCCGGATGCTTCAGGCCGGCCGCGACGTCACTTTCCTGGTGCGCCCCCGCCGCGCCGCCGAGCTCGCCTCGGCCGGGCTCGTGATCAAGAGCCCTAACGGTGATGTCACGCTGAACAACCCGCCGACCGTGCAGGCCGACAAGCTCTCGGACAAGTTCGACGTCGTGCTGCTGAGCTGCAAGGCGTTCGATCTCGAGGACGCGATCAAGTCGTTTGCGCCAGCGATCGGCGACAAAACCGCGATCATCCCGCTGCTCAACGGCATGAAGCATCTCGATGCGCTGGACAAGACGTTCGGCGCCCAGCATGTGCTCGGTGGTCTCTGTGCGATCGCGGCGACGCTGAACGAGAAGCGCGAGGTAGTGCAGCTGCAGCCGATGCAGGCGCTGGGCTTCGGCGAGCGCGCCGGCGGCATCTCGGACCGCGTACGCGCGATTGCAGAGACCTTCTCCGCGATCAATGGCGCGGCCGCCAGCGAGCACGTGATGCAGGACATGTGGGAGAAATGGGTGTTCCTGGCCTCGCTCGCCGCCTCCACCAGCCTGATGCGGACCTCAGTAGGGAACATTCTGGCGGCGCCCGGCGGCAAGGATTTCCTGCTCGGCATCCTCGACGAATGCAGCGCGATCGCCGCCGACGCCGGCCACGGTCCGGCCGGTCCGTTCTTCCAGCGCACCCGCGGGCTCCTGACCACCGAAGGCTCGCCGATGACCGCATCGATGTTCCGCGACATCAAGGCCGGGCTGCCGGTCGAGGCCGACCACGTGATCGGCGACCTGATCGTGCGCGCCGACGCCGCCAAGATTCCGGTGCCGAAGCTGCGCACCGCGTATACGCATCTCAAGGCGTATGAGAAGCAGCGGGGCGGCTAAGTCCTGTAGCCCGGATGGAGCGAAGCGAAATCCGGGTATGGTCGTTCAACTGAGACAGCGGCCCCGGATTGCGCTTCGCTTCATCCGGGCTACGCACTGTCCCCGTCGTCCCTGCGAAAGCAGGGACCCATACGCCGCGGCCTCTCGATTTGAGGCGGTGCGGGTTGATATCCGTTCAAGACAATTGAAGCCGATGGTTATGGGTCCCTGCTTTCGCAGGGACGACACTGTCTTTGCGGTTACAGATGCGCCAGATAATGCGCGAGCGCGGTGATCTCCTCGTCGCTCAGCGGATAGGCGACGTCGGCCATCGCGGCCTGCGCGCCGCCGGAGCGCTGCCCGGACTTGTAGTCGTGCAGCGCCTTGACGAGATATTCCTCGCGCTGGCCGGCGATGCGGGCGACCGCCTTGGTGCCGGCAAAGGTATCGCCATGGCACGAGGCGCAGCGGCGCCCGGCAGCGGCCTGCTTGCCCTTCTCGGACAAGTCCGGATTGTCGTCCTTGCCGCCCTTGAACGGCGTCAGCGAGGCGAAATAGGCGCCGAGATTGCGGATGTCCTCGTTGCTGAGCTGCTCGACGATCGGCTGCATCTGCTCGTTCTTGCGCGCGCCGGCGCGGAAGAACACCAGCTGCCACTGAATGTACTGGTCGAGCTGGCCGGCCAGCGAGGGAATGTTCTCGGTCTGCGAGATGCCGTTCTCGCCATGGCAGCCGGCGCAGACTTCGGCCTTCTCCTTGACGGCGGCATTGTCCGCGGCCTGGGCGGACGAAGTCAGCGCGATCGCCGACGCAAACAGCATTCCGAGGGACACAACGCGCATTGTGAGTTTCTCCGGCGGTCATTGCCGGGCGCCTGTCCTCGCGTTGATCGAGGATGCCCCGGCAATCCATCTGGTTTGATGAAGGTTTCTTGGTTCGATGGATGCCCGGATCAAGTCCGGGCATGACGAGGTGGTTCCGTTATCCGATCGCAACAGGGGCTGCGGCCGCCTCCTGGCCACCGCAGCCCCCTCGCGCGTTCAGTCGTTACTTCTTGCTATAGCTGATGCGATAGATCGCACCGGCCCAGTCGTCGGCGACGAGGATGGAGCCATCCTTGTCGAGCAGGATGTCGGCGGGACGACCGAGATAACCCTGGTCACCCTGGATCCAGCCGTCGGCGAAGATTTCCTGCTTGGCGTTCTTGCCGTCGGGGCTCGCGGTGATCTTCACGATGCGGCCACCCTGGTACTTGTGCCGGTTCCAGGAGCCGTGCTCGGCGATCAGGATGCTGTTCTTGTACTCGGCCGGGAATTGGCTGCCGGTATAGAACTTCATGCCGAGCGGAGCCACGTGTGCACCGAGCTTGTAGACCGGCGGGGTAAACTCCGAGCACTTGTGACCCATCGCGAACTTGGCATCCGGCAGGTCGCCCTGGTGGCAATAGGGATAGCCGAAATGCTCGCCGATCTTCGAGATCATGTTGAGCTTGTCGCTCGGCAGATCGTCGCTGATCCAGTCGCGGGCATTTTCCGTGAACCAGTACTTGCCGGTGCGCGGATCGACGTCGCCGCCGACCGAATTGCGCACGCCAAGCGCCCAGATTTCCGCATTGCCGGTCTTCGGATCGACGCGGCGGATCTGCGACACCGAGGTCGGCGGGATGCCGATGTTGAAGGGAGGTCCGAACGGAATGTAGAACCAGCCGTCCTTGTCGACGGCGATGTATTTCCAGCCATGCGCCGCATAGGACGGCATGTCGTCATACACCACCTTGCCGCTGCCGAGATTGTCGAGATTGGCTTCGGCATTGTCGTACTTGATCAGCTTGTCGACCGCGATGACGTAGAGCGCGCCGTCGCGGAAGGCGAGGCCGGTCGGCATGTTGAGGCCCTTGAGGATGGTCTTGACCTCTTTCTTGCCGTTGTTGTCCTTGATCGCATAGACATTGCCGAGGCCGAACGAGCCGACGAACAGCGTGCCCTTGTCGCCCCAGGCCATCTGCCGCGCTGCGAGCACGTTCGAGGCATAGACCTCGATCTTGAAGCCCGGCGGCAGCTTGATCTTCTTCATCATGGTGGCGAGTTCGGCGTCGGAGGCGCCGGTCGGCGGACCGGATGGCGGGGCAAGGCCCTTCTGCGCCTCGGTCTCGTCGCCGAGGAACCAGTCATCCGGCGGATGGGTCCAGAATTCCTTGTTGCCGGATTCGTACTTCTTCAACGCCCGGTTCTTGTCCGTTTGTTGCTGCGCACTGGCGAAGGTCGTCCCCGCCAGCAGCGCAATCGCCGCGAACGCAAGTATTGATCGGTTGAAAGCGGACTTCATCGCGTCACTCCCCTACGCAAGCCATTGCAGCTTGCCTGTTATTGATTTTGAACGCCCTGAGAGATGATGGTGGCGGTCTGTGAGGTAGGTCAGACGGCAAAATGGTAGCACATCCATCGACGCTGAAAAGCGCATGCGATGGTGTGCGCTGCGTCAAAACAAGGTGAGACGAAAATTCGAACGAAATTTTCCTGCAAAGCCCTGCCTGATAACAAGGCATTCTGCACCGCAGCGTAATATTCGAATGAAGCTAACGCTCGCGATCGCCACTATCGTGATGAAGGGCGCGCCAGGCCGAGCGCCTGCGCCTTGGCACTCGACAGCGGCCTGAACATCACACTGCGTTTTTGCCCACTGGTGATCGCCGCGATCTTGAAGCCGTCATCGGCGGCGATGATGTCGCCGGTCCGCAAGGTCATGTCGTCCTCGATCGAAATCGGCGACAGGCCGGTGGATGCACTGGCGCTGCACGCGCATTGCGGCACGATCTCGCGCTGGAAGCGGAATGCGTTAGCGAGCTCCTTGTAGGTGTCGCCCGCTTCCGTTCTGGCGCTGTCGATATCGGAGCCGGAGTACAGCTTCACCTCGGCAGTGGGACAGGCCGCCTCGCATGCCCGGAGATCCGTCGCCTCGCTCACGCGCGGCAGCGGAAAGAAGCGGCCGTCGTAGGTCCGGACGCAGAACTGCTGTCGACCGCCCCAGTGCGACCGCGTCGTGACGTAGACCCGGGGTCTTGGTCGTTCGGCGGGTTCGAAGTCAGGCGCCGGCGCAAAGCCGGGCATGGGAGAAAAACTGGGCGCCGGGGCGTACGCCGAATCGCTCGGTAACTGCTGCGCCGAGGCCGGCGCGCAGATCCAATTGCCGGCGAGCACGGCCAGCGCTGCAACACATGCGCGAGCCAAGCGGCGGTTCAACCCGGGATCTGGCGTCCAATTGATCGACATCATTCACTTGCGTGCCGCGTCGGAGGGCGAGCGGCAGCCATTCCGACACCGACACAACCACAGATTTCCTTCAGTTTTGAGAATGCACCGTTTGACGGTTGACGAAAGCCGCAAGCGGCCGTCGCTGGCCGCGGCATCTTGCCCCCGAGATCGCGGCAACCACGAGAACCGCCGAACAACAAAAAGCCCGCACCAATGGGCGGGCCTTCATCAGACTGTCAGCTCGGTCAGCGAGATATTTTGGAGCGGGCGAAGGGGCTCGAACCCTCGACCCCGACCTTGGCAAGGTCGTGCTCTACCACTGAGCTACACCCGCATCCGAAATGGCGGCGATCGCTCGCCGGCAACGGCAGACCTATGCCAAATGCCGTCTGTGAATGCAACACAAGAGCGCGGTCCGAACCTCACGAAATCGTCCGGTTTCCTTAAAAATTGACCCCGATTCGGCCGAAACCGGCCGCGGCGACGATTTCTTTTTATGTTTCGGCCGGAACCGGGCTCAAAGCCATCTCATCCCGCAGCGATTCGAGCCCGCTCTCGATCAGCCGGCCGGCGGCGCCAATTCGCCGCGGCAGGTGGTCGCGTTGGATTTCAGCCCGGTCGCCGGGCCCAGCCGATGGAACGGGACGGGCGGCAAGCGATTGAATTTTGCCTTCCGACCGCCATTTAGCCTGACAGAACGGCTGAACGTGCCGCTCGGAGCGTGCTAGAACGCCCCGGGATTTCCGACCTCAGAAGCAGGCGAGGACAACGTGACGATAATGGAGCAGGGCGGCCCCACGCCCCAGGCAGCGCCCGATCTGATCAAGGAGACGACGACCCAGACCTTCGTCAAGGACGTCATCGAGGAATCGCGCCGCCAGCCGGTCATGATCGACTTCTGGGCGCCCTGGTGCGGCCCGTGCCGTCAGCTGACGCCGATCCTGGAAAAGGCGGTCAAGAACGCCAAGGGCCGGGTCAAGCTGGTCAAGATGAACATCGACGAGCATCCGCAGATCCCGGGCCAGATGGGCATCCAGTCGATCCCTGCCGTGATCGCCTTCGTCAACGGCCAGCCCGCCGATGGTTTCATGGGCGCGGTGCCGGAGAGCCAGGTCAACGCCTTCATCGAGAAAATCACCAAGGGTGTGCCCGCCGCCGGCGAGCCCAACCTCGCGGAGATCCTGGCCGAGGCCGACGCCGTGCTGGCCGAGGGCGACGCCGCCCAGGCCGCGCAGATCTATGCCGAGGTGCTGGCGCACGACGCCACCAACATCGCCGCGCTGGCCGGTCTCGCCAAGTGCTACATCACGTCGGGCGCGGTCGAGCAGGCCAAGCAGACGCTGGCGATGGTGCCCGAATCCAAGCGCAACGACGCCGCGGTGAAGGCGGTGCAGGCCGCGATCGATCTCGCCGAGCAGGCGCAGTCGGTCGGCCCGATCGCCGAGCTGGAACAGAAAGTCGCCGCCAACCCGCTCGATCATCAGGCCCGTTTCGATCTCGCGACCGCGCTCAACGCGATGAACAAGCGTAGCGAAGCGACCGAGCAACTGCTCGCCATCGTCAAGCGCGACCGCAAGTGGAACGACGACGGCGCACGCAAGCAGCTGGTGCAGTTCTTCGAGGCGTGGGGCGGCACCGATGAGGCAACCGTCGAGGGGCGCCGGCGGTTGTCGACGATCCTGTTCTCGTAACGCACGCCCGTCACAGCAGCGGGACCGCAAATGCCGATCAATGCCGAATATCGCGGGCCCGGCGAGCTCCCGGAGATCATCCCGGTGTTCCCGCTGCCCGGTGCGCTGCTGCTGCCGCGCGGCCAGATGCCGCTCAACATCTTCGAGCCGCGCTATCTCGCGATGATCGACGACGCGCTGCGCGACGGCCATCGCCTGATCGGCATGATCCAGCCCGATGTGGCGCATTCGCAGAAAGAGTCCAAGCCGGTGCTGTTCCGGATCGGCTGCGTCGGCCGCATCACCCAGCTCGCCGAATCCGGCGACGGCCGTTACATCCTCGAACTGACCGGCGTTGCGCGCTTCAAGGTGGTCGAGGAGCTGACCGTGCAGACGGCGTACCGGCAGTGCAAGGTCGACTTCTTCTCCTTCACCGGCGACTTCACCGCGCGCAAGGGCGAGGACGCCGTGGATCGCAAGGCGCTGCTCGAAGTGCTCGCCGATTTCCTGGAGGCCAACAATCTGAAGGTCGACTGGGAGGGCATTGAGTCCGCGCCCAACGAGGCGCTGGTCAACGCGCTGGCGATGATGTCGCCCTACGGCCCGGCCGAGAAGCAGGCGATGCTCGAAGCGCCCGACCTGAAGACCCGCGCCGAGATCCTGATCGCCGTCACCGAGATGGACCTCGCCAAGAAGCGCACCTCGGGCGACCCGCCCGTCCAGTAAGCTCCGCGCCCGTCAGCGATTGCGGAGCCGCTTGCGTCCGGTGAACATCGCACGCACCAGGTTCTGACGCTGCAATAGTCCCACCACGATGACGCCGAGCACGTGCAGGCCAACGAGGATGATGACCGCATCCGAGGCATAGGCGTGAGTATCCTCGACCCACCAGACGCCGAAGAAGGTCACGGTGACTTCCATTGCACCTGAAATCGCCGAGACCGCAAGCAGCAGCAGCAAGGCGACCAGCATTACGGTGCCGGCGGGATTGAGCCCGATATAGCGCCCGGTGATGCCGCGCCGGAGATTCCAGATGTAGCGCGGCGCCGCGCGCAGGCGAACCATGAGCTTGCCGAAACGCGCATAGCGCGTGCCGGCAAAGCCCCAGACCAGGCGAAACGCCAGCAGGGCGATCACGGAATAACCCGCCAGCCGATGCAGCCGGTCATGGACGTTGGGCGTCACCCACGCGACCAGGACGAGGATGGCGAGCGCCCAATGCCAGAGCCGCAGCGGCAGGTCCCAGACCCGCACATAAGTCGCGCCGCGGGCGCCCGGCGCCGCCTCCGTCATCGCGCCGGCTTCACTTCGCGATCGTGTGCTTCAGGCTGAGATCCTCCGGGCTGTAGAACAGCTCGTAGAGCTTGCCTTCCTTGACGCCGTACACTTCGTAGCAGGAGCCCTCGACCTTCGAGCGCCGCACCTCGTATCCGGCCGCCTTGGCCTTGGCTTCGGCATCGCTTGCCGGCTTCCACGACGCCTTGTCGAGCTTGGTGCAGGTTTTGTAGCCGTCGGCAAGCGCCGCCGATCCGGTCAGCCCCACAGCGCCCCCAAGTACGCACACTGCAAGCGCAGCGCTCAAAATCACTCTCACGCGCATCTCCCCTCCGTTGACGATCATGCCCACGACGCCATCGCGCAGGACACATGCGTGAACAATGCTGGGGCGATTGCCAAGTCAAGCAAGCGCGGCAGAGACAGGCTTTAGAGAAATTCTAACGGTAGCGAAAACCGCTTTGCGCTCCACGCGCAATTCAGCTTTGTCCGCGTGCTGCGGCCTTACGCCTCATCCTCTCAATCAGGACGCGGCGCCCGCCATTGCGCGACGAACCACGGGGCGTTCGGCCGCAGGCTGGACACGCCCGCCGATCATCTGGGCGACCTTCTCGCTCTGCACCGGCGGGCTGAAGTGGAAGCCCTGCACTTCGACGCAGGCGTCGGCGCGCAAGATGTCGAACTGCTCCCTGGTTTCGACGCCTTCGGCGGTCGTCGTCTTGCCGAGGCTGACCGCAAAGCGAACGATCGCGCGCGCGATCCGGCGCGACTCGTCGGTTGCGCTCGCGAGTTCGGACACGAAGCTGCGGTCGATCTTGACCTTGTCGAATGGAAACTTCTGCAAGAAGCTCAGCGACGAGTAGCCGGTACCGAAATCGTCGAGCGCAATCCGCACCCCGAGATCGTGCAGCTGGCTGAGCGCCGCGAACACCGCTTCGCTGTCCTGGATGATGGCGGTTTCGGTGACTTCGAGCTCGAGCCTGTCGGGCGATATTCCCGCGCTCGCCAGCGCGTGGACGATCACCGGGACCAGCTCCGGGCTCCTGAACTGCACCGGCGACAGATTGATCGCGATCTTCAGATGATCGGGCCATTTGGCGGCTTCCGCGCACGCGGTGCGCAGCACCCATTCGCCAAGCGGCACGATCAGGCCGGTCTCTTCCGCCAGCGGAATGAACTGCACCGGCGACACCATGCCGCGCTGCGGGTGATGCCATCGCAAGAGCGCCTCGAAGCCGCAGGTCTCCCCGCTCGCGACATGGATGAACGGCTGATAGTGCAACTCGAACTCGCCGTTGGCGAGCGCACTGCGCATGTCGCGCTCGAGGCTGCGCCGGGCCTGCAGCAGCCGATCGAGCTCCGGCTCGAAGAAGCGGAACGAGCCGCGTCCGCTGCTCTTGGCCGAATAGAGCGCAAGGTCGGCGCTGCGCAGGACCTCATCCGAATCGGTGCCGTCGCGCGGCGCGATCGCAATCCCGATGCTGGTCGTGGTGGTCGCCCGATGATGGCCGAGATCGATCGGCTCGCTGAGCGCCTTTCTGATCTTCTCCGCGAGCAAGCCCGCTTCCGTAACCGGATCGATGACATAGTCGATCACCGCGAACTCGTCGCCGCCGAGCCGCGCGACCAGCGTGGTGTCGCTGACGCACCGGCGAAGCCGCGCTGCCACCGACTTCAGCAGCGCATCGCCAGCCGGATGTCCCAGCGTGTCGTTGACGTCCTTGAAACGATCGAGATCGAGCATCAGCACCGCAAGGCTCGGCCCACCGCACCGCGCGCCGGAGAGCGCCTGCTCCATCCACTCCTTGAGCAACACGCGATTCGGTAAGTCCGTCAGTGCGTCGTGTTGCGCCATATGGGTGATCTTGGCCTCGGCGCGCCGCTGCTCGGTGACGTCGCGATGGGTCGCCACCCAGCCGCCGCCGGGCATCGGCTGTCGGGTTACGCAGATCAACCGACCGTCGGAGAGCTCGTCGACCCGGCTGCTGATCTCGCCGGCCGGCAGCGCATTCAGTGTCGCGAGCACTTGCGTTGCCGCGCGGTCGCTGGTCTCGCCCTTGAGGATACCGTTGGCGATGCGATGCGTGATGATCGCGCGATGCGCCGTGCCCGGCAGCAGCAGCTCAGCCGGCAGCCGGTACATCTTGGCATAGCGCTCGTTGCACACCACGAGGCGTTTCTCCGCATCGAACATGCAGAGGCCCTCGCCCATGTGGTTGATCGCCGTATCCAGCCGCAGCCGCTGTTCCTCCAGCTCCTTCTGCGATGCCTCGACCTGCTGACGCGCCAGCGACAATTGGCTGATGATCTCCTCGAAGCGGCGGGTGCGAAGCGCGAGGCGCCGGTCCGCGAGCACGCCGACCAGACTCATCCCGAGCACCGAGAGCGCGACGCCGGCGATCACGATGGCGAGGAAGGCAGGCGAGAGCGACAGCGCCGCCGGCGTCTGCAGCGGATCCGGAACGATCTCGACCGCGCCCATCGCGGTGAAGTGATGCGAGACGATCGCAAGCGTCAGCAGCAGCGACGCGACGAGCGACATCCAACGGTCCTGATAGCGGACCGCGATCGCCAGCGCGGCATAGCCGAACAACATGCCGAGCAGGATGGACGCCGCCACGAGGTCAAGCGACCAGACCACGCGGCCCGGCACTTCCAGCGCCCACATCCCGAGATAGTGCATGCTGGCAATGCCGGCGCCGATCACCGCGCCGCCAACCGGGGCGCGCCATGGACTGGAATCGCTGGCGGCGAGGCCGAGGCCGCCGGAGGTCAGCGTCATCGCCGCGGCGAGCGACAGCGCCGTCAGGACGATGCCGTAGCCGGTCGGCACGCCCGGCTCGTAGGCGAGCATGGCGATGAAATGCGTTGCCCAGATGCCGTAGCCGATCGCCGCGCCCGCGATTGCGATCCAGATCAGCCGCGTCCGCGCTTGCGACGCGATCGCGCGGTGGAAGATGTTGACGGCAACGATGCTGGCAACGAAACAGACCAGTCCGGCGAGCAGAACGAGCCGCCAGTCATGCTCACCTGAAAGACACGTCAGAACACGAAACATGCGCCGGTCCATGGTTTTCCGCACGAACAGGCTAGGCCGATTGAGTTGTCTTCTCGATAATTTTCTGCAACTTTCGGTGGCATGGTTATCCGCGCGTAAGCCGATTCCGCACGGAAATTGATGGCTCCATAAATTTTGCCGACGCTCTGCAATGGCGCGGACTTATTCTGCCTTTGGCTTAAGCCTTACACGCCGGCGTTTACTTGCTGGCAGCAACCCATTAGGCGGCCGACCGCCGCTGCGCAGACGCTTGCTTCAACCAATCCGCCCATGACCGTGTGCCGCGGACCCCTTGGCTCACGACGAAGCCCATTCCGCGTGCAGCCCGATCCGACAGCGGTACGGGCAGGATCGCACGGCGCAGGCTGCGTGCGGCCTGAAACTGCCGGGCGATCTCGATCAGGCTGAGCTCGTCAGGTCCGCCGATCTCGGCGCGCATGCCTCGTCCTCCGTCGAAGGCGCATCTGACGAGATAGTCCGCAACGTCCGGCGTATCGACCGGATTGAATGTCGCACGAGGTATCGGCCACACCGGGAGAGCGGACATGCCTGCCAGCAGATCCCAAAGGAGATAGTGGAACGGCATGGCGCGAACCACCGACCATGGAACGCGCGACTGCCGGACCAACTGCTCTCCCGCAAGCTTGACGCGTGCATAGGGCAGTGTCGCTTCGTCGAGCCCGACGATCGAGACGTGAAGCAAATGCTGCACGCCGGCGTCGTGGCTGAAGGCGAGCAACCGCGCGGTCCCCTCGACATCCACCGCCGATGGTGACTTGAAGAAGTCGATCGGCCTGAAGCCACCGCGTCGAACGATCGGCGAATCCGTTGCGGCATTGATCACGATCTGCACGCCGTTCAGGGCGGTACGCAAGCCTTGCCCGGTGGCGAGATCGCCGATCGCCCACTCGACATCGGTCCGTGCCTGCCGCGACCTGGCAAAGACACGCACCGGGTGCCCTGCCTGGACGAGGTGATCGACGAGATCGCGACCGAGATGGCCCGTCCCGCCAGTGACGAGAACGAGAGACATATTCAAGCTCCAATGTTGACCGGTCAGCCGGCGAGCGGAATCAGCACCGTCTCGCCGGTCGCAACCAGCACCGCTTCGCCCTGCTCGTTCTCGGCAAAGAGTTCCGAACGGGCGAAGACCTGCCGGCGGCCGGCGCGCAGCAATGCGCCCTTGGCGGTGAAGCTGCGGCCCACCGCTGGCTTCAGGCAATTCATCGAGAAATGCGATGCGGTGACCGAGCCCACGATCGACGCGGCGGCAAATCCGCAAGCCGTATCGAGCAGTGCCGCGATCATGCCGGCGTGCAGGTGACCGGCATATTGGGTGAGATCGTCACGCCAGGCCATGCGAAGCACGACTTCGCCGGCACCAGCGGAGACCACCTCGAAGCCGGCAAGCCGGTTGAACGCCGCCGACGCATTCGTCGCGACGAGACGATCCAGATCGAATCCCTGGCCGGTGCTCATGCAAAGCTCCATTGCGGGGCGCGTCGCTCGAGATTCGCCCTGACCGCCTCGACGTGGTTGGGCGTGCCGAGCAGCAGTGCCTGCTCGGCCGTTTCGGCCGCGAGCGCGGTTGCCGCGTCGCGATCGGCGGCGAGATTGAGCAGCCGCTTGGCGGACCGGATCGCGTCCGGGCTGCGGTCCGCGATCGCACGCGCCGTCTCAAGCGCAGCGACGCGCGGGTCTTCGACGATCCGGGTCGCGAAGCCGTAGCCGAGCGCTTCGTCGGCGGAGAACACCCGCGCGGTGTAGGTCAGCTCGCGGACCACGTCCTCGCGCGCGAGATGGCGCATCAGTTGCGTGCCGGCCATGTCGGGCACCAATCCCCATTTCGCTTCGATGACGGCAAGGCGCGTGCGCGGCGCGAGATATCTGATGTCGGCACCGAGCATCAGCTGGAAGCCGCCGCCGAACGCGATGCCGTGGACGGCGGCGATCACCGGCACCGGCAGCTCGCGCCAAAGCCACACCAGATGCTGCGCGAGATTGGCAATGCCATGGGTCCGCTGGCCGAGATCGGCAAAGGGCAGGATGGATTCGCCCTCGGTCGTTGCGATCAACCGCTCCATGTCGAGGCCGGCGCAGAAGCCCTGGCCTTCGCCCGACAACACCACGGCGCGGACCTTCGGGTTGGCCGCGAGCTGTGCGCCGACGTCGGCGATCGCCGTGAACATGTCGGGATCGAGCGCATTGAGCTTGTCCGGGCGGTTGAGCCTGATGTCCGCGACGCCGTTGGCGATGCTCAGGCTGACACGATCGGTCGTCATGGCGGCGCTCGCTAGTAACCGGCAGCGGCGAGCGCCACCACGGCGCTCATCGCCATCCAGCCGATGTGGCGGAAGCGGGTCGCGATCGCATTCGCCAGCGCAGCGAAGCCGAACACGACTGCGAGCGTCGCCACGATCCAGTGCCGCGCGGCATCGGAGGCCATCGCCGGTGCGGCGATCAGCAGCACGCCGCCGCCGATCCAGGCGACGGTGCCGGCCTGGTAGACCAGGCGAAGCAGCAGGCGCAGCCGCGGCGGCTCGACGGTGGCCCGCGCGAAGATTTTGGTCTCGCCAAGAATGCCATGGATCAGGCTGACCAGGATGGCGATGAGCCCGGCGCCTTGCAGCAGAAGATCACGCATCGCGAAGTCTCCATACAGTACTGTATGGATGAGACACCCGCCGCTGGCGCCTGTCAATACACTTGTGTATGGTCGTCGCGGACGGGGAACCATGACGGAACAACTCTCAGCCAGGGACTGGCTCGACCAGGGCCTGAAGACGCTGGCGCGGCGCGGCTTCACGGCGCTGAAGGCCGAGCCGCTGGCCAAGGCCATGGGCGTCTCACGCGGCAGCTTCTACTGGCATTTCGCCGATATCGGCGCCTACCGCGCGGCGATCCTGACCCATTGGCGCGCGATCGCTGCCGAGCAGGTGATCGCCGAGCTCGAGACCATTCCGAAGGGCGGCGATGCGCTGGCGCTGCTGCTGCGCCGGACCTTTTCCGCGCGGCTGGGGCTGGAGCGCGCGGTGCGCAGCTGGGCCACCGCCGATGCCGCGGCGCGCGCAGCCGTGCTCGAGGTCGACCAGCGCCGGATCGGCTATATCGAGACCCTGCTCCGGCAGGCCGGTTTCCCCGACGACGTGGCGCGCGGCCGGGCACAGATCTTCTATTGGGCCTTCATCGGCTACGCGCTATCCGAGCAGACGCTGCCGAAAGCACGGCAGCAGGCCGCGATCGACGAGCTGCTGCGCATCGCCAGGCGCTGACAGCGCACGCCGGGATGTGCTACAGGACGGCGAGCCGGAGACCACAATGAATTCCTCGCCCGATCATCTCGACAGCACCGCCGATCCGAAGCTGCTCGAAATCCTGGTGTGCCCGATCACCAAGGGGCCGCTGGAATTCGACGCCGCGCGGCAGGAGCTGATCTCACGCTCCGCCAGGCTCGCCTATCCGATCCGCGACGGCATCCCGATCATGCTGCCGGAAGAGGCCCGCAAGATCGACTAGAGCATGATCCGGAAAAGTGTGAAGCGGTTTTCCGAAAAGTTCATGCTCCAATAAAAGGACTACATGCGCGCCCTCGTCACATGGCTGCTGCTGCTCGTCTCGCTGGGGAGTGCGGCAGCCGACGAGAGCAGACTGCGCATCGGCCCGATTGACGCGGTGCTGACGGTCCCGCCCGATGCCGCAAAGCCGCCGGTGGCGCTCTTGATCGCCGGCTCCGGCTCGACCGATCATGACGGCAACGGGCCGCAGCTCAAGCCGGCGACGCTGAAGAAGCTTTCCGAGCAACTGGTCGCGCGCGGCATCGCGACGCTGCGTTACGACAAGCGCGGCGCCGGCGAGTGGAAGAAGGAGTTCGGCCGTCCCGAGGAATTTCGCTTCAAGGACTTCGTCGGCGACGCCGTGGCGCTGATCGACTATCTGCGCGGCAGCGGCAGGTTCGCGCATGTCGCGGTGGTCGGGCACAGCGAAGGCGGTCTGGTCGCGATCCTCGCCGCGCAGCGCGTGCCGATAGACCGGCTGGTGCTGCTCGCAACGGCGGCGCGCAAGCAGGGCGACCTGTTGAAGGCGCAACTCGAGAAGCAGCTGCCGCCGGACAAATTCGCGCCGATCGGCAAGGCCATTGACGACATCATGGCCGGGCAGATCGTCGACCCGCCGCCGGCCGGGCTTGCGATCTCGCCTGCGCTGCAGCCCGCCATCGCATCCGCCTTTACCGAGGATCCGATCGAACCGATGCGTAAGATCACCGGGCCGACGCTCATCATCGCAGGCGGCCGCGACCATCAACTGGCGCGGCTCGACTTCCTCGCGCTCACCACCGCCGACATTGCCGCCAAATCCTTGTGGCTGCCGGACATGAATCACGTGCTGGTCGACGTCACCGACGCGGCGGACGATGTGGCGAGCTACAATGAGCCGGAGCGACAGCTGGATCCCGATCTGATCGACGCAGTTGCGGCTTTCATTGCACCGAAATGAGAGTATCCGCGGGCTACGAGCTACAACGCCTCGCCCTTCAACAGCCGCGGCACTTCGCCTGACAACCCTGCCGCCTGGCGGATGAACATGCTCTTCAGCGGCGGCGCGCGATCGACCAGGCCCAATCCGATATCGCGCACGGTGCGTAGCAGTGTCGATTCGTTGGAGAACAGGAAGTTCAGCGAGTTGGTCGCGACGCCCATCGCCATGGTGTCGAAGCGCCGCCAGCGCTGGTAGCGCTCGAGCACGTCGGCCTGTCCGAGATCCATGCCGAGCCGCGCCGCATCGACCACGACCTCGGCCAATGCTGCGACATCCTTCAGGCCCATATTGAGCCCCTGCCCCGCGATCGGATGAATCACATGCGCGGCGTCGCCGATCAATGCCAGGCGTTCGGCGATGAACGAGCGCGCGACGAAATAGCCGAGCGGGAACGCGCGCGGCTTGTCGAGCGCCTTGATCTCGCCGAGATGCAGACCGAATCGCTGCTCGAGCTCGGCATGGAATTCCTCATCGCTCAACGCGATGATGCGCGCGGCGTCCTTGCGTGTCTCGGTCCACACCAGCGACGAGCGATTGCCGGTCAGCGGCAGGATCGCGAACGGACCTGCGGGCAGGAAATGCTCCTCGGCGCGGCCGTGATGCGCGCGCTCATGCCCGACCGTGACCACGATGCCGGATTGATCATAGTCCCAGCCATGGGTCGCAATCCCTGCGCGCTCGCGCAGTTTCGAGCGGGCGCCGTCGGCGGCGACCAGCAGGCTCGCATCGATCTCGGTGCCGTCAGCCAACGTGACGCTGACGCCGTCGGGCCGCGAGACGAAGCTCGACACCGGGGTGGCGCGCAGCTCGACGCCCTCGGCCTCGGCGCGCGCGGCGAGCGCATCGATCAGATAGCGGTTCTCGACCATATGGGCGAACGGCTCGCCGGGCTCGACATTGCCGCCAAAGGTGAGGAACACCGGGCGCGTGGCGTCCTCCAGCTTGGAGTCGGTCACCACCATGTCGGTGATCGCCTGCGCGGTCGGCGCGACCTGGCCCCAGACGCCCAACGTCTCGAACAGCCGCCGGCAGGCCGCCACGATGGCAGTGGCGCGCGGATCGCGGCTCGGACGTTGGCTCAGCGCCGGATCGGCCACGATGACCGGGATGTCCGGCCCAAGTCCCTGGCGCAACGCCACGGCCAGCGCCAGCCCTGCAAATGCGCCCCCGCAGATCACGATACTTCGTTGTGCCGGCATGCCTTTTCCTTACGCGCCTGACGCCATCAGACTGTGCTTGCTACCTGATAATAGCTGGGCGAAACAGGGGGCAGAAACAAGGCCCTCGACCTGAACGAACGTCATTCCGGGGCGCGCGCAGCGCGAGCCCGGAATCCATTGGGCCACATAATCCGTAGATGAATGGATTCCGGGTTCTCGCTTACGCGAGCCCCGGAATGACGCTGAAGGCAACGAAGAAAGCCCGCGATGTCCAAGAGCCTGATCGACCTGCTGTCCATCCTCGATCTCGAGCAGCTCGAGGTGAACTTGTTCCGCGGCAACAGCCCGAAGACGAGCTGGCAGCGCGTGTTCGGCGGCCAGGTGATCGGCCAGGCGATGGTGGCGGCCTGCCGCACCGTCGACGGCCGCCTGCCGCACTCGATCCATTGCTATTTCATCCTGCCCGGCGATCCGCAGATCCCGATCATCTATCAGGTCGAGCGGCTGCGCGACGGCAAGAGCTACTCGACCCGCCGCGTCACCGCGATCCAGCACGGCAACGCGATCTTCTCCATCATGGTCTCGTTCCATGCCGATGAAGCGACGAACTTCAATCATCAGGAGAAGATGCCCGACGTGCCGCCGCCGGAGAAGCTGACCGCGGAGGAAGTGTCGAAGCAGCCGATGTTCAAGGAGATGCCGGAGTTCATCCGCCGCTACTACGAGAGCGACCGGCCGATCGAGCTGCGCCCGGTCGAGCTCGGCCGCTATTTCGGCCAGAAGATCGACGACGGCCGCATCCATGTCTGGATCCGCACCGCGGCCAAGCTGCCCGACGATCCGGCGCTGCATCTGTGCGCACTGGCCTATGCCTCGGATTTCTCGCTGCTCGACGCAGTCATGGCGCGCTACGGCCGCACGCTGTTCGACAAGCGGATGATGCCGGCGAGCCTCGATCACGCGATGTGGTTTCACCGTCCGTTCCGCGCCGACGAATGGCTGCTCTACGCGCAGGATTCGCCGAGCGCGCAGTCAGGCCGTGGCCTGACCCGCGGTCTGATCTTCAAGCCCGACGGCACGCTGGTGGCATCCGTCGCGCAAGAAGGCTCGGTGCGCGAACGCAAATAGCAATCGCGTCACGCCGGTGCGCTCAGTCGCGCCCGGTCTCGCGCGGCAGCAGCGCGATCCTGAAGTCGCTGTATTTCTTGTCCAGCGCCTTCCGCAGGCAGACAATCGACCAGATCAGGCCGGCAACGGCGCCAACCAGGCTGGTCGTGGTTTGCAGCAGGGTTCTCGGCGCACCGAACGTACCCAGCACAAGGCCGATGATGAACCCGAGCACCCCACCGATCAGGATCGATCCGAGAAACGACCGCCAGACAAACAGCCAGTAGATCCTCAGCAATCTCCCAAGCGTGACGTCCAGCTCCTGGATTTTTCCCGCCGCCAGCGTTTGCCCCTGCGGCGCGGCGCTGTTGGCGAATGATGGATCGAGCCCGGCCTCGCCCTGGGCGAAGGAATTCACTGGCCGCTGCGCGTTGGTCAGAAGACGCGGAACGTCGCCGGCTTTGCTCCAGCCCGCCATTCCTTCGCTCCAGACCAGCGTATCCGCGGTCACCTTTCGCCTGGCGATGAGGTCGCGAAACTCGGCATCTGAGCACGGACCCTTCTGCTGGCCGTCGGATCCGTAGAACCAGGCCCTGTCGAACATGTCGGTGCCTCAAGGCGGACGCTATGGCGGGACATAACTGGCGGAGCGGGTGGCCGGCATCGTTGATGCGGCGTCCCTCTCCCCGCAGCAACGGGGAGAGGGAACGCCGCGCGGTGCTTACGCGTTCGCGATGGCGCCGCGCTCGGTCAGCGCGAATTGCGAGATGATCCAGTTGCCGTACCAGCGCAGCACCCACGGAATCGGGATCAGGAAGCTGCAGCCGACCGTGAACACGATGGTCCGCCACAGCACCTCGAGCCCGGTCGCATTGAAGCTGACCTCGCGGCGCGTGCCTTCGATGTTGCGGCAGATCCAGCGCATCCATGCGGTCAGCACCCAGGCCCAGCCGATGATGGTGATGGCCGAGATCACCATCGCCACATACCAGCCGACATAGGCGAGCGGACTGCCGCTGAACGAGACCGGCAGGTCCTGGCCGCGCGAGGAGAGATGGCCGATGATCCAGCGAACGATCATCCAGCTCAGGAAGCCTTGCAACAGCAGCGACAGCAGCGTGACGATGCTGCTGTTGGCCGCGCCGGCATAGGTCAGAAGACCGAGCACGATGAAGGCGTACCAGATGTCGAGCGGCTGCCCGGTGAAGGCGAGATGCGGCCGGCCCGGCACGCGGATATAGGGAATCGCAAATCGATACAGCCCGGTCGCGGTCCACGGCGCGGGGATGACGAAGATCTCGCCGATGAACATCAGCAGGCTGCGGCCGAACAGGCCCCAGATCGGAAAGTCGGCCGACAGCGCGCCGCCGCTATAGTCCCCGGATGCTGTCACCTGCGATGCTGCCACCTGCGGCGCTCCGCCGGCCTGCGGGAATGCCGGCGGCGGCGCGGCAACGGCGGCACTCGGGACGAGACCCGGAATCTCCCCGGCCTTCTGCCAACCGGCCATGCCCTCGGTCCACACCAGGGTATCGGCCCCCACCATGCCACGGGTGATCAGGTCGCGGAGCTGGGCTTCAGGCAGGGGGCCCTTTTGCTGGCCTTCGGATGCATAAAACCAGTTTCGGTTGGACATTTTCTTGGTTCCTCGGGGCGCGGGTGCACGCGCTGTGGCGAGAACGAGCCAGCGGGAGGCGCTGGCCGGGGCGGGAAAGCCATATTCTGGCCGACGGTTGTCGTCCCGTACAGTGACGGAGTTCACCCGCTGCGCACGTTTTCCCCTTCAACCTGCAACTTTTTTATGCCATTTGCCCAGAAAGCTGCCAGATTTGGCGGGCGCGAAATGCCGGCGACGGCAAATTGCCGCGCCGGGGACAGGCGCACGCGGAAAACCTCAAGGGAATGAAGGCCTGAACCATGAAACTCGTCGTCGCGATCATCAAACCGTTCAAGCTCGATGAGGTGCGCCAGGCGCTGACTGCGATCGGCGTCCACGGCATGACGGTGACCGAGGTGAAGGGCTATGGCCGCCAGAAGGGCCACACCGAGATCTATCGCGGCGCCGAATATGTCGTGAACTTCCTGCCCAAGCTCCGGATCGAGATCGCCGTCGATTCCAACCTCGCCGAGCAGGCGGTCAGCGTCATCACCCAGCACGCCCGCACCGGCCAGATCGGCGACGGCAAGATCTTCGTGACGCCGATCGACCACGCCTTGCGCATCCGCACCGGCGAGACCGACAACGACGCGCTCTGAGATTTATCGAGATCGTCGCCGGCAACGACGCCGACGCACGCCAAACATCCACACCAAGAAACGACCATACGCCGGGGAATGATGATGGGGGCACGGGCTCTTCGTGCAGCGATATCAGCTGCGCCGATCACTGCTGCAATGCTGCTGGCGTGGGGCACGCCGGCGTCAGCGCAGGATTCTGCAGCCAATCCCGGCATCAACGCCGCCGACACCGCCTGGATGATCGTCGCCACCGCGCTGGTGCTGATGATGACGATCCCGGGGCTCGCGCTGTTCTATTCCGGCATGGTGCGCAAGAAGAACGTGCTCGCGACGATGGCGCAGAGCCTCACGGCGGTCGCGATCATTTCGATTCTGTGGGTCGCGTTCGGCTATTCGCTGACATTCGTCGGCAATGGCCCGTGGCTCGGCTCGCTCGACAGCTGGTTCCTGGCCGGCATCACGATGGACAGCGTCAACCCGGCGGCGAAGACCATCCCGGAAGCGCTGTTCATGCTGTACCAGATGACGTTTGCGATCATCACGGTGGCGCTGGTCGCAGGCTCGGTCGCCGACCGCATGCGGTTCTCCGCCTATGTGCTGTTCTCGATCGGCTGGTTCATCTTCGCCTATGTGCCGCTGGCGCATTGGGTGTGGGGCGGCGGCTTCCTTGCCCAGGCGGGCGTACTGGATTTCGCCGGTGGCCTCGTCGTGCATCTCTCCGCCGGGATCAGCGGCCTGGTCGCGGCCAAGGTGATGGGCAACCGGCACGGCTATGGCCATGATAATTTGTCGCCGTTCGACCTGTCGCTCGCCGTGGTCGGCACCGGCCTGCTTTGGGTCGGCTGGTTCGGCTTCAACGGCGGCTCGGCACTCGCGGCCAATTCGCGTGCGGTGTTGGCGATCACCGCCACCCATCTCGCAGCCTGCGCCGGCGCACTGACCTGGGGCGCGATCGAATGGGCGACGCGGCGCAAGCCGTCGGTGCTCGGCATGATCTCGGGTGCGGTCGCAGGGCTTGGTACCATCACCCCGGCATCCGGTTTCGTGGCGCCGTGGCACGGCATCATCATCGGCATCATTGCCGGCCTGGTCTGCTTCTGGGCCTGCACCTGGCTGAAGCATCGCTTCCAGTATGACGATTCGCTCGACGTGTTCGGCGTCCACGGCATCGGCGGCCTGACCGGCACGCTGCTGGCGGGCATTTTCGCCACCGCGGCGATCGGCGGCACCTCAGGCCTGCTCGAGGGCAATCCGCAGCAGCTCCTGATCCAGCTCTATGGCGTCGCCACCACGCTGGTCTGGTGCGGCGGCGTCACCTTCGTGCTGCTCAAGCTGGTCTCTGCCTTCGTCCCGTTGCGGGTCTCGATGCAGCAGGAGCTGGAAGGCCTCGACATCTCGCAGCACGGCGAGGCGCTGCAATAGCAGTCGGGCTCGACTCATGGGGCGCCGCGGGGCCGAACTCGCAAAACAACCCCATGCAAAGTACCCGCATGCCGCGGTGCCGCGCTGCACGGCACGCGGATAGTTCAGGCTTGCGCGACACATAAGTGTATGCTTATGTGTCGGCATGATCGAAGCTGACATCTTCAAGGCGCTGGCCGATCCGACCCGCCGCAAGGTCTTTGAGAAGCTCGCCGGCGGCAGCCTGAACGCCAGCGCCTTGCGCGACGGATTGGAGATCAGCCAGCCGGCGATGTCGCAGCATCTGGCCGTGCTGCGCGCGGCCGGGCTGGTGCGCGAGCAGCGGCAGGGCCGGTTCGTGAACTACGAAGTCGACCCGGACGGCATCGCCAGCATCGGGACCTGGCTCGCCCGCTACCGCGCCTATTGGCCGAAGCGCATTGAAGCCCTCGCCGACCTGCTGAAGGACATGGATCAATGAGCGACGCAGCAAAGCCTGATCACGCCGACGCAGCTCTGGTGATGGAATATGAGCTCGATGCGCCGCCCGAGAAAGTCTGGCGCGCCGTCACCATTCCGGCGCTGCGCGAACGCTGGCTGCCGGATTCCGATCTCGCCGGCGCCGAGCCTGAATCGACAATCACAGGCGAAGAGGTGCGTTACCGGCTGCGCGAGTCGGAGCCGCCGTTTCGCGAAAGCCATGTCACCTTCCGGATCGAGCCGAACGAAGCGGGCGGCACAACGTTTCGCATCATCCAGGAAGCCTGCGACATCGGGGAAAACCAGCCGCGCGCGGCCAACAGCAACGACCGCCCCCTGATGCGCGCGGCCTGATCCCAGGCGTCATCACCCGCTGAACGTCATCACCTGCAGACATGGAGGTCGCCGATGCGCGACATGATGCAACTCGTCCCCATGGTCGTCGAACAGTCGACCCGCGGCGAACGCTCCTTCGACATCTATTCGAGGCTGCTGCGTGAGCGCATCATCTTCCTGAACGGCGAGGTCAATGATGCGATGTCCGGACTGGTCTGCGCCCAGCTGCTGTTCCTCGAGGCCGAGAATCCGCACAAGCCGATCAACCTCTACATCAACTCCTATGGCGGCGTGATTACCAGCGGGCTGGCGATGTACGACACCATGCAGTTCATCAAGGCACCGGTGCATACGCTCTGCATGGGCACCGCGCGCTCGATGGGATCGTTCCTGTTGATGGCCGGCGAGCCCGGTCACCGCGCCGCGCTGCCCAATGCCAGCCTCCACGTGCATCAGCCGCTCGGCGGCTTCCAGGGCCAGGCGTCCGACATCCTGATCCACGCCACCGAGATGCAGGAGACCAAGCGGCGCATCACCCGGCTCTATGCGCAGCATTGCAGGCGCACCGAGGCGGACGTGGAGCGGACGCTGGACCGCGATCACTTCATGTCGGCGCAGCAGGCGCTCGAATGGGGACTAATCGACAAGGTGTTTGCGGGACGCGACGCCGCCGCCTAATCCCCCGGCACCGCCCTACTTAAATACCTGCGCCTGCATCGCCGCTGAGCAGAATTGTGTCCGGAGCCTGTCTTGCTCACGAATTGAGCCAGTCTGACTAGAATTTAGGCGCGACGGAATAGCGCAGGGGCATCTCGCTCCCGCAATGCGGGAAAATATCCGGATTCATAATCCATTAGCGAACTCCGGCCGGTTGGCACGGCATTTGATTCTAAGGGTCCCGGCTGTGCCCGCGTAGTGGAAGTCCTCCGCGTGGTGAACCTCAGTCGAAGCACCCGGCGTTCGTTCGCGCCGGGCCCAAGCGGGGATAGGACTCATGAAAATTGTTATGGCGATCATTAAGCCATTCAAGCTGGAAGAGGTCCGTGACGCCCTGACCGCCATTGGCGTTCACGGTCTCACGGTGACGGAAGTCAAAGGCTACGGCCGTCAGAAGGGCCACACGGAAATCTATCGCGGCGCCGAATATGCTGTGAGCTTCCTGCCCAAGATCAAGATCGAAGTCGCAGTCAACTCCGATCAGGTCGACAAGACCATCGACGCCATCACCTCCGCCGCCAAGACCGGACAGATCGGTGACGGCAAGATTTTCGTCATCAGCCTCGAGCACGCCGTGCGCATCCGCACCGGCGAGGCCGATGCCGCGGCCCTCTGATTTCGCGCTCAAACCATAAGACCTCAGGAGTGAAATAACATGACGTTCAAGCGTCCCTATGGCGCGGGACTGGCGGCCCTTGCAGTCGGCCTCTTCGCCGCGACCGCCGCCTACGCCGAGCCAACCGTCAACAAGGGCGACAACGCCTGGATGCTGACCTCGACGGTGCTGGTGCTGTTGATGACCATCCCGGGCCTCGCACTGTTCTATGGCGGCCTGGTCCGCTCCAAGAACATGCTCTCGGTGCTGGCGCAGGTGTTCTACACGGTCTGCCTCGTCACCGTGCTCTGGGCTCTCTACGGCTACAGCCTTGCCTTCACCGGCGGCTCCGACTTCATCGGTGGCTTCTCCAAGGCCTTCCTGATGGGTGTCACCCCCGACTCGAAGGCAGCGACCTTCTCGGTCGACGCCAACATCTCGGAGCTCGTCTATATGTGCTTCCAGATGACCTTCGCGGCGATCACGCCCGCCCTCATCGTCGGCGCCTTCGCCGAACGCATGAAGTTCGCGGCGGTCGCGCTGTTCGTCCCGCTCTGGGTGACGCTGATCTACTTCCCGATCGCGCACATGGTCTGGTACTGGCCGGGCCCGGACGCGATCCAGGATGCCGCCAAGGCGCTCGCCGCTGCGGCTGACGGTGCGGCGAAGACCGCGGCGCAGGCCAAGCTCGACGAGATCAACGCCGATGCCGGCTGGATCTTCAAGAAGGGTGCGATCGACTTCGCCGGCGGCACCGTCGTGCACATCAACGCGGGCATCGCCGGCCTCGTCGGCGCGCTGCTGATCGGCAAGCGCACCGGCTACGGCAAGGAGCTGATGGCTCCGCACTCGCTGACCATGACCATGATCGGCGCCTCGCTGCTCTGGGTCGGCTGGTTCGGCTTCAACGCTGGTTCGAACCTCGAAGCCAATGGCGGCGCTGCGCTCGCCATGACCAACTCCTTCGTGGCGACGGCCGCGGCGGCGCTGGCCTGGATGTTCGCGGAATGGATCATCAAGGGCCATCCCTCGCTGCTCGGCGCGCTCTCGGGCGCGGTCGCGGGCCTCGTCGCGGTGACGCCGGCGGCCGGCTATGCCGGTCCGATGGGCGCCATCGTGCTCGGCCTCGTGGTCGGCGTGGTCTGCCTGTTCTTCTGCACCGTCGTGAAGAACGCGCTCGGCTATGACGACTCGCTCGACGTGTTCGGCGTCCACTGCGTCGGCGGCATCGTCGGCGCGCTCGGCACCGGCATCCTGGTCAACCCGGCGCTCGGTGGCGCTGGCATCATCGACTACACCGCGATCCCGCCGAAGGTTGCCGATTACGACTTCGCGGCGCAGATGATTTCGCAGTGCTGGGGCGTCTGCACCACGCTGGTGTGGTCGGGCATCGGTTCGGCGATCCTCTACAAGATCGTCGACGTGATCGTCGGCCTGCGTGCCAACGTCGAGAGCGAGCGTGAAGGCCTCGACATCACCGAGCACACGGAGCGCGCCTACAACATGTAAGTTCTCCCGGGACTCTGGCTCCCTCCGGGGTCGGGTCCAGAACTACGGTCCGGGCACATACCCGGCAATGTCCGGACCGTTGAGGGGCTCCAGCGCAAGTTGGAGCCCCTTTCTTTTTCTCTCGCTTGAGAAAATAATGTCGGAATGGCCTGCCATTGTGGAATGACAGGCTACAAACAACGAAACCGATAACAAAAACGGGAGGACGTCATGAAGGTGCAAGGCAGGTGCTATTGCGGCAACGTGCGCTACGAGGCCGAGGGCGAACCGATGATGGCGGCGCAATGCCTGTGCCGCGAATGCCAGTACATCACCGGCGGCGGCCCGAACATGTTCATGGCGATGCCGACCACCGGCTTCAAATACACCGCAAGCCAGCCCAAGCAATTCACCCGCAAGGATCTCGAGCGCGCCGTGACGCGGGAATTCTGCCCGGAATGCGGCACCCATCTGGTGACCAAGGTGCCGGGCCTGCCCGCCACCATCCTGAAGGTCGGCACCTTCGACGATCCCAGCGTGTTCACCCCGCAGATGACGATCTACACCTGCGACAAGCAGACCTTCCACCACGTGCCCGACGGCAAGCCGTCATTCGAGAAGCTGCCGGCGCGGTAATCGCCGCCCATCGCGCGCGTATTCCGGATCGAGCCATCCGGGCTACGGTGCTCACACCGCTCAGTCGATCAAGATCTCCTCGGCGGGCAATTCGCCGGGCGCGCCGTCGCGCAAATATCTTTCCAGGATATCGGCAAGCGACAGCGGCGTGAGACGCTCGTCCGCGCTCGCGAGATCGACGATCGGCCACCAGCGGAAGCAATCGAGCACCTTCGCCTCGGCCTCGTCGGTCATCACAGGCACGAATCGATCGGCATGAACGATCCGGTACTCTTCCTTCTGGGAGATCCGCCGGCCGCCCCAGTTGAACGTGTGGTGACGGCGCCAGACGGCGGGGCCGGGCGCAAAATCGACCAGCCCCAGTTCCTCGGCGAGCTCCCGCTGCAACGTCGCTTCGGCCGTCTCGTCGCCCTCGATGCCGCCGCCGGGCGCGATCCAGAAACAGTCGCCGCCATGCGGCGGACGGATCCGCAGCAGCAGGACTTCGCGGGCGCCCGTGATGATGAGCGCCCTGACGGCGCGGCGGTGGATCATGTCCCGGAGCAATTTTCGGTTCGATTTTTTGGGGTCGACGCTGATATCACGCGCCAGCCGATCGTGCGCGCCGCCGATGGTTAATCGCGTCTTAACCTCGCCCTATCTATGGTGATTTGATCGGTTTACGGTCGGCGCCCCTATCCTCCGACCGCAGTGAAAGTGCTGGCATTTCAATCATGGCAATGACCGCCTCATCCGGCTTGGCGCAGGGCGCCGCCGATGCCGCATCCGCCGGCCAGGCCGAGCGTTCCCCGTTCGTGCGTACCACCGAGCTGCTGGCCCCGTACCAGCCGGCTAAGCCCTTGATTACGTTGTCGGTCGGCGAGCCGCAGCACCCGGTGCCCGATTTCGTCGGGCCGGTGCTCGCAAAGCACACCGCCGAGTTCGGCCGCTACCCGATGGCCAAGGGCATCGAGCCGTTCCGCCGCGCGGCCGCGACCTGGCTATCGAGCCGGTTCCAATTGCCGCGCCCGGTCGATCCGGAGAGCGAGGTGATGGTGCTGAACGGCAGCCGCGAGGGGCTGTTCTTTGCCGCGATCACGGCGGCACGCTACGTCTCGCCGCGCAAGGGCCGGCCCGCCGTCCTGATGCCGAACCCGTTCTATCCGGCCTACGGCGCCGGCGCACGCGCGGCCGGCTGTGAGCAGATCCATCTGCCGACCACGCTTGCCAACGGTTTCCTGCCCGATCTCGATTCGATCGACGAGGCGACATGGGCCCGCACCGTGGCGTTCTTCATCGCTTCGCCGGCCAATCCGCAGGGATCGGTCGCCTCACGCGCCTATTTCACGCGGCTGAAGCAGCTCGCCGATCGCCATGGCTTCATGATCCTGAGCGACGAGTGCTATTCGGAGATCTACACCCGCGAAGCGCCGGGCAGCATGCTCGAATGCGCCGGACCCGACTTCACCAATGTGGCCGCGTTCCAATCGCTGTCGAAGCGCTCCAACCTGCCCGGCATGCGCGTCGGCTTCGCCGCGGGTGACCGGAGGTTTCTCGCCGCCTTCCTCGAGCTGCGCAATGTCGCCGCACCTCAGGTGCCGGTGCCGCTGCAACATGTTGCGGTCGCCGCCTATGGCGACGAGGCGCATGTCGAGGAGAACCGCAGGCTCTATCGCATCAAGTTCGATTTCGCCGATCAGATCCTCGGCAATCGCTACGGCTACAAGCGCCCCGCCGGCGGCTTCTGCGTCTGGCTCGACGTCTCCGACCGCGGCGGCGACGAGGAGACGACGGTCAGGCTGTATCGCGACGCCGGCGTCCGCGTGATTCCGGGCAGCTACCTGGCGCGCCAGCAGAGCGACGGTTCCAATCCGGGCGCGGGCTATATCCGCCTTGCGCTGGTCTCCGACAGTGAATCAACGGCCGAGGCGATGCATCGCCTGGTCGAAACCCTGGGTTAATCGCCAAGCGCGAAGATTGAGTATGCCAGCGATCGAACGTGTCATCCCCCTGGTCGGCCATCTGCCGCTCTCGTTGCGCGAGGCGCTGGCGCGGCGACTGCGCGAACTCACCGGGCTCGGCCTGATCGCACTGTCGGGCGCCATCACGGCTGCGCTGATGACATGGTCGGTGCAGGATCCTTCGCTGAGCCACGCCACCTCGCGCGCGATCCGCAACGTGCTCGGCTATCCCGGCGCGATCGGCGCCGATCTCCTGATGCAGATCCTCGGGCTCGGCGCCATCATGCTGCTGCTGCCGGTCGCGGTGTGGGGCTGGCGGATGCTGACGCATCGGCCATTCGACCGCGAGGCGCTGCGGCTCGGCTGCTGGGTTCTGTGCACGGTGATCGCGGCGGGTTTTGCCAGCTGCTGGCCGCACAACACCTCATGGCCGCTGCCGACCGGGCTCGGCGGCGTGGTCGGCGACGCCCTGCTGCGGGCACCGGCCGTGGTGTTCGGCCCGCCCGGCTTCATCTACCGCGTCGTGCTCGGCCTGATCCTGTTCGTCGCGATGGCGGCCTGCTTCCTGTTCGCCTGCGGCTGGGGCGCCAAGGAGCAGGACGAGGAGCTGACGCCGATCTCCGACGACGACGAGCCGTTCGTCGAGGACGAAGACAATGACCGCAGCTCGGTCTCGCTGGGCTGGCTGTTCCACGCGCTGATGAGCGCGAAGGCGCGGCTCGGCTGGCTGTTCGGCACCGCCTATAAATCGCTGGTGTCGAGCGGCGCGCAGGGCCGCAGCGCGGCGTTCGAGCGCCAGGAGCCCAATATCGGCGGCGGCCGTTCGGCACCCTCGATCGCGCCCGCGCATGACGATCACGACGAGGACGAAGACGAGGCCGAGGCTTTCGACGACGAGGAAGAAGAGGACGAGGAGGAGGAGGAAGCTCCCGCCGCCCGCGCCCCGCGCAAGAAGGCCGAGCCGAAGCCGAAGAAGAAGAATTCCGACAAGTTCGAGTTGCCGTCGGTCTCGGTGCTCAGCGCGCCGAAGGCGAGCGATCGCCAGCCGCTGAGCAAGGCCGAGCTCGAAACCAATTCGCGCGCGCTGGAAGGCGTGCTGCAGGACTTCGGCGTGCGCGGCGAGATCGTCAAGGCCAATCCAGGCCCGGTGGTCACGCTGTACGAACTGGAGCCCGCGCCCGGCATCAAGTCGTCGCGCGTGATCGGACTGTCCGACGACATCGCGCGCTCGATGAGCGCGTTGTCGGCCCGCGTCGCCGTCGTCGCCGGCCGCAACGCGATCGGCATCGAGCTGCCCAACGCACATCGCGAGAAGGTTTACCTGCGCGAACTCTTGGTCGCGAAAGAGAGCACCGACTCGGTGGCGAAACTGCCGCTGTGTCTCGGCAAGACCATCGGCGGCGATCCCGTCATCATCGACCTCGCGCGCACGCCGCATATGCTGATCGCCGGTACCACCGGCTCCGGCAAATCGGTCGCGATCAACACCATGATCCTGAGCCTGGTCTACCGGCTGCGACCGGATCAGTGCCGCCTGATCATGGTCGACCCGAAGATGCTCGAACTCTCGGTCTATGACGGCATCCCGCATCTCTTGACGCCCGTCGTCACCGACCCGAAGAAAGCGGTGGTCGCGCTGAAATGGGCCGTGCGCGAGATGGAAGAGCGCTACAAGCGAATGGCCAAGCTCGGCGTGCGCAACATCGACGGCTACAACCAGCGTCTGGTCGAAGCCAAGGGCAAGGGCGAAGAGCTGACACGCACCGTGCATACCGGCTTCGACAAGGAAACCGGCAAGGCGATCTACGAGGAAGAAAAGCTCGATCTCGAGCCGCTGCCCTACATTGTCATCATCGTCGACGAAATGGCCGACCTGATGATGGTTGCCGGCAAGGACATCGAAGGCGCGGTGCAGCGCCTGGCGCAGATGGCGCGCGCCGCCGGCCTGCATGTGATCCTCGCCACACAGCGTCCGTCGGTCGACGTCATCACCGGCACGATCAAGGCGAACTTCCCGACCCGCATCGCCTTCCAGGTGACGTCGAAGATCGACAGCCGCACCATTCTCGGCGAGATGGGTGCCGAGCAGCTACTCGGCCAGGGCGACATGCTCTACATGGCAGGCGGCGGCCGCATCAGCCGTGTGCACGGCCCGTTCGCCTCCGACGAGGAAGTCGAGAAGGTCGTGCGTCACCTGAAGACGCAGGGACAGCCGGAATATCTCGAAGCCGTCACCGCGGAAGAGCCGACCGACGAAGACGGCGCCGTGTTCGATGCCACCGGCATGGGTGGCGACGGCGGCGGCGACCTGTTCACGCAGGCGGTTGCGATCGTCAAGCGCGACCGCAAGGCGTCGACCTCCTACATCCAGCGCCGGCTGCAGATCGGCTATAACCGCGCCGCCTCACTGATGGAGCGGATGGAACTCGAAGGCATCGTGGGACCGGCGAATCACGCCGGAAAACGCGAAATCCTGGTCGGGGAGGAAGAAGGCCAGTTCTGATCGGGGATGATCATCACGGAAAAACCATATCTCCCTCGGAAGAGGCGGGATAAAATCCGGCCAAGCGGGACGCGCGTCGAACAGAGACCTGACATATCTGATGGCAAAACACCTCATTGACCGCGGCGCGCGCACTGCGCTGGTTCTTCTCGTCACCGCCGCGATCGCCGGCGCCGCGACGGCGCAGAATGCGCCGACGTCGCCGAAACCCGCACCCAAGTCAGCGCCGAAGAAGGACGCCGGCGCGCAGAGCAATGCGGACAAGGGCCCGACCACCACGGGCGCCACCCAGCCGCCGCCGGACCCGGTGATTCCCGATCCGCGTCGCAACGTGCCCGCCAACATCTTCCAGACCTTCGACGCCAATCAGAAGGCGCAGGCCGCCAAGGTCTCGGCCTATCTGTCGTCGCTGCAGACGCTGGTCGGGAATTTCGTCCAGGTCGGCCCTGACGGCACCAAGACCAAGGGCGATTTCTACATCCAGAAGCCCGGCAAGCTGCGCTTCGAATACGACAATCCAAGCACCATCGAGGTGATCGCCGACGGCTCATCGGTCGCGGTGCGCGACCGCAGGCTCGCCACCCAGGACATCTATCCGCTGTCGCAGACCCCGCTGCGCTATCTGCTGTCGGACCGCATCGATCTGATGAAGGACACCAACGTCATCAGCGTCACTGCCGACGACGTGTTCGTCAGCATCACGATCGAGGAGAAGCAGGCGCTGGTCGGCACCAGCCGCTTCCTGCTGATGATCGGCGCCAAGGACGGCAAGCTCAAGCAGTGGACCGTCACCGACCCGCAGGGCTACGACACGACGGTTGCGGTCTACAATCTCGACGCGACGCAGAAGCCCGATCCGGGCCTGTTCAAGATCGACTTCACGACCTATCCGGGGTCTTCGCCGGGCTAATCGAGATGCGTCCGGTGGGTTAGCCGAAGGCGTAACCCGCCGTTCCCTCCGCGGAAGCATGGTGGGTTACGCTTCGCTAGCTCACCCTACGCACCGTTGCTGTGGACAAAGCGCCAATCCACGCTGAGAACCGTGCTAAGACGCCGTTCTCATGCGGTTCTCCGTCACCACCTGGAACATCAACTCGGTGCGCCTGCGCATCGACATCGTCGCCAAATTCCTGAAGAGCGCGCGGCCGGATGTGCTGTGCCTGCAGGAGACGAAATGCATCGACGATGCGTTTCCGTTGAAGCGCTTCAAGCGGCTCGGCTATGAGCACGTGGCGCTGAACGGACAGAAGGGCTATCACGGCGTCGCCATCGTCTCGCGTCTGCCGTTCGAGACCACCGACATCAGGACGTTCTGCGACAAGATCGATTCACGGCACATCTCGGTCTCCTTCGGCGAGAAAGCGCAGCTGTCAAAACCGCTGGTGCTGCATAATTTCTACGTGCCGGCCGGCGGCGACATTCCCGATCCCGCGCTCAACCCGAAGTTCGAGCACAAGCTGCAATTCCTCGACGAGATGAAGGCGTGCGAGCCGCTGCATCCGCGCGGCGACGACCGCCACATCCTGGTCGGCGACCTCAATGTCGCGCCGCATGAGAACGACGTGTGGTCGCACAAGCAGCTGTTGAAGGTGGTCTCGCACACGCCGGTCGAGACCGAGAAGCTGCTCGCCGCGCAAGCGCATGGCGAATGGTTCGACATCGCGCGCGAGCGGATCCCGATGTCGGAAAAGGTCTACACTTGGTGGAGCTACCGCGCCGCGGACTGGACCGTCGGCGATCGCGGCCGCCGGCTCGATCACATCTGGGTCTCGCGCGCGCTGAAGGATCAGGTCAGCGATTTCAAGATCACCCGCGACGCCCGCAGCTGGGAGCGCCCGTCGGACCATGTGCCGGTGACCGCGGTGATGGAGGTTTAGGGGTGGCGTCCCTGCCTAGTGCGCAATTGCGCACGGGAGCAGGGACCCATAACCACAGGGTCTTGAAACTGGCAAAGCCGTCGACCCGCGTGCCCAAAGAGAGGCCGCGGCGTATGGGTCCCGGATCGCGCTCGCGATGCTCGCTTGTCCGGGACAACGAGAAATCACGTACTCAGCTTCCCGCCCGCCATCAGAATATCGCTCGCCAGCTGGCTGGTGCGCAGCGCGAGTTCGTCGCGCAGGCGGCGGGCGGCGGCGGGATCGCTTTCCAGCACGCGCTGGAACAGGCTCCGCGCGACGCGGATCACCGAGCCGCGCTCCAGTGCGGTTGCGGTCGAGGGCCGCTTCATCGCGACGATCAATGCGAGCTCGCCGATCAGCGCGCCGGGACCGGCGATAATCTCGGCACCACCTTCCTCGACCCGGAAGGTGCCGCGCTGCACGACATAGCCGGCGTCCGCAGTGTCGCCGGTCTTGAACAGCACTTCGCCTGCATTGAAGTCGCGTTGCTCGGAGCCGATCGCCAGCATGCGCAAGGAGCTGTCGCCCAACAGACGCATCGTCGGGACCCGCTCGAGCAGGGCTACGTCATCATCGATCGACATTCAGGGCCGGTAACCGCGGTGCGCCTCGATTTCACGAATCGTTGAGCGCGAAGCGTATCACGGCACCAGCTTGTAGCCACCGGCTTCCGTGACCAGGATTTCCGGGTTGGCAGCGTCCTTCTCGATCTTCTGGCGGAGGCGGTAGATGTGGGTTTCCAGCGTGTGGGTGGTGACGCCGGAATTGTAGCCCCAGACTTCCTGGAGCAGGGTCTCGCGCGACACCGGCATCTGGCCAGCGCGGTAGAGGAAGCGCAGGATCGCGGTTTCCTTTTCGGTCAGCCGCACCTTGCGGGCGTTGGCGCCGGTCAGCATCTTCGAGCCAGGCCGGAACGAGTAGGGCCCGACCGAAAACACCGCGTCCTCGCTGGCCTCGTGCTGGCGCAGCTGAGCCCGGATCCGGGCCAGCAGCACAGCGAAGCGGAACGGTTTTGCCACATAGTCGTTGGCGCCGGATTCGAGCCCCAGGATCGTGTCGGAATCGGTATCGTGGCCGGTCAGCATGATGATCGGGGCCTTGAAGCCGCCCTTGCGCAGGCTGCGGACCACTTCGCGGCCGTCGGTATCGGGCAGGCCGACATCCATCAGGACCAGATCGGGGGAATTGGCTTTGGCGGCAGTGGCGCCCTTGGCGCCGGTGTCGACTGCGGAGGCTTCGAATTCCTCGTGCAGGGACAGCTGCTCGACCAGCGTATCGCGCAGATCGGTATCGTCATCCACGATCAAGATCTTGCGGGCATTGGCCATAGGTACAATCCTTCGGGGGCGGGGCGGTCAGAAGCGGAGGGCGCTCATGGCCGTAGCATCGGCTAGATATCGTCACAGGTAGGCGATTGTTACCGATTCACAAGGCAGCGCAGTCTACCTCAAATCCGGCGGGGCAGGACGTGAATGTCCTGTAATGCCGGGAGATAGAATGATCTGCTCAGCCAAGGCAAGTTCAGTTTTGAATGATTCTTAAAGGAAGGTCAGCCATTTCAATCACTTATATGACAGTCAAACGTGATCGTCCGCTCACGGCCATCGAGGTCCGCAGCGCCGCCGGCGATCCGCGCCGGGGCTGGCTGACGGCCGATGGCTGGACGGTTCCCGTGGCGCTTGGACGCGGCGGAATCCTCGCCAACAAGCGCGAGGGCGACGGCGGCACGCCGCGCGGCGTGTTCCATCCGCGGCAATTGTGGTGGCGCGCCGATCGGCACCGGCGCCCCGTGACCTTCCTGCCGACGCGGCCGATCCGCCGCGAGGACGCCTGGTGCGAGGATCCCACCGACCGCCATTACAACCAGCCGATCCGGCTCGACCGGGAACAGGCCGGCGACCGCCTGACCCGCGCGGATCACCTCTACGACTTCATCGTCGAGATCGACCACAACACCGCCCCGCGCATCGCCGGCCGCGGCAGCGCGGTGTTCCTGCATCTGGCGCGGCCGAATTTCTCGCCGACCGCGGGCTGCGTCTCGATGACCAAGGCCTCGATGCTGCGGCTGTTGCGGCGGATGTCGCCGAAGACGAACATCATCATTGAATAGATGGCAGGCCATTGGTTTTCCCACGCGACAGACGCGACGCGTTTGTGCTGAGATCACGCGCAACAAAGAATAATTCCCGCGGGAGCAAACCAGCATGCTCGACAGCAACCAGATCACCGCCGCCTCGAAAGTCCTCAGCGAGCACTGGCGCGCGGGAACGAAACTCGGCGCACTCGATAGCGCAATGCGGCCGCGCGATCGCGCAGAGGGCTACGCGGTGCAGGCTCAGCTGGAAAAGACCTCGCGCGAAAAACTGTTCGGCTGGAAGATCGCGGCAACCAGCGCGGCCGGCCAGAAGCACATCAACGTCGCGGGCCCGCTCGCCGGACGCATCCTCGCCGAGACATTGATACCGGACCGCGGCACCGCATCGATGACGGGCAACGAGATGCGGGTCGGCGAGCCGGAATATGCCTTCCGCATGGCACGCGATCTCGCGCCGCGCACCACGCCGTACAGCGTGCAGGAGGTGTTGGACGCGGTCGGCACGCTGCATCCGGCGATCGAGATTCCGGATTCGCGCTTCGCCGATTTCGTCTCCGCCGGCGAGGCGCAGCTAATCGCCGACAATGCCTGCGCGCATCTGTTCGTGCTCGGACCTGCGACACCGGCCGACTGGCGCGCGATCGATCTCGTCGAGGAGCGCCCGACCATCACGCTGGGCGGCGAGCGCTATATCGGCCACGGCAAGAACGTGCTCGGCGATCCCCGCGTCGCGCTCACCTGGTGCGCCAACGAGCTGCGCGCGCTAGGGCTGACGTTGCGGGGCGGCGAAGTCGTCACGACAGGCACCTGCCACCCGCCGCTGCCGATTGCAGCGGGGGATGTCTTCGCGGCCGACTTCGGCGCAATCGGAAAGGTGTCGGTGCAGTTCGCGTAGGCAGCGCGCTCGCCGCACACGACACTAGTTATGCGGCTTCAGTTATGCGGCACGGTGCGCGTGCCAAAAATCGCCGAGCCCACCCGCACGTGGGTGGCGCCCATCGCGATCGCGACCGCGAAATCGGCGCTCATGCCCATCGAGAGATTCTTCAAGCCGTTGCGCGCGGCGATCTTGGCGCAGAGCGCGAAATGCGGCGCCGGCGCCTGGTCGACCGGCGGGATGCACATCAGTCCTGAAATCTGCAGGCCATAGGTCTCGCGACACGCCGCGATGAAGGTATCTGCATCCTGCGGTGCGACGCCGGCCTTCTGCGGCTCCTCGCCGGTATTGATCTGGACGAACAGTTCCGGGTGCTTGCCTTGATTTTTGATTTCCTTGGCTAACGCTTCGCAAATGCTGGTGCGGTCGACCGAATGGATCGCATCGAACAGCGCAACCGCCTCCTTGGCCTTGTTCGACTGCAGCGGCCCGATCAGGTGAAGTCTCACGCCGGGATTAGCCTGGATCAACTCCGGCCACTTACCCTTGGCCTCCTGCACGCGATTTTCGCCAAATACGCGCTGTCCGGCGCCGATAATCGGCAAAATTGCGTCGGCCGCGAATGTCTTCGACACTGCGATCAGAGTCACCGAGGCACGGTCGCGCCGCGCTTCCTTGCAGGCGTGCGCGATCTCGCGCTCCACGGCGGCGAGACCCTGTGGTGAATCAGCCGATAACGGCGCGGTCGGGCTTTGGGTCATGCTTGTGCCGTTCTCTGACAGATGCGGGGGTTGGCTCGAATTTTACCAAATTCGGGAAAGGCTTTTTGAAGCCCTGCATTCTACCTTGGCGCACGGGCAAGGGACTAGAATGTCGGGCGTCACTTTCAACCGCAACCGGGTCAAACTCAAGAAGGTTCTGGGCATTCGCGCCCGGCTGGCCTTGCTTGCGCTGATGCTGGTCGCACCCCTGATGCTCGATCGGATCCGTACGCTGGAGAATTTCCGCACCTCGCAGATCGCGCAGGCCGCGGCCGGCTACGCCAACCTCACCGCACACGCCGCCGAAACCCAGCGCGAAGTGGTCTCCTCGGTCGAGACCATGCTGAAATCCGCCGCCTATATCCGTGCCTCCGGCGGTGTCGCGCAGAGTTGCGAGGTGCTGCGCGCCAGCCTGCCGACGGTGCTGCCCTGGATCCGCAGCATCATGTTCGTTTCCCGGGACGGGCTGGTGCAGTGCTCGACCCTCAACGTCCAGGTCGGGCTCAATGTCGGCGATCGCGAATATTTCAAGAAGGCGCAGGATAATCGCGGCTTCGTGTTCAGCGATTACCTGCGCGGCCGGACCAATGGCCGTCCGATGATGATGGCGGCCTATCCGGTGGCCGCGATCAATCCGGAGCAGGATGCCGTCGTCGTCGCCGGCATCAACATCGACTGGCTGTCGCAGATCATGGCCAATCTCGGCGGCCAGCCCGGCATGTCGGCGGTCCTCGTCGACTCGACCGGCGTCGTGATCGCGGCGCCTGCGGATCATGCCAGCCTGATCGGCCGCTCGCTCGACACCATCCCGTTGATGGCGGCGATTGCCGAGAAGGCGCTGAGCTACGACGAACCATCAGGCTCGGTGTCGTTCACCGCATCCGACGGCGGCCAGCGCACGTTGAGCTTTGCGCGCATCGCCGGCACGCAATCCCGCCTGATCGTCAGCATGGACGAGGCCAAGGTGACCGCGGCGATCAACCGCGAGATCCGCACCGCCTATCTGCAGCTCGGTTTCGTCTGCCTGTTCGTTTTGTTGGGCGCCCTGGTCGGCGCGGAGCGGCTCGTCATCCATCCGATCGAGCTGATGACCAGCATGACGCGGCGGTTCGGCGAAGGCGACTGGTCGGCGCGCGTCGCCAAGCAGAAGCTACCGGCGGAATTCGTGCCGCTCGCGCGTGCCTTCAACGCGATGGCGGCGCAGCTCAGCCAGCGCGAGCGCGAGCTCGTCGCCTCCAACGATCGCCTCACCGTGATGGCCTCGATCGACGCGCTGTCCGGCCTCGCCAACCGCCGCGGTTTCCAGAGCCGGCTCGATTTCGAGTGGATGCGGGCGCAGCAATATGAGTGCGAGCTGTCGCTGATGATGATCGATGTCGATCACTTCAAGCTCTACAACGACACCTACGGTCACCCCGAAGGCGACGCCTGCCTGACCAGGATCGGCGAAACGCTGGCGGGGATCGCCGCCGACACGATGGGCTTTGCCGGCCGCTATGGCGGCGAGGAATTCTGCCTGCTGCTGCCGAACACCGACGCCGCGCATGCGCTCGCGATCGGTGAGACCGTGCGCACCGCAGTGCTCGGCCTCGCCGTGCCGCACGCATCCTCGAGCCATTGCGTCGTCACCGTCAGCGTCGGCGTCGCGACGACCAAGCCGAACGAGACCCAGCGCCCCGGCGATCTGATCGAAGCCGCCGACGCCGCCCTCTACGCCGCCAAGCGGCGCGGCCGCAATGCCGTGATCGAGCACGGCTTCCTGCAGACGCTGGATGAAGCCGGGATGGCGCTGGCGAGCTAACTGTATCGCCGCGCCGGGCGGATCAGCCCAATCCATTCCACCACTCGGGCGCTTGCTCATGAAGATTCGCTGCTGACGACGAAGCATCGTGGCGGCTCCTGGTCCGCCACTGCCATTAGGTCAGTGGTGCTGCCCGATAGACCCTTTTTTCCGAAGTTGCCTGGCATCCCTCTCCTCACCATCGTGCGGCCATGCTTTGGTCAAAACTGCGTTGAGTGCTTGGCGGGAACACCGACGTCATGACAATGCGATTCGCCTCTTTTGGTGACACTGGATCAGGGGACAGGTCACCACCGCATTCTTGAGATGCCCTCGGCAAAGGCTTGCGATGGAAAGGGCAACGTTCGACAAAGCCAGGGTTCTCGCGTTTGGCGACGCCCGGAGCATTGCGACCTGCGCGGTCGAAGTCCTGATCATTGCCGCGATTTATGGCGGCCTTGCCGAAGCCGCGCGGCTGCTTCCCGCGATCAATCCGACCGGAACACCGCTATGGCCACCGACCGGGCTTGCACTCGCGCTGGTCCTGCTGCGCGGATACCGGATCTGGCCGGCGATCCTGCTGGGGGCCGTTTCTCCTTACCTGATGGCCGACCGATCGCTCCTGGAGTTTGGCGCCGCCGGGATCGGCAGCCTGCTTGCCGCTTGTGCCGGGACATGGCTGATCGGCCGTTGGTCGAACGGTCGCCAGACGTTTGCCACGCCTGTCGGTGTCGTGAAGTTTGCGATCATTTGCTTTGCGCCGAC
The DNA here is from genome assembly GCF_018130545.1 of Bradyrhizobium tropiciagri. GTDB lineage: Bacteria > Pseudomonadota > Alphaproteobacteria > Rhizobiales > Xanthobacteraceae > Bradyrhizobium > Bradyrhizobium tropiciagri_A. The sequence goes on along the minus strand of NZ_JAFCKF010000006.1, from coordinate 339,564 downwards.
TGCGATCATCAGTTCGACCATCGCCTCGGCCAGCCTTGTGCTCGCCAACGAATCGAGCGTTTCCGATTCCGTCGTCGCCGAGGTGACCTGGTGGCTTGCGGACGCTGCCGCGGCGCTGGTGATTGCTCCGCTCATCGTGCTCTGGGCGACGATGCCCTTACGCATTTCCTCCAAATGGAAGCTGCTGGAGTCGATCGCTGTCCCCGCTCTCGCGGGCATCGTTGGAATCGTTGCTTACAGCCCGCTCATCGGTAGCGACCTCGTCAGCACTGACCTCGACGTATTGCTGCCGCATCGGAGCCTTCTGGGCTTTCTGGTTTTACTACCCTTGGTCTGGGCCGGCCTGCGCGGCGATCGACGCACCGTGTCGACGGCTGCGTTCATTTTTGTCGGAATGGCCGTGTGGGGGTTCTCGGTGGGGAACGATCCATTTCCGAAGATGGATCCGAGTGGCGCACTGTTATCGCTGCTCGTGCTTTCGATCAGCGTATCGGCGCCTCCCCTTGCCCTGGCGGCGGCAATTGCGACGCGCCAGACCACGGAAGTCCATCTGCTTTCTGTTCAGGACCAACTGAACGGTCAACTCGAGCGAAAAGCCTTGGCGCTCGACAGCATCAGGCGGCACTTCCAAACCCTTATCGAAGGCGTCGTCGACTATGCAATTTTTGCGCTTGATCGTGAGGGGCACGTTACGAGCTGGAATAGCTCTGCACAAAACATCATCGGCTACAGTTCGGACGAAATCATCGGCAAGCATTTTGGAATTTTCTATCGGCCAGACGAGCGCCGCGCGGGTTCGCCGGCACACGCGCTGGAGACGGCAATCGAACGAGGCAAGTATGACGTAGAGGGTTGGCGCATCAGAAAGAATGGTACGCCGTTCTTCATCACGGGCTCCGTCTCATCGAGCCATGATGACGCAGGAAATCTGATCGGCTTCATCAGCATCCTGCGCGACGCAACCGAGCGACGCGACGCGGAGGAGAAGCTGGTGCAGGCGCGCGAACAGCTCGCGATGTCGCAGAAAATGGAGGCGATCGGCAAACTGACCGGCGGGATTGCGCACGACTTCAACAATCTATTGATGATCATCGGCGGCAGCGCCCAGATCTTCACGCGCCTGCTCGATCCGAAACTGCCGAAAGCGATCGAAGCCATCCAGACCGCGGCCAAACGCGGCGAAAGTCTCACCCGCCAATTGCTGACCTTCTCTCGTCATCAGCATCTCAGCCCGACGGTCGTCGATCTGAATGCGTCCATCAAGAACATGCGGACCATGATCGAGAGCTCACTGCGCGGCAACATCGTGTACAATGAGAACGTCGGTGAGGGCATAGCGTCGATCAAGGTGGACCTCGCCGAGCTGGAGCTTGCGATCGTCAACATCGCCGTCAATGCGCGCGATGCGATGCCGAACGGCGGCACGTTCACCTTGTCCGTCCACGCCGTGACGGCGAACCAGGAAGCCGGGGGCGATCGCCGCGCAAAGGCGTTCTTTGCGATCGCGCTTGGCGATACCGGCACCGGCATTCCGCCTCATCTTCTGTCCAAAATGTTCGATCCGTTTTTCACGACCAAGGAGGTCGGCAAAGGGACCGGGCTCGGTCTGTCCCAGGTTTATGGTTTCGCGCACCAGGCGGGTGGAACGGTGACGGCGGACAGCAAGGTTGGACAGGGAACAACGATTACAATCTACTTGCCATCAAGTGCAGACGAGCAAACCGCCAGCAAAGACCCCGCCGCCGCCAGAGCAAGACCAAGGCAGCCGCAGCGGCAGACTGTGCTTGTTGTCGACGACAGCCCCGAAGTGGCGGATGTGACATCCTCGCTGTTCGAGCATCTGGGCTATGAAACGATCTATCGGGATTCGGCCGAAGCGGCGCTGAAACTGCTCGATGCCGGCACGAGGATCGATCTCGTCTTCAGCGATATCGTCATGCCAGGAACCATCGATGGCGTCGGACTCGCGAGAGAGGTGCGGTCGCGCTACCCGGGTTTGCCGATCGCCCTGACAACCGGCTACAGTGATGCTGCAAACGCGGCACCGCCAAGCCTCAAGATACTCCGCAAGCCGTTCGATACCGAGGCACTGAGAGATTTCATCCAGGATCTTGCGCCCCCGAGATCGGCGCGATCAACCGTCGTCCCTTTGGCGTCAAACGCGACCGACGCTTCGCGCAGACATTGACCGGTCGCGCCCCACATTGCGCTGTCATCGACCTGGCGAGCGGGAAAAGTGTCGGCTATGTCCCCGAACACCCGTCGGTCATGTCCCCGGGCTGAACACTCGACCGGGCGATCCAGTATTCCAGAGACAGCGGTAATTGAACCGATGGGCCGCGGCGTACTGGGTCACCCGGTCAAGCCGGGTGACGACACCGAGCGGGCTCCTGAGAGGGTGTCCAGCCCTACCCAACCCCACCCCTCACCGACGGCGAGCCATGAGTATTTGCCAGTCCCCAAGCCGTTGACCCCATGGGCGTTTTTGTGGCCTAGTCCGCCGTCCCCGGATGGGACCTGAAAACCACCCAAAGCCACCCAGAATCCCTGCGATTTCATGACCGCCGAACGCTACAACGCCCGTGAATCCGAGCCCCGCTGGCAAGCCACCTGGGACGAAAAGGCGATCTTCGCCTCCAAGAACGACGATCCGCGGCCGAAATACTACGTGCTCGAAATGTTCCCCTATCCGTCGGGGCGCATCCATATCGGGCATGTCCGCAATTACACGCTCGGCGACGTGCTGGCCCGCTTCATGCGCGCCAAGGGTTTCAACGTGCTGCACCCGATGGGCTGGGACGCGTTCGGCCTGCCGGCGGAGAATGCCGCGATCGAACGCAAGGTGGCGCCGAAGGCCTGGACCTACGACAACATCGCCGCGATGAAGAAGCAGCTCAAGTCGATCGGGCTGTCGCTCGACTGGGCCCGCGAGTTCGCGACCTGCGACCCCAGCTACTACAAGCATCAGCAGAAGATGTTCCTGGACATGCTGGGCGCCGGCCTCGCCGAGCGCGAGAAGCGCAAGCTGAACTGGGATCCGGTCGACATGACCGTGCTCGCCAACGAGCAGGTGATCGACGGCCGCGGCTGGCGCTCGGGCGCCGTCGTTGAACAACGGGAAATGAGCCAGTGGGTCTTCAAGATCACGAAGTACTCGCAGGAGCTCTTGGAAGCGCTGGATGGTCTGGACCGCTGGCCCGACAAGGTGCGGCTGATGCAGCGCAACTGGATCGGCCGCTCCGAGGGCCTGCTGATCAGGTTCGCGCTGGATCCGGCGACCACGCCGGCCGGCGAGAGCGAGCTGAAGATCTTCACCACGCGGCCGGACACGCTGTTCGGCGCCAAGTTCATGGCGATCTCGGCGGATCATCCGCTGGCGCAGGCGGCTGCCGCGAAGAACCCGAAGCTGGCCGAGTTCATCGCCGACATCAAGAAGATCGGCACCGCGCAGTCGATCATCGACACCGCCGAGAAGCAGGGTTTCGACACCGGCATCAAGGCGGTGCATCCGTTCGACCCGAGCTGGAAGCTGCCGGTCTATGTCGCGAACTTCGTGCTGATGGAATACGGCACCGGCGCGATCTTCGGCTGCCCGGCGCACGACCAGCGCGACCTCGACTTCGTCAACAAGTACAATCTCGGCAACACGCCGGTGGTCTGCCCCGAGGGCCAGGACCCGAAGACGTTCGTGATCACCGACGTCGCCTATGACGGTGACGGCCGCATGATCAATTCGCGCTTCCTCGACGGCATGACGATCGAAGCGGCCAAGGAAGACGTCGCAAAGCGGCTCGAAACCGAGCTGCGCGGCAATATGCCGGTCGGCGAGCGGCAGGTGAACTTCCGGCTGCGCGACTGGGGTATTTCACGGCAGCGCTATTGGGGCTGCCCGATCCCGGTGATCCATTGCGCAAAGTGCGACGTGGTGCCGGTGCCGGACGACCAGCTGCCGGTGACGCTGCCGGAGGATGTCTCTTTCGACAAACCGGGCAACGCGCTCGACCATCATCCGACCTGGAAGCACGTCACCTGCCCGAAGTGCGGCGGCAAGGCGGTGCGCGAAACCGACACGATGGACACCTTCGTGGACTCGTCCTGGTATTTCGCGCGCTTCACCGATCCCTGGAACAAGGATGCGCCGACCACGCCCGCGGTCGCCAACCGGATGATGCCGGTCGACCAGTATATCGGCGGCGTCGAGCACGCGATCCTGCATCTGCTGTACAGCCGCTTCTTCACCCGCGCGATGAAGGCGACCGGCCATATCGACATGTCGGAGCCGTTCGCCGGCATGTTCACCCAGGGCATGGTGGTGCACGAGACCTACCAGAAAGCCGACGGCTCCTGGGTCACCCCGGCCGAGGTGAAGATCGAGGTTGATGGTAACGCCCGCCGCGCGGTGCTGCTGGCGACCGGCGAAGACATCGAGATCGGCCCGATCGAGAAGATGTCGAAGTCGAAGAAGAACACCGTCGACCCCGACGACATCATTGCAAGCTACGGTGCCGACGTCGCGCGCTGGTTCATGCTGTCGGACTCCCCGCCCGACCGCGATGTGATCTGGAGCGACGAGCGCGTGCAGGGCGCCTCGCGTTTCGTGCAGCGGCTGTGGCGGCTGGTGAACGAATCCGCCGAAATCGCCAAGCTGGCGCCGGCGGCCCGGCCGGGCACGTTCGGACCTGAGGCGCTGGCGCTGCGCAAGGCCGCCCATGGCGCGCTCGACAAGGTGTCGTCCGGGATCGAACGGCTGCATTTCAACGTGTGTCTCGCCCACATCCGCGAATTCGCCAACGCGCTGGCCGAGGTGCTGGCGAAGGCCGACAAGCCGGCGCCGGACGTCGCCTGGGCGGTCAAGGAAGCCGCGACCATCCTGGTCCAGCTGTTCTCGCCGATGATGCCGCATCTGGCTGAGGAGTGCTGGGTGGTTCTGGGCCAGCAGGGACTGGTTTCCGAGGCCGATTGGCCGCAAATCGAACGCGATTTGCTGGTCGAAGACAGCGTGACCCTGGTCGTCCAGGTCAACGGTAAAAAACGAGGTGATGTTACCGTGCCACGGACGGCGCAAAATGCGGATATAGAGGCTGCCGTTTTGGCGCTCGATGCGGTAAAAGCCGCCTTGGGCGGCAAACCCGTCCGCAAGGTGATCGTGGTGCCCATGAGGATCGTCAATGTTGTCGGCTAGGATCAGGATCGCCGCCCGGCTCGTGGCCGTGGCCGCCTTGGCCGCGCTGACGGCCGGATGCTTCCAGCCGATGTATGCCGAGCGCACGCTCGACGGTCAGTCGTCCAAGTTGCGCGAAAAGCTGCTGGGCGTCGAGGTTCCGCCGGTCGACAAGCCGAACGCCTCGCGCGAGGCCCGGGTCGGCGTCGAGGTCCGCAACGCCCTCGCCTTCAAACTCTACGGCAATGCCACCGGCGCGCCGCCGACGCATCGGCTGGTGTTGCGCTTCACCACCAGCCGCTCCTCGCTGATGATCGACCCGACCACCGCGCTGCCGACCAGCGAGAACTATGGCATCGACGCCCAGTTCAACCTGATCGACATCGCCTCCAACCAATCGGTCATGACCGGCACCACGTTCTCGCGCGTGTCCTATGACATGCCGGGCTCCTACCAGCGCTACGCCCGCGCCCGCGCCTTCCGCGATGCCGAGGACCGCGCCGCGCAGGAAATCGCCGACAACATCCAGACCCGGCTCGCCTCGTTCTTCTCCAGCGGGACCTGATCGCCGCATTGGCAGCCCTTCGCGGAAAAGAGATCGACAGCTTCCTCGCCCGGCCCGATGCCGGCCGTCCGATCATCCTGCTTTACGGCCCGGATCTGGGCCTGGTGCGCGAGCGCGCCGACGCGCTGATGGCCTCGGCCGTCGACGACCCCAACGATCCGTTCTCGCTGGTGCGTCTCGATGGCGACGAGCTCGCCGCCGAACCGTCCCGGCTCGTCGATGAAGCCATGACGGTGCCGCTGTTCGGCGGCCGCCGCGCCATCCGCGTCCGCGCCGGCTCGCGCAATTTTTCGAGCGGCGTCGAGACGCTGACCGAGACCGCCGGCCTGAGGGATTGCCGCATCGTGATCGAGGCCGGCGAACTCCGGCCGGAATCGCCGCTGCGCAAGATCTGCGAGCGCGCGAAAAATGCAGTAGCGATCGGCTGCTATCCCGACACCGAACGCGACCTGACCAAGCTGATCGAGGATGAGCTGCGGGTCTCCAATCTGCGGCTTGCGGGCGATGCGCGTGCGGTGCTGATGTCGCTACTCGGCGGCGACCGCATGGCTTCGCGCAACGAGCTGCGCAAGCTCGCGCTGTTCGCGCATGGCAAGGGCGAGATCACGCTCGACGACGTCATGACCGTGGTCTCCGACGCGTCCGAATTGAAGCTCGATCCAATCGTCGACGGTGCCTTCGCCGGCAACGCGGCGCTGGTCGAGAGCGAGTTCACCAAGGCGATGGTCGCCGGCACCTATCCCGGCGTGATCATCTCGGCCGCGCAGCGCCAGGCGGCGTGGCTGCACAAATCGGCGCTGGCGATCGCGGACGGCACGCCGGCATCGGCCGTGCTCGAAGGCGGCTTCCCGCGGCTGCATTTCTCGCGCAAGCCCGCGGTCGAGATCGCGCTGCGCAATTTTACCCCGCCGCGGCTGGTGAACATCATCGACCAGCTTGCCACCGCCGCACTCGACATGCGCAAGCAGGCCTCGCTTGCCGCCGTGATCGCGCAACGCGCACTGCTCTCGATCGCGGTGAATGCGAAGCGGCGGGGCTAGTCGAAGTGTCGACACAACCGACCTTACGAGCGAAGCGAAGCAATCCATCTTTCCGCGCGCGCGGGACGATGGATTGCTTCGTCGCTTCAGCGCAAAATTGCTCTGCAATTTTGTCGCGAGCTCCTCGCCATGACGCGGAGGAATGTCGGAAGAACTAACCGCCCTCGAGCCGCCGCACCACTTCGTCGAGCTGCTCGAGGTTGCGGTAGTTGATCTGGACGGTGCCGCCGGGATCGCGGTGGCTGACGGTGACGGCAAGTCCGAGCGCATCGCTGACGCGCTTCTCCAGCGCCAGCGTATCGGCGTCCTTGTCGACCTTGGGCGCGCTGCCGGTGCGGGCCTTCTGCGGCTTGCGCTCCGGTACACCCTCCTCATGCGCCAGCGCCTCGGCCTGGCGGACGTTGAGCCCCTCGGCGACGATGCGCTTCGCGGCAGCGAGCGGATCCGGCACGCCGATCAGCGCGCGGGCGTGTCCGGCGGACAGATCGCCCTTCGAGATCAGCGCCTGCACCTCAGCCGGCAGCTTGGTCAGCCGCATCATGTTGGCGACATGGCTGCGGCTCTTGCCGACGATCTTGGCGATGTCTTCCTGGCTACGCTTGAACTCGTCGGCGAGCGAATGATAGCCTAGCGCCTCTTCCATCGCATTGAGGTCTTCGCGCTGGACGTTCTCGATGATCATGATCTCGAGCGCGTCGGAATCACTGACCTCGACCGGCACGATCGGCACTTCGTGCAGGCCGGCGAGTTGCGACGCGCGCCAGCGACGCTCGCCGGCGATGATCTCGAAGCGGTCCTGCGTGCCCTTGATCGCGCGCACCACGATCGGCTGGATCACGCCGCGTGCCTTGATCGAATCGGCGAGCTCGCCGAGTTCGGCATCGGCGAAGGTCCGCCGCGGATTGCGCGGGTTGGCCTTGAGGAATTCGATCGGCACCTTGCGCTGGTTGCGCGGCCGCTCGACATGCGCAGCCGCCTCGCCGCCGACATCTCCAATCAGGCTTGCCAGCCCGCGCCCCAGTCGCGAACGCGCTTCATCGGCCATTGTTGCGAGCTCCCTTGGATTCACACGCAGTACTCCAGACTTGAATTTCAGAATCGCGGGATGGGCCGCGCGCGGCGAAACCCATCGCTCTCGTTGCATGCCGGGATGGGGTTCGCTTCACTGCGCCCATCCTGTGCATCGTCAATGCGCGCGCAGCTCGCGCTCGCGCTGGATCACTTCGGTGGCGAGCTTGAGATACGCATCGCTGCCGGCGCATTTCAGATCGTAGACCAAGACCGGCTTGCCGTAAGACGGCGCTTCCGAGATGCGCACGTTGCGCGGGATCATGGTGTCGTAGACCTTGTTGCCCATGAACTGGCGCACGTCGGCAACCACCTGGTTGGAGAGGTTGTTGCGCGAGTCGAACATGGTCAGCACGATGCCGTGGATCGACAGCGTCGGATTGAGCGTCGAGCGCACCTGCTCCACCGTCTGCAACAATTGCGACAGGCCTTCGAGCGCGAAGAACTCGCATTGCAGCGGCACCAGGATCGCGTCCGACGCGGCCATCGCATTGACGGTGAGAAGGTTGAGCGAGGGCGGACAGTCGATCAGCACATAGGTGTAATCGGCTTCCGGCGAGACGTTGTTGTTGAGCCCTGCGATCGCATCGCGCAGCCGGAAGGCGCGGCCCGGCGTGGTGCCGAGCTCGAGCTCGAGGCCGGAGAGGTCCATGGTGGAGGCGGCGATGTGCAGCCGCGGCACCGCGGTCGCGACCACCGCATCGCGCAGCGGCGCTTCGCCGATCAGGACGTCGTAGGTCGAGCAGCTGCGGTTGCGGCGATCGATGCCGAGGCCGGTCGAGGCGTTGCCCTGCGGATCGAGATCGACGATCAGGACGCGCTCGCCGATCGCGGCGAGTGCAGTTCCAAGATTGATCGCTGTGGTTGTCTTGCCGACCCCGCCCTTCTGGTTGGCGAGCGACAGGATGCGTGGCTGGCCGGGCGGCTGCGACGTCCTATCTTCTTGATAAACCTCGTCCATCACGGTCATACCAAAATACCATTTACTCTCGCGGAGTTCCCCTAGCGCCGCTCGATTGACCCGAGTTCGACGATCCAGCCCTGTCCGCCGGTCCGGCTGGAGTGCAGCTTTGGCTCAATATTCCAATATTTAGTGGCCTCGGTCAATTCGGCCTCTACATCTTGACCCTTCAAAAACAGCGCCTTGGCGCCCTTTTTGACCCACGGCTCTGCAAAGCCGATCAGTTGATGTAACGGAGCCAGCGCCCGCGCGGTGACGCAATCGATCGGGCCGGCGATTCTATCCACAGTATCCCCGATATCAGCCAGATGCACCGTCCCGGGAGATGCCGTGACGCGAATCGCCTCGCGCAAAAATGCGGCCTTCTTGGCGATTCGCTCAACCAGATGGATCGACGCGCCCGGCGTCTCGGCCAGCGCGCAGGCAAGCACGACGCCGGGGAAGCCGCCGCCGCTGCCGAGATCGACCCAGGATTTTGCCGTCGGCGCGAGACTCAGCAGCTGCAGCGAATCGGAGACGTGGCGTGTCCAGAGGTTCGGCAGCGTGGAGGGCGCGACGAGGTTGGTCTTGGCTTGCCATTCCAGGAGGAGGGCGACGTACCGATCGAGCCGTGCCTCTGTTTCACGTGAAACAGGCGTCAGCGCGAGCGCCGCCGCCTTGTCCTTGGCGGACACGTTGAGTTCAACGGATTGCGGAGCTGGGGCCATTCACTGAAATGCCGGTCGAGCTCGTCATTGCGAGCGGAGCGAAGCAATCCATCATGTCACTTGCGGAAGCAATGGATTGCTTTGTCGCTTCCGCTCCTCGCAATGACGGGGTCGGCTGCCCGTTTCACGTGAAACGTCAGGCGCTCGCCTTGGCCGATTTCCGCCGGGCCTCGCGCCGCAGATAGGCGGCCAGAATACCCAGCGCAGCCGGCGTCATGCCGTCGATCCGGCCGGCCTGCCCGACCGTCCGCGGCTGCGCCTTCTGCAGTTTGGCGCGCGCTTCATTCGAAAGACCCGGTACATCGGCGTAGTCGACATCGGCCAGGACCAAGCCCTCGTCGCGCCGGAAGGCATCGACATCAGCGGTCTGGCGCTTCAGATAGACATCGTATTTGGCATCGATCTCGAGATGCACCGCGATTGCGGGGTCAATGGCCGACAGCTCCGGCCAGATCGCCTGGACCGCCGGCCATTCGATCTCCGGATAGGCCAGCAACTCAAAGGCAGAGCGGCGATTGCCGTCACGATTGAGCGCCAGACCATGCTTGGCGGCCTCATTCGGCGTGATCGCAAGCGACTTCGCCAAGGTCTTGGCCGCGTTCAGCGCCGCCATCTTGGTCCGGTGGCGCTCTGCGCGCGCCGATCCGACGCATCCGAGCCCAATGCCCTTATCGGTGAGCCTCTGGTCGGCATTGTCGGCCCGCAGCGTCAGTCGATACTCGGCGCGCGAGGTGAACATGCGATAGGGTTCGGTGATCCCGCGGGTCACCAGGTCGTCGATCATCACACCGAGATAGCCGTCGGCGCGGTCGAATACGATCGGGTCCGCATCCCCGGCTGCGAGCGCGGCATTGAGTCCTGCGACAATGCCCTGCCCCGCCGCCTCCTCATAGCCCGTGGTGCCGTTGATCTGACCGGCCAGGAAAAGCCCATGCAGACGCTTGGTCTGCAGGGTCGGATCGAGCTCCCTGGGATCGACGTGGTCATATTCGATCGCATAGCCCGGCCTGACCATCTTCACCCGCTCGAGGCCGGGAATGCTGGCCAGGATCGCGAGTTGGACCTCTTCTGGGAGCGAGGTCGAGATGCCGTTCGGATAGACTGTGGGGTCGTCGAGCCCTTCGGGCTCCAGGAAGATCTGATGGCCGTCGCGGTCGCCAAAGCGGACGATCTTGTCCTCGATCGAAGGACAATAGCGGGGTCCGGAGCTCTTGATCTGGCCGGAATACATCGGCGAGCGATGCACATTGGCCCGGATCACCTCATGGGTCGCAGGCGTGGTCCGGGTGATGCCGCACTGGATCTGCGGAGTCGTGATCCGGTCGGTCATGACCGAAAACGGCTCCGGAGGCTCGTCTCCGGGCTGCATTTCGACCGCGGACCAGTCGATCGTGGTGCCGTCGAGGCGCGGCGGCGTCCCGGTCTTGAGCCGGCCAAGCACAAAACCCGCCCGCTCGAACGAGTCGGACAGGCCCATGGCAGGCGCCTCGCCGACCCGGCCGGCCGGCCAGTTCTTCTCGCCCAGATGGATCAGACCACGCAGGAAGGTGCCGGTCGTGATGACAATCGCACCCGCCGAAAGCTGGCGGCCGTTGCCCAGGCGAATCCCTGTGACGCGGCCATCGACGACGATCAGCGCATCCGCCTCGCCTTCGATCACGTTGAGGTTCGCGGTCTCAGTGATCGCCGCCTGCATCGCGGCCGCATAGAGCTTGCGGTCGGCCTGGGCCCGGGGGCCACGCACGGCAGGACCCTTGCGGCGGTTGAGCATGCGGAACTGGATGCCGCCTGCATCGGCGACCCGGCCCATCAAACCGTCCAGGGCATCGACTTCGCGGACCAGATGGCCCTTGCCGAGCCCACCGATCGCGGGATTGCAGGACATCGCACCGATGGTCGCGAAACGATGGGTCACCAGGGCGGTCTTCGCGCCCATCCGGGCAGCCGCGCTCGCGGCCTCGCAGCCGGCATGGCCGCCGCCGATGACGATGACGTCGAATGAGTCTGCCCTGATGGTCATGGCGGGACTTCTATCGTGGAGTGATGAAAGCCGGAAGAACGAAGTTGGGTCTGGCTAAGGAGACCGAACGTTCGAGGCAGATATGGATTGGGTCTTCTCGTTCGCAATGCCAGAACGGAGCTGTTTCACGTGAAACAGCGTTGCCGCCGGACAGCGATTGTTTCACGTGAAACGGGAGAGGAGGGCTCCTTAACCAGATGGAAACCATGTTTCACGTGAAACAGAGGAGAACCCGATCACTTCCCGACGCAGAACTCACGGAAGATGACGTCCAGGATGTCCTCGACATCGACCCGGCCGAGCAGACGACCAAGTGAGGTCGCAGCCCTGCGAAGTTCCTCCGCCGCCAGCTCCTCGCCCTGCCCGACCACCTCGATGCTGCGCTGGAGGGACTCAACAGTCTCTTGGAGCAACCCGCGCTGCCGGGTCCGGCTGATCAGACCGCCTTCGCTGGTCGCGAAATAGTCGTGCGCGAAGCCGACCAGTGCGGCGATCAGCTCAGAGAGGCCGTCGCCGCGAGCCGCCGAGATCCTGAATTCGGGATAACTACTCCCCTCACCCGCCGGAGTCCTGACCAAGTCGATCTTGTTTCGCACCAGCCAGGTTGGCGTGGTCCCGCCATGCCCAACCTTCGCGCCGCCGCTGTCGGCCAGCCACAGCACGAGGTCAGCTTCGGCGGCGCGGGCCCGGGCGCGGCGGACGCCTTCCTGCTCCACGGGATCACTCGTCTCACGGATCCCGGCCGTGTCGATCACCGTCACGGGATAGCCATCGAGATCCAGCTGCACCTCAATCACGTCGCGGGTCGTGCCGGCATGCGGCGAGACGATCGCGACCTCGCGCTTGGCGAGCTGATTGATCAGCGTCGATTTGCCGACATTCGGCGGGCCGGCGATCGCGACCACCAGGCCATCGCGCAACCGTTCGCTTTGCCCCTGCCCCGCAAGCACGTGCTTGATCTCATCGTGCAGCGCCCGGACCTTCTCGAGCGCCGGCGCGATCAGCTCCGCCGGCACATCGCCTTCATCGGAGAAATCGATGCCGGCCTCGATCAGCGCGGACGCCGCGATGATCCGCTCGCGCCAGTCACGCGCGCGATCGCCGAGCAAGCCTTTCAGCTGGCGCAGCGCCTGGCGCCGCTGTCGATCTGTGTCGGCGTGAATAAGGTCGTCGAGGCCTTCGGCTTCGGTCAGGTCGAGCTTGCCGTTCTCGAATGCTCGCCGGGTGAACTCGCCCGGTTCCGCCGGCCGCACATTCTCGAACGCTACGATGGCGTCGAACACTGCCGACAACACCGCGCGCCCGCCATGGACGTGAAATTCGGCAACGTCTTCGCCGGTCGCGCTCGCCGGGCCGGGGAACCATAACACGACCGCGTCGTCGATCGGTTGATGGTCTGAATCGTGGAGCAGCGCGCGGGTCGCCATCCGCGGCGCCGGCGTCTTGCCGGCCAGTCCCTCAATGACCGACCCGGCCATTGGGCCAGACAGCCTGACGATGGCGATCGCACTCGGTGGCCGTCCTGAGGACAATGCGAAGATGGTTTGGTCGCGCGGATGCATCGCCTATTTCTTCCCAAGCAAATCGGCAAAGGCAATGCCGCATTCATTTCGCAGGCCATTCCGAAAATGCTGCGGTGCAACAAAGCGAAATTTGGTCGCAGCAACCGCGCAACAATTTTGCTGCAAGAATGCCGGCCTCATCGCGAGGCTAGATTATAAGTATGAATTATATCAATCAGTTAAATGAACGTTCGACGGTCTACGCCAGCTCAATTCATGCTGCACTCTACTGCAGCAAATCCGCAGCATGAAAAAAGGCGCCCCGTTTGTGCGGAGCGCCCTGTTCTCTTCAGCTACTATTTCGCTGCGGCCTCAGGTGTTCATGGAATCGAAGAATTCCGAATTGCTCTTGGTGTTCCGGAGCTTGTCGAGCAGGAAGTCGATCGCGTCCATGGTGCCCATCGGATTGAGGATGCGGCGCAGGACGTACATCTTCTTCAGCACCTGCGGATCGGTGATGAGCTCCTCCTTGCGGGTGCCGGAGCGCGCAATGTCGATCGCCGGGAAGGTCCGCTTGTCCGAAACCTTGCGGTCGAGGATCAGTTCGGAGTTACCGGTGCCCTTGAACTCTTCGAAAATGACTTCGTCCATGCGGCTGCCGGTATCGACCAGCGCGGTCGCGATGATGGTCAGCGAACCGCCCTCCTCGATGTTGCGCGCGGCGCCGAAGAAGCGCTTCGGACGCTGCAAGGCATTGGCGTCGACACCGCCGGTCAGCACCTTGCCGGATGACGGCACGACGGTGTTGTAGGCGCGGCCGAGGCGGGTGATCGAATCGAGCAGGATCACGACGTCGCGGCCGTGCTCGACGAGGCGCTTGGCTTTCTCGATCACCATCTCGGCGACCTGGACGTGACGCACGGCGGGCTCGTCGAAGGTCGATGACACCACCTCGCCCTTCACCGAACGCTGCATGTCCGTGACTTCCTCCGGGCGCTCGTCGATCAGCAGCACGATCAGATAGCAATCAGGATGATTGGCGGTGATCGAGTGCGCGATGTTCTGCATCAGCACCGTTTTGCCGGTGCGCGGCGGCGCCACGATCAGCGCGCGCTGGCCCTTGCCGATCGGCGCGACGATGTCGATCACGCGGGCAGACAGGTCTTTCTTGGTGGAATCCTCGAGCTCCATGCGGAAACGCTGATTGGGAAACAGCGGCGTGAGGTTGTCGAAATTGACCTTGTGCTTCGACTTTTCCGGGTCTTCGAAATTGAGCGTGTTGACCTTCAGCAGCGCGAAATAGCGTTCGCCTTCCTTCGGGCTGCGAATATGGCCTTCGATCGTGTCGCCGGTGCGCAGGCCGAAACGGCGGATCTGCGACGGCGAAACGTAGATGTCGTCGGGCCCGGGCAGATAGTTCGCATCGGGCGAACGAAGAAAGCCGAAGCCGTCGGACAGCACCTCGACAACGCCTTCACCGATAATGTCGGTCTCGGCGATCGCGAGCTGCTTGAGAATTGCGAACATCAGCTCCTGCTTGCGCATGGTGCTGGCATTCTCGACCCCATTCTCTTCCGCGAACGAGACGAGCTCGGCCGGCGTTTTCGATTTGAGGTCCTGGAGTTTGATTTCCCGCATCGGGGTCGTCCTGTGAGGAAGTAAGTAGGGAAGGGGTGCGAGGTGGCTCTGGAAAAAGCGGACGCCAAAGGAAGGTCCGCAGGTCTCAGCCAGGAAAGTGCCGTTTGGGCTTTCAAACCTGATGCGGCGCCGGTCCGAAAAGAACCGGAACGCGACCACATCCGCCTGCGTGGGGTGGGATAAAACCTATATAGAAAATCGATCCGTCCTTCGCAAGAAGGACTGAAGCATGCGTCTTAGGCATCGCGATGTCTAGAACGGCTTCACGACGACCATGATGACGATCAGGATCATCAGCAGCGTCGGCACCTCGTTGATAATACGATAAAATTTCTGGCTTCGCTGATTCCGGTCGGCGGCGAAATCCTTCACGCAGCGGGACAAAAAGCCGTGGATACCCGACATGATGAGGACCAGCGTAAATTTGACGTGAAACCAGCCGGAAAGGTACCAGTGTCCGGCCCAGACCAGATAAAGCCCGGCGAGCCAGGTCACGATCATCGCGGGATTGATGATCGCCTTCAAAAGCCGTCGCTCCATGACCTTGAAGGTCTCGGACTGTTTTGAGCCGGCCTCGGCTTCGCAATGATAGACGAACAGCCGCGGCAGATAGAGCATGCCCGCCATCCAGGAGATGACGGCAATGACGTGCAGCGCCTTGATCCAGTCATACAACATCGCAGCGATGCCTTTCGGGGAATAGCTCGGCAGGGAACAGCTCGGACAGCCTCGACGTTGCGAACAAAGCTCCGCAAGCGAGGGACGGATACATATCCGCACACACGGCTCTCCTAAACCTAATTAATTTTAGAATCTAAGGTTTGAGTCTTAATGGCGGTGAATTTGACTCATGCAATGCGGTCCAGCGGCTTTCGCTGGCTTGTTCACATCCCTCAACATTCCGGCAGGCGAGGGCGGACATCCGGAATCTGCCGCTCGGCTCAATTGGTTGCGCAACTCTGTGGCCAGCTTATGAAGAGACAAATCCACACCGGTTCACTATCATCCTGCCCATGACGCCGACTTATCCTTTTGCGGGGTGCTGTGAAGAGAGGGGTGAGATATTCACCGGCCGGGCGGCGGGCCCGGATTCTCCTCCCCGACCTCCACAGGGATTCACAGGATAGACAGGGGCTCTGGTGCCGACGACTTCGAATTATTTCCACCTCCATCTGGTCTCCGACTCGACCGGCGAGACGCTGATCACCGTGGCGCGCGCGGTCGCCGCGCAATACGCCAACGTGACCGCGGTCGAGCATGTCTATCCCCTGGTGCGCAGCCAGAAGCAGCTCGACCGGGTGCTCGACGAGATCGAGGAATCACCCGGCATCGTGCTGTTCACGCTGCTGGAGAAGGATCTGGTCGGCCGGCTCGAGGGCAAGTGCAAGGAGATCAACGTTCCGAGCCTGTCGATCATCGGGCCGGTGATGCAGCTGTTCGAGGCCTATCTGGGCGCCGCGACGACTGGGCGCGTCGGCGCACAGCACGTGCTGAACGCGGAATATTTCAGCCGGATCGACGCGCTGAACTACACGATGATCCATGACGACGGTCAGCATGTCGAAGGCCTCGAGGAGGCCGATGTCGTTCTGGTCGGCGTGTCCCGCACCTCGAAGACGCCGACCTCGATCTATCTCGCCAACCGCGGCATCAGGACTGCAAATGTACCGCTGGTGCCCGGCATTCCCCTGCCGCACCAGCTCGAGACCTTGAAGAAGCCGCTGGTGGTCAGCCTGCATGCGACGCCGGAACGACTGATCCAGGTTAGGCAGAACCGTTTGCTGACCATGGGCGACCGTGACAACGACACCTACATCGACAAGCAGGCGGTGGCCGACGAGGTCGCGTTTGCCCGGCGCCTGAGCGCGAAATTCAACTGGGCCTTGCTCGACGTGACGCGTCGCTCGATCGAGGAGACGGCTGCCGCGATCATGAAGCTCTACAATGACCGCCAGCGCGCGCGGCCGTCGGAATGATCGTCTCGTCATGAGCATCTGGCGCGGACCACAGAAGCTCATTCTGGCCTCGCAAAGCCGTGCGCGAAGGATGCTGCTGGAAAATGCCGGCCTCGATTTCGAGGCGCTGCCGGCCGATATCGACGAACGTGCGGTGCAGAAGAATTCCGGTCTCTCCGCGCCGGGCGAGATCGCATTGCTGCTGGCGCGCGAGAAGGCGCTGTTCATTTCCAGGCAGAAGCCGGGTCAATACGTTATCGGTGCCGACCAGACCCTTGCTCTCGGCCAACGGATG
The DNA here is from genome assembly GCF_018130545.1 of Bradyrhizobium tropiciagri. Classification (GTDB taxonomy): domain Bacteria; phylum Pseudomonadota; class Alphaproteobacteria; order Rhizobiales; family Xanthobacteraceae; genus Bradyrhizobium; species Bradyrhizobium tropiciagri_A. The sequence goes on along the minus strand of NZ_JAFCKF010000006.1, from coordinate 322,652 downwards.
TTCAGCAAGCCCTCCGGCCGCGCGCAGGCTGCCGAACAGCTTGGTCTGCTCGCAGGACAGACCCATGAATTGCACTCCGCTGTCTCGGTTGCGCGCGACGGGAAAGCCCTGTTCGACGATGTCTGCGTGGCTCGCATGACGATGCGGTGGCTCGACACCGGTGAGATCGAGGCCTATCTCGACCAGGCCGGGGCAGCGGTGACGACCAGCGTCGGCGCCTATCAGCTCGAGGGCCTCGGCGTGCATCTGTTCGAGCGGATCGAAGGCGACCATTTCACCATCCTCGGCCTGCCGCTATTGTCGCTGCTCGCATTCCTGCGCCGCGAAAAGCTGCTCGCGGTGTGAGATATGAAGGCGAGGCGACGAGATACTGAACCGATGTTGATCACATGTTGATTGTTGGACTGACCGGCTCGATCGGGATGGGGAAATCCACCACGGCCAAGTTGTTCATGGAGGCGGGCGTGCCGGTGTACGACGCCGATGCGGCCGTGCATCAGCTGTACGAAGGCGAGGCCGCGCCGGCGATCGAGGCCGCGTTTCCCGGTACCACGACGGGCGGCAAGGTCGATCGCGCCAAGCTGTCGGCGCGCGTGGTCCATGATCCCGCGGCGATGAAGCAGCTCGAACAGATCGTGCATCCGATGCTCGGCGCGTCGCGGCAGAAATTCTTTGCCGATGCGGAGGTCGCGAGCAATCCGATCGTCATCCTCGACATTCCGCTGCTGTTCGAGACCGGCGGCGAGAAGCGCGTCGATGCCGTCGTCGTCGTCACCACCTCGCCGGAACTGCAGCGTGAGCGCGTGCTGGCCCGCGGTACCATGGATGCGGCGAAACTCGATGCCATCATCGCCAAGCAGATGCCGGACGCCGAGAAGCGCAAGCGCGCGGATTTCATAGTGGATACCTCGCACGGACTTGATCCGGTGCGGGCGCGTATCCGCGACATTCTGGCCGAGGTTGTTAAGATGCCGCAGCGGCGGGCCTGATTCGCCCGCTTTTTCGGATTCCCTCACGTCATGCGCGAAATCGTTCTCGATACCGAAACCACTGGCCTCGATCCGCTGCGCGGAGACCGGCTGGTCGAGATCGGCTGCGTCGAGATATTCAACCGCATGCCGACCGGGCAGACCTACCACGTCTACATCAATCCCGAACGCGACATGCCGCTGGAAGCGTTCAACGTGCACGGGCTGTCGACCGAGTTCCTGGCCGGCAAGCCGCTGTTCACGGAAGTGGTCGACGAGTTCCTGGCGTTCATCGGCGATACGCCGCTGGTGATCCACAACGCGTCGTTCGACATCAGCTTCATCAACGCCGAGCTCGACCGCATCAAGCGGAAGGCGATCCCGAAGGACCGGCTGGTCGATACGCTGCTGCTGGCGCGACGCAAGCATCCCGGCGTGTCGAACCGCCTCGACGACCTCTGCTCGCGCTATCAGATCGATAATTCCCGCCGCACCAAACACGGTGCCTTGCTCGACGCCGAGCTGCTGGCCGAGGTCTATATCGACCTGATCGGGGCACGGCAGTCGCAGCTCATCCTGGCGTCGGAAACGTCGGATGCGCGTGCCGGCAGCTTTGGTGATACGCCGCGACGGCAGCGCGAGACGGCATTGGTTGCGCGGGTCAGCGATGCGGATCGGGAAGCCCACAGGGCGTTCGTCGCCACGCTCGGCGACAAGCCGATCTGGAACGACTATGTGCCGCCGCCGGCACCTGCTGAAGTCCCGGCGGCTTGATCTAGATTTCGCTATTTCTCCGTCATCCTGAGGAGCCGCGAAGCGGCGTCTCGAAGGATGCACGGCCTGGCCGGTAGCCCGTCGATCCTTCGAGACGCTATGCGCTCCTCAGGATGACGGGTTAGGCTCCGATATTCTCTGACTCGGATCAGCTCGGCTTGACGCCGGAGGCGGCCTGGGCGGCTGCCTGGCGCTCCATGTTCTGGCGGTAGAGACCGACGAAATCGACCGGATCGAGCAGCAAGGGCGGGAAGCCGCCGTCGCGGACCGAGGTCGCGACGATCTCGCGCGCGAACGGGAACAGCAGCCGCGGGCACTCGATCATGACCAGCGGGTGCAGGTTTTCCTTCGGCACATTCACGATCCGGAAGACGCCGGCATAGGCGAGGTCGAAGCTGAACATCACCTTGTCCCCGGTCTCGGCCTTGCCCTCGATCGAGAGGATCACCTCGTACTCGTTCTCCGACAGGTTGTTGGCGGAGACGTTGATCTGGATGTTGATCGCCGGCTGTTGCTGCTGCTGGCCGAGCGAGGCCGGCGCATTCGGGTTCTCAAACGACAGGTCCTTGGTGTACTGCGCCAGCACGTTGAGCTGGGGAGCGGCCTGCTCGACGGGGGTGCCGTTGCCATTGGTCATGAAAATGTCTCCTGGAGCGGCGCTCGGGACAGGATGTCCGACGGCACGCGTTAAGGTGTTGGAAATGCCGATTCCGGGCGAGTGGCTATCATAGGCCCGGCTCGGTCCACAAGGACGACGAGCACGCGCGGGGCGGTGCGGCGGCGGCCAAATCTTTGGCAATCGGCGCGCGAGCGCAACTCCGCCCAATCTCTTAACGGCTTCCTAAATTATTGAAGATGCGCGATTTCCGGGAAGGAACGGGTTTCCCCCCGGGGTTAAAACGCGCTACACTTGCCCGTGCCAAAAAGCGCCATTGGCCGGGCATAGTTTCGTGCCTACATGCTGCGGACTCACTCGGCGATGTAATCTCTGCCGTTCCCGACCGGGAACGCTTTGATCCCCGGCCAGTTGCCGGCAGAGACCAGAAAGCGAATTCGACGTGGATATCTACACCATCATCTTCCTGGCGCTGGCCGTGTTTATCTTCCTGCGCCTGCGCAGCGTTCTCGGGCAGCGCACGGGAAGCGAGCGGCCGCCATATGATCGTGCAGCACCCAACGTCCTGCAGCGCGGCCAGGATAACAACGTCGTGCCGATCCCGGGATCGGTGATCGATCAGCCGGCTCCGGCCGCGCCCACCGAACCGGTCGAGCCCGCGGAACGCTGGAAGGGTATCGCCGAGCCCGGCACGCCGCTGGCGCAGGGTCTCGACACGGTGGCCGCCCAGGATTCCTCGTTCGATCCGCGGCATTTCCTCTCAGGCGCCCGCTCGGCCTATGAAATGATCGTGCTGGCCTTCGCCAATGGCGACCGCCGCGCGCTGCGCGACCTGCTGTCGACCGAGGTCTATGAAAGCTTCGAGGCCGCGATCAAGGATCGCGAGAAGCACGAGCAGAAGACCGAGACGCGGTTCGTCTCGATCGACAAGGCCGAGATCGTCAGCGCGGAAACGCGCGATCGCTCGACCCAGCTCACCGTCCGCTTCGTGTCGCAGATGATCTCGGTCACGCGCGACAAGGCCGGAACCATCGTCGACGGTAGCCCGGACAAGGTCGCCGACATCACCGACATCTGGACATTCGCCCGCGACTCGACTTCCCGCGATCCGAACTGGAAGCTGGTTGGAACTGGAAGCGCTCACTAAACATCTCAGCTACGGGCGCCTCGCGGTCGCGTGCTGCGCGCTGGCTGTTCTATGCTCCACGGCGGCGATCGCCGCACGCTACAGGGCGAGCTGGCACGCTGCGCCGCGGCACGAGCATAGTCACCCGATCCCCTATCCCAATCTGGAATTGCCGCTGCAGGTCAGCGGCAGCCAGTATGAGCCGCTGGCCTGGCCCAACGTCTCCGGCTGGAACGACGACGATCATCTCGCCGCCTACAACGCGTTTCGTGCCAGCTGCAAGCCGATCGCGGCGCAACAGGGGGCACCTGCGGACTCAAAGGCGCTGGGAAGCTCGTTGCGCGATCCCTGCCGGATCGCCAAGGGCCTCGCACTCAGCGACGGCGGCAAGGCGAAGGAATTCTTCGAGCAGAATTTCGTGCCGCTGCGCATCTCACGGCTCGGCGAGGAGGCTGGCTTCGTCACCGGCTATTACGAGCCGGTGCTCGACGGATCGAAGACCCAGACCGATGTCTACAACGTTCCGGTCTATCGTCGCCCGTCCAACCTGTTCGTGCGCGGCAAGACGCAAGCCTCGGTCGGCTTGCCCAACAGCGGACCGGTGTACCGCAAAATCGGCCGGCGCAAGCTGGTGCCCTATTACGACCGCGCCCAGATCGAGGACGGCGCGATCGCCGGCCGCGGGCTCGAGATCTGCTGGCTGAAGAGCCAGACCGATCTGTTGTTCGCCCAGATCCAGGGTTCGGCGCGGATCAAGCTCGACGACGGCACCACGCTGCGCATCAATTACGACGCGCATAATGGCTACCCCTATACGCCGGTCGGGCGCGTCCTGATCGACCGCGGCATCATCCCGAGGGAGCAGATGTCGATGCAGAAGATCAGGGAATGGATGGAGCAGAACCCGGAGGGCGCCAATGAGGTCCGGCGGCAGAACCGCGCCTATGTGTTCTTCCGCGAGGTGCCGCTGTCCGACAAGGACGAGGCCGTCGGCGCGCAGGGCGTGCCGCTAACCCCGGGCCGCTCGATCGCGGTCGACAAGGCGCTGCATGTCTATGGCACGCCGTTCTTCATTGCCGGCGAGCTGCCGATCGAATCCGAGCAATCCAAGACGCCGTTCCACCGGCTGATGATCGCGCAGGATACCGGCTCGGCGATCGTCGGCCCGGCGCGCGCCGATCTCTATTTCGGTGCCGGCGCCGATGCCGGAAAGGTCTCGGGCCGGCTGCGGCACAACATGCAGTTCGTGATGCTGGTGCCGAAGGGTCTCGACCCGGTCGCGCGCGGTCACAAGCTGCCGATCCCGGACGAGCGGCCATCGGCCAAGATCGCAAAGCAGTTTCCGCAGACCGATCCGCTGAAGGACAAGGCGGCGGCGAAGCCCGCGGAGGTGCCGACGTCCGGTATTGCTGGGAGACCGGCGAAGGACGGCGGCAATAGCGGCGCCAAGAACCCGGCCGCGAAGGATGCCGCGCCCGCGGCGCCTCAAGCGTCGACCCCTGTCGCGCAGGCGGCGCCTGTGGCAGAACCGGTGCCATTGCCGGCCGCCCGGCCCGACATTCCGCAGCAACCGGAGAAGCGGCGCACTCGGCGCTCCCGCCATCACCGCGATCAATGAAACGACCCGCGCCGATCCCCGATCTGTCCGCTCCGTCGCGGCGCAAACGTGCGCTGAGCGAGGAGGAGCGTGCGCTCTGGGAGAGCGTGGCCAAGCAAGTCAAGCCGCTGCGCAAGAAGCCGGCCGCAGCGAAAGCTCACGCCGCCGTCTCTGAACCGGCCACCCATCACGCCGCGACAAAGCCCATCCCGGTCAAGCCGGTGACATCGGTGAAGCCCGCGCCGGCGCCGCGTCCACACGTGCCGCCGCTGGCGCCGATCGGCCGCCGCGAGCGTGCAAAACTGTCGCGCGGGCGGCAGGAGATCGATGCGCGGCTCGATCTTCACGGCATGACGCAGCTGCGCGCGCATCGGGTGCTGTTCGCCTTCCTGCAGCGCGCGCACTCTGACGGGCTCACCTTCGTGCTCGTCATCACCGGCAAGGGCAAGGTCGGCGGCCTCGAATCCGAGCGCGGCGTGTTGCGCCGACAGGTGCCGGAATGGCTGAGCCTGCCGGAATTCCGCTCGCTGGTCGTGGGCTTCGAGGAAGCGCATATCGGCCATGGCGGCGAGGGCGCACTCTATGTTCGTGTCCGGCGCGCGCGCTGAGCACGAGCCGGAAGATCAGAACGGGCGTACGATCCCGACGCGCGGGATCAGCGTCACGATCCAGCCGAGGATTGTCGTCTTGCGATCGTCTGAGGGGATCATCGGCACGTCCTTCGATGCCGGCAGCATCTTCACGGCGTGCAGCATCAGGAACATGCAGACCGCCCAGTTTGAGATCCAGCGCGAATAGTCGAACACCGTCACGAACATCACGAGATAGCCGGCGCTGATCACGACAAGTGCGGCTAGCACGATCCGGCGATGCAGCTCACTCGCGAGTGCCTCGATCAGCCGCGCGAAATAGCGCCACAGCGGCGTGTGCAGCCAGATCAAAAGCGCGAACACCGGCACGCCAAGGATGTTCGAAGGTATCCGTGCCCAGGTGTCGGCGAACTCCTTCGACAGCGGCTGGTACCAGATGTAACCGAACTGAAGCAGATCGGTTCGTGACGGATCAGCCATCCGGCTTTGCAGATGACGGAGAAATTCGTCGTAGGGCACGTCGACGGTACCGGCGAACTGCGCGACCAGAAACAGGATGCCGACGGCCGCGAGCGTCACCAATCCAATCGCGATGTTTCGCGGCGTCGCGTTTTGCATCAGGTAGAAGCGCAGCACCACGATCGTCGCGATGGTCGGCAGATACATCAGGACGAAGATGTGATGGACCAGGATCAGCACGATCGAGAACAGCGCCGCAATCAGCACGTAGGCGATCGAGCGCGCCGGGATCAGCAGCAGCACGATCGCCAGCGCACAACCATAGATGTCGAAATGGCCGAGCGTGTGCATGAAATTCTTCAGGAAGAACGGCGAGCCCGCAATGAAGACGAACAACGGCCAATGCGCGTCGTCGAAGCCGAATGTGCGCTGAAACAGTTTGACGAACAGTCCGAGCGTCAGGAGCCAGGCCGCGCCGGCCAGCGCGAACACCAGCCACACCGGGACCTTGTCGGTGAACAGCGACACGATCGCGCCGACCAGCGCGCGCTTGGTGAAGCCGTAGTGATAGTCGACCAGCAAATGGATGTAGGGGACGAACGGCGGCAGCGCGATCTTGTGCAGGAACACCCCGACCAGTACCGCCGCGTTGACGGCCAGCATCAGGCGCCAGGGGTTTTGCCAGATTTGCAGACTCATCGGTCGCCCACTCTTGTCGTCCCGGGCAAGCGAAGCGCGACCCGGGACCCATAACCACCGAAGGGAGTTCTAAGGGGAATGTCGGCCCGAGTCTTGGTCACCGCGGGATCGGTGGTTATGGGTCCCGGCCTTCGCCGGGACGACGGTGGTGGCCGCCTACAAAATAAACCGGCTCAGATCGGCGTTCTTGGCGAGGTCACCGACATGCTTGGTGACGTAGTCGGCGTCGACCTGGATGGTCTCGCCGTGGCGATCGGGGGCGGTGAAGGAGATCTCGTCCAGCACCCGCTCCATCACGGTCTGCAGCCGCCGCGCGCCGATGTTCTCGACCGTGGAATTGACCGCGACCGCGACATCGGCCAGCGCGTCGATCGCGCCGTCGGTGATGTCGAGGGTGACGCCTTCAGTCTTCATCAGCGCGACATATTGCTTGATCAGCGATGCTTCCGGCTCGGTCAGGATCCGGCGCATGTCGTCGCGGGTCAGCGCCTGCAGCTCGACGCGGATCGGCAGGCGTCCTTGCAATTCAGGCAGCAGGTCCGACGGCTTGGCGATGTGGAAGGCGCCGGAGGCGATGAACAGGATGTGGTCGGTCTTGACCGCGCCGTGCTTGGTCGAGACCGTGGTGCCCTCGATCAGCGGCAGCAAATCGCGCTGCACGCCCTCGCGCGAGACGTCGCCGCCGGCGCGGTTCTCGCGCACGCAGATCTTGTCGATCTCGTCGAGAAAGACGATGCCGTTGTTCTCGACTGCGCTGATCGCCTCCTGCACCAGCTGATCGGTGTCGAGCAGCTTGTCGGATTCCTCGTTGACGAGGATCTCGTGCGAGCCTTCCACCGTCAGGCGGCGAGTCTTGCTGCGGCCGCCCATCTTGCCGAAGATGTCGCCGAGCGAGATCGCGCCCATCTGGGCGCCGGGCATGCCAGGGATCTCGAACATCGGCATGCCGCTGCCGCCCGATTGCGTCTCGATCTCGATTTCCTTGTCGTTGAGTTCGCCGGCGCGCAGCTTCTTGCGGAACGATTCGCGCGTCGCGGGGCTCGATCCCGGGCCGACCAGCGCATCCAGCACGCGCTCCTCGGCGGCGAGCTGGGCACGGGCCTGGACGTCCTTGCGCTTGCGCTCGCGGGTTTGCGCGATCGCGACTTCGACGAGGTCGCGGACGATCTGCTCGACGTCGCGGCCGACATAGCCGACCTCGGTGAATTTGGTGGCCTCGACCTTGAGGAATGGCGCGCCGGCGAGCTTGGCCAGCCGCCGCGCGATCTCGGTCTTGCCGACGCCGGTCGGCCCGATCATCAGGATGTTCTTGGGCAGAACCTCCTCGCGCAGGGAACCGGCAAGCTGCAGCCGCCGCCAGCGGTTGCGCAGCGCGATCGACACCGCGCGCTTGGCGTCGGCCTGGCCGACGATGAAACGGTCAAGTTCAGAAACGATTTCGCGGGGGGAGAAGTCGGTCATTGGCTCTAGCTAGGTTGAAAGAACAGTCTCGGCAAGCGCCGGTCCGCGCCTGCGACGTCAGGGTCATCATCTGTCGCGGACCATCAGCAGCGCCGATCCGTCCGGCGTATCGACTGTCCCTGCCTTTTGAAAGCCCGCTTTCTCATAGGCGCGCACGGCGCGGGCGTTGGCCGGATCCGGATCGGTGACGATCCGCGGCACACCCTCTGCCAGCCGTTGGTCGGCAAAGGCGCGGATCAGCGCCGAGCCGTGGCCGCTGGCGATCATGCTGGGCTCGCCGATGAAAAGGTCGATGCCGCGCGTGCCCTCCGGCTGGGCGCCGAAGCCCGAATTCCACGCCGTGAGATCGTAGCACTGGATGTAGCCGATATCGGCGCCCCCGGTTATGACGATGAACTGGTCCATTGCCGGCTCATCGAGATCGCCGCCAACGAGGGCGGATTGCTCGGCCGGATCGCCCCACCATTCCCGGACATGCGGCAACGCCAGCCAGCGCTTGATCTGCGGCAGGTCGGCTGTCGTCATCGGGCGGAACTGATAGGCGCCGGCCATGCTCAGCCGCCGATCGTCTCGATCGTCACGTTCCGGTTGGTGTAGACGCAGATATCTGCGGCGATATCCAGCGCGCGGCGGACGATGGTCTCGGCGTCCTTGTCGGTATCGACCAGCGCGCGGGCCGCGGCGAGGGCGTAATTGCCGCCGGAACCGATCGCCATGACGCCGGATTCGGGCTCCAGCACATCGCCGGTGCCGGTCAGCACCAGGGAGACGTCCTTGTCGGCCACGATCATCATGGCTTCCAGCCGGCGCAGATAGCGGTCGGTCCGCCAGTCCTTGGCGAGCTCGACGGCCGCCCGGGTCAGCTGCCCCGGATATTGCTCGAGCTTGCTTTCCAGCCGCTCGAACAGGGTGAAAGCGTCGGCGGTGGCGCCGGCAAAGCCGCCGATCACGTCACCCTTGCCGATCCGGCGGACCTTCTTGGCATTGGCCTTGATCACGGTCTGGCCGATCGAGACCTGCCCGTCGCCGCCGATCACCACCTTGCCGCCCTTGCGGACCGTGCAGATCGTGGTGCCATGCCAGACCGGCAGCTCATTTTGGGATGCTTGCATAGGTTACCTCTCTCCGGGGCAGATTTAGGTGGTCGGGCAGGGGGTTACAATCGGGACCGATTTAGCAATGATTTCCGGTCACCATGGCCAGAAGTTGGGTCATTTCGAGGTCATCCCGCAGTAGCGAAGGTGACATCAGCCTGTTAAAAGACCGGCGTTTTCGGCACGGGAAAGCTTAATCTTCATGCGCACGGCAACCATCAAGCGCAAGACCAAGGAGACCGACATCGAGGTGACGGTCAACCTCGACGGAGCAGGCGTATCCACGGTTTCGACCGGGATCGGCTTCTTCGATCATATGCTCGACCTCCTGGCCCGGCATTCGCGCATCGACATCACGGTGAAGGCGGATGGCGATCTCCATGTCGATTACCACCACACCACCGAAGACGTCGGAATCGCGCTCGGGCAGGCCGTGAAGCAGGCGCTCGGCAACATGGCCGGCATCACCCGTTATGCCTCGATCCACATGCCGATGGACGAGACGCTGTCGCGCGTCGTGATCGATATTTCCGGCCGCCCGGTGCTGGTGTTCAAGGTCGATTTCCCGCGCGACAAGATCGGCGAGTTCGACACCGAGTTGGTGCGCGAATGGTTCCACGCCTTCGCGATGAACGCCGGCGTGACTCTCCACGTCGAGACCCTATATGGCGAGAACAGCCATCATATCTCCGAATCCTGCTTCAAGGGTTTGGCGAGGGCGCTCCGGACTGCGGTTGCGATCGATCCGCGTGCCCAGGGCGAGGTGCCCTCGACCAAGGGTCAGCTCGGCGGCTGATCCCGGAAGCATGATCCGGAAACGGTGGTAACCGGTCTTCCCGGAGATCATGCTGCAGTTAAGAATCCATCGTCGGCGGAGCGTTCGATGCCGGTCTATACAGTGCATGCCCCCGTGGCCAACGGCGCCGATCTCGCGGCGACCGACAAGTTCGTCTTCGTGCGCGATGGTTTCCGGTTCTGGGCCGCGGTTGCCGGCGTGGTGTGGCTGGCCTGGAACAGGCTCTGGCTGGCGCTGATCGGCTGGCTCGTCGTCACCTTCGTGATCGACTATGCGCTGACCAAGCTTGGCATCGGCCGCGGCGCGATCTTCCTCGTCGACCTGGTGCTGATGGTGCTGCTCGGGCTCGAGGCCGCGACGCTGCAACGCTGGACGCTGTCGCGGCGCAAATGGCGCCAGCTCGACATCGTGGTCGCTGACAATGCGGATGCCGCCGAGCGGCGCTTCTTCGAGCGCTGGACCGCGCGGCATCGCGGTGTCGTCAATGACCAGCGCTCGGTCGATCGCGGCGGCCCGCCGCCGACCCGGGACGTTCCCGGTCAATCATTCTCAAAGCCCCCACCGATGCCGCAAGGCGGCATCATCGGATTGTTTCCAGAGCCAGGAGGATCGCGATGACCGTTGCAATCATCGATTATGGCTCCGGCAATCTGCATTCGGCAGCCAAGGCCTTCGAGCGCGCCGCGCGCAGCATGGAGGATCCGCAGGCCATCAAGGTGACGCGCGATCCCGACGCGGTGTATCGCGCCGATCGGATCGTGCTGCCCGGTGTCGGCGCGTTCGCCGATTGCCGCCGCGGCGTCGACGCGGTCGACGGCATGCTGGAAGCGCTCACCGAGGCGGTGCGGGTCAAGGCGCGGCCGTTCTTCGGCATCTGCGTCGGCATGCAGCTGATGGCGACGCGCGGCAAGGAGCACGTCATCACCGAGGGCTTCGACTGGATCGGCGGCGACGTCGTGAAGATCGAGCCGCGCGACGAGAACCTGAAGGTCCCGCATATGGGCTGGAATACGCTCGACATGGTGCGCGAGCATCCGGTGCTGGAGCGGCTGCCGCTCGGGCCGAAGGGGCGCCACGCCTATTTCGTGCACTCCTATCACCTCAACGCCGCCAACGAGGCGGACGTGCTGGCGCGTGCCGACTATGGCGGGCCGGTGACCGCGATCGTCGGCAAGGACACTGCGATCGGCACCCAGTTTCACCCCGAGAAAAGCCAGCGCTTCGGCCTCGCTTTGATCTCCAATTTCTTGAAGTGGAAGCCGTGATCCTTTTTCCAGCGGTTGATCTGAAGAACGGCCATTGCGTGCGCCTGGAGCAGGGCGACATGGCGCGCGCCACCGTGTTCAATCTCGATCCGGCGGCGCAGGCGGCAAGCTTCGCCGCGCAGGGCTTCGAATATCTCCACGTCGTCGATCTCGACGGCGCCTTCGCCGGCAAGCCGATGAATGCCCACGCGGTGGAGGCGATGCTGAAGGCCGTCACCATGCCGGTGCAGCTCGGCGGCGGCATTCGCGACCTCAAGACCATCGAGGCCTGGCTCGACAAGGGCATTACCCGCGTCATCATCGGCACCGCGGCGGTGCGCGATCCCGAGCTCGTGAAGGGCGCGGCGAAAAAATTCCCCGGCCGCGTCGCCGTGGGCCTCGATGCGCGCGATGGCAAGGTCGCGGTCGAGGGTTGGGCCGAGACCTCGCATGTGACTGCGCTCGAGATCGCGCAGCGCTTCGAGGACGCCGGCGTTGCCGCGATCATCTTCACCGACATCGCCCGTGACGGCCTGCTCAAGGGCCTCAACCTCGACGCCACGATCGGCCTCGCCGATCGCATCTCGATTCCGGTGATCGCTTCCGGCGGCTTTGCCTCGATCGACGACGTCAAGGCGCTGCTGGAGCCTCGTGCCAAAAAACTCGCCGGTGCGATCGTCGGCCGTGCGCTCTATGACGGGCGGCTCGATCCGGCCGCCGCGCTCAAGCTGATCCGCGCGGCGTAGGAGGGACACATGTTCAAGGTTCGGGTGATCCCCTGTCTCGACGTCAAGGACGGGCGCGTGGTCAAGGGCGTCAACTTCGTCGATCTGCGCGACGCCGGCGACCCGGTCGAGGCCGCGGTTGCCTATGACGCCGCCGGAGCCGACGAGCTGACCTTCCTCGACATCACCGCCACTCATGAAAACCGCGGCATCATGCTGGACGTGGTGCGGCGGACGGCGGAGGCCTGCTTCATGCCACTTACCGTCGGTGGCGGCGTCCGCACCGTCGACGACATCAAGACCCTGCTGCGCTCCGGCGCCGACAAGGTCTCGATCAATTCGGCGGCGGTCAGCCGGCGCGAATTCGTCAAGGAAGCTGCCGAGAAGTACGGCGAGCAGTGCATCGTGGTCGCGATCGATGCCAAGCGGGTCAAGCGTGCCGGTGGCTCGGACCGCTGGGAGATCTTCACCCATGGTGGGCGTAATGCCACCGGGATCGATGCGATCGAATATGCCCAGGAGGTCGTCGCGCTCGGCGCCGGCGAAATCCTGCTGACCTCGATGGACCGGGACGGCACGAGGCAAGGTTTTGACCTGCCGCTGACCCGGGCGATCGCGGACAGTGTCCCCGTACCGGTCATCGCGTCCGGCGGCGTCGGCAATCTCGATCATCTGGTCGACGGCGTCCGTGAGGGTCACGCCACCGGCGTGCTGGCCGCGTCGATCTTCCACTTCGGGGAATTTACCATCCGCCAGGCCAAGGATCACATGGTGCGCGCCGGCCTGCCGATGCGCCTCGATCCCTAGGGCACGGTCTGGAAACAGAGTGGTCTGGGACTCCTTGTCACAAAAATGCTAAGCCCCAACTTAGGGATGGCACCGTCCGGTGCTGCTGCGCATGCTTGAGTTGAGTTGATGTCGCGTTTCACGGTCCACGATTTGGCCGCCACCATCGACGCCCGCGCTGCATCGGGCGGCGAGGCGTCCTATACCCGCAAGCTGCTCGACAAGGGCGCCGAGCACTGCGCCAAGAAATTGGGCGAGGAAGCGGTCGAGACCGTGATCGCTGCAGTCGAGAATGACCGCGATCATCTCATCGCGGAAAGTGCCGATCTCGTGTTTCACCTGCTGGTTCTGTTGAAATCACGCGGCGTGAAGCTGGAGGATGTCGAGGCCGCGCTGGAGAAGCGCACCGCGATGTCGGGACTGGAAGAGAAGGCGTCGCGCAAGCGCGATTGATCACGGGGAGGGCCTCATGGACATCCGGGCACCAGATCAGCAATACAACCCCTACCGCACCTTCACGCGTCAGCAATGGTCGCATCTGCGCGACGATACGCCGATGACGCTGGAGCCGGGCGAATTCGATCGCCTGCGTTCGATGCACGACCGCCTCGATTTGCAAGAGGTCGAGGACATCTATTTGCCGCTGTCGCGGTTGCTCTCGATCTATGTCGATGCGACCCAGCGGCTGTATTATTCGCAGCGCCAGTTCCTCAACATCCGCGATCGCAAGATGCCCTATATCGTCGGCGTCGCGGGTTCGGTCGCGGTCGGCAAGTCGACCACGGCCCGCGTGCTGCAGGCACTGCTGGCGCGCTGGTCGCCGCGGCCGAAGGTCGATTTGATCACGACCGACGGTTTCCTGTTTCCCAATGCCGTGCTCGAGCGGCAGGGCATCATGCAGAAGAAGGGCTTTCCCGAAAGCTACGACCTGCCGACGCTGCTGTCGTTCCTCAGCGACATCAAGGCGGGACGGCGGCGCGTGCGCGCGCCGGTCTATTCGCATCTGACCTATGACATCGTGCCGAACAAATGGGTCGAGATCGACCAGCCGGACATCCTGATCGTCGAAGGCGTCAACGTGCTGCAGACCGGGCGGCTGCCGCGCGACGGCAAGGCGGTGCCGTTCGTCTCCGACTTCTTCGATTTCTCGGTCTATATCGACGCCGACGAGTCCGCGCTGCGGCAGTGGTATATCAAGCGCTTCCTGGCGCTGCGCGACACCGCATTCACCGATCCCCGGTCCTACTTCCACCGCTACGCGCCACTGTCGGACGAGGAAGCAACCGCGACCGCGATCGCGATCTGGGAGCGCACCAACCTCGCCAATCTCGAGGACAACATCCTGCCGACCCGCCCGCGGGCGACGCTGGTCTTGAAGAAGGGCGCCGACCACGTGGTGCAGTCGGTCGCGTTGCGGCGGCTGTAATCTCGGCTGCCTGACGCCCTCGACAGGACAATTTGAAGGTGCATCTACTTAAGGTTGATGCTACGATTGCCCTATTTGAGGCAGGGCTCTGCCATGGGGCAAATTTTAAAGGCATTCATTTCCTATCGCCGTCGCGATGCATACGTATCGTTTAAAAACGGCGAAGCAGACAATTCTTTGGTAATCGGGCTGCAGGGTGCCCTCCGCAAGGCTGGGTTCAACGAAGTATTCCTCGATACCGGCAACATTGAAATTTCCGAGGACTACAAGACCAAGATCTACGATGCGGTGTCGGACGCGGACCTGGTGGTCGCCGTTGTAGGCAACCGCTGGCTCGACATCCTGCGGGAGAAAGAGAAGTCCGGCGAATATGACATTCTGCTGGACGAGATCAAAATTGCTCTCGATCGAGAAAAGGAGATTGTGCCGCTGCTCGTCGACGGCGCGAGCATGCCGAACGAGTCGGACCTGCCAGAATCGATCCGGCCATTTCACGATCGAAATGCACAGTCGACGAAATCGGCGGACTTCGAACAGAAGATCGTGGGGCCCATGGCGCGTATCGCAGGCAAGATCACCTGGCGGCGCCAGCGTGCTTCATGGTGGTTCCGTGCCTACCTCATCGTAGCTTGCCTTGCCTGGTATTTTTGCGCGATCCAGCCGCACATCGTCGGATTTTTGGAGTTCGGCCCCAAATCATGGGGTGCAATGGCCGCCATCTGGAGCGGGTTCTTTATCTGGCCGATCTTCTTCTTGCCCTTGGCGCTGTTCGCACTTCGTCCTCCAATCCTGTCGATCATCGAAAGCGTGACCAGCACGTCGCGCTTTCATGACAAGATTGTTTACCTCACGCCGTTGATCTTCGGCACGATTCTGGCCGGCCTCGCGATCGCGATCGAACTGGGAGGGCAAGAAACACCGTGGTCGATTCATCCGGCATTGCCGGACTGTCCGCGCGCGTCATCGGCGACACGGTTTCAGCCGCTGTCACACTACAATGCAGCCCCGGACGCGGCCTTCACCCAGGATTTCGGCGACCAGTTCTGGATGAAGGACAGTTGTTGGCCGAACGTATTCTACTATCTGACCGTGCCGCTGTACTCAGCGTCCGCGTCTTCAGAATATCTTGCGAGGCGTCCTGCCATCGCGCATTCGTTCAACAGCATGCTGAGGGATGGCGGCGCTCCGCACTCAATGGTCTTCTATCCTTACGTGATTTCGTTCTCGGTCCTTATTTGGTTACTGGGGACCGGGGTGGTGATGTCGATCTTCTACGTCATGGTGCAGATTCGACGTCCGGATGATTTTTCCATCCTGCGCCTCCCGAGTGAGCGCGCTTACATCTATCTGACCTATACGTTCATCACGATGATGATATGGGTGCCGTTTCGCATCAACACGGACTACTTCAAATATCTCTATTCCTGCACAGACTCTCCAGCTTGCCACAGCGTGGATCCAAAGCTCTACTTCGTCGACATGGTTTTGGCCGTGAGCTTGCTGATTTGTTACAGCTTTTTGTCGCTCGGTCTTGTCGTCAAGTACAAGCGGTGGGCACTCGCCCTGCTCGGCGCCCTTGCCGTCACGGTCGCACTGCTTGGCGCGCTTCTCATCTATAAGTACAGGGTGCAGCTCGCGGGCATCAGCGATACCTGGCAATTCTCCGTGGGTCTCTCGATCCCGATCATCTTGCTGATGCTGGCGCTGGGATACGCATTCGATCCGTCCATCACGCGTTTCGACGGTGTCGAGAAAGATGATTAGAGCGGCGGACCGCGGCGCGGTCGTCCGCACACAATATGATCGACGTCCAGCCTTGCTGTTTTGGAGAGCTGGCCTACGCCGCGATATGCCGCGCGGCGGCAAGGCCTGCGAGCGCTTCTTCCAGCTTCTCGCGGTCGAGCGGTTTGATCAGGAAGCCGTCCATGCCGGCTTCGAAGCAGGCATAGCGGTCCTCCACTAGCGTATTGGCGGTCAGCGCCAGGATCGGGGTTCGGCGGATGGACTGCCCGGCCTCATGCGCGCGGATCTGCTTGGTGGTCTCGATGCCGTTGAGGCGCGGCATCTGGATGTCCATCAGCACGAGATCATAGGGCGTGCCGGCCGAGGTTGCCGAGAGCCAGGATTCCATCGCCTGCTCGCCATTGGTGGTGATGACCACGTTGTGGCCAAGCCGGGTGAGCAGTGAACGCATGAGCAGTGCGTTGATCTCATTGTCCTCGGCGACCAGGATCGAGAGCCCCCTGTCCGGCGGCGCGGCCGCTGGCGCTGAGGGCACGGATTCGGCGGCCGCCTCGATCGCGAGGCCCGGTGTCGGCATCGCAAGGCTCGGCGCGGCGATCTCGGGTTGCGCGGTCAGGCGTGCGGCGAGCGAGGCTGCGCGCAACGGCTTGACCAGATAGCCGGTGAACATCGCGGTCTCGGCGGCCGACAGCTCCTGCCGCGTCGCCGGCGTGAACATCACGATCCGGTGGGTCGCATGGATGCGGGCGGCGTTGGCGAACGCCTCCATCGCCGCCGTGCCGAGCGTGTGGTCGATCAGGGCCGCGTGCCAGCTCCGCTCCGGCAGCAACGCCGCGGCGACATCGGCATCCGATACGATGCAGGTCTGTGCGCCCCAGCGCTGCAGCCGCCGCGAGATCAGCGAGACCTCGATGCTCTGCGGCGCCACCAGCATGATCGACTGGCCGGCGAGGTCGGGTGCGGCGAAGCTGTTGGCCTCGCCGGTGTCGGCGGCGGTCAGCGGGATCGAGACTTCGAAGGTCGAGCCTGCGCCCGGCGTGCTCGCCAGCGTGATGCGGCCGCCCATGCGCTTGACGATGCGGTCGCTGATGGAAAGCCCGAGACCGGTGCCGCCATAGCTGCGCGCGATGCGGTCGTCGGCCTGCTCGAACTCCCGGAAGATGCGCTGCTGCGCTTCCGGCGCGATGCCGATGCCGGTGTCGCGGACCAGAAAACTGATCTCGTTCGGCCAGATGCCGGGCTCGACGATCAGCGCCACGCCGCCGCTCGCGGTGAACTTGATGGCATTGCCGGCGAGATTGAGCAGCACCTGGCGCAGCCGCGCCGCGTCGCCGGTCACCTGCATCGGCAGCCGCTCGTCGACATAGGCGGCGATCTCGATGCCCTTGGCCTGCGCCCGCGGCGCCAGCAGTTCGGTGATGTCCTCGATCAGGCCGGACAGCGCGAATGGGCGGTGTTCGAGATCGATCTTGCCGGCCTCGATCTTGGAATAGTCGAGCAGCTCCTCGATCAGCGCGAGCAGCGCATCGCCCGACGTCTTGACCGCCTTGACGTAGGTCGTCTGCTCCGGCGTCAGCTGGGTGTCCATCAGCAGTCCGCTCATGCCGATGATGCCGTTCAGCGGCGTGCGGATCTCGTGGCTCGCCATCGCCAGGAAGCGCGACTTAGCGCGGTTGGCGGCGTCGGCCTGATCGCGGGCTTCGGCCAGCGCGCGTTCGCTCTCGGTGCGGTCGGTGACGTCGCGGCCGACGCTCTGCATCTCGGCCGGCGCGCCGGCATCGTTGCGTACGAGCCCCTCGCGCCAGGCGATCCAGCGCGGCCCGAGCGGTCCCTCGACCTTCTGGTCGTAGACACGGGTCCCGCTGGGCTCGAGCGCGGTCTCGCTCTGCTCCAGCACTGTCAGCGTGGCGGTGCTGTCGATCAGATTGTCGCGCGAGACCTGGGCCAGTTCGCAATAGGCGTCGTTGGCGTAGGTGATCCGTCCTTCGAGGTCGTGCAGCACGATCAAATCGCCCTGCGCCTCGAACAGCTTGCCGGCCCGCTGTTCGGCCTCTTGCAGTTCCCAGTTGCGGTCGGCCATCGCCTCATTGTGCATGGCGACGGTGCGCAGCCTCTTGCGCATCAGCCGCAGGCGGATGCCGAGCGTCACGATCCAGAGACAGGCCAGCGCGAACAGGAAGCTGACCCCGATCGCGAATGAATTGGGATCGTAGCCGCTGTGCGGCGAGAGGGCGCCCGAGATGAACCCGAACGCGCCGCCGAACGCGACCGAGAAGATCGTGAAGGAGCGGATGATCGTCGCGACCCAGGAATGGCGGCGCAGGAAGCGGCGAAAGCGTAACTTGATCCGGAAGAAACGCCCCATCAATGGTGGCCCTGAAATGGCTTGGTCTGGCAATGACGATGCGTCGGCCACCTTGAAAAGTGCTTGAGCTTGATGGCCGTTTCGCGTTGCCCTCGGAACAGGGTTAGCGCGAGGTTAACTCCGCGATGACCCGGCGGTGCAAGCGGGTGTCGGTTTCGATCGATGCCGCTTCGAGGCGGCGATGTCCGCCGCGGGCGCTGACGATCAGCGCCGCGGCATCGCGCGCCGAAAACGTCCTGGACTGCACGAAGACGCGGTAATCGGACGGCCCATCGTCACGGGACAGATAGATCACGGGACTGTTTGCCGACGGGTCGTCCGAGATCCCGATCAGCTGCGGCGTGCCGTTGCTCTCGCACGCCCCGGCTTCGGCATCGTCGATGTCGTCGATCACGGTGAAGTCGGCGGCGTCCGCGCTGTCGGCGATCCCGACCCGGACGGTGGCAAGGCTGGGGTCGTCGGTGAAGCTGACGTGAAGCTGGGCCTGCCAGGGGACTGCTGCGATCTGCATCGTGGCGCCGCCGACGTCGATGCAGGGCCGGGGACCCGGCAGGAATTCAGCGCGGGCAAATACCGCGGCCACGGCAAGGGGGACCACCGAGGCCAAAACCTTCATACGCAACATGACACAACTCGCTCGACCCAAGCACCCGCGGATCGCGGTGCTTATGGTTTGCGGAGCGTAAATGAGAGTGGTTACTGTGACGTTGACGCGGTGGGCCGCGGTTGCAAAACACGAGAACTCACGCCGCGCGACGCAGGTCGTCGGCCAATGCACGATAGGATAGCGCCTCGGCGAGGTGCAGCCGGCCGATCGTATCAGTGCCGTCGAGATCGGCGAGCGTGCGCGCCACCCGCAGCACGCGGTGATAGCCGCGGGCGGTGAGGTGCATGGTGTCGGCGGCCTCGCGGAGCAGCTTTTGCCCATGTGCGTCGGGCTGCGCGATGGTCTCGAGCAGCGAGCTCGGCGCTTCCGCATTGGTGCGGACATGCGGCATGCCGGCCGCCGCGTAACGCGCAAGCTGGATGTCGCGTGCGGCCGCGACGCGTGCGGCGACCTCGGCCGAGCCTTCCGCCGGCGGCGGCAGGATCAGATCTGCCGCAGTCACGGCCGGCACCTCGATCCTGAGATCAATGCGATCCATCAGCGGGCCGGAGATCCGCATCTGGTAGTCGGCGGTGCAGCGGTCGAGCCGGCCGCGCTTGCAGGAATAGCCGGGTTCATAGGCGTGGCCGCAGCGGCACGGGTTCATCGCAGCGACCAGCATGAAGCGTGCCGGATAGGTGACGCGATGATTGGCCCTGCTCACCGAGACCTCGCCGTTCTCAAGCGGCTGGCGCAGCGAATCCAGCACGCGCGGATCGAACTCCGGCAATTCGTCGAGGAACAGTACGCCCTGATGCGCCAGCGAGATCTCGCCGGGCTTGGCGCGCATCCCGCCGCCGGTCAGCGCGGCCATGCTGGCGGAATGATGCGGGCTGCGGAACGGACGCCGCGCGGTCAGTGCGCCGTCGCGGATCTCGCCGGCGACGGAGGCGATCATCGAGACTTCGAGCAGTTCCGATGGCGACAGCGGCGGCAGGATCGACGGCAGCCGCGCCGCCAGCATCGACTTGCCGGCGCCGGGTGAGCCGATCATCAGCAGATGGTGTCCGCCGGCAGCCGCGATCTCGAGCGCGCGCTTGGCGCTTTCCTGGCCCTTGATGTCGCGCAGGTCGAGCAGCGCTTCCTCGCGCTCATGCACTTTGGGCTGCGGCCGCGACAGCACCTGCGTGCCCTTGAAGTGATTGGCGATCTGGATCAGCGACTGAGCCGCGATGATCTGGATGTCCGGGCTCGCCCAGGCGGCTTCTGAGCCGCAGGCGGCCGGGCAGATCAATCCCTCGTCGCGCGAATTGGCGCCGATCGCCGCCGGCAGCACACCCGCCACCGGCGCGATCGAGCCGTCGAGCCCGAGTTCGCCGAGCACCGTGAAGCCGCTGAGCGCATCCGGCGGGATCGCTCCGATCGCCGCCATCAGGCCGAGCGCGATCGGCAGGTCGTAATGGCTGCCCTCCTTGGGCAGGTCGGCCGGCGCGAGGTTGACGGTGATGCGGCGGGCGGGAAGTGCCAGGCCAGAGGCGATCAGCGCCGAGCGCACCCGCTCGCGGGCCTCCGACACCGCCTTGTCGGGCAGGCCGACGATCGCGAATGCCGGGAGGCCCGGCGCGACCTGGACCTGCACGTCGACCGCGCGGGCCTCAATCCCCTCGAATGCGACGGTGGAAACCCGCTGGACCATGCTGCCCCTGTCTTTCGCCACCCAAGGTAGCGGAGCGGGCTGTCCGGCGCAAGAACATTAAGAGAACATCCGGGGGCGACGCGCGCCGTCCCCGGATGATCAGCTGGTTACAGCGTCATTTGCATCGGCTCGGGATAATAGTGGAAGCCCTCGCCGGCCTTGGCGACGTGGCCATAGCCCGGCCACGCGAAGTGATAGGACATCACCGGCGTCTTGTTGGCGGCCAGCATCTCCAGCAGCTTGACCCGCGACGCCGCCGCCTGCTTCGGATCAGTGTCGTAGGAGAACTCCATCCGCGGCCGCTCCAGCAGCAGCACCGCGTGATGCGAGAGGTCGCCGAGGAAGGCGAAGGACTTGCCGCCCGAGCTCACCATGAAGATGGAGTGACCCACGGTGTGGCCGGGCGCTGCGATCGCCTGCACGCCGGGCAGGAATTCCTGGCCGTCCTTGAAGAACACGATGCGATCGCGCACCGGCAGCAGGTTCTTGCGGGCATGCACGATAAAGTCCTTCAACGGACTGCCCATCTTGCCTTCGTCGGTCCAGAAATCGAGATCGCTCTGCGCGATGTAGTACTGCGCATTCGGGAACAGCGGCTTGTTGTCGGCATCGACGATGCCGCCGATATGATCGATATGCGCGTGCGACAGCACGACGGCGTCGATGTCCTCCGGCTTGATGCCGGCTTCCTTCATGCTCTTCTGCTGCCGACCGGTGGTCGGACCGAACGCCTTCGAGGTGCCCATGCCGGTATCGAACAGGATCAGTCTGTCGCCCATGTTGACGATCGGTGAATTCTGCTCGAGCACGACATTGTCGGGCGAGAGGAAATTGTCGGAGAGCATCTTCTTCACCTCTTCCTTCGGCACGCCGGTGAAGGTGCCGGAGGGATCGCCGAGCGGAAGCGGCCCGTCGGAGACGACGGTCACTTCGGCATCGCCGAGCTCGAAGCGGTGCCAATAGGGAGTCTGTGTGCCGAGTTTCGGCGCGCGCGCTTGTGCGGTGCTACCGAGCAGTGTGCTGGCGCCGAGACCGGCACCGAGCGCGAGCAAGGATCGTCGTGAGACATTGAGCGTCATAACGTCTTCCTCCACAATTTTTATGAGTTTGTCGCGTTGTTGCCCGCGCGTTGACCCGCCGCTTGACCTGACGCAGGCAAGAGGATGCTGCCCGCGCCTGCGCAAGCTGGCAAGTAGAATAAGGCGAACGCAGGCACGGTCGAACTCTGGCCAGAGTTCAACCTATATGTGCATTGCACAAGAGAGGATTATTTCGCGGCGCGCTTCTTCTCGATGGTATCCCAGATCATCGCTGCGACATCGGGACCGTTGAGCCGCTGAATGGCGCGGATGCCGGTGGGCGAGGTGACGTTGATCTCGGTCAGATTGCCGTCGATCACGTCGAGGCCGACGAACATCAGGCCGAGTTCGCGCAACGCGGGCCCGACAGTGGCGCAGATTTCGCGCTCGCGATCCGACAGCTCGGTCGCCTTGGCCGCGCCGCCGCGCACCATGTTGGAGCGCAGATCGTCCGCCGCCGGCACGCGGTTGACGGCGCCGGCGAATTCGCCGTCGACCAGAATGATGCGCTTGTCGCCATGCTTCACCTCGGGAAGGAAGCGCTGGATCACCCAGGGCTCCTTGAAGGTGACCGAGAACATGTCGAACAGCGAGCCGAAATTCATGTCCTGCGGCATCACGCGGAAGACGGCGGCGCCGCCATGGCCGTGCAACGGTTTCATGACAACCGCGCCGTGCTGGTCGCGGAAGGCATTGATCTCGTCGAGGTCGCGCGAGATCAGGGTCGGCGGCATCAGCTGCGGGAAATTCATCACGAACATTTTTTCCGGCGCATTGCGCACGCTGGCCGGATTATTGACGACCAGCGTCTTCGGATGGATGCGCTCGAGCAGATGGGTCGAGGTGATATAGGCGAGGTCGAACGGCGGATCCTGGCGCAGCAGCACGACGTCGAAGCCGTTGAGCGCCTCGCGCTTCGGCTCGCCCAAGGTGAAGTGATCGCCGACCTCGTCGCGCACGGTGAGCGACTGCACCGGCGCCACCAGCTCCTCGCCGCGCAGCGACAGCTTGTCGGGCGTGTAATAGGAAATGCCGTGGCCGCGCTTCTGCGCTTCGAGCAGCAGCGCAAAGGTGGAATCGCCGCGGACGTTGATGCGCGCGATAGGATCCATCTGGACGGCGATCTTCAGTTTCATAGGCGTGTCCCGCGAGGTCTTGAGGGTAAAATCTATGGGCTTGCGTCGAATGCCGCTAACAGATGGCGCGGCAGGCTCTTCGGCGCAATCAGTACGGCGTCGAATCTGAGATCAAATTCGGCATGCTCGGGATGCGTCATCAGCCAGGCCTGGGCGGCATTGACGATGCGCTGCTGCTGGCGCGGCGTCACCGCATAAGCGGCCTCGTCGAGGCTGGCCCGGGCCTTGACCTCGACGAAGGCGACGAGGTTGCGCCGGCGCGCCACCAGGTCGATCTCGCCATAAGGAGTGCGGAAGCGCCGGGCCAGGATGCGATAGCCCTTGGCGATCAGGAGCGCCGCGGCGCGGCTTTCGGCCGAGATGCCGGTGCGGAATGCGGCGACGCGCTCGGGCGAGGCGCTGTCAGTCTTGGCACTGTCAGCTTTGGCACTATCAGTCTTGGCCATCGCCGTCCCCGATGGCTTTCGCAAGCTCGAGCGCACGGGCGTAGACCTCGCGGCGCGGCCGGCCCGACAGTTCGACCGCGTGCGCGACCGCATCCTTGACGCTGCCGCGCCCGAGCTGCGCGCGCAGGAGGTCGTCGAGCGAATTCTCATCCATCACCCCGGCGTCATCGGCCGGCGGTCCGATCACGAGCACAAATTCACCGCGGGTCTCCAGCGCATCCGCGCCTGCCGCGAGCTCTGCGACGGGCGCGCGCTTGACCTCCTCGTGCAGCTTGGTCAGCTCGCGGCAGATCGCGGCATCGCGTCCGCCCATGATCGCGGCGAGATCGCGCAGCGTGTCCTGCACGCGATTGCCGGATTCGAACATCACCAACGTCGCATCGATCCGGGCGAGCTCAGTGAGCCGTGCGCGACGCGCGTGCTCCTTGGCCGGCAGAAATCCCTCGAAGAAGAACCGATCGGTCGGCAGCGCCGCAACCGACAGCGCCGTCAGCACCGACGACGGCCCGGGCACCGCGACGACGGCGTGCCCGGCGGCGCAGACTTCGCGCACCAGCTTGAAGCCGGGATCTGAGATCAGCGGCGTGCCGGCGTCGGACACCAGCGCGATCGCGGCGCCCTGCGCAAGCCGTTCCAGGATCTTGGGCCGCGCCTGGGCGGCATTGTGCTCGTGGTAGAGCGCAAGCTCTGCGGTGATCGCGTAACGCTCGGTCAGCCGGCGCGTAATTCTGGTGTCCTCGCAGGCGATGACGTCGACGCCCGCCAATGTCTCCAGCGCGCGCAGGGTAATGTCGGCGAGATTGCCGATCGGGGTCGCAACCAGATGGAGCCCGGGCCTGGCCTTGGGCGCGGCCAGCTGCTGGCCGCCGATCGCAAACGTTTTGGCCGCAGCGCCTGTCGTGGCATCCGAACTGTGGAGGGAACTAGCTTTTGCGCGCATAATGCCAATCTAGAGGGATGGCAGCGCTTGCGCCACATCCGCAAAGAGCGGTGCGGAACGCTGCCCGAGGAGAGGCATGAAGGCCGCGGCAGCGGCGCCGCGAGGCCATAATCCTTTTGTTTTAGTTCACTATTCGCCGACAATATGCCCAAATCCACCGGCCTCATCAGAGGTCGATTGAGTCCTGGCCGGTCCTGGTCGGCCAAGAGAAGAGAGACGATGGAAGGCCCGCATCACCGCAACTCCCTGCCGTTGGGCACGACCCGGCGGACCGCGCTCGGCCTGATCGTCGGCGCGCCGTTGCTGACGGCCTGCTCCGGCATCCAGCAGAGCCTGAGCCAATTCTCTAACGATCAGGGCCAGAAGGACCTTCCCGCCGGCCCGCAGCAACAGCCGCAGTCGGTTGGCACCGGGCAGGTCAAGATTGGATTGATTTTGCCGCTGTCGGCGTCCGGCAATGCCGGGCTCGCCGCGCAGTCGATGCGCAACGCCGCCGAAATGGCGCTGGCCGAATTCCAGAACCCGAACATCCAGCTCCTGATCAAGGACGATGGCGGCAGCCCGCAGGGCGCGTCGCAGGGTGCCCAGCAGGCGCTGTCCGAAGGCGCCGAGATCATTCTGGGACCGCTGTTCGCAGGCTCGGTGCCCGCCGTCGCGCAACTGACGCGGCCGCGCGGCACCTCGGTGATCGCCTTCTCGACCGATTCGAGCGTCGCCGGACGCGGCGTCTACCTCCTGAGCTTCCTGCCGGAGTCCGACATCAATCGCATCGTCGACTATTCCTCAGGGATCGGAAAACGCTCGTTCGCTGCGATGGTGCCGGACAACGCCTATGGCAACGTGGTCGAGGCCGCGTTCAAGCAGGCGGTTGGCCGCAAGAACGGCCGCGTCGTCGCGTTCGAGAAGTATGGCGCCGATCGCGCGACGCCGGCGCGGACCGTGGCGCAGGCGCTCGGCCAGGCCGACGCGCTGCTGATCGCCGATGACGGCGATTCAGTGGTCGCGACCGCCGATGCGCTGACCGCAGCGGGTGCCAACCTGCGCAACATCCAGCTGCTCGGCACCGGGCTGTGGGACAATCCGCGGGTGTTCGCGAGCCCGGTCTTGCAGGGTGGGCTCTATGCCGCGCCCGATCCGTCAGGGTTCCGCAGCTTCGCCGGCCGTTACCGCACCAAATATGGCGGTGAGCCGGTGCGCACCGCAACGCTGGCCTATGATGCCGTCGCGCTGATGGCGGCGCTGGCACGCACGCAAGGCGCGCAGCGCTTCGCGCCGGAGACGCTGACCAATCCGTCGGGCTTTGCCGGCATCGACGGGCTGTTTCGGTTCCGCTCCGACGGCACCAATGAGCGTGGCCTTGCCGTCATGAAGGTGGCGTCGGGCGGCAGCACGCCGGTCGCAGGCTCGCCGAAGAGTTTTGGCGCTTAATTTTCGTCAGGCGGTCGAGCTGCCTTGTCGAGCGCCGGCACCCGCCGGCTACTTTGCATGGGGTTGTTTTCGATATTTGGCAGCGTGGAGCTAGGCTGCGAGATCCGCCACGACCGCGTCGAGCACCGGGAATCCGGATTTCGTCACGCGCAGCCGTCCGTCGGCATCGACGGCGATCGCACCTTCCTCGCGCAGCAGGGCGATCCGGTGCGGATCGAGCTGGCGGCCGGAGAGTGCAGCATAGCGCTTGGGATCGATGCCCTCGGCGAGCCGCAGCCCCATCAGCAGGAATTCGTCGGCGCGTTCTTCGCTGTTGAGGCTGTCGTCGCTGACGACGCCGTGCCCGCGCTCCTCGACATTCAGCAGCCAGGCCTCGGGACGCCGCTCGGTTGCGGTCGCATGCCTGATGCCGTCGATGTCGAGCCGGCCGTGCGCGCCTGGGCCGATGCCGGCATATTCCTCGCCTCGCCAGTAGACCAGGTTGTGCTTGCACTCCGCGCCGGTGCGGGCGTGGTTCGAAATCTCGTAAGCCGGCAATCCTTCGCGGGCGCAGACCTCCTGCGTCACGTCGTAGAGCGCGCGCGCGGTCGCTTCGTCCGGGGTCTGCAATTTGCCGGCGGCATGCAGCCCGAAGAACGGTGTGCCTTCCTCGATCGTGAGCTGATAGAGCGACAGGTGCTCGGCCGCTTCCGAGATCGCCTGCTTCAACTCATCGGCCCACATCTGTGGCGTCTGGTCGGGGCGGGCGTAGATCAGATCGAACGAGTAACGATCGAACGCCGAGCGCGCGATCGCAACCGCGTCGAGCGCCTCGCGCGCGGTGTGCAGGCGGCCCAATGCCTTCAATGACGCATCATCCAGCGCCTGCACGCCGAGCGAGACGCGGTTGACGCCGGCCGCGCGATAGCCGCGAAAACGCGTCGCCTCGACGCTGGTCGGATTGGCCTCGAGCGTGACCTCGACGTCGCGCGAGACCTGCCAGTGCTTGCCGATCGCATCGAGCACGGCGCCGACAGTCTGTGGCTGCATCAGCGAGGGCGTGCCGCCGCCGAGAAAGATCGAGGTGACCTCGCGCCCCGGCACCCGCGCGGCTGTTGTCTCGATCTCGCGGGCGAAGGCGCGGACGAAGCGCGCCTCGTCGACCGGCGCATGGCGCACGTGACTGTTGAAATCGCAATACGGGCATTTCGACAGGCAGAACGGCCAGTGCGCGTAGACGCCGAAAGCTTCTCGGTCAGCGTGGCTCAAGGCAGATCTCCGCGAGCTTCACGAAGGCGCGGGCGCGATGCGACAGCGCGAGTCCGAGCGGCGGCAGGCCGTGCTTCTCGATGCTGGTCATCTCGCCAAAGGTCCGCGTGTAACCGTCGGGCAGGAATGCCGGATCATAGCCGAAGCCGGCGGTGCCGCGAGGCGGCCAAACCAGGGTTCCATCGACGCGGGCCTCGACCTCCTCGAGGTGATCGTCCGGCCAGGCCACGCACAGCGCGGAGACGAAATGCGCTTTGCGCTGCTCGGGTGTGGTGGCACCGCGCTCCTGCAGCAGCCGCTCGATCCGCGTCATCGCCGCCATGAAGTCCTTGCCTTCGCCGGCCCAGCGCGCCGAGTAGATGCCGGGTGCGCCGTCGAGCGCGTCGACGACGAGGCCGGAATCGTCGGCGAAGGCCGGCAATCCGGTCGCCTTCGCCGCCGCAACCGCCTTGATCGCCGCATTGGCACGAAAACTATCGCCGGTCTCCTCGGGCTCGGCGAGGCCGAGCTCGCCGGCCGACACCGCCTCCACGCCATGCGGCGCCAGCAGTTCCCGCATCTCGGCAAGCTTGCCGGGATTATGGGTGGCGATCACGAGCCTTCCGGTGATTCGGCGATGCATGGCCAATCTGACTACGCCACGGCGATCTTTTGCAAGTCGACCAGACGCGCGACACCTTTGCGCGCCAGCGCCATCAGGGCCAGGAATTCGTCCTGGGTGAACGGCGTCTTCTCGGCGGTGCCCTGCACCTCGATGATGCGGCCGTCGCCGGTCATGACGAAATTGGCGTCGGTGTCGGCTTCGGAGTCCTCGGCATAATCGAGATCGAGCACCGGCGTGCCCTGGTAGATGCCGCAGGAGATCGCCGCCACATTGTCGCGCAACACGTTGGTCTTCAGCATGTTGCGGGTCTTCATCCAGTTGATGCAGTCGGCCAGTGCCACCCAGGCACCGGTGATCGAGGCGGTACGGGTGCCGCCATCGGCCTGGATGACGTCGCAATCGACCGTGATCTGGCGCTCGCCAAGGGCTTCGAGATCGACGGCGGCGCGCAGCGAGCGGCCGATCAGGCGCTGGATCTCGACCGTGCGCCCGCCCTGCTTGCCGGCAGAAGCCTCGCGGCGAGTGCGTTCCAAGGTGGCGCGCGGCAGCATGCCGTATTCGGCGGTAACCCAGCCGCGGCCCTGGCCCTTCAGCCATGGCGGCAACCGCTCTTCCAGCGTGGCGGTCACCAGCACATGGGTGTCGCCGAACTTCACCATGCAGGAACCCTCGGCATATTTGACGACGCCGCGTTCCAGCGACACGGGACGCAGTTCATCGGGCGCACGGCGGCTTGGCCGCATGGAAATCCTCCAAAAATCCGAGAGATATGGCTGGGCGTGCTTGTAGGAGCGGGAACGGGCAGCGGCAAGGGCTTTGGAAAGGGTTTTGGCGAGGGTTTTCGGCCCCGGTAAGGTTCGGTACCAGGGGGCCGAATGCATGCTTGTCACCGGCCTCCCGGATCGACAAATTAGGCAGTAATTGTGAGGGACTGGAGTGTGACTCACCACGATCCGATCGGCCTGATCGCGCCGCATGCCGGGCTTGCCCAGCTCAACGAGCGTTCGCGCGACATTTTTCGTCAAATCGTCGAAAGCTACCTCGCGACGGGCGAGCCGGTCGGCTCGCGCAACATCTCGCGCCTGATCGCATTGCCGCTGTCGCCGGCCTCGGTCCGCAATGTGATGTCGGATCTCGAACAGCTCGGCCTGATCTATGCGCCGCACACCTCCGCCGGCCGGCTGCCGACCGAGCTCGGCCTGCGTTTCTTTGTCGACGCCCTGATGCAGGTCGGCGACCTCACCGAGGCCGAGCGTCAATCGATCCAGACCCAGCTCGCGGCCGTCGGCCGGGCGCAATCCGTCGAGGCGGCGCTTGGCGAGGCGCTGACGCGGCTATCGGGGCTGACCCGTGCCGCGGCAGTGGTGCTGACGCAGAAGTCGAATGCGCGGCTGAAGCATATCGAGTTCGTCCGGCTGGAACCGGAGAAGGCGCTGGTCGTGCTGGTCGGCGAAGACGGCCAGGTCGAAAACCGGGTGCTGGCGCTGCCGCCGGGTGTTCCATCCTCGGCGCTGACGGAGGCGACCAATTTCCTCAATGCGCGGATCCGCGGCCGGACGTTGGCCGAAGCGCGGCTCGAGCTCGAGACGGCATTAACGCAGAACCGCGCCGAGCTCGACCAGCTCACGCAAAAGGTGGTCGCCGCCGGCATCGCGAGCTGGTCCGGCGGCGAGAGCGAGGACCGCCAGCTGATCGTGCGCGGCCACGCCAATCTGCTGGAGGATCTGCATGCGCTGGACGATCTCGAGCGCATCAAGTCACTGTTCGACGATCTCGAAACCAAGCGCGGCGTGATCGATCTGCTCGGCCGCGCCGAACGCGGCGAGGGCGTGCGGATCTTCATCGGCTCGGAGAACAAGCTGTTCTCGCTGTCGGGTTCCTCCACCATCATCGCGCCCTATGGCGACGCCCAGGGCCGGATCGTCGGCGTCCTCGGCGTGATCGGACCGACGCGGCTGAACTATGCGCGGGTGATCCCGACCGTCGACTATGCCGCGCGCATCGTCAGCAAGATGCTGGGCGGCTGACCGGAGCAGATTTCGCTTTCATTTGACGGGCTTTCGTCGCCCGAACCGGAGGTCCCTGTTCCCAAGACCGGTATGTTGCGCTTGATTTTCCCGGCCTAAAGCACGATATCCCGGGCAGCAATCCCCAAGATTTGAACCGACGCGAGTTTTCGAGAAGGCACGCCATGACCGATCCGAACCGGGCCAATGACAACACCGAGAATTCGGCGCCGACGGGTGAGCCCGTGGTCTCGAAGCCCTACATCATGCCGGACGATCCCGAAGTGGGATCGGCCGAGGCGCTGACCAAGGAACTCGCCGAGGCGCGCGACCGGACGCTGCGCACGCTGGCCGAGATGGAGAATCTCCGGCAGCGCACCCGCCGCGAGGTCGCCGACGCCAAGACCTATGGCATCACCGGCTTTGCCCGCGACGTGCTCGATATCGCCGATAATCTGCAGCGCGCGCTCGATGCGGTGCCGGCCGAGACCAAGGAAGCCGCCGATCCCGGCCTGAAGGCGCTGCTCGAAGGCGTCGA
This sequence comes from Bradyrhizobium tropiciagri, assembly GCF_018130545.1. Classification (GTDB taxonomy): domain Bacteria; phylum Pseudomonadota; class Alphaproteobacteria; order Rhizobiales; family Xanthobacteraceae; genus Bradyrhizobium; species Bradyrhizobium tropiciagri_A. The sequence continues at coordinate 292,476 of NZ_JAFCKF010000006.1, read as the reverse complement.
GCTGACCGAGCGTTCGCTGCTCAACACGCTGGAGAAGAACGGCGTCAAGAAGTTCGATCCGATCGGCGAGAAGTTCGATCCGAACTTCCAGCAGGCGATGTTCGAGGTGCCTGATGCGTCGGTGCCGTCCGGCACCGTGGTGCAGGTCGTGCAGGCCGGCTACATGATCGGCGAGCGCATCCTGCGTCCGGCGCTGGTCGGCGTCTCCAAGGGCGGCGCCAAGGCCGCCCCGAGCGCCGACTTCACGGTCTGATCTCTCCTACGCGATATCCGACGACTGGATTCGCTTGACGCCGGCCTTGTCCATGTCGGACCAGGCCTTGGCGAGCGATCCCTGCGTGTCGATGCCGCGGCAGGCATCTTCCACCACGTAGGTTTCGAAGCCGGCCTTGCGCGCATCGAGCGCGGTCCAGGCCACGCAGAAATCGGTGGCAAGCCCGGCCACGAAGAGCCGCTCGACGTTGCGCGCCTTCAGATAGGCGGCGAGCCCGGTTGTGGTCTTGCCGTCAGCCTCGGTGAAGGCGGAGTAGCTGTCGACGTCCTTGTGAAAGCCCTTGCGGATGATCAGCTCGGCCTGCGGGATCGCGAGCTCCTTCGACAGCGAGGCGCCGTCGGTGCCCTGCACGCAATGGTCGGGCCACAGCACCTGCTTGCCATAGGCGAGGTCGATGGTCTCGAACGGCTTCTTGCCGGCATGGACCGAGGCAAACGAGACGTGTCCGGGCGTGTGCCAGTCCTGCGTCATCACCACATTGGCAAAGCTCTTGGCGATCTTGTTGATGACCGGCACCACTTGCTCGCCATCCTTCACCGCGAGGCTGCCGCCGGGCAGGAAGCAGTTCTGGACGTCGATCACGAGCAGCGCGGAGCCATCATCGGGCTTGATCGCCGCCGCCCAGAGACTTTCGGGAACCAGCGTCGCAAGCGCCATCGTACCAAGGCCTGCAACGATCCGTCGTCGATCCAACATCGCGCCCCTCCTCGCTTTGTGTGATTACAGCGCGAGGAGGCTAGTTCCGTTCGTGGACCTGCGGAAGTCCGAATCTTTGCGAACGGCCGGTCAGCCGCGCGGCTGGATGCCGTCGCGCACCGCGCGGAAGCGCGGGAAGGCGGTCTCCCAGTCGGTGCGCGGCGAGCTGCCGATGACGCGCATCGACGTTTGCGCGCCGAACCGCAGCCACTGCACGATGGTCACTGGGGTGTTGTCCTTGCCGCTGACGGCGTCGATCCGGGTCTCGAAGCCGGGCTGACCGTCGATCCGGATCGGCTCGGACATGGTGATGCGACCGTCGCGCACGCCGGGGATCGTGGTGGCGATCTGCTGGGCGAAACGGCCGCGATCATCGGGCGTGGCCGGGGCCGAGCCGATGATGCCGAGCAGCATGAAGGGCTTGGTCTCGAGGCTCTTCTCGTCGCCATCGGCGAGCAGCAGGGCTGCGCCCGGCGCCAGCATGCGGACATTCTTGAAACCTGAGAGCTCGGTGACCTTGAACGGCATCATGCCGAGCTGCTCGTCGACCGGCACCTCGTTGCGGATCTGGGCCGTGGCGAACATCTGCCGCACGGCGTCGTCGGTGTAGATCTTGCTCGCGTTCTCCGGCACCTGCACCGCGACATAGCCGGAGAAGGTCGGTCCCGGCAGGATCATGGAATAGCGCCGTACATTGCTGGCGCCGTCGCGCGCGCTCTCGACGGTGTAATAGGCGAGGCCGGCCGGCGTCTCGAGGCTCTCGGGCTTGATGTTTCCGGTGCCGGCGGGGTTGGCCTTGAAGGCGGTCACGACCTCGTTGTAGGCGTCCGCCGGCAGGTCGGCGATCAGGACCTTGACGCCCTGGTCCTCGGTCTCGAAGCCGATGAACGACTTGGCGCGGACGAGGCCCACCAGCGGTTTCATACCGACATGCGCGCCCGGCGGAAACACCACGTCGGCGGCAAAGCCACGACAGGTGGCAGCAATCAGCAAGGCAACCGCAACGAGAACTCGAAAAGGCGTCATGGGGGATCTACCGGTTTTGCTTGGTGGCCGCGCAACGGGGCCGGTGCAGGGCTGGATGGCCTCTTTCAGTCGGACCGCTTTTAGCGGTTTTGATGGCCCTGCAACAGGCCGCCAAATCTCCGCTCCGGGTCTGCAGGCCCGATTCCATGGGCTTTTCGCCCTGATTGGCAGGCACTTTGCAGTTTCCCGACGTTTCCAAGAGGAGTGGCCAGCGGCCAAACAGCGCGCCCTCGACCGATGCGCCGCTCTCGCATACGACGTTTGTGAGCGTTCACTCAACAGCGCAGACGTCGCGTCGTGGACATTCATGGTCGACGGCGGCCGGCATCATTGCCGATTTGTTAACTTGGCCGGCAGTCGTGCTGGGCTTGAACCGATGTCGCGGGCGGACTGACACAATCTTTCAAACGTCAGTCTTTTCAGGCCTCAACGTTGCGTCCAGTCCTTGCGGGCAGGACCCTCTCTCCTATATCAGGCTCACCGTCGCAATATCGCGAGTATGTGAACGTCTGGGGGTTCGGTACGGAGCGCCGTCAGGGCCCAACCAACCTGCCGTAGCAAAGAGGATATCAAAACCATGGGTAAGGTCATTGGGATCGACCTCGGCACCACGAATTCGTGCGTCGCGGTTATGGATGGCAAGAACGCCAAGGTGATCGAGAATGCCGAGGGCATGCGAACGACGCCGTCGATCGTTGCTTTCACTGACGATGGCGAGCGCCTCGTCGGCCAGCCGGCGAAGCGCCAGGCGGTGACCAATCCCGAGCGTACGTTCTTTGCGGTGAAGCGCCTGATCGGCCGCCGCTATGACGACCCGATGGTCGAGAAGGACAAGAAGCTCGTTCCCTACAAAATCGTCAAGGCATCGAACGGCGACGCCTGGGTCGAAGCCGATGGCAAGACCTATTCGCCCTCGCAGGTCTCGGCCTTCATTCTGCAGAAGATGAAGGAGACCGCTGAGGCGCATCTCGGCCAGAAGGTCGATCAGGCCGTCATCACCGTTCCCGCTTATTTCAACGACGCGCAGCGTCAGGCCACCAAGGACGCCGGCAAGATCGCCGGTCTCGAAGTGCTGCGCATCATCAACGAGCCGACCGCTGCCGCGCTCGCCTACGGCCTCGACAAGACGAAGGCCGGCACGATCGCCGTGTACGACCTCGGCGGCGGCACCTTCGACGTCTCGATCCTGGAGATCGGCGACGGCGTGTTCGAGGTGAAGTCGACCAACGGCGACACCTTCCTCGGCGGTGAAGATTTCGACATGCGCCTGGTCGGCTACCTCGCCGACGAGTTCCAGAAGGAGCAGGGCATCAACCTGCGCAACGACAAGCTCGCTTTGCAGCGCCTGAAGGAAGCTGCGGAGAAGGCCAAGATCGAGCTGTCGTCGACCACGCAGACCGAAATCAATCTGCCGTTCATCACGGCCGACCAGACCGGTCCGAAGCATCTGACGATGAAGCTGACCCGCGCCAAGTTCGAGGCGTTGGTGGCCGATCTCGTCGAGAAGACCATCGAGCCGTGCCGCAAGGCGCTGAAGGATGCCGGCCTGACCGCCGGCGAGATCGGCGAAGTGGTGCTGGTCGGCGGCATGACCCGCATGCCGAAGATCCAGGAAGTCGTGAAGCAGTTCTTCGGCAAGGAGCCGCACAAGGGCGTCAATCCCGACGAGGTCGTCGCGATCGGTGCTGCGATCCAGGCCGGCGTGCTGCAGGGCGACGTCAAGGACGTGCTGCTGCTCGACGTGACCCCGCTGTCGCTGGGCATCGAGACGCTGGGCGGCGTGTTCACCCGCATCATCGACCGCAACACCACGATCCCGACCAAGAAGAGCCAGGTGTTCTCGACCGCCGAAGACAATCAGGGCGCCGTCACCATCCGGGTCTTCCAGGGCGAGCGTGAAATGGCGGCCGACAACAAGATGCTCGGCCAGTTCGACCTGATGGGTATTCCGCCGGCTCCGCGCGGCATGCCGCAGATCGAGGTGACCTTCGACATCGACGCCAACGGCATCGTCAACGTCTCGGCCAAGGACAAGGCGACCGGCAAGGAACAGCAGATCCGGATCCAGGCATCCGGCGGTCTGTCCGAAGCCGACATCGACAAGATGGTCAAGGACGCCGAGGCCAACGCGGCCGACGACAAGAAGCGCCGCGAGGCAGTCGACGCTAAGAACCATGCCGACGGCCTGGTGCATTCGACCGAGAAGGCTCTCGCCGAACACGGTTCGAAGATTCCGGAGACCGATCGCCGCGCGATCGAAGACGCCGTCAGCGACCTCAAGGAAGCGCTGAAGGGCGACGACGCCGAGGCGATCAAGGCCAAGACCAACACGCTGGCGCAGGCTTCGATGAAGCTCGGCGAGGCCATGTACAAGCAGCAGGCCGAGGCCGATGCGGCCAAGGACGCTGCCAAGGATGACGTTGTCGACGCGGAGTTCACCGAGGTCGACGACGACAAGAACAGCAAGAAGTCTGCTTAAGCGGATTTTCGATCATGACCCTCACACCAATGAGCACGCCAGGCGTCTCGGAGGAGTGGGGGTCATTTTTCTTTAAGGCGATCGCTGCATCTTCGAGACAGGCGCAATCCTTGCAAGCGCAGTTCTTGCACGCCTGGTCCTGGGCGATGGCCACGAACTTCGGACGGAATTGAAGGATGTCCACCAAGCGCTGCTATTACGAGACCCTCGAGGTCGAGCGGAACGCGGACGAGACCAAGCTGAAATCGGCTTTCCGCAAGCTCGCGATGAAATGGCATCCGGACAAGAATCCGGGCGACGCCTCCAGCGAAGTCCGGTTCAAGGAAATCAACGAAGCCTATGAAGTGCTGAAGGACGGCGACAAGCGCGCCGCCTATGACCGCTTCGGCCATGCCGCCTTCGAGCAGGGCATGGGCGGCGGCGGCCCCGGCTTCGGCGCCGGCTTCGCCTCATCCTTCTCCGACATCTTCGAGGATCTGTTCGGCATGGCCGGGCAGCGCCGCAGCGGCGGCCGCGAACGCGGCGCCGACCTGCGCTACAACATGGAGATCACGCTCGAGGAGGCCTTCCAGGGCAAGACCGCGCAGATCGAGATCCCGGTCTCGGTCACCTGCGAATCCTGCTCGGGCACCGGCGCCAAGGCCGGCACCAAGCCGAAGACCTGCTCGCATTGCGGCGGCGCCGGCCGTATCCGGCAGGCCCAGGGCTTCTTCACGCTGGAGCGGACTTGCCCCGGCTGTCAGGGCCGCGGCCAGATGATCGAGGACGCCTGCGCCTCCTGCGCCGGTTCTGGCCGGGTGACGCGCGAGCGCACGCTGTCGGTCAACATTCCTCCGGGAGTCGAGGACGGCACCCGCATCCGTCTCGCCGGCGAAGGCGAGGCCGGTGTTCGCGGCGGACCGCCCGGCGATCTCTACATCTTCCTGTCGCTGACCACGCACCAGTTCTTTCAGCGCGACGGCGCCGACCTGCATTGCCGCGTGCCGATCTCGATGGTGACCGCAGCGCTCGGCGGCGAATTCGACGTGCCGACCATCGACAAGGGCAAGACCAAGGTGAAGGTGCCGGCCGGCACTCAGTCCAGCCGTCGATTCCGCATTGCATCAAAGGGCATGCCGGTGCTGCGCTCGCGCCAGACCGGCGACATGTATGTCCAGGTTGTGGTCGAAACTCCGCAGAATCTGACCAAGAAGCAGCAAGAATTGCTGATGGAGTTCGAAAAACTGTCGTCCGGCGCGACCCAGCCGGAGGCTGCGGGTTTCTTCTCTAAGGTCAAGGACTTCTTCGGAAACCGATCCGCCTAGCCGCAGTCGTTCTGCTTGACCGTAACGACTTCGATCTATACGTGTTTATGACTGTTTTCTGACAACCGCTCGATTGTGCGCGGTCCCGCCTGGTAGCGACATGCCTCTGCAATCGTCCGTGCGTGCGTCGAAGAAGCCCCTCCGTCTCGACGACGAGGTTCGTTTCCTCCGTTCATGGATCGAGAAGCCGCTGCACATGGGCGCGGTGATGCCGTCCGGACGGCTGCTTGCGCGCACCATGGCGCAATATGTTGATCCCGAAGCCGAAGGGCCGGTTGTCGAACTTGGACCCGGCACCGGTGCGATCACCAACGCGCTGATCGAGCACGGCGTCGATCAGAAGCGACTCGTGCTGGTCGAATACAATCCCGGCTTCTGCGCGCTGCTGCGCGAACGCTATCCGCAGGCCAAGGTGGTCCAGGGTGACGCGTACAGGCTGCGCGATACGCTGTGGGATGTCATGAAGTCTCCGGCCTCTGCTGTGGTCTCGGGTCTGCCGTTGGTCACCAAGCCGATGCTGACCCGCCTGAAGCTGATCCGCGACGCCTTCCTGGCGTTGGCGCCGGGCGCGCCCTTCGTCCAGTTTACCTATTCGGTGGCTCCCCCGATTCCAAAGTCGCTGCCGGGCGTGTCCACAGAGGCCTCCGAGCGGATCTGGATGAACCTTCCGCCCGCGCGGGTCTGGGTGTATCGCAAGGGCTGACGCGTATTCCGCAAAAGTGGGTACCGGTTTTGCGCATGGAATACGCGCAGAATCTTAGCTAAGAGCATTTTCAAAGCAAATGCTCGCCAGCGCCGTCGCGCTGGGTACGCCCTGCACCAGCGATTACAGAATGTCCGCGCTGAAAATCCTCGTGATCCCGGGATCGCTTCGATCCGGCTCGCTCAACGCGAAGCTGGCCGCTGTGCTGGCGCATGAATTGGCGCAGCTTGGCGCCGACGTCACCCGCATCTCGCTCGGCGATTTTCCGCTGCCGATCTATGACGGCGACCTGCAGGCGAAATCGGGCGTGCCGCAGCACGCCGTCAATCTGAAGCGGATGATCGGCGCCCATCACGGCGTGCTGATCGTGACGCCCGAATATAATTCCTCGGTGCCGGCGCTGGTGAAGAACACCATCGACTGGATCAGCCGCGTGCAGGATCCGCAGGAGGCCCGCGGCCAGGTGTTCCACGGCCGCGCCTTCGCGATCGCATCCGCATCCGGCAACCGGCTCGGCGGCACGCGCGCGCTGGCGGCGCTGCGCCTGATCCTGTCGGCGTGCCAGGCAAGCGTGATCCCGAACCAGCTCGCGCTGTCATTCGCCGAGCAGGCCTATGACGATATGGACCGTCTGAAGCACCAGGGCGATATCGACGCGATGCGCGCGCTGGTGCGACAGCTGATCGACCATTCCCAACGCATGATGTGAGGTGACATGCAGCCAGCCAAGATCGCACCCAGAGACCGGTTGATTGCGGCGCTCGATCTGCCGTCGGTCGCGAGCGCCGAGGCGATGATCGACAGGCTCGGCGACAGCGTCACCTTTTACAAGATCGGCTACCAGCTCGGTTATGCCGGCGGCCTTACGCTGGCGAAGCAGCTTGCCGGCAGCGGCAAGAAGGTCTTTCTCGATCTCAAGATGCACGACATCGGCAACACGGTCGCGCGCGGCGTCGAAAGCGTCGCCGGTCTCGGCGCAACCTTCCTCACCGTGCATGCCTATCCGCAGACCATGAAGGCGGCGGTCGAAGCCCGCGCTGGCTCCGGCCTGAAAATCCTCGCGGTGACGGTGCTGACCTCCTACGACGACAGCGATCTGCATGCGGCGGGCTACCGCCTCAACGTCTCCGAGCTGGTCGAGGCGCGTGCCAGGCAGGCGCAGGCGCTCGGTGTCGACGGCCTCGTCAGCTCGCCCGAGGAAGCCGCCGCCCTGCGCAAGATCGTCGGCGATCAGATGAACCTGGTGACCCCAGGCATCCGCCCCGCGGGCTCGGCGACCGGCGACCAGAAACGCATCATGACGCCGGCCCGCGCCATTGCGGCCGGCGCCGACTATCTGGTGGTCGGCCGTCCGGTGCTGGAAGCCGCCGATCCGAAGGCCGCCGCCGAAGCCATTCACACCGAGATCGCCCAGGCGCTCGCCTGAACCAACAACAAGGGAGAAGACAGATGGCGAAGGGATACTGGATTGGACGCGTCGACGTTCACAATGACGAGGGTTACAAGCCCTACGCAGTCGCCAACCTTGCAATCTTCAAGAAGTTCGGCGGCCGTTATGTGGTGCGCGGCGGCCAGCTCAATTGCGTCGAGGGCCAGAGCCGCTCCCGCAACGTCGTGATCGAATTCCCCGATTATGCGACCGCGATGGCCTGCTACAATTCGCCGGAATACCAGGCCAACATCAAGGTGCGGCAGCCGCACTCGATCGCCGATCTCATCATCATCGAGGGCTATGACGGCCCGCAGCCCTGATCGGCGGCAGCCGGCTCGGTTGCCGGAACAGCCATGGCTCGCTATACGGCTTTCAGAGGTGAGCCATGGCTGACATGCGTCTGATTGTTGCGGGAGCCGGCGGCCGGATGGGCCGTACGCTGGTGCGGGTGATTGACGAAACCCCGGGGGCGGTGCTGGTGGGTGCGCTGGAGGCGCCGGGATCGGAGCTGCTCGGCAAGGACGCCGGCGTGCTCGCCGGCCTCCCGGCCAATGGGGTCAAGCTGTCGGCCGACCTGTGGTCGATGTCGGCCAATGCCGACGGTATCCTGGATTTCACCGTGCCGGCCGCGACCATCGCCAATGTCGCGATCGCGGCCGAGCGCGGCCTCGTTCATGTCATCGGCACCACCGGCCTGTCACCGTCCGACGACGCGGTGATCCGCAGCGTCACCAATCGCGCCATCGTGGTGAAGTCGGGCAATATGAGCCTCGGCGTCAATCTGCTTGCCGCACTGGTCAAGCGCGTCGCGCAGTCGCTCGACCAGAGCTTTGACATCGAAATTCTCGAGCTGCACCACAAGTCCAAGATCGATGCGCCGTCAGGCACCGCCTTGATGCTCGGCGAGGCCGCTGCCGCCGGCCGCAAGATCGCATTGGAGCAGCATTCGGCACGCGGCCGCGATGGCCTGACCGGCGCGCGGCGTGCGGGTGATATCGGCTTTGCCTCGTTGCGCGGCGGCACCGCGGCCGGCGATCACAGCGTGATCTTTGCCGGCCCGTCGGAGCGCATCACGCTGGCGCACCATGCCGAAGATCGCGCGCTGTTCGCGCAGGGCGCGCTGAAGGCGGCGCTGTGGGCGCACGGCAAGAAGCCCGGCATGTATTCGATGACCGACGTCCTCGGCCTGAGCGACTGAGACCGCTCGACGAGATCAAATCCAGCCAAGCGAAAACGGAATCTGAAATGAGTGATCGTCTTCTTGTGCTCGTTCGTCACGGTCAGAGCGACTGGAATCTGAAGAACCTGTTCACCGGGTGGAAGGACCCCGACCTCACCGAGCAGGGCATCGCCGAGGCCAACGACGCCGGCCGCAAGCTGAAGGCGCAGGGCCTGTCGTTCGATGTCGCCTTCACCTCCGATCTCACCCGCGCGCAGCACACGCTGAAGCTGATGCTGGAGCAGATCGGCCAGACCGGACTGCCGACCACGAAGAATCTCGCGCTCAATGAGCGCGACTACGGCGATCTCTCCGGCCTCAACAAGGACGACGCCCGCAAGAAGTGGGGCGAGGATCAGGTGCTGATCTGGCGCCGCTCCTACGACGTGCCGCCGCCCGGTGGCGAAAGCCTGAAGGACACGCTGGCGCGCACGCTGCCCTATTACGTGCAGGAGATCCTGCCCGGCGTGCTGCGCGGCCAGCGCACGCTGATCGCCGCCCACGGCAATTCGCTCCGCGCGCTGATCATGGTGCTGGAGAAGCTGACGCCGGAGCAGATCCTCAAGCGCGAACTCGCAACCGGTGCGCCGGTGGTCTATCGGCTCAACGCCGATTCCACTGTTGCGTCGAAGGTCGATCTGGCGGGCTAAGCGACGCGATCAATCCCGTCATCCCCGCGCAAAGGCTTCGCCTTTGTCGCTGGAGGAGCACGCTCTTGCGCGCGTCTCGAAGGATGCACGGCCACCAGTCGGGCCGTCGACCCTTCGAGACGCGCTTTGCGCTCCTCAGGGTGACGGTGAGAGACTGGACGCTCTGTTTAGCTTGAGGTGCTTAGTGCAAGCCGACCTGGCCGGCTTCCCAGCCGAGCATCGCCTGCTTGCGGGTGATGCCCCAGTGATAGCCGGTCAGCGCGCCGCTCTTGCCGAGTGCGCGATGGCAGGGCACCACGAACGACACCGGATTGCGGCCGACCGCGGCACCGACGGCGCGCGAGGCCTTCGGATTGCTGATCTTGCAGGCGATGTCGGAATAGCTCACCGCACGGCCCATCGGGATCTTGAGCAGGGTCTCCCAGACCCGCACCTCGAAATCGGTGCCGATCAGCACGACGCGGAGCGGCTGGTCAGCGCGCCACAGCTTCGTATCGAACACGCGCTGCGCAAGTGCGCTGGTGCCGTCGATGTCCTCGACATAGGTCGCATTTGGCCAGCGCCGCGTCATGTCGGCAAATGCAGTCTGCTCGTCGCCGGGGTCGGCGAAGGCAAGCCCCGCGAGCCCGCGATCGGTCGCGATCACGATCGCGGTGCCGAACGGCGAGGGGTGGAAGCCATAGCGCAGCGTCATGCCGCCGCCACCGGTCTTCCATTCGCCCGGCGACATCGCCTCATGCGTCACGAACAGGTCGTGCAGCCGTCCCGGCCCTGAAAGCCCGGAGTCGAGCGCCGCGTCGAGCACGCTGGCGGAATCACGCAGCAGGTTCTTGGCGTGATCGAGCGTCAGCGCCTGCATGAAGGCCTTCGGCGTCAGCCCGGCCCAGCGGCGGAACAGATGGTGGAGTTCATCCGGCGTGACGGCGGCGGCGTCGGCCATCGCTTCGATGGTCGGCTGCGTGCGCCAATGCTCGGAGATGAACGCGATGGCGCGCCGCACCGAATCGTAGTCGCGCAGGGCGGCGCTCTGGAGGCCCGGCTTGGCCAGGCGCTGATCATGTATGGCGAGTGTCATCATGGTATCTGATTTAGGAGCCATGTCGCGTCCAAACCACCCGATTTCTGACAAGCATGATCCGGAAAAGTGGGGACCGGTTTTCCGGCAAGATCATGCTCAAAAATAAGCTCGATCAAGCAATTGGGTTGTAGGTGGGCCCGCGTTTCGCTGCGTTCAAGGCAGCGTTCAAGGCTTTGGAGAAGCTAGCCTTTTCGTCCGGGCTCAGGAAGCTGCCGACGCTGACCCGGCGGCCCCGGGACACCAGATAAAGCCGCTCGATGCCGAACTCCTCATGCGAGATCTGCTCGAACCGCACCCAGAGCGGATTGAGCACCCATTCGACGACGTGGCCGCGGTGGCTGATCCTGCGCACCCGCAGTTCCGACGGCGTCACGGTAATCTCCTCGCTCGCTTTGGCGCTACGGAAATTCACCTTGAACGCCCAGTAGATCACCAGCACGTCGAGGCCGAAGAAGCCGAAGATCGGCCAGGCGCCGAGCCACCAGAACACCGCGCCGGCGATGAAGCTGATCACGGTGACGAACGACATCAGCACGATGAAGCCGCTGCGGTTCAGTGAGCGGTGCGGCGTCAGCAGCGCCGAGAACAGCTTCGGCTCCGCCTCAAGCGCATCCGTCTCGAGGCCGTTGGCCCCGAGGCCGTCGCTCGGATCAAAGTCGTTGCCTGCGGTCATGACGTATCAGTATATCCCGTTCATGGCCAAAATCATCCGCTCACAACGCGCCGGCACGTCAAGTGTTCGGTCCGCTCCGAAGAAGAAGGCCGCGAAAGCGGCCAAGCCCCCGGCCAAACGCGCGGCAAAGCAGCCGACCACCAAGAAGGCCGCGAAACCGAAACCTTGGACGGCGGCGGAGGTCTACGAGGCCTTCGATCGGTTCCGCAAAGCCAATCCCGAGCCAAAGGGCGAGCTCGAGCATCTCAACCCCTACACGCTGCTCGTTGCGGTGGTGCTGTCGGCGCAGGCAACCGACGCCGGCGTCAACAAGGCGACGCGGGCGCTGTTCGCGATCGCTGACACGCCGCAGAAGATGCTTGAGCTCGGCGAAGACAAAGTGCGCGACTACATCAAGACCATCGGGCTCTATCGCAACAAGGCCAAGAACGTCATCGCGCTTTCCGAGAAACTGATCGCCGAATTCGGCAGCGAGGTGCCGCGCACCCGCGCTGAAATCGAGTCACTGCCCGGTGCCGGGCGCAAGACCGCGAATGTCGTGCTCAACATGGCGTTCGGCGAACACACGATGGCGGTCGACACCCATGTGTTCCGGGTCGGCAACCGCACCGGTCTCGCACCCGGCAAGACGCCGCTCGAGGTCGAGCTCGGACTGGAGAAGGTGATCCCGACCGAGTTCATGCTGCACGCCCATCACTGGCTGATCCTGCATGGCCGCTACACCTGCCTCGCGCGCGGGCCGCGTTGCGAAGTGTGTCTGATCAACGATCTTTGCCGGTGGCCGGAGAAGACCGTCTGAGGCACGATCGTCATGATGTGCTACTAGGTTCGTTCGGCGTTTTGATTGAGGAGTGTGGTGTGGCAGAGCAGGTTCAAGACGGTCCGTCACCAGCCAGCCAGACCGCGCCCATTCCGGCGGCAGCGCCAGCCAAGCCCGCGGCCAGCAGCTTTTGGGGCCGCTTCGCGATCCCGCTGTTTGCAGTGCTCGTCGCGCTTGTGTTCGTTGCGATCGCGACCAGCCGCTGGAACGCATGGGTCGGCAGCGCCACGATCCAGACCACCGATGATGCCTATGTGCGTGCCGAGCTGACCCAGCTCAGCAGCCGCGTCTCCGGCGAAGTGCTCACGGTCGCCATCTCCGATTTCCAGCGCGTCAAGGCCGGCGATCTGCTGGTACAGATCGATCCGGCCGATTATCAGGCGCAGGTCGCACAGGCCGAGGCCGGCGTGGTCGGTGCGCAGGCCGCGCTCGACAACCTCAACAACCAGGTCGAGCTGCAATATGCGACGATCGCGCAGGCCGAGGCCTCGCGGCTATCCGCGGAGGCGCAGCAGACTCTGGCAAAGCAGGAGGAGGAGCGTCAGCAGTCGCTGTCGCAAACCGATGCCGGCACGCGGCAGCGGCTCGAGCAGGCGACCGCATCCTACGCCAAGGCCGAGGCCGACGTGAAGGCCAGCCGCGCGGTGATCGCAGCGCAGCGCCATCAGCTCGAGGTCCTGCAAGGCACCAAGAAGCAGCGCGCCGCCGATCTCGACGCCGCCAAGGCGCTGCTGGCGTCGGCCAAGCTCAAGCTCGGCTACACCAGGATCGCAGCACCATTCGACGGCGTCACCGGCGAACGCCAGGTACAGCCGGGCGACTACGTCAACATCGGCACCAATCTGGTCAATGTCGTGCCGCTGCCGAATGTCTATGTGATCGCCAACTACAAGGAGACCCAGCTGACCAACGTCAGGCCGGGTCAGCCGGTCGAGGTCACGGTGGATACATTCTCGGGCCAGAGGCTGCGCGGCGTCGTCGAGCGCATCGCGCCGGCCAGCGGATCGCAATTCGCGCTGCTACCGCCCGACAACGCCACCGGCAATTTCACCAAGGTGGTGCAGCGCATCCCGGTGCGCATCCAGTTCGACAAGGGCCAGCCGCTGCTCGACCGCCTGCTGCCGGGCATGTCGGTGGTGACGCGGATCAACACCGGCGAGGCGGTCGCCAATGGCGGAAAGTGACGACCGCGACCGCGGTCCGATCTCGCGCGGCGACGTCGCGCGCTATCCGCTGTTCGCCGTCGTCGCCGTGCTGCTCGGTGCGTTCCTGGCGAATTTCGACAGCCGCCTGACTTCAGTCGGGCTGCCCGATTTGCGCGGCGCGTTCTCGCTGACCTTCGACGAGGGCGCCTGGCTCTCGACAGCTGCGATCGGCTCACAGATCTTCATCGCTCCGGCAGTGGCCTGGCTCGCCACCGTGTTCGGCCTGCGGCGCGTGCTCGGCATTCCGAGCCTGGTCTATGCGGTGATCTCGTTGATCATCCCGTTCGTGCGCGACTACACGGCGTTGATCGCACTCAGCATCGCGCATGGCATGCTGCTCGGCACCTTCGTGCCGGCGACCTTGATGATCATCCTGCGCAATTTGCCGATCCGCTGGTGGCTGCCGGGGATCGCGATGTACTCGATCCGCGTCGGCTTCGCGCTGGACTCGTCGAGCTCGCTGGTCGGTTTCTATGTCGATCACCTCGGCTGGCAGTGGCTGTATTGGCAGGGCGCGGTGATCGCGCCGCTGATGGGATTGATGGTCTATCTCGGTACCCCGAAGGAGCCGGTCAATCGCGACCTGCTGCACCACGCCGATTGGGGCGGTATGCTGCTGCTCGGCGCCGGGGTGTCGATGGTCTATGCCGGGCTCGATCAGGGCAACCGACTGGACTGGCTGTCGTCGGGCACCGTGATGGCGCTGCTGATCGCGGGCGGGGTCCTGATCATCGGATTCATGATCAACGAAATGGTTGCGCGGCGCCCCTGGGCGCATTTCAACGTGCTGTTCTCACGCAATATCGGACTCTCGTTGGTCATCATCCTGCTGTACACGCTGACCAGCCTGTCGAATTCGTCGCTGGTGCCGAATTTCCTCGGCAGCGTCGGTGCGCTGCGGCCGGAGCAGTCGGGCGTGCTGCTGTTCACCTATGGCGCGCTGCCGATGTTCGTGCTGGTGCCGGTCTCGATCCTGCTGCTCCGCCATCTCGATCCGCGCATCGTCGTGGTGCTCGGCTTCTCGGCGTTCGCGGCAGCCAATCTCTGGGGCACCCAGTTGAGTCATGTCTGGGCGCGCGAGGACTTCGTCGGCATCGTGCTGCTGACGTCGGTCGGCCAGGCCTTCACGCTGCTGCCGATCATCATCATGGCGCTGGCGAATTCCGATCCGTCGCGGGCCACGGCGTTCGCGGCCTATATCCAGATCATGCGGCTCGGCGGCGCCGAATTCGGCATCGCATTGATGGGCACCTGGCTGCGCGTCCGCGAGCAGATCCATTCGAACTATCTCGGACAGCACGTCCGGAACGGCGATGTCGACGTCGTGAACCTGCTGAAGCGGCTGGCGGGTGAATTCTCCGGCCACGGCATCGGGGCGGCGATGGGCCGGGCCGTCGGAACGCTCGCGGCGCTGGTGCAGCGCGAGGCCAATACGCTCGCCTATATCGACGGCTTCTGGCTGTGCTTCTGGCTCGCGATCCTTGCGTTATTCTTGGTCGCCTTGATTACGCGCGCGCCGCAAGGTCCGCTGTCGCCAGTGCCGTTCGGCCTTTTGAAGAACGTGCTACGCAAGCGAGACGTCGCAGCTTCCTGACGGGCGCCCCACAGATTGGGTCAATTTATAGTGAATGCGGCGCGCGACTGATGTCGCGGACATCTGAAATATTTTGCACATCGCGTGGTTCCACAACCGGGGGAACTGGAGCCACGATGACCGAGATCAAGCAGACGGCCGCGCTTGTTTCCATGGCGACGGCGGTGCCACCGCATCTATTCCATCAGGGACAAGTCCTGCAGGCCGCGCGTGGTCTCCTGGCCGACCGCTATCCCGAGTTCGAGACGCTCTCCAGCCTGTTCGCCAACACCGGCATTCAGCATCGCTATGGCGTGAAGCCGATCGAATGGTACCTCGAACGGCGCGGTTGGCCGGAGCGGACGCAGGCGTTCCTCGAAGGCGCGGAGGCGTTATTCGTCGATGCCGCCCGCAAGGCGATTGCGCGTGCTGATCTGAGCGGCAACGACATCGATGTCGTCGTCACGGTGTGCTCGACGGGCATCGCGACGCCGACGCTGGAGGCGCGCGTCGCTGGCAAGCTCGGTTTGCGGACGGATGTGTCGCGCGTGCCGGTGTTCGGCCTGGGCTGCGCAGGCGGCGTGTCGGGCCTGTCGATCGCCTCGCGGCTGGCGCAAGCGCAACCCGGAGCGAACGTGCTGCTGGTTGCGCTCGAGCTCTGCACGCTCGCGGTCCGGCACGATGAACTGACCAAGGCGAACATCGTTGCCGCCAGCCTGTTCAGCGATGGCGCCGCCGCAATCGTGCTGCGTGCCGGCGACGGCGGTACAACGCGAATCGAGTCGGCCGGCGAAAAGCTCTGGCCGGATACGCTCGACATCATGGGATGGACGGTCGATCCGGAAGGCTTCGGCGTCGTCTTTCAACGAACCATTCCGGATTTCGTCCGCGATCATCTTGGGCCGGCCGTTGCCGAAATCCTCGCTCGGATGCAATTGACGACCGATGACATCGATCGCTTTCTCTGCCATCCCGGCGGCTCCAAGGTCATCACCGCGCTGGAGCGGGCGCTCGCGCTCGATCAGGGCACGCTCGATCACGAACGCGATGTTATCGCGGCTTGCGGCAACATGTCGGCCCCGACGGTTCTCTTTGTCCTCGAACGCGCCCTCGCCAAGGGATTGCCACAGCGTTCGCTGCTTACGGCGCTCGGGCCCGGCTTCACGCTGAGCTGCGTGGTGCTGAGGAACGTGGCATGAGCCTCGCCTCGGTCATCCTTGCGCTGGTCACGCTGCAGCGTCTCGGCGAGCTCGTGCTCTCTCGCCGTAACACGGAGCGGCTTCTGGCGCGGGGTGCAATCGAGGTCGGCGCCGATCACTACCCGCTCATCGTGCTGCTTCACGCCGGCTGGCTGATCGCGCTGTGGATCTGGGGCCGCGACCAGCAAGTCAACCTGGCGGCGCTGGCGGCCTTTGTGATGTTGCAGGGCTTGCGGCTGTGGATCTTGGCCGCGCTCGGGCCGCGATGGACCACGCGGATCATCGTGTTGCCGGGTGCGCCGCTGGTGGCGTCCGGGCCGTACCGATATTTCCCGCATCCGAACTACGCCGTCGTCGTCGGCGAAATCGCTCTGCTCCCACTCGCGCTGCATCTGCCCGCGTTGGCGCTGATCTTCACCGTGCTCAATCTCGCGGTGCTCGCAATCCGAATTCGCGCCGAGACCCGCGCGCTCTCCGTTTCCGACTGGCCGCGCATCAGCACGCCATGAGCGACGGGGCGGAGCATCGAACCGATCGTCCATCGGCCGCGATTTGGGCCGGCTTCCTCCTGATGTGCCTTGGCATGTTCATGGCGATCCTCGACATCCAGGTCGTCGCGACCTCGTTGCCGACGATCCAGCGTGCGCTTGCGATCTCGCCTTCCGCGATGAGCTGGATCCAGACCGCCTATCTGATCGCGGAGGTGATCGCGATCCCGCTGACCGGACTGTTCACCCATGTGCTGTCGCTGCGCTGGCTGTTCACGATCGCCGTGAGCCTGTTCACCATAGCCTCGGTCGCGTGCGCCTTCAGCGGCGGCTTTGCGGTGCTGCTCGTGTTCCGCGTACTGCAGGGATTTTCCGGCGGCGTCCTGATCCCCGCGGTGTTCTCGGCAGTATTCGTGCTGTTTCCGCCACGGCTCCATGCGGTCGCGACCACGGTCGGTGGCGTCGTCGCGGTGCTCGCGCCGACCGTTGGACCGTTCGTCGGCGGCTGGATCACGCAGACCTGGTCGTGGCCCTGGTTGTTCCTGATCAATCTGGTTCCGGGAGCGATTGCCGCCTCGATCACGCCGTTGCTGCTTCCGAAGGAGGGCGTGAATCTCAGCGCATTCGCCAGACTGGACAAATGCTCGCTTGTCCTGCTCGCAGCCGCGCTCGCAAGCTTCATGATGGGGCTGAAGGAAGCGCCGCAACGCGGCTGGTTCTCGATGCTTTGTCTGAGCTTGCTGATCGGCAGCATGGCCGGGATGGCGCTGCTGATCCGGCGGACGCTCCGTGCGGCGCATCCGATCGCGCGACTGACCTTGTTTAGGCGGCGTTCGTTCGCGGTCGGTTGTGCGTTGAGTTTTTGCCTCGGTGTCGGCCTCTATGGATCGACCTACCTGATGCCGGTGTTCCTCGGCTTCGTCCGCCGCCATGATGCCTTCGAGATCGGCACCATCATGCTGGTCACGGGGGTTGCGCAGCTCGTCGCCGCGCCGCTTGCGGCAATCCTTGAGAGCCGCCTAGGTGCGCTTTCGTTGACTGCTACAGGCTTTGCCTTATTCGCGCTCGGTCTCGGATTGAGCGCATTTCAGCCGCGTACAGCTGATTTCGGCGAGATGTTCTGGCCGCAGATCGTGCGCGGCGTCGCGATCATGTTCTGTTTGCTGCCGCCGACACGCATTGCCTTGGGCACCCTGCCGGAGGCGGAGGTTGCCGACGCCAGCGGGTTGTTCAATCTGATGCGCAATCTGGGGGGCGCGATCGGGATCGCCTTGATCGACACCATCCTCTACGGCCGCAGCCCGATCTATGGCGAGGATTTTCGTGCACGCCTGCTGGCGGGCGACGTCAGCGCGGCGCAAGCGATCGGGCTCGATCCGATGTTGCTGATCAACCGTCTGCCGGGGCCGCCGGACGATGCCACGGTGGTGTTCATTCGGTCACTGGTGGAGCGAGCATCGCTCGCGCTCACCGTCAACGAGGCATGGGCGATGCTTGCCTGCGTCGCGATCGTCGGATTGCTTCTGGTGCCATTCGCACGCGACCGTGCGCCCGCATCACTGCAGGTGCCACCGGACGGACCCTAGACGGACCGGACGTTGCTTCGCCGCGCCGGCTCGATCAATTCGCGGCGCGGGCCCGACAGCCGCTTGTACATGTGGACCATGAAAGCCATGCCGAACAGCGGCGTCGCCAGATTGACGATCGGGATCGAGACGAAGGCCGCGATGAACAGGCCGGCGGTGAACACGGTCGCCGCGTTCTCCTTGCGCATCGCCTTGGCATCATCAGGCGAGCGGAACCGCATTGCCGCGAGCTCGAAGTATTCGCGGCCGAGCAGCCAGGCGGTCGCGATGAAGAAGATGATGAAGCCTGCGCCTGCGAACAGCACGAACGGCAGCGCGACCAGATAGACCAGGATCGTGAGCAGCGCGGTCTTGACGCCCTCAATGGTCGCGAGCGTGACCGGCAGTGCGGTGCCGGGATGATCGGCCGGATAATGCTCGCGCTCGACGTGGTCGGCGACGTCATCGACAAACAGGCTCGCCACCAGCGAGGTGATCGCCGGCATCAGGAAGATGCCGCCGAGCACGACGCCGAGGCCGGCCGAGATCGAGATGACCCACGACAGTACGTGCAGCGTGGAATGGAAGTTGGGGCCGAGCATGCCTTCGGCCCAGACCTCGCCGGTGTCGGCAAGCCAGCTCAGCAGCCGCTGCAACCCGATTGCCAGCACGGTGATCAGCACCAGCGCAAGCCCGATCGAGCGCCACAGGATGCTGCGCATCGGCGGCGACAGGATTTGCGAAAGCGCCTTGACGGCGGCGTCGAACATGACCGGGTTACCTCTACAAATTCACGTGCGAGAGGTAGCCACCCATTATGGCTTCGGCAAGTGCCGCTTGTGTCGCGGTAACAGGGTTTTCGAGCTAAAGCATGATCCGGAAACGTGCGAAGCGGTTTTCCGGAAAGATCATGCTCAAACGAGGCGCTAAAGCGCGATGACGATTCAACCCAATCTCATCGCGCTTTAGGCGTCGAGTGGCTTGCCACGGACGTTGGGTCCCCAGACACCAATGGCAATGATCACGATCACCATCGCCGCGGTGATCAGGCCGAACACCCCGATGACGCCGGCCTCCCTCAACATGAACGCCACGATGAAACCGGAGAAGGTCGCGCTGAGCCGGCTCATCGAATAGACCAGCCCCGCGGCGCGGGCGCGGATCGCGGTCGGGAACACTTCGGTCTGGTAGGCGTGATAGGCGTAGGACAGCGTCATGTTGGCGCCGGTCACCATCACGCCGCTGGCAATCAGCAGCACAGGTTCGGTGAGCTGCGCGAAGGCGAGACCGAACACCGAGATCGCGGCGGCCGCGCCGCAGATGATCCATTTGCGCTCGAAGCGATCGGCGAAGGTTGCAGCCAGCAGCGGCGCCAGCGGATAGGCGACCGCGATGATGAACGAATATTGCAGGCTCTTGGTGACGTTGATGCCCTTTTCGACCAGCAGCGCCGGAACCCAGTTGGAGAAGCCGTAGACGCCGAATGCCTGGCAGAGGTTGAAGATCATGAACAGAACGACGAGCGACACATAAGGCGGCCGGAACAGGTCGGCATAGCCGGTCTCGACCACCGCGCGTGTCGGCGCCATCGTGGCTGCCGGGGCAGGGCGCGGCGCGGCCGTAGGCGATGCGGCCTCGAGGGTCCGCATGATTTTTTCAGCCTCGGCTACGCGGCCGTGGCGGGCGAGCCAGAGCGGGCTTTCCGGCACGTAAAGCCGCAGCACCCAGATGATCATGCTGGCGGCAGCACCGATAAGCACCACCCAGCGCCAGCCGTCGATGCCGTGCGGCGAGAGCGGCACCAGCCACCACGACAGCGCGGCGACGATTGGGACTGCCGACAGCATCACGGCCTGGTTGATCGCAAAGGCCCGGCCGCGCATCCAGCTCGGCACCAGCTCGGTGATGTAGGCGTCGATGGTAATCACCTCGATGCCGATGCCGATACCGGCAATGAAGCGCCAAAGCAGCAGACCGCCAGGCGTGGTCTGGCACGCCATGATCACCGATGCTGCGCTGTAGAACAGCAGCGACCAGGTGAAGACCGCCTTGCGCCCGTAGCGATCGGCGAGGAAGCCGAGGCAGAAAGTGCCGATGAACAGGCCGGCGAAGGTCGCCGCGACGAAGGCGCCGATCCCGGAGAACCCGAAGAAGGCCTGCGTCGTCGTGGTCATCAGCCCGCTGCGGGCGAGACCCGGCGCGATATAGCCGGTGAAGAACAGATCGTAGATTTCGAAGCAGCCGCCGAGCGAGAGCAGGACCACCAGCCGCCAGACATAGCCGGACGTGGGCAGCGCCTCGAGCCGCCGCGAGATCTCGTCGGGCCTGCTTGTCGTCGTGGCGAGATCGACCGCAGAGCCGACATCGACGGCGCTCATCTTGCTCCTCCCCGGATGCGCTGGCGGCAGCCTTTCTTGGGAAAGCGTGCCGGTCAGGCCATGTTTGGCAGCCGGGAGCCAGAAATCCAGACGAACATATCGAAGGGATCGTTCGATATTTTCGATCTCAGATCAACAGCGTCGCCTCCCACGCGCCGCGGCCGACCTGGTCGGCGATCAGCGCGCGGATCAGCCGGCACATTTCCTCCATGACATAGGTCATCGGGCGGTTGCGCAGGCGGCAGAGATAGAGCGTGCGGGTCAGTTTCGGTTCGATCACCTCGCGGGCGACCAGCAGCCGGGCCTTCAGCGGCTCCTTGACGAAGTGCGTCGTCGCGATCGTGCAGCCGAGGCCCGCGGTGAGTGCGCCGATCATGCCGCTGGTGGAATTGAGATGCATGATCGCATTGGCTTCAAGCCGCTTCAGCGGCACCGGATCGTCCAGTAGCGCACGCGCCGACAGCCCATGCCGCAGCAGGATCAGCGGCAGCCGCGCGACCTCCTCGAAGCTGATCGGCGCCTTCTTGCCGATCAGCTGCTCGGTGCCGACGCAGAACATCTGCTCCTCCAGCACGGGCTCGGCGATCAGGTCCTTTTCCGACGGGGGGTTATAGACCAGCGCGAGATCGACCTCGGAACTCATCAGGTGCAGCAGCGTCGCGCCGGACAGGCTCTCGGTCAGCGACAGCTTCAGGTTCGGATATTTCGTCAGCACGGTCCGCATCAGCGGTACGCCGATCGCCTTCATCGCCGAATTGGCCATGCCGATCGAGATGTCGCCGGCAATGGCGCCGCCGCCTTCCTTGATCTCGCGCTCGGCCGCCGCCATCGCGCGCAGGATGATGCGGGCATGCTCGTAGAGCCGCTCGCCCGCGGCGGTCGGTTCCATGCCGCGCGGCTTGCGCTCGAACAGCGGCGTGGCGAATTCCGCTTCCAGATTGGCGATGTGGTGGCTCAGCGCGGATTGCGCGACATTGGCCTGATCTGCCGCCCGCGACAGGTTGCGCTGCTCGTAGACCGCGATGAAATAGCGAAGCTGGCGCGAATCCATGACTGTTCAGCGTTCTAGAACGACGAATGCACTATTCGACAGATTATATTTTTCAGATAGCGTGCGGAAGCCTAACCTGCGCCGATCACAAAGCGTTTTCGAGCGAAGTGGGTACCGGTTCGCGTGAAGAAAACGCGTCTGAACAAGAGCGCATGAGCACGGAGAAACCGATGACCGGGAGCGGACTGCCGCTGGAGGGCGTAAGGGTCGTCGAGATGACCCACATGGTGATGGGGCCGACCTGCGGCATGATCCTGGCGCAACTCGGCGCCGAGGTGATCAAGGTCGAACCTCCCGCAGGTGACAAGACCCGCTCGCTCGGCGGCATGGGCGTCTCGTTCTTCCCGCTGTTCAACCGCGGCAAGCGCAGCGTCGTGCTGGATTTCGCCAAGGCGGAAGATCGCGACACGATGCACCAGCTACTCGCCGGCGCCGACGTGTTCCTGGAGAATTTTCGCGATGGCCAGCTCGACAAGCAGGGGCTTGGCGCAGATCAGCTGCGCGCGAAATATCCGCATCTGATCATCGCCGGCCACAAGGGCTTTCTGTCCGGCCCCTACGATCATCGCCCGGCGCTCGACGAGGTCGTGCAGATGATGTCGGGCCTCGCTGCGATGACCGGGACAAGCGACAAGCCGCAGCGCGTCGGCTCTTCCGCCAACGACATCATGGGCGGCATGTTCGGGGTGATCTCGATCCTCGCCGCGCTCTACCAGAAACGGGGCGGCAACAAGGATGGCGCGGACATCCGCATCGGCCTGTTCGAGAACTGCCTGTTCCTGGTTGCCCAGCACATGGTCGAGTACGAGATGACCGGACGCAAGCCGCGCTCGATGCCGGAGCGCGAGCATGCCTGGCCGATCTACGATATCTTCGATGCCGCCAATGGCGATCGCATCTTCATCGGCGTCGTCACCGAAGGTCATTGGCAGAGCTTCTGCCGCGAGTTTGGTCTGACGGAGTTCGCCGACGATCCGACGCTGCGCTCAACCACCGACCGCATCATGGCGCGCGACCGGATCATTCCGCGCGTCGCCGAGGTGATCAAAGGCTGGAACGTGGCCGACCTCTCGGCGCGGCTCGACGCGCTCAACATCTGCTTCTCGCCGATCAATCGGCCCGAGGATCTGCTCAGGGACCCGCATGTGCTGCGCCCCGGCGGTCTGGTCAACAATGTCAACGCCGACGGCAAGCCGTTTCGCGTCCCGGCGTTGCCGGTCGAGTGGAACGGCAGCAATATCGGCGAAGGCCTGAAAGTGCCGGTGCTTGGCGCCGATACCGATGCGGTGCGTGCCGAGCTCTCCCATCAGAAGATGTCATCAACCGGAAACGCTGCGTGAGGCTGCCATGACCCGTGTCCACGATATCTATCCCAACGACAGAGTGAGCCTGCGCGAAGTCGGTCTGCGCGACGGCCTGCAGCTGGTGAAGACGTT
Source organism: Bradyrhizobium tropiciagri (assembly GCF_018130545.1). GTDB lineage: Bacteria > Pseudomonadota > Alphaproteobacteria > Rhizobiales > Xanthobacteraceae > Bradyrhizobium > Bradyrhizobium tropiciagri_A. Next base: position 269,227 of record NZ_JAFCKF010000006.1, on the reverse strand, counting down.
CCCGTCGACCGCGGCGAAGCAGCGCTGGGTGCGCGACGAATATGCCGCCGGCGTCAGGCATTTCGAGGTCGGCTCGTTCCTGCCGGCGAAAACCTTCCCGCAATTCGTCGATGTCCGCGATGTCGTCGCAACCATTGCCGCGCTGCCCGGCGCGCATGGCGTTGCGCTGGCGCTGAACGAGCGCGGCGTCAACGAGGCGCTGGCCTCCGGCGTCGCCGAGATCGCCTCGGTGGTGTCGGCGACCGAGGAGCACAGCCAGGCCAATGCCAACCGCTCGCGCGAATCCGCGATCGAGAACATCAAGCGGCTCTGCGAGCTGCGCGATGCCAGCACGCACAAGCCGCTGGTCAATGCCGCGATCTCGATGGGGCTGGGCTGCTCGATCGTAGGTGCCGTCGATCCGAAGGAGGTGCTGCGCCTCACCGAAAAGCTCTACGAGGTCGGCGTCGACATGGTCGCGATCGCCGATACCGTCGGCTATGCCGGGCCGAAGGCGGTCGGCGAGTTGACGCGCGGCGCGGTGAGGATCGCGGGCTCCAAGCCGGTCTGCGTCCACCTGCACGACACCCGCGGCATGGGCATCGCCAACGCTTCCGCGGCGCTCGATGAGGGTGCTCGTGTGCTCGACGGCTCGCTCGGCGGCCTCGGCGGCTGCCCGTTCGCGCCGGGCGCGACCGGCAATGTCGTGTTCGAGGACCTCGTCTTCCTGTGTGAGAGCAAGGGATTTCCGACCGGCATCGATCTCGATCGCCTCGTCGAGGTGCGCGCGATCCTGAAGTCCGAGATGCCGAACGAGCAGCTCTATGGCGGCCTTGCCCGCGCCGGTCTGCCGCGCGGCACCAAGGCGAAAGCGGCGTAACTTTCTTCTCCCTCGCCCCGCTCTTGCGGGAAGAGGGTCGGGGTGAGGGGCTCTCTCCGCGAGCAATCTCCTGGGAACGACCTGTACCCCCTCACCCGGATTGCATCTGACGATGCAATCCGACCTCTCCCCGCAAGCGGGGCGAGGGAAGCACCGTCAATCATGCCTGTGCCCACGCCCCCGCTTGCGCGGCTTATTCTCCGGGCCGGTCGGGATCATCACGACGCGGCCATAGCGTACGCCGCGCTCGGCGATGACGTGGTCGGCGAGGTGGCGGACCTCGCCGCTCGGCCCCTTCAGCGCCGTCACTTCCATGCAGCTGTCGTCGTCGAGATGGACGTGCAGCGTCGCCAGCGACAAATCGTGATGGCCGTGAAAATTCTGCACCAGCCGCTTCGACAGGTCGCGCGCGGCGTGGTCGTAGACATAGACCAGCGCCGCGACGCATTGCCCTGACGGGGCTTCCTCCGCGCTCTGCTGCAGACCGGCGCGCGCAAGGTCGCGGATGATCTCGGAACGGTTCTGATAGCCGCGCGCCTCGGCGGCGGCGTCGATCTCCGCGAGCAGATCATCCTCGATGGTGATGGTGATGCGTTGCATGGACTATCCGTGTTGCGGGGCGTCAGTATGATATTTTTCTTGTAACATCATACTGTGCTTGCTAGCGTTCGCTGGCCGGGATTGGTTGGACTGGTGCGGTCGTCGCGAGACTGTAACAGGTATCGTGCGGGGGCATGGGCGTTGCGTCGTACTGCATGGCGGATATTTCCCGCCGCCGCATCCATTGCCGCATTCGCACCGGCCACCGAGGCGCAGACACTTGCTGCGGCACCCGGGCAACTCCCACCGGTGACAGTGACGTCGCCCGATCAGGCGCCGCCGAGGCGTGCCAAGCCGTCGCAGCCTTCGCGCCATGCCGTCGCCGGTGGCCGCAAGCCCGCCGCGCCGCGAGCGAGCCAGCCCAGTATTGTGACCAACGGTGTCACCGGCAGCTCTGCGACTGGGTCTGATTCCAATCTGCAACCGACCGCCGCCAGCGCGCGGCAGATCAGCGGCGACGAGGTGAATGCACGGCCGGTCTCGCGCGTCGGCGAAGTGCTGGAGGCGGTGCCCGGATTGATCGTCACCCAGCATTCCGGCGAAGGTAAAGCCAACCAGTATTTTCTGCGCGGCTTCAATCTCGACCACGGCACCGATCTCGCGATCACGGTCGACGGCATGCCGGTCAACATGCCGACCCATGGCCACGGCCAGGGCTATGCCGACATCAACTTCCTCGTCCCGGAGCTGATCCAGTCGATGGATGTCCGCAAGGGTCCTTACTATGCGGACAAGGGCGACTTCGCCTCCGCCGGCGCGGTCGACATCAATTATCTCGATCGGCTTTCGAAGAACATCGTGGAGCTGACCGCCGGCAGCTTCGGCTATCGGCGCGCGATGGCCGCGGGCTCGACGCGCGTCGGAGACGGAACGCTGCTCGCGGCCTTCGAGGCCAACAAATACAACGGCCCGTGGGACGTGCCGGACGATATCCGCAAGCTCAACGGCGTGCTGCGCTACAGCCAGGGCACCGCGACCGACGGCTTCTCGCTGACTGCGATGGCCTATTCCAACGGCTGGAACTCGACCGACCAGGTTGCGCAGCGCGCGATCGATCAGGGGCTGATCGACCGTTACGGTTCTCTCGATCCGACCGATGGCGGCACCTCCAGCCGCTTCAGCCTGTCCGGCAATTGGGCGCAATCGAGCGACTATGGGCAGACCAAGCTCAACGCCTATGTGATCCGCTCGTCGCTGCAGCTCTACAACGACTTCACCTATTTTCTCGACGACCCGGTCAATGGCGATCAGTTCAGCCAGACCGACAAGCGTACCGTGTACGGCTTCGATGCCAGCCACGCCGCCGATGTCCGCATCGCCGGCATCGATACCCAGACCCGGTTCGGGGTGCAGACCCGCTACGACGACATCAATGTCGGCCTGTTCAAGACCATGCAGCGCGAGATCCTGTCCACCGTGCGCAACGACCAGGTGCAGGAGGGCAGCGTCGCGCTCTGGGCCGATACCACAGCGCGCTGGACCGACTGGCTGCGCACCACGGTCGGTCTGCGCGAGGATTATTTCGCCGGCCATGTGCTGAGCGACACGCCGCAGAATTCCGGCAACGCGCAGGCGGCGATGACGAGCCCGAAGGCCGGCATCGTGCTTGGTCCCTGGGCCAAGACCGAGTTCTACGGCAATGCCGGCTTCGGCCTGCATTCCAACGATATCCGTGGCGCGACCATCACGGTCGATCCCAACGACAAGGTTACGCCGCTCGATCGCGTGCCGCTGTTGGTGCGCTCGAAGGGTGCCGAGCTCGGCATCCGCACCAGGGCGGTCGACGGGCTCACCTCCTCGCTTTCGGTGTTCGTGCTCGACTTCGATTCCGAGCTGCTGTTCGTCGGTGATGCCGGCACCACCGAGCCGAGCCGGTCGAGCCGGCGGGTCGGCGTCGAGTGGACCAATCAGTACAAACTGCTGCCGTGGATGAGCCTCGACTTCGACCTCGCCTATACCCGCGCCCGCTTCACCGACTATGATCCGGTCGGCAATTTCATTCCGGGCGCACCTAGCTGGGTCGCGAGCGGCGGCGTCAGCTTTGGCCACGACACCGGCTGGTTCGGCAGCCTGCGCGCCCGTTACTTCGGGCCGCGCCCGCTGATCGAGGACGACAGCGTCCGTTCACTGTCGTCGTTCATCGTCAACGCCCGCGCCGGCTACAAATTCGACAACGGGATGCGGCTGCAGCTCGACGTCCTCAATCTCTTCAACGCCCAGACCAACCAGATCGAATACTACTATCTGTCGCGGCTACCGGGCGAACCGATCGACGGCGTCGCCGACCGCCATGTCCATCCCGCCGAGCCGCTCGCCGTCCGCCTGACGCTGGCGGCGACGTTCTAGAGCTCTTACGCCGGCGCGGTCTCTGTCGTCACTTCCGCAACCGGAAGCGCCGTCTCTTCGTCAATCGCTTCAGGAACAAGCGGCGGCGGTTCTGGAAACACACCGAATTCGCCGGCTACCTCCTGGAGCGGCTTCTGCTTGTCGGCCCAGTGCAGGGCCGTGTAGTCGAAACCGTGCACGATGGTGGGTTTGACGACTTCGAAATAGGGCGAGATGTCGAAGTCGCGCGGCATGTAGAGCGAGGAGTCGCGGATATGCAGAATCTCGCGGCGCGCCTTGCGGCTGGCGGCCCGCGTGATCTTGGGCAAGATCGGATAGCGCACGGCGTCGAACGCCTGCGCGATCAGCGCCGAGCAGATGATCTTGGTCGGATCGCCGGAGCCGAATGCGATCATGCGGCGCCGCCAACGCTGTGGGATCGGCAGCGGAAACAGGAAGCGCGCGAGATCGACGATGTTCTTGGTGTCGTAGCCGAAGCCGATGCGGTTGATGGCGTAGCGGCACACCGTGGTGCGGTCCTCGAACGACAGTCCGACGGGGCGGCAGAGGCGGGTATGATAGGCCAGATATTTCGACAGCGGCGCGGAGGTCACGCCTTCGCCGATATTGGCCTCGATCAGCACATGCTGTTCGCCGTCAGGCTCGAACGCACCGTCGATCGGTCCGACGAACAGCGCGGCATGCGACCAGGTCGATTGCGTGAGGTACTTGATGATGCCGGAAATGCGGTTGTTGCCTTCGACCAGCAGCACATCGCCGGGCTGCATGATGCTCCGCAGATGGTCCGGGTCGCTCGGCGTGAACGGTTCGTAACCGGGGACCTCCTTCTGCAGGTACCCCGCAATCCATTTACCGACGGTATCGAGCATTACGCCCATGGATTCCCCCCAGCGGTTCTACGACCGCTTCGTTTGACTTAATCATGGTCGTAAGCCGTTGCAATTTGGTTCATGCCTGCAACCGATCAATCATGATTGATTTACCATGAGTGTTGCTGCGGTCGGTGAGATGCGGCACAGTTCGCGAAGCGTTCCCATTCCCTGCAAGTCCCCGGAAACCATGCCAGAAGCTAAGTCATGACAGTGACCCGCCGCGATTTCCTGTCGGCGTCCGCAGGACTGGCGCTGGCGCCGGTGCTGGGTAGCCGGGCCGCTGCCGCGGCGCCGCCGCGCGAGGCCGACATCGTCGTGATCGGCGCCGGTGCCGCAGGCATCGCCGCGGCGCGGCGGATCGCCGCCGCGAACCGCAAGGTGATCGTGGTGGAAGCGTCCGGCCAGGTCGGTGGCCGCTGCCAGACCGATGCGTCGACTTTCGACGTGCCGTTCGACCGCGGCGCGCGCTGGATGCACAATCCCGAGACCAATCCGATGATCCGGCTGGCGCGCGCGGCCGGCCTCGACATCGTCACCGCGCCGGCAGGCCAGAAGATTCGCATCGGTCGCCGCTACGCCCGTCCCGGCGAGACCGAGGAGTTTCTGGCGGCGCTGGTGCGCGCCAATCGCGCCATCGACGATGCCTCACGCAAGGCCGATATCGCCTGCGCCGCGGCCATGCCGAAGGATCTCGGCGATTGGGCCGGCACCGCGGAATTCCTGCTCGGCGCCAATTTCAGCGGCAAGGATCTGAAGGATCTCTCCGCCGTCGACAAGGTGCGTGCGCAGGATCGCAACACCGCGATCGCCTGCCGGCAGGGGCTCGGTGCGCTGATCGCAAAGCTTAGTGAGGGGCTGCCGCTCGTGCTGTCGACACCGGCGCAGCGCATCCTGTGGAGCAATCGCGACGTGATGGTCGAGACGGCATCCGGCAAGATCACCGCGCGCGCCGCCATCGTCACCGTGTCGAGCAACGTGCTCGCGAGCGGTAATATCAAGTTCGGGCCCGAGCTGCCGAAGCGCGCGCTCGACGCCGCCGCCAAGCTGACCCTCGGCAGCTACGATCGCATCGCGCTGCAGATCCCCGGCAATCCGCTCGGGCTGTCGCGCGATGACGTCATCATCGAGCAGAGCAATTCGACCAGGACGGCATTGCTCTACGGCAATATCGCAGGCTTCTCGCTGTGCACGATCGACGTTGCCGGCTCGTTCGGCCGCGACCTGTCCGCGCAGGGCGAGCAGGCGATGGCTGCGTTTGCAGTGGAATGGCTGACCAGGCTCTACGGCAGCGAGGTCAGCGGCGCCGTGAAGAAGACCAGCGTGACGCGCTGGAATGCACAGCCCTTCATTCAGGGTGCGATGTCGGCAGCGGTACCCGGCGCGCAATTCTCGCGCAAAATTCTGGGCGAGCCGATCGGCGCGATGTATCTTGCGGGCGAAGCCACGCACGAGACGCTGTGGGGGACCGTCGACGGCGCCTGGGAAAGCGGCGAGCGCGCCGCCGACGCCGCGCTGCGCAGGATCGGCGGCGTCAGGGAGGCAACGCCGGAGCCCGCCGCGCCCGCTGCCAAACACAAGCGCCGCGCACCGCGATCCGCCAGACCGATGAATTGATGGTCGGGTGAGATCAGGCTTCTCGTTGCGCTAAGGCGACTGAAGCATACCCCACTACAGGTGTCGTCCCTGCCTAGTGCGCAATTGCGCACTAGGCAGGGACGACGGTGAGTTTGGAGCGCCCCCCTCACACCGGCAGCCGCAGCTCCATCAGGTCCTTCGCCACCACGATCCGGCCTTTGAAATTCGTCTTCACGTCCCGCGTCCAGTCGTCGTCGGTGACATCAGGATCGTCGCCGGGGACGAAGTGGCTGAGCACCAGCGTCTTGACGCCGGCGGCGGCGGCGATGCGGCCGACGTCTTCGGTCGAGGTGTGGCTGTCGAGCAGGTGCTTCTTCAGCGTCGCGCCGTTCTTGGTCTTTGCCACCAGGCGATCGACCGCGGGGACGTAGAGACACTCGTGCACCAGCACGTCGGCACCCCTGGCAAACTCGGCAAGCTTCGGATTGTAGGCGGTGTCGCTGGAGAACACGATCACGCCATCCGGCGTCTCGAACTTGTAGGCGAAATTGTCTGTGATCGGCGGATGCGGCGTGCGGAACGCGGTGATGGTGACGTCAGGCGTCTTCAGCACCACGCCGTCGTCGGTGATGTCTTTCGCGATCAGCAATTTGCGCGGGTCGGGGCGGCCTTCGTCCTCGATCCGGGTCTCGACGTCGAACTTGTTGAGCTCCCAATATTCCTTGGTCATCGCCTCGATGCCCTTGGGGCCGAACGAATGGATCGGCGTCGAGAGGCCGGCCGCCCAAGCGTTGTAGAACAGATTGCCGTATTCCAGATTGTGATCGGAATGGTGGTGGCTGATGAGGATGTACTTCACCGACGGGATCGGCACGCCAGCGCGGACCAGCTGGCGGCTGACGCCCATGCCGCAATCAATGACAAAAGGCGTGTCGTTGACGACGACGAGGTTGGCAGGATTGGAGGCACCGATGCCGACGCGCGGGCCGCCCTTGGTGCCGAGGAACACGATGCGGGTGCGCGGTTTTGCATCTTGCGCGCGGACGCTGGGCGCCGCGAGCACGGCGGCGCTGCCGAGCGTCAGTTTCAAGGCATTGCGGCGATCGATCATCGGTTCCTCCCTGAACTCTTTAGGCGACCCTAACCGCCGCGCAAGATGCCATCAAGCGCCGGCAGGCCGACGATGACGGCGGCGGCGATCAGCGCGTAGCAGATCGCGCGAAACACCTGCTCGCTGGCCTTGCCGAACAGCGAGGCGCCGAACCAGACGCCGATGCCGTAGACGGGACCCACGATCAGCGAGAACTTGATCGATTCGATCGTGATCAGCCCGGTGAACCAGTAGCTGACCAGCGAGAAGAAATCCGAGGCGCCGAAGAACAGCACGATGTTGGCGCGCGAGATCACCGACGAGATCGGGCGTCCCAGCCAGTAGGCGACGATCGGCGGGCCGCCGGTCTGCGCAAGGCCGCTGCAGAAGCCGGAGAGGCCGCCGACCCCGATCGAGAGCGCGGCGTGATCCTTGCCGTGATAACGCCAGCCCGACAGCAGCAGCACCAGCAACGCCGCGACAAAGCAGGAGATGATCCAGCGCGTGGTCACGGGCTCGAGCACGGTCAGGAAATAGGTGCCGATGGGAACGCCGACCAGCGCGCCGGCGACCATCACTGCGGTCGCCTTGCGGTCGGCGTGGGTCCAGGCGTTCGGCAGCAGCGGCGTGGCGGCGATGAAGTCGATGACCAGTAGCAACGCCGCCACCAGCCGCGGCGCCGCGACGCTGCTCGCCAGCGGCATGAAGATCAGTGCCGAACCGAAGCCGGAGAAGCCCCGCGCCGTGCCCGACACGAACGCGATCGCACAGATCGCAAGTGCGATGCTGGTCGAGATGTCGGAGGGGATCAGGCTGACGGAGGTCATGGGAGGGGCCCCTTACCTCGCCCCGCTGGCGGGGAGAGGTCGAAATTCAAGCGGAGCTTGGATTTCGGGTGAGGGGGAGTCTCCGCAAAACAACTATCACCGTGCACGTGGAGAAAGCCCCTCACCCCAACCCTCTCCCCGTAAGAACGGGGCGAGGGAGCAGTCCATCGCACGCGGCCCCGACTACGCCCGCAGCGTGCCGCCGGTCTTCTTCGTCACCTCGGCGACGACCTTGGCCGCAACAGCGTCGATTTCCTGGTCGGTCATCGTCTTCTCACGCGGTTGGATCGTCACCGCGATCGCGATCGACTTCTTGTCGGGATCGATGCCCTTGCCTTCGTAGACATCGAACACGGTCACATCGGTGATCAGCTTCTTGTCGACAGTCTGCGCCGCGCGGACGATGTCGCCAGCCTTGACGCCGCGATCGACGATGAAGGCGAAGTCGCGCGACACCGGCTGGAATGCGGAGAGCTCCAGCACCGGCTTGGCGCGCGTCGCCCGCTGCTTGCCTGCCGGAATCCGCTCGAGGATCACCTCGAACACGATCATCGGGCCGCCGGCGCCGAGCGCCTCGGCTGCACGCGGATGCAGCTCGCCGAAATATCCGAGCACATTCTGCGGACCGATCTGGATGGTGCCGGAACGCCCCGGATGCAGCCATGCCGGGCCGCCAGGGACGATCTGCAATGCTTGCATCGGCGCGCCCGCCGCGGCCAGCACGGCGAAGGCGTCGGCCTTGGCATCCATCGCATCCGCTACAGCCGAGCCGGCCCAATGCCGTCCGATCCCCTTCGACGAGGCGAAGCCATGGCGCACGCCGGAGGCGGCTACCAACTGATCCTCGGGCTTGTCGCCGCGGAACACCTGGCCGACCTCGAACAGCGCGACGTCGGGATAACCGCGGTTGATGTTGGCCTGAGTGGCGGCGACGAGGCCGGGCAGCAGGCTCGGCCGCATGTCGGAGAGATCGGCTGCGATCGGGTTGGCGAGCACGAGCTCGCTCTGGCCGCCGCCGAACAGCTTTGCCGCGTCATTGGTGATGAACGACCAGGTCACGGCCTCCACCATGCCGCGGACGCCGAGCGCGCGCTTGGCGCGGCGGGTGCGCAACTGCATCGGCGTCAGCACCGGCTTGCGCGGCTCCTCGCCCCGCTCGAACGGCGTCATCGGCACCTTGTCGACGCCGACGATGCGCACGATCTCCTCGACGATGTCGGCCTTGCCCTGCACGTCGGTGCGCCAGGACGGGACCGCGACCTTCACGACGGGACCATTGCCGGCCAGCATGAAGCCGAGCCGGGTGAGGATCAGCTTCACTTCGACCAGCGGCACCTCGATGCCCGCGAGGCGCTTCACTTCGGTGAGCGGGAAGTCGATGACGCGATCCTCGCCGAACTGCTTGCCGACCACGACGTTCTCGGACGGCGTGCCGCCGCAGAGATCCAGCACCATCTTGGTCGCGAGCTCGAGCCCGGGCACCATGAAGGCCGGATCGACGCCGCGCTCGAAGCGATAGCGCGCATCCGAATTGATGCCGAGCTTGCGGCCGGTTTGCGCGATGTTGATCTCGTTCCACAGCGCCGATTCGATCAGCACATCCGTGGTGTTGTCGTCGCAGCCCGAGGCCTCGCCGCCCATGATGCCGGCGAGCGATTCGACGCCGTGCTCATCGGCGATCACGCAGACATTGCTGTCGAGCGTGTAGGTGCGGCCGTCGAGCGCGAGCAGCGTCTCGCCGTCTTTGGCGCGGCGGACGGTGAGGTTGCCCTGCACCTTCTTGGCGTCGAACACGTGCAGCGGACGGGCGCGGTCGTAGGTCATGAAATTGGTGATGTCGACCAGCGCATTGATCGGGCGCAGGCCGATCGAGGTCAGGCGCTTCTGCAGCCATTCCGGCGACGGGCCGTTCTTCACGCCGCGCACCAGCCGCAGCGCGAAGCCCGGGCACAGCGCGGCGTCTTCCACCTTGACCTGGACCGGGCAGGGGAATTCACCCTTGATCTGCTTGATGCCGGGATCCTTGAACTTGCCCATGTCGGCGGCGGCGAGATCGCGCGCGATGCCGTGCACGCCGGTGCAGTCCTGCCGGTTCGGCGTCAGATTGATCTCGATCGTGGGATCGCCGAGTCCGGCCCAGTCGGCATAGCCCTTGCCGAGCGGCGCGTCGGGCGGCAGCTCCATGATGCCGTCATGGTCTTCCGAGATTTGCAGCTCGGCCGCCGAGCACAGCATGCCGCGACTCTCGACGCCGCGGATGGTGCCGATGCCGAGCGTGATGTTCTTGCCGGGGATGTAGGTGCCGGGCGGCGAGAACACGCTGACCAGCCCGGCCCGCGCATTCGGGGCACCGCACACCACCTGCACCGGCGCGCCGCCGTCGCCGGTGTCGACCATGCAGACGCGCAAACGGTCGGCATTCGGATGCTGCTCGGCCGAGATCACGCGCGCGATGGTGAACGGCGCGAGCGCCTTCGCCTTGTCCTCGATGTTCTCGACCTCGAGCCCGATCATGGTGAGCTTGTCGGCGAGCTTCTCGAGTGGTTCGTCGGTCTCGAGATGTTCCTTCAGCCAGGAGAGGGTGAACTTCACGGCTGCATGCCTCGGTTCTTGTTGGTGTTGACTAGGTTATCTTGGTCGCTCGTTTCGCAATGTCGCGCGCATGAGCAGACGTTACGTGCTCAGCCCGCCCGCAATGGTCGGGATATCGAGCGGCTTGAAGCCGTAGTGGTTGAGCCAGCGGATGTCGTTTTCGAACAGCTGACGGAGATCGGCGATGCCGTATTTCAGCATCGCGATGCGATCGATGCCCATGCCCCAGGCAAAGCCCTGGTAGACGTCGGGATCGATGCCGCAGGCGCGCAGCACGTTGGGGTGCACCATGCCGCAGCCGAGGATCTCCATCCAGTCCTGGCCCTCACCGAAGCGAATCTCGCCCTTGTCGCGGCGGCACTGGATGTCGACCTCGAGCGACGGCTCGGTGAACGGGAAGAACGACGGCCGGAACCGCATGTTGATGTGGTCGACCTCGAAGAACGCCTTGCAGAACTCATGCAGGATCCATTTGAGGTGGCCGAGATGCGAGCCCTTGTCGATCACGAGGCCTTCGACCTGGTGGAATTGCGGCGTGTGCGTCGCGTCCGAGTCGATGCGATAGGTGCGGCCGGGGCAGATCACGCGGATCGGTGGCTTCTGGCTCAGCATCGTGCGCACCTGCACCGGCGAGGTGTGGGTGCGCAACAGCATGCGCGAGCCATCCTCCTTCGGATTGAAGAAGAAGGTGTCGTGCATCTCGCGGGCCGGATGGCCTTCGGGGAAGTTCAACTTGGTGAAGTTGTAGTCGTCGGTCTCGATGTCGGGACCTTCGGCGACCGCAAAGCCCATGTCGGCGAAGATCGTGGTGAGCTCGTCCCACACCTGGCTCAGCGGATGGATGCGGCCGGTCTCCGCCGGCGCATCGCGCAGCGGCAGCGTGACGTCGATGGTCTCTGCGGCGAGGCGCGCGTCGAGCGCGGCGGCTTTCAGCACGTCGCGCCTGGCCGCGAGCGCCTGCGTCACCGCATCCTTGGCGAGGTTGATCTTCGCGCCCTCGGTCTTGCGCTCCTCCGGCGACATCTTGCCGAGGGTGGCGAGCAGGGCCGAGATCGAGCCCTTCTTGCCGAGCGCTGCGACGCGCACTGCCTCGAGCGCGGCCTCGTCTGCGGCCGAGGCGATCTGGTCGAGGATGGATGTTTCGAGCGTTGCGAGGTCGGACACGGTCAATTCCTGCGCTTGAGCGGAGCATGATCTGATGGAAAGAACCGGGAAGCGGACCGGGGCCAGCCTTGCGGACCATGCGCGAAAATTCGGCTGGGTTGTCGCCGCCCGAAGGCCGTAACGTCAAGCAAAAAGCCGGTCATTTCGGGCCCAGGTCGTTTTCGGGCTTATGGCCAGCTGCATTGAACCCCGCGCGGAGGCTGGGCTACCCAAGGGGAGCTGGAGGAGACCCACGCGATGTTGCTGCGATCTTGCCTGGCCGTGCCGGCGGTCCTGTTGATGCTCGGAACGGCGCAGGCCGCGACCGAGGAATGTCCCGCCAAATCGACCCAGATGGACGACATCATCGCTGAGCTCGAGAAGGCACCGAGCTGCAACCGCGCGATGAAGATCTTCGAGGCGTGCGAATACGGCGCCAGCGGAGACGTCCAGTTCGGCGAAGTGGTCGAGAAGAAATGCGAGGCGGACTTCCTGTCCGGCCTCGGAGCGTCGCAGAAGAAGGCCTATGCCGGCCAGCTCAAGCGCTGTGACCACAAATACGACAACGAAAGCGGCACCATGTACCGCTCGTTCACAGCGTTCTGCCGGGCGATCGTCGCCCAGCGACTTTCGCAGAAGGCGCTGAAAGCGGGCCCCAAGACTCGCTAGAAGGCCCGCTAGAAGCGGCGGTCAGGATCAGGCTGCGAGGGCAGCCTTGGCCTTCTCGGCGATCGCCTGGAACGCCACCGGCTCGTGGATCGCGAGATCCGACAGCACCTTGCGGTCGACCACGACACCCGACTTGGACAGGCCGTTGATGAAGACGCTGTAGGTCATGCCGAACGGACGGACCGCGGCGTTGATGCGCTGGATCCAGAGCGCGCGGAAGGTGCGCTTCTTGCGCTTGCGGTCGCGGAAGGCGTACTGGCCGGCCTTTTCGACCGCCTGCTTGGCGACGCGGATGGTGTTCTTGCGGCGGCCGTAATAGCCCTTGGCGGCCTTGTAGACTTTCTTGTGCTTGGCGTGAGCGGTCACACCGCGTTTGACGCGAGACATGACGGAAATCCTTGATCTGGAAGAGGTGACGGGGCGCCGCGCAGTCGCGGCGAGGGTTCAAGCGGATCGGAGCGATCAGGCGTTCGGCAAGAAGTACTTCTTGACGTTGTCGCCGTCGGTCTTGAACAGCACGCGGGTGCCGCGGAGCTGACGAATCTGCTTCTTCGTCCGCTTGATCATGCCGTGGCGCTTGCCGCGCTGAGCGTGCATGACCTTGCCAGTGGCAGTCACCTTGAAGCGCTTTTTGGCGCCCGACTTGGTCTTCAACTTGGGCATTTGGCTCTCCTGTCGCACAGCACGAATATCGCCCCGAGAGGCGTTCGGCCGGCTAAAATGCTCGTTAGAGCGTTGAAAGTGCTAGGGTTTTTTCCGAATTGAAAGAACCTGCACTGAACGTCGCCACGGCAGCCCTTGATCAGCCGGGCGGCGAAGGCCCGGCTTATGACAGAGGATCGGCAGTTTTGCAACGTTTGAAGGCCGGGAATCGGGGCCGGAACCGGATTACGGGACATCCGGCTACCAAAGGAAACGGCCCGCCAGATCGACTGACGGGCCGTGTCACAGGGCCTACAAATTAATTCGAATTAGCGTGGCGCCAGCACCATCACGACCTGGCGGCCTTCGAACTTCGCGTCCTGCTCAACCTTGGCGAACTCGGCCACGTCGGCCTTCACCTTGTCGAGCAGCTTGGTGCCGATCTCCTGGTGCGCCATCTCACGACCGCGGTAGCGCAAGGTGATCTTGACCTTGTCGCCTTCCTCGAAGAAGCGCTGCATCGCGCGCATCTTCACGTCATAGTCGTGATCGTCGATCATCGGGCGGAGCTTGATCTCCTTGATCTCGACGACCTTCTGCTTCTTGCGGGCCTCGGCGGCCTTTTTCTGCGCGGAATATTTGTACTTGCCGTAGTCCATGATCTTGCAGACCGGAGGACTGACATTCGGCGAAATCTCGACGAGGTCCATGCCGGCTTCCATGGCCATCTTGATGGCAACCATGGTCTCGACGGTGCCCTTGTTGACACCATCGGCATCGATCAGCTGGATCTGCGCGTTGCGAATCTCATCATTGGTGCGCGGCCCGTCTTTTGCGACTGTGGGCGGGGCTCTATTGGGACGGCGAATGGGTAACTCTCCAAAGTTGTGAAAGGGAAGGCGGATATTTTGAAGCAAGACGCTGCGGCGGGCAAGCGAACTCGCTCCTTTAAGCGGCAAAACCGTCAATTGCGAGGCATTTTAGCCACGCCCGGCACATATGGCGGGTGCCTCTGCTCCGCAAGGCGGGCTTGCCGCCGTTGACCGCTGCCGCGCGACGATTGAAAACCAGATCTCTGACACGCGAGTGACCGAACCATGAGCCAAACCGCCGCAACCGGACAGGAACCAGCCTTCATCGAGGTCGGCGAGGGCAGTGCGGCGCGCCGGATCGCGGTGCGCGCCCGCGCCGGCGCCGCGCCGGGGCTTTTCTGGCTCGGCGGCTTCAAGTCCGACATGTCCGGCACCAAGGCGATCGCGCTCGACGCGTGGGCGGGCGAGCACGGCCGTAGCTCGGTCCGGTTCGACTATTCCGGCCATGGCGAATCCGGCGGCGAATTCGTCGACGGCACCATCGGCCGCTGGCTCGAGGAGAGCTTGGCTGTGTTCTCGCAGTTCTGCCGCGGGCCGCAGGTCGTGATCGGCTCCTCGATGGGCGGCTGGATGGCGCTGCTGCTGGCGCGCGAGATCGCAAGGCGCGGCAAGGACAAGCTCGCCGGCCTGGTGCTGATCGCGCCGGCGCCCGACTTCACCGAGGAGTTGATGTGGAAGGGCTTCTCCCCGGAGATCCGCGCCGAGATCGAGACCAAGGGCATGTGGCTCAGGCCGTCGGAATATGGCGACGGCACGCCCTATCCGATCACCCGCAATCTGATCGAGGAGGGCCGCAACCACCTGCTGCTCGGCAGCAAGATCGACGTCGGCTGTCCCGTGCGCATCCTGCAGGGCGCGCAGGATCCCGACGTGCCGTGGAAGCACGCCTTCGCGCTGGTGCACCGCCTGCCGGCCGAGGACGTGGTGCTGACCATGATCCAGGACGGCGACCACCGGCTGTCGCGGCCGCAAGACATCGCGCGCATCATCGCCGCAGTGGCGGAGATCGGCTAAGATCCCTGTACAGGGAGAAACCAATGGACACGACAACGATGCTGCGCGCGTTCTGCGACGCGGTCGAGCAGCGCAACGGCAAGGCCTTTGCCGGTCTCTTCACCGAGGACGGCGTGTATCACGACGTGTTCTACGGCGCGTTCGCGGGCCACGCCAAAATCGCCGAGATGATCGACGACTGGTTCTACCGGACCGCGACCGATTTCCGCTGGGTGATGCACGATCCCGTCAGCGACGGCAAAACGCTCTACGCGCGCTACACGTTCAGCTACCGCTCGATCCTGCCGGAAGCCAAGGGCGCGCGTGCGATGTTCGAGGGCGTCGCGATCATGCGGCTGCGCGACGGCAAGATCACGGAGTACCACGAGGTCGCCAACACCGCGCCCGCCTTCGTCGATCTGAACTTCGCGCCGGAGCGGATCGCCAAGATCGTCGGCAAGCAGGGCGTTGCCCTGAAGGCGCGGCCGGAGATGCAGCGGCATCTCGTGTGAGCTGCGCCCCGGAATGACGGTTACGGTGGCGGCGGATTGGTCATCGGCTTGCGCTGTGCCAGCGCGGCCACAGTCGAGGTGCCGATCGGGCCTTGCTCGTCATAGAGCCAGCATTCGCCGATCGCGATGCCGTCGGTGGCGTGGTGGTTGACGACCTCGAAGCCGATCCAGTTGGTCACCGGCAAACGGTGCAGATAGATCGTGACGTCGCTGTTGATGTAGCCGAGGCCCTGGTCGCCGGCGTTCGCAAAGGGGCTGGCGAAGTCCGCACCGGTCGCGACATGGACGAACGGCGTCATCCTCACGCCTTCGACGAGTTCGCGCACCTCGCTCATCCAGAGCCGCCGCTCGCCGAGCGATCCCATGTGGCCGATAATCGGCCGCGTTTCCCATTTGCCGTTCATGCCGAGCCGGGGATCGGTCGGCTTCGGAATGTCTGCCGGCGCAGGCACCTGCCAGTTCGGCGGCGACCACACATTGCCGGGCGCATTTTCCGTCCTGCGCAACAGCTGGCAGGTAGCGCGCGCCATGCTGGTGCCGCCGGAGAGAAATTCGGCCTCGATCATCTTGATGCGCATGCCGTCGCGGACGAGCCTGGTCGTCACCTCGATCGGTGTCGTGATGTTGGGCAGCCGGAACATGTCGACGGTCAGCCGCGCGGGCACGAACTCGTCAGAGCCGTGGCGCTCCTCGATGGCGAAGGCGAGCAGGCCGATCACGACGCGGCCGTGCAGGGATTCCGGACTCCACGGTCCGTTGGCAACTGATGTCGGCATGAAGCCGTCGCCGTGCCGGGTGAAAAATGGCTGGTTTGTCATGGCCTCCGACCATGACGGGAACGGCGCGCTGAAATCAAGAGGCCGCCGCGCGCCACTCCTGCTGCACGGTGATGTCGGGCTCAGCGCCGGCCCGTGACGCCAATGCCGTGAACGCGTCGCGCGCGAGCAGCTGCGCGAGCGCCCACACCGCCGCGCCGCGCACCAGCGGGCTGGCATCGTCGAGCAGGCGTCGCGCTTCGTCGGCAAGGTTGGCATCGCCGGAGTTGCCGATCGCGATCAGCACATTGCGGAGGAAGCGGTCGCGACCGATGCGCTTGACCGGCGATTTCGTGAAGAGCGCGCGAAACGCGGCGTCGTCGAGCCGCGCGAGCTCTGCGAGCGCAGGCGCACGCAACGCATCGCGCGCGGCGAGCTTCTGCTCGCGGCTTTCTTGCGCGAACTTGTTCCACGGACACACTGCGAGGCAATCGTCGCAGCCATAGATGCGGTTGCCGATGGCCTTGCGGAATTCGTGCGGGATCGGGCCCTTGTTCTCGATCGTGAGATACGAGATGCAGCGCCGCGCATCGAGCTTGTAGGGGGCGGGAAACGCCGCGGTCGGGCAGATATCCTGGCAGGCGTTGCAGCTGCCGCAATGATCGGCTTCGCCCTCGTCGTGCGGCAGCTCGGTCGCCGAATAGATCGCGCCGAGAAACAGCCAGGAGCCGAATTCGCGCGACACCAGATTGGTGTGCTTGCCCTGCCAGCCGATCCCGGCCGCCTGCGCCAGCGGCTTCTCCATCACGGCGGCGGTGTCGACGAACACCTTCACCTCGTCGCCGGTCATCGCAGCCAGCCATCGTGCGAGGATCTTGAGCCGCTTCTTGATGACGTCGTGATAGTCGTCGCCCTGCGCATAGACCGAGATCGCGCCGTGCGAGCGGCGCCCGAGAATATCGAGTGGACTGTCGTCGGGACCGTAATTGACGCCGAGCATGATGATCGAGCGCACGCCAGACCACAGCACGCGCGGGTCGGCGCGCCGCTCCGGATTGGCTGCGAGCCAGTCCATGTCGCCATGGCCGCCGGAGCCGAGGAATTCGAGAAAGTATTTTCCGGCTGCGCCGGTCGCACCAGGCGCGGTGAAGCCGATGGCATCGAAGCCGAGCGCGCGCGCCTCGCGCACAAGCGCCGCCTTGAGATCGGATGGCGAGAGCCGGACTGCCGGGTTCAGAAGTCGAGATCCACATAGGTCCGCGACGCCGGCACCCCCGCCAGCCACTCGCTGAGCAGCGGGCGGAACGACGGGCGGGACTTCACCCGCGCGTACCACGCCTTTGCCGCGTCGTCCTCGCTCCATGGCACGTCGCCCAGATAGTCGATCGCCGAGAGATGCGCCGCGGCGGCGAGATCCGCGTAGGTCAGGCGGTCGCCGGCGAGATAGTTCCGCGTCTTCGCCAGCCAGCCGATATAGCTCAGATGATAGCGCACATTGACCTTGGCGGCGCGCATGATGTCCGGCGCGGGCGGGCCGCCGCCATTGTCCTCGCTCATGAAGCGCTTGTAGATCCGCTCGGTCACCAGCGGGTTGGAGGCTTCCTCGAAGAATTTCTCGTTGAACCACGCCATCAGCCGGCGCACCTCGACGCGTTCGGCCGACGATGTCGGCAACAGCCGCCGCTCGCCGGCATCCAGCCCATGCGTCTCGTCGACATATTCGGCGATGATCGGCGCGCCCGGAATCGGCGGAAAACCCTCGGCGATCAACACCGGCGTGGTCGCCGCCGGATTGAGCGCAAGGTACGCCTCGCGCCGCTCCCACACCCGTTCCTCCACCAGGCGCAGATCGAGACCGTACTCGCCGAGCACGAGGCGAATGAAGCGCGAATGCGGACAGAACGGATGGTGATACAGCGTGTACATGAAGCCCTTGGTAGATTCACGGCGATTAAGAAACCATCAACCTGTGCGGTCAGGACCTGTGCCCTTGGCCAGACCAGTTCCGGTCGTCTCTATGTCGCGTCAGCACACAAACCGGTAGTCACCCCCGCAGATGGTGCGGGTCACAAAAACGCTATAGCCCAGCAAATCGGCCGGGTAACCCATTGTTTGACGATTTTTTGCGATTGCGGCCAATGTGCGAATAAGCGAGAAGAATCCCGTTTTCCACACAGGACAGGCCACATCATGATGACGGATATGCTGCGGGCGGTGATTCTCGGCATCGTGGAGGGCGTCACCGAGTTCCTGCCGGTCTCGTCCACGGGCCACCTGCTGCTTGCAGAACGCTTCTTCAATCTCGGCGAAGGCAATTTCTGGAAGAGCTTCGCGATCCTGATTCAGCTCGGCGCGATCCTGGCGATCCTCGTGCTGTACTTCACCAAACTGTGGCGCGTCGCGCTCGGCATGTTCTCCAATCCCGACGACCGCCGCTTCGTGATCGGCGTGCTGGTGGCGTTCCTGCCCGCAGTCGTGATCGGCCTGATCGCCGGCAAGTACATCAAGGAATTCCTGTTCAATCCGTGGGTGGTCTGCTTCACGCTGATCGTGGGCGGCGCCGTGTTGCTCTGGGTCGATCAGCTCGATCTCAAAGTGTACGAGGACGATGCGACCCGGTTCCCGCTGCTGATGTATTTCTGGATCGGCGTCGCGCAGTGCCTGGCGATGGTTCCCGGCGTGTCGCGCTCCGGCGCCAGCATCGTGGCTGCGATGCTGCTCGGCGCCGACAAGCGCTCGGCGGCGGAGTTCTCGTTCTTCCTAGCGATCCCGACCATGGTCGGCGCGTTCGCCTATGACTTCTACAAGAACCGCGGCGACTTCACGTCCGATGGTCTCAGCGTGATCGCGGTCGGCTTCGTGGTGTCGTTCATCACCGCGATGATCGTGGTGCGGGCGTTCCTCAACTTCGTGACCCGCCGCGGCTTCACCTTCTTTGCCTGGTGGCGCGTGATCGTCGGCACCCTCGGCCTGATCGCGCTGGCGATGGGAAGGTAAGCATTCTCCGCTGTCGTCCCTGCGTAAGCAGGGACCTATAACCACAGGCCTGTGTTGTTAGAACAAGCTTGGACTACAGCGCGCCCATCTTGAATAGCGGTGGTTATGGGTCCCGGCTCGCGCGGAGCCTGTCATCGGGCGCGCGTTCGCGCGACCCGTTGGCTTGGCCGGGACGACGGGAAAGAGCTGCTTAAGCGCTCTTCTTCTGGAATTGCCCCGTCGCGCGGAAGCGCCACAGATACTGCGGGGCCACCGCTTCCATCGAATCCGGCGTGATGCCGAGGCCGGCAAATGTCAGGCCGGCGGCCTTGGCGGCGTCCGACACCACATTGTCCGACCGCAGCATCGCGACCTGGTCCGGCGTCAGCGTGAACGGGCCCGGCGCGAATTGCAGGACATAGGATTGCAGCTTGGCGAGGCCGAACGGCAGCGGCGCCAGCATGCGATCGCGCTGAGTGATCTGGAGGATGATCTCCATCACCTCGCGCATGGTCAGCACCTCAGGCCCGCCGAGCTCGTAGGTGGCGCCGGCCTTCGCTTTGCCGTCCACGGCATCGGCCACGGCGTCGGCGACATCGGCGACATAGGCCGGCTGCAACTTGTTGGCCCCGCCGCCGACCAGCGGCAGCACCGGCGACATCCGCGCTAGCGCCGCAAAGCGGTTGGTGAATTGATCCTCGGGCCCGAACAGCAGCGACGGCCGCATGATGGTGGCCTGCGGCAGGGCCGCCAGCACCGCCTGCTCGCCGTCCGCCTTGGCGCGGTAATAGCCAGAGGCCGAATCCTTATCGGCGCCGATCGCCGAGACATGGACCATCCGGGCACCGGCCGCAGTTGCGGCCTTGGCGATCGCCTCGGCGCCCTTCACCTGCACGGCGTCAAAGCTCTGCCCGCCGCCCTCGGCCAGAATGCCGACCAGGTTGATGGCAATATGCGAATCACGCATCGCCGCCTCGACCGAGGCCGGGTAGCGCACATTGGCCTGGACGGCATGAATCTGCCCGACGCGGCCGAGCGGCTGCAGGTGGAAGGCCAGTTCGGGCCGCCGCACCGCGACTCGCACGCGATAATCGCGCTTGCACAGCGCCCGGACCACGTTGCGTCCCAGAAAACCCGATCCGCCGAAGACCGTGACGAGCGTTTCCAGGTTCGATGCCATGAGGTCCATTCCTGCCGGATTCGAGAGCGATTGAGCGCATTTAGCGCTTCTCGCGATACGCCATCAGCCCAATCCTGTACAGGCTATTTGAATTTTCGATCGCGAATTTGACAAGCGCGTAACCGATCCTTACTAAGCCGCTCCACATGCCCAGGTGGCGGAATTGGTAGACGCGCTGGCTTCAGGTGCCAGTGGCTTAACGGCCGTGAAGGTTCGAGTCCTTTCCTGGGCACCACCCCCTTTTTAAGCGATTGAAATCGCTCAGCATCCGGAGGGTGGGTGCGGCGAAGCCGTGGCCCGCTGAGGATGAGGTGGCGGAGTACGGGCGAGTTTACCTCACACCACCCGCTTGCCGCTCCGCCGCGCGATCGGCTTCTGCACGAAGTACATCGCGATCATCGAGATCATCGAGCTCGCCACGACGACGTAGCCGATCCGGTCGAAATGCAGCAGCGAGCCGTCCGCATTCTCGGCGACGATCGCGGCGGCGACCACCGAGCCCAGTCCGCCCGAGAGCTGCTGCACCGAGGCTGAGACCGCGCTGAATGCGCCGCGCTGGCTGGCGTCGGGGATCGCCGACATCAGCGCCTGCGACGGGATCATGCGCGAGAAGATGCCGACGAACATCAGCACATTGACGATGATCGCAGTCAGCAGCGAGACGTGGCCGAGATGGGTGTAGATCAGCACCATGATGGCCGACACCACGCAGCCGAAGATGAAGGTCGGGTATTTGCCGAACGCATCGCTGGCGCGGCCGACCAGCGGCCCCATCAGGATGCTGAACAGGCCGGAGACCAGGTAGATCGTCGGCAGATGGACGATGTCGATGCCGAGATTGTGCACGGTGAAGGCGCTGCCGAACGGCATCAGCATGAAGCCGCCGGTCGCCAGCAGCGTCGTCACCATGAAGGCCAGCGTGTAGCGCGGCTGCGCTACGGTCGCGATCAAATGCTGGAACGGGTTGCGGTCGTGCTGCAGCTTGAGATGGCCGTCGACCGGCTCCATGAACAGCACGATGGTGGCGATCGCAGCGATCGACAGGCCGACGATGGCGACGAAGCAGATGTGCCAGTTCCAGTGATTGGCCAGGAAAAGTCCGGCGGGCACGCCGAGCACCTGGCTCGCTGCGAACGCGGTCTGGATGAAGCCCATCACCCGGCCGCGCAGCTGCAGCGGGAACAGGTCGGTGACGATCGCGAGCACCACGGAGCCGATCACGCCGCCGAACAGGCCGGTGACGATGCGGCCGAGCAGCAGCACGTGGAAATTCTGCGCCAATGCGCACAGCACGGTGCCGAAGGTGAAGCCGACATAGAAGAACAGCAGCATCCGCTTGCGGTCGAAGCGATCGGCAAAGCCGGCGGCGAGGATGCCGGAGATGCCGGCCGCGAACGCATAGGCCGACACGGCGACGCCGAACTGCCCGGCCGTGATGTTGAGCGACGGCATCAGGATGGCGCCGAGCGGCGACATGATGATGAAGTCGAGGATCAGGGTGAATTGCGTGAAGGCGAGCAGCGCGATCAGAAACGTTTGATAGCGCGAAAAGCCGCGCTCCTGCTGGTCATCGATCGGCGCGGCGATGGTCTGTTCCGACATGAGGCTCATTTCTGAAGATGAGTAGGACGTGCGAGCGGCTGGGCTCAGATGGGGCGCCCGTTCGTCGATTTCATCGGCGCGGACGTGCAAAAAAAATGCGCGGAAGTGTGATCGAGAACCGCGAGAAACCCGTTCCTCCATATGGGTATTGCGGGGCTTCGGATCATCCAGTCGCCAATCGTTTGAATTGCAGCGTGATCCAAATGCAACAGGGTTCACGCGGTGCTGGGCAGTCCTGTCAGGATATGGCAAGAGCGGGCGCAACCCCCACTGAGCGGCCCGGTGCCCGCCTATCCGCTCGCATCCCGGGCGTTTGGGGGCTAGTGTCGCCCGTCGAATCGAACCGAGACCCGAGGCCTTATTTCATGACCATCCGCCTGCATCGCGGCGACCTGCCCGATCTCACGCGCTACACCGATTCCGTTGCGATCGACACCGAGACCATGGGGCTGCATCCGCATCGCGACCGGCTCTGCGTGGTACAGATGTCGAACGGCGACGGCACCGCCGACGTGATCCAGATTCCGAAGGGCCATACCGATTCGCCGAATCTGAAGGCGCTGCTCGCCAATCCCAAGATCACCAAGATCTTCCATTTCGCGCGGTTCGACGTCGCGGTGCTCTACAACACCTTCGGCGTGATGCCGACGCCGGTCTATTGCACCAAGATCGCCTCGCGGCTGGCACGCACCTATACCGACCGCCACGGCCTCAAGGATCTGGTGCGCGAGGTGTTGAACGTCGAACTTTCGAAGCAGCAGCAGTCAAGCGACTGGGGCGCGCAGAGCCTCAGCGAAGCCCAGCTCGCCTATGCCGCGTCCGACGTGCTGCATTTGCATGCGTTGCGCGAAAAGTTGAACGTCATGCTGGCGCGCGAAGGACGCTCCGACCTCGCTCAGGCCTGCTTCGATTTCTTGCCCGCTCGCGCCAGGCTCGATCTCGATGGCTGGGAGGCCGAGGACATCTTCGCCCATTCGTGATTTCGCCTATTAATGATGAGGCGCGAATTCGTTCGCGGCGGGGCCGGTTCCGCCCCGTTTCGGCCAAACTGTTCACGCGTGGTCTCCCGCAGGGGCGCGACGCGAGGTCCGGGCTGCATAATTGGGCGGCTCCGGCTAGAATAGGGGCAATTTCGTGCCTCTGGAGCTCAGGTGAATTCGGTTCAGAATCCAGCCTATGTGACGGGCCTCGAGGCGCGCTTTGCCGCCGCCGCGCGGCACAGCCGCATGGTGCGGATCCTGCGCGTCGCGGTGCCCGCGGTGGTCGGGCTGGCGATGGCCTCGATCATCTTCGTCTCGGTCTACAATCCATTCCGCGAAATGATCCCCAAGCTGCCGGTCGAGATGGACAACCTCGTGGTGTCCGGCACCAAGATCACGATGGAATCGCCGCACATCGCCGGCTTCTCCACCGACGGCCGGCCTTATGAGATGTGGGCCAAGGCGGCGATCCAGGACGTCACCGATCCCGACCATGTCGAGCTGAAGACGATCCGCGCCAAGGTGGCGCAGCAGGACGAGTCGACGGTCACGATGGATGCGCGCACCGGCTTCTTCGACAACAAGAAGCAGCTTCTCGATTTGCGCCAGGATATCTTCCTGCAGTCGTCCACCGGCTATGAAGCGAAGCTGACGCAGGCCTTCGTCGACATCAACAAGGGCAACGTGTCGTCGGACGAGCACGTTGATGTCAAGCTGCTCCAGGGGACGCTGACATCCGACCGGCTCAGGATCTACAACAGCGGCGAGCTCGTGCGCTTCGAAGGCAATGTCGTGATGTATCTCGACAAGCTCGGCGACAACAATCCGAGCCCGCAAGCCGAGCCCGCACCGCCACCTCCTCCTCCGGCGACGCCGAAGGTGCGCAAATCCGCCAACCCGAAATGATTTTGATGATGAGACGTTTTCCGTACGGCACGGTCATTGCGGCCTTCCTGCTTGCGCTGCTCGCAGCCGGCGCGGCATCTGCGCAGGGCACGATGAGCGGCGTTCCCAACGCCATGCAGGGCTTTTCGCAGAACCGCGACCAGCCGATCCAGATCGAGGCCGCGGCGCTCGAAATGCGCGACAAGAAGAAGGAGGCGACCTTCTCCGGCAATGTGAAGGTCGTGCAGGGCGACACCACCATGACCTCGAAGATCCTGGTCGTGTTCTACGAGGACAAATCGACCCAGACGCCGGCGCCTGCGCCGGCCGGCACCAAGGCCGCTTCCGCCAAAGGCGCGGCGCCGATGCAGTCGGCGACGCCCGGCCCCGGCGGCGCGTCCTCGATCAAGCGGCTGGAGGCGAAGGGCAATGTCGTCGTCACCCAGAAGGATCAGGTCGTCACCGGCGAGACCGCGATCTTTGACACCAAGACCAATTTGATCACCATGCTCGGCGGCGGCGGGAGCCAGGTGGTGCTGACCCAGTGCCAAAACGTGCTGCGCGGCGATCGTCTGCTGGTCGATATGACCACCGGCGTCTCGCGGGTGGAATCCGACAGCGGCAAGGTGCAGGGCCTGTTCATCCAGTCGCAGGGTGGGCAGAACGGCAAGGGCGGCTGCGGAACGCCGGCCGCCCCCGGCGCGGCCCCCGCGCCGCTTCAGCTGATTCCCGGCAGCAAGCCGAAATAACGACCGGTAGTGAGATTGCCATGAGGGCTTCTGGCCGCGAACAGGCCCGTAAGCTCCCCGTCAGCTTTCGCCAAGCCACCAAAGACAAGATAAATCAATGCATTAGATAATATTTTGCGGCCGCGAGGTTGAAGCGCGCGGGGCGAGACTGTATCTACTGCTGCGGCCCGGCCGAACGATGCGTCTTGAGGGGGAGTCTTGTCGGCCGGAGGGGCATCCATTCATTCAAGGCGCGGGTGATCGCGCTTTGCCGTGTTGTTTGAGCATGATCTCCGCCGCAAACGCGTCCGCTTTTGTTGCGAAGGAAGGCCGGTGTTCAGTTTTCCGGCTCATGCTTGCGCCTTCGCGTGCGAATCGATTGGTCCGCAGGCAAAAGTCGCGGAATCCGTGAAAGGCTGAAGCGAAGCGGGGATGGTGGATTTTCTCGGCATGTTCCGGCGGCGCCCTGCGAAACGCAGTTCCGGATTTGCGCGCTCGCATGACGACATCACGGCACTCGACGACCAGTTCGGCGAAATGCTGGCGTCGCCGGTGCGCGATGCGCCGCCGATGGCGCGCGCCGCGTCGGCCCCCGCGGTCGAGCTGCGACCCCAACCGGCTGCAGCGCCCGCCCCGGCGCGTGCGCGGCCCGCCCGCAACAACGCCGCAGCGGCGCCCCAGCTGATCAAGCGGCCGGGCTATCTGGCTGTACATAGCGTGGAAAAGAGTTTCGGCAGCCGCCAGGTCGTGCGCGGCGTCAGCATCTATGTGCGCCGCGGCGAGGCAGTCGGCCTGCTCGGGCCGAACGGCGCGGGCAAGACCACCGTGTTCTACATGATCACCGGCCTGATCAAGGCCGATCGGGGCGCGATCGAGCTCGACGGCCACGACGTCACCAAGCTGCCGATGTACCAGCGCGCACGGCTCGGCATCGGCTATCTGCCGCAGGAAGCCTCGATCTTCCGCGGCCTGACGGTGGAGCAGAACATCCGCGCCGTGCTCGAGGTCGTCGAGCCCTCGAAGAAGAAGCGCGAGCACGAGCTGGATTCGCTGCTCGACGAGTTCAACATCACGCGGCTGCGCAAGAGCCCGTCGATCGCGCTGTCCGGCGGCGAGCGCCGCCGCGTCGAAATCGCGCGCGCGCTGGCGACGCGGCCCAATTACATGCTGCTCGACGAGCCGTTCGCCGGCATCGATCCGATCGCGGTCGGCGACATCCAGGACCTGGTCCGCCATCTCACCAACCGCGGCATCGGCGTGCTCATCACCGACCACAATGTCCGCGAGACGCTCGGCCTGACCGACCGCGCCTACATCGTCTATGCCGGTGAGATCTTGACTGAGGGCAGCCCGGAGGAGATCGTTAACGATCCCGATGTACGCCGGCTTTACCTTGGCGAGGAATTCCGCCTCTAGCCCAAAAATTGCATCAGTCAAGCCGTGTACAAGCTTCACGGACTAAGATAAGCAAGAATCGAGCCAACTTTCAGGGTCGATCTTGCCTCCATGGCACTGACGCAAAGACTAGAGTTCCGCCAGTCGCAGTCGCTGGTGATGACGCCGCAGCTGATGCAGGCGATCAAGCTGCTGCAACTGTCGAACCTGGATCTGTCGACCTTTGTCGAGGAAGAGCTGGAGCGCAATCCGCTGCTCGAGCGGGCGGCCGACGGGCCGGAGCCCCCTGTGGCCGGCGAGCCGACCATGGAGCGGGCGGACTACGGCGATTCCGACGGTTCCAGCAGCTACGGGGATGAGGGCGACTCGTCCGACATGGCCGCAGGTTCGGGCGGCGAGGCCGCCTTCGAACCCGGCCAGGAGGAGTGGCTGAACCGCGACCTCGGCACCCGCGCCGAGATCGAGCAGACGCTCGATACCGGTCTCGACAACGTATTCTCCGAGGAGCCAGCGGAAGCCGCCGCGCGCGCCGCGCAGGATGCGCCCCCGTCGGTCTATACCGAATGGGGCGGTGGCGCCTCCAGCGACGACGAGTACAATCTCGAAGCCTTCGTGGCCGCCGAGCTGACGCTCACCGATCACCTCGCCGAACAGCTCGCGGTGGCGTTCTCGGCGCCGGCGCAGCGCATGATCGGGCAGTACCTGATCGACCTGGTCGATGACGCCGGCTATCTGCCGGCCGATCTCGGCCAGGCCGCCGAACGGCTCGGTGCATCGCAGCAGGCGGTCGACGAGGTCGTCGCGGTGCTGCAGAAATTCGATCCGCCGGGCGTGTGCGCGCGTAATTTGAGCGAGTGCCTGGCGATCCAGCTGCGCGAGCTCGATCGCTACGATCCGGCAATGCAGGCGCTGGTCGAGCATCTCGACCTGCTCGCCAAGCGCGACATCGCGGCCCTGCGAAAGCTCTGCGGGGTCGACGACGAAGACATCACCGATATGATCGCGGAGATCCGCCGGCTCGATCCGAAACCCGGGCTGAAGTTCGGCACCTCGCGGACACAGACCATGGTGCCCGACGTCTATGTGCGTCCGGGTCCCGACGGTGGCTGGCATGTCGAACTCAACAGCGACACTCTGCCGCGCGTGCTGGTCAACCAGACCTATTACTCTGAGCTGTCGAAGACGATCCGCAAGGACGGTGATAAATCCTACTTCACCGACTGCCTGCAGAACGCGACCTGGCTGGTGCGCGCGCTCGATCAGCGCGCCCGCACCATCCTGAAGGTCGCGACCGAAATCGTGCGCCAGCAGGACGGCTTCTTCACCTATGGCGTCGCGCATTTGCGGCCGCTCAATCTGAAAGCGGTCGCGGACGCGATCCAGATGCATGAATCGACGGTGTCGCGCGTCACCGCCAACAAATACATGGCGACCAATCGCGGCAGTTTTGAATTGAAGTATTTTTTCACCGCGTCGATCGCGTCCGCCGACGGCGGCGAGGCGCATTCGGCCGAAGCGGTGCGTCACCACATCAAGCAGTTGATCGACGGCGAGGCGCCGTCGGCGATCCTGTCCGACGACACGATCGTGGAACGTTTGCGCGCCTCGGGCATTGATATTGCCCGCCGCACCGTCGCGAAATATCGCGAGGCGATGCGGATACCATCCTCGGTGCAGCGCCGCCGTGACAAACAGAGCATGCTCGGTAATGCCCTCTCGGCTCCTGCCTCCTCGCCCGACCGCTCGCGCGATACAGCCCCCGTTTAGGTTACTTCTTGAGCATCCCCCGTCGGAGTACGGAGCGGGCCATGCGCTCGTTGCGTTCGCGCCAAATCGGAATAGTCTCAATCTCCAGGTAAAGCGTCGTCCAGACAGGGAGGTGACCGGAAGCCCAGCAAACATCATGCTCCTGCAAGAGTGATCGAGGCATCCAGCAATTGAGGCATCAAATGACCCTTCGTATCTCGGGAAAGAGCATCAGCATCGGCGAGGCGCTTCGGGCGCGCGTCAGCGACCGCACCGACGAGGTCCTGCGAAAGTATTTTGATGGCAACTATTCCGGTCACATCACGCTGAGCAAGGATGGCTTCGGCTTCCGAACCGACTGCGCGCTGCATCTGGATTCCGGCATCACGCTGGAAGCCGAATCCAACGCCGCCGACGCCTATGCCAGCGCCGATGCTGCGCTCCTGATGATCGAGAAGCGCCTGCGCCGCTACAAGAGCCGGCTCAAGGACCGCTCCGCCCGCAAGACTTACGCTGCGACCGCAGCACTTGCCGAATTGAACGGCGCAGGGCTCGACGCGCCGAGCTACGTGATCGAGGCGCCCGAGAACGAGGACGAGGTCACCGAATACAGCCCCGTGATCATTGCCGAGGCAACCACCGCGCTGAAGCGGCTGTCGGTCAGCGAAGCCGTGATGGAGCTCGATCTGTCCGGCGCCTCCTGCCTGGTGTTCCAGCATGGCGGCAGTGGCCGGTTGAACATCATATACCGCCGCACGGACGGCAATGTCGGCTGGGTCGATCCGCCCGCGGTGAGCCCCTGAGGATAGTTGTCCGATGGCATTGACGTTAGAAGCCAGCCCTGCTTATGGTCCGCCGCCTCCGGGAATAAGGGGGGCGGAACAGGGTTCGCAGGTGTTGGCACCGCCGATACGTTGGAGTAGAAGCCCTGCCAGCTGGACCCGGGCTAAGCCCGCATCCCACCTCAACTTCTTGACGCCGCCGCTGTAAAGCTCATTTCGCAACCTGACGGTCATTCACCTCGGAACGTCCCAATGCCGATTACCGATTTGGTCGCACCCGAGGCGATACTGCCGGCTTTGAAAGTCATCAGCAAGAAGCAGGCGCTGCAGGAACTCGCCGCGCGCGCATCGGCGTTGACCGGGCAGAACGAGCGCGCCGTTTTTGAAGTGCTGCTGCAGCGCGAGAAGCTCGGCACCACCGCGGTCGGCTATGGCGTTGCCATTCCGCACGGCAAGCTGCCGAAGCTCGAGAAGCTGTTCGGCTTCTTCGCCCGCCTCGAGCGCCCGATCGATTTCGAAGCGATGGACGGCCAGCCGGTCGATCTGATCTTCCTGCTGCTGGCGCCCGAAGGCGCCGGCGCCGACCACCTCAAGGCGCTGGCGCGCATTGCCCGCCTGCTGCGTGACCAGGACGTCGCCAAGAAGCTGCGCGCCTCGCGCGACGCTCAAGCGATCTACTCGGTGCTCGCGCTGCCGCCGGCGAGCGCGGCGTAATCATCGGCGTCAGCGAAATCGTTCGCGCAACTGTCATCAAGATATAGCCTGCTCGTCACGCGATGGCGCACGCCAACGCGCTGTCGATGCCGTCGAACGCTTCAGCAGATCGTCGGCAGCAAACGACGAACCTCGTCGAGCAGGTCCGGAACGGCTTTCTTGTCATCTGCGAGATACCTGAGCAGCGCGCTCTGGAACAGGCCGTCGAACAACGCGTAGAGCGCCGCCGGTGACGATGCCGGCCGCTTGTTGCCGAGTTCGGCGTAGCGCGTGGCGATGCGCCAGATCATCGCTTCCAGGCTCTTGTCGATCTCGAGCACGTCCTTGCGAAACGCCGGCTCGAACATCGCCTGCGAGCGCAGATCGTACCAGAGCCGGTGCATGCGCGCTTCGGTCTCGAGCGTGGCCGCGAGCTTGGCGAGGAAGCCTTCGGTCAATTCGTCGCGGCTTCGTGCCGTCGTCACCACCTCGTCATAGCGCGTCACGCATTTCGCCTTGTAGTGACGCACGCAGCAGCAGATCAGATCGAGCTTGTCGCTGAAGTAGTAGTGAAACACGCCGTGCGTGAAGGCGGAGTTCTGCGCGATCTCGCGCAGGCTGGTGCGCGCGAAGCCGAGTTCGCCAAGCGTCTCAAGCGCGGCCTCCGCAAGCTCGATGCGCCGTGCGTTGAACTTCTCGTCGCGCAGCGTCTCGGCCGCTACGGCGACACGCTGGGCCGCTCCTGTCGCTTGCCGCGCCATCCGGTGCCTATCCTCTGCTTCTTCCCTTCAGCAACTTATACCGCGGCGACCGCGGCGTGCTCCATCCCTTCACAGCATCCTCTTTGACACTTGTCAAATTCAGGCTTGACAAGTGTCAAGTTCCTGGACGAGGGTTGGCTCAATAATTTGGACAACCGTCAAGACGGCTGACCTATCGATAAAACAGGAGGAAATGCACCGCCGGGCGCGCTCATGCTGCGCCCCGCCGACGCCGGCCGCGACCACCAATGCGCTCCAAATGCGCAAAGCGCCCCGGGCCGCGCTGCCTCCAGTCCGCAGCACCATCAATCAGCAAGCAAAGGGAGGACTACGTCATGAGTGGGAAGAGCCTTGAAGGCAGGAAAGCCCTGGTCACCGGCGGCGCCCGGGGGATTGGCGCGGCGATCGCGCAGGCACTGGCGCGCTCCGGCGCCGCGGTCATGATCGGCGATATTCTCGACGATGCCGGCAAGGCCACCGCCGCCGAGATCGCCAAGGCCGGTGTGAAGACCGGCTTTGCCAAACTCGACGTCACCGACGATGCGCAATGGGAGCGCGCCGCCGCCGCGACCGTTGAAACCCTCGGCGGCTTCGACATCCTGATCAACAATGCCGGCATCGAGATCACCTCGCTGGTCGCCGACATCAAGGCCGAGGACGCGCGGCGGATGTGCGACGTCAACATCGTCGGCACCGTGCTCGGCATGAAGCACGCCTTCCGCGCGATGCGTCCCGGCGGCGCCGCAGGCAAGGGTGGTGCTGTGGTCAACATCGCCTCGGTTGCTGCGACGATCGCCTTCCCGAGCATAGCCGTCTATTCCGGCACCAAATCCGCGGTCGACCGCATGACCCGTGTCGGCGCGATGGAAGCCGGCAAGCTCGGCTATGGCGTGCGCGTCAACTGCATCTATCCCGGCCTGATTCCGACCGACATGGGCCTGCAGCTCGCCAATGACATCGTGAAGATTGGCCTCGCGCCCGACGTCAATGCCGCGGTCGGTTCGGTGGTGGAGCAGACGCCGCTCGGCAAGCTCGCGGAGGTCACCGACATCGCCGACGCCGCGGTGTTCCTGTGCTCGAACGATGCCCGCTTCATCACCGGCATCGGCCTGCCGGTCGATGGCGGCATGGGCATGTAGCAACAACGCCGACAACAAGCATTTCGGAGGAACGCAATGAGCGAGAAGAAGCCCGTCATCGTCTATGGCGCGTCCGGCTACACCGGCCGGCTGGTCTGCGAATATCTGCGCGAGTACAACATCCCCTTCATCGCCGCCGGCCGCAGCGCCGACAAGCTCAACGCCGCGATGAAGTCGAACGTGGCCGGCATCGAGACTGCCGATTATGAGGTGGTGACGGTGCCGCACACCACGGCCGCGCTGACCGAATTGTTCAAGGGCGCCTCGGTGGTGCTCAACACCGTCGGCCCGTTCGCCAAGTTCGGAGTCGAGGTGGTGCAGGCCTGCCTCGCGGCCAAGTGCCACTACACCGACACGACCGGCGAGCAGGACTGGCTGATCACGCTCGAACAGGAGTTCGGCACCAAGTTCGCCAATGCCGGCCTGCTGCTCGCGCCGGGCATCGCACAGATGTACACCACCGGTGAGATCGCCGCGCAGCTGTGCTTGGAAACGCCCGGCCTCGACACCCTGGATATCGCCGTGTTCTGGGGCGGCAGCCCGACTATCGCCTCGACGCAGACCATCCTGGTCAACGCTGCGATGGCCAAGGCCTACTATCTCGAGCAGAACAAGTACGTCGAGCATCAGCCCGATGCAGGACTCTACAACCTCGCGATCCCCGGCCAGCACGAGCTGGCGCTGGCGCTGCCCTGGGGCGGCACCTCGCACCCGGTGTGGTTCAAGCGCGATCCGCGCGTCGCCAACGTCAAGGTGCTCGGCGGCGTGTTCAACCGCGCGCTGATGCTGGGCGTGCCGCAGATCGTCGCTGCCGCGCTGGAGGCGACCAAGGACATGAAGCCCGACGAACGCTACGCCGCCTTGGCACAGACCGCTGCCGGCGTGATGAACACCATGCCGCCGCGCGAGAACCCGCGCGTCAACAAGTCGATGGATTCGGTGTATGCCTCCGGCCCGCTCGGGCGCGCGCACTGCGTCATCTACGGCAACAGCAACTACAAGCAGACCGGCTTGATGCAGGCTTTTGCCGCAGCGTATCTGCTGCAGCAGCCGCCCAAGCGCGTCGGCTTCGCTTCCGGTTGCCAGGCGTTCGGCCATCACGAGCTGCTCGGTCAATTGCGCAGCTTCGGCCTGGTCGGCAAGCCGGTCCTGACCGTGCACGATTGAGCTCGAGCCCCGATCGGGTCGGGGCTCGACACTCCGTTCCCTGAAGCGTTTTCGTCAAACGGGCCCGCATCCAATTTGCTCGAAAACGCTCTACCCGCGGGTGACGCAGTCGCGCGTCACCCGCCCCCTCTCGCGAGACCCGCCATGCGCTTCATCGATTATCTCGACAAGGGTGCCTCGCTCGGTGCCGACGCGCCGTGCCTCACCATGGACGGACGCGACCTCAGCTATGGCGACGTGCAAAAGCTGAGCTACCGGATCGCGCGCGGGCTCGAGCGATCGGGCATCGCGCCCGGCGACAAGGTCGCGATCCTCTCCGGCAACGATCCGCTCGCGTTTGCCTGCGTGTTCGGGATCTCGCGCGCCGCCGCGGTATGGTGTCCGATCAATCCGCGCAACGAGGCGGCCGAGAACAAGTTCATCCTCGATCAGTTCGATTGCAACCTGCTGCTGTTTCATTCGAGCTTCGCCTCGATGGTCGAGGCCGTCAGGCAGGATCTGCCGAAACTGCGCGCGCTGGTCTGTCTCGATGCCGAGCTGCCGTTCGCGCCGTCGTTCGACCGCTGGCTCTCTGGGCTCGCCGACGATCTCTATCAGCGCGACACGATCGACGATCTCGCGATGATCCCGGGCACCGGCGGCACCACCGGCAAGCCCAAGGGTGTCATGCTCTCGGGCCGCAACATCGAGGCGATGACCGCGCTGACCTTGATGGGCTACCCCTTCAAGGGTCGCCCGATCTATCTCGCGCTGGCACCGCTGACGCACGCCGCCGGCGTGCTGTGTTTTCCGATCATGACGCTGGGCGGCCGCGTCGTGATCATGCACCACCCTGACATCGGCGAGTTCCTGACGCTGATCGAGCGCTACCGCGTCACGCACACGTTCCTGCCGCCGACCGTGATCTACATGCTGCTCGATCATCCCGGGCTCGACGCGGCCGATCGCAGCTCATTGCAATGCTTCTGGTACGGCGCGGCGCCGATCTCGGCGACGCGGCTTGCGGAAGCCTTGAAACGGATCGGGCCGATGGCGCAGCTGTTCGGTCAGACCGAGGCGCCGATGATGATCTCGATGATGGCGCCGGCCGATCACTACAATGCGGACGGCAGCATCGCGATGGAGCGTCTTGCGTCCGCGGGGCGGATCGGCCCGCTGGTGCAGGCCGGCATCATGGACGGCGACGGCAAGCTGCTGCCGGCGGGATCGCGCGGCGAGATCGTGGTGCGCGGTTCGCTGGTGATGGAAGGCTATTACAAGAACCCGGAGGCCACGCGCGAAGCCTCGGCGCATGGCTGGCACCACACCGGCGACATCGGTTACATCGACAGCGACGGCTACCTCTATATCGTCGACCGCGCCAAGGACATGATCATCACCGGCGGTTTCAACGTTTACTCGATCGAGGTCGAGAATGCGTTGCGCGCCCACGCAGCGGTGCAGGATTGCGCGGTCATAGGTCTACCCGACGACAAATGGGGCGAGCGCATCGTTGCCGTGGTGCAGCCGCGCGCCGGCCACACCGTCGATGCGACGGCGTTGGCAGCGTTCGTCAAGCAGCAGATCGGCAGCATCAAGACCCCGAAGCAGATCGAGGTCTGGGACGACCTGCCGCGCTCCAAGGTCGGCAAGGTGCTGAAGCCGGACATCCGCGCGCGGCTGACCTGAGCTTTCAGGGAGTTGAGGCAGACCAAGGTCGAATTTACCGGGCGGACCGGAGGGCTAGATTTCGGCTTGCAAGACCGTGTCATAAGGGATGTCGTACTCCCGCGATGGCGATCGGTTGTGCCGCTCGCAATCCAGGGACCGGCTTCCTGAGGCCCTGCATGGGTACGACCCGCGCATGAGCGGCGCCGCCCCAACCAAACTAGCAAACGGGCATCGATAGCATCGTCCATCGCCGTGGACGGTGACGCAACGCATTCCAGAAGGCCGAATATGTCGGCCAGGGAGATGCACAATGACGACATTGGACATTGCAATCGCCCCGCTGCCGGAAGCCGAGCACCAGGCGCAATTGCGTCGCGCGTTGATCGCCAGCACGGTCGGCACGACCATCGAATGGTACGACTTTCTGCTCTACAGCACGGTGACCGGTCTGGTCTTCGGCAAGCTGTTCTTTCCGAAGTCCGATCCCCTGGTTGGCGTGCTGGAGGCATTCGCCATCTACACGGTCGGCTTCATCGCACGGCCGATCGGCGCCGCGATCTTCGGCCACTATGGCGATCGGATCGGCCGCAAGGCGACGCTGATCGCCACGCTGCTGTTGACCGGGCTTGCCACCGCGGCGGTCGGCCTCGTCCCCACCTATAACCAGATCGGTATCTGGGGTGCCGTCATCCTGACCGTCATTCGCTTCCTCCAGGGTGTGGGCGTTGGCGGTGAGTGGGGCGGCTCGGTGCTGCTCTCAATGGAGTGGGCGCGAACCAATCAGCACCGCGGCTTCATCACCTCGTGGCCGCAACTCGGCGGCCCCGCCGGGTTGCTGCTGGCAAACATCGCGGTGCTGGTGTTCAGCCGGATATCCGGCGACCAGTTCCTGGTTTGGGGTTGGCGCATTCCGTTCCTGCTCAGCCTCGTGATGATCGCGATCGGGCTCTACATCCGACTCGGCATCATGGAGACGCCGACGTTCCGCCGGATCGTGGCCGAGAATCGCGTCGCGCGCGTTCCGGTCATCGAGGTGATCAGGAGGCAGCCGCGATCGATCATCCTCGCGGCACTGGCGCGGATGGCCGAACAGGCGCCGGCTTATATCTATCTCGCCTTCGTGTTCGCTTACGGCACCCAGGTCATCCATCAAGACCGCGACTTCCTGCTGATCTGCCTGATCTGTGCCGGTCTCGTCTCGCTCGTTACCATCCCGTTGGCCGGGCATTTGTCGGATCGCATCGGGCGCAAGCGGATGTATCTGATCGGCTCGGTCCTGACCGGGCTGTTCGGCTTCGCCTATTTCGGCATGCTGAACACGGCTGCGCCCGCGCTGATCTTCATCGCCATCGTGCTGTCATTCGTGCCGCACGACCTGATGTATGGCCCGCAAGCGGCGCTGATCGCCGAATGCTTCACGCCGCGGCTGCGCTACAGCGGCTGCTCGATCGGCTACCAGCTCTCCTCGGTCATATCGGGCGGACCGGCACCTTTGATCGCCACGGCGCTGCTGGCCGCGACCGGTTCCGGCTACGTGATCGCGCTCTACATTCTGTTCTGCGCGGTGGTCAGCATTGTCGCAACCGCGTTGATGCCCGACTACACCAACAAGGACATTTCCGAGGAGCACGACAGACCGTGATCGAATGATCGGGCGTCCATTGACATTGGAGCGCCGACGAAGACAGTGGGCGCATGTTGCGCATGCGACCCAGGGGATAACCGATGTCCCGCGATTTTCGTCTCGATCGCGTTCCAGTCGACGTTCTTGCTTACGAGCTCGCCGAAGAAAGTGCGAGCGCGCTCGGGCGCATGGGCCGCGCACTGGAACAGGCGCTCGCCAAATTGCGCGAGTTCGATGCTGCTCACCCGAACGCCGAAGCAAGGCAGCAGGCGCGGCGCACCCTGGTGCGGGAAGCCGGTCACGCGCTCTGGATGTTCGTGGTGCAGCGGGAGGCTTGCGGGCTGCGCAACAACCGCATGTTGATGCGCGACTATGGCGTTCCCGGCGAGGTGCAGCTCAGCATGGGGCCGCTGCTCACTCCATCGACAACATCGTCATAAAAAAATGCGCGGGCCGCCTCGGTGTCGAGGCATGCCCGCGCATCTGTATTCGCGGATGCTTCAGCCGTGCGTCAGTGGACGCTGACGGCCTGCAACTCGTTGCTCCAGGCGTTGGCGATCGCGGCTTCGCGGCTGTCGGTCAGCATGATCGGCGTGCCGTCGGCGGCATGCAGTGCAAACAGCTTGAGGCCGGGCGCGATCTTGGGCGCCTGCGGAAAGAGGTCGGGCACGTCCTCGGAACGGACCTGCTTCACATAGGCGATATGACCCTCGCCCAGATGAGCCAGTGCTTCCGGCGTGACGCTGTCGGATTGGTAGATGATACTCGCTTCACTCATGGTCTCGACTCCTCAGTCAGATAAGCGGTCGAGTCCGCTCGTTGTTTCTATTATTCGTGCTCATTGATAGCGATTGTCTTAATGACCCGTTCAGGTTCTGGCCTGGCCAGGTCGATCGACAACAGCCCGTTCTTCAGATCCGCGCCCAGCACCTGCATCCCCTCCGCCAGCACGAAAGTGCGCTGGAAGTGGCGCGCGGCAATGCCGCGATGGATGTATTGCCGAGCCTTGTCGTCCTGCTGGCGGCCGCGGATGACGAGCTGATTTTCCTCAATAGTTACATCGAGTTGGTCACGGGTGAAGCCCGCCACCGCCAACGTGATGCGCAGCTTTTCAGGCTGCCCGTTGGACCGGTCGCACCGCTCGATATTGTACGGAGGATAGCCGTCGGCGCCCTTTACGACGCGGTCGAGCGCACGCTCGATCTCGTCGAATCCCAGAAGGAACGGACTGGACAACGATGGAACACGAGACATTACAAAGTCCTCTCGAAGCGACTTTGAGGGGCCCTTGCGGCGCCCCATGCAACCGGCGGGCCGTCTGGCCTCCGGTCAGTGAGGGATATGGGGGCGAACTGGATAGCGTTCAAGCAGCCCCGAAACCAGCCTAAACGCCCGCAACATGAGGGCAAATTCTTCTCGATCGGTTACCCCGCGACCCGCTTCCGGCCATCGGCGGTAAAAAGATGCAGTTTGTCCCGCGGGGCCACTGCCCGGATCCGCTCACCGATGGCGGGGCCGGTGGCGCCGGGAACCCGGACGATCACCTCGCCCGGCGGCAGCTCGCCCGGATTGGCGGCGATGCCCTGCTCCTCGCGCTGGCGGCTGCCATAGACGAAGGTCTCGGCGCCGACATGCTCGATCGCCTCGACCGTCAGGTCGAGCGCGACACCGCCGGAGGCGGTCTCGCTGGTGATGACGAAGTCCTCCGGCCGGATCCCGACGATGCCGGCGCCGTCGGCGCCCGATATCTGGGAGGTCAGCTCGTCCGAGCGCAGCGGCATCAGGTTCATCGGCGGCGCGCCGATGAAGGAGGCAACGAAGGTGGTCGCCGGCTTCTGGTAGATGTCGAGCGGATTGCCGATCTGCTCGACCTGGCCGCCATTCATGACCACCAGGATGTCGGCCAGCGTCATCGCCTCGAGTTGGTCGTGGGTGACGTAGATCGATGTGGTGTTGAGCCGACGCTGCAGCTTGCGGATCTCGACTCGCATCGCGATGCGCAGCTTGGCGTCGAGGTTCGACAGCGGCTCGTCGAATAGAAACACTTTCGGTTGGCGCACGATGGCGCGGCCCATCGCGACGCGCTGACGCTGGCCGCCGGAGAGCTGCCGCGGCTTGCGCTCCAGCATCGGCGACAGCTCGAGCACGCGCGCGGCTTCCTCGACCCGGGTCCTGATCTCGGCCTCGGCCATGCCGCGGTTGCGCAGGCCGTAGGCCATGTTGTTGTAGACGCTCATATGCGGATAGAGCGCGTAGTTCTGGAACACCATCGCGATGTCGCGATCGGCGGGCTCGACCTGGTTGACCACGCGGCCGCCGATGTCGATCTCGCCGCCGGTGATGGTCTCGAGTCCGGCGACCATGCGCAGCAAGGTGGACTTGCCGCAGCCGGAGGGCCCGACCAGCACGCAGAACTGGCCGTCGCCGACGTCGACATCGACGCCCTTGATGGCCTCGAAGCCGCCGGGATAGGTCTTGCGGACGCTGCGCAGCGTGACGTTGGCCATTACTTCTCCGTCTCCACCAATCCGCGCACGAACAGTTTCTGCATCACGACGACGACGAACACCGGCGGCAGCATCGCGAGCAGCGCGGTCGCCATCACGATCGGCCATTCGGTCAGCGCATCGGTCGTGGTGATCATCTTGCGGATGCCGACCTGGATGGTCTGCATGTCGTCACGCGTGGTGATCAACAGCGGCCAGAGATATTGATTCCAGCCGAGGATGAACAGGATCACGAAGAGCGCGGCCATGTTGGTCCGCGACAGCGGCAGCAGCGTATCCCAGAAGAAGCGGAACGGGCCGGCGCCGTCGATCCGCGAGGCCTCCAGCAATTCATCTGGCACCGTCATGAAGAACTGCCGGAACAGCAGCGTCGCGGTGGCGGATGCAATCAGCGGCAGCGACAGGCCTGCGTAACTGTCGAGCAGATGCAGATCGGCGACGATCTTGTAGGTCGGATAGATGCGCACCTCGACCGGCAGCATCAGGGTGATGAAGATGATCCAGAAGATCGCCATCCGGAACGGAAAGCGGAAATACACGATCGCATAGGCCGAGATGATCGAGATCGCGATCTTGCCGACCGCGATCAACAGCGCCATGACCAGCGAGTTCAGCATCATGTTGAGCACCGGCTCGCGGGTCGAGCCGCTCGTGCCGACAAACAGCGTCTGGTAGTAGGTCTCGAAGAAATGGCCGCCGGGCAACAGCGACATCTGGCCGTTGGCGATGACGGCGTTGTCCTGGGTCGAGGCGACGATCGCCAGATACACCGGGAAGGCGACGATCGCGATCCCGATCCACAGGATGGCGTGAGCCAGATAGCGCTGGAAGCCCTCCTCCTCGACCATCAGTAGGTCACCTTGCGTTCGACGAAGCGGAACTGAATGCCCGTCAGCACGATGACGATGACCATCAGGATGACCGACTGCGCCGCCGACGAGCCGAGGTTCCCGCCGAGCAGGCCATCCGTATAGACCTTGTAGACCAGCGTTTCGGTCGCCTTGCCGGGGCCGCCGCGGGTCATGGTGTCGATGATGCCGAAAGTGTCGAAGAAGGCGTAGACGATGTTGATGACCAGCAGGAAGAAGATGGTCGGCGACAGCAGCGGGAAGATCACGGTCCAGAACCGCCGCATCGGGCGGGCGCCGTCGATCGCCGCGGCTTCGATCACGCTCTTCGGGATGCTCTGCAGGCCGGCGAGGAAGAACAGGAAATTGTAGGAGATCTGCTTCCACGCCGCGGCGAGGATGATCAGGGCCGCCGCCTGGTCGCCGTTGAGCAGCGGATTCCAGTCAACGCCCATGGCGCGCAGATAGCGCGACAGCACGCCGAGCGAGGGATGCAGCATGAACACCCAGAGCACGCCGACCACCGGCGGGGCGACGGCATAGGGCCAGATCAGCAGCGTGCGGTAGAGCGTCGAGCCGCGCAGCGGCTTGTCGGCCATGACCGCGAGCAGCAACGCGAACGACAGCGAGGACACCGCGATCGCAAACGAGAATGCGAAGGTCCGGATGATCGCGGCGAAATACGCCGGGTCCTTGAACAGCTCGAGATAGTTGTCGAACCACACAAAGCTGGTGGACAGGCCGAAGGCGTCCTGCAGCAGGAACGACTGGATCACCGCCTGCGCGGCCGGCCAGTAGAAAAAGATCAGGACGATCGCGAGTTGCGGGGCAACCAGCGCGTAAGGCAACAGCTTTGATTGGAAAATCGCTTGCTTTTGCATGATCTCGGAAGAAAGGGCAGGCCGCGCGTGCGGCCTGCCGGTTGAAGTCTCACGACATCATGTCAGTGGACGGCGGTCTTTTCAAACTGCCGCAGCATCTGGTTGCCGCGCTCGACGGCGGAGTCCAGCGCCTGCTTGGCGGTCTTCTTGCCGGCCAGTGCCTGCTCGATCTCCTCCGACCACATGTCGCGCAGCTGCACCATGTTGCCGAGGCGCAGACCACGGGAGTTCTCGGTCGGCTCCTTGTTGGTGAGCTCGAGCAGCGGGGTCTCGAGGTAGGGCTGGTCCTTGTAGAAGCCCTCTGCCTTGGCCTTGGCGTAGGCGGCCTTGGTGATCGGCAGATAGCCCGAGGCCTTGTGGATCCAGACCTGGCGGTCGGTGTCCGACAGGAAGGTCAGGAACTTGGCCACGCCCTTGTATTCCTCGGCCGACTTGCCGCCCATCACCCAGAGCGAGGCGCCGCCGATGATCGAGTTCTGCGGTGCGCCCTTGACGTCGGGATAATACGGCATCGGCGCCGCGGTGAAGTTGAACTTGGCCTGCGCCTTGACGTTACCGAAGAACGCCGACGAGGTCAGGTAGATCGGGCATTCGCCCGAGGTGAAGCGGCCTTCGCCGGTGTTGGTGCGGCCGGCATAGTCGTAGGTCTTGTCCTTTTGCAGCTCGACCAGGTTCTCGAGATGCTTGATCTGCAGCGGGCCGTTGAATTCGAGCACGGTGTCGAAGCCGTCGAGGCCGTTGGCCTTGCTGGCGAGCGGCACGTTGTGCCAGGCCGACAGCTGCTCGAGATTGACCCAGGTGACCCACGAGCCGGAGAAGCCGCAGGTGGTGTAGCCGGCCGCCTTGAGCTTCTTGGCGTCCTCGAACACTTGCGGCCAGGTCTTCGGAATCTCCGCGATGTTGGCCTTCTTCAGCGCGTCGAGATTGACCCACATCACGGTCGACGACGAGTTGAAGGGGAACGACAGCATCTCGCCCTTCGAGGTCGAGTAGTAGCCGGTGATCGCGGGCAGATAGACGCTCGGATCGAATTTCTCGCCGGCATCGGCCATCAGCTTGTAGACCGGTTTCACGGCACCGGTGGCGGCCATCATCGTCGCGGTGCCGACCTCGAACACCTGCATGATGTGCGGCGCGTTGCCGGCGCGGAATGCCGCGATGCCGGCATTCATGGTGTCGGCATAGCCGCCCTTGTAGGTCGGGATCACCTTGTAGTCGGACTGCGAGGCGTTGAAGTCGTTGGCCAGCTTGACGATGACGTCATTGTTGGCGCCGGTCATCGCGTGCCACCACTGAATCTCGGTCACCGCAAATGCAGGCGACGCGAATGCAAGCGTAGCAGCGGCGACAGCAGCAGCGCCCAATCGTCGAAAAATCATCAAAGCCCCTCCCGGTTGGAACGTCATCTTTCGTTGCGCGCGTTATCAGCGCCGGATGACGTTCAAATGACCGTATAAACGAAAGCCATCGTAGGGGGGAAGCCGCGACAAAGGGAAGCGGTAAAAAAGGCGAAGATCGCAGCCGGCGTCGTGCGGTGCAGCGCCAGACGCGTCGCTGCACCGCAGGGTTAACGGATGGACGCGTCAGCGCTTGCGCTGCGGACCGCAGACCACGCCCTTGTCGACCAGGCCATTGATCTCATCCCTGGAGTAGCCGAACTCGCCGAGCACCTCCGCAGCGTGCTGGCTGAATTTCGGCGGCGTGCGGCGCAGGCTCGGCTTGGTGCGCTCGAGGCGGATCGGCGAGGCGACGCCCTTGTACCAATCCTTCTCGATGACATCGCCGCGATGGATCGTGTGCGGGTTGGTCAGCGCCTGGTCGATCTTCTGCACCGGGCCGGCCGGCAAGCCGGCGGCGAGCAGCCGGTTGCAGAGCGGCTCGGCCTCGTGCTGGCTGAACACAGCAGCCAGCTCGAGGCGCAGCGCATCGCGGTTGGCGATGCGGTCCTTGTTGCGGGCAAAGCGCGGATCGGTGCCGAGCTCAGGCTTGCCGACTTCCTTGGCGAGCTTGCGGAAGGTGCCGTCATTGCCGACGCCGATGAAGATGTTGTCGGTCTTGGTCGGGAAGATCGCGTAAGGCACGAGGTTCGGATGCTCGTTGCCGGTGAGCGACGGGGGCTTGCCATGCATGAAGTAGTTCGCGGTGTGCGGATGCATGATCGCAAGCCCGGTCTCGTACAGCGTGGTCTCGATGAACTGGCCGAGCCCGGAGCGCTGCCGCTCCGACAGCGCCATCAGGATGCCGATCGCGGCATAAAGACCAGTCGTGATATCGACCAGCGGCACGCCGATCCGCATCGGGCCGCTCTCCGGCGAGCCGGTCGCTGCGATCATGCCGGTCATCGCCTGAATGATCGCGTCATAGCCGGGATTGCCGCCGCGCGGGCCGTCGGCGCCGAAGCCGGAGATCCGGCAATGCACGAGGCGCGGAAACTTCGCGCGCAGCACGTCGTTGCCGATGCCCCATTTGTCGAGCGTGCCCGGCTTGAAATTCTCGATCAGCACGTCGGCGCTCTCGAGCATCTTCATCAGCACCGCGCGGCCGCCCTCGGAGGCGAGGTCGAGGCCGATCGAGCGCTTGTTGCGGTTGATGCCGACGAAATAGGCCGCGTCTTCCTCATGGAAGGGAGGGCCCCACTCGCGCACCTCGTCGCCGGCGGGCGGCTCGACCTTGATCACGTCGGCGCCGTGGTCGGCGAGAATCTGGGTGCAATACGGGCCGCCGAGCACGCGTGTCAGATCGATCACGCGCAGTCCGGTCATCGCGCCCGCAGCCGCTGGGGTATTCATGGAAACAACCTTCGCTCAGTTGGGATCGGAAAATGCGGTCCCAGAGCTAACGGTCTTCAGGCGAGGCAGCAATGCTCCCGTCGGCGCAGGCCCATGCAGCGGGCGTTCGCAAGCGAGCTGGCATCTGACATGCAATGACTGTCTGAAACACAATAGTCCGCCACGCGGCAGGCGTGGCGGACTATTGGCAAGCGGTGGATTAGACGACGGTCAGCTTGACGTCGACATTGCCGCGGGTCGCGTTGGAATAGGGGCACACCTGGTGGGCCTTCTCGACCAGCGCTTCGGCATCCGCGCGGGACAGGCCGGGCAGCGAGACTGCGAGGTCGACCGCGAGGCCGAAGCCGCCTTCCGAGCGCGGGCCGATGCCGACCGTCGAGGTCACCGCGGCGTCGGCGGGAACCTTGGGGCCGCCCTGCGAGGCCACGAACTTCATCGCGCCGATGAAGCAGGCGGCATAGCCGGCCGCGAACAGCTGCTCCGGATTGTTGCCGGCGCCACCGCCGCCACCGAGTTCCTTCGGGGTCGTGAGCTTGACGTCGAGCGCGCCGTCGAGCGTTGCCGCATGGCCGTCGCGGCCGCCGGTTGCCTTGGCGCTGGTCTTGTAGAGCACGTTCACAGACATCGTGGTCTCCCTTGGTTTTGGGCTTGGGTTTGAAATTCGACAGTCAACGTATTGCACGCAATCGAATTGCGCGCAATATAAATTGCGCGGCCTCACATTTAATTGTTCGCAATTGAATCCTCGGTCCCGTGAGCCCAGAATGACCCGGAAACGAGATGGATTCGATGACAGTCATGGTCAGGAAACAGACGGCGGCGGATCAGGCGCTGCGGCTCGACAACCAGATCTGCTTTGCGGTCTATTCGACCGCGCACGCCTTCAACCGGGTCTACAAGCCGCTGCTCGACCGGCTCGGGCTGACCTATCCGCAGTATCTGGTGATGCTGGCGTTGTGGGAGCGCGACGACGTGCCGGTGAAGGACCTCGGCGAGCGGCTGTTCCTGGATTCCGGCACGCTGACGCCGCTGCTGAAACGGCTGGAAGCGGCCGAGCTGGTCAAGCGGACCCGCAGCACCGAAGACGAGCGCGTGGTGCTGATCGCGCTGACGCCGCAAGGCCACGCGCTGCGCGAAAAGGCCAAAGCCGTCCCGCAATCGATCCTCGCGGCCTCGGACTGTACGGTCGGCGAACTGCTGGCAATGAAGGATGAGATCGTCGCGCTGCGTGATCGGCTGAATGCGGTGTTGGGGGAGTAGGGGCGGGGGCTGCGGCTGAGGCGCTTCTTGGCGAAGGCGCGGCCACTGTGAGATTTGAGATACTTCTCGAATGCCAGGGCTTTGTACTTGTCCGGAAATGCGCAGTACCAGACGAGCTGCCAGGGCTTGAATTTTGAAGTGTGGGCCGACTTGCCGGCGTTGTGCTCGGGAATCCGCCGTTTCAGATCCTCGGTGGCGCCAACGTATTCTTGATCAGGGAAATTGATGCTGCGGAGGATGTAGACGTACCACATTCGCATCCATTGAAGCCGGATGGGTAATAGAACCCTTGGCCGTCCGTCTTCGCCCTTCGGGCAACCCGTGGCTGCGCCACGCGTAGCCCGAAGGGCGAAGCGTGGTGGAGCCAGGCGGGATCGAACCGCCGACCTCTTGCATGCCATGCAAGCGCTCTCCCAGCTGAGCTATGGCCCCTTATCCAGTGGGATGATCCTGGGGGATCAATCCCGGTCCGCGCGGCCTAGATGACTCGCGCGGCAGCACCGTTGATCATAGATCGGCGCCGATCTCAAGTCTCTTCATCACCGCCGACGTCACCAATGATGTCGGTCACGTCCTCATCGCCCTCTTCCTCGTCGGCGATGAAGGTCGAATCGTCGTCGTCATCGTCATCGATGGTCTCATCGACCTCGATATCGTCCTCGGATTCGGGAACCTGGGCCTTGACCTTGCCGGTGTTCTCCTCGGCATCGGCCTCCTCGAGCGAGACCATCTCTTCGGTCTCGGCCGCCTCTGGCTCGGCTGCGGTTGCCGGCGAGTTTACGGGCGCGCCGCGGCCCCGCGGCGGGGCGACCGGCGCGATCGGCACGACCTCGCCGGTGTAGGGCGAAATCACCGGATTTTTGTTGAGGTCGTAGAACT
This sequence comes from Bradyrhizobium tropiciagri, assembly GCF_018130545.1. Lineage (GTDB taxonomy): Bacteria > Pseudomonadota > Alphaproteobacteria > Rhizobiales > Xanthobacteraceae > Bradyrhizobium > Bradyrhizobium tropiciagri_A. The sequence continues at coordinate 224,408 of NZ_JAFCKF010000006.1, read as the reverse complement.
TCTTGCCCGTGGTCGGGCAAATGCGCTTGGTTCCGAGCTCGGACTTGGCCAACGTGGTCATCCCAGAATTTTGCTGAAAAACGGTGCTTCACTTGGCTAGTTGAGCAGCCGCTGTCAATAGCGGTTTGCGCGCAAGTGACGGGCGCGTGACGCGGTGTTGCCTATGTGATACCTGCCGCGGCGCGAGAGGACACAATCTTGGCCCATTCCGACACCCAAACCCCGCTGGAATCACGTGCCTGCGGCCCGCTGGCCGGCAAGGTCCGCGTTCCTGGCGACAAATCGATTTCCCACCGCGCCCTGATCCTGGGGGCGCTTTCGGTGGGCGAATCCCGCATTTCCGGCCTTTTGGAGGGCGAGGACGTCCTCAATACCGCCAAATCCATGCGCGCCCTGGGCGCCAGGGTCGAGCGAACGGCGCCGTTTGCCTGGTCGGTCGCAGGCGTCGGCGTCGGCGGGTTCGCCCAGCCCGCAGCCCCGCTTGATTTCGGCAATTCCGGCACCGGCTGTCGGCTGGTGATGGGCGCGGTGGCCGGCTGTCCGATCGCGGCCATTTTCGACGGCGATGCTTCGCTGCGTTCGCGCCCGATGCGCCGGATTCTCGACCCCCTGGAGCTGATGGGCGCCCGAACCAGCGATATCGGGGCCGGCGGCCGGCTGCCGCTGACCTTGCATGGTGCCCGTTATCCGGTGCCGATCGTCTACAAGACGCCGGTCGCCTCGGCCCAGATCAAGTCCGCGGTGCTCTTGGCGGGCCTGTCCGCGCCCGGCATCACCACCGTGATCGAGCAGGAAGCAAGCCGCGACCACACCGAGCTGATGCTGAAGCATTTCGGCGCCGAGATCACTTCGGACAAGGAAGGCAGCCATGGCCGCCGGATCACGCTGAACGGCGAGCCCGAGCTGCGCGGCGCGGACGTCGTGGTGCCCGCCGATCCGTCCTCGGCGGCGTTCCCGATCGTCGCGGCGTTGATCGTCGAAGGCTCCGACGTCGTGTTCTCCGACGTGATGACCAATCCGCTGCGCACCGGCCTGTTCACCACGCTGCGCGAAATGGGCGCGGCGATCGAGGAGAACGACGTACGCGGCGATGCCGGCGAGCCGATGGCGCAATTGCGCGTGCGGGCCTCGAAGCTCAGGGGCGTCGAGGTGCCGCCGGAGCGCGCGCCGTCGATGATCGACGAATATCTGGTGCTGGCGGTTGCGGCTGCGTTTGCCGAAGGCACCACGATCATGCGCGGCCTGCAGGAGCTGCGGGTCAAGGAATCCGATCGTCTCGAAGCCACCGCGGATATGCTGCGCGTCAACGGCGTCAAGGTCGAGGTGTCCGGCGACGATCTGATCGTCGAGGGCCGCGGCCATGTGCCGGGCGGCGGTCTCGTTGCCACCCACATGGATCATCGCATCGCGATGTCGGCGCTGGTGATGGGCTGCGCGTCGGATCGGCCGGTAAAGGTCGACGACACCGCCTTCATCGCAACCAGTTTCCCTGACTTCATTCCGATGATGCGCTCGCTTGGAGCTGACTTCGCATGATCATCGCCATCGACGGACCCGCCGCCTCCGGCAAGGGCACGCTCGGCAAGCGGCTCGCCCACCACTACGGCTATCGCCATCTCGACACCGGCGTGATCTACCGCGCGGTTGCCTATGCGATGATGGCGCAGGGCGCCGACCTCAATGATGAGATGCTGGCGGTGGCCGTCGCGCTCGAGCTCGATCCCGAGAAATTCGGCAATCCGATCCTGAAGACCCAGAAGGTCGGCGAGGGCGCGTCCGTTGTCTCGGCCTTTCCCAAGGTGCGCGAAGCGCTGGTGAACTTCCAGCGCCAGTTCGCCGCCGATCCGCCCGGCGCGGTGCTGGATGGACGCGACATCGGCACCGTGATCTGCCCCGATGCCGACGTGAAGATCTTCGTGGTCGCCGATCCCCGCGTGCGTGCGCGGCGGCGCACCCTGGAAGCCCGCGCCCGCGGCGAGGACGCCGACGAGGAGGCCGTGCTCGCCGACATCCTCAAGCGCGACGAGCGGGATCAGAACCGGACCATCGCGCCGCTGCGGCCGGCGGCGGACGCCCATACGCTGGATAATTCCAACCTCGACATCGAGGCCGGCGTCCGCGCCGCCATCGCGATCGTCGAGGCGGCGCGCGCCCGGCGCTGATCCGGCCGAAACTGGCCCTGAAAAGAAAAAGAGCGCGATGACGAGGTCATCGCGCTCCGGGCCGATTTGAGGCCTGTTGGATCCGTTTCTTGGGATTAGTTCTTGGACCAGTAGCGGTCGAACGGCAGTTCCTGCTCGGCCATGCTCAGCAGCGGCTGCGCCGCCTTGGCCGAGGTCCCGTTCTCGGCCGAAACCGCGCCGGGCATCCCGGCAATCGCATTTCCAATCGTCAGGACGGCGATCGCCGCCAGCACCACAAAGCTTTTCACTGAAAGTCCCCCTGTTGAAACGGTGCTATCGTATGGGGCGCTGCTTAACGGCGGGGGCACAGGGCGGTCCCCGGCGGGGCATTTCGCCCGACGCAGTCAACAGCGCGTTGAGATGCCATGTCCGGGGCGCGGTCTGCCGCGATTGGCCTTAACCGCCCGTAAATCGGGCATTTCCGGCTTGCCCAAAATGGCCCCCGGGGCTATATCAGCGCCGTTCGGAGCACCATCGACATTGTCGAGATCGTGTCTGAGCGGGCCGGCGCCGGGTTTGAGCCCTCGCCGCATCTGGAGGAACGCCCGCTCCCAGGTCTTGCAGTCGATATTTCCTAATCAGGCTCCGGATCATTCAAACGTACCGAACGTGCAGTCTTGCTGCCGGCCCGCTGTTGCACCTCCTGCAATGAGCGGTCGTCAGGGTTTGCGGAACCCTGACACTTCACGCGCGGTGCGCCCATCAACCCGAACTGCCGGCGAGATTCCGCATCTGGAGATCAAATGGTTTCGAATTCTGCGTCTTCTTACACCCCGACCCGCGACGATTTCGCGGCGATGCTTGATGAGTCCTTTGCCGGCGGCAATTTGCAGGAAAGCTCGGTCATCAAGGGCAAGGTGGTTGCAATTGAGAAGGACATGGCCGTCATCGACGTCGGCCTGAAGACCGAAGGCCGCGTCGCGCTGCGCGAATTCGCCGGCCCCGGCCGCGAAAGCGACCTCAAGGTCGGCGACGAAGTCGAGGTGTTCCTCGACCGCATCGAGAATGCGCTCGGCGAAGCCGTGCTGTCGCGTGACAAGGCGCGCCGCGAGGAGAGCTGGGGCAAGCTCGAGAAGGCGTTCCAGAACAACGAAAAGGTCAACGGCGTCATCTTCAACCAGGTCAAGGGCGGCTTCACGGTCGACCTCGACGGTGCGGTGGCCTTCCTGCCGCGCTCGCAGGTCGACATTCGTCCGATCCGCGACGTTGCGCCGCTGATGAACAACTCGCAGCCGTTCCAGATCCTCAAGATGGACCGCCGCCGCGGCAACATCGTGGTGTCGCGCCGCACGGTTCTCGAAGAGACCCGCGCCGAGCAGCGCCAGGAACTGGTGCAGAACCTCGAAGAGGGTCAGGTGATCGACGGCGTGGTCAAGAACATCACCGATTACGGTGCGTTCGTTGATCTCGGTGGCATCGACGGCCTGCTGCACGTGACCGATATCGCCTGGCGCCGCGTCAACCACCCGACCGAGGTGCTGACCATCGGCCAGACCGTGAAGGTCAAGATCATCAAGATCAACCACGAGACGCACCGCATCTCGCTCGGCATGAAGCAGCTGCTGGATGATCCGTGGCAGGGCATCGAAGCCAAGTACCCGCTGGGTGCCCGCTTCACCGGCCGCGTCACCAACATCACCGACTACGGCGCGTTCGTCGAGCTCGAGCCGGGCATCGAAGGCCTGATCCACGTCTCCGAGATGTCGTGGACCAAGAAGAACATGCACCCCGGCAAGATCGTTTCGACCTCGCAGGAAGTCGAAGTGCAGGTGCTGGAAGTGGATTCGGTCAAGCGCCGCATCTCGCTCGGTCTCAAGCAGACCATGCGCAATCCCTGGGAAGTCTTCGTCGAGAAGTTCCCGGTCGGTTCGACCGTCGAAGGCGAGGTCAAGAACAAGACCGAGTTCGGTCTGTTCCTTGGTCTCGACGGCGACGTCGACGGCATGGTCCATCTTTCGGACCTCGACTGGAAGCTTCCGGGCGAGCAGGTCATCGACAACTTCAAGAAGGGCGACATGGTCAAGGCCGTGGTGCTCGATGTCGATGTCGAGAAGGAGCGCATCTCGCTTGGCGTCAAGCAGCTCGAAGGCGACCCCTTCGCCGAGCCGGGCGACGTCAAGAAGGGCGCGGTCGTGACTTGCGAAGTGCTCGAAGTGAAGGAAAGCGGCATCGAGGTCCGGATCTCGGGCACCGAGTTCACCACCTTCATCAAGCGGTCCGAGCTGGCCCGTGATCGCAACGACCAGCGCGCCGAACGCTTCGCCGTCGGCGAGAAGGTCGATGCCCGCGTCATCCAGTTCGACAAGAAGGCCCGCAAGGTGCAGGTCTCGATCAAGGCGCTGGAAGTTGCCGAAGAGAAGGAAGCCATCGCGCAGTACGGCTCCTCCGATTCGGGGGCGACGCTCGGCGACATCCTTGGCACCGCGCTGAAGAACCGCGGTACCGACAAGTAAGCCTTCGCCGATTGAGGCGAACGATTGGGCCCCGGCGCAAGCCGGGGCCCTTTTTGTTTACTGAGCAGCGGGCCTTGTTTTCTTCAAATTGCGCCGCAATTGATGTATTTGGCTAAGCAGATAGTGATGCTGCGACTGCAAAACGCGCGGGACTGCGCGCGAACTATTTTCTGGAGAGATCGGATGTCGCTGGATTCGGATGTGATCGTCGACCGCCGCCGCATCAGGCGCAAGCTGACCTTCTGGCGCGTCGCCGCTGCGGTGATTGCGATCGCGGCGATCGTCGGCGTGGGCGTGATCGTCGCCGGCGGCCGCGGCAGCTTCTCGACGGCAAACGCGATCGCGCGGATCAATATCGATGGACTGATCCGCAGCGACCAGGAGCGCGTCGAGGCGCTGGAGCGGCTCGGCAAGTCGAGCTACGCGGCGGTCGTCGTGCACATCAATTCGCCTGGCGGCACCACCGCGGGCTCCGAGCAGCTCTACGACTCGCTGATGCAGTTGAAGGCGAAGAAGCCGCTGGTCGTGGTGGTCGAGGGCCTGGCCGCCTCGGGCGGCTACATCACCGCGATCGCCTCCGATCATATCGTCGCCCAGCAGACCTCGCTGGTCGGCTCGATCGGCGTGCTCTTTCAGTTTCCGAACGTTTCGGAATTGCTCAAGACCGTCGGCGTGAAGATGGAGGAGATCAAATCCTCCCCGCTGAAGGCGGCGCCCAACGGCATGGAGCCGACCAGCCCCGAGGCCCGCGCCGCGATCGAGGGTCTGGTCAAGGATTCCTATGCCTGGTTCCGTGGATTGGTGAAGGAGCGGCGCGGCATGGACGACGCCCTGCTGGAGAAGGTCGCTGACGGCCGCGTCTTCACCGGCCGGCAGGCGGTCGATCTCAAGCTGATCGACCAGCTCGGGGACGAGAAGACTGCGATTGCCTGGCTGGTTGCAGAAAAGAAGATCAAAAGCGACCTGCCGGTGCGCAATTACAAGCTCAATCCGCGCTTCAGCGACCTGACCTTCCTGCGCACGGCGGCATCCATGACGCTCGATGCGCTCGGCCTCGGCGGCATCGCACGGCGGATCGAGCAGGGCGGCGTGGCCCAGGCGGCCGACCGCTTCGGCCTCGACGGCATGCTGGCGCTGTGGAGCCCGGGCGGAACCGACTGATCGGCTGCCAAACGGGTATCGTTTGATGAATTCTCGCTCTGCGGGAATCGCCGCATGCCCCAATCGGGCTATTTGTCACGCGATTTCACGGCGCTCTAAATCGATTTAGCGTCTTGACAGTGCACGGCATTTTCACGGAAATGGGTTTCCGCAAGAGCCCGGATCCCACTTTCGATGATCAAATCCGAACTTGTTCAGCGTATCGCCGAGCACAACCCGCACCTCTATCAGCGGGATGTCGAGAATATTGTGAATGCGATTCTCGATGAAATCGTCGCGGCGCTGGCGCGTGGCGACCGTGTCGAGTTGCGCGGTTTCGGCGCATTCTCGGTGAAGCATCGCCCGGCGCGCGCCGGCCGCAATCCGCGTACCGGCGAGCATGTGCCGGTCGATCAGAAGAGCGTGCCGTTCTTCAAGACCGGCAAGGAAATGCGCGAGCGCCTCAATCGCGACGAGGCCGAGGCGGGAGCCTCCAAGGTCGACGCACCCAAAGCCGACGCTTAGAAGGCTGATGCTTAGGGCTGACGCCTAGCGAGCGAGATCAGGCGTTGCCGTGCTGCGGGCGATCGGCCCGCTACTTTCTCCATCGCTGCGAGAGATGGTCATGCGAAAGTTCTTCACGGCAGTGGTCGTCATTCCGCTCGGACTGATCTTCGTCATCTTTGCCGTCGCCAACCGTCACTGGGTGACGGTGTCGTTTGATCCCTTCAACTCTGTGACGCCGACGATTGCGGTCACACTGCCGCTGTTCGTCGTCATCATCGCCTCCGCGATCCTGGGTGTGATCGCGGGCGGCATCGCGACCTGGTTCAGGCAGGGGCGCTGGCGCCGCGCCGCCCGACAGCACGAGGCGGACGCCCGCCAGGTCCGCACCGAGCTCGCCGACCTCAGGGCCGCCGCCCGGGACGACGCGCAGCGCCGTCCGGCCCCGGCACAGCTCGGCTTTTACGGGCCCAATGGGCGAGACAAGCAGGGCGCGACGTTGTAGAACCCGCCCCGTCGGACTTGGGTCAACCCCGGTTCCGGACGCCCGAAAACCCGTTTTGAAGACCCGTTTCGAGACCATGCCCCTGCTCGTCAAAATCTGCGGCCTGTCCACGCGCGAGACGCTCGACGTCGCGCTCGAGGGCGGCGCGGACATGGTGGGGTTCGTGTTCTTTCCCCCGTCGCCGCGCCATATCAGCCTCGAGACCGCGCGCGAGCTCGGCAGCCGCGCCAAGGGCCGTGCCGTCAAGGTCGCGCTGACCGTCGACGCCGACGACGCGACCATCGAGAACATCATCGAGACGCTGCGGCCGGATATCCTGCAATTGCACGGCAAGGAGACCACGGCGCGGCTGCGCGACCTCAAGCAGAAATTCGACCTGCCGCTGATGAAGGCGCTGCCGGTCGAGACGTCGGCCGACCTTGCGCCGCTGCCGGGCTATGCCGGCGTCGCTGACCGCATCCTGTTCGATGCCCGCGCGCCGAAGGATGCGACGCGGCCGGGCGGTCTCGGCGCGCCGTTCGATTGGCACTTGCTGGAACATCTCGATCTCGCGCTGCCCTACATGGTCTCCGGCGGGCTCAATGCCGGTAACGTCGCTGAAGCCGTCCGGGTCACCCGCGCCGGCGGGGTCGACGTCTCGTCGGGTGTCGAGCGCACGCCCGGCGTCAAGGATCCCGAGCTGATCCGCGCCTTCATCCGCGCCGCACGCGCAACTCAGGAACTGATGGTTCGATGAATCAAAACCTGCCCAATTCCTTCCGCAGCGGTCCCGACGAGCGCGGGCATTTCGGCATTTTCGGCGGCCGCTTCGTCGCGGAAACGCTGATGCCGCTGATCCTCGATCTCGAAAAGGCCTATGCCGACGCCAAGGCCGATCCGGCGTTCCAGGCCGAGATGAATGTCTATCTGAAGGATTATGTCGGCCGGCCTTCGCCGCTGTATTTCGCCGAGCGGCTCACCGAGCATCTCGGCGGCGCCAAGATCTATCTGAAGCGCGAGGAGCTCAACCACACCGGCTCGCACAAGGTCAACAACGTGCTCGGCCAGATCATGGTCGCGCGCCGCATGGGCAAGAAGCGCATCATCGCCGAGACCGGCGCCGGCCAGCACGGCGTCGCGACGGCGACGCTGTGCGCGCGGTTCGGGCTCGAATGCGTGGTCTATATGGGTGCGGTCGACGTCGAGCGGCAGCAGCCGAACGTGATCCGCATGGAAATGCTCGGTGCCAAGGTGGTGCCGGTGCAGTCAGGCGCGCGCACGCTAAAGGACGCGATGAACGACGCGCTGCGCGATTGGGTCACCAACGTGCACAACACCTTCTATTGCATCGGCACGGTCGCGGGCCCGCACCCCTATCCGATGATGGTGCGCGATTTCCAGTCGATCATCGGCCACGAGACGCGCACGCAGATGCAGGAGGCCGAGGGCCGCCTGCCGGACTCGCTGATCGCCTGCATCGGCGGCGGCTCCAATGCGATGGGCCTGTTCCACCCGTTCCTTGATGATCCCTCCGTCGAGATCTTCGGCGTCGAGGCGGCAGGCCATGGATTGACGCAGCTGCATGCTGCTTCGCTCGCCGGCGGCCGCCCCGGCGTACTGCACGGCAATCGCACCTACCTGCTGATGGATGCCGACGGCCAGATCGAGGAAGCGCATTCGATCTCCGCCGGCCTCGACTATCCCGGCATCGGCCCCGAACACGCCTGGCTGCATGAGACCGGCCGCGTCAAGTATCTCTCGGCGACCGACGAGGAGGCGCTGGCCGCATTCCAGCTGCTGTCGCGGCTCGAAGGCATCATCCCCGCGCTGGAATCCGCGCACGCGATCGCGAAATTGTCCGAGCTCGCACCGCAGCGGCCGAAGGATCATCTGATGGTGGTCAACCTCTCGGGCCGTGGCGACAAGGACGTGCCGCAGGTCGGCGACATCTTGAAGGCGAGGCAGAAGTGACCACTCGTATCGACGCACGTTTCGCCGAGCTGAAGCAGCAGGGCCGCTCTGCTTTCGTCACCTTCGTGATGGCCGGCGACCCCGACGCCAAGACCTCGCTTGATATCCTCAAGGCGCTGCCGAAGGCCGGTGCCGATGTCATCGAGATCGGCATGCCGTTCACCGATCCGATGGCCGACGGCCCGTCGATCCAGGCTGCCGGCTTGCGCGCGCTCAAGGGCGGCATGACCTTGCGCAAGACGCTGGCGATGGTCCGCGACTTCCGCAAGGAGGACAACGCCACGCCGATCGTGCTGATGGGCTATTACAATCCGATCTACATCTACGGCGTCGACAGCTTCCTGGCCGATGCCAAGACCGCCGGCGTCGACGGGTTGATCATCGTCGACCTGCCCCCGGAGGAAGACACCGAACTCTGCATCCCCGCGATGAAGGCCGGGCTGAACTTCATCCGGTTGGCGACGCCGACCACCGACGACAAGCGGCTGCCGGCGGTGCTCGCCAACACCTCGGGCTTTGTCTATTACGTCTCGATCACCGGCATCACCGGCGCCGCGGCGGCCGATTCGACCGCGGTTGCGGAAGCCGTCGCCCGCATCAAGCGGCACACCAAGCTCCCGGTCTGCGTCGGCTTCGGCATCCGTACTCCGGAGACGGCGCGGGCGATCGCCGAAAGCGCCAATGGCGCGGTGGTCGGTACCGCGATCGTCGATGCGGTGCGTGCCAATCTCGATGCCGAGGGCCGCGCGACGCCGAAGACCGTGAGCGCGGTGGCGGACCTGGTGTCCGCCTTGGCCCAGGGGGTCCGGGGCGCCAAGCAGGCCGCTGAATAAGCCACATTTTGCGGCAACAAGGCCGCCAATGGCGGCTTGCCGGGTTCGCCCGGCCCGCCATATATCCAGCTGGTGCGGGACCGACCCGCATTTCGGAGCGAACCATGAACTGGCTCACCAACGTCGTCCGGCCGAAGATCCGCAACATCCTGCGGCGCGAGACGCCGGAGAATCTCTGGATCAAGTGCCCGGATTCCGGGCAGCTCGTGTTCTACAAGGACGTCGAGGCCAACCAGTTCGTGATCCCCGGCTCGAACTACCACATGCGCATGGGCGCGGTGGCGCGGCTGAAGTCGATCTTCGACAACGAGACCTGGTTCGACGTCGCGCTGCCCGAGGTGACGGCCGATCCGCTGAAATTCCGCGATGAGCGCAAATATGTCGACCGCATCAAGGATGCCCGTGCCAAGACCGGGCTGAACGACGCGGTCAAGGTCGGTTACGGCAAGCTCGAGGGCGCCGGCGTCGTGGTCGCGGTGCAGGATTTCGATTTCATGGGCGGCTCGCTCGGCATGGCCGCCGGTGAGGCGCTGGTGCGCGGGCTCGAGCTCGCGGTCGAGAAGAAGTCGCCCTTCATCGTGTTCGCCGCATCCGGCGGCGCGCGGATGCAGGAAGGCATCCTGTCGCTGATGCAGATGCCGCGCACCACCGTCGGCGTGCAGATGCTGCGCGAGGCGAAGCAGCCCTACATCGTCGTGCTGACCAATCCGACCACCGGTGGCGTCACCGCGTCCTATGCGATGCTCGGCGACATCCAGATCGCTGAACCCGGTGCACTGATCGGCTTTGCCGGCGCGCGCGTGATCGAGCAGACCATCCGCGAGAAGCTGCCGGAAGGCTTCCAGCGCGCCGAATATCTGCGCGAGCACGGCATGGTCGACATGGTCGTGCACCGCCATGAGATGAAGGCGACGTTGGCGCGGCTGTGCCGCCTGCTGACCAAGGCGCCGGCGCTGGAAACCGCATCGAAGCCCACGACGCCGGTCACCGAGCCGGCCCAGATCGTCACGGCGCCTGAGACGGTGCCCGCCGCGCCGCACGCGTGACCGCAAGCGCCGCCCCATCGCAAGCCTCGTTCGAGGCGTTGATCGCGCGGATATCGGCGCTGCATCCCAAGCGCATCGATCTCAGCCTCGATCGCATGCGCGGCCTGATGGAGCGGCTCGATCATCCCGAGCGCAAGCTGCCGCCGGTGATCCATGTCGCCGGCACCAACGGCAAGGGCTCGACGGTTGCCTATCTGCGCGCGATCCTCGAAGCCTCAGGCCTGCGCGTGCACGTCTTCACCTCGCCTTACCTGGTGCGGATCAACGAATGCTACCGGCTCGGCGCCACAGGCGGCGGCAAGCTGGTCGGCGACGACGAGCTGCGCGCGACATTCGAGGATTGCGAGCGCATCAACGCCGGCAATCCCATAACCATCTTCGAGATGGAAACGGCGGTTGCGTTCTGCCTGTTCGCAAAGCATCCGGCCGACGTCGCGGTGCTCGAGGTCGGCCTCGGCGGCCGGCTGGATTCCACCAATGTGGTGGAGACGCCGCTCGCTTCGGTGATCACGCCGGTCAGCATGGATCACATGGAATTTCTCGGCGACAATCTGGCGGCGATCGCCGGCGAGAAGGCCGCGATCATCAAGCGCAAGGTGCCGGTGGTGTGTGCCGAACAGGCGCCGGATGCGATGGCCGTGGTCGAGGCGGAGGCGAACCGCATGCGCGCGCCGCTGCATGCCGCCGGCCAGCAATGGCATGTCGGCGTCGAACGCGGCAGGCTGGTCTATCAGGACGAGCGCGGCCTGCTCGATCTCGCCGCGCCAAAGCTGTTCGGCCGGCACCAGTTCGACAATGCCGGCCTTGCGATTGCGACGCTGCGCGCGATCGATACGTTCAAGCTCAACATCGCAGCCTTCGAGGCCGGCATCGTCAATGCGGAATGGCCGGCGCGAATGCAGCGGCTGGTCTCGGGCAGCCTGGTCTGCCAGGGCCCGCAGGGCTCCGAGGTCTGGCTCGATGGCGGTCACAATGCCGAGGGTGGCCGCGTTGCCGCCGCGGCGCTCGGCGATCTCGAGGAGCGGGTGTCGCGGCCGCTCGTCGTGATCGCGGGCATGATGGCCAACAAGGATGCCAATGCCTTCCTCGCCAATTTTGCCGGGCTGACGCGACACATCATCGCGGTCCCGGTGCCCGGCCGCGACAACGGCATGGCGCCGGACAAACTCGCCGAGGCCGCGCGTGCGCTCGGCATGCGGGTCGAGATCGCAAGTGGTGTCGACACCGCGCTGCAGCGGCTGGCGACGCTGGCCTACGAGGTGCCGCCGCGCATCCTGATCACGGGCTCGCTGTACCTTGCCGGCCCAGTGCTTGCGGCCAACGGCACGCCTCCTGCATAAATAGCCTCGCGTCCCGGATGCGGTGCGCATGAGGGAGGACGAGACATCATGCGCTTTGCTGCGATCGCCGACATCCACGGCAACCATCTCGCACTTGAAGCCGTGCTGTCCGACATCCGTGCCCAGGGCATTTCCGACATCGTCGATCTCGGCGACATGGTGAGCGGGCCGCTCGACGCCCGGCCGACGATCGATATGCTGATGGCGCTCGATGCAGTCCATCTGCTCGGCAATCACGATCGCTATCTGATCGACCGCCCGCATGAGAAAATGGGCTCCTGGGAACGGCTGACCTATACCCAGCTCGAGCCGCGTCATCTCGACTGGCTGCGTACGCTGCCGGCGAACTCAGTTTATCGCGACGCGGTTTTCCTCTGTCACGCCACGCCACAGGACGACGAGACCTACTGGCTCGACACGGTGCTGCCGGGCGGCGAAGTCTGCATATCGGCGCTGGAATCGATCGAGGCGAGGGCCGCAGGCATCGCGCAATCGCTGATCCTCTGCGCACACACGCACACCGCGCGGGCGGTGCGGCTTCGCGACGGAAGGCTGATCGTCAATCCTGGCAGCGTCGGCTCGCCCGGCTATCGTGCGGGCAAGCCGTATCCGCATGTCGTCGAGGCCGGTTCGCCCGACGCGCGCTACGCGATCCTCGAACAGGTTGGTGGCGACTGGGACGTCACCTTCCGCCACATCCCGTACGACCACGAAGCGATGGCGGCGCTGGCGCGGCAGCACGGCCAGGCCGAGCTCGCCTCGGCGCTGGCCACGGGATGGATCAGGTAAAACAAAACGGCCGGCATGACGCCGGCCGTTCCGCAAATCAGCTAATTCAAACCGGATCAGACCGCAGCGGTGATCCACTGCTGCAGCTTGGCCTTCGGCGCGGCGCCGACCTGACGGGAGGCCATCTCGCCGCCCTTGAAGATCATCAGGGTCGGGATCGACATCACGCCATACTTCGACGCCGTCTTCGGGCTCTCGTCGACGTTGAGCTTCACGATCTTGACCTTGTCGCCCATCGCGCCGGAAATCTCATCGAGAGCGGGCGCGATCATGCGGCAGGGGCCGCACCATTCGGCCCAGAAGTCGACGACCACCGGCCCGGTCGCCTTGAGCACTTCGGCTTCGAAATCGGCGTCAGAAACCTTGCCAACGGCCATGTGAGTACCTCGTTCGGTTGGGACAAAAGGGCGCGGTTGAGAATCGCGCCCGGGAGCATGGGGCAAACGTATGAATGCCCCCTTGCCGGGTCAAGCTCGCTCACGCCGACATGACCTTATGCCAGCCCGGCGTCCAGCGCGGGGGCCGAAATCTCCATCATTTCAGGGGTTTCGGTCCAGAGCAGAGCGGCGTGGATGATCCTTTGGGGATAAAGTTTTGCCAGCACCGCACGGTACAGCGCGAGCTGCCGGACATAGCCCTTGGGGGCCTCGGCGGCGGACTTTGGCGGGGCGTGGTTGGTCTTGAAATCGACGATCAGGACCTCGTTCGGCGTCACCACCAGCCGGTCGATCTGGCCCGAGACCAGCGCCTTCGGCCGGCCCGGCCGCTCCAGCCGACCCACGATCGAAACCTCGGCACGGCTGCCGGGGGCAAATACCGGCGCGAAGCGCAGATCGACGGTGAGGGCAACCACCTGCCGAGCCAGCGCCGCGCGCTCTTCCTCGCTCCAGCCATCGGCGTTACGGGCAAGATAGCCAAGCGCCGCGCCGAGCCGTCGTTCCACCGCGACGTCGGGCAGCGATTGCAGCAGGCGATGAACCAGCGTGCCGCGTTGCAGGGCGCGGGCGCGCAGCAGCACCGATTCGCCGGTGCGTATCTTGTGGCTGTCGTCGTCAGCCGGATCGGACGGGCGCAACATGCCCGGGGCGACGGCTTCGGGGGCGGCATCGGCACGCAGCCAGGACGGCAGTACGATCGGCGTCGCAGCCGGTGACGCCGCAGCGCCGGTGAGATCAGCAGCGTCATCCGGCCGCGAATAGCGCATCACCTTGCCGGCCGGCGTCTCGATCTCCTCGAGCTTGAGCCCGGCATTGGCGAGCCCCTTGGTGATCAGATCGTACCAGGAGGATTTCCGCACCGTGTTCATGTTGCCGGGCATGCAGCCGCCGACGATCAGCCGGTCGGCGGCGCGGGTCATCGCGACATAGAGCAGGCGGCGATATTCGTCCTCGGTATCGCCGAGCATCGCCTTGCGCGCATCGGCGACGCCGGGCGGGTCCTCGGCCTTCTTGCCGGCCCACACCACGACGCCGGGCGCGTTCGGCGCGGCATTGCCCTGCCGCAGATGGATCAGCCGCAGCCGCTGGGTGTCCGACGGCGAGGTCGTGGTGTCGACCAGGAACACGACCGACGCCTCGAGGCCCTTGGCGCCGTGCACGGTCATCACGCGGACCTCGTCGCGCGAGATCTCCATGTCGCGCTTCACCTCGGTGTCGGCGGCGCGCAGCCAGGCGATGAAGCCTTGCAGCGAGGCTGGCGCCTTCCGCTCATAGCCCAGCGCAAGCTCGAGGAATTCGTCGAGTGCGTCGTTGGCCTCGTGGCCGAGCCGGCGCAGCATGCGCGCGCGCCCGCCATCGCCGCCGAGCAGCCAGGCGTAGAACGCGAACGGCGTCTCCTGGGTGAAGCGGCGCTCGCAGTCTTCGAGGCGGCGCAGCGCGGCCGCGAATCGCTCATCGCCCGGCGCCTGCGCGGTCAATGCCTCGCGCAGCGCGCCGCGGCGCTGGTAGGCCAGCTTGAACAAATCGTCGTCGTCGAGGCCGAACAGCGGGCTCTTCAGCGCCACCGCGAGCGCGAGGTCGTCCTGCGGCAGCAGCAGCGCGTCGGCGAGGTTCATCAGGTCGATGATCGCGATGTGCTCGGTCAGCTTGAGCCGGTCGGCGCCGGCGACGGGGATGTTGGCGTGCTTCAGCGCCTGGATCACCGCGTCGAACGCATTGCCGCGCCGCCGCACCAGGATCAGCATGTCGCCATAGCGCAACGGCCGCCGTCCGCCGGCACTGCCGGTCATGGTGCCGCTGGTGACGAGGTGCTTGATCTCGGCCTGGATACGCCGCGCCAGCTTGACCTCGGGGCTGGTCACCGAGACGCCGTCGAACGGCGCCCGCCAGCCCTCGATGTCCTGGCGGTCGTCGGCAACCGCGAGATCCCACAGTTCGATCAGGCTGGGGCCGGCATCGGCCATCGCGTTGTGGATCGGATAGCCGTTCTCGACCGCGTGGATGCTGCGGAAGATCTCCTGCTCGCGGAACACATGGTCGACCGAGTGCAGGATCACCGGCCCGGAGCGGAACGAATAGGTGAACGACACCGGATCGAATTTCAGCCCGGCTTCCTCAAACCGCCGCTTCAGCTCGCGGCGGCGCAGGTCGAATTCGCGCGGAGCAGCGCCCTGGAACGAGAAGATCGACTGCTTCTCGTCACCGACCGCGAACACGGTGCGCACCAGGCCGTCGCGCGCACCGGCGCCGGAGGTGAATTCCGAGATGATGTGGGCGACGATGTCCCATTGCCGCGGGCTGGTGTCCTGCGCCTCGTCGATCAGCACGTGATCGACGCCGCGGTCGAGCTTGTAATGCACCCAGCCCGAGGAGACGCGGTCGAGCATCGCCAGCGTCTTGTCGATCAGATCGTCATAGTCGAGCAGGCCGCGTTCCAGCTTCTCGCGCCGATAATGTGCAGCCGCCGCGGTCGCGATATGGATCAGCGCCTCGGTGCGGTCGCGCGCCACCACGGCGCGGCGACGCTCGATCAGGGGACCGAGACGGTCGATCTCGGCTTCGAACCGGTGGCCCGCGACGGAGTTCTTCTTGATGAAATTGTTGGTGACGATTGAGGCGCGCGGCGCGCGCTCATCGGTCAGGAACACGCCGAGATATTCCTCGACTTGCGCTGCCCCGGTAAAGGTCAGCGCGCTGCGCAGCCGCTCGGCCTGCTTCTGATCCGCCTTGCTGCTGGTATCGAGCAGCGTGGCCGTCTCCTTCCAGCTCGACCGCGGCAGGTTCGGCCCGTCGACGATCTCGCGCTCGACATCCTCGATGCAAATGTCGGCGGAAACGCCTAGCGCGGTCGACATCTGTGCCGCGGCGGCCGCGGCGCTGCCGGCGGCGTCGGTCCAGGCCATGAAATGGTCGCGGCTGAGGCAGGCTTCGCGCACCACCTCCTTGAAAGTGACGTCGGCGGCATTTGCCATCGCCGTCCGCAGCGCGCGGCCGATCGGACTGTCGGGAATCCGCGACGCCTCGAGGAACACCGCGAGGTTGGCGCGCTCCATCATCTCGTTCTGGTCGCGGTCGTCGAGCACCGCGAACCGCGCCGGCACATTGGCCTCGAACGGAAACTGCTGCAGCAGGCGGGTGCACAGCGCGTGGATGGTCTGCACCTTCAACCCGCCAGGCGTCTCCAGCGCGCACGCGAAGAGCTTGCGCGCCTCGCGCCGGAGCGAGGCGGAGGGATGCGGGATGCCCGCCTCGCGGATCGCGGCATCGAGCCCGGAATCGTCGAGCGTCACCCAGTGGCCCAGCGTCGTGAACACGCGCTCGGCCATGTTTGCCGCGGCGGCCTTGGTGAAGGTGATGCAGAGGATTTTCTCCGGCGGCACGCCTGAGAGCAGCAGGCGGATCACGCGCTGCACCAGCACATGGGTCTTGCCCGAGCCGGCATTGGCCGACACGAAGGTCGATGCCTTCGGATCGGACGCGCGCGCCTGCGCGTCGCGCACCGCTGAGGGAATTGGACGGGGCGCCTTCACCATTCCTCGATCCCCAGGCCGCCGGCGGCGGACCACTCCTTGATCCGCGCGAGATCGTCATAGGCGCCGTAGCGGTTCGCCCACATCGAGAGGTTCAGCGATGTGTAGGCCTGCTGCTCGTCGTCGAAGGCGCGGATCAGGGCTTCCAGCTTGCGCCGGGCGCTGTCGGCGGCTTCATCGGGCGGCTGCGGCGTGTCGTTGGTCTTGATCTTCAATTCCAGCGAACGCTGCTCCCCCGGCGGGTTGTTGCCACTCAGCCTGACGTAGACGAGGTCGCCGACGGAGGAGTCCGCGGGAATCTCGGCAAAGCCGCCTTCGCGCAGGATCGCGGCTTCCAGTGTCAGCTGCGGCGACAGGCCCATGCGCACCTGCTTGCCGGTCGGCGGCTGGCCGGTCTTGTAGTCGAGGATCGCGAAGCTGCCGTCGTCGCGCCGCTCGATGCGGTCGGCGCGCGCCGAGAGGGTGAAGGTCCTGGCATCGTCGAGCGGAATGCCGATCTCGCCGCGGATCTCGGCCTTGATTGCGGCGATGCTGCCGCGCCGCGCCTGTTCCCATTCGGCAAACCATGCCGCGATGCGCTGGAAGCGCGGCCACCACAGCGCGCGGGCCTCGGGCCGCTCCATCAGCGGCGCGAAATGCTTGGCACCGATGTCGCGCAGCGCGCTCTTGATGTCGTCAGGCAGCGCGTCGGCGTAAGTTTGTGTGAATTCGCCGAGCGACTCATGGATCGCCGAGCCGCGATCGGCCGCCGACAGCGGCATGTCGACGGGATCGAGCGGATCGAGCTTGAGGATATAGCGCGCATAGATCGTGTAGGGATCGCGCAGCCAGTCCTCGATCGCGGTCACTGACATTTTGAGCGGCCGCGCCTCGCGCGGTGGCCGCGGCTCCGGCTGCGGGATCGGCTCGACCTTGTCGGGCCGGTCGAGCTCGGCGGCATATTGCACGTAAGTTTCGCCGGCCGACGTCGCGGTCTTCCAGCGCGCTTCGCCCGCGACCGCTTCGAGCCGATGCAGGAAACGCGAGGCGACCGCCGGCGCACCGCCGACTTTTGCGGCGTGGGTCAGGATCACCTCGTCATGGCCGAGCAGCTGCGCGAAGTCGTGCGCGGACAGGCCGATGCGCCGCTCCGGAAGATCGAGCCCGAGTTCATGCCGCATCGGCCGGCTCAGCCATGGGTCGACCCGCGGCGCTGGCGGCCAGACGCCCTCGACCAGGCCGCCGAGGATGATGCGATCGGATTCGGTGAGACGGGCTTCGAGCGAGCCGTAGATGTTGAGCTGCGCCCGCGCTGATTCCGGCCGCCGCACCATGCGGTCGGCGAACGCCGTCTGGAACACCTCGGGATAATCTGACAGCGGGGTCATCAGCCCGCTCGGCTGCTGCTTGGCCAGCAGCTCGTCGAAGGCGGACGCGAGCGACGCCCCGGCGCGCTCCTCGAATGCGATGGCGACGCCGTTCTCGTCGGAGGACAGCGCGATCAGCGCCTCACGATGACGCGCGGCCAGCTCGGCGAAATCATACGGCTTTGACGACGCCATGCCTTCCAGCGGCGCCAGCGCTGCCTGCAATTTGGCGATCAGGTCCTGCGCCTGGTTGAGCTCGTTGTCGCGCAGCCGGGCGCGTGGCTCCATTTTATGCAGCGACGAGGTCTCGCCGCCATGCAGCTTGACCAGCTCGGCGCGGAAGCGGGCGAAGTCGCGCGCGAGGCCGCTGGTTCCGGCTTGCGGCCTCGTGCCGCGCAGCAGCGCGATCTCCAGCACCTCGGTCGCACGCTTCAGTGCGCCATGCGCGCCGCCGAGCCGGAACAGCGGATGCTTGAGCAGCGCGAGCAAGGTCGGCGGCTCCAGCCCGTTGGCCGCGGCCTCCGCCGCGAGACGGGCGAAGACGCCGGCCGGCGTTTCGATCAGCGCATCGCCGCCGGAATCGTCGAACTCGAGCTTCCATCGCGTCAATGATGCCATCACGCGGCGCGCCAGCGCGCGGTCCGGCGTCACCAGCGCGGCCGACTTGCCGAGATGCCGCGCCTCGCGCATCGCGACCGCAATCGCCAGCGCCTCCATCTCCGGATTGGGCGCCTCGACCACCGTGAGATTGTTCATCCCGGCGGAAATCCGCGCCACGATCTCCGGCCGTTCCAGCCGGTCGTGCCATTGTGCCGTGGCGGTCGAGGGACGCATCGTCTCCGACACCAGCACCTCGCGCCCCTGCGGCGTAGGCTCGGCGAGGCTCTCGACATCGCGACGCTTGATGCCGAAACGGTCGAGCAGCGCGTGCATCGCGAATTGCGGATGGTTCGACGAGGGCGGCGTCGTGAACCGGCCGTCGTCGCCGCGCTCGCCGCCGATCGTGTCCCAGCTGTCTTCGTCGAGATCGATGTCGAGCCCGGGCAGCACCACCGCGCCGTTCGGAAGCTTCGCCACCGCGTGCAGGAATTTTGCCGTCGCCGGCATCGAGCCGGTCGAGCCGGCTGCGATCACGGGACCTGCGTGATGCGCAGTCAGCCGCGCGGCTTCCGCCTCGATCAGCTGATCGCGGCGCGCCGCGGGTTCGATGCGCCCGATCTCCTTGAGGTAATTCGGCCAGGCGTCGCGCGCGATGCGCAGGAAATCGAGCGAGTGCTGCCAGTATTTGTCGAGCTGATCCGGCACCAGGCGGTCGAGTGCGCGCCAGTCGACGCCGCGCGTCACCATGTCGTCCATCAACCGCGCCAGATCGCCGGCGAGCTGCAAGGTCGAGGCCGGCCCGCCGACCACCAGCGGCGCCGATACCGGCGTCTTCGCCCAGGCCGCGACCAGATGCGCCAGGGTCAGCCGGCGTTCGAGTTCGCCGAGCCGTGGCGGAATCTCCAGCGGCGCGGCGCCGCCGACGTCGTCGCCCTGGTCGGCGAAGGCGAGTTCGTCCTCGTCGATCTCGCCGAGCGCGACGATGCGCGGCAGCACCGCGGCGTCGGAATCGAGCACATCGAGGAAGATTTCGCGCGCCAGCCGTCCGGCGCGGCGGGTCGGCAAATAGAGCGTGGCGTTGGCGAGCTTTGCCGGATCGTTGCGTGCCTCGAATCCCGCGACCAGCCGGCCATCGACCAGCGCCGAGATGACGGTGCGCAGGAACGGCGCAGAAACGGGAACGCTGAAAACGCGCATGGGCTGCCTGATTCGATCAGGCGCCAATATAGGGAGCGGCGGCTATCGTTAGCCACCCCCTCAAGCTCACTGCGTTCACTATCGCAATCGGGTGACGCAGCGATCGACGGCATCCAGGAACCAGCGCAGCGCCGGATCCTCAGCAGCACGGCTGGTATGGATCAGGTCGATCGCGAACGCTGGAATGTCGATCGGCGGCATCACCACGGCAACATCGGCGAGATGCGTAAAGCGGCGAGCGACGCGCTCCGCCATCGTGGCGATGAGATCGGTGCCCGTGACCGCGAACGGAACGGCCACCACATGCGCAAGCGTCACGGCAACTCGCCGCTTCAGCCCATGCCGCGCCAACAGCCCGTCGATCACGCTCGGCAGGCCATCGCCGCCGGCCGCCGAGAACAGCGCATGCGGCAGGGCGGCATAGTCTTGCAGGCTCAGGCGTTCCGACTGATTGGCGCGCGCGGCGTCGCGGATGCAGACGAAGCGCTCTTCGAACAGCCGGTGCCGAACGCAGCGTGGCGACACCGGCAGATGGCCGCCGATCAGCGCATCGAGTTCGCCGCGCTCGAGTTTTGCCAGCGCCGTCGTCGTGTCAGTCAGCGGGCGCACGGCGAGGTCGATGCCCGGCGCTTCCATGCGCAGCAGGCGGGTCAGTTCCGGCACCAGGACCAGATCGCCATAGTCGGTCGCGGCGACGGTGACGCGCCGTCGCGCGGTGACGGGATCGAAGCCCTGATCGGGCGCCAGTGCGCCTCTGATCTGCCGCAACGCCTCGCCGATCGGCCCGGCCAGCGCCAGTGCCTTTTCGGTCGGCTGCATGCCCGCGCCGGCGCGCAGGAACAGTTCGTCGGCAAACAGCGCGCGCAGCCGCCGCAGCGCGCTGCTCATCGACGGTTGGGCCAGGCCAATGCGCTCGGCCGCGCGGGTGACGTGGCGCTCCTCCATCAGCGCCTCGAAGGCGACCAGCAGATTGAGATCGACGGCGGCTAAATTCATCGTAGCAATAATGATTATAGAAATAATCGATTTCAACAATGATTTGTCCAGTCCTATGCTGCCCGTCAGGACATGGCGATGAGACCCGACGATTTGGCGCGATCATTGGAAAGGCTGGTGCCCCGGGGGCCCACCTTGTTGATCATCGGCGTGCTGGCCGGACTGGCTTTCCCTGCCCTGGCCGACGGCGCGCGCCCGCTGATGGCCGCGGCGATCTTCGTTCTGGTGCTCGGCACCTTTCTCCAGATTGAGGGCGACGCGTTCCGGCGCGCATTGCGACGGCCGCTGGTCTGGCTGCTGCTGCCGGCGCTGGCCATGCTGGCCTGTCCACTGGCGGTCGGTTTCGCCGCGCGCGGCGCCGGACTTCGCGCCGAACTGATCGTCGCGCTGGTGCTGTCGGTGTGCGCGCCGCCGTCGAGCGGCACCGCGGCGGTGGCCCGCATGCTCGGCTTCGACGCCACCATTCCGCTGGCCGTGACCTTGCTGTCGATGGCGCTAGCGCCGGTCACGGTGCCGCTGATCGCTGCGGGATTTGCCGGTCTCACGCTCGATCCGCTGGCGCTTGCCGTGCGGCTGGCGCTGCTGGTCGGCGGCGCCGGTGCGGTGGCCTTGCTGCTGCGCCGTCAGGCCGCTGCACAATTGGCGCGGCATGCGCGCAGCATCGACGCCCTCGTGCTCGCCTCGCTGTTGCTGTTTGCGATTGCGACCATGGCCGGGGTGCGCGCGCAGATCGAGACGCAGCCGATCGCCGCGGCGACCTGCATCGGGCTTGCCTTCGCCTGCAATCTCGCGCTGCAAGCGCTTGGCGCGCTGCTCACGCCGGGCAATCTTGCCGCGCGGCTGACCAGCGGTCTCGTGCTCGGCAACCGCAATGTCGGGTTGGTCTGGTCGGCGATGGGCGCGGCGGTGTCGCCGATGACGGCGCTGTTCTTCGCGGCCACCCAGTTTCCCATCTATATGACGCCGCGCCTGATCGAGCTGCTGGTCCGGCACGCGCGCAAGGAGAAAGCCTCATCATGAGCGAGACCACCCTGACCGAACACCTCGCCGTCCGTTTCGCCCGCATCGCGCTCGGCCATGTCGGCCGCGAATATCCCAACAAGCCGGATCACGTGCTGGCGGGGCCGCAGGATGCGCGCACGCCGCGCGAGCTGCATCCGGTGTTCTTCGGCAGCTACGACTGGCATTCCTGCGTCCACAGCTACTGGATGCTCGCCCGGCTGTTGCGCCGTTATCCGGCATCCGAAGTGGCGGATGATATTCGTGCGCTGTTCGACGCGCAGTTCGTTGCGGAGAAGGTTGCCGCCGAATGCGCTTATCTCGCAGCCCCGACGGCACGCGGTTTCAAGCGGCCCTATGGTTGGGGCTGGCTGTTGAAGCTTGCGGCGGAGCTCTCATCGCTCGACGAGATGCGATGGCGCGATCGGATCGCGCCGCTCGCCGAAATCTTCGCGCAGCGCTTTCGCGATTTCCTGCCGCTCGCCACCTATCCGGTACGGGTCGGCACGCACTTCAACACCGCGTTCGGTCTGCGCATGGCCGCCGACTATGCCGAGGCGACGCAGGACGATGCGTTCAGCGCACTGCTGCGCGAGACGGCGCTGCGCTGGTACGGCGCCGATCAGGATTGTCCCGCCTGGGGCGAGCCGAGCGGCGACGACTTCCAGTCCTCGGCATTGATCGAAGCGGAGTGCATGCGCCGGCTGCTGTCGCCCGGCGACTTCCTGCCGTGGTTCGACCGCTTCCTGCCGCGGCTCGCGCAACACGAACCCGCAACCCTGTTCCGGCCGGCCACGGTGACCGATCGATCGGACGGCAAGCTCGCGCATCTCGATGGGCTCAATCTCAGCCGCGCATGGTGCTGGCGCGCACTGGCCGGTGCGTTGCCGGAAGCTGATGCGCGGCGTGCGATCCTACTTGATGCCGCGCGTCGCCATCTCGACGCCGGCCTGCCGCATATCGCCAGCGACTATATGGGGGAACACTGGCTGGCGAGCTTTGCGGTGCTCGCGATCGACGCCGAGGGCTGACGACGGCGCCGCTTACGCGACGCTTTCCAGGTAGGCCTCTTCCGCGGCCAAGATCGCGTCGGGGGTGCCGACATGCATCCAGACGCCATCGAGGCGCAGGCCGAACAGCCGTTCCTGCTCGTTGGCGCGGTCGAACATCTTGGTCAGCGAGAACTCGCCGGCCGGAGCGTCCGCGAACAGCGACGGCGACATGATCGCAGCACCGGCATAGACGAACGGCACCACCTGATTCTCTCGCCGCTTGCGCAGTGCGCCGTCCGGCAGCATCGAATAGTCGCCGCGGCCGCTATAGCCGATGCTCGAGGCGGTCGGCGCCATCAAGAGCAGGATATCCATCCGCTCGGGATCGAAGGCTTCCGCGAGCCGCCCCAGATTGGACCGCACGCCGTCGATCCACATCGTATCGGCATTGAGATGGAAGAACGGCGCATCGCCGAGCAGCGGCAGCGCCTTGACGACCGCGCCACCGGTGCCGAGCACCTGGTCGCGCTCATCGGAGATGATCACGCGCGGACGGCTGCGGGTCTTGACGTGTTCGATGATCTGGTCGGGCAGATAGTGCACGTTGACGACGGCCTCAACGACACCGGCGCCGGCGAGCTTGTCGAGCACATGGTCGAGCAGCGGCTGGCCGGCGACGCTGACCAGCGGCTTCGGCATCGTGTTGGTCAGCGGGCGCATGCGGACGCCGAGACCCGCAGCGAGCACCATGGCCTTATGGGGAGTGACGGGCATTTTCCGGATATTCTCGGTCATCATCTCTCATGCGCCGATCCTATCACGGCGATTCGGCAAGCACATCAATCAGACGCCATAGTCATAGGACATGACGGCCGTAAGACGGCAATAGTGACGACGATGGCCTAGACGTCGGCAGCTTGCGCGCCGCGTTTGGCTGTTTTCTTCTTCTTGTCGCCTTGTTTGAGGAAGTTGACGCCGATCTGGTCGCCATTGACCCACGCCAGCTCGCAGCGGCGATAGGCCAATCCTGTGGACGACAGCAGCAGAAAAAACTCCTTCAGGTTCAGGCCCTCGACCGAGCCGTCGACGGAGAGCTTGGCGCCCGTCTCCGACACGTCTTCCATGGTGCAGTCGCGCCGCCAGGTGCCGTCAATGCCCATCATGTGCGCGGCGATGCCGCGCTCAAACGTGACACGATCGCCCCTGCGTCGTTCCGTCCCCATCGTGTGGTCCCGCTCCCGATCCGGTCGCGCCAAGGATGTGGTGCGGCCTCGGCAAGCTTAGGGGACCCAAGGCTAATAAACGGCTAACAAGCCGTAAACTACGGTACCGGGGGAGGGACGTTGGCTGTGTACCAGATCCGGAAGCTGGTCAGCGCCGGATGCGCCAGCGACCGCTCCAGATAGGTCCAGATCCGCGGCTGATGCTTGAGATAGTGTGGCTTGCCGTCGCGGCGGTTGAGCCGCGCAAAAGTGCCAAGCAGGCGGGTGTTCCGCTGCGCCGACATGATCGCATAGAGCTCGGCGAACCCGGCCGGATCGAAGCGCTCGTCGGTGGCGCGCCGCGCCTTGATGTAGCGGGTCAAGAGCGCCAGTTCGAGCTGCTCGGGCACGTCGATCCGCGCGT
Source organism: Bradyrhizobium tropiciagri (assembly GCF_018130545.1). Lineage (GTDB taxonomy): Bacteria > Pseudomonadota > Alphaproteobacteria > Rhizobiales > Xanthobacteraceae > Bradyrhizobium > Bradyrhizobium tropiciagri_A. The sequence continues at coordinate 199,942 of NZ_JAFCKF010000006.1, read as the reverse complement.
CCTGCAGCAGCGACACCACATCGTAGGCCGCGGGGCCGAGCGTTGCGTCCTGGAAGTCGATGATGCCGACGCGCAGGATGCCGGTGCGCTCGGCCAGCCAGATGATGTTCGGCGAATGGAAGTCGCGGATCACCCAGGTCTGCGGTGCCGCGGCGGGCTTTTCCAGCAGGCCGCGCCACATGCCGAGGAAATCGGCACGAAGCTCCTCGCTCGGCTGTACGCCGCGGTCGGGCAGATACCATTCGAGCATCAGCCCGATCTCGATCAGCCAGGCGTCGATATCGAACACCGGGATTTCGTACGTCTCGTCTGCTGTCAGCGGCAGCGTGTCGGGCAGCGCCTCGCGATGCAGCGCCGCGAGCATGTCGACGGCGGCTTCGTAACGCTCGGCGATCGGTTGCGGCGGATCGCCCTCGATCACGCCTTCGGCGCCGAGATCCTCGGTGATGAGGAAGCCGGATTCCAGATCGGTGTGCCGGATCGCGGGCGCAGAGAAACCCTGCTTGCGCAGGCCGTTGCCGATCGCGACGAACGGCCTGACATCTTCGGCGAGATGCACCGCTGCGCTGTAGGGTCTGCCGTTATAGATCGCCGGGCCGTCGGGGCGGCGCGGCGAGTTCATCAGGATCACACTGCCGTCGTCGTTGCGCAGCCGCGCATAAGAGCGTGTCGAGGCATCGCCCGGCATCCGCTCACGCCGCGCGGTGAGGAAGCCGGAGCGCTCGAGGAACTGGCGCAGCTCGTTGAGCCGCGCGACCTTGGCCGCGGCCTTGCCGTGGCCGGTGATCTCGGCTGCGCGTGCGGCCGATCCGAGCGCCGGGCGGTGGCTGAACGCGATGTCGATGCGATCGGCGGGCATCGCGTCCGGCGCGCGTTCCGGCCATTCGATCAGCGCCACGATATCGTCGGGCAGCGGCGACAGCCCGATCTCCTCGAGCTCGCTGGCGTCGTTGATGCGGTAAAGATCAGCGTGAACCAGCGGAAACGACGGCAGCTCGTAGCTCTGCGCCAGCGTGAAGGTCGGGCTCGGTACTTCCAGCGTATCGTCGGTGGCGAGGTAGCGGATCAGCGCTCGCGCGGCCGCCGTCTTGCCGGCGCCGAGGTCGCCGGACAACGTGATGACGTCGCCGGCGCCGATCAGCAGCGCGAGGTCGGCCATCAGCTCTGACGTCGCGGTTTCGTTCGCGAGCGCCACCGAGAATGTCGAGGTCGCCGTCATTCGGCCGCGTTGCGATGTGCGGTCTGATCGATCGGGAAGTCGCAGGTCACGGTCGTGCCTTGGCCTACGGTCGAATCGACGCGCACCCGCCCGCCGTGCAGCTCGACGAAGGAGCGGACCAGCGACAGCCCGAGCCCGGCGCCGCGATGCCGCGAGCCATGGGAATGGCTCTCGAACCAGTTGAACACCTTGTCGCGCATCTCGGCCGGAATGCCGGGACCGGCATCGGTCACCGCGAACACCACGTTGTGCGCGGTGCGGTGGGCGCCGATCGTGACGGTGGCGTCATGCGGCGAGAAGCCGACCGCATTGGCGAGCAGATTGTAGAGCACCTGCACGACGCGCCGCTCGTCGCCGACGAAGGCGCCGATATTGGGCTCGATGTCGACCTTCAGCGTGATGCGGTCGGTCGCCAGTCGGTCCTGGATGCCTTCGGCGGCGGCCTCGATGGCCTGGCCGATATTGACCGGGCCGAGCTCGAGCTTCATCGCGCCGGCGTCGATGGTGGCGAGGTCGAGGATGTTGTTGGTCAGCGCCAGCAGCGCGTTGGTCGATTTGGTGACATAGTCGAGATATTCGGCCTGCTTCGGCGTCAGCGGCCCGGTCGAGGGATCGCTGAGGAAATGCGCGAAGCCGATGATGGTGGTGAGCGGCGCGCGCAGCTCGTAGGAGACGTGGTGGACGAAATCCACCTTCATCTGGTCGGCGGTTTCCAGCGCCTCGTTGCGCTCGCGCAGCGCCCGCTCGACATTCTCGGTGTCGGTGATGTCCTGGAACGCGAGCAAGGTCTTGCCGTCCGGCAGCGGGATGGTCATGCAGTTCAGCACGCTGCCATCCTTGCGCTCGAGCTTGAGCGCGACCTGGGCACGGTTCTCGATCGCGGTGATCTGCTCGCGCAGCGTCCGCCAGGTCAGCGCGTCGTCGAACAGCGGCCGGCACAGCGCTTCCACCGCCTCGATATGCGGCTCGCCCTGCAACGCGTCGGCCGGCAGCTTCCACATCTTGGCGAACGGCGGATTGAACAATTCGGCGCGGCCATTGCTGCCGAACACCGCGACCGCTTCGCTGAGATTGTCGAGGGTCTCGCGCTGCACCCGGGTCAGGCGGTCATAGCGGCGCGCGAGGTCGAGACTCTCGGTGACGTTGTCGAACAGATAGGTGACGCCGCCCTCGAGGTTCGGCGTGGTGACGACGTGGATGGCGCGGCCGTCGGGCAGGAACCAGGTGTAGGCCTCGGATTCGACCGCGCGGTAGGCCTCGTGCAGCTTGGCCTTCCAGGCGCGGAAGTCCGGCTGCTCGGGCAGCTTGCGGTTGGCGCGCAGCCGGTCGAGGACGCTGGAATCATCCGGGTTGCTGTCGAGGAAGGCCTGGTCGAGGCCCCACAGCCGCCGATAGGACTCATTGTAGAAGGTGAGCCGGCGGTCGGCGTCGAACACCGCGACGCCCGAGGATAATTGGTCGAGGGTGCGCCGGTGCGCTTCGAGCATCCGCGCGATCGCCGCGCGCAGCGCCGCGGCTTCGCTGGCGTCGATCGCGATCCCGGCGCTGCCGCCGGAAAGCTTCAGCGCCTGGACGTCGTAGATCCGTCGCTCGCCGCTGACCACGATCGGCAGCCGCGCGGCATAATTGGCGTTGTCGTTCAGCGCGCGGGTCAATTCGGTGCGCTGGTCGCTTTCGAGCAGTTCGAGATTGCGCTGCAGCGCATCCGACACGCTCTTGCCCTCGGTGGCGCGGACATAGGCCGCGTTGGCATAGCGCAGATTGCCCTCGAGACTCTTGGCCCAGATCGGCCATGGGGCTGCGGCTGCGAAGTCGCGCAGCAGCTCGGTCTCTTCCTGCAGCGTCTTGTAGCGCAGGTTGGATTCGGCAAGCTCGCGGCGCAGGCCGCCGAGCTCGCGGATCCGCACGATGGCCTGTCCCCCGATCGCGCGGCCCATCGCCTCGATGGCACGGCCGGCCGAGGTCGAGAGGTTGAGCAGGAACGCCTCGCCCTTCTCGCGCAGCGCGTCGACGGCGTGGTCCATCTGCAGCGCCGGCTCCGGCGGCAGCCAGGTTCCGAAGGCAAGGACGCGCTGCGGCGAACTGTCCTGCGACATCACCAGCGAGATGTCGCCCGAGATCTGCGGCCGGTTGTCGCCCGCGGCCCAGGAGATCAGGACCTGCGGCTCGACGAACAGCAGCGCGCGCAGCCGATCCGATTGCGCCTGCAGGTCCGATATCTCGGACTGCAGTTGTTCCTCGTTGCGGGTCGCGCGCAGCCGGGTGCGCATCAACAGGATCGCGGCGACGGCGGAGAAGCCGACCAGCGCGAACGACGTCGCGAGAACCGCGACCTCCTGGTGATTGAAGCCGAGATGATCCGACATCGCCTGGGCAACCAGGCCTTCGGCGGCAAACGAGGCGCGGGCCGGCAGCAATGCTGACATGGCGAGCCCAATCATGCCGTCGCGCGCCAGTGAGGTGCATGACAGCAGGGTTCGACGCATTGCCGCGACTACGCCCGACATATGTTGCCCCAGAACGCACAAACCTTAAGACATGATCCGGAAAAGAGGAGACCGGTGTTCCCTCACGGCAAACGTTTCGCGTTTGTCCGTGGATCATGCCCAAGCAGGACCCGACAGCCCGACGAAGACCCCCCGTCGCGCTCGAATCAATCCAGAATAGTCCCAACGGGACTCGGCGAGTAAGAGTCCAGACCGTGAACGCAGAATCCGCTGTGAAAAAATGCGGCCGGTGCTGTGGATTTTACGCGAATTGACTCCGTATTCACGCGGGAGTGCGTTCGAAGCGTGATCTGCCGGAGCCGTCCGCACACTTCGCGCGCTAGCGTCCGGTCGAGCCGAAGCCGCCGCTGCCACGCTCGGTCGACGACAGCACGTCGACCGGAACCAGCTCGGCCCTTGTGACCGGCGCGATCACCATCTGCGCGATGCGCTCGCCGCGCCGGATCGAGAACACCTCCTGGCCGTGATTGATCAGCAGCACGTTGATCTCGCCGCGATAGTCGGCGTCGATCGTGCCGGGCGAGTTCAGCACTGTGATGCCGTGCTTGGCGGCGAGCCCGGAGCGCGGCCGCACCTGCGCCTCATAGCCCGGCGGCAGTGCGATCGTCAGCCCGGTCGGAACCATCTCGTAGCGGCCCGGCAGCAGCAGCAGCGGCGCCGACCGCGGCACCGCGGCCAGGAGGTCGAGCCCGGCGGCGCCATCGGTCTGGTAGATCGGCAGCAACAGATCTGCGCCATGCGGCAATTGGTGGACTTCAACCTTGATGGTGGCGCTCACGATGCGGTTCCTACTTCTCTTGCGATCCGCGACACCAGCGCAGTCGCGACTTCTTCCTTGGTCATGACAGGCCATGAGTCGACGGTGACGTCCTTGCCCTCGCGCGAGAGCAAATGGACGGTGTTGCGGTCGCCGCCCATCACGCCGGTCGCCGGGGAGACGTCGTTGGCGACGATCCAGTCGCAGCCCTTGCGCGCGAACTTGGCCTTGGCGTTCTCGATCAGATGCTCGGTCTCGGCGGCAAAGCCGATCACCAGCGGCGGCCGCTTCTCCTTCAGCTTGGCGATCGTCGCAAGGATGTCGGGGTTCTCGACCAGCTGCAGCGGTGGCATCCCGGCCGCGGTCTTCTTCAATTTCTGGCTGCCCTCGGTGGCGACCCGCCAGTCGGCGACCGCGGCGGCAAAGATCGCGACGTCGACCGGCAGCGCGGCCTCGACCCGGTGCAGCATGTCGCGCGCGGATTCCACGCGCATCACCGAGATGCCCTGGGGATCGGCGAGATCGACCGGCCCGGTCACCAGCACCACGTCGGCGCCGGCGGCGCGCGCCGCGGCAGCGATAGCAAAGCCCTGCTTGCCCGACGAGCGGTTGGCGATGTAGCGGACCGGATCGATCGCCTCATGGGTCGGGCCGGCGGTGATCAGCACCCGCTTGCCAGCGAGCGGGCGCGGTTGCGGCGGTCGCAGCATGCGGTCGGCGGCGGCGGCGATCTCGACGGCCTCGGCCATCCGCCCGACCCCGGCCTCGCCGGCTTCCGCCATCTCGCCCGCATTGGGGCCGACGGTGTGGACGCCGTCGCGGCGGAGCTGCAGCACATTGCGGCGGGTGGCCGGGTTGTTCCACATCAGCGGGTTCATCGCCGGCGCCAGCAGGATGGGCCGGTTGGCCGCCAACAGCGTGGCGGTGGCAAGGTCGTCGGCATGGCCCTGCGCCATCTTGGCCATCAGGTCGGCGGTCGCCGGCGCCACCACGATCAGGTCGCAGTCCCGCGCCAGCCGGATATGGCCGGCGTCGAACTCGCTCTCGGCGTCGAACAGGTCGGTATAAACGCGCTCATGCGACAGCGCGCTGGCAGCCAGCGGGGTCACGAACTGCTGGGCCGCCTTGGTCAGCACACAGCGGACCTGGATGTGCCGCTCCTTGAGCCGCCGGATCAGATCCAGCGCCTTGTAGGCCGCGATCCCGCCCCCGATGATCAGGGTCACCTTGGGCTCGCCGGCCGCGCTGGCGGCCCGTGGCGCAGGGGCTGCAGCCGTGACGGAACCCGATTTGGGCGCCTCCGTGGGCTCCGCGCCGCCCTCTGCGAGGTCCCGGAGGATCACCCGGATCTCCTCTTCGACCGAGCGCCCGTTTTTGGCGGAGCGCAGCCGCAGATAGGCCTTCAGTGCGTCGTCGAGTTTGCGGATGGTCAGGCTGGCCATGGCGTGCCCTCGGGCATCATGCTCAAATGTGATAGCGATGCTATCACATGATGCATGCATTGCAATCAGTGCGCGCGGATGGCGAAGAAGATTGCGATCAGGGCGGCGGCAATGACCCAGAGGCCGACGGTCTGGACCCGCGCCTTGCGGGCCTCGGCGCGGGCCATTTCGTCGATCGAGTCCGACGACAGCATGTGGCCTTCCCGGGTCATGGTCTCCAGCTGCTCGAGCACCGTCACGGCGCGGTTGGCGATCGACGGCAAATTGGCGAGGATGCGGCCGAGCTCGCCCGCGCCCGAGATCGCACCCTGGATCCGTCCGGCCGGCCCGAGATTGTGCGTGATCCATTCGCGCACCACGGGGTCGGCGATCTTCCAGATGTCGAGCTTCGGGTCGAAGCCGCGCGCCACGCCCTCGACCACCACCATGGTCTTCTGCAACAGGATCAGTTCAGGCCGCGTCTGCATGTCGAACAGGCCGGTGACCTCGAGCAGAAGCGTCAACAGCTTCGCCATCGAGATTTCCTCGGCGGTGCGGTTGTGGATCGGTTCGCCGATGGCGCGGATCGCTTGCGCGAAATTCTCCACCGAATGGTGGCCCGGCACATAGCCGGCCTCGAAATGCACCTCGGCGACGCGGCGATAATCGCGGGTGATGAAGCCGAGCAGGATCTCGGCCAGGAAGCGCCGTTCCTTCAGCCCGAGCCGGCCCATGATGCCGAAATCCACCGCAACGAGCCGGCCTGCCTCGTCGAGGAACAGATTGCCCGGATGCATGTCGGCATGGAAGAAGCCGTCACGCAGCGCGTGGCGCAGGAAGCTCTGGATCACCTTGCGGCCGAGATCAGGCAGGTCGACCTGCGCCTGCGCGAGCCGCGCGTGATCGTTCAGCGCGATGCCGTCGATCCATTCCATGGTCAGCACGCTGTGCGCGGTGCGATCCCAATCCACCGTGGGCACGCGAAAATCCGGATCGTCGCGCGTGTTCTCGGCCATCTCCGACAGCGCGGCCGCTTCCAGCCGCAGGTCCATCTCCATCGCGACCGAGCGCGACATCGTGTTGATGACCTCGATCAGGCGCAGGCGCCGCGCCTCGGCGGAATGCGCCTCCGCCTTGTGCGCGACAAAGAAGAAGTCGCTGAGGTCGCGGCGAAAGCGCGCGGCGACGTTGGGCCGGAGCACCTTGACCGCAACCTGCTGGCGCACGCCGTCGCGCTCGATCTCGGCGCGATGCACCTGCGCGATCGAGGCGGCGGCAACCGCAGGGCCCAGATGCACGAAGGCCTGCGATACCGGCCGTTCCAGCGATTGCGTGATGACGGTCTCGGCTTCCTCCTGCGCGAACGGCGGCAGCCGGTCCTGCAGGCTTTCGAGATCGCGCGCCATCGCGACGCCCACCACGTCGGGGCGGGTGGCGAGGAATTGCCCGAGCTTGAGATAGGCCGGTCCGAGCCGGGTCAGCGCGCGCGACAGCCGCGGACCGGACTTGGCGGTGCGGCGCTCGACCAGCCGCGCCAGCTTCAGCGCGAGCTGCCCGGGCGGCGGCACCAGCGCGGGATCGACGACGCCGAACACGCCTTCGCGCGCAAACACGAAACCGGCGCGGGCAAGCCGCGCGATGTGGGTCAGTGCAGAGATCACAAACGCCAGCCCGAATGCAGCGCCACGATGCCGCCGGAGAGGCTCTGCCACTTCACGCGCGCAAAGCCGGCGGCGCCGATCATCTCGGCGAACGCGTTCGGCCGCGGGAATTTGCGGATCGACTCGACGAGATATTGGTAGGACTCGGCGTCACCGGTGACGGCGCGACCGAGCGGCGGGATCACTTTGAAGGAGAACAGATCGTAGATCTTGTCGAGGCCAGGCACGTCGACGGTGGAGAATTCCAGGCACAAAAAGCGGCTGCCGGGCTTGAGCACGCGATAGGCCTCGCGCAGCGCCAGCTCGATCTGCGGCACGTTGCGGATGCCGAATGCGATGGTGTAGGCGTCGAACGAACGGTCGGCGAAGCCCAGCGTCTCGGCATTGCCCTCGACGAACGACACGCGGTCATCGAGATGCTGTCTGGTGGCGCGCTCGCGGCCGACGGCGAGCATGTCGGTATTGATGTCGCAGACCGTGGCATGGAAACCGGTGCCGGCGGCCTTGGCGGCCCGGAACGAGATGTCGCCGGTGCCGCCGGCGACGTCGAGCAGCGCAAACGGCCGGTCGCCCTTCGGCGGGTCGAGCGTCGTGATCATGACGTCCTTCCAGGCCCGGTGCAGCCCGACCGACATCAGATCGTTCATCAAATCGTAGCGCGACGCCACGCTGTGAAACACGTCGTTCACCAGCGTCTGCTTCTCGCCCAGGGGCACGTCCCTGAAGCCGAAATGGGTGGTTTGATCCGGCCGATCCATCAACTGATACTCTTACCTTTTTGGTCGCGTTTTCTTCACGCGGACCGGGGCCCAGTTCGCTCGAAAACGCTCCAGCCAAACCATAGCGCGGCGGCCGCAATGGCGCTATCACGTCACTTCCAAAAGGTGAATGCCTGCCATGCCGGAATTACCCGAAGTCGAGACCGTCCGCCGCGGCCTGCAACCGGCCATGGAAGGCTCCAAAATCCTCAAGGCCGAGGCCCGCCGCAAGGATTTGCGGTTTCCGTTTCAAAAAGACTTTATCGCGCGGCTCGAGGGCCAGACCATCACCGGGCTCGGCCGCCGTGCCAAATATTTGATGGCGGACCTGAACTCCGGCGACGTGCTTTTGATGCATCTGGGCATGTCGGGCTCGTTCCGCGTGCTGAAGCAGGAGGGCGCGGCGACGCCGGGGCAATTCCACCATCCGCGCAGTGACGATCGCGCGCATGATCACGTCGTGTTCCACATGTCGTCCGGCGCGGCGGTCGTGTTCAACGATCCCAGGCGCTTCGGCTACATGAAGGTCATCGCCCGCAACGCGATCGAGGATGAACCGCTGCTGAAGGGGCTCGGTCCCGAGCCGCTCGGCAACGCGTTCGACGCGGCGATGCTGGCGCGCTCCTGCCACAACAAGAAGACCAGCCTGAAGGCAGCGCTGCTCGATCAGCGCGTGGTGGCAGGACTTGGCAACATCTATGTCTGCGAGGTGCTGTTTCGTTCGCATCTGTCGCCGCGGCGATTGGCCGCGACGCTCGCGACTAAAAAGGCCGAGCCGACGGATCATGCCAAGCGGGTGGTCGATTCGATCCATTCGGTGCTCAACCAGGCGATCAAGGCCGGCGGCTCCTCGATCAGCGACCATCGCCTGACCAACGGCGATCTCGGCTATTTCCAGCATTCGTTCCAGGTCTACGACCGCGAAGGCGAGACCTGCCGTACCTCGGGCTGCGAGGGCATCGTCAGGCGCTTCACCCAGAACGGCCGTTCGACGTTCTGGTGTCCGAAGTGCCAGAAGTGACATGTTCGAGACGCCGACCCTCCAGACATCGCGCCTGACCCTGCGGCCGCTTGCGCTGTCGGATGCCCCGGCGATTCAGCATCACTTCAACAACTGGAACGTGATCAAGACTCTCGCCACGGTGGTGCCGTGGCCGTATCCCGGCGACGGCGGGGAAAGCTTCATCAAGCGCGAGCTCGACAAGATCGCGGCCGGCGAGGAGAGCTATCAATGGGTGCTGGTGCTGCGCGCCGGTGATGGCGAGGCGATCGGCAACATCAATTTTCGGCCGCGCGCCGACGGCCGCAAGGGCAACCGCGGGTTCTGGCTTGCCGAGCCCTACTGGAAGCAGGGCCTCATGACCGAGGCGATCGCCGCGGTGAATGATTTCGCTTTCCTGACGCTCGGCCTCGACAGCTTCTATGTTTGCAACGCGCCGTCCAACGTCGCCTCGCGCCGGGTCAAGCAGAAGACCGGGGCCGAATTTGTCGGCTTCGTCGAGCTGCCGCACCACAATGGCGAATCCCGAGCGGAGAAGTGGAAGGTCACGCGCGAGACCTGGTTGCGTGATCGGCGCTGACATCGCATTTGCGAATGCCGCCATGAGGAAAATCGCGATACCTTGACCGCGCATGCGATGCCGGAGAACATGGGTCCATCGCTCCATCAAGAACGAGAACACATAGCGATGACCAGCAACTGGCGCGATCGCGCCGCGACAAGCTTTCAATGCCAGAAACAACCGGCCAACGGCAGCCGCGGCATGGTGGTCAGCAATCATCCGCTCGCGTCGAGCGCCGGCGCCGAGATGCTTGCGGCCGGCGGCAATGCGATCGATGCGGCGATCGCCACGCTGTTTGCGCTGACCGTGGTCGAGCCGATGATGGTCGGCATCATCGGTGGCGGCATGGCGCATATTCGCCTCGCCGACGGCAGCCATCGCTTCATTGACGGCCAGAGCACAGTGCCGAAGGCAGTGCGGCCGGATACCTACACCTCGAAGCCCGGTTCGGCGCATGACGTGTTCGACACCGTCGGCAACGAGAATTTGAACGGGCCGAAGGCGGTCGCGGTGCCGGGCTCACTGAAGGCCTGGTGCGAGGCGCTGCGCCGGTTCGGCACCATGAGCCTTGCCGACGTGATGCAGCCCGCGATCAAGCATGCCGCGCGCGGCTACGCGGTGACGCCCTATCTGCACGAATGCATCAGCGACAGCGCCGAGCAGATGCTGAAGGACAAGCCGATCGCGGCGATCTATCTGCCCAACGGTACGCCGCTGAAGCCCGGCGAGCGCGTGGTGCAGGCGGAATATGCCGAGACGCTGAAATACATCGCCGACCACGGCGACAACGCGCTCTACCAGGGACCGCTCGGCGACGTCCTGGTCGACTACATGAAGAAGCACGGCGGCTTCATCGCGCAGGAAGATCTCGCAACCTACAAAACCGTCGAGCGGCAGCCGATCCGCTGCGACTATCGCGGCTGGGAAATCCTCGGGCCGCCGCCGCCGGCCGCGTCGGGCGTGCACATCACGCAGATGCTGAATATTCTCGAAGGCTACGACATTACGCGGCTCGGCTTCGGGACGACCGAGACGATCCATTATCTCGCCGAGGTGCTGAAGATCGCCTTTGCCGATCGCGAGGCCGCGAGCGGCGATCCCGCCTATATCAACGTGCCGGTGGAGCAGCTCACCTCAAAGGCCTATGCCGAGGAACGCCGCCGCGCGATCGATCCCGACCGCGCGCAAGCCTGGGGCGCCGGCGTCACCCAGCTCGAAAGCGCGCATACCACGCACATGACCGCGGCGGATGCGATGGGCAATGTGGTCGCGACCACCCAGACCATCAACAATCTGTTCGGCGCCAAGATCCTGATCCCGGGCCTCGGCGCCGTGCCGAACAACTACATGAACCTGTTCGATCCGCGCCCGGGGCACGCGCTGTCGCTGGCCGCGGGCAAGCGCGTCACCACCTCGATGTCGCCGATGATGGCGTTGCGCGACGGGAAGCTGGTTTACGCACTCGGCCTGCCCGGCGGAAAACGCATCTTCCCGAGCGCGATGCAGGCGCTGATCAATCTGATCGATCACGGCATGGACCTGCAGGAGGCGGTCGAGGCGCCGCGGGTGTGGACCGAGGGCAATGCGCTGGAAGTCGAGCAAACGGTGCCGGAGAGCATCCGCGCCACGCTGGCTGCGAAAGGCCACAGGGTGCAGGCGGTGCGGACGGTCGCCGGCGGCATGAACGCGATCCAGTTTCATGCTGACGGCACGATGTCGGGCGCGGCCTGCTGGCGCGCCGACGGCACGCCGGTCGGCATCGCCGGTGGTCTCGCCCGCGCCGGGGTACGGTTTGCGTTGGAGTGATCCTCAACGTCGTCCTGGCGAATGCCAGGACCCATTACCCCAGATCTCGTCGTTGTGCGACGCCGGGGCCGCGATCCGGTTTCATCGCTGAATGCGGTGGTTATGGGTCCTGGCTTTCGCCAGGACGACGTGTGGGAAGGGCCGTGGCTGAATCACAGGAATCCCTGGAATACCCGATCGACCGCATGCGCGGCCGATGACAGCACCCTACTTCCTGACGCAGATCACGCGGACCACGGCGGCCTTGACGTCGGCCGATTCGCCCGCCGCGTTGACGCCCTGCGCCTTCAGGAAGCTGCGCACCGTGTCGGCCGGCACCAGCGCGGCCTGCGCCGGCGGTGCCGCGTTCGCCGGGCCTGCAACGATGACGGGCTTGAGCAATGCGATACCGGCGAACTTGCCGCTGCCGTCGAGTGCCGCCGCGCCGGAAAATCCGAGCGCAGGCGGCGGTGACAGCGCCTGATCGCCGCCGCCGAGTTGCGCGACCGAAGCCTTGACGCTGCTCGCGGCCGCGCCGCCGCCCTGGTTCTGCGGATCGGCGATGCCGGTGATATCGAGTGCGGTCTGCGTCGCCTGGCCGGCGATGTTGAGCGGTTTCAACCCGCGCGCGCCGTAGATGCGCAGCAGAGCGAGATCGTGCTCCTTGTCCTCGGCGACCCGATCGGCACTGCCGTAGCCGGGGATCGTCAGCGCGATGCAGTCGGCGGTCGCCACGCGGTCGGTTACAACAGCGCCGTCGTCGCTGACCACAACGCCGGTGGCATATTCGACGGTCTTGCGCGGCGGCGGCCCGGCCTGCACGCCCGATGGAAATGCGCTGAACGAGCTCGACATCGCGATGACAACCGGTTCGACGGTGGTCTGCATCGCCTGGTCATAGAGGATGGTGAGGATGCGGACCTCGTCACCCTTCAAGGTGCCGCGGAGATAGAACTTCTTCAGCCCCTGCATGCCCGACAGCACGAAGAAATCCGGCTTCACCACGGTATAGTCGATGGTGCGGCCGGCCGGCTCCTTCTTTTCCTGCTCGGCAAGCTTTGCGGTTGTCGGGCTCGCTTCCTTGCGCCGGGTCAGCAGCACCTGAACCGTGCCGGTCGGCGAGGTCCATTTGGCGCCGGAAGCATCGCTGATGAGCTGCGGCACCAGTTTTGTGGGAATGCCGAGCCGCGCCCCGGTGGCGGGCTCGGTGACGATCCGCCAGCCGACGCTCTCCTGCTTCCGCCGCGCGGTATCGGCGAGCACGCCGCGCTCCTGCGGGTTCAGCACGCCGGTCGGCTTGCCGCCGCGGTTCTTCTGGAATTCCTTGATCGCATTGACCATGCGCTCGCTGACGTCGCCGGTAATCGCGCCGTTATATTCGCCGACCCAGGCGAGGTCGGATTGCAGCGCCAGCCGCTCGGCCTGCGCCATCGCGCCCGCGGTATCCTCCGGCTTCTGCAGCGCCGGGCGAACCGGCACCGTCGTCACCGTTTTCGGCTTGGCACCCGCCGTCGTCGGCGGTGTCATCTGGGCCTGCGCCGCGCCAATAGCCGCGACCATCAATGTTGCCGAAAGCACCAATCTCATGACAAATCCGGGGGAAATGACTGATACCATTGACGTCGACGCAATTAAGCACATCTGCTTGGTCGGCAACAACCGCGCTCCGGTTCAGGGAACGCGCAGGACGTGACAATGCTGAGTGCTGACGAGCTCGAACGCTATGCCCGCCACATCGTGCTGCGCGAGGTGGGCGGCCCCGGCCAGAACGCGCTGAAAAAGGCGTCGGTGCTGGTGATCGGCGCCGGCGGCCTCGGCGCGCCGGTGCTGATGTATCTCGCCGCCGCCGGCGTCGGCCGGCTCGGCGTGATCGATGACGATATCGTCTCGCTCTCCAATTTGCAGCGCCAGATCATCCACACGACATCCGACATCGGCAAGCGCAAGGTCGACAGCGCGGCGGCGCAGATTCACGCGCTCAATCCGCACGTGACGTTCGAGGCGCATCCGATGCGGCTCACCGCCGACAATGCGATGGCGTTGATCGGAAATTACGATCTCGTGCTCGACGGCTCCGACAATTTCGAGACCCGCTATCTGGTCGCCGATGCCTGCTTCCTCGCCAAGCGGCCGCTGATCACGGCGGCACTGGGACAGTTCGACGGTTCGCTGACCACGATCCGCGCGCATGAGAAGAACGCCGAAGGCGTGTTCAACCCGACCTATCGCTGCCTGTTTCCGGAAGCGCCGCCGCCGGGCACGGTGCCGGCCTGCGCCGAGGCCGGCGTGATGGGCGCGCTCGCCGGCGTGCTGGGATCGATGATGGCGCTGGAGGCGATCCGCGAGATCGTCGGCTTCGGCGACGGCCTGGTCGGCCGCCTGCTGATGGTGGATGCGCGCGCGATGCGGTTCGAAACCTTGCGCTACGCGCGCGATCCGCAGAACCCGCTCAACGGTGATGCACCTGGGATCACCGATCTGAGCGGGCATATAGTCAGCTAGGACACGGTCGCGGGCTTCTCGCTGTCCATGTGTCGGAGGTGATCCTCCGGATAGCGTCCGCCGGCGGCCGCGCCGTGCGGAAATGCCTCGGCGAGTGCGGCAAGATGCGCCGCGGTCAGCTTCACATCGAGCGCGCCGAGCGCCTCGGTCAGCCGCTCGCGCCGCCGTGCGCCGACCAGCGGCACGATGTCCTTGCCCTGCGCCGCGACCCAGGCAATCGCGACCTGCGCCGGAGAGGCGCCGATCTCGCCGGCGATGATGCGCAGCCGATCCGCGAGCGCCAGGTTGGTGTCGATGTTGCCGGCCTGGAAGCGCGGGCTCAGCAGCCGAAAATCCTTTGCGCCGCCGCGGTCCTTCGACCAGTGCCCGCTGATCAACCCGCGCGCCAGCACGCCATAGGCGGTGATGCCGATGCCGAGCTCGCGGCAGGTTTTCAAAATGTCGGTCTCGATGCCGCGCGATACCAGCGAATATTCGATCTGCAGATCGGCGATCGGATGCACCTTCTGAGCGCGACGGATGGTGTCGGAGCCGACCTCGGACAGCCCGATATGCCTGATCCAGCCGGCCTTGATCATGTCGGCCATCGCGCCGACCGTGTCCTCAATCGGAACGTTGGGATCGAGCCGCGCCGGGCGGTAGATGTCGATGTGATCGACGCCGAGCCGTTGCAGCGAGTAGGCGACGAAATTCTTCACGGCGACCGGGCGGCTGTCATAGCCGAGGAAGCCGTAATTGCGGTCGCGCAGCGCGCCGAACTTGACGCTGATCTGCAGATTGTCGCGGCTGCGGCTCTTCAGCGCCTCGCCGATCAGCATCTCGTTGTGGCCCATGCCGTAGAAGTCGCCGGTATCGAGGAGCGTGATGCCGGCCTCGAGCGCGGCGTGGATGGTGGCGATGCTCTCGCCGCGGTCGGTCGGGCCGTAGAAGTCGGACATCCCCATGCAGCCGAGGCCGATCTGCGAAACCGTGGGGCCGGTGGAACCGAGTTTGCGTGTGTCCATGGTGGTGCTCCCTGGAGGTCGCGACGGATTATCCGCCGCCAAAATGACGCGGCTGATATGGGCCGATCCGGTTTTCGGGATAAGCTGGACAATCCAGAATGGGTTGTTCACTATATCGAACAATGCAGGATTTCGACCTTCGCGACCTCGATGCCTTCGTGGCGGTGGCGCGCACGCGCAACTTCCGGCGTGCGGCGCTGGAGAGCCGCGTCTCGGTTTCGAGCCTCAGCCAGCGCCTGCGCGACATGGAGGAGCGGCTCGGCGTCCGCCTGATGAACCGCACCACCCGCAGCGTCGCGCTGACCGAGGCCGGCGAGCTGCTGCTGGCCCGTGTCGCGCCGGCGATGGTCAATGTCGCGGACGCGATCACCGAGGTGCGCGGCCTGCGCGCCGAGCCGTCGGGGCGCCTGCGCATCAATGCGCCGCCGCCTGCGGTCGACCTCGTGCTGGCGCCGATGATCGCGCCGTTCCTCGCCAGATATCCGCAGATCGATCTCGACCTCGTGGCCGAGAGCGCCTTCGTCGACATCGTCGCGCAGGGCTTTGACGCCGGCGTGCGCTATGGCGAGCATCTGGCGCAGGACATGGTGGCGGTGCCGCTCGGTGCGCCGCAGCGCTACGCAATCGTGGCGTCGCGCGAGTATGTCGCGAAGCATGGCCGGCCGATGCAGCCGAAGGATCTGCTGGCGCATGCCTGCATCCGCAGCCGCTTCAGCAATGGCGTGATGTTCGATTGGGAGTTCGAGAAGAACGGCCGGGTGGTGAAGATCTCGCCGCCGGCCAAGCTGACCGCGACCCATCTCGGCCTCGCGCTGCGTGCGGTCCATGACGGCGTCGGCTACTGGGCGACGTTCGAGGGCTACGTCCGCTACGGCGTGAAGTCCGGTGCGCTGGTCAGCGTGCTCGACGATTGGTGCCCGCCGTTCGACGGACCGTTCCTCTATTATCCGAGCCGCCGCCAGCCGCCGCCCGCGCTCGCTGCGTTCGTGTCGTTCGTGGCGGATTGGCGCAAGCAGGCGCGGCGGAAGAAATAGGTCCAGCTGCCACCATATCGTCGTCCCGGCGAAAGCCGGGACCCATAACCACAGCTCTTCCAATGACTAAGGCTGGGGCTCCAGCTCAGTACAACCATGAACATCGGTGGTTATGGGTCCCTGCTTTCGCAGGGACGACACCGAATGCGGATCGGCCGCCCCGGCTACTGTGCATGGGGTTGTTTTCGATATTTGCTCTGACGAGCTAGGCGACCGCTCCTTTTCAGGGGAGGTTGGCTCCATCCGGGCTACAGGCGCCCTACAGCATGCTCGGCAGCACGCGGTCCGGCGGCTTGTGGGCGTCGAGGAAGGTTCGGATGTTGATGATCACCTTCTCGCCCATCTCGACGCGGCCTTCGATGGTGGCTGAGCCCATATGCGGCAGCAGCGTCACCTTGCCGGCCCGGGCGAGCCGCACCAGCTTCGGATTGACCGCGGGCTCGTGCTCATAGACGTCGAGGCCGGCGCCGCCGACATCGCCGGCTTCGATCAGCTTGATCAGGGTGTCCTCGTCGATCACCTCGCCGCGCGCGGTGTTGACGATATAGGCCTCTTTCCGGATCAGCTTGAGCCGCCGCGCCGAGAGCAGATGATAGGTCGCGGGCGTGTGGGGGCAGTTCACCGAGATGATGTCCATCCGCGCCAGCATCTGGTCGAGGCTTTCCCAATAGGTCGCCCCGAGCTCGTCGGCGATCATGGGCGCCACCGGGCGGCGGTTGTGATAGTGGATCTGCAGGCCGAAGGCGCGGGCGCGGCGTGCCACGGCCTGGCCGATACGGCCCATGCCGATGATGCCGAGCCTTTTTCCCCCGATGCGGTGGCCGAGCATCCAGGTAGGCGACCAGCCTGCCCAATGCTGCTTGCCTTCGGTCAGGATCGAGGCGCCCTCGATCATGCGGCGCGGCACCGCGAGGATCAGCGCCATGGTCATGTCGGCGGTGTCCTCGGTCAGCACCTTCGGCGTGTTGGTCACCGTGATGCCGCGGGCATGCGCAGCCGCCACGTCGATATTGTCGACGCCATTGCCGAAATTGGCGATCATCTTCAGCTTGCAGTCGGGCTGGTTGATCACGTCCTCGCGGACCATGTCGGTCACGGTCGGCACCAGCACGTCGGCGGTCCTCGCCGCCTCCGCGATCTGTTCCGGCGTCATCGGCGTGTCGTCGAGATTCAGTCTGGCGTCGAACAGCTCGCGCATCCGGGTCTCGATCGAGTCCGGCAGCTTGCGGGTGACGACGACGAGAGGCTTTTTCTTCACCGACATGTCCTGCTTTCATGAGGCGCGCGGCTCGTCAAAAACCGAGCCGTTGAGGCCTCATTAACCCGGTTGTTCGACACTGCTGATAGCCGCGCTGTCCCGGCGTTTCCTTCGCGTTTCCTAGGGTTCCCCGATACTTGCCCCGACTTTCGTCAGGGGAAATTCGGGTGTTCTGGCTCTCAGGCGTTCCGTCCTCTCTAGCAGAAGGCCGGGCCAAGACAAGAACCCCTCGGATCCACGCGGGCAGGGAATGGCGCAGGCGCAGGGGCCTTCGGGCATGGATTTGGGTTTGGGTTGCAGCTCGCCGTATGCGGGTTGGACATCTCGGCAGGAGACGAGTTGATGGTCTGGCGTTTCGGTTCGTTGGTGGCGCTGGTCGGGAGCATGCTGAGTGCGTCGGTCAATCCCGGACATACCGCCAAGGATTTGAGCCCCACCACCAGCGGCCTGCCGATTCCCCGCTATGTCAGCCTGAAATCCGACCATGTGAACGTCAGGGGAGGCCCGACCAAGGACAACGACGTCGCCTGGGTCTACACCCGTTCGGGGTTGCCGGTCGAAATCACCGCCGAGTTCGAGAACTGGCGCCGGGTGCGCGATTCGGAAGGAGCCGAAGGCTGGGTCTATCACTCCCTGCTGTCGGGCCGCCGTACCGCGGTCGTCACGATGAAGAACAAGGACGATCTGGCTTCGCTGTACGATCGTCCCGACGCCACCAGCGCGATCGCGGCACGGCTGCAGGCCGGTGTCGTCGCGCAGGTCAAGAAGTGCGCCAACAACTGGTGCCGGGTCACCGGCAACGGCTTCGACGGCTGGATCGAGCAGCAGCGCCTCTGGGGCGTCTACGCCGACGAGAAGGTGGACTGAGCTTCCTCGTCCCAAACGAAAATGGCCGGGACGAGCCCGGCCATCACAACTCAAATCGACGGTTAGGCCGGCTCAGCGCTTCTTGCGCAGCCGCACGACCATGTCGACGCGGGAAATCTCGTAGCCTTCCGGCACGTTGGGCATCTTCGACAGCACGAGGTTCGGGTCGGGAATATCGACCAGCTCGTGGTTGTGCTCGAGATAGAAGTGGTGATGGGTCGACACGTTGGTGTCGAAATAGGTCTTGGTGCCGTCGACGCTGACCTGGCGCAGCAGGCCGGCATCGGTCAGCTGGTTGAGCGTGTTGTAGACGGTCGCCAGCGACACCGGAACCTTGGCCAGCGTGGCTTCCTCGTACAGCATTTCAGCGGTCAGGTGGCGGGCACCCTTGCCGAACAGCAGCCAGCCCAGCGCCATGCGCTGCCGGGTCGGCCGGAGACCGGCAGACTGCAGCATCTCGTTGACGTCGTGCCACGGGCAGCCAGTCAGGGCAGGGTGGTGCCCAGCGCCCCGGGCAGCCGGGTGCACGGCATCATCGTTCACAGCCGGTACTTCCTCGTTCATATCCACTCTATGCACCCAACTCAGGCAATATTCCTCATAAATATAAAAAGGATGCCCATCAGATGCAAGTTTTTCGCAACTAGAACGAATCCAAGCTGCGGTAGAAACCTATTGGATGACGGTCATTTATCATCGGAATGCGGCTTTGCCGCCCAGTTAGCCCTATGTTAGAGAGCGCGCGGACCACATATGCGCTTTCGGCAGAGATAACAGGCCGGTAGCGTACCCAGGTAGCGCCAAGATGCGGGACGAGATATTCCAGTTCCCGTGGGTAGATTAAGGTCCGACCAAGCAAAGGGCGCTTCATCGGGATATCAGAGGTGGATAGAGGATGCTGGATCGGCGCGGCGGTTACGAATACGAGGATTTGCTGGCTTGCGGGCGGGGCGAGCTTTTCGGTCCCGGCAACGCCCAGTTGCCGCTACCGCCGATGCTGATGTTCGATCGGATCAGCGAGATCTCGGAAACCGGCGGCGAGTACGGCAAGGGTCTGGTGCGCGCCGAGCTCGAAGTGAAGCCGGATCTCTGGTTCTTCGGTTGCCATTTCAAGAACGATCCGGTGATGCCGGGCTGCCTCGGCCTCGATGCCATGTGGCAAATGGTCGGCTTTTACCTGGGCTGGAGCGGAGGCGAAGGTCGTGGCCGCGCGCTCGGCCTCGGCGAGCTGAAGTTCTCGGGACAGGTGCTGCCGCACGCGCGCAAGGTTGTGTACAACATCGATATCAAGCGCGTGATGCGGTCCAAGCTCGTGCTTGGAATTGCCGACGGGTGGCTTTCCATGGACGACGAGATTATTTATCGCGCCAAGGACTTGAAAGTCGGATTGTTCAAGCAGGGCACGGCGCCGTCTTGAGCAGGACCGTGATGCGGAAACTTAAAGGCAGGGCGAGGCGAACATGAGGCGGGTTGTCATCACGGGGATGGGCATTGTCTCGTCCATCGGTAACAACACCCAGGAAGTGCTTGCGAGCCTCTATGAGGCGAAATCGGGCATTTCGCGTGCGGAGAAGGCCGCTGAGCTTGGCTTCCGGTCGCAGGTGCACGGTGCGCCGACACTCAATCCTGCCGAGGTGATCGATCGCCGCGCGATGCGGTTCCTTGCCGAAGGTGCGGCCTGGAATCACGTCGCGATGGAACAGGCGATCCGCGACTCCGGCCTCGAGGAGAACGAAGTCTCCAACATCCGTACCGGCATCATCATGGGATCCGGCGGACCGTCGACGCGCACGCTGGTTGAGGCCGCCGATATCGCGCGCGCCAAGGGCCCGAAGCGCGTCGGTCCGTTCGCTGTGCCGAAGGGCATGTCGTCGACCGCATCGGCGACGCTCGCGACCTGGTTCAAGATCAAGGGCGTGAACTACTCGATCTCGTCCGCTTGCGCGACGTCGAACCACTGCATCGGCAACGCCTATGAGACGATCCAGATCGGCAAGCAGGACGTCATCTTCGCCGGCGGCTGCGAGGAACTCGACTGGACGCTGTCGGTGCTGTTCGACGCCATGGGCGCGATGTCCTCGAAGTATAACGACACGCCGGCGACGGCCTCGCGTCCCTACGACATCAGCCGCGACGGTTTCGTGATCGCCGGCGGTGCCGGCGTCGTGGTGCTGGAAGAGCTCGAGCACGCCAAGGCACGCGGCGCGCGGATCTATGGTGAGGTCGTCGGCTATGGCGCGACCTCGGACGGATACGACATGGTGGCGCCGTCGGGCGAGGGCGCCGAGCGCTGCATGCGCATGGCGATGTCGACGGTCAACACGCCGGTCGATTACATCAATCCGCACGCGACCTCGACGCCGGCCGGCGATCCGCCGGAGATCGAGGCGATCCGCAAGGTGTTCGGCACCGGCGACAAATGCCCGCCGATCTCGGCGACCAAGGCGCTAACCGGCCATTCGCTCGGCGCTACCGGTGTGCAGGAAGCGATCTACTCGCTGCTGATGCTCAACAACGGCTTCGTCTGCGAGAGCGCGCACATCACCGAGCTTGATCCGGCATTCGCCGACATGCCGATCGTGCGCAAGCGCATCGACAACGCCAAGCTCACCACCGTGCTGTCGAATTCGTTCGGCTTCGGCGGCACCAACGCGACGCTGGTGTTCAGGCGGCTTGACGCGTGATTTCATCTCTCCTCGCTTGCTGAGGGAGGTCCGCAGGCAGCGAATGGGGATATTGCAACGATCCGGAATGGGGTGGGAATGATTATCGAACCGCGCGTGCGAGGCTTCATCTGCACGACGGCGCATCCGGTTGGCTGCGCCACCAATGTCCGCGAACAGATTGCCTATGTCCTCAAGCAGGGCCCGGTTGCCGACTGCCCGAAGCGCGTCGCCGTGCTGGGCTGCTCGACAGGCTATGGTCTTGCGAGCCGTATCGTCGCGACCTTCGCCGGCGGCGCCGATACGATCGGCGTGTCGCTGGAGCGCGAGCCGTCGGAAAAGAGAAGCGCCAGCGCCGGCTGGTACAACAACCGCGCCTTTGAGATCGAGGCCGAGAAGATCGGACGCTCTCCGCTCACGCTGGAAGGCGACGCCTTCTCCGACGAGCTGAAGAAAGACTTCATCGCGCGCGTGCGCGAAAAATTCGGCCAGCTCGATCTGCTGGTCTACAGCATGGCCGCGCCGGTTCGGACCGATCCGGACACCGGCAAGACCTATCGCTCGGTGATCAAGCCGCTCGGCGCCCCGGTCGAGATCAAGACGCTCGACACCGAGACCGGCGAGGTGTTCCAGACCACCCTTGAGCCGGCGAACGAAGAGCAGACCGCGGCGACCGTCGCGGTGATGGGCGGCGACGACTGGAAGCGCTGGATCGATCAACTCGCGGATGCCGGGGTGCTGGCGCCGGGCTTCCGCACGCTCAACTACACCTATATCGGCAGTGAGCTGACCTGGCCGATCTACTGGAACGGCACGCTCGGCCGCGCCAAGGTCGATCTCGACAGCAAGGCGGAAGCGATCCGCGGCCGGCTTGGTGCCGACGCGGCCCGCGTCGTCGCGCTGAAGGCCGTGGTCACCCAGGCGAGCTCGGCTATACCGGTGGTGCCGCTCTATGGCACCGTGCTGTTCAAGGTGATGAAGCAGCTCGGTCTGCATGAAGGCTGCATCGAGCAGATCGACCGCCTGTTCCGCACCCGCCTCGGCAAGGACGTCGCGCTCGATGACGCACAGCGCATCCGGGTCGACGATTGGGAGCTTTCGCCGGACGTGCAGACCGAAGTGTCGCGGCGCTGGCCGCTGCTCACCACCGAGACGCTCGGCGAGCTGGCCGACCTCGGCGAATACAAGACCCAGTTCCTGCGCCTGTTCGGCTTCGGCATCGACGGCGTCGACTACACGCAGGACGTCGATCCGCGCGTCGTGCCGAGATAGGTCGTTCGGAACTCCACTGCTTGGTAGCCCGGATGGAGCCAACGGGTCGCGCGAACGCGCGCCCGATGACAGGCTCCGCGAAATCCGGGTCCGTCGCCGCGGAGAAAATGTCCCGGATTGCGCTGCGCTTCATCCGGGCTACGCGAGATCGCAAATTCACCCCGCCGCGATCTTCTCCGCGCGCTGGAATGCAGGCCGCGCCACGCAGCGGTCGATATAGGCATCGAACGACGGCCGCGGCGGCACCATCTTGAACACGCGCACCGCAAAATTCAGTCCCGCGCCGATCGCGATGTCGGCGGCGGAGAACTGATCGCCGAGGATCCACGACCCCTTCTGCAATTCGGCGTCGAGCACGTCGAACACCTGCGTGGCGCTGCCCCATGATGCGGTGCTGGTCGGCACTTCGAGCTTGGTGAAGAGCTGGATCAGTGCCGGCTCGATGCAGCTCGGCGAGAAGAACAGCCACTGCAGATAGCGTGCGCGCTTCGGGTCGGTCGCGGCCGGCGCGAGCTTCGTTTCGGGATAGCGATCGGCGATATAGGCGCAGATCGCCGCCGCTTCGGCGAGCTCCGCGTCGCCGTTGGTCAACGCCGGCACCTTGCCCATCGGGTTGATCTTGAGGAAGTCCGGCGATTTCTGCGCGCCGGTGCTGATATCGGTCAGCACCCGTTCGTAAGCCAGGCCGGATTCCTCCAGCAGCCAGATGGCGGAGAACGAGCGCGAGCGCGGCGACCAGTACAGCTTGATCATGGTGCTTGAGCCTTTCTTCGGCGTGGACGAACATGCGCGGCAGGTCAGCCGCGAACTCTCTTCCACCGGTAATACTTCATCATCAGCCCGTTCAGCGGGTTGATCTTCTCCTCTTCGTACAAAAAGCCCTCGCGTTCATACCAACGCCAGGCCTTTTCGTTTCCGCGGGCGCATTTCAGCCAGATCTCGTCGGGCATCTGCGCGCGTGTGAAGGCAAGCAGGTGGCGCCCGATGCTCCTGCCTTGATAGTCGGGGGCGACGAAGAGCTGATCGAGGTAATGGCCGGAGATGTGCAGTGCCAGCATGCCGGCCAGCTTACCGTTGTCGTCGGCGACGAACAGGCTCCAGCCCTGCGCGATCTCGTGGCGCAGACGCTCGCGCAGATTGGCGAGCAGGGCATCATTGGCCTCGGCGAGGCCCGTCGTGACCCAGCTCTCCATCCAGACGCGGGCGATCTCGTCGTATTCGTCCGGCCGGGCGGCGCGGATCACCGTTGGCGTCATCGTTGATCTCTCGGGCTGCGATGCGCTTCGCGTGGAATTGTGGCGCGCTATCATTGTCGCCAGCCTACGCGATGATGACGCTGCCGGCGAGTTCCGCCATCCGGCTCATACGCCGAGCCGGAGCGCGCCGGATCAAACGACAAACAAACGAGGGGCGGCCTTTCGGCCGCCCCTCGTGGTTTCGTTCCAAACAGGCTTACTCGCCGGCGGCTTCGCGCGGCGCCGGGGCGTCGCTCTTCTGCTTGGCCTCGAGGTCCTCGCCGGTCTCCTGGTCCACTGCCTTCATCGACAGGCGGGTCTTGCCGCGGTCGTCGAAGCCGAGCAGCTTGACCTTGACCTTGTCGCCTTCCTTGACGACGTCGGAGGTCTTCTGCACGCGACTGGAGGCAAGCTGGCTGATGTGGACCAGGCCGTCCTTGGCGCCGAAGAAGTTCACGAACGCGCCGAACTCCATCACCTTGACGACGGTGCCCTCGTAGATCTGGCCAACCTCCGGATCGGAAGCGATCGACTTGATCCACTTGATAGCGGCCTTCATCGCCTCGCCGTCATTGGAGGCGACCTTCACGGTGCCGTCGTCCTCGATGTTGACCTTGGCGCCGGTCTTCTCGACGATCTCGCGGATCACCTTGCCGCCGGTGCCGATCACTTCGCGGATCTTGTCGGTGGCGATCTTGAAGGTCTCGATGCGCGGCGCATATTCGCCGAGCTCGGCGCGGGCCGCGGTCAGGGCCTTGGACATCTCGCCGAGAATGTGGATGCGCCCTTCCTTGGCCTGGCCAAGCGCAACCTTCATGATCTCCTCGGTGATGCCCTCGATCTTGATGTCCATCTGGAGCGAGGTGATGCCCTGGTCGGTACCGGCGACCTTGAAGTCCATGTCGCCGAGATGATCCTCGTCACCGAGGATGTCCGACAGCACCGCGAAGCGCTGACCCTCGAGGATCAGGCCCATGGCGATACCGGCGGTCGGCCGCTTCAGCGGCACGCCGGCGTCCATCAGCGACAGCGAGGCGCCGCAGACCGAAGCCATCGAGGACGAGCCGTTCGACTCGGTGATCTCGGAGACCACGCGGATCGTGTACGGGAACTCGTGATGCGGCGGCAGCACCGGGTGGATCGCGCGCCAGGCGAGCTTGCCGTGGCCGATCTCGCGGCGTTTGGTGCCGCCGAGGCGACCGGTTTCACCGACCGAGTAGGGCGGGAAGTTGTAGTGCAGCAGGAAGGTTTCCTTGTACGTCCCCGACAGCGCGTCGATGTACTGCTCATCCTCGCCGGTGCCGAGCGTGGTCACGACCATCGCCTGGGTCTCACCGCGGGTGAACAGCGCCGAACCGTGGGCGCGCGGCAATACGCCGGCTTCGGCGACGATGTTGCGCACGGTCTTGACGTCGCGGCCGTCGATGCGCTTGCCGGTGTCGAGGATGTTCCAGCGAACGATCTTGGCTTCCAGTTCCTTGAACACCGCGGCGACGCGGAGCTTGTCGTATTTCGGCTCCTGGCCTTCCGGGAAGAAGTGCGCGAGCACCTTCTCCTTGACGGCGCCGACCGCGGCATAGCGTTCCTGCTTGACCGGGATCGCATAGGCCTTGCGCAGCTCCTGCTCGGCGATGCCGAGCATCTCCTTCTCGATCTCCGAATTGTCGATCGTGGTGACTTCGCGCGGCTCCTTGGCGGCCTTCTCGGCGAGCTGGATGATCGCGTTGATCACCGGCTGGAAGTGGCGGTGGCCGAACATCACCGCGCCGAGCATCACGTCTTCGTTGAGCTCCTTGGCTTCCGACTCCACCATCAGCACGGCGTCGGCGGTGCCGGCGACGACCAGGTCGAGCTGGGTCTCGGTCATCTCGTCCAGCGTCGGGTTGAGGATGAATTCGTCATTGGCAAAGCCGACGCGTGCGGCGCCGATCGGGCCCTTGAACGGTGCGCCCGACAGCGTCAGGGCGGCGGAGGCGGCGACCAGCGAGACGATGTCCGGATCGTTCTCCATGTCGTGCGACAGCACGGTGACGATGACCTGGGTCTCGTTGCGCCAGCCGTCGACGAACAGCGGACGGATCGGGCGGTCGATCAGGCGGGAGACCAGCGTCTCCTTCTCGGTCGGACGGCCTTCGCGCTTGAAATAGCCGCCGGGAATGCGGCCGGCAGCGTAGGTCTTCTCCTGGTAGTCGACCGTGAGCGGCAGGAAGTCGACGCCCTCGCGCGGCGCCTTCGCCGCGACGACGGTGGCGAGCACCACGGTCTCGCCATAGGTCGCCATCACGGCGCCGTCGGCCTGACGGGCGATCTTGCCGGTTTCAAGTTTGAGGGGACGTCCACCCCAGTCGATCTCGACGGAATGCGAATTGAACATTTCGGTTTCTTTCATGGTTTCACGAAAGCACGGTGCCCTGAAGCACAAAGACCATGCCAAGACGGCGAGACACTGATGCGCTTGTGGCGATCAGCATCCGGCGATCCTGCCATGGTCTCTGGATTTCGGATGGCGTCCATCCTTTCGGTCATCTGGGCATCTTGCCCGGTCCAGCTGCCGGATTGCTGCTGGACGCTAGTGCGCATGGCGATTGCCATGCTGTTGCGCATGATCATCTTTCGACAATTCGAAAGCCCGAGTTCACGGACGACCATGCGAAAACGCGCGCGAACCTCGCGCGCGTGCTTCTCAAATCAACGACGGATGTTGTGCTTTTCGAGCAGCGCCTTGTAGCGCGCCTCGTCCTTGCGCTTGATGTAGTCAAGCAGGGAACGACGCGTCGACACGAGCTTCAGGAGGCCGCGGCGTGAATGGTTGTCCTTCACATGGCTCTTGAAGTGCTCGGTGAGGTTATTGATGCGTTCCGACAGGATCGCGACCTGAACCTCGGGCGAGCCGGTGTCGCCGGCCTTGTTGGCATTCGTCTTGATGACTTCCGCTTTGCGTTCTGCGGTAATCGACATCGTCAGTTACTTTCATTGTTGCGAGCCGGACTGGCAGTCAGTCCGTTCAGGTTGAACACGCGCTTGGGGATGAGTTCGCCATTGCCAATTTCGGCAAGCGCGAGAAGTCGGCCTGCTACCGTGACATAGACTGTGCCGCTGGTATTGGGCGCATCCCGTCCGCGCAATAAAACGGCCTGACCCCTGTGGAGCCTTGCCGCATCAGCCCGTGTGACGGCCAGTGCCGGGATGTCGTCCAGCGCGGTCTCAACGGGCAAAAGCGCGTCGGCGAGGCTGCCCTCGCCAGACGCGGCTCTATTGCATAAAGCCTCCAACTGTTCCAGCGGAATCATGTCCGCTTCGGTAAACGGACCGACAAGGGTCCGCCGCAGGGCGCAGATATGGCCGAAACAACCCAGAATCCGGCCCATATCGCGAGCCAGGGCCCGGACATAGGTTCCCTTGCCGCACTCGGCCTCGAACACGGACTGGCCGTTATCTCCATGTTCCACAAGGGTTAATTCGTGAATTTCGACCGGGCGGGGCTTCAGTTCCACGGTCTCGCCGTCGCGCGCCAAATCATAGGCCCGCTCGCCCTGCACCTTGATCGCCGAATATTGCGGCGGGATCTGCTCGATCACCCCGGTGAAGCGCGGCAGCAGCTCGCGGATCGAATCGGCGGTCGGCCGGTTCTCGCTGGTCCGGACCGGCCGTCCCTCGGTGTCGTCGGTGTCGCGCTCCTCGCCCCAGGCCACCGTGAAGCGGTAGCGCTTGCGACCGTCCATCACGAACGGCACCGTCTTGGTGGCTTCGCCGAGTGCGATCGGCAAGCCGCCGGAGGCCAGCGGATCGAGGGTGCCGGCATGGCCGGCACGCTTGGCCTGGAACAGGCGCTTGAGCACGGCGACCGCCTGGGTCGAGGTCATCCCGATCGGCTTGTCGAGCACCACCCAGCCATGGACGTCGCGCTTGTCGCGGCGCGGCTGCTGGTTCTGCCTGCCCTGCTTCTGGCGCGGGTCGTTGTTGGTGCGGCGCGCATCGTCGCTGCGCTGTCCGGCAAAAGCATCCCGCTCAGCGTCGCGCGCGTCGGCATCCTTCGCGTCGATAACGCTGTTGGTCGTCATCACAGTCATTCCTCGTCGTCCGAATCGGGTGCAAGGTCTCGCTGCACCGCAGGTGTCCGCAGTAGTTTCTCGATGCGCTCCGCCTCGTCGAACCGCTCGTCGACGCGGAAGCGAATATCGGGTGCAAATTTCAGGTTGACGCGATGCGCGATCTCGCCGCGCAGGAACTTCTTGTTGCGTTCGAGCGCTGCGATCACCGTGTCGGTGTCGCGTCCGCCGAGCGGCATCACATAGACCGTCGCGAGCTTCAGGTCCGGCGACATACGCACCTCGGGAACGGTGACGATGTGGCCTTCGAGATCGGGATCGTGGACCTCACCCTGTGACAGAATCTCGGCAACTGCATGGCGAACCGTTTCGCCAACGCGCAGCTGACGTTGTGAGCCGCCGGGGCTGGAACTCTTCTTTTGACGGGGCATGACCTTTTTCCAAAACCGTCGCGCCCGCAGGCCGTGGCCGCGGGCATCAATGTCCTAGCTTTGCTTTCAATCAGACAATGCGCTGGTGGCCGGACCAAAGTCCGGCCACGTCGTCGCATTTTCAGTCAAATGGACCCAACGCTTGGTAAGATTTGGACTTACAGGGAGCGCTGGATCGTTTCGATGCGGTAACATTCGATCACGTCGCCGACACGCATGTCGCCGTAGTTCTCGAATGCCATGCCACACTCTTGGCCGGAGACCACTTCCTTCACTTCATCCTTGAAGCGCTTCAGCGTCGACAGCTTGCCTTCGTGCACCACGACGTTGTCGCGGATCAGGCGAACATTGGCGCCGCGCTCCACGGTGCCGTCGGTGACGCGGCAACCCGCGACCTTGCCGACCTTGGAAATGTTGAACACCTCCAGGATCTGCGCGTTGCCCAGCATGGTTTCGCGCAGCGTGGGCGCGAGCAGGCCGGACATCGCCTTTTTGATGTCATCCACGAGGTCGTAGATGATGTTGTAGTAGCGGATCTCGATGCCGTTGCGCTTGGCTGCCGCAGCCGCTTCCTTGTTGGCGCGGACCGAGAAGCCGATGATCGCGGCGTTGAAACCTTCCGCCAGCGTGACGTCGGACTCCGAGATACCGCCGACACCCGCATGCAGGATGCGAGCGGCGACTTCGTCGGTGCCGAGCTTCTCCAGCGAGCCCAGGATCGCTTCCAGCGAGCCCTGCACGTCGGCCTTGACGATCAGCGGGAACTCCTTGCGGCCCGCGGTCTTCAGCTGCGACATCATCTGCTCGAGCGAGCCGCGCATGCCGGAGATCGAGGCAGCCGCGTTCTCGCGCTTCTGGTGCGCACGGTAGCTCGTGACCTGGCGGGCGCGGGCTTCGTTCTCGACAACGGCCAGACGATCGCCGGCTTCCGGCGGGCCGTTGAAGCCGAGCACCTCGACCGGCACGGACGGACCGGCCTCTTCGAGATTCTCACCCTGGTCGGAGATCAAGGCGCGGACGCGGCCCATCTCGGCGCCGGCCACGATGATGTCGCCGACGCGCAGCGTGCCGCGCTGGACCAGCACGGTCGCGACCGGACCGCGGCCGCGATCGAGCTTGGCTTCGATCACGGTGCCTTCCGCCGGACGCTCCGAGTTGGTCTTCAGATCGAGGATTTCAGCCTGCAGCGCGATCATCTCGAGCAGCTTGTCGAGATTGGTCTTGTTCTTGGCCGAGACCTCGACGTCCACGACGTCGCCGCCGAGCGATTCGACCTGCACCTCGTACTGCAGCAGCTCGGTGCGCACGCGCTCGGGCCGCGCATCGGGCTTGTCGATCTTGTTGATCGCCACGATCATCGGCACCTTGGCCGCCTTGGCGTGGTTGATCGCCTCGATCGTCTGCGGCATCACGCCGTCATCGGCCGCGACCACCAGCACGACAATGTCGGTGACCTTGGCGCCGCGGGCGCGCATCGCGGTGAACGCGGCGTGGCCGGGCGTGTCGATGAAGGTGATCTTGGTGCCGCTCTCGGGCGACAGCACCTGATAGGCGCCGATATGCTGGGTAATGCCGCCGGCTTCGCCGGACACCACGTTGGCGTGGCGCAGCGCGTCGAGCAGCGAGGTCTTGCCGTGGTCGACGTGACCCATGACGGTAACGACCGGCGAACGCGGCTCGGTGTCGGTGGAATTGTCGACGACGTCGAACAGGCCTTCTTCAACGTCGGACGCCGCGACGCGCTTGACGCTGTGGCCGAGCTCTTCGGCGATCAGCTGCGCGGTGTCGGCATCGATCACGTCGGTGATCTTGTGCATCGCGCCCTGCTTCATCAGCATGCGGATGACGTCGACCGCGCGTTCCGACATACGGTTCGCGAGTTCCTGGATCGTGATCGCTTCCGGAATGACGACTTCGCGGATCAGCTTTTCCTTCGGCTCGTTCGACGCATGCCCCTTCAGGCGCTGGGTGCGGCGGCGGAACGAGGCAATCGAGCGCTCGCGCACGTCGTCGGCGTTGAGCGCAGTGGTCAGCGTGAGGCGACCGCGCTCCTTCTGCGGACCAGGCTTGTGGGTGGTTTTCGGAGCCGCGACGGGGCGCACGGCGCCTCCGGGGCGACGCACCATGCGCGGACCCTCGTCTTCGTCCGGTCCGGCCGCAACCGCCGGCGCCCGCGGCGCAGAGGCCGGTGTGCGCGCGGTTGTCGTGGTCGTCGGGCGGGCTGCGGGCGCGCGGGCGGCCGGAGCAGATGCAGGTGCGGCTGTCGCGGGCCTGGGTGCCGTGGCGGCCGGCGCGGCGGGCTTGCCCTCGCCCTCGCCAAAGCGGCGCTTGGCCTCGACCTCGGCCTTGCGCTTGGCCTCTTCCTCGTGGCGATGGCGCTCTTCTTCCGCCTTGCGGCGGGTTTCGGCGGCCTCGCGCTCGACCTTCTCGGCGGCTTCGCGGATGGCGCGGCGCTTGGCTTCCTCTTCAGCCTGGCGGCGCTCCTCGACGTCGCGCTGGCGCGCGTCGGCAAGCGCGTTGGCGCGCGCGGAACGCTCGTCCTCGGTCAGGGTCGGCAGCACCACGCCGGAGCGGGTGTTACGCTGCGGCGGGGCCGCGGGGCGGCCGAGCGGGGGCTTGGCGACAGGAGGTGCCGCAGGCTTTGCAACCACGGGTTCCGGCGCATGCGCCTCGCCGGGGCCGTCGCCACCGACGCGGCGCTTGCCGCGCTTCTCGACCACGACCTGCTTGGTCCGGCCGTGGCTGAAGCTCTGGCGCACGGTGCCCGTCTCGACGCGCGGCTTCAGCGACAACGTCTTGCTCGGGACACTCAGAGTCTTGTCGCCAGGGGTCTTGGTATCAACCATTCAGCAGTCCTAATCTCGTTTCGCTGTGCGTTTGCCGCACAAATCCTTCAATGCGTCGTTCTTCTGCTGAGCATGATCCGGTCGGAAAGACGGCGTCCGCCTTCCTGGATCAGGCTCTGGAATTTCTGGCCGCTTCGGCGGTCTTGTCGTCGTCGGCCATCCGGTATCGGACCAGCATCTGGCAGCGCGACAGGAACGTCTTGCTCGCCGGGCCCGCGAGCAGCGCAGCATGTATCACATTTGACCGCCCAAGTGCCAAATCCAATTCATCCGACGTCAAAACATTGACGACGGCGATTACCGCCGATTCACCACGTTTTTCGCCCCTTTGCCTGAGGATCGCGTCCAATTTGCGGATTCCGTCCGCGGCGCCGTCCGAAGCGTGGATCAGGGCTGCAGTTTCGTTCCGGTTGAGTGCGTCCTCGACCTTGCCGAAGCCCGCAACGACCTGACCGG
Organism: Bradyrhizobium tropiciagri; assembly: GCF_018130545.1. GTDB lineage: Bacteria > Pseudomonadota > Alphaproteobacteria > Rhizobiales > Xanthobacteraceae > Bradyrhizobium > Bradyrhizobium tropiciagri_A. The sequence goes on along the minus strand of NZ_JAFCKF010000006.1, from coordinate 168,655 downwards.
CCTTGGCGGCCATCGCCAGGGCCTCGGTCACGCTGCGCACCAGGAGGGTCTCGGTGTCGGCGGGAAGGGTCGGCGCGACACGGACATCGCGCTTGAATCCCTTGCTAAATTGGTGACGACGGACCGCTTCCGCAACGCTGCGCCGCGACGCGGAAACCCATAATCCGCGGCCGGGCAGCTTGCGCTTGAGGTCGGGGATCACCTCGCCCGTCGGCGAGACGACGAACCGGATCAGCTCGTCGAGCGGACGCACCTCGCGGCTGACCGCGCACATCCGCGTGGTCGCGGACTTCTGCGTCCGCGGCCCATCGTCGAGATCGGGGTCAGCCTGAGCGAGCATCCGTGGGGCATCTCCTTACGACGCCGTTTCTGCTTCGGCGGCCTCGGCCTCCTCAGCAGGCTTGGCGAGATCGGCCTCGGTGATCCAGCCGGCCTTGAGGCGGGCCTGCATGATCACGGCCTCGGCTTCGTCGCGCGAGATCTCGATGCCGTCGAGGAACCCGGCATGCTTGGTCGGCTCGCTGCCTTCCTTGCGCTCGGTCCAGCCGACCAGATCGTCGGTGGCGCAGCCGGCGAGATCTTCGACGGTCTTCACGTCGTTCTCGCCGAGCTTCACCAGCATCTTGCCGGTGATGCCGGGGACGTCCTTCATGGCGTCCTCGACGCCGAGTTCCTTGCGCTTGGCTTCCAGTTCGGCCTCGAGCTGTTCCAGATATTCGCGGGCGCGGGTCTGCAGCTCGGTCGCGGTCTCCTCGTCGAAACCTTCGATGCCGGCGAGTTCCTTGACGTCGACCAGTGCGAGTTCCTCGACCGAGGTGAAGCCTTCGGAAGCGAGCAGCTGGCCGACCACTTCGTCGACATTGAGCGCTTCCATGAACACGCGGGTCGAGTTCTCGAAGTCGGCCTGGCGGCGCTCCGATTCTTCCTGCTCGGTCAGGATGTCGATGTCCCAGCCAGTGAGCTGCGAGGCGAGGCGGACGTTCTGGCCGCGGCGGCCGATCGCCAGCGACAGCTGGTTGTTGGTGTCGGGAACCACGACCTCGATGCGCTCGCGCTCTTCGTCGATCACGACCTTGGCGACTTCGGCCGGCGCCAGCGCGTTGACCACGAAGGTCGCGATGTCGGGCGACCACGGAATGATGTCGATCTTCTCGCCCTGCAGCTCGTTCACCACGGCCTGCACGCGCGAGCCGCGCATGCCGACGCAGGCGCCGACCGGGTCGACCGAGGAATCGCGCGAGATCACGCCGATCTTGGCGCGCGAGCCGGGATCGCGGGCGACCGCCTTGATCTCGACGATGCCGTCATAGATTTCCGGCACTTCCTGCGCGAACAGCTTCGCCATGAACTGCGGATGGGTGCGCGACAGGAAGATCTGCGGACCGCGGGTCTCGCGGCGGACGTCGAAGATATAGGCGCGGACCCGGTCGCCGTTGCGGAACACTTCGCGCGGCAGCATCTCGTCGCGGCGCACGATCGCTTCGCCGCGGCCGAGGTCGACGATCACGCTGCCATATTCGACGCGCTTGACGATGCCGTTGACGATGTCGCCGATGCGATCCTTGAATTCCTGATACTGCCGGTCGCGCTCGGCCTCGCGCACCTTCTGCACGATCACCTGCTTGGCGGACTGCGCGGCGATGCGGCCATATTCCAGCGGCGGCAGCGTGTCGGCGATGGTGTCGCCGACCTGGGCACCGGGATTGGCGCGCTGCGCATCGTGCAGCGAAATCTGGTTCGACGAGTTTTCAACGACATCGACCACCAGCATGTGGCGGGTCAGCCGCAGCTCGCCCTTCTTGGCATCGATCTCGGCATGGACGTCGGTCTCGCTGCCGTAGCGGGCGCGTGCGGCCTTGGCGATGGCGTCTTCCATCGCCGCGATCACGATGGAGCGGTCGATCGACTTTTCGCGCGCAACTGCGTCTGCGATCTGCAGCAGTTCGAGTTTGTTGGCGCTGACTGCCATGGCTTAGTCTCCTTCGAATGGATCGATCTCGCCACGGCGCGCGCGCTCGGCGGCCAGGCGGTGCTTTTTGGTGTTGGTCGGCGCCGGCTTGTTGCCGGGCTTGGTACCAGGCTTGTGATCGGACTTGGGTTTCGGCTTTTGGCTCTTGGTAGGATCGCTGTTCTTGGCGTGGGCCGGCTGCGGCGGCGCGAGGCCGAGCTCGCGGCGCAGCTCGCGTTCGGCGGCCTTGCCGCGGCGCATCGATTCCTCGATCAGCTCGTCGGTCAGCACCAGCCGCGCGTCCGAGATGTCTTCCATCACCAGCAGAACCTCGGCGTCCTCGGTCGGACGCGGATCGTCACGCTTGATACGCACGGCATTGCCTTCGACGCCGGCGAGCAGGCCGCGGAACCGCTTGCGGCCCTCATGCGGCACCGCCATCTCGATCTTCACGAGATGGCCGGTGTAGCGCTCGAAGTCGGAGCGGCGCACCAGCGGTCGGTCGATGCCGGGCGATGAAATTTCCAGCCGGTAGGCGCGCTCGATCGGATCGGCGACATCGAGCACCGGCGACAGCGCGCGCGAGATCGCCTCGCAATCCTCGAGCTGCATCGAGCCGTCGGGGCGTTCCGCCATGATCTGCACGGTGCAGCCGGCGTCGCCCGAGACCTTGATGCGCACCAGGCGATAGCCCATGCCCTGCAGCACCGGGACGGCGACCGCAGCGACGCGCGCCGCGACCCCGGGCTCGACGACAAGCCGCGGCTCGGCGAGCAGTTCGGTGTCCACGGGCGTGGCGATCGGATCGGTCATATCCAGTGTCAAAAGCTGTCTAACGTCTAAAGGCTGCTGAGGTCTGTTGTGTTGTTCAGGTGGCCTTAAGGGGCCGCTAACGCTACCCAAACTGGACCCGGCCTCGTTGGGTCCCGTCAGGTAATAAAAAAGAGCGGGTCCCGGGGGGCCCACTCTCCTACGCGATCGTATGAGATACCATAAGTTGCGGTGGATATAGCCCTTTTGCCGGGGTCCGGCAAGGCCTCCGGGCCCCGCGGAACGCGATTTTGCGGCGTCCCGGAGCCGGATTCGATCTAACCCTCCGTTTACGAACGGGGTCATAGATTGCCGAAAATCGGCAGAAGTCGCCGGTTGGACAAGGCTCATGACGACAGCCCCTGCGCTGATCCCGGAACTCGACGACATCGTCCGTCGCGGCGACCCACAGCGCCGCGCCGACGCCGCGCGGCGGCTCGGCGAGCTGTTCCTGCAGGGCGCCTCGAGCTTCCGTCCCGATCATATCGACCTGTTCGACGGGGTGCTGACCAGCCTGGTGCCGCATGCCGAGCTCGCGGCGCGGATCGATCTCGCCGAACGGCTCGCGCCACTCGCCAATGCGCCGCGGCGCCTGGTCGGGCAACTCGCCCGCGAAGACGAGGTCGCGATCGCGGGGCCGGTGCTGCGGCGCTCGCCGGTGATTGACGACAAGGTGCTGGTCGAGATCGCCAATGCCAAGGGTCAGGGCCATCTGCTTGCGATGGCCGAACGGTCGAAGATCTCGACCGCGCTGACCGATGTCCTCGTCCGTCGCGGCGATCGCGACGTGATCCGATGCGCGGCCGGCAATGCGGGCGCCGCGTTCTCCGACATCTCCTTTGCGACGATGGTGCGCCGTGCCAGCCAGGACGGCGTGCTGACCTTGCGGATCGGCCGCCGTGACGATCTTCCGCCCGAGCATCTGAAAGGCCTGCTGGCCGGTTCGATCGACGTGATCCGCCGCCGTCTGCACATCGTCGCCAAACCGGAACGGCAGGCCGAGATCAAGCTGGCGTTGAGCGAGATCGAGGGCGTCGTCGCGCAGGTCGAGGGCCGCGATTTCGCCGCCGCCCAGCGCACGATCCTGGCGCTGCATCGCGCCGGCCAATTGAACGAGGCCGCGGTGGCAGGCTTCGCAAAGGCCTTCAAATACGAGGAATGCGTCGCGGCGATCGCCGCGATGGCCAGTGTGAAGATCGTCACGCTCGATCGCCTGATCTCCGGCGACCGCTACGATCCGATCCTGATCGCCGGCAAGACGATCGGCTTCGAATGGCCAACCGTGCGTGCCCTGATCCTGATGCGGCTCGGGCCGAACCGTGTGCCGTCGCCGGCCGATATCGAAGGCGCGCGGGTGAACTTCACGCGCCTGATGCCGTCGACGGCGCAGCGCGTCGTGGATTTCTGGAAGTCGCGGTAGCCCGCAAGGACACTCTTCATTCCGTCATCCTGAGGAGCGCGTAGCGCGTCTCGAAGGATGCACGGCCCGGTCGGTGGCCGTCGACCCTTCGAGACGCGCGTTCCGCGCTCCTCAGGGTGACGGTACCGTCAAAATATCTCCCAAACTCAGCGCGTTCCGCTATGCTTTCCGCAAGGCGCGACACAGCGCCAACGGGGAGATTGTCATGCTGACGGACGCCGACATCCAATCGCACGCCGAGCGGATCCGCGACGACGGATACACCGTGATCGAGCGCGCCGCTTCACCGGACCTGGTCGAGGGATTGAAGGCGGCGGTGCTCAGAATCGAGAGCGAGCACAATCTCGGCCTTGCGCGGACGTCGTTCGAAGGCTTCAAGACGCTGCGCATCAACAACCTCCTGACCTACGACGATCTGTTCTGGGAGGTGCCGCTGCATGACAACGTGTTGCCGGTGGTCGAGCGCGTGCTGGACAAGGAATGCCTGCTGTCGTCGTTCTGCTCGCTGGTGCTCGGCCCCGGCGAGGTGGCGCAGCCGATTCATGAAGACACCCAATTGATCCCGTTGCCGCGGCCGCACATTCCGATCACGATCAACGCGATCTGGGCGCTCTCGGATTTCCGCGACGACAATGGCGCGACCCGGATCATTCCGCGCAGCCACAAACTCGATTCGTCGCCGGAATACGGCAGGGATTACGACGCGGTCACCGCGACCATGCCGGCCGGCAGCGTGATGCTGTTTGACAGCGCGCTGTGGCACGGCGGTGGCGCCAACACCAGCGATAGGAGGCGCTTTGCCTTCTCCTGCGCCTACTGCTGGGGCTGGATGCGACAGCAGGAAAACCTGCAACTCGGCATTCCGCGCGAGACCGCGGAGCGCTTTCCGCGCCGCTTGCAGGAGCTGTGCGGCTACAGCGTCTACAAGGGCCAGTTCGGCCACATCGACAATCACGATCCGATCGAGCTGCTCGGCCGCGAGCGCGGCAAGCGCATGGTCTGGGAGGCGACCGACGTCAGGAAGGCGCGGCAAGGCTGACTATTCGGGGCTCGCGACTGTGTCGCGCCCCCGAATGACGACTAGCCCAATCGCCTGAATCTCAAATACGCCGCCTTGCGCCCTTCGCGCTCGGCCTTGGCGCCGTAGCGCGTCATCGTGTAGTTCGGCCACGGCTCGAGCCAATCGATCGCGCGCTCGGCGAGCCAGGCGAAGTCGGGCGAGCGCATCAGATGCGCCAAGGTCCAGGCGCAGTAATCGTCGATGTCGCTGACGAAGCGGAATTCGCCGCCGGGCGGCAGCAGCCGCGTCATTGCAGCGACCGTTGCATCCTGCACGAAGCGCCGCTTCCAGTGCCGCCGCTTCGGCCAGGGATCGGGATGGATCAGGTCGATACGTGTAAGCGAGCGCGCTGGCGCCCAGGCCAGGAGCTCGGCGGCGTCGCCGGCGAACAGTCGGATGTTGCCGACGTTGTGCGCCTCGATCTGGGTCAGGATCTTCGCCATCCCGTTGACATAGGGTTCGCAGCCGATGAAGCCGGTCGCCGGGAATGCCTGCGCTTCCGCGATCAGATGCTCGCCGCCGCCGAAGCCGATCTCGAGCCTGACGTTTTCGATGCCGTCATCGAACAATTCGGTCAGCGCCCCGGGTGCGGGCATCGAGATGTCGACCGACAGATGCGGCAGCAGCGTGTCGATCAGGTCGGCCTGGTGCGCGCGCAATTTGTGGCCCTTGCGCCGGCCGAAGAACGAGCCGCGCGAATGGGCCATCGCGCCGTCATCAGGAGACTCGCGATCGTCGGTGTCGTTCGGAGCTGAAGTCATCGCAGCGTCTGATAGAGCCGGTGGAGCAGCCGCGCGCGCGGCTCGATCGACGAGATATAGAGCTGCTCATAATGGGTGTGTGCGCCCTTGCCGTCGACGCCGAGGCCGTCGAGCGTCGCGGTATGCGGCGCGGTGAAATTGCCGTCGGAACCGCCGCCGGTGAAGACGTCGATCAGTTCGAAGCCGAGTTCGGCGGCAAGCCCCTTGGCGTGTTCGTAAAGTGCGGCACCGGCATTGCTCTTCTCATAGGGCGGACGGTTCAGTTCACCCGTCACCTTCACCGTGACGCCCTCGGTGCGCGAGGTGATGCCGAGGATCTTCGGCACCAGCTCGTCGGCGTCGGCCATGGTCGGTACGCGCAGATCGACTTCCGCATAGGCCTCTTCGGCGATCACGTTCGGCTTGGTGCCGCCGCGGACCACGCCGACATTGACGGTGATGCCGCGCTTGAGGTCGTTCATCCCCTCCAGCGCCAGGATCACATGGCCGAGTTCCCGGATCGCGCTACGGCCGTCCTCGGGGCGCGTGCCGGCATGTGCCGGCGCGCCCTTGATGTTGACGTCGAAGCGCGCCACGCCCTTGCGCCCGGTGACGATCTTGCCGCCGTCGCGCGCGGGCTCGGTCACCAGCACATATTTGGCCTTGCGGCCCTCGGCTTCGATCAGCGCACGCGAGGTCGGGCTGCCGATCTCCTCATCCGAGACGTAGAGCTGGGTGATGCCGAGTGGCGGCCGCGCATCTTCGGCGCAGATTTGCCGGAACGCATGATAGGCGAGGTAGGCGCCGCCCTTCATGTCGTAGATGCCGGGGCCGAACGCGCTGTCACCGTCGATCTTGAACGGTAACCGTTCGATGAATCCCATCGGATGGACTGTGTCGAGATGGCTCAATACCAGAATGCCCGGCGCGTCCTGTCCCCAGGACGAGCGTGCGACCAGATGATCGCCGCAGCCGTCGCGCCCCGCAATGCGCTCGACCGTGGCCGGCAGGTCGCGATAGCCAGCCGCGACGAGATCGGCCAGCTTGTTGACCTGATCCGGCCGCTCGGTCGGAGACTCGATCTCGACCCAGCGGCGGATGCCGTCGAGAATGTCAGCGGTTTCGAACGGGTTGCTGGACATGCTGTTGTCGTCGCCTGTGAATTTGGTCTGTGAATTCGCTTTGTCATTCAGCGCACGCGCCAGAGCATGATCCGGAAAAGCGTGAAGCGGCTTTCGGAAAAGATCATGCTCAAACAACGAGCTAGAGCGCGATGGCGTTCAAGCTGAACCCATCGCGCATTAACGCGCGCCGGAATGACATATTCCAGATTTGACGATCGCTCAAACGGATATGGGGCCGAATCAGACCTGTTCGGCGGCCTCGCGCGCTGCGATCTGCTCGACCAGCTCGACGATGCTGCGGCGGAGCTTGGCGTCGGCGATCCGCGTGAAGGCGCGGGTCAAGGCCAGGCCTTCGGCGGTTGCCAGAAAATCAGAGACATAGGTTGGCGAAGAGCCCTCGCTGAAGCCGTCGGCGGTCTTGACGCCGCTCGGGCCGCCATCGAACAGGAAGGAGACCGGCACCTGCAGGATCTCGGAGATCTGCTGCAGCCGGCTGGCGCCGACACGATTGGTGCCCTTCTCGTATTTCTGCACTTGCTGGAACGTCAGGCCTAATGCCTCGCCCAGTTTTTCCTGACTCATGCCGAGCATGATGCGTCGCATGCGGACGCGGCTGCCGACATATTTGTCAACAGGATTGGGCGCTTTGGTGGACATCTCCAACTCTCCTAGGGGATTGCGCGCCCGTGGATGAGGCAAGTTGGAAGGGGAGTATGCCTCAGGCGCCGGTGCCGTCAAATCCTGCAAGGAGGATCGGGACAAAATGCGGACAATTTGCGCAAAGGGGCTGACTTGGCTTGTGATTTCGCGTGGACCCGTACAATGCGAAGCGCACGGTCGATCTGTCAACTGGTGGAATCGCGCAGAGGTAAATTTCGACGTTTTTTCGGGTTCGCGACAACCGGCGATATGCAGCGGTCAGGCTTTTCGCCTGACAAAACGCCTCCGCAAGACGATTGCGAGGGCAACCAACACAATTACAGCGACCGGGATATTCCCGACACGCGCATAGATCGTCGGCGGGATGGCCGCCGGCAGGCCGGCATCGAGCACGCCTTCGAGGCCGAGCCCGAGTTGGGCGACAATCCGGCCGAGCGGGTCGATGATGGCCGAGATGCCCGTATTGGCGGCACGCACCAGCGGCAGGCCTTCCTCGATCGAACGCATCCGGGCCTGTTGCAGATGCTGATAGGGGCCGGTCGAGATCCCGAACCAGCCGTCGTTGGTGACGTTGACGATCCAGCCGGGACGATCGTCGCGGCTCACGACATTGCCGGGGAAGATCGCCTCGTAGCAGATCAGGGGCAGTGCGCGCGGCGCATTGGGAATGGCCAGCGTGCGGCGGATCGTGCCGGGAATGTAGCCGCCCTGCACCTTGGTGAGCTGCACGAAGCCAATCTTCTCCATCCAGTCCTGGAACGGCAGATACTCTCCGAACGGGACCAGATGCAGCTTGTCGTACACCGCGAGCACGCTGCCGTCGTGGTCGATGACGTAGATGGAATTATAGGCGCGCGTGATGCGGACATTGGGCGGCAGATCGGGCGCGCGCACCGAACCGGTGATCAGCACGGTTCCCTTCGGCAACAGGTCGGCGATCTGCGCCATCGCGTCGGCTTCCTTGGTCAGGAAGAACGGAAACGCGGATTCCGGCCAGATCAGGATGGTGGAGTCGCTCACGCCGGTGGAGTGCGGCCCGGACGCACGATCCGACAGGGTGAGATATTTCTGCATCACCGCCGCCTTGGCGGAATAGTTGAACTTGGCGTCCTGCTGCAGATCGGGCTGCATGATGCGAAGCTTGACGCCGTCGACCATCGTAGTCGGCGTCTGCGCGAGCCGGACGGTGCCGAACGCCAGCATCGCGGCGAGAACCAGCACCGCGGCCACCGGCGCGCGCCACGGTTTGCGGCCGCGCGAGGCGCCGTCGATCAGCACGGCGGGGCTTGCGAAGATCGCAACGGCCAGGAACGTCATGCCCCACAGCCCGATCAATGATGCAGTTTGTGCCAGCGCCAGTGGTTCGGTCAGCGCATAGCCGAACGCATTCCACGGGAAGCCGCTCAGCAGATGGCCGCGCAGCCATTCCGAAATCGTCAGGCTGATCGCGAGCGCCAGCACGCGCGAGGCGTCCCGCGGCCAGATCAGCCGCGCCAGCGCGAAGCCGAAGGCGGTGAACAGCGCGAGATAGGCCGGCAGGCCGAGCACCGCGAATGGGGTCAGCCAGGCAAACGTGTCGGCATCGACGAAGAAGGCATAGCCGATCCAGTACAGTCCCGGCACGAAATAGCCGAGGCCGAACCAGAAGCCGGACAGCGCCGCAGCGGGCAGGCCGCGCCCGCGTCCGGCGGCGCTGCCGTCGATCAGCCAGACCGCGATGGAAAAGCTCAAGAACAGCACCGGCCAGGCGTTGAACGGCGCCATCGCCAGCGAAGACAGCGCACCGGCGGCGAGCGCGAGCGCGGCACGCTTCCATCCCCAGGTCAGGATGACCGCAAGGCCGATCGATCGGAGCCTGTCGGAGAGCCTCACTGCGGTCCGGCTCCCTCGCCGGGCGGCGGCAGATTGTCATTCGCCTGTGGGTTTCCGGAGTCCGGGGTCTGCTCGCGGCGCCGTTCGCGCTCCTTGCGCGGCGCCGGCCGCTCCTTGCGCGTCGTGATGCGCACGCGCTTGACCCGCCGCGGATCGGCGTCGAGCACCTCGACCTCGTAATTGCCGGGCCCCGAGATCACCTCGCCGCGCACCGGCAGGCGGCCGACGAACGACACCAGATAGCCGCCGAGCGTCTCGACCTCTTCGCCGGCCTCGCCGGTCACGAAATCCTCGCCGATCACCGATCGGACATCGTCGAGGCCGGCGCGCGCGTCGGCGATGAAGGAGTTGTCCGGTTGGCGAACGATCGATGGCGGCTCGTCGGAATCGTGCTCGTCGTCGATCTCACCGACGATCTGCTCGACGATGTCCTCGATCGACACCAGCCCGTCGGTGCCGCCATATTCGTCGACCACCAGCGCGAGATGGATGCGCGAGGCCTGCATCTGCGCCAGCAGGTCGATCGCGCGCATCGACGGCGGGATGTAGAGCAGCTTGCGGATGATGTTGGCGTCCGCCAGCGGCAGCGCGAGGTCGACGCTGCGCAGGTCGAGCCCGGCCGGGAACGGCTTCTTGCGCTTGGTCTTGGTCGCCTCGGTGACGCGCGCCTTCGCGGTCATGAAGGCGAGCAGGTCGCGGATGTGCACCATGCCCTCGGGGTCGTCGAGGGTCTCGTTGTAGACGACGAGCCGCGAATGCGCCGCGCTCTCGAACAGGCTCATCAATTCGCCGAGCGGAATGTCGCGCTTGACCGCGACGATGTCGGCGCGGTGCACCATCACGTCGGCGATCCGTCGCTCGTTCAGCGACAGGATGTTGCGCAGCATGGTGCGCTCGATCGCCGAGAAGCCGACATCGTCGGGCGTCGAGGCGTCGAGCACCACCTGCAGATCGTCGCGCACCGAGCCGGCCTTCCAGCCGAACAGGGTGCGGATCGCGCGCACCAGCCAGCCCTCGGCGGCAGGGCGCTGCACCTCGCCTTCGTGCACCACCGCGGGCAGGTTGCTCACGTTGCGCGGATTGTCATGGGTTGGTTCGGAATCCGGCATGTCAGGCGGTCCGATCCGCATAGGGGTCGGGAATGCCGAGGGAGGACAGGATCTCGCGCTCGAGCGCCTCCATGTCCTCGGCATCGTCGTCGTTCTCGTGGTCGTAACCGATCAGATGCAGGAAGCCATGCACCGCGAGATGGCTCAAATGATGGTCGAACGGTTTCTGTTCCTCATCGGCTTCCCGCCGTGTCGTCTCATAGGCGATCGCGATATCGCCGAGCATGCGCGGGGCATCGTCGGGGCCGACGGCGCCTTCCGGCTGCAGCGCGGGAAACGACAGCACGTTGGTCGGCTTGTCGATGCTGCGCCAGTTGGCGTTCAGGGTGCGGATGCCGGAATCGTCGGTCAGCATCACCGCAAGCTCGGCGCCGGCGACATCGGCGTCGGCGATTTCGGAGGCAGCCTCGATGGCGCGGTGAATCACCGCGTCGGCATGGGGCTCGGCCTGCCAGCATTCGGCGGTGACGAGAACCTCGGTTGCAGGAAAAGCAGACACTTTCGTTTCAAAATCTGCGTTATGGCCGGACCCCGCATCGCGCGGGCTCGCGGCCGAAGCTATTGGGCTCAAGATCTGGCGTTTGCCGGCTTTTGCGGCAATCCCTCATAGGCGGCCACGATGCGCGCCACCAATTCATGGCGGATGACGTCCTCGGCCTTGAAATGCACCTGCGCGATGCCTTCGACGCCGTCGAGCAGCTTCACGGCTTCCGTGAGCCCCGAGGCCTGGCCATGCGGCAGGTCGACCTGCGACGGGTCTCCGGTGACGATCATCCGGCTGTTCTCGCCGAGACGCGTCAGGAACATCTTCATCTGCATCGTCGTGGTATTCTGCGCCTCGTCGAGGATGATGGCGGCGTTGGTCAAGGTGCGTCCGCGCATGAAGGCGAGCGGCGCGATCTCGATCTCGTTGCCTTGCAGCGCGCGCTCGACGACGCGGGCGTCCATCAGGTCGTACAGCGCGTCATAGATCGGGCGCAGATACGGATCGACCTTCTCCTTGAGGTCGCCGGGCAGGAAGCCGAGCCGTTCGCCGGCCTCGACCGCGGGCCGCGTCAGGATGATGCGATCGACTTCCTTGCGCTCGAACAGCTGCGCCGCATGGGCGACCGCGAGCCAGGTCTTGCCGGTACCGGCCGGACCGATGCCGAACACCAGCTCGTGCCGCTTCAGCGCGCGGATGTAGGAATCCTGCGCCGCGGTGCGGGCGCGCACCGGGCGCTTGCGCAGATTGATCGTTTCGAACGTGGTCTTGGCGGTCTTGTTGTCGAATTCGAACAGCGAACCCTGCGCGATCACGGCGCGGATCGCGCCTTCGACTTCGCCCTGATCGAGGTCTTGCCCTTCGACGGCCTGCGCATAGAGTGTTTCGAGCACGCGCCGCGCCGCGTCGCAGCCGTCGCGGGAGCCCGCGATGGTGAGATGATTGCCGCGGGAATCGACCACGACACCAAGCCGCCGCTCGATCAGCGCCAGATTCTGTCCGTAGGGGCCGACCAGCGCGGATGCGGCACGGTTGTCGTCGAAATCGATGACGACCTGAGTTTCAGGAGGCCGGGTCTCAGGTGGCATTTGCATGTCGCGGTCAGGTTTGCGGCTGGGAGCAAGCGAAGACGAATCCGATGCGCTTTTTGGCAAGGATTTCAGGCTCCAATGGTCTGCGAAATGAGGCGCGGCGCTGCCGGCGTCGCAAGCTCGCCGATCAGGCTGTAGCGCTCGAGGCTGTCGATCCGCACGGAGCGGACCTGGCCGATAATGTCAGGCGATGCCATCACATGGGCAGGCTGCAGATAGGCGGTGCGGCCGACGATCTGGCCCGGATTGCGCGCGGCGCGCTCGAACAGCACATCGACCGTTGTGCCAATCGCAGCCCGGTTGAAGGCCGATTGCTGGCTGTCGATCAGTTCCTGAAGCCGCCCCAAGCGCTCGTCCATCTCGGCTGCTGACACCGTCTCCCGCATCTCCGCCGCCGGCGTACCTGGCCGTGGCGAATACTTGAACGAATATGCCGCAGCGTACCCGATTTGCATGACAAGCGCGAGAGTAGCGGAAAATTCTTCCTCGCTCTCCCCCGGGAAGCCCACGATAAAATCTGATGAAAAAGCAATATCTTGCCGCGCAGCACGGAATCGGTCGATGACGCGCCGGTAGTCATCGGCGGTATGCTTGCGGTTCATGGCGGCAAGGATCCGGTCTGACCCCGACTGCACCGGCAGGTGGACGAACGGCATCAGTCCGGGCAGATCGCGATGCGCCGCGATCAGATCGTCATCCACATCGCGCGGATGGCTGGTGGAATAACGCAGCCGGATAACGCCGGGAATTTCGGCAAGCCGCTGCAACAATTTGCCGAGCGACCAGATGCGGCCGTCGGGGCCTTCGCCGTGATAGGCGTTGACGTTCTGTCCGATCAGCGTGAATTCGCGCACGCCGTTGTCGGCGAGCTGCTTCACATCATCGATGATTTTCGCAACCGGACGCGACACTTCCGCGCCGCGCGTATAGGGCACCACGCAGAAGGTGCAGAACTTGTCGCAACCTTCCTGCACGGTGACGAAGGCGGAGATGCCGCGGGCGCGGATCGCATCCGGCTTCGGCTGCGGCAGGAAGCCGAACTTGTCTTCGACCGGGAATTCCGTTTCCAGTGCGCGGCCGTTTTCCTTGGCGCGCTTCAACAACTCCGGCAGATGATGGTAGCTCTGCGGCCCGACCACGATGTCGACGGTCGGCGCCCGCTGGATGATCTCGGCGCCCTCGGCCTGCGCGACGCAGCCGGCGACCGCGATCTTCATCTCGCGGCCCGCCCGCGCGGCCTCATCCTTGGCGGCCCGGAGCCGGCCGAGTTCGGAATAGACCTTCTCCGATGCCTTCTCGCGGATGTGGCAGGTGTTGAGGATCACGAGGTCGGCGTCTTCGGCGCTCGCGGTCTCGACAAAGCCCTCGCCGGCCAGCGTGTCGACCATGCGTTGCGCATCGTAGACATTCATCTGGCAGCCATAGGACTTGATGTGCAGCTTGCGCGGCGTCGTCATGGAACCCTGGGTACGAAAAGGAAACGGCGCCATCAGGGCGCCGAGGCTCAAATATAGCCTAAACCGCCGAAAATCCAGCGATCGAGCCGTGTTTTTGGCCCGCTTGGGCGATCAAATCGGGCAATTGGCGCATATCGGCGAAGGTAATGGCCGCGCCGGCCTGGCGCAGCATGTCCTCGTGTTCCGCCGTGCAATGGCTGCCGCCGTAGAAGCCGAGCACGGTCATCCCGGCGGCGCGGGCGCCGGTGACGCCGGCCACGCTGTCCTCGATCACGACGCAGCGCGAAGGGCTCGCGCCCATCTGTTCGGCCGCGAACAGGAAGAGATCGGGCGCCGGCTTGCCGCGCTTGACCTGGGTGGCGGAGAAAATATGCGGCGCGAGCTGGTCGTAGAGCCCGGCACAGGTCAGGCCGTGATGGATCTTTTCCGGTGTGCCGCTGGAGGCCACGCATTTCGGCAAGCCGAGTGCGGCGATGGCGTCGCCGACATGCGCGATGGCGTTGAGATCGTCTTTATAGAAGCTCAGCGTCGCGTGCTTGACCTCGGCCTCGAACGTGTCGGGCAGTGCGCGGCCGATCTCGCTCTCCACGATCCGTCGCGCCTCGCGGTCGGACACGCCGAGGAAGCGCTTCAGCACACCGTCGGGTGTGATCGGAAAACCGTGCCGCGTCAGCGTGTCCGCATGCGCGCGACAGGAGATCACCTCGCTGTCGACAAGCACGCCGTCGCAATCGAAAATGACGAGTTCGAAACTCATGGTGTGGCGAGACGTGGCACGTGCCTACGACTTGCTGTCGTCGTCGAGTGGGACGCAGTACAGCTCGAGACGGTGATCGACCAGCTTGTAGCCGAGCTTGCGCGCGATCTCGGCCTGCAGCTTCTCGATCTCCTCGGAGGTGAATTCGATCACCTTGCCGTCGCGCAGATTGATCAGATGGTCGTGATGGCTCTCGGGCATCTGCTCGTAGCGCGCGCGGCCCTCGCGGAAGTCGTGGCGCTCGATGATCCCAGCATCCTCGAACAGCTTGACGGTGCGGTAGACGGTCGAGATCGAGATCTTGTCGTCGACCGCGACGCAGCGGCGGTACAGCTCCTCGACGTCGGGATGATCCATGGCCTCCGCGAGCACCCGCGCGATCACGCGGCGCTGTTCGGTCATGCGCATGCCGGTCGCGGCGCAGCGCGCCTCGATGCCGGTATTCTTTTGCGCAGGCGTGATTTTCACCGTCGTCATGGGTCAAGAGCCTTGAGGGACAGAGCAGGGCGCTGTTCTGCCATCGCGGCGATGTTACGACAAGTCGCGCCGCATCAGAAGCGCGTTCAAATGTTCCCCACCGGGCTGCTTGTAGTAGCGTTCGCGGCGGCCGATCACGCCGAATCCGGCCCTTTCATACAGCCGTCGCGCCGGTTGATTGTTCTCTTCCACCTCGAGGAAGATGGTGCGGATGCCGCGGCCGGCAAGGTGGCCAAGATGGGTCAAGAGCAGGTCGCGCGACAGGCCGCGCCCGCGCTGATTGGAATCGATCGCAATCGACAGGATTTCGGCTTCGTCCGCGGCCATTCGCGAGACGGCAAAGCCGATCACCCTGCGGCCCTGGCGCAGCCGGTGCACCAGCGTGTTGCGCTCGGTCAGCATCGCCTCGAATTCGCCCTCGCCCCAGCCGCGATGAAACGACGCGCCGTGCAATTGCGCGAGCCGCGCCGCATCGCGCAGCGATGCCGGCTCGATCGCGGGCGCAGCGCCGCCCCACCATCGTGACAGAAATTCGATCATGTCGACGGCGGCGCGCTGATGACGAGGCGATCCTTCGGCGGCTTGGCGTCGGGCGCGCGCAGATAGAATGGCCGCGGCGGCGCGCTCTCGGGATCGATGGCCGCGCCGACCCAGGCGACCCAGGTAATGTCAGGCGCGGGCTGCCTGTCGACCTTGACCGGCGGTGCGGCATCGGCGGGCCAGCGTTCGGCGAGGATGTTGGCGGCGTTGCCGACCAGATGCAGCGCGCCGAATTGAGAGGCTTCGAGCGCCTCCGCGATCGGCGCCACCTTCGGCTTGAGCATCAAGCTGCCGTCGCCGCCGACCAGCTGGAAATAGACGTGGTCGTGCCGCGCATCGATCGCCGACAGGACGGCATGTTCGCGATTCTCGGCGACCACGGGCGCGGCGTAGGCGGCGAGCGTCGATAGTCCAACCACCGGCTTCGCCGCGGACAGCGCCAAGCCGCGCGCCGCCGAGAGGCCGACGCGGAGACCTGTGAAACTGCCGGGGCCGGTGGTGACGGCGATGCGATCGAGCCCGGCAAAGCCGATGCCGCTCTCTTTCATCACCCGAGCGATCAGCGGCATCAGCGCCTCGGCATGGCCGCGCTGCATCGCCATCGATTCAATGGCGATGGTATTGCCCGAGGTGGTGTCGAGCACCGCCGCGGAGCAGGCGTCGAGAGCCGTATCGATGGCGAGAATCATCATGGGAGGGCGAACAGTGAATAGGGAGCAGCGAACAGTAGATCAAAGCGCCATTCGCACTTCACCATTCGCCTCCCATTACATCGGCCGGACTTCCTGCACGTCGGGGACGAAGTGCCGGAGCAGGTTCTGGATGCCGTGTTGCAGGGTTGCGGTCGATGACGGGCAGCCGGCGCAGGAGCCCTTCATGTTGAGATAGACGATGCCGTCCTTGAAGCCGCGGAAGGTGATGTCGCCGCCGTCATTGGCGACCGCCGGGCGCACCCGGGTCTCGATCAGATCCTTGATCTGCTCGACCGTCTCGGCGTCGGCCTCGTCGAAGAACTCGTCTTCCTCGTCGCGCGCATCATCGCTGCCGGCGGTGCCGTCGGCGAGCAGCGGCGCGCCCGACATGTAGTGCTCCATGATCGCGCCGAGGATCGCGGGCTTGAGGTGCTGCCAGTCGCCGTCTGCTTTGGTCACGGTGATGAAGTCGGCGCCGTAGAACACGCCGGTGACGCCGGATACGGCGAACAGCCGTTCGGCGAGCGGCGAGCGGGCGGCGGATTCGGCCGAGGAGAATTCCATGGTGCCGGTGTCGAGCACCAGGCGGCCCGGAATGAATTTCAGGGTGGCGGGATTCGGTGTGGCTTCGGTCTGAATGAACATTTGCTGTCTCCGGCGTCGCCGGTTCAAGGCCGGCGCGTTGGGTTCCCCCATCAAATGGCAACTAAAAAGCCCGCGATCAAGCCGCAAAACCGCGGTTCCAGGCCGTTACCCATGCCCGGAAGCGGGTTCGGGGCCGAATAACCGCTTAAGACAGGGCGTCGATCTCGGCATCGGTCAGGCCGCCCGGCACGATGGTCACCGGGATCGGGAACGCGCCCATGGTCTTGGCCATGGTGGTGATGATCGGCCCGGGCCCCTCGGCGCCCGGATTGGCGGCCAGCACCAGCATCGCAATGTCGACGTCCTTGTCGATCACGTCGAGGATCTGCTCGGTCGGGTCGCCCTCGCGAATCACCCGCTCCGGGGTGATCGCGGCAATCCCGTTGGCGCGGCCGGCGGCGCGGTCGAGCGCCTCATTGGCGGCTTCCTCGGCCTCCGCCCGCATGATGTCGGCGACCCCCAGCCACTGCTGGTTCTGGTCCTCGGTCTCGATCACCCGCAGCATCAAAACGCCGCCGCCGACCCGGATCGCCCACCGGCTGGCGTAATAGACCGCGCGGTCCCATTCCGCGGTGTCGTCAACGATGACGAGGCATTTCGGCTTGTGACCTGTCTCGTAGCTGCGTCGCTGGGTGGTCATGCATGTCCCGGTGCTGAACCAACAAGCATGATCCGGAAAAGTGTGCAGCGGCGTTCCGAAAAGATCATGCTCAAACGAGACCCATGCTGCCATACTCCCTCCCCGTTGGGGAGAGGGAGCGCGCAGGTCTGCCGGTGGTATCAGCGCGGGCAGATGAAGCCGACGATGTCCTTGGTCATGCGCATGGTCTCGTCGGCGATGACCCGCGCACGATCGGCGCCGTCGGCCAGGATCGCGTCGACATGACCGGGATCGGCAACCAGCCGCTTCATCTCACCGGCGATCGGCGCCAGTTTCGCAACGCACAGCTCGACCAGCGCGTTCTTGAAGCTGGAGAACTGCCCGCCACCGAACTGGTTGAGCACCTCCTGCTTGGAGATGTCGGCGAGCGCCGCGTAGATGCCGACCAGATTGTCGGCTTCGGGGCGGGGCTCCAGGCCTTTCTCCTCCGACGGCAGCGGCTCCGGATCGGTCTTCGCCTTGCGAATCTTCTGCGCGATGGTCTCGGCGTCGTCGGTGAGGTTGATGCGCGAATTGTCTGACGCATCCGACTTCGACATCTTCTTGGTGCCGTCGCGCAGGCTCATCACCCGCGTCGCCGGGCCCGTGATGAACGGCTCCGGCTGCGGAAAATAGAGGCCTTCATTGAAGCCGTGGGCGCGGATCGAATCGCCGAAGTCGTTGTTGAACTTCTGCGCGATGTCGCGCGACAGCTCCAGATGCTGCTTCTGGTCCTCGCCGACCGGCACGTGGGTGGCGCGGTACAGCAGGATGTCGGCCGCCATCAGCACTGGATAGTCGTAGAGACCGACCGAGGCGTTCTCGCGGTCCTTGCCCGCCTTCTCCTTGAACTGGGTCATCCGGCTGAGCCAGCCGACGCGGGCCACGCAGTTGAAGATCCAGGTCAGCTCGGCATGGCCGGCAACCTGGCTCTGATTGAACACGATGTGTTTCCTTGGATCGATGCCGGCGGCGATGAAGGCCGCGGTCACCTCGCGGGTGTTGCGCGCGAGCTCGGCTGGGCCGCCCCAGACGTCGACGCCCTGCGTGATCGCGTGCATGTCGACGACGCAATAGATGCAGTTATGGGTCTGCTGCATCTTCACGAAGTTGACGATGGCGCCGAGGTAGTTGCCGAGGTGCAAATTGCCCGTCGGCTGGACGCCTGAGAAAACCCGTTCAACGAACGCCATGGTCTAATTCCCGGAAATGGCCGCTTTTGCGGGCTCGTTTGCCACTTAAGCCCCGCGTGCGCAAGTCAGGCGGCGCGTCTTTGCCTGACGGCGTTAACCGCCTCGCGCCAGCCGGTGACGCCGAAAAGCTGCAACAGGAGCCCGTAACCGGCGATGCCGGCCGCGATCAGCACGAGCAGGGAGGCCGCCTGCACCAAACCGTGTGCTGCCGTGGGGAGGGCGCCCTCTGCGAGCCAGAGCAGGGCTCCCATCGCGAGCGCCGCAGCCAGGATGCGGGGCAGCCGGCGGCGCGCGTCGGGATCGATCGAAAAGCCGAAGGTCGCGGCGCCCTTGCGGATCAGCGCCAGCGCATTGCTCCAGGCGCCGAGCGCAATGCCGGCGGCAATGCCACTGGCGCCGAAGATATGGCCGAGCAGGAAGGCCGCCGCGATCGCCACCACGATGGCCTTCAGCGTCGCCAACAGCGGCGTCATCGTGTCCTCGCGCGCAAAGAATGCCGGCGACAGCGCCTTCACCAGCACATGCGCCGGTAGCGCCAGCGTCAGCCAGATCAGGGCCTGCGCGGTGGCCGCGGAATCCTCCGCGGTGAACGCGCCGTGCTCGAACAGCATCCGCACGATCGGCCCGCTCAGCACCATCAGGCCGAGCGTGGCCGGTAGCGCCAGCCCGACCGCGAGCTCAAGCCCGCGCGATTCCGCATGCGCGATTGCGATGTGTTCGCCGCTGCGCACCGCGCGCGTCATCTCCGGGATCAGCACGGTGCCCATCGCGACACCGACGATGCCGAGCGGCAGCTCGAGCAGGCGGTTGGCGAAATAGAGCCAGGACACCGCCGACGGCGAGGTCGATGCGATCACCGCGCCCGCCACCATCAGCCATTGTGGCGCGCTGCTCGCGACCATGCCGGGGACCGCGCGGCCGAGAAAGCCGCGCATCTCGGGATCGAAGGAGATGCGCAGCGGCGCCGCGAGTTTTGCGCCGCGCAGCGCCAGCATCGACAGTTGCAGGAAGCCGGCGACGCCGATCGTCGCCGCCATCACCAGCGCGGCCTGCACCGGCTCCTGTTGCCGCGCCAGCAGCACGGCCATCACCGCGATCAGCGCGATGTTGAACAGCAGCGGCGAGAACGCGGTCAACGTGAAGCGTCCCTGCGCGTTGAGCAGCGCCATCATCACGGTGACCGGACCGGCGAAGGCCAGATACGGCAGCATCAGTCTTGCGTTGTCGACGGCGAGTTGCAGTGTCTCGCGGCCGACGAAGCCCGGCGCGATTGCGGCGATCACCAGCGGCATCGCGAAGCCGATCACGAGCGCGGCCGCGATCACGGCGGCACTGACGGTGCCGAGCACGCGGCCGGCAAACGCCCGCGCCGCCGCTTCGCCATCGCCGTCGCGAACCCTGAGCCAGGCCGGCACCAGGGCCGCATTCAGCCCGCCCTCGGACAAGAGCCGTCGTACAACATTCACAAGCTGGAATGCCGCCAGAAAAGCATCCGCCACCGGTCCGGCGCCAAGCAGCGCCGCGATCACGGAATCGCGCACGAAACCGAGGAGTCGCGAGGCCAGCGTTCCCGAGGAGACGGTGAGGAAGGAGCGGAACATCGGGTCTGTATAGCAGTAGCGTGCCTTGCTGCCAGCGCCCGCTCTACTAAACCCGTCATCCTGAGGTGCGAGCGCAGCGAGCCTCGAAGGATGAATCGGCCATAGTCGGGGCCGTATATCCTTCGAGACGCGCGTTCCGCGCTCCTCAGGATGACGGAACGTAGAGCTTCCCTTGCTGCCCCAAGGCCTAACGTGATAGGTCGCGGCTCTTGTTGGGTGGCGTTAACACAGGGCAGGTCTATGGCTGACGCAAAATATGACGTTCTCGGGATCGGAAACGCGATCTTCGACATGCTGGTGCAGACCGACGAGGGATTCCTCGGCCGTCACGGCATGACCAAGGGCTCGATGCAGCTGATCGACGAGGCGCGTGCCAGCGCGATCTATAGCGACATGGGCGTGGCGACCAAGGTGTCGGGCGGCTCGGCCGCGAACACCATCGTCGGCGTCGGCAATCTCGGCGCCCGTGCCGCCTATGTCGGCAAGGTCAAGGACGACCAGATCGGCAAGCTTTACGTCCACGACATCCGCGCCGCCGGCGTGAGCTTCGACACCGCACCGGCCAAGGCCGGCCCGGCCACCGGCTGCTGCTACATCCTGGTGACGCCGGACGGCGAGCGCACCATGAACACCTATCTCGGCGCCGCGCAGGACCTGACCCCCGACGATATCGATCCGGCCCAGATCGCCGCCGCCAGCATCATCTATCTCGAGGGCTATCTCTGGGATCCGAAGAACGCCAAGGACGCCTTCGTGAAGGCGGCCACGATCGCGCACGGCGCGGGCCGCCAGGTCGCGCTGACGCTGTCGGACTCGTTCTGCGTCGATCGCTACCGCGACGAATTCCTCGATCTGATGCGCAAGGGCATTGTCGACCTCGTGTTCGCCAACGAGTCCGAGCTGCACTCGCTGTACCAGACCTCCGATTTCGACACCGCGCTGAAGCAGTACGGCAAGGACACCAAGCTCGGCGTCGTCACCCGCAGCGAGAAAGGCTGCGTCGTGATCTCGGGGAATGACGTCACATCGGCGCCGGCCTCGCCGATCGACAAGCTGGTCGACACCACCGGCGCCGGCGATTTGTTCGCCGCCGGCTTCCTGGTCGGCCTGGTGCGCAATGTCGGCCACGAGAATGCCGGCCGCCTCGGCGCGCTCGCTGCCGCCGAAGTGATCCAGCACATCGGCGCCCGGCCGCTGGTGTCGCTGAAGGATCTGGCGAAGCAAAAGGGGCTGTTGGTTTAAGGCTCTTCCTGCCTCGCCCCGCTTGCGGGGAGAGGCCGGATCGCATCGCCAGATGCGATCCGGGTGAGGGGGAGTCTCCGCGTACTCAGCTCAATCTTTTTTGCGGAGGCAGCCCCTCACCCCAACCCTCTCCCCGTGAAGGACGGGGAGAGGGGGGAAGCATCACGCCGTCTTCGCCGCCTTCAATCCCAGCCGCTTCTCCACCGCGTCGCGCATCACGAACTTCTGGATTTTCCCTGTCACCGTCATCGGGAATTCGTCGACGAACTCGACATAGCGCGGGATCTTGTTGTGGGCGATCTGGCCCTGGCAGAACGCGCGCACCTCGTCTGCGGTCAGCGTCTCGCCCTGCCTGACCCTGACCCAGGCGCACAGCTCTTCGCCATAACGGCTGTCGGCAACGCCGAAGATCTGGACGTCCTGGATCTTCGGATGACGATAGAGGAATTCCTCGATCTCGCGGGGATACAGGTTCTCGCCGCCGCGGATCACCATGTCCTTGATGCGGCCGACGATGTTGCAATAGCCTCCGTCGTCGATCACGGCGAGATCGCCGGTGTGCATCCAGCCATTGGCGTCGAGCACGTCTGATGTCTTTTCCTTCTCGTCCCAATAGCCGAGCATGATGCTGTAGCCGCGGGTGCAGAGCTCGCCGCGTTCGCCGCGCGGCACCACCTTGCCGTCGAGATCGACCACCTTGACCTCGACATGCGGATGGATGCGGCCGACGGTGGAGACACGGCGCTCCAGCGGATCGTCGGTCGCGCTCTGGAAGCTCACCGGACTGGTCTCAGTCATGCCGTAGGCGATCGTCACCTCGCGCATGTTCATCTCGGTGTTGACGCGCTTCATCACCTCGATCGGGCAGGGCGCGCCGGCCATGATGCCGGTGCGCAGCGACGACAGGTCGAAGCGGGAAAATTCCGGATGGTCGAGCTCGGCGATGAACATGGTCGGCACGCCATACAGCGTCGTGCATTTCTCCTGCGCGACCGTGGTCAGCGTCGCCAAGGGATCAAAACCCTCGCCGGGATAGACCATCGTGGTGCCGAGCGTGACCGAAGCGAGGTTGCCCATCACCATGCCGAAGCAGTGATAGAGCGGCACCGGAATGCAGATGCGGTCCTGCTCGGTCAGGCGCATTGCGCGGCCAGTGAAATAGCCGTTGTTGAGGATGTTGTGATGGGTCAGCGTCACGCCCTTGGGCGAGCCGGTGGTGCCGCTGGTGAATTGAATATTGACGGGATCGTCGAATTGCAGGCTGTCGCCGAGCGCCGCAAGCTGCTCGCGGTGGCGCTCGCCGCCCATCTGCGCGACCTGCTCGAATGGTATCGTGCCCGGCGCTGCCGGTCCGCCGATCTGGATCACGGCGCGCAATTGCGGTAGCCGCGCCGATCGCAATTGGCCGGGCTCCGAACTCGCAAGCTCCGGTAGCAGCGTGTTGATCATCTCCATATAGGCCGAGGTCTTGAACGCGGTCGCGGTCACGATCGCGGCGCAGCCGACCTTGCGCAGCGCGAATTCGAGCTCGCTCAGGCGATACGCCGGGTTGATGGTGACGAGGATCAGTCCGGCTTTTGCGGCGGCGAATTGCGTCAGCGTCCATTCCGGCCGGTTCAGCGACCAGATGCCGATCCGCTCGCCGCGTTGCAGCCCGAGTGCGAGGAAGCCTGCTGCCACCGCCTCGACCCGCTCGGCGAAATCGTTCCAGGTCCAGCGCACATTGTGGCTGGGCGACACCAGCGCCTCGCGGTCGCCCCAGCGCGCGCGTGCGCAGTCGAGGCTGCGGCCGATGGTTTCGCCGAGCAGCGGCGTATCGGAAATGCCGCAGACATAGCTGTCTGCCTCAGGTGTGGGTGCCAAGATCGTCCTCCTCGTGGTCGTGTTCGTGTCGTCGCACTTTTTTGCGCGATCTTAGTCGTTTGGCGCCGATCGGACAGGCCCGACCTATGGCGGGTATGAAAAATCCCTCCCCGTGAGGGGAGGGATTTTCCTTGCTTGACTGGAACCTTACGCCGCCCGCTGTCCGCTGCCGGCGTCGAGCCCGGCATAGATGCCCTTCTCGAAGCCCGCGAAGGCTTCCAGGCTGTGCTTGTCGGCGAACGGCAGCAGCTGGGTCAGGATCACGCCGCAGACGTCGCGCGCCGGATCGATCCAGTAATAGGTGTTGGCGAGGCCCGCCCAGGCGAGGCTGCCGGCGCTGCGGCCTTCCGGCGTCTTGGCGGTGTTGATCAGGAAGCTCAGTCCCCACTTCTTGACGATGTCGGGATAGAGATCGACGTCGTTGGTGTACATCGGTGCTGCCGTCGGCATCTTCTCGACGGTGAGCTCGCCGATGTGGTTCTGCCCCATCGTCGCGACGGTCTCGGCCTTCAGCACCTGGTTGCCGTTGCCTTTGCCCTTGTTGAGGATCATCTGGCAGAACTTGAGGTAGTCGGCCGCGGTCGAATACAGGCCGCCGCCACCCATGTGGAATTCAGGGTTCTGCTCGAGCTCGAACGGGATCGCGGCCAGCGTGCCGTCCTCGCCGCGCGCATGCATGCCGACCAGCCGCTTGCGCATGTTGTCGGAGATCTTGAAGGCGGTGTCGCTCATGCCGAGCGGCGCGAACATGTTGTCGCGCAGATAGGCATCGAGCTTCTTGCCGGATGCGGCTTCCACCGCCTTGCCGACGAAATCGATATTGGTGCCGTATTCCCAGCGCGTGCCGGGGTCGGTCATAATCGGCGTCTTCAGCGCGGCATTGAGGCAGGTGATGATGCCGGGCGTGCCGGTCTTTTCCAGATATTTGCCGAGGTTGACGTCCCACATGTCGTAGGCGAAGCCGGCGGTGTGGGTCATCAGCTGGCGCAGCGTGATCGGCTTTTTCGCCGGGCGCAGTTGCGGCTCGCCCTTGGCGTCGAAGCCGTCGAGCACCTTGACCGCGGCGAGATCGGGCAACAGCTTGCCGATCGGCTCATCGAGCGACAGCTTGCCCTGCTCGACCAGCTGCATTGCGCCGGCTGACGTCACCGCTTTTGTCATCGAGGCGATCCAGAACACGCTGTCCGCCGTCATCGGATCGCTCTTGGAGAGATCGCGCTTGCCGAACGCGCCTTCATAGATCACGTCCTTGCCGGTGGCCGCGACCGCGACCACGCCGGGAATCTCCTTTGCCTCGCTCTTCTGCCGCAATACCTGATCGATCTGAGCCTTGCTCTGCATTGGGGGCGTCCTCCGGTGGGGTTTATTGTTTTGAAGTGGGCGGGATCATCCTCCCGCTTGTCCGCTCCCGCAAGGCGCCCGCGCGGAGATGATGTGTCGCGATGTCGTGAAGGCGGGCAGCGCAGGAATGGCCTGGCCCAGCGGGTGTTCACCACGCGCGCAGATTTTGCGGTGGACTCCGCGCAAGCCCGGATGACCCCGGAGGGTGGCCACGGTAACGTGATCGGCAGATTGATTTTCGTACCTGTTTTTTTGCATTAACGCATTCAGATCGCTGCACAAAAGGTGCGGCGAATTAGGCTGGATTTGACGAAAAGATTCGTCATTTCGCGCCTTGCGGGGACGCAGCAATGATTTCGACATGGAGTGAATGGAAGCGCTATCCGCGGCCGGGCCGCGGCGAGAATATCGAGGCGCCGATCAGCCCAGGTCTCTACGAAGTCCGCTACGCGGGTACCGGCGCGCTGCACTCGTTCGAGGCAGTCGACAATGTCGCCCAGGCCCTGGCGCTGCTGCAGACCGGCACCAAGTCCTGGTTCGGCCGCCGCGATGCGCGGGCGCAGGCCGACCTCGAATACCGGACCTGCGCGACCTCGACCAAGGCGGATGCCAAGGCAGCGGCCGAGCGCATGATCGGCCGTCGTGAAGCCTACATGTCGGGCGGGGCGGTCTGAGCGCGGACGCGCGCCGGCGCATGAAGAAAGTTCGTTCGCCAGCCCTCAGTATTGCTTGAAGCAGGGTCGCGTCCGCCGCCGGTGCATCGCGGCGGCTTTCCGCTTATATAGGCGGCGAATACCCTCCCAAAGAAATTCCAGGAGTAACGCCATGACCCCGCCCGTTGCCGCACGCGCTACGCAATCCGCAGCATCGTCCCTCGAAAGCCGCCTGAAGGACCCGTCGCTGCTGCGCGACCGCAGCTATATCGATGGCGCCTGGGTCGGCACGCCCGAATTCGCCGTCAACAATCCGGCGACCGGCGTGGAGCTGATCAAGATCGCGCAGCTGGGCGCCGATGATGCAACCAGGGCCGTCGAGGCCGCGCAGCGCGCGTTTCCGGCCTGGGCAAAGCTGACCGCCAAGCAGCGTTCCAACATCCTGCGCAAATGGTTCGATCTGATCATCGCCAATCGCGAGGACCTCGCGCTGATCCTGACCTCCGAGCAGGGCAAGCCGCTGGCGGAAGCGCTCGGCGAGGTCGATATCGGCGCCGCCTATGTCGAGTTCTTCGCGGAAGAGGCGCGCCGCGTCTATGGCGAGACGATCCCCACTCAGCGTCCGGATGCGCGCCTGCTCGCGATCCGGCAGCCGATCGGCGTCTGCGGCGCCATCACGCCGTGGAATTTCCCGAACTCGATGATCACCCGCAAAGTATCGCCGGCACTGGCCGCCGGCTGCACCGTGGTGCTGAAGCCCGCCAACGAGACGCCACTGTCCGCGCTCGCGCTGGCAGTGCTGGCCGAAAAGGCCGGCGTGCCGAAGGGCGTGCTCAACATCATCACGGGCGATGCGCCGCCGATCGGCCAGGTGCTGTGCGAGCATCCGGCGGTGCGGTTCGTCGGCTTCACGGGTTCGACCAATGTCGGCAAGATCCTCTATCGGCAAGCATCGGTCGGCGTGAAGAAGCTCGGCCTCGAGCTCGGCGGCAACGCGCCCTTCGTGGTGTTCGACGATGCCGACATCGACGCCGCGGTCGAAGGCGCTATCGTCTCCAAGTACCGGAACATGGGCCAGACCTGCGTCTGCGCCAACCGCCTCTATGCGCAGGATAAGATCTACGATCAGTTCGTGCAGAAGCTCTCGAAGAAGGTCGCCGAGATGAAGATCGGCGACGGCACCGAGCAAGGCGTGACCCAGGGACCGCTGATCAACATGAAGGCGATCGAAAAGGTCGAGCGGCACATTGCCGACGCCGTGAAGGGCGGCGCCAAGATCGTGACCGGCGGCAAGCGCTCGGCGCTTGGTCGCAGCTTCTTCGAGCCGACCGTGCTGTCGGATGTGCGGCCGGATGCGCTGGTGGCTCAGGAGGAAACCTTCGGCCCGCTCGCGCCGGTGATCCGCTTCAAGGACGAGGCCGACGTGATCGCGATGTGCAACGCCTCGCCATTCGGCCTCGCCTCCTACTTCTATTCGCGCGACATCGGCCGCGTCTGGCGTGTCGCCGAAGCGCTGGAGTCGGGCATGGTCGGCGTCAACTCCGGCCTGATCACGACCGAGGTCGCGCCGTTCGGCGGCGTCAAGGAATCCGGCCTCGGCCGCGAAGGCTCGCGTCACGGCATGGATGAGTATGTCGAGATCAAATACGTGATGATGGCCGGCGTCTGATCGCCGTTGCCGCGGATCCCTTCGCCCTGATGGGCGAGGGGACGCAAGCCGGCGAATCTGCTGGCCGTTCTTTTTTGATCAGCGCTCTGCGACAATTCACCGCGACCGCGTACGTATCTCTCCGATCGCGATGGCGATCGCATCAAGAATCTCTCTAAACTTGAAGTTGGCTGCCGAAATCAAGCTGCGTAGGCGCAGCGCCGGCGAACGAACAGCAAAAGCGCTGAGTCTCGCGCATCGATGTCGCCTCGCGCGACTGACTTCATCCCCATTCCCTTAGATGCGTTCTAGTTGGCGTCACGGCGCGTGATGCTTATGCCCCGGTGGTCGCGCTCGAACTTCTCTCGATGTTCGAGACGAAACCAAGAAAAAGACTCCGGGGACTTTATGCTCGTCACCTCAAACGTTCCGTGCGCAGTCCGACTCGCGTGCGCGTCGCTGCTCCTGACTGCGGTTCCTTCGCTCGCGCAATCGCCGGAACAGCAACCTGCAAGCAGCGCGGCGCCGTTGCCGCCGGTCGTCGTCGCCGCGCCACAGCATCGCGCCACGGCGACTCGGAGGCCGTCATCGTCGCGCTCGGTGCGCTCGTCGGCGTCACAGCAGGCGAACAGGCGTGAGCACGTACAAACATCCGCAGCCACGCCGACGGCCGGCGCGCTGCGGGCGGCGTTGCCGGTGCCCTATATTGGTGGACAGGTTGCGCGGGGCGGGCAACTCGGTCTGCTCGGCAACAAGGACTATATGGACACGCCGTACAGCCTGACGAGCTACACGGAGAAGACGATCCGCGATCAGCAGGCGACCAGCGTTGCCGAAGTGCTGACGAACTCCGACCCGTCGGTACGGGCAGCGATCGGCAGCAGCAATCGTTATGATGCGTTGACCATCCGTGGCTTCCGGGTCGAGAACAGCGAAATCGCGCTGAACGGACTCTACGGCCTCGTTCCGGCCTATCGTGTCAACCCGGCTCCGATCGAGCGCATCGAGCTGCTCAAGGGGCCGGCCGCCTTCCTCAACGGCATGGCCCCGCAAGGCAGCATCGGCGGCACCGTCAATGTCGTAACCAAGCGCGCGTCGGAAGACATCACCCGCCTGACCGCCGGCTACATTTCGGATGGACGCTTTGGAACGGAGCTCGACCTCGCCCGCCGCTATGGCGAGCAGAAGGAGTGGGGCGTGCGTTTCAATGGCGGGATCGATGGCGGCAACACCTCCATCGATCGGCAGGCCACCCGCAATGGCGTGGGCTCGCTCGGCGTCGATTATCATGGCGAACGCTTTCGCTGGTCCGCGGACATCATCTCGCAGGACGACTGGATGAAGGCGGCGCAGCGCGGCTACACGCCGATGCCTGGCATCGCCATGCCGAGCGCTCCCGATCCGCGCATCAACCTCGCGCAGCCATTCGACTATGCGCGCTCGCAGAGCCTGACCGGCCTGACCCGGGCCGAATACGATCTCAGCAACAACGTCACCGTGTTCGGCGCTGTTGGCGCCAACCAATTCCGCTACGACAAGCGGGAAGATCCGGGCGCGACGCTTCTCAACACGGCGGGCGATGCCCTGGGCGCGTCGCGATTCCAGACCGGCAAGTCGGAGGGCATCTCGGGTGAAGCGGGCGTCCGCGCGCGTTTCGACACCGGCCCTGTCGGTCACGAGGTCGTGGTCAGCGGCAGCGCGCAAGACCGCACGGATTGGCTTGGTCAGACCAACTACGCGACCTACCTCACCAACATCTACACGCCGGTAGTGCTCGCGACCCCCGGCGCGCCGGTGTCGACCTTTGCCGAAGGCAAGTCCGGCTTCCTCGGGCTCCGCAGCGTTGGCGTTGCCGACACCATCACGACCATGGGCGGCATGCTGCAAGTGATCGTGGGCGCGCGCCAGCAACAGGTGATCGCGAACAGCTTCAGTCCGGTCAGTGGCCTGGAAACGACCCACTACGACGACAGCGCGACGTCGCCTTCGATTGCGCTGGTGGTGAGGCCGATCAAGCAGCTCTCGCTTTATGCCAACTACATCGAGGGCCTGACGCCTGGACCGACGCCGCCCTCCGGCGCGGTGAACACCAATGCGGTGTTCGCGCCGTTCAAGACGCGGCAAGCCGAGGTCGGCACAAAGCTCGATCTCGGCGGCTTCGGTGCGAGCCTCGCCGCGTTCCAGATCAGCCAACCGAGCGGTGTGATCGATCCCATCACCAAGATCTACAGCCTCGACGGCCAGCAGAGGAATCGTGGCATCGAGCTCAATACCTTTGGCGAGGTCGCGCCCGGCGTCCGTGTGCTTGGCGGCGTGACCTGGCTGGATGCCCGGCTCACTCAAACGCAAGGCCATCTCTACGACGGCAATCGCGCGATCGGCGCGCCCAACTTGCAGGGCAATCTCGGCGTCGAATGGGATACGCCCTTCGTGCCCGGCCTCACCGCGACGGCGCGCGCCATCTACACCAGCCGGGCCTATGTCAGTGCCGACAACACCCAAAGCGTCCCATCCTGGACGACCTTCGATATCGGTGCGCGCTACGCGACGAACCTCGCGGGGCGTCCGACCACGTTCCGGGCGTCGCTGACCAATCTGTTCGATAAGCATTACTGGATCGGCAATCCGACCGGTTATGTCATCAGCGGCATGCCGCGGACGCTGTGGCTTTCCATGACGGTCGATTTCTAGGGGAAGCGCCGAGAGCTCCGCCG
Organism: Bradyrhizobium tropiciagri; assembly: GCF_018130545.1. Lineage (GTDB taxonomy): Bacteria > Pseudomonadota > Alphaproteobacteria > Rhizobiales > Xanthobacteraceae > Bradyrhizobium > Bradyrhizobium tropiciagri_A. Next base: position 138,874 of record NZ_JAFCKF010000006.1, on the reverse strand, counting down.
CCGGCCGGGCGATTGTCGGTCACACGCCCTTGTCGTTCGGATTGGCGACGGCGTCCTTCAACGGCGCCGTCATCGGGAAATTCAGGTTCACGTTCTTCGGCGGAATCGGCTGCGTGAACCATTTGGCGTAGAGCTGCTGGAATTCGCCGCTCTTCATCATGGCGCCCAGCGTGTTGTCGACCAGCGCCTTGAACTCCGGATCGCCCTTGCGGATGATCAGCCCGTAGGGCTCGGTGCGCAGGCTGTCGTCGATGATGCGCCAGTCGGCCGGGTTGCGACTGCCGGCAATCAGGCTCGCCAGCAAGATATCGTCCATCACGAAGGCTTCGCTGCGCCCGGTGGTCAGCGCGAGGAACGACGCGGCATGGTCCGCGGTCAGGATGTTCTTGGTCTGAAAGTTCTTCTCCTGGGCACGCGCGCTCAACAGGCCGATCGAGGTCGAGCCCGAGGTCAGCGAGACCGGCCGGCCGCCGAGATCCTCGAAGGTCTTGATCGGCGCATCCCTCTGCACGACAGCGCGGATGCTCGACACGAAGATCGTGTTGCTGAAGGCGACGACCTTCTGCCGCTCCAGCGTGTTGGTGGCGGGACCGCAGACGATGTCGATGGTGCCGTTCTCGATCAGCGGAATTTGGGTCGAGAGCTGGATCGGTTGCAGCCTGATCTGCAGCGCCGGCAGCTTGAGCTCGCTTTTCACCGCATCGACGATCCGCCCACAAAGGTCCATCGCGAAGCCGACCGGCTTCTGGTTGTCGTCGAGATAGGAGAATGGGACCGAGACGTCGCGGTGCCCGAGCCGGATCTCGCCGGTGTCGCGGATCTTGGCCAGCGTGCCGCTGGGTGATTGGGCCTGTGCCGGGGCGGATGTCGCGGCTGCAAGAAATGCAAAAAAGATCAATGGCTTGGCGGCTTGATTCATCAATTTGCTCGTGAGCAGGTACCAGATTGGATATGATCGATCTCGATTTTATACACAGGATTGCATATTCGGCCAATCGATTTTATACAATCTAGGTTAGATCGGATATCTGAGCCCGACCCATCATCGAGAGAACCCGGATGGAACCTGCAGCCGCCCCAAGCCCCAGAGGAGCCGGACCTCACGGGTCCGCGCCGGACGCCGTGCGCGAGGCCTTGCGGGCCGCGATCAGCTCGGGCGAGCTCGCGCCCGGATTGCAGCTCCGTCAGGACGAGCTCGCCGCGCGGTTTGGCACCAGCCGTATCCCGGTGCGCGAGGCGCTGCGCCAGCTTGAGGCCGAGGGCTTTGTCACCTTCCTGCCCAACCGCGGCGCCGTCGTCTCCGACCTGTCGATCGACGAGGTGATCGAGCTGCTCGAGATCCGGATCGCGCTCGAATGTCACGCGTTGCGATTGGCGATCCCCGCGATGGGCGAGGTCGATCTCGAGGCGGCAACGAAAATCCTCCACGCCTACGACGCCGAGCCTGATCCGGCGCGATGGGGCGCCTTCAACTGGAAATTCCACGCCACGCTCTACGCGCCGTGCAATCGCCCGCGCCTGCTCGCGATGATCCAGGCGAATTACGGTCATGTCGGCCGCTTCACCCGGGCGCTGGTGTCGCAGGCGACCGGCAAGGAGCGTCCGCAGCGCGAACACTACCGGCTGCTCGAATTCTGCCGTGACGGCGAGGTCAAGAAAGCCGTCCGCCTGCTGCGCGATCACATCGAGGAGACGCAGAAGACGCTGCGCTCGGCGCAGCGTCAGGCGTTGCGCGATGCAGGCCCTGAACGGCCGGCCTGATCGCTCAGCCATATGAAACATCGCAGGCTCCGCCGCGAGCCTATGGGAGACCACGCGTGAAGACCAACGATGTCGAAATCCTGGTGATCGGTGCGGGCATCGTCGGCATCGCCACGGCCTATTACCTCGCCGTCCAGCACAAGCGTTCGCGGCTGTTGATCGTCGATGAAGGCCAGCCGATGGCCTTGACCTCGGCGCAGTCGGGCGAGAACTACCGCAATTGGTGGCCGCATCCGACGATGGCCGATTTCACCAACCACTCGACCGACCTGATGGAAGAAATCGCGCGCCGCAGCGACAACCGCATCCACATGACGCGGCGCGGCTATCTCCTGGTCACGCGCGAGGCAAAGCCCGAGGAATTGTTGCAGCAGCTCCACGCCGGCTATGGCGCGCAGGCGGCGAAGCTGATCCGCTTGCATGAGGGGACGAGCCGCGGCTATGTGCCGCCTCACTCGGCGGACTGGCAGACCGCGCCAGATGGTGTCGATGTGCTGCTCGGTCGTGATCTGATCCAGGCCCATTACCCGACCTTCGACAGGGACGTCGCGACCGCGCTGCATATCCGCCGGGCAGGCGACATCAGTGGCCAGCAGCTCGGCCAGTACATGCTGGAGACCATGCGTCCGCTGGGCGCGCAATTCAAGCAGGCTAAAGTGGTCGGCATCGCAAGGGCCGATCGCTTCACCGTTGCGGTGCTCGCCGATGGCGTGCGGCAAACCATCAAGGCCGACATCATCGTCAATGCCGCGGGCCCATTCGCGGCGCATGTCGCGGCGATGCATGACGAATCGCTTCCGATCGTTAACGTCCTGCAGCAGAAGATCGCGTTCGCCGATCGCAACCGCGCGGTCGATCGAAAGATGCCGTTCGCGATCGATCTCGACGGCCAGACGCTGGCGTGGTCTGAGGACGAGCGCGAGGCGCTGTCGGCGGCGCCGGAATTTGCGCAGCTGCTGGCGCCGATGCCGGGCAGCATCCATTGCCGGCCGGATGGCGGCGATCACGGCGAGTGGATCAAGCTGGGTTGGGCCTTCAACGCCGAGCAGACCACGGCGCCGGTCCGCGAGCCCGAGCTGAATCCTTATTTCCCCGAGGTGGTGCTGCGTGCCGCGAGCCGGCTGCAGCCACGCCTTGCGCAATATCTCGGCGTGCTGCCGCGCGACCGCGTGCATTACGGCGGCTACTATCCGATGACGAAGGAGAACTGGCCGCTGATTGGTGCAGCTAAGACCCCGGGCGTGTTCCTCGCAACGGCGCTCTCCGGCTACGGCACGATGGGCGCCTGCGCCACCGGCGATCTCTGCGCCCGCGCCGTGGTCGGCGCGTCGGCACCCGAATTCGCCCGTAGCCTGTCGCTCGCGCGCTATGATGACAAGGCGCTGATGGGCGAGCTTGCAGCGAGCGAGAGCCGGGGATTGCTGTAGCTCACCAGCGCAGCCTCGTGGCCCGGATGAAGCGAGGTGAAATCCCGGTTGCGCAGCTTCAGCGCCGCAGCACTGCAATCGTGCGATTCGCAAAGGTCAGCCGCTCCGCCATCACGGAGACGAAATAGGTCAGCAGCTTGTGGCTGAGCTCGGGGGCCTCGTCGCGGATCGCGGCGAACTGGTGGGTGTTCAGCACATAGAGCGCGCTCGCCATCTCGGCCTGGATGGTCGCGCTGCGCGGTGTGTGTGCGACCAGACCCATCTCGCCGATCGTGGTGTAGCGACCGAGGCTGCGCACCCGCGTGGTACGGCCGTCCTCGGCGGGGATCATGATGCCAAGCCGGCCGTCGAGAATGAAGTGCATGGAATCGGCGGCGTCGCCGGCGTGCACGATGATCTCGCCGGTGTCGACCTCGATGCGCTGGCAGCGCCGGATCAACGTGTCGGCGTCATTCTCGCTGTCGAGCATCTCCGTGAACCAGCCGTGCAGATCTGCTTCTTCCTGCGCCAGCTCCTGATGCTGCGCGATGATCTCGTTCTCGCACCACTCCAGCGCGCGGTCGAGCTCGTCGATCACGGTCACGCCCTCGGTGATGAAATCGCTGGAGCGCAGCACCTGCTCGGCCTTGGCCGACAGATGCACCAGCACCAGCTCGACGCCGACCTCGTGCGCGCTGCGCTTGATCTGCGCAAAGCTGTAGGCCGCCGACGAATCGACGCCGGTGACGAGCTTGAAGTCGAACAGCAGATAGCGGCACTCCGGGTGCTCGCGCAGCAGCGTCTTGACGTGCTGGTAGAGCCGGTTGGCGGATCCGAAGAACAGATAGCTTTGCAGCGTCAGTCCCTGGATCTTGCCGCCATGGGCCATCAACACCTCGCGGTCGTCGCGCGAGCGATCCAGCGAGCTGCGATATTCCGAGCCGTCAAAGCCGTATTTGATCGCCTCGACCCGCGCCGCACTGAGCGCAAAGGTGGCGCAGCCGATGATGACGCCGATCAGGATGCCCGGCACGAAGCCCCAGATCACGATGATGGCGATGATCGCGAGCAGCGACACATACTCGGTTTGCGACAGTCGCTTGCGCGACTCGATCATCCATTTGTGCAGCTGGTCGGCGCCGAGATAGAGCAGCAGCCCGCCGAGCACGAATTTCGGCATGTAGTCGAGCGGCTGCGGCGCCACAGCCAGCATCAGCAGCGAGATCGCCGCGACGGTGAGTCCCGACAGCCGGCCCCGCCCGCCGCTGGAGAAATTCAGAATCGAGCGGCTGACCGAGATGCAGCCGGCATAGCCGGCCAGTGCGCCGGTCAGGATGTTGGCGAAGCCGGTGATGTTGAGTTCGCGTTCGAGATTGGCCTCGCGATGCACCGCGACCTCGATGCCGGTGGTGTTGAACAACGTGCTCGCCGCTGTCACGAACACCACCGCGACCATGTTGCCGAGCAGATCCGGCACCGCCGACCATGGATATTGCGCCAGCTCGGCCGCGTGCCACGGCAGCATGAAGGTCGATGCCGGCGGCGGCGCGAAGGTCCAGCCGGTCAGGTGCGCTTCCTCGGGCGTGATGCCGATGATCCAGAATGCGAGATGCGCCACCATCACGCCGCCGATCAGGATGATCGGCAGGCCGAACGGAGTGCGCGAGCGATGCCAGGTCAGATACAGCACCAGCGCCATCGCGCAGGCGGCGCTGAGCTCGGAGATCGTGACGATATTCGTAAAATGGAAGAGAGTGCTGAGCTGCACCGGGTAACCTGTGATCACCCTGATCGCCCCCAGCACGATCAGCAGGCCGGTTGCTCCGAGGAACCCGCCGACCACGGGGTATGGCACGTAGCGAATGGCGCGGCCGAATCGCGTCAACCCGAGGCAACACAGCACGATGCCGGTGACGATGGTCGATAGCCCGAGCGTGATCAACACCGGTGCGAGCAGCGGCGCCGTCGGATTGGCGGCAACGACGCGCTCGACCAACGAAGCCATCAGGATTCCCGTCACCGCCGCGGTGGAGGTGTCGGGGCCGGCGACCGCGAAAGGCAGAGAACTGCCGAGTGCAATGAAGGTCGCGAGCACCGCCGAAGACATGAATGTCGCGGCGACGCCATATGACAGATAGGGCGACAATGGCCCGGCGAAGATCAAGAGCGCGTAGGACAGGCCGAACGTGATGCCGAGCACGCTGGCCGCACCGCCGCCGAGAACGTCATGCATCGCCCGCCGCGCCCGCGAGCCGAAATAAAGCGACCGACTAATCACGTTTGAAAAATGTCCTAAACTTTCGCCGCCAGTGGTAGACGAGCCCGGCGCAGGACGACAACAGGATTTTTATGACAGCCGGTTCCCAACGCGCGCTTTGTTCGCCTCTCCCACGCGACGGGGAGAGGCGATCGCCCGCGCGAGGCGCGCGCTTCAGCCGTGCCCGCCCTCATTATTGAAGGCGCCGTGACGGCCGATGCCGGAGGCGAAGCGCGCAGCACCCGACAGTGTCTCGCCCGACGCGATCACATCGAGCCCGCCGCGCATCTCGTTCTTGATCGCCTCTTCTTCCTCGAGGTCCCATTGCCGCAGCGCCGACAGGCGGTCGGCGCGCATGCAATTCTGCGGGAATTTGGCGATGTCCTTGGCGAGTGCGACGGCGTGCGCGCGGGCCTCGCCCTTCGGCACCAGCCGGTTGGCGAGCCCCATGCGATGCGCCTCGGGGCCGCCGACCGGCCGACCGGTGAGGATCAGATCGATCGCCTGCGAATGGCCGATCAGCCGCGGCAGGCGGATGGTGCCGAGATCGATCAGCGGCACGCCGAAGCGGCGGCAGAACACCCCGAAAGTCGCGTCTTCGGCGACGACGCGCATGTCGGCCCATAGCGCGAGTTCCATGCCGCCGGCGACCGCATAGCCCTCGATCGCGGCGATCACAGGCTTCGAGAGCCGCAGCCGGCTCGGTCCCATCGGCGCGATGGTGTTGTGGCCGCCGATCTCGCGCCTCTTCTCGGGATCGCCCGCCGCCACCGCTTTCAGATCGGCGCCGGCGCAGAAATAGCCGCCGGTGCCGGTGAACACCGCGACCGATGCGCTCGCGTCGGCATCGAAGGCGAGGAACGCGTCATACAGCTTGCGCGCGGTCGCGCCGTCGACGGCGTTGCGATTGTGCGGACGGTTGATGGAGATGATGGTGATGGGACCGTCGCGCTCGACGAGCACGGAATCGGATTCGGACATGAGGCGCTCCCTGGGTGTTCTTGTTGTTTCCGGAGAGTGACATCAGTGGCGCGGTGCGCGCAATCCCGCAGCCACGCGCGCAATTCCGCAGGGCGGGCGAGGCGAGCGCCGTTTTCTCCCCGTCATCCTGAGGAGCCGCGAAGCGGCGTCTCGAAGGATGCACGGCCACCAGCCGGGCCGTCGACCCTTCGAGACGCGCGGAGCCTGTCATCGGGCCGCGCTGTGCGCGGACCCGTTGGCGCTCCTCAGGGTGACGGTGATAGAACGGCGATCAGATCTTCAGCTCTGTCCCCGTGACGCGACGATACGCCTCGAGGTATCGCTTGCTCGTCGCATCCACCACGCTGGCGGGCAGCGGCGGGGGCGGAGCGTCGCCGTTCCAGCGGCCGGCGTGGCGCTCGACGTCGAGATAATCGCGCAACGGCTGCTTGTCGAAGCTCGGCTGCGGCTGGCCGGGCCTGTAGGCATCGACCGCCCAGAAGCGCGACGAATCCGGCGTCATCACCTCGTCGATCAGAATGATGCGGCCGTCCTTGTCGGTGCCGAACTCGAACTTGGTGTCGGCGATGATGATGCCGCGGGCGCGGCTGGTCCGTTCGCCATAGCCGTAGACATCGCGCGCCATCTTCTCCAGCGTTGCGGCGACGTCGTTGCCCACGATCTTACGCACCCGTGCCACCGTGATGTTCTCGTCATGGCCGGCCTCGGCCTTGGTCGCGGGGCTGAAGATCGCGGGCTCGAGCTTTTGGCTCTCGACCAGGCCCGCAGGCAGCTTCTCGCCGGCGAGTGTGCCCTCGGCGGCATATTCCTTCCAGGCCGAGCCGGAGATGTAGCCGCGAATCACGCATTCGATCGGAAACACCGTGGTGCGCTTGCACAGCATCGCGCGACCGAGGATGTCGGCGCGATGGTTCTTCAGTTCAGGCACCGCGCGGATGATCTCGTCGGCATCGGCGCTGATCATGTGATGCGGCACGGTGCCTTCGAGCTGCCGGAACCACCAGGCGCTGATCTGGGTCAGCACCGCGCCCTTCATCGGAATGGTTTCCGCCATCACCACGTCGAACGCCGAGATGCGGTCGGTGGTGAGCAGCAGCACGCGATCGTCGCCGACGGCGTAGATATCGCGCACCTTGCCGCGGCCGATCCGGGGCAGGGGCAGGTCGCTGGATAGCATCGCGGTCATGGGCGTGGTCTTTCCGGGTGGCTTCAACGAAGAGCGCCCGCACGAGCCGTGCGGGCGCGGGAGACTAGAGCATGATCCGGAAAAGTGTGCAGCGGTTTTCCGCAAAGATCATGCTCAAAAGAGCTACAGGAAATAGCTCACTCCGGCAGCGGAATGAACTCGTGTTCGTGCGGAACCTGCGTGAAACGCCCGGTTTTCCAGTCCTGTTTGGCCTGTTCGATCCGCTCCTTGGAGGAGGAAACGAAATTCCACCAGATGTGGCGCGGCCCCTCCAGGGCGTCGCCGCCCAGGAACATCATGCGGGTCGGCCGCAGCGTCTTCACGGTGATACGGTCGCCGGGTCGGAAGATCAGCAGCCGCGGCCCCTCGTGCCGGTCTCCCGCGATCTCCACCTCGCCGTCGACGAGATAGATCGCGCGCTCCTCATGGTCGGGGTCGAGCGGCAGGCTCGTGCCGGCCTGTGCGGTGACCTCGGTATAGAACCAGGGCGAGACCATGCTGACCGGCGAGGTGATGCCGAACGCGGAGCCTGCGATGACGCGCGCGGTGAAGTCGCGCTCGGAGATCATCGGCAAGTCGCCCGCGCCATAATGCTGGAACGACGGCGCGATCTCTTCCTTGCCCGCCGGCAGCGCGATCCAGCTCTGCAGGCCCAGCATTTTCTGGCCGTCGCGGCGCTGTACGTCGGGAGTGCGCTCGGAATGCGCGATGCCGCGGCCCGCGGTCATCAGGTTCATGGCGCCGGGCTGGATCTCCTGGATGTTGCCCTCGCTGTCGCGGTGCATGATGCTGCCGTCGAACAGATAGGTGACGGTGGCGAGCCCGATATGCGGATGCGGCCGCACGTCCATGCCCTTGCCGGCGAGATACTGCACCGGGCCGAAATGGTCGAAGAAGATGAAGGGCCCGACCATCTGCCGCTTGCCGTGCGGCAGCGCGCGCCGCACGGCAAAACCGTCGCCGAGATCGCGGGTGCGCGGCACGATGATCAGATCCAGCGCGTCGCAGGTCTGGGGATCGCCGAGTTCGGGATCGGTCGAGGGCTGCCAGCTCATGTCGGACTCCTTGCAGTTTTGCCAGATCATACTCTTTTGCCGCGATCATACTCTCCATCCGTCGTCCCGGCCAAGCGAAGCGCGAGCCGGGACCCATAACCACAAATGTCTATGTTGCGACGGTTGGGGCCCCAGCCCTGCATACCAACTGATAGCGGTGGTTATGGGTCCCTGCTTTCGCAGGGACGACGGCGGAATGTGCGGCACTAGCGCGCCGGCGACGCCAGCAGCATAATCTTGGAAACCGGAGCTGCCGATGGTTTCTCTGATCAAGCCGGGCGCAAAGCTGTTGCGGGTCGATGGTCCCGTGATCGAGACGTCGCGGCTCATCCTGCGGCCATGGCGCGCGTCCGATATCGCTGACAACACGAAAATGCTGTCCGATCCCGAAACCGCGCGCTTCATCACACCGGATCATCAACCCGTCACCTCGGAGCTGAAAGGCTGGCGCAACGCGGCCGTCATCTCCGGTCACTGGGCGTTGCATGGCTTCGGCATGTTCGCGGTCGAGGAGAAATCCTCCGGCCGCTACATCGGTCGTGTCGGCCCGTATTATCCGCCGGAATGGCCCGGCTTCGAGGTCGGCTGGGGCATCGCCAGGGAGCATCGCGGCAAGGGCTATGCGGTGGAAGCGGCGCGCGCCGCGATCGACTTTGTGTTCGCCAATTTCACCGTCGACCGCATCATCCATTGCATCGATCCGGCCAACGCCGCCTCGCAGGCCGTGGCGCGGCGGCTCGGTGCCGTGAACGAGGGGCCGGGCAAGCTCGAGGGCGAGGTGGTCGATATCTGGGTCACGACGCGCGAGCGGTGGCGCCGCGATCCGGCTTGAAAAACCCCGCTTGAGCGACGATTGTTCGGCTGACCCGGAGAGCCTTTCGACCGATGACCTTGGCCGCAACCGAACTCTGCCTGCGCGCCGCCGCCGTGACGCTGCTGCTGGTGCTTGCGGCCTCGATGTTCGCGGATTTCCGCAAGGTGCTGGCGGGTCGGCTCGTGATCGCCTTCGCGCTCGGCGCGGCCGCGCATGCGGTGACCGCGTCGATTGGCGCCGGACCGCCGATCTCGGTCTGGCACGCGCCGCTGATCGCGCTCGCGACCGGCGACATGGTGGTGTTCTGGCTGTTCACCCGCGCGCTGTTCGATGAAGCCTTCGCCCTGCGCTGGTGGCATGGGCTGATCTGGATCGCGATGGTCGCGTTCAGCTACGTCAACTGCATGTGGATCGCGCCCGGCGGCCACGCGCAAGCGGCGATTACCACCGTCAATTTGCTGGGGCTCGTCTTCATCGCGCTGGCCGTGGCGCAGACCATCGGATCATGGTCGGCGGATCTGGTCGAGCGCCGCCGCCGTGTCCGTGTCTTCATCGTCGCCGCCTCAGCGCTGTATGGCGGAATGAACGCGCTTCTGCAGATCGCCTATGCCGGCAGCCGCGTGACGGTGGAGTGGGCCAATGTGCTCAACGCCGCCGTGCTCGCCGCCATCGTCGCCGCCATCACCTGGGCGATGATGCGCGTCGACGGTGCCGATCTGTTCGCCGCGCCGGTCGAGCCCGTCATTGCCAATGCGCCGCCGGTCGCGATGGAGGAGGCCGCCGACCAGAAGCTGGTCAATGCCCTGATGCGGCTGATGGCGGACGAGCGCATCTACCGCCAGGACAACGTCACCATCGGCACGCTCGCGACGAGGCTGAAGATTCCCGAGTACCGTTTGCGGCGGCTGATCAACCAGCGGCTCGGCTACCGCAACTTCAATGTCTTCCTCAACAACCACCGGATCGAGGAGGCCAAGGCCGCGCTCGCCGACCCCTCGCAGTCCGAAGTCCCCGTCATCACCATCGCCATGGACGCCGGCTTCCAGTCGCTCGGCCCCTTCAACCGCGCCTTCAAGGCGACGACCGGCGTGACCCCGACGGAGTACCGGAAGCTGAAGGCGACCGCGGCGTAACCCTCGGCGTACGCAAGTGCACCCTCTCCCCTTGTGGGAGAGGGCTTCGCGCAGCGAAGCGGGGTGAGGGGTCCGTTTCCGCGGATAGAGACCCCTCATCCGTCGCGGACTGCGCATAGCCGATGCGAAGCATCGGCGTCCTTAAGAACGGCGGCCCTTGGGCCGCCTAGGCCACACCTTCTCCCACACGGGGAGAAGGGAAGAGGTGCCTCGCTCGTAGAGTTCTGTAATCATTGAATAATTCCAGAATCGGCCAGCCGCCCCCAATCCTCGGCTAGCCCGATTTCGAAATCCGGCGAGCACGCTTCCGTCCCGCACGGCCTCATCCCGGCCACGCACCCATTGCGTCATGCCGGAGGATCCCGTGACCCGTCGAAAACTCATCTTCATTCTCGCCGCCACCACTGCTTTCGGGGCGCTGGTGCTGTCCGCCGCCCGTGCCCGCGACGTCCCGAAGGTCGCGACCGGCTTTGTCGCCAACGTCATCTGCTCGGAGACGTTCGTCAGCGGGCTCGACCCGAAGCGGGACTTCACCGAGACCACCGATGCGATGCCGGGCACCGGCCTGATCACCTGGGCGATGGATACCGAGGTCGACCTCGACCGCAGGGACGTCACCGTGACGCTGCTCGGCCTCGGCCGCAGCCATGCGGTCTATCGCGAGGGGGTCGGCTGCACCCTCGAACATGGCGAGGCGTTGGCGGACATCGCATTGCCGCCTGCACGGCCGCAGGCCGCGCTGCTGCCCGAGATCGCCGGCTCCGCGATTGTCGTGCCGCAGACCCCACAGCTCACGGCCGCGCTGGATCGCGCCTTTGCCGAGCCGGCGGAGCCGCCGTTCCGCCGCACCCGCGCGGTTGTCGTGATGAAGGACGGTCGCATCGTCGCCGAGCGCTATGCCGACGGTATCGGCACCGAGACTCCCTTGCTCGGCTTCTCCGCGACCAAATCGGTGATCTCGGCCCTGATCGGAATCCTGGTGCGCGACGGCAAGCTCGCGGTCGACCAGCCGGTGCCGGTCGTGGCCTGGAAAAATCCCGACGATCCGCGCCACGCCATCACGGTTGACCAGCTGTTGCGTCACACCGCGGGCCTTGCGCTCGGCAGCTCGCTGCAGGCCTCGCTCGCCTCCGCACTCGAACCGGTCAACCGCATGAAGTACATGGAATCCGACATGGCCGCGTACGCCGAGAGCATTCCGCTCGAGACCGCGCCAGGCGCGGCGTGGAACTATCACGACGGCAATTTCATCATCCTCTCGCATTTGATCCGCGATGCGGCCGGTGGCCATGCCGCCGACGTGTTGCGTTTCGCGCACCGCGAATTGTTCGATCCGCTCGGCATGCGCAACGTCGTCATGCAGTTCGATGCGGCGGGTACGCCGGAAGGATCAGGCGAGATACTGGCGAGCGCACGCGATTGGGCGCGATTTGGCCAACTCTATCTCGATGACGGCGTGGCCGGTGGCCGGCGCATCCTGCCCGCGGGCTGGGTGAAATACTCGGCATCGCCGACGCCGAACGCCTGGGTCGGCATCGGCGCGGGTTTCTGGACCAATCTCGGCGACAGTTTTGGTGCCAAGTATCGCGTCGAGCACGGCTGGCCGCGCGACGCCTTCTTCGCCAAGGGCACGATCGGGCAGTATGTGATCATCGTGCCGTCACAGCGGCTGGTGATCGTGCGGCTCGGCCGTTCGCCGAACGCGCCGCCCAAGGCGGACGGTGTGTTTGACCTGGTTAGTGATGTCGTCGCGGCGACGTCCGCCAACGCGAAGCTCGCGGGCGGCAATTGACCGGCTCTCACACACTGCCCGCGTGATCGTGAATTGAATCTCCGCGCGAGGAATTTTCTGATGCGGTGGTGCATCTCGCAGGAGGTGCGCCACTTCTTCGATTATCGCCTCAGCCGGAGACCATCATGCCGAAAGCCTACTGGATCGTGCACGTCACGGTGCACGACGAAGCGCGTTATCCCGAATACCTCGCCGCCGCGATGCCGGTATTCGAGAAATACGGCGCCAATTTCATCGTGCGCAACGGCCCCTATGAGGTGATGGAAGGCGCAACGCGCCAGCGCAACTTCGTCATCGAATTCAAGGATCGCGCCACCGCGATGGAATGCTACACCTGCGCGGACTATCAGGCTGCCAAGGCGATCCGGCAGAAATATTCGGACGGGGATTTCGTGATCATCGATGGGCCGGAGTAGGTGAGGCGCTCGTCTTTTCCCAAACGCGGTGTCGTCCCTGCGAAAGCAGGGACCCATTACCCCAAATCTCTGTTGTCGCGCGACGCTGGGGCCGCAGCTCACTCTCGCAACACGGCCCTGTGGTTATGGGTCCCTGCTTTCGCAGGGACGACAGCGGTAGATGCCGCTTCGACTCTGCTTCAGATGAAGGCGCCCCTCTACTGCCGCCCCAGCTGCGTCGCCTGCTCCACGCGATCGAACCGTTCCAGCGTCAGGATCGCGTCGGCGAGCTGGTCGGCGCGCTTGTCGAGCACCGGGCGGGCCAGCGTCAGGAACTTCTGCTGCATCGCCTTTGCGTCGGGGAACGAGGTCGGCTCGCCGGAGGGATCGGCGTAGAGGCGCTCATGGGTGCCGTCATCCGTCGTGATCGAGACGCGGGCGCCGAACGGATGGGTGCGGCCGACCTCGAGGCGGTCGTCCTGCACCACGTCGAACTTGTCGGCGAGCGCGTCGATCGCCTTGTCGCCCAGCCGGCTGTAGTCATCCCAGCCGAAATGACCCTGGTCGAGCGCGATCGCACCGGTGAAGAACATCGAGAACTGGCCGCCGACCACGGAGGTCGGGTGGCGCTTGGTGGCGGCATCGCCGGTCAGCGTGATGCCGTTGCGGTGCAGGCCGATTTCGACCTTCTTGATCTGGTCCGGCGTCAGATTGTGCTCGCGCCGCATCGCGATCAGCGCGTCGATCGCGGCATGGGTGTAGCGGCAGCTCGGATAGGGCTTTACGCCGATCTTCAGCGTCTCATAGGTGCTGCCGAGGCCGGCGACGGCCTTGTCCGGATGCGCGTCGTCGGTGTAGCCGACCAAGAGGCCATGCTTGCCCTCGACCGAGTCGCTCGAACCGATGAAGTCGTTGCGCGCCAGGGTCGCCGCGATCACGCCGTTCATCGCGGCGGCACCGACCTGGTAGCGCTTGTTCCAGGCGCCGTTGACCAGGAATTGCAGCGAGCCTGCCGCCTGGCTGCCGGAGACCCCGAACGCGGAGATGATCTGCTGCTTCGACAGGCCGAACAGCTTGGCTGCCGCCGCTGCAGCGCCATAGGTGCCGGCGGTCGCGGTCGGGTGGAAGCCGCGGGCGTAATGCGAGGTCGGGTCGAGCGCGTTGCCGAGCCGGCAGCACACTTCATAGCCGGCGACGATCGCGGTCAGTACATCGCGGCCCGAGGCGCCGACCATCTCGCCGACCGCGAACGCGGCGGGCACCACCGGCGCGCTCGGATGCAGCGAGGAATCGGCATGGGTGTCGTCGAAGTCGAGCGAATGGCCGAGCGCGCCGTTGAGCAGCGCCGCGACCGCCGGCGTCCAGGTCTTGGTGTCGCCGAACACGGTGGCCTCGCCCTTGCCGTCCAGCGCCAGCGCCTCCAGCATCTTCATCAGCGAGGGGGTGGATTCCGCATCGCGGCGGGCGCGAATGGTGCTGCCGAGGAAATCCAGCGTCAAAACCTTGGCGCGCTCCAGCACCTCCGGCGGAATGTCGGAAAATTTCAGGTCGGCGACATAGGCGGCGAGCGTTGCGGTTTCGTGGGCCATCGTGTTTCCTCAATTTTGCGGCGCAGGGTAGGCGGGCGGGTCTGGCCTTTCAAGCCACCTTGCCGCCGCGGGCAGCAGCCATGCTTGACGTCCTTTAACATAGGCCTTTCCATTGATTGCGGATCAGGGTGCATGAGGACCTTCGCAAAACGCATGTTCGACAAGCTTTGGACCCGCAAGACCCAGCTGGCGCTGGCGGTCCGGATCGCGTCCGCCGGCGTGGCGGCCTATACCATCGCGCTGGCGCTCAACCTGATGCTGCCGCTGTGGGCGGTGCTGACCTCGCTGATCGTGACGCAGATGAGCGTCGGCCGCTCGCTGAAGGCGACCCGCGACTACATGCTCGGCACCATCGGCGGCGCCGTCTATGGCGGCGCCATCGCGGTCTTGATCCCGCACTCCGGCGAGGGCAGCCTGCTGGCGCTCTTGGTGCTGGCGATCGTACCTCTGGCCTTCATCGCCGCGCTCAACCCCAGCCTGAATTCGGCGACGGTGACGGCGGTGATCGTGCTGCTGTTGCCGACGATGCATCATTCCAACCCGCTGGACTCCGCGATCGACCGCGTCCTCGAGGTCACGGTCGGTGCGCTCACGGGCCTTGCGATCTCGTTCCTGGTGCTGCCGTCGCGCGCGGTCAGCCAGATCCGGGTCAATGGATCGAAGTTGCTGGAATTGCTTGCGGCGGCGTTTGCCGAATTGCTCGCCGGCCTCACGCGCGGCCTCGACAACGACGCGCTGCACCGGATCCAGGATGGCATCGGTACCGCGGTGACCAATCTGCACGCGACCGGCATGGAAGCCGAGCGCGAGCGCTCGATGCATCTGTCGTCGGGGCCGGATACCGGTCCGTTGCTGCGGACCATCCAGCGGCTGCGGCATGACGTCGTGATGATCGGGCGCGCCTCGGTGGTGCCGCTGCCGGCCGAGATCCAGGTCAGGCTGGCGCGGCCGCTGGCCGACGTCAGCAAGGCGATCGTCACATACATGGTGGCGGTCGCGACCGCGTTGCGCGCCGGCAGCGGCCCGGCCGACATGGCGCCGGTCGATGCCGCGCTGCATGCCTACAGCGAGGAGGTCGCTGCGGTCCGCAGGGACGGTCTGATCCGCGGCCTGCCGGTCGATGCCGCCGAACGCTTCTACGCGCTCGGCTTCTCGCTCGACCAGATGCGGCAGAACCTCAACGACCTCAAACGCTGTCACGGCAATTGGTGCACGAATGCCGAGACCGCGGAGAAGATCGTCGCCGATACACCGGAGAAGAGCACGGCGTGACCCCGCATTACGCCGGGCGACGCGTCAGGCCCTTGCTCTCCATGCGCCAGATCAGGAGGTCGATGCGGTCCTGACCGAAGAACGGCTCGTTCTCGAAGACGAAGGTCGGCACGCCCCAATGGCCGGACGCGGCGTGGGCGTCCTCGTTGCCTTTGATGACCGCTTCATAGTGATCGGGATCGGCGGCGACAGCCACGTCCATCGCGGTGAGATCGAAGCCGGCAATTGTTGCGGCTTGCGCCAGATGATCGCCCTCGTTCCAGCCCTTTACCGAGCCGTCCCATAGCACGCGGCTGATCGCAGAGGTGAAGGCAAGCGAGCGGCCGTCGAGCTGGGCTGCGGCGCCAAGCCGCGTCAGGCGGTGGATGTACGGCTGATGCGCGGCGACGTCGAGCGTCGTCATGTCCTGCACGATCGGGTCCGGGCGCGGAAAGCGGAACGGGATGTTCTCGTGCTTGGCGATGCGGCTGGAATCGAGCACGACATAGCGGGCGAAACGCGGATCGGTTTTCTTGAAGAAGCCGGGTACGCGCACAGCAAGCGGATAGACCGGCCGCAAATTCACCGCAACATCGTAGTCGGCGACCATCTTGAGCGTCTTCGGCAGCGCCAGGTAGCTGTAGGGGCTGCGGAACGAGAAGAACAGGTCGACCGACAAGGTCATGCGTCAGCCGCCGACCTTGCGCAGCATCACGGGCACGATCAGGCGGTGGAACGGCATGATCACCGCAAGATAGGCGCGGCCGAACCAGTTGTGGGTGAGCACCAGCGTGGTTGCGGTGATGCTGCGCGCGGGCCCTGCGGGCGCGATGTCGACGACAAGCCGGAAATCGAGATGCTTGTCGTTGAAGCCCGCGACCAGCCGCTCCGGCGTTTCGCTGACCACCGGAAATATCCCGATCATGTCGCGCGCCACGCCCTCGGTCGCACCCGAGGTCTTCAGGCCGAAGGGCGCCACCAGGAGATTGCGTAACGCGACCAGCCATTCGAACCAGCGCGGCTGGCGCGCCACCATCGCTTCGGCGGCATGCCGCGCGTCGAGATCGGCGCGCGTGGTCGCGATCCGGAACGCATCGGCGAACTGCGCGCCGGCGAGCAGCGCTGCGGAATCCACGTTCGGCGTGACCTCGTCGACCCTCATCCCACCAGTCTGCGTGCCAGCAGGCGAAAACGCAAGATCAGGAGCGTCGCATAGACCGCAGTCCCGAGCGACAGCCCGATCCAGACCCCGGGCGCCTTGAGCCCGGCCCAGAAGGCCAGCGCGGCGGCCGACGTGAAGCCGATCAACCAATAGCTGATGACGGCGAACAGCAGCGGCACCTTTGTGTCGTTCATGCCGCGTAGTGCGCCGGCGCTGGTGGTCTGGATGCCGTCGGCGATGAAGAACGTCGCGCCGATCAAGAGCAGCATCGCGGTGAGCTGCGCGGTGGCGTCGGAGGCCTCGCCGAGGAACAGCGCCGCGATCTCGAAGCGCGCCAGGATCACCGCGAGCGTCATGACGCTCATGAAGATGCCGGACAGCGCGACCGCGACGAAGCCGGCGCGTTGCACCGCCTCAGCGTCGCGGCGGCCGACCGCCTGGCCGACCCGCACGGTGGCTGCCATGCTGACGCCGAACGGCACCATGAACAGGATCGCGGCGATCTGCAGCGCGATCTGGTGTGCCGCCAGCGCGGTGGTGCTGATCAGCCCCATCAACAGGCCGGCCGCGCCGAACAGGCCGTATTCCAGCAAAAAGGCGATCGAGATCGGCGCGCCGACCGCGACCAGCTTGCCCATCAGCGGCCAGTCGATGCGCCAGACGCGGCTGAACACGTGATATTTGCGGAACGGGCGGCGGCGCGCCGCGAACCAGACGCCGGCGAGGAAGGTGCCGAGATTGACGATCGTGGTCGCAAGCCCGGCGCCGAACATGCCGAGCTCGGGCATGCTCCATTTGCCGTAGAGCAACAGGTACACCATCAGCGCATTGGCCGGGATCGCGGCGAGCGTGATCCACAGCACCGGCTCCGGCCGGTTCACCGCGCTCATGAAGCCGCGGAGCGCAATGAACCACAGCGCCGGCAGGATGCCCCAGCCGAGCCCGAACAGATATTGCTGCGCGAGATGCGCGGTGGCCTTTGTCTGGCCGAGCGCAAGCAGGATGCGCTCGCCCTGGAACGGCAGCGCCATCAGCGGCAGCACCATGAAGAACCCGGCCCAGAGGCCGACGCGCAGCGCACGCCGCATCACCCGCGGGTCGCGTGCGCCGAACGCCTGCGCGGCCAATGGCGAGACCGCCGACATCATGCCCATGCCGATCGTGAAGCTGACGAAATACACGGTATGCGCCAGCGCCGCCGCGGCGATGCTTTCGCTGCCGAGCCGGCCGATGAATGCGAGATCGGTCGTCATCATCGCGATCTGCCCGAGCTGCGTCAGCGCCAGCGGCACCGCGAGCTTCAGCGTCTCCGCGAGCTCGGCCGTGAGCAGCTTGCGAGAGGGGACGACGGCCGCGCGCGACGCGGCCGGGTCGATCTTGTCGATGCAGGTCATGATGGCACGTCTAGCACGGCGAACCGGCCCGAAGGATGGCCAAGCTGCCGCAGGGAGTTATGATCGCGCGGGGATCCGCTTGATCTTGGCGCCGAGCGCGTTGAGGCGCTCATCGATCCGCTCATAGCCGCGCTCGATCTGGTCGGCGTTGTTGATGGTGGAGGTGCCGTTGGCGCACACCGCGGCCAGCAGCATCGCCATACCGGCACGGATGTCGGGCGAGTTCATCGGCGCGCCGCGCAGGCGGCTCGGACCGGCGACGATCGCACGGTGCGGGTCGCACAGCACGATGCGGCCGCCCATCGCGATCAGATTGTCGACGAAGAACATCCGCGACTCGAACATCTTCTCGTGCATCAGGATGACGCCGTCGCACTGTGTGGCGGTGACGATGGCGATCGACATCAGGTCGGCCGGGAAGGCCGGCCAGGGTTGGTCCTCGAGCTTCGGCACATGACCGCCGAAATCGTCGTGGATCTTCAAGGTCTGGTTCGACGGCACGACGAGGTCGTCGCCCTCGACGCCACAGACGATGCCGAGCCGCTCGAAGCCCATCCGGATCGAGCGCAGATGCTCGACGCCGGCGCGCGCGATGCGCAGCGGCGAGCGGGTCACCGCGGCAAGCCCGATCAGCGATCCGACCTCGATATGGTCGGGCTGGATCGCGAAACTCGTGCTGCCGAGCGTCGCCGGCCCATGCACGATGATGGTGTTGGTGCCGACACCTTCGATCTTGGCGCCGAGCGCGATCAGGAAATTGGCGAGGTCCTGCACATGCGGCTCGGAGGCGGCGTTGCGCAGATAGGTGGTGCCGCGGGCAGCGACGGCGGCGACCAGCGCGTTCTCCGTCGCGGTGACGCTGGGCTCGTCGAGGAACACGTCGGCGCCCTTCAGCTTCGAGGCGCGGAATTCGAGCCGGTGCGTCGCGGTGACCGTCGCGCCTAGCTGCTCGAAGGCCAGAAAGTGCGTGTCGAGCCGGCGGCGGCCGATCACGTCGCCGCCTGGCGGCGGCAGCGCGACCTCGCCGCAACGCGCGAGCAGCGGACCTGCGAGCAGGATCGAGGCGCGGATGCGCGCGCACAGCGCCGGATCAAGATCGGCGGCGCGGATCTCCTTGGCGTGGATCAGCAGCGTGTTGCGCTCGGTCCATTCGGCACTGGCGCCGACCGAACGGCACAGCTCGACCAGCGTCTCGGTGTCGCGAATGCGCGGCACGTTGGTCAGCGTGACCGGATGCTCGGTGAGCAGGGCGGCCGCGATGATCGGCAGCGCGGAGTTCTTGTTGCCCGACGGCTCGATGGTGCCCGAAAGGCGGCGGCCGCCTTCGACGATGTATTGGATCGGCGGCACGCGGAATGTCCCCTAACGCATCATGCAGACTTGGATTCAAACTGAGCCATTCGAAATTCCATAGCGGAATCAATGGCTGTCCGGCACCGTAACACAAATCCCGGCGCAGCTTCCACCCGAAAGGTAGCCGCGCGCCGGTGTCGATCACGCTGTCACGGAGACGTCACTCTCGCCGCGCCATTGCGCCGGAAAGCGCATGTCGGCCTTTGAGGGCGCAGGCCGTTAGATGTCGATGGTGGCGCTGAGCGAGTTTTCCTGGATGAAGTCGCGGCGCGGTTCGACCACGTCGCCCATCAGTTTGGTGAAGATATCGTCGGCCTCGTCGACTTCCTTGACCTTCACCTGGAGCAGCGAGCGCGCGTCCTTGTCCAGCGTGGTCTCCCACAGCTGCTCCGGATTCATCTCGCCGAGACCTTTGTAGCGCTGCAGCGAGATGCCCTTGCGGGCGGCGTCGGTCACGGCCTCGAACAGGTCGATCGGACCATGGATGGTCTGCTCGGCATCCTTGCGCCGCAGCTTGCCTGCCCGCACGTAGATCTCTTGCAGCCTGGTGGCGTATTCATCGAGCTTGCGTGCATCGGCCGAGCCGAGGAACGCGTCGTCGATCACCGCCACTTCCTTGACGCCGCGCACGGTGCGCTCGAACTGGAAGCCGTGGCCTTCAGTGAAGGTGCCGACCCAGCCGCGCTCGACCTCTTCGGCCACGGCGTCGAGCCGTTTGGCGATGTATTCCGCCGCCGAGTTGGCGGTGGCGATCTCGGCGGTGATCCTCGGGCTCAGCACGCCCGCGATCGCGGCCTGCTCGATCACAGCGCGATTATAGCGGCTGTGCAGGTTGCGCAGCACCGAGCGGATGACCCTTGCGTCTTCGATCAGCGACAGCAGATCACGGCCCGAGCGGTCGTCGCCGGAAGCCGGCTTGAATACGCATTCGTCGAGCCCGGTCGAGATCAGATAATCCTCCAGCGCGCGCTCGTCCTTCAGATACTGTTCGGACTTGCCGCGCGAGACCTTATAGAGCGGTGGCTGGGCGATATAGAGAAAGCCGCCATCGATGATCGAGCGCATCTGGCGATAGAAGAAAGTCAGCAGCAGCGTGCGGATATGGGCGCCGTCGACGTCGGCGTCGGTCATCACGATTATCTTGTGATAACGCAGCTTGTCGACCGAGAAATCGTCGCTGATGCCGGTGCCAAGCGCGGTGATCAGCGTGCCGATCTGCTCGGATGACAGCATCTTGTCGGGGCGGACGCGTTCGACATTGAGGATCTTGCCGCGCAGCGGCAGCACCGCCTGGAATTCCCGGTTACGGCCCTGCTTGGCGCTGCCGCCTGCCGAGTCACCCTCGACGATGAACAGTTCGGATTTCGCCGGATCCTTCTCCTGGCAGTCGGCAAGCTTGCCGGGGAGCGAGGAGACGCTGAGCGGGTTCTTGCGTGTCAGCTCGCGGGCCTTGCGCGCGGCCTCGCGGGCGGCGGCGGCCTGGATCACCTTGCCGACGATTTCCTTGGCTTCCTTCGGATTCTCCTCGAACCAGGCGGCGAGCGCCTCGTTGAGGACGTTCTCGACCACAGGTCGAACCTCCGAGGACACCAGCTTGTCCTTGGTCTGCGACGAGAATTTCGGATCGGGCACCTTGACCGACAGCACCGCGGTAAGGCCTTCGCGGCAATCGTCGCCGGTCAGCGCGATCTTTTCCTTCTTCGCGTTGGCTTCGGCATAGCCGTTGACCTGGCGCGTCAGCGCGCCGCGGAAGCCGGCCAGATGGGTGCCGCCATCGCGCTGTGGGATGTTGTTGGTGAAGCACAGCACGTTCTCGTGGTAGCTGTCGTTCCACCACAGCGCGGCTTCGACGCCGATGCCGTTGGATTCCGAGCGCACCATGATCGGCGCCGGCACGATCGCCTTCTTGTTGCGGTCGAGATATTTGACGAATTCCTCGACGCCGCCGGAATAGTGCATCTCCTCGCGCTTCTCGACCGCGTGGCGCATGTCTGAGAGCACGATGTGGACGCCGGAATTGAGGAAGGCGAGCTCGCGCAGCCGGTGCTCCAGCGTCGCGAAATCATATTCGACGTTCTTGAAGGTCTCGGTGGAGGCCAGGAAGGTGACCTCGGTGCCGCGCTTGCCCGGCGCATCGCCGACCACCTTGAGCGGCGCCACGGCGTCGCCGTGCGCGAATTCGATGTAGTGCTCCTTGTCGTCGCGCCAGATCCGCAAGCCCAGCTTGCTGGACAGCGCGTTGACGACGGAGACGCCGACGCCGTGCAGACCGCCGGAGACCTTGTAGGAGTTCTGGTCGAACTTTCCGCCGGCGTGCAGCTGGGTCATGATGACCTCGGCCGCCGAGACGCCTTCGCCCTTGTGAATGTCGACCGGAATGCCGCGGCCGTCATCGTACACGGTGACGGAATTGTCGGCGTTGAGGGTGACCAGGACGCGGCTCGCATGCCCCGCCAAGGCCTCGTCGATCGCGTTGTCGACGACTTCGTAGACCATGTGGTGCAGGCCGGAGCCGTCATCGGTGTCGCCGATATACATGCCGGGCCGCTTGCGGACGGCGTCGAGGCCCTTCAGCACCCGGATCGATTCCGCGCCATATTCCGCCGGAATGGGGTGCTCAGATTCGGCAGGGGTCTGCCGGGCAGGTTCAGTCATGTGAGGCCTTCGAGGATGTCCCGAATCAGCTGCGCAATATGAGGCGCTGATTCCGCTATTTGTGCCATGAAAGAGGGGTTGCGCCTAGCGCAAAGTCTCTCTCTACAAACTATTGAATAGATAGGATTTTTTAGGCCTTTTTCAAGGTCTCGGAAGGCCGATTCCGAACACTCTGAAAAGCCCGATTCGGAGG
Organism: Bradyrhizobium tropiciagri; assembly: GCF_018130545.1. GTDB lineage: Bacteria > Pseudomonadota > Alphaproteobacteria > Rhizobiales > Xanthobacteraceae > Bradyrhizobium > Bradyrhizobium tropiciagri_A. The sequence goes on along the minus strand of NZ_JAFCKF010000006.1, from coordinate 116,497 downwards.
CGGATTCGAGCCCCTTTCGGAGCCTGTTTCGCGGCCTTAGCCACGCCGCGTGGCGCGGCCGGATTCGACGTCGAAAATCTCTCCGCGCGGACCGATGTCGGCGAAGGCTGCGGGATCGGCGCCGGTCATCCAGACCTGCGCGCCGAGCTTGCCGAGCTCCTCGAACAGCGCCTTGCGGCGGTTGGGATCGAGATGGGCGACGACCTCGTCGAGCAGCAGCAGCGGCACGATGCCGGTCATCTCCGCGACCATCGTGGCGTGCGCCAGCACCAGCCCGATCAGCAGCGCCTTCTGCTCGCCGGTCGAGGCGTCGCGCGCCGGCATGTTCTTCGGCGCGTAGACCACCTGCAGATCGGTCAGATGCGGCCCGTCGAGCGTGCGCCCGGCGGCGGCGTCGCGCGGACGGCCGGCACGCAGGATCTCGCGATAGCGGTCCTCCACCGCGGTGGCGGGCTCCTGTAGCAGCGCATTCTCCATCCAGCCGTCGAGCATGATCTCGGCGGACGGAAAGGCCGAGGCGGCGCCGCGCTCGCGCAGCATCGCGGCGAGCTTGGCGGCGGTCTGGCCGCGCGATGCGGCGACCGCGACCGCAAGCTCCGCGGTCTCGCGCTCGATCGCGTCACACCAATGGTCGTCATAGTTGCGCACCTCGAGCAGCCGGTTGCGCGAGCGCAACGAGCGCTCCAGCGCCGAGACGCGGCTGGAATGCTCGGAATCGATCGCCAGCACCAGGCGGTCGAAGAAGCGTCGCCGTTCCGAGGCTGCGCCCATGAACAGGCCGTCCATCGCCGGCGTCAGCCACACGATGCGCAGATGATCGCCGAACGCGGTTGCAGACCCCACCGGTTCGCGGTCGATCCGGCATCGCCTGTTGTTGCTTGCCTCAGCGGTCGGCGGATCGATGCCGGTGCCGAGCGTGGCGAGGCCGAGCGCGCCCTCGACTTCGGCCGACACCGCCCAGGAGCCATCGCCCTGATTGTCGGCGATGTCCTCCAAGGTCGCGCGGCGCAGGCCGCGGCCCGGCGACAGGAACGAGACCGCCTCCATGCAATTGGTCTTGCCGGCGCCATTCGGCCCGACCAGCACCACCATGTCGCCCGCGACCTGCAGCGTCGCCGCCCGGTAATTGCGGAAATGCGTCAGCGACAGGCGATGAATGCGGGACGGGGTCATGTTACCTTGTCATTGCCGGGCTTGACCCGGCAATCCATCGTCCGCGTCAGCGGACAACTTCATCATATAGATCGCGCCACTCGGGATTGCCTGCAACGATCAGGTCAATTTTCCATTCGCGTGACCAATGCTTGACATTCTTCTCGCGCTGAAGCGCCGCGGCGATTGTCTCATGCGCCTCAAAGTAGACGAGGGTCCTGACGCCGTATCGCTTGGTAAAGCCTTCGGCGAGACCCTCGCGGTGTTCGTAAACCCGCCGAACAAGATTGTTGGTCACTCCAACGTAGAGAGTTCCGCCCGGCTTGCTCGCGAGGATGTACACCCAAAAGGTCATCTCTTGCTCGATGGATGGCCGGGTCAAGCCCGGCCATGACGAGGTGAGAAATCACACCCGCATCGGCATCAGCACGTAGAGCGCGCCCTTGCTGTCCTTGTCCTGCACCAGCGTCGGCGAGCCGGGATCGGCGAGCTTGAGCACCGCGACTTCGCCCTCGATCTGGGCGGCGATGTCGAGCAGGTAGCGCGAGTTGAAGCCGATATCGAGTGCGTCGGAGGCGTATTCGACCTCGATCTCTTCGGTGGCGCTGCCGGAATCCGGGTTGGTGACCGAAAGGATCAGCTTACCCGCGGACAGCGCCAGCTTCACGGCGCGGCCGCGCTCGCTGGAAATGGTCGAGACGCGGTCGACGGCGGCTTCGAAATCCTTCTTGTCGACGACCAGTTCCTTGTCGTTGTTCTGCGGAATGACGCGGCCGTAGTCCGGGAAGGTGCCGTCGATCAGCTTCGAGGTCAGCACCACATTGCCGAGCGTGAAGCGGATCTTGCCGTCCGACAGCTCGATCGAAATCTCGGCGTCGTCGCCCTCGATCAGCCGCTGCACCTCGCCGACCGTCTTGCGCGGCACGATCACGCCGGGCATGCCGGTCGCGCCTTTGGGCAGCGTGAGGTCGATCTGCGCGAGCCGGTGGCCGTCGGTCGCAACCCCGCGCAAGGTCGCCGCCTTGGCGCTGCCGGCGGCGTGCAGATAGATGCCGTTGAGGTAGTAGCGGGTCTCTTCGGTCGAGATCGCAAACTGGGTGCGGTCGATCAGGCGCTTGATGTCGGAGGCCGGCAGCGAGAACGAATGCGTCATGTCGCCGGCGGCTAGACCGGGGAAATCGCTCTCGGGCAGGGTCTGCAGCGTGAAGCGCGAGCGGCCGGCGCGCACCGCGAGCACCGAGCGGTCGCCGTCGGCCTCCAGCACGATCTGCGAACCTTCGGGCAGCTTGCGGACGATGTCGTAGAACATGTGCGCGGGCACCGTGGTCGAGCCGGCGGTTGCCGTCTCGGCGGCCAGGGTCTCCGTCACCTCGAGGTCGAGGTCGGTCGCCTTCAGCGACAATTTGGCGCCCTCGGCGCGGATCAACACGTTGCCGAGGATCGGGATGGTGTTGCGGCGCTCGACCACGCGGTGAACGTGACCCAGCGATTTCAGCAGTTGCGCGCGCTCGACGGTGACCTTCATTGCAATACCCGCCAGATCCCTCAGATAGAAAAGCCGGGCGGCCGTTGAGGGCAGCATCGCGGCGTCGGAAACCCGATAAGTCGGATCAATACCGGACTTGATCAAACCCACGGGGGGACCGCAAGGTGGCGCGGATGGCGGGCTGGCGCAAGGGAGACGGCGTCTGTTCCCCACGTTTTGGGGCCGAAAATGCGTCGCCCTCCCCCTTGCAGCAAAGGGGAGGGCGACAGAACCGGCGCGGCCTGCGACGGAAGTCTATTCCTGCAGCTGACGCTTCAGCGATTCGACTTCCTCGGACAGCGTCGTGTCCTTGGCGACCAGTGCCTCAATCTTGCGCACGGCGTGCAGCACCGTGGTGTGGTCGCGGCCGCCGAAGCGCCGGCCGATCTCCGGCAGCGAGCGCAGGGTCAGCGTCTTCGCCAGATACATCGCAACCTGGCGCGGGCGCACCACATTGGCGGTGCGGCGGGACGACAGCAAGTCGGAGCGACTGACATTGTACTGCCGGGCGACCACGCGCTGGATGTCCTCGATCTTGATCCGCTTCGGCTCCTGCGGGCGGATCAGGTCGCGCACCTCGCGCTCGGCCATCTCCAGCGTCACCGGCTGGTTGTTGAGCTTGGAGTGCGCCAACAGGCGATTGATCGCGCCTTCGAGGTCGCGGCCATTATGGGTGATGGTGCGCGCCAGATAGTCGAGCACTTCCTCCGGCACGTCGAAGGTCGCATGGTGGACGCGGGCCGCGGCGACGCGCGACTTCAGGATGCCGAGCCGCAGTTCCTCGCCGAGCGAACCCATCTCGACCACGAGGCCACCGGCGAGCCGCGAACGCACGCGATCGTCGAGGCTTTCGAGATCGGACGGCGGACGGTCGGCCGCGATCACGACCTGACGGCCGGCATCGATCAGCGCGTTCAGCGTGTGGCAGAACTCGGCCTGCGTCGACTTGCCCTGCAGGAACTGCAGATCGTCGATCACCAGCACGTCGATACCGCGCAGCGCCTCCTTGAACGCCAGTGCCGTCTGGGTCTTCAGCGCGGCGACGAAGCCGTACATGAACTTCTCGGCAGTGAGATACAGCACCTTGCGCTCGCCGCCGGAATTGCCGGCCCAGGTCACCGCCTGCAGCAGATGCGTCTTGCCGAGGCCGACGCCGGCATGGATGTAAAGCGGATTGAACATCACGGGATCGCCGCGGCGTCCTTCGGCGACCTGGCGCGCAGCCGCATGGGCCAGCGTGTTGGAGCGGCCGACGACGAAGCTTGCGAAGGTCAGGCGCGGATCGAGCGGCGAGCCGCCGAGCGCGTCGTGGCTGGCGGACACCGGCGCGGTCGCAACCGAGCGCAGTTCCGGCGCGGGACGGCCATCGTGGCGCTCGACGCGGCGTACCTCGACCGGAGCAACCGCTTCCTTCGCCGGAGCCATCGCACGGATCGCGGAGCGCACCGTAAGGTCGATCTTGTGCACTTCCGGCATCTCGGCCTGCCAGCAGGAGAGCACGCGGTCGGCGTAATGCGCCTGGATCCAGCTCTTCAGGAACCGGGTCGGAACCGACAGGTGCACGCTCTCGTCGTGCACGCTCTCCAGATCCATCCGCGCAAACCAGCTGGTGTAAACGTCCTCGCCGACGCTCGTCCGCAAACGTCCCTTCACCCGCGACCAGCGATCCTGTTCCGTGTTCGTCATAGCTTTCGTACTTTTCCAAATCTGAGAGATGATGATTGCGAAAGCGCCGCGCAGGTTTCCTGCCACGACGCGACCTCTAGCGGGCGCGGTCCGCTCCGGACAAAGCTCTCCCGTGTGGCGGCCAGGCGCCACGCGACAGATCAGCTGTTTGGAGAAGATGCGTCCCGCGAGGTCAGCGCGTACTCGACGGCCGCTCCGGGTAAGAGCCAAGGTCCGAGGGATTGATTACGGCACCACTGGAAATCTGCACTTCAGTTGTCGTTGGTCCGACTGCAGTGTTGATACCGTAAGGCATAAGTCCTCCCCCTCCCGCCGCGACGTATCGCGGCAAGGTGTCAGCTTGCTCGTGTCTTCAAATTCGAACTGCCGCTACCGAACACCTAAATGCCCGGCGCTTCGCCGCCGCGTGTCGTCGTCAACCCGTTCGCTCGCGCCGCGTTCCCGCTGCCAGATTCCGACTGACGCCCTGGTCTCTCTTGTTCGATCCCCCAAATTGCGGGGGACATCGCCGGAGAAATTTTGACACAGGTCGACCGTCCTCATATCGCTATGAGCCGTCAATCTAGCTTCGCTTGGAGAGCGTCGCTAACGCACACACCGCCGCCGATTTGTGCGTCCACCCTTGGGTCTCAAACCGCGCTGATCTGGAGAGCCGTGGGCGTCGCGAACAAGAAATAAATACACCAAGCGCATTTTCTGACAATCCGTGGATTCGACGGGGATCGCGACTCTTCGCGACTGTTGCGGCGTTGCCGATGCGGAGTTGCGAAAGCAAGTTTTTGAATCAGCGTACAGAATCACGCGCGTCACAAACGACGGTGCAATACCAAAAATTTTTCATAGAAAATTTACATTTGGTCTCGCGCCGGTCATTTTTCCAATCGCTGTCTGGCGCTATGTGCATAAGTAATTCGCGAAGCGTGATTTTTCACGATTACTTTTGCAGGGTAACCCCGCGTCGCTTTTTTTGACGCGCGATATTCGCGCGCTATTCCATCTATCTAGCTTAGCGAAGAACAATCTGTGCGCGAGTGCGACGCGTTAAGCATGTTCAGCCGGTAGAACTACGGACGCGACGAAACATGACACGCGGTTCGTTGCGCGGCAATGCGCAGTCTTCTCGCGCTACGAAACTTCCACGACAAAAACTTCCGCGACAAACGACCAGACAAAACAAAAAGCCCGGCGCGAGCCGGGCTTCGTGACAAATGTGTTTTTCAGTCAGCTCGCGCTGCGAGCTTCGCGAACTTTACTTGGCGAGCTTGGCGATGCTCTGCGTGAGGCGCGACACCTTCCGGCTCGCGAGGTTCTTGTGAATGATGTTGCGCTGCGCTGCCTTCATCAGCTCGGGCTCGGCGCGGCTCATCGCCTTGAGTGCCGCCTCGCGGTCGCCGCTCTTGATCGCTTCCTCGACGGTGCGCACCGCGCCACGCATCTGGGTGCGACGCGACTTGTTGACGATGGTGCGGCGGGCAATCTTGCGGGTCGCCTTCTTGGCGGAGGTGGTGTTGGCCATGGTTCTCTAACTGTCCTTCGGCGGTGATCGCTCAGTGGTCGGGCTTGCGCGCACCGGCCGGTTCAAATCTCAACTCTGATGTATTGGTCCAAGGTATCTGCTTGGGTGTCCTTGAGGCGGCCATCCGAAGAGCGCAAAATGCAGCCCCCGCATGCGGCACTGTCCAAAGAACAGCGGCGGCAGGATTGCGCCCGCCGCCATCGGCCGGTCTTATAGATGGCGCAGGCAGAAGCGTCAACGCTTTCGGGGCTCAAAAAGACCGGAAATTGGGCCTCCGGGGGCCGGATAAGCCGCTGAAGAGGTTGAATTTCCGGGGGGCGCCCGGTAAGGCCTGACGACGCGTGGGGCGCGACAGGGAGTTAGGGTGACGCATGATCCGCGGTTTTTTCCGTCTGATCGGCCTTTTGCTGCTGGCTGGCGGCTTCATCTTCATGGTCTATGACGGAGCGCGCTACGTCGCTGACCAGAGCTTGCGGTTCACCCAATTCGGCCAATTCTGGAACGACATCCACCAGTCGAGCCAGCAGGCGTTCCATGCCTGGGTGGATCGCTTCGCGCCATGGCTCTGGAATGACGTGATCCGCCTGCTTCTGGAGCAGCCGGTGTTCGCGGTGCTCGGCATCGCCGGGATCCTGCTGATGTTCCTGTTCCGGCCGCGCAAGCGCCTGATCGGCTACGCGCGCGACTGACCCGACTGCAGCCCGCCCCGGTGCAGCCTTTCGTAACAGGGCTGCCATCATCTGCGTAACGACATATATAGGTGACAGCCGGCCCGCAGGCCGCAGCCCGCGTCGGCCGATGTCCCGCCCGGAGGTATCCATGTTGTTCATGCGCAAGACCACCGCGTTGCCGAGTGCCGCCGAGGCGCTGCCGGGCCGCGCGACACCGATCCCGACTGCGACCACGCATTTCGTCAATGGCAGCAAGCTGACGCCGCCTTATCCGCAAGGCCTCGAGCAGGCGGTGTTCGGGCTCGGCTGCTTCTGGGGCGCGGAGCGCAAGTTCTGGGAACTCGGCGACGGCATCTACACCACCGCGGTCGGCTATGCCGGTGGCCACACGCCGAACCCGACCTATGAGGAAGTCTGCTCGGGGCGCACCGGCCACACCGAAGTGGTGCTGGTCGTGTTTGACCCGAAGAAGATCTCCTACGAGAAGCTGTTGAAGACGTTCTGGGAGAACCACAACCCGACGCAGGGCATGCGCCAGGGCAACGACATCGGCACGCAATATCGCTCGGCGATCTACACCTTCGGTGATGCGCAGGGCAAAGCCGCCGAGCAGTCGCAGGCGATGTATCAGAAGGCGCTTGCCGCCAAGGGGCTCGGCGCGATCACCACCGAGATCGCACCGTCAGGCGAATTCTACTTCGCCGAGGATTACCACCAGCAGTACCTCGCCAAGAATCCGGCGGGCTATTGCGGGCTCGGCGGCACCGGCGTGTCGTGTCCGATCGGCGTCGGCGTCACCGCCGCCTGATGTTCCAAGTCGATGGGAGGCCGGGTTCTCCGGCTTCCCGTTCGATCCCCGAAAACCCTTTATTAACCATAAGTGGTGCAAGACTGGGCTTGTCTCGTAGTTGAGGGATAGGTCCGGTGCCGGTTGCACGCGCGTTACGATTGCCGATCACTGCCGTTGTGGCTGCGCTCGCGCTGTCTGGCTGCATGAGCACGTCCGGTCCGGTTGCCGTCGGCCCGCAAGGTGTCGACGCCGTCACCTACGGCCCGGCCTACGCATCCGCTCCGGTTGCTGACGGCGGCGGTGGTGCGATCAGCGCATTGCGATCGGCCTTCGCCAGCACCTCTCCTGGTTATGGCTATGCCGCGCCGGTCGCCGCTCCGGTGGTTTATGCTGCCGCCCCGGGTGGGCCCGCCGGTTACGACAATTCCTATCATCTCGGCCCGGGCGACAAGCTCCGCGTTGTGGTCTACGGCCAGGAAGGCCTGACCAACTCCTACGCGATCGACGCCGCGGGCGCGATCACCATGCCGCTGATCGGCTCGGTGCCGGCACGCGGCCGCACGCCGGCCGGTCTCGCCGGCGACATCTCGGCGCGGCTTCGCAATGGCTTCATCCGCGAGCCTTCGGTGGCGGTCGAGATCGAGTCCTACCGGCCGTTCTTCATTCTCGGCGAAGTCCAGGCCCCCGGCCAATATCCCTACGTGCCGAACATGACCGTCGAAAGCGCGGTCGCGATCGCCGGCGGTTTCTCGCCCCGCGCCCGCCGCGACAGCGTGACCCTGACGCATACCGACGCCTCCGGTTCCGGCCGCTTCGTGGTGCCGCTGGGCACGCCGATGAGCCCGGGCGATACCGTGTTCGTCGGCGAGCGCTGGTTCTAGTCCAGGCAAATCACTCTCCAGTCGTCATTCCCGGTGCGCAATTGCGCACCTGAGGATGCGCCGTTAGGCGCAGGCCCGGAATGACAGACGTGAAGAGCCGCGCCCTACGTCCGCAAATGCTTCGCGAAAAATTCCATGCTGCGCGGCCAGGCGATGTCGGCGCTGGCCTTGTCGTAGCTGGCGCGCTCGTCGCAATGGAAGCCGTGCTGCGCGCCGGGATAGATGAAGACCTCGACCTCGGGCCGTTTCGACTTGATGGTCTCGACGTCGCTCAAGGGAATGCCGGCATCCTTCTCGCCGAAATGCAGCTGCGTCGGCACCGCCGGCTTGTCGTCGGCGAAACGGATGATGGCGCCGCCGTAATAGCCGATCGCAGCCGACAGCCCTGACAGCTTGGTGGCCGCCGCATAGGCGATGCTGCCGCCGAGGCAGAAGCCGATGATGCCGACCGGGCCGGCCGACTTCACCGCGTCGATCGCCGCCTGGCTGTCGCGCAGCATCGCGGCGAAGTCCGGATTGGCAACGAACTTGCGCGCCTCGGCGACTTCGTCGGGGGAATAGCCGCTTTGGAAGTTCGGCGTGATGCGGTCGAAGATCGAGGGGGCAATCGCGACGTAGCCCTCCTTCGCCAGCCGGTCGCAGACCGAGCGGATGTGGTGATTGACGCCAAAGATCTCCTGGATCACGACAACGGCGCCCTTCAGCGCACTGGTGGGATCGGCGCGGTACGCGCCGAGTTCAAATCCGTCGGCAGCCTTCAGTCTGATGTCTTGTCCCATGGTCCATCCTTGTCATGTTGGGGGTTGCATGAAGCTTTGGGGATCGGGCTTAGCGCCACATCCAGTTCTCGCCCCAGTCGCCCTTCCAGCCGGCGAGCCGGCCTTTGCGGAACTGGAGAAAGAGACGGTCGTGATGCGGGAACAGCCCGCTGCCGCCGAGGTCGCGGAAGGTCAGGAAGACTTCGTTGCCGGGCCGGCCGCTGACGTATGTGAAGTGCGTGCCGAGCGCGCGTTGCGCGTCGTCGACGCCCATGCCGAACACCAGCGGCGTGTTGTTCGACAGCGTCGCGGTGAATGTCGACGGGGCTGTCACGAACGGCAGCTTCTGCGCGCTCGCCGCGGTCGCCGCGGCAGTCAGCAACAATGCGACGGCAATCGTCTTCATGGCTTGTCCTTGATCGTTTACTTGCACTCGATCCCTTACTTGGCCTCAAGACCATCCAGGAACGGCAGCACGGCGGCGATGAAGGCCTGCGGCTGGTCGATGTTGACGGCGTGGCCGGCGTTCGGGATCACGGCCTTCTGCGCACCCGGGATCTTCGCCGCCATGTAGTCGGATGCCGCCAGGAACGGCGTGTCGTCGGCGCCGACCACAACCAGCGCGGGCACCTTGATCCCGAGCAGTGACTCGATCACCCGCGCGTCGCGCTGTGCGAGCATGCCGCGCGCGGCGAGCGCGAGGCCCTTGGCGTTGCGATGCGAGACCGAGGCGCGCTCGGCGCTCAGCGATTTCAGCACGTCGAGGCCTTCGCGATCGAACCGGTCGCCGGTGTCGCCGGCGCGCTTGTTCCAGACCTCGCGCGCATCGTCCTTCTTGAAGCCCGGGCCGGTGTCGATGATCAGCAGCGCGCGCACCCGCTCGGGATGGGCGCGATGGAAGGCCAGCGACATGTAGCCGCCGAGCGACAGCCCGCCGACGATCGCCTGATCGGCGCCGGCGGCATCGAGCAGCGCGGCGATGTCACCGACCGTCGCCGCCTCGCTATAGGCATCCGGATTGTCGGGATAGTCGGACTGCCCGTGCCCGCGCATGTCCCAGAGAATGAGCTTGTGTCGCTTCGACAGCGCCTCGATCTGGCCCTGCCACATCGCCGAGGTCGACGAATAGCCGTGGGTGAGAATCAAGGGCGGGCCGCTGCCGTGAATCTCATAATAGATGTCGACGCCGCCGCGGTTGAGCTTGGCCATTGACGGGCTCCTTCTGTTGTCGACGTCAGGTCTGGCGATACCGACCTTGGTAGGAGTGATCGATACGGCATCAATACTGGCATTTCAAAAGCTTCATGCCGTTGCCGCATCGCACAACAAGCAGTTTCCGAAATTTATTCTTTTCGATCAATTCCAAATTGGATTGCCTCCAGCCGGGAACCGGATCATTGTTTCGGCAACTGTCGCTTACCCGGTGGGCGCCAGCCATGACCCAACAGTGAGTTGCCGCCGTAAGCGGCTTCCGACACCGGAAGGGGAGAGAGATGCCAAATCTCAATATCAACGGACGGAATATGTCCGTCGAGGCGGCCAATGACACGCCGCTGCTTTGGGTCATCCGCGAGCAATTGCAGATGACGGGCACCAAATTCGGTTGCGGCGCCGGTCTCTGTGGCGCCTGCACGGTTCACGTCAACGGCGAAGCGGTGCGGTCCTGCCAGACCTCCGTCGCCGACGCCGTCGGCAAGAAGATCACCACCATCGAAGGCCTCTCGCCGAAGGGCGATCATCCCTTGCAGAAGGCCTGGGTCGCCGAGCAGGTGCCGCAGTGCGGCTACTGCCAGTCCGGCCAGATCATGCAGGCGGCAGCGCTGCTGTCGAAGAACACCAACCCGACGAAGGAAGAAGTGGTCGCGCATATGGACGGCAATCTCTGCCGTTGCATGACCTATTCACGAATCCAGAAGGCGATCATGCGCGCTGCGTCCGACATGCGCACCGCATCGGCCACCGGATCCGAGCGGAGGGCCACATGAACAAGCACGTGAAGAACCTCGCTCCCGAGACGACCGATCTCAGCCGCCGCTCCTTCCTGGTCGGCACCGCTGCGACCGGCCTCGTGCTCGGCTACGCCGCGTCCGGCATCGATCAGGCGCTCGCGGCGCCCGCACCGGCCCACTTCGAACCCAGCGTCTGGTATGCGATCGCGCCCGATGGTGTCGTCACCGTGACCTGCGGCAAGGCCGACATGGGCCAGCACGTCGCCTCGACCATGGCGCAGATCGTGGCCGAAGAGCTCGGCGCGAACTGGAAGGACATGCGGGTCCAGCTCGCCTCCAACGATCCGAAGTACAACGATCCCGTGCTCGGCGCGCAGATCACCGGCGGCAGCTGGTCGACGATGATGAACTTCGACGCCATGAGCCGCGCCGGCGCTGCCGGCCGGATCGCATTGACCGAAGCGGCGGCCGCCTCGATGGGCGTGCCGGCCAGCGAGCTGGTGGTGCGCGACTCAAGGATTAGCCATCCGAAGTCGAAGAAGTCGATGTCGTTCGCCGACGTCGTGAAGAGCGGCAAGGCAACCAAGACCTTCACGGCTGACGATCTGAAGGCGATCAAGCTGAAGACGGCGGACCAGTACACCATGATCGGGGTCTCGGTGCCGCAGCTCGACATTCCGTTCAAGGTCAACGGCACGGCGAAATACGGCATCGACACGATGCTGCCGGGCATGGTCTACGGCGCGCTGGTCACCCCGCCGGTGCGCTATGGCGCCACCGTGAAGTCGGTCGACGACAGCGCGGCGAAGAAGGTGCCGGGCTTCATCAAGGCTGTCACCCTCGACGACAAGACCACCACCACGACCGGCTGGGTGGTCGCGGTCGCCAACACCTATGCCAATGCCAAGAAGGCGGCCGAGGCGCTGAAGGTCAGCTATGACGGCGGCCCGAACGCCAAACTGTCGAGCGAGTCGCTGCTCGCGGAAGCCAAGCGGCTTCAGGGCCTGAGCGATTCCGGCCAGTTCTTCGTCAAGGACGGCGATCCGGATGCGGCCTACGGCTCGGCGGCCAAGGTGCTGGAGGCGGAGTACACCACCAACATCAACATCCATGCACCGATGGAGCCGATGAACGCCACCGCGGAGTTCAAGGGCGACATCCTGCACATCTATTCCGGCAACCAGTTCGCGACGCGCTCCGGTGCGATCGCGGCCGGCGCCGCCGGGATCGATCCGAAGTTCGTGGTGATGCACCAGGCGTGGCTGGGCGGCGGCTTCGGCCGGCGTCTCGACGCCGACATGATGGTGCCCGCGGTGCAGGCGGCGAAGGCCGTCGGCAAGCCGGTCAAGGTCATCTACACGCGCGAGAACGACATGACGATGGACTTCTCGCGTCCGTTGACCTTCCAGAAGGTGAAGGCCGGCATGGACGCCGACGGCAAGATCGTCGCGATGAGCCATGACGTGGTCTCGGCCTGGCCGACCCAGCGCTGGGGAATCCCTGATTTCCTCACGCCCTCGGTCGACAAGAAGGGTCCGCTCGATTCCTTCACGGTGAACGGGTCGGACTTCTTCTACACCGTGCCCAACCACTATGTGCGGGCGATCAAGAACGAGATGGCGCACAACGCCACCCCGTCGGGTCAGCTCCGTTCGGTGGCGCCGGGCTGGACGTTCTGGGCGGTCGAAAGCATGATCGACGAGATCGCGCATGCGACCGGCAAGGATCCGGCACAACTGCGCATCTCGCTGCTCGACGGCAAGGGCAAGAATGACGGCGGCGCGCAGCGTCTCCGCAACACCTTGCTCGCTGCGATGGGTCTCGCCGGCTACGGCACCAAGCAGCTGCCAAAGGGCGAAGGCATGGGCGTGGCCTGCGTGTCGTCGCAGGAGCGCGCCACGGCGAGCTGGACCGCTTGCGTCGCTCATGTCGCCGTTGCCCCGTCGGGCGAGGTGACGGTGAAGAAGCTGACGGTTGCGACCGACGTTGGTACGCAAGTGAATCCCGACGGCATCCGAGCCCAGGTCGAGGGCGCGGCGCTGTGGGGCATGTCACTGGCGCTGCTCGAGAAGGCGACGTTGAAGGACGGCGGTATCGAGCAGACCAACTTCGACACCTACACGCCGCTTCGGATGAGCCAGCTGCCGGAAGTCGCGGTCAACGTCATCGCCAATGGCGAGAAGGCGACCGGCGTCGGCGAGCCTGCCGTGACGGTGGTGGCGCCGGCGATCGGCAACGCCGTCTTCAACGCAGTCGGCGCCCGCGTCCGCGGCCTGCCGATCACCGCGGAAGCGGTCAAGGCGGCGATGAAGGCGTAACGGCCTGAACCAATGCAGACGCCGGAGAGCTTAACCGCTCTCCGGCGTTTTTCTTTTGCGTCGCGCGTGGATGAAGTCGCAATAATTCATGATTCGACGGCGATGTGGCCGGCTCGATTGATTTCCGGCCGGCCTGATTTTGCAAGCGGATTCCGCGATCGTTCAAATTGCGCCTATTGCGCTTAACCATCGTTCAGCATCCCCATTAAGCCGGAGGGAACGCATCGTCAGGTAGCGTCCCGGCGTCGGTCGTTACCGCGACGGGGATGTCATGACTGCCTTAGCCAATAACCAGACTTCGAAGCGTCGTCTCCTGCTGGCGTCAGATCGAAGCGATCAGAGCAACGAACTCGCCAGCATCCTGCGCTCGGTGGGCGAGGTCGATACCGTTCCGACTTCAGATATTCCCGAACAGCCGGCCCGCGATCTCTCCGGCATCGTCGTCGACATCAATTTGCGTTCGCCCGAAGCCGTGCAACTGGTCCGTAGCAAGCTGCAGGCCGATGCCTATCGCGAGATGCCGCGGCTGTTCGTGTTGGCGGATGCGCTGCATCACGCCTCGATGCAGGCCTGGGCGCTCGGCGCCACCGACACGATTTCGCGGCCGTTCGATGCGCGTGGCATCCTGCAGCGCATCCGCGCCGCATTTCCCGACGACAGCGGCTATGACGAGACCGATCGCGGCAAGGCGCTCAACCGCGGCGTCGAAGCCGCGCATGGCGTGATGGTCAAGATGTTCGAGCGGATGCGCGCCGGCGAGCCGCTCAAGTTCGAGGACATCGTTGCCGCCGAAAACAAGATTCTCAAGGCGATCAAACACAATTCGCTGCGCGAATGGCTGACCACGGTCGGCTGCCATCATCAGGAGACCTATCGCCACTGCCTGTTCGTGACCGGCTTTGCCGTCGCCTTCGCGCAGCATCTCGGCATGCGCGACGACGATCAGCGCCGGCTTGCGCGTGCCGCCCTGCTGCACGATGTCGGCAAGGCCTTCGTTCCGGTCGCGCTGCTCGACAAGCCCGGCGCGTTGACGGTCGAGGAAATGGCCGAGATGCGCGAGCATCCGCGCCGCGGCTATGAGGCGCTGTCCGCGCAGGGCGGCTTCCCGCCTGAAATGCTCGACGTGATCCTGCATCACCACGAATTCCTCGACGGCACCGGTTATCCCAACGGTCTCAGCGGCAACCAGATCAGCGACATCGTCCGGGTCACCACGATCGTCGATGTCTATGCCGCCCTGGTCGAGAAGCGCGCCTACCGGCTGCAGTTCACCCACGCCAAGGCGTTCTCCATGATGGAGGAGATGGGCGGCAAGCTCGACCAGCAATTGCTGCAGGCGTTCCGCCCGGTGGCATTCGGGCATTATTGAACCCTGACGTCGTCGCTCCGTCACGCCGCGCAAGAACGCGTGCGGCGCGGCCCTTAGCCAATCAACGCAAGTCGTCCTCCTTAACCCCGCCTAGATTCCGGCGATCATCGGCACGACCGATGATTTGCGCGGGTGAGGACGATCATGGACACGGCAACGACCGGGGATCTCGACATCCCCGCTGACATCGCGGCAACCCTCGTGGATCCTGTCGCCTATGCCGACGACCGCATTCACGACAGCTATCGCTGGCTGCGCGCCAACAACCCGCTCGGGATCGCCCGGCCGGACAAGTTCGATCCGTTCTGGGTGGTGACCAAGCACGCCCATATCCAGGCCATCAGCCGGCAGAACGACCTGTTCCACAATGCCGACCGGCCGACCACGCTGACCAACCAGGCGCTCGAGGAACGTGTTCGCAAGATCACCGGCGGGCCCAATCTGGTGCGCTCGCTGGTGCAGATGGATGCGCCCGACCATCCGAAATACCGCGCGCTGACCCAGGGCTGGTTCATGCCGGCCAATCTCGGCAAGTTCGAAGGCCGCGTGCGCGAGATCGCGCGCGCCACGGTGCAGCGCATGCTCGACCGCGGCGGCGCCTGCGATTTCGTCGAGGACGTTGCGCTCCACTACCCGTTGCACGTCATCATGGAGATCCTCGGCGTACCCGAGGCGGACGAGCCGCGCATGCTGAAGCTGACGCAGGAGCTGTTCGGCCCGCAGGATCCCGACACCGCGCGCGTCCGGGATGCGCTGAGCGCCGAGCAGGTCTCCGTGATGTTGCAGGCGATCATCGCCGACTTCTCGGCCTACTTCCGCAAGATCACCGAGGAGCGCCGCCAGAACCCGCGCGACGATCTCGCCACCGTCATCGCCAATGCGAAGATCGGCGGCGACTACATGCCGGAGCACGATCAGACCAGCTATTACATGATCGTCGCGACCGCGGGCCACGACACCACCTCATCCTCGACCGCGGGCGCGATCTGGGCGCTGGCGCGAGACCCCGCCGAATTCGCCAAGGTGAAGGCCAACCCGGAGCTGATCCCGGGCCTGGTCGACGAGTCGATCCGCTGGATGACGCCGGTCAAGCATTTCATGCGCTCGGCCACTGCGGACACCGAGCTCGGCGGCCGCAAGATCGCCAAGGGCGACTGGCTGATGCTGTGCTACGCCTCGGGCAATCGCGACGAGGAGGTGTTCGAGGACCCCGATCGCTTCCGCAGCGACCGCAAGCCCAACCGTCATGTCGCGTTCGGCTATGGCGCGCATCTCTGCCTCGGCCAGTATCTCGCCAAGCTCGAGATGCGAATCCTGTTCGAGGAACTGCTGCCGCACCTGAAATCGCTGTCGCTCGACGGCGAGGTGAAGCTGACGCAGGCCTATTTCGTCAGCGGCCCGAAGAAGCTGCCGATCCGGTTCGAGGTGAATTGATCCTCTCGTCATTGCGAGGAGCGAAGCGACGAAGCAATCCATTGTCCCGCATGCGCTGAACCATGGATTGCTTCGCTTCGCTCGCAATGACGAGTAGAGCCTACTCCAGCATCTTCCTCAGCTCCGCCTTCGCGACCTTCTCCAGCGTCGATCGCGGCATCTCGTCGACGAAGCGGATTTCGCGCGGCACCTTGAAGTCGGCGAGCGCGGAGCGGCAGGCGGTCATGACCTTGTCGTGCAAATCGGCCGGCAAGGCGGCAACGCCGGTTTGCGGGATGATGAAGACGACCGGCACTTCATCCAGCATCGGATGCTTCTTCCCCACCACGGCGGCCTCGCGCACGCCCGGCACCACCGCGATTACCTGCTCGATCTCGGAGGCCGCGACATTCTCGCCGCCGACCTTCAGCATGTCCTTGGAGCGATCGCCGAACTTGGTGTAGCCGCGCTCCAGCATCGTGACGCGGTCGCCGGTGATGAAATAGCCGTGCTCGTCGAAACTCTCGCGCGTGGCCTTCTCGTTGTGCAGATACTCGGCGAACAGCGACAGGCCGGGAATGCCCCTGATGAGCAGGTTTCCGGTCTCGCCGACGCCGGTCGGCGTGCCGTCATCATTGGTGATGCGGATTTCGTATTCCGGCGCGGCGCGGCCGATCGACATCGGCGGGTTCGGTTGATCGACCTCGCCGATGATGCCGTGGGTGATGGTCTCGGTCATACCCCACCAGCCGATGATCTTGATACCGAATACGGCGAAGGCCGGCGGTGCGTTCACGGCGGTGCCCCAGAGCCGGAACTTGTGATGTTTCGGCACCTCGTGCTCGAGCAGCGCCTTCATGCAGAACGGGATCGTCGAGGTCCAGGTCGAGCCGTGCTCGAGCGCCACCGGCCAGAATCGGCTTGCCGAGAAACGCGGCTGGATCACGCAGCTGCCGCCGACCCACAGGATCGCCAGCATCGAGTAAGCCAGCGCGTTGGTGTGAAACAGCGGCAGATAGGTCTGGTGCACGTCGGAAGCATGCAGATCCTGATGCGCGGCGTTGATCTTAGCGCCCCACAGCGCGTTGGCGTGGGTCCACAGCACTGCCTTCGGCCGCGACGTGGTGCCGGAGGTGTATTGCACGCTGCACGGTGCGAGCGGATCGGTCGGGCGCTGCGGCCGGTCGGCACTGTCGGCAAACAGCGCCTCAAAACTGTCGCTGTGCGAAGGCGCCTGCGCGGGTGCTTGGCCCGCATCGTGTGAGGTCACTGCGATCCAGCGCAGCCCCTTGCAGTTGGTCGCGATCAGCTCGGCATAGGCTGGCTGGGTGATCGCGGCGACCGCGCCGCAATGGCCGGCAAAATATTCGATCTCGGCTGCCGCCGAGCGCGTGTTGGTGGTGACGGCGATGGCACCGAGCTCGACACAGGCGAACCACGACATGATCGCCTCGATGCAATTGTCGAGGTGGATCAGGACATAGTCGCCCTGCCTGATGCCACGTTTGGCGAGACCCGCCGCGAGCGCGCCGACCCGCTCATGGAATTCGCCGTAGCTCCAGCGCCGCGCCGGTGCGTCGAACGGCGCCCAGATCAGGAATGGATGATCGCGGCGCACCTCGGCGCGCATTTTGAGCAGCCATGGCACGTCGAGCCCGGCAAACGGTCCGACGATTCCCGGTACTGCTTTTGAACTGGTCATATGTCCTCCCGCACAGCCTTGCCGGCTGTCATTGGTCTTGGTTGGGAGCAGTTCTGCCATCGGCGTGCACCGAGAGCAAATCGGGATTTGCAGAGCAATGTTGCGCTGAAGCGATCCGTTCCGCCGCGCGGAAGAGGTGGGTCTGCTCTCGGCGGCTATGATCGGGCGCGCAGGCGCCGCCTCACACTGATGCTAGGTTGCGTCTCGCTCATACGACGAGATCTCGATCAGGCTGCCGTCGGGATCACGGCAATAGACCGAGCGCAGCGTGCCGCGCGCACCCTGCTTGGCGACCGGGCCCTCCTCGATCTTCACGCCGTTGGCCTTCAGATGCGCGACCACTTCATCAGGCGTGCTCGATGTGAGGAAGCAGAGGTCGTCGCTGCCGGCCGCTTCGTGATCAGCGGTGAACCAGTCCACCTTGTCGGCATCGCGCGGCCGCACGTTGATCTTCTGGTTGCCGAACACCAGCGAGGTGCGCGGTGTCTTGCCCTTGCCGGGATCGAACACCTTCACCTCCATGCCGAGGATCCTGCTGTACCAGGCAACCGAGCGCACGACATCGCTGACGTTGATCACGAGATGGTCGAGCCCATTCACCTTGACGGACATGATCGATCCTCTTCGGTCCAGAGCGTTTTCGAGCGAAGTGGCCACCGGTTCGCGTGAAGAAAACGCATCATAACAAGATTGCAGCTTAGTCTTTCGTCGCGGTCGGCGGCGCACGTGTCGCACTGGCCGCCTCACACATTGTTTGTTAAAACCGCGCCGCACGCAACGCAACAGAAACGGGCAGGGCACCAAACCCTGCTGGATTGGGAGAAACTTCATGATTTCACGCCGCACCGCGCTGGGCCTGATCGGGTCGGGAATTTCGACATTCGCGATCGGCCGTGCGTCCGCAGCCGACTATCCGGCGCGGCCGGTGCGCTGGATCGTGGGTTATCCGCCGGGCGGCGCCACCGACATCATCGCGCGCCTGATCGGGCAACGGTTGTCGGAGAAGCTCGGCCAGCAATTCGTGATCGAGAACAAGCCGGGCGCCGGCAACAATATCGGCACCGAAGCTGCGATCAACGCCGAGCCGGACGGCTACACCGTGCTGCTGGTCAATCCGGCGAACTACATCAACGCTTCGCTCTACGCCAATCTGAAATTCAACTTCGTGCGCGACGTCGCGCCGGTTGCCTCCTTCAACCGCGTGCCGAACGTGATGACCGTCAACAAGGACGTGCCGGCCAAGACCGTCGCCGAGTTCATCGAATATGTGAAGGCCAATCCCGGCAAGGTGAACATGGCCTCGTCCGGCAACGGCACCTCGGTGCATCTGTCCGGCGAGATGTTCATGTCGATGACCGGCTGCAAGATGCAGCATGTGCCGTATCGCGGCGCCGCGCCTGCGATCACCGACATGCTCGGTGGACAGGTGCAGGTGATCTTCGACAACATGCCCTCGATCATCCAGCACATCCGCTCCGGCTCGCTGCGCGCGCTCGGCGTGACGACGACCGAGCGTTCCTCGCAGCTGCCCGACGTGCCGGCGATCGCCGAGACAGTGAAGGGTTACGAGGCGAGCGCGCTGTTCGGCATGGGCGCGCCGAAGAACACGCCCAAGGAACTGATCGCCAAGCTCAATACCGAGATCAATGCGGTTCTCGCTGAACCGGATATGCGCAAGCGCCTGGTCGAGCTCGGTGGCGATTCGCTGATCCAGACCCCGGACGCCTTCGGCAACGACATCAAGGCCGAGACCGACAAGTGGAAGAAGGTGGTCGAGTTTGCCGGCCTCAAGGTCGAGTAGGCGTCGCGCGTCAGGAGACGCCGGGTCCTTTGCCGGGTCTTGACGCGGAATAAAATGAGCTTCAGGAACCTTACCTAAGATGCCGCGCTCTTGCTCGCTGCGGCATCGAAGGAGGCGGATCATGCGCATATCGCGATTGGCAATGCTTGTTTTGGGGACGATGGCGCTTGCCGGTGCGGCGAGCATCAAGCCCGCGTCCGCCGATCCGTATGACTATCCCTGGTGCGCGCAGGGGCCGAGCCTCGGCTATCCCGGCGAATGCGCCTACCAGACCTACGATCAGTGTTCGGCGAGCGTGTCCGGGCGCTATCTCAGCTGTGGCGAGAACCCGCGCTTCCTGTTTCGCGAGCCGCCGCCGCCACCGCCGCCGCGCCGCCATCATCGCCGGCACCGGCACGCCTACCCCGATTAGAATCCGGCGTCACCGCACGGCGCAGGTTGCCGCCGTATCAATACTGGTTCTCGCACAGCGTTCCGTCTAACGCGATCGTGAAGCATTCCGCTTGACGCCGCGCCGATTGCGCTTATACTAAACCATATGGTTAAGTATCAGGACGAGACGCTGGACCGCACCTTCGCAGCGCTTTCCGACCCCACCCGCCGCGCACTGCTGGCGCGGCTCGGCGAGCAGGACGGCCTGTCGGTGAGCGAGCTGGCGCAGCCATTCGCGATGTCGCTGCCGGCGATCATGAAGCACCTCGACGTGCTCACCGATGCGGGTCTCGTCACGCGCGAAAAGACCGGCCGCACGGTGGCGTGCCGACTCACCGCGAGGCCGATGGAGCAGGCGATGAACTGGCTCAATCGCTACGCGCAATTCTGGTCCGACAATCTCGATCGCCTTGCAGCTTTTGTGGAGGAAGACCCATGGCCAACCAATCCGCAGTCGCCGATGCCGGCCTCGCCGCGCGCCCCAGCCTCACACTCACGCGTCGGCTCCGCGCGCGGCCGGAAAAAGTCTACGCCGCGTGGACCGAGCCGGAAAACCTAGCGCGGTGGTTCGGCCCCGGGCAGGTCAAGCCCGGCACCACGGACGCCGAGCTCGATGTCCGCGTCGGCGGACACTACCGGATCAAGTTCACCGGTTCGAACGGTGAGTATCATGAGGTCGGCGGCGTCTATCGCGAGGTGGTGCCGAACGAGAGACTGGTGTTCAGCTGGGCCTGGCATTCGACGCCGGAGCGCGTCTCCGAGGTGACGGTGTCGATCAAGCCGGATGCCGGCGGCACCTTGCTCACCTTCCATCACGCGCAGTTCGTCGACGAGGCCGCCCGCGACAACCACCAGCGCGGCTGGACCGAATTCCTCGGCAATCTGGAACAATATGTCGACGCCTGACCTGCAAGGGAGCATCGCATGTCTCAGCACGCAATCGTCTCACGCGAACAATGGATCGCCGCCCGCAAGGCGCTGATGATCAGTGAGAAGGAACTGACGCAAGCCCGCGAAGCGGTGAGCCGGCAACGTCGCGAGCTGCCCTGGGTCAAGGTCGACAAGGACTATGTGTTCGACGGGCCGGGCGGCAAGGTGACGCTCGGCGATCTCTTCAAGGACCGGCCGCAGCTCGTCGTGCAGCACGTGATGTTCGCGCCGGAATGGGACGCCGCGTGCAAGAGCTGCTCGTTCTGGGTCGACGGGTTTGAGCGGATGGTTCCGCATCTGGCCGCGCGCGACACCACGATGGTCGCGATCTCGCTCGCGCCGCTCGCCAAGCTCGAAGCGTTCAAGACGCGGATGGGCTGGACCTTCGACTGGGTGTCGTCCGGCGCCAATGAGTTCAACTACGATTACGGCGTGTCGTTCACGCAAGGCCAGATCGTTGCGGGTGACGCGAAATACAATTACGGAACGACCCCGCTCTACGGCCCCGAGCTGCCCGGCATCAGCGTGTTCTTCCGCGACGAGCAGGGCAGCGTGTTCCACACCTACTCGACCTTCGCGCGTGGCCTCGACATGATGAATGCCGCCTATCACTATCTCGATCTGACGCCGCTCGGCCGCCACGAGGAGGGCTTGCCCTATCCGATGGATTGGGTGCGGCTACGTGACCAGTACCAACCGGCACCGGTTCAGGCATCCTGCTGTCGCTCCTGAGCGTCGTTGCTTCGCTGACGCTCGCAATGACGGGGAGTCAAACAGCAGGAATCGCCCAATGCCTTACGTCGATGGTTTCGTCGTCGCCGTGCCGAAGAAGAAACTCAAAGCCTATGCCAAGCTCTCGAAGATGGCCGGCAAGGTTTGGCGCGAACATGGCGCGCTGGATTATCGAGAATGGGTCGCTGACGACGTCAAGCCGGGCAAGCTGACCTCGTTTCCGCAAAGCGTGAAGCTGAAGGCCGGCGAGACCGTCGTGTTCGCCTGGATCACCTACAAGTCGCGCGCCCAGCGCGACAAGATCAATGCCAAGGTGATGGCCGATCCGCGCCTGGAATCGATGGGGACGGGCGACGTGCCGTTCGACGTCAAGCGGATGATCTATGGCGGCTTTACCAGCCTCGTGAAGGTGTAAGACAGCACGCTTTCGCCGCAATCCGTGCGGTAACCGGCTGTTAAACATCGCGATCGGCACGCCGTGCCTTGCCGCTTGCCTTTACTTGGCGATCCCGTATACTTTGCAATACAAAGTGCGGGCGAATCATGCGCGACCTCGACAAGGCGTTGGCCGATATTCTCGCGATCCGCAGCCAGATTGCGGCCGGAACCGCGTTTCGCGGCTACGGCCCGGCGACCGTGGCGGCCACCAGCGGCATCGCGCTGGTCACAGCGATTGCGCAATATCTCTGGCTCGACGATCCCACCAATCATCCGATTGCGTTCCTCGCGGGCTGGGCCGCGGCCGCGTTGCTCTCGGCCGTGCTGATCTGGATCGAGATGCAGGCGCGCTCGCGGCGGCATCATTCCGGCCTCGCGGACGCGATGGTGCAGCAGGCGATCGAGCAGTTCGTTCCCGCTGTCATCGCCGGCGTGCTGCTCGCGATCCTGCAATGGAAATTCGCGCCGGAGACGCTGTGGATGCTGCCCGGCCTCTGGCAGGTGCTGGTCAGCCTCGGCGTGTTCGCCTCGGTTCGCCTGCTGCCGCGCACGATCGCGCTCGGTGGCGCCTGGTATTTTCTGTCGGGCTTCACGGTGCTGCTGATCGCAAGCCAGAGCCATGCGCTGTCGCCCTGGACCATGGGTCTGCCGTTCGCGATCGGCCAGCTGCTGCTCGCCGCGCTGTTGTATTTCGCTTCCGGAGGCAATGATGCCGAAGACTGACGTGACCACCGCGCCGTTTGCCTATGATGGCCTCGACCGCGTCATCCACGAGAAGGCGCGGCTCGGGCTGTTGACCTCGCTGATGGCGCATCCGAAGGGACTCGCCTTTGCCGATCTCAAGCAGCTCTGCGGCTTGACCGACGGCAATCTCAGCCGGCATCTGCAGGTGCTGCAGGAGGCCGGCCTGGTCGATGTCATCAAGGGTTATGAAGGCAATCGCCCGCACACCAGCTGCCGCCTGACCAAGAGCGGCCGCCGTCGCTTCCTCGATTATCTCGCCGTGCTCGAACAGCTGGTGCGCGACGCAGCCAAGGCAGCCGGCACGGCCGAGAAGGCCGCTGGCAGGGCTGAAAAGGCTGCCGGCAAGGACGACGGCGCGCCCGGACGTCTCGGCATTCAGCCAGTTTGATTATTCCATTTTTTATCCGGAGACTTTGTGATGCAAAGTAACGTCGCGCTCAAGCCGGAGCTGGCCACACGGCTCCATGTCGGCATCATCATGGACGGCAACGGCCGCTGGGCGACGCGGCGCGGCCTGTCGCGGCTGCGCGGACATGAAGCGGGCGTCGAAGCGATCCGCCGCATCGTCGAGGCCGCGCCGGACCACGGCGTCGGCACGCTGACGCTCTACGCTTTCTCCAGCGACAATTGGCGCCGCCCGAAGGCCGAGGTCGCGGCGCTGATGGGGCTGTTGCGGTTCTATCTCGCCAACGAGATCGCAGCCCTGGTGCGCAACGGTGTCCGCCTCACCGTGATTGGCCGCCGCGACCGGCTGCCCGACGGCATCGCTGCCGCGATCACGCGCGCCGAGGTCGAGACCGCCTCCGGCACCACGCTGCATCTGCGCATCGCGATCGACTATTCGGCGCGTGACGCCATCCTGAACGCCGCCGCGCGCGTGGCCGGCGCAGGCCCGCTGAGCCGCGAGACTTTTGCCGATCTGATCACCGGCGAAGCCGGCCTGCGTGACGTCGATCTGATCATCCGCACCTCGGGCGAGAAGCGGCTGTCGGACTTCCTGCTCTGGGAAGGCGCCTATGCCGAGCTGCACTTCACCGAGCGGATGTGGCCCGAATTCGAAGCCGACGACCTCGCCGACGCACTCGCCTCCTTCCATGGCCGCGAGCGCCGCTTCGGCGGGCTGACCGCGATCGCGCCGGCGGAGGTGCCGAATCTCTAGAGCATGATCCGGAAAAGCGCGAAGCGGTTTTCCGAAAGGAGCGTGCTCAAATAAAGAGGCTGTGCTGCGCCTCTCCTAAAGCCCGGCCCGGGGGGCCGGGCTCTCTTCCACACGATGCGGGGACGACCGATCACGCCAACCAAAGCGGGAGCGATCATCCATGCGTATTCTTCTCATCAACGTGCCGCATCCGGCGATCGGCAGCCGGATTCCGGACGACCATCTGCCGCCGCTCGGCCTGCTGTCGATCGGCGGTCCGCTGATCGACGACGGCCACGACGTCCGGCTGCTCGATGCCGAGTTCGGGCCGATGCCGACGGACGCCATCGTGATGGAGGCATCGCGCTTTTCGCCGGATGCCGTCCTGTTCGGCCATTCCGGCTCGACCTCGGGCCATCCCGTCATCGCCGAAATCGCGCAGGCGATCGTCAAGGCGCTGCCGCATGTGCGGATCGTCTATGGCGGGGTGTTTCCGACTTATCACTGGCGCGACATCCTGCGCGAGGAGCGCTACGTCACCGCGATCGTGCGCGGCGAGGGCGAAGAGACCGCGCGGCGGCTGATGCGGGCGCTGGCGACCGGCGACGATCTGCGCATCATCAACGGCATCGCATTCCGCAGCGATGATGGGCCGCGTGTCACGCCGCCCACGCCCGTCATCCGCGACCTCGATGCCTATCGCGTCGGCTGGGAATTGATCGATCACGCGCGCTACAGCTATTGGGGCGGCCTACGCGCCGTTGTGGTGCAGTTCTCGCGCGGCTGTCCGCATCTCTGCAATTATTGCGGCCAGCGCGGCTTCTGGACCCGGTGGCGGCACCGCGATCCCGTGCGCTTCGCAAAGGAATTGGCGCGGCTCAATCGCGAGCACGGCGTCAAGGTGATCAATTTCGCCGATGAAAATCCAACCGTCTCGAAGAAGGCCTGGCGGACCTTCCTTGAGGCCTTGATCGCGGAGAATGTCGATCTGATCCTGGTCGGCTCCACCCGCGCCGACGACATCGTGCGCGATGCCGACATCCTGCATCTCTACAAGAAGGCAGGCTGGCAACGTTTTCTGCTCGGGATGGAGAACACCGACGAGAAGACGCTTGAGCTGATCCGCAAGGGCGCCACCACGACGATCGACCGCGAGGCCATCCGTCTGATGCGCCGGCACGGGATCCTGTCGATGGCGACCTGGGTGGTCGGCTTCGAGGAGGAGACCGATCGCGATCATTGGCGCGGTCTGCGGCAGTTGTTGTCCTACGATCCTGACCAGATCCAGATGCTCTACGTCACGCCGCATCGCTGGACGCCGTATTTCCGTCTTGCGGCAGAGCGGCGCGTGATCCAGGCCGACCGCAGGCTCTGGGACTACAAGCATCAGGTGCTCGCGACACGGCACATGTCGCCATGGCGCGTGCTGCTCTGGTTCAAGTTCACCGAGGTGGTGCTGCAATGCCGGCCGAAGGCGTTACTGCGCGTGCTGTTTCATCGTGACGCCGGGCTGCGTCACGCGATGCGCTGGTACACGCAGATGGGACGCCGGGTCTGGCCGCACGAAATTCTCGGCTTCCTGCGCGACAAGAGGTTGAAGCACGGCCCAACCGTGCAGGAATTTTGGGGCGCGCCGCAGGATATGGAGGAGGAATCGATGTCGTCGCAACGTCCGGAGCGTCGCGTCGGCTCATCGCGCGCGGCGTAAGTTCATACCGTCACGCCGGGTTCTGGATAAGTGGCGCTGACGACTGGACGTCGGAGTCGTCAGCGCGATAATTTCCGGATCGGCTGCGCAGAACAAAAAGAACCGTGGCGGTCGAGGCGTCGAGTTGAGCATACAGGTTGCGATTCTAAAAATATTGGCCAGTCACGTCAGCGGCAGAGCCGCACTCGATTCCCTCAAGCACGACCTCGCCATCCTGTCATCGAGCGGCGACGATTGGCATTCGCGGGTCAAGCGTCTCGCGTCGCGGGTTCCCGAGCTCGACATCTTCAGCAATGGCTATGTGCTGCGTGATGCCGACGGCTGGGAGATCACACCGGCCGGCCGCGCGTTCCTGCGCGCGCTGGAAGCGGTGACGCAAGACAATCTGCCGCCTGCGCCGTCGGAGGAGACTGCGATTCGCGCCGAGGGCGCGCTGATCGTGGTCGGCCACCGCTTCAGGAACCGGGCCCGGGTGCAACGTGATCCGGAATCGGGCGCGTCGGCGCGCCGCCGCCCGTTCCGCGAGCCGCGTTGAACCTCGCGGGCCTGTGCGCGACCTACCTTCGGGACGCAGCTCTGGAGGTCGCAAATGACTGCATTGGCTCAATCGATTGCACGTGTGTTTCCGGCCAATTCGCTTCGGAGCAACATCGCCCGCCATGTTCTGCTGTTCGCCGTCGCCGTGCTGTTCGTCGCGGTGCTCAGGGCAAGCTATGGCCTCGATCTCAGCGCGGGCTTTTTCTAGTTTTCCGGTTGCAAGTCATATTGGGTTAACCGGACCGGGCTAGCTAAGCGCACGCTTTCCTTGCATCTCGAACCCGGGCCGATCTCCCATGGATAAGCCGATGCGCTGCCAATGCGGCAGGACGCGAACCATTGCGCTCGACAAGCATTTCCGCACCGCGCTGCTGTGCCCCAAATGCGACGAGGCCCAGCTGGCGGTGCCCGCCAGGCCGGAGCCGGCAGCGTCGGCCGCACGATAGCGTGGTCGTTTTCGGCGCCGAAACCCGCTAGGTTCCGTCTAACGAAACGGACCTGAGCGAAGCCGATGCCGCATCCTTCCAATCCACCCGCCGTAACCCTCGATGACGTGCGCCGCGCCGCCGGCGTGATCCGGGATTCGGTGATGGTCGCGGCGTGCAACGAGAGCCGTACGCTGGGTGAGATCTGCGGCTGCCGCCTGTTCCTCAAGTTCGAGAATTTGCAGTTCACCTCGACCTTCAAGGAGCGAGGCGCGCTCAATCGTCTGCAGGCGCTGTCGTCAGACGAGCGCAAGCGAGGGGTGATCGCGATGTCCGCTGGCAACCACGCCCAGGGCGTCGCCTATCACGCCAAGCGGCTCGGCATTCCCGCCACCATCGTGATGCCGATAGGCACGCCGATGGTGAAGATCGAGAACACCAGACGGCACGGCGCCGAGGTCATCCTCACCGGGCAGACGCTCGAAGAATGTTTTGCGTTCGTCGGATCCCATGCTGCGGAGCGCGGCCTGATCCTGGTCCATCCCTACGACGATCCCTTGATCATTGCGGGACAAGGCACGATCGGGCTCGAAATGCTCGAGGCGGTGCCGGAGCTCGATATCCTAGTGGTGCCGATCGGCGGCGGCGGGTTGATCTCGGGCATCGCCACGGCCGCGAAGGCGATCAAGCCGTCGGTGCAGATCATCGGCGTCCAGGCCCAGCTCTATCCGTCGATGTACAATGCGGTCAAAGGTGAGCGGCTGCCGATGCGCGGCGACACGCTTGCCGAGGGCATTGCGGTCAAGGCGCCCGGGCAGATCACCACGAAAATCGTTCGCGATCTCGTCGATGACATCGTGCTGGTCAGCGAAGACCAGATCGAGCGCGCGGTCGCGACCCTGATCTCGATCGAGAAGACGGTAGTCGAAGGCGCCGGGGCTGCCGGCCTCGCGGCGGTGCTCGCGGCACCCGAGCGCTTTGCCGGCCGCAATGTTGGCCTGGTGCTGACCGGCGGCAATATCGACACCAGGCTGATCGCCTCGGTCCTGACCCGCGAGTTGGCGCGCGAGGGGCGGCTGACGCAACTGGCGCTCGATATCGTCGACCGGCCCGGCCAGCTCGCAGCGGTGTCGATCCTGCTTGCCGATGCCGGCGCCAACATCATCGAGGTCTCGCACCAGCGCACCTTCTCCGACCTGCCGGCGAAGGCGACGCTGCTCGAGCTCGTGATCGAGACCCGCGACCGCGCGCATCTGGAAGAGGTGCTGACGAAGCTCGGCGCGGCGGGATTTGCGGTGCGGGAGACTTAGCAACTAGGTACCCATCCGCGAGTCGAAGCACCCGACCCGTCATCCTGAGGCGCGAGCGGAGCGAGCCTCGAAGGATGAATCGGCCATAGTGCGGCCGTGCATCCTTCGAGGCTCGCCAAAGAGGCTCGCACCTCAGGATGACGGGTCTTCCGATCAGTCGCCCGCCACCAGCTCAGCCAGCTTCGCGATCGTGTTGATATTGCGAGCGGTGCCACGGGCGGCGGCCGGGATCTTCAGCTTGGAGCGGCCCATGCCGCTGCCATAGACGACATAAATCTCACGCTTGCCGAGCCGGATTTCCTCGTCCTGCTGTCCTTTGACGTCCTTGAGAGCCTCCTTGGGCGGCGGCTCGTCGAGGAAGATCGCGACCGTGAAGTTCGGCGGCGCTTTCGGAAACGGATTGGCCTTCAGCACCGCGGCGATCTCGTCGGCGCTCCGCACCACGACGCCGACCGGCTTGCCGGCATAGGCCTGCAGCCGCTTTTCCAGCGCGGCCTTGACCTTGGGTGCACCGAGTTTCGAGGAGAACACGACGTTGCCGCTGGCGATATAGGTCTGCACGTCGGCAAATCCCGCGTCGACGCACATCGCCTTCAGCTCGGTCATCGGCAGCTTGCCGGTGCCGCCGACATTGACCGCGCGCAGCAGGGCGACGTAACGCGGCATCACGATCTCACGTCAGCAGCAGTGTCATGCCCGGATCGCCCTTCTGCATCGCGCGCTGATAGGCCGGGCGCGCCGCGATGCGGCCGAGATAGGTCCTGATGTTCGGGCAGCGGCCGAGGTCGTAGGGCAGGAAATAGCGCATCGTGGTCAGCGAGAAGCCGATCATGATATCGGCGGTCGTGAACGTGTCGCCGGCGAGATATTCGGCGTCGCGCAGCCGCGCCTCGATCAGGTCGAAGGAGCGGTCGACACGCGCTTTGGTCGCCACCAGCATCGGATTGTCGGCTGCGAGGTTCAGCCGATGCAGGATCATGCTTCGGCCCATCTGTGCCTGCAGCGTGCCGTTGGCGAAGTGAAACCAGTACAGGAACCGGGCGAAGTCGGGATGATCCGGCTGCAGCGTCAGCCGTCCGTTGCCGTATCGGGCGACGATGTACTCGACGACCGCACCGGATTCGGCCAGCACCAGCTCACCGTCGGTGATGACGGGCGCGGCGCCGATCGGGTGCAGCGCCTTGTAGTCGGCCGGCGCGAGCACCGTCACAGGGTCTCGCGCATAGCACTTCAGCTCATATGGGATCGCAAGCTCTTCGCACAGCCAGACGATCCGCTCCGATTGCGACTTGCCGAGATGGTGAACGGTGAGCATGCGGGGCTGCCTCTCAGGCGTTCTTTTTCTTCTTCGCCGGCTTCTTCTCGGATTGCTTGTCGGGTTTCTTCTCGGCTTTCTTCTTGGATTCCGTAACCGGCGGCGGCTCTTCCATCGCTTTCTTCATCGCACGGGCATAGGCGTCGGCCGCATTCTCCGCCGAATTCTGCAACCGCTTGGCGGTCGCGGTGGCGTTCAGGATCGTGCTCTTGGCGAGGTGGCGGAAGCGCGCCTTGGTGTCCTTGTCCGTGGCCTTGGCGGCGCGCGCGACCCAGACGGCCTGGCGCTTCTTGGCGGCCGCCATCACGGCCTTGGTCTGCGCTCTTGCGGTTTGCCGGATGACGGCGTCGAGGTCGGCTTCGGCCATTCAGATACACTCATTTGACTGGACATGCGCCGGCTGGCGCAGGGAGGGAGCTATCACTAGCGCAACTGGCGCGATTTGAACATGCGATCGTTTTGCGATCGCCCCGAGGAGGCCGGCACAACCGGCAACGTCGTAGGGCGGCCCTAAGCGCTCTATCGAGCGTGCGCTCCGGCGTGATATAGCGGCGCGACCCGGTCGCCGGCCGGGCGGTCCAATCGAGGTTTCGATGCCAGCCATCAGCCGACGGAGCCTGCTTGGAAGCCTTGCCCTGCTGGCGGCATCGCCAGCGCTTGCGGCAGCGCCGGCCGAGACGCTCAGCATCGATGCCGCCGAGGGCCGCATCACGCTCAACCATTTTGCCGCCGGGCGCACGGGCAAGCGGCCGGCTGTGTTGGTCCTGCACGGCTTGCGCGGCTTCGATCTCAAGCCGCAGGCCTATCAGCGCTATGCCGATGCGCTGACCGCGGACGGCATCGACGCCTACTTCGTTCGTTACTACACGCCGGCCGACGAGCAGGCGCTTGCGACGATGCACACGAGCGAGAGCCGCGCGCCCTATGAAGCCGAGCGGTTCGATGCCTGGGCCGCACGCGTCTCGTCCGTGCTGACCTCGGTGCAGGCAGGCGCGGACAGCTCGGGCCGGATCGGGCTGCTCGGCTTCTCGCTCGGCGGCTATGTTGCAGCGGCCGCGGCGGCCCGCGACGCGCGGGTGTCGGCGCTGGCCGTGCTGTATGGCGGCATGCCCGACAAGATTGCGCCCGAGGTCAAGCACCTGCCGCCGTTGATCGAGTTGCACGGCGAGGCCGACCGCAACGTGCCGCTCGCCAGCGGTGAGAAGCTTGTCAGGCTCGGCAAGTCGGTCGGCGCCGCGGCGGAGATCGTCAGATATCCGGGCAAGGCGCACGGCTTCGATTTCGCGGACGACGATCCAATGACCGCTGATGCGGTCAGCCGAGTTGCTGGATTCCTCAAGGCCCGTCTGAACGCAGCCTGAATGCAGCGCGCTATTCTACGGACGACCCCGGCGGCACCTTCGTGCCGGCGAGCAGGCCGGCGAGCTCCACCTGGCGGCCGAGCCCGGTCTTCGCCAGCACGGCCTTGAGCTGGTTGCGCACCGTTTCGCGGGAGATGCCGAAGGCGGCGGCGATGGCGTCGACGGTTCGGCCTTCGCCGATGCCGCGCGCGACGCGGGCTTCCGCCGGCGTCAGGTCGAACAGGCCCTGCAAGACTTCCGCAGTCGGCACCTCGGCCGGCACCACCGGCGTCACGATCACGATCGCCAGCGCGCGATCGAACAGGTCACGCGCGGCGCCCTGGATCGGGACCAGATGCACGATCAACGGCGGACGATCGTCTTGCGCCGCGATCGGCACCGAGCGGACCTCCGTGCTGATGAGCCCTTGCTCGAGCGCGGCCAGCGCCTGGGCGAACAGCGTGTCGGCGTTAGCTGTCGCCAGCGCCAGCCGCTCGGCGCGATCCTGCATCACGTCGGGCACCAGACGATCGAACAGCGTGTTGGCCGCCATCAGACGGCCGCCACGCCGCAGCACCGCTGCGGGCAGGCCGAGCATTTGAAGCGATTCGGTTGCCGCCCTGGCGCGCTCCATTCCGAGCCGCGCCGACAGCAGCGCCGCGCGGGCCAGATGCGGGCGCAGCGCATCGAGCTGCTCGATGGCTTCCCGCTCGATCGGCCCATGTTGATATTCGCGCTCGACGCTGTAGATCAGCACCTCGCCGCTCGGCACCGGGATCGCGGTGCCGGCGCCCCATCCTAACCCGCGCGGGCGGAAGAATTCGCGGATCTGGTAGTCCTGCTGCACCTCCTCGGGCGTCGCAAATACGTCGATGTCGCGCAGGAAGCCGGCATGGTTGGCCGCGAGCAGGCGCGGCAGCCGCCCGTTGCGCTCGTGCCAGCCGCCTTCGACATAGGCCACGGTGTCGTCGTGCATGTCGGGGGAGGCGACCCAGCGGACGTCGTGCGGGGCCGCCGTCAGCAGCACGATACCGCGCGCTTTCGCGATCCCGCCGACCTGATGCAGCACGTTCGGCCACAGCTCGGGAACGACCGCGGCCTCATAGGCCAGTTCGATCAGGTGCTCATGCAGGTCGTTCGCCATCGGCCATTCCAAAAAAAGCGTTGCCCAACAGATAAACCCATCGACCCCGGAAATATTGCGTAGAGCAATTCAATCCGGGCCACGAGTCCGGGCTATTCCGGTGCGGCGCACGGGCGCATCACGGGGAAACCCGGTGTTACGCAGGTCTTGCCTGTGATTTTCTCCGTGGTTTTCGCGCAGGCGTGAGGGGTTTCGCTCGCCTGGCTGCGACCCGGCGCGCGGCCGCCAGTGCCGCCCGCGCCCAGACGACGAGTTCGTCGGGTTCGTCAAACAGCCGTTCCGGCACCCGCCAGAACGCAAGATCGATGGTCGCGCCCTGCTTGGCGTAGCTGAGCGGCGGGCTCGTCGCGGCCTCCTTGAAGGTCTCGCGGTTCTGATCGTCGACCCGCACGTAGAACGTATTGTCGGTAATCATTCCGAGCATGACGCCGTCGCAGAATACGCCGGTCTTGCCGAACATGCGTCGCATCGTGAGGCGGCCGAGCGGCGCGAGTTGTTCGCGCAGGAATTCGGCAAACGCAGGACTGGCAACCATTCCGGTCTCGCAGGACGATCATGACCCGCCGAATGATGACGGGAACTTGCGCGCCGGACAACCGCTGTGACGCGATCCGGAGTCGTGGAAGGGGCGAGGCTACCGGGATGTTGGGGGTGGATGAATGGGTCGCGTGGCGAGGCGGATGCAAGCGGCTTTCGCCTGAAGCTGTTGGGAGGGCCTCGGTGCCCTCCCGACAAGCGCACTTAGTTGCAGCCGCAGCCGTGCGAACGACCTCCGCCGAGGATGCCGGACAGGATGTTGGTGTTCTTGAGGCTGATCGGCAGGATGGCCGAGACGTTGGTCTTGTTGCCGTTCAGGACGTTGATGCCGCCACCAGCACGACGTTCCTCACCGGGCTCGATTTCGCGCATGATTTCGGTGACGGATATATCGGCACGGCCGGAGCCTCGGTCCGGCAGGTGCGCCGGCCCGACGAGGTTCAGCCCTGGGCGCTGAACTTGCAGATCGGCTTCCAGAAGAAGCTCGATTTCGGCGATCCGCCGAAGGCCGCCGATGCCAAGGTCACCGAGATCAAGCCCAAAACTTGATAGTCGACTTGATGATCGGAACCTAACGCTAGCCTGACGATCATCGCCGTGTGTGGCGAAATTGAATCGTCGTGACGATCAGACATATTTCCGAAGCGTCTCGAAACGTATTCGGCATCGGCGGCCGCTGCGTCCGGCCTGCCAGCGTTACTCGTTTGCAACATTGCTTGCGCTCGTTCGACCATGAACATCCTTTAATTTGTATCCGCGCAATTCGTGGCGACAGTAACCTCCGTCATTCAGCCGAGCCATCGCGGGCTCGAGGGGAGCCGATGATCAGCCGCAGGGCGCTGTCCGGATTGTTGATGACGCTGGTTGGACCCGCATCGGTGGCCAGCAACACGCTGGCGCTGAGTCACTGTCAGGGGTCGTGTGCCAATGTCGATCTGCCGGCACTTGGCTACGATACGTTCTGCCGCTCGTTCTTCGATATCGCGGCAAGCGGAAAGTTGCGCGCGGTCGCGACCGGATCGGACATTCGTCGCGAGATGCGCTCTCTTCTCCGGGGACGGCGGCTTTACCGGCCATCCGGCGACGAGATCCGGATTCTCTGGCGCGGCACCGCGGACGGATTCTCGGTCGTCAAGGTCGAGTTCGATCTGGAATGCGGCGTGCCGGTGCGCGGCTGTCTCGGGATCCCCGACGGCGCGTTCAAAGGATTGATCCTGCTCGGTCACGGCATGGCGAGCACGCCGGAGCGCTGCTTCGACGATGCCGACAAGGACTACATGAACGCGATCGGCAAACAGCTGTGCCAGGATGGCTATGTCGTCTGGTGTCCCTACATCGTCCAGATCGGAAATCAGGAAAGCCAGAACAACATCGCCGCGATGCTGGCATCGCACGGCGTTTCCGCCCACAACGTGTCGTGCGCATCGATCGATGCCGGCGAAATCGTCTGCCGGAAGCTGACCGGAGCATCCGGTCTGAATGTCGGCGTCTATGGTGTGTCCTCGGGCGCCTTTCTTGCGCTACATCTGGAAGCCGCGACGGGGCGGATGCGGCCGACCGTTGTCTCCGGATATATGCGTGACGAGAAGAAGTTTCTGATGTCATCCGTGATCAGCAAGAACCTCGGCATCGAACTGGCGGCCTACATCCATTTCGCCAACAGCCGCGCCAAATACGCCAGCGCGGAGTTAGCGTATTTGCTCTGCCCGTGTCCGCTGTTCGTCGAGATCGGCAGCCGCGACGGCGCCAACGCAATCGAGCTCGGGCGCGAAGAGAAGTTCGCGGAAATGCGATCCGTCTACGCGTTGTCAGGCCATCCGCATTCGATCGACATGGCGATCTTCGACGGCGTGCACGAAGCCAGCGGTCTGCGCGCGCGGCCATGGCTGTCCGAGCATCTGGCGTCGCCCGCCTACCAAGCGACGTCGCGCTTGAAGAACGCCATCGCGTTGTGAACGGCTCGGGCTGCTGCCGTTGCATCGCCGACGGCGCATGGCGCCGCCAACGCGGTTGATCATCTGTCGGCGGTGGCGCGTCGTCTGGTCAGGCTGGATTCGACCAGCGCGATCAGTTCCCATCTGAACGTCGGCGAGGCGAGCAATCCGAGCCGCGCCGCATCGTGCACGGCGCCCGCCACGGCGGCAGCCAGGACCTGAGCGGCGATCCCGATATCCACGGCGGCGTTGCCTCGGACATTGGCCGCGAAGAATGCGTCGCACCCCCTGCGATATTCCGTTTCGAAGCGGCGGTGCGTGGCCTCGCTGACCGCGTCGCGCGGAGACTCCTCGAGCAGCACGCGGTGCGCGGCGGGAAAACGACGATGCACCGTGATCATGCCGTCGACAAACGCGGCGATGCGGCGCACGCGAGGCGTCGTGGCGTCGGTCGCCGCATGCAGCACGACCAGCACTTCGTCGAAATGACGGCGCCGGACCGCCTCGACTAGCGCAAGCTTGTTGGGGAAATACTGATACAGCGATCCGATGCTGACGCCTGCCGTCTCGGCAACCGCATTGGTGGTCGTCGCGGACCAGCCGCGCTCGCCGAGAATGCGAGCCGCCGTCTCGAGGATGATTTCGATGGTGGCGCGCGAACGGGCCTGTCGCGGCGCTTTCCGCATCGCGCTCGTCGGTTTCGGAATGCGAGTAGTCAGGCGCGCCTCTTCGTTAGTAATGTGAGCAAAGTACTCATATTTCATCCGACCTGCGAAGCAAAGGATATCCATGATGGTGACGGAGACCGCGCGCGAGGTCAGGCTGAAGATCAGGCCAGAGGGGCTGCCGGGGCCGCAGCATTTCGAGCTGGTGGAGGCGCCGCTGCGGCTGGCCGGCGCGGACGAGGTGTTGGTGCGCAATCGCTTCTTCCTGGTCTCGGCTTCGCTCCGCCAGATGGTGAGCCAGGGTGCGGAGGATGTGCCGGGGGTTCCATTTCCCGCGCTGCGCGTAGGCGACGGCCTGCGCGGCGAGGCCATCGGCGAGGTCGTGACGGCGTCGCTTGCCGGCGGCCTGGCGCCGGGCGACATGGTGCAGCACATGTTCGGCTGGCGCGACTACGCCGTTGTTCCGGCCGCGCAGTGCATCCGGCTGGATCGGCCGCTGCCCGATCCCCTCGGGTACCTCGGCTATCTGGGGCATGGCTGGACTGCCTATGCGGCGCTGACGCGAGGCGTGCAGATTCGCGCCGGCGATACCGTGTTCGTGTCGAGCGCCGCCGGGGCGATCGGCTCGATGGCAGGGCAGATCGCTCGCCTGCTGGGGGCGGGGCGCGTGATCGGCAGCACCGGCACATCGGCGAAAGCGGATCGACTGGTTGCTGAGCTCGGCTACGACGCGGCGGTAATCCGCGGCGTCGACAAGCCCTTCGTCACGCAATTGCGCGAGGTGGCGCCCGAAGGCATCGACGTCTTCCTCGACAATGTCGGAGGCGAGCAGTTGCAGGCCGCCGCAGCCGTCGCGCGCGAGAACGCCCGCTTCGTGATCACGGGGACGCTGTCGGGGCAGCTCGCCACGGCCGGAATGGGGCGCGTGGCGCCTGTCGTGTTGGACTCCACCCAGATCCTGCTGCGGAAGATCACCATCCGGGGCTTTAGCGCCGACGACAGTCCGGAGGCGCGCGCCGAGTGGTTCGGCCGTCTGGCCGATTGGTGCCGCTCCGGCGACATCGCTCTGCCGCATGTTGTGATCGACGGGCTGGAGCAGGCCGCGCTTGCATTGTCTGATGCCGCTCATGGGCGCCATTTCGGCATGGTCGTCATCGGGCTTTGACGGCCTGTCGGGCTGACGCCGTCCGCGTCAATCGACGCGGCATTGCCGCTCGTGAATGCGCGGCGATCGTGTCAATCCGCAGCCGATGCACATTCTCAAGCGGTCCTCCGTCCCTCCAATCCGTTGTCGTCAGTCCGAATCTGGAACCGGGGTTACAGGATTGTCGGATTAGGCGCGTTATGATCTCCTGACCGTCCCGGTCTCGGGGAACTCGACGTCATATCCGTCTCGTAGAGCTTGTTGGTAGCCGAAGGGTTGGACAGCATGAGTGGTACGGAACGAATGCTCGGCGGATTGGCAGGACTTCTGGTATCGGCGGGAGTGGCGGTGATCGGGATCTCGGCGGCCCATGCCCAGGCGGGCCCGCCCGGACCTCCCGCGGTGGGCGTGTTCGAGGCAGTGAAGCGGCCGATCACCGAAACCAACGAGTTTCTCGGGCGCATCGAGGCTCCCAACCGCGTCAACGTGGTGGCGCGCGTGACCGCGTTCCTGGAGAAGCGGAACTTCGTCGAGGGTGCCGAGGTCAAGGCCGGCGACCTGTTGTATCAACTCGAGCGCGGCCCGTTCGAGGCCGACCTCGCATCGAAGAAGGCGCAGGTCGCCCAGTTGCAGGCGACGCTGGTCAACGCCAAGCTGACCACCGATCGCGCCAAATCGCTACTCGGCGGCCCGGCCGGCCAGCAATCGAGCGTCGATGCGGCGGTCGCCAACCAGCAGAGCCTCGAGGCCCAGGTGCAGGCCGCGCAGGCGCAGGTCGACCTGTCCCAGATCAATCTCGACTACACCGAGATCCACTCGCCGATCGACGGCAGGATCGGGCGCACCGCGGTCACCGAGGGCAACGTCGTGACGCCGAGCTCTGGAACCCTGACGACGATCGTCAGCCAGGACCCGATGTATGTCACGTTCCCCGTGTCGGTCCGCGAGTCGCTCGATCTACGCGACCGTTACGCGACGCGCGGCGGTTTCAAGGCCGTCGTGATCCGCTTGCGGTTGCCGGATGGCCGGCTCTACCAGCAGACCGGTGAGCTGAATTTCGTCAACAACACGATCGCACAGAACACCGACACCATCTCCCTGCGCGGCACCATCCCGAACCCGTCGACCTACACCTCGGTCGCAACCGGCGGCTCGCTCCGCGAGCTCACCGACAACGAGTTCGTGACCGTCCTGTTGGAAGGCGTGCAGCCGGTCGAGGTGTTGGCGATCCCGCGTTCGGCCGTGCTGTCGGACCAGCAGGGTGAATATGTCTACGTCGTCGGCGCCGACAACAAGGCCGAGCAAAAGCGGATCAAGCTCGGGCAATCTACGTCGACGATTGCGGCGGTGACGAGCGGCATCGCGCTCGGCGACAAGGTGATCGTCGAGGGATTGCAGAAGGTCAGGCCGGGTGAGGTGGTCGCGCCGGGGCCGGCCAGTGCGCTGATCCAGTCCAGCATGAATGTCTCGGCCGAGGGCGGCGCCGGCAGCATGCCGAAATCGACGGGCAACAACCCATGATTTCCGCCATCTTCGTCGATCGTCCGCGGCTTGCGATCGTCATCGCGTTCGTGATCACGATCGCGGGCGCACTGGCGCTGATGCAGATCCCGGTCGCCCAGTTTCCCGACATCGTGCCGCCGCAGGTCACGGTTTCGGCCGTGTTCCCCGGCGCGTCCGCCGAGGTGGTCGAATCCAGCGTCGCCCAGCCGCTGGAAGCGCAGGTCGTCGGCGTCGACAAGATGCTCTACATGAAGTCGACCAGCGGCAATGACGGCAGCTACACGCTGACGGTCTCGTTCGCGCTCGGCACCGATCCCGATATCAACACCGTCAACGTCAACAACCGGGTGCAGAGCGCGCTCGCGCAATTGCCGACCGAGGTGCAGGCGCAGGGCCTGACCGTGCAGAAGAAATCCTCGGCGGTGCTGCAGTTCATCGTGCTGTACAGCAAGAGCGCCGAGCAGGACCCGCTGTTCATCACCAACTACGCGATCATCAACGTGCTGGACGCGATCTCGCGCACGCCCGGCGTCGGCCAGGCGTCGCTGTTCGCCAAGCTGAACTATTCGATGCGGATCTGGTTCGACACCCAGCGCCTGACCAGCCTCAATCTAGCGCCGTCGGATGTGATTGCCGCGATCCGCGCCCAGAGCGTGCAGGCGCCGGTCGGTCGCATCGGTGCCCGTCCAATCAGCAATGACCAGCAGTTTCAGTTCAACGTGCAGACCCAGGGCCGGCTGACCACATCCAAGCAGTTCGGCGACATCGTGCTGCGGGCCAATCCCGATGGCTCGGTGCTGCGGATCAGGGACGTCGCAACCGTCGAGATCGGCGCACAGAACTCGGACTCGGAATCGCGGATCGACGGCAATCCCGGCGTGCCGATGGGCATCTACCTCGCGCCCGGCGCCAATGCGGTGACCACGGCCAAGGCCGTGCAGGCGACGCTTGCCCGGCTGTCGGAGCGGTTTCCACCGGGGCTGACCTACCTTGTGCAGTACGACTCCACGACATTCGTCTCCGATACGATCAAGGAGGTGATGAAGACGCTCGGCGAGGCCTTCGTGCTCGTCGTGATCGTGGTGTTCCTGTTCCTCGGCAATCTGCGCGCCACGGTGATCCCGGCGGTCGCGGTTCCGGTCAGCCTGATCGGCGCCTTCGCGGTGCTGCTCGCGATGGGCTATTCCGCCAACACGGTCTCGCTGTTGGCGATGGTGCTCGCGATCGGCATCGTGGTCGACGACGCCATCGTCGTCGTCGAGAACGTCGAACGTGTCATGGAGGAGGAGCCGGAGCTGTCGCCGGCGGATGCCACCAAGAAGGCGATGGCGCAGATCACGGCGCCGATCATCGCGATCTCGCTGGTGCTGTTGTCGGTGTTCGTGCCGATTGCGTTCATTCCCGGCATTTCCGGCACCCTGTTCCGCCAGTTCGCGGTGACGATCAGTGCTGCGATGGTGATCTCTGCGCTGAATGCGCTGACCTTGTCGCCGGCGCTGTGCGCGGTGTTCCTGCGCCATGGCGGGCCGCGCCGTGGCATCATGGGGCGGGTGCTCGGCGGCATCGACTGGGTGCGCGACCGCTATGCCGGCGTCGTGCAGCGGTTGGTCCGCCTGGCGGTGTTGTCCCTGGTCGCGGTGCTGGTATTTGCCGGTGCGGTATTCGGCGTGTCGAAGATCACGCCGACCGGCTTCCTGCCCGAGGAAGACCAGGGCGCCTTCTTCATCGCGGTGCAATTGCCCGACGGCGCGTCGGTCGCGCGCACCAGCGAGGTCACCAAGCAGGTCGAAGCGCTGTTGAAGAAGAACCCGGCGGTCGACCATGTGCTGTCGATCATCGGCTTCTCGCTGCTCGACGGCGCCAGTGAGCCGAATTCCGCGTTCATGGTGGCGCGCATGAAGGCGTTTGCCGATCGCAAGGCCGTCACTGACTCGGTGCAGGCCGCGATCGGGCAGACCTTCGTCGGCGGATCGCAGATCCGCCAGGCCTCGGTGCTTCCGTTCAACCTG
Source organism: Bradyrhizobium tropiciagri (assembly GCF_018130545.1). GTDB lineage: Bacteria > Pseudomonadota > Alphaproteobacteria > Rhizobiales > Xanthobacteraceae > Bradyrhizobium > Bradyrhizobium tropiciagri_A. Next base: position 76,981 of record NZ_JAFCKF010000006.1, on the reverse strand, counting down.
CCGCCGATCATCGGGCTCTCGACCTCAGGCGGCTTCGAGTATCAGCTCGAGGCGCTGGAGGGGCAGGATCCGGCTTCGCTCAGCAGCGTGATGGGCGGGTTGATTGGCGCTGCGAACCGCAATCCGAATCTGGCCCGCGTGTTCTCGACCTTCACCGCGACCAATCCGTCGGTCTATCTCGACATCGATCGTGCCAAGGCGCAGGCGCTCGGCCTCAACATGGCCGACGTCTTCACCGCGCTGCAGGCTACGCTCGGCGGCATCTACGTCAACAATTTCAACCTGTTTGGCCGCACGTGGCAGGTCAACGTGCAGGGCGATGCGGCTAACCGCGCCGACATCCCCGACATCTGGCAGATCTATGTGCGCAACACCGGCGGCGAGATGGTGCCGATCCGATCGATTGCAAGCTTGCGGATCGTGACCGGCCCGCAAGTAATCACCCGCTACAACAATTATCGTTCGGTCACGATCAACGGCAGCCCGGCGGCGGGTGTGTCGTCGGGCACCGCGATTGCGACCATGGCCGACCTCTCCAAGTCGACGCTGCCGGCCGGCTACTCCTATGAATGGACCGGCACCGCCTATCAGGAGCAGGCGGCCTCCGGCCAGACCGGCATCATCCTCGCGCTCGCGGTGCTGTTTGCCTATCTGTTCCTGGTCGCGCTGTATGAGAGCTGGACGATCCCGATTCCGGTGCTGCTGTCGGTCACCGTCGGCGTGTTCGGCTCGTACCTCGCGATCAAGCTCGCGGGGCTGAACCTCGATCTCTACGGCCAGATCGGCCTTGTGGTGCTGATCGCGCTCGCCGCCAAGAACGGCATCCTCATCGTCGAGTTCGCCAAGGAGCAGCGCGAGGCCGGCAAGCCACTTCTGGAGGCCGCGACGATGGGCGCGCAAATGCGCTTCCGCGCCGTCATGATGACCTCGATCGCCTTCATCCTCGGCCTGGTGCCGCTGGTGGTCGCGACCGGCGCTGCGGAAATCAGCCGCCGTGCGGTTGGTACCGCGGTGTTCGGCGGCATGCTCGCCGCCAGCTCGATCGGCATCTTCCTGGTGCCGATGCTGTTTGTCACCTTCCAAGGCTGGCGCGAAGGCGTGAAGAACCGCTTCGGGCGCAGGGGCAAGGCGGAACAGTCGGCGCCGCATTAACTCCCGCCTAATCCCATCGCGCATTAGCGGGGCGCGTGGGGCGGGGCTATACTGCTCCATCTCATCGATGGAGTTCCGGATTGAGCGTTGCCTTCACCAAGGAAGAGAGTGCCGAGACCGCGTCCGAAACGCTGTTGCCGGACCGCCCCATTTCGCCGCATCCCAATCTGGTGACGGAAGCAGGACGCAAAGCGCTGGAGCTTCAGCTCCAGCAGGCGCGCGAGGCGTATGAGGCCGCGCAGCAACTGGACGACGTCAACGAACGGCGGCGGCAGTCGGCGGTTCCGCTGCGCGATGCGCGCTATCTCACGGAACGCCTCCGCACGGCGCAGGTCGTCGCAGACCCTACCTCGACCGAGACCGTTGCGTTCGGCAGCACCGTGACCTTCAGCCGCGCCGACGGGCGGGTGCAGACCTATCGCATCGTCGGCGAGGACGAGGCTGATCCAAAGGCAGGTTCGATTTCCTATGTCTCGCCGGTGGCGCGGTTGCTGATGGGCAAGGCCCTCGGCGACGTCGCAGGCTCGGGCGGTCAGGAGCTGGAGATCGTCGCGATCGCCTAACGCGCTCTCTAATCACGTCGCCGGCAGCGCAAGCCGTTCGATGGTCTGAATATGCCGTGCGAGCAGGCTGCAGGCCTGCTCGATGTTGCGGGCGCGCAGCGCCTGCAGGATCACGCGATGATCCTGGCTCGGCCGCGGCCGCCAGCCGGCGTTGCGCGCCATCGCGAACACCAGTCGCGAATTCGCCAACTGCAGGCCGTCGAGGCTGGCGAGCAGCCGCGGCATCGCGCACGGCGCCACCAGCGCGTGATGGAAGGCGCGATTGGCCATCTCGAAATCCTGCACCGTCTCGGCATTGTCGCCTTCGATCATGGCGACCTCGATCCGCGCCAGATGGGCCGATGTGAATTTCGGCGCAGCGTTGCGCAGCGCGACCACCTCGAGCGCGGCACGCATCTCGGCGATCTCCTTCACCGACTTGGTGTCGAGCGGTGCGACCCGCACGCCGCGACGTGGCACCGCGACGACGAGATGCTGCGCCTCCAACTGCCTGAAGGCCTCGCGGACCGGGACATGGCTGGAATGGAATTCGCGCGCGATATGATCCTGCCGGAGCGGGACGTCCGGCGGCAATGCGCCGCTGATGATGCCCTCAGCGAGCACCTCGGCAATGCGTCCAGCGGTCGTCGTGTTCTCGCCTTCGTCCATCATAGATTATCTATCATAAAAACGAGTGCGCCGCCGCACGGCCTCGGCTAGCATCATTCTAAGAGCATGATCATAGATAATATCTTCAATTATCTATGATCGATCACAAACAAGAAGGCAAGCCCGATGGTTGATGTCGTTGAGATCGAACGGACCGAGAGCCGCAGCAGCGCAGCGCCCCGCAAGATTTGGGAGCGGGCGGAGGCTGAGGCGCTCTATAACCTGCCGTTCGCCGACCTGATGTTCCAGGCGCAGGGCATTCACCGCGCCAACTTCAATCCGAACCACGTCGAGACCGCGAGCCTGCTCAGCATCAAGACTGGCGGCTGTCCGGAAGACTGCGGCTACTGCTCGCAGAGCGCGCATTACGACACCGGCCTGAAGGCCACCCGCCTGATGCCGAGGGACGAAGTGGTCGCGGTGGCGCAGCGTGCCAAGGACGCCGGCGCAACCCGGTTCTGCATGGCCGCGGCCTGGCGCAGTCCGAAGGACCGTGATCTCGACCAGGTCTGCGACATGGTCAGCGCGGTGAAGGGCTTGGGCATGGAAACCTGCGTCACGCTCGGCATGCTGACGACTAAGCAGGCTGAACGCCTCTCCGACGCCGGGCTCGACTTCTACAACCATAATGTCGACACCTCTCCCGAGTTCTACGACAAGATCATCACCACCCGCACGCTGCAGGATCGCATCGATACGCTCGCGCATGTGCGTGACGCCGGCATCAAGGTGTGCTGCGGCGGCATTATCGGCATGGGCGAGATGGTCGAGGACCGGCTCGGCATGCTGGTGCTGCTCGCCAATCTTCCGAGCCCCCCGGAGAGCGTGCCGATCAACCTGTGGAACGAGGTCAAGGGCGTCCCGGTCAACGACACCGCGGAGCGTCCCGATCCGATCGCGCTGGCGCGGCTGGTCGCGACCGCGCGCATCCTGATGCCGAACAGCGTGGTGCGGTTGTCGGCCGGGCGTCAGTACATGACCGATGAATTGCAGGCGCTGTGCTTCCTCGCCGGCGCCAATTCGATCTTTATCGGCGACGTGCTGTTGACCACTAAGAACCCGCAACGCGATCGTGACGCCGATCTGCTGGACCGGCTCGGCATCACCTCCCGCCTCGCCTGATCGTAACCTCCGGCGCGCGCGGCGTCATTCGCCGCGCGGCCAACTGCAAATCTGAGAGAGACGCATGAGCGCAATCCATGCGGCCGAGGCCGCTGATTACGCCGCGGCCTTGCGCGCCCTGAGCAAGGACGATCGGCTGCGCGGCCTCAAGCCGCGCGCGGGCATCGATTTCGTCTCGAACGACTATCTGGCGTTCGCCAACGCACCGCGCATCAAGCGGGTCGTCTCGGCTGCGCTCGCGGCCGGCACGCCGATCGGCGCCGGCGGCTCGCGGCTGCTGCGCGGCAATTGCGAAGAGCACGAACGGCTTGAGGCCGAAGCCGCCGCGTTCTTCCGCGCCGAGACCGCACTGTTCTTCGGTGGCGGCTATGTCGCCAATTTCGCCGTGCTGACCACGCTGCCGCAGCGCGGCGACCTGCTGGTGCTGGATGCGCTGGTGCACGCCAGCATCCATGAAGGCGCGCGGGCCGGTCGGGCCGAATTCCGGTTCAGCGCGCACAATGATCCCGAGGCGGTCGAAGGCACCATTCGCGGCTGGCGCGCCGAAGGCGGCAAAGGCCGGGTCTGGATCGTGGTCGAAAGCGTCTACAGCATGGACGGCGACGTCGCGCCGCTCGACGACCTCGTCGCCATCGCCGACCGGCACGACGCGTTCCTGATGGTCGACGAGGCGCACGGCACCGGCGTCTATGGTGAGCAGGGACGCGGGCTGACGGCGCCCTATGAGGGGCGAGAGAACCTCGTGATCGTGCACACCTGCGGCAAGGCGCTGGGTGCTGCCGGCGCGCTGGTCACCGCCTCGACCGTGCTGCGCGACTTCATGGTCAATCGCTGCCGCCCGTTCATCTTTGCCACGGCACCGTCGCCGCTTGTGGCCGTCGCGGTGCGTGAGGCCCTGCTGATCCTGCGAGAGGAGCCCGAGCATCAGCAGCGCCTCGCCAAGCTGGTCGCGTTCACGCATCACGAGCTCGATCGGCGCGGCTGGCACAGTCCGTCGCGCTCGCAGATCGTGCCTTATATCGTCGGCGACAATGCGCGCGCGATGCAGCTTGCATCAGCGCTGCAGGCCCGCGGCTTCGACGTCAGGGGCATCCGGCCGCCGACCGTGCCGGCCGGAACCGCGCGGCTGCGCATTGCGCTGACCCTCAATGTCGACGAGGCCGACGTGCGCGCGCTGCTCGATGCGCTGGTCGAGGAGACCAAGGGCTGGTCGCGATGAGCAGCCGGATCGTGGTGACCGGTACCGATACCGGGATCGGCAAGACGATCTTCTCCGCGGGCCTCGCCGGTTTCCTCGGCGCGAGCTACTGGAAGCCGGTTCAGTCCGGCCTTGACGAGGAGACCGATGCGCAATTGGTGGCGCGGCTTGCGGGACTTTCGGCCGATCGCATCGTGCCCGAGCGCTACCGCCTGCGAACGCCGGCCTCGCCGCATCAGTCCGCCGCGATCGACGGCGTGCGGATTGATCCTGCCGCACTCCACGTCCCCGACGTTGGGAGCCAGCCGCTGGTGATCGAGGGCGCCGGCGGGCTGATGGTGCCGCTCAACGATGATTTGCTCTTCATCGACATCTTCGAGCGATGGCGGCTTCCGGTGGTGCTCTGCGCCCGCACCGCGCTCGGCACCATCAACCACTCGCTGCTGTCGGTCGAGGCATTGCGCCAGCGCCGGATCGACATTCTCGGCGTCGCGTTTATCGGCGACAGCAATCCCGAGAGCGAGCGCGCCATCTGCGAGTTCGGACAGATGCGCCGGTTGGGCCGGCTGCCCCTGCTTTCACCGCTCACGGAGGATACACTGCGCGCAGCGTTCAAGTCGTCATTCCGGAGCGGAGATTTCGACACATGACGTCGCCCAGGAGGTCGCCGATCTGGCATCCGTTCACCCAGCACGCGCTGCATGGCGAGATGACACGGATCGTGCGCGGCGAGGGCGCCTACCTCTACACCGCGGACGATCGCCGCATCATCGATGCGATCGCGTCCTGGTGGGTCGTGACCCATGGCCATTGCCATCCCCATATCGTGCGCGCGATCCAGGAGCAGGCGGAGCAGCTCAATCAGATCATCTTTGCCGGCCACACCCACGATGCGGCCGAACAGGTTGCCGCGCAACTGCTGAAGCTGGCGCCACGCGGTCTTGAGCATGTGTTCTTTTCAGATAGCGGCTCGACCAGCGTCGAAGTGGCGCTGAAGATGGCGCTCGGCTACTGGCACAATATCGGCGTGCCGCGCACGCGGATCATCGTGATGCAGCACTCCTACCATGGCGACACCGTCGGCACGATGTCGGTCGGCGCGCGCGGCGTCTTCAACAAGGCCTACGAGCCGCTGTTGTTCGACGTCGCAACGATCCCGTTTCCAGCCACAGGCCATGAGCAGGCGACGCTCGATGCGCTCGAAGCCGCATGCAAGGCGCAGACCGCGGCGGCGTTCATCGTCGAGCCGCTGATCCTGGGCGCCGGCGGCATGCTGATGTATCCGGCGTGGGTGCTCAAGGAAATGAAGCGCATCTGCGAAGCCTCTGATGTGCTGTTCATCGCCGACGAGGTGATGACCGGCTGGGGCCGCACCGGTACCTTGTTCGCGTGCGAGCAGGCCGAAATCACGCCCGACATCGTCTGCTACTCGAAAGGCCTCACCGGCGGATCGCTGCCACTCGCGGTGACGCTGTGCCGTGCCGAGATCTACGACGCGCATTATTCCAGCGATCGCGCGCGGATGTTCTTTCACTCCAGTTCCTACACGGCGAACCCGGTCGCTTGCGCTGCTGCACGGGCAAACCTTGAGCTCTGGCAGCATGGCGCGGGCGAGCGCGTCGCTTCCGTCGCGGCCATGCAGGAGCGCCTGATCGCGCCGTTCCGCAGCGATGCGCGTTTTGAAAACGTCCGCCGCACCGGAACCATCACGGCGCTCGATCTGAAGGCCAGCGATGCCGGCTATCTGGCCGGCATCGGCCCGAAGCTTCAGGCCTTCTTCGCACGCCGCGACCTGCTGCTGCGGCCGCTCGGCAACACGATCTACGTCATGCCGCCCTATTGCGTCACCGAGGCGGACCTCGACGAGATTTACAGCGCGATCGCGGACGCAGCCGACGAATTGGCCTGACGGTACGCCTTGCGCGCCGCAAAATCCGTGACTGACGATTTGCATCGTGTGCCGTGTTGCACGCGATGATCTCTCATGTGAAATCGGCGTGCCCTTGCGGGCACGCCGGTCAGCTGGATCATGCGTGCTTGTGTGGCGTTGGCCTCGCCGCGGGATGTTGCGGCCGTGGCGCAGGATGCGGCCGCGGTGCCGGTCGTGACACATGCGGCGCTGCGGGCCGCGGCGGCGGGGCACGGTGCACGGCTTGCGCGACGTGCGGCGCCGGCGAGTGCGCAGCCGGGCGTGGCGCGGGTGGAGCATGCTGTGCGGCCTGCGGCCTTGGCGCATGCACGGCTGGCGCTGCTGCGACGTGCGGCGCCGGGGCGGGATGTTCTCCGACGGCGGGCGCAGCATGTGCTGTCGGCAGGGTGTGTTCCGCCGGTTGTGCGTGCGCAGCCGGCACCGCGTTCCCCGCGGGCAGGGCGTGTCCCGTTGGCGCTGTGTGCTCTGGCGGCAGCGCGTTTCCGGTGGGGAGGGCGTGTCCTGTCGTTTGAGCGTGCTCTGCCGGAGCAGCGTGCGCAGCCGGCAATGCGTTTCCGCTCGGCAGGGCATGTCCCGGCGGCACGGCATTCCCTGTCGGCACAGCGTGCTCGGCCGTCGGTTGCGCATGCCGGGGCGGCGGCGCCGCGATCGGCTTGCCTGGTCGCGCCGCGATCACGCCGGCGCCGCTGAACTGTGCGGCGTGGGCGGTCGCGGCGACCGCCGGATGACCATGGTTGTTGGCGAGCGTCAGCGCAGGATCCTTCATCGCCGCTTCCGCGTGCCGGGTCTGCTCGGCGGTCGCTGCCACGTGATGCTCGTTCGCGGCCGCGGCCTGTTGCGGCGTCGGCCTCACCGTGGTGCCGCCGGTGCCGCCATTGTAGCTGACGTTGGTCGTGTTGTTGATGACGGTCTTGTTGTAGACGTTGGTGACGGAGACGTTGGAGATGTTGTTGACGGAGCTGTTGTAGAAGAAGCTGCCGCCGCGCCAATAGCCGCCCTCATAGCCGGCGCCCGTGTAGCCGAAGCCGTAAGAGATGCCGCCGTAGAAGCCGACGGTCGCGCCCCAATATCCGGCGTGGAACCCGTAGGCGCCGTCGTTCCAGCCCCAGTAGCCTGGCGTCCACAGCAACTCAGGCGCGGGCGGAAGCACCCACGTGCCGGGCACCCAGTAGTAGCCGGTATCGTCGCTCCAGGCCCAGTAGCCCGGGGTCCAGATATAGCCGACCGCGGGCATCGGCGGCTGCACATAGACCGGCAATGGCGGCGGCGCGGCGTTCACGGAAATGCCGATGCCGATGGCGAGCTGCGCGTGTGCAGCGTTAGGCGGTGAGAGGCAGCAGAGGCTGAGAGCAAGAGCGAAAGGCAGTCCGGCGATGCGGCGCATGGCACATACTCCAATCTTATTCCCCCAGCGTTGGAGTCGAATAGTGGCGGCGACATGAACCCGTTGTGAATGTTTGTGCTGACTCCATGATTTCGAGGTCGCGCGACGATGGAATCGTTAACGACAGCGGATGCGTGTCAGCTCGGTGTCAGTATGGAACGCGATGATGTCGATCGACGCTCGAACATCAGTCGAGCGGCTCGAACGCAAACTGAGAGTTCCGCATGACTGCTTCTCGCTCTGCACTGGCGAGCCTTGTCCTGCTGCTTTCGATCGGCTGCGGCCTCAAGGCTGCCGCTCTGGATCGCGAAGGCTCCGTCACGAGCGTTCCCGAGGCTTCGATCAACAGAGGAAAGATCGCAGCACACGTCTCTCATTCCTTTCGAGGCTGGGGAATGTCATTGGCGTGGGAAGCAAACGATCTCTATGGCGGCGGACGTCAAGCCGCGAAGATCTCAGATCCTGCGTTGCAAGGCGTGTATATGGACCTGCTGTTTGGCGATCCCGCGACCCGTCTGACGCTGGGGTTCAACATCGCACGCTACGACATCGGCGGTGGTGACGATCCCACCCACACCCACATGCGCCCGGATGCACAGATGGAGGGGTATCAGTCCGGTCCAGGTGCAGCGTTCGACTGGAAGCGCGACGCTGCCCAGCTACGCATGCTGCATGAGGCGAAAAAGCGCGGAGCGGACATCTTTGAAGCGGTCTCGTACTCACCGCCTTACTGGATGACGATGAGCGGATGCTCTGCCGGGAGCAGAGAGCCGCACCAGGACAACCTTCGTCCGGAGATGAGGGAGAGCTTCGTCGACTATCTGGCGACGGTGGTGAAGCATTTCCGCGAGGCCGAGGGCATCAAGTTCGAGAGCGTCGAGGCATTCAACGAACCGGACGGAAGCTGGCGTGCCGGAGGCACACAGGAGGGATATTCCGCTCCGGTAGCTGTGCAAAATGCCGTGCTGCCGATGCTCAAGGCCCGGCTGCAGCATGATGGCCTGGAGACCTTCGTCGCCGGTGTGGATGCGAACAACATCTCCGCTGCCGTCAGCGATGCAAGTCACCTCGATGCGGCGGCGCTGGCCGCGATCGGACGGTTCGACACCCACGATTATCATCATGGTGTCGGCGATCTTGCCAAGCTGAAGGAGTACGGGGCCCTCGCCGGGAGGCTCCACAAGCCGATCTGGATGAGCGAGTTGGGCTGCTGCTTTGCCGACCAGAAGGAAAAGGGCGAGATGTGGGGCGCGCTGTTCATGGCGGATGCGATCCGCATGGACCTGCGTGATCTCGGCGCGGAGGCCTGGCTGCTGTGGCAACCGGACTGGGAGGTGATCGGCTTCGATCCGCACGGAGGGCCAGCACTCCCGAAGAAGCAATATTATGCGCTGGCGCAGTACAGCCGCTTCATTCGTCCGGGCTATCAGATCGTATCGGCCGGCGGCGCCTACAATACGCTCGCGGCCTATTCGCCTGCAGCGAAACGTCTGGTTCTGGTGACGACCAGTTGGGAGGCCGGCGAGGATGATCTCGACTTGTCGGCCTTTGCGGGCTTGCCCGCCACGGTCACGGCCTACCGCACGACGTCGGATGCGCAGACAAACCTTCGCGAGGAGACGGTCGCCCTGTCCCGCGAAAAGCATATCGTCAACGTCACGCCCGCTCGCTCCATCACGGCCTACCTGGTCGACGGCGTGACGGCGCGATCCGATGTGCCGATCGACAAGATACCGGGCGTGCACAAAATCGTTTCCCAGGCGACGCGGCTTTGCCTGAATGTCTCGGCCAGCGCGACAAATCCGGGAGCCGCGATCATTCCTTATCCGTGCGGCTCATACAGCAACGAAGAGTTCAACATCGTCGATCGAGGCGACGGCTTCTACTCGGTCCATACAGTCAATGCGCGCCCCGGCTTGTGTCTGAACATATCGAACGGCGCGACGTCTCCTGGCGATGGCACGACACGCGGAGGTCCGGGGAATCTGATTCAGTGGAGCTGCGGAGATGGTCGTCTGCCGGAGAATGAACTGTTTCGGATCGAGATCGCGACGCCCGGCGCCTATCGTATCAGGGTGAAGGAGTCCGGGCTTTGCCTCGAGGATCCCGGCAAGGGCGGCACGCTGCGCCAGAACCGCTGCGACGCAGCGGCGGCGAACCAGAAATTCTCGCTGGTCGACTGAGGACCTTCGGCGCCGGAATGATGGGGCGTTTGGCGCACCCGACACGATTCGAACGTGTGACCTTTGCCTTCGGAGGGCAACGCTCTATCCAGCTGAGCTACGGGTGCGTGCAGGGGTTCATTTAGCTGATTGGCTCCGGGTCGGCAACGGCGTTGTCCGGCCGGCTCCGGGCTGTAAACTGCCCGCGTTAGTATGACAGGCCATGTAAAAAGGCCGTCTTTCGAGGGAGTTTGCCCATGCGTCCGCTGGAATTCGGCTGGTATCTGCCCACGCACGGCGACACCACGGCCTATGGGCTGATGGAGGCGCAAATCGCGGGTTCGCCGGAACTCTGCGAGCGCGTGGTCAAGGCGGCCGAGGATGCCGGTTTTGAGTATCTGCTGATCCCGGTCGGCTCGGTGTGCTGGGAGGCCTGGATATCGGGCGCCTTCATGGCGGCGCGCTCGGAGCGGATCAAGCCGCTGATCGCCGCAAGGCCGGGTTACATCAATCCGGTGCTGATGGCCAAGATGATCTCGACCTTCGACCAGATGTCGGGAGGGCGGATCTGCATCAATTTGATCGCCGGGCAGAACGAGAGCGAGGTCGAGGCCGAAGGCGTGCGCTACGCAAAGGAGGAGCGCTACGCGCTGATGGACGAGGAGGTCTCGATCCTGAAGGCGCTGTGGACGACGCGCGGGCCGGTGCATTTCGAAGGCAAGTTTCACACGATCTCGGGCGCGCATATCCGCCCGCGTCCGCTGCAGCAGCCGTTTCCGAAATTCTATCTCGGCGGCGGCTCGCGGCAGGCCTGGGAGGTGTCGGCGAAGCACTCCGACGTCCATCTTTTCTGGGGCGATCTGCCGCAGCGCATCGCGGAGAATATCGCCGAGATTCGGCAGATGGCGCGGGCGCACGACCGCGAGGATGCGATCGGCTTCGGCATGCGGTTGCAGGTGATCTGCCGCGAGAATGAGGCCGATGCCTGGGAGGCGGCCGATCAATTGGTGCGTCATGCCACCGAGCGGCAGAAGCAGGAGATGAAGACGCTGTATAATCGCTCGGAAGCCAATCAGCGCGTGCAGCAGCTGGCGCGCGACCATGGCGATCTGCTGATGCCGCATCTGTGGACCGGGATCACCAAGGTGCGGCCGGGTGCGGGGATCGCCGTTGTCGGCAATCCCGAGCAATGCGCCGCGACCTTGCAGCAGTTCATCGATGCCGGCTGCCACTCCTTCTGCCTGTCCGGCTATCTGCATGACGAGGAGGCGGAGCGGTTCGGCCGCCTGATTCGCCCGATCCTTGCCGCCAACAATCGCGGGCGGCTCGCGGCTTGAGGCGCGGTCCGGAAACTTTCCGAAAATTCACGGGTGAATTGACACCCGACACGGCATGATCCTGCCGAGCTCGCAGCGTAACGGAGTTGAACCATGCATCATCGGGGCTGGCTTGCGGCATTGGCGCTGCTGGTCGTGACGGCGGCGCACGCGCCGGTCGCGTCCGCCACGCCGGCGCAGACCGAGCGCGACATGAAGCCGGTCAAGGAGATTGCCAGCGGGCGCATCGCCGTCGGCAACGCGACGTTTCCGCTCTATCTCTCGACCGACTGGTCCAATCCGCTGCCCGATGTCACCCGCGCGGTGCTGGTGCTGCATGGCGTGCTGCGCAACGCCAACGATTATTTCCGCGCGGCGCTGAGCGCGCAGGCGGCGGCGGGCGATGTCGGCAAGCACACGCTGATGATCGCGCCGCAGTTTTTGATCGCGCCCGACGTCGAGGCGTTCAAGCTGCCGGCGGAGACGCTGCGCTGGAGCCTCTATGGCTGGCAGGGCGGCGAGCCTGCAATCGCACCTGGCCCGGCGAGTTCGTTCGACGCGCTCGATGCGATCCTGGCCAGGCTCGGCGACCGCAAGCTGTTTCCGAACCTGAAACAGGTCGTGGTGTTCGGCCATTCCGGCGGCGGCCAGGTGGTGCAGCGCTATGCGATCGCGGTGAAGGGCGATCAGGTGCTGCTGCGCGAGGGCATCGGTGTGCGCTATGTCGTCGCCAACCCCTCTTCCTATGCGTATTTCACCAAGGAGCGCCCGGAGCCCGCGATCGCGGCGAGGTGCGAAGGCTATAACAGCTGGAAATTCGGCATGGACGAGCGTCCGCCCTATCTCGCCGAGCCGACCCCAGCCGCACTGGAACAGGCCTATGTCGCGCGCCGCGTGATCTATCTCTTGGGAACGCTCGACACCAACCCCGATCATCCCGCGCTCGACAAATCCTGCATGGCGGAAGCCGAAGGCCCGTATCGTTACGCGCGTGGCCACTCCTATGTCGCCACGATGGCCGCCCGCGACGGCGGCACGCCGAACCACAGCGTGTGGGACGTGCCCGGCGTCGGCCACGAGGGCGGCAAGATGCTCAACTCGCCCTGCGGCCTGACCGCGGTGTTCGATATCCGCGGCTGCGCGGCGGCGCGCTAGAGCATGATCCGGAAAAGTGCGAAGCGGTTTTCCCTCGCGACAAGCGCGGAACGCGCTTGCGCGGAGATCATGCTCAAACAACAGGCCGAAGCGCGACGACGATCCGACCCGATCCCATCGCGCTACGACTTCACCGCCGAGGGCTGCGCCGGCCGATAGGCCGAGGCATCCGTCGTGAACTCGGCGTGGCCATAGTCCTTCAACTGGTTTTCGATTCGCTTGACCAGGCGCCGGTCCGCGACCTCGCGCAGCCCGGGAATGCGGGATGCCAGCCGGTAGAGCGCAAGCCGGCTGAACAGAAAAATCCCGACCAGTGCCGTGAGGGCGCGATCCTTCGCGGTCAGCGGCACGCCGATCGATGCAGCCCTGGCCCTGTCGCCATTCAGAAAACTGTTCAGGAAGAACGTCTTCGCGAAGCTGCGCTCGAAGACTTCAAAGAGACGGCTGCTGATGGAGGTGTCGGAGCGCAAGGTCGCCGCCATCGTGGCGCGAACCAATTCGCCGCAGGTCTTGTCGTCATAACCGGCGCGCAACGTCGCGGACCGCAACAGCATCAGATCGACGATGCCCTTCGGCGTATCGGCGAGCAGTTCCTCCGGCAGGCCGAGCAGGAAGCAGCGGTAGCGCGCAAGCTCGACGCGTGCGCGCTCTTCCGCCGTGAACTCTGTGCGGCCGTCGGCCAGCACCTTCTGCGCCAGCAGGAAGATCGGGATCAACCCGGCCGGCATCTGGTCGACCTGTGGAATCGGGATGCCGTAGACCGCGATGTCCCAATTGTCGGCACGCCGCATCACATTGGCGCGCACCATCGAGTGCATCAGCCGCACCATCGCGGCCGCCTTGAAGCCCGGCCCGAGGCGCCCGAGCGCGCCCGGCAGCACCGAAGTTGCAAAGAACGTCGCGGTTTCCTTGACGCGCCGCGCCGACGAGCCGCTCGACAGGGCGTTGGTGATCGCCATCGGCAGCGCAGCGTATTTGTTCATGAAGGTCGCGAGGAACGCGCCGCGGATGATGAACGGACTGAGATTGGCGGCGCCGTTGCGGTCGATCCGCGCGCCTTCCTCGACCAGCTTCATGTCGAGCCAGGCAGGCGTTCGCTCCATGGCGCGGATCAGCGCGACGAGTTCGGCCGGCGCATCGGCCACCGTCTCGATGCCGACGTCGCAGGCCTGAACCAGCATGCCGACCAGCCGGCGGAAGCCGTATTCGCGCATCAGCGCCGCATAGGCGTCGGCAGGCGGGTCGCCCATCATGGTGTAGCTGCGGATGAACGCCATGCGATCGGGGTCGGCCAGCAACGCCGCGCGGGCGGCATCGAATTTGCCGGGGAGGACGCTCGGCGTGCCGGCATCGGCGGCAAACCGTTCCGGGACGATGGAGAAATCGACCTTGCCGTAGATGGCGGGATTTTTCTCTTTCTGCGCGGCGACGTTGCTGCGCAGCCTTTCCAGCGTTTCGGCCTGCATAAGCGGCTCTCCCTGAGGTTTATGCGTCAATTTATATCAAGCGATAGAAAATGCAATAATTAATATCGTGTGATATGATTTTCCGATGAGCGCACGAAACAGCCCGCTGCCGCCGCCGACGCGATCGGCCACCACCCCTTATAAGAAGGGTGACGAGACCCGCGTCCGGATCCTCAACGCCGCGCTCGCGGCGTTCGGCAACAGCGGCTTCGCCCGCGTGACGACGCGCCAGATCGCCGAAGACGCCGGCATCAACCTGCCGGCGCTCAACTATTATTTCGGCAACAAGGAGGGCCTCTATCTCGCCTGCGCACATGAAATCCTGGCGCGCTATCGCGAGAGCATGGCCGCGGTCGGTGAGGCCGCGCTCGCCTCGCTCGAAGGGCCGCCCGATCCGGACGGCGCCCGTGCACAGCTGAAGCTGCTGCTCACGGCGCTGGCGCGATTCCTGCTGACATCCGCGAGCGAGCAGAACCGTCTCTTTGTTCAACGCGAGCTGGCGGATCCCGGGCGCGCGTTCGAGGTTCTCTATACCGGGCTGTGGCGTCCGGGCATCGAGCTCGTCGCCGGCCTGATCATCGCCGCCTCGAGCGCGCAGTTGACGACAGCGCAGGCGCGGGTCCGCGCCGTGATGATGATCGCGGGCCTGACCGGCTTCCAGTCCGGCGCGCCGATCATCTCGCGGACGATGGGCAAGGCAGCCTCGCTGACAATGGTGATCGAAGCGCTCGAAGCCCAGGTCGACGCGCTGGCGAGCTGACGGGCCCTCGCGCCCTCAACGCTGCAAACACCAAAATGTGCGCGGTGCCCGGTGGTGAGCGCTGTCGATGTCGCATACGCTAGGGGTGGAAGCGTGAATGAAGCATCCTCACCGACGGCACGATGGAGGACATCATGAAGTCATGTTTGCTCACGGTTCTAACGACGGCAGCGCTGCTCGGATTGACCCCGGCCAATGCCGCGGAGGGATGTGGCGACGGTTGCCACAGGACCTCAGCAGGCGCTTGTGTGATTGACGGCTGGGGCACCAGCGCGCGGGTCAGGAACGAATGTCCCGCCACCACGCGCGCACGGCCCCCGTGTGGCGGCCATGGATTTATCTGGCGGCGCGACTACCAGGCTTGCTCCCAAACGACGAAGGATTGGCTCTAGAGCATGATCCGGAAAACTGCGGAGCGGTTTTCCGAAAAGATCACGCTCAAACAACGGGCTGGAGCGCGATGAAGATTCAACCAAATCTCATCGCGCTCTCTCGCGCGCCGACCGGTCCGCCTTACGCCGGCACGATCACCTTGCCGATCGGCCACAGCGCGATGCCGGCAAGCTTGAGATGTGCCCAGGCGAAGGGGATGCCGATGATCGTCACCGCGAGCAGGATCGCGGTGATCAGATGGCCGATTGCGAGCCACCAGCCGGCCAGGATGAACCAGATCAGGTTGCCGATCACGCCGAGCGGTCCGGTTCCGATGTCGGACATGCCGGTGACTTCATCGCGGCGCACCGCACGCGAGCCGAATGGCAGCAGCGTGTAGACCGCGATGTTGAAGGCGGCGCGCGCCCAGGGCAGCCCGATGATGGTGATTGCCATGATGACGGCGGCGATCAGCCAGCCGAACGCCATCCACGCGCCGCCGATCAGGATCCAGAGGATGTTCAGGAGGATAGACACAGGCTGCATGGCTGACACCTTCGCGTGACACCAGCCCCAATATAGGCCGGCGCGCGGCGCCGCGGTAGGGTGCGGGCCGGGCGCGCCGCGCCTCAAAGGGGAGAACGACAATGAGAAAAAGATTTGGGGCAGGGATTGTTGGAGCCGGGAGTTTGGTGCTGCTGGCATTTTCGGTGCAGGTCGCGCGCGCCGAGGACGCCGTGCGTTTTGCGCCGCTCAAGGCCGAGGAACTGTCGCCGGCGCAAAAGGCCTGGGCCGACATGATCAGCGCGCCGCCGCGCAACGCCAAATTCACCGCGCCGCCCTACCGCGCCTATATCCGCAACCCCGATCTGGCGCCGAAGCTGTCGAACCTGTCGGAATATCTGCGCTGGAACACCTTGCTGCCGGCGCGGCTCAGCGAGATGGCGATCCTGATCACGGCGCGGCACTGGACCGCGCAGTACGAGTGGTCGGCGCATTATCCGCTGGCGATGAAGGGCGGGCTCGATCCGAAGATCGCGGACGCGATCGCCAAGGGCACGCGGCCGGAAGGGATGAAGGACGACGAGGTCGCGCTGTACGACCTCGGCAGCGCGCTCTATCACGACAGGAAGGTCTCGGACGCCGTCTACAAGGCCGCGCTGGAGAAGTTCGGCGAGCGCGGCATCATGGATATCATCGGCATCATGGGCTACTACGATCTGGTCTCGATGACACTGATCACGATGCAGGCCGGCGCCGCGAACAACGGCGTGGCGCCGCTACCGGTGCTGGAGAGGTAGATCTCGGCTGTGGTCTTCTCCCTCGTCCCGTTCTTGCGGGGAGGATTGGGTGAGGGGCTACCTCGGCAGAAGGCTATCTCCTGTAGTGCAGGGCGACGTGCGCAAGTTCTGAATAATAGAATTATGCTGCTGAGTTGCCCGACATGTCAAGGTGCCATGTCGAATGCCGGCGCCGCCGGCTACTGTGCATGGGGTTGTTTTCGATGTTTTGGCAGCGCGGCCCCGTGGGGGCGCGCTATATGCGATAACCTTGCCGCAAGCGGGGCGAAGCGAGGAGGATTACCTACCGTCTGAAGCCGCTGGCGCGCGAATAGCTCTGGCGGCCCTCCTGGGCCGGGCGCGCCGACATGCTGGCGCGGGACTCGCTGGCGACCGGCGTCGCGGGCCGCAAATCCTCGAGGAAGATCGGCTTGGCGAAATAATAGCCCTGCGCATAGCGGATCTTGGTCGCCGCCTGCAGATAGGTGAGCTCTTCGTAGGACTCGATGCCTTCGGCGATCACGGTCATGCCGAGCGCCTCGCTCAGCGATTCGATCGCGCGCAGGATGCCCTGGCTGCGCGGCCGCTGATGGATGTCGGTGATGAAGGAGCGGTCGATCTTGATCTCGTCCGCGGTGATGTCGGCCAGCGCCGACAGCGATGAATAGCCGATGCCGAAATCGTCGATCGAGATGCCGACGCCGATGCCGCGCAGGATCGGCAGGATCTCGTCCTGGAAATGCGTCCGGGTCACGAACGCATCCTCGGTGACCTCGATCATGAATCGCTTCGGGAAGCCGGTCTCCTCGATCGCGCGCGCGAAGCGGCGCATGAATTCGAGATTGCCGGCCTGCTTGGCCGCTACGTTGATGCTGATCGTCGCGGTCGGGCCGAACGTGTCGTTGATCAGGTCGATCGACTTGACGATCTCCGCCAGCACCAGGAACGTCAGCTCGTCGATCAGCCCGAGCTCCACGGCGAGGTCGATGAAGGTGCCCGGCGCCTGGATCACGCCCTCGTCGTCGCGCAGCCGCACCAGCGCCTCGATGCCCTTGACCTCCTGGGTGCGGATATCGACCTTGGCCTGGAACGCGCAGCAGAAGCGCTTCTCCAGGATCGCCAGCCGCAGCGACTGCTCGATCTTCATCCGCGCCAGCGCCTCGCGCTCCATGCTGTTGTCGAAGAAAGCGATCGAGCCCTTGCCGTTGTTCTTGACCCGATACATCGCGATGTCGGCATTCTGGCGCAGCGCCTCGTAGCTCCGGCCGTGCACGGGATAGAGGCTGACGCCGATCGAGGTCGAGGCGAAGATCTCGGATTCTTCGATGAAGAACGGGGCCTTCAGCCGCTCCTGCATCACATGGATGAATTCGGCGACCTCGTCATTGCCGCTGATCGGGTTCAGCAGCAGCAGGAACTCGTCGCCGGAAATCCGCGACAGGATGTCGGTGTCGCGCAGCGCAAGGCCAAGCCGTTTCGACAGCTCCACCAGCAGCGCATCGCCGATCGCGTGGCCGTAATAGTCGTTGATGTGCTTGAAATTGTCGACGTCGAGGAAGGCGAGCGCGAAATGGCTCTGTGAATCGTCGCGGATCAGGCCGTTGACGCGATGCTCGATCACTCGGCGGGTCGGCAGGCTGGTCAACTCGTCGTAATAGGCCGAGCGGAACAGCTGGTCCTCGAACGCCTTCTGCTCGCTGATGTCGGTCGATGCCGAGATCAAGAGGTTGCGGCCGGCAATCTGGACCGGTCGGTGCGCGGTGAGGAACACGTATTTGGAGGCGCCGCAGGACAGCACTTCCTCGAGCACCACCGGACGGCCGCTGCGCAAAAGGTCGAGATTGGCGGCGTGGCGTTCGTCGACCGGCGGCGGCTGGGTCGCGCTGGCGGCAAGCTGCAACTGGCTCGCTGCGGCTTCGTTCACCAGGATGAACTGGCCCTGCTCGTCCTGGACGGTCACGCCCGCCGGCAGCAGCTGGAGGAGATCGCGCAGGACGCGCAATTCATTGCTGGAAATGTCGTCTTGGCCGGTCGCTGCCGCGCCCGCCTGAAAATCGTTTCTGGTGAGACTATGCATGTGCCGACCTTGGCAAAGTCCGTTGTAGTTTTGGTTAAGCGGACCTGCGAAATGCCGTGACAGAATGAGACCCGGGCGGCTTTCGCAAGCCGTCGCGGCAATCGTCATTAACAGAGTATCAATGCCGGCTCTGGCCGCCGGTGAAAGCGATTGCGCACTGCGCGGTTGCATCAATCATGCGCGTGTGCCGGAAAGTCGACTTATCAACAGCTCGGCAGCTTGCACTGCATGGTGCAGTGAACGCCGGTCTTCAGGTAGCTGATCTCGGTCTTGCCGTCGAACGGACGCAGCGCCGACTTCAACAGCTTGGTGCCGAAGCCGGCTTCGCCAATCGCCTCGACCACCGGTCCCTCGGTCTCGTCCCAGATCACGTTGAGGCGGCCGTCGTCCACCGTCCATGACACTTGCAGCAACCCGCGCGGCGAGGAGAAGGCGCCGTACTTTCCTGCGTTGGTTGCGAGCTCATGGAAGATCAGCGCCAAAGAGACCGCGAGCTTGGCCGGCAGGAACAATTGCTCGCCGTTCAGATTGAACCGCACATGGCCGTAAGGTCCGAGCTCCGAGCGCAGCAAATCCTTGATATCGCAGCCATAGCCGTCGACCCGCGCGATCAGATCGTCGGTCGCCGACAGCGCGCGGATACGATGGTCGATGCGCTGCCAGACATCGGGCCGGTCCTGCAGCGCCTGATGCAGCACGGCATGGATGGTCGAGGACTTGTTCTTCAGCCGGTGCTGCAATTCATCGACCACGATCTTGCGGTACTGCTCCTCCTCGAGCAGCCGCCTGGACACCTCGCGCTGTTGCGCCACCATGGAACGGTAGTGCTCGACGCCCCAGATCGCGATGCCGCACACCACCCAGAAGATCATCAGGAGCGCAAAGCGGGCCGGATCGACGGTCGAGCTGCTGAAATTGAGCACCACCCCGAGCAGGCCGCTGGCGAGCGCGGTCGCGATCCCGATCCGGAAACCACCAAAGGCGGTCGCAAAGAAGACCGCCGGGAAATAGGGCGTGAAGAACACGTCGGGCCTGATCTGGGCGAGCCCGAAGCGCGCGGCCGTGGCCAAAACGAGACAAAGCACCGCGAAGACGACCGCAAGCAGCATCGAGGGCTGGGAATCGCCCCGCCAACCCGCTCTGAAATCGTCGATCCACTTCGCCATCTGTCGTTCCAGTTCACGTGAACAGGCGAACCAAAATAAGGCCGCTGCGACCGAAAAACCGCAGTTGTGGCCTTCTGGTCACAGATGGACCTCGCCGGCGGTTAACCGCGCCCGCGCTTGCGTTGGTGGAAGCAGCTGGGGAATATCCGCCACATCAGACGCTAAGATGAGGGACCGGCATGGGACGGCTGGACGGCAAGGTTGCGGTGATCACGGGGGCGACCAGCGGCATCGGGTTGCGCACGGCGGAGGTCTTTGTCGCTGAAGGCGCGAGGATCGTGATCGCCGGCCGCCGCGCGGCGGAAGGCGAGGCGCTGGCGAAGCAGCTCGGCGGCAACTGCGTATTCCGTCAGACCGACGTCACGGTCGAGCAGCAGATGCAGGCGCTGATCGCGCTTGCGGTCGAGAAGTTCGGCCGGATCGATTGCCTGTTCAACAATGCCGGCGGCCCGGCGCAGACCGGAGGCATCGAGAGCCTCGATGTCGAGCGGTTCGACGCCGCGATGGCGACCCTGGTGCGCAGCGTCATGCTCGGCATGAAGCATGTTGCACCCATCATGCGCAAACAGGGCTCCGGCAGCATCATCAACAATGGCAGCATCGCCGGCCGGCTCGCCGGCTTCTCCTCGTCGATGGTCTATGGCGCCGCGAAGGCCGCCGTCATTCACTTCACCAAATGCGTGGCGATGGAGCTCGGCGAGTCCGGCATCCGCGTCAACTCGATCTCGCCCGGTGCGATCGCCACCGGCATTTTCGGCAAGGCGCTCGGGTTGTCGACCGAAGCGGCAGAGAAGACCTCGGACGTGATGCGCGAGGTCTACAAGGCGGCGCAGCCGATCCCGCGCGCAGGGCTGCCGGACGACATCGCGCATGCCGCGGTGTTCCTGGCGAGCGACGAATCGAGCTTCATCAACGGCCATGACCTCGTCGTCGACGGCGCGATCACCGGCGGCCGCAACTGGAGCCAGCAGCAGGCGGGTTACGTCGCGCTGCGCAAGGCGTTCGATCAGGGGACGTAGCTGGGATACTCGCCGGGGCAGGAAGCATGAACGCCAGGCTCGAGCGGAAGCTGCAACGTCTTGTCGCCATCCTCGTCGCCGGAATCCTTTCCGGCGTTGCGATCACGCTCGGTGCTTTCGGTGGCGGGGCCGCCCAGCTGACGGTCGGCATCACCTACGGATTGCTGCTTGCTGGCGTGATCGGCTCGATCGAGTTGTTCGTCCTTGAAGATTGGGACTGGCTCAATCGCCTGTCCTTCCTCCCCACTCTGGCCGTGCGCAGCGCAATCTACGCGGCGATCATCATCGGCATCCAGCTGCTGCAGCCGGGCGAACGCATCGTCGGGGTGACGCCGCAGGATTCGCTGCAGGATTTCTGGTCGAGTTTTGCGCGCTCCGCGATCGTCTCGGTGCTGATCAATCTGGGATTCGGCGTCGCTAACCTGATCGGCTCGCGCGCGCTCCTGAATTTCGTCACCGGGCGCTATCACGCGCCGGTCGAGGAAGACCGCTTCGTGCTGTTCGTCGACATCGCAGGATCCACCGGGCTCGCCGAGCGGCTCGGCGGCATCGGCATCCATCGCTTCCTCGACCGTACCTTCCGCCTGCTGACGCAGTCCGTGGTCGATTATCGCGGCGAGGTGCTCAACTATGTCGGGGACGAGATCATCGTGACCTGGCCGGAGCAGAGCGGCGCGGTCGATTGCCGGCCGCTGCGCTGTTTCGTGGCGATGCGCCGCGCGCTGCAAAAGGCGGCGCCGCAGTTCGAGCGCGAATTCGGCGCCGTGCCGCAGATCCGCGGCAGCCTGCATTTCGGCCCGGTGATCGTCGGCGAGATCGGCGACGTCAAGCGCGCCATCGTGTTCAACGGCGACGTGATGAACACCGCGGCGCGGCTGGAGGAGCTGAGCCGCAAGGTCGATGGCGGCTTCCTCGCCTCACGCGCGGCGATGTCCCGTTTCGCCGCCCCGCCGCCATTTCCGCTGAGCGATCTCGGCCGACTGCCGATCCGCGGCCGCGTCGACGGCATTGATGTCGTGGGGATCGGAGCGGTGGCGTAGCGCTGCGACAGCCAGCGCAACAATTTCAGCGTCGTCCCGGCGAAGGCCGGAACCCATTACCCCAAATCTCAATTGTTGCGCGACGCTGGAGCAACAGCTTTCCTCACCAACTCAACCCTGTGGTTATGGGTCCCGGCCTTCGCCGGGACGACGGCGGTGGATGCGGCGCGATGTGCCTTCCCACCGCCCTCTGGCGCGAGGCCGCACATCACGCCTTCTGCTTCGCCGCTTCCTTGGCGAGATCCGGCGCATTCACGGCCGGGATCGCGACGCGGCCGGTGCCGGTTTGCTGGAGGGCGGCGGCGGCCTTGTCGTTCTGCATGATCTTGGCCATCACGGCCTGGCCGGCGCGCTCGAACACGGCGCGGTTGTCGATCAGGAACTGGCGCGACCGGCGCAGGCCGTCGATATAGCCGTTGATCTCGGGCACCACATAGCGCGCGACCATGTCCCAGCTGCGGCGGGTGTTTTCGGGATTGGCCCAGTCATGGGCGAAGCCGATGATCGAACCGACGCCGCCGGAGACATCGACCAGGTTCTTGATCATCTTGATCAGATCATCCGGCGTGCCGATGGTCGACGCCGCGCCTTCGACGAAGGCGGTCTTGTCGACGGCTTCGTCCGCCGATGCATATGCGGTCAGGCCCGGCCGCATCAAGGTGCCGACATTATATTCGTTGTGCCAGCGCAGCAGCCCGGCGCCGGCCTCGCGCCGCGCCTGCTCGCGGGTCTCGGCGATGTGCCACGACAGCAGCACGCGCCAGTTGGAACGGCTCACCGTGGTGCCGGCCTTCGCGGCGGCGTCCTCGGCGAACTGCCATTGCTGCGGCAGCGCCATCAGGCCCTGGGTCGACATCGAGCCGAGCGAGATGATGCCGATGCCGTATTTGCCGGCCAGCGTCATGCCCGACGGCGAGATCTGCGAGGCCACCACGAACGGCATGTCCTCCTGCAGCGGCAGGATCTGCAATGCCGCGTCGTGCATCTCGAACCAGTCGGTCTTGGCGGTGACGCGCTCGCCGTTGAACAGGCGGCGGATCACCGCGATCGCCTCGTCCTGGCGGTCGCGCTGGGTCATCGGGTCGATGCCGAGCGTATGGGCGTCGGAGGCCAGCGCGCCGGGGCCCGAGCCGAAAATGGCGCGGCCGCCGGTCATGTGGTCGAGCTGCACCATGCGCTGCGCGACGTTGAAGGGGTGGTGGTAGGGCAGCGAGATCACGCCGGTGCCGAGCTTGATGCGCTTGGTGCGCTCGCCGGCGGCGGCCAAAAACATCTCCGGCGATGCGATGGTCTCCCAGCCCGAGGAATGATGCTCGCCGCACCAGAATTCGTCGTAACCGAGCGCGTCGAGCTGCTCGACGAAATCGAGGTCGCGGCGGAATTGCAGCATCGGATGCTCGCCGATCGGGTGATGCGGGGCGAGGAAGGCTCCGAACTTGAGGCGCGCCATAGGTCGTTCTCTCCGGCTTTTTGTTATCGGGGGCTTTCCGCCAACCTACGGGGTGGCCCCCGGCAAGGCAATGCTTGGGGGTTGCGGCACCCGCATGGTTGTTGCGCAAATCGGCGGCGATTGCCGCCGTCCGGAATGTTTCCCAGCGCATCAACGCAAATCGCGCGGCGGAGCGCGGGCAGGTGCGGGATGGCCGTGGATGACGCGCCCGTGAACCAACGCTTACGTCCGAGGTAATCGAGCCAATGACCGGAATCTGCTGATGTCGACCATCACGTCATTTCGGGCAGGACAGGGCATGCACCAGATCGTTTCGACGCGCGCGGAGACCTCCCGCCGCTGGTGGGTGCTTGCGATCGTGGTGTCGGCGCAATTCATGTTCGGCGTCGATGCCTTCATCGTCAACGTCGCGATCCCGACCATTGCGGCGGAGCTGCACGCCACGCCGGCACAGATCGAGGCCGTGATCGCGATCTATCTGATCGCCTATGCCACGCTGGTGGTCACCGGCGGTCGGCTCGGCGATATCCATGGCACAAGGAACGTGTTCATCGCCGGCGTCGCAGGCTTCTCGGTGACCTCGCTGTGGTGCGGCCTCGCGCAGTCCGGCCCGGAGCTGATCATCGCACGGCTGGCGCAGGGTGCGACCGCGGCGCTGATGGTGCCGCAGGTGCTGGCGACGCTGCATCTGCTGTTCTCCGATGCGGCGCGGGCGCGGGCGTTCGGCATCTACGGCATCGTGCTGGGGCTCGCCGGCGTCACCGGATTCGCGCTCGGCGGCGTGCTGGTGACGCTCGATCTCGCCGGGCTCGGCTGGCGCGCGGTGTTCTTCGTCAACGTGCCGTTCGGCGTCATCATCATCGCGGCTGGGCTGAAGATCATGCCGACGGTGCCACGCCGCGCCGGCACGCGGCTCGATATTCCCGGCGCGATCGTGCTGTTCGCGGGCCTGCTGTGCCTGATTGGCCCGCTGCTGTTCGGTCACGATCTGCAATGGTCGCCGTTTGTGTGGCTGGTGATGGCCGCGGGCGTTGCCGTGATCGCGGCCTTCGTGCGGCTCGAGCGTAGCGTCGCGCGCCGCGGCGGCATGCCGCTGATCGACCTGTCGCTGTTGGCGGATGTGGCGTTCATGCGCGGCCTGGTCGCAGTGTTTTTCTTCTTCTTCGCCAATCTGTCGTTCTACCTGATCATGACGATGTTCATGCAGAAGGGCTTGCAGATTCCGCCGCTGCAGGCCGGCCTGGTGTTCGTGCCGCTGGCGCTGACCTTCGTGATCGCCTCGCGTCACAGCGGCGCGCGCGCCCGGCATCGCGGCACGCTGGTGCTGATCGAGGGCTGCGCCTTGCAGATCGTCGGGATCGCGGTGCTGGTTGCGACGGTTCAGACCGTCACGGCACCATCGGCGCTGCTGCTCGCGCTGGTGCTTGTAATTTTCGGCTACGGGCAGGGCTTGGTGATGGCGCCGTTGTCCAGCGCGGTGCTGTCGAGCGTGAAACCCGCCAGCGCCGGCGCCGGTTCCGGCATGTATGGCACCACGACGCAGATCGGCAACGCGGCCGGGGTTGCCGCGATCGGCGCGGTTTTCTTCGCCGTCGAGAGCGCGACATCGGCGCGTCTGGCGCTGTTTACGGCATGCGCATTGTTTGTGCTGTCGATCATTATTTCAGCCGCATTTCTGTCATGGATGCGCCGCGCCAGCGCATGAATCCGACGACGCATGGCGCGGTCTTTCGAAAAGTTCATGCTCAAACAGGGTGCTAAGGCAACTATTTCACCCAGCCCGCATCGCGATCAGGCGTTAACGCCGATTCTCACAATTCCGCAGGGAAAGACAGCACACGGCCTTTTCATTTCGCAGTGCAGCAATTATCTGATCGGGTGACACAGAAGAATAAATCACCTCAGGAGTTGCTGTTGTCCCTGGTCAACAACGTCGAATTTCTGCGTCATCTGCCCAAGATGAACGCGTTCAGCGGCTTGAGCGCATTTGCGCCGGCCGTGCCGACGCCGCTCGTCGAGACGACCGAATTCGGCGCCAACCCCGGCGATCTGAAGATGTATTCGTTCGTGCCCGCGCAGCTCGCGCGGTCACCCGCGCTCGTCGTGGTGCTGCATGGCTGCGGCCAGACCGCAGCGTCCTACGATCTCGGCACCGGCTGGTCGGCGCTTGCGGCGCATTACGGCTTTGCGCTGCTGATGCCGGAGCAGCAGGCTATCAACAACGCCAACACCTGCTTCAACTGGTTCAATCCGCAGGACATCGCGCGCGATCAGGGCGAGGCCGCCTCGATCAGGCAGATGATCGCGCATATGGTCGGCGCGCATGAGATCGATCCGAAGCGTGTCTATGTGACGGGACTGTCCGCCGGCGGCGCGATGGCGTCCGTCATGCTCGCGACCTATCCGGATGTGTTCGCGGCCGGCGCCATCATCGCCGGCCTGCCGTTCGGTGTTGCCACCGATCTGCGCGAGGCGTTGCAGGCGATGATGCATGCGAGCGCGTTGTCCGCGCCGGAGCTCGGCGGCCTGGTCCGCAACGCGTCCGCGCACAGCGGCGCATGGCCGAAGATTTCGGTGTGGCACGGCAGCGCCGACCGCACCGTGCATCCCGGCAATGCCGATGCGATCGTGCGGCAGTGGCTCGACGTGCACGGCCTGCCGCCTGCTGCGATGTCGAAGTCGGATATCGACGGCCATCCGCGCGAGGTGTGGTGGAACGCCGATGGCGAAACGCTGGTCGAATCCTACTCGATCACCGACATGGCGCATGGCACGCCGCTCGGACTTGCCGACAATGACGAGCGCTATGGTGTGGAGGGTGCGTTCCTGATCGAGGCCGGAATCTCCTCGTCCTATCACATCGCGACGTTCTTCGGTCTGACCGACAAGGTCCGTCAGCCGCATACCGCGCCGACCGGCGTGCCGCGCGAGAATGCCGACACGATCTCGATGACGATCCCGGTGCCTGCGGCCGAGCCCGAGACCGATCCGAAGCCCGTATCCGGCCGCAAAAGCGACCGGCCGCGCAAGCGGGGAGGCAAGAGCGTCGACGTCGGCGCCGTCATCACGCGGGCGCTGACCGCCGCGGGGTTGATGAAGTAGCTACATCTCGCCGGTCAGGAACGGATTTGTCATCCGCTCCTGGCCGATGCTCGATCCGGCGCCATGGCCGCAGATGAAGCCGACATCGTCGCCGAGCGGCAGCAGCTTCTCCTTGATCGACTGGATCAATGTCGGATGGCTGCCGCCGGGCAGGTCGGTGCGCCCGACCGAGCCGGCGAACAAGACGTCGCCGACATGGACGAAGCGCAGCTCCTTGTTGAAGAACACCACGCTGCCCGGCGAATGGCCGGGGCAATGCAGGATGTCGAAGGTGAGGTCGCCGATCGAGACCTGATCGCCCTCATCGAGCCAGCGGTCAGGGCCGAAATTGCGCATCCCGGTCATGCCGAAGCGCTCGCCGCTCGAGACGACGTTGTCGAGCAGATATTTGTCGGCGATGTGCGGGCCCTCGATCTTGACCTGCAGCGCGTCGCGCAATTCGGCGGCACCGCCGACATGGTCGATATGGCCGTGGGTCAGCCAGATCTTCTCGACGGTGACGCCGGTCTGCTTGATCGCAGCCTGGATCTTTGCGACGTCGCCGCCGGGGTCGATCACCACGGCCTTCTTGGTCGGCTCGTGCCAGATGATGGTGCAGTTCTGCTCGAACAGCGTCACCGGCACGATGATCGCGCCAGCCTTCGGTTTGGTCTCGGTTGTCTCGGTCATGGGGGCACCATAGGCTTCCCGGCAATGCCGTCAACACGCACGGGACATGCGCCTGCCCCGGCGTGTGATCTCAAAACGGACCGTGATAAGGTCCAACAGAACAATTCATGAGCAGGCCGGTACGCGGTTGCTCGCTACACGCGTCAAGCCATCGCAGTCCGGAACTTCATGACCCAGGCTCCCAACTCATCGCTCGGCGGCCCCCGGACCACAGCCCGCGCGTTCTTCGTCGCGGACCGCATCAACACGTCCGGCCTCGAGCGCGGCGACGTGCTGGCCACGACGCCGCTGGCGTTTCGTGTCAATGACAATGGTGTGGCGATCCTGTTCCGCTACGGCGTCGTGGTCCTGATCGGCCTCAATGCGCTCGAGGAGGATGAATTCCTGCGCAGCCTGCAGTCGCGCATGACCGGCCTGTTCGCGCGGCGCGAGGAGGAGATCGCGATCATCGAGGTCGCCGCGGAGAAGGAGGACCAGATTCCGCCGGGCGGCCCGATCTATCTGCAGAGCCTGTCGCCCGAGCGGCTGATCCTGGTCGGTGAGGCGCTGGCGAAAAGCGTGGTGTTGGCGCGGCATGAACGCGAGGTGCGGGCGGTGTTCGACACCACCGAGCCGCTGGCGCGCGAGCTCGCCAAGGGCGGCCGGGTGGATGGTGGCCGCGTTGCGATCCTCAAGCACATCGGCAACGCGCTGTTGGTGCGGCATCGCGTGGCTGGCCCGGTCGAGGTGTCGGAGAAGCCCGACATCCTCTGGGACAAGCCCCAGCTCGAGCGGCTCTATGCCCGGCTCGAGGACGAGTATGAGTTGAAGGAGCGTGCGGAATCGCTGAACCGCAAGCTCGCGGTCGTCGCCGAGACCGCGCAGGTCCTGACCGACATCATCGACACCGGCCGTTCGCTGCGGCTGGAGCTGATCATCGTCTTCCTGATCCTGTTTGAGGTCTTGATCACCATCTATCAGCTGGCGATGGCCCGCCACTGACGCGCTGCAGCGCCATTTTTCTGTCCCGAATTGTGCGTCATCCCTGAACCTGCGGACAACCCCGGGGACACGGGGCGACGAGCGAGGGGGAATCGGATGGACCAGGACAACAGGGACTGGTGGCGGCGCGGCATCTTCTATCAGGTCTATCCGCGCTCGTTCCAGGATAGCGACGGCGACGGTGTCGGCGATCTCAGGGGCATCCTTGCGCGGCTGCCTTATCTGACGCAGCTTGGCGTCGACGCGGTCTGGCTGTCGCCGATCTTCACCTCGCCGATGGCCGATTTCGGCTACGACATCTCCGATTACACCGGCATCGATCCGCTGTTCGGAACGATGGAGGATTTCGACACGCTGGTTGCGGCCGCTCACGATGCCGGCCTCAAGCTGATCCTCGATCTGGTGCCGAATCACACCTCCGATCAGCATGCCTGGTTCATCGAGGCGAAGAGCTCGCGCGATAATCCGAAGCGCGACTGGTACATCTGGCGCGATCCGGCGCCGGATGGCGGTCCGCCCAACAATTGGCTGTCGGAGTTCGGCGGCAGCGCCTGGTCCTATGACGAGGCTTCGGGCCAGTATTACTATCACGCCTTCCTCGCGCAGCAGCCGGATCTCAACTGGCGCAATCGCGAGGTCAGGGACGCGATCTATGAGGTGATGCGCGTCTGGCTGCGCAAGGGCGTCGACGGCTTTCGTGTCGACGTGATCTGGCACCTGATCAAGGATGCCGAATTCCGCGACAACCCGCCGAACCCGCATTACCGCGAAGACCGGCCGCCGCACGAGAAGGTGCTGACGCAATATTCGACCGATCAACTCGAGGTCCACGCCGTCATCACCGAGATGCGCGGCGTCACCGAGGAGTTCGACAATCGCGTGCTGATCGGCGAGATCTATCTGCCGCTGCATCGGCTGGTCGCCTATTACGGCAACGATCTGCGCGGCGCACAGATGCCGTTCAATTTCGCGCTGCTGTCGACCTTGTGGAGCGCGCGCGCGGTCGAGCAGATCATCGCCGATTACGAGAAGGCGCTGCCGCCGGGCGCATGGCCGAACTGGGTGCTCGGCAATCACGACCGGCCGCGGGTGGCGAGCCGGGTGGGACCCGCGCAGGCACCGGTCGCGGCGATGCTGCTGCTGACGCTGCGCGGCACGCCGACGCTCTATTACGGCGACGAGATCGGCATGCACCAGGTTGCGATCGCGCCGCACGAGGTGCGCGATCCCTTCGAGACGAACGTGCCTGGCATCGGCGTCGGCCGCGATGGCTGCCGCACCCCGATGCAATGGAGCGCCGAGCGCCATGCCGGCTTCTCAACCGCAAGGCCATGGCTGCCGCTGGCGCAGGACTTCGCCAGCGACAACGTCGCAAGCCTCGAGGCGGAGCGGGCGTCGATCCTCAACCTCTACAAGGCGCTGATCGCGCTGCGGCGAAAGCTGCCGCAGCTCGTCCATGGCAGCTATGAGCCGGTTGCCGCGCACGGCGATGTGCTGCTCTACCGTCGGCGCAGCGCCGAGGGCGTCGCGGTGATCGCGCTGAATTTCGGCGCCGCGCCCGCGTCGGTCTCCTCCAGCGCCATCGGCTTCAGCAACGAGGTTCTGCTGTCGACCTTGATGGACCGGCAGGGCGAGAAGGTCGAAGGCGTGCTCGACCTGCGCGCCAATGAGGGCGTGATCCTCGGCCCGCCGATGGATGTCAACGAGTGAGAGGGAATGGAGAGACTGTGGTCCAGTCCCTACCGCTTGATCTGCGCCTTCAGCGTATCCTCGACCACGCGATCGAACGATGATGCCTTCGGCGCGCTCTTGCGGTGCTCGGCGACGTATTTGTCGCGTTTGGCGACCAGCGCGGCGAGCTTCTCGTTCAGCGCCTTGCGCTGGGCGATCTGCTTGTCGATCTCAGCGGTGCGCGCCTCGGGCTTCATGGCGCGGAGATTGTCGGGCAGATCCTCGTCCTTGACCTTGGCGATGTCGTTGCGGCCGGCCGCGACGTCGGCGACCAGGTCGCCGTCGCCGGTGACCGCCTCCGACGTCACCTTGGCACGCTTGTTGATGAAGCTCGCCATCTCCGAGGCGCGGGCCGGCGAAGCCGCCGCGACGCTCGCGAGCTGCTGGGTCTTGGATTCCGTGCGCTTCTGCATCGCGCGCGGCCCGTAGGGAATCACGGTGCCGTTGATCTCGCGTTGCAGGATGATGATGTCCCCGTCGTACGGCGTCTCGATGGTGACGATCTGACCGCCATCCTGCGGGATCGGGATGAACTCACCATTGCCGTGCTGTGCGATATCGCGCCACACGAGCGCGGTATCCTCGGCGTTGCCGGCGAGCACGGCGTTGACGATGATGTCCTTCTGCTTGGCGACCGCAAGCGTGACCGGATACTTCGTGTCCTGCGCATAATCCATGTGCGGCGGGGCATCGCCGACCAGGAACACGATGCGCGTGCTGTCGCGACCCTGCGTCCACCGCATCTTGTTGACGGCAACATCGAGCGCCTCGTTGACGCTCTCCGGCCAGTCGCCGCCGCCGCGCGCCTTCAATTCCAGCAGATTGGCGTAAAGATCCTGGATGTCGCGCGTCAGCTCGACCTTCTTGGTCACATACTCATCGCCGATGTCGCGATAGGCGATCAGGCCCATCCTGATGTCGGCATCGGGATTGGAATCGACGATCGCGGTCGCGATCGACCAGATCTTGCGCTTGGCGCCCTCGATCAATCCGCCCATCGAGCCAGTGGTGTCGAGCACGAAGGCGACCTCGACCACGGGCTTGGCGACGGCCGAGGACAGTCCGGCTGTGAACGGAAGGGTTGCGAGAGCGAAGACGAACGAGCGAAGTGTGATGCGTGACCGCATGGGTCTCTCTCCAGTGGTTTCGTCCCTCGGAACCAAGGTTCCTTCGGCTTCGCGGTGGCTTGAGGCCGAAACCAAGGCGGCTTCCTCGCGAATTTGCGGCCGATTCCGGCGCTGCCGTTGAGGTAAGGAATCGGCTAGTCTTCGTTCAATGGAATCGAACGCCCGCCAGATCGCGCTTGTGCCCGCGCCCGACCGACGCCAGTCGGAGACCGCGCTTGCGATCGCGCGCGGCACCGCGAGGCTTCTGAGATCGCTCGGATTTTCCTGCATCAGCGAATTGCTGCTGCCGTCCGGCCGCAGGGCGGACCTGGTCGCGCTGAACGAGCGCGGCGAGATCTGGATTGTCGAGATCAAGTCATCGGTCGAGGATCTGCGCGCCGACCAGAAATGGCAGGACTACCGGATGCATTGCGACCGGCTGTTCTTCGCCTTCACGCAGGATCTGCCGTGCGAGATCTTTCCGGTCGATACCGGCCTGATCATCGCCGACGCCTATGGCGCGCATCTGCATTGCGAGGCGCCGGAGCATCGTCTGCCGGCGGCGACACGCAAGGCGATGACGGTGCGGTTTGCGATGGCCGCGGCGCAGCGGATCAACCGCCTGGTCGATCCGCAGGGACATGA
This sequence comes from Bradyrhizobium tropiciagri, assembly GCF_018130545.1. Taxonomy (GTDB): domain Bacteria; phylum Pseudomonadota; class Alphaproteobacteria; order Rhizobiales; family Xanthobacteraceae; genus Bradyrhizobium; species Bradyrhizobium tropiciagri_A. The sequence continues at coordinate 45,487 of NZ_JAFCKF010000006.1, read as the reverse complement.
GTTTTAGAAGCAGTGATCCGTCATCCTCAGGAGCGCGTCTCGAAGGATGCACGGCCACCACCGGGGTTGTTCATCCTTCGAGGCTCGCTCCGCTCACACCTCAGGATGACGGGATAGGTGAAGTCGTAGGGTGGGCAAAGCAAAGCGTGCCCACCACGTCTTGCACGGCTCGTGATGATGGGCACGGCGCAAGAGCGCCTTTGCCCACCCTACAAGAGCGCCTACGCAGCACCCCACAAAAAGCAAATGGCCGGGCAAGGCCCGGCCATCGCGAAACCAAATGAACCGATCGCTTAGCGCGGGGCGCGCTTGGCGAGGATGCGCTGCAAGGTACGGCGGTGCATGTTGAGACGGCGCGCGGTCTCCGAGACGTTGCGGTTGCACATTTCGTAGATGCGCTGGATATGCTCCCAGCGCACGCGGTCCGCCGACATCGGATTGGCCGGCAGCTCGGATTTCTCGGTGCCGGTCGCAAGCAGCGCAGCTACGACGTCATCGGCATCGGCGGGCTTCGACAGATAGTCGACGGCGCCCATCTTCACCGCGGTGACGGCGGTGGCGATGTTGCCGTAGCCGGTCAGCACGATGGCGCGCGCCTCGGGGCGCTTGCGCTTCAACGCCGAGACGACGTCCAGACCGTTGCCGTCGCCGAGGCGGAGGTCGACGACCGCGAAAGCCGGAGCAGCGCGGCCGATCTCGGCGATGCCGTCCGACACCGTATCGCATGACTTCACCGAGAAGCCCCGCGTCTCCATCGCGCGCGACAGACGTTCCAGGAACGGCTTGTCATCCTCGACAATGAGGAGCGATTTGTCAGCATGGTCATTCAGTTCAGCGATTGCGTTCACGATCCATTTTTCCCTGTGATAGACCGCCCAAATATGGGGTTGCACTGGGGCGCTGCCAAGGCAGCCGAAAGTCGCGGTGGCTGCATCCGTAATGCCAGAGGTGCGATTAAGAACCGTTCTTAAGATGACGTCTCTGTGTCTCCAGCCGATTCCTCGAAACGCTCGCGCGGCCAGACGATCTGCACCACGGCGCCGTGATCGGGGAAGGTGCGATTGGTAAACGACACCTTGGCTCCGGTCCGTTCCAGCAGCGTCCTTGCGATGAAAACGCCCAAGCCCAGGCCACCACGGGCATTTTGGGCCTCATCTGCGCCCCGGCGGCGCGACAAATAGGGCTCGCCGATCCGTTTCAGCATGTCAGGCGCGATGCCCGGACCGTCGTCGGAGACGACGATCTCGATGGTTTCCGCGTTCCACCACGCGTTCACCTCGACGGTCTGGTGGGCGAAATCGACCGCATTTTCGAGAATGTTTCCGACGCCATAGAGGATGGCGGGATTGCGCGCGGCGACCGGTTCGCGCGTTGCTGCGACAGCAAGCCGCACCTTGATGTTGATGCCGAAATCGCGATGCGGCGCCACCGCCTCCTCGATCAGGGTCGACAGCTTCATGTTGTCGAACGGCGCGCCGCTCGATGACAATTGCGCAATCTTACTCAGGATGTCGCGGCAGCGCTGCGCCTGTTCGCGCACCGTCTTGAGGTCGCCGGTGATGGCCGGGTCATGCACCGTCTTCTCGAGCTCGCGCGAGATCAGGAAGATCGTCGACAGCGGGGTGCCGAGTTCGTGCGCGGCGGCGGCGGCAAGGCCGTCGAGCTGGGTCAGATGCTGCTCGCGCGTCAGCACCAGCTCGGTCGCGGCGAGCGCATCGGAGAGCTGGCGGGCTTCCTCGGTCACCTGGAAGGCATAAAGGCTGGTGACGCCGATCGCGAGCAGGATCGAGAGCCAGACGCCGATCAGATAGATCGGCGGCAGCACCAGCGGGTCGTCGTTATCCCAGGGCAACGGCAGATGGTAGAAGAACAGCGCCGAAGCGCAGGCGACCGCAAGGCAGCCAAGCGCGATGGTCAGCCGGATCGGCAGCACCGTGGCCGAGATCAACACCGGTGCCAGGAACAGGAACGAGAACGGGTTCTGCAAGCCGCCCGTGAAGTAAAGCAGGCCGCCGAGCTCGACGATGTTGATCGCGAGCAGCGCCGCGGCATAGACCGGCTCCAGCCGCTGCATCGGGTTGAACGCGACCTGCAGCCCCAGATTGAGCAGCGCCGAGAAGGTCACGATGGTGACGCAGGGGACAATCGGAACGTCGAATTCCAGTCCCTGTGCCACGATGAAGATCGCAACCAGCTGGCCGAGCGCGGCGAGCCAGCGCAGCCGCAGGATCGTATCCAGGCGGACATAGCGGCGGGGTTGGCGGAAATCGGAAGCGAAGTCGGTCATGCCTTGACTTTAGCTGTGCTGTGGGCGGCGCACAAATTCGCGACTTAGCGCAAGGACGCGGCCGAAGCCTTGCGCTTATTGTCGCAATGGCTCAATGACGGCCATATGCAACAGAGCGGGACAGGTCCGGCGCAAGCGCCTAACCGAGCGCCCGCGGCCGATCAGGACGGATCGGCCGCGATCGACGTCGCGCACCTGGTCAAAGTCTACAAGACCACCCGCGCGGTCGACGATATCTCCTTCCGCATCGCGCGCGGCAGCATCACCGGCCTGCTCGGCGGCAATGGCGCCGGCAAGACCACGACGATTGCAATGATCATGGGGCTGGTGCTGCCGACCTCGGGCAGCGTCGCGGTGCTGGGCGCCAAAATCCCCGAGCAGCGCTACGACGTGCTCGGCCGGATGAATTTCGAGAGCCCCTATGTCGACATGCCGATGCGGCTCACCGTGCGGCAGAACCTGACGATTTTCGGCCGGCTCTATGCCGTGAAGCATCTCCGCGAGCGGATCGATCAGCTCGCCGCCGATCTCGATCTCACCGAATTCCTCGACCGCTCCAATGGCAAGCTCTCCGCCGGGCAGAAGACCCGCGTCGCACTGGCCAAGGCGCTGATCAACGAGCCGGACCTGCTGCTGCTCGACGAGCCGACCGCATCGCTCGATCCTGACACCGCGGACTGGGTGCGCGAGCATCTCGAGACCTATCGCAAGACCCATAACGCGACCATCTTGCTGGCGTCGCACAACATGCTGGAGGTCGAGCGGCTCTGCGACCGCGTCATCATCATGAAGCGCGGCAAGATCGAGGATGACGACAGCCCGGAGCGGATCATGGCGCGCTACAACCGCGACACGCTGGAGGAGGTGTTCCTCGACGTGGCCCGCGGACGGGTGCGGGAGGGCGCGCATGAGTGAGATCGTCAGCCATCAGCCGCGCGGCATTTCCCTGCATCGCATCAATGCGATGGTGCTGCGCTATTGGTATCTCTTGATGTCATCATGGCCGCGGCTGCTGGAGCTGATCTACTGGCCCGCCTTGCAGATCATCACCTGGGGCTTCCTTCAGAACTACATCTCGCAGACGTCCGGCTTCTTCGCCAAGGCGGGCGGCACGCTGATCGGCGCGGTGATCCTGTGGGACATCCTGTTTCGCGGCCAGCTCGGCTTCTCGATCTCGTTCCTCGAAGAGATGTGGGCGCGCAATCTCGGCAACCTGATGATGAGCCCGCTGAAGCCGATCGAATTCCTGCTCTCGCTGATGATCATGAGCCTGATCCGGCTCGCCATCGGCGTGATCCCGATGACGCTGCTGGCGCTGTTCTTTTTCGGCTTCAATTTCTACGCCATCGGGCTGCCGCTGATCGCGTTCTTCTGCAATCTGATCTTCACCAGCTGGTCGGTCGGCGTGTTTGCCTCGGGTCTCGTGCTGCGCAACGGGCTGGGGGCGGAAAGCATCGTCTGGACGCTGATGTTCGCGGTGATGCCGCTCGCCTGCATCTACTATCCGGTCGAGGTGCTGCCGGACTGGCTGCAATATGTTGCCTGGACGCTGCCACCGACCTATGTGTTCGAAGGCATGCGGTCGCTGCTGATCGATCACGTCTTCCGCGCCGACCTGATGGCTTGGGCGCTCGCCATCAACGCCATCCTGTTCGCTGCCTCTTTTGCGGTCTTCCTTGCCCTTTTGCAGAGCGCGAAGCGGCATGGGTCGCTGCTGTCAGGTGGTGAATAAATGTCACTTTCCCGTGGATTCTCGGTGTTTTAGCCCGATATCGACCCCACATTGGGCTCGCGGCGCATTGACGCATTGTTGCGCAGCGGTCAGAATATTGCGGCGCAAACAGGGGTCTGAAAATACTATGCCCATCGGTGAATTTGGCGGTGCCCCGCCACTAGCGGCGGAAGGCGGTCCGGCATTCACGACGCCGTTGTACTGGATGTACGAAATGGCGCAGGCGTCGCTCAATCCGGCACGCGCCGTGACCGACGCCACCAAGATCCTGTTTCAGAACCCGCTCAATCCGTGGACGCACACCGAGTTCGGCAAATCGATCGCCGCCGGCTGCGAGTTGTTCGAGCGCACCACGCGCCGCTACGGCAAGCCGGATTGGAACCTGCCGACCACTGAGGTCAATGGCATCCGCACCGCGGTCGAGGTTCGCACGGTCTGGGAAAAGCCGTTCTGCCGCCTGTTGCATTTCGATCGCAAGCTGACGCGCCCGTTGCGCTCGCCGCAGCCGCGGGTGCTGATCGTGGCGCCGATGTCCGGCCACTATGCGACGCTGCTGCGCGGCACGGTCGAGGCGTTCCTGCCGACGCATGAGGTCTACATCACCGACTGGGCCGATGCGCGCATGGTGCCGCTCGCGGCCGGCCGATTCGATCTCGACGACTACGTCGACTACGTCATCGAGATGCTGCACGCGCTCGGCGGCAACATGCACATCATCGCGGTGTGCCAGCCTTCGGTGCCTGTCGTTGCAGCGGTTTCCGTGATGGAAGCCAACAACGACCCGTTCGTGCCGCTGTCGATGACGCTGATGGGCGGCCCGATCGACACCCGCCGCAATCCAACCGCGGTCAACAACCTCGCGGAAGAGCGCGGCATCGAGTGGTTCCGCAACAACGTCATCACCAAGGTGCCGTTCCCGCATCCCGGCGTGATGCGCGACGTCTACCCGGGCTTCCTGCAGCTCAATGGCTTCATCAGCATGAATCTGGATCGGCACATGGACGCGCACAAGGCGCTGTTCGCCAATCTGGTGAAGGGTGACGGCGATCTCGTCGACAAGCACCGCGAATTCTATGACGAATATCTCGCGGTGATGGATCTCACCGCCGAGTATTACCTGCAGACCGTCGACCTCGTGTTCGTCAAGCACGCGCTGCCGAAGGGCGAGATGACCCATCGCGGCAAGCCGGTCGATCCGTCGAAGATCCGCCGGGTCGCGCTGATGACGGTGGAAGGCGAGAAGGACGATATCTCCGGTCTCGGTCAGACCGAGGCGACGCACGCGCTCTGCACCTCGATTCCGAACCATCGCCGCGTGCACTATGTGCAGAAGGGCGTCGGGCACTACGGCGTGTTCAACGGCTCGCGTTTCCGCTCCGAAATCGTGCCGCGGATCTCCGATTTCATGGTTTCGGCGGCCAATACGCGGCTTTCTCTGGTCGCCGCGGCCGAATAGGTATCGCCCCGGCCGCGTTTTTCGCGGTCGCGCAAGCTGTTGATTTAACTAAAAGATTCTCAAATCAGGTCAGGCTCAAGGGGTGAATTAGATTTCATTTCATGGGCTTTTTTAGGCATTCAGATTCATCAGAAAAAATCCGGTTCCGACCCCAGCCGGTAGAGGTCAGTTAACGGCCGACCCCTGTATATTGGGCAAATGATTTGTTTTTGCGCCGAGCGCTTTCCCTGGCGGCGGATATGGCAAAGTTCGGGCGAACTCCTGCTCCCCGGACTTTCAGACATGGCTACTCGCGCGCTCCTCTATCGGCGGCCTGCCGAACCCGCGACCGTATTGGTCAGACACGGCTCCCAGTTTTTCACCGTCAGGTTGCGCCGGCACAGGCGTGCGCGCCGCTATACGCTTCGGATCCATCCGACCGATCGTGAAGCGATCCTGACGATGCCGCCGCGCGGCACGATCGTCGAAGCCAAGGAGTTCGCCAACGTTCATGGCGGCTGGATCGCCGCCCGTCTTGGCCGATTGCCGAAGGCGGCGCCGTTCCAGCCCGGCACTGTGGTGCCGTTGCGCGGCGTGCCGCATCGGCTGGTGCATCGCTCGGGCGAGCGCGGCACGGTGTGGACCGAGACGCGGGACAGCGGCGAGAAGGTCCTCTGCGTCGCCGGCGGTGTCGAGCACATGGACCGCCGGGTGCATGACTTCCTCAAGCGCGAGGCGCGCAAGGACTTGCAGAAGGCGGCGGCCCTGCATGCCGCGGAACTCGGCGTGCGGGTGCGGCGGATCTCGATTCGCGATCAGTCCAGCCGTTGGGGCTCATGCACCTCGGCCGGCTCGCTGTCGTTCTCGTGGCGGCTGATCCTGGCGCCGCCCTTCGTGCTCGATTATCTCGCCGCGCATGAGGTCGCGCATCTCGTCGAGATGAACCACTCGGCGCGGTTCTGGCGGGTGGTCGACAAGGTCTGCGCGTCGGTCACGCGCGCCAAGAACTGGCTCGACACCCACGGCAACGACCTGCACCGTTACGGGATCCAGGAATAGGCGAGGTTCTCGCCGCTCTGCCCATCCCACGCACTGTTTCCATCAGCTCCGCTGTCATCGCCCGCGAAAGCGGGCGATCCAGTATTCCAGAGACGTTCGTGTTCAACCGATGAGCCGCGGCGTACTGGATCCCCGGCATGCGCGGGGATGACAGTTAGATTCGCGGTGCGACCTTAACGCCTAGCGAAACAACCGATCCGCCAGCCAGCCATCCAGTCCCGCCGCCGCTTCCGGCCGCGCGTTCGGGTTGGGTGGCGCGGAGGCGCGGGTCGGCGTCGGCGGTGGTTGGCGATAATAACCGCCGGGTGGGACCTGCGCCGGCGGCGGTGCCTGCATCGGGGGTTGAATCTGCATCGGCGCTGCCGGCGCGGAAGGCGCGGTGACCTGCGACGAGATCTGCATCAGGTTCGCCGGTCCCCAACTGCCTTGCGAGTTCGGGATCGCGGCGACCGGCACGCCCTGATGCGCTGATTTCATGAAACGGGTCCACACCTCCACCGGCAGGCCGCCGCCGGTCGCCTTCTTGGTCGGCGAATTGTCGTCATTGCCGAGCCAGACGCCGGTGACGAGCTTGGCGGTGTAGCCGATGAACCAGGCGTCGCGATAATCCTGGCTGGTGCCGGTCTTGCCGGCGGCGGTCCACCCCGGGATCTCCGCCTTGCGCGCGGTGCCTGAGATCAGCGTCTCGCGCATCATGGCGTTCATCATCGCGTCATAGCGCGGCTCGATCACCTGGTTGGGCGGATCGATCGGGCGGTCGTAGAGCAGCTTGCCCGTGCTGGTCTTGATCCTGGTCACCACATGCGGCGACACCGCGTAGCCGCCATTGGCGAACGGCGCGTAGGCGCCGACCATTTCGAGTACGGACACTTCCGAGGTGCCGAGCGCGATCGAGACGTTTGGCTCCAGCTTGGAGGAGATGCCGAGCCGGTGCGCGGTGCGCACGACGTTCTTGGCGCCGACCTCGACGCCGAGCCGCACCGCGACAGTGTTGAGCGACATCGCCAGCGCCTGGGTCAGCGTCACCGAGCCGAAATATTCGTGGGTGTAGTTCTCCGGCTTCCAGCCCTTGATGTCGAGCGGCGCATCGGTGCGGATGGTGTCCGGCGTCAGCCCGGCCTCGACCGCTGTGAGATAGACGAACGGCTTGAACGACGAGCCCGGCTGCCGCTTTGCAGTGACCGCGCGGTTGTACTGGCTCTCGGAGTAGTTCCTTCCGCCGACCATGGCGCGCACCGCGCCGTCGGGCGTCATCGCCACCAGCGCACCCTGGCTGACGTTGAACTTCACGCTCTTGGCGGCGAGCTCGTCGATCACGGCGGCTTCCGCGACGCTCTGCAGCTTCGGATCGATCGTGGTCTGCACGATGATGTCCTGGTCGATCTGGCCGACCAGGTCGTCGAGCACCTCGCCGATCCAGTCGGCGACATAGTTCACGGTGCCGGCGCCGGCCGGCTTCACCGCGATCGAGGGCTGACCGATCGAGGCTTTTGCTTGGGCCTCGGTGATGAATTTGGCGTCGGCCATCGCCGCGAGCACGACCTGAGCGCGCTGCTCGGCACCCTCGGGATTGCGGTTCGGCGCCAGCCGCGACGGCGACTTGACGAGCCCTGCGAGCATTGCGGCTTCCGGCAGCGTGACGTTCTTCGCCGACTTACCGAAATAGCGCTGCGCGGCAGCCTCGACGCCATAGGCGCCAGACCCAAAATAGACGCGGTTGAGGTAGAGCTCGAGGATCTCGTCCTTGGAATGCTTGCGCTCCAGCCACAGCGCGAGCTCGGCCTCCTGCAGCTTGCGCTGCATGGTGCGTTCCTGAGTCAGGAACAGGTTCTTGGCGAGCTGCTGGGTCAAGGTCGAGCCGCCCTGCGAGACGCCGCGATGCAGCAGGTTGGTGACCGCTGCGCGTAAAATGCCGACCGGGTCGACGCCGAAATGCGAATAGAAGCGGCGGTCTTCAATGGCGATGAATGCCTTCGGCAGATAGGGCGGCAGGTCCTTCAACGCGATGTTGGCGCCGGCCATCTCGCCGCGCTGTGCCAGCACTGAGCCGTCGATGCCGACGATCTGGATCGTCGGTGGGCGCTTTGGAATCTCCAGCGACTGGATCGGCGGCAGATGCGCGCCGACCCACACCACGACACCGATCACCGCGATGCCGGCCCACAGGCCGAGCACCGCGGTCCAATAAAACAGCCGGCCGATGCCGAAGCCGCGTGACTTGCTGCGCCGCTTGCTGCCGCTGCGCGACGGGCGCGGTCTCTCGCTACCGGAACCGCTGCTCTTGTCGGCGCTTTTCGTTTTCGATTTGGCGGGCTTGTCGTCATCGCCGCCGGGAATGCGGTCGGAAGGCGATAGTCGGAGGTCGGCAAGCGCGGCCGGAAGCCCGAACAGCGGCTCCTTGCGTCCACCGCCTTTTTTACGTCCCCACGCCATCCGCACGCTCACACCCTTACGGGCCGCACGCTAGCGTTCCCGGTTTAAGGGGCGGTTACGCAAAGCTTAACGGGGGATTAGGAGGTGGGGCAGCGCGTTGCTATATCACGCTGGAACAAGAAGCAGGGAGCACCGCATGGGCCATATCGATCCGACGAAGGACGTGTTTGCGCAATTCCGGGACAACAACCGGCCGGGCCCGATCCACATGCTCAATCTGGTGCGCTTGCGCGAATGGGCCGCTTATCCCGACGGCCGCAAGGCAACCGGTGCGGAGGCTTACGCCGCGTATGGCCGCGACAGCGGTCCGGTGTTCGAGCGCCTCGGTGGCCGCATCGTCTGGCAGGGCCGCTTCGAACTGATGCTGATCGGCCCGCAGGAGGAGCGCTGGGATCATTGCTTCATCGCCGAATATCCCAGCGTCGCCGCCTTCGTCGAGATGATCCGCGACCCCGTCTATCGCGAGGCGGTGAAGCACCGCCAGGCCGGCGTCGAGGATTCGCGGCTGATCCGGCATGCGGTGTTGCCGGTCGGGAAGAATTTCGGCGAGATTCCGGGGTGACGATGTCGGCCGTCAGCCGATGTCGTCATGCGCGGGCTTGACCCGCGCATCCATCACAGAAGAACTCTTCTCAATTGATGGATTGCCGGGTCAAGCCCGGCAATGACAAGCCAAAAACAAATCGGCGGCCCGGAGGCCGCCGATTGCATTTTCAACTCTGCCGAACCACTAGCCCGCCGGGCCGGAATCCTCGAGGATCGGGCCGAACAGCTCCCAGCGCTCGCCGTTGAACTTCATCATCTGCAGCTGCTTGTTGACGCGATAGTCGTTCGGCGTGGTGTTGCCCTTGATGCCGGGCAGCGCCATGTCGAGGTCGACGTTCTTCAGATTGGTGGCCTGCTTCAGCACGTTCTCGCGGGTCAGCTCGTCGCCGCACTGCTTCAGCACATGCACCATCAGCTGCGCGGTCGAGTAGCCATAGGTGTTGAAGTTCGAGTTCTTGTCGCCGTCCGGATAGTACTTGGCCATGAAGTCGAAATAGCGCTTCATGCCCGGATCGTCCTTCCACTGCGGATCGGCCGGATCCTTGCCGTAATTGGTCGAGATCAGGCCCTTGGAGGCCTCCAGGCCCGCCGGCTGCAACACCGCGCCGACCGAGGTCGCATTGATGTCGACGATGTGGACCGGATGCCAGCCGAGCTCGGCGATCTTCTTGATCGCCTGCGCGGCCTGCTTCGGCGTCGAGGCTGAGAAGAACAGATCGGCGCCGGCATCCTTGATCTTGATCACCTGGGAATCGATGGTCGGGTCGGAGACCTCATAGGAGGCTTCGGCCACGATCATCTTGGCGGCCTTGTCGCCGAGACCGGCCTTGATGCCGTTCAGGTAGTCCTTGCCGAGGTCGTCGTTCTGATAGAGCACGCCGATCTTGGCGTTCGGGTGCTCTTTCAGGATGTACTGGCCGTAGATGCGGCCCTCGACGAAGTAGTTCGGGTTGAAGCCGAGCGTCCAGGGGAAGTTCTTCGGGTCGGTGAACTTCGAGGCGCCGGTGGCGGCGAACAGCTGCGGCACCTTCTTGGCGTTGAGATATTTCTGCACCGCGGCGTTCGACGGCGTGCCGACGATCTGGAAGGTCAGGAGCACCTCGTCGCTCTCGACGAGCTTGCGCACCTGCTCGACGGCCTTGGGCGGCGAGTAGGCGTCGTCATACTGGATCAGATTGATCTTGCGGCCGTTGATGCCGCCCTGATCGTTGATCATCTTGAAATAGGCCGCCTGGGTCTTGCCGATCGAGGCATAGGCGGAGGCCGGTCCGGAGAAGGGGACGGTCTGGCCGATCTTGATTTCGGTATCGCTCGCGCCGGGATCGTATTTCTTCTGCGCGGAGGCCGACGTTGCAGACAGCGCGATTGCGAGCGCCGTTCCCGTGACCAGGTGGAAAATCCCATTCCTCATAATGCTGTTTCCCTCACGTGACTGATGTTGGCCGATGATCTTGTCCGCGGGTTCAAGGCCCGCGGTCGCCATCGCTGGGCCGGGATACTGGAGGAACGTTTGCTGCGACGCAAGACGACCGGTGCCGAAAAGGTGAGCGATTTCAGTCAACCAAAGTAGGGGGCACCGCAAAAACAAACCGGCGCCAGCGGGGAAGCGCTGCGCCGGTTGGTCTTGTTCTTCTCTTCACCTCTCCCGCTTGCGGGGGAGGTCGGATTGCATCGTAGATGCAATCCGGGTGTGGGCTCTCTCCACTAAGTGACCTGTGGATAGACCCCCACCCCAACCCTCCCCCGCAAGCGGGAGAGGGGGTGTAGCGTCGTCGTGGCGTGACCTAACCCGCCGGGCCGGTGTCCTCGATGATCGGGCCGAACAGCTCCCAGCGCTCGCCGTTGAACTTCATCATCTGCATCTGCTTGTTGATGCGGTAGTCGTTCGGTCCAGTTGTGATCGACATGCCCGGCAGCGCCAGCGACGGCACGAACTTCTTCAGGCTGGTCACTTGCTTCATCAGGTTCTCGCGGGTGAGGTCGTCGCCGCACTGCTTGAGCACCTGGATTAACAGCTCGGCGGTCGAGTAGCCGTAGGTGTTGACGGTGTTGAGCTTGTCGCCCTCCGGATAATACTTGTCCATGAAGGCGAAATAGGCCTTCACGCCGGGATCGTCCTTCCATTGCGGGTCGGCGGGGTCCTTGCCGTAATTGGTCGAGATGATGCCCTTGGAAATGTCGAGGCCGGCCGGCTTCAGCGTCGCCGACACCGGGCTCGCATTGATGTCGAGGATGTGCACCGGGTGCCAGTCGAGGTCCGCGATCTTGCGGATCGCCTGTGCCGCGAATTTCGGCGTCGAGGCGTCATAGACGAGGTCGACGCCGGCGGCCTTCAGCTTGACGATCTGGGAATCGACGGTCGGGTCGGTCAGCTCATAGGAGACCTCGGCGACGATCATGCTGGCGGCCTTGTCGCCAAGCCCGCTCTTCAGACCGGTGATGTAGTCGCGGCCGAGATCGTCGTTCTGGTAGAAGATGCCGATCTTGGCGTTCGGGTGATTGGCCAGGATGTATTTGGCGTAGATGCGTCCCTCGGACTGGTAATTCGGATTGAACGCGATCGTCCACGGCGCATTCTGCGGATCGGAGAAGCGCGAGGCGCCGGTGGAGGCGAGCAGCTGCGGGACCTTCTTGGCATTCAGGTATTTCTGCACGGCGGCATTTGACGGCGTGCCGATGATCTGGAACGTGAACAGCACCTCGTCGCCCTCGACGAGCTTGCGCACCTGCTCCACCGCTTTCGGCGGTGAATAGGCGTCGTCATACTGGATCAGGTTCAGCTTGCGGCCGTTGATGCCGCCCTGATCGTTGATCATCTTGAGGTAGGCCGCCTGGGTCTTGCCGATTCCGGCATAGGCGGATGCGGGGCCGGAGAACGGCACGGTCTGGCCGATCTTGATCTCGGTGTCGGTCGCGCCGATGTCGTATTTCTTCTGCGCGGTGGCCGATGTAACCGACAACGCGATGGCAAGCGCTGTCGCAGCGAGCAATTGCACGCTCCTCATGTCCGTGACCTCCCTGTTGCCGGTGATCTTGTCCGCAAGCTCAGGCCGGCGGATGTCACCGTTGTCAGGGATGATGGAGGAAGGGCCGGGGCATTGCAAGACGATGCGCCTGCGCGCGATGTCGCGTTTGAGCATGATCCGGAAAAGTGCGAAGCGGCTTTCCGAGCGGATCATGCTCGAGCAAACAAGAGCGCGTCCGCGCTTTAGGCCAGCCAGAGCAGGATCAGCGCCAGCGCTGCGGGAGCCGCCTGCACATAAAGGATGCGGCGGCTGACGGTGGCCGCGCCATAGGCACCGGCGACGATCACGCAGAGCAGGAAGAATGTCTTGATCTGGAACGCGAAGGCTGGATTGCCGTGCATGAGGCCCCAGATCAGTCCGGCGGCGAGGAAGCCGTTGTAGAGCCCCTGATTGGCGGCGAGCACCGCGGAATCAGTTGCCTTCTCGATCGTGTTGCGGAAGGTCTTCAGCCCGAGCGGCTTGGTCCACAGGAACATCTCGAGCACAAGGAAATAGATGTGCAGCGCGGCCACCACCGCGACCAGAAAATTAGCAAGCCAAAGCATTGTTCGGTGCCCCCAGAGCTCTCACCGGAATTCGGGTGGACGCTAGCATACGGGCGGTGAATTGTATGCTCAGCGACCTGCTCGCAGAGCGATGACTTCCAGAGACAACAATGGCCGACCATAAGACTGCACAGATCTTCAACCTCGACCGCCTCAAGACGCCGATCGGCACGGCACTATTGGTGACTGACGACGACGGTGTGCTGCGCGCGCTCGACTGGGACGACTACGAAGGGCGCATGCTCGAGCTGCTGCGGCTGCACCATGGCGCCGTGACGCTGCGCGACGGCCGCGCGCCGGCTGCGATGCGCAAGGCGCTCGGCGACTACTTCAAGGGCGATCTCGATCGCCTGACCGACGTGGCGTGGCGCGTCGCCGGCACGCCGTTTCAGCAGAAGGTCTGGCACGCGCTGCCGACAATTCAGCCTGGCACCACCATGAGCTACGGCGCGCTGGCGGCAAAATTGAAAGCGCCGAATGCGATGCGCGCGGTCGGCCACGCCAACGGCTCCAACCCGATCAGCGTCGTCGTGCCCTGCCATCGCCTGATCGGCGCCAACGGCTCGCTGGTCAAATATGGCGGCGGGCTGGAACGCAAGCGCTGGCTGCTGCGTCACGAGGGCGTGGAGGTCTAGCGGCCCGCAATCAATCGAGGTCTTCGCGGGGCATGTTGCGCAGATCACGCACGATGTAGAGGAAGACAATCAGCGAAGGCACCCACGCGAGGATCGCGCCTACCAGCATCGCATCGACCGTCGTCATCGGATCTTCCTCGCGCGTTGTAGGTCAGACCAGTTTTCCCGATCGGCCGTCGCCGGTTCTGGCGAAGGGATAGAGCCACTTCCAATAGGCCTTGTTGCGCTCCAGCTGCCGCTTGTAGATTTCGCGACACTTCGTCGAGCAAAACTGCTCGAAGTGCCAGCTATGTCGGATCAGTCCGAAGGGACGCTTGCATCCCGGATTCCCACAACAGCCTGTCATGATACGGCCTCCGCCTCCGCCTCCGCATTCGCCCGCCAAAGCCAGCGAATGAAGTTCTCCTGACCTTTGTAGAGACAGAGCCGTCCGCAGTAGCGCTCACCCGCCGGATTTCGCAGGCAGATGATCTTGGGCTCTTCGCTGTCACACTGGGCGCAGCGCGGTTCCGCACGCATGGCGACCTCCCTCCCGAGGAATTGCCATTTGCCAATCAAAATGTCTGATGCTGTCCATGCCGCCGATCTTCCCGATGGGCGGCGGCGCGAAATCTCGCGCCAAGATCGTCCATCCGCAACTTGTCCAGATGTTTCGCGGCATTATCCCTGCGTATACGCGACCCGAACTCATTCGCTCGGCGCTGTGCCCTGCCGCGCGAGCGCGGTATCGAGGCATCTGATCAGGGTATCGCCGTCGAAGGGCTTGATCAGGAAGCAGATTGCGCCCGCCTCCATGGCCCGGGCCCGGTCGGCTTCAACGGAGAACGCCGTGATAAAAATGAACGGAAAGCGCCGTCCACCGGCAATCAGATGGGCTTGCAGGTCGAGCCCGCTCATCGCCGGCATCCTGACATCCGTGATCACGCAGGATGTGTCGCCGAGGTGCGGCGAGTGCAGGAATTCCTCGGCCGACGCGTAGGTCTCGACCGCATAGCCCAGCGATCTGACGAGATTGTCGGTCGCGGTGCGGACCGACAGGTCATCGTCGATGATTGATATCACTGGCGGATTGGACAAAAGGGTCTTCCTGGGGACGGGCGGAGGGCCTGCAACCTGTGCGATGATACGCGGCACAGTGCGTCGCCAATCGGGGCCGGAGAATCATACTTAGGTTTGCGCGCCGCCGGATGCCGGCCCGATCCCGAGGGTCTGTGCCATCCTGACCAGATCAGGCAACGATTTCGCCGCCATTTTCCGCATGATGTGCCCACGGTGGATCTTGACCGTGATCTCGGCCACGCCGATTTCGGCGGCGACCTGCTTGTTCATGAGCCCTGCGGTGACGAGGCTCATGATTTGACGCTCACGAGGGGTCAGGGCCGCGAAGGCCGCGCGCAAACGGGCAAGAACCCTGGCGTCATCGCGTCGGCTTTTGTCGCGCTTGATCGCCGTCGTGACGGCATCCAGCATGTCCTGATCGCGGAATGGCTTGGTCAGGAAATCGATGGCCCCGGCCTTCATGGCCCTGACCGTCATCGGGATATCGCCATGGCCGGTCATGAAGATGATCGGAATATGAATATCGGCCTTGGCCAGCTCGGCCTGAAAGTCGAGCCCACTCAGCCGGGGCAGCCTGATGTCCAGGATCAGGCAGCTCGGGACATCCGGGAGCTTGTGTTGCAGAAATTCATGGGCCGATCCGAACACGGCGGTCCGCAGGCCGACCGACCGGAAAAGATTGTTCAGTGCGTCCCGCACCGACGCGTCGTCGTCGACGACGAACACGATCGGATCCTCCGCGTTTGTGAGAGGCGATGCCGCGCGTCCGGTCACCATGCGTGATCCTCTTGACGCAGTGGCAGGGTAAACTGGAATGTCGCGCCGTGGTTGCTATTTCCGGTCACCGACAGGCGGCCCCGGTGGGCTTCGACGATCGAGCGGCAGATCGACAATCCCATTCCCATGCCGCTGGCCTTGGTGGTGTAGAAGGCGTCGAACAGGCGCTCCGCATTCTCCGGCGTGATCCCGACGCCACGATCGGTGACGGTAACCACGATCTGTCCGGCATCGTCATGGCGCGTCCGGATGACGAGTTGCCGCGGCTGGTCCGTGACCGGCTGCATCGCCTCGATGCCATTCATGACCAGGTTGAGGATGACTTGCTGCAACTGGATGCGGTCAGCGACGATGGGCGGGAGCGCGGGAGCGAGGTCCAGCTGCAAGGACACGAGGTGGCTCTGCAGTTCATGTTGCACCAGGCCGATCACCTCGTTGATGGCCTCATTGATGTCGAGCGGCGCCTTTTGATCGGCGGTCTTGTTCACCAGCGCGCGGACGCGCTGGATGACTTCGCCCGCCCGGTTGCCGTCGCTGATGATCGACCTGACCGCGCCGCGCGCTTCATTCAGGTCGGGGACCGCCCGGTCGAGCCACCGCAGGCATGCGGCGGCGTTGGCGACCACGGCGGCAAGCGGCTGGTTCACCTCATGGGCGATCGATGCCGCGAGCTCGCCGAGCGCGGTCACGCGCGTGACATGCGCGAGGTTGGTCTGCGCTTCGTGCAGCTCGGCCTCGGCTCGCTTGCGGGCGGTCACGTCGGTCACGGCGCCGACAAACTCGGTATCGCCCGAGAGGTTGGTCACCGCATGCGCCCTGGCGTGCACATATTTGATCGTCCCATCGGGCATCAGCAGTCGGTAGCCATGCTCGAAGTCGTTGCCGTCGAGCGAGGCGCGGTTGATGGTCTGTTGCACGCGGTCGCGATCATCCGGATGGACGCGTTGCAGGACCGTGGCATGCTTGATCGAAGGAACCCGGTCGAATTCGAAGATCCTGAACGTCTCCTCCGACCAGATGATCTCGCCGCTGGCGACGTGCCAGCCGAAGCTGCCGGTGTGGCTCAATCGCTGGGCTTCGGTCAGATACATCTCGCTTTGCTGCAGCGCATTCTCGGCCTGCTTGCGCTCGGTAATGTCCTCGCATGCGATCAGGACGATCAGCTGACCGTCGAGCCGCCGCACGGCCTTGGCGTTCTCACGTACCCAAAGCCGCGAACCGTCCTTGCGGACCTTGCGGATTTCCCAATTCAGGGTCTGGCCGATATGGTCGAGGCACGCAGCGACGTTGCGCTGGACCATATGCAGGTCTGCGGCGGCAAACACCCGCAGCACGGATTGTCCGAGCAACTCGTCGACGGTGTAGCCGAGTTGCGCCGCGCCGAAGGTGTTGACCGACAGCACGAGGCCCGTGGCGTCGACCATGAAGTACATGACCGGGTTGTGCTCGAACACCTCCTTCCATTGCGCTTCGCTGTTGCGCAGCGCCTCCATCGCGCGCTGCTCGCCGCTGGCCCGACCGTGCAACATGGCTTCCATTTGCCTGTGGGTGCGGCCCGCCACGCGCATCACCAGTAGCGCCGCGGCAAGCGAGGCGACGAGCAGGGCCAACGCGATCAGATGGGCGGAAGCTTCGGGCTGCGGCGCAAGCAACAGCCCCATGCAGGTTGCGGCCAAGGCCAGCACCATGCCGCCGAGCAGCCATTGCTCGGCCGACCAGGACTTCATGGTCGGGATGCGCTTCAT
This sequence comes from Bradyrhizobium tropiciagri, assembly GCF_018130545.1. GTDB lineage: Bacteria > Pseudomonadota > Alphaproteobacteria > Rhizobiales > Xanthobacteraceae > Bradyrhizobium > Bradyrhizobium tropiciagri_A. The sequence continues at coordinate 28,208 of NZ_JAFCKF010000006.1, read as the reverse complement.
CGGCAGCACCAGTACATAGTACTTGGGCCGCGCTGCGTCGCTAGGTGACCGCTATCATCAGCGGCGACAACGTCGCCCTCCTAACGGGCTGTATCTTAGCAGCTTTCTCAACGCCCGGATCGGATCACACCGACCTTTTTGGCGATCCGCCGGCGTGGCGCGAAATCGCGCGGAAGGTGAAATCGCCGGATACGCCCAGGCCAAGGTTGCGGATAAACCTAAGTATGTCGTCCCCATCCGAATGTAACGGCCGGACCAACCTCCGTTCAATGGCCCGTTTCCTCCCGGTGACTACGCTTATTGGGTAACTCGATGACGGTAGAGGTCTCCGGGCTTCGGCAATCGCCAATCAGAGACGGGAGATTGAAATGCCCAACAGGCGCCTGCATTTGATCCTCTGCTCCGAAGATGCCGGGCACGAGGCAAAGCGCGAGAGGCTCGACCGCAGCTTCCAGCCGACCGTGATTAATGGTGGCAAGCAAGCGGCGAGCGCGCCGGCCGACAATTCCTGGATCGACCTGCTCGACGTCTTCGATCTGGGCGTCGTGATCTGTCAGGCGAGCTATCTGGCCCTGCTGGGCGCGAGCCTGGCAGCGCTGCAGGCGCAAGCAGATCCAGGATCGTAGGCACGCCAGGAGTTAGCCCCGGCAGGCTGCCGGACCGGAGCGATGGCTGCTCACGCCAGGGTCGCGCAAGACGGGTCCGACAACAGCCTTCCGAGAGAGCCCGGAATCCAGTCCCCTCTAGCCCTGATGGATTCCGGGCTCAGTTTTTTCTCCCGCGTCCCGAATGACGGCGGAACAGGTCGACGGCCTTGCTCCAGCATCAGGCTCCCGACCCGTGCAGAATTGCAGAAATTTTTCCGAAAGATGGCTGGTTCACTTTAGCCGGTTTTGAAGCACCTGAATATTGGATCGGTCCGGCAACGGCATCGCTCCTCAGAGCTGTGCGTTGGTACGCGCAACTCCGCAGATCAGGGGCCGGTCATCATGAATCAGGCGCAGCAGCACAAGCCGTTTCCCGACGACAATGTTTCCGTCACCAAGGACGAGGCCGATGGCGCGCGCGGATTGCAGCGCGACTTGCAGGATCGCCTGCAGCCGGCGCATGACGAGCCGGTCAGCGAGAGCGTTCCCCAGCCGGAAGCGCCCGCGGGCTCGGGGCGGATGGTCCGCCGCCTGTTCAAGGTCGGGATTGGCCTTGCGATCGTCGCGATCTTCGGATGGCTGCCGCTGAAAGCCGTGCTGCAGACCTCGAGCGTCGAGGCCGTGGTCAATGCCAGGATTGTGACCTTGCGCTCGCCGATCGACGGCACCGTGAGCGCGAAGCCGCAGCAAAGCTCGACGCAGCTCAGCGTGGTCCATGAGGGCGACGCGATCCTTCATGTCGTCAACGCGCGCGGCGATCGCGTGCGGCTCGACGATCTCCGGCGGCAGATGTCCCGCTTCGAGAATGAGCGGCCGAGCCTGGCCGCCAAGCTCGCGGCCGCCGAGACGGCGCAACAGGATCTCGCCCGCCAGGCCGGCCAGTTCCGCGACGGCCGCATCCTCCAGCTCCAGGCCCGCATCGCCGAAATCCAGACCGCGATCGAGGCCGCGGCCGCGCGGCGCGAAGAGGCGACGGCGGCGGTCGAACGCGCCTCCTCGCTGATCAAATCGGGCAGCGTCTCGACCGTCGAAATGGCCCGGCTGACGCGCGAGCAGTCGATCGCACAGCAGACCGAGATCGGCGCACAGCGGCGGCTCGACGCCGCCAAGGTCGAGCTCACGGCCGCGCAGAACGGGACCTATCTCGGCGACAGCTACAATGACCGGCCGAGTTCCGTGCAACGCGAAGAGGAAATGCGCCAGCGCGTCAGCGATCTGCGCGCCGACCTGACGCATTCCGATGCGGAGATCGATTGGCTCACCCACGAGATTGCCTCGGAGCAGCTGCATTACATCAACCGGGCCGAAGCCGACATCAAGGCACCGGTCGCCGGACGGATCTGGGAGATGATGACGTCACCCGGCGAGGACGTCAGGGCCGGGCAGCCCTTGCTCAAGCTGCTGGATTGCAGCGGCGCGGTGGTCACCGCCAACGTCACCGAAGGCGTCTACAACCGCCTCAAGCTCGGCGAGCAGGCGAGCTTCGAGCCGAACGACGGCAGCGCCGCGATCAAGGGCGAGATCGTCAACCTCACCGGCGCGTCGGGCGCGCCGGCGAACCTTGCGATCAATCCGGATGCGCTGAACAAGGAGCCGTACCGGGTGACGGTCTCGATGCCGGAGATCGATACCACGGGCAAGGAATGCGCGGTCGGCCGCACCGGCCGGGTGGTGTTCAACACGGACGCGGCAAAGCCATGATGGCGGCATTCGCGCCCGGGCTGGTGGCCTTCGGTGCCTGTCTTGCGCTCCTGCCCCTGCTCAACCGCGAGCAGACGCTGGCCCGCGTCATGATGACCGGCATGTCGTTCGTTCTGCTGCTGCACTATTTCGTCTGGCGCGTGACGGAGACCCTGCCGCCGCCGGGTTTCACCGCGGACGCCGTGGTCGGCTATCCCTTCGTGGTGGCCGAGGCCGCCTCGATGATCGCGGTGTGCCTGTCGCTCTTGTTCCTCAGCCGCACCATCGACCGTTCGCCCGAGGTCAACGCCATCCTGCGTCGATCCAAGGCGGGCACGGATGCGCCGCTCGTCGACGTCTTCATCTGCACCTACAATGAGGAGAAGGCGATCCTGGAGCGCACCATCATCGGCGCGACCGGGCTGAACTATCCCAACTATCGCGTCTGGGTGCTCGATGACGGCCGCAGGCTGTGGCTGCGCAGGCTCGCCCAGGAACTCGGCTGCAACTATCTGACCCGCCCGGACAACAGTCACGCCAAGGCCGGCAACATCAATCATGCGCTCCGGCATGTATCCGGGTTGGCCGAGCGGCCGGACTTCGTCTCGATCCTCGATGCGGATTTCGTCCCGATGCCGGATTTCCTGACCCGGGCGATGAGCCTGATGCAGGACGGCACTGTCGGCGTCGTGCAGACGCCGCAGCACTTCATCAATCCGGATCCGATCCAGACCAATCTCGCCGCGACCGATGTGTGGCCCGACGAGCAGCGCTTCTTCTTCGACATACTGATGCCGGCCAAGGATGCCTGGGGCACCGCGTTCTGTTGCGGCACCTCATCGCTGATCCGTTACGCCGGCCTGATGCAGATCGGCGGCTTCCCGACCGACTCGGTGACGGAGGATTACCTCGTCACGTTGCGGCTGAAGGAAAAGGGCCTGCGCACGGTCTATCTCAACGAGCGCCTGACGCTCGGCCTCGCGCCGGAAGGATTGAAGGAATACATCACCCAGCGCGGGCGCTGGTGCCTCGGCTTCATGCAGATCGTCCGCGGTCGCAGCGGGCCGTTCTCACGCCAGTCGAAGCTCGAATTCATGGACCGTCTGTCGCTGGTCGATGCCTTCATGAGCTGGGCGGCGGTCTACGGCACCAAGATCCTCGGCCTCGTCGTGCCCTGGCTTTATCTGCTGTTCGGGATCAAGGCGGTCCATGCCGACCTTTTCGAGCTGCTGAAATACTTCATGCCGTTCTATGTCTGGCACGCCTTCACGATGGCCTGGATCTCGCGCGGCCGCTCGCTCGCGATCATGACCGACGTCTCGCAATACATTGCCGCACCCGCGGTCCTGAAGGCAGTCGTCACCGGGCTCGCCAAGCCGCAGGGCCATAAGTTCAAGGTGACGGCCAAGGGCGGCGATCGCAACCGCCGCTTCATCGAATGGCCGTTGCTGCGGATCTATGGCGGAGCCTTGCTGATCACGCTGGTCGCGATCGCTTACGCTTTCATCGTGCATCTGCGCGGCGAGAACATCGCCTATGGCGGACTGGCGCTGGCCTGGAGCCTGTACAATTGCGTGGTGCTCGCGATCGTCTGCTTCATCTGCATCGAGCAGCCGCGGCGCAGGAAGGCCGAGCGTTTCGAGCGCGACGAGCCGATCCTGATTCAGGAAGGCACGGAGTCGCGGCTGGTGCGGATGGCCGACATCTCGATCTCGGGCGCGCGCTTCATCGATCCGGCCCCGCCGGCCATCGGCGTCTCGATCAAGTGCAACGTCTACGGGCAGAACGTCACCGCACTGGTGGTCCGCCGCACCCGCGACGGTTTCGGCGTCCGTTTCGAGGACGCGGTCGCGACGCGGGTCAATGTCGTGCGCGCATTCTATGCCGGCGAGTATGTCCGCGCCTTCCGCAGCGTCCGCGCCGCGCCGGTCGGCAAGGCGCTGCTGATGCGGTTGTTTGGCTGACTCTCGCCGTCATTCCGAGGCTCGCGCTACGCGCGCCCCGGAATGACGTGGAAAGAGCCCGGCCTTAGGCCGCCGGCTTCGCCGCCTGGTCCTCGCTCGACAACAGATGCAGCAGTGCGCTCTTGATCGCGGCCTGCCGGGTCGGTGCGGTGATCTGGGCGCCGAGCAGGTCGGTGACGTAGAACACGTCGCGGGCGCGTTCGCCGAAGGTCGCGACATGGGCCGAGGCGATGTTGAGGTTGAGCTTCGAGATCGCGGTGGTCAGCTGGTAGAGCAGGCCGGGCCGGTCGAGGCCGGAGACCTCGATCACGGTGTAGCGATCGGACCACTGGTTGTTGATGATGACCTCGGGCTCGACGATGAACGGCCGCACCTTGCTGCGCACGGCGCGCTTGGCCACCGCCTCGGGCAGCCTGAGCTTGCCCTCCAGCACCTGCTCGATCATCTCGCCGATTCGGGTGGCGCGGCGGCCCTCATCCTCGTCGCGGTCGTATTCGCGCGAGATCGAGATCGTGTCGAGCGCGCGGCCGTCGGTCGTGGTGTAGATCTGCGCATCGACGATGTTGGCGCCGGCCGAGGCACAGGCGCCCGCGATGATCGACAGCAGCCAGGGATGGTCGGTCGCCAGAATTGTGAGTTCGGTGACGGCGCGGATCTCGTCGAAGCCGACATTGATCGCAAGCTTGTGGCCGGCCTGCTCGCTGGCGCGGATGAAGCGCGCCTGGCGGATCTTGCGCGGCAGCTCGACCTTGAGCCAGTAGGCCGGATAATGCCGGCCAATATAAGCGTTGAGCTCGGTCTCCGGCCATTCGGTGAAGGCGCGGCGGAACTCGGCCTGCGCCACCGCGATGCGCTGCGCGCGGTTGACTTCCGAGAAGCCGCCGGTCAGCACCGGCTCGGTCTCGTAATACAGCGTGCGCATCAGCTGCGCCTTCCAGCCGTTCCAGACGCCGGGGCCGACGCCGCGGATATCGGCGGTGGTCAGGATCGTCAGCAGCTTCATCTGCTCGACCGACTGCACCACGGCGGCGAAATTCTCGATGGTCTTGCGGTCCGACAGATCGCGCGATTGCGCCACCGTCGACATGGTCAGATGTTCCTCGATCAGCCAGGCCACCAGTTCGGTGTCGGCCGCGGAGAAGCCGAGTCGCGGGCACAGCCGCCGCGCCACCTTGGCGCCGGCGATCGAGTGATCCTCCGGCCGGCCCTTGGCGATGTCGTGCAGCAGCGTCGCGATATAGATCACCGGGCGGTGCTCGGGGCGGATCTTGCGGAATAGGTCGCTGGCGACCGTGAACTCCTCATTGCCGCCGCGCTCGATGTCCTGCAGGAAACCGATGCAGCGCAGCAGATGCTCGTCCACCGTATAGTGGTGGTACATGTTGAATTGCATCATCGAGACGATCTTGCCGAAGGCGCGGATGAAATGGCCGAGCACGCCGGTCTCGTTCATCCGCCGCAGTACGGTCTCCGCGTCGTTGGAGGTCAGGATCTCCATGAACAGGCGGTTGGCTTCGTCGTTCTCGCGCAGCTGGGTGTTGATCAGCTTCAGCGAACGCGTCACCGTGCGCATCGCGTCGGGATGGAAGGCGAGGTTGTTCTGCTGCGCGAGGCGGAAGATCCGGATCAGGTTGACCGGATCGTGCTTGAACACGTCAGGCGCGGCGAGGTTGATGCGGTTGTTGTCGACGATGAAGTCGTCGCTGCCGTTAACCCGCCGCCGCTTGGTGCCGGGCCGCAGCCGCGCCACCATCCGGCTCAGCACCGGCGCGGGCTTGTTGTGCTCTTCCTCGAGCTTGGCGCACAGGATCGCTGTGAGGTCGCCGACGTCTTTGGCGATCAGGAAGTAGTGCTTCATGAAGCGCTCGACGTCCTGCATGCCGGGATGCGAGGTGTAGCCGAGGCGGACGGCGATCTCGCGCTGCATGTCGAACGACAGCCGCTCCTCAGGCCTTCCGGCGAAGAAGTGCAGGTTGCAGCGCACCGACCACAGGAAGTCGGCGCAGCGGCGGAAGGTGCGGTACTCCTGCGCGTCGAACACGCCGCGTTCCAGGAGCTCGTCGGTCTCGCGGACGCGGTAGACGTATTTGGCGATCCAGAACAGCGTGTGCAGGTCGCGTAGGCCGCCCTTGCCGTCCTTGACATTGGGCTCGACCAGGTAACGCGACTGGCCGCCGCGGCGATGCCGCTCCTCGCGCTCGGCGAGTTTTGCAGTGACGAATTCCGGCGCGGTGCCCTGCACCACTTCCTTGTCGAAGCGCTCGACCAGCTCGTCATAGAGCGGCTGGTCGCCGGTCAGGAAGCGGGTCTCCAGGATCGCGGTGCGGATCGTCATGTCGCCGCGCGCCTGGCGGATCGATTCATCGACCGAGCGCGTGGCGTGGCCGACCTTCAACCCCATGTCCCACAGGCAATAGAGGATGGCTTCGGCGACCTGCTCGCCCCAGGCGGTCTGCTTGTAGGGCAGGATGAACAACAGATCGATGTCGGACTCCGGCGCCATCAGCCCGCGGCCATAGCCGCCGGTCGCAACCACGGCCATGCGCTCGGCGCCCGAGGGGATCGGCGAGTGGTAGAGATGTCGGGTCGCCGCCGCGTAGAGGATGCGGATGATCTCGTCCTGCACGAAGCAGAGCCGTTCGGCGCAGCGCCTTCCGTGACGGTCCTTCAGCAGCAGCGCCTGCGCCGTGGCGCGCGCCGCGATCAGCTCGGCCTTGAGCAGCTGTGCCATCGCGGCGCGGAACTGGTCCTCGCGGCCGGCATGCTGCTCGGCCAGTGCATTGACGGCCGCGGTGATCCGCGCGGTCTCGAAACGATCATCCGCTTCAGGGCGGGCTTCGGCTACGACACTGTCCATACGTTCATCCGATATCGGACGGAGCTGTTGCTGTCACTGACCAAAGTATAATGACAGCAGCTCCATGCTCTCGTGCTGGCGCTTCGAGCAAGTTCGTTCTCGCGCCGTCTCGTAAAGGGTAGAGATTTTCTCGTTGACCGCAAGGATAACTCATTGAAATAAAAGATTGTTTCTTAATCCGATCAAGGGGGTCGACGAATGCAGAAATTTTCCCGGCGCGGCTTCGCTGCGCTACTCGCGGTCGCGACCTTGTTGCCCGGTGCGGCGTTCGCCGCCGACGCGCTGAAGGAGATCCGGATCGACTGGGCGACCTACAATCCGGTGTCGCTGGTCCTGAAGCAGAAGGGGCTGCTGGAAAAGGAATTCGCCAAGGACGGCATCAACATCGTCTGGGTGCAGTCGGCCGGCTCCAACAAGGCGCTCGAATTCCTCAACGCCGGCTCGATCGATCTCGGCTCGACCGCGGGCTCGGCCGCCTTGGTTGCCCGGATCAACGGCAACCCGATCAAGTCGATCTATGTCTATTCGCGCCCGGAATGGACCGCGCTGGTCACATCAAAGGATTCCAAGATCGCCTCGGTCGCCGATCTCAAGGGCAAGCGCGTCGCGGTGACGCGGGGCACCGACCCGCACATCTTCCTGGTCCGTGCACTGCTCGGCGCCGGCCTCACCGAAAAGGACATCACGCCGGTGCTGTTGCAGCACGCCGACGGCAAGACCGCGTTGATCCGCGGCGACGTCGATGCCTGGGCCGGCCTCGACCCGATGATGGCGCAGGCCGAGGTCGAGGACGGCGCCAAGCTGTTCTACCGCAAGCCCGACGCCAACACCTGGGGCATCCTCAATGTGCGCGAAGAGTTTTTGAAGGCGCATCCGGACATCGTCCGCCGTGTGCTCGCAACCTATGAAGAGGCGCGGAAATATTCGCTGGCCAACTATGACGAGCTGAAGAAGACCTTCATTGCGGTGACGAAACTGCCCGACGCCGTGGTCGACAAGCAGCTCAAGGAGCGCACCGAGCTGACCCACAGCCGGATCGGTAGCCCCCAGCGGGAATCGATCCTCGCCGCGGGTCTCGCCCTGCAGCAGGCTGGCGTAATCGACGCCAAGACCGACGTGAAGGCGGCGGTGGATGCCCTGATCGACGACCAGGTCCCGCTGCCGACGAATTGATGGTTGTCGTCCCGGACAAGCGAACCGCGATCCGGGACCCATCACCACAGGGCTTTGTTGTTGAACAAGGCCGTGGCTCCAGTCTGCTCCATCACCACGCCCTGTGGTGATGGGTCCCGGCCTTCGCCGGGACGACGTGGGGATGGAGCCAGCGCGATCCCCGCCTTGCAATCCCCCGCGAAGAGTCGTTCTTGCTATGGCCATGACCGTTGATCTGCCCGCGCTGGAACAGACGGCCGCGCCGCGTGCCGCGTCGGCGCGGTGGTCGCGTTTTGCGCGGCCGGTGCTGGGGCTCGTGGTGCCGGTCGTGCTGGCACTCGGCTGGGAGCTTGCCGTTGCTCTCGGCTACTCAAATGGCCGGCTGGTGCCGCCGCCCTCAAAAGTGTTCGAGACCATCGTGGCGCTCGCCGGAAGCGGCGAGCTGTCGCGCCATATCCTGGCGACGCTGTGGCGGGTCGGTGCCGGCTTTGCGCTCGGCGTCGTCGCCGGCACCATCATGGGTGCGATCTCCGGCTACTGGAATTTCGCGCGGCGGCTGCTTGATCCGACCGTGCAGGCGCTCCGCGCGATCCCCTCGATCGCCTGGGTGCCGCTGTTCATCCTGTGGCTCGGCATCTTCGAGACCTCGAAGGTCGCGCTGATCGCGGTCGGGGTGTTCTTTCCGGTCTATCTCGGCGTGATGGGCGCGATCCTGTCGGTCGATCGCAAGGTGGTTGAGGTCGGCCGCGTGTTCCGCCTGTCCGGCTTTGCGATGATCCGCCGCATCCTGCTGCCCGCGGTGCTGCCGGCCTATGTGGTGTCGCTGAGGGTCGGGCTTGGCCTCGGCTGGATGTTCGTGGTCGCGGCCGAATTCATGGGCGCCTCCGAAGGGCTCGGCTATCTCCTGATCGACGGCCAGCAGCTAGGCAAGCCGGCGCAGATCCTCGCCGCGATCGTGATCTTCGCGATCCTCGGCAAGCTGACCGACTGGCTGATCGAAATCGCCGCCGCGCCGCTGCTGCGCTGGCAGGACGCGTTCAGCACGCGGGGAGCGACCTGATGCTGGCGCTGAAGGAAGTCGGCAAGACCTATCCGAACGGTGTCCATGCGCTGGAACGCTTCTCGGCCGAGATTGCGCCCGGCGAGATCATCGCCATCATCGGCGGTTCCGGTTGCGGCAAGTCGACGCTGTTGCGCGCCATCGCCGGGCTCGATCGCGCCACGACCGGCAGCGTGACGCTCGACAATGCCGTCATCACATCACCGCATGCCAAGATCGGCATCATCTTCCAGGAGCCGCGGCTGCTGCCCTGGCTCAGCGTCGCCGACAATATCGGCTTCGGCCTCGCCGATCTCCCGGCCGACGTCAGGCGCGAGCGGGTCGCATCCGCGCTGGCCCGCGTCGCTCTCGCCGACAAGGCGTCAGCCTGGCCGCGCGAGCTCTCCGGCGGGCAGGCGCAGCGGGTGGCGATTGCCCGCGCGCTGGTGCCGCAGCCCGAAGTGCTGCTGCTCGACGAACCGTTCTCGGCGCTTGATGCCTTCACGCGGCGCGATCTGCAGGATCATCTGCTCGATCTCTGGGCCGATACGCGGCCGACCTTGATCCTGGTCACCCATGACGTCGACGAGGCCGTGGTGCTGGCCGACCGCGTGCTGGTGATGCGGCCGCGGCCGGGCCGGCTGTTCGAGCAGATCACCATCAATCTGGCGCGGCCGCGCGACCGCAAATCGGAGCTGTTCGACACCTTCAAGCGCCGCGTATTGACCGCGCTCGACCGCTCGCTGGACCGTTCGGTGCGTGACGTCACGGACAAATCCAGCGCCGGCGAGGCGATGTGGTGGTGACATCGGCGCTCTAAGGCCTTACATCCGAAGGCTAAGAAGAACAGCCGGGAGCAGACCCATGGACTCCGCCGAACTCCGCGCAATGCAGGCTCCGATCAAGGAGCGCTACAAGACCGATCCCCAGGCCGCCGTAATCACGCTGAAGGCCAAGGGCACGATCGACAACGAAAGCCTGTCCTGCAAGGTCGAGACTGGCCGCGCGCTCGCGGTCGCCGGCCTGCATCCCGCCACCGGCGGCTCCGGGCTCGAGCTCTGCTCCGGCGATATGCTGCTGGAGGCGCTGGTCGCCTGCGCCGGCGTCACGCTGAAATCGGTCGCGACTGCCGTCGAGGTGCCGCTGAAGGTCGGCAATGTCTTCGCCGAAGGCGATCTCGATTTCCGCGGCACGCTCGGCGTCGACAAGGAGGCCCCGGTCGGTTTCCGTGAGATCCGTCTCCGCTTCGACGTCGGCACCGACGCGCCGCAGGACAAGCTCGATCTGTTGCTGAAGCTCACCGAGCGCTATTGCGTGGTCTATCAGACCATCAAGAACGGTCCGAAGGTGTCGGTGACGATGGTGAGGGTTTAAACAGGTTTAATCGGTGTCGTCCCGGCGAAAGCCGGGACCCATACGTCGTGTCTTCTCGATTCAAGCTTCGCTGCCCGTCGACTTTCGCTCCCCACGAACAGTCGTGGTTATGGATCCCGGCCTTCGCCGGGATGACGCAGAATGTCCCCCGAACTCCACTTCGCCCTCTTCCTCGTGCTGCGCATGGCGGTTGCGGCCGCGTTCGTGGTCAGCGCGTCCATCATCACCGAGCGGTCGGGGCCGGTGATCGGCGCGCTGATCGCGACCCTGCCGATCTCCGCTGGGCCGTCCTACACCTTCCTCGCGCTCGACCATGACGCCGCCTTCATCGCCGAGGGCGCGCTGTCGAGCCTGCCGGTCAACGCCGCGACGATCTTCATGGGCCTCACTTATGCGGTGCTGGCGCAGCGCTTCAGCATGTGGATCAGTGCGGGCGCCGCGATCGCGTTGTGGCTCGTGCTCGGCACCATCATCCGTCAGTTCGCCTGGACGCTGGCCGGCGGGCTGATCCTCAATGCCATTGCGTTTGCGATCTGCATTCCGTTGCTCAAGCCGTACCGGCACGTCGCGAAGATGCCGCTGCTCCCGCGGCGCTGGTACGACATTCCGTTGCGCGCCGCGCTGGTCGCGAGCCTGGTCGGCACCGTGGTCACCGCGTCGACCTGGGTCGGTCCGCGCGTCACCGGCGTGATCGCGCTGTTTCCGATCGTGTTCTCCTCGATGATGCTGATCCTGCATCCGCGGATCGGCGGCCCCGCAACTGCCGCCGTGCTCGCCAACAGCGCCTGGGGCCTGCTCGGCTTCGGCCTCGGCATCGCCGTGCTGCACGTCGCGGTCGCGCAATTCGGCTCGGCGATCGGCCTCAGCTGCGCGCTCGCCACCTGCATCGCATGGAATCTGGTGCTGTGGCAGCTCGGGCGGAGGAACGCCGTGAAGGCGTAGCCACATCATTGCGACGAGCGTGGGTGCCTCACCAAGAAATCACCGCGCGATCGTACGGCAGGGTTTGGATCGTTCGCCAACAGAGCCACCAACGGACCCTCTTCGGCTACCTGAGAGCGCACGGCGATCATTGCATCCGCGACAATTTTCCGCACAAATGCTGATTTGTCGCGGATACCCCTAGCGATGAGATCTGCGAGCAGCTGATCGCTTTCGATGTCGCGACTGTCCAGCTTCGGGATGCGTCGTCGCAAGCCATATACCTTGTCGAGCCAGACCCAGTCGAATCCCACCGGCCAGCTGAGCTTCCGCAATATCAGGCACTGATAAGCGATGGCTCTAATTGGGGGCTGAATCGCGGCCGTTGCCAGTCGCGGCAAGTGTTGGTCGATGCCGGGATATCGCAATGCGGAGCGAAGACAGCCACTCAGCCTGCCAGTCGGGCGTCTTTCAAGTTCGGCCGCTAGTGCCGCGAGGACGTCGCCGCGAGCGAATATCGGATCCAGAGTTGCGACCTCATCGGACCACCGTCCCCAGACGAACCGTCGTTCAAGCAGGTAGATGGCCGCCTCCGCGGCAATAGCAGCGGGGATGTCTGCCGAAACGCGGCTGAAACATTCCATCGCGGCGCGACGAATCGGCTCAACCCAATCATTCAGGCGCCACGCAAGAGCCGCAAGGAAGAAGGGCGAGCTCGGCGGTGTCGCTATGTGGCATAGCGCTGCCTCTCTGAGGTAGCCACTTGGGTGAAACAGGAACAGCCACGCGAAGTCTCGATTTGCGACGAGCAATTCTTGGTCAGGCGGAAAGGAAACGGGCGGCGGCTTCGGCACGAACCGGTCTTTGATCTGCTGGAAAAGGCTCGCTTGGTCGGATGGGACGACTTGGCGCGGCCGCTCTTCCGGCTGCCACCGGCCAAGACCTGCGACGGTCGCGATTTCCCGGCTAGCCCGCACAACAAGGTGTGCCGGCAGCGTAGCGAGTTCGGTAAGGATGTCGTGCAATTCGTGATTGGTCGCTGGCCGCGTTGCAAGAGCGGCGAGCTTACCCAAAAGCAATGGCGAGAGGATGGACCGAGCAGGCGACAACATGCCCCAGCTTGGCAGCATTCCCTGGTTGTTGGAAGCCGGATCGCCTACTGCTTCGGCAGCTTCGCCCGCAGCGCATAGAGCGCATCCAGCGCCTCGCGCGGCGACATTTCGTCCGGGTGCAGCGCCTTCACGGCTTCGACCAGCAGGTCCGCATCGCTCGGCGGCTTGTCCTCGGCGGCGGCGCGGGAGGGGACGGCGAACAGCGGCAGGTCGTCGGCCAACGCGCGCGCAGTCTGGCCGCGGTCCTGGGCCTCCAGTTTCGCCAGCACCGATTTGGCGCGCGTGATCACGGCGGGCGGCAGACCGGCGAGCTTGGCGACCTGGATGCCGTAGGAACGGTCGGCCGAGCCCGGCAGCACCTCGTGCAGGAACACGACGTCGCCCTGCCATTCCTTGACCCGCACCGTCGCGTTGAACATCCGCGGCAGCTTCGCCGAGAGCGCCGTCAGCTCGTGATAGTGGGTGGCAAACAGCGTGCGGCAGCGGTTGCTTTCATGCAGATGCTCGATCGCGGCCCAGGCGATCGATAGGCCGTCGAAGGTCGCGGTGCCGCGACCGATCTCGTCGAGGATCACCAGCGACCGCTCGCTCGCCTGATTGAGGATCACGGCGGTCTCGACCATCTCGACCATGAAGGTCGAGCGTCCCCGCGCCAGGTCGTCGGCGGCACCGACGCGCGAGAACAGCCGGTCGACGATGCCGAGCCGCGCGCGCGACGCCGGCACGTAGGAGCCGATCTGCGCCAAGAGCGCGATCAGCGCATTCTGACGCAGGAAGGTCGACTTACCGGCCATGTTCGGACCGGTGATCAGCCAGAGCTGGCCGGATTTTTGTGCGGGCGTCGGCGACAGGTCGCAGGCATTGGCGATGAACGGCTGGCCGTCGCGCTTCAGCGCCTGCTCGACGACCGGATGCCGGCCGCCCTCGATCGCAAAGCCGAGCGAGCCATCGACGTCGGGCCGCACATAATTGTCGTCGATCGCGAGCTTCGCCAATGAGGTCGCAACATCGAGCATCGCGAAGGCATGTGCGGCGTTGCGCAGATCGTCGCTGGCCGCGAGCGCCATCGCGCTCAACCGTTCGAAGATCTCGAGCTCGAGGTTGAGCGCGCGATCGCCGGCATTGGCGATCTTGGCCTCGGTCTCGCCGAGCTCTGCGGTGGTGAAGCGGACCTGCCCGGCGAGCGTCTGGCGGTGGATGAAGGTCGCATTGAGCGGCGGCGCGAACAGCTTGTCGCCGTGCTGTGCGGTGACCTCGACGAAATAGCCGAGCACGTTGTTGTGCCGGATCTTCAGCGTCTTGATGCCGGTGTCCTCGGCATAGCGCGCCTGCATCGCGGCGACGACGAGGCGCGAGGCATCGCGCAGATTGCGGCTTTCGTCGAGCGCGGCTTCATAGCCCTCGCGCACGAAGCCGCCGTCGCGCTTGATCAGCGGCAATTGCTCGCTCAATGCGCGCGAGAATTCCCGCACCAGGTCGCGCGAGGGGCGTCGCAAGGCCGCCATCACGGTCGAAACCTCGGCCGGCGGATCGGCAAGCTGGGCCAGCAGCTCCAGCGCCTGGTCGGCGGCAAGGATGCCGTCGCGCAGGCTCGCGAGGTCGCGCGGGCCGCCGCGGCCGACCGAGAGCCGCGCCAGCGCGCGCGACATGTCGGGCGCAGCGCGCAGCACGGTCCTGACGTCCTCGCGCGCGGCGGAATCCGCGACGAAAGCCGACACGGCATCGAGCCGCCGCGCGATCACGGCAACGTCGGTGAGCGGTGCGGCAAGGCGCTGCGCCAACAGGCGCGAGCCTGCCGCTGTCACGGTGCAATCGATCGCATCGAGCAGCGAGCCGCGGCGCTCGCCGGCCAGCGTCCGCGTCAATTCGAGATTGGCGCGGGTCGCCGGGTCGATCGCCATCGTGGTGCCGGCAGCCTCGCGCGCCGGCGGCGACAGCGGCGGACGCTTTCCCACTTGCGTGCGGTCGATATAGGTGACGGCGGCGGCCGCGGCGGTCGCCTCGAGCCGCGACATCGCGGACAGGCCATCCATGGTCGCGACCGCAAAATAGTCGCACAGCCGCCGCTCGGCGGTGGCGCTGTCGAACACGTCGCGGGTCAGCGGCGTCACCGACGGCAGCTCGCGCAAGGTCGGCGCCAGCTCATTGTCGCTGTAGAGCGCGTCGGTGACGATCGCCTCGTTCGGATTGATCCGCGCCAGCGTCGCCGCGAGCTCTGATGTCGCGCACTCGGTCACCATGAATTCGGAGGTCGAGATGTCGATCCAGGCAAGCCCAAGACGATCCGCGCCGGCCGAACCGCGGGCGCGCGCGATCGCGATCAAATAATTGTTGGTGCGGGCGTCGAGCAGCGTGTCTTCGGTCAGGGTGCCCGGCGTCACCAGCCGCACCACGCCGCGGCGAACCACGCTCTTGTTGCCGCGGGCCTTGGCCTTGGCGGGATTTTCGGTCTGCTCGCACACCGCGACGCGGTGGCCGGCGCCGATCAGGCGATGCAAATAGTCCTCGGAGCGTTCGACCGGCACGCCGCACATCGGGATGTCCATGCCCTGATGCTTGCCGCGCTTGGTCAGCACGATGCCGAGCGTCTTGGAGGCGATCTCGGCATCCTCGAAGAACAGTTCGTAGAAATCGCCCATCCGGTAGAACAGCAGCAGGCCGGGATGGGCGGCCTTGATCTCCAGGTACTGTTCCATCATCGGCGTGACGCGCGACGGCGCCTCGGCGGGAGTGGCTTCGGGCGGAACGGGGATGGGCTGCTGAATGGTCATGAGGGGGCGGAAACTACAAAATTTCGCCGGGCGGTCCTATCCGCGAGAGGAGGGTTTTCCACCCTGTCCACGGGCTAAGATATGACAAGGCATCACGGCAATGCGCGCATACCGTGCAGCGGCGTCAATTGACCTGCCGCGGGCACACTCCTAAAACTGCCCTCAAGTTCCAGCCGATCCAGCGCCTAAGTCGCGGCATTCAGGGAGAGATTCAATGCGTGATGTGTTCATTTGCGATGCCGTCCGGACCCCGATCGGCCGTTTCGGCGGTTCGCTCGCCAAGGTGCGCGCCGACGATCTCGCGGCGGCCCCGATCAAGGCGCTGATGGCCAGGCACCCGACGATCAATTGGAACGAGGTCGACGAGGTCTATTTCGGCTGCGCCAACCAGGCCGGCGAAGACAACCGCAACGTCGCGCGCATGGCGCTGCTGCTCGCCGGCATGCCCGAGTCGGTTCCCGGCCAGACCCTGAATCGGCTCTGTGCCTCCGGCCTCGATGCGGTCGGCGCCGCGGGCCGCGCCATCCGCGCCGGTGAGATCGATTTCGCGATCGCGGGCGGCGTCGAATCGATGACGCGTGCGCCGTTCGTGATGGGCAAGGCCGCTGAAGCCTTCTCGCGCTCGTCCGACATCTACGACACAACGATCGGCTGGCGCTTCATCAACCCGCTGATGAAGGCGCAGTACGGCGTCGATGCGATGCCGGAGACCGGCGAGAACGTCGCAGAGGAATTCCAGGTCTCGCGCGCCGATCAGGATGCGATGGCGATCCGCTCGCAGCAGCGCGCCGGCGCCGCGATCGCGTCGGGCTATTTCGCCGAGGAGATCATCCCGATCCAGGTGCCCGGCGGCAAGGCCGGTCCCATCACCGTCGACAAGGACGAGCATCCGCGTCCAGAGACCACGCTCGAAGCTCTCGCCAAGTTGAAGCCGATCGTGCGCAATCCGGGCACGGTGACTGCGGGCAACGCGTCGGGTGTCAATGACGGCGCCGCCGCGATGATCCTCGCCTCGGAGGCCGCGGTGAAGAAGCACGGCCTGACGCCGCGCGCAAAGATCCTCGGCCTTGCCTCGGCTGCGGTGCCGCCGCGCATCATGGGCATCGGCCCGGTGCCGGCGACGAAGAAGCTGGTCGAGCGTCTCGGCATCAAGGTGTCGGACTTCGATCTGATCGAGCTCAACGAGGCCTTCGCCTCGCAGGGCATCGCCTGCCTGCGCCAGCTCGGCGTCAAGGAAGATGCCGATTTCGTCAATCCGCATGGCGGAGCGATCGCGCTCGGCCACCCGCTCGGCATGAGCGGCGCGCGGCTGGTTCTGACCGCCGTTCACGGCATGGAGAAGCGGGGCGGGAAGCTTGCCTTGGCAACTATGTGCGTCGGCGTCGGCCAAGGTGTTGCGGTCGCGATCGAAAAGCTGAGCTGATTCAATCGCTTGGAAGGACTGAAAACAGCCCTTCCCCAATTTGGTTATGCGCTATAATGATCTGATGTGAGCTCACCGGGCGCGTGGGCCGCGGAGGAATTCGCCATGACCCTGTTGTATCCGCTGCAATCGCTCGCAGCCCATCCGGCGCGACTGTCGCCGGATTATCGCTCGACCGTGAAACGCTCGCCGCAGAAGCCGCTGATCCCGATGCGGCACACGCTCTCGGAGCTGACCGGGCCGGTCTATGGTCATGAGACGGTGCGCGCGCACGACAACGACCTCACCGTCCAGGCCAAGGGCGAGCCGCTCGGCGAGCGCATCATCGTGCACGGTCACGTGCTGGATGAGGACGGCCGCGGCGTACCGAACACGCTGGTCGAGCTGTGGCAGGCCAATGCCTGCGGCCGCTATATCCACGTCGTCGACCAGCATCCGGCGCCGCTCGATCCGAACTTCACCGGCGCCGGTCGCACGCAATCCGACGACAAGGGCTATTACAAGTTCATCACCATCAAGCCCGGCGCCTATCCCTGGGGCAATCACCACAATGCCTGGCGGCCCGCGCATATCCACTTCTCGGTGTTCGGCCATGCCTTCGTCTCGCGTCTGGTGACGCAGATGTATTTCCCCGGCGATCCGCTGTTTCCGTTCGATCCGATCTTCAACTCGGTGACCGACGCGAAGGCGCGCTCCCGGATGATCTCGTCGTTCGATCTCGACAACACCAAGCCGGATTGGGCGCTGTGCTATCGCTTCGATATCGTGCTGCGCGGCCGCAACGCCACGCCGATGGAGACCAAGTAAGTGTCGAACCCGCGTCCTGATGGAGTTACGCCCTCGCAAACCGTCGGTCCCTACTTCAAGTACGGCCTGACGCCGAACGGCGAGTATGATTGGAACGACGCCTTCACCAACAACCTGCTGACACCGGATACATCCGGCGAACGCATCCGGATCGAAGGCAAGGTCTATGACGGCGACGGCGCCGTGATCCCGGACTGCATGCTGGAGATCTGGCAGGCCGACGCGCAAGGCCGCTTCTCCGACCCGCAGGACACGCGCGCGCTGCCGAACTCAAGCTTCAAAGGTTTCGGCCGCGCCGGAACCGACAAGAGCGGCGCTTACGCGTTCGACACCATCAAGCCCGGCGTGGTGCCGGATGCCGACGGCAAACCGCAGGCGCCGCACATTGCGCTCGCGGTGTTCGCGCGCGGCATGCTGCTGCATCTCTACACAAGGATCTATTTCGACGACGAAGCCGGCAACGCCGGCGATTCCGTACTCGCCCTGGTGCCGGCCGATCGCCGGGCGACGTTGATTGCGAAGAAGGCCGGTGCAGCCAGCACCTACACCTTCGACGTCCATCTGCAGGGCGACAACGAGACCGTGTTCTTCGACGTCTAGCTGGTCGCCCTGATCAAGGCATGACGGTCGGCCTGAACACCGAGAGCGGCGCGGGATCGCGGCTCGGCGGTGGTGGGACCTTGCCGTCGATATCGGTGAAGCCGTATTCGGCCGCCAGCTCCGAGGCGAGCAGGATCTGGCCGCTCTTGGCCATCACGCCGGGATCGGCCGCAAGTGCCGCCACCGCGCGTCCCGCGAATACCGGCGTCTCGCCGCGTTCGGCGATCAGCCTGGCAAGCGCCGGTGGCACCCGGTCGGGCTGCGCCGCAAGCTTCTCGCTCTTGATGTAGCCGGGCCAGATCGACACTGCGGCGATGCCGAACGGCTGCAGCTCATGCGCCATGTCGCGCGCCATCCGGTCGACGCCTGATTTCTGCACGCCGAACGGAACGTTGAACGTGTAGCGGATGCCGCCGCCCGACGACGTGTTGACGATCAAGCCGCGCCCTTGCGGCAGCATCAGCGGCACTGCGAACTGGCTGGCGACGAAATGCGAACGCAGGCCGACGCGATGCATGGTGTCCCATAGCGAGGCGGGGAGCTGCCAGAACGGCACATTCACCGGCATCACGTTGGGCGCCGCGAACACATTGTTGACGAGCACGTCGAGCCGGCCGTGGTCGCGTCGGACCAGATCGAAGATCTCTTTCACCGATCCGTCGTCGGAATGATCGCATAGCAGCCCGATGCCGCGGCCGCCCGCCGCATCGATCGCGGCGATGGTCTCGTCGAGCGAGCCCGGCCATTCCGATCCGCCGCTGTTGCGCGTCCGTGCCGTGACGATCACCGTCGCGCCGGCCTCGGCCAGGCCGATGGCGACGCCCTTGCCGACCCCGCGGCTTCCTCCCGTCACCAGCACAATGCGATCCCTGAGGCGTCCCTTGGTCATGTGATCTCCCGATATAGCTTCCTCAGAAGATATCTTGACAATAATCTTCCTAGGAAGATATTAGGCGAAGAACGTCGAAAGCGTCAACCAGGGAGGTTTCGCGATGGTCACGAGGGAAGAGAATGAATTGCTGTGCCGCGTCACGGGTGACGCGCCGATGGGACGCATGCTGCGGCAGCATTACTGGCTGCCGGCCGTGCTCTCGGTGCGCGTGCGCAAGGGCGAGGCGCCGGTTCGCGTCAAGCTGTTCGGCCGCAACTTCGTGGCGTTCAGGGGCAAGGACGGCACTGTCGGCTTCCTCGACGAAGCCTGTCCGCACCGCGGCGCGTCGCTGGCGCTGGCGCGGGTCGATGATTGCTCGCTGACCTGCCTGTTCCACGGCTGGAAGATCAAGGCCGATGGCGAGGTGCTCGATGTTCCCAACGAGCCGAACAACCCCAGGGAATTCGCCAGGACCGTCCGGGCGAAAGCCTATCCGGTGCGCGAAGGCGCCGGGCTGATCTGGGTCTGGCTCGGTGAGGGCGCGGCACCGCCGGCGCCCGACTTCGAGTGGATGGATTTGCCGCCGGACCAGGTCTACACGGCCGGTATCGAGCTCAATGCCAACTGGTTGCAGGGCGTCGAGGCTACGATCGATTCCTCGCACGTCGCGCTGCTGCACCAGAGCTGGACCGCGACCTCGTCGACCGATTTCGGCGCGACCCGCGTCAACACCGAAGTGGGCTACGAATTCGAGAAGAAGCCTTATGGCTTTCGTGCCGCCGCGCTGCGCACCGGTCCGGATGGATCGTGCCTCGCCCGCGTCACCGAGTTCGTGATGCCCTATTATGGCTTGATCGCGCCGATCTATTCCGGGCCGCAGCAGGATCGCACCGCGATCATTGCGGTGCCGATCGACGACGAGAACCTGATCCAATGGTACATCTTCTATAATCCCGAGAAGCCGGTGGATTCCTGGCGCAAAGTGCAGCGCGCCAACCAGTGGCCGATGGCCGGCGGCCTGCCGGGTGATCAAAGCAACAATTGGGGACAGAACCGCCAGATCATGGATGCCGGCAACAGCACCGGCTTCCACGAGATCGTCATCGAGGATTTCGTCGTCATGGTCAGCATGGGTCCGATCGTCGATCGTTCGCAGGAATATCTCTGCTCGGCGGACCAGGCGATCGTCAGGGTGCGCCGCCAACTGCTCGACGAGGTGCGCGGCTTCATGGACGGCAAGCCGCCGAAGAGCGGCCAGAGCGGGACCATGTCCTACAAGGACATTCGCGCGGTCGGCGGCCGGCTTGCGTCAGCTTCCGAGGATTGGCGGCAGATTCCGCGCTGATCGGATTGGAAGCCTGCGGCGCGGGCATCGTGTCCGCGCCCATTTCTCCGCATCGACCCAGGAGACGAGTTCTCATGACCTGGCACCATCTCTGCGCAGCCGCAAAACTGTCCGAAGGGGAGCCGTTGGGCTTCAGGGTCGGCGAGCGGCGCGTCGCGCTCTACAAGGTCGGCGACGACGTGTTCGCCACGGACGATGTCTGCTCGCACGCGTTTGCGCTGTTGTCGACGGGCTTTCTCGAAGGGCATGTGATCGAGTGCCCGCTGCACGGCGCGATGTTCGATGTCCGTGACGGCAAATGTCGTTCGAGCGCCTACAAGGATATCGAGGCCTTCAAGGTCGAGATCCACGATGGTGAGGTTTATGTGCAGCTCGGTGGCGGCGCTGCCCTGGAAGCCACAGGCGATGGCGGTGCGGACATCAAACCATGAGCGGTCTTGTCGTCATCGGCGCCTCCTATGCGGGTATTCAGGCGGCGCTCACTGCGCGCGAAGCGGGCTATGCCGAGCCGGTGACTGTGATCGCCGATGAGCACGCGTTGCCCTATCAGCGGCCGCCGCTGTCAAAGGATTTTCTGCGCGGCGAGATCGACGCGCAGGGTTTCCTGATGCACGACGAAGCCGTTTTCGCCGGCGCCAAGATCGAGCTGCGTCTGGGTCACCGCGTCGTCGAGATCGATCGTCAAGCCGGTCGGATCGCGTTAGCCGACGGCACGATGCTGGACTTCGACAAGCTCGTCATCGCCACCGGCTCGCGCGCACGGAAGATCGCGGTCCGTGGCGCCGACCTCGACGGAGTCTGCTATCTCAGGTCGATCGCGGATGCCGCCGATCTCAAGGCGCGGCTCGGCGAGGCCGGTGAGATCGTGATCATCGGCGGCGGCTTCATCGGGCTAGAGGTTGCGTCCTCGGCTGCCAAGCTCGGCAAGCGGGTGACGGTGATCGAGGCGGCATCGCGACTGCTGGAACGAGCGGTGTCTCCGGCGGTGTCGCGCTTCCTGCTCGATACTCACACCCGGGCGGGCGTCGAAGTGAAGTTCGGCACGGCCGTTTCGGCGATGATCGGAGATGGCGGACGGGTTACGGCGGTCGAACTGGACGGAAGCATTCGTCTCGGCGCAGATCTTGTCGTCGTCGGCATTGGCGGTATCGCCAATGATGCGCTCGCCGTCGCCGCAGGGCTCGAATGCGCCAACGGCATCGTGGTGGACGAGCATGGCCGCACGGGGTGCTCGGGCATCTACGCGGCCGGCGACTGCGCCAGCCACTACAGCCGGTTTGCCGAGGGCTGGATCAAGCTGGAGTCGGTTCAGCACGCGCAGGATCAGGGCAGGGCGGTTGGACTTGCGATCGCGGACAGCCATGAAGCCTACGATAGCGTGCCGAGGTTTTGGTCGGATCAGCATGATCTCAAGCTGCAAATCGTCGGCCACGCCGCGCGTAGCGACCGGATGGTGATCCGTGGCGCGATCGAAGCCGGCCGGTTCTCCGTGTTCAACTATAGGCAAGGAAAATTGGTTGCGGTCGACAGCATCAACAATCCCGCCGACCAGATGGTGGTGCGGCGGCTGATCGCAGCGGGCATTTCGCCGACGCCGGGGCAGGCGGCAGACAGCTCCTGCGATCTCAGATCGCTCCTGAAGCCAGGCCGCAAGGCCGTTGCATAGTGTTGTCGCTAATCCGCTGCTGCAAGCCGGCCGGATTTCTTCGGAGCCTTCACGGATCGGACGGCGAGCAGCTTGCGCAGGCAGCGATCAAGCATTGCGAGCTCTGCCTTGGTAAGCCCGCTCGCCTCGGTCACGGCCTCCACAACCCGCGCCACCTCGGCGATGCCGCGGTCGGCGGCGGCAAGACCCTTCGCGGTGAGGCGGACCAGCTCCGAACGACCGTCGTCGCTGGCCGATACGCGCAGGACGAAGCCGCCTTCCTGGAGCCGCGCCACGCGCTTGGTCATGGCGCCCGATGTGACGAGGAGGGCGCGGAACAAGTCGGTCGGGCGCAGCTCGTACGGCTTTCCCGAGCGCCTCAGCGCCAGCAGCACATAGAGCTCGCCGGTCTGCAGGCCGACGGCTTTCGCGATGTCCTGCAGGCGCAACTCGTGAAGCTGGTTGACGCGCTCCAACCGCAACAAGGTGCAGGCGGCGGCGAGATCGAGGTCCGGGCGCTGTTCCAGCCAGGCCGCCTCGATGTCGTCGTAAAGGGTGCTATCGGGTGCGGGCGGCTGCTTGATCGCAGGTTCGGTGCGACGTGACACGCTGCTCTTCTTCATTCCCGTCCAGTCCCCTTCATCCCGCGCCAAGATCCCGAGCCAAGGGCGTCGGCACCATGCGTCGCAGCAATCTAACACTGTCGAATCGGCGTGTCGCCTTGCAAGTTCCCGGCATTGCTCCGCACGAGTGCGCCGCGCCACGCAGCGGCCATTTGCCGCCTTTCGTCCGGGTTGACAATTGTCTTCCTAGGAAGAATATTCCAGGTAAGAAAACAAGGGAGGGGCGCATGCGCGGATTGCGCGCGATAGTCATGTTTGCGGCTTTAGTGGCCGCTTGCGGTTCGGCCAGGGCGGCCGAGACCGAACTGATTCTTGGCCAGACCATGCCCTATAGCGGGCCGGCGTCGGCGCTGAGTGCGGTGGGCAAGGTGCAGACCCGCTACTTTCAGATGATCAACGATCGCGGCGGCATCAATGGCCACAAGATCAAGCTGATCTCGCTTGACGACGGCTACAGCCCGCCGAAGGCCGTGGAGCAGACGCGCCGGCTGATCGAGAACGACGAGGCGGTCGCGATCTTCGGCAGCATGGGCACCGCACAGAACGCGGCGGTGCAGAAATATCTCAACGCCAAGAAGATCCCTCAGCTGTTCGTGTTTGCGGCCAGCGAGCGCTTTGCCGATCCAAAGACCAGCCCCTACACCATCTCGGGAATGACGCTGTTCAGCACCGAGGCTGCGATCTATGCGCGGCTGGTAGCCGAGCACACGCCTGCCTCGCGCGTCGCTGTGCTGTACCAGAACGACGATTACGGCCGCGAATATCTCCGCAGCTTCAAGGCCGAACTGGGCCGGCTCGATCCCAAGGCCGAGATCGTCGCGGCCTCACCCTACGAAGTCACGTCGCCGACGGTCGATTCGCAGGTCGTCTCGCTGGCCAGCACCAACGCCAACGTCTTCCTCAATGCGTCGACCGGCAAGTTCACCTCGCAGGCGATCCGCAAGGCGGGCGAGCTTGGCTGGCATGCGCAGCAGTTCCTGCCGATCGGCAGCAACTTCGTGCCGACGATCCTCAAGCCGGCCGGGCTCGACAACGCCAAGGGCGCGATCTCGGCGACGCCGACCAAGTCGGTCGGCGATCCGGAATGGGCCAGCGATCCCGCCTATCTGGAGTGGCTGGCCTTCATGAAGAAATACTATCCGGAGGGCGATATCGAGGATCAGCTCAACTTCACCGGATGGAACGTCGCTGTCCTGATGACCAAGGTCATCGAGGCCTGCGGCGACGATCTATCGCGGCAGAACATCATGAAGCATGCCACCGCACTGAAGAATCTGGCGCTGCCGGGCCTGATCCCGGGCATCACCGTCAACAGCAGCCCGGACGATTATCGCCTGATCACATCGCTGCGGCCGCAGCGTTTCGACGGCGAGCGCTGGGTTCCGATGTCAGGAGCCATGGCCGCGCAATAAGACGCGGTGTTCGTGGGCGGAGCGCGGCCTAGCGGCCGCGCCTGAGCTCTTCAGTCGCGCGGCGCAGCACCTCGTGAAGCCATTCGTGCGATGGCTCGTCCTCGACGCGTTCGTGCCAGAGCAGCCGCACCTCCACGGGCGTCGTGGTGTAAGGCAATTCATGGGTGGTGATCGCATGGGCTCGCTCGAGCGCCTGCGCCAGCGGCCGCGGAACGATCGCCGCCAGCTCGGAATCGACCAGCAGCGCGGGCAGCGCCAGGAAGTGCGGCAGCGAGACCGCGATCCGCGGCGGCCGCTCGCTGTCGGCCAGCGCCCGTTCCAGCGCGGGGCGGTCGTACATCTCCGAACGTCGGGCAAGTCCGCGCTCCGAAATGAACCCGCCGATCGCGCCCTCCTGCTCGCCGCCAAAGGAGACGACGACCAGTGGCAGGGTTGCGAGCTTTGCCTTGTCGAGCCGGCCGAGCTTGCGCTTTTTCCCGATGATCAGCACATCGTCATATTCGAACAGCAGCGCGGTGCGGAAGCGGCTCGGCGGCGATGAGAACACGCCGATCGCGACGTCGATGCGGCCGAGGTCGATCTGCTCGGCAAGATCGATCCGCGTCACCGGCTTGATGGTGAGGTCGATCGACGGGGCTTCCCGGCCGAGTATTTTCAGCAGCGGCGGCGCCAGCACCATCGTCGTGAAATCGTTGGCGGCGAGCGTGAACGGCTTGGTTGAGACCGCCGGCGCAAAGGTCGGCAGCTCGACCGCCGCTTCCAGCGATCGCAACGCCTGGCGGACCTGTGGGGCCATCGTCAATGCGCGCGCGGTCGGCTGCATGCCGGTGGCGGTGCGGACGAACAGTTCGTCATCCAGCATCTCGCGCAACCGCGCCAGCGAGTGGCTTACCGCGGACTGGCTCAGCGCGACCTTCTGGCTGGCGCGCAGCACGCTGCGCTCTTCCATCACGGCGTCGAACACCTTGAGCAGATTCAGGTCGAGGGTCTTGAAGGAAACGGACACGCTGAGAGCCCCGTCTGCCGCGGATCGTTCGCAGTTAAGGCCAAGCGTTCGGCGGATGCAACCGATCGGATTGCCCGAGAGCAGGCTGCCGCATCGCCACCACCGGCGTTCTGAAGCCGGTTCAAGATCACCCTGCAAGACTTTCACTTCCGCGATCCGGCGTTCTGGCCAAGATTGCCGGCGCCGGGTTGGGAGGAGAAAAGCGATGAAGGCCTGGGTGAAGACGGCCCGAAGTGGCGCACGTAAATCGATCGGACTGGCGCTGATGCTCGTGGCGACAGCAACGCCAACGGTTGCCGAGAGCGGGCCGGTCAGGCTCGGCGTGCTGACGGACATGTCGTCGCTCTACGCCGACAACGGTGGCCAGGGCTCGGTTGTCGCAGCGCAGATGGCGGTGGACGATTTCAAGGGCAAGGTGCTCGGGCGTCCGATCGAGATCATCGCCGGAGATCACCAGAACAAGGCGGATGTCGGCGCGGCGATTGCCCGGCGCTGGCTGGAGAACGAGAACGTCGAGGCGATCCTCGACGTTCCGAATTCCGCTGTTGCCCTCGCGGTGCAGGGCATCACGCGCGACAAGAAGAAGCTGTTTCTCGCCACCGGCGCAGCCACGTCCCGGCTGACCGGCGACGAGTGTTCGCCGACCGGCATCCACTGGACTTACGACACCTATGCGCTGTCGCAGGGGACGACGCGGGCGATTTCCCGTCTCGGCGCAAAATCCTGGTTCTTCCTGTCGGCCGACTACTCGCTCGGCGCGCAGCTCGAATCGGACAGCCGCAAGGTGATCGATGCTGCGGGCGGCAAGGTGGTCGGCGCCGTGAAGCATCCGATCAACACGCCCGATTTCTCGTCCTTCCTGCTGCAGGCGCAAGCTTCCAAGGCGGACGTGATCGCGCTTGCCGATGCCGGTGGCGATTTCATCAACGCCGTGAAGCAGGCCGGCGAATTCGGCGTGACGCGCGGGCAGAAGCTCGCCGGCCTGATCGTCTTCATCGCCGACATTCACAGCCTCGGGCTGCAAAGCGCGCAGGGGCTGATGCTCAGCTCGGCCTTCTACTGGGACATCAACGATGAGACACGCGCCTGGTCGAAGCGTTTCATCGAGAAGACCGGGAAGGTGCCGACCATGATCCATGCCGGCACCTATGGCGCTGTCATGCACTATCTCAAGGCCGTCGAAGCCGCCGGTTCGCTCGATGGGCTGACGGTCGCTACCAAGATGCGCGAATTGCCTGTCAATGATTTCATGACCCGCAACGGCAAGATCCGTCCGGACGGCCGCTTGGTCCGCGACATGTATCTGTTCCGCGTCAAGTCGCCGGAGGAATCGAAGTACCGGTTCGACTACTACCAGCTCCTGGCCACCATCCCGGGGGATGAGGCCTTCAGACCGATGGAGGACGGCGGATGTCCGCTCGTGAAGAAGTCGTGATCGAGCAGGACGCAGCATGCGGCGTTGCGCGCAATCCGATCGACGAGGTGATCGCTGGCCGGCTCTCGTGCCGTGAGTTCTCCGGCAATCCCGTCTCCCGATCGACCGTCGAGCAGATCCTGCGCGTGGCGCGGTTCGCACCGAGTGGGGCAAACGTTCAGCCCTGGCACGTTTACGTGCTGGCGGGTGCCGCCAAGGCCGAAGTGTCGGCCGCGCTCCTGCACGCATATGAGAATGAGCCGAACGAGCACGTCTCCGAATATCAATATTACGCCAGCGAGTTTCCCCAGCCGTATCTCGGCCGGCGCCAGGAGTTCGGGCGGTTGTTCTACGACTCGCTCGGCATCGCGCAAAGCGATACTGCGGCGCGAAGCAGGCAGACCGCGAAGAACTTCGCGTTCTTCGGTGCGCCGGTCGGATTGATCGTCACCATCGATCGCCGCCTCGCGATGGGGAGCTGGCTCGATCTCGGCATGTTCATCCAGAACGTGATGCTGGCGGCGGTCGGACGCGGGCTGCAATCCTGTCCGCAGGAAACCTTCGCCAAGTACCACCGGATCTTGCGTCCGGCCTTGTCGATCCCGGCCGAGCAGATGGTGGCCTGCGGGATCTCGATGGGTCACCCCAGGCATCAGGCGAGAGCGCGGTTGATGCCGCGCGCGGATCTGGAGGCATTCGCTTCCTTCAAGGGTTTCGAGAATTAGAACAGGAGAGTGTCATGGGAAGCCGTGAACAACTAATCGAACGCAGCATTCCGTTTCTGCGCGAAGTCAAGGACATGACGCCGAGCGCGGCGATGGAGCGCTGGCTCAACGAGACTTATGGAGAGACGAGCGCGCTCTACCAGGATCTCGCGCGTCTGATCAAAATGGGCGTCGAGGAGGGTTGGGCCGCAAACCAGGAGGTGGAAGGCCCGAATTATCGGCGCAGCCGCATCCTCGAGCCGGTGCCCGAGACATTCCAGTTCAGCATCACCGCGGTCTACATGAACAGCACCGATCCGCGCCGTTTCAAGGACGAGGACGATCATGACGTGCTGCGCGGGCAGTATCATGGCCACCCCTATGGCGAGCTCAACCTCGTCGTTCCCCTCGACAAGGGCGCAGAGCTGAAGGGATTGCAGGGCTGGCAGGGACCAGGCTGGACCGCGCCGGATCCGGGTAGCCGGCACTATCCCGAGGTCAGGGGCGGCGCTGTCATCGCGCTGTTCTATCTGCCGGCCGGGCGCATCTCCTATGATTTCAAGGAGCCGGCCTGACGTTCGGCGCCGGTGGCACAGGCCACGGCAACAAATCCGGTCTGGAGCAAGCACATGACGTTGATCTATCCGGTCGCTTCGAATGGCGTCCATCCCGCGCGGCTGTCGCCGGCATACCGGAGCGCGATCAAGCGCTCGCCGCAGAAGCCGTTGATCCCGATGCGGCACACGCTCTCGGAGCTGACTGGTCCGGTCTATGGTCATGAGACGGTGCGCGCGCACGACAACGACCTCACCGTCCAGGCCAAGGGCGAGCCGCTCGGCGA
>NZ_JAFCKF010000005.1 GCF_018130545.1 Bradyrhizobium tropiciagri | reverse complement strand
CGGCACGCTCTCGGTGGCATCCGACGCCAATCTCGGCGCGGCGGCGGGCGCCCTCACCTTCAGTGGCGGCACCTTGCAGGTGACCGGAACGAGCTACACCGGCACGTCGCGAACCATCAACTGGGGCGGCGGCGGCTTCGACATCGCCGATGCAGCCAACAATTTCGCCGTGAGCAACTCGTTCACAGGCAGCGGCGCGCTGACCAAGGCCGGTGCCGGAACGCTGACCTTCACCGGCAACAACAGCTATAGCGGCGGAACCATCGTCTCCGCCGGCACGCTGCAGCTCGGCAATGGCGGCACCTCGGGCGCGATCACCGGCGACGTCACCAACAACGGCATTCTCGCCGTGAACCGCTCCAACACATATACTTTTGCTGGCAATATCTCGGGCACCGGCGCTTTCGTGCAGAGCGGCACCGGCACCACTGTGCTGACCGGCAGCAACAGCTACGGCGGCGGCACCACACTCGCAGCCGGCATGCTCTCAGTGGCATCCGACTCCAATCTCGGCGCGGCGGCGGGCGCCCTCACCTTCAGTGGCGGCACCTTGCAGGTGACCGGAACGAGCTACACCGGCACGTCGCGAACCATCAACTGGGGCGGCGGCGGCTTCGACATCGCCGATGCAGCCAACAATTTCGTCGTGAGCAACTCGTTCACAGGCAGCGGCGCGCTGACCAAGGCCGGCGCCGGAACGCTGACCTTCACCGGCAGCAACAGCTATTCCGGCGGTACCACGATCGCGGCCGGCACGCTGCAGCTCGGCAGCGGTGGCGCGTCGGGCTCCATTACCGGCGACGTGGTGAACAACGGCACCTTCGCCATCAACCGATCCGACGCCTATACTTTCGGCGGCAACATCTCGGGCAACGGCGGGTTCGTGCAGAAGGGCAGCGGCACCACCATCCTGACCGGCACCAACAGCTATGCCGGCGGCACCACGATCGCGGCCGGCACGCTGCAACTCGGCAGCGGCGGCCCGTTGGGCTCCATTACCGGGGACGTGGTGAACAACGGCACCTTCGCCATCAACCGCTCCGACACCTATACTTTCGGCGGCAACATCTCGGGCAGCGGCGCTTTCGTGCAGAAGGGCGGAGGCACCACCATCCTGACCGGCACCAACACCTATGGCGGCGGCACGACCATTTCGCTCGGCACATTGCAGGTGTCATCGGACACCAATCTCGGCGCTGCATCGGGCGCCCTGAACTTCAACACCGGCGGCACGCTGCGGGTGACTGGCACGAACTTCACCGGCACCACGCGCGCCATCAATCTGGGCACTGGCGGCGGCGCATTCGATATCGCTGATGCCGCCAACAATTTCACCCTCAGCCAGTCGATCGCAGGAAACGGCACGCTGTTCAAGCTCGGCGCCGGAACCCTGACACTGACCGGCAACAGCAGCCTGACCGGAGGCATCGCGATCAGCGCGGGCACGCTGCAACTCGGCAACGGCGGCACCTCCGGCTCCTTCCTGGGCCAGGTGGTGGTTTCCAATGCCCTGTTCGCGATCGACCGCTCCGACACCTATCTCGTCAACGGCCCCATTTCCGGCAGCGGCGCGTTCGAACAGAAGGGTGCCGGCACTACCGTTTTCACCGGCAACAACACCTATGCGGGCGGCACGACGATCTCTCAGGGAACGCTGCAGATCGGCAACGGCGGCACCACGGGCGCAATCGCCGGCAACGTCACCGACAACGGCACCCTCGCCTTCAATCGCGCCGACGCCGTCGCATTCTCCGGAGCGATCAGCGGCACCGGCAATCTGGTCCAGCTCGGCGCTGGCACGCTCACCTTGAACAGCCAGAGCAGCTACACCGGCGCCACCAATGTCAACGCCGGCAAGCTCGTGGTCGGCGATGACAGCCACGCCAGTGCGAGCATTGCCAGCGTCGTCACGGTGAACAATGGCGGCACGCTCGCCGGCATTGGCACCGTCGGCGGCATCACGGTCAATGCCGGCGGCATCGTCGCGCCGGGCAATTCGATCGGCACGTTGAATGTCGCCGGCAACGTTTCCTTCGCGGCCGGCTCGATCTATCAGGTCGAGGCCAACGCGGCCGGTCAGTCCGACAAGATCTCGGCCACCGGCACTGCGACGCTCGCCGGCGGCAACGTACTGGCGCTGGCGCAAACCGGCATCTATGCGCCGCAGACCGTCTACACCATCCTCACCGCAAATGGCGGCGTGCGCGGCACCTTCAGCGACGTCACCTCTAGCCTGACATTCCTCACGCCTTCGCTGAGCTACGACGCCAACGACGTCTTCCTGACGCTTGCCCGCAACACCACCTCGCTCACGAGCGTCGCGGAAACGCCGAACCAGATCGCCGTGGCCGGCGCGCTCGACGCAAGCGGGCAGCAGCGCGATCCGCTGATGGTCGCGGTGCTGAACCAGAGCGCCGCCGGGGCCCGGCAGGCGTTCGATGCACTGTCGGGCGAAGTGCACGCCTCTACGCAGACCGCGATGCTGGACGACTCGCGCTACCTGCGCGACGCCGTGCTCGGTCGTCTGCGGCAGGCGTCGTTCGCCGACGGCACCGGGCCGATGGCGGCGCTCAGTTCGGGCGGCCCGCAGACCGCTGCGATGGACTCGATGGCGGCCGCCTCCGCACTCGCCTATGCCGGCACGGACAGCTCAGCGTTTCCGATCAAGGCGCCGCCGCTCGCCGGCCGTGCGCCAATCCCGGACACCACGTTCTGGGCCCAGGGAGTAGGCGCCTGGGGCAGGCTGAACGGCGACGGCAATGCGGCCGGCATGACGCGCGATCTCGCCGGCTTCTTCAGCGGCGTCGATCGCCGCTTCGCGCCGAATTGGCTCGCCGGCATCGCCGGCGGCTACACCAGCTCGTCCGTTCATGTCGGCGATCGCAACAGCTCGGCCGAGATTGAGACCGCGCATCTCGCCGGCTATGTCGGCGCAAGCTACGGCGCGTTCAACCTGCGCGGCGGCGCCGGCGCAAGCTTCAGCACGCTCGACACCAGCCGCTCGATCATCTTCCCTGACTTCTTCGACACCGCACGCGCCCGCTACAACGCGACCACGGCGCAGGTGTTCGGCGAGATCGGCTACGGCTTCAACGTCGGCAAGACAGCGCTCGAACCGTTCGCCGGCCTCGCCTGGGCCCATCTCAACACCGACAGTTTTAGCGAGACCGGCGGCAGCGGCGCCGCCGCGCTGCGCGGCGCCGGCAGCAACCAGGATGTCGGCTACTCCTCGCTCGGCGCCCGCATAGCGACGAGCTTTACCTTGACGGGCGGCATGCAGCTGACGCCGCGCGCCTCGGTGGCTTGGCAGTATGCCTTCGGCGACGTGACGCCCTCGACAGCGCTTGCGTTCCAGAGCCTGGGAACCAGTTTCACCGTGGCCGGCGTGCCGTTGGCACGCAACGCGGCGCTGGTCGAAGGCGGGTTCGACCTGCGGGTCACGCCGCAGGCAAGTGTCGGCATCGCTTATGTCGGCCAGCTCGCCGACCGGGTGCAGGATCACTCGGTAAAGGCCAGTTTTAACTGGAAATTCTGACCCGGGGGGCCTCCGGGCTCCGCCCCTTCTGCCTCATCTGGGATACCAATCAGCCCATTTTGCTGCATTGCACAGTCGCGTATGCTGCTATGCAAACAAGTCCGTTGTATCTGGCATCTGGTATACATAGTTTGGCTGCAGATGATGAGCCGGCCCGTTGCTGGCCTCCAAGCCAAAGGGGACGACAATGTCCAAGACCACTGCCATCAAGACCACCGCCATCGCGCTCACGCCCTCCGACACCCTGCTCGGCCGCCTGCTGGCCTCGATCGACCGCCTGCTGATGAAGAGCGCGGAGATCTCCAACCGCAACGGCGACCTGCCGCGCTTCGGCCTCTAAGACACCAGGATTCCCCGCGCTTCGCCGAGAGTGTTTCGGCACAAGATGCGACCTGACATTGAACCTTCGACCAATGGCCCCGATTTTCGGGGCCATTTTTTTTGCGTGCTGAACTAGTGTTCGCGCGCGCTTGAGTCTTCTGCGGCATATGCGCACGCTGCCCCTGCGACAGCTTGAACCTTGGCATATCGAATACCAAGATGACGACGCCGCGCCAAAAGCAGAATGACAAAGCGCGCACTGGGAGGATCAATGTCGGACATGGTTCAGGCAACTGCGGCCCCCGCGGCCGCGCGTGTCAGCGATACCTATCGCTGGACGCAACTCGCGATCGGCGTCGCCGCGATGGTGATGATCGCAAACTACCAATACGGGTGGACGTTCTTCGTCCCCGACATCCAGAAGAAGTTTGGATGGGATCGCGCCTCGATCCAGTGGGCCTTTACGCTGTTCGTGCTGTTCGAGACCTGGCTGGTGCCGGTCGAAGGCTGGTTCGTCGATAAATACGGTCCGCGCCTCGTCGTGCTGATCGGCGGCATCCTGTGCGCGATCGGGTGGGCGATCAACGCACAGGCGACCTCGCTGAACGGCTACTATCTCGGCATGATCATCGCCGGCATCGGCGCCGGCGGCGTCTACGGCACCTGCGTCGGCAATGCGCTGAAATGGTTTCCCGACAAGCGCGGCCTCGCCGCAGGCATCACCGCAGCCGGTTTCGGCGCGGGCTCGGCGCTGACGGTGGCGCCGATCCAGGCGATGATCAAGGACTCCGGCTTCCAGACCACCTTCCTGTATTTCGGGCTCGGCCAGGGCATCATCATCGTGCTGCTCGCCTTCTTCCTGCTTTCGCCGAAAGCCGGTCAGGTGCCGGCCGTCGTGGCGAATGCCAACATCATCCAGACCCGACGCAATTATCAGCCGACCGAAGTGCTGCGGCAGCCGATCTTCTGGCTGATGTACTTCATGTTCGTGATCGTCGGCGCTGGCGGGTTGATGGTGACGGCGAACCTGAAGCCGATTGCGGTCGACTGGAAGGTCGACAGCGTGCCGGTCACGCTGATGGCGGTGACGATGACGGCCGTGACCTTCGCCGCCACCATCGACCGCGTCCTCAACGGTCTGACGCGTCCGTTCTTCGGCTGGATCTCAGACATGATCGGCCGCGAGAACACGATGTTCATCGCCTTCGGCATGGAAGGCTTCGGCATCTGGATGCTCTATCTCTGGGGACACGATCCGGTCTGGTTCGTGCTGCTCTCCGGCTTCGTGTTCTTCGCCTGGGGCGAGATCTACTCGTTGTTTCCCTCGACCTGCACCGACACGTTCGGCGCCAAGTTCGCGACGACGAATGCGGGCCTGCTCTACACCGCGAAAGGCACCGCGGCGCTATTGGTGCCGATCGCAAACTACATGCAGCAGTCATCGGGCAATTGGGACAACGTGTTCATCATCGCAGCCGGCGCCAACATCCTTGCCTCGCTGCTTGCGATCGCGCTGCTCAAGCCATGGCGCAAAATCGTGGTCGCAAAATCGGCGACGGCGTAAGCAACGCGCCCGCTCTTCCGCTCGCGAAAACGCCCGGCCAGACGCCGGGCGTTTTTCATTTTTCGGCGTCGCCTCTGCAGTCCGATCAGCCCAAAGTATGCCAGTTTTGCTGCGACGCAGCAGAAAGATACGCTTGCATTCTGGAATATAGTATACCAACCTCCATCGAGCGCTTGCGACGATACGCCACAAGAATTGCGACACTGGGTCTCACGAAGACCAGGCGCGCTCGGGAGGACTTGATGGTTTCCAGCAATACTGCCGCAACACAAGCTCAACCTTCGTCCAGCGGCTTCCGCTGGCTGCAGCTCGTCATGGGCATCGTCTGCATGGCGATGATCGCGAACCTGCAATATGGCTGGACGCTGTTCGTCGATCCGATCGACGGCGCGCATCATTGGGGCCGCGCGGCGATCCAGTTCGCCTTCACGATCTTCGTGGTGACCGAGACCTGGCTGGTGCCGGTCGAAGCCTGGTTCGTCGACAAATACGGCCCGCGGCTGGTCATCATGTTCGGCGGCGTCATGATCGCGCTCGCCTGGGTGCTGAACTCCTACGCCGACTCGCTGACCCTGCTCTACGCTGCGGCCGTGGTCGGTGGCATCGGCGCGGGCGCGGTGTACGGCACCTGCGTCGGCAATGCGCTGAAATGGTTTCCCGATCGCCGCGGCCTCGCCGCCGGCGCAACCGCGGCCGGCTTCGGCGCGGGCGCTGCGATCACCGTGGTGCCGATCGCCAACATGATCGCCGCGAGCGGCTATCAGACCGCGTTCTTCGACTTCGGCATCGGACAAGGCCTGATCGTGTTCATCCTCGCCTTCTTCATCCAGCCGCCCTCGGTCTTGGTGCCGCCGAAGAAGAAGCAGCTCAATTTGCCGCAGACCAAGATCGATTTCACACCGCCGCAGGTGCTGCGCAGCCCGATCTTCTGGGTGATGTATCTGGTGTTCGTGATGGTCGCCTCCGGCGGCCTGATGGCGGCGGCGCAGATCGCGCCGATCGCGCACGACTACAAGATCGCCACGACGCCGGTCTCGCTCGCCGGCTTCCAGATGGCCGCGCTGACCTTCGCGATTTCGCTCGACCGCATCTTCGACGGTTTCGGACGGCCGTTCTTCGGCTGGGTCTCCGACAATATCGGCCGCGAGCACACCATGTTCATCGCGTTCGGTACCGGCGCGCTGATGCTGCTGACGCTGTCGACCTGGGGTCACAACCCCGTGGTGTTCGTGCTGGCGACCGCGGTCTATTTCGGCGTGTTCGGCGAGATCTACTCGCTGTTCCCGGCGACCTCCGGCGACACCTTCGGCTCGAAGTTCGCGACCACCAACAATGGCATGCTCTACACCGCAAAGGGCACCGCCGCGCTGTTGGTGCCGGCCGCCAGCATCGTTGCCGCCAACTATGGCTGGCAGGCGGTGTTCGTAATCGCGGTCGCGCTCAACGCCACCGCGGCGCTGATGGCCCTGTTCGTGATCAAGCCGATGCGCCGCGCCTTCATCCACGGCAACGAAGCCGCCGCCGCAACCGAGACCGCGCCGGGCGCCAAGGTCGCCTGATCTCGCGATCGCCTGCTGGACTGATCGAGGCGCACCCCGGTGCGCCTCTTTCTTTTGACCCCATCAGGGATACCAGATGCCAGACAACCGAGCTCACCGCGATCGCTCGCCAACTCACGGCCGCTCACAATCGCCCGACATGTCAGCAAACCTGCCTATTTAAGCTGTTTCCCGGTGGTACATTCTCGCAACTGGCCCGTTGACAATTGGTATTTTGTATACCAGACTCAACCCATCGATGATCCCAAGGAGGTTGCCATGCAAGTCGGAGATATCCTGCGCAAGAAGACCCCCCGCGTCGCCACGGTCCGCATGAACGAGACGGTCGCGATCGCCGCGCAACTGATGCGTGCCAGCAATATCAGCGCGCTGGTGGTCAAGGATGTCGTTCGCACCGAAGGCAACACCTGCGCCGGCATGTTCACCGAGCGCGACGTGGTGCGCGCGATCGCCGAACACGGTGCGGCCGGCGCCAACATGAAGGTGTCGCAGTTCGTCTCGGTGCAGCAGCTGGTGTCGTGCACGTCGAGCGACACGCTCGAGCACATCCGTCATCTCATGACCAAGCACCACATTCGGCACGTGCCCGTGATCGACAATTACAGCCTGATCGGCGTCGTCAGCATGCGCGACATCGCGGCCGCGTTCGACGAGGAAGCGACGGCTGCGATGGCGCGGACCGTGACGGCATATCAATCATCCGAGCAGGCCCAGCCGACCCAATAACCATCTCAATCTCGTCGCTCTGAAGCCAGGCGCTGCGTGTTTCGATCAGCAGCGCCTGAGCAGATCATCGAAACCTCCTGCCCCGCCCTCGCCTGACTGCCGCGGCCCGTCATTTCCGCATGGGCGCGCCGCAGGTCGCCGGTAGACATTTGCCGGACAGGACTGCATCCTTCCTTCGACATCCAAAAACAACACCGTGCGCGGCCGTCCGCGTCGCGGAAAATTCCGATGGAAACGAGGGCAGAATGATCAAGACACGCTTCACCGAAATGTTCGGCGTCGACCACCCGATCGTGCAGGGCGGCATGCAATGGGTCGGCCGCGCGGAGCTGGTCGCCGCCGTCGCCAATGCCGGCGCGCTCGGCATGATCACCGCGCTGACGCAGCCGACGCCGGACGATCTGCGCAAGGAGATCGCGCGCTGCCGCGAGCTGACCGACAAGCCGTTCGGCGTGAACCTGACGATCCTGCCCGCGATCAAGCCGCCGCCCTACGCCGAGTATCGCCAGGCCATCATCGAGAGCGGCATCAAGATCGTCGAGACCGCCGGCAACAAGCCGCAGGAACATGTCGACGAGTTCAAGAAGCACGGCGTCAAGGTACTGCACAAATGCACCAGCGTCCGTCACGCGCTGTCCGCCGAGCGGATGGGCGCCGACGCGATCTCGATCGACGGCTTTGAATGCGCCGGCCATCCCGGCGAGGACGACACGCCCGGCCTGATCCTGATTCCCGCCGCCGCCGACAAGGTGAAAATCCCGATGATCGCCTCCGGCGGCTTCGGCGATGCCCGCGGCCTGGTCGCCGCGCTGGCGCTCGGTGCCGAGGGCATCAACATGGGCACGCGCTTCATGTGCACCAGGGAGAGCCCGATCCATCAGCTCGTCAAGGAACGCATCGTCGCCAATGACGAGCGCGAGACCGAGCTGATCTTCCGCACCATGCGCAACACCTCGCGCGTCGCCAAGAACGCGATCTCGACCAAGGTCGTGCAGATGGAGAAGGAAGGCGCCAAGTTCGAGGACGTCCGCGAGCTCGTCGCTGGCGCCCGCGGCAAGATGGTCTACGCGACAGGCGATGCCGACGAGGGCATCTGGTCGGCCGGCCAGGTGCAGGGCCTGATTCACGACATCCCGACCTGCGCCGAGCTCATCTCGCGCATCGTCCACGAGGCGGAAGCGATCATCCGCGAGCGGCTCGAGGCGATGATGTCCGGAGCCAAGCGCCAGGCCGCCGAATAACGGACACCGGTTCGTGTAAAGACAACGCGTCAACATAAAAGCTAGAGCTTCGGTTCTGATTCAATCAGAACCGAAACTGCTCCAGCGGAGATTTGCATGCGTCTGTTTCAGTCGGCTGTTGCGGCCGCACTCTGCCTGTCGGCCGCGTGTGCCCACGCAGCAGGTCTGCGGCTGGTCACCGTGGAAGCGGACGGCGCCGCGCCGCTTCAGATGGCGGTGTGGTCGCCCTGCGCAGCTCCCGCGGGCGAGTTCAAGCTCAAAAACTCGACGCTGCCGGGAACGGCGGATTGCCCTGTGGTGGGCGACAAGCTGCCGCTGGTCCTGGTCTCGCATGGTTTCGGCGGCAGCTTCACCGGCCATCACGACACCGCCGAGACGCTCGCGGATGCAGGCTTCGTCGTGGTCGCCGTCAATCATCCCGTCGATAGCGGCGCGGGTGACATGACCCGGGCAGACACGCTCGCCGCGCTGGTCGAGCGCTCCGCCGATATCAAGCGGGCGATCGACTACATGCTCGATACGTGGCCGGATCGCGCGAAGCTCGATCCCGCCAAGGTCGGCTTCTTCGGCTTTTCCCGCGGCGGCTACACCGGCCTCGTCGTCGCCGGCGCCAATCCTGATATCCGAAAGGCCACCGCGTTCTGCGACGTGCCCTATCGCAAGCCGAGTTGCGAGGAATTGCAACGCAACGAGCTTCCGGCGCAGGCCGTCGTGCACGACCCGCGCGTCAAGGCGATGGTGATCGCCGATCCGGCGTTCGGACCGCTGTTCGATCGCAACGCATTAAAGGACGTGACGATCCCGACCCAGCTCTGGGCCTCGGAGCTCAGCGGCGAGGACAAGATCACCGAGATCAATCCCGGCTATGTCACGGCGATCAACCAGGCGCTGCCGATCAAGACCGACTATCATGTGGTCCGCAACGCCGGGCATTTCGTGTTTCTCGTGCCCTGCTCTGCATCGCTCACGGCCAAGCTGCCGAAGATCTGCACGGACCGGCCGGGCTTCGATCGCACCGCATTCCACAAGGAATTGAACGCCGACATTCTCGCCTTCTTCCGCAAGCAGCTGGACGTCCACCAGCCCTGACATCACATCAACAACAGCGCGACGTGCAGCAAGATGCGCCTCGGCAAACAGCTGGAGAGAACCCCATGAAAGCGTATGTCTACGGAGCCAACGGTCCTGAGATCACTGACGTCGCCAAGCCCACACCCAAGGGCACGCAGGTGCTGGTCAAGGT
Organism: Bradyrhizobium tropiciagri; assembly: GCF_018130545.1. Taxonomy (GTDB): domain Bacteria; phylum Pseudomonadota; class Alphaproteobacteria; order Rhizobiales; family Xanthobacteraceae; genus Bradyrhizobium; species Bradyrhizobium tropiciagri_A. The sequence goes on along the minus strand of NZ_JAFCKF010000005.1, from coordinate 782,261 downwards.
GCACGCCTGCGGGCTGAACCGCGCCGATCTCGGCATGACCAAGGGCCACGCGCACGGCGCGGCCGGCGGCGTCGGCACCGTGCTCGGCATGGAATGGGCCGGCGAGGTCGCCGAGCTCGGCCCCGACGCCAAAGGCGTCAAGGTCGGCGACAAGATCATGGGCTCCGGCGGCGCGGCGTTCGCCGAATATACGCTGGCCGATCACGGCCGGTTGTTTCGCACGCCCTCGAACATGAATTTCGACGAGGCCGCGACGCTGCCCGTCGCGCTCGCCACCATGCACAATGCTGTCGTCACCAACGGCGCGTTACTGGCGGGCCAGACCGTGCTGATCCAGGGCGCGAGCTCCGGCGTCGGCCTGATGGCAATGCAGATCGCGAAACTGAAGGGCGCAAAACTCGTGGTGGGATCCTCGACCGACGCGATGCGCCGCGGCCGGCTGAAGGAGTTCGGCGCCGATCTTGCGGTGGACTCGAAGGATCCCGGCTGGGTCGATCAGGTGTTGCAGGCGACCTCGGGCGAAGGCGTCGACCTGATCGTCGACCAGGTCTCGGGCCCGGTCGCGAACCAGAACCTGAAGGCGACCAAGGTCAAGGGCCGCATCGTCAATGTCGGCCGGCTCGGCGGCACCCACGGCGATTTCAACTTCGACCTGCACGCGGCGCGCCGCATCCAGTATATCGGCGTCACCTTCCGCACCCGCTCGATCGAGGAGATCCGCGAGATCTTCGACGAGGTGCGCAAGGACATCTGGCCGGCGGTCGAAGCGCGCAAGCTGCAGCTGCCGATCGATCAGGTCTACAAATTCGCCGAGATCGGCAAGGCGTTCGAGCACATGGAAGCCAACAAGCACCTCGGCAAGATCGTCGTGACGCTGTAGCTGCGCAGGGCGGATTAGCCAACGGGTCCGCGCAGAGCGCGGCCCGATGACAGGCCCCGCGTAATCCGCCCTCCTCTTTCGCGTACAACGTTCAGCCGACCGGCCCGGGGCTCCAATAGTCCCCCGCAAGCGGGCTGACTTTTACGTCGTGAATGACTCCGAGCTCCAGGCTCGGATCGAAATAGCGCATCGTCCGCTCATTGAGGTCAATGATGCGGCCAGGCCTGAGTGGCCCCACGTCATTTATCTTGACGATGACCTTCTTGCCTGCAGCCTCGACCAGGGCGTATTTCGGCCTCGCGCCGAATTGGACCCCACCAAACTTCCGACGCAGGCTGGTCTTGATGGCAGCCGCCCAGACCGTGCGATCATAGCGCTCGCCTGAGGCTGTGCTCGGACCGCCCTCTTCCTTGCCGGGCTCGAACGGATTGTACATGGATGCAGCGCCAACGATCGCATCCCCACAGGCCGCATTGACGACGTCGCTTGAATGAACCGCACCGATTTCACTTCCAGCAGCTGGGCCAAAAATGGCTAGCGCAACCACGGCGCCGCAAACTGCGGCGCTCGAGCCGAACAGCATCATAACTCCTTGACTGATTTTTCGATCGTTCGGTTCCCGACTCCGCAAGACATGATCGAGCGAACGTGGAGGCGTTAGCTCGGGCCAATCTTTCGCGGATTCGTGCCAATTCCGGCGACGGAACCAATGTGGGAACCGGGCGCGGTCCCACGCAGTGTTTTTAGTTCTCACCCGACTAAGACAGAGAATGCGTCAGCAACATGACTGAACAAAACGTCTTCGACGGCGCGTCAAGAGTGTGTCGACGTCACATTCCGCACCGGAATCGACGGGGCACGTGACCACTACGCTGATGGGAGAACCGAAAGCGGCAATGCGCCGAATTCTCAATCGAGGCGCTGTACCGGATCAGAATCGATGATCACCGCATCGACGGCTACCAATCGTCGTAGAGCCATTCCCTTGGCATTCGAGGCGGCGCTCTCGCGTAGGGCGGCTCATATGTCCGCTGGGGCTTGCGCGGGGTTGGAGCCGGCTGCGTCGGAGGCGCTGACGTCTTCTGCTCGGATACCTTCGCGAGCGCCCGCTTCAATTCATCCTGGCTTGCCTTGAGTTCCTCAATGGCTTTGGAGCTCTCGCGGGCCGCTTGTTGCTGGTCCGCCTTGAGCTGTTCGATGTTTCGCTGCATGTTCGCGAGATCGCGCGCAATGGTTTGCAGCAGCCCGGTTTGATCCGGAGGCGGTGCAGGAGCCGGCGGCGCGGTGTCCTGTGTTGCTTTGGGCACGGCGTCCTGCGTTGGGGTCGAAGGCGCCGGCGCCGGTTGCGGTGGCGCAGCCTCGGCCGCGGCAACTTGAACGACAGGTGGAGCCGGCTGCGCGGGAAGCGGTGGATGCTCCGGCGGCAATGATGGAGCCGAAGCGAGCTGCGGCACCCAGCGGGCGACAACCAGCTTGGCTTTCGCACCATAAGACGATTGCGAAGCCAACACGGCGACAACGATACACGCCGCCAGCGACATGGCGGCGAGGGCTCGGAAAGCCGGCCTTCCGGACGATGATTGCGGGCCAGGTTCTACCGAAACACGTTCTGCCGAAACAGGTTCTGCCGAAACAGGTCCGGTCGGAGCAGGCGCAGGTTCGACCGAGGGCGGGTCAGGCTTAGCCGGCGGTGGCGCCGCAGCGTCGCGCTCCATCCTCGCAAGCTGCTCACTCAAACGCGTGAGCTCTTCATCAGCGCGGGCGATCTGCTTGTGGGCTTCCGCAAGCCGCTCATCGGCGCTCGCGATCGGAGCCTCACCAGGTTCACCTGCATTCGGAATGGGTGCGGAGTTCATTGGCGTGTCCCTCTTCCATCCAATGTCATCCAAGACTGCCGTCTCGGTTATCCGTCAGGGTCGACCAGCCACCAGCCTCCCGTTAAGTCGTGTCAAAGTAGTGGTCATGATAGCGTGCTTGACGTCTCGTGATAAGCAGGATCGTCCTCAAGTCCTGGCGCGGAATACCGGCCCCCCGGCTGGCTGGCCAGAAGCCAACTCCGCCAAAGCCGAGTCCGCATTCCCTGCGCCCAGTTGTTTCGGGGCGAAATGTTTTTGCAAAGCTCGGGCGAAATACGCCGCAAGAACGACGATTGATGTCTGAATGAGACTGGTAAAGTTGCGCAATGCATGCCCTGGATTCGGAATAGTTCGCAACAACTCTGCTCTCGATATTCGCTCTTGCAAGTGAGTGGCGATTGCGCGTCGTGAGTGACACTTGATGTTCACGGATGGCCTGCTACACCGCGCCCATGAGCTCTTCAAAGACCAGCGCATCCTCCTCCAAGACCTCCGTCGCCGCGATCTCGATCCTCGCCAGTGGCAGCATGGCTGTGGCGAAGTTCGTCGTCGGCATCGCCATCGGATCGCTGGCGTTGATCTCCGAGGCGCTGCACTCGTCGATCGACCTGGTCGCCACCATCATCACCTGGGCGGTGGTGCGGGTGTCGGACCAGCCGGCCGACGCCGAGCATCATTACGGCCACGGCAAGTTCGAGAGCGTTTCGGCGCTCGGCATCATCGCCCTGCTCTATGTGCTGGCCGGCGGCATCCTGGTCCAGGCCTATAGTCATCTGCGCGAAGGTGCACCGCCGCCGTCGATCTCGGCGATTCCGTTCATCGTTCTGGTGATCGATATCGGTGTCAATCTGTGGCGCGCCCGCGCGCTGCATCGCGCCGCGCGCGACACCAAGAGCCAGGCGCTGGCCGCCGACGCACTGCATTTCGCCTCCGACGTGATGGGATCTTCCGCCGTCATCGTCGGCCTCGTGCTGGCGGGGTTCGGCTTCTGGTGGGGCGACGCCGCGGCGGCGATCGCGGTCGCCGTGATGATCGCCCTGCTCGGCCTGCGCATGGCGCGCGAGACGGTCGAGACCCTGCTCGACCGCGCGCCCGAAGGCGCGCTGGAAAAGGCCACCGCCGCCATCAAGGCCGTGCCTGGCGTGGTCGACGTCGACCGCTTGAGGGTCCGCATGGTCGGCGCGACGCATTTCATCGATGCGATCGTCACCGTGCCGCGCACCTACCCGATCGACCGCGTCGAGGATATCAAGCGCCGGGCGCAGGAGGCTGTCAGCAAGACCTTCGGCGATGCCGACCTCACCTTCACCGCGGTGCCTGTCGCGCGCAACAATGAGAGCGTACGCGAGCGCATCATGGTGATCGCGCGCAACTCCGGCCTCGCCATCCACCATGTTACCGTTCACGACATCGGCGGCAAGCTGATCGTCAGCATCGACCTCGAGGTCGACAGCGACATGGCACTCGATGCCGCGCACGACATCGCCCACGAACTCGAGCGCGCGATCCGCGAGGACTTTGGCGAGGACGTCGAGGTCGACACCCATATCGAGCCGCTCGAGCCGGAACTGCCGTGGGGAACCGACGCCGCGCCCGAGCGCGTCGACGCCATCAAGGCGGCGCTGACCGGATTTGCCGATGGCGGCGCCATCCATGACATTCATAATGTGCGGGTCCGCAACACCGACGCCGGCGAGATCGTCAATTTCCACTGCCGCGCCGCGCCCACGATGAGTGTGATCAAGGTGCACGAAAGCGTCGACGAGATCGAACGCAAGATGCGCCGCGATTTTCCGACCGTGAAACGTGTGATCAGTCACGCAGAACCCGCGCGCGCGTAATTCTACGGAGCCGTTCCCCTTTCGGACTCACTTTGCGCGTCCCGATTCTGTTTTTGACAAGAATTATTTCGCATTAACGAATCGTTGACTCTCGACAGCCTGCGAAATCTGGATTCAAATCATCATGATTCGGATGCATCGTGGGGAGCATCCGAACCGGGTAAAAATCAGCTTAGAGCGGGGGTCTAAGGCATGGCGCGCGCGCATGCAGCGAACGCGTGCGTCCAATCCGATTCGATCAAAGGATTGGCGCAATCGATCGCAAAACCGGCCTATCACAGGCTCTTGACGGCCGAGCCTGCACTGCGCCGCGCTGTGCCGACCCTCATCATCGCCTTCCTCATCACGATCTGCCTCGGCGCCTTCGTCCAGGTGATCGACCAGAACCGGCAGAAGCGCGGCGCGATGAAGCGCGACCTTGCCGCACTCTCCGACATCCTCGCCGAGCGCCTCGATCGCCTCACCTCGGTGCGGCGCGAACGCCTCGCCAACATCGAGCGGATTCAGGAGCTGCTGCCGGATTTGATTCCGTCCTGGGGCATCGCCTATGGCCGCCACGTCATCATCACCAGTGCCGATCACCGCGTGCTGGCGCGGGTGCCGATCGACGGCACCGGTGAGGCCGACCGCGTCCTCGACATCGTCTCCACCGCGCAGCTCCTGATCGCGCCGGGCCAACAGGGCATCGTCAGCGACATGACGCTGCCGAACGGCACCGGCGCGCTGGCGATCTCTGCGCTGGTCAAGTCGCTGCCCGGCCAGGTCGTCGTCATCCAGGAGATGAACGAGCCGATCTGGGGATCGGACGCCGCGCTCTCGGTGACGCTGTCGGCCACCACGAGCTTCGTGGTGCTGATCCTCGGCTTCGCCTTCCACTGGCAATCGACCCGCGCCCGCGAGGGCGACCTGATCAACGACGCCGTGCGCGGCCGGATCGACACCGCACTGAACCGCGGCCGCTGCGGCTTGTGGGATTGGGACCTGTCGCGCGGCAGGATCTTCTGGTCGCAGTCGATGTTCACCCTGCTCGGCCTCGACACCCGCAACGACCTGCTCACCTTCGGCGAGGTCAACGCGCTGGTGAATTCCGACGACATCAACCTGTTCGACTTCGCCGACCAGTTGATCTCCGGCAAGATCGATCACATCGACCAGAGCTTCCGCATGCGCCATGTCGGCGGCCACTGGATCTGGCTCCGCGTGCGCTGCGAGCTCAGCCACGCCGCGGCCGACGGCGGCCTGCACCTGATCGGCATCGCGGTCGACATCACCGAGCAGAAGAGCCTCGCCGAAAAGTCGGTGGAAGCCGACCTCCGCTTGCGTGACGCGATCGAGACCATTCCGGAGGCCTTCGTGCTGTGGGATGCCGACGACCGCCTGGTGCTCTGCAACACACACTTCCAGAGGCTGCACAAGCTGCCGGATAGCGCCGTCAGCCCCGGCACCTCCTACGAGACCGTGATCGAGGTCGGCAGCATGCCCGAGGTGCGCACCCGCCTGCACGAGAGCGGCGTGCCGGCGCCGGGCGCCCGCACCTTCGAGGCCCAGCTCGACGATGGCAGCTGGCTGCACATCAGCGAGCGTCGCACCAAGGACGGCGGCTACGTCTCCGTCGGCACCGACATCACCCGCATCAAGGCGCACGAACAGAAGCTGGTCGACAACGATCTGCGCCTACGCGCCAGCGTGATCGACCTGCAGCGCTCGCAATCCGAGCTGGAACGCCAGGCCGTCGAGCTCGCCGACCTCGCCGAGAAATATTCGCAGGAAAAGACCCGCGCCGAGGACGCCAACGCCGCGAAATCGAAATTCCTCGCCAACATGAGCCATGAGCTGCGCACGCCGCTCAACGCCATCATCGGCTTCTCCGAGATCATGGGCTCTGGCCTGTTCGGCACGCTTGGCTCCGACAAGTACGAGGAGTACTGCCACGACATCCTGACCTCGGGGAAATACCTGCTCGAAGTCATCAACGACATCCTCGACATGTCGAAGATCGAGGCCGGCCGCATGAAGTTCGACATGGAGCCGCTCGACCTCTCCGGCATCCTCGCGGAGTCACTGCGGGTGGTCTCCGGCCGCGCCGAGCACAAGGGCCTGTCGCTGGAATCGGAGATCGAAAACACGATCTCGGTTGTCGCCGACCGCCGCGCGGTCAAGCAGATCATCGTCAACCTGCTTTCCAACGCGGTGAAGTTCACGCCCGACCACGGCCGCGTGATGGTACGCGGCCAGATGCTGGATGACTCGATCGTGCTCCTGATCGCCGACAGCGGTATCGGCATCGCACCAGACTCGCTGCGGCGGCTCGGCAAGCCGTTCGAGCAGGTCGAAAGCCAGCTCACCAAGAGCTACCAGGGCTCGGGCCTCGGCCTTGCGATCGCGCGCTCGCTCACCAACCTGCATGGCGGCTCGATGAAGCTGCGCTCCAAGCTCGGCGTCGGCACCGTGGTCCGCGTCACCCTGCCCCGCGATCCCCGCGCGCTGCAAACCAGGCTGCCGGAAGCGGCCTGAGCTCCAAGCTACTTCGCAAGCACGCCTTCCAGCAGCACGGGATCGCAGAGAACGGCCAGCGTCTCGCGCGGCGTGAGATGCGCGACCGCCTCGTCGAAACTGCCGCTTGCCTCGATCCGGGCGCAGGCCACCGCAAGATGAAGGTCGATGTCGCCTGGGCCGCCGCGCTGCGCCGGCGGAAGCGACGATAGATGACGATGCAGCAGGCCGGCATCCGCCCGCAGCGTCGCCAGCGCGGGCGCTGATGCGTGGGCAGGCCGCGACGCCAGCTCGTTGGCGCGGACCAGCACGCTCGGCGGTCCGCTCTCCTCCGGCGTCACGAACAGCGCGCGCATCGCGGGCTTGGCCGTCCAGGCGCCGATCGGGATCGCACACAGCAGGCCAACGATCACCGGCGACATCCACAGCAGTAGCGGCAACGACACCGCATAGGCGCTGGCCGCCATCGCGACGCCGCAGGCAGTGGGGACGCCGTACTTCCGGTACAGCTCACGCCGCTCGACCTCGCCGTCGTCGCGCCGCTGCGTCTGCCAGCCTGCGTCGCGGCCGAGCAGGATCTCGATGACGGCGATCGACTGGAACACCATCATGACCGGCGCGATCATGGCCGAGATCAGCACCTCGGCGATGACGCCTGCAAGCGCGCGGAAGCCGCCGCCGAATTGCCGACGCATGTCCGACCGCGCCAGCAACAGGAGGTAGCCAAGCAGCTTCGGCACGATCAGCAGCGCCATGGTGAGACCGAACACCCAGGCGGCGAGCACGGGATCCTGCGCCGGCCAGTTCGGGAACAGCGAGAAGCCTTTCGGAAAATATTCGGGGCGAATGAAGCGCGCCTGCAACGAGATCAAGATCCCAAGCAACAGGAACGACAACCACATCGGCGCGGTGATGTAGGATCCGATCCCGGTCATGAAATGCAACCGCGAGATCCAGTGCAGCCGACGCGTGGTCAGCACCGCGAGATGCTGCATGTTGCCCTGGCACCAGCGGCGGTCGCGCGCGGCAAAATCCAACAGCGACGGCGGCACCTCCTCGAAACTGCCGCCGAGCACCGGCGCCATGTAGATACCCCAGCCGGCGCGCCGCATCAGCGCCGCCTCGACGAAATCGTGGCTCAGGATATGTCCACCGAACGGCTTGCGTCCGGAGAGCTCGGGCAGCCCTGCCTGCTCCGCAAATGCCTGAATCCGGATGATGGCATTGTGTCCCCAGTAATTGCCCTCGGAGCCATGCCACCATGCGACGCCGGCGGCGACCATCGGGCCATACAGCCGGCCGGCAAACTGCTGCAGACGGCTGAACAGGCTGCGCGCGTTGACGATGACCGGCAGCGTCTGCAGCAGCGCCGCCTGCGGATTGCTCTCCATGGCATGAACCATCCGCACGATGGTGTCGCCCGACATCAGGCTGTCGGCGTCGAGCACGATCATGAACTGATAGCCGCCGCCGAACCGCGTGATCCACTCGCCGACATTGCCGGACTTCCGTGCCGTGTTATCGGCGCGATGCCGGTAGTAGAGCCTCCCGCCGCAGGCCTCGCTCAGCGCGAGGAACGCCTGCTCCTCGGCGATCCAGATATCGGGATCGCGGGTGTCGCTCAGCACGAACCAGTCGAAGCGTTCGCCCTGCCCGGTCGCCTCGACGGACTCGTGGATGGCACGCAGGCGCGCCATCAATTGATGCGGATTCTCGTTGTAGGTCGGGAGCAGCACCGCGGTTCTGCTTCCGAGCTGCGGCAGTGGACCATCGTCAGGGATCGGCAACGCGTTGCCCTTGCGCTGAAGCAGCACGAAGAAGCCGGCCAGCCCCGAGGCAAACGAGAACGCGATCCAGGCCAGCAGTGCGACGAACAGCACCAGCACCATCCATTCCATGATCGTCACGCCGCCGACCTGGACCACCATGTACATCTCGTAGGCGCCCGCGCCGGTCAGCGCCGCCGTCAGCATCAGGATGAAGGCGCGGCGCATGAACATGCCGGCGCCGACCGAGACCGGCTTGCTCACCGCAAGCGGCGGCTGACCGAGATCGGCCGCCGCCATCGCAAGCGGGCTCTCGTGCGGCAGGAAGCCTTCGGCCGCCGCGGCGACGTCCGGACGAGGCGACGTGACTATGGCGCCCATCGATAGACCCAGATCTCCGAGAGCGGCTTGTCCTCTTGCGCGAGATGCGCGCGCAGCTCGATCGGCTCCTTCTTGACCGCGCACTGGAAGCTGAGCCGCCATCCGCCGGTGTTCGGGTTCGGCTGCGTGACGATGTTCGTGATCTCGGCCTTCTCGGCCGACACGACGCCCTTGATGCTCGCGGGATCGATCCCTTTCAGATTGTCGCCGAACAGGTCGAGCACGAACAGCTTGCTGCCTTCGCCGCGAGCGCCGATGCCGGTGCGGGTGAAGCGCGCCAGCGAATGCGGCTTCGGCGCATCCGGCCCCCAGTGCAGCCGGTAGGTGAGATTGGTCTCGCTCTTGGCCTTGAGCGACGCCTTCGGCCGCCAGAACGCGGCGATGTTGTCGTGGATCTCTTCCTTGGTCGGAATCTCGAACAGGATCACCGCGCCCTCGCCCCAATCGCCGATCGGCTCGACCCACAGGCTCGGACGCTTCTCGAAGCTCGATTCGATATCCTGATAGGCGAAGAAATTCTTCTCCCGCTGCATCAGTCCGAAGCCGTGCGGATTGATATCCTGGAACGTGCTGATCTGGAGGTCGCGCGGATTGCTCAGCGGACGCCACAGGCTCTCACCCTTGCCGTTGTAGATCGCAAGCCCGTCGGAATCGTGCACCGACGGCCTGAAGTCATCGACCTCGTTGCGATCGTTCGGTCCGAAGAAGAACATGCTCGTCATCGGTGCAAGGCCGGCATGCTCGAGATCGGCGCGCGGATAAAGCGACGCCTCGACATCGAAAACTGTCGTCTTGCCCGGCCTGATCGTGAAGCGATAGCTTGCCGCGCAGCTCTTGCTGTCGAGCAAGGCATGAATCACCAGCGAGGTCGCGTTGGGCACCGGACGCTCGAGCCAGAACGCCTTGAAGAGCGGAAACTCCTCGCCCTTGGCCTCACCGGTATCGATCGACAGGCCGCGCGCCGACAGGCCATAGGTCTCATCCTTGGCGACGGCACGGAAATAGCTCGCGCCAAGAAAGACGCAGACCTCATCATAATAGTCCGGCTTGTTGATCGGCGCGTGGATCCGGAATCCGGCAAAGCCGAGATCCGTCTCGGTGAAGGCAGGCACCGTCTCACCGAACGAGAACATGTCCTTGCTGTAGCTGATTTCGCTGACCTTGCCGTCGGCGACCTCAAAGATCTGGACCTTGTTCTTGTAGAAGAAGCCGCGATGGAAGAACTGCGCCTCGAACGGCAGCTTCGCGCCGCGCCACAACGCGCGCTCCGGCACGAAGCGGATCGAGCGGTACTGGTCGTAGTTCAGGTCGGTCAGGCCATTCGGCAACTTCTCGTCCGGCGGCTCGAACGACTTGGCTGCGAGGTTGCGCGCGAGCTCCCTCACCATCGACGGATTGAAAGGAGCGTCCGACGTGTTCCCTGCAGCTGCGGCCTCACGCTGCGGCAACAGCAATAGTGTCGGCAACACGGCCGAGCCGTGGAGTAACTGGCGACGATTCAAAGCAGCTCCTGCGGGCTAATCGGGACGCCGCAATGAAACCGTTCAACCGTCCGTGAGTTCCACTGTTGCTGCGTGAAGCAAACGATTGCATTCGGCGCCTGGCCCGGCGCTCTGAAGCGGAACCGTCGTGACAGAGCCTCAGCCGATGGCCGCGGGCTACGCGCTCCCCAGCGTCGGCGCGACTTCGCGTGCGACCTGCACCAGGGCCGCGATCAGCGGCGTCATCGGATCACGCTGCGGGATCACGAGGCCAATGCTGTAGTCCACCACCGGATCGACGATCGGGATGCTGCGCACGGCGTCGGCAAGGCCGAGCGTCTCGGCGAGCTTGGCCGGCATCACGCTGGCCCAGCGTCCGGTCTTCACATGGGTGTAGAGCACCAGCAATGAATTCGACGTCAGCGACGGCGTCGCCTCCGCGCCGACCGAGGTCAGCGCACGATCGATGATGCGGCGGTTCTGCATGTCGGGCGTCAGCAGGCACAGCGGCACGGTGCCGACTTCCTGCCACGTCACCTGCTTGCGGTCGCCGAACATCGCATCCGGCGCCGTCAGCAGCCGATAGCTCTCATTGTAGAGCGGGATGGTGCGAACCTTGCCGATCGGCTCGTTCTCGATATAGGTCAGCCCGGCATCGACCTCGAGATTTTCCAACAAGCCGAGCACGTCAGCCGACGTGCACGACTGGATGCGAAACCGGACATCGGGATGGCGCGCGCGGAACGGCGTGGTGAGCGCAGCCACCATGCCGAGCGCGGTCGGGATCGCGGCGATCCGGATCTCGCCCGACAGCTTGTCCTTGAGGCTGTTGATCTCCTGCTTCATCGCCCGCGCATCGCCGACAATGCGCCGCGCCCAGTCCAGGGTCCGTTCGCCCTCCGGCGTAAAACCCTGGAAGCGGGATCCGCGCTGCACCAGCATGACGCCGAGGATCTCCTCGAGCTGCTTGAGGCTGGTCGACATGGTCGGCTGGGTGACGCCGCAGGCCTCCGCAGCCCGGCCGAAATGCCGTTCCTTGGCCAGCGCCAGCAGAAGTTCCAGCTTGTCGATCAAGGTTAAAATCCTCTTCCGAAACGGTGCCCCAGTCGGCAGCCCGACGCGGCCATAGGTAGCACGATCAGGGTGCGATCCCGAAATCCAAAGCGTCCCGGAAGTGCGTGATTCCAGAACATTATTGCGATCCTGCATCGACCGATTTGGCAACGCTATTAATCGCGTTTCGCAATCGCCGCATGAGACAGCTTTATTGATGTTTCGAACGATTCCAACTCTGATGTGCGCAGCAAAAAATGGATCGTGAGAAGCGCTGATGACGGTGGGATACGAACCTTGGGACACGGCGCGCGGCGCCGAGATCATCGCCGAGCATGCCGGGCTTGAAGGCGCCACGCTGGTGATCCTGCACGCGCTGCAGGAAGCGTTCGGCTACGTGCCGGAGCCGGCGATCCCGATGGTCGCCGAGGCGCTCAATCTGTCCCGCGCCGAGGTACACGGCGTGTTCACCTTCTACCACGACTTCCGCAAGCAACCAGCCGGACGCCACATCCTCAAGCTCTGCCGCGCCGAGGCCTGCCAGGCCGCTGGCGGCGACGCCCTTGCGGCGCGCGCGGAAGCCAAGCTCGGCATATCCCTGGGACACACCACGGCGGATGACCGTGTGACGCTGGAGCCGATCTACTGCCTCGGGCTGTGCGCCACCGCGCCCTCGGCGATGCTGGACGGCCGCCTGGTCGGCCGGCTCGATGACGCGCGCATCGACGCGCTGGTCGCGGAGGCGCAGCGATGACGATGCGAATTTACGTCCCCCGCGATGCCGCGGCCGTCGCCGTCGGCGCCGACGATGTCGCCCTCGCCTTCGCTCAGGCCGCAGCGGCGCGTGGCACAGCGATCGAGATTATCAGGAACGGCTCGCGCGGGCTGTGTTGGCTGGAGCCGATGGTCGAGCTTTCGACCGGGCAAGGCCGTATCGCCTTCGGTCCGGTGACCGCCGGGGACGTGCCATCCCTGCTCGATGCGATGGCCGGCAACGGTCAGCACGCCCTGTGGCTTGGTGTCACAGACGAGATTCCCTGGCTGAAGCGCCAGACCCGGCTGACCTTCGTGCGCTGCGGCGTGGTCGATCCGCGCTCGGTCGACGACTACCGCGCCCATGGCGGCTACAGGGGGCTAGAGCGGGCACTGACGCTGACCTCCGACCAGATCCTCGCCGACGTGACCACCTCGGGCCTGCGCGGCCGCGGCGGCGCCGGCTTCCCGACCGGCATCAAGTGGAAGACCGTGGCGCAGGCCAACGCCGACCGCAAATACATCGTCTGCAACGCCGACGAGGGCGACAGCGGCACCTTCGCCGACCGCATGATCATGGAAGGCGACCCCTTCGTCGTGATCGAGGGCATGACGATCGCCGGCATCACGGTCGGCGCCACCAAGGGCTACATCTACATCCGCTCGGAATATCCGCATGCGGTCGAGGCGATGAACGCCGCGATCACAGCCGCCCGCCGTGCCGGCCTGCTCGGCAAACGGATCGGCGGCTCCGCGCATGAGTTCGATCTCGAAGTCCGTGTCGGCGCCGGCGCCTATGTCTGCGGCGAGGAGACCTCGCTGCTGGAGAGCCTCGAGGGCCGCCGCGGCATCGTGCGCGCAAAACCGCCGCTGCCGGCGCATAAAGGCCTGTTCGGCCGCCCGAGCGTGATCAACAACGTGCTGTCGTTCGCCGCGATCCCCTTCATCCTCGACAACGGCGCCAAGGCCTATGCCGATTTCGGCATGGGCCGCTCGCGCGGCACGATGCCGATCCAGCTCGCCGGCAACATCAAATACGGTGGCCTGTTCGAGACCGCGTTCGGCGTCACGCTCGGCGACCTCGTCGACGAGATCGGCGGTGGCACCTTCACCGGACGCCCCGTGCGCGCAGTGCAGGTCGGCGGCCCGCTCGGCGCCTACTTCCCTCGCGCGCTGTTCGACACGCCGTTCGACTATGAGGCGTTTGCCGCGCGCGACGGCCTGATCGGCCACGGCGGGGTCGTGGTGTTCGACGACACCGTCGACATGGTCAAGCAGGCGCGCTTCGCGATGGAGTTCTGCGCGGTGGAATCCTGCGGCAAGTGCACGCCGTGCCGGATCGGCTCGACCCGTGGCGTCGAGACCATCAACAAGATCATCAACGGCGAGCGCGTCGCGGAAAACCTCGCTGTCGTCGAGGACCTCTGCAACACGATGAAGTTCGGCTCGCTGTGCGCACTCGGCGGCTTCACGCCCTACCCCGTGATGAGCGCATTGAAACACTTCCGGGAAGATTTCGGCCCGGCACCGGCCCGGCTGCAGGCCGCGGAATAGCAAGGAAATCACGATGTCGCTGATCCAGGAAACCGATTTCGGCACGCCCAAGTCCAAATCCGAGACGATGGTCACGCTGACCATCGACGGCAACCAGATCACCGTGCCCGAAGGCACCTCGATCATGCGTGCGGCGATGGAAGCCGGCACCCAGATCCCGAAGCTGTGCGCGACCGACATGGTCGACGCCTTCGGCTCCTGCCGGCTCTGCCTGGTCGAGATCGACGGCCGCGCCGGTACGCCGGCCTCCTGCACCACGCCGGCGATGAATGGCCTCGTCGTGCACACCCAGAGCGAGCGGCTGAAGAAGCTGCGCAAAGGCGTGATGGAGCTCTATATCTCCGACCATCCGCTGGACTGCCTGACCTGCGCTGCAAATGGCGACTGCGAATTGCAGGACATGGCGGGCGCGGTCGGCCTGCGAGACGTGCGCTACGGCTATGAAGGTGAGAACCATGTGTTCGCCAAATCGCACGGCTGCGAAAACGACAACTGGATGCCGAAGGACGAATCCAATCCGTACTTCACCTACGATCCCTCGAAGTGCATCGTCTGCTCGCGCTGCGTCCGCGCCTGCGAGGAGGTGCAAGGCACCTTCGCGCTGACGATTTCCGGTCGCGGTTTCGACAGCCGCGTGTCGCCCGGCATGAGCGAGAGCTTCCTCGGCTCCGAATGCGTGTCTTGCGGCGCCTGCGTGCAGGCCTGCCCGACCGCGACGCTGACCGAGAAATCCGTGATCGAGATCGGCCAACCCGAGCATTCGGTTGTCACCACCTGCGCCTATTGCGGCGTCGGCTGCACCTTCAAGGCCGAGATGCGCGGCGAGGAAGTGGTGCGCATGGTGCCGTGGAAGGACGGCAAGGCCAATCGCGGCCATTCCTGCGTCAAGGGCCGCTTCGCCTGGGGCTATACCACCCACAAGGAGCGCATCCTCAAGCCGATGATCCGCGAGCGGATCGAGGATCCCTGGCAGGAAGTGTCGTGGGACGAGGCGCTGAATTTCGCCGCCGCGAAATTCAAGGGCATCCAGCAGAAATACGGCCGCGACGCGGTCGGCGGCATCACCTCGTCACGCTGTACCAACGAAGAGACCTATCTGGTGCAGAAGCTGATCCGCGCCGGCTTCGGCAACAACAATGTCGACACCTGCGCCCGCGTCTGCCATTCGCCGACCGGCTACGGCCTGTCGGCCACCTTCGGCACCTCGGCCGGCACGCAGGATTTCGATTCAGTCGAACAGACCGACGTCGTGCTGATCGTCGGCGCCAATCCGGCCTCGGCCCACCCGGTATTCGCCTCGCGGCTGAAGAAGCGGCTGCGCCAGGGCGCCAAGCTGATCGTGATCGATCCGCGCCGCACCGAGATGGTGGAATCGCCACATGTGAAGGCACTGCATCTGCCGCTGATGCCAGGCACCAACGTTGCCGTGCTGACCGCGCTGGCCCATGTCATCGTCACCGAGGGGCTCGCCAACGAGAGCTTCGTGCGCGAGCGTTGCGACTGGAGCGAGTTCCAGGATTGGGCAGCCTTCGTCGCCGATCCGAAGAACAGCCCGGAGGCGACCGCGATCATGACCGGCGTCGATCCGAACGATTTGCGCGAGGCCGCGCGGATCTACGCGACCGGCGGCAACGGCGCGATCTATTACGGGCTCGGCGTCACCGAGCACAGCCAGGGCTCGACCACGGTGATTGCGATCGCCAACCTCGCGATGGTGACCGGCAATATCGGCCGGCCCGGCGTCGGCGTGAACCCGCTGCGCGGCCAGAACAACGTGCAGGGCTCCTGCGACATGGGCTCGTTCCCGCACGAGCTACCGGGCTATCGCCACATCGCCGGCGACGCCGTGCGCGAGCAGTTCGAGGCGATGTGGAACGTCAAGCTCAACAAGGAGCCTGGCCTGCGCATCCCCAACATGTTCGACGCCGCGATCGAAGGCGAGTTCATGGGCCTCTACGTGCAGGGCGAGGATATCCTGCAGTCCGATCCGAACACCAAGCACGTGGTGGCGGCGCTGTCGGCGATGGAATGCGTCATCGTCCATGACCTCTTCCTGAACGAGACCGCGAACTACGCCCACGTGTTCCTGCCCGGCTCCACCTTCCTCGAGAAGGACGGAACCTTCACCAACGCCGAACGTCGAATCCAGCGCGTCCGCAAGGTGATGACGCCGCTCAACGGCTATGCCGACTGGGAGGTGACGATCATGCTCGCCAAGGCGATGGGCTTCGAGATGAAGTACAACCATCCGTCGGAGATCATGGACGAGATCGCGGCGCTGACGCCGACCTTCGCAGGCGTTTCGTTCGCCAAACTGGAAGAGCTCGGCTCCGTGCAATGGCCCTGCAACGAGAAGGCGCCGGAGGGCACGCCGGTGATGCATATCGGCGGCTTCGTGCGCGGCAAGGGCAAGTTCATCGTCACCGAATACATCGCGACCGATGAACGCACCGGTCCGCGCTTCCCGCTGCTGCTCACCACCGGCCGCATCCTCAGCCAGTACAATGTCGGCGCGCAGACAAGGCGCACCGAGAACGTGGTCTGGCACGCCGAGGACCGCCTGGAGATCCATCCGCACGACGCCGAGCAGCGCGGCGTGCGCGACGGCGACTGGGTGCGGCTGACGAGCCGCGCCGGCGAGACGACGCTGCGCGCCGAGATCACCGACCGCGTGGCGCCGGGCGTGGTCTACACCACGTTCCACCACCCGGACACCCAGGCCAACGTCATCACGACCGACTTCTCGGACTGGGCGACCAACTGTCCAGAGTATAAAGTAACGGCCGTACAGATCTCGCCGTCGAACGGTCCGTCCGACTGGCAGAAGGCCTATGACGAACAGGCGCGAAACTCCCGCCGCATCGCACCTGTCGTGGAAGCCGCGGAGTAGCGATGCGCGAGCCGGTCCACAAGGCGATCCGGAAGGTCTGGCGCGACGGCGTCTTCAGCGACGGCGCGCGCCTGATCCCGGAAGAGACGCCGCTGGCGCTGACCTATAATGGCGGCACCTACGCCGTGATGATGGGCTCGCCTGAGGATCTCGGCGATTTCGCCGTCGGCTTCAGCCTGAGCGAAGGCATCGTGCAATCGGCGGACGAGATCGAGACGCTCGACATCGTCGAGCTCGACGACGGCATTGAGCTCAGGATGTGGCTCAAGCCCGACAAGGCCGAGCAGATCGCCCAACGCCGCAGGAATATCGCGGGTCCGACCGGCTGCGGCCTGTGCGGCATCGATTCCATCGCCGAGGCGGTGCGGCCGGCGGCGGTGGTGCCTGCGGGCCGTGCGTTCTCGCCGCGCGAGATCATGAGCGCAGTGGCGGCGGTCGCGCCGCTGCAGGAGATCAATCACCAGACCCGCGCGGTGCACGCCGCTGCATTCTGGACCGCGACGCGCGGCATCGTCGCGCTGCGCGAGGATGTCGGCCGCCACAATGCGCTCGACAAGCTCGCCGGCGCGCTCGCCCGCGACAAGGTGGTGACGAGTGAAGGCATGGTGCTGCTGACCAGCCGCGTCTCGGTCGAAATGGTGCAGAAGACCGCCGCGATCGGCGCGCCGCTGATCGCCGCCGTGTCGGCGCCGACAGCGCTGGCGGTGCGCATGGCGGATGCCGCCGGCATCACGCTGGCCGCGATCGCCCGGGCCGATGGATTTGAAATCTTTACGCATCCGGAACGCGTCACAGGCGCGGTGCCCGGCAAGGAGTCCGCTTATGTCGTCGTCGCCTGACAAACTGGTCTACATGGCGAACCAGATCGGAAAATTCTTCCACAGCCAGGGCCACGACCGCGCGGTGCAGGGCATCTCCGAGCACATCTGGAAGTTCTGGGACCCGCGGATGCGCAAGCAAATCTTCGCCCATCTCGACGCCGGCGGCGCCGGCCTCGACCCTGATGTGCTCGACGCGCTGCAGAAGCTGAGGCAGCAGGCTTAGCTCGCCGGGCCCTCCTCTATCTCCGTCACCCTGAGGAGGCCGCAACGCGGCCGTCTCGAAGGGTCGACGGCCCGACTTTGGCCGTGCATCCTTCGAGACGCGCTACGCGCTCCTCAGGATGACGGGATTGACATTCGGATTCGTGGGGTGGGCAAAGGCGCGCTGCGCTGTGCCCACCTTCAAGTGCCGTGCTGGAATGGTGAGCACGCTACGCTTTGCCCACCCTACACAGCTACGCAGCTGAGCTATCCCCCGCCTACGATCGCGTTGAACACGCGGCGCACTTCGCTCTGGGTTTCGCGCAGGCGCGCTTCCAGCGCGGAGAAATCCGGCGTGTCGCCGGCACGCGCCATCACGCGCAGCAGGTCTTCACCCGCGGTCTCGGGATTGAACTTGCCGGTCACGCACAGCCGCAGGATCTGCGTCAGGTCATGATAGAGCCGCGCTGCCGAGCGCAGGATCTCGGCCTCGGACTGGCCGAGCAGGCCGAGCTTGGCGGCATGCTCGAGCACCTGCAGCGTCGAGACGCTGAGGATCTCCGGCTTCGCTGATGCGTGCGCGAGCTGGAGATATTGCGCGATGAAATCGATGTCGACGAGCCCGCCGGCGGCGAGCTTGAGGTCCCAGACGTCGTCCTCGCCCTTCTCCAGCGCGATCGCGCGCCGCATGTCGGCCACGTCGGCCGCGGTCGACGCCGCATCGCGCGGCCTCGTCAGCACGCTGCGGATGATCGCCTCGATCCGCTCGCGGAACTGCGGCGACGACGAAATCACGCGGGCGCGCGTCAGCGCCATGTGCTCCCAGGTCCAGGCTTCGCGCTCCTGATAGTCGGCGAACGCGTCGATCCGCGAGGCGACCGGGCCGGCGCGCCCCGAGGGACGCAGCCGCATGTCGACCTCATAGAGCACGCCGTAATTGGTGCGGGTCGTGAATGCGCTGATCAGGCGCTGGGTGAAGCGAGCAAAATACTGCGCGCCGTGCAGCGAGCGCTCGCCATCGGAGTCCGGCGCCTCGCTGTCGAAATCGTAGAGTGTGATCAGGTCGAGGTCGGATGACGCCGTCATCTCGCGGCTGCCGAGCCGGCCCATCGCGACGATCGCGGTCTCCTGCCCCTTGATGCGACCATATTGCGCGGCGAATTGATCGGTGACGAGGCCGTGCACGGTGTGCACGATGCCCTCCGCGACATCGGCAAAGGCCGTGCTGGCGTGCTGCGCCGACACGGTGCCGGACAGGATCCGCGTGCCGATCAGGAAAAGGCTTTCCTGGCCGAACAATCTCAGGCGATCGAGAAAGTCCTCATAGGACGATGCATCCTGCAGCGTGGTGGCAAGCCGCTCCGACAATTCCTTCTTGTCCGGCATCGCGCCGAAGAAGCGCGGGTCGACCAGGCCATCCATGATCTGCGGCTGACGCGCCAGCATGTCGCCGAGCCGCGGCGCAGCACCAAGGATCAGCGCCACCAGCGCGACGAAATCGCGGTTCTGGCTGAGCAGCGAGATCAGCCGCCCGCCCCGTTGCAGCGCGCCGAGGAAACGGTCGAACGCTGCCACCGCATCATCAGGCTCCTCGGCATGCGCGAGGCCGTCGATCAGGCCGGGAATGAATTCGAGGAACGCCGCCCGCGTCGCCTCCACGCGCAGCGCGCGATAGTCGCCCTCGATCCATTGCTGCACGGTGCCGGCGACCGCGACGGGCTTCTTGAAGCCGAGCTGGGCGAGATGTTCGATCAGGCGACCGTCTTCCGGCCCGGCACCGTAGTCGATATCCGGCAGCTTCGCGGTGCCGGTCGGATCGTCGCCCTCGAACAGCTTGCCGTAGTGGTTCTGCACGATCTTGAGCTGGTCGAGCAGGTCTCTGGCGAACGCCTCGCGGTTCTTGTAGCCGAAGAAATGCGCGAACCGTTCGACGTCTTCAGGCGCTTCAGGCAACGAATGGGTCTGCTCATCGGCGATCATCTGCAGCCGGTGCTCGACCCGGCGCAAGAATTCATACGCCGTGGTCAGCTCGTCGCGCGCCTCAAAGGTGATCCAGTTGCTGTTGGCGAGCACGTTGAGCGCCTCCAGCGTCGGCCGCACCCGCAACTCCGGATGGCGGCCGCCGGCGATCAGCTGCTGGGTCTGGGCGAAGAACTCGATCTCACGGATGCCACCGCGGCCGACCTTGACGTTGTGGCCCTCGACCGAGATCTCGCTCTGTCCGCGGTAGGTCTGCATCTGCCGCTTCATGTCGTGGACGTCGGCCAGCGCCGCAAAATCCAGGTGCTTGCGCCAGACGAACGGCGCCAGCTCGCCGATCAGCGCCTCGCCCGCCCTGGGATCGCCGGCGCAGGGCCGCGCCTTGATCATCGCGGCGCGCTCCCAGGTGCGTCCCTCGCGCTCGTAATAATGCAGCGCCGCGTCGGTTGAGATCGCGACCTGAGTCGAGGCCGGGTCCGGGCGCAGACGGAGATCGACCCGGAACACATAGCCGTCGCCCGAGCGCTGCTGCAGCATCCGCGCCATCGCCTGGGTGACGCGCACGAAGAACGGCTGCGGCTCGATGTCCTCGGCGAGCGAGGTGGCGGCGGTGCGATCGAAGAACACGATCAGGTCGATGTCGCTGGAATAGTTCAGCTCGCGCGCGCCCATCTTGCCCATCGCGAGCACGATCAGGCCCGAACCTAGCTCGGGATATTCGGGATCAGCAGCGGTCATCCGGCCGCGCGCGATCTCCTGCCGGAACAGATAGCGCAGCGCCGATTGCACCGAATTCACCGCGATGTCGGTCAGCGCCGCCGTCACCCGCATCACCGGCCAGACGCCGCCGATGTCGCACAGCGCGATCATCAGCGCGGCTTCCGCCTTCATGCGGCGAAGCAGAGCCATCACCTCGGCCTCGCTGCCGGCGGCGAGCACCTCGCGCGAGGTGGTCTCGATCAGGCCCGCGAGATGCGACTCCGGGTCGCATGACAGGATCCGGATCAGCCGCGCGGCATCGGCGCGCGCGAGCTCGAACAGATAGGGCGAGAATTCGGCGATGCCGCGCAGGATGTCCCGTGCAAGGGGATATTCCAGCAATGCATTGAGCGCGCCGGACTGCGCCGGCTCGAGCTCGGCGAACCAGTCAGTCAGGCGCTGATCGGCGGATTGGGGTGCGGCGACATGTGGTCCGTCCGCGAACCGCGCGGCCAGACGATGTCGATCCGCGTTTCCCGGCGCGGCGGCATTCATGCCGCCTTCTGTGGCACATCCTGCGTTTGAGCCGCAAGCCTGTCACTGCCACCGGCCCGCGCGGGCAGCACCAGGGTGGCCACCAGCCCCGGATAGGCATCGCCGAGCCGCAGTTCGCCGCCATGGAGCGTGGCCACCGCCGAGGCCAGGCTGAGGCCGAGACCGGAACCGGGTAAGGTGCGGCTCGCCTCGAGCCGGACGAAGCGCTCCACCGCGTGCTTGCGGTCGCCCTCGGGAATGCCCGGGCCATGGTCGGTGACGCTGAGCAGCACCTGGTCGCCCTCGCGCCGCGCCTCGATCAGGATCTCGCGCACATCGGCCTTCATCGGCTCCACGCCCGGGTCGGGCTTGCCATATTTGATGGCATTCTCGACCAGGTTGGCGACCGCCTGACTGATCAATTCGCGGTTGCCGTAGACAGGCGCCGGTGCGGTCTTGACCTGCAGCGTCATGCCGTCGTCCTCGGCCAGCGGCTCGTACAGCTCGTGGATACCATTGGCGACGTCGGCGCCGTCGAAATCATCCATGTTGCCGCGCGCCTGGCCGGACTCGGCCCGCGCGATCATCAACAGCGCATTGAAGGTGCGGATCAGGCCGTCGGACTCCTCGATCGTTCGCTCCAGCGCCGCGCGATAGTCGGTCTCGCTGCCCGACCGCGCCAGCGCCTCCTCGGCGCGATTGCGCAGCCGCGTCAGCGGCGTCTTGAGGTCATGGGCGATGTTGTCGGAGACCTCCTTGAGCCCCGTCATCAGCGCCTCGATCCGCTCCAGCATGGCATTGAGGTTTTCCGCGAGACGGTCGAGCTCGTCGCCGCTGCGCCCGACCGGCAACCGGCCCGAGAGGTCGCCCGCCATGATCCGCTTGGTGGTGCCGGTCATGGCGTCGATCCGGTGCAGCACGCGCCGTGCGACAAAAATGCCGCCGCCGAGGCCGAGCACGATCACGACCAGGATCGACCATTGCGCTGCCTTGGCGACGATGCCGAACAGCCGCCGCCGCTCCTCGAGGTCGCGGCCGACCAGCAGGCGGAAGCCGTTCTCCATCTGGGTGACCCGCACCAGCGCGCGGTGATCGGTCTGGTCCTGGTCGTCGAGCCGGCGATAGGCGGTCTCGGTCCAGCCCTGCACGCTCATGACGCCCGGCGCCAGCGCGCCGACATTGCCGGCCAGCATCTGCCCGTTCGGCGCCGTCACGAGATAGAGGTTGGCACCCGGCCGCAGCGCACGGTTGCCCATCGTGCCGAGCAGGCCGCGCAGGCCGCGGCGGTTGTAGATGTCGGTGATCTCGCTGATCTCGACATTGACCGTCGTGGTAATCTGCTCGGTGATCAGCCGCCGCGTGTTCCAGGCGAAGTAAGCCAGCAGCGAGGCGGCAAACAGCGCGAACAGGAACAGATAGACCAGCGTCAGCCGAAACGCCGTGGTCCGGATCAGTTTACCGAATGCCGTCACGGATCATATACCCCGCGCCGCGGATGGTATGCAGCAGCGGCCGCTCAAAGCCCTTGTCGATCTTGGAGCGCAGCCGCGAGATGTGCACGTCGATGACGTTGGTCTGCGGATCGAAATGATAATCCCAGACGTTCTCGAGCAGCATCGTGCGCGTCACCACCTGCCCTGCATGCTTCATCAGATATTCGAGCAGGCGAAACTCGCGCGGCTGCAAGGTCAGCTCGTCCTTGCCGCGGGCGACGCGATGCGACAGCCGATCGAGCTCGAGGTCGCCGACCTTGTAGGTGGTCTCCTCGGCCGGCCCGACATTGCGCCGCGACAGCACCTCGACGCGGGCGAGCAGTTCGGCGAAGGAATACGGCTTCGGCAGATAGTCGTCACCACCGGCGCGCAGGCCCTTGATGCGGTCGTCGACCTGGCCGAGCGCCGAGAGGATCAGCACCGGCGTCCGGTTGCCCTTGTCGCGCAGGCTGCCGATCAGCGACAACCCGTCCCGCTTCGGCAGCATGCGGTCCACAACCAGCACGTCGTAGTCGCCGGTTTCAGCCATCGACAGGCCTTCCTCGCCGTCGGAGGCGAGATCGGCGATGTAGCCGACTTCGCGGAATGCCTTGACCAGATAGTCGGCTGACTCGCGGTCGTCTTCGATGATCAGGATGCGCATTTGCGGAGCGGTTGCGGTCACGGGAATGGGCCCTCTGTCAGCATGGCGCGGCCGGCCTGCACATGCAAGACGACCGCGCATATTCTCGAAATGTCGGGAAAAAGTGGGCGGTGAAGCTGGGGGACTTCACCGCCCTGAGACCTTCCGACGGAGGGGGGCATATTCCATCGAAAGGCAACATAGGGAGCGAGCAAGGGGCCCGCCCCCCGGAAAGCGCCGTCGGCGGGGGCGACGAATGCCGGCGACGCTTTCCAACTCATATGTAGTTATCCCTTGGCCAGCGGCACTGCCACAAAGCGCGACGAACCGCCGCTCTTCACGCGCATGAGAACGCTGTTCTTGTTGTCGCTGCGGGCCGCGGTGATCGCATCACGGACCTCACCTGCGGTGCCGACGGACTTGCCGGCGACCTCGAGGATCACGTCGCCTTCCTTGAAGCCCCGCTCAGCGGCAGCACTCTTGGGATCGACTTCGGTCACGACCACGCCTTCCTTGCCGGCGCCGGCCACGCTGTTGGCGGGAGCCACGGTGAGGCCGAGCTTCGGCACATCGGTGCCACGCGACGAGTTGCCCTTGTCGCTGTTGTCCGTGTCAGCCTTGGCTTCCAGATTGTTCGGCAACTGGCCGAGCGTGATGTTGACGACCTTGTCCTGGCCCTTGTGCAGCACGTTCAGCTTCACGGCGTTGCCGGGCGCGATGCCGCCAATGGTGCGGGCGAGTTCGCGCGCATCCTTCACCGTCTCGCCATTGACGGCGGTGATGACGTCACCGGACTCGATGCCGGCCTTGGCCGCGGGGCCGTTGGCCTGCGGTTCGGCGACCAGCGCGCCTTCGGCCTTCTTCATGCCGAGGCTGTCGGCGATGTCGGAGGTCACCGGCTGGATCTGGACGCCGATCCAGCCGCGGCTGACCGAGCCCTTGTCCTTCAGCTGGGCGACCACGCTCTTCACCGTCGCGGCCGGGATCGAGAACGCGATGCCGACGCTGCCGCCGGACGGCGAGTAGATCGCTGTGTTGACGCCCATCACCTCACCCGAGACGTCGAACGCCGGGCCGCCCGAATTACCCTTGTTCACGGGCGCATCGATCTGGATGAAATCGTCATACGGGCCGTTGCCGATGTCGCGGCCGGAGGCGGAGACGATGCCCGCGGTCACGGTGCCACCGAGGCCGAACGGATTGCCGACCGCCAGCACCCAGTCGCCGATGCGCGGCTTGCTGTCGGAGAGCTTGGCGAACTGGAAGTTCGGGCCACCCTCGACCTTGATCAGCGCGAGGTCGGTCTTCGGATCGGTGCCGATCACCTTGGCGGAATAGGTCTTGCCGTCGTCGGTCGTGACTTCGACCTTGTCGGCGCCGTCGACCACGTGATTGTTGGTCACGGCAAAGCCGTCAGCCGAGATGAAGAAGCCGGAGCCCTGGCCCGTAACCACGCCACCGCCACGCGGTCCACCGCGCAGACCCGGAGGCAAGCCATCCGGACCGCCGAAGCGGCGGAAGAAGCGCTCCATCGGCGACCCCGGCTGGAACGGCGAATCTTCGTTATTGCCGTCGTCCTTGGCGACCTTCTCGCGAATGTTGACCTTGACCGAGATCACCGACGGCTTGACGCGCTCGACGATGTCGGCAAATCCGACCGGCTGCTGAACCTTCTTGACCTCGTTATTGACCTGCGCATGCGCGGGGGTCGTGAACAGGTCGGCGGGATTGTGCGTGGGGCTGAAGCCGTAGGTGGCGGCACCGAGGCCGGCCACGACCGACGCCATCAGCGCGAGTTTGCGGGCAGAGAACAGCGAGCGCTTCGGCGCCTTGTAGGACGGGAGGGTCGAGAGGTCGGGACGGTCGGTCATTGGCTGAAATCTCCAGGGCCAGAATCAGTGGTGCGGGGGCGAGCACCTGATGCGCCTGAACATGGGGTCATCAGCCTTACAGCGCGCTGGCTGCGGAATTAAACTTTGGTAATTGAGCCGACCGATGCTGCGGCAGAATAGCGCAGGCAAAATAACGGCTTAAAGCCGGAACTAAACCGGTTTGTCCGGCGCGGAATCGACCGCCAGCAGCCGTTCCAGCCGGGCTTCCTCCTCGGAGGTCAATCCGGGGCTGGAATCACCCCCGCCGGGCTGCGGATTTGCCCTGCGCCGGCCGAGCCGCCAGAGCGCGAAACCGCCCAGCACCAGCGCCAGCGGCGGGGTCAGCCACAGCACCAGCGTATGCTCGTTGAGGCGCGGCTTCAGCAGCACGAATTCGCCGTAGCGGGCCACCAGGAAATCGATCACTTGGGCGTCGCTGTCGCCGGCCGAGATGCGCTCACGCACCAGCAGGCGGAGGTCACGCGCCAGCGGCGCCTCAGAATCGTCGATCGACTGGTTCTGGCAGACCATGCAGCGCAGCTCTTTCGAGAGCTCGCGCGCCCGCGCCTCCTTGGCCGGATCCGACATGATCTCGTCGGGCAGCACGGCGCGGGCCGGCATCGCACCGAGCATCAAGGTCGCCACAAGCACGGCGGCTGCGAGGTTGCGCGACCGCATCATTCGGCCGCCTGCAAGGCACGCGCGGCTGCCTTGGCCGGCTTCGGCGCGCCGACCCGCAAGCGGCGGTCGGACAGCGACAGCAAGCCGCCGAAAGCCATCAGCACCGGCCCCCACCAGATCATCAGAACCAGCGGCTTGTGATAGATGCGCACCGCGATCGTGCCGTCGGCCGAGGCATCGCCAAGCGAGATATAGAGCTGGCTGGCGCCGCGGGTCAGCAGCGCGGCCTCGGTCGTCGAGGCGCCGCGCGTGGTGAAGTTGCGCTTCGACGGGGTCATGACGCTGACCTTTTCGCCGTCACGGGTCACGGTGAACTGCGCGACCATCTCGCGGAAATTCGGCCCCTGCCGCGGATTCAGGCCGTCGAGCCGCAGCTCATAGCCGGCGACGCGGGCGACATCGTCCGGCTTCATGGAGCCGATATATTCGCTGTTCCAGGTGGTTTCGCAGACGATCCCGATCAACGCGACACCGAGACCGGCGTGCGCAAACGCCGTGCCCCAGGTCGCGCGCGGCAGACCGCGTGCACGGCGCAGCGAGAGCGACAGCGGAATCCGGAACAGCGCGATGCGTTCGGCGAGATCGCACAGCGCGCCCATGATCACGAAGGCCGCAAGCCCGATCGCAAGCGGCGCCAGCGTCGCGCCGCCATAGGTCCATGCGAACACCACCGCGATCGCAACCAGCGCAACGATGCCGGCCACCATCAACCGCTGCGCCGCACCCAGCAGATCGCCGCGCTTCCAGGCCAGCAGCGGCCCGAACGGCACCGCGAGCAGCAGCGGCACGAACAGCGGCGCAAAGGTGAAATTGAAGAACGGCGCGCCAACCGAGATCTTCTCGCCGGTCAAGACTTCGAGCGCCAGCGGATACAGCGTGCCGATGAACACCGTCGCGCAGGCCGTGGTGAGCAGGAGATTGTTAAGCACCAGCGCGCCTTCGCGCGAGATCGGCGCGAACAGCCCGCCCTGCTTCAGCGTCGGCGCGCGCCAGGCGTAGAGCGACAGGCTGCCGCCGATGAACACGAACAGGATCAGCAGGATGAACACGCCGCGGGTCGGATCGGTGGCGAAGGCGTGCACCGACGTCAGCACGCCGGAGCGCACCAGGAAGGTGCCGAGCAGCGACAGCGAGAAGGTCAGGATCGACAGCAGCACGGTCCAGACCTTCAGCGCGTTGCGCTTCTCCATCACCAGCGCCGAATGCAACAGCGCGGTGCCGGCAAGCCACGGCATCAGCGAGGCGTTCTCGACCGGATCCCAGAACCACCAACCGCCCCAGCCGAGCTCGTAATAGGCCCAGTAGGAGCCCATCGCGATGCCGAGCGTCAGGAAGATCCACGCCATCAGCGTCCACGGCCGCACCCAGCGCGCCCAGGCGGCGTCGATCTTGCCTTCGAGCAACGCAGCAACGGCGAACGAAAACGAGATCGAGAAGCCGACATAGCCGAGATAGAGCATCGGCGGATGCACGGCGAGGCCGATGTCCTGCAATACCGGATTGAGGTCGCGTCCCTCGATCGGCGGATTGGCGATGCGCAGGAACGGATTCGAGGTGATCAGGATGAACAGATAAAAGGCGCTGGCGACCCAGGCCTGCACCGCCAGCACATGCGCGCGCAGCGACAGCGGCAGATTGTTGCCGAACGCCGCGACAAGGCCGCCGAACAGCGCCAGGATCGACACCCATAGCAGCATCGAGCCTTCATGGTTTCCCCACACGCCGGTGATCTTGTAGAGCAGCGGCTTCAGCGAATGCGAATTCTCGTAGACATTGGCGACCGAGAAATCCGAGGTGACGTGCAGCGTCACCAGCGCCGCGAACGACGCCGCGACGAACAGCAATTGCGCCAGCGCAGTCGAGCGCGCGACGTTCATCAGCGCCGCATCACGCCAGCGCGCGCCGATGATCGGCACGATGGACTGGATCAGAGCAAGCCCAAGTGCGAGCACCAGGGCATAATGTCCGCTTTCAGCGATCACCGCATCGCTCCCTGGGTCGGCGCCGCGGAGGCGCTCGGCATATTGTTCGGCTTCTTGCCGTAATCGTCCTTCCAATGGCCCTGCTTCTTCAGGGCATCGGCGACGTCCTTCGGCATGTAGGTCTCGTCATGCTTGGCGAGTACGGTGTCGGCGCGGAACACGCCGCCAGCATCGAGCGCGCCTTCGGCAATCACGCCCTGCCCTTCGCGGAAAAGATCCGGCAGGATGCCCTTGTAGGCGACCGGTAGCGTCGCGCCGCCGTCGCCGACGGTGAAGGTCACCGCGAGATTGTCGCCGCGCTTCAGCGAGCCCTGCTCGACCAAGCCGCCGAGCCGGAAACGCTTGCCCGGACCGAGATGTTTCTCGGCGACCATCGACGGCGTCGAGAAGAACACGATGGAATCGCGCAGCGCATTCAGCACCAGGCCCGCGGCGATCGCGAGCACGGCGAGCGCGCAGCCGATCAATGTCAAACGCCGTTGCTTCCTGGTCATGGCCTATCCTTGCGCTTGACGTTATCCGAAAACCGCTGTGCTCGTTTCGGCGTCATGCTCTATCCATCCAACCCGAGATTCTTCAGCCCCTCATTGAGCTGCCGCAACCGGTCCGCATCGTTGGCGACAGCCTGACGGGCGTCGGCGAGCGCGCTCATTGCCTTGTCGCGCTCCCCCATCACGAGATAGGCGCGCACCAGCCGCAGCCAGCCCTCGACATCGTCGCCATTGGTCTTCAGCCGCGTCGCCAGCCGATCGACCATGCCCTTGATCATGGTGCCGCGATCGGCCTCGCTCATGTCTTTCGCCGCCGCGACCGCACCTTCCGGCAGCGCCGGGGCGCTGACGCCCGCAGGGACGTCGGGCACGGTGCCGCCGACCCGCACCAGCGCCGCCTGCACCAGCGGTCGCCACGGCGCATCGGATGGCGCCTTCGCCAGCATCTTCTGCCAGAGCGCGGCGGCATCAGTCTTGCGGCCGTCCTGCTCGGCGGCCAGACCAAGGAAGTAATTCGCCTTGGCGTCGTCGCCATTGAGCGCGACCGCGCGCTCGAACTCCGCCTTGGCATCCGCGGTGACGACGCCGCCGGCGCTCCCCATCAAGGCTTCGCCGAGATCGGCGCGGCGATCGGCGCTGTCACCGGCATAGGTGATGGCGTTGCGATAGGCGCGGACCGCGTCGTCGTAGCGGCCGAGCCGCGACAGCACCGGCGCCAGCACGGTCCAGCCACGGCCGTCGGTCGGGTTCTTCTCCAGATGGGCCTCGACCTGCGCCACCAGATTGGCGAGCGGCTGGTTGGCATCGGCGACCCGGCTGCGCTCGGCGAGCGGAAAGTCGCCGAGCCGCGGCGAGCCGAGCGCGAGATAGAAGCCCGAGGCGATCACCGGCAACCCGACCAGGGCCACGACCGCGGCGGCACGCCGCAGCCTGAGACTGCCCTGCACCGGCGCCTCACGTCCGGTCTGGTCGGCGGCGGCCAGCAGTCGCCGGCTGATCTCGACCCGCGCGGCATCGGCCTCGGCGGCGCCGATGATGCCCGATGCCATGTCGCGGTCGATCTCGGCGAGCTGGTCGCGGTAGACCACGACCTCGCTGCCGCCGCTGTCGGTGCCGCGGCGGCTGAGCGGCCACAGCACGGCAAAGATCGCCGCGACCGTCATCAGCGCGAACACAAACCACAGCGTCATCAAGCGGTTCCCAGATGGAACGGCGGCTTCCGGCAAGCCGCCTTAGAATCGCTTTACACTACCGGCGGCGAGCCCGGCAATTGACAATTACTGGATCGACCGAAGGTCGAAATCAGGCGGTTTCCGGTAGCCGTTCCGGCGGTCCGGCAACGGCTTTTTCGGGCAAAGGCGCGCGCTGCAAAAATATCGAAAAACAACCCCATGCAAAGTAGCCGGTGGGCGGCCGCCGGCGCTCGAATGACGACTTGACACGTCGGGCAACTCAGCGGCACAATTCCATTATTCCGAAATTCCGCAAACGTTCGTCCTCCCGCTGGCGGTGCTGCCGACGGTCGCCGGATTCCTTTTCTGCTCTATCTTGCTCTCTCCGAGTCTTTCGTTTGAGTTGACGAGCGCAATGGTTTCATCCGGAATAACCGCTGCCGGTATTGGCTTACACAACAGTTTGGCGAAAC
This sequence comes from Bradyrhizobium tropiciagri, assembly GCF_018130545.1. Taxonomy (GTDB): domain Bacteria; phylum Pseudomonadota; class Alphaproteobacteria; order Rhizobiales; family Xanthobacteraceae; genus Bradyrhizobium; species Bradyrhizobium tropiciagri_A. Next base: position 752,293 of record NZ_JAFCKF010000005.1, on the reverse strand, counting down.
CAAATGACGCTTAGCACAGACGTGTCCAGCATACTGGATCGCATCCTAGATGCAGCAACCGACAACCTCAGGTTCGCGAAAATTCTGGTTCAGATGGGGCTCGATCCCAGCAGCGTGACCTGGGACGCCATCTTCAGCCGCCTGCTGGAAATCTTTCTGCACAACATTACCCTGGCAAACATGTTCGCTCTGGTCGGCGCGACCTTCTTTGTCGCCACCCTGCTGACGCACACGATGGTGCCGCTCCGGGTCGCCAACATGATCGGTTGCGCATTCTTCGCGATCTTCGGTGCACTCACCGGAGCCGTCACGACCTTTCTTCTTTATTTCCTGATGATTCCCATCAATGCCTATCGTCTCCGTCAAATGCTCGCTCTCGTGAAGAAGGCGCGCACTGCAACACAGGGCGACATGTCGATGGAGTGGCTCAAGCCGTTCATGACCAACCGCAAGTATCGCAAGGGCGATATCTTGATGAAGAAAGGTGACATAGCCAACGAAATGTTGCTGACGGTTACCGGCAGATTCCGGGTCGTCGAAATCAACGTCGATGTTCCGCCGGGCCGCCTGATGGGCGAACTCGGCTTCCTCACACCTGACAACCGCCGAACCGCGACGATCGAGTGTATCGAGGATGGCCACGTTCTCGCCATCACCTATGAAAAGCTGCTCGAGATCTATTTCCAGAACCCGCAGTTCGGCTACTACTTCCTTGTCTTGACCAGCCAGCGCTTACTGGAAAATCTCGCGCGGGCCGAAGCCATCATCGCGGAGAACAAGATCGCGGTGCAGACGGCCTCGGCGAACTAACGCGCAATTGCGGTGACAGCCGCAGTCAATTGACCGACCTCGCCCCGGCGTGCACCATGCGGCACGGCTCGCCCGTGTCGTGATCCCCGGTTGCGCGCACCATGTCACGCAGCGTGGCAATGGCCGCGCGAACCTTCTTTGGGAGTTACGGTGACGGTGCTGTCACCGTAATTTCTCGTTCTTTCTCGCCCGTTATTTCCCGCGCTCCCGCTACCCCGCGCGCGTCGACTTCCGCTCGCCGGTCACGGCATTCTCGGCCGCCCGGTTCATCAGCGAGGCGTAGTCGTGGCCGAACAGCACCTCGCAGAAGCGGATCGCGGCCTTGACCTGTTGCTGGCGGAAGGTACGGACCCGGGTATCGCCGCCGCGCAATGATTGGACCAGCCCCTCGGTCGACTGCTCGACATAATGTTGCAGGTCCGAGAAGGTCCGCAGCGTCACCTCGTTGATGGCGAGCTCGCTGGCATAGGTGCGGCACACCGCGACGAAATCGATCAGGGCGGCGGCATCCTCGACCTCGGACTGGTCGATCTTGGCGCCGGCCGCGATGTCCTTGTCGGCGCGCTGGCGCAGGATGCGGCGGACCCGGCCCGGCACGCTGTCGATCTCCGATTGCAGCGCGTTGGAGGTGTCGGCGCGAACCGAGGTCAGCTGGCGGCCCCAGGTGGAATCGTTGCGCAGGTCGAGCTCGGTGCGCAGGCCGCGGACGCCGTCATGCAGGGTCTTGAGCTGCTCGCCGACATAATCGAAATGCCCGCGTTTGATGTCGGTGCGCAGACAGGCCGCGACGAACGACAGATCATGCAGCGCGATGGTGACGGCGATGCCGTAGGGCGTGGCCGCGACCCGCAGCTCGTCGTCGGAGGCCGCCATCTTGATCGCGAGCCGGACGATCTGCCATGGCGCGGCGAGCCGCTGCGCAATCAACGACAGCGCGAACGGCAACAGCTGCGGCGTCTGCAGCGACGGCAGCTTCAGCGCGTCGGTGGCGGAGGCGATCTGGGAATCGGCGAATACGCGGATCTGGCTCGGCAGCCGGCTGCCCAGGGTTTCCAGCGCTTCACGCGCCTGTAACACCAGGCCGATCGGCAGCAGGTCCTCGACAACGCTCGGCGGGCCGACGCGCGACAGCGCGCGCTGGCGGTCGTCCTGGCTCGGCCCCGCGACCTTGAGGATGGCTTCCGCAGCCGCCAGCTGGAATTTTCGCGCGGCGACTTCCATCGGACCGCTCTCCGAGGCTGCCGCCAGCGCCGCCTCGAATGCGCGGGCCGCCTCAGGCGCGCCTTCGCGGGCCAGCCACTGCCAGATCGGCAGCAGCGAGGCGCGCCGGAGCTGACCGGGTCGGGTCGGGAAATTGGTCTCGGCGAGGAACGGCTCCAGCGGCCGGAACAGCAGCCGCGCCGGATCGTCGCTGCGCGGCTCGATCCGCTCGTCCTCCTCGGCCCCGCGCGCGATCTTGCGCAGCTGTTCCAGGACCAGACTGGCGACGGCGACGTCGTCGCCGCGTTCGACCGCGCGCTCCAGCTCACGCATCAGCAGCGCCTGCGATTGCGGCGGAAGCTGCGCGAGATAATCCCTCAGCCGCTCGGTCGATTTCTGGCTCATGCGCCCGGTCGTGAAAGCTTGGTGCCCGGCAAACGCCGCAGCCCGTCCGCCCGCGATGATAGAGGTCGGCGCGTTAAGAACGCGTTTAGGAATAATGACCTCATCGGGCCGTCCAAAGGCAGACTAGACCGCCGGCAGCACCAGCTCGGCCCGCAGGCCGCCGATCGGCGCGTCGTTCAGGGTGAGATTGCCGCCATAGAGGCCGGCGAGATCGGTCACGATCGACAGGCCGAGCCCCGAGCCGGGCTTGGACTCGTCGAGTCGCTGGCCGCGCCGCGAGACCTGGGCGCGCTCGGCCTCCGACAGGCCGCGGCCGTCGTCGTCGACCACGATGCGCAGCCTGGGACCGGCGCCCGACGCCTCCGGCGGGACCACACTGACCTCGATGGACACCTGCGAGGCGGCCCATTTGCAGGCATTGTCCACGAGATTGCCGACCATCTCCTCGAGGTCCTGCCGCTCGCCGCGGAACCGCGCCGCCGGATCGGCCTTGGCCTCGATGGTGAGATCGCGATCGCGATGGATCTTCTCCATGGTCCGGCGCAGCGCCTCGATCGCGGGCGCGACATCGGTGATGGTGCTGACAATGGTGGCGCGGGCGGCGATCCGCGCGCGCTCGAGGTGGTGGGCGACCTGGTCGCGCATCAGATCGGCCTGCTCCAGCACCTTGCTGGCGAAGGGATCGGCGGCATGCGCGCCTGCCTCGTTGACGATCACCGACAGCGGCGTCTTGATCGCGTGGGCGAGATTGCCGACATGGGTGCGCGAGCGCTCAACGATCTCCCGGTTGGCATCGATCAGCGCATTGGTCTCGCGTGCCAGCGGCGCGATCTCGACCGGGAACCGGCCCTCCAGCCGCTCGGCGCGGCCGGAGCGGATATCGGCAATCGAATCCGAAATGCGCTTGAGCGGCGCGAGGCCGTAGCGGACCTGGAAGATGGTGGTCAGCAGCAGCACGATGCCGAGCGCGGCAAAGGTACCGAATAGGTAGTAGTCAAAGCTGCGGGTCTCATCGAAAATCTCGGTGGCGTCGCCGGCGACGCTGACCAGGAACTTGCCGTCGGCGCCGAGATCGACCGGCCGCTCCACCACGCGCAGGCTCTGGCCCTCGGGCCCGTCGACATAGCCGAGGCGGACGCCGGCGGCGGTGAGCTCGGCGCCGTGCTCCTCAAGCTTGGGCAGCTTCTTGTCCCACAGCGAGCGCGAGGCCCGGGTCTCACCCTTTTCGGTATCGGTGCGGGTGATCTGCCAGTACCAGCCCGACAGCGGCAGGTCGAACAGCGGCTCGCCGAGCGACTGGAACTGGCGGTCGGCCGGCTCGTCCGGCGTCGCCACCTCGGCGATCAGGGTGCGCAGATAGAGATTGAGGCGGCGGTCGAAGGCGCGCTCGGTGGCGTCGCGATAGACCGACGACAGGATGACGCCTGTTATCGCCAGGATCACCACCACCCAGGCGGTCGCCGAGACGAACAGGCGTGTCGCAAGCGAGCTGCCGCCCATCAGGGCACGAGCTCGAACAGCGTGTCAGCGGCAACAGATATGGACATGGCGAATCCAGTTTCTCCTGGCGCGGATCATGCCAATGCCCGCATGGCGATCAAGCACTCTAGGAGCATGATCCGATTATACAGGATATGCCCTCATCCTGTTGTTTAGCCGCGCTTTCTTTGCGCGAGCGACGAGGTATCCGCGTCGCTCGAAAACGCTTTAAGAGCATGATCTTTTCCGGAAAACCGCTTCGCACTTTTCCGGATCATGCCTTAGGTCGGCGGCGACAGCATGTAGCCGAGGCCGCGAACCGTCTGGATGATATCGACTTCCAGTTTCTTGCGGATGCGGCCGACGAACACCTCGATGGTGTTGGAGTCGCGGTCGAAGTCCTGGTCGTAGAGATGCTCGACCAGCTCGGTACGCGACACCACCCGCCCGGTGTGGTGCATCAGATAATCGAGCAGATTGTACTCGTGCGAGGTCAGCTTGATCGGGTTGCCATTGACGGTGACCCGCTTGGTGCGGGTGTTCAGTGCCACCGGCCCGCAGACCAGCTCGACCTGGGCATGCCCGGTGGCGCGGCGCAGCAGCGCGCGGATCCGGGCCAAGACCTCCTCAAGGTGGAACGGCTTTGCGACATAATCGTCGGCGCCAGCATCGAAGCCCTGCACCTTGTCGCTCCAGCGGTCGCGCGCGGTGAGGATCAGGACCGGCATCACCCGCTTGTTGCGCCGCCAGGCCTCCAGCACCGAGATACCGTCCATCTTCGGCAGGCCGATATCCAGCACCACGGCGTCATAGGGCTCGCTGTCGCCAAGGAAATGCCCCTCCTCGCCGTCGAACGCCCGATCGACCACATAGCCGGCGTCCGTCAGCGCGGTGGTGAGCTGGCGGTTCAGATCCGGGTCATCCTCAACGACGAGCAGACGCACTTTGGCCTCCGAGAGTGAGCATTGCGATAGTCCGGGCATCAAATGAGGCTTCGCGCCGTGAACGGCTTATGAATGGAGCCGCCGGCCAAAGCTAATTTTTTCGTCAGGTGCACCATCCCGGGAACCCGCGCAAGCGCGACCGGTTCCCGCTGAGAGATGCGCGCCAGATCGCGTCGGGTTTCAATTTTGCGTATCTGGATACCTCAATTTCGTCGCAATACTGAATGCTGTCCTCGATCGGACACGCGACAGAACAAATCACGACAGACCGGGAAATCCCGGACAGACGCGACTACCGAAATCTGCAATCCATGATGGCATTTCCAGAACGAAACAATTTGGAGAGCATTTTGCCGGCTTGGGTGGAAGAGGAAGAACAGCGCCTGCTGCGGATGATCCGCGAGACCGATCTCACGCAGCGCGAGATCGCTCAGAAGCTCGGCCGCACCGAAGCCGCCGTCAGCGCGCGACTAACGATCATCAGAAGGCGCCTCGCAGCGGGGAATTAGGATCGCCCGTTAAGCATCCGGACGATTTATTTACCTTTGATTCATGCATGTTAATTGACCAGCTCACACTTTGGTTCGATGATCCAGGGGCTGGGTCGGGCTGTTTCATTAAGTTCAAGTTTTAAGCCCAGAGGGGCCGTCTATTATCGGCAAGCGGCGGTTCGGCGTGAGAATGGGAATACAGAGCGGCCCCGGCATTAACCCTCCAAGGGTGCTGGGGCCGCTTCTTTTGCAGCGAGGAACGTCCGTAGCGACACCCGGTTGACCAGCGGTCCCGGTGCCTAAGACGGACAGCACTTGGACGCGGCCTCAGCGTTTCTCCGGCGCTGGGGCCGTTTCCTTGTAGAAACCACGAGGCGGTCTCACCGCATAAACAGCCACGCCACGCTCGCGGCCAGGGCCACAAACGACACTGCCGCAGCGCAGACAAAGGCGATCTCGACGCTGTCGATACGGTGATGATGGTGGGCATGCATGACAGACCTCCTAAGCGGAGCTGGACGAGCGTAGCCACTCACTCATGCTTTCCCCGGCGTCGGCTTGCCGGGCCAGCTTGAGTATAGCCTTTTTCTCGATACCTGGGGCTAGCGCTGCGGCCTGCTCGCGCAGGCTCTCGGCTCGTGCGATGAGGCGTTCTTCAAGCGAATGGGTTTGCTCGAAGCGATTGCGTCGCTTCGTCATGTCGGCTCCGTTGCCATTCAGCAGGCCAGAGCGCGACATGCGATCCAATCGCCGGGTGCCAGGGTGATGCGCGGCGATAGCGGTCAATTGTCAGGTTGGAGTAAGGTTCCTAAATCGAAACCATCAACTCGGCCTGGACTGGCCGATGGCCTTTTCGACTTCGGCAGCCAGCGTGCGGTGATGCGCGGCCAGCTTGGCGAACAGCTCTTTCTTGGCCTGATTGGTCGCCAGCTTGCTGATCAGCTCGCACTCTTCCGCCTCGACACGAAGCTTTTCCAGGTGCGCTTGCATGTCCTTCATTGCACTGACTCCCCCGAGATCAGAGTGAGATCATCACACATGGAACTCAGGGAGCAATAACCTATGTGAGCGATCGGGAACTCCGTTCACCCACGGAGAACGCCGGTAATACTTCTAAGCTGTGGATCAGGAACATTCAGGAACGTATTGCGTCCCATCAAAATCTATATGCCCATAACGGTGCATATGCGACCTCGGCAATCCTACTGAGAACGTCGGCCCAACTGCGGTTTCCCGTTCGCTGTGGATCAGGGCATCGGCAACACGCCGACAATTGCCGGGCCGACGGGCAAGTTAACCTTCGGCCGGCATTTAATTGTCGCCGACGCGAGCGATGCGCTAAATCCAGCCTGACATCGCGGGGCACAGGGACCGGGAATATCTGATTGCTTGTTTCGAAGATTAGGACGTTTGGAGTGGTTGCCGGCTGGCTTGCGCTGGTCTTCATCGCTTTCGTCACATTGTCCCCCATCCAGGACCGTCCAACGTTTTTCCATCCGCAGATTGAGCGCTTCGCCGCGTTTGCGGTGATGGCGATGGCCTTCGTGCTCGGCTACCCGCGGCGGACCGGGCTGATCGTGCTGTTCGTCGTGTTCAGCTCGTTCACGCTCGAAGCGATGCAATTGCTGACGCCGGATCGCCACGGCCGGCTGCTCGACGCGGTCGTCAAGGTCGCGGGCGGTCTCGCCGGCGTCGGCGCGGGTCACTTCATCCTGCTGGTGCTGCGCAGCCAGTTCGGCCGGCTGAGGTCGCGCGCGGAACAGTCCGCGGGTTGAGCCGCGGTCAATCTGCGGCTCAATCGCGCTTGGGCGCTTCCGCGGACTTGGTGCTCTCCTGCGCCATGCATTGCTGAAAGAAATTCAGCCGGTCGCCATTCATCGGCGCCGCCCCCGGCCGCTTGTACGGATAGACCATGTAGGCCGCGCGCAGGCACCGCTTCGCCGTCTCGGCATCGGGGGCTGCGATGGCGGCACGCGACGACAGCAACAGCGCCAGCACGACGCCGAACCGGATGGCCGCGCCGCTCACGGCTTCTCGCATTCCGAGTAGAACACGCCATTCGCGGCCGCCAGCCGCTGCAAACAGTGCCGCTTGTCGGTCACCGCGCCCTCGACCGTGAAATCATAGGCCTGCGCCTTCAGGATCAGCGCGTAGCGTCCCGGCGACAGCGGCGCGTCGTCGCGCGGCTGGACCTCGAACATTTGCGGGTCCTCGCTGAGCGGCGCGGCGCGGAACGGGATCGAGATGTTGCGGATCACCCAGGTGTCGTCATCAGACGACACCACCGGCTTGCCGGCCGCATCGAACGTGGTCTGCTGGGTCACGCGCGCGATCAGGCGGACGTCGATCGGATCGGAGGCGCCGCCAGCGCCCTCGCGCCGGAACACAATGAAGCGAAGATGGCCGTCAGGCAGTGCGGTCTCGCTCGGCTTGGTGATCGCAGCTGAAATCGCGATGCGCGGATCGGGTGCGCGCCCCTGGATCAGTTGCAGCTCGTAGAGCTTGCCGCCGCTCTCGGCGTACACGCCATAGGCGGTCGGCAACGGCCGTTTCGGTGCCGGCGGCGCGACGGGCACGGCCGGCGCCGGCACCGCCGCAACGACTGCAGGCTTTTGGCTTTCAACCGGCACCGGCGCGAGCGTTCCCGCGATCATCGCGCGCGCTGCCGCCAATGACACGCCGCGTTGCTGGAGCAGGACGACGGCCGCGATCAGCGCAAAGAAGCCCAGCATCGCGACGTAACGCAGCGGCGCCGACGACGACCAGCGCGGCCGGCGCGGCAGTTCGGCGCGCTCGAGCGTGGTGACGAAGGCCTCCTCGGCATCGATCCGCTGCGGCCCCTCGATCCGCCGCGCGGCGCCCGCCGCCTCCAGAAAGGCGGGTAGCGCTCGCGCGGGCGGCACCGAGAACCTTTCGACCAGGTTATCCCTGGTATGCGCCTCGACGCCCTCGATCGCGACTTCCAGCGCCTGCATCAGACGGGCTTTTTCCTTGGGATCCTCATGCGCGAGTTGCTGCAGCTTCTGCCGCGCAAGCTCGTAGACCGCGCTGCGCAGCTGCTGCGGGTCGGCATTCACGGAATCGATGGTCCGCGCCAGCACCAGCGCGAACTCCACTTCGGGATGCGCAGGGCTGATATCCCCAAACGTCCTCTGGGCCGGCGTCGACGTCATAAATGTTAGCCTGGATTGCCCATAATGTTACAACATTGTAGGTGGCTTTTACTGTTAACACAAATGACGAAACCGCAGATGGCGCCGCGGTCCGGCGTTACCGTTCCAGGGCACAGCAGGATTCATTGACCCGTTCTTTGCAAATCCTGGACGACTGGTTGTTCGCGCCGAAGCGGGACCGCCGGTCCTGGCCGGACCTCCTGCTGTTGGCGGGATGGATCGCGCTGGTCGGCTTCCAGATTTCCCGTCACGTGATGTGGCGCGACGAGGTCCGCGCGCTCACCATCGCCCTTGATGGCGACGACGTGATCGCGATGCTGCGAGGGCTGCACGGCGAAGGCCACCCTGCTCTCTGGTATCTGCTGCTACGCGGCGCGCATGCCGCGGTCGGCCGGGTCGAGGTGCTGCCCGGTGTTGCCTTCGCGATCGGGCTCGTCACGGTCGCGCTGCTGATCTTCCGGTCGCCATTTCCGCGGCCGCTGGTCCTGCTGCTGATCACCGGCCACGCGCTGCTGTTCGAATATGTCGTGATGGCGAGGAATTACGGCATCTCGGCGCTGTTCCTGTTCGCGATCGCCGCCTGCTATCCCGTACACCGCGACCGCGGCGTCGTGCTCGGCGTGCTGCTGTTCCTGCTCGCCAACACCAATGTCGTCGGCGCGATCATGGTCGGCGCCTTGCTACTGTTCTGGCTGCTCGACCTGCTCGAGGTTCACGGCTGGCGCTGGTCGCCGCACCTGACCAATTTTGTAGTCAATGCGATCATCGCCACGATCGGCGTCGCGATCTGCGCCGTGACGATGCTTCCGACCTATAATGATGCCGCGGCCCGGGACTGGTCGCACGCGTCTCCGCTGACGGCCGCAATCCTGTCGCTGGTGAACCCCGGCGCGACGTCGCTCGGCGCGCTGTTTGCCAATCTGCTGCCGGGAATCGCAGGATCGGCCCTGCTGTTCGGTGCGACGCTCGGGCTATTGCCGCGGCGGCCAGCCTTTCTCGCCGCCATCGCCGCGCTGTTGCTGACATCGCTGTTCTTCGCGGTCGCCGCGAACGGCGCCTACCGCCACGCCGCGGTCTTTCTGTGCTTCCTGATCGCGATGTACTGGATCGGCTGGAGCAAGATCACTGCGGCATCCGCCGGACTGCTGCCGGCAATCGGACTCATCTCGCTGCTGCTGGTGCTGGCGATCCAGACCGCCGCAGGCATCAACGATCTGCGCAATGCCGTCAGCGGCGTGGTCGCAAGCCGCAGCGCCGATCTGGGCCGCCTGATCGCCTCACGCCCTGATCTCACCGACGCAATCATCCTCAGCGAGCCGGAATATCTGGTCGAGGCGCTGCCCTACTACGTCAAGAACCCGCTCTATCTCGCGCGCGACCACAGGTTCCGCAGCGTCGTGATCTTCTCGCGCAAGGGCAGGATGGACAGCGATCTCGGCGAGACGCTGCGACTGGCCCGCGAGCTCCACGACACGCGTGGTGCGCCCGTCATCATCCTGCTGGCCTACCGGCTCGATGAGATCACGCCGGACCAGACCTATGACGAAGGCAAGGACTGGCGAACGTTCCACGCCTCAGCCGCGGAGATCAGCGATTTCCGCGCAGCGACCACGATGATCCGCCGCTTCGACCCGGCGAAGACCGACGAGAGCTTCGACGTCTACCTCCTCAATTAGGCGATCAGGACAAGGAACCGCGCGATGGCGCTGATGGACAGCAAGGTCGAAGCGAGCAAGCCGCCTGCCGCGGGCATCCGGCAGTATCTCGCGATCCTGCGGCTCGATCACAGCACCAAGCACATCTTCATCCTTCCCGGGATCATCCTCGCCGGGCTGTTGCGCGGCGCGAGAGGCGATCACCTTGCCGCCTCCATCCTCCTCGGCCTCTTGGCCGCGATCTGCATCGCGTCGGCCAATTACGTGATCAACGAATGGTTCGACCGCGACTTCGACCGGCATCACCCGACCAAGTCGCAGCGCTCCGCGGTGCAGAGCGCCATGGACGGCAAGATCATCGGTCTCGAATGGCTGCTGCTGGTCACGGTTGGCCTCGTCTGCGCATCCGCGAGCAGCCGCCTGATGCTGTTTGCGACCAGCATCTTTGCACTTCAAGGCATCGTCTATAACGTCCCGCCGCTGCGCAGCAAGGACAAGGCCTATTTCGACGTCATCTCGGAGTCCGTCAACAATCCGCTGCGGCTGTTGATCGGCTGGGCGATGATCGACCCGACCTCGCTGCCGCCGGGCTCGGTGATCCTGTGCTACTGGTTCGGCGGCGCATTCCTGATGGCCGCCAAGCGGCTGTCCGAATATCGCGAGATCGCCGCATCTCATGGCCGGGAGCTTTTGGCGCGCTACCGCGCGAGCTTTGCCGACTATACCGAGGTGTCGCTGACCGCCTCCTGCCTCAGCTATTCGCTGTTCTCGGTGTTCTTCCTGTCGGTCTTCCTGGTGAAATACCGCATCGAATACATCCTCGCGATGCCGCTGGTGGTGATGCTGTTCACCACCTACTTCTCGATGTCGACAGCGCCGGGGTCATCGGCGCAGAAGCCCGAGAAGCTCTATGGCGAGCGCGGCCTGATGCTGACCGTGCTGGCGCTGGTTGCTGTCTTTCTGGTGACGAGCTTTGTCGACATGCCGTTCCTCGCGCGGCTGGCGGAGCAGCATTACATCACGCTGGAATGAAGCCGCTAGCGCGATTGGTTAGCGCCGTCGCGGATGCGCCTTCTGATGCCAGGCCCAGGCCGAACGAATGATATAGCCGAGATCGGAGCGGCTGGCCTTGAAGCCGAGGCCGCTTTCCGACTTCGAGGGATCGGCGACCAGGATCGGCGGATCGCCGGCCCGACGTTCGCGCACCACGCTCGGCACCGCTTCGCCGGTCTCGGCGCGGATCGCGTCGAGCACCTCGCGCACCGAATAGCCGGTGCCGGTGCCGAGGTTGAACACGCCACCGGCGTCGCCCTTCAGCAGCAGTTCGAGCGCGGCGATATGGGCGGCGGCGAGATCGTCGACATGGATGTAGTCGCGCACAGCGGTGCCGTCGGGCGTCTCGTAGTCCTCGCCGAAGATCGCGAAATCCGGCACGTGCCCCAAGAGCGCCATCAGCGCGCGCGGGATCAAATGCGTTTCGGGATCACGCAGCTCGCCGATGCTGCCGGAGGCATCGGCGCCGCAGGCGTTGAAATAGCGCAGGCAGACCGAGTTGAATTGATAGGCCGCGCGATAATCGGCCAGGATCTGCTCGATCATGTATTTGGAGCGGCCGTAGGGATTGACGGTCGGCCCCGCGGCGCTCTCCGGAATCGGATCGCGCCCGGCATTGCCATAGACCGCGCCGGTCGAGGAAAACACCAGACGGTCGCAGCCCGCTTCGCGCATACCACGCAGCAGGCCGAGCGTGCCGGCGACGTTGTTGGTGAAGTATTTCTGCGGATCCGCCACGGACTCGCCGACCGCACTGAACGCGGCGAAATGCATCACGGCGAGCACATCGTGCGCGCGGATCGTGGCGGTGATCTTGTCGTGATCGGCGACGTCGCCGACGACCAACGGTCCCCATTGCACGAAGTTGCGATGACCGGTCGACAGATTGTCGTAGACGACCGGAACAAATCCGGCCGCGGCGACGGCCTTGGCGCAGTGGGACCCGATATATCCCGCACCGCCCGTGATCAGTATCGAACCCTTGCTCGTCATTGAAAATGTCGTCCCTGCGCGGACCAATCCTGCGTCTCAACAGACGCAGTGCCTGCATGGGTACGACATTCCGTCTGGCGCGGCAAAACGGCGATGCGAATAGCGTTAAGACCGCCCCGATTGCGCGCGGACGTGAGGGTTAACGCGACCCCAGCGGGACGTTGGTCTGTTGTCCCACCGGCGGCACCTGGCGCGGCGCTCTGCCGTAAGGGTAAACCGGTGTTGCCGGCGGGACCGGCCGGGTCGCCTGCGGCCGCGCCGTCGGAACGCCGCCGCCCGGTCCGTCGATCGAGTAGCGGGATCCGCCCTGCATGGTCTGCCCGGTGCCCTGCGCAAGCACGGGGCCCGCGGCGGCAACCGCCAGCGTCGCGATCGCAAATAGGCCGGCCAGCTTCATGACGATGCCTCGATGGAGGTGATTGAAATTAACTGGTCAAGCCGCCAATCGTTCCGGAATGTGGGCGCAGTGACGTTGCGATCGTCATCATCCCTCATGAAAAATGGCGCGGCGAAATGCCTCGCCGCGCCACGTTCGATGGGGTCAACTTTGCAGATTCAGACGCCGGCCTGCGCGACCGCGGCCCAGTGATCGGGGTTATCAGGGGTCTGCATCCTGACCCAGCGATAGCGCGCCTGCGACCAGCTGCGGATCTGCGCATTGAGATTGTCGAGCACGATGTCGCCGCCCTTGGCGCGGACCACCAGCACGAGATGATGCTCGCCCCAGGAGGTCACCACTTCGCTGAGCAGCAGATTGCGCATCGGCCAACCGCGCGCCAGCAGCTCGTGGCGCTTGCTGACGGCATAGTCGTTGCAATCGCCGCGCGCCGGATTGATCAGCCATTCCTCGCCGGCGAGGCCGCGCTCGTTGCGCTGCGGAGCGATCTGGCGATTGACCGACGCATTGATCTCGATCAGGTCGGTGATGCGCTGCTTGGTCAGACGCGTCGCGCCGCCGCGGAACACCGTGCGGCTGCGCGGCTGCTGCTTGCATTCGTCGGCATAGCGCATGCAGAACATGGTGTAGGCCATCGGCGCCAGCGTCGGCTCGCTGAAGCGGATCTGCTCGATCGCGCCGCGCAGCGGCAGCGGAAAGCCGATCATTGCGGCCTGCGTATCCCGTGCGCTGGTCCCGAGCGCGACGATGGCCAGAACCAGGGCCATCACCTTCTTGACGCTGTACATTCTTCACTCCCCACCGTGACGGGAAGCATCTACGGGAAATGTCTTGCGCTTCGGCTCAAGCGCGCGGCGGCATTTGCTTCAAATGCGACGGTGCGCGCGCGCAGTCGGTTAACCAAGCGGCGTTGGCTGCGCCGGCAGGCTTATCGGTTGCCAATGATAACGCCCACATCGGGGTTGCGATGCACGACGGATGGCAGATCTGTCGTCTTTTCGGGCTTTTCGCCGCGGTTCCCGCCGACGCGGCGATCAGATGCGGGGCCGGTTGCGGCGCGGGATATTCCCGTTCCCGTGCAGGCATGGTTAGCCCGACGTGAAGGCGCCGGCGCGATCTGTTAACTGGTCACGCGTTGCCTGGGCGCGATCCCGCACCAGTTCATGACGAGGTCGGCGAGCATCTTGATCTCGAGATCGGCGGGGGTCCCGCCGGCGAAATCGGCCACCGATTGGCCGAGTGCGACGGCGCGCACATAGGCCGAGCGGCTTCCGATCATCGGCCCGATCTCCTCGTCGAGCGTATCCAGCTCCTCGATCAATTGCTGGCCTTCAAGGGTGCGCTGGTCGACGCGGTTCGGCACGATCATGGCACGGAGCGCGGTGCGCCGCGCGGCACGGACCTCGCGTACGATGTCGAGCGTCCGCGCGGTGGCCTCGATGTCGAGGCCGGACGGCGTACACGGCATCAGCACGATATTGGCGACCGCGAGCACGGCGCCGAGCACCCGATCGTTGGGGGCGGAGTCCACCACGATGATCTGATGCGGAATCTGCCGCATCAGCTTGGCCCATTCGGCCACGGGGCGGGTTTCCGGATCAAGCTGGTAGACCGGGAACGACAGATTGCCGGGCTCGGCCCAATGACAGGCGGATGCCTGCGAGTCGGCGTCGACCAGTCCCACCACGCCGGTGCGCCGGTCCAGTTCCGCGGCCAGCAAGACCGCGAGAGTCGTCTTGCCGACCCCGCCCTTGCGCTGGGCAACCGAAATGACAAGCGGCATCGCAAACTCCTGGCGTGATCCCCCGCGCGATCACGATGGGTGCGCGGGAGGACACCTTCATCCAACGAGCGTCAGCATCCTGGGCAGACAGACCCGTTTCGCGTCGTAATTGTCCCTCACGAAGCTTCTCGCCTTCATTCGCATCTTTTTGAAGGCCTTGGGCCGTGTCAGCACCGAGATTACCTGATCCGACAGCGCATCAATATCAAAAAACGGCGCCAGCAGGCCGTTGCCGTCCGAGATGATGTCGCGCAGCGGAGCGGTGTCGGACGCCACCACCGCACACCCCGCGCTCATGGCCTCCAGCAGCGACCATGACAGCACGAAGGGGTAGGTCAGATAGACGTGCACCGAAGAGATCTGCAGCAGTGCGAGATATTGGTCCCGCGGAATCCGGCCGAGGAAATGCACGCGGCGCAGGTCGATGTCCGACCTGATCTCGTCCAGGAACATCGACTTCCAGCTCGAGCCCTTCGGCGGATTCGCCCCGTAGGACGTTCCGGCACCACCGACGATCACCACCTGCGCATTGGGCCGCGCCGCCATAATCTTCGGCAGCGATCGCATGAAGATGTGGAAGCCGCGCACCGGCTCCAGATTGCGCGAGACGTAGGTGATCACCTCGTCGTCGGCCGAGAGTGTCGCGCCGTTCGGAAGCAGAAACCGCGCGACCGGATTGGGCTTCACCTCGTCGGTGTCGACGCCCTCGTGGATCACCTCGATCTTGCTCTGGAACTCGCGGGGAAAGGTCGACCTTTGCCATGGCGTCGGCGAAACGCCGGAATCGCATTCGGTGAGCGCCAGCAGCGTGGTCGCATTCTTCAAGTGAAGTGCGACATTGCCGTCGAGGCCGGTCATCGGAAACTCGGGATCGAAGCCGACGTCCCTGCCCTCCGAGCCGTAGTAGAATTCGCAATACAGGATGATCCGCGCACGCGGAAACATCGTGCGCAACGGCAGCGTCTCGCCCCAACCGGGATGCGCGAAGATCAGGTCGGGCACGAAGCCCTGCCCCGACAGCGACGACAGCGCATACAGAACCTCCTCGGCCCGCCGCGATTCGACATCGAAGCGGCGGGCAAAGGGATGTACGAGCGCGGAGTCCGATTTGGTCGTCGAATATTTGATCAGCCGAATATCCGGCGCCGTGCTCGCCGTCGACGAACCGACCGCGACGACCTTGTTGCCGGGCTGCTTCGCAAGTGCGCGCGCAATGTGGCGATACTGGGCTGGAAAGTTATTGTGGACGAAGAGGACGTTCATTGGCGGACGGGCGCGCTCCCCGGCCACGCGATCTTCGATTGGGGTCAGGCTCTGCATCATGTGACCGGCAGTGTGGCAGTGATATGCACGGGTGAAACTATCTCATCGATTAACATTAAGACCCCTTCTATCACACAGATTTTTGGGGCACACTGCGCGGGCGACATATCAATCCATTCCGTTAGGCTCGCAGGCGACGATGAACGAACAGATTCAGCAGAAAACCATTGATTTGGCACGGGGCCTCTTCCTGGTTCGGTACAACGGCGCAGATGATAAGGTGGCCCCTCCGGTGGTGCGCGTATATGCGGATCGCGCCAGTCTTAACAATTGTAATATCATTTCCGGGCCGGACGCCGCCAATGGAACCCTGTTTGCGCCCGAGAGCGCGCTGGTCGTGTCGGTTGCCCGGCCGAGCCGCCTGATCGTCGAGGTCACCGCGGGGCGCGTCGGTGGGTCGACCGCCGCCAACATCAAGATCGAACCGTTGACCCAGGGCCAGCTGCCCCAAGGCCAGCAGGCCCACGGCCAGCCGGCCGCGCAGCCGGCCAGCCAGCCATTCGAGGACTTTGACCCCGAGTTCGAACCCGAATTTGCGCCTCAGGCCGGCGCGAGTGGGCAGAGCGACCTCAAGCTGCTCGCCCATGTCGCTGGCCTCGGTGATGTGACCGTCGGCCCGAACACCTGGATCGCCGGACCGGCTGCTCCGGCCCGGATCGAGGGCATCTCGCTCGAATGGCCGAACAAGCCGCGCGATCTCAACCTGCAATATGCGGTCAAGTTCGCCCGGCCGCAGCGCGGCGACAACCAGTTCGTTCCGCTCGGAACCTTCGCCGGAACCCGCGGCCGTGCACTGGCCATCACCGGGTTCTCGCTGGAGGCCACGGGGCCCAGCGTGGATCGCTATACCATCTCGGCCGAGACCATCTTCCTGGGTGCTCCCGCTCTGCGCGTGACCGGGAACCGGATTGTGGTGTCGGGCCCGTCGGGACGGGAACCCCTGGTGGGCTTCAAGCTCAACCTTGAAGAACGCCGCGTGCAGGCCGCACCACTTGCGCCGCAGCAGCCGCGGCGCGTCGAACAGATCAACCCGGCGCCGCGCGTGGACGGACCGCG
Source organism: Bradyrhizobium tropiciagri (assembly GCF_018130545.1). GTDB lineage: Bacteria > Pseudomonadota > Alphaproteobacteria > Rhizobiales > Xanthobacteraceae > Bradyrhizobium > Bradyrhizobium tropiciagri_A. Next base: position 735,531 of record NZ_JAFCKF010000005.1, on the reverse strand, counting down.
TCTCGAGGGCCGCGTGCGCGTGTTCCGGAGCCGGCAGAGCGCCGTGAAGACGACGGGCTGACATCCGGCAGATAAGGGCGACATTTGACCGCCGACGCGCGCAAGATCGCCTTTACGTCCAGAACGCTCCATCACGTCGATCTCGAGCGGGCTGCGGTCGCGGCACTGGAGGCGCGCGATTTCCGCTTGGCATTCGCGCTCGCCGACCGCCGCTGCCGGATCATGCCGCATCCGGGCGCCCGCGCCCACCTCCTGCGCGCAGAGGCGCTGTCTCGCCTTGATCTCAGGGATGACGCTGTCGCCAGCGTTGCCAGGGCGATCGAGCTCGAACCGGACGATCTGGTTGCCGCACGGCGCATGATGGCGTGGGGTGACGGCCCGCAGCGGATCGAGGCCGCACGCACCATCGCACGGCGCGACGATGATCCGGATTCTGTCAGGGGCGCCCTCGTGCTGCTCGAACACAGCGGTCAGGACAGCTGCGCCCGCGTCGACTTCCTGGATGAAGAGGTCAAGGGATGGGTGACGTGGCGAGGAGTTGACGACCCACAGCTTTCACTGGCGCAAGCGGACCAATCCAGTGCCGTCCAGCTTCCTTCCGATCCCCGCCACAGATTCGCACGCGATGGGCGGCACGCCGCGAGCTTCCGTCTGATCCGCCCGCCATCGGCGACCTCGCAGCGGCTCGAGATCGCGCAGGCGGGCCGGATCATCGCAAGCGTTCAACTCCCGGCCAATCGCGCGCCGGATCGCCGCGACGCGCCGCCACGGGCAGCGCGCGCGCGAAGCGGTGAAACGCCACCGCTCACCATCATCATCCCGGTGTACCGGGATTTGGCCGCGACACGCGCCTGCATCGAGAGCGCATTGACCGCCGCCGCCTGCACGCCGGGCTCGACCATCGTCGTGGTGGACGATGCGTCGCCCGAGCGCGACATCAAGCACCTGCTCGCCGAGCTGGCTGCCAGATCGCATATCCAGCTGCTGATCAATGAGCAGAATCTCGGCTTCGTCGGCGCGGTCAACCGGGCACTTGGCGAAACCGATGCCGGCGATGTCGTGCTGCTGAACTCGGACACGGTCGTGCCGAAATACGCGCTGCAACGCCTGCGCAGCGCGGTGCAATCGACACCCCGCGTCGGCACGGCGACGCCGCTGTCGAACAACGGCGAATTCACCAGCTTCCCGGTCCCGAACCGGTCAAATCCCCTGCCCTCGCCGGACGAGATAGAACTGCTCGACGAACTCGCCGGCACGGCAAATTCCGGGGTGGCGATCGACATTCCCAACGGCATCGGATTCTGCCTCTACATCACCCGCGAATGCCTCGACGCCGTGCGTGAGCTCTCCGACGACTTCTATCGCGGCTATCTCGAAGACGTCGACTTCTGCCTGCGCGCGGCAGAGGCCGGCCTCCGCAACGTGTGCATCCCGTCGGTGTTTGTCGGGCATGAGGGCTCGCGCTCGTTTCTAGGCGAGAAGCGTTCGCTGGTGCTGCGCAATCTGCGGGTTCTCGAGCAGCGCTACCGGCGCTATGCGACGGAGTGCGCCGCGTTCCTGCTCGCCGATCCGCTCCGCGATTGCCGCGCGGCGCTGGAGCTCAAGCTGCTCGCGAACGAAGCGGACGCCGCCGGCCCGCACGTCATCTTCTGCGGCTCCGCGATTGGCCGCGAGATCGCCATCAGGCGATGCGGGCACCTCGCTGCGGACGATCAGCGCGCTCTGGTCGTGCAGATCCGAACGGAGGGACAGCGCCGGCTGGCGACCATCTTCGATCCGGATAGCCGCGCACCGCAGTCGATCGCACTCGACGTTGCAACGGCTGAAGGCCGTGAGGCCTTGCTGACGCTGCTCACCGACCTCAAAATCCGCGCGCTCGAGATTGCGGAGCCGAACCGCATCCCCGCCGCATGCCTGGTCCAGCTCACGCAACGCTTCCCCTACGACGTCCTGATCACCGACACTGCGCTCGCACTGCGCACAGCGATCGGGTCGGGCGTTGACCCGGACTGGACCAGCCTGATCACCAGCGCTCAGCGCGTGACCGCGATCGGTGAGGACGGCGCGGCCTTTTCGGACACGGTGCTCGGCCAGCAAGCGACCCGACTGGACGACCCGCCAGCGCCGCCGGCGCGCTATCACGTTGTCAGCAGTCCGGCGCGTCTGGGTCTGCTCGTCCTGCACGCCAACGCGGCGGAGTTTCGTTTCATCAGGGCGTTGAGCGATCAAATCGCCAATGTCGACCAAGACGTCGAGATCATCGTGCTCGGGACCACGCTCGACGATCTCAAGCTGATGCAGCGGAGCAATGTCCTGGTTACCGGCGACATTGCCGTCGACGACATCGCGACGCTCGTCGAAGGTCACGGCATCACGAAACTGGTTCTCGACATCGGCGAACCCGCCTTTGGGCATCCGCTGGTGGATGCGCTCAGGGCGACCGGGCTGCCGGCCGCCGCGACGGAATGGAGGCCGACAGCAGCGGGACATGGCCACAAAGCCGACCTGAAGCTGCCGCCGGGCTTTGATGCCGATCAAACGATCGCCGCCGTGCTCGGCTGGGTGACCGACGATGCGCGGCTACATCCCGACCGGAGGAGCGGCCGGCACCGGCGGCAGGTTGGCGCGCGGCTTCCATGATCGCGGTGGCCATGCCAGCGAAGAGAACGGCGTCGAGTCGAGCCCCAGCAGCGGGCTGTAATAGGGATCGTCGAGCAGCACCTCGCCCCATTTCGCGCGCAGCATCGACAGCTCGCGCTTGAAGCGCGCCTTGCGATCCGGCGCGGAATCGCGGCCCCGGCTCGCCGATTCCAGATGAACGAGCTTCGCGTCCGCCGCGAACACGATCCGCTTGCCGAGCTGGCGCAGCTTCAGGCACAGATCGATATCGTTGAAGCTGATCGGAAAGCGGGTCGCGTCCATGCCGCCAACGGCGACGAAATCGCGTTTGCGCATCAGGACACACGCGGCCGTCACCGCCGAGCATTCGTGCGCCACCTGGAGCAGATCGCCGTAGCCGGGATCACCATCCATCCGGTCGTTGAAGGCATGCGCAGCCGAGAAATTGGCCCCCAGCACCACCCCGCCATGCTGCACGACGCTGCTCGGCCACAGCAGCTTTGCACCGACGGCTCCGACGTCGGGAGCGGCGAGCCGCCACAGCAGCTCCGCCAGCCAGCCGTCGTCGAGCGCCTCAATGTCGTTGTTGAGGAAGCAGATGTTGTCGGCGTCGACGCAATCGACCGCGGCATTGCAGATCGCTGCGAAGTTGAACGGTCCCTCGACCGAGATGACGTCGATGTCCTCCTCGGACAGGCTCTCCAGATAGTCGAGCGTTTCAGGCTCCGTCGAACTGTTATCGACGACAAGAATTCGAGCATTCGTCTCATTCGCGGCCGGCGTCACGGTCTCGATGCATCGCTTGAGCAGCTCGGCGCGATTTCTGGTCGGGATGATGATGGTGGTGCGCTCGTTCCAATCGACGGCGCGCTTGACCTGAACAGCAGGAAGCAGCCCCGCCTTGCGCGGCTCGACGCTCGCCTCGATGCCGGCTCTGGCCAAATATGCCTTGCTTGCGGCGGCCAGTTCGCCGGTTGCGGCCGACGCATCGATCTGCGGCAGTGCCGCGATCGATCCCGGAAGGTGATAGGTTCGGCCAGGCTCCGCGCAGGACAGAAAGATGTCGTAGAGCGACGTCGCCGATCGCAGCGCTTCGATGGCATGTTGGCGGCGAACCGCAAAACAATACGCGCCATAGCCCTGCTCGAGCGCGCGCTCGAGATCGAACGCCGAAAACGCCAACGGCCACACCGCACCTGCGCCCGCAGGGATCTCGACGTCGCCATAGGCAAGATCGCAGTCGGGCTCGGACGCGAACAGAGCGGCGAAGCGCTGCAAGGCATCCTCTGCGAGGATCGTCCCGCTCAGGCAGAAGACAAAGAACTCGCCGTTGGCGGCATCGCCGTCGACGAAGTCGCGCGCGGCTTTCGGATCGAACTGACTGAACGCCTGCGTGGGCAGGCACACCGCCGACCAGGCCGCGTGCCCCTGGGCCTCAAGGCTCTCGATGCTTTCGTCGACCCTGTTCTCGCCGATCAGGACGACCGCGGCCTCGGATGGAACGTCGGATTGTTCTGATTGCGTCGTCGGCGCAAAGCGCTCTTTCCAGCCGGGATAGGCATGAAACGGCATCGAGGCCGGCAGCACACGGTCGAACAGTTCTCCGCGCAGCCGCTCGCTCTCCCAGCGCCCGAGCTCTGCAAGCGTCTGCTCCAATCCGCGCTCGAATGCCACGAATGGGATCGGCTCCGAGATCAAGCTGCGTCCCGAAACCGTCCGCGCCGACAGGCCGCGCATACGACCATCCGCAAAATGCTCGGGCAGATGAAAATCGATCCGGCGGCCGACGCCGAACTCGCTTCCCCGCGCAACGTTGGTCCAGCCGGTCGGCTTCACCGTCATCACCGGCCGCTGCGCGATCAGGATCTCGATATCTTCGTCGATGTCCCGAGACAGCCAGCCCTCGAAGCGCAAACCTCCGGCCCAATCGATTTCGGCGATCCGATGCCACTGCGCTTCCGGTGCGGCAACGTCGCAACGAATCGGAGCGCCGACGGGACTGCCGATGTTGGCCAATCTTGCCTCGACCGTTCCGGCGCTCGCGCCAACCTGATCCTGCACATTGAACGTAAAGCCGAAGCGACCGTCGCCGATTCCGGCGTCGGCAAGCTCTGTTACAAACTCGTCACACAATGATGACATGTATGGCTCGCCGTCGACCAGCAGTTCGACAGTGTAGCGTCGGCCGAGATCGGCGCGGTCATAGACAAACCCGGAAAACGTCGTGCGATCGTATCTGGTGAACTGCGTTTGCAACGACGCGTCGTCAGCTCCTGAGGGCCTCTGCTTGCCAATCGTCTTCGTGCTCATGTCCACCCCTCAAACGGCGGCTCGATTATCGGTCGATTTCAAGTTGAGAATGTGTCCATGGCGCGCCCAAGGTGACTAGCGAGCACTCACCTGCACTGAGGCGATCACCGTTTGCACAAAAAGCCGCCGAGCTCCAACACAAACTATGCGTCATAAAACTTGGCGTTATCGGCGCCAATTGTGCTAGTGCTAACTCCTCCTCTCCACACTGATCGACGAGCGGATTCATGAAGATTGCAATGGTTGGAACGGGATATGTAGGTCTCGTGTCCGGAGCGTGTTTTGCCGATTTCGGCCATCAGGTCGTGTGCGTCGACAAGGACGCCGGCAAGATCGAAGCCCTGAAGCGCGGCAAGATCCCGATCTACGAAACTGACCTCGACAAGCTCGTCGAAACCAATGCGGCCGCCGGACGGCTGACCTTCACGACGGAGCTCACCGGCGCCGTCGCCGACGCTGATGCCGTGTTCATCGCGGTCGGAACGCCCTCGCGCCGCGGCGATGGCCATGCCGACCTGAGCTATGTCTATGCTGCCGCCAAGGAGATCGGCGCGGCGCTCAAGAAGTTCACCGTGGTGGTGACGAAGTCGACCGTGCCGGTCGGCACCGGCGACGAGGTCGAACGCCTGATCCGCGAGACCAATCCCAACGCCGATTTCGCCGTTGCTTCGAACCCCGAATTCCTGCGCGAAGGCGCGGCAATCCAGGATTTTCGTCATCCCGACCGGATCGTCGTCGGCACCGAGGATGATCGGGCCAAGCGGGTGATGGGCGAAGTCTATCGCCCGCTCTATCTGAACCAGGCGCCGATCCTCTATACCGCGCGGCGCACCGCGGAACTGATCAAATACGCCGCAAATGCCTTCCTTGCCACCAAGATCACCTTCATCAACGAGATCGCCGATCTCTCCGAGCGGGTCGGGGCGAACGTGCAGGAGGTCGCGCGCGGCATCGGGCTCGACAACCGGATCGGCACCAAGTTCCTGCATGCCGGCGCCGGCTATGGCGGCTCGTGCTTCCCGAAGGACACCCGCGCGCTGTTCAAGACAGCGCTCGACCACGACGTCCAACTGAAAATCGTCGAAGCGACGCTGACCGCGAACGACAACCGCAAGCGCGCGATGGCACGCAAGGTCGCCAACGTGATGGGCGGCGAGCTGCGCGGCAAGACGATCGGCGTGCTCGGCCTGACCTTCAAGCCCGATACCGACGACATGCGCGAGGCCCCTTCGATCCCGCTGATCAACGGCCTGATCGATTTCGGCGCCACGGTTCGAGCCTATGATCCGATCGGCATGGAGCAAGCGCGCAAGGAATTGCCCGAAATCGAGTACTGCAAGGATGCCTATGAGTGCGCGCGCCAGGCGGATGCGCTGGTCATCGTGACCGAATGGCGCCAGTTCCGCGCCCTCGATCTCAAGCGCATCAAAGATGAGATGAAGCATCCGGTCGTGGTCGACCTGCGCAACATCTACCGTCCGGACGAGATGGCCGCGCACGGCTTCACCTATGACAGCATCGGCCGGCCGCGCTGAGCGGCCGCACCTGACCGGCGATCGCCGCCGCTCAGTTCAATCCCGAAGCCCCGGTTCTGATCAAATCAGAACCTGGGGCTTTGTTTTTGACGCGCATCGTTTGCCGCGAACCGGCTCCCCTTCGCGCGAAGTCGTTCTAGGCGTGCGCGGGCGCACTGAGCTGGACATAAGCGTCAAGCTCGTGCGCGAGCGCTTCCTGCCAGGTCGGCATCGCTACGCCGAACTGCGCCTTCAGCCGCGTCAGATCCAGCCGCGAATTGCCCGGACGCACTGCCTTGGTCGGAAAGTCCGCCGTTGCGATCGGAGCGATGCTCTCGACCGCCAGCGTGACACCACGTGACTTCAGCCCGCTGACAATGGCGCTGGCAAAGCCGTGCCAGCTGGTTTCGCCGGCGCACACCAGATTGACGACACCGCCCCTGCGCGCGAGCTGATCGTGCAACGTGGTGAGGTTCGGCAGCACGATGCCGGCCACCGCACTGGCGATCGCCTGTGCCGACGTCGGCGCCCCGATCTGATCGGCCACGATCCGCAGCTCCTTGCGCTCGCCGGCGAGCCGCGCGATCGTGCGCAGGAAGTTGGTGCCCTTTGCGGCATAGACCCACGAGGTGCGCACGATCAGATGCGCCCCGCCTGCTGCCTGCACCGCGACATCGCCGGCAAGCTTGCTGGCGCCGTAGACCGACAATGGCTCGGTCGGACTATCCTCGCGCCACGGCCTGTCACCTGAGCCGTTGAAGACATAGTCGGTCGAGAAATGCACCAGCGGCACATGGTTTGCCGCCGCCCATTTGGCGAGCGTCTCGGGCCCCTTCGCGTTGACCAGGAACGCCAGCTCGCGCTCGTCCTCGGCACGATCGACCGCCGTATAGGCCGCCGGATTGATGATGAGATCGGGCTTCAGGCTTTCGAGCTGGCTCGTCAACAACTCCGGTTTCGACAGATCGAACTCCGCGGTCGGCGGCGCAACCACTGTGCCGTGACCGTCCAGCAGCGGCTTGAGAGCACTGCCAACCTGCCCGCGTGTTCCCGTCAACAAGATCCGCATCAGATTTGTCCGTAGGTCGGAAGGTTGCTGGCGTCGGCGAGCAGCGGCGCGTCCGCATCCTTGGCCGACAGCTGTGGCTTGTCGACGCCCCATTTGATCCCAATCGCCGGATCGTTCCACCGGATCGAGAGCTCGTCCTTGGGGCTATAGAAATCGTCGCACTTGTAGAAGAAGTCGGCGGATTCCGAGAGCACCACGAAGCCGTGCGCGAAGCCGCGCGGCACCCATAATTGCCGGCGGTTGTCCTCGCTCAACTCGACCGCGACATGCTTGCCGAAATTCGGGCTACCGACACGCACGTCGACCGCGACGTCGAGCACCTTGCCGCGCAGCACGGTCACGAGTTTGCCCTGGGTGAGCGGGTTTTGCAGATGCAACCCGCGCAGCACGCCGTAGGCCGAGCGGGACATGTTGTCCTGCACGAAGGGGCGCGTGATGCCGTGCTCGACGTAACGGGGCGACTGATAGGTCTCGAGGAAGAAGCCGCGCTGATCGCCGAACAGCTTCGGTTCGACGATCAGAACTTCTGGGAGCTCGGTCTTGATGACGTTCATGTAACGAAGGTTCCAGTTTGAGCAGGCCTGAAATGTTAATTTGATACTCATAACAAACTTGTGCGGCGCACGCTATCTGTTATGTTTTGATAGTCAAACTGTGAGGGACCATGAAGGGCATTATCCTCGCCGGTGGAACCGGCTCGCGCCTCTACCCCGTGACCACTGTCGTCTCGAAACAGCTGCTGCCTGTGTTCGACAAGCCGATGATCTACTATCCGCTGTCGACGCTGATGCTGGGCGGAATTCGCGACATTTTGATCATTTCGACGCCGCAAGACAAGCCGCTGTTCCAGCGCCTGCTCGGCGACGGCCACGAGATCGGCATCAGGTTCTCCTATGCCACGCAGGAGACGCCACGCGGTCTCGCCGACGCCTTCATCGTCGGCCGCGACTTCATCGGCGATGACTCCGTCGCCCTTGTGTTAGGTGATAACATTTTCTACGGCCACGGCCTGCCCAGCATGCTGTCGGCCGCCTCGGTCCGCAAGAAGGGCGCCACCGTGTTCGGCTACGTCGTCAACGCGCCGGAGCAGTATGGCGTGGTGGAGCTCGACAGCACCAACCGGGCGCTGTCGATCGAGGAGAAGCCGAAGCGGCCGAAATCCAACGTCGCCGTCACCGGCCTCTATTTCTACGACAATGACGTCGTCGACATCGCGGCCGGCATCAAGCCGTCGCCGCGCGGCGAGATCGAGATCACCGACGTCAACAAGGCCTATCTCGAGCGTGGCGACCTCTATGTCGAGGTGCTCGGCCGCGGCTTCGCCTGGCTCGACACCGGCACCCATTCCTCGCTGGTCGAGGCCAGCCATTTCGTCCAGATCCTGGAGCAGCGCCAGGGGCTGCGCATCGCCTGCCCCGAGGAGATCGCGCTGCGCCAGGGCTATATCTCGCTGGAAGCCTTCGCGAAGGTGGCGCAGAAGACCGCCAAGAGCAGCTACGGCGAGTATCTGCTGTCGGTCTACCGCTCGTTCCAGGGCCAACCCCGCACCGCCGAGGTGTTCAAACATGCGGTTTAAGGGATCGACGATCTTCGTCACCGGCGGCGCCGGCTTTATCGGCTCCGCCGTGGTCCGCCATTTGCTGCGCGACACCCACGCCCGGGTCGTCAACATCGACAAGCTGACCTATGCGGCCAATCTCGACTCGCTGCCCGGCTCAGCCGAGAGCCTGAACTACAGCTTCGAGAACGCCTGCATCTGCGAGGCGCAGAGCCTGCGCCGGCTGTTCGAGAAATATCAGCCCGATGCGGTGATGAATCTCGCCGCGGAAAGCCATGTCGACCGCTCGATCGACGGCCCCGGCGAATTCATCCAGACCAACATCGTCGGCACCTTCACGATCCTGCAGGAGACGCTGCGCCACTGGCGCACGCTCTCGCCCGAGAAGCGCGACCAGTTCCGCTTCCTCCACATCTCGACCGACGAGGTGTTCGGCTCGCTCGGCGATGAGGGGCTGTTCACCGAGACCACGGCCTATGCGCCGAACTCGCCCTATTCGGCCAGCAAGGCATCGTCCGATCATCTGGTGCGCGCCTGGCGCGAGACCTACGAGCTGCCGACCCTGGTAACCAACTGCTCGAACAATTACGGCCCCTATCACTTCCCGGAAAAGCTGATCCCGCACATGATCATCAAGGGGCTCGCCGGCGCGCCGCTGCCGGTCTATGGCGACGGCCAGAACATCCGCGATTGGCTGTTCGTCGAGGACCACGCCAAGGCGCTGACCCTGGTGCTGGAGCGCGGCAGGATCGGCGAGACATACAATGTCGGCGGCCGCAACGAGCGCACCAATCTGCACGTCGTGGAAAGCATCTGCGACCTGCTCGACGAGGTCGCGCCTTCGGCGTCAGGCCCGCGGCGCCAGCTGATCAACTTCGTTGCCGACCGTCCCGGCCACGACCGCCGCTACGCGATCGACGCCACCAAGCTCGAAACCGAGCTCGGCTGGCGTGCCGAGGAGAATTTCGAGACCGGCATCGCCAAGACCGTGCGCTGGTACGTCGACGAACAACCCTGGTGGCGCGCGATCCTGGAGCGCGGCTACAAAGTGGAGCGCGTCGGGCTGAACCAGTAGCCCGCCGATCTCGCCAAATCACCGGCGTGGATAGCCAACGGGAAGCCGAGAAGGGCGATGACGATTCAACCGGATCTCATCGCGACTTGACCAGCCGCGACCGGCTTCCGACGGTGGATTGGCAGCCACCCACCACCAGACAGCAAATCGAGAAACCACGGGGTCCCGCCATGAAAATCGCAATGGACGCTCAGGAACTGACACTGTTCAAGAGCTTCGTGGACCTCTCGACGCGCTATCTTGAGTTCGGCTCGGGCGGAAGCACCTGGCTCGCCTGCCAAACCAGGAAGGAATGGGTCATCTCGATCGATTCCTCCGCGGAATGGCTCGCCAACGTCGCCGATGCCACGGGCAATGCCAGCACCAGGCCGCAGCTGCTGCACGTCGATATCGGCAAGTTGCGCGAGTGGGGCTATCCGATCGAGAAGGAGCGGGAGAGCTCCTGGCCGGACTATCATGAACTCATCTGGGAGCGGCCGGAAAGCAAGACGGCCGATCTGTACTTCGTCGACGGCCGGTTCCGCGTGGCCTGCTTCGTGCAGTGCCTGCTGCACGCCGCACCGGGCGCCTTCATCGCAATCCACGACTTCGAGAACCGCCCCCACTATCATTCGGTACGGACGGTCGCGCGCGAGATCGCCCGCGCCAACAACATGTCGGTGTTCCAGCGGCCGCCAAGGATCGATGTCGATGCCGCGCAAGCCCTGCTGGCGAAATACCGGCTGGAGCCGCTGTAGGCGCCTGAAGCACCTGCGGGGTCAACGATCAATTCAATGCACAAAATAACAAGGGCGCGCCGATTGGCGCGCCCTTTTCCTGTTTCCCGGATTTCAGGCCCGGATTCAACCCTGGACCAGCCTCTTCAGCTCGGGGAGAAACCGCTGGATCGTCGCGTCTTCCACGTCGTTGCGATCGCGCAGCGTGAAGAACTCCATGGCGCGGATCTTTTCAGGATCTCCGTCCGCCAGCGGGCGGCCGCGCTCACGCTTCTTCAGCAACTGCTCGCGCGACTTGGTGTAGTAGTGATTGATCACGAGCTTGCTGCGCTTCGGAGCCGTGCAGCGGCCGCCAATCGGGAAAACCGGCGTGCCGTCTTCCTGGACGTAGCAGCCCAGAACAAGCGATTGATGGGGATGCAGGTAGGACACGATGGTGTCGGGCCGCACGATCGACTTCATGATGAAATGATCCGGGAAGTCGTCCGGCGCGCGACGCGTGAAGGACTCGATGCACAAGCCGGCCGGCCGCGCCTCGTGACCGTTCGAGCCGAAGTTCAACCAATGCACCGCCACCGCCGGCGCCGAGCCGAGCTCGGCCAGCACGTCCTTGATGTTGCCGGCCTGCGTCGGAAACAGATACTCGTCGGCATCGATGAAGGCGCACCATTCGGCGCAATTGCGATAGCTGTCGATCGCATGCGAGAAGGCGCGCATCTGGCCGAATTCGCCCTCCACGAAATGGTAGGTGATCATGTCAGGCCACGGGAAGGCCTCGATGACGGCGCGCGTGTTATCGGTGCTGCCGTTGTCGTAGAGATAGAAGTGATCGAAGCCCACCAGCCTGTGGAAGTGCAGCCATTCCAGCAGATCGTCGCCTTCATTCTTGATGGCGCACACCGCGGCCAGGCCGTGCTTCTTCCGCTCGACCCCGGCGTAGAGCTTCTTCGCCTCCATCACGCGCAGGAGGCCGGCAAACTCCCGCCGCAGATTTTCACTCTTGGGGGCCGCAACCAGCGCGGACAGATAGACATCCTGCGCTTCCTGGGCGGATCCCATGTTGAGATCGGCGATCGCAAGGCGATGCAGCACCCGCGAGTCGGATGGCATCTGCTTGACGAGGTCGAGCAGGATTGCGCGCGCTCCGGCGAAATCACAGGCCTGCACAAGCGCTGCCGCTTTTGCAAACTGGAATTCCTTGTAGTCGCCGAATTGCTGCTCGAGCTGCTCGACCGATTGGATGAGCTCGTCGGGTTTCGGATTTGCGATCCGCCCGGAAAAGAATTCTCTAAGCTTTGTCTCGATCTCACTTGCTGGAAGCGTATCGAGATTCACGCCTGAGCTGAAACTAGACAATGCAGGAATTTCCATGTCCAACCTGAGCCGCTCCCCACGAGATCAACAAGCAATTAACATTGGTTCGCACCACGAATTCCCTATTAGCGCACTTATCCTACAAGAATAAGGCTATAACACGCAGCGCTCACACTTAACTGTTGTAAGGTTATTTCGAGGAAAATCAATACAATAGAGCAGAGGGCTCGGTGTCATGTGCATGAAACCGTCACACAGGACGGGAACGATCGGAGATCGCCAATGGACAATGGGAACGAAGCAATCCGTAAGCCGTTCGCGCTGACGCGACGGATGTTTTTGACATCGTTATCAGCGAGCCTCCTGCCCGGCTCGCTCAGCTTCCTTGGTTCCGGGCATCCTGCTGCTGCCGCGACACCTTCCCGGCCGCTGGTCGGAGCCATTCGATGGGACGCATGGTACGCGCCGGGCTCGCAGCCGACGGAAGCGATGAAGCAATCGCTTGGCCCCCAGAAGTATCGTTGGCGGGCCCCGTTCTTCGGGACGCAAGTGAACCGCGATCCCAACGCGCTGGATTTTTCGAGCTCGATCCAGACCGAGATGGACAAGGAGATCGACCAGGCCATCTTTGCCGGATTGGACTACTGGGCATTCGCCGGTTACGGGGCGAACCATCCGATGTCGAAAGCCCTGTATGCATTCAGAACGCGTCCGAAAGCAGCCGAGCTGAAGTACTGCATGTTTACCGAGCTCGGTCGATGGGGATCGGCAGCCAAGCTATCCTCACTCCCCCAGGAGCACATCGGCCTGATGGCGGACAAGAACTATCTGCGGGTGGAGGGCAACCGGCCGCTCTATTTCCTGGGCTTCATCAAGGGTGCCGATGTGCAGCGAAGCTGGGGCGGCGTGCCGGGTCTGCAAGCACAACTGAGCAAGTTCAGAGCCGATGCGAACGCGGCCGGCCACGGCGAGCCCTATATCGTGCTCGCAGGAGACACGAAATTCCTGAGCCAGGAGGCCGCCAATCTGGGCGCCGACGCGCTCGGGTCTTATGCGATTACAACCGGCAACGGTCGGGGCAGCTTTGCGGACCTCGCGAAGTATGCCGAGAAGGGCTGGAATGCGCTGGCCGCCAGCCAAGTGCCCGTCGTGCCCACGGTGATGACGGGATGGGACCGGCGCCCGCGTATCGAACATCCCGTGCCCTGGGAAACGTCGCAGCGTCCCGGCGACGGCATCACCAATTTCTATACGGCTCCGACCAAGCAGGAATTGGCCGGCCATCTCACGCAATCGATCAATTGGGTGAACAGCCGCGCACCTGATCAACGGGCCCCCGCGGTGCTGATCTACGCATGGAATGAAAATGACGAGGGTGGCTGGCTGGTGCCGACCCTGCCCTGCCAGACTGACCGCCTGGAAGCATTGCGTGAAGTTCTCAAAGCGACTGCACGGGCTGCGTCGAAGAACCTTTGCTAAGTTGCTTTCGCGCGGAGTGCAGCGCATCGCGCAAAGCGACGACGGACTCACAAGGCTCCGTTCCGAGATCACCGGAACGGAGCCTTGTGCGAGGCGATCAGCGCCAGCGGATCGGCCGGGTCCGGTCGTTCGATTCCACCGTCCGATGCTCCGGATGATACGGCGCGTAGATCTGCTTGACCCAATAATTGAAGTTCGGGTGAAGCTTCACGAAGTCATAGAATGAATCGCCGAAATTGGACGGGCTGAGGCAGGTCTTGTTCTGCGGCCTCGTGGTGATCGCATTCAGGCAATACGACATCATGCAGGCCTTCGTCTCGCTCTCCGCCACCTTGCTCAGGCTGCGGAAGCTGTTGGTGGAATGCAGCCGATACAGATATCGATCCGCGTCGAGATAAGTCGGCTCGACCTTGGTGACGGCGCGCAGTGCGAAGTCCCAGTCATGGCAGTATTTGAGGTCGGCAAGCCACCCCACCTGACGCAACAGTTCACGGCTGAAAACAAAGTTTCCGGTCGACGCGGCAATCTGGGAATCCAGGAACGTCCATGACAGCGGCGCGCCCGCGATCTGGGCGCGATCGATTGCATAGCGCAGCCGTGTCGGAAACTGGTAGTTGCTGATCGACTTGCCGTGTTCGTCGATCGGCTCGACGGCCGAGAAGCCGAAGAACAGCCGCTCATTGGCGTGCTTGTCCGCGAACAGCCGGACGCGCTCCTTCGAAAAGGCATCATCCGAATTCAACAGGAAGATCATGTCGCCCTTGGTCAGCGACAATGCCCTGTTCCAGGTGTAGTGGGCGCCGAGGTTTTGCGGGTTCTTGAGCAGCTTGCAGGAGACGAAGCGCTTTCCGAACGACTTCTTCTTGATGACCCGTTGCGCGACCTCAAAACTCTTGTCCGGCGAATTGTCGTCAACAATGACGAGTTCGATGTCGGCAAAAGTCTGTTGGTAGACGGTCTCGAGGCACTCCTCGAGATACTGCTCGTGCTTGTAGCAGGCGATGACGACACTTGCGAGCATCGGCGTCCTCAACGTCTCACGATGATCGAGTGACGGGACCTGACGATCGCGCTGGCTCCGTCGCCGACCTCGAGAATGGCGAGCTGGTATTCACCGTCCGGCAAATCGCGGATCGAGAAGGATAGCTGGAAACCGAAATAGCAGTCCTTGCTTTCGGCCTTCATGTATTCCTTCACGTCGACGCGTTCGTGCCAGTCAACGACCAGACAGTAACCGCTGTTGGCTGCGTTCGCCTGAGCGAGGTCGGAGAGCAGCAGGAATCCCGTTCTCTGCCGACTGGCTTCGAACGTATTGCCCGCGCAAATCCATCCGCGCACCAATATCTCGTAGCGCGGATCGACGATCACGCGCTCGCCGGTCTGGGAATTGATGTTTTCGATGACCAGCAGCGAACCTGCCGGATTGTCGGATGCGCCTTCCGCCTCGACCGGAACGCCGCTCCTGACGCGCTGAACCCCGGAATGCGTGAGGCCCGATCGATGCAGGCTGGCCAGCACCTCGACATGCGTCGCGGCTTCCTTCACCGCCCATTCGAGCTCCTGCCTGCTCAGGCAATCCAGCAGATCGGGACTGTTTCGAATCTGGGATGAGATCGGCTCTGCCGAAGCCACCCGACGCACCACTTCGAGGAAGGCCCGTCCATAGCGCGAATCCGGCTCGAGATGTGCACCCTCCGCCCACTCGTTCCAGGAATTGATGAACACCAATGATTCGGAGAAGCTGTTGCCCTTGGCCCGCAGGGTCGCATCGCGAAGCCAGACCTCGAACGCCTCCGGGCTGGACCTCGTGAAGATATGACCGCGCGGCCCCTTGCGCGGCGTATTGTCCCAGCGCGGCATCACGGCCGGAAAGAACGGGAAATCGTAGGTCTTGCCGATCGACGACCGCATGGCGTCGACATAGTCGTAGACTTTCCCGGCGAAGGTCGGCGGTGCATCGACCTCCGTCGGCGGCACCTCCCTCGTCGAGACGGTGTGCGGCGGAAACTCGATTGCCGCGTCGCAATTGACGTCACGCGGATCGAACTCACCGAAGGTCATCGCATTGCAAATCAGAAGCTCGCCGATCCCGAGCTCCCGGGCGCGCTCACGCCAGATCTCGAACAGGCGCGGCTTGTCCGGCAGCAATGAGGGCCTGTAGATGACGATGACCTTGCGGCCATCAACGGTGATGTAGCGCTCGTCGAGCAGCAAGTCGGCCATGTCGTCGATGAAGCGGACATCGTCTTCGAGCGAGTGATTCTGCCCGAGCAACAGCTCGGCATCCGAGCCGTCCCATCGCCGCGACCAGTTCTCGTTTGCCCAGCAGATGCAGAATGGCAGATTCGGCTCGCCGTCCTCGAGCATCAGTTGAAGCGGCTTCTCCAGCAGCCTTCGCCCCTGGAACCAGTACACGTAGTAGCAGAAGCCATCGATGCCGTATTGGCGTGCGAGCTCGCCCTGCTGACGACGCGTCTCCGGCAGCCGGACGTCATAGAATCCGAGATCGGCCGGCAACCACGGAGATTCATGCGCCGGAAACTGGGCCCGCATGCGCGAGACGTTGGTCCACTCGGTGAAGCCCGGTCCCCACCATCGGTCATTTTCATCAAATGAATGGAATTGCGGCAGGTAGAAACAAATGTAACGCACTTCCTTGGGGGATGCGTCCGCCAGCCCGGTGACGATCCTGTCGTTGCCGGGAAACAGCAGGTCGTCGTAATCCTCGGTCGAGAAGCCGAGCGCAACAATCGCTTCACTTGGCGTAAAATTCTCGAACAGCGGGATCTCGTAGTATTCGCCGTCGCTCAGGCTGATGCGCAGATAGATCTGCGCACGCTTGGGGTCGACCAGCGCGTTGCGCAGCGCGCGCGCCAGACGGCGGCGCACGCCCGGCGTGGACAGATCGATGCGGAAGCCGGGACGCCCGATCACGCTGCGCGGACCGATGCGCGCCGGCATCGAGCGGCCGGTCCGTCCCTCTTCGACACAGTGCGACGCGACAAACAACGCTAGCGATACGGTCGAGGCAGGCGACTGGGCATCGACGATCCAGCCGGAGATCCCTCGCCCCGAATATTCGAGGATCGCGCCACGCAGCCGCGATCCCGACTGCAGATCGCTGATATCGGGATCCAGGAACAGGCTCTGCGGATGGTCGTCCTGCTGAACCGGACTGGCAACGGGCAACATATCCTTCGTATCCCTGACGCTCCGTTCGACCATCTTGTTCATTGCCACTCAATCTCCTGCCAACGTTTAACGTCGGCTCCAGTTTCTTTCCCGGTCACGCGGACGTTCGATCCCGGGATCAAGTTGACGAACACGCCGCCGATCATGGCCTCACGGTGCTTATCGATCATCTTCACACAACCAGAGGTACAATGAGCATTTATTCTGCGAACGCAACATTAGCGCAATCTCTCTGTCGTCGATATGAAAGCCATTGTTAGTTCTGCCTAGATTGTCACGCCGACGTGCCCGCTTCCGTGCCTTCGCGCTCAAAAACAAAGCCGGTCACCATCTCTGTCCCTGCTCGCATGCGACGAGATGTCCGCATCCAAACAATCTCAGCCGACGCTCTCGCTCATTGCCTGCAGACGACGCTGCGCGCCTTCGTTGTTCTGCTGCGCCGCTTGTCGATACCAGTGCAGCGCCTGATCGCGGTCCTGCGCGACACCGTTGCCGGCACGCAGTGCGTCGCCGATCGCGAGCTGCGCTTCGACCATGCCTTGCTTCGCGGCTGCTTCGAACCACTCGGCCGCCTTTGCCGGATCGGCGTCGCAGCCCTGTCCCCGCCCGAGCATCACGGCAAGGTTGTATTGCGCCGTCGTGTGGCCCTGGCGCGCGGCGGACTCGTACCACTTCACGCCCTGCGCGAGGTCCTGCTCGACGCCCTGCCCGGTGCAATACATAACGGCAAGCTTGAACTGCGCCGCAGCGTTGCCGCCGTCGGCGGCCTTGACGATCCAGCCGGCGGCGGCCTGTGGATCCTTGAGGCTGCTCTTCGGATCGGAATACAGCAGGGCCAGCGTGTGCTGGGCCTCGACATGACCGGCGGTTGCCGCACGCTTGAACCATTGCGCCGCGGCCGGCAGATCGACGGTGCCGCCGGACCGTCCCATATGCAGCCCGCCGAGTTGAAATGCCGCAGCCGGATGCCCGACCTCGGCGGCGTCGGCGAGCAGCTTGCGTGCTTGCGCAAGGCGCGCTTCGGACGGCTCTTCCTGAATCAGAAACATGGCATAGGCCGTCTTGGCATCGGCGTCGCCGCCATTGGCCGCCTTGCTCAGCCATTCCGCTGCGCGCGCCTGGTCGCGCGGCACGCCGTTGCCTGCGGAGTAGAGCCGACCAAGCTGTACGGCCGCGGCACTGATGCCACCCTCGGACGCGCGCTCGAACCACTTGACCGCGGCTGCAACGTCGCGCGTCACGCCGTTGCCGTTGAGATAGAACACCGCAATGTTGTGCGCCGCCGTGGCGTGACCGCTCTCGGCCGCGTGCTCGAACCATTTCGCCGCCTGGCGGATGCTGGGCGGAACGCCGGTGCCGGTGGCATAGAAACGCCCGATAAAGAATTGCGCCTGCGCATCGCCGCGCTCGGCGGCCTTCTCGTACCAGTACGCCGCCTCGCGCAGATCCGGTTCGGCTGAGCTGCCGAGCGCATAGAATTCGGCCAATGCCTGGATCGCCGGCAGATAGTCTTTCCGCGCCGCCTTGCGCAACGCGGTCTCGGCCTTGTCGAGATCCTTGGCAACGCCTTTGCCGGCGAGCCGCAACAGCGCAATGTTGTAGAGCGCGATCGTATCATCATGGCTCGCGGCGCTCTGGAACAGCCGTGCGGCCTCGTCGACATTCCCGGGAAGCCCGGTGCCCTTGAGGCACATGAACGCGAGCGCAACCTGCGCGCGCACATGTCCCTGCTCCGCGGCCTTGTGATACCAGATCGCCGCCTGCGCGAAATCAACGGGAACGCCGCGGCCCTGGTAATGCACATCGCCGAGCGCGAATTCGCCGGACGCGGCCTTCTGCTCGGCCGCGGCCTCGTACCAGCGCAACGCGGTTGCGTGATCCTTCGTGCAGCCCGTCCCATTGGCGTACATGTCGCCGAGGATCGCCTGCGCGTCCGCCTTGCCGGCTTCAGCCGCCGCCGACATCCAGAGGAAGGCGGCGTCGACATCCTTGGGCACCCCGATCCCGTTCGGGAAAACCAGATCGTGGAGATTGGCCGCCTTGTCGCCGAGGCGCTGTGCGGTGGATTGCCGCCACGTCTCGGGCCGGTTCGGTCCGACCATCGGCTTGACCCCGTTGAGGTAGATCAAGCCAAGCTGGAATTGCGCTTCGGTATGTCCCTTGACGGCGGCGCGCTCGTACCACGCAACCGCGTCCGGAAGGTTGCCGATGACGCCCTCGTTGCGCGCATAGAGCAGCCCGATCCGGTAATCCGCCTCCGGGCTGCCCGCTTGCGAGGCGAGCCGCCAAAGGCGCAACGCCTCGAGATATTGCCGGTTCTCGTACGCCTCCAGCCCCCGTTCAAACTGTGTCGGGTTTGAACGGGACGAGCCGGGCCGGAGCAGGTCGAGGAGGGATCGCGTCGATACCGTCATGGCTCGCGCATTGCTTCTTTTGCGCTGCGCAGCATGCCGCCGAGCAGATACATCGCCACCGAGCGGGTGCCGACATTGACGTCGCCTTGCAGCGTCATGCCGGGGATGAGGCGGAAGTTCTTCGGAACATCCTTGAAGTTGGTCTGGTCGACCGAACAACGCGCCTTGTAGTAGGCGTCGACCGGCTTTCCGTCATCATCGGTCGTGAAGGCGCCTTCGCTGATCCAGCGAATCTTGCCTTGCGCCGTGCCGTGCTCCGCCGCGTTGAAGGCATCGATCTTCATCGTGCAGGGGTCGTTCGGCCGCACAAAGCCGACATCGCGCGACAGGATCTGGATCTCGGCCTCGAGCCGGGTCTTCAGCGGCATCAGTGTAATGAACGGATCGCCGGGCTTCAGCACCGATCCGACCGAGAGCTTGGCAAGGGTCAGGACCACCGAAGGCTCGGCAGCCGTCCACCGGACCAGGTCCTGGTGCTTGATCGCCTTGTCGTATTGCGAGCGGGCCGTATCGAGATTGTTGCGCGTCGTCACCAGATCCTGGCTCAGCTGCGCGTTCCACTGCTCGGAGAAGGCGCTGCGATCCGCCTTCAGCGATTCCAGCTGGTGTTGTGCTTCCAGCAGGGTGTTGTGCGTATTGTCGATCTGACGCAACAGCTCCAGGCGATTGTCCTGCGACAAATACAGGTTCAGCTTCGATCCGCTGCCGCTTTCGGCGAGCGTCGAGCGCATGTCCTCGATCTTGCCGGCGATCTCGGCACGTTGGCTGTACCGTTCATCGTCCTTCTTCGACTTCTGGATCGTCGCTTCGGTCTGGCTGATCTTGGAATCGTAGCTGTTCACCTGCGCGTGGTACTGCGCGACACGCTGGTCGTAGAGCGCCTTTTGCAAGGCGTTGTATCGGGTGACTTCCGGATCGCTGGACTGACCGTATGACAACGGCTTGCCGGACAGTTCGGCCTCGTCGCGGGCGACCTGCGCCTCGAGGCTGGCAATCTGCGACTTGTATTGCGAGACGTCGGCAGCCGTGAACGTCGAGTCGAGGGTCGCGAGCTGCTGCCCGGTCTCAACCTGCTGGCCTTCCCGGACATCGATCGTCTTGATGATCGAGGCATCGAGGGCCTGCAGTACGTTGATCTGATCGACTGGGACCATTCTGCCGCCGACGCTCGTGATCACCCGGTCGACGCGGGTGAAGCACATGATCGCGACGACCGATGCCAGGAACCCGGCGAGCACGTACAACGTCGCGCGGGCCAATAGCGGTTCGGCCGCCTCGCGAATGGCGTCGGTTTCGGACTGGAACTGGCGAACGGTCGCGAGCGAAGCCTGATTAGGAGACAAGGGTCGGACTCCTGAAGTTCTTCTCGTTGCGGCCCGTCGGCACCAGGTGCGTATTCTGCTGGTACCAGAGCGAGCTGTAGATGTCGTTGCGCTCGAGAAGCTCCTCGTGGCGGCCGATATCGTTGACCACGCCACGATTGAGCACGAGGATCGCATCGGCCTTGGTCAGCGACGACAGGCGGTGCGAGATGATGATCAGCGTGCGCCCATGCGCGATCCGCGAGATGTTCGCGTTGACGATCGTCTCGCTCTCGGCATCGAGCGCGCTGGTCGCTTCGTCCAGGATCAGGATCGGTGGATTGACGATCAGTGCGCGCGCGATCGCGAGGCGCTGGCGCTGGCCGCCGGAGAGATTGGTGGATCCTTCGTAGACATAGGTCTCGTAGCCGCGCGGCAGCTTGTCGATGAACTCCTCGGCACCGGCCAGCCGCGCCGCCCTGACGATGTCGTCGAAGGTCGCATCCGGCTTGGCTGCCGAAATATTCTCGCGAATGGTGCCGCTAAACAGGAAGTTCTCCTGCAGCACGACGCCCACATTGCGCCGGAGGTGGTCGACATCGTATTCGCGCACGTCGATGCCGTCGACCTTGATCAACCCGCCATAGTCGGAGTGCAGGCGCTGCAACAGCCGGGTGATCGTGGTCTTGCCCGAGCCGCTCTTGCCCATCACGCCGAGCGTCGTGCCGAGCGGGATCTCGAAGGAGATGTTGTTCAGCGCCGGCGAAACCGCGCCCTTGTATCTGAACGTGACGCCGGAGAATTCGATATGCCCCTTCAGCGGCGCCCTCACGCCATGGCCGGTGCGCCCCTCCTCGGGCGGCTGATTGACCAGCCTGCCGACGATCGTGACGGCGGTGCGCGCCTCGTCATACTGGTTGATGAGCTGGGCCATCTGCATCAGCGGGCCCGCCACGCGTTGCGACAGCATCAGGAAGGCGAACAGCGCCCCGACATAGACCGGATCGCCGCTCGACACCGCGAGGTAGACGCCAAACGCATAGGGAGCGCTTACCGCCAGCCGTTCCAACGGCTTCACCACCGTCTGGATCGCGGTTCCGGTCAGGCCTTCCGCAAGACGCGCCTTGGCGACCCGCGCAACGAGCACATCCCACATGTGGCGCTGGCGCGCATCGAGCGCCAGCGACTTGATCGTCCGAATGCCGTTCAGGCTCTGGATCAGGAACGCGCCCTGCGCGCCCTCAGCCGCCAGCGTTGCCGAGGACTTCTTCCGATAGGCCGGCAGCATCAGGATCAGCCAGGTCACGATCACGCCGGCGAAAGCGAGAACCATCAGCGTCATGATCGGGCTGAAGAAGAACATCACTGGCAGAAAGAAGAACAGCGTCGTCGAATCGAGAATGGTTCCGAACAACTGCCCGGTCAGGAAGCCGCGAATCCGGAACACTTCGCGGATGTCGCGCGAAACCAGGCCGACCGGGTTCTGCTCGAAGTAATCGATCGGCAGGTTGAGCATCTTCTCGAACACGTAGGTCGACAGCTTGACGTCCAGCCGCGCCGTCAGGCGCTGGACCAGATACTGCCGCAGGAACGAGAACACCGCCTCGAACATGATGACCACGAACATGGCGATACAGAGCACATAGAACGTGTTGTAGGCCTTGTAGAAAATGACCTTGTCCGAGAGCAGCCGCCAGAACATGATCGGCGCCAGGCCCATGAAACCCAGGATCAGCGCCGCGATCGCGACGTCACGCAGGATGCGCCGTTCGCGGAACAGCAGGGCGGTGACGAAACCGAAGCTGAACGGCTGGGTCTCGTCGGAAATCTCGTAGTCGCGCTTGGCCATGACGACATCGCCCGACCAGATGTCCTCGAAGCGCGGTTGATCGATGACGAGCAGCGCATCTTCGCTCGCATTCGGATCCTGCAACACCACCCGGGTGCTGTTTTCGTCGCCCTCGAGCCGCAGCAGCACCATGTGGCTGCCATCGCGCAGCCGGACAATCGCCGGCAGCGCCCGCTTGAGATGGCTCAGCCCCTGCCAGTCCAGCGTGACGGCCTTGGCCGTCATGCCGGAGGAATTCGCGCACTTCAGAAGCTCGGGCAGCGTGACTTCCTGGTCGCCGAGGAGATTGTCGTGGATCAGCTGGGACGGCGTCAGGTGCAAACCGTGCTGCCGTGCCACGATGACGAGGCAGGCGAGGCCCGAGGGTGGCAGCGCCTCCACCGAAGGTGCGCCGACGAGCGAGAGGTGTTTGGTCATGGAGGCCTCGAAGTTTCGACTGCGCACGATCACGGGCTCGAGCGAATTATAACTTATCACTGTTAGTTCGCTAACGCAGCATTTTCAGCACACCGCCTCAAAAAGATATATGAAGCGGCGGGCCGGCAAGCCGGTTTTGAGCATTGCCGTGGTTGGTTTAACCACGGAACCTTATAACATTATTTAACATGTCGAAGTTACGAGACGGGGGTCACCGTCTCCCGGAAATCGAAACCGCAGGCCTCCAGCTGCGGCCGGATCCGCTCCTCCCGGGCCTGTGGCATCAGCGCCAGCGCGCAAACCTCGAAATTCCCGCTGCGGACGGAAACGGTCGGAAAGCCGGCGCTGAGCAGCAGGTTCCCCATCCGATCGCACGAAAAGCCGGTCTTGTGCGCCATGTGGTGGCGTCCCTGCTCGATCGCACCGGAGTGCCCGTAGATCATATCCAGTGGCCGGATCGGACCGGCCGGCGAGACATAGGCGATAGCGCCGAGGCCCTGGGTCAGCATGTGCTGAGCCACCGCCTCCAGATCGGGCGACATGATCAGCGCGAAACCGTCCGGTTTGAGAACTTCACGGAACTGGACAAAGGTCGGATGAACTTCATGGGCATAGAGATGCTCCATGACATGCGAGCACCAGATCGCATCGAACGAGGCCAGCGGGAACAACTGCGAGAGATCGGTGATCGACCCGACGACATCCGGGCTCACGCCGCCGTCGACGTCCAATCGAATCTCTTCCCACTCATGCGATGTCAGGAGCGGCTGGATGCGCTTGGTAACCGTCGTTCCAGCGCCGGCATTCAGCATTTTCTTCTTGGCCAATTCGAAAGCTCCGCGGGGTTCGCGTGATGTCAAGCGAGCACGCCTTTACAAAAGCTACGTGGTCCGAATGTGACAAGCTAACTTCTAACATCCGCTGGCGGAAACGCCAGAAGTGGAACTTGTGATGGAGAGGAGCGGATTCGACGCGGATCGGTCGATAAAGTTCCGGTTATCACATTCGCATACAGGAAAAACGCCGCCTCAACCGGGGTCGAGACGGCGCTTCGCCTGGTGGCGGGCCTTGGATCTTACGACCTGGTCCAGTGACCGTCGTTGAAGATCAGGTATTCGACGTTGCTGACCTGGGTCACCTGGCCGTTGCTGAAGTTGACGTCCAGCGCGCCGTCCTTGCCGGCGCTGATGTCGGTCACATCGCTCGAGGCGTGATCGAGGAAGGTCACCGAGTCCTTGCTGCCGGCGCCGCCGTCGATGGTATCGCTGCTGGTTGGGTTGGACAGGTAGAAATAGTCCTGGCCCGAGCCACCGACCATCGACGCCGTACCGGTGGCGGAGCCGACGAACGACGAATCGCCGCTGCCGCCGATCAGCGTTTGCGTGCCCGAACCGGCGATCAGGGTATCGTGGCCGGAGCCGCCATGCAGCGTGTCATTGCCGGCACCGCCGTAAAGCGAATCGTTGCCGTCACCGCCATAGAGCGCGGTCGCGTGCGACGCATCGCTGCCCGAATAGACGATGTCGTTGCCGCTGCCGCCGTACTCGGCAACGGTTCCGATGCCGCCGACCAGGAGGTCGTTGCCGGCGCCGCCATAAAGGCTGTCGGCCCCCGTGCCGCCATAGAGTGAGTCGTCGCCGGCACCGCCGTCGAGGATCGTGCCATGCGACGCATCCGAGTGCGAGTAGATCGCATCGCTGCCGCTGCCGCCATACTCGGCAACAGTCCCGGCGGCTCCGATCAGCAGGTCGTTGCCGGCACCGCCCTCCAGCGTGTCGGAGCCGATATCGGCAGGGTTATACCCCGCACCGGCAACCAGCGTGTCGTCGCCCGCACCGCCATCGAGCAACGTCCCGAACGTCGCACCGGAGCCTGAATAGAGAATGTCGTTACCGCTGCCACCGTATTCCGCAGCAGTCCTGATGCCACCGATCAGCACGTCGTCGCCGGCGCCGCCGTCGAGCGTGTCGGCAGCGGCACTGGCACCACCCTCCAGCGTGTCGTTGCCGGCACCGCCCGACAACAGCGACCCCTGCTCGGCAAACAGGTCCGCGTAGAGCACGTCGTTGCCGGCACCGCCGTAAAGCTGACAGCTGTCGACGCCGGCGACCAAGGTATCATTGCCCTCACCGCCGTAGAGACTCTCATTGCCCAAACCAGCGCTCAACCAGTCGTCACCTGTGCCGCCAAACAGGCGATCATCACCCCAACCGCCGAACAGCCGATCGTTGCCGCTGCCGCCGTAAAGCGTGTTGGAGGTGCCCACCTGGCTGCCAGACAGCAGCACGTCGTTGCCGCTGCCGCCAGACAGCTGCGACCAGCTACCGCCGTAAAGCGTGTCGTCGCCGGCGCCGCCGTCGATCGTGTCGTGACCGGAACCGCCGAAGATGGTGTCGTTGCCATTGCCGGCGAGAACCGTTGTGTCGCCGGTATTGTTGAGGAAGATCTGATCGTTGCCGTCGCCGGTCGCAACCAGCACCGGAGTGCTGCCGCTCACCGTCAGGGTCACGTCGCCGTCGGTGGCTGCAATGATCGCCTTCAGGCTCGGGTCGGTGTGGATGATATTGCTGACGTTGGTTTCGATCAGAACATTGGCGCTCGAATCCGGATTGCTGATCCCCGCGCCCTCCTGCACCGGGATCGTCGCGCCGTCATCCGGGCTGGTGTAACCGATCCCCGCGCTGATCAGATAGTCGAGAATCTGTTGCCCGGTTGCGTGATCGATCGTGGAGCCGATCGCGGCCTCGAGCTGCGTCTGGTTCAGGTTTTGCGTCACCATCGATGTAGCCCCTGCTTGAGCGCGCTACATAATCGCTAAGCAAATAGTCAAACTATCGCGATGACTCACAATTGGAGCAGTCAGCAACACTGCGAGGTTATCAGACAACATTTCTGAACACCACCTGCAATCGCAAAAAAGCGCCGCCTCAACCAACGTTGAGGCGGCGCCTTCGTTCAGTGCAGATTCGCTTAGTTCAGACCTGCTAGTTCAGACTTGGGATCTTACAGCTTGGTCGAGTGACCATCGTTGAAGATCAGGTATTCGATGTTGCTGATCTGGGTCACCTGGCCATTGCTGAAGTTGACGTCCAGAGAACCGTCCTTGCCGGCGGTGATGTCGGTCACGTCGGTCGAGGAGTGATCGAGGAAGGTCAGGGAGTCCTTGCTGCCTGCACCACCGTCGATGGTGTCGCTGCTGTTGGCGTTGGACAGGTAGAAGTAATCCTGGCCAGAGCCGCCAACCATCGACGCCGTACCGCTCGCCGAACCAACGAACGAGTCATTGCCGCCGCCGCCAATGAGCGTCTGCGTGCCCGAACCGGCGACCAGCGTGTCGCTGCCGGAGCCGCCATACAGCGTGTCGTTGCCGGCACCGCCATAGAGCGAGTCGTTGCCGTCACCGCCATAGAGCGAGGTCGCGTGCGACGCATCGCTGCCCGAGTAGAGCACATCCTTGCCCGCGCCGCCGTACTCGGCAACAGTGCCGGAACCGCCGACCAGCAGGTCGTTGCCGGCGCCGCCATACAGCGTGTCGGCACCCGCACCACCGTACAGCGAGTCGTTGCCGGCGCCGCCGTCGAGGATCGAGCCGTGCGACGCATCCGAGTTCGAGTAGAGCGCGTCGTTGCCGGCACCGCCGTAGAGCTGATTGTTGCCCGAGCCGCCGATCAGGACGTCATTGCCCTTGCCGCCGTCGAGGATCTGGTTGCCCGAGCCGCCGATCAGCGTATCGTTGCCGGCGCCGCCGTTCAGGCGATCATCGCCCGCACCGCCACGCAGCAGATCGTTGCCGGTGCCGCCATCCAGCGTGCTGGAGTTGCCGACCGTGCTGCCGGAGACCAGCACGTCGTTGCCGCTGCCGCCCTCCAGGGTCGACGAGCTGCCGCCGTACAGCGTGTCGCTGCCGGAGCCGCCGATCAGCGTATCGGCACCGGTGCCGAACAGCAGATCGTTGCCCTTGCCGCCATCGAGCGTGCTGTGACCGGAAACGTTGTCGACCAGGACATCGTTGCCGTTGCCGCCGGAGAGCGAGTCGTGACCTGCGCCGCCGAAGATCGTGTCGTTGCCGTTGCCGGCAAGAACCGTGGTGTCACCGGTGTTGTTGAGGAAGATCTGATCGTTGCCGTTGCCGGTCGCGACCAGCACCGGGGTGCTGCCGTTCACCGTCAGCGTCACGTCCTTGTTGGTGTCTTCGATGATCGCCTTCAGGTTGGCGTCGGTGGTAACGGTGTTATTTGCGTTGGTTTCGATCAGAACATTGGCGTCCGGATCCGGGTTGGTGATGCCAGCACCCACCTGCACCGGGATCGCAGTGCCGTCGTCCGGGCTGGTGTAACCGATCCCAGCGTTGATCAGATAGTCAAAAATCTGTTGCTGGGTCGCGTGATCGATCGTTCCGTTGATCGCGTGTTTGAGGTCGGTTTGGTCTAGATTGTAAGTCGCCATCGAGGTAGCCCCTGCTTGGGATACGAGGATTCAAGCCGCTCGCCCGCACCTAAGCTGTTGAATCACAACTGGTTTGTTGCGACGCAGCTCAAATGTGGACACACGTTACGAACTTGTTAAGTCCATTGTTAAGTCCGCAATACCGGAGTGTCAATCAGCAATGCGCTATTAACATCTGGTTCCCTGAGGCTTTTGTGAGACTTAGCGCAATCTCGCATACCGAATAACATTCAGCGCTGGTCACCCACAAATGTTAGCCGCGGCGCAAAAAAGGGTAGTGATTATACGGGGTTTCATCGGGTCCCCTGATCGCATCGGAGCGCGGAATTTCGCAGCTGCTGCGCAGCTTTCGGCGCGATTTTCTGATCTGAAAAAATATTTCTGCGCCGCGTGAGAGCTTCTCCAAAAAAGCGTCAAACTCCACCACTGGGCGGGATTCGACGGGCGTTATTGCGAGATCCCGGTTGCGGGTTGCTGCTCCGGAGACGCGAAAGCCAGGAAAATCAATCGCAGAATCGGGACAGTTCAACCCGTGCGGCAACGTCGATGCGGCATCAGACTGCAGGGCCCTGATATAACAAATTAACATCAGATTCGCCGCGATTTGCTCGCGGCGGGCACGCGAAGCCGGCACCGTGGTACCGATCACGGCCGAAACGGCATCCGCGATAGCTATGCTGCGGAAGCGCGGGCGTAGATCGCCACGAGCTGCCGGAGATTCTCATCCGGCGCGTAAAGCTCGAGAAAGGCGGCCCGCGCGGCCTGTCCCCAGGCAGCAGCACGATCCGCGGCGCCCAGCGTGTCGGCGATCCCGCTTCGCAGCGCAGCCGCATCGCCGGGCGACACCAAGGCGCCGGTCTTGCCCGCGGTCACCACCTCGGCAAGTCCGCCGATCGCGGAGGCAATCACCGGCGTGCCGCGCGCAAAGGCCTCGACCACGACCATCGGGAATCCCTCGTACCAGAGCGACGGCACGACCAGGGCCTGCGCATTCGCCATTTCCCGCAGCACGTCTTCGCGCGGAAGTGCGCCGAGGAACGTCACATTGCCGGACGCGCGCGCCTCGAGCGCGGCGCGCTCGGGTCCCTCGCCCACGATCCGCAACGGCACGCCGGCCCCGGCAACGGCTTGGAGCAGCACGCCGACGCCCTTCTCGCGGCTCAGCCGCCCGACATAGAGCAATCCGGCACGCGGCGCGGCCGGATCGGGCGCACCGGGATCGGCCATGAAGTTCGGCTTCACGTCGATCCGGTCCGCGTCGAAGCCGGCTTGCGCGAACAGGGTCTTGGCAAACTGCGTCAGCGCGATCAGGCGCAGGCCGGGACGCGTCCAGGTGCCGCGCCGCTGGTGCTGCGCGATCATGTAGGCCGAGGCCAGCGAGCCCGGCAGCGATCCGCGGTAGCAGCGATGCGCAACACCCCAGAGATGACCGTGATCCAGGCATTTGTGGCAGATCCGGCCGTCGCGCAGCAGCATGCCGCCGGTACAGATGGTGCGATAATTGTGCAGCGTCACCACCGCGGGCACGCGCTTTTGCCGGCAGAGATCGAACACCGCTGGCGACAGCAGCGGGAAGAAATTGTGGACGTGGACGACATCGGGGCGGAAGCGGTCGATCGCATACGCCATGACCCGCCTGCCCTCCGCATTGTCGGCGATCGACAGCGTGGTCGCGATCCGCGCGGCGAGCGAATCGATCACCGCGTTGCTGACCGTGAGGGTTTCCACGCTGTGTCCCGCGCCGCGTAGCAGATCGACTTCCGCCTCGAACACGACGTCCTCGCCGCCGCGGCCCTGATACCTGTTGTGAGCAACCAGGATCCTCATGATCGGGGCGCTAAGTCTCGCGACCAACGCAGCTCCGTCACCAGGCTTTGGCCGGCCGCGAGCGTTCCGGAGCCGATCAGCGTGGTCGCCGGCACTTTGAGATCGAACGACGGCGAATACCAGCCGGCCGGCACGGCCTCGTCACCGCGATACGACGTCCAGCTCAGCGCGGCGGGTAGATCGAGCTCGCCGTGTCCGCCCGGCCATGCGAGTTGCGCCGTGCGCCCGTCGAGCTTGCATTCAACCTCGGAACCGAGATGCCAGCTGAGGCGCGCCGGCACCGCAAGTCCTTCGTCGCCAAGTCCTTCATGCCCAAGCACAATATCGGTGACGACGAGTCGCGACGCCTGCCGCTGCAATTGCACCGAGCGGCGATGCACGAGACCGGCTTCGTCCTGATATCCCGTGTGCGCCGCGATCCAGCTCGCGTCTGCATCACGGTCATCCAGGCCGCTCGTCGCGATCAGCCGGCTCTGTGCATGCCGGGTCCAGAGGAACGGCCCGCCCGACACCGATTGGTCACGCGCGAACAGACAAAGCGTGTTGTGGCCCAGCGTGGAGCGGAAGTAGGCGCGCCAGCGCGGATCGCCGTGATAGCAATAGGTGCCGGGATCGGCGAGGACATCGACCCCGCCGATCCTGCATTCAAGCGACAGCGCGTCGGCATGGGCATGCGCGGCGATCCGGCCGAAGCCGTGCGGGCCGTGGTCGCAACGGCACCACACCGCGCGCTCGGCATCGACGAGAAAGGCCTGCCCTGCCCCAGCCAGCACATGCGGACGGCGCGCCGGCCGCCCCGCGATCGCACGCGCCGCGATGCCGTCGGTCAGCACAAAGCTGCGCAGATCGGACTCCGGCAATGACGGCCACCATGGCAGATCGCCGAACAGGCGCGCGCCGGTAGCGAGCAGACCGAGCCAGCGATTGCCGGCGTGATCGTCGAGCAGCAGGCCGATGCCGTCGTCGCCATCGCCCTGACGCGGCGGATGCGCGCGATCGTCGAGCATCGCGGCAATGACATCGCTCATGCGGCACATCGTGGTCCAGACCGCATCGTCAAGCGGATGTCCCGACGCTTCGCCCTGCACCGCCGCGGCGAGCAGGAGTTCGAGGACAAAGCCGTGATAATCGGTCGCGAGCTCGGCGTTGCTGCCGCAGCCAAGCGTTTGCGCAACGGCCTCATGGGCCAGCGTGGCAGCGGATTGCGCGCGCCAGCGCGCGCTGTCGCGGAAAAAGGGAAATACACAGGCCGCCACGAACTGCCCGGCGGCTTCCGCGATGATGTGGTTGTTGGCGGACGAGCCACGACTCGGAAATTGCGACAGCCAGTATTGATGTGCATAGAGCTGCGTCAGGAACTGGTCGTTGTCCTCGAACAGCGCAGGCGCGCCGGGCCAGCCCTGCAACAGCTGGCGTACCCAGGCCCAGGAGATCAGCCGCACGCCGAGCTCGATGCCGCTGATCCAGTGTGGGCCGCACGGAAACGGATTCTCGCGCCACCAGCTTGTGAGATGCTCCGCCACGCGGCTGGCGTAGCGTTCATCCGAGGTCAGGTAATAGGCTGACGCGAGCACCGTGAGATGGTGGTGACGCGACGGCTCCCAGATGTATTTGATGTTTCCGACCGCGGCTTCGTCGCGATAGGGAACCGCAAACGCGTACGCACCAGCGGGCGCCCGTTTGCCGCTGCGGACATCGACGAACCAGTCGGGCCGTTCGCCCAGGGCATCATGATCTCTGGCAAAAATCCGCCAGTGTCCCGCGAGGATCCGGTTCGCGGACTCGATCAGCCGCTCGGCAGCTTGCCGCGGCGCGCAATCCGGCGAAGGCAGCGGCTTCAGCCGCGGCTGTCGCGCGCCCGGAGCCAGCCTGGTGCCGGTACGCCGCGCGACATCAGGCGGGGCGATCCGCCAAAGCTGGCGCAGCATTTGGTCGTTCACCCGTCCCGCAAGCTCGGACGGCTCCATGCGCCGCAGCCTGCGCAGATACCAGGCCGGATTCATCTCGCGCCGGTCGCGGCGCGCACGGCGCCCTGCTCTGCGGCGCCACGCGTCAGATCGACCGGCATGCCGGCGGCAGCGCTCTCCTGCACCGCAAGCGTTGCGCGGGTGGTCGCCAGCAGCGATCCGAGCCCGATCGGCATCGCGGCTCCCGCTGCGACCGCCGCGATGAAGGCATCCAGCATCGGCCGCTGGCCCTTGTCGAGCCTCGCTTTTTTCGTCGTCCGTTGTCCGGCGTACCAGACCTCGAAGCCTGCGAAATTGTCGAAAGCGGCAAAGCCGGTGCTTGCCGATATTTCGAGCGCCTCCTTCGGCACCCGAGGATCGCCGCCGGTGAGATAGCTGAGGCTCGCAACCGAGCCGTCGGCGAAGTCGAAGGTGGCGACGAGATTATCGACGTCCCTGCCCGCGGCACTCGCGGAGACACGCACCGGCTCGGCGCCGAGCCACCAGGACAACACATCGATGAAATGCCCGCCCTCGCCGACGAAGCGGCTGCCCTCGCTCTCGGCCTGCAGATACCAGGATGATTTCTCCAGCGGGCCGGCGATGACGCGATATTGCAGGGTTTGCGGGCCTGCCGGCGCGAATGCCGCGCGCATGCCCTGCAACAGCGGCGAGAAGCGGCGGTTGAAGCCGACCATCAGCCGGTTGTTGCCGGTTTCGCGGATCACCTGCTCCAATTGGCTGAGCGAACCTGCATCGATCGCCAGCGGCTTTTCAACGAACACCGCCTTGCCGGCGCGCAGCGTTTGCACCGCAAGGCCGGCATGGGAGGCGTGGCGCGTCGCGATCAACACCGCATCGATGTCGTCGGCGCCGAGCACCGAGGCCGCATCCGTCGAGGCGCGCGCGAAGCCGAACTTGCGCACCGCGGTGGCGCCGCTCAGGCCAGTGTTGGTGGCGACCTCCACCAGATCGACGCGCGCGTCGTTGGCGAGCTGCGGCAACAGCATGCTGGAGGCATAATTGCCCGCGCCGATCACGCCGAGCCGCACGCGGCCGCTGCGCAGGGCAACCGCCGGACGATAGGTCATCTGCATCGTGCGGGGAGCGGCATCCGGATAGGCGAACACCATACCGAGGCCGATTTCGCCCCGGCTCATGCGCTCGAATGCCGATGTTGCCTGCTCCAGCGGCACCGTTTCGGAAATCAGCGAGGAAAAATCCAGCCGCCCGTCGGCGAGCAGCGCGACGATCGCCTCCATGTTGCGCTTCTCGGTCCAGCGCACATGGCCGATCGGATAATCGATGCCGCCCTCCTCGTAGAGCGGATCGTAGCGGCCGGGGCCGTAGGAGCGCGAGAAGCGAACGTCGAGCTCCTTGTCGTAGAATTCGTTCCACGGCAGGTTCAACGTGCATTTGCCGATATCGACGATGCGGCCGCGGTCGCGCAGCAACGCGGCCGAACGCGATGCGAGCTCGGGATCGTCGCTGCCCGCGGTGATGAACACGCAATCGACGCCGTTGCCTGCGGTCAGCTGATCGATCCGGGCGCGAAAGGAGGCGGCGGCATCGTCGGATGCGACGGCACAGGCCGCAGCGCCCGCGGCCTCGGCCTGCCGGCAGCGCGCCTCCAGCCGGTCGAGCCCTGTGACCACGACGCCGGCGCCGCGCAGCAGGCGCACCATGATCTGCCCAATCAGGCCGAGGCCGATCACGCAGGCGGTCTCGCCGAAACGGATTTCCGACTGGCGCATCGCCTGCAGCGCGATCGAGGCGATGGTGGTGAAGGCGGCCTGGTCGAGCGCGGCGCTGTCCGGCAGCGGCACGCAGAGGTTCACCGGCACCCAATTGTATTCAGCGTGGGTCGCATATTGATTGCCGCCGCAGCAGACCCGCTGTCCGACCGAGAAGCCGGCGACGCCCTCGCCCACTTCCACGACGGTGCCCGACAGTGAGTAACCGAGCGGCGTGTAGGAATCGAGCCGGTTCATCACCTTCTGGTAGGTCGCAAGCAAGCCCTGCTGGCGGACCGAGCGCGCCACCTTGGCGACTTGATCGGGTCGCGCGCGCGCCTTGCCGAGCAGCGACAGGCGGCCTTCGGTGAACTTCATCATCTCGGTGCCGGTCGACACCGCCGAGAACGCCGTGCGCACCAACACGCCGCCGGGCCGACAACGCGGCGCCGGCACATCGATCAGCTTGAGCTCGCCGCTCTTATAGTTCTGCGCGATCTGCTTCACAGTTGGTCAATCGCCTCACGTTAACAGCGCTCTTGTATCGCGCCCGCCGCCGGCAATGAAGCCAAGAACATCGACATAGTTATCCCGCGACCGGGATTTAACATCGTTATCATTCCAGCAACAGCACCGGTTTCGGCGAGATCTCGACCTCACCATTGGCGACAGCTCCTTCGCCGCCGTCGAGCCCCTGATAACGGTGAAAATGCGGATCGACCCGATCAACGGACCGGCCCTTGGTGGTCCACAGGATCAAGCCGTTGCGGCCATCCGGCATGCGAAGCTCGACCCGCCAGGTCGACGGCGACGTCCTGCCTGCGGCCACGACGCTCGCGTCGACCAACCATGACCGAACCGTGCGATAGGCAATTCCGCTCGGAAGCAGCCCGCGCGCCGGATCCCATAGCTTTCCAAAGTCGCTGCCGCCGCCGGCAAACTCGTACCAATAGAAGCGGTCGACGCCGCTGATCCATTTCAGGATGTAGGCCCGCGCCAGACACCCGTCCGGATTGTCTTCATAGGACGACCAGCCCGCCTCGGTGTCCCAGATCGGCCGTGCCGCAAGATCATGCGCAGCGAGGATCTGCTTGAAGCGCGCGATGATGCCGATCACCGCTTCGGGTTCGCTGGTATAGCCGTGGAAGGCGAACACATCGGCATATTGCCCGCCGCCTTGCGCCATGAAGGCCTTTTGCCAGCGATATCCGTCGGGCGTGCCGTTGGACGGCGGCGTCAGCACGATCAGATCGGGATCGGCGCCCTTGATGATCTCGTAGGCCCGCTTCTGCATCTGGACCATTGTGGCGATATCGCCCGAGTAATATTTAGGATCTTCCGGCTCGTTCCAGATTTCCCAGTATTTGATGCGGCCGGCGGCGCGTGTGACGGCCGCGCGCACCCATTGATCCCATGACGCGAGATCCGCCGGCGGCGAGGATGCGCCTGGTGTGAACGCCGGCGGCGCGTCCTTCACCGACGCGGCCCATCGCGGCGTGAAGGCGAGATTGAGCACGATCTCGACGTGCTCGCGCTCCGCGGCCGCAAGGATGGCGTCGAAGCGCGCCCAATTGTAGACGCCAGGCGCCGGGTTGATCTGCGCCCAGTAGATCGCGCCCCAGAGCCGAACGCCGTCGAATTTGAGCTCGGGCCAAGGCTGCGACTGCCCGATCGCGTTGACCGTCATGCCGAACAGCGTCGACGGGATCATCGCGTTCAGGCGGCTCGCAACGAGCGCATCGTTCGAGGTCGAACCCGCCCACGATAGCGGCCATCTGTGGGCCAGCGGCAGCAGCGTGCTCAAAACCAGCGCAATCAACGCCCTTTGACCCCAATCCCTCACTCTGCCTGCCATGTCCTCGTCTCGTCGCCGTCACATCCGCGGCGGGATTGCTAAGTGCAAGTCACGGCGGCGGGATTGCTAAGTGCAAGTCACGCATGTTAATGCCAATGTTAGTCAGATTGTGATGTTGTTAGGTCAATGGTATAGATCATCGCAGATGTCGAGAGCTGAACCATCACCGCGGCGGATCCTGATCATCGTCGAGAACCTTCCGGTTCCTTTCGATCGCAGGGTGTGGTGCGAGGCAACGTCGCTGCGCAAGGCGGGCTATCAGGTTTCGGTGATCTGCCCGAAGGGCCGCGGTCACGACGAAGCTTACGAGTGTCTCGAGGGCATTCACATCTACCGCCATCCGATGCCGGTGGAAGCGCGCGGCATCGCCGCCTATCTCATCGAATATCCGGTCGCGCTGTTCTGGGAAACCTGGCTTGCGATCAAGGTGGCGTGGAAGCATGGCTTCGACGTGATCCAGGGCTGCAATCCGCCCGATTTGATCTTCCTGATCGGCCTGTTGTTCAAGCTCGGCGGCAAACGCTTCGTGTTCGATCATCACGACGTCAATCCCGAGCTCTATGAGGCCAAGTTCGGCCGCCGGGACTTCTTCTGGCATCTGCTGCGGCTGGTCGAATATCTCACCTTCAAGACCGCGAGCATCTCGATCGCAACCAACGAATCCTATCGCGAGATCGCGATCACGCGCGGCGGCATGCCGGCCAACCGGGTTTTCGTGGTGCGCTCCGGCCCCAATCTCGACCGCGTGCGGTCGCGCCCTGCCGATCCGGCCTGGCGCCGTGGCCGGCGCTACAGCATCGGCTATGTCGGCGTCATCGGCCAGTCGGAAGGCATCGATCTCCTGCTGCAATCGATCGGCCATATCGTGCACGACCTCGGTCGCACCGACATCCAGTTCAACATCGCCGGCACCGGGCCGGAGTGGCACGCGGTGGTCAAGCTGTGCGAGGAGATGCAGCTCTCTGACTACGTGAACTTCACCGGCGCAATCGCCGACGACGCGCTGTTCACGATGCTCTCGACCGCCGACGTCTGCGTCAATCCGGACCGCGTCACGCCGATGAACGACATCTCCACCATGAACAAGATCATGGAGTACATGGCGCTCGGACGGCCGATCGTGCAGTTCGACGTTCGCGAGGGCCGCCGTTCCGCGCTCGATGCCTCGCTCTATGCGGCGAAGAACGATCCGCAGGATTTTGCCAGCAAGATCATTACGTTGATCGACGATCCCTCGCTGCGTCAGACGATGGGTGCGTTCGGCCGCAGCCGCGTCGAGCGCGCATTGTCCTGGACACATGAGGAGCCGAAGCTGCTCGCGGCCTATGAGGCGCTGTTCCCCAAGAAGGCCTCCTCGCAGAGCCGCGCACCACGCGCCAGCGCAACCGTGGAACGGCCGACCTCACAGGCCTCCGGCGTCAACGCCAATGCGGCCGCCGGGCGGGCCTCGCGTTGAACGCGCTGCCGCCTCACCCCCGCCCAACGCGACGTGGCCGCGGCCACGCGCACGTCTCCAAGCTGTTGAAGGTCGAAGCATGAACGTCAGCATATTCGGCCTGGGTTATGTCGGAACGGTCTGCGCGGCCTGCTTCACCGAACTCGGCCACCAGATCATCGGCGTCGACAAGAGCGTGGCGAAGGTCGACTTGATCCGCAAAGGCCGATCGCCTGTGATCGAGCCGGGCATCTCCGACAAGGTGGCGCGCGCGGTCGCAACCGGCCAGCTGACCGCAACCACCGACGCCACCGAGGCGATCGTCAACAGCGACATCTCGATGGTCTGCGTCGGCACGCCCTCGTCCGGCAACGGCAATCTCGACCTCACCGCGATCCGGCAGGTTGCGATCGAGATCGGCCGCGGATTGCGCGCGAAGAACGCGCCGCACACCGTGACGATCCGCTCCACCGTACTGCCGGGCACTACCCGCGGCACCGTCGGGCCACTGATCGAGGAAGCCTCCGGCAACAGAATCGGCCGCGATTTCGACCTTGCCTTCAATCCCGAGTTCCTGCGCGAAGGCTCAGCGATCGCGGACTTCAACGCACCGTCGAAGACCGTGGTCGGCGCCTTCAATCAGGAAACCGCCGATCGCGTCATGGCGCTCTACAAGGACCTGCCCGGCGCCAAGATCACGCCGCCGGTCGAGACCGCGGAACTCGCCAAATATGTCGACAACAGCTGGCATGCGCTGAAGGTCAGCTTCGCCAACGAGATCGGCACGATCGCAAAGACGCTCGGCATCGACGGCCGCGACGTCATGAACATCTTCATGCAGGACACAAGGCTCAACATTTCGTCGGCTTACCTGCGGCCGGGATTTGCCTTCGGCGGCTCCTGCCTTCCCAAGGACGTCAAGGCGCTGAAGCATCTGGCGCACAGCCGCGGGCTGTCGACGCCGGTGCTGGAAAGTATACTGCCGAGCAACGACATGATCATGTCGCGCGGCGCCGACTGGATCCTGTCGCATGAGGGCCGCCGCATCGCCTTCCTCGGCATCAGCTTCAAGGCCGGCACCGACGATGTGCGCGACAGCCCGTTCGTCGAGCTGGTCAAGAGCCTGCGCGGCGAGCGGCGCGAGATCCGGATCTACGACCCCAATGTGCAGCTGTCGCAGCTGATCGGCGCCAACCGCGACTTCCTGATGCGCAACCCGGACCTGGTCGGCCTGCTGCATGACGATGTGGCGGCGACGATCGAATGGGCCGACATCATCGTGCTGACGACGGCCGATCCGCGCTTCGTCGCGGCACTGAAGGCAAGCCGTTCCGACCAGACCGTGCTCGAACTATCTGATATCGGACTGCCCGACGAAGTCAGCGCCAGAGTGAGCGGCTTCCATTGGTAGGGATGATCATGGCCACCATGGCCGAGACTCGCGACCGACCCGAAATCCGCTTCCACGACGAGATTTCGTCGGGGTGGGAGGCGCTGCATCAAAGCCGCACCTTCAAGGCGCGCACCGCCGCGCTGTTCGGTCTGCTCGGGACCGCGGACCTCAACGGCCAGCGTTGGCTGGATGCGGGTTGCGGAACCGGAACGTTGTCCCGCCTGCTCGCTGCACGCGGCTGTGACGTCACCGGCGTCGACGCCTCGCCGGAGATGATCGCGGCGGCGCGCAGCCGCCTCGCCGACCCGACGGCCGAACGGCTGACCTTCCGGCAGATCCCGACCATCGCAAACCTGCCCTTCGCCGATCGATCGTTCGACGGCGTGCTGTGCGCGAGCGTGCTGGAATATGTCCCCGAGGTGGCGCAGTGCCTCGCCCAGATTCATCGCGTGCTCAGGCCCGGCGGCGTGCTGCTGGTCTCGATCCCCAATCGCGGATCGCTGCTGCGCCAAAGCTACAAGCTTGCGCACGCAGCATCGGTGCGGGTGTCGGCGCGGCCGCTGTTCCGCTACCTCGCCTTCTCCAAGTTCGACACCTCGCCGATCGCGATGCAGGGCCTGCTGCGACAGAACGGCCTCACGATGCTCGGCTCGAGCTTTGCCGGCTCCCCGCTGCCGCCGGCGCTCGACCGCCGGCCAGCGGTCGGCACGCTGATCAACATCCTGGCCCGCCGCGACAATTGACGCGGCAGGCGGACGCCTGCCTCAGGTCTTGATCGCCATCAGCGACTTGGTCATGCCGAGATATCGCTCGCGATAGATTTTTGCGTCCGGAAAGGATTCCGTCATCTCGCGCCAGTCAAACAGGTGCCAATCGGGCGCTGTGCGCTTGAACCAAAAGCGGTTGAACGTGTCGATCAGCGCGATCTGCAGCCGCCTCGGCAGCAGCACGATGATCCCGGGCAACCAGGTATGGCTCTCGATCGGAAAGTAACGATACGGCGTCTGCACGTAGAACGATTTTGCGACCCGTGAGATCTCGCCGGCAAAGCGGTTCTGGTGCTCGCGTGCGACATTGAGAAAATCCGCGTCGCTCTCGATCGTCACCACGTCCTGCTTCGGCCCGGTGACGTGCTCGATCACCGACGAGCAGAAGCAGAAGTCGAATGCCTGATCGTCGAACGGCAGGCGCTCGGTCTCCTGCAGCAGGACGGTCTTGAAGCCGAAGCGCTCGCGCGCAGCCTTCAGATCGTCGGCCGAGATGTCGCACACCGTGATGTCGGTATGGCGCGGCAGGATCGCGCGAATATGCCGGCCGGTGCCGCCGCCGAGATCGAGGATTTTTGCATCGAGCGGCAGGTTCACGGTGCGGACGAGGAACTCGCCGCGCCGCTGGCGTGCCGCACTGGAAAATCGGGCCTGAATGGCGCCCAGCACGATCAGTCTCCTGCTTCCGGTCGCGTCGGTCTAGCACGCCACATGCGATCCTTCCCGCTCACTTGACGGCCTCGAAGAAGATCGATTCGTCCGGCCGGTTGTCGAGCCGGTCGATATCGGGACAAACGCCCTCGCGATAGGCCCTTGTATGGGTCTCAGAACACCCCGCCTCGCGGAACAGCGCCGCGAGCGATGCGCGCGTATAGCCCCAGTGATGCGCGAAGGCCACTTCCTTGCGGCGCTCGATCTCGAACACGCCCTTGAGGAAGGCCTGCGGCGCGGCCGGATCGTACAGCGCGACGATCCGTTCCATGTCGGGCACGACGATGCGGCATACGCCGCCGGGCGCCAGCACCCGCACGATCTCGCGCGCCAGCCGCTCGACTTCGTCCGGAAACAGATGCTCGAAGACATGCGCGCTGAACACCGCCGAGAGGCTGCGATCTGCGAACGGCAGTGGCTTCGTCAAGTCCATATGGCGGAGCCCGGCGAACTTGCCCTGGCGGTGCTCAGCATAGCGGGCATCGCTCAGCAAACCGGCAAGATGCAGCGCCTTGGCCGCGAACGGGAGGCGCGCGATCCACAGATGCATCGTGATATCGGTGTTGATCCAGCCCGCGATGCCGCAATTGAAGGCGCCGATATGCAGTTTCGAGAGCGCGCGGCCGGGTGCGTCGTCGGTCATGCCTGCTCCCGCGCCGAATTGGTCAGCACAACCGTGATCACCGATGCCGCGCTGGAGGCCACCATCGCCGCTACCGCGCCCATTATCCCCCAAGCCTCGGCCGCCAGCGGCAGCACGCAGCACAGCGCGACGAGGCCGGTGATCCGGCTCAGCATGAATCGCTGCGGCCTGCCGGTCGCAAACAACGGTAGCGCGAGGCCGAGCCACACCGCATCGAGCGCCATCGCAGCGCCCATCAAAGCGAGGCTACCGGTGCCGATCTGATAGGTCTGTCCGTGAATGACAAGCGCGAGAATGCGCTGGCCGAGCAGTACGACGATCGCGCCATAAGCCACGGCGATCGACCCAAGCAGCAGGGCATTTTCGCGCGCGGCGGCAGCAACCGCGCTGCGGCGGCCGGCGCGCAGCTCGGATGCGATCTCCGGCAGGCGGACCGAGAACATCGTGGCGCAGAACTGGCTGAGCGGGGCGAACACCAGCAGCAGGATCCGCAGCGACGCGCTAGCGTCGAGCCCGATCAGGACGCCGCACACCGGGATCAGCCCGATGCTGCCGATCCAGTAGGTCAGCGAGGTCGCGACGAACCAGCGGCCGTTCCGAAACAGCCGCCGCAGCGAGCCGCGGAAGATCCGAACTTCCGGCCAGGCCAACTCGCCGGTGTGGATCAGCAGCAGGCTCGCCGCGACCGCCCCTGATATCGCGATGCACGCCATCGCCGCCGCAGCACCGGTGAGCTTCAGCGCGATCATCAGCCCGGCCGAGGCGACCAGCACCACGCAATAGGTCAGCGAGGATGCCACCGCGCGCGGCAGCCGCCCGTCGAGATAGCAGATGCGGCGGAACATGCTTTGCAGGCGAACCGCGGGGATCGCGAGCCCGGTTGCGATCACGAGCCCGCCCGCTTCGCCGCCGACAGCTGCGATCACCAGGCCCGCAATCACCAGCAGCAAGCCAAGGG
The DNA here is from genome assembly GCF_018130545.1 of Bradyrhizobium tropiciagri. Lineage (GTDB taxonomy): Bacteria > Pseudomonadota > Alphaproteobacteria > Rhizobiales > Xanthobacteraceae > Bradyrhizobium > Bradyrhizobium tropiciagri_A. The sequence goes on along the minus strand of NZ_JAFCKF010000005.1, from coordinate 694,990 downwards.
ATCCCGAGACCAGCAGCGACGACAGATAGAGGCCGAGCCGGAGTTGCGGCCATCGCGTTCTCGGAATGCGATGCGCGGTCGCCGGCAGTCCGTCGTCGAACAGGCCGCGCAGAAACACCGCCTCGATCAGGATCGAGAACGACCAGGCGACGCTGAAGCGGCCGAACGAATTGATGTCGAGCACGTTGGCCAGCACGATCGTCAGCACGAAGGCGGAGCCGCTGAGCAGCCCCTGATCGACCAGGCCGAGCGCGACATTGCCGCCGGCGCGGCGCAGCCGGCGGACCGATCCGCTCACGGCAGCGGCGACCCGGGACTGGCCCGCCGCGCGATCCAACCTGTCGGTCAACGCACTCACGCCTCACTCACACGCAATCTGGTGAACGCCCGCCGCGGCACCGTTTGCAGCCTGGCCTCCGGGCCGAAATAGCACCAGAACACCAGCACGCAGCCGAAATAATTGTGCAGCAGCTGGCTCGAATCGTTGGCGGAGGCGACCACGACGAACAGCAGCATCGCGAACGGCGCCAGCCAGTACATCCCTCGCCGCTCGAAGGTGAAGACGATGGTGTTCCACAACGCGCGCCCCAGCAGTAAGATGTAGAGCACGCCGCCGAGCAGACCGAACTGGAGAAAGGCGTCGAGATAGGAATTCTCGAACGAGCCGAACTCGGTATTCCACGGCGCCATGTTGGTCAGCTCGGTCGCGGGCGAGTTCGGCAGCTCGTTGAAGAACCCGGAAAAGCCGTAGCCGAGCCAGGGGTGCTGCCAGAAGAAGTACGGCCAGACCGACCAGAGGAACGAGCGGCCGGTCAGGTTTCCGCTGCGGCCGACCAGCCCATATAACTCGTCGCTCGGCACGGCGAACACGACCAGCGCAACAAAGGCGAGACCAAGCCAGTAGATCGCGGCCGCACCTCTATGCCCAAGCACCACCAGCAGCAACCCGAAGGTCACGGCGAGCGCCGTCAGCATGCTGATCAGCGGTCCGGCGGCGCCGGCCGCGGCGAGCGCAAACAGATGACAGCCCATCAGCAGCAGCGACCAGCCGAATTGCTTGCGCGGCCCCGCCAGCATGCGCACGAAGCAGATCAGCACCATCAGGCCGAAGAATGCACCCGCGAGATTCTTGTGCCCGAACACTCCGGCATAGGCCTGGGTGCCAAGCACCGTCGGCCGGTGCAGCGGGTCGTAATCCCATTGCGAGCCGATCACCGGAAACAGCACGACGTGGACGATCAAGACCACGATCCCGATCCGGAACAGGGTGTCGACGAGACGATCGACCGGGCAGCTGATCACGACCCAGGCTGAAAACATCGTGGTCAACAGATACATCGCGAACTTGACCGACGAGCCCGCCGGGTCGGCACTCAACGCCAGCGACACCAGCGCGAAGGCCACGAACGTCAGATAGAGATGCGATTGCAGCATCAGCAGGCCGAAGCGCTTCCGATCGACCGCAATGTGCAGCATCAGGAGAATGTAGAGCAGCAGCCACGCGGCGCGGAATAGCGTGGATTCGCCAGCCCGTTCCGCGAACGAAATGCCCTCGATGAAATTGAACAGGAAATAGATGCAGCCGAGCACCATCACCAGATAGGCGTGCAGGAAGACGTCGGCTCGCCACCACCATCGGCCGATCATGGCACGGCCTCCTGCCGGGCCGGCGCCAGCACGAGATGATCGACCGCAGCGATGAAACGCGCCGTAGCCTCGGCAAGCGCATCGCGCCGCACGCTCGCCCTGGCTCGCTGCGACATCGCCTCCCAGCGCGCGGGATGCTCGAGCAGGCCGCGGGCCGCCTCGACCCAGATCTGCTCATCGAGCGCACAGACGTGGCCATTGTCGCCATCGCGCACCAGCTCGCCGCCTGCCCCGACATGCGGCGACACCAGGCAAGGCACGCCGCACTGCATCGCCTCGTTGCACACCAGCCCCCACGGTTCCAGCAGCGAGGGCAGCAGCAGCAGCCGGGATTGCAAATAGACTTCCGAGATCGCCTGCCACGGCACATAGCTGTCGTGGCTGACATTGATGCCGGCCTCATCCAGCCGCGCCAACATGCGCGTCTCGGCGGCGCCGGATCCGACCACGCGCACCCTGAGTTCGGGCACGATCTTGCCAAGCGCAATCGCAACGTTCTCGAAGAAGATCGCGTTCTTGGCGTCATCGTTGATGCGGGCGCACCAGAGTAGATGAAACGGACGGTCGTGGAAGGCAGGTACGGTCGCGGGAGGATCCCATGCCGGCACCAGCGGCACCACGAACAGATCGTCCTCACCAACGCCCTGTTCGCGGAAATAGGCCCTGCCCTTGTCGCTGCAGCAGACCACCGCGTCGCACTGGCGCAGCAGCCAGGGCCGCGCCAGCCGATGATAGGCGGTGTTGGGCATGGTTTCGCGCCAGCCGTCGATGGTCAGCGCCAGCGCCTTGCCGTTGGCGCGCGCCCATGCCGCGCCGGCCAACATCGAGGGATACAGCCCGTTGACGAACAGCAGGTCGGGCGCGAGCGCGTTCAAGGCGCGCCCGATCCCGATATTGACATGGGTGTGACGCGACCGCGACAGCGGGATCGAGACACCGGGCACGGTGCGCGTGGTGTAGCGCGGCGTGAACGAGCCGGCCCAGAGCCGATCGGCCTCCTGCGCGGTGCAGGACAGCACGGCGAGATCCAGCCCGCGATCAACCAGCTCGTTGCAGAGCCGGTTGGTGTAGGGTGTGATCATGTTGTTGAAGACGACCACGCGCGGCGCCATGGCTTATCGATCCCGTGGCGGCGCCGCGTCGTGCCGGCAGATCGCCCCGCAATGATAGGTCGCGAGCCGCGTCGCGACGCCTGGGCTCACCGACAACAGCGACTTCCGCACGATGCTCTTCGCGAGCCCCTTCATCCGCGACGAATGAAAAGCATGCACCGGCAGGCTGTGGTCCCAAGTGCCGACGTCCTTGACCTTGAGTCCCACGGTCTCCAGCAGCAGCCGAAACGTATCGGGCGTGTAGAAATTGATATGGCCGATGTCGAGCGTCGATTGCAGCGCCGCGCGACTGGTCCGGGCGTGCAGCTCGCAGGGCACCTCGACATAGATGAAGTCCCGCGAGACGCGAGCGAGCTCATGCAGGAACGCGCGCGGCTCGGGCACGTGCTCCAGCACATGGCTGGCATAGACGAGGTCGAACGATGCGTCGGCGAACGGGATCGTCGCACCGTCATAGCTTGACCAATGGAACGGGGTTGCAGCGGCCCCCTCGGTCTCCAGATTGGTCGCGGGATCGATCACGTCGATGCCGGTGAAGTCGCGCCCGACGCCGATCGCCGACAGCCGCGCCAGCACGGCGCCGGTGCCACAGCCGACCTCGAGGACAGTGCCGATTTTGGCAGCGGACCTACCAAGCAGGCCGGCGATATGATCGGCCTTGTCGATGGCGCAGACGCGGCGCCAGTCGCGCTCCTGCGCGGAATAGACGCCCTCATAATGCGCGTTGTGTCGTCTGACGCTGAATTCCATCGTCATGGCCTAGCCCTCGCTTCGGGCGGCATTCGGGCAGGCTCGTCGAGGCGGTCGTTCGATTTGCGCCCCAGATTGCGCCGTTCCGCAGGCGAGCGGCGATCGAGATCATATCCGATGTCGGCCATGGTCTTGGTCAGGATGTCGACGTTCCGTTGCGGAACGGCGGCAAGGCCGGCCAGCAGCTTTTCCCGATGCACCCAGCCCGGTCCCTTCAAGAGATCGATCGCCTCGGTGTAGAGCTCGGTCTTCACCAGGCGCGCGAACTCGGCAACGACCTCGGCCGACAGGTCGGGCGGCAACGCATCGAGCATGACAAGCGCCATGGCGCTGCGCTTGACGACGATCCAGCCCTCATTCGGTCCGAGCCGGTACGACATCCGCAGCAGGTCGAAATTGGCGTCGTTCAAGCCCTGCCTTGTGTTGCGAAGCCAGAACAGCACCAGCCAGAGATAGGGATCGGCCGGCGCGCAGCCGAGCGATTTGCGGATCGCCGCATCGAGCTCGCTCATCCGGGCGTCGACCTGGTCGCCGGATGCGAGCGCGTTCTCGGCGAGCCGCAGCCGGATCACCGCGGCGCTGCGATCGCTCGCGGGCATGCAATCCGATGGCGCCGCGGCACGGGAGAGCGCCGGCGCGAGCGCCCCGAGCTCGGCATCGCGGACCGGGACGTTGCGCAGGATCAGGTCGCTCGCGCCATCGAGCCGGGCCTGGTCGACGAAGTCAGGCAAGGTGGTCGCGCCCCAGGCAACCGACGAGCACGCGACCACGGCCAGCAAGCCGCGCGCGAACCAGACGGCGGCACGCCGGGACATCGCGCCGCGTGTCTCACTCGGTGTAGCCATAACGCCCATAGTGCGAGTTGTAATAGTAGTTCTTGCCGCCATAGCCGCTGTAGCGGCTCATCGCGGCGATGTCGGCCTTGTTGAGCACGACGCCGAGCAGGTTCTCGTTGACCGCGCGCGCACTGCGCAGCGCGCGCTCGACCACCTGCACCTGGGTCTTGCCCCATTCCACGATGAAGACGAAGGAATCGACGAAGTGCGCCGTGATGCGGACGTCAACCACCGGCGTCAGCGGCGGGAAATCGACGATCACGTAATCATACTGGCTGCGGACCCCATCGATGAAATCCTTCATCTGGTCGGAAGCCAGCACCTCGTGCGAATGCGCGATGCGCGACCGTGTAGCGCCCGGCAGGAAGGCGAGGCCAGTCTCCGAATCGCGCCACAGCACATCCTGCAATGTCGCATTGTTCGACAGCACGTCGAGGATGCCGCGCTCGGCGGTCGCGGCGACCTTGCGGCTGAGCGAGGGATTGCGCAGGTCGCAATCGATCAGCAGCACGCGTGCCCCGCTCTGGGCGACCAGCTGCGCGAACACGAAGGCCAGCGTCGATTTGCCCTCGTTGGGCAGCGCCGAGGTCAGGCCGAGGATCTTCGACGGCTTGGTGACGTTGAGGTCGGCATTGACCTTGATCGAGCGGATCGCTTCCGAGAATCGCGAGAACGGCGCATCGATCGCTGCCCACAGCACCGCCTCGTCGCTGCGCTGGATCGTGCGCGGACCGACCGGCAAATTGGGGCGGCCGGCCACCGGCGGCTTGAGCTGGCCCGGCGAGACGCGGGGCACGATCGCAACGCAATCGGCGTCGAGGATGGTCTCGACCATTTCGACGGTGCGGAACACCCGGTCGTAGAGGTCGCGCAGCACGCCGAACCCGAGCCCGGCGATCAGGCCGCCGAGCGCCGAGAGTGCGAGCACGACCAGGGTCTGCGGATGGCTCTTGCTCAGGGGACGCGAGGCACGGGTGATCACCCGCGCCTCGCTGACCGGGAACGACTGCTGCTGCACGTTCTCCATGTAGCGCTGCAGGAAATTGTCATAGAGCGAGCGATAGGTCTGTGCCGAGCTCTCGAGCTCGCGCAGCGTGACCTGCGCCTGGTTGGTGGACTGCGACTGCGACACCGAATCGTTGACGGCGCGCTCGATGTCGTTCTGGCGCTGCAGGGCGATCGCATAGTCGCTCTTGTAGCTTTCGGCGAGCCGCTTCAGCTCATCCATGATCGACGACTGGATCTCGCGCATCTGGTTGCGCAGATTGACCGCGGCCAGATGATTATAGCCATAACGCGACGACCAGTCGGCCTCGCGGTTGGCAAGCTCGAGATACTGCGAGCGCAGCTTGGTGATGACCTGGTTGTTCAGGGAATCGGCGACCGCCGCATCGGGGACGCCGCCCTTCACCACCGCGTCGATGCGGTCGAGCTTGGCCTTGGCGTCGGTGACCTGCGACTTCGCGTGCAGCAGCTGGGTGTTGAGCTCGCCGAGCTGCTGCTCGTTGAGCAGCTTGCCGCTGGAGGTGACGATGTTGTTGGTCTTCTTGTAGTCGAGCACCGCGCGCTCGGCGTTGGATGCCTGGGTGCGCAGCTCTGTGATGCGGTCCTGCAACCAGACGCTCGCGCGGCGGGTCGCCTGGTACTTGGAATCGAGCTGATCGACGATGTAGGCGTCGGCGACGGCGTTGGCTATCTGCGCCGCGCGCTCGGGATCGAGCGAGCGGAAGCTGACCTCGATTACATAGGTCATGCCGCGGCGGCGGACGTCGAGCTGCTTCTGGAAGGTGCGGACCGCGCGCCGGGTCCGGTCGAACTCGTTGGGCGGCGCGCTACCGGCGAACAGGCCGGTGACGAAATCCAGCACCGCTCCCGCCGCGCCGGCCTTGGAGCCGATGAATTCCGGATCCTCGTTGAGCTTGAGGTCGCGGATTACCGTGAGCGCCACGTTCTCCGACTTCAGGATTTCGACCTGGCTTTCGACCGCTGCAGAATCGACCGGAGCCTCGCTCACCGGCGACTGCTGCGGGAACGCCTGGAGTTTGCGCGTGTCGATGATCATCGTGGCAAGCGCGGTGTAACTCGGCGCCGCTGTCGCCAGGTAGCAGATGCCGCCGAACAGGCAGAGCCCGGCGGTGCCGAGGATCACCCAGTACTGCCGCAGCAAATAGGTGACGAAGGCGTCGAAGGTTTCCGCCAGCGACGGCAGTTCAGCCGGACGATTTCTCAGATCGACGGACGACGGAATCTGGTTGCGCTGAAGCATCTCGTTCTATCGCCGCGCCGGCAGGATGGATCCTGCCTTCGCGCCCTCCAATAGCGTCGGGAAACGTACCGCCGCCGACATCGAAGCGCATTGCTGCAGAGAGTTCTCCATTGGCAACCGGAAGCCCGCTCAGGGAGTCACTGTTGTAATGAGGGTGGTGCCGGTGCCCGTGCCCGAGCTGCTGACCGACGAGGTGAAGCTGAAGATGCCGGTGTTCACGCTGTTGCCGTTGATGGCCTCGAGCGCGCCGCCATTGGCGCCATTGGCGCCGATCGCGCTGGTCTGGCCGCCGGATGCGCCGGCGCTGCCCGCGCCGCCGGCACCGGTCGCGGCGGTGCCGGTATCACCCGACGCTGCGGCAAACGCCATCACAGTGTCGAGGTCCTTGGTGTCGGCGATCGCCTGCTGGATGCGCGTCGCGTAGGATTGGTTGCTGCGCACCACGATGCGCGCGGCCTGGGCGAGACCAGCGGCGATCGCCGTCTTCTGGTCCTTGCTTGCCTTGGCAAGCAGCGCGATCAGCGGATCGAGCGCAGTCGGATCGTTGAGGGCGAAGTCGCGCGCCCGCGAGGTCAATTCCACGCCCGCATTCGGAAACTGGCTCAGCAACTGCTCCGGATTGGCCTTGAAGTTCGTGACCGCCTGGGAGAGCTGGACCAGCCCGCCTGAGGTTTGCGCCATCGCAGCGCCGCCGGGCGCAGCGAACGCCAACATCACAAAAACCCCAAGGCGCGAGGCGGAAAAGCCGCCGGATCGCTCAAATGTGAACACAGCTATCTCCCTAACGAATACTAACAGTTCGTTAGCATAGCCAGAGTTATCGCGCCAATTAAAACCCCGGCCCGGCAGCGCGCCCGGCGCGCCCGGCGCGCCGCGCGGAAATCAACGTTAACTGGCCGCCCCGGCCGTAACATTGCCGTCACGGTCGCCGCGGGCACTGCTGGAGCGGAAGGATTGTGACAGGCCCGCCCCAAGCAAGGCGGCGATAACAACGACATAGCCGGTGATCTGGAGCGAGAAATCGATCATCGAATGCAGCGCGCCGGCAGCCGATGCGCACAGCGCCGCAAGCGGTACGATGACGTCGCGGCGGCGGGTCCGCACGCCATGCGCGAGCACGCCGAACGCTGCGAGCAGCGCGATCATGACAGCGCCGGCCATTAACATTCCGCCGTCGGACACGAGCTCGAGCCAACTGTTGTGCGCCCGGTTCCAGGTCCCGCGCAGCGAGATGTCGTCGGTGCGATAGGCCGGATAAACCCATTCGAAGGATCCGAACCCGTCGCCGAGCCAGGGATGGTCCCAGATCATCCGTAACGTCGCACGATACGTGGAGAACCGTCCCTCGTCCGACAGGCCCATCGTGCTGAAGCGCGCGCCGACGCCACCGCCGAGCAATTGCAGCAAAGCGAGTGCGACCAGGCTGCCGATGCCGAGCGCCACGATCAGACCGTAGCGGCGCGGCATCCGCTTGCGAAACAGGAGCGCGGCCGCGACGACGGCAGCCAGCAGCGAGATCGCGACCCCGCCGCGTGATCCGGTCAGAAACATTGCAATCAGGCAAATGAGCCAGCCGAACGCATGGCCGGCGAGCCGGCGCCGCGCCGGCCTGTCGAAGCGCGCCAATAGGCGCGGCAGGCTCGCCCGCCGCGACGGCCAATGCCGCTCGATCAGCTCGCAGCAGAACAGCAGCCAGATCAGGGCACAACAACCATAATAGATGGCAGCGGTGTTGCGGTTGACGAACGGCGAGGTCAGCCACTCCAGCTGCGCCTGCTTCTCGTGCAGCAGATAGATCCGGGTCGGATCGATCGCGAACGTGACGATGCCGCAGATCGCATAGGCAAGGCCCGCGAGCGCCACCGCCCGCAATAGCCCGCGCGCAAGGATGCGATTGGCTCCGAGCACGACGCCGATGGCAAAGGCAAGCAGGCAGACGATCCCGAGGCCAGCGGAATAAAACGGCAGATTGGTTGCGATCGTCACGACCGGCGGTAGCTCGGCGGGCAGCAATTTGCCGGCCTCCGCCCACAGCTCGTTCGGCGCTGCGCCGAGCCAGGGCCGGAGCGCCGATTGCTCGTGCAGCACCAGCACGGCGAGCGCCGTCAACAGCGCCGTCACCGCGAGGATCGCGAGCTGGCTGCCGCGCAGGCGCATCGGCAGCACCCCGAGCAGTGCGATCCCGAGCAGGATCGACCAGATCGCGGGTGCGACGGCCCCGACCGAGCCGAGCGGCAACGGCGCCAGCGCAACGACGGCGCAGAACAGCCACGACGACCAGCGCACCGGCCGCGGCAACGCCGTCATCTCGCCCGCGGCGGAAGGTAATCGTAGACGTGTCATGAAGCCGGCCGGGCCGGCTCACGCCCCAATATCAGGGCGCAAGCTTGATCGAATTACGAAGTAAGGTTGCGTTGTAGGCGGCCACGATCGGATCGTTCACCGTTGCGGTGACGAGGCGGATCTGCTGCATCAGCTTGGCGTCCTCGACCGAGGTCGCGTTCGACGCATAGAGCACGTCCTTGTTGCGCAACTGGAAACGCGTGGCCAGGAAATAGCCGGCCGGATCGCGGAAATTGATGTTGTAGACGACCGGGATGATCGGCCCTGAATATTTGCTGACGTCGATGCCGAGCTTGGCGGCGACTTCCGGCAGCTCGCCGCGATAGACGAACACCGAGGCCGGATCGGCCGAGGAATCGTTCAGGCCGCCCGCCTTGGCGACCGCTTCGGCGAGCGAGATGCGCCAGGCTTCGAAATTGAATTGACCCTGCGCGCCCGAGGCGCCGAAGGCGACGAAGGTCTGCGGCTCGCGGTAGACATAGATGGTGTCGCCGGGATGCGCGTAGATGTTGCTCTTGGGCTCGTAGACCAACTGGCCGAACGGCACGGTGGTGCGCTTGCCGTCACGCTCCAGCATCACCCAGGTGTCGAAACCCTGCCCTTTCGGGCCGCCGGCGCGCGTGATCGAATCGAGCACACGCTCGCCTGCGGCGTTGGCGGGGAAGCGGTTCGGCGTATTGACCTCGCCGAGCACGGAGATCAGCGAGGTGCGCTGCTCGATCAGGGCGACCACGGCCTGCGGCTCGATCGCGCGATTCTTCAGAGCATCGACGATCGAGCGCTGCACTTCGGCCGGGGTGCGGTTCTTGGCGCGGATCGCGCCGGCATAAGGCACCGAGATGTTGCCGTCGGTATCGACGTTCTGGTTCGGCAGTGTGATGTAGTTGCCGGGACGCACGCCGGCCTCGACCGGAATGAACAGACCGCCGGCGGCGGCTTCGAAGATCGTGACGCTGACGACGTCGCCGATACCGAAATGGATGTCCTTGGGTGGCGGGCCCTGAATGCCGCCGGCGAGTTGCGGCGCGAACGACGCCAGCACGTTCTCGACCTGCGGCGTGATCTTCACCATCGCATAGGGCAGGCTTTCCGCGTCCTTCTGGCCGGCAAGGACATCAGAGCTGGTCGGACCGTTGGTCGGCATGTAATGGCAACCGCCGACCCAGCAGGCGGCCGCAAGCAATAACATCACCCGAATGAAATTCGCACGCGACATTCAAATACTCCGGCCGTGCCGTAACACGCCGATTATCACAATCACAAGGTTCCGTGATATATTGCAGTGCAATTGATAAATAATGTTAGCAAGGTGCGGCAATTCGGCGACACCGGCGCACCGCCGTACAACAAAGACCCGGCGCGACATCACTCCGGCTTTGATTTCGTGTGACGTTCCAGTTATCTGTGAATGAGATAGTTTGTGTTAACCGATTGAGGGTTCGATGGCCCGCATGAAGTCCCTAATGATTGCCTTGGGAGCGGCCGCCTTCCTGCTTGGCGGCTCAGGCGTTTTTGCCGCCGAACTAGGCGTCTATAAAGCCCCGCGCGCCGTCGAGCGGGTCAGCGGCAATTGCCAGCGGCTGCAATATTGTCACGGCGATGTTTGCCAGTGGAAGCGGGTGTGCTGGCATGGCTGTCCGGACCGGTATTCGTGCGCCCCGCTCTATGGCGCCTACGGACCGTATGGCGGCCGCGACTATTGGGCGGCCTATAGCTATGGCGACTTGCGTCCGTTCTGAATGTTAATCGAATAACATAACTGCCGGCATGCGACGCCTGCCGGCGCCGCATTCGGCGGATTTCCGAGCACCGGATTAACCCCGGCTTAGCACCCGGCTCGCTAGGATGCGGGCGCAGGGTTTGGTTATGTTATTTGTTTTCCTCGGCAATTTGATCGGCGGCGCCGTGCTCGGGCTACGCCAGCACTGTCTGGTGCTGGCGCCGGTGGCGCTTGCGGAGCTCGCGCTGCTCGTCGTGATCGGCGGCGCGTGGTCGCAACCCCTGTTGTGCATGGTCATCGCGATGGTGGCGCTGCAAGGCGGCTATCTCGCAAGCAGCTTCGCGCCGCTGGTCTGGTCGCGCTGGTTCCGCAGCCCGACGCCGCTGCTCGCCCTGCGCCGCCCGCAATAGCGCCGCATAACACTGCCTGATTTGGCGCGCCCGATTCCCATTGACCTCGCGGCGAGCCCGGGGCATCCCGCTGCCTCGCGTTCTCATCCTCCGCAGGATCCTCCTCCTCAGGACTCGCCCCTCTCGTGTGGAACGTCACGACTTTCATCTGCATCCTGATCGGCGCGTCGATTCCGTTTGGCTTGATCGACGGATCGCTTGCCACCGGTCTGGTCGGTGCCACAACGTCGCTCGGACTGCTGGCAAGCCTGACGGCGATCCGTCCCGGTGAATTGTCGTTCCTGAAATCGGTCGCCGGCCCCGCAATTGCTGCAGCGCTGGTACCGATGCTCTGGATCGTCCTCCAGATGCTGCCGCTGCCGGCGCTGGCAAATCCGGTGTGGAAGTTCGCCGGCGAAACGCTCGGCGTATCGCAGACCGGCAGCATCACGATCGATACCGGCGCAAGCCTTGGCGCGCTGCTGGTCTGGCTTTCATTTCTGTCAGTGATGATCACCGCCGTGGCGATCGCGATCGATGCCCGCCGCGCCGACAGGGTGGCCCGCAGCGTTGCCGCGACGGCGGCGGTTGCGGGGCTCATCCTGCTATCGAACAGCGATCCGCTCAAGACGTGGCTGGGCGCGGCCAGCGCTGCGCGCGATGAGACGGCGAACGGCTTCCTGCTGATCGTTCTCACAGGCGTCCCGTTCAGCCTGGCGCGCGCGCTCGATGGCGGCGGCGGGCACGGCGATAACCGCACGCAGGCGCGGTTGGCGCAGTTGCGCCGGCTCTTTGCCACGAGCGCGCTGTTGTGCGCCATCTGCGCCTGCTGGTATGGGCGTCGCGGCGCCGCGATCGCGCTCGCTGCGGGCATCGCGCTCGTGCTGATGACGTTCGCCGCGCGAAAACTTCATCTGCATCGCTGGAGCAGCGCTGCTGCGGCGGCGGCGATCGCGCTGATCGCGCTGGCGACGGCGGTCGCCAACCGTCATCCGGATGTCCCGCTTGCCATCGCCTTCGCCGATGCGCCGGCCGAGCTCGTGCAATCGACCCATAACCTGCTCGCCGACCTGCCCGCGCTCGGCAGCGGCGCCGGCACCACGGCAATGCTGGCCTCGACCTACATGGACTGGCAAGGCGCAACCACGCGGCCGGTGGTCGCGACCAGCGCGGCCGCCTTGATCGCGCAGTTCGGTTCCGCCATGTTCTGGACGTTACTCGCGGTTACGGTCGCAGGCATCGCGGCATTCACGGTCGGCGCACGCAATCGCGGCCGTGACTGGTCTTATTCCGCGGCGGCCGCGGCCGTGTTGCTGACACTGGCGCTTGCCGTCTTCACCTTGCCGGAATTGCCGGCGCTGCCCGGAGTGATCGTGTTGGGAGCCGTGATCGGAACAGGACTGGCCCAGCGCATCAGCCGTCCACGGCTGCAGGCGGGTTAGACGGCAGATGCGCAGCCTCCTCCGGCGTCTTGTCGGCCAGACCGGCGACCTCGACCATGACGAGGGCGATGAGAGCTGCATCTACGCCGTCGGCGATGTCCACGGCCATGCCGATCTGCTGCACGAGATCTGCGCACGCATCGATGCCGATATCCGCAAGTCGCGACCGGCGCGGCCGGTCCAGGTGTTTCTCGGCGACTACATCGATCGCGGACCGGATTCGCGCGATGTGATCGCCATGCTCGAGCAACGCCGCCGCACCCGCAGCATGATCTGCCTGCTCGGCAATCACGAAGCGTGCCTGCTGGAGTTTCTCGTCAATCCCGACGTGCTGGCGCAGTGGCGGCAGTTCGGCGGCCTGCAAACGCTGATGTCCTACGGGCTCTCCCCCTCGCCCAATCCCGACGCCGCGGAGCGGCGGGCGCTGGCCCAGCAATTGGTCCGCCAGATGCCGCCGGCCCATCTCGCCTTCCTGCGCTCGCTGCCGATCTGCTACGTGCACAGCCGTTACTTCTTCGTGCATGCCGGCGTCAGGCCCGGCGTCGCGCTCAACCAGCAGCGCAAGGAAGACCTGCTCTGGATCCGCGACGACTTCCTGGTGTCGGAAGAGGATTTCGGCAAGGTCGTGGTTCACGGCCACACGCCGGTGCATGAGGCCGAGCTGCTGCGCAACCGCATCAATGTCGACACCGGCGCCTATGCGACCGGCCGCCTGACCTGCGTCAAGCTGGAGGGACCGCGCCGAACCCTGCTGATGACCGGCAACCGCGCCGCGCGACAGGCCAGGCACGAAGGCTCACACAATGGCTGATACGATCGGCCGGTATGCGCGACTGCTGTCGCCGGCATTCAAGCCGGCGGCAATTGGGATTGGCGCGGTGACGCTGGCGTTGTCGGCGTGGTGGCTCGCCGCCGATGCATTGCGCGTCAAGCCGTCGCTTGCGGCCAATATCGGCGCGGTCAGGAGCGAGCTGTGGCTGCGTGACGGCTGGAGCGAATTACAGCCATCGCCCGAGGCGGCCGAAGCCGCCTTCACGCGCGCGCTGCGGCTCTCGCCGATGGATTCCGGGGCCTGGTTCGGCCTCGCTTCGGCAACCGGGCGGTTCGACTGGCTGAACCCGACCGCGTCGAAGGCGCTGAAGATGTCCTACTACACCGGCTTCAACCGCAGCGACCTGATCGCGCCGCGCCTGCTCCTGCTGGCGCAGGTCGACACCACGCGCGATGTTGAGCTGGTCGATCTGCTGCAGCGGCAGATCCGCCTGATCCTGACCCGCGCGCCGGAGCTGAAGGGCGCGATCGGCCAGGCCTATCGCGTGGCGTCCGACGCCAACCGGCGCATCATCGAGGCCGAGTTCAAGGACGCTAACCAGAGCATTCCGGAGTAACGCGCACCGCGGCGCGGACAGCCGTCAGATACCCTTGTGCCGCAGCACCGCGCCGACCGTGCGGAGCAGGATGCGCAGGTCGAGCATGAAGCTCCAGCTCTTGATGTAGATGAGGTCGTGCGCAACGCGCAGCTGCATGTCCTCGATCGCAGGCGTCGCCCCGCGCAGTCCCTGCACCTGGGCGAGACCGGTGATGCCGGGCTTGACGTGCTGGCGCTGCGCATAGCTTGCGATCAGCTTGGAATATTTGTCGTCATGCGCCAGCGCGTGCGGCCGCGGCCCGACCAGCGACATGTCGCCGCGCAGCACGTTCACCAACTGCGGCAGCTCGTCGATGCTGCGTCGGCGCAGCGTCGCGCCGATCCCGGTCAACCGCGGATCGTTCGGCCGCGCCTGGGTGATGACGTCGCCATCCTCGAGCACATGCATCGAGCGAAACTTGAGGATATAAAATTGCTTGCCGTCGAACCCGTTGCGGCGCTGCCGGAACAGGATCGGCCCCCGGGAGTCGAGCTTGATCGCAATCGCCGTTCCGATCAGAAGCGGCGCGAACAGCACCAATAGGCCGCTGGAAGCCACGATGTCGAACAGGCGCTTGCCGGCACGCTCGAGCGAGGTGAGCGGCGAGCGCTGCATTTCCAGCGTCGGGATCGGGCCGGTCGCCACCATCCGCAGCGCCAGGAACCGTTCCGCCGTCCGATCCGGCAGCAACCGCACCGGCAAGGGCGAGGCCCGCAGCTGATCGCACACGAACTGGATCCGCGGCTCCTGCTGCCACGGCATCGCCAGGATGATCTCGTCGGCGCCGCACTCCCGCGCCGCGTGGATGGCCGAGACGACGGCCGCGCGATCGGTCGCGTCGTCGGACTGGCCGGACAGCTGAACCCGTCGCACCTCGCTGAGGCCGAAGTCGCGCAGCAGGCTCGCTTGCCGCACGCGCGACAGTTCGTCCGCCATCCCGACCACGACCGCACGGCGCGTTGCCAGCATGCCGCGGTCGATCGCGCGTTGCAGCGGCGCCTGCAGCAGCATGCGTCCGCTCACCAGACCAAGGCCGCCGATCAGGCCGAATGACAGCACCGATCCGCGCGAGACGCCGGAGCCGACCTTTAACAGGAAGATGATCAGGGTCATCAGCAGCACGACCAGCAGCCAGCCGCCGAGCAAGCTGCTCCAGCGCCGGTCGAGGCCGGCCAGCACTTGCAGGTTATAGAGGCCCTGCGACTTCGCCACGAACATGTGAAGGATGGCGGCGAGGACGCCGATCCCTAGAAAACCCTCGAAGCTGTTGCTATAAACCGTGTGGTAGTAAAACAGATGATAGGCCGCGCCGCCAATGATGCTGGACAGCACGACGATAGTCATCTCGAAAGCGACGGCAAACGCTTCGAGCGAGGCAAAAGCGAACGAGAAGGCGCCGAAGTTGACCGGTGCCTTCGCTAATCGAGCGTCCGAAAGGTCGGTCATCGGGAATTAACATTCGTGTTAACAATTCATATGTTTAATATCAGGCAGGTCGTGAGCTCGCAAGACCTGCCGGCAATATCAGGCAGAGAGCATCGATGAGTTCAACGGCTGGCGAAACCGAGGCCGCGCTTGTGGCCCTCCTTCACTTGATCCGCCTGATGGGCGCCGAACTCGTCGCGGGTCAACATCGCGACGACGTCGAGCTGCTCGTCAAAGCAGTCGAAACAAAGCTGCGATCGGCGCGCTTTCCGGCCGAAATGCCGAATCAGGACATCGTCAATGGTCTGGACCTCGCACAGGCCAGACTGCGTCCAATCCTCGAAGAGCTGCGCGCACGCTCAGAAAAAGCGCATCTGAGCGACCAGCTGTTGCTGGCGCCCAGGCCCTCACGAATCCACTAACGGATCAGCCTATCGTCAGCTCTGCACCTCACCACGGCGGGGCAAACCGTTCCCGCCGCTGGATCTGAGCGCAAGCTTCTCCTCGATCTTCATTTTCTCGAGCAGCAGGTCGGTCACAATCCGGCGCAGCCGTTCATTTTCCAGCCGCAATTCGTCAATACGGTTGCGGGCGGGGGGGATCCCATCTCGATCTTCGGTGTGAGCAGCGAACTCGGTAACAGTACCATTCGCCGAGTGGCCGCGCGCGGCCTCCTGCTTACGCCAGCGGTGAAATGTCATCACGCTAACGCCCAGCACCTTGCACGCTTGGGCTTGTGACTGCCCCCGCGCCATGAGTTCCTCGGCCTGCTTGACCTTGGAACTGATCTCGTCAGTTGAATGACGCCTCATTGGTCATCTCATTGCCCCCTAGATTAGCAATAATCGCATGGCCTATAAGCTATGTAAATGCAACAGGAATTCAAATTGAGGATTTCCCCGGGGGTCTTTCGGGAGCCTCAAGCTTGCCGTCGGCAGCACCGCATTGTGCGAAGAAACGCCGAAGCTGCAAGGTATTTACTGAAATATCTGAGCAATATTCCTGCGCAGAAGGGGGACGATAAAAAAAGTTATACGACTTTTTGGGTATGAGATTTTGATCTGAATAACTGGCGCACCGTTTGCATTCTCCCATGAGAAGCAAATGAGAATGTCCAATCGGTCCCGCGACAGATTGTGAGGGCACCATGCTCCTCTGTGATATCACCGCCACCAGTCAAGCGAGAGTTTCACAAAATTATAACAAATTAATCGCGCGGCTTTCGCCCGCGACCGCTTGCGGGCCTGCACGCGCAGCAGTAGTTACGAAGTCGTTAGGTGTCATGAGAGTTTCAACATATTTGAGGACTATTTTCACGACATCTAACGCTCATAACGCGATCCACGAATTATCGATTAAGCACTTTCCCACCCAGGGCCATCAGGCGGACCCAAGACCGCCCGACGATCTGCGAACCATTCTGTGCTGACGCTTGTCAGAGCCAGCCTCTGACCAACAAATTTTACGGGGATCGACACTATGGCGCGTCTCAAGGTCTTCGAGGGGAACCAATCCGCATCCAATGAGGCAGCCGAGGCCCTGGAACGCCTGGTCGCAGAGAATTCCGAGCTCCGGCATACCGCCGTCGAGCTGGTCTTGCAGACCTGGATCCTGCGCGAGCGCCTCTCCGATGTGGTGACGCACAAGCCCGTGCGGCAGGAACACTGACTGTCCCTCCCCGCGCGACTGCAACCTTTCGTAGCAAATGCCCGTCAACTCGCCATCACGAGCGGCGGGCCGGAGCATACTTCAATCTGAAATTGATTGCCCGCAGCAGCAAGCGCGCCAGCATCCTCGCCGAATGGCTTGGATGTGGCCGCAAATTCTGCTCAGTGAGAAATGGGCTGACGGATTTTAGCTGTGGACCCGGCGCAGCGCGACACGCGGGGTGTTCTGCTCACGGGACATGCCGAACGAACGCGACGAGCTCGGGCGCTCGTGGATTTCACGCAGTTCGGCGATATCAAGCATCAGCGCAACGACTTCGTTGCGCAGCGATTGATTGGTCGCGAGCAACGCCTCTTCGATCGGCTGATGCAAATGTTGAATCTTGTGCTGCTTCATGGCGCGCCCTCGCTCTGCGGTTAAGGGTATGAGCGATGTGATTGAAGTTTCGATGACAGAGTTATTCCGCGCACATGGAATGCGGCTAATGGGGCAGGTTTGCGACAAACATGGCTCCGCGTTAATTTTTCTCAATCAGGTTCCACAACCTGATCGCGAAGCGTTCGATCGATGGCCTGAATGTGTCGCGGAGATGCGACAGCCGCGGCAGCGATAAGGCGCGCAACCAGACAACGCAAATCAGCGAAGATCGGAAATTCGACCAAGCGCATGAAATCGCTAGGCGAACATCGATAAGCGCCGTGGCTTGAGCTGCTGGACGCGCGTTGGCCTGGGATCACAATATCGCCGCGTTACGGCGACGACGCGATGAGGACACGCTCCGCTGCGCACAAGATATTCCACCAAGCCTGCTCCATCGACGCAAAATCTGCTATCCCCACTCATCAAGGATCGCAGAGTGTTGCGACCGGTTGCGAATGTTGAAGCGGCGTCTGGCGGCCCGATCCCGTTCCGAGCGATGCGACGAAATGTTTCCGCGCGCGACAGCCGAGCAGGCGCGATATTCGTCTCCAGCGAATTCAAACACGATAGCTCTATTCTAATTCAAATGAGCGGACTGATGCGTCCGGTTTGCATGGAGAGCGGGCGCGCATTGATGCGTTTGCCGCTTGATTCCACATGTTTTGCACGATCACCAGGCAAACAGCTGAGCGTCACGAATCGTCATAAGCATCGCTAATTCGGAATGCGCATCGCGATGCCTGCTATTTCGAATTAGCAGACGCGTCGTCGTCCATCTTGCCGCCATTGGCGACGCACTTGTTGAAATAGTCCCGCTGGGCCTTGGCGCCGCCCTTGGCACTGCCGGAGGCCGGATTGCCGGGCTGCAGCGGTGGAAATGCCTTCGCCACCAAAGCATCGCAGGCGCGTGCCACTTTGACGTCGATCGCGTGCGCCGGAACGATGATGCCCGAGATGATAATCACGGCAGGAGCGATCGCAAAACCAGAGATAACTCTCATGACAAGACTCCGTTCCATGCCGAACCGGCTTTTATCGCGCCCGGATTCGGAAGGAGCACTACGTCCGATCGACGTCGTGATAGTCCCGGTACCAAGCGACAAACCTGGCAATGCCGTCCTCGATCCGTGTCTGCGGCCGGAAGCCGATTTCGCGCTCGAGGTCGGAGACGTCGGCTGACGTCTCCAGGACATCCCCAGGTTGCATCGGCTGCAACTGCTTTTCGGCCTGCCGGCCAAAGCCCTGCTCGAGCAGCGCCACCACATGCATCAGGTCTTCCGGCCGCGAGTTGCCGATATTGTACACCCGCCAAGGTGCCGTGCTCGACCCCGGATCGGGATGCGCTCCGGACCAGCCGGTGTCGCCCTCGGGCGGGCGGCCGATCAGCCGCACCATCGCCTCGACCACGTCATCCA
Source organism: Bradyrhizobium tropiciagri (assembly GCF_018130545.1). Lineage (GTDB taxonomy): Bacteria > Pseudomonadota > Alphaproteobacteria > Rhizobiales > Xanthobacteraceae > Bradyrhizobium > Bradyrhizobium tropiciagri_A. Next base: position 676,148 of record NZ_JAFCKF010000005.1, on the reverse strand, counting down.
CATAGGTGAAGTCGCGCCGCATATTGCCGTTGTTGAACAGCTGGATCGGCTTGCCCTGCGTGATCGCGTCCGCGAACGCATAGAGCGCCATGTCCGGCCGATACCACGTACCGTACACGGTGAAGAAACGCAGCCCGGTCGTCGGAATGCGATAGAGGTGGCTGTAGGAATGGGCGATCAGCTCATTGGCCTTCTTGGTCGCGGCGTACAGGCTGACCGGATGATCGACATTGTCGTGGATCGAGAACGGCAGCTTGGTGTTGGCGCCGTAGACCGACGATGAGGACGCAAACAGCAGGTGCTTGCAGGCGGTATGCCGGCAGCCCTCGAGGATGTTGAGGAAGCCCTCGAGATTGGAATCCACATAGGCGTGCGGGTTCTGCAGCGAATAGCGCACGCCGGCCTGTGCGGCGAGATGCACCACCACCTCGAAGCGATAACGCTCGAACAGTGCCTTCATCCCGGCCCGATCGGCGAGGTCGAGCTCGAGGAAGGTGAAGCCGGGGTGCTGCTTGAGCAGATCGAGCCGCGCGCGCTTCAGCGCCGGATCATAATACTGGTTCAGATTGTCGATGCCGATGACCGGCTGCCCTGCCCGCAGCAGATGCTCCGCCAGATGGAAGCCGATAAAGCCGGCGCAGCCCGTGACGAGTAGATTGCCTGCGATCACCACGTCCTGCCTGTGTCTTTCGCCTTGCGCCGAAGCTGCCGAAAGCGCCATCACACGCGGCGGCCTCTTCCGCCTTCGCGTCGACCGCAAGGCACCTCAGTTGCCGGCGGCCGCAGCCTTGTAGTCCGGAAAGCGGCTCAGTACCGCGGCCTTCAGGAACTTGAAGTGCGCAATCTCGGTCGCCAATTCCTTCAGCCGACGCTGGCCGTTGAGGATCTCGGCGTCAAACAGGTCCTGATGATGATTGTCAAGCGCCTCGCGCTCCAGATACTCATCGGTGCCGTTGCCGAGCGTCACCGCGGCGCGGGCCAGAACGTCGTCGACGCGACGGCCAAGGCCGGATTGCTCGCTTTCGGCTGCCTGTAGCGCGCCATCGATCGCGGCCATGATCGATCCGATCCGGGCACGATCGGTCTCGGCGTCGCGCTCGGCCGAGCGAGCCTTGAAACCTTCCTCGCCGCGGCGCGACCCAATCAGGTCATTCGCGCGAGCCCGCAAAAACAGCTGAAACATCTGTCAGTATCCGGTTCGGGCCCATTCAGGCAGGATAGGTCAAAAATCGCCCGGTCTTAGTTAAAAAAGGGTGAATTGCGCTCGTGCCCGGCACTCAGATCGGCCTTCCATTTGATCCAGGCCTTATCATGCTTGACGTAGAGTTCCAGCCACCGGCCCTCGCCGGCGGACGGCACGAGCCCTTGCCGCTCCTCTTCCCCGTCCGGCAACGCTGAGTCCAGACCCTCGAACTCCGACGTCTCTTCAAGCGTGAGACCGACCAGCACGCGCCGGCCACTGACATCGACGACATACCGCCTCGGCGAATGCCCCCTGAGATCACTCATGCTGTGCAAGTTCCCTCACGCTGCGGAGAGCCGACGGCAAGACCAAGCCGACACCCAGCCCGGCTGCCGTAACGCAGACAAGATGACCGATTGCGCATCGCACGCCAACCCCAACTCACCCCACTGTTGCGCTACCTCGATCGAACTAGCCCGCTAGAACGCCCGGCGCATATGGCCGAATGCGCTGACCGGCTGTTCCCGTCTCGACGATCTGGCGGCCGACGGCGCCACATAAGGCGCATAGATCCGGTATTGCGCGCGGCGCCGATGCGATCGCCACGAGCGCGCGGCGAAGCCGGAGAAGAAACCTGCGACGAATGCCGCCGCGAGAATGAGAACAGGAGAAAGCATCACAGTCATCCACATTCGCCCCTATGTTATTAACATTCGGACTTGTGACGACATCATGATTGGGCGCGCCGAAAGATTGTTCAGCCGCTGGAATTTTTATGCAATCGAACGGCGCAACAATGATCGGGCGCCAATTGGAGTTGTTCTCGCGAACGATCTCAGGAGAACCACCAGAGCATGAATTTCAGAAACATCGAGCTGAGAAGATAAATCCACCCCGCCATCGCCAGCACAGTCAGTCCGACGAAGACACCCGATGCGCTTTTCTCCTTGAGGCGCACCAACAGCGAGTTTTTTTCTTCTTGCCGATACAACATCTCAAGCTCAAGACGCATCTGATTCAAATCAGCTAGCAGTCAATTTCGATGATCTCGTGACGCGCCGCGTGAGCAATTCGCGCGCTGCATCACAGATCATCATTGCAAAATCTCGTGAAGCCGCGGGGCATCGTTGAACCGAAATTCTTGGTTCGAGAGCATTCCACTCGGGCAGATTTGCATCACGCATCACACAAGGTTCGCCGTGCCTGGACGGCTGGCGCGAGAGGCAGGCGGAATCGACCCGCACGCATTGTCGCGGGCGCATGGCGCCACGCTCCGCCCGCATCGCTATTTAACATTGAAGACCTCGCATGCGAGAGCAAGGATACAGCGCTACACGCGGAAGACGACGAACCGGACAATGCCGAGGATCAGGACGGCAAGCCCGGTCGAGGCCGCGAGCAGCACGAGAACCGACGGTCCGGGCTCGGCCTGGCGCGCCGCGGTCGAGGTTTCAATGATCGGACCGTGCCGTTCCGCTGCCACGGGACCTGCCTGCTCTGTAATTCCGGCGATTGCCGCTCCCCTGCGCAAGGCCGACGCGCGATCCGGCGTGACGTTCCGAACCGTTGGCGGCGATCCCGCCCACCGCGTCAAACGGGCGCAGGCTAGAGGCCACGGTTAACGCCGTTACGAGATTCACCGGGCCGTGTTGTTTCAAACTGGGGTTCCCGGTGTTATCCTCGACCGTTCCGTCGGTTGCGTAATCGGAGTTTCCGCCCATGGCCCCTCGCGCCAACTGGAAGGGCTTTTTGCGCCTTTCGCTCGTGACTTGCCCGGTTGCCCTGTACCCGGCGACGTCGGATACCGAGAAGGTCTCCTTCAACCAGATCAATCGCAAGACCGGCCACCGCATCAAATACGCCAAGGTCGATGCGGAGACCGGCGAGGAAGTCGCAACCGACGACATCATGAAGGGCTACAAGGTCGACACCGACACCTATATCGAGGTCACCAAGGAAGAGCTCGACGACATCGCGCTGGATTCGACCCGCACCATCGAGATCGACGAATTCGTGCCGCGCAGCGAGATCGACAGCCGCTATCTGATCCGCCCCTATTACCTCGTGCCCGACGGCAAGGTCGGCCACGACGCCTTCGCGGTAATCCGCGAAACCATCCGCAGCATGGACAAGGTCGCGATCGGCCGCGTGGTGCTGACCAATCGCGAGCACATCATCGCGCTCGAGCCGCTCGACAACGGGCTGATGGGCACGCTGCTGCGCTACCCCTATGAGGTACGCAGCGAGAAGGAATATTTCGACGACATCCAGGATGTGAAGATCACCAAGGACATGCTCGATCTCGCCAAGCACATCGTCGAGCAGAAGTCTGCCGAGTTCGATCCGGAGGAGTTCGAGGACCGTTACGAGCAGGCGCTGATCGACCTGATCAACCAGAAGCGCAACGGCATCAAGATCGCCAAGCCCGCGGCCAAGGCCAGCGGCAACGTCATCAACCTGATGGACGCGCTGAAGAAGAGCCTCGCCAACGAGAAGCAGGCCGCGCCGGCCAAGAATGAAGCAAAGGCGGCGAAGGGCAAGAAGCCGAAGAAGCGCATCGAGGGCCAGCGCGAGATGCTGCTGCCGATCTCGGGCAGCGGCAAGCGCGAGCCCAAGGAGATCGCCAAGCCCGAGCCGAAGAAGGCCGAGAAGACGACGCGTGCGCAGGGCACCGCGGCGCGGAAGAAGGCTGGCTGACCTTCGCGCGCATGCCGATGCTGCGCGCGTTGAATGAAGACGGCCGAGACGGCTAAATCGGGAACGCGATGAAGCGGCGCCTCCCGGCGCTTACTTGCAGCGATTTACTTGCAGCGGCTTACTTGAATGCCGAACTGACGGCCGTGAACTGGCCCGCCACCTGGGTGCCGATACCCCTGACGCCGGCGACGATCACGATGCTGATGCCGCCAGCAATGATGGCGTATTCGATCGCGGTCGCCCCGACCTCATCTCGCAGAAACCTTGCCAGCAACGCGTACATGAAAAGCTCCTGTCCGACGCTCGCGGCTTTGTCTCCCGCGCCGTAGTAATATGCCAGCAAAACTAGGCCACATTGGTTGACGGCCCATTGAGGGAAAGGATGAACGATCGCTTAAGGGCTGCGCAGAAATTCGCTGCCAGTTTTGCCTGCATCATGGTGCCGCCGCGCGCGGAATCCGCCCGCGATTGGGCGTAAACGCATATCAGGACTACCCGATCCGGCCCGCCGCTCGGCTTTACCCGTCGGCGGAATCCTGTTCCTTTATCGGACAGGACGACAACGAGGCCGGAACGAACCGGCCGCATCCAAAGGGAGTGACCGTCATGAAGCTCGGCACCGCGATCGCGGAAATCATGAAGCGCGAGGGGATCGAGATCCTCACGGGCTATCCGGTCAACCATCTGATCGAATACGCGGCCGCCGCCGACATCCGCCCCGTGATGGTGCGTCAGGAGCGCATCGGCGTGCACATGGCGGACGCGATCTCCCGCGTCACCTCGGGCGAGAAGATCGGCGCGTTCTGCATGCAGCACGGCCCGGGCGCCGAAAATGCGATGGGCGGCGTCGCGCAATGCTACGGCGAATCCGTCCCCGTCTTGGTGCTGCCGATGGGCTATGCGCGCCGTCTTGCCAACATCGATCCGAATTTCAACTCCAGCCAGGCGATGAAGGCGTTCTCGAAATCCTCGGAGCCGATCAACATCGCAGCTGAAGTCGGCAACATCTTCCGCCGCGCCTTCACCAAATTGAAGAACGGCCGCGGCGGGCCCGTGATCGTCGAGATCCCCGCCGACATGTGGAACGAGGAGGTGCCGGAGCCGCTCAACTACACGCCGGTGCTGCGCACCCGCTACGGCGCCGATCCCGTCCATGTGAAAGAGGCCGCTGCGCTGCTTATCAACGCCAAGCGCCCAGTGATCTATGCCGGCCAGGGCGTGCACTATGCGAAGGCCTGGCCGCAGCTGAAGCGGCTCGCCGAACGGCTCGCAATCCCCGTCACCACGAGCCTCGGCGGCAAATCGTCATTCCCGGAGACACATCCGCTGTCGCTCGGTTCCGGCGGCCTTGCGGTGCCGCGCGCGGTGCCGAAGTTTTTGGCTGAGGCCGACGTGATCTTCGGCATCGGCTGCTCCTTCACCGAGACTTCGTTCGGCATCGCGATGCCGAAAGGCAAGACCATCATCCATTCGACGCTCGATCCGAACCACATCAACAAGGATGTCGAGGCCAAAATCGGCCTGGTCGGCGACGCCGGCCTCGTGCTCGACGCACTGCTGGAGGAGATCGGCAAGTCCGTGACCGCGGACCGCAACGCCGGCGCGGTTGCCGAGGAGATCGCCGCCTCCCACAAGGAATGGCTCGCCAAATGGATGCCGAAGCTGACGCACAACGATGCGCCGCTCAATCCCTACCGCGTGCTGTGGGACCTGCAGCACACCGTCGACATCCATAACACGATCATCACGCACGACGCCGGCAGCCCGCGCGACCAGCTGTCGCCGTTCTGGAAATCGGTCGAGCCGCTGTCCTATATCGGCTGGGGCAAGACCACGCAGCTCGGCTACGGTCTCGGCCTCGCGATGGGCGCCAAGCTGGCAAAACCGGACAAGCTCTGCATCAACGTCTGGGGTGACGCCGCGATCGGCTTCACGGGTATGGACTTCGAGACCGCGGTGCGCGAGCGGATTCCGATCATGTCGATCCTCCTGAACAATTTCTCGATGGCGATCGAGCTGAAGGTGATGCCGATCTCGACCGAGAAATATCGTTCGACCGACATCTCCGGCGATTACGCCGCGATGGCCCGCGCCTTCGGCGGTTATGGCGAGCGGGTGACCAAGCCCGAAGACATCATCCCCGCGATCAAGCGCGGCATCCAGAAGACCAAGGAAGGCATCCCCGTGCTGCTGGAATTCATCACCAGCAAGGAGACCGAGGTGTCGCGGCCGGGAACGTAAGGCGACCTCACGCGCCCTCTCCCACTTGATTTGACCTCGCGAGCGCAGGCAAGCTCCCTCCGACGCAAGATCGGAGGGAGCAATGGAACGCATCCTGGTGCTGGGGGCCGGCTTTGCCGGGCTGTGGGCCGCGCTCGGTGCGGCCCGCATGCGTGATGAGATCGGCGCGCGGGCAACGGACACCGAGATCCTCGTCGTCGATCGCAACGCCTATCACAACATCCGGGTGCGCAATTACGAGGTCGATCTCGGCGACGTCGCGCTGCCGCTCAAGGAGCTACTCGATCCCGTGGACGTCAGGCACATCGTAGCCGAGGTCACGGCAATCGATCCGGCGAAGCGCGAGGTCGCGGTCAAAACTGGCTCCGGCGCTGACACGCTGACTTACGACCGGCTGGTGCTGACGACCGGCAGCGAGCTGGTCCGCCCGGCCATATCAGGCCTTGCCGCGCATGGCTTCGACGTCGACACCTATGAAGCAGCCATGCGGCTCGACGCGCATCTGGCTGCGCTCGGCAAGCAAGCGCCATCGCCGGAGCGTTCAACGGTCGCGGTCGTCGGCGCGGGGTTCACCGGGATCGAGGTCGCGGCCGAGATGCCGGCCAAACTCGCGCACGCCGGCATCACGGGCGATCATCGCGTTATCCTGATCGATCCCAATCCTGTGGTCGGTGCGACCTTCGGTGCGCATGGCCGTCCGGTGATCAACGAGGCGCTCGCCGCGCTCGACGTCGAGACGCGGCTGAATGTCAGGGTCAATGCCGTCGGCGCCGACAGCATCACGCTTGATAGCGGCGAGATCATTGCGACGAAGACCGTAGTGTGGTGCGCCGGCATGCGCGCGAGCCCCCTCGCCGCGATGCTGCCGGGCAAGCGCGACGCGCTCGGCCGGCTGGCGGTCGATCACACCATGCGGGTCGAGGGCCTCGAGGGCGTGTTCGCCGCCGGCGACGTCGCCGCCTGCCTGATCGACGGCGCGCATCCGACCGTGATGTCCTGCCAGTTCGCGCGACCGATGGGCCGCTTTGCTGGGCACAACGTCGTGGCCGACCTGTTCGGGGAGCCACTGCTGCCGCTCAATATCGACTGGTATGTGACGGTGCTCGACCTTGGCGCCTGGGGCGCGCTCTACACCACCGGCTGGGACCGCGAGGTGCACACGACAGGCGCCGCCGCCAAGCTTACCAAGCAGACCATCAACCAGCAGCGCATCTATCCGCCGCGCAACGGCGATCGCGCCGCGCTGCTCGCGGCTGCCGCGCCGACGATCCAGGCGGCACCGCCGACCCGCAAATAGCAGAAGGGGCGGCCACCGCGTGACCGCCCCTCGCTTCTCGTGATGACTCGCGCTGGGCTTACTGCGACAGCTTCACAAAGTCCGGAAACTTCAGCTTGCCTTCCGCAATCGCCTTCGGCCAGACCGTGATCTGCTTGCCGTTCTGCCACTGGAAGACGAGGCCGGTGACCGCGCCGGGGCCAGACTTGATGCCGTGGGTGAACTCGTCGTTCTTGCCGTAGAACTGGATCTTGCCGATCGTACCCTCGAAGTCGGTCTTCTCGAGCTCGGCGACCATCTTGTCCGGATCGGTCGAGCCGGCGCGCTGGATCGCTTCCGCGATGATGTAGACCTCGTCATAGGCGGTGTAGCCGGTATAGGCCGGCGGCGTGCCGAACTTGGCCTTGAAGGCGGCCGCGAACGGCTTTGTCTTCGGCGTCACCGCAACGTCGGGCGTTGCGACCGCGAGCGACGGCACGCCTTCGGCCGCGCCGTTGGTGTCGCCCCAGAATGTCGGGCTCAGCGCTTGCGCGCTGATGCCGAACATCGGGATCGGCACCTGCTGGTTCTTCCACTGCACCGTCGGCTGCACGCCGACATGGGAGATGCCGGTGACGATCACGTCAGGCTTGGCGGCTTCCATCTTGTTGAAGATCGGCGTGAAGTCGGTGGTGTCGGGCGAGAAGCGGATGTGCTCGACCACTTTCAGGCCGGCCTTCGGCAGGCAGGCCTCGTAGCCGATGTCGAGCGGCTTGGTCCACGCCGCGTCCTCGCTCATGATCGCCGCCGACTTGAACTTGAGCTGGTCGACCAGGAGCTCCTTGGCGGCGTCGCAGACGATCTGGGCCTGCGCGGCCGAGGTCAGATAGCCATGGAAGGTGTACTTGTTCTTTTCATAGTCGTTGTGAATGGCCTTGGTGATCTCGTTCGAGGCGGCGCCGGGCGTGATCAGCGGCATCTTCAGCCGCGAAGCCCACGGCTCCAGCGCCAGCACGACCTCGCTGATGTAGCTCGCGATCACGGCGGAGACCTTGTCCTCGCTGACCGCGCGCTGGAACGCGCGTACCGAATCAGCCGACGAGCTCTTGTTGTCGTAGGTGACGATCTCGATCTTGCGGCCCATCACGCCGCCCTTGGCGTTGATCTCGTCCGCCGCGATCTGCGCTCCGCCAGGGGTTGCCGCACCCGCGATCGACTGCACCTCGGCGATGACACCGATCTTGATCGGATCGCTGGACTGCGCATAGGCCGGCGCCGCGAGGCACAGCGCGAGCGCAGTCGCCAACAGGCTCGCACGGGTGGCGGTTGAATAGCGTGACATGATGATCTCCCTTGCTTTGCTTTCTTGTTTTTAAATCGTCGAACGTCAGAGAAAATCCTTGCCGGCCTCCGCGGCGAACCGGCCCGGATCGCCCTCCCAGACGATCCGCGCGTGCTCCAGCACATAGACGCGGTCGGCATGTGGAAGCGCAAATGTCACGTTCTGCTCGCCGAGCAGCACCGTGATCTTGGTGGTCTGGCGCAGTTTCTCCAGCGCCTTCGACAGCAGTTCGAGGATGACGGGCGCCAGGCCCAGCGTCGGCTCGTCGAGGATCAGGATCTGCGGCTGCATCATCAGCGCACGACCGATCGCCAGCATCTGCTGCTCGCCGCCGGACAGCGTCTGCGCCATCTGGCCTTGCCGTTCCTTCAGGATCGGGAACAGCTCGAACAGCCAGGCGAGCTGTTTCGCCCGCGCCGCATCGTCGAGATGCTGGCCGCCGAGATCGAGGTTTTCCCGCACCGTCATCTCGCCGAACAGCTCGCGCGATTCCGGACACTGCACGAGGCCCGAGCGGGCGATCTTGGCAGGTCCCGTGCCGCGCAACTTCTCGCCGCCGCGCAGGATCTCGCCGGTGTAAGGCAGGAAGCCCGAGATGGTGTTGAACAGCGTGGTCTTGCCGGCGCCGTTGAGGCCGACGACGGAGACGAACTCGCCTTCATGGACGTGGATCGAGACGTTCTCCAGTGCCTGCGCCTTGCCGTAATGCACGCTGACATTCTCGACCTGCAACAAGGGCACCTTGTCCTTGAACGAGGTCTCGGGCCGCGCATGGGTTTCGATCGCGCCGCCGAGATAGACCCGCCGCACGGTCTCGTTCTTCATCACGTCCTCGGCACGGCCGGTCGTGATCTCCTCGCCGAGATACATCGCGAGCACGCGGTCGACCATCGCCGCGACGCTCTTGACGTTGTGGTCGACCAGCATCACCGCGCGCCCTTCGTCGCGGAAGCTGCGGATCAGGGCAGAGAACATGCCGACCTCGGCGCTGGTGAGACCCGCGAACGGTTCGTCGACCAGCACCACTTTCGGGTCACGTGCGATCGCTTTCGCGAGCTCGAGCCGGCGCAGATCGGCAAACGGCAGCGTCGGCGGACGGCGATCCATCACCGCGCCCAAGCCGACGCGCTCAGCGATCCACTTGGCGCGCTCGGTCAGCGCCTTGTCGGGAAACAGCATGAACAGGCTGTCGGGCAGCAGCGCGACCATGATGTTCTCCAGCACGGTCTGCCGATTCAGCGGCCGCGAGTGCTGAAACACCATGCCGAAGCCCTTGCGCGCGATCTTGTGCGCGGGGAGACCAGCGACGTTCTCGCCCTCGAAGATCACCTCGCCCGCGGTCGGGCGCTCGATGCCCATCACGCTCTTCATCGCGGTTGATTTCCCGGAGCCGTTCGGCCCGATCAGGCCGAGGATCTCGCCGGGATGCAGGTCGAACGAGAGGTTCTTCACCGCGGTCAGGCCGCCGAATCTCTTGGTCAGTCCACGAACGGTGAGCGTTGCTGTGGTCACAGTCTGATCCATTTAGGAGCGCGCCTCGCGTGACAGGGCCGCTCCGAGGAAACCGCCGGGGAAGAACAGGACGACGAGCAGCGCCACCGCCGAGACGATGAAGGTCGCAAGCTCGCCGGTCGGGCGCAGGAACTCGCCGGCCACGATCAGGAAGATCGCGCCCAGCGCGGCCCCTAGCACGGTGCGCCGGCCGCCGAGCACGGCGGAGACGATCACGTTCACGCCGACCGCGACGTCGACCACGGTACCGACCGAGGCGGTGCCGAAGTAGAACACCAAAAGCGCCCCGGACAGCCCTGAGAAGAACGCACTGACGATGAACGCCGCGAGCTTGTGCTTGACGATGTTGAAGCCGAGCGCGCCGGCCTGCACCGGATCCTGCCCGCTCGCCTGCAGCACGAGTCCGACCGGCGATTGCGACAAGCCGTAAAGAATAGCTGCGCTGACGGTCATGAAGCCGAGCGCGATCCAGTAATTGACGCCAGCATTGATGGTGATGACGTCAGGGATCGTCAGCCCGATCTCGCCGCCGGTCAGATCGGCGAACACCACGACGAAGTTCTGCAGCATCAAGACCGCGACCAGCGTGGTGAGGCCGAAATACGGCCCCCTCACCCGCAGCGCCGGCAGCGCCAGCACGAAGCCCGCAACGACGGAGGCCAGCGCGCCGAGCAGGATGCAGACATAGACCGACCAGCCATACTGGTTGTTGAGGATGCCTGCGGTGTAGGCGCCGGTGCCGATCAGGAAGGTCGGCCCGAAATTGACCTCGCCGGCGAAGCCGAACAAGAGGTCCCAGGCCATCGCGAACACGCCGAAATAGAACGCGACGGTGAGCAGGCCGAGGATGTAGCCGGAGACGTAGAGCGGCAGCGTCGCGGCGACCACCACGCAGACCAGCGAAATGAAGAACAGGCGCGAGGAGAAGAAATTGGCCATCTCAGCGCCTCCCCAACAGGCCCTGGGGCCGGATATACATCACGAACACCAAGAGCAGCAGCGCCGGGATGGTGCGGTAGGCCGGTGAGATCATGTAGGCGGTGATAGTCTCGAGATAGCCGACCACGAAGGCCGCGATCAGCGAGCCCGAGACGCTGCCGAGGCCGCCGAGCACCACGATCGAGAACGCGCTCGCGGTCAGCGGCCCGACGCTGTAGGAGCTGACGCCGAGGAACATGCCGAGCAGGACGCCGGCGATGCCGGCGAGGATGCCGTAGATGCCCCACACCACGATGTAGATCTGGGTAAGCTCGAGCCCGAGCAACGTGACGCCACGCGGGTTCATCGAGGCCGCCAGCACCGCCTTGCCGGTCCGTGTCCGGTTCACCAGCAGCCACAGCAGGCCGATCACGAGGCAGCACACCAGCGCGGTGAAGATGTTGTTGCGCGGGGTGCGGTTGCCGAAGATATCGACGACGCCCTCGACGATCGGCAGCACCGTCTTGGCGTTGTTGGTGAAGAAATAGGCGATCAGCTCCTGGATCATGATGCCCCAGAGCAACGTGCCGGTGAGGACGAAGATTTCCTTTTCCTCGTTGGGGATCCGTGTGGAGTTCTGGATCGGCTTGACGACCACAAAATAGGTCGCGAACGACACGATCAGCGCCACGCCGACACCGAACAGCGCACCGGTGTAGATGTCGAGGTGCAGCACGCTGGCCGCGGCCCAGGCCGCGACTGCTGCGGCCACCATGATGGCGCCGTGGGAGAGGTTGAGAACGCCGGAGACACCGAAGATCAGGGTGAAGCCGGTGGCGCCGAGCGCATAGAGCGCACTGATGGCAAAGCCATCGATCAGGATTTGTAAGGCAAGCATCTCATATCGGCCGCGGCAGCAGAGCTGCCTGTTGTGGAGGACGCGGAACTGAATGCGGATGCTCCCGGGACCGGCCCGGGAGCATTGTCATCAGTCAGTTGGTGGTGAGCTTGATGAAGCTCGGGAACTTGAGCTCGCTCTTGGCGACCTCCTTGGGCCAGACCGCGACCTGCTTGCCGCCCTGCCACTGCAGCATCAGTCCGGTGATCAGGCCCTTGCCGTACTTGATCGAATGGGTGAACGGATCATCCTTGCCGTAGAACTGGACGCGTCCGATGGTGCCTTCCCAATCGGTCTTCTCCAGCGCATCGACCATCTTGTCGGCCTCGACCGAGCCGGCGCGCTTCACCGCATCCGCGATGTAGTAGACTTCGTCATAGGCGGTGTAGCCGGCATAGGACGGATAGTTGCCGTAGCGCTTCTTGAAGTCTTCCGCGAACGGCACCGACTTCGGCGTCACCGCGACGTTCGGTCCCGACACGCCCTGATACAGCACGCCTTCGGCCGCGTCGTTGGTATCCTTGCCGAAGGTCTCGTTGGTGGCCTGCGAGGAAATGCCGAACATCGGGATCGGCACCTGCTGGTTCTTCCACTGCACCGTCGGCTGCACGCCGACATGCGAGATGCCGGTGATGATCACGTCGGGTTTGGCGGCTTCGACCTTGTTGAAGATCGGCGTGAAGTCGGTGGTGTCGGGCGAGAAGCGGATATGGTCGACGACCTTGAGCCCGATCTTGGGCAGGCACTCCTCGTAGCCGACGTCGAGCGGCTTGGTCCAGGCTGCGTCCTCGCTCATGATGACCGCGGTCTTCATGTGCTTCTGATCGACCAGGAGTTCCTTGGCGGCGTCGCAGACCGACAGCGCCAGCGCCGCCGAGGTCAGATAGCCGTGGAAGGTGTACTTGTTCTTCTCGTAATCGGCGTGGACGCTCTTGCTGATCTCGTTGGAAGCCGCACCCGGCGTCACGAACGGCGTCTTCAGGCGCGAGGCCCAGGGCTCGAGCGCCAGCACCACTTCGCTGATGTAGCTCGATATGACGACGTTGACCTTGTCCTCGTTGACCGCGCGCTGGAATGCGCGCACCGAATCCGCCGAGGATGAGTGATTGTCGTAGGAGACGATCTCGATCTTGCGGCCGTCGATGCCGCCCTTGGCGTTGATCTCGTCGGCGGCTAGCTGCGCGGCCTGCGGGATCGACGCACCGGCGATCGCCTGTGCCTCGGCGATCACGCCGATCTTGAGGGTGTCAGCGGCCTGCGCGCCACCGGGCGCGAGCGCCACAAGGCCCAAAGCGGCTGCTCCGGCGAATTGCTGCATCGCATGAAATGGCAGTCGCGAAGTCTTTTTCACCCTGTTTCTCTCCTCGTTGTGTTTTTGTTCGGCTGCTTCGAGCTCTTGGGGCCGGACTATAGCCGCGACAAAATGCGCAGCAAGTGAAACTGCGCGCAGATCGCCATGCTTGGACGGCAACTAAAGTAGTGGGTCGGTCGCTTGCGGCTGAACAAAGATCAGGCAGTGCGGGAATAAAAGTGGTGGGGTGCCGCGGGCCGCGCAACAAACTCGGTGTCGTCCCTGCCTAGTGCGCAATTGCGCACGGGAGCAGGGACCCATAACCACGGTGCTGATTGTTGCGCGATGTTGGAACGACGAGTCCCATTCACAACATCCGCCGCGGGGTATGGGTCCCGGCCTTCGCCGGGACGACAGCGGTGTATGGGGCGACTGCCCTACTCCGCCATCTCGGCCGGCGGCCGCGTGGCGGGGCCAGCGAGCGGGCGCTCTTCCATCGTGATCATGCAGATCGACGCGGTGGTCAGCAGCACGGCGGCGGCGCCGAACACATAGCGGAATGCGGTGATCATGTCGGCCATCGGGATCGCGCTGACGGTGCCGGCGGAGGCGGCGTGATGCTCGCCGGCGAGCGAGATGTCGGTCCCGAGCGTCATCAGCAGGATCGTGGTGAAGGCGGCGACCGTGAACGAGGCCATCATGGCGCGGAAGAAGTTCATCGCGCCGGTCACGGTGCCGACCTGCGGCCGCGCCACCGAATTCTGCAATGACACCACGCTGATCGGGAACGTAGTGCCGAGCCCGAGCGCGAACACGCTCATCAGAAGCAACAATCCCCACAGCGGCAGCGTCGTCACCGCCATGCCGACGGCACAGATCGCGGCCACCGAGGTGCCGACGATGGCGACGCGCTTGTAGTGCTTGGCCTTCGCCATGGTCCGGCCGGCGATCGCCGCACCAAAGGTCGAGATCGCCGCGAGCGGGATCAGCGCAAGGCCGGCCTCGCTGGCGGTGAGGTGATAGACCACCTCGTAATACAGCGGCAGGTGCACCGTGAGCCCGACCATGGCGCCGAGCGCACAGCCGCCCGCGCCCATCGCGAACGGCACCACGGAGCCGCCGAGCAGCGACAACGGCAGGAACGGCTCATCGGCCCGGCGCGCATGCCAGACGAAGGCGCCGGCGAGCGCGATCGAGGTGCCGATCATCGCGGTGATGGTCGGCGACAGCCAGGACAGCCGCGTGCCGCCCCAGGTCAGCACCAGCATCAGCACCACGGCCGAGGCCATCAGCAGCACGCCGCCGAGCCAGTCGACCTTGCGCTTGCGGTGGAACACCGGGATCTTGCTCATCTTCGGCAGCAGCAGGGCCAGCGCGGCGGCTGCGAGCGGCAGGTTGATCCAGAAAATCATCGACCAGTGCAGGTGCTCGGCGAACACGCCGCCGACCACCGGGCCGAGGATGCCACCGGCCATCCAGACGCTGGAGAAATAGGCCTGGTAGCGGCCGCGCTCGCGCGGGGTCACCACGTCGGAGATCACGGTCTGGACCACGGGCATGATGCCGCCGCCGCCGAGCCCTTGCAGGCCGCGGGCAATGATCAGCATGGTCATGCTGGGCGCGATCGCGCACAGCACCGAGCCGACGACGAACAGGCTCAGCGAAGTGATGATCATGACGCGGCGGCCATAGATGTCGCTCAGCGTGCCGAACACCGGTGCCACCGCGGTGGACGCGAGCAGATAGGCCGTGATCACCCAGGAGAGATTGGTGACGTCGTGAAACTGGCGCCCGATCGTCGGCAGCGCGGTCGCGACAATGGTCTGGTCGAGCGCGGCCAGGAACATCGTCAGCATCAGGCTGATGACGATGGTGCGGACTTCATCCGGATTGAGCGCTGCCGGCGGCGCCAGCGGCGGCGCGTCGCTGAGTTCGATCACCTCGCTTGGAAGGTGAGACAGCTCTTCGGCAATGTCGTCAGGCAACGTCGATTGGTCGGCAGGAAAACGGCTCTGCCGTTCATACTTGTTCATTTGGGGCGTAATGCTGCTGCGCGGGCGCGTCCCGCGATGGAATCATTCTCTGCTTTGCACTCTATGCAGCAATGGCCTGCTGAGGCAGGCACCCCAGCGCATGGGTGCATCCCGCGGCAGCGTTCTCGCGATGACGTGATCGCGAACGCGGCGGCGACGTCACGCTTTGGTCGGCTTGCCGAGCACCTTCGGCCGCTTCTTCAATTGTGCCCGCTTCGGCAGCAGACCCGGCCAGCGCACAATATGATCCTCGAGATCGGCGTCGTTGACGTCGATCTCGGTGCCCTCGACCCGACCACGTACCGAGACCCCGGCTTCATGGACGGTGTTGGGATCGCCCGAGATCAGCGGATGCCACCAATAGAGGTCCCGCCCCTCGGCCACGAGCCGGTAGCCGCAGCTCGGCGGCAGCCAGTTCAGGGTCCGGACATTCTCCGGCGTCAGACGGACGCAATCCGGCACCTGGTCGGAGCGGTTCACATAGTCCTTGCAGGTGCACAGGCCCGAATCGAGCAGCTTGCAGGAGATGTGGGTGAAGTAGATCTTCCCGGTGTCCTCGTCCTCGAGCTTCTCGAGGCAACAGCGGGCGCAGCCGTCACACAGGCTCTCCCATTCGGCGTTGGACATCTCTTCCAACGTCTTGGTTTTCCAGAAGAATCCCTCCTGGTCCGACGGGCGCTTGGGCGGTGCGGTCATGCTATCCCTGATTGGCGGTGCCGCTCTTTCTTGGGACGCCGGCGCCGCCTCCGCAAGGGGGTGCTCCTACGGGGTCGCAAAAGCCGGTGGGCAGCGTTAGGCCTTTCATTAAATTCATCAGCCGCGCCATTGGTTTATGGCAGCCGCTCGGATAGAACGTGGAACGAGTCCCCAACGACGCAAAAGCGCCTTGGGATTGCCGCAACATCGAAGCAAGACGCTGGCCTGTGCCCGTTTGGGCGCCCGCAGTGCTGTCAAACTGATCAAGGGTCGGTCCTTTCAGATCATGCCGTCGCATTGGAAACAGAAGGTCCGGAATTTCTTCCTGGATCTCGATGCGCGTATCGACTCGACGCTGTTCTCGTCGGGCAAGGGCCTGCGCGAGCTCTACGAGCGCTATTCCACCTTCATGGACCGCTTCTATGTCGGCCGCTGGAAGCGCTGGGTGTTCATCGAGCCGCTGTCGGAAGCCGCAACCCTTGGGCTCGGCGGCATGATCCTGCTGCTGACGCTCGCGATCCCCGCTTTCCGCGAAACCGCCGACGAGGACTGGCTGAAGAAGTCCGACCTCGCGGTGACGTTCCTCGACCGTTATGGCAACCCGATCGGCAGCCGCGGCATCAAGCACAATGACTCGATCCCGCTGGAAGACTTTCCGGACAATCTGATCAAGGCGACGCTCGCCACCGAAGACCGCCGCTTCTACGACCATTTCGGCATCGACGTGCCGGGCCTCGCCCGCGCGCTCGTTACCAACGCGCAGGCCGGCGGCGTCCGCCAGGGCGGTTCGTCGATCACCCAGCAGCTCGCCAAGAACCTGTTCCTGAACAATGAGCGCACCATCGAGCGCAAGGTGAAGGAAGCCTTCCTTGCGATTTGGCTCGAGACGCGGCTGACCAAGAACGAGATCCTGAAGCTCTATCTCGATCGCGCCTATATGGGCGGCGGCACCTTCGGCGTCGACGGCGCCGCGCACTTCTACTTCAACAAGTCGGTGCGCGACGTGAACCTCGCGGAAGCCGCGATGCTCGCCGGCCTGTTCAAGGCGCCGACCAAATACGCCCCGCACATCAACCTGCCCGCGGCGCGCGCCCGCGCCAACGTCGTGCTCGACAACCTCGTCGACGCCGGTTTCATGACCGAGGGCCAGGTGTTCGGCGCCCGCCGCAATCCCGCGGTCGCGGTCGACCGGCGCGACGAGAATTCGCCGAACTACTATCTCGACTACGCCTTCGACGAGATGCGCAAGCTGGTCGACACCTTCCCGAAATCCTACACCGAGCGCGTCTTCGTGGTCCGCACCGCGATCGATATGAACGTGCAGCACGCGGCCGAGGAAGCGATCGAGAACCAGCTCCGCCAGTTCGGTCGCGACTATCACGCGACCCAGGCCGCGACCGTGGTATCCGATCTCGACGGCGGCGTTCGCGCCATGGTCGGCGGACGCGACTACGGATCGAGCCAGTTCAACCGCGCCACTGACGCCTACCGCCAGCCCGGTTCGTCGTTCAAGCCGTACGTCTACACCACGGCGCTGCTGAACGGCTTCACGCCCAATTCGAAGATCGTCGATGGTCCGGTCTGCATCGGCAATTGGTGCCCGCAGAACTATGGCCACTCCTATTCCGGCCTGATCACGCTGACGCAGGCGATCACGAATTCGATCAACGTCATCCCGGTGAAGCTGTCGATTGCGATCGGCCAGAAGCTGCAGCCGAAGGCGCCCAATCCGGCCAAGTTCGGCCGCGCCGCGATCGTCGAGGTCGCACGGCGCTTTGGCCTGACGGCGCCGTTGCCCGATACGCCGTCGATGCCGATCGGCTCCGACGAAGTCACCGTGCTGGAGCACGCGGTCGCCTATGCGACCTTCCCGAACCGCGGCAAGGCGGTGACGCCGCATGCGGTGCTCGAGGTGCGCACCGGCGCCGGCGATCTGGTCTGGCGTTGGGACCGCGACGGTCCGAAGCCGCGGCAGGCGATCCCGCCGAACATTGCCGCCGACATGGCCGGCATGATGAGCCACGTGGTCAGCGAAGGCACCGCGCGCCGCGCCGCGCTCGACGGCATTCCGACCGCGGGCAAGACCGGCACCACGAACGCCTATCGCGACGCCTGGTTCGTCGGCTACACCGGCAACTTCACCTGTGCGGTGTGGTACGGCAATGACGACTATTCGCCGACCAACCGCATGACCGGCGGTTCGCTGCCGGCGCAGACCTGGCACGACATCATGATTGCTGCGCATCAGGGCGTGGAAGTCCGCGAGCTCACCGGCGTCGGCATGGGCCAGAAGCTGCCGCAGGCGCAGGCCAATGCCCAGGCCAACGCGGCGCCGCGCGTGCTGGAGACCAAACCCGGCCCGCCGCCGGTGCTGACCAAACGCGGCGCGGATGTCCTGGTGCGGGTCGAGAAGCTGCTCGACGATGCCGCCAGGACCGCCGGCAAGACCACGCTGAACGAGCCCTCGAAGACCGGCAAGGCGGAGTCCTCGAGCGCGCTGGCGTTCCCCGAAAATTACGTTGCCGCGGCCGGGGCGGACGGCGCGACACCTGCAGTGCCACGCAAGAACTGACGTGCGGCTCCTCCTCACCACTTTGCTGGCTCTCGTGATCGCCACCGCTGTCGGCCTCGGTCTGACCTATGCGACTGCGACGCGCGGCACCGATCTCGGCACGCTGAAGATCGGCGCCTGGACCGCGCGGCCGAAGAACGGCACCTCCGACGTCGATCCCTATTCGCGTGCCACCATCGCACGCAGCGGCGAGCTGCCGATCGGCACCGGCGACGGCATCGCGTTCTCGGCAACCACCGACGACAAGAACAAGCCGCTCGACGGCCGCTGCGACATCGTGGTCAGCGGCGTCACCCCGGCGGCGCGGTTCTGGACGCTGACCCTGTTCGACCGCAAGGGCCACCTCGTCGCCAATTCGCTGCAACGCTACGGCTTCACCAGCCAGGAGATCATGCGCGCCTCCGACGGCACGTTCGAGATCCACATCGCCTCACGCTCTCGCGCCGGCAACTGGCTGCCGACCGGCGGCATCGAGCGCTACGCGCTGATGCTGCGGCTGTACGACACGCCGGTTGGGGTTGCGACCCGCACCCAGCGCGACGCACCGATGCCCTCGATCGCAACGACGGGCTGCCCATGATCCGCGTGCTGCTCACCATCCTTGCAGGCGTGCTGCTCGGCGGCGTGGTGCATCTCGTCAGCGTGCTGGCGCTGCCGCGGATCGCCTCGCAGGACGCCTATTCGCGGCTGACACCGATGACCAAGCTCAACGAGGTGACGCAGCTGCCGCTCGCCGACCCGAGCCACGCGCCGATGCCGCTGATGGATCCGGCCTTCGCGGTGGCGATCTGCCGCTACGATCTCTCCACCGGGCCGCTCAAGCTGACCGTGCCGGTCAGCCAAGCCTACACCTCGGTGTCGTTCTACACCCGCAACGAGGTCGCCTATTACGCGATCAACGACCGCTCCGCCGGCAAGAAGGTGATCGAGCTCGACCTGATGACCGAGGCGCAGCACAACGATCTGCCCGAGGACGAGGAAGTCACCGCGGCCGACCGGCTGATCATCGACTCGCCGACCTCGACCGGGCTGATCCTGTTGAAGGCGCTGGCGCCGGAGCCCGGCCTGATGCCGCAGGCGCAAGCCTCGCTCGCCGCCTCCTCGTGCAAGGTGCAGGCCGAGCCGGTCGCAGCGAAGCAGGAAGCCCCGCCGCCACCCCCGCCCACTCCGACACCACCACCTGCAGCACGCAAGCGCTAGCTTGCTAATGCCAGGTGCCTTCCGCAGCGGCAGGTCTCGTAGTCGACGGGATCGTGGCTGTTGACGATCGTGACGTCAGCGCCATGTGCGGCCTTCAATTGCCGCAGCCGTTCCTGGTTCTGGATCCGCGTCGCGCGATCCATGTCCGCCTTGCGCTGGAACATGCCGAGCACCAGCGGGATCCGCGGCCTTGCATCGAGCTGCGCGTGATGGAAATAGGCATCGCCGGCGTGCAGCAGCCACTTGCCCTTGTCGCACACCGCGATGCCGCAATGGCCGAGCGTGTGGCCGTGCAGCGGGACCATCAGAATGTCCGGCTCGCGATCACCGAGCGCGCGCACGCCCTTGAAGCCGAACCAGTCCTCGCCATCAGCGCCGTAGAACGCCCAGTCCGGGCCGTGCTGCCACTGCGCCGTGATGTAGCGTCCCACCGGCGGTGCGACCTGATGCATCACAGCCATATCGTATTCCTTGCGATGGACATGCACCTTGGCCTTCGGAAAGTCCGGCACGCCGCCGGCATGGTCGCGATCGAGATGCGTCAACAGCACGTGCCGCACATCACCAGGCGAGAAACCCAGCGCCTTCACCTGCTGGACAGCGGTCTCGGCCGGATCGAGCCGCGGCGTGGTCTGCCGCACCCATTTGCGCCCGAGCCGCGGCGGGTTGCCGATGTCGTCGAGCCCGATGCCGGTGTCGACCAGCACGAGGCCCTGATTGCTCTCGACCAACAGGCAGTGACAGACCATTCGCGCCCGCTGGAAGATGCTGCCGCTGCCGTTCACGAGCCGCTTGCCGATCGGGCACATCGTGCCGGTGTTGAGATGATGGATGCGCATGACCGTCCTCCGCTGGAGCCGAGGCAGACTTGCCATTCGTTATTCCATAGGTAAAATATTGTCTTTCTATCTATATGATAGGATACACCTATGGATATCCGCGAGCTCCGCTACTTCGCCGCGGTCTACCGCGAGCGCAACCTGACCGCTGCGGCAAAGCGCTGCTTCATCTCGCAGCCGTCGATCTCGGCGGCGATCACCAATCTCGAGGCCGAGCTCGGCACCACGCTGTTCATCCGGCACAAGAAGGGCATGGCGCCGACGGAGTCGGCCGCACAGTTTCACGGCATCGCCCGCAGGATCATCGACGAGGCGGATGCGGCGCGAAACCTGTTTCGCAAACCTGCAACAAAGCAGGCGCTGACGCTCGGCCTGTTGCGAACGCTCGATCAGGCGCGGACGGTCGCGTTGCTGAAGCCGCTGACCGGCAATGCCGACCTCGCGCTCCGGCTGGTCGGCGCCAACGACAAGGCGGACGCGCGAATCGTCGCCAAGACCGTGGTCGGCGCCGGCGAACACTTCATCCCGCTCTGGAGCGAGCGCTATGTTGCGGCACTGCCGCCGTCGCATCCTTTGACGCTGAAGGAGATGCTGCGAACCACCGACTTCGCCGGCGTTCCGATGATCGACCGCTGCCATTGCGAGCAGCAGGAGTTCTTCAAGCGCACCTCGCCGCCGCGCGAGCCGGTGGCAATCGCGGAATCCGAGGAATGGGCGATGGCACTGGTTGCGGCCGGGGTCGGCGTCGCGATCGTCCCCGAAGGTGTGGCGCGCGGCAATCCCGATGTCGCGATGCGCGCGATCGATGTCGAGGTGACACGCCAGGTCGGGCTCGCCTATCCCTCGGCGCAGCCGCCATCCGATGCGCTGAAGGCGTTCATTGCCAGCCTGCCGCGGCAACCAAGCAGCCGCCGTGCCAAGTCGACAGCGAGGAAGATGAAGCGGGCCTAGCCCTTGGTCACCACGGCATGGCCCGCGACCGGCGCGGAGATCAGCGGCGAATTGGCGGTGAGCCGGGCGAGCTCGTTGATCTGGCGTTCGGCATCGGCGGCCATGCCGTCAGGCGCCTGAATCACCAACCGCTCCAGCGCCCAGCGATAGGACGCAATCCGCCGCTCCAGGCTCTGCTGGACCCACTGCACGATCAGCGTGTTCTCTTCCATCCGCGCGATCGCATCAGCCCGCTCCTTCGGCGACACGTCGGCAATCATCTTGAGGCTGGCACTGCGCTTGCGGTCGAGTTCGATCACCTGGGCCGCGGTGGCGAAGAACGGCTCGAAGCGGGTGATGTCGTCGCGCACCTCGTCGATCAGCAGTGAATAGCGCGAGGCGAACGAGCGATGCGGCTCGTCGATCAGATTGCGCCCATACATCGTGCGATCGAACACCACGTTCTGCCGCCATGGTGCGGGCAGCGGCTGGTAGTCGCCGAACACGCTCTTCCACGCCGGACGCGACAGCGGCGGCTCGATGAACTGATAAGCGAGATCGCGCAGCTGGCGTTCGTGCTCGGTGAGCTGGAATTGCGAGGCGTTCTTGCCGACGCTTCCGGTCGCCTCGGCGCCGATCCAGCGATGCATGTCGTCGTTGCGGAAATCGGCCCGGGTGCGGCCGAAATCGCCACCGCTGCAGCCCGCGAGCGCCGAGCCCCCCAATAGCAGGATCAGCGCCGGAAGTGACCGCCAGGCGGCGGTCCGCTGCACGAGCTGCGGCATTGCACGATGTCCGCGATCAGGAGCGACGTCGGCGACGGCGGCCCTGCGCAGTGCCCTGCTCCGGCCCGCGACCACCGCCGGTCTCCTCCGTCGTTCGCTCGATCCGGACGACGGGAAGGATCAGCACGGTCCCCATGCCTTCGCCGGCAGCACCGACAACACTCGGCCGCCGTGCAGCCGCATCCGCCGGAAACTCAACGATGGTGCCCATGTTCCGTTCTCTCTGGCCCCGCACGGACATGATTTGCCCCGCGCACGCCGAGTTAAGAACGGGCATGGTTAATGACATCTTAAGCTGCCGATACGGACGGTTACGGATATGGCGCTGTGCCTTAATAGACACGGGCAAACTCGAGCGTTTGGCTTCACGGCTTGTTTTCCTTAACTGCGTCTTAAAACAGCCTGCGTAGGCTCGCCGTTACAGGGTTTTCAAACCGAATCTTACTGGCAAGTCGCGTACGCCCGAGATGAGCGCAGCTCCGTTATTTCCTGGTTTCGATGGGCTGATGACGCTCTCCCGCCGCGAGGGCGTCGATATCCGCCCGACCCTGCTGCGCGTCCTGACTGACCTCTATGTGCAGGCGAGCGCGCATTCCGCCGATGAGGAGCGCCAGTTCGTCGAACTGACGTCGCGCCTGATCGACGAGGTCGACGACGCCACCCGCGCCGCGGTCCGCGCGCGGCTTGCGATCTATCCGGCCACGCCCGCCAGGATCATGGACAAGCTCGGCCTGCGCCGCGCCGAACCTGGCCAGCCGGTACCGGCAGCCGCGCCGATTGCCACACCTGCACCATCCGCACTGCCGGCCAGGATCCCGACCGAGGCCGAACTGCGGATGGCCGCGAGCCTTGCGATGCGGCCGAACGATGCCGCCGAAATCTCCGACATGTTCTTTGCCGCCAACGCCAAGGAGCGCGCGCAGATCCTGCACAATCTGCAGGAGACGCCGCTGAAGGCCGCGGCGCGGATTCCGGCCGCCCGCGCCGCGCGCGCGATCCATATCCTCGAGATGGCGGCGTTTGCCGAGGACGTCGACAACTTCACGCGCGAGCTCGGCGAGGCATTGATCCTGCCGTCGCGGATCGCCGCAGAGGTCGTCAACGATCCCGGCGGCGAGCCGCTTGCCTGCGCGATGCGGGCGCTTGAGGTGTCGAGCGCCGCGTTCCAGCGGATCCTGATGTTCCTCAATCCGCAAGCCGGCTCGTCGGTCAACTATGTCTACCGGCTGTCGCGGCTCTACGATCGCCTCAGCGAGCGCTCGGCGCTGGTCATGCTGGCGGCGTGGCGCGGCTCGACCATGGCGGTGGCGCGCAACAAGTATCGCTCGTCGCTCTATGACGACGAACGCCATCGCGTGCGTGCGACGCCATCGCAGACGCGCCCCGCGGTGCAGCCCGGCAGCGCGCCCGCCATCCGCAACCAGAAATCCGGCAGCTAAGGCGCGACCATCGCGTTTAGCTTTGTTCGGGGCATGCGCGGACTTGTCGGCGCGGCAAGCTTGTCGCGGCGCCCCGCCCCCGCTGGTTAACTCAGGGTGGCGAACGCAGCCGGCGTGAACTCGGCGGTCTCGCGACCTTGCCGCACTTTCTCAAGCCAGGCGGCATCCTGCAGCAACGCGCGTCCGACCGCGACCAGATCGAACTCGCCGCGTTCCAGCCGCGTGAGCAGCCCATCGAGCGACGTGGATTGGGCGCTCTCGCCCGCAAGAGATGCGTAGACGTCACCAGACAGACCGACGGCGCCAACGGTTATCGCGGTGACTCCCGTGAGCTTCTTCGCCCAGCCGGCAAGGTTCAGCTCCCGATCGATCTCAGGGAAAGCGGGCTGCCAGAACTTGGGTTGCGAGAGGTGGAGGGCATCCGCACCAGCGTCGACAAGGACGGAAAGCCACTGTTCCAGCGCCTTCGGCGTCGCGGCCAGCCGTGCACTGAAGTCTTTCGGCTTCCATTGTGAGAGGCGGAGAATCACCGGGAAGCCCGAGCTCACCACCGACCGGATTGCGTTCAGAATCTCGACCACGAAGCGAGAACGCTCGACGAGCGTCGAGCCGCCGTATTCGTCGTCGCGCAAGTTGAGATGGTCGTAGAAGAACTGATTGATGAGATAGCCGTGCGCCGCCATCAGCTCTATCCCGTCGAAGCCAAGTCGCTCGGCATCCATCGCTGCCTTCGCGAAGGCATCGATGATGTCGGCCACGTCGGCCTCGCTCATCGGTTGATTGACGCGCTCACCTGTCACTGAAAGCCCCGAGGGACTTTCATAAGGCGCCGTGGGTGTCCAGTCCGGCGCTGCGTTCGACAGCTTATGCCCGACATGGACCAGCTGCGGCGCGATGCGCCCACCTGCCGCGTGAACCTCGTCCACCACTTTCTTCCATCCAGCGAGCGCCGTCTCACCGTGGAAGCGGGGCATATCGGGCTCGTTGAGTGCGGCCGGACGACCGACCCCTGTTCCCTCCGTGATGATGAGACCGACGCCGTTCTCTGCGCGGCGGCGATAATAGCTGGCGACCTCGGCGGTGGGTACGCCGCCCGGAGACATGGACCGCGTCATCGGAGCCATCACGACGCGGTTCGGCAGGTTGAGGGCGTTCAGGCGGTAGGATCTGAACAGGACGTCTAGACTGGACATGGGATGTTTCCGGGGCGCGAGAGACAGGCGACCAGAGTGCGCGGATGCGCTCAACGGCTCGACCCTTGGCCAGGTACCTAGGGTCGCGGACTGTCGAACGGGACTACGCTTTGCTCGACAACGGCTGTGCATAGGCGCACCACTCCGATCGACCGCAGCTTCGTTTGGCCACGTCGCGCGATGTCGGCAGTTGCGCCGCCGTTGCGGGGCAAGCGGAGATCAAATGCGGCTGCTTCCCAAGCAGCCGAGATTGAGCCTAGCCCTTCGCCAGATCCAGGAAGTGCCGCCCGGCGCGGTCTTCGGTCTCGACGATCCAGGCATCGGGATCGAAGCGGAGCTCCTTGGTCAACCGCTCTTCGATTGACGGCTCGGACACCGGCTGCTGTGCGGTCGGCACGAACAGCCGCTCCGCGGGACGACTGTCGTCATAGACCGTCTGCGGCGCCGGCGCATACAGCATCGCATTGCCGTCCATCAGCGCCACCTTGACGAACACGGCGCCGGCCTCTTCGGCGCCCTTCTTGCGGACTGCGCCGAACACGCCCTCGGTCTGGCAGCGGCGCAGATACGCCGCGACCCAAATGCTGGTTTTCAATCGCATGCGCCGACCTATAGGCCAGCAGCGCGGCCACGTCCAATTGTCACAGATGTCGTCACGCAGCGGCGGGTTGACCGACAGCAGTGCCACCCATATCCTTGCCGCTGCGGTGCAAGCCGCGCCCGGGTCCACGGGAAGGGTTGAACCCACTTGCACCGAATACGCGGCCAACCAAGCCTTTGTGCAGCCGGTTTTGTGGACCATCGGCGATTGATGCACGGAGGTTGCCATGAACCGATCGCCCGCGCGATTGAATCTCGAACATCTGAAGAAGCAGGCCAAGGAGCTCATCCGCCTTTACCGGCGGCAGGCGCCGGAGGCTTACGCGCGTTTCCGGGAGGCGCTTCCGGCCGCGGCCGGGCTCAGCGACGCGCAAATTGCAGCACTCGATCTGCGGCTGCACGACGCGCAGTCCTGCGTGGCGCGCGATCTCGGCTTCGTGTCATGGCCGGACCTGCGCCGTTATGTCGAGGCCCAATTGCCGCACGGCAGAAGCCGGGACGATCGCGTGCGGCGATGGCTGCAACTGGTCTATGCCGCTGATGTCAGCGGCACCAGTGATCGCGCGCATCCGCGCGTTGCGGTGCGGATGCTCACCGAGGATCCCGGCCTCGTAGCCGATGATCCCTATCACGCCTGCGCCGTTGGCGACGAGGAGGCGATACGGCGTACCGCTGCCAACGATCCGGCATGGGTCAACCGTCCCGGCGGTCTCCTCAAGCTGCCGCCGCTGGTCGCGGTCACGCATTCCAGCCTGTTGCAGATTCCGGAGTATCAACCGCAGCTGCATCGCTGCGCGCGCCTGCTGCTGCAGTCCGGCGCCGATCCCGACCAGCGTATCGGCAGCCGCTGGCCGCCTGGAACGCTCGACGCGCCCGACGACAGCAATCCGCTGTCGGCGCTGTATGGCGCAGCCGGGCGCAACCACGATCTCACACTGACAAAACTGTTGCTCGAAGCGGGCGCCAATCCGAACGACAATGAATCGCTGTACCATTCACTCGAAGGCTCGGTGACGACAGGCCTGCTGCTCGAGCATGGCGCGCGGATCGCCGGCACCAATGCGATGTACAAGGTGCTCGATGACGAGAACGTGGCCGCACTCGAATTGCTGCTGCGGCACGGCGGCAATCCAAACGAGCCCGCCGGCAATGCGCCGCTGACGGATTGCGGATCGCCGCTGATGTGGGCGATCCGGCGACGGCGGTCGCGGACGTGCATCGCGACCTTGCTCGACGCCGGCGCAGATCCGAACATCACGACATCAGGCGGTCTCAGCGCCTACCGCTACGCTTTGCAGTTCGGACTGACCGAGGTTGCCGAACTGCTGCGAGAGCGGAACGGCGCCGAGGCACTTGGCGATGACGAGCGGTTCGTCGCGGCATGCAGCAGCGGCAACGAGCGCGAGGCACGTCGGATCCAGGCCTTGCGGCCCGATCTTCCGGGCTCGCTCTCAGCGCAACAGTTGCGGTTGCTTCCCGAGCTCGCCGCTTCAGGCGGCGACGATGCGGTGCGGCTGATGGTCAGGCTCGGCTGGCCCATCACCGTACGCGGTGGCGATTGGGACGCGTCGGCGCTCAATCATGCGGTGTTCCGCGGCAATGCCGGACTGACACGCTTCCTGCTCGCGCACGGCGCTGACTGGACCGAGCAGCACGGTTTTGGCGACAACGCCTCCGGAAGCCTGTCATGGGCCTCCTGCAACGAACCGGTCGAAGGCGGCGATTGGGTAGGCTGCGCGCAGGCGCTGCTCGATCACGGCATGCCACGCGCCACTCCGGATCGCGACGATCCGGAATGGGTGCTGCTGGCCGGCCGCAGGAAACTGTTCTCCGACGAGGTCAGGGAAGTATTGCTGGGCGAAGCTGTCTGAGGACGTCAACGCACCAACGAAGGTCGTGCTAGGCCGGGCAAAGCTCGGCCAGAGCAAGAAAGCCTACTCGATCGAGTGCCCGATCATCGTGCTGAGTTCGCGCACGAGGCGATCGGACATCTGCCCCGTCACCGGCAGTTTGCGCGCGCGCTCGAACTTTGCGATCGCGTGCTGGGTATCGGCGCCGATCGTGCCGGTCGGCTTGAGCTGACCGTAGCCATATTCCGTCAGCGTACGCTGGACCGCGGCGATGCGCTTGCCTGCCGGGCTCAGATGCGCGGTCGGGATCGGCGCCGGCGGACGAATGACACTGGAGGGCGCGGCGGCCGGGGCCGGAGCAGCGGCCGGCGGCGTTGCAGTCGACTTCGCCACCAGATTGGCTATCGGGTCGACCGGCTTGGCTTCAACCGGCTTGGGTTCCGGTTTGGCTTCGACGGACCTGGTCTCGGCGGGCCTGGTCTCCACCGGCTTCACGTCGACCGTCTTGGTCGTCTCCACCGCCGCTGGCTCGGCAGAGCGCGCGGCGGCCTCGGCCGGACGCGGGCGCGGGATCGGGCTGGCGGCCGCGACTGCCGGAGGTGGCGGTGGCAGCGTCACCACTGAGCCGCCGAACATCGGCGACGGATGCCGGCCGGCCTGCAGGAACAGCGCATTGATCAGGATTGCAACGATGGCAGACAGCGCCAGCACGCCGGCGATCAGGTCCTTCGGACTGTGCAGCAGCAAACGCAGCACGAGGCCACGTTCTTCCTCGGCCGTGATGGCCACTGCCTTGGCGCCACGGCGACGGCGCGGCGTTTCGTCGTCATCCAAAGTCTGTCTAGGCACTCTTCTTCACCTGATGGGTTTGCTCTTGGAGTCCGGATCGCAGCGCGGGCTTCAGGGTCGAGACATTGCTGGACGGCTCGACCGCGGCCGGCGGGGTGAACGATAGCGGCAGCGCGACCGACACGATGGTGCCCTCGCCCACCTTGCTCTCCACATTCATGTCGCCGTGGTGCAGGCCGACCAGTCCCTTCACGATCGAGAGGCCAAGGCCGGTGCCTTCGTGGCGGCGCTGATAGGTCTTGCCGGCCTGGAAGAACGGATCGCCGATCCGCTTGAGGTCGTCGGCGGCAATGCCGACGCCGGTGTCCGAGACCCGCAGCAGCAGCCGTGACCCCTCGACGGCGGCCGAGACCGTCACCTTGCCGCCGCGCTCGGTGAACTTGATGGCGTTGGAGACGAGATTGAGGACGATCTGCTTGAACGCGCGCGGATCGCCGTTCACGATCGGCAGATCGTCGGGCACGCGGGTGACGAGGTCGACGCCGCTCTCGCGCGCCTTCAGCGCCACCAGATTGCAACAATTGAGCAGCGCCGGCCGCGGCGCAAACGGCTCCGGCGAAATCTCGAAATTGCCCGACTCCATCTTCGACATGTCGAGAATGCCGTTGACGACGGACAACAGATGCTGGCCGGAATCGTTGATGAGCTGGGCGTATTCCTTGCGACGGGCCGCATCGAGCCCGAGCACGTCTTCCTGCGCGATCATCTCGGAGAAGCCGATGATGGCGTTGAGCGGGGTGCGCAGCTCATGGCTCATGGTAGCGAGGAAGCGCGTCTTCGATGCATCGGCCTGCTCGGCCGCGTTGCGCGCCTGTTCGAGCGCCTGCTCCTGCAGCTTGCGATCGGTCACGTCGCGCATCACCGCGACGACCTCGGCATCGGCGGCGGTCTGGTCGAGCGCACGGCAGCGCATCTCGACCCAGATGAATTCGGCCGCGGCCTCGCCGCGGGCGCCGTCGCGGCGCACGCGGAACTCGACGCTGCGGGACTCGCCGCGCGCCGCATCCGACAGCGCCGTGAGATAGGCCGGGCGATCGGCGACATGGACGCGATCGAACAGACCATGGCCGGAAAGTCGCGAGGCCGGCACGCCGAGCATGATCTCGGCCGCGGGCGAAATGAAGCGCACCGCGCCGTTGCGGCGGTGCCGCGACAACACGTCGCTCATGTTGTGGGCGAGCAGCCGGTAGCGCTCTTCCTCGACGTAGAGCAGCGCCACGCTGGTGCGCGCCAGCGATTCCGCGCCGAAGGCCAGCCCGGCCGCATAGAAGATCGCCGACACGACGCCGAAGCCGGCCAGCATGCTGTTCGACACGACCGCGGGATCGACCGGCGGCAGCACGTGGTAATGACCAAGCACGCTGAGCAATGCGGCGCAGATCATCGCCAGCGCAAAGGCAAGGGCGACCACGCGCCGCGACGCCGACAGCGCCGCCTCGATCGGAATCACGACGAGCCACACCGCGGCAAACGACGCGATGCCGCCGGTGGAGGCAGCGATCATCATGACGAGGCCGGCGAGCGCCAGCGACGACAGCACATGCGCGCCCTCATAGCGGCCGGTGCGCGACAGGAACCAGGACAGCAGGATCGGCGCGATCAGCCAGGCGAACGCCGCGACCTCGATCGCCGTCGGCGCCCCGCGCATCGCCAGAAAGGCAGGGAACGAAGCCAGCGCCGCCAGGCTGCCGAGCAGCCTCGGCGCCATGAAGGCACGATGGCGCGCACGCGTCAGCGCATCATACTGCGCCGACGGATGCAGCAGCGCATCCAGGCAATCGCGGATCAGACTCAAACTACTCACAGCACTCGCGCTTCGGCTCAATCGTCAGTTAGACGCGCCGGAACGCCTCCTTCGTGATTGCAGGTCAACGTGTCAGAGCGAACTTAAGCGAACGCTAAGGCGGGGCCGCCTGCTGCCAAACACCGTGCATTGGGAGGCTTCGACGCTGCCATTCACCACTCATTTGTCGGGGATGGTGAACGGCTGGTTTCCGGATGCGACGATCTATGGTTTCGGAATGGTGGACGCGGCGGATTCCGCGCATCCGCCCCCGCAAAGCCGCCATCAATCGAAAATTTACGGCGAATCAATTCGGGCAAGTTTTCCGCGATTTTTGGGCGGATTTACTTCAATGCAGATACTTCCGGTTTATCGACCGATGCTAACCCTCAAGGCCAATCGCGGCCTCCACCGCGCAAGAAGCAAAAGACAAGACAGACGACCGGGATCGCGCCATGTTCTTCCTGTTGCGTTTGGCATTCTGGCTCGGGCTCGTGCTCGTGCTGCTGCCGAGAGACAAAGCCCCTGAAGCGGACAAGACGCCGCAGATCAGCGCCTCGGACGCGGTGTCGGCCGCGACCGCGACGATCAACGACATGGGTCAGTTCTGCAAGCGTCAGCCGTCCGCCTGCGAAGTCGGCGGCCAGGCCGCGACCGCGATCGGCCAGCGCGCGACCGATGGCGCCCGCAAGCTCTACCAGATCATCACCGACAAGAAGCCGCCGGACCACACCGGCTCGATCGGTACGGACGATACCGATCTCGCCTTGGCTGCCCCCCGCGACACGCTGACCGCGGACGATCAGAGCATCGAATTCCGCCTGCCGCCGACACCGTGAGGGTAAGCCAGCACGTTTTCGAGCGACGCCTGTCCCGCACTTGACGCGGGAATGGGACCCGCTTCGCGTGAAGAAAAACCCGTCAAAACAACCGGGAACCGGTTCCATTTTCGTCGCTTTCGCAGGGCTCCTTCCTATATAAGCCTTGAGAATAGGACGCGGGCCACGAATGACGAAGATCGACGAAATCAGGGACAATTTTGC
The DNA here is from genome assembly GCF_018130545.1 of Bradyrhizobium tropiciagri. GTDB lineage: Bacteria > Pseudomonadota > Alphaproteobacteria > Rhizobiales > Xanthobacteraceae > Bradyrhizobium > Bradyrhizobium tropiciagri_A. The sequence goes on along the minus strand of NZ_JAFCKF010000005.1, from coordinate 644,999 downwards.
ACTGCTGGACGAGTGGGACGACCGCTACCGCTATGTCATCGAGCTCGGCCGCACGCTGGAGCCGTTGTCGGAGGCGGAGCACTCGGCCGAGAACAAGGTGCAGGGCTGTGTCAGCCAGGTGTGGCTGTCGAAGCGCCTCGAGCGCGACGGCAATGGAGAACCGCGCCTGATCTATCTCGGCGACAGCGACGCGCACATCGTGCGCGGCCTGGTCGCGATCGTGCTGACGCTGTTTTCCGGGCACACGCCGAAGCAGATCCTCGATACCGATGCGCTCGCGCTGTTCGACGAATTCGGCTTCCGCGACCATCTGACGCCGCAGCGCTCCAACGGCCTGCGTTCGATGGTCGACCGCATCCGCAATGATGCGCGCGAGGCGCTGGCCTCCGCCGCGTAGAGCCCATTCCGATTTAATCGGAACGGGCTCGATATTTTAGTTTGAGGCATTTTCTTCACGCGAACCGGTATCCACGTCGCTCGAAAATGCTCTGTTACTTCCGCTTCCGCGCCTGCTGGCCGAGCCCCATCTTCTTGGCGAGCTGCGATCGCGCCACCGCGTAGTTCGGCGCCACCATCGGATAGTCGGCCGGCAGCCCCCATTTGTCGCGATACTGCTCCGGCGTCATGTTGTACTGCGTGCGCAGATGGCGTTTGAGCGATTTGAAGCGTTTGCCGTCCTCGAGGCACACCAGATATTCCGGCGTGATCGACTTCTTCATCGACACCGCGGGCTTGGCCGGCTCGCTCGGCGCGTCAGCGCGTCCGCTCGACACCCGCAGCAAGGCGGCGTGCACCTGGCTGATCAGGTTCGGGATATCCGAGGCCGGCGTCGGATTGTTGCTGAGATAGGCCGAAACGATGTTTGCGGTCAGCTCGACCGGCGTTTTGCCTGACGTATCGGACATGGCTCAACCTTCCCCGTGCTATCAACGCCCGGCGCCCACCGGACAGTATCCACGTTCAGCAATACATTATTGGAATCGCGTACTACTTCGCGAATATGAGCGGATTGCAGCAAACCTGACAAGAACGGCTATGTTTCCGGCTTCGAGCCGGCCACGCGCAAGTATTATTGCGCTCTCAAGCGAAATGGAAACCGTTGGCGGGCAGGAGGGAAGCGCGAGGCGCCGAGCTACGGCCTTTGCTCCAGATGCGATCTGAGCTCGTCGATCGAGGCAAACCGCATCATGCCTTCCGGCATCTGCGCCTCGATCGATCCGTCCGAATAAAGCGAATAGGCCATGCCGTCCACCACACCCGATTTGAGCACGGTCACCGGCGGCTGCTCCTGGGGCGGCGGCGGATGGCCCGATGAGGGCGAGGCCGCGGCCGGCTGGGTCTCGCCGAAGGTTGACGGCCGCGGCGTGCGCCGCGGCGCGACATCGACCGACCGCGGCCGGTCGGCCCTCGGCCAGGCATCGTCGAACGTCGCCGGTGCAGGCTCGGCCGCAGCGGCCGGATTCGGACGCAGCTCCGGTGACAGCAGGTCCGGCGTCAATGGCTCGGCGCCGCGCGTTTGCGTCCGCTCCTTCCGCGAGGATGAGAACATCAGATTGCGCCGCTTGGGGGGCGCTGCTTCGCTGTCCGTAGCCGTTGCGCCCGGCACGGGCGGCGGCACCTCGCCCGACGCGCCGCGCGGGGCGATTTCGTCGTGCCAGGGCGGCGGCGGCGCCGCCGACGCGGATGTCGGGGCCAGCGGCGGAGGCGCCGAGACCTTCGGCTCAGGCGGTGGCGGGAACACCGGATCGTCGGGAGCGCTGCGCGGGGAAGTTGCAGACGGCGACGGGCCGCGGAGACCCACGGCAACGACGGCGTCGAGCCGTCCGCCCATGGCCTGGAGCTCGCCAAGGATGGCGGCAAGGCCCAGAACGATCGCGCCGGTGCAGACGCCGGTCACCCCCGTCGTGATCAACGTGCTGCCGACGCTGAATTCCTTGTAGGGGATTCCAAAGCCGACCGCCGCCAAGCCTGCCGCAACCAGGGCCGCGCCGACGACCAACAGACCAACCTTCATCGAACTAACCCCCGGAAGACCCAACCGAAAATCGGCGTGGGCCGCCTACGCCACGATACCGTCATATTGCCCACACCGCCAACCGCCAATTGTAGGTCAAGTTCCCTAAAATCCCGCTTAACCGATCGTGATGCGGCTCGCGCCGACGATCGCACCGACCGCTTTTGGAGCCGCTCCCGTAGATCTACTGGCTACGAATTGCTGCCAATTTATTGCAACGCATCTGGGAAATTACGCCACAATTACCAATTACTCGGAAACGGAACTGCGCTATGGATGCCGGGGAATGAGGCCCTAAAGCGCCAAATTTGGGCCACAGGCACGCCGGTACCACTAGCCATGTCATCGATTACGACGTCTGCCTTCGAGGCGCCTGCACGGCGTTCGGTGGAGAAGACCTGCGACGATCTCGCATTCCTCGTCCTCGGCGTGGTCGCCGTGGTCGCCGGCCTCACATTCCGTGATTACGGTCTGGGCTGGGACGACTACACCCACGCTGAATATGCCGACCTCTTGCTGCGCATGTACGGGTCCGGGTTCAAGGACACCGGCGCGCTATCGTTTGCCAACCTCTATATGTACGGCGGCGGCTTCGATATGGCCGCGGCCCTGCTGCACAAAGTCATTCCGCTCGAATTGTTCGAGACGCGCCGCCTGCTCGGCGCGGTCGTCGGCGTCATCGGCCTTGCTGTCACCTGGCGGCTGGCACGCCGCGTCGGCGGCCCGCTGGCGGGACTGGCGGCGCTGCTGCTGCTGGCGCTGTGCCCGACCTTCTACGGCCACATGTTCATGAACCCGAAGGATGCGCCGTTCGCCGTGGCGATGATCGTGCTGATCCTGGGTCTCGTCCGCCTGATCGAGGAATATCCGGCGCCCTCGCCGCGCACGATCCTGATCGTCGGCCTGGGGGCCGGCCTGTCGATCGGCTGCCGCGTGCTGGGCGGGCTCGCACTGATCTATGCCGTGTTCGGCTTCATCCCGCTGTTCATCGAGGAATTCCGCAAGCAAGGCACGCGCGAGGCGACCCACCGCTTTGCCCACGTCGTCTATGTGCTGCTGCCGGGGCTGCTGCTCGGCTATCTCGTGATGGGCCTGATCTGGCCGTGGTCGATCATGGAGCCGGGGCACCCGCTGGAAGCGGTGACCTACTTCTCGCACTTCTTCGAGAAGCCGTGGAAGGAGATGTTCGACGGCGCGCTGGTGTCGGTGCCGGACATGCCGTGGTCCTATCTGCCCACGCTGTTCGCACTGCAGCTTCCCGAAGTGCTGCTGGTGCTGCTGATTGCGGCGGTGATCGCGACGTTCATGTCGCTGTCGCGCAGTGACGTGACCGCGAAGCGCAAGTCGATCATGCTGATGCTGACGCTCGCTGCGACGCTCCCGCTGGTGATCGCCATGGTGAAGCGGCCGGCGCTCTATAACGGCATCCGCCATTTCATCTTCGTGATCCCGCCGATGGCGGTGCTCGCCGGCGTCGCCTTCGCCCGCGGCATGGACTGGCTCGGCGAGAACCGCCGCGCCTGGCAGCCTGCGGCGCTCGCGGTGTTCGCGTTCGGCCTGCTGCTGCCGCTCAGCGAGATGATCCGCCTGCATCCGTATCAATACACGCACTTCAACCACATCGCCGGCACGGTGCGGACCGCCGACAATTTCTTCATGCTGGACTATTGGGGCCTGGCGCTGAAGCAGGCTTCCGACGGGCTGCGCGAGCAGCTGGCGGAGCGGCAGGAAGTGCCGCCGCAGCACCGCAAATGGAAGGTCGCGGTGTGCGGACCGCAGCGCCCCGCGCAGGTGGCGCTCGGGCCCGATTTCACAATCGGCTGGGACAGCAATGCTGCCGATTTCGCGATGACGCTCGGCGAATTCTACTGCAAGGGCCTGGCCGCGCCCGTGATGGTCGAGATCAAGCGCGACGACGTGGTGTTCGCCCGCGTCTACGACATCCGCGGCCGCAGCATCTCGAGCCTGCTGGCGATCCCGGCGCCGTAGCGCAACACGGCCTCAGAAGATCCATCGCGCGGCTGCCCACTGACGATCGCGGTTCGGATCGTGGGCCGCATGCCGACATGACTGTCACGCCGTGACGCTGCCTTGCTGCGCTCGGGCGGCGGCGCTACGCTTGAACCAAGCAACAACGATCAATGGAGCAATCGCCATGTCGCCAGCGGAAGCGCGTCTCAAGGAAGTGCCGTCGAACATGAGTGCGGCGGAGTGGGAGCAGCGGATCAACCTTGCCGCCTGCTACCGGCTGGTCGCGCTCTATGGCTGGGACGATCTGGTCGACACCCACATCTCGGCCCGCGTGCCGGGGCCCGAGCATCACTTCCTGATCAACCCCTATGGGCTGATGTTCGACGAGATCACCGCATCGAGCCTGGTCAAGGTCGACCTCGACGGCAACCAGCTCTCGGAGAGCCAGTACAGCATCAACCCGGCCGGCTTCACCATCCATTCGGCGATCCACGAGGTGCGCGAGGATGCCGGCTGCGTGCTCCATCTGCACACGGTCGACGGCACCGCAGTGTCGAGCGGCCCCGACGGGTTGCTGCCGCTGAACCAGACCGCGCAGCTCGTCACCCACGACCTCGCCTATCACGACTATGAAGGCATCGCGCTCGATCACGACGAGCGCCCGCGCCTGCAGCGTGATCTCGGCACCAGGAACCACATGCTGCTGCGCAATCACGGCACGCTGACGGTCGGCCGCTCGGTCGCCTCCGCGTTCGAGCGGATGTATCATCTGGAACGCGCCTGTTCGATGCAGGTGGCGACCCGCGCGCTCGGCCCGATCGCCTATCCGGTCGAGCAGCAGGCCATCGACAAGAACACCGAGCTGCTGTCCAACCCGGACCGCGCCGAGCTGCGCTCGACCCAGCTGGTCTGGCCGCCGCTGCTGCGCAAGCTCGACCGGGTCAATCCCGGCTACCGTGATTGAAAATTTCACAATCTTCGGGTAGGCTGTTCGCCAACACCCTCTGCACGTTGAGAATCAAAACGCCGCCCAATTCCGGGCGGCGTTTTTATCTTCGGTGTGCCTCGCTTTATTTGGCCTCGGCGAACGCCGCGAGGATCCGCGCCCAGGAGCGGATACCCTTGTGGTAGCTCTTGAGGTCGTACTTCTCGTTCGGCGAATGGATGTTGTCGTCGTCGAGGCCGAAGCCGATCAGCACGCTGTCGAGGCCGAGCGTGCGCTTGAAGTCGGCGACGATCGGGATCGACGCGCCGGAGCCGATCAGCAGCGCCTCCTTGCCCCATTCATCGGTTAGCGCGCGACGGGCGGCCGCCAGCGGCTTCATGTTCCAGTCGAGCGCGATCGCCGGCGCGCCGGAATGATCAATGAACTCGGCCTTGCAGTCGGCCGGCAGGCGCGCTGTCACGTAGTCCCGGAACGCCTTTCGGATCTTCGCTGGATCCTGTCCCTCGACCAGGCGGAACGAGACCTTCGCCGAGGCCTCGGCCGCGATCACGGTCTTGGAGCCCTCGCCGGTGTACCCGCCGACGATGCCGTTGATGTCGCAGGTCGGGCGCGAGGAGACCTGTTCGATCAGGAGCCGATCCTTTTCGCCGGCCGGCACCGAAAGGCCGATCGGCTTGAGGAAGCTCTCCGGCGTCAGGTTGAGCTGCTTCCACTGCGCCAGGATGTCCGGCGGCAGATCCTTCACGCCGTCATAGAAACCGGGGATGGTGATGTGGCCGTTGTCGTCATGCAGGCCGCCGAGGATCCGCGTCAGCACGCGGATCGGGTTCTGCGCGCCGCCACCGAACACGCCGGAATGCAGGTCGCGGTTGGCGGCCTTGATCTTGACCTCGTCATAGACCAGGCCGCGCAGCGAGGTCGTGATCGCCGGCGTGTTGGGGTCCCACATGCCGGTGTCGCAGACGAGTGCGAAGTCGGCCTTGAGCTCGGCCTTGTTGGCCTCGAGGAACGGCACGAAATTCTTCGAGCCGATCTCCTCCTCGCCCTCGATCACGATGGTGATGTCGACCGGCAGCGATCCCGTCACATTCTTCCAGGCGCGGCACGCCTCGACGAAGGTCATCAACTGTCCCTTGTCGTCCTCGGCGCCGCGCGCGACGATGATCTTGCGTCCGTCGGCATGGTCGGTCACCGCAGGCTCGAACGGCGGCCGGTGCCAGAGATTCAGGGGATCGACCGGCTGCACGTCGTAGTGGCCATAGAACAGCACATGCGGGCGCCCGTCGGTCGCGCCGTTCAGCTTGCCGACCACGGCCGGATGGCCAGCGGTCGGGCGCACCTCGGTCTTGAAGCCGAGGGTTGCGATATCCTTGGCGAGGTGATCGGCGGCCGCCTTGCAGTCATTGGCAAAGGCCGGATCGGCCGAGATCGATTTGATCCGCAACAGCGTGAACAGCCGCTCGAGACTGTTGTCGAAATCGGCATCGATGCGGTCGAGGACCGGCTGCAGCTTGGCGTTGGACATCGCTTGTATCCTATTGCTTGGACGTTGCCGACGTTGTAGCGCGCCGGCTGCCCGAGGCAAAGCCGGTTACCCGTTCGGGTCGGACCGTCGCGATGCTACCTGCGCAGGATGCCGCCGAGCGCGCCGCGCACCAATGCGCGACCGATCGATCCACCCACCGATCCACCCACGGACTTGCCGAGATCGGCCACCACGCCGCCGACCACCTTGTCGGTCACCGAGCGTGTGACGTTGCGCGCGATCACCTGCCCGGTCGAGAGCCGGCCGCGCTTGACATTGGTGCCGAATATCTCGGCCGCGATCGCACCGATATGGCCGAGGATACCGCCGCCCTCGCTCCCCGAGCCATCCGTCGCCGCCGCGCCACCGGCGAGACGCTTCTGGATGATCTCGTAGGCGGATTCAGCATCGATCGCGGTGTCGTATTTGCCCTTGACCGGGCTCGCATCCATGATCGCCTTGCGCTCCTCCGGCGTGATCGGTCCGATCCGCGCCGACGGCGGCCGCACCATGATGCGCTCGACCATCGACGGCGTGCCGCCGCCTTCGAGGAACGACACCAGCGCCTCGCCCTTGCCGAGCTCCATGATCACCCGCGCGGTGTCGAGCTTCGGATTGGGTCGGAAGGTCTGCGCCGCCGCAGCAACCGCCTTCTGGTCGCGGGGCGTGAAGGCGCGCAGCGCGTGCTGCACGCGGTTGCCGAGTTGCGCCAGCACCTTGTCGGGCACGTCGATCGGATTCTGGGTGACGAAATAGACGCCGACGCCCTTGGAGCGGATCAGCCGCACCACCTGCTCGATCTTGTCCATCAGCGCCTTCGGCGCATCGGTGAACAACAGATGCGCCTCGTCGAAGAAGAACACCAGCTTGGGTTTCGGCAGGTCGCCGGCCTCCGGCAATTCCTCGAACAATTCCGACAGCATCCAGAGCAGGAACGTGGCGTAGAGCCGCGGGCTCTGCATCAGCTTGTCGGCGACCAGGATATTAACCATGCCGCGGCCGTCGCGGTCGGTGCGCATGAAATCCTTCAACGTCAGCGCCGGCTCGCCGAAGAACTTGGCGCCGCCCTGGTTCTCGAGCACCAGCAACTGGCGCTGGATCGTTCCGACCGTTGCCTTGGACACATTGCCGTAGCCCTGCGCGGCCTTGCGGATCGACGCCAGCGGGTCCTCGCCGTCGTCGGCGCCCTTCTTGCTGCCGTCGGGCGCGATCGCATCGAGCAGCGCGCGCAGATCCTTCATGTCGATCAGCGTGAGGCCATTCTCGTCGGCGACGCGGAAGGCGACATTGAGCACGCCTTCCTGCACGTCGTTCAGATCGAGCATTCGCGCGAGCAGCAACGGTCCCATCTCGGTGACGGTGGCACGCACCGGATGGCCCTGCTCGCCGAACACATCCCAGAATACGGTCGAGAATTGATCGGGCTCGAAGGTCAAGCCCATTTGCTGGGCCCGCTTCACAATAAAGTCCTTGGCCTCGCCGACTTCGGAGATGCCGGATAGATCGCCCTTGATGTCGGCCGCGAAAACCGGAACGCCGGCGCGCGCAAACCCTTCGGCCATCACTTGAAGCGAGACGGTCTTGCCGGTTCCGGTTGCGCCGGTGACGAGGCCGTGCCGATTGGCCAGCGCCAGCGTCAACCAGGCTGTCTCCTCGCCCTTGCCGATAAAAATCTTCTCGTCGGTATCGGCCAACTTGTTGTCGGAGGTCGCCATCGCTTCGCCTCTTCACGGAAATTTAGATCGTTTCGATCCATCACACCCGGTTCGAAACTCGAACCCGGTTTCGACACATCGAACCGGTTCGACATGCGAACCCATGCCATCATATTGCATGTTGCCGGTCGATTGAAACCGTCAGCGGATGCCGACGTATATTGTCGCGCCAGCAGTTCCTCATATTTTATTCCCGGCAAAGTGACGAAAGGCATTGCGCATTGCGACAAGATGGTGTGAATCCGCCGCTCACTCTTGCAGCGAGGCCACAGTCACGGCGCGATCGAAAAAGAATACGAACTGAAATGCGCGGATCGCTTGTATTTCGTGACACAGGCGCTCAAGATAAATCCTCAAGAATGATCCGGCAAAGTCCGGTTGAGGCGGGGCAAGATGGACGAATTGGTTGGACAGCTGGCCGCGAAGGCCGGCATCGACGGCGCTGTCGCTGAAAAAACCATCGGCATCGTTCTGGGTTTCCTCCGTAACGAGGGACCTTCCGACAAGGTCCAGGCTCTGATCGACCAAATCCCCGGCGCCGAAGCGGCGATCGCCGCCTCCAACAACAGCGGTGGACTGTCGCGGTTGATGGGCGGCGGCCTGATGGCTGTCGGCACCCGGCTAATGGCGCTTGGCCTGAGCATGAGTGAGATTCAGAACGTCGCGCGTGAACTTTTCAGGTTCGGTCGCGACAAAATCGGAGCGGATCAAATGGGCGAGATCATCTCGGGGACACCGGGCCTCAGCCAGTTCGCCTGAAGCCCCTCTCACGACGCCCTTGCACGTGCGCTCCCTACTACCTGCATACGAGTATCATGACATACCCCCTCTCCGAGATCGAAGGCCTGTCCGCCTATTGCGCCACCAAACTGAAATCGCAGGGTATCCGCACGACCGACGCGCTGCTTGAAGCCGCTCGCACCGTCAAGGGACGCAAGGCGCTCGCCGCCAAGACCGGGATCAGCGAACAGCAATTGCTCGAATGGGCCAACATCTCCGACTACATGCGGATTCCCGGCATGGGCAAGGCGAAGGTCGGGCTGGTCCGCGCCGCCGGCGTCACCACTGTGCGCGAGCTTGCCCACCGCAACCCGTCGCGGCTGGCGCAGAGCATGAAGGACGCCAACGTGCGGCGGAAGCTGGTCCGCGTGATGCCTTCAGAGAAGTCAGTCGAGCTGCTGATTGAAGAGGCACGCAAGCTGCCTCCAAAGATCACCTATTAGCTCACCCATTAGCCAGACTTAACCGCACAAGTGGCCGCCGGCGCCACGCATCGCTGCGACATCTTGACTTGCCGCGGCCGGCAGCGCAAAGCCACCGCATGATGGCGAGCAAGCCCATAGCATCGACCGTGGCCGGCCCGGCCGGACCTGCGGTGCTGCCGGTCTTGCTGTCGCGGCCCTATCCGGCGGTAATGGGCATCCTGAACGTCACGCCGGACTCGTTCTCCGACGGCGGCCAGTTCATCGCGCCCGAACAGGCGCTGGCGCAGGCCCGCAAGCTGGTGGCCGACGGCGCCGACATCATCGACATCGGCGCGGAATCGACCCGCCCCTATGGCTCGCAGCAGCCAGTCACGGCCGACGATGAACTGGCGCGGCTGAAGCCGGTGCTGGCCGAGGTGATCGCACTCGGTGTGCCAGTCTCGATCGACAGCATGAAATCCGAGGTCGTTGCATGGGCGCTCGACCAGGGCGCTATGATCGCCAACGACGTCTGGGGCTTGCAGCGCGATGCCGGCATGGCGGGCGTCGTCGCCGCACGCGGCGTGCCTGTGATCGTCATGCACAATCGCGAGAGTGTCGATCCCGCGATCGACATCATGCAGGACATCACGGCCTTCTTCGAACGCTCGCTTGAGATCGCCGCGCGCGCCGGCATTGCGCCCGACCGGATCGTGCTCGATCCCGGCATCGGCTTCGGCAAGACGGCGGAGCAGAGCATGGTCGCGCTGGCGCGGCTCTCCGAGCTCAATGCGTTCCGACTGCCGGTGCTGGTCGGCGCCTCGCGCAAGCGCTTCATCAGCACGATCGTGCCGTCGGAGCCGCAACAGCGGATCGGCGGCTCGCTCGCGGCGCATCTGATCGCCGCGCAGCACGGCGCCCGCATCATCCGCGCACATGACGTCGCCGAAACCGTTCAGGCGCTGCGGGTTGCCGCGGCAATCGAGGAACAGCAATGACCGATACGATCTTCATCACCGGGATCGTCATCCATGCCCGCCATGGCGTGATGGAACATGAGACCGAAGTTGGGCAGCGCTTCGTGATCGACCTCGAGCTCTATACCGACCTCTCGGAATCCTCGCGCACCGACCGCCTCTCCGACACCGTGTCCTATTCCAACGTGGTGGCGACCGCGACGTCGGCGTTCAAGAACACCAATTACAAGCTGCTGGAACGCGCCGCCGGCGCGGTGGCCGAGGACATCCTGGCGAGCTTCCCGCGCGTCAGGGCGGTCAAGGTCACCGTGCACAAGCCGCACGCGCCGATCGCCGCGATCTTCGACGATGTCGGCGTGGTGCTGACCCGCTCGCGCCATCCGCTGCCACATGGCTAGCGTCCTGATCGCACTCGGCGGCAATGTCGGCGACGTCCGCGCGACGTTTCGCAAGGCGATTTCAAATATCTGCGGCATGACGCAGGCAGCGCTCCTGGCGCGTTCGTCGGACTATTCGACGCCGCCCTGGGGCGAGCAACAACAAGACAGCTTCATCAATGCCTGCATCGAGATCGACACCAGCCTCGATCCGCACGCGCTGTTGTTCACGCTGCACAAGATCGAAGCCAGGTTCGGCCGCGACCGCAAGAACGAGCAGCGCTGGGGTCCGCGCACCCTGGACCTCGACTTGATCGCCTATGACGACATCACATTGAACAAGCCGGAACTGACGCTGCCGCACCCGCGTTTGTTCGAACGCGCCTTTGTGCTGGTGCCGCTGGCCGAGATCGTTCCCGACCGCGTCATCGCGGGGCGCCGCGTCGCCGATGCGCTCGCGGGGGTCTCGACGGACGGTATTTTCCGCCTTGCGGACCTCGATTAAAGCCGATCGACCGCAAACAAAAGTTTGGCTTGGCCGCCCGCCCGTGGCAATTTCCGGCCAAATCAAGGGCGCCCTTGCGGGGCCGATGAAGGACGATTTGGGCGGATGACGACCTCGACTGACGATTTGCCTCTGGCTTCGGATTTTGCAGCGGCGACCTATGACGACTGGCGCAAGCTGGTCGACGGCGTGCTGAAGGGCGCCCCGTTCGAGAAGCTGGTCGGCAAGACCTACGACGGCCTCAAGATCGATCCGATCTACCGTCGCGCCGCCAACGCAGGCCCGCTCGCCGGCCGCGCCGCCGCAACCCCCTGGCACATCCTGCAGCGGGTCGATCATCCCGACGCCGCGCAGGCCAACGCGCAGGCGTTGCAAGATCTTGAGAACGGCGCGACCGGCCTCGAATTCGAGTTCGCAGGTGGTCCCGGCACGCGCGGCTTCGGCCTCGCTGACGCCAGCAAGAAGACGCTGGCGCGGGCCTGCGGTGGCGTCCATCTCGATGCCGGCATCATGATCGCGCTCAACCCGGTGCTCGGGCGCGAGAACGCCGGCGAAACCTTCGCCGACATGGTCGAGGCCCGCAAGCTCGACCCGGCCAAGCTCGACCTGCATTTCAATTACCAGGCGCTCAGCACGGTTGCCGCGCGCGGTGCCGCGCCCGGCACCTGGGCCGACTACGTAAAGCCGTTCGGCCAGGTCGTGAACGGGCTGATCAAGCGCGGCTTCAAAGGCCCGTTCGTGCTGGCCGACGGCCGGCCGGTGCACGATGCCGGCGGATCCGAAGTGCAGGAGCTCGCCTTCACGCTGGCACTCGGCCTCGCCTATCTGCGCATGCTGGAAGCTGCCGGGATCGATCTCGACGCGGCGCGCGCGGCCGTCTCGTTCCGGCTCAGCGCCGATGCCGACCAATTCCTGACCATGGCCAAATTCCGCGCGCTACGCCGCCTCTGGGCAAGGATCGAAGAAGCCTGCGGCCTTGCGCCGAAGCCGATCTTCGTCAACGCGCAGACCGCGTGGCGAATGCTGACCCAGCGCGATCCCAATGTGAACATGCTGCGCGCGACCATTGCGACCTTTGCCGCCGGGCTCGGCGGCGCCAATGCGATCACCGTGCTGCCGCACACACTGGCGCTCGGCCTGCCCGATGACTTCGCCCGGCGCGTGGCGCGCAACACCCAACTGGTGCTGCTCGACGAGTCCAATCTCGCCAAGGTGTCTGATCCCGCGGCCGGTGCCGGCGGCATCGAGACGCTGACCTCGCAGCTCTGCGAGGCGGCGTGGACGCTGTTCCAGGAGATCGAAAGGACCGGCGGCATCTTCCCCGCACTCGAGCAGGGGCTCATCCAGAAGAAAGTCGCCGCGACGCGGGCGCAGCGCGAAGCCAATGTCGCGAAGCGCCGCGATGTGCTGACCGGCGCCAGCGAATTCCCGAACCTGCACGAAGACGTCCTCGCAGTGCTGAACGTGAAGCCGTTGGCGCCGATGTCGACGGCCGATGCCAAGATCAAGTTCGACGCCCTCGCGCCGATGCGGCTCGCCGAGCCCTTCGAGGCGCTGCGCGACAGATCGGACGCCGCGCTGAAGGCACGCGGCGCGCGGCCGAAGATTTTCCTCGCCAATCTGGGCACGCCGGCCGACTTCACGGCGCGGGCGACCTTCGCAAAAAGCTTCTTCGAGACCGGCGGGATCGAAGCCATCGACAGCGAGGGTTTTGCCGACCCGGCGGCGCTGGCGACGGCCTTCAAGGCCTCCGGCGCCGCGATGGCGTGCATTTGTTCCTCGGATAAGGTCTATGCCGTCAGCGCCGCGGAGGCCGCCAAGGCCCTTCACGGCGCCGGAGCAAGGCATATCTATCTGGCAGGGCGGCCCGGCGACCAGGAAGCGGCGCTGCGGGCGGCCGGCATCGGTGAGTTCGTCTTCGCCGGCGGTGACGCGCTGGCGACATTGCGCGACGCCTATCGGCGGATGGAGCAGGCATGACGGCTGAGGCACCCGCGAAACCCGTTCTGACCGGCGGCTGCCAATGCGGCGCCGTCCGCTTTGCGGTGTCCACGGCGCCGAACCGGGTCAGCATCTGTCACTGCCGGATGTGCCAGAAGGCCTCCGGTGCGCCGTTCGCCTCCTTCGCCGATATCAACAAGGAGGATTTCGCCTGGACCCGCGGCAAGCCGGCGGCGTTCAAATCCTCCTCGATCGCCGAGCGCGACTTCTGCGCCGCCTGCGGCACGCCGCTCAGCTTCCGCCGGATCGACGGTCCGCGCATCGAGATCATGACCGGCGCCTTCGATCGGCCCGACCGGGTGATCCCGACGCAGCAATTTGGAACCGAGTCCCGCCACGGCTGGGTGGTCGGCATCGCCAACCTGCCGAGCCAGACCACGATGCAGAATTACGGCCCGGACAAGATGGCGACCATCGTCAGCCATCAGCATCCGGACCATGACTAAGGAAGCCAAGGAATGACCCGCATTCCCAATTTCGCCGATGTCGCCTTCCAGCCCGTTGCCACCGCGATGCCGACCGCGAGCGCCGAGCCCTGGCTGACGCCCGAGGGCATTCCGGTGAAGTCCGTCTACAGCGAGGCCGATCTCCAAGGCATCGACTTCCTCGAGACCTGGCCGGGCATCGCGCCCTATCTGCGCGGCCCCTATCCGACGATGTATGTCAACCAGCCCTGGACCATCCGGCAATATGCCGGGTTCTCCACGGCGGAGGATTCCAACGCGTTCTATCGCCGCAACCTCGCGGCCGGACAGAAGGGTCTCTCGGTCGCGTTCGACCTTGCCACCCATCGCGGCTACGATTCAGATCATCCGCGCGTATCCGGCGACGTCGGCATGGCCGGTGTCGCGATCGATTCCATCTACGACATGCGCACGCTGTTCGCCGGCATTCCGCTCGACCAGATGAGCGTGTCGATGACCATGAACGGCGCGGTGCTGCCGATCCTCGCGCTGTTCGTCGCGGCCGCCGAGGAACAGGGCGTGCCGCCGGAGAAGTTGTCGGGCACCATTCAGAACGACATTCTGAAAGAGTTTATGGTGCGCAACACCTACATCTATCCGCCGGCGCCCTCGATGCGGATCATCTCCGACATCTTCGCCTACACCTCGCAGCGGATGCCGAAATACAATTCGATTTCGATCTCCGGCTACCACATGCAGGAAGCCGGTGCGACGCAGGACCTCGAACTCGCCTATACGCTGGCCGACGGCGTCGAATATTTGCGCGCGGGCTTGGCCGCGGGTCTCGACGTCGATCGTTTTGCCCCCCGCCTCTCTTTCTTCTGGGCGATCGGCATGAACTTCTTCATGGAAGTCGCCAAGATGCGCGCCGCGCGGCTGCTGTGGGCCAAGCTCCTGAAGCAGTTCAACCCGAAGGACCCGCGCTCGCTCAGTCTGCGCACGCACTGCCAGACCTCGGGCTGGTCGCTGACCGCGCAGGACGTGTTCAACAATGTGATGCGCACCACAATCGAGGCGATGGCGGCCACCCAAGGCCACACCCAGTCGCTGCACACCAACGCGCTCGACGAGGCCTTGGCGCTGCCGACCGATTTCTCGGCGCGCATCGCCCGCAACACGCAATTGTTCCTGCAGCAGGAGAGCGGCACCAATCGCATCATCGATCCCTGGGGCGGCTCTTACTATGTCGAGCGGCTGACCCAGGATCTCGCCAAGAAGGCCTGGGGTCACATCCAGGAGGTCGAGGAACTCGGCGGCATGGCCAAGGCGATCGAGGCCGGCGTGCCGAAGCTCAGGATCGAGGAAGCCTCCGCCAAGACCCAGGCGCGGATCGATGCCGGCCGCCAGGCGGTGATCGGCGTCAACAAGTTCAAGCCGGAGAACGAGAGGCCGATCGACGTGCTGAAGGTGGAGAATTCCACCGTGCGACGGTTGCAGATCGACAAGCTGGCGCGGCTCAAGACGGAGCGCAACCAGACCGACGTTGATGCGGCGCTGGCGGCGATCACCCGCTCGGCAGGTGAAGGCAACGGCAATCTGCTGGCCCTGGCCATTGATGCTGCGCGCGCCAAGGCCACCGTCGGCGAGATTTCGGACGCGATGGAAAAAGTGTTCGGCCGCCACCGCGCCGAGATCAAGTCGATCACCGGCGTCTACAAGCGAGAGGCAGCGGCGATGTCCAACAAGGTCGAGAAGGTGCAAGAGCTGATCGACGCGTTCGAGGAGGCCGAAGGTCGTCGTCCCCGCATCCTGGTCGCCAAGATCGGCCAGGATGGCCATGACCGCGGCCAGAAGGTGATCGCTTCCGCCTTCGCCGATGTCGGCTTCGACGTCGATATCGGGCCGCTGTTCGCAACCGCCGACGAAGCCGCGCGGCAGGCGGTCGAGAACGACGTCCACATCCTCGGCGTCTCCTCGCTCGCCGCGGCGCACCTCACCGCGGTACCGGAACTGAAGGCCGCGCTGAAGAAGCACGGCCGCGAGGACATCATGATCATCATCGGCGGCGTGGTGCCGCCGCAGGATTATGATGCGCTCTATGCCGCCGGCGCCGAGGCGATCTTCCCGCCGGGCACCGTGATCTCGGAGGCTGCCGAGGAGTTGATCCACAAGCTCAACACCCGGCTCGGCCACAGCGAGGCGGCGGAGTAGCACCGCCGCGCCTGCCCTCTCCCACTTGGAGTTTTCCATGCGCGCCGCTCGCTTGACGACGCCTGTCCGCATCATTGGTCTTGCCGGCGTGCTCGCCTGCCTCTGCCTTCCAGCGCGCGCTGCTGATCCCAAAGCCGATCCGAAGCCCGATGCCACGATCAAGAATGCGAGCATCGAGGCCAGCGTCTATCTCGACGACAAGATCAAGGCAGATAGCGCGCTGTCCGCCGATTGCCTCGCCGAAGGCCGAAAGTGGATAGACAAGCAGGCCGCCGAGGCTGCGAACGACCGCAAGCAGGAGCCCGACCTCTTCAAGGAACGCGGCGGTTATTCTTTCGAGCGCAAATATTCGGTGCGCTCCGTCGTCGACGGCCGCTACATCAGCGTGCTGCGCGATGACTACATGAACACTCTGGGCGCGCATCCGAACTCAGACGTCAACACTATCCTGTGGGACACGACGGAGAAGAAGCGGATCAGCATCCGCCCCTTCTTCACCGAGACCGCCGACCACGGCCCGACGCTGTCGGCAATGCGCAAGGCCGTCATTGCCGCGCTCAACGCCGAGAAGAAGCGGCGCGATGCCGGCGAGACGGCGACCGCCGAATGGTACAAGGAGCTCAAGCCGACCCTGCTCAAGATAGGCGCCGTCACGCTGGCGCCGTCGACCGTGTCAGGCAAGAGCTCCGGACTGACCTTCCACTACCCGCCCTATGCCGTCGGGCCCTACGCCGAAGGCCAGTACGTGATCTTCGTGCCGTGGGAAACGCTGAGGCCGTATCTGACGCCGGAAGGCGCGAGAATCTTCGCCGGCGCGCGGCCGAAGGGCGACGCGGACGAGCAGCAATAGTTCGTAGCCCGCATCAGCGAAGCGATATGCGGGAACGGTTTCCCTTGACATCGCAGAGGCTGTCATCGGGCGCGCGTACGCGCGACCCGTTGGCTCACCCGGGCTACGGGTTACTGCACGATTTCTGGATAATGGAAGAATGCCGCTGAGTTGCCCGACGTGTCAAGCCTTGTCGAACGCCGGCAGCCGCCGGCTACTTTGCATGGGGTTGTTTTCGATATTTTGGCAATGCGCCCCTGCGACGTGCCCAATCCGCGTTCCCCTCGCCTGCCATGACCAGCCGTTGTAAACCTAGACCATGACCCCCTCGAAGCCCGCCTCTCCCGACATCCGCGCCCTCGCCCGTGACCTCCGCGCCGGCCACCGCGCCGCGCTGGCGCGGGCGATCACGCTGGTCGAGAGCCGGCGCGGCGATCACCAGGCGGCGGCGCGCGAGCTGGTGCAGGCGCTGCTGCCCGACACCGGCAAGGCGGTGCGGGTCGGCATCACCGGCTCGCCCGGCGTCGGCAAGTCGACCACCATCGATGCGCTCGGCATGTTCCTGATCGAACGCGGCCACAAGGTCGCAGTGCTGGCGGTCGATCCGTCCTCGGCGCGCACCGGCGGCTCGATCCTCGGCGACAAGACCCGGATGGCGCGGCTCGCCGTCTCCGACCAGGCCTTCATCCGCCCCTCGCCCTCCTCGGGCACGCTCGGCGGCGTCGCGGCGAAAACCCGCGAGGCGATGCTGCTCTGCGAGGCCGCCGGCTTCGACGTGGTGCTGGTCGAGACCGTCGGGATCGGCCAGTCTGAGACCGCGGTCTGCGACATGACCGACTTCTTCCTGGCCTTGATGCTGCCGGGTGCCGGCGACGAATTGCAGGGCATCAAGAAGGGTCTGGTCGAGCTTGCCGACATGATCGCGATCAACAAGGCCGATGGCGACAACCTCAAGCGCGCCAACCTCGCTGCTGCGGACTATCGCAGCGCGCTGCACATCCTCAGCCCCCGCTCCGAGCACTGGCATCCGCCGGTCGAGACCTATTCGGCGCTGACCGGCGCCGGGCTCGACAAGCTCTGGCAGAAGATCCTCGATCACCGCACCGCGATGAACGCCTCGGGCGAATTCGCCGGTCGCCGCAGGGAGCAGCAGGTGAAGTGGATGTGGTCGATGCTGGAGAGCCGTATGATGGCGCGGCTGCGCACGGACGCTGCGATCCGCACCAAGGTGAAGAAGATGGAGGCCGAGGTCGCGGCGGGCCGCATCTCGCCCGCGGTCGCCGCCGAACAGATCGCGGAGATGCTGCATTGAGCGGGAAGCTTCGCATCCTGCTCACCGGCTTCGGCCCGTTCCCAGGCGCGCCGTTCAACCCGACCATGCCGCTGGTGAAGCGGTTGACCGCGCTGCGCCGCCCTGCCTTCGACGACGTTGCGCTATCGAGCCACATCTTCCACGTCACCTACGCCACCGTCGATCGCGAACTGCCGGAGCTTATCGCACGACACCGCCCGCAGGCGCTGTTGATGTTCGGCCTCGCCGGGCGCACCGCGTATCTGCGGATCGAGAGCCGCGCCCGCAATGCGGTCACCACCCTGTTCCCCGATGCCGGCCACCAGCACGCACGCAAGGGCTCGATCCAGGGCGGTGCCGATGCGAAGGTGTTCGGGCCACACACCGAGAAATTGCTGCGTGCAGCGCTCGCGACCGGCATCGACGCGCGCGCATCGCGCGATGCCGGCAGTTATCTCTGCAACTATCTCAGCTGGCGCGCGATCGAGGCCGTCAACGGCAACAACAGCCTGCACCTTGTGCAATTCGTCCACGTGCCGGCGCTCGCCCATGACGGAACGGCAGCCCCGGGCAAATCAGCGATCACGCTGGAGGCGCTGGTCGATGCCGGCGAGGCCATGCTGATGGAGCTGGTGAAACTGACGCGGCAGGCCGCGCGCGCGTGAGCGATGCTGGTCGGGGACTTCTCTCGAACAGAAGCACTGCGTCTCGGCCTCGCCATTGGTGAGGCCAGCCTACTGGACGGCAGCGTACAAATCCCAAGCCCCCGGGATGCCTTTGAGATCGAACGAGCCGCGCTCCGCGAATTTCAATCCGGCTCCTGCGACCAGGTCGGTCACGACGCGCGATACGAGCACTTCGTTTGCGTCCGACCGCCCCATCACGCGAGCGGCGACGTGGACGGCTATTCCGCCAACGTCGCTGCCGCGTACCTCAATCTCGCCGGTGTGCAGTCCGGCGCGCAGCGGCAGGCCGAGCTGGCGCGCGCCTTCGCCGAGTGCGAGGGCGCAGCGAACGCCGCGTCCCGGTCCATCGAACGTCGCCAAGATGCCATCGCCGGTATTCTTCACCAGCTTGCCTCGATGCCTCTCGACGACCTGCGCTGCCAAGCGGTCATGCGAATCGAGCAGTTCGTGCCAGCGGCGATCACCAACCTCAATGGCTTTCGTCGTGGAGTTGACGATGTCCGTGAACAGGACGGTAGCCAGCACACGATCAACTTCCTCTCCTGCCTCCGGTCGGTGACCGGTGACAAATTCCTCGATATCGCCAATCACTCGTTCGCATTCGGTCGTAAAGAAGACGCCGTGCGGAAGACCCTCATATTCGATGTATCTCGCGCCGGGGATTGCAGCCCCCAGCTTTCGTCCCTCCGACACGGGCACCACGGCATCGGCCTGGCTGTGCAGCACGAGAGTTGGGACGCGCACGCTCTGCAACACGGGCGTAACGTCGATCAGTCGGTTCATCACCATGATCGCCTTGAAGGCACCGGGGCTGCAACTCATCCGCTCGAACTTGCCGAGCGCCGCGAGCTGCTCTTGAGAACCGTCCGTCAGACCGACGACGTTCTTCATCATCTGCCCCGAGCCCCAGTTTGCGACAGCCCTGTCGGCAAACGCCTCGAACTGGGCCGCGGGGATCGAGTAGCCGGCGCGCACGAAGCCTCCGACCAGAACCAGGTGGGAAACACGGTCTGGGTGTGTGGCCGCAAAGAGGACGCTCATGGGACAGCCTTCCGACATGCCCAACAACACCGTATTGCGGGATCCCGCCGCATCGAGCACGGCGCGAACGTCATCCATTCGCTCTTCCAATGACGGCACCCCGGACACACGATCGGACAATCCTTGACCGCGCTTATCAAAGCTTATGATCCGGGCGAAGCGCCCTAGCCGCTGCGCGTTGCCGCTTATGCACGGCAACTCATGTACGACCTCAAGGTGGGAGATCGAACCGGGCACGATCAGAAGGTCGATCGGCCCCTCTCCGGTCACATGATAGGCAATATTGACATCGCCGCTGCGCGCGTATTGCGTCCGGGGCATAATGAAATCGGCCATATCCAACTCCAGTACCGCGACGTGTTGAAAAAGCTTTTCGTGGCAATGTCGAAAGACGAAATGAGAAATACTAGCACACGACGCAGGTCTCCATTGGAGAAAATGCCGCCGATCTGGACCTAGGGTGGCCTTCGCCGGGACGACGAGGTGTGGGGAGAACTGCGATCTCCGCTCCAGCGTCGGCGCCTCTGGAACACTGGATCACCCGGTTTCGCTTCGCGGGTGATGACGCCGCGAAATCGCTCTTTGAAGATGTGAACAGGCTCCACCCAGGGTTAACCCTACCGCCAACAATCGCCCGGTTGCGGCGGCGTGTTCACCATGCGGCGGCGGGTTTCGCGCTACCACTCGACCGCGAACGTCACCGCTCGCGACTATGTGCGAGGGCCATGCCCATGGACGTCAACCGCCGCCATCTGATCGGAGCAACCGCCGCCGGCGCAGCCGGTGCGCTCGCGATGTCGCCGGATGCTGCGCGCGCCGCGCAATCTGCCGGCTCGCTCGGCCGCGACGTCACGCAATATGGCGTCCGCCCCGGCAGCCCCGACGACCAGACCCGCAATCTGCAACGCGCGATCGATGACGCCGCGCGTGCGCAGGTGCCGCTGGCGTTTCCGCCCGGCGTCTATCGCAGCGGCCTGTTGCGGCTTGCGCCGGGCAGCCAATTGATCGGCGTGCGCGGCGCCAGTCGGCTCGTCTTCAACGGCGGCGCCTCGCTGCTGGAAGCCGAAGGCGCCGGCGGCATCGTGCTGATGGGTCTTTCCTTCGACGGCGGCAGCATCCCGCTGCCGGCGCGGCGCGGCCTCGTGCATTGCCTGTCCGGCCGCGACATCCGCGTCACCGATTGCCAGTTCACCGGCAGCGGCGGCAGCGGCATCTGGTTCGAGCAGATGGCGGGCGACGTCAGCAACAATGTCTTCACCGACATCGCGAGCACGGCGCTGGTGTCGTTCGACGCGCTGGGCCTGATGGTCGCGCGCAACACCATCAAGGGCACCAACGACAACGGCATCGAGATCCTGCGCACCGCGATCGGTGATGACGGCTCGATCGTCGCCGACAACCGCATCGAGGACATCAAGGCCGGGCCCGGCGGCTCCGGGCAGTACGGCAACGCCATCAACGCGTTCCGCGCCGGCAACGTGATCGTGCGCGGCAACCGTATCAGGAACTGCGACTTCTCGGCGGTGCGCGGCAATTCGGCGTCCAACATCCACATCACCGACAACAGCGTCAGCAATGTCCGCGAGGTCGCGCTCTATTCGGAGTTCTCGTTCGAGGCAGCTGTCATCGCCAACAACACCGTCGACGGCGCCGCGATCGGCGTCTCCGTGTGCAACTTCAACGAAGGCGGCCGGATCGCGGTGGTTCAGGGCAACATCATCCGCAATCTGCTGCCGAAGCGCCCCGTCGGCACCGACCCGAATGACGGGGCCGGCATCGGCATCTATGTCGAGGCCGACAGCACGGTCTCCGGCAATGTGATCGAGAACGCCCCGACCTTCGGCATCGTCGCCGGCTGGGGCAAGTACCTGCGCGACGTTGCCATTACCGGCAATGTGGTGCGCAAGGCGTTCGTCGGCATCGGCGTCTCGGTGGTGCCGGGCGCCGGCTCCGCGCTGATCAATAACAACATGATCTCGGAAACCCCGGGCGGCGCGGTGGTCGGGCTGGATCACGCCCGCCCGATCACGTCAGATCTGTCGGTGGGCGGCGCCCAGCAATATGCGCAGCTGACGGTTGGCGCCAACGCGGTGCGGCGTTAGCGCCGGATCCCTACAACGCGTTGCGCAGCAACGGATAGCGCCGCTGGATGGTGTCGAGATCGAGCACCGGCGGCGGCATGACCGGAGGGCGCGTCTCCAGCGGCGGCGCATCAGCCACGGTGGTGGGCTCCTCCAGCACCTCAGCCGCCGTCTCCAGCGCGGCCGCGACCGCGGTCATCGCAGCCTCCGCCAATGTCGCGGCCTCCGACCGGCGCTCCGGTGCCGGCGAGATGCGGCGCGGCGGCAGGATCGATGTGCCGCGGCCAAGCCAGGACAGGTCGATCGGCGAATTGTCGAGCGAAGCTTCGCGGGTCAGCAATTCCTGCCAGATCTCGACCGCAGCCCGTGCTTCCCTGATGTTCTCAAGAAAGGCCTGCTCGCTGTGATAGCGGCGCCAGCGTCCGGTTTCGAACAGTTCGGTAAGGTGTTCCAGCCTTTGCTCGGCGAGGTTGCACCAGCGTGCAACGATTTCCTGGCCTCTGGCCACGTCGGTCCGATGTGTCATTCAAACTTGCCCGCAGGGAAAGAAACGGACGCAGACGCAACCGAACCGAATCAACTGGACGCGACGCTGATATTCTGTGGAAAAGGTAAATAAAGTCTAACTAAATTCTTAATCGGGAACGGGCGATGAAAGAAGTCCGCTCGACTACGGAGTTTCTTGCGTGAACCATCGTCAAGTCATCGGCTTGCATGGTGGCGATGCGCATCGTTTCCACGGCCCGCGCAGCCCGATGATCCACAGCAATCGTCGCCGCTGCCGCGCCGTTCGCGATCGCCCTGCGCGCAGGCTCTGAGGCGTCGGCCGAGTTCAGCCAGCCGGTCATGTAAAGGTGTCCCCCAAAAGCAAAGACCCGTCCGGGGGGACAACCGGACGGGTCAAAGCCATATGGGCGCTTGGGGTGGATGGGCGCTCGCGCCTGATATAGCCGGGGAGGGATAAACCGCTCCCACACACATAAGTCGTGAGAGGAAGGCGGACGTTCAAATCCTCGGCGATTTTTTTAACCTTTTCGCCGTGCGGTTCCGCCGCACCGTTTCAGGCGTTCTGCGTTGAAAATCACGGCGTGGGATAGCGATTTGCAGCGGAAACCTCCGATGCGATCGACCGCGCGGGTTCATTCAACGCGCGGCTCACGGAAGTGTTATTGCTGTTGGGAGTCGGCAGGGCTGCGACGGTTTGTCCACGACCGCGACAACAGCTGCGTCTGGTCCGGCCACAAGTGCCCCAAGCCGGCGCAGAACCGTCGGCCGGCGTTTAAGGTGTTTCGACCGCGAGGCTGACGATCTTCTCTTTCTGCAAACGGGCAATCAGCGCGGCGACGCTGTCCTTGTCCATCGCGCGGAACTGCAAGCGGAACATGCCGCCCTTCCCGTCAACGATCGAGCCCTGGTAATTGTCCAGCAGCGCGGAGATGTCGGCGATCCTGGCATCCGGCGTGAAGCGCACCAACAACCGCGTCGGCGTGGCGGCCACGCTGGCACCGAGGTCGCGGGTGATCGGCGCACTCGGCGCAACGGCCGCGCTCGGCGCTGCGGGCGCGCTGCGTTGTTCAATGGCATCAAGCGAGGCGGTCTGGAACGAAGCCGGCTGGCTGCGCATCAGCACTGCCCCGATCACGCCCGCCTGCAACAGCACCACGACCGCACCGAGGCTGGACGACCAGGCCAGCGTCCGCGGCGACAATCTGGAAAAGAACTCCGAGATCCCGGCCGATACGCGCGCGCCCGCCGACGGCTTGCGCTCCGGCTCGGCGTCGATCGCGGCAAACAGCTTCTGCATGGCGCGCTGCGAGGGCGCACCGAGGCTCTCGTTGAGGCCGATGGTCTCGGCATATTCCTCGCGGATGACGGCATATTGCCGGGCGAGCTCCGGATCGGAGGCGAGCGCATCCTCGACACGGCGCGCGTCACGCGCGTTCAGCGTGCCGGCCGCGTGCCAGGGCAGCAGCATCTCGACATCGTCAGGATCTTGGCCCTGCACTTTCTTGTTGCTCGCAGCCATCATGGCCAACCTCGCTCGACACCGGCTGCCTTCAGCAACTCGGCAAGTTTCTTGCGCGCATAGAACAGGCGCGTCTTCACGGTATTCTCCGGAATCCCCACGATCTCAGCGACATCTTCCACGGATTTCTCGTGATAGTAGACAAGATCGACAATTTCCCGATGTTCCGCCGATAGTCCCGTCAGGCACTTGCGCAGCGTGTCACCGGTGTCCTTCTTCTGCACTACCGTTTCCGGATCGTCGGACGTGTCCTCGATCGCGTTCGCGGCCTCATCGTCCAGTTCGGCGTCTTTCCTTCGCCGCAGCGAAGATAACGCCTTGAACCGGGTAATCGCCAGAAGCCAGGTTGAAACGGCGGATCGTCCCTCGAATTTGCCCGCCTGACGCCACACGTCCAGAAAGACCTCGCTGATGAGGTCCTCCGCCACCTGTTCGTCCCGCACCAGCCGAAGCCCGAAGCGGTACACCCTGACATGGTGCCGTCCGTACAGCACCTGCATGGCAAGCCGGTCGCCTTGAGCGATCCGAGCGATCAGAACATCGTCTGAAGCCGCCTGTGTCGCGCTCAATGGCCGTCTCGCAAAGTTGGTCTGAGGGGGGTGGCGCGTGGTTCGACGCGAGAGCCAAGATTCTTCACATTACGGCAATGTCCGGACCGCATGTGTGATCTATGACACAGCCGGCGATTCCAATGAGGGAAAATCGTCGGCGACTCCAAAGATGGTATCATAATACTCTTAACTCTCGCAGGCATATTCCGCGCGGGACCATAGCAAGGCTTCGCCGCCATGCCAGCGCCGTCGCGAAGCGCGCTGCCGCGCGAGCCGGCGGCACGAGCGCTCCCGGCCAAACCCAGCCAACCGGATTCTCCTTACAAAACAAGGATGATGCCCGCATTACACCGGAGCCAGATTCGGTTCCCAAAGATACCAAACCTAAAGGCTTTCCCACTTAGATTTTCGCCAGATTTCAGCAATGGCGAGACCATGGGCAGCGCTGCGTCGTCACTTCCCGGCCCGATCGCGAACGCATCGGACAGCGGCCGTCCCAGGCTGACGCGCGAGCGCCTGGCGCGCCGGGCGAGGCAACGCCGCCAGATCCAATCGATGATTGCCGCCTGTTTCGTGCTCGATGCCGTCGTGCTGCTGATCTACGCGCATGCCGGCACCACGTCCGTTGCAGTGGCAACCGGGTATGCCCTGACCGGCCTCTGTTTGGTCGCCGTCTACGTCGTGCTCTCGGAACGCGGCTTTCACGAGCACTTCCGCGACCACTACCTGGTCGCACCGCAATCGGCCGTCAACATGGTGAACCTGCTGCTGTTCACCTACATCGCGCCGGAAGTCGGCGTGCTGTTCCTCTGCAACCTGTTCGTGGTGTTCGGCTTCGGCGCGCTGCGCACCTCAGCGCGGCAGACCGCTGTGGTCTGGACCATCATGGTGCTGGGCCTGGCCGCTCTGTTCCTCGGAACCGACAAGCCGATCGGGATGCCGACCGCCACAAAGATCGACCGCCTCGCCACCATGGTGGTATTCGCGCTCACCATCGGGCGCTGCATGTATCTCGGCATCTTCTCGAGTTCGATGCAGCAATCGCTTTATCAAAGCGGCCTGAAGCTGAAGGAAGCCTACCGCCGCATCGAGGAGCTCGCCGAGCTCGACGAGCTGACCGGCACCTCCAATCGCCGCAGCATCATGCGCACGCTCGAGGACGAGATCGCACGCTGCACCCGCAACGGCAGCGCCTGCGCGGTCGCGCTGATCGACCTCGACCATTTCAAGCGCATCAACGACGTCTACGGCCATCCGATCGGCGACGAGGCGCTGCGCACCTTCGCCATCGGCATGTTCGCCAATCTGCGCAGCATCGATCGCTTCGGCCGTTACGGCGGCGAGGAATTCCTGCTGGTGCTGCCCGGCCTGTCGCAGGACCAGGCGACGCGCGCGCTCGAGCGACTGCGCGCGATCATCGCCGACCTCGACTGGAGCGCGTTCTCGCCGGGCATGCGGGTCACGATCTCGGCTGGCGTCACGACACTGAAGCCGCAGGAAACCTCCGACACATTGCTCGCCCGCGCCGATGGCGCGCTTTACGCAGCCAAGGCCAGGGGACGCAACCGTATCGCCAGCGCCTGAAACCCCTTCATTTTCTCGATTCGGCGACGGAGAAACCGCCGCCACCGCTCCAGGACAGAGTCATGAGTTCGAAGCCCGCGACCGCCCCCGAAAATCTGCTCGACGAGTTGCAGACCACCCTCGCCCACGGCACCGTCGCACGCCGTGTCGAGACGCTGCGCCGGGTGACCGACCTCTTCATCAACGGCTCGGTGAGTTATTCGGACGAGCAGATCGTGCTGTTCGACGACGTCTTCCAATGCCTGCTCGAGCACATCGAAAGCTCGGCCAAGGCGCTGCTCGCCAACCGCCTCGCCCCGATCGACACCGCGCCGCCGCAGACCATCCGGACGCTGGCATTCGACGACCTGATCGAGGTCGCAGGCCCGGTGCTGACGCTGTCGCCGAGGCTCGACGACGACACCCTGATCGAGATGGCGCGCAGCAAGAGCCAGGCGCACCTGCTCGCGATCTCCAACCGCAAGACGCTGAGCGGTGCCGTCACCGACGTGCTGGTGCTGCGCGGCAATGACGAGGTGATCCAGAGCGCGGTCAACAATCCCGGCGCGGAATTCACCGAGCGCGGCTTCACCCGCCTGATCAGCCGCTCCGAGGGCGACGAGAACCTGTCGACCTGCGTCGGCCTGCGCCCGAACATCCCGCGGCATCTCTATCTCAAGCTGGTCGCGAAGGCCTCCGATACGGTCAGGCAGCGGCTCGAGGCGGCCAATCCGCAGCAGGCCAAGGAGATTCCGATCGCGGTGAAGGAAGCCACGCGACGCGCGCGCTCGGCCCCCGCTGCCGTGACGTCAGACACCACCATTGCGCACGCGCTGGTCAAATCGCTCTATCAGGACGGACGGCTCGACGAATTCCAGCTCGCGGCCTTCGCCGAGGCCGGCAAGTTCGACGAGACCAACGCCTCGCTCGCCGCGCTCGCCAACGTCTCGGTCAGCATCGCAGAGAACATGATGATCGAAACCCGCGCCGAGGGTGTGATGATCCTGGCCAAGGTCTCGAGCCTGTCATGGTCGACGGTGCGATCGATCATCAACCTGCGCGACGAGATCTCGGGCGCCGAACCGACCGACTTGCAAGCCTGCAAGGACACCTATGAGCGGCTGCGACCGTCGACCGCGCAGCAGGTGCTGCGCTTCCATCGCATGCAGCAGTCCGCGCCCGCGGCTTAGATGGTTGTTTGACGCGCTTTCTTCACGCGAAGCGCGACCGCTTCGCTTGAAAACGCTCTAATACCGCAACGCCCGATTTCCCATCAGCGCGCCGACACTCGCGACGATCGCGGTCGCCAGCGTGTACCAGGTGGCGACGAACAGCGGCGAGTCATCGGTGCAGTGCGATGCATAGACCGTTGCCGCGAGCCCTGCCGACAGCAGGCCGGCCACGGCACCTGCGACCGCCGGCCGCGCCGGCGCGCCCTGCCGCAGTCCGTACAGCGCGGCGACCAGCAGCGGCAGCGACATCGCGGGGATCGCGGTCATGCACGCCATCGAGTTCTTGCCGATCAGGCGTGTCATCATCGGCGTCCGCTGTGGCATCATCATCTCGCCGCTGATTGCGGCAACGAGGATGCCGGCCGGAATCAGCAGCCACCAGCCGAAGCTGCGCAGCGAAGCTTCCGGCCGCGACAGATGCAGGCTGACCGCGATCGCCGAGGCCGCGAGCGCCAGCGTCACCGCGAATTTCAGGTCGAAGAACGGATTATGCATCGCGCTCATCACGTCCGGTCGCACGCCGAGCTCGGCGAAGAAGATCAGCAGCGAGACCGGCGCCGCAGCCAGCAGCGCCAGCATCAGCGCCAGGCCGATCGGACGCCCGCGATAGGCATTGTCGGCGGTAAGGGTTCGAATGAGTTGATCGGTATCCATGCTCATCGGTCCCGTAATTTCGCGGTGAGGCTCGCAAGCCCGCGATGCAGTGCGACCCGCACCGCGCCCTCGGTCATCGAGAATTTCGCCGCGGTATCCTTGATCGAGGCACTGTCGACCGCAATCGACTGCAGGACGTCGCGCTGCCGCGCCGGCAGCGCCTGGAGCTGCGCAGTAACCTCGCCGGGTGAGGCCGTCGGCTCCGGTGTTTCCCCCGGCAGCGTCTCGGCGAAATCATCGATGTTGACGAAGATGCGCCGGCCGCGGCGGCGCAGCGCGTCGATCAGCTTGTTGCGCGCGATCGCGAACAGCCACGGCGCGAACGGCGCGTTCGCGTCCCAGGTCTGTCGCTTCAAATGCACCGCCAACAAGATGTCCTGCACGATGTCCTCGGACTGATCGACCGGTTGTCCCGCGCGCGCCAAGCCGCGTCGCGCCGCGGCACGGAGTACCGGCGTGATGGCCTTGAGCAGGCGATGATACGCCGCGTCATCGCCTGAAATGGCCGACCGCATCAGGTCGGTCCATTCATCCTCACGTTCGCGCACGCAGGCTCCTGAATTGCAATTCGGCCGATCTTTCAGTTCGTTACGCGGCAAGCCAACAATATCACGAATTCGTGATCGCGATCTTCCGGCCGGGCCGCGCCGAGCATCAGCCTCAAAGAATCGCTCCGGCGGGTTTGCAGACGGAACGGCTCATAACACCGATCGGTCCGACAAGCATCGGGGCTGCCGCCGTCGATGGCCTGATAGGACGAAATTGCCCAGCTTTCGCCCCCTCAGGCCCGAAGATTCCCTCTTTTTGCCCCGGTGTGGACACGCAGCAGGGTCTCTTTTCGCGTTTGGGCGGGCAAAATGGGGAGATCATCAGAATGAAGATCAAAGCCAGCGGGCGCTTGGCCTTGATGGTTGCGACAGGGCTGACAGGGCTTTGCCTGTGTCTCGCAGCGCCGTTGCCGGCGCATGCGGCCGGTTCGGACGCATCAGCATCAAAGTCCGACAGCGCGACCGACGCATCCGCGCAGCAGAGTTCGCGGCATGGCCGGCGCCATGCCCGTCACCAATCTGCCAAGACGGCTGAGAAGACGGCCGACAAATCCGAGAGCAAGAAGGCTGCGAGCACTGCCGGCAGCGTGACGTCGGCGGGCATGCCCGCCACGGTCGCCAATGCCAATGCGGAGCTGACCTCCGGCGACGGCAATGCGAGCCCCGCGCCCGCCAGCGTCAATCCCATGATGGCGGCCTCCGACAAGCCCGCCGACGCGCAACCCGATAGCAACGTGGTCGCGTCCGACCAGCTCAACGATGTCGACCGCGCCCTGCAGCAGGAGCAGCCGGCGGAACCGCCGCAACCGGCTCAACCGCAGACCGCGCAGCAGGAGGCACCTGCGCCGCAGCCCCCGCCTGTTACCGCAGCCGCACCCAAGCCGGCCCCGGTTCTGGCAAGCAGCGACAGCGCGAGCCTGGACCAGACCTCGCTGATCGGGAAGATCTTCATCGGGTTTGGCGCCCTGCTCACGGTGGCTTCCGCCGCACGGATGTTCATGGCCTAGCCAAGGCGGCCCGCGGCCTGTGGCGCAGCAGCGCCGCAGGCGCGGCCCAAAGCCTCGGTTCAGCCACTTGAAGCGCATCCCGTCAGCGGGCACATTGCCCGCCAAATCAGGCACGGGGTTTGCGTCATGGCTACGTTCGAATTCATCATCGTCGAGAGCAAGGGACCGGTCGGCGTCATCACGCTGAACCGACCGAAAATGCTGAATGCGCTGTCGTTCGGCGTGTTCCGCGAGATCGCGGCGGCGGTCGACGATCTCGAGGCCGACGACAAGATCGGCTGCATCCTGATTACCGGCAGCGAGAAGGCCTTCGCCGCCGGCGCCGATATCAAGGAGATGCAGCCGAAGGGCTTCATCGACATGTTCAACAGCGACTTCACGGCGATCGGCGGCGACCGCGTCGCGCGTTGCCGCAAGCCGACCATTGCGGCGGTCGCCGGCTATGCGCTCGGCGGTGGCTGCGAGCTCGCGATGATGTGCGACATCATCATCGCCGCCGACACCGCCAAGTTCGGCCAGCCGGAAATCACCCTCGGCACCATCCCGGGCATCGGCGGCACCCAGCGGCTGACCCGCGCCATCGGCAAGTCGAAGGCCATGGACCTCTGCCTCACCGGGCGGATGATGGACGTAGCCGAAGCCGAGCGCGCGGGCCTGGTGTCGCGGATCGTTCCGGCCGACAAGCTGATGGAAGAGGCGCTCGCCGCAGCCGAGAAGATCGCCTCGATGTCGCGTCCGGCTGCTGCGATGGCCAAGGAAGCCGTCAACCGCGCGTTCGAGACGCCGCTTGCTGAAGGCATGAATGTCGAGCGCAACCTGTTCCACTCGACCTTCGCGCTCGAGGATCGCTCCGAGGGCATGGCGGCGTTCATCGAGAAGCGCAAGCCGGTCAACAAGAACCGCTAGCCCATTCGGCTTCGCTGCAATGCCGCGGTGACGAGCGCGCGATAGGCGCGCTCGGCAACATGCGTCGGCTTGTCGAGGCCGAGCCGCGCCAGGCATTCGCGATCGGCGGCATCGGGCGGATGCCGCATACCCTGCCACAACAGGCCGGCGAGTTGCAGCGGCGCGCGCTGCGCCTGCTGCAAGATTTGCAAGGCCGGAATCAGCCGCTGCTCGACATCGGTGAAGTCGCTGCCGAACGGGAATGACGGCAGGAGCCCGGCGTCACGCGCGGGCTTTAGAGCGGCGCCGATGCGCTCGGGATAATTTTCGCGGTGAACCGCTGCTATCTCGTGGCTGCGCGGCAGCTTGCCGGCATCCTTGGCCTGCCGCATCAGCTCGCTTTGGAAACGCGAGTCCGAGACCTGCAACATCGCGGCGATCACGTCCGCGTCGGATTTCCCACGCGTATCCGCGACGCCATACTCCGTGACGAAGACGTCGCGCAGATGTCGCGGAATGGTCTCGTGGCCGTAGGACCAGCGGATGTTCGACTCCGCCTGCTTGCCGGACTGATGGGTCGCCTCCAGCGCCAGCACCGAGCGCGCGCCCTCCAGCGCAAACGCCTGCGCGACGAAATTATACTGGCCGCCGACGCCGCTCACGACCTGGCCGTTCTCGAGCCCGTCGGAGACCGCCGCCCCGAGCAGCGTCGCCATCATCGCATTGTTCACGAAGCGCGCATCGACGCGGGCGCGGCGCTTGCCCGCTTCGTCGCCGAAGATCTCGTTGGTGAAGGACACGGGCATCATCTCGATCCGCGCCAGCTGCTCGCCCGGCATCTCACGCAGCGCGCGGTAGAAGGATTTCGGCCCGAGGAAGAACGCGCCGTGCAGGATCACGCCGTCGACGTCGCGCTTGAGGATGCCGGCGTCGATCAGCCCGAGGAATGCCTCGAACAGCATCTCGCTGACGCCGTAGAGGCCCTTCTCGAACGGCCCGGTCTCGGCCGCCGCGAGCTGCTGGGTGCCGGGTGCAAGGCGCTGCATGATGCCGTGGAATTGGGCGTTGTCGCGATGGCGGACCACGAGCCCCTGCGCCAGCGCGTCGCCGACCTGCCCGATGCCGATCTGCAGCGTGCCGCCATCGCGGACCAGGCCCGCGGCATGCAATCCGATCGCATATTTGGTATCGCTGATCGGCTCCGATGGCGGCGCAAACAGCGGAAAATCGGTGTCCGGACTGTCGAGGACTGCGGCGAATTCATCCGCGGGCAAGTCGCCGGGGCCGGGCATGAACGGCAACTCGGAATTGACCTGGCCGACCAGCTTGAACGACGCCCGCCCCTGCGCCCTCGCGCGCAGTACGTCGAGCGTCGTGTCGGTGTTGCAGCTCAAACTGTAGCGCGGCACGCCGTCGACCATGCGCTTGGCGACCAGCTGGGGGACGACGTTCAATCCGCGTGACAACAAATATGACGCCGCGTGGGTGTAATTGGCGGAAATGTAATTCTGCTGGGCGATTGGCCGATACAGCCACTGCCCTGCGAGGAAGAAGAACTCGATCACCTTGATGTTGGGCGGAAGCGCGCCGTGATGCAGTGTCTCCGCATAGGCCAGGTCCGGATAACCGCCGAACAGCCGATCGATCACCGGGCCGATGAAGCGTTGTTCGAGCATGCTCTTCGGCTTCGGCTTTTCCAGCGTCAGCGCCGAGAACAGCGTCAGGTTGATGGAGCGGTCGGCGACCGCGCGCGCATACAGCGCATTGACGACGTGGTTGGCCTTGCCGAGGCCGAGCGGCAGCCCGACCACCAGTTCGGTTCCGACGTCACGAATGATGTATTCCGCGATCGCCTCGGGGTCAGAGAAAAGCTTGGGCATCTGCAATGAACCCGGGCAGGCAGTGGATAACCGGCGTCGCTGAATCGACGACCGGCGGTTCGAACTTATACTTCATATGACAGTTGCGTTCGCCTGTGACGAACCGGCAACAGACAAGAACCGAAATGATGTGCAGATGTCGCGTGGCGGTTTGCCTGTGGCGGCGCCGCCCCGTAAACAGGTAGATGTGTCGAAGGCGTCGGCGGAGGCGGACTGCCGGGGTTTTGGTGTGCGGGATCACATGGTTGAGCGTGCCGCGGATATTGGCGAGGTAGCGAGGCGCGTGCTTTTGTCGGGCATCGGCCTTGGCGCCTTGGCATGCGCGCTGCTGACCTGTCCCGCAGCCCGCGCCGAGAGCCTGCCCGAAGCTCTGGTCAAGGCCTATCAGACCAATCCACAGCTCAATGCCGAACGGGCGCGCCAGCGCGCCACCGACGAGAACGTGCCGCAGGCGCTGGCCGGCTACCGCCCCCAGATCGTCGCGGGTCTCTCGGTCGGCCTGCAGGCGGTGCGTGACCAGCTGCCCGGCAATGTCATCCAGACCGCGACGCTGAAGCCCTGGCAGATCGGCGTCACGGTGACCCAGACCCTGTTCAACGGTTTCAAGACCGCCAACAGCGTCCGCGTCGCCGAGCTGCAGGTGCAGTCCGGCCGTGAGGCGCTGCGCAATGTCGGCCAGGGCGTGCTGCTCGACGCCGTCACCGCCTATACCAACGTGCTGGCCAACCAGACCCTGGTCGAGGCGCAGCGCTCCAACGTCGCCTTCCTGAAGGAGACCCAGGCGATCACCCAGCGCCGCCTCAATGCCGGCGACGTCACGCCGACCGACACCGCCCAGGCCGAGGCCCGGCTCAATCGCGGCCTCGCCGATCTCAACGCCGCCGAGGTCAACTTCGCGATCAGCCAGGCCACTTATGCGCAGGTGATCGGCAACCCGCCATCGCAATTGCGGCCAGCCGAGACCACCGACCGGCTGCTGCCGCGCAGCCGCGAGGACGCGATTGCATTGTCGCTCCGCGAGCATCCCGCCGTGACCGCGGCCGGCTTCGACGTCGACGTCGCCTCGACCTCGATCCGCGTCGCCGAAAGCAGCCTGATGCCGAACGTCTCAGTGCAGGGCAGCGTCAGCCGCGCGCGTGATACCGACACCACGCTCGGCTCCTTCGGCACCGATCAGGCCTCGGTGATCGGCCAGATCACCCAGCCGATCTACGACGGCGGCACCGCGGCCTCGCAGACCCGGCAGGCCAAGGAAGTGGCGGCGCAGAGCCGGCTGGTGCTGGATCAGGTGCGCAATCAGGCCAAGACCGCCGTGGTCAGCGCCTGGGTCGCCAATGAGGGCGCCAAGATCGCGGTGTCGGCCTCCGAGTCGGAGGTGAAAGCTGCGGAGGTTGCGCTGGCCGGCGTGCAGAAGGAAGCCGCCGGCGGCCAGCGCACCACGGTCGACGTGCTCAATGCCCAGCAGGATTTGATCACGGCGCGGGCGCGGTTGATCGGTGCGCAGCGCGACCGCGTGATCGCTTCGTACACGCTGCTCAGCGCGGTCGGGCGCCTCGACGTCAAGACGCTCAATCTCAAGACGCCGGACTATCTGCCCGAGGTGCATTACCACCAGGTCCGCGACGCGTGGCACGGCCTGCGCACGCCGTCGGGACAATAGGTTTTGTGGAACCGTTCGCGCGGCGAACGGACCCTTTCCGCCCGCTCTCTCCGCCGATAACCTCCCGCCTCGCCGGCCATCAACAATGCCGGTGCGCGGAGTGCGCGCATAACAGCCGAGCACGCAGGGAGACGTCCAATGCTGACGCGACGCGATATGATGCTGGCTTCCATCGCAGCCGGAGTGACCATGACCAGCAGCAACGCATTTTCCAAGGCATCGCAACCATCGACCGCGGTGAACTTCGACGTGCCCGCCGGTGCGTGCGACTGCCACACCCACATCCATGGCGATCCCGCCAAGTTCCCGTTCTTCGCCGGCCGCGTCTACACCCCGGAGCCGGCCTCGCCGGAAGAGATGAGCGCGCTGCACAAGGCGCTGCATGTCGAGCGCGTGGTGATCGTGACCCCGAGCGTCTACGGCCCCGACAATTCGTCGACGCTGTTCGGCATGATCGCTCGCGGGCCGACCGCGCGCGGTGTCGCCGTGATCGACGACAAGACCAGCGAGGGCGACCTTGATGCCATGCACAAGGCCGGTTTCCGCGGCATTCGCCTCAACCTCGCGACCGGCGGCGTCAACGATCCCAATGTCGGCCGGCAGCGCTTCTCGGCCGCGATCGAGCGGATGAAGGCGCGCGGCTGGCATGTGCAGCTGTTCACCAGCCTCGCCATGATCTCCGCGATCAAGGATTTGGTCGCCACCGCACCCGTGCCTGTCGTGTTCGACCATTTCGGCGGCGCCGAGGCCGCGCTCGGCACTGGCCAGCCGGGGTTCGGCGACCTGCTCGCGCTGGTCAAATCCGGCAAGGCCTACGTCAAGATTTCCGGAGCCTACCGCGCCTCCAAGCTCGCGCCCGATTATGCCGACGCCGCGCCGCTGGCGCAGGCGCTGATCGCAGCCAATGCCGAGCGCATCGTCTGGGGCACCGATTGGCCGCACCCGGATTCGGTGACGCCACCGGGCAAGCAGGTCACCGACGTGACGCCGCTGTATCAGATCGACGACGGCCGCCTCCTCAACCAGCTTCCGGTCTGGGCGCCGGACGCCGCGGTGCGCAAGACCATCCTGGTCGACAATCCGGCACGGCTCTACGGCTTCACCTGATATTGTCCTTCGGCCGGCGCGAGAAGTAGGAGATCAGCACCGGCAGGGTGATCAGGATCACCAGCGGCGCCAGCATCATGCCGGTGACGACGACGATGGCGAGCGGCTTCTGCACCTGCGAGCCGATGCCCTCCGACACCGCCGCCGGCAACAGGCCGATGCCGGCGACGACGCAGGTCATCAGCACCGGACGAAGCTGCAATTCGCCGGTGCGGATCACCGCGCGCATCCGGTCGTAGCCTTCGTCGATCAGCTGGTTGAACTGCGACAGGATGATGATGCCGTCCATCACAGCGATGCCGAATAGCGCGATGAAGCCGATCGCCGCCGACACGCTGAACGGGATGCCGGAGATCAAAAGCCCGAGCACGCCGCCGAAGATCGCCATCGGGATCACGCTCATCGCCAGCATGGTGTCGACCATCGAGCCGAAATTGAAGAACAGCAGCACCGCGATCAGCACGAGGCTGATCGGCACCACGATCGACAGCCGCTTGATCGCGTCCTGCAGATTGCCGAACTCGCCGACCCATTCGAGACGCGAACCGGGCGGCAACTGGACCTGCTCGTTGACCTTCTGCTGCGCCTCCAGGATCGCGCTGCCGAGGTCGCGGTCGCGCACCGAGAACTTGATCGGCAAATAGCGTTCCTGCTGCTCGCGATAGATGTAGGCAGCGCCCGACACCAGCTTGATCGAGGCGACCTCGCTCAGCGGGATCTGCGTGACCCCGCCGTTGGGATTGCTTGCCCCGATCCGGAGGTTCTGGATCGCCTCGGCGCTCTTGCGATAGTCCGGCGCGAGCCGAACGATGATCGGGAAGTGCCGGTCGCTGCCGGGCTCGTAGAGATCGCCGGCGGTGTCGCCGCCGACCGCGACCTTGATGGTGGCGTTGATGTCGCCCGGGGACAGGCCGTAACGCGCCGCCCGCGCACGATCGACGTCGATCTGGACGGTCGGCTGGCCGAGCGAGGTGAACACCGCGAGGTCGGTAATGCCTTGCACGGTCGACAACACGGACTTGATCTTGTTGGCGGTGTCGGTCAGCGCCTGCAAATCGTTGCCATAGAGCTTGATCGAATTTTCGCCCTTCACGCCCGACACCGCTTCCGAGACGTTGTCCTGCAGATATTGCGAGAAGTTGAATTCGACGCCGGGGAACTTGTCCTGCAACTGCGCCAACAGTTGCGCGGTGAGTTCGTCCTTGTCATGTGTGTTTGGCCATTCGCCGGCCGGCTTCAGCGGCGCGAAGAACTCGGCATTGAAGAATCCGGCCGCGTCGGTGCCGTCGTCGGGACGGCCGTGCTGCGACACCACCGACACCACCTCGGGTCGGTTGCGGATCAGCTTGCGCATCTCGTTGACATAGGCGTTGCCCTCCTGCAGCGAGATCGTCGGCGGCAGCGTGGCGCGGATCCACAGATTGCCCTCTTCGAGCTTGGGCAGGAATTCGAGGCCGAGGAAGCGCACGCAGATGACGGTCGTGACGACGAGGCCGGCGGCGCCGGCCATCACGATCTTGCGGTTGGCGATCGCCCAGTTCAGGGCCGGCAGGTAGATCGCGTCGAGCTTCTTGACGATCCAGGTCTCGGTCTCATGGATATGCGCCGGCAGCACGATCGCGCTCAGCGCCGGCGTGATCGTGAAGGTCGCCAGCAGGCCGCCCGCCAACGCATAGGCATAGGTCCGCGCCATCGGCCCGAAGATGTTGCCCTCGACGCCGCCCAGCGTGAACAGCGGCAGGAACGCGGCGACGATGATGGTTGCGGCGAAGAAGATCGAGCGCGAGACGTCGGCGGCGGCCGACAGGATCGCATGGCTCTTCATGCCCATGACAGTATCTTCGGAGATATGGCTCTGCTCGGCCTCCGACAGCGCCGTGGTCTGCGACAATCGGCGGAAGATCGCCTCCACCATGATGACGGTGGCATCGACGATCAGGCCGAAATCGATCGCGCCGACCGACAGCAGGTTGGCGGATTCGCCGCGCAGCACCAGGATGATCACTGCGAAGAACAGCGCGAACGGGATCGTCGCGCCGACGATCAGCGCGCTGCGGAGATCGCCGAGGAAGATCCACTGCAGCAGCACGATCAGCAGGATGCCGACCACCATGTTGTGCAGCACGGTGTGGGTGGTGAGCTCGATCAGGTCCTTGCGGTCATAGATGCGTTCGATCTTGACGCCCGGCGGCAGGATCGTCGAATTGTTGATCTGGTTGACCAGCTGCTCGACGCGGGCGATCGTCGGCGAAGATTGCTCGCCGCGGCGCATCAGCACGATGCCCTGCACGATGTCGTCGTCACCATCGATGCCGGCGATGCCGAGTCGCGGCTTCTCGCCGATCGTGACCGCGCCGATGTCCTTGACCAGCACCGGATTGCCGCCGGACTGCGCGATCATGGTGTTGGCGAGATCGTCGATCGAGCGGATCAGGCCGACGCCGCGCACCACGGCCGACTGCGAGCCGATGTTCACGGTGTTGCCGCCGACATTGATGTTGGCGTTGGAAACCGCCTGCAGCACCTGCGGCAGCGTCAGGCCATTGGCGACCAGCTTGTTGAAGTCGACCTGGATCTCGTAGGTCTTGGTCTTGCCGCCCCAGCCGGTGACGTCGATCACGCCGGGCACGGCGCGGAAGCGGCGCTGCAGCACCCAGTCCTGCAGCGTCTTGAGGTCGAGCACGCTGTAGTTTGGCGGCCCCTTCAGCCGGTAGCGGAAGATCTCGCCGATCGGGCTGGTCGGCGAGATGCCGGGCTGCACGTTGCCCGGCAGTGGGGCGAGTTGCGACAGCCGGTTCAGCACCTGCTGCAGCGCCTCGTCATAGGTGTAGTCGAACGAGAACTGCAGTTTGACGTCGGAAAGGCCGTACAGCGAAATGGTACGGATGGTCTTCAGGTTCTTGATGCCGGCGACCTGGGTCTCGATCGGGATCGTGATGTAGCGCTCGATCTCCTCGGCCGAGAGGCCCGGGCTCTGGGTCACGATGTCGACCATCGGCGGGGTCGGATCGGGATAGGCTTCGATGTTGAGTTGCTGGAACGCGAGCAGACCGCCGATGATGACGATGGCGAACAGCGCCACCATCAAGTAGCGGCGATTGACGGCGATTGCGACAAGGCGATCCATTCAGATCGGAGCTTTCAACGGTGAGGATTTGTCTTGCTGAACATAGTCGATCCGGAAAAGCCGGGTCCCCGATTTCCGGATCATGCGTCGTTAGGTGCCGGACGCGGCGCGGTCGATGAAGAGGCTTCCCTTCGTCACGATCTGCTCGCCCGGCTTGAGGTTGCCGGCGACCTCGACGAGATCGCCATTGATGAGACCGGGCTTGATCTGACGCAGCTCGATGCTCTTGTCGTCGGGCTTCGCGACCCAGACGCGAACCTGATCACCCTCATAGATCAGTGCCTGCTTCGGCACGCCGACCGCCGGATGCTCGCCCTTCGAATACAGCGTCACGTTGGCGAACATCTCCGGCTTCAGCCGGTTGTCGGCGTTGTCGATGGTGGCGCGGACCAATAGCCGGCGCGAGGTCGGGTCGATCGCCGCGGCCACGTAGTTGATCCGGGCCGAGAACACCTTGCCCGGCAGCGCCATCACGCTGAAGCTGGCATCCTGCCCGACCGCGACATTGTCGGCATCGGACTCCCGGACATAGGCGATCAGCCAGACGGTGGAGAGATCGCCGATCACATAGACCGGGTCGCTGGCACCGGTCGAGACATACTGGCCCGGACCGGCCTTGCGCTGCACGATGGTGCCGCCGAGCGGCGCGAACACCGTCGTCTCCGGATTGAGCCGGCCCTTCTGCTGCAGCGTGGTGATGGCGTCGTCGCCGAAGCCGAGGATGTGCAGCTTGTTCTGGGCGGCTTCCAGCAAGGTCTGCGCCGAGCGCGCATCGTTCTGCGCCTGCACCAGCGTCGCCTGCGCCTGCTGATAATCCTTCAGCGGGATCGCCTTGCCGTCGGACAGGTCCTTGGCGCGCTTCTCCTGGATCGCGGCAAGGTCGAGCGCCGACTGCGCCTTGTTGAGGCCTGTCATCGCGGCGACATAATCGTTTTGCGCCTGCACCGTGTCGGCGGCTTCGATCACGAACAGCGGCTGTCCCTTGGTCACGCTCTCGCCCGGCCGCACCAGCAGACGGGTAACGCGGCCGGTATAGGGCGAATACACCGGGGTCGAGCGATCCTCATCGATCCCGATCTTGCCCTCGGTCACCAGTTCGGAGCGGAAGGTGTGCTCGGCCACCGGCTGGAAGGTCAGGCTGGCCCATTCGGGCGCGGTCGGGGTGTAGCGTGATCCCCCCTTGCGGGACTGGCTGGAAACCTCGGACGACGGCGTCGGCTTGGCCGCGCTGAGGCGCATATAGCCGTAGACGGCGGCACCGGCCACCGCCGCCACCACCACCACCGTCACCAGCCGCGGTCGGCTAAGGGTCTGCATTCGTTTGCTAAGCTCTCTAAGCATGCGGTCCGAGGCTCGGTCGTTGCAGCTTCCGGGGGGACGGCCGCAACGGTGCGCTAATAGTGCCGAATTGGTGTCGCAAACAACCTAAAAAACGCGGTTCGGCTGCGCTTGAGGTTAAAGTTTGGTCGGCATGAACAACGGCTGAATGTCTCATCCGGGAAACTCCGGGGGATTGCTGCCGAGCGGCATGGCCGGGCGGGACCAATGCGCCGGGGTCCGCGACAGAATCGCCGCGTGCCGGACCGAGCTCAGGGTGCCAAAACCGGACGGAAGCTGCTCGATGAAGGGCTGCACCGCGTCCGCCTTGAGGTCCTCGGTGGCAAGGCCGCCTTCAAGACGGCCGAGATTCCACAGCCAGCGCCCCGACTGCGCCAGCGACACCCGGACGTGCCAGCTGCCGCCCTCGCGCGCCTGACGGGCCCTGGCCATCATGGCGCCGAACGCCATGAAATATCCGGTGGCGTGGTCGAGCATCTGGGCCGGCAATTCCTTCGGTCCGTCGACGCCTGCGGCCTGCCCCTCGGCGTGATTGAAGCCGGTCGTGGTCTGCACCAGCGAATCGAAGCCGCGGCGCTCCGCCCATGGTCCGGCATGGCCATAGGCCGACAGCGTCACATAGACGATCCCGGGATTGATGCGCGCTGCCTCCTCCGGCGAAAAGCCGAGCCGTGCGATCGCCTGCGGACGATAGCCCTGCGAGAGGATATCGGCCTGCATCACGAGGCCGCGCATCGCAGCCCGGCCCTGCTCGCTCTTCAGCTCGATGAGGCTCGTCAGCTTGCCGCGGCCGGTGTCGATGGTCAGCCACGGGATCGCCGGCAGGTCGGGACCGGAGATCAACAGCACGTCGGCGCCATGCGCCGCGAGCGTGCGCCCGGCGACGGGGCCTGCGATCACACGCGACAGATCGAGCACCCGGATGCCGGCCAGCGGTCGGCCGCCGGCGGGCCATGGCTTGGGTGCGGCCTCGCCGATCTTCTCGATCGAGATCAACGGCAGTCTTGCCAGCTCCTTGGCATGAGGCGTCGCCGACCATTCGTCATATGAGCGCATCAAGGCGACGACGCCGCCGGCGGCATAGGCCGCGGTCTCGAACGCCTCGCCGTCCCATTGCAGCAGCGCGGCCTGGACGTCATCACGCTCGGCGTTGCAGCCAAGCACCTTGCAGACCGCGTCGCGGTGATGCGGAAAATTGGTGTGGAGCCGGACGAAGCGGTTGTCGCGCGTGCGGTAGACGCCGGCGATCTTGTCCCAGGCCGGCGGCGGCGGCTTGCCGTCCACGCGCAGATAGCGCTCGCTGCGGCATTCGACGACGGCATGGCGGATAT
Organism: Bradyrhizobium tropiciagri; assembly: GCF_018130545.1. Lineage (GTDB taxonomy): Bacteria > Pseudomonadota > Alphaproteobacteria > Rhizobiales > Xanthobacteraceae > Bradyrhizobium > Bradyrhizobium tropiciagri_A. Next base: position 604,332 of record NZ_JAFCKF010000005.1, on the reverse strand, counting down.
CGACCGCGACCTTCTGCCCCTCACCGCTGCGGGCTTGCCAGATCTCGGCCGCGGCAAGGCCGGCCGCTGCGATCGGCGCCTGCGCGGCGGCTGCGACCCGAAAGGACGACGGCAGTTGCGGCTCGCTGCCGGTCAGGCTGACCGCATCAAGCGCGGACGGCTCGCCGCCGGCGCCGGTCCAGAGATCGGCTAGGATTTCACGGATGCCCTGCATGCGCATTCCTCTTTATGATCCTTCTATGCCCGAGCATGATGACAAAAAGGCGGTCCCTGATCTCTGCCGAACCCGAACAGGAGTTGCAATGGCTGCCATCGATCCCCTTACCGCCGGCGGTGTCTTCCTCGCGACCGCGGCGACCGACGCGGTCTATGTGATGTTCACCTCGGCCGTCGTGGCGCGCAAGCGCGTGCCGGCGGCGACCTGGAGCAGCGTCTGGTACGTGCTCTCGTCCTATGCGGTGATCAGCTACACCGAGAACTGGCTCTACGTTGCGTTCGCCGCACTCGGCTCATGGGTCGGCGCCTATGCATCGATCACCTTCCTGCACCGCCCGCCGGGTGGACCACCGGTGGGCGCCGCGGTGGAATAGTGTGCAGCTGTGCAAGAATTCATCCGTCCGCGAAGGCAGGCCGCTTGTAAGCTTCACGTCAGTTTCACGTAAGCTACGTGTCAGCATTCTCGCGACACGAACTGTCCGAGCTTTGCTTGTCTTTCCGCCCTCCTCTCACAGAGGGCGCAGGGAAAGCCGGGTGCCGATCGCACCCATGGGCCCCGAGCAAAGAGGTAGAACGCTCGGGGGTAGGACCACAGGTGTAACCGGAGCAATCCGGCTTTCCCTGCGCGATGGCTTACGGCTTACTTCGTGCTCTCCCCGGCGAGACTGGGCTTTGTTGTCACCGCCGGTGCAAGACGCTTGGCGTCTTGCAACAGGACACCTACCACTAGGGCGTCAGGACCACACGACTTCACCGTCCGCTAGCTGCGCGCACTCGTCAGTTGCGCGAGCAGCGTCCACCGCATCTCGACCCGCGTTCGTGACGACCGCGAAGCGCCCCTCGTGTCGGGTGAGACGGCAGCATTGAACATCTGAGTTGGGTCACGAGTCAAGTTAAATTCTGAAAAGCCGAATGAATGAATTGCCGGCCAGTAGGAGCGAAACCCATCATTGGCGCCGCGGAGAGCAATTGATGGATTTCGCTTCGCTCTACCCATCCTACAGGTCACGCGTTGAAAGCGCCTACCGGACCGGGCGTCCGGCAGAAGCTGCACCCCGCTACCTCACTTCAGCGCAGCCTGCCCGGCGAGCGAGATCACATTGTCCTGCGAGCCCGAACCGCCGCTGACGCCGATGGCGCCGACGATCTTGCCGTCGACGATCAGGAGATTGCCGCCGCGCGAGGCGATCACGTCGTCGAGGGTTGTGAGATAGTTGAAGTAAGCTCCCTTGCCGATCAGATTCTCGAAGGCCAGCGTGGGCCGGCGATAGCGCGTCGCGGTGCGGGCCTTGTGTTGCGAGACGCCGATCGAGGCGTATTGGCAGTTGTCCTGCTTCTCGAAGTAGACGAGCTCGCCGGCCGGGTTGACGATCGCGATGCAGAACGCATTCCAGTTTCGCTTCTGGGTCTCGGCGACCGCGGCAGCGGCAACCTTCTTGGCGGTCTCGAGGTTGATCGGCTCGCCATAGGGCGGCGGCGCGAGCGCATCGGGGACGACGTCGTTGGGATTGTCGGGATTGGAGGGCACCTGGGCAAACGCGCCGGTGGCCGTGACGAACGCGATGCAAGCCGCGCCGATGAGCGCAGTGAGATAACGCATGGAGTGCTCCCGAATGTTGTCGTTGCAAACCCCGGATCGATCGTCCGGGCGGCGGGACGATAGCAACTGATCCGTGGCGCACAAGGCGGGATGGGATTGGGTGCACCGCGATATTCGCTTGGCTACAATGAAAATCGCGTGACGCGCGGGAATATCGAGGTCGCGCAGTGCTGCGATGGACGCTACAGTCCGCGCGCATCAGCAAAGGATATGCGAATGGATCTGGGTTTGAAGGGAAGAAATGCCATCGTGCTCGGCGGCACGCGCGGCATCGGGCGGGCGATCGCGGCGACACTGGCCGGCGAAGGCGCGGGCGTCGCGGTCTGTGCCCGCAATGCCGAGCAGGTCGCGGCCAGCGTTGCCGAGTTGAAAGCTGCCGGCGTGCGCGTCGCCGGCGCGGCCGTCGATATCACCGACGCAGCGGCGTTGAAATCATGGATCGCCGGTGCCGCAGCCGAACTGGGCAGCATCGACATGCTGTTCTCCAATGCAGGCGCGATGGCGCAAGGCGGCGATCCCGCATCATGGGAGCAGAATTTCCGGCTCGACGTGCTCGGCGCGGTGAACGCCTTCGAGGCCGCGCGGCCGTTCCTCGAGGCGAGCGGCGAAAAGACCGGCGATGCGGCCTTCGTCATCATCTCGTCGATCTCGGCAGCGCAGGCAGATCGCGCCGGCTCGTATGGCCCGATCAAGGCGGCGCTGGTGCACATGGCGAAGGGACTGGCGCGGCAATACGCAGCGAAGAAAATCCGCGTCAACGTGGTGTCGCCGGGTACGGTGTATTTCAAGGGCGGCGTCTGGAACATGGTCGAGCAGAACACGCCCAAGATCTATCAGGACGCGCTGGCCCGTAACCCGACCGGCCGCATGGCGACGCCCCAGGAGATCGCCAGCGCCGCGGTGTTTCTGGCGAGCCCTATCTCATCGTTCACGACAGGCTCGAACCTCGTTGTCGACGGCGCGATCTCGAACCGGGTGAATTTTTAGCGGAACACTTCACCGCATATTCGATGTCGTCCTGGCGAAAGCCAGGACCCATTACCCCAACTGCCAAGTGTTCCGCGGCGCTGGGGCCACGATCCCTACGGCAACGGAATTCGGTGGTTATGGGTCCTGGCTTTCGCCAGGACGACGATGAGGGGATAGACGGCCCAACAACCACCGTCATCGCGCAGCCACTAGTGAAAATCCCGGGACGGCGGCAGGATGCGGACGTTGCGGGGGTGGCGGATTTTTTGCGGCGAGTTGTCGCCGTGATCGCGGCGGTCGTCGTTCAGCGGCTCGATCAGCGCGGGGCCCGCCGGCACCGAATGCTTGCGGGAGAGGGATTCGTTGGCGAGGCCGATCAGATCGTGGGAACGGTCGATCAAGCGCTGCGCCACCAGATGCGTCACGCCCTCCGGGCTGCTCTGGATATAGCCCTCGACCAGGATCAGGCGCGCGCCCATCACCTCCTTGCGGTACTGCTCCATCACCTTGGGCCACACCACGATGTTGGCGATGCCGGTCTCGTCCTCCAGCGTCATGAACACCACGCCCTTGGCGCTGCCCGGCCGCTGCCGCACCAGCACCACGCCGGCGCAACGGACGCGGCGGCGATCGTTGCTCCGGTTGATGGTGTGGCAGGCGACGACGCGTTCCCTGGTGAACATCTCACGCAAGAATTCCATCGGATGGCCCTTCAGCGACATGCGGATGGTCTGATAGTCGGCGACCACCTGCTCGGGACGCGGCATCTCCGGCAGCGGCTTTGCGCCCTCGTCCGGCTGTTCGCGCGCGGTGGCGGCCTCGAACAGCGGCAGCGCCACATCGTCGGGCAGCCGCCGGACCGCCCACAGCGCCTCGCGGCGGTCGAGCCCGAGCGAGCGGAACGCATCGGCATCGGCAAGCAGGATCAGCGCGCGTTTGGGCAGAGCGGTGTCGCGGGCGAAGTCTTCCAGCGAGGTGAACGGCCGGCGGTTACGCGCGGCGACGATGCGGTCGGCCCAGTCTTTCTCCACTTCGTTTAAGGCCGCGCGGGAGGTGGTTGGGCTCTCTCCCCCCTTGCGGGGGAGAGTTGGAGAGAGGGGTAAGCCACGACCACCGCCCGTGCGGCTCACCCCTCTCCCTACCCCTCCCCCGCAAGGGGGGAGGGAACCCGCCCATTCGTGCCTCCCTGACTCATACACGTCTACGTTTCGCGCGCTATGCTGCGCCTGCATTCGTTTCAACCGCTGCTCATCCGGATCGAGCCAATGAAATCCGTCGATCTGGCGGAAGCCGAGCCGCACCGCGCAGTGATCGCCGACCTTTTCCTCCAGCGTGTTCTGCGCAAAGCTGAAGGAGACATCGACCTCGCGCACGGTAACGCCGTTGTTGCGGGCGTCACCGACGATCTGCGCCGGGGCATAGAAGCCCATCGGCTGCGAGTTCAGCAGGCCGCAGCAGAATGCATCGGGATGATGGTGCTTCAGCCATGAGGAGATGTAGACGAGCTGGGCGAAACTCGCAGCGTGGCTTTCCGGGAAGCCGTAGGAGCCAAAACCCTTGATCTGGTCGAAGCAGCTGCGCGCGAACTCCGGATCGTAACCACGCGCCACCATGTTGCCGACCAGCTTCTCCTCGTAAGTGCCGATGGTGCCGAGATTGCGGAAGGTCGCCATCGAGCGGCGCAGGCCGTTGGCCTCCTCCGACGTGAAATGCGCCGCCTCGATCGCGATCCGCATCGCCTGCTCCTGGAACAGCGGCACGCCGAGCGTCTTGTGCAGGACATTGTAGAGCTCGTTCTTGTCGCCCTGGTCGGGCGCAGGCGACGGATAAGTCACCTGCTCCTGCTTATTCCGCCGGCGCAGATAAGGATGAACCATGTCGCCCTGGATCGGGCCGGGGCGCACGATCGCGACCTCGATGACGAGGTCGTAGAAGGTGCGCGGCTTGAGACGCGGCAGCATGTTCATTTGCGCCCGGCTCTCGACCTGGAACACGCCGAGCGACTCGCCGCGGCACAGCATGTCGTAGACTTCCTTTTCGTCCGGCGGGACGGTGGCGAGTTCCCAGCGCTTGCCCTTGTGGTGATCGATCAGGTCGAAGCATTTGCGGATGCAGGTCAGCATGCCCAGCGCCAGCACGTCGACCTTCATCATATGCAGCGCATCGACGTCGTCCTTGTCCCATTCGATGAAGGTGCGGTCGTCCATCGCGGCATTGCCGATCGGCACATAGGTGTCGAGCCGGTCCTGGGTCAGCACATAGCCGCCGACATGCTGCGAGAGATGGCGGGGAAACTCGATCAGCTCGGTGGCGAGCGCGACCGCGAGGTTGATCATCGCATTTTTCGGATCGAGCCCGGCCTGCCGCACCTGCATGTCGTTGAGGCCCTTGCCCCAGCTGCCCCAGACGGTGTCGGCGAGCGCAGCGGTGACGTCCTCGGTCAGCCCGAGCGCCTTGCCGACATCGCGGATCGCGCTGCGCGGACGATAATGGATGATGGTGGCGATGATCGCGGCGCGGTGGCGGCCGTAGCGGCGATAGACATATTGCATCACCTCCTCGCGCCGCGAATGCTCGAAATCGACGTCGATGTCGGGCGGCTCCAGCCGCTCCTTGGAGATGAAGCGCTCGAACAACAGATCGACCTTGGTCGGATCGACCGAGGTGACGCCGAGCACGTAGCAGACCGCCGAATTCGCCGCCGAGCCGCGCCCCTGGCACAGGATGTTCTGGCTGCGCGCATAGTGAACGATGTCGTGCACGGTGAGGAAGTAATGTGCGTATTTCAGCTCGGCGATCAGCGTGAGCTCCTTGTTCAGGGTCGCGCGAAGTGTGTCGGTGATATTGGCGACGCCGCCAAAATATTTATCGACGCCAGCCCAGGTCAGGTCTTCCAGATGCTGCTGCGCGGTCTTGCCCGGCGGCACCGGCTCGTCGGGATACTGGTATTTGAGCTGGTCGAGCGAGAACGAGATGCGCCCGGCAAAGCGCATGGTTTCCGCGATCGCATCCGGCAGATCGCGGAACAATCGCATCATCTCATGCGCCGGCTTGAGATGCCGCTCGGCATTGGCCTCGAGCCTGCGGCCGATAGCCTCGATCGTGGTCTTTTCACGGATGCAGGTCAGCACGTCCTGCAACGGGCGGCGCGCGGGATGGTGATAGAGCACCTCGTTGGTGGCGAGCAGCGGCACACCGGCCTCGGTGGAGAGACCATGCAGCCGCGCCAGGCGACGCTTGTCGTCGCCGCGATAGAGCAGGCTTGCGGCAAGCCAGACGCCGTCGGCAGCGCTGGCCTTCAGTTGCGCGAGTACGTCGAGCGCTTGCTCCGCTTCGAAACGATGCGGCAGCGCCAGCACCAAAAGCTGGCCTTCCGCGAAATCGATCAGATCGGGCAGCGTGAGCCGGCACTCGCCCTTCTCGATGCGGACGATGTCATCGCCACGCTTGCCGCGGGTCAGCAGCTGGCACAGCCGGCCATAGGCGGCGCGGTCGCGCGGATAGACCAGGATGTCGGGCGTGCCGTCGATGAAGACGATGCGGGCGCCGATCAGGAGTTTTGGCGGATGAAGAACCTTCTCGCTGTCGAGCTCCTTCCAGGCCCGCACCACGCCGGCCAGGGTGTTGTGATCGGCGAGCCCGATCACGGGGATCTTCAGTTCGCTCGCCTGATGCACATAGGCGCGCGGATCGGAGCCGCCGCGCAAGAAGGAGAAATTGCTGGTGATGCCGATCTCGGCATAGTCGGGCAGAGGTGTTGTCATGCGAACAGCCCGTGCACATACCAGTGGGCCGGAACGGACTTACCCTCTTCGTCCCGCAGCTCGCTCTCATAGAGACCATCACGAAAGATCCAGAAGCGCTGGCCCTCGGCGTCCTCGACGCGGAAGTAGTCGCGCGTCAGCGCCGCGCCATCCTGCTTCCACCATTCCATCGCGATCCGTTCGGGGCCCTCGACCCGCACCACCGCGTGCAAGGCGCGTCGCCAGGTGAATTGATGCGGCGGGCCGTCGGGCACGCTCGCGAACGGCACCTTGATCGGCTCGGGCTGCTCGAACAGCCTGAGCGGCCGCAGCGGCGGCTCGCCCATGACGCGCTCCGGCCAGGCGGCGGCGCTTGCCGCGGCCAGATGGTGCTGCGCCGGCAGCGCGAGCGCTGTGCGTTCGGGGATGTGGCTTTCCAGCGGCAGATGCACGACGACGCGCTTGCCGCCGATGCGGGCGGCGATGCGGTCGATCAGCGCCGAGATCTCGTCATTGTCGTGCACTGACGTATCGAGATCGCGCTGCTGCTGCACCACGATCTCGGTACGCCCGGCGGCAAGACGAATGAGATCGAAGCCGAAGCCGGGATCAAGCGGATCGTTGAGCGCATCGAGCCGCTCGCGGAACAGGCGGTCGATCATCTCCGGCCGCGTCACCGGCCGCCCGGTCTCGACCATGATCGCGCGCACCGCACCGTCGGTGCGAAAGAAGCTCGCTTCCAGCTGCCGCGCGCCCTTGCCCTGCTTGTCCATCGCCGCAACCAGCATTTTAGCGAGGCTCGAGAGCGTCAACGCGATCACGGTGTCGGTCGCGATCGGTTCCGGGAAACGCTTCTCGACAATGTAATCGGGCAGCGGCTTGCGCGGGCTGATCGGGGCATCGCCCCGCCCGAGCGCGTGACCGAGCAAGCTGGTGAAGGCTGCGCCAAACCGCGCCGATATCTCATGCGGCGCGCGCGCGGCGACATCGCCGACGCTCTTCAGGCCGGCGCGGCGCAGGCCGGTGGTGATCGCGGCATCGGCGCCGAGCGCCGACACCGGCAGCGGGCCGACCGCCGCCGCCTCCTCGCCATCGGCGACAATCTTGCCCGACGCGTGGCGCGTCAGCGTGCGCGCCGCGATCGAGGTGCCGGCAATGGCCGCGCTGACGGCAAAGCCGCGTCGGCTCAGCGCATGGGTCACGATCTGCAGCAGCGCTCGCTCGCCGCCGAACAGATGCGCGCAGCCGGTGATGTCGAGGAACAGCCCATCAGGCGCGTCGAGCGCGACCAGCGGCGTGAAGCGGTCGCACCAGTCGGCGATGTCGTTCAGCGTCTTCAGATCGGCGGCCGGATCGGCATCATAAACCGTGAGCTCCGGGCAGATCGCCCGCGCATTGGCGAGCGGCAACCCGATCGACAGCCCGGCGCGTACCGCAGCCTCGTCGATGGCATGCAGCAGGATCGCGTTGTGGTCTTTTGCCACCACGACGCTGGGAAGAACGTTGCTTAACCCATTCGTGAGGGACGCACTGACGGAAGGGTTCCCTCCCCCCTTGCGGGGGAGGGCTAGGGAGAGGGGTAAGCCGCATACGCCGGCGTCCGTGGCACCCCTCTCTCCAACTTCGAGAGCGAGCTCCGCTCGCCTCGGACCCCGCAAGGGGGGAGAGAGCCCAACCGATGTGCTCACCTCACTTGAAGGTTCAGCCACCTCCCGCGTCTCAGCTTGCGAGACGATGTCCTGCGCGAGCTTGCGCTTGATGCGGTCGATGGGCAGGCGCGGCAGCCACAGGCTGAGGATGCGCCGACGGTTCACTGAATTGGCACTCATCACATTTCCATTCCATGATCCATCGCCCGACCGGGCCATGACGGTTGCGCACGAGTTCGGCCTCGACGCGCGGCGCGCCCCAGGCGCTTGCGGCCTGGCCGGGCGGCGAATGCGCCGCGCGCACGATCCAGCGCGTCTCCGCGGTCGAGGGGATCGGAGCGGCCGCGATCCGCAACACCAGCGCGGTGACGCCGGAGGCTTGCGCAGCCAAGGTCAGCTTGCGGCTGGCGACGAGATCGAGCTGGCGCGCCTGACCCCAGATTTCGAGCACGACCGCGCCAAGCGCATCGCAAGCAAGCGCATCGGCCGCGGTGCGCAGGCCGCTGTCGACATCGGCAGCACGCACCACAACCAGCAGACGCGGATCGAGGCCGAGTTCGGCAAGGCCGCGCATCGACAGCGCGCCGTTCTCGCGATCGGAAAAATCCTGCCGCACCCAGACCAGCGGCTTGCGTACTGATATCCGTCCGGCGAGCCCCGCGATAAAGCCGGTCGCAGCACCGCTTTGATGGCCGGCGGCGAACACCTCGTGCAACGCGGCTGGCGCAAGCCCGCCGCGCAACATCGCGTCCGCACCGGCGTGGCCGAGCGCGATGCGGTTCGGCATCGCCGCTTCCAATGGCGCCTCGATGCGCGCGATGCTGCCGCGCAGAGACGCAAGCGTACCCATGCGTGCGCCGTTCATATGCGCCGCTCCTTCCCAACCAAAATTTGAGGCCGTCACTGATCTGAACAGAGAACCAGGGACTGGCCCATTTGTTCATGATATGTTCTAATATAAAGCTAACAGGGCCCGCGGAGTCAATCGGATTGGTGAGCCCATCGATTCATCAGTGGAATCAATGGGATTCAGCAGCCCCAACCGGACGGGCCCTGCTCTTCCGCAAGTCAGGCGCGGGAGGCCCCGAAAATGACGGCGTGACGGAAACGGAGCAATCGCATGCGTATCATCGTGCTCGACAACGACACCGATTTCGAGGGCTGGCGCAAGGCAGCGCGGCGCCTGGCGACACATGACGTGAAGCCCGCGGAAGTCACGTGGACCATACGCCGCGACGACAAATTGTCGTCGGCTGCCTGCGCGAATGAATTGCCTGATGCACCGCAGGCGCAGTTCAACGTGTCGGCCAAATTCCTCGAGCTGGCAAAGGCCGCGGTCCTGCATCGCGACGATCAGCGCTTCGCCCTGCTCTATCGTCTGCTGTGGCGGCTGCGCAGCCATCACGATCTGCTCAGCGCCACTGACGATCCCGACGTCGCCGAGGTCCACGCGATGGCGCGCGCGGTCTATCGCGACATCGACCGGATGCACGCGCAGCTCCGCTTCCGCGAGATCGGCCGCGAGCGGACGGCGCATTACGTCGCCTGGTTCGAGCCGGAGCATCGCATCGTCGAGCTCGCCGCGCCTTTCTTCGCCGGCCGCTTCGCCGACATGCCGTGGTCGATCCTCACTCCCGACGTGTCAGCCCATTGGGATGGGCACGCGATCTCGATCACGCCGGGCGTCGCCAAGTCCGAGGTGCCGAGCGAGGATCGGATCGAGGAGGCTTGGCGGCGTCATGACAACGGCTTCTCCAATCCCGCGCGGCTGAAAATGATGGAGATGCCGCAGGCCTATTGGAGGAACCTGCCGGAGGACTCGATCATTAAGCCGTTGATCGAAGACGCCATGCGCATGACCAGCGGCCCCTTCATCGCACGCAAGACGGCCGAGCCGCAGCAGCGGCAGGATCAGCCGATGCCCCGCAAGCAGCCTCAAGCTCACGATACAATTGCCGCCTTGCGCGCAGAGGCCGTCAATTGCCGCGCCTGCCCGCTGTGGAAAGACGCAACCCAGATCGTGTTCGGCGAGGGGCCGCAAAGCGCGACACTGATGCTGGTCGGCGAGCAGCCCGGTGACAAGGAAGATCTTGCCGGTCATCCCTTCGTCGGACCGGCCGGGCAGATGCTCGATCGCGCGCTCGAGGACGCCGGCATCGATCGCAGCAAGGTCTACATCACCAACGCGGTGAAGCATTTCAAATTCGCGCAGCGCGGCAAGATCCGGCTGCATCAGAAGCCGGGCACAACGGAGATCCGCGCCTGCCGTCAGTGGTACGAGCGCGAGCTTGCCGCCATCAAGCCGGAGCTCGTCGTAGCGCTCGGCGCCACCGCAGCGCAGAGCGTGCTCGGCAAGATCACTCCGATCAACAAGAACCGCGGGCGCCTGATTAACCACGACACCACCAAGGTGCTCGTCACGGTGCATCCATCCTATCTGTTGCGATTGCCCGACGAGAAAGCCAAGGCGCTGGAATATCAGCGCTTTGTCGACGACCTGAAAATCGCCGCGGATCAATTGCGCAATTCGGCTCGCGCGGCCTGAGTTCCACCGAACCAACGGAACCAGGGAACCACACTTCAACGTGAAATTGTTCTCAGCGGCAACAAATCCCTACAACCTTTAATTGATCCGTGGTACTGTGACATGTTCCGCAGGTAATCGGGCGTCATGTTCACGCCATGGCGTACCCCGAGGCGGGCGCGCCGCGCGGTTTGCTAGCCCCGATCGTGCGGCGCGCCACCTCATCTCTCCCTCCTCTCGCTGACATTGCGCGCCGGACTTGTCCGGATCGTCAGGCTTGCGCGCGCTCCGGGCGGCGTTGGCTGTGTGATCTTGTCCGCACATGTCTCTCCCTGCGAAAATCAGGGAGCAGGCCTGCGCCGCGATTGGTGATCTTCCGTTGCCGAAGATTGCCGCGAGGCTGCGAAGGCGCGTGCACAGTCAACACGTTGTCCAGGAATTCGGCCGGATTTCCACCGCCATGGCAGTCCCGCTCAGCTCACGGGCCGAATTTCAATTGCCTGTCATATGCATCGATCAAAATCGGAGGCATTGGGACAGGAGTTTACCATGAGCGATATGGCGTTACCCGGCTCGATCGAGCCCGCCTTGAAAAAGGGTCCGGACCTCGACAAAGGCTTCCACCCCATGACCGGGGTTATTTATTTGGGCGTGGTTGCGGCCGCGCTGCTGTTCGTTGCCTACAGCATCTATGCCGACGTCGACGCCACCGGCACGCGCGTCACGTCGTTCCTGCCGTACATCATGCTGTTCGTCGCGCTGCTGATCGCGCTCGGCTTCGAATTCGTCAACGGCTTCCACGACACCGCCAACGCGGTCGCCACCGTGATCTACACCCGCTCGCTGCCGGCGCATGTCGCCGTCGTCTGGTCGGGCATGTTCAACCTGTTCGGCGTGTTGCTCTCGAGCGGCGCCGTCGCGTTCGGCATCGTCTCGCTGCTTCCGGTCGAACTGATCCTGCAGGTCGGCTCGAGCGCCGGCTTTGCGATGGTGTTCGCGCTGTTGATCGCCGCCATCCTCTGGAATCTCGGCACCTGGTGGCTCGGCCTGCCGGCGTCGAGCTCGCACACTTTGATCGGATCGATCATGGGCGTCGGCATCACCAACGCGCTGCTGCGCGGCCGCGACGGCACCTCTGGCGTGGACTGGACGCAGGCCGCCGGCATCGCCAAGGCGCTGCTGCTGTCGCCGCTGTTCGGCTTCGTGCTCGCGGCCGGCCTGCTCTACATCCTCAAGGCCGTGCTGGCGCGCGCCACTCCGGCGCTGTTCGGCGAGCCGGTCGGCAACCAGCCGCCGCCGTGGTGGATTCGCGGCATCCTGATCCTGACCTGCACGCTGGTCAGTTTCTTCCACGGCTCCAACGACGGCCAGAAGGGCATGGGCCTGATCATGCTGATCCTGATCGGCACCGTACCGACCGCCTATGCGCTGAACCGCGCGCTGCCCGCCAGCCAGATCGAGTTCTTCGCCGCGCATTCGACCGCGGCCAGCAAGGTCATCGAAGGCAAGGCCGCCGGCTACAACGTGATCGGCAACCCGCGCCCGGCCGTGACCAACTATGTCGCCGAGCACCAGATCAACGAAGGCACCTTCCCGTCGCTGGCGGTGCTGGTGACCGACATCGGCAAGCAGGTTTCGCAGTACGGCTCGCTGGCCAAGTTCCCGGCTGACGCGGTCGGCAACACCCGTAACGACATGTACCTGGCGTCCGAAGCGATCCGCTTCCTGATGAAGGACAAGGAAGCCGAGCTCTCCGCTGCCGACGTCGCCACACTGACCGAGTACAAGGGCTCGCTCGATGCCGCGACGAAGTTCATCCCGAGCTGGGTGAAGTTCGCCGTCGCCATCGCGCTCGGCCTCGGCACCATGGTCGGCTGGAAGCGCATCGTCGTCACCGTCGGCGAGAAGATCGGCAAGACCCACCTGACCTACGCGCAGGGCGCCTGCGCCGAGATCACGGCGGCCGCGACGATCGCTGCGGCCGACGGCTACGGCCTGCCGGTCTCGACCACGCATGTGCTGTCGTCAGGCATCGCGGGCACCATGGCGGCCAACGGCTCCGGCCTGCAATGGTCAACGATCCGCAACATCGCGATGGCCTGGGTGCTGACCCTGCCGGCCGCGATGATCCTCTCGGGCGTTCTGTACTACGTGTTCTACCACGTGTTCTGATGCCCCTTGCTTTCGGCGCGGTAACGCGCCGGACAGACGGCCCGCACCTCAGGTGCGGGCCTTTTGTTTTGTGGCCGTGGGACGCTCGCTCAGGCGGCGTAAGCCTTCGCAACCTCGGCCAGCAGGCCGCGTGTCCATTTGTGCAGGCCTGACTTGGCCGTCCTGGCGCTCCAGTACATGTCGATCGAGATCGGCACGCGGAACGGCAGCGACGCGACGTGCAGGATGCCGCGCATCGCCCGCGCCAGATGATGCGGGATGGTCGCAACCAGCCTTGTGCCGGTGATGATCCGCTCCAGACTGTCGTGGTTCGGCAGGCTGACCATCGGCGCGATCTCGATCTTCCGCGCCTTGAGCGCCGCGAGATAAAGCGGCTGCCACTCGCCGCTATGGGTGATGAAGACATGCTCGGCCTTGGCGTAGGCCGACAGCGCGATCCGTGCGCGCGCCAGCGGATTGGCCGGATCCATCACGCAGACATAGTGATCGGTGAGGACATGGCGCCTGAAGAAACTTTCGCCGACGATCCCGACCGGACCCAGCACGATGTCGCACTGGTTCTGCTTGAGATGGACGTCGCCATGGCCTGCGGCATCGAGCAGGACGAGGCGAACCTGCGGCGCGCCGGCGCGCAGCCGCGCGCTGAACTGCGGGATCAGGGTCTGGCGTTCGTGATAATTGCAGGAGATCGTCACGGTACCCTGCGCGGTTGCCGGGTCGAATTCGACTGGTGAAGCAAGCCCGTCGATCTCGCCGATCATGTCCCGCGCCCAGCCGACCAGCGCCGCGCAGCGCTCGGTCGCCGTCACGCCATTGCCGCTGCGGACGAACAGCGGGTCGTGGAGCGCTCCGCGCAGCCGCTCGATCGCATAGCTGATGGTAGACTGGTTGACGTCGAGCCGCTGGGCCGCGGCCGAGAACGACTGCATATCGTAGACCAGCACCAGCGTCCGCAAGGTCCCGATGTCGATCGGATCGATCGAGGAATTGACCGCCACGCTGCACCTCCCGCATTGCCGGCGGTCCAGCCTAGCACAATGTCATTGAATAATTCGATGGACTATATCAATCCCATCGAATTGAGTGATTACCCCTCCAGCGCTAGCCTCTGCAAAAAAGCGCTCCGGGAGGATCCATGGCCAGCAGCGTGCCCGTCGTCACTGACATCGCCTATCAGGACCTGCTCGACGACCCCTATCCGATCTTCCGCCGCCTGCGCGAGCTGGCGCCGGCGGTGTATGTCGAGCCCGCCAAGCTGACGCTGGTGACGCGCTTCGACGACATCACGCGGATCGAGCGCGATCCCGCGACCTACTCGGCCGACAATCCCGCCTCGCTGGTCAACAAGGTGATGGGGCCGACCTTCATGCGCAAGGACGGCACCGAGCATACGATCGGCCGCAAGGCGATCGAGCCCTCGTTCCGCCCGGCCACGATCAAGGAGCATTGGGCACCGCAATTCACCGCGATCGCGAACAAGCTGATCGATGATCTGGCGGCGGCCGGTGAAGCCGATCTATTCGCGGCGCTGGCTGCGCCGATGGCCTCCCTCAGCCTGATGGCCATGATCGGCTTTCGCGCGATGCCGTGGCAGACCCTGGCCGAATGGTCGCAAGCCTTGATCGACGGCGCCGGCAACTATGCCGCCGATGCCGAGATCGAGCGCAAGGCGATGCAGGCGAGCGCCGATGTCGACGCCGCGATCGACGCGGTGCTCGACGATCACCGCAGCCACCCGAATCCGTCGATCCTGTCCTCGATGATCCATGCCGATCCGCCGATGCCGATCGAGGGCATCCGCGCCAACATCAAGGTGATCATCGGCGGCGGGTTGAACGAACCGCGCGATGCGATCCTCACCCTCGTGCTCGGCCTGCTGGAAAACTCGACGCAGAAGGACAATTTGCTGGCGAAGCCGGAGCTATGGCCGGCCGCGTTCGAGGAAGCGGTGCGCTGGATCTCGCCGATCGGCATGTATCCACGCCGCGTCACCCGCGATGTCGATCTCTCCGGCACCACGCTGCCCGAGGGCCTTCAGATCGGCCTCTGCGTCGGTGCCGCCAACCGCGACGGCAATCGCTTTGCCGAGCCTGATCGCTTCGACGTGACGCGGCCGAAGCAATCGCACCTGGCGTTCGGCGCCGGACCGCATTTCTGCGCCGGCACCTGGGTGTCGCGGCTCACCGTCGGCAAGATCGTGGCGCCGATGCTGTTCGCGCGCCTGCGCCATCTGCGCCTCCGCGAGGAGGCGCCGCCGGTCGTCCGTGGCTGGGTGTTCCGTGGCCCGGTGACGCTGCCGGTGCGATGGGATGCGTGAGGCTCACGCCGCCAGCGCGTCCTCCACGATCTTCACGAAGTACGAGGTGCCGTACACGATCGCCTCGTCATTGAAATTGTAGGCGGGGTGGTGCAGGCCCGCGCTGTCACCGTTGCCGCAGAAGATGAAGGCGCCGGGCCGCGCTTCCAGCATGTAGGAGAAATCCTCGCCGCCCATCAGCGGCGGCATCGTGTGCACGTTGCCGTCGCCGGCCACTTCCCTGGCGATGCGGGTCGCGAATTCGGTCTGCGAGGGATGATTGACGGTGACGGGATAGCCGCGCTTGTAGTCGAGATCGATCCGCGCGCCGGTCAGCTGGGCCACGCCCTTGACCACTTCGCCGATGCGCTTCTCGATCAATTGCCGGACCTCCGGGGTCAGGGTGCGGACGGTGCCGCGCAGCACCGCGGTCTGCGGGATCACGTTGCGGGCGTTGCCGGCATGGAATTCGCAGATCGAGATCACGGCGGAATCCAGCGGATCGACGCTGCGCGACACGATCGACTGCAGCGCGGTGATCAGCTGCGCGCCGACCATCACCGAATCGATGCATTTATGCGGCCGCGCGGCGTGGCCGCCGAGCCCTTCGATGTTGATATTGACCTCGTCGGTGGATGCCATGATCGGGCCCGGACGGATCGCAAACGAGCCGATCGGAATTCCCGGGCCGTTGTGCATACCGTAGACCTGCTCGATGCCGAAGCGATCCATCAGGCCGTCCTTGATCATGGCGGCCGCTCCTGCCCCGCCCTCCTCGGCGGGCTGGAAGATCACCGCCACGTCGCCGGCGAAATTGCGCGTCTCGGCGAGGTAGCGCGCGGCGCCGAGCAGCATCGCAGTGTGGCCGTCATGGCCGCAGGCGTGCATCTTGCCCGGCGTCTTCGAGGCGTAAGGCAAGTTGGTCTCTTCGTGGATCGGCAGCGCGTCCATGTCGGCGCGCAGGCCGATCACCTTGACGTCGCCCTTGGCCGGCCCCTTGTTGCCCTTGATGACCCCGACCACGCCGGTCTTGCCGAGCCCGGTCACGACCTCGTCGCAGCCGAATTCCCTGAGACGGTCGGCCACGAATGATGCAGTGCGGTGCACATCATAGAGCAGCTCGGGGTTTTCATGGATGTCGCGGCGCCAGGCCTGGATATCGGGTTGCAGATCGGCGACGCGGTTGACGATGGGCATGAGAATTCTGGCCTCGGAGGTTGGACGAACGTCCTGTCTAGCATGCAAGAGCCAGTCCACCCAAACAGATGAGGCATGCCGCTGGCTGGGGCCCGCATTCATAAACCGGATGCAGCATGTTCCTCCGGCAGGGCGGCCAGCCGACTTCAAGGCTGTTAGTGTCGGGCTTGATGCAATCGCATCCGACCAAAGCCCAATGGTACGGGAGATACCCCGTACCGATACTACCCGAGGTTTTCCGCAGCGAATCCTCTCGCCGTCCAAAGAAGGAGCGGCTGCATGACGCCGGATCAAGCGGTCCTGTTTTCCACCATCATCCTGCTGGTGCCGATGGGATACTTCCTGCTGGCGGCGCCGGCGTTCCTGCTGGTGAAGCTCGACGTTCCGCCCGTCACCCGCCTGCTGCGCGGCATGTTCAACGCCTACTTCCTGGTGCTGACCGTCTCCGGTGTGATCGGGACACTCGCCTTTGCCGCAGCGGGCCGGCCGGTCACCGCACTTTGCATCGCCCTGATCGCCGGTTTTGCCGTGCTGGCGCGGCGATGGTTCCTGCGCCGGCTCGATGCCGAAGCAGACGCGCGGGACTCAGGCGATCCGACCGCAGTGCGGCGGCTGCGCCGGCTGCATTGGGGCGGCATGGCCTGCAACGCGGTACAGGTGTTCGCGCTGGTGGCCAGCATTCCCTACATGGCGCCGCTGCCCTAAACCTCACGTTTTCCGGTGCGGATCATACTTCGAAAGCACGTCCCTGAGGTAATCCCGGCTCTTCCATTCCGGTGCGGGCGGCTCGTAGCCAGGCCGGGGAACGAACAGGTTCGCCGGCACATCCGCTGAAGCGCCCATCAGGTCCGGAACGTAGCGCGGGCAATTCGGGAAGATCTCGCATTTGACGCGCACGACAACCTTCGCGCCATGGTGCCTGGCAAGCGTCTCCGGGTCGTCGTGGATCGTTGCTTGGCCTCGGACGCGCGTTCGAAACGTCTTGCCGTCGAGGCGGACAAACAGCAACCCGATATTCGGGTTGCGATGAATATTGCCGAGCGTGCGGTACATGTTGTTGCCGTCATACTCCGGGAATTCAAGCGTATCGGGCCCGGTGATCTTCACGAAGCCGGGATCGCCGGAACGCATCGAACAATCGACGTTGTCCTGATAGCTCGTCGCAATGAAGAAGAATCGCGTCTCCTCGATCAGCTTGCGGTCCTGCTCCCAGAATTCGAAATGGAGGCGATGCTTCTCGAGGCCGTCTGCAACGCGACGGCCGTCGAAGCGGTCCTGCAATTCACGCATTCCATCGTGGTAAAATGCGGCGCGGACTGGGTCTGCCACAGGAATCCTCCACCAAGTTGAGCAATCCATCTACACGGAGAAAGCCTATTCATTCGGAATGGGCGTGAAAAGCTGTCCAAGTCCGAATTATGCGAAAAGGCGTCGAGCCCGGCATTCGCCGTCGGGCTTGTCTCGACCGGCTGCGTCTGACTAATAGGAAGTCAACAAAAGACGTTTGCCGGGAACGAGGACATGCCGCGAAGGCTTGAGGGTGACTACGACTACATTATCGTCGGTGCGGGCACGGCGGGCTGCATCATGGCCAACCGTCTGTCGGCCGATCCGAACAAGCGCGTGCTGCTGCTGGAAGCCGGCGGCAAGGACAACTGGATCTGGTTTCACATCCCGGTCGGCTATCTCTTCGCGATCGGCAACCCGCGCTCGGACTGGATGTTCAAGACCGAGGCCGAGCCTGGCCTCAACGGCCGATCGCTCGCCTATCCGCGCGGCAAGGTGATCGGCGGCTCGTCGGCGATCAACGCCATGATCTCGATGCGCGGCCAGGCCGCGGACTACGACCACTGGCGCCAGCTCGGCCTCACCGGCTGGAGCTACGACGACGTGCTGCCGGCATTCAAGAAGCTGGAGGATCACTTCCTCGGTGCGAGCGAGCATCATGGCACAGGCGGCGGCTGGCGCATCGAGGCGCCGCGGCTGTCGTGGCAGATCCTCGATGCGGTCGGCGACGCCGCCGAGGAGATGGGCATCAAGCGCATCCCGGATTTCAACACCGGTGATAACGAAGGCACCAGCTATTTCCACGTCAACCAGAAGCGCGGCCGGCGCTGGTCGTCGGCGCGCGGCTTCCTCAAGCCGGTGCTGAACCGCAGCAATCTCAGACTCGAGACCGACGTGCTGGTCGATCGCCTGATCATCGAGAGCGGCCGTGCCGCCGGCGTGCTGTTTCGCCAAGGCAATGAGGCCGTGGAGGCGCGCGCCAGGGGAGAGGTGATCCTCTGCGCCGGCGCGATCGGATCAATCCAGGTGCTGCACCGCTCCGGCATCGGCCCGGCCGAATGGCTGTCGCCGCTCGGCGTCGACATCGTGGCTGACGTGCAGGGTATCGGCCATAATCTGCAGGATCATCTGCAGCAGCGCGCGATCTACAAGGTGTCGGGCGTGCGCACGCTGAACGAGACCTACTACAATCTGGTTCGCCGCGGCCTGATGGGCCTCGACTATGCGTTCCGCCGCCGCGGGCCGCTGACCATGGCGCCGTCGCAACTCGGCATCTTCACGCGCTCGGATGCGACGCGTTCGCGCGCCAACATCCAGTTCCACGTACAACCGCTGTCGCTCGACAAGTTCGGCGATCCCTTGCACCGCTTCCCCGCGATCACGGTCAGCGCCTGCAATCTGCAACCGACTTCGCGCGGCACCGTGCGCATCAAATCGACCGCCCCCGACGACAAGCCGTCGATCGCGCCGAATTATCTCTCGACCGCCGACGACCGCCAGGTCGCGGCCGACGCGATCCGCACCACGCGCAGACTGATGAAGCAGACAGCGCTGGAGAAATACCATCCCGAGGAGTTCCTGCCGGGTCCCTCGGTCGGCGACGACGACGCCTCGCTCGCCAAGGCCGCCGGCGACATTGGCACCACGATCTTCCACCCCGTCGGCACCGCGAAGATGGGACTGGCGAACGATCCGATGGCCGTGGTCGACGAGCGGCTGCGCTTCTACGGCCTGCACGGGCTGCGCATCGCCGATGCCTCCGTGATGCCGACCATCACGTCCGGCAACACCAACACGCCGACCGCGATGATCGCCGAGAAGGCCGCGGCGATGATCCTGCAAGACGCGCGATAGAAGCCGATGGCGCAGCCGCAGCGGATCGTGGTTGGCGATAGCGGCGCGCAGATCGCGCTCGCGCGTTGGGGCGAAGCGGCTTCCGGCAAGCCGCCTGCGCTGCTACTGCACGGCACCGGCTTTGTCGCCGAGGTCTGGACCGAGGTCGCGGAGACACTGGCCTCCGACTACACCGTCTATGCGCTCGACCGCCGCGGCCATGGCCTGAGCCACAAGCCGGCCGCCGATCGCTATCACTTCCAGGATTTCGCCGACGACCTGTGCATGGTCGTGGAGCGGCTCGACCTCCATGACATCTACGGCGTCGGCCACAGTGCCGGCGCCACCGACCTGATGCTCGCCACCAAGCTGATGCCGGACCGCTTCGTGCGGCTGTTCGTGACCGAGCCAACCGCGATGGATCCGCGCACGCCGCGCACTGGTGGCCTCAGCGGCATCGCGAGCGGATCGGTGCAAGGCGTGCTGCGCCGCCGGGCCGAGTTCGACAATGCGGACGATCTGTTCCGCCGATTGCGTGCCGCGCCGGCCTTCGCGCCGTGGACCGAGCCGTCGTTGTGGGCCTATGTCCATCACGGCTATGCAAAACTCGACGACGGCCGCATGCGACTCCGCTGCACGCCGGAGATCGAGTCGGCGCTGCTGGGGCCGATCTTTGAGGCCATGGAGCAGATCTACCGCGGCGACGGCCGCGGTAATCCATTCCCCTGGTTCTCCGAGATCGCCTGCCCGGTCCGCATCGCCACGGCCGAGCAGTCATGGCCGATCTACAAGGAGATGGCCGACCGCGCCGCGACGCTGATCCCGCACGCCAGCCGCTGCACGTTCCAGAACGTCGGCCATTGCGTCGCGCAGGAAGCGCCGGATTTGATGGTTGCTGCGGTCAGGGCGTTTGCCGCGCGCTGATGGCGGCCGATCGCCAAGTCATCGTTGATCGCCAATGTGCTTCACCGAATAGACCGGTGCGCGCACCGGCTGGATCGTCAGCCGATAGGCGATCAGGTTGGTGCCATCGAATGCTTCGAGCAGATAGTCGCAGACGGGACAGTGATACTCACCCTTGGCGCCGGGTTCGGACCACAGCTCCAGCCGCCGGAAACCTGCGCCACAGCACGCGCACGTGACATCCGCTTTCCGCACGATCGACCTCTTGGCTGCACTCTGCAGGACGCAAAAGAATTGGTGAACTCGGCAAGAAATGTGTCTTTCGCCTGACCGAGAGGCGAGACCAAATGTCATGGAACCCTTCAGACTATTCTAGCCCGGTTGCTTCGGCAGCAAAGTGCAGATTGTGCCTGAGGACGTCTGTTAGCAGTTCTCTTTCGCGGTTGTTTGAAAGCGCTGCTGCAGCGTGCGGCATGATGAAGACGGATTGCGTTCCGTTGATCTACGTCAATCTCGCGCACCGAAATTGTCGCAGTTTCTCCGTTCGCAATTTCGTCCGTTAGGGAGGACACGCCATGCTCCGTTGTATCCTCGCCGTTCTGGCGGCTCTGGTTCTCGTTACCATCTGTCTGATTCCTGATGGCGCCTATGCCCGCCGCGGTGGAGGTGGCGGCGGCTACCGCGGTGGCGGAGGCGGCGGAGTTCACCGCGGAGGCATGCATGCCGGCGCCGGAAGGATGCATGCGGGTGCCGGAAGGGTCCATGGCGGCGGATATCGCGCTGCCGGCCGCGCGCGCCCCTCGCATCCGATCGCAGGACGCCCGGGCTATCCGGGTCGACCGGTTGCAGGTCGCCCCGGCCGTCCGGTCGCAGGCTATCCCGGTTATGGCGGTCGCTACTACCGACCTGGCTGGGGCGTTGGTGCTGCCGCCGCCGGCGCTGCCGCTGCCGGCGCCTACTACGGCAGCTACGGCTACTACGGAAACCAGAACTGCTACTACAATGAATACAATCAAATGGTTTGCCCGCAGTATTGAGAGCCATTCGATCAAGCCGGGATGCCTGCTTGGTGCCGCTGCGCCGCGGCGTCTCGTTGATGAGACCCGCGGCGACCTCCTCTGCTTGCACCTCAGGGAGATGAACCGATGGAGTACGGCGCCTTCAGCGACGCGAGCCTGAAGATGATGCACGAGGCGGTTCGCGGCGCGCTCCAGGCCGACGATGAATTCGAGGGCCGCGGAGAAAAGCCGGTGTTTCGGGTTCGGACGACAGCCGAGTGGAAGCGCCACGCCGGCCATCTCGAGGACGAGATGTCGAGGCGAGGACTTCAGGTCGAAATCATCGACTGGACGAGCCGGCAGGGCGAGTTCGCACTGTGAGATCGTCGCCGGCGCAAGCGGTCACGCAGTCCCGGATCCACGACCAAGCCGGCTCGTTCCTGCTCAGACCGGCCCGTGCGATCCCGGCGGCACCATGTACAGCGTCATGGCGAAGATCGCGTAGATAAACACCAGCAAGGCGCCGATGAACCATGCCGACCGCCCGCTATTGGTGATGAAGCAGGACGTGACGGAGGCGATCATGACCATCGTCACCGCGCCCGGCCAGAACTGCAAGTCCATCGGCTTCGGACCGATGACATAGCTGAGAAGAACCAGTGCCGGCGCAACGAACAACGCGATCTGGGACGCGCTTCCGAGTGCGATGCTGACGCTCATGTCGAGCCGGTCCTTGCGCGCCGCGGAGAACGCGACCGCCATCTCGGCCGCAGCGCCGACCAGCGCGACGATGATGAAACCGACGAACGCCGAGCTCAATCCCAGCGTCTCTCCCGCCTTCTGCACCGAACTCACGAATATCTCGCTCACCAGGGCAACCAGCACCGTCACCACGAGCAGCGTGCTCACGGCCAGTCCGATCGGCCAACCCGCGCTACCTGCCTCGGCGTGCTCCCCGCTCTCAAACAACTCCTTGTGAGTCTTGAGCGAGAACAGCAAGCCGAGTGCGTAGGCACAGATCAGCAACACTGCGAGGCCCGTGCTGAGCGTCTGTGCCATGACTTGGCCTCTCGCCGGATCGAGATCGGCAACGGCTGCGGGCGCAAGCAGCGCAATCGTCGCCATCAGCAGCAGCGCCGCATACATCCTCCCGCCGGCCCGATTGTATTCCTGAACATGATGGCGGAGCCCACCGAGCAGAAATGATGCGCCGAGCATGAAGAGTGAATTGGTGACAATGGCGCCGGCGATCGACGCCTTGACCAGCATGTATTCCCCGGCATGAAGCGCGGCGATCGCGATGATCAATTCCGTCAGGTTTCCCAGTGTCGCATTGAGCAAGCCTCCGATCGCATCGCCGGTTTTCTCGGCGACGCTCTCCGTTGCGTGGCTGAGAAGGGCAGCGAGCGGCACGATGCTCAGGACCGCGAGCACAAACAGAGCCGTGTGAGCGGCGGGGGCGACGTGTTCGACCACCAGCACAATCGGCACGAAGACCAGCATCCAGAGCAGTGGATTGTGGCGAATTTCCTTGAGCAAGAGCTGCATGGGACCGCCCGGTCGGTGGGAGTTGGACAGCAATTTCTGAACACCGCGGTTCGATCTGGCTTGATCTAGCTCAATCGGGCGCCGCGGCTTTGCCGGTCATTGCAAGGGATTTCGCGGAATTTTGCGAACGGTCAGAAGCGCGTCCCTATCTCCGGCTTCTTACCCTTTGACCTAAGTCAACTCGCCGCTGATCCGCTTGTGCGCTTCTTTCCCGGGACTTCCACGACAAGCAGTTCAGGAGCTCGCAATGACGAGGACCGCAGCCGCCGCAGCTATTGCACTTTTGGTGACAACCTCGTCTCTCGCCTTCGCAGCGGAGACATCGTCGACTGTCGGCGCGGCGCCACCCAGCGCCGCCGACCTGAAGAGCCTGACCGACATGCGCGTCGGCATCGTCAAGGCCGCCTTGCAGCTAACCCCCGATCAGGAGAAGTACTGGCCGGCCATTGAGGACGCGATCCGTAACAGGGCAAAAAACCGGCAGGCCCGGTTGGAGCGGATCGCCGAATTGCACGAGAACGGCCCGATGGACGGGCTTCATGAAGGCAATCCCGTCGAGTGGATGCAGCGCAGAGCGGACCGGCTCATCCAACGCGGGACCGACCTCAAGAAGCTCTCCGATGCCTGGGAGCCGCTTTACAAGACATTGAGCGACGACCAGAAGCGAAGAATGGCCTTCGTCTCGTTCGCCGTCATGCGCGGCGTGCGCAACGCGATCGAACAGCATGGCGGTCCGGAAGACGAGGACGAATAGGGGCAGACGGCCGCTGGCGCTCGACTGATGTGAGCGCACGCAGCACTAGCCAAAATAAAACGCCGCCCCCTTTCGGGGACGGCGGAAGCCACTCACGCAGTACTGGAACGCTTTTTGGTATTTGCCGTGGTGCTCGGCGTGATGCCGGCTCGCTTCGGCGAATGAAGTCCGCCATTCTTACGCAGCAGCGCTGACATTATGCTGACGGCTGCAAGACAGCTGTGTTGCGGCCGTTCATCTATGTTGCGGGGCGCATCGCCGCATGATTGGACGCGGCATCGTCTGCGTCGAACGCCGGTCACGGTGGCGGCGGGTAACGGTCGAAGGTCGGCAACTCATGCGCGGCTTCCATCCAGCGCAGCCGCTCCGCGACCTGGATGTGCACCACGGCCGGCACCGCGTCGGGATCGTCATAGGTGCCGCTCTGAATGTCGATGATCCCGGGCAACATGTTGCCGTTGATGTAGAAAAGCCCGGTGCCGCAATTCGCGCAGAAGTGCCGCCGGCCATGTTCCGAGGATCGATAGACCTTGGGCTGGCCCTTGATCACCTTGACGGCCTCCTCGGCATACATGGTCCAGCCAACCATCGGCGCACCGGCGTGACGCCGGCAATCGCTGCAGTGACACAGCGCGTGAACGAAGGGTTCTCCGATTACTTCATAGCGAATCTCGCCGCAGTGGCAGCCGCCGGTGACGTGAGCCATGGTTTCCTCCGACCGATCAGTGGTTTGCCGGATCGATAACGTTGCAATGCGTGGGGCTTCAATTGCGCATCTTGACCTTGCGTCCACCTGTCGCGCGGATCCTCCAGCACGCCGCCGGCCCAGCCCCTCACGAAATCGTCATCCCCGCCCTCAACCCCCTCCAAAGCCCCGGGAATAAACCCCAGGGCGCGCCGATCACCTCCCCGGAAACCCAATCCCTGGGCCCACGGGAGACTTGTCATGAGCGGACACGATCACAATCACCACGATGAGGAGAAGGGCGTCAGCCGACGCAAGGTGCTGGAATGCATGACCTGGGCCGGCACCGGCGTGCTGTGGACCGTCACCGGCGGCGTGCCGCATTCGCTCGGCATCGTCGGCTCGGCGAAGGCTGCCGAGGCCACCGGCATGACCTTCATGCAGATCAGCGACAGCCATGTCGGCTTCGACAAGCCGGCCAATCCGAACGCCATCGGCACGCTGGAGGAGGCCATCAACAAGGTCCGGGCGATGCCGGTCAAGCCGTCCTTCATGATCCACACCGGCGACATCACGCATCTGTCGAAGGCGTCCGAATTCGATGACGCCGATCGCATCATCTCGCAGGCCAAGCTCGACGTGCATTACGTGCCGGGCGAGCACGATTTCATCGACGAAGAGGTCAAGCTCTACAAGGAGCGTTACGGCAAGGGCACCAAGGGTCCGGGCTACTACTCCTTCGACGCCGGCGGCGTGCATTTCGTCGGCCTCGTCAACGTGGTCGACCTCAAGGGCGGCGGCCTCGGCAATCTCGGCAACGAGCAGCTCGAATGGCTGGAGAACGACCTCAAGGGCCGCTCCAAGTCGACGCCGATCGTGCTGTTCGCCCACATCCCTTTGTGGACGGTCTATCCGCAATGGGGCTGGGGCACCGAGGATGGCGCCCGCGCGCTGGAATACGTCAAGGGTTTTGGATCGGTCACCGTGCTCAACGGCCACATCCACCAGGTGATGCAGAAGGTCGAGGGCAACGTCACC
Organism: Bradyrhizobium tropiciagri; assembly: GCF_018130545.1. Classification (GTDB taxonomy): domain Bacteria; phylum Pseudomonadota; class Alphaproteobacteria; order Rhizobiales; family Xanthobacteraceae; genus Bradyrhizobium; species Bradyrhizobium tropiciagri_A. Next base: position 578,920 of record NZ_JAFCKF010000005.1, on the reverse strand, counting down.
TTCCACACCGCGCGCTCGACGGCGTTCCCACAGCCGGCGCCGGGGGCCGCCCCCTCGCCCGGCCCGATGAAGGTCGAGGATGCCAAGCTGCGCAGCATGCTCGGCGTCGCCAGCATCAACTTCAAGCAGAACACCCAGCCGCTGGCGATCATCGACACGCCGCTGCAGGGCTGACCCGACAAGGCCAAGGGAAGACACCGATGAGTTCGATCAATCGACGCGACTTCGGGATCGCCGTGGTCGCAGCCATGCTGCTGCCGGTAACGGCGGCCCGCGCCGAAGACATCGCGGTCCATATCGACAATTTCTCGTTCGCGCCGAACCCGCTCGACGTGAAGGTCGGCACGACCGTGACCTGGACCAACCGCGACGACATCCCGCACACCGTGGTGTGTGCGGGCAAATTCCGCTCCAAAGCCATGGATACCGACGGCACCTTCTCGTTCACCTTCACGGAGCCGGGCGAGTACAAGTATTTCTGCTCGCTGCATCCGCACATGACAGGCAGTATCAAGGTTGGGTAACGTGACCACCCATACAATCACAACCATGCCCGGTCGGTGGCCCGCAGCCCCCGCCCGGGCACAAGCCGTCTCTCGACATGCCGGGCAGAACACGATGGTTGTCAACGCGTCGCAAGACGATCCCGAAAAGGCGCGGCGCTTCCGCGAAGCCGCGCTGCCATACCTTGACGACGCCTATACGCTGGCGCGCTATCTGCTGCGCGATGCCGCCGACGCCGAGGATGCGGTGCAGGAATGCTATCTGCGCGCCTACAAGCATTTCGACAGTTATCGCGGCCCTGCGATGAAGCCATGGCTGTTCGCGATCCTGCGCAATGTCTGCCGCGCCGAATACGCAAGGCGCAAGACCGCCCCCACCGCGGTCGAGGAGCTACCCGAAGGCCGCGAGCAGACCCCGATGTGGAACGAAGCTCCGGAGACCCCGGAAAAGCAGCTGCTGCGCCGCTTCGACGGCGACACCGTACGCAAGCTGGTGGCGGCACTCGCCGAACCGTTCCGCGAGACCTTCGTGCTCAGGGAAATCCAGAATCTATCATACCGCGAGATCGCCGATGTCGCCGCCGTGCCTGTCGGCACCGTGATGTCCCGCCTCGCGCGCGCCCGCGCCATGCTGCGATCGGCCTGGCTTGCGGAACAGGAGCAAGTGAAATGACCTGCGAGGAAGCCGAAGTGCTGATCCACGCGCTGATCGACGGCGAACTCGATGCCGGCCATGCGCGCGAAGTGGAAGCCCATGTCGAGGGGTGCGCGCATTGCGCCGCTCTCATGAAGGAGTATCAGGAGATCCGCCAGGCGATCGCCGAGAGCGACGTGCGCTACAAGGCGCCGCTCGAATTGCGCCGCAAGATCGAGAAGGCATTGCCGCAGCCGCAGGCCGCGCCGAGCCGGCGCTCGGTGCTGCGCGGCTTTGCGATGGGCTCGGCGGTATCGGCCATGGCCGCGACCGGCCTGGTTGCGATCGTGCTGCGCAATGACGACGAGCAGCGGATCGAGAACGAGGTGGTGTCGGCGCATCTGCGCTCGTTGCAGGCCGGCCACCTGATCGACGTGGTCTCGACCGATCAGCATACGGTCAAGCCCTGGTTCAACGGCAAGCTCGACGTCTCGCCGCCGGTGATCGATCTCACCGCGCAGGGCTTTACGCTGATCGGCGGCCGGCTCGACTACGTCAACGCCCGCGAGATCGGCGCCGTGGTCTACAAGCGGCGCCAGCACGTGATCAACCTGTTCGTGGCGCAGACCGCGAACACCGAACGGAAGGCAGCGCAGACCTCGACGCTGCAAGGCTTCAACATCCGGCGCTGGAGCGACCGCGGCCTGAACTACTGGGCGGTCAGCGATCTCGGCGCCGACGAGCTGACCGAGTTCGGCGACAAGTTCGAGGCCACGATGCGCGCGAACAAGGAAGGGTAATGGTAGGGCGGATTAGCCGAAGGCGTAATCCGCCAAGCTTCTCGAACGTCGCGGCGGGTTACGGCTTCGCCTAACCCGCCTTACGTTTCTTCGAGCTTACGCCGACTTGCGCACCGCGTTGTCGACCAACGTCTTGCCGAGCGACCAGATCGCGCCGGGGACCTTGTGACTGCCGGCGATCACGTCGTCGAACGACTTCTCGATCCAGCTGCAGTCCTCTTCGGTGATCGTGAGCGGCGGCAGCAGCTTGATGGTGTGCAGGCCGTGACCGGCGACCTGGGTCAGGATCTTGTGATCCTTGAACAGCGGCACCGTGATCAGCTGGCAGAACAGGCCCTTGTTGGCGGTCTCCAGTAGATTCCACGACGCTTTCAGCCGCAGCGATTTCGGCGGCCCGAACTCGACGCCGATCATCAGGCCCTTGCCGCGGACTTCCTTCATCAATTCATAGCCCGGCACCATGCGCGTCAGCGCGAGGCGGAGCTCGGCGCCGCGCTTGGCGGCGTTCTCGACCAGCCTCTCGGCCTTGATGACGTCGAGCGTCGCGATGCCGGCGGCCATCGCCAGATCGTTCTTCGCAAAGGTCGAGCCATGCACGACCGCGCGATCCATCTGGTTGAAGATCTTGTCGAAGATGTTCTTGCGCGTCAGCAGCGCGCCGATCGGCACGTGGCCGCCGGAGAGCGCCTTCGCTAGCAGCACCATGTCGGGCTCGATGCCCCAGTGCTCGATCGCGAGGAATTTGCCGGTGCGACCGATGCCGGTTTGAATCTCGTCGGCGATGAACAGCGTGCCATATTTGCGGCACAGCGCCAGCGCGCCGGGCAGGAACTCGTCGGTGGGCATGTTGACGCCCTTGCCCTGGATCGGCTCGACGATGAACGCACCGACCTGGCGCGACGACAGCGCCTTCTCCAGCGCCTCGAGATCATTGAAGGGTATCGGGGTGCAGCCGGGCAGTAGCGGCTCGAAGCCGCTGCGGAAATTCGAATCATCCGTCAGCGACAGCGCTCCGTAGGACAGGCCATGGAACGAATGCCCGCAATAAACGATGCCAGGGCGGCCGGTCGCGCCGCGCGCGAATTTGATCGCAGCTTCGACGGTTTCAGCGCCGGAATTGGCGAAAAACACCTTGTCCAGATATGGAACGTATTCCAGCAGCCGTTCCGCGAGCACGCCGGCGAGCGTGGAGACGTCGAGCTGCACCAGATTGGGCAGATCGGCGTCGAGCACGCTCTTCAGCGCCTGGCGCAGGGCCGGATGATTGCGGCCAATCGCAAAAACGCCAAATCCGCTCAATAGATCGAGGTAACGAGCCCCCTGACGATCGAAGAGGTATTGGCCTTGCCCCTTCTGGAAGCCGACGTCGTAGCCGATGGTCTTGAGGACGCGAACGAGCTGCTCGTTGAGGTGACGCGTGTGCATGGCACCGCGCTGCCCCTCGCGCTCCACAAAAATCTCGGAAACGTCTAAATTGGAACTTACCATTCGTTACATACGTCGGTTGATGGCCATCTCGTCAACTTAAAACGCTCGCTAGCGGCGTTTTGACCCCCGCTCGGATCGTCGAGTTAAGCACAGGTTTGGACCATGTTGCACTGCCCAAGAACTTTCGCGCGCACAATAGCCTTTTCGGGTTTATTTTTGGCCACCGTATTATCACCGGCACTTGCAGCGGACCCGACCGGCGACTGGAAGGTCGCTGATGGTGTCGCCACCATCCGCGTCGCCCAGTGTAATGGCAACATGTGGGGGGCAGTGTCTTGGGAAAAAACCCCCGGCGGCAAGGATAAGAACAATCCTGATCCTGCGAAGCAGAGCAGGCCGACGCTCGGCATGCCGATTCTGATCGACATGAAGAAGAAGGCCGGCGCCGATGCGTGGGAAGGCCAAGTCTACAACGCCAAGGACGGTCAGCTCTACAGCTCGACCATCAAGCCGGTCGGCACCGATCAGCTCGAGATCCAGGGCTGCGTGCTCGGCTTCCTGTGCGGCGGCGAGACCTGGACCCGTGTCGGTCCGCCGATCCCGATGAGCGTTGCCGGCAACCCGGCGGCCGCAGGCAACTCTGCGGCGAAGGGCGCCCTGCCCAAATCAACAGCGCCGCAGAACCAGAAAACCACCGGCGCCGTGCCGCCTGCTACCAAGCCAGGTCAAAAGCCGGCAGCCCACACCCCGGGCAACGCCAATGCGTCGGCTGACACAGTGGGTGATATCTGCCTGCTGCCGGACATCGCGCGGCCGACGCACTGACACGTCTAGCATCGCTCGGCCTGCGATTGCAGCTTGGCGGCATCAGCCGCCAAGCCGGATCAAAAGCAGGCTGCCGACGCGTCAGGTGACGTCGTTGGCGATATCCTCGTCCTTGAGGGTCTCGCGCGGCTTGCCCATCAGCGCCGGCTGGAACAGCAGCACCGCCGCCAGCGTGGTGACGAGCGACAGCGCAAGCAGCTTGCCCATGCTCGCGGTGCCGGGATGGCTGGACAGCCACAGGCTGCCGAACGCGGTCGCCGTGGTCAGCGCGCTGAAAAAGATCGCCCGCGTCAGGCTCGACTGCAGCAGGTTCGTCCTGCCCTGCCGCCATGCTGTGACATAGTAGATCTTGAACGCCACACCGACGCCGAGCAGCAGCGGCAGCGCGACGATGTTGGCGAAGTTGAGCGGCAGCCCGATCAAGACGCAGATCTCCAGCGTGACGATGCCGGCGACCAAGAGCGGCACCAGCGTCATCAGCACGTCGACGACACGGCGCAGCGCCAGCCACAGCAGCAGGCTAATGGTGACCAGCGCCAGAATGCCGGCGTGGATGAACGCATTCACGATGACATCGCCCGACTTCAGGATCGAGACCGGTCCGCCGATCGCGGTCGGCTCGGCGGCGAGCACCGCGTCGGCAAAGCGGCGCAGATTGTCGTTGTCGTTGGGATCGCCCTTCGGCTCGACCTCGACACGCATCAGGCCGTCCTTGGTCTTCCAGCTCTGGACCAACTCGGGCGGCAGGTTCTGCAGCGTGACGGTCTGGGCCTGCAGCGTGTTGCGGAGCTGATCGAACACGATCTTCATCGGCGCGACGAAGACGTCCTGGGCCTTGTCGCGGGTGGCCTGGGTCGAATCGGCAAGCTTCTGCAGGGCGTCGGCGAGCCGGCGCGCGGCAACCGCACCCGGTCCCTTGCCGTCGCCCGCGGTCCTGCGCAGGCTGTCGACCGAGCTCTTCAGCGACTCCACATTCTCCTGATCCGACGGCGCCGGATCGACCGAGTCCGGGTTGAGCGCGGGGCCGAGCGTCTTGGCCGCCTGCGCGATCAGCTTCAGCTTGGCCGGCTGATCATCAGGCACGAAGCTTTCGAGCGACATCACGCGCGATACTTCCGGCAATTTCTCGAGCTTGGCCTCGATTGTCTTTACGTCGGCTTCCGAGCGCGTCATCACGTTGATGGCGTTGGCGCCGGTGTTTGGATCCTTCCTCAGATCGAGGAAGGTGGCGATTGATTCCGCCTGCTTGTTGCGCAGATTGATCGGGTTGAAGTCGAACTTCATCCAGTGCAGCAGCGGCAGGCCCGCGACGGCGACCAGCAGCGTGCCGACGATGATCGGAACGCGACGCTTTTCCAGGAAGTGGTCGAGCGGCGCCAGGAAGGCGTAGCCGACCGGCTCCTTCTCTCCCGGAGGGTTGAGCAGGTCGAGCAGCGCCGGCAGCACCGTGATGCTGGTGACGAACGCCACCAGCATGCCGGCGCCGGCGATCTTGCCGAGCTCGGAGATGCCCTTGTAGTCGGTCGGCAGGAAGCACAGGAAGCCGGCGGCGGTCGCCATCGCCGCAAGCGACAGCGGCACCGCCGAGCGGCGAGCCGCGTTTTCCAGCGCCAGCGTCAGGTTGTCGTTCTTGTAACGCTCGGAGCGGTAGCGCACGCTGAACTGGATGCCGAAGTCGACGCCGAGTCCGACGAACAGCACCGCGAAGGCGATCGAGAGCAGGTTCAGCGATCCGACCATCATCAGGCCGACCGCGGTGGTGAGCGCAAGGCCGATGAACAGGTTGACGAACACGGCGAAGATGATCTTGCCGGAGTGCAGCGCCAGCCAGAGGATGATCAACACGATCACCACAGTGCCGATGCCGTTGGTGATCGCACCGTCCTGCACGGTGGCGTATTCCTCGTTGGCGATCGGCACCGGTCCGGTCAGGCGGACGCGCGCGTGATATTCGGTCGGGAATTTCAGGTCGGCGGCCGCCTGGCGGATCGCATCGGTCGCGGCCTTGCCGGGCTCCAGCGCCGAATAGTCGATGATCGGCTTGATCTCGATGAAGGCGCGCTTGTCCGAATCGGTCAGCGGCTTGTCGCTGGTGAGCTCGCGCCAGGAGAAGGTGGCGCTGCCCTTGTTGAGGACGGTCTCGACAGTCTCGGAGATCAGGTTGAAGGGCGGCGCGGCATTGTCGAGCTTGACCTGTCCGCGCTTGACGCCGGCAAGGCCGGTCTCGAGCGCGCCGGTCAGTCCGCGAATCGAGGGATCGCCGGCCATGATTTCGATCAGCGGCGCGGCCGATTCGAGCTGGCCCGCCACCTTGCCGACCTCTTCGGTCGGCAGGAACAAGAGGCCGTTCTTCTCGAAGAATTCGCCGGAGCCGAGCGCGGTGATCGCCTCGAAGTTCTTCTTGTCGGCCTGCAGCTTCGCGGTGAGCGCCTTCGCGGCCGAGCTGGTCAGCTCGGGCGTCGCTCCTTCGACGACAGCCAGGATCAGTCGCTCGCGGTCAAAGGCTTCCTCGAACTGGTTGTCGCGCTTGCGCCAATCCAGATCCGGCGAGATCAGCTTGTTGATGTCGGTGTTGATCGAGAAGTTGCGGGCCGTATAGAAGCCGGCGCCGATCGACAGCAGCACAGCGAGAATGACAACCGGAAGGGCAAAACGCGTACAGGTCCTAACAACGGAGACGACAATATTTGTCAGCACTTCGTTTCTTTCTAATCTCGGGGAAGCATGGCCGAAAACGCCCGCTCTGTAGCGGAGTTCCGGGGACCGATCTAATGTTGTTTTGGTTACCTTCCTCGACGGGATGGCGAGGAGGTTCCAAACCACAGGAACGGCCGCGAGTGGCCGGTATAAACCGCATCAGTGGGCGATAAAGTGACGAACAAGTGAGGGGGACGGAGGGTCGCAGGGCCCCGATTCCATACCATATTACCTCAAATGTCCTTTGGCATAGGCCCCGCTATCCTTCGAGACGCTACCTTTTTGCCACAAATCCCTGTATTTCCATGCGCTTGGGGCGACGATCCCGTGCAGGAACTGTGATGGCGCGGACATTGCAACTGACGTTGCAAGGTCCGACTTGTGGAGTGCGTTGCCGAAAAGGCCGCAGGGCATTGAAAGAGATTGGTGCGATTTGCGTAACGGACGACCGATGGAAGTGTTTCTTGCCCAGCCGCGCGGCTTTTGTGCGGGCGTTGTGCGCGCGATCGAGATCGTCGAACGCGCGCTCGCGAAGTATGGCCCGCCGGTCTATGTCCGCCACGAGATCGTGCACAACAAGCACGTGGTCGAAAGCCTGAAGAAGAAGGGCGCAATCTTCGTCGAGGACCTCTCGGAGGTGCCGGCCAGGGCGGTGACCGTGTTCAGTGCCCATGGCGTCGCCCGGAGCGTCGAGGAGGAGGCGGAAGCCCGCGACCTGCCGGTGCTCAATGCCACCTGCCCGCTGGTCACCAAGGTCCACAATCAGGGCAAGCGCTATATCTCGAAGGGCCGCGCCCTGATCCTGATCGGGCATGCCGGCCACCCCGAGGTCGAGGGAACCATGGGACAGGTTCCGGGGCCGGTTTTCCTGGTCCAGAACGTTCAGGATGTGGCGGAACTGAGGCTGCCGACCGACAGTCCGGTCGCCTACATCACCCAGACCACCCTGTCCGTGGACGATACCAGGGACATTATCGCGGCCCTTCAGGCAAAATTTACAGATATTCAAGGCCCGGACATCAGGGATATCTGCTATGCGACACAGAACCGCCAATCTGCGGTAAGGGACCTAAGCAAGCTGGTGGACGTCATTTTGGTGGTGGGGGCCGCCAATAGTTCCAACTCGAACAGGCTTCGTGAGATCGGCACCGAGGTCGGCGTCGCGAGTTATCTCATTGCCGATGGGAGCGAACTCAACCCGGATTGGCTGAAGGACGCGAAGGCCGTCGGCATCACCGCGGGTGCATCGGCACCCGAAGTTCTGGTCGACGATGTCATCGAGGCTCTGCGGCGCATCGGACCGGTGTCGGTCTCCGTCGTTCCGGGCCGAGAAGAGAATATCGAATTCCGGCTGCCAGCCGAATTGACTGCGGGCTGATCTGAACCCACTTCCCTTTGAATAAGTGCAGAAAGAAAATCGTCTAATGGCTATACCGTTCTTCAAGGAAATGCGTATCGGCGGTTATCTGATCAAGCAGAAGCTGCTTGGCCGCAAACGCTATCCGCTCGTGCTGATGCTCGAACCGCTATTCCGTTGCAACCTCGCCTGCGTCGGCTGCGGCAAGATCGACTATCCCGATGCGATCCTCAATCGCCGCATGACGGCGCAGGAATGCTGGGACGCGGCCGATGAATGCGGCGCGCCGATGGTGGCGATCCCCGGCGGCGAGCCGCTGATCCACAAGGAGATCGGCGAGATCGTGCGCGGCCTCGTGGCGCGCAAGAAGTTCGTCTCGCTGTGCACCAACGCATTGCTGCTCGAGAAGAAGCTCGATCTGTTCGAGCCGTCGCCCTATCTGTTCTTCTCGGTGCATCTCGACGGCCTGAAGGACCATCACGACAAGGCAGTGTCGCAGAAGGGCGTGTTCGATCGCGCCGTCTCCGCGATCAAGGCGGCCAAGGCGCGCGGCTTCACGGTCAACGTCAACGCCACCATCTTCGACGGACATCCGGCCGAGGAGATTGCCAAATTCCTCGACTTCACCACCGAGCTCGGCGTCGGCGTGTCGATGTCGCCGGGTTATGCCTATGAGCGTGCGCCCGACCAGGAGCACTTCCTCAACCGCACCAAGACCAAGAAGCTGTTCCGCGACGTCTTTGCGCTCGGCAAGGGCAAGAAGTGGAACTTCATGCATTCCGGCCTGTTCCTCGACTTCCTCGCCGGCAACCAGGAATACGAGTGCACGCCCTGGGGCATGCCGGCACGCAACATCTTCGGCTGGCAGAAGCCCTGCTATCTGCTCGGTGAAGGCTACGCCAAGACCTTCAAGGAGCTGATGGACACCACCGATTGGGAGACCTACGGCACCGGCAAGTACGAGAAGTGCGCCGACTGTATGGCCCATTGCGGCTACGAGCCGACCGCGGCGACCGCTGCGATCAACAACCCGCTGAAGGCGATGTGGGTCGCACTGCGCGGCATCAAGACCACGGGCCCGATGGCGCCCGAGATCGACATGTCGAAGCAGCGTCCGGCGCAGTACATCTTCGCTGAGCAGGTCGAGAAGAAGCTTTCGGACATCCGCCGCGACGAGGCTGCGGCCGCCGCCGCCAAGCAGCAAGCGAAGGCTTCGACTGCCGCCTGAAGCTCGATGTGAGCGAAAGCAGAAAGTTCAAAAGCCCCGGTTCAGCGAACCGGGGCTTTTTTGTTGGATCAGGATGCCGCCTGCTGTTCCAATCTCGTCCGCAGCAATAATTGCTCGATCTCCGCCGCACGCGGCGCGCTGAGCGTGCCGCGCTCGATCCCGAGCGGGACATTGCGCAGCGCCAGTTCGCGATACAACGCACCCGAGGACGGGAACCGCTCGTCGAGGGCGCGGAGATGCTTGAGGATGGTGCCGACATCGCCGCGCGCCACGCAGCCGCCCATGCCGTTGGCCAATCCGCCGTCGAGCACGGCCGCGACCGTACCTCGCAGCAGCGGCATCATCGCGCGCAGCGCGTCGGCCTCGCTGGCGCCAAAGCTCTTCCAGAGCTCGACGCCTTCCTTGAGCAGCGCGATCAGGAACGGACCGACATAATAGGCCGAGGCGTGATACAGCGCCCGCACGCCGGCCGGCAGCGCCAGCGGCTCGCAGCCGATCCGGGTCGCGAGCCATTCGAGGTCGCGCCTGAACTCGCCCTCGGCCTCGATACCGACAGTGCATCCGCGCAGCCCCTCGAGCGCAACGTCGGGATTTGCGAACATCTGCATCGGATGAAAGCCGCCGGTGACCGCGCCGGAGGCTTTGGCATGGTCGAGCGCGGCGAGCTCGGTCGCGCCGCTGCAATGGACCACGCGGTGACGCGGCTGCCAGCGCAGATCACGGCAGACCGGCAGGATCGCATCGTCGCTCACGGTGAGGAAAACCATCTCGCAACTGTCGACGACCTGCTGCGCATCCGGCATCGGCCGTGCCGACGGGACGCGGGAGCCGAGACGCTGCGCGGCATCGGCACCGCGGTTGTAGAACGCCGCGACATTCAGATCAGCGCGGGCGAACGCCGGCGCGAGCGTTTGCGCGACCCGGCCGGCGCCGATGAAGCCGATCCGCAGCGCCGCCAGCGACGTGCTCACTGCGCGTAGCTCCCGTCGATGCGGTCGAGCCTGCGCCGCAGCGCCGGCCATTCCAGCAGGCCATAACCGGCTTGCAGATTCTGCGCCGCTTCATTCATCGTCGGGTTGGTGTCGCGCTCATTGTCCAGCGTGATCTCGGTGCCGGCAAAGCAGGTCACCGTGTTGCCGATCGCCAGTTCGGTCGGCGCGTGCAGCGGCCGGCCGCAGCCGAGCGCATCGATCTGGATCCGGCAGGCCTGCTCCAGCCAATAGATCGCGTTGAACGCCTGCTGAATCGTGGTGCCGCACACCAAGAGGCCATGATTGCGCAGGATCAGGACGTTGTTGCGGCCGAGATCGGCGACGACACGGTCGCATTCCTCGCGATCGATCGCGGGCCCCTCGAAGTCGTGATAGCCGATCCGGCCGTGAAATCGCATCGCGGTCTGCGATAGCGGCAGCAGTCCCTCGGCAAGCGTGCTGACCGCCGTGCCTGCCCTGGTGTGGGTATGCAGAACGCACTTCACATCGGGCCGCGCGCGATGGATCGGCGCGTGCAGATAGAAGCCGGCGACGTTGACGCTGTAGCCGTGATCGGGCTGCAGCAGGGTCCGACCTTCGATATCGATCTTGACCAGGTTCGACGCCGTGATCTCCTCGTACAGCATGCCGTAGGGATTGATCAGATACTGATCGTCATGCCCCGGGACCTGGGCACTGATGTGATTGTAGATCAAATCAGTCATGCCATAGAGCGCGACCAGACGGTAGCACGCCGCGAGATCGACCCGGGTCGCCCATTCCTCTTCGCCAACGACGGCCCTGATATCGTTGACCGCACACACTTCGCTCTGACGCATGTTACTGGGGCCCTTGGTAGCGGATGACGGAGGCGCGTTCGAGGATGCCGCTGAGGCCTTCCGACGATGGAAGCGCACCGAACACGTGCATCGCGTCGGCGCCGAGCCTCGATTGCACGAACAGATCGGCGGCTGCGGCATCACTGTGCTTCAGCATCTCGGCGGCCTGCAACGCATGCGCCATGCGGGTGACCAGCGCCCGCGCATGCCCGTCGTCCGGATAGCTGGCCTGCAAGCGATCGGCGAGGTCGTCGGTGCTCCGGTCATAGATCGGATTGAGGCCCCTGCTCGCGCGCAACTCGTCGATGAACGCGTCCCGGCAATTGGCATCGCGCTGCATGGCCCGCAGCACGTCCATGCACATCATGTTCGAGGTGCCTTCCCAGATCGAATTCAACGGCGCCTCGCGATACAGCCGCGCCATCGCATTCTCCATGATGAAGCCGTTGCCGCCGTGCACCTGCAGGCATTCATAGGTGAAAGCCGGCGCGCGCTGGCAATTCCAGAACTTCATCACGGGGGTCGCGACCCGCGCCAGCAACCGCTCGTGTTCGCTGCTTTGCAGGCTGTCGGTCGCGCGCGCGACGCGGAACGCACCAAGCATAGCCGCCTCGCTCTCGAGCGCGAGGTCGGCAAGCACGTTGCGTTGCATCGGGAGCTCGGACATCGGCTTGCCGAACGCGGTTCGGCTTTGCGCATGATTGATGGCAAGGCTCAACGCCTGCCGCATCAGTCCGGCGGAGCCGACCGCGAAATCGAGCCGTGTCAGATGCGCATGCGACAGGATCTCCGCGATGCCGCGGCCCTCTTCGCCGACCAGGATCGACCAGGTGTCGTGATACTCGATCTCGCTCGATGCGTTAGAGCGGTTGCCGCATTTGTCCTTCAGACGCTGGATATGGATGCGGTTGGCGCTGCCGTCCGGCAACAGGCGCGGCACGAACAGGCAGCTGACGCCGGATTGGGTGCGCGCCAGCGTATAGAAGCCATCGGCGACCGGCACCGAGAAGAACCATTTGTGGCCGGTGATCGCATAGATCTCTCCATGCGCGCCGCGCTCGACGAAGCGCGCGGTGGTCTGGGTCTCGCGCAGATCGGAGCCGCCCTGCTTCTCGGTCATCGCATAGCCGATGACCGCCGCACGCTTGGCCTCGATCGGAAGTCGGCGCGGATCGTAACCCGCCGCCAGCGTTCGCTCGCGCCACAGCGCGAATTGCGGCTTGCCGGTAAATCCGGCGATGGCGGCGTACGCCATCCCGGTCGGGCAACCGACGCCGTTCTCGATCTGATTCCAGAGATAGCTCAGCGCCGCGCGCGCCAGATGGCCATGCGGCTCGCGCGTCGACCAGGCGAGGCTATGCACCTCGCTCTGGAACGCCAGCGCCATCAATTGATGCCAGGCCGGATGGAATTCCACCCAATCATTGCGGTTGCCGTAGCGGTCATGAGTCACGAGCTTCGGCTCGTGCTCATTGGCAAGCCGCGCCGCCTCCTGCACGGCCTCGTCGCCGGCATGGGCGCCGAGTGCAGACAGCTTGCCCTGCGCCCACGGCGCCAGCTTCGCGATCAGGCCGCTCAACGCGCGGTCGTCATCGAATGCGTTGAAGCCTGTCGCGGGCCGCGCCTGGTTGCGGACTTCATGGGTCGCAAACGGACTGGCTTTGGTTTCAGCGACGGCTACTGGCTGGACACGCGCATTCATGCGGACGCTCTCGATACAGGGGTCAATTCAGGCGTGGCGTGGCGAAACAGCATGCGCGCGGCGAGCCCTGCGATCGATTGCGCGATCGCCTTCGCCGCGTCGGAATCGGGAGCCGCTTCGGGCGCCAGCGGACCGACCAGCGCCTCCATGAACGCGCCGGTCACACAGGATGCGGCGACATTCGCGTCGATCTCGACGAACTCGCCGTTGGCGATGCCGCGCCGGACCAGACGTGCGATCTGATCGGCGAGCGCGGCCCGGTATTTCAGGCGCGCCGCGTCGATCTCGGGTTCACAGGGTTCGGCGATCAGCGCGTACGCCAGCCGGCGGCCGCGCATGGCGCGGACCGAGAATGTGTAGATCGCATCCACCAGGCATTGCGACGCCGATCCCTCGGCCTCGACGATCGCGGCGACCACGGCCACCTCGCGCTCAGACACCAGCCCAAGCACCTGCGCGTACAGGTCCGCCTTCGAGTCGAAGTAGCGGTACACGCTGCCCGTGGCCACGCCGGCCCGTGCGGCGATCAGTGCGATCTGGGCGTCCTTCCAGCCGCTCAGCGCCACGGCTTCCCTCGCCGCATCCAGGATCCGCGCCTTGGTCTCGACCAGCTGATTGAGGCGAACCGCTGCGATTGCCATAGTGAACCTTAATTCATGAATACAGGATCATAATTCATACTCGGTTGAATGCCGGGGTCTGTCAAGCGTCCACAGGCTCACTGCGGCGCCAGGACGCGTCCTGCCGCCCCCAGCGCGGCCGCCGCCCCACAGACCTATTGAGGGACGCCGCCACACGGCAGGGCTCAGGCCCGCCCCAGCGGGCAAATACGGAGCTCGCAGCCCCTGCTGAGCGCACGAGGCCGGCACGGAGCGGCGTCGAGCCAAATCGTCGACCAAAAAAGCAAAAGGCCCGATCGCAACGCGATCGGGCCTTTGTTTTGAGCTTAACCCGTCCCAGCTCGGGACGGTTGGATCAGGCCGCCTTCGCCGTCACCAGGACGTCGTCCACCGGCATCAGCACCTCGTTGCCGAGCAGGAAGCCGCGGCAGCTGCGTAGCGAGCGCAGCGCGCGATTGAAGTCGATCCCGGTCGACACCAGCGCCCGCAACGTCCGCGGATTGCGCGCGATGCCGCGCAGCACCTTGCGCAGGTCGATGTCGCCGTTCGGCTTCACTGCTGACTTCGCCAGCTCCGGCAGCGCCCGGTGCGCGGGATCGCTGATCACGCGCAAGGCCGCGAACGGAATGCCTGCTTTGGCGGCATAGGCTGCCGCGATATGGCTCTCCATATCGACCGCAGCCGCGCCTGTGATCGAGCGCAGCGCGGCCTTGCAGGCCTTTGCCGCGATCACCTCTTCCACGCCAGCGAGGCCGCCACGGACGATCCTGCGGCGCTTCAGCGCGGCGCTGGTGATCATCTCCTCGTTCAAGGCGGATGCGGCCAGGAAACGGGTATCGCCCGACATCACCTCGGTCGCGACCACGACGTCGCCCGATTTCAGCGACGGGTCGAGCCCGCCGGCCACGCCGAACGAAATCACGCCACGGAAGGTCTTCGGATCCAGCGTCTCCAGCAGTTCACGCAGTTGCTGCGGATCGCTCGAGCTACAGATCACGATCATGCCGGGGCCTGCCGCGATGCGGGCCTCCTGCACCAATCCAGTCACAATCAATACCGGCCGAGGATCAATTCTGCCCACGGTCGCGGCGGCCCCCGCCTCAACAATCACATCCCGACCCCTACCACCCTGCTATTGGTGCTTCTCAAATTCCGATACCGCGCCAGCGCCCAGAGCGGAAAGAACTTCGAGTAGCCATGATATCGCAAGTAAAATACCCGCGGAAACCCCGTAGCCGTGTATCGCTGCTCGTCCCACAGCCCTTTTTCCGTCTGTGTTGCCTTTAGGTACTCCACCCCCCGCGCAACGGCGGGGTTTTCGACCTCTCCGGCCGCCATCAATCCAAGCAAGGCCCATGCCGTTTGCGAGGACGTCGATGGCGCAACTTCATAACCCTTGTAATCCAGCCGGTAACTGACGGCGTCCTCGCCCCAGCCGCCGTCCTGATTCTGGACCAACGCCAGCCAGTCTACCGCTTTCCGAATCATCGGGTCGTTGCGATCGATCCCTGCGACATTAAGCGCACACAGCACCGACCAGGTGCCGTAGACATAGTTGAGGCCCCAGCGGCCATACCAGGAGCCCTCGGCGAGCTGGGTGCGGCGCAGATAGGCGATACCGTCGGCCATCGCCTTGCTGCTCTCGGCGGTCTCGCCGAGTTGGCCCAGCATCGAGATGCAGCGCGCGGTGACATCCTCGGTCGGCGGATCGAGCAAGGCGCCGTGGTCGGAGAACGGGATGTTGTTGAGGTAATATTCGAGGTTGTTCGCGTCGAACGCAGCCCAGCCGCCGTCGCGGCTCTGCAGGCCCTCGATCCACTCGCGGCCGCGCGCGATCGCCTCGTCATATTCCCGGGTTCCAGAATGACGGCGGACGCGGTCCATTGCCATCACAACCACAGCGGTGTCGTCGAGATCGGGATAGTGGTCGTTGTTGTACTGGAACGCCCAGCCGCCGGGACGAACGTCCGGCGCCTTCACCGCCCAGTCGCCCTTCAGGTCCAGCACCTGGCGCGGCTTCAGCCAGTCGAGGCCCTGCTTGGCCTTGGCGAGCGTGTCGTCGCCGCCAGCTTCCTGCAGCGCATGACAGGTCAGCGCGGTGTCCCACACCGGCGAGACGCAGGGCTGGCAATAGGCCTCGTCGTCGCCGATCACCAGCAGCTTGTCGATGCCGCGGCGGGTGATGGCGCGCGGCGGGAAACTCTCGTCCTTGCCGAGCGCCTCGTACATCATGACGATGTTGGCCATCGGTGGATAGATCGCGCCCATGCCGTCTTCGCCGTTCAACCGCTCCTCGGTGAAGGCGAGTGCGGCGTCGATTGCGCGCTGACGCAAGCTGTTCGGAAACATCGGCTCGATCACGCGCAGCACGGCGTCGAGCGAGCGGAACAGATAGAACCAGCTCGCGCTCTGATGCGGCGCCTTCGGCGCCATGCGGACCGATTTCGGATCCTCCAGAAACAGTTCGTCGATGCCGACGCCCTTCGGGTTCTTCGCGCGCGGCTTCAGCGCGGCGAGCACCATCAGCGGCACCATGGTGGTGCGCGCCCAATAGGAAATCTTGTTGATGTGGAAGGGCGACCACATCGGCAGCAGCATGATCTCGATCGGCAGCACCGGCGTCGCCCGCCAGGTCACGACGCCATAGAGCGCGAGCAGGAAGCGCGTGAACACATTGCTGGCCGAAGCGCCACCGCGCGAACGGATCGCCTCGCGCGCCCGCACCATATGCGGCGCATCGACGGAATCGCCGATCATCTTCAGCGCGAAGTACGACTTCACGCTGGCGCTCATGTCGAACGGGCCATCATGCACCAGCGGCCAGCCGCCATGCGTGCCCTGGACGCGACGCAGATAATTGCCGATCTTGGCCTCGAGCCCGGCATCGACCGGCTCGGCGAGATAGTGACGCAGCAGGATGTACTCGGCCGGAATGGTGCTGTCGGCCTCGAGCTCGAACACCCAATGTCCGTCGGACTGGCGATAGCCGAGCAGCGCTTCGGTTGCCTTGGAGATGCTCTTCTCCAGCGCGACCGGGTCGACTGCAACGCCGTGATCTCTCGAAAGCATTTCGCTCGCTATCCTCTTCATCGCGGACCGGCTGATCGAAAGCCGCGGCCGCTCCCGAAGATGATCCGATCAAATCGGATCATCTTCTCATTCATTTGTTGGTCGCATTTTCTTCACGCGAACCGGTAACCACTTCGCTCGAAAATGCTCCAACAGGTCGAATCTCGAATCTAGCGCCTGGCCAGAACCAGATCGGCGGCGCGATCACCCGACCGCACCGATCCCTCGATGGTTGCTGGCAACCCGGTAGCAGTCCAGTCGCCGGCAAGGAACAGGTTTTTTTGCGCCGTTGCGGGCCCCGGACGCAGGGCATTCTGCTCCGGCGTTGCCTCAAATGTGGCACGGCGTTCGCGCACGATCTGCCAGGGCGGCAAGTCGCCGGAAACGCCGGATGCCTTGCAGATGTCGCGCCAGATCGCCTGCGCGAGCTCTTCGCGCGGCATGTCGACCAGCCGGTCGCCATTGCTGATCGTCACCGACAGCCGTTGCGGGAACGCGAACAGCCATTCCACGAGGCCACCGACCACGCCGAGAATGGGCGCAGCGTCGCGCGGCGGATCGACGCGGAAATGCGCGTTGACGATGGCGCGGAATTTGGTCGGCGTTTTCAGGCCGGGCAACAGCGATGCCGCGGCGCGCGGCGGCACCGCGAGCACGACGGCATCGTCGGCCGCCAGCGCGATCTTGTCGCCACCGCCGAAATCGAGCTCACTGATGCGATCACCGGACATGCCAAGCGCACGCAATTCGTGACTGAACTGGACGCTGTGGCCCTGCTCCTGCAGCAGCTTCACGGCCGGCTCGATCAGGACCGAGCTCAGACCGTCGCGCGCGATCAGCGGGCGGCAGGCCTGCCCACCGGCCAGCAGCGTCTCGCGCACGATGGCGCCGGCCAGCCCGGCCGAGCCCTCCGGCGGATCGACGTTCAACGCGGCCAGCAGCAGCGGCTGCACCAGCCGGTCATACAGCGTGCCCTTGCAGGGAATGGTGTTGCCGACCAGCGCACCGGTGCCGGCCCAGGCCAGCGGCGCCAATGCGAGATAGTCGCGCAGGGTCGTGTCCGGAACGCGGCGTGCCTCGTCGAACACCCACAGCGGCAGGCGGGAATCGCCGAGGTCAAGCTGCCAGCGCTGGCCGCCAGCCAGATCGACGAACGGAAACTGCGCGCGCGCAGGGCCCACGAGGCCAGCCTCGGTACCGATCGAGCGCGCGTAGCTCAGCGCATGGCGGTTGCCCGACAGCAGCAGATGGTTGCCATTGTCGATGGTGAGATTGGTGGCGGCGTCGAAATAGGAGCGGCAGCGGCCGCCGGCCTGCTGCGTCGCCTCGTGCACGGCCACTTTGTAACCGCCATTGGCGAGCCGCACGGCGGCGGAGAGGCCGGAAATACCGGCACCGATGATATGAACGGTCTTTTGCATCAGATGATCGCGTAACGAAGAAGAATGCCGATCTTGGCGGCCTTGGACACGCGCACCGGCTCACGTGGCGCGGCGAAGCCGCGCGCGATCAACAGATCGAGGATCGCGCGGTAGTATTTCGACATGATCCGGGGAGCGCGCACGGCGCGGCGCGAATTGCGCTTCATGATCTCGTCGGATTTCTGGAAATGCATCTTGGCGCGCTCGGCGAGCGGCGCGCACACCTTCGGCAGCGCGCGGTCGGCGGTGACGCGGGCCGGGTCGTCGTTGGTGATGCCGGCGTGCCAGAGCCATTCGCGCGGCAAATAGAGCCGGCCGAGACCGGCATCCTCGTCAATGTCGCGGAGGATGTTGGTGAGCTGCAGCGCGCGGCCGAGGTGATAGGCGAGCTCGATGCCGTCCTCCTCGGGAAGGCCGAACACGCGCACCGACAGCCGGCCGACCGCGCTCGCGACGCGATCGCAATACAGATCGAGCGTCGCGAGATCCGGCGCGCGGATGTCCTGCGGCACGTCCATCTCCATGCCGTCGACGATCGCGACGAAATCCTCGCGCTTCAGGCCGAAGGCCTTCACCGAGCCGACATAGTCCTTCAGCCGCTCCGGCGGATGCCCGGCATAGAGCGCGTCGATATCGTCTCGCCACTGCTGCAGCGCCGCCAGCCGCTCCGGCCGCGGGCCGTCGGAATCGGCGATGTCGTCGACCTGCCGGCAGAAGCTGTAGATCTGGAACATCGCCTCGCGCTGCGCGTGCGGCAGGATGCGCATCGCGGCATAGAACGAGCTGCCCGACGCGGTGCTTCCGTAATTTGCGTTGGCCGCCGCCTCGACACTCATGCGCCTGCCGCCGTCTTGGAGACCGCACGGCGGCCGGTCGCGCGCTGCGCGGTCTCGCCGGCGACACCGCCGAGACTTTGCAGCAGCAGTTCAACCTTGCTCAGATGCACGCGCTCGCTGAGCGGATCGCGCACTTTCAGCATGGTGACGATCTTGTCGGCGAACGCCTGGATCACCGAGATCTCGAGCCCGAGCCGGAAATCCTTCACCTCGGCAGCGAGCGACTTGCTCTGGTCGAGCAGCGCCTCGGTGCGCACCGCGAGCGCCTGCAGGCATTTGAGCAAGGCCGGCTGCGACTTCGCCTCGCCGAGCATCTCGACCGTTGCACCCGTGGCAGCCAGCGCATCGCGCGGCAGGTAGACGCGGTTCAGGTTGCGGTAGTCCTTGCCGCAATCCTGCAGATGATTGTTGATCTGCAATCCGGCGCACAGCGCATCCGACGCCGCCCAGGTCGAGGTATCCTCGCCGTGGACATCGAGCATGAAGCGCCCGACCGGCATCGCCGAGTAACGGCAATAGTCGATCACGTCGTCCCAGTTCTCGTAGCGCAGCTTGGTGACGTCGAGGCGGAACGCCACCAGCACGTCGAGCGCGTGCCGCGGCGGCATGCCGCGCTCGGCGAAGGCCCGGCGCAGATTGACCGCCTCCTTCTGGGTCTCGCCGTTGCCGAGCAGCTCGGCCTCCATGAGGTCGAGGTAGCGGAGCTTCTCCGCAGGCTGCAACGTGGCATGATCGGCGATATCGTCGGCGGTGCGGACGAAATTATAGAAGGCCAGGATCAAGGCGCGATGCCGCGGATGAATGATCCACGACGCGACGGGAAAATTCTCGTCGCGGTGGGTCTTTCCGGATCGCAGGTCGCTCGCGGTGGTCATGGGAAATTTGGGCTACACTGGTCATGGCACGACGCAGGCGCGAACGGTCGGGCGCATGCGGGGGATTTGCGAGCCCCATATAGGGGAATACGCCACCAAAACCAATGCTATCTGTGACCGCCAGCATAAGCGGCCGCGGCCGGCATGGCTGCCAGCCGCGGTGTCGATAGCGGTCCCTTGAGACCTGAATTCGGTCTTACTGGCCGTGGGTCTTCAGCACCTGGTCGCAGGCGGCACTGATCTTGCTGCGGTTCTGCTGCAGGCAGGCGAGAATGGTGAAATCGCCCTGATCAATCACGGAGCGGCAGTGACGCTGCACGTCGCGCGTGCAGGCCTTCTGCTCATCGGGTGTACCGCGTCCCTGCTGCTGCTGGGCGACGGCGCTGGACGCGAGCGGGATCGACAACAGGGCAAGAGCCAAGAGAAATTTACGCATCGTATTCCTTCATTTCCGACAGCAGAAAATCTGTTCCCGAAACGCGTTTCGGCATGGCCGGGACGGATTTTGGGGATTGCAGACGCCACGTAACGCGGCAACGGATTGACGACAAGCACCGCTAAATGCGGCTAAATTTGCGGCGCTGTAAACCCCCACATAAGCCATTGATTCGAAAAAGTGATTCATGCCATCACTTTGTCGCGTTTGACTATTGCGGGCAGCACTTGCGCAAAGCTACATGCCGTCATGAGGCATGCGGTTTCTGATTCTGTTCGATGACAATAAAGGCGCTGGGACGGCGCTTCTGTCGTTTGAACCTAACATTCTTCGGTGACACTAAACCTTCGATGCGGCGAGACGCTGTCTTGCGTGGGAAGCGTTGATTTTGATGGGAAAATTCACAATGAAACTGTTTGGTTCCAGCCTTTATGGTCAGGCTCTCAGGGCTGTGGGCGTCGGCGCCGCACTGATGCTGTCTGCCTCCGCCGTCCAGGCCCAGGCCAGCGGTCCCTTTGCCGGCTTTGCCGGCTCGTGGAGCGGAACGGGCACGGTGGCGTTGTCCAACGGCACGACGGAACGAATCCGCTGCAAGGCTGATTACAAGGTCGCGCCATCGGGCATGAGCCTGAAGCAGTCCCTGCATTGCGCCAGCGACAGCTACAAGTTCGACCTCTCCAGCGATGTCACCAGCCAGGGCGACCGGATCTCCGGCAATTGGAGCGAGGCCAGCCGCAACATCTTCGGCAATCTGCAGGGCACCGCGGGCGGCGGACGGATCGACGTGTTCGTCGAGGCCTCCGGCTTTGCCGCGAACCTGAACCTGCAGACCAACGGCTCCAAGCAGGTCGTGCAGATCGACTCCAAGGGTGAGATCCGCGGCGTCTCGATCACGATGACGAAGAGCTGACGCTCCGCCGCCGATTTCGCCGGTCAACAAAAAAGGCCCGGTTCCGAACGCTTCGGAACCGGGCCTTTTGTTTGTCAGGACATCAGGCCTTTTCGATCGGCGCGGGCTGCCCGCCCTTGCCGCGCAGCTTCTGCGACAGGTTGATCAGGAACATCGAGGTCGGCCGCAGGATGAAGAGGTCCGCGACCAGGGCTGCGACCATCGAGAACGCGCTGAGCCAGCCGAACAGGCGCAGCGACGGCAGGTCGGAGAACACGGTGACGACGAGGCCGCAGGCCAGCACCACCGTGGTCAGGATCAGTGCGGGTCCGACCAGCACGGTGGCGCGCTCGACCGCGAGTTCCGGCGTGACCCCCGGCTTGGTCTCCAGCCGCAGGCGGTTGAGGAAGTGGATGGTAGCGGAAAGGCCGAGGCCGAACGACACGGTCAATGCCACCACGCTGGCGAATTGCAGCCCCTCCCCGAGCAGCCACAGCACGGTGCCCGATAGCACCACGGGGAAGATGCCGGGCAGGATGCAGGAGAACATCACCACGACCGAGCGGAACGCGAGCCCGATGAAGATCGCGACCAGCAGAAACTCGATGGTGAGACCGTGGTTGAGCTTCTCGATCATGTTGGCGCTGTTGCGCGCAGCAATCACCGACAGGCCGGTGACGGCGATCTCGTAACCGGGATGCTCGGCGCGCACCTTGTCGAGCGAATGATCGAGCTTGTTCACCACCGGAAGCAGCTGGCTCGAATCCAGATCAGGAACCCGGCCCGACACCACGACCGCGTCCTGATCCTTCGAGATGAAGCGCCGCACGAGATGTTCGGGAATCACGCTGACATATTCCTTCAGCGTCGCGACATCGTTGCTGCCGGCCTTTTCGGCGAGCCAGCGCCGCAGGGTTTCCAGCGACCAGACGTTGCCGACGCCGGCCGAGTCCTCGACCATCGCGTGAACGTCGGCGATCGTCTTCAGCGTCTCCGGCGAGTAGAGCGATTCACCCTTGGGGAATTCGATCAGGACGTCGACCGGGTTGGCGCCGGTCAGCTTGGCATCGAGCCGGCTCGATGCCTCCACCGCCTGCCGCTTGTCCGGCACCTGGTCGGCGAGCCGGTAACGCGGCTCCAGATTGGCATAGATGATGCCGAGGCCGCCGACGACGATCAGCGCGAGCAGGCTGAAAAGCCCGGGACGGCCGACCATGCGCACCGCGATCCAGTAGCAGAAATTGCGCAACGCCTGCACGCCGGCATCCGCGCTCTGGAACTTGACCGCAAAGACCTTCTCGTTGCGCACCAGCAGGATGCCGAACACCGGCACCAGCGACAACACCGCGACCAGCGCGATGATGGTCGCCGCAAGCCCGGCCTCGCCGAATTTGCGGATCAGGTCGGAATCCGAGAATTGCAGCGCGATGAAGGAAATGCCCGCCGTGCCGTGGGTCAGCACGCAGGCCGGGCCGACCACCAGCACCGCGTTCTTGAACGCGGTGAACTTGTCCTGCCCCGCGATCAGCCGGTCGCGTGCCGCGAATGTCAGCTGCATCGAGTCGGAGAAGCTGATCACCATGATGAGCGGGGTCATCACGTTGAGGAACATGTTGAGATTGAAATTGGCCCAGCCGAGGCCGCCGAGCGCGAGCAGGATCGCGATCATCGGCGGGAATGCCGCCGCCACCATGAACGATATCTTGCGGAAGAAGATGATGGCGATGACGCAGCCGGCCAGGATGCCGAGGATGTTGTAGGTCAGGCCATCGCGCTCGACCGCGTTGCGGATCTCGAGCTGCATGACCGGCACGCCGGACAGCTGGGCATTGAGCCCGCTGCCGCCGAGATCGTCGGCCATGATCTTCCTGATGTCGCCGACTACCTTGCCGAGCTTGTTGCTGCCGACCACCTCCGGCTCGAGCGACAGCACGACCAGCGCGAGCGTGCCGTCCTCCGACAGCAGCTTGCCGCGGATGATCTCGTTGCTTTTGATGGTCTCGACGAATTTGTCGTAGGCCGCGCCCTCGGGGAGTTCATTCGGGAACAGCGCCGCCGGCAGCTTGCCTGGCTCCGGCGCCTGGCGTGCGGAGAACAGCGACACCAGGCCGCGCACGCCCTCGACGAGCTGCAGGTCGGTGACCATGTCGCGCAGCTTGCCGAGATTGTCGCGGGACAGCAGCGTCTTGCCTTCGACCACGACGAGGACGTCGAACTCGGTCGCCGGGAAGCGCTTGGTCACCGCCTCATATTGCTTGTAGTCTTGGGAATTGGAGCGGAACAGCTGCGACAGCGAGTCGTCGATCTTGATCCGGTGGATGCCGAACACGGCGCCGATCAGCAGCAGAACCAGGACGACGCAGGACAGGATCGGCGCCCGCATCGGGATCAGGCCGAGACGCTCGATCCCGAAGGCGATGCTGGGGCCGGATCGCGGCTCTTCGACCTTCCCGACGTGGACCTGACTTTCGGAATTCTTTTCGAGCATGCCCTGTCCAGTTCTGCAAACGGCTCAATCTGTCTAGCTTGGGTCTAGGGGCGCGAATGAGGCGGGTGAGCGCGATTGTTCGGCGCTAGTCCTTGAAAACACGCGAATATTGACCGGCGCCGGTTTTACCTGTCCGCCCTCTTGCTCGCAAGCGCGAGGCACGCGCCAAATCGACGGGGAACCGCCGATATCAGCCATTAAGTAACTGATTTGCCACACCCTGGGAGCGCATTCTGTGACGATCCACCGCCGCTTTCATCCTTCAATGCGACCCCGGTGATCTGGCGTGCCAAGCCTTCGCGCACAAGCCAGGCGATTCTGAATGCGGCGTCCGCATAGCTCAGCCCGGCACGGTGGATGTTGGAGACGCAATTGCGGTCGGCATCGGTCAAACCGATCCGCGGCGCGAAGGTGAGATAGGCGCCGAGGCTGTCGGGTGCGGACAGGCCCGGCCGCTCGCCGATCAGCATCACCAGCATACGCGCGCCGATGATGGCGCCGATCTCGTCACCGAGCGCGACCCGCGCCCCCGAGGCGACGATCACCGCACCCGCATCGCTCCTGTCGGCCGCAAGCTGCGGCAACAGATGCCGGAGCAATTCGACCGCGTGCACATTGACCGCCGTCGGCGACAGGCCGTCACCGATCACGATGGCACAGGAGCACGCGGTGACGCCGCTGCCCTCAAGCGATCGCCGCGATGCCGAATCCAGCATGCGCCCGAGGTCGGGCCGGCGCAGGTAGTCGCGCCGGCTGTGCGCCTGGCTCGACACCTCAAGCGGCGTGATGCCGAGACCGCCAAGACCGGCGGCAATGCCGCCGACATCGAACGCGGCGTGAACCGCGTCGCGGGCGCGGGCGTGGTCAAGCGTGAAGGAGAGCAACGCGTTGGTCGGCAGGCTGGCCCCGGACCGGCCGAGACCGACGCGCGCCGGCGTCAGGTCGCGCAAATCGGAAAGCGCAGGGGGCGATGGCACCGGCGGTGTCGTCATGCTGTCATTCGGCGGGAACGGACGCCTCGCGCAGCCGGATCGAGTAGTTCGAGGCGTTCTGCCGGCCGCTGGAGGCTGCACGCGCAAACGTGATCAGATGATGCGCGACCAGCGTCGCGGAGATCAGCCCCTCGATGTCACCGCGCTTGAGCCGGCCGAGCGCAAACTTCCAGAACACCCGCCTGTAGTCGCCGAGCACGCCGACCTTCCAGAAGATGTTGCGCAGCATGATCAGGCCGCGCCGGATGTTGGCCCAGCTCTTCATCTCCGGGCTGACTGGCACCTTGATGCGGTTGGCATAGGTGTAGTTGCACTGATGCAGATAGCGCTCGAACAGCTTCTTCGGCTCGTAGGCGATTTCCATGCATTTGCGCCAGGAACTGACCACGTCCTCATAGGGCAGCAGGAACTCGACATTGGAGTCGCGGCCCTCGTCATCGACCAGGCGCCCCGCTTTCTCAAGCCGGTCCCACAGCGGCGTCTTCGGCAACGCCTGCAGCAGATTGATGGTGAGCAGCGGAATCCGGGATTCCTCGACGAAGGAAATCAGCGCGTCGCCGGTCTGCGGCTTGTCGGTATCGAGCCCCATGATGATGCCGGAGACGACCTCCATGCCGAACGAATTGATGGTGCGCACGCCCTCCAGGATCGGAACCATCATGTTCTGATCCTTGTGCATGGCTTTCAGCGCATCGGGATCCGGCGTCTCGATGCCGACGAAGATCGTCACGAAGAACGCCTCGCGCATCTTCTCCAGGATCTCGGGCCGCTTGGCGATGTTGAGCGTCGCCTCGCAGGCAAGGCGCGTGACATAGCCGGTCCGCTTCTGCCACTCGATCAGATGCGGCAGCAATTCGCTCGCAGCCTTGCGGTTGCCGATGAAATTGTCATCGACGAAATACACGGTGTCGGTCGCGCCGCACGCACGCAGCTTGTCGAGCTCGGCGATGATCTGCTGCGGCGATTTCAGCCGCGGATTGCGGCCATAGAGCCCGGGGATGTCACAGAACTCGCATTGATAGGGGCAGCCCGAGGAGAACTGGATGCTGCCGAGAAAGTACTTCTTGGTCTCGGCGAGCTCATAGGCCGGCAGCGGAAAGTCCGTCATCGGCAGGCGGTCGACGGTCTTCAGCACCACCTGCTCGTCGGGACGGCTGGTGTCGTCAGCCAGGCGCCGGATCAGCTCATTGGTGGCGTCGCCGAGCTCGCCGACATGAAGGTAGTCGAATGCGGGATAGTAGTCCGGGCAGGCACTGACCGACGGACCGCCGATCGCGACCACCAAGTCATGGTCATGGGCGCGGTGGCAGATGTCGTTCATCTGCTGGCGCTGGATGTGCATACCGCTGACGAACACGGCCTCCGCCCACGCGAAATCCTCCGCGGTTGCGGGCCGCAGGTTCTCGTCGACGAAACGGACCGACCAGTTCTCCGGAAGGTATGCGGCGATCAGCAGCAGGCCCTGCGGCGGCATGAACGCCTTGACGCCGTCAGTCAGGGCATAGGAGTGCTCGAAGGTCCCAAACGACGACGTATAGCGCGGAAAGACGCAGAGGATACGCCGTGCTGTCTCTATGCCCTCAGCTCTCATCAATACGACCCCGAAGCACCTGCAAATCTAACCACGGCGCGGAACGCTGGGCCAGAAATTCTTCAACATTGTGGCACTACCTAACGTCACAACGCCGAGATAGTTGCTCTGCAGAATTTCGCTATCCCGTCAGGTCAAGAGCCTGGCTGCGAGGTCGGGCAGCCGCTCCGCATCGTCAACAAGGCGGAAGTCCTGCCCGGCAAGGCCGACACGCGCGAGCCAGGCGTCGAATTCGGGCGCCCGCTTCAGGCCGAACAGGTCGCGGATGTAGAGCGCATCGTGAAACGATGTCGACTGATAGTTCAGCATCACGTCATCGGCGCCCGGCACGCCCATGATGAAATTCACGCCGGCGGCCGCAAGCAACGTCAGGAGATTATCCATGTCGTCCTGATCGGCCTCGGCATGGTTGGTGTAGCAGACGTCGATCCCGAGCGGCAGGCCGAGCAGCTTGCCGCAGAAATGATCCTCGAGCCCGGCGCGGATGATTTCCTTGCCGTCATAGAGGTATTCAGGACCGATGAAGCCGACCACGCTGTTGACGAGCAGCGGATCGAACGCGCGCGCCACCGCATAGGCGCGCGCCTCGCAGGTCTGCTGGTCGACCTGGTGATGGGCGTTGGCCGACAGAGCCGAGCCCTGCCCGGTCTCGAAATACATCACATTGTCGCCGACCGTGCCCCGGTGCAGCGACATGCCGGCTTCGCGCGCCTCGCGCAGCAACGACAGGTCGACGCCGAAGCTGCGGTTGGCCGCCTCGGTGCCGGCGATCGACTGGAACACGAGATCGACCGGCAGCCCCTGCCCGATCAGCCCGAGCGTGGTCGTGACATGGGTGAGCACGCATGCCTGCGTCGGAATCTCGAGCCGCGTGATGATGTCGTCGAGGAGCCGCAGCAGGGTGCCGATCACTTTCGGATCGTCGCTCGCCGGATTGATCCCGATGCAGGCATCGCCCGATCCCAGCAGCAGCCCGTCGAGGATCGAGGCGGTGATGCCCTTGGGGTCGTCGAACGGATGGTTGGGCTGCAACCGGGCGCTCATGCGGCCGCGCAGACCGATGGTGTTGCGGAACGCGGTCGTGACATCGCATTTCTTCGCCACCAGGATCAGATCCTGGTTACGCATCAGCTTCGACACCGCCGCCACCATCTCCGGCGTGATGCCGCGCGAGATCTTCCTGATCGCTTCGCCAGTGGCCGCATCCGACAGCAGCCAGTCGCGGAAACCGCCGACGGTGAGCGATGACACCGGCACAAAGCCGGCAACGTCGTGGCTGTCGAGGATCAGGCGCGTGACTTCATCGTCCTCATAGGGGATAACCGGCTCGTCGAGGAATTGCTTGAGCGGAAGGTTGGCCAGCGCAAGCCGCGCGGCGATCATCTCCTCCGCGCTGTCGGCTGCGATGCCGGCCAGGCGGTCGCCGGAACGCGGCGGCGAGGCCTTGGCAAGCAGGACGCGCAGATCATCGAATGCGTAATTGGTGGCGTCGATTGTGTGACGATAGAGCATGGGAGTTCGCGTCGAGGCCGGGGCAATTTAACCTAGCATCTCTTTGCGAAAGTCGTGCCATCGGCTTCACCGCCTCGCGCGAGGGGGATGTTGATGAGTGATGATGATGGCGGGCCGTCACTCGACAGTGCCGCAGGACGGCGGAACATGAGAGGTTCGGAGCGCCTCATAAGACATTGGGATTATTTAGAGATTTAGCCAGCTGCAGCCAGCGCAAAACACGCTTGTTAAGACATTATCCATGAAGATTTTGCATAAGCTTTAATTGGCCGAAGGTACTCCCCGGCCCTTTGGAGTGCCCGCAATGCCCGCCCCCGTCACATCTCCCATCTCCAGATCCCGGCCTCCAATGGCATCCCGATTCTCGCTTGCTGCCCGGCTGTACTCGACGTTTGCGCTGATTGCGGCGCTGACCGCGGCCATCACCTTCCTGTCCGACTACAACGCGCGACGCAACGCCGAGCTGACCGAGGCCGTCGACCTCGCGAGCCGCGCCGCGCTCAATGTCGAGCGGGTCAATTCACTGGTCTATGCCGTGGTGATGGAATCCCGCGGCATCTACATGTCGACCGATCCGGCAGCTGTGAAGAAATACGGCGACGGGCTGCTGGCGTTCAACGACCGCATCCTCGGCGTGGTCAAGAACTGGGAAACCCTGCTGCAAGCCGACGACGCCACCCAGTTCGCGGTGTTCAAGAAACGCATCGAGCAGTTCATCGAGTTCCGCAAGGAGCTGGTTCGGCGCGGCATCGAGATCGGCGCGGCGGCCGGGCGTGAGTGGGGCGACAACGACGCCAACCGCGACGTGCGCAGCGCGCTGAACAAGGATCTCGAGGCGCTGTCCAAGGTCTATGCCGAGCGCAGCAAACGACTGGCACAGCAGACCGACGCCAACCGGGCGTTGGCGCTGCTGCTGACCGGGCTCGGTGCAGCCGCCCTGATCGTGGTGGTGCTCGGCGTCTTGATCATCGCCCGCTCGGTTGCCCGGCCGCTGTCGCAGATCACCACCACCATCAAGCGTGTCGTCGAGGGCGACGACCATGTCGAAGTGCCCCATGTCGGGCGAGGCGACGAGATCGGCGCCCTGGCGCGCGCCATCAAGGTGTTCCAGGAGGCGATGGATCGCAATCGCAGTCTGAACGCGCAAGTCCTGCAGGATTCGGAGGCCCGCGACGCGCGTGGCCGGCACATCGAGAGCTTCGTCGACGCATTCCGCGGCACCATCGGTGAGGTGCTGCGCGCGGTGCACGACAACGCCGCGACGATGCGGCAAACCGCGCAGACCATCGCGACCGTCGCGGCGGACGCCAGCGGCCGGGCGGTTGCCGCGGCCGGCGCCACCGAACAAGCCTCGAGCAACGTCTCCGCGGTGGCTGGCGCCGCCGAAGAGCTCTCTGCTTCGGTCGAGGAGATCGGCCGCCAGGTCAAGCAATCCTCCGGCGCGGTCGATCAGGCCGGCGTGCGCACCGACCGGTCGATCACCGAGATCGAGAGCCTTGCCGCAACCACCCAGCGCATCGATGGCGTGCTGAACCTGATCCAGGCGATCGCCGAGCAGACCAATCTGCTCGCGCTCAACGCCACCATCGAGGCCGCCCGCGCCGGCGATGCCGGCCGCGGCTTCGCCGTCGTCGCGCACGAGGTCAAGGCGCTGGCCGGGCAGACCGCGAAGGCAACCGCCGAGATCAGCGAGAATGTCGGCCTGATCCAGGCTTCCACCCGCAACTCGGTGGCCGCCGTGCGCGAGATCGGCCAGGCCGTGCGCGAGATCAGCGACGTCACCACGAACATCGCAAGCGCGATCGGCCAGCAGGACGCCGCCACGCGCGAAATCTCCGCGAACGCGCAGATGGCCGCCCAAGGCAACGAAACCCTGGTCACAAACGTCGGCTCGCTGCGCGACGACATGGATCAGACAAGCAAGGCAGCGGAATCCGTGCTCGCGGCGTCGAACGATCTGACCGCAACGGCCGAGACGCTGTCGCGCGAGGTCGAGCAGTTCTTCCACAATTTGCGCATCGACGCCGCAGACGGCATGCGCCGGACCGGAACCTGAACGGATCGCGCGATCTGTCGAAGGCCGGCGACAGGTCCCGGCCAATCCGGATGGTTAAGACTCCCCCAACGCACGCGCATAAATTGCCTGCGCTTCAGGTCGCCTTTCTCAATTTGATGCCCCCATAGAAAACGTCAAAGCGCGGCGGCGCGGGGGAAGTGGAAGCGAGCAATGAACGGGCCTGTGCCAAAGCCGAAGGCGGTGCCGACCAAACGGCTGCTTGCGCTCGGAATCGGCCTCGTCCTGGGCTTTTCGGCGATCTGCGCATCGATCCTGTGGGAGATGGCGGGCAAGGACTATCAGCATGCAAAGGAAGGCGCCACCAACCTCGTCGCCTCCATCGCCAGCGAGATCGACCGCAACATCGAGCTCTATGACCTCTCGCTGCAGGCGGTTGCCGACGGCGTCAAACTGCCGGAGATCGGCAAGGTCAGCCCGGAGCTTCGCCAGGTCGTGCTGTTCGACCGCGCCGCGACAGCCAAGGACCTCGGCTCGATCCTGGTGCTGAATGCAGCGGGAGACGTCACGCTGGATTCCCGAACATTGACGCCGCGGGCCGCGAATTTCGCCGATCGGGACTTCTTCCGGGTGCATCGGACCCAACCGGACAGCGGACTGTTCATCAGTGCCCCCTGGGTTACTCCGGAGGGCGAGTATCTGATCAGCCTGAGCCGCCGCATCAGCAATGACGACGGCTCGTTTGCCGGCGTGGTCGCCGGCAGCATGCGGCTCAGCTATTTCCACAATCTGTTTCGCAAGCTGAACTTCGGCCTCGGCGACAGCATGACGCTGTTCAACACCGATGGCGTCATGCTGATGCGAGCGCCGTTCGAGATCGGCAAGATCGGGCAGAGCATCAAGGACTCGCAGGTCTTCAAGCAGTATCCGGCGCGGCAATCCGGCTCCTACAAGACGAAATCACTCGTCGATCATGTCAGCCGGCTCTATGTCTTCCAGGCGGTCGGACAACATCCCCTGATCATCGCCGAAGGTCTCTCGCTCGACGGCATCTATGCCGATTGGTGGCAGCAGGTATGGCTGATCGGCAGCGTGGTGGCCGCGCTGTGCGGTTTCTCGATCGTGCTGATGTTCTATTTGCTGGCCGCTCTCAAGCGGCGGGCCGCCGCGGAACGCCGGCTCGCGCACCTTGCAAGCACCGATGCGTTGACCGGCCTCGCCAACCGCCGCCGTCTCGACGATACGCTGGACGCCGAATGGCGGCGCGGCATGCGTGCGAAGTCGTCGGTTTCGCTTCTGATGATCGACGTCGATCATTTCAAAGCCTTCAACGACACCTACGGACATCAGGCCGGCGACGCCGTGCTCGCCACCGTGGGACGTTGTATCGCTGCCAGCGCCAAGCGCGTCACCGATCTAGGCGCGCGTTACGGCGGTGAGGAGTTTTCGGTGCTGCTGCCAGGCATCGGCAAGGCCGGTGCGTTGGACGTCGCCGAACAGATTCGCGCGAAGCTGACGGCTGCACGCGAATCCGAGCAGGAGTTGCCGACCGTCAGCATCGGGGTGTCCTGCCTCGTGCCCGACCACGAGCGCACGTCGCGCGATCTGCTCAAGGCCGCGGACCTTGCGCTCTATCAAGCCAAACACGAAGGCCGCGACCGCGTCGTCGTCAGCCCGATCGGATGGGATAAATCAGGCAAGCGGCAGGTCGCCTGATCGTGGTCTCGCGCCCCGCTCCGCTCACTCGACCGGCAGCACGTCGACCGCGACGCTGAGCTTCTGCTTGCGCGCGCCGACGATGACGCCGTCGACCGGCGAGACGTCGGCGAAGTCGCGGCCGATGGCAAGGATGATGTGGTCGTTGGCGACCATCAGATCGTTGGTCGGATCGAACCCGACCCAGCCGAGCTCGCTGCCGCACCAGACCGAGACCCAAGCATGGGTCGCGTCGGCGCCTTGCAGCCGCGGCTGGCCCGGCGGCGGAATGGTGCGCAGATAGCCGCTGACATAGGCCGCGGGCAGACCGAGGCCGCGCAGGCCTGCGATCATCACATGGGCAAAGTCCTGGCAGACGCCGTGGCGCTTCTCGAATACGTCGCGCAGCGGCGTCGAGATCACGGTCGCCTTGGGATCGTATTTGAAGTCGTTGCGGATGCGCCGCATCAAGTCGGCCGCACCGATGAGGATGCCGCCCCCGGGTGAAAAGCTCGCGGATGCGTAAGCCGTCACCGGCCGCAGCACCGGCACCAACGCGCTGGCAAAGACGTAACCGACCGGCGAGGCCGCATCGAGGCTCAATCCTTCGAAGGCGTGATCGCGCACGTTCTCCCAGGGCGGGCTCGCGGCGTCACGCGCCGGCGGCTGTCGCGTCACCGAGACCCGCGAGCGGGAATCGATGCGAAGGCTGCGATGCGCGGTCTCGATCAGGACGCTCTCAGTCAGCGTACCGAAGAAGTCGCGCCGGCTGGTGCGCTCCGCGGGCTTCGGGCGAATCTCGACCGCATGCGAGATCAGCTGCTGCCCGTCGCCGCTGATCGGCTCCAGCCGCAGCGAGCAGCGCGCGAAGCTGACCTGGGTCTCGTAGCTATAGGTCGTGACGTGACGGATGTCGTAGATCACGCCAGCCCCGTGAGCTTCTCCGGCCGGCTGGCATTCGGTCCGTGCGGGAAATAATGCAGCCCGACCGCGTCGGCGAGTCCGAGCAGATCCTGCTCCAGCGCGAACAGCGTCTTGACGTCGAGGCTGCCGGCTTCGGCCGTCGTCAGCATCGCCTCGAGGGCAACCGCGAGCCGCTGCGGTCGCTCGATCAGGCCATGCTCTTTCAGGGTCGGCAGCGCAGCGATATGTTCGTTCAGCGCTGCGACCTGGAACGCCACCGAGCGCGGATTGTAGGGGTCGAGCACCGCGAGATCACGCACCGGCGTGAGCAGCGGCTGCACCAGATATCGCGAGCGATAGGTGATCTGGCAATCGACCAGCGTCAGCAGGACGTCGAGATCCTCGTCACCGGCCTCGTCATAGGCAAACTGGCGCGCAAAGCGCGTGGTGTTGATGGCCCGCTCGGCGCGGCGGCCCATCTCGAGGAAGCGCCAGCCGGCGGCGCGGTTCATGTTCTCCTGCGCGAGGCCGGCGAAGCTTGCGAGCTCCTGCAAGGTCAATTCAGCGGCGCTGACGACGCCGTCATCGTCATGCACCTCGATCGCGAGCCGCTCGGCCATTTCGGTGATGACCTGCCAGGCGTCCGGCGACAGCCGCTCGCGGAGCGAGGTCGCGGTGCGCTGCGCCGAGCGCACCAGCGACAACGCCGAGCCGAACTTCTCCTCGTTCTGCAGCGCTTCGAGCGCAACCTTGGCCGGATTGGCGCGCGCGGTCTGCGTGGCCGCGCCCCAGGTCACCAGCAAGCGCTGGATGCGCTCGGCCGAATGCATCGCCGTCGCGTTGCCGTTCGAATTCGCCCGCGCCGGATCGCGCAGCGGCGTGCACAAGGCACGGATCAGGCGAATGGTGGCCTCGGCGCGCTCGAGATAGCGGCCGAGCCAGAACAGATTGTCGGCGGCGCGGCTCGGCAGCACGCCGGCGATGCGCCGGATGCGGACGGTGTCGACCGCCGGCAGCAAGGTCGAGGTCGCAACCGCCTTATCCGAGACCACCCAGACGTCGGCGGAGACAGCGCCATCGCCCATCGACACCGCACGCGCATCGGCCCGATCGGCAATCCGGCAGAAGCCGCCGGGCAGCACCGTCCAGCCGTTCGGCGTCGCGGCGGCGAACACCCGCAGCACGAACGGACGCGGCGCGATCCGGCCGTTCTCCCACACCGGCGTGGTCGACAGCCGCACCAACTCCTGTCCGACATAGTCGATGCCGCGATGGCTGATCGCGTCCTTCAGACGATCGCGGTCCGCTGCCGACAGTTGGCCGGGGAGCACCGGCCCATGGCCTGGAAAATCCGGCACGCCGCGGCCATAAGCGCCTTCGATCGCGAATTCGTCGAGCCGCGACAGCACCTCCTCGCGGGCTGACTTCTGACCACACCACCAGGTCGCGATATGCGGCATCATCAGGTCTTCGGAGAGCAGGCGACGGCACAGATTGGGCAGGAAGCCGAGCAGCGCCCGCGCCTCCATCACGCCGGAGCCCGGCATGTTGGCGACCACGACGCCGTCCTTGCGCAGCACCTCGACGAGGCCGGGCACGCCGAGATAGGACGAGGCGTCGAGCTCGAGCGGATCGAGCATGTTGGAATCGACCCGGCGCAGCAGCACGTCGAGCCGCTTCAATCCGGCGACGGTGCGGATGTGGATGCGGTCGCCGGAAACCGCGAGATCGTCGCCCTCGACCAGCAGGAATCCGAGATAGCGCGCCAGCGTGGCATGCTCGAAATAGGTCTCGCTGAAGGCGCCGGGCGTCAGCAGACCGATCCGCGGCTCATCGCGGTCGGCGCTGGCGCGAAGCGAATCGCGGAACGCTTCGAAGAACGGCGCGACGCGCTCGACATTCATCGACTTGTAGAGATTGGAGAAGGCGCGCGACAGCACCAGGCGGTTTTCCAGCGCATAGCCCGCGCCCGACGGCGCCTGGGTGCGATCGCCGAGCACCCACCAGCGGCCGTCGGGCCCGCGGCCGATGTCGGCGGCATAGAGATGCAGGTAGCGGCCGCCGGGCGGCTTGATGCCGCTGACCGCGCGCAGATATTCGCTGCTGCCGGCGATCGCGGCCGCGGGGATCGCGCCATCAGCAACGAGACGGCCGTCGCCGTAGAGATCCGCCAGCACCATTTCCAGAAGCTGCGCGCGTTGCGCGACACCGGCGGCCAGCTGGCGCCAGTCGGCGGCATCGATGATCAGCGGCAGATGGCTGAGCGGCCAGATCCGGTCCGAGGTGTCGCCGGGCGCCCGATAGGTGACGCCGGCCTCGCGCAGATGGCGATCGGCGGAGGCGAAGCGGCGCTCGATATCGGCCGGCGACAGCGCGGCAAAGGCGTCGAAGAAGCGGGCCCAGGCCGGCCGCGGCGCACCGCTCTCGGCGATATATTCGTCGGGAATGCCGGGCAGCCGGACGTAGTCGCGGGTCCATTGCGCCATCCGGCGCTGGCCGGGCCGGGCCCTGCTCTCCTGACTGCTCCCGCCTTGGCCACCCGATCCAGTCATTCCACTTCCCCTGAGCCCAATTACTGCAGGAGCGGCGTCCGCAAGTCGAGGGTCAAGGGAAACTCAATTGTGCGTTCCTCCGGCGGCGTTTCGATCTTGCCGGGGGTATGACCGTGCTCCTGGAAGCGCGCCAGCCGCCGCGCCTCGGCCTCGTAGGAATTGACCGGCTTGGTTTCATAATTGCGGCCGCCGGGATGGGCGACGTGATACACGCAACCGCCGAGCGAGCGGCCGTTCCAGGTGTCGATCAAGTCGAATGTCAACGGCGCGTGCACCGGAATGGTCGGATGCAGGCCCGAGGCCGGCTGCCAGGCCTTGAAGCGGACGCTGGCGACCGCCTCACCCGAGCGGCCGGTCTCGGTCATCGGCATTCGCCTGCCGTTGCAGGTGATGACGTGGCGGCCCTCGACGAATCCGGTCGCCTTCACCTGCAACCGCTCGACCGACGAATCGACGTAGCGCACCGTGCCGCCGGAGGTGCCCTCCTCGCCCAGCACGTGCCACGGCTCCAGCGCCTGCCGCAGTTCGAGGCCGACGGCACCATGATGGACGCGGCCGAAGGCGGGGAAGCGAAATTCGAGCTGCGCCTGATACCATTCCGGCTCGACGTCGTAGCCGGACTGCTTGAGCTCAGCGAGCACACCAAGGAAATCCTCCCAGAGGAAATGCGGCAGCATGAAGCGGTCATGCAGCGCGGTGCCCCAGCGCACGAACTTGCCCTGCTGCGGCTCGCGCCACAGTTTTGCGATCAGCGCGCGGATCAGAAGCTGCTGCGCCAGCGACATCCGCGGATCAGGCGGCATCTCGAGCGCGCGGAATTCGACCAGGCCAAGCCGGCCGGTCGGGCCATCGGGCGAATAGAGCTTGTCGATGCAGATCTCGGCGCGATGGGTGTTGCCGGTGATGTCGACCAGGATGTGCCGGAACAGCCGATCGACCAGCCACAACGGCGCATCCATGCCCGGCGGCGGCACGTGCGACAGCGCGATCTCCAGTTCATAAAGTCCATCATGCCGCGCCTCGTCGATGCGCGGCGCCTGGCTGGTCGGGCCGATGAACATGCCGGAGAACAGATAGGACAGCGACGGATGCCGCTGCCAATACAGCACGAGGCTCTTCAGCAGATCGGGCCGGCGCAGGAACGGCGAATCCTCCGGCTTGCTGCCGCCGACCACGATATGGTTGCCGCCGCCGGTGCCGGTGTGGCGGCCATCGATCAGGAACCGATTGGCGCCAAGCCGCGTCTTTGCCGAGTCCTCATAGAGACCGAGCGTGATGTCGACAGCTTCGCGCCAGCTCTGCGCGGGCTGCACGTTGATCTCGATCACGCCGGGGTCCGGCGTCACCTTGATCACCTCGACGCGCGGATCGAACGGCGGCGAATAACCTTCGACATGCACCGCGAGCTGCGTTTCCTCGGCGGTCGCCTCGATTGCCGTGATCAGCTCGAGATAGTCGTCGACCTTCTCGACCGGCGGCATGAAGACACAGAGCACGCTGTCGCGGACTTCGATCACCATTGCGGTGCGCACCGGCAGCGGTTCGGGGATGTGCTTCAGCGCCTGCTTCAGCTCCGCATCGGCAAGCGCCTCGCGCGGCGCCATCGGATCCTGCTCGACGATGTAAGGATAGTCCTCGGGCGGAACATGTTCGAGCGAGCCGATCGGCAGCCGCAGGCCGAGCGGGGAATCGCCGGGTGATGCGAACAGATGGCTGCGGCGGATCTTCCAGTGCTCACTGCGCCAGCGCGCAGGGATTTTGTCGGCAAGTGGCGTCCAGCGCTGGATCGGCAGCACAAAGCCCTTCGGCGTCGTCAGTCCCTCGTCGAACACCCGCGCCAGGCGCGCGCGCTCTTCGGCATCCGTCAGCTTGGAGTTCTCGGGCGTAACGTTGGCCGGCAGCCCGGCTTCACGCTGCAACCAGAACGCCGGATCTTCATAGGCCGGCATGACATAGTCGGCGCCGAGTCCGAGCTTCTTCGCAGTGCCGACGGCAAAGCGCTCGGCATCGGCCACCTCGGCCTTGCGCGAATTCTCAATGCTGGCGATCAGATCGGCGTTCTTCCAGATCGGCTTGCCGTCCTTGCGCCAGTAGAGACCGAACGCCCAGCGCGGCAGGCTCTCGCCAGGATACCATTTGCCCTGGCCGTAATGCAGCAACCCGCCCGGCGCGAACCGCGTCCGCAGCTTGCGGATCAATTCGTCAGCCAGCGCGCGCTTGGTCGGGCCGACCGCGGCGACATTCCACTCCGGCGATTCCAGATCGTCGACCGACACGAAGGTCGGCTCGCCGCCCATGGTCAGCCGCACGTCGTCTTTCGTCAGATCGGCATCGACCTGCTCGCCGACCCGGTCGAGCCGAGCCCAGGAATCATCCGAGAACGGCCGGGTGATCCGCGGCGCCTCTCGGATCCGCTTGACGTTCATCTCGAAGCCGAATTCGACATTGGCGAAGCCGGCGGTGCCGGTCACCGGCGCCGCCGAGCGATAATGCGGCGTGGCGCAAACCGGAATGTGCCCCTCGCCCGTGAGCATGCCGGAGGTGACGTCGAAACCGATCCAGCCAGCGCCCGGCAGATAGACCTCGGCCCAGGCGTGCAGATCGGTGAAATCGCTCTCGACTTCGCGCGGCCCCTCGAGTGGATCGATGTCGGGCCGCAGCTGGATGAGATAGCCGGAGACGAAGCGCGTAGCGAGTCCGAGATGGCGCAGCGCCTGGATTAAGAGCCATGCCGAGTCGCGGCAGGAGCCGGAGCCCGCTGCCAGCGTCTCTTCCGGCGACTGGATGCCGGCCTCCATGCGGATGACGTAGCTGATCTTCTTCTGCAGCTGCGCGTTCAGCTCGACCAGGAAGTTGACGATAGAGTCGGCCTTGCGCGGAATCTCCTTCAGATAGGCCGTGAGCAGTGGGCCGGGCTCATCGGTCTCGAGATAGGGCGCGAGCTCGGTCTTGAGATCGGCGGGGTATTCGAATGGAAAAGCGTTGGCGTAAGGCTCGACGAAGAAGTCGAACGGATTGACCACCGTCATCTGCGCGGTGAAGTCGACCTCGACCTTGAGCTCGGTCGCCTTCTCCGGAAATACGTAGCGAGCCAGCCAGTTGCCCTGCGGGTCCTGCTGCCAGTTCACGAAGTGATTAGCCGGCGTGACCTTGAGCGAATAGCTCAGGATCGGCGTGCGCGTATGCGGCGCGGGCCGGAGCCGAATGGTCTGGGGCCCGAGATCGATCGGCCGGTCGTATTTGTAGTGCGTGACGTGATGCAGTGCGACGAAGATCGACACGGACCGAGGACTCCAGCAGCTTTTTTGAGCAGAACACTGGTTCCGGTATGGATCAAGCACTAACAACGGGCAGCGATTGCCCAGGAAATATCCGCGTGACGTCACGAGGTCAGCAATGGCCGCGGCCGATCGCCCTCACCGGCTAGCGGCCGATCGCTCCGGATACCTGCGAAGCAAGCTGCTCGGCAAGCATATGATAGCCTTCGGGCGTCAGGTGCACGCCGTCGGGCTGATGCGGAAGTCCGCCCAGCATGCCGTTGGGGAGCATGATCACCTTGATGCCGCGGGCGCTGAGACGGCTTTGAATATCCGCTGTCCGGTCGGGGCTGCCCTTACGCCGGTCGTTGCCGCCCGGCTGCAAGATCACCGCACGGGTGCCGTTCGGGACCGCCCGGTCGAGCCGTTGCAGCATCCCTTCGGTGGTGTCGCCATTGATGCCGGCGTTGACGATACGGACGTTCAATCCCTTGGCCCGCAGGATCGCTTCGAGCTGCGCGGGATAGGCCTGATTGCGCGCAACGCCCTTGCCGTAGGTGTTGCTCGCGCCCAGCGCGACGATGGTCGTGGCGTCAGCCGAAACGGCGCCGAACGTCAAAGCGGCTAGAAATGCGAGGCATCCAACAATTCCGAACCGAAGCGCGCGCATGTGTCCTCCGTCCAGTCCGTAACCCGGACGCAGGGAAGCGTATTCAGGGACGCCGCGTCAACAGAACTCGTCGTCCCTGCGAAAGCAGGGACCCATAACCACCGCCCATGGTGATGCGAAAGGTGTCTACCACCGCTCTTGATCGATGGATTACGCGGTACGGGTCCCTGCTTTCGCAGGGACGACAGCGGAGTGTAAGGCTAGATCGCAGCCCTAAACTACATCGTTGCGCCGAGCACCCACGGCGCAAACTCGGCGCCGCCGAAGTCAAAACTCTCGCTCTTGGTCGGCTGGCCCGAGGCGGTCTTGAGGATGAGGTCGAAGATGCGCTGGCCGCATTCCTGCACGCTCTCCTCGCCGTCGAGGATGGTGCCGCAATTGACGTCCATGTCGTCTTCCATCCGCTTGTACATCGGCGTGTTGGTGGCGAGCTTGATCGACGGCGCCGGCTTGCAGCCGAACACGCTGCCGCGGCCGGTGGTGAAGCAGACGAGGTTAGCGCCGCCGGCGACCTGCCCGGTGGCGGCAACCGGGTCGTAGCCGGGCGTATCCATGAACACGAAGCCCTTCTTGGTGACGGGCTCGGCGTAATTCAGGACGTCGACGAGGTTGGTGCTGCCGGCCTTGGCCATCGCGCCGAGAGACTTCTCCAGGATCGTGGTGAGGCCGCCGGCCTTGTTGCCGGGGCTCGGATTGGCGTTCATCTCGGCGCCTTCGCGCTGGGTGTATTCCTCCCACCAGCGCATCAGGCCGACCAGCTTCTCGCCGACCTCGCGGCTGACCGCGCGACGCGTCAGCAAATGCTCCGCGCCGTAGGTCTCGGGCGTCTCCGAGAGAATGACGGTGCCGCCGTGACGCACGAGCAGATCGCTCG
The DNA here is from genome assembly GCF_018130545.1 of Bradyrhizobium tropiciagri. Classification (GTDB taxonomy): domain Bacteria; phylum Pseudomonadota; class Alphaproteobacteria; order Rhizobiales; family Xanthobacteraceae; genus Bradyrhizobium; species Bradyrhizobium tropiciagri_A. Next base: position 539,242 of record NZ_JAFCKF010000005.1, on the reverse strand, counting down.
CCGCACCAAGCGCCGGATTGGCCGACACGCCGGAGTAACCGTCCGAGCCGCCGCATTGCAGTGCTACGGTGAGCTCGCTCGCGGGTACCGCCTCGCGCTTGACCTTGTTGGCGTCGGCGAGTGCTTCCTTGACGAAGGCAACGCCGGCTTCCACGGTCTTGCGCGTGCCGCCGACCTCCTGGATGTCCATCGCACGCAGCCGGCCGGCAAGCTTCTGCTCCTGCATCAGGCCGCCGATCTGGTTCACCTCGCAGCCGAGGCCGAGCACGATGACGTTGGAGAAATTGACGTGGCGCGCATAGCCGCCGAGCGTGCGGCGGAGCAGCGCCAGCGGCTCGTCCTGGGTCATGCCGCAGCCGGTCTTGTGGGTCAGCGCGACGACGCCGTCGACATTCGGGAAGTCAGCCAGCGGATTGTCGCCGGTGAACGGATTCTTCTTGAACATGTCGGCGACGATCCCGGCGACATGGGCGCTGCAATTCACCGAGGTGAGGATGCCGATATAGTTGCGCGTCGCGACGCGGCCGTCGGCGCGGCGGATGCCCTCGAACGTCGCCGGCAGATCGAAGTTCGGGACCGGCTTGACGTCGACGCCATAGGCATAGTCCTTGGCGAAATCGCCCATGCCGCAGTTCTGGGTGTGCACGTGCTGGCCGGGCGCGATCGGCTGGGTCGCGAAGCCGATGATCTGGCCGTAGCGGCGGATCGGCTCGCCCTGCGCAATCGGCTTGATCGCAACCTTGTGGCCGGCCGGAATCCGATCGACCGTGGTGACGCCGTCGGTCACCTCCAATCCCGGCGGCAGGCTCGCGCGCGCGATCAGGACGCTATCGTCGGCGTGCAGGCGGATCACTTGAGCCGAGGCCATGGGAGTTCTCCTTGGTGCTTTCTTCTTCACCTCTCCCCGTCCTTTGCGGGGAGAGGTCGGATTGCGTCAGCAATCCGGGTGAGGGGCGAGGCACGATGTCAATTGCAACGATGGTGCTCGCCGGATAGATGCCCCTCACCCCAACCCTCCAAGAGCCAGCTTCGCTGGTCTCGGCCCCGTGAAGAACGGGGCGAGGGAGAGGATCGAGTTACGCCTTGCCGCCGGACTTCTCGCGGGTCTGGTTGACCTGCATCTTGGCGTAGACCTGCATCAGGCCGACTTCGTTCGACAGCGTCACGAGCTTGAAGCCCATGTTGATCGCGCGCACCGCGCCTTCGGCGCCGGAGCAGTGGATGCCGGGGTTGAGGCCGCGCTTGCCGCACTCCTTGATGATCTTCTCGTAGATCTTGAGGATCTCCGGCTCGTCGCGATCGAGCTTCGGCACCAGGCCGTAGGAGAAGCCTAGATCGGACGGGCCGATATAGACGCCGTCGATGCCTTCGACATCGAGGATGGCTTCCATGTTCTCGACCGCGGTCTTGGTCTCCATCATCGGCAGCAGCACGATCTCGTCGTTCGCGGTCTGCTGATAGCTGCCGGCCGAGCCATACATGCCGGAGCGGATCGGGCCGTTGGAGCGCACGCCCTTCGGCGGATACTTGGCATACGAAACGAGGTTCTTGGCTTCCTGCGGCGTGTTGACCATCGGGCAGATCACGCCATAGGCGCCGCCGTCCAGCACCTTGCCGATGATGCCGGGCTCATTCCAGGGCACGCGGACCATCGGCGTCACCGGATGGGCATGCATCGCCTGGAAGCATTGCACCATCGACTGATAATCCTGCACGCCATGCTGCATGTCGACGGTGACGCTGTCGAAGCCGCATTGCGCGATCACTTCGGCCGAAAACCCGGAGGGGATCGCGAGCCACGCGTTGACCACCGCCTTACCCGATGCCCAGACCTGCTTGACCTTGTTTGCCATTGATTGCGTTTCCTTTTGTGGTTCTCGAAGGTTTTCTTGAAGGGTTTTCTTGGAGAGCAGGCCTCAGCTGGTCGCCCGCTGGATCGAGACTTCGCTGACGCCGACTTCGCGCGCGGTATTCACTATCGCCGCCCAGGTGTCGTCAGGCAAGGGGATGCCGTTCTTGGTGCGATCGGCGCGGGTCTTGCGCTCGGGATCGCCCGGAACCAGCACGGAATCCGTGCCCGCGATCGGCTTGGTGGCGCGGATGAAATCGGTGTAGCGGGTGATTTCGCCGTCGAAGAAGTTGCTGGTGTCGATCACCTTGGGATCGATGTAGAACGCCATCATGCCGTTGGCGAAGCGGCGGTCCGACGATGTCGCACCGGTGCCGGTCAGCGCGCCGCCGAGCAGCTCGCAGATAAAGGCGAGACCCGAGCCCTTGTGATCGCCGAAGGCGCGGATCGCGCCGGTTCCCTTGGTGTGGTCGCGCGGTCCGTCCGGCGTGTATGGGCCATACAGAACATGCGGATCCTCGCTCAGCGTGCCGTCGGCATCGACCAGCGCGCCGATCGGCAGCTTCTTGCCGCCCCGGCTCGCGACCAGGCACTTGCCCTCGGCGACGACTGAAGTTGCGAAATCGAGCACGATCGGATCCTGGCCCTGGCGCGGAATGCCGACGCAATAGGGCGCGGTCGACAGCCGCTTCTCGACGCCGCCATAGGGCGCGACCAGCAGCGAGCCCGCCGCGGTCACGAAATGAATTGAAACGAGGCCTTCGGCGGCGGCCATTTCGGCCCAGTCGCCGACGCGGCCGAGATGGCCGGAATTGCGCAGCGCGACCGCAGCAAGCCCCGCTTTCTTGCACTTCTCGATGCCGAGCCTCACCGCAACCGGCGTGACGGTCTGGCCATAGCCGAACTTGCCATCGACGACAGCGAGCGACGGCGTGTCGACCACCACCTCGGGGGTCTGGTTCGGCACGATCGAGCCCATCTTCTTCCACCGGACATAAACCGGCACGCGGATCACGCCGTGACTGTCGTGCCCGGTGAGGTTCGCCGTCGTCAGGTAGGTCGCGATGCGCTTCGCCTCTTCCGCAGACGACTCCGAATGCGAAAACACCTCGGACACGAAGTTGATGAGATTATCGACTTTGATGGTGACCATGAAAAACCAGCTCGCTCAGTAAAGCACGGGACGTTGTCAGGCGTGGGTCTTGGCGTGGCCGCCGAGATAGGCGGCGGCGATGGCCTCATTACCCCACAATTCGTCGGGCTTGCCACCGAGCACGATCCGCCCGGTTTCGAGGACAAAGCCGTGATCGGCCACCGAGAGTCCCATGCGCGCATTTTGCTCGACGAGCAAGACCGTGGTGTCCTTCCTGATCTGCGAAATGATGCGGAACACCGCCTGCACGATCACAGGTGCGAGACCGAGCGACGGCTCGTCGAGCAGCAACAGCCGCGGCTTGGCCATCAGCCCGCGCGCCACCGCGACCATCTGCAGCTGGCCGCCGGACAGCGTCCAGCCGAGCACGTTGGAGAACGAGCGGATATCCGGGAACAGATCGAACATCGCGTCGGCTTCGCGCGAAATCTGCGACGCCGAGACCTTCCGGTTCGACGCGCCGAGCATGATGTTCTCTTTCACGGTGAGGCCCGGAAACACGCGGCGGCCTTCCGGAACATGCGAGATGCCGAGGCGCACGATCGCTTCCGGCCCGAGGCCCGCGATCGAATGACCATCGAACATGATGTCGCCGGAGGTGGGCTTGGCGAGACCGGAGATCGCGCGCAGCGTGGTCGACTTGCCGGCACCGTTGGCGCCGAGCAGCGTGACCACCTGGCCCTGCTCCACGGCGATGGTGACGCCGCGCAGCGCTTCGATCTCGCCGTAGCGGACCACGAGATTGCGGATTTCGAGCAGCGGCATCATTCGCTCCCGAGATAGGCGGAGACGACGTCGGGATGGCGCAGCACCGCCATCGATTCGCCGTCCGCGATGCGGCGTCCGAAGTTCAGCACGGTGATGTGCTGGGCGGCTTCCGAGACCAGCGTCATGTCGTGATCGATGATCAGGATGGTGAGGCCTTGCACTGCAATGCGCTTGAGCAGCTCATGCAGCTCCAGCTTCTCGGTCGAGTTGAGGCCGGCGGCCGGCTCGTCGAGTAGCAGTAGCGTCGGGTTCGAGGCCAGCGCCCGCGCGATCTCGATCAGGCGCTGGTGGCCGTAGGAGAAGCTCGAGATCAATTCGTTGGCGCGGCTGCCGAGTCCGACGAAGGTCAGCGCCTCCATCGCCCGTTCGGTCAGCGCGTCATCGCCCTTCCCGATCATGGTGTTGCCGGGCCGCTCGGCACCGATCTCGACATTCTCCAGCGCCGTCATCGAGCGGAACAGGCGAATGTTCTGGAAGGTACGTCCGAGACCCGCGGCAGTGCGTTGATGCGGTGCCATGTTGGTGATGTCGGTGCCGTCGAGCACGATCTTGCCTGATGTGGCCTTGTAGAGGCCGGACAGCACGTTCAGCGTCGTGGTCTTGCCGGAGCCGTTGGGCCCGATCAGCGCATGCACGCCGCCGCGCTTCACCGCGATGTCGACACCGTCGACCGCCTTGAGGCCGCCGAAATGCTTCGAGAGCCCGGTGACCTCGAGCACGATGTCGCCACCCGTGGTCGCGGGCTTGAGGTGAAGCGCTCCGGCAACGGGCGGCGCCTTGGTGTGCGCACGCCAGCGCGTGAAGGCGTCCGACACGAAGCCCCAGATGCCGTCAGGCATGAAGCGGATGATCAGGATCACCGACAGGCCATAGATGGCGAGGTAGAGACCCGGCACACTCTTGAGGAAGCGCAGCCATTCCGGGATCAGGATCAGCAGGCCGGTGCCGATCACCGAGCCGACCGGCGAGGCGACGCCGCCGAGCAGCGACATGGTCAGGAACTGGATCGATTCCGCAAACGAGAACTGGTCCGGGCTGACATAGGCGAAGCCGCCGGCGAACAGGCCGCCCGCCAGGCCACCGAGCACCGCGCACACCGCAAAGGCGGAGACCTTGGTCCGGAACACATCGATGCCGTTGACACCGGCCGCGAGCTCGTTGTCACGCACCGCCCGCATGGCGCGGCCCAGCTTGGTGTCAGGCAGATGCCAGACCAGATAGCCGACGATCGCGAGCATCGCGACACAGAAAGCCAGATAGCTCTGCGAGGACTGGAACAGCTCGGGCCGGCGGATGTTGGCGACGCCGTCCGGTCCGTGGGTCACGCCGACCGCGTTGATCATCACCAGCGTCACGATCTGCTGGAACGAGATCGTCACCATCGCAAGGTAATGCCCGCCGAGCCGCAGCGTCGACATGCCCAGGAACGCACCGGCAACCAGCGTGATCGCGCAGGCGCCGACCAGGCAGAGCCAGAAGTTCAGGTGCAGGTCGGCGGTCCCGAGGCCGACGGCATAAGCGCCGAAGCCGAAGAACGCGGCCTGCGCCAGATTGATCTGGCCGCACAGGCCGAGCACGACCGACAAGCCGAACACCGCGATCGAGAAGGTCGTGGCCTGCAGCAGGATGTTGAGGATGTAACCGTCGAACTGCATGCTGGCGGCGAGCGCCACCAGCACCGCGGCGCCGAGGAAATACGGCAGATGCCGGATGATCAGCGGCTTCGAGCGCACGGCGGGCGCCGGGATCATGTTGTCGCTGGCGCTCATGCTTTCTCCGCGACGCGTTCGCCGAAGATGCCCTGCGGCCGGAACACCAGGAAGGCGATCAGCACCAGGAAGGCAAAGCCGTCCTTGTACGGCACCGAAATGTAGGCGGCGCCGAACGTCTCGATCACGCCGAGCGCGAGGCCGCCGACGATGGCGCCCGCAACATCACCGAAACCGCCGATGATGGTGGCAGCAAACGCCTTCAACGCGATGGTCGAGCCCATCTGGATCGAGACGAACAGCACCGGCGCCACCAGGATGCCGGCGAGACCGCCGAGCACGGCCGAATAGATGAAGGTGATCATGATCATGGTGGAGACGGAAATGCCGAGCAGCGAGGCCATCTCCTTGTCCTGCGAGGTCGCCTGCAGCTTCTTGCCGAGCAGCGTCTTCTCGAAGAACCAGAAATTGAACAGCACCAGAAAGATCGTGACGCCGATGATCAGAAGATACTGGCTGTCGAGATAGACCGGGCCGAGCTGGATGCCGGGCGTATCGAACCAGCCCTGCAGCACCTGCGGCTGCGGACCATAGATCGCGAGCACCGAGTTCGACAGCAGGATCGAGGCGCCGATGGTGGCGATGATCACGGGCAGATAGGTGCGGTGGCGCAGCGGATAGTAGACGCCGAGATTGAAGATGACGCCGAGCAGCGCCATGCCGGCAAGCGCAATCACGAAGGACAGCCAATAAGGCAGGCCGAGCTCGACGCAGACCACCATCAGATAGGCGGCGACCATCGAGAATTCGCCCTGCGCGAAATTCACCACGTTGGTGGCGCGGAAGATCAGCACGAAACCGAGCGCGACCAGCGCGTAGACCGCGCCGATGCCGATTCCGGTGAATAGCAGTTGGAGAACCAGATCCATGACAGCGCTCGATCAGAACAGTGTGCGCAGTAGATCGGCCCCGCCGCGTTCAACGGCGAGGCCGAGCCGCGATCAATCGTTGAAGTCGATGTGCTTGTCGTAGACGATCTTGCCCTTGTCGTTCTTCACGACATTGTAGCCGTGCAGACCGTCGCCGTTCTTGTCGAAATTATATTCGCCTTCGGCGCCGGCGAATTTCTGCGTCGCCAGAATGGCCTCGCGGATCTTGGTCGGATCGGTCGAGCCGGCCTTGTTGATCGCCGCCGACAGGATGGTGATCGCGTCATAGGGCCAGGCGCTCTGGTTGTCCGGCGCGGTCTTGTAGGCATCGCGGTAGGACTTGCCGAACGCCTTCGCAACGTCGCTCGAATCTTCGGCGAAGTCGGCGACGCCGTAGGTGCCGAACAGCGCAGGGCCGGCGAGCTTGGTCGAGGACACCGCCACCACCGAGGGCGAACCGACCCAGGGAATGTTGACGCCGAGCTGGCGCAGCTGCCGGGCAAAGATGCCGAGATCGTTCTCGAAGGTGAAGTAGGTGCCGAGCACGTCGGCGCCGGACTGCTTCACGGCCAGCACGACCGGGGTGAAGTCCTGGCTCTGGTTGGCGTAGCCCTGGTCGAGCACCGGCGGCGCGCCGAGCTTGGTCAACGCTTCGCTGAGCGCCTTGCCGCCCGCGGTGCCGAAGGCATCGGTGGAATGCACGATCGCCCATTTCTTCTTGCCGAGCGTGTTGACGCCGTAGTCGGCGATCACGCGGCCGGAATAATTGTCATTCGGGCGGAAGCGGAACAGCCAGGGATTGCCGGAATGGGTGAGATCCGGATTGGTGCCGCCGATCATGACCGGCTTGCCGACCTTGATCACGTCGGGGGCCATCGCCTGCACCTGGGTCGAACGGATCGAGCCGAGGAAGGCGACGATGTCGGATTGCGCGGCGAGCTTGGAGAACGCCAGCACGATGCCCGGATTGGTGGTCTGGTCGTCCTCGATGACGAGTTCGACCTGCTTGCCGAGCACGCCGCCGGCCTTGTTGACCGCGGCCAGCGCCAGCTTGGCGCCGTTCTGGGCCCACAGCCCCTGCTCCGCGGCCGGACCGGTCACCGGCACGCACATGCCGATCTTGATCGTCGCGCCCTGCGCCCACGCGCTGCGCATCAGCGCCGGAGCAGCGAGACCTGCCGCCAAGCCGGCGGAAAACTCACGCCTCGTCAGTTTCATTCAATCCTCCCTTGATGGCGCCGAACTTGGATGCCGGCTGCATTGAGACGAGCTGGACGCATAGACCCGTTGCCCGATCCGCGGCCATCAAAACAGCGCGACGAACAAACATTAACGCCGCTGCAGCGCACAAGACGTGCAACGGCGACAATCGATCCAAACGTATCGACCCAGCTAAACATGATTGCACATTGCACGCAATAGCCAAAACTTCGCTGGCGGCGGTGCGTAAATGCCTGCTACGACTAATGTGACCGACGGGCAGTCATCGATGTCGATTCCAAGAGCGAAATCGCAGACCAGACGGAAGCAGCCAGCCTACGCGCTGATCAAGAGCGCATTGGCAAAGCACATCCGGGCCGGCGATGTGCCACCCGGCGCTGTCCTCTCCGAATCGGCGATCGCAACCTTGTTCGGCTCCAGCCGCTCGCCGGTGCGGCAAGCCTTCGAACAGCTCGAGCATATCGGTCTGGTGCGCCGGTTCGACGGTCGCGGCGTCATCGCCGGCAAGCGCAACGTCGATCCACGGCGCATTCCGATCACACCGGAGATGTTCGGATTGACCGACGGCCCGGTCGAGGCTGTGCGCAGCGATGCCTGGGACACGCTCTATTACAAGCTCGAACGCGAGATCATCTACCGCTCGCTGTTCGGACGCTTCCGGGTCAGCGAGTTGGCGCTGGCGCGGCACTTCCGGGTCGGACGTACCGTCGCGCGCAATTTGCTACTCCGTGCGCAGGCGATCGGAATCCTGGAGAAAGGCGCCAAGGCGCATTGGTACGTGGTGCCACTGGACGAGGATCGCCTCCGCGACATCTTCGAGGTGCGCGCCACCCTCGAGCCGCTGCTGCTGAAATCCGCCGCGGCAAGGATTCCTGCAGCGCTGCTTGACCGGATGGCCGAGCGGCTGCGCGAAGGGATCCAGTACCGTGACGGCGTCGGCGTCGGCGAACTCGACGAGATCGAGGGCGACCTGCATATCCGCTGCCTCGGCTACGGCATCAATCGCGAGATGCTCGAAGCGCTCAAGCGCACCCACTGCGCTTTCGTGATCGGCAAGCACATTCAGGTCGCCCTCACCGCACCACAGATCGATTCCTTCATGGACGAGCATCTGGTGATCATCGAAGCCCTGCGCGCCCGCGACGGCGACGCGGCAGCGACGATCCTGCGCCGCCATATCGAATGGTCGCATTCGAAGGTCGCGGGCTGGATCGCCGAATTCCGCACCATCAACGTGATCTCGCGCGTGCCCTACATGGCCTGAGCGGCATGGCCCGCAGGCCGCGGCTACTCTTCGGCCGCGACCTCGGCGTCATCGGCCGCGCCCATTCCGGCAAGGCTCGCTTCCAGCGCGCCCAGCATCTCCTGCAACTCCGCAAGCTTGCGCACGCCATAGCGCTTGGTAATGGCGGCGTAGATCACCTCGGACGTCGGCGCCACGGCCTCGATCAGCTTCAGTCCCTTGGCGGAGATCGAGACCACCGCGCGCCGCGCGTCGTTTTCCGCCGCCTTGCGCTCGATCAGCGCGCGCGCCTCGAGATCGCGCAGGATTCGCGACAGACTCGGGCCGAGCAGAAACGCCATGCGGGCGAGCTCGGTAACCTCGATCTCATCGACCGCGGTGAGCGCACGCAGGATCCGCCACTGTTGCTCGGTCAGGCCGTGATTGCGCAGCGACGGACGGAATTGCCGCATCACCGCTTCGCGTGCGCGGAGCAGCGACATCGGCAATGAGCGCGAGAATTCGCGCATCGGGGTCCGTCGCGCCGACGCGTCGTCCTCCGGCCGTATCTCATCCAACTTCTTGCGCGCCATGACTAATCCCGATCGTGATGACGTCTCTTTGAGATGTCGTCACGATCTATCTCTCTGTTTGAGCATGATCCTGATCGGAGAACCGGTACCCACTTTTCCGGATCATGCAACATAATCGCAAACTTTTGCACCGCAGCATGCCCGGATTCAGTTTGCGGGAATTCATTTAACATGTTAATCATCTCCCGACATCCACTTTTGTGTAGCACGCATGGCCCTCTCCAAGGACGATATCCGCGCTGCCGCCGAGCGGCTCGACAACGCGGAAAAGACCCGCAAGCAAATCCGCCAGCTTTCGCTGGAATACCCCGGCATTACCCTCGAAGACGCCTACGCGATTCAGAAGTCCTGGGTCGAGATGAAGGTGGCGCAGGGGCGCGTCGTCAAGGGCCACAAGATCGGCCTGACCTCGAAGGCGATGCAGAGCGCGCTCAATATTGACGAGCCGGATTCCGGCATCCTGCTCGACGACATGTTCTTTGCCGATGGCGGCCTGGTGCCGACCGACCGCTTCATCGCCACCCGGGTCGAGGCCGAGCTCGCCTTCGTGATGAAGCACCGCCTCGCTGGGCCGAACTGCACCCTGTTCGACGTGCTCAACGCCACCGACTTCGTGGTGCCGGCGCTGGAGATCCTGGATACGCGTGTGGAACGCGTCGATCCCGAGACCAAGGCGACGCGCAAGATCTTCGACACCATCGCCGACAACGCCGCTAATGCTGGCATCGTGCTCGGCGGCCGGCCGATCCGCCCGCTGGAGGCTGATCTGCGCTGGATCGGCGCGCTCTGCTTTAGAAATGGCCAGCTCGAGGAGACCGGGCTCGCGGCCGGCGTGTTGAATCATCCGGCAACCGCGGTGGCGTGGCTCGCCAACAAGATCGCGCCGAACGGGCTGGCGCTGGAGGCCGGCCAGGTCGTGCTGGCTGGCTCCTTCATCCGCCCGATCGAGACCCGCAAGGGCGACACCATCCAGGCCGATTACGGACCTTACGGTTCCGTGAGCTGCTACTTCGCCTGACGCACCCAGCAGGAGCGCTGCATGCCGCATTTCACGCTTGAATATTCCGCCAATCTCGACGGTCTCGTCGACATGGGCACGACGGTTGAGGTGGTCCGCAAGGCCGCAGTCGAGACCGGCATCTTCCCGCTCGGCGGCATCCGTGTCCGCGCCATCAAGTGCGAGCACTACGCGATCGCCGACGGCCGCAAGACTTACGGCTTCCTCGACATGGTGCTGCGGCTCGGCGAAGGCCGCGACCTCGCCGCCCGCAAGAAAGCCGGCGATCACATTTTCAAGGCGCTATCGGCCCATCTCGATCCGGTCTTCGCCAACAGCAAGTTCGCTCTGTCGTTCGACATGCAGATCAACGACAAGGAAACCAGCTGGAAACGCAACAACATCCACGACGCACTGAAGGTGGAGACAGTCAATGGATAAAGCGACAGCGAAGTCATCAGCCGACGTGTTTCAGGCCAACCGCGATCGCGCCGGTCCATTGCTCGCGAAGTTAAAGGCCGACGGCATCGGCAATGTGATCGACGGCAAGGTCGTGCCGGCGGCATCCGGCCAGACCTTCGAGACCAGATCGCCTGTTGACGGCACGGTGCTCGCGACCGTCGCACGCGGCAATGCCGAGGATATCGACCGCGCGGCAACCGCCGCGGCCAAGGCCTTCAAGGCCTGGCGCGACATGCCGGCGGCGCAACGGCGCAAGGTGCTGCATCGCGTCGCCGATGCGATCGAGGAGCGCGCCGACGATATCGCCGTGCTCGAATGCATCGACACCGGCCAGGCGCACCGCTTCATGGCCAAGGCCGCGATCCGCGCGGCGGAGAATTTCCGCTTCTTCGCCGATAAATGCGGCGAAGCCCGCGACGGCCTCAACACGCCCTCGGACGAGCACTGGAACATCTCGACCCGCGTGCCGATCGGCCCGGTCGGCGTGATAACGCCGTGGAACACGCCGTTCATGCTCTCGACCTGGAAGATCGCGCCGGCGCTCGCGGCCGGCTGCACCGTGGTGCACAAGCCCGCTGAATGGTCGCCAGTGACCGCCGATATGCTGGTCAAGCTCGCCAAGCAGGCCGGCCTTCCCGACGGCGTGCTGAACACCGTGCATGGATTCGGCGAAGAGGCCGGCAAGGCGCTGACCGAACATCCCGCCATCAAGGCAATCGGGTTTGTCGGCGAAAGCTCGACGGGCTCGGCGATCATGGCGCAGGGCGCACCGACCCTGAAGCGGGTGCATTTCGAGCTCGGCGGCAAGAACCCGGTGATCGTGTTCGACGACGCCGATCTCGACCGCGCGCTCGATGCCGTGGTGTTCATGATCTACTCGCTCAATGGCGAGCGTTGCACCTCGTCGAGCCGGCTGCTGGTTCAAGCGAGCATCGCCGACAAGTTCGTCGAGAAGCTGACCGCGCGCGTCAAGGCGCTGAAGGTCGGTCATCCCCTCGATCCCGCGACCGAGATCGGGCCGCTGATCCATGAGCGGCATCTCGCCAAGGTCTGCAGCTATTTCGACGTCGCCAAGAAGGACGGCGCCACCATCGCAGTCGGCGGCAAGGCGCATGACGGCCCCGGCGGCGGCCATTATGTGCAGCCGACGCTGGTCACCGGCGCCAACGCAAACATGCGCGTCGCACAGGAGGAGGTGTTCGGCCCGTTCCTGACCGTGATCCCGTTCAAGGACGAGACTGATGCCATCGAGATCGCCAACGGCGTGCAATACGGCCTGACCGGCTATGTCTGGACCGGCGACATGGGCCGCGCGCTGCGCGTCGCCGATGCGCTGGAAGCCGGCATGATCTGGCTCAATTCGGAAAACGTCCGCCATCTGCCGACCCCGTTCGGCGGCATGAAGTCATCAGGCATCGGCCGCGACGGCGGCGACTACTCGTTCGACTTCTACATGGAAACCAAGCACGTCTCGCTCGCGCGCGGGACGCACAAGATTCAGAAACTGGGAATTTAACCAGCACTCGTCATTCCGGTGCGACGCTTGGCGGCGAGCCCGGAATGACGAACCAAAATTGAGGAAACACCGATGCCCGCTCCGACCCACGTTTTCGATCCGCCGTTCAACATCATCCGTTGCAGCCATGCCGTGCTCGACGTCACCGACCTCGACAAGAGCGCCGCGTTCTACGAGAAGACGGTCGGCCTCCACGTCGAGGACCGCGACGACAAGTCGGTGTATCTGCGCGCCAGCGAGGAGCACCAGCATCACTCGGTGGTACTGCGCAAAGCGGCGAAAGCCGCCTGCAACCGGCTCGGCTTCAAGGTCGGCAATGACGCTGACCTCGACAAGGCCGCCGCCTTCTGCTCCGAGAACGGCATCACCTATGCCTTCGTCGAGCAGCCGTTCCAGGGCCGCACGCTGCAATTCACCGATCCGTTCGGCTTCCAGATCGAACTCTACGCCACGATGGAGAAGCGCCCGCATCTGTTACGGCGTTACGACCTCTACAAGGGTTGCCATCCGCAGCGGCTCGACCATTTCAACGTGTTCGCCGCCGAAGTGCAGGACACCGTCGATTTCTACGCCCGGCTCGGCTTCCGCCTTACCGAATATGCCGAGGAGGATGGCGACAATGGCCGCATCGCAGCCGCCTGGATGCATCGCAAGGGCAATGTCCACGACTTCGCCATCACCAACGGCAAAGGTCCGCGCCTGCACCACATCGCCTATTGGGTGCCGACTGCGATGAACATCGTGCATCTCTGCGACGTGATGGCCTCCTCCGGCTTCCTCAAGAACATCGAGCGCGGCCCGGGCCGGCACGGCATCTCAAACGCCTTCTTCCTCTACATCCGCGATCCCGATGGCCATCGCATCGAGCTCTACACCAGCGATTATTTCACCGGGGATCACGACCATGAGCCGCTGCGCTGGTCGCTGCGCGATCCGCGCCGCCAGACGCTGTGGGGCGCGCCGGCGCCGCGCTCCTGGTTCGAGGAAGGTTCGACCTTCGCAGGGCAGGCGGTGCGCGAGCCGCGCTTCGTCGCCGACGTGCTGGTTGCGGACTAACGCACGCCTCCATCCACCCGTCGTCCCTGCGAAAGCAGGGACCCATAACCACAGAACCCCATTGCTACCAGGATAGTCGCCCCGCGTGCCATAATGTGAGGCCTGTGGTTATGGGTCCCGGCTCGCGCTTCGCTTGGCCGGGACGACATCAAGAATTGGATCGCTAATGTCAGCCCCTCGCCTCGCCACCTATTCCGTCAATGGCGCCACCAGCTATGGCGCCGTCACCGACACTGGGATCGTCGACCTCTCGTCGCGCTTCGCCAAGGATTATCCGACCTTGCGCGAGGCGATCGCCGCCGGTGCGCTGAGCAAGCTCGTGGAAGACGCCGCCAAGCGATCGCCCGACCACGCGCTCGACGCGGTCGCCTGGCAGCCGCCGATCCCGGCGCCGGACAAGATCATTTGCATCGGCGTCAACTATCCGGACCGCAATGCCGAGTACAAGGACGGCTCAGACGCGCCGAAATACCCGAGCATGTTCCTGCGGGTGCCGCGCTCCTTCGTCGGCCATAACACGCCGGTGGTGCGGCCGCGGATCTCGCCGCAGCTCGACTATGAGGGCGAGCTGGTACTCGTGATCGGCAAGGCCGGCCGACACATTCCGGAAAGCGCCGCGCTCGATCACATCGCCGCGATCACGCTCTGCAATGAAGGCACCATCCGCGACTGGGTGCGGCACGCCAAGTTCAACGTGACCCAGGGCAAGAACTTCGATTCCACCGGCAGTTTCGGGCCATGGATCGTGCCCTACAGCAGCGAAGCGCAGATTGCTGATATCCGCCTGACCACGCGGGTCAACGGCGAGGTCAGGCAGGACGACCGCACCTCGCGCTTGATCTTCGGCTTCCGCTACCTCATCAACTACATCTCGACTTTCACGACATTGGTTCCCGGCGACATCATCGTCACGGGGACGCCGACCGGAGCGGGTGCGCGGTTCGATCCGCCGCGCTATCTGAAGCCCGGCGATGTCGTCGAGGTCGAAGCCGAAGGCGTCGGCATCCTGCGCAACGGCGTCGTCGACGAAGCCATCTAACCCCGCAAGCAAGTGGACAGTGCCATGACCTCAACATCCGGCGGCGAAGCGATCGTCAACGGCCTCGTCGCTCACGGCGTCGACACCGTGTTCGGCCTGCCCGGCGCGCAGATCTATGGCCTGTTCGATGCGTTCCACCAGGCGCAGCTCAAGGTGATCGGCGCCCGGCATGAGCAGGCCTGCGGCTACATGGCGTTCGGCTACGCCCGCTCCTCCGGCAAGCCCGGCGTGTTCAGCGTGGTGCCCGGCCCTGGCGTGCTCAACGCCTCGGCGGCGCTGCTCACTGCCTTCGGCTGCAACGAGCCGGTGCTGTGCCTGACCGGCCAGGTGCCGACGCAATTCCTCGGCAAGGGCCGCGGCCATCTGCACGAGATGCCGGATCAGCTGGCGACGCTGCGTACCTTCGTGAAATGGGCGGAGCGGATCGAATATCCCGACAACGCGCCTGCGATGGTGTCGCGCGCCTTCCAGGAGATGCTGTCGGGCCGGCGGGGCCCGGCGTCGCTGGAGATGCCGTGGGACGTGTTCACCCAGCGCACCCAGGTCGCAGCCGTCAAGCCATTCGATCCGTTGCCGGCGCCGCAGCCCGATCCGGATCGTATCAAGGCGGCCGCCGATCTGATCGCCGGCAGCAAGACGCCGATGATCTTCGTCGGCAGCGGCGCCATCGAGGCGCGCGAGGAAATCCTCGAACTGGCCGAGATGATCGACGCGCCTGTGGTCGCCTTTCGTAGCGGCCGCGGCATCGTCTCCAACACGCACGAGCTCGGGCTCACCATGGCCTCGGCCTACAAGCTATGGCCGAAGACCGATCTGATGATCGGCATCGGCACCCGCATGGAGCTGCCGACGATGTCGCGCTGGCCGTATCAGCCGACCGGTCTGAAATGCGTGCGTATCGACATCGATCCGGTCGAGCTGCGGCGCTGGCCGGCCGACGCTGCCGTGATCGCCGACGCCAAGGCTGCGACCGCCGACCTCGTCGCGGCCGTCCGCAAGGCCGGCTACAGCAAGACCTCGGGCCGCCGCGCCGCGATCCGCGAGGCGACTGCCGCGACCGAGCAGGAGATCCAGCGCATCCAGCCGCAGATGGCCTATCTGAAGATCCTGCGCGAGGTGCTGCCGGCGAACGCCATCGTCACCGACGAGCTGTCGCAGGTCGGCTTCGCCTCCTGGTACGGCTTTCCGATCTACGAACCGCGCACCTTCGTCACCTCGGGCTATCAGGGCACGCTCGGCTCGGGCTTCCCGACCGCGCTCGGCGCCAAGGTCGCCAACCCGAACAAGCCGGTGGTCGCGATCACCGGCGACGGCGGTTTCATGTTCGGTGTGCAGGAGCTTGCCACCGCGGTGCAGTTCAAGATCGGCGTGGTGACGTTGGTGTTCAACAACAACGCCTATGGCAATGTCCGCCGCGACCAGCGCGAGCGCTTCGACGGCCGCGTCGTCGCCTCCGACCTGGTCAATCCGGATTTCGTCAAGCTCGCGGAGTCCTTCGGCGTCGGCGCCGCGCGCGTCACCTCGCCCGATCACTTCCGCCCCGTGCTGGAGAAGGCGCTGGCCGACGGCGGGCCCTACGTGATCTCGGTGGAAGTGCCGACGGATTCCGAAGTCTCGCCCTGGGCGTTCATCCATCCGGCGCGGAATAACTAGGCGCTCTTCACGCCGCGGTGCAGCCGCGACGCGGCGATCACGAGCAGGCCGGCTCCGGCGACCGACCAGCAGGCGACCGGCGCCCAATGCACCAGCGGCGCATAGTCCGGCATCTTCTGCAGGCCGCCGGCGACCGCCGCCATCCGCGCAAAGGTCGCAAGCGCCAGCGCCGAGAACACGAGGCCGGTGACTTTGCCCTCCGCGCCGGTCTCGCCGATCGCGAGCGCCGCGGACACCGCGCTCATCAGCATGCAGCCCCAGGCCGCGCCCGCCATGAACTGCGCTGCGATCAGGACGTTGAGGCTTCCGGCGATCTCTGCGGCAACGATGGCGAAAGCACCGAGCAGTCCCGCCGCGCCCATCACGATCAGGCCGCCACGATGCTTGACGACGATGCTGGCCGGAAACATCGCGATGTTAAAGCCGATCCAGAACACCGGCATCAGCCATTGCAGCTCATTCGATTTGGCGAAGCGCAAATAGAACGGGGCGCTGTTGATGTTGAAGTGCAGCTGATAGCCGAGCGAGAGCAGCACCATCGATCCGATCAGGAACATCGGCACCGCGCCGAGCCGCTTTGCGGGCGCGGGGAGCCGCACGGGCTCTGTCTCCGCCGCGACGCGCCGTTCGATCCCGGAGAACGCGAGCGCCGTCAGCAGCAGCACGGCGCCGGATAGCACGAACGGCAGTCGCGCATCATGATCGCGCAGCACGACGCCAAGATAGGGCGAGACCGCGCCCGCGATGCCGTAGCCCAGCATCGCCAGCGCGGCGAGGAACGGCACCGACGGCTGCGCGCGATATTTTCCAAGCAGCGTCAGCGGCGGCGCGCGCAACGCAGATGACGTCACCGCCCAGATCACGATCAGTCCGATCAGCCAGACCCTTGCACCCGGCCCGGTGCCGGCGACATAAGGCAGAGCGATGAAGGCAGCGCAGGAGATCGCGGCAACGATGCCGACGAACAGGCCGAGACGGCCGACCAGGATCGAAATCCTGTCGGCGGCCATGCCCATCGCGGTATCCGTGATGGTGAAGATGGCCTGATCCATCATCAGGATCAGGATCACGGTTGAAGGCGCGATGCCGACTTCGGCGCACAGCTTCGGCAAATAGATCAGGTAGGTGGTCCAGCCCAGCGTGAACACGAGCTGCAGCACGGCGAGATAGACGCCGGTACGATTGACCGCGCGGTCGGCCTTGGTGGTCATGTCAGGAGCTTAGACCACCCGCCTCGTTTGCGGGAGGGTCAGCGGACCTTGCGGAAGGTCAAATTGATGCGCTGGCGGCCAAGCACGCTGTGCTCGCCGTCGGCGAGCGGCGCCACGCCGTGATAAAATAACCGTGACGGCCCGCCCCACACCGCAACATCACCATGTTCGAGCCGGTAGCGGCGCGGCGTATCGCTGCGCTTCAGCCCGCCGAACAGGAAGATCGCCGGCAGCCCGAGCGAGATCGAGACGATCGGTGCGCCGTAATCGAGTTCGTCCTTGTCCTGATGCAGCGACAGTTTTGCACCGGGCACGTAGCGGTTGATCAGGCAGGCTTGCGGCGCGAAGCCGTTGAAGCCGACTTCATCAGCGGCGTCCGCTGCGAGCCTGCGCAACACGTCCGGCATTTCGGGCCAGGGCTGTCCGCTATCAGGATCGATCGGATCATAGCGATAGCCGCTCGCGTCGGAGACCCAGCCGACGCTGCCGCAATTGGTCATGGCAACCGACATGCGGTGGCCGCCGGGCGTGATCAGATGCCGGAACGGCGCCTGCTTGACGATGACGCGCAGCGCCGGGATCAGCTCGGCCTCGAACGGTCGGACAAAGCCGCGCAGCAGCACCGCACCATCAGCGATCGTCTCGCGCGGCGGCCTTGCATCGCCAATTGTCTCGAACAGATCAGCCGCCACGCTTCACTCGCATTCACTTTGCGTCGTGGAAGATCACACCGATGGTGTGGCGATGGCCGGAACGAATCCGGCTTACGCCGTGGCGCAGATTGACACGATACGGCCCCCGCGTCCCCTGCACCGGACGGTGATGCACGGCAAACGCCACCGCATCGCCCTTGGTGAGCGGCACCACCTCGGGCCGCGACTGCATCCGCGGCCGCTGTTCGGTCAGCACGAACTCGCCGCCGGTGAAATCGCGCCCCGGCTGCGACAGCAGGATCGCGACCTGGATCGGAAATACGTGCTCGCCATAGAGATCCTGATGCAGGCAATTGTAATCGCCCTCGCCATATTGCAGCAGCAGCGGCGTCGGCCGGGTCTGCCCGGCCTCGTGGCAGCGTTTCAGGAACGCTGCATGCGACGGCGGATAGCTGATCTCGATCCCCATCGTTTGGTTCCAGCGATTCGCGGTCGCGGTCAGCCGCGCATACAGCGCCGGCCGCAGCTCCGCGATCAGGTCCGGCAGTGGATAGGAGAAGTACTTGTATTCGCCACGGCCAAAACCGTGGCGGCCCATCACGACCTTGCTGCGGAACCGGTTGTCGTCGGGATAGAGCGCCGCGATGGCATCGCATTCCTCCGGGGTGAGCAGGCCACTGAGGACGGCGCAGCCCTGCCCGTCGAGCTCGGTCGTGATGTGGCCCCAGTCGAGCGCGTCAACGCGGGCGAGGCTGCCGGTGGATGGGCGGGTGAGGGTTTTGGCTGTTGCTGTCATGGGGTGGAATCTGGCCCATGAACACGACTCGCGCCACCCGATTTCCGGCGGGAACATGCTCTTGAACGCACCCCAATCTCGCTGTCGTCCCGCCGAAAGCCGGGACCCATAACCACCGTTGCCAGTCGTTGAGATCGCTGGGGCCGCAGCGTGCCAAACCACCATATCCTGTGGTTATGGGTCCCGGCTTTCGCCGGGACGACGCGTGCAAGGAGTGTTAGCTAACCTTTCCGACGCGACTTGCGGCGGGGTCAGCCCCTGACCGGCAGCGTGATCACGTCGTAGCCGTGGCTGATCTTCCGCTTCTTCACCGGATCTTCCAGCTCGAACTCGAAGCGGCTGGCGGGACGGATGCCGCCCTTGGCGGCGAAGGTGCCGCCGAACATGGCGCAGCCGTCGGGCAACGCTCCCTTGTCGAAGCCTCGGGCGATCAGGTCCTTCACCGGCAGCATGTGATCGAGCGTACCTTCCTGGTAGAGCACGCGCTGACCGCCAATCGTCGCCCAGGAGCGTAGCACCAGCTGGTCCCAGTGACCGATGACGTCCTCGAGCTCCCAGAGCTCGGAAGCCATCGGCTTGTCGCACATCTGCTTCGACACCGTGACGCTGTAGCTCTCGACCTTGCGATCGGTATGGTCCGAGCCGCAGCCGACGAAGATGCGGCCCTGCCAGCCGATCAGCACGAACTCGACCTCGCCGCTCGAATCCTCGCCGCAGACCTCGATGGTGTCGGCAAAGGTCAGCCGGCGGGCCGAGCAGCGGTAATAGATCGGCGTCGTCGCGGGCCGCGCGATGCCGAGTGCTTCGAGCTCGGCGATGTGCTTGTCGCGCGCCACCGGGTCCCGGCCGGTCCAGCCGGCGATCACGGCTTGCTTGATTTCAAGCGTGAGCGGCGTGGCGACGCCCTTGTCGTCGATGTTGAAGGTGAGATCAAACACGGATCACGGTCTCCATTCCGGCCGCAAGCTCGAAGATGCGGCGATCCGAACCGCCCGCGGCGGCGAGCATCAGGCCGACCGGCGCCTCGCCCTCGCGATGCGCCGGCAGCGAGATCGAGCAGCCGTCGAGCACGTTGATCAGCGAGGGGTTGCGCAGCGCGCGCAAATTCTCGGTGGCGAATGCCTTGTCGTCGGCAAGCGCCGCGATGCTCGGCGGCAGGTTCGCGGTGGTCGGCAGCACCAGCGCGTCATACGGCGCGATCCGCGCCTCGGTGCGGGCAATGAAGGAGCGGCGCGCGTTGATGAGGTCGATATAGTCTGCCGCCAGAAAGCCCTCGCCGCGCTGGATCCGCACCGCGACGCGGGGATCGTAGATGTCGCCCTTGCTGGCAAGCAGGAACCGGTGCCAGGCATAGCTCTCGGCCGCCGAGAACCCGCCCTTGACGTTCATCAGGCCGACATCGAGAAATTCAGGCACCTCGATGCGCTCGATCAGAGCACCGGCACGCGACAGCGACGCGAGCGCACGCTCGAAGGTTTTTGCCACGGCATCATCGAGATCATCGAGTGCGACCGTGGTCGGCACCGCGAGCCGCATGCCCTTGACCGGGCGCGGGGTGAGCGGCGCCACCGGCTCGTCGGCCAGCACCGCATCGAGCACCGCACAGCAGGCCACCGAATTCGCCAGCGGGCCGTAGCTGTCCAGCGTGAACGACAGCGGCACGCCGCCATCGAGCGGAATCCGGCGCTGCGTCGGCTTGTAGCCGACGATGCCGTTGAAGGCTGCCGGGATCCGGCAGGAACCGCCGGTGTCGGTGCCGAGCGCGCCGAACGCCATGCCGTCGGCGATCGAGACCGCCGCGCCCGAGGACGAGCCGCCGGGCACATGGCCGACGCTCCGGTTCCAGGCGCTCTTCGGCGTGCCGTAATGCGGATTGATGCCGATGCCGGAGTAGGCAAACTCGGTCATGTTGGTGCGGCCGATCACGATGAAGCCGGCGCGCTTGAGCCGCGCCACGACAGGCGCGTCGGCATCCGCCGGCGCGGAATCCTCCAGCGCGCGGGAGCCTGCGCGCGTCACCTGCCCCTTGATGTCGAACAGGTCCTTGATCGAAACCGGAATGCCGGCAAAGGGCGACGGCGCGGCGTTGGCCTTGCGCAGCCGATCCATGGCATCGGCGGCTTCCAGCGCCGCATCACGGTCGACATGAATGAAGGTGCGCTGGCCCTCGCCTGCCGGATCGGCAATCCTGGCGATGCACTGCTCGACGAGCTTGCGGGCAGAGGTCTTGCCGCTGGCGAGATCGGCGGCAAGGGAGGCGAGTGTCGGATGATCGGGCATGGTTTTCACTTCACGGCTTGCACTTCACGGCGTGCGCTTCATGGCTTGCAGCTGATTGTCGCGCGAACCGGGGCCGATTTCCAGTGCGCCGGCCCCTAGCTTCGCATCACTATCACTTCAGCCCGAAATAAGCGCGATGCAGCTCTTCATTGCCGCTCATCTCGGCAACCGAGCCGGAGAAGCGGATCCGCCCGCCTTCCAGCACGAAGACGCGGGTGGCGATCTCGAGGAAACCGATATTCTGCTCGGCGATCAGGAGCGCCAGCCCGCGGCCTTGCAGGCTCGACAGGGCACGCAGCACCTCCTTGACGAACAGCGGCGACAGCCCGGCCGAGGGCTCGTCCATGACCAGGAGCTTCGGCTCAGCCGACAGCGCCTTGGCGATGCCGAGCATCTTGCGCTGGCCGCCGGACAGGCTGGAGGCCGGGTCGCGGCGCTTGTCGCGCAGCACCGGAAACAGGCCATATAGCTCGTCGACCCGCGCGCCTGGATTGGCATGGCCCAGCGCCTGCGCGCCGACCCGGATGTTCTCCTCGATCGACAAATCGGGAAACACCGCAAGCTCCGACATGTAGGTCATGCCGCGCTTCATGCGATCCGACGACCGCATTTTGGTGATGTCCTCGCCGCCGAGCTTGATGTGGCCGCTGCGGGCCTCGATCAGGCCGACCAGCGACTTCAGGAACGTGGTCTTGCCCGCGCCATTGGCGCCGAGCAGCAGCACGGTCTCGCCGGGGCGGACGTCGAGATCGACGCCCCACAGAACCTGCATGGTGCCGTAGCCGGCATCGACGCCCGTGGCGTCCAGAAGCGGCACTGCGTCAGTGGGCATGCTCGCCTCCCAAAAACACTTCGATCACCTGCGGCTCTCGCACCGCGGTGGCGAGCGTGCCCTCGAAGATCTCCTTGCCCGCATTGAGCACGATGACGCGGTCGGTGATCTGCTCGATGAAGCCCATCAGATGCTCGACCACGATGATCGCCATGCCGGTCGCGGCCAGCGCCTTGATGCGGCCGGCGATCCAGTCGAGCTCCGCCGGGTTGAGACCGGCGGCGAGCTCGTCGAGCAGCAACAGCCGCGGCCGCGTCGCGAGCGCGCGGGTCAGATCGAGCATCTTCTGCTGCGCGCTGTTGAGATCGGCGGCCGGGCGGTCGGCGACTTCCTTCAGCCTGTATTCGTCGAGCAGCTCGGCGATCGACGGCGGCGTGCCAGTCGCGCCGCCATAGGCCAGCGCCACCTGGATGTTCTCGCGCACCGTCAGCGACAAAAACGGCTTCGGCACCTGGAAGGTGCGGTTGATGCCGCGATGGACGAGTTTGTGCGAGGCGACGCCGCCGGAGGACACATTGTCGAACACCACCTCGCCGCCATCGGGCGCATAAAGCCCGGAGATCACGTTGATCGCCGTGGTCTTGCCGGAGCCGTTCGGACCGACGAGGCCAAGGATCTCGCCGGGCACGACGTGGAAGCTCAGGCCGTCGAGCGCGTGGAAGCCGCCGAAGCGCTTCACCAGTTTCGAGACCTTGAGGATCGGGGGTTTCTCAGGGGACATGCCACCCCCTGCGCGTTGCCAGCGACACCAGCCCTGCGGGCAGGAACAGCACCAGGCCCATGATCAAAAGCCCATAGATCAGCTGGAAATATTGCGGTGTGGTGAAGCCGATCAGATTGTAGATGCCGTAGAGGATCAGCACGCCGACGATCGGTCCGGTGATGGTGGCGACCCCGCCGAACAGCGCGAACACGATCGCGAAGATCGAGAACTCGCCGGAGAACACGTTGTCCGGATAGAACACCGAGACGTACCAGGCGTAGATGCCGCCGGCGAGGCCGGCGACCAGCGCCGAGGCGAGCCAGGCGATCACCCGCATCTTGATGATGTTGACGCCGGCCATCGAGGCCGACACCGCATCCTCACGCACGGCTTGCAGCGCAAGCCCGAACGACGAGTTCTTGAGATAAACCACCGCGCCGACCGTCAGCGCCATCACGACGACGGCGGCGTAATAGGCATGGGTCGGGTTGAACGTGCCGGTGAGCGAGACGCCATAGGGACCCTTGGTGATCCCCTCCAGCGCCGGATTGGCGACGAAGTGCAGCACCGCGAGCGAGGCCGCGAGGTTGGCGATCGCGAAGTACGCCCCCGACAGCCGCAGCAGCGGCGTCAGCAGCAGGCCGAGCGCAATCGCGACGGCGCCGCCGACCAGCACGGCCAGCGGCGCCGGCGTCTGCAGATGCATCACCATGATGGCAAAGCCATAGGCTCCGGCCCCGAAGAAGCCGACATAGCCGAACGGCAGATAGCCGGTGAAGCCATAGATGATGTTCACGCCTTGCGCGAGGATCAGGAAGATCACGAAGTTGAACAGCAGCAGATGGTTTTGATAGACGCCGGGCAGCAGTGCGAACACCGCCACCAGCGGCGCCAGGATGAACAGCAGGTGTTTCGAGGCGTTATGCAACGCGCACCCGCCTTCCGAGCAGACCGCTCGGGCGCAACAACAGGATCACGATCAACAACACATAGGGCAGCAAGTCGGCCCAGGAACTGAGATAGGTCTGCACCAGCATGTAGCAGAGGCCATAGACGACACCGCCGAGCGCGGTGCCCAAGGGATTGCCGAGCGAGCCGAGCACCACGATCGCGAACGACGTCACCGTCGCATCGGCACCGAACGCCGGCGTCACCGAGCCGAACATGAAGGGCGCGAACACGCCGGCGACCGCTGCGATGCCGAGCCCGATCCCGAACGCCGCCGCCGAGACGCGATCGACATCGATGCCGGTCGCCAAGGCCTCGTCACGGCGAGACATCACCGCGCGGGTCAGGGTGCCGAGCCGCGTGTGGTAGAGATAGAGGTAGACGAGCCCGATCGCGATCAGGCTGGTGATGGCCGCGATCACCCAGGGCGCGGGAAAACCCTGGCCGAAGATCTGGATCGGTCCTGCGCCGGAGGTCTTGCCGCCGAACCATTTGACCTTGATGGTCGTGAACACGGTACCGAGCAACCGGCTCTGGATCGAGCGCTCGCTGGTGCCGGCGAAGATCGTGGTGACGGCTTCGATCACCTGCGACAGGCCGAAGAACAGGATGATCGACAGCATTTCCGGATTGGCCGAGCCCTGCAGACGCGGCACCAGCACCCAGTAGAGCAGCACGCCCGCCAGTACGAAGACCATGAAGGCCAGCGGTATCGCGAACAGCGGGTCGATGTTGGCGATGCCGACCACGCCGAGCGCGATGAAGGCGCCCAGCATCAGGATATCGCCATGCGCAAGGTTGACGATGCGCATGACGCCGAACACGAGATTGAGGCCGATGCCGACCAGGCTGAAATACAGCCCGAACAGCACGCCGGCAACGAGCGCATAGGTCATGCTATCGCTCGCCGCCGAAGGTTACGCCTGCCGTACCGAACTGCATCACGGCGCCGGATAGATCGGCTTGCCGGTGGCGGTCTCGTGCGGATAGATCGAGACGAACTTGATGTGATCGTGCTCGTCGACCGTGAGCTGGCCGAGCGGCGTCAATTCGCCGATCTGCCCGCCGGTCTCGTCCAGCGCGAAGGTGCCGTCCAGCGTCTTGAGCTGGCCGCTGAGCGAGAACACCGCGCGGCGCAGCTCCATCTGGTCGAGGCTGGTCGCAACCGACAGCGTCTTTTCGAGCACCAGCGCGGTGGTGTAGCCGGCCACCGCGTTGAAGCCGAACTCCATCTTGCCGTCGTTGTACTTCTTGGTCCAGGCGGCGCGGAAATCCTTCATGTTCATCCCGAAATTGACGGGATAATCCAATTCGGACGGCGGCACATAGGTCCAGATGTGCTCCAGCCCCTTGGCGCCGACGTTCTTCTCGAGCAGCTCGGTCTCGAGACCGGCATAGATCGCGAACAGCATCTTGAACTTGGTGCCGACGTCCTGGACGTTGCGCAGGAAGGCGATGTCGTTCGGAGCGTAGCCGAAATGGATCACCGCGTCGGGATTGGCGTTACTGATGTTGTTGATGATGACGTTGTAGTTGGTGGTCTCGGTCGGAACGCCCTGGTCGTAGACGATCTCGATCGGTGCCCCGGACTCCTTGACGAACTTGCGGAACGCGTTGGCCTGGGTACCGGTGAACTCGTTGGTCGCGTACAGGATCGCGATCTTCTTGATGCCGAGGCCCGGGCCGTCATGGCTGATGAAGTCGGCGATCGGCTTCGGCCAGACCGTCGACACCGGGTCGGCCATCAGCGCGATGTAGGGATTGTCCTTGGAGAAGAAGCTCGCGCCGGTGCCGGTCTGGTCGAACAGGAACATCTTGTGGTCGCGCGCGATCGCCACCGCGGGGGCCGTCAGCACCGATCCGGAATCGGCGACCAGCAGGTCGACCTTATCCTGGGTGACGAGCTGGTTATAAAGCGTCGCGGCGGTCGCGGTGTTGCTCTGGTCGTCATAGGAGACGAGCTTGATCGGGATCTTCTTGTCGAACGCCTTGACGAACACGCCGCCCTCGGCGTTCTTCTGCTCGACCCACAATTTCAGCGAGCTGTAGACCGGCATCGAGATCGAGGCGTAACGCCCCGAGGACGCGTAGAGCGTGCCGATCTTGATCTCCGACGGTGCGTCGGCGGCCATCGCCTGCGTGGCAAATGCGAGGCTGGCAGCGAGTGCCGCGCCGATGATCCTCAGCATGATATTATTCCTCCCGGGCTCTTTTGGACGTGTCTTGGATATGTCTTGAACGTAGCTTCGACGCGGCCCTTCTACGCGCCGGATCGGAGAGGCACAAGCACGCCGGCCTTAGCAATTGTGCGAGGGGCGGAATATGCGGCATGCGCAGGACACAGGCCGCTGCGCGGGGCACGGATGGGCCGTTGACGGGCCTCGGTCCGATGGCGCATCAAGACCGTAACGATTTCGGGAGGAAACATCAGCCATGGCCGAGCCCGCGCGCGCGAAACCAAAACCGACACCTGAGACCCAGCATTTCTGGGACGGCACCAAGGCCGGCGAGCTGCGCCTGCAGCGTTGCGACGCCTGTGCCAATATCTATTTTCCGCCGCGGCCGTTTTGCCCCTCCTGCGCCTCGCGCAAGGTCTCCGTGTTCAAGGCCAGCGGCAAGGGCAAGCTCTACAGCTACGTCATCAACCACCGTCCCGCCGCTCCCGGCTTCACGCCGCCCTACGCGATCGCCGTGGTCGAACTCGACGAGGGTCCGCGCATGATGAGCAACATCATCGATTGTCCGCAGACGCCGGAAGCGCTCGAGCTCGACATGCCGCTCGAGGTCGCCTTCGAGGCGCTCGACGACAAGATCACCCTTCCCCTGTTCCGTCCGGCGAAGGGGTAACGCAAATGCGAAGGAATCAGGTTGCCGTCGTCGGTGCGGCCGAAACCACCGAACTCGGCGTCATCCCGAACATGTCGCAGATCCAGCTGCACGCGGACGCGGCGCTGAATGCGATCGCGGACGCCGGCTTGAAGCTGTCCGACATCGACGGTTTCGCCACCGCGGTCGAGACTCCGCAGCAGATGGCGCATTATCTCGGCATCACGCCGACCTGGGTCGATGGTACCTCGGTCGGCGGCTGCTCCTTCATGCTGCATGTCCGCCACGCCGCCGCGGCAATCGAGGCCGGGCTGTGCAAGACCGTGCTGATCACCCATGCCGAGAGCGGCAAGTCGATGATCGGCAAGCAGCCGCGCTTCACCGCACCCGACAGCCTCAACGGCCAGTTCGAGGCGCCGTTTGGCGTGTACGGGCCGCCGAGCATGTTCCCGATTCCGGTGCTGCGCTACATGAAGACCCACGGCATCACGCATGAGCAGCTGGCGATGGTCGCCGTCGTGCAGCGCGAATGGGCGGCGAAGAACCCGCGCGCGACCATGAAGGATCCGATCACGGTCGCCGACGTGCTGAACTCGCGGATGATCGCCTACCCGTTCCGGCTGCTGCAATGCTGCCTCGTCACCGACGGCGGCGGCGCGCTGATCCTGACGTCAGCCGACCGCGCCAAGGATTTCCCGAGGAAGCCGGTCTATATCCTGGGCACCGGCGAGAGCGTGGAAACGCCGATGGTCAGCCAGATGAAGACGTTCGACTCATCGCGCGCGTTCAAGGTGGCGGGCCCCTTGGCGTTCAAGGAGGCCGGCATCACCCACAAGGACGTCGATCATCTGATGATCTACGACGCCTTTGCACACCTGCCGCTGTACGGCCTCGGCGACCTCGGCTTCATGCCGCACGAGGAAACCGGCAAGTTCATCGCCGACGGCAACACCCGCCCCGGCGGCAAGCTGCCGCTCAACACCAATGGCGGCGGGTTGAGCTACATGCACTCCGGGATGTACGGCATGTACGCGTTGCAGGAGAGCGTGCGGCAGATGCGCGGCATCGCGCCGGCGCAGGTGCCGAACGCGAAGATCTCGGTCTGCCACGGCGTCGGCGGCATGTTCGCAGCGAGTGGCACGATCATCTTTACGAACGAACGGTAGCAATGGCCGGCGCGACCGTAGCACCCAATCTGTCATTGCCGGGATTGACCCGGCAATCCATCCTCTGAAGAGCGATGGATGCGCGGGTCAAGCCCGCGCATGACGAGTGGAGCTCTGCATCGGCCTGCTGACACACAGCAACAAGGAGAACCCACATGGCAAAATCACTGCAAGACAAGGTCATCATCGTCACCGGCGCGGGGCGCGGCATCGGCCGCGAGATCGCGCTACTCTGCGCGGCGGAAGGCGCCAAGGTCGTGGTCAATGATCCCGGCGGCGCAGCGGACGGCGGCGGCTCGAGCGCCGCGCCCGCCGAGGAAGTGGTCGAGGAGATCAAGAAGCGCGGCGGCAAGGCGGTCGCCAATTTCGAGTCGGTGGCGGAAGCCATTCCGGCGAGCAAGATCGTGAAGACCGCGACCGACCATTTCGGCCGGCTCGACGGCGTCGTCAACAATGCCGGCATCCTGCGCGACATGATCTTCCACAAGATGAGCGTGGAAGCCTTCGAGGCCGTCATCAAGGTGCATCTGATGGGCTCGTTCTATGTCAGCCACGCCGCCGCGCGGATCTACCGCGAGCAGGAGTCGGGCTCGTTCGTGCACTTCACCTCGACCTCCGGCCTGATCGGCAATTACGGCCAGGCCAACTACGCCGCCGCCAAGCTCGGCATCGTCGGCCTATCGAAGTCGATCGCACTCGACATGGGGCGCTTCAACGTGCGCTCGAACTGCGTGTCGCCGTTCGCCTGGACCCGCATGATCGGCACCATTCCGACCGAGACCGATGCCGAGAAGGCGCGCGTCGAGAAGATCAAGCAGATGGGCCCGGAGAAGATCGCGCCGGTCTGCGCCTATCTGCTCTCTGATGCCGCCAAGGACGTCACCGGGCAGATCTTCGGCGTGCGCATGAACGAGATCTTCCTGTTCGGCCAGCATCGTCCGGTGCGCTCGGTGCATCGCGGCGAAGGCTGGACGCCGGAGACCATTGCCGAGCACGGCATGCCGGCGCTGAAGGGATCGTTCGCCAAGCTCGACCGCTCGGCCGACGTCTTCACCTGGGATCCAATCTGAATCTGGGATCCAATCTGAACCTGATCTGATCTTCGGATCTGACGTGACATTTTTATGAAATGGTCGCCTCCGCGAAACAGCGGAGGCGACACACTCTTTGGTTGTTTCTTCATAACGTGCCCGCATTGTGCCAGAATTGCGGGGGTATGATCGTCCTCCCCGATAACAAGAAACCTGGGAGGACTTTCGTGACAAATCCAAACAACACAGCGAAGCACGAAGGCGACGGAACGAAGGCGTTCGACCGTCGAACGATCTTGCGCGGCGCAACCGCGCTTGCTGCAACCGCGATGGCCGCATCCGATGCGACAGCGCGCGACTTCGGCCCCAATGCGGAGCCGCAGCGTTATCCCGATCCTGATATCGTCGTGATCGACGACAAGCGTTTCAAGGCCAAGGTCGGCAACACCGCGATCAAACGGCTGTACACCGGCTGTCTGTGGGCCGAAGGCCCGGCCTGGAATGCGCAAGGCCAGTATCTGGTGTGGAGCGACATCCCGGCCAATCGGCAGTTGCGCTATCTCGACGATGACGGCCACATCTCCGAGCAGTTCCACAAGCCGTCGAACGAGGCCAACGGCTCGACCTTCGATTTCGAGGGCCGGCAGATCACCGCCGAACGCACCCGGCTGGTGCGCTACGAGCACGACGGAACCGTGACGTCATTGGCGGAGCAGGCCAACGGCAAGCAGCTCAACGGGCCGAACGACATGGTCGTGCATCCCAACGACAAGTCGATCTGGTTCACCGATCCCGGCTACGGCGCGGTCTCGATCTACGAGGGCCAGCGCGCCAACACCGGTTCGAACCAGCCCTACCAGAAGGAGGCCGTCTATCGCATTGACGCCTCGACCGGGCAGATCACCAAGGTCTGCGACGAGCCGTTCAAGCCGAACGGCATCGCCTTCAGCCACGATTACAAGAAGGTCTATGTCTGCGACACCGGCATCACGCATTATCCGAACGCCAAGAACATCGTCTGGCAGTACGACCTCAACGGCGACAAGCTCTCCAACCCGCGCACGCTGATCGACATGACGCTGGACGGCAAGTCGGGCTTCCCGGACGGCATGCGCGTCGACATCGACGGCAACATCTGGGTCGGTGCCGGCTGGGTCGGACCGGGCTATGACGGCGTGCAGGTGTTCGCGCCCGACGGCCAGCGGATCGGCCAGATCCTGCTGCCAGAGACCTGCGCCAACCTCACCTTCGGCGGCAAGAAGCGCAACCGTCTGTTCATGACTGCTAGCCAGTCGCTGTATGCGGTGTATGTGGAGACGCGGGGCGCGCACAACTGCTAGCGCTCGTCGTCCCGGCGCAGGCCGGGACCCATTACCACCGCTGTTGATTGTTGACGCAAGCTGTGGCTCCAGCATGCCACAAGACAACTGGTCGTGGTTATGGGTCCCGGCTTTCGCCGGGACGACAATCAGCCGCTGTTCCGCAATCCCGCCGAGATCCCGTTGATCGTGATCTGAATTCCGCGCAGTACCTGCTCGTCCGGGTTCTGCGCGCGATGCTCCTTCAACAGCTCGACCTGCACGTGATTGAGCGGATCCATATAGGGGAAGCGGTTGCGGATGCCGCGCTCCAGCAGCGGGTTGCCCTGCAGCAGCCGATCGTGGCCCATGATGTCGAGCAGCGTCTCGATCGACAGATGCCATTCGCGGCGGATCTGGCCGAAGATCTTTTCGCGCAGCGCGACGTCAGGCACCAGCTCGGCATAGCGCGAGGCGATCGCGATCGAGCTCTTTGCCAGCACCATGTCCATGTTGGACAATAACGTGCGGAAGAACGGCCATTCCCGGTAGAGCTCCTGCAGGAACGGCATGCCCTGCTCCGGATGCTCCGCGATCCAGGTCTCGACGGCCGCGCCAAAACCGTACCAGCCCGGCAGCATCAGCCGGCATTGCGCCCAGGAGAACACCCAGGGAATCGCGCGCAAATCCTCGATCTCGCGGGTCTTCTTGCGCGAGGCCGGACGGCTGCCGATGTTCAGCGTCGCGATCTCGTTGATGACGGTCGAGCCCCAGAAATAATCGGCGAAGCCTTCGGTCTCATAGACGAGCCCACGATAGGCCTTGAAGGCGAGCGCGGAGATTTCCTCCATCGCCTTGAGGTATTCGGGGCGCGGCGCGCTCTGCCGCGGCTGCAACAGGCTGGTCTCGAGCGTCGCCGCGGCGAGAATCTCCAGATTGCTGCGGCCGACCTCGGCATTGGAATATTTCGACGAGATGATCTCGCCCTGCTCGGTGATGCGGATCTGGCCGTTCACCGCGCCGCCAGGCTGCGCGATGATCGCATCATAGCTCGGGCCGCCGCCGCGTCCGACCGAGCCGCCACGGCCGTGGAACAGGCGCAGCCGCACGCCATGGCGCTCGAATACCTCGACGAGACCGATCTCGGCCTTGTAGAGCTCCCAGCCCGAGGTGACGAAGCCGCCATCCTTGTTGCTGTCGGAATAGCCGAGCATCACCTCCTGCACGCTGCCGAGGCTGTCGACCAGCTTGCGATAGTCGTGCAGCACCAGCATGCGGTCCATGATGCCGCTGGAGGCCTGCAGGTCCTCGATGGTCTCGAACAGCGGCACGATGTTGACGGCGCTGCGGCCGGACGGATTGACGAGGCCAACCTCCTTCAGCAGCACCGCGACCTCAAGCATGTCGGACATGCCCTTGCACATCGAGATGATGCATTGGGAGATCACCTCGGGGCCGAATCTGGCGTGCGCCTC
The DNA here is from genome assembly GCF_018130545.1 of Bradyrhizobium tropiciagri. Taxonomy (GTDB): domain Bacteria; phylum Pseudomonadota; class Alphaproteobacteria; order Rhizobiales; family Xanthobacteraceae; genus Bradyrhizobium; species Bradyrhizobium tropiciagri_A. Next base: position 507,856 of record NZ_JAFCKF010000005.1, on the reverse strand, counting down.
GGCCGCAGCCCGGAACACCGCGAGTTCGCCAAGAGTCTCCTCGGAATATTTGACGAACGGCGAGGCCAGCGGTCGCGTGCTGCGCAACTCGCCGAGCAGCAGGCTGACGCGCGCATCCTCGCCGAGCGCCAGATAGGACATGCCGGGATTGGCGGTGTCGAGCAGCTCGGCGATGGTGCGCTCGTGCACCGCGGAGTTCTGGCGGATATCGAGCCTCGCCAGATGGAAGCCGAAGCAATCCACCGCCCGCCGCAGCTGCCGCAGCCGGCCACGCCCGATCACGCCGGAATTGTTTGCGATCAGCGAGCGGTTGAGCACGTCGAGATCGGCCTGGAACTCCTTCACGCTCGCATAGGGCTCGGCCTTGCCGACCGGCGGCCGCGTGGTCTCGACCTCGAGCCGCATGGCAGTGGCTGCGAGCCGCGCATAGATGCCGGATACGGCCAGACGATAGGGCTCGCCGCTCCGATGCGGCGAGGTATCGGGCGAACGCTCGGCAAGGATCCGCAGCTCGTCCGAGACGTCGGCGAGGTGCGCCGCCAGCGACAGCTCGGCGCCGAGCGCGTGCAGCTCCTCGAGATAGAAGCTGAGCACCCGGCTCGACTGCAGCCGCAGCGTGCCGCGCATCACCTCCGCGGTGACGAACGGATTGCCGTCGCGGTCACCGCCGATCCAGCTTCCCATCCTGAGGAACGAGGCGAGCTCGCCCTCTTCGCCGCCCTCCTTGTTCAGCCGGTCCTCCAGCGCGCAATGCAGCCGCGGTACCTCCCGCAGGAAGGTGTAGTCGTAGAACGACAGGCCGTTGGCGACCTCGTCGAGCACGGTCAGCTTGGTCCGGCGCAGCAGATTGGTCTGCCACAGCGTCACGACGGCACGGCGAAGCTGCTCGTCGCTGGCCTCGCTCTCGTCCGGCGTCATCTGCAGCCGCTCGCGGCGGTCGAGCAGATCGGCGATCTCCATCTCGCGGTCCATCGTACTCTTGCGGCGGACCTCGGTCGGATGCGCGGTTAGCACCGGGCTGACCAGCGCGCTCTTGAAGAAGCTGCGCAGATCGGCCGGGCTGATGCCGGCCTGGCGGGCATGCACCAGCGTCTGCTCCAGCGTGCTCGGCCGCGGCGCCCCGCCCGGGCCGCGGCTGCGCATCTGGCGGATGTTGTTCTGGTCCTCGGCGATGTTGGCGAGATGGGAGAAATAGCTGAAAGCGCGGACGATGCGCAGCGTCTCGGCGATCGACATGCCGTCAAGGATGCCTTCCAGCTCCCGCCGGGCCAGCTTGTCCTCATCGCGATGGAACCGGACCGAGGTCTGGCGGATGCGCTCGACCAGGTCGAACACGTCAGCGCCTTCCTGGTCGCGTACGGTGTCGCCAAGGACGCGCCCGAGCAGGCGGATGTCGTTCCGGAGCCGTGTATCCTCCTCCTGTGCAGTTGCTTCCAGAAGGCTGGCTTCTTCAGCACGCCTGGCACGGATTTCGGTCTCGGAAGGCATGGTCTGGGAAGGCAAAGTCTGGGGAGACATGGCTGGCTACACTCCAGAGGCTGCCGGGCTCGCTCCCAAGTGTGCGCTTTTTTTGCCGCAGAGCAAGATGAACTTGCGCGGTGCACCACGGCCGCCCCCAGCCGTCGTCCCTGCGAAAGCAGGGACCCATAACCACATGGTCTTGTTACTATACCTCGCTGTGGGCCCAGCCTTCGTAACCATTTGGAGCGGAGGCTATGGGTCCCGGCTTTCGCCGGGACGACAGCCAATTTATGACCTCAAATCCTCCGCCCCGCCCGCTCCCAATACGGGTCGCGCAGCCGGCGCTTGAAGATCTTCCCGGAATCCTCGCGCGGCAGGTTGGTCTGGATCTCGATATGCTTGGGCACCTTGTAGTCGGCGAGCGCGGTCTTGAGCTGGGCGCGGACGGCGGCGATGTCGAGCGTGACGCCCGGCTGCGGCTCGACCACCGCCATCAGCGCCTCGCCGAACTCGGCGTCGGGGATGCCGAACACCGCGCAGTCGTGCACGCCGGGCACCGCATGCAGCACCGCCTCGATCTCGGCCGGATAGATGTTGACGCCGCCTGAGATCACCATGTCGCGCTTGCGGTCGCAGATGAAGACATAGCCGTCCGCATCGATATAGCCGACATCACCGGAGGTGATGAATCCCTGCCGATCGATCTCGGCGCGCTTCTCCGACTTGTTGTGATAGGTGAAATCGGGATTACCCGCGATCCGCGAATAGATCTCGCCGATCTGGCCCTGCGCCACCTCGCGGCCGTCGTCGCCGATGAAACGCAGCTCGGCACCGGGCGAAATCTTGCCGACCGTACCGGGCTTCTTCAGCGCATCCTCCGACGTCGCGAACGTCACTGCGCCTGACTCGGTCGAGCCGTAGAATTCGTAGATCACCGGCCCCCACCATTCGATCATCGCACGCTTGACGTCGGCCGGACACGGTGCGGCCGCGTGGATGATGTGGCGCAGCGACGACATGTCGTACTTCTTGCGCACGTCCTCCGGCAGCTTCATCAGGCGGATGAACATCGTCGGCACCATGAAGATGGTGTCGATCCTCTCGCGCTCGATCAGCGCCAGAAATTCCTCCGCGTCGAAGCGCGGCATCAGCACCAGCGCGCCGCCGAGCTTGCCCGAGCGCAGCCCGAAGGAATTCGGGGCGGAATGATAGAGCGGTCCCGGCAGGATCGCGCGCGCACCGGGCTTCAGGCCATAGATCATCGCGCGCATCGCCTCCGCGTTGGCGGTCTGCTCCGGCGTCGGCGCGAAGCGGCGCACGCCCTTCGGATGGCCTGTGGTACCCGAGGTGTAGATCATGTTCTGCGGCTGCGGCACCACGGGGCCGTCATAGCGCGGGAATTGCGCCAGCCAGGATTCGAAATCGATCGCGAAATCCGGCGTCGCGAGATGATCGGGATTGATCTTGTAGTTGGCGAGGATTTCCGGCGGCGTCGGTACGCTGATCACGGTGACGTCGGGCGGGATCGCGCCGCGCAGCGGATGCAGCATGTCGGCATGGCCGATCAGGACCCGCGTGCCGGAATCCGTCAGCACGTAGTTGATCTCTTCCGGCTTGAAGTGCCAGTTGATCGGCACACCATAGGCGCCGAGCCGCATCGCCGCATAAGCCGCCTCGATGAAGGCGATGTCGTTGCGCATCAGCATGCAGACGCTGTCACCCGGCTTGACGCCGAGCTTGTTGAGGCCAGAGGCGATCCGCTCGGTGCGCTCGGCCACCGCGGCGTGATCGCGCCGGCGGCCGCCGCTGACGATGCCGAGGAAGGGTTGGGACGTTTCGCTCATTTGTTCTTGTTCTTCGTTATCGGTTATCAACGTTGGTTGTGTCCGTCATGGCCGAGGGAAGCCCGACCATGACGGCAGCAGATCATCAAGCATCCGCAAACTTCGGCGCGCGCTTCTCCAGATTGGCACGCACGGATTCGGTCTGGTTCGGGCTGCCGAGCAGCTTCTGCTGCTCGACGGATTCCGCGAGCAGTGCCGCCGCCGGGTCGACCGACAGATTGTTCAGCATCCGCTTGGCGGCACGGATCGCATCCGGGCTCTTGCCGGCGATCTCGCGTGCGACTTCCAGCGCGGCAGCACGCGGGTCGTCGCAGACGCGGGTGGCGAGGCCGTAGCTCTGGGCCTCCTGCGCCGAGAAGATCCGGCCGGTGTAGGTGAGCTCGCGCAGGATGTCGTCGCGGACGAGGCTCGCGAGGATCGGCGTGCCCGCCATATCAGGGATGAGGCCCCACTTGATCTCCATGATCGACATCCGCGCGTCCTGCGACAGGAAGCGCATGTCGGCGCCGAGCGCGAGCTGGAAGCCGCCGCCGAAGGCGACGCCATGGACCGCGGCGATCACGGGCACCGGAAGCTGCCGCCAGCCCCAGACCGCCTGCTGCGGGAAATTGGCCTTGCCGTGGGTGCGGACGGTGAGATCACGGTTCGCACCACCCGGCACTCCGTTACCGCCATCCTTCATGGCAGCAAACCGGCCCATGTCGAGCCCGGCGCAGAAGGCCCGGCCCTCGCCCGACAGCACCACGACCCGAACGCCTTTTTCCTTGGAAAGCCGGTCGGTTGCGGCGACCAATGCCTCGAACATCGCGGCATCGAGCGCGTTCATCTTGTCCGCCCGCACCAGTCGGACATCGGCGATACCGTCCGAAATCGATATCGAAACGCGATCTTCCATCATTCCCTCCGCTTTGTTCCCTGAGTTGGCGCTTTACAGAAAGGCCGTTGTCCGCTTTTAGTCAATCGACCAATTAACTGACAACCCCCGTGGAGGAAACGATGTTCAGCAATCAGCTTCTTGCCGGGCGGCGCATATTGGTAACCGGCGGTGGCACCGGCCTCGGCAAGTCCATGGCCAGCCGGTTCCTGCAACTCGGGGCCGAGGTCCATATCTGCGGCCGCCGCAAGAGCGTTTGCGACGAGACCGCCACCGAGCTGATGGCCGAGCATGGCGGGCGCGTGGTCAGCCACGGCGTCGATATCCGCAACGCCATGGCGGTCGACGAGATGATCGAGGCGATCTGGACCACCAGCGGTCCTCTCACCGATCTGATCAACAACGCCGCCGGCAATTTCATCTCGCGCTCGGAAGAGCTCTCGCCCCGCGGCTTCGATGCGGTCGCCAACATCGTGATGCACGGCACCTTCTACGTGACGCACGCGGTGGGCCGGCGCTGGATCGCCGGCGGGCATCGCGGCAACGTGGTGTCGATCACCGTGACCTGGGTGCGCAACGGCTCGCCCTATGTGGTGCCGTCGGCGATGAGCAAGTCGGCGATCCACGCCATGACCATGTCGCTTGCGATCGAATGGGGCCGTCACGGCATCCGCCTCAACACCATCGCGCCCGGTGAAATCCCGACCGAGGGCATGAGCAAGCGCATCAAGCCCGGCGACGAGGCCGGCGCGCGCACCAAGGCGATGAACCCGATGGGCCGCGTCGGCACCATGGAGGAGTTGCAGAACCTCGCGGTGTTCCTGATCTCCGGCGGCTGCGACTGGATCAACGGCGAGACCATCGCGATGGACGGCGCGCAGGCGCTCGCGATGGGCGGCAATTTCTACCAGCTCCGCGACTGGAGCGACGACGACTGGACCAAGGCGCGCGACTCGATCAAGGCGCAGAACGAGAAGGATCGCGCGGCGCGAGGCTAAGGCTCGCGCTCGCGCCTCAAATTTCAGCCGTCGTCACGGCGAAAGCCGGGACCCATAACCACCACAGTTTGTTATTCGCGCACGCTGTGGCCCCAGCGTCGCGCCTCACGCGCATTCGTGGTTATGGGTTCCCGGCTCAAGGCCGGGACGACCGTGTGGATGCATCGCACCCAACACCCCGTATTGTTTTTCCCGCGCGATGCCGCCACACTCCGCGCAAACAAAACAACACATCACGGGGGAAACATGTCCGATGCGCCGAAGCTGAACAACCTTGCCGACATGGTGCGCGACCGCGCCAGGAGCCGCGGCGCTGCGTTGGCCTATGAGTTCGAAGGACGGCAAACCTCCTTCGCCGAGTTCGACGTCAAGACCAACCGCGTCGCCAACGCGCTGATCGCGATGGGCATCAAGAAGGGCGAGCGGATCGCCTATCTCGGCAAGAACAGCGATTTCTATTTCGAGCTGTTGATGGGCGCGATGAAGGCCGGCGTGGTGATGGCGCCGGTGAATTGGCGTCTCGCCGGCCCAGAGGTCGCCTTCATTGTCGACGACTGCAAGGCGCCGGCGCTGTTCGTCGGTCCCGAATTCATCACCCAGGCGCGCAACATCAAGGACAAGCTGCCCAGCGTCCGCACCATCATCACGACCGAAGGCGGCGCGCCGGAATGGCCTGACTTCGTGGCCTGGCGCGACGCGCAGAGCGGCGACGACCCCCGGGTTGCGATCGAGCCGAAGGACATCGCGATCCAGCTCTACACCTCGGGCACGACGGGCAAGCCGAAGGGCGCGATGCTGTCGCACGCCAACTTCCTCAACCTCGTGCAGAGCGGCAACGAGGCCGAGAAGCCGGAGTGGAATCGGTGGACCACCGACGACGTCTCGCTGGTGGCGATGCCGATCTTCCACATCGGCGGCTCCGGCTGGGGCGTGATGGGGCTCTATCACGGCGCCCGCGGTGTAATCGCGCGCGAGTTCGATCCGACCAAGGTGCTCGACTTCTTCGAGCAGTCCGGCATCACCAAACTGTTCATGGTGCCGGCGGCGATGCAGTTCGTGGTGCGGCAGCCGCGCGCGCGGCAGGTCGATTTTTCGCGCCTGAAATACATGCTCTATGGCGCCTCGCCGATCCCGGCGGCGCTGCTGAAGGAGTGCATCGAGGTCTTCAAATGCGGCTTCGTGCAGATGTACGGCATGACCGAGACCACCGGCACCATCGTCGCCCTGCCGCCGGAGGATCACATCGAAGGGCTCGACCGGATGCGCTCGGCCGGCAAGGCACTGCCGGGCATTGAGCTCGCGATCCTCGACGAGAACGGCAAGCCGCTGCCGCCGGGCGAGGTCGGCGAGATCGCCACTCGCTCCGGCTCCAACATGGCCGGCTACTGGAATTTGCCCGAGGCCACTGCGCGCACCATCGACGGCGACGGTTGGCTGCGCACCGGCGATGCCGGCTACATGGACAAGGATGGCTATCTCTACATCCACGACCGCATCAAGGACATGATCATCTCCGGCGGCGAGAACATCTATCCGGCTGAGGTCGAGAGCGCGCTGTGCGATCATCCTGATGTGGCGGAAGCCGCCGTGATCGGCATCCCCGACGACAAATGGGGTGAGGCGGTGAAGGCGGTGGTGGTGATGAAGCCGGGCAAGAGCGCGACCGCGACCGACATCATCAACTTCACCCGCGAGCGGATCGCGGGCTACAAGACGCCGAAATCGGTCGACTTCATTCCCGCACTGCCACGCAACCCGTCAGGCAAGATCCTGCGACGGAGCCTGCGTGAACCGTACTGGGCGGGCAAGGACCGGCAGGTGAATTAGCGGCCGCTTGTCGTCCCGGCGAAGGCCGGGACCCATAACCACTGCTATTCGTTGCAGCGCAACGCTGAGGCCACAGCCGATTCAACCAACAATCGACTGTGGCTATGGGTCCCGGCCTTCGCCGGGACGACGGTTGAGAGGATGACTCCTCTCATCCCTTTACGCTCTCCTTACCTCAATGCTTCCCCGCTCCCATGTAGCCGAACAGGAAGCCTGCCACCTTGCGCTTCTGGATTTCCTCGCTGCCTTCGGTGATGCGATAGCGGCGGTGGTGGCGATAGATGTGCTCGAACGGCTTGTGGCGCGAATAGCCCATGCCGCCATGCACCTGCATCGCGCGATCGGCGGCCTCGCAGCACAGCCGGTTTGCCCAGAAATTGCACATCGAGACCCGGTCCGACAGCGTGTGCTCGACCTGCGCCTGGGTCAGCTGGTCCATCTCCCAGGCGGTCTTGCGGATCAACAGCCTGAGCATCTCGGCCTGGGTCGCGAGCTCGACCAGCGGCCACTGGATCGCCTGGTTCTCGGCCAGTGCCTTGCCGAACGGCTTGCGCTCGCGGGCATACTTCACGCTCTCGTTGATGCAATAGACCGCAGCGCCGAGCGAGCTCGCCGCCTGGCGGATGCGGTTCTCATGCACGAAGCATTGCGCCAGCGACAGGCCGCGGCCGACCTCGCCGAACTGCGCATCCTCGGGCACGAACACGTCGGTGAAGCTGACCCGCGGGTGATCGGTCGGCATGTTGAAGGTCCACATATACTCCTCGACCTTCACGCCCGGCGATTTCGCCGGCACCAGGAAGCAGGAGATGCCGCGGGCATCGCCGTCATTGCCAGACGTGCGGGCAAACAGCGCGCAGTGCGTGGCGACATGCATGCCCGTCGTCCACATCTTCTCGCCGTTGATGATCCAGCCCTTGACGTTGTCGCGCGTGGCCTGAACCGCTTTGGTCTCCATATGCGTGGCGTCGGAGCCGTGGTCGGGCTCCGTGAGACCAAACGTGATGCGGTACTTGCCGGTGATCGAGCCGTCGATCATCGCCTTCTGCTCGTCGGTTCCATAGCGGTCGAGCATGGTCACGATCGGCAGATTGCCGACGATCGAATGCTCGTTCTGCAGGTCATTGTGCAGGCCGAGACCTTTCGAGGCAAAATGCTCGCGGATCACGGCCATCCAGAGGTTGGAGCCGTCCTTGCCGCCGTAGCGCTTCGGGATCGCGAAACGCAGATGGCCGGCAGCGTCGGCCAGGTTCTTGGCCTTGCGCAGCAAGAGCTCCCACTCGTGCCGCGGCAGGCCGCCCTTGTCGAAATCGGTACGCGCCCATTCGCGGCGGTGATCGAAGAAGCGGATGTTGTCGTCAGCCGCTTCCAGCGGCTTGATCTCGCGTTCGATAAATTGATCGAGCTCGGCGAGATAGGCTGTCAGGTCAGCCGGCAGATTGAAATCCAAGGCGGTCTCTCCCGAAGGTCTTGTTGATTCTGGTTTTGCGTCTAGACGCTATCGCGCATCCGCGTTCGGATCGATTAAGGTGAGAAGCACGCGGCCAAGTCAAGCAGGCCGGTGAGGCTGGCGCGCGCGGTCGCGTTGCGTAATTGGATGGCACGGAACGGCGCGCAGGCGCTAGGATGTCAGCAATATTCTTCGCCGCAGAAAATCGACGGGAGCAAACATGGATCTGAAATTCTCCAAGGTGACTCGCAAGGGTCCCATCACCATCGTGACGCTGTCGCGGCCCGAGGTTTACAACGCGCTGCACATCGATGCGCATTTCGAGCTCAACAAGGTGTTCGACGACTTCTCCGCCGATCCCGAGCAGTGGGTCGCGATCGTCACCGGCGCCGGCGACAAGGCGTTCTGCGCCGGCAACGACCTGAAATGGCAGGCCGCCGGCGGCAAGCGCGGCTGGGACAAGGGCGGTTTCGCCGGGCTCACCACCCGCTTCGACTGCGACAAGCCGATCATCGCCGCCGTCAACGGTGTCGCGATGGGCGGCGGGTTCGAGGTCGCGCTGGCCTGCGACCTGATCATCGCGGCGGAGAATGCGACCTTCGCCCTGCCCGAGCCGCGCGTCGGTCTCGCCGCGCTCGCCGGCGGCCTGCAACGCCTGCCGCGCCAGATCGGGCTGAAGCGCGCCATGGGAATGATCCTGACCGCGCGCCATGTCAGCGCCAAGGAGGGCCTCGAGCTCGGCTTCGTCAACGAGGTGGTGCCGCAGGGCGAAGCGCTGGCTGCGGCCGAGCGCTGGGCCGAGACCATCACCAAGAACTCGCCGATGTCGATCCGCGCCTCCAAGCAGGCGATCCAGAAGGGCCTCGAAGTCTCGCTGGAACAGGCCATGACCGAGCAGCGCGAATATCCGGCAGTGAAGGCGATGGCCGCCTCGCAGGACTACATCGAGGGCCCGAAGGCGTTTTCGGAGAAGCGTCCGCCGAAGTGGCTGGGCAAATAACGCTCACTCTACTCCCGTCATTCCGGGGCGTCGTGAAGCGACGAGCCCGGAATCCATAACCACCATCGGGAGTATGGATTCCCCGATGCGCATTGCGCATCTGAGGCCTGCGCCTTGCGGCGCATCCCGGAATGACGAGTTTTGGTATTCGCTACGCCTTGTTCCCTAACTCCCTCTTGTACGACGCGTAGTTCGGCTGGTCGACGGCGAGCTTGTCCATCGTGGTCTGCCAGAGATGTTCGGATAGTCCCGGCGTTGTCAGATCGACCTCGCCGCTGGCGATCCTCTCCGACAGTGCGCGGTTCAGCTCCATCAGCGAGCCGTCCGCGCCGAGCAGCGCCTTCAGCCGCGCGGCCTCGGTCGCATCGCCGGCCTCGGCGAGCGCGAGCTGCCGCGTCACCAGGTCGAGCGCGTTGATGCCAACGCGCAGCTTGAAGCTGTTGTGGCCCTTGATCGCAGGCGCGATCTCGTTGCGCAGGAAATCGGCGACGGCCTTGATCAGTTCGGTGGGTGTCGGATCGTCTTGCATGTCATCCTCGCGGAGCAAGTAGCCGCAACAAATCGATCTCGGTCTCCGACGCGCGGCGCCCGATCATCGCACGTTCCATCGAGTGATCGGGGCCGAGGCGGAAGCGCTGCATCATGCCGCAGCACATCACGCCCCAGCGCAGCGTGCCCATCACTTCCCAGAACTTCACGCGATCCGGGTCGGCCTTGCGGCCGGCTTCTTCATAGCCCGCGAACAGATCCTCGCGCGTGCCGAAGCCGCCGACCGGCTTGTCGATCTCGCCGAAGCGCCACGAGTTGACGCAGATCCAGCCGAGATCCTCCATCGGATCACCGAAATGCGCGAGCTCCCAGTCGAGCACCGCGCGGACCCCGTCAGGACCGATGATCAGGTTGCCGTGGCGGAAATCGCCATGCACCAGCGTCACCTCGGACGACGGCCCGGGATCGTGATCGCGCAGCCAGCGCAGCGCCAGCTCGAACACCGGCCGCGGCCAGTTGAAGCTGTGATATTCGCGGGAGAGATCCTCGATCTCCTTGGTCGCCGTCAGGCTGCGCAGCTTCGGCAGCTTGGCCTGCGGCAGGCCGTGGATGCCGGCGATGACGCGGCCGAGCTGGCGCGCCAGCATCGGCCGCGCATTGGCATATTCCTCGTCGCGCAAAATTTTCCGCGCGATGGTCTCACCTTCGACCCGCGCCATGATGAAGCCGCGGCCAAGGCCGTCCTCCGGCGTCAGCACGTGCATCACCTTCGGCGACGGCAGGCCCGCGTCATGCGCGAGCTGCATCAGCGTGGCCTCCGCATCGAGACCGGCGGCGCGGCCGGGCGCAGCACCATAGCCCGGCGGCGCGCGGCGCAGGATGGCGCCGATCGTGCCGTCCGGGTGCACGATGTCGAATGTCCAGGTCTCCTGGCTGGCGCCGCCGGAGAGTTTTGCGGCGCCCGTAACACCGGTCGCGCCCGGATGAAACGCGGCGACGCAGCGCCTGAGTTCGGTCTCGATCATTTGCCCTTGAACTTCGCCGGCCGCTTCTCGAGGAACGCGGTGACACCTTCCTTGAAATCCTCGGCGCCGCCCGCGATCCGCTGCGACTCGAATTCCAGATTGAGCTGATCCTCGAGGGTGTTTTCCGGGCTGTCCCAATAGAGCTTGCGGATCAGCGACAGCGCCACCGTCGGGCCGTTGGCGAGATCGTGCGCCATCTTCATCGTCTCTTCCATCAGCGCGGCGTCGTCATAGACGCGGTTGACGAGGCCCCATTCCAGCGCCTTCTCGGCCGGCAGCCGCTCGCCGAGCAGCGACAGCTCGACCGAACGCGCCTTGCCGATCAGCCGCGGCAGCAGCCAGGTCGAGCCGCAATCCGGCACCAGGCCAATGCGGCGGAACGCCTGCAGGAAATACGACGAGCGCGCGCACAGGATGAGGTCGCCCATCAATGCAAAACTCATCCCGGCGCCGGCAGCCGGACCGTTCACCGCGGTCACGATCGGACAGTGCAGCTTACGCAATCGGCGGAGGAACGGATGGAACGCGGTCTCCAGCGCCGCGCCGGCGTTGCTCCTGCCGGGCTTCTGCTGCTGGTTGCGGCCCTGCAGATTGGCGCCGGTGCAGAACGCGCGGCCGGCGCCCGTGATCACCAGGCAGCGCACCTCGTCGCGCTTGTCGTCGATCGCATCGAGCGCCTCGGCAAGCCCGCCCAGCATGTCGATCGAGACCGCGTTCATGACCTCCTGATGGTCGAGCCTGAGGATCGCGACCGATCCGTCGAAGTCGAGCGTGACGTGCTTGAACTGCATGGTTTCCTCTTTACGTTGCTTCGGCGGTTGGTACCGCGGTAGGTCGATGCTTCGACCCATATTTGATTTTTGTGCCGGGCTTGTCCATGGTCGGCGGCAAGCCCATCCGTGAACGCGTGATTAGCGCGCACCAAACCAAATGGAAACCCCAATGAGTGGCATCTTCGATCTCACCGGCCGCGTCGCTGTCATCACTGGCGGCAATGGCGGCATCGGCCTCGGCATCGCGCAGGCGCTGAACGCCGCCGGCTGCAACGTCGCGATCTGGGGCCGCAACGCGGAAAAAAACGCCAACGCCGCGGCCTCGATGAAGGCCGGGCCCGGCAAGGTCTCGACGCAATTCTGCGACGTCAGCGATCCCGGCTCGGTCAAGACCGCAATGAAGGCAACGCTCGACACCTTCGGCCGCGTCGACGGCTGCTTCGCCAATGCCGGCATCGGCGGCGGCGGACGGCGCTCCTTCATCGACCGCACCGAGGAGGAATGGCGCAGGATGTTCGCGACCAATCTCGACGGCGTGTTTCATGTGTTCCAGGCTGCGGCACGCCACATGACCGAGCGGTCCGAAGCCGGCGACCGGTTCGGCCGGCTGGTCGCAACCTCGAGCCTCGCCTCGCTGTTCGGCACCGCGCGCAACGAGCATTATGCCGGCACCAAGGCCGCGCTGAACGCGCTGTGCCGCGCGCTCGGCGTCGAGCTCGCCCGCCACGGCGTCACCGCCAACGCGATCCTGCCCGGCTGGATCAAGAGCGACATGACCGCCGGCATCATGGCCAACGACAAGTTCGTCGCCAACGTGATGCCGCGCATCCCGGTGCGCCGCTTCGGCGAGCCGAGCGATTTCGGCGGCATCGCCGTCTACCTCATGAGCAAGGCGTCGTCGTATCATACGGCGGACTGCTTTGTGATTGATGGTGGGTATACGGCGTTCTGAGAGCTGCGCTGCGTCCGCATCCACGGCTGTCGTCCCTGCCTAGTGCGCAATTGCGCACGGGAGCAGGGACCCATACTCCGCGGCGGATGTTGTTATCGGGACTCGTCGTTCCGACCACCTGCAACAATGCACGGTCGTGGTTATGGGTCCCTGCTTTCGCAGGGACGACAGTGAGATTGTGGCGCGGCTGGTGAAACATACACCCGCACCATCGCGGCGCAGACGTGCCCGAGTCTTGTGTCTACCTGCCCTCTTCTGAAGCTGAGGGAGCGACGCCGCGTCGCTTCCGTCGAAACAAAACTGCTGCTAGCGTTCTTGCCGTAGGGACGCACGAGGCGACTTTCTTAAGCAAGCAGAGAGGATATTTCAGATGTTTTCACACGTGATGGTTGGCACCAACGATCTCGACAAGGCCAAGGCGTTCTACGATGCGCTGCTTGGCACGCTCGGCGTCCGGCCGGCCCGGGTCGACGGGTACCGCATCATGTATCTCACCAAGGCCGGCATCTTCATGGTGACCAAGCCGATCAACGGCGAGCCGGCGACGCACGCCAATGGCGGCACAATCGGCTTTGCCTGCTCTTCGCCGGAGCAGGTCGAGGCCTGGCACGCCGCCGGCGTCGCCAATGGCGGCAAGCCCTGCGAGGACCCGCCGGGCGTCCGCGAAGGCAATGGCGTCAAGCTCTACCTCGCCTATCTGCGCGACCTCGACGGCAACAAGATCTGCGCAATGCATCGGATGCCCTGACGCTCTGGCTAGGCGATCCAAAAAGCGTCGCGAGCGGCGGCGTTCAAACAACGTTTGAAACGCCGTCGCGATATTCCGCGATGCGGTAGCGCTCGTACGAAATCGGTGCTCGCGCTTCGCGCCGCACGCGTCTATTGTCCGCCGCGAAACGCGCCTTCGCGAGGGAGAAAAGACAATGAAACATGCCTATGTGCCGCGCACTACGAACTACACGCTCAATCCGGGCGACGAGCTCAATGATCTGCGGATGTCGGACAAGGTCCGCCCGCTCTACGATCATGTGAAGCAGTTCATCCGCGACACCGTCGACCCGATGTCGGTCGAGTTCTATCGCGCCGGCGAGAAGAAGACGAACCGCTGGAGCTTCACCGACGAGCAGCTCGCGATCCTGCAGAAGGCCAAGGACAAGGCCAAGGAAGTCGGCCTCTGGAACTTCTTCCTGCCCGATGCCGAGACCGGCGACGGCCTCAACAACCTCGACTACGCCTATATCGCCGCCGAGCTCGGCAAGAGCCCGCTGGCCTCCGAGACCATGAACTGCTCGGCGCCCGACACCGGCAACATGGAGGTGCTGGAGCGCGTCGGCACCAAGGCGCAGAAGGAGAAGTGGCTGAAGCCGCTGCTCAACGGCGAGATCCGCTCGGCCTATGCGATGACCGAGCCGAACGTCGCCTCCTCCGACGCCAAGAACATCTCGACCACCGCCAAGCTGGTCGGCGACGAGTGGGTGATCAACGGCGAGAAGTATTACATCTCCGGCGCCGGCGATCCGCGCTGCAAGATCATGATCGTGATGGTGAAGACCAATCCCGACGCGGCGCCGAGCAAGCAGCAGTCGCAGATCCTGGTCCCCATCGACACCCCCGGCGTCGAGATCCTTGGGCCCATGCATGTGTTCGGCCATGACCATGCGCCGCGCGGCCACATGCATCTGCGCTTCAACAATTGCAAGGTGCCGAAGGAGAACATGCTGCTCGGCGAAGGCCGCGGCTTCGAGATCTCGCAGGTCCGCCTCGGACCGGGCCGCATCCATCATTGCATGCGCACCATCGGCAAGGCCGAGAAGGCGCTCGACATGATGGTGCAGCGTGGCCTGACCCGCGAAGCGTTCGGCAAGAAGATCGCCCATCTCGGCGGCAACATGCAGATCATCGCCCAGGCGCGCTGCGAAATCGAGGCGATGCGGCTGATGGTGCTGAAGGCGGCCAAGGCGATGGACGTGCTCGGCAACAAGGAAGCCCGCGTCTGGGTCTCGATGGTCAAGGCCATGGTGCCCGAGCGCGCCTGCAAGGTGATCGACCAGGCGATCCAGATGCACGGCGCCACCGGCATCTCGCAGTGGTCGCCGCTCGGCGAGATGTACCAGGACGTCCGCCATCTGCGCTTCGCTGACGGTCCGGACGAGGTGCACTGGATGGTGGTCGGCCGCCACGAACTGAGCATGACGTAAGCATGCTTTGTGGGGTGGGCATGCTTTCGCTTTGCCCACCCCACGGCTACCTCGGCAGCGGCGTGCTGCCAAAACATCGAAAACAACCCCATGCAAAGTAGCCGGCCGGCGTGCCGGCACTCGACACGGCAACTTGACATGTCGGGCAACTCAGCGGCATAATTCTATTATTCGGAAGTCTGAACGAAATTATAAGGCGGGTTAGCGCAAGCGTAACCCGCCTTTTACTTTGCGGTTCGCCAGCGGCGGGTTACGCTTGCGCCTTCGCTCTTCGAGCTACGGCGGACAAGTCGCTAACCCATCCCACATTCGGATCATCCCATGGAATACGCCGCAAGCGACCTCACCCAGCGCGAACGCTACAAGGTGCTGACTTCCTTCGTGCTGCCGCGGCCGATCGCCTGGGTAACAAGCCAAAACGCTGACGGCGTGGTCAACGCGGCGCCGTTCTCGTTCTTCAACGTGTTCTGCGAGGATCCGCCGCTCTGCATGTTCGCGGTCAATCGCCGGCCGGACGGCCGCGAGAAGGACACCATGATCAACATCCAACGATCAGGCGAGTTCGTGGTCAACCTCACCGACGAGCCCCTGGCACGCGCCATGCACGAGAGCTCGGGCGACTTCCCGCCCGAGATCGGCGAGCCTGATTATCTCGGGCTGAAGCTCGCGCCATCCAGCAAGATCGCGGTGCCCCGGCTTGCCGACGCGCCGTTCGCGATGGAGTGCAAGACCTGGAAGCTGATTGACGTCAATGGCGACCGCGAGCTGATCATGGGCGAAGGCATTCACTTCCACATCCGCGACGAATTGTGGGACCATGATGCAATGCGCGTCCACATGGACCGCTACCACCCGATCGGCCGCATGTTCGCCGATCGCTACTGCCGCACCGACGACCGCGTGGTATTTCCCGCGGCCGAAGGGGCAAAGACGAAATAGCCGAGGACAACACAATGAGTGAAGCATTTCGGGACAACGCGGCGCAGAGCCGGTTCGAGCTCGCCGTCGACGGCGCTACCGCCTTCGTGGTCTACCGCAAGACGCCGGACACGATCACGCTGGTTCATACCGAAGTGCCGCCGGAGCTCGGCGGCCGCGGCATCGGCTCCAAGATCGCGCGTGCCACGCTCGATGCGGTACGCACGCAGGGCGTCAAGCTCGTCGTGAAGTGCGAGTTCATCCAGGGCTTCATGAAGAAGCATCCGGAGTATGACGATTTGTTGGGATAATGCGCGAAAAGCATAGGGCGGGTTAGCCGAAGGCGTAACCCGCCAACTTCTTCCGGACATAACGGCGGATTACGCTTCGCTAATCCGCCCTACGCAGCGATTACAAAGCTACGCCTACGACGCCGCCTGCTCGACCTTGTCCTGCGTCTTGGTCTCGAAGTCGCTGGCCTCATGACGCTCGTGGAGTTGGCTCGACGGCTCGCCCCAGGTGCGGTTGACCATGCGGCCGCGCTTGACTGCGGGCCGTGCCGCGATCGCGTCGGTCCAGCGCTGCACGTTCTTGTAGTCCTGCACCGAGAGGAATTCGCCGCCGCCATAGAGCAGCCCCTTGGCGAGGCCGCCGTACCAGGGCCACACCGCCATGTCGGCGATGGTGTAGACATCGCCGGCAAGATATTCGTTATCGGCGAGCCGGCGATCGAGCACGTCGAGTTGGCGCTTCACTTCCATCGCGAAGCGATCGATGGCGTATTCGATCTTGGTCGGGGCGTAGGCATAGAAGTGCCCGAAGCCACCACCGAGATAGGGCGCCGAGCCCATCTGCCAGAACAGCCAGGAGAAGGTTTCGGCGCGGGTCTTGACGTCGGTCGGCAGGAAGGCGCCGAATTTTTCCGCGAGGTAGACCAGGATCGAGCCCGACTCGAACACCCGGATCGGCTCCTTCCCGCTACGGTCCATCAGCGCCGGGATCTTCGAGTTCGGATTGACCGCAACGAAGCCGCTGCCGAACTGGTTGCCGTCGATCTTGATCAGCCAGGCGTCGTACTCCGCGCCCTTGTGCCCTGCCGCGAGCAGCTCTTCCAGCATCACGGTGACCTTGACGCCGTTCGGCGTCGCCAGCGAATAGAGCTGCAATGGATGACGGCCGACCGGCAGTTCCTTGTCATGGGTGGGACCCGCGATCGGCCGGTTGATGCTGGCGAAGCGCCCGCCGCTCTCCTTGTTCCAGGTCCAGACTTTCGGCGGCTCGTAGGCAGAGGTGTCAGTCACGTCGTTGGCTCCCGGTTTCCATTTTTCCATGGTGCGGCGACCGCCGCGCCCATCCGCATGCCCGCACTAGATGGTGGGCACGCCCGGCTTTGCCCACCCCCGCCGGATCGCATTTTCTATCCAGCGGAATGCGCTGCGAGCGATGCAGCCAAGCAGCGCCTGCACGCAAGATCGCCGCGGCCGAAACCCGCTTGGCTTCGCTGACCGTCCTGCGCTAGCGTCGCGGAGGCTGATGCCAACGAGCACAACAAACAGCCGCCGGGAGAAAACCAGTCCATGAAATCACCGATCTGCGACATGCTGGGCATCGAATTCCCCCTGCTCGCGTTCAGCCATTGCCGCGACGTGGTGGCGGCGGTCAGCCGCGCCGGTGGCTTCGGCGTGCTCGGTGCGACCGCGCATTCGCCGGAGACGCTTGAACAGGAACTGAAGTGGATCGACGCGCATGTCGATGGCAAGCCCTATGGCATCGACGTGCTGATCCCGGAGAACATCTCCACTGCCGGTGAGAAGAACGTCACCTGGAAGAGCCTCGAGGCGCGCGTCTCGCAGGAGCATCGCGACTTCACTCGCAATCTCCTCAAGAAATACGACATCGAGTTGACCAGCCGCAATGTCGCCGATAACCAGCCGCAGCCGTTCGACGCCGAGACCGCGCTGCAACTGCTCGAGGTCTCGTTCCGCCATCCGATCCGGCTGATCGCGAACGCGCTCGGCGTGCCGCCGAAGGCGATGATCGAGATGGGTCGCAAGCACGACGTACCGGTCGCGGCGCTGATCGGCTCCAAGGAGCACGCGCTGCGCCAGGTCGCAGCCGGTGTCGACATCCTCGTTGCGCAGGGCACCGAGGCCGGCGGCCATTGCGGCGAGGTCTCGACCATGGTGCTGGTGCCCGAGGTGATCAAGGCGGTCAAAAAGATTCGCGACGTGCCGGTGCTCGCCGCCGGCGGCATCATGACCGGCAGCCAGATGGCGGCCTGCATGGCGATGGGCGCAGCCGGCGCCTGGACCGGCTCGGTGTGGCTCGCCACCGTGGAGTCGGAAACCTCCGAGATTTTCCGCGAGAAGATGATCGCGGCCTCCTCGCGCGACGCGATCCGCTCCAAGGGCCGCACCGGCAAGCCGGCGCGGCAGCTCCGCTCGGTGTGGACCGACGCCTGGGACCGCTCGCCGGACAGCCCCGGCGCATTGCCGATGCCGCTGCAGAGCATCATCAGCCGCGACGCCTTCAACGCCATCGACCGCGCCGCTGCCGCCGGCAACGAGAAGGCTCGCGATCTCGTCAGCTACTTCGTCGGCCAGGGCGTCGGCCTGGTCGACAGCGTGAAGTCGGCCGGCGCCGTGGTGCAGGAATTCAAGGAAGAGTTCGTCGAGGCCGTCGAGCACATGAACGCGCTGGTGGCGGAGTGATCGAATACGTGGCTCATCCTTCGAGGCGCGGCCAAGTGGCCGCTCCTCAGGATGACGGTGTGCGCGTAGCCGTCACCCCCGCGCAACGGCGAAGCCGTTGTCGCTGGAGGTGCGCGCCCTTGCGCGCCTCGAAGGGCGACGGCGTGGTGACCTAGAAAGTGAAGCAAGAAGAATGACCGCATCTCATATCCCCGAAGACCGTATTCCCGTCATCGTCGGCGTCGGCGAAATCGTCGATCGTCCCAAGGACATCGCAGCCGGCCTCGAGCCGCTCACCCTGCTGGAAGAAGCGCTGAAGCGCGCCGAGGCCGACAGCGGCGCAAAGCTGCTCGCCGACGTGCAGTCGCTCGACGTCGTC
The DNA here is from genome assembly GCF_018130545.1 of Bradyrhizobium tropiciagri. GTDB lineage: Bacteria > Pseudomonadota > Alphaproteobacteria > Rhizobiales > Xanthobacteraceae > Bradyrhizobium > Bradyrhizobium tropiciagri_A. Next base: position 488,978 of record NZ_JAFCKF010000005.1, on the reverse strand, counting down.
AACTTCCTGAGCTGGCGCTATCGCGATCCCGAGAAACAGCTCGCCGCGCGGCTCGGCATCGCGCCCGCGCATCTCTATTACGGCCCGGTCGGCGGCGAGAGCCCGATCCGCTATCTGCACGAAGCGGCGCAGCGCATCGCGCGCGGCGAATGCAGCGTCGCCGCGGTGTGCGGCGCGGAGGCGCAGTCGACCGCGACCAAGGCGCAGCGCGCCGGCGTCGAATTGCCGTGGACGCCGTTCGCGCATGACGTCGAGGAGCCGAAGCGCGGCGCCGCCTTCCAGAAGCCGATGGCCGTGACGCTCGGCGTGTTCAGGCCGATCACGGTCTATCCGCTCTATGAGTCCGCGACCTCGGCGCATTGGGGCCAGACGCCGCGCGAGGCGCTGAAGGAGTCGGGCGATCTGTGGTCGACCTATGCGCGGGTTGCCGCCGACAATCCGAACTCCTGGCTGAAGAAGAAGTTCAGCGGCGACGAGATCACCACCGCGACGCCTGACAACCGGATGATCGCCTGGCCGTACACGAAGCTGATGGTGGCGAACCCGACGGTGAACATGGGCGGCGCGCTGATCCTCACCAGCCTCGCCAAGGCCCGCGCCGCCGGCGTACCCGAAGAGAAACTGATCTATCCGCTGGGCGGCGCCTCGGCGGAAGAGCCGCGCGATTATCTGACCCGAGACCAGTTCGTCGAAAGCCACGCGCAGACCGCGGTGCTGAAGGCGGTGATGGATCTCGTCGGCGGCGACGGCCGGAAGTTCGACGCGATCGAGCTCTATAGCTGCTTCCCCTGCGTGCCGAAGATGGCGCGCCGGACGCTCGGTCTCGGCGCCGACGTGCAGCCGACCGTGACCGGCGGCCTCACCTTCTTCGGCGCGCCGCTCAACACCTACATGACGCATTCGGCCTGCGCGATGGTGCGCAAATTGAGAATCGGCGGCACGCTCGGCCTGCTCTACGGCCAGGGCGGCTTCGTCACCAAGCATCACGGCCTCGTGCTGTCGCGCGCGGCGCCGACCGCCGTGCTCAAGCAGGACACCTCCGTGCAGGCGGAAGCCGATCGCAACCGGCGCGATGTGCCCGACTTTACCGCGGAGGCGGCGGGCAAAGGCAAGGTCGAAGCCTTCACCGTGATCTATCGCGCCAATGGCGAGGTCGAGCACGGCGTCACGATGCTGCGCACCGAGGACGGCCGCCGCACGCTCGGCCGCATCCCGGCGAGCGACACCGCGACGCTGGCGTATCTCCAGAACATGGATCGCACGCCAGTCGGCAGCACCGGCAACATCGTCACCGCCGGTGACGGCATGCTGGAATGGCGGGTGGCGTAGGATTGCTAAGATCCCAGGGTGGGCAAAACGAAGCGTGCCCACCTTCCCGAACAGTGCGCTTGATGGTGGGCACGGCGCGATGCGCCTTTGCCCACCCTACGCATCTTTGCCCACCCTACGCATCGGCGGCAACGAAAATGCCCGGGACAAAGCCCGGGCACCACGACGAAGACGGTGCTGGGCCGTCCCCTACCCCTTCACATCCTGCTTTTCAGACGCCGTCGTCGGCTTGCCCTTGGCGCCGGCACCGGTGACGCGGACATGGTCGCCGTCGGCGAGGCCATCCGGCGGGGCGGTGATGATGCGGTCGTCCGGCGCGAGACCGGTGGCGATCTCGATCTCCTTGCCGAGGTCGCGGCCGATCTTCACGGTCTTGAACAGCACCTTGTCGTCGGGGCTGACGGTCGCGACCCGCAGGCCGCTGCTGTTGAAGATCAGCGCGCTGGCGGGAATGCTGAGCGGCGTGGACTCGCGCTGCAGGTTCAGCTTCACGCTGGCATAGCTGCCCGGCATCAACTCGCCGGAGGAGTTGTCGAGCCCGAGCTGCATCCGCGTGGTCCCGGATGCGACATCGACCGCCTGCGAGGAGGCTTCCACCGTCGCCTGGAAGCTGCGGTTCGGATAATCCGGCAGCGCCAGCGTCGCCTTGGCGCCGATCTTGATCGCCGGGACGTAGTTCTGCGGCACGTTGACATAGACGCGCAGCTTGGTGATGTCGGAGACCGTGAACATCGCCGGCCCCGAATTGCCGCCGGCATTGATCAGCGCGCCGACGTCGGTGTCGCGCGAGGTCACCACGCCGTCGAACGGCGCCGTGATCTTCTTGTAGCCGGCGAGCGCTTCCAGCCGCTCGACATTGGCCTGGCCGGCCTTCACCGCACCGTTCTTGTTGGAGAGGTCGGCGGTGCGCTCGTCGATCTCCTGCGCGGAGACGAAATTCGAGGCCACCAGCGTCTTGCGCCGGGCCAGCGTGGCTTCGGAGAGCTTGGCCGAGGCCTGGGCGCTGGCGAGATCGGCGCGCGCTTGCAGCAATTGCTGGTCGAGGTCGGGCGCCTCGATCTCGGCGATCACCTGGCCGGCCTTGACCTTGGCGCCGATGTCGGCGTCCCAGGTCTTGAGATAGCCGGACACCCGGGCGTAGATCGGCGCGCGGGAATAGGCCTCGAGCCGGCCCGGCAGCTCGATCGTCGGGCTCAGCGCGCGGGCGTTAGGCAGCGCCACCGCGACGGTCGGAACGGCCTGGTCGTCGGTCCATTCCTTCAGCTTGTTGTCCTGCTCCTCACGGGCGCGGATGCCGGTGCCGACGATCAGTCCGGCGCCGACCAGTGCAACCACGCCGAATATGCCCAGTCTCCGGCCGGACACCGGTGGGCGCTGTTCAGTGGGCTGCATGCGGAATCTCCGATGAGGCGGCGGCTTTGGCGCCTTGCTTCTTGTGTACCATACTGAATACCACGGGAACAAACATCAGCGTCGCGGTCGTGGCGAAGATCAGCCCGCCGATCACGGCCCGGCCCAGCGGGGCGTTCTGCTCGCCGCCCTCGCCCAGCCCCAGCGCCATCGGCGCCATGCCGATGATCATGGCGAGCGCGGTCATCAGCACCGGGCGGAACCGGACGAAGCCGGCTTCCAGCGCCGCCGCGACGGGGTCGCCGAGCTCCTCATAGCGCTCGCGGGCGAAACTGATCACCAGCACGCTGTTGGCGGTGGCGACGCCCATGCACATGATGGCGCCGGTCAGCGCCGGAACCGACAGCGTGGTCTGGGTGGTGAACAGCATCCAGACGATGCCGGCCAGCGCTGCGGGCAGCGCCGTGATGATCACGAACGGGTCCGACCAGGACTGGAAGTTCACGACGATCAGGAAGTAGATCAGCACGACAGCACCGAGCAGGCCGAACAGCAGGCCGGTGAAGGCCGAGTTCATGGTCTGCACCTGGCCGAGCAGCACCACCGAGGAGCCCTTCGGCACTTCCTTGGCGGTGTCGGCGATCAGCTGGCGCACGTCGGTCGCGACGCCGCCGAGATCGCGGCCCTGCGTGGTGGCGTAGATCTGCACCAGCGACTGGATGTCGTATTGCGACACCACCGCGCTCGAGGTCGCGCGCTTGATGTCAGCGATGCCGCCGAGGATCGGCGCCTGGGTGTTGCCGGTCGCGGTGATCGGCAGCGTCTGCAGCGCACTCAGCGAGTCGATCTGGTATTGCGGCGTCTGCATCACGATCGAATAGGACACGCCGTTATCGGGATTGAGATAATAGGTCGGCGCGACCTGCGAGGAGCCGGCGAGGTTGACGACCAGCGAGTTGGTGACGTCGCGTTCGGTCAGGCCGACATATTGCGCGCGAGTGCGGTCGACATCGATGTTGAAGGTCGGGTTGTTCGGCGACTGCTGGATCCGTGCATCGGCGATACCGGGGATGCGTTTGATCTTCGCCAGCAGCCTGTTGGCGTAGGCGAAGTTGGCCTCGATATTGGCGCCGCGGATTTGCAGATCGATCGGCGCCGGCGCGCCGAAGTTCAGGATCTGGCTGACGATGTCGGCCGGCAGGAAGGAGAAGCTGGTGCCCGGGAACAGCCGCGGCAACTGCTCACGCAGTGCGCGCACATGCTGCTCGGTCGGCTTGTGACCTTCCTTCAGCTTGATCTGGATGTCGGCATCCTGCGGACCGATCACGCCGGTGTTGTTGTAGGTCAGGTTGATGCTGGAGATCGGCATGCCGATGTTGTCGGTCATGGTCTCGATCTCGCCCGGGATCAGCTTGCGGATCGCCTTCTGGACATCCGCCATCTGGTTGGCGGTTTCCTCGACGCGGGTGCCGACCTGGGTGCGGACATGCATCAGGATGTTGCCGGCATCGACCGCCGGGAAGAAGTTGCGCCCGAGGAACGGCACCAGCAGGAACGATGCCACCACGACCGCAAGGAAGCCGCCGACGAACACCTTGCGGTGGCCGAGCGCCATCGCAAGCAGACCATGATAGCCGCCGCGGATCCGCTCGAACCGCGCCTCGAAGCCGCGCTGGAACCAGACAAAAGGATTGCGCGACTTCGGCGGCGCGCCCTCGTGATGCACATGCGCCTGCAACAGATAGTTCGCCATCGTCGGCACCAGGGTGCGCGACAGGAGGAACGACCAGATCATCGCGAACATGACCGCTTCGGCCATCGGCACGAACAGGAAGCGCGCCACGCCGGTCAGGAAGAACATCGGCACGAACACGATGCAGATACAGAGCAGCGAGACGAAGGCCGGCGTCACGATCTGGTTGGCGCCGTCGAGGATCGACTGCTCGACCGGTTTGCCCTGCTCCAGGTGATAGTTGATATTCTCGATCGTCACCGTGGCGTCGTCGACGAGGATGCCGACCGCGAGCGCAAGGCCGCCGAGCGTCATGATGTTGAGCGTCTCGCCGATCAGGGACAGCATGATGATCGCGCCGAGCACCGACAGCGGGATCGACACCGCGATGATGACGGTCGAGCGCCAGCTGCCGAGGAACAGCAAAATCATGACACTGGTCAGAAGCGCCGCGATCACGCCTTCGAAGGCGACGCCGGTGATCGCGCCGCGGACGAACACCGACTGGTCGCCGACGAAGCCGATCTTGAGCGCGTCCGGTAGCTGGTCCTTGACGTCGATCACCTTCTGCTTGATGCCGGCGATGATATCCAGCGTCGAAACCGCGCCGGCCTTCAGCACCATCATCAGCACCGAGCGGTTGCCGTCGACATGGACGATGTTGGTCTGCGGCGGGTTGCCGTCGCGGACGGTGGCGACGTCGCGCACATAGACCATGGCGCCGTTGACGGTCTTGATCGGCAGGTCGCCGAGCTCCTCGATACGGAGCGGCGAGTTATTCAGGTTGATGGTGTATTCGAAACCGCCGATCTTCTGGGTGCCGACCGGCGTGATCAGGTTCTGCGCAGCAAGCGCGTTGGCGACGTCCTGGCCCGACAGGCCGCGGGCCTGCAGGGCGGTCGAATTGAGGTCGATCTGGATCTGGCGCTGCTTGCCGCCATACGGATAAGGGATCGCGGCGCCGGGCACCGTGACCAGCGGCGTGCGCAGCTGGTTGATGCCGATGTCCGCAAGGTTCTGCTCGGTCAGGCCGTCGCCCGACAGCGCGACCTGGATGATCGGAACCGTCGAGGCGCTGTAGTTCAGGATCAGCGGCGGCGTTGCGCCCGGCGGCAACTGCTTGAGCAGGGTTTGCGAGATCGCGGTGACCTGCGCATTGGCGGTGCGGATGTCGACATTGGGCTGGAAGAAGATCTTGACGATGCCGATGCCGTTATAGGAGTTCGCAACGATGTGCTCGATGTCGTTGACCGTCGTGGTCAGCACACGTTCGAACGGAGTTGTAATACGCCCCGACATCTGGTCGGGAGGCAGACCGGTGTACGACCAGGCCACGCCGATCACAGGGATGCGGATCTCGGGAAAGATGTCGGTCGGCGTGCGCAGCGCCGCCAGCGGTCCGATAATCAACAGCAGGATCGCGAGCACGACGAAAGTATATGGCCGGCTCAGCGCGATACGGACCAGTGCGATCATAAAAGCAGCATTCCCGAAATGAAGCCCGCCCAGGCAGAGGAATCGACATTGCAAAAGCCGTTCCGATAGCGGCCGATTTACCCGATGCCGGGCAAAACGCCAACCTGTGGAGCCGCGGCGGCCTTCACTTCCTTGGCATAGCGCAGTGACGCCGCACGCTTCGATCGACCGTGCCGGGCAGCTTGCCGTCAATCGGCACTCGGATCATCGGCAAAAAGAGACGGCTCTGCTGCCAATGCGAGCAAGGCGAGCACGCCGTTGCGGCCGCCAGTAGGTTAGCGCATCGCAGCTCTGCGAAAATGCAAAGCGTGGTGAGCCGGCCGGTCCACCACGCTGCGACTGGTTGCCAGGAGAACGATCCCGGCCGCCCTGCCCGGTTGGCGCCGGATCAGGCGGCGCGGACGGCGTTGAGGAACTTGCCGACCTCGAGCTTGAGCCGGCTGCTGTCCCCCGACAGCGACTGTGCCGCCGACAGCACCTGGCTCGAGGCCGAGCCGGTTTCGTTGGCGCCGTGCTGCACGTCGGTGATGTTGGCCGAAACCTGCTGAGTGCCCTGTGCCGCCTGCTGCACATTGCGGGAGATTTCCTGGGTCGCCGCGCCCTGCTCCTCGACCGCGGCGGCGATGGTGGACGAGATTTCCGACAGCCGCTCGATGGTCGAGCCGATCGCGCGGATCGCGTTCACGGAATCCTCGGTCGCGGCCTGGATGCCGGCGATCTGCTGGCCGATCTCGCCGGTCGCCTTGGCGGTCTGCTCCGCGAGCGCCTTGACCTCGGATGCCACCACCGCGAAGCCCCGTCCGGCCTCGCCGGCACGCGCCGCCTCGATGGTCGCGTTCAGCGCCAGCAGGTTGGTCTGGCCGGCGATGGTGTTGATGAGCTCGACCACGTCGCCGATCCGGGCGGCCGCCTTCGACAACTCCCCGACCCGGTCGTTGGTCGCACGGGCCTGACCGACCGCATCGCTCGCCATCCGCGCCGACTCCTGCACCTGGCGGCTGATCTCGTTGACCGAAGACGACAGCTCCTCGGTTGCCGACGCCACCGACTGGACGTTGGTGCTCGCTTCCTCCGAGGCACTGGCGACGGTGGTCGCAAGGCTTTGCGAGCGCTCGGCGGTCGAGGTCAGCGTGGTCGCGGACGCTTCGAGCTCGTTCGAGGCGGATGCGACGGTTTCGACGATCTCGCCGACCGCGCGCTCGAAGCCGTCGGCCAGCTGGAGCATGTCGGTGCGGCGCTGCGCGGCGGCGCGCGCTTCCATTTCCTTCTGCTCGTGCTCCATCCGGACCTTGGCAAGGCCGTTGTCCTTGAAGACCAGCGCGGTCTTGGCGACGTCGCCGACCTCATCGCGGCGATCGGTGCCACCCACCGGGGTGTCATACTGGCCATTGGCAAGCTGCTGCAGCAGCTCGACCACGGCGCGGATCGGTTTTGCGACACCATATTGTCCGACCACGAAGCCGAACAGCAGACCGAGCAGGACGCCCGATGCGGCGAGCAGGATCAACAGCTCCGAGGTCGAGGCGTATTCCTGCTCGTTGGCCTTCACATTGTCCCTGACCCGCTGATCCTGGCGGTCCGCGACCGCCCGAACCTTGGCCTGAAGCTCTTCCGCGGCCGCACGGCTTTTCATCGCGACGTCGCGCAGCTTCTCGGCGGACTGGGTCAGATCGGCCGCCCGCGCGCCGTCGACCGCATCAAGCGTCTGCTTCAGCTGCGCCTGGTAGGCGGACTGCGCGGAGCGTACGCCGGACAGCAGCGCGATGGTCTGCGGATCCTGGGTCTTGCTGATCTCGCCAAGGCGCTGGTCGAGCAATTTGAGCTGTTCGTCGATCACGCCTCGTGCCGAGAGCCGGTTCTCGTCGCGCGGATCGAGCGCGCTGCGGAACTCGGCGCGATTGATCGCCAGCACGTTCTGGTTGGCCTGCGACGACAGCAGTGCGCGCTCCGCGGCCCGCGCCGTAACGACGCCGCGGTCGCTGAGTGACTTCAGCGAGGAGATTCCAAGATAGGCGAGCATCCCGGCGATGATCGAGAGACCGCCCACAATCGCCAGTATCTTCGTGAGAATGCGGAATCTCGCCAGGAACATCATCCGGGTGCCTCGTTTGGATTTGGAATGGAGTTCGCGATTCTGTGCGGTCAGGCCGCGTCGCTATGCGGCACAGTACCGCGCGTGAAACTACGGATCGTTAATCGCGCGTTGCGTGGAACTACTGAGCTCAGCATGTGCAAAGAAAAATGCCCAGCCTATCGGCCGGGCATTTTCCGAGGATCGATGCTTCAACTGTGTCAGGCGGCGCGGACGGCCTCGAGGAACTTGCCGACCTCGAGCTTGAGGCGGTTGCTGTCGCCCGACAGCGACTGTGCCGCCGACAGCACCTGGCTGGAAGCCGAGCCGGTTTCGTTGGCGCCGTGCTGCACATCGGTGATGTTGGCCGAGACCTGCTGGGTGCCCTGCGCCGCCTGCTGCACGTTGCGGGAAATCTCCTGCGTTGCCGCGCCCTGCTCTTCGACTGCGGCAGCGATGGTGGACGAGATCTCCGACAGCTTCTCGATGGTCGACGAGATCTCCTTGATGGCACCGACCGACTCCTGGGTCGCGGTCTGGATGCCGGCGATCTGCTGGCCGATCTCGCCGGTCGCCTTGGCGGTCTGCTCGGCCAGCGCTTTCACTTCGGACGCCACCACCGCGAAGCCGCGGCCGGCCTCGCCGGCGCGCGCCGCCTCGATGGTCGCGTTCAGCGCCAGCAGATTGGTCTGGCCGGCAATCGTGTTGATCAGCTCGACCACGTCGCCGATGCGCGCGGCAGCCTTCGACAGCTCGCTGACGCGATCATTGGTGGTGCGCGCCTGGCCGACGGCGTCGCCGGCCATCCGCGCCGATTCCTGCACCTGGCGGCTGATCTCGGTCACCGACGACGACAGCTCTTCGGTCGCCGAGGCGACCGACTGGACGTTGGTCGAGGCTTCCTCGGACGCCGCGGCAACCGAGGTGGTCAGTTCCTGCGAACGCCGGGCGGTCGACGACAGCGTAGAGGCCGAGGCTTCGAGCTGGGTCGAGGCCGACGACACGGTCTGCACGATCTCGCCAATCATCTGCTCGAAATTGCGGGTGATGGCGTCGACGCGGCGGCCGCGCTCGATCTTTGCTTCGGCGTCGACGGCGGCGGCCTCGTCGGCCGCCTTCTTCGCAACCAGAGCTTCCTTGAACACCTGCAGCGTATCGGCCATCGCGCCGATCTCGGTCTTCTCACCCTGGTGCGGCACGTTTGCGGTGAGGTCACCGCGGCCCAGCGCCTGCATCGGGCTCACGATCGAGGCGATGCCGGCGGAGACGTCACGGATCATCAGGAAGCTGACGCCGACGCCGACGATGATGGCGGCGCCAAGGATCATCGCGAGCAGCATGACGGCCGATGCGTAGCTGTTCGACGCAGCCTGCGCCGCCGTGTCGGCACCGGCATTGTTGAGGTCGATGTCCTTGCGCAGGATCTCATCGGACTCGAGGCCGATCTTGTTCACCGTCTTGGCGTTCAGCTCATGCGCTTCGCGCGGCATCTTGCCGACGTCCTTGCGCGACAGCGCCATGACCTCCTCGGTGCCCTTCTTGTAGCGGGTCCAGGCGTCGACCCACTGGTTGTAGAGCGCGCGCTCCTCAGGCGAGGTGATCAGCGGCTCATAGACCGCACGCGCCTTGAGGTTTGCTTCGACCACCGTCGCGAGGGTCTTTTCCTGCGCCAGCTTGTCCTCCAGCGTCTCGGACAGCATGTGCTCGCGGATCACGTTGCGGTAGGTGATGACACCGGCGCGCAAATCGCCCAGCGCCCGCACGCTCGGCAGCCAGCTTGTCGTGACGTCGACGGTGTTGGCATTGATCGACCTCAAGTTCACGACCGCCAGCAGGCCCATGCCGGTCATCGCGACAAGCAGGAACGCAACCACGGCAATGATCTTGGCGCGGATCGAGTATTTGGCGAACATCGTGGGGTCTCTTGATATCGGGCTCGCGAAGCCCAATCGAATGGCTAGGGGCGCGGCGGTGCGCCGCACATATCAAAGCCAGCCCCCCTCCTTAAGTAGGGTTAATTTGTTTCCCCGTTGAACTACTGAGACGCGCTGTCACCGCCGTGACATGATGCGCGATGGCCGCATCATGTCACGGCATCAATGCCAGCGCGTCCGAGAAGAACTCCGGCCCGCCGAAATTGCCTGATTTGAGGGCAAGCACCATCGCGCCGGTCTTGGTGCCGACTGCGCGCAGAACCGGCACGCCTGCGGCGATTTCCGCGCCGACCAGAAATCCCGGGATACCGAGGCGGTCGACCACGGCGCCTGAAGTTTCACCACCGGCGACCACCAGCCTGTGCACCCCCGACTGCACCAGCCCCTCCGCGATGTCGGCCATCGCCTGCTCGATGGCATGTCCGGCTGCATCGCGGCCATGACGCGATTGCAGAGCTGCCACCTCATCCGGGCTAGAGCTGCTCGCGATCAGGATCGGCCCTGACCCAAGCCGATCTTTGGCCCAGGCGAGCGCGCGCTGCGCCTCATCCCTGCCGGCAACCACCCGCTCGGGATCGAGGTGCAGGACCGGCATCACCTTCTCGGCGTTGGTGATCTGGCGCAGGGTCGCCTGCGAGCAACTGCCGGCGAGGCAGGCCGCCGGGCCGCCGATTGCCGCCGCGGGCTGCGCATCCGCTGCATTCGATCTGGCCTTGCCGGCAGCGACCAGCGCCCGCGCCAATCCGAGCCCGATCCCGGAGGCACCGACCGAGAGACGATGATCCAGCGCCACCTGCCCGATGGTCTCGAGGTCACGGTCGAACACCGCGTCGACGACCGCGGCGCCGATGCCGCCCTGCGCGAGCTCGGCCAGCTTACCGCGCACCGCCTCCGCACCGCGGCTCAGCGTCGCGAGATCGACCAGGCCGACCCTGGTCTTGCTCTGGCGCGCCAGCACGCGCACCAGATTGGAATCGTGCATCGGGTTGAGCGGGTGGTCCTTCAGCGGGCTCTCGTTCAGCGGCACGGAGCCAACGAACAGATTGCCCTGGTAGACGGTGCGGCCGGTTTCCGGGAACGCCGGCGTCACCAGCACGATGCTGTCCTTGGAATCGGCACGCAGCGCGTCCATCACCGGACCGATATTGCCGGCATCGGTGGAATCGAAGGTCGAGCAGATCTTGAACAGGATGTGAGAGGCGCCCCGGCCGCGCAGCCAGGTTTCCGCCGCGCGCGAACGCGTCACGGCCAGGCCGGCCTCGATCGAGCGGCTCTTCAGCGACACCACGACGGCATCGACCTCGGGCAGCGCGAGATCGTCTGCGGGCACCCCGATGGTCTGCACCGTGCGCAGGCCGGCGCGGGTCAGCGTGTTGGCGAGGTCGGAGGCGCCGGTATAGTCGTCGGCGATGCAGCCAAGCGAGAGTTTTCCGGCTGAGGTCACGGCTTCACTCCGGCATAGGGCTTGAACCAGGCGAGACCATCAGTGGTCCTGGCCCGCGGATTGTATTCGCAGCCGACGAAGCCGCCATAGCCGAGCCGGTCGAGCTCGCCGAACAGGAACGGATAGTTCAGCTCCTCGCCATCCGGCTCGTTGCGCGAGGGGATCGAGGCGATCTGGATGTGGCCAATGATCGGCATCATCTCGCGCAACCGCATCGTGACGTCGCCATGGATGATCTGGCAGTGATAGATATCGAACTGCAGCTTGAGGTTCGCAATCCCGAGCTCGTTGATCAGGTCGCGCGCGAAGATGAAGTCGTTGAGGAAGTAGCCGGGCACGTTGCGCGGATTGATCGGCTCGATCACGACGTCGAGGCCGTGCGGCGCGAAGAACTCCGCGGCACGCGCCACCGATTTGCGAAATGCCGCGACCGCTTTGGGATCGCTGCGGTCGGCGATCCCCGCCATCAGATGCACCCGCTTGACGCCGGTCGCCTGCGCATAGGGCAGCGCGGTCTTCAGGCTCTGCTGCAAGTCGGCGAAGCGATCCGGCAGCGCGGCAAAGCCCTTCTCACCGGCATTCCAGTCACCCGGCGGCAGGTTGAAGAGCGCCTGCGTTAGTCCGTTGGCCTTCAGGCGCTTGCCGATCTCCTCGGCCGGATGGTCGTAGGGAAACAGGAACTCCACTGAGGTGAAGCCCGCTTTCGCCGCCGCGTCGAAGCGGTCGAGGAACGGCACCTCGTTGAACATCATGGTGAGGTTGGCGGCAAAGCGGGGCATTGCAAGATCCTCTTATTTGGCGCCGGGAAGCTTGGTGCCGGTGACCTGGGCATACATCCGCGCCACCGAGGCGTCGTCGTCGCGGCCCATGCCGGCCGCCGCGGTCATCAGGAACATCTGCAACGCCGCGGCCGAGACCGGCACCGGGAAGCGCGCATTGCGCGCCATGTCCTGGATGATGCCGAGGTCTTTCACGAATATCTCCACCGCGCTGCGCGGCGCATAGTCGCCGTCGAGCACATGCGGCATGCGGTTCTCGAACATCCAGGAATTGCCGGCCGAGGCCGTGATCACCTCATAGACCTTGCGGATGTCGAGGCCCTGCTTGGCGGCAAACGCGATCGCCTCCGAGGCGGCCGCGATGTGCACGCCGGCCAGCAGCTGGTTGATCATCTTGAACGCAGCGCCCTGCCCGGCGGCGTCGCCGAGCTCGTAGAGCTTTGCCGCCATCGCATCCAGCGCCGGGCGCGCCTTTGCGAACGCCGCCGCGCTGCCAGACGCCAGGATCGTCAGCTCGCCCTGTGCCGCGCGCTGCGCGCCGCCGGAGATCGGGGCATCGAGATAGTGCCGGCCGGTCGCCTCGAGCTGCTTTGCGAGCCGCCGCGCGATATCGGGGTCCATGGTCGCCGAGGAAATAAAGACCGCGTCCTTGGCCAGCGTCTCGGCGGCGCCGTCCTTGCCGAACAGGATGGCTTCGGTCTGCGCCGCATTGACCACGACGCTGACGACGATGTCGGCATCCTTGGCCGCTTCAGCCGGCGTTTTCGCGCCCTTGCCGCCATCAGCCACGAAACGCGCGACGGCATCGGCCGAGACGTCGCAGCCGGTCACGACGAAGCCGGCGCGCTTGAGCGAGGTCGCCATGCCGTATCCCATCGAGCCCAGCCCGATGACGGCGACGTGTGGTGTTGCGGAACTGGACATGCGGCGATCCCCAAACATTTTTACTTGTTTGAGCATTTTCGGAAAACCGGCTGGCAATTCGCCGATCATGCTCGTTGCTGCTTGCCTATCACGGCTTGGCCGCGCTGCCAAAGCATGAGACAAAGCGGAAAACGGATAGCGCCAAGGCAAAATAAGTGGGCGAAATCAGGTGGGCGAAACCGGATGAGCGAAACAAAGCTTCGTGAGGACATCTGCCGTTTCGGCCGCTCGCTGTTCGAGCGCGGGCTGACGCCGGGCTCCTCAGGCAATATCAGTGTCCGGCTCGACGACGGCGGCTGGCTGGTGACGCCGACCAACGCCTCGCTCGGCTTCCTCGATCCGGCGAAAATGTCGCGGCTCGACGGCAATGGCCGCCTCCTCTCCGGTGACGCCCCGACCAAGGAAGTGCCACTGCACACCGCGCTCTACCAGACGCGCACGAGCGCAGGCGCCGTGGTGCACCTGCACTCGACCCATTCGGTCGCGCTGTCGATGCTGCCCGAGATCGACCCGCGCGCCGCGCTGCCGCCGATGACGGCCTATTACGTGATGAAGTGCGGCCAGACCGCCCTGGTGCCGTACTATCGCCCCGGCGATCCCGCCGTCGCCGATGCGATCAAAGGGCTCGCCGGCAAATATTCATCGGTGCTGCTCGCCAATCACGGCCCTGTGGTCTCCGGCGACACGCTGGAAGCCGCGGTGTTCGCGACCGAGGAGCTGGAGGAGACCGCAAAACTCTATCTGCTGCTGCGCGGGCTGAACCCGCGCTATCTCTCGCCCGAACAAGTGGCGGATCTGACCAGAACGTTCGGGCTCGTGCTGCCGGATCACCCTCACTAGATCAAGCGGAGGATGGATATGCGGAAGACAGTCATGATGAGGTTCACGAACTTGGCGCTCGCCATTCTGTTCGCCGGTCACCTCGCGGGATCGACCGCACGGGCCGAGCAGAGCTTGCAGGACCTGCTGGCGGTGCAACTGCGCGCGCAGGGCTATGCCTGCGACAAGCCGCTCAAGGCCGAGCGGGATGACAAGCTCTCGAAGCCCGACAACGAGGCCTGGACGCTGACCTGCAGCAACGCGACCTACCGCGTCACCCGCGTGCCCGACCTCGCCGCCAAGGTCGAGAAGGTCGAAGAGAGCAAGGAACAGAGCAAGTAGGCTGCGTGGGTTGCATTCGTAGCCCGCATGAGCGCAGCGATATGCAGGACAACCGTCCCCGGATGCCGCTGCGCTCATCCGGGCTACAAGCTGGTTGCCGCTGGCCCGCACACCGACGTCGTCCTGAGGTGCGCGCCCCTTCGGCGCGCCTCGAAGGATGGCCGCGGGAGTACGTGGCTCATCCTTCGAGGCTCGCTTCGCTCGCACCTCAGGATGACAGCTGTATCCGCGGAGACAACGCGTACCGCTACAGCCCCAGATACGCCTTGCGCACGTCCGGATTGCCGCTGATCTCGGCGGCGGTGCCCTGCATCAGCACACGGCCGGTTTGCAGGATGTAGGCGCGGTCGGCGATCTCGAGGCACTCGGCCATCCGCTGCTCGACGATCAGGACCGTCATGCCGGCGTCGCGGATGCGTTTGACGGCCTGGAAGATCTCGTCGACGAGCTTCGGCATGATGCCCTGCGACGGCTCGTCGAGCATCAACAGGCGCGGCCGCGTCATCAGCGCGCGGCCGATCGCAAGCATCTGCTGCTCGCCGCCGGACAAGGTCTCGGCGCGCTGCTCGAGCCGCTCGCCAAGTCGCGGGAACAGATTGAACACCAGATCGAGCGGCGCATCGCGGTCGGATTGCCGGCGATAGAGGTAACTGCCGAGCCGCAGATTGTCGCGCACCGAGAGCCGCGGAAATAGCCGGCGGTTTTCCGGCACGAAGGCGATGCCGCCCGCGGTGATGACGTGCTGCGGCTGGCCGTCGATCCGCTTGCCGTCGAAGGTGACGCTGCCCGCGCGCGGCCGTTCGGCGCCGGCGATCGATTTCAGCAGCGTCGACTTGCCGGCGCCGTTGGCGCCGGCGACGCAAACGATCTCGCCCTTGGTGACGTCGATCGACACCGAGGAGATCGCGACCAGGCCCTGATAGGCGGTGGTGACTTCACGCACCGACAGCATGACGATCCCCGAGATAGGCAGAAATGACTTCCGGATTGCGGACGACCTCGGTCGGCTTGCCCTCGACCAGCACCTTGCCGAGATTGAGCACGATGGCGCGGTCGACCAGCGGCATCACGATTTCCATCACATGCTCGACCATCAGCACGGTGACGCCGGTGGCGCGGACCTTGCGCACCAGCTCGACACCGGTCTGGGCCTCGACCGGCGTCAGACCGGTGAGCACCTCGTCGAGCAGCAGCAGCTTGGGCTCCGTCGCCAGCGCACGCGCGACCTCGAGCCGGCGCTTCTCCGATGGCACAAGGTCGGCGGCGAGCTTGTCGGCACGCGCGGCTAGGCCGCAGAACTCCAGCACCTCGTAAGCCTTCTGCCGCGCGATGCGCATCTTGGTGTTGCGGATCAACGCGCCGACGATGACATTGTCGATCACGGTCATGGTCTCGAAACTCTTGACCACCTGGAAGGTGCGCCCGACGCCGCGCTGGCAGCGTTCCGCCGCCGGCAGCCGGGTGACGTCCTCGCCGTCGAACATGATCGAGCCCTGGGTCGGCGGCAGCACGCCCGCGATCAGGTTGAACAGCGTCGACTTGCCGGCGCCGTTCGGACCGATCAGGCCGACGATCTCGCCGCGCCCGACCGAGATCGAGACATCGCTGTTGGCGACGAGGCCGCCGAAGCGCTGCCAGACGCCCCTGGTTTCCAGCAGCGGGCTCATCGTGCGGCTCCCCTGCGCCAGGAGAACACACTGACGAGACCTTTCGGCAGCGCCAGCGAGATCGCAACGATCAGCGCGCCATAGACGATCAGATCGACGCCGCGCCCCGAACCGCCGACATAGGAGCGGGTCAGTTCGGTCAGCGGGATCAGGATGACGGCGCCGAGCGCCGGGCCCCACAGCGTACCGATGCCGCCGAGCACCGCGGGCAGCGCCATCAGCAGCGAGAACTGGAAGCCCATCACGCTTTCGGGATCGATGTAGGACACGAACTGGGCGTAGAAGCTGCCGCCGATCGCGACCAGGAAGGCGGAGACCGCCGCGGCGCCCATCTTGGAATTGAACACCACCACGCCGAGGCTTTCGGCAGCGTCGGGATTGTCCTTCACCGCGCGCCACCAATAGCCCCATTTGGAATCTTCCAGCCACCAGGTGACGAGCCAGGCGATGCAGGCGAGCGTCAGCGCGAAATAGAGGTAGGGCAGTTTCGAACGGGCGAACTGGAATTTGAGCCAGCTGTCGCCGCGCATCGGGATATCGATGCCGAGGGCTGCACCGGCCCAGTCCCAGTTCTGGAACAGCAGCAGCGCGATCTCGGCGATCACGATGGTCGCGATCACGAAATAATGCCCGCGCAAGCGGAAGCAGAGATAGCCGAGCGCCATCGCGATCACGGCGGAGATCGCCCCGCCCGCCAGCATGCCGAACCACGGCAGCACGCCGAACTTGGTGAACAGGAGCGCGGTGGTGTAGGCGCCGAGCCCGAAATAGAGCGCATGGCCGAGCGAGATCTGTCCGCAATAGCCGGACAAGATGTTCCAGCTCTGCGACAGCGCCGCATACATCAGGGTCAAGACCATGATGTTCTGGACGTAGACGTCCTTGACGAACAGCGGCGCCAGCGCGGCGATCACCGCAAGGCAAAGCGCTACGATCAGGTCACGCCTGCGGCGTTGGGCGAACTGGGTGTCCATCACATCGATCCGAACAGGCCACGCGGGCGGATGAAGACGACCAGGAGATAGACGGCATAAATGCCGACCGATTTCAGCGACGGCGGCAGGATCAGCGCGGTGGTCGCTTCGACCAGGCCGACCAGGATGCCGGCGGCAAAGGCACCGAACACGCTGCCGAAGCCGCCGAGCGCCACGGTGACGTAGGCGATCAGGGCAAAGGACGCGCCGACATCGGGATAGACGTAGAAGAAGATCGCCATGATGGCACCGGCGAGGCCGACCAGCGCAGCACCGAGGCCCCAGCCGAGCGCGAACACCCGGTTCTTGTCGATGCCGACCAGGGCGACCGCGCCGGCGTCCTCGCGCGTCGCCTCCAGCGCACGCCCGAAATCGGTGCGATTGATGAAGAAATACAGCGCGACGAACGCCACGATCGCGACAAGGGCGCCGATCAGCTGCGGCTCCGGCAGGTAGATGCCGGCGATCGAGATCGTCTTGCCGCCGACCCAGGAGTTGGTGACGCTGCGATAGTCGGGCGTGAAGAAGAACTGGGCGAGGCCCCGCATCACGATCGCAAGGCCGAAGGTCGAGAAGATCTGCACCATGCCGGCATTGGCCTTGGCACGCATCGCGAAGCGGACGATCAACAGATAGACCACCGCGCCGAACACGAACAATGCGGCGGCGACCAACGGCGCCGCGAGCAAGGGATCGATCGCGAAGAACGCGAACAGGAAGAAGGTCGCGTACATCGCGATCATCAGGAACTCGCCGTGCGCGAAATTCACGACGTCCATCAATCCGAAGATCAATGCGAGGCCTGCGGCGATCAGTCCGTAGAGCAGCCCCATCAAAAGGCCGCTCGCCAGACTCTGGATGATGGTATCGGCTGTCACAGCGTGTTGCCCCCGCCCCCGCGCGCGACCGTCACTTCATCGGCCACACGGCTTCGGCGACCGCAGCCTGCGCCGGGAACACGGTGACGAACTTGCCGCCGATATATTGCAGCAGCACAGGATCGGCGTCGTTGTTCTGGCCCGTCTCGTCGAACTTGACGCGCTTCCACGGCATGATGGTCTGCTCGGCCGGAATATCGGTCTTGGTGAGCGCTTCCCGGATCTTTTCGCCGTCGGTCGACTTGGCGCGATTGATCGCATCCGCAATCACGATCAGTGCCATGAACTCGCGCGACGTGTTGTCGTTCAGGTCCTTGCCCGACTTTTCCTTGAACATGTCGTTGATCTTGCCGACCATCGGCCGCTTGGCTGCGAGATCGAGCGAAAAGCTGCCGCGGGTGATCACGCCGTTGAGCTTGTCGCCGACCGCGTCATACAGCGCCTTCTCGGAGAAGCCGGCCGCCTGTGCGACGATGGCGCTCGGCTTGTAGCCGAGTTCGGACATGGTCTTGATCAGCAGGATGCCGTCGGTGGTGTAGCTCGAGGGCATCAGGACGTCGGCATTGGCAGCCTTGAGCTGCTGAACTTCGGCCGACAGCGACGGCGAGTTGGCGCGGTACTTGATGTCGGCGACGATCTTGTAGCCGCGCTCCTTGGCCAGCTTGGTCTGGGCGTTCGCAGAGTCCGTTCCGAAGATGGTGTCTTCGTGGAACAGCGCCAGCGTGTCGATCTTGGTACCCTTCTTCTTCATGGCATCGAAGAAGTCGAACATGCCCTTCGAGAACATTTCGTCGTGGGGTGCCGCGCGGAAGAAGAATTTCAGACCGCGGGTGTGCAGGCTCGGCGACGAGTTGTCGGCCGAAAGGAACGGGATCTGGTAGCGCTCGCAGGTCTGGCTCACCGTGACCGCGACCGCGCTCTGATAGGTGCCGACGATCGCGCAGACCTTCTCCTGGGTGATCAGGCGTTCGGCCTCCGCACGGCCCTTCTGCGGGTCGCCCTGGTGGTCGGCATAGACAAGACGAATCTTTGCGCCGCCGAGCCCCGGCAATCCCTCATCCTTGGCGAGCGGCAGATCGAAATCGTACTTCTTGTTGATGATGTCGAGCGCGGTCTCGTAGGCCTTCTGCGCGTCGACGCCCATCTGGGCACTGGCACCCGAAAACGGGTAGAGCACGCCAATCACCACTTCGGAGGTTTGCGCGCGGGCCATCATCGGCACGAGCGCGGCGGCGGAGGCGCCAAGCAATACGTTACGGCGAGAGATCGTCATCGAAATTTCCCCTTGGTCAGCCAGTTATCGATGTGATGCTTGTAGCGCGCAGTAAAGCCTCAATGAATTGCACGAATTGCCTATTCAAAGCACAGCAAGCTGCTTGTTCCTGAGATCGGTCACCAGCATCAGGCCCGGCGAATGCGTGATCGCAAACGGCAGCTTCGCACTTGCGATCACCGATTGCGGCGTCACGCCACAGGCCCAGAACACCGGGATTTCGTCATCGGCGACCGGCACCGCGTCGCCGTAATCGGGCTTTGCGATGTCCTTGATGCCGATTGCATGCGGATGGCCGAGATGGACCGGCGCGCCGTGCACCGACGGAAAGCGCGAGGTGATCTGCACCGCGCGGATCGCGTCCGCCGGCTTGAACGGGCGCATCGACACCACCATCGGTCCCGCGAACGGCCCCGACGGCTGACAGGCGATGTTGGTCCGGTACATCGGCACACGCAGATTGCGTTCGATGTGACGGATCGGCAGCCCCTCATCGAGCAGCGCCTCCTCGAACGAATAGGAGCAGCCCAGCACGAAGGTGACGAGGTCGTCGCGCCAGTATTTGGTGATGTCGGTCGGCTCGTCGGCCACCTCGCCGTCGCGCCAGACCCGGTAGCGCGGGACATCGGTGCGGATGTCGAGGTCGAGGCCGAGCGACGGAATTCGGGGATCGCCGACGTCGGACATGCCGATGATCGGGCACGGCTTCGGATTGAGTTGGCAGAAGCGGTGGAAGGCGCCGGCGAGTTTCTCCGGCAGGATCGCGAGATTGCCCTGGACGAAGCCGTTGGCGAGACCGGCTGTCGTGACCGAGGCCGCGCCGTCGCGGCAGGCGCGCCGCGCTTCGACGCTCGCCAGCACTGACTCTCCCTGAGATCGCTGCACTGCCGCAAAAACAGTCATGGGATTCTCCTGCCCATAATCTCGACAAGGACAAACCAACACCAAGCGTGATATAATGTCTAATCGTCCTTTCTAATCAAAATCGATAACACAGATTTATCGATCCGGAAAATACTTCCAATGACGGACTTCCGCTCGATCGAAACCTTCCTCTGGGTCGTCAAGCTCGGCAGCTTCCGCGGCGCCGCCCAGCGGCTCAACACCACCCAGCCGGCGATCTCCCAGCGTATTGCCCAGCTTGAGCGCGAGATGGGCGTCAAGCTGTTGAACCGGGATCACCGGGTGGCCTCGCCGACGCCGAGTGGGCGGCTGATGATGGTCTATGCCGAGAAGCTGATCGGTCTGCGCTCGGAGATGATGGCGGAGGTCGGCGACCGCTCGGCGATGCGCGGCGCGCTGCGGCTCGGTGTCGCGGAGACCATCGTGCACACCTGGCTGCCGCGGCTGGTCAAGAGCGTCAACGAGATCTACCCGAACCTGTCGCTCGAGATCGAGGTCGACATCACGCCCAATCTGACGCAACGGTTGCTGGCGCAGGAGATCGAACTCGCCTTCGTGCTCGGACCGATCTCGGCGTCCGGCGCCCACAACCATGTGCTGTGCGATTACCCGATCGGGTTCCTGGCGAGCCCGGCGCTCGGCCTCTGCGACGGCCCGGTGGCGCGGCAGGATCTGGCACGGTTTCCGATCATCACCTTTCCGCGCAAGACCCAGCCCTACGAGACCGTCCGCGCATTGTTCAACGCCCCCGATCTGCCGCCGATCCGGCTGCACGCCTCGACCTCGCTCGCGACCGTGATCCACATGGCCAATGAAGGCCTTGGCATTGCGGTGATCCCGTCGGCGATCGTCGAGAACGAACTGGCCGACGGCCGGCTGCAACTGCTCGACACCGATCTCAAGCTGCCACCGCTCACCTTCACCGCGAGCTGGCTCGCTTCCCCCGATGCGGTCGCCATCGAGCGCGTCGCCCATCTCGCCAGGCAGATCGCGCAGGCGAGCGTGGCGGTTGACGACGCGAGAGTGGCGCGTCATTGAACGAGTGCCGGGCAATCAAACGTCATTCCGGGGCGGCTCGAAGAGCCGAACCCGGAATCTCGAGATTCCGGGTTCGATGCTGACGCATCGCTCCGGAAAGACCAAAAAGAATGGACTGACGACATGAGCCGAGCCGCCACCAACCTGCAGATCGATTCCGCCCGCCTCTGGGGCGCCATCCACGAAACCGCGCAATTCGGCGCGACCCAGAAGGGCGGCGTGCGGCGGCTGACCTTGAGCGCCGAGGACAAGCAGGTGCGCGACTGGTTCCGCAAGGCGTGCGAAGACGCCGGCCTCGAGGTCCAGGTCGATGCGCTCGGTTCGATGTTCGGATTGCGGAAAGGACGAGACATGTCGAAGCCGCCGATCGGCGTCGGCTCGCATCTCGACACCCAGCCGACCGGCGGCAAATATGACGGCATCCTCGGCACGCTCGCCGCGCTCGAACTGGTGCGCACGCTGAACGATGCCGGGATCGAGACCGAGCTGCCGATCTGCATCTGCAACTGGACCAATGAGGAAGGCTCGCGCTTCGCGCCGGCGATGATGGCCTCGGCCGCTTACGTCGGCGATTTCACCACCGACGACATCCTGTCGCGCAAGGACGCCGAAGGCGTCACGGTGGCGCAGGCGCTGGACTCGATCGGTTATCGCGGCGATACGCCGGTCGGCCGCCAGAAGTTCTCGGGCTTCGTCGAGCTGCACATCGAACAGGGCCCGATCCTGGAGGCCGAGGGCAAGACCATCGGCGTGGTCGATTCCGGCCAGGGCGTGCTGTGGTATGACGGCAAGATCACTGGCTTCGAGAGCCACGCGGGATCGACCCCGATGCCGCTGCGCCGCGATGCGCTGGCAACGCTGTCAGAGATCGTGCTGGCGATGGAAAGCATTGCCAAAAAGCACGGCCCAAAGGCGGTCGGCACCATCGGCGAAGCGGTGATCGCAAGCCCCTCGCGCAACGTCATCCCCGGCGAGATCGCCTTCACGGTGGATTGCCGCAGCGCGGATGCCGCGATCATGGATGCGCTGGACCGCGACCTCCGCGCCGCTGTCGCCGAGATCGCCACGCGGCGCAAGGTCGAGGTGCAGCTTGATCTTGTCTGGCGCAAGGCGCCGACGCATTTCGATCCGAAGCTGGTCGACGCGGTGGAAAACGCGGCCACGCAGCTCGGCTATTCGCATCGCCGCATCACCTCCGGCGCCGGCCACGATGCCTGCAACCTCAACACCGTGATGCCGGCCGCGATGGTGTTCGTGCCCTGCAAGGACGGCATCAGCCACAACGAGCTGGAGGATGCCACGCAGCCCGATTGCGCCGCCGGCGCCAACGTGTTGCTGCATACGGTGCTGGCGCTCGCCGGCGTCGCGTCCTGATCATCTTTCCTTCCTTCGATGGAGGCTTTCGTGCGCGCAGTGTTTGTCGACGCCAATGAATCGCTCGCAGTCATCACCGAGCGGTTGGAAAAACCGGGCGATCCCAGGATGCGGATCAACCGCAACCCGGACATCAAGTCCGAGGATTATCCGGCGGTGCTCGACGGCGCCGAGATCGCGGTGGTCGATCACACCGCGTTGCCGACCGATGTCGCAAAGAAGTGCACCGGTCTGAAGCACGTCGTGTTCCTCGGCACCGGCGCGCGCAGCTACATGAACCCGGAGGAGCTCGCCGAGCTCGGTATCTCCGTGCATCTGATCAAGGGCTACGGCGACACCGCGGTTGCGGAGTCCGCGATCGCGCTGATGTGGTCGTCGGCGCGGGTGATCGCGCAGATGGACCGCGAGATGCGCGCCGGCAACTGGCTGCGCGAGGACGGCATGCAGCTCACCGGCAAGACGCTCGGCCTGGTCGGCTTCGGCGGCATCGCCGCGGAAGTCGCCCGCATCGCGCTCGGCAGCGGCATGAAGGTGATCGCCTGGAACCGGTCGCCCAAGAGCCATCCGGGCATCGAATTCACCGAGCTCGACACCGTGCTGGGCAAGAGCGACGTGGTCTCGATCCATCTGCTATTGAACGACGAGACCCGCGGCATGATCACGCGCGACAAGATCGCGAAGATGAAAAAGGGCGTGGTGCTGATCAACACCGCGCGCGGCGCGATCGTCGACGAGCAAGCGATGATCGATGCGCTGAAGTCCGGTCACATCCGCCACGCCGGCCTCGACGTCTACAACATCGAGCCGCTGCCGAAGGATCACCCGCTGACCAAGATCCCGAACGTGACGCTGTCGGCGCACTCCGCGTTCCGCACGCCCGAGGCGAGCGAGAATTTGATCCACGCGGCGTGGGAGCACTGCCGACGGATTGTGAAGGGGTAAACCCTTTCACCGTCGTCCCGGCCAAGCGAAGCGCGAGCCGGAACCCATAACCACCGCTTCGCGTGATCACGAAGGCTAGGGCCACAGCGCGCCCCAACAACAGGACCCTGTGGTTATGGGTCCCTGCCTTCGCAGGGACGACAGCAACTGTAGGGCGGGTTAGCGAGGCGTAACCCGCCGACTTTGTGCCCGTGAAGTGAAATGGTGGGTTACGCCTTCGGCTAACCCACCCTACGCAGCAACCTTAATCCACCATCTCCGCGACCGCCTTGCCGCAGGCCGTGGTGTCGGCATTGCCGCCGAGGTCGCGGGTGCGCAGCGTGCGTTCGCCGAGGGTGCGCTCGATCGCGCCGACGATGGCGGCAGCCGCCTGCTTCTCGCCGAGATGCTCCAGCATCATCGCACCCGACCAGATCATGCCGATCGGGTTGGCGATGCCCTGGCCTGCGATATCAGGCGCCGAGCCGTGGACCGGCTCGAACACCGAGGGGAAGTTGCCTTCCGGGTTGATGTTGCCCGACGGCGCGATGCCGATGGTGCCGGTGCAGGCCGGACCGAGGTCGGAGAGAATATCCCCGAACAGATTTGAGCCGACCACGACGTCGAACCAGTCCGGATGCAGCACGAAGTTCGCGGTGAGAATATCGATGTGGTACTTGTCCCACTTCACTTTCGGGTAGTTCTTGGCCATCGCCTCCACGCGCTCGTCCCAATAGGGCATGGTGATGGAGATGCCGTTCGATTTGGTCGCCGAAGTCAGATGCTTCTTCGGCCGCGACTGCGCCAGATCGAACGCGAATTTCAGGATGCGGTCGACGCCGGTGCGGGTCATCACCGTCTGCTGCGTGACGAATTCGCGGTCGGTGTCCGGGAACATGCGGCCGCCGACGGACGAATATTCACCCTCGGTGTTCTCGCGCACCACCCAGAAATCGATGTCGCCGGGCTTGCGGTTCGCCAGCGGCGACGGCACGCCGGGCATCAGCCGCACCGGGCGCAGATTGACGTACTGGTCGAACTCGCGGCGGAACTTGATCAGCGAGCCCCACAGCGAGACGTGATCCGGGATCTTGGCCGGCCAGCCGACCGCGCCGAAATAGATCGCGTCATGCTTGCCGATCTTGTCTTTCCAGTCGGCCGGCATCATCTCGCCGTGCTTCTCGTAGTAGTCGTAAGAGGCGAAGTCGAAATGGTCGAACTTGACGTCGACGCCGTGCTTCTTCGCCGCCGCCTCGATCACGCGCAGGCCCTCCGGCATCACTTCCTTGCCGATGCCGTCGCCGGGAATGACCGCAATTCGATATTGCTTCTTGCTCATCGAGAACACCCTTGTGATTTGCCCGGCCGGCAATGCCGCCTATCCTGATCGCCCTGCAATGGACCAAACTTGGCGCCAGCGCAACGCTGCAGTGCAGTGTTGACCGCGGCGCGACCCTGCCCCACCAATTTCGCCGACATCCACTCCTCAACTCAAAGCGAGACATCCCATGGATCTGCATCTGCGCGGCAAGCGCGTCCTGATCACCGGCGCCTCCAAGGGCATTGGCGCGGCCGCCGCCGAAGCCTTTGCCGAGGAAGGCGCCAATCTGCTGCTCGCGGCCCGCAACGGCGAGCAATTGAAGGCCCTGGCCGAGCGGCTGCGTTCGGCGCACCAGATCGATGCCGCGATCAGCGTGGTCGATCTGCGCAAGTCGGAAGACCTGACGCGATTGGCAAAGGAGGCCGCAGACATCGACATCCTGGTTAACAATGCCGGCGATATCCCGGGCGGCTCGATCGACAAGATCGACGAGGCGACCTGGCGGCATGCCTGGGAGCTCAAGGTGTTCGGCTACATCAATCTGACGCGCGCGATCTATGCCCAGATGAAGGCGCGCGGCGGTGGCGTCATCGTCAACGACATCGGCGCGGCCGGCGAGAAGTTCGACGCCAACTATATCTGCGGCAGCGCCGGCAATGCAGCACTGATGTCGTTCACCCGCGCGCTCGGCGGCAAGAGCCTCGCCGACAACATCCGCGTCGTCGGCATCAATCCCGGCCCGGTCGGCACCGACCGCCACGTCACGCTGCTCAAGACCCGCGCCAAGAACCAGTTCGGCGACGAGAACCGCTACAAGGAATTCCAGAAGGGCCTGCCGCTCGGCCGCCCCGCGCATGCGCGCGAGATCGGCGACCTGATGGCGTTCCTGGCGTCCGATCGCGCTGGCTATACGTCGGGTGTGATCTATACGGTGGATGGCGGGCTGACGTCGGGGTGGGGTTAACGTCACCACTTGCTCCGCCGTCATCCCCGCGCAATGGCTTCGCCATTGTCGCTGGAGGAGCCGCGAAGCGGCGTCTCGAAGGATGGGCCACGGGCTACGTCATCCTTCGAGGCTCGCAAGAGCTCGCACCTCCAGCGACAATGCTACGCATTGCGCGGGGATGACGTGGATCGCTCGAATAACTGCCGGATCAGCGTCGTGATGCGGCCCTGCGACGCCTGCATCTGGTGCATGATCGAGAAATGGTCGGCACCGGGGATCTCCTCATAGGTCACTGGTAGGCCGTAGCGCGCGCGATGGCCGGCGAAGTCGGCGGTCTGCTTGCGCAGCAGCGGCAGTTCGGCGCTGCCGACCACCAGTGACAGCGGTTTTGCGACCCCGCCCTCCTGCATCATCGGCGAATTGCGCCGCGACGCGGCTTCGTCGAGCCTGAGCTTCTCGTTGAGATAGGAATGCCGGATCGGCTCGAGGTCGTAGATGCCCGAGATCGCCATGCCGGCCCGGACATGGGCGTTCGACAGCGCCATCGATGTCAGATGCCCGCCGGCCGACCAGCCCGACACGACGATGCCATCGGAAGCGGCGCCGAGCGCGGGCAATTGCCCGGCAAGATAATCGATCCCGGCGTGAATCTCGGCGACGATGTCATCAAGCGTCGCATCTGGCGCCAGCGTGTAGCCGATCAGCGCGACATTGATGCCATGCGCCAGCGGTCCCTCGGCAAAGATCGTGAACACCTCCTTGGCACGGGTCTGCCAATAGCCGCCGTGAATGAACAACAGCGTCGGCGCGCCGTCGCGCGCTCTCAGGAAATCGATCCGGTTGCGCTCGCGCGGGCCATATCGGAGGTCGAGATGCCGCGCGTGCTGCTGCCGCATCGCAGCCGAACGCTGCTCCCAACCGGCGGCGAGCTCGGCACTGCCCTTGACGGCGACGCCATTGTTCAAGCCGAGGTCGCGCTCCTGCTGGCTCATTGCGCGCCAGTCCAGCGCGGAAAACAACGCTGCCATCCCTGCCCCTTCGGTTCTCGTCGCATTGCCACGACGGCAGGAAATGTTCTACAGCACGAGCAACCAGAACACATAGGAGCAACGGCGCATGGCTGATCAGGGCTTGGTGAAGGAAACGGCGTGTGCCGTCGTCGAGAAGCTGAAAGCCGGTGACGTCACGCCGCTCGACCTGCTCGATGTGCTGGAACACCGCATCGCCGAGGTGGACGGCAAGGTCAACGCGCTGCCGACGCTGTGCTTCGACCGCGCCCGCAGCAACGCCAAGGCCCTGATGCAGAAGCCGGTCGGCGAGCGCGGCCTGCTCGCGGGCCTTCCCGTTCCGATCAAGGACCTCACCGCGGTCTCCGGCGTGCTGACCACGCTGGGCTCGCCGATCTTCAAGGACAACGTCCCGGCGAAGTCGGACATCCTGGTCGAGCGCCTCGAACAGAACGGCGGCGTGATCTACGCCAAGTCGAACACACCGGAATTCGGCGCCGGCGCCAACACCTTCAACGAGGTGTTCGGCCCGACGCGCAATCCCTGGGACACATCGCGCTCGGCCGCCGGCTCCTCCGGCGGCGCCGCGGCGGCATTGGCCAGCGGCACCGCGTGGCTCGCGCACGGCTCCGACATGGGCGGCAGCCTGCGCAACCCGGCGAGCTTCTGCGGCATCGTCGGCCTCAGGCCATCGATCGGCCGCGTCGCGCAGACGCCGAAGTTCGGCGTCGACCGCACGCTCGGCCAGCAGGGACCGATGGCGCGCAATGTCGAGGACCTCGCGCTGCTGCTCGACGCGATGAGCGGCGAGCATGCTGCCGATCCGCTGTCGCTGCCTGCGCTGCCGACATCGTTCCTGTCGGCGACGCGTTCCGGCAGCAAGCCGAAGCGCATCGCCTATTCGCCCGATCTCGGCATCACGCCGGTCGATCCCGAGGTCAAGGCGGTGACCCGCAAGGCGGCGGAGCGTTTCGCCGAAGCCGGCGCGATCGTCGAGGAAGCGCATCCCGATTTTAGCGAAGCCCATGAGTGCTTCCACGTGCTGCGCGCCTTCGATTTCGCGATCAGCAAGGCTGAGTTGCTGCGCACCAAGCGCGATTTGCTGAAGCCCGAAGTAATCTGGAACATCGAGGAAGGGCTGAAGCTCACGGTCGAGAAGCTCGAGCGCGCTGAGGCGCAGCGCGTCGCGATGACGCAGCGTGCGCTCGAATTCTTCGACAAGTACGACCTGCTGCTGGCGCCCGCGACCATCGTGCCGCCATTCCCGGTCGAGAACCGCTACGTCGCCGAATGCGACGGCAAGAAGTTCGACAACTATGTCGAATGGCTCGGCATCGTCTATGCGATCACGCTGGCCTGCTGCCCGGCGCTGTCGCTGCCCTGCGGCTTCACTGCGTCGGGCCTGCCGATCGGTTTGCAGATGATTGCCAAGCCGCGCGCCGAGGCACAGCTGTTGGCCGGCGCCAAAGTGCTGGAGGACATTCTGGGCGTGCGCGGCACCACCCCGATCGACCCGCGGCCGCCGCGCTAAGGCAGTAGCTACGCCTTACCGTCCGCCGCCTGCAGCGCGATGGTGAGTGCCGCCTTGGTCTGCTCGACGATCTCGTCGAGCAGCTCCTCGCGGCTGATCTGCGCGGCCTCGCCGGTGAGCAGGCCCTGCTCGGCGAGCATCACGATGCCGTGCAGCCCGGCCCAGATCTTCAGCGCCTGCCGCTCGCGCAACAGCCCGACGGCCGGCGCCTCGAACGACTCGATCAACAGCGCCAGCGTTTCCATCGCCGCGGTGTGCAGCTCGCTGCCCTTGGGCGCGCAGGCCATGGTGCGCGACGCGAACATCAGCCGGTAGATGCCATGGCGCTCGAGCCCGAAGGCGAGGGCTGCCTGCGCGAAGCGCGACAGTTTCGAGCCCTTGCCCGGCTGCTCGATCGCCTCGCGCATGATCACGTTGAACTGCCGGAACGCCTCCGCGGTCACCGCCTCGAGCAGCGCCTCGCGGTCGGCGAAATGGCGGTACGGCGCCGGCTGCGAGACGCCGAGCTGCTTGGCCAGCGCCTTGATGCTGATCGCTTCCGGCCCGCCAAGCTCGACCTCGCCTAACGCGGCCTGGATCAGCGCCTCGCGAAGGTCGCCATGGTGGTAGGTTTTGAACGGCTTACGAACGATTTGTCCCATTACAGCAACGATTATCGACCCATTACACCGTAGCTGAGAACAGGATATCAGAGAAGTCAAACACTTACGTTAACTCCTCCAGGTCTGTTCGCGAGACCGGCCAGCGGATTGGCCGGTTCCTGCAAGCCGCTAGCGCGCGGCCTCGAAGCCGCCGAGCACCGCCGTCAGATTGGCGCCGAGGATGTCGGAGAGATAGCCGCCCTCCTGCACCAGCACCGTCGGCAGGCCGAACCGGGCCAGCCCCTCGCCGATCCGGCGGAAGCCGTCGGTGGTGACGGCGAGGCCGGCCAGCGGGTCCTTCTCGGAAGCATCGAGACCGAGCGCGACCACGAGCGCGGTCGGCGCGAAGGAACGGATCGCCCGCTCCGCTGCCGCCAGCGCCTTCATGTAGTCGTCGTCGCCGGTGCCTCTCGCCAGCGGGATGTTGAAATTGGCGCCGAGGCCGGGTCCGGCGCCGCGCTCATGGGCGTAGCCCCAGACGAACGGATAGAAGAACGACGGATCGGCGTGGATCGACACGGTGAACACATCCGGCCGCTCGTAGAAGATGCCCTGCGTGCCGTTGCCGTGATGGACGTCGACATCGAGGATCGCGACCCGCTCATGCTTCTGGCGCAGGTGCTCGGCCGCGATCGCGCTGTTGTTGAGGAAGCAGAAACCGCCGGCAATATCGCGATAGGCATGGTGGCCGGGCGGACGGCACAGCGCATAAACCGCATCCTCGCCATCGAGCACCATCTGCGCGGCGGTGACCGCGACATCGCTCGAGGCGCAGGCGCCGGCCCAGGTGCCCTTGCCGATTGGCGCTGCGGTATCCGCCGTGTGCCAGCCGAGCTTGCCGACAATATGGGTCGGATAGGTAGCGGCGTTGCGCACCGGATGGATGTTCGCGATCATCTCCGGCCCGGCATCGCCAAGCGCGGTCCACGCATCCCAGGCGTCGGCGAGAAAGCTGAGATATTCCGGACTGTGCACGCGCGCCCGCGGCCCCTGCCCGAATTTGGTCGGCTCGATCAGCGTGTGCTTGCCGGCCTTCAGGCCTGCCAGCAGGCGATCGGCGCGCTCGGGCTGCTCGGTGGTGCGCTGGACCACGCCGCGGACCAGGAAGAACTGCGGATCATGGCTGCGGTGCAGATCACTGTAGACGGCCTTCACGGGACACTCCTGTTGGATGAATCAGAAAGATCGCAAGATCGCGCGGCTATTTCGCCGCCGCCGGCCAAGGCGGAATCTCGCGCACCAGCCGCCCGACTTCGCGCCAGGCGTGACCGAGGTGGTAATCGATATGAGCGACGATGCGCTCGGGGTGACCGGCCTCGATCGCGGCAAGCACCGGCTCATGCGTGCGCGCGATCTCATGCGGATCGTCATAGAGGCGGCCGATCAGGCCGATCACCATGCGCAGCTCGGAGGCGAGATCGTCGAACAGCCGCAGCATCCGCCGGTTGCCGGCGATCTCGCAGATCAGGCGATGGAAGCGGTAATCCTCCTCGACCTGCCGCGCCGGATCGTCGAGATCGGCCATCTCGTACAGCACATCGATCTGCCGGCGCAGCTTGTCGCGCGTCTCCGGCGTCAGGTTGCGCGCGGCGAGCACCGCGGCATGACGCTCCACGCACAGACGCAGGTCGTAGATCTCGTCGATATCATCAGCGGCAAACTGCCGGACGAAGAAGCCGCGGCGCGGATTGGCGACCAGCAAGCCCTGCTGCTCAAGCAGCCGCGCCGCCTCGCGCACCGGCGCCCGGCTCACCCCCAGCTCGCGCGCGATTCCGGCTTCGACCACCTTTGATCCCGGCGGCAGCCGCCCCTGCACGATGGCTTCGGTCAGACGCCGGGCGACCTGGCCGACAAGGTCGGTCTCGTTGAGGGCCGGCAAGCCGACCGGAGGGGAAATCGTGCGCATCAAAAGGGTCCGTTTCGACCCTTGTACATTATTTAATCGCCGACTGTCGACAGTTTAGACTTGATCAATTCTTAGATTGTCGACAGTTTAGCGAAGCGGGCATTGCAACGCAACAAAAACGGCCCGCGGACAGGGACTAGCAGCAACGATGACGACGCATGTGCGGCCCGACGCCGTGAAGGACCAGAACCAGCAATTCCGCATCGACCTCGCCGCGGCCTACCGGCTGATCCACCGGCTCGGGCTCGATGACAGCATCTACACCCACATCTCGGTGCGGCTGCCCGGCAGCCATGACCGCTTCCTGATCAATCCCTACGGCATGCGCTTCGAGGAGGTGACGGCGTCGAATCTCGTCACCGTCGATCTCGACGGCGTCGTGATCGACGATCCGCTCGGGCTCGGCATCAATCCGGCCGGCTTCACCATCCACAGCGCGGTGCATGCGGCACGGCCGGACGTCGCCTGCGTGCTGCACACCCACACGGTGGCCGGCGTCGCGGTATCCTGCCAGAAGCAGGGCCTGCTGCCGCTCAATCAATGGTCGATGCAGTTCACCGGCTGCCTCGCCTATCACGACTACGAAGGCATCGCGCTCGATCTCGACGAACGCGAGCGCCTGGTCGCCGACCTCGGCGACAAGTTCGTGATGGTGCTGCGCAATCACGGCATGCTGACTTGCGGCCGCTCGGTCTCCGAAGCCTTCAAGCTGATGCACAATCTGGAGCGCTCGTGCCGTGCGCAGCTTGCGATCCAGTCCGCCGGCGCCGAGATCGCGCCGCTATCGGACGCGGTCGCGCACAAGACCGCCGGTCAATACGCAACCTTCTACGACAGCATCGAGACCCACGGCGTGCCCGACACCGAGTGGGCGGCCTTCAAGCGCATGCTCGCGCGCACCGATCCGGATTTCGTCAACTAGAGCGTTTTCGAACAAGAGAGCCTGAACATGTTGAAGCGAGTTCTGTTGAGTCTTTTGGTGGCGAGTGCCCTAAGCACCGCGACATTTGCCGAGGAACCGAAATCGGGCGGCGTGATCAACGCGGTGATCCAGCCGGAGCCGCCGGGCCTGATGGTCGGCCTGGTGCAGAACGGCCCCACGCAGATGGTCGCCGGCAACATCTATGAAGGCCTGCTGCGCTACTCCCCGAAGCTCGAGCCGCTGCCCGGCCTCGCCGAAAGCTGGAGCGTCAGCGAAGACGGCAAGATCTATACGTTCAAGCTGCGCAAGGGCGTCACCTGGCACGACAACAAGCCGTTCACCTCGGCCGACGTCGCGTTCTCGATCGATTTCCTCAAGCAGACCCATCCCCGCGCCCGCGGCAACCTCGCCCAGCTCGACAAGGTCGAGACACCGGACGATTACACGGTGGTGTTCACGCTGAAGCAGCCGTTCGGCCCGTTCCTCGGTATCTTCGAGGTCGGCTCGCTGCCGATGATCCCCAAGCACATCTACGAAGGCACCGACTACAAGACCAATCCGGCGAACAACACGCCAATCGGCACCGGCCCCTTCATGTTCAAGGAATGGCAGAAGGGCTCGTTCATCCGCCTGGTCAAGAATCCGAACTACTACATCAAGGGCCTGCCCCATCTCGACGAGATCTACTGGCACGTGATCCCTGATGCCGCCGCGCGCGCGGTGGCGTTCGAGACCGGCAAGGTCGACGTGCTGCCCGGCGGCTCGGTCGAGAATTTCGACGTGCCGCGGCTGACGAAGCTGAAGAATGTCTGCGTCACCGGCGCCGGCTGGGAATTCTTCAGCCCGCACTCCTGGCTGTGGCTCAACAACCGGCAGGGCCCGACCGCGAACAAGAAATTCCGCCAGGCGCTGATGTATGCGATCGATCGCAACTTCGCCAAGGACGTGATCTGGAACGGCCTCGCCAAGGTCGCGACCGGCCCGTCGGCCTCCACGATCAAATACTACACCGACAAGGTGACCACCTATGATTACGACCCGGCCAAGGCCAAGGCGCTGCTGAAGGAGGCTGGCTACAAAGGCGAGAAGGTCCGCCTGCTGCCGCTGCCCTATGGCGAAACCTGGCAGCGCTGGGCCGAAGCCGTGAAGCAGAACCTGCAGGACGTCGGCATCAATGTCGAGATGATCGCAACCGACGTGCCCGGTTGGAACCAGAAGGTGGCCGACTGGGACTACGACATCGCGTTCACCTATCTCTATCAGTATGGCGATCCCGCGCTCGGCGTCGGCCGCAACTACATCTCGAGCCAGATCTCCAAGGGTTCGCCGTTCAACAATGTCGAGGGCTATTCCAACCCCGAGATCGACCAGCTGTTCGCCGACGGCGCCACCGCCTTCCCCGACTCCAAGCGCCAGGACATCTATCTCAAGGCGCAGAAGATCCTGACCGACGACGTGCCGGTGGCCTGGCAGCTCGAGCTCCAGTTCCCGACCATTACCCGGTGCACCGTCAAGAACCTCGTCACGACCGCGATCGGCGTCAACGACGGCTTCCGCGACGCCTGGCTCGACAAGTAACGACGCTTCCCGGCGCGGCGCCGTCCAGCGCCGCGGCTTCTGCCGTTTCCTCGAACGCAACGACGTCACCCATGCTCTCTTTCATTGCCCAGCGACTTGCCAAGGCCGTCGTCGTGCTGCTCGCGATCGTGGTCTTCAACTTCATGCTGATCCGTATGGCGCCGGGCGACCCGGCGATCGTGATGGCGGGCGAGGCCGGCGCCAGCGACCAGATCTTCGTCACCCAATTGCGCGAGAAGTTCGGGCTCGACCAGCCGCTGCCGGTCCAACTCTACCGCTACGTCAAGGGCATCGCGACGCTCGACCTCGGCTTCTCGTTCCGCCAGCAGATGCCGGTGGCCCAGCTGATCGCCGAGCGGCTGCCGGCGACGCTGCTGCTGACCGTCACGGCCTTCGTGATCTCGTTGCTGCTCGGGGTTCTGTTCGGAACATTGGCCGCACGCTTTGCCGGCACCTGGGCCGATACCGCGATCACGATACTGGCGCTGATCTTCTACGCCACGCCGCTATTCTGGGTGGCGCTGATGGCGATCCTGCTGTTTTCGGTCTCGATGGAATGGCTGCCGAGCTTCGGTTACGAGACCGTCGGCGCCAACTACACCGGCTTCGCCCATG
Organism: Bradyrhizobium tropiciagri; assembly: GCF_018130545.1. Taxonomy (GTDB): domain Bacteria; phylum Pseudomonadota; class Alphaproteobacteria; order Rhizobiales; family Xanthobacteraceae; genus Bradyrhizobium; species Bradyrhizobium tropiciagri_A. The sequence continues at coordinate 455,283 of NZ_JAFCKF010000005.1, read as the reverse complement.
TGCTCGACGTCGGCGCCCATCTGATCTTGCCGGCGACGACGATGGGCCTGTTCTTCATGGCCACCTATGCCCGCATGACCCGCGCCTCGATGCTGGAGGTGAAGCGGCATGACTTCGTCAAGACCGCACGCGCCAAGGGCCTGCGCGACGCCGTGATCCAGCGCCGCCATGTGCTGCGCAACGCGCTGCTGCCGGTGGTGACGCTGGCGGGCCTGCAGGCCGGGACGCTGGTCGGCGGCGCCGTGCTTACGGAGACCGTGTTCGCCTGGCCCGGCATCGGCCGGCTGATGTACGAAGCGCTGCTGCAGCGTGACTACAATCTGCTGCTCGGCGTCTTCGTGGTGTGCTCGGCGATGGTGCTCGCCTTCAACCTGATCACCGACCTGATCTACCGGGCGGTCGATCCCCGCATCGAGTTCGCCTCATGAGCAAGTTCTGGCGCACCATGCTGCGCAACCCCGGCGGCGTGATCGGCCTGACGATCCTGCTGCTTGCGATCGCGATCGCCATCTTCGGCCCGCTGCTGTTTCCGACTTCGCCCTGGCGCATGGTGCAGCGGCCGTTCCTGCCGCCGTTCACGGTGCCCGGCCTGCCGCTCGGCACCGATGCACTCGGCCGCGACGTGCTCGCCGGGATCATCTACGGCGCTCGCGTCTCGCTGCTGGTCGGCCTGGTCTCCACCATGGCCGCGCTCGCGGTCGGAATTCCCGTCGGTGCCCTCGCCGGCTATTTCGGCGGCAAGATCGGAGACGCCCTGATGCGCTTCACCGAATTCTTCCAGACCGTGCCGAGCTTCGCGCTCGCCATCGTGCTGGTCGCGATCCTGCAGCCCTCGATCGTCTCGATCGTGCTGGCAATCGCGATCGTGAGCTGGCCGCCGGTCGCCCGTCTGGTTCGCGGCGAGGTGCTGTCACTGCGGACGCGCGAATATGTCCAGGCCGCTGTAGTCACCGGACAGAGCCACAGCTGGATCATCTGGCGCGAGATCCTGCCCAACGCCCTGTCGCCCGTCATCGTGCTGGCCTCGCTGATGGTCGCGACCGCGATCCTGCTGGAATCCTCGCTCTCCTTTCTCGGCCTCGGCGATCCCAATCTGATGTCCTGGGGCTACATGGTCGGCGCCGGCCGCACCGTGATCCGGCAGGCCTGGTGGATCACGCTATTCCCCGGCATCGCGATCCTGCTCTCGGTGCTGGCGCTGAACCTGATCGGCGAAGGGCTCAACGACGCGTTCAATCCGCGCCTCAACAAGGAAGGGCGTTGACGCATGTCGGCCGCACCCGTCGTTTCGATCAAGAATTTGAAGCTCGCGCTGCCGCCGGGCTCCGACCGCCCCTACGCGGTCGACGGCGTCTCCTTCGATCTCGTGCCCGGCAAGATCCTCTGCGTGGTCGGCGAGTCCGGCTCCGGCAAGTCGATGTGCGCGCACGCGCTGCTGGGACTGTTGCCGGACACCATCAGCCGCGAGGCCGGCGAGATCGCGTATGACGGCCGGAACCTGCTCACCCTCGACGATACCGGTTGGCTTGCGCTGCGCGGGCGCCATATCGCGATGGTGTTCCAGGAGCCGATGACGGCGCTCAATCCCCTGATGCGGATCGGCGACCAGATCGCCGAGATGTTCGAGGCGCACGATCTGCTGACACCGCGGCAACGCAAGCAGAAGGCGTTGCAGCTGCTGCGCGAGGTCGGCCTGCCCGAGCCCGAGCGTTCAGCGCGCGCGTATCCGCATCAGCTGTCCGGCGGTCAACGCCAGCGCGCGATGATCGCGATGGCGCTGGCGCTGGAGCCGGCGGTGCTGGTGGCGGACGAACCGACCACCGCGCTCGATGTCACCACGCAGGCGCAGATCCTCGAGCTGATCCGCGACTTGCAGCGCCGCCGCAACATGGCGGTCATGTTCATCACCCACGATTTCGGCGTCGTCTCCGATATCGCCGACCGCGTCGTCGTGCTCCAGCACGGCAAGGTGGTCGAACAGGGCGCGGCCGACGACGTGTTGCGGCGTCCGCAACATGCCTACACCCGCGCGCTGCTCGCGGCGGTGCCCTCGATGCAGCCGCCACCGCGTGCGCCGCTTGCGGATCGCGCCAAGGCGGTCGAGGTGGTCGGTCTCGACAAGACCTATGTCAGTGGCGGCGGCTGGTTCCAGCCGGAGCGGCGGGTGCGCGCCGCGAACGAAGTCAATTTCGATATCCTGCAAGGCGAGACCGTCGGCCTGGTCGGTGAATCCGGCTCCGGCAAGTCATCGGTCGCTCGCCTCGTGATGCGCCTGATCGAACCGGATCAGGGCACGGTCCGTCTCGGCGACACCGATTTCACCCGCATCGCCGGCCGCGCGCTGCGCAGGGAGCGCAGCCGTATCCAGATGATCTTCCAGGATCCGTTCGCCTCGCTCAACCCGCGCCGCAAGGTCGGCAGCATCATCGCCGACGGACCGATCGCCCACGGCACCGATCCCGCGGTCGCACGTCAGCGTGCCGCTGATCTGCTCGGCCTGGTCGGTCTCAATGCCAGCGCGATGGAACGCTATCCGCACGAGTTCTCCGGCGGCCAGCGCCAGCGCATCGGCATCGCCCGCGCGCTTGCGCTCGAGCCGGAAATCATCGTCGCCGACGAAGCCGTCTCGGCGCTCGATGTGTCGGTGCAGGCGCAGGTGCTGAATTTGCTGGAAGACCTCAAGGCGCGGCTCGGCCTGTCGATGCTGTTCATCACCCACGATCTGCGGGTGGCGGCGCAAATCTGCGACCGGATCGCGGTGATGCAACGCGGCGCGATCGTCGAGCTGAAGCCGACGGCGGCGCTGTTCGCGGCCCCCGAGCATCCGTACACCCGCGAGCTGCTCGCCGCGGTGCCCGGGCAGATCTCCTCATCGCGTGCGGCCTGAGCCATGCGTTGTGCCCTGATCAGCAGCAGCCTCGATCTGCGCAACTATTTCGGCGCGGAGCTGGCGCGCATTGCGCCGCATGTCGAGGTGGTCGATCATGCCGGCGGTGCCGCGGATGTCCGTCTCGCTTTGGCCTGGCATCCGCCCGACGACGCGTTCCAGCGCTATCCCGATCTGCAGGCGGTGTGCTCGATCGCCGCCGGCGTCGACAACATCATGGCCTGCCCGAGCCTGCCACCCAGTGTCGACGTGGTGCGCGTGGTCGATCCCGGACAGGGGCAGATGATGTCGGGCTTCATCGCCTGGCAAGCAATCGGACATCAGCGCGGCTTTGCCGCCTTCAGCGCCCAGCAGCGCGACCGGATTTGGCAACGCGGCGCGCAGCGGCGCGCGCAGGATGTTCCGGTCGGCATCCTCGGCAATGGCGAGATCGGCCGGCGCGTCGCCGTCGACCTCGCCCATCTCGGCTTTCCCGTGATGTCCTGGAGTCGGACCGCCAAGGCGATTTCATCGGCGAGCCGGAGCTTTCACGGGCCCGCCGGTCTTGCCGCGATGCTCAGCGAGACCGAGGTGCTGGTCAATCTGCTGCCGCTGACACCGGAGACGCGCAACATCCTCAATGGCGATCTGTTCGGCCGGATGCGTCGCGGCGGCTATCTGATCCAGGTTGGCCGCGGCGAGCATCTGGTGGAGACCGATCTGCTCGCAGCGCTCGACAGCGGTCAGCTGTCAGGAGCTGCGCTCGACGTCTTCGCGACCGAGCCATTGCCCAAGGCGCATCCGTTCTGGCATCATCCGCGGATCGCCATCACGCCGCATGACGCCAGCGACGTCAGCATCAGCGCCGTCGCGACCACGCTTGCCACGACGGCAGACGCGATCCGCGCCGGACGGCGACCCCCGCATGCAATCGACCGCGCGCGCGGCTATTGATTGCGACATCGAGGAGCGCCAGATGCAGATCCCCCGTTCGTCCACTGACGCCGCGGACCGGCTCGACGGGCTGCGCGCCGCCGGGCCGATTGCGGAGGCACATGCGCTGACGCTTGTCAGCGAGCACTACGGCCTGTCGGCCGACATCCGCCGGCTCGACAGCGAGCGCGACCAGAATTTCCGGCTGCGCGCGCAAGACGGATGCGAATACGTCCTCAAGATCGCCAATCCCGACGAAGATCGCGCCGTCACCAATCTGCAGACGGAAGCCCTGCGCCACGTCGCGATCCGTGATCCGTTGCTGCCGATCCCGCGCATCATCCCTGCGCGGAATGGCGCGACCGAACTCGACGTCGGCTTCGACGACGGCTCGACCAGGATGGTGCGGCTGCTGACGTTCCTTGCGGGAACGCCGATGCATCAGGCGCCGCCATCGGCGACGTTGCGCGGTGACGTCGGCCGCTGCGCGGCACGGCTCGCCGTTGCGCTGCGCGACTTCGTTCATCCCGGCGCAAACCATAAATTGCTCTGGGACGTCCGGCACGCCGCCGAGCTGCGTCCGCTGCTCGGCGCGGTACCGTCCGCCCAGCGCGAGCTGGTCGAACGCGTCCTCGATCATTTCGACGCCGACGCCGTGCCCGTATTGGCGCAGCTTCCAACGCAACCGCTGCATAACGATCTCAATCCGCACAACATCGTCGTCGACGCGGCCTCACAGACGCGCATCTGCGGCATCATCGATTTCGGCGACATGACCGCGACGGCGCGTATCAACGACCTCGCGATCGCGGCAGCCTATCAGGTGACCGACAGCGACGATCCGCTGGCGCCGGCGCTCGATCTGATTGCGGCCTATCATGCGGTCTCGCCGCTCGAGCGGTCCGAGCGCAGCATCCTGTTCGACCTGATCGCGACCCGCATGGTGATGACGATCGTGATCAGCAACATCAGGGCCGCTCGCTATCCGGAGAACAGCGGGTATATTCTGCGCAACAACAAGCAGGCGTCGGCCCGGCTCGCCCGGATCGCGACACTGACGCGAACACAGGCCAGGCAGCAGATCGAGCGTGCCTGCCAGGGAGAGTGACACGATGCCGGCCGAAACCTCGACGCAAGAGCTGATCGCGCGCCGCAACCGCCTGCTCGGTCCTGCCTACCGGCTGTTCTACGAGCAGCCGGTGCATGTCGTGCGCGGCGAAGGCATCTGGCTCTACGACGCCGCGGGCAAGCGCTATCTCGACGCCTATAACAACGTCGCCTGCGTCGGTCACTGCCATCCGCACGTGATCGAGGCGATCGCGCGGCAGGCTGCGGTGCTCAACACCCACACCCGCTATCTGCACGAGACGATCCTCGACTACGCCGAGCGGCTGCTCGCGACCTTCCCGGCCGAGATCGGCCAGGTGATGTTCACCTGCACCGGCAGCGAGGCCAACGACCTGGCGCTCCGCGTCGCCCGCACCTGCACCGGCGGCACCGGCGTCATCGTCACCCGGACCGCCTATCACGGCGTGACCGGCGCGCTTGCCGAATTGTCGCCGTCGCTCGGCCTGCCCGAGCCGACCGCGCCCCATGTCCGGCTGGTGCCGGCGCCGCAGTCCGCCGGTGACGAAACGGGCGAGATCTTTGCAAGCCACGTCCGCACAGCGTTCGCCGATATGGCACGCAGCGGCATTCGCCCGGCCGCGCTGCTGGTCGATACGATCTTCTCCAGCGACGGCGTGTTCGCCGACCCGCCTGGCTTCCTGAGGCCGGCCGTGGAGGCCACGCGTGCCGCCGGCGCGCTGTTCATCGCCGACGAGGTGCAGCCCGGCTTCGGCCGCTGCGGCCAGGGCCTGTGGGGCTTTGCCCGCCATGGGATCGTTCCCGACATGGTCACGATGGGCAAGCCGATGGGCAACGGCCATCCGATCGCCGCGATGGCCGCACGCCCGGACTTGCTCAGGGAATTCGGCGCCCGCTCGCGCTACTTCAACACCTTTGGCGGCAATCCCGTGTCGGCCGCCGCCGGCATGGCCGTGCTCGATGTGATCGAGCGGGAAGGCTTGGTCGAGAACGCCGGGCGCACCGGTGCGCTTCTGCGCCAGCGGCTCGACGCCCTGCGCACGCGGCATCAACTGGTGGCAGAGGTCCGCGGTGCCGGCCTGTTCATCGGTGTCGAATTGCGCCATGACGGCACCCCCGCCGGCAAGCAGGCGGCGCAGATCGTGAACGCGCTGCGTGAAAAGGGCGTGCTGATCAGCGCGGCGGGGCCAGGCGGCAATGTCCTGAAGATCCGGCCGCCGCTGGTCTTTGGCCCGGAGCATATCGACCTGCTGGTCGACGCCCTCGACCAGGCGCTGCAGGACAATTCGCCGGGCTGACGGTCCGTATTATCCCAAACCGCCGGCGCCCGGCCGCTGAATTTTCGCTTGACGTCCGCCCCCGACAATAATGTAATACACTATAACTTGGTGGTGCGGCTTTGAAGCCGGCCGCCCAAGCAAGCTAGAACTTGCATGATACGAAAACGAGGAACCCGGCGCGCTCCGCAGCGCGCCAGAGCCGAGGGAGAGCGCTTGCATGTCCAAGCTCAGAATCCGCGTCGACCAGGATAAATGCCAGGGTCACGCGCGCTGCAAATCACTCGCCCCCGAACTGTTCGAGCTCGACGAATTCGGCAACGCCCATGAAGCCGGCGACGGGACCGTTCCCGCCGGGCTCGAGGACAAGGCCTGGCTCGCGCAGACCAATTGCCCGGAAATCGCGATCGAAGTCACCGAGGAGTAGCGGCCGCGCGCCGCCCGCTCCGCCGACCAGCGTTTGATCGAACGAGAAGGAAACGAGCTGATGTCCGATTCCCCGTCCGCAAGCTTTTTGCCCGAACATCCCCCGGTCACCGACTGGGTCCATGATTTCGACCACACCGATCCGGTCTGGACCGATGACCCGTTCCCGATCTGGGAGACGCTGCGCGCGGCCTCGCCGGTCGTGCACACCGAGCGCTTCCTCGGCTGCTACATGCCGACCACCTATCAGGCGGTGAAGGAGATCGCCTACGACACCGAGCACTTCTCCTCGCGCCGCGTCATCGTACGCGACGTCCGCCCCGAGATCTCCGCCCGCGCGCCGCCGATCACGTCGGATCCGCCGGAGCACAAGCCCGCCAAGCAGGTTCTGCTGCCGCCGTTCACGCCGGATGCGATGAAGCGGCTGGAGCCGCGGGTGCGCGCGATCTGCAACGAGCTGATCGACGAATTCATTGCCGATGGCCATTGCGACGCCGCGGCGCGCTACACCAAGCACATCCCGGTGCGCGCCATCGCGCATATGCTGGGAATTCCCGAGAAGGACGGCGACCTGTTCATCAAGTGGATCCACCAGATCCTCGAGCTCGGCATCAAGAACGAAGAGGAGCTGATGAACGGCGTGCGCGAGATGACCGGCTATTTCATGGCCCATCTCGAGCAGCGCAAACTTCAACCGGGCGACGATCTGATCTCGCAGCTTTTGCGGGCCAAGGGCCCCGGCGGCCAGCCGCTGACCGACGAGCACGTGCTCGGCTCGCTGCGGCTGCTCCTGATTGCCGGCATCGATACCACCTGGAGCGCGATCGGCTCCTCGCTCTGGCACCTCGCCAGGACGCCGGCTGACCGCGAGCGCCTGGTTGCGGAGCCGGCGCTGATCCCGATTGCGATCGAGGAATTCCTGCGCGCCTATTCGCCGGTCACGATGGCGCGCGAGGTGATGAAGGAAACCACGATCTCCGGCTGCCCGGTCAAGGCCGGCAACATGGTGCTGTTGTCGTTCCCCGCGGCCAACCGCGACCCCGCGATGTTCCCCGATGCCGACAAGGTGGTGATCGACCGCAAGGAGAACCGCCACGCCGCCTTCGGCCTCGGCATCCACCGCTGCGTCGGTTCCAATTTGGCGCGGATGGAGATGCAGGTGGCAATCGAGGAATGGCTGAAGCGGATTCCGGACTTCCGCCTCGACCCGGCCGGCAAGGTCACATGGTCCGAAGGCACGGTGCGCGGCCCGCGTCAACTGCCTGTCCTGTTCGGCAAGAATGCCTGAGGAACAGGACAGCAGTTACATCGCCCCACGCAAATGAGTTAGGTTGCCCCGGAATCGTGCCAGAGAATCCGGGGAGGCCTGTCAATGTCCGAACAAACCGCTCAATCCGCGAGCGATCGTCTCGACATCCATGACGTCGAGCGGCGGGTGAAGGCGATCTTCATCGGATCGGTCGGCAATCTCGTCGAATGGTACGATTTTTACGCCTACACCGCGTTCGCGCTGTATTTCGCACCGGCGTTCTTCCCGCACAGCGATCCGGTGGTGCAGCAGCTCAATGCCGCCGTGCTGTTCGCCGCGACCTTCCTGATGCGCCCGCTCGGCGGCTGGCTGTTCGGCTACATCGCCGACCGCTATGGCCGGCGGCTGTCGCTGACGCTGTCGGTGGTCTGCATGTGCTTCGGCTCGCTGATCATCGCGGTGACGCCGACCTACGCCACGATCGGCTTTGCGGCCCCTGCAATCCTCGCGCTCGCCCGCGTCATCGAGGGCCTCAGCCTCGGCGGCGAATATGGCGCCAGCGCCACCTATCTCAGCGAAGTCGCCGATGCCAAGCATCGCGGCTTCTATTCCAGCTTCCAGTACGTCACCCTGATCGGCGGCCAGCTGACCGCGATCATCGTGCTGCTGTTGCTGCAGAAGGTGTTCCTGACCCCGGACGAGCTGAAGGCCTGGGGCTGGCGGATTCCGTTCGTGATCGGCGCCATGCTCGCGATCTTCGCAGCGGTGATGCGGCGCGGCCTGCATGAGACCGAGGCGTTCGAGGAAGCCAAGAAGGTCTCCAAGCCGACCGGCTCGATCGTCGGCCTCCTGAACTACCCGCGCGAATTGCTGCTGGTGGTCGGCCTCACCGCCGGCGGCACCGCGGCGTTCTACACCTTCACCACCTACATGCAGACTTTCGTAAAATTGTCGGTTGGCCTGACCGAGGACCAGACCACTTTCGTGATCTTCGGCTCACTGATCTTCGCGACCTTCCTGCAACCGATCTATGGCGCGCTGTCCGACCGCATCGGCCGCAAGCCGCTGCTGATCTTCTTCGGCGTCGTCGGCACACTCGCCACGGTGCCGATCCTGACCGCGCTGAAGGACACCAAATCGCCCTTCGTCGCCTTCCTGTTGATCTGCGGCGCCTGGATCTTCGTCGCCGGCTACACCTCGATCAATGCGATCGTGAAGGCCGAGCTGTTCCCGACCAATGTCCGCGCGCTGGGCGTCGGCCTGCCCTACGCCATCACGGTGTCGATCTTCGGCGGCACCGCGCCGGCGGTCGCGCTCTACTTCAAGAGCATCGGGCACGAGGACTGGTTCTACTATTGTCTCAGCGGCATGATTTTCCTGTCGCTGCTGATCTACTCGACCATGCGCGACACCAAGCACGAGTCCGCGATGCATCGCCACGAATGATGGCCTGACGCTATGACCGACGATCAGGAACCACCCGAGAGCAAGCTGACGCGCAGCAAGCAGAACTGGGCGCGCCAGGGCAAGTTCCTCACCGGCAAGATCACCCGGCCGGAGGAGCAGCGCCTGCCACCGGGCCAGCATCTGACCAAGGACTGGCCGGTGCTCGATCTCGGGCTGCTGCCGAACATCACGCGAGAGCGCTGGCGGCTCGACGTCTACGGCGCGGTCGAGCAGACGATCTACTGGGACTGGCCGCAATTCACCGCGCAGCCGCAGACGCAGTTCGTCTCCGACATTCATTGCGTCACCACCTGGTCGCGCTACGACAATCAGTGGGAGGGGCTCGCGACCCGCGACCTGCTCGCCGCCTGCCGGCCGCGCGAGGACGCGCGCTTCGTCGTGTTGCATTCGTATGACGGTTATACGACGAACCTGACGCTGGAGGATTTCGCCGCCGAGGACGCGCTGCTCGCGCATAGCTGGTCGGGCAAGCCGCTGGAGCAGGAGCATGGCGGGCCAGTGCGGCTGGTGGTGCCGCATCTCTATTTCTGGAAGAGCGCGAAATGGCTGCAGCGCATCGAATTCTTGACCGACGATGCGCCGGGCTTCTGGGAGGTGCGCGGCTATCACAATCGCGGTGATCCCTGGGCCGAACAGCGCTATTCTGACGACTGACGAACCAACACAATGATGGAGCCTGCCCGTGCCGCATGAACGCTTTCAATTCACCGGTGTGGGCGGTCACCAGCTGGCCGCCGCACTCGATACGCCCGATGGACCGATCAAGGCCTATGCGCTGTTCGCGCATTGCTTCACCTGCGGCAAGGACGTGCTTGCGGCCAAGCGCATCGCGGTCGCCCTCGCCGCCAAGGGCATCGCCACGCTGCGGTTCGACTTCACCGGGCTCGGCTCCAGCGAAGGTGATTTCGCCAACGCGACCTTCTCGTCGAACGTCGCCGATCTGGTTCGCGCCGCCGACCATCTGCGCGAGACGCGCAAGGCGCCCGCAATTCTGATCGGCCACAGCCTGGGTGGCGCCGCGATCCTGGCCGCCGCAGGCCAGATTCCCGAGGCGAAGGCGGTCGTCACCATCGCCGCGCCGTCCGACCCCGTCCATGTCACGCATTTCTTCAAGGACAAGATCGAGGATATCCGCGCGCAGGGTGAAGGCGAAGTGTCGCTCGCCGGCCGCCCGTTCCGCATCAAGCGCGAATTCCTCGACGACGTCGCCGAGCAGAATTTGATGGCGCAGGTCAAGCAGCTGCACAAGGCGCTGCTGATCATGCATGCGCCGACCGACGACACCGTCGGCATCGACAATGCCACCAATATCTTCATCGCGGCCAAGCATCCGAAGAGCTTCGTCTCGCTTTCCGGCGCTGATCATCTTCTGAGCGGCAAGCAGGACGCCGCCTACGTCGCCGACGTGATCGGCGCCTGGGCCGAGCGTTATGTCGATCTCATGCCGCAGCCCGTGGCGGAGGCCGGTAGCGCGCCGCGCAACGTCGTGGTGCAGGAGACCCGTAACGGCAAGTTCCAGCAGATCGTCACAACGGGTCCGCACCGGTTGATCGCCGACGAACCGGTCAGCGTTGGCGGCGATGACAGCGGCCCCGGGCCGTACGATTTCCTGCTCACCGGGCTCGGCGCCTGCACCTCGATGACGATGCGGATGTATGCCGATCGCAAGTCGCTGCCGGTCGATCGCATCACCGTGACGCTCCAGCACAACAAGATCTATGCCAAGGATTGCGAGGAGTGCGAGACCCGCGAGGGCATGCTCGACCAGATCGACCGTGTTATCAGGATCGAGGGCGATCTCGACGCCGATCAGCGCAAGCGGCTGATGGAGATCGCCGACAAGTGCCCGGTGCACAAGACGCTGACCTCGGAGGTGCGGATCGTCACCAAGGCCGCCGAGTGAGCCTGCGACTCTACCCGCGCGCCACGCGCCTGCCGGTCAGGCAGCTCGCCATGGTCCGCACCGCGGCGCCGATCTCGTTCTCACGCCAGGCAGCGAAGCCGAGCAACAGGCCGTGGTCGCGCGGCCGCTCCAGCGCGAGGCTTGACAGCGCGCGCACCTCGACGCCGGCGGCCACCAGCCGCGTCACGGCGCCCTGATCTGCGGCACCATCCTTGAAACGGGCCACCAGCTGCATGCCGCCCGGCGGGACCTCGGCCGTCAGCACCTCGCCCAGCTGCCGCGCCAGCGCCGCGGCGAGATGGTCGCGGCGTGCCCGGTAGATCCGCCGCATGCGCCTGATGTGTGCCAGGAAATGCCCGTCGGCCATGAAATCGGCCAGCGCCTCCTGGACATGCACGGAGGCGATCAGCCCGAGATGCCGCTGCGCGATCTCCATGGTCCGCGCCAGCTGCGGCGGCACCACCAGATAGCCGAACCGGATATCGGCGGTCATCGCTTTTGCGAACGTGCCGAGATAGAGCACGCGTCCCTCGCGGTCGAGCCCCTGCAAGGCCGGCATCGGCCGGCTGTCATAGTGAAACTCGCCGTCGTAATCGTCCTCGACGATCCAGGTCTTGCCAGGCTCGGCCGCCGCCAGCAATTCGGTGCGGCGCGCGACCGGCATCACCCGTCCGGTCGGGTGCTGATGCGACGGCGTCGTGAAGATCAGCTTTGGCGCACGCGCGGCGCGCGTCCGCATCATGCCCCATTGGTCGAGCCTGATACCGACGACCTCGGCGCCGGCCGCGCGAAACGCCGCCGCGGCGCCGGGATAGCCGGGGTCCTCGGTCCACACCGCGTCACCGGCGACGATGGTGGTCGCGGCGATCAGCGACAGCGCCGCCTGTGCCGTCGGCAGAATCAGGATCTGATCGGCCTCGGCGCGCACGCCCCTGTTGACTTCGAGGTAATCACGCAAGGCCCCGCGCAGCCTCGGCCGGTTGACCACGGTCTGGTCGTTGAAGCGGCGGCGCAACGCGCTGCGGCGCAGGCCGCGCGCCCAGATCTGGTGCGGAAACTCGCGCGCATCCGCAAGCCCAGGACGGAGCGGCCGGAAATCGGCCTGGTAGGACAGCGGCCAATCCGTGTCGGAAAGCTGCAAGGCCCACGGCGACAGCAGTGGCTTGCGCGCGGCATCGCGCCGTGGCGCCGGTACAGGTTTGGCAAAGCGCGCTTCGATATCATCGGTTACCACCGGACGCCGCCGCGCGGATACGCGCAGATAGCCCTCGGCGGCAAGTTGTTCATAGGCGTAGATGACCGTGTTGCGCGCCACATCGAGCTCGGCCGCAAGACTACGGCTCGACGGCAGCATGGCGCCGCTCCTGATCTGACCAGCGGATATCATCGCGCGGAGCTGCTGCGTCAACTGCGCAGCCAGCCCGGCCTCATCCGAGCGCTTCAACGTGAGTAATCCGGCGAAGAGCAATCTGGATCCTTCATTCTATATGATCTGGCCCTTTTTATAGGACCAGCGCGATCCTATTCACAGGAGGTATTGCCCGCAAGGATTCTGCCGTGAATCAATCGCTATCGCCGGCCAAAGCCGCCGCCCTGTTCATCGTCGTGGTGCTGGCCTGGGGCATCAACTGGTCGGTGACGAAATCGCTGGTCGAGGCGGTGCCGCCGCTGTGGACCGCATCGATCCGCAGCTGGGTCGCCCTGGCCGCGCTGCTGGTGATCCTGCGCGCCAGCGGCAATCTGATCATTCCGCGGATCGCCGATGTGCCGGTCGTGCTCAGCGTGGCGCTGCTGCACATGACGTTCTTCTCGACCCTGGTCGCCGCCGGCCTGCGCTATCTGCCGGCGAGCAAGGGCATCGTGCTGGGCTACACCACGCCGCTCTGGGTGGCGCTGGCCGCCGGCGCCGCGCGAACCGAACGGCTCGGAGCGCTGAAGCTCGTCGGCGTCGCGTCGGGGCTCGCCGGCCTTTGCGTGATCCTCAACCCCGCGTCGCTGGACTGGAGTAATCTGCACGTCCTCGCCGGCGCCGGCATGATCATCCTCGCTGCGATCTGCTGGGCCGCCAACATCATCTATATCCGCTCGCACCGCTGGATCGCGACGCCGCTACAGCTGCTGCTGTGGCAGGTGCTGGTCGCAACGCTGGTGCTGACGACGACGGCGCTGGTCACCGAGGGCGTGCCCACGGTTACATGGTCGCCGCACCTCGTGCTGCTGTTCCTCTATTCCGGCTTCATCGGCACGGCGCTGGCATATTGGGCGATGTCAATGGTCAACAAGAGCCTGCCGGCGCTGACCACCTCGCTCGGCACCACGGGAACGCCGATCGTCGGCATCGTGACCGCTGCGCTGCTGCTCGGCGAGCCGATCGATCTCTCGCTGGCGATTGCTGCGGCCCTGATCGTCGGCGGGATCGCGCTGAGCTCGCTCGCGGATGCGCCGGCGCGGGCCTAGGCTGCCGCGAGCGGTCGAACCCGCAAGGCGCCGCGCAGGCCCGCACCGGTGCCGAGCATGATGCCGGCGATGGCGATGAAGGATGACAGCGACAGCGTCGACAGTCCGGTCAGCCCCTGTCCGACCGAGCAACCGAACGCCATCACGCCGCCCGCGCCCATCAGCGCGGCGCCGCTTGCCGAGCGCAGCATGTGTTGCGGCGACCGATAGCCTTCGAGCTGGAAGCGCCCGGTGGCGAGCGCCGTGATCAGGCTGCCGGCGAATACGCCGAACACGGTGACGATGCCGAAATTCAGCGTCGAGCCGGTCGACAGCATGACATATTGCAGGGCGTCGGCGATCGGCGCGATGAAGGTCAGCGACGTCACCGGCACCGGATTGAAATCATCGGCGCCGAGATAGCCGGTCGCGTACCAGCCGCCCGCCACGAGCAGGCCAACGATCAGGCCCGCCGCGATCTGGCCCGGCGATTTTCGGAATGGCGCATCGGCAAAGGCGAAAATGATCAGCACGGCTGAGAGCACCGATGCCGCCACCATCCGTGCCGGCACAGCGCCGAGGCCGATACTTGCCAGCAGCGCCGGCACCGAATTGGCGGCAACGGTCGCCTGCGAGGCCTGCACCATCGCGATCCGCGCCGGCGCGATCAGGCCCTTCAGCGTCATCTCGGCGACAATGCCGAGCACGATCACGACCACGAACGAACGGAGATTGCCGCGCCCGAGCAGCACCAGCGCTCGCGAGCCGCAGCCATTCGACAGCACCATGCCGTAACCGAACAAGAGCCCGCCGAGAAACATCACCGGCGCCGAGAACGACGGTTGCAGATAGATCGACTTGCCGAGATCGACGAGGCCGGCCGCCGCCAGCAGCTGCGAGGCGGCGATCGCAACCCCCATCGCCAGCGCGTAGGTGCGTGCCAGGCGCCCGTCACCCTCCGCCCACCAGCCGCGCAGGCCGCTCATCATGCAGAAGCCGCTGAGCAATCCGACCGAGCCGTAGATCAGGCCGATGATGAGAGCGGCGAGGATGACGATCGTGGCGGAGTCCATGGAAGTCCCTCAGAATTCGTCATTGCGAGCGAAGCGAAGCAATCCATATCACCGCAACAGGAGAGAGTGGATTGCTTCGTCGCTTCGCTCCTCGCAATGACGGTGAATTACGGTCGCAAAATCACGCGGTCGCGCGACGAGCCTGCCACGGCAACGAACGCGGCCCTGGCCTGTTCCAGCGGATAGATCGCGCTCGGCTGGATCGGAAACGGCTTGAGATGTCCGCTGGCAAAGCCCGGCGCGAGCTCGCGCAACACCTCGCCGGTCGCGACCGACGACAGCGCGAGCGTGTCGATGCCGACATAGGTGTGCTGGCCGCGATAGAATTCGAGGATGTTGAACTGCACGATGCGATCGACCGCCGCGATCAGAATCTGCCGGCCGCGCAGCGCCAGCGACTTGTGCGCGGCCTGGAAATAGGGATCGCCGACCGTGTTGTAGACGATGTCGGCCCCCTTGCCGCCGGTCAGCTCACGCACCCGCGCGGCCACATCGACGGCGGAGGCGTCGATCACCTCGACCGGCGAATTGCTGTGGCCTTCATAGGGCTCGCTCTTGCGCACCACGCCGATCACGCGCGCACCGTGCCAGCTCGCGATCTGCACCGCGGCCTGGCCGACCTTGCCGTTGACGCCCATCACAAGCACGGTCTCACCCGCCTTCGGAACGCCGGCGCGACGCAACCCCTCCATCGCGGTGACAAAGGGCACGCCGATCCCGGCCGCTTCATCCCAGGAAATGCCGGCGGGCTTTTCCACCACGGCATCGGCCTCGACCACCAGACGCGTGGCATGGGTGCCGTCGCGACGGATGCCGAGGTCGCCGGACGAGCCGAACACCTCGCGCCCGATCAGGCCCGAGGGACCGTCGATCACGACGCCCGCATAGTCGCGGCCGGAGGTGCGCGGGAATACGGCATAGGGCATCAGCCCGGTCGCGGCCTTGACGTCGGACGGATTGACCGCGGCCGCTTTCACCTCGATCAGGACATCATTGTCCCCGCGCGAAAGTGCATGGGTCTCGACAACCGGCGTCACCGCCGCCGCGTTCTCCACCTTTGTCAGCAGGCGGACGCAACGAGCATCGACGGGGTGACGGGTTGCTTGCGGGGCCGACGGCATCAGCAGTCCAGTCTTGGTCATGAAGCGCGCCGCAAAGCGCAGGGATCGTGGCGGCCGGGCGGCCTCAGATCATGACTAATCGACTGACCAATCAATTCAAGGGGCTTGTTGCGGTCTGCGGTGTCAGAGCTTCGGCGGCGGGGCCGTGCCCAGGATCGCCTCGATCGACAGGCCGAGCCCGAGCAGTCTGCCATCGCTGCCGACGGGACCGTCGAGCTCGAGCCCGACCGGCAGGCCGCCGGGCGTCATGCCGGCATAGAGCGACAGCCCGGGCAGGCCGGCATTGCTGCCGGGATCGGTGTTGCGGATCATGGTGCCGAAGGTCGGCGTCGGCGCGCCGCCATTGACCGACATCTCGCCGGACCCGGTCTTCTCGTCGATCACGGGTGCAGGCGCGATCGTGGTCGGAAACAGGATGGCGTCCAGCCTGTTGTCCCTGAGATAGGCGGCGTAGATCGCCTGCAGCGCCGGCCGCTGCACCTTGATCGCATCATCATAGGCGGCACCGAAGGCGTCCGCGGTGATGGCACCGAACGCGCCGACCACGTCAGGACTGGCGACACTGCCTGCGATGTCCGACAGCGTGATCCCCTCGATCCCGGAGGCGGCGAGCCAGGCCGGGATGTCGGCGATCGGCTCATGCAGCGCGACCACGAACGACACCTTGCCGTTCTGCTCGAACAGGTCGGGCATATCGACATCGACCAGCACCGCGCCCCCCGCGGCGAGCGCGGCGCAGGCCGCGCGGGTGACGGCTTCGACATCGCGATCGAGGCCGCTCCAGAAGCACGCGGGAATGCCGAGACGCACGCCGCGCAACGGAACGGCTGACGCAACCGGCGTGCCAGTGATCACGGCATCGAGCAGCGCGACATCGGCGACGGTGCGACCCATCGGGCCGACGGTGTCACGGGTATGGCTGATCGGAACCACCTGATTGTCGTCGTGATAGCGCCGCTCGGCGCCGCCATTGCCGACCGACGGCCGCAGCCCAACGGTCCCGGTCAGCGCCGCGGGCACGCGGGTCGAGCCGCCGGTGTCCGATCCGAGCCCACAGGTGGTGATCCGTGCGGCGATCGCTGCCGACGTTCCACCCGACGACCCGCCGGGGATGCGGCTAGTGTCGTACGGATTCCGAACCGGTCCCGCGAAGGGTGCGAGATTGGTGCTGGTGATGCCGAAGGCGAGCTCGTGCAGATTGGTCTTGCCGATGACGACAGCGCCGGCGTCGAGCAGCTTCTGCAACGACGGCGCGTTGCGCGCCGGCCGCGCGTGTTGCAGCGCCGGGGTGCCGCCCGATGTCGGCAGATCCGACGTGTTGATGTTGTCCTTGACGACGATGGGGAGCCCGGCGAGTGCGCCGGAGCGCTTTCCGGCATCGACCTCGCGCGCCGCGGCCAGCGCACCATCACGGTTCAGCACGATGAAGGCGTTGAGGTGCCTCAGCCGCTCGGCACGATCGAGCGCGGCCTCGACGAGGCTGACCGCCGTCACCTTGCCGTTGCGAATATCAGCCAGGATCTCCGCAGCGGTTACTTCGTTGGTATCGGCCATGGAAACCCCGCGCCCTCTTCGATTGCGGGCGAGAGGCTATTCTTTCGGCCGCTTGTCGTAAACACGTTTCGCCTTGCCGAGCGAGCGTTCGAGCGTCTCGGGAGCGACGACGCGGACGCGAGTGGAGATGCCGATCGTGTTCTTGATGAAGCCGGAGAGCTTCTCGGCGTGCGCGGTCAGCCCCGCGCCGTCCCAGCTTTCGGGACGGGCTTCGGCGAGCACCGTCATCTCGTCCATGCGGCCCTCGCGGGTCAGCTCGATGACAAAATGCCCACCGCACCAGTCGGTCGCCAGCAGCGCTTCCTCGATCTGGGTCGGGAACACGTTGACGCCGCGCAGGATGATCATGTCGTCGGAACGACCGGTCACCTTCTCCATTCGCCGCATGCCGGGCCGCGCCGTGCCGGGCAGCAGCCGCGTCAGGTCCCGGGTGCGGTAGCGGATGATCGGGAAGCCTTCCTTGGTGAGCGAGGTGAACACCAGTTCGCCCTTCTCGCCGTCGCCGAGCACCTTGCCGGTCACGGGATCGATCACCTCGGGATAGAAGTGATCCTCCCAGATGTGCAGGCCGTCCTTGGTCTCCACGCATTCCTGCGCGACGCCGGGGCCGATCACCTCCGAAAGGCCGTAGATATCGGTAGCGTCCATGTCGAAGGCCTGCTCGATCTCGACGCGCATCGCGTTGGTCCAGGGCTCGGCGCCGAAGATCCCGAACTTCAGTGACGATTTGCGCGGGTCGAGGCCCTGCCGCTTGAACTCGTCGAGGATCGCCAGCATGTAGCTCGGCGTCACCGTGATGACGTCGGGCCGGAAGTCGTTGATCAGCTGCACCTGCCGCTCGGTCATGCCGCCGGAGATCGGGATGACCGTGCAGCCAAGCCGCTCGGCGCCGTAATGCGCGCCGAGGCCGCCGGTGAACAGGCCATAGCCATAGGCATTGTGCATCAGCATCCCAGAACGGCCACCGGCGGCGCGGATCGAGCGCGCCATCACGTCGGCCCAGGTGTCGATGTCGCCCTTGGTGTAGCCGACCACGATCGGCTTGCCGGTCGTGCCGGATGAGGCATGGACCCGCACCAGCTGCTCCCGCGGCACCGCGAACATGTTGAAGGGATAATTGTCGCGCAGATCGGTCTTCACCGTGAAAGGAAACTTGGCGAGATCGGGAAGCTGCTTGAAGTCCGTGGGGTGCACGCCCGCGGCGTCGAACGACTTCTTGTAGTGCGCGACATTGTCATAAGCATGCTTGAGCGACCAGGCGAGCCGCTTGGTCTGCAGCGCCACCATCTCATCGCGCGAGGCGCGTTCGGCCGCATCGAGCTCGGCGTGATAGCCGCTATTTCCAACTCTGAGCTTTGCCGTAGCCATCGACGTTTCCCCTGAAGCCTTATGCCTTGATGTCCGTGTCGGGCAGCCAGGTGCCCTGTATCACCCGCGAATGTCCGCGGAATTCGGCGATCACGCTGTCGCCGGCGGTGACGCGCACGTCATAGATTCCGGAGCGGCCGCTGCGCGAGATCTCGCGCGCGGCCGCGACCAGGCGGTCGCCGAGCTTGCCGGGCCGGATGAAGGTGATGTTGCCCTGTGCCGCCACCGCGCGATCGTTATGGCTGTTGCAGGCGAAGGCGAAGGCTGAATCGGCCAGCGTGAAGATGTAGCCGCCATGGCAGATGCGCTGGCCGTTGACCATGTGCGGTTGCACCGTCATCGCCATGGTCGCGTGGCCCGGCTTGATCTCGACGAGCTCCATGCCGAGGCCCTTGCTGGCGTCGTCTTCCTTCCACATCGCATCCGCGCAGGCGCGGGCGACATCCTCTGATGATAGCGTGGCCTTCAAATTCACATCGAACTCCCTGTGCGCGGGCCCGTTGCGATGGGCCTCTTGGTGTCACATCAGTGTTTGGCGCGACACCTTGGGTGTCAACGCGCAGATAGAACTAGACGTGGTCGTAATCGACCACGACCTTCTCCGAGCACGGCTTGGCCTGGCAGGTGAGGATGAACCCCGCCTTCAGCTCCCACGGCTCCAGCGAATAATTCAGGTCCATCGGCGCCTCGCCTTCGACCAGCTTGGCGCGGCAAGTCGAGCACATGCCGCCCTTGCACGCGAACGGCAGGTCCATGCCGGCGCGCAGCGCGGCGTCGAGGATCGACTCGCCGTCAGCGACCGGGACTTCGCGGCGCTTGCCGTCGATGATCAAGCCGGCGATCGCCTTCGGCGGTGCGCCTGCGGGCACGACGACCTTGGGGCGCGGCTTGCCGCCGAACTCCGACACGAAGCGTTCGACATGGATGCGTTCGTCGGCGATGCCGATCTCGCGGCAGGTCGCCTCGATGGTCTCGCTCATCGCGGTCGGGCCGCAGACGAAGACATGATCGACGGTCGCGGCCGGCACCAGCGAGCGCAGCAGCACCCGCACCTTCTCACCATCGAGCCGGCCGTGCAGGATCGGGATGTCCTGCTCCTCGCCCGAGATGACGTGGAACACCGACAGCCGCCGCATGAAGCGGTCCTTCAATTCTTCCAGCGCCTCGCGGAACATGACGCCTTCGGTCGAGCGATTGCCGTAGAACAGGAAGAAGCAGCTCGTCGGCTCGCGCGCCAGCACGCCCTTGATGATCGAGAGGATCGGCGTGATGCCGCTGCCGGCGGCGAAGCCGACATAGGTCCGCGCCTCCCCGGGCGTATGCGCGATACCAAAACGGCCGGTCGGCGTCATCACGTCGAGCTCGTCGCCGGCCTTCAATTCGTCCGCGGCCCAGTTCGAGAAGGCGCCGCCGTCGACCTTCTTCACCGCGATGCGCAATTCGCCGTCGTCGGGGCCGGAGCAGATCGAATAGGAGCGGCGGACTTCCTCGCCGTCCATGGTGGTGCGCAAGGTCAGATACTGACCGGGCGTGAAGCGGTAGTCGCCTTGCAGATCGTCGGGGATCGCGAAGGTCATCGAGATGGCGTCGGACGCCTCGCGGCGCAGATCGCTGACAGACAGGCGGTGGAATCGTGGTGTCGACATGGTCAATGACACTTGAAGTAATCGAAGGGTTCACGGCAGCTCTTGCAACGCCACAGCGCCTTGCAGGAGGTCGAGCCGAATTCGGACAGCAGCTCGGTATCGACGGAGCTGCATTGCGGGCACATCACCTGCTGCTCGCCGAACAGCGCGCGGCGCGAGGAGCCCGGCAGCGGCGGCGCGATGCCGTATTCCCTGAGCTTGCGGCGGCCGTCCTCGCTCATCCAGTCGGTGGTCCAGGCCGGCGACAGCACGGTGCGGACCTTCGGCCGGTGAATGCCTTCGCGTTCCAGCGCAAGCTCGATCTCGAGCGCGATCATGTTCATCGCCGGGCAGCCGGAATAGGTCGGTGTGATCGCGACCTCGACATGGCCGTCATGGACCGCGACATCGCGCAGCACGCCGAGATCGGCGATGGTCAGCACCGGAATCTCGGGATCGACCACCTGCGCGGCCGCGCGCCAGGCGCGCCGGCGCAGATCGGCGTCGCTGAGTGCAACGGTCACCATGTTGCCCCCGGGAAGGTTCGCTGCAGGGACTGCAATTCGCTGAGCAGATGGCCGAGATGTTCGCTATGGCTGCCGACGCGGCCGCCCTGCTGCATCCAATCGCTCTTCGGCAACGCCAGCGTCGCCTCGTTGACGATGCCGGTCACGGCCTTGAGCCAGCGCGACTTCAGCGCCGCCGGATCAATCGCGATGCCGGCGTCGATCAGGCCGCGCTCGCCGTCGTCGACTGCGAACATCTCGCCGGTGTAGGCCCAGAGATCGTCGATCGCGTCCTGCGCGCGGCGGTGGCTTTCCTCGGTGCCGTCGCCGAGCCGGACGATCCATTCCGACGAGTGCCGCAGATGATAGGCGCTCTCTTTCTCCGACTTCGCCGCGATCGCAGCAAACGTCGGATCGGATGAAGCCATCATCGCGCGCCAGTAGAGATCGGCGAATGCCGCGTAAAAGAACTGCCGCACCATGGTGCGGGCAAAGTCGCCGTTCGGCTGCTCGACCAGCAGCAGATTGCGATACTGCCGGACGTCGCGCAGATAGGCGAACTTGTCCTCGTCATTGCCGCGGCCTTCGACCTTGGCAGCGTAGGTGTAGAGCTCGCGGGCCTGGCCGAGCAGGTCGAGGCCCATATTGGCGAGCGCCATGTCCTCCTCCATCGCCGGCGCATGACCGCACCATTCGGACAGCCGGTGGCCGAGGATCAAGGCATCGTCGGCACGGCGCAGTGCGTACAGCACCAGCGGCGTTTCGGAGACTTCGATGTTGGCGGTCGCCATCTAATCAACTCGCTGGTTGGCCGTCATTGCGAGGAGCGAAGCGACGAAGCAATCCATGCTTGCTTCTTGCTCCGCGGTCCGATGGATTGCTTCGCTTCGCTCGCAATGACGAGCGGAGACACAGTCACATATGCCCGACTTCGTCGGGAACGTCGTAGAAGGTCGGGTGGCGGTAGATCTTGGATTCCGCCGGCTCGAACATCATGCCCTTCTCCGACGGATCGGACGCGGTGATCGCGTTCGAGGGCACCACCCAGATCGACAGCCCCTCGCCGCGGCGGGTGTAGATGTCGCGCGCGGCTTGCAGCGCCAGCGTCGAGTCGGCTGCGTGCAGCGAGCCGACATGCTTGTGCGCAAGACCATTGCGGCTGCGGATGAAGACTTCCCAGAGCGGAACGTTCGGCGTGGCCATCTCCAGCGCTCCCTTATTCTGCGGCTTGCGCGAGCTGGCGGCTCTTGCGCTTCTCGGCATATGCCATCGCGGCCTCGCGCACCCAGGCGCCCTCCTCATGCGCCTTGCGGCGCGCGGCGAGACGATCGCGGTTGCAGGGGCCGTTGCCGGCCAGCACCTGCTTGAACTCGTCCCAGTCGATCGGGCTGTGCACCCAACTGCCGTTCTCGTTCTGCTTCATGCCGGGATCGGGAATGGTGAGCCCGAGGAACTCGGCCTGCGGCACGGTGGCGTCGATGAATTTCTGGCGCAGCTCGTCGTTGGAGAAGCGCTTGATCTTCCACTTGGTCGAAGTGTCGCTGTGCTGGCTGACCTGGTCGGGCGGGCCGAACATCATCAGCACCGGCCACCACCAGCGATCGAGCGCGTTCTGCGCCATCGCCTTCTGTTCGGCCGTACCGCGGCACAGCGTCACCATGATCTCGAAGCCCTGGCGCTGATGGAACGACTCTTCCTTGCAGACGCGGATCATCGCGCGCGCATAGGGGCCGTAGGAGCAGCGGCACAGCGGAATCTGGTTCATGATCGCAGCGCCGTCGACCAGCCAGCCGATGGTGCCGATGTCGGCCCAGGTCAGCGTCGGATAATTGAAGATCGAGGAGTACTTCGCCTTGCCCGAGAGCATACCGTCGACCAGCTCCTCGCGCGAGGTACCGAGCGTCTCGGCGGCGGCATAGAGATAGAGGCCGTGGCCGCATTCGTCCTGCACCTTGGCGAGCAGCGCGGCCTTGCGGCGCAGCGACGGCGCGCGGGTGATCCAGTTGCCCTCGGGGAGCATGCCGACGATTTCGGAGTGTGCGTGCTGGGAAATCTGCCGGGTCAGCGTCTTGCGATAGGCGGCGGGCATCCAGTCGTTCGGCTCGATGCGCTCGTCGGCATCGATGCGGGCCTGGAACTGACTGGCACGGGCAACATCCTCGACGCGGCGATCGTCGCCGTCGGATGAGTTGAGCGCCTGCGTATACATGGCCGACCTCCCGGTGTGTTGTTAGGCAGGAATATATAACACAAATTTTGAAATGCAAGTTGTTTTTGTAATACGTTCAGATGCCCTCGAAACGCCGCGCCACGGCTCCGTTGGGCTTCGGCAGCGGCCCGTCCTCGTTGGTTGCGTGGTCGTCAAGCCATTGTTCTGACGCAGGAAGCAGCCCGCGATAGATCTCGCCGCAGAGTTTGCGCGCCGCCCTGCCCGGCCAGTCCTTCGGCAGCAGCTGATACGGCAGCAGCGGATCGCGCAGCACGACCCGGCGGTAATGGTGGATCAGCAGGATGCGCGCGGTGAAGGCGTCGGCATCGCTCAGCTTTTCGCCACGCATGATCGAGCCATGCAGCGGCTCGAACGTCTTCATGAATTTCAGATAGGCGTCCGCGGTGCGATCGAGCGGCCAACTCTCGCTGAGCAGCTTGCGCCCACTGTCGTCTTCCGCCGAGACTTCGAGACGGATCGCACGCGACGCCTCGTCGGGGATCGGCACGCCTGACGGCGCGACCCACACGCCGGGCAGCGGGCTGCCGAAGCCGGCATTCTTCAGCGCGTCGCGCGCGGCGTCGC
Source organism: Bradyrhizobium tropiciagri (assembly GCF_018130545.1). GTDB lineage: Bacteria > Pseudomonadota > Alphaproteobacteria > Rhizobiales > Xanthobacteraceae > Bradyrhizobium > Bradyrhizobium tropiciagri_A. The sequence goes on along the minus strand of NZ_JAFCKF010000005.1, from coordinate 431,599 downwards.
GGTCCTCGGCATTGCCGATCAACAGCAGCTCGAAGCGGCCGGTCCAGTCCGATGGCGGTGGGTCGTAGATGTGCCGCGTCGCGGTGTCGAAGGTCTGCCGTCCCCGGGCATTCAACCGATAGAAACTGTTGCGGCCGACCTTGCTGCGCTCGAGCCAGCCATCGGCGGCGAGCCGCGACATCGCGGTGCGCACCACGTTGCCGTCGATGTCAAGCGACTTGAAGAATTCGAGCAGCGTGCCGAGCCACACCGCGCCGCCGCGCGGCACGATGGAATCCCCGAACACGGTGATGATGATCGAGCCGGTGCGTGACGGCTCGCGCTTCAGCTGATCGACGATGCGGGCAAGCGGCTGTGGCATGCCCCAACGCATAGCGCGTTTTGTCGATTCACGACAATGCGGGGCGCGGCGCCGCTGCTCCCTCGCCCCGCTCTTGCGGGGTCGAGACGAGCGGAGCTCGCTCTTAGAGGGTTAGGGTGAGGGGCTGCCTCCGCGCTCACGGTGAGAGACGACTCGTGGACACTCCCCTCACCCGGATCGCATTGCGCTTCGCTTCATGCGTTCCGGCCTCTCCCCGCACGCGGGGCGAGGCAAACAAGTCAGCGGTTCGGATCCGGATAGACGAAGCTGCGCCAGCCGCTGCGATCGAACGGTGCCCACTCGCCTTCCTTCTGCGCGAGGCGATCGGCCACCGCGTAAACCACGGCCGGGTGATGGCCCATGCCGCAATGGCTGCTCTCGACCTCGATGCTGTCGGTCATCGACGAGGACTGCTCGCGGCAACCCTGCCAGGCGCAGACGCCATCGGTGCGGCTGAAGATCGCGGTGGTCGGCACCGGCGGCGCACTGGCGAGCGAGCCGCCGAAACGTGAATCCTCTTCATCGGCGCGGCGGCCGCTGGCCATCTCGTAGACGCGCCAGGCGTTGGTCGACTTCGGGCCTGCGGCAAACGGGCTGCCGAGCGTGATCACCTGGCGCACGCGCTCCGGCATCATCTTGGCGAGTTGGCGCGCATAGAGGCCACCGAGGCTCCAGCCGACCACCGAGACCTTGCGGCCGGTCGTTTCATTCATCTCCTGCAGCAGGTCGACCATCCCGTCCTGCACGCCGGCGCGAAGCCCGAGGTTGCGGCCCTGGCGCCAGCCGCTGACGGCGTAGCCCTTGCTCTTCAGGAAGTCGCGCAGCGGGCGCGTCGACATGTCGGAGGCGATCAGTCCGGGCAGCACCAGCACCGGATGCCCGTCGCCGCGCGGCGCGAGACTCAACAGCGGCAATGCACCAAGGAAAGCACCGAGCTCATGAATGGCGCGGCCTTCCAGAAACATCAGCGTCCTGGACGGCGGGCGTAGCGTCTGCGCAGCAACGGACATTTCAACTCCTCTTCCGGCACCGTCGTGGCGGCCGGCAATGGGATCATCAGGAATAGGTCAACAGGATTGACGCAAACCCGGCGGAATCGTTCCGCAACGCAACAATCAACCTTGAAAAGCTAGGGAACCGAGTACCTTCGTGCAAGCGGCCCAGGTCACACTTGCCACAACTAATGTGATCGCCGTGCTCAATCGGTCACAGCAGGCGCAGCACATATTCCAGCGTGTAAAGCGTCAGCCCGGCAAGTCCGCCGATCAGCGAACCGTTGAAGCGGATGTATTGCAGATCCTTGCCGACGTTGACCTCGATGAGAGAGATCAACTGCTCCATGTCCCAGCTCTTCATCTGGTCGGCGATGAAGCTCGAGACGCCGCTCTTCTGCTCGGCAACGACCGAGCGCAGGATCGCAACCAGGCCCTGATTGATTTCGCCGCGCAGGTCCACGTCGCCGTCGAGCGCATCGCCGGCCTCGACGAACATTCGTGCCAGCTGATGCTGCAGCACCTGCGACTCGCCCGAGGCGCTGCGCTCGATGAAGTCCTTGACGTTGGCCCAGACAGCGCGCCCGAGATTGGCAAGCTCCGGCCGCGCCATTAGATCGCGCTTGAGACCGTCGATGCGATCGGCAAATGCCTTGTCGCTGCCGATCCTATCGACGAACGACAGCAGCATGCGATCGAATTCGCCGCGGAACGGATGCTGCGGATCGTTGCGCACCTCCTCGAAGAATTTCGTGGCCGAGGCGATGATCCGGTTCACCACGAACTTGTCGGCACGATAGAGCCGCAACAGCGTCGGCATCTCGGCGCGGACCTTGTCGCGGATCACGGCCATGGTCTCCTGCTGCGTCAGCGTCTGGTGCAGCACGCGCAGCAGGTCGTCGAGCAGGCCGCCATGCTTGCCCTCCTGCACGAAGCCGCGCAGCGCGCCGGCGGCGAGCGGCGCGAGATCGACCGAGAGCAGCTGCGTCGTGACGCGGCGGCTGATGAACTGCATCAACCCTGAGTTCTCGGTCGCCGCGAACGCTTCGGGCAGCATCCGCAGCACGAAGCGGGCCAGGTCCTCGGAGCGTTTGCGGTCGCGCAGCCAGTCCGCGATGAAGCTGCCGAAATCGATCTCGCGCAGCTTGGCCTCGACCGGGCCCGACTCCAGGAAATTGTTCTCGATGAATTCGCCGAGCTTCTCGGCGATGCGCTCCTGATTGCTCTGGATGATCGCGGTGTGCGGGATCGGCAGCCCCAGCGGCCGCTTGAACAGCGCGACGACGGCATACCAATCGGCGAGCCCACCGATGGTCGCGGCCTCGGCAAACGCGGCGATGAAGCCGAAGGCCGGATGCACCGGCAGCAGCGCCTTCGCTGCGACGAAGATGATGAGGGTTGCCGCCAGCACGCCGGTCGCCAGCCACTTCACGCGCCGCAGCTCGGCGGCGCGTTCGACATCGAGGGGCGTTGCGATGAGGGCGGCGGGAAGGGTCATTGGGATCGAGGAGGCTTTCGCACTGGCCGCACACCAACCGTCATTGCGAGCGAAGCGAAGCAATCGGCGCGACATCAACGATGTATGAGACGCACAGGCAAAAAAGAAGGCCCGCGAAATGGCGGGCCTTCGAAAAGGGCAGTTGGTCAGTGCAAGCGCGATCAGGCGGTCTTGCCGTAGACCTTGGCGAAGTTGTCCTGCGCGGTCTTCGCACCGTCGCTGACGAGCTTGCCGAGATATTCCGACGTGGCCTTCGCCCGCGAGACGAACAGTTCGCCACGCGCACGGACCAGGTCCGACTGGATCTGGGCGGCTTCGCTCAGCGACTTGGCCGAAGCGAGCTTGTCGATGCCGGCGAAGAACGCCTCGGCGTCCTGGTAGATCGCCTGCTGGATGTTGCGGCTGATCTTGGCGGCTTCGGTCACCGAACCGGCAACAGCGGTCTCGATCACAGAGGTCACCTTCTCGGAGCCGGCATATGCATCGGCAGCGCGGGTCTTGGCGGCCTCGGCCTGCTTCTTCACGAACTCACGGGCGGCTTCCGGAACTTCCAGGTTCTGGAGCTTGGTGAACGCCTCGGTGACGGGCGCGAAGGCTTCCTTGACGCTGTTCAGCACGGAATTGGTTTCGGTGGTCATTGGGGTCTCTCTCCATCCTCAGGTTTGAGCTATGGGCTCACCCCGTCCGGATTGGCCCGGGGCAACGGTGTTATGACACACCCGATGGTGCGTCGCAACATAGATATTGCAGCGCGATATCACGAACTCGTGAACAGCATGAATAACCGGCAAATTGCCTGCGGAATGCGCAGCTAGCGGTATTTATCCACCGCCAACGGCGCCAGGCAGTCCGTACGCCTCCATCTGCGCCCGGACCTGCGCCACATTGTGCCCCAGCACGACGATGTCGTGGGTCTTGCCCTCGACGTCCCGGACATGGTCCCGCAGCAGGGCCTCCGCCTTGAAGCCGAGGCTTTCGAACAGCGCGATCGCCGCCCGCTGGTCGACGGTCATCTGCACCGAGAACTTCTCCAGCCCGGCGCCGAGCGCGATGGCGAAGGTCTCCTGTGACAAGGCCCGGCCGACGCCCTGTCCGCGCACGTCGAGCGACACCACCATCCGGATCTCGCCGACATGCGGCGACCAGGAATGCGGATCGCGCACCAGCGTGCCGCAGCCGACCACCGTGCCGTTCCTGATCGCGAGCAGGCTCGTGATGTCGCCGCGCTCGATCTCGTTGATCCAGGCCGACAGCACCTTCGGCTGGCTGATGTTGCGCGGCAGGAACAGCAGATCATGCGTCGGCAGCTTCTGCGCGAAGGCCAGCACCGCGGCCTCGTCGGTCCGCTTCATCAGGCGAAACTCGATGTCGCCGGCCTCGGTCTTGACGTGGCGCGGATAGGAACGTTGTTCGGTCATGTCGATCTCTTGCTCAACCAGGAGTCCAGCTTCGGCCACAGCCGCTTGATTGCATTGGCGCCGGCGACCAGCGAGACGTGACCGCCTTTCAGCATCACCTCCTCCTTGTCCTCCGAGCCGATCTTGGTGATCAGGTGCTTTGCCGCGTCATACGGCACGATGTGATCGTGCTCTGCGACCGCGTGCAGGATCGGCACCTTGATGTCGGCGAGCTTCGCCGCGCGGCCGCCGACCGTCATGGTGTCGTTGTAGAGCTTGTTGTCCCACATCAGGTCCTTGGTGATGGCGCGGAAATATTCGCCCGCGAGCGGCAGCGTGTCGGTCGCCCAGCGGTCGAACATCCGGTACGACTTGACGAACTCGTCGTTCCAGATGTTGTCCCAGAGCTGAATCTGGCCGACGACGCGCGCGGCCGGCCGCAACATGTCGAATGACTGCAGGATCAGTTCGGGCGGCATGTTGCCGGTGCTGTCGATCAGGCGGTCGACGTCGAAATAGCGCCGGTCGGCGAAGTTCGAGAACAGCTTCATCTCGCGGAAATCGATCGGCGTGGTGAAGCAGATCAGATTCTTCATCGGCCCGTCGTTGAAGATCGAGCCATAGAGCAACGACAGCACGCCGCCGAAGCAATAGCCGATCACGGAGACGTCCTTCTCGCCGGAGTCCTGCTGCACCCGGCGGACCGATTCCGGGATGAAGTCGAGGACGTAGTCCTCCATGCGCAGCGATTTCTCCTCGGGCTTCGGCGCGGTCCAGTCCAGCATGTAAACGTCGAAGCCGCGCTTGAGCAGGAATTCGATGAAGCTCTGCCCCGGCACGAGATCGAGGATATAGCCGCGGTTGGTGGTCGCCATCACGATCAGGACCGGCACGCGATAGACCTCACTGGCCTGCGGCCGGTAATGATAGAGGTTCATGGTGCCGCGCGAATACAGCACGTCCTTCGGCGTCTCGCCGAGAGTGGGCCCGGAGCTGGAGAAGTATTCGACACCCTTGATGCTGCGCTGGATCGCGCGCTGCACCTCGGACTGAACGCGCTCGGAGATCGAGGCGAAATCAAATGGGGTGGGAGCATTCATTTGCTGCCTCCCTCCGCTGGCGGCTGCCTGGTGCGCGGCGGCCGTGGCGTTGCGCCGTGGCCGTCGTCCGGCGCCAGCGAATTGTGGTGCACCTGCTGCAGCAGCGACTTGATCTCGTTGAGCTGATTCTCCATCGATTGCAGGCGTTCAGCCATGCCGACGAGCTGGGCGCGGCTCGGCAGGTTCATTGCCAGCAGATATTTCTCCATCAGCTCGCCGAGCTGCTTCTGCGCGCCGGCCGCGACGCCGCCGGCCTGATTCATCACCTTGGAAAATTCAGGCGAGCTCATCAGCTGGTTGCCGAAGGAGTTGAACCCCTTCTCCATCTCGCCAATCATCGTCTGCCAGATCACGGCAGGGTCGTTGCCCTTGTCGGCCATGCGGCGCTCCTCCACACCAATTTCGGGCGCTTGCCGCGCTTCGATTTGTTCGTGCCATACGACACTGTTGACGCTGATCGGTCAACAGTGCGGCGCGCCCGGCGACGTCGACGCTCTTCTGCGCTGCGTCAATCCGTGGCATAGAGGTTCCTGACCGCGACACCAGCAGGGGATGCCCGTGACCACGCTCGCCCATCAGCCGCCGCAGCTCGCCCGCGCCAACGGCATCGACATCTGCTACGAGGTTTTTGGCGATGCCAATGCCGAGCCGCTGCTGCTGATCATGGGCCTCGGCGCCCAGATGATCCATTGGGACGACGAGTTCTGCCGCCAGCTCGCCGCGCGCGGTTTTCGCGTGATCCGATTCGACAACAGGGATATCGGCAAGTCCACCCGCCTGAGCGGCGGCAAGCGGCTGAGCGCGCTCGAGCTGCTCAAGCTGCGCTTCCTGAAGATCCCGGTCGCCGCGCCCTATAGACTGGCCGACATGGCGCGGGACACGATCGGCCTGATGGACGCGCTCGGCATCCGCAAAGCGCATCTGGTCGGCGCCTCGATGGGCGGCATGATCGCGCAGGAGGTTGCGATCACCTTTCCCGAGCGCGTGCTCTCCCTGACATCGATCATGTCGACCACCGGCAATCCAAAGATTCCGGGGCCGACCCGCGAGGCCACCGCGGTGCTGATGGCGCCGCCCCCGAAAAGCAAGGAAGAATACTTCGTCCGTTTCGGGCAAACCTGGAAGGTGCTGCGCAACGGCTCATTCCCCGAAGATGAAGCGCTCGACCCGGAGCGCGCGCGGCGCACCTTCGAGCGCGGCCTCAATCCGGAGGGCGTCGGCCGCCAGCTGCGCGCCATCCTGGCCTCCGGCAGCCGCAAGGAACGGCTGCGCAGCGTCAAGGCGCCGACGCTGGTGATCCACGGTACGGTCGATCCGCTGGTGCATCCCGAAGGCGGCAAGGACACCGCGGTCTCGATCCCGGGCGCCAAGCTCGTGATGATCGAGGGCATGGGACATGCGCTGCCAATCCCGATGTGGCCGCAGATCATCGACGCCATCGACAAGCACGCGCATGGGGCCGCGGCGAAGGCGGCGTAGGGGCGGCGCGTTTTCGAGCGAAGTGGATACCGGTTCGCGTGAAGAAAACGCGTCAAAAACAAGAATCCGGAGCCTCGTTCCGATCAATCGGAACGGGGCTCCGGTATCTCCGGGTAACCATGTGAGCCTGGGGTGCGTTCTTCCGGGCGACGCATGGAAACTGTAGACAGCGCAATGCATCGCGCAGGTCGCGCACCATCAGCCACCGGGAGCAACCAGATGAAGACCTTCCTCCGGCCGCGGACAGCCGCCGCCGCCCTCCTCCTCGCGCTCGCGTCGTCCTCCGCGATGGCGGCCACCAGCGAGGCGCAGCAGGAGGCGAACCGCAAGGCGGTGCTGGCGTTCTACGAGAAGGGGCTGAACCAGAAGGACGCCGACGCGGCGCTCGCCTATGTCGGCAATCGCTATGTGCAGCACAATCCCGGCGCGGCCGACGGTCCCGAGGGCTTCCGCAAGTTCATCAGCTTCCTGCGCGAGAAGTTTCCGAACTCGCACAGCGAGATCAAGCGATCATTCGTCGACGGCGACTACGTGATCCTGCACGTCCACGCGGTGCGCGAGCCCGGGACCCGCGGCAACGCAATCATCGACATCTTCAAGCTCGAGGACGGCAAGATCGTCGAGCATTGGGACGTGGTGCAGCCCATTCCGGAAAATCCGGCGAACAACAACACGATGTTCTGAGCGCTAGCGGCTGCGGCCGAGCCAGCGCTGGGTCGGGAACAGCTGCAATTGCCAGCGCCGTGCAGCCGCGCCCCACACGCCCCTTGGCATGAACAGCATGATCAGGATGGCGAGCGTGCCGAGCACGACGAGATAGAGGCTGCCGTACTGGGCAAGCCAGGTGACGAGCCCCCACAGCAGCAGCACGCCGACCATCGGGCCTTCGATGGTGCGCACCCCGCCGATCACGACGATGAAGATCACGTACGCAGTCCAGTCGGTGACGCTGAAGGCCGCGTCGGGCGAGATGCGCGCCTTCTGCAGATAGACCACGGCGCCGACCATGCCGGTCGCGAAGGCGACCGCGATCCACAGCACGTGGCGGATCCGCGCGGTGCGTACGCCGACGCTGCGCGCCGCTGCCGCATTGTCGCGGCTGGCCGCCAGTGCAAGGCCATGTCGCGAGCGGATGAAGGCATAGATGCCGAGCGTGACCAGCACGGCGAGCAAGAGCGCCAGCCAGTAGACCAGGACGTCGCGGGCGGCGGCCGGACGCAGGCCGAGCAGCGCCTGCACGGCTTTCAGCCCAAACATCTGCGACAGCTCGCTCGGCGAGATCGACATTCCGGTACCGCCGCCGAGCGACTTGAACTGGGCGCAGATCAGCCGCAGCGCTTCGGCGGCAACCCAGCTGCCGATCGCAAAATATGGCCCCTCCAGGCGGAACAGCAGCGGTCCGAGCACTGCTGCGATCAATGCGGCAAACAGCCCAGCCAGCGGGATCGCCGCAACGGGATCGAGCCCGGCCATCACGATGCCGGCAAACAGCGCATAGGCGCCAAGCCCGACAAAGGCCTGCTGCCCGACCGACACCAGCCCGCCCCACCCGGCCAGCACGTTCCAGAGCTGCGCCAGCGTCAGCATGGTGAGGACGAAGATCAGATCCTGAATCAAATTGCGCGATGCGATCGCAGGCAACACGGCAAGCACCAGCACCAGCACGATGCCGGCCACCGCCGCAACGCGCGACAAGCGCGTGCCGACCCGGACTTGCCACACCGGCACATCTGCCGCGTGCTGCTCCCGGCTCGCGGGCAGATCGATGCTTTCGACACTCATGCCCGCCTCGCCGGAAAGAGACCGCGCGGCCGCACCATCAGCACGGCCAGGAAGGCGAGATGGCCGGCGAGGATCTGCCACTCGGGATTGATCCGCCCGCCGATCGCCTGCGCAAGCCCGAGCACGATGCCGCCCGCCAGCGTCCCCCACAGGCTGCCGAGGCCGCCGATGATCACGGCCTCGAACGCGTAGAGCAGCCGCGCCGGCCCGATCGACGGGTCGAAGCTGGCGCGGATGCCGAACACGACAGCGGCGATCACCGACACCGCGAGCGACAGCCCGACCGCGGTCGCGTAGACATTGCGCTCGTTGACGCCCATCAATTGCGCGATCGTGGGATTGTCGGCGGTGGCGCGGAAGGCGCGGCCGAGCGAGGTGCGGTAGAAGATCAGCTGCAGCAGCGCGACGGCGGCGATCGCCGTCACCAGCGCCGTCAGCGGCGCAAGGCCAACGCTGAGGCCAGGGGCCAGCGTCACAGAGGAGGATTCGAAGGCGCCTGCCTGCAGCCGCCGGCTGTCGGCGCCATAGCCGAGCAGCAGCCCGTTCTGGATCACGATCGACAGGCCGAAGGTGACGAGCAGCGGCGGCAGGATGTCGTCGCCGAGCACCCGCTCCAGCACCAGCCGCTGCAGCACGAAGCCGAGCGCGAACATCACTGCGACGACCAGCAGCGATGCGGCCGCAAGCGGCAGGCCGATCGCCGTGGTGGCGCTGAGCACCAGATAGGCCGCGAGCAGGATCAGATCGCCATGCGCCAGATTGACCAGGCGCATGATGCCGAAGATCAGCGACAGGCCGAGCGCGAACAGCGCATAGACGCCGCCGAGCAGCACGCCTTCGATGATGGTGTCGAATCCGCTCATCGCTCCCTCATGCTCCGAAATAGGCCGCGCGGATCATGTCCTGATCCACGTCCTTGGGCCGTCCGCTCAGCGTCACGCGCCCCTCCTGCAGGCAGTAGAACCGATCGGCGGCGCGCAGCGCGCGGGTGATGTCCTGCTCGACCAGCACCACCGCCGTGCCGCCGGAACGAATCTGCGGCAGCATGCGGTAGATGTCCTCCACCACGATCGGCGCGAGGCCGAGGCTGATCTCGTCGCACAGCAGCACCGACGGGTTCGACATCAGCGCGCGGCCGATCGCCACCATCTGCTGCTGCCCGCCGGACAGCGCCGTGACGGCACCGCGCCGCCGCTCCCTGAGCACCGGAAACATCCGGTAGACCGCGGCGAGATCCCACGGCGTGCTGCGTTCGCCGCCATAGGCGCCGATCAACAGGTTCTCCTCGACGCTGAGCGAGGGAAACAATTGGCGGCCCTCGGGCACCAGCGCGAGGCCGAGCCGCACGATGCTCGCGGCGGACGCATCGCCGATCGCCCGCCCGCCGAGACGGATGGTATCCGGACGGTTCTTCACGAGACCCGCCAGCGACTTCAGCATCGTCGACTTGCCGGCACCGTTGGCGCCGATTACCGCGACCGCCTCGCCCTCACCGAGCTCGAAATCGATGCCGAACAGCGCCTGGAAGTCGCCATAGAACGCGTCCAGCCCACTGACATTGAGCAGCGCGGTCATGCCGGCACTCCCATGTAGATCGTCTCGACTTCACGCCAGCGCATCACCTCGTTCGGCACGCCCTGCGCGACGACCTTGCCGAAGTTCAGCACGACCAGCCGCTGCACCACCGCGAGCAGCGCGTGCACCACATGCTCGATCCAGATGATGCCGACGCCTTCAGCATGGATGGTTCTGATCGTCTCGACCAGCTCGTGGCATTCCGCATCGGTGAGGCCGCCCGCGATCTCGTCGAGCAGCAGCGTGCGCGGCCTGGTGGCCAGCGCCCGCGCCAGCTCGAGCCGCTTGCGATCGAGCAGCGGCAGGCTGCCGGCCAGCCGGTTGGCCTTGGTTTCGAGGCCGGTCAGAGCAAGCATGCGACCGCAATGCTGGACCGCATCCGCCTGCGACAGCCTGCCGCCGAACAGGGCGGCGACCGCAAGATTCTCGAACACCGAGAGATGATCGAACGGCTGCGGGATCTGGAACGAGCGCCCGATGCCGGCGCGGCAACGTGCCTCGGGCGAGAGGCCCGTGATATCGACGCCATCGAGCACGATGCGACCGGCGTCCGGCCGCAATAGCCCGGTGATGAGGTTGAACAGCGTCGACTTGCCGGCGCCGTTCGGCCCGATCACGCCCAGCGCCTCTCCGGACGCAAGCGCCAGGTCGATGGCGTCGGCAACCACGATGGCACCGAATCGCTTCGAGACGGAATGGAGTTCGAGCATGTTCGCTCTCAAAAATGGATTGGTCCGGGGAGATGCGCGGGCGTGCCGCGCATCTCCGATCGACAACCGCCGACGGCGCGTTAGCTCAGCGCCTGCATGTCGCCGCCAAGCGGGATCTGCGGCGCCAGCTTGTTGTCGGTGATCACCATGTCGTATTTGTCGCCATTGAGCCGCCACTGGCCGCCGACGAGCGGCGTCTTGGCGATGTTCTTGGCTGCGAACGGCGGGACCGCGCTGGAGCCGAATGCGACCTGGCCCACGATCGTATCGAGCTTGGTCGCTCCGATCGCCTTCGCCAGCGCGGCGCCGTCGCTCGGATCACTGGAGCGCTTGATCGCGTCGATCGCGACCTCGAACAGCGAATGCACGAAGCCGATCGGCTGGGTCCACTGCTTGCCGGAGGCCTGCTCATAGCCCTTGGCGAGATCGGTCGCGCTGACGCCGCTGAGGCTCGATTTGTAGGGATGGGTCGGCGTCCACCACACCTCGGTCGAGATATTGTTGCCGCCCTTGCCGAGTGCCTGCACCGAAGCCGGGAACAGCAACGCCTTGGCCACCGACACGACTTTCGGCTTGAGCCCTTTCTGCCGTGCCTGATTCCAGAAGGTGGTGAAGTCGGGCGGGATGATCACGCCGGTGATGATCTCGGCATCGGCGCCACGAAAGGCCGCGATCTGCGAACTGAAATCGTCGGTGAGATTCTGGAAGCGGCCGGGATCGGTGAGCTTGAAGCCCTGCTTGGCCATAACAGGCGGGAAGCCGATCGTGGTGTCGCCCCAGGCGTTGCCGTCGGCATCGTTCGGAAACAGCGCGCCGACCGATTTGTTCGACGCGACCTGGCTCCACATGCTGGTGAAGACGCCGATCACATCCTCGAGCCCCCAGAAATAGTGGAAAGTGTAGTCGAATGGCTTCCAGCTCTTGGGATCGCCGGGATTGGCCTGCCGGCCGATGAAATTGGTCTGCCACGGTGCGACGGAGGAGATGCACGGCACCTGTTCGAGCTCGCACTGCGTCGCCACCGGATTATTGGTCTCGGGCGTCGCGCCGACCACGATCAAGCTGACATTGTCGCGGGTAATCAGCTCCTTGGCGACTTCAGCGGCGCGGTTCGGATTCGACTGGCTGTCCTTTGTCACCACCTCGACCGGATAGGTCTGCGATCCGACCTTGACGCCGTCCTTGATGAACTTTCTGAACTCGCCGAGCACGAAGTCGTCAGCTTCGGCGAAGGCGGCGAGCGGGCCACTCTTGGGCGAGACGTAACCGATCTTGATCGGCTTGTTGGCAGCACGCGCCGCCGGCGCGAACAACGTCGTCGTACCTGCTGCGGCGACCCCACCGGCGATACCCTGCAGCACGCGGCGGCGATCGAAAGACATGACGTTCAAATGGTCCTTGCTCATTTTCCCCTCCTTGAGGCGAGCCGGTTGCATGCCGGCTGCCGTTTCATTTCGTTCTGAAAAATTATTTGCGTCGCGTCGCATCACGCGGCGGCGACGGACTTCGCTTGCGCGCTACGGCCGAGGATCTGGCCGAACACGTCGAGCAGCACGTCGGTGGCGTCAGCCGCCGCCTCCCTGGCGCGCCAGGCGACATACATGTCGGGACGCACCAGCACGCAGCCGTCCTCGTCGACCTCGCTCTGGCGATACCAGTCGGCATAGATGTCGAGCGCATCGCAGCCCTGCGGACCGATGGTCACGACATCGACCGGCAGGCCGTAAGCCTTCTCCACCGTGGCGGCAGCAGTCTTCCAGCCGTCGCCGCCGATCCCGGTGAGCAGCGTGAAGCGGCCCTTGCCAGTGAGATCGAGCGTCGATTTGCGCTGGCCGTGATGCTCGACCCAGACGTGCGGCAGATGCGCGCCGGGCCAGGTCGTGGCCTGATAATAGAGCTCGTGATCCCTGGTGAAGGCCGGCATCGGCGTGCCGTCGGACACCACGGCTGTCGAGCCGTAGCGCTGGTTCAGCTCGACACCGTGGCAGTTGAACTCGTAGCTCTTGTTGGCGATGGCCTCATAGAGCTTCTTGCGACGTGCCTTGCCCTCGGCGGTCGGCGCCTTGCGCGCGGCGATCGCCTTGCGGGCCTCGGCCGGATCGGTCGAGGCGACAAGTCCCACCGCCTCGAAGATCGGTGGGAAATCGCCGATACTCTTGTTGGCGCGGGTCACGATCTGCTTGCCTACCGGCTGGCGCTCGGCCGAATAGGTCTCGAGCAGCGACGGCGCCGCGTGGCCCTCGAGCACCAGCTTCAGCTTCCAGCATAGATTGAAGGAATCCTGGATCGAAGTATTGGAGCCAAGCCCGTTGGTCGGTGGATGACGGTGCACGGCATCGCCGACACAGAACACGCGGCCGGACGAATAGCGGCCGGCATACATCTCGTTCACGGTCCAGGTCGAGGTCGAGCGGACGTTGACCTCGAGAGTCTCGTCGCCGACCAGATTGCGCACGATCGAGATCGCCTCGTCGTTTGAGAGCTTGCGCTCGCCCTGCTCGATGTCGTAGCCCCAGATGATCAGCCATTCATTCCACGGCCGCACCATGCGGATCAGGCCGGCGCCGATGCCGCCGATCTCAGCGCCGGGTTGCAGCACCCAATAGAGTACGCTCGGCCGGTGCGCGACGTACTTGCTCAAGTCGGCCTGCACGATGATGTTCATGCTGCCGGCGCGGCCCATCTGGCCCTCCATCGGCAATCCGACCACTTCGGCGACCCGGCTGCGGCCGCCGTCAGCGCCGATCAGATATTTGGCGCGGATCTGGTAGACCTCGCCGGAGAGGCGGTCTTTTACCGTCGCGGTGACACCGTCGGCATCCTGCACCAGGTCGACGAATTCAGTGTTGAAGCACAGCGAGGTGCCGCGCTGTCCGGCAGCCTCGATCAGGATCGGCTCGAGGAAATTCTGCGGCAGATCGCAGATCCGGGTCGGGCTGGCGAGATCGTAATCCGCCTTGCGCGCGGGATGGTTGCCCCAGGAGTAGAGCCGGCCGAATTCCTCTCCGGCGAGGCTCTCGCAGAACACGTTGTTGGCCATCAGGGGCTGCGGCACGGCCTGCGCCACCGCCTTCTCCTCAAGGCCGAGGTCGCGCAGCACTTCCATCGCACGCTGGTTGGTGATGTGGGCACGCGGCGTGTCTGCCAGCCAGCCGTATTTCGTGACCATGATGTGCTTAACGCCATACATGCCGAGCAGCGCCGCCGCCGTCGCGCCGGCCGGGCCGCTGCCGACGACAAGCACGTCGGTCTCAACAGGTTTGCTGGTCATCGTCGTCTCCCTGGTCGTTCTGTTGGTTGAGGTCGTTATTCCGCGGCCATCATCGGCTTCGGCACCAGGCCTGCGCCGGGCCGCATCTGGAAGTCGTAGGTCATCAGGTGCCACGGGCCGGACACCCGCTCGCCGTTCGGCAGCGCCGGTTCGCTCTTCGGCGCGACACGCGCGATCAGCTCGTCCTTGACGCCGAACACCACGTCGCTGCGCAGATATTCGTCGCCATCGAGGAAGACGTGGGTGATCAGCGGCTCGTAACCCTCGGCCTTGACCAGGAAATGCACATGCGCGGGCCGCATCGGATGCCGCTTCGTGGTCGTGATGAGATCGCCGACCGGGCCATCGGTCGGGATCGGATAGCTGCACGGCAGGATGGTGCGGAACGAGAAGCGGCCATCGGCGTCGGTCACAAAGCGCGCGCGCAGCGACGGGCCGTGTGCCGCGTAGTCCGCTTTCTGCGAATCGTAGAAACCGTCGTCGTCGGCATGCCAGACGTCGATCTCCGCACCGACGAGCGGCTCGCCGGCAAGGTCGGTGACGCGGCTCTGCACGAACATCGGCTCGCCGTCGATCCCTTCGGAGATGTTGGCGCCGTGCGGCGTGACGCGGTGCTCGCCGACATAGAACGGGCCGAGCACCGTGGTCTCGGTGGCGCCCTCGCGCTCGCGGTGATTGACCGCGTCGACCAGCATTGAGACGCCGAGCACGTCGGAGAGCAGGATGAACTCCTGGCGCAGCGGCGTGCAGGTCTGGCCGGTGCGGGTGAGGAATTCGATCGCCTGATTCCATTCCTCGAAGGTGAGCTCGGTGCGGCGTACCAGATCATGCAGCGACTTGACGGTCTCCTCGATGAGGAATTTCAGCCGCTTGTTCGGCGTGCTGGCGAAGCTGCTGATCACCTCGTCGGTAAGGTCATGCTCGTTGAAATTGGCCATCGTGTCGTCCTTTTGAGCTCGAGATGTCAGTGCCGCGCAGGCGCGTCGCCACGCCAGGCTGCGGCGATCAGGTCCTGGATCGCGACGCGCTCGACAGGTCTTGGATTGGCATAGGGGCTACGCACGGCCATCTCGGCGGCGCGCGCAATGCCGTCCTCGGGCATGCCGATGTCGGCCAGCCGGCGCGGCAACGTCAGCCGGCGCGCGAGGTCGAACAGCCCTTGCGGCGCATCTGTCACGCGCAATGCGCGCGCAACTCGGGTCATCGCGTCAGGTGCGGCCGCGGCGTTGTAGGCGGCAGCATGCGGCAGCACGATCGCGTGGGTTTCGGCATGCGGCAGGTCGAACATGCCGCCGAGCACATGGCAGAGCTTGTGATGCAGCGACATCCCGACCGCGCCGAGGCAGACGCCGCAAAGCCAGGCGCCATAAAGCGCATCGCGGCGTGCTCCGGCATCCGCCGGCATCGTCATGATGCGCGGCAGCGCACGGGCAAGCGCGGCGATGCCGTCTTCCGCCATCAGCGAGGTCAGCGGATTGACGTCGGGCGCATAGAGTGCCTCGACGGCGTGGGCGATCGCGTTCAGGCCGCTCGCGGCGGAGACGTGCGGGGGCAAACTGACGGTGAGATCGACGTCGTAGATGACGGTGTCCGGCACCAGGTCCTGGGACTGTTGCGTGGTCTTGATGCCGTTGGCGGTTTCGCCAAGGATCGGCGTCATCTCCGAGCCGGCATAGGTAGTGGGCATGGCGATATGCGGCAGCCCGGTGCGCAGCGACAGCGCCTTGCCGAGCCCGACCGTCGAGCCGCCGCCGATCGCGACCAACCCATCGATGTCATGGGATTCGACGATTCCGAGCGCCTCGTTGGTGACTTCCACCGGCGTATGCATGCGCGCGCCGGCGTAGAGGCCTGCGAGCCGGTCACCGAGACCAGCGCCGAGCCGGCGTCCCAGATCCTGCTGCTCGGGGGTGGTAAGCACCAGCGCCCGCTTGATGCCGAGGCGCTCGCTCTCCTCGCCAAGCCGCACCGAGGTGCCGGCGCCGAACACCACACGATATTGCTGCGAGCAGTACGCAAAGGTACCGCTGCCGGCATCTCCGGCCCCAACGATGGGTGGGCGTACGGCATCGGGCGCTGCGATGCTCATGGCATTTCTCCCAGCCGGCAAACCGGCAAAATTTCGCTTTGTTGGGAGAAAGCTAGCGGCAGGCGGCGGTCGCGGGCCTGCACGAAACCGAACAGAATCTGCACAAAACCGGAAAAATCGTCTGGGCAGCGCCCTCGCCGGTCCCGACCGTCGGGCGGCTAACGGGCTAGTGGCTGCGCCGGTACCGCCCGGGCGTCACGCCGGTGAACCGGCGGAACATGCGCGTAAAGTGCTCTTGATGGGAGAAGCCGCAGGCCAGTGCGATGTCGGCCAGGCTCTGCGTCTCGTCGGCGAGCAGCGCTCGGGCACGCTCGATGCGCAGATTGAGCACGTATTGATAGGGCGAGACGCCGCTGGTCGCCTTGAACAGCCGCACGAAATATTCGGTGCTGCGGCCGCACAGCTCCGCCAGCTGGTCGAGCCGGATGTCGGTATCGAGATTGGCGTCGACGAATTCCCGGATCCGCGCCATCTGCCGGTTACTGAGCAGGTTCGGATGCTTGCCGGCCTCCACGCTTGGCTTGTGGAAATTGATCGCGACAAAGCGGTTGGCAATCGCCTGCGCGATCGGGTCGACGAACAGCGACGAGGCCGGCAGGCCGCCGGTGATGGTGTCGCCGATCGCCGCTGCGAGATGCTCCAGCACGGCATCCTGATCGCCGAGCATCGGCGCCAGACCGCCGATCAAGCTGGACGCCCCGTCCCGGCCCGCGAACAGGTCGGAGCGCAGATAGATATGGGTCGATTCCAGCGCCTCGCGCAGCACCACGTTGCAGGCGTGGCCCGCGGGCAGGAAGAATACGCCGCCACGGGGGATGTGCCGTGCGACCGACTTGCCGTCCATCACATAGGTGATGTCGACCGGACCGCCCCGGTGCAGCACCATCAGATTGTCCGACAGCGCGTGGAAGTGCCCGTCAAACGGCCGTTCGCGCTGGACCGAGGCATAGGCCGACGACCAGCCGAGCCCCTCGCTCGAGCCGCGGAATTCGGCCTGGAAGCGGTCCAGGATCCCGTGCGTCTCCTGCACCCCAAAATTCGACGTCGCCTGCATCCGACAGACCAAGGGCTCGAGGCTTCGGTTGCTGTCGAGTGAAACCCAACGGCCCCCGATTTTCAACACCGGGCCGCGTTCGCGACAGCCTTGCTGCGCCGCAATAGCGCCGCCGCCTACTCCTTGGCCGCGATCCAGATCACGTGGCGCACGCCGCGGCCGCGGCCGGTGGCACGGACCGCAATTTCGTTGACCGCGAACCCGGCCCGCGACAGCGATTTCGGGAATTTTGCGTTCGGCCCGGATGACCAGACAGCGAGCACGCCGCCGCGCCGCAACGCGGTGTGTGCGAGCTTCAGCCCGGCGACATCGTACAGCGCATCATTGGCCTTGCGGGTCAGCCCTTCGGGGCCGTTATCGACATCGAGGAGGATGGCATCGAAGCTGCGCGGATGACGCTCGATCACGTCGGCGACATCGACCTCCTCAATGCTGACGCGCGGATCGTTCAGGCTGTCACCGAAAATCTCCGCCATCGGACCTCGCGCCCAGGCGACGACCGCCGGCACCAGTTCGGCCACCGTGATCTTCGCCTCGCCTCCGAGCACCTTGAGCGCAGCCCGCAGCGTAAAGCCCATGCCGAGACCGCCGATCAGAAAATGCGGCTTTGCGACCTGCTCGATCTTCTTCGCCGCAAGCGTCGCCAGCGCCTCTTCCGAGCCCGACAGGCGACTGTTCATCAGCTCATTGGTACCGAGCATGATCGAGAATTCGCGGCCCCGCCGCATCAGGCGCAGTTCACCTTCGGTGCCGGGAATGCGCCCGGTATCGATCTTTTCCCATGGAATCATGCGGCGGCTTGTAGCATGGGCAGCACCTTTGCCGAAGGCACGGGGCTAGCCACCGGCCCAGACGTCGAGCACGTAGCGATTCCCTGTGCCCATGTCCTCGATCCAGCGCGCGGCGGCATCTGCGTCGGAACCGGTGCGCTCGCGATAGATCGACATCAACGTCGCCTTGACGTCGGGCTCCATCTTGCCGCCGTCGCCGCAGACATAGACGATCGCGCCCTTCTGGATCAGCTCCCAGACCCGGTCCTTCTGCGCGGCGACGAGATGCTGCACATAGGTCTTCGGGCCATCGGCGCGCGAGAAGGCGGTGAAGAGCTCACTGATGCCGTCGGCTGCGAACGCCTTCAGCTCGTCTGCATAGATGAAGTCCTGCTCCGGATGGCGGCAGCCGAAGAACAGCATCGCGGGGCCCAGCGTCGCCCCCTGCGCCTTGCGCGCGGCACGCTCCTGCAGGAAGCCGCGGAACGGGGCTAAGCCCGTGCCCGGTCCGATCATGATGATCGGCACGGCGTTGTCGTCGGGCAGCCGGAAGCCGGCCTTGGTTTCCTTGATGGTGGCATGGACGGTGTCGCCGGCGCGGCGGCGCGCCAGATAGTTCGAGCAGATGCCCTTGTAGATGCCGCGGCCCGAGCTTGCGGGCGCTTCCACCACGCCCACGGTGACGCTGCAGCGCTGCGCCTCGCCCGCCGGTGACGACGAGATCGAGTAATAGCGCGGCGCCAGCAGCGACAGCATTTCAAGGTAGAGGTGGAACGGCAGCTCGCAGGCCGGATATTCCTCGAGCAGGTCGAACACCGATTTGCGCTTGGCGAGCACCTCGGCACGATAACGCGTGGCCGAGGCCTCATCGTCGCCGACATAGGCCAGCAGCTTCGGCTTGGTCACCGGGCAGCGGGTATGCTCGGCCATGATCTGGATCTGCTTGCGGGTCGCGACCTGTTGCAGCTCGACGAACTCGGTGAGCAGCCGCCCGACCGACACGGCGTTGCCGACCGGCAATTGCGCGCGACGGCCTTCGGAGACTTGCAAACGGATCTGGTCGGCCGGCAGGAAGCCGAAGCGGCGCGCGACGGAATCGACCAGGGTCGGATCGTTGCGCGGCACCACGCTGAGATGATCGCCGACGCGGTATCTGAGATTGGCCGGCAGCTCGACCTCGATATGCCGGGTCGAGCGCTCCGACGGATGGGCGCCATCCTTGGTCTGCAGCTCGTTGTTGGCGAGCACCTTCATCGGCACCGCGCCGCCCTGGGTCACGATGGTGTTGACCGCGCCCTGCGCCACCGGCTCGATCGCGTAGAGCGGCTCATCCTCGGCGGTGCGGGTGAAATTCCAGTCGATGCCGAATTCCTTGGTCGCGACCTTCGCCGCCTCCGGGAACCATTTCTGGAACTGGCCGTCGAGATCGCTGCGCGCATCACCCTCGCCGCGCGGATAGACCGCGCGCGCGCCGTGCTTGGTCAGTTGCTCATCGATGAAGCGCGGCACCGATTGGTAGGTCGCCGCCCAATCGCTGTTACCGCAGCCGAACACGGCGTAGCGCACCTTGGCGAAGGCATCCTTCGGCAGGTCGCTCTCCAGCCATTTGACGAATTGCATCGCATTGTCAGGCGCCGCGCCATTATAGGAGGCGCAGATGATCAGCACGCCGCCTTCCTCCGGCAGCTTGCCGACATAATCGTCCAGCGGCCCGAGGCGCACCGAGAAACCATTGATCTCCGACAGGTCAGCCATGCGGGTCGCCAGCTCCTCGGCCGATCCGAGGTTCGAGCCGTAGAGCACCAGCATCGGCGTGTTGTGGCCGGGACGCGTGGTCGGCGCGCGCTGAACCTTCGGCGCGGCCGCAACCGCGCCGGTGCTGCCGGTGAACGCGCCGCGATCCCTGTCGTCGCGCGGCCGCACCTTGATCCTGAAGCCGTCGGGCTTGACGGTCAGCGTCTCCTTCAAATGCATCTGGTAGCGATGCACGTCGAGCAGCTTGAAGCGTTGCAGGATCATCCCGATCGCGAGCGCCGCCTCGTGCATGGCAAAGCCGCGGCCGATGCAGGCGCGCTGGCCGTTGCCGAACGGCTTCCAGGCGTTGATCGGACGTTTTGCTTCAGCCTCACGGCTGAAATTCTCGGGATCGAACACATCGGGGTTCGGGCCCCAGACCGAGGGATCACGATGCAGCGCCATCACCAGCACGGTGATGAAAGTGTTCTTCTTCAGTCTGTATTTGCCGCCGATCGTCTCATCGTTGAGCGGCGCAATGCCGTAGGCCGGCGCCGGCGGCCACAGCCGCAGCGCCTCCTTCAGGCACTGGGTGATGTAGGTGAGCTGCGTCACCTGCTGGTAGGTCGGCCGCGCATCGATGTCGGGCCCGAGGACGCGATCGACCTCCTCATAGGCCTTCTTCAACACCTCGGGGTGCTTTAGCAGCGCATAGATCGTGCACGACAGCAGGCCGGAGGTGGTCTCGTGGCCCGCGATCAGGAAGGTGTTGATCTGGTAGCGGATGTTGACGTCGTCGAGCTGCTCGCCGGTTGAGCGGTCGACGCCGGTCATCATCGCGGCCAGCATGTCCTTCTTGTCGTCGGTCACGTCGGTGTTGCCGCGCCGCTCGGCGATGATCTCGTCAACCATCTTGTTCATGAAGGCGACGTCGTCGGTCAGCATCTTGCGCCGCTTCTGCATCCACAGACCCTCGAGCGGCAGGCCGCGGGTCATCATGATGGTCTCGAGCGAGCGCACCAGCGATTCCACGAACGGGTGGTAATCGCGCCGATAGAACGAATTGAAGCGATAGTCGAAGCCGCAGAGCCCGATGGTGTCCAGCGTCAGCGCCGTCATGTCGTGGACGACCTCGATCTCCTCGTCGGCGTTGAGGCGTTCCCATTTCTTGACCAGCTGCTCGGCGATATCGACCATGCTCGGGTGATACGATTGCATGGCGCGGTTGCCGAACGGCTGCATCAGGATGTTGTGCGCCTTGCTCCAGTTCGGCTCCTTGGTGTCGGCGGTGAACAACCCGTCGCCGCCGACCGCGCGCACCCGGCGCAGCGAGCCGCGCACCGCCTTGTCGAAGCGCTTTTCATCCGAGAGCTCTTCCACGAGATCGTGGCCGGACACGATCACGATCGGTGAACCCATCATGTCGAGCCAGAAGATCGGTCCGAGCTCCTTGGAGAGCTTCACCAGGTGCTGCACCGGCGCGGTCGAATCCAGCGACAGCATATTGCCGACCACCGGCTTCGTCGGTGGATGCGGGATCGGACTCAGTCTGTTGCCGGACGCCATGTTGGAAGTGCCCCCTACCTTGTCTCAACCGTCATTGCGAGCCACCCGGTCGGCGCGTAGCGCCGCCGGATGACAGGCTCCGCGAAGCAATCCATCGTGCCGCAAGCGGATAGAATGGATTGCTTCGTCGCTTCGCTCCTCGCAATGACGGCCAGAAATTACCCAAACCGCTTTCTGCGCCATTCGATCAGCTTTGCGCTGACCTCGTCAGGCTTTTCCTGCTGCGTCCAATGGCCGCTGTCCTTGACCAGATATTTTTCGAGGTCCGGCACAAGCTTCTCCATGCCGTCCGCGGCGGAAGGCGGCAGCACCGCGTCGTTCTCGGCCATGATCATCAGCGACGGCACCCGCACGTGATGGTCGAGCCCGGCCGAACGTTCCCAGTTGCGGGTGAAATTGCGATACCAGTTGATGCCGCCGGTGAAGCCGGTCTTGGTGAAGGTGTCGACGAACACCTTCTTCTCGTCGGCGGACAGGATCGGCGTCCGCGGATCATGCTTGGCGTCGTAATTCGCGATCATCTGCGGGAACGCCAAATTGAGCCGCGCCGAGGCGCCTACGCCGGCGATCGGCTGCTCCTCCGGCGCGCCGGGCGGGCGGGCAGCCGGCTTGCGCATGAAGGCGTCAAAGGTCTGCTCGACCCGGCTGCCGAAGATCCGATCGGGCTCGCGCGCCGGATCCTGGAACTGGACGATGTACATGTGGTCGCCGAAGCGCTGGCGAAACAGCGCGATCGGATCGACAGGCGCCCTATCCCAATGCGGCGTGTTGACGCCGACGACGCCGGCGACCCGCGACGGGTGCCTGAGCGGCATCTGCCAGACGACGAAGCCACCCCAGTCGTGTCCGACGAAGATCGCCTTGTCGATCTTGAGATGGTCGAGCAGGCCGACCAGATCGCCGGTCAGGTGCTCCATGTCGTAGGCCTCGACCGGCTCCGGCAGGTCGGTCGCGCCATAGCCGCGCTGATCCGGCGCGATCACCCGGATGCCGGCCTCGCCCAGCGCCTTGATCTGGTGGCGCCAGGAGAACGCCAGCTCAGGCCAGCCGTGGCACAGCACCACGGGCGGTTTGTCGGTCTTGGGGCCTGCTTCGTAAAACCCCATGCGGATGCCGTTCGTCTCGGCGAACTGCAGCGGTGGCATCTCGATCATTGTGAAATTCCTATTCGGCCGCGCCCTTGATATCCGCAGGCGGGGGAGCGAACGCCGCCTCGAGTGCATCGAACTCGAGCGGCAGCATGTCGCACATCACCTGCACGTGCGGAATGATGTTGGCACCGACTATGAAACCGAAATCGAGCTGATCGCGGTAGCTCTGCACGGTGATGTTGAGCGCAACACCGTGGGTCGAGATCGAAACCGGGAAGATGTGCAACAGCTCGGCGCCGGCCGCATACAGCGTCTGCCGCGGTCCCGGCACGTTCGACACCGTGATGTTGGTCGCCGGCGGCAGCACGTTGGAGAGGTCGGAACGGCTGTAGAGCAGCGCCAGAACCTGCACCACGATCGGCGCACCGAGCAGCGAGATGTTGGAGACCTGCGGCACCAGGGCGCGCAACGGATGCGACATCTCCTTGGACTTGGTGGATTGCGCGATGATGGTCTCAAGCCGCTTCTTCGGATCCTCGACGTCGGTCGCGATCGAGCAGATCATGCCGAACACCTGGTTATTGGATTCGGAATTGCCCTCCTCGCGCAGCGAGATCGGCACGCCGGCGGTCAGCGACTTGTTCGGCAGCGCGCCCTGGCTGATCAGGTAGCGCCGCACCACGCCGGAGGCGAGCGCCAGCACGACGTCGTTGAGCTTGCCGCCGGATGCCTTCGCCAGCGTCTTGGCGCGCGACAGCGAGATCGAGGTACCGGCAAAGCTGCGCTCCGACGAGATCGCCTTGTTGAGGATGGTCGGCGGCGAGGCCATCGCCTGCAGGCTCTCGCGCGACCTGGGATCGGCGACCTTGGCGACGACGTCGGACAGGCTTTTCATCACGGTCGGCATCGAGCCCGCGAACTTCACCGCGCTCTCGATCTGGAACATGGCGTTGTCGAACAGGATCGAGCCAAGGTCGCTCTTGCCGGAGCGCGGCAGCTCCAGGCTCTTCTGCGCGGCGGCGGCCGCCTCGAACGGCTGGGTCCAGAGCTGCTGATAGGCATCGATCAGATTGGCCGCGATGTCGCGCGGCTCCTGCGCGACCTTCTTGGCGCTCGGCGGCTCGATCTCGCGCGGCACCGGCGTCAGGTCGTAGATCATGCTGGTCAGCGCAGCGCCTGCGCCGCCGTCGATGCAGGCGTGGTGCATCTTGGAATAGAGCCCGATCTCGTTGTCTTTCATGCCCTCGAAGACGTAGAACTCCCAGAGCGGTCGGGCGCGGTTCAACAGCTTGGCGTGCATCCAGCCGACGATGCGCTCCAGCGTGGCGCGGTCGCGCGGCGCCGGCAGGCTGGCGCGGAAGATGTGGCGGTCGATGTCGAACTGGTCGTCCTCGACCCAGGACGGATGGTCGATATCGAGCGGCGCCTTCTGCAGGCGCGCCTTGAGGATCGGCGCGATGTGCAGCCGCGAGGCGATCATCGCCTTGAACTCCTCGAAGAAGTCGCCCTTGTAGCCGTCGGGCAGGCGGAAGATCGCCATGCTGCCGACATGCATCGGCATTTCCGGCGTTTCCAGATACAGAAACGATGCGTCCAGCGAGGACAGCTTCTTGGCGTCGCTCATGATCTCCTCCCGAGAGCCAACTCACGCGGGCGCCTTGGCGGCGCCTCTCGTCGTTTGATTAGGATAGTGCCTGTTCTGCCGGTCCGTAGGCAATGGCAAAGGGGCCGGACCGGTCAAAATGCCGGAACTCGCCTTCCGGCTGCGCCAGCCGGTCCGCGATTGCCCACAGCGCTGCGGGGTTGACGCCGAGGCCGAGATGGCTGGCCAGATGCACCTCGATATTCTCGGCGGTCGCCGACGGCCGCACCCGTGAGGTCCGCCAGTTCACGATGCCGTCGGTTCGGGAATAGATCGAGGTCGCCGGCACCGGCATGTCGCCGGCGATCGCGGCGCGGACCTCGGGGATGGCATCCACCCCCTCGCCGGACAATAATTCATAGAGCCGGGTCGCATTGGTGGCGCGGATGTCGTCGGCGAATGGACTGCCGAGCGTAATGATGGAGCGCACCAGCTCGGGCATCTGCGACGCCAGATCGCGCGCGTAGACGCCGCCGAGGCTCCAGCCGATGATCGAGACCTTGCGCCCGTTGGCCTCATGAACCCGCTTCAGCAGGTCGCGCAGCGCACCTCGCCTGCTGGAAATCCCGCCGAAATTGCGGCCCATGTTCCAGGCATAGGCGTCGTAGCCGAGCTCCTTCAGATAGCGCCGCATCGGCGCCATCGAAAGGTCGCTGGCGAGGAAGCCCGGCAGCGCCAGCACCGGATGGCCGTCGCCCTTCGGCGCCTGCAACAGCAAAGGCGACAGCAGCAGGCTCGAATTCAGCTCGAGCACGCCGCGTGCTTCCGCCAGCATCAGGAACAGGCTGGGCGGGCGCAACCGGCGTTCGGTCCCATCTACGCTCCTGTCCATGTCGGTCACTATTTCTTCTTGCTCGTGCCGAAGCCGGCCATCGCCACGAACATGTCCTGGAAGCGCTCCGCGATCTTGGGATCGAAGGTGAACCAGCTCTGCATCAGCGATTCCGGTGAAATCTTCTCGATGTTGGACAGCATCTGCTGCTGCAGCTTGTCCATGACGGCGGTTTGCATCGGCGCCACATCGGGCAGGCCGAAGAATTGCCGCGCTTCGAGGGGCGTACAATCTATCTCGACGTTGACTTTCATATCCGCCTCCTCAAATGCGCCTTGACCCGGCGCAGTATCGCCGCGACGGGGTGCGTTGCGCAAGTCGGCCTCCCCCGCCCCAAGCTGCGGTCGGCCTCAATCATCCGTTATGGTCAACCAAACTGTCTTGCAGCGGCCGGCATCGGCAGAGCGCGCCGCCGATCATTCCCGCGTCCCGCAAGCAGCACTCCGAAAGTCGAATGTCACGCGCCGATACCGACCGCCTATCTTGAAATCCCAGTCGTTGCGCTGCACCCGCGCGAGCAGGTTAACCCTTTGGGAAATCGCGCTTGCGCAGCCGGTAAACTCTGGCAACATGCATCAATAATACCAGCCGGACAAAGCAGCCGGCGGACAAAAACGGGGACGCGGGATCACATGTCGGTACGTTGGAGTTTGTTTGCGGCGGCTGCCGTCGCACTGGCCGTCTTTGCCTTGCCGGCATCGGCGCAGACGCTGAGATATGCCAACCAGGGCGAGCTGAAATCGCTGGATCCCTACACGCTGAAGGAAACCACGACGATCGCGCATCACGCGCATGTCTACGAAGGCCTCACCGCCCGCGACAAGAACCTCAAGATCATTCCGGCCCTGGCAGAAAGCTGGGAGACGCTGAGCCCGACCAAATGGCGCTTCCATCTGCGCAAGGGCGTCAAATTCCACAATGGCGACCCCTTCACCGCCGACGACGTGCTGTTCTCCGCCGACCGCGTCCGCGCCAAGGGCTCCAATTTCCTCAGCAACGTCCCGGCCGACGCCAAGTTCACCAAGGTCGACGACTACACCGTCGACGTGACGCTGGACTCGCCCAATCCCATCCTGACCTCGCAATGGGATAGCTGGTACATCATGGACAAGAAGTGGTGCGAGGAGAACAACTCCGTCGCACCGACGCCGGCCTCCGCGACCACGCCGAGCTACGCGGCGCTGCACGAGAACGGCACCGGTCCCTTCACGATCGAGAGCCATCAGCCCGGCGTGAAGACCGTGTTCAAGGTGTTCCCAGGCTATTGGCGCAAGCCCGAGCATAATCTCAAGGAGATCATCTTCACCTCGATCGGCTCCGACGCCACCCGCGTCGCCGCGCTGCTGTCGGGCGAGGTCGACGTCATCGAGCCGGTTCCGCTGCAGGATATCCAGCGCGTCAATTCCAGCGGCGTCGCCACCGTGATGACCGCACCCGAGATCCGCACCATCTTCATCGGCATGGATGTGACGCGCGACGAGCTCCTGTACTCCAACGTCAAGGGCAAGAATCCGTTCAAGGACATCAAAGTCCGCGAAGCCTTCTACAAGGCGATCGACGTCGACCTGATCAAGACCCGGGTGATGCGCGGCATGTCGACGCCCTCGGCGCTGATGATCGCGCCCGAGCTTTATCCGCTGTCGAAGGACTTCGTCCGGCCGAAAGCCGATCCGGATGCCGCCAAGAAGCTGCTCGCTGAGGCCGGCTATCCGAACGGCTTCGAAGTCACCATGGATTGCCCGAACGACCGTTACGTCAACGACGCCGCGATCTGCCAGGCGGTGGTCGGCATGCTGGCCCGCATCAACGTCAAGGTGAACCTGCTGGCGCAGCCGAAGGCGCAGTATTTCGCCAAGGTGCTGAAGCCCGGCGGCTACCAGACCTCGTTCTTCATGCTGGGCTGGACCCCCGCGACGTCGGACTCGCACAATGTGCTGCACGACATCCTCGGCTGCCGCGACGATCCGAAGGATTCGACCCGGGGCGAGGCCAATCTCGGCGGCTATTGCAACAAGGAAGTCGACGCGCTCACCGACAAGGTCCTGGTCGAGAGCGATACGGCCAAGCGCGACCAGCTGATCAAGCAAGCCTACGAGATCGTCATCAAGGATTACGGCTACATTCCGCTGCATCAGCAGCCGCTGGTGTGGGGCGTGTCGAAAAAGGTCAAACTGACCCAGCGCGCCGACAACCAGGTGCTGCTGTACTGGGCGACCAAAGAGGGTGAATAGTGGTTTCGGCGAATTGGGTCCCGGAAGCGCAGGCTTCCGGGACCTCGCGTTTTCCGGTCGCGCAAAGCCGCGCGCCAATTGCAAAGAGCAGTGAAAGGTAGAGATGCTCGCTTTCACTCTTCGCCGCTTCCTGCAGGCGGTCGGCGTCATGCTCGCCGTGGGCGTCATCGCGTTCGCGATGTTCCGCTTCGCCGGCGATCCCGTGAACCAGATGGTCTCGATCGACACCTCGGCCGCGCAGCGCGCCGAGATCCGGCACTCGCTCGGCCTCGACGATCCCGTGCTGGTGCAGTTCGGCCGCTACTTCATCAATGCGCTGCAGTTCAAGTTCGGCGTGTCTTACCAGTTCCGCCTACCGGTCTCTTCGCTGCTCGCCGAGCGCATGCCGGCGACGCTGGAGCTTGCGATCGTCGCCACCATCTTTGCGATGGTGGCCGGCATCCTGATGGGGGTCTATTCGGCGCTGCGCCGCGACACCATCCTGGCCAAATTATTCCAGGCGATATCGCTGATCGGCATTTCGCTGCCGACCTTCCTGATCGGCATCCTGCTGATCTATCTGTTCGCCGTGACCCTGGGCTGGCTGCCCTCCTTCGGCCGCGGCGAGGTGGTCAAGCTCGGCTGGTGGTCGACCGGGCTCCTCACGGTCTCCGGCTGGAAGGCGATCATCATGCCGGCGATCACGCTCGGGCTGTTCCAGATGACCCTGATCATGCGGCTGGTGCGCGCCGAAATGCTGGAAGTACTGCGCACCGACTATATCCGCTTCGCCCGCGCCCGCGGGTTGACCACCCGCGCGATCCATTTCGGCCACGCGCTGAAGAACACCCTGGTTCCGGTGATCACGGTGGCCGGCCTGCAGTTTGGTTCGGTTATTGCTTTCTCGATCATCACCGAAACCGTGTTCCAATGGCCGGGCATGGGGCTTCTGTTCGTGCAGGCCGTGCAAAACGTCGATATCCCGATCATGGCCGCGTATCTCCTGATGGTCTCGCTGATCTTCGTCACCATCAATCTCGTGGTCGACATCCTCTACACCGTGGTCGATCCGCGTTTGCGCTCGACCGTCGGCCGCGCGGCGTGAGGGGCTGACCGATGTCCGACGCCGCCATCCCCGATCGCACGCAAGATCACCAGCCCGCTGCCGGCTGGTTCAGGCGCGCGCTCGACAGCGACATCTTCTATTCGTTCCGCCGCTCCAAACTGACGATGGTCGCCGCGGCGATCACGCTGCTGTTCTTCCTGCTGGCGATCTTCGCATCCTGGCTCGCGGTGCAGAACCCGTTCGATCCGGCGCAGCTGCAGCTGATGAACTCGCGGATCGCGCCGCTCTGGAGCGCCGACGGCCAGAGCCCGTTCCTGCTCGGCACCGACGAGCAGGGCCGCGACGTGCTCTCGGCGATCCTCTACGGCCTGCGCATCTCGCTTGCGGTCGGCCTCGCCGGCGTGGTCTTCGCCGGCGCGCTGGGCATCGCCCTCGGCCTGGTCGCCGGCTATTTCGGCGGCGTGGTCGACACCGTGATCATGCGGATCGCCGACGTGCAGCTCACCTTCCCGGCGATCCTGATCGCGCTCCTGGTCAACGGGGTCGCCAAATCGCTGCTCGGCAACCGGCTCGACGAGATGAGCACGCTTGGCGTGCTCGTGATCGCGATCGGCCTCAGTTTCTGGGTGCAATATGCCCGAACCGTGCGCGGCTCGGTGATGGTCGAGAAGAACAAGGACTATGTGGCGGCGGCGCAGCTGATCGGCCTGCCGGCGCCGAAGATCATGTTCCGCCACGTGCTGCCGAACACGATGGGCCCGATCCTCGTCATCGCCACCATCAACCTCGCGCTCGCGATCATCACCGAGGCCACGTTGTCGTTCCTCGGCGCAGGGATGCCCGACACCATGCCCTCGCTCGGCACCCTGATCCGGATCGGCAACAACTATCTGTTCGCCGGCGAATGGTGGATCGTCGCCTTCCCGGGCATTGCGCTGGCCGGCCTGATCCTCTCCATCAACCTGCTCGGCGACTGGCTGCGCGACGCACTCAACCCAAAGCTCCGATGACCCAGCCTGTTCTCTCCGTGCGCAATCTCGAGGTGGAGTTCGTCACCCGCCGCGCGACGTTGCGCGCCATCAACGGCGTGTCGTTCGACATCGCCAAGGGCGAGGTGCTCGGCGTGGTCGGCGAGTCCGGCGCCGGCAAGTCGGTCACTGGACTTGCGGTGATCGGGCTGATCGATCCGCCCGGCCGCATCTCCGCCGGCGAGATCGAATTGTCGGGCACGCGGATCGACCATCTGCCGCCGGAGGAGATCCGCCGCGTCAGGGGCAAGCGGATCGGCATGATCTTCCAGGATCCGCTGACCAGCCTCAATCCGCTCTACAAGATCGGCGACCAGATCATCGAGACCATCCGCACCCACACCAATCTGAGCGAAAGCGCCGCGCGCAGGCGCGCCATCGATCTGTTGGCCGAGGTCGGCATCCCCGCGCCGGAGAAGCGCATCGACGGCTATCCACATGAATTCTCCGGTGGCATGCGCCAGCGCGTCGTGATCGCGCTCGCGATCTGCGCCGAGCCGGAGCTGATCATCGCGGACGAGCCGACCACCGCGCTCGACGTCTCCGTGCAGGCGCAGATCATCGCGCTGATCAAGCGGCTCGGCCGCGACCACGGCACCGCGGTGATGCTGGTGACCCATGACATGGGCGTGATCGCCGAGACCTGCGACCGCGTCGCGGTGATGTATTCCGGCCGCATCGCCGAGATCGGCCCGGTGCAGGAGGTGGTGCGCAATCCGCTGCATCCCTATGCCAAGGGCCTGATGGGCGCGATCCCGACGCTTGCGGGCGAGGACAAGCGCCTGGTGCAGATCCCGGGCTCGATGCCGCGGCTGTCGGCGATCCCGCCGGGCTGCCCGTTCAATCCGCGCTGCGCATTTGTCTTCGATCGCTGCCGCGTCGAACGCCCCGAGCCGATCCGGCAGGGTACGCAATCCGTCGCCTGCCATCTGTTCGAGCCCGCGAAGGAGACCGCGGCATGAGCGGGACGTTGATCGAGGTCAGGAACCTGCGCCGCGTCTTCGACGTCTCGAAGCCGTGGCTGAACCGCGTGCTCGAGGGCGGCCATCTCGAATATCTCAAAGCCGTCGACGGCGTCTCTTTCGACATCAAGCGCGGTGAGACCTTTGCGCTGGTCGGCGAATCCGGCTCCGGCAAGACCACGGTTGCACGCATGGTGGTCGGCCTGCTGCCGCCGAGTTCGGGCGAGGTCGTCATCGACGGCGTATCGATGACCGATCCACGGCAGGCTCAGGCGCGCCGCCGGCTGCGCCGGCGCATCCAGATGGTTTTCCAGGATCCTTACGCCAGCCTCAATCCGCGCTACCGGGTCGCCGCCATCGTCGCCGAGCCGATCCGCGCCTTCGACCTGATCCAGGGCGAACGCGACATCAAGGCCAGGGTCGGCGAACTGCTCTCGCTGGTCGGCCTGCACCCCGACGACGGCCAGAAATTCCCGCACGAATTCTCCGGCGGCCAGCGCCAGCGCATTGCGATCGCCCGTGCGCTGGCGTCGGAAGCGGAGTTCATCGTCTGCGATGAGCCGACCTCGGCGCTCGACGTCTCGGTGCAGGCGCAGATCCTCAATCTGATGCGCGATTTGCAGGACAAGTTCGGCCTGACCTATCTGTTCATCAGCCACAATCTCGCCGTCGTCCGCCACATGGCGAGCCGGATCGGCGTGATGTATCTCGGCCGCATCGTCGAGATCGCCGAGGGCCGGAAACTGTTCGAGAACCCGCGGATGCCCTACACCAAGATGCTGCTCGGCGCGGTTCCGGACCTTGCGATGTCCGGCCGGCAGCGCATCCCGGTCAAGGGTGAGATTCCGAACCCGATCGATCCGCCATCGGGCTGCGCGTTCAATCCGCGCTGCCCCCTCGCCTTCGATCTCTGCCGCCAGAAGACACCGGAACTGATCGACGGCGTCGCCTGCCACGCCGTCAACAGCCCTGCCGCTGCCGTACCGGCATGATCACGCGGATGGGAGCGGCCATGTCCACCAGGCGGTTGGCATGCCAGCGCGCCTGTGATCAAGTGCGCGCGCAACAAGCCCAACAAGCCGCCGAACGGTGAATAGCCATGAGCAACGTCAACCCCGATCCATTCACCACAAGGCCCGAGATCGAAGGCACTTTCGGCGTCGTCACCTCGACGCACTGGATCGCCACCGCGGTCGGCATGGCGGCGCTGGAGAAAGGCGGCAACGCGTTTGACGCCGGCGTTGCAGCGGCATTCACGCTGCAGGTGGTGGAGCCGCATCTGAACGGCCCCGGCGGCGACGTGCCGATCATCGTGCACGACGTCAAGCGCGGCAAAAGCGAGGTGATCTGCGGCCAGGGCCCGGCGCCGGCGAAAGCAACGATCGCGCATTATCGCAGCGAAGGACTCGAGATGGTGCCCGGCACCGGCCTGCTCGCCGCCTGCGTGCCCGGCACGTTCGAAACCTGGATGCTGCTGCTGCGCGACTACGGCACAATGAAGCTGCGCGACGTGCTGGAGCCCGCAATTGGCTATGCCCGTGACGGCCATCCGCTGGTCGAGCGCGCCTCCGCCACCATCAAGGCCGTCGAGCAGCTGTTCCGGAAATACTGGACCACCTCGGCCGACGTCTATCTGCCCAACGGCGAAGTGCCGAAGCCCGGCACCCTCTTCACCAACAAGACGCTGGCTGAGACTTACGCGCGCATCCTGACCGAGGCGGAGAGCGCGGGCGACGACCGTGTCGCGCAGATCGAGCGCGCCCGGCAGGCCTGGTCGAAAGGCTTCGTCGCGGAGGCGATCGACAAGTTCTGCCGCACCCAGGAGGTGATGGACGTCTCCGGCTCGCCGCATCGCGGCGTGCTGTCGGCCGACGACATGGCGCGCTGGCAGCCCACCATCGAGGCACCGCTCACTTACGATTACGGCCGCTACACCGTGCAGAAGTGCGGCGTCTGGAGCCAGGGTCCGGTGATGCTGCAGCAGCTCGCGCTGCTGAAGGGCTTTGAGCTCGACGGGCTCGATCCCGCGGGCCCCGACTTCATCCATCTGCAGATCGAGGCCGCCAAGCTCGCTTATGCCGATCGCGAGACATTCTACGGCGATCCCAAGTTCACGAACATTCCGATCGAAACGCTGTTGTCCGATGCTTACAACACCGAGCGGCGCAAGCTGATCTCGAAGGACAAGGCCTCGCTCGACTTCCGCCCCGGTTCGGTCGAAGGTTTCGGCGGCGTCGTCAAGTTGCGCCACGCCGAAGGGCATCGCGAGGCGGTCGGCGCCATGGGCGCGGGCGAGCCGACCGTCGGCCGGTTCGGCGAGGTGCGCGGCGATACCGTGCATTTCGACATCATCGACAAGGCCGGCAACATGATCTCGGCGACGCCGTCCGGCGGCTGGCTGCAATCCTCGCCGGTGATTCCCGAGCTCGGCTTCTGCCTCGGCAGCCGCGCCCAGATGTTCTGGCTGGAAGAGAACCACCCGGCATCGCTGGCGCCGGGCAAGCGGCCGCGCACCACGCTGTCGCCGACCATGGCGCTGCGCGACGGCGCGCCCTATCTCTCCTGGGGGTCGCCGGGCGGCGACCAGCAGGACCAGTGGATCACGCAGTTCTTCCTGCGCCACGTCCACGCCAAACTCAATTTGCAGGAGGCGATCGACGCGCCGGCCTGGCACTCCGAGCATTTCCCGATCTCGTTCTGGCCGCGCACCTCGCGTCCCGGCGTGCTTGTGCTGGAAAACCGCGTGCCGAAACCGACCATCGACGAATTGAAACGCCGCGGTCATGTCGTGGAGATCGGCCCCGATTGGTCGGAAGGCCGCCTCACCGCGGCCTCGAAGGTCGGTCCCCGCCGCCGTGCCGCCGCCAATCCGCGCGGCATGCAGGGTTACGCCGCGGGCCGCTAGAGGTTTCGGATGACCTGGTCGATCATCGCCCGCGACAGCGCCACCGGCCAGCTCGGCATCGCCGTCGCGACGCGGTTCTTCGCGGTCGGTGCGCTGGTGCCGCACATTGCACCCGGGATCGGCGCTATCGCGACCCAGGCGCTGGTCAATCCCTATTACGGCATCGACGGCCTCACGCTGCTGCGCGACGGCAACAGCCCGCATGACGTGATCGCGGCGCTGATCGCGCCCGACGGTGGCCGCGAGAGCCGGCAGGTACATATGATGGACGCCAAGGGCCGCATCGCCGCGCACTCCGGCAAGGATTGCATCGACTGGTTCGGCCATATCGCCGGCGACGGTTTTTCGATCGCCGGCAACATGCTGGCCGGACCCGCGGTGCTCGACGACACCGCACGCGCCTATGCTGCAAATGCAGCGCTGCCGTTCGCGGAGCGGCTGATCAGGGCGATGTTCGCCGGCGAAGCGGCGGGCGGCGACAAGCGCGGCAAGCAATCGGCGGCAATGCTCATCCACGGCAGCGAGGAATGGCCATTGCTCGACCTGCGGGTTGACGACCACATCGATCCCCTGCGCGAACTGGAACGGCTGGAAGCCGTCAGCCGCGAACACTGGGTGCCGTTCCGCGACTTCATGCCGACCCGCGACAACCCGACTGGCACCAGCGATCGTGCCAGGATCGACGCTGGCATTGCAGCCGCAAAAGCGGGCCGCGAATGACTGCGGGCCCGCTGATCGAGATCGAGGGCCTACGCGTCAGCTTCCACGGCGACGACGGTCGCATCACGCATGCGGTCGACAGCGTCGATCTGTCCGTCGCCAACGGCGCCACGCTCGCCCTGGTCGGCGAGTCCGGTTGCGGCAAGAGCGTCACCTCGCTCGCGATCATGGGGCTGTTGCCGAAGCAATCCGCCGCGGTCTCCGGCGCGATCCGCTTCGACGGCTTCGACCTGCTCGAGGTGCCGGATGCGACGCTGCGCGACCTGCGCGGCAATCGCCTCGCAATGATCTTCCAGGAGCCGATGACCTCGCTCAACCCGAGCTTCACCATCGGCGACCAGATCACCGAGACGATCCTGCGCCACCGCGGCGGCTCCCGGCGCGCGGCGCGCGAGCGCACCATCGAGCTGCTGCGCCGCGTCCACATCCCCTCGCCGGAGAAACGTATCGACGAATATCCGCACAAGCTGTCCGGCGGCATGCGTCAGCGCGTGATGATCGCGATGGCGCTGGCCTGCGATCCGCAGCTGTTGATCGCCGACGAGCCGACCACCGCGCTCGACGTCACGCTGCAGGCGCAGATCCTCGATCTGATGCGCGAGCTGAAGGCCGCAAGTGGTGCTGCGATCATCCTGATCACCCACGATCTCGGCGTCGTCGCCGAAGTCTGCGACGAGGTCGCGGTGATGTATGCCGGCGAGATCGTCGAACGCGCGCCGGTCGACGAGCTGTTTGCCAATCCGCAGCATCCCTACACGGTCGGCCTGCTCGGCTCGATCCCGCGGCTCGATCGCCGCACCAGCCATCTCGCAACCATCGAAGGCATGGTGCCGAACATGGCGAACCCGCCGCCAGGCTGCCGCTTCGCCGCGCGCTGTCCGTTCGTGGAGGATGCCTGCACCAAATCACCGCCGTCGCTGGCGATGCTGAGCGCGACCCACGCCTCGCGCTGCATCCGCGCGCCGCTGGAGCGGCTGGTGTCATGACCGCGCTGCTCGAAGTCGAAGGGCTGGTGAAGCATTTCGTCGCCGAACGCTCGCTGTTCGGCCGGCCGACCGCCCATGTGAAGGCGGTCGACGGCGTCAGCTTCACGGTCGAGGCCGGCAAGACGCTGGCGCTGGTCGGTGAGTCCGGCTGCGGCAAATCCACCGTCAGCCGGCTGGTGCTGCGGCTGATCGAGCCGGATGCCGGCCGCGTCAGCTTCGAGGGGCGCGACCTCGGCGCGCTCAATGCCGAGCAATTGCGCGCGTTCCGCCGCGATGCGCAGCTGATCTTCCAGGACCCTTACGCGTCGCTCAACCCGCGCATGACCGTGAGCCAGATCCTGACCGAGCCGCTGGCGCTGCACAATCTGGTGCCGGCTGCGGGTCGCCGCGAACGGGTCGAGGAGCTATTGCGACTGGTCGGGCTCGAGCCGCGCTTTGCCCGCCGCTATCCGCATGAATTCTCCGGCGGCCAGCGCCAGCGCATCGCAATTGCCCGCGCGCTCGCGGTCGAACCGAAACTGATCATCTGCGACGAGCCGGTGTCGGCGCTCGACGTCTCGATCCGCTCCCAGATCCTCAATCTGCTGCGCGACCTGCAGGATCGGCTGAAGCTGGCCTACATCTTCGTCTCGCATGATCTGGCTGTCGTGAAGCACATCGCCGACCGCGTCGCCGTGATGAATCTCGGCACCATCGTCGAGACCGCGGACGCACAAGCGTTGTTTGCCGCGCCGCGCCATCCCTACAGCCGCGCATTGCTGTCGGCGATCCCGGTGCCGAAGCCGCGCGCGAAACGCAGCCGCATCGTGCTGGAGGGCGAGTTGCCGAGCGCGCTCAATCCGCCCTCCGGCTGCCGCTTTCATACCCGCTGCCCCTATGTGATCGCGCGCTGCCGCAGCGAGAGTCCACAACCGCTGGCAGACGGCGCGGGCCACGCCACAGCCTGTCACCGCACGGCAGACCTGCCGCCCGCGGAGAACATCGTTCCCGCCGATGGCGGCTTTTCGCCTGCATTGGAGAAATTGGTGGCCGCCTTCAGCAGAGCCACGGAAGGGACCGGGCGCGGCGGGGTTGGTCATATCGGGACGGCGCCGCAAGCATGATGATCGGAGTTGCGCGATGAGGATGTTTCGTTTTGCGGCGATGGCCGCCGCCCTGCTGCTTTCGCTCGTGGCAGGCGCCCAGGCCCAGTCTACGCTGCGGATCGGGCTTGCCGAGGACCCCGACGTGCTCGATCCGACCATGGCGCGCACCTATGTCGGCCGCATCGTGTTCGCCGCGCTCTGCGACAAGCTGTTCGACATCGACGAGAAGCTCAACATCGTGCCGCAGCTCGCGCTGTCGCACGAGACCTCCGCCGACGGCAAGGAGGTCACGATCAAGCTCAGGCCCGGCGTCAAATTCCAGGACGGTGAGCTGCTCGATGCGGAGGCGGCCAAGTTCTCGCTGGAGCGCCATTTGACCTTTCCCGGCTCGTTCCGGAAGCCGGAGCTTGCCAGCATCGATCACATCGACGTCGTCGATCCCCTGACCATCAAGCTGGTGCTCAAGGCGCCGTTCTCTCCCCTGATCGCGCAGCTCACCGACCGCGCCGGCATGATGGTGTCGCCCAAGGCCGCCAAGGCTGCCGGCGACAAGTTCGGCCTGCATCCGGTCTGCGCCGGCCCCTACAAATTCGTCGAGCGCGTGCAGCAGGACCGGATCGTGCTGGAGAAGTTCACCGACTACTGGAACAAGGACAACGTCTTCATCGACCGCATCGTCTATCTGCCGATCGTCGACGCCACGGTACGGCTCGCAAACCTCAAGTCCGGCGGGCTCGACCTGATCGAGCGCGTGCTTGCAACCGACCTGAAGGACGTGCGGGCCGACTCTCGGCTCAAGGTGTCGAGCGCGATCGAGCTCGGCTATCAAGGCATCACGCTCAACATCGGCAAGGACAAGGCCAAGGGTCCGCTCAGCCAATCCGCCAAGGTGCGGCAGGCGCTCGATCTCTCAATCGACCGAGAGGCGCTGAACCAGGTCGTGTTCAACGGCGAGTTCCGGCCCGGCAACCAATGGGTCAGCCCAGATCATCCCTATTATCAGAAGGATTTCCCGATTCGTCCACGCGACGTCGAGAAAGCCAAGGCACTGTTGAAGGAGGCCGGCGTCACGCCGCCGGTCAGCATCGACTTCATGGTGCCGAAGGGCCCCGAGACCGAGGGCTCCGCACAGGTCATTCAATCGATGGCCGCGGAAGCCGGCTTCGACATGAAGATCCGGGTCACCGAATTCGCGACGTCGCTGAAGCAGGCCGAGGCCGGCGAATATCAGGCGTATATGCTGGCGTGGAGCGGCCGCATCGACCCGGACGGCAATTCCTACGTCTTCCTGCACAAGGATGCGCCGCAGAACTACAGCGGCTGGGCCAATCCGGAGGCCGACAAGGCGCTCGACGATGCCCGCCTCACCACCGACATGGCACAGCGCAAGGCGATCTACGCCAGGCTGACCAAGCTGGAACTCGAGGACGAAGCCCTGCTCTATATCTACCACCGCCGCATCATCATCGCGCACACGACGAAACTCGACGGCTACAAGCAGATGCCTGATGGCCTGGTGCGCGTGGTCGGGCTGAAGCTGAAGTGATCGCACCAGCGTCGGGAACACGAGCACCGCCATGCTGAACTTCCTCGCCAAGCGGCTGGTTCAGATCGTGCCGACGCTGTTCTTCGTCTCGATCCTGATCTTCTCGTTGCAGCATTTGCTGCCGGGCGATCCGGCGCTGGTGATGGCCGGCGAGGAGCGCGATCCGGCGGTGATCGCGCAGATCCGCGCGCAGTACCATCTCGATCAGCCGATCCCGGTGCAGTACGTCTACTGGATCAAGGGCGTGCTGTCGGGGGATTTCGGCGAGTCCCTGCGCAACAAGATGCCGGTGCTGGATCTGATCGCGCAGAAGCTGCCGGTGACGCTGCAGCTTGCCGCGATGGCGATCGTGATCGCCTTCCTGATCGGCATTCCCGCCGGCATCGTCTCGGCAGTTAAGAAGGGTACGGTCTGGGACTACGGTGCCAATCTGTTCGCGCTGTGGGGCATCTCGACGCCGAACTTCTGGCTCGGCATCATGCTGATCTTCCTGTTCTCGATCGAACTGGGCTGGCTGCCAGCGTCCGGCTATGTGCCGCTGAGCGAGAACTGGCGCGCCAGCCTTGCCGTCACCATCATGCCCGCCTTCGTGCTCGGTAATGCGATCGCGGCGATCCTGATGCGGCACACGCGAAGCGCCATGCTGCAAGTGCTGGAGAGCGACTATGTCCGCACCGCGCGCGCCAAGGGCCTGTCCGAACGCATGGTGATCCTCAAGCACGCGATGCGGAACGCGCTGACGCCGATCATCACGCTCGGCGCGCTGGAGCTCGGCACGCTGCTGTCGGGTGCGGTTCTCACCGAGCAGATCTTCTCGATCCCGGGCTTCGGCAAGCTGATAGTCGATGCCGTGTTCAACCGCGACTATGCCGTAGTGCAAGGTGTGGTGCTGACGACGGCGACGATCTACATCACGC
Source organism: Bradyrhizobium tropiciagri (assembly GCF_018130545.1). Taxonomy (GTDB): domain Bacteria; phylum Pseudomonadota; class Alphaproteobacteria; order Rhizobiales; family Xanthobacteraceae; genus Bradyrhizobium; species Bradyrhizobium tropiciagri_A. The sequence continues at coordinate 393,231 of NZ_JAFCKF010000005.1, read as the reverse complement.
TCAACCTGATCGCCGACATCGCCTATATCCTCGTCAACCCGCGGCTGAGAGGCTGATCGGATGACGGATGCTGTGCTCAACCCCTCCGCTTCGCTTGCCGCCGCCGAGACGCTGGAGAGCCCGGCGCGGCGCGCCTGGCGGCGGCTGATCCGGCGCAAGGGTGCGGTGCTCGGCCTTGCCGTGATCGCGCTCTTCATTCTGCTTGCCGTGTTCGCGCCGCTGATCGTGCCCTATGATCCCATTGCGACGAGCTGGTCGCTGGTCCGCAAGGCGCCGTCGATGCAGCACTGGTTCGGCACTGACGAACTCGGTCGCGACGTGCTCGTCCGCGTCGTGTACGGCGCGCGCGCCTCGCTGCTCGCCGGCGTGATCTCGGTCGGCATCGCGCTTGCGATCGGCGTACCGCTCGGATTGCTCGCCGGCTATCGCGGCGGCTTCATCGACGCCCTGATCAGCCGCATCACCGACGCGATGCTGGCCTGCCCGTTCCTGATCCTGGCGATCGCGCTCGCAGCGTTCCTCGGCCCGAGCCTCGGCAATGCGATGATCGCGATCGGCGTCTCGGCGACCCCGATCTTCATCCGCCTGACCCGCGGCCAGGTGATGAGCGTTAAGGTCGAGGACTATGTCGAGGCCGCGCGCGCCATGGGCAATCCGCGCTGGCGCATCGCGCTGGTGCACATCCTGCCCAACATCCTGCCGGCACTGCTGGTGCAGGCGACGCTGTCGATCGCGGCCGCGATCATCGCCGAGGCTGCGCTGTCCTTCCTCGGCCTCGGCCAGCAGCCGCCGTCGCCGTCCTGGGGCAGCATGCTCAACGCCGCGCAGCGCTTCCTGACCACCGCGCCGTGGATGGCGATCTGGCCCGGGTTTGCGATCTTCCTGGTGGTGCTGTCGTTCAATTTGGTCGGTGACGGCCTGCGCGACGCGCTGGATCCGAAGGCGCGGTGAGCGCCGCAACTGCCAAGCTTTTCATCGCTACGCCGAGGAGGCAGCCATCAGTTCCACGATCAGCGCCGGTTCTCGTCATACTCTTGGCATCCACTCGGACGGGAGTGTGACGGCCATAGGTGACAACAAATACGGTCAATGCGACGTGGGCAGCTGGCGTGACATTTCGGCGGTCGCGTCGGGCAACGTTCATATGGCGACAAATACCGGCAACGCACATTCGATTGGACTTCGATCGGACGGAACCATGGTGGCCGCCGGATGGAACGTACACGGTCAGTGCGATGTCGACGGATGGCGCAACATCGTCGGCGTTGCCGGGGGATGGCGCCGCACCGTCGGCGTCAGGTCGGACGGCCGGGTCGTTGCGGTGGGGCGCAGCAATGAGGGTGCGTGCGATGTGAGCGACTGGCACGATATCGTCGCGGTCGCAGCGGGTGACTGGCACACCGTCGGCCTCAAATCCGACGGCACCGTGATTGCAGCCGGCAACAATCAGTACGGGCAATGCAACGTATCCGAGTGGCGAGATATCGTTCGGATAGCCGCCGGCTATCTTCATACTGTCGGCCTTACATCTGGCGGCGAAGCGTTGGCCACAGGTCGAAACGCGGAAGGCCAGTGCGAGCTGGACGATTGGCGCGACATTGTGGAGATCGCCGTCGGCAGCAGTCACACCGTGGGGCTGCGATCGAACAGCACGGTGACTGCGGCAGGCTGGAATAAATTTGGGCAATGCAAGGTCGGGGACTGGCGCGAGATCGTCGGGATTGCTGCAGGTTGCGCGCACACCGTCGCGATCAAGACCGACGGAACTGCAGTCGCTGCAGGCGACAACAGATATGGACAATGCAACGTGAGCGGCTGGCGTGGCCTTAGATTGCCCACCAGTCGCACCCCACCCCAGTGAGAATTGGCTCGGGCTAGATCACCACTTCCCGCAGCACCCGCCTGCAATCCATCTCGTATTCGAGATCGATCACCGGCGGGCGGCAGAAGTGCCAGGTCAGGCCCGAGCGCGTGGCGCCGCGGCGGACCAATTCGTCGGCCATCACCGGATGGATGTCGTGCACGGTGTAGGCCTGCACCGCCGTCGTCTCCTGCCAGCCGAAGCTGAACTCGGCGAGGCGCCGCTCCATCTCACCTGCGGTGAAGCGGACCTTCTCCCGCCACGCGCCAGGACTGAGATCACGGTAGCAAACGATGCGGTCGGGATAGGGGGCGGTGCCGCCGCGCGCCTCAGCGCCGCCGGCGATCACGAAGGACGGCGACGTGCTCGTGCTCGGCCGCGTGAACGAGAACGCATGGAACGACGGCTCGGCCGGCGGATCGATTTCGGGACAGACATTGCTGCGCGCCACCGGATTGATGGCGCCGTCGAACAGGCCCCATTCGGCGAGCGTCTTGACATAGTGCTGGTTGAAGGCGCGGAAGCCATCCTCGGTGAAGGCGGCCGGCGAGCGCAATTCGCAGGCACAGAACGAGGTCAGCGGCCGGCCGGCGCCCTTGATGTAGGCCGCGATCCGCGCAAAGCCTTCCGCAAGCGGCACCAGGCGGTCGAAGCGGACCCGCTCGATCTCGTAGCCGGCGTTCGCCTGCGCGCCGCTTGAATACTGGAACACCGCCGGAATGAACCGGTAATTGCCCGCCGCAAACTCGCTCGCCATGCCAGTTTCCTCCAGATCTTGTCAGGGGAGCATAGCGTTTTCGAGCGAAGTGGTCTCCCGGTTCGCGTGAAGAAAACGCGTCAAGCCAAAAAGTCTTCTGCCCGCCCGTCGGCAGAAGCTATCACGAGACAAAGAAAAGGCGGCAGTGGCTTTCGCCAGTGCCGCCTTTCCTGCGAGCATGAGCCTAGAGGGCTCAGGTTGGTTTCAGTGCGCCGCCGCGGCCTTCGAGTTCGTAGTCGGCGATCTGCTTGGCGCGGTCCGAACGGGCCGCGGCCTGGTGGTCGGTCGCGATCACCGTGTAGACCATCGGCAGCACGAACAGCGTGAACAGCGTGCCGATCGTCATGCCGGTGACGACGACAAGCCCGATCGAGAAGCGGCTGGCGGCGCCGGCGCCCGAAGCGGTGAGCAACGGCAGCAGGCCGGTGACCATCGCCGCCGTCGTCATCAGGATCGGACGCAGACGAATCCGGGCCGACATCTCGATCGCCGAGCGGCGGTCCAGTCCTTCGTTGAGCTGCAGTTCGTTGGCGAACTCCACCATCAGGATGCCGTGCTTGGTGATCAGTCCGACCAGCGTCAGCAACCCCACCTGGGTGTAGATGTTCATGGTGGCGACGCCGAAGAACAGCGGGATCAGGGCGCCGACGATCGCCATCGGCACCGAGATCATGATCACGAACGGATCGCGCAGGCTCTCGAACTGCGCCGCCAGCACCAGGAAGATGATAATGATGGCGAACGCGAAGGTGACCAGCAGCTGGTTGCCTTCATGGACGTATTGCCGGGAGTCGGCGAGGAAGTCGTAGCTGAAGCCGGTCGGCAGCTTCTTGGCTTCGCCTGTCAGGAACTCCACCGCCTGGCCCATCGAGACGCCGGGCATCGGCACGGCCTGGAAGGTCGACGAGTTGAGCTGGTTGTAGTGGGTCAGAGCGTTCGGATCGACGCCGGTCTCGACCGACACCACGGTCGACAGCCGCACCAGTTGCCCGGTCGCGGTCGGGACATAGTAATCGTTGAACGCTTCGGGCGCGAGCCGGTTGGCGCGCGGCACCTGCGGGATCACCTGATAGGAGCGGCCTTCCAGGTTGAAGCGGTTGACATAGTTGCCGCCGAGCAGCGTCGCCAGCGCACCGCCGATCGACTGCATGGTGATGCCGAGGTCGCTCGCCTTGGAGCGATCGACCTTCACCCGGACCACCGGCTGGTTGAAGTCGAGGTCGCTATCGGTGACGATGAACAGGCCGCTCTTGCGCGCGGCTGCCTTCAGCTTGTTCATCTCGTCGAAGACCTGCTGGAATCCAGCCGTCGACGAGATCACCATCTGCACCGGCAGGCCGCCGGGGCCGCCAGGCAGCGGCGGCAGGCTGAACGCGAACGCGTTGATGCCTTCAAGCTTCGACAGCTCGGCCTGCATCAGCGGCTGCAACTGCTGCGCGGTACGCTTGCGCTCGTCCCACGGCTTCAACAGCGCGCCGGCGAAGCCGCCCTGCGGACCGGTGATGCCGTTCAGGATGAACCGCAGGTCGGTCTCGGGAAACTTCTGGAACTCCTTGTCCATCTTGTCGCCGTAGTAGTCGATGTAGTCGATGTTGGCGTATTTCGGCGCCTTGGTGATCGCGAACACGATGCCCTGGTCTTCCTGCGGCGCCAGCTCCTTCTGGATGTGCATGTAGAGGAAGCCGACCAGGCCGAGGATGGTCAGGGCGAACAGCGCCGTGATCGGGCGGTAGTCGAGCGAACGGTCGAGCAGGCGGCCGTAGCCGCGGGTCATCGCACCGAACACGCGGCTGACCAGCTTGGCGAAACGCCCCTCTTCCGAGCTCTTGAGGAACACCGAGCACATCATCGGCGACAGCGTCAGCGCGATCACGCCCGACACGATCACCGAGCCGGCCAGCGTGAAGGCGAATTCACGGAACAGCGTGCCGGTCACGCCACCGAGGAAGCCGATCGGCGCGTACACCGCCGCCAGCGTGATCGTCATGGAGACGACGGGGCCGACGATCTCGCGGGCGCCTTTCAGCGATGCCTGCACGGGTGGCAGGCCCTCCTCGAGATGTCGATGGATGTTCTCCACCACAACGATGGCGTCGTCGACCACGAGGCCGATCGCCAGCACCATCGCCAGCAGCGTCAGCAGGTTGAAGCTGAAGCCCGCGGCCAGCATCAGGATGCAGACACCGACCAGCGACAGCGGAATGGTGACCACCGGAATGATCACCGAGCGGAACGACGCCAGGAACAGGAAGATGACGACGACGACGATCAGCACCGCTTCCGTGAGCGTCTTCTCGACCTCGTCGATCGACGATTGGATGAACTTGGTGGAGTCGTAGGCCACCTTCATCTTCATCGACGGCGGCAAATTGCGTTCGAGATCGGGGAACAGCGCGCGCACGCCCTTCACAAGACTCAGCGGGTTGCCCTGCGGCGTCGCCTTGATGCCGATGAAGATCGCATGCTCGCCGTTGAAGGCGACGCTGGCGTCGGTCGACTGCGCCGCGAGCTCCACCGTCGCGATGTCCTCGATGCGCACGAAGCCGCCGTCTTTCGACTTCACGATCATTCGCTTGAACTGATCGATGTTCTGAAGGTCGGTGTTGGCCGAGACGTTGGAGACGATGAAGAACCCCTTGGTCTGGCCGGCGGCCGCCTGGAAGTTGTTGGCGGCGATCGCAGCCGCAACGTCGTTGGGCGACACGCCGCGTCCGGCCATCCGGGTCGGATCGAGCCAGACGCGCATCGCGAAGGTCTGACCGCCGAGGATGTCGGCCGATGCGACGCCGTCGACCGTCGAGAGCACCGGCTGCACGACGCGGGTCAGATAGTCGGAGATCGCCGATCCGGTGAGCTCCTCGCTGGAGAAGCCGAGATACATCACGGCGATGGTGTCACCGGTCGCCTTGGTCACGACCGGGTCGAAGGCTTCCTTCGGGATCAGATATTTGACCGAGTTGACCTTGGCGAGCACCTCGGTGAGCGCCTGGTTCGGATCGTGGTTGAGCTTGACATAGACCTGGATCGTCGAGGTGCCGAGCACCGAGTTCGACGTCATGTAGTCGACGCCCTCGGCCGAAGCGACCGCCTGCTCGATCGGCGTCGTGATGAAGCCGTTGATCAGCTCGGGCGACGCGCCGGGATAGGACGTCGTGATCGTCACGACGGTGTTCGAGAGATTCGGATATTGCCGGATCGGCAGCACCATCGCCGCGCGCAAGCCGATCAGCAGGATCAGCAGGCTGACGACGACCGACAGCACCGGGCGCTTGATGAAAATATCAGTGAAGGCCATCGCCAACTCGATTCGTGTTGTCTGCCGATATTCGGCGCAAGTGGCGGAGGGCCATCAGGCCCTCCGAGTTCAAATGATCAGGATTAGTAGCGCGGCGGCTCGGCCGGCACCGGCGGCGGCGGATCGGTCGAGATCACGACCGCCATGCCCGACTGCAGCTTGATCTGGCCGACGGCCACGACCTTGTCGCCGGCCTTCAGACCCTTGAGGATCTCGACGCGACCTTCGACGCGCTTACCGGTCTTCACGAAGGTACGGTCCGCGGTCAGCGTGGTCTTGCCGTCGTCGCCCTTCTTCTCGGTGATCAGGAACACCGAGTCGCCGTACAGCGTGTAATCGACCGCTGTTTCAGGAACGGTGACGACCGGCGGCTGCTCGGGCAGCACGATCGTGGCGGTCGCGAACATGCCGGGCTTGAGGATGCTGTCCGGATTCTGGATCGTCGCCTGCACCTTGATGTTGCGGGTGTCGGTCGCGATCTGCGGCTCGATGGTCGTAATCTTGCCGTCGAAGGTGCGGCCCGGATAGGCGTCGACCGCAATCCGCACGGTCTGGCCGACCTTGATCTGCGAGCTCTGCTTTTCGGTCACGGTCATGTTGGCGTACAGCACCGACAGATCGGTGAGCGACACGATCTGCGTGCCGGCCGTCAGATACTGGCCGACTTCGACCTGGCGAACGCCGAGATCGCCTTCGAACGGCGCGCGCACCAGCTTCTGCGAGATCAGCGCTTCGGTCTTGGCAATGCCCGCCTTGGCCTGGTCGTAGGTCGCCTGCGCCGTGTCGACGGTCGACTGCGGCCCGAACTGGCGCGAGGCCAGCTGCTTTGCGCGGTCGAGCTGCTGCTCGCCGACGGTTGCCTGCGCCTTGAAGCTGGCGAGGTCGCCCTGCTCCGGTGCGTCGAACAACTGCACCAGCGGCGTGCCCGCCTTCACATGGCTACCGGCGGTGAACTGGATCTCGGTGATGCGGCCCGGCACGTCGGTGGTGACGTTGACCTGGTGCACGGCAACGAGATCGCCGACGGCGGTCAGCAGATTCGGAATCACTTCCGTCTTCGCCTCGACGGCCGAGACGTTCGACGGCGGCGGCTTATTGTTGGCAAAGAACTGCGCGATCATGTGGCTGCGGAAGGCGTTGAAGCCGACCAGCGCGCCGACCAGCAGGGCCAGCAGCAAGCCCACGATGATGAACCAGCGCACCATCTTCACGGGACGCCTGGCTTGCTTCTCTTTGATCGGTTGGCCCGAGATGTGGCCTTCGGTCTGAATGTTCATGTCATGCACTTTCTGCAGTTACCGACGGTCCTGCGCTCGGCGACGGCTGGCGGCCCAAATGAGTTGAAATTGCGGCCTCGGTAAGTCCGATGCCGCGAAGAATGAATTGGCTGAGCTGCCGCTCGGTGGCAGCGGCATCGCCGTAGGGGAGACATGGTGTCGCAGGCAGCTGCGTCAGCGCGGCCATAAGCACGGTGTGATGCGCAAACCAGAACAGGTTGAGCGGATCGTCGCCGATCCGCGTCGCCTCGCCGGCAGCGATCGCCCGCTCAAGCGAAGCGGCGAAGGTCGGGCCGATCAGCTTGCCGACCTTGTCGTAGAGCAGGCGCGCAAACTCGCCGTCGTCGAGATGGCTCGTCACCATCAGGCGCATCCGCTGCGCCTCTTCCTGGTCCGGCGCATCGCGCAGCTGCATGAAGTGGCCGACCATGCCCTCCACCAGTTCGACCAGCGTCGCAGTCGACGGCTCCTGGCCGAGCAGATGCGCGAGATCGGGATCCGCCTCGCACTCTTCGGCAAGGATTTCGGCGTAGAGCGCCGCCTTCGACGGGAAGTGCTTGAACAGCAGCCCTTCCGAAATGGCAGCCGCGGCCGCCACGCTCTTTGTCGTGGTGCCGGCAAAGCCGTTGCGGGCGAAGCATCGCTTTGCAGCGCTCAGGATCAACTGACGCCGCAAGTCACTCGTCATGCGTAAGGTCGACATTTGGGTCGTGAGTAATCACTCACTTTACCAAAAGTCAAGGTTCTATTGCACCGCGAAAGCCACTTTAAATTGGAGTGTGGCCGATCGATCCCCTGATGCGGTTCACGATGTAGGTGCCGTCGCGGCTGGACAGCACGCGCTCCAGATTGGCCCCGTCGATCTTCGCGCTGGCGAACCGCGGCCCTGCCATAACGTCCTGCAAAGACGAGGCAAAAGCCTCGACCTCGGCCATCGTGCTGATCGCGCGGCTATTCCCGATTCCGCAGGCTTTGGCAACACCGACGAGGTCGGCGGTTCCACCGGTATGGCTGGTCTGGCCACCGGTTTCGCCATACGCCTCGTTGTCCAGCACGATGATCGAGAGGTTTTTGGGCTGCTGCAGGCCGACAGTCGCAAGGCTTCCCATGCCCATCAGCATCTCGCCGTCACCGGTGATCACGACGACCGGCAGCGTCGGCTGGGCCAGCGCCAGGCCGAGTCCGATCATCACCGCGCCACCCATGCCGCCCCAGAGGTAGAAGTTGCGATCATGGTCGCCGGCGGCGGCGATGTCATAGGTCGAGGCGCCGAGGCCTCCGATCGCGAAGGCGCCCTTGCGATCTCGCAGCAGTTCGGAAACCACGGCGCGGCGGTCGAGGAGATTGGCTTTGCTCATTTGGTGAAGACCTTTGCCCCGATCAGGCGCTGCGACAGCAGGACGGCGGTTGGCGTGCAGGCGTTGTAGGCCTGCGCCGCGCCGGCCTCGACGACCTCGCGGACCTCATCCGGACGCGAAGCACGCAGCACCTTGATCCCCGACAATTCGAGAATGCCTTGCGTGTTCGACCCCATCGGCACCTGCCAGGGATTGAACTCGCCCCATTCGCCGCGCATCGTCACCAGCGTGAGGAACGGCAGGCGGAAGATCTGCACCAGCGACAGCATGTTGATGCAATTGCCGACGCCGCTCGACTGCATCAGCAGCACGCCGCGCTGGCCGCCGGCCCAGGCGCCTGCGAGCAGCGCCACGCCCTCCTCCTCGGTCGTCAACGCGATACCGCGCATCGAGGATGATCCCAGCACCCGCTCGATCAACTCCGAATGCCCGGCGTCCGGCACGTAGGGCACCTGGCGCACCTCGAAGCGTTGCAGGATCGAGAAAATCTCCTCGGGCCAGGAGGCCGCAGTCTCGGCACGGGCATGCATCGGCGTTTCCAGTTCTCTATTATTTGGCCGGGACTGTAGTGGGCCACGCGCGCTTCATCAAAGCGCAATACCGCATGTGGCTCTGCGATTTACAGGCATCACGCGGCGCGCGGTGCGCTGTTCCGTCAGCTTGCAAATTGTGTTGCGTGGCCGCCGCTCGCGGCTTACGATAGTTGCAAATGAAACTAATCAGGGCTGGATATCCGCCATGGACGGGCACGCGCGAGAGCTGGCTGACGGCTTCGACCTGGAAAAGCTGACGCCTGAGTTCTACGCCAACCCCTACCCGACCTATCGCGCGCTGCGCGAGACCGCGCCGGTCAAGCGGCTGCCGAACGGCTGCTATTTCCTCACCCGCTACGACGACCTGATCGCCGCCTACAAGAACACCAAGACGTTCTCCTCCGACAAGAAGAAGGAGTTCTTGCCGAAATACGGTGACTCGCCGCTGTACGAGCACCACACCACAAGCCTCGTCTTCAACGATCCGCCGGCGCACACCCGCGTGCGGCGGCTGATCATGGGTGCCTTGTCGCCGCGCGCGATCGCCGGCATGGAGCCGGACCTGATCGCGCTGGTCGACAGCCTGCTCGACCGGATCGAGACCCGCAACCGCTTCGAGCTGATCGAGGATTTCGCCTCGGCGATCCCGGTCGAGGTGATCGGCAATCTGCTCGACGTGCCTCACGACGAGCGCGAGCCGCTGCGCGACTGGTCGCTGGCAATCCTGGGCGCGCTGGAGCCGGTGATCGGCAAGGAGGCGTTCGACCGCGGCAACACCGCGGTGAAGGATTTTCTCGGCTATCTCGAAACCCTGGTCGAGCGTCGCCGCGCCAAGCCGGGCAATCCCGAGCGCGATGTGCTGACGCGATTGATCCAGGGCGAGGACAATGGTGAGCGGCTGACCGCAAAGGAATTGCTGCACAATTGCATCTTCCTGCTCAACGCCGGCCACGAGACCACGACCAATTTGATCGGCAACGGGCTGGTGACGCTGTCGCAAAATCCGGATCAGAAGCAGCGGCTGATCGCGCAGCCCGATCTGATCAAGACCGCGGTCGAGGAGATGCTGCGCTACGAAAGCTCGAACCAGCTCGGCAACCGCATGATCGTGGAAGAGACCGAGCTCGGCGGCATCAAGCTGCCGGCCGGCTCGCTGGTCACGCTGTGCATCGGCGCCGCCAACCGCGACCCCGCGCAATTCCCCGAGCCCGAAAGATTCGACGTCGCACGCACGCCGAACCGCCACCTCGCCTTCGGCACCGGCGCGCATCAATGCGCAGGGATGGCGTTGGCGCGCCTCGAGGGCGCCATCGCGATCTCGCGGTTCCTCAAGCGCTTCCCGAACTATCTGCTCGACGGCGAGCCGGTGCGCGGCGGCCGGGTGCGCTTCCGCGGCTTCCTCAGCGTGCCCTGCAGCATCAACGCATAGAGAGTATTGCCCCCGCGAATTTGGCCGGTAGCCCACTTCCCTGTGGAGGAACTGACACCCAAATCAACTGCAGGCACGAATTGATGTAATCTCTCGTGCGCTGAAGCGGGAGTGACGCATGATGAATGCATCGGTCACTAATTTCCTCGCAACCGAAGCGCAGTTCGGCACCTACAATTACGAGCCGATCGGGGTGGTCCTGTCCCGCGGCGAAGGCGTCTGGGTCTGGGACATCGATGGCAACCGGTATCTCGACTGTCTCTCCGCCTATTCGGCGGTGAGCCAGGGCCACTGTCATCCGAAGATCCTGGCAGCAATGATCGAGCAGGCGCATCGGCTGACGCTGACCTCGCGCGCCTTCCACAACGACCAGCTCGCTCCGTTCTATCGTGAGCTCGCGGAGCTGACCGGCTCGCACAAGGTGCTGCCGATGAACAGCGGCGCCGAGGCGGTGGAGAGCGCGATCAAGTCGGTGCGCAAATGGGCCTATGAGATCAAGGGCGTGCCGGACGGGCAGGCCGAGATCATCGTCTGCGCCAATAATTTTCACGGACGTACGCTCGGCATCGTCGGCTTCTCGACCGACCCGGCGTCGCGCGATCATTTCGGCCCGTTCGCGCCGGGCTTCAAGATCATCCCGTTCGGCGATGCCGCGGCACTCGAGCAGGCGATCACGCCGAACACCGCGGCCTTCCTGGTCGAGCCGGTGCAGGGCGAAGCCGGCGTCATCATTCCACCGCCGGGCTATTTCGCGCGCGTGCGTGAGCTGTGCACCGCGCGCAATGTGATGCTCGTGCTCGACGAGATCCAGACCGGGCTCGGCCGCACCGGCAAGCTGCTCGCCGAGCAGCACGAAGGCATCGAGGCCGACGTGACGCTGCTCGGCAAGGCGCTGTCGGGCGGCTTCTATCCGGTGTCGGCGGTGCTCTCGAACAACGCCGTGCTTGGCACGCTGCGGCCGGGCCAGCACGGCTCGACCTTCGGCGGCAACCCGCTGGCCTGTGCGGTGGCACGCGCAGCGCTGCGGGTGCTGGTCGAGGAAGGCATGATCGAGAACGCGGCGCAACAGGGCGCGCGGTTTCTCGCCGGATTGCAGGACATCCGCGCCAACGTCATCCGCGAGGTGCGCGGACGCGGGCTGATGCTGGCGATCGAACTGCACCCGGAAGCCGGCGGCGCCCGCCGTTACTGCCTGGCGCTGCAAGCGCGCGGCATCCTCGCCAAGGACACCCACGAGCACACCATCCGCATCGCCCCGCCGCTGGTGATCACGGCCGATCAGGTCGACTGGGCGTTGGAGCGGATTGCGGCCGCCCTGACCCAGGATGTCTCCTGACGGTTCCCTGCGTCGGAAGACCGCACCGCCGGCTGCGGCCGACAAGAACGATTTCGACATCTGTGCGTTGAAGCTCTGCGGGCAGGGATGGACGGAGAGCCACGCTCATGCCTCCCCGCGGGATTTACTTTGCTGTACTTTTCGTTGGTGCCGCGACGCTCGCGGCGAACGGCGCGGCCGCCCAACCACACGATCCACACGCAAGAGGTGGAGCCCCAGCGGCGGCAGCACGTCCAGCCGCGCCGCCGGCGATGGCGCGTCCCTCCGCACCGATGGTGCACGCTACCCCACCCGCAATGGCAAGACCGCCTGCAATGGCTCGGCCACCTGCGATGGCTCGACCGGCCGCACCTGCGTTCCATGCCCCGCAGCGACCGGCGATGGCGCCACGCCCGGCGCCGCATTTCGCCGCCCCATCACCGCACCAGGCTCCCCATATCGCCGCGCCACGCGTCGCAACGCATCGACCCGAATTCCGTCGTGGGGCACCGCCGCAGCGCCCTGCTCCCCATTTGGCCACGCCATCACGCCCGAGCCCACCGTCGCGCGTGAGCGAGCGGCCGTCGCAGACCGAGCGAATTCAACAGCGCGCGCAACAGCGGCAGCAGCTCACCCAGCAACGCCAGCAGGCCGCGCAGCAGCGGCAGCGCGACACGCTCTCGCGCCAGACCACCGAGCGGCAAACCCGGATCGATCGCCTGCAGCAACGGGTGCAGCAGTTGCAGTCGCAGAATGTCCAGGGCGCACGCGCGCAACGCGCCCATGACCGTGCCCTGCAGGCGCAGAACCGCCTGCTGCAGCGCGAGCAGCGCTCACAGCAAGCCGACCTTGCGCGGCAGCAGCGATTGGGGCCAGCAGCGACGGTTGGGGCCGCCACCGCAACCACCGCCGCGACGCAAGCGGCCCAGCGCGAGCGATTTGCCGCGCGCTTCCGCGAGCAGGCCGGCGCGCAAGGCCAGGCGGCGCTTGCAGCGCGCCAAGGCGGCTGGGCGCCGCGGAATGCCTGGCACCGCGGCCACCGCGCCGCGTTCGTGGCGTGGCTTGGCCCGGTGTTCCTGCCTTATGCCTATTCGGACATCTTTGACTACACGTTCTGGTCCTATGCCTACGAGCCCGGCTATTGGGCCTACGCCTACGACGACTTCGTCGACACCGTGTTCTGGGACACCAACAGTCCCTACTCCGCCTATGCCAGCATCGAGCCCGGCGATTATCAGTCGATCGCAGGCCGCACTCGATCCCGTCAACGCGCCGATACGAGCCCGCAGGCGATCAAGCAGCTGTGCGGTGAACCCGACAAGGGCGTCACGGCCTGGCCGCTTGCCGCCATCGCGCGGGCGGTACGCCCGGACCAGCAGCAGCGCGCCTTGCTGGACGATCTGAAGGCTGCCGCGGCGCAGGCGGCCAATGTTTTCAAGGACTCCTGCACCGACAGTTATGCCTTGACGCCAACCGGCCGCTTGCGGTCGATGCTGAACCGCATCAGCGCAACGCTCGAAGCGATCAAGATCGTGCGGCCTGCGCTGGAAAATTTCTACAGCGCACTCAGCGACGAGCAGCAGGCCCGCTTCAATACGCTTGGTCCACATGTCGGCGAGCGTTCGCCGCAACAGCAGGACACGACCGCGCAATCCGGCAATTGCGGCGATTCGAAATCTGACCTGGCCCAATTGCCGATCAACCGGATCGAGGCCTCGCTTCATCCGGCGGGCAAGCAGAAGGAAGCGCTCGACCGCTTGAGCAACGCGACCACGAAGGCCATTGCGGACCTGCAGGCGGCCTGCCCGAACGATGTGCCGCTGACCCCGGTCGGCCGGCTGGAGGCGATGCAGCACCGGCTCGAGGCCATGCAGAAGGCCGCGCAGCTGATCGAGCCTGCGCTCGACAAGTTCTACGCCATGCTGAGCAGCGAGCAGAAGGCACGCTTCAACTCGCTGCAGCAGGTCGCGAGCCCCTAGAGCCTTTTCCGTTCCGATGGAATCGGAACGGGGCTCTAGATTCGTGTTTTAGCGCGTTTTCTTGACGCGAACCGGGATCCACTTCGCTCGAAAACGCTTTGAAGCCGCCGGCCTGCGATCTTCACCGCCCGGTGCACGCGACGCCGGTTTCCCGTCTTGCGTTTGTGGCCGCCGCAAAGCAATGTTCGGCACCGGCATCCTGATGTCATGCCGAGTGGCGGGGCGGGAATGAAGCGCAATTGGACGAGCATCGGTGATCTGCGCGAGCGCTGGGGCGACTCCCTGCTGACCGTGCTCACCGTCCTGATCATGATCATGATGTTCGTGATAGCGCCGCTCCAAGCCCTCGGCCTGTTCGAATTCCAGATCTTCGAGCTGCTGCTCGCGCTCTTCCTGGTCGGCGGCGTGTTCCTGATGTCGGGAAGCGCAATCGCGGTCACCGCGATGCTGGTTGCGCTTGCCATGATCGTCACGGGGGGAGTCCTGAGGCTGCGTTCGCCCTCGATCCTCGACCTCAATCTGTTCGCCGGCTCGTGGCTGATCGTCGGCACCACCCTCGCTGTGACGGTGGCTCGTGCGACGTTTGCGCCGGGCCGCGTCACCTATCACCGCGTCGTCGGTGCCGTCCTGCTCTATCTCTCCGTGGCCGTGATCTTCTCGGCACTCTACACCTTCATCGGCACGCTGCTGCCGAACGCCTTTTCCGGGATGAAGATGGAGGACAGTCCGGCGCTGGCGAATCAACTGATCTATTTCAGCTTCATGACGCTGACGACCACCGGCTATGGCGACGTCGCCCCGCTGCACCCGATCGCACGCAGCCTGTGCAATCTCGAGGCGATCTTCGGCCAACTCTATCCCGCAACGCTGCTGGCGCGGCTCGTCACGCTCGAGATCACGCACAGCGATCAGGATTCGTGAGCGCGATGCAGCATAGCCGGGCGGCTATCTGAACCGCAGGTTTGCCCGGGAGAGCTGGCTGATCGAGGAACACCCCATCAGCCGCATGTCCCGCACCAGCTCCGCCTGCAGCAGACCGAGCGCCCGCTCGACTCCGGGCTGGCCGGCCGATGCCAGTGGATAGAGATAGAAGCGACCGAGGCCGACAGCCTTGGCGCCCAGCGACAGCGCTTTCAGCACGTGGCTGCCCCGCTTGATGCCGCCGTCCATCATCACATCGATCCGGTCGCCCACGGCATCGACGATCTCGGCCAGCTGATCGAACGCCGCCCGGGAGCCGTCGAGCTGCCGGCCGCCATGGTTGGACAGGATGATGCCGGTGCAGCCGATCTCGACGGCACGCTTGGCATCCTCGACCGACATGATGCCCTTCAGGCAGAACTGGCCATTCCACTCCCGCACCATTTTGGCGACGTCGTCCCATGTCATGGCGGGATCGAGCATTTCGGTGAAGTACCGCCCGATCGACATCGCGCCGCCGCTCATGTCGACATGCTCGTCGAGCTGCGGCAGCTTGAAGCTTTCATGGGTGACGTAATTGATGGCCCATGCCGGCTTGATGGCGAATTGCAGCATGCCGCCGAGCGTCAGGCGGAACGGAATCGAGAACCCGGTCCGCAGGTCGCGCTCGCGGTTGCCGCCGGTGATGCTGTCGACCGTCAACATCATGACGTCGACGCCGGCCTGCTTGGCACGCTGCATCATCGCCGTGTTCAAACCGCGATCCCGGTGGAAATAGAACTGATAGACCTGCGGCGTCGCATAGGCCTTGCGCAATTCCTCGAGGCTCACGGTCCCGAGGGACGACACGCCGAACATCGTACCGAATTTCGATGCCGCGGCCGCGACGGCCCGTTCCCCATCATGGTGGAACAGGCGCTGCAGCGCGGTTGGCGAACAATAGAACGGCGTCGCCAGCTTCTGCCCCATCACGGTGACCGAGAGATCGACGTTCTCTACGCCGCGCAGCACATTGGGCACCAGGTCGCACCGCTCGAAGCTCGCGGTGTTCTGCCGAAGCGTAGCCTCGTCGTCCGCGCCGCCGTCGATATAATTGAAGATCGGCCCCGGGAGCCGCCGCCGCGCCAGCTCGCGGAAATCATGAAAATTGTGGCAATGGCTCAAACGCATGTCGTGCTCCGAAGATCCGGACCGCGGCGTTCAACGGCGCTCTGCGCCGTTCACACCACAGCACCCGGAATAGCGGGCACGCTTCGCCTTGTCCACCGGCCCTGGGTCAAACCACGGAGCGGTGCCGCTCGATGCACGTCGCCAAGACCTCATCCATCGGCCTCGTCCACCAGTCGTTCGAGAAGATCTCGATCTCCGAATAGCCGGCAAAGCCCTGCGCCTCGACCATTGCACGCACCGATTTGATGTCGATGACGCCGTCGCCCATCATGCCGCGGTCGTTGAGGATGTCCTTGGTCGGCACCAGCCAGTCGCAGACATGGAACGCGAGCAGCCGGTCCTTGCCGGCGCGGACGATCTGGCTCTTGAGTTCGGGATCCCACCAGATGTGATAGACGTCGAGCGCGACGCCGATCGCGCCGCTGCGGCCGGGATCGAGCGCGTCACAAATATCAAGCGCGTGCTTCGTGGTGTTCACGCAGGCGCGGTCGGCGGCATAGGCCGGATGCAACGGCTCGATCGCGAGCGGCAATTTTGCCTGTTTCGCATAGTCCAGCATCTCGGCGATGCCGTCATGCACCTGCGAACGGGCCGTCGCGATGTCCTTGGACGCCGTGCTGCCCGGCCGCGAATATTGCGGCAGGCCGCCGACCACGAGCACGATGCAGGAAGCGCCGAGCGCCGCCGCTTCGTCCACCGCGCGGCGGTTGTCGTCGCGCGCCTCGCTGCGATGCGCGTGATCCGCCGTGAACATGCCGCCGCGGCAATAGCCCGACAGATCGAGCCCGGCGTCCTTCACCGCGCGCACGGCACGGTCGAGGCCGACGGCTGCGACCTGATCGCGCCAGGGATCGATGGCACGGATGCCGTGGCGCGCGCAGGCGTCGATGATGGCAAGCAGATCGCCCTGCTTGCGGACGGTTGCCGTGTTCAGCGACAGCCAGCGGTGATCGTCGGAAAAATCACGCATCAGGTGTCGATGCCGCGTGTGGTCAGAATGGCCTGCATCCGTCGTGTCGCAAGCTCCGGATTGGCGAGCAGCCCCGCCTGGTCGGCGAGCCGGAACAGCTCGGCGAGATGCAAAGTCGACCGCGCACTCTCCTGGCCGCCGACCATCGTGAAGTGATCCTGGTGGCCGTTGAGATAGGCCATGAAGACGATGCCGGTCTTGTAGAAGCGGGTCGGCGCCTTGAAGATGTGGCGCGACAGCGGCACCGTCGGGCCGAGCACGTCATGGAAACCGGCCTCATCGCCCGCCGCCAGCCGCGACAGCGCATAGGACGCCGCCGGCGCGATCGCGTCGAAGATGCCGAGCAGTGCGTGGGAGAAGCCCTTGTCGTCGCCGGCGATCAGCTCCGCATAATTGAAGTCGTCGCCGGTATACATCTTCACGCGCGGATCGAGCCGCCGCCGCATGTCGATCTCGCGCTGCTTGTCGAGCAACGAGACCTTGACGCCGTCGACCTTGGCCGCATTGGCGTTGATGATGGCGACTGCCGTGTCCATCGCCTTGTCGAGATCGGCCGTGCCCCAGTATCCAGCCAACGCCGGATCGAACATGTCGCCGAGCCAATGGATGATCACGGGTTCGCGGACCTGCGACAGCACGCGGTCATAGACCTTGGCATAATCGTCCGCGGTCCTGCCAAGCTTGGCCAGCGCGCGCGAGGCCATCAGGATGATACGGCCACCGGCTTTCTCCACCGCCGCGACCTGTTCCTCATAGGCCCGGATGACGTCGTCGATCGACTTCGCATCCTCGACCGCGAGATGATCGGTGCCGGCGCCTGAGAACACCAGCGCATTGCCCTTGGCCTTGGCAGCCTTCACCGAGCGCTGGATCAATTCCAGCGAGGTCGCCCAGTCCAGGCCCATGCCGCGCTGCGCGGTGTCCATCGCCTCGGCAACGCCGAGGCCGAGGTCCCAGACATGCTCGCGGAACGCGATCGTCCTGTCCCAGTCGATCGCGGCCGTCAGCCAGGGATCGACGTCGGCACGGGGATCGGCGACCACATGGGCGGCCGAGAACGCCACACGATTGAGCGTGCCCTCGAGCTTCGCCGGAAAGGTCCGCGACGCCGCAAGGCGATAGGTCTCGAGGACTCCGCCAGCGGTCGGCAGCTTCAGCGACAGCGACGAGATCGGCAGGACTGACTTGTTCATGACAAAAGTCCCTTCTCAGACTACGATCGGGGCGACGTCGACCCAGCGCCGCTCCTTCCAGCTCTTCAGCGCGCATTCGGCAAGCTGCACGCCTTTGGCGCCTTCAAGCAGGGTGTATTTATAGGGCGCATCCTCGCAGACATGGCGGATGAACATTTCCCACTGCTCCTTGAAGCCATTGTCGTAGACGACGTTCTCCGGGAGCTTCTGCCAGTCGGCATAGAAATCGTGCATGCGCTTCTCGTCCGGATTCCACACCGGTCGCGGCGTCGCCTGGCGCGCCTGGATCACGCAGTCGGTCAGGCCCGCAACCGCCGAGCCATGGGTGCCGTCGACCTGGAAGGTGACGAGGTCGTCGCGATAGACCCGCGTCACCCAGCTCATGTTGATATGCGCGATCACGCCGCCCTTCAGACGGAAGGTGGCGTAAGCGGAATCGTCGGCGGTCGCCTGGTATTTCTTGCCCTTCTCGTCATAGCGCTCCGGAATATCGGTCGTCCCGATGCAGACCACGCTCTCGACCTCGCCGAAGAGATTGTCGAGCACGTAGCGCCAGTGGCAGACCATATCCAGGATGATGCCGCCGCCGTCCTCAGCGCGGTAGTTCCAGGACGGCCGCTGCGCTTCCTGCCAACCGCCCTCGAACACCCAATAGCCGAATTCGCCGCGCACCGAGAGCATGCGGCCGAAGAAGCCGGAGTCGCGCAGGAAGGCGAGCTTCTTCAGGCCGGGCAGGAACAGCTTGTCCTGCACCGTGCCGTGCTTGAGCCCCTTGGCGTTGGCGAGCTTCACGACCGCAACGGCTTCTTCCAGATTGGTCGCGATCGGCTTCTCGCAATAGACATGCTTGCCGGCATTGATCGCCTTGGTCAGCAGCGAGGGCCGCGCCTGCGTGGTGGCGGCATCGAAGAACACGGTGTCGTTGTTGTCGGCGAGCGCGCGATCGAGATCGGTGGTGTGGCGCTCGATGTCGTAGCGTTTCGCCAGGCCGGCGACCTTCTCGGCGTCGCGGCCGACCAGGATCGGATCGGGCATGATGCGGTCGCCGTTCGCGAGCTGCACGCCGCCCTGCTCGCGGATCGCGACGATCGAGCGGATCAGATGCTGGTTGAGCCCCATCCGGCCGGTGACGCCGTTCATGATCAGGCCGAGGCGTTTGGTCGTCATACTGTCTGCTCCTGCGAAACGCGTGGTGTTGGCCGCTTCAGCGGCTGCATGGTGGACCAGTCCGGATGGACCGAACTGGCAAAGCCCGGTGCGGCGGCGATCGATCCGGTCAGGAGATCGCCGTCATGGATCGCGAGGCGGACCTTGCCGCCTGCGCGGGTGTAGAGATCGGGATGCGCGGTGAGGAAGGCATCGGCCTCGTCAGCGGGCGTATCGGCGAAGCCGTCGACGTAATGGTGGCCGTTGCGCTCGGCATGGGGGACGCCGATCAGCGCGCCGAGCGCGAGGTCCTGCTGCACGCCGAGCCCGGCCTGGCAGGTCAGGTCCTCGCTGCTGATGAAATACCGGTTGCCATCCGCGCTCCACGCTGCCGCGCGCGTCGCATTGATGACCGACTTGTAGATGCCCTTGCACGATTTCGAGGAGATGCCGCGATAACCGAGCGCCCGCACCTGCGGGAATGCATCGTAGGAATCGTCGGCCTCGTCGATGATGAAGGTCCGCGCCGCCAGTTTCCCGAGCGGCGAGGCCTTAGTGATGTCGCGCGGCATCGGCTGCTCGATATAGAGCAGGTTCGCCGCGATCGACCGCAGTGCCGCGTCCTGGTCGAGCCGCTCGACCAGCGCGTTCAGTGCGGCAAGGTCAGCATATTGCTCGTTGGCATCGAGCGTGACTTTGGTGGCGTAGGGCAGCTTGGCGAGCTCGCTGCCGATCCGTGCCAACCGCGCCGCGTCATGCGTGGGGTCGCCGTTGAGCTTGAGCTTGAAGTAGCGTGCCCCCGCGTTCTCGTTCGCGTCGGCGACACCGCCCTCGCCTTCGACCTTGTCGTCCATCCCGACCGTATGCCTGACGGCGACGCGGTCGAGCCGCTGGCGCGTCGCAAGGAACCGCGCGATCGCGGCATCCTCGAGATCGGTCGCCAGCCGCGCGTCGATGCCGGCGATATTGCCGGCCATGCCGTCGAAGACATTCGCGCCGGCTGCGCGCAGCAGCGCATCCAGGATCGCCTTGTCGATCTCAGCCGGGCCAAAGCCGGCGGCGAGCGCTGGAATGTCCTCCGCGGCACAAGCCGCAACCTGCAACCCGATACACGCGGCGTGCAGGCCGAACGCAGTGTCAAAACCCTTGTTCGCCAGATAGAGCTCGCGTGCAATCGCAAGCGAGCGGCGAAGCCCGTCGAGCGATTGCGCTTCGGTCAGATGCGGCCGCTTGTCGAACCATTTCGGCGCCAGCATTTCGGCGCTGGCGCCGGTCGCCCGGCCCTTGCCCTCCACCTCGATCTCGACCCGCACGAACAGCTGCGTCGACGCCGTGATCGTCACGGCGCCGAAGCGGAACGGCCGGGCAAACACCAGCGACCGTTCGAAGAAGACGATATCTTTGACTGCGAGACGAAGCGGCATCGAAGGCTCGGGTGTTAGTCCAGTGACCCCTGCGTGAAGAAATGCTTGCGGATCCGCTGCACCAGCTCGGTGAAGACGGGATCGGACATCGTCTCCAGCGAGCGCGGCCGCGGCATCGGCACGTCGTAGACCGCTGCGATCGCACCGGGCCGCTCGGTCATCACGAGCACGCGGTCGGCGAGGAACACCGCCTCGGGGATCGAGTGTGTGATCAACAAAACCGTCTTGCCGGTCTCGCGCTGGATCCGCATCAGCTCGACATTCATCCGCTCGCGCGTCATCGCATCGAGCGCGCCGAACGGCTCGTCCATCAGCATGATCTTGGGATCGTGCACCAGCGCGCGGCAGATCGAGGCGCGCTGCTGCATGCCGCCGGAGAGCTGCCAGGGCAGCTTCTTCTCGAAACCTTCGAGCCCGACCAGCTTCAGCAGCGCCTTGGCGCGGGCGAGATACTTGTCGCGCGGCAGCTGCTTCATATCGATCGGCAGCATCACGTTGGAGAGGATGTTGCGCCACGGCAGCAGCAGCGCGTTCTGGAACACGATGCCGACATTGCCGTGCGGCTTGGTCACCGGCTCGCCGTCGACCAGCACCTCTCCGGTCGTCGGCGGCAGCAGGCCCGAGATCATCTTGAGCAGCGTGGACTTGCCGCAGCCGGAGGGCCCGACCACGACAAAGAACTCGCCGTCATTGATGGTGAAGTCGAGCGGTCGCAGCGACGGCACGTCGCCGTCGCGCGAGCGGTAGGTCTTCGATACGCCTGACAGTTTGATGCCCGGCGCAGCGCCGGCCGCACGGTCGGATACCAGGCGCAGATGCGCGGCGGGCTGGATGATATCGGCTGGCTTGGTTGCTGGGTTCATCGCGCCTCTCTCCACCCGTCGTCCCTGCGAAAGCAGGGACCCATACGCCGCGGCTTCTCGTTCGGGCACATGGAGAGAGACCTTTCGCGACAAATAAGATCGGTGGTTATGGGTCCCTGCTCCGTGCGCAATCGCGCACTCGGCAGGGACGACAGTTGAGTGTGGGTCACGAATTACCCTTCGGCAGATAGTCGTTGGTGTAGAACGCCTTCGGATTGGCCTTCGCCTTGGCGTCGAGACCGCCATATTCGACCATCAGATTGACCGACTCGGTCATGTTCTGGTCGGTGACCTGGAACGGCCGCTTGTCCTTGGTTTCAGGCGTGCGATAGAGCGGGATCGTCAGCTCAAACCCCTGCGTCAGCGTCCCGATCTTGCCGCCCTTCGGATTGGCGTCGAGGATCGACTGCGCGGCAGCCTTGGGGTCCTTCTCCGCGGCCTCCACCGCCTTTGTCGTCGCCGACATGAAGCGGCGCACCAGATCGGCATTGGCTTTCACGTAGTCGGAATTCGCGATGATGCCCGACGACACCATGTTGATGCCGTAGTCGGCGAATTTGATCGGATAGACGTCCTTGCCGGTGGCGTCCTTGATCTTCATCGACTGGTCCATGACGTAGCCGAGCAACAGATCGGCTTGGCCGTTGATCACGGCATTGAGCTTGGTCTGGCCGTCGCCGGCGACGGTGTTGAAGTCGCTTTCCTTCAGGCCGGTCTTCTTCAGGAACAGCGGCCAGATCTGGGTCATCGAATCCGCCGGAGTGATCGCGACCGTCTTGCCCTTGATGTCCTCCGGCTTCCTGATGTTCTTGTCGACAAAACCCATCGCCGACATCGGGCTTGTCTGCAGCAGCACGCCGGTGGCAATCACCGGCGCGCCCTTCACCGCCGCACGCATCATGGTGGGCACGTCGACATAGCCGAAATCGGCGGTCTTGGCGGCGACCGCCTGCGTGGTCGCGGCCGAGCCGCGGCCTTCCTGGATCTCGAGGTCGATACCCTCGGCGGCATAGATGCCCTTGGCCTTGCCGTAATAGAACGGCGCGTGCTCGCCGTAGACGTACCAGTTCAGCATCAGCACGACCTTGTCGGCCGCCGCAGCCGGTGCCACCGCAAGCGCGGTCCAGGCCAGTGCCGCGCCGGCGACCGCAATCAAACGCTTCATGGTTGTTCTCCCTTTATTGTCCGCGGCCCTTGTGTGGGCCGCTTGTTCGGTTGCCGCGCTAGGAAGCGAAGCTGATGTCGTCGCGCTGGCTGACGTGCCAGGGGATCACCAGCCGTTCGATGCGGTCGACGATCCAGAACAGGATGACGCCGAGCAGCGCCAGGATCACCAATGCGGCGAACATCGTCGGCAGGTCGAAGGTGCCGATCGAACGCTGCATCACATAGCCGATGCCGGAATTGGACCCGACGAACTCGCCGACGACGGCACCGACCACCGCGAGCGTCACCGAGACCTTCAGACCGGAGAAGATCGCGGGCATCGCGTGCGGCAGGTTGACTGCGCAAAACACCTTGAAGCGGCTGCCCTGCATCGCGCGCGCGAGATCGACCATGTCGGGGTCGACCGACTTGAAGCCCTGCACCGCCGAGACCACGACCGGGAAAAAGCCGAGCAGAAACGCGGAAATCACCTTGGGGATGATGCCGAAGCCGAACCAGACCACGAACAGCGGCGCGATCGCGATCTTCGGTACCGATTGGGAGAACACCAGCAGCGGATAGACGTAGCTCTCGACCGTCTTCGAGCCCGCGATCAGCATCGCAACGGGAATGCCGAACAGCGCCGAGAGCAGGAAGCCGCAGATCGTCGCATAGGTGGTCGGCCAGGACTGCCGCAGCAGTTCCGGCCAGTCGCTCCACAGCACCGCGACGACGTCGCCGGGCGACGGGATCTGATAGGCCGGGATGTGGAACAGGCGGATCGAGAGGTCCCAGGCCACCACGATGACCACCAGGAACAGGAACGGGCGCACCCACGCCGCATTCAGCACCTTCGACAGGCCCGAAGGGCTCTTTGCCTCCGCCACGCCACGCTCCCTTGCAGTTTCTCAGTTCGGCTAGAAATTAACCCGTTGGATAAATACTGTCCAGCCCCTCGCACGCGGCAAAATCGCGCCGAAATCCCCTACTTTCGTCAGGTGAAAGATTTTGGGCTCGAATGTTTTGTAGTCTTCGTGGCCCGGATGAGCGGAGCGAAATCCGGGCTACGTGCTCAAATCACCCGGTGTTCCGCGGCGCGCGGCACCGGCATCGCGCCGAACGCGGCGGTGGACTTGCCGGTCAGCGCGGCCAGTACCAGCGCGGTCATGTGTTCGAGGCGCTCGTCGCGGGCGTCTTTCTTGAGCAGGTCACGGCCGAAGATCACGCTCAGGGTGGCGCTGTTGGAGAGATAGAAGAACGCGAGCCCCGCGATCGAGATATAGAGCTGCACCGGATCGACCGCGACGCGGAAATCGCCGCTCTCGACCCCGCGCGTCACTACGGTGCGGATCATCTCGACAAAGGGCGAGTGCATCGACTTGACCTTGGTCGAGCGCTTCAGGTGTTTTGCCTTGGCGAGGTTTTCCGTGTTCAGCAATGCCAGGAACTCGGGATTGCGCAGAAAATAGTTCCACGTGAAGTCGATCAGGCGCCCGATCGCCTCGGGCGGATCGAGATGCTCGAGGTCGAGCGTGCGCTCCTCGGCACGAATCTTCTCGTAGGCGCCTTCGAGCACCTCGAGATAAAGATCCTCCTTGTTGCCGACGTGGTAGTACAGCATGCGCTTGTTGGCGTCGGCATTGGCCGCAATACGGTCGACCCGTGCGCCGGCAAGGCCATGGGCGGCGAATTCCTGCTTGGCCGCCTCGAGAATCCGCAGCCGCATCCCCTGGGGATCGCGCTGCCATCTCTGTATCCGCTTTGCCTTGGCCAAATCGATCGCCCGTGATGCTGAATTGATGAATGTAGCATGACGCACGGCGTTTGAGAACGAATGTTGTCGTGACGGTCATGCGGGAATATTTCTCGCGGTTGCATCCTCCCCGTCATTCCCCGGTGCGCAATTGCGCACCTGAGGGCGCGCCGCCCTTTGGCGAGAGCGCGGAATCCATTCATCGACAGAACATGTTGCTTGCTGGATTCCGGGCTCTCGCTTCGCGAGCCCCGGAATGACGAAGAAAATGGACGCGCTTCCCAGGCACGCACGCTGCCGTGACGACACGCGCATCACCTGCACCCTAGTCTGGCTTTCCCTGCGAGGGCTGCACCAGAAGCGTCGGCACGCCACACGTGCCGTTGCGCACCGTCATCACGCGCGTGCCGGGCTTGCGGCCGGTGCGAATCTCCGAGACGTCGACGCCGGCGGCAAGCAGCCGCGCATGCGTGGCATCGATGTCGGCCACCCGCCAGCAGATGCCACGCAGCCGGTCCGGCGCGTCAGCTTCCGCTTTGCCCGGCCGGTGCGTGACCTCGACGACGAGGTCGCCGCAGCGGAAGAACATCAGCCGGCCCCACTCCGGATGTGACCGATCGAGCGCCATGTCGAGCCCGAGCCGTGCGCCATAGAGCGCGGCGGCGCGTTCCGGGTCCGCGGTCGAGACCACGACATGATCCATCGCGGTGATCAAGGCCTGTGTGGTGCGCACCGACAGCGGCCGCTCCTGCTCCCGCTCCAGGAAGAACATGCGCACGCCACGCGTCGCGTCGGTCGCCGCGCGCGTGCGCTTCCATGACAACGTGGCGCCGCTGGTCTCGTCGCGGCTCTCGACCTCGGCGACCGGCTCGGGCTTCAGGGTCAGCCGGTCGAGCCTGCGGTACGTCTTGGCGATATCGCTGGTGCGGAAGCAGAGGCTCGCAAGCCCCTCGCCCTGCCCGGCGAGCGCATTGCGAATGTGCTGGGCTGCATCGTCGTCGCCGTGCGGCGCCACCAATTCCAACGTGGTGTTGTCGAGCGTGAACAACGTGCGATCCGCGCCACCGCCGCTGTAGCGCCAGGCCGGCGCCCGCGCGAACAGCGTCTCATAGGCGGCGCTGGCCGCCGTGATGTCGCCGGTCAGGACGACGACGTGATCGAGACCGGTAATCATGGCCGCGGCCTCCTCGAATCTGCCGTCATTGTGCGCCTCCTTACCTACCCCGGAACCACGGCCCGCGAGCAGCCGTTATGCCGGATGCCAGGACGACCCCCGGGAATCCATCATCTCTACCTGTAAACCAAGCAGGGTTGCGAATATTTTCAGCAATACCGGCTGACCAGCGGTGCCAAAGCGTTTTCGAGCGAAGTGGACACCGGTTCGCGTGAAGAAAACGCGCAAAAGCTAGAATCTAGAGCTTCGGTTCTGATTTCAATCAGAACCGAAAATGCTCTAGTCTCATCATCGGCCGGGACCACACCAAGCGACGACGGAAAGCGAATGCAGGCTCTCTTCATCGGACAGACCTATATCGACGTCACCTTCATCACCGATCACATGCCAGTTGGCGACGAGAAGCACGTCGCCGACGCCTATGCGGTGTCGTTCGGCGGCAACGCGGTGACCGCGGCGTTCTGCTGCGCCAAGCTCGGCGTCCAGCCGGACCTGATCGCCACCATGGCCAATGACTGGCTGGGACGGATGTTCTGGGACATGGCCGACCGGTACGGCATCTCGTTCCATCCCCGCAAGGTCAACTCCTCCTCGCTGTCCTTCATCATGCCCCATGACGGAAAGCGCGCCATCGTCCGCTGCCGCGACGACCAGCACATCCACCCCTTTCCGCTCTTGAACATCAAGGGCTGCCGCGCGCTGCATATCGACGGCCACCAGCCGGACGCCGCGATCCACTACGCAAAACTCTGCCGCGAGGACGGCATCCTGACCTCGCTGGACGGCGGCGGTTTGCGCACCAACACCCACGAGCTGCTCGCCTTCATCGATATCGCGATCGTCGCCGAGCGGCTGTGCGAGCAGATGGACAAGACGCCGGAGCAAATGCTCGACTATCTCAAGAGCCGCGGCTGCAAGGTCGGCGGCGTCACCATGGGTGAGCGCGGCCTGCTCTGGTATGACGAGGCGGGCGTGGTGCGCACGCTGCCGGCGTTTCCGATCCCGCGTGAACGGGTGATCGACACCAACGGCGCCGGCGACGTCTTCCACGGCGCCTACATCTACTCCTATCTGGCAAACCCGAGCAAAGGCTGGCATGAGCATTTCAAGTTCGCGCGCGCGGCGTCGACCTTCAAGATCCAGAAGCTCGGCAACGAAGCCGGCCTGCCGACGCTCGCCGATATCGCGGCGGTCAAGCAGGAGTTTCGCGCCGAAGCCTGATACGGCTGAATGGGGTTAGGGATGGGGCGCGTCTTCGTCGCAGGCAGCATCAATATGGACGTGGTGGCGACCGCCGAGCGCCATCCGAAGGTCGGCGAGACCGTCGCCGGCGAGGCCGTGCTGTATTTTCCGGGCGGCAAGGGCGCCAACCAGGCCGTGGCGTCGGCCAAGCTGGGTATACCGACCACGCTGGTCGGCCGGCTGGGCACTGACGCGTTCGGCAAGGAGTTGCGCGCATTCCTCACCGCGCAAGCCGTCGATCTCTCCTTCGTCAAGGACACCGACGGCACGCATTCGGGCACGGCGATCATCACCATTGCCAATGCCGACAACACCATCGTGGTGGTGCCGGGCGCCAACGGGCTGGTCGATGCCGATGATGTCGCAGCCCCCGTGGTTGCGAAGGGCGACGTTGCGGTCAGCCAGTTCGAGATCCCGCTGCCGTCGATCGCAGCATTTTTCCGGCGCGCTCGCGCGGCCGGCGCCACCACCATCCTCAATCCGGCTCCGGCAAAGCAGGCCGACAAGGCGCTGCTCGATCTCGTCGATGTCCTGATCCTCAACGAGACCGAGCTCGGCTTCCTCACGGGAACGGAGCTGCGCGACAGTGACGCCCCCTCGCGCTTTGCCGAGGCGGCGCGCGCGTTGGGGCAAGGCAAGATCGTCTGCGTCACGCTCGGCAAGCGCGGCGTGCTGGCGCTGGTCGACGACCGGCCGCTGCTGGTGCCGGGACGCGAGGTCAAGGCCGTCGACACCACGGGTGCCGGCGACTGCTTCGTCGGCGCCCTCGCCTCACAGCTCGCCAGCGGCAAGCCGCTCGGCGACGCGCTGGCCTACGCCAACGCCGCCGCCTCGATCTGCGTGCAACGGATGGGGGCGGCGCCGTCGATGCCTACGGCGGAGGAGGTTAGCGCCGTTCTTTCCACGAGTCGTCCCGGCGAAGGCCGGGACCCATAACCACTGACGTCAATTGTTGGGCAACGCTGGAACGACCAACCCCGTAATACAACTAAGGCCGCGGAGTATGGGTCCCGGCCTTCGCCGGGACGACGAGGTTGTTAGTGCGTAGGGTGGGCAAAGGCGCTTGCGCCAGTGCCCACCGTCAAGCGCACTGCTCGTGATAGTGGGCACGCTGTCGCTTTGCCCACCCTACGCGCTCAGCTCAGCGCACTCTTCAAATCAAAGCTCGCATCCGCGGCCTGCTCCGGCATGATCGAACCGCCGGCGCCGAGCAGCCGGCGGCCGAACATGTGGTCGCCGGCGCGATTGACCGACTCGATGCCGAGCAGTCTGTCGCCGCGATAGCAGAACGCCGAGAACGCGCCCTGCGCACGGTCGCCGCGCACCACGACGCGGTCGTAGCCGGTGGTGAGACCGGCCATCTGCAGCTTGTCGGGACCCTGGTCGCTCCAAAACCATGGCAGGCCGTCATAGACCTCGGTCTTGCCGGTCAGCCGCGATGCCACGCAGCGCGCATGGTCGGTGGCGTTCTGCACCGACTCCAGTCGCAGCGATCCGCCGAAGCGCTTGCTGGTGTAGAGCGCGCAATCGCCGATCGCGGAGACATTCGGATCGGCGGTCAGGAGATGCTCGTCGACGATGATGCCGGATGCGACCGGCAGGCCGGCCTCGGCGGCGAGCTCGACATTCGGCAGCACGCCGACGCCGACCACGACGAGATCGGCCGGGATGTGCGTACCGTTGCTCAGGCTGACGCCGGTGACCTTGGCACCATCGGCCTCGATCGCCGTGACCTGGACGCCGAGATGAATCCGGATGCCGGCCGCGGCGTGGCGCGCCTGCGAGAACTCGGAAATCTCCGCCGTCACCGCCCGCGCCATCACACGGGAAGCGAGTTCGACCACATCGACTTCGAGACCCTTGGCCCGCGCGGTGGCGGCGAATTCGAGCCCGATGAAGCCGGCGCCGATCACGACGACGCGCATGCCGGGTGCGATCAAGTCGCGCAGCGCCTGGCTCTCATCCAGGATGCGCAAATAGCGGACCGCGTCGAGCTTGGCGTTGGGAATATCGAGCAGCCGGTTCCGCGCGCCGGTCGCGAACACCAGATGGCCGTAATCGAGCGAGGCGCCGGAGGCGAGCGCTACCTTCCGCGCATTGCGGTCGATCGCATGCGCCCGATCGGTGATCAGCTCGATCTTGTTGTCGTCGTAGAATTTCTCGGGCCGGAACATCAGGGTCTCGGGCCCGCCGGTGCCCTTCAGATAGGCCTTCGACAGCGGCGGCCGCTGATACGGCAGATGGCCTTCGTCGTTGAGCAGCGCAATGCGCTCGGAAAAGCCCGCCTGGCGCAGCGACGCCGCGAGCTGGAAGCCGGCATGTCCGGCGCCGACGATGATGACCGAGCCTGTCATCGGAACAACCCAAATACGCGCGAGCAGGAGTGACCCATGCCGTTTCCTCTTGTCGATGTTAGCTTGCTTGCCCCGTCCCCACAGCGCTCGTGTCTGCGTACCGAAGGCGCGGGCCATTTGGCCCCATGGCTCGCGCCGATGCAAGGGGGTCTCCAGCGATTCTGGGCCCGCCGCGGCGCCGGGGCGGATTGCCACGGCTCCCGGCAAGGCCTTAAATGTCCGGAAATAACAAGCCCAAGGTCTTCAATATGCCAGCACCCGCCTCCCCGAACGACCCCGCTTTGCTCCGCATCGACGGCGCCATCGCCACCATCACGCTGAACCGGCCGGCCGCGTTCAATGCGATCGACATGACGATCGCCAAAAAGCTCGAACAGCTCAGCGCCGAGGTCGAAGCCAACAAGGACGTCCGCGTGCTGGTCATCGAGGGCGAAGGCCGCGCCTTCTGCGCCGGCGGCGATCTGCAGACCATCGGTGCTGCGGCTGAAGCCAACAACGTCACGCCCGTGGTCGGCGACATGCTTCATCACTACCATGCCTTCATCGAGACGGTCCGGCGGATGCCGAAGATCGTGCTGTCCAGCGTGCATGGTTCGGCGGCCGGCGCAGGCATGGGCCTCGCCTTCGTCACCGACCTGTGCATCGCCGCGGAGGATGCGCGCTTCACGCCCGCCTATGCCAAGATCGGCGTGTCGCCGGATGGCGGCAGCACGGTCGGCATTGTCGGTACCGTCGGGACCCGCCGCGCGCTGCAGATCTTCCTCGCGGAGGACGGCTTCACCGCGCAGCAGGCCTATGAATGGGGCCTCGTCGTCAAGACCGTGCCGGCGACCGAACTGAAGGCCGCCACCCGGCAACTCGCCGAGCGCCTCGCCAGGAATCCGCCCGCCGCGATCGCGGCAACCAAATCACTGGTCTATCAGGCTGCCACCACACCGACCAAACAGCAGCTCGAAGCCGAGGAGCACAAGATCATCGCGACCATGCATACCGATGATTTCCGCGTCGCGGTGAAGAAGTTCACCAGCAAGTCGAAGTAGGCACGCAAAGCATGGCTCGAGGTCCCTTCGATTGATCGAGCCATGCTTCCCTGCGTTTTGGGGCGCGGCCGGCAGGCTGCTTAAGCTAGCGAGCTCCTGGTCGCTTGAGTTCGGCGACCTCATGCTTCTCCCCGGCCAACTTGCCGGCGACTAACAAGCTGCTGCAATGCCATCGAGCTTCTCTTGGTATCCAACCCAGGAAAATTTTGGTGCTCGTGCACTCCGAATAGGTTCTGTAGGTGAGTGTGTCTCTGCAGGTTGACGAGAAGGCTGAGACTGAATTTTCTCCCCCCGAAGAGCTACATCCAACCCAGGGGACGTCGCCGTGCCTGATGCTCGTTTCGCAACCACCGTTGCAACTGCTGCTGGCCTTCTCAAGCTTGGCGAGCTTGCCCAATACTGTGTCTGGCCCAGCCGACGACGTTTGAGCCGTTGACGATCGCGTTTCAGCGGCTGGTGAAGTCCGGCGAGATGCAACTGCGTTTGCCACCTGCTTCGGCCCATGTGGCCTTGCCACCTGCTTCGGCGCTTCGATCGTGATGCTGGGAAGCGGGGCGGCGGAATTCGTTTGCGACACTGCTGTACCGCTGAAGCTGCACAGCAATGCAGTCGACAGAATAGTGACGGCTGACGGCGCGACTAGGCTTGACGACAACCTCATGACACATTCCTCCCAATCCGGGACGGAACAGCCGTCCCGGTGAATGTAACGTAGCAAATATTGCGCATTCGCGCTACCGGGGGTTGAAACGCCATCTGACGACATCTGACAATGACTCGCGATCGACTTGTCGGGCGCCGCCATAGCTCTATTGCGCGCGTACTAGTTCGGACAGATGTAGCCCTTGCCGCCGGGTGCCTTGAAGCAGCCGACCGATTCCGGGATCACCTGCTTGGGCAGCCACAGCACGACCTTCGGGAAATAGATCGTGAAGCAGATCGTGACCAGGAACACGACATAGATCGGCAGCGCCGCCCGCAGCGCTTTGGCAAAGCTGATACCGACGAATTTCGAGGCCATCAGCAGCACCAGCCCATAGGGCGGCGTGATCAGGCCGAACGCCAGCGTCGCGATCAGCACCACGCCCATATGGACGCCGTTGATGTCGCCGGCCTGGGTCAGCGCATTCACCAGCGGCATGAAGATGATGATGGTCGGTACCGGCTCGATGAAGTCGCCGACCACGGTGAACAGCAGCACCATCAACAGCATGATGAGGTGCGGATCGTTGCCGGCGATCGAGGTGATCCAGTCGGCGATGTAGATCGCACCACGCAAATAGGCCAGCATCCAGCCGAACGCGTTCGCCGCGCCGATCGTGATCAGCGGCAACGAGAAGATCAGACCGGCGAGGCAGAAATCGTACGGGATCTTCTTCAGGTGTCCGCGGTTCAGCGCCGGGATCACCACGATGATGATGTAAGCGACCGCGACCACGCCGGCCTCGGTCGGCGTGAACCAGCCGGTCAGGATGCCACCGAGCAGGATCACCGGGATCATCAGCGGCAGTGCGGCGTCACCGGCGGCAAAGACCACCTGGCGCAGCGGCGCGCGCGGCTTGCGCAGGCCTGACGGCCCGAAGAAATAGCAATAGATCATCAGCCCGAAGCCGATCATCAGCCCCGGCACCACGCCGGCCATGAACAGGCCGGCGATCGAGACGTTGCCGACCGCGCCGTAGACCACGGCCGTGATGCTCGGCGGCACCAGCGCCGCAATCGTCGAGGCCGAGGCGATGATCGCGGCGATGAAGGCCGGCTCGTAACCCTCCCGCCGCATCGGGCCGCCGAGTGCCCGGCTCATGACGGCGACATCGGCGGTGGTCGAGCCCGACATTTCCGAGAAGAACATGCTGAACACGACCACGACCTGCGACAGCCCGCCCCTGATATGGCCGACCAGTGAGACCGACAAATTGGCGATACGGACCACGACATTCGCCGAGCTCATGAGCTCGCCGACCAGCAGGAAGAACGGGATCGCCAGCAGCGCCTCGGAATCGACGCCGTCGAAGATCTTCTGGATGATCGCGGCCAGCGACACGTCGGAGAGAATCGCGCCAACGAACACGCCGGCCATCAGCGAGAACGGCACGGGCACGCCGAGATAGCCGAAGAACAGGAAGCAGAACGACATCAGCGCCAGCACGACCGGTGCGCTCACGACTGCACTCCCGTCGCCGCGCCGGTGCTGATCGCTGGGATCGCAAGATCGTCGTCCGGCGGCTCCGGATGATCAAAGCCGTTGCGGACGCCGTTGACGAGCTGCTCGATCGTGAACAGACCGATCAGGACGCCGGACAGCGGGATCACCGCATAGAGCGACGCGATCGGCGTGCCCGACGGCAGGCGGAAGCTGCCGAAACCGCGCAGGTAATTCTGATAGCCATACCAGACCAGGCAGAACGCAACCCCCAGCACGACGATGCGAATGATGATCTCGACGAATGTCCGCGACCTGCCATGCATCGCCTCCGAAATCGCCGTGAGATAGAGATGATCGTTGCGCCTTGTCGCGGTCGCGGCACCGATGAAGATCGCATAGATGAACAGCGTCGAGGTCACTTCCTGCAGCCACAGCCAGGGATGGCCGATGGTGCGGGTGACGATGTCGGCGGTCACTGAGAGCGAGAAGCCGAAGCACAGCAGGCCACACAGCAGCATCAGGACCAACTCGAGCCGGTCGAGCGCGCGCCATTTCAGATGCCGCTGCCGTTGCAGCACCAGTCGGTCGGCGATGGCCATGGCTCAATATTCCTCGTCGTCCCGGCGAAGGCCGGGACCCATAACCCCCGGCTCGAGCTGCTTGTAGAAAGTCGGCGACCTAATCGCCCAACTGAAAGGCCGCGGCGTATGGGTCCCGGCCTTCGCCGGGACGACGCTTGTTCAATTGATCCCACGGATCAAATTCTTGATCTTCTCCGCATGCGGGCCGAGCTCCTTGGCGAGCTTGTCGAGATAGGGATCGGCGATCGCGGTGAATCCCTTCTTGTCGACGTCCTCGACCACCTTGACGCCGAACGACTTCAGCTTCGTCGCCGCGGCCTTTTCCAGTTCGAACGCCTTCGCAGGCTCCTTGGTGCTCACCTCGTTAGCCGCCGTCGTCACCCAGCCCTTTTGCTCGGCCGAAAGGCTCTGCCACAGCTTGTCACTGATGAACAGCAGCGCATTGTTTGCCTCGTGCTCGGTCATCGAGAGCACCGGCGCGACTTCGTAGTGCTTGTTGACGAGGTAAACGTTCACGCTGTTCTCTGCCGCATCGACGACGCCGGTCTGCAACGACGTGTACACGCTGCCGAACGGCATATGAACGGTTTGCGCCCCGTAAGCCGGGAAGATCGTGTCCTCCGTGGCCGTGGCCTGAACACGGATCTTCACGCCCTTGAGGTCGCTGACGTTATGGATTTCCTTCTTCGCGTAGATGCTTCGCACACCTTGGCTGCCCGTCGCGATGACGTGAAGTCCTTGTGACGTTTCGTCGATCATCGCCTTGATCGCGTCAATCACCTTCTGATCGGCAAGGGCCTTCACCACGTGGTTGGCATCGCGGAAAAGAAAGTGCAGCGACATCACCCCCGCCTGCGGCGAAATCGTTGCAGTGTTCGCCGATGAGATGATCGCGAACTCGATATCGCCGGATTTCACCAGTTGCAGCAGCTGCGGCTCCTGTCCGAGCTGCGCTCCCGGATACTGGTCGACGATCATGGTCCCCTTGCTCAATTCCTTGAGCTTGGCGGAGAACATGTCGTAGGCGACGCTGTAACCGGTGTTGAGCTGCTGGTCGTGCGCGAAGCGGTAGTGCTTGACCTCCTGCGCGCGAGCGCCCGCGGACAGCAGCAACGCTGCCGTGGCCATGGCGATCCCGACGATCCTGGCTGAATAGCCCATCGCGACGTTCCCCCTGCTTTTAATTGACGCGATCATCCCACCAGTCTCGCGGGATTGTCAATAAAACAGAGGTAATCAGCTCGTCGTAGGCGCGAACGGGCACCGCATTGCAGAAATTATCGACAATTTGGCAGGACGCCGAACTTTGCGCGTCACTTCCCCTTGGCACGCATGAAGTCGAAATCACAGCCTTCGTCGGCCTGCAGGATGGTCTCGTTGAAGAGATGCGCATAGCCGCGCTTGGCCCAGTCAGGCGTACCGCCCGGCGCGAGCGCCGCGCGGCGCTTCTGCAACTCGGCCTCGTCGACCAGGAGATCGATGCTGCGCTTGGCGACGTCGAGCCGGATCATGTCGCCGTTGCGCACCAGCCCGAGCGGACCGCCAACGGCGGACTCCGGCGTGATGTGCAGCACGATGGTGCCGAACGCGGTGCCGCTCATCCGCGCATCGGAGATGCGGACCATGTCCTTCACCCCGGTGCGCGCGAGCTTCTTCGGGATCGGCAGATAACCCGCTTCGGGCATGCCCGGCGCGCCCTTCGGTCCGGCATTGCGCAGCACCAGCACGTCGTCGGCGGTCACGTCGAGCGCGGGGTCGTCGACCCGCAGCGTCATGTCCTCGACCGACTCGAACACCACGGCACGCCCGGTGTGCTGCAACAGCTTCGGGCTCGCCGCCGACTGCTTGATCACGGCGCCGCGCGGCGCGAGATTGCCGTGCAGGATCGCCATCGCGCCTTCGGACTTGATCGGGTTGGCCTTGGAGCGGATCGCATCCTGTCCCGGCACGTCCTCGGCGTTGGCGACGACCTCACGCAAGGTCTGACCGGTGATGGTCTTGGCGTCCAAGTCGATGAGGTCGCCGAGCTGAGCCATCAGCTTCGGCACGCCGCCGGCATGATGGAAGTGCTCCATGTAGTGCTCGCCCGACGGCTTGAGGTCGACCAGCACGGGGACCTCGCGACCGAGCTTATCGAACGCCTCGAGATCGATCTTGTACGGCGAGCGGTTGGCGATCGCGGTGAGATGGATCAGCCCGTTGGTCGAGCCGCCGATCGCCTGCAAGACGACCTGGGCGTTGCGGAACGACGACGGCGTCAGGATCTCGCTCGGCTTCGGTCCCTTGGTCTTCGCCATCTCGGCGGCGACGCGGCCGCTGGCCTCCGCGGAACGGAAGCGCTCGGCATGCGGCGCCGGGATCGTCGCGCTCATCGGCAGCGACAAGCCGAGCGCCTCGGTGATGCAGGCCATCGTGGACGCCGTGCCCATCACCATGCAGGTGCCGACCGATGGCGCGAGGCGACCGTTCACCGCCTCGATCTCGACATCGTCGATCTCGCCGGCGCGATACTTGCCCCACAGCCGGCGGCAATCTGTACAGGCGCCGAGCACCTCGCCCTTGTGATGGCCGACCACCATCGGGCCGACCGGAATCACCACTGTCGGCAGGTCGGCGCTGATCGCGGCCATCAGCTGCGCCGGCAGGGTCTTGTCGCAGCCGCCGATCACGATCACCGCATCCATCGGCTGGGCGCGGATCATCTCCTCGGTATCCATCGCCATCAAATTGCGCAGATACATCGAGGTCGGATGCGCAAAGCTCTCGGCGATCGAGATGGTCGGGAACACGAACGGCATCGCGCCCGACAGCATCACGCCGCGCTTCACCGCCTCGATGATCTGCGGGACGTTGCCATGGCAGGGATTGTAGTCGCTGTAGGTATTGGTGATGCCGACGATCGGGCGATTGAGAGCATCGTCCGAATAGCCCATCGCCTTGATGAAGGCCTTGCGCAGGAACAGCGAGAAGCCGGCGTCACCGTAGCTGGTCAGTCCCTTGCGAAGTCCGTCGGCCATTTTCTTCTCGTCCCGTGGTTGTTCGACTGCACTTAAGGAGCGGCGGTAATTATTGTCAATATGAGATAATCTGGCGCTAGAGCGGCGCTGCCATGCGGCAAAAACGCCCTCATTATTGACAATAACCGGGCTGCCATGCTGACCTCTGGCATCGATCCGAAGCCGAGAGCACATGAAAGCAGAGCCCACCCTGCCCGAACTCCAGACCCCCTCGCGCGAGGAGGAACAGGCGGAGGTGATCCGCCGGCTGGAGGAGGACATCATCTTCGGCCGCTTCGAGCCTGGCCTGCGGCTGGTCGAGGATACCTTGATGCAGCGCTACGGCGCGAGCCGACATTTCGTCCGCCAGGCCCTGTTCCAGCTGGAACGCCAGGGCATCGTGCTGCGCGAGAAGAATGTCGGCGCCACGGTGCGGTTCTATTCGGCCGAGGAAGTGCGGCAGATCTACGAGGTGCGCGAGATGCTGACGCGCCAGGCCGCGCTGATGATCGCCCTGCCCGCCCCCGACAGCCTGATCGATCAATTGAGCGAGCTGCAACGGCATTACTGCCTCAAGGCCGACGCGCAGGACATGCGCGGCATTCACGAGGCCAACGACGCGTTCCACCTCGCGCTGTTCTCGGCCTGCGACAATCCCTATCTGGTGCGCTCGTTGCAGGACTACATGAACCTGACGCTGCCGATGCGCGCCAAGAATCTCGCCGACAGCGAGGGCCTCGCATTGTCGCGCCGCCAGCATGAATTGATGATCGAGCTGCTGAAGGGCCGCGACAGCTGGGCGCTGGCGCAGCTCTGCGTCGATCACATGCAGTACAGCAAGGCGGATTATCTCGTCCGCATCTCCAACGACAAAAAGCCGCAATAGCGCGATACGCGGCCACCTCGTGAAGGAGACGGCGATGCGCTACGTGGCTTTGTTGGTTGGTTCATTCGCCGCGCAGCTTGCGCTTGGCGGCGTCGGCGTAGCGGCCGATCCGCGCGCCACCGAGCTCACCTATGAGCCCTGGAGCAAGACCTGCCTCACCGAGGCGAGCTGCTTCGTCGCTGCCGCCGCGCGCGGCAAGTGTGCGCCGTCAGGCGGCACCATCAGCATCTCGCCGCAGAGCAGCACGCGCGCGCTGCTCACCGCCAATGTCGGCACGCGGACCATGCTGGAAGGCACGATCAGCCTCCGGATCGATCAGGACGAACCGATGCAGATCGCGAGGACGCACTGCTACACGCTCGGCTGCGGCGGCACGCTGGAGGCCAATAGCGAGCTGATCGAACGGCTCAAGCACGCGCAAGCGATCGCGGTGGAAGCCAAGAACCTGACCGGGCAGAAGATCAGTCTCAGCTTCCCGCTCAGCCACTTTTCCCAGACCTATGACGGGCCCGGAAGCGCACCCAAGGCTTCCGGGAAAAGCGCGAACGAGCCGCAACGCGAGCACACCGAGGCGGTGAAGCAGCTCCCGCAGTGCGAGGATTGATCACTTCTTCCAGTCGATCACTCTGGTTCGGTCGCCGTCGAACTCCATGCTGCAGAACGCGCCGCCCTGGTAGTAATCGCCGACCGGATCCGGCGGCAACTTGGCCTGCTCGGCCATCGCGTGCTCGCGAAACTCTTCGCCACGGCCGGTCGGGCGATAGCCGAGATCGTAAGCGCGGTGATTGTCCCACCACGAGCGCTCATTGTAGGAGGCGCCGTACAGCACCTCGAAATGGATATCGGGGTGCTCGAGCCCGATGCGGCAGAGCTGCACCAGATCTTCCGGCTTGAGCCAGATCGACAGCCTGCGGTGATCGAGCGGCGCCTCGCCGAAATTGCCGATCCGGATGCAGGTCACCTTGATGCCGTGCTTGTCGGCATAGAGCGCGCCGACGCCCTCGCCGAACACCTTGCTCACGCCGTAACGGCTGTCCGGCCGCGCGGTGACGTCGGTGCCGATGCGGTGATGCCGCGGATAAAAACCGACGGCGTGATTGGATGAGGCGAAGATCACGCGCTTGACGCCCTGCTTGCGCGCCGCCTCGAACAGGTTGTAGCCGCCGATGATGTTGGCCTGCAGGATCGCGTCCCACGAACCTTCCACCGAATAGCCGCCGAAATGCAGGATGCCGTCGACGCCCTCGCAGATCGCCTCGACCTGTGCGAGGTCGGCGAGATCGGCGGCCTTGAATTTTTCGTTGCTGCCCAGATCGGAGGGCGGCTTGATGTCGCTCAGCAGGAGGTCCGGATAGATCGGCGGCAGCAGCTTGCGCAGGCTTGTTCCGATTCCACCCGATGCGCCGGTCATCAATATGCGTGGCATGCCGTCCCTCTTCTGTCCTGATTGCTGCGATCGAATTGCGGTCGCAAGCCGACAATGATAGCAAACCATGCGCTCAAGGAAACACCATCGAAACACAACAACGAGAACAGCAAATGTCCGATGTTCATTCCGCCGGCTGGCGTCCCGCGACCTACTATCCCGATCCCGCGATCCACGCGCTCGACCCTCGCTTCGAGAAATACTGGCTGAAGCTCTCCGCCATCGAGCGCATCGCCACCGGCCTGCGATGGGCCGAAGGACCGGTGTGGTTCGGCGATGGCCGCTATTTGTTGTGCAGCGACATCCCGAACCAGCGCATCCTGAAATGGGAGGAAGAGACCGGCGCGGTCAGCATCTTCCGCAAGCCGTCGAACTTCGCCAACGGCAACACCCGCGACCGCCAGGGCCGGCTAATCACCTGCGAGCATGGCGGCCGCCGCGTGGTGCGCACCGAATATGACGGATCGATTACGGTGCTGATCGATAGCTTCGGCGGCAAGCGGCTGAACTCGCCGAACGACGTCGTGGTGAAATCCGACGGCTCGGTCTGGTTTTCCGATCCGACCTTCGGGCTGCTCGGCAACTACGAGGGCTACAAGGCCGATCCCGAGATCGCGCCCAACGTCTACCGGCTCGATCCCGAAACCGGCAAGGCCACCATCGTCGCCGAGGGCGTGCTCGGTCCGAACGGGCTGTGCTTCTCGCCGGACGAGAAGATCCTTTACGTCGTCGAATCCCGCGGCGAGCCGAACCGCAAGATCCTGGCCTATGACGTCGCAGTCGACGGCAAGACGATCGCCAACAAGCGCGTGTTCATCGATGCCGGCCCGGGCACGCCCGACGGCATGCGCTGCGACATCGACGGCAATCTGTGGTGCGGCTGGGGCATGGGCGATCCCGAGCTCGACGGCGTCGTGGTGTTCGCGCCCGACGGCGTCATGATCGGCCGCATCGCGCTGCCGGAGCGCTGCGCCAATCTCTGCTTCGGCGGCGTGAAGCGCAACCGCCTGTTCATGGCGGCGAGCCAGTCGATCTACGCGCTCTACGTCAACACCCAGGGCGCGCTCGGCGGTTAGACCTTTTCGTCGTCCCGGCCTAGTGCGCAATTGCGCACGGGGGCCGGGACCCATAACCACAGGGTTGCGTTGTTGAAGCAAGCTTTGGCCTGCAGCGCGTCACAACAATGTCCGCTGGTGGTAGTGGGTCCCGGCCCCCGTGCGCAATTGCGCACTAGGCCGGGACGACCATGAAATATGCATCCCAAAACGTCTGACGCCGGAGCGGTGATCCGCCCCGGCGCCAAATTCGCGTCTCTCGCAGCTTCAGCTTACGCGGCGTTGTAGCCGGCGACCGCCTTGGCCTCGAGATATTCTTCCAGACCGTAGCGGCCCCACTCGCGACCGTTGCCGGACTGCTTGTAGCCACCGAACGGCGCGGTGCGCTCGTTCGGCACGCCCTGCAGGTTGACGTTGCCGGCGCGGATCTGGCGGCCGACGCGGCGCGCGGTTTCCACGGTGTCGGCCGAGACGTAACCGGCGAGACCATAGGGCGTGTCGTTGGCGATCTTCACGGCTTCAGCTTCGTCCTTGGCGCCGAGGATGGTCAGCACCGGTCCGAAGATTTCCTCGCGAGCGATCGTCATGTCGTTGGTGACGTCGGCGAAGATCGTCGGACGGACATAGAAGCCCTTGTTGACGCCCTCGGGCAGGCCCGGGCCACCGGCGACCAGCGTTGCACCCTCGTCGATGCCCTTCTGGATCAGCGCCTGGATCTTGTCCCACTGGCCGCGGTTGACCACCGGGCCGATCGTGGTGCCGTCGGCACGCGGATCACCGGCCTTGGTCTTGTCGGCGACGCCCTTCGCGATCGCAGCCACTTCCTTCATCTTGGAGAGCGGCACGATCATGCGCGACGGCGCGTTGCAGGACTGGCCCGAGTTGTTGAACATGTGCATCACGCCACCGGTCACCGCCTTGGCGAGATCGGCGCCGTCGAGGATCACGTTCGGTGACTTGCCGCCGAGCTCCTGGCTGACGCGCTTGACGGTCGGCGCCGCACGCTTGGCGACGTCGACGCCGGCGCGGGTCGAGCCGGTGAACGAGATCATGTCGATGTCCGGATGCTCGCTCATCGCTGCCCCCACCTCCGGGCCGAGGCCGTTGAGGAGGTTGAACACGCCCTTCGGCACGCCGGCTTCATGGAGGATTTCCGCGAAGATCAGCGCCGAGGTCGGGGTGAACTCCGACGGCTTCAGGATCATGGTGCAGCCGGCGGCGAGCGCGGGCGCGACCTTGCAGGCGATCTGGTTGAGCGGCCAGTTCCAGGGGGTGATCATGCCGACAACGCCGACCGGCTCGCGCACGATCACGGCGGTGCCCATGGTCTCCTCGAACTCGTACTTCTTGAGCACTTCGAGAGTGTTCATCAGGTGGCCGAGGCCGGCGCCGGCTTGCAGCTTCTCGGCCATCGGCAACGGCGCGCCCATCTCGTCGGAGACGGCGGCGCCAATCTCCTTCATGCGGCCCTTGTAGACCTCGACGACCTTGGTGAGCAGCGCGATGCGCTCCTCGCGGCTGGTCTTGGAATAGGTCTCGAAGGCGCGCTTGGCGGCGGCAACTGCCTTGTCGACATCGGCCTTGGAGCCGAGCGCAATCTCATACATCGCTTCTTCGGTCGCCGGGTTGACGACCGGGGTGGACTTGCCTTTGACGACGGGATCGACCCAGGCGCCGTCGATGTAGAATTGCATACGATTGACCATCGGAAACCTCTTGTAGGGGGCGTATGGAATTGGGAACGGAAAGCGTTCGGCAGGCATCCTTGCACGAAAGCAGGGCGAATTGAACCCGCCATATGCGGGGCGCGGCTCGTGCACGCCCACGGCATA
This sequence comes from Bradyrhizobium tropiciagri, assembly GCF_018130545.1. Classification (GTDB taxonomy): domain Bacteria; phylum Pseudomonadota; class Alphaproteobacteria; order Rhizobiales; family Xanthobacteraceae; genus Bradyrhizobium; species Bradyrhizobium tropiciagri_A. Next base: position 352,109 of record NZ_JAFCKF010000005.1, on the reverse strand, counting down.
TAATGTCGCTGCTGCACCGGTGGCAAGACATGCCACCGTCCCACATCAATCGCCTTACACCGCCATCTTGCGATGTCGCACCGGGGCGCCGGCCGACACGGTTTCGGCCGCATCGATGATGGCGTTGGCGTCGATGCCGTAGTGGCGGTAGAGGTCGCCGATCGTGCCGGTCTGGCCGAAATGCTCGACGCCGAGCGCCTCGACGCGGTGGCCGCGCACGCTGCCGAGCCAACCGAGCGAAGCCGGATGGCCGTCGATCACGGTCACAATGCCGCAGTCGCGGCCGAGCGGCGCCAGCATGCGCTCGATATGACTCAAATGCTGCGCGCCGCGGCGATCGCGACGCAAATTCCGCGCCGCGGACCAACCCGCATAGAGCCGGTCGGCCGAGGTTACCGCCAGGAGACCGACATCGCGGTGGCTCTCGCCGATCAGGCCGACCGCCTCGATCGCCTCCGGCGCGACGGTGCCGGTATAGGCGATCACGATGTCGCAGTTCGGGCCCGGCTTGCGCATCCAGTAGGCGCCCTCGGTGATGTCGCGCTGCAGGTCCGGCGTCATGATCCGTTGCGGCTGCTCCAGCGTTCGCGTCGAGAGTCGCAAGTAAACCGAACCACCCTCGGCGCCCTCGCGCTGCATGTGGCCAAAGCCCCAGCCCATGATCACGGCAAGTTCATCGACGAAGGCCGGATCGAACGAGGCGAGCCCATCCTGCCCCATGCCGATCAGCGGCGTCTTGATCGACTGGTGCGCGCCACCTTCCGGCGCCAGCGAGATGCCCGACGGCGTCGCCGCCACCATGAAGCGGGCGTCCTGGTAGCAGGCATAGTTCAGCGCATCGAGGCCGCGCTCGATGAAAGGATCGTACAGCGTGCCGACCGGCAGCAGCCGCGCCCCGTTGATCTGCTGCGACAGGCCGAGCGCGGAGAGCATGATGAACAGATTCATCTCGGCGATGCCGAGCTCGAGGTGCTGACCCTTCGGCGAATATTCCCAGGTGTAGGCCGACGGGATCTTCTCCTGCCGGAACAGATCGTGGTTCTCCGCCTTGGCGAACAGGCCGCGGCGGTTGACCCAGGCACCGAGATTGGTCGACACGGTGACATCAGGCGAAACGGTGACGATGCGCGAGGCGAGTTCGCTGTCACCGCGCGCAAGCTCATGCAGCACGAGACCAAAGCCCTGCTGCGTCGACATCTGCGCGGAGGCCTTGAAGGCCAGTCGCTCCGGCACGTCGATTTCCGGAGCCGAGAGACGGCGGCGGCCCTCGCGGTTGAACGGCGCATCGGCCAGGAACGCTTCGAGCTTCGCAGGCTCCTGCGACAGGCCCTCGAACTTGTCCCACTCGTGACCGGTGCGGATGTTCTGCGCGGTGCGCCACTTCTCCATCTGCGCCACGGTCATCAGGCCGGCGTGGTTGTCCTTGTGGCCCTGCATCGGCAGACCGACGCCCTTGATGGTGTAGGCGATGAAGCAAACCGGACGATCGTGATCAACAGCCTCGAACGCCTCGATCATGCTTGCCATGTCGTGGCCGCCGAGATTCGACATCAGCGCCAGCAATTCGTCGTCGCTGCGCCGATCGATCAGCGCCGATACCTCGCCCTGGTCGCCGATATCGTCGCGCAGATGCTTGCGGAACGCAGCACCGCCCTGGAAGCAGAGCGCCGCATACATCTGGTTCGGGCAATTGTCGATCCAGCGCCGCAGCGCCTCGCCGCCGGGTTCGGCGAACGCCTCCAGCATCAGCTTGCCGTATTTCACGATCACCACGTCCCAGCCGAAATTGCGGAACATGGTCTCGAACTTGGCCCACAGCCCCTCGCGCACCACGGCATCGAGCGACTGCCTGTTGTAGTCGACCACCCACCAGGTGTTGCGCAGGCCGTGCTTCCAACCTTCCAGCAGCGCCTCGAAGATATTGCCCTCGTCCATCTCGGCGTCGCCGACCAGCGCAATCATGCGGCCTTCGGGCCGGTCGTTCATCCAGCCATGCGCCTTGACGTAGTCCTGCACCAGCGAGGCAAACAGCGTCTGCGCCACGCCGAGGCCGACCGAGCCGGTGGAGAAGTCGACATCGTCGACGTCCTTGGTGCGCGACGGATAGGACTGCGCGCCCTTGTAGCCGCGGAAATTCTCCAGCTTGTCACGGGTCTGATGGCCGAACAGATACTGGATCGCATGAAACACCGGGCTCGCATGCGGCTTCACCGCGACGCGGTCCTGCGGGCGCAGCACCGAGAAATACAGCGCCGACATGATGTTGGCGAGCGACGCCGACGAGGCCTGGTGGCCGCCGACCTTCAGACCGTCGCTGGAGGGCCGCACATGGTTGGCGTGATGGATGGTCCACGACGACAGCCACAGCACCTTGCGAGCCAAGGCGGACAGCAACTCGAGGCGTTCAGGCGCAATTCCCATGGCAGGGCTCCCAGCGATATTCCCGATGTTACTGCCGGCTGCGCCGCTGAAAATCTCAATTCCACGCGACAGCACAGGAAAAATTGGGATAAATTCCCACGATCCGGCCTCAACTGACGAGTTCATCCCAATGCCTGCCCTCGACGCGATCGACCGCAAGATCCTGAGTCTGCTCCAGACCGACAGCCGCATGACCATGCAGGAGCTCGCCGACAAGGTCGGACTGTCGGTGTCGCCGTGCCACCGCCGGGTCAAGCTGCTCGAGGAGCGCGGCGTGATCTCGCGCTACATCGCTACCGTCGACCAGAAATCGATCGGGCTGCACGTCTCGGTCTTCATCTCGATCAAGCTCGCGCGGCAGAAGGAGGAAGACCTCAACCGCTTCGCGCGCGCGATCTCGAAATGGGACGAGGTGCTCGAATGTTATCTGATGACCGGCAACCGCGATTATCTCTTGCGCGTCGTCGCCGCCGACCTCTCCTCCTATGAAGCATTCCTGAAGAACAAGCTGACCCGCCTCGACGGCATCGCCTCGATCGAATCGAGCTTTGCGCTGAGCCAGGTGAAGTATTCGACGGCGTTGCCGGTGTAGGAAAGGTGGCTGGGAGCTTCGCTAGCGCCACAACCTCACCGTCGTCCCGGCCTTCGCCGGGACGACGGTGAGTATTTGGCACGGCCAACGTTCTATCGCCGTCGGACAGCTCGGTGTCATCACCCACCCGACAAATAACCGCATCGCCGTTGGAACCCGGCAGCGGCGTGGGATGTTGACCTTAGGCATCACTGAGTATCCGAAGGGTGAGGACACATGCTGACGGCCGCCCGCAGCAAATATTCCGTGTTGGTGTTCGCCGCGATCATCGCAGTGGCGGCATCGGCTGCGCTTTTCGCAGGTCGTGCCGATGCCGCTCGCGGCGGCGGAGGCCATGGCGGTGGAGGTGGAGGTCATGGCAGTGGCGGCTTCCATGGTGGCGGTGGTGGATTTCATGGTGGCGGCGGCTTCCACGGCGGCGGCGGATTTCATGCTGGCGGTGGCGGCTTCCACGGCGGCGGGTTTCACGCCAGCGGCCCGCGCGGCGGCGGTTTTCACACCATTCGTCCCGCAGCAGGAGCCGGGACGAGGTTTAGCGGCAGCTCTGCCGCACGCCGTTCTCAATTCCGCCCTGCCGCGCATGCCGCACGCTCTGCGCCGAGCTTAGCCGCACGCCGTGCTGCCGCCTCGCCCGCCGCGATGCGGCACAGTGCGAGCGTCGTGGGTCACTCGCTGGCCTCGCGCCAGATCCGAACCGCGATGAGCAGACCGGGCGGCTTGCGCAACCCGATGACGCGCGCCGCCATCACGACCGCCGCCGCCGGAGCCGCCCTGGGTTATCGCAATGGCGACGGTTGGTGGCGTCATCCGCACGGTGGCTATGGCTGGGTCGGCCCGGTGTTCTGGCCCTACGCCTATTACGACCTCTATGACTACACCTGGTGGGGCTGGGGCTATGATCCGTACTTCTGGGATTACGGCTATGGTGATCTTTATGCCGGTCTGTTCGGTCCCTATGACTACGATGCACTGAGCGGCTATGCCGACTATTTGCCCGGCCGCGCCGGTCCTCCGCCGACGACAGGCCGATCCAGCGCACGCGCGCAAGCCACCACCCTTGCCGACATGTGCGGCAGCGACCGAAGCGATATCGCGGGCTTCCCGATCGAGCAATTCCGCAGCGCCATCCAGCCCAATGCGGAGCAGAGCGCGGCGCTCGACGAGCTCGCCAGCGCGTCGCAAAAGGCGTCCGAGACCATTCTCAATTCCTGTCCCAAGGACGTGCCGCTGACCGCGCCGAGCCGGCTCTCCGCGATGCAGCAGCGCCTCCAGGCGATGCGCGACGCGGTCGGCATCCTGCAACCCGCGCTCGATAAGTTCTATGGACTGCTCAGCGACGATCAGAAAGCCAAGGTGACGGCGTTGGCGGCGGATCAGCACCGCGGCCAACGTGAAGCGACGTCGGACAACGCCACCTGCAACACGGCGCAGCCTGCCGCCATCTCATGGCCCGGCGACATCATCGATCGCGACGTCAAGCCGACCGACGCACAGCGGGCGAGCCTCGACGCCCTGCGAGACGCGGCAACAAAGGCCGAGGACACCTTGAAATCATCCTGCCCGCCCACCGATGCGCGCACGCCGCCGGCACGCCTTGCAGCGGTCGAAGCCCGACTGGATGCCATGCTGCAGGCGATCGGCACGGTGCGCCCTACGCTGGATACGTTCTACGCTGCGCTCAGTGACGAGCAGAAGGCCGCGTTCGACGCGGTCGGCCCCGAGCGGGACGGCGGGCGGACCGCGATGGCCGCAAGCAGCGACGAACCTCCGCGGGGCCGTCATCGCCACCACCATCATCATGGTCCGAATATCGGAGGCATGATCTTCCGGATGATCGGCCTGTAAGGCGCATCATCCCCGCGCATCCGCGGCCGTTACGGCGCGATCCAGATGCCCATCACGATGATGACAAGTGCGACGGCGATCACCACCATGTCCGTCGTGAGCCAATCGGGCATTCCCTTTGATGGCTGCTCGCTCATGTCCGCGACTCCTTCTGTTCGCGTCGAGCCGACATGCTGAAACGGATCGGCGCGAACGAAGATGAACTGGTTCACATATCGGCGCGGCAAGCGGTCGCTGCGAATTTCGCGCATTTGCGCGCGCTCAAGTTGCGGCATGCGATTGACTTGCCGCCCAGGTTTCTGAACATGTTCGACAACGAAGGCGGCTGCAGCAATCAGTAGCAGATCATCGCGCAGCGTGCAGACGGATCGCGCAACAATGCAGACGTGCCGCGATGCTCAACAGCCCCGCCTCAGCTCTTCCCGCGATATCTCAATGCGTCGACCAGCAGCGAGAATGCCGGCGACGCCTGCCGCCGGCTTGGATAATACAGGTGATAGCCGGAGAACGGCGGGCACCAGTCGCCGAGCACGCGCACCAGGTGACCGCTCGCCAGCTGCGGCTTCGCCTGCCCTTCGGTCATGTAGGCGAGACCAAGCCCGTTGACCGCGGCGCTCAACAGCGTGCCGGAGCCGTTGAACACCAGCTGGCCCTCGACACGCACATTGAGCTCCCGCCCGTTCTTCTCGAACTCCCACGCATAGAGCCGGCCGCCATGGGTCGGCAGGCGCAGATTGAGGCAATTGTGTTCGGTCAATTCCTGTGGCGTGCGCGGCTTCCTGCGCGTCGCGAAATAGTCGGGCGAGCCGACCACCGCCATGCGCAGATCCGGACTGACCCGCACCGCGATCATGTCCTTTGCAACCAGCTCGCCGGGCCGGATACCGGCGTCATATTGCTCGGCGACGATGTTGGTGAGACCATAGTCGATCACGACTTCCACCTTGATGTCGGGGTATTTCGGCAGGATCTTGCGCAATGCCGGCATCAGGATCGCCTCGGCGGCATATTCGGTCGAGGTCACGCGGATAGTGCCCGCCGGCTTCTCGCGCAGTTCACCAAGCGCCGCCAGCTCGCCATCCATCTCGTCGAACTTCGGGCCGATGGTGCGCAGCAGCCGCTCGCCGGCCAGTGTCGGCGCGACGTTGCGCGTGGTGCGGCTCAACAACCGCACGCCGAGGCGTTCCTCGAGCGCCCGGACGATCTGGCTCAGGGCCGATTGCGACAGCCCGAGCTGAGCCGCGGCGCGCGTAAAACTCCGCTCCCGCGCCACCGCGAGGAAGACCAGCAGGTCGCTGGCGTTGTCCCGGTTCATTGATAAGCCTGGTTGATAAATCCATGCGGATTTTATCATCTAATCGGGGGACGGCGGAAGCCCTAGCTTGCACGCCAGAGATTAATCGAACCCGTTGTCCGCCCATGTCCGTCACGACGTCACCGATCCCGGTCGCCGAACCGTCGATCGCCGCAACACTGTTCCCGATCGTCGCCGTGATCTTCTCCGGCTTTCTGGTGATCGGTCTCGCGATGCCGGCGCTGCCGCTGCATGTTCACCAAGGCCTCGGCTTCGATACCTTCGTGGTCGGCCTCGTCGCCGGCAGTCAGTTCGCGGCATCGCTGATCTCGCGCTTCACCGCGGGGCATCTTGCCGACACCAGAGGCGTCAAGCGCGTGGTGATTGCCGGCCTGATCGCGGCCTCGGTCGCGGGGCTGCTTTATGGCCTGTCGCTGGAATTCGTCGACATGCCTGCGTTCTCGCTGGCGATCCTGCTGCTCGGGCGGGCCATCCTCGGCGGCGCCGAGAGCTTCATGGTCGCGGGGGCGTTGAACTGGGGGCTGGCGCTGGCCGGCCCCGCCAACACCGGCCGCGTGATGTCGTGGGTCGGCACCGCGATCTATGTCGCCTACGCGGCCGGCGCGCCGGCGGGCAGCGCGCTCTATGCGCGTCACGGCTTCACGGCGATTGCGTTTGCGACCATGCTGATCCCGCTGCTGACGCTATTCGTTGTCGCACCGCTGCGCGGCATCGCGCCGTCACGCCATGCGCGCCCGGCCCTGACCAAGGTGCTCGGCGCAATCTGGCTGCCGGGTCTCGGCATGGCGCTCTCCAGCGTCGGCTTCGGCGCGATCACCACCTTCGTCGTGCTGCTGTTCGCGCGCAACGGCTGGAACGCGGCATGGCTGGCGCTCTCGCTGGTCAGCCTCGGCTTCGTCATCGGGCGGCTGATCTTCGGCCACCTGCCCGACCGCATCGGCGGGCCGCTGGTGGCGCTGGTCTGCATCCTGATCGAGGCGGCCGGACAGGCGCTGATCTGGCTTGCCACGATGCCGGTGCTGGTGTTCGCAGGCGCCGCGCTCGCCGGTCTCGGCTATTCGCTGGTCTATCCCGGCTTCGGCGTCGAGGCCGTGCGCCGCGCACCACCCGAGAGCCGCGGGCTGGCGATGGGGGCCTACACCGCCTGCCTCGATCTCACGCTCGGCGTCACCACGCCGCTGCTCGGTCTGATCGCGGGCGTCGCGGGCCTCAATGCGGTGTTCCTCGCGAGCACGCTGGTCGTGCTGAGCGGGGCGGTCATCGCGCTGTGGCTGATCCGGACAGCCGGCCTGTCGCACAGGAGCCTGCCATGAAATTGATGACAACAATCGCCGGCGCGATTTGCCTGGTCGCATCTGGACCGTCCGCGGCCGAGCTGACAACACAGGGAGCAAGACCAATGACCTCGATCGAAGACGTCCGTGCCGTCGCACCGGCGCTGGAAGATTATCGCAAGACCGTCGTGCTCGGCGATCTCTGGAAGCGTGAGGGCCTGTCGCCGCGCGACCGCAGCATCGTCACGCTCGCAGCGCTGATCGCGCGCAGCCAGACCGTCGAGCTCGCCGACTATCTGAACCTCGCGCTCGACAATGGCGTGACGCCCGCTGAGATCTCCGAGATCGTTACCCACCTCGCCTTCTATACCGGCTGGGCCAATGCAATGTCGGCGGTCGCCATCGCAAGCGGCGTCTTCAAGACCCGTAACATCGGCGTCGACCAGCTTCCCGCCGCGTCGGGCCCGCCGCTTGCGCTGGACGAGGCGGCCGAGGCGCAGCGCGCGACCCGCGTCGGCGAGCAATTCGGCAAATTGGCACCCGGCCTCGTGCAATACACCACCGACGTCCTGTTCCGCGATCTCTGGCTGCGGCCTGGGCTGGCGCCGCGCGACCGCAGCCTGGTCACGGTCAGCGCGCTGGTCGCGACCGGACAGGTGGCGCAGATCACCTATCACCTCAACCGCGCGATGGATAACGGCCTGACCCCAGCGGAAGCCGGCGAGACGATCACGCAGCTCGCCTTCTATGCCGGATGGCCCAACGCATTTTCGGCGCTGCCGGTCGTCAAGGACGTGATCGAGAAGCGGCCGCGATGACGACGATGTCGCGACGCGGCCTGCTCACGGGCGCCGCCGCCGGCTTCACCGCACTGACGAACATCGGTGCGACATCAGCAAAGGAAAGGATCGACACAATGCAGATCACCCGCAACGGCTCACGTCCCTCTGGCAAAGGTCCCGAGGCCTGGTTCACCGGCACGGTGCGCGTCGACCCGCTGTTCCAGGTCGGCGACCCGGCACGCCTCAGCGGCGGCCAGGTGACCTTCGAGCCCGGCGCCCGCACCAGATGGCACACCCATCCGCTCGGCCAGACGCTCGTCGTCACCTCCGGCCTCGGCCGGGTACAATGCGAGGGCGGTCCGGTCGAGGAAATCCGTCCCGGTGACATCGTCTGGTTTCCGCCCGGCGAGAAGCACTGGCACGGCGCGTCCGCAACGACCGCGATGACGCATATCGCGATCACGGAATCCCGCGACGGCAGCAACGTCGACTGGCTGGAAGAGGTCAGCGAGGCGCAGTACCGGGCATGATTCCGATGCCCCAGGCACCGGCGATGCCGCATGCGCCCGGCATTCCCTGCGTCCACATTGCCGAGATCGAGATCGACCCGACGTACCGCCAGGCCTACATGGCCGCGCTCAACGACGAGATCGCGACCGCATTGCGTGTCGAACCCCGCGTCCTCGTCCTGCACGCGGTACCGGACCAGGTTAATCCGGCCCGTTTCATCGTCTTCGAGATGTACGCCGATGTCGCTGCGTACCAGGCGCATCTCACGACGCCGCACTTCATGCGCTACAAGTCGGCGACGGCGCACATGGTCAAGTCGCTGAAGCTGACCGAGGCCTTCCCCGGCGCACCGGAGCCGAAGGCGTTGTGAACCGGCGGCCGGGATGGCCACCCGGGGCGATGCCGGGTGCCAATCGTCCGACGATCCAGTCGCGGAATGCCGACAGCGCGGGCTCGTCGGCGAGCCGTGCCTCGTATTGCAGCACGAAGTGACGGCGGGTCTGGCGCACCCTGGAATGCGCGAACACGACCTTGCGGCGTGCGAGGTCGGGCGCCAGCAGCGCCTCGATCGCCATCGCAACGCCCATGCCGGCCGCGGCCGCCTCGATCGCAAGGCCGACGCTTTCAAAGCTGCTGCCGCCCTGCGCGGACACGCCGCCGAGCCCGGCGTGATCGAGCCAGCGGCGCCAGTCGTCGGGCCGCGGCCGCGCATGCAGCAGCGGCACGGCGGCGAAATCGAGCGGACCGCGCTTCAGCCAGCGCGGCGCACAGACCGGCACGGTCGCGATCGGGACCAGCGGATGTGTCACCAGACCGGGCCGCGGTGCGCCGTCGGACACCGCGATGACGGCATCATAGCGGCCAGGCAACAGATCGAGCGGATTGGGCGAGGTGTGCAAATCGATCGCGAGATCGGGATGCGTCGCTCGGAGCTCCGGCCAGATCGGCAACAGCAGCCGCGAGGCGACGAAGCCGTAGACGCCGATCGAGAGCGGCCGCAGCCGCGTCAGCTTCACGCCGCTGACACCGTCGGCGATGCGATCGAGACCCTCGCGCGTCGCCTGCGCCAGCGCCTCGCCGGCGCTGGTCAGGATGAGGCCGCCCGGCTGCCGCAGGAACAGCGGCTTCTGCAACTGTTCCTCCAGCGCGCGGATGTGCCGGCTCACCGCGCCAGGCGTAACGCCGAGCTCTTCGGCGGCCCGGGTCATCGACAGATGCCGCGCCACGGCTTCGAAGGCACGGATCGCATGCAGCGGGGGTAGGCGGCGCCAGGACATCGATCGACGACGGCTCCTTGTTGATTGCGGCTCCGATTGAGTATGACTCAATCCATGCTGCAGATAAATCGTTTGCTGTGCGCCAAACACAATCCTATCCGCTGCGCATCGCCGGCAACGCCATGCCTGCCAACGCGTCTCGAGGCCCTCGATGGATATCGCCCGCCAGCACGAACTTGCGCGCCTGCTCGCTGCCCTTCGCCGTGACGGACGCCAGCAGAGCGGGCTCGATCCGGATCTCGTGCCGCCGGACAAGGCGACCGCCTACCGCGTCGCGCAGATGGTCGCCGACGCGCTCGACCGGCCGGTTGGAGGCTGGAAGATCGCCGCGATGAAAGCCGGCCTGCAAGCGCAGCTCCGCACGGACTCGCCGATCTACGGCCGCGTGTTCGCAGCTGACATCCGCGAGGCGCCGCTCAGTGTCGCGCACGCCGCGCAATGCAGTCCGATCCCGGAGGTCGAGTATCAGGCGCGGCTCGGCGCCGATCTGCCGCCCCGCGACAGGCCGTACACGATCGACGAGGTGACCGACGCGGTGGCCTCGCTGCATCCCGGCATCGAGCTCGCCGAATGCCGCTTCATTCACGATGCGGCATTCCCTGCCCTGCCCGCGATCCTCGCCGACGGCGCCGGCGCCGGCAGCATCGCCTATGGCCCTGCGATCGCGGACTGGCGGACGCGCGACATCGCCGGACAGGAGGTGACGCTGTCCTGCAACGGCGCGCTGCGGCGCAAGGGCTCCGCGGCCGACGCGCTCGATCATCCGATGGTGCCGCTCACGTGGCTCGCCAACGAATTGTCGCGCACCGGGATCGGGCTGCAAGCCGGCCAGATGATCTCGACCGGCACGCTGACCGGCATGCTGCGGCCAAAGCCGGGCGACACTTATGTCGCCGATTTCGGCCCGTTCGGCCGCGTGACGGCGAGCTATGTGTGAGCCACCAACTTCGTAGGGTGGATTAGCCGAAGGCGTAATCCACCATCTTTTCCGCGGCACGAAGTCGGTGGGTTACGCTTCGCTAACCCACCCTACGGTTCTCCTCACAGCACCTTGCGCTGCGCGAGGTTCTTCATCAGCGCGCCAACGCCGAAGGTCCAGGGCTCGCACTCGTCGCTGCTGCGCATGCGGTTGACAAGCTTGCCGAGCTGCGGGGCTGCGATGGTGACGATATCGTCGCGCTTGTGGGTGAAGCCTTCGCCCTTGGCATCGCGGTCCTTGACCGGCGCGAACATCGTGCCGAGGAACAGCGCGAAGCCGTCGGGATATTGATGCACCGGGCCGATGGTCTGCGCGACCAGATCGGTCGGGTCGCGGCTGATCTTGGAGATCGAGGAATGGCCCTCGAGCACGAAGCCGTCGGCGCCCTTCACGGTGAGGCCGACATCCATCTTCCTGACGTCGTCGAGCGAGAACGTCGCGTCGAACAGCCGGAGCAGCGGGCCGATCGCACAGGAGGCGTTGTTGTCCTTGGCCTTCGACAGCAGCAGCGCCGAGCGGCCCTCGAAGTCGCGCAGATTGACGTCGTTGCCGAGCGCGGCGCCAACGATCTTGCCGGCGCCGGAGACGACAAGCACGACCTCCGGCTCCGGATTGTTCCAGGTCGATTTCGGATGCAGCCCGGCATCCATGCCTGACCCGACCGACGACAGCGTCGGCGCCTTGGTGAAGACTTCGGCGTCGGGGCCGATGCCGACCTCCAGATACTGGCTCCAGGCATTCTGCTCGATCAGCACCTGCTTCAGCCGCATTGCCTGCTCGGAGCCGGGCTTGAGCTTGGAGAGATCGTCGCCGACCAGCCGCACCACTTCCTTGCGGATTGCCTCCGCCGAGGACGGGTTGCCGCGCGCCCGCTCCTCGATCACGCGCTCCAGCATCGAGATTGCGAAGGTGACGCCGGCGGCCTTCAGCACCTGCAAATCCACCGGCGCCAGCAGATGCGGCTTCGCCTTGTCACGACCGTCGGGCGGCGTATTAGCCAGGATCGCCGCGAAATCGCCGATCCGCTCGCCTTTCGTCGCACGCAGCGCACCTGCCGGATCGCTCTCCTCGCACAGCGCGCTCACCGTGGGGAAGCGCGCGGTGACGTCGAACACGCCGTCCGCCCGCACCGCGACCACGACCGGCCCGCCGGCCTGCGGCAGCCAGACCCGTCCGACCAGCGTGCCGGCGGTGCCGTCCTCCGGCAGGACGTCTTTTGGCGTGAGCGAAATCATCGGCGTCTCCTTTTTTGATCTTGTGATCGCTTGTTAGCACAGTCCCGCTGGCGGCGTGAAACAGCGGTCATGCCATTGTCATAGAGGGGTAACATCGCCCGTCAATGCTCCCGGCGATCCATCTAACACACTGAAAGACGGACCTTCATGACCGCCTCCGACCTCACCGACGAAGCCGCCCGGGACGAAGCCTTGCGCGACGAAGCTTTGCGCGCCCGCATCCACCAGGAGATGGCCGACAGCCTCGACGAGGAACTCGAACTCGAGCTCGACGACATGAGGCTCGACGAGCTCGACCACGACGGGGCCGCCGGACAGCCGTCGATCGACCGCAAGTTCTACTTCCGCGAATTGCTGCGGCTACAGGGCGAGCTGGTCAAGCTGCAGGACTGGGTGCAGCACGAGAAGAAGAAGGTCGTCGTGCTGTTCGAGGGCCGCGATTCCGCCGGCAAGGGCGGCGTCATCAAGCGCATCACGCAGCGGCTCAACCCGCGGGTCTGCCGGATCGCGGCGCTGCCTGCGCCGAACGAGCGCGAGCGCACGCAATGGTACTTCCAGCGCTACGTCTCGCATCTGCCGGCCGGCGGCGAGATCGTGCTGTTCGACCGCAGCTGGTACAACCGCGCCGGCGTCGAGAAGGTGATGGGGTTCTGCAGCGACGAGCAGTATGAGGAATTCTTCAACTCGGTGCCGGACTTCGAGCGCATGCTGATCCGCTCCGGCACCATCCTCTTGAAATACTGGTTCTCGATCACCGACGAGGAACAGGCGTTCCGCTTCTCGATGCGGATCCACGATCCGCTGAAGCAGTGGAAACTGAGCCCGATGGACGTCGAGGCGCGGACCCGCTGGGAACTCTACACCAAGGCCAAGGAGACCATGCTGGAGCGCACGCATCTGCCGGACTCGCCGTGGTGGATCGTCGATGCCGTCGACAAGAAGCGCGCCCGCCTCAACTGCATCTCGCACCTGCTGAGCCAGATCCCCTATCAGCAGGTCACGCACCAACCGGTGGTGCTGCCGCCGCGGGTGCGCAACCCCGACTATCACCGCGGCCCAATCCCGCCGGAGATGTACGTGCCGGGACAGTATTGAGCTGGGCAGTCTCAATTTCCCCTCTCCCCGTTCTTACGGGGAGAGGGTCAGGGTGAGGGGCTGCCTCCGCGCCAACGGCTAATGTTGCGCTCACCGGGTGAGGCACACCTGCAAATTTTCTGAATAATAGAATAATACCCCTGATTTGCCCGACATGTCAAGTGGCCGTGTCGAATGCCGGCACGCCGCCGGCTACTGTGCATGGGGTTGTTTTCGATGTTTTGGCAATGTGCCCCGGCCATAGCGCAAGCGGGACGAGGTGAAGAGATAGGCATCTCCGCTTCGCCACGCCTACCAATGGTGCAGGCGCGCGCCCTTGCTGGCGCCGGAACCCGACGCTAGGCTTCGGCGATCTGGTGCAGGGAGGCCCGCTTGACTCAATCCGACGACATCAAAATTTCCGAAGATCGCCGCGACGCGCTGCGCTATGCGCTCGGGATCGGCAGCGGCGCGGCGCTCGCGGCCGCGATGGCAACGCCGGCCTCGGCGCAGACCCCGGCCGACAACACGCTGGATCGCATCCGCGCCAACAAGGTGCTCCGCATCGCGGTGCTGCCGGGCGAGCTGCCCTATTTCAACAAGGACCTCGCCACCGGCACCTGGTCCGGCTTCTCGATCGAGATGGCCAACGACCTCGCCAAGCTGCTCGACGTCAAGCTGGAATATGTCGAGTCGACCTACGGCAATTCGATCCTCGATCTGCAGGCCAACAAGATCGATCTCGGCTTCGCGCTCAACCCGACGCCGCAGCGCGCGCTGGTGGTGGATTTCACCAATCTGGTGTTCCCGCATCCGTTCGGCGCGATGCTGAAGAAGGGACTGGAGGCCAAGACCTGGGCCGACATCAACAAGCCCGAGGTCAAGATCGCGGTCGACGTCGGCTCGGCCAACGAGGCGGTGGCGCGGCGCTTTGCGCCGAATGCCAGCATCAAGTCGTTGAAATCGCGCGACGAGGTGATGCTGGAAATGTCGTCGGGCCGCGTCGATTGCGTGGTCAACGCGCTGGTGCTCGGGCTGACCGCGATCGCCAAGAACCCGAACCTCGGCACCTACAAGATCCTGACTTCACCCTCGGTGACGATCGCGAGCGGCACCGCGGTGCGGCGCGAACAGGACAAGCGCTGGCGCGATTTCCTGTCGGTGTGGATCGACTACAACCGCGGCATCGGCCAGATGCGCGAATGGTTCGTCAAGGGCCTCGGGCTTGCCGGCGTCAAGCCGGAGGACGTGCCGGTGGAGTTGAATATCTAGCGAGCAAATCTCTCCCTCCCCCCCCCCCCGCAAGAGCGGGGCGAGGGAGATCAGAGATCACACCTTGTCGTAGGTCAGCCCGCGCTCCAGCCGGCGGGCCACCAGCGTCGACGGGAACAGGATCGCGAAATAGATCAGCGCCACGATGGTGTAGACCTCGAGCGGCCGATAGGTGTCGGCGTTGATCAGGGTCGCGTTGTAGACGAGGTCGGGCACCGCGATGATCGAGACCAGTGAGGTGTTCTTGAGCTGCGTCACCGACTGGTTGACATAGGGCGCCATCATCGGCTTCAGCGCCTGCGGCAGGATCACGAGCCGCATCAGATGCCAGCCTCGGAGCCCGAGCGCCTTCGCCGCATCCCACTGCCCGAGCGGCACGCTCTCGATCGAGCCGCGCACGATCTCGGCATAGAACGCGCCGCCATAGAGCGACAGCACGCTGACGGCCGCGACATGCGCCGGGATATTGACGCCGATCACAACCGGAAAGGCGTAGTAGAACCAGATGATCTGCACCAGGAGCGGCGTGCAGCGGAAGGTTTCGATATAGGCGATCAGGAGCCAGTCGATCACCGGAATGCGCTTGAGCCGCAGCATGCCGACGATCAGGCCGATCAGCGTCCCCAGGATGATGGTGCCGATCGTGTAGGCCATGGTCCAGCCGAGCCCGAGCCAGAACAGATGGCTGTACTTGGCGAGGATCCCGAAATCCCAGACGTAGTTCATCCTGCCCCTCGGTTGCCGCGCCCGTTCTCTTGACGCCCCAGCATCGCAGGCAGCCTTGCGCGTGTCACGCGATATACCGGCCGGGCGAAAACGCCTTCACCTCGAATGGCGGCACGGCGCCCGCGATCATCGCCGCAACCGCGGCACCTGTTCCCGGACCGGTGGTGAAGCCGATATGCTGGTTGCCGAAAGCAAGCCAGAGCCCGCGATGCCGTGGCGCCTGCCCGATCATCGGCAGGCTGTCGGGCAGCGTCGGCCGCGCGCCGCGCCAGCGCTCGCCGACCGCATCGCCGAATTCGGCGACGCTCCGCGCCATCGGCACCACGGCCTCGAGCTGTGCATAGTTCGACGGTGCGTCGCGTGCGGTGAGCTCGACGCCGCTGGTGACGCGAATGCCCTGCTCCATCGGCGTCATCAGGAAGCTGCCCTCCGCATCATGGATCGGGCGTAGCAATTTGCGTGCCGGGTTCGGTACGAAATGCAGGTGATAGCCGCGCTCGAAGGCCAGCGGAACGCGGTAGCCGAGCGGCCGCAGCAGCTCGGCCGACCACGGCCCGAGCGCGACCACGACATGGCGCGCTGATATCTCGCCGTCGGCAAGCTGCACGCGCCAGCCGTCGCCTTGCGATTCGATCCGCCGGATCTCGGATTGCCGCACCGTGCCGCCATTGACTGCGAGCATCTGCGCATAGGCCTTGACCACTGCGCCGGGTGAATCGACCGATGCCGTCTGGCTGTGCAGCAGGCCGACGCTATAGACGGGAATGATGTTGGGCTCGAGCGCGGAGATCGCCTGGCGATCGAGCACCTCGCTTTTGATGCCGAACTCGGCAAGCGCCGCCTGCTCGGCCTTGGCGGCTGCGAGCCCGTCGCCACGCCAGGCCTTGAGCCAGCCGGTCTCGCGGATGCGATGGCCGGCGCCGGCCTGCACGATCCAGTCGCGATGCAATGTCAGCGAGGTCCCGATCAAGCCGTGCAGCGCTGCGGCGCGCGGCCTGGTTTGCGACGGCGTTGCCGTGGCGAGGAAGCGGACCACCCAGTTCGCATTAGCGATGGCCCATGGCAGGTTCCAGCGCAGCGCCGGGTGCCTGTTGGTGAGATATTTCGGCAGGTTTTTTAAGAGCGACGGCGTGTTCAGCGGCAGGATCGAGCCGGACGAGATGATGCCGGCATTGCCGTAGGAGGTCTCGCTGCCGGGCTCGCGGCGGTCGACGATGATGACGGACAGCCCACGCTGCCGCGCGGCGAGCCCCGCGGAGACGCCGACCATGCCGGCGCCGAGCACGACGACATCAACCCGCTGTGTGGACGCGCCCTCATTCATGACGTCACATCAAGGTCAGGCCGCCATCGACCGGCAGCGTGGCGCCGGTGACGTGGCCCGCTTCCGGCGACAGCAGGAAGGCGACGACGGCGGCGACCTCGTCGGGCTCGGCCAGCCGCTGCATCGGGTTGGCCTTTGCGACGCGATCCCAGGTCGCGGTATCAAGCGCACCGAACAGGCCGGGATCCTTGCGGGTGTAACCGGGCATCACGGCATTGGCGGTGGCGCCCGAGGCGGCGAGCTCGATCGCGAGCGACTTGACCAGCACTTCAAGCGCCGCCTTCGCGGCAGCCGATCCCGGATAGGTCGCGCCGGGCACGAAACGATGCGGTCCGAAACTGGAGACCGCGACGACGCGGCCTTGCGCACTGCGCATGAGGTCAGGCAGCGCGGCCGCTGCGATTTCATGAAATGCCGCCGCCATCACCGCGAAGGCGCGCTCCAGCGCCGCGCGCGGCAGGCTGGCGAAGTCGCGCCGGTCGGCAAAGCCCGCGGCATGCACGATCGCATCGATCGGCCCGAACGCGGCGCGCGCGGCCTCGACCAGCGCGGTCCCCGCGCCGGCGGTGGCAAGATCGCCGGTCGCGACCGCGACCTTCGCGCCCTTGCTGCGGCATTCCTCCGCAACCGAATTCAGCCGCGCGAGGCCTGTGGCCTCGGCACCCTGCCCGTGCAGCATCAGGGATTGATCGGGGCCGGCGAGCCGGCGCGCAACTGCCGCGCCGATGCCGGAGCCGCCTCCCGTGATGATTGAAACGCGCATGAGGTGGGTGCTTTCAAGGACAGCGAACTATAGGTTCGGTGTCACGAAATGCAAACCGCGCGCCTGAACGCTGGTCCGTAGGGTGGGTTAGCGAAGCGTAACCCACCGACTTTGCTCATCACGAAGAGAATGGTGGGTTACGCCTTCGGCTAACCTACCCTACGAAATCAAACTCACCGCCACGGCTCGACCAGGATCTTGGTGTGCGCTTCGGGATTGGCGAGATCGGCAAAGGCCTGCGCGACACCGTCGATGCCGACGCGGCCGGTGACCAGCGAAGCCGCGTCGACCTGGCCTTCCGCGATCAGGCGCAGCGAATAGGCGAACTCCTCCGGCGTGTAGCCGAGCACATACTGGACGTTGAGCTCCTTGATGATGCCGAGCATCGGTTCGGACTTGTCGGTCTCCATGCAGACCCCGACCACGACGACACGGGCGCTGCGTGGCGCGCCCTCGAACACCTGCTGCAAGACGCCGGGCACCCCGACGCATTCGAAGATCAGCGCGGGCTTCAGCGGCGGCAGCAGCGCCTGCAGCGGCGGCCGCGCCGCCTTCTCGGCTTCGGTCATCTGGGCGTGCTCGGCCCAGCTCGCATAGGGCTGCGTCCTGGCGGGATCGACCACGACATCCGCGCCCATCTTCTCGGCAAGAGCGCGTCGTGCCGGCGAGTAATCGGCGGCAACGATCGGGCCGAGCCCCCTGATCTTCAGTGCAGCGATCACCGCGAGCCCGACCGGCCCGCAACCGATCACCAACGGCACCTCGCCGCCCTGGATGTTGGCCATCGCCACCGCATGCACCCCGACCGCAAGCGGCTCGGTGAGCGCGGCGTGCTCGGCGGCAAGGCCGTTCGGCACTTCGAGCAGCAGTGGCTCGCTGAGCAGCATCTGCTCGGCATAGGCGCCAGCGTAATCGTTGGAATAGCCGATGCCCTTGGGGCCCTCCGGCGTCAGCAGCGCCGGCAACGAGCACACGCGCGAGCCGGGCTTCAGCTTGCGTGTGGTGCCCGGGCCGTAATCGAGGATCTCGCAGCAGAACTCATGGCCGAACACGACGTCGCGCGACAAATCCATCGGCGTGCGGCCGGGTAGGAACTTGCTCAACTCCACCATGCGGTGGGCGTGCTTGCGCGCGTGCAGGTCGGAGCCGCAGATGCCGCAGGCGAGCGATTTGACCAGCACCTGCCCGGCGCCCGGCTTCGGCTCCGGCATCTGGTCGACGACAATCTCGCCATTCCTGAAGATCGCTGCGCGCATGTTCCCTCCGCGTGGGTTTTGTCCCACTCATTTTGATGCGTATTTCGTCTCGCGAAATACACCGCCGCGGATCAAGTCCGGGCCGGCTTTCGCATCAAGACGCTATAGCACGGAGGGTCACCACGCATAGCGTATAACGCCCTTGCCGGCGTAGGACCGGGTGACGTCAGAGAATTCGCCTTCGAAGGTCGCAGCCGCCGACCAGCCGCTGCGCCACTTCATCTCGAGCGAGGCCGTGGTCAGTGCGGAGTCGCTGGCCTGTGCAGCGCCGTTGACCACGAAGGCGGCGCCGGGCAGCGCCTGGAACACGGCGCCGATGCTGCGGTCGGGGTTGAAGTCGTGCGCCCATGCAAGACGGCCGCGCAGCGTCAGGATGCCGCCATCGACCGCGAACGACTTGTCGCTGCGCAGGCCAAGCTCACTCCTGACGTCGGTGACGCTCTTCGCGGCGTAGTTCAACGCGAACGCGCCGCCACCGGCGACCACGCTCTCCGCATAGGCCGGCAGCTCGAAACTGGTGAACTGGGCCGCCGCGTAGGGCGTCAGCCCGATCCACGGCGTGGCAGTGCGATAGCCGCCCTCGAGCCGGCCCGACCACGCATTGGCATTGAAGTTGGCGCGCAGATGGTCGGCGCCCGCGGCGGTGACGATGCGATCGGTGGTGACGTCCTGCCAGCCATAGGCCAGCGCCGCGCTCAGATAGGCCGCGCCGACGGTGTGGCGGACGAACGCACCGGCCTGGAACAGATCCGAGCGGCCCCAACCGAGGCCGTTGACGCTGAAGCTGGTGCCGCCGCCGGCGAGCGCAAAGCCGGCGATGGTGTTCGGCGAGAAACGGTAATCTGCGCCGACCGCAGTGCCATAGATGCTGCTGCTGGTGTTGTTCGAGCCCAACACCGCATTGCCGCTGGTGGTCTGCGAGCCGCCATAGCCTGCCGCCCACACGCTCCAGCGCTGATCGAAGTTCAGCTGCTGCGGCGGCGCCTTGCTGTAGATCGCGGCCAGCGCATCGCGCGGCTCGGTCTTGCGCGCCGCATAGGACAGCGTTGCGCTCTCCTCCGCAAACGGCGTCGCTCCTGCGCCACCACCGACGCCGCCGTCGCGCCCGGCGACGAACGGATCGGTCAACAGACCGAGGAACTGGTTCATCGCATTGAACGTCGCCTGCTGCGAGCCGGTCGCGCCCTCACCCGAGGCCTGCGTCAGGCCATTCGGCGAGAGCCCGGCAAACACTGCGTTGATGCCGCCATTGGCGTTGAAGAAGTTCTGCAGCGTGGTGGCGACATTGCTCTGGTTGATATTGAGCTTCGACTTCGCGGCATAGTCGAGCGTGAGGTTCAGATAGGCGTTGTTCGCATCATAGCCGAGCGTCGCAACCAGCCCCGCCGGCAACCCGGTTGAATCGACGCCCACGAACGTGCCGCTGCGGCCGCCGGCCGCCGACAGGATGGTGTACTGCTTGGCGATCGTGCTGCCGGCCGCGACGCTGACACCGACCGACCCGGCCAGCGTTGCGGTGCCGGTCACCTTGGCCGATGTCGCGGCGCTCGCATTGAGGCCGACGAGATACAGCGCACCGGACTGGAAAGCGAGATTGCCGGCCACGTTCAGGAAGCTGCCAGGCGTCGCATTGCCGGGCAGCAGGATGCCGCCGCTGGCAATCGTCGTGTCGCCGACGGTGCCGATACCGGAGAGCGCGCCACCTGAATTCACCGTGACCGAACTGGACGAGACGATCGAGCCGTCAACCTGCAGGATGCCGCCATTGACGACAGTGGTGCCGGTGTAGGTGTTGACGCCCGAGAGAGAGAGCGTGCCACTGCCGGTCTTTTCCAGATTTCCCGCGCCGGTCGGGCCGCAACCGCAGGGATCGAAATCGGCGATCACGCCGCTGACATTGGTCGAGAGATTGTTGCCGCCGACGGCGAGCGTATTGCCACCACCGATATAGTAGATGCCTGAACCGGCGATCGAGCCGGCCGTGATGCGGCCGTCACCGTTCGGCCCCAGGCTGCGGCCGAAATCCACGAAGCCGGTGCCGTTGGTGATGAACTGCGCAGTGCCGCCGGTCGAATGGTTGAGGAACATGACGCCGGCTCCGCTCTCGGTGGTGATCGTGGCGTTGCCGGCCGTTGCGTAGGCGTCAAAGATCAGTGTGCCGCCGGAGCGATTGGTGATCGTCGCATTGCCCGCGGTCGGCGCCTCCGTCGGGCTCAGGCCGGAGCTGCCGAAATAGGTCAGGCCGCTGTTGTCGATCGTTGCGTTCGCCGCGGTGCTGTTCTGGTAGAAATTGGTGAAGCCGGTGGCGGTCGTCGTGATGGTCGCGGACGCGGCCGACGAGAACTCGAAGAACAGCGTCCCGCCACCATTGTCGCCGTTGGTGATATTGGCCTGGCCCGCATTGGTGTGGCCCAGGAACACGGTGCCGGCATTATCATGATTGTGGATCACGGCCTTGCCGGCCGTGCTGGTGTCCGAGCCACCGGGCGGGCCAAGCGCATCACCGAACACCAAGGTGCCGTTGTTGCTGTTGCTGAACGTGGCGCTGCCGGCCGAACTGCCGTCGCGGAAGATCGTCAGAGCGCCATTGGTCGTGCTGACGTTCGCGCTGCCCGCGGTGCTCGAGTCGCGAAACTCGGTGATGCCGAAGTTCCGGTTGATAATCGTCGCCGTCGACGCCGACGTCGAATTGTGGAACGTCGTGGTGGCAATCCCGCTGAAACCGTCATTGACGATTTTGGTAATTCCAGACGTGTTGGCGTTCACGATATCAAACTTGCCGTCGACGGTGACCTCGCCGACAATCGAGGCGGTGTGGGTGGCATCGCCGAGCTGCAAGGTCGCGCAATCGCAGATCGTGGTGCCGCCGGTATAGGTGTTGGTGCCTGTGAGCACCACGCGGCCGAGGCCGCCCGAATTGTCGAGCACCGTCAGCTTGCCGGGGCCGTTGCCGTCAGCGATGTTGCCGGCGATCGTCAGCGTCGTGCCATTGGCGTCGATCGAGCTGCCGATCGCCGAACTGTTGATCTTGAAATTGTTGCCGAAGGTCAGATTGCTCAGACCATCGGCCTGGAACGAGGCATTGTCGAGCGTCACCGCGCCCGATCCGACCGACTTGGTGTTGGTGACGACGACGGTCGTATCCACCACCAGCGTGCCGCCGCTGTAGGTGTTGGCACCGGAGAGCTGAACGTTCGAGCCGAACGATGCAGACGAATCGATCAGGCGTAGCACCCCGGCGCCGGCGCCGTCGGCAATCACACCTTGCAGATTGACCTGGGCGCCGTTCGCATCGACCGTGCCGCCGGCGGCGTTGACCGCGATGTTGTTGGCGAAGGCGACGCTCGCCACCGTCGGCGACTGCATCTGGAAGGTGCCGCCGTTGAGCGTGATGGTGCCGGTGCCGACCGAATTCGCGTTGGTCACCTGCACGGTGCCGGCCGAGATCAACGTGCCGCCGGTGTAGCCGTTGGTGCCAGCAAGCACCAACGTGCTGTTGCCGAGCTGCTGCACCATCACGCCAGGCGTGAAGGCGTCGTTGATGTTGGCGTTGATGGTGATGGTCTGGCCGCTGTTGGCCTGGTTGATCAGGCCACCGCTCGGCCCCGTCAGAGCGAAGTTAACCGGTTGACCGCCGATGGTGTAGGACTGCGAATTGGCCGTGAATGTCCAGGAGTCCGGAAACATCGGTCCGGCACCGACGGTAACCGTCGCCGATCCCGTTGAACCGAAAATAGCCGACTGCGTGGGAAGGATCGGCGGCGCGCCGGGCGACGTCGTCGACCAGTTGGTCGAGAGCTGGTAGTCGACCGTGCTGGTCGAACTGCCTGTGCCGCCCCAAGTGAAGCTTTGCGCCTGTGCTGAATCGACCGGCAACGCGATCGCAGCGGTTAGGGCGCAGAGCGAGAGCGCGATCACGCCTCCCCGCGGCCAACATCCCAATGAAAAAAACGACAAACCAAAATGCACTTGCACTGCCCCCAAAACGCTCTGCGGCGTTCTTGGGAACAAGTTAGCACGCGGCGAACGCGGGATTGCCGATTGTTTCAGAATTCCCCTGATTCAGCGCCAGGGAAGCAAAGTTTTCGGCCGATCTGTTGTACCCGCGCAACGATCAGAGCGCGCATCTTCGCAACCAGCGCACGATTTGTCGCCGCCCCGGTCAGGCGTTCGGCGACGGCTCGCTGGCCACGGTCAGCAACTGCGACCGTCTGACGCGCTCGCGATGCGCGGTGTAGAGCCCGGAGGCGACGATGAATCCGGCGCCGAGGATGGTCCAGCGATCGGGCACCTCGCCGAAGATCAGGAAGCCGAGAATGCTGACCCACAGCAGCTGCGTGTAGGAAAACGGCGCCAGCACCGAGGCGTCGCCATAACGGAACGCCAGCACCACGATCCATTGTCCGACAGTGGAGGCAACGCCGATCAGAATGCCGAACATGATGTCATGCCAGGTCGGCGTGACCCAGACGAACGGCACCAGCGCGCTGACGATGGCGACGCCGACGATCGACGAATAGGTCATGACCGTAATCGGGCGCTCGCTGCCGCTCATCATGCGCGTCAGGATCAGTGTGCCGGCCCAGGCGAACGCCGAGACGATCGGAAAGATCGCGGCGGGATGGAAGGCACTGGTGCCCGGCCGCAGGATGATGAACACGCCGGCAAGACCGACCGCGGTCGCGATCCAGCGGCGCATACCGACTTTCTCGCCGAGGAACGCGATCGACAGCGCGGTGACGAACAGCGGCGAGACGAAGCTGGTGGCGGAGGCCTCGGCGATCGGC
Organism: Bradyrhizobium tropiciagri; assembly: GCF_018130545.1. Classification (GTDB taxonomy): domain Bacteria; phylum Pseudomonadota; class Alphaproteobacteria; order Rhizobiales; family Xanthobacteraceae; genus Bradyrhizobium; species Bradyrhizobium tropiciagri_A. Next base: position 328,677 of record NZ_JAFCKF010000005.1, on the reverse strand, counting down.
AGGAAGCCCAGCCCCGTGATGAAGATCAGGGAGGAGCCGAGCAGCGCGGCGCCGCGCAGCACGTGCAGTCCGGGACGGCTGCTGCGCAGCGCGAACAGCGGCGTGCCCGGCAGCATCGCCGGCGTCATGATCAGCGCGAACACCAGGAAGCGGATCCAGGCGATCTCGATCGAAGGCAGCGTGGACGAGAGATATTTTGCGGTGACATCCGATGTGCCCAGGAACACCGTCGACAGCAGGATCAGCGCGATGCCCTTGAATGGCCGGTCGGTGCGCGCAGGTGCCTTGTTGCGTACGACGCTTTTCGTTGAGGGCGCCGTCTTGGCGGGCAATGAAAGGGGAACGCTGTCCAGCCTGGCGGCTACGGCGGCGGGGGGCGGTGTCACGGCAATCTCGATGAGCAAAATAAGGGGAATCTGCTGTCGTAGAGAACGCCAATTCCGCTGCGAGAACAATGCCCGAAAACGGGACTCCGATATGCGCCAGCGCGCGTGACCGCCTGCCGCAGGCCGCGCGCGGCCGCAACTGAAACCGTTTGTTAAGCACTGTGTGGAGCGAAACGGTGTGAATCCCACGAATTGGCGGGACTCTGGATCGTTGTGTGACGTGTTGCTTCAGAGCATCGGCAGCGAGCGCGGCTTCGGACCGCGCGGGAACGCAGCGTCAAGCGCGGCCAGTTCATCGCCGCTGAGCGTGAGCGTGCCGGCTGCCGCATTCTCCGCCGCGTGCTCCGCATTCGACGCCTTCGGAATCGCAAGCACCGGCGGCAACCGCGTCAGGAAGCTCAGCGCGACCTGGCGCGGCGTCGCCTTGTGCTTCTCCGCGATCGATTGCAGCACCGTGCCAGCCTTGGTCGACGCCAGCGGAAAATCATTGTGGCCGAACGGCGAGTAGGCGACGACGGCAACGCCGTGTCGTTCGCACCACGGAATCACGGCGTGCTCGATGGCACGCTCCTGCAGATGGTAGAGCACCTGATTGCAGGCGATGTTGCCCTCGCCCGCGACATCGCGCAGTTCGTCGAGATCGTCTGCGTCGAAATTGCTGACGCCCCAGGAGCGGATCTTGCCGGCAGCGATCAATTCGTCGAATGCTGCGACCGTCTCGGCGAGCGGGTAGGTTCCGCGCCAATGCAGCAGATAGCAATCGAGCCGATCGGTCTTCAGCCGCTTCAGCGAGCGCTCGCAGGCGGTGATGGTGCCGCGGCGCGAGGCGTTGCTCGGCAACACCTTCGAGACCAGGAACAATTCGTCGCGTCGGCCGGCAATGGCGTCGGCGATCACCAGCTCGGCGTCGCCATACATCTCGGCGGTGTCGATATGCGTCATGCCGGCATCGATGCCCCGCTTCAGCGCAGCGACGGCCGCCTTGCGGTCGCCGCGATCGAGATACCAGGTGCCCTGCCCGATCACCGAGACCTGCGGGCCGTTGTTGCCGAATTTTTTTGTCTGCACGATCGCCTCGTTCTGCGTGGGTTCGTTCATGAACGATAATGCAAGCAGGCGACAATGTCTCCACAGCGTCGTCCCGGCCTTCGCCGGGACGACAGCTATTTTGTGGCGCGATCTTGCGCCTCTCAACAATCTCACACGTTGAGATTCATCCACACCGCCTTCGGTTCCGTAAAATTATCGAGCGCGGCGGTGCCGTGCTCGCGGCCGAGGCCGGAGTCGCGCTCGCCGCCCCATGGCAACCGCACGTCGGTGTAGCCATAGGTGTTGATCCACACCGTGCCGGCGCGGGCCTTCCTGGCAAAGCGCTGCACGCGGCCCATGTCGGCGCTCCAGACGCCGGCGGCGAGGCTATAGGCGGTGCCGTTGGCGATGCGCAACGCATCGGCTTCGTCCTTGAACTTGATCACGCTGACGACGGGACCGAAGATCTCCTCCTGCGAAATGCGCATCTCATGCGCGACATTGGCGAACACCGCCGGGCTGATGAAATAGCCGCGGTCGCCAACGCGTTCGCCGCCGGTGGCGAGCTGCGCGCCTTCGTTCCTGCCGATTGCGACATAATCGAGGATCGAACGCATCTGCTTTTCGGAGATGACAGGCCCGAGCACGGTGCCGCGATCCGCGGGATCGCCGATCCGGAGCGCCTCGGCACGCGCGACCAGGCGCTCGACCACCTCGTCATAGGCCTTCTCCTGCACCAGCACGCGGGAGCCTGCCGAGCAGACCTGCCCGGCGTTGAAGAAGATGCCGGCCGCGGCGGCCTTGGCGGCGGCTTCGAGATTGGCGTCGTCGAAGATCACATTGGCGGATTTGCCGCCGAGCTCGAGCGAGACGCGTTTGAAGTTGCCGGCAGCGCCCTTCATGATGCCGCGGCCGACGCCGGGCGAGCCGGTGAAGGTCACCTTGTCGACATCGGGATGATTGACCAGCGCATCGCCGACGACGCGGCCCGGTCCGGTCACGATGTTGAATACGCCCTTCGGCAGTCCGGCTTCGAGCGCGAGCTCGCCGATCCGCAGCGCCGACAGCGAGGTCAGCTCGGCCGGCTTCATCACGACGGTGCAGCCGCAGGCCAGCGCCGGTGCCAGCTTCCACATGCCGATCATCAGCGGGAAATTCCACGGCACGATCGCCGCGACCACGCCGACCGGCTCGCGCACCGTGTAGGTCAGCGCGTCGTCGCGCGCCGAGACCACCTCGCCGCTGATCTTGTCGGCCCAGCCGGCGTAGTAGGTCAGCGTATCGATGGCGGCCGGAAAATCCTGGCGCAGCACGGCCGAGATCGGCTTGCCGGCATCGAGGCTTTCCAGGGCAACAATCTCGTCGGCATGCTTCTTGAGCAGCTCAGCCCATCTCAAGAGGATGTGGCCGCGCTCAGCGGCGCGCATGGTGCGCCACGGGCCCTCGAAGGCGCGGCGGGCAGCCGCGACCGCGCGGTCGACATCCGCCTCATTACCCTCGGCAATCGTGGCGATCACCTGCTCGGTGGCGGGATTGAACGACTTGAAGCTGTTTCCGGACAGCGAGCGGACGCGGGCACCGTCGATCAGCAACAATTCGTCCCTGATGGTCCGGGCGCGGCGGTCGCGTTCATAGTCATATGCAACGGACATCATATTTCCTCCTGGTCTTGTCCCTCAACGTAGGAGGCTTTGTTCAGCAGTAAATATGATATCTTGTACCTATTGGTATACCAGGATATGAAGTCTTCTTCATAAGTGGTGACCGCGATGCTGCAGATCGAGATCGAGACCGTCTGGCGCTTCCGGAAGGAAAACTCGCCGCAGACCGTGGTGGTGATGCTCGGCATCCTCAACGAGATCAGGAAGACCGGGAAGATCACCAGCGCCGCCACCGACGCGCAGCTGTCCTATCGCCATGTCTGGAACCTGATCGAGCAATGGTCCGAGTTCTTCGGCGTGCCCCTGGTGGAGACCCAGCGCGGCAAGGGCTCGAAGCTGACGCCATTCGGCGAGAAGCTGGTGTGGGCCGGCCAGCGCATGCAGGCGCGGCTCAGCCTGCAACTGCAAAACCTCGCGCAGGAACTGGTCACTGAGATCAAGCCGTTCCTCGAGCAGCGGCCGCAGGTCATCCGAGTCCATGCCAGCCACGGCTTTGCGGTGTCGAAGCTGCGCGAGTTCCTCGACCGCGCTGGTGGCGTCGGCATCGACCTGCGTTACGTCAGCAACCAGAACTCGCTGGTCTCGCTGGCGCAGGGCGCCTGCGATCTCTCCGGCGTGCATTTGCCGCGCGGCGAGTTGCGCGCGCAGGGCATTAAGGCCTGTCGGGAGTGGCTCGATCCGCGCGAGGACCGCGTGATCAACTTCGTGACCCGCGAGATGGGCCTGATGGTCAAGCGCGGCAACCCGCTGAAGATCACCTCGTTGAAGGACCTGGTCGAGCGCAAGGCGCGCTTCGTCAACCGCGACCATGATTCCGGCACGCGGCTGCTGTTCGATCAGTTGCTGGCGCTGCACAAGATCCCGGAAAGCCGGATCAACGGCGCCCAGCACATGGAGTTCACCCACGCCGCGGTCGCCGCCTATGTCGCGAGCGGCATGGCTGATGCGAGCTTTGGCGTCGAGGCCGCCGCGCGGCAATTCGGGCTCGATTTCATCCGCCTGCTCACGGAAGATTATTTCTTCGTCTGCAAGCGTGCGTTTCTCGAGACCGAGCCGATGCAGCGCGTGCTCGAGATCATGAGGAGCGGCGAGTTTCACAAAGCCGTGGGCGCCCTTCCCGGCTATGTCGCCTCGCAGACCGGTGCCGTCAGCGGCGTGAAGGAGTTTCTCGAAAAGCTGCATTCCGACCGCTGACCCGCGAGGTGGACGACGGCTGGACTCGTCGCGACCTGACGCGCTATATTTGAGATTATATATCGAAAAGACTGGACGTCACCAATGCGACCACCGCGCTCCGCCATTGCCATCCGCCATGTGGCGTTCGAGGATCTGGGGCTGCTTGCCCCAATCATGGAGCGCGCCGGCTGGAGCGTGTCGTTCTGCGACGCGCCGGTCGACGACCTCTCCGATCGTGCGATTCGCGATGCGGACCTCTTGATCGTGCTCGGCGGCCCGATCGGGGTCTACGAGACCGAGACCTATCCGTTCCTCGCGACCGAGATCGCGCTCTTGGAACAGCGGCTGCGGCGCGGCTTGCCGACGCTCGGCATCTGCCTCGGCGCGCAGCTGATGGCGCAGGCGCTCGGCGGCCGGGTGTTCCCGGGCAAGGTCAAGGAGATCGGCTGGGGGCCGGTCGAGCTGACGGCGGACGGCAAATCATCGTGCCTGCGTAACCTGCAAACCAAGGTGCTGCACTGGCACGGCGACACCTTCGATCTGCCTGATGATGCGGTGCGGCTGGCCTCAAACGCCAATTACGAGAATCAAGCCTTTGCCTGGGGCCATAACGCACTGGCGCTGCAATTCCATCTCGAAGCCGATCCGCGACAGCTCGAGGAATGGTATGTCGGCCACGCCGTCGAACTGTCGGCGGCGAAGATCCCGGTGCCCGAATTGCGCGCGGCGACGCAGGCGCTGGCGAGGCCGGTCGCCGCCCAAGCCGAGCAGGTGTTCGGCGACTGGCTGCTCTCCATCGCGCCAAACCACAGCGGGCTTCGTTCCAGCGCCGGCGCGTGAGCCGGCGCCGGAGCAACAGGACTCACGGCCTACGGCCCGCGCTCACGGCGTAGCTTCCCGGCCCGTAGGCCGCGATCAGCGCGAGCGCGCCGAGCAGGCCGAGATTCTTCAGGAAGTTGATGGTCTGGGTCACGACCTGTGCCTCGGGTGCGGCCCAGAAATTGTGAAACATCAGCGTCGCGGCGATCGTGAACAGGAACAGCACCGCGGCCGCCTGGCGTGCGAACAGGCCGAGCACCAGGGCGATGCCACCGCCGAGCTCGACCGCCGTTGCCCCGCCCGCAAGGAGCGCACCGATGCCGTCGGCGCCGCCGAGGCGGCCGGCGGTCGCGGAGAAGGCCATCAGCTTGCCGATACCGCTGTAGAGAAACAGCGGCGCGATCGCGAGCCGGGCGAACAACAGAACCCAGGAATCGGACAGACGGCCGATTTTCTCAGTTGCGGCAATGTGAGTGGAACTGGACATCAGCTGTCTCCTTTGGTGTTGGGAAGCGGTTTGAGGCCAAACCGGTAGGTGAGGCCGCGCTGGATTTCTCCGGACTGGTGATCGCGGGAGAACGGCGCGATCAGCGAGTTCTTGACGCCGAACACCGCATCCGAATCGAGGTACGGGCTTTCCGCATCGAAGATGTGAGTGATCAGGGTCTCAAAGCCCTCGGCGGCGATCATGAAGTGGACATGCGCAGGGCGGTACGGATGGCGCCCAAGCGCCTCCAGCATCGCGCCGACCGGCCCGTCATGCGGGATCGGATAGAACGCGGGCATGATCGACGTGAAGGAGAACCGTCCCTCGCGGTCGGTCCTGAACCGCGCGCGCATCGCGAGTGATTCCAAATCGGGCTGCTGGACATCGTAATAGCCATCATCGTCGGCGTGCCACACATCGACCGTGGCACCGGCAAGCGGGCGGCCATCGGACGATTGGACGACGCCGTTGACGCTGAGCTTCTCGCCTGCGATGCCGCCGGAGATGTCGGCGCCGAGCGGCAGCTCGGGTGCGGCAGCGACGAAGAACGGCCCCAGCACCGTCGTCTCGGTCGCGCCTTCGGGCATCCGGTGGTTGATCGCATCGACCAGCATCGAGACACCGAGCGTGTCGGACAGCAGGATGAACTCCTGCCGCTTGTCGCTGCACATCTGTCCGGCGCGAGTGAGGAAATCGATCGCCGCGTTCCATTCGTCGAAGCTCGGCTCGACGTCGCGCACGAAATCATGCAGATGGCGCACGAGGCTGGTCATCACGGTCTTGAGGCGCGCGTCGCCGGTTTGCGCCAGGCTATCAATCACGGCCGCGGTGATGTTGTGCTCGTCGAAATCACGCATGCGAGGTCTCCCAGACGCTCGGCGTCAGAGTTGGCCGCACGCCGCAAAGCGCGTCGTCGAGCAGCGCGCGTAGCGCCGGCTGCGAGAGCGGCCGTGGATTTGGATAGGGCGTTTCGGCAGCCGCTGCCGCGGCGCGATCGATGTCCGACGGCTTCAATCCCAGTGCCGCAAGCGAGGTCGGCGCGCCGAGCCGGTTCGCCAGGTCGAACAAGCCCGCGCTGGCATCGGTGGCACCGAGCGCCAGCGCGATACGCTGTATGGCATCGGCGGCAGCCGGGCCGTTGTAGGCAACCGCATGCGGCAGGATCACCGCATGGGTCTCCGCATGCGGCAGGTCGAACATGCCGCCGAGCGTGTGGCAGAGCTTGTGATGCAGGCCCATGCTGACGGCATTGAGGCAGCAGCCGCACAGCCACGCCGCGTAGAGCGCATCCGACCTCGCGCTGCGGTCGTCGGATGCGGCGATGAGCCTCGGCAGTGCCTGCGCGAAGCGGCGGATGCCTTCCTCGGCGAGCAGCGAGGTGACCGGATTGCGATCATGCGCGTACAGCGCCTCGACCGCGTGGGCGATGGCGTTGAGGCCGGAGACAGCGCTTTGCTGCGGCGGCAATGTCAGCGTCAGATCGACATCGTAGACGATCACCTCCGGCTGCACCTTTGGACTGCGCAGCGTCGTCTTCCGGCCGCCCTCGGTCTGGCCGAGGATCGATGTCGCCTCGGAGCCGGCATAGGTGGTCGGCAGCACGATCTGCGGAAGATCGGTATGAAGCGCGATGGCCTTGCCGAGCCCGGTCGCCGAGCCGCCGCCGATCGCCACCACGCAATCCGCATCGAGCATCCTCACCTGCGCCACGGCTTTTGCGGTGACGTCGACCGGCGTATGCATCGTGGCTTCCGCGAATACGCCGGCCGCCAGCGGGCCGAGATCGGCGGCGAGCGTATCGGCCTCGCCACGTTGTGGCGCGGTCGAGAGCAGCAGCGCGCGGTGACACGAAAGCCGCCGGACTTCATCGGCGAGGCTCGCCCGGGTGCCCGATCCGAAAATCACCCGCGTTGCAGGCGCGCTATAGGCGAAGCTCTCCATCATCACTCCGCGGGAGCCGTGTCGATGGCAACGGGACGGGGCACTGTGGCAAGACCGAGCGAGCCGATCGCGAAGGCCCCGACGATCGCGGCCCCGCCGATCACCCAGAACACGATGTCGGGCCCACCGGTCATCTGCTGCAGCAGTCCGATCAGATAGGGCCCAAGGATTGCGCCGACCCGGCCGACGCCCAATTCCATGCCGACGCCGCTGGCCCGCAGCAGGGTCTCGTACGAGCCGGCGGTGAAATTGTTGAGTACGTGCTGCGCGCCGATGATGCAGAAGCCGGCGATGGCAACGATCGCGAGATTGACGCCGTGACCGCTGACGAACACCAGCGCCAGCACGGCAATGCCGCCGGTCAGCCACCATGTGGCGAGGTAGCGGGGCGTCAGCGACATCTTGCGGTCGGCCAGCATCGCAAGCGTCAGCCCGCCGACGAACGACATCGCCTGCATCAGCGCGCCGAAGCCAAACGATGCAGCAAACGTCTCGCCGCGCTTCTGCATCACGGTCGGGATCCAGCCGGTCAGGCCGAAGATCGCAAACAGGCTGAGGAACGCGGTGATCCAGATCGTCAGCGAGACGCGGCGATAGCGCGGGCTGAGCAGCGCTGCGATCGGATTGGGCACGCTCCCCGTATCGGCGGAAACGAAGCTCGCGTTGCGATAGACCGTGGCGCGCTCCGGGCGAAGCCGCGCAAGCAGCACGCGCAGCTCCTCGGTACGGCGCCGCGCCGCCAGGAATTGAGGGCTTTCCGGCAGCACCGCGTGCGCGACGAAGGTCAGCGGGATCGACAACGCGCCGAGGTAATAGAGGATCTGCCAGCCGTAATGCGGCGTCAGATAGACACCGACAAGCCCGGCGCAGACGCCGCCGAGCGACCAGCCCAGCGTCACGCCCCACAGCGAGAAGGCGTTGCTGACGCGTCGCGGCGCCAGCTCGTTGACGAAGGTGGTACCCAGCGGCAGCAGCACGCCGAGACCAAGACCGGTGGCGAAGCGCAGCGCGCAGAAACTCCAGAAGTCGTTGCCCACAGTTGCGGTCAGCAGAGTGAAGATGTTGACGATCCAGAGACCGACCAGCAACGTGCCGCGCCGGCCAAGCCGGTCGGCGACCGTGCCGTGCCCGACTGCCCCGAACAGAAATCCGACCAGCCCCGAGCTCACGAGGAAGCCCGCCTGGCTCGGCGACAGCCCCCAGGGTTTTGCCACGTAGTGGATGACATAGGCAGGATTGAACGTGTCATAACCATCGAACAGCGTGATGAGCGTGATCAGGATGCCGAGGAGTATGTGCAGCCGGCCGACGGCCGCGCTCGACAACTCCTCATGCACGTCGATTTCCGGCGAAGTGCTCACGGTTTCCTCCATTGCAACAATGATGCGCCCTGCTCTGCGGCAGGTTGGACGGGCGCTTAGAGTCTGAAGAGCTTGCGGGCGTTGTCGCGGCCGATCTTGATGCGGTCGCCCTCGGCGATGGTCGCGGTGTCGAACCATTCGGCGGCGTGATCGATGTTTTCGAACGGCCAATCGGCCGAGAACAGGATGCGGTCGGCGCCGATCTCGAGCATCGCGTCGATCAGCGTTTGCGTCCGGAAATTGCCCGATGTCGTGATGTAGAAATTCTCCCGGAAATAGTCGGCGATCTTGCGCTTGGCGGGATAGACGTTCTGCGCACGCATCCACTTGTTGTGGTTGTCGACGCGCCACATCGAATACGGCAGGCCCTCGCCCATATGGCCGAGGACGATCTGCAGCCGCGGATAGGCGTCGAACAGGCCCGAGCCCATCAGGCGCAGCGCGTGCACGGCGGTCTCCTGGCCGAACGCCCAGGTCGGCCCCATCAACCAGCGATGGCCCTCATAGATCGCGGCATCCTTCGCCAGCGGATTGCGCGGATGCAGGTAGAACGGGACGTCGAGCCGCTCGACCTCGGACCAGAACGGCCAGAACTCCTTGCGGTCGTAATAGACCGCGCCGTCCTGACCTTCGACCTCGCTGAAGCCGTTGACCAGCGCACCGCGGAATTTCAGTGCGCTGACGCAGCGATCGAGCTCGCGCGCGGCGGCTTCCGGATCCTGCATCGGTAGCGCGGCGAGGCCCTGGAAGCGCTGCGGCCGCCGCGCGACCTGCTCGGCCAGAAAATCATTGGCGCGGCGCGACAGCTCCAGCGCGCGGCTGCGATCGGGGATGGCCTGGATCGCCGGCGCGTTGAGCGACAGCAGCATCAGCTCGATGCCGTGCGCGTCCATCTCGGCAAGGCGGCGGTCCTGAATATCGAGCAGCCGGGCCTTCAGCTCAACCCAGTCATCGGTCGGCGAGAAGCCCGCGCTGTCGCGAACCGTCTCCTCGATGGCGAAGTGCTCCTCCAGTGCGATCTTTCCCTGCATGGCGTCGTCCTTTCCCGCTCGCGGCTCGTTTCCGTGTTGACAGAGCAAAACATCCGGTCCAAATATTTGTCAATGAGAAAGTTGCAAATGCAAATTATTGAGATGCAACTGTTGTCGATGCGAAGACCGGCGGCTATTCCGGGCGGATGTCTCCCGCCAGGAATGAAGCCCGGATCTAAGCCCATGTACCGATTTTCGAATTCGCTCCCCTATCTGCTCGCGCGGCTCGGCGTGCGGATGGGCGATTTGTTCGCCCGCGTCATCCGTCACGAGAAGTTGACGCTGCCGATGTACCGCGTGCTCGCCGCGCTTTCCGAGCAGGGACACCCGCTGCGGCTCGGCGAAATCGCCGAACTGACGTCGGCCGACGTCTCGACGCTGTCGCGCATCGTTGCCGAAATGAGCCGCGCCGGGCTCCTGACGCGCGACCGTCCGGAAAACGACCAGCGCAGCCTTCAGGTCGTGCTGACGCCAAAGGGCGCCGAGCTCGCGGCACGGCTGATGCCGATCGCGCAATACTATGAAGAGGTCGCAACCGGTGCGATGTCGGCGAAGGAAGCGGCCGAGCTGAAACGGGTGCTGGTCGAGCTCTACAAGAATCTCGATCGGCTCGAGCACGAGGTCGAGGCCGGCCTGATCGAGGTGCCCGCCGCAGCGGCGGCGAAAGAGATGCGCGAGCCGAAAGTCGACGCCAAGGCCAGTGCCAAGAGCAGCGGCGGCCGGCGACGCAAGATACCGAGGAAATAGAACCACAATTCAGGGAGAGGACATGCGCAGGGATCCGATCATCATTGCAGGCGGCGGTATCGGCGGATTGGCCGCGGCGGTCGCGCTGGCCCGCAAGGGATTGCAGGTCACCGTGCTGGAGCGCGCGCCGCGCTATCAGGAGATCGGCGCCGGCATCCAGCTCGGCCCGAACGCCTTCCATGCCTTCGACCATCTCGATCTCGGCGATGCCGCCCGCTCGATCGCGGTATTCATCGACCAGTTGCGGTTGATGGATGCCATTTCGGCCGAGGAGATCACCAGCATCGATCTGACCAGCTATTTCCGCCAGCGTTTCGGCAATCCCTACGCGGTGGTCCATCGCGGCGATCTGCACGGCATCTTCCTGCGCGCCTGCGAGGCGGATCCCCGCATCACGCTGCGCAGCGATTGCGATGTGGCCGGATATGACCAGGACGGCGAGACCGTCACCGTGCGGCTGAAATCCGGCGAGCACATCAAGGGCTGCCTCTTGATCGGCGCCGACGGGCTGCGGTCGCGGATCCGCCAACAGATGGTCGATGACGGCCCGCCGCGGATCGCAGGCCACACCACCTATCGATCGGTAATCCCCACCGAGCAGATGCCGGAGGATCTGCGCTGGAACGCCGCGACCCTGTGGGCCGGCGCCAAATGCCATCTGGTGCACTACCCGCTCTCGGGCTGGAAGGTCTTCAACCTTGCCATCACCTGCCACAACGATCCGGCGGAGGCCTTTGCCGCAAGGCCGGTGACCCATGAGGAGGTGCTAGAGGGCTTTACCGACGTCCATCCGCGCGCCAAGGCGATCATTCACCACGGCAGGGATTGGAAGGCATGGGTGACCTGCGACCGCGATCCCATCGAACGCTGGGTCGATGGCCGCGTGGTCCTGCTCGGCGACGCCGCGCATCCGATGCTGCAATACTTTGCGCAGGGCGCCTGCATGGCGCTGGAGGACGCGGTCTGGCTCGCTGAGCTACTGGGTGAGATGCCGGATCGCTTCGAGCAGGCGCTGGAAAAATACCGGCAGGCCCGACTGATGCGCACGGCGCGGGTCCAGCTCCAGGCCCGCGAACTCGGCACCCACGTCTATCATCCCGCCGGCGTACACGCGCTGCTGCGCAACCAGTTGATCCGCGAAACCAGCCTCGAACAGTTCTGCGACAAGCTCGCGTGGTTGTACGACTCGCCGTTCCCTGAACAGCCGCGCGTCGCCGCCTAGCCCAACCCGCTGATGTCGGCGACCAACACCGTACCTGTCACCGATTCCGTGATGTAGAGCCGGTCGCGGTTGGCGCCGCCGATCGCGACATTGGTGCAACTCTGTCCGGCGCAGGACTTGATCCGCGCGATACACTCGCCGTTCGGCGCGAACACGAAGACATGGCCGAGCGAGGCGTGCGCGACGAACAGCCGCCCCGCGCTGTCCATCGTCATGCCGTCGGGTCCGCTGGGGCCGAACAGCGAGCAGAAGCGCCCGACTTTCGAGACGCCGCCGTCCTTCATCAATGGCGCGCGCCAGACCGCATTGTCGCGCGTCATCGCAACGAATAAGACTGCCTCACGCGGATCGAGCACCAGGCCGTTCGGGCTGATGCCGGTGTCGATCAGGCAGTCGAGCGCGCCGTTCACCCGCAACCGATAGACGCGGCCGGTCGGATCGTGCAGCCCGGTCTGGCCCTGATCCGTGAAATAGATGTCGCCGTTGGAGGCGATGTGCAGGTCGTTACAGCCGCGGAACGATTCCGAATTCCGCGAGCGCAGCACCGGCGTGACCGCGCCGGACCTGGCATCGAGCTCCATCAGCCCGTGCCGGTAATCGGCGATCAGGATGCGGCCCATCGGGTCGATCTTCAGCCCGTTCGGCCAGCCGTCATATTCGGCGACCTGCGACCACGATTTGTCGGGCGCAATCCTGAAGATGCGGCCGAACGGAATGTCAACGATGTAGAGATTGCCGTCGGCATCGAACGACGGCCCTTCGATGAAGCAGTCGGTCACCGCGCCCGGCCGGTTGGCGTCGGCCCATTCGCTCGCCACTTTGCGACGGAATTCGGCGGGAACGGCGGAGAAGATTTCGGTCGGGATCAGTTTCGGCGGCGTTTCCAGGTACATCATCGTTGGTTCACCCGTTGGCGGAACGGGCGAACCTTAGTTGCTTGCCTGCGTCATTGCGAGCGCAACGAAGCAATCCACCTATCCGCCTGGGTGATGGCCGGATCGAACGGACCCCCGCAACGACGTAGCGTCTTCAGCTCGCCCCTACTCCGCAGCCTGCGCGCTGCCATAGGCTTCCGAGATCATGTAGCCGGACAGTGTGCCGTAGGCGGCGGTCCATGCGGCGGCGACGTCAGGCGTCCAGGCGTCGCCGAGGCCCTTCTCCAGCGTCCACAACAGCGCGCCGCCGACCACGGGGTAATGCTCCGGCTTGGCACCATAGCCGACATGACGCTTGGCCAGTGCGCTCGCGGCGGGAAGCACCGACGGCAAATTGCTCAACCCATTGACGACGACTGCAAGCGTTCCCATCAATTTCTTGCGTTGCTCGGTCATGTCGGAGGGAAACATCGCTTTCACCGCCGGTGCGACCTCGAACAGGCGGTCATAGAAGATGACCGCCGCCTGCTCCGAAATCGGCGCGACCTTGGCGAAGGTTTCCTGGACAAGCTTGACCTGGTCTTCCGTCATGTGTGCCTCCGTGCACGATTTCTCGCCGCGCCATTGCGGCGAGACAGAAAAAGCACTTCACATGAGCGACGGGTCGCTCATTGATTCATCTGAGCATGATCTCAGCGCGAACGCTTCGCGTTTGTCGCGGGAAAACCGGCTTCCACTTTTCCGGATCATGCTCATGCCGCCTCGACGAAGCTGTGGCGCTCGTAGAGGAATTCGAGCACGCGCTGCCGGCATTTCAGGTAGCCGGGATTGGTGGCGAGTTCGAGCCGCTTGCGCGGACGCGCCAGCGGCACTTCGAGCACCTCGCCGATCCGCGCGCTCGGGCCGTTGGTCATCATCACGATGCGGTCCGACAGCAGCACGGCCTCGTCGACGTCGTGGGTGATCATCAGGATGGTGTTGCCGAGCTTCTGGTGCAGCGCCATCACCGAATCCTGCAGATGGGCCCGGGTCAGCGCGTCGAGCGCGCCGAACGGCTCGTCGAGCAGCAGCACCTTCGGTTCCATGGCGAGCGCACGCGCGATGCCGACGCGCTGCTTCATGCCGCCGGAGATCTCGCTCGGCCGCTTGTCCTTGGCATGCGCCATCTGCACCAGGCTCAGATTGTGCATCACCCAGGCGTCGCGCCCGGCCTTGCTCTTGGTCCTGGCAAACACCTTGTCGACGCCGAGCTTGACGTTCTCGTAGACCGTCAGCCAAGGCAGCAGGCTGTGGTTCTGGAACACGACGGCGCGATCCGGCCCCGGCGAATTGACCTCGCGGTTCTCCAAGAGCACGCCGCCATTGGTGGCGCCGGTGAGGCCGGCGACGATGTTGAGCAGGGTCGACTTCCCGCAACCGGAATGGCCTATGATCGAGACGTATTCGCCCTTCTCGATCGTCAGGTTGATGTCCTTCAACACCTCCGTGGAGGCATTGCCGCGGGTGAAGATCTTGTCGATGTGATCGAGCTTCAGATAAGCCTGCATGACTTGTCCCTCAGTTCGCAGCGGTGCCGCGGGTCACGATCCTGCCCAGCCCCGCAATCAGGCGGTCGAGCACGAAGCCGATGATGCCGACATAGAACAGCGCCAGGATGATTTCGCTGATGTGCGAGGAATTCCAGGCATCCCAGATGAAGAAGCCGATGCCGACGCCGCCGATCAGCATCTCAGCCGCGACGATCGCGAGCCAGGACAGGCCAATGCCGATCCGCAGGCCGGTGAACATGTAGGGCGCAGCCGCCGGGATCATGATCTTGGTGAAGAACTCCAGCGGATTGAGCTGCACCACGGCGGCGACGTTGCGGTAGTCCTGCGGGATGTTGCGGATGCCGACCGCGGTGTTGATGATGATCGGCCACACCGAGGTGATGAAGATGACGAAGATCGCCGAGGGCTGACCGTCGCGGAATGCGGCGAGCGACAGCGGCAGCCAGGCCAGCGGCGGAATCGTCCGCAAAATCTGGAACAGCGGATCCAGCCCGCGCATCGCCCAGACTGATTGTCCGACCAGCGTGCCGAGCGCGATGCCGGCGATCGCCGCCAGCGAATAGCCGTAGGCAACGCGCTGCAGGCTGGCGGAGAGGTGCCAGAACAGGCCCTTGTCGATGCCTCCATTGTCGAAGAACGGATCCAGGATCAGCTCCCTGGTGTCCTTGAACACCTTTGACGGCGGCGGCAGGCTGGAGCCGGCGCGCCGGCAGATCAGCTCCCACACCACGAGCAGCAGCGCAACCACGATCAGCGGCGGCACCACGCGCGCCGCGCTCTCCTTCGCCATCCTGGCGTATCGCTCGGCGCGCGGCGCGCGCTTCGGCGTCATGGTCACGACCGGCGCCGCAGCAACGGCTGGCGAGATCGCAACCTCCAACATCTCGGTCTTCATGGCAGGCATCGACATTGACAAAGTATCTCCGTGGTCGGGCGACGGGCCGCGCAGGAAAGCGCGGCCCTAACGGGGGCTCGGCTCAGACGTCGACGCGCTTGATGGACAGCGACTTCAGATAGGCGGCGGGATTCTCCGGATCGAACACCTTGCCGTCGAAGAAGGTCTCCTTGCCGCGCGAGGTGGAAGCCGGAATGTCGGACACGCCGAGCTCCTTTGCGGCCTCCTTCCAGAGATCCTCGCGGTTCACCTTGGCGATCAGCGCCTTGGTGTCGAAACCCGCCTCATACTTGCCCCAGCGGATGTCTTCGGTGAGGAACCAGAGGTCGTGGCTCTGATAGGGATAGGACGCGTTGTCCTTCCAGAACCGCATCTGCTGCGGCGAGTTCTCGACCACGCGGCCGGTGCCGTAGTCGAACTTGCCCTTCATGCGGTCGGTGATGTCCTCGACCGGGCAGTTGATCCACTGCCGCTTGGCGCAGATCGCCGCGGTCTCCTCGCGGTTCTCCATCTTCTCGCACCACTGCTGGGCTTCCATGACCGCCATCAGCAGCGCCTTTGCTGCCTTCGGGTTCTTGTCGACCCAGGCCGCGCGCAGGCCGAACGACTTCTCCGGATGCTTGTCCCAGAGCTCGCCGGTCGTGATCGCGGTGTAACCGATGTCCTGGTGGATCAGCTGCAGATTCCACGGCTCGCAGACGCAGAAGCAGTCCATCGTGCCGACCTTCATGTTGGCCACCATCTGCGGCGGCGGCACCACGATGGTCTCGATGTCCTTGTCGGGGTCGATGCCGCCGGCGGCGAGCCAGTAGCGGATCCAGAGATCATGCGTGCCGCCGGGGAAGGTCATCGCGGCCTTCACCGCCTTGCCGGAGGCCTTCTTCTTCTCCAGCGCCGCCTTGAACGGCGTGGTGTCGATGCCGACCTTGAGATCGGCATATTCCTTGGCGACCGAGATGCACTGGCCGTTCAGGTTGAGCCGCGCCATGATGTACATCGGCGTCGGCTGATTGTTCTGCGTCACCTTGCCGGCCGAGATCAAATACGGCATCGGGGTCAGGATATGCGCGCCGTCGATGCCGTTGCCCTCGGAGCCAAGCACCAGGTTGTCGCGCGTAGTGCCCCACGAGGCCTGCTTCTGCACCTCGACGTCGGGCATGCCGTATTTGGCGAAGATGCCCTTCTCCTTGGCGACGAACAACGGCGAGGCATCGGTCAGCGCGATGAAGCCGAGCTTGGCGCCCTTCACCTCGGGGCCCGTACCTTGCGCGAATGCACCAGCGGGAAAGTTGAGCTTGGCAGCGGCGAGCAACGCGGCGGCGCCACTGGTTGCCTTCAGCAGGCGGCGACGGCTGATCGCACGGCTCGGGGGCGTGTTGCTGGGCTTGGTCATCGGTGTCCTTTGCGTCGTTGCGTTGCAGTGTTGCGTCTGTGCGTCGAGCACCTCCCGTCGGGTGGCGACGCGCGCAGGGCGCAAAAGGGCATGCACCGGGGAGGCCCGGACTGGCGGCGTCAGAAATCCGATGGGGTGGCCTCGAGGGACGGCTTCATTGGCGTCGGCATTTGACTATTCAAGCCTTATGCCAAGCTACCGCAGTGCAAAAATCGGCTTTATTGCAATGTTTTGCGCAATTTGTCGCAGCGCGCGCGGGTCTTTCGCGCGCACCCAAAATTTGCGATTCGCTCAATTGTTGCGCGACGCACAAAAATTGAGCAGACGGTTTGGAGGATGCCGATCAGGCGTCTTCGGTGACCTTGGTGCCGAGTGGCGCAGGCGCCATTCCGCCACCGGGCTTCACGTGGAATTCGTAGGTCATCAGGCTCCACGGCGCATCCGATCGCTGGCCGTCGGGCATCACGGGATCGGTGCGCCGCTCGACCTTGGCGATCAGTTCGTCCTTCACGCCGAACACGACATCGGAGTCGATGTACTTGTCGCCTTCGACGAACACATGCGTGATCAACGGCTCGTAGCCCTTGGCATTGACCAGGAAGTGCACATGCGCCGGCCGCATCGGGTGACGGTTGGTCTGCGTGATCATCTGCCCGACCGGGCCGTCGGTCGGGATCGGATAGCTGCACGGCACGATGGTGCGGAAGAAGAAGCGGCCGTCGGCATCGGTGATGAAGCGCGCCCGCGACGACGGACCTTCGGTGGCATAGCTCGGCTTTTGCGAGTCATAGAATCCGTCGTCGTCCGCGTGCCAGATATCGACCGGCACATTGGCGAGCGGCTTGCCGCCGAGATCGGTGACGCGGCTTTGCACGAACATGCGCTCGCCGGGCAGGCTCGCAGAGATGTCGGTGCCGTGCGGCGTCACCTTGTGCTCGCCGACATAGAACGGGCCGAGCACGGTGGTCTCGGTGGCGCCGTCGCGATCCCGGTGGTTGACCGCATCGACCAGCATCGACACGCCGAGCACGTCGGACAGCAGGATGAATTCCTGGCGGATGTCGGTGCACTTCTGCCCGGTGCGGGTCAGGAAGCCGATCGCGTGGTCCCACTCCTCGAAAGTCAGATCGGTCCTGCGCACATAATCGTGCAGCGACTTCACCAGTTCCTGCAGCAGGAACTTGGCCCTGGGATCGGGCGTCTGGTCGAAGCTGCGGATGACGGCGGCGGTGAGCTCGGTTTCGTTGAACTGGGTCATCTCGGCGTTTCCCTTGAAGCCCTTTTTGGGGCGCGATTGCGGGCGCGAGCCTACACCACCGGCCCTGCGCCGGTAAGCAGCAGCCGGTTGGTGAAACAGACACTTTTCGGCTATCAAGGCTGCCTTGCCAGCCGGAGAAACGCCCGATGTTAGCCCCCACGCCTGCCTCGCCCGAATCCGCGGGAATGTCGACCACTGCGCTGAACCGCCTCGAAGCGCATCTGAAGAGCCGCTATATCGATGCCGGCCGCTTTCCCGGCACCCAGGTCCTGATCTACCGCCGCGGCAAGATCGTGCATTCCACGGTCCAGGGCTTTGCCGATCTCGAACGCAAGGTGCCGGTCAAGGACGACACCATCTTCCGCATCTATTCGATGACCAAGCCGATCACGTCGGTCGCCTTCATGATGCTGGTCGAGGAAGGCAAGGTCGCGCTCGACGAGCCGGTCGCGAAATACATTCCGGAATGGAAGAACCTCGGCGTGTTCGTCGCCGGCAACGCGCCCGCCTTCCTGACCCGTCCGCCGACCCGGCCGATGCAGATCGTCGACCTGTTGCGCCACACCTCGGGCCTCACCTACGGCTTCCAGCAGCGCTCCAATGTCGACGCCGCCTATCGCGAGAAGAAGATCGGCGAGGTCATCAAGGCCGGCACGCTCGACGGCATGATCGAGGACCTGGCCAAGATCCCGCTGGAGTTCTCGCCGGGCGAGGCCTGGAATTACTCGGTCTCGACCGACGTGCTCGGCTATCTCGTCGGCAAGATCTCAGGCCAGCCGTTCGAGCAATTCCTGAAGGAGCGCATCTTCCAGCCGCTCGGCATGAACGACACCGACTTCTTCGTGCCCTCAGACAAGGCGCATCGCTTTGCCGCCTGCTATTCCGCCGATCCGCAGGGCGGCTTCAACCCGCTCGCCGCCGAGCGCAAGGGCACGCTGACCTTGCAGGACGATCCGACCACCAGTTCATTCCTGTCGCCGCCTTCGCTGATCTCGGGCGGCGGCGGACTGTGCTCGACGGCGGCCGACTATTTGACCTTCTGCCGGGCGCTGCTCAATGGCGGCGAACTCGGCGGCGTCCGGCTGCTCGGCCCGAAGACGCTGAAGCTGATGGCCTCGAACCACCTGCCCGGTGGCGTCGACCTGCCGGCGATGTCGCGCTCGATGTTCGCCGAAGCCGCCTATAACGGCATCGGCTTCGGCCTCGGCTTCGCGGTCACCATGCATCCGTCGCAAACGCTGATCGCCGGCAGCCCAGGCGAATTCAACTGGGGCGGCGCCGCAACGACATCGTTCTTCATCGACCCGGCGGAGGAGCTGATCACCATCTTCATGACCCAGGTGCTGCCGTCGAGCGCCTATCCGCTGCGGCGCGAGCTGCGCACCATGGTCTACGCCGCGATCACCGAGAGCAACCTCTGATCCCGAGGCCTCTCAGGGCAAAAGCTATTCCGCGGCGCACACCTCGTTTCAGCATCATGGCGCCGCGGAACCTTTCTGATATCAAGCTGTTTCCTTTGGCGGATTTTTCCCGCCTCCCCTCAGCTCACAGCCAATGGGCACCGACCCGGGGACTTCGTGCCGAAATTGACATTGCCAGTGCGTCTCGCGCTTCTGGTCGCGGGAACGATGTTGCCGCTGATCATTTTCGCGGTCGGCATCGTCTTCCATAACTATCAGCAGGAGCGCCAGGCCGCGACGCAGCGCGTGCTGGAGACCGCGCGCAATGTTCGCCTGCTGCTCGATGCGGAAATGCAGCGCATGACCGGCGGGCTCGAGGTGCTCGCGCTGACCAATTCGCTGCGCAACGGCGACTTCGGCAATTTCCGCCGTGTCGCGGCCGGCTTCCTCGACCAGTACGGCAAGGACGGCGTGATCCTGGTTGCCGACCGCACCGGACGCCAGGCGTTCTCCTCGCTGACGACGGATACCGCGAGCCTGCCGCCGCGCAACAATCTCGATCTCGTCGAGAAGGTGTTCACGACCCGGCAGCCGCAATACTCCAACCTGTTCTTCGGCGCGGTGAAGCGGCGGCTGATCATCACCGTCGAGGTGCCGGTGATCCGCGACGGCGAGGTGCTCTATGACATCTCGTTCAGCCCACCGATCGAGGTCTTCCAGGCCATCATCGAGAAGCAGCGCCTCAACCAGGACTGGACCATCTCGATCTTCGACAGCGACGGCATCAACCTGGCGCGGGTGCCGAATCCGCAGGCGACTATCGGCCAGCGCGCGGCGCCATCGCTGTTTGCCGAGATGTTCCGCCGCAGCGAGGCGACGCTGCCGACCGTCTCGCTCGAAGGCGTTGCCCTGATCACCGGCTTCACCCGGTCACGCGTCACCGACTGGACCGTCGCAGCCGGGATCGCCGAGAATTCGCTGGTGGGGCCGCTGTTGCGCACCCTTTCGATCACCAGCGTGATCGGCGGCGTCCTGCTTATGGTCGGCCTCGGCTTTGCCTTGCGGATGGCGACTACGATCGCGCGCGGCGAGATGCTGCACGACCTGCTGATCGAGGAGCTCAACCACCGCGTCAAGAACACGCTGGCGATCCTGCAATCGATCGCCACCCAGACCTTCCGCAGCGCGAGCCGTGCCGAGCGCGAAAAATTCGAGGGACGTCTCGGCGCGCTGGCCGAGGCGCACAATCTGCTCTCGACCGACAAATGGCAGGGCTCGGACCTGCAGGACGTGGTCAGCCGCGTGCTACGGCCCTATCTCCTGAACGCCTCCGAGCGGGTCAGGATGTTCGGACCGCGCGTGCCGTTGTCGCCCCGGCTTGCCCTGGTGCTGTCGATGCTCCTGCACGAGATGGCGACCAACGCCGCCAAATATGGCGCGCTGTCCAACGACACCGGCACGGTGACACTGGACTGGGAAATCCTGCAGGAAAGCGCTGGACCGAAGCTCCGGATGATCTGGACCGAGGCCGGCGGCCCGCCCGTGACGGCGCCGGTGCAGCGCGGCTTTGGCTCCCGGTTGATCGAGCGCAGCGCCCGCGACCAGCTCGGCGGTGAGGCCACGGTCGATTTCCTGCCCGGTGGCGTCGTCTATACGGTGACCAGCACCCTCGAAACCGGCGAATGACCGGGTCCATGGCACCCAATCCTGCGACATCTTGGCACGCAAGTTGCTAAGATGTGACGGGTTCGGCCGGCAAGGACACCGGTCAGAAACAGGGGGAATTCATGTCGACCATCGCAGCGGAAGCCACCGTGGCACGAAAGCCGCTATACACATCGCTGTTCGTGCAGGTGCTTGTCGCGCTGCTGCTCGGCATCATCATCGGCATGGCCGCGCCGGACTTCGCGATCGGGCTGAAGATATTTAGCGATGCCTTCCTGAAGCTGATCTCGATGATCGTGGCGCCGATCGTGTTCTGCGTCGTGGTGCACGGCATCGCGGGCGCCGGCGACCTCAAGAAGGTCGGACGGGTCGGCGTCAAGGCGCTGGTCTATTTCGAGACGATGACCACGGTCGCGCTCATCGTCGGCCTGCTGCTCGCCTATCTGTTCGGGCCCGGTCACGGCATGAATATCGACACCTCGACGCTGGACGCCAAGGCGCTCGGCAATTACGCCAGCAATGCGCAGAAGCTGAAGGGCGAAGGCGTCGGCAGCTTCCTGCTCAACATCATCCCGACCACCTCGTTCGACGCGCTGTCGCGCAACGACGTGCTGCAGGTGCTGTTCTTCGCCATCATCTTCGGCGTCAGCCTGGCACTGGTCGGCGGCGAGAAGGGCGAGAGGATCGCCTCCTTCATCGACGCGATCTCGACCGTGCTGTTCCGCGCCATGGGCCTGATCGTGCGCTTCGCGCCGATCGGCGTGCTCGGCGCGGTCGCCTACACCGTCGGCAAATACGGCGTCGGCTCGCTGAAGCAGCTGCTGTCGCTGGTCGCGCTGTTCTATATTTCGGTCGCGATCTTCGTGCTCGGCGTGCTTGGCGGCGTGATGGCGCTTGCCGGCATCAACCTCCTCAAATTCCTCGGCTACCTGCGTGAGGAGCTGATGATCGTGCTCGCCACCGCGTCCTCCGACGCGGTGCTGCCGCAGATCATGCGCAAGCTCGAACGGCTCGGCGTCAAGGATTCGGTGGTCGGCCTCGTGATCCCGACCGGCTACTCCTTCAACCTCGATGCGTTCTCGATCTACCTGACGCTCGCCGTCGTGTTCATCGCACAGGCAACCAACACGCCGCTGTCGTTCGGCGACCTGCTGCTGGTGCTCGGCGTGTCGCTGATTACCTCGAAGGGCGCGCATGGCGTGCCGGGCTCGGCGATCGTTATCCTGGCAGCGACGCTCAATGCGGTGCCGAGCATCCCGGCGATCGGCCTCGTGCTGGTGCTCTCGGTCGACTGGTTCATCGGCATGGCGCGCGCCGTCGGCAATCTGATCGGCAACTGCGTCGCCACCGTCGTGGTCGCGGCATGGGAAGGTGACCTGGACCGTGACAAGGCCCGTCGCGTGCTCGAGGGCGCCGAGGCGGTCGATGTGACCGCGGGCTGAGGGCGCCGCTCAAAACCGGTAGCGTCCCGCGTCTGGCGCGGGGCGCTCGGTTACTTGATCAGCCTCAGATAGGGCGGCAATGACCTGGCCGTGGGTTCCTGCACCGGCTCGTCCGACGCGATCATGTCACACAGCGCCTTCAGTTCGGAATCCGTCACCTTGTGGAGCTCCATCCGGAGCTCGAGGATGGCAAGGGACAGCAGCCGCGCCGTCTCCGTATTCGCCCGGTCAGTCAGAAACGCCTGACATTCTTCCAGAGTTGCAAGCAGTGCCAGCAACCGTTCTTCCGTATTTGCGACCGGCATTTCTTCCACTCCCGAAGCCGCGAGGTAGAGTCGGGGCGTACCCCTCTTTCGCTTCATTGGCCTCTCCCGCCAGAGTTCGCCGGCTTGTCGTAGGCGCACGATTGTTCCAGATGATCGGGAACTTTTGGGCAATTGTCCAGCAACATTCCGAAAGCCTGACTTGGACTTACGTCAAACTTTTCGCATTGATGGCGATTCAGTCAAGCAACCTTGGACCATCGCCGCGACCTCAGGATGCACTAGCTGGGGTTGCATCCATGCAAGGACGCCCGTACAATATTGTTGCCCGTAGAACTACGGGCGCAGTGCATTGCCGCCCAGTAAGCATGCGCGCAAAATCTGTGACGATCAAACTCGCGCTAGTTGTGATTTGGTCAATATTTTGCCAAATGTTGAGGGCGGGGTGTCGAGAGACACCTTGGTGCGATCGACTTCAGGTAGTTGGTCGTGTCGGTAAAAGGGTGCTTCCAACGCGCCAATGCGTTTGGATACCATCCCGCGATCTTCTTGGAATTCGTCGTTCGGACGAACTGACGATCCACTCGAGCTTAACGCGGTACATCATCAACGTGTCCCTGACCCGACCGGGCCAGGGATTCTCGATTTGAAGGACGGGTCACAAGAATGAACAGATCAGCAGCAAAGAAGATGAAGCAGCGCAGTGCCGGCAAGCCGGACATTGAGTTGGGCAAGCGGATTCGCCTGCGCCGTGTCGAGCAGAAGATCTCGCAGGCCGAACTCGGCGACAAGCTTGGCGTCAGCTTCCAGCAGGTCCAGAAGTACGAGAAGGGCGTCAACCGCGTCGGCGCCGCCCGCCTGCAGCAGATCGCGACCGCGCTCGATGTGCCGGTCACCTTCTTCTACGACGGCGACAACAAGGCTCGCGAAGTCGAGAGCCTGCTGTTCCTCGACAGCGCGTTCAGCCTCCGGTTGCTGCGCGCCTACAGCAAGATCAAGGATCAGACCGTGCAGCGCCAGCTGGTGTCGCTGATGGAATCGATCGCCGCCAACGAAGACTGAGCCGCGGATCGGGTCGCGAGGCCGCGAACGCGATCCACCACACCGCAGGGATCGGCCACTGGCCGGTCGCCTCGACCGCAGCATGCCGGTCGGCCGGAGCTTGTCGAAGCGCTGCCATCTGCGATGGCAGCGCTTTCTCTTTGGCGCCGGCAATCCTCAAGAATTTGTGATCCAAGGTTTGTGATCCGAGGCGAGGCTCTCTGGTCCCGCTCCGGATGCACGGTCGCGGAGCGACACCGGCAACGCGTCATCATCCTGCATCGACTTGAGATGGTCTTCGCGCACGTCTGCGCATCAGCCAGACGTTCACCTCACCCACTGTGCATCCCATGGACTGCACATCTCATGCAGCGCATGCGCGCGCCAATGCGTCGCTACTCTGTCGCGCGGCCAATTGTCGCCCGCAGCTGCAGCGACCTCACAACTCCCGCATTTCCTGCGTTGAACCATCGTCGCCAGAACCAAGCGCACCGGCTCGTCTTTTTGTCGCAGCAACGAAGTGGCCGCATGGACGTTTTTCAGGCTTCAACCAAGGAGATCTCAATGAATATCAAGTTTGCCGTTATTGGACTGGCCGCGCTCGGAAGCGCAGCGTTGATGTCCGGTGCGGCATCGGCGATGCCGAACGGGCTGCCGCAGGCCGGCCACATCGCAGGCGAAACGTCCAATGTCGACAAGGTGCGCCAGGTTTGCGATCGCTGGGGCCGCTGCTACTGGCAGCCGGGTTATGGCTACCACGGACCGCGGCATCACGGATGGCATCATCGTCCGCACGTCCACCCGCGCCACCATCATCACGGGCACCGGTATCATGGCGGTCATCGCGGTGGCGGACATCATGGCGGCGGGCATCACGGCGGACACCGACGCTGATCATCAGCGAGGGGGCTTCAGCCCCCTCGCCTTTTCGCGCCAAGCATGAAAAGCGCGACGCGGTTTTCCCGCGCGACAATCACGAAGTGGTCGCGTGCTCCTTCGCCGGGTTAGCGCCCTGCTATCTCTGTCCCAGGCGGCGGACCAGCGCGTTCTCAAGGAAGAGATATTCGATGCCGGTGCCGAGGAAGGTGTCGATGGCCTCCCGCGGGGTGTTGACGATCGGCTGCCCCTTCACGTTGAAGCTCGTGTTAAGCACCATTTCGCGGCCGGTCGCCCGGCCGACGGCCCGCAGCAGCGCGTGGAATTCCGGATTGTCCCTGGCATCGACCGTTTGCACCCGGGCCGAGCCGTTGACATGCGTGATCGCCGGCAGCGCGGCGCGATGTGCGGGCCGCACGTCGGCGGTCATGATCATGTAGGGAAGCGCGAGACCCTGCGGCACCTCGAACCAATGATGCACCTGCTCGAGGCTGACAGCCGGTGCGAACGGGCGGAAGGCTTCGCGCATCTTGACCATCGCGTTGATGCGGTCGCGCATCTCCGGATGATGCGGGTCGGCCAGGATGCTGCGGTGTCCGAGCGCGCGGGGGCCGAACTCCATGCGCCCGCGGTACCAGCCGAGCACGCGTCCGGCCGCGATCAGCCTCGCCGCCACCGCGCAGGTCTCCTCGATATCCGCAAAGCGCGTGACCTCGATACGACCGGTGGTCTCGGCGATCGCCCTGTCGATCTCGCTCTGCGAATGTGCGGGTCCGAGGAAAGGCACCGGCATCCGGACGTTCTCCACACCGCGGTCGCGCGATGCCGACCAGAGCGCGGCGCCGAGCGCCGAGCCGTCGTCGCCGGCGGCCGGCTGAACGTAGATCTCGTCGAACAGGCCGGACTGCAGCAGACGACCGTTGGCGGTGCAGTTGAGCGCGACGCCGCCCGCCATCGCGAGCCGGCGCAGGCCGGTGCTGCGGCCGAAATGACCACAGATGTGCAGCATGACCCTGTCGAGGCATTCCTGCAGCGCCGCGGCAACGTCGCGATGGTCGTCGCCAACGTCGGCGTCGGGGGAGCGCGCCGCGATCAGATGCTCCGCGAGATGGCGTCGGGTCGCGCCGTAGGTTTCGCGATCGCAGCGCTCGGTATTGAGGCGGAGCAGAGGAATCCTGATCAGGCCGTCGTCGCGCAGCTCCACGGTCCGCTCGAAGAAAGCGTGGTGGCGAGCGGGGTCGCCGTACGGTGCAAGACCCATGATCTTGTATTCGTCGGAGTTGAAATCGAAGCCGAGATGCAGCGTCAAGGTGGAATAAAGGATGCCGATCGAATCCTGCGCGGTGATCTCCGCGAGCTTGTCGATCCTGTTGTCGTGCGCGTGATAGACGGTGACGGCGTGGACCTCGCCCATGCCGTCGAGCACCACCACCAGGCATTCGTCCCATCCGGACGTGTAGTAGGCGCTCGCGGCGTGAGACAGATGATGGTTGACGTGATGGACCTTGCCGGCCGGAAATCCGGGCAGGTGCTTGTCCACTTGCGAGAGCAGCTTTTCACGCGAGAACACCTCCCGGTACTGCCGGGCGGAGGTAGGATCCAGCATGAAGGCGGCCTTGTAAGGCGCATAGTCGAAGCCGTGGGAGATCGCGTCGATGTCGGCCGGCGTCAGGCCGGCGCTCTCCAGGCAATAGCCGATCGCGCCGATCGGGAAATCGCCGGTGTGCTTCTTGCGGCTGAAGCGCTCTTCGGCGGCACCGGCGACGATCCTGCCGTCGACCAGCAGCACCGCAGCCGAGTCGTGGCCTTGGGAAATCCGGTATTCGCGTTCCTCGAGGCCCGGCCAGAGCGCTTTCTTGAACGGGATCGCGTTCTCGAAGCCGCTGATGCCGATGACATTCGCCATATTCAACACCCCCTGGACGGATCGCGCTCAAGGGACTTCGAGCAGGTTCCGCAGCATCGTTGCAGAGCAGCCGAGGAAATCAAGGACCGCAAAAGCGCTGGGGCGCCGCCCCGGAATAGTCGGCAGGGCATTCGTTCCCATCGCTTGTCGGAGTACCACCTTTGCGTCGGGGAGCTGCCGAACGCCTATGCTACCGTCGTGAGGTTTTCCGCCAAATCACGGCGTTCGGACGCCTTTCGCATGGAGGTGGACGATGGATGCGCTGTCCGATATTCGGTTCGAAGTCTTCAGCACGTGCCCGCAATCCAGCGCGTTCCCGGCGGCGGACTATGTCGAGCAAGTGCAGGCCGTCGCCCGCTGGAGCGAAGAGGCGGGGTGCAAGGGGATTCTCGTCTACACGGAAAATTCCCTGGTCGATCCCTGGCTGGTCTCGCAGGTCATCCTGCAGAGTACCAAAGAGCTTTGTCCGCTGGTGGCGGTGCAGCCGATCTACATGCATCCCTACAGCGTCGCCAAGATGGTGAGTTCGTTGGCGCATATGTACGGGCGCCGGCTCTATCTGAACATGGTCGCGGGCGGCTACACGACCGAGCTGGCGGCGCTCGGCGATACGACCGCGCACGACAAGCGATATACCAGGCTCGTCGAGTATACCGGCATCATCAAGCTGTTGCTGGAGAACACCGAGCCGGTGACCCTCGAAGGGGAATTCCAGGTCATCCGTAACCTCAGGATGGTCCCGCCGCTGGCGCCGGAGCTGCTGCCCGGCGTGTTCGTGTCGGGCTCCTCGGAAGCCGGGCTCGCGGCCGCCAAGGCGCTGGGCGCGACGCCGGTGAAGTATCCCAAGCCGAGCGCAGAATACGGGCAGGCGGACGCCGACTGCATGGGCTCGGGCATCCGGGTCGGCATCATCACCCGCGCCAGTGCTGAAGAGGCCTGGCAGGTCGCGCATACGCGCTTCCCGACCGACAAGAAGGGACAACTGGCGCACAAGCTCGCCATGAAGGTCTCGGACTCGGCATGGCACAAGCAGATGTCCGATCTCGCGGCCGAGACCGCCGCCCAGGGCACGCCCTACTGGCTGGTGCCGTTCGAGAACTACAAGACCTTCTGCCCATATCTGGTCGGCGACTACGAGGTCGTCTCGGACGAACTCGCGCGCTACGCCGCGGCCGGCTACGGGACGTTCATTCTGGACATCCCGCCCACCCGCGAGGAGCTGGTCCACACCGGGAAGGTCTTCGCACTGGCGCTGACGAAGGCCCGTCGTCTGAAGTCGTTTGCGCTTCGCGATCCGGCGCGTCAGGGCCTCGCAGGCTAGGCGAGGATCGTTCGATGGAATTGCGCACGGGATCGCGTGGGTTGTGGACAGGCTTCCTGCGCTCGGCGCAGCTGTTTCCCGACCGTGCTGCCGTCGTCGCGCAGGGCACGTCGCTGTCCTATCGGCAGCTTCGCGAGCTCGCCATCCGCATCGCGGCCTGCATCCAGGCGCATCGCGAAGGGGCGTCGACGCCCCTGACCGCCGTGTTCGCGTATCGCAGCACAACGGCGTTCGCCGGCGTGCTCGGATCGCTGCTGGCCGGCCACGGCTACGTGCCGCTCAACCGCACCTTCCCGATCGAGCGGACCAGATCGATGTTGGTCCGTTCGGAGTGCCGCTCGATCATCGTCGACACCGACTCCCTGCCGCAGATGGACGCGCTGATGGAGGGCGCGGACGAACCGCTGCTCGTGATCGCGCCCGGTCTCGACGACCCACGCCCCTATCGCGCGCGATGGCCCCGGCACACTGTCGTCGGGACAGCCGATCTCGAGGCATACGCCGACTGGCGCGCCCCGGAAGCACACGAGGACGCGATAGCCTATCTATTGTTCACGTCCGGCAGCACCGGGGTCCCGAAAGGGGTGATGGTCGCGCATCGCAATGTCACAGCATATGTCGATCATACCGTAGAGCGCTTCGCCATCACCGAGCACGACGCCGTCTCGCAAACCTTCGACATGACGTTCGATCTGTCGGCATCCGACATGTTCGTGGCGTGGGAGCGCGGCGCATGCGTGTGCTGTCCCTCGCAGAAGACGCTGATCAATCCGGGACGGTTCATCCGCGACCAGGGGCTGACGGTCTGGTTCTCGGTGCCCTCGATGGTCGCGCTGATGAAGCAGACGGGCTTGCTGAAGCGGGGAGCATTTCCCTTGCTCCGGCTGAGCCTGTTCTGCGGCGAACCGCTGCCCGTAAGCAGCGCCGAGGCCTGGGCGATGGCCGCACCGAACAGTGTCGTGGAGAACATCTACGGTCCCACCGAGCTCACCATCGCGTGCACCGGCTACCGGTGGGATCCAAAACAGACGCCGGCCGAATCCGAGATGGGCATCGTGCCGATCGGCGCGCCGTTCCCGGGAATGGACGTGCTCGTCGTCGACGAGCAGCTGAACGAGGTCGCGCCGGGCGCCGACGGCGAGCTGCTGATGCGCGGTCCGCAGATGTCGCTCGGCTACTGGAAGGATCCTGCGAAGACCGCTGCGGCCTACGTCGTCCCGCCCGGACATAAGGACATGTTCTACCGCACCGGCGACCGCGTGCGCCGGCCCGCCGGCGATGGTCCCCTCACCCATCTCGGCCGCATGGATTCGCAGGTGAAGATCCTCGGCCACCGGGTGGAGCTCGGCGAGGTCGAGGCCGTGGTGCGCGAAGCCGCGGGCGTCGACGGCGTCGTGGCGATCGGCTGGCCGATCACGGCAAGCGGCTATGGCGGCATCGAAGTGCTGATCGAAGGCGGGCCGGTCGATCTCGACACACTTCGCGCGGCGGTCGCCGCCCGGCTGCCGGACTACATGGTGCCCCGACGCTGGCACGTCCGCGAGCAGTTACCCCGCAACGCCAACGGCAAATACGACCGCAAGGCCATGCCGGCCGTCTTGGGAGACAATCAATGAACGGTCCGACACCGAACGACGTCCGCATGTTCTTCGGAGCTTTCCTCAATCAGAAGCTGGAGGACCGCGGACAGCGTCCGCTGCGCGATCTCCCCGACGACTACGACCTGCTGCTGTCGGGCGCGCTGGATTCGCTGGCCTTCGTCGAGATGATGATGGCGGCGGGCGATCATTTCGACAGGGAGATCGATTTCGAGAACCTTGACCCCGAACAGATGACGCTGATCGGGCCGCTGTGCCGGTTCGTCTCGGAGCAGTTGAGGCCGCATCCGTCATGACCTATGCCAAGACCTTCGCTGCCGACGTCCTGCTGCCGCTGCTGAAGGCACGGCCGGAGCCGGTGGCTGGTCGCGTCGATCCGGACACGCTTGCCAGGCCGCCATCTCCGGCGAAGCAGCGCGAGGTGCGGTTCTCGGACTTCGAGGCCGTCGCGGCTCTGAAGGAACGCTACGGCCTGCCGAAGGACAACCCGGAGAACTGGCACCGGCTGTGGCGGCAGAACCCAGTGTTGGCGGCGACCAGGTCGCAGCCCGGCATGGGCTGGGTGCTTGAGACCGAAACGGGCATCGTCGGCTACCAGGGCAGCTTGCCGCTGCTCTACCGGCTCGGCGACCGCACGCTGGTTGGCGCGGTCGGCACGGGCCTCGCGATCGATCCGGCCTACCGCGCGCGCAGCATCGGACTTCTGACCGCGTTCTTCCGGCAGCCCGGCGTCGATCTCACCTTCGTGACGTTCGCGATCGAGTCCGCGCTCAGGCTGTGCAAAGCGCTGCACGCACGGCCGCTGGCGCAGCCCGACTTCGCCAAGGTGCTGTTCTGGGTGCTGGACCCGCCCCGGTTCGCTCAGACGCTGGCGTCCAAGTTCCGCCTGTCGGGCGGGACGGCCGCGATCGCGAGCGCGCTCGGCGCGACAGTGCTGCGGGCCGACATGGGGTTGCGCCGCGGCCCCAGACGATCTCCCGGGGGACGGCGCGGCGACGGGTTCGACGTCGCAGCAATCGACGTCAACGACATCGGCGACGAGTTCGAGGAGCTGTGGCGAGCCAAGCTCGCCGAGGCGCCGCGGCTGATGGCGGACCGCGGTGCCGCATCGCTGCGCTGGCACTTCACCATCCCCGGCGGCTCGTCGCGCGCCGCCGTGCTGTGCTGCCGCCGCGCCGGGCGTCTGGCGGGCTACGCCATCGTCGAGCATTCGACCGACCGCACGACCGGCCTGCGCCGCGCGATGCTGGCCGACATCCTGTCGGAAGAGGACGACCCGGCGGTGACCGAGGCGCTGCTCGAGGCGGCCTACGCGAATGCCGTCGCCGCCGGCGATGACTTCTTCGAGGTAGTGGGGCTGCCCGCGCACGTACGGCGAATCCTGATGCGCTGGAGGCCGTATGTCAGGACCTATCCGACCGATCCGCTGATCTACCGGACGGCGGACGAATCCCTCGGCCGGTTCCTCGCCGACGGCAACGGCTGGTACGCCGGTCCAATGGACGGCGATACGACGCTGTTGCCATAGCCGGTGATCGCCGAGTGAAAGGGAGATCTACGTGACGCACGTCGACATGCTCAAGAGCCAGTACGAGGCATTTCCTTACCCGACCAATACGTCAAGCAATGGCGGATACCGGGAGCTGGTCAATCTCGTGAAGCTGCTTCGTCTGGATTGCGGGTACCACCTGAAGGGCAAGCGAATTCTCGATGCGGGCACCGGCACCGGCCTGCGATTGCTGGAGCTTGCCGCGGCGTTTCCGGACAATGAGTATGTCGGGATCGACTATTCGGAGAACTCGATTGCCTGCGCGGAACGCGCCAGGGAAGCCTTCCCCGGTGCGCCGGTGTCATTCCGGGTCGGAGACATCATGGCTGCGGACCTGCAAGGCGGACCATTCGACGTGATCCTGTGCATGGGCGTGCTGCATCATCTGCAACGGCCTGCCGAAGCGATCGATCGGCTGTCCCGCCTTCTCACCACAACTGGCGTGCTGATCTTCTACGTGTACGGAGAATATGGTTCAGGGGAGCGGATGCGCAGGAAGCGGCTGCTCAGTCACCTGCACGGGGACGAATTGGGACAAAAGATCGAGTCGGCAAAGCACCTCGGATTCACTGACTTCCCGTATGGATGGGCGATCCAGGATCCGACCGACGTCGATCCGATGATCGTCGACGCCTATGTCAACCACTACGAGGTCCTGTACACGCTGGAGACCATCGGGAAACTGGTTTCGAACAGTCTTGCGGCATGCGTCCCTTATGGCTTCACATTGGAGCGAAATGGACTGCTGGTGGAATCGAGGCTGAATGCCCGCTTCGCCATGCCGGTCGCGCGCACCGATCCGAAGAGCAAGCTCAATTCACCTGCGCTCGAAGAGGCCTACGCCAAACTGCCCAAGCGCCAGCAACTGCTCGTGCTCGAGGACATGTATGCGCCGGCGGGGTACACGATGCTGGCCCACAATGGCGGATTCCTCGGGGAGATCAGCCGGCCCGAGCGACTGACGTCGAACGCCTGGCAATAACCACTTTCACCTCTTGCACTAAAGCGCCGCCAGCACGGCCTTCGCGACATCGGCGGTGCCGTTGCTGCCGCCGAACTCGAATGGTTTGATGCCGCCGGCATAGACCTTGTCGACCGCGCGCTCGATCCGT
Organism: Bradyrhizobium tropiciagri; assembly: GCF_018130545.1. GTDB lineage: Bacteria > Pseudomonadota > Alphaproteobacteria > Rhizobiales > Xanthobacteraceae > Bradyrhizobium > Bradyrhizobium tropiciagri_A. The sequence goes on along the minus strand of NZ_JAFCKF010000005.1, from coordinate 296,673 downwards.
TCGCCGGCTTCGGCTGCGCCTTCGAGACCGTGCTTGTCGGCGAGCCAGTCCAGCATCATCGCGGCAGACAGGATCATCGCAGTCGGGTTCGCCTTGCCCTGCCCCATGATGTCGGGCGCCGTGCCATGGCACGGTTGAAACACCGCATAGCGATCGCCGATATCGGCCGATGGCGCCATGCCCATGCCGCCGATCAGGCCGGCGGTGAGATCGGACAGGATGTCGCCGAACATGTTCTCGGTCACCATGACATCGAAGTCCCACGGACGCTTCACCAACGCCGCCGCGGTCGCGTCGATGTAGAGGTGATCGGCCCTGACGTCGGGATGACGCTTCGCGGTCTCGTCGAAGATGCTGCGGAAGAATGCGAACGCCTTGAACACGTTCGCCTTGTCGACGCAGGTCAGCCCGCCACCAACCTTGCCGCGTGCCTTGCGGCGCTCGGCGAGCCGGAACGAGAACTCGAACAGCCGCTCGGACGTGTGGCGCGTGATCACCATGGTCTCGCGCGCCTCGCTGTCGGTGACGACGCCCTTGCCCATCGAGGCGAACAGGCCTTCGGTCGATTCCCGGATCACGACGAGGTCGATGCCTTTCTGATCGGCGCCGACGATCGTGCTCTTTACGCCCGGGATCAATCGCGCGGGCCGCACCCCGGCATAGAGATCGAAGATCATGCGCAATTCGATCTGCGGCGCGATCTCGGTATTGTCGGGGTAGCGCACCGACGGCAGGCCGCAGGCGCCGAGCAGGATCGCATCGGCCTCCTCGCACAGCTTGATCGTGCTGTCCGGCATCGACTTGCCGGTTTCCTTGTAATGGCCGGCGCCAGCCGACGCCTCGGTGAAGCGGAATTTGAGGCCTGCCGATCCCTCGATCTTGCGCAAGACTTCGAGCGCCGGCGCCATCACCTCGGGGCCGATGCCGTCGCCACCGAGAACTGCGATGTGGAGTGCGTCGTTGGCAGACATGGGGATTCCTCTGGAGATCGAAGCGACGTGGCAGTCAGTCGTCAATGCGAGCGAAGCGAAGCAATCCATGCCGCCACTTGTGCAGATATGGATTGCCGCGTCGCTTCGCTCCTCGCAATGACAGCAGAGAAATTACGGCGTCAGCACGGCGCGGCCGACGAGCTGGCCCTTCTGCAGATTGGTCAACGCCTCGTTCGCCTTGGCCAGCGGCATCGGCGTCACCGGGATCGCCGGGATTTTCTTGGCCCGCACCAGGTCGAGCAGCTCCTGGGTCTCTCTGAGATTGCCGACATAGCTGCCCTGGATGGTGACCGCCTTGATCGGAATCAGCGGCAACGCCCACGGCGCGCCGCCGCCGAACAGGCCGACGATCACGAGCTTGCCGCCCTTGGTCAGGCAGTCGAAGCCGAGCTGAGAGGTCTGGGCATTGCCGACCAGGTCGATCGCGGCACGGATCGGCTGGCCGGCCTTCTTGATCAGCTGTTCCAGCGCGTCGGGCGCCTTGCCGTCGACGGTCGCGAGCGCGCCGGCAGCTTCAGCCGCCTCGCGCTTCCTGGCGTCGATATCGACCACGATCGCGCCCTTGCCACCCATCGCCTTCAACAGCGACAGCGCCATCAGGCCGAGACCGCCGGCGCCGAAGATCACGATCGGTGTGTCGAAATCCTTCTCGACCTTCTTCAGCGCGCTGTAGGTCGTGACTCCCGAGCAGGCGTACGGCGCGGCGGTGACCGGATCGAGCCCCCTGAGGTTGAGCAGATATTTCGGATGCGGCACCGTCATGTGATCGGCATAACCGCCGTCGCAATAGACGCCGAGCGCGTTCGGCTTGATCGCGCACATATTCTCGTCGCCGCCGAGGCAGGTCGGGCATTTGCCGCAGCCGAGCCAGGGGTACGCCAGCGCGACATCGCCGACCGTGAGACCGCCCTTGTCGGCATCCCTGACATCAGGCCCGAACGCCACGATCTCGCCGACCGTCTCATGGCCCATCGTGCGCGGCAGCGAGACGCCGCGGTCCTTCAGCGAGAGCGGCTTGCGGCCATGGCCGAGATCATAGCCGCCCTCCCAGATGTGCAGGTCGCTGTGGCAGACGCCGGCAGCCTTGACCTTGATCAGCACCTGCGTGCCGGACGGCTGCGGCGTCGGCTGATCGACCTCTTTCAAGGGGGCGTTGAAATCGACGACCTGGAAACTCTTCATCGCTGTTCTCCCGAAGCTTGTTCTTGCGGCGGACCTTGCCACGGCTGCCCGCGCGGGACAAACGCTCATGACCCCATTTTCGAGCAAGCCGCCATGCGGCCCGCTTGAAGGGACGCTTATTCAGACCAGCGGATGATGGCAAGCCGCGTATTGGCCCGGTGCGACCACGCGCAGTTCCGGCACCTCGCTGGCACAGCGCGCATCGGCCCGCGGGCAGCGGGTGCGGAAGCGGCAGCCGGACGGCGGCGCAATCGGCGACGGCGGCTCGCCGACCGGCACGCTCTGGGTCGGGCGGACATCCGGATCCGGCACCGGAATCGCTTCGATGAGCAGCGCGGTATAGGGATGCGCCGGCCGCGCGAACAGCTGCTCAGACGGAGCGACCTCGCAGAGCCGGCCGAGATACATCACCGCGACGCGATCCGAGACCGCCTTGACCACCGCAAGGTCGTGGGCGATGAACAGCAGGGTCAGGCCGTAGCGCGCCTTCATCTCCTCCAGCAGGTTGAGGATCTGGGCACGAATCGAAACGTCGAGCGCGGACACCGGCTCGTCGCAGATCACGAATTCCGGATTGAGCACCAGCGAGCGCGCGATGCAGATGCGCTGGCACTGGCCGCCGGAGAATTCATGCGGCAGCCGCCCGCTCACCAGCACCGGATCAAGGCCGACGGCGGACAGCACTTCACTTACGCGCCGCTTGCGTTCCTCGGGATCCTTGACGCCGGCGATCACCAGCGGCTCAGCGACGATATCGCCGATCCGCCGCCGCGGATTGAGCGAGGCAATCGGGTCCTGGAAGATCAGCTGCACACGGCGGCGCATCTGGCGCAGCGCTTCACCTTTCAAGGTGGTGAGATCGTGACCGTCGAACAGCACCTTGCCGGAGACCGCCTGGCGCAATTGCAGCACTGCGCGGCCGAGCGTCGACTTGCCGCAGCCGGATTCGCCGACCAGCCCCAGTGTCTCGCCGCGGGCGATCTCGAGGCTGACATCGGAGACGGCATGGATGGTCTTGCCGCCCACCGAATATTCGACGACGAGGTTTTCCACTTTCATCAGCGGATCGGATGCGACTTGCAGCATCATGCACCGGCCCCCGCCGCGATCGGATGGAAGCAGGCGTAGACATGTTCCTGCGTCTCCGCCGGGCTGAGCTGCGGTTTCTCCGTGGTGCAGCGCCCGGCGGAATAGCGGCAGCGCGGCGAGAACGAGCAGCCCTTGAGCGGCCGGGTCGGATCCGGAGGCCGTCCTGATATCGCCGGCAGCGGCGTGTGCGGCGCGACGTCGAGCTTCGGCAGCGCGGCCAGCAGCGCCTCGGTGTAGGGCATCCGCATCCGCTTGAACAAGGCCGGTGTCGGCGCACGCTCGACGACGCGCCCTGCATACATCACCGCGACCTCGTCGGTGCGCCCGGCGACCACACCGAGATCATGCGTGATGATGATCATCGCCATGTGACGGCGCTGCTGCTCGCGCGCCAGCAGATCGAGGATCTGTGCCTGGATCGTGACGTCGAGCGCGGTGGTCGGCTCGTCGGCGATCAGCAGCTGCGGCTCGCAGGACAGCGCCACCGCGATCGCGACGCGCTGGCGCATGCCGCCGGAGAGCTGGTGCGGATACTGCGCCAGCCGCTGCTCGGGCGCGGGAATCCCGACTGCCGCCAAAAGTTCGATGCTGCGCTGCCTGGCCTGGGCCAGATCGAGCTCGAGATGCTCCTGGATGGTCTCGATCAGCTGGGTGCCAATGGTCAGCACCGGATTGAGCGAGGTCATGGGATCCTGGAACACGACCGCGAGCGAGCGGCCGCGCAGCTTGCGCAATTTCTCCGCCGACAATCCCGTCAGATCCTGGCCGTCGAACATCACGCGGCCGGACAGTTTCGCTTTCTTGGGCAGCAGTTGCAGGATCGCGCGCGACAACATGGTCTTGCCGCAGCCGGACTCACCGACAATGCCGAGTGTCCTGCCGGCACCGACGGCGAGATCGACATGATCCACCGCCCGCAGATTGCCGCGCGGCGTCGGCAGGTCGACCATCACGTTCTCGACCGAGAGCAACGCACCGCTCATAGCGCACCCTGCCTGGGATCGGTCAGCGCCCGCATCGTGTCGCCGATCAGATTGAACGCGAGCACGGTCAGGAACATCGCGATTGCCGGAATGAAGGCGAGCATTGGCGCCACATCGAGGCTTTCGCGTCCCTCCCCGATCATGCTGCCCCAACTCGAGATCGGCGGCGGCACGCCGAGGCCGAGGAACGACAGCGAGCCTTCGACCACGATGGTGACGGCGACGCCGAGCAGGAAGAAGGCGAGCAGCGGCAGCATCACGTTGGGCAACAGCTCGCGCAGCAGGATGCGCGCATGGGTGGCGCCGAGCGCCTGCGCCGCGATGACGAATTCGCGCCGCGCCAACGACAGGGTCGCGGCACGCGACACCCGCATGAAGGCAGGAATGCCGAGCACGCCGAGGATGCAGGTCAGGTTGAAGATCGATTGGCCGAGATAGGCGGTGACCGCGAGCGCCAGGATCAGCGGCGGGAATGCCAGCAGCACATCCATGCTGCCGACCACGAAGGATTCGAAACGGCCGCGGAAATAACCGGCGAGCATGCCGAGCGCGCCACCGATGGTGACACCGATCATCGGCGCGCAGAGCCCGACGATCAGCGAGATTCGCGCGCCATAGATCAGCCGCGACAGCTCGTCACGGCCGAGGCCGTCGGTGCCGAGCCAGTGCTCGGCCGAGATCGGCGCGCGCCGCTCCAGCATGTCCATGTCGGTCGGGCTCGGCAGCGGCAGCAGGTCGGCAAAGATCGCGACCGCGAACACCAGCACCATCCAGCCGGCCGCGATCCAGAACAGCATGCCGAGCTGACGGCGGCGAACCGGGGTCGTGCCCTCCTCCTCGAGGCTCAGCTCAAGCGTGGCCATGACGGATCCTCGGGTCGAGCAGAGCGTAGAGCATGTCGACGATGAAGTTCATGATCACGAAGCCCGCGGCGACCAGCAGCACCACGCCCTGCAGAATGATGAGGTCGCGGGTATAGATCGCGCCGACCAGGAGACGGCCGATCCCCGGCAGCGCGAAGATCGATTCGACAATGACGGCGCCGCCGATCAGGCGGCCGATATTGATGCCGGTGATGGTGACGAGCGTCAGCGACGAGGGCTTCAGCGCGTGCACGAACAGGATGCGCGACGGCTTCAGGCCCTTCGCTTTGGCAAGGGCGATATAGTCCTCCTGCAGTGCCGCGATCATGTCGGAGCGCAGTACGCGCATGATGCCCGGCCATTCAGCAAGCCCGAGCGTCAGCGCCGGCAGCACCATGAAGCGCAGATTGGCGACGGGATCCTCGGTGAACGGCACATAGCCGGTCGCCGGTAGCAGCCGCAGCTCGACCGCGAACAGATAGATCAGCAGGATCGCGGACAGGAAGGTCGGCACCGACAGCATGCCGAAGGCCGAGCCGGTCATGAAGCGGTCGAACGCGGAGCCCGCCTTGGCCGCGCAGGCGATCGCGAGCGGCACGCCGATCGCAAGCCCGATCAGCTCGGCGAGGATCATCAGCTCGAACGAGACCGGGATGCGTTCACTGACCGCCTGCAGCACGGTCTGCCCGGTGCGGAACGATCGTCCGAAGTCGCCCTGCAGGATGTGCCACAGCCAGCCGAGATAGCGTAGCCAGATCGGCTGATCGAGCCCCATGTCGTGGCGCAGCGCCGCGATGTTCTCCGGCGTCGCCTGGTCGCCGAGGATCACGTAGGCCAGATCGCCAGGCAGCAGCGAGGCGATCACGAAGGTCAGCACCGAGACCGCGATCAGCACCGGCACCAGATAGAGGAGCCTGCGCGCGACGAAGAACAGCATGAAAGGCTATTCCTTCCAGGCGTAGGAGACGTCGAGCACCCCGTTGAACATCTTCGGCATGCCTTTCACCTTCGCGCTGGAGATCGCGTAATAGGTGTTCTGGAAGGTCCAGAACCAGATCGCCTCCTTGTTGATCAGACGGCTGATCGCGCAGTAATCGTCGGTGCGCTTGGCGACGTCGGCGGTGGTTCGGGCATGCTCCAGCAGGCGATCGAGCTCCGGATCGGAGAAATTCGCCAGCGCCACCGGGCTACCGGTGTGGAAATTGGCGTACATCTGCGGATCGGGATCGGCGAGATCGACGATACGCCACGGCGTCAGCTGGAACTGGCGCATGAAGGCGCGCGGCACGATCGTGGCCTGATCGACCTGCTCGATCTCCATGTTGGCGCCGACCCGCTTCCAGATCTGCTGCAGCACCTGGCCGACGGTGCGGCCGCGCGGCGTCGCCGATACGATCATCTTGAAATCGACCGGCTTGCCGTAATCCTTGAGCAGCGCCTTGGCCTTGTTGACGTCCTCCGGCAGCGCGCCGTCGTCCTTGCACTTGACCCAAGAGCCGTCGCCATAGGGATTGCTGGCCGGCCGCGCCAGGCCGTTGGTGATCGCCTGCGAGATCTTCTTGCGATCGAGCGCCATCACCAGAGCCTGGCGCACGCGGACGTCGTCGAACGGCGCCGCCTTGGTGTTGAACGCGTAGACCTGCGCGCCGGAGCCGGCATAGGAATGCACGGTCAGGCTGGAATCCTTCTGCGCCTTGACGATATTGTCGGCGTCGTACTCATCGTCCCAGATGACGTCGGCCTCGCCCGATTGCAGCGAGGCAAAGCGCGACTGCGCATCCGGCAGCGGCTTCAAGATGATGCGGTCGAGATAGGGCTTGCCCTTGTCCCAATAGTCCGGGTTCTTCTCCAGCACCATGCGGTCGCCGGCGGTCCAGGATTTCAGGATATAGGGGCCGGTGCCGACCGGATTGCGATTGTAGTCGTCGCCCTTGGTCTTCCAGGCGGTCGGCGACTGCATCACGTTGTTGGAACTCTGGATCGACTGCGTCGCCGGAAAGTTCACCGCCGGATCGCTGAAATTGTAGCGCACCGTGAGGTCATCAATGACGTCCACACTCTTGATGCTCGTAATGTAGAAGGCGCAGCGGCACTTGTTGGCCGGATCCTTCTGGCGGTCGAAGTTCTCCTTCACCGCCTGCGCATTGAACGGCGTGCCGTCGTGGAATTTGACGCCGGGCCGCAGCTTGATGGTCCAGGTCTTGAAGTCTTCGGAATGCTCCCAGGACAGCGCGAGCTTCGGCTTCGGCTCGCCCTTCTCGTCGAGCGTCATCAGTGTGTCGAAGATCGCGGCCGCCGCAGTGTTGGCCGATGTATCGTAGACGCCGACCTTGAGCGGGTCGAAGCCCGGAATGTCGAGTTCCTGGCCGACGGTGAGCGTGCCGCCTTGCTTCTGCGCATGGGCGGGTACAGCGAATGCAGTCGCACCTAATCCCGCCACAAGAAATATGCGCGCAACCGCGTGCGCGCGCCCGACCAGCTTCATCGATGCTCCCTCCCAGGTGGGCGACGTCCGGTGTTCCGGATCGTCGTGTGTTGGGCAGCAGCTTGTCCGGAATCGCCGCGCGCGACAAGACCGTAAAACGGATGAAAAAGCCGCAGGCTTAACTGCGCGCGGTTTTCGCCGGTTGCGCTGCGAAGCCTGCGATCTGATCGTCGGAAAGGCCGATCTCCTTCAGATAGGACCGCGTGTGCTCGCCGAGCGTCGCCATCCGCTTGCGCGCGCCGACGGTCGCACCGGACATGCGGAACGGCAGATTGAGCACCTTGAAGCCGCCGCCGCCGTCCTCGACCTCGGCCAGTGCGCCGCGATGGGCGATCTGCGGATCGGCGAGCGCCTCGCGCACGGTGCGATAGGCCGACGACGGCACGCCATATTCATTGAGCGCGGCAAGGCAGGCTTGCGTGCTGATCGCACGCGACCATGCCTCGACGCCCTCCATCAGGCCGGCCCAATTGTCCCGCCGATCGGAATATTTGGCGAAGCGCGGATCGGACACCCATTCGGGCCGGCCGATCACCTGCATCAGGTTCTGGAACGTCTTCTCGCTGGCGATCGCCACCATCACGTAGCCGTCGGTGGTTTCAATCGGGCCGAACATCGGCCGCTGCGTTGCCTTGACCTCGAATTGCGACCACTGCAACTCGTTCAGGGTCAGGCTCAGCATCGATTCCAGCATCGAGACGTCGATATGCTGGCCGTTGCCGCTTACGCCGCGCTGATAGAGCGCCGCCGAGATCGCGCCGAAGGCGTAGACGCCGGTCAGCACGTCGGCGTGATAGATGCCGCAATAGTCCGGCCGGCTGCGGCCCGGCTGGTAGGCGAGATGCGCCATCTCGTAGCCCGAGGCGGCATGGATCACCGGCGCATAGGCCGGCAATTCCGCCGACGGGCCGGTCTGGCCGTAGCCGGAGATCGAGCAGAAGATCAGCTTCGGATTGATGTCGCGAATAGAGGCATAGTCGAGCTTGAGCCGCCGCATCACGCCGGGGCGGAAATTCTCCACCAGCACGTCGGCGGTCGCGATCAGCCGGCGCACGGCTTCGACGCCGGCCGACGACTTCAGGTCGAGCACCAGACTGTTCTTGCCGATATTGAGCTGGCCGAACGCCGTCGAGCAATTGTTGCGCACCGGCGGCCGCGTCCGCATCGTCTCACCCTCGGCGGGCTCGATCTTGATTACCTCCGCGCCCATGTCGGCAAGCATCCGCGTGCAATGAGGTCCTGCGATCGTGGTCGAAAAATCGAGCACGCGAAGGCCATCGAAACTCCGTGTCAAATTCCCCTCATCGTCGGCGGCTATTGTCGTTGCCAAGGCTTCCTCCACCTTCGTCATTTTGGTTGTTCGGCGTCGCGTGACCCTAGAGCATGATCCGGAAAAGTGGAAACCGGTTTTCCGAGAAGATCATGCTCAAACAACAAGATGAGATCGTGCTGCGCTTCGCGGAAGCGCAGCACGATCTCAAGTGAGCCGCCCGACAGGAAAGCGTCTCGTCCAGACCGGGACCGCGGGCGGTCTTGCATTTTACTCAAAGGCAAATTGGACCCGATCTTGCATAGCCCTGTCTCGGGCTGGAACGAGGGCGCTTGTTGAAGGTCTTATTCGTCACGACGGAGATGGACGATTTCGTCCGCGTGGGCGGGCTCGGCGCCGTTTCCGCTGCACTCCCCCGGGCGCTCCGGCCGTGGAGCGACGTCAGGATCATGCTTCCCGGTTACCGGGATGTGGTCGAGCAATTCACGCATATTGAGATCGTTGGGCAATGCGCAGCGCTTGCCGAGATGCCGGCCTGCTCGCTCGGCCGCGCATCGACCAAAGACGGGCTGCCGGTCTACGTGCTGCTCTGTCCGGAGCTCTACGACCGGCCGGGCAATCCCTACGGCGACGAGTCCGGCCGCGACTGGCCGGACAACGACATCCGCTTCGGGCGCTTTGCCTCCGCCGCTGCCGAACTTGCAGCCGGAACGCTGGACAAGAATTGGGCAGCCGACCTCGTTCACGCCAACGACTGGCAGGCCGCGCTCACACCCGCCTACCTCGCGTGGCGAGACGCGCGGATTCCATCGATCCTGACCATCCACAATCTCGCCTATCAGGGCCTGTTTCCGAAGGACTCGCTGCGGCGGATCGGCGCACCGGAAAGCTCATTCCACATCGACGGGCTGGAGTTCTACGACAAGCTCTCCTTCCTCAAGGGCGGCCTCGTCTACGCCTCGCATCTGACCACGGTCAGCGCGACCTATGCGAGGGAGATCACGTCCGCGGAGCTTGGCTGCGGGCTCGAGGGCCTCCTGCGCGTGCGCTCCGACGCCGACCAGTTGACCGGCATCCTGAACGGCATCGACGAGAGCTGGGACCCGCGCCACTGCGCCCAGCTCGCGCAGCCGTTCGGCGCCGGCGACTGGAAGGGCAAGCAAGCCAACGCCGACTACGTCCGGCGGCAATTCGGGCTTGCGGTCTCGCGCGGGCCGATTTTCGGCCTGGTCGCGCGGCTCGTGCATCAGAAAGGCGTCGACCTCGTGCTGTCGGCCGCGGACGAGATCCTCCAGGCCGGCGGCCAGATCGTGGTCACCGGCAGCGGCGAACCCGCGATCGAGGACGCCCTGGTCGCCGCGCACCGGCGCCGGCCGGACGCGATCGGCGTCATCATCGGCTTCAACGATGCGCAGGCGCGCCGGATCTTCGCCGGCAGCGATTTCACTTTGATGCCGTCGCGCTTCGAGCCCTGCGGCCTCAGCCAGATGTATGCGCAGCGCTTCGGCTCGCTGCCGATCGGCCACCAGACCGGCGGGCTTGCGGAAACCATCGCCGACGGCGAGACCGGCTTCCTGTTCTCCCAACCATCGCCGGAATCCTTCCTCGGCGGTGTCAGGCGCGCCTTCGACGCCTACCGCGCCAAAGATCGCCTCAACGCCATGCGCGCCAGCGCGATGGCCAAGTCCTACAGCTGGGACCTGTCGGCCGCTTGCTACAGCTCGCTATACAAAAAGCTCATCCTGCCACGAGCAGCGGCCTAACGCGCAACGCCTCGCAAGGTTGTGAAGTCGGCCGCTCTGGGATCCCAGGCGCTTCGTAACAATCGGCCTCTACCGCCGAACCTATCCGTGCGATGATGTCGATCCCCAAGGCTGCGTCTAAGGCTACGTCCAAGGTCGCGTGCCTGGACGAGGCTGCATGCATGAAATTGCGAATGATGAACTTTTTGCAAAACCCAATTGCGATGGAGGAACATCATGGACGTCAATGAGGAGCGTCTCAATTCATTCATGGGTAAGATGATCGGTGATGTCGGCGCGGCGATGAACGCCTCGCTGATGCTGCTGGGAGACAAGCTCGGGCTCTACAAGGCTCTCGCCCAGCAAGGACCAATGAACGCTGCGGCGCTTGCCAAGGCAACAGGAACGGCCGGGCGTTACGTTCAGGAATGGCTCTCGGCACAGGCGGCCTCCGGCTACATCGAATACGACAGCGCGACCGGAAAGTTCTCGATGCTGCCCGAGCAAGCACTGGCGCTGGCCGACGAGGACAGTCCGGTCTTCCTCGGCGCGGTAGGAAGCCTTGTCGGCGCGACCTTTCTCGACGAGCCGAAGATCACCGACGCGTTCAAGACCGGCAAGGGCGTCGGCTGGAACAAGCGCAACGAGTGCCTGTTCTGCGGCACCGCCCGCTTCTTCCGCACCAGCTACAAGCACTATCTCGTGCAGGAATGGCTGCCGGCGCTGGAGGGCGTGGTCGACAAGCTGAAGCAAGGCGCTGTTGTCGCCGACGTCGGCTGCGGCCACGGCGTCTCGACGCGGTTGATGGCGGAAGCGTTTCCGAAATCAACCTTCTACGGCTTCGACTATCACGACGGCTCGATCCAGGCGGCGCGGATCGCCGCAAAGGAAGCCGGATTGTCGGACCGCGTCCATTTCCAGACCCATTCCGCCAAGACATTCCCAGCCAACAAATATGACCTGGTGTGCTTCTTCGATTGCCTGCACGACATGGGCGACCCGGTCGGCGCCCTCAAGCACACCCGCTCCACCCTCGCCGATGATGGCACCTGCCTGTTGATCGAGCCGTTCGCCAACGACCGGCTGGAGGACAACCTCAATCCGATCGGGCGGGTCTATTACGCCGCCTCGACGATGATCTGCACGCCGGCCTCGCTGGACCAGGAGGTCGGACTTGCGCTCGGCGCGCAGGCCGGAGAGACCAGACTGCGCGAGGTCGCGCGCCAGGGTGGCTTCTCGCGCTTCCGCCGTGCGGCGGAGACGCCATTCAACCTGATCCTGGAAGCTCGCCCGTAACGCTACAACGCAATTGGACGGCGGCATCACACCGCCGTCCAATGTTCTCAATACTGATCGGATCCCTCGGCGGCTACGCCGTCAGCGCCCTGCTACCAGTCCTGCGATTGCCAGTATTGCTGGCCGCCGCGCCGACGCGGATTGGCGGCTTGCGGATTGCCATAATACGGATTGCCGTACTGGGCCGGCGCTTGAGGATTGCCGTACTGGGGATAGCCGTATTGGGTGCCGGACTGCGGATTCCAGCTGCGCTGGGAGAAGAAGCCGAAACCGTCGTCGCTGCTGGCAACCGGGTAATCCTCATCCACCGGCCGCGGTGTCGGCTTGCGCGTGATGAAACCGCCCTGGGGCTGGTTGCTCAGCACCGCAACGAACTCGGTGCGATAGTTGGTCTCGGCGCTCAGCGGCTCATCCGAGATGATGATCGAGGACCGCGGCACAGCGGTCGGCGCGATGCGGTCCAGCACATCCTGCGGGATGGTGACGCGGTCGAGCGCGTCCTTGGCGTTGTCTCCGTCGTCGATCGTCACCTGGGTCCAGCGCAGGCCGGAATCGTTGCGCGCCATCGCCGTATAGATATGCGTGCCGATCGGCTTGTCCGGATCGCGGATCGTGACCGGAACTTCGATGCTCGAGTCGAACACCTCGCCGCCGTCGGCCCATGGCTTATGGGTGTTGCGCCGGACGTAAAGCTTCTGCGTCGCGCGGCTGATGTAGACCGAGACCGGCTCCAGCGCGAGCTTGGCTTCGGTCGCCGCTTGCTGGGCGTCGGCCTTCTTGGTCTCGGCAGCCTTGAAGGCTTCCTTCGCGGCGGCCGCGGCATCGAGCTTCGGCTTCGCGTCGCCCTGGGCCGCCTCGAACTGGGTGGTCGCTTCCGCGGCCTTGGCGACCGCCTTCTGCTTCAGATCCTCGGCACGCGCCTTGGCCTGGTCGGTCTTGGCCTTGGCCAGCGACTTGTCGGCCAAAGCAACCGCGGCGTCGGCACGGATCTTGACCTGTTCCAGCTTGCGCAGTGACGCCGGCGTGGACAGTGCCGCTTCCTTTGCCGCGGCCGCGGAGGCCTTCTTCGCGTCGTCGGCAGCCTTGGCGGCGTCCGCGGCCTCGCGGGTCAGCTTCTCGGCACGTGCCGGAGCCGCCGCGATCGCCTGCGCGTTGGGCACGAACAGCGCCGGGTGGGTAAAATCGACCGGCTCCGGGTCGTTCGGCGCTATGATCACCCGCATCCCGATCCGGGTCTTGTCGAACAGCTTCTCGGCAAAGTCATAGGGCATCCGGACGCAGCCATGGGAGGCCGCATAGCCCGGCAGCGGCCCGCCATGCAGCGCAATGCCGTTCCAGGTGATGCGCTGCATGTTCGGCATCCAGGCATCGTCGTACATGGTTGAGTGATGGTCCTTGTCCTTCTCGACCAGCGCAAAGATGCCGGCTGGCGTCTCGCGTCCCTTGACGCCGCTCGAGACAGGCGCGCGATAGATCCAGCCGTCGGCGTCGTAGAAGGTGACCTTCTGGGCCTTGATCGACACGATTGCCATGATCGGCTCGCCCGCATTGCGCGGCGCGGTCGCCTCGACGGTCGCCGCCGGACGCTGCTGCTTCGCCGCCACGCCGCCGCTCAGTGACGCGAATGTGACCATCGCAGCGAATGTCACAAAGGTGGGACGCCCCCAACGCCGCATCGCTCCGATGATCTGCGCCGTCGTCGTTCGATTCATCATGCCATTCCTCGGTCGAAATGCCTGCCCGCGCTGCGTCGATCCGTACCAGAGCACGATTTTGGATTGATTAACCGCTGCCGGCATCGGCTCGTTCCAGCAGCAAATCACTCATATATGACGGCGCATGCAGGAGGAAGGGTGCCGCGCGGCCAAAACCGACCCGTGGCCGTCGAAATCCCCCGCCTGGAGGGTAACAGCCGAGAGAGCTATCCTCGCCATCATGCCGTCCGCCGCGTCTCCGGCATCACCAGCCAGATCATGAACAGCCCCAGCGCTGCGACCCCGGCGAGGCCCATGAAGGCGGTGCTGCTGCCGAGCTTGTCGCTGACATAACCGGCCAGCACCGTGCTGAGCGAGGCGCCGATGCCGACCGCGGTGCCGACAATGCCCTGCGCCAGGTTGAAATGGCCGCTGCCGAACGCCACGTCGGCCACGATCAGCGGCACCAGCACGCTGAAGATCGCCGCGGTGATGCCGTCGAATATCTGCACCACGACCAGCAGATAGGGATCACGCACCGTTGCGAACAGCAGGCCGCGGATCGCCAGCGAGGCGAAGGCCAACAGGAGCAATGGCCGCCGGCCGATGATTTGGGCCTTGCGGCCGACCGACGGCGAGCACAGCGCGACGATCGCCTGCGGCACAATGATGCAGGCCGCGATCAGGACCGGCGCCCATTGGCTCGAGCGCGTGGTGACGACGCCCGCCATCAGCGGCAGCATCGCGGCATTGGCCAGCTGGAACAGCATCATCGCGCCGGCGAAGATCAGGAGCGTCCGGTGTCGTACCAGAGTGAAGACGCTGGTGGCGCGCTTGTCGGGAACCTCACGCTTCACCTCACCGTGAGCCTGCGCGATGTCGATCTCGCGCTCGCGAATCCGTGCCAGCGACAACAAGGTCGGGATCGCCAGGATGAAGGTGACGAGGAACACGGAACGGCTCGACAGAAAATAACCGCAAGCGCCCATCAGCGCCGCAGCCGAGCCGCTGCCGAGCGAGGCGAAGCGCGCGTTGCGGCCGAGCCGCTCGCCGATCGCAAGCGGCCCGACCAGGCCGAGGCTGATCGCGGCGATCGCAGGTCCCAGCACGCAGCTTGCAAGCGCGTGCAGCGTCGCGGCGAGCGTCACGACCGGGAAGATCGGCCACAGCGCGTAGGCCAGCGCGGCCGATCCGATCGCAGCGACCGCGCAGCCTGCGACCACCCGTTCCGAGCGCGCCGCGTCGACGATCGCCCCGCCGGGCATCTGGCCGAGCAGGCCGATGATGCCGCCGATCGAGAGCACGAAGCCGATCTCGACCTGGGTCCATTTCTGCGTCGTCAGATAGACCGCGATGAACGGACCGAATCCGGTCTGCACGTCGGCCAGGAAGAAGATGAACCAGTCGAGGCCGCGCTGGCTTTCGCGCGACGGCCCGCGCGGCGGCTCCGGACTGGGCTGATCGGGGACAATCGACACAATGTTGGTGCTGCCGGCTGATCGCTCACCACGATCGTCGCCAACCGTCCCGAATGAAGAGTTCGGACGCGCGACCAGTTTCAGCCCCCTAATGCTCGTAATCCCATGGATGGAGATTGCCGGCCGCGCCCAGCACGATCAGCGGCGTATCTTCCTTGTATTCCGGTGCAGCGCTCACCTGCTGCTTGTTGAGGTCCAGCGTGATGCTGTCGCTCTTGCTGGAAACGCCGGCGAAGCGCAGCGCGTTCCAATCGACCACGATCTTGCGGCTGCCGACGCCAAGGAAGCCGCCGAAATCGATCACCGCGGCGCGCACCTTGCCGTCGCGATCGACGATGACGTCGACGATGCGGCCCATGTCCTCATTGGCGGAGCTGCGTACGTCGCGCCCGAGAATGCCGTGCGCATCGCGCGCGCCGATCACGGTCACCGACGGCGGCGGCGACTCCTTGGCCTGCTCCTTCGGTGCCGCAGGAGCTGCTGGCGGCGCTTGAGCGGCTGGCGGCGGGGATGGCGTCGGCGCCGGCGATACATCGTCCGCGGCACGGACATCTGCGCATGTCAGCAGCATCGCTGCGACCAGCATAATCATGATCCCTGGACGCATCTACCTCTCCCCACGATTGCCTGGTCCATCGCGCCACGACGCTCAATGCGTCAGCACGATCGACACCTGGATCTGGCCACGCGTGCGCAGCACTTCGAGTGACACCTCGTCGCCGTGGCGACGCAGCCGCAGATCGACACTGGACGTGCCGAGCCGGAGGTCGCGCAGCACCACGTCGTTGAGGAATTCCGGCAACCGCGGATCGCGCAACCGGATCTCGCCGCGCACGGTGTCGAATTCGAGCCCGAGCGCGGCCTCCAGCAGCGTGAACGGCGTCGCGCTCGCCCAGGCCTGCGGTGCGCAAGCGACGGGATAGAGCACCGGGCCGCGCCTTCGTTCGCGGCGGAAGCCGCAGAACAGCTCCGGCAGCCGTCGCAACTCCATGTAGCTTGCAGCGTCGAACAATCCCTTGAACAGATGCGCGACCGAATCCTTGAGGCCATAGCGGGCCAGTCCGAGTGCGATCAGCGCATTGTCATGCGGCCAGATCGAGCCGTCGTGATAGGACATCGGGTTGTAGCGCGCCTCGCCTACGGCGACGGTCCGGATGCCCCAGCCCGAGAAGAATTTCTGGCTCATCAGATCGGCGGCGACCCGTCGCGCGCGGTCCTGACTCACCATGCCGGAAAACAAGGTCTGCCCGGCGTTCGAGGTGCGCACCTTGCAGGGCCGCTTGGCGCCGTCGAGCGCCAGCGCATAGGTGCCGAGCTCTTCGCACCAGAATGCCGCTTCGAAGCGCTCGCGCAGCTGCTCGGCCTCTGCATCAAGCTTCGCCGCCTTGTCGGCGAAGCCGAGGATGCGCGCCGTACGCGCGGCGAGCTGCTTGCCGGCGAACACATAGCCCTGCACTTCCGCCAGTGCGATATTGCCCTCGGCAAGCGTGCCGTCGGCGTGGAAGATGGCGTCGAAGGAATCCTTCCAGCCCTGGTTCCGGAGGCCTTGATCGGTGGCGCGCTGATATTCGACGAAGCCGTCGCGATCCGGATCGCCCGGGCCATCGATCCATTGCAGCCCGGCCTCGACCGCAGGCCACAGCTCGCGCAACGTCTCCAGATCGCCGGTGCGCCCCAGATAGAGCCCGGCCAGCAGCACGAACAGCGGGGTCGAATCGACGCTGCCGTAATAATGCGCGAACGGCACCTCGCGAAGCGCGGCCATCTCGCCGCCGCGCATCTCGTGCAGGATCTTGCCCGGCGCGGCATCGGCCAGCGGATCGACCGCCCTGGCCTGGAACAGCGCCAGCCGCTTCAGCACGCCCTTGGCGATGCGGGGATCGACCCACAGCATCTGCAGCGCGGTGATCAGCCCGTCGCGGCCGAACGTCGTCGAATACCAGGGAATGCCGGCATACGGGTAACGGCCCTGCGGCGTTTCCGTCATCAGCATGTTGAGGTCGGCCATCGCCTGGCACAGCACCTCGTTGAAGATGTTGTTCGAGGTCTCGATCGAGGCCGCGCCGGCCGACGAGTTGCGCATCTCGCGGCGATGCGCCAACAACCCACGGAAGAACGGTACCGGTTTCTGCATGATCGGCTTGTTGCAGGACACCGCGACGAACAGCGAAGTGACCTGCGCGGGCTCGAGGTCGAAATGGTAGGTCGCAGCGTTGACCGACAACCGCGTCGGTCGCGGGTCGAAATGCAGCGCGGTGATCCGCGCCTGCTCGTCGAGGCCGCAATATTCCAGCACGACGTCGGTCGGACCGAGCAACTTGCTCGAGCCGATGCCGCGCCGCGACCGCCGCTCGCCGCGCACCTCGAACAAATCGGCGAAATCATTGTCGAACAGCAGCGTGAGATCGAAGCTCGCGGCATGATCGCCGTGGTTCTGCAGGCCGATGCGCTGATAGGCGGTGCCGCGCCACAGGAAGATCGAGCGCACGATGTGCAGCGTGTCCTTCGGCAAGGTCAGGCGGCCGTCACGATAGACGTCTGAATTGGTGAGATCGACCGTCAGCGCCGAATTGTCGTCGCGCATGTTGGAGCCGAGCAGCAGCGGCTGCACGTCCTCCAGCACCATTTCCAGCCGCGCGAGGTAGCGCGTGTCGGCGTTGAACAGGCCATCGGGGCCGCCGGCCGAGGCACCGATATCGCCATGGCTATCGAGCACGATGAAGGTGTCGTCATGCTTGAGCGAGCGCCGCGGCCGGGCTGCGGGCCCGGTCATCGGAATGTAGAACGGCGATTCGGCGACGTGCTCGGTGATGCGAGCAGTGATGATCTGCGTAACGACGTCAGCTGCCATCTGAACCTCTGGCGACCTTGCTTGGCTCAAGTCCCGACTCTCGGTTCGAACGAACGCACCGGAACGCAACGACACGCTTGATGACGCGGGGTCAGGCCGCGCTGGTGGAGAGGCGGCCCATCTCGCGCGCGACCAGGTCGCGGTAGGGGCCCCTGCCCTTCACGAGGATATCGGGCGGACCGTCCTCGACGATCCGGCCGCCCTGCAGCACAACCACGCGGTCGAAGCTGCGCAAGGTCGCGAGGCGGTGCGCGATCGCGACCACCGTACGCCCGCGCATCAGTCGCGACAACGCCTCGCGGATCGCCTCCTCGGAGTCCGCATCGAGCGCCGCAGTGGCCTCGTCGAGCAGCAGGATCGGCGCATCCTTCAGGAAGGCGCGCGCGATCGCAATGCGCTGGCGCTGGCCGCCGGACACCTTGACGCCGCGGTCACCGACGATGGTGTTCATGCCCTCGGGCAAGGTCTCGATGAAGTCGCAGCGCGCCGCAATGGCCGCCCGCAGCACCTCGTCGTCGGTGGCATCAGGCCTTCCGTAACGGATGTTCTCCAGGATCGAACGGTGGAACAGCGAGATATCCTGCGGCACCACCGAGATCGCCGCGCGCAGGCTCTGCTGGGTCACGCGCGAGATGTCCTGGCCGTCGACCGTGATGTTGCCCTGCTCGACATCGTAGAAGCGCTGCAGAAGGGTAAACAATGTTGACTTGCCGCCGCCGGACTGGCCGACCAGCCCGACCCGTTGGCCGGGCTGGATGCGCAGGCTGAAGCGCTCGAACACCTGTAGGCCGCCGGGATAGCGGAACGAGACGTTGTTGAAGGCGATCGCCGCGCCGCTCTTCACCAGCACCTCGGCTTCCGGATGGTCCTTCAGCTCATGCGGCTGCAGCAGCGTCGCCAGCGCCTCGGTCAGGCGCGCGACATGCTGGGTGACGTCGACCAGCGCGACGGCGAGATCGCGAGTGGCGCTGAGGATCGAGATGCCGAGCGTGCAGACCAGCACCACGTCGCCGGTGGTGGCCTGGCCCTGCTGCCAGAGCGAGAGCGCCCAGGCCAGCATCGCGATCGTGAGGATCACGGTCACGCCGGCGTGAACCAGCCGGAGCTTTTCGAGATAACGCAGGGAACGGCCGCGCGCGACGAGTTCCCGATTGACGGTCGCGTCGAAGCGGTCGTGCTCATAGCCGAGGCCGCAGAACGCGCGCACCAACGGCAGATTGTTGATCACATCGACCATCTCGCCATCGACGGCGGCCGCCCGGTTGGCGAAATCGTCATGCAAGGGTCGGCCGGCGGCGGCCATGCGGAACATCGCCACCACCATGGTTCCCGCGATCAGGATCAGCACGGCTGACATTGTCAGGCTTACGGTTCCAACCAAGGTGATCGCGGCAAAGGTTGCGATGCACGGCGGCAACACATTCCATACGAACATGTTCTCGACGGTGAACACCGCGTTCGATGTCGCCGTGATCCGGCTGGTCAACATGCCCGGCAGCCGGTCAGTGAAATAGCTCGGCGCGTGGCCGGTGAGATGACGGAACATGTCGCGGCGCAGGTCGCCGGTGACGCTGACAAAGGTGTAGCTCGCCGTCCAGCTCGCGATCCGCCACATGAAGTTGTCGGCAGCGATCAGCGACATGAGCAGAGCGAATGCCAGCCATACGCCATTCGCGGCCGACGGTCCGGCCGACAACGCGTCGACCAGATTCTTCACGCCGTATTGCGTGCCCACCGAACAGGCAACCGCCGCAACCACGGCCGACAAGATTACAACATGCGACGGAAGCCGCCGGCGCAGATAGCGCAGCACAAAGGGGAACGGACGGTGCGCGTATCCTGACAGATGGTCCATGACGTCCTGCAAAAGCTGTTGAAGGTGAACGAGAAAATTTTAGTCCAAGCTCTCGTGCACGATGACGTGAAGGGCGGCGGTGGGATTCCTTGATGCAGCCATCACTGCGCAACAATTTTGCAACGCTGGCGTCGGCAAAAACGTGTTGGAGCGAGATGGCATCAGCAAGACCACAGTGTGATGGAAGAAAGAAGCGGCAGATCTCTCACACATAAGGAACCTCGCACGTGCGAGAACGTTCCCGTCTTCGGCATGTCCGGTGCCATCAGAGGGCTGAGGGTCTGGTCCACTCACATTACAAACAGGAGACGGAGAAATGCGCATCGCGCAGGTTGCCCCGCTGACGGAGGCTGTTCCCCCAAAACTCTACGGCGGCACCGAACGGGTCGTGCACTGGCTGACCGAAGAACTTGTAACACTTGGACATGACGTAACGTTGTTCGCCAGTGGCGATTCACAGACCTCCGCGAAGCTCGATGCGACCTGGCCGAAGGCGCTGCGCCTCGACGGCTCCGTCCGCGATCCCAATGCGCTGCACATGGTGATGCTGGAGCGCGTCCGGCAGAAAGCCGACGATGAGGAGTTCGACTTCCTGCACTGCCATCTCGACTATTACCCCTGGTCGCTGTTCACCCGACAGCCGACGCCATTCGTGACCACGCTGCACGGCCGGCTCGACCTGCCGGAGCATCAGCCGGTCTTCAACACCTTCTCCAAGATCCCTGTGATCTCGATCTCCAACGCGCAGCGACGGCCGGTTCCGCAGGCGAATTGGGTGCGCACCATCCACCATGGCCTGCCGGAGAATCTGTTGACGCCGCAACCGGCCAAGCAGTCCTATCTCGCCGTTCTCGGGCGCATTGCGCCGGAGAAAGGCGTCGATCGTGCGATCAAGATTGCAACCCGCTGCGGCATTCCGCTGAAGATCGCGGCCAAGGTCGATCGCGCCGACCAGGAATATTACGATGAGTTGATCAAGCCTCAGATCACCAACAATCCGCTGGTCGAGTTCATCGGCGAGATCAGCGACCGCGAGAAGCCGGATTTTCTCAGCGGCGCGATCGGCCTCCTGGTTCCGATCGACTGGCCGGAGCCGTTCGGCCTCGTGATGATCGAGGCGATGGCCTGCGGCACGCCCGTGATCGCCTATAACCGCGGCTCGGTGCCGGAGATCATCGAGGATGGTCTGACCGGCTTCATCGTCGAAGACGAGATCAGCGCAATCTCCTCGGTCGGTCGGCTGTCGACGCTCAACCGCGACGCGATCCGCAAGCAGTTCGAGACCCGCTTCACCGCGCGCCGGATGGCGCTCGACTATCTCGCCGCCTATCGCGGCCTGATGGAAGCCAAGCCGCGTTTCAAGCTCGTGTCGAGCGCCGAATAGAAGGTTGCAGCGGCCGATCGAATGATCCGGCGGGCCGGCCGGCACCATCAGTGCCGGTCCGTCGGGTCATTCGATTGTCAATAATACCGTCACGTTCGGCGGCAACTCCCACACAGTGAAGCCGTTTCCATGCGCGCGTCGCGCGATTGCTGCGATGCACCAGTCATCATGCGTATCCCCATGAGTCCGTCCGATATCGCCTTTGCGATTGCCGGATTACGTGCTCTTATGCGCCTCGCTTGAGCAAAAAATAATAAGCGAGCGGGCGGAGCAACCGTGCCGCGGTCGCACAGGGGGAACGCCATGCCAGGGGACCGCAAGCCATCGGCCATTAATAATGCCGCGCCGACCAACGCCTCACGAACGAAACTGAACCGCCGTAAGTTCCTGGTCAAAACCGGCGGCGTGCTGGCGGCCGGCGCCTTCGGCGCCGTCCCGCTGCGCGGCTGGGCCGCCGATCCGATCAACATCGGCGCGCTCTATCCGAGCACCGGCAGCATGGCGCAGATCGGTATCGGCTGCGTGGCCGCGGCCAAGCTCGCGGTCGACATGGTCAACGAGGCCGGCGGCATCAAATCGCTCGGCGGCGCCAAGCTCAACCTAATCGTCTCCGACGTGCAGAGCGACACCACGGTGACGCGCACCGAGACCGACCGCCTGATCACCGGCAACAAGCTGTCGGCGATCCATGGCTGCTACGCCAGCGCGCTGACCTTGATTGCCAGCGAGGTCTGCGAGCGCGCCCGAGTTCCGATCATCACGGGATCGAGCTCCGACCAGCTCAACAAGGGCCGCAGCTACACCTTCACCCCGTTCGCGCGCGCCTCGCAATTCGCCAAGGCGCAGTTGCAGATGGCGAAGCTTGTCAGCGAACAGGCCAAGGTCGCCGTCATCTTCGAGAACACCGCGTTCGGCACCTCGACCTCGAACGGGCTGAAGGAGCTGGCGCCAGGCGAAGGCGTCGAGATCGTGATGTTCGAGCCGTACTCAGCCGGCTTCACCGATGCCAGCCCGCTGATCAACAAGGTCAAGGCCTCCGGCGCCAACACGCTGTTCTCGCTGTCCTACCTCAACGACCTGATCCTGATCGTGCGCACCGTGAAGCAGGTCGGGCTCGACATCGCGATCAATGGCGGCTCGGGCGGCTTCGTGATGCCGGACTTCTACAAGAATGTCGGCAAGGCGGCCGAGGGTCTGCAAGGCGTCGCGCACTGGAACCACGACGTCAACGAGGATGCGCAGAAGGTCAACGCCGAGTTCAAGAAGCGCACCGGCGAGTTCGCGTTCGAATATGCCGGCGGCCTGGTTGCGCAGACCTTCATGCTGGCCGACGCGCTGGAGCGCGCCGCGTCCGCCGATCCGAAGAAGGTGCGCGATGCGCTGTCGACGCTCGACGTCTCCTCCGGCTATGCGGCGATGGCGCCGGGCGGCAAGGTGAAGTTCGGGCCCGACGGCAAGAACGTCTACGGCCGTCCGGTCGGCGTGCAGTGGCAGAACGCCGATCTCGCCAGCATCTTCCCGAAGGAAGACGCCCGCGCCCCGCTGCTGAAGACCTGAGCGCGGTCGGATCAGATGTGGGAGACACTGGCCCAGGCTGTGATCAACGGCCTGCTCATCGGCGGCATCTACGCGCTTGTCAGCATCGGCGTCACGCTGATCTTCGGCGTGGTCAAGATCGTGAATTTCGCACAGGGCGAGTTCGTGATGCTCGGGATGTATATCTCGTTCTTCCTCGCCACCCAGTTCGGCATCGATCCGCTGGTCTCGCTTGTGGTCTCGATGCCGGTGCTGTTCCTCGCCGGCGTCCTGATCCAGCATTTCCTGATCCGCAGGGTGCTCGGGCCGAACGACATGCCGCAGATCTTCCTGACCTTCGCGCTGTCGCTATTGCTGCTCAATCTCTCGCTGATGCTGTTCAGCGCCAACTACCGCACCGTCCACACGTCCTATTCCGATGAAGCGTGGCACATCGGCGGGCTGTACATTCCGGTGGCAAAGCTGATCGCCTTTGCAGTCGCGATGGCGCTCAGCGGCCTGCTCTGGGTGTTCCTGCACACCACCGATCTCGGCCGCGCGATGCGCGCAGCGTCGCAGAACCGCGACGTCGCGATGCTGATGGGGATCAATCCCAACCGCGTGTTCGCGGTCGCGTTCGGCACCGCGCTGGCGCTCGCGGGCGCCGCCGGTTCGCTGCTGATGCCGTTCTACTCGGCCTATCCGTTCGTCGGCCAGGTGTTCGTGCTGATGGCGTTCGTCGCGGTCGTGATGGGCACGCTCGGCAATGTGATGGGCGCGCTGGTCGCGAGCCTGATGATGGGCGTGGCGGAATCGCTCGGCATCCAGTTCGTCGGCGCCGATTCCGGCCTGATCGTGGTGTTCGGGCTGCTGCTGCTGACGCTTGCCTTCAGGCCGAGCGGCCTCGGCGCCAGGAGGGGCCGCTGATGCAGACCTCAGGCACCATGAAATGGCTGTGGCTGGCGATCGGGGCTGTCGTCATGCTCGCCTTGCCCCAGCTCGTCACCTCGTCGTTTGCGATCGATATCTTCATCCGCATTCTCTTGTTCTCCTTCATCGGCGTCGCCTGGAACCTGATGGGCGGCTATGCCAAGCAGCTGTCACTCGGGCACGCCGCCTATTTCGGGCTCGGCGCCTACACCTCGACCATCATGCAGGTGAACTACGGCATCTCGCCGTGGATCGGGATGGTCGCGGGCGGCGTGGTCGCAATGCTCGCGAGCCTGCCGATCGGTTGGCTCTGCTTCCGCCTACGCGGGCCCTACTTCACCATCGCGACGATCGCGACGGCGCAAGTATTGATGCTGATCTTCCTCAAATTCCGCGACTTCGCCTGGGGCGCCGAGGGCACCACGATTCCGAACCTCGGCAGCGCGCCGCTGATGATGCAGTTCGAGGAGAAGTCGTCCTATTACTACGTCGTGCTCGGCCTGCTCGTCGTCGGGCTCTGGATCACCCACAGGATCGAGAAATCCTGGATCGGCTACTATCTCGTCGCGATCGGCGAGGATGAGGACGCGGCCGAGGCGATCGGCGTCAACGCGCCGAAGGTCAAGCGCGACATCTACATGATCAGCGCCTTCCTGACTGCGCTCGCCGGCACCTTCTATACCCAGTACATCTACTTCATCGATCCGGCGACCGCGTTCAGCTTCAACGTCTCGATCGAGGCGGCGCTGGTGTCGATCGTCGGCGGCATCGGCACGCTGTGGGGGCCTGTGATCGGCACGGTGCTGCTGGAGACCACTTCGGCGCTGCTGCAAAGCTGGCTCGGCAGCTCGGTCGGCGGCATCCAGCTCACGGTCTACAGCCTGATCCTGATGGCGGTCATCCTGTGGCGGCCGACCGGGCTGATCGGGTTCGCGACCGACGTCTATCACCGCTATCTCCGGCGCAAGCCGGCGCGTGCCTGAGGCAGTGGCGATGGCAGAAGCACTGGTCATCAAGGGTCTCAGCAAGCGCTTCGGCGGCCTGCGCGCCGTGCAGGACGTCAGCTTCACCGTGCAAGAGAACGAAACGGTCGCACTGATCGGGCCGAACGGCGCCGGCAAGACCACGAGCTTTCATTTGATCACGGGATTTCACCGCCCGGACTCCGGCTCGGTGCTCGCCTTTGGCCAGGAGGTCGTGGGGCTCAAGCCGCACGATGTCTGCGCGCTCGGGATGGCCCGCACGTTCCAGGTTGCAAAACCGTTCGGCGCGATGACGGTGCTTGCCAATGTGATGACCGGCGCCTTCCTGCGTGACCGCCACGTCGCCGCCGCGCAAAAGAAGGCGCGCGAGGCGATCGAGTTCGTCGGCCTCGGCCCCAAGGAGCAGATACCGGCCAAGGACCTCACCACCATCGACCAGCGCCGCCTCGAGATGGCCCGCGCGCTGGCGACGCAGCCGAGGATCCTGCTGCTCGACGAGGTGATGGCCGGACTCAACCCGGCCGAGATCGACCAGGCGGTGGCGCTGGTGAAAAAACTCTCCGCCAGCGGCCTGACCATCGTGATCGTCGAGCACGTGATGCGCGCGATCATGGCGGTGGCCCGCCACATCGTGGTGCTCGACCACGGCCAGAAGATCGCCGAGGGCGCGCCGAAGGAGATCGTGGAGAACCCAGAGGTGATCCGCGCCTATCTCGGCTCCTACGTGCATCCGCCGGCGCAGGGAGACGCCCATGCTTGAGCTCTCCGGCGTCAGCGCGAGCTACGGCTCGGTCCCCGCCATCACCAATGTCAGCATCTCCATTGGCGAAGGCGAAGCCGTCGGCTTGTTAGGAGCCAACGGCGCCGGCAAGAGCACAACGCTGCGCGCGGTCTCCGGCCTCGTCAGACTGTTCGGAGGCAAGGTCACGTTCGACGGCGTCGACCTCGCCACGCTGCCGCCGTACCGGATCCCGGAGCTCGGCATCGCGCATGTCCCGGAAGGCCGCCAGGTGTTTCCGGAAATGACCGTGCAGGAGAACCTCGAGATCGGCGCCTATACGCCGAAGGCCAAGGCGGATCGGGCGCGCACGATGGAGCTCGTCTTCAGCATCTTCCCGCGGCTCGCCGACCGCAGGAAGCAGCTTGCCGGCACCATGAGCGGCGGCGAGCAGCAGATGGTCGCGGTCGGCCGCGGGCTGATGCTGAAGCCGCGCCTCTTGATGCTGGACGAGCCCTCGCTCGGCCTGGCGCCGGTCATGACCGACGTCACCTTCGAGAAGATCGGCGAGATCCACAAGATGGGCACAGCGATCCTGCTGGTCGAGCAGAATGTCAGCCGCGCGCTGTCACTGGTGCAGCGCGCCTACGTGCTGGAAAGCGGCAACGTGATCATGCAGGGCTCGAGCGCCGAGCTCGCCGACAACAAGCAGGTGCAGGCGGCGTATCTCGGGATTTGAGATACGAGTGAAATTCGTAGGGTGGGCAAAAGCGCAAGCGTGCCCACCACAGCGAGCACGACATGGATGGTGGGCACGGCGCTTCGCGCCTTTGCCCACCCTACGCGGCCTTACGTCACCACCGTCCGCTTTGGCTCGACGATCTCGAACATCCGCGGGAATTCATCCATCAGCATCATCAATTCGCCGAGCCGCAGCGGCTCGCCTGTTACCTTGACTTTCCCGGCGCCGACGGCGTCCGGGAACGTGGTCAGCTTGGCGATGACCTCATCGAGTACGCTGCGCGCCAGCGTGAAGCTCGCATGCGCATCGGCGGCCTGCGCGCCCGCAACGTAAGTCAGCGCCGAATTCTCGAGATTGAGGACAAAGGTCTCACCGGTGTCGGTAAAGCTCCAGTTCAGGACGATGCGCTTGCCTTCGGCCTTGGGGCCGTTGAGGCGGACGCCGAGCACGTCCCAGAGCTGCTCGGTGCGCAGCGCTGCCAGCGTCTCGCGCGGCATTGGCGAGCGGGGCGGAGTCTTCGGCATGCCTTGCCGCAGCTCCTGCGCGCCGAACAGATAGGCGTTGCGCCAGGTCGAACTTTCGGCGGCGTAGCCGAGCTGCTCGAACGTATCGGCCAGCAGCGCGCGGGCAGCCTGATTGTCCGGCTCGGCGAACACGAGATGGCTGACGGCTTGCGCCACGAAGCGGAATTCGCCCTTGGCGAAGTCGCCGGCAGCGCGTTTCAGGATCGCATCGGCACCGCCCATATACTCGACATACTTCTTGCCGGCCTCGACCGGCGGCAAGGCATCGAGATTGACCGGATTGGCGTCGTACCAACCAAGATACTTCTGGTAGATCGCCTTCACATTGTGCCTGATGTGGCCGTAATAGCCGCGGCCGTGCCAGGCGCCCTCGAGACTCTGCGGCAGCCGGATCGTCTCCGCGATCTCGGCCGCGTTGAGCCCGTGGTTCATCAGCCGGATGGTCTGATCGTGCGCGTATTTATAGAGATCGCGCTGCTCGCGGATCATGGTGTCGATCCGCTCGCGCCCCCACACCGGCCAGTGGTGCTGGCCGCACATCGCCTCGGCCTTGCCGCCCCACATCTGCAAGGCTTCGCCGAGATATTTCGACCACGCCAGCGCGTCGCGCACGTCGGCGCCGCGGAACGGCAGCAGGTTGTGGAAATTGTGCGTGCAGTTTTCCGCGAGGTTCAGGAGCTTGTAGCGTGGGATGAAGAAATGCATCTCCGCCGGCGCCTCGCTGTTCGGCGCCATCTGGAATTCGAACTCGACGCCGTCGATCACGCGCTTGTCGCCGGTCGCGATGATCAGATCGGACGGTCGCAGCAACGCGACGCCGCCCGCCGCCATGGTCTTGCCGAGGCCGCAATCGACATGGCCGCGCACGCCCTTGGCGAGGAACGGCCCGAACTGGTACTGCGCGCGGCGCAGCATCGCGGGTCCCGCGATGATGTTCTCGGAGACCGCGTGCTCCATGAAGAAGTTCGGTGCGATGATCGGCACGCCCGCCGCCAGCATGGCATCGTCGAGCACACCGCGGGCGCCGCCCCAATGGTCGGTGTGGGTGTGGGTGAAGATCACGGCGGCGACCGGCCGCTTGCCGCGATGCTGGAAGTACAATTCCATCGCGGCGCGCGCGCCCTCGATCGAGGTCAGCGTGTCGACCACGATGACCCCCTTGTCCCCCTCGATCAGCGTCATGTTGGCGATGTCGAGGCCGCGCACCTGGTAAACGCCCGGCACCACCTCGAACAGGCCGTGATGCATATTGAGCCGCGACTGCCGCCACAGGCTCGGATCGACGGTCGCGGGCGCTTTCTCGTCGGACAGGAAGCCGTAAGGCTCGAGGCTCCAGACCACCCTGCCCTGCGCCGAGGTGACGCGCGCATTCTCGATGGTGCCGAGGAAGCCGCGTGCGGCGTCGTCGAAATCCCTGGCGTCGGCGAACGGCAGCGCCTTCAGCGTCGCCTCGTGCTGCGCGATGACCGGCGCGGATGCCGCCTTTGGACCTTGAGGCGACGTTTCACCTGCATTTGTCTGGGTCATTGCTCAAGCACTCCTCGTCAGACGGTCATCGGTTTCGATCGTGCGTCGCTCAGCGGAACTGCACGCCTTCGAACTGGCCGTTGCTGCGCCAGCCGTCGATATATTTGAAGTAGGCCAATGCACCGGCCGGATAACCCACATTGAGCTTGGCCGCAGGCCCCGGCTCGCGTCCCTCATTGTTGTAATAGCCGGGCGTGCAATCGGGGCCACCGATCATCCGGCCGACCGCAGTCAACAGCAGCTCGACCCAGCGATCCTCGGCTTCCTTGCTGACCTCGATTTCCTTGAGGCCGTTGTCCTGCGCATGCGCGACCATCAGCGCGATGGTCCGCGCCGCTTCGGTCAGATTGTGCGGCACGTTGGAGATCAGATTGGCGCCCTGCGTCGGCTGCACGAAGAACACGTTGGGGAAGCCGTGCACGTGGATACCGTGCTTGCTGCGCATGCCCTGCGCCCAGTGCTCCGACAGCTTGATGCCGCCGCGGCCGGTCAGATCGAAGCCGGCGCGGCGCTTGTACTCGGTGCCGACCTCGAAGCCGGACGCATAGATGATGCAGTCGAGCTTGTATTCCTTGCCCGCGACGACGATGCCGTTCTCGGTGATCTCCTCGACGCCCTTGCCGTCGGTATCGACCAGATGGGTACCAGGGGTGTTGAATGCCTGAAGATAGGCGTCGTGGAAGCACGGCCGCTTGCAGAGCTGGCCGTACCAGGCCTTGAGATCCCTGGCCGTCTTGGGATCGCCCACGATGGTGTCGACCCGGTTGCGGATCTCCTCCATCTTCTCGAAGTCGGAATCCTCGAACACCGCCCGCATATTCTCCACGGTGCGCTGCTCGCGCGGCAGCAGCATCACCTTGGCGCGGATCCGCTTCGACAGATCGGTCCAGCCGTCCTGCACCAGATCTTCCTCGGCCGATCCGCCGGCCTGGTTGGCGGTGAAATTCTCCAGCCAGCGCTGTTGCCAGCCCGGCGTCGCGATATCGGCAAACCAGGCGGGATCGATCGGGCCGTTGCCGCGCACGTCGACCGACGACGGCGTGCGCTGGAACACGTAGAGCTCCTTGCAGGCTCGCGCGAGGTGCGGAATGCACTGGACCGACGTCGCGCCGGTGCCGATGATGCCGACGCGCTTGTCGGCAAGCTTATCCATCAGCGCGCCCGCAGGGTTACCGCCGGTGTAGTCGTAATCCCAGCGGCTGGTGTGGAACGAGTGGCCCTTGAAGCGCTCGATGCCGGGAATCCCGGGCAGCTTCGGCACATGCAGCGGCCCGGTGCCGATGCCGACATATTGCGCGGTGAAGGCATCGCCTCGGGTGGTGCGGATGATCCAGCGCGATTGCGACGCGTCCCAATCAAGGCTCGTCACCTCGGTGTGAAACAGCGCGTTGTCATAGAGATTGAACTGCCTGCCGATCCGTTGGCAATGCGCCAGGATTTCCGGCGCATGCGCGTATTTCTCCGACGGCATGTGGCCGGTTTCTTCGAGCAGCGGCATGTAGACCATCGACGCGGTGTCGCATTGCGCGCCGGGATACCGGTTCCAGTACCAGGTGCCGCCGAAATCGCCGCCCTTCTCGACAATGCGGACATCCTTGACCCCGGCCTCGGTCAGCCGTGCCGCGGTGGCGAGCCCGGCAAAGCCGCCGCCGATGAAGGCGAAGGTGACGTGGTCGGTCTTCGGCCCGCGCTCGACAACCGGCGTGTAGGGATCGTCGAGATAATGCGCGAGCTGGCCCTTGATCTGGAGATACTGGTCATTGCCGTCCGCGCGCAGCCGCTTGTTGCGCTCCTGCTGATACTTCAGACGCAGCCGCTCCTTGTCGATCGCGGAGGGATTCGCGTCTCGGGCTTGCTCGGTCATCGTCATCGGCGGGCGCCTCGCTCCAGCGGTTCTTTGTCCTTATTTCCCGCAGATAAACCGATATCGACACGATTTGCAAATTCATTCCGATATATTGACAAAACAAGCCATCCGAGACCAATATTCCGTATGACAGCATCTTCCCCTGCCGAAATTCAGGCGGATCCGTCCTTTGCGACCACTCTGGCGCATGGGCTCGACGTGCTGGCGGCATTCCGCCGCCACCCCGGGTCGCTATCGAATGCCGAGCTCGCGCTGCACACCGGGCTGTCGCGGCCGACGGTGTCGCGGCTGACCTACACGCTTGAGCAGCTCGGCTATCTCAGGCGCGACGCCAAGGGCCGCTTCGTGCTCGGGCTCGGCGCGCTCGCTGCCGCCTATCCCGTGCTGTCGGCGCTGAAGGTGCGCCAGCTCGCCCGTCCGCTGATGCGCGACTTCGCGACCTATGCCGGCGGCACGGTGTCGATCGCGATGCCGTTCGGGATCGACTTCATCTATGTCGAGACGCTGCGCACGACGGACACCGCGCCACATGTGCCCGACGTCGGCTTCGTCAGCACCCTGGCTCCGACCGCGGTCGGGCGCGCGCTGCTGTCATTGTTCACCGAGGACGAGCTCGGCGGCTATGTCGCGCGCGTCAAGGCCGAGCGCCCCGACGAGTTCGATTACGTACAGAAGCGCACCTTGCCGGACGTCGAATTGTGCCGCGAGCGCGGCTTTGCCGTCTCGCTCGGCGAATGGCGGCGCGAGATCTTCGGCGTTGCCGCCCCGCTCTATCGCACGCCGAGCGGCGAATGTCTGTCGGTCAATTGTGGCGTTCCGTCCTACCGCTTCAGCGCCGAGCAGATCGAACGCGAATGCGGCCCGCGCATCCTTGGCCTCGCGCGAAGCATCCGCGCGCTGGTGGAGGAAGGCTAGCCGGCGCATCGGGCAGCACGGCTAGTCCTGCAACGCCGTCCCAGTATCGCGATAGGCCCACAGGCATTCACGCGGCAAGGCGACCTGTGCCTCGACGCCGACCTGATGCCGCGCGGCGGTGCCGAGCTCGATCGCTTCCAGCCGCTTGCCGAACAGCTCGAGCCCGTAGGCGGTCTGCGTGCCCTGATAGCGGCGGTCGAGCACCTTTGCCGAGAATGTATTGGCGCCATCGGGCCGGCCGATCGCGATATTCTCGGGCCGCAGCGCGACGCGCACTTTCTCGTCAGGCGTAAGCGGCTGGAACAGGGCGACCTCGCCTCGCCGGCCGTCGCCGAAATCGACCGTGCCATATCCATCGTTGCAGGCGACAAGCCGGCCGGCAAGCTCGTTGATGGCGCCGGTGAAATTGGCGACGAACAGATCGGCCGGACGGTTGTAGATCACGTCGGGTGTGTCCATCTGCAACAGCTTGCCGTCGCGCATCACGCCGATCCGGTCACCAAGCACGACCGCCTCGGCCTGATCATGGGTGACATAGAGCGCGGTCATCCCGGTCTGCTTGAGGATGACGCGAAGGTCGTCGCGCAGCCGCAGGCGCAATTTGGCATCGAGGTTCGACAGCGGCTCGTCGAGCAACAAGAGTTGCGGCCGGTACACCATGCTGCGCGCCAGCGCGACGCGCTGCATCTGTCCGCCGGACAGCGCCACCACCGGCCGGTCGGCATAGTCGGACAGACCGACCAATTCCAGCGCCTCCTCGACCATGCGGGCGGCATCGGTGCGTCCGACCGTGCGGTGCTTCAGCGGATAGCTCACGTTCTGCCGCACCGTCATATGCGGCCATACCGCATAGGACTGGAACACCATGCCGAGATTACGCGCGCGCGGCGGCACCAGGATGCCGCGCGCCGGCGACGACACCACGCGCCCGGAAATGCTGATCTCGCCGCCAGTCGGATGCTCGAGCCCGGCGACGCAGCGCAGGGTCGTGGTCTTGCCGCAGCCGGATGGTCCGAGCAGCACCACGATCTCGCCGGCCGGCACGCCAAAGCTGACACCGTCGACCGCCGGACGGCCGATCGCAAACTGCTTCCTGAGATCGCTGACCTCGAGCGTTGCCGTCATCGCCTGCCTCGCCGCCTATTGCCGGTAACCGAACGTCTTGTCCCACTCCGCCACCCACGCCGCATGCAGCTTCACATACTCGTCGAACTTCGGGTACCAGAGCTTGACCACCTTGGGATCGAACCCCTCCGGATATGCCGGCGGATCCTTCAAGGAGGTGAGATTGCCGAGTTCCTTGATCATGAAGGTCTGTCCTTCCTTCGACAGACACCAGTTCAAAAACAGTTTTGCCGCATTGGGATGCGCTGCCGTCTTCGGAATGCCGCTTGCATAGGGATTTACCGGAGATCCCTCCGGCGGAAAGAAGATCTCGATCGGCGCGCCGTCCTTCTTCTTCTGGTAGATCACGTTGTAGAGCAGCGGCGCGATCGCGATCTCGCCGCGCACCAGCGCATCGGCCGTCGGCGCGCCGGAGGGATATAGCACGGGGTGGGTCGCGGCCTGCTTGGCCCAGTAATCCTCACCGAGCACCTGGCGCTCGAACATGATCCGCGTCCACGTGGTGCCGCCGGACTGCGCGAACACCTGCCCGATCAGCTTGTCATATTGCGGCTTGGTCAGATCCATCCAGGATTTCGGTGGGTCCTTCACAAGCTCGGTGTTGTAGCCGATCGACCATGCGATCGTGGCGCGCGGCCAAAGCTTCGGCGAGATCAGCGCGTCCTTGCTGTAGTCGGCCGCATTCGGCGGCGCGTAGTCCTGGAACAGATCCTCGAGCGGCTGCATCAGCGCGCGATCGGAGTGGTCGACGACATCAGCGATCAGCTTGCCGGCAGCGGCCTCCGTTTTCACACGGGTGATGAGCTGGCCACCGGGCGCGCGGACCATTTCGACGTTGATCTCGGGAAAGCGCTTGTTGAAAGCCTTGATCACCTGCTGCTCGATCTCGGCGAAGTTCGCGGTGTAGAACACGAGCTTGCCTTCGGCCTTGGCCGCCGCGATCAGCTCTGCCGATCCGAATTCCTGTGCCCGCGCGGCCGGTGCCAGCGCAAGCGCTGCAACGCCCGTCAAGGCCATTGTGGTGAAGGTTCGTCTATCCATCGCCCATCCCTCCCTCATTTACTATTATCCGGTCCGCGCCACGTTGCCTTGCGCCGCCCCGCGCGACAGCCAGTTGGCGCCGCCGATCAGGACACCAAGCAGCACGGTCTGCACCAGGCTGAAGGCCGCGGTCTTTCCGATATTGCCGCCCTCGTAATAGTCGAGCAGCAGCACCGACATCACCATGGTGTTGCTGGTGTAGAGAAACAACGACGAGCCGAGCTCGCGGATCGCCAGCACGAACAGCAGCGTCATTGACGCCAGCACGCCCGGCCGCGCCAGCGGCAGCACGATCGACGTGATGGTGCCGAGCATGCCGCGGCCGCAAACCCAGGCGGCCTCCTCGAGCTCGCGATGGATCTGCAGGAACGAGGTCGACAGCGCCTTCACCGTGTCGGGCATGAAGCGCGCGATGAAGGCGAGCGCCAGAATCCAGATCGTGCCGTAGAGCCCGCCGGGCACGCCGATCCAGGCCCAGAGATAGGCCACGCCGACCACGAGCCCGGGAATCGCGACCGGCAGCGTCGAGATCAGGTCGATGGCGCCGCGCCCGGCGACGCGGGTGCGATGGATGGTGTAGCCGATCGCAAAGGCGAGCGCGCCACCGACAACCGCCGTGATGATTCCGACCTCGAGCGCGTTGTAGATCGACTTCAAGGTCAGCGGATTGTCGAAGATACTCTCGAAATGCATCAGCGAGTATTGCCGCATGTCGAAGAGAGCAGCGGCGTCGCGGATGAACATGAACTTGCGGAACGCCGCGACGATCAGCGCCAGCGACGGCAGCACCACCACGATGAGGAGATAGATGACACCGACGGCGAAGGTCAACCAGCGCCACGGCCCGAGATCGAGGCTGCGCGGCCGGAACGCCTTGCCGGCGACGGTCGTGTAGCTGCGCCCGCTGAGCAGCTTCTGCTGCAGATAGACCAAGAGCCCCGTGACCACCATCAGGATGATCGCGACCGCGGCGGCGGTGTTGTAGAGCGGCGGCGACCAGTTGGTGAGCTTGAAGATATAGGTCGTGAGCACGCTCAAATTGGTCGGCGCGCCGAGCACGGCCGGGATGCCGTAGATGCCGAGCATCACGATGAACGACAGCAGCATGCCCGAGACGATCGCCGGCATGATCAGCGGGAACGTGACCGTGAACAGCGTCGCGAACGCACTGGCGCCCGAGATTTCCGCGGCCTCCTCCAGGCTCGGGTCCATGTTACGCAACGCCGAGGAGGTGAACATGTAGACATAAGGCGCGTAGTAGATGCCGAACACGAACACCAGGCCCCACATCGAATAGAGATCGATGCGCAGGTCCGATCCCATCCACTTGAACATCGTGTTGATCAGGCCGGTCTTCGGCGAGCCGAGGATGGCCCAGGCGACGCCGGCCACCAGCGGCGGGGCGAACAGCGGCAGGATGCTGGCCGCGGCGATGAAGCCTTTGAACGGCGTATTGGTGCGAACCACGATCCAGGAGAACAAGAGCCCGATCACGACCGCGATCAGCGTGCCGCCGCCGCAGGCGATCAGCGTATTGAGCAGCGCTTCGCCGACATTCGGATTGGCCAGCACCGCGAGGAAATTGGCGATCGACAGGTGACTCAGGCTGAGACGGATGCCGTCGACCACCGGATTGGTGTCGGTGAGCGCGCCGAGCAGCAGCATGAAGACGGGATAGATCACCAGGAAGGTGAGGATCGCCAGCAACGTTGCGACCCAGAGACCGGTGAGCGTGCGGCGCCGGCTTCCCTCGCCGGCGCTTCGCATGGCTTCGCTGCGCCGGTCGCTCGGTCCGTGCAATGCGCGCTTCCCCTAGTTGCGGCGCGATCTGACGTCGCGCCTGCTCGTATGCCAAGCGTAGTCGATCGCGACTGTGACGCAAGCTATCCGAAAGTCGCCTGCGTGCGGTTGTGTGACACATTGCGGGAACATGAATTCGGAATGATCGCGCTCACGCGCCGCCCCCACCGCTGTCGTCCCTGCGAAAGCAGGGACCCATATGCCGCGGCGGTTGTTGTGAACGGGACTCGTCGTCCCAGCTTCGTTCAACAATGACCATTTGTGGTTATGGGTCCCTGCTTTCGCAGGGACGACAATGAGGACGGGTCTCGATTCATCATCTCAATCAGGCGGCGTCATCACCCGCGAAATCGGGTGATCCAGTATTCCAGAGACAGCAGTGCTTGAGCCGAGCGGCCGCGGCGTACTGGATCGCCCGATCGAGCCGGACGCTGACGGGCTTGGGTGGGGACGTAGTCTCGCATCTCGCGACATGAATCGTCCTTCCGCCGCGACCGCCCCTGGCCACAAGCTGCCGGCGCGCCCCGGCAAGGCCACTTCGCATACGCATCATGCAATGGCGCGACTGGGGAACGGGAAAACGGCGTAGTACATGGCGGCCTGGAGACATTTTCAGGCATGCTCGAGAAGACCCCGACCACCGCGGCAGCGGCGCCGATCACCGATGGATTGCCCTGGGAGACCCGGCGCTGGGCGGTGGCCGCGATCTTCACGGCGCTGGCGATGGCCTCGCTCGACACCGCGATCGCCAATATCGCGCTGCCGGCGATCGCCAGCGATCTGCATGTCAGCCCTGCGGAAGTGGTCTGGGTCGTCAACGTCTATCAGATCGCCCTGGTCGCAACCTTGCTGCCGCTCGGCGCGCTCGGCGAGATCGTCGGCCACCAGCGAATCTATCTCGGTGGCCTGCTGCTGTTCACGTTGGCGTCACTTGGCTGCGCGCTAGCATGGTCGCTACCGAGCCTGTTGGTCGCGCGGACGCTACAGGGTCTCGGCGCCAGCGGCCTGATGAGCGTCAATACCGCGCTGGTGCGGTTCGTCTATCCGAGCCGGATGCACGGCCGCGGCTTCGGGCACAATGCACTCGTGGTCGCGACCGCCTTTACGCTCGGGCCGACGATCGCTTCCGGCATCCTCGCGCTCGGGACCTGGCCCTGGCTGTTCGCCGTGAACATTCCCTTTGGCGTCATCGCTGTGCTGATCGGCATGAAGACGTTGCCGAAGACGCCGCGCGCCACCCACGCCTTCGACTTCACCGGCGCGGCGCTCGCCTGCGCCTGCCTCGGCCTGTTCATCATCGGCATCGGCAGTGCCGCCCACAAGGCCGCGCCTGCGCTGGTCATCGCGGAGCTTGTCGGCGCGTTGCTGTTGGGCTGGATCCTGACCCGGCGGCATGCCGATCACCCGGCGCCGATGCTGCCGATCGACCTGTTCCGCCGGCCGATCTTCGCGCTGTCGGCCGCGACCGCGGTCTGCTCATTCGCTGTGCAGGGCCTCGCCTTCGTGTCGCTGCCATTCTACTTCGAGGACATCCTGCACCGCTCGCAGGTCGAGACCGGCTTCTTCATGACGCCGTGGCCGCTGGTGGTCGCCTTCATGGCGCCGATCGGCGGCCGGCTGTCGGATCGCTATCCGGCCGGCATCCTCGGCGGCATCGGCATGCTGCTGCTGGGGCTCGGTATGGTGCTGCTCGCCACGCTGCCGACGGAGCCCAGCGTCGCCAACATCGTCTGGCGCACGATGATCTGCGGCATCGGCTTCGGCTTCTTCCAGACCCCCAACATGAAGGCGATCATGTCGAGCGCGCCGTCGCATCGCAGCGGCAGCGCCAGCGGCATCGTCGCGACCGCGCGGCTGACCGGGCAGACCACCGGCGCCGCCCTCGCTGCGCTCTGCTTCGCATTGGCCGACCGCGAGGGCGCCACCGTGGCCCTGGCGCTGGGTGCCGGATTTGCCGCGCTCGGCAGCGTCATGAGCTTCCTGCGCCTCGCGGTTGCCTCACCGCAAAAGACATGACAGGCATGTCGCGCGCGAGGGCGTGACCAAACACCGCGCGATCGACTTTCTTCCGCGCTGCAAACGCGTTTTCTTGATTTGAAACGTTCCAGTTTCAGGGCCAACATCGCATCGGAGTCCAATCGGAGGATTGGACCATTCAGGGGATCGCGATGGCAAACCTCAAAATCAACGGCAAGACAATCACAGTAGACGTCGAGGACGACACCCCACTGCTCTGGGCGATCAGAGAGAATGTCGGACTGACGGGGACCAAGTACGGCTGCGGCATCGCACAATGCGGCGCCTGCACCGTGCATATCGACGGCGTCGCGATGCGCTCCTGCGGCGTCACGGTCAGCGAAGCGGCCGGCAAGGAAATCACCACCATCGAGGGTCTCGAGGTCAACGGCGTGATGCACAAGGTGCAGCTCGCCTGGATCGCGAACGACGTGCCGCAATGCGGCTATTGCCAGAGCGGCATGATCATGGCCGTCGCGGCGCTGCTGAAAGAGAACCCGAAGCCGAACGACAGCGACATCAACGACGCCATCACCAATATCTGCCGCTGCGGCACCTTCCAGCAGGTGCGCGAGGCGATCCATGCTGCCGCGAACGCGTGAGGAGGCAGCCATGAATCAGCACGTGATGCCAAAGCTCAATCGCCGCGCCTTCGTGATCGGTACGGCAACCGCCGGCCTCGCGCTCGGCCTCGATCTTCCGTTTGGTGGCCCCTCCGTGGTCCGCGCAGCCGACGGTGCACCTGAGGTCAACACGCCTGAAGTCAACGCTTGGGTCGTGATCCGGCCCGACGACACCGTGGTGATCCGCATCGCCCGCTCCGAAATGGGCCAGGGCACGCTCACCGGCCTCGCCCAGCTCGTCGCCGAAGAACTGGAATGCGACTGGTCGAAGGTCACCACCGAATATCCGACGCCCGGCCAGAGCGTCGCCCGCAAGCGCGCCTGGGGCGATTTTTCCACCGGGGGCAGCCGCGGCATCCGCACCTCGCAGGACTATGTCCGCAAGGGCGGCGCCACTGCGCGCGTGATGCTGATCCAGGCCGCGGCCAATGAGTGGAAGGTGCCGCCCGCGGAGTGCAAGGTCTCCAACGGCGTCATCACCCATACGCCGTCAGGCAGGACGACGACCTACGGCAAGGTCGCGGAAGCGGCCGCCAAGCTCGAGCCGCCGGCCGACGTCAAGCTGAAGGACCCGAAGGACTGGACCATCGCCGGCAAAGGCCTGAAGCGTCTCGACACCGTCGACAAGACCACCGGCAAGATGATCTACGGCATCGACGTCAAACTGCCGGGCATGCTGAACGCCGCGATCAAGGACTGCCCGGTGTTCGGCGGCAAGGTGAAGAGCTTTGACGAAGCCAAGATCGCCGGCATGAAGGGCGTCAAGAAGGTGGTGCCGGTCGGCGACAGCGCCGTTGCCGTCGTCGCCGACACCTGGTGGCACGCCAAGACTGCGCTCGACGCGCTGCCGATCGTCTGGGACGAAGGCGACAACGCAAAAGTCTCCAGCGAGACGATCGCGAAATGGCTGGCCGAAGGGCTCGACAATGCCCAGCCGGCCTATGTCGGTAACCAGAATGGCGACGCCAAGGCTGCGATCGCAGGCGCGGCCAAGAAGGTGGAAGCTGTCTACAGCTACCCCTACCAGAACCACGCCACGATGGAGCCGATGAACGCCACCGTGCTCTACACGCCGGACAAATGCGAGGTGTGGTGCGGCACGCAGAATGGCGAGGCGGCGTTCGCGGCGGCGCTCGAAGCTTCCGGCCTGCCGGCCGACAAGGTCGACGTGCACAAGCTGATGCTCGGCGGCGGCTTCGGCCGGCGCGGCATGACCGACTATGTGCGGCAGGCGGTGGCGATCGCCAAGCAGATGCCGGGCACGCCGATCAAGCTATTGTGGTCGCGCGAAGAGGACATGCAGCACGGCAAGTATCACCCGATCACGCAGTGCAAGCTGACCGGCGCGTTCGATGCCGACAACAATCTGGTCGCGTTGCACTACCGGCTGTCGGGTCAATCCATCCTGTTCTCGGTACGCCCCGAAGCGCTGCAGAATGGCATGGACCCCGCCGCATTCCAGGGCGTCGCGCAATCCGGCGAGGCTGCGATCGGCTATTCGGTACCGAACCTGCTGGTCGAGCATGCGATGCGCAATCCGCATGTGCCGCCGGGCTTCTGGCGCGGCGTCAACGTCAATCACAACGCGATCTACATGGAATGCTTCATAGACGAGCTGGCCCAGGCTGCAGGCCAGGACCCGCTCGAATTCCGCCGCAAGCTGATGGGCAAGCACCCCAAGCATCTCGCCGTGCTCAATGCCGTGGCCGAGAAGATCGGCTGGGGCACGCCGGCACCGCAGGGCGTCTATCGCGGAATCGCGCAGGTGATGGGCTATGGCAGCTATGTTGCCGGCGCCGCCGAGATCTCGGTGACCGACGGCAGCAAGATCAAGGTGCATCGCATCGTCGCCTCCACCGATCCCGGCTATGTCGTCAATCCGGCGCAGGTGGAGCGGCAGATCGCGGGCTCCTTCGTCTACGGCCTCAGCGCACTGTTCTATGGCGGCTGCACCGTGAAGGACGGCCGCATCGAGCAGACCAATTTCGACACCTACAACTCGATGCGCATCAACGAAATGCCGAAGGTGGAATCGGTGATGGTGCCGAGCGGCGGGTTCTGGGGCGGCGTCGGCGAGCCGACCATCGGCGTTGCGGCGCCGGCGGTGCTCAACGCCTATTTCGCCGCGACGGGAAAGCGCATCCGCTCCTTCCCGCTGCGCAACCAGAACATCTCCTTCGCCTGATCAACCGGAAGCGGCGGCCCGACTGGCCGCCGCTTCCTTATTTCCGGATTGTCGTGCATGGCCGTCTCGCGTCATCCGACGCGCAGGGATGTGATCCGTGGCGCCGCTGCCGTCGCAGCGGCGGCTGCACTTGCGCGTCCGGCGCTGGCGCAAGCGGCACCGCGCATCGCGGTGATCGGCGGCGGCTTCGGCGGCGCGGCCTGTGCGCGGGCGCTGCGGCGGCTCGATCCCAAACTCCAGATCGCGCTGATCGAGCCGAACAAGACCTTTACCGCCTGCCCGTTCAGCAACGAGGTGATCGCGGGCCTGCGTGAGCTCTCCGCGCAGCAATTCACTTACGACAAGGTTGCGGCCGACGGCATCACCGTCGCCGCGCAGGCGGCCAGCAAGGTCGATGCGCAGGCGCGCAGCATCACGCTCACCGATGGCACGACGCTGTCCTACGACCGGCTTGTGCTCGCCCCCGGCATCGACATGCGTTTCGACGCCCTGCCCGGCTATGACGAGGCGACCGCCGAGAAGATGCCGCATGCCTGGAAGGCCGGCGCGCAGACCATGCTGCTGCGCAAGCAGCTCGAGGCCATGGACGATGGCGGCCTCGTGGTGATTGCGGTGCCGGCTGCGCCGCTGCGCTGTCCGCCCGCCCCCTACGAGCGCGCCAGCCTGATCGCGCATTATCTGAAGGTGAACAAACCGAAGTCAAAAATCCTGGTGCTCGACGCCAAGGACAATTACTCGCAGCAGAAGCTGTTCGAGAAGGCCTGGGCAGAGCTCTATCCCGGCATGATCGAACGGATCGCGCTGTCGCAGGGCGGCCGCGTGACGTCGGTCGATCCGGCGACCAACGAGATCGTCACCGACTTCGGTAACTATACCGCCGCAGTCGCCAATGTGATTCCGCCACAACGAGCCGGGCGTATCGCTGAGATCGCCGGTGCCGCCGACCACACCGGCTGGTGCCCGATCGATCCGGTCAGCTTTGCCTCGAAGCTCGTGCCGAACATCCACGTCATCGGCGACGCCGCGATTGCCGGCGGCATTCCGAAATCCGCTTCCGCCGGAGCAGCGCAAGGCCGGGCCTGCGCAGCCGCGATCGTGAATTCACTTGCGGGCAAGCCGCCGGAGACACCACGGCTCGATGGCGCCTGCTACAACACGGTCGCTCCCGGCTACGCCTTCTCCCTGACGGGCATCTACCAGCCCAAGGAAGATCAATACGCCGAGGCCGAGGTGACCACGAGCCCGGTCGACGCGCCGCGAGAGGTGCGTCAGCGCGAGGCCGACCAGGCGCTCGACTGGTTCAAGACCATCACGGGAGATGCCTTTGGCTAGGCTCGCCCCCGTAACGCTGCTCGCGGCGGGACTGCTCGCTGCCTGCACGCCGGCCGGTGCCGAACAGCTGCGCCCGTACACGGTCGTGGGCGACGCAATTCCAGCGTCGCTGACGGGAACCAACGGTGACGCCACCCGCGGCCGAGCGCTGGTCGTCGAGCGTTCCTCCACTTGCATCCTCTGCCACAGCGGCCCATTTCCCGAGCAGGCGTTCCAGGGCGACCTCGCGCCGAACCTCTCCGGGAGCGGCGCACGCTGGTCGGAAGGGCAGTTACGGCTCCGCTTGGTCGATGCGTCGCACCTCAATGCGGCGACGATCATGCCGTCCTATTATCGTGTCGATGGGCTCACGCGCGTCGGCAATTCGTGGCGCGGCAAGCCGATCCTGTCGGCGGAGCAGATCGAGGATATCGTGGCGTATCTTGTGACGTTGCGGAACTAGGACCAAGTAATGGCGAATTCGGACCACACTACACGCCGCACATTCCTGGGCCTCACCGGCGGTGCCGCCGTGCTGGTGATCGTGCGCCCGGCCGATGCGACGCCGGCGATGCTGCAAGCGGCGATCCGCAACGTCGTCGGCGAGGCCAATGTGCGCGCCGGCAAGGTCAAGCTCGATATTCCGCCGCTGGTCGAGAACGGCAACACGGTGCCGATGACGGTCAGCGTCACTAGCCCAATGACCGCGGACGAGTATGTGAAGAGCATCCACGTCTTCAACGAGAAGAATCCGCAACCGAATATCGGCAATTTCCATCTCGGGCCGCGCGCCGGACGTGCGCAGGTGTCGACCCGGATCCGCCTCGCCGACAGCCAGAAGGTCACTGCCATCGCGCGCCTCTCGGACGACACCTTCTGGTCGGCAACCGCTGACGTCGTGGTGACGCTCGCCGCCTGCACCGAGGAGGCGATCTGATGCCGTCGGCCCTGATCAACGTGCCGAAGAAGGCCAAGCGCGGTGACGTCATCGAAATCAAGACGCTGATGTCGCATATCATGGAGACCGGCTATCGCCACACCGCGTCCGGCGACGTGGTGCCGCGCGACATCATCACGAGCTTCACCTGCCGCTTCAACGGCACGGAAGTGTTCCGCGCCGATCTTTATCCGGCGATCGCGGCCAATCCGTTCATCACCTTCTTCACCACGGTGACCGAGAGCGGCAAGTTCGAGTTCGAATGGATCGGCGACAAGGGATTTTCGGAGACCGCGCAGGCTTCGATCACGGTCGAATGAGGATTGGGGCCTGCATCGTGCTGCTGACGGCAATGGCGGGCGCGGCGCTCGCCACCGAGATCCCGCCCGATCAGCGCCGCTCCGGCTATAGCTTCATGAGCCCGGACACCAAGGCGATGCAGGACGAGGACACCGCCAATCCCGGCATGCTCTCGGTGCTCGACGGCGAAGCGCTATGGAAGCGCAAGGCGGGCAGCGCGGACAAGGCCTGCGCCGACTGCCACAATGATGCGCGGGTCAGCATGAAGGGCGTCGCGGCGCATTATCCCGCCTTCGCGAAGGCGCTGGGCAGGCCGGTCGACCTCGAAGGACGGATCAATCTCTGCCGCACCAATCATCAGCAGGCGTCACCCTTTGCCTATGAAAGCCGTGAGCTGCTGGCGCTGACCGCTTTCGTCGCGCAGCAGTCGCGTGGCCTGCCGATCGCAGCCGGCGACGATCCGCAGCTCGCGCCGTTCGTCGACAAGGGCCACGCGCTGTTCATGCAGCGGCAGGGTCAGCTCAATCTGGCCTGTGCGAACTGCCACGACGACAATTGGGACAAGAAGCTCGCGGGCAGCGCGATCACGCAAGGTCAGCCGACCGGCTATCCGCTCTACCGGCTGGAATGGCAATCGCTCGGGTCGCTGCAACGGCGGCTGCGCGCCTGCATCACCGGCATCCGCGCGCAGGCCTATGATTATGGCTCACCCGAGCTGGTCGAGCTCGAGCTCTATCTGATGTCGCGGGCGCGCGGCATGCCGATCGAGACACCGGCGGTCAGGCCCTAATCCGCACCAGACTATCGCAAGCGACGGGAAGCAATCCATTGCTCTCGGCTGTACCGAAAGATGGATTGCTTCACCGCTTCGGCGCAAAATTGCTGGGCAATGTTGCGCGAACTCTCCGCAATGCCGGGGCTGGAGGCCAGTGCGAAGAAACCAGGATCAGCGCTCGGCGAACGCCTTCTCGACCACGAACTGCGCAGGCTCGCCGTGATTGCCCTCGACGAAGCCGCGGCCATTCAGCAGCGTGCGGGTGTCGGCAACCAGCGCCGGCGAGCCGCAGATCATCACGCGATCATGCGCGGCATCGAGTGCCGGCAGGCCGATATCGGCGAACAGCTTGCCCGAGGTGATCAGGTCGGTGATGCGGCCACGGTTGCGGAACGGGTCGCGCGTCACGGTCGGATAGTAGATCAGCTGGTCGCGCACCAGCTCGCCGATCAGTTCGTCCTGCGGCAGCTTCTCGGTGATCATCTCGCCATAGGCGAGCTCCTTGACGCGGCGGCAGCCGTGCAGCAGCACGACCTTCTCGAAGCGGTCATAGGTCTCGGGATCCTTGATCACGCTGAGGAACGGCGCCAGCCCGGTGCCGGTGCCGATCAGGTAAAGGTTGCGGCCGTCCTCGAGGTTGTCGATGACCAGCGTGCCGGTGGCCTTGCGGCTGACGATGATCTCGTCGCCCTCTTTGAGATGCTGGAGGCGCGAGGTCAGCGGGCCGTCCGGAACCTTGATCGAGAAGAACTCAAGCGTGTCTTCATAGTTCGCGCTGGCGACGCTGTAGGCACGCAGCAGCGGCTTCTCGCCGACCTTGAGCCCGATCATCGTGAACTCGCCGTTGCGGAAACGGAACGACGGATTGCGCGTGGTCTTGAAGGAGAACAGCGTGTCGGTCCAGTGGTGGACGCTGAGGACGCTTTCCTGGTTGAAATTGCTCATCGCACCAATCCCTGATTTGTGCTGCGGCGGGGAAGGACTTGAACCCTGTTGACCGGCCGGATCGTTTGTATACGATCATTCGTATACAAACGAATAATCCGGCTTGATCCAAAAGTCAAGCCGGGCTCAAATTCCCGGGCAATTCGGCAGAAACAGAAGGAAAACACCCATGGCTCACGACGCGCCCCAGGCCGCCGGCCCCAGCAAGCTGGTGATCCGCAATATCGGGCTCTTGCTGTCGGGAGCGCTGGAGAAGCCGATCCTGGATGCCGATACCATCGTCGCCGAGAACGGCAAGATCACTGCAATCGGCCGCCTCAAGGA
This sequence comes from Bradyrhizobium tropiciagri, assembly GCF_018130545.1. Lineage (GTDB taxonomy): Bacteria > Pseudomonadota > Alphaproteobacteria > Rhizobiales > Xanthobacteraceae > Bradyrhizobium > Bradyrhizobium tropiciagri_A. The sequence goes on along the minus strand of NZ_JAFCKF010000005.1, from coordinate 252,406 downwards.
CGTCGACACCGAAGGCGCCACCACGATCGTCGACGCCATGGGAACGACGGTCGCGCCCGGCCTGATCGACAGCCACGTCCACCCCGTCGCCGGCGACTGGACGCCGCGGCAGAACCAAATCAACTGGATCGACAGCTATCTGCATGGCGGCGTCACCACCATGATCTCCGCCGGCGAGGTGCACATGCCCGGGCGGCCGCGCGACGTGGTCGGCGTCAAGGCGATGGCGATCTTCGCGCAGCGCGCGTTCTGGACCTTGCGGCCGGGCGGCGTGAAGGTGCATGCCGGCGCGCCCGTGATCGAATGCGAGATGGTCGAGGACGATTTCAAGGAAATGGCCGCGGCCGGCGTCAAGCTGCTCGGCGAGGTCGGGCTCGGCGGCGTCAAGGACGGCCCCACTGCACGCAAAATGGTCGGCTGGGCGCGCAAATACGGCATTCAAAGCACGATCCACACCGGTGGCCCGTCGATCCCGGGCTCCGGCTTGATCGACAAGGACGTGGTGCTGGAGGCCGACACCGACGTGGTCGGCCACATCAATGGCGGCCACACTGCGCTGCCCGACGACCAGATCCGCTGCATCTGCGAGGGCTGCAAGCGCGGACTCGAGCTGGTGCATAACGGCAATGAACGCTCGGCGCTGTTCACGCTGCGCACCGCGCGCGAGATGGGCGATCTGCACCGTGTCATCCTCGGCACCGACGCGCCCGCCGGCTCCGGCGTGCAGCCGCTCGGCATTCTGCGCATGGTGTCGCTGTTGTCTTCGCTCGGCGAGCTGCCTGCCGAGCTCGCATTCTGCCTGGCGACCGGCAATACCGCGCGGATGCGCGAGCTCGATTGCGGCCTGATCGAGGTCGGTCGCTCGGCCGATTTCGTGCTGATGGACAAGGCGCAGCATTCGCCGGGCAAGAACATCCTGGAGAGCGTTCAACTCGGCGATCTCCCGGGCATCGGCATGACCATCATCGATGGCATCGTCCGCACCCAGCGCAGCCGCAACACCCCGCCCGCGGGAAAAGTACCGGAGATCGTGGCGAAGTAGGCGGCGGCAGGCGCCCCGTCATCCTGAGGAGCGCCAACGGGTCCGCGCAAAGCGCGGCCCGATGACAGGCTCCGCGCGTCTCGAAGGATGTACGGCCCGGCTGGTGGCCGTCGCCCCTTCGAGACGCCGCGCTTCGCGCGGCCCCTCAGGGTGACGGTGATGGATTTGGAATCACCGCAGCTTCTCGAGCAGCGCCATCAGCGTCTCGCGTTCCTTGGCGTCGAGCGGTGCCAGCGTTTCCCGGGAGATCACGAGCGCATTCGGCGCGGCCTTGTCGGCCATCTGCTGGCCGGCGCGCGTCAAACTCACCAACAGCCTTCGGCCGTCGTCGGGATCGGGCGAGGTCTCGGTCAGGCCGCGCGCGGTCAGGCGATCGATCACGCCCTTGATGGTCGCAACGTCCATCGAGGTCAGCCGCCCCAGTTGGTTCTGCGAGCAGGCGCCGACCTCCGACAGCTTCGACAGCGCCGCCCATTGCGTCGGCGTCAAATTGATGCCGATCTCGCGGGCGAAGATCACGGCGTGCCGCTGCGACACTTGGCGCAGGATGAAGCCGATCTGCTCGTCCAGCACGTAGCCGGGCTTGGTCGCCTTGACGCTTCGCTTCTGTACAGCGCTCCTCGCCATTGTCCACCCCGCCCGTTACAGCGACAGATGCGCGTCACGGATATCCGGACGCGCATCGAGTTCCGCCATGGTGCCGCCAAAACAGATCCGGCCGCGCTCGATGATGTAGGCGCGATCCGAGATCAGCCGGGCGAAATGCAGATTCTGCTCTGACACGACGATGCTGACGCCCTCTTTCTTCATCGCCAGGATCGCATCGACCATCTGCTCGACGATCTTGGGCGACAGGCCTTCCGAAGGCTCATCGAGCAGCACCAGCGACGGGTTGCCCATCAGCGTGCGCGCGATCGTCAGCATCTGCTGCTCGCCGCCGCTCATGCGCCCGCCGGGCCGGCCGCGCATCTCGCCGAGATTGGGAAACAGCTTGAACAATTTCTCGCGGTCCCATTGCGGCGCGCCCGCCCGCTTCGGCTGGCGGCCGACCTCGAGATTTTCCTCGACCGTCAAATCCGTGAAAATACGCCGCTCCTCCGGCACATAGCCGAGCCCGCCGCGCACGATCGCATGCGTCGGCAGCTCCGAGACGTCCCTGCCCTCGAACATCACGCGGCCGGAGCGGTTCTCGACCAGGCCGACGATGGAACGGAACGTGGTCGACTTGCCGGCGCCGTTGCGGCCAAGCAATGCCACCACCTCACCCTCGCCGACCTCGAGCGCGATGTCGAACAGGATATGCGCCGGGCCATAGAAGCTGTTGAGATCCTTCACCGTGAGCTTCATGCCGATGCTCCCTCGCGGTGCCGGGCGTCATAGAGCAGGCCTTCGCCGAGATAGATCGCCCGCACCTGGGCGTTGCCGCGGACCTCTTCGGGCGAACCTTCGGCGATCAACGTACCGCGGTTCAGCACGAGGATGCGGTCGGCATGCTCGAACACCACGTCCATATCGTGTTCGGTGAAGAGAACGCCGATCGACTGCTCGCGCGCGATCCGCGCCGTCAGCCGCATGAGCTCGACGCGCTCGCGCGGCGCCATGCCGGCGGTCGGCTCGTCCATCAAGAGCAATTTTGGCTGGTTGGCGAGCGCGATCGCAAGCTCCAGCCGCTTGACGTCGCCATAGGCAAGCTCGCCGCAGGGCCGCTCCGCATAGGCGCCCATGCCGACCAGATCGAGCAGCCGCCCGGCTTCGTCGCGCGCCTGACGCGCAGTCGAGGCCCACAGATTGCACAGCTGCCCGCCATGCGAGACAAGCGCGACCTGCACGTTCTCGCGCACCGTCATGGTCGGGAATGTCGCCGCGATCTGGAAGGTGCGACCGACACCCATCCGCCAGATCACGCGCGGCTTCTTGCCGGTGGTCTCGGCGCCCAGCACGCGGATGCGGCCGCTGTCGGGGATGTTCTGGCCGTTGAGCATGTCGAAGCAGGTGCTCTTGCCCGCGCCATTCGGCCCGATCAGCGCCAGGATCTCGCCAGCGCGCAGTTCGAACGAGACGCCGCGCACGGCATGCACGCCGCCATAGGATTTGGTCAGCCCCTCGACCGACAGCAATGTGGGGACCATGCTCATTCTGCGCTCTCGATGCGGGAGGTCAGCAATGGCGACGACGCCGATGACGAGGATTTGCGGCGGCGATGCATGAAGGCTTCCAGCGTGCCGACGATACCCTTGGGGAACGCAACCACGATCAGCACCACAAAGCCGCCGAGCACGAGCTTGGAGAGATCGGTCTGGCTGACCAGCCAGATGTTGAGCGCCTTGTAGACGATGGCGCCGACCACCGCGCCCGACACCGTCTCGACGCCCCCGAGCAGCACCATGACCAGCGCATCGACCGAGAGCGAGATACCCATATTGTCGGGGAATACACTGCCCTTGAGATAGGCGAACAGCGCGCCGGCAAGACCCGCGACCGTGCCCGCGATCACGAAGGCGGTCCACTGGATGCGCTTGCCGTTGATGCCGACGGCTTCGCTGCGCAGTGGAGAGTCGCGCGTGGCGCGCAGCGCGAAGCCGAACGGCGAGAACACGATGATGCGCAGGATCACCACCGCGAGCGCGGCGACGCCGAGCGACAGCCAGTAGAAATGCGACGGGCTCGCCGCCCATTTTTCCGGCCAGACGCCGAGAATGCCGTTGTCGCCGCCGGTGACCGACACCCACTGGAACGCGATCGACCAGACGATCTGCGCGAAAGCCAAGGTGAGCATCGCGAAATAGACGCCCGAGAGCTGCACCGCGAAGAAGCCGAACACTGCCGCGCCCAATAGTCCGAGCAGCGGGCCGAGCAGCAGGCAGGCAATCATCGGCAAGCCGGCCATCTTGGCGAGCAGCGCCACACCATAGGCGCCGAGACCGAAATAGGCGGCGTGGCCGAACGAGGCGAGCCCGCCGACCGACATCAGGAAGTGCAGGCTGACCGCGAAGATCACGAAGATCGCAATCTCCGAGCCGACGGTGAGCAGATAGTTGCCGCCGACGAATGGCAGGGCGGCGGCGACCACGAGCACGGCGATCGCGGCAAGTCGTTCATTCGTGGTCAGCGGCCGCCACGGATTGACGGTCAGGCCCGGCGTACGCCGTGCCGGCGCCTCCGGCTTGCCGAACAGGCCCCACGGTCGGACGATCAGCACCACCGCCATCACCAGGAACACCAGGATGATGGAGATCTTCGGGAAGATCAGGATGCCGAAGGCGTTGAGCTCCGACACCAGCACCGCCGCGACGAAGGCGCCGATGATGCTGCCGAGGCCGCCGATCACGACCACGACGAAGACCTCGACGATGACGCGCAGATCCATCGCGTGGTTGACCGCATCGCGCGGGATCTGCAGCGCGCCGCCGAGCGCGGCGAGGAAGACGCCGAGCGCGAACACGCTGGTGAACAGCCATTTCTGATTGACGCCGAGCGCTGCGACCATGTCGCGGTCCTGCGTCGCCGCACGCACCAGGACGCCCCAGCGGGTGCGCTGGAACAACAGCCAGAGCACGCCGAGCACCACCGGCCCGAGCACGATCAGGAACAGATCGTAGCTTGGAATGTTCTGGCCGAAGAAATCGATCGCGCCCTTGAAGCCGGGCGCGCGGCGGCCGACCAGGTCGTCCGGGCCCCAGATCAGCACCACCAAGTCCTCGACCATCAGCGTCAGGCCGAAGGTCGCGAGCAATTGAAACAGCTCGGGCGAATGATAGATCCGGCGCAGCAGCACCATCTCGACCAGCACGCCGATCGCCGCGACGACGAGCGCCGCAACGACGATGCCGCCCCAGAAGCCGAACGCGCCCGAGAAGCGCTCGGTCAGCGTGAACGCGACATAGGCGCCGAGCATGTAGAACGCGCCATGCGCGAAGTTCACGATCCGCGTCACGCCGAAGATGATCGACAGACCCGATGCGACCAGGAACAGCGACGCCGCGCTGGCAAGACCGGTCAGGAACTGGACGACGTAGAAGGCCATGGGCGGTCCGCGTTGGAGATAACAAGCGTCACTTTCCTTAACCTCGCCCCGCTTGCGGGGAGAGGTCGAAACTCAAGCGCCAGCTTGAGTTTCGGGTGAGGGTGACTCTCCGCGAACACAACTCGTGGAGATAGCCCCTCACCCCGCCCCTCTCCCCGCAAGAGCGGGGCGAGGGAGAAGATGAGATCAATCCTTCGGCCGCAGCTTCTCGATCTCGGCATCGCTCGGCAGATAATCCGAGCCCTTGCGATAGGCGGTATCGACCATGATGCCCTTGCCGTCCTTCAGCGCGGTCTTGCCGGTGAAGGCGCCAAGCGTCGACTGGTGATCGATCTTGCGGAAGGTGATCTCGCCGAACGGCGACGGCATCGAGATGCCCTCCGCCGCCGCGATCAGCTTCTCCGGATCGCTCGAGCCGGCCTTGGCGAGGATCGCCGCCGCTGCCTTGATGGTCTGGTAGCCGACGATGGAGCCGAGCCGCGGATAGTCGTTGTATTTGGCCTGGTAGGCCTTCAGGAACGCGTCGTGCTCCGGCGTCTTGATCGAGTACCAGGGATAACCGGTGACGATCCAGCCCTCCGGCGTCTCGTCCTTCAGCGGGTCGAGATATTCCGGCTCGCCGGTCAGGAAGCTCACCACCGTGCGGCCCTTGAACAGGCCGCGGGTGTTGCCCTCGCGCACGAGCTTGACGAGGTCGGCACCGAAGGTGACGTTGAGGATCGCTTCCGGGTTCGCCGCGGCAGTCGCCTGCACCACCGGACCGGCGTCGATCTTGCCCTGCGGCGGCCACTGCTCGTCGACCCATTGGATATCGGGCCGCTTCTCCGACATCAGCTTCTTGAACACTGCGACCGCCGACTGGCCGTATTCGTAGTTCGGCGCGATCGTCGCCCAGCGTTTTGCGGGCAGCTTTGCCGCCTCCTCCACCAGCATCGCGGCCTGCATGTAGTTGGAGGGACGCAGGCGGAAGGTGTAGCGATTACCCTTCGACCAGGTGATCGCGTCGGTCAGAGGCTCCGCGGCGAGGAAGAACACCTTCTTCTGATTGGCGAAGTCAGAGACGGCGAGACCGATATTGGAGAGGAACGTGCCGGTGAGCATCGCGACGTTTTCGCTCGACACCAGCTCGTTGGCCGCGGTCTGCGCGTCCGCCGGCTTGCCGCCGTCATCCTTGGAAATGACGACGAGCTTCTTGCCGTTGATGCCGCCGGCCGCGTTGATCTCCTCCACCGCAAGCTGCCAGCCCTTGCGATAGGGCTCGGTGAACGCCGGCAGCAGCGAATAGGAGTTGATCTCGCCGATCTTGATTTCACTCTGCGCCGAGGCCTGCGTCGTCATGGCGCTCGTTGCCATGGCCGCGACCGCGATCGCCAATCCCGCCCCTACGAAATAACCACGCATCCCGTCCTCCAGTTTTCTTGAAAGAGATTATCGCAATCCGTCTTCGCCTTTGACTTCAGAAACCGTCAGCCCGCCGACGCGGGGCAGCGGCCGACCGCTGTCGGTCACCGCGACCGCGACCATGATCTCGTTGGCCCGCGGCGCGTCGTTGATCTGCACCTCCATGCCGTCGAAATGGCTGCGCACGAAGGCGGCATCCTTGTGCCCGAGCGGAATATCCAGCGTGGTGCCGGGGCCCGAGCGCTTCTTCGACGACGGGATCAGCGCCGCGCCCTTCGACAGCACCTTGCGCACCGGCGCACCCATCTTCGGATGCAGGATCGCGGCCGCATGCTCGAGCTCGCCATTCTCGCCAACGGCGGCGGCTTTGCCGTAGCTGTGCGCCTTGGCGCCGTCGATGCCGAGCGCGACGACCGCCCGCTTGGAGAGCAATTCACCGAGTTCCTCGCCGATCGCGATCAGCGGCGACAGATCTTCGACATAGCGGCCGGCAAAGGGGTTTTCGATCACGGCAATCGCGGCGGCGCGCCTTGTCGGCGGCGCGATGGTCTTGCCCATCTCCAGATGGGTCTCCTCGACCACGGTGACGATCTTGCGAATGACGGCGCTCATCTTGCCTCGCTCCCGGTCATGCCTGCAGCATGTTGTTTATCGTTCGTCCCTGAAACGCGTGCGACGCCGGCGCGCCAAACCCAGTTGCACCGACAATTCGCGTTTCGCCCAGTAGACGCAATGCCGCGCCCTCGATCAATCCCGACGTCAGGAGCATGCGCGCCCGCGCCGCCCCCGCCTCGAGCGCCTGCTCGATCTCGTGTTCCGCAAGGCGCCCCACATCCCGCGTCACCAGCCGCGCGCCAAGATCGCTATCCGGCTGCAATTCGCTCGCCGGAACCCGCAGGATCGCGGGATGCCCCGGCAGATCAACCGCATTCGCGATCACCGTCGCGGCGGCATCGGCCTGCGACGCCGTCCGCGCCAGCACGGTGACGGCATCGGCGATACCTAGCGAGAAGCTGCGGCCGTGGCGGCCGCTGGTCGCGATGCCGCGGACCGGCATGTCGGCATCGACCGATATCGTGCGCATCACGCCATCACGATCGGGCCGGTCCATCAGGCCGACGATGAATTGTTCGCCGTCGGCGAGATGTAAGGCGATGTCGCCACCATTATTAACATAGGCGCGATCGAGCGTTGCCGACTGCAAGATCGCGCCGAGGATTTCCTCGGCAACCGACCCTGCGACCGCCGCCATCGGCGTGATGAAGCAATCGGCGACGAACGGCGCGACCGCCGCATGCATGCGCCGCGCGACCACACCATTCAGCGCGCAATGGCTGGGATCGGCCGGGCTACGCAGCTCGGCCAATTCCGCGCAGAGTTCGTCAAGCAAGCCGGTGAAACGCTCAGCCGCAGCCTGATAAGCAGCGACGACGTCCGCGTCCCTGCCTTTGGCCTCGATCACCAGATCAATCGGACCGTCCTGCAAATGCAGCCGCTTACCGTCAGGAAGAAGCGCGATTTGCGGGAGCCGGCTCATGCGCGCCGTCCTGGCAGATGCGGCATCGGCCGGACCTCGGCGCTGTCCCGCAGCGATGACAGCGGCCGGACATAGTCCATATGGCCGCCGAGCGCCGCATAATCGGACATCCGCATCGTGAACTCGATCGGCGCCACCAGCGCTGGAGTCGGCACGTAACCGAAGGCACCGGCCGGCATCTGCGTGACATCGACCATGTAGGTGATGCCGCCGCCCGGCCAGACATAAACCGGCGCGCCGCCGCTTGTGACCCTTGTAAGCGCGTCCTTGACCGAGCGCGTCAGCCGCACCGGATTGTCGGTGACGCCGGCGCGCAACGATCCGCCCGCGCCGCCCATGAATAGCACGGTGCACAGCGCCGGTTCGCAATTCTCCTGGATGCGCTCGACGGAGAATCTGAGATCCGCCGGCATCTCGGTCTCGACCGGCTTCAAGGCCTCGTCGAGCACGTAATAGGACGCATGCTCGCCAGTCGTCGACACCATCAGCATGGTGAGCCCGGGCCGCGCCTCCTTGGCATTGAAGGGGCCGAGGATCGACAGCGGATCGGAGATATTGGTGCCGCCCCATCCGGTGCCGGGATCGGCGACCTGGAAGTAGCGGCCGGGCGTCGAACGCCGGCCCTTCATCTTGATGCCGGTGTCGGCGATGTCGAGCAGCTTGCCGGCCTGATGCTCGCTCAGCACGCCGGTGATGTGGTCGTCGACCACGACCACCTCGTCGACCTTGCCGTGCCACTGCTTGGCGAACATGCCGATCGTCGCCGAGCCGCAGCCGACCCGCATGCGCTCTTCCGCCACACCGTTGACGATCGGCGGCTTGCCCGCCTGCACCACAACGGTGGCGCCGCCATCGATGGTCAGCTCAACCGCCTTGCAGTTGGAGAGATCCATCAGCGTGTCGCAGGTGACGCGGCCCTCCTTCTTGGAGCCGCCGGTCAGATGATGCACGCCGCCGAGCGAAAGCATCTGCGAGCCATATTCGCTGGTCGTGACGTGGCCGACCGCCTCGCCGTCCGCGCGCACAGTCGCGGTCTCCGGGCCGAGATAGCGGTCGGTGTCGATCTTCACCTTGACGCCGCAATAGGAGAAAATGCCCTCGGTCACGACGGTGACCATGTCGACGCCGTCGACCTCGGACGACACGATGAAAGGCGCCGGCTTGTAGTCCGGATAGGTGGTTCCGGCGCCGATCGCGGTGACGAAGAGTTCGGGCTGACGGACGATCTTGCCGTCCCAGTCGCCGCTCACCTGGAACGGCACCAGCTTGCCGCCATGCGAGACGGTGCGCTCCAGCACGACATGCGGATCGACCCGCACCAGCGTGCCGTCGTGGTTGGCGTAGCGATCGCAGGCGCCGGCCGCGCCCGGCTTGATGTAGCACATCACCGGACAGGCATCGCAGCGGATCTTGTCGCCGGCGGCGACGGTCAATGTGTCAGCCATCGTGACCAAGCCTGGACTTGTGGTGGCGGTCGATCATACTGCGCTTCCGCCTCCCTGCCTATATCGTTCGTATACGAATGATCCTGCGCGCGAGCCTCAAGCCTGTCAAGCGGCCTTTGCAATCAAACCCTGCCATTCGCTTGCGCACCCTGTTCATAAAGCGTGCACTCGCTGCAGCGCGGCATGCCGCCGCTTGCACGTTTGTATACAAACGTTATCCTCATTCGCGATTGGACGCTGACATTGCAGCGCAAACATCAGGGGAGAACCGGAGCAATGCGCCTGACCGTGAACGGCAGGAATCATGACGTCGATGCCGCTCCCGACACCGCATTGCTTTACGTGCTGCGCAACGACCTCGCATTGAACGGACCGAAATATGGCTGCGGGCTCGGCGAGTGCGGCGCCTGCGCGGTGCTGATCGACGGCGTCGCCGCGCGCGCCTGCGTGATCCCGATCGAAGGCTGCGCGGGGCGCAGCATCGTCACGCTCGAAGGTCTCGGTAGTCGCGAGCACCCGGATCCGGTGCAGGATGCCTTCATCCGCGAACAGGCCGCGCAGTGCGGCTATTGCCTCAACGGCATGATCATCACCACCAAGGCGCTGCTCACGCGCAACCCAAATCCATCCGAGCACGAGGTGCTGGAAGCGCTGCGCTACAATCTCTGCCGCTGCGGCGCGCATATCGAGATCATCCGCGCGGCGATGCGCGCCGCCGGCCACGCGCTCGAGGCGCGCGATTGATGGCGGACGCACGCTTTCCAGAGCAACGCAAGCCTGGCTCGCTGTCCGTCGTTCGCCCCGCGGTGCTCGGCACCGAAGGCGCGTTCGAGACCTTCATCACGATCACATCAGACGGTTCAGTCAACGCCTATAACGGTCATGTCGATCTCGGCACCGGCATCCGCACCGCGCTCGGACAGATCGTCGCCGAAGAGCTCGACGTCTCCTTTGCCCGCGTGGTCGTGATCCTCGGCGATACGGCGGTGGTGCCGAACCAGGGCGCAACGATCGCGAGCGAGACGATCCAGATCACCGCTGTCCCCTTGCGCAAGGCCGCCGCGCAAGCGCGACATTTTCTGCTCGCGCGCGCGGCCGAGCGACTGGAGCTGCCGGCCGACGAGCTCACGATCGAAGACGGCCTGATCCGCGGTCACGACAACCGCAGCGTCAGCTATGGCGAGCTGATCGCGGACGAGACGATCCGGCTCGAGCTTGCCGATGACGTACCGGTCAAGGCAGTCGACACCTATTCGGTCGTCGGCAAGTCGGTGCCGCGGGTCGACTTGCCGGCGAAGGCCACCGGCGAACTCGTCTATGTCCACGATGTGCGCGTGCCCGGCATGCTGCATGGCCGTGTCGTTCGTCCGCCCTATGCCGGTGTCGATGCCGGACCGTTCGTCGGAACCAGCCTGATCGCGGTCGATGAGGCCTCGGTGCGGGATATTCCCGGGCTGGTCGCGGTGGTGCGGATCGGCGATTTCGTCGGCGTCGTCGCCGAGCGCGAGGAGAATGCGATCAAGGCCGCCGCACAGCTCAAGGTGAGTTGGAAGCCGGGACCTGAGCTGACCGATCTCTCCGACATCGAGCAAGCGCTGCGCGCCAATCCATCGACGCCACGCCAGCTGATCGATAAGGGCGACGTGGATGCCGCGATCAAGGCCGCTGCCAAGCCGATGCAGCGGACATACGTCTGGCCGTACCAGATGCACGGCTCGATCGGCCCGTCCTGCGCGGTCGCCGACTACGGCGACGGTGCAATCCGCGTCTGGTCCGGCACCCAAAACCCGCACATCCTGCGCGGCGATCTGGCGCTCTTGATCCAGCGGGCTGAAGCCGAGATCGAAGTGATCCGGATGGAGGCCGCCGGCTGCTACGGCCGCAACTGCGCCGACGATGTTTCCGCCGATGCATTGCTGCTGTCGCGCGCCGTCGGCCGCCCCGTGCGCGTGCAGCTCACCCGCGAGCAGGAGCATGCGTGGGAGCCGAAGGGCACCGCGCAGCTGATGGACGTCAATGGCGGCCTCAACGCCGACGGCAGCGTCGCCGGCTATGATTTCAATACGCGCTATCCTTCGAACGGCGCGCCGACCTTGGCGCTGCTGCTTACCGGGCGGATCGCGCCGACGCCTGCCGTGTTCGAGATGGGCGACCGCACCGCGATCCCGCCCTACGACTACGAGAACATGCGCGTGGTCGCCAACGACATGCCGCCGATCGTGCGCGCGTCGTGGTTTCGCGGCGTGTCGGCGCTGCCCAACACCTTTGCGCATGAATCCTACATCGACGAGCTTGCGGCCGAAGCCGAAGTCGATCCGATCGAATACCGGTTACGCTACCTCAAGGACAAACGCGCGATCGACCTCGTCAACGCAGTCGCTGAGCGCGCCGGCTGGACGCCGCGCCCGGTGTGGAAAGAGCCCGAGGCGGACGGCGACATCGTCCGCGGCCGCGGCTTCGCTTATGCGCTCTACGTGCACAGCAAGTTTCCGGGCTACGGCGCGGCATGGTCGGCGTGGATCGCCGACGTCGCCGTCAACAAGGCGACCGGCGATGTCAGCGTGACGCGCGTCGTCGCCGGCCAGGATTCCGGATTGATGATCAATCCGGAGGGCGTGCGGCATCAGATCGAAGGCAACGTCATCCAGTCGACCAGCCGCGCGCTGATGGAGCAGGTCTCCTTCGAGCGCGGAGCGGTGACGGCGCGGGAATGGGGCGCCTACCCCATCATCAAATTCCCCGAGCTCCCTGAGATCGATGTGCTGATGCTGCCGCGGCAGGACCAGCCGCCGCTCGGTGTCGGCGAGTCCGCCTCGGTGCCGAGTGCGGCTGCGATTGCCAATGCGATCTATGATGCAACCGGCGTCCGCTTCCGCGAGCTTCCGTTCACACCCGAGCGCATTTTGAAAGGCCTGCGCGGCGAGCAGCTTGTCGCGCCGGCGCCGCTTCCGCCGCCCACGCAGCCGGCGGACCTCAATCGATGGCCGAATCCGTTTGCGAGGCGCGGCGGCATGCTCGCCGGCATGGCCGCGCTCTGCGCCGCGGCGATCGGGATCGGCGCGGCCGTGCTGCCCTGGCGCGCGATCGCGCCGATCGCCCGGCCCGATGCCTCGGTCTATTCCGCCGCAACGATCGCGCGCGGCAAGGAGCTTGCGGCGCTCGGCGCCTGCGCCGTCTGCCATACCTCGGAGCATGGCATAGCGAACGCCGGCGGCCGGCCGCTCGAGACGCCGTTCGGCACGATCTACACCACCAACATCACGCCCGATGTCGACACCGGCATCGGTGCCTGGTCCTATCCCGCCTTCGAGCGCGCGATGCGCGAGGGCATTCATCGCGACGGGCGCCATCTCTATCCGGCGTTTCCCTACACGCATTTCGCCAGGACCAGTGATGCCGACCTGCAGGCGCTCTATGCTTATCTGATGGCACAGACGCCGGTGCGCGCCGAGACGCCGGCGAACGCGCTGGCCTTTCCGTTCAACCTCCGGCCGCTGCTCGCCGGATGGAATGCGCTATTCCATCAGCCGAACCCACTCCAACCCGATCCCTCGAAATCGGCAGTCTGGAATCGCGGCGCCTATCTGATCGAAGGTCTCGGCCATTGCAGCGCCTGCCACTCGCCGCGCAATGCGCTCGGCGCCGAACGGCAAGCCGCCTATCTCGCCGGCGGCTTCGCTGAGGGCTGGGAAGCGCCGGCGCTGACATCGTTATCGAAGGCGCCGATTCCCTGGAGCGAGGACGAGCTCTTCGCCTATCTGCGCACCGGCGAGTCGCGCCTGCACGGCGTTGCCGCGGGACCGATGGCGCCGGTCGTGCAAGAGCTCGCCGCGCTGCCCGACCAGGATATCCGCGCGATGGCGGTCTACCTCGCCTCGTTCAACGAGGGCACCGACCGACCGGCGCACGATGCGTTGGCCGCCAAACTCGAGACAAGCACCGCCGTCACCACCGCCGCGTCGGCAGGTGCCCGAATCTATCAAGGCGCCTGCGCCGTCTGCCACGAGGTTGGCGGCCCGCCGCTGTTCGGCAGCCGGCCGTCGCTGGCGCTCAACAGCAATCTGCACAGCGACGCGCCGGACAATCTGATCCAGGTGATCCTGCACGGCATCGCCAAGCCGGCCGTGACCGACCTCGGCTACATGCCGGCCTTCAAGGACAGCATGACCGACGGCCAGGTCGCCGAGCTCGTCTCCTTCCTCCGGCGGCAGTTTGCCCCCGGCAAGCCGGCCTGGACCGACGTCAGCGCCACCGTCGGCCGTATACGGCAGACCATAGCGCGCTGACCTGCCATGTTCCGCCCGATACCCACTGGGCGGGCGCCGCGGGGCAGGCTAAGGTTCCCGCATGACCGTGACAGACATCGCGACCCGGACCTACAACCACGGCTGGCGGCTCGACCCAATCGTGCGCAGCCTGCTGGACACCGATTTCTACAAGCTGTTGATGCAGCAGATGATCCGGGAATGCTATCCGGACACCCGCACGACCTTTTCGGTGATCAACCGCTCGACCCATATCCGGCTCGCCGAGGTCATCGACGAGGGCGAGTTGCGCGCCCAGCTCGACCACGCCCGCACCATCCGCTTCTCCAAGAAGGAGCTGATCTGGCTCGCCGGCAACACGTTCTACGGCAAGACCCAGATGTTCTCGCCTGATTTCATCAACTGGCTCGCGGCCTTCCGCCTGCCCGAATATGAGCTGCACAAGGTCGACGGCCAGTATGAGCTGCATTTCCACGGCCCGTGGACCCACACCACGATGTGGGAGATCCCGGCGCTCGCGATCCTCAACGAGTTGCGCTCGCGCGCGGCAACCAAGGCCTATGGCCGCTTCGCGCTCGATGTGCTCTATGCCCGCGCCAAGGCCAAGCTGTGGGCCAAGGTCGAGCGGCTGCGCAAGCTCGACGGATTGCGGCTGTCCGATTTCGGCACGCGCCGCCGCCACGGCTTCCTGTGGCAGCGCTGGTGCGTCGAGGCGGTGAAGGAAGGCCTCGGCCCGTCCTTCACCGGAACGTCGAACGTGCTGCTGGCGATGGACAACGATCTCGAGGCGATCGGCACCAATGCGCATGAGCTGCCGATGGTCGCCGCCGCGCTCGCCAACGACGACGAGGCGCTGCGCTGGGCGCCCTATCGCATCCTCGACCAATGGCGCCACACCTATGGCGGTAACCTGCTGATCGCCCTGCCCGATGCCTTCGGGACAAAACCGTTCCTGCGCGACGCGCCCGACTGGGTCGCCGACTGGACCGGCTTTCGTCCCGACAGCGCGCCGCCGATCACCGCCGGCGAAGAGATCATCAAGTGGTGGAAGCAGAAGGGCCGCGATCCCAAGGAGAAGCTCCTGGTGTTCTCGGACGCGATGGATGTCGGCTCGATCGAGGACACGTTCCATCACTTCAAGGGCCGCGTGCGCGTCAGCTTCGGCTGGGGCACCAACCTCACCAATGATTTCGTCGGGTGCGCGCCCGACGGCACCGCCGCGCTCGATCCGATCTCGATCGTCTGCAAGGTGACGTCGGTCGACGGCCGCCCGGCCGTGAAACTCTCCGACAATCCGGAGAAAGCGACCGGCATCCCCACAGAGGTCGAGCGCTATTTGCGCGTGTTCGGCAATGTCGGCCGCGTTCGTACCGCAGTTCACGTTTAACAAAGCGTTTTCAAGCGAAGTGGACACCGGTTCGCGTGAAGAAAACGCGTCAAACAAAAGACTCCGAACCCACCATCCTCATCGACTGACCTGACGAGCTTAGCATGCCCGCACCCAAGCCGCCTGCCTTCGAAACCCTGAGCCTGCATGCCGGCCAACGGCCTGATCCCGCGACCGGCGCGCGCGCGGTGCCGATCTATCAGACCACGTCCTACGTGTTCCAGGATGCCGACCATGCCGCGGCGCTGTTCAACCTCGAACGCGCCGGCCACATCTATACGCGCATCTCCAACCCGACGACTGCCGTTTTGGAAGAGCGCATCGCCGCGCTCGAATGCGGCGTCGGCGCGATCTGCACCGCCAGCGGCATGGCCGCGATGCATCTTGCGATCGCAACCCTGCTCAATGCCGGCGACCACATCGTCGCCTCCGCCTCGCTCTATGGCGGCACCATCAATTTGCTCGCGCACACGCTGCCGCGGTTCGGCATCACCACGACCTTCGTGAAGCCGCGCGCGCTCGACGAATTCCGTGCCGCGATCAAGCCGAACACAAGGCTCGTGATCGGCGAGACCATCGGCAATCCCGGCCTCGAGGTGCTCGACATTCCCGCGGTGGCGCAGATCGCGCATGATGCGAAGATTCCGCTCTTGATCGACAACACCTTCGCGACGCCCTATCTGAGCCAGCCTATCGAGCTCGGCGCCGACATCACGATGAACTCGGCGACCAAGTGGATGGGCGGCCACGGCATTGCGATCGGCGGCGTCATCGTCGATGGCGGCCGGTTCGACTGGCGCGGCTCCGGCAAATTCCCGCAGCTCACCGAGCCCTATGCCGGCTATCACGGCATCGTCTTCGACGAGCAGTTCGGCAAGGCCGCCTTCATCATGCGCGCCCGCACCGAGGGCCTGCGCGATTTCGGCGCCTGCCTGTCGCCGACCAACGCGTTCCAGCTGTTGCAGGGCATCGAGACGCTCGGCGTCCGCATGGACCGCCATATCAGCAACACCCATGCGGTGCTGGACGCGCTTGCCGCGAACAAGGCGGTCGACTGGGTGTTGCATCCGTCGCTGGAAACGCATCCGGACTACGCGCTGGCGAAGAAGCTGTTGCCGCGCGGCGCCGGCTCGATCATCAGCTTCGGCATCAAGGGCGGCCGCGCCGCCGGCAAGAAGTTCATCGAGAACCTGAAGCTGATCAGCCATCTCGCCAATGTCGGCGACGCCAAGACGCTGGTGATCCACCCCGCCAGCACCACGCATCAGCAGATGGATGCCGAGCAGCTCAAGGCCGCCGGCATCGGCGAGGAGCTGGTGCGGCTGTCGGTCGGCATCGAGACCGCGCAGGACATCATCGACGATCTCGGCCAGGCGCTGCGCGCCTCGCAAAGGACTTGAGCACCATGCAGCTTTCCGTCAACGGATCAGACACCTTCATCGCCACCGGCGGCAAGCCGTTCGATCCAGCGCTTCCTGCGGTGGTGATGATCCACGGCGCCGGCTTCGATTCCTCGACCTGGGCCTTGCACAGCCGCTGGTTCGCCCATCACGGCTACTCCGTGCTGGCGCCTGATCTGCCCGGCCACGGCCGCTCCGCCGGCAAGCCGCTTGCGACGATCGCCGAGATGGCCGACTGGACCGCGGCGCTGATCACGGCTTCAGGCGCATCGAAGGCCCGGCTGATCGGCCATTCGATGGGCTCGCTGATCGCGATCGAGACCTCGGCGCGGCATCCCGACAAGGTCTCGGGCCTGGCGCTGATCGGCACCGCTGCGACCATGACGGTCGGCCCTGATCTCCTGAAGGCCGCCGAGGCCAATGATGTCTCGGCGATCGACATGGTCTCGATCTGGGGCCTCGGCTTCAAGGCCGAGCTCGGCGGCAGCCTCGCGCCGGGCCTGTGGATGCACCAGGGCGCGCAGCGGGTGCTGCAGGAGGCGAAGCCCGGCGTGCTGTATAACGACCTCAACGCCTGCAACGCTTATCAGAACGGGCTGACCGCCGCGGCCGCGGTCAAGGTGCCCGCGACCTTCATCCTCGGCGAGCGCGACATGATGACCCCCGCCAAGGCCGGCAAGACGCTCGCCGCCGCGACGCCGAACGCCCGCACTGTGGTGCTGCCGGGCGCCGGCCACATGATGATGGTCGAGCAGCCCGACGAATTGCTGGCGGCGTTGCAGTAGGGCCGCTCTTGCCTTCTCCCCTCATGTCCGCCGAAGCCTTGGCGAAGGCGGATGTGGGAGAAGGTGGCATAGGCGGCCAACGGCCGCTGTTTCTAAGTAACGCCGACGCGCAGCGTCGGCTACCGCGCCGGATCAGGGGTTCCCTCGCAAGCAAACTCGCGGAGAGAGACCCCTCACCCGGCTTCATCTCGCTCCGCTCGATTTCGCCACCCTCTCCCACAAGGGAAGAGGGTGCATCCCGCGCGCGGCTAGCATCACTGCTTCACCGCCTTGCGCTCGATCGGGAACATCCGTCGAAGGTGCGCGTCCCCAAAATATCGAAAAACAACCCCATGCAAAGTAACTGGGTGGTCGCCGGCACCCGGACTAGCGGCTTGACTCGTCGGGCAACTCAGCGATATATTCTATTATTCCGAATTCTCGCGAACGCTCCGCTCGCCTATGCAACAGCGTAAGCGTCCGCCGCGACTGCGGCCGACTATTCTCGCCCACCATGCCATTGCAAGGCGACTTGGCGGGTAAGCACGCGATCCGTATCGATGGCCAATGCCGGGTCGTGCTCCGGCTAACCGACGCGGGTCCGGAGAACACTGAGATAACCGACTATCGCGAGCCAGGTCGCACGCTGCAAAATCGAGACCGCCCGGACCACGCGCGCTGGACGTCTGCGATGGCCGTGACAGGAGCGCGAAAGTTGCCGCAAGTCCGAGAAATGGCCAGATCCGGACAATCCGCTATTGCCAATTAACATGCCGTAGCGCGCGCCTTGGAAGTTGCGGACGCCGCCGAATGCGATAGGCGGAGGCAGGAGGAACATTCAGTGCCGTGCGCCCGACGAGGCTGGCTTTCAACCCGAGCCGGTCCAGGATCGGGCGAGGCACCGGGCAGCGCGGCCCGTAGGTGAACTGATAGAACGCCCCGTCTTCGCGCATGTGACGGAACGCGCCAGTCAGGATGGCGATGACCTTGCGCGGCGACATCGTCAGGAGCGGAAGTCCGCTCACGGTCGCGGCGGCAGGCGCCATGAATGGTTCGTACTGCGAAAGCTGCCGCGCATCCATCCAGAGCACCTTCGCCCTCGGAAATCGTTGTTGCAACAGGCGCATAAAATCGGAACCATACTCGACAAGAAGCAAATCCTGCTCGGCAACGCCGCGCTGAAGCAGCGCCTTAGTGAAAACACCTGTACCAGGTCCGAGTTCGATGACCGGCCCGGCCCCTGGCACGATTTCCTGCGTCATCAGCCGCGCCAACGACTGCCCCGAGGGAGCTATCGCCGAAACCTGACCCGGATTGGAGACGTAGGAGCGGAAGAACTGAAGGAAATCTACAACAGCGCTGGCGTTCATATCGAACACTCCCTTGCGTTGACCGATCAGGACGCGATGTTGTGCTGCCGTGCTTCACCTTGCGCGGCGTTCGAACTTGTCTCCCATGCTTCCCACGTCCTAAGGCGTTCGGCGTAGGCAGCCCGGGCGCGCGGCAGACCTTCGGTGCCAACGAAGAAGCGCAATGGAGGGGTCTCGGCATCGACGATCTTCAGGATCGCTTCCGCCGTTGCTTCTGGATCGCCGAACGGGGTTGCGGCGCCCGCCGCGAAGACTTCCGCCCTGGTCGCGCTATAAGCCTCGATCGCGGTTGCGATCCTAAGCGAGGCCATGCTGGCAAACCCTGTCGCATAGGCACCGGGTTCAAGCATCGTCACCTTGATCCCGAAGTGCTCGACCTCTTGTGACAGGCTGTCATGGAGTGCTTCGAGCGCGAACTTCGAAGCGTTGTAGAAACCCGTGATGGGACCGGCGACGATTCCGGCAACGCTGGACACGCCGATGATGTGACCGCTGCGCTGACGCCGCAAGATCGGGAGCGCGGCCTGGATCACGCGGAGCGAGCCGAAGAAGTTTGTGTCGAACTCGGCCCGAACCTCCGTCTCGTCGGCTTCCTCGATCGCGCCGACCAAGGCATAACCGGCGTTGTTGAGAACGACATCCAGCCTTCCGAAATGCCCGTAGGCCTTCGAGACGGCATTCCGTACCGCATGGGCATCGGTTACATCGAGCGCGATGGGCAGCACATTCTCTCCAAAGCGCTTCGCAAGCTCGGCAAGGTCTGCCGCAATTCGTGCGGTGGCTGCGACCTTGTCGCCCCGCTTGAGCGCGGCTTCGGTCCAGATGCGGCCAAAACCGCGTGATGCGCCCGTGATGAACCAGATTTTGCCAGACATGCGGTGTTCCTTCCGTGAAGAGTGCTTGATCCGTCGCATTTGCTCTAGCGCTGGCTCCGGCAAGCGGCAGTGACCGACCGCGCCAATGAACTTGCGGCAAGCGCCAATGATGATGCAGCAGACACGCGGCGCTTAGTGCTTGAGGAGGTAGATGAAATACGGTCGATGTGCGGCCAGTCGTGCCTGCTCGGGCGGTCCCGCGAGCTGACCCATGTAAGCCGACAGCGCGCTGTCCGTGAAATAGAGCGAGCCATCGGGCCCGGTTACGACCCCATCGGGCCAAATCACGTCATGCGAGCGCACAAGGGTTCTGGCCTTTTTGGTATTGAGATCAAACGCCATGAGGCCGCCATGCTCGACGTCGGTCAGAATGACATCGCCCGACTTGTCTGTGGTGATGCCGTCGCTGAGGGGTTTGCGCCCGAGATCTTCGACCTTGTTGGCAATTTCCGAAGGAACGATTGTGGGATCGAGCACGGCTGAAAGGGGCACCCGGCAAAGATGTGAATTCGTCATGCCCGCGAGGTAGACCCATTGCTGATCCGGGCTGATCTCGATGCCATCAAGACCGACGGCTACGTTCACGAGACCAAAGCCCATGCGATACGGGCCGAACGGCGTTTGCATCAACCAGTCTTCGGGCGAGGTGCACGTATGCGCTCCAAGCGCGGTCCGGTACGTGTGATCCGCGACCGAATAGACGATCAGCTTCGGTGCCGTGAATCGCATGATACCGGTGTCGGCGAGCACAATGTATTTGCCGTCGGCGGTAACGCGCAAATCCTGCGCGAACTGCGCGTCCCTGCCGGGGAACTCGAAATAGTCGACACGCTTGTGTGTCGTAAGGTCAAACGCCCACAAGCGGGTGTGCTGAAAATCGAAGCTCGCGGGCTCGATCAACCAGATGCGGTTCTGGTTGTCGATGGTCATGCCGAAACTGCCTTGAAACTCCTTCTGCATTTCTTCGGACGGAAACGGCGTGATCTTGCCGTCAGCCCATTCGAACATCGTGTTCGGCGAGAACCGGCCCGCGCGCGCGATCGGATGATAGTTGAAATAAACATGGCCATTGCTTGCGACCGCCACGTTGCCCGGAGGGTAATCGAGGGTGATGAGCTTTTCGAGCTTCGCAAGGCCGTCGGGATTGTCCGAGCCAATATCCGGATAGGGCGTGCCCCGGCCATACTCGAACTTGACGAACGCCAGCGGGCCTAAAATCGCCAGCATCAGAGCAGCGGCAAGGCCAAGGAGAGTGCGGCGGCTTGATATTTTATTCATGTTGTTTGCTCCCAAGTAATGGCAAGCCTCCGGCATTCATGGAGAAGCCGCGCGCGGCGGCCCCGTCCATGTTCGATGTTTCGGATTGCCTAGTTAGTGAAGCTTGTCGCTCCTCAACTCCCGCCAGCGGCTCGGCGTCACGCCTTCCCGATCCCGGAACGCGCGATAGAAAGAACTCGTATCCTGGTAGCCCAGAAGACAGGCCACCTCGTCGATCTCAGCGGAAGGGTCCAGAAGAAGCTGCCGCCCGAGTTCTTGCCGCGCTTCGGCAAGTAGTTCGCGGAAACTCGCGCCTTCTTCGGTAATCCTTCGTTGCAGTGTGCGTTCGCTCAAGCCGAGATCGCGCGCCACGTCGGACAGCTCCGGCCGTCCGCTTGCGAGGCTTCGCTTGAGAACGACCTTCACCTGTTCCCTGATCGAGCTGCGCGCCTGCAGCTCGCCAAGCGCTGAAGCCAGCGCCGGCGTGAGGATTTCGAGAAGTTCCTGATTATGTCCTGGGAACGGGCGATCAAGGTCGGACGGGTTCAGAATCAGGCGGTTTTGCGCCGCGCCGAAGCGAACCGGGCATTCAAAATATTTCTGGTAAACCTCGCTCTTTGGGCGCTCACGGATCAGTTCGACACGCAAGGGAGCAAGCGGCTGCCCGGTGCCGCGCCGCCCAAGCTCAACGAGTGAGGCAAAGGTCACGTCCGTTGAGATCGCGGGCTCGGGCTCGGTGGCGTAAGGCCATTCCACCGTGACCGCACATTCCTCCTTGCCTTGCGCCACACGGACCTGTTCGGGCGAGCAGAGACGCTTGAAGCGCGCGATGCGGAGCAACCCATCGCGGTAGTCCCGCGCATAGAACGCGGCAAGGCTCGATGGCGGGTGTACTGCCGTGTCCGTCCGCTGAACGAGCGTGAGGCCGAGGCCCGGCTCCGGCTTCAATTCCTCCACTGCCCGCCACAGCGTGAAGTATTGTGCCGTCGTGACCTGTGCTTGTTCGCTCAGGTGCAAAGTGGCCGGAAGCCGCGCTTGCCTCAGCAGTGCGGCTGGCGGCACGCCGATATGCTCGACGGTCTGCCAGAAGGCTTTTGGCACCTTGCACCGATCTGCTGCCGCTGCGCTCATGGTCCGTCCTAACGCATCTGGCTCATGATCACGCGATCGAACATGCGATCGCCGAACCATTCGCGGATTTTGATCATGGGCAAGGCATACTTGCCTGCGACATAGCGCGTGCGCGGCTTGGTCGCCTTCACGGCTTTCGACACGACGTTGGCGATCACGCTTGGGTCAGTGCCGCGGCCCTGACCATAAGCGTCGACGGTCGATTTCGCGACGGCTTCGGTCTGCTTGGCGTACGGGCCCGAGCCCGAACGTTTCAGGAGACCGTTCGCAACCACATCGCCAAACCCCGTCTCGATCAGGCCGGGCTCGACAATGACGACCTTGATGCCGAAGGGCGCAAGTTCGAGCCGAAGGCAATCGGACCATCCTTCGAGCGCATGTTTGGTCGCGTGATACCAGGCACCGAGCAGCGTATAGATCTTGCCGCCCATGGAGGTGATGTTGACGATCGTGCCGGAGCGCTTGGCCCGCATGCTCGGGAGCAGGAGCTGCGTCAACCGCGCCGCGCCGAACAGGTTCACCTCGAACTGGTAGCGCGCTTCTTCGATACCGATTTCCTCGACGGGACCGTAGAGTCCGAACCCGGCATTGTTGACGAGCACGTCGACGCCGCCAGCCTCATTCAGAATGGTGTCGACCGTCGCCTTGATCTCGGCCTCGTTGGAAATATCCATGCGCAGGGCGCGGGCGCCGAGCTTCACGAGATCGTTCATCTTGTCGGTGTGTCGCGCCGCGACAAAGACGTGGAAGCCGTCCTTGATCAGGCGCTTTGCGATTTCCTTGCCCATGCCGGAAGATGCCCCGGTCACAAGCGCCGTCTTTTTTCGTCTATCGTTCATCGTAACCTCTCACAGTGTGCAACCAACCTACGGGTTGCGGGTCGCCCACACACTGTCGAAGCACGCCAATAGACTTGCACATCACGCCATTCATTGCCAGCGGCGCCAGAACTGGAACGTCAGTACAAACAGGGCGTTAGCGGGGATTGGGCCGACTCAGCCGGCGCTGCGCAACAGGTAGCCGAGGGTCACGAGCGGCGCGTTCCAGACCAGCGCGCCGACAGTCGTCGCCAGCACGAAGGGCAAGAATGACAACCCGATGACGCCAGCGGGCAACGGCAAATAGATGCGCGCCGCGGGCACCGCCTGACCAAGCGCGGTGACCAGGAACGGCTTTCCGTCATAGGCCGCCATGAGCCGCTGGTAGAAGGCGGGGCGCAAGAGAACATACTTTCCGAAACGCGCAACGAACCGTTCGCTACGCTCACGCCCGATAAGTCGCCCGACTACATACCAGCCGATCGCGCCGAGCACGGAGCCACAGGTGGAGGCAAGGACGACGCCGAGAAGACCCGTCGTATCATGAGCGACCGTCAATCCAAATGAGACGAGCAGCGCGTAGGAAGGGACGATAGGCAGAAGTTTCTCGCCAAGGCACAACAGGGCGATCCCGATCAGACCGGATCGAGAAAAACGGCAAAGAGCAGATTGTCCATTGCCCCCAAAGCTCCAGCGCGATGTGCCGGGGTCGCGAAACGGCCCCGGACGTCGCTTACGCGATTGATGTCTCTGAGGGGTTAGCTACGAGCCCGATGGAACGTCCGCGTCTGGCCCATTGCGGGAATGCCCATATAGCCCCGCAAACCCATTTTCCCGTTGTTGATCTCCGCCTTGCAGTTGTAGGTGCGGCCGGAAGAAGCATCGTAGATCGTCCCGCCGCTCCACTCACCATCGCTCCAGCGTAGACCGGTAATGAACACGATGTTCTTGAGCGAGCGCGAACGTAGCGCGGCGTCGGGATTTTTGGTGTCCTTCTTAAAGGTGACGTTGTCGGCCTCCACGATTTCGTTGCCGTAGAGCATGCGTGCCTGGAATTCCGAACCAGCCTTAAACATGTCGAGCTTCACTGTGCCGTCGTCGGCCTCCCAGATCCCGACCAGCGCATCGGCCGGCGACGGTTCGGCATCGGCAGCGGGCGTCAGGAAGAGGGTTGAGGTAGCAAGTGCCAGCGCCAGCGCGGCGCGACGGGTATACCGGGATGCTTGCATAGGCGTCCTTTGACTTTGAGGGACCGTTGCGGAATGGCTTGCATGAACGAGCAAAGGGCTATCATGCGAAGCCACGACAAAAAGCCGACGGAGCGAACTTCGTCCGATCAGTCTGCCCACAGTTTGAAGGTTGTTTCGCTGCGAGCGCGCTGAATCTAGATTTTCTCAGAAGGTAGGGCAGTGACAAATCGCGCCAATCGAATCGCGCGCGACGCCATCAGAGCAGGCTGCATGGGAGAAGGTGGCGCGCAGCGCCGGATGAGGGGTTCTCGCCACAAGCAAACTCGCGGATAGAACCCCTCACCCGGCTTCATCTCGCTCCGCTCGATTTCGCCACCCTCTCCCACAAGGGAAGAGGTGCATCCCGCGCGCCCTCACCCGGCTCCGCTGCTTTCGCATTCGAAGCGCCCGCCCCAAAACATCGAAAACAACCGCATGCAAAGTAGCAGGGCGGCCGCCGACGCTCGGAGAAACGACTTGACTTGTCGGGCAACTCAGCGATATCTTCTATTATTCCGAATTTACGCGACAAGTCCGAGAGCGGCCAGACGCGGAGATTCACGCCAGCCAAGGGCGAATTAGCTTGCTTTGAGTCCTTTTGCACTCTCACGCTTGGAGGCCGATGCATGATGAAGATGGTGACTGTCGCATGCGCTCTCGGAGCGGCCCTGGTGCTGTGTACCCTCGGGACGTCCAGCGCTGAAGCCCGCGCGCGCAAGGCACAAGTCGTTCATGAACGAACGAGGGTCGTGATCTCGACGCCCGTGATAACGCCGACTCCGTGGGATTATTATGTTGTTCCACGATATCGCTATCGCCCTGAAGACGACCGGGTCGATCCATATGGGCCGCCCCTGGTGTCGTCTTGGGATCTCTATGAGGGGTGGCGGTGGCCATACTGGTGATGCCCCCGCGATCACGCCAATTGAATCGCTTATGCGCCGACGGGTAGCGCTCACTGCTTCACCGGCGTGCGCTCGGTCGGATGGATGTCGATCGCGCCGGCGGCCGAGGCGCAGCACGTCCCTCGACAGGATCCGGTCGATCCGGCTGAGATCGAGCGCAAGGCGACCGCTTCTCAGAGAGCGTAGCCCGGATGAGCGAAGCGAAATCCGGGGCCGAGACGTAGGTCGCAACATCATCCCGCATATCGCTTCGCTCATGCGGGCTACTTGCTGCGACGGAGGGCCTTACGAGCAGGACCAGCCGCTATTGGGTTCGGCGCATATCTTGGACATGACCTTGCCAACGTCGATCCTTGCTGAATTTGCTATGAGAATGCGTCGGGCCCGGGCTGCGTCAGCGGCATCCATAGCTGTCAGATTCAACGCTTCTTTGATCGCGGCGCTACAGACCAAATTCGGGTCACCGTCGAGATAACTGGCGGTCGCGGTCAGCTCGGCAGGCGTCAGTGCAGCGATCGGTCCTCGACCGAGAAATTGCATAACATCCGCGGTCTCTTTTCCATCGGCTCTCGTCCAACGGACCCCACTCAGTCTTCTTTCGAATCCATTTTGCAAAGCGGCCTGGTGCGCCGACCACACAAGCTGATCGTCCGGCTTCGCTTGCAGCAATTCATCGGCCATGCCGCCCGCGAACAGAAATGCCCTGCAAGCGAGCGGCTTGTTTTCGAGATCGCGGAGCAATGCCAGCTCGGCGCGGATTATCGCATTGATGTGCTCATCGTCGGCATAGACTTCGACCTCCGCGGCAAGGCTTATCCTGAGTGCCTTGTTGGCTGCTACCCATCCACCTTGAACGAAAGCTGCTTCGGTCCGACGAAGGAATATCTCCCTGAGATTGGGATCTTGCGATGCGATCGAAGCGGCCAAAGGATATTTGGCCAGGTTGTCGTCAAAGGTTGCTTCAAATGCGCTAGGCTTGAACAGGAAGCAGCATACCAGCCACGCGGTCACGGTGACCGCGCCCAATGCCAAGAAGAGGCCTCGTCTATTCATCGACCTGACAATCCACATGGCGATGATAGAACAATCTCACGTTGTTGGATTGCGATCCAGCCGCTGCGCCCGGTTACGCTTAACGCAAGCCTGCTGACGTCCTTCGCAAACGGCGGTAAAGGTCAGGGCAGACTCCGACGCAAACCGTGAACGAATGACATCCGCATCGGGTCAATCGCGAGCATGGTCCACCCCTCTGGCAACCGATGGATGCGCACCGGGATGCTAGCGGGCTCCGGCCACATCGAACAGCCAGATGAGTCGGCGGTGCCGCGAAGCGGAGCCGCGAGCTCCTCTCACCTTCTCCCCTTGTGGGAGAAGGTGGCGCGCAGCGCCGGATGAGGGGTTCTCTCCGCGGATGAACTCGCGGATAGAGACCCCTCACCCCGCTTCGCTGCGCGAAGCGACCCTCTCCCACAGGGGGAGAGGGTGCATCACGCGCGCGGCGAACAGCACCATCGTTACTACTTCGCAGGCTTCCTTCCGATCGGATGGATATCGATCGCGCGCAGGCGGCCGAGGCGGAGTACGTCCATCGATAGCGTACGGTCGATCCGGCTATGATCGAGTGCGCGGATCAGGTCGTCGACGCCGTTGATCTCGACGCCGTCGAGCTTGATTACGACATCGCCCGGCAACAGGCTCGCACGCGACGCCGGGCTGTCCGGCTCGATCTGCATCAGGAGCGCGCCCATCTTGTTCTCGACGCCGGCGAGCACCGCATGCCGCCGCGGCACCGGCGCGGTCTGGCCGGCGACGCCGATATAGGCGCGGCGGACATAGCCGTGGCGGATGATCTCCGACAGCACGAACTGCGCGGTGTTGGAGGCGACCGCAAAGCAGATGCCCTGCGCGCCGTTGATGATCGCGGTGTTGATGCCGATCACCTCGCCCTTCGACGACACCAGCGGGCCGCCGGAATTGCCGGGGTTGAGCGCCGCATCGGTCTGGATCA
Organism: Bradyrhizobium tropiciagri; assembly: GCF_018130545.1. Taxonomy (GTDB): domain Bacteria; phylum Pseudomonadota; class Alphaproteobacteria; order Rhizobiales; family Xanthobacteraceae; genus Bradyrhizobium; species Bradyrhizobium tropiciagri_A. The sequence goes on along the minus strand of NZ_JAFCKF010000005.1, from coordinate 225,548 downwards.
CGTCCTCGATGGTGCGGCCGCTGACCGAGCGGATCGAGCGGCCGAGCGCCGACACCACGCCGGCAGTGACCGTCGATTCGAAGCCGAGCGGATTGCCGATCGCGACCACGAGCTGGCCACGCCGCAAGGTCTTGGAGTTGCCGAGCGAGGCATAGGGCAGATCGCGCGCGCCATCGGCGCGCAGCAGCGCGAGGTCGGTGTCGGGATCGACGCCGAGCACATGCGCATCGGTGACGAAGCCCTCGGTGTCGCGCAGGCGGATCTCCTTCGACGATCCGACCACATGGCTGTTGGTCAGCACGAACCCGTCGGGCGAGATCACGATGCCCGAGCCGAGCCCGCCGGGCTCGCGGGCATTGCGGACCTTGGGCCCGGTTTCGACCCGGACCACAGCCGGGCCGACGCGATCGATCACGTCGATCACGGCATTGGAATAGGCGTCCAGCAAAGCCCGATCATTGACTTGAGCAGCATCTTGGGCAGCATCGGCCGTCACCGCTGACGGCGTGTCAGCGGCGGTATCTGAGGTAAAATCCAACATGGCAAGATTCCTTCGGCCTTACCAAATGGTGGCCGCCAGCCTTGCCTGCAAGGGTATCTGCAAGGGTATCAGTCCCCCGCCGCCGCGCCGGTGACCCGCGCCCGCAAGGCCTTGACGGTCTCTTCCGTCACCGGAGCGGCGGCATTGCCCCAGGAATTGCGCACGTAGGTCACGACATCAGCGACCTGACTGTCGGTCAGGCGATAGCCCAGCGACGGCATCGCAGGCGAAGTCGGGGCACCGTCGGTCGCCGCCGCCCGGCCGCCGGCGACGATGATCCGCACCAGGGTCGCGGGATCCTGCTGGGTCGCGACCGCGCTGCCGGCGAGCTTCGGGAACAGATGCGCGACGCCGTCGCCGCTGCGCATATGGCAGGCCGCGCAGGTGTCGACGAAGATCGCCTCTCCCGCCTGCATCCGCGGATCGGAAGCCAGCAGCGGCGTCGATGCCGGCGGGCCCGCCGCGCCGCGTTCCTTCAGGTAGACCGCGATCGCCTTCAGGTCGGACGCCGGCATCTTCGAGGTCGAGTTCTCGACCACGTCCTTCATCGGTCCACTGGCAAGGCTGAAGCCGTTCTGTCCGGTCTTCAGATATTGCACGATATCGTCGGCCGACCATTTGCCGAGCCCGGCCCGCGCGTCATTGGTGATGTTCGGCGCGGTCCAATTGTCGATCTGGTTGCCTTCCAGATATTTGTCGTTGCGGCTCGCGCCGAAGGAATTGAACGGGGTATGGCAGGCGCCACAATGGCCCAATCCTTCGACGAGATAGGCGCCACGGTTGAATTCGGCCGAGCGCGCCGAATCCGGCTTGAACGGTCCCGGCGTGAAGAACAGCGTGTTCCAGCCCTTCATCAGCAGGCGGATGTTGAATGGAAACGGCAGCGTGTCGCGATCGACCCGGTTCTCGACCGGCTGCAGCGTGCGCAGATAGGCGTAGATCGCGTCGAGATCGCCGCGCGCGACCTTGGTGTAGTAGGGATAGGGAAACGCCGGATAGAGATAGGCGCCGTCCGGGCGCCTGCCCTCCTGCATGGCGCGCGCGAAGTCGTCAGCCGACCAGCTTCCGATGCCGGTCGTGTTGTCGGGCGTGATGTTCGGCGCCATGATCTGGCCGAACGGCGTCTGCAGCGCGAGCCCGCCGGCGAACCGCTCGCCGCGCGGGGCGGTGTGGCAAGCGATGCAGTCGCCCGCGATGACCAGCGCCTTGCCGCGCGCGATGTCGACATGATTGTCCGGACCGGCGGCCGCGCCGCCGGCGACCAACAGCGGCAGCAGCAGGATCAGGTGGCGGAGCCGCGTCGTGATCGTGCTCATCGCGACACCAGCGCGCCGGGCGACTTCAGATATTTGAAAATCGCCTCCAGGCTCCAATAGGTCAGCGCGCCGACGGTGCCGGTTGGGTTGTAGCCGGCGTTCTGCGGAAAGGCGGACGCGCCCATCACGAACACGTTGGAGACATCCCAGGACTGCAAATAGCGATTGAGCACGCTGGTGTTCGGATCGGACCCCATCACCGCGCCGCCGGTGTTGTGCGTGGTCTGGTAGGGCACAACCGACCACGGCACCCGCAGGCGATTGAGCTGCGTGGTCTTGGCGCCCATCGCCTTGGCGATCTCCTGGCAGCGCTCGGCCATCCAGTTCGCCATCTTCTGCTCGTTCGGCTGATAGTCGAACGTCATCCGCATCAACGGCCGCCCGAGCGGATCCTTGTAGGTCGGATCGAGGTCGAGATAGTTGTTGCGGTAACTCATCACGCTGCCCTGCGCACCGACATAGGTGACGCGCTGGTAGGTGTCCTTGACCGCCTTCTTCCAGGCACTGCCCCAGGCCGGCGTTCCCGGCGGGACCGGGTGATAGCGGATCGGCCGGCCGTTGGTGTGCGCCGAGGTGATCGAGGCGCCGCCGACGAAGCCATGCGGGCCGTGATCGAAATTGTCGCTGTTGTAGTCGTCGAGGGCGACACCGAGCGAACCCGCCGCCGCGAACGGATTGAACTTCGCATCCTCGAAGAAGGCGGAGGCACCAGAACCGGTCTGGTAGGCATAATTGCGTCCGACGACGCCCTCGCCGGTTGCCGGATCGTAGGGCTTGCCGATGCCGGAGAGCAGCAGCAGCCGTACATTGAACAGGCTGAACGCGCACACCAGCACAAGATCGCCGGGCTGTTCGCACTCCTCCCCGGCGGCATCGATATAGGTCACGCCGGTGGCCATCTTGCCGTCGGCGCTGAGGTTCACCTTTGTCACCTCGCAGTCGGTACGCGCCTCGAAGGTAGGCTCCCGGACCAGCGCCGGCAGCACGCAGGTCTGTGGCGACGACTTCGAATAATTGGCGCAGCCGAACCATTCGCAGAATCCGCAATAGGTGCACGGCGCCATGCTGCAGCCATACGGATTGGTGTAGGCCGACGAGATATTGCCGGACGGCCGCGGAAACGGGTGCAGGCCCATCCCGGTCGCGGCCTTGGTGAACAGCGACTGCGCATAGCCCTGCTTCATCGGCGGCGTCGGATACTCGCGCGCGCGCGCCCCCTCGAACGGATTGCCACCGGGCTGGATCGTGCCCTTGATATTGCCGGCCTTGCCGGAGATGCCGGCAACCTGTTCGAACCTGTCATAGTGAGGTTCGAGCTCGTCATAGCTGACCGGCCAGTCCTGGATCTGATTGCCCTCCGGCATGATGCCGGCGCCATAGCGCTCGATCATGTGGCTGCGAATCCGGAAGTCGTCGGGCAGGAAGCGCCAGGTCTGTCCGTTCCAGTGCAGGCCGGCGCCGCCGACGCCATTGCCCGGCAGAAAGCTGCCCCATTTGCGGATCGGCAGCGCGGTCTGCGAGGGATGGTTGCGCATCGTGAGCGTTTCCTGCTTCGGGCGCAGGAAAATGTCGTGACGCACGGCATAGCGCAGCTCGTCCGGCGCGGTACCGATGTTGAAATCGCTCGCGGTGTCGCGCCAGGGTCCGCGCTCCAATGCAACGACATCAAGTCCGAGGCGGGCCAGTTCGTAGGCGACGATCGAGCCGGTCCAGCCGAGCCCGACGATGACGACATCTTTGCGCGGAAGGCGACGGACCATCAGCGCTCTCCCCAGGCCGGGCGGCCCTGCATGCTGACCGGCGGCAAAGTGTAGGCCTGGTTGGGCCGGTCGATCACGTCGCGGAAATCGTAGCGCGTGCCGGGGAAACCAACGAGCTTCCAGCCGACCATGTCGCGGTTGCCGCCATAGATCGGATCGGCAAAGAATCCCTCGACCGTGTTGGTGTGGATCGCCGTAAACAGCATCTTGCCGGAGAAGTTCGGCAGTTGAACCTCGCCCTTTTCCAGCCCGGCAATCAATTTATCCTGCTCGCCGGCGTCGAGCTCCGTGAAGCTGCGACTGAAGCTCGATTTGCAATAGGCCTCGAGCGCGGCAATCCCGTTGCGGTATTGCTGCCGCGGCGTCAGCTCCGATTGCAGCCCCTGCGTCGGCAGCGGATTTTGAGCGAACGGCCCCTCCATGTAGAGCCAATCATGTCCACCATAGGGTCCGGTGAGCTGGCGATCGATGAACGTCGTGACGCCAGCCTGCCTGGCGCCGGGACCCAGCTCATCCGCGGGGATCAGACGCTCGGCAAAGGCCTCGACGACGGCAGCCTCATTCGCCGTGAAGAACAGGTAGCCGCCGGGGACGACCGGCGTGACGGGATAGGCCTCGTTGGGACGCCATGGCAGCACCTTGGTGACCACGCGTGCGCTGACGCCCTTGCCCGTGACGAGGAGGGCCGCGGTCGCCAGCAGGAACGCGCGACGCGACGATCCGGAACCGGCACCCCGACGGAGCGCCTTGGCTTCGCGGCTGCGATCAGTTGGCCCCATGGTTGTCCCCCCTTCAACGCGATGCGCCGCGCAGCGTGCCGCCACGCGCCTTGACCGGATCGAGCAGCGACCAGTCGCCATCCGGCAGCACATGACCTTTGGGAAACGGCGCGCGCGGGTCGAGCCCGAGCGAGCGCAGCACGCGGTCGTCGCGGTAGTAGCATTGCAACACCACGCGGACGAGCGTCGCCGCGGCAGCGCCGCCAAGCTTGCGAAACTCCTGCGCCACCGCATCGCGCCTCGAATCGTCGAGCTCGGCGAGCGGTCCGCCCGCAAGCTTTGCCAAGTGGTCCAGCGCCTGCGCGACCAGCGTGGTGTCGCGGCCGAGCGTTGCCAGCATGTCGGCCTGGATCGCGGCATCATCGGCGCCCGGCACCTTGTACTCGTCGCTGGCGGGCACGATCATCGCGGCGATGGTGCGGAGATCGGCGCGCTGGGCTGCGGTCAGTTGTTTTGCATCGGACATGACGGTCTCAATCGAACAGATTGGCGAGGCGCTGCTTCATCTGGTCGGCGATGTAGAGCGCGAGGGCCTGGATGGTGGAGGTCGGGTTCACACCGCCCGAGGTGACGAAGATGCTGCCGTCGACGATGAACAGGTTCTTGACGTCGTGCGAGCGGCCCCATTCATTGACCACGGAGCGCGCCGGATCGGTGCCCATCCGCGCGGTGCCGAGCAGATGCCAGCCGCCCCAGGGGATCGGCGCGTTGACGCAGAGATCGGTCGCGCCGGCGGCTTCGAGGATTTCGCGGCCGCGCGCCAGCGCATGGTCCATCATTTTCCGGCTGTTCTCGCTGATCGTGTAGTCGATCCGCGGCGCCGGAATGCCGTGGCCGTCCTTCAGCACCGGATCGAGCGTGACGCGGTTGTGCTCCTCCGGAAGATCCTCGCAGATCGCCGAGAAGCCGAGCCGATGACCGTTCAGCTTGCGGAACACGCGGTGATGATCCCTGCCCCAGGGCAGGATACCCTTCTGCTCGCTCGTCACGGCCTCGAACACCGGGCCCGCACCGCGGACGAACTGGACGCCGTAACCGCGCACGAAGCCGCGCGACAGATCGGTGTCATACCACTCCTTGCTCCACAGGCAGGTCGGCGGCGCGCGATTGCTGTCGGTCGGCTCCTTCACGAAGCCGTAGATCTGCGCGTAAGGGTGGAACATCAGGTTCTTGCCGACCAGGCCGGACGAGTTGGCCAGCCCATTCGGGAATTTTCCCGACACCGAGTTGAGCAGCAGCCGCGGCGTGCCGACGCCGTTGCAGGCGATGATGACGACCTCGGCCGGCTGGAATTGCTCGACGCCGTCCTTGTCGTAATAGACGACGCCGGAGGCCATGCCGTGCTCGTTGGTCAGGATCTCGCGCACCCGGCAATGGGTCTTGACCTCGACGCCGGCGCGGATCGCGTGCGGCCAGTAGGTGATGTCGGTGGAGGATTTTGCGCCCTGCGCGCAGGCCGGCGTGCAATGGCCGAGATTGATACAGCGCGCCCTGCCCTCGTAATCCGTCGTCGCCACCGTGGTGTCGGACGGCCACCAGTGCCAGCCGAGCTTGTTCATGGCCTTGCCGATCAAGGGGCCCGACAACCCGAGCGGCTGCGGCGGCATCGGCGGATGCGACAGCGGCGACAGCGGATCGCCCGACAGGCCCGACGTGCCCATCATGCGATCGTTCTCCTCGAAGAACGGCGTCAGCGCGTCGTAGTCGATCGGCCAGTCGTCGGCGACGCCGTCGAGCGTCTTCACCTTGAAGTCGGACGGATGCAGCCGCGGCCAGTGCGCGGTGTACATCACGGTCGAGCCGCCGACCGCGTTGAAATTGACGACCTTGATCGGCGAATTGTCGTCGTTGATCGGGTAGTCCTCGGGCCGTTTGCGGATGTTGGGGCTCGACGACCACTCGCCGTAGAATTTCGCCTCCCAATCGCGCCCGGTGCTTGGATATTCGGCGGGATTCATCCAACCGCCCTGATCGAGGCAGAGGATATGCATCTTGGTGTCGGCGAGGCTCCAGGCCACCGCGGCGCCGGACGCGCCGGCGCCGATGATCAGGACGTCAACGGGATCGTTCTTCATTCTTGTTCCTTGGAATTTCTTCTTCTGTCATTGCGAGCGACGCGAAGCAATCCATTCTTCCCCCAGGCAGCGAGGTGGATTGCTTCGTCGCTTCGCTCCTCGCAATGACGGGGTAATGCCTCAATTCACGATTCTCACCGGCAAGCTTCGTATACCGCGGATGAAATTGGAATAGAGCCTTTGCGGTGGGCCCATCAGCTCAAAACGCAGATCGCGCGCCAAAACCTCCTCCCAGAGGATGCGCAATTGCTGCTCGGCGAGGCGATCGCCGACGCAGCGGTGGATGCCGGCGCCGAAGGCAAGATGCTGGCGCGGCTTGGCGCGGTCGATGATGAATTCATCGGCACGCTCGATCTTGTCCTCGTCCCGGTTGCCGGAGATGTACCACATCACGACCTTGTCGCCTTTTTTGATCGACCGACCGGCGAGCTCAACATCGTTGCGCGCGGTGCGGCGCATGTGAAGCACCGGCGTGTGGTAGCGGATGGTCTCGGACACCAGGTTCGGGATCAGCTCCGGCCTGGCGCGAACCAGCTCGAACTGCTCGGGGTTCTCGCACAGCGCCATCAGGCCGGCCGACATCGAATTCCGCGTGGTGTCGTTGCCGCCGACGATCAGGAGCCCGATGGTGCCGATGAACTCGCGCGGCTCCAGATTCCGCGTCGCTTCCGAATGCGCCAGCATCGAGATCAGGTCGAAGGTCGGCGGCGCATCGACCCGCGCGTCCCATAGCTTGCGGAAATAGTCTCCCATCTGGACCAGCTCGGCGGTGCGTTCAGCCTCCGAATGCACCACAGCGTCGGGCGACTCGACATTGGCGATCGCGACGTCCGACCACCAGGTCAGCTTGGCGCGGTCTTCGGAGGGGAAATCGAACAGCGTCGCCAGCATCATGTTGGTGAGATCGACCGAGACCCGCTCGGCCCAGTCGAAGGTCTCGTTGCGCGGCAGCGCGTCGAGCACGGCCGAGGTGCGCTTGCGGATCAAGGCGTCGAAATTGGCGAGGTTCGACGGCGCCACGATCGGCGCCACCGTGCGGCGTTGCGCGGTGTGGCCGGGCGGGTCCATGCGGATGAAGCTCGGCCGCTCCTGCCCCTTCGGCTGGTCAGCGACCTGGATACCGCCGAGCTCGGAGGCCGAGGAATAGTTCTGGTGATCGAGCTCGACCGCGAAGATGTCGTCATAGCGCGTCACCGACCAATACGGCCCGTAGGCTGACGCCTCGCAATAATGCACGGGATCGTCGCGGCGGAGCTGGGCGAACAGCGGACGCCAGGTGTCGTCCTGATAAAGCCGGGGATTGCTGACATCTGACGACGTCGACCTGCGCAGCGCCTCTCCCATCGCTTCACTCCCGCTGGTTCCGTCGCCGCTTGGCGGGCGATCGTTGTGTCCGACTGACGATAGAGGCAATCCCACAGCCGAGTAAAGCCGCAGGGCGGACCATCCGCCGCGCGGAATGCGCGCGGGCGGGCGAACCCGGCAAATCGCGATAGCAGCCCCGCTCTGCGATGTTTGTCGGCGGCAGCAAGACCGGTTAGCCTTGCCGGCAATCGATCGATCGGGGAGCAACGACAGGTGGCCGCATTGCGCCAGGACGAAACCGCCCAGACGGCTGCGCTGGACTACGACGTCATCATCATCGGCGCCGGCCTGTCCGGCATGTATCAACTGTACCGGCTGCGCGAGCTTGGCCTCAAAGCGCGCGTGTTCGAGGCCGGCACCGGCGTCGGCGGCACCTGGTACTGGAACCGCTATCCCGGCGCGCGCTTCGATTCCGAGAGCTATTCCTACGGTTATTCCTTCTCGAAGGAGCTGTTGCAGGAATGGGAATGGTCGGAGCATTTCGCCGGCCAGCCCGAGACCCTGCGCTACTGCAACTACGTCGCCGACAAGTTCGACCTGCGCCGCGACATCCAGTTCGAGAGCCGCGTCACGTCCGCGATCTACCAGGACGAGGCACGGAACTGGCAGGTCACGCTGGAGAGCGGCGCGCGGCACAGCTGCCGTTTCCTGATCACCGCGATTGGTCCTTTGTCGACGCCGACCCTGCCGCGCGTCGCGGGCATCGACGATTTCAAGGGCCAGTCATTTCACACCGCGCGCTGGCCGAAGCAGAAGGTCGATTTCACCGGTAAGCGAGTCGCCGTGATCGGCACCGGCGCGACCGGCATCCAGACCATCCAGACCATCGCCGGCGAGGTCGGCCACCTCACCATATTCCAGCGCACCGCCAACTGGGCGGCGCCGCTGCACAACGTCAAGATCGACGCGGAAACCCAGGCGAAGATCAAGGCCGGGTACCCCGAGATCTTCGCGCGCTGCAAGGAGACGTTTGCCTGTTTCGTGCATACGCCGGATCCGCGCGGCGCGTTCGAGGTGAGCGACGCAGAGCGCGAGGCGTTCTACGAAAAACTCTATGGCGAGCGCGGCTTCGGCATCTGGCAGGGCAATTTCAGGGATATCCTGATCGACCGCAAGGCGAATGCGACGATCAGCGATTTCGTCGCGCGCAAGATCCGCGAGCGTGTCAGGGACCCGAAGGTCGCGGAGATGCTGATCCCGACAAACCACGGTTTTGGCACGCGGCGGCTGCCGCTCGAGACCTTCTATTACGAGGTCTATAATCGCGACAATGTCGAGCTGGTCGATATCAAGGCAACACCGATCGAGCGGATCACGCCCGAGGGTATCCGGACCAGCGACAGGGACTACGCGTTCGACATCATCATCTACGCCACCGGCTTCGATGCCATCACCGGCAGCTTTGACAAGATCGACATCCGCGGCGCGCACGGCGCGCAGCTGAAGCAGAAGTGGACCGACGGCCCGGAGACATATCTCGGGCTGATGGTCGACGGCTTCCCCAACATGATGATGCTGATGGGTCCGCACACCGCGCTCGGCAACATCCCGCGCAGCATCGAGTACAGCGTCGACTGGGTCACCGGCCTGATCCGCTTCGCGCAGCAGAGAGGCCTGACCTTCCTCGACGCCACGCCGGAGGGCACCGCCGGCTGGACCGATCACGTCAAGGCGCTCGGCGTCGGCCTGCTCTCCAACGAGGTCGATTCCTGGATGACCGGGATCAACCGCAACGTCGACGGCAAGCAAAGGCGCATCGTCGCCCGCTACAGCGGCAGCGCGCCGGCCTATCGCGAGCGATGCGACGCGGTCGCGGCGGGGGGATATGCGGAGTTGAGGTTGGACTGATTCCTTAAGTGACCCGAGTCGCCTGCCCCATCCATCACCGTCGTCCCAGCGAAGGCCGGGACCCATTACCACAGACTTGCGTCGTTGAAGTGAGCTGTGGCCCCAGCGTCGTGCAACAATGACCATCGGTGGTTATGGGTCCCCGGCCTTCGCCGGGACGACACCGAATGTGTGGCACGATCCGCTAACCCACCCTACGCGGCCTTACCACGCATCAATGCACGGCCGCTTGCGATGCGTCCGCGGCTCTGGCTTCGGCACCGAGCGCAAGCCCGCCATGATCCAGTGCCTGGTGTCGGCGGGATCGATCACTTCGTCGATCTCCAGCACCGAGGCGATCGAGACCGCCTTGCCGTTGGCGTAGAGTTCGGCGACCTTGGTCTGGAAATACTTCTCGCGTTCGACCGGATCCGCGATCGCTTCCATCTCCTTCCGGAAGCCGAGCCGGACATAGCCCTCCAGCCCCATGCCGCCGAACTCGCCGGTCGGCCAGGCCACCGTGAAGAACGAGGCGTGGAAGCCGCCGCCGATCATCGATTGCGCGCCGAGACCGTAGCCCTTGCGCAGCACGATGCCGAACAGCGGCACCGTGATGCTGGCGCCGGTGACGAACATCCGCGCGACGTGGCGCACGATCGCGGTCTTCTCGGCTTCGGGGCCGACCATGAAGCCCGGCGTGTCGCACAGCGAGACGAGCGGGATGTCGAAGGCGTCGCACAACTGCATGAAGCGCGCGGCCTTGTCGCCGGCCGCCGCGTCGATGGCGCCGCCGAGATGCTTCGGATTGTTGGCGATCAGGCCGAACGGTCTTCCCTCGATACGGATGAAGGCCGTGATCATGCCGACGCCGAAATCCCTGCGGATCTCCAGCACCGAGCCCTCGTCGGCGATCAGGTCTATCACGTTGCGGATGTCGTAGACGCGCAGTCGGTTCTCTGGAATTGCGCGGCGCAGCAGCCGCTGGTCCGGCGCTTTCCAATCGGCGACGGCGCCCTGGAAGTAGGACAGATATTTCTGCGCCACCGTCGTGGCCTCTTCCTCGTCCTCGACCAGGATGTCGATCACGCCGTTCGGTGACTGGAACGAGACAGGGCCGACCTCGGCCGGATGATAGACGCCGAGCCCGCCGCCCTCGATCATCGCCGGACCGCCCATGCCGATCGAGGCATTCTTCGTGGCGATGATGACGTCGCAGACGCCGAGCATCGCGGCGTTGCCGGCGAAGCAATAGCCGGAGACCACGCCGACCACAGGCACCAGCCCGGAGAGCTTGGCGAACTGCACGAAGGACGGACCGTCGAGGCCGGTCATGCCGAGCCGATCGGTATCGCCGGGACGGCCGCCGCCGCCCTCGGCATAGAACACCAGCGGCATACGCCACTGCTCGGCGAGCCCGAGCATGCGGTCGATCTTCTTGTGGTTCATATGGCCCTGGGTGCCGGCGAGCACGGTGTAGTCGTAGGAGATCACCATGCAGCGCGCGCCGTCGGCGCCGAAGTCTTTGGCGTTGACCGTAGCGACGCCCGCGATCAGGCCGTCGGCTGGCGTGTTCTTAATCAGGTCCTCGACCTTGCGGCGGCGGCGCTGCGCCGCGATCGCGAGCGAGCCGTATTCGACGAACGAGCCCTCGTCGACCAGCTGCGCGATATTCTCGCGCGCGGTGCGCTGGTTGGTCTTGCGCCGCCGCTCCACCGAGGCCGGGCGGTTCTCGTCCAGCGTGATCGCCTTGCGCGCGATCAGTTCACCGAGATCAGGGCGGATGTGATCGAGATCGATCGCCGCTTCTTCCGCCGCGTCATGGCCGTCGACTTCGGCCGGCTCGAGGAACAGGATCGGCTCGCCATGCATCAAGGTGACCCCTGGCCCACCGGCGATCTTCGTCACCCGGCCGCCATGCGGGGCGGTGACGAGATGCTCCATCTTCATCGATTCCAGCACCGCGATCTGCTGGCCGGGACGAACCAGATCGCCCTCGGCGACCTCGATCGCCACGATCGTGCCCTGCAACGGCGCCGGCACCGGCAGCGAGCCCTCGGGCGCCGCCTCGGTGGCGACGGCCCTGGTCGCAGCCGCCTCGCTCACCTCGAGCAGCGGCGCGGCATGCTCGTTCGCGGCGCCGACCAGCGCCGCGACATGGCTATCGATGAAGTTGGTGCTGATCTTGTTGCGGGCAAAACTCTGATGCGCCAGGATGGCGCCGAGCAACGGGATGTTGGTGGCGACGCCGCCGATCCGGAATTCGCGCAGGGTGCGCGACGCCTTGTGCACCACATCGGTCCATTTCGGGCTCGGTGAATGCACGATGACTTTCGCCAGCAGGGAGTCGAAGGCGGCGCTGGTCCGGTAACCGGAATAGCCGAACGTATCGACGCGGACGCCAGGGCCCGACGGCAGGTCGAACACCGCGAGCGTGCCGCCGGTCGGCTTGGTCAACCCCTTCTCGTCCATCACCTCCATGTTGACGCGGAGCTGCATGGCATAGCCGCGCGGCAGCGGGACAGAGGCCTGCGCCAGCCCGAGCGAGGCCAGCGTGGCGCCGGCGGCGACCGCGAGCTGCGACCGCACCAGGTCGACGCCGAGCACCGCCTCGGTGACGGTGTGCTCGACCTGGAGCCGCGGATTGGCCTCGATGAAGGCAAACGCGCCCTCGCCTTCGCCAGCTTCATCATCGACCAGGAATTCGAAGGTACCGAGATTGTCGTAGCGTGCAGCGGTGGCGAGCTGCTTGGCCGCCTCGATGATGCGGGCGCGCAGGCTCTCGCTCAGCGACGGGCTCGGCGCCACCTCGATGAGCTTCTGGTTGCGGCGCTGGATCGTGCATTCGCGCTCCCACAGATGGCTGATCGCGCCATGACGGTCGCCGATGATCTGCACCTCGATGTGGCGGGCCTTCCGGATCAGCCGCTCGACATAGACGGCATCGCTGCCGAACGCCGCCTTGGCCTCCGACTGACAGCGCGCATAGGCCTCATCGAGCTTGGCCAGATCCTCGACCACGCGCATGCCGCGCCCGCCACCGCCGGCGATCGCCTTGATCATCACGGCGGCGTTGGCGCCGAGCGAGGCGAAGAACGCCTTTGCCTCGTCGAGCGAGGTCGCGCCCGAGGTGCCGGCAATGATCGGCACGCCGCACTTCTTCGCCAGCGCCTTGGCCTTGGCCTTGTCGCCGAACAGATCCAGCGCTTCCGGCGACGGGCCTACGAAGACGATCTTCTCCTCGGCGCAGCGCCGCGCCAGCTGGGTATTCTCGCTGAGGAAGCCGTAGCCCGGATGCAGCGCGTCGCAGCCGGCGGCCTTGGCCGCCGCAATCACCGCCTCGATATCGAGATACGCCCGCGCGCCACGGCCGGGGATTTCGTGCGCCTCGTCGGCCGCGCGGACATGCAGCGAGGCGGCATCGTCGGCAGGATAGATCGCGACCGTGACAAGACCGCTATCCGCGGCGGCGCGGGCAATACGGATCGCGATCTCACCGCGGTTGGCAATCAGCAGCTTCTTGAACGACATCACAGCACCATCAAAAATCACCGATCCTTCATGGTCGGATCGAGCACGACACGCAAGGACTCCCCGAGCGCATTGAACGCCAGGGAGACGACAAGAATCGCAAGGCCCGGCGCATACATCTGCTCCGGAGCGATTTCCATGTATTGATAGGCGCGCGCTAGCATCGCGCCCCAGCTCGGATCCGGCGGCTGGATGCCGAGGCCGAGGAACGACAGGCTGGCTTCCGCCAGCAGCGCGGCAGCGAGCAGCAGCGTCACCTGCACGATGACCGGCTGCAGCGTGTTCGGCAGAACATGGCGCATGAGAATATGCCAGGTCGGCGCGCCAAAACCCCTGGACGCGTCGACATAGAGCTCCTGCCGCACGATCAGCGTGCGGGCGCGGACAATGCGCGCCAGCGCCGGAAACATCGTGATGCCGACCGCGATCATGCCGTTGGTCAGGCCGATGCCGAGCGCGCCGGTGACCGCGATCGCCAGCACGATCGCGGGAAACGACAAGAAGGTGTCGATGATGCGGCTGATGATGTCATCGATCCAGCCGCCGAAATAGCCGGCGATCAGGCCGACCGGCAACCCGATCAGAACCGCGACGCCGACAGCGAGCAGGCTGGCATAAACCGTGGCCGGCGCGCCGTAGATCAGGCGGGAGAAGATGTCGCGGCCGAGATCGTCGGTGCCGAGCAAATGCAGCGGTCCCGGCGGCGCCAGCATGTTGTTGACGTCCTGCGCGGTCGACGCATAGGGCGCGATCCACGGCGCGCCGATCGCCACGATGACGAGCACCAGCAGCACCAGGATCGACAGCGCGGCGCGGAGGTCGCCGGCGAGCCAGCGCGCAAAGCGGCGCAGCCGGGTCGGCTTCGCCGGTGCCTTGAGCGGCGCGAGCGCGGTGTCGGTCATTGCTCGATCCTCGGATCGACCGCGGCACAGAGCAGGTCGGTGACCAGGTTCACCGCGATCACCACCACCACCATGGTGAAGACGACGCCCTGCACGATCGGGAAATCGCGCTGGATCGCGCCGCGCACGATCAGGCTGCCGAGGCCGGGAATGGCGAACACCGCCTCGATCACCACGGTTGCCGCCAGCATGCGGTTGACCAGCAGGCTGATGATCGTGAGCAGATTGACGCTGACATTCCTCAGGCCGTGCTGCCAGAGGATACGAGACATCGACAGCCCCTTGGCATGCAGCGTGCGGACATATTGCGACGACAGCACCTCCAGCAGCGCGCCGCGCAGCTGGCGCGCGACCTCGGCCATGCCATAGGCCGCGATCGCGATCCCCGGCAGCAACGCGTGCCGGATCGCATCGATCGGCGAGGCGCTGAAGGATTTTGCGCCGGTCGCCGGCAGCCAGTTCAGCTTCAGCGAGAACTCCGCCACCAGGATCATCGCGAGCCAGAATCCGGGCACCGCGACGCCGAGCGAGGCGAGCATGCTGATCAGCTTGTCGACCCAGCCGTTCGGCTTGATCGCCGCCATCACGCCCATCGGGATGCCGGTGACCAGCGCCAGCACCAGCGCGATCAAGACGATCAGCAGCGTGTTCGGGAACGCGCGGCCGATCGAAACCGCGACCTTCTCGCCGGTCAGCAACGATTGCGAGAGATCGCCTTGCGCGACGTTGCCGAGCCAGGCGCCATATTGCACCAGGAACGGCCGGTCGAGGCCATAGATCTTCCTGATCTCGGTGATCCGCGCGTCGGTGGCGTTGTCGCCCGCCAGCGTGACGGCGATGTCGCCGGGCACCAGCTTGAGCAGCGAGAACACCATGAAGGTCGCGAGCACGATCACGGGCAGCGCCTGCACCAGGCGGCTGCCGATGACCTTGATCGGTGACCGTCGCGCCATCGCTTAACTTTCCAGCCAGACGTCGTCGTATTTCGGCTTGCCGAGCAGATTGGGCCGATAGCCCTGCACCTTCTTGTTCATGGCGACCAGCTCGAACTGGAACGCCAGCGGCACGACCAAGGCATTCTCCATCACCAGCCGCTGCACGGTGGAGAAGGCCTTGCGCCTGACCTCGATATCTTCAGACGCCCGCGATTCCTTGATCGCGGCTTCGAGTTCGGCCGGCACCGGCGCACGGCCGCCATTGTAATAGGCGTCCTTGGTGAACATCAGCGAATAGGTCAGGCTCGGGTCGGGGCGTCCGGTCCAGGCCGAGAGCAGCCCGGCCCCTTTCTTCTCCGGACCGAAGAAGGCAGCAGAAGCTTCCGCGACCGTGCCGTTGACGAAACGCACGTTGATGCCGGCCTTGCGCAATTGCTCGATCAGGATCTCCTCGCGCTGCACCGAATCCTGATCGGTGTAGCCGCCGATCTCGATCGTGGTGCCCTCCTTGAAGCCGGCCTCGGCGAGCAGCTTGCGTGCCTTGTCGGGATCGTAGGGATAGAGCTTGGCGACCTCGGCATCATAGGCCCAGTGCGACTTCGGCAGGTTCATGTAGGCCGGCTCGGCAAGGCCGGCGAGCGCGGCCTTGACGAAGGACTCGCGATCGATCGCGAAATTGAGCGCCTGGCGAACCTTGACGTTGTCGAACGGCGGCTTGGCCCAGTTCAGGAAGATCTGGAACACGTAGAGCGTCGGGCCGTGCACCACCTTGACGCTCGGGGCGCGCTCGATGATCATCTTCTGCCGCGGCGGTAGCTGATAGATCAGATCGTTCTGGCCGGCGGTGACCGAGCGGGCGCCGGTGGTGAGCTCGGGAATGATCGAGATTTCGATGCCGTCGGGATACGGCCGGTTCGGCTTCCAGTATTTCTCGTTGCGCTTGACCACGATCTTCTCGCCATCGGCCCAGCTCACGAAGGTATAGGCGCCGGCGCCGACCGGCTTACGCGTCACGACGCCGCCCTCGGCCGCCTTCAGCGCCGTCGGCGACACCATCATGCCGGCGCGGTCGGACAGGATGCCGGGCAGCGCGGTGTCCGGCGTCTTCAGCTTCAAGGTCACCTGCTGCGGGCCGGTGACCTCGACTGAGGCGACCGACAGCAGATCGGCCTTGATGTTCGACTTCGCATCGCCGCGGTTGCGATCGAGGTTGAACTTGACGGCTTCAGCGTCGAGCGGCGTGCCGTCATGGAACGTGACGCCGGCGCGGATGTTGAGCACCAGCGTATTCGGATCGGTGAACTTCCAGCTCTCGGCAAGCCCTGGCTTCGGCTTCAGCGTGTCGAATTCCCATTCGGTCAGCGTGTCGTACATCGTGAACAGGAAGGCGTGATCGGAGCCGGCGCCGCCGGTTGCCGGATCAAGGCTCGACGGGTTGGCCGGCGCCGAGAGCCGCAAGGTGCCGCCCTTTTTCGGCGTGCCTTCCGCGAACGCGCGGCCGCCGAGCGTGGTGCCGGCCAGCGCAGCCGAGATCAGCGCCATGGCCTCGCGTCGTGTCGTCATTGTCATGGCGTTTCTCCGGTGTTCTCAGTTCGATGAAAAATCGGGGCGGTCGGCGAAATGGCAGGCCACCCAGTGATCGGGCTTCAGCTCGCGCCACTCCGGCACCCGCTCGGTGCAGAGCGGCTGGGCGTGCGGGCAGCGGGTGCGGAAGCGGCAGCCCGACGGCGGATCGATCGGGCTTGGTACCTCGCCCTGCAACACGATGCGGCTCTCCTGCCGCATCGCCGACGGCAGCGGCCGCGGCTCGGCCGAGAGCAGCGCGATCGTGTAGGGATGCAGCGGCCGCTCGGCGACCTCTTCGGTCGGGCCGAGCTCGACGAACTGGCCGAGATACATCACCGCGACGCGCTCGCTGATATGCGAGACCACGGCGAGATCGTGGGTGATGAAAACGTAAGTGAGGCCGAGATCGCGCTGCAGGTCGGCAAACAGATTGAGCACGTCGCCGCGGATCGACATGTCGAGCGCGGCCACCACCTCGTCGCAGACGATCAACTTCGGCTTGAGCGTCAGCGCGCGGGCGATCACGACGCGCTGCTTCTGGCCGCCGGACAGCTGATGCGGATAGCGCTCGCCGAACTCCTGCGGCAAGCCGACGCGCTCCAGCGC
This sequence comes from Bradyrhizobium tropiciagri, assembly GCF_018130545.1. Classification (GTDB taxonomy): domain Bacteria; phylum Pseudomonadota; class Alphaproteobacteria; order Rhizobiales; family Xanthobacteraceae; genus Bradyrhizobium; species Bradyrhizobium tropiciagri_A. Next base: position 208,348 of record NZ_JAFCKF010000005.1, on the reverse strand, counting down.
CTCCCGCGCCTGCCGCTCGCGCTCGGTGCTATTGCCGACACCGGCAAGCTCCAGCGGCTCCAGCACGGACGCCAGGATCGTCATCCGCGGATTCAGGGCGGCGTTCGGATCCTGGAAGATGATCTGATAGTCGCGGCGATGGCTTTGAAATTTTTTGCGCGACAGGGCCGTCGGGTCGATGCCGTCATGCAGGATGGCGCCGGCGCTGGGGTTGAGCAGGAACACCAGCGCGCGGCCGATCGTGGTCTTGCCCGATCCGGATTCGCCGATGATGCCGAAGGTCTCGCCGCGGCGGACGTCGAAATTGACGCCGTCGACCGCCTTCACGGTCGCACGGCGATCCGAGGTCTGGAAGCGGACCTGGAGGTCGCGCACCGAGACGACGGCGTCGCGACGGGGCTCGGCTGTTGCTGCGGTCATTGTCGCGCGACCCTGGCGCCGGCGGCAGGTTCGGGCGGATGCAGCGCACCCGGCAGATTGAGCTCGGCAAAACGCCCGCAGCGCACTTTGCGGCCGCCACCGGCGTCCTGCAGCTTCTGCTCGGCTTCGCAGCCCTTCGCCGCATGCGCGCAACGGGCACGGAAGCGGCAACCGGCCGGCATCTCCGCGATCGACGGCACCCTACCCGGGATCGACGGCAACCGGCCGTGGCGCGGACTCAGATGCGGCAGCGACCGCAGCAGGCCCGACGTATAGGGATGCAGCGGCCGCACCAGCGCTTCGTCGACGGTCGCGTCCTCGATCACCTCGCCGGCATACATCGTGATCATGCGCGTGCAGGTCTCGGCGACAACGCCGAGATCGTGGGTGATCAGCATCAGCGCGGTCTTCGAGGTCTCGCTGATGTCGCGCAGCAGTTCCAGGATCTGCGCCTGCACCGTGACGTCGAGCGCGGTGGTCGGCTCGTCCGCGATCAGGAGCTGCGGCCCGCAGATCAGGCTCGCCGCGATCATCACGCGCTGGCGCATGCCGCCGGACAATTGGTGCGGATAATCGTCGATCCGCCGTTCGGGCGAGGCGATGCCGACGCGACGGAGCATCTCCAGCGTCCTGGCGCGCGCCTCCTCGTACGAAACATCGGTATGAACCCGCAGCGTCTCCGCGATCTGGTGGCCGACGGTGAAGACCGGGTCGAGCGCGCTCATCGGCTCCTGGAAGATCATCGCGATCCGCTTGCCCCGGATCGCGCGCATCTGCCGCGCGCTGCAGGAGGCGAGATCGGTGCCGTCGAACAGGATCTTGCCGTCGAGGCCGGCGAAATTACCGGGCAACAGCCGCAGGATCGACAGGCCGGTGATGGTCTTGCCGCAGCCGCTCTCGCCGACGATGCCGACGCGCTCGCCGGGGGCGATGTCGAAATCGATCCGCCGCGTCGCCTGCCAGATGCCCTGGGTGGTCTTGAAGCGGATGCCGAGCCCGCGCACGGACAGCAGCGGCCGCGCGCCGTCGGGCGCGACCTCCGCTCTGCGCTTTGCCGGCTGGCCTGGCTCCATCAACCCGCCGCCCGCTTCTTCTCTTTCACCAACTGCTCCTCCATCAGCATCTCGGTGCCGATAATGCCCTCGCTTGTGAGCTCTTCAAGCTCGGCATCGGAGAGGCCGAGCATGCCGCCAAGAATCTCGCGGTTGTGCTCGCCGAGCGTCGGCGGCACCGAGCGGATCGCAAACGGCGCATCGGCTTCGCGGAACGGCATCGACGGCTGCGGATGTTTGCCGATGAAGGCGCGGTCGACCTGCTGGATGAAGCCGCGGGCGTGCAGCTGCGGATCATCAAGGAGATCGATCGGTAGCCGCGCCACGCCGGACGCGATGCCGGCATCTTGCAGCGCGGCCATCGCGGCGTCCGGATCGCGTGCCGAGGTCCAGGCCGTGATCGCCGCCTCGATCTCGGCCTCGATGACGCGGCGGCCGGCAGCCATCCTGAGTTTCTCGTCCGCCGCCCAGTCCGCGCGGCCGAGCAGCCGCGCGAGCTTGGGCCACATCGCGTCATCGGACACCGCGACCACGATCCAGCTGTCATCCCCAGCACAACGAAAGCAACCATGCGGCACGAAATCCGGATGGCGGTTGCCGTATTTCGAAGGCTCGTTGCCGTCGACCGAATGTGCAACGATCCAGGGCGCGGCGAACGGCATCATGCATTCGATCTGCGCCAGATCGATGAACTGGCCTTGCCCCGTGAGTTTGGCGTGGATCAGCGCGGTCAGCACCGCGGCAGCGCCGTTGAGGCCACCGACGGCGTCGCCAAATGCCGTATGGCTCATGACCGGCGGGCCGTCGGGATCACCGACCACGCTGGGCAGGCCGGAGCCCTGCTCCAGCGTCGAGCCATAGGCGCGGCAGTCGCGATGCACGCTGCCGGCGCCGAACGCCGACATCGACATCATCACCAGCTTCGGATTGAGCTTGCTCAGCACCTCGTAGCCGAGGCCGAGCTTGGGCAGCACCTCGACCGAATAATTGTCGACCACAAGGTCGGCATCGGCGAGCAGGCGTTTTGCCAGTGCAAGCCCCTTCGGCCGGGTCAGGTCGAGCGTGATGCCGCGCTTGTTGCGGTTCATGATGCAGTAGCGCACCGACTTCTCGTACATCTGCTCCAGCACATAGGCCGGCCGGCGATCGACGCCCCGCCACCAGTCCGGATACTGCGTCGCCTCGATCTTGATGACGTCGGCGCCGAGATCGGCGAGCGTGCGCGTGCAGATCGGCCCGGCCCAGCCCATCGAGAAGTCGACGACACGGATGCCCTCGAGCGGCAAGCGATTGGCCGGAGCCGGCTTCGGCGCAGGCGCGCGTGGCGCGACCTCGGGCCTCGCCTGCTGCTCGCCGACACCAGGCACGCGCCCACCGCGCAGCGGCGGCGTTCCGGTCAGCCGCTGCATCGTGCCGGCGGAAAAGCCGGTCTCGCCGCCAACCGTGATCGGGACGATGGCGCCGCGCGCACGCTTCTCTTCATCGGCGATCAGATCGGATATCTCCGGCACCGGCACGATCGGGATCTTGCGCTTGAGGCCCTCGGCAAACCATTCCTGCGCGGTGCGCTGCTTCAGCCTCGGCAGGATCTTGCCTTCGATCTCGGCGACATGGCGCAGCCGGTCGACACCCATGACCAGCGTCGGATCGTCGCGGAGATCATTGAGCCCGAGCATCTCGCAGAACGCGCGCCATTGCGCCGGGGTTACCGTGGTGACGCCGAGCCAGCCCTGCTTGGTCTCGTAGATGCCGACCGGAAAGGTCGGCCAGAAGCGGTTGACGCCGATCCGCCGCATGATGTCGCCGCGCTGGAACGCCTCGAACATGATGTATTCGGTGACGGCGATAGAGGCCTCGAAGAGGCTGAGATGGCTTGTGCGCCCGCGCCCGTCCTGCATGCGACCGAGCACCGACGATGCCGCGGCGATGAAGCCCCACAGCCCACCCAGGATGCCGGTCTGGAAATCCGGCGCGTGCATCGGCGGCCCCTGCTCGGGTCCGACCAGCTTCACCAGCCCGGTCAGCGCGCGGATCGTGGAATCCGTCGCGGCGAAATCGGCATAAGGGCCACGATCGCCAAACCAGGCGAGGTCGAGATGGATCAGGCCCGGATTGTCGCGCTTGATTGCAGCGAGATCGATATCGGGACAGTCGGCCGCATCGATGCCGCGCCCGTCGAGCAAAATGTCGCAGCCGGCGATCAACTCGCCGAGACGAACTCCGTCGTCCTTGCCAAGCGCGACACTCGATTTGTTGAAGTTGAGGAACGCAAACCACGCGCTGTGCCCTTGCGGCGTCAGCGGCGCGGTGCGGCGAAGCGGATCGCCCGCCGGCGGCTCGACCTTCTGCACATCGGCGCCGAAATCGGCGAACAATCGCGCGCAATAGCTCGTCGCCGCGGCACTTCCGATCTCGACAATCCGCAGATGCGACAACGCACCCATCACGCTTCCTCGCGACAAAATGACCAGTCGATGACAGCGACTGATTCAGTTTCTTGTTGGGTGAACTTGAAGCCGCGTGTCGAGTGTGATGCAAGTGGAATTTTCTTCCGCTTGACGGAATTCACGCGATTGCCGCAGCACTTTGCAGCTAGCGTGCGCTGACGGTCTGCCGCCGTGCGGTTGACGCATTGCTCGATCCGCTATTGTGCTCCCAACACCAACAACAGCCCGGGCAGGAAACCATGAGCAAGTCCACAACAATCAAAGCCATCGAAACGCTCGCCTGTGATGCCGGCTGGCGGAATTATCACTTCGTCAAGGTGACGACCACGGACGGGCTGGTCGGCTGGAGCGAATATGACGAAGGCTTTGGCGCACCCGGCGTGACCGCGGCGATCGAGCGGCTGTCGGCGCGGGTGGTCGGCAAGAACGCGTTCGAGCATGAGCGGATCTATGTCGAGCTGTTCGCCGCGACGCGCCCCGCCGCCGGCGGCGTGGTGGCGCTGGCGCTTGGCGCCATCGAGAACGCACTGCTCGACGTCAAAGCCAAGGCGCTCGGCGTGCCCTGCTACGACCTGCTCGGCGGCAAGATCCGCGACCGCGTCCGGGTCTACTGGTCGCATTGCGCGACCTGGCGCATCAATCATCCCGACTGGTACAAGCCGGCGATCACCGATCTCGACGGCGTCAAGGCGATCGGCGCCGAGGTGCGCGAGAAGAAATTCTCGGCGATGAAGACCAACATCTTCGTCTATACCGACGGCAAGCCGATGGGCTGGCGGCCTGGCTTCGGCTCGCCGTTTGCCCCCGAGATCAATGTCGACCGCACTGTGCTGCGCAATCTCTGCATGCATCTGGAGGCGATCCGCGACGGCGCGGGACCGGATGTCGATCTGCTGCTCGACCTCAACTTCAACGCCAAGACCGAGGGCTATCTCAAGATCCTGCGCGCGATCGAGAAGATGGACATGTTCTGGGTCGAGATCGACACCTTCAATCCGCAGGCGCTCGGCTACATCCGCCGCCAGAGCCCGCATCCGATCTCGTCCTGCGAGACGCTGCTGGGCCTGCGCGAATTCCTGCCCTATTTCAGCGAGCAGGCGATGGACGTCGCGATCATCGACACGCCGTGGAACGGAGTCTGGCAGTCGATGAAGATCGCGGCGGCCGCCGAGCATTTCGAGGTCAACGTCGCGCCGCATAATTTCTACGGCCACCTCTGCACCATGATGAATGCGCATTTCTGCGCGGCGGTGCCGAATTTGCGCATCATGGAGACCGACATCGATCGGCTGGCCTGGGACCATGAGCTGTTCACCCATGTGCCTGAGTTCGTCGACGGCCATCTCGTGATCCCGGACCGTCCCGGCTGGGGCACCGAGCCGAACGAGGAAGGCCTGCGCGCGCATCCGCCGAAGAACAAGGGCGGGTTGTTGAACTACGGGTTGAAGAAGTAGGCGGTCGGCCCCCTCGCCCCGCTCTTGCGGGGAGAGGGTTGGGGTGAGGGGCTCTCTCCGCAAAGACGGTGAGAGCTGAGCGCGCGGAGACTCCCCCTCACCCGGATCGCATTCCACTTCGCTTCATGCGATCCGACCTCTCCCCGCAAGCGGGGCGAGGTAAGAGCCCCCTCAATTATCATCGCGCACCGCGGTGAATGCGCTCTCGATCACGTCACCGATCGGCTGCCAGGCGTTGCCGTCGAACTGCACCAGCCGCATCTGCTTGATCGGGCGGAAATCCTTTGGCCCGGTGTTGATCACGATCCCCGGCAGCGCGATCGGGCTCTGATAGTCCTTCAGCGAGGCGGCCTGGCGCATGATGTTGTCGCGCGACAGGTCGTCGCCGCACTGGCGCAGCACCTGCATCAGCGTATCGGCGGCGGCATAGCCGAACACGGCGTAGATATCGTCCTTGTCGCCGTCGGGGTAATACTTGTCCATGAAGGCGTCCCAGGCCTTGATCTGCGGATCGTTCTTCCAGGCGGCATCGCCGGCGTCCTTCAGGAACGAGGTCGAGATCACGCCGAGCGAATTCTGCAGGCCAGCCGGCCGCAACGCACTGGCGATCGAGGCCGATGCATTGTCGAGGATGAACACCGGGTGCCAATCGAGATCGGCGGCGACGCGGATCGCACGCGCCGCGATCGCCGGCGCGCCGTCGAACACAAGGATATCGGCGCCGGAGTTCTTCAGAATTCCGATCTGGTTCTGGATCGCGGTCTCCGATGCATCGAACGCGAGATCGGCGACGATCATCCCTGCGGTGTCGCCGAGCCCCTCCTGCAATCCCTTGAACAAATCGCGGCCGAACTGGTCGTTCTGCCAGAGCACCGCGATCTTGCGCGAGGGATAGGCGGCTTGGATGTAGTTGGCGTAGATTTGCCCCTCGGCGCGGAAGGTCGGCTGCCAGCCCATGGTCCATGGGAAGGCCCGCGGATGCGCCCACTCCTCGTCGCCGGATGCGACGAACAGCTGCGGGATCTTCCTCTCGTTGAGATACTTTCGGACCGCGAGGTTGCTCGGCGTGCCGAACGAGCCGAACATCAAGAGCACGTCCTGCTTCTCGACGAGATCGCGGGTCTGCTCTATCGCGGTCTTCGGATTGGAGCTGTCGTCGACCGAGACAAACTTGACCTTGCGGCCGTTGATGCCGCCATGCTCGTTGACCATGTCGAAATAGGCCGCCTCCGCCCGCCCGATGGTGGCGAACGCGGCGAGCGGCCCGGTGTAGGGCATGACGTTGCCGACGCGGATCTCGCCGCCCACCGCCGGCGCCTGCTGCGCGCGCGACGGCGCCGCCGCCAGGACAGCTACGAAGACAGCTGCGAGGGCAAAAGATATCGAAAGCGCAGTTTGTTGTTTTGTTTGCATCAACATCGCCACAACGCCGGCACAGGCCGGCGCTCCCTCCCAGCGCGCGGAGCTTATCGCCCAAGCCAAGGCCGGAAAAATGAAATGTTGATGGCGGAGGCCGGCCTCAGCGCAATGTTATGTCGAGCCAGCCGAGCGGGTTGACCGCGACACGGTCGCCATTATCGACCAGGACCGTGGTGGTTTCGGCCTCGATGATAGCAGGTCCGGCCAGTGCATGGCCCGGCTTGAGATCGTCGAGCGCATAGACCGGCACCTCGCGCCAGCCACCGAGCCAGGCCTGCCGCTTGCCGCGCGGCGCGCAGGGCGCGGCTGACACAGCCTGTCCGGCCTCGCTGCCGCCAGGCGCAACCTTGCCGACCGCGGCGACGCGGGCGTTGACGAACACCACTTCCTGGCCGCGCGAGGCATAGGTGTAGAGCTCCTCGTGGCGGCGATGGAAGCGGTCCTCGATCTGCGCGACGAGATCGGTGGCATCGAGATCGAGGTCGCCGAGCGGCACGTCGATCTCGAACACCTGCTCGCCGTAACGCATCTCGGCCGAGCGCTCGATCGCGATGTCGCCCTTGAACCAGTCGCGCAGCCGGCCGGCGGCCTGCTGCTCGAGCCCGGCGAACAGTGCCCTCACCTCGTCTGCGGAAATCCGGCCGGTGCCGTAATGGGTGCGGCTGACCTCGTAGCGCAGATCGCTGGTCAGCATGCCCCAGGCCGACAGCACCGAGGCCACCGTCGGCACGATGATGCGTTTGATCTCGAGTTCGCGCGCGACTTCAGCCGCGTGCATGCCGGCCGCGCCGCCAAAACTGAGCAGCGCGAATTTGCGGGGATCGACGCCGCGGCGCAAGGTCATCAGGCGGATGCCGTCGGCCATCTTCAGATTGATCATCTTGTAGATGCCGGCGGCCGCCTCGATCCGCGACAGCTCGAGCGCCTCGGCAATCCGGTCAACCGCAGCGTCCGACGCCGCGCGATCGAGCGGCCGCGCGCCGCCCATGAAGGCTGCGGCATCGAGATAGCCGAGCACGACATTGGCATCGGTGACGGCCGCAGCCGTGCCGCCATTGCCGTAGCAGGCCGGGCCCGGCACCGAGCCTGCGCTCTCCGGCCCGACCCGCAGCGTGCGGCTGCCGTCGACGCTGGCGATCGAGCCGCCGCCGGCCGCGATGCTGGCAATGTCGAGACTGCGCAGCGCGATGCGCTGGCCGGCGAGCATGCCGTCGGCCGAGAGCGAGGCCTGGCCATCAGCTATCAAGGATATGTCCGTCGAGGTGCCGCCCATGTCGAAAGGCACCAGGTCGGGAATCCCGAGCATCTCGGCGCAGCGGCGACTGCCGGAGATGCCGCCCGCCGGACCCGACAGCACGGTGCCTGCGGCAAGCCGCGAGGCTTCTTCCACCGGCGCCATGCCGCCATGCGACAGCACGACGAACAGCGAGCCCTTGAAGCCGGCCTCGTGCAGGCTGCGCTCCAGATTGGTGAGATAACGCCGCACCGTCGGCTCGACATAGGCGTTCACGATCGTGGTCGAGACGCGCTCATATTCCTTGATCTGCGGCAGCACGTCGCTGGAACGCGACACGCTGACGTCGGGCAGTTCCTTGGCGAGCCGCTCGACCGCGGCAAGCTCATGCGCCGGATTGAGGTAGGCGTGCAGGAAGCAGACCGCGACCGAGTTCGCACCGGATCGTTTCACCTCGGCGATGACCTCGCCGAGTGCTGCTGGATCGAGCGCGATGGCCGCGCTGCCGTCGGCCTTCAGCCGCTCGCGTACGCCGAAGCGGCGCTCGCGCGGCACCAATGGCTCCGGCGGCGGCGTGCGCAGATCGTAGCGATCCGGCTTCAGCCCTTCGCGCATCTCGACCACGTCGCGATGGCCTTCAGTGGTGAGCAGCGCGACCTTGGCGCCCTTGCGCTCCAGCAGCGCGTTGGTCGCGACCGTCGTGCCGTGCACCAGGCGATCGGTCGCGGCCAGCATCGCCGCGCGCGTGACGCCGAGGCGGCGCGCCAGCTCTTCCAGTCCCGTCATGACGCCGACCGACTGATCGGCCGGCGTGGACGGTGATTTCGCGAAAACGGTGCGTCCGGTTTTGTCAGTTGCAACCAGGTCGGTGTAGGTGCCGCCGACGTCAACTCCAATCGTGTACATCACTTGCCTACACCACCTTTGAAACCAGACCTTGCGCTGCGTCACGCGCTCGCGCCTCCGCCGAGCGCTTCTCAGACGGACCCCAGCCGCCGCCACCTGAGGAGCGGATCTCGAGGCAGTCGCCGGGACGCAGCTCGATGCCGACCTCCTTGGTCTTCAACACGCGCGGCGCGCGGCCTTCCGACAACAGCCGGTAGTGATGCGGCTCGCCGTCCTTGCCGCCGAGCATGCCGCAGGGGCCGTGGCGCGCGCCGTCACCGGCAGTGTTGCCCTTGGCCGGCTTCTCGGTCTCCAGAACCATGTCGAGCGCCACGCCAAGGCCGCCGCGATGCTGGCCGTCGCCGCCGGAATCCGGCCGGAACTCGTGCTGCCGGAAATGCAGGGGAAAGCGCACCTCGGCAACCTCGATGCTGCCGAATTTGAGACCGCCGACCGAGTGCCACTCGCCGATCGAGGAGTAACCGTCGCCGCCCGGCGATGCCCCGCCACCCGGCCGCGCTTGGAACATGTGCCAGATGAAATTGCGCCCGTTGCGCGGATCCTCGCCCTGAATCGCGATCCGGAATCTGCGTCCCCACCCGCCCATCACGCGATCCGGGCAGGACGCCGACATCGCCTTGATGATCGCTTCCACGATCTCGTTGGAGGGATGGCTGGTGCACAAGGTCACGGGGCGGCCGGGATCGGCCCACACGATGGTGCCCTGCTTCGCCACGACTTTCAGCGGCCGCAGCGCGCCGGTGTTCTTCGGGATATCTGCGTCGATCAGATAGGCAAACGCCATCGCGACCGCGGCCTGCATGTTGGCATGCGACGAGTTGACGAAGCTGGTCGATTGCGGATCGGAGCCGGTGAGATCGACCTCGATGTCGCTGCCCTGTTTCGTCACCTTGGCGGCGATCTTGATGTCGGTGCGGCCGTGGCCGTCATCGTCGAGCAGCGCTTCGCCGTAGAACACACCGTCCTTCCAGGACGACACCACGGCGCGGGTCTGCTGCTCGGTCGCGTCCAGAATCGCTTCGATCGCGGCTTCGACCGTCTCCGCACCGAACTCGCTGAACAGCTTTGCGACCCGGCGCTCGCCGAGATGCGCAGCGCCCAGCATCGCCGCGAGGTCGCCCCGGAATTCCCGGGGGTTGCGGATGTTCAAAGCGAGCAGATCGAGCAGATCCTCGCGCGGCTTGCCGGCCTCGTAGAGCTTGATCGGCGGAATCCGGATGCCTTCCTGGTAGATCTCGGTCGCGCCGGGATTGTAGGCGCCGTGGGTGGCGCCGCCGATGTCGCTCTGATGCGCGCGCACGATGGTCCAGAGCAGCCGCTTGTCGCCGTCGAACACTGGCACGAAGGCGGTCAGATCAGGCAGATGGCTGCCGCCCTGATAGGGATCGTTGAGCAGGATGACGTCGCCGGGCGCGACATCCTTGAAGCGCTCCTCGACGGCAAGCGTCGCCCACGGCAGCGCGCCGACATGCACCGGGATGTGATCGGCCTGCGCGATCAGTCTTCCGCCGGTGTCGCAGATCGCCAGCGAGAAGTCGCGGCTGGAATTGAGGATCTGCGAATAGGAGGTGCGAAGCATGGCTTCGCCCATCTCCTTCACGATCGACGACAGGCGGTGCTGGACAACGGAGCGGGTGATCGGATCGATCTTGACGGACATCTTGGCCCTTATTGGCGCCCGGGCGGCGCAGGGAGGATCGAGACACCGGTCAACCGAAACCGGAATTCCCTCTTATAACCAGACGTTTCCAGATCGCAAACCGCGGCGCGGGGCCGCAGAATTTATTCCGCCGTTCAGTAATTCGTGATCGGCACGAATCTTCGCGCCTCCGACGGAATAGAATTCGCCGCCCCGCGTCCCACCCGTGCCAGCCAACTTTCAGGGGTGAACGTGATGATCCTGCGATTCTTCAGACCCGGCATCGGTGCCGCGCTGCTCGGCGCGCGTGCGCTGTTTGTCGTTATGCTCTCCCCGGTAGCGTTCGCGCAAGAGGCGCACCAACCGGCCTCGACGGCGCAGTCGACTGAGGAGAGCGCCTTCCTTGCCGAGAACGATGCGGCGATGACCAAGATGATGAATGACATGGCCGCCCAGCCGAGCGGCGATATCGATCGCGATTTCGTCGCGATGATGACGCCGCACCACCAAGGTGCGATCGACATGGCCGTGATCGAACTCCGCTACGGCAAGAACGAGCGGCTGCGCCGGATCGCGCAGGAGATCATCGTCGAGCAGCGGCAGGAGATCGACGCCATGAAGCTCGCGCTCGGCGAACAGGTCACGAACACATCGCCCGCCCCGACCCAGCCCGGCGCGAAACCCGGCCCGGCGGCGACCGGCCACGATCACATGAACATGCACCACGACATGATGAAGCAGGAGACCAAGTGATGACGAGCCCATTGATGAAGGCCCTGCTGGCCACCAGCATGATCGTGCTGTCGACGTCCGCCTTCGCCGGGCAGGCCCCGGGCGCGGCATCCACGCCCGACATTCCGATCAGTCATCACGACCGCGTCTACGCCGCCGAACAGTTCTCGAACACAGTGTCGGTCACCGATCCCGTCGACAACAAGCTGCTCGGCGTGATCAGGCTCGGCGACTTACAGCCCGGCAATTTCAGCCCTCTCTACAAGGGACAGGTGCTGGTCCACGGCATGGGCTTTTCGCCCGACCACCATACGCTTGCCATTGTCTCGATCGGCTCGAACTCGGTGACCTTCATCGACACGGCAACGAATGCGGTCAAGCACGTCACCTATGTCGGGCGCTCGCCGCACGAGGCCTTCTTCACGCCTGACGGCAAGGAGGTCTGGGTCACCGTGCGCGGCGAGAATTACATCTCGGTGATCGACGCCGCGAGCTTCAAGGAAACCATGCGGATCGAGGTGCCGCCGGGACCGGGCATGCAGATCTTCTCGCCCGACGGCAAGTACGGCTACATCTGCTCGTCGTTCAATCCGGAGACCGATGTCGTCTCGGTGGCCGATCATCAGATCGTCGCCAAGGTGAAACAGGAAAGCCCGTTCTGCCCGAACATCGCAGCCACGCCCGATGGCGAACAGGTCTGGTTCACGCTGAAGGATACCGGCAAGACGCAGGTCTTCAACGCCAAGCCGCCATTCAATCCGATCAAGACCATCGACACCGGTCCAATCACCAACCACGTCAATTTCGCGAGGACGGCCAAGGGGACCTTCGCCTATATCACCATCGGCGGCACCAACGAGATCAAGGTGTTCCGCACCGACGACTTCTCAGAGGTCGCGACCATTCCGGTGGGTAACCTGCCGCACGGCATCTGGCCGTCCGGCGACGGCTCGCGGATCTATGTCGGCCTAGAGAATGCCGATGCACTGGCCGCGATCGACACCGCGACCAACAAGGTGATTGCCAACATCCCGATCGGCCAGGCGCCGCAAGCCATCGCATATGTGCCGAACGCCGCGCCGAATCCCGATGATCGCCAGAACCTGCAAGAGCTCGGCGTCGCCGGCCAGGCCGCCCACCTTACGCTGGCGCCGAAGCAGCATGCGAAGGGCGACAAGCCGCCGACCAGCGTCTCGCTGTTCGACCAGGGCCTGATCCAGGTGGTGCAGGCGTCGGTCACCGGGCTCGAACCCAAGCAGCACTACGTGCTAGGATTGGCTCAACACGCCGACGGCGGCGGAATGGTCGAGCCACTGGCGGCCTTCATGACCAACCCCGCGGGCTCCGCGATCGTCAACGCCACCGGACCGATCCGGCAGATCGTGCAAAGCGCGGCCAAGGCCGAACGGCGCTATCTCGTCATCGCATCAGGCGAGCCGGCGAAGCTCGGAGCCGTGATCCAGGTGCAAGCACCATGAGCGACATGCTGCACCAGATCGAACCGGTGATTCCAGCGCTGCGCCGCTATGCGCGCGCGCTGGTCCGCAACCGCGCGGCCGCCGACGATCTGGTGCAGGACTGCCTGGAGCGCGCCGTCAGTCATTGGGAGCAACGGCGCGACACCGGCAGCCCGAAGTCGTGGCTGTTTGCCATCCTGCACAATCTTGCCATCAACCAATTCCGCAGCGCCGCCGCGCGCGCCCGGCACGTCAGCATCGACGAGGCGGGCGAGCACGAGTTCGAACAAAGCGCGGTGCAGGAACAAAAACTGATCTATCAGGACGTGCTCGGGAAGCTCGCAAAGCTTCCCGAAGAACAGCGCGCGGTGCTGCTGCTCGTCGCCGTCGAAGACCTGAGCTATGCGGAGGCCGCCAAGGTGCTCAACATTCCTGTCGGCACCGTGATGTCGCGCCTGTCGCGGGCACGCGAGAGATTGCAGCAGGAACTCGAACGGCCCGCGGATCACCAGCAGGGGAATGTCGTGCAGTTGCGGAGCAAGCCATGAGCAATCGCCCGATCTCGGAAGACGATCTGCACGCCTATGTCGACCATGCGCTCGAGCCGGAGCGTCAGGCCGAGGTCGCCGCCTATCTGGACGACCATCCGGATGTAGCCCAGCGTGTCGCGTCGTTTTCCGACCAGCGCAGCATGCTGCGCGCGGCGCTGGCGCCGATTGCGGAGGAGCCGCTGCCGCCGCAGCTCAATCTGTCCAGGATCATCGAGAGCAAGCGCCGCCGCCCCGCCTCCTTCCGCTGGGCGATCGCGGCGATGCTGATGCTTGCAATCGGCGGCGTCGGCGGGTGGGCGATCCGCGGCGCGACCGACGGGCCCACGGGTGGCCTTGCTGCGCTCGCCCAGGAAGCAAGCGACTCCTACAAGGTGTATGCCTCCGATCGGACCCGGCCGGTCGAGCTGCGCGACAGCGCCGAGCTAGTGCAATGGGTTTCGAACAGGTTGCAACAGCCGGTCAAGTTGCCGGATCTGACCAAGTCGGGCTATCGCCTGATGGGCGGACGCGTGGTGCCGACTGCGCACGGTCCGGCCGCCATGTTCATGTATGACGACGATCACGGCGAGCGGCTTGTGGTCCTGACCCGTCCGATGACGACGGATCAGAACGCGCCGATGGCCGCGCATTCGGGTGGCGACGTCGCGGGCTTCTCCTGGGCCGACGGCGGCACGGGCTATAGCGTCGTGGGACGGGGCGCGGCCGAACAGCTGAAGCCGCTCGCCAACGAAATCCGCAAGCAGGCGCAGGCGATTTGATCGGACCTGAGCGCTAGGCTTTGGTGTAGGCCCAGAACAGCACGGTACCGATCACCAGCGCGAAGGCGATGAAAAGCAGCACCGCCGGCAGGCCGAACAGCGCCGCGACGCCGGCGGTGCTCGATTGCAGCAGCGCCGCGCCCAGGAAGAACGCGAGGTTGACCGACGACAGCGCCTTGCCGGTGTTCTGGGCGTCGACGAGCTGCCGCGTCATGCCGTAGATCAGCGGCTGCGCCGAGGTGGCGAGCCCGATCAGGATCAGCAGCACCAGATCATATTGCGACGGCATCACGGCAACGCCGAACAGGTTCGAGACCGGGAAATGCGGCGCGCCAGCCGCCATCAGCACCAGCAGTAGCGCGGCGATGACGTGCGTTGCCGCCACCATGGTGCGGCGATGTCCGAACTTGCGATCGAAGGCGCCGATGCAGGCCGGGCCGACGATCATCGCCAGCGTGAACAGGCCGAGCACATTGCCGGCCTCGATGCGGCTCAGCCCCTTCACATCCATCAGCCACGGCCCGCCCCACAGACCGCGCAGCACCAGCGAGGCGCCGAGCGACACCAGCGATAGCGCAATCAGCCCGCGCAGGCCGCGCGACAGGCCGAGCCGCAGCACCTCGGCCATCTGCTGCAATGGTGAGGAATCATCCGCATGCGCGGCGGGCTGCTGCGGCACCAGCGCGAACACCGCGATCAGCACCACGATGCCGAAGCCGGCCGCGACCCAGAAGCCGGCCCGCCAGCCGAATTGATCGACCACGAAGGCCAGCGGACTTGCCGACAGCAGCATGCCGATATTGCCGATCGAAAGGATCAGGCCGGACCACAGGCCGAACTTCGCCGCCGACATCTGCTTGGCGGCCAGCGTCATCGGGCACATCAGCATGCCCGAAGTGGCGACGCCGAGCATCATTTGGCCGAGCACGAAGCTGGCGGGACCGGTGGCAATCGCCGAGACCAGCGTCCCGACCACAGTACCGGCAAGCAGGCTCAGCGACACCGGCCGCACGCCAAAGCGATCCATCGCGGCGCCGACCGGGATCTGCGAGGCGGCAAAGGAGAAATGATAGATCGAGGTGAGGCTCGCCAGCGCCTGCGGCGAGGTGCCGAAATCCCGCGCCATCAGATCGAGGCTGATCGCCGGAATCGTCCGCAACAGCGTCGACAGCATGTGACCCGAGGCCAATGCCAGAAGCGCCAGAACCAGGGCGCGGAACCCGATCCCCGCCTCTTTCGTCATCACCACGCCGTCCACGATTCGCCTCTTCCCTGAGCGCTTTCGGGACGGGCGTAACATTATTGGATGGGGGTGCCAACTTTCTAGGCAGAGCGGATTTAGCTCAGCTTCTCCGCGGGCTCGCCTTACCCCTCCCGCTTGCGGGGGAGGTCGGATCGCATCGTAGATAAGATCCGGTAGGGGCTCTCTCCACGGTATGACTCGCGGAGAGAACCCCCACCCCAACCGTCCCCCGCAAGCGGGAGAGGGAGCACACCGATTTTGGGGCTAGCTTCGTTGACTACTGCTTATGAAACACCAACGTCCTGAGTTCGATGCTCTCGCGCGGCGCCGCATCCGCCGGCGTGGTCGGATCGACAAAGGCCGTGTGCGGCCCGAACCGCGTGCGGCCGTCGGTCGCCGAGTCGTAGCATTTCAGCAGGATCGCCTCGTCGGGCGTCATCTCGGGAATGTAGAACCAGCGATGGTTCGGATTGTACTTCACCGAATAGGTCTCGCCGCTGCGGTTCGGGTAGATTAGATCCGAGGCGATCAGATCCTCCGGTGCAATGGTGGTGCCGTCGGCCATCGCCAGCGGTGAATCGCGCAGCGGACCGCGGATCGGGCGCCACAGATTGATCACCTGGACGCGGCCCTTGACGAGCTGCTCGGCTTCGTTGGGCAGATGCTCAAACACACGGTTGTGGCCGGAGACCGCGGTCTGGTCGACATGGACGCGGGTCGCCGGCTGGCGCGGTCCGCCGCCGCGGATATCAGCCGCGCCCTCAACGCGCTTGCGCACGGTGTGATCAAAGATGAAGACACGATCCGCCTTCAGCGTCGCCTTCAGGAAGGCTTCCACCGCGGGGTAGTAGACGTTGCGGACTTCGTTGTCGTCGTAATAGTCCTTCACGCTGGTCGGATGCTTGACCAGCGCAAAGCCTTCGCGGTCGAGCGAGAAGCTCTCGGCGATCAGGCGCCCGTCGAAGATCGGGACATTGTGCGGTTCGGGCAGCGCGGTGGATTTGGGTTCGCCGGGCGGCGGATCGAAAGCGTAAGTCCGGGGCTTGCCCGGCGTCGGCGCGAGGTAATTCAGTTCAGCGGTCACAAACGGCAGCGACTCGATGCGAGTTTCTTGAAGGCCCACGGTGATCTCCCGGACTCGGTTGTTCGTGCTTTTGATCTTGGCGGCGCGGCAGCGAGCGACAAGGGGATGACGAAAATAGCAACGTTGCGGTTCTCTCCGATGCGAAACGGGAAAATTCCTTCCGGTGTCGTCGTCGCGACGTGGATGGTTATTTCGCTGCCATTCGAACAGGCCCGCTCGCGGCTTACCCCTCTCCCCACCCTCCCCCGCAAGGGGGGAGGGAGCCCGACCAAGGTGCTCACCTCACGAAAGCAAGGATTCTACACGAACTGCACCGATGTAAGGGAAGCACCAACGGATGGGTTCCCTCCCCCCTTGCGGGGGAGGGTTAGGGAGAGGGGTGCCACACGGCACGCTCTCTCGACATGCGCGGCGCAAGCACCAGAGGTCGCGCGACTGCGCGCTTACAGCCCGGCGCCCTTCTCGACCGCGGCACCAAACGACCGGTCGACGATATCCGCAGCGTTGACCTTCTGCCGGATCAGGCCCCAGCGGTCGTAGAGGTCGATGGTTTTCTGCTCGTCGGCCACCACGCTGTCGTCGATCGGCGCGATGCGGATCTTGGCGCGCGTCAGCCAGTTCAGCGGCACCGCGGGCGGGATGTTCATCAGCCTGCCCCAGGTTGCAGCGTAACCCGCGACATTATTCTGCGACCAGGCGCGCGCGGCGGCGAGGCGGCGCACGAAATCCTCGAGCTCGGCGCGCTTGGCCTTGATCACGTCCGGCGTTGCGACCTGGAAGCCGAGGCCGGGTGTGATGCCGTCCGCCGTGATGACGCGGCGCGACTTGAACAGCACCTCTTCCTGGCTGACATAAGGCTCCCAGGTCGACCAGGCGTCGACCGAACCTTGCGTGTAGGCGACCTTCGCATCCGACGGCGCGAGAAACACGATCTGCACGTCGCTTGCCTTCCAGCCCCTGGATTCCAGCGCGGCCAGGATCAGCTGATGGCCGATCGAGCCGCGGCCGGTCGCGATCTTCTTGCCGCGCAGATCGTCAAAGCTCTTGATGGCGGAATTCTCCGGCACCACGATGGCGAGCCCCTCACCGGACTGCCTGACCGCGGCGATCGCCTTGACCGGGACGTTGGCGGCGGCCGCGAAGGTGAACGGCGCATCGCCGACCAGGCCGGTGTCGATTGCACCGGCGCCCAAGGCCTCCAGCAGCGGCGCCGCGGCGGCGAATTCCTTCCACTCGATCTTGTAGGCAAGGTCCTTGAGCACGCCAGCCGCTTCCATCACGGCCTGCGAATTGCCCTTCTGGTCGCCGACGCGCAGCGTGGTCTGCGCGGCGGCAACATCGATAGCGGCGAGCGCAAGTGCCGCCGCGACAATGAGACGGATCATTCGGCAGCGATCCCCCGCTGCTGGTCGCGCGCTTCGATAAGCTTGCGGGTCAGCGGGATCAGCGCTCGGCCATAGTCGATCGCATCGACCAGCGGATCGAAGCCACGGATCAGGAAGTGGCTGACGCCGAGATCGTAATAATCGGCGAAGACCTCGGCGACCTGCTCGGGCGTGCCGACCAGCGCCGTGGTGTTGCTGTTGGCGCCGGTGAGCTTTGCGATCTCGGTCCACAGCCGCTTGTCGATGCGGGTGCCCTGATCCGCCAGCGCCAGCAGCCGCTTGGCGCCGTCGGTCGCATGATTGGGCCGGCGGTAGCCGGTCTTGTCCTGCAGCGCGGTGGCGCGCTCGAGGATATGTTCCGCCTTCGCCCACGCCTTCTCCTCGGTGTCGGCCAGGATCGGGCGCACCGACAGGCTGAAGCGCGGCGTCGGCCGGCCATGCCTGGCCGCAGCAGCGCGCACCCGCGCGGTGACGTCGCGCACCTGCGCGTAGGATTCCCCCCACAGCGCGAAGGTGTCGGCATGCTTGCCGGCGACTTCGACCGCGGCATCCGAGCCGCCGCCGACGAAAGTGTAGATGCCGCCCTTCTGCAACGGCTTCACCTGCGAGAAGCCGTTCTCGACATTGTAATACTTGCCGCTGTAGTTGAACGGCTTCTCGCTGGTCCATTCCAGCCGTACCACGTCGAGGAATTCGCTGGTGCGGGCGTAACGCTCGTCCTTGTCGTCGAGCGTGTTGCCGTCCTGGCGCAGCTCGATGGCGTTGCCGCCGGTGATGACGTGCAGCGAGACGCGGCCGCCATAGAACTGATCCAGCGTCGCGAGCTGGCGCGCCAGCAGCGTCGGCGCGGTGAAACCCGGCCGCTGTGCGATCATCACCTTCAGCGATTTGGTGATGGTGAGCACATGCTGCGCGACCTGCAATGCATCCGGCGTGGTCGAGTGGAACGCGAGCAGCGCGCGGTCGAAACCGGCCAGCTCATGGGCCTTGGCAACGGTCTCGATATAGGGCGGATCGAGCACCGGGCCTGATCGGACGATGGTCTCGGAGGCATTGTTGTTGGTGATGAAGCCGATGAACTCGACCGGCATGACTGATAACTCCGTTGTTGTTGGCTGTTGTTTTCAGACGCCCAGCGCGAAGCGTCCGGCGGAGATACGGGTGACGTCGTCTTGCGGGGTGTGGACGCGGCCGCACAGCACGTCGCGATAATGCCGCTCCAGGGGATTGGTTCGCGACAGGCCGTGATTGCTGGTCAGCGACAAGGCATCCTCCACCACTGCTGCTGCGTTATTGGTCACCGTCAGCTTGACGATGTTAGACTCGATCGCGGACAGCGGGAAGCCGTTATCGAAATCGGCGGCGAAACTGTCGATCAGCCGGGCATTGACCGCGAGCCGGGCCTCGATCCCGCCGACGACCTCCTGCATCCGGGGCAGCGTCGCAAGCGGCGCGCCGAGATTGGCGGGCACACGTTCCCGCAGGAATTTGACCAGCCAGTCGCGAGCGGCGCGGGCGATGCCGTCATAAATCGCCGCGACGAAGATCGCATGCACGGTGGCCTGGGTGACGTCAGGAACCTTCCAGTCGTCGGGCGTGCGGACGTCGATCTCGTAGTCCAGCGGAAACACCACGTCGTCGAAGATCACGGTGTGGCTGCCGCTGGCGCGCAGGCCGAGGTGATCCCAGGTCTCTTCGATCCGCGTTCCCGGCAGGCCGGCGGGGACCAGAAACAACCCGACACGGGTGTCCGGCTCGTCGGTTTTCGCCCAGACCGAATACCATTTCAGGATCGGCGCGCCGGTCGAATAGATCTTGCGACCGGTCAGCCGCCAGCCGGTTTCGGTGCGCCGCGCCGTGGTCGCCGGCAGGCCGCCACGCGCCGGCGAGCCGAGTTCGGGCTCGACCCGCAACGCGTTGATCAGCGCCACGCCGTCGACCGTCTCCTTGGCGAGCTTGCGCGACAACCGGGCGGGCCAGCGCGTGCTGCGCGCCATCACCAGGTGCTGGATGTAATGCATCGACAGCACCAGCGCGGTCGACGGATCAGCCTTGCCGATGATCCCGAGCACGCGCGTGGCGTCGCGGGCACCTGCCCCGCCACCGCCGAGCGCCGCCGGCACGGTCAATGCCAGCAGACCTTCGCGCGAGAGATCGGCGAAATTCTCGAAGGGAAAGCTGGCGTCGCGATCATGTGCGGGCGCGCGCGCCGCAAGCACCTCGGCGAGCCGCAACGCACGCGCGATGTGTTCCGGCTCGGTCGTCGCCGGCAGCCCCCTCGCCGCAGACGTCACCATGTCGCCTCCAGTCCGAGCAGGCCGAGGATCTGCTTGCGCAGCTCCGCCAAATATGGATCGCCGCGACGCCGCGGGTATGGTCGCCCGACGGCGATGTCGGCCTTGATCCGCGCCGGACGGTCGGAGAGCACGATGACGCGGTTGGCGAGCACCAGCGCTTCCTCGACGTCATGGGTGACGAGCAGCGTGGTGAAACCCTTGCGCTGCCACAGCGCCACCAGTTCGGACTGCATCGCGATCCGCGTCAGAGAATCGAGCTTGCCGAGCGGCTCGTCGAGCACCAGGATTTTGGGATCATTGACCAGCGCCCGCGCCAACGCGACGCGCTGCGCCATGCCGCCGGACAGCTGGTGCGGATAGGCATTGCGGAACGAGGACAGACCAACCAGCTCGATCACGGCATCGACCCGGTGGCGCTGCGTCTTCAGGATGCCCTGCGCTTCCAGTCCGAGCGCCACATTGTCCCACACCGAGCGCCACGGAAACAGCGTCGGATCCTGGAACACGACGACGCGTGACGGATGCGGTCCGGTGATGCGAGCCTCATCTTCCCGCAGCGAGCCGCTGCGCGGCTTCTCCAGCCCGGCCACCAGCCGCAGCAAGGTCGACTTGCCGCAGCCAGACGGGCCGAGCAGCGCGACGAATTCGCCCGGCGCGATCGAAAGGTTGACATTGTCGAGCACCGGCAAGGTGGCGCCATCGATGTCGAAGGCGTGGCTGACGCCTTCGATGTCGAGCTCGGCGCCGACAGCGGGATAGGTGATCGCCTCGGCCGCGGATTGCACTACCATTTGACAACGCCCTTCTGCCAGACCAGCACGCGATCGCGGGTGCGGAACAGCAGCGTGATCGCGCCGGAGCAGAGCAACGACATCACGATCAGCGCCGCGTACATGTTGGCATAGGCCGCCCAGCCCTGCGCCCATTGCAGGTACCAGCCGAGCCCGGCCTTGACGCCGATCATCTCGGCGACCACGAGCACCGCAAAGGACGAGCCGAGCCCCATGAACAGGCCGACGAACACGTGCGGCAGCGCGGCGGGGATCGCGACCTTCAGCACCAGGAAGGACGGCTTGGCGCCGAGCGTGCGCGCGACGTCGTAATAGGCGCTGCTGACGCTGGCGACGCCCGACCAGGTCAACACCGTCACCGGGAAGCCGGTGGCGAGCGCGATCAGGAAGGTCGACGCGCTCCAGCTCGACGGGAAGGTGAAGAAGGCGATCGGCAGCCAGGCCGTGGCCGGCAGCGGGCCGATGAAGCGCAGCACCGGATGCACCCAGTAGCCGATCTTCTGCGACCATCCGATCGAGACGCCGGTGATGAAGCCGACGGTTGCGCCGATGATGTAGCCGCCGAGTTGCAGCTTGATCGAGGCGAACACGCTGTCGAGCAGTTTCGGCAGATCGTCGGTATAGACTTCGAGGATCGACTGCGGCGGCGGGAAGAACGGCAGCGGCAGCCAGGCGAATTTCGCGGTGGCAACTTCCCACAGCGTCACGAACGCGCCGAACGCCACCAGCCAGGGTGCGCGCTTGCGCAACGCCAGCCCGGCGCTACCGAGATAATCCGCGCTGAACGTGCCGAACAGGATGAAGGCCGCGATCACGATCGCGCCGATGCCGAGCGATTCCGTCCGCGACCAGTCGCCGACATCGGGCCAATACAGGCATGACAGCCCGAACGCGAGCCAGGCGAGGCTCGCCGCAAGGCCAACGCCGTAGCTTCCGGAGAGGTTCGAGAACGTGACCGAGGCGCGCGGCGCGGCCGCGGCCGTCGTGTCAGACACTGAATACGTCGACATAGATCCGCTCCGCGAATTTGGCGGTGTCGGTGCTCTGCTTGAACACCTGCACCGATTTCAGGTCGTCGGCGTAGCCCTTGAGCTCGCGCTTGAGCACCTCGCCGGTCGGATGATGGTGATGGGTGTGGTAGCGCGCCATCGCCTCGAGATCGGCGAGGCTCGCCGCCTTCGGCGCATAGGGCTGGAACGACTTCGCCGCCTTGTCCGGGTTCTGCGAGGTGAACATCGCGGCATCGAGCAGTGCCTGCGTGATGGCGCGCGCGACGTGAGGTTCTTCGCGGACCAGGCTGCCGCGCAGGCCGACGATGCAGCAGCTCTTGTCGCGATATTCGCCATCGAGGTTGGAGGCGACCTCCTTGTACTGCGCATCCTTGAGCCAGAGATAGGCCAGCGGATCCGACGACAGGAAGGCCTGCACCTCGCCCTTCTCGACCGCGACGTTCAGGAGATTGCCGGGATAGGCGCGCCAGTCGACGTCCTTGACCGGATCGATGCCGAGCTTGGAGAGCTGGATCGAGAAGAAGTTCTTGTCGGGGCCTGCGAGATCGCCGACCGCGACGATCTTGCCCTTGAGATCGGCGAGCTTGTCGACGCCGGAACTGGTGCGGGTCAGCACGCGCATGCAGCCGCCATGGGTGCCGGCGGCGATCTTGACGTCAAAGCCCTGTTCGAGCGGCTTCAGCCAGCGCAGCGCCATACCAAGCCCGGCGTCGCTCTTGCCGGTGGCGATCGCCTCCAGCAGCTGGTCGGTCGAGCCGGAATAGTTGACGAGCTCGACGTCGAGGTTCTGCTTCTGGAAGAAGCCATGGTCGATCGCGACCGGCAGCGGCGCGAGGCAGACCGCGCCGGCGTTCCAGGACAGTTTCAGCTTGCGCGGCGCGCCTGATAGCGGCGGCGCATCGGAGGCGGCCTTGCAAATCGGAAACTCGGAGAAGTCAATCGCCGGCGTGATCGCCCGTGGCGCGAAGGCCTGCGCGCTATAGGCGCCAATCGGCGCGGCAAGCGCCGCCGCGGCGCCCGCGCGCAGCAATGTGCGGCGGTCCATCACCGTCTTCTTGTTGTTGGTCGACATGACAACTCCTGCATTTCGGCAAGGCTCCGCCCCGCGCGCGGACGTCTCCGCCAGCGCACCCCGTCGTCGAAGCTCATGGTTTAGAAAAAAGCCGATCTCTCCGGCGCTATTGCACTCAAAGCAACGCTCAAATGATGCGGCGCGACAAGTGCACCGTCAATGAAATGGAATTTCGAATGTGGTCAGTGCGGCAGTCGAACTCTCCACGATCGCAACGCGCGACGATGAAAGGATTTTCGCTATTGTCGCAACGCGGAGATGCAACACCGTCACAGCAACTGCATCGAATTTGAGCGACTTGCGGTCCCAGGCACGATGTCTTCTCCATTCGGCATGCGCGACGAAATCATCGTTGCCTTACGGCAGGCGAATACAGATTTCCGTTTCGTTGACGGCGAACGGCTTGCTCATAGACTTGATCGAACGCTGCCGCGCCCTCCGCCGCGCAGCGAATGAATCAGAAAGAAAATCGATATGCGCAAACTGACCCGCTCGGGCTCTCCCCCGACCTTCACGCGCCGCACCGCGGCCGCGCTGATCACAGCAGTGATCACGCTCTCGACATCGGCGGCGGCGTTCGCGGCTGACGCGGTCGTGCTGCGGGTCGGCGACCAGAAGGGCGGCAACCGCTCGCTGCTGGAGATTTCCGGCCTCGCCAAGGACCTGCCCTACAAGATCGAGTGGTCGGAATTTCCCGCTGCGGCGCCGATCCTGGAAGCGATCAATGCCGGCGCGCTCGACGTCGGCTACACCGGCGACCTGTCCTTCCTCACGGTCTATGCCTCGGGCGCACCGATCAAGGCGATCGGCGGCACGCGGTCCGATGCGCGGACGCAGGCCATCCTCGTGCGCGGGGATTCGCCGATCAAGACGGCCGCCGACCTGAAGGGCAAGCGCCTCGCCGGCACGCGCGGCGGCTGGGGCCAGTTCCTGATCAATGCGACCTTGGAGAAGGCCGGCAGCAAGATCGAGGACGCGACCTTCGCACCACTCGGCCCGGTCGACGCCAAGATCGCGCTGCTTGCCGGCTCGATCGACGCCTGGGCGGTGTGGGAACCCTACATCTCCTATGCCAGGCTGAAGGACAACGCGCGCGTCGTCGCCGATGGCGAGGGCCTTACGCCGACCATCACCTTCATCGTCGCCTCTGACAACGCGATCGCAACCAAGCGCGCGGCAGTGCAAGACCTGGTGCAGCGGCTCAACAAGGCGCGGCTGTGGTCGCTCGACCATGTCGCGGAATACGCCAGGAGCACGGCCGAGCTCACAAAACTGCCGGAGGACGTGCTGCTCGTCGCCTACACCGCGCAGAAGACGAGCCCGATCGCGATCGACGAGGCCGTCGTGAAGGAGGTGCAGGCCGCCTCCGACCGCGCCACGCGCTACGGCATCCTCGGCAAGACGCTGGATGTCAGCAAGGCGGTCGATCCCAGCTTTACGGCCGGCGCCAATTCGAACTAGCCGCGGTTCTTCACCTCCCCACCACCCCGCCCTCCCCCTTTCAGGGGGAGGGAGCCTAGTCCGCGGTGCTTACCTCACGACGCTCCACAATGGGGACATCCGATGGCAGCCAGCCCGCTCCATCTCGCACTGATTGTCGCAGCACACCTGCTCTGCATGACCTTGTTGGTCGCGCTGTCGGTTTGATAGCGTTCTCTCCGGGCCAGCCCCAGGGAGAACAACAATGAATCTATCAATGAAAGACCGCGTCGCGGTGGTCACCGGCGGCAGCAAAGGTATCGGGATCGCGGTGGCGCGGCGGTTTGCGGAATCCGGCGCCAAGGTCGCAATCCTCGCCCGCGGCGCGGCCGATCTCAAAGCGGCCCGCGAGGCGCTCGCCAAGGACGGCCTCGTGGTCCGCGACTACGTCTGCGACGTCGCGAAAGCCGCCGACATCAGCAAGGCCCACGACCAGATCGTAGCTGACTTGGGCAAGATCGACGTGCTGGTCAACAACGCCGGCACCGCGCGCACGCTGGCCTTCGAGAGCATCACCGACGAGGCCTGGCAGGAGGACCTCGACCTCAAACTGTTCGCGGCGATCCGCTTCAGCCGGCTGGTCTGGCCCGGCATGAAGCAGCGCAAATGGGGCCGCATCATCAACGTGCTCAACACCTTCGCCAAGGCGCCGGCCGGCCATTCCGCGCCGACCTCGGTGTCGCGCGCGGCCGGCATGGCGCTGACCAAGGTGATGGCCAATGAAGGCGGCGAGCACAACATCCTGGTGAATGCGCTCTTGGTCGGCCTAATCATGAGCGATCAATGGGTCAAGCGGCACGCGGCCCAGGCGCCGACCACAGATTTCGAGGAATTCGCCAAGGGCCTTGCCAAGGGCACGCCGCTCGGCCGCATCGGCACGGCGGAGGAGTTCGCCAACCTCGCCTGCTTCCTGGCCTCGGAGCAAGGCTCCTACATCACCGGCACCGCCATCAATGTCGATGGTGGCCGCTCGCCGGTGGTCTAGAACTCTCATGATCTAGAGTTCCGGTCCTGGGTCAACCAGGACCGGAGCTCCGGATGCTTGCTTTGGCGCGTCTCCACATGCGAGCCGGTGTCCATTGCGCTCGAACACTCTCGCGGGCAGGCAACCTACTGCGGCTGGCTAACGGCTCAAAAGCAAAAGGCCTCCGTCACCGGAGGCCTTTCATCTTAAACCGCGTCCTTGGCGGCCTTGACCGGCCGTGCACGGACGATCTTCCGGGCCGGCTTGGCCTTGAACATCATCTCTTCGCCGGTGAAGGGGTTGGTGCCCTTGCGCGCCTTGGTCGCAGGCTTCTTGACGACAACGAACTTCGCGAAGCCGGGGACGAGGAACACCCCGGCCTTCTTCAGCTCCTTGTGGCCGACATCGACGAGCGAGTCCAAAACGTTCTTGACGTCGCGCTTGGAGAGTTCGGTGGTGGTCGCGATCTTCTCGATCACTTGCGACTTCGACAGTTGGGTAGCCATGGTTGCTCCATTGATTCTGGAGTGGGCACGATATGGCGGAAAACGCCGAGAAAAACAGTGTTTTCTGCACTCACCACACGAATATCGCTGTGGACAGCCCGCGAATCAGGGGTTTTTCCAGTGTTTTTTCCAGTCAAGTCGCTTCCGACCCCTAAATTTACAGGGTTTGCGTGGCTTCGGCGCTCCCGAAAACGTCCCATCGAGAGAATCACCCGGCGATCCCGCGCGGCCCAGGTGCGACCCAAGTGCGACAATGCCGCGCACAATTCGGGTTGCGAAGCGCCGCAGCGCGCCACTTCAGGTTTCGGAAACGATCCTCCAAAAGTCCGAGGCATTAGAAAATGACTTGGGTTCGACTCGGGTTCCCATTCCAAGCTAACATCGCGACGGGGTGCCACGCCGACCGGCGGGCCGCCCGATGCAAGCCTTTATATGCAAGCCCTGATGTAAGTGCTGGAGAGTAGCGTATGGATTTGAGCCGCCTCGAGATCAACCGCCGCACGGCCCTTCTGACCTCGGCCGCGATTGCGGCCAACGTCATCAATCCGATGCGGGCCTTCGCGCAGGAGACCCCGCGCAAGGGCGGCGTGTTCAACGTCCACTACGGCGCCGAGCAGCGCCAGCTCAACCCGAGCATCCAGGCCTCGACCGGCGTCTATATCATCGGCGGCAAGATTCAGGAGAACCTGGTCGACCTCGACGCCAATGGACAGCCGGTCGGCGTGCTCGCCGAGAGCTGGGAGGCGACGCCTGACGGCAAGACCGTCACCTTCAAGCTGCGCAAGGGCATCACCTGGCACGACGGCAAGCCGTTCACATCCGAGGACGTCGCCTTTACCGCGATGAACATGTGGAAGAAGATCCTGAACTACGGATCGACGCTGCAACTGTTCCTGACCTCGGTCGATACGCCCGATCCGCAGACCGCGATTTTCCGCTACGAGCGGCCGATGCCGCTGAACCTGCTGCTGCGGGCCCTGCCCGACCTCGGCTACGTCTCGGCCAAGCATCTCTATGAGAGCGGCGACATCAGGCAGAACCCGACCAACCTGGCGCCGGTCGGCACCGGCCCGTTCAAATTCGTCAAGTATGAGCGCGGCCAATACATCATCGCCGACCGCAACCCGGATTACTGGCGGCCGAACGCGCCCTATCTCGACCGCATCGTCTGGAAGGTGATCACCGACCGCGCCGCCGCGGCCGCCCAGATGGAGGCCGGCGAATTGCACTATAGCCCGTTCTCGGGGCTGACGATCTCGGACATGGCGCGGCTCGGCAAGGACAAGCGCTTCATCGTCTCGACCAAGGGCAATGAGGGCAACGCCCGCACCAACACCATCGAGTTCAACTTCCGCCGCAAGGAATTGTCCGACATCCGGGTCCGCCGTGCCATCGCGCATGCGATCAACGTGCCGTTCTTCATCGACAATTTCCTCGGCGATTTCGCCAAGCTTGGCACCGGCCCGATCCCCTCGACCTCGACCGACTTCTATCCCGGGCCGAACACGCCGCAATATCCCTATGACAAGGCCAAGGCGATCGCGCTGCTCGACGAGGCCGGCTTCAAGGCCAGTGGCGGCAACCGCTTCGCGCTAAAATTGCTGCCGGCGCCGTGGGGCGAGGACATCTCGCTGTGGTCGACCTTCATCCAGCAATCGCTGGGCGAAGTCGGTATCCAGGTCGACATCGTGCGCAATGACGGCGGCGGCTTCCTCAAGCAGGTCTATGACGACCACGCCTTCGATCTCGCCACCGGCTGGCACCAGTATCGCAACGACCCCGCGGTCTCGACCACGGTGTGGTACCGCTCCGGCCAGCCCAAGGGCGCGCCGTGGACCAACCAGTGGGGCTGGGAGGACAAGACCGTCGATGCCACTATCGACAACGCCGCCACCGAAGTCGATCCGGTCAAGCGCAAGGCGCTCTATGCCGACTTCGTCAAGGAGGTGAATACCGAGCTGCCGGTCTGGATGCCGATCGAGCAGATCTTCGTCACCGTGATCACCGCCAAGGCCCGCAACCACTCCAATACGCCGCGCTGGGGCTCGGCGAGCTGGCACGATCTTTGGCTGAGTGCATGAGGCCACTTCTCCCTCCCCCCGTTCTTCACGGGGAGAGGGATGGGGTGAGGGGCTCTCTCCGCGACATCGATCTATCGATGGACCCGTACCCCCTCAACCGGATCGCATCTGGTGATGCGACATAGCCGAAGCTTTGCTTCGGCGTACTTTCGTTACGGCCGCCGGAAGGCGGCCTATGCCTCTCCCCGCAAGCGGGGCGAGGTAATAGAGGCCAGTGTCCACTTCCTCTGAACACGCTATAGATAAATCATGCGTATCCTGAGCCTTGCGGGGCGGCGGCTCGCCGCCTCGATTCCGACCTTGTTCCTAATCCTGATCGGCGTGTTCCTGCTGTTGCAGCTCGCGCCGGGCGACACCGTCGATGCGCTGATGGCCCAGATGGGCGGTGGCGATGCCGCAACCGCGCAAGAGCTGCGCAAGTTCTACGGGCTCGACCTCTCGGTTCCAGCGCAGCTCGGCAACTATCTGTGGCATCTGGTGCGGCTCGATCTCGGCTTCTCCTCGATCTACGGCAAACCGGTGGCGACCGTGATCCTGGAACGGCTGCCGCCGACCATTTTGTTGATGACCGCCTCGCTGTCGTTCGCC
Source organism: Bradyrhizobium tropiciagri (assembly GCF_018130545.1). Lineage (GTDB taxonomy): Bacteria > Pseudomonadota > Alphaproteobacteria > Rhizobiales > Xanthobacteraceae > Bradyrhizobium > Bradyrhizobium tropiciagri_A. The sequence continues at coordinate 179,779 of NZ_JAFCKF010000005.1, read as the reverse complement.
TTCTTCTTCGGCCTGGTATTCGGCGTGATCGCCTCGCGCGGCGTCAACCGCTGGCCGGATACGCTGATCTCGACGCTCGGCCTGATCTTCTACGCCACCCCCTCGTTCTGGTTCGGGCTGATGGCGATCGTGGTGTTCTCGGTCTATCTGCAATGGCTGCCGCCGGGCGGCTTCGAGGACATCGGCAACGTCCAGACCGGGATCTGGCACGTGCTCGATATCGCGGCGCATCTGGTGCTGCCGACGCTGACGCTGGGGCTGATCTTCCTAGCGATTTACTTACGCATCATGCGCGCCTCGATGCTGGAGGTCTTGAACCTCGATTTCGTCCGCACCGCCCGCGCCAAGGGGCTGGACGAGACCCATGTCATCACCCGCCACGTGCTGCGCAACGCGCTGCTGCCGATGGTGACGCTGATCGGATTGCAGGCCGGCACCATGCTCGGCGGCTCGGTCGTGGTCGAGAGTGTGTTCTCCCTGCCCGGCCTCGGCCGCCTTGCTTATGAGTCCGTGGTGCAGCGCGACCTCAACACCCTGCTCGGCATCGTGTTCGTCTCAGCGCTGCTGGTTATTATCGTGAACTTCGTCGTCGACCTGCTCTACGCGCGGCTCGATCCGCGCATCGCGACGGAGGGCTGACGATGGACGCGGTGAAACGCTATTTCCGCAGCCCGGCCGCGGTGATCGGCCTGATCCTGCTGCTGCTGGTGATCGCGATGGCTGTCAGCGCGGGCTTCCTCTATCCGCGCGATCCGCTCGCTCTGGCGGGCCGGCCGCTGGTCTGGCCGTTCTCCAATCCGCGCTTCCTGCTCGGCACCGATAATTCCGGCCGCGACATCGCCGCCCAGATCTTCTACGGCGCGCGGATCTCGCTCCTGATCGGTGGCGTCGCCACCATGATTGCGATCCTGATCGGCATCCTGGTCGGTGCGTTCGCAGGCTATTATGGCGGCTGGGTCGACAATGTGCTGATGCGGATCACCGAGGCGTTCCAGACCCTGCCGAACTTCGTGCTGCTGCTGGTCTTGGTCGCGGTGTTCGGCTCGACGCTGACCACGGTGACCATCGCGGTCGGCGTGGTGTCGTGGCCGGCGCCGGCGCGGCTGACCCGCGCCGAGTTCCTGTCGCTGCGCAACCGCGAATTCGTCCAGGCCGGCAAGACGCTCGGCATGAAGGACGTCCAGCTCATCCTCGGCGAGATCCTGCCCAACGCTCTGCCGCCGGTCATCGTCTATGCCAGCGTAGTGATGGCGGTCGCGATCCTGTTGGAAAGCGCGCTCGCGTTCCTCAGGCTGTCCGATCCCAACGTCGCCTCCTGGGGCAATCTGATCGGGCTCGGCCGCGACGTGCTCCGGGTGCAATGGTACGTTTCGGCGATCCCCGGCATCGCGATCCTCGTCACGGTGCTTGCGGTGTCGCTGGTCGGCCAGGGCCTCAACGATGCGCTCAATCCGAGGCTGAAGAGCCGATGAGCGAGACCGTCCTTTCGCTCGACGGGTTGACGGTGCGCCTGCCCAAGGGCGCCGACCGGCCGCATGCGCTGTCCGACGTTTCGCTCTCAGTCGCGTCGAACGAGATCCTCTGCGTGGTCGGCGAATCCGGCTCCGGCAAGTCGATGATGGCGAACGCCATCATGCGGCTGCTGCCGAACGAGGTGACCATCGAACGGGGCCGGATGATGTTCGACGGCCGCGACCTCTGCGCCGCCGATCCAGCCGCGATGCGCGAGGTGCGCGGCGCCGGGATCGCGATGATCTTCCAGGAGCCGATGACGGCGCTCAACCCGCTGCGCACCATCGGCGACCAGATCGGCGAGATGTTTGCGATCCACACCAAGCTGTCGAAGGCCGAGATCAATGCGCGGGTGCAGGGGCTGCTCGAGGACGTCCGCATCCCCGACCCGAAGGCTGCCGCAAAGGCCTATCCGCACGAGCTCTCCGGCGGCCAACGCCAGCGCGCCATGATCGCGATGGCGCTCGCGCTCGATCCGAAACTCCTGATCGCCGACGAGCCCACCACCGCGCTCGACGTCACGACACAAGCGCAGATCCTGAAGCTGATCCGCGACCTGCAGCAGCGCAAGAAGACCGCGGTGCTGTTCATCACCCATGATTTCGGCGTCGTCGCCGAGATCGCCGACCGCGTCGTGGTGATGCAGCACGGCGCGATCGTCGAGCAAGGTACCGCCGATGCGGTGCTGAACGATCCGCAGCACGCCTACACCAAGCAGTTGATCGCTGCCGTTCCGCCGCTGACCGCGCCGCCGCCGCGCATCCTCTCCGGCAAGGACATCCTGACCATCGACGGCGTCTCCAAGACGTACCGCACCGGCGGCTTCCTCGGCCGCGGCGCGCGGATCACGGAGGCGGTCAAGAACGTCTCGCTGCGCCTGCCGCGCGGCGCGACGCTCGGCATCGTCGGAGAGTCCGGTTCGGGCAAATCGACGCTGGCGCGCTGCATCGTGCGGCTGATCGATCCCGACACCGGCTCGATCGTGCTCAATGGCAAGGACTGGGCGAAGCTTAACCGCGACGAGATCAGGCACGAGACGCGCCACATCCAGATGGTGTTCCAGGACCCCTTCGCCTCACTCAATCCGCGCCGCAAGGCCGCCGAGCTGGTGGCCCAAGGCCCCATCGTGCACGGCACCGATCGCGCGACCGCGATGGCGGAAGCGCGAAAACTGTTCGAGCTGGTCGGGCTCGATCCGTCCGCCGGCGACCGTTACCCGCATGAATTCTCCGGCGGGCAGCGCCAGCGTATCGGGCTGGCACGAGCGCTGGCGCTGAAGCCGGACGTGTTGGTCGCCGACGAGCCGGTCTCGGCGCTCGACGTCTCGGTGCAGGCGCAGGTGCTCAAACTGCTCGCCGGGCTGCGCCAGCAGCTCGGCCTCTCCATCATCTTCATCACCCACGATCTGCGGGTCGCCGCGCAGATCTGCGATCTCGTCGCCGTGATGAAGGATGGCGCCGTGGTCGAGCAAGGGCTGACAGCCGAGGTGTTCGGCAAGCCGCAGCATCCCTACACGCAGGCGCTGCTGTCGGCGATCCCCGGCGGCGACTTCACGCGCAAGCGCGATGCCTTGATCGCCTGATCGGGCCGCTCGCCTCACCGCGGGCGGCGCGAGGCGAGCAAATGCTCGGCCCAGCGCAGCAACTCGAAGCGATCGCCCCCGACCAACTCCTGGGCGTCACGCTGCCGGTACAGCACCAGCATCCACGGCGCGAGCTTGCGCAACAAACCGTGCGCAATGTACTGCACCGGCTCGGTGAACGGCAGCGCCAGCTCGCTTTCCGGCACGCCCTGCACCGCCTTCGCCAATTCGCGGCCGAGCGGGATGGTCAGTGCGACGGCGCGGCCGTTGCAACCGGTCCAGCCATAGGCGTTCGGTCCGAGCCGATGCATGCGCGGCAGGAAATCCGCGGTCATCCCGACATAGCCGTTCCAGACATAATCGAAGGAGACGTCGCCGATCTGCGGCCACAAGCGTTGCAACCGCTCGGTCACGCGCGCCTTCAGTCGCCCGGTCTTGTCCCCTAGACCGAGCACGGCGCCGCCGGTGACAAGGCGATTGCGCGCGTCGTAGCGCGCGAAATACAGCTCGCCATGGGTGTCCGACATCGCCTGCCGGCCGGGGATGATGGTCTTGCGGACATTGTCCGAGAGCGGCTGCGTCGCCATCTGCCACGACAGCACCGGCATCACCTCGGTCGCGATCTCCGGCACCAGCGATTTCGCAAACTCGCCGCTATAGGCATTGGTGGCGACGACAAGCGCGCGGCCGGAGATTTCGCCCTTCTCGGTCTTCACCACCCAACGATCGCCGCGGCGCTCGAAAGCGAGCGCAGGCGAACGGGCGTAGATCCGCGCACCGAGCCCGAGCACCGTCCGCGCGAGGCCTCGCGCCAGCGCCAGCGGATTGACGTGGCCGCCGGTCCTGTTCCAGAAGCCGCCATACCATGCATCCGAGCCGAGCATGTCCCTCGTCTGGTCGCGCGACAGCAATTCGACGGGTGCGCCGAATTTCGACCATTGCTGCACGCGCCGCTCGGCGATCTTGATCCGGCCGGGCGAATGCACCGGCTGCACCCAGCCGGCCTGCTCCTGCTCGGCATCGATATTGTAGCGCTTGACGACGTCGAACAGCATGGCCGCGCTGTCGCGCAGCATCGCGACGAAACGCTCGCCGGCGGCACCGTGCCTCTTGATGATGTCATCGGGATCGGGGCGCGACAGGGTCGGGATCACCTGGCCGTTGTTGCGGCCCGAGGCGCCCCACCCCGGCTCGGCGGCCTCGACGATCGCGACATCGACATTGGCCTCGCGCAGATGCAATGCGGTCGACAGGCCCGTGAAGCCACCGCCGATGATGACGACATCGGCCTGCTGCGTGCCCGTCAATTCGGGGCAATCGGGGCCTGACGGCGTCGCTGCGGCCCAGAGCGAGTTGGGCCAGCGCACGGCATTGCTGGTCATCATGATCCTTTCTTGCGGGCGCCTGTTCGTTCTGGTTAGCTCCACTCTACTCTCTTATTCCAGCCGGGAAGACAACAAGTGGCACTCAAGAACGTCGTCGGAATCGATCACGCCGTGGTCATGGTGAAGGACCTCGACAAGGCGGCCGAGAATTACAAGCGGCTCGGCTTCACCGTGTCGCCGCGCGGCACCCATAGCGCGCATATGGGATCGGGCAATTACACCATCATGTTCGACCCCGACTACATGGAATTGCTCGGCGTGCTGACGCCGACCGAACACAATGCGCCGGCGCGCGCCTTCCTGGAGAAGCACGGCGAAGGCATCGAGCGGATCGCGTTCACCGCGGTGGATTCCGCTGCAGGGGCCGAGGAGATCCGCGCGCGCGGCTACACCCCGATCGGGCCGACCGATTTCGAACGCCCGGTGACGCTGCCAAACGGCACCGTCTCCGCGGCGAAATTCCGCACCTTCCAGTGGCCGACCGCCGAGGCGCCCGGCGGTGTCCGCATCTTCGCCTGCCAGCACAAGACCCGCGAGACGGTGTGGATCCCCGAATTGATGTCGCACGCCAATGGGGCAAAACGCCTCAAGCAGGTGCTGATCGTCTCGCCCGATCCCGCAACCGATGCCGCGCATCTGTCGAAGATGATCGATATCGCGGTCAGGAACGATCCCGACGGTGCGGTCGCGGTGCCCTCGGGCGGTGATCGCGCCGACTTCGTATTCCTGACCAGGGAGCAGCTCGGCAAGCGCTATGGCGGCGTGTCGCTGGATGGCTTGTCCGAGCGCGGCGGCGCCGGCCTCGTGATCGCGGCCGACCTTGCCGCCACCGAAAAGGCGCTGGGCGCGACCGGGGTGAAGAGCAGCGGCGGCATCACCGTGCCGCCGGCTGCGGCAAACGGCACCCTGCTCGCCTTCGTCAAGGCCTAGCTGCCATACCCCGCGCGGCGCGGCGTTATGCAGCAACGCCGCGCTCGTGGGGGCTAGGCAGACGAAGTTCACACGCTAGTATCTCTCCCAAACAAGAAGCGTCCCTGGGAGGGAAACATGTCGCATCACCTGATTTCGCGCCGGCAGATGCTGGCGGGCACCGCTGCCGCCGGCGCGGTTGGATTGACCGGATTTCCGGCTCGTGCCGAGGTCAACTGGAAGAAATATTCCGGCACCTCGCTCGAAGTCAGCCTCGCCAAGGGGCCGCGCGGCGACAATCTGCAAAAATACATCAAGGAATTCACCGAGCTCACCGGCATCAAGGTCGAATCGGAGCAGGTCCCCGAGCAGCAGCAGCGCCAGAAATGCGTGATCGAGCTGTCCTCGGGCAAGCCGAGCTTCGACGTCGTGCATCTCAGCTATCACGTGCAGAAGCGGCAATTCGAGAAGGCCGGCTGGCTAGCCGACATGTCGGGCTACCTGAAAGATCCGAGCATGACGCTGCCGGATCTCGTCGAGAGCGATTTCTCCACCGCCGGCCTGCAATATGCGCGCAACGACAAGGGCCAGATGCTGTCGCTGCCGTGGTCGGTCGACTATTTCATCCTCTACTACAACAAGGAGCTGTTCCAGAAGAAGGGTGTCGAGGTCCCGAAGACGCTGGACGAGATGGTGGTCGCCGCCGAGAAGCTGACCGATCCGAAGGAAGGCATCTACGGCTTCGTCGGCCGCGGTCTGCGCAACGCCAACATGGCGATGTGGAGCAATTTCTATCTGAACTATGGCGGCGAATTCCTCGATGCGAAGGGTAATATCCTGACCGACGGCCCCGAGGCGATTGAGGCGACCAAACTCTATCAGCGCCTGCTGACCAAATGCGCGCCGCCCGGCGTCGCCGGCTTCAACTGGATGGAGTCGATGGCTTCCTTCACGCAGGGACGCTCGGCGATGTGGATCGACGCCGATGGCTGGGCGCCGCCGCTGGAAGATCCCGCCGCCTCGCGCGTTGTCGGCAAGGTCGGCTACACGCTGGTGCCCGCCGGTCCCAAGGGCAAGTTCTCCTCGACCTATGGCGACGGCGTCGGCATCGCCGCCGCCAGCAAGAACAAGGAAGCCGCGTACCTGCTTTGCCAATGGGTGGTCTCGCGCGGACAGGGCGCCCGCCTGCTGCAGGCCGGCGGTGGCGTACCGTTCCGCAACTCGATCGTCGACGATGCCGAGGTCGCCAAGGGCGTGAAGACCAAGGAATGGCTGCAATCGGTGGTCGATTCCGCCAAGATCTCCAAGCTCGGCCTGCCCGTGATCATCCCGGTCGCCGAATTCCGCGACATCGTCGGAGCGGCGCTGACCGCGACGCTGTCGGGCGCCGATCCCGCCACCGAGCTGAAGAAGGCGCACGAGCAATTCCGCCCCATCCTGGAGCGTAGCGAAAAAGCGTGAGCTCAGTGACACAAGTTTCGCCGGTCGCGGCTGAAGAGGCCGCGGCGGCGCGTGAATGGCGTCCGCCGTCCTATTGGCCGTTCGTGATCCCGGCGCTCGTCGTGGTGCTGGCGGTGATCATCTTTCCCTGGGTGTTCACGATCTGGATGAGCCTGCAGGAATGGAAGGTCGGCTCGCCCACCGTGTTCGTCGGGCTCGCCAACTATTTGCGGCTGCCGACCGATCCGCGCTTTGTCGAAGCGGTTGGGCACACGCTGTCCTACACCGCGCTGTCGGTGTTACTGCCGCTGGTGTTCGGCACGCTGGCGGCTGTCGTGTTTCACCAGAAATTCGCCGCGCGCGGCTTCCTGCGGGGTATCTTCATCATGCCGATGATGGCAACGCCGGTGGCGATCGCGCTGGTGTGGACCATGATGTTCCACCCGCAGCTTGGCGTGCTGAACTATCTGCTGTCGCTGGTCGGCCTGCCGCCGCAGCTCTGGGTGTTCAACCCGACGACGGTGATCCCCTCGCTGGTGCTGGTCGAGACCTGGCAATGGACGCCGCTGGTGATGCTGATCGTGCTCGGCGGCCTCGCCGCGATCCCGACCGAGCCCTATGAGAGCGCACAGATCGACGGCGCCAATTTCTGGCAGGTGTTCCGCTTCATCACTCTTCCCCTGATCATGCCGTTCCTGTTCATCGCCGGCATGATCCGCATGATCGACGCGGTGAAAAGCTTCGACATCATCTTCGCGATCACGCAAGGAGGACCGGGCTCGGCGTCGGAGACCATCAACGTCTATCTCTACAGCGTCGCCTTCGTCTATTACGACCTCGGCTACGGCTCGGCGATCGCGGTGGTGTTCTTCTTGTTGATCGTGGCGCTGGCGGCACTGCTGCTTTATTTGCGCAAGCGCCTGCTGTGGACCTCGCAGCTCGGGAGCGAGGCATGAACCCGCGCTATATCCTCGGCCGGATCGGGCTGTGGCTGTCGGTGTTCGTCATCGTCTCGCCGGCGATCCTGTTCTTCCTCTGGATGGCCTCGCTGTCGCTGAAATTCGAGATCGACAACGCCTCCTATCCGCCGGTGTTCTTTCCGGAGCATGTCGCCTGGAAGAACTATGCCGACGTGTTCGCATCCAACCGCTTCCTGACCTATTTCACCAACAGCCTTGTCGTCACCGGCTGCGCCACCGGGCTTGCGATGCTGGTCGGCGTGCCTGCGGGCTACGGCATTGCGCGGATGGCAGCGCATAAATCGGCGATCGTGATCCTGATCGCGCGCATCACGCCGGGCCTGTCGTATCTGATCCCGCTGTTCCTGCTGTTCCAGTGGCTCGGCCTGCTCGGCACGCTGGTGCCGCAGATCATCATCCACCTCGTGGTCACGGTGCCGATCGTGATCTGGATCATGATCGGCTATTTCGAGACCACGCCGCTGGAATTGGAAGAAGCCGCACTGATCGACGGCGCCACGCGCTGGCAGGTGTTCCGCCATGTCGCGCTGCCGATCGCAAGACCCGGCCTCGCGGTCGCCTTCATCCTCGCGGTGATCTTCTCCTGGAACAATTTCGTGTTCGGCATCGTGCTGGCCGGGCGTGAGACCCGCACGCTACCGGTTGCGGTCTACAACATGATCTCGTTCGATCAGTTGAGCTGGGGACCGCTCGCCGCTGCCGCATTGATCGTGACCGCGCCGGTGCTGCTGCTCACCGTGCTGGCGCAGCGGCAGATCGTGGCGGGGCTGACGGCGGGCGCAGTGAAGGGCGGCTAAGGCCAGAAGCCAACGGCACCTGGCCTGATCACGCCCGAGGACGCAGGCATCTACATCTTGTCGATGATCGACGAGACACCGTCTTCGGACGCGCCATCTTTGGCCGCGGCAGCGACAATCGCCGGGATGACGTCCTCGGCACGATCAACGACAATGGGTTGAAGCAGGTGGTCTCTGTGAAGGAAACCTGCGTTGCGTATGTGGTCCAGCATGGCCATCATCGGCGCCCAGAAACCTTTGATGTTCACCAGGACCATCGGCTTGCGGTGCTGCCCAAGCTGGGCCCAGGTCATGATTTCCACGATTTCTTCGATGGTCCCGATGCCGCCCGGAAGCGCCACGAAGGCATCAGAACGCTCGAACATTCTGTGCTTGCGCTCGTGCATGGTGTCCGTGATCGTCAAGTCGTCGAACGTCTTCAGCGCATCAGCCGTCGTTTCCCAGTTTGTGAGAAACCTCGGAATGATCGCGCCGACCTTGCCGCCGTTATTCAGTGCGCCGCGAGCGACCGCGCCCATCACACCATGGGTTCCGCCGCCATAGATCAGCGTCAATCCCGATGCGGCAAGGGCGTGTCCCAATCGTTCGCCTGCCTCGACGTAGGCAACATCGTGACCGGGCGAGGAACCGCAATAGACGCAGACTGCTTTGATCTTGCTCATGTGCCGGATAAACGCGATGCACGGCCATAGCGTCAAGATGAAGTTATGGGGCCGTCGCAGGGGCGCGGCCAAAATATCGAAAAACAACCCCATGCAAAGTAGCCGGCGGCGCCCGACGCTCGACCAGGCAAGCTTGACACGTCGGGCAACTCAGGGATATTATTCTACTATTCCGAAATCGCGCAGGCACCCAGTCTGATATCCGGGCCTAGGTCATTCGGCGACTTCTGCTTCCTGAACGCCCCCTTGCCTTCCTCCGCCGTCAGATCGTCGAGCCGCTCGATACCGGCCGGGCGATAGGCCGTGATGCCGTTGAAACAGCTTCGAGAACGCCGCCGCCGTCTCGTAACCGACCCGGCTCGCAATTCGTGCGATCGGCTCGTCGCTGGTTTCAAGCAGGAACGCCGCTTCTGCCATCCGGCGTTCGATGACATAGCGATGCATGGACTGGCCGACGAGCCTGGTGAAACGGGCTGAAAATGCCGAACGGCCGAGCCCCACGCGGTGGCCGAGGTCGCTCAGGGCCCAGGGCCGCTCCGGGTTTTCGTGGATCAGCTTCAGGGCGGGCCCGATATGCGGGTCCGATATCGCCCCGAGCCATCCGCCTTCTCCGGGACCGAGAGACTTGATCCAGTTTCGCAATACCTCGACAAAGAGCACTTCCGTCAGTCGTGAGAGCGCGACGCGTTGGCCGGGACGCTCGAGCGCAGACTCGCTGACCATGCGACGCAGGATCGCTTCAAGCCACTCACCATCCACCGTTGGCTTCAGCAGGAGCACGGGCGGAAGTAACTCCAGCACGCTGCCGAACAGCGGCCGTGAGACGGTGAAATTGCCGCAGATCATGGTCGCGAGCGGCTTTGCACGACTGCCGTGACGAACAACGCCAAGACGCGGCGACGATCGATCGATATCGACAATCTGCAACGGCTTGGCGCGGCGATCCGAATAAAACGCGTGAGGTTCGCCGCGAGTAATCACGACGAAATCGCCTTCCGTCATCCGGATTTCCTGTTCCTGCCCGAGCGCAAGGGTCGCCGAGCCCCGGCTGAGATAGTGAAACAGAGCGTAGGGGCGCGCCGGCAACTCCAGATTCCAGGGATGGCCAAGCTCGAAGTGAAAGAGCAGCGTCCCGCCGAGACGAACGCGATCGAGCACTTGGGCGAGTATGTCCATGTCGCCGAGATTAGGGCAGCGGACGATAGGACACAACATCCGGACGATTGATCCCTATCGTCCGAAAGGTCCGCGAACTAGGTCATGTCGCGGCGGGCCGACGTCACGTACGGCAACCATTTCGCCGATGGCAGATGGAAGAACCGCGACCGTGCTGGAAACGCCTGCCCATTCCCCGGACCGGGTTCGTCCGATACCCCAACAGGAACGATCAATGCGAAATATCTTCCTCTCAGCCGCCGTACTTCTGGCCGGAACGACATTGGTCGGCTCCGTCCATTCGGCCGAGTTGCCCAAGGGGGCAGCCCACAACATCGTGCTCGTGCACGGCGCTTTCGTGGACCAAACGAGCTGGCAGCCCGTTGCCGATATTCTCACGAAGAAAGGCTACAACGTCACGCTTGTCGAAAATCCGCTCACCTCCCTTGCCGCTGACGTCGATGCCACCAGACAGGCGCTCGCGAAGCAGAACGGCAAGACCGTCCTCGTCGGCCATTCCTGGGGTGGCGTGGTCATCACGCAAGCGGGTAACGATCCGAAGGTGTCGGCGCTGGTTTACGTCTCCGCTTTCGCGCCTGATGTCGGACAATCTCTGGCGACCCTCGCCAAGAGCGGTCCGGCAACCGAAGGTGGGGCGGCGATCCATCCCGACGACAAGGGCAACCTCTACATCGATCCGAAGGTGTTTCCTTCAGCGGTCGCGGCTGACCTTCCCCCGGAGATCGCCGAATCCCTGGCAAACCATCAGCTTCCGTTGAACCACACGGCGTTCGAGGCACCGGTCGATACGGCCGCCTGGCGCGACAAGCCGACGTTCTACGTGATCAGCACAAAGGACAAGGTGATCGCACCCGAGGCCCAGAAGTTTTTCGCCACCGGGATGAAGGCACAGACCACGGAAGTCGCCGGCAGCCATGCTTCGCTCGTCGTTCATGCCAAGGAAGTCGCCGCGGTGATTGAAAAGGCCGCACTCGCGAAGTGACAGTGCTGCTCCCGGCGCGTTCGCGCCGGGAGCAGTACGCTCGCTCGAAGGGAAATTCCTGCATGTACAAGACACTTCTTGTCACTATCACTGCCTCGGCTCTTGCCACCGGAGCTGTCGCGGCTGCTCCCGCCGTCAGGAAAGAGCCGCTCGATGCTGCAACCCTCAGCGCGATAAAGTCGAAGTTCGGCATGCTGATGGAATTGGCCAACAACCACGATTTCACGGCTCTGCATGGGATGTTCTGGCAATCGCCCTCGACCCTGTTGGTGGCCAAGAGCGCGATCCCGTCCGAAGGGAACTGGGCCGGCTTCTGGGGCAACGAGGCAGTTGATCAAAAGCTGCATGACATCGGTAGCTCCGGCCCGGTCGTGCTCGAGCCGGATTATTCGAAGCTCAGGGTTGTCGGCCTGACGCGCGACGTCGCCGAGTCCTATGTGCCGATGAACATCACGGTCTCTTATGCGGGGCAGGATGGAACAGCCAGGCCGTTTCTCATGATCATCAATTGGCTGCGCGTCGGAAAGGACTGGAAGGTCGCTTCCGAAATCATTCTGCCGGTGCCGCCCGTACCCGCCGCGAAGGGCTAGGCAGTTCGATCCGGCTATGGCTGCACGTCATTGAGTCCGCGTCCTGATCTCATCGCGCGCTAATCAGCGAGCGCCTCCCGCACCGCGGCTGAATCGGTAACCCAACCGAAAATGCCGCCCTGGGCCTTGATCATCTTCAGGCCCATCTCGTGGAATTCCGGGAAGTAGGACGCGCAGCCGTCGGAGATCACGACGCAGCGGTAGCCGCGGTCGTTGGCCTCGCGCACGGTGGTGTTGACGCAGACCTCGGTCGTGACGCCGCAGACCAGCAGATTCTCGATGCCGTATTTCTGCAGGATATCGCCGAATTCGGTGGCGTAGAACGCGCCCTTCCCCGGCTTGTCGATCACGATCTCGCTCTCGAGCGGAGTGAGCTCGGGAATGATGTCATGCCCCGCCTCGCCGCGGATCAGGATCCGTCCCATCGGCCCGGAATCGCCGATCCGAAGCGACGGCGCACCGCGCTCGACCTTCGCCGGCGGCGCGTCGGAGAGATCGGGCAAATGGCCCTCACGGGTATGAACCACCAGCATCCCGGCATCGCGCGCCGCCGCCAGCACCGCTGCGATCGGCTGCACCGCGCGGGCAAGCTGGCTGACGTCATTGCCGAGCGTCTCGCCGAAGCCACCGGGCTCCATGAAATCGCGCTGCATGTCGATGATGACGAGCGCGGTCTTGCTCCAGTCGAGCGTGATCGGCGCCGGCTCCGCCGTGATTGTCCCTGTGTTCGCCATCCCGTTCCCCTGTGTGCTTCGGGAGCAGTAAAGCAAGCGATGTGCCATCCGACAATCGGTGGCGGGCTCGGCGGCGTTACTTGAAGAAGTGCACCAGGCCGACGCTCAAGCCCAGCAGCAGCAGCAGCGACAGCGTGACCGCGGCCGTCACCCGGCCGCCGACGGTCGAGAGCACCCGCACGTCGACGCCGAGCCCGAGGGCTGCCATCGAGACCACGGTGAGGATCGCCGCCGTCTTCGTCACCGGCGCGATCGCGATGTCAGGCACCAGCTGGAACGAGCGCAGCGCGGCCAGCACCAGGAAGCCGATGATGAACCACGGCACCAGCTTGAACGGGCTGATCGCGGTGGGCTTTGCAGTGCCCTCCTTGGTGTTTGCCTTGCGCCGCCGCGCCACGAACAGCGAAAGGCCGACCACGATCGGGCCCAGCATCAACACCCGCACCAGCTTCACCAGCGTGCCGATCTGGGTCGAGACGATGCCGGCGGGCACGGTCGCCGCCAGCACTTGCGGCACGGCGTAGACCGTGAGCCCGGCGAGGATGCCGTATTGCGTCGCCGTCAGCTTCAACAACGGAATCAGCAGCGGCAGGCCGAGCACCATCAGCACGCCGAGAATGGCGGTGAACGAGATCGAGGAGACGATGTCGTCGCCATCGGCCTCGATCACCGGCGCCACCGCCGCGATCGCCGAGTTGCCGCAGATCGAGTTGCCGCAAGCGATCAGGATCGCGAGTTTTGTCTTCAGCCCGAGCAGCCGGCTGAGGCCATAGCTTACCGCCAGCATGATCACGACGGTCACCGCGATGGCGCCGATCAAAAGCCCGCCCGACGCCACGATCGCGGCAAAGCTGATGGAGGCGCCGAGCAGCATCACCGCGACCTCGAGCAGCTGTTTTGCGCTGAACGCGATCCCGGAGCGCCAGCGCTCCGACGGCTCCCAGAGGGTGCGCACCGCCATGCCGAGCAGGATCGCGACAACCAGGGCCTCGATATAGGGATGGTCGAAAACGCGCTCCTCGGCGGCCTGGATGCCGAGCGAGATGACCGTGACCACCCCGCAGAGCAGAATGCCGGGAATGAGCAGGAAAATGCGCCTCAGCGCCCCCTGCCTCTGCCCCTGGTCTTGTTGTTGTTCCGGCACGAAATCCTCTTTTCGGAGAAGATTTTATGCGCCAAGCAGGCCATTTGGCTAATATCTTTTCGAACTGCCCCGATAGAGAGAAGTTATGTCCCTCAACCTGCATCTGCTCCGCCTGTTCGCGGCCGTGGCGAGAAGTGGAAGCTTCTCCCGCGCCGCCGACCTCCTGCACATCAGCCAGCCGGCGATCTCCAAAGGCGTGCGGGATTTCGAGCTGCAGGTCGGTTGCCGGCTGCTCGATCGCACCCCGAAGGGGGTGCGGCCGACCCGGGAGGGCGCCGCGCTGGCAAGGCATGCCGAGACCCTGTTCGCGGCCGAGCGCGCCGCCGAGGACGAGTTGCAGGCGCTGCGCAACCTCGACAGCGGCTCGCTGCGGATCGGCGCCAGCACGACGATCGCGACCTACATGATCCCGGAATATCTCGGCGTGTTTCACCGCGCCTTTCCCGGCATCGACCTGCATGTGGTGAGCGCCAACACCTCTGATATCGCCGCGCTGATGCTGGGGCATGAGATCGAGATCGCGCTGGTCGAGGGGCCGGTCGAGGACGAAGCCCTGACCAGCGCGGCCTGGCGCACCGACGTGATGGTCTTGATCGCAGCGCCCGATCATCGCTTCGCGGCCGCGTCGGGCCCGATCGATGTCCGCCAGCTCAACGACGAGATCCTGATCGTACGCGAGCCCGGCTCCGGCACCCGCGAGGTGGTCGCGCAGGCACTCGCCGCCCACCGCGTCGAGCCGCAGCGGACGCTCGAGATCGGCAGCACCGAGGCGATCAAGCAGGCGGTGGCCTCAGGCGTCGGCGTCGCCATCGTGTCGATCGCGACGATCGACGATCAGGTCAAGCTCGAAAAGCTGAAGGTGATCCCGATCAAGGGCGTCCATATCGAGCGCACACTGTGGCAATTGAAATCGCCCGGCCGGCTCGACGTGCCGGCGGCGGTCGCGTTCGAGGGGATCATTCGGGAGGCACGGGCTGCGAAGACGGCGGCGCGGATGCGGGCCGCTCGAGCGCGATGAGACTGGGGTTCGTACTCATAGAAATCTCGGACGCCCGCTTTCGGCGGCGACACGCGATCTGACCCAAACAATATCGTCTTGTAACCCGAAGCGGACGTTCGAACATTGATGCGTCTCTTCCCGCTGTAGTAGAGTCTCTGGTATGCGTGCAATTAGCCATATCATTCGTGTTTTGGTCGGCCTTGTCCTTCTCACGCTTCCAGTTGCAGGAATTTCGCAGCAGCGCTCGGAAGCCGACGTACTAGAAGACCTGCGTCGTGAGTGGCAGGACCTCGCACAAGGACGAACGGAGTTCGAAGTAGCAGTCCCCCAGAGCTAGTGCCAAGCTTTCTGAGACGCGCGGCCGACCAAGCCGGTTGCCAGTACAAGGATGGCATGAAGCTCGCGCCGGTTCGTTTCCTCCGCGTTGCATCAGGCCAACGTCGTCTCGCTTTTGTCGTTTGCTACGGGACGTTGAAGTCGACCCAGCGGGTGTTCGATTTGTCGAATCTGCGGAGACCGAAGGGAGTTAAGTTTCCAATCCTCGCATATCCAGATGGTATAGGCACGTCGGAGGAAGCTCCGGGGTTCATGACTTGGGACAAACAGACAGGTCTCTTCAGTGCTGAGACTACATCGGACGTGTCGAACGCCACGCGTGAGCGCTACACGTACCGGTTTGGGACATACGATTTTGAACTTCTTCGCGTAGAGACCCAGCGAGACGGCGTTGGCGAATGGGTTCCGCTATGGAATGCACAGCGATTGCATGATCTTCTCGCGAAGCCCAACTAGCGCTGCATGAGTGAACCGCAGATCTAACTACGGTCGCCTCCAGCGATCGGTCCTCGACGAAGCCAAGACAGAATGACGGAAAGCGAAAAGACGTTGTTGGTTGCCCTAGCCAATATGGTCGATCAATATCTCGACAGCTATAAGGGCTCAGTTGACCCTCAGGCAATGTCTGCCGCAGAACATGCGGTGCAGGCTTTGGCGGATTTTGGCTTGATGAAGGTTCTCAGCTCGCGAGAAGCTCAATGGACCGACGCGGGCGATAAACTCCTCGAAGAAGCGCGTCGCGCTATACTCGAGGACATGAGCTCCCCGACCAACAGGACAGGTCGCGTTGCGCTGAAGCCGAGAGATGTTTGGCACCCAGCGTGAGGTGCCAGACGTCGACCACACTTCAGCGGCCGCTTCTGGCCCTTATCGGTGAGGGGTTACGGTCTATCGAGAGCGCAAGGGCCTTCTCGGAGAGAGACCAGGGCTCATCCCGCCTCAGAGCGCGGCGAACAGACCCTGCGCCCAGGCAACGGCGTGCTCGAAGCTGAACACACCGGGCTCGAAATAGACGGCGCGTGCCAGCACGATGCCGACCACCAGCACCCAGAACACGCTGGTGCCCGCGGTCTTCAGCCATTTCGACACGCCCTCGCTCGCGGCCGAAGAATCGACCGCGGGAACCGGCTCGCCGAAGGGATCGAATGCGGATTGGCTCATCGTCGTGACCATCAGGGACTACCGTAACAATGTCGCGACGAGGAGGGCGGAAGCAAGGGTCGTGGAATGCCTTTTGCGGCGGTTGCTTGGAAGGACGTTTTCCGACCCGAAAGCCGGGGAGTATTTCCTTCTCGGCGGTCCAAATGGACCTCAATGATCGGTCCCGCGCTGCGGCGCCACCCGTGGCAGGGTGATCCGCACGCTGGTCCCCCTGCCCGGGGCGCTGTCGAGATGGATCTCGCCGCCCAGCCGGTTCGTGACGATGTTGTGCACGATGTGCAGGCCGAGCCCGATGCGGCCGATGTCGCGGCGCGTGGTGAAGAACGGATCGAAGGCCTGCCGCAGCACGTCGCGGTCCATCCCGCAGCCGTCGTCGGCGAACAGGATCTCGACCCGGTCCGCGCCTGACGCGCGCAGCCGGATCATGATGGTGCCGCCCTTGCCATCTGGAAATGCATGCTCCACCGCATTGACGAACAGATTGGTCAGCGCCTGCCCCCAGGGACCGGGATAGCTGTTCATCGCCAGAGCCGACGGGCAATCGACCTCGAGCGTCAGATTGTACTTCGGCAGCGCCGGACGCAGGTTCAGGAGAACCCGCTCGGTCACCTCGCCGAGATCGAACGCGCTGCGGTCGAAATAGCTGCGGTCGACGGCCACCTGCTTGAACGACTGCACGAGGTCCGCGGCGCGCTTGAGGTTGCCGACCAATAACGACGACGCGCTTTCGACGACCTCGATGAAATCGCTCAGGGTCGAGCGCTTCAACTTGCCGCGCGCAGCCTCGGCGGCGAAGTCGGCGCATTTCTGCTCCAGCACCGAAGCGACCGTGAGGCTGGTGCCGACCGGGCTGTTGATCTCGTGCGCGACGCCGGCTACCAGCCGGCCCAGCGCCGCAAGCTTTTCGGCCTCGATGAGCGACGCCTGGGTCTCCTGCAGATGATGCAAGGCCTTCTCGGCCGCGTCGCGCGCGGCGCGGATCTCGCGCTCGCTGCGCTTGCGATCGGTGATCTCTTCGGCGGCCACGTTGACGCCGACGATGTTGCCATTCGGCCCGCGCTGCGGATGCCAATGCGTGATCCAGCAGCGCTCGTCATTGTGGCCCGGGCGCTGGCCGTAAACCTCGACGCCGGTGACGGGCTCTCCAGTCTCCATGATCGAGCGAACGATGCCTTCGACCGCGGTGGCGAGCGCGGGCACGCAATCATGCACGGTGCGTCCGAGATGGCCTTCGACCGAAATGCCGCAGATCTCGGTCAGCCGCTGATTGATCTGGAGATACCGGCAGTCGGGCGAGAGGTAGGCAAGACCGATCGGTGCAGTGTCATAGATCAGCTGCAGCGCCGGTTGCTTTGGGAACTGAACGTCCTGGACGACGGACGACCGCATGCCCTCCCCCTCCCCAATGGGGGCAAGTCTAGCGCTTCAGGGCCGGGGCGCAAATAGGCGGGCTGTGCCAGGCGATGGCGGCCCAACTGTCCGGATTCGGCACGGACGGGCGACCGCCACATGCAGCGTCAGCTATTCACTGTAACGTGCGGTCGAAAATTCTCGACCAAGCGCAGCAACACCCGCGCACCGGTGTCGGCGTCGGCGAGCTCGACATGCTCGGCCGGATTGTGGCTGATCCCGCCGCGACAGCGCACGAAGATCATGCCGATATCGGCAATGTCGACCATCGCCATGCCGTCATGCCCGGCGCCGCTCGGCAGCTCGAACACGGCATGGCCCTCGGCCGCGACCGCCTCCGCAATCTGCGCTTTCAGCCACGGCGCGCAGGGCACGCTGCGGTTCTCATGGGTGACGTCGATCTGAAGTGCGAGCTCGCGGCGTTTTGCGATCGCCTCGATCTGCCGCACGATGTCGGCGACCGCGCGCTTGCGATGCATGTCGCTCTGCGAGCGGATGTCCATCGTGAACGACACCTTGCCCGGGATCACGTTGGTGGCGCCGGGCATCGCGTTGATGTAGCCGACGGTGCCGACCAGGCCCTGCTCGTCGGACTTGCAGAACTGCTCGATCGCAACGATGCATTCGGCGGCGCCCGCCAGCGCATCGCGCCGCAGCGGCATCGGCACGGTGCCGGCGTGACCGGCCATACCGGTGAGACTGGCGGCCAACCGGGTCGCGCCTGAAATCGCGGTGACGACGCCGACTGGCAGCGCCTTCTCCTCCAGCACGGGACCTTGCTCGATGTGCAGCTCGACATAGCCGAGCAGCTCGCGGCGGGCGCGCGCCGCCTTGCCGATGTGATCGGGATCGAGCCCGAAGGCGATCAGCGCATCGCGCATCGAAGTGCCGGCGCGGTCGCTTGTGTTGAGCACGCTCTCGTCGAAGGTGCCGGCGACCGCGCGGCTGCCGAGCAGGGTCGAGGCGAAGCGCACGCCCTCCTCGTCGGCGAAGCCCACGATCTCGATCGCGAACGGCAGCCGCTTGCCGCGCCGGTTCAGATCGGCGACGCAGGCGATCGCGGTGATCACGCCGAGCGGGCCGTCCCATCTGCCGGCGTCGCGCACGGTGTCGTAATGCGAGCCGAGCATCAGCGCCGGCAGGCCCGGCCGCTCGCCCTCGTTGCGGCCGCAGACATTGCCGATCGCATCGAGATGCGCGCTCATGCCGGCCTCGCGCATCCAGGACAGGATCAGATCGGCGGCCTTGCGGTGCTCGGGCGTGAGGAAGATTCGCGCCAGATGCTCGGGCGTCTCGGAGATCGCCGCCAGCTGATCGATCCGCGCCACGATCTCGTCGCCAAGGGTGGACGGTTTCGAGGACGGTTTTGTCTCGCTCATGCTGTTTCCCATCAGTCCAATTCGGCGCCCACACCTCGCCCCGGACTCGGTCCCACTGGTATCAGGCCCGCTCCAATTCACCAGCCAACAAATCGGGCGTCACGGGCTGATCCGGGCGGTCCGAACCGCCCGGGAATCGGTTGGGGACTGCTTAACGGCATTGCATACAACGACGATTGATCGCACAGAAAATAGGCAAATAGACCTTAGTCAGCCTGAAGGCCCGCCTGCGTCGATCAACATTATCGTTTAAGTTCCAATACTTACGGAACCGTGATTGCCAAATATGCTCTGGCACGAAGCTTGCGACACTCTGTCAAGCTCCGCCGTTACGGCGGCTGCGACAAGGACAGGCGGGCCGGACCCGCCGGAGGGAGCAGGCGATGGATTTTGGCAGGATTTCACGAAGGCATTTATTGCAGGGAAGCGCGGCATTGGCGCTCGGCAGCACGCTCGGCATTCGCGGCGCGGCGGCGGCGGAAACCACGGTCGGCTTCATCTATGTCGGCTCGCGCGACGACTACGGCTACAACCAGGCGCACGCGCAGGGCGCGGCGGCGGTGAAGAAGCTTCCCGGCATCAAGGTGGTCGAGGAAGAGAAGGTGGCGGAGACCGACGCGGTCGAGAAGACCATCGAGTCGATGGTCAATCTCGACGGCGCCACGCTGCTGTTTCCGACCTCGTTCGGCTACTACAACCCGCACGTCGTCAAGATGGCGAGCAAGTTTCCAAAACTGCATTTCGAGCATTGCGGCGGACTGTGGACCGACAAGGACCCGAAGAACGCCGGCAGCTATTTCGGCTATATCGACGAGGCGCAATACATCTCCGGCATCATCGCCGGTTATTCGACCAAGAGCGGCAAGCTCGGCTTCGTCGCCGCCAAGCCGATCCCGCAGGTGCTGCGCAACATCAACGCGTTCACGCTCGGCGCGCGCCTTGCCAATCCGAAGGCGACCACGCAGGTGATCTTCACCGGCGACTGGTCGATGCCGGTCAAGGAAGCCGAGGCGACCAACAGCCTGATCGACCAGGGCGTCGACGTGCTGACCTGCCATGTCGACGGACCGAAGACGATGGTCGAGAACGCCGCGCGGCGCGGCGCGATGGTGTGCGGCTATCACGTCAACCAGTCGCCGCTGGCGCCGAAGGCCTATCTCACCGGCGCCGAATGGAATTGGGAGGCGCTGTATCCGAAGTTCGTCAAGATGATCGTGGCTGGTGAAGCGATCCCGAACTTCTATCGCGGCGGCCTGAAGGAAGAGATCGTCAAGGTGTCGCCCTATGGCGAGATGGTCTCGGCGGAAGCGCGCAAGCATGCCGACGACGTCAAGGCCAAGTTCATGTCCGGCGAATACACGATCTTCAAGGGCCCGATCGCGGACAACAAGGGCAAGACCGTGATCGCCGGCGGCACCGACCGCGGCCAGCAGGATCCCGAACTCGAGAAGATGGACTATCTGGTCGAGGGCGTGATCGGAGCCACCGCGTGACGACCGAGACGGCGGAATCGGTGGAGGCGGCCGGCGTTGCTCCGGCCGCCGATCCCGGATTCCTCCAGCGCTATGGCGCGAGCATCGAATACATCCTGATCCCGGGCGCGGCGCTGATCGGCGCGCTCGCAGTGTTCGGCGGCTTCATTGCGCTCTACGGCAAGAACCCGCTCGACCTCTATTTCTACATGTATTACGGCGCGTTCGGCACCTGGTTCTCCTGGCAGAACACGCTGACCCGCGCCGCGCCCTTGATCCTGACCGCGCTGTGCACGGCGCTGCCGGCGCAGCTCGGCATGGTGATCATCGGCGGCGAAGGCGCGCTTCTGATCGGCGCGCTGTCGGCGACCTCAGCGGCGCTGGCCTTGCAGGGCGCCGCGCCGATCGTCGTGCAAACCGCGATGGTGATCGCCGGCATGATCGGCGGCGGTCTCTGGATCGCGCTGTCCGGTGGCCTGCGCCAGTATCGCGGGGTCAACGAGACGATCTCGAGCCTGCTGCTGGTCTATATCGCGCTTGCGATCCTCAACCATCTGGTCGAGGGGCCGATGCGAGATCCGGCCAGCCTCAACAAGCCGTCGACGCGCGAGATCGGCGCCGCCAACATGATCGGCAGCATTCCCGGCACCGACGTGCATTGGGGCCTGGTGTTCGGCCTGGTCGCGGCGGTGGCCGCCTACATTCTGGTCTATCACACCACCTTCGGCTTCGCCGCACGCGTTGCCGGCGGCAACATCCGCGCCGCCAAGATCGTCGGGCTTTCGGTCGGCAAGCTGATCATGACCGTCTGTTTCCTTGCCGGCAGCTGCGCCGGGCTCGCCGGCATGATCGAGGTCGCGGCCGTGCAGGGCCGCACCAATGCCAACCTCGCCGCGGGCTACGGCTTCACCGGCATCCTGGTTGCATTCCTGGCGCGGCAGAATCCGCTGGCGATCATTCCGGTCGCGATCCTGCTCGGCGGCATTTCGGCCTCCGGCGGCCTGTTGCAGCGGCGGCTCGGCCTGCCCGATGCCTCGGTGCTGGTGCTGCAAGGCATCATCTTCGTGTTCGTGCTGGCAAGCGATGCGCTCTATGGGCGGATCGGATTCCTGAAGGGAAAGTCCTGACATGGCCGATGCATCGCTCGGGCTCTGGACCGTTCCGCTCGCGGTGTTCGGCGGCGCCATCCGCGTCTCGACGCCGTTCTTGTTCGTCAGCCTCGGCGAATGCATCACCGAGCGATCTGGCCGCATCAATCTCGGCCTCGAGGGTACGCTGGTGATGGGCGCGATGAGCGCCTACGGCATCTCCTATCTCTCGGGCTCGCCATGGCTCGGCGTGCTCGCGGCAGGGATCACCGGCGCCCTGTTCGGCGCGCTGCATGCCGGGATCTGCTCGCTGCCACGGGTCAACGACATCGCGGTCGGCATCGCGCTGATGCTGCTCGGAACTGGTTTGGCGTTCTTCCTCGGCAAGCCGCTGATCGAGCCGACGGCGGCACGGCTGCCGGCGATCGATTTCGGCTGGTGGAGCGACATCCCGCAGCTGCGCGCGGCGCTGCGCATCAACGTGCTGTTCCTGATCGGCGTCGCGATCGCGCCGCTGCTGTATTGGGCGTTCAGGACCACGCGCTGGGGCCTGTTGATCCGAACCGCCGGCGAAAGCGCCGACGCGGCGCGCGCGATGGGCCATTCCGTGCTGCTAATTAGATTGCGCGCCACCATGGTCGGCGGCTTCCTCGCCGGCATCGGCGGCTCGTTCCTGTCGCTGTTCTATCCCGGCAGCTGGAACGAAGGCCTATCCTCGGGACAAGGCATCACCGCGGTGGCGCTCGTCATCTTCGCGCGCTGGGACCCGATGCTGTGCCTGTGGGCCTCGCTCGCGTTCGGCGGCGCCGCCGCGCTCGGGCCGGCGCTGCAATCGGTCGGCATCACCTCCGGCTATCATCTGTTCAATGCCGCGCCGTACATCCTGACGCTGGCGATCATGATCATCACCTGCTCGCCGAAGCGCACGTTGACCGGCGCGCCGGCCGAATTGTCCATCACCCGATAGACCTAGCGAGTTCAACATGCCCGAGCGCTTCATCAAGTCCGAGCCCTATGCCTGGCCCTACAATGGCGATCTGCGCCCGGAGAACACCGCGCTCATCATCATCGACATGCAGACCGATTTCTGCGGCGTCGGCGGTTATGTCGACAAGATGGGCTATGATCTTTCGCTGACACGAGCGCCGATCGAGCCGATCAAGAAGCTGCTCGCGGTGATGCGCGCGCAGGGCTTTCACATCATCCACACCCGCGAAGGCCACCGGCCTGACCTGGCCGACCTGCCCGCCAACAAGCGCTGGCGCTCGCGGCAGATCGGCGCCGGCATCGGCGATCCCGGCCCCTGCGGCCGCATCCTGGTGCGCGGCGAGCCGGGCTGGGACATCATTCCCGACCTCGCACCGCTGCCCGGCGAACCCATCATCGACAAGCCCGGAAAAGGCTCGTTCTGCGCCACTGATCTCGAGTTGATGTTGCGATTGCGCGGCATCGAGAACATCGTGCTGACCGGCATAACTACCGACGTGTGCGTCCACACCACGATGCGCGAGGCCAACGATCGCGGCTTCGAATGCGTGCTGGTCGAGGATTGCTGCGGCGCGACCGACCGGAGCAACCACGACCATGCGCTGAAGATGATCAAGATGCAGGGCGGCGTGTTCGGCGCGGTGACCAAATCCGCCGACCTGATCGGGGCGCTGTCGTGATCATCGGCGAACCGCCCGCCCCGTCAGGCGCGTTCGGCGTCGATGCCATCGCCGTGACGATGCGGTTCGGCGACTTCCTCGCACTCGACAATGTCGAGCTCAAGGTGCGCCCCGGCTCGTTCCACGCGCTGCTCGGCGAGAACGGCGCCGGCAAGAGCACGCTCGTGAAGTGTATCATGGGCTACTACCACGCCACCGAAGGCGACATCATCGTCGGCGGCCGCCAGCAGAGCATCGCCAACCCCAAGAATGCGCATGCGCTCGGGCTCGGCATGGTCTACCAGCACTTTACGCTCGTGCCGGCGATGACGGTCGCCGAGAACCTCGTGCTGGCACGCGACGACGTGCCGGCCGTGGTCGACTGGCGCAAGGAGAAGAAGGAGCTGGAGGCTTTCCTTTCGCGGATGCCGTTCAAGGTGCCGCTCGACGCGAAGGTCTCCGACATCTCGGCCGGTGAACGGCAGAAGTGCGAGATCCTCAAGCAGCTCTATCTGAAGCGCCGCTTCCTGATCCTCGACGAGCCGACGTCGGTGCTGACGCCGGGCGAAGCCGACGAGGTGCTCGGCATGCTGCGCGCCATGGTGGTCGCGGGCGAGCTCACCATCCTGATGATCACGCACAAGTTCCGCGAGGTGATGGCGTTTGCCGACGACGTCACGATCCTGCGCCGCGGTAAGCTCGCCGGCACCGGCCGGGTTGCCGACCTGACACCGGACGAGATGGCGCGCACCATGATCGGCGCCGAGCAGCTGACAGTGCAGCCGCCGCGCACCGGCGAGACCGGCGCTGCGCGGCTCGAGCTCGACAAGCTCACCGCGCTCGACGATGCCGGCGCGATTGCCGTGCACGGCGTGTCGCTGACCGTGAAGAGCGGCGAGATCGTCGGCATCGCCGGCGTCTCCGGCAACGGCCAGCGGCAGCTGGTCGAAGTGCTGGCCGGTCAGCGCGAGGCCGAGAGCGGCGTGATCCGCGTCCAGGGCGAAGCGTATGCGGCGAGCCGCGAGGAGATGCGCCGCCACAGGATGTCGCTGCTGCCGGAAGAGCCGCTGAAGAATGCCTGCGTCGGCGGCATGAGCGTTGCCGACAACATCGCGTTCCGCGAATTCGACCGCGCTCCGTTCGCGCGCGGCGGCTGGTGGCTCAATCGTTCAGCGTTCCGCGACGACGCCGAGCGCAAGATCAACCGCTACAAGATCAAGACCCGCACGCCGGAGACGCCGATCGCGGCGCTATCGGGCGGCAACGTACAGCGCGCGGTGCTGGCGCGCGAGCTCTCGGGCGATGTCGAGGTGCTGATCGCCGCCAACCCGTGCTTCGGGCTCGACTTCGCGGCAGTGGCGCAGATCCACGCCGAGATCATGGCCGCCCGCAACCGCGGCGCGGCGGTGCTCCTGGTCAGCGAAGACCTCGACGAGTTGCTGGAGCTGTCGGATCGGCTGATCGTGATGTTCCACGGCGCCTTCGTCCACGAGGCCCGCGCCAGCGAGGCCGACCTCACCGAGATCGGCCGGCACATGGCCGGGCATTGAGGCGAGCAGCCGCGTCGAACAGCAGCCCCGACAGCGCTGCGCTCCCTCGCCCCGTTCTTACGGGGAGAGGGTTGGGGTGAGGGGGCCGTCTCCGCGTACACGGTGATAGCTTCGTTCGCGGAGGCTCCCCCTCACCCGGATCGCATTTCATGCGATCCGACCTCTCCCCGCACGCGGGGCGAGGTAACAAAGAGCCTCGCACGCGAAACCGCGTTACCCGATCTCGAACGCGTCCGCAGCCAGATGCTTCAGGTTGGCGTGCCAATGCTCGGCGATTTGAAGCCGGGTCGGCACCCAGACGTGCTCGTGCTTCAGGATGTAGTCGAGGAAGCGCATCAGCGCGGCGGCGCGGCCGGGGCGGCCGACGACGCGGCAATGCAGGCCGACCGACATCATCTTGGGTGACGTCGCGCCCTCGGCATAGAGCACGTCGAAACTGTCCTTCAGATAGGTGTAGAACTCGTCGCCGCCGCCAAAGCCCTGCGGATTGACGAAGCGCATGTCGTTGGCATCGAGCGTGTAGGGGATCACGAGATGCGGCTCGGTGCCGGCAGACTTGATCCAGTACGGCAGGTCGTCGGCATAGGAATCGCAGAGATAGCGCAGGCCGCCGGCCTCCATCAGAAGCCGCAGCGTGTTGATCGAGGAGCGGCCGGTGTACCAGCCGAGGGGCCGCGCGCCGGTCGCTTCCGTGTGCACGGCAATCGCGCGCGCGATCTCCGCGCGCTCCTCGTCCTCCGACATATCCTTGTGCTCGACCCAGCGCAGGCTGTGGCTGGCGATGTCCCAACCCGCCTCCTGCATCGCGGCGACGACATCCGGATTGCGCTTCAGCGCCATCGCGACGCCGAACACGGTGGTCGGCAGCTTCCGCTCGGTGAACATCCGCCACAGCCGCCAGAAGCCGGCGCGCGAGCCATATTCGAACATCGTCTCGATATTGGCGTGACGCTGGCCGACCCAGGGCTGCGCACCCAGCACGTCAGACAGGAACGCTTCCGAGGCGCGATCGCCGTGCAGGATGTTGTTCTCGCCGCCCTCCTCGAAATTGACCACGAACTGCACCGCGACGCGCGCGGCATCGGGCCATTTCGGATCGGGCGGATTGCGGCCGTAGCCGCGGAGATCGCGCGGATAACGGGCCTCGATCACATCAGATTTCCTCGAAGCGGATGTTCTGCGCGCCCTTCCACAGCACGGTCTTGCCGAAGGCGGTGAGGTTCTCCAGCCCCGAGGTCAAGGTGATGAAATGATTGCCGGCGAGCTGGCCCATCTTGCTGGCGAAATGCACGCCGCCATAGGCGAGCAGGATCTCGGTCTCGCTGATGCCGCCGGGATAGAGGATGATCTGGCCCGGCGCCGGATAGCTGGTGTGGTTCTCGTAGGAGACGCCGAAATCGAGATCGCCGAGCGGCATCCAGACGCCCTCGCCGCTCCAGCGCACATGGATCGCCTGGCTCTCGAACGGCATCGCCTTGCGGAAGGCGGCGACCGTCTTCGGCGCGAGCTGTTCCTCGAAACGGGCGTCAAAGGTGAAATCGCCGGCGCGGACAATCAGTTTGCTCATCGGACTCTCGTGGATAGCTGGAAGAAGTGATGCCCCAACCATTGCCGCCGGCCCGCGCCGGACGCAAGGCCGATTCCAGCCCAAAATGCCGGTTTTTCGCCGCAAGGCCGGCTGCCGCAACGCAGGTTTGAGCAGGGTTGCGTTGCACCCCGCCGCCCGCTTTGTCAACCTGACCGCACTCGCACAGGAGGACGACCGATGACAACCAACAGTCTGCACGGACATGTGGCGCTGGTGACCGGCGGATCGCGCGGCATCGGTGCTGCAATTGTCAAGATGCTGGCGGACGCCGGCGCGGCCGTCGCCATCAATTACCGCGAACGCGCGGCCGAGGCGGAGACGCTGGCGAAGGGCATCATTGCCGCCGGCGGCCGTGCGGTTGCTGTCGCCGCCGACGTCTCGGAAGCGGCGGCCGTCACGACCCTGGTCGAGCGCGCCAGGTCCGAGCTCGGACCGGTCGACATCCTCGTCAACAATGCCGGCATTGCGATCGTCAAAGGTGTCGACGACCTCACCGAAGAGGATTTCGACCGCACGATCGCGGTCAATCTCAAATCGGCGTTTCTCTGCACGCAGGCGGTGCTGCCGATGATGCGCACCCGGACATGGGGCCGCATCGTCAACATCTCCTCGGGTGCTGCGCGCGGCGCCGGCTCGATCGGTCCGCACTACAATGCGTCAAAGGCGGCGATGGAAGGCATGACCCGCGGCTATGCGGCACGGCTGGTCAAGGAAGGCATCACGGTCAACGCGGTGGCACCGTCGCTGATCGAGACCGACATGATGAAGGGACAGAACGGCCTCGTCAGTCGGATCCCGGTCGGCCGTTTCGGCACAGCGGAGGAGGTCGCGCAGGCTGTGATGCTCCTGGTCAACAATCCCTACATGACCGGACAAACCATCGCGATGAGCGGTGGCATGGCGTTCAACTGAAGCATGATCCGGAAAAGCGCGAAGCGGTTTTCCGGAAAGATCATGCTCAAGCAAGGAGCTAAAGCGCGATGGCGATTCAACCCAATCTCATCGCGCTTTAGGCCCGGACTCACCAAGGCGCAGCCGCGCATCGGAACTGACCGGTCGCGCGAGACAATAGCATTGTCTGGGCGTTGGAGTTCGGCGCCCATATGATGGTTGGTCTGGTCGGACTATTTGTAGTAGCCGACGCCGCATCCGAGGCCCGCGATCGCGGTAACGAAGCTGACCTTCGGCACCCACGTCTTGTCCGCGCCGGCCTTGGGAGACATGTAGCCGACCTCATTGACCTGGCCTTCTTTTGCCGCGGCGTAAAGCTCCGGGCCGTATACCTTGCCGGTTGGGTCCTTGAGCATCCTGCTGTCCACTCCCAGCAGCTGCTTGACGTTGGGATTGCCGATGGCGACGATCATGCCGTCGCTGAGATTGAAGCAGAACGGATAGAGGTCACCCACAAGGAAGCCGCTTTCGCCCTTGTTGATCTGGTCGAGCGTCTTGGCCTTATCGGCTTTGATCGCCGCAACCGTCCTTTCGAGCATGGCCCTGGCGTCCGCCGCAGTCCCTTGCGCGAATACCGTCGTCGAGAACAAGACAGCCACGGCGCCGAGTGCGCCAATCACGAGGTTACGAAACATGGATATTCCTCCCTGCACTTCGAGGAATTTTCAAATGTCATGCACCGTGCGTAGGCCCGCAAGGGATCATATTCAAACATTGACCCTGTTGACCAGCCTGCTCGTGCCCGCCAACGAGCTGATAAGTAGAGACCGCCGTCGCCCTGTCATCAAACCACGGCAGGAACTGTGCTTGGCTCTGACCGTTGTCCGCTTGGCAAAACCGGATTTGGAGCCCTGTCGTGATCGATCCGAAAACGCTTCTCGAACGCGCCGCGCAGCTCGCCGATCAGGCCAAGGGCGAGGACGATAGCGGCATCCGCGAGCGGCTGCTGCGCATGGCCGAGCACTATCGTGATCTCGCCGCGCATGAGGCCTGGGCACATGAGAACCCGCCATCAGTCGGCGCGCTCACCAATGCGCTCGGCAGCCGCACGCATTGAGGTTGCAGCATTGAGTTGATCGTCGATCAGCTCACGCGAATGCGGTAGCCGAGCGACTGACGTGCGCCCGGCGCGACATGCATCAGGCCCGGCTTGTCGGCGAATTCGCCATCGAACTCCGCTGGACTGGCAAAACCGTGCCACGGCTCGATGCACAGGAACGGCGCGCCGCCGAGCTTCGACCAGATGCCGAGTTCGCGAAATCCGCGCCAGGATATTTCGATCGCCGCGCCTTGCGTGGCTGCTGCCGGGCCTAGTGTCGCCGCGAAGAGGATCGATGTACTTGCGACCTGATCGAAGATCATCGCGTCGTCATCGAACAGTTCCTCCGACAGCGCAAGCGTTCTGCCCTTGACCGGATTGGGTTCAGGCTGCCGGCGCATCAATCCATCCTTCAACCGCCGGATCGGCGCGGGTTCAGTCTTGCCGAAGGTCAGCGTGTAAGCCTCCTTCGGCAGCCCCGGCACCAGCGGCCAATTGAATGCGGGATGACCGCCGAGCGAAGCCGGCAGCATCTCGTCACCGGGGTTGATGATCTCGAAGCCCACCTCGAGATCGGCGCCATCAATCGTGTAGGTGACCTCGAGCCGGAATGCGAAGGGATAGCGTGCGCGGGTTTCCGCATCGTCGGTGAGCGCGAGCTTGCAGGATCGCTCCCCCTGCTCCACCCAGGCAAAGCGACGGTCGCGCGCGAAGCCGTGCTGCGTCATCGGATAGGCCTTGCCGTTGTGGCGCAGCGTGTCGTCCTTCAGCCGGCCGACAATCGGGAACAGGATAGGTGCATGGCGCGGCCATTGCGGGCCGGCCTGCCACAGCAGTTCCCTACCTTCGGCATTCCTCAGCGACGACAATTCGGCGCCCTGGGCCTGAATAATCGCGGCGATTCCGTCGCCGCGCAGCGTGTGACTGTCGCTCATGCCTCGCCTCGCCGGGTTGCGCTGTGCACTGACACGAGATGTTCGATGCAGGCGAAGCCGTCAACCCCAAAGCGATGGGGCCGCCCACGCGGGACGGCCCCAAGTCCGGAGCTTAGCCAGCGATCTTGGAGAAATCCGGCGGGCGGCGCTCGGCGAAGGCGGCAAACGCCTCGCGTGCTTCCGCACTCTTCAGGCGCTCCTGGAAGATTTCGCCCTCGCGGGCCATCTGCGCGCTGATCCCCGCGGGATCGCGCATCAGCGCCTTGGTGTGCTGGAGCGAGCCGAACGGCCGCTTCGCCAGCGCATCCGCCGCTGCGCGTGCCTTGGCGCGGAGGTCCGCCAGCGGCACCACGGCATTGGCGAGGCCGATCGAGACCGCGGTCTCCGCCTCAACCGGCTCGCCGAGCGCGAACATCGCATAGGCCCGCGCGTAGCCGATGCGCTGCGGCAGCAGATAGGTCGACGCTGCCTCGGGCACCAGCGCCAGATTGACGAATGGCGTGATCAGCCGCGCGGTCGGCGCGAGGTAGACGAGGTCGCAATGCAGCAGCATGGTGGTGCCGATGCCGACCGCATTGCCCTGCACGGCGGCAACCAGCGGCCGCGTTGCCTTGGCAAGCGCAGCAAGGAAGCGCGAGACGTGACGTTCGCCCTGCACGCCGCGCGACACAGCGGCGAAATCGGCGAGATCGTTGCCGGCAGTGAAGCTGTCGCCGTCGCCCTGGATCAGCACCGCGCGGATCGATGAATCGCTTTCCGCGCGTTCGAGGGCATCGGCCATCGCGCCATACATCGCATTGGTGATCGCGTTCTTCTTGTCCGGACGCGCCATCGTCACGGTGAGAACACCATTGTCCAGCGCCACGACCACTTCACTCATGTCTCACTCCTGTTGCTTGCTTCCTGTTCGACGCGTTTTCTTCATGCGAACCGGTACCCACTTCGCTTGAAAACGCTCTAACCATCTTTGTCCTTCGGAAATTTCTCTTGCAGGCTGGTCAGCCAGCGCGACACCACGTCGATCTCCGCTTCCGAAAATCCGTCCATCAGGCGGTTGTTGATCACCCTGGTCCGCGTCGCGGCGCGCTTGCCGAGTTCCTGCCCCGCCACGGTGAGATGGAGCCGCTGGCTGCGCCCGTCCGCGCCATCGCGGCGGCGCTTGACGAGGCCCGCGCGTTCCATCCGGTCGGCGAGCCCGGTCATCGCCGACGGCACGATGTCGAGCGCCTGCGAGACGTCGCCGATCAGCGCGCCGTCATTGCGCCCGAGAAAGAACAGCACGCCGGTTTGGGCCGACGTCAGATCGTGTGCGGCCGTCTCCTGATCGACGGCGCGCTGCAGCCGCCGATAGGCCACGCTCAGAAGGAAGATCAGCCGGTGTTCCGCTTTCATGTCCCCGTTATATATTTCGTACGCGAAATATCAAGATATTTCGCGTACGAAATAAACCGCGATATGGCGCCCTGGAGGGAGCAAACCCCGCATATGACCGGGAATAAGCCCGCTCCACCGGGGTGATTGCGACATTTTGAACGCCCCACCGGGTCGTTTCACTGCGGCCACGCAGAAAACCCTTGATCGACATCAACCAAATGGGAAATCTTCCATCCGTGAGCCGTGTCATTGCTTCGCGGCTTCGGCGGGGTCACGAAGTGTCATGACGTCAGCGGCAAGTCCGGACCGGGAGCGCGTTGTCCGCCCGAAGCGGCCGCGCCATCTCAGCGAAGCCATGCGTTGTGAGACGGCGTTTCGCCTGATCCTGTCCGAATGCCTCGAGGATGTCGCGACCAACCACGAGGCTGTCAGCTCGGGCGATCCCGCCGCGCTTCACCAGACCCGGATCGCGCTGACGCGGCTGAAGGCCGCGGTCGCCTTCTATGGCCCGATGGTCGCGGACACCGAATGGAGACGATTGAAGTCCGAGCTGAAATGGCTGAGCGCCCATCTCGGCGCCACCCGCGACCTCGATGTCGCGATCGAGAACAGCGAGGGCTTGCCCGAGCAGCGCATGCTCCAGACCGCGCGAACCGACGCGCTCGAAGCCCTCAAGGAGGCGCTGCAAAGCGACCGCTACTGGCAATGGTTCGACGGCATGTGGGATTGGGTCGGCAGCGGCCCCTGGACCGCGCGGCAGGATCGCCGCGCCGCGCAGCGGCGAGCCGTGCCGGTCGCGGTGTTTCACGCGCGCCGGCTGGCGCGGTGGCATGGCAAGCTGTGCACGAAGAGCCGCGGGTTGCAGGGCATGGGCAAGAACAAGCGGCACCGCGTCCGGCTCGCCAGCAAACGGCTGCGCTATGCCATCGAATTCTCCGAGGGCGGCTTGCCGCCCGACGAATACGCGTCATGGCGCGATGTGCTGAAGCAATTGCGCAAGGGACAGCAACTGCTCGGCGAGCTGAACGATCACGAGGTGCGTCGCAAGCTGGTCGAGAACGCCGACGCGCTCGTGCAGCGCGCCGAGGAGCGCACGGCCAAGCATCAGCGCGTGCATGCGCGGAAGCGCAAGAGCCACCTGCTGCGCCGCGCCGCGGCGGTCTACCGGAAGATCGCCGAATGAACGCGCTGCCTCGTCCCTGGCTCGCCAACACGTCCAAGCTGCTTTCCGCTTCCAGCTTCTCTGCCGGCTTTCTTCATCCTCTTCCCTAGGTCATCCCCATGCCTGACGGTTCCTCCACGGCGCATCTCTATCGTCCCAAGCTCGTCACCACGCTGACCGAAGGTTACGGTCTCGACGCATTCCGCCACGACGTGATGGCAGGATTGACGGTGGCCGTGGTGGCGCTGCCGCTGTCGATGGCGATCGCAGTCGCCTCGGGCGTGACGCCTGAGCGCGGGCTGTTCACGGCCATCGTCGGCGGCTTCCTGGTCTCCGCGCTGGGCGGCAGCCGCTTTCAGATCGGCGGCCCGGCCGGCGCCTTCATCGTTCTCGTCGCGGCAACGGCCGCAAAATTCGGCGTCGAAGGCCTGCTGCTCACGGTGCTGGTGTCGGGGTTGATGTTGACGCTGATCGGCGCCTCGGGACTCGGCTCGTTGATCCGCTATATCCCGCATCCCGTCACCGTCGGCTTCACTTGCGGAATTGCGGTCACCATTCTGGCCAGCCAGTTGCGCGATCTCGGCGGGTTGACGCTTGCAGGTGCCGAGCCCGGGCCATTCCTGCCGAAGCTCGCTGCGCTTGGCCATGCATTGCCGTCGCTGAACTGGTCGGCGCTTGCAATCGGCATCGGATCGGCGGCCGTGATCTTCGTGCTGCGCGCCTGGCGTCCGGGCTGGCCGGCGATGCTGATCGCGATCGCGATCGCGTCGGTCGCAGCACTTCTGCTGCACCTGCCGGTTGAGACCATCGGCACCCGGTTCGGCGAAATTCCGCGCGGCCTGCCGGTGCCGCATATGCCGGAATTCTCCTGGGCGCTGCTGCTGCAGATCCTGCCGGCATCGCTGTCCTTCACGCTGCTCGGCGGTGTCGAGAGCCTGCTCTCGGCCAAGGTCGCCGACGGCATGACCGGCCGCAAGCACCGCTCCAACATGGAGCTCGTGGCGCAGGGCATCGCCAACATTGCTTCGGCGTTTTTCGGCGGCATCAGCGTCACCGGCACGATCGCGCGCACCGCAACCAACATCCGGGCCGGCGCACGCAGCCCGCTGTCGGGCATGCTGCATTCGGCGTTCCTGCTAGCGTTCATGGTCGTGGCGGCGCCGCTGGCGAGCTACATCCCACTGTCGGCGCTGGCCGGCGTCCTCGTCGTCGTCTGCTGGTACATGGCGGAGAAGGAAGACTTCCTGCACCTGATCAGGCGCTGGCGCGGTGCCGTGGTGCTGGTCCCGACCTTCGGCCTGACGGTGTTCGAAGACCTGACATTCGGCATCATTTCGGGGTGCGTGATCGCCGCGCTGCTCGCCGGCGTCGAGCGGTGGCAACGGCGCGCGGGCAATTAGCCGCTGTCGCGCAGCACCAGCTCGAAGCCGAGATCGATGCGGCGCTCGCCGCCGCGCTCCAATGTCAGCGTCGCCGCCGTGCGGCCGATGGCGTCGCCATGCACGCTGATCGTGCTCAGCGTCGGCGAGATCAGCTGGCCCATTTCTAGGTCGCCGAGCCCGATCACGGCAACCGGCTGCGCCGATGCAGGCCCGTCACGGAGCACTCCGGCCTTGCGCAGCCCGGACATGAAGCCGATCGCATGCGCGTCGTTGGCGGCGAACACCGCATCGACCCCGGGCAGCCGTGCATGCGCGGCCACGCTGCCGGAGTCCTTGCGGTCGAGGATCAGCCGCCGCGGCTCAGCGAGCCCGCTCGCCAGCGCCTCGTCTCTGAAACCGAGCCAGCGCCGCGTGCCGCGCGGATCGTCGCCGCCGATGAATGCGAGTTGCTTGCGGCCCTGCGCGACCAGATGCTTCGCAACGGCGATACCGGCCTTGTAATTGTCGAAGCCCGCGACCGCGTCGATCGGGCTTGCCGGCAGATCCCAGGTCTCGACGATCGGAATCCGCGCGTTGCGCAGCAGGCGGGTGCCGTCCTCGGTCGCGGGCGAGCCGACCATGATGATCGCCTCGGGCCGTCGCGACAGCAGCGCCGCCAGCATGCGGTCCTCGCGCACGGCGTCGTAGCGCGACTGCGCCAGGATCACGGAGAAGCCGAGCGGCTCGAGCTTGTCAGACAGGCCCTGCACGGTATCGGCGAAGATCGAGTTGGCGATGGTCGGCACCAGCACGCCGACCGAATTGGTCCGCGCGCTCGCCAGCGCGCCCGCCACCAGGTTCGGGACATAGCCGAGATCGCGCATCGCCTGCTCGACCCGCGCCCTTGTCTCCGGGGCGACCAGGTCGGGCATCCGCACCACCCGGCTCACCGTGATCGAGGACACGCCGGCGCGCTTGGCCACCTCTGAAAGGGTGGGCGCGGCACCGGTCGGGCCGGTCCCGGGTTCGGTCAGTTCGGAGCTCATAGCTCGACCCTGCACGATTCCGGGTTGCCAAGCCATAATGTTAGCGCTAGCATCACGTCATGTTAGCGCTAACATGGAACAAAAAGGGAGAAACGGCATGATTTCGGACGAGCAAGCTCAGGCCTACAAGCGCGACGGGGTGATCGTGGTCCCCGAGGTGCTCACCCAGGAGACCCTCACCAAGGTGCGCACGGTGCTTGCTGAGCTGGTGGCCGGGGCCGCCGCAGTGACCGAGCACACCGACGTCTACGACCTCGAGCCCGGCCACACCCCGGAGACCCCGCGCGTCCGCCGCATCAAGGCGCCACACAAGGTGCACCCGATCTTCGACGAGATCGTCCGCAGCCCCGCGGTGATCTCGATCCTCACCAGACTGATCGGCCCCGGCCTTCGCCTGCACGGCTCCAAGCTCAACATGAAGTCGGCGCAATACGGCTCGCCGGTCGAGTGGCATCAGGACTGGGCGTTCTATCCGCACACCAATGACGACATCCTCGCGATCGGCGTGCTGCTCGACGATTGCGATATCGAGAACGGCCCGATGCTGGTGACGCCGGGCACCCACACCGGCGCCACGATGTGGGATCATCACGGCGAGGATGGCCACTTCGCCGGCCTGATCGATCCGGACCAGATCGAGGGCGACATCAAGCGCGCGGTGCCCTGCATGGGCAAGGCCGGCAGCATGTCATTCCATCATGTCCGCGCGCTGCACGGCTCGGCGACCAACACATCGAACCGGCCGCGCAACCTGCTGCTCTACGAAGTCGCCGCCAGCGACGCCTGGCCGCTGATGGGCGTCAAGGATTTCGACGAATTCAACAGCCGCCTGCTGGCGGGTCCGCCGGTGGTCGCACCGCGGCTGACCGACGTGCCGGTGCGGATGCCGCTGCCGCCGGCCAAGCGACAGGGATCGATCTACGAAACCCAGTCGGCGTCGAAGAAATCCTACTTCACGCGCGCTGCCTGAGACTGACGACAACGCCCGCGGCCAGGCCGCGGGCGTTGCTGCTTTCAAACCATAAAAACAAACATAACGGGGAAACGAATGACCGAGATGGCAAGAGATGGCGCTCGCACATCGCGCCTGCGTGTGATCCTGGCCGCAAGCATCGGCTCCGCGCTCGAATGGTACGACTTCTTCCTTTACGGCACCGCGGCCGCGCTGGTGTTCGGCGAGTTGTTCTTTCCAAAGAGCGATCCCGTCGTCGGCACGCTGCTGTCATTCCTGACCTTCGGCGTCGGCTTCGTGGTGCGGCCGTTCGGCGGCCTGCTGTTCGGCATCCTCGGCGATCGCTATGGCCGCAAGCCGGTGCTGGTCGCAACGCTGCTGATGATCGGCATCGGCACCACCGCGATCGGCTTCCTGCCGACTTATTCGCAGATCGGCATCTGGGCGCCGGTGCTGCTGGTCGCGATGCGCGTGATCCAGGGTCTCGGCGCCGGCGCCGAGTATGGCGGCGCCGTGATCTATCTGGTCGAGAATGCGCCGCCGAAGCATCGCGGCTTCTGGGGCGGCTTCGCGCCGCTCGGCGTCTCCGTCGGCAATCTGCTCGCCGCCGGCGCCTTCGCGCTGGTGACGATGCTGCCGCGCGAGGATCTGATGAGCTGGGGCTGGCGCCTGCCCTTCCTGGCGAGCTTCCTGCTGATCGTCGTCGGCATCTTCGTCCGCATGCGCATCACCGAGACGCCGGTCTATACCCAGGCGGTGGTCGCGCGCGGCAAGGTCGAGAGCAACCCGGCGATGGAGGCGCTGCGCCAGCATCCGCGCAATTTCTTCGTCGTGCTCGGCGCGCGGATGGCCGAGAACGGGCTCGGCTATTTCTTCCCGGTGTTTGGCCTGAGCTACGTCATCACCACGCTCGGCGTGCCCAAGGCGGAGGCGCTGAGTGCGCTGATGCTGGCCTTCACGGTCGAGCTGTTCGCGATCCTCGGCTTTGCGGCCTTGTCGGACCGGATCGGACGGCGGCCGGTCTACATGTTCGGCGCGCTCGCCGGCGTGGCGCTCGCCTTCCCGTTCTTCTGGATGGTCGGCACCAAGGAATGGATCATGATCGCGCTCGCCTTCATCCTGGCGCGCGCCGTGGTGACCGCGGCGATGTTCGGACCGCAGGCGGCGTATTTCGCCGAGCTGTTCCCGCCACAGCGCCGGTTCGCCGGCTTCGCCTTCGCGCGCGAGCTCGGCTCGCTGCTGTCGGGCGGTCCGGCGCCGTTCGTCGCCACCGCACTGGTTGCGGCTTACGGCACCTGGTGGCCGGTCGCCTGCTACGCGATGTTCCTGTCGGCCTGTACCGTGGTTGCGATCTGGATCGGGCCGGAGACCTATCAGGAGAACATCGCGGCCGATGCGAGCGAACAGGAAGAGCTGCCCGCAGCGATCCCGGCACGGGCCTGATCGGTGGCGCAGCAACTGCGGATCCTGCAGTCGCTCTGGGCGATGGAGCGGCGGCTGGCCGATGAGGGCGAATGGCCGCTGCAAACCCAGCTCGCGATGATCCGCGATGCCGGGTTTGACGGCGCCGGCGTGCGCTTCATCGATCCGGCCTTTGCGCGCGAGGTGACGAGCTTCCTCCGCGCGCATGGCATGATCTGGCAGGCGCAATGCTATCCGAAGGGCGTCGACGATCTGAAGCCGGTGCTCGAGCTGGTCGCCCGGCTCGGCGCCGATCATGTCAATCTGCAACCGGACGTGCGTCCGCGCCGGCTGGCCGACTGCATCCCGCTGCTCGACGGCTGGCGGCGGCTTGCCGCGGAGGCCGGCGTCGCCGTGCATGTCGAGACCCATCGCGACCGCATGACGACCGACCTGTTCTTCATGCTCGATTTGCTCGACTGCTTTCCCGACCTACGGCTGACCGCCGATCTGTCACATTACCTGGTCGGCCGCGAATTCGCCTGGCCGGTCGACGACGTCAACCACGCGATGATCCATCGCATCCTCGACCATGCCTGGGGCATCCACGGCCGCATTGCGAGCCGCGAGCAGGTGCAGATCTCGCTCGGCTTCCCGCAGCACCAGGGCTGGGTGTCACTGTTCACGGGTTGGTGGGAGTACGGCATCCGCTCCTGGCGGAAACGCGCAGGGCCTGATGCGACCCTGACCTTCCTGTGCGAACTCGGTCCCCCGCCCTATGCCATCACCGGCCCCAACGGCCGGGAATTGTCCGACCGCTGGCAGGACGCGTTGGTCATGAAGGAGATGATCCGCACGCTCTGGGATCGCATCGCGAACGAGCCGCAGGGCGCGCCATAGCGTTGATTCAAACCGGGCGCGGCGGCATTCTGATGTGACTGCTAACGCAACTTGCAGTTCAGAACGCCGCGAGGAGCCGTGCGCAACCATCGCCGGGCCGCACTTCGACATCTCACGCGCATCGCCATCCCGGCAATGGCCGCCTTCATTTGCGCCAAGGCGGTCGCGGCCGAACCGACGCTTGATGTCGCGACCATGCCGCGCGTCGCGACCATCGATCCGCGCTTCCAGTCCTACAATATCGAGATGGTCGAGGTGACCGGCGGACGATTCTGGAAGCCTTATGGGGCCGCCGGTGCAAAGGCGGAGCTGTTCGCGGCACGTACGCCGATCGATCTGCACAACGGCAGGCTGCGCAAGCTCGCGGCAGCCCTCTCGCCCGCTTTTCTGCGCGTGAGCGGGACCTGGGCCAACAGCACGTATTTTGCTGACTCAGAGACGCCACCGGCGGCACCACCGGCCGGCTTCAAGGGCACACTGACGCAACAGCAATGGCGCGACGTGATCGACTTTTCGCATGCCGTCGACGCCCCAATCGTGACTTCCTTTGCGATCAGCGCCGGCACGCGTGACGCCGCGGGGCGATGGTCCCCCGAACAAGCGCGGCAGCTGCTCGCTTTCACGCGATCGAACGGCGGGCAGATCGCTGCGGCCGAGTTCATGAACGAGCCCGATCTGCCGGCGATCGGCGGCGCCCCTGATCGCTACGACGCCGCGGCCTACGGCCGCGACTTTGCAACCTTCCGCGCCTTCATGAAGGACACCGCGCCCGACGTGACGATCCTCGGCCCCGGCACGATCGGCACCGGAGCGGATGCCCGAGCGCGCTTCACCGTCTCGGCAGCCGGTGTCGACGCGGTCTCCTACCATCACTACGGCGCGCTCTCGGCGCGATGCGGCGGCGATCGCACGGCGAGGCAAGCCTTGTCGGACGAATGGCTGGCACGAACCGGCAAGACATTCGCCGTCTACCGGACGCTGCGCGACCGGCTCGCACCGGGCAAACCGATCTGGCTGACCGAAACCGCCGAGACCGCATGCGGCGGCAACCGCTGGGCCGCGACCTTCACCGATACGTTCCGCTACCTCGACCAACTCGGGCGGCTGGCCAAGGCCGGCGTTCAGGTGGTGATGCACAACACGCTTGCCGCAAGCGACTACGGGCTGCTCGACGAGCGAACCCATTTGCCGCGGCCGAACTACTGGGCCGCACTGCTGTGGCGGCGGTTGATGGGGAGCACCGTGCTCGACGCCCGCGTCGCCCCACATCCCGGTTTCCATGTCTATGCGCATTGCGCGCGCGACATACCCGGCGGGATAGCGCTGCTCGTCATCAACAACGATCGGCGAATACCGCGCAAGCTGACTCTAACAGCTGCCTTGCAACGCTACACATTGGCGAGCGCAACGCCCGCCGGCGGCACCGTCCAGCTCAACGGCAGCACACTCGCGCTTGGGACTTCCGACGAAATTCCCGATCTGAACGGTGTCTCAACCGCGGCCGGCACGATTGTGTTCGCGCCCGCAACGATCACCTTCCTGACCGTTGCCGGCGCAGGCAACACGAATTGCCGGTAGCGGTGCGACGTTGGCCTACGCCGCGTCGCGGCTGGCGTCAGCGGGCTCCGGCGAGCGCGCCACCAGATGGCCGAGCATGATCGCGGTCATCAGCCGCTCCATCTCGAGCCATGCGGTGACATGCGACATGGTCGGCCGGCCACCGAGCGCGAGCTGACTGACATCGTCGACCGCCGTCAATCCGCGCGGATAGAATTCGCGGAAGATCACGCGCTCGGCCAGGCCGTCGACCAGGCGGAAATTCAGCGTCTTCGACAGCTCGCTGAGGGCCTCGCCGACCAGGCGCTTGTTGCGCGAGCCGATCGTGGACAGGCGATTGCGCAACACTACCCATTCGAAGGCCGGCTGATCGTGCGCGCTGCGCTGGCGCCGCGCCTCCTCCACCATGTTTGAATAATGGCTGATGCCGGTCACCTTGAAGTCGTTCGGATCGACGGTGCCGAGCACGTCGAAGTCGACGAAGCTGTCGTTCAGCGGCGTAATCAGCGTGTTCGCCAGTGAATGCGTAAACGTCGTCAGATAGGTATCGTGGCCGGGGCAGTCGATGACGACGAAATCGTGGGACCGGCTGAGCCGTTCGACGATCTCGGCAAGTGCGTTGCGGCCGAGTGTCTCGACCTCGCTGCTCATGCCGGTCACCGTCTCGAAGCACATATGCGCGGGGATGCCGAGATCCAGCGAGGCCTCCCGCGCCCAGTCGCGCCTGTTATCGACGTAGTGCGTCAGCGACTTCTGCTTGTTGTCGAGATCGATGGTGGCGACACGCTGACCCGCCTTGATCAGCGCGATGGCGATGTGCATGGCAATTGTCGACTTGCCAGAGCCGCCTTTGTTGTTTCCTACAACGATTACGCGTGCGTTTGTCATTGGGAATCCCTACCGGACGCTTGAGTCAAAGCAGGACGAAATAGAATTTAATGAATGGTTCGAATCTCCCTGATTCGACGAATCTCGACAAGAGTCGTCGCAACATCATCGTGATCGAAATTCAGCCGGTTGCGACAACATTGTCACAACCACATTGAGCGCACGTACCGTGAACGCAGCGCACGTCTCAGGGACCAGCGTCCCGGGAACTAGCGTCCCTGGAACACGGCCGCGCGACGTTCCACGAAGGACTTGATGCCTTCGGCCGCATCCGCAGTGTTGAGCACGCGTTCGCGGATTTGCGGGATGATCGCAATCGCCGCCTGCTCGCCGGCTTCGATGAACTTGCGGCCCGCTTCCTTTGTCACCTGGATTCCGAGCGGCGCATTGCGGGCGATGATCTCCGCAAGCGCCATTGCGCGTTCGATCTGCTGACCGGCCGGCACGACTTCCTGCACCAGACCGATCCGATGCGCCTCGGCGGCGGAGAACTCGTCGCACAGCAACAGGTGATACATCGCATCGCCCCACCCGGCGCGGCTGATGTAGCGGAAATGCGCGCCCGCCAGCGGCGCGATGCCGCGCTTGGCCTCCATCTGGCAGAAGCGGCTGTCATCCGCTGCGACCACGATATCGCCGGCCAGCATCATCTCGATGCCGACGGTGAAGACGATGCCCTGCACCGCCGTGATGATCGGCTTGCGGCACCGTTTCGACAATCCAAAGGGATCGACGTTGCCCTCCGGCAACGGCTTGCGCGACGCGGTCGGGCCGAAGAATTTCGGCATGTCGAGGCCCGCGGTGAAGCTGCCGCCGGCGGCACAGAGCACGCCGACCCAGAGGCCGTCGTCATTGTCGAGCAAGGTCAGCGCGTCGGACAGCTCAGTCATCATCTCCGGGCTGAAGGCGTTCTTCTTCGCGGGATTGTCGATGATGATCTTCAGGATGTGATCATGCCGCTCGTGGCGGACCCGCCCCTCACTCGCGCTGCCGGACATCTGTTCCTCCCTGCTTTGTGACTGACAAATTTTCTGGATGACACTTGTCATCCAGATGCATGATGGTCATAATCCACAATGAGAGTCAAACAGGGGCGATGCGAATGGGCCATTCCCAGGCCGACAAGGCCAGGAGCCGCGAGCGGATCCTGAACGAGGCGGCGACGCAGATCCGCGACAAGGGGCTCGACGCGCTCAGCATCGGCAGCCTGATGCAGCAGGCGAAGCTGACCCATGGCGGCTTCTACGGGCACTTCGCCTCGCGTGCCGATCTGATCGCCGCGGCGCTGCAACAGGCGCTGACTTCAGGCGAAGCGTCGGCGCACGCCGCGCGCGATCCCGACAAACCAGTCAGCGTCAACGCGCTGGTGCGCAGCTATCTCAGCCGCAGCCATCGCGACCAGCCCAAGTCGGGCTGCGCGATCGGCGCGCTGATCTCGGATGTCGGCCGCGCCGACCAACAATGCCGCGCGGTGATGGAGCCGCACATCGAATCCTTCATCGCCAAGGTCGCGGAGACGCTCAGCGACGATGACGATAGTCGCGCAATCGTCGCGGTCAGCGCGATGGTCGGCGCGCTCGCGATCTCGCGCGTCCTCACCGATCCGAAGCGATCCGATGCCATTCTGCGCACAGTGCGCGACAGCATCGTCGCGATGGCATCCGACGAATGATTTCGCCCGCACCACAGGCAGCTTGATGGAGCAAGCCATGAACGACCAATTGACCCTCGAGCCGACCGCCGTGCAGGGCAGCGTGCTGATCGCCGGCGTCGGCGCATCCAACGGCCTCGGCGCCGCGATCGCGCGACGCTTTGCTGCCGGTGGCTATCCGGTCGCGATCGCCGGGCGCAATGCGGAGAAGCTGGCCGCAACGGCCGCAGAGCTCGCGGCCGGTGGCGCCAGGGTCACCCATGTCGTCGGCGATGCATCCACCGCGGCCGATGTCGCCCGCTTCGTCGAGGCGGCGCAAAAGCTCGCGCCGCTGGCGATGGCCGTGCACAATGCGGGCTCGAACCGGCCCGCGCCGTTCCTCAAGGTCAGCGAGCAGCGCTTCGAGGAGCACTGGCGCGAACACGCGCTCGGCGGTTTCCAGCTCGCGCAGGCCGCGATCCCTGCCCTGCTGGCGCGCGGCGGCGGCACGCTGGTGTTCACCGGCGCCAGCGGCTCGCTGCGCGGCAAGGCCAACTACTCGCCGTTTGCCGCCGCCAAGGCCGCGCTGCGCGCGCTGGCGCAGAGCGTGGCGCGGGAATTCGGGCCGCAGGGCATTCATGTCGGCCATATCGTGGTCGACGGCGGCATCGAAGGCGATCGCCTGCTCAGCATGCGTCCGCAGTTGAAGGATGAGCGCGGACCGGACGGCATGCTCAACATCGCGGCGATCGCGGAGGCCTATTGGGTGCTGCATCACCAGCATCGCAGCGCCTGGACGCTGGAGCTCGACCTGCGGCCCTGGGCGGAGCAGTTCTGACGGCCGTCATTCTCCCGGGAAATCGGTTGCGATCCGCTGAAATCTTGTCAGGCTAGACGACAAGGTTCGTGCAGATCACGCCGATATCCCGGGAGAAGGCCATGTCGCAGCCCACACCGATCCTGCATCATTTCGATCAGTCGCCGTTCTCCGAGAAGATCCGCATCATCTTCGGATTCAAGAAGCTCGCCTGGAATTCGGTGCGGATTTCCCGGATCATGCCGCGGCCGGATTTGATGCCGATGACCGGCGGCTACCGCCGCACGCCGACAATGCAGATCGGCGCCGACATCTATTGCGACACCCAGATCATCATCCGCGAGCTGGAGCGGCGCTATCCGACGCCGACACTGTTTCCCGCCGGGAATGCCGGAATGCCGTGGGCACTCGGCATGTGGGCCGACCGGCCGTTCTTCCAGAACACGGTCAACCTGGTGTTCGGATTCATCGGCGACAAGGTCCCGCAAGATTTCATCGCGGATCGCGAGAAGCTGCGCGGCGCCAAGTTCGACGTCGCCGCCATGACCGCGGCGCTGCCGCAGATGCGCGACCAGTTCCGCGCCAACCTCGACTGGATCGACGCGCAACTCGGCGATGGCCGGCCGTGGCTGTTCGGCGAATTCGGCCTCGCCGACGTCAGCGCCTACATGAACGTGTGGTACGCACGGCAGAGCCTCGCCGCGATGGACGAGGTCATGAAGGCCTTTCCGCGCGTTGCGGCGTGGGAAGAGCGCATCCGCGCCATCGGCCACGGCACGCGCACCGAGATGTCGTCCGGCGATGCGCTCGAGATCGCGGCGAAGGCAAAGCCGGAGTCGCCATCGTTCGGCGACCCTGCGGATCCGAACGGCCGCAAACCCGGCGACATCGTCAGCGTGATGCCGGACGATTACGGCAAGGTCCCGGTCCGCGGCGAGATCGTCTCGCTGTCGGCGCAGCACATCGCGATCCGCCGGTCCGACGAGCGCGCCGGCGAGGTCGTGGTGCATTTCCCGCGGGCTGGCTTCCTGGTCATCCCGGGCTGATCGCCGCAGCCTCCTAGGGGAAACCCGCAACTTGGAAACGCTGCGTTTCGCGGCGTGACCTTGTCGGGCCGCGAACAGGCCATAGCTCCACCACATCTCCAACCGAAGGCTCCACAGCGCGGGCTTGCGGACACGTTCCGCAGCAACACGACCTCCCGGCCTGCGTGCGATGGGTGGCCCGTGGCGGATGCTCCGCCACGCCGACAACTGGACTATGTGATGACGACCTCTCTCGAATTCGGGCTCGACACGTTCGGCGACGTCACCAAGGACGCCGCCGGCGTGCCGCTGTCGCATGCCCAGGTAATCCGCAACGTCGTCGACGAGGCGGTGCTGGCCGATCAGCTCGGGATCGATTTCATCGGGCTCGGCGAGCACCACCGGGCGGACTTTGCGATCTCCTCTCCCGAGACCATGCTGGCGGCAATCGCGACGCGCACCAAGACGATCCGCCTGGGCTCCGCGGTGACGGTGCTGAGCTCGGACGATCCGATCCGCGTGTTCCAGCGCTTCGCAACCGTCGACGCGGTCTCGAACGGCCGCGCCGAGGTGATTCTCGGCCGCGGCTCCTTCACCGAATCGTTTCCGCTGTTCGGCTTCGACCTCAAGCAATACAACGAGCTGTTCGAGGAGAAGCTCGACCTGTTCACCGCGCTGCTGAAGCAGGAGCCGGTGACCTGGCAGGGCAAGCTGCGGCCGCCGCTCAAGGGCCAGTCAGTCTATCCGCCGATCGAGCACGGCCGGCTGAAGACCTGGATCGGCGTCGGCGGCAGCCCCGAATCGGTGGTGCGCGCCGCGCATTATGATCTGCCGCTGATGCTCGCCATCATCGGCGGCGATCCCAAGCGTTTCGCACCCTATGTCGACCTGCACCAGCGCGCCTACCAGCAGTTCGGCCGGACGCCGCAGCCGATCGGCGTGCATTCGCCGGGCTATGTCGCCGAAACCGACGCGCAGGCGCGGGAAGAGCTGTGGCCGGACTACAAGGTCATGCGCGACCGGATCGGCAAAGAGCGCGGCTGGCCGCCGATGGGCCGCGACGAGTTCGTCTCCGAGGCCGAGCACGGCTCGCTCTATGTTGGCGCTCCGGAAACCGTGGCCCGCAAGATCGCGGCGACCGTGAAGGCGCTCGGCGCGGC
This sequence comes from Bradyrhizobium tropiciagri, assembly GCF_018130545.1. Taxonomy (GTDB): domain Bacteria; phylum Pseudomonadota; class Alphaproteobacteria; order Rhizobiales; family Xanthobacteraceae; genus Bradyrhizobium; species Bradyrhizobium tropiciagri_A. Next base: position 135,058 of record NZ_JAFCKF010000005.1, on the reverse strand, counting down.
GCGCTTTCAGCTGAAATATTCGGCCGGCCCGCTGCCGCACGACAAGCTGATGAAGAGCATCGAGCTGTACGGCAGCAAGGTGGTGCCGATGGTGCGCGACATGCTCGCTGCGTGACGCCACGCAGTCAGCACCAGAAAGCGAGCCTCACAAAAGGACAAACCTCACAAAGCAAAACCCCCGGCGTTTTGGCGCCGGGGGCTCTGTTAGATCACAGTCAGATCAACCGGTATTACCAGTTGCGCTGAGCGCGGAGCAGAAACATGACGGAGTTCTGATCCTTCAGCTCGTACGTGGCGGCGACCGGCTTGCCGATGCCAGCGCTGCCGTTGGTGATCGTGCCAGCCTAATTCTGATCCAACCGGGAACTCTCGTGTTGAACACGCGGCCCCATTGGCGTCTCGTCGCCCCTGGTCGCTATCGCGGCCTTGAGAGGCACATCAGTCGGCGCCTTTCCTCCAGAGGCCCGGATATTCGCCTGCTAACCTGATGGAAACATCAGAGAAAAGGCCCAAAACTCGTGTTTGGCGGTACCAAGGACCTCCTGTGTCGAGCGGGGCGGCCCGGTCAGGACCGACATCACAGAATCTAGCCCACAACTGTCTCGAATAGAGGGCGTAGCATCGCGATTTCGATTCAGGTGCCAGTTCAGGAGGTGAGCGGATCGCTACCGGTTGACCTCATATTGTGTTTCCACGAGATTGTTCCTGAGCGCCCGGAAACGGCCGGGCTCACGTCCACGATAATCTCTCGGATCCTCCAGAAGCTTTCCCGTGAGTGGCAATCAGAACAATTTCCTAGCTCAGGCGCTGCAACAAGGCGCATCCGCGTTGCGGGCGCGGCAGTTTGCTCAGGCAGAGCAGATCGCGACAAGCATCCTGAAATCAAACCGCAAGGACAGGCACGCGACGCTTCTCCTGGCGCACGCCCTGATGGGGCAGGAGCGGGAAGGCGAGGCGATTGCACCGCTCGAGCGGGTTGCGCGCCGCAGCGACGATGGCGAGGTCGAGACCTTGCTTGGCGCATTGTTGTGCGGTGCGGGGCGCGCCACGGACGGCCTAGCACAGCTTCGGCGCACGGTGGCTCGCCGCCCGCCATATCTCCCTTCGTTTCAGGAACTCGCCGGGCAGCTTGCCAAGGCTGGTCAATACGACGAGGCGATCAGCACGGTCGAAGCCGGCCTCGCGCTTGCCCCCGGCAGCATCGATCTGAAGCTCGATCTCGGCCGGCTGTTGCATGATACCAATGACTTCGCGCGGGCTGCGAGCGTCCTGACAGCCGCGCGCGATGCTGGGCCGGGACGGCCGGATGTTCTTAATCAGCTCGGGAGGGTTCTGATCCTTCATGGCGATTACGCCGCAGCCGCGGACGCTTTCCGCCGTGTGCTCGCGCAGTACCCCGATGATCGCTCGACCCGCGCCTACCTCGCCACATCCTTGTTCGAACAAGGAGAGCGCGACGCTGCCGAAGCGGCGCTACGCTCCATCATTCGTGGTCAGCCGCAGCTATTGGGGCGTGCGGCATTCGTCATGGCCGCGACATCGCATGGTCGCTTCTTTTTCTCCCAACGCGACGTTGCAAAATTCCTTGGCGGGGAGTGAGGCCGGGCGCATTGGACAAAATCTCGTCGCGCCTCACGCCCTGAAGTTTCTCCGGTAGAGGTTGGGCTGCCGTCTCAGCTCATTCCTGAATTGGCCGACGCGCTTGGCTTCTTCCGCGGTGAAGGAGGACGACTGTGCAGTCCAGTCGTCTCGTTTGACCGGAATGCATTGCGCGATGGGCGTCCCCCTGGGGAGGACACCTCTGAAACTCCTGTCGTGCCAGTACGCCGGGAAGTGCACCCAATTGTCGGTATAGAGATCGGAATTGACCAGGCCGCTCAGCGTGGTGAATGGCAGGTCGAAGCGATTGACGGGATGCGTGAAGTAAACCGCGTAGCCTTCGGGCGCTTCGACGGTCCACAGATTGTGGAATTTGAGAAAGAAGCGGCCTTCTTCAAACAGCGGCGTGCCGGTAACCTGACCGGGATCGTGAAATCCGATCGGCGAACGGGGAAATTCCGGCGTGCCTCCCGGTGGCAGGTCGTGGTCCCAGGTGATCTCGCCGTCTTCGATCTTGAGATCGCAAACCAACGGCAGCAAGAACCCGCAAGTCATCGCATCGACGAACGGCGGGCAGCGCTTGATGGTATCCTCGTCGTGCAGGTTGATCGAAGAGAACGCCGTCGCCGGCATCGCCTTGAGCCAGTCGGGCACGCCCTGGGCCGCCGGGATGGGCTTCGGGATCAGGCCCTCAAGCTCCGCCGGACAGCGGAAATTGAGCGTCAGCTTGTTGGTGGTGGACATTGGGCGCTCCGATCTCCTGACGGACTACATCAATGCGTCGCAGCCATTCAAGCGCGTTTTCGCGACAAGCACGGACGTCCACTGCCGCTAGGAGGCGAGCGGGACGGAGCATTCGCGTTGAAAAGCCGAGGCACAAATCAGCGCAGGGACATTGGTGTCGCCCACCGGCTGACGACCACGCCGAACTCCTATCCAAAGCAAAACCCCCGGCGTTTTGGCGCCGGGGGCTCTGTTAGATCACAGTCAGATCAACCGGTATTACCAGTTGCGCTGAGCGCGGAGCATGAGGAGCAGAGTGTTCTGATCCTTCAGCTCGTACACCGCGGCGGGCTTGCCGATACCAGCGCTGCCCGGATACGTGATCGTGCCGCCATACTTCTGATCCAGCATGGTGTAGACCAAGTCGGCCGAGAAGGTCAGGTTCTTGACCGGGGTCCACTGGGTCTGGGTACCGATCTGCGCGATGCTGTAGTCGGGGTTGCAGGAGGTCAGGCCAGCGGTACCGAACGTAGCGCCGAACGAACCGCCAACACCATTGCCAGCCGGGCCGCAGATGTAGCCCTTGGACGTGCTGTTGTAGCTAACCCCAGCCCAGGCACCGTAGATGCTGGTGTTCCAGTTCGGGTTCCAGTTGTGGACATACGCACCGCGCATGCCGTAGGTCGTGATCAACTGCTGCGAGCCACCGTTGATGAACACCGAGTCCGGCGCAATGCCGAAACCGACGCTCTGGTAAGCACCAGCAAGGCCGGTGCCGCTGAAGATGGTGTTCGCACCTGCCGAACCGGCGAGGTCCTGGATGTTATAGCGCGTCGCACCGTTGGTGTAGACGCCCTGGATGTTGATGGTGTCGCCAGGTCCGGTCGGGATGTTCTTGATCGACAGGGCCAACTGACCAGCCCAGCCCCACTTGTCGTCGGGATGACCGGACAGCTCAGTGCCGCCGTAGTAGGCCACGTGGTTGTCATGCGCCGCGAACGACGCCTGGAACAGACCCCAAGCCTGGTCGACGCGCAGCATCGCAACCAAATCCGGAGAGATCGTGCCGGCGTAGTCGGGGGTGCCGTACGGTCCGAGCGCGCCCGGTGCTGCACCGAGGTTGTTCACGCCAGCCTGATAGTAGGCCGACTGGTCCTGAGCCGACAGAGACAGCGACACGCCGTTGCCGAACTGCGCGGTGTAGGTGAACTGGTTCACACCGGTGATCGTACCGCCGCCACCGACGAGACCGTCGAAGTTGTTGCCCGGATAGTTGGCCCACGGAGCCGAGAACTGCGAGACCGCCTTACCGATGGTGAAGCCCGCGAACTGGATGAAGGCGTAGTAGACGCCAACCGTACCGCCAGCAACGCCGCCGGCGTTGGCGTTGTTCGGAGCGGAAACCGCGCCGATCGGCGAGTAAACGGTGGTGCCGTTGCCCTGACCAGCGTAGGTGTCCGACGTCCACGAGAACGTCGCATCGAAGAAGGTGCGGACCACGCCGTATTCGGTCGCGGTGCGCGTATCGATGTTCAGATCTTCACGGGAGCGCCAGGTGTAACCGTTGGTGAAACGGTTGTTGGCAGCGCCAGCACCCGAGGTGTTGCCGGTGTTGTCTGAGTTCGTGTTCGCAAGAACGTCGACACGCAGGTAGCCGCCCAGCTTGATACAGGTATCGGTGCCCGGAATGTAATAGAAACCGGGACCATACAGGGAGCAAACCTTCACGTACTCGACCGCTTTGGCCTTGACGGGAAGATCGGCCGCCTGAGCTCCGCCGACCGCGACGAGTGCCGCCGCCGAGCCGAGGATAAGGCTCTTAACCATCTTCATGTTAAACCTCCAAGTTGCTCTATCTCAGGGAAGGTTCCGGATCCGCCGGGTAAAACACCCTAGGTTGGTTCCCTTTGTCCCTTAAACCCCGCTCAGTCGCTTCGCGCCTTCGGACACACCCGCATGAACGCGAGGGACTTAAGCGAACCACCTAAAACGGGACGACCTTGGGATGCCCCCCTCCGTCGCAGTTCCATATGAGACAGAAGGCCCCCGATCACGCAACAAAAGACCGCTGGGTTTGGGATGAGTTGCGGCTGTTTTCGGGCAAATGTTGCACAAATATCACGGGCATTTGAACAGCGATGACGAAACAAGCCATTGATATCTAAGGCGAATATTTAAGTTACCGTTGGCGGGCACAAGTTTGGGCAACACCGGGCGGAACGGTGTGCAAAACGCGTAATCCTACGGAGAAAACGAAATTTGGAGCCGATTTGGGGACGGCTGATTCCGCCGTCTCGCCCATTATTCTGGCTTAAAAATACCCGGCATCTGAACGAGATAGCCCGCCTCGGATACCGCCGACTCGGACCTGGAAGGGGGCATTCCGATTGCTCGGAGCAGGCCAGACGATGGCGGACGGGTTACGCGGCATGTCCAGTAGCGAAGCTAGATGTCACTGAGATGTCAGGACGCGTGAGTCGGACGGAGCCGCTGGCGCAGCGTCGCATCTCACTCGTCCAGAATATCCAGCAGGTCTTCGATCCGCTCAAAAGGCGGCTCGTTCGTCTTGTCTGAGTAGAAGACGCGATCGCCGTCGCGCTGGAGCGAACGTGCCCTGGATTTCGGCAGCCTTCCCGGCAGGAACGTCGCAGCGACAGCCTCCGGCCCGACATCGAGCCGCACGATCCCGCGCCGCTTGCAATCGATCCTGAGTCTTGCCGCCGCGAAGAAGTCCCGGCCGGCCGCGGGCAGCTTGCCGAATCGGCGCGAGGTCTCTTCCTCGAGATCTTCCAGATCGTCTTCGTTGCGGCACCTGGCGGCGCGGCCATAGATTTCAAGCCGCATGGATTCCGACTGCACATAGCTCTTGGGCAAGAGATCCGCGAGCGGAAGGTTGAGATCGGGCACCCACAGATCGGCGGCCCGGTCGTTGGTCTTCTCCGATGCCTGTTTGAGCAGATGGCTGTAGAGCACCGGCCCGAACACCTGCACATGGCCGGATTGCCGCTCGGACAGCAGATCGCCGGCGCCTCTGAGATCCAGATCGCGCTCGCTGATGGCGAAACCGGCGCCAGGTCTGCTGAACTCCTCCAGAACCGCCAGGCGCTTGCCGGATTGCTCCGAACTGGATTCGGTCAGCAAATAGGCGAAGGCCCGCGTGCCGCCGCGTCCCACCCGCCCTCTGAGCTGGTGCAGTTGCGCCAGGCCAAACTTCTCTGGCCAGCACACCACGATGGTGTTCGCCCGGGGAATGTCGAGACCGCTTTCGACGATATTGGTTGCGAGCAGAACATCCGCCTCGCCTTCGACGAAACTCATCATGCGGTCGTCAAGCTGGTCGGCAGGCAGCTTGCCGTGCAGGCAAACGATGCGGAGCTCCGGGGCGACCGCCTGCACGCGCGCCAGCATCGGCTCCAGATCCTGGATGCGCGGACAGATCAGGAAGCTTTGCCCGTGGCGTCGCTGCTCGCGCAGCAATGCGGCGGCAATGGCGGCGTCCGAGAGTGGCGCGGTCTTGGTCACGACCGGCAGCCGATGAACTGGCGGCGATGCGATCACGCTGAGCTCCCTGAATCCCGCAAGCCCCGCCGCAAGCGTGCGCGGGATCGGCGTGGCACTCATCCAGAGCGTATGGACGCCCTTTGCGAGGCCCGAGAGCTTGGCCTTCTCTGCGGCGCCGAAATGCTGCTCTTCGTCGACAATGACCAGACTGAGCTTGGCGAACTTCACGTCCTTCGATGCGATCGCCTGGGTGCCGACCACGACCTTCGTCTTGCCGCTGCGCAGGCCCTCCTTGGTCTCCCGCATTTCCTGCGCCGAGGTCGCGCGCGACAGGCTTCCGACCTCGATGCCAAGCGGCGCGAACCGCTTGCGGAAGGTTGCGACGTGCTGCCTTGCCAGGACGGTGGTCGGCACGACGATGGCAACCTGCTTGCCCGACAGCGCAACGGCCGCCGCTGCGCGCAACGCAACCTCGGTCTTGCCAAATCCGACATCGCCGCAGACCACGCGATCCATCGGATGCCCCGACGCGAGATCATCGAGCACGTCGCGAATGGCCTTCGCCTGGTCGACCGTCGTGAAATAGGGAAAGCGCGCGACGAAGCGCTCATAGGCGGGGCCGGGAGCGACCAGCCTCGGCGCGCGCCGGCGGCGACGCTGCGCGATGTGCTTGGCGAGCGCCTTGGCGGCAATCTGAATTTCCTGCTCCGCCCTGGTCCGCCGCGCCCACCACGTGCTTCCATCGGCCTTGTCCAAGGTCAGCCTGCCGAGCTCCGCCGCATACGGCCAGATCAGCGCAAGGTCGGCGGGCGGGACCAGCACGGCATCATCCCCCGCGAATGCCAGCCTGATCATCTCGCGCGATAATCCCTTCGCCGATTCCTTGGCCATGTCGAAGGTCTGCAAGCCATCGAGCACGGCCAGCCCGCGCTGCAAGTGAACGACGACCGCGCCGCGCTCCGGCACGTCGGGATGATCGAAGGCCGCGCTCCAGGCCTTGGCCATGGGCTGCGGGTGATGCGCCCGGCTGCCAAGCACGTCGGTCGCCGTCACGACGACCAGCGGCTTGCGGCCGGAACCGATGAAGCCGGTATCGAAGTCGGCCAGCAAGGCCGCTTCGCCTCCCCGCCCCTTCGCGGCCTCGTTCCAGTCGGCGCAGCGTTCCGCCTTGATCCCGCTGCTTCGCTCCATCGCGCGCAGATCGTCCTCGACCGCCGCGACGAACAGCAGCCGCGATCCGGCGCGCTCGGTGTCCGCGACAAAGGCGCGGAGCGCCTTCCGCGACGAGGCGAGCTTCGAGAAATCGGGCGTCGCCGTGAACGCGGCCTTTCGCGGCAGCGAGCTCATGCGTTTGGCGAGCCGCTTCCAGTCGGCGGGCCCGAAATATTCGCGCTCCACCTCGCGGCGGCCGGCCGCCTCCTTGATCGTGCCGAGCCAGCTATCGGCGTGACCTGACACCGCAGCGTCCGCGATCCAGCGCGCGCGCTGACAATAATCCGGCAACGCGGCGCGCTGTGTCCGCTTGCCGCCCAGCGCGATCCGTTCGGACATCGGATCGATCAGCAGCTCCTGCGTGTCGAAAACGACGTCGTGCTCGTTTGGATCGACGCCCGCGATACGGCGAATCACGCCCGCTGAATGCTCGATCCTGAACGGCCCCAGCGCACCGGCGGGAAACACCTCGAATGTCATGCCGTGGAACAGGACGCTTCCCGGATAATCCGCCTCTTCGTCAAGATCGTATCCGAGCGCTTCCAGACGATCCTTGAGATCCTGCTCGGCATAGATAGCGCCGACCTTCAGGCTGATGCTCAGCCGCGCCCAGCTCGCGGGCAGCGGCAGCCGCTCCATGATCGCTTCCGCCGTCGACACCAGGAACACCGGCCTCTTGCTCTTCGCAAGACGCCGCAACACCGAACTCCTTCTGCCGGCAATCTCGCGCGACGGCTCGAGCCCATCGAACGGCAAGGTGTTCAGCCGCGGGAACACCAGCACCTCGAGCGAAGGATCGAGCGAATGCAGCACACTGCCGAGGCGTTCGGCCCTGTTCTCGTTGTCCGCGAGGAACACGATGCCGTCACGGCCGGACTTCTTCCATTGCTCCAGCAGATGCAGCGCCAGCATGCCGAGCGGTGACGACGACGAGATCCCGGAGCGCGCCGCTCCCTTGCTTTTCTTGTTCGCGCCAACAGCGGCGCGGGCCTTCTTGGTATTCGCCACGTCAAATCCATCGTTATGTCGAAAGTCCGATCGCCTGATGACAAGCGACCGCAGGCCGCCCGCGCCCCCCGACGCACGCAGCCCGCGCCCTCCTTACAGTCTCGCACGCCCGTTGAACAGCGGCGGGTTGGGGATCAATTGCGGCAACGGGGTGCTTCGCCAGCGCCGCCGCTATTGCGCTTGTAATCCAACCTTCACATCAGGTCGCGCCGCCAATGCCGGATCGCAGATCGTGGCGGCTACGCATTCACCACCAGAGCGGGTCTGATCCGAGAATTCATCCGCGCGAAAAATCACGGCAAGCCGGCTGCGCATCGCACCCATTCGAATTGTCCAAGGGGTGCTAGCCACATCGGCGCCGATGCCGATAGCGACGCGCAGGGCTGTTCGCTCTGCGCGTCGAACGGCTTCGATTGTCTTGAGACATTCCTGCAAGGTCTTCTTCATCGCCGTCCCAATCACAGCCATCGAACGAGACGTTCTGGACATCACGAGACCGTCGGGCGGTCGCGCGGCGCCGCTAGATCACGCAACAAAAACAGGGAAGGTTATCATGAAGACGAAATCGTTCGCCGAACGCGTGCTGGGCACGACCTCGCTGGTCGTGTTGTCGGCCGCCGCCATGATCGGAGCCCAGCAACCGGCTGCGGCCCAACCCGGCATCTATGGCGGCGGCAGCACGCTGTCGTCGCTGGCGCTGCGGCAGATCTTCGACTGCTATGCAGGCGCCACGCTTGCCAATGACGGCCAGGCCTTCTCGCCGAGCTTCTCGACGGGAACGCCGAGCCCGAACCTGCTGCCGACCAGCTGCACCATGTTCTCGACCTCGGTCGAGGGCCTGTTCGCCGCCGTCGGCTCCGGCAACGGCCAGCGCGCCTATATCGCCGACGATGCGCGGCAACTGTTCCGCGGCAGCCCGGACTCCGCGTCTGCCGTGGTGCGCAAGCCGTCGGCGAAGCCGCCGTTCCGCGACACCGCCAATTCGAATTTCAAGAGCTATCCCTATCCGCGGCTCGACTTCGCTGCCAGCGATGCGCCGCTCGCCAACACGATTTCAAGCCTGACCACCATCTCGTTCAGCAATTTCGTCCCGTCGACCAACTGGCAGAACACGCTGCTGATCGGCGTCCTCAGCCAATCGACCGCGAGCTTCAATACTTCAGTCGTCGGCGCGCCGATCCAGGTCCCGGCCCTGGAAGTCCCGGTTGCGATCGCGGTCAACACCGCGAACTCTTCCTCGGGCGTGACCTGGACCAACCAGTCGGCGCTGTCGCCGAACAACCAGGCCGGCGGAGCGATCCAGCTCTCGGCCGCCCAGCTCTGCGCGATCTTCTCGGCGACCGTGACCGACTGGCACGACACCTCGACGCTGATCCCCGGGCTCGACGCCAACGGCGTGCAGCAATCAAGGCGGTGAAGAGCTCCGACCAGAGCGACCCCTATGACGTGGATGACGACGAGGAACGTCCGGATTCGCACTGGATCAGCGCCTCGGGCAGCAACCACGAAGCGCTGAAGATCGGAACCGATCCGCGCTTCGCCGGCCGGATCGGCTATCTCAGCGCCGACTACACCCAGCCCTATGCGCAGACCGTGACCGAGGAAATCGCCGGCACCACGATCACCGCCGCGGCGCCGCTCTCGGCCAGCGTCCAGAACGAACGGCTGCGCCTGCTCGGCGTCTACCATCCCGGCCAGGCCGGCAACACCGGCAAGGCGCAGAACTTCGTCCCGCCGACGCCGACCAATGCCCAGCAGGCCTTCGCCAACCTGAACGCGCCGGATATCTCCAGCAGCTACGATGCCTGGAACCTGTATGCCCAGGTCTACCCCGCCGGCACCGTGCTCGGCGGCGTGACCGATGACGGCCTGTCCGTCATCGGTATCCCGACGCAGTCGCAGATCGACTATCCGATCACCGGCGCAAGCTTCATCAGCGTCTACAGCTGCTACAGCGACGCGGCCGGGACGCGGGTGCCTGCGGTGAAGAGCTGGCTCGCCTGGTTCTTCGGCGGATCGGTCACCGGGCTTCCGGACTACAATCCGTCGACCTCGAACGCGGACAATCCCGGCTACGATCCGAACGTCGCCAAGATCATCCGCAACAACGGCTTCCACGAGCTCGACGGCGTCTGGGCCAACAACATCCTGAACGCGTACCTGACCTCGAGTGCGGCCGGCGGTTCGCCGACCGCGATCGCGGCCTACAGCTCGTCGGGCACGCAGACCGACGGCTGCACCGGCGTCACCGGCGGCGCGAAGTAACACTGCCAGGTAACACCACAATGAGATCGTGATCCGGGACGCTCCGGATCACGATCTCTGCAAAGAGATCAACAGCCGGGCGCTCGATCGGGGTCTGGCTGTTTTCTTGAAATCTCAGCCGGTCCCTCTCAACTAGCCTTTTTCTTAGCCAGCTTGGCGCCAGAGCGATGCGCCGCGGCGAGCTCGAAATAGCTGCTTCCGGCGTGGGCGACGATCGCATCGCGGTTGAGCAAATGCTGGATGCAGATCGCGGCGAGATCGTAGGAGCCGTAGCAGTGATGGGCGACCAGCGCGAGATGCTTGAGCTGCTCCGCGCTCATCGCATCGGCTTTGGTGAAATCGCGGACATAGACCGCGTCGGCCTCGAGCAGCTGATTGAATGCCTCGAACGGACTGCCGCCGCGCATCGGCCAGATCATGCGCTCGTTGATCTCGATCAGGGCATGCGGAATAAAACCCTGCGCGCGCAGCTCGAGGTCGATCTCGCCGAACACCGGCTGCTTCTTGTAGAGCGGGAGAAACGAGACTTCGCTTTGCACGACGACTGCGTCGGCGAGCCGCCGCCGCCCGTTCTGGAAGATCGCAAGCTCCGAGCCCTGCACGTCGACCTTGAGATAATCCATCGCGTCGATCTCGACGATATCGTCCAGCCGGTGGGTGGCAACCCTGGTGTCGGCGATGATGCGGCCCCATTCGTTGAAACCCTGGAAGTGCTTCAGCATCAGCGGATCGGGCTCCAGCATTGCTTTGCGGGAGCTGCCGACGGCGGCGCCCCCTCGGGAAGTCTGATACGCGACCCATCCGGAAACATGTTCGGTACCACCGAAGGCGGGACGAGGAGCGACGGCACGGTCTTCGAGATCGCTACGGAAGGCATTTTCGGAGGTTGATCCACATTCGCGATAACGCCGTAGCTCCGTCGGGCTTGGGCGCAAACCCGCATCGTCTCAACCATCGCGGCGTGTTAGGTGTTCCCATAACGGTGTTATCCCGCGAGGGCCGAGTCTGACGCCCCCCCCGGACGAGGGGCAAAAATAGCGATGAGCGCTCACTTGAGGGAGCGGCTCCGGCGAGACGCTTTGAAGTATGCACCGTTATTCCACAACTATGCGAAGTCTGTTACGGACGGCACTTAGACCACCGAGCCATCGCCGCCGCCCTTCTCGCATTGATCCGTCGCATTCTGTTCGAGAGCCGCGCTGCGGTCGCCCGAGACTTCACGTCAAGCGTGGGTTTATGGTGCGCTCGGAGGGCGTTCGCATTTGCTGCGGTTTCAACGGCTTGCGCCGATGATGGGGATCGAAAGGGTCCTTTCAGCCTCAAAGGAGCCTTTCAGCTCCATTGCCCTGGCATCAGCCTTCGCGCGATCTCCTATCGCGCTCAGTTGATCGAGAAACCAGTCTCCATTCAGATTGGAAGTCTCAAAATGCACTAGTGCTTTCAGTAGCCACTCTGACATTTTAAGCGGCTTCCGTTGATTGAAATCATTGCAGAAATTCGTGTTGTCTGAACAACAGGAGCGGGTTCGCATCACGCACGATGTCCGCCCGCGCCGCTCCAGGGCGATGGTGTCTCCCAATGCCGCCTCTTCGGCGCATGGCGGCCGCGCCGCCGGCGTGGTTCCTGACAAGGCCGAGGATGCCGAAGGCTGCTTCAATGCCGCGGCCCACGCACGGATCAGAAGAAGAAGGATCGGATCATCCTGTTCGCGTTGCTGGCCGTGGCGCAGGCCAGTTGGGTGCCGGCGCCGGTCAACCTTCCCGATGCAAACGCGGCAGCCGCACGAATTGCGTTGAAATCTGAGTGCTGCGTCCGCTCGTGAGCACCTTGACGCTCACGGCTTGCAGCTTCCCGGATCGCTGATCGGGAGCCAGATTGTAGCACACGCGCGCACCGGCCTGGGGCAGCACCCCCGGCGGAAACGACTTCAAATGAAAGAAAATGTCCTTATCGCCGGCGTCCGGCCTGATGAAGCCGAATGCGCGGTCATTGTGATAGGTCTTGATCGTGCCCTCCAGCATGCGATTCCCTCCAGTTGCCTGCGTGAGCTCGCGTGACGAACCCTTCAGCCAATCCCTGGAAAGCGGACCCGGCATTTGAGCCCGGCAGGGATTGCGTAATTTGGATTGGGAAGCGCCAGCCGAACGCCGATCGTTCCGCTCGCGGCATCGAACACCTGGTCGACCACGGTCACTGTCGCCGTGTACCTGCCGCCGACCGGCTCCTCCGGAAACACCTCAGCCGCTGCGCCCACGCGGATCTTGCCGAACTGGCCGAGCGGCACATAGACCTCGACGTTGAGAGGATCGATCTGCGAGACCGTCATGATGTGAGACTGGTCGAACACGTATTCACCGGGCCCCAAGGTTCGCTCCACCACCACGCCGTCGATGGGACTGCGGATCGTGCGCTGCTTGAGGACTTCCGCGGCGCGGGTCAATTCCAGCTTCGACATGGCAAGGTTTACCCTCGCTTCGTCGAGTTCCTGCTCGGCGACGCGCGCGCCGGTTTCAGCTTCATCGGCAACCGCAACCGTGACCGAGTCGCTCTTGCGCAACTGTCGCGCCCGCTCGTCCTTGCGACGCTGAAACTCCAGCTTGGCCATGCTGGAACGAACCGTCGCATCGTTCTCGGAACGGAGCTTGGCCAGCGCCTCCGCGGCCTGCTCCACGCCCGACTCTAGGCGGGCCAACACATCGCCCTTCTTGACCACGTCGCCACGATCGGCGAGCACCTCACTCAAGAGGCCCGGTACCGAAGTCCCGAGCTTGAGCACCATTTTCGGCTGGATCAGGCAATCGAATTGCCCCTCGGGCTTCAGGTCTTGCGCGCGCGCATCGACGCAGCCCAAGACAGTCGACACGAGAAGGATCGGTACGCCGCGGCCGAGAGCCGCCATCGCATTGAAACGTTCGCGCGTCGCGCGCGCCACGCGCCTGGATACAGTGGCCATCTTCATTCGCCTCTCCCCGAGAAGGCCAGTAAACGGTCGAGACGCCGATCAAGCCGCAGGTTCTGGACCCGCACATAGCCGTGGCGCCGCTCGGCCTGAAACTGCGCAAATCTGCGCAACCCCTGATAAATGCTCACCGGCACGTCAAAACTTGCCTCCAACAGCCTGCGGATGGCGTGGGCCGCCGTCGCCGCATGGATCATAAAGATATCGTCGTCGAGCGAAACGATCGCCTCGCAGCTGCCGGGGTCCCCCTGCCGGGCACAGCGGCCGAACAGCTGGCGATCGACACGCCGCGAGTCATGGTATTCGGTCAGAATGACATGAAGCCCACCGCAATCGGCGACGCCTTTGCCGAGGCCGATATCCGTGCCGCGCCCAGCCATGTTGGTGGCAACGGTGACCCGCGCGGGCTCCCCGGCCCGCGCGACCACCTCAGCTTCAATCTGGTCCTGCTTGGCATTCAGAAGCGCATGTTCGATCCCGCGCAGCCGCAATACGGCGCTGATCTCCTCCGATGCGCCGACCGAGCGCGTCCCGATCAGCACCGGCCGCCCACCCGTCACCGCCACCCGTTCGACCGTATCGGCGATGACGTTCAGCTTCTCGGTCCGGCTTGCGCAGATCCGCGGAGGCACGACGGTCCGCTGCGATGGACGGTTCAACGGAATGCGGACCACATCGAGCCCATAGACGGATTTGATCTCGCGGGCGACCTCCTGCGCGGTGCCGGACATTCCTGCCAGCTTGATGTAGCGCCGGAACAGCCGCTGGTAGGTAATGCGGGCCATGGTCTCGCGACGATCGGTCAGCTCACAGCTCTCCTTGACTTCGATCAGCTGATGCAGACCACGCTCCCAGGAGCGGTCTGGCATCGTGCGTCCGGTCGATTCATCGACGATCTGAATCTTGCTGTCGACAACGACATAGTGCTGGTCGCGCTTGAACAGATGGATGGCCGTCAGCGCCTGCGTCATCAGCTCTTCACGGGCGCGCGACGAGGTCCACACACCATGCTCATCATCGGTCAGGCGGCCAAGCTGCCGCCGTCCCTCGGCGGTCAGCAGGACGGATCGCTCGGCTGGATCAACGGCGTAATGGTCTCCGGCGACCAGCTGGGTAGCGAAATCGAGCGCCTTCTCGCATTGCAGCTTCTCCCCGGAGGCTCCAATCGACGACGACAGGATCAGCGGCGTGCGGGCTTCATCGATGAAGATGCTGTCCGCCTCGTCGACAATGCCGAAGTGGAGCCCACGCAAGACGAGGTCTTCGTCGCGCTCCTGATGGCCGCGAAGCTTATCGAGCGAAAGATGCAGCCTGCTGCCGCGGCGCGACAGCGCGACGCGGTCGCGCAGATAATCGAATGCGAGCTCCTTGTTGGTGCAATAGGTCACCGACTTGGCATAGGCCTGGCGGCGCTCGGCCTTGGACATGCCCTGCACCACGACGCCCGTGCTGAGCCCGAGAAACTGATAGAGCGGAGCCAGCTCGGTTGCATCGCGATTGGCGAGATAATCGTTGACCGTGATCAGATGCACCGGATAGCCGGCAAGCGCGACCGTCGCCGCTGGCAGCGTCGCGGCAATCGTCTTGCCTTCACCCGTCGCCATCTCGACCAGCTTGCCCTGCAGCAGTCCCCATCCCGCCATCAGCTGGACGTCATAATGCCGCTGGCCGATCGTACGGGTTGCCGCCTCTCGCACCAGTGCAAATGAGCGCCCGACCAGCTCGGGCACGAAGCCCCGCCGGCGCAGCGCCGTGCGCATGCCGTTCGCTTCCTGCTGCAAATCGTTGTCACTGGCGACAGACAACGCACGTTCGTGCCCTGCCGCATGCCCGACGATCGCGCGCAACGCGCGCGACGGGTCGCGAATCCGGCCGAACGCAGGCTTGATCAGGTCGTTGATAAGGCCTTGGGCGATCCGGTCGTGCAGCGCCGGCTCATCTTCCGCCCGCTCGGGATAGGGGCAGCTCAATGCCAGCTCGCGGCGATCCAACTTCATACCGGACCTAGACATGGAAGTTCGTCAACAAGAGCAGCCTGATGCTGCGATACCACTGCACCGACAGCGGCTCCATGCGATGATCGAACCGCACGAAGACATGCTGACCAAAGTAGTCCACCGCCTCAAGTCCGTTGAGCGCGATGTCGAACTGGAACGTCCGCTGCAAGGTCTTCGGACCCTTGGTATCACGCGGGTCGACGGCGATATCGCCTCCCCCCTCAACGCCCAACGCAGGGGACGGGAGATATTCGCCGGCTGCGGGAACCGCGCGCAGCACGCGGCCCTCCAGAGTCAGACGCGGCTGGTCGACCGGCCGGACCTCGATACGGTCGGTGGTCAGACGCACGCGATCGACCGCCTCCTGCGGCACCACGACACGCGCCAACGGCACCGTCTTCCCGACAACATAGCCGAGCAGCTCTCCTCGTCGGTAATAGCGGCCGGGCATGTCCACCATTTGCGGCACGAGGAACACACCGTCACTGCGGGCACGCGTGAAGAGCTCGGCGGCGCGTTCGCGAACAAGGGCGAGGTTGGCCTGCTCGGCGGTGAGTTTCTCGTGCACGACCTGCGCCTTGGCGCGGTCGGCGACAAACTGGGCGGCATATTCGGCCTCCAGCTCAGCGACTTTGGCTTCGCTCCTGCGCAGCTGCGCAAGCAGTGCCGGATCATAACTCTGGATCAACGGGTCTCCGCGAACGACCTCGGTCCCCGGCGTGACCAGGAGTTCGCGAACGAAGCCGTTCGCGCTCGCCCGGACCATCGCCTCTTCCGGCAGCCACAACACGCCTTCGGCATGGGAATGGTAAGGCATGGGAACGGCGAACAGGACGACTGCGAGGCCGAGAACCAGACTGCCGGAAATGGCCAGGGAACGCGCGCGATGCTTGCGCAACCGCGGACTTTCCAGCAGGTGCCGCACCGCCCTGACGACCGGGAAGATCGCCATGGCAGCAACTGCCCAGAGCGCCAGCAAAACACCGATAAAGAAGAATTGCCCAGCGATGAACAAGGCAATCATGATCGTGACCATGATCCGGTACAGTGTCGACGCGAAACCATAGAAAACAAACCATAGGCGCTCCGCGCGCGATCCTTCGGGCCTTTCCACCTCCCGGACGCAGAGCACATAGCGCTCGATCAGATATCCCCAATACCGCGCCGATCGCGCTGCCAGGTTCGGCATCTCGATGAGATCAACCAGGATATAGTAGGCATCGTACCGCAGCAGCGGATTGCCGTTGAACAGCAGGGTGGACACGCTCGCGATCAGCATCACGTTGAAGAGGATGGCGCGCACCAACCCGGGTTCGATCAGAAGCCAGAGATAAAAGGCAATCGCCGCAACGAACAGCTCGACTCCCATACCGGCTGCACCGACGAGCGCGCGCCGATATTTGGATCTGAACACCGTCGCCGCTGATGCATCGCAGTACGGAACGGGCAGCAGGACCAGGAGAATGATGCCGAGATCGTGAACCTCACCGCCCCCTGCCTTCGTCGCCGACGCGTGCCCCAGCTCGTGGAGCGCCTTGATCAACGGAAATACCAGGTAAAGGACCAGAAGATTATCAACGGCCAATACCCGATCGCTGAAATTGTGGGTCAGTTCGGGCCAGTGCGGCCATATCAGAACGAACGCCGGCAGCACCACCACCAGCCATACCAGCGCGCCCCAGCCGCTCCAGATCAAGCGCAGCAGTCCTTTGCAGCGTGTGAGCAGCCGGTCCGGATCGAACACCGGGATCCGGATCGCCATCGGGTTACCGTAGGAGCGGAAATGCCGCGCCTTCTCCTCGCGCTCGCCGCGGGCAAACGCCTCGGCCACATCGGGCGTGACGTCGCTTTCCAGCAGGTCGGCGGAATGCAACTGGCCGAGCAGCTGGATCAGTTCGTCCTGGCTCGGTGCCTCGTCGCCAAGGTGCTGGTTGGCTAATTCCCACAATTGCTCGACGGTATGATTTCCGTCCATCAGCGAGATCACGAGACGCGCAGATGGCGTAAAGCGGTGCACGCGCGACGAGGCCGGATCCTGCAACAGGTACCAGACCTCACCGCGGTAGAGGTGCCTGTGCAACCGCGCATGCGCACGCAGCTTCGGCTTCCGCGTCGCGACGCGGTACCACCAGCTGCTGAGCAATGGCGCGTTCATCGCAATCCCGCTATCAAAACAGCCACTTCCAGATGGTGAGGCGCACCCAGTCGACCAGATAGTGCGTCCAGATCCAGATCAGCTTCCGCTCGCCGACTTCGACCTTGCCGACCCCCTCCATGCCGGGCCGCACCTGCTCGGAGGCGTCACGCATTCTCGCTTCGACCCGGAAGAAATTGCGACCGTCCTGGGCCGTCGAGACCGGCGTGATCTGTTCGACCGAGAACTCCATCTGCTGATGCGGGATGCCGGAAAGCGTGAGCTCACCCTGTTGTTTGAGCTTCAGATAGGAGATATCGCGTTCTTCCACTTGCAGGATCACGCGGTAGCTATCCAGCGGCGCGATCGTGAACAGCGACTTGCCGAGCTCGACGGGTGTCCCCAACAGCTGTTGCAGATCGCCGGCAACGACGATGCCGTCGAACGGAGCGACCAGCGTGGCGCGCGACAACTTGTCCTTGGTGAGCGACAACATCGCGTCAACCTGATCGATCTGCGCCTGGAGTATCGCCATGGTCGAGCGCTCCTGCGCCGCCAGCGCCTGCCGATACTTGCGTTCGAGCTGCTCACGCTCCGACGACAGCCGCGCTTGCTCGAGCTTGAGCTCTCGATCATCGAGCTTGCAGAGCACCTGCCCGACCTTCACGGTGTCGCCGGCTCGAACGAAGCTCTCCGCAATGAATCCGTCGAACGGCGCCGCCGCAATCCGCTGCACGGCGCCCTCGATGACGGTTTTTGCCGCGACGCGATAGGTCCCGTTGACGATGCTGAAGAACAGAATGAACCCAAGTGCCAGCAGTGCGATCAGCTTTGCGCCGGGGTGGCGCGGTCCGAACAAGACCTCGGCACCGTGGCGCACCGACGAACCGGCATACTGCAACAGGTTACGCTCGCTTTCGCGCTTGAGCGTCAAGATCGGTCCAAGCAGCCCGCCGACAGTCTTGCAAAGCTCGATCGTCGCGTCGTCGAATGGCTCGCCCCTCGTCCGTTCCAGGGTAAGGACGCCGGTCGCGTGCCCGCCATCGACGAGCGGAACGGAACAAATCGCCACGTCGTGATATTCACGGGCCAGCTCGTCATGGGCGAGCGCGGCACGCTCCACGTCGTCGCGCGGCGGAAACACCAGAGCGACATCGAGATCGAGCACCTCGTCCATGGCATTTCCGATCCGCCGCCCAAGGTCCATCTTGGGATCGAACGTCGCGGTATGCGAGATCACCTTCACTTCGGTACTGCCGGACTTCTCGAGGCCGATGCTGACCCGGTCGCACGCCAGCCGTCCGGCGAGCTCGTTCGCGACCGCGAGCGCGGATGCCGAGAGATGGCGCTCCTGCATGGCGGTCGCCACGATATCCATGGCGATCCCCATGCGCGTCAACCGCGCCTCGCGCTCTTCCAGCGCCCCCTTGCGGAATTGATCGATCAGCCAGGCACTCGCCCAGTGCAGCAGCCGCAGCGCCCGCTGGAGTGCCGCCTCGGGTCCCGGCCCGATATCGAGCACCACGACCCCATGAAGGGTGCCCGACACCTCGATGGGGTAACCGATGAAGGCGCCGCGCCCTTCCGTCAGCGCGACGATTCCGCGCCGCTCGGTCAGCGCTCGTTCGGCGGCCGGGCTGAGATGCTGCATATCGAGACCAGGGTGCGGCCACACCGCAGCGGGAACGTAGGCACCGTCCTTGTCAGGTCCGAGCAGGAGCAATCCACCTCCGGCACGCTCGACCTGCATGCACAGGATGGCCAGCCAACTCGTACAGAATTCCGCGCTGTCTTTCGCTGCAGAGAATTTTGCCCAAGCCACCGATTCCGCGCGGGACGCGTCTTCGGCAAAGGAATAGATCGGCGACGCGGTTGTCATTGCGGTTTTGGGCTCCGTCGAGCTTGTCGCTGCGACACCGCAACCATAGCGGTATCGCAGCGCGCACTTGAGAGCGCGCTGCCGTGGCGCAGAGACCGGGCGAACGGCATAGCCAGAGCTCTATACTAAGCGGATGCCCTTGATCCGTTTAATCGATCATCGGCCGTCGCGTCACCGCTGGAGGGCGCCTCCGGCGTTCCTCCCTTGATGACGGAAAGGCGCGATGGCAGGGCCTGGAAGTTTCGCATCGACTGAAGATGAAGATAGAGCAGCTCCAACGCATCGCTCTTGGCGAGCTCGGCGAGCTTTTCGCCGGAGAGAGCCTTTAGCTTCTCCCGGTTCACCGCCATGAAGCCGGCGAGCGACAGCTTTTCGCCGGCGGTCGTCTCGACCTGGGCCTGCATGGGCTCGAGCAGATCGAGCTCGAGGACCTTCTTGCAGAAGGCCACGGTGCGGTTGAACTGCGCCTGATATTCCTGAAGGAAGGTCAGGACGTTCTGGACGTATTGGGTGGGCTTGTGGTCGGCATCGAACAGCTCTTGTCCTCTGGCCTCTCGATTAAACCCTGAATAAGCCTCGTCGATGCAGAGAATCAGCCGATCACCGTCCGCGCTCGTCGAGAATACGAATGGATAGCGGCGAACGAATGCAGGGACATATTTGGCGTCCCATTTCGCATCTCGGGACAGAAACAGATTCTCGCCTTCCCGCACGCCCAGGATCACCGCGGGCATGATGCTTTCCTTGTTGCCCGCGAACACGATCGCATATTCCGAGACAGCATGCGGAAACTCGACCGCCATCAAGGGCACTGAATTCGTCTTGCCGCTAAACTCGTAGTTTCTCTTCGTCTCGATCGCGCAGCCGTGATGGCGAGCCGCGGACAACGGGACGACGGTTTCGTAAATCAGCAGTTGGGTCGTCATAACTCTACTCCTCCGCCTCTACTACAGGCCTCAGCCGGCCCCTGAATTATTCACTGACATTGGACGTATGCGCATACCCGCGTTTGGATTCCACTGGGCCTTGTCCTGGCCCAGGTGGTTCAGGAAATCATCGAGCCATTCCTGCGAACCGTTCGCAGGTCCAGAGGCGAGATGGCCGACGGCATCGAGATCGCTACCCCAGTTGATGCTGGCTGTTTCCTTTGGCTTGTCTGCCGTCCGCGATGAGTGATGCGTCGACGCCGACGAATC
This sequence comes from Bradyrhizobium tropiciagri, assembly GCF_018130545.1. Lineage (GTDB taxonomy): Bacteria > Pseudomonadota > Alphaproteobacteria > Rhizobiales > Xanthobacteraceae > Bradyrhizobium > Bradyrhizobium tropiciagri_A. The sequence goes on along the minus strand of NZ_JAFCKF010000005.1, from coordinate 114,585 downwards.
CACCTCCGTCGTTGCGCTTGGTCCCGGACCACCGACCAAGCTTGCGGACAGCGAGACGAAGTATCCGCCGAGATCCGTATCCTGGCCATGGCTCGTCTTGGTGTCCGGCTTGATGTTTCCGGGCTTCAGGACAATGTTGGAGGGCAAGGTGGCGCCCGCAGGCACATCGGGGCTTGCGAACGCTGCCACCGGTCCGGCCACCGTCGCTGTCGTCGGCAGCACGAACGTCGCTGCCGGCAAAGTGATCGCCGAGTGGGCGGCGGACTGCTGGATCCCGATCCCGCTCTGCAGCAGAGCAGTCGGAGCCTGCTGTCCTTGCCCTTGGGGCGGTTCCGGCAGACGACGCTCACCGGCTTGGAGAGTACTGCCTGCAACATCGTTGCCGGTGTCTTCGGCGAATTGCATGGCGTTGCCCATCTCGTGGACCAGCGTGGTGAGCAAGTCCATCCGTCCGGCCGCGGGGCTCGAGGATGAGGCCTCAAACACACCGCTGGCGAGCCGGATGGTGAATTCGCTGTTGTCGCCCGGCGTCGGATCGACGAACCAGCCCCATCCGGCCGCATCGCTGTCGAGCACGATGGTGTTGCCGGTCGTGGCGCCGAGCAGCTGACCCGGAAGATCCGCGATCAACACCGTGACCTGATCAAGCACCGAAAGTCGCGGGTCTGTCGGCCCTAGCGCATCGATCCACACTTGCTTCGCGGTCGCGACGATGGCCGCCAGTTGATCGGCGGTGACCGTTGCGACATCCGTTGACGGAGGCGCCGCAAGCGCCGCCGATTGCGGCGTGCCACCGCCGGCATAGGCAATGTCGTCACCGCGGATCAGCGCGTTGTCGAACGAGGCGTTGCCGTTGCGCGCGTAAAGCCCGACGCTGCCGTCGTGCACCAGGCCGTTGTAGTTGAAGCTGAGGACGCTCTTGCCGTTGAGCACCACATTGACGTTGTTGGTGACGGTCTCGCTCAGTGCGACCAGCAGGCTGTAGTCGGTGCCGGCGGTAATGGTCGCAGTCGCGACCGCATCGACGTACCAGGTGCCGTTGCTGCGGTGTCCGAGCACGACCTGATTCGTGCCGGCAATGATGCCGGCATAGATGAAGTCGTTCGACGACGTGTAATCAAAGATCAGTCCGGCGGATGTGCCCGTCTTGCTGGCATTCACCGTCGCCGAATATTCCACATACGACAGCGGCGCCACCGCAAGCTGCCGCGTCGTGAGCGCGACGTCGTTTGCGGGCGGTACTGCAAAATAGCGTCCGCTGGTGCCGCTCGTCGTGGTCCAGGTCCCATTCTGCGGTGCGAAGTTGTTCGCAACACCGTCCGAGAAATCCTCAAGGATCGAGTAGGTCGGAGTAAAGGGAAGCTTCTGCACCGAGTAAGACGTGACGTTGGTCAGCGAACTGTTAGTGCCGAGGCCCAACGTTCCTGTATTGAGCGGCTTCGTGAACGTATAGGAGAGCGAGTAGCCGTTAAAGCTGACCGTTGCGGTCTCGAAATTCGAGGCCAGCATGAAAGCGGTCTGCTTGTTGGTGCCGAGGCCCTTGACGGTCAGGGTTGCAACGTCGGTCCATCCCGACGCTGTCCGCTGACCGATCTTGATCTGGTTATTGATGACGTCGATGCCGGCGTACTTGAAATTATCCGGCGCCTGGTAGTCGAAGATGACGTAGCTGTTCTGGTTCGCGCCGCCATAGCCGACCTTCGCCGTGACGGATACTTCGTAGTAGGTCGGCAGCCAGGCATCGAGATCGAACAGCGTGACATTGTCTCCGCTCACCGTGCTCAGGCTGTTCGAATAGGCTGCGCTGGCGACGCTCCAGCTGCCCGCGGCCACAAACATGCCGGTTGGCGAGCTGTTGCCGGTGAAGCTTGCGCTGCGCAACACGTCGCGCTGCGTGCCGGGCGTGTTGCCGGCCTGCGGATCGGTCGGTGCGCCGGTCTGGCCATGCCACGCGCTATCTTGCTGCAGCACAAGGCCGAGCTCGCCGGCAGGTTCGCCGTTACGACCGGGATTCGGGTCGTTCTTTGTCGGCAGGGGCGGTGTCGCGCCGCCGTTGAGATCCGAGAAGCGGGTCGGGTCGATGCCGTCGCTCAAGGATTCCGCATACAGGAAGTTCTGCACACCGGGCTGCAAAGTCCGGCTCACGGTGGCCATGCCGAACTCGGAGAACGGCACCAGATAGGAGTTGTATTCACCGACCCAGTCGATCAGGCGATCGCCGCCGGTATTGGCGATCAGGACATCCTTGCCGGCGCCGCCATAAGCACGGTCCTCGTAGGTCGGCTGCGTAATCGGCACGTTGTTGAGCCCGCCGTTCACCGTCTGGTCGTCGACCGCGTTGAGCAGGTCGTTGCCCCAGCCGCCGTACAGATGGTCGTTGCCGGTCCCGCCGACCAGCCAGTCGTTGCCGTTGTCGCCGAAGATGGCATCGCCGCCGTCGTTGTACGCCGCAGCGTAGGCGACGGTTTGGTTGCCGTTCTGCTGCGATGTTCCGCCCGGCACATACACGCCCGAGTTCTGGTTGAAGTTCAAGAAGAACTGTGCGCCGGTTGGCGTGGCGCCCGCAGCCCATTTCGAGGCTGTTCCATCCGCGTTGAGCAGGATCTCGCGCAGCGGATCGTTTTCGTCATAGAGCGCGAACTCACCGGTGCGCCCCGCGATCTTCGGATGCGTGAACTTGCCGTCGGGGTCGGTGGGGTTGAAGGCCAGCACGTTGCCCGGGTTGAACGGATGGTAGTAATCGATCTCGTTGAGACCGATCGGGGTGCCGTCCGCCGCGTATTTCGGCGCATAAGACACCGGCAAAGCTTCGGCGCCGGACATCGCGTCGTCACCCGACCCGCCATGCATCTCGTCGTTGCCGAGCCCGCCGAACATGATGTCGTCATAATGCGACGTGGTCTTGCCGTCGGAGTTGGGCTCGTTCGGCTTGGCGCCCGCATACGAGAACTCGTCGCCGGCTGGCTGCGTCCCCTTCCAGTTGGGATCGGCGCTGAATGGCGTAATGTCGACCGTAAACTTCAACACTCCGCTGACGTTGATGGTGTCGGTCTGCATGTTGCCGGGCGTGTAGATGTATTCGTTCAGCGCGTTGCCATTGCTGTACTTGGGATCGCCGTCGGTCGGCAGCAGCGGCGTCACGCCATACAGCGGCTCGCCGAGGCTGACATTGTAGTTTGCAGCCGACGAGGTGGCGCTGAGGCTGTTGCGGCTCACAAAGATGCGGCCGTCGTCACCGAGCATGCCGTCGTCGCCGGTGCCGCCCGACATCCAGTCATTGCCGTAGCCGCCGATCATCGTGTCGTTCTGGCCCTCGCCGTACAGCCAGTCGTTGCCGACCTGGCCGTAGATGACGTCGTCGCCACTCTCGCCGTGGATTTCGTCGGCGGCGCCGATGTCACCATGGGCATTGGCCGGGTTGAGCGGGTCGGCGCCGTTGAAGTCCGGTCCGCCCGGCGAGTAGTCGAGCAGCCTGTCTGCCCGTACGACGATCTTGACCGTGTCGTCATATGCCACCACGCCACCACCGGTGGTAACCTTTGACAGTGTGATCGTCGGATCGTGGGGGCCGGTGTCATAGTTGAAGCGCAGGAAGCCGTTGTAGCTCTGCACCACAGTCGGGATGCCGGTCGTCGTCAGGTAGGCGTTCATCGTTAGTGTGGCGACGACCGCCGATCCGACCGGGGGCGCGACGATACCGTTGACGCCGACCAGCCGGATGATGTCGCCATTGTCACCGAGGATGTTGTCGGCGTCGTTGGCGTGGCCGTTCGGATTAGTCGTGATGTTGATCCCGTTGTTGCTGGTATCGACGGTTGCGTCTCCGGCTGCATTGAGAGCGATCGCGTTGCCGGAACCACCGAATATCAGGTCGGAGCCGTCCGGCCGCAGGGCCGGACTCTTCAGGCTGAACATGTCGGAGTTGCCACCCACCAGATCGTCCTGGTTCTGGTTGCCGAACACGATGTCGTTGCCAGCATTGCCTTCAACGTAGTCCTGGCCGTCGGATGCGCCGTCGAACGACGGGCGCAGATTCAAGGCGTTGTTGGCGTCGCGGAACGGATTGCCGGCGATGTTGGTGCCGAGACCAATACCGGTCACGCCGACGCGCCCGCCTTTCGTGTCGGCCGGATCGACCGCCATGATGCCGTTGCCGAGATCCTTGATCAGATGTGCGACATAGTCGATCGAGCCGTCGCCCTGGATCACGTCGTTGCCGGCCTCGCCGAACAGCATGTCGTCGTTGGGCCCGCCGGCGATGTAATCGTTGCCGTAGCCGTTGGCCACGGTCACCGAGTTCGAGCCACCCGGCACCGTATCGTACATCGTGATCTGGTAGTCGCCCCAGTTGGCGTGGCCGCGGGGATCGGCCTGCGGGATGCCGTTGGCGTAATCGAGGCCGGCCGCTGCCGTATCGGTAGCGGAACCGGTGCTGTAGATCTGCGTACCGCTCAGCGTCTCGAAGCGCAGGTTGGCGTAGTTGCCGAGCAGCCCTGCCCCGGCTGTCCTACCGACCAGACCGCGGGTCAACGTCACGTTGTCGCCGAACACCAGGTCGCGACCCGTGCCGCCGTCGAGCGCATCGTTGCCGGGACCGCCGATCAGGATGTCGTCGCCGCCGTTGCCGTAGATCGTGTTGTTGCCGCCGACCTGCCGCGACTGGCTGCTGATGACCCGCGCCAGCAGCGTTGTCTCGATGCGTTGTGGTACCAAGGTCAACGGTTTTGTGGTGTCGCGGGCGCCGTCCGTCGCCTGCGTGATGTCGCCGAGCGCGCCGAAGATCACGTCGTTGTTGTCACCGAAGACGTCGGAGCTCGTCACGCCGACGCCCGGCGCCTCGCCGTAGATCAGGTTGTTCGCACCCGGGGTCAGCGGGTCGAGGTCCGGGGCGCCGGAATTGCCGGCGGCCTGCGCGACCGTCAGGACGCGCGTGATGACGTCGACGTTGAAGCCGCTATCACCGTAGATGTGGTCCTGCCCCCGTTCGCCGAGGATCGTGTCGTTGCCCGAACCGCCAGCGAGGTGGTCGCCGGCCTGGCTGCCGATGATGGTGTCGTCGCCGGCGCCGCCATAGGCGGTGATGCCGACGGTCGGCAATTGCCCGTCCGGAATGCTGGCGAACAGGTTGTGCGCGTCGATGACGTCGTTGCCGTTGAACGTATACTGGTTGGCCAACGGGAACACGAAGAAGTCGGCGCTCTGCCCGAGCCGGTTACGCTCGACGATCGTGCTGGTCAGGTTCACCTTGGCGTCGCCGCTGGAGGCCGTGTTGCCATGCAAGAACGCCAGGAAGCCCGGCTGCAAGTCGATCAGCTCGAGCGTGTCGTGCTTCGCCAACGCACCCCAACCGATCGCGGCCGTCACCTTCGTCTCGGTGACGACGCTGGTCGTCAGTGTCAGCGTCTTGCCGTCGGCGCTGATGCTCTGGATCGTCATTATCCCGTTGTTGTGAGCGGTTAACGCCACCGTGATCTGCTCGCCCGGCAGGAAGCCGTCGAGCAGCCAGCTGCCACCGGCGCGGCTCAGCGTATTGCCGCTGAACGTGAGGCCGGAGATCTGCTTGCTGTCGGCACGGCCGCTGATCGCCGCCGTGTCCGTCTCGGCAGTCACAACGTTCTTGGCGGTCAGGGTCAGGATCTTCGCCGTGACTGTCGCCACTTCGTAATTGCCGTCGTTCTTCGCCGTACCGGTGATCGAGATCGTCTGCCCGATCACGAAATTGTCGGTGATCCAGCTTCCGGTATCGGTGCGGGTGATGGTGTCGCCGGCCACGTTGGCCGCAAACGTCACCGGATACTCCGAGCCGACCTTGGCGACGGTGCCGATATCGATCGTGATGCGTGCACTCTCGCTGCCGCCGACCGGTGTCGGGATCACGCTATTCGCTGCATTGAGCGTCAGCGTCTTGCCGTCCAGGCTGACACCCATAATCGTGAAGTTGCTGTTGTTGTAGGTCGACTGCGACACCGCGATGGTCTCGCCGACGGCGAAACCGTCGGAGATGAAGCTGCCGCCATCGAGCCGGGTGATCGTGTCGCCCGAGCCGCTGCGCGCGAAGCTGATCTGGTTATAGGTCGTGCCGAGCGTGATCAGCCCTTCAGTGACGAAGCCGGGGTCAAACGGGCTGTTGTTGGGCAGCCTGATCGATGCAGTGTTCCATTCCTTGACCGTGTGCGTTGCCGTGCCGGTGCCCGCAAACGCCGGCGTCAGTCCGCCCAGCGTCAGCGTCAGATCGTTCAGCGTCTTCACTTCGCCGACGGCGACGCCGTCGATCGTCACGAGTCCGTCGACCTTGTAGCCGTCGGTGACCCAGCTGCCGCCGGCGCGCGTGATGGTACCGAAGGTGCCGTCGGCGGTGTCGAACGTGCCAAGCGTCACACTCAAGGTGTCGCTCGGATTCGTCGCGCCCGGTCCTGGCGTCGCCATCGTGAATGCCTGGTTGTCCATGTGCGGCATCGGCTTGCCGCTGAACTTGCCGAGCGAGGAGGCCTGGTAGGACTTGCCGGCGTACCACACGCCGTCCTGCGTCGTGTCGCCGTAGACGACGAGCGGTGACCCGATGTTGACGGTCATCGGAACGGCCGCCTGCCGCGGCAGGATGGCGGTCTGCCCGGCCTGCCCCGAACCGGCGAGCAACAGCGTGTCGTTGGTGGTCTTGGTGGTAGCGAAGCCGGTGACGAGGAAGTCGCCGGTCAGCTCGACCGTCATCGGTTCCGAGCCGACGGTCGGGACCACCGTGTTCGCAGCGGTCAGGATCAGCGTCTTGCCGTCGGCGCTAACTCCGGCGATCGTGAAGCTGCCGTTGTTGGTCAGGCTGCCATTGGTACTCGTGGTGCCGGACAGCACCATCGTCTGGCCGGCTGCGAAGCCGTCCGTTGACCAGTTGCCGCCGTCGTTGCGGGTGATCGTATCGCCTGCCGCGCTGCGCGCGAAGGTGACGTTCGGGAAGCTGAACTCGGCGGTGACGGAGACCTGCTGGCCGACCGCGAAGCCGCTATCGCTGTCCCAAGCCTTGCCGTCGCCGCGGACGATGCGATCCAGCGTCCCGGCCGGGTCGGTGTTGACCGGCGCGCTGACGGTCATGCTGCCGTTGACGAAGTCGCTGCTCCCGTTGACGGTGATGTCGTCGCCGCCTAGGCGCACCATTGCAACGGTCTGGATTGCGGGCAGCTTGGTCAGATCGCCTCCGCTCAGATCCAGCGTCGCGCCGTTGTTCTCGAATCCGGTGACCATCCAGGCTCCCGGCTGACCGCCGATCGCGACCGGCTGGCCGATCACGAACCCGCTGTCGGCGGCCCAACTCTTGCCGTCCTTGCGGGTGATCGAACTCGTCGTGACGGTGAACGGGCCGGCCGCCGCGCTGGAGACCAGATACCGTCCGGTGACCGCCACGGTGCCCGTGACGTTCGTCGCCGACGTCAGCGAGATCCCGCTGAGCAGCAGTACGCTGCCGTAGCCCTGGCCGTAGGTGCCGGAGCTGCCGTTGTCGAAGCCGGCGATCGTCGCCGTGCCGATATTGACGGGCTTGCCGTTTCCGCCCGGTAGGTACACCGAGACCGTCTGGCCGGCGACGAAGCCGAGCGAGGCCCACGGCAAGCCGTCTTCGCGGGCGATCCGGACGAAGGCGTTGGCGGTCGAAACGTCGAAACTGCCGGTCGTCTGGGTCCCGATCTGCTGACCGCTGTTGACCTGCAGATAGTCGGTCACCGAGATCGTGCCACTGAGCCCGGTGCCGGTCGTCGTGGAGGGGCCAGCGACCTGCTGCAAGGTCAACACGCTGTTGGCGCCGTGCGCCACGCTACCGAAGCTCACCACCGTATACGCGCCGGTCGTGCCGCCATCGACGCCGAGCATAACCTCCTGGCCGACGGCGAACCCGGCCGTAACCCATGACTGGAGGTCTTCGCGCGACAGCGTGTAGACTCCGGCCTGGCCTGCAACGGGCGCGATATCGAACGCGGGCACATTGGCATTCACCTGCAACGGTGCATTGCCGCCGCCATGAATGGTCGTGATGCCGCCATGCTCGGCGGTGATGCCGATCGTGCCGTCCGCGTTGTAATCCGGACCCGGGATCAGGGTGCTCTGCACGTTGAGATTGTCGTTGCCGCTGCCGAGGAAGATGTTCAGCACCTCGATCGTCGAATGACTGCCGTCGGTGGTGAACTGTCCGGTCTGCGGGTTGACGCTGATCGTTCCGTAGCTGATGCCGAGCGGATAGATCAGCGGTTCGCCGAAGGTCGGCCCATTGCCCGCCAGCCGGGTGAAATCGAGCACGCCGGTGCCCATCCCGAAGCCGTTGAGCGCGGTCGAGGTCAGCGTGCCGCTCTCGCCCGCCAGTGAGCCGTCATTGTAGATGTTCAGCGTGTCGATCGCCTGCGACTCGGGCGGCTGCGGCGGGATGTTGAACAACGGCCCGTTCGCCTCGCCGGGCAGCAGCACCGCCGGCACCAGCGACACGTTCTCCGCGGTCGTACCGCCCTCTACCGACAGGGGTCCCTGAATGCCGTCGAGCAGATGCGCCATCTTCGGGAACGCGCGCAGGTTCTGGTGTCCCGGCTGGATGTCGAAATAGGGGTCGCCGATCAGCGGCACCGTGACCATCTGGTACCAAACGGGCAGACCGGGGTAATTTACCGGATCGGGCGTATCGGGATAGTTCGCATCCGGCTTCGCCTTCGGCGGCGCGAAGGTCACGACCGCCGCCTCTTGCGTGACCGTGACGTTCGCTGCGGTCACCACGGTGCCCTCGCCGCCGAGCGGACGGCCGCTATAGGGCACGACACCGCCGGGCGCAGCCGGATGGTCGGTCAGCACCATGACGTCGAGCTTCTTCGCGGTCGTGCCGGTGATTAGGTCGATCTTTTCGATCAGATCGGTACCGCCGATCCCCTGGATATCGACGATCTGCCCCTCGAGGAATCCGTTGTCGAGCCAGCTGGTGCCGTCCTTGCGCGTGAGCGTGTCGAGCATCTTATTGATGCTGGCTGCCGTGTAGGTGCCGGCGGTAGGCGTGACCGCCGCCGTCAATGTCAGCGTCTTGTCGGCAACGCCGCCCGCTGCGATCGTGAAGAACGCCGGCGTCGAAGGCGCGCCGTTGGTGCCGAGCTGGATGTTGTTCGAATTCAGGATCTCGATGATCTCGCCGGGTGCGAAGTTGTCGTTCACGAAGCTGCCGACGTCGCTGCGGGTAATGGTGTTGCCCGATATCGTGATATCGCCGGTGAACATCAGGAACGGCATGCTGCCGACCGCGTAGGCGACGTTGGTCGCTCCGGACGCGTAGGCGCCCGCGTCCTGCAACGAGTCGATCGTGGCGACGTTGTAGGTGCCGGCGGTCGGCGCGCTCGTAAGAGTGATCGAATTCGCGGTGACGGCGTTGTCGGCGCTGCTGATCTGATAGTCCGTGGTGACCAGGCCGGTGCCGAGGATGCGGATCTCCTGCCCGGGCAGGAAGCCGTCGTTGATGAAGTTCAACAGTTCCGAGCCGGTACCCAGGGTGATCGTATTGCCGCTGATCACGATGTTGCCGGTGAACAGCTTCGTCGGCTGCTTGCCGCCGATCTTCGTCAACGTGATCGTGGCATCGTTCTCGTTGATGTCGGTCTGCCCGTCGGTCACGATCGCGATGCTGACCGGCGCCAGTGGCGCGCCCGTCAACCGCATCTTGTAGCTGTCGCCGGTCGCGGTCGGTGGATCTGACGCGGTCTGCGCGGTGACCAGCGTGCTGCCACCGCTCTCCAGCAGGAATACGCCCGGCGTCTCGTCGTCGAGAATACGCGCATAGATCGACTGTGTGCTGTCCAGCCCGTTGTTGACTGACGCGCTGTTGTATTCGCTGTCGGTCGTGTTCGGCACGCCGTTGATGGCAAACGTCTTGGTGAAGTTACCTGCCGTGACCGTGTTCGCAACCGTCAGCGTCAGGGTCTTCGAGTCGAGGCTCGCGATCGTGTAGGTGGTGTCGTTGGCGCCCGCACCGGTGATCGTGATCTGCTCGCCCTTCGCAAATCCGTCGAACAGCCAGCTGCCGCCCAGGTCGGTCCGCGTGATCGTGTCGCCTGTGGCGCTCTGCGCGAAGGTGACGGGCAGCGTTTTCTGGGCGTAGATCGACTGGATGATCTGCGTGTCGCTTGGGTTCTCCGGAGACTGGTCGTTGATGGCGTTGATCGACACCAGCACCGGCTTGTTCCAGTTGGTCGAGTCGAAGACGATATGATAGGCGCCCGGCTGGTCCGAGTAGGCTTTCAGGTCCTGGACGAAGCGCGGGTCGGACGAGCTCAGGGTGGCCCGGCCGTCCTCCGCGTTGACAGTCACGGTCACATTGCCGACCGGAGCCTTGGTCAGCTCGATCGCATAGAGATCGCCGACCGCAGTTGTCGCATCGCCCTCCAGCGCAATCGAATTGTTATCCACGACCTTACCCGCATATTGCGGCAGGCCGCCCGAGCTGAACGGATCGAGCTGCGTCACCTTGACCGCCGCCAGGTTCACGTCGTGGATGTTCACCTCGACGTTGCTGACGAGCGCGTGGTTGTACGATGGGTCGTCGCTCAGCACAGTATGGCTGATCGCCACCGTCCGGTCGCCCTCGGGCGTACCGTCGTTCGGCGTCCACACGTGAACGATCTGCTCCTGGTTCCAGTTGGAGCTATCGAATTCGAGCACGAGCGCCCGCGCCGGCACGTGCACCAGGGTGCCGTCGATCATGACGTCGCGGTCGTATGCCGCCGGCGCCACCAGGACACCCGGACCGACCTGGCTGGTCGCGAGCCACACGCTCTCGCCGCTGCCCTGATTGTCGATGATGTCGCCCGCGCCCAGGTAACCGTTGTTGCCATGAGCCCCCTGCTCGGCCATCGCTGCCGAGACGGTGACGAAGACATGCGTTCCGGCCACCGGCGCGTGACCCAGGCGAATGCCGTAGATATCGTCGGTCTGGCCTTCGGTCACTTCGGTGGTGCCCGGGCTTTGATCGCCGGCAACATTCTGGTCGATGATGACCTGGCCCTGCTCCGGCCGCGCGACGCTGAGGCTGATGCCATCGGCCACCAGCCCGTTATAGGCCAGATCGGCCGACGTGACGCGATTGTTGATCATACTGCTGGTGCCGTTGATGTCGCGCGACACGACATCGCCCGCCACATCGCCCGCAACGTTGATCGTGTCGTTGCCGAGCCCGCCGACGACACGCACCGCCATGCCGGGCGCCGTGCTCAGCACGTCGATCGTATCGTCGCCTTCGAGCGCGTTGATCTCCAGCACCTGAATGTTCTGGTAAGTGACGGTCAGACCGGCGCCGAAGATGCCCTTGTCCGTCACGACGATGTGGTCGGCGAACTCGGTGCCGAGGATGACCAGCTTGTTGAAACCGCTGCCGCCGTCTACGGAGACCGGCGCGTTGATGTTGTACTGGACCTGGTTGTCGCCACCGCCGGTACGGATGTCGGTTTCGGCGGCCGTCGAGAAGCCCTTGGTCAGCAGCGGCTTGGCGATCATCTGGACCGGGTCGACCCAGACGATATCGTGGGTGATCGGGTCGGTCTCGGCCAGCGCAAACGCGCGCACCGTGAATAGATCGTTGCCCTCGTCGCCCTCGAGGCGCAGCGGCGCCTGGTTGCTGTAGACCGTGAATGTATCGTTGCCGGTGCCACCTTCCGCCACCAGCGGCGATGTCGCGCCGGCGCTGAGCCAGCCGCGCGTCGTCGCCACCGTGCCGTAGATGCTTTGTGGCGTCAGCGAATTGGCGAGTTGCGGGAACCCGTCGAGCCCTGCCGTTCCCGTCAGTGGCGGCGGCAGCGCTGCCCCGACCACCGAGCCGCCATAGGTATCGCCGACCGGCTGCGGGGTCGGCGGCTGGCTGCCATCGCGCTGCAAGCCGTAGATCTGGCCGATCTGGAAGGCATCGTCACCGGCGCCGCCGTCGAGCGTCGTGGGTGCCGCGTTGTCATCCACTGCGAAGTAGTCATTGCCGCCGAGTCCATAGACCGCCAGGCGGCCGTTGATCGCGCTGTCGTAGTTGACGCGCTGCACCGATTGCGAGCGCACGGCAGCATTGGCATTCGGGTCGGAGGCCTGCGCCTGATCCAGCGTGCTTGTCAGCAGGCTAGGATCATAGTCCAGCACCGCGACGAACGCCGTGTCGTCCTTGTAGAGCGATGGCAAAGCCGGGCTTTCCTGGGCGATGCCGGTCGTGCGCCGCAGTAGGAAGACGTCGTCGGTGCCGACATACCCCGGATTATCCTTGCCGTAGACCGCCAGATTGTCGACGCCGTCGGTCGGATCGCCGCTGTCGAGCACGTTGATGACGTAGTTGCGCAAGTCGCCATTAGCGTCGCCGCCATGCGAGCCGGTCGTATTGATGACGTAAGTGTCGCTGCCGCCCTGTCCGTCGAAGGTCAGTGTGTCGCCGCCCGCGACGCCGGCGGCCGTCTCTTGCGTAATCTTCATCGACTGCAGCTGGTTGACGACGAAGAAGTCCTCTCCGTCGTCCTTCTCGATCTTCACGTCGTCCTGGAGGGTCTGCTTCTGCAGCACATTCTTGGCGCTCAGCGTCATCAGTGCACCGGTCAGCGCGGTAATGACGTAGCTGTGGCTGTTATTACCGGTGCTGTCGATCAGCGAACCGATGATTGAAATGGCGTCGCCGACCGCGAAGCCGTCGTCGCTCCAGTTCTTGCCGTCCGACCGCGCGATGGTGTCGCCGCTGCTGTTCGGCGTGAACGTGAAGTTGTTCGCAGCCGATGCCGCCACCAAGATCGCCGGCGGGGCAAACTGACCGGCTGGTGTCGGCAGGTTGCTGCCATAGACCCGGGTCATGCCGCTCGAATACTTGACCGACAGCACCGCGGCAGTGCCGAAGCCTTGCCCGGGCCCGTCATGGATGATCTGGCTCTGGGTGCCCGGCATCTGCGATGCAGCGTCGCCGCTCTGCCCGCCGAGGAAGGTCTGGTCGAAATAGATCTGGTCGCTGTCGGTGTTGCCGAAGACACGCGTCAGATTGGCGGCCGGCGTGCCGTCGGCGGCGAACGTCACCGCACCATGGGCGATCACGCCCCGCAAATGCATGACGGTGCCATCGCCGGGATCGGTCGCATCGAATTCCGCGATGCCGCTCGATATCTCGCCGGTGCGGAAGAAGTCGCCGTAGATGTCGATGTTCTTCGCCGCGAGGATCTGCGAGTTCGCGGCGGTCGTGACGTCGTCGGCGACCCGCAGCAGGATCGAGCCGTTCGGGGTGTTGATCAAGCCATGGCCGATCGACTCTGGTGCGTTTTCGAGGAACAGCACCGTGCCCGACCCGAGCAGGTTGAGATCTTCGCCCTGCGCCGGCGTCTCCCGCACGGTGAAGCGCAGATCGACCCCGCCCGTGCTGGCGGTGCCGTCGCCGAGACCCAGGCCCAGCGCTTGCAGCAGCACGACGTTGGCGCTGAGCGCCGGATTGGGCGGCGTGGCGTCCCGCAGCGCCGGATCGACGATGTTGCTTTCGGTCAGGAAGATGGCGCCGGTCGCGCGCGCACCGATCGTGCCGCCAGCCACATAGGCCTGTGAGTCGATCTCGAGATCGTTGCCGCCGTTCTTGTTACCAATGTCGCCGCCGTCGGCGAACAGGTCGATCGTGTTGCCGACGACGCTCGCGGTATCGCCGCCGATGCCGCCCGCGCGCGCATCGAGAATCGAGCCGCTCTGGGTTGCCAGCGACACGTCGCCCGTGGTCTCGACGAGGCCGACCTCGAGGTCGCTGACCAGTTCCACGCCGCCGAGAAGCGTCTTCGCTTCCGCCCCGCGCACTACGTCGGTGATAAAGATTCCGTCCGTGTTGCTGCCGGAATCCGTATCGAAGGCTGTCAGCACGCCGAGCGGCGCGCCGTGCAATTCGTTGACGTTGATCTCGAGGAAATTGTCGGGCGTCCCGATGCCGCCCTGGCCCGACTTGTCCTGAGCGGGATCGCCGGTGATCTCGTTATCGCCGGCGATCAGCGTGATGTTGACGCCCCCGACATCGGCATCCGCGCCGAGCCCGTCATTGACCGCGTCGATGATTCGTCCCGGCGACTTCAGGGTCACGTAATTGCCGGTCGGCAGCAGCGGATCGAGGTTCGGCAGCGACGCATCCTTGCCGGTCGACATGATGCGGCCGACGCGGAGATCGCCGGTCTTTTCGGCCTCGGTGATTGAGGCGTTGGTCAGGATGTCGATGTGATGCTGGTCGCCGCCGGCCGGTACCGGCACCGGATCGTAAGGTCCGCCGGTCAGGTCGGTGATCGCTTCGACATAGATCAGTTTCGGGCTGCCCGCGGTCGGCTCCGCCGCCGTGACGATGATGTTGTGGCCCGCGGAGATGCCCGGCCGGTAGAGATGACCGTCCTGGGTCAGCGCCTTGACGACGTAGATGCTGTCGATATGGGTCGCGTTCGCGTTGGCAAGCGCGAACATGCCGACGTCGAGCGGACCGCCGTCGGTGGTATCCGGCGTGTTGAAGAACGTGAAGTGATCTTCGGCGTTCGAGAGCGGCGGCGGAATGTGGCCCGCATAGACGACGTCGATGCCGTCGATCTTGCCGCCTCCATTGCCGACGTCCACGCCGCTGACATCGGTCTCCTTGACGCTGCCCCACAGCTTCAGGTTGGCATCGCCGGTGGTGTTGACGGCGTCGATGAACACGCTGGTGTTGTTGTCGCGGAAGCGCGCCTTGACGTCGAGATATGCGGAATCGTCGCCGGCATTGCCGTTCGCAGCGTTGCCGGCCACGACGGCGAAGCGCTGCGCCGGGGTCAACGACTGCGTATCGGTCAGCGCGCCGGCAGCGCTGATCTTCAGGGCGGTGTGCGGGTCGCTGACGCTGGCGAGCTGGATGTGCTGCAGATCGGACGCGATGACGTAATAGTAATCGCCGCTGGTCAGTCCGTTGAGCGCGGTCGCGCCGCCTACTGTATTGTATCGCACCAGTTCGCCGGTGAAGAACTGGTTGAGACCGAGATAGATCGAGCCATCGGCGCTGCTGACGCGCGCCGACAGGAAATCGGTTGCCGCCGGCACGTTCGCGCTGTCGACCATATCGACGTTGACGCGATGGTTCACGGCAACCGGTGTCTGGCCGAACAAGTCGCCCGGATCCTGCCCGATATTCCCGTCCGGCGTCTCGAGATCGAGGATGTTGGTGCGGATCAGCTGCCCGAGACGATCGGTGGTGTTCGGGTGGCTCGGATCGTTGTCCGCGTCGGTACGGCTCGCGGTCGAGCGGATGTCGCCGTGGACGCTGACGATGCGCGTCGTACCGATCGGGTTTTCGATCTGGCCGTCGAGCACGATCGCAGGGGCGGCGGCGCTGGAGCTCTCGACATCGACCAGCGTCGGCTTCACCGTCCGCTTGATGTTGAAGCTCAGCCCGAGCGAGCTGGTGTTCTGGACGTCGACCAGGGGCTCGACCGTCGTATTGACGACGCTGATGCCGCCGACCTGCAGCGTGTACTGCGAGAGATTCAGGAGGCGCACGTGGTCGAAGGTATCGACGAATGTCCAGAGGCCGGTGCCTGCGCTGTGCTTGATCGACCCCGCCAGAGCGCCGGTCGTATCCTTGCCGGTGCTGAAGAACACCTGCCCCGGATCCTTGTTGACGATATTGCCGACGATGATCTTCTTGTCGGCGTCGTCGATCGTGACGGGGACGTTCACATCACGGGTTACCGTGACGCCGCCGGCGCCGTCGTCGGTGACCGTCAGTTCCGGCGAGCGACCGGACAAGATCACGACGTCGGAGCTGATATCGATCAAGTCATTGTCGATGGACGGCCGCTCACCGTTGTCGTCCGGGCCGCCGTGTCCGCTGTCGCCACCGGTCGCGAGTGACCGTTTGCTGCTGTCATGCGGTGCGGTGACCTTGATGTCGGTGCCGTTGGCGGTGGTGACCCGGAACGCCAGATGATCGGTGTAACCGCCGTCTCCCGGAAGCAGCGGGTCGCTGGGGTCGCGCGGCCCGGCCGTGACGATTGCTCCGGTCACGCCGGGCTGACTGCCCTCCGCGCCGAAGATTTGCGAATCGAAACGTGTGTTGTTGAAGGAATCGCCGTGCACGTCGCCGAACAGCCCGGTGGCGCGCCCGAATGCATTCGCCTCGGTGTAGATGTGATCGTAGTTGGCGATGAAATCGACGCCTTCATAGCCGGTCACGGCGGCTGAATCGTCCAAGGACACCTTATTCGCCGTGACGCTGTTGATGTTGGAGTTGCCGGAGCCGATGGCGATGAATCCGGCGCCATAACCTTCGCTGTGCGCGACGGAGTTGAGCCGCGACACGGTCGCCGCCACCCGGACGGCGCGCGCTGACAGCGAGGCCGCATTGGCGACGTCGGCCGTCGTGTGGCTGGGGCTGATCGAGTTGTCGGGGTTGACGTGCCCGATCGTGTTGTTGGCGTGGGCATGCCCGTCACCGCCGAGGCCGATGCCGCTGGCATAGGCGTTGGTCGACTGGCCGCTGCCGGTGTTCGGATCTCCGATCTTGGTGTCGGCGGCCACATTGATCGTGTTGCCCGCCAGCACGTCGGCGTTCGCCTTGACGGTCGCGCTTGTCGTGTAATCGATAGTCGAATTTGCCGTGGCATTGGCCACACCGACGAAGCCGCCGGTGATCGATCGCGTCGCGGCAGTCGCCTGCGACAGCGAATTCGCCGTGAGCGTGAAGTTGCCGCCGGCTACGATATGCGTCCCGGAGTCGACGTAGACGATCGTGGTGGGGGCCTGGTCGTTCTCGCTCGTGGAGTCGCCGACGCCCACAAATCCGCCGGTGTCGTTCTTGGCGCTGGCGGTCGAGTTGGTGATCGAGCTGCCGATGATCGAAACGTCGCCGCCCGCGGTGGCGATCCCGGCCGAGACATACGCGGTGACGGTGGGATTCTCCGTCAGCGTTCCGTGGTTTGTGTTGACGCCGACGAAGCCGCCACCGGATCCGTTGCCGACGGCCGAAGAGATGCCGTCGCCGGAGGGTGGCGAGACAACGTTCAACGGCACGCCGCCCGGACCGAGCAGCTGCTGCTGGCCGTCCACACCGGGCCCACCGGTGATATCGATGCGCAGTTCCTGCAATCCCGAGGACGCATTGAGGTCGATGCCTTCGGGCCCGATCCTGTGGTTGTTCGACGCTCCCGGTGCCACGGTCAGGCCAATCGCGCCGCCGCCGGGCGTCAGGGCCAGCTGGAACGAGGTCGTGCTGTTGCCGGGATTGATGACGTAATAGGTCTGGCCGCTGGTGAGGCCGCCGATCGGCAGGTCCCCGGCCTTGACGAGCGTATGCGTCACGCTGCCGCCCGCCGCCGGCTGAGACAAGGTGATCGGCGTGGTGTTGTCGATCCTCGCTGCCGAATCGTGTTCGACCGTCACGGTATCCTTCACCGTCAGCGTCAGGGATGTCGTCCCGACCCCGCCGGCCGCGATCGTGAAATTCCTGTTGTTGCCGGCGGTGTCGGTGATCGAAATGGTCTCGCCGGCGAAGAAGCCGTCGTTGATCCAGCTGCCGCCATCGGTCCGATCGATCGTATCGTTGCCATTGTCGTTCTGGGCGTCGTGGCGGGTAAAGTTGACCGCCACCACCTCGGTCGACAACAGCTGCAACGTGCCGGTGCCGGTGTTGACGTTGGCCACCACATAATCCCTGCCGGCGGCCAGGCCGCCGATCGCTGCGCCCTGCGAACTGATGGTCTTGACATCAGGACCTTCCGGTATCAGCGATCCGCTCACCGTCAGCACGAGTGTGGAAGCACTGACACCGTTCGCGGCAATCGTGTACGTGCCGTTGTTGTTGCCGGCGCCTGACACCGTTATCTGCTGACCGGGCGCATAACCGGCCGACAGCCAGCTGCCGCCATCGGTGCGCGTGATCGTGTCGAGCACCGGATTGCCCTTGGCGTCCTTCACGATGTTGATCGTCTTGGTTTCCGGCCCCTCCGCCGTCACGGAGCCAGCCGATGCCGTCAGCACGATCGTCGACGCGGTCACACCATGATCGGCGATGGTGTAGGTATTGTCGTTGCTGCCCGCGCCGGAGATGTGGATCTGCTGCCCTGCCGCGAAGCCTGCGCCGAGCCAGCTAAGGCCGTCGGTGCGGGTGATCGTGGCGAGGCCCAAGGCGATCGTCTTGGTCTCGGCCGGCTGCGAGACCACCGAGATCGACTTCGCCACGAGAGGCGCAGCTACCGGGTTCGCGAAGGTTTCAGAGGTGATACTGACCGTGTCGGGCTTTGCGAAAGTCTTCGTTTCGGGACCTTCTGCAACAACCGTGCCGTTTGACGTCAGCACCAGCGTATCGCCGCCCGCGAAGCCGGCGTCGATCGTGTAGGTGCCGTTGCTGTCGCCGTTGCCGCTGATGACGATCTGCTGCCCGATGGCATAGCCGAGGGTCGACCAGTCCAGCCCATCGGCGCGCTTGATGGTGTCGTTGGTCCCGTTGTTGCCGAAGGTGACGCTCACCGCGTCGGTCTGCGCGAAGGCGCCGTTGCTCGTCAGCACCAGCGTCGCACCGCCCGTATAACTCCCGTCGATCGTGTAGGTCCCGTTGTTGAGGCCCGCCCCGCCGAGATGAATCTGTTGCCCGGCGGCATAGCCGAGATTTAGCCAATTCACGCCATCCGCGCGCGTGATCGTATCGTGGGCGCCGCTGTTGCCCAGGCTGAGCTGGGCGGTGTTGGCGTGGGCGAAGGAGCCGTTCGATGTCAGGACTAGCGTGGAGCTACCGACGCCGCCGGCGGCGATGGTGTAGGTCCCGTCGTCGTTGCCGCTTCCGGCGACCGTAATGATCTGGCCAGGCTGATAGCCGCCGGTCTGCCAGTTGCCGCCGTCGTTCCGCTGGATCGTGTCGTTGGTGCCGTTGTTGCTGAACGTGAACGCCGCAATAACTTTGTGCGCGAACGTGCCGTTGCTGGTCAGCTGCAATGTCGAATTGGTGACGCCGTTGTCGGCAATCGTATAGGTGCCGTTGTTGTTGCCGGCGCCGGTGATGGTGATCTGCTCGCCCGGGATGAAGCCGAAATCGACCCAGTTCTTGCCATCGGTGCGCGAGATCGTGTCGTGCGTACCGTCGTTACCGAACGTGACGCCGAGCGTCGCAGTCTGGTTGAAGGTGACGTTGAGCGTGGTCGAGTTGTCGAAAATCACGCCCGTCGTGGTCGACGAACTGTTGTCATAGCTGACGACCTCGCCATTGGTGAACGGGTTCAGTGGCGATCCGTTGTCGTTGAGGAATTTGATCGTGCTCGTGCCGCTGTCGACCTGCTTGCCGCTGAACGACTCGGCCGGCGGCGCTTCGTAGGTGACCGCTTCCTTATCCGTGAAGTTGTTGGCGACATTGATGGTGTTGCCGCCGGTGATTAGCGAGGGATCGAACGTCGTCAGGTAATTCTCTGGATGGAGAGCGCGGTCCTGCGTCGTCTCGAGCTTGATACGGAAGCCGTCGAGCACGCGCACGTAATACGTGGTGCCGGCCGTGAGACCGCCGATGACCGGCGAGCCGGCGCCCGGTTCGTAAACTACCGCGTCGCCGCTCTGGAAATTGTGTGGCGTCTGGAATGTGATCGTGTCGGTATTCGCGTTGACGGCGGCGCCGTCGAAGATCGATCCGAGCGCCAGGTCGTCGACGCCGATGCTGATGACGTTGTACGGGCGGATGACGATCGACGGATTGCCGGTCTTGTTGTCGATCGTGGTCGGATCGGTGTAGGAGGTCTCCAGGCTGCCCGTGCCCGTCCCGGTCGCCGTGGCTCCGATCAGCGTGTGACCTTCGTTGTCGTAGGTGATGACGTCGCCGGTGCTCAGGCCGTTGCCTGCCACATGCAGCGTGTCGTTGGCCGAATCGATCGATGTGATCGTGTAGGTCGGCACGTTGACGTTCGGCGGCGCCGCGGTCGCCTTCACGTTGATCTGGTTTGTGCCGAGCGTGCCGGCGTGCACGGTCCCGGCGGAGATGTAGGCCAGCACGTCAGGGTTGATCGTGGTGGTGCCGCTCGATGCGCCGACGCCGATCAGGCCGCCCGTGACACCCTTGGTGACGGCATCACCCTCGGGGTTCTCGGTTGCGGTCACATTGATGTTGCCGCTCGTGCTGATCAGACCGTTGCTGGAGATGTATCCGTGCACGGTCGGCGTCATGGTGACCGTGGCGCTGTTATCCGTGCCGGCGATGAGACCGCCGCCTACCGCCTGCGAGTACGCGCTCGCCGTGTCGGTATCGAGCGCCTCAATGGTCAAGTTGACCGCACCGGGGCCACCCGTATCGTCGCGGACCTCGCCATCCAGATGCGCTGTGGTCGAGCCCTTGATATCGGCCTCCGAAATGCTCGCGCCGACGCCGACCAGCCCGCCGCCGATGCCGTGCGACGTCGCGGCGGCACGATTGTTGCCGATCGCCCTGACCTGCACGCTGCCGGAGGCGTTCACCCGGCCCTTGATCGCCGACTCGATCACCGGGCTCATGATGGCGGTCGTCGAGGCGCCGGCCACCGCAACCACAGCGCCCGCCGATGACGAGCCATCCGCATTGGCGCCAAAACCGCCATGCGGATCGACACCTTGATTGGTCGACGCAGTAACGGAGATGTTGTTGGCTGCCGTCGTGCCGTTGCCGATGCTGGCGGTCACATGCGGCTCGACGTCCGCCTTGGCGATCGAGGCGCCGACCGCGAGACCGCCGGCGGCCACGCCCAGAATGTTCGTGTCGAGCTTTTCGACCGCGGCGGCATCGATCGTAACGTCGCCGGTCGTCTTGATGGTCGCACCGTCACCGATCTGGGCATCGACCGACGGCGACATGGTGTCCTCGGCGAAATTGATGCTGAACGCGCCGATGCCCGCCGAGACGGCGACAGTCTTGGTTTCCGCGGTGTCCGTCGAACTCGATGTCAATTTCAACGAATGGACCGTCTTCCCAGCCGACTGGCCGATCTGGGCGTTGTTGGCGACGATCGCATTCGCCCCGCCGCTGACGTTGAGGTTAGTAAAGGACACGCCTGCGGCCACGCCGCCGGCGGCAACCTCACCCGTGAGCTGCTGTATGTTACGCGTATCGCTGGCATTGACCGTCACGTCGCCCGCCTGAGTGACGTTGCCGAGGCTCGCCTGGGTCAGGCTGTTGTCATTGATCACGACGACCGCGGCGCCGATCCCGACGAAGCCCACCGAGCCGTCGATGGCGGTCAGGTTCAGACCTTCATTGAGGAAGGCGTTGACATCGATGTTGCCGCTCGCACTGAGGTTTCCGTTGGCAAAGGCGGCGACATTATCGGAGACCGACAGCAAGGCGACGGACGCCCCGGCGCCGACGATGCCGGCTGCGATCTGGCCGGCGGCTACGGTAATGGTGTCGGATTCATTCGCGGTGACGCCGATCGCGCCGCCGGCCGTCAAGTTTGCGCCGCCTTCCACCACCGCCGTCGTTCCCAGCGGCACTGCCGCGGGATTCTGATTCTTCGGCTGCGGAGCAGCGTCTTCCTCGCCCGAGATGGCGCTCCCCGTGGGCACGCTGCTGCCCAGGTCGGCCAGCGCTTTTTGGGTGCCCTGATGCACGCGGTTGGTATTGGTGTTCGGGTTGCCCGTCGCATCCGACGAGAAATTGCCGAACCCGCCGCCCTTGCCGCTGCTTCCGGTCGCCAGCCCGGTGCCGCTGTCGACCTGACCGGTCGCGTAAGTATCCGCGGAGTTGCCGCCGCCATCCAGCGCACTCTTGGTCTGCGTGCCGGTATTGTCGGTCGTGGTCTTCTGAATCTGCGTGCCGATCGACCAGACGCTCACCGTCCCGCCGACTCCGACCGCACCAAACGCGCCGCTGGCGTCGAACCCGCTGAAGTTCTTCAGGCTGAGGGCATCGACATGGATGTCGCCACTGGCGTGAACATCCGCGTTGGGCTCGACATCCGCCCTGACATTCGCATTCAACGTGCCGACGTCGATTGCACCGGAAATTCCGGCAAATCCGGCCGCGACGCCGATGACGAAGGTTTGTACCGACACCGCATCGGCAGCGTTGACGTAGACGTTCTGGCCCGGATGCGCATCCACCTGGTCGCCGTTGATGACGGCATTCTGGCCAATGATCGCATCGGTGTCTGTATTCATCAACGTGACGCCGACGGCGCCGGACACGCCGACGAAGCCGCCGCCGCCCGCAGCCACGATGTGCAGGACATTTTCACTCGACTCTGCTTGAACGATGACCCCGCTCTTGGTCGCCTTGTCGAAGCTTCCGGACGTGATGTCGCCCGTGAGCACGCCATTTTCTCCGCCGCCGCCGAACGCATCCACGTGCGCGCCGTTACCGATGAAAGCTTGCGTGTCCTTGTCGAACACCAGCACGCCGACCGCAGCGCCGATACCGGCCGATCCGCCGACGCCAAGCGCTCCGGACAAGATGAAGACATGGCTGTCGTCGACGGCCGAAACGAACACGTCGCCGTGGGCGGTAACATGCGCGCCATCATTGATGAACGCCTTGGTGATATCGTTGATGACCATCACGCCGACGTTGGCGCCGACGCCGACCCCACCGCCTCCCACAGCGATACCGACCAGGACCGTGTCTTCCGATGCGGTAGCCTCGACGACCACATCGTTGAGTGCGTTGACGATAGCCGACTTGCCGATGAAGGCTTCCGTAGATGAAGGCGATGGATTCGATGCGGGATCACCGACGACATTGACGCCGACGTTCGGCGCCACGCCCACGCCGCCGACGCCGACGCCGACGCCGATCGCGAGGTGGTAGAAATCGTCGCCGGCGCCAACCAGCACGGATTGGGCTCTGGGTCCGAGCCCCGCATTCGGCGTGTCGGTGTTGATGGTCGCGTTGTCGCTGATATAGGCCTTCGTGGTGGCGTGAACGACGTCGACGCCGGCGGACACGCCAACGCCCACGGAACCGGCCGCAAATGCGATGGTGAAGGTTCGGATCGCGTCCGTGTTGGTCGCCGCGACGGCGAGACCGTGGAAGCCCGGCGCCAGGTGGACCGGTGCAGACCGTCTGCCGCTCAGCGACGGATCCTCGGATTTCATCTGCGTCTTGCTGTTATTGTTGTTCAGGTCCATGTCGCCGAGTTGCGGCGTATTGACCTGCCCTTGCGATTTCAGATTCGCCCTGACATTGGGATCGCTGCTGGTCGCGTCGTTGAAGGTGGAGGCGTCACCCGATTTGACGCCGGCCGACCCGCCCTGCGGGTCGAAGGTCGCCGCGTTGGTGTCGAATTGGGGATCGAACCTGCCAGTATTCACCGACAGGCCGGTGCCAAATCCGTCGGCAGTGACGTTGGCACCGACGCCGATGAAGGCCTCGGTATCCTTGGTGAAGACGTCGACGCCGACGCCTGCGGCCACGCCCACCGACCCGGCCGCCAGCACGCCGACGACCTCATTGATGTCCGAGGCATCGTTGGCCGCAACCGAGATGCTCCCGGTCGCATGCACGTCCCCCGGTCCGAAGCCGGACGCGTTGTCCGGATCGTCGCCGATGAAGGCGCGGGTATGCAGATCGAACACGTGGACGCCCGCGTCGGCAGCGACTCCCACATCACCCACGCCGATGCCGGCGGCCACCGAAATCAGGCTTTCGCTCGATTCGGCGTCGACGGTGATGTTCCCGTCGATGGTCGCAGTCACGCCCGAGTCGATATAGGCATAGGTGTGCTTGGTCATGTCGCCGACATCGGCGCCAACACCAGCCGCAACGCCGCCCGAAATGCCGAGCGAACCGGCCACCGACACGATCGAGGTCGGATCGCTCGCGCTGACGTTCAGACTGCCGCCGCTGCCGACGCTCGTGGTGACGGTCGCGCCCGGGCCGACATAGGCCGTGGTCGTCTCGTCGAGCACGTTGACCGCCGCCGAGCCGGCGACCCCGGCATCGCCGCCAACCGCGATACCGGCCGCAATCGTGATGATGTCCTCACCTGCCGAGGCCGTGATATCAACATCGCCGCCGGCACTCACCTCGGCGGACGAGCCGACATACGACAGCACCGTATCCGAGTGCACCAAGGTCGTGTTCGCCACGCCGATGCCGGCATCACCGCCGGCGCCGACAGAACCAGCGATCATGGTCGTGGTGAAACTGCTGGAGGCGTCGACCGTCACACCGGCGTCGGAGTCCACGTGGGCACCGCCGTCGATATAGGCTTCAGTGTCTCCATGAATGTCGGCGATCGCCACCGAGGCGGTCAGGCCAATATCATCGCCCACCCCGACGGTTCCCGCGATCGACAGCATCGTCTCTGTCGAGGTCGCCGTCACACTGACAGCGCCGCCGGCCTGCACCATGGCCTGGCTGCCGATATAGGCGAAGGTATGCTTGGTCAGAATCTCAACATCGAGACCGATACCGATCCCGGTCGAGCCGGTCGTGACGCCAAGCGCGCCGGCAACGCTGCGAATCTCGGTCTCGTTGACCGCCTTGACCGTGATGGTCTGGCCTGCGCTTGAGGTGTAGAGGTCGCCCTTGTTGATTTGGCTCCCGGTGTCGATATGCGCGTCGACGGTGATATCGAGAACATTGACGATAAACGAGCCGCTGGCCGCGGCGTTGCCGCCGCTGGCCGAGCCCGCCACGGCGACCGAGGTCAGGGTCAGATCGGCGCCGGCCGGGACGTGCGGAATGGCGATGGGCGTCGGGTTGAGGGCACTTTCCGCATCGACCGTCAGCGCGCCGGCTTCATCGGCATCGCCGGCGATGAATGCCTTCGTCGAGACGTCGTTCATCACCGCGACGTTGATGGTCGCGCCGAATCCGCTGCCGCCCTCGGAGAACGCCGCAGCCGCCGCGACGGTCTGCAAATCAAAGTTCGCCGTGGCGGTCACGCTGGTGTCTGCGCCAGACTCCAGATGCGACCCGGCGGCCGTCGAGGCCTCCGTTTCGAATTGATGGATCACGTTGATGCCGATCGACCCGGCGACCGAGGCTTTGCCGTTGTCGCCGCTTGCGGCCGCCGCGGCACCCCAGGCGATGAAATCGTCGGCCTTGCCCGTCGGAACGACCGCCTCGATGGTGATGCCGTTACCGGAGATCTTGGACGCACCGGTGACTTGGGCCTTGTTGGTCGCATTTACCACGTTGAGGCCAACCGCAGCACCTACATTGGTGCTGTTGTTCATCGCGATCGACGCACCAACGGCCTTGGCAACGGAATCCACTTCCGCTTGCGCCGACACCTTGAGCGCGGCATTCGCGCTGATGTTGCCTCCATGGGTGATCTTGGCAGTGTTGTTCGACGTGAGCACGTTGACCGCGACCGCCGCGGCCACGCCGACACCGCTCGAGCTCTTGCCGCCCTCACCGGAACTCTTGCTCTCGCCGCTGCTCGACTCGCTCGTCGCGGTGCTGCCACCCGATGCGCCGCTCAACGATGTGGTGCTGCTTCCGGCATTGCCGGCGTTGCCGCTCAGCTGCTTGTTGGCCTGATCGTCAGACGTCTTGGACGATTTGGTTGTATCGTTGTCGTCCGATTTGTCGCTGGACGCACCGCTGACGGTGGCTACCGCCTCCGCCACGCTCGATACTGCCGCGGTCGCCTGCAGCGTGAAACCGCCGAGCGTCGTAGAGATACCGCGCGCCACCTCGGCGCTGTTCTCGACGTCAACCACGGCAACCGACACGGAGGCGCCGACGCCCACGCTCTTGCCTGCCGCCTTCGCGTCGGTTTCGGTCAAATCGTCCGCCGTCACAGACGAGGTGATCGTGACATCGCCGGTGCCGGAGATCCCGGTGCCGTTGACCGCATCCGTTCCAACATAGGCGCTGGCGGTGTCGTCGATGACGGCAACGGCGGCGCTGATGCCGACCGCCACGCCTGAAGACGATTCGGCGCCATTCTCACCGTGGGTGTAGGATGCGTCGCCCAAGGTTGCCGATACCGTCAACGCGCCGATCGTGCCGCTGATTGTGGTGCCGTCCGTGATCGCGGCCTCGATCAGGTTGTGATTGCTGTCGGGACCAATGACGTTGACCGCCACAGACGCGCCCACGCCGACATTCGTGCCGCTGACGTCGCCGTCGGACGGCCTGGCAATCGCAATATTCGCTTCATCGCTCACGGCAACGACCGAGACATCTCCGCCACCGGTGACCGTCAGCGTCGCGGCGCCACCGCGGCCGAGCACCGCTTCGCTATCGTTGTTGACGACGTTGATGGCCACGGAGCCGGCGACGCCGATCTTGCCATCGCCAGCGCCGGACGCAGCGTCGGCGAGGCTCGAATGCGTCGTGTCGTGCAGGACCTGGCTGTCATTCCCGGTGCCAGTCAAGCCGATCGCCGTGCCCGCAATCGCATCGTCACGTGACGCGGCCAGCTGGTAATGTCCCTCGGTCAGATCGATGACGTAATAGGTTTGGGTTTTCTGTGTCAGCCCGCCGACCGCCGTGCCACCCACCGCGTCGTAAGCAACCTGATCGCCGGTACGCAGCTCGCTGTCGTCGCCGGCATTGAACAGCGTGACCGTGCCTTGCGGGTTGAACTTGATCGGGCTGAGCAGATTCGGGGCGGTACCTGCACCGCCGGGGAGGTCGACATACTTGAAGAAATCGTGCTCAGAGCCACCTCCGGTGGATTTGAGCTTGACGTAGTTGTCGTTGCCGGCCTTGGCGTCCGATAGCCCATTGCCATTGCCCGTGCCGTCACCATAGAGGCGGATCGTGCCGTCCTCGGCGACGTTGACGTAGTAGCTATCACCAAAGCTTAACCCCTGGATCGAAGAACCCTTCGGGGTGTACAGCACCTCGTCGCCGTTCTTCAGGCCGGAATCGAGACCGACGAAGATCGAATCCTCCTTGAAGACGCTGTCATCGACGCCGTCTTGGGTGACGACGTTAGGCGCGATAGCCGGCGCCGCGATTTCGCGGTCCGCCATGACGGCCCCGGCACTGATGCCGCCACCGCTGACCACGGCGCCGCTCCCGATGTAGCCGAGATTGGTGATGTTGCTGACATTAATCGGCACCGCCGCGCCAACGCCGGTGCCGCCGCTCGCGGTGGCGACGCCATTGGCGATTGCGTGGCTGTCGATATTGGCAATCGACAGCGTCGAGACGAGGCCTGTCGCCGTGACGTGCCGCCCGCTCGGAATCGACGCGATCGATTTGCCGTTCTCGATATTGATGGCAACTGCGCCGGCAACGCTGACCGACCCGCTGGACGTCGACGCGGACGGCCGCTTGTCGCTCTGGGTCTTGTTCGGATCGGTGCCCTCGGTGGTGGTGTCGCGGGACGGCGTCGGCGCGACCGAAACAAACTCCTGGCTGCCGTTGGGCGAACCGATCAAGTTGACGGCATTCTTGTCGTTTTTCGCGTCATCGGCCGAATGGTAGAACTTGTAATTGCCGCCGCCGACATCACGCACATAATAGTTCTGGTTGTTGAGCAAGCCCTCGCCGGAGGTCGCATCGAGAATATGGAATTTCACCTCGTCGCCGGTGTTGAGGCCCGATCCGAGCTGGATCGTATCGGCGGTCGTATTGACGTTGCCCGCAGTAAAGCTGAACGTCTGCCCGCCGCTCGCCTTCTCATTGTTGGCAAAGCTCTTTTGTGCATCGGTCTTGCCGTCGACGCTGCTGTTGTCGCTATCCTCGCCCTTCGAAGCATCATCGTCCTCGCCGCCCTTCGAGCTGGCCCTGGAGATGCTTTCGCTGAGTGAAATCGCGCTCGACATGAACGCGGCGATGCCGCTCGAGGCGATGTCGCGGTTCGTGGTCGACAGCGAGCTGTCGTTGACGATCGACAGCGAGATCGAGATTCCGACCCCGGTCTTGCTGGACTTCGTGTCGCCGGTGGCGATCGTCTGCACCGTATCTGTCAGCGTCGAGGATGCGCTGAAGCCATCGACTCCGACCGTGAGCAGCGAGCCGGTGCCAAGGGTCGCGTGCGTGTCGTTGTCGGCGACCGAAATCGCAATGATCGGCGTAATCGCCGTCTGGCCCTGACCGCCGCCGGTTGCCTCGGTGTCCATTTTGTGGTCCGAGTCGGCAAGAAGGCTCACCCCCTTCGCGCCGCTGACGCCGGCATTGTTGCCAAGGAACGCCGCGGTCTCGTCCTGGCCGTATCCGACCGCAATCGAGATGCCGATGCCGAACTTCGTCGCGTCGCTGCCGCCCTCTCCTCCCGGTAGCGCCTTGGTCGTGATCGTGATGTTTGAATCGGCTTCGATCAGGACGTCCGGGCTGCCGAGCAGCGTCAGCGACGAGCCGGTATCGATATAGGCCTCGTTGGTCGTCAGGATCACGTTGACGGCCAATGAGCCGGCCACACCGACCTTGGTTGGATCGCCGGCGCCCGAGGTCGCCTCGGCATCGAAGCTGCTTGCAGTCGACGGCTGGACCTGGATGCTGAGCGCGTCCGTAGCGATCGTCGTGACGCCGCCGACAAACGCAAGATTGTCGCGGGTGGCGGTGTCGATGGCGACGGCGACACCGACCCCGTTGTTTCCGGTACCCGTGTTGGAGCCGTCGGCGGTGACCGAAATAATGTCGATCGGGTCGACCAGCACCGTAACCGCACCGGTGCCGGCATGGCCGATCGTGGCATTGTTGATGAACGCCGACGTCGCCCCGAGGTCGACGCCGACCGAGACCGCGCCGGCGAACGTAATGTTGCTCTCGGTGCCCGCCGCTCCGGTGGATGTATTGTCGGCCGTCGTCGCCTTGTTGGTCGACAGCACGTTCTCGCTCGGATTGTCGGCACTGGCCCCGTCATGTTGCGACGAGCCATCCGTGGACGACGTCGATGCGGTACTGAACTCGCGGTCCGAAGCCGCGCTGACGGTAACGGAACTGCCGTCGACGGATGCCCCGTCGACCGATGCCGTCGTGTCACCGTACAGGACGGAAACCGCGACCGCGGCGCCGGCCGTCACACCCGTCGCGTCTGCCTTGGTGTCGCCGATGACCCTGCTGCTCGCCGTGACGGTCGTCGCATCGATAGCGCTGAGCTGGGCCGAATCGAACACGGCGGCCACGGCCTTGCTCTCGAACACCGTCACGGCCACCGCACCGTCCAGCTTGGAGTTGCTGTTGTCGTCGCCGGAGTCGGGACCGACGACCTCGGTCTTCAACGTGCTGATGTCCGACGTGGCGCGAGCGTCGATCTTGCCGGCCGAGGTGACCTGCGAACCGCCGTGGATCAGCACCTCGGGGTCGGCGCTGCCGACGGTGACCGCGAAGTTGACCGAACTGTTGTTCTTCGCCGTACCGATGATGCCGCCGCCGGCGTCGTCGACCAGCGCATTGATGCTGATATCGCCGCTGCCTTGGGTCTTGACCGTCGAGCCGTCGCCGATATCGACCTTGACGCTGCTGAAGCTCAGGACCAGCGAAACGTTCGACAGGTTGCTGGTGCCCATATTGGCGTTGAGAATCGACTGATCGTTGAGGCTGAACTGACCGATGCCGCTGGCATCGTCCGCGCCGCCGGTGCTGATATTGAAGTTGGAGTGCGCCTCCAGCGTGACGTTGCCGCCCGTCGCCAGGAAGTTGGCGGCGTCCAGGGTGATTCCGGCATTGCCGATCGCCACGGCCGCTTGCGAGAAGCCCGGGATGAAGCCGGCACCGGGAAGCGCGCCGGTCAGTCCGATCTGGTCGGACTTGAGCGTCAGATCGCCGGCAACGGTGAGACTGTTGGTGGCAGTGATCTCCGAGTTGCTGGTGACCGACAGGCCGAACTGCAGGCTGGCATCCTTGTCCAGCTTGATATGGTCCTGGAAAGCGCGCTGGTCGCCGCCGTCGAAAGTAATGTCGAGCAGGTTCTTGTTGGCTATGCCGGTCGCGCTGGCGTCAAGGGTCGAGAACGTGTCAGCGTCGATATGGATCGTGTCGCTCTTGAGGTCGCCGAGGTTGACGCCAAGCAGCGTGCCGCGCTCGATCGTCAGCTGGCCGCCGCTCAGCAGCTGGGCGGACGTCACCTGATGGCTCGCGTCGGTCAGCGTCGCATCGTTGAACAGCTGCACATGCGTGCTGTCGACCGCCTTCACCCAGAATTCGCTTGAGCCGGAGCTGCCGTAGGACAGATCGGCCGACAGCAGCAGGCGCGGCTCGATCGGCTCCAGTGTGAAGCTCTGACGTTTTGCTTTGGCCGCGGGACGCACCGCGCTTCCCGCGCGGCGCCGTTTTATGGCGCGTGCCGGGAAGATTTCGCGGACGACCTTGTCAAGGAGCGATTCGAACGCGGAGCGCTTAAAAGCTTCCTTGTTCCAGCGCCAATGAATGCCCATTGGAATGCTCCATTTGGAAATGAACCTGACGGCGCAGACAAATCATTCATGCAACGACAGCCCCCGGACGAATTCGCGCCCGGGGTGAGGCAGATCAGGGAGTGACCGAGTCCAGGAATGCGCCTTTGATTCTGAGGCGATCCAATTTGGCGGGTGAACGACGCGGGAATGAAAACCCAACAATCGAAAGGCTGATAAAAAGATTCATCGCAGCGCCCTCTTACGAACAACGAGCGGCCGGCTTTAAATTTACTAAAAGTAACGAAACATAGTCTGGGTCCAGCAACAAAACGATGACACCAGCAATAAAACTATGACACGCCCTCCTTGCGTCGACAAGCTCCGTCGCGTGGCAATCGCGCTGATCGAATTTGTTTGCCGCAACGAGAGGCAGATCACATTCGAGCTCGCCGGATCGAAGTAGACGCAGGCGCAATCGCTTGCCGCGACCACAGCTTTTGTCGTGTCGAAAGTGACTGATCGCTCGTTTGATTTGCTCGAAGTCCCTGATCGATCGCGGCTGGCGGAAAACAACCGTATTGAGCGCACGACATGAGACCGGCCGCTGCCGCGAGCAAACCTGGACGGGTTGCTGCGTGACGTGTTGTTCTCGTTCATATGGCTAACGAAAGCGGGCAAACTCCAGAAGAACTCTATGAAAATCGACGGCCACCTTCCCTTTCCAGCCGCTCTTAACGGTCTGGTTGCAGGTTCGAGTCCTGCCAGGCCCACCAATGAGATCAATGTCTTACTAGATTCTCGTTGCCCGCAGAACGACGACCGCACCAGATACGTCCACTTTTCGTTCGCGCGCAAGTTCGCGAAAGCGTCAGGCAAACCAAGTGAGGGTGAAGGGGATAAGCGCCGACGCCAACCGCCCAACCGCCCACTGACGACAATCGCAATGGAAGCGTGATCTTTCTCCGGGCACTTGAGTGGATTATCCGGCACGAACTCGGGCACCTAGTGCGGAAGCATCTGGATGAGAATGCTGCGCTCCGAGGGCGTTCGCATTTGCTGCGATTTCAGTCGCTGATCTCGACGATGAAGAGCCAAGGCTCCAATCAGCCTCAAGGGCATTTCAGCTCCGTTGCCGACCCGCGGCCTTGCGTCTCAGCGCGGATCGACGTCATGGCGCGAAATGCGCCGCTGGGAGTATGACTCCCAACGGCGTTCTCCGAGGGCAGCAAGCACCGAGGCCGTATTTGGGCACGGAACTCACGGATGCAGCGTCACTGGCTTAGGCGGGCGGAAGGTAACCGCCCGGCTTTAGGTCCTTCACCATCGCAAGATTTCTGTCGATAGCCGCCAGCAGCTTGTCGAACGCATTTCCAGGAACACTGACCGGGCTCGACGGCTTCCCCCCCGAAACTGCTCCCAGCTCGTCGGTTGACAGTTCACGAATGCTCGTCATCTCCATCTGCTTTCCTCCTGTTGCCGGCGGCTGCATCGCCACCTGGTGCACGATGGATACGAGCTCCGAGCGACGGGTGCTGTGACGCACGTCACACACGTAAAAATCGACGCGGCTGGCGCTCGATTTGAGCGGCACGGCTAACGAACGATGATCGAGCCTTGCTTGCCACAACTCAAGCAGGCGAGCGGCGGCTCGAGATCGGACAGACGCATCTCGTCGGGCCATCTCGCCGCGTCCAGATCGACGTTGTGAGGGCACTGATAGGTTTTTGCAGAAAACAGCGATGTGGGTTGCGCGCTGTATCGGCGAGGAACGGAGATTTCACGGCCAGTCGCCGCTCTCGCCTGCGCGGGGTTATCGAGACGTTTTGACCGCTGACTTATCGTTGTCCGGTAACCGGAGGCTGAAGCACTGCCGCACCAGACTTGCATCAGAAGCGACCTCGCCGATGTGTAGCTAACACGACCAAGCGCAAACTGACGGCGTCAAAAGGAAGGACCTGCCCTATCGGTCCAATCAAAGCGCCCTTGAGTGCACCAGACCTCGCCTTCCGATGCCACTTCTAAGCCAGCCTGCGGCAACGAAGAACGGTGACCTTAGTCACGGTGACAAAGGATCTCAGCTGCCATGCTCGCAACTCGATGAACGCGGTGTTCATCACAGCAAGGGAGAACGAATATGATCGACGAGTTGAATGACGCCGAGCTCGATCTCGCGAGCGGCAGCCTGCAGGACGGCTACCAGTTCTGCCCGAATGGACCAGCTGGAACCGGTGTGTATCCGTCATATGTAAATTGCGATGGGTTGACAAATCGACAGGTTTACGGCGCCTTCTTCGACGGCTTCAACAAGACATCGGGCCAGCCGCCTGTTTGAATGATGCACCCGCCTTTGCCGGCGCCTTGGCGTGCGCTGCCGAGAATCGGCCTAATGAACTCGCAGGTCTCCGTGCACGACCTAGCATTTTTGTCGTCGCCAGCAGCCTCGGATCGGTGAACTCCAACCGGCAGCCTCGACGCAGTAGAGAATCCCGCCGGCCAAAACCCGCGGGCTTCTCCACTACCATGGCCTCGGCAAGAGGCGTCCGCTACGTCGCAAGACACCATTTTGACGCCTTGTTTCGCTGCCGGGGAGCAGCCCCGCTCGAAACGTCGGGTTCGATAGTCCGCAAAGAACCGCCACTCGTACGAGATCCGTCACCACCAAATCTGGTCGGCGAACCTACCAAATCCTCTAGTCGTCAAGACAGCTTCGTAAAGTCGGGGGCCTGCGTTCGACAAAGGCCTCGAAGGCCTCGCGTGCTTCAGGCGTCCCAAACCACTCGTGGAAGAGCCGCTCTTCCTCCACCGCCCGATCCATGATCCGCTCCTGGTCGTGCATCAAACGCTTAGCGACGCTGAACGCGCCGGCCGGCCGCTTCGCCAGTACCACTGCGGCATCCATCGCCCGCTTCCACAATTCGGCTTGCGGCACCACCGCAATTGTTAGTCCGCTGGCGATGGCAGCGGCAGAATCAATGCAACGATGTCAGGACTCTTGGGTCAGTTTTTTGAACGGCTCTCAGGACTGTAACCTATTGCTCTGCCTGATGCGCCAGTAGCTCGGCAATCCGATCATCCGCGCGACGAAGCCTCCGACAAAGTTCGCGGCTGATATTCTGCATCACGAGGACATAGGCGTGGATGTCTGCCTTGCAATACATATAAAGGTTTCGAGCCGTTAGCTCGTACAGGACAGTTGCGCTTTGCGCCGCGACGGAAGCCGAACGATTTTGCATTTCGATGAGCGTCATCTCGCCAAAAAAATCACCAGGCCCAAGACTTGCCATCCGAATTGGGCGTCCCAAATGCCCAAGCCTGCTCACGACGAGCTCGCCGGAGTGAACGATAAACATTGAGCGCCCCGGCTCTCCTTCCGCTACGATCGTGGCGCCGACGTCGAAGCCGCGCTCGACGAGCATTGAAATCAACAGATCGAGGCTTGTATCTGACAGCCCTCCGAAGAAAGGCGTGGCGAGCAGGAAAGCTTTCAATTCGGGAGAGCTGACAGCCATCGCGCTACTATACTGTCACTCGCGGCGGCAGCAAGCCCGGCGACCCCAGTGAGTACAGCGTCCGCTCGTTCACATGAACCGGCGCCCCTCGTCTAGCCCGCGTGATTACACCGAGGAGCTTCGTTGCGCCGGTTCATGCGCAACTTCAGAGCCGGCATTGTACAGAGTGCCGGCTCTGATGCGCACCTGCCGGTTGATCACGCCGGAAACGGTCCGAACGGACCACCCGCAGGAAAGGTGGGTCCGGTGCTCGTCGGGAGCCATGGACCACGCCCGATCGTCGGAGAAACATAAATGACCCCACCATGACCGTCGGAAACCGGGATTCCGAAGCAGCCGCCGGTCACGGATTCAAATTCCTCGTCCGACAGCGGACGGACCGTCTGATGCTCATTCTGGTATGCACTCATCAAAGTCTCCATCTGTCTAAGGTGAACGGATGATCGTGTCATCCGGGTGCAGCTTGCCGCGTCAACGCGCAGTGCGCTGTGATCTTGATCACGCAGATCATACAGGCGATGCAAACTCACGCTTTTCACGGGATCGCCGATGTTCCTTTGGATTGAGGCACAGCGATAACGTCGCAGATCGACATGCCCCACTGCCACTAAAAGTAATGCGAGGTTCTCGTTTCCGAGACCTCGCATCCCTCGATCCTTTTTCGGTAGCCCAAGGCTAGAGCCAGGTCGGAGCTAGCTCCGAATGGGTCCTCCCGGCGAGGTGGGAATGTGAAGTTGGCTCAAAAGCCAATTTATGAAATCGGAAACAGCCGAACCGCTGGCTCCGCCATTACTGCGGCTTCCACCGCAGGCGGAATCGAGTTCGTCAGTCGTCAACTCCCGAATTTTCTGCATGGTACTCTCCTCTCATCTGTTGAGCTTGTGCCGCTTGAGATCATGCTTGCCGCCAAAGCGAAACCCATGATGCGGACTCGCGCTGAGTCTCGCTTTGGTCGGACAGTATGCTCAAAACAGCTGGCTTATGCAGTACCCGATCCCGCCGAGGAGACCGCCGCCAATGGCACCGGGTACGGCGCCGATGCCGCCAACTGCCGCGCCACCCATGCCGCCCGTCACCCCGCCGCCCAACAGCGACTTGGCGAAATCTCCCCAGCTCCATTTGCCGCCGGCCACCGCGTCGAGTTCGTCGATGGAAAGTTCGCGAGTCGCTGCATCGTCGTGGATGCTACGTGTCATCTCAGTCCTCCTTGCTGTGTTCATGGTGCGGGACCACCCCGCAACCAGAGTGCAACATGTCTCAGCTGCCCGGAGGTCTCAGTGAGGATTATCACTGAGCTGCACATACCGCGATCAAGCTGGCGGATCCGAGCCGCGCGGATTCCAAGGGTGAGGCGAACGTCGCCATTCGTCGAACCCCGGCCCGTCATCGCGCACAATCGCATCCAGTGATGCAAATCACGCTCTATCTGATTGGCAGGGCTATTGTGGCCGCGCGGAGTTCAGGAAAGAACGATCCGCCCCGAAGACATGGCAGAGAACACGAAGGAGCGTGCGCAATGTGGGACCAGGGACCCGCCGGCAGATCCCGCATTCGGCGTCGGCAAACGCGTGGCGCGTTACAGGCGATCGCGGATGGAGTTCAGGACGCCAGTCGTTGTATCGATGACTCTCAAGGCCTCCTGTGCCTTGCCGAACCCCACCGGATTTTTGTTGCATTGCTCGGACAACTGAACCAGCCGCTTTCTCTCGCCGGTCAGAATGACGTTGGTTTTATCGACCGCAAACTTGACGACACCTCGCAACGGACTGTCGTCACCGACGTCGGTCAAATCCTTCTCCATCGTGATCAGATACTCGTAACTGGCGAGTTCGTCGGAGATCTGCAGAAGCTCGCGGATCGTGGAGTTGACACAGACGATGTCCCCGTTCGGCACGTCCGAGCGCTTGACGGTCTCGACGAGATCACTCATCAGATTCGCAAACAACGGCTTCAAGCTTTCCGCCTGCTTGCGATCGCTCTCGGAAAGGACCCCGGCCCGTGACACAGGGGACCATAGCAGACCCAGCGCTACACTCGTCACGAGCACGGCCTGCTGCGCGTGCACTGCAAACAACCGCGTTGCCCTGCCGCTCAGCGTGCGCATTCGAACCTCGGCACCGATTTCGCGCCGGTCGTTGTTGTGACCACGTCTGATCTATGCGAAAATGCCGGCATATTCATTCAATCAATTCAGTCCTTTGCGTGCTGATATGTCCACCTCGGAAACGCTCGGACAACCTGAGAATAGGAGTGCGACCTCCGAGCCGCAACGGGCATTTCGGGCGACCGCACTCGACCGCGCGGCCTCTCCCGAACAGCTTGATCAGCTCGTCGTCATCACCAGGCCTGCGGACTGGATTATCACGGTCGTTTTCCTCGTTGCGGTGGTGGCCGCGGTCGTCTGGGGCATTTTTGGGCGCGTGCCAACCCGCGTCTCCGGCGAGAGAATCCTGATCAGCAATGGCGGCAAGGTGGTTGACGCGGTCTCGGCCGCTGCCGGCCGGCTACAGTCCGTTGCCGTCACGGTCGGCGACCACGTCGACCTTGGTCAGCCGATCGCTCAGATCGTTCAGACCGACATTGAGCAGAAGCACAAGGCGGCGGTCGAAGTATTCCGGGAGCGCCAGCGCGAATATACCGACCTCAAGTCGAAGGTCGCAGCCGAGCTCGCCGCCAAGAGCCAGAATTTCGAGAAACTCGAAGCCGCGCTCGAGCAAGTCATCAAGGCGACCGGCCAGCGCGTCGATTATCTGTCGGTCGACGTCAAGAACCTCGAAGGGCTGCTCGCGAAGGGCTACACGACGCGACGCAGTCTGGAGGACCGGCGCCAGGAACTAAGCGATGCGCAGCAACGCCGCCTCGACGCGCAGAATGAGATTCTCAAGCTCAGGGCGCAGAAGACGGACCTGGAGACACAGCGCGAACGCGACGTTCAGCAATCCGAATTCACCCTGAACGAAGCGCGCCGGCAGGTGAGTGCAGCCGCGGAGCAGTTAAGCCAGAATACGCAGGTCCTCAGTCCGATGGAAGGCCGTGTCCTCGAAGTGAAGATCTCTCCCGGCTCGGTGCTCACGGTCGGGATGCCCGTGGTCCAGATCGAAAGCGAGGGCCGCAAGCTGCAGGCCGTCGTCTATATCCCGGCTGAACATGGCAAGCAGATCAGGCCGGGGATGGCGGTCCATCTCGAGCCGAGCACCGTCAAGCGCGAAGAGTTCGGCATGATGCTGGGTACGGTGTTGAGCGTCTCTGACTTCCCGATGACGCCTCAAGGCATCAGCGCAGCATTGCACAATGAAAGCCTGGTATCCCGCTTCTCTCACAATGGCGCGCCATATGCCGCTGAGGTGACTCTTCAGGAAGATGAGTCCACCGCGACGGGTTATCGCTGGGCCGTGGGCAAGGGACCCTCCACTCATTTGACGAGCGGGACGCTGGCGCGCGCCGAAATCACAACTCGGCGACAGCGGCCGCTCGATCTGGTGATCCCCTTGATCAGGCACCTCACGGGAATAGATGGATAAGCCCTCTCCTGCGTCAGCAAACGCGCGGCACGGTCGCCTGTCGGGACTGCTGCGCAAGAAGGTGAAGCGGACCCCCGTCGTCCTGCAGATGGAGGCGGTCGAATGTGGCGCTGCGGCGCTCGCGACCATTCTCGCCTATCACGGTGCCTGGATTCCTCTGGAGCAACTCCGCATTGCCTGCGGCGTATCGCGCGACGGCAGCAAGGCCAGCAATATTGTCAGGGCGGCGCGGCGATATGGCCTTGTTGCAAGAGGGTATAGTGTCGAACCGTCCGCACTGGTCCAGCTCCCGACGCCCTGTATCATCCACTGGAACTTCAATCATTTTGTGGTGCTGGAGGGTATCAAGGGCAGGCACGCCTACATCAACGATCCCGCGAGCGGCCGCAGACGCATCAGCATGGTCGAGCTCGATCTTGCCTTCACCGGGGTGGTGTTGGTCTTCGAGCGCGGCGACGAATTCAAAACGGTCGGCAGCAAGCCCAATGGGATGGGGCTGCTGCTGCGAGAGTTGCGCCACTCAAGGGCAGCGGTTGTCCTGCTGGTGATCGTAAGTATCGTGCTTGTCATTCCCAACATCCTTGCCGCGGGCTTTTCCAAGATTTTTGTCGACAACATCCTGATTCAGCACAGCGATAGCTGGCTCATGCCACTCCTGATCGGAATGGCGTTGACGGCAACTTGTCGCGCGGTGATGGTCGCGGTTCGTCAGTCGGTGCTGTTACGGCTGCAGGCCAAGCTCTCTGTTGTCATGACCAGCCGCTTCCTCTGGCGTGTGATGGCGCTGCCGCTGGAATTTTTTACACAGCGTCATGCCGGGGACGTCACCAGCCGCGTCGCGTCAAACGAGCAAATCGCGCGTCTCTTGTCCGGCGGTATTGCGATGAACGCACTCAGCTTGACGTCGGTGCTTCTGTTTGCCGGCGCGATGGCGGTCTATGACGTCAGCCTGACGGTGCTGTGCATCGCGATCGCCTTCCTGAACCTTCTGCTGCTTCGCCTGATTGGGGCACGACGGCAGGAGCTCAGCTACCGGCTCGCGGTTGAACGGGGCAAGCTCCTGGGCGCAACGGTGGGCCTGGTGCGCACCATCGAAACCATCAAGGCAAGCGGCCTGGAGGATGATGCGTTTGGCAAATGGGCGGGCCTCCAGGCCAACAATCTGAACGCCGAACAGAAGCTCGGTGCATCGGCCATCATCCTCGACATGATGCCGACGCTGCTCTCCGGGTTGATGATTGCCGCAATCCTGGGGCTAGGTGGTTTGAGGGTGATCGAAGGCTCGCTGACACTTGGCAGCCTGGTCGCATTCCAATCCCTGGCGGCGAACTTCTCGGAACCATTCGAGAATCTCGTCAACTATTTCGGCGGCCTGCAGACGATCAAGGGAGCGCTTGAACGGCTCGAGGATATTCGCAACTACCCACTCCGGCGCAAGCCGCTCGGCAACGTCGTCGATAACATTCCACCAAAGCTTGCTGGCAGGGTCGAGCTTCGCAACATCAGCTTCGGCTATTCGGTTCTGGAACCGCCGCTGCTGGCCGACCTGTCGCTGGCGATCCCCGCGGGATCGCGCGTGGCGCTTGTCGGCGTCTCCGGTAGCGGAAAATCGACGCTCGGCAAATTGATCTGCGGGCTGTACGAGCCGTGGGCGGGAGAAGTTCTCTTCGATCAATGGAAGCTGACGGACATTCCACCCCAGGAATTCGCAAATTCCGTCTCCTATGTAGATCAGGACATATTTCTGTTCGAGGGGACCGCGCGCGACAATCTGACCCTTTGGGATTCGACGGTGGATGAGCGCGACTTGATCGCCGCCGCGCGGGATGCACTGATCCATCACGACCTGGCAACGCGTCCCGGAAACTACGACTGCCACATCAATGAGGGTGGAGGCAACTTCAGCGGAGGGCAACGCCAACGTATCGAGATCGCCCGCGCGCTGGTTTGCAATCCGTCGATCCTCGTCCTGGACGAAGCAATGGCGGCCCTCGATCCGATCACGGAAAAAGTCATCGACGACAACCTGCGGCGCCGAGGTTGCACCTGTATCATTATCGCGCACCGCCTGAGCACGGTGCGCGATTGCGACGAAATCATCGTGCTGGAGCATGGCCGGATCGTGGAACGCGGCACCCACGAACAGCTTGTCGCGCTCCAGGGCGCCTACGCGAGGCTCGTGACAAGCGAATGAGTAACCCCGTTACCAAAGATGAGCATGTGAACGTAAGGCCGATTGCCGTCTCCGCCGCTCGCCGCACAGCGATCGACCCGCGGCATCCCGTTCTCCTCAACGAACGCGATCACGCGCTGGAGGTGAGTGCCGGTCATATCGATATCTTCGCGGTGGAGGCGGATGGCGTCCGACATCATCTGCTGAGATGCGAAATTGGTGAAGTAATACTGGACCTGCACACGGCTTGTGAACGGTCAGCGATGCGGCTGCAGATCGTCGCAGTCGGGGGCCCTGACGCGGAAATCACCACAGTCCCGCGAAACGAGATCGCCACGGATCGCATCTCCGGCTGGATCGCCCGACTGTCCTCGCTCGCGGCCGGCTCGGCCCGATCGGACGACGCTTCCGAACTGATCGGTGGCGAAACGAGAGAACTGCGTCCGGGCGAACGTTGCCGCGGCCCGAAGCGAAGCATCGTGTGGGCCCGCATCGATGCAGGAAGCGCGAAGATACTGGGTCTCGACCCCGAGCTCGAGGCCGGGGGTCCCTTCATTCCGCTCACAGCGGAGACCTCGCTGGAAGCTGGCGAGAGCGGCGCCAGGATCATAGCAGAGCCGACCGCACCTCAACTACCTCTGGTCTGGCCGGCCCTCGACCGCTTCCATGTCGTGATTGTCGCCAGTCTGGAGCGGAGGCTTCGAGATGAAAGGTCGTCCGAGCGGCACCAACTGGCCCGGCGAGCCGAACTGACCCGTGCGCGGACGCTGGATGCCCTCGAGCGCCTGTCCGAAGTTGTCACGGCCCCAACCGGTCGTGCGCAGGTCGAGCTGGATTCCGGCGACCCCCTGCTCGACAGTTGCCGCCTCGTCGCCGACGCATCGGGAAGCTCCATCGCTCATGCAAGCCGAACGCATCCCGCAGGCCAGAGTTTCAGCGACATTCTGCAGATCGCGCGGGCATCGCGGTTACGAATTCGTCGCGTCCAGTTGCGCGATCGCTGGTGGAGGTCCGATGCCGGCCCCCTGCTGGGGTGGCATGGGCCCGAACGCGACCCGGTCGCCCTGATCCGTGACCGGCGCGGCGGGTACACGATGATCGATCCGAAACAGGGATGGCGGCGACCGGTCAATAGCTCGGTCGCAAACGCTCTCGCACCGGAAGCGATCAGCTTCTACAAAGTCCTGCCCGCGCACCCGCTTCGCTATGGTGATCTGCTGTCATTCGCAAGCGGGGGCCTCTCCGCCAGCATGGTTCGCATGGTCCTCGCGATCATCGCCATCGGGCTGCTGTCGCTGATACCGCCGCTGGTAACAAATCTGCTGGTCAATTCCGTGATCCCACGCACGGAGATCGACCAGCTCGTCGTTTGCGCGGCGGCTCTCTCTGTCACCGCGATCGCGATGGCGGGACTGCAAGGCATGCAGGGACTGGTCACCCTCCGGCTCGAAGGCCTGCTCGACTACAGGCTCCAGGCCGCCCTCATCGATCGCCTGCTCAGGTTACCGGCGTCGCTGTTTCGCGACTACACGACCGGAGATTTGGTCGACCGTTCGATGGGCATTGAAGCGACGCGCCAGATCGTGACCGGACGGACCTTGCGAGGCTTTACATCGGCCCTGTTCGGCATTTTTAGTATTGGGCTCATGCTCTATTATGACCTCCGGCTCGGCAGCATCGCGCTCCTGCTGATCGCGCTCCGGGCGGCCGCAATCGTCGCAACCAGCGCCGTACGAATCTACTACGAAAGCAAGCACTTCAATCTGCAAGGCAAGGTCAGCGGCTTTGTGCTGCAACTAATTGCCGGCGTCAGCAAGCTTCGCGTGGCGAACGCCGCAAGTCGGGCACTGGCGCGATGGTCGGGACAATTCGCTGTTCAGAAGCGCTACTTCATCGCCTCGCAGCGAGCGGCTAACGTTCTGGTTGTCTTCGAGACGGCCTTTCCTCTTCTGGCCACATTGATCATTTTTGCGATCGCCTGGCGCACCAACAGTCAGCTCCTGGCCAATCTCGGCGCCTTTCTAGGTTTCCTCACCGCATTCGGCCAGACCACGGCAGCGATCGGCAACTTTGCCTCGAGCATGAGCGAATCGCTGGTGGTCATCCCCCATCTCACCAGGATGAAGCCGATTCTCTCCGCTGCCGCCGAGATCGCACAAGATCGACGGCCGGCGGGCGAGTTGATAGGCGAGATCGAGTTCTCCGGCGTCACCTTCCGCTATATCGAGGGTGGACCTACGGTTCTTGATGACATCACCTTGCGCGTTCCGAGGGGGGAGTATGTGGCGATTGTCGGTCCTTCAGGGAGCGGAAAATCATCGCTGTTACGATTGCTGCTGGACTTCGAACGACCGGAAGCCGGAACGATCTTCTATGATGGCAAAGCGCTGAACACGATCGAGATCAATGATGTGCGACGCCAGCTTGGGGTTGTGCTGCAAGACACGAAGCTGGCGACAGGCAGTCTGTACGAAAATATTTGCGGCGGCGTCGACCTGACGCTGGACAAGGCTTGGGAGGCCGCGCGGCTGGCGGCGCTCGACGCCGATATTCGGCAGATGCCGATGGGTATGCACACGCTCGTTGCCGAAGGCATCAATACGCTCTCGGGTGGACAGCGCCAGAGGCTGCTCATTGCCCGCGCGCTGGCTCGTTCGCCACGCATCCTGCTTTTTGACGAGGCAACAAGCGCACTCGACAATCAGACGCAAGCGATCGTCGGCGCGTCGCTGGAGCGGCTCAACGTCACGCGGATTGTCATTGCACATCGCCTGAGCACAATCCGCCACGCAGATCGAATCGTGATGCTGGTCGGTGGCAAGATCGTGCAGTCGGGAAGCTACGACGAGCTGACAGGTGGAAACGGCCCATTCGCGGAGTTTGCGCGGAGACAGCTTGTCGCCTAGCGGCCCGCCGGTCTATCTGAGCCCGGCTTGCGAGCCTATTGTCACCTATCCGATGACATGGCTGGCGATCATTGCGGGCCGCGAACCAGGAAGAATACAGGAAAGCGTGATGCACAGCAGCTTGCTGCGCATTCGGTGCGCAGCAAGCTTTGCCTCAGTATGCCGCCTTGTCCATCGGCGATCGCGTGACAACGCGGATTCCAGCGAGGATCAGAAGGGCCAAATTGATTTGACGATGCCTTCCACCGCGCCGATGACCT
This sequence comes from Bradyrhizobium tropiciagri, assembly GCF_018130545.1. Classification (GTDB taxonomy): domain Bacteria; phylum Pseudomonadota; class Alphaproteobacteria; order Rhizobiales; family Xanthobacteraceae; genus Bradyrhizobium; species Bradyrhizobium tropiciagri_A. Next base: position 72,036 of record NZ_JAFCKF010000005.1, on the reverse strand, counting down.
GCTTGATTCCGCGAACGAGGCCGTGACCACCGTTACCCGTACCGGTACCGTTGCCATCCCCATCCGCACCCCCGACAACACGATCGAGGGCTTCCATCGACATTTCATGGTCGAACTTGTTCATAGCCATTCTCCTGTTTTCGGGAGGGGCCATCCCCTCAAGCCGTGATCACTCGCATACAAGGTCACCAGGCTCGTCGCTGTGATCCGCGTCACGCTTTGGAAGCGCGCGGCTGACGCTCGCATTTGGCGCGATTGCAATCTCTTATCCCAACGATGAAGAACCAGAGGTTCATATCAACCTTATAGGGGCCTTTCAGCTCCCGTTGCCGGCCCGCAGACCTACGTCCCGAACGTAATCAGCGACCGAAAAAAACAACAAAAACAATGAAGCTCGATCCTGATTGACCACTGTTATCGTCGATTGTTCACGGGGTTTCGGTGGTCAATCGGTGATTGGCGTTGGATACGAAGGTTCGAGTTGCTAGCTCGCTACATGGCTAGACCCACTATTTCCGACATTCTATTTTCCTATCGAGGGCGGCCTAACTCGCGCGAACGTGGACCTGTCGTAGCTCGTCAAAAGCCGCCGTTCGTACGTGGCCGAAGATGCGAGCGCACACACCGATTCTCGGATGCTGCGCCGCAGCACAGCCGCGCCCTCGCCGGACTATCGAGCAAATCGGGCCGCGGCCCGGCGGAACTTCGATCGCTACCTTTGCTAGAGCCATTCGAAAAGTATACGCTGATGCGGTCAACGGGCTCGAGAGAAAGGCCCGGACGTCTGGGACGAGGGACGCTGAAGGGGTTGTTTGATCGAAAAGGCGGCGTCGTCTTGACGGCGGGTACGACGGGTATGGGCCCTGTTTCAGGCGGCCGTCACGGCGGCCCGGAAGGGGTTGTTGGCGTCGGACTTTGCATGAGCGAACCGGCAGTTTCAGCAGGCAGTCCCCCATTCAAGTGAAGGATCGCGCGACCCGTCATGAGCGGGTCCAGCACCTTCACGTCGGAGGAGCCGGGATGGACCAACGGGAAGTGCTGGCGGCGTGGGAGAAGTTCGTCGAGCGCGGAGCGTTGCCATCCGACTTGAGATCACCGGTCGCGGCGTCGTGGCAGCGATCCAGGAATCATCACGTCACCGTCGACCGTGCGCGAGCGCCGCTCGTCGCTGACGCCGAGTTGTTTCGTCATCGCTCGAAATACGCGTCGCTCCGCCATGCCGCTCGCTGCGCGCTCGAGAATTCAAAGACGTTCCTGCGCGATGCAAACTCGATCATGATCCTCACCGATCCGAGCGGCCTGATCATCGATACGCAGGGCGACGACCGGGTCATTGACGCCGGCCGCGCAGTCCATCTCGAACACGGAGGCCGCTGGAGCGAGGCCGACATCGGCACCAATGCGATTGGCGCCGCGCTAGCGGAATCGAAACCTGTCCAAATTCACGGTACGGAACATTTCTGCTCACAGGTGCAGCGGTGGACCTGCGCTGCCGTCCCGGTTCATGACCCGACCGATGGCGAACTGCTTGGGGTGGTCGATATCTCGGGTCCTGCAAGCACCTTCAACCCACAGAGCATGGCTTTGGCCGTCGCGGTCGGCCATCACGTGGAAAGCGTGCTGGCCCAATCGGTCCGTCAGGAACACGAAGAGTTGCTTTGCCGCTTTCTCGCCAAGAGATCGCAATGGGCAAACGATGAATGCATCGTGCTCGATCGTCGTGGCATGATCCTCCACGCCACCGAGCGTGCCCTGAACGCGCTCCAGCATGATCGCAACGGCATTCACAACGACGCGCCGACCCGATTCTTGAAGACGGTTCCCTTCGATGAATGGCCGAGCAGGCTGAAGGAGCTGCTTCCCAACGCGAGCTTCAACTTCGTGGAGAACGAGCGCTCCGGCATCGGCGCCATCGTGGTGCTGCATGCGCGAGGACGCCAGTTGATCACGCATCGCAGCGTCCAGAAATCGAGATCCGAATCCGAAGGCCGCGAGATCGCGAGATCATCATCTGCCCGAAAGGACTCAAAGCTAGAGCCACGGTCTCTTCAGAGCACGGCCACCGGCTTCGTTGCGCGCGACCCCGCAGTTCGTGCCATCGTCCGTCAAGTCGAGACCGCCGCAGCACGCAAGATGCCCATCCTCATCCGCGGCGAGACCGGAACCGGCAAGGAACAACTTGCCCGCCACGCCCATATGGCGAGTGGGCGAACCGGCGCGTTCGTGCCCGTGAATTGCGCCGCCCTGCCGGATAGCCTGATCGAGAGCGAGCTGTTTGGATATGCCGAGGGAGCGTTCACCGGGGCGCGGCGTGGCGGCGCGATTGGACTGGTCAAGGAGGCCGACGGCGGCACCCTGTTCCTCGACGAGATCGGCGACATGCCCGTCGCGCTGCAGGCGGTGCTTCTGCGCCTGCTCGATGACTGGACCGTGCGTCCCGTCGGCGGCGTCAGATCGAAGGTCGACGTCTTTCTCATCTCCGCCACCAACGCCAGGTTGGACAAGGCCATCGCCGAGGCCCGGTTCCGATCCGACCTGCTGTATCGCCTCAATACGCTCGAGGTCACCCTGCCGCGACTACGCGATCGCAACGACTTTGATGCCATCGTTCGCCATCTGCTCAATTCGATCGATCCGAACTGCGAAATCACCCCGACGGACATTGCGCATCTCGCCGCGCGTCCCTGGCCCGGCAACGTCCGCGAGCTCCGCAACGCTCTGGCGCGCTTCACCCTTGCCGCTGCGGACGGCTTTATCAACGAAGCCAGCGCGGAGAACATCGTTCAGCACCCCGGAACGGACTCGGGATCGCTCCACGACAGCCACCGCGCGCGAATCCTTGTGGTGTATGCCGAGACCGCCGGAAACGTCAGCGAAACCGCGCGACGTCTCGGCGTCTCAAGAAACACCATCTATCGCGCTCTCGGACAAACGAAACCCGAGTGATGCCATAGTGCCTTGAAACGGCCATGCTGCGAACATCGCAGCATGCCGAACGATGAGCGGACCACCGCTCACTTCGAACCGACGATTCCGCTCCGGTCAAAGCAGTTCCGCACCACCGCCCCGGGCCGGGCCAGCGGTGGGATCGAAGTCATCCGGCTTCTTGGCAATCAAGGTCTGCGTGGTCAGGATCAATCCGGCCACCGATGCCGCATTGCGAACCGCGCTGTAGCAGACCTTGACCGGGTCGACGATGCCGGCTTCGACAAGATCGACCGCCGAGCCATTGCGCACGTCGAGCCCGTGGCCATTCCTGGCTTTTGCAATTTTCGCGACCTCCGCCTCTCCGTCCAGACCGGCATTGGCGGCAATGTAGAAAAGCGGCCGGCTGAGCGCGCGTTGCAGCAGTTCGGCGCCCTGCCTGGCGCCTCCGTTCAGCCGATTGATCAATTCGTCGAGACTTGCAGCGACCCTGAGCAAGGCCACTCCGCCACCCGGCACAATGCCTTCCTCGATCGCGGCGCGGGTCGCGTTGATCGCATCCTCGATCAACTGGGTCCGGCGCTTCTGCTCGACCGGCGTCGCACCGCCGGCCAGTATCATCGCTGTGCCGCCGGCCAATTTGGCGATACGTTCCTGAAACTTGTCTCGCTCAATATTTTCGGGAGCAGCATCGTATTGGCGCAACACCTGCTCGCGTCGCGCCGCGATGGTCGTCTGATCGCCACCTCCCGCCGTGATCAAGGTCTTCGAGGCGGAAATCCGCACCTGGCGCGCAGACCCGAGGTCGTGCAGTTCCACCTTCTCGAGCCTTCCGCCCAGATCGGCCGAGATGACGCGCCCTCCTGTCGTGATCGCGATATCCTCGAGCATCGCCTTGCGCCAATGACCGAACTCCGGCGGGTGAATCGCGGCGACCTTGAAATTGGACTTATCCCGTCGCGCCAGCAATTGCATGATGACCGATGGCGCCACTTCCTCAGCGACGATCAGCAAAGGTCGTCCGCTCTTCTCGATGAGCGAGATCACACCAGCCAGTTGCTCCCCGGTCTGAATCTTGAGATCAGTCATGATGATGAAGGGATTGTCGAGAACCACCTGCATCTTCTCGACATCGGTGACCATGTGATGTGAAAGATAGCCGCGATCGAAGGCCATGCCTTCGACGATTTCCAGCGTTGTCTCGACCGTGTTGCCGAATTCCACCGCGACGATTCCGTGATTGCCGGCGCGCTCGAAGGCCTCGCCAACCAGGTCGCCGAGCGCGCTGTCGCCAGCGGCAATGCTTGCAACGGCCCGCAGGCCAGAAGCCCCCTGCAGCGGTCTCGCCGAGCGTCGCAACGCCGTGATGGTTTCAGCAACCGCAAGCTCCAGCCCTTCAACCAGCTCGACCGGATTGGCGCCGGCCGCCAGACATTTCAGTCCTTCCTGGACGAGAACATCGGCGAGAACTGTGGCCGTGGTGGTGCCGTCCCCCGCCACCTCATTGGTTTTCGCTGAAACCTCGCGCAACACCTGCGCACCCATATTCTCGAACGGGCACTCCAGTTCGATTTCGCTGGCAATGCTGACGCCATCGCGCGAAACGATCGGCGTGCCGATCGGTCGGTCCATGATCGCGTTCATGCCCTTCGGTCCCAGCGTCCCGCGCACCGCCTTGGCGAGCTTGGCGACGCCTCGGCCCAGCGCGGCCCGCGCAGCTTCATCGTGCAACATGATCTTCGGCATCGCATTTCCCCGGCTTTGTCTTGAAACTCGTCTGGTCTCGACTTGTTATCGATGCTGCGCAGCCGCATCACGGCAACCGTTACGTGCCGGGCGACGCCGGCATCGTTCTCGATTTCGGTACGAACGGTGTCTCGAGGTCGAACCGCGCAGCAAGCAGGCCGCGGCACAGCGCGCCGTTGAATTCAGCATTGATGCCGACGCGCCGCAGATTCGATAGATATCCGGCGAGGCCATCGGCTTTCAGCCGCGCTCCGTTTGAATCGACAAAGCCAGGCCCATCGCCGCTTGCCGGACCCGCGACGGCGCGCCGCTCGAGATAGCGCCGAACCAGCTTCTCACCCGCATCGTCGAGCGGCAGGCAACCGAGCTCCGTCAACGTCAGGCTCACGATCTCCGCCGGCGATTGCCCCAACGCGATGAGGTGACTGAGCAGCGCAACCTGCCGGCGCTGGAACGCCTTGACGAGGAACGTCTGACGCAGGCTGTCGAGGTCGCTATCGGCCTCGGCACCAAACGTCTCCTGGAACGAGCGACCCTGCGCGAGGCCCGCATTGATCTTGTCGGCGTACATGTGCTCGCCCAAGACCACGCTGACGCTCTTGACCCAGTCCAACGCACCGATGGCGCGGCGCATGTCGTCCGCCATCAGGAATGAAAAATTGGCAGCGCACCAATAGGTCGGCAAGCGAAACTCGACGTGAACGTGATCCTTCGCGTCGACAACGGCCCTGGTCACGAAATTCAGATCGGTGACGGACTCGTCGAGTTCAGGGTCCATCACACCCTGCAAGCAGGCCCATATCTCGGCCTGCTTGTCATCTGACGAGCGGCCCGGCGGCCGCTCCCTCCCCTCAATGCCACGTTTCATGGCCATCACCTCGGCGCGTGAACGGCTTCGGACAAATGGGCATAGCCGCCGCCGGCCCGGATCTTTTTCTTCTGCGCTTCGACGTCGATGCCGTAGATCCGCGCGGCGTTGAGGCCGAGAATCTTGGTCTTCGTCTCCATCGACAACACCGAACCCGTCTCCTTGGTGACGTCGGCCGGAATTTCAAAAGCCATGAACTTGTCGATCAGCCATTTCGGCGTCCAGATGCCGTAGTCGCTGCCGTAAAGGATCTTGTCCGGCCCAACCCAGAACAGCAGCTCGGAAATCACATGGGCGAAATACCCCGGCCGCGTATGGATAAAGGGCAGCGCGACCGCGAGACCCGCATAGACGTTGGTTTCCTGGGTCGCGATCCAGCAGAAATCGTCAAGTCGCGGCAGGCCGCAATGCTCGACGATGAAATTCAGGTCCTGGAACGAGGTCGCGACATCATCGATGTCGGCCACGTCAAATGCATCCCGATTGAGCGGGATGATCGTTGGTCCCTTGTGGACATGGATGTTCTTGATACCAAGCTTTTGTGCGGCTTCGAGGTACTGGTAGGACGCCTTGTCCGTCAGCTTGTAGCCCTTCGACTCGCCGCGCCATTCCGCGGTGTAGAGCTTGACGCCCTTGAGCTTGTGCTTCTCGGACAGCGCATGGAGATCTTCCAGGCCCTTGGTGCCGTCACGCGGATCGAAGGCGCCATTCAGGATGAAGCGATCCGGATGGCTCTTCTTCAACGCCGAATTTCGTTCGGTTGTGTTGAATCCGTTCTTGTAGAAATCGGTGAGATAGGTCGGCTGCAAGATCGCCATGTCGTCATAGCCCGCGACGAACAAATCGTCGAACATCGTCTTGGCATCGTATTTCTCGAACTTCTCCTTCTCCCATTTCTCCGAGGGCGGGCTCAGGTTCGAATGGTAGGCGTAGAAGCAGTCGATGAACTGCTTGCCGTGGACGTTCCTCTGGTTTGCCGGACTTCCATCCCAGAAATGCGTATGCCCATCGATGACAAAAATCTCTTCACCCTTGGCCGTCCTGTACATGGCGTTTCTCCCGATCCCGCTGGATTTGCACGTTGTTGTGAGGCGCGCGATTGATGTCGTCGAATGAGCCCGGCCGGGGTCGTGCCGGCCGGGCCTGTTCGCGGGCAGCCGTCAGACGATGTATTTCATCATCTCGTTCATGTCGCCGAACAGCATGACGGTGTTGTCATCCGTCATCACCATGCGGCCGTAGTGGGTCGAGGTCGAGATCTCGAACAGATGCGGGGTCATGACCCGGCCAAGCTCTTCCGAAATCTCGTCCATCTTGAATTCCATCTTGCCGCTGCCGTCGATGCGAATCATCGCCGGCATGTAGGTCACCTTGATATGATCATGACGACCCATGACCTCCGCGATGGCGCGCGCCTCGACGCTGTCGTTCATGGTGACGCCGCATTGATGCGACACCGTGTCCTCGAACGTGATGTCCTTCATCGATTTGAAGATGTTGTCAGTCTCGTGCAGCATGTCGATCTCCTGAAGAGTTGAGTGAAGACGTGAAGCAGTATCGGTTACGACGCGAGATTTGCCGGAACCGTCAGGCCAAGCTCGGCACCGATGCCCTTGATCCGATTCTTCGCGTGCGCTAGCGCGTCGGCGAAAGCCGCGACCTTGACACGCGGCTGCGACCAGATCGGCTGCAGATGATTGGCGGCATCGAGCGCAAGATCGGCATGCTTGGCCAGCCATTTGTTGAACAACGCAAGGTTCTGCGCCCCGTGGGTCGGATCGGTTCCGAGGATGTGGAACAGCTCGACGGTGTTGGCGAGGTTGCGCTCATAGTCGGCCTCTGCGGCGGAGACGACCGCCGGAGTGATGAAGTCGTTCTGGGCAGACGCCGCCTGCATCAGGAAGCCTGAACGGAAGAGTTCGCCGACCAGCGGTTCGAACACCACGTTGGTCGCAAAATATTGCTCCAGGTAGTCGTTTGAGCCCATCACCGATTCAACCGACTTGCGCACGCCTTGCCAGATCGGATCTTCCAGCCAGTGCTTCTTGCCGACGGCAATGTCGAACCCGGGAAGGTCGAGGCCGATTTCACTCAGATACAGAGTGATGTCCTGCGCGAAGCGAAGCTTGTAGGAAGAGTTGGTCAGGATCGCATTGTTGACCATCTGCGTGTAGCCGTAACGCTGCGCCTGCATCGTGGAGGTGCCGAGACCGAATTCGGCGTGCTTGTAGGCGCCGAGATGATTCTGCAAAATCTTCACCCAGGCGGGATCGAAACGGGTCGGCGCTCCCGACTTCCGGCCATTCTCGATGGTGTTCTGCACCATGCCGCAGATCGTCGACTGGCGCTGATAGTGCGTGCGCTCCCATTCCTGGTCGACGGCGCGGAACTTGTGCCAGTTTGAGCTTTTCGCAGCCGTCCAATCCTTGGAATAGGTCGGCGTTCCGTCCGGGAAGGAGATGATCCAGTCCTGCAGCAGGTAGCGCTCCGGATCCGGCTGAACGTCGACCGTCATGTCTTCGTAGTGGGTCGCTTTGCGGCCCTTCGGTTCAAAGTAGTTGTACTTGCGGCTGTCGGAGCCCGGGAACACCGCTGCCCCCGCCGCTCCGGATTTGACGATTACCGCCGGCTTGGTCGCTGCTGCTCTGCTTGCTTGTGCGCTCATTGCTCACTCCCTTTTGCCATTATGTTCTGCGACGAACTCTTGAACGCCGTCATCGCACCGCCGGCGTAAACTTGTCGAAATAGATGTGGTCAGGCTCGACCCCGTTCATTTGCAGGACGGGCAATACAGCGTCGATCATCGGCGTCGGCCCGCACGCATAGGCATCGACGGCGCCGCTGAATTTCTCCTCGCGCAGATGGCGCAGCACGACCTCGTGGATCAGCCCGGTCTCGCCGTCCCAGCCGTCATTTGCCTCGGCGTGCGACAGCGCCGGCACGAACTTGAAGTCGTCAAGCCGTGCCGCGATAGCTGCCAGCTCATCGAGGTAGAACAGATCGGCGCGCGTGCGGGCTCCGTAGAAAAACCGCACCGGCCTCTGCTCCCCGCTCTCGATGTGATCGGCCAGGATCGACCATAGCGGCGACATTCCCGAGCCCCCGCCGATCAGCAGCATCGGACCCGGCCGCTCTTCTCGCCGGAAGCAAGTGCCGTACGGCCCCTTTGCCGTCACGGCGTCATCGACAGCCAATTTCCCGTCAAGCTGCGACGAAAACGCGCCGTTCGGATATTTCTTGATAATGAAGCGCAGACGGGTGCTCTCGCTCGGCGGGTTTGCCATCGAAAAGGCGCGCGTGATGGTGCCATCGTGAAGCGTGAGATCTACATACTGGCCGGCCCAGAACTTCATCGGGCGCTCGATCTCGATCTCCAGCAACCTGATATCCGCTGTGAGCGCGTGGATCGCCGCCACGCGCCCGGCAAATGCCTTCACCGCGATCGAACGGCTGAGCAGGTCCTCGTCATAGTTGAGCAGCTCGACGCTGATATCGCTGTAGACGTGGGTCCGGCACAACAGCACATGTCCGGTCTCGCTCTCGTAATCCGGCAAGGCGAACGTCGAATACTTCAGCAGTTCGATGTCGCCGTCGACGAGTCTCGACTTGCAGCTGCCGCACTGGCCTTCCTTGCAGCCGTGCATCAGCGAGATGCCCTGACGAAATGCGGCGTCAAGTACCGTCTCGCCCTCTTCCACTTCCATCTCGACGCCCACTGGCTCGAAACGAACCTTGTGAATCCGCACGTCTGTCATCATCGGGCCTTGTCCTGGCAGGTGAACTGAACGATCGGCAAAGCGCTTGCAGATCCCGGCGGGAGGGGGCGCAGAGAACGGCCCCTCCCGTCGGCATTTTGCTAGTTGCAAGGATTGATCTTGAAGCCCCTACGATATTCGGCCGTCGCGACCTCGCGTTCGGCGGGCGACAGCGCCCTGAAGCCGCGCAACGGGCTCCCGAGCGTGTGTCCGCGTACGTCATCGAGCGTCCACATGTCCTTGGCGTCGAAGCGCAGATGCGGTTGCGCGATCATGGTCTTGCCGTCAGGCCGGACAAAACCGAGATCCTTGATCGCATCGGCGACATCCCAACCGTGATAGCAATCTTCCCATTCACGACGACCGCTGAAGCGGCCCATGGCCGGCGTCGCCCGGCCCTCGTATTCGGCGGCGAAAGCCACCTTGTGGGTCCAGCGGCAGCCTTCCGAACAGTAGGTGTAGATCTTGCCGTCGACCTCGTCGCAGACGAAGTCTTCGCGGATCAGGCACGGAACCATGCAGCTCCAGCACCGATGCGGGTACGAGTAGCCCACCTCGCTGTTGAAGAGGATATTGGTCTCGCCGGGCACGCTGAGCTTGGCGTGCCACTTCCAGAAGTCGCCGAACTCGGCGTACCAACCCGGATATTTGTGCTCGAACCACTCGAAGTCCCGCTCGGTCTGGGCCTCGATACGCCAGAAGTTCACCGACCAGCCGACCGTGAAGAACTGTGCGGTCTTGTGGACGTAGTTCTTCTTGACGATCCGATCCCAGGCGGCGGCGACGTCATCGTGATGGATCTTGATGCCGTACTTCTCGAGCGGCAGCATGTAGGTCCGGTAATAGTCTTCGTAGATCCAGCGATGCCAGAGTTCGGCGTAGGACTCCTTGTTCTTGTCGCGGTTGGTCGTGCCGTACTCGATGAACGTCCCGATCGCGGCATCGACAATGGCGTGATTCTGCCAGAAAGCGTATTTCAGATCGCGCTCCAGCAACTGATGGTTCGACGGATCGTTGATCATCGCCATCAGCATCGAGTGGCCGTTGCCGATATGACGGGATTCGTCCGACTGGACCGACAGGAACACGGTCGGCAAAGCGTAGTCGCCGTTGCGCGCCGCTTCGGACGGCATCGCCACGAACAGGGTGTTGGTGAAGGCGGTTTCCGCCACGACCGTCAGATAGACGTTGGCCGCGGTGATTGCGTCACCGGTCAAGAAGCCCTCGGCGAACTGGCGGCCGATGGTGGTCGCATAGCATTTGCCGAACGCGGCTTCGGTGATATCGAACCCCGCCGGGTCGATGTAGTTCTCCATGTACCACTTCTTGAGATTCATCTGGATCGTCGAATGGCGGAATTCATCGACCATCTGCATGGTGAAGCCGGTGCGCAATTCCTCGCCCGGCGCCAGCCGACCGACCATGGCCATCGAACGCGCCGCCGAGATCTCCGGGAACGGGATGATCGCCAGGAACAGCTTCATCCACTCGACCCATCGCGGCTCGACGTTGCGGAACATGTCGCCGCGCAAAGCCGCATCCAGCGCACCATAGACGCGGTTGTCCTTCTCTTCCTGCATCGGGAAGTAGGACCGCAGGACCTGCTTCATCGGGTCGCGCGGCGTCTTCGATATCTTGTAGTCGGTCGGGAAGGTCATCGCTTCCTGCACGTAGCTTGGCGTCCAGCCAAGGTCCGCGACACGGTTGGCCGCTTCAGCGATGCTGATCCCCTTCTGCGCGGTTATCTTGTTCAGTGTCAGACTTGCAGTCATCTTCAGCTCCTTTGAAGGTTGCGTTCTCTCCAGCATTCTCGTCTTGACTCCCAGGGCAAAACTCCTGGATCGGCTTGTCGAAATTCTCGGCCGCAAAACTCACTTTGAGTCCGTTAAATGGATTGATTGATCTGCTGACTCGTCGTTTCACGTCAGCCCGATTTCTCGGCGCTGACGGTCTCGTCACCTCCGTTGGCTCGTTTGATGAGAGGTTTGCCCTCGGCGACGAATTTCGCCGAGAGGACCAGCGCACCGGTTGCGAAATCCCTGCCGTGCGCGGCGATCATCGCTTCCGTGATCTCGGCCAGCCGAATGAAGAAGGCGTCTTTCGACCTGGCTTCCTCGCCCATGTCCGGTTGCGGAGACGACATTTTTGGTTGTTCCCTTGATGCAATCTTGGCTGCGTTGCTCTTGCTCATCATGCGTGCCCTGAACGTTGCTGATCATCCCTCGAAGGACCGTTGTCGATCTCGAGCAAGGACGTGGCGAGCCATTCGCGTTCAGCCAGCAGGCGTCGATGCTCGTCCCGCAGCAACTCCAGACGCGCAATCGCTCGCTCCAGTTCCGCATGGGCGTCGCGTCCCGCCTCGGCACGCGCCGCGCCACGCACGGCGCACGCGAGCTCGATTTCGGCTCCACCCCGCGCATGCTCATTCTTGATCTGCATCTCGTTGTTATCGACCATCTCGTCGATCAGCCTGTCCCGGGCAATCATCCGATCGCGGGCGCGCTGCAGTTCGGCTGCTTCCTCGACGGTCGGCGCAGGCCGGGGGCGGCTGTCCTTTGTCACGCGCGCCCCCCTCGTTCGATGATCTGGACTGAAGCTTTGCATGTCGCGGCACACGCCCTACGGAATCAGGACCGCACGGCCATGAATGCGCCCATGATGCAGATCATGAAGCGCGTCATTGGCCTGGCTCAGCCTGTATTCCTTGGTGTGGAGTTCGACGAGCCCACGATCAGCGAGAGCCATCAGCTCAACCAGCTCGGCATATGTACCGACCAGGTTGCCCACGATGGTCTTTTCCGACGTGATCATGTCGATGGTCGGGATATCGATCTTCCCGCCATACCCGACGATGTAGTAGTAGCCGCCGTTCGCTGTCATCGACAGGCCTTTGGCGATCGCGTCACCCTCGCCGACAAAATCGATCACAGCCTCCGCGCCGCGCCCGCCGGTCAGCGCCAGCACGGCCTCGACTTCGTTGCCGTCTGCCTTCACGACGTGATGCGCACCGCACTTCTTGGCCAGTTCGAGCGACTGTTCAGCGCGATCGACCACGATGATTTCCGCTGCGCATAGTGCCGCGAGAACCTGGATGCCGATATGGCCCAGCCCGCCGGCGCCGATCACCGCGACATATTCACCGGGCAACAGATGACGGGAGGCCTTCTTCGCGGCGCGATAGGCCGTCAGCCCGGCATCGGTGTAGGGAGCAACATCCTTTGGTGCGAGCGACTTCGGCAGCTTGATCAGAGAACGTTGTCCCGTCAGCAGATACTGCGCATAGCCGCCGTTGGCGTTGATGCCGGGAAACGAGCTGTCCAGCGCATGCATGTCGTCACCGCGTCGGCACGCGAGACAATGCCCGCTTGTCACCAGCGGATGGCAAATCACGCTGTCGCCAACCTTGACCCCTTCGACACCCGGGCCGATCGCTTCGACCCAGCCGGCGTTCTCGTGACCCATGATGTATGGGAGCTTGACGTCGACCTTGCTGCGCCAGATGCCTTCGACGATGTGGAGATCGGTGCGACAGACGCCGGCACCGCCGATGCGCACGATCACGTCCATCGGGCGCGAGATCTTCGGGTCAGTCACGTCCTCGAATTTGACGAACTCCTTCGCAGTCAGCTTCTCGTCGAACTCATGAAGCACCGCAGCTTTCATTGAAGAGCCTCCCCGGAAAAATATTTTTTCTGTCGACGTGGCGCGAACGCCGTCCCGCCGAGTAGTTGAGCAAGGGCTGTGCCAAGCGCACAACGGATTGATCTTTCTATTGTTCTTGCGATCTCGGGAGAGCCCGCGCCGATCCGCCTCGGAGCAGGCTTTGCCCGCGAGTGTTCCGAGTCGGAACAGTTCGACGGCTGCAACAACGGCTGCACGAAAATTTGGATTTTCGATTGTTTGACCTATGATCGTGAGAGCCGCGGCACACGCGAGAACGACCCGAACGAACCGGGCCACGACCTAGAGGAAATCGCCAAAGCAGCGACTCCGGGAGGAGCCAAGATGCTGACCGCTAGCCGACGCGGGGATAATGCCTGGATGACGCTCGAACAGCGCGGCGCGCCACCGGCTGAGCTTCTGTCGGCGGATATTTACGACAGCTGGATGCGCTGCATCTCGCTTGGTCTCGATACACTGCGCCCCCCATCGCCCGAGTTCGTCAGCACCGCAATTCTGCGCCAGGAGCAGCAGCGCTGCTCCCTGATTCGAGGTCTCGCGCTCGCAGAGATGCACACGCTGCATCAGCAAATCGCCGGCTCGAACTTCATGATCGCCTTTGCCAATGCCGACGGCCTGCTGCTCGACATCATCTCGGACTCGAGCTTCAGTGACGCCTCGAACGCAGCGAGCATTCGGCCCGGCACCATCTGGACCGAGGCCATTTGCGGCACCAACGGCCTCGGCACCGCCGCCTATCTCAAGCGGGCCATCGTCGTTCACGGCGGCGAGCACTTTTTCTCGCGCTACAACAATCTTACTTGCGTCGCCGCACCAATCTTCGCACCCGACGGCGAACTGGCCGGAATACTCGACGCGTCATCGGATTGCATGTCGAGGCAGGCGCATACCCAGGCGCTGGTCGCAATGGCGGCAACCCAAATCGAGAACGGCCTGTTCCGCGAACATCACCGCGGGAACATCCTGATCGCCTTCCATAACCGCGGCGAGTACCTGCACACGTTGAGCGCAGGCCTGCTGGCCGTCGATAACGAGGGCAGGATCCTTGCAGCCAACCGGGCCGCTAGCGTCCTGCTGCATGGCCTGCCCGCCTCGCCGGGTCGTCGCTTCGCCGACGTCTTCCGTACCAAATTCAACGCCTTCGTCGATGAAGGCCGGCGCAAGGAACGCCAGCGCCTCGAGGACGAAGTCGGTAGCCAGTTTGTCGCAACGATCGAGAACGCGCGCCAGTTCTCGATGATGCAAGCCATTTCGCGACCTCGGCCGCCGACGCCCAAGGACGTCCCCACCCAGTTCGTCTCCGCCGACCCGGCGATCGCTTCCGTTGTCCAACGGGTGGGAATCGCGGCAGTCCGCAAGATGCCGATCCTGATCCGTGGCGAAACCGGCACCGGCAAGGAGCAACTCGCCCGCCATGCTCATACCGCCAGTGGGCGGACCGGCGCCTTCGTCCCGGTAAATTGCGCAGCGCTCCCCGACAGCCTGATCGAGGCGGAGCTGTTCGGCTATGTCGAGGGCGCTTTCACGGGAGCCAAGAAGGGCGGCGCCGCGGGACTGTTCAAGGAAGCGGACGGCGGGACACTCTTCCTCGACGAGATCGGCGACATGCCGGTGACGCTGCAGGCCGTGCTGCTGCGCTTCCTGGACGATTGGACCGTCCGGCCGGTCGGCGGCACAAAACGTCAGGTCGACGTTCTCCTGGTGTCTGCCACCAATGCCAATCTCGACGAGTCAATTGCGAAGGGCCGCTTCCGATCCGATTTGCTGTTTCGCCTCAACACGCTGGAGGTGACGTTACCGCCCTTGCGCGAGCGCTCCGATTTTGCCGAGATCGCGCGCCATTTGATCCACAAGATCGATCCCTTGATGGATTTGACCGAGAGAGCGATCGATCGTCTGGCCGAGCTCGATTGGGATGGAAACATCCGCGAACTGCGCAACGTGCTTTCCCGATTGTCGCTGGCCGAGCCGGGGGATCTGATCGACGAGACATCGGTCGAATCCGTGCTTGCGCATTCAGGCGGCGAGCGCCTGGCCGGCAAGGCGGTGGCTGCTGGGCTCAAGGCCAATCTGCATGAGATTCAGCGCTCGCATGTGCTGGCCGCCTATGCGGAAACGGGCAACAACATCAGCAAGACCGCGCGCCGGCTGGGCGTGTCGCGCAACATGATCTATCGCGCCCTGCGCGGCAACAAGGATTAGCGCAATCGCGGCGAGGCGCCGCGACGACAGCGCGATCCGGCCGAACTGGAGGCGTTAGAGGACATCACCTCGTCGAGTCAATTGGGAGCATCGCCATGTTTGAACCGGAAAACAGTCTCGAAGCTCTGATGCAGGCAGCCGCAAGGGACGCCAGCATCGTTCCCGCGTTCTATCGCGCGTTGCTCGAGACGGAGATCTACATTCTGACGCCGGAAGCGCCGATGAAACCTGGGCGCCGTCGCTCGCTCAAATTCCAGGAAGAGATCAACGTCGCAACGGTCGACTTCCAGAACATGAGATGGCACCCCACCTTCACCTCAAAAAAGCGCATCTACGATTATATACAGCAGCCTGAGGTGTGTCTTGGCGCCGCCGCGCGCAATCTGTTCGAAATGCTGCCTGACTCCAATTTCTGGCTCAATCCGTTGTCCGAATGTCAGAAGCCCCTGCCCGCCGCCGAGATCGCTCTCCTCATGAACGGCAAGATCTTTGACATGGCGATAAAGTCCGCGCGATAGGCGCGGTGCTCGTGCAACCATCGCGTACCAGATCGCGAAAAATCGTAGCTTTGCGTCTGAAATCGTAGAATTGGTAGCGGGGAGACCGCTACCACCTATCCCCACACGGAGAAAATCCGCGATATTTTCTCCAATCTTTCGCCGCGATACGCAGCTCTGTGCGGATTTCTTCGCATAAGCAAGCTGACCAAAAATGCCGCTGGTGGGCGCCCGCCGATCGTCAATGTCGAAATGCCAGTCACCCGGAGCCGCCCGCCGTGGCGATCACAAGCAGACATCGGCTGCGGAGCAGTCGATATTTTGTCTGCTAGGGCCAAAGTGGACACCTTAGTCTAGGTGGTTGCCACATGAGCAGAGAGGCTCAGCTAGGTATTTGGAGCACGTCCGGATGCATCAATGGCGCGTCCTTTACCCAGAGCTTTGCTCCTCGCGGACCTGCAACCGCGCGCAACGCATCGCCCGGCGGTAAGCGGATCCAGCCTTGCGCCGTCAGGTTTCGATCGCCGATCGTTAGATCGCCATCGAGGACAAGTCCCTCGAGCCCGCGTCGGTTCTCGATCGTTATCGCGGCCCCCGCTGGGAGAGTTTTGAGCCGCACATTCTCGTATCCGTCATCAAAAAGTTCGATCGCGCCAGATGCAGATCCACCTTGTGCCGGCCGGCGGACGATCTGCTGGTCGTCACCCTCCCGGAATTGCCAGAGCCGGACGAAGATCGTGCAGCCCTCCGCGGAGGCCGGCACGTGCGACGTTCCTGGCGGGTTACGGAAATAGCTCCCGGCGGGATAGTCGCCATGCTCGTCCTGGAAGACACCTTCCAGAACGACGATCTCCTCGCCACCACCGTGCGTGTGTCGGGGAAACGCGCTGCTCGGCGCGTAACGCACGATCGAAGTGGCACGCGCCACCTCTTCACCGATGCGGAACAGCATTCGCCGGTCCACGCCGGCGGCGGGGCTCGCCACCCATGGGAGCTCCGAGGCCTGGATGATCACGGGGATCGTCAGATCGTCATTGATGCGCATGGCTTCCCTCCTTCATGGTGAGCACCATCCTAAAATTTGCCTGGCCGGACCTCATCCGGGCGACCGCCTCGCCCGCCTTTTCGAATGGCATGACTTCGATGCGAGGCCGCACGCCGGCGAGCACGCTGAAGTCGAGCGTCTTCTCGTTCTCGAACGGCGTGCCGGTGATCGACCCGAGGATGCTGCGTTCGCCGACGACGAGGTGTCCTGCAGACACCGGCAAAGGATCCTTGCCGGCTCCTAGCAGGACCAGCCTGCCCTGCGGCGACAGAGCGCCCATTAGAGCGGCAATGGCCTGGACATCGCCAATGGTCGTGACGATGGCCTTGGTGCCGCCGAGGCCTTGCAGACGTGCGGCGGGGTCTTCCTTCTTCGAGTCGATGTAGACGTGCGCTCCAAGCGCGATAGAATCGTCCGCGATATCGCTCCCGCGCCCCACAGCGACGACGCGGAATCCCATCCGCCTGGCGTACTGGAGTGCGAGGTGCCCCAATCCGCCGATACCCAGCACGACAACCGTGTCGCCGGCTTCCGCGCCACACTTCTTCAACGCGTTGAACGTCGCGATGCCGGCGCAGAGAAGCGGCGCCGCCTCCTCCGACTTCAACTCGTCGGGAATCGAGACCAGTCCGGTAGCGCGGGCGATCATCATCTCGGCGTAGCCGCCGTCGCACGTCGATCCGACGAACGGCTGGTTCAGGCAGAGCTGAAACTCGCCGCGGCGGCACTGGGCGCATTCGTTGCAATGCCCTCCGAGCCTCCCGATGCCGACCCTCTGGCCGATCTTCCAGATCGACGGCGCGCCGGCACCGAGAGCAGCGATGCGGCCAACGACTTCGTGGCCGGGCACGCGCGCGGGTCGCATCTTGGGATCGGCTCGGTCGATATCGCCCGCGTCGGCGCCGCAGATCCCGCAGACCTCGACTGCGATCAGAACTTCTCCAGCACCCGGAGACGGCGTCTCGCGTTCGGCGATTTCGAGCTCACCGGTTTTCGAGACCTGCGCGACACGATGGGAGCGCCTCATTTCCACAGCCTCCAATATTTCTGACTTCAGTCGTTCGTGGCCGGAGACAGCGGACCGCTTTGTGCAGGCTCGCGCATGCGCGCGATCACGAATG
Source organism: Bradyrhizobium tropiciagri (assembly GCF_018130545.1). Classification (GTDB taxonomy): domain Bacteria; phylum Pseudomonadota; class Alphaproteobacteria; order Rhizobiales; family Xanthobacteraceae; genus Bradyrhizobium; species Bradyrhizobium tropiciagri_A. The sequence continues at coordinate 54,196 of NZ_JAFCKF010000005.1, read as the reverse complement.
CCGCGGCGCGCTCCGCCGCATCGACGGCGCCGGCGAGATAACCGGGTTCTCGCGAGCTCGTCTCGCTGCCCGCCAGCACGATGCGATCCCGCCATTCCTGACCGACCCAAGGGCGCCGATCGGCCATCGGATGGCCGGTCGCGATCCTGTCGCCGTCTGTCGCCGTCAGTGGGTCGGCCGCCCAGTCCTTGAAGAGCGTCGCACGCGGCTTCGCCGCCTCGGGCCCAAACAGGTCGACGAGTTGCTGCACACAAGCGGATACGATCGCGGACTCTCGCGCTGCGACGCGATCTTCAGCGGCGATACCGACAAAGCCGAAGAGAGCAGCCTTCCCGCTGGCTGTCGTGGCATCGTGTATCTCGGCAAGCGGACCAACCATGCTCTGCGCCGTGCCCGACAGCCCCTGCTCTCGCCAAAACGGCCGGTCGTAGACCGCGAAGAACTTCGCATGGGGTGCCATCCATGTCGGCGTCGCTCGCCAGCGGCTTGCCGACGCTGGGTCGATCGCAGGCGAGAATGCGACGGTCGCCTCAAGGAGGCGCGGCGGCAGCGCGAAAACAACAAGGGCAGCGCGGCAGGTCTGAACTGCGCCCGCGATGTCCACGAACGAAAGCTCGACGTCTTCGCCATCAAGCCTTGCGCCTGTTGCACGGACGCCGAGTTCGATACTGCCTTCCGGAATCGCATTGAAAAGTGCGGACACAATGGAACCTGTGCCACCGGCGAGCCGCATCGACGGCGGCGTCTGGGATAATCCGCCGTAGCGCTGCGGCGGCCGGTTCGGCATCCGCTGAAGAACGACGTCGCCGTCGTCATGCTGGGCAAAGTTGATGAGCCCGAAATCGTCGATCAGTCGGCCGAACGCAGGCTGCATCTCGGGCCAGAACCAGGAAGGACCGAGATCGAACCCGTCGCTCGACAATTGCCCGGTTTCGTTCACGGATAGAACGCGACCGCCGAGCCGCGGCCGCGCTTCCAACAGTCGGAAAGCGATATCCGCGCGGTGGATCCGCAGCGCCGCAGTCAGGCCCGCGACGCCTCCTCCTACGATGACGACGGGACGATCGGAACTCGACACGACAAAAACCCTGGAAGTGGACACCCGAAGAACATGCTCGCCCGCAGGCGCTCCTTCAAACGGGATGATCTTGGCGGCCGCCAAAGAAAATCTTTGGCGGACGTCCAACAGGCCCCCTTCAGGCCGCCTCCGGGAGGGAGGCAGCAAATTGCGGATACGTCTCCGCGAGTTCCGACCTGATCTGGCCTCTCATCAGCGCCAGAATCTCGGCGTCCGGACCGGGGGTCTCGACCTCGCAGCGGTCGTTGTCGAACGAGAAGCCGGTCATCTCGCGGATGTCAGCCGCGCTGCGGCCCGGATGCACGCTCTCGAGCCGGAACCGACCGGTGTCCCGCTGAAAACTGAACATCGCAGCATTCGTCAGCAACGCATGCGGACCGCCTCGCCGATAGACCCCGTCTTCGGTCGCTCCTGGCGCTGAGATGAAATCGACCTGATCGACCAGCACGCGCGGGCTGTGCTCTTCGCGAAAGAGGATCACGCGGGGCACCAGGAAGTACAGATAGGCTGAGCCGTACGATCCGGGCCATCTGACGGGCGAGTTCGGATAGCCTCCGGCACCGACAAGGTTCACGTTGCCCTTGCCGTCGATCTGGCCACCACCGAGGAAGAACGCGCCGATGCGACCCTGCGCCGCGCAATCGAACAGTTCTTCCGACCCGCTCGTAAAGGAATTGTGCCTGACCGAGCCGAGGATCGAGACCTGCACATCGCCGAGACCCTGCTTCTTGTTCAGGGCCCGCAACAGCATGGCGCCGGCTGCCGGCATCGGCGACGACATTCCGACAGCGACGTGCTCTACCCCGTCGAGCAGGCGGGAGATCGTATAGATCAACAGCTCGCGGTTTGTGCACTCGGTCGTCACGCCGCGCTCCTGGTACCGGTGATGTAGGCCAGGAAGCCCTCTGGCGTGCGTGCAGCACGCGCGTAGTTTTCGACCTCTCCAGCGTCGACCTCATACTCGGCGTAGAGGCCTGTCGGCCAGGCCGCACCCTTGTATTCGGCGACGGCGGAGACGTACATCGCCGGGAGAACGCCGGCGGCTAGCTTTTCGTCGTCGAGCAGCGAGGTCTCGGAGATGCGCTCGACGGTGACGAAGGTCTTTTTGGAGGCGTGCGCGAGCAGCATGACCTCGCGGCGCCGGCCAAGGCGGACGTTGCCGAAGCGATCGGCTTCCGGCGCATGGATCAGTGTGATGTCCGGCTGGATGGCCGAGACCACCACGATCTTCTCGCTCTCGTCGAACGGATTGGTGGTGACCTTCCAGTTCGGATGGTTCTTCAGGACGTCGCTGCCGATGATGCCGCGGATCGGCATGAACGGCACGCCTTTCTCCGCCGCGCTCAGACCCGCGAACACCGCCGGACACGTCGCATCGAGCATCCGGATCTCGCCGTTGCGGATCGCGCGACCGAAGCACGGTGCCCCGCCCGCCTCGCCCAGGCTGACGGCGCTGGTCTCAAGCACAGACACGGCGCCGGCACCGATCAGCATGTCGACCTGCATCCCGCCGATGGGGGCACAAACGACGTGAAGGTCGCGGATTCCTCGCTCGATCAGGAATCGAATCATCGCGGGACAGGAACCCGAACCGTCCGGAGCGAGGCCGAGCTTGACGCCCGACGGGATCATGTCGGCCATCGCCTCCGGCGACACGAATTCAGTCATGGTCCACCTCCCGTATCAGGCCCGATCGATCGCCGGGCGTTTCGTTATTTCAAGCGATCGAGCGATCCCAGAAGATCGTCCTGCAGATCGTCGTAATCCTCGAGGCCGACCGAGATCCGGATCAAACCATCGGTAAATCCATGCGCGGCTCGTTCTTCCGGCGAGTAAGTCGCGTGGGTCATGCTGGCGGGGTGCTGGATCAGGGTCTCCGCGTCGCCGAGGCTGACTGCGCGCGTCGCGAGCGTGACGTTGTCCATGAAGGCGCGACCGGCCCCAAGTCCACCCTTGAGCTCCAGTGAGATCATACCGCCCATGTTCTTCATCTGGCGCATTGCGAGCTGGTGCTGCGGATGGGACGGCAGGCCAGGGAAATAGACGGTCTCCACCGCAGGGTGCTCAGCAAGGGCATGCGCCAGCTTGGACGCATTCTCACCATGTCGATCCATCCGGATACTGAGCGTCTTCAGCCCTCGGAGAACGAGGAACGCGTCGAAGGCGGAGATGCAGGCACCGTTCATCTCCTTGATCCCGATGAAGCGGCAGTTATCGATGACGTCCTTCCGCGCGACGATGATGCCGGCCAGCAAGTCGCCGTGACCGCCGAGATACTTCGTAGCCGAATGCACGACAATGTCAGCTCCTAGTGCGATCGGCTTTTGAAGATAGGGCGTGCAGAAGGTGTTATCGATCAGCAGCAGAACTCCCCTCTTGTGGCAAATATCAGCAACCGCTGCGATATCGACCAAGCGCATGTTCGGATTGGAGGGCGTTTCGGCGACTACCAAGCAACAACGAGAGGTCAACGCATCCGCCAGATTGGCGGGCTCAGTCAGATCGACGAACCTGGTCTTAATGCCGAAGCGCTCAAGTTGGTGGTGTAGCAACGAAAACGTGCAGCCGTAGAGCGTCTTGTCGGCGACGATCTCGTCACCGGCCTTGAGAAGTGTCCAGATAACGGCAGTGAGAGCGCCGATGCCGGACGACGTTGCCATGGCCGCCTCACCTCCCTCCAGCGACGCCATTCGCTTCTCAAGCACTGAAACGGTTGGATTGCCTACGCGGCTGTAAATGTAGCCGTCGGTCGTCCCCGCAAACCGCTCGCTGCCCGTCACGGAGCGCTCGAACGCATATGTCGACGTTAGAAAGACTGGCGGGTTCAATGCCCCATGATAGTCGAGCGGGTCGTACCCTTCGTGGATCGCCCGCGTGGAGAAGCCCAATTCGATGTTTTTCATGCCGCCAGCATAATCGCTGCGCGAATTCGCACTTGCCAAAGACAAGCCCGTCGGATTGAGATTTTGGCACGAAATCGCGTCAGACAGGCATTTCATGACCATTCCTGCGAATACAGCCAATTTCGATGCAATCGACCTGAAGATTCTCCGTGAGCTGCAGACCGACGCCCGTCTGCCGAACAACGTGCTCGCCGAGCGGGTCGGCCTTTCCCCTTCCCCATGCTCGCGGAGGGTCAAGCTGCTGGAAGAGACGGGCGCCATCGAGGGCTACCGTACGATCGTGAATCGTTCTGCGGTCGGCCTCGGGTTGACCGTCTTCGCCGGAATTCGCGTCGGGCGTCACTCGGCCGAAGGCAAGGAGAACTTCATCAAGATGCTGCTGGCGATGCCCGAAGTCATCGCCTGCCACCTCGTCAGCGGGGACATCGACTTTCTCATCGAAGTCGTCGTACGCGACATGGCGACCTATGAAGCCACGGTCCTCAACCGTCTTCTCTCTCTTCCCGAGCTGCGCGACATCCGGACGAGCTTCGCCATGCGGACGTACCGTTCGTCGGGACCACTCCCCCTCTCGCCGGGCAACGAGCAGGCGTCCGGTCGTCGACCGGACGCCTGAACTCAGGCTCAGGCGACCTGGTAGAAGCGGATCTCCGGAGCTGCCGCGAGCAGCGGCTTCAAGGTGACTACGACGTCGTCCTGGAACAGTTGGCTCTTGGTATAGGCCACGGCATTCTCGACAGTATCGAACCCGTGAAGCACCTGCACGTCTTCGCCCCGCACCAGCAACTCCTTCGACTTGGCGCCGGATACGTTCTTGAGGAACGGTTCCTTGAAGTGACCGCAGACTGCGGCGGCTTTGGCTCGGTTGTGCTCTTCGACCTTCAGCGTGATTTCCAGATAGGCCATCGTTCTTCCCTTCTTGCTTCGATGAAACAGCGACGCTGCGGCAAGTCCGACACCGCCTGTCATGGGAAGACCTTGAGACGCTCGGTCCACTTTCACAAACGCGAAGATCTTGAGATCCGGCTAAGTAAAACTTGGACGGAACCGGCTGCATCACTCTGCCCGCTCGTCGACGACATTCGCTGCGGCCTCTTCGAAGAGCCAATCGCGAAACGCGAGCAACCGCGGCAGCCCGGCGCTCTCGGCGCGATAGACCACGTAGTAGGACAGCAACGATGGCAGCGTGATCTCCGGGAACAGGCGAGCGAGCCGCCCCGACGCGATATCGTCGCGCGCCATGATGCTTCTGCCCAGAGCAACGCCCTGCCCCTCCATTGCCGCCTGGAGCACGGCCGCAGAGTTGTTGATGTGGAGCCCGCGTTTGGATGCGATCACGTCAGCCGCACCGGCCTGCGCGAGCCACTGATCCCAAGTAATAAACCCGGCGTGCCGATCGACCGACAGATCGTGGATCAGCGTTTCCCCCAGGAGATCTTGCGGGCTACCGAAATTCTTTACTGAGCCAGGCGAGCAGACCGGATAAACCTCCTCGTCCATCAGCTTCTCTGCCACCAGTCCAGGCCAGTCGCCGGCGCCGTATCGGACGCCGATATCGATGCCTTGTGCGACGAAGTCGGAGAGCTTGAGGTTGGTGTCGAGACGGACGTCCATGTCCGGACTTTTCGCCTGAAATCGGTGGATCCGCGGCAGAAGCCACTTCGCCGCGAAAGCAGGGCTGACAGTCACGGTCAAGGTGGCACGGATGCCGCCGACCTTCAGCGTCTCGAGACCGAGACTGAGGCGATCCAACCCCGCTCTGATGTCTGGCAGCGCGCGCAGCGCCGTCTCGGTCGCGACCAGGCGGGAACGCCCGGTGGTGGCGCGATGGAAGAGCGGTGCGCCGAGCCACTCTTCGAGGGTCTTGACGAGCTGCCCCACTGCGGCAGCGGTGACGTGCAGCTCCTCCGCAGCTCCGGAGAAGCTGCCGTGCCGTGCGCTTGCCTCGAAGGCTCGCAACGCGTTGAGATGGACCGGCGACTTCATGCGATTGCTTCACCTTTGTGCGAAACCGAAGCGCGACGCAAACAGTTCTGCTGCCTCACGCTTCGGTCGTCGCGGTCATGGAACGTCAGGCCTCGGATCGTCTACGAAGCCATCCCGGTTCGGCATCTTGACGGCACTCAGCGACTTCGCGTCCATCGCCGCATCCGCCGGCACGATGCCGTTCATATTCAAGATGTAGCCGGACAAAGCGTATACCTCGTCGTTCGTGAGCGACTCCGGGGCATTCAGAGGCATGGCGCGACGGATGTAGTCGAAGAGCGTGGGAGCGTACGGCCAGTAGCTTCCGACAGTCTTGACAGGCTTCGCTGTCGCCAGCGTGCCCTTTCCGCCGACCAGCTTGTCGCCGATGCCGCCCTCACCTTTCTCTCCGTGGCACGCAGCGCACTGGTTCTGAAACAGCTCGCGGCCTTGGCTCACCGTGCCGTGTCCCGGCGGCAGGTACTTGCCGTCCCGATCGACGTCGATGCTCCAGCCTGCGATTTCAGCGTCCGTGGCCTTCTTGCCGAAGCCGAACTTCGACTGTCCGTAAACGAGCGTCGTCGTGCACACCAGAACGATGGCCGCTCCGACGAGACTAAGCCTTGACATGGGCATTGGTCACCTCCCCGGTCTCGGCAATCTTCCAGGGCCAAGTCGCGTTGTTGTGGTACTGGCCGTTCAGACCCCGGACGTCCTTGAGCTGTTCGAAGCTCGGCTGCACGTAGCCGGTCTCGTCCGTCACGCGGCTGATGATCGTCGTCGGCTTGCCGTCCCACGTCCACGCAAGCCTGAAGCGCGTGAACGCTCGCGTGAGAACAGGCTCCTGCAATTTCGCCGCTTGCCAGGTCTTGCCGCCGTCCGTCGACACATCGACCTTCGCGACCTTGCCACGTCCCGTCCACGCCAGACCCGTGATTTCGTTGAACCCGGGCTGGATCTTGTGCGTACCCGACGGGCGGGTGATGATCGACTTCGCCTCCATCATAAAGGTGAACTTGCGCGCGGTCCCGTCCGGCATCAGATCGGTGTACCGCGACGTCTCTTCGCGGGAGTAGATCGGCTCGTTGGTCACATGAAGACGTCGAAGCCATTTGACGTTCATGTTTCCCTCGTAACCCGGGACCAGAATGCGCAGCGGATAGCCCTGCGCGGGCCGCAACCGCTCGCCGTTCTGGCTGTAGACCAGCATCGCGTCCTCCAGGCACTTCTCGATCGGAATGCTGCGCGTGAGCGCGGCAGCGTCCGCGCCTTCGGCGATAATCCACTTGGCTTCAGGCTTCAGCCCGACGTCTTCGAGCACAGTCTTCAGAGGCGCGCCGGTCCATTCACAGCAGCTCGCCAGCCCGACCAGCTCACCCGCGGTCTTCGCATAGATCTTCGTGTAGGGCGGATTGCCGGAGCACTCCAGGAAGTGGATGCGGCTTTCCGACGGATAGCGCTTGATGTCGTCCACCGTGAAGACGGTCGGCCGCTCGACCAGGCCGTGGATCATCAGGCGGTGCTGTGCCGGATCGATCTCGGGGATGCCGCCGTGGTGACGTTCGTAGAAGAGGCCGTTGGGGACGATGATGCCGTCGATGTCCTGCAGTGGCGTCTGGCTCTGCGAGGAGGTCTGCTGTTCGGTGTCCTTCTTCAACACACGGACGATGCTCTTCTCGAACTTAGAAGGCAGCCCGTACGGCTCGCTGCCGGTATCTGCACCTGGCTGTTTCATCCATTCAGGAACGTTAGGCGGCAGGTTTTCCGCGCCGGCAGCCGGTTCGGCCGCCAAGGCCTCTCCGGATGCGACCAACGCAGCCGCTCCTCCTACCGCCAGCGAACCAGCGGCCAGAAACTGTCTCCGCGTCGACGACCTCGTCGCCTCGACGCGCGATCCGCTCTTCATGCTTTCTCCTTGCGAACATGTTTCACAGGATTCCCGAACTTGCCGCAGCGGATCCGTCGATCCGACGCGCCCCATGTCCGTTTCGGGGTCTCCGGCGTTCGGAGGCTCCGCCGCCGGAAATCGAATTCAGTCGACGCCCCGGCGTCAGGCCGCAGCGCCTTCTCTGGATCGCGCCGGCGACGCCACAAAGAGTGCGGCCACGGCGAAAAGAAGAGGCGGAAACGAGAGCCAGAGCACAGTGTCCCAGCCGTAGGCCGAGAGCAGTCCACCCGACAGGAAGGAGCCGAAAGTCATCGTGCCGAACACGACGAAGTCGTTGAGCGACTGGACCCGGGCCTTCTCTTCCGGCCTGTGGCATTCGAGAACCATCGCGGAGGCACCGACGAAGCCGAAGTTCCAGCCGACACCCAACAGGATCAACGTCGCCCAGAAATGTGCGACCTGGATGCCGAGGAGGCCGACTGCCGACGAAGCAGCGGTAAGCAGCAGACCCGTCGCAACCACTTTCGATGCACCGAACCGGGTAATCAGACGGCCCGTCCAGAAGCTCGGCCCGTACATCGCGATGACGTGCCACTGCAGGCCGAGGTTCGCGGATTGTTGGGGCAGGTTGCAGAACTTCATCGCGAGCGGCGCAGCCGTCATGAGGAAGTTCATCAGAAGGTACGAAACAACGCCGCAGATGACCGCGCCGATAAGCCGTGGCTGCCGTGCGATGGTGGCCAAGGGACGCCCCCTACCGGCGTCTGCTGCCGTCGGCACCGGCAAGCGCACGCCGGCGAGAACGAGTAGCGAGATGGCCGCGACAATGGCTTGCCCTATATAGGTCGCGGCGAACATATAGGGCTGCCAGAGGTCCATCGTATACGAAACGAGCTGTGGTCCGATCACGCCTGCGAAGACGCCTCCCGCCATCACGGCCGACAACGCGCGCGGGCGCCGCTCAGGCACGGCGCAGTCGGCGGCGGCAAAACGAAAGGAGAGCACCACCGCGGCGTAGACGCCGCCGAAGAACGTCGCGAGACAAAACAGCCAGAACGAGGCCTGCAGCACGGCCAACGATCCGATCAGGCCGCCCACGACACCGCAGCCGGTCCCGATCATGAAGGCCGCGCGACGACCGTGACGTTGGGCGATCGCGCCCGCCGGCAACGTACAAGCGGCCATTCCGACGACGAAGATCGAGATCGGAAGTGTCGCGAGCGCCTTTGTCGGCGCCAGCATGTCTCCGATCACCGCGCCGGTGGCATAGATGACGGTCGAGTTCGCGCCGGCCAGCGCCTGCGCGATCGCCAACCTGACCACGTTGGAACGTTCGAACCGGGTAGTCGGCGCTGCGTCCGCCAGATCTTCCATCACGACTTGGGACATTCAGACCTCGATTTGGTGGCTCCAGCGCGTGTCGCGCTGCGAAGGACGTCGATGCAGACGACGATCAAGCAGGTCGCGCGCCTTGGGTGATTGGCCGCTGCGCATCAGCGCCAGCAGCAGCATGTCCTCGAGAATCTCCCGCTGGGCGCCGCTTCCGCCGACCCGAGCGAAGTCTCTCGTCAAGGGTTCCAGAATCCGTGTGCACTCGGCGTAGTCGGCATTCGCGAACGCAAGCGCAGCCGAGCCCACCGCAGGGACGACGGCGCCGGCCGGAAGCGCACCGTCCGCAACGCGACGCGAGTTCGCATCGATGCGATCGATCGCGGCGACCTGCCGACCGGTTGCGGCCGACAGCAGTCCCATGTGGACCTCGACGAACGCGAGCCCGGGGTTCGCGTACTTGGAGCCTGCGTAATGTTCGGCTTCGTCCCACAGGCCGGTCGGCACCGCGTGGCCATACGCCTGCAGCCGCCACAGCAGCGACACCGCATCGCTCACGACGTTGATCGGAAGTCCCAGCGAGACCGACGGACGCACATACTTCGAATAGATCGCCAACGCGTGCTGCGGATCATCGCGCTCCAGCGCAGACAGCGCGGCGTGCCACGCCAGGTGCCCGTGCAGCATACCTGCGCGGTCGTATTCCGGCAGCCACCCCTCGATCAGCGTCTCAGCTTCTTGCGCCGCGCCCTGCTCGAACATGGCGTGCGCGACGGCGTGAGCCGCATTGGCGTTGGCGCGCCGACGCTCGAGCCCGCGTTGCGCCAGGTCCCTGCCCTTGATGACCGCGCCATTCTCGGCGTGAGACCAGCCGCGGTAGGTCAGAAACCACCAATCATCCGTGTCGTAGCGATCCGCAACCTTCTCGCACAGATCGACGCGCGCCCGGTCGTGGTCCGCCATTCCGGAGAAGGCGAACAGGCCGAACGCGCCGAGCGGCAGCGAGAGGATCAGAACATCGCGGGGCCATTTGTCGAGATGCGCGAGCGCGCTCTCAAGCGCCTTGGCCGACTGCCCGGTCACCGCGAGCGAGAGTATCGACACGTGGTTGATCTCACGGGGTGATCCGTTTCGGGTGACGAACTCTTGGGCCCGCGCGATGCTGGCGCGCGCCTCGGCCGGCTGCCCCTTGATCGCCTGCAGTCGCGCGAGAGCGGCGTGCGTGAGGGCGAATTCCGGATCCAGATCGATAGCCTGCCGCAGCGCCTCCTCTGCGCCCGGCCAGGCCGACAAGAGAAGGTCAACGCCCGTGCGGTAACCCGCCGCCGCCTGCGTCGAGTTCGTCGAAATCGGAAGGCCGCGACTGTCGACCTCGGCCATGCTCGCCTCCTGCAGCGGTCAGGCCGCCACCTGGCAGCCTCTTGATTTCGACCGCTACCAGAGCGATATCAGGCTGTCTTTCGACGCTTTGCCAATTTATGTAGAATATCCGCCAATCGGAGACGGCATGTCTTGGACTGCGATATCGGCCCCGCCGGACGCCCTTCCCCCGCAGCCGATCACGATGCGGGCCCAATCCATTCCTCCGAAACATGAATTCCCGGAGCACGCGCACGACTGGCATCAAGTCGTCTATGCCGTCGATGGAGTGCTCATGGCGATCGCTGAGAACCGCTCCTTCGTCATCTCGCCGGAACAGGCGGTATGGTTGCCGAGCGGCATCCGCCACCGCGTCGGTTCACTGCTCGGTGCCGAATTCCGCAGCCTTTGGATCTCAGTTGACTCCGGACGAAGTCTTCCCACGGCTCCGACGGTGCTGGCCGTCTCACCGCTGTTGAAGCAGTTGATCGTCGAGGCTGCCGCCATCGAGGCGCGGAGGGACAGCGACGGATACACCGACCGCGTCACGACGCTCATTCTCGACCAACTCGCCAGAGCCCCGGCCCTAACTGCTGGATTGCCGTGGCCGCGCAGCGAGCGCTTGCTACGTCTATGCGAGGCCCTCTACGTGGACCCTGCCGACGAACGCGGTTTGGACGATTGGGCCAAGGTGCTCGGTACGTCTTCCCGAACGCTCACGCGACAGTTCGAAGCGGAGCTGGGTCTAAGCCTCCGATCTTGGAGGCGGCAGGTACGGCTGCTGCGTTCGATCGAACTGCTAAGAAAGGGGACTGGAGTAACCGAGACGGCCCTGCAACTCGGATACGGCTCCGCGTCGGCGTTCATCTTCGCCTTCCGAACTGAAATGGGATCCAGTCCTCACGCGTACATTCGGAAATCGGGCAACTCGCACTAATGCTCGGTGCGCGACGACCATAGGGCTCATCTTCACGACGACCAGGCTGCCCTTAGCCGCAGCACCCCTGCCTGTTTTCTTGCACCGGTGGACAGGGCACGCTTCCGTAAGAGCAGAACACACAGCAGTCGCCCGGCTTTGGCTTAAGTCGGGTGCCGCACTCCGCACAATCATAGAAAAATTGGCATGCATCGATCGGCATAGTCTCAGTCGCCTGATGGCGGCACACAGGACAAGTTAGAGTCGATTGCGCTTTCATGGATAACCCTTCGGCCTGAAGCGGATCAAAGCGCTTGGTCGCGCCCGTCCACAACGATCAGGTACGGACTGGAAACGTCAGCTCAGACTTCGCCCCGCTGCGGCCCGTCCGGTTCGAGATCGTGAATTCCGCGCCGATCTTCGCCAGCGCCAGCTTGACGATCGCCAGTCCCAGACCGCTGCCGATTGGACTCCTCGACCGGCCACGGAAGAAGCGATTGCCGAGCTTATCGATTTCATCAGGGGCTATCCCCGGCCCCTCGTCCTCAACCAAGAGCGAGTTGGAACTGGCGGTCCAGACGATGCGGCCTTCGCGCGTGTGCTGGACCGCATTTTCATGAAGATTGCGCAACGCCAGTTGGAGACAATCGGCGTTCGTGTCGACGACCATGTCGCGAGCACTCGCCTCGATCGTAACGATGGTCCCCGCATTCTTCGGTGTTCCCTCAACGATCTCCGATAGAAGTGGTCCCACTTCCACGCGACTGCGCGGCGCATCCGCCACGTCGGCATCGAGCTTCGCGATGGTGAGCAGTTGGCGCACCAGGCGGGTGCTTCGGTCCACCGCGGCAACGATCTGTTCAAGCGCACCTCGAACCACCTTCGGATCTTCAGCGGCCAGCGCCACTTGGGCTTGAGTTTTCAGACCAGCCAGTGGTGTCCGCAGTTCATGCGCGGCGAAGGCGCTCACCTCGCGTTCGTGCCGGCGGGCGGCCTCCACGCGGGTGAGCAGACCGTTGAGAGCCATAGCCAAAGGTCGGACCTCAACAGGCTCCCGATCAGTCTCGACGTGCCGCATGTCGTCTGGTTCACGCGCCCCGAGATCCTGCGCCATGCGGCGCAGCGGACGAAGGCCCTGCCCTACGCTCGCCCAGATCGCGGCACCGAGCAGAGGGGCAATCAACAATGCCGGCAACATCAGACCCTTGATGAGATCGGCAACCAGCCGTTCGCGCAGCGACAGCCTGTCGCCCACCATGACTCGCAGATTGTGGCTGGCGTCTTCAACGGTGAATACGCGCCAAGTCTCTCCGTCGATCGTTCGATCGGAGAACCCGTCGGCCGTGGATGAAAGCTGCTGATCGGGCGCTCCGCTCGATTTCGCGACCATGCGACCATCGAGCGACCAGATCTGACATGACAGTTGGCGCTCATAGCTGCCGAGTTGAGCGATGGCCCCAGGGGCAGACTTTCCAGGCAGGCTCTCGAATCCCGATGCGAGTGAAGCCACCATGCGCGCAGCTTCCTGAAGACGCGTGTCGAGCACTTGCTCCACCTCGACACGGCTTCCGGCGAAGATCCAAACCACCCCCGCCAACCAGACGATTCCGGTCGCCGCGATGAGGATCGCGAAAAGTCTAAGCCTCAGGGATCTCATCGGGCAGCCCCCATGCGGTATCCGACGCCCCGCAGCGTCTGGATCGCGTCCTTGCCGATCTTGTTACGAAGATTGTGTATGTGTACTTCGACGGCGTTGCTTTCGACATCTTCCTGCCAGCCGTACAGGCGCTCCTCGAGTTCGGCGCGCGAACGCACCTGTCCGGGACGCTCCATGAGTGCGGATAAGATCGCAAACTCGCGCCGCGACAGGCTCATCGGTGCACCGTCGACGGTCGCCGAAAGGTCCGCGGGCGAGAGAACGATGGACCCATAGGTCAGCGTGGGGGCGGCGCGCCCACCCTCCCTCCGGACGATGGCGCGGAGGCGCGCGGCAAGTTCGTCGAGGTCGAACGGCTTGGCCAGATAGTCATCTGCGCCCGAATCCAGCCCCGATACCTTGTCGCCGACGCTGTCGCGGGCGGTGAGAAGAAGGACCGGCGTGGCATCGTTTCGGCTTCGCAAAGTGCGCAAAACGTCGAGACCGCTTCCATCGGGCAACATGATGTCGAGCACGATCGCGGAGTATCGCGACGACGCGATTGCAGCGTCGGCGTCCTCGCACGTCGCCACCGTGTCCACCGTGGCGCCTGTCAACGACAGACCGGCCCGCAGACCGTCGGACAAGATCGGATCGTCTTCGACCACTAGAATTCGCATCGTTACCTCCAGCCGCTCCTGTCGGCCGCCAGCCTTAAGGCTGGCTTAAGGTAGCCGCTTCAGAGCGCGGCATCCGCTCACAAATGCAGGGCCGCCACCCAAATGCCGGGCATCCAACGAACCTCGATCGTACTTCTCGTCCTTCTATCATCGCTGACGGCGGCTTGGGCAGGAACTCCACCTTCCGCGGACCAAGCTTTCGTCCTGAAAGTCTCGCGCGACGCCGCAGGCCTGCAACTTGGCTGGACGATCGGACCGGGGAGCTACCTCTACCGGGCGATGATCGGCGCCAAGAACCCGGCATCGCCTGGCACGCCAATCGCTGTTCGCACTCCCGAAGGCGAACCCAAGGACGATCCGGATTTCGGTCCGCAGGAAATCTACCGGAGCGCCGCGACGGCGGAAATACCGGCGGACGATCTCAAGGGACTGCAGGAAATCGTACTCACCTATCAGGGCTGCGCGGAGCAGTACCAGATCTGTTATCCCCCTGTTTTCAAGACGATCAATCTGCACACGATGGAAGTCAGGGACCGCGCTGGTGCGGCCTCATCGGGATCGTCGACATCGTTTCTGGATCCCCCTCAAGACATCACGGGCGAGCCCGCCGACAAGGGCTCGACGAAGACGGCGCAATCTTCTGACTGGGATGTTTCCGACTGGGTCACGCTCGGCGGCATGCTGGGGTCGTTCTTCGGATTCGGTGCTCTGCTGTCGTTCTCGCCGTGCACGTTTCCGCTCGTTCCCATCTTCTTTGGCCTGATGGCTCGATCGCAGGAGCGACTTTCGCTCGGCCGCGGTCTCGCCCTCGCTGCAATGTTCGTAGGCGCCTCGGCATCGGCTTATTCGATGCTGGGAGCGTTCGCCGCCTGGTCGGGATTCGGGGAAAACCTGCAGATACTGCTGCAGACGCCGATCGCTCTCGGCGTGATGAGTACGGTCCTCGTTGCGCTGTCGCTTTCGATGTTCGGCCTCTTCGAGATCCAGTTGCCCGCCGCCCTCGTCGACCGGATCAGTGGGGCCGCGTCCGGAGGCCGTCGCGGACCGCTGGCAACCGCCGCCGTGCTCGGCTTCGGGTCGGCGTTGATCGCCGGTCCCTGCGTTACGCCTCCGCTCGCGACCGCCCTGCTCTACATCGCACGCACCGGCAACGTTGCGCGAGGTATGACCGCGTTGTTCCTGTTCGGCGTCGGCATGGGTGTGCCGCTTCTGATCTTCGGTGCTCTCGGGCCTCGTTTCCTCCCGAAGCCCGGTCCATGGCTGGTCCGCGTCCGCCACGCGTTCGGCTTCATCCTCCTCGGTGTGGCCATCTCGATCTTCTCGCGGGTGCTGTCGCAGCAGACCACGTTGCAGCTATGGGGTGCGCTCACGTCGGCGATAGCCGTCTACTTCGGAACGCAGTTCCTGACGGTGCAAAGCCAGTGGCGGTTCGTGTCGATGGGCCTGGCAAGCGTCGCTTTGCTGGTCGGCTCAGTCCTTCTGATCCGATCGACGGGCGACGACAATCTCAGCACCACACACTTCCTCGACCGCTTAGTTGAGCGAGAGCCCGAATCCGCAGCCTCCGCCCGGACGATCCGATCGGTTGCCGCGCTCGATCGCGAACTAGCTTCGGCGCGAAGCGACGGGAAGCCGGTCATGCTCGACTTCTCGGCCGACTGGTGCGTCGAATGTCGGCTGATGGAGGCCGTTCTCCGCAAGCCCGAGGTCCGTGCTCGGCTGCAGAAATTCCGGCTGGTGCGCGCGGACGTGACCGCCGTCGACGACGCGAGCCGGGCTCTCATGAAGCGTTTCGAGATCGTAGGACCGCCGACCATCCTGTTGTTCGGCTCGCCTGGAGAGGCGTCCCCCACGACCAAGATCGTCGGCGCCGTCGACGCGGACGCCCTTCTCACCAAACTATCGACCATCACAGCGGCCGAATGACATCAGTCCCAATAGCGGAAAGGAACTCCATCATGACGTCGAACATCTCACGACGCACGCTCGCTCAAATCATCGCGGCCGCGGGCATCGGCTACCTCGTCGGTCCCGCACGTGCCGACGAAGGCCCCTCCGAAGCGGACGTGTCGCGCGAAGCAATTCTGTATGACCCCGCCGCGCCCACGACCGGCAACCCCAAGGGGGACCTGAACATCGTCGTCTTCTTCGACTACAACTGTCCTTACTGCAAGCAGTCGGAACCGCTGCTCGAGAAGCTGGTCAAGACCGACGGCAAGATCAGGTTGGTCTACAAGGATTGGCCGATCCTGACGCCGGACTCAATCAAGGGCGCTCAGTGGGCGCTGGCCGCTAAATATCAGGACCGGTACGACGCAGCCCATTTCGCGATGATGGGAATCCCAGGCCCGAAAATTCCGGCGGAGCGGATGCGCGAGGCGATCGCCAAATCGGGTGTCGACATGGATCGTCTCGACGCCGACTTGCAAGCTCACGGCGACGATATCGCCAAGCTCCTCAGACGCAACCTCGCGCAGGCGGACTCGCTCGGACTGATGGGAACGCCGGCCTACATCGTGGGCGACTATCGCGTGACGTCGGCGCTCAACTATGAAGGCTTCAGGCGCGTCGCCGCAGACGCACGTGCGCGATCGACAACGAAATAATCCTGAGAGTATCCTCTGAATCGATTCATGCGGAGGCGCTATTTTCGGGCGGCCAGCGCCGACAGCGTCGGGTGACGCCCCTTCATGGTCGACACCCGACGCTACGACATTCGTTGTTGCTCACCAAAGAGGGAAGAGGCTACAGTTTTGACGTGTCTTCGACCTCCGACCCCGAGACCCGTCAGTATGTGCGCTTCATGCGCAGGAACGGCTGTCAGGTAACAGCGATCGGACTTGGAATGACGGCGACGCAGCTAGATACTGCGGTAAACGTCGCGTTCCCCGCGATCACGCGAGGCTTCGAGCTCGCAGTGAGCGATATTCAGTGGGTCGTGATCTGCTACGTATTAACCTATGCCAGCTTACTGCTCGCTCTGGGGCGCATTGGCGACATAGTCGGGCATGCCCAGATTTTTCGCATCGGCTTGGTTATCAGCGTAGTCGCACTCACACTCGTCGGCTTCTCGCCGAATCTTGGAGCGATGTTATTCTTCCGATGCCTGCAGGGGATCGGCGCAGCACTGGTACTAAGCTGCAGCACAGCGCTGCTTATCGGTGCCTTTGGCGAAGATCAACGAGTTCGCGCACTCAGCGCTCAAACCATGATTCTTTCGGGTGGTTTGATGCTCGGTCCGCTTCTTGGTGGCGCTCTGATCAGCGCCTGGGATTGGCCCGCAGTGTTCTGGTTTCGAGTTCCGGTTGCAGTGGCTGCGCTCGCCCTTCTGCGCACGGCGCCGCTCTTGCCCAAAAAAGTGAAATCCGAACCATTTGACACAATCGGTGCAATTGCGTTGATCATCGGTCTGGTCACTATGCTCATGGCCATCAACCAGCTACAGAGACTCTCCGGCCTTTGGATGGGCCTGCTCTCCGCGTTAGCGCTGGCGACATTCGTCTTTCGCGAATCGCGATCGGCGAAGCCAATCATTTCCGTCGAGATTCTTCGACGGGCAGATTTTGCGATCCCCAATGCGGCGAGCGTGCTGGCCAATCTCGCGGCCTTCTCGGTTTGGCTGCTCGTACCTTATTTCCTGGCACGCGTTCCCGAATACTCGCTGACCGAGATCGGGGTCGTTATGTCTACGGCCGCGGCGGGATCGGTGATTGCCGCTCCGATGGGCGGACACTTCGTTCGTGAGTACATTCGCACCGACCGACTAGCGATCGTCGGTGCGGCATCCATCGGGGCCGGTCTGCTCCTGCTCGGCTCCTGGACAGAAAGCACTCCGACAGTCGTACGCGCTGCGGGACTTGCCATACAAGGCATCGGGCTAGGTCTCTTTCAGGTTGCCTACGCAGATATCGTGACCAGAAGTCTTTCGGCTAAAGATCGCGGGGTCGCGGGAAGTCTCGTGCTTTTGACACGAACGTTTGGCAATGTAACCGCCGCATCAGTTTTCCTACTGGCGTTTGGACTCTTGAGTGAGAGATACGGCTTCGTTGCGGGCTTTCAGAAGACGCTTCAACTTGCAGCGTTAATCGCGCTAGCCGCAGCAGGACTATTGGCATTTTCGTCGCGGTCAGACCAATAGGCTTTGCGCTGGCGACATCCGGGTGACGACCGTGCGAGAGGACGCCCCCTAGCAGATTTTCGGATTTGTTGCCCGGGACGAGTCGGTGGGTCCGAAGAAGGTCTCCCGCAGGTTGTGCAAGCGAACAGCGCACAAACGCGGCATGTGGGTTTGTGTTGCGCTCGGAGGGCGTTCGCATTTGCTGCGGTTTCATCGGCTTGCGCCGATGACGATGATCGAAAGGGTCCTTTCAGCCTCAAACGAGCCTTTCAGCTCCGTTGCCCTGGCATCACTCTTCGCGCCATCTCCTATCACGCCCAGATGATCGAGAAACCAGTCTCCATTCAGATTGGAAATCTCGAAAAACTGCAGTGTTTTCAAGGGCTATCCTGACATTTTCGGTGTTTTTGGCCTCACTGCAGAATTTCCCTTGATCAGAATGGGGGAGCAAGTGGCCGGGTTCCCCAAGGACAGCCGACAGAATCTAAATCCATCAAGGGCGCCGCGGCTGCATTGCGCTCGCCGTTTCGGCCGCACGCACCAACTGAAGGAACTCGGAGCGACAGCCGTAAGGATCGTCGCCGCGTGCTGCCGAGGCTATACGCAGCACGTCGTCATACCCGAACTGGCCGGTGTGCTTCCCGCCACGTAGAATCTCGCCGAACGCGGCCACACTGGTTGCAAAGCGGGCATCGAGTGGCGCGTTCTCGAAGCGAGCGTATTCGGATCCGCGATCGACGGGAGTGCTGATCAGCGCGCTTCGACCCGGAAGCGGCATGCGCACCTGCTCGCGAACCAACTGGCAACAGACGTTCAGAATGCGACGGCGGACGGCGTTCAGAACACAGAACGAGAATCATCAAAATCCGCTTGAATAATCAAAGCGTTAAGATGGCTGGGGCGGGAGGGATCGAACCTCCGAATGGCGGAATCAAAATCCGCTGCCTTACCGCTTGGCTACGCCCCAACGCGCCGATCAACGGCCACGTCGGTCTATAGGGTGAGTCCCGCCATTTCAACAGCGAGACGGTCGAAAAGGCACGAAAGCCGCTAAGTGATGCCGTTCCCCTTATTATAGAGAGACGCCGCGGTGGCCGAACGGACCGCACGATGGTCCTCTCGGACTGTTGAGAGGCCGCCGGTTTCATGGGAAGACAATTTCCAAACGCCTCGTCGGGAGTAACGCCATGACCTACCGTGCGCCGATCAACGATATCCTCTTGTCCCTCAATCACGGTGCGGGGCTCGCGGCCGCCGTGGCAGCCGGCCACTACGGCGATTTCGACGGCGATATTACCGCTGCGGTGCTGGAAGAAGCCGGCAAGTTCGCTTCCGATGTGCTGGCGCCGCTGAACAAGGTCGGCGACGAGCACGGCATCAAGCTCGACAACGGCAAGGTGACCACCGCGCCCGGCTGGCCCGACGCCTATCAGCGCTGGACCGCTGCGGGATGGAACGCGGTGTCGGGTCCGGAAGCGTTCGGCGGCCAGGGCCTGCCGCTCGCGGTCAACGCCGCCTGCACCGAAATCTGGAGCGCGTCGAACGTCGCCTTCGGCCTCTGCCCGCTGCTGACGCTGTCCGCGATCGAGGCGCTCGATGCCCATGGCAATGACGAGCTGAAAAAGATCTATCTCGAGAAGCTCGTCACCGGTGAATGGACCGGCACGATGCAGCTGACCGAGCCCAATGCCGGCTCCGACGTCGGCGCGCTGCGCACCCGCGCCGAGCGCGCTGATGACGGCACCTATCGCATCAAGGGCACCAAGATCTTCATCACCTATGGCGAGCACGACATGACCGACAACATCGTGCATTTCGTGCTCGCACGATTGCCCGATGCACCTGCCGGCACCAAGGGGATTTCGCTGTTCCTGGTGCCGAAGTTCCTGGTCAATGCCGACGGCTCGCTCGGCGCGCGCAACGACATCCACGCCTCCGGTGTCGAGCATAAGCTCGGCATGCACGCCTCGCCCACCTGCACCATGACGATGGGCGACAAGGGCGGCGCGATCGGCTTTCTGATCGGCGAGGAAAACGCCGGCATGCGCTGCATGTTCACGATGATGAACCAGGCGCGCCTCGGCGTCGGCCTCGAAGGCGTCGGCATTGCCGACCGCGCCTATCAGCAGGCGCTAGCCTATGCGCAGGAACGCCGCCAGGGCAAGGCACTCGGCCACAAGGGCGACGGCATGGATCCGATCATCGTGCATCCCGACGTCAAGCGCATGCTGATGCAGATGCGCAGCATGACGGCGGCGGCGCGCACGATCTGCTACGCCACCTCGGTCGCGCTCGACGTCTCGGTGCGCGCGAAGGATGCCAAGGTGCGCACTGAGGCCGCCGCGCGCGGCGCGCTGCTGACCCCGATTGCGAAAGCGTTCTCCACCGACATCGGCAACGAGGTCGCCTATCTCGGCGTCCAGGTCCATGGCGGCATGGGCTTCATCGAGGAGACCGGCGCTGCGCAGCACTATCGCGATGCCCGCATCACCTCGATCTATGAGGGCACCAACGGCATCCAGTCGATCGACCTCGTCACCCGCAAGCTCGGCGCCAATGGCGGCGCCTCGGTGTGGGCGCTGCTCGACGAACTCGCCGCCACCATCAAGCAGGTCGAGACCTCCAACGATCCGGCGTTCGGCACCACGGGCACCAAGCTGCGCGACGCCCACGCCGCGCTGGAGCGCAGCAGCAAATGGCTGCTCGAACGGCTCGCCTCGGCGCCGAACGAGGCGCTCGCCGGCGCGACGCCCTATTTGCGGCTGTTCGGCGCGACGCTCGGCGGCTGCATGCTCGCCGGCGAGGCGCTCGCCGCCAAGGCCAATGGCGAAGCCGAGCCGCAGCGCTACGTCGCACTCGCGCGCTTCTTCGCCGAGAACATCGCTGTGCAGGCGCCGTCGCTGGAGAAGACGGTGACGGAGAGCGCCGAGGCGGTGACTGGGGCGGATGCGGTGCTGGCCTAGCGCAAATTCCAATTCAGCCACGCTCGCGGTGTCATCACCCGCCACCGGGTCTCGCCTTCGGCGAGCCCGATGACAGGCTCCGGCGGGTGATCCAGTATTCCAGAGACGCTAGTGCTTGAGCCGAGAGGCTGCGGCGTACTCGATCGCCCGGTCGAGCCGGGCGACGACAGTTGAGAATGCGACACAACTTCGCATTCTCGGATTGTGTTCGCCGATACGGTCAATCAATCGAGGAAGCGATCAACGCGCACTTTGTTTGCCGTCGAACCGGCAACGCCTGCTGGTGACCCTTGCACCGGCCGCCAGTGAAACCAGTAGTAATACGCACGAACCGCGTCGGGTTCGAATATCCGCAAACAGCAGCGTAGTAAGCTTCGCGTCAGCTCACCGTAAGCCTCGTGTAAGCTGATGCTGAAAAACTTTGCACTCGCGCGCATCGACGCAAAGATTTTTATGACCCCATAGAGATTCACACAGCTGCGTAAGCATTGCTTAATGGCTTCATCCTCAAGACTTCTGACAGCACCGGATACCTCCGGCCGCCCACATTTGTCGCAAATCGCTTTATTGAAACCGATAGTGGAAGATGAAGGTCATGATGCGCTCCGGGTTGTATCGCTTCGCCACAGACCGCCGGGGCAACGTTGCCATCATCTTCGCGCTGGCGACCGTGCCGTTGATCTACCTGCTGGGCATGACCACGGATTACACGCAGGCCCTGCGCAAGAAGAACCAGCTCGATGCCGCAGCGGACGCAGCCGCCATCGCAGCGGTCAGGCCCGCGATGCTGCTGCAAACGGATTCGACGGCAAAGGCCGCGGCCGCGGCCGTCTTCGCGTCCACCGCCAACAGCATGGCGGGCTTGACCTCGGCCCCGTCACCGACGATCAACATCGTCGACTCCGGGCTGCAACGCACCGTGACGGTCTCGTATAGCGCGGCATCGATCAACAATTTCGGCACCCTGCTGCGCAGCGCGGCCTGGCCGATCAACGGCAGTTCGACCGCGAAGGCGGCAAGCGCGCCAAACATGAACTTCTATCTGGTGCTCGACGACTCGCCCTCGATGGCGATCGGCGCGACCCAGACTGATATCAACAATCTCATATCCTACACATCCAGTCAGCCGTCGGCCTCGAAGAGCTGCGGCTTCGCCTGTCATGAGACGCATCCAAATCTCGACAGCGGCGCCAACTCCTCGAGCGTCGACAACCTGACCATCGCGCGCAACAAGAGCGTCACCCTGCGCATCGATCTCGTGGTGAACGCCGTCAATCAGCTGCTCGTGTCATGGTCGAACTGCCCGCAGACCAGCGTGTCGGGCGGCGTCATGCAATGCATGTCGGCCTTGAACAACACCACCTACAAGGCGGGCCTCTACACCTTCGACTACAATTTCAATACGCTGCAGTCGCCGACCAGCCCGACCACCGCGGGACAGGCCATCTCGAACATCCAGTTGATGACAGTCGACCACCAGAACTGCGTGATCTCGGGAAGCTGCAACACCGACTATGGCACGGACATCGAGAACGCGCTGACCAGCGTCAACAGCCTGATGCCCAACCCCGGCCTTGGCAGCAACCAGTCGGGAGATACGCCGCAGGAAGTCGTGTTCCTCGTGACTGACGGCGTCGACGACAAGATCGTCGCGCTCAGCTCGTCCTGCAACGCCAACGCGACGCTGCAGGCGGTGGGCTCCAGCTTTCGATGCCAGCAGCCGCTCAACACCGCGATGTGCACGACGATCAAGAACCGGGGCATCCGGATCGCGATCCTCTACACCGAGTATTTGCAACTCCCCACCGACAGTTGGTACATGGGTCACATCGCCCAGTTCAACAACCCATCCTCCTCAACCGGCCAGATCGCGCAGAACCTGCAAACATGCGCTTCGCCAGGTCTCTTCTCCGACGTTCAAACCGGCGGCGACATCTCCACGGCGTTGACGGACTTGTTCATCAAGGTCGCCTCAAGCACAGCCAGCCTTACGCAGTGAGGTAGCGCCGTGGCCCAGGTGAAATTTCCGTCAGCACAAAGCAAGCAAAATCGCTCCGCCGCCTTCATCAGGGATAGCCGCGGCGCCACGGCGGTCGAGTTCGCATTGGTGGCGGCGCCGTTCATCGCCCTCCTCATCGCGATTCTGCAGACGTTTCTCGTGTTCTTTGCGCAGGAAATGCTCGAATCGGTGGTGCAGCAATCGAGCCGGCAAATCCTGACCGGACAGACGCAATCGGCACAGGCGACACAGGCCGCATTTCACCAGACCGTCTGCAATCAGGTCACCGTTCTGTTCACCTGCAGCCAGATATTCGTCGACGTACGGGTCGCCAGCAGCTGGTCGAGCGCCGATACCTCCGCTCTCGTTCCGACGTATGACAGCCAGGGCAACGTCAACAACATGCAGTTCAATCCGGGCAACGCGGGAGACATCGTCGTGGTCCGGGTGATGTATTTGTGGCCGGTCTTCCTCGGACCTCTCGGATTCAATCTTTCGAACCAGCCGAACAATACACGATTGATTCTAGCTACAGCCGCTTTCCAGAACGAGCCGTCCTCGTAGGAGATGATACCGTGACCAGCCTGTCATTTCGAATGCGGACGTTCTGGAGAGATCGCGACGCCCTGGCGGCGATCGAGTTCGCAATGATATTGCCGTTCATGCTGCTGCTCTATGTCGGCGGCATCGAGCTCGCCAACGGCATGGCCATCAACGTCAAGGTCACCGCGGCCGCTCATTCGGTCGCCGACATGGTCTCGCAGAACACCCAGGTCAGCGCGACCCAGCTGCAGAACATCCTCGGCGCTTCGACGGCAATTCTCGCACCGTATCCAACGACCGCCAACGGCAGCTCGGTCACCACGATTACCGTTTCCGGCGTCTCCACCGACAACAACGGCAACGCGACGGTGCAGTGGAGCGAGTCGTACAATGGATCGAGCTACGGGACGGGACGGCCGGTCGGGCAGAAGATCACGCTGCCTACTTCGCTCACCGGGACGCAGAACTACAATGTCTCCTTTGTCCTCGGCGAAGTGTCGTACGGCTACACACCCCACCTCGGTTTCACCATCAGCGGGACCTTGACCCTCGCGGACAGCTATTACCTGTTCCCGCGCTGCTCGACCAACAGCCCCGCCAACGCGAACTTTCCGTACTATGACGTCAAGCTGACGGCCTCGACGACATGTACCTGCATCCAGCATCTGCAACAGAAGACCTGCTAGAGGCTGCTCGCCGAGGCTGAAGCGACGGCCGAATTGCGGGCGCGCCACCTAGTTTCGATACACCAGGCAGCGCCCGCCGATCGCTTCAAGTCGTGCGCAGAGCTGGTTGGCCCGTTCACGCGTCGTCTCGGCGACCCGGAGCAGATACCAGGTTGCCGAGCCAGGGCCGGCCATGTGCGATCTCAGAACGAGCGGCGCGCGATCGCCGAGCACCGATGCAAATCGTTTCTGAAGCTGCTGATAATCGGCGAGCACCCTGGATTGCGAAGGGCCGCCGGCCAATTGCAGTCCCCAGGGTCCCCATGCAGCCTGCTGCGCAATCGTCACGGAGTCCTTTGGGGCCGCCGGAAGCGCCCTGATCAGCATGCCGCGCACGATGTCGTTGCAGGCCATCGCAGCGTCGGTGTGGACCCGATCCTCGACCGCCCCCTGGGCCCATTCCTCGGCCGACTTGCCGGTGACGATCCTGACATAGGCGCGTGTTTCGCCCGGCAAATTGCCGCGTCCTGCCAGCCAATCCTGAACGCGCCGCGGCCCGCCATTATAGGCCGCCGCCGCAAGGCCGAGATTGCCGAACTGCGCGCGCAGCTCGCGGAGCCAGCGCGCCGATTCCTGCAAGGCCGGCAACGGCTCGAACGGATCCGCCAGGCCGCGCCAGCGCGCGGTCCCCGGCATGAACTGGGCGATCCCCTGGGCACCAGCCGGACTGATCGACTTGGGATCGAAATTGCTTTCCTGCCAGATCAACCGGACGAAGAAGTCCGGCGGCAAGCCGTTCTCCAATGCGGTCTCCTCCAGCGCCTTGCAGTATTGCTGCGGCCCGTCGAGCTTTGCAGGCGCCGGTGCTTGCGCAGGAGACGGAGAGGAGGAGGACGGATGGTCGGGCGCCGGCCGATTGGCCTCGGCATTGCTCTCTCCGGAGTTCGGATTCGAACGAGGCGTTTCCGTTTGCGGTGTCTCCGTCTGCGCCGCCCCGATATGATCAGGCTCGGCACTCGCGATACGGACGAGCAGCAAGAGGCAGATCGAGCCGACGGCCGCCCGCGAGATCGATCGATAAACCCGCCGCGGCCCGAAAATCGACTGCATGAGCGCGATCGTCAAATTGGAAGATGTGCCGCCAGATCATAGCATCATCTGGCGCCGTCTGGCGGGCAGAAATTCGGCTGATACGCCTCAAGCGTCCGGCTGCCGCGGCGCCTTGTGGTCGGACAGGCTGCCGACGATCGACGCACGGCGCGACAGTTCGATCCAGTTGCCGTCGGGATCGAGGATCATGGAAATCCGCGCGACCTCGCCGAGCGTCACCGGCGCAAGGCCTTCGCGCACACCTTTGGCGCACAGCTCGTTATGCACCGCATCGATGTCGGCCACTTGCAGCGTGATATAGCGCCAGCCGCGCGCGCCCCGGACCGGATCGATGGTCGCCGCACGATCTTCCGTGAGCAGGATCAGGCTGTCGCCGAGGCGAAACGCCGGGCCGCCCGACCATGATTGCTCGGCAAAGCCGAGGATGTCGCCGTAGAATCTGCGGTGCGCGGCAAGGTCGCGCACCGCCATCGAGACGGCGATCTGCGTGATGCCGTCATGCCCGGGTGCCACCAGGCAAACGCGGTTACCGTCGGGATCGACCATGCGCTGCGGCGCCGCGATGCCCTCGCGCGCCACGATCAGCTCGCGATAGCCGCTCGGCGCCGCATCCGGCAACGGCTCGACATGATGATTGAGCTTGATGACCGAACCATGCGCGTCGTGCCGGTACTGCTTCTGCCCGCGGCGGATCGGCTGCATATGATCGAAGCGAAGCCCGGCGTCCTGCTGCCAGAACCTCAGCATCGGCTCGAGATCGTTGAAGGAAAGGCCGAGGTCGATCACGTTCTTTGCCAGTTGCATCTGCTGCCGCCCTCAGACGAAGTGCATCACGATGCAACCAGCTATGCGAGGATCAGCCCACCGACGCAAGCGCCGAGATCACTTGCGGACCAACGGAATCTGCAGATTGGTCGGCCGGTTCTGCTCGGTGTCGAAGCCGCGGCCGTCGACATTGCGGGCGCCCCAGAACAGCAGGTCGCCCCTGAGATAGACCAGGTCGTATTCCATGAAGTTGCTGCCTTCCTTCAGCGCAAAGGGCGCGAAGGACTTGCCGAAGATACTCTGCGGCGCATCGACCGCCCATGCGGCATAGCCGACGGAGGCGACCTTGTTGAGGACGTCGGCAAACCCCTGCGCCAGCGGCGTCACCTCATAGGCCTCGTCGGCGATGAAATCGACCTTTTGCGCGCCCGGCGCGATCGGATGCGCGCCCTGCCACTGCATGTGCCCGACGATCCGGATCCGCGCCAGCGGCACCTTGCCGTAGGGATCGGCAGAGTTGACGACCACGAGCTCGAACCGGTCGGACGACTGATAGGTGAATGCGCGCGTCAGATAGAACGGCTTGATCGAGCCGTCCGGATTCCTGCTCGGCCGGATCTCGGGCGCGATGCTCTCCCAATTGCCGGCAAGTGCCTGCTTGATCGTTGCGACGTCGGTATCCATGGCGCTTGTCCTCGTTTGATTGCCGGAAGATTGCGCGGCAGCACTGCCTAACCCAGCCAGGGCCAGGACCAACAGCGCGGCGGCAATTCGCTTCGACATGTGCATAATCCCCAGAAGCGCCCGACTGGCTCAGCTCTGTTGAACGGCAGCGGCGGACTTGCGGATGACGTCGAGCACGAGGCCGGGCTGCGACAGCATCGGCACATGACTGCTGTCGGCCTCGATCACAGTGGCGCCCATGCGCTCGGCGACGAAACGTTGCAGCTCGGGATGCACGGTGCGGTCCCGCTTGGCGACGACGTACCAATTCGGCTTCGCGCGCCACGCGGTGCCTTCGGCCTTCTGGTCGAACAGGTCTGGCGCCGGGACGCCCTGGGTTGCCCAGATGAGACTCTGCTCCTGCTCGGAAAGATCGCCGGCAAAGCACGCCGTGCCGCTCGGCTTCAGCCAGATCCGCCCGTCGGCGACCTCGATGTGCGAGAATACGTCGGTGACCGGAAACTTGGCTTGCAGGCTCTGGGACGTCTCGTCGGCGTCAGGCGCTAGCGCCGCGATGTAGACGAGACCGGCGACACGCGGATCAGCGCCGGCCGCGGTGATAAGCGTGCCGCCATAGGAATGGCCGACCAGGATGGCGGGACTGTCGACGCGTCCGAGCACCGCCTTCACCGCCGCGACGTCGCCCGCGAGCGTGTCGAGGCCGTATTGGGCGGCGATCACCTGATGCCCCTCGGCCTGCAGCGTCGGGATCAGCTTGCCGAAGCACGAGCCGTCGGCCCAGAGCCCGTGGACGAAGACAATGCTTGGTTTGGTCGGCTTGGACATGTTCGGCTCGCTGTCGTGTTGTTGTCACGCATCGGCGGCACGGCTCGCTGTGATGGCGAACCGGGCGGACCGAAGCGACGATGGGACCTGCCTGCGAGGCAGAGCCATTGATGGGATGCGCCCTGCTATAGAGAGCGCTAGCGGGCTTGAAAAAGACTTTGTAGGCTGGCCCCATGCCTGCGAGACATGGCAACAACGGCTGGCAATTTGTGATCGGGTGACCGTGATGGAGCTCCGCCATCTCCGCTACTTCGTTGCCGTGGCCGATGCGGGCAGCCTGACCGTTGCCGCCGAGCAGAAACTCCACACCTCGCAGCCGTCGCTGAGCCGGCAGATCCGCGATCTCGAGGACGAAGTCGGCGTGCAGCTCCTGAACCGCGGAGCGCAAGGCATTGAGCTGACCGCGGCCGGCCGCGCGTTCCTCGACCATGCCCGCATGGCGCTGTTGCAGGCCGAGGCGGCCAAGGAGGCGGCGCTGCGCGCGGCGCAACCACCGCAGCCCGTCTTCTCGCTCGGATTCCTGTCCGGCGCCGAGATCGATCTGCTGCCCGAGGTGAACCGCGTCCTGCGCGAGGAATTTCCCGGCATCGACATTCGCCTGTCGAGCGACTACTCGCCGTTGCTGGCCAAGGCCCTGATGCGGCGCAAGCTCGATGCCGCCTTCATGCGGGCGGACGACAACATGGACGACCTCGCCTGCAAGCGCGTACGCACCGATCCGCTGGTGTTTGTGTTTCCGAGCAACCATCGGCTGGCAGCGCAGGCCGCCGTCGCGCCGGAAGACGTCGCGGGCGAGACCTTCTATCTGCCATCGAAATCCGCGCCGGCAGTGCGCCGTGTCGTGCAGGATTATTTCAGCCGCGCCGGCATCGATCTCCGGCCGGAACACGAGGTGCATAATGTTGTGCACGCGATCTCGATGATCACCTCGACGCATGCGGTGATGCTGCTGCCGGCCTACACCGCGCGCTATCTACCCGACACCATCACCACCCGCCCGGTGCGGGGCGAGGCGCCGACGCTTGATCTTGTGGTTGCCTATCACAAGGCCAACAAGTCTCCGATCCTGAAGCACCTGCTGTCGCGGGTCGGCCGGCTGGCCGCGGCGCCCGCCTGAAACGATCAATCCAGTGAGGACCAACATGCAAGCAGGCCTGGTTCAGACCTTTTGCGCTTTTGCCTACAACAATGCCTGGGCCAATCATCGCCTGCTGACGGCCTGCGGTGAGCTCAGCCAGGCGGAGTTCGCCGCGGCGCGCACCGGCTTCTTCCCGAGCCTGCAGGCGACGCTCAACCACATCCATGTCATCGATCTCTTCTATATCGACGCGCTCGAAGGTGGCTGGCTCGGGCCGAAGGCGTGGGCCAACGAGGTGCCCTATCCGTCGGTCGCCGAACTGAAGCGCGCGCAGCGCGCGATCGACCAGCGATTGATCATTCACTGCGATGCTCTGACGCCCGAACAGCTCGACGGTGAGGTCAAGGTCAATCGCGATACGTCTGTGCAGACCGAGCGGCGCGACCGCCTGCTGATGCATCTGTTCCAGCATCAGATCCATCATCGCGGTCAGGCTCATGCGATGCTTTCCGAAACCACGGTGAAGCCGCCGCAACTCGACGAATTCTTCGCCGCCGGCGAAGCGCCGCTGCGCGCGACCGAGTTCAGCGAGCTCGGCTGGAGCGAAGCCACCGTGTGGGGCGGCTGAGCGCGCGGTTCCGCCCGCGAGCGGGCAGTGGCAACGGTTCCCGATCCGAAGCGGGCCTTGAATACGCCCATCTCCACGCTCACCTCTGGTGAAACGTGGGGAACTCCATCTATGCCTTTCGCCAATCATCGGGGCCAACGCATCCATTACACCGTCGAAGGATCCGGCCCGCTGATCGTGCTGCAGCACGGCCTGCTGCTCGACGCCGCGAGCTGGAAGCAATGCGGCGTGGTCGACGCGCTCGCCGATCGCTTTCGCGTCGTTTGTGTCGACTCGCTCGGACACGGCGCGAGCGACAAGCCCACCGATCCCGAACTCTATGATCAGGCGCAGCGCGCCGGTGACATCATCGCCGTGATCGACGATCTCGGCGACGAGCGTGCCCATGTGGTCGGACATTCGATGGGCGGCTGGGTCGCGGTCGGCGTCGCCCGGTTTTTCCCGACGCGACTGTCGTCGCTTTCGATCGGCGGCTGGGATTTTCTCAGCGGACTGCCGCGCGGCAATGCCGGCCCGCTGACCTACGGCGCCTTCATCACCTTCGCCCGCCGCACCGTGCCGGAGCTCGCCGAATGGGTGACGCCGGATCTCGAAGGCGGGGTACGCGCCTGCTTCAATGCGCTCGGCCAGGTCGACGGTGCCAAGGACGCCGTGCTGTCCTCGCGCGTGCCGGTGCTGCTGTGGAACGGGCAGGACGACGGACCGCACGCGCCGATGCAGCGCTTTGCCGCAGAGAACGGCCTGTACGCGATGTCCGTCCCGGGCGATCATCTCGGCGCACTGCTTCAGCACGGCGCCGCGATCGGCCGGGGAATCGGCTCGTTCGTCGGACGCGGCTGAGCGGAGCACTGCAATGCGCCGTTCTCATACGCCCCCACGGCGAAAAGCAGCCCGGAGCGCTTGGGGCCTGCACAGGATCATGTAGGATAGCGGCACGACGTCCGCCGGCGACGATGCCGGCCGAACCTGGGACCGCTTGATGACCGCGCATGTCATAGTGACCGACGAAGCCGCCACACGCGTGATCCGGCTGCGCAGGCCCGAGAAGAAGAACGCGATCACCCAGGAGATGTTTCGCGCGATCAGCGATGCGATCGACAAGGCGCAGAACAATCCGAAGATCCGCTGCCTGATCATCACCGGCGGCTCCGGCGTATTCACCGCGGGCAACGACATCGAGGATCTGCTCGCGCAGGGCACCTCGACCGGCGACACGCCGCCCGCCTCCGACCTGGTCAAGTTCCTGTATTCGCTGGCCCACAATGTGAAGCCGATCATCGCCGCGGTCGACGGCGTCGCGATGGGCATCGGCACCACCATGCTGTTTCACTGCGACTACGTGCTGGCCAGCAAGACCGCGCTGTTCTCGACGCCGTTCTCCAATTTCGGGCTGGTGCCGGAAGGCGCCTCCAGCCTGTTGATGCCCCGCATGATCGGCCACCAGCGCGCCTTCGCGATGCTGGTGATGGGCCGCACCATGTCGGCCGACGACGCCCGCGTCGCCGGCTTCGTCAACACCGTGGTGGCGCCGGGCCATGCCGAGGTCGAGGCGCACAAGGTAGCGCGCGAGATCTGCGCCCTGCCGGCCGAGGCGGTGGCGATCTCGCGGCGCCTGATCCGGCTGCCGCCGGAGGACGTCACCCGCCGCATCGAGCAGGAGAACCATTTGTTCAGCGAGCGGATGCGCTCCGAGGAGGCGGTCAGCGCCTTCAAGGCCTTCATGGCGCGCCCGAAGGATTGAAACGAAGCGTCGGGATTGAAACGAAGCGTCGCAAAAATGTAGTGGCGCAGCGCCATGATCGTGTATTCCATGGACAGGTCATGAGACAGCCCCGCTCTACGCCCCTCGCCGCGCTCTACGCACTTGTCGCCGCGCTCTGCGCACTTGGCCTCGCCGCGGCAAGCCCCTGCCTGGCGCAGGACGCCGCGCCTGTGAGCCTGCGCATTCTCGCGATCAACGATTTCCACGGCTACCTGCGACCGTCGCCGGGCGGCATCCGCATCACCGATCCGGCCGACGCCACCAAGAAGATCATGGTGCCCGCCGGCGGTTCCGAGCGGATGGCAACCGTCGTCAAGCAGCTGCGTGAAGGACACAAGAACAACATCTTCGTCGCGGCCGGCGATTTGATCGGCGCAAGCCCGTTTTTGTCGGCGATGTTCCATGACGAGCCGACCATCGAGTCGCTGTCGATGATGGGGCTTGCGATTTCCTCGGTCGGCAATCACGAATTCGACGAGGGCAAGGACGAGCTGCTGCGGATGCAGAATGGCGGCTGCCACCCGGTCGACAAGTGCCAGGGCCCGCATCCCTTCACCGGCGCGAAATTCCGTTATCTGGCGGCGAGCACGTTCGATAAGACCACCGGCAAGACCGTTTTTCCGCCCTACGAGATCAAGGAATTCGACGGCATTCCGGTGGCCTTCATCGGGCTGACGCTCAGGAATACCCCGAACCTGGTGTCGCCGGCCGGCGTCGCGAGCCTCGACTTCCGCGACGAGGCCGAGACCGTCAATGCGCTGGTCCCCGAGCTGAAGGCGAAGGGCGTCGAGGCGATCGTGGTGCTGATCCACGAGGGCGGCTTTCCGACCGGCGACTACAATGAATGCCCAGGGATCTCCGGCCCGATCGTCGATATCGTCAAGAAATTCGATCGCGCGGTCGACGTCGTGATATCAGGCCACACTCACCAGGCCTATGTCTGCGAGATCGACGGACGGCTCGTCACGTCAGGCGACAAATACGGCACGCTGGTCACCGCGATCGATCTTCAGCTCGATCCGAAGAGCCACGATGTGATCAGCGCCAAGGCCAACAACACCATCGTCAAGATCGGCGGCACGGCCAAGGACCCGGAGCAGAGCGCGCTGCTGGAATCCTACGACCGGCTGGCCGCGCCGATTGCCAACCGCGCGGCCGGCTCGGTCACCGAAACATTGTCGAGGGCGCCCGGCGAGACCGGTGAAAGCGTGCTCGGCGATATCGTCGCCGACGCGCAGCTCGCTGCAACCGCTTCAGAGCCGAATGGCGGCGCGGTGATCGCCTTCACCAATCCCGGCGGCGTGCGCACCGACATCGTCAAGCGCGAGGACGGCGCGGTCACCTACGCCGACATCTTCGCCAGCCAACCGTTCCGCAACCAGCTGGTCACGATGACGCTGACCGGAAAGCAGCTCAAGGACGTGCTGGAGCAGCAATGGGCCGACCCGAAACGGCCGCGCGCCCTGCAGGTCTCGAGGGGCTTTGCCTATGCTTGGGATGCGAGCAAGGGCGACGGCGCGCGCATCATCGCCGCACGGATGTCGCTCGACGGCAAGCCGATCGACCCGGCCGCGAGCTATCGCGTCACCGTGAACAATTATCTCGCCGAAGGCGGCGACGGCTTCACGGTGTTCAAGGAGGGAACAGCGCAGCAGTTCGGCATCTATGACGTCGATGCGCTCTATGCCTACTTCAAGACCAATAGCCCGGTCGGGCCGGCGGCCGGAAAGCGGATCGAGCGGATCAATTGAGGCGCAAGGGCTTTCCGGCAGACCGGTAACGGCCTACATTGGGGGTCGTTCGCGCATGATCTTGTCCGGAAAACCGCTGCGCACTTTTCCGGATCATGCGTCCTCGCACGCGCCTCCATTGCGCCGGGAATTTGCATGACACTGCTTCTGACGCACACCGCCTGCCTCAACCATCTCACCCCGCCCGGACATCCCGAACGCCCGGACCGGCTGCGCGCGGTTGCCGAGGTGCTCGGTGAGGATCGCTTCAAGGCGCTGGTGCGCGATCTCGCGCCGGAAGGCGACCTCGACACCGTGCTGCTCTGTCACGGCGAGCATTATGTCGGCGAGCTGCGCCACATCGCGCCGACATCGGGCATGATCTATATCGACGGCGACACCTCGATGTCGCCGGGCACCTGGGAAGCCGTGATGCGCGGCGTCGGCGGCGCGGTGGCCGCGACCGAAGCGGTGATGGAAGGCAAGCACCAGAACGCTTTCGTCGCGGTGCGCCCGCCCGGGCATCATGCCGAGAAGTCGACGCCGATGGGCTTCTGCTTCTTCGACAATGTCGCGATCGCCGCGCGCCACGCACAGCGCAAATACGGCATCAAGCGCGCCGCGATCATCGATTTCGACGTCCATCACGGCAACGGCACGCAGGATATCTTCTGGGCCGATCCGACCGTGATGTACTGCTCGACGCATCAGATGCCGCTATTCCCCGGCACCGGCGCTTCAGGCGAGCGCGGCGAGCACGACACCGTCGTCAACGCGCCGCTGGCGCCCGGCGACGGCGGCACCAAGTTCCGGGCCGCCTTCGAGAACCTGATCCTGCCGCAGCTCGAAAAATTCTCGCCCGAACTCGTCGTGATTTCGGCGGGCTTCGACGCGCATCACCGCGATCCCTTGGCCTCGCTCAACCTGACCGGCGAGGATTTCGGCTGGGTCACGCGCAAGCTGATGGATCTCGCCGACAAGAGCGCCGGCGGCCGGGTCGTCTCCGTGCTGGAGGGCGGCTACGACCTCGAGGGCCTGAAAGAGTCGGTGGCATCTCACGTCACTGCATTGATGGGCGCCTGAATACCCGCCACAATACGCCCGCAAAAATTCGATTGATTCCGCGCCGGGGCAAGCATGGCCTGCGACGGGTCATGTTTGGACGACAAGATCAGGTTGCGATCTGATCCACGCAATCGGGAACGCAAAGAATGGCCGAAAACACTCAAGCCGACGTCAAGAAGCTGACCTTTGAACGCGCGATCGAGGAACTCGAATCGATCGTCAAGCGGCTCGAGGACGGCAAGGTCCCGCTTGAGGAATCGGTCGCGATCTACGAGCGCGGCGAGGCACTGAAGCGGCGCTGCGAGGAATTGCTGCGCCAGGCCGAAGCCCGCGTCGACAAGATCACCACCGACGCCTCGGGCCAGCCGACCGGCACCGAACCGCTCGACGTGCAGTAGGGCCGCGAGCGCTTCGCACCGTCGATCATGCGACACGATGTCCGCTGCGGCGGGGGATTGTTGCTGCGCATTTCCAGCATTCCGTGACGACGCGGGGACGACCGCGGCGACCGGGTGCGGCCGTGAATCAGGCCGACCCGGACCGTCCGACTGCCGCAAAAATGGGCGAAGTGGAACCGGAACTCGGCGCAAGCATTGAAAAGATTAGGTTTTTCAATGCGACGCATAGGAACCCTGCGCGCCCTATCGGGTTGGCTTTGGCTACGGCTTTGGTGTAATGCTTCCAGTTCTATGGGCATTTGAGGATGGCGGGCGGCCCGGATTTTTCCGGCGGCATGCATCTCAAATGGTTCGACAAAACTGAACCGGGACGGGTGAAGAGCGACCAAGGTGATGCGTATCACGTGGTCCAATCCGGAGTGAATTGAGGCTTACAACCAGGCACGGTCTGCCGGGGCGGCACCCGATGTCTGGCATTCGCTGCGCGATGTGCGCGCCAACCCATCTCGCGTCGGGCGGTTCGTTCCGACAGGCAAAAATTGGAAATTCGCTGTGACCTCATTTAGTAAAACGCCGCTTCTTGACACTATCCACACGCCCGATGACCTGCGCAAGCTGAAGATCGAGCAGGTGCAGCAAGTTGCCGACGAGCTCCGCCAGGAAACCATCGATGCTGTGTCGGTGACCGGCGGCCATTTCGGCGCCGGCCTCGGCGTCGTCGAGCTGACCACCGCCATCCACTACATCTTTGACACCCCGCGCGACCGCCTGATCTGGGACGTCGGCCACCAGGCCTATCCCCACAAGATCCTGACCGGTCGCCGCGACCGCATCCGCACCCTGCGCACCGCCGGCGGCCTTTCCGGTTTCACCAAGCGCACCGAGAGCGACTACGATCCGTTCGGCGCCGCGCACTCCTCGACCTCGATCTCGGCCGGCCTCGGCATGGCGGTGGCGCGCGACCTCTCCGGCGGCAAGAACAACGTTATCGCCGTGATCGGTGACGGCGCGATGTCAGCGGGCATGGCCTATGAGGCCATGAACAACGCCGGCGCGATGAATTCGCGCCTGATCGTGATCCTCAACGACAACGACATGTCGATCGCGCCGCCGGTCGGCGCGATGAGCGCCTATCTGTCGCGCCTCTACTCGGGCAAGACCTACCGCTCGCTGCGCGAGGCGGCCAAGCAGATCAACAAGCGCCTGCCGAAGATCCTCGCCAACCGCGCCAACCGCGTCGAGGAATATTCCCGCGGCTTCATGATGGACGGCGGCACGCTGTTCGAGGAACTCGGCTTCTATTACGTCGGCCCGATCGACGGTCATAACCTCGACCATCTGCTGCCGGTGCTGAAGAACGTCCGCGACATGGAGACCGGGCCGATCCTGGTTCACGTCGTGACCCAGAAGGGCAAGGGCTACGGCCCGGCCGAGGCCTCCGCCGACAAGTACCACGCCGTGGTCAAGTTCGACGTCGCGACCGGCACCCAGGCCAAGGCCAAGCCGAATGCGCCGGCCTACCAGAACGTGTTCGGCCAGAGCCTGGTCAAGGAAGCGCAGAAGGACGACAAGATCGTCGCCATCACCGCGGCGATGCCGTCGGGCACTGGCGTCGACATCTTCAACAAGGCGTTCCCGGAGCGCACCTTCGACGTCGGCATCGCCGAGCAGCATGCGGTGACCTTCGCCGCCGGTCTCGCCACCGAGGGCTACAAGCCGTTCTGCGCGATCTACTCGACCTTCCTGCAGCGCGGCTATGACCAGGTGGTCCATGACGTCGCGATCCAGAGCCTGCCGGTCCGCTTCGCGATCGACCGCGCCGGCCTGGTCGGCGCCGACGGCGCAACCCATGCCGGTTCGTTCGACAACGCCTATCTCGGCTGTCTGCCGAACTTCGTGATCATGGCCGCCGCCGACGAGGCGGAGATGGTCCACATGGTGGCGACGCAGGTTGCGATCAACGATCGTCCGAGCGCGCTGCGCTATCCGCGCGGCGAAGGCCGCGGCGTCGAGATGCCGGAAATCGGCGTTCCCCTGCCGATCGGCAAGGGCCGCATCATTCGCGAGGGCAAAAAGGTCGCGCTGCTGTCATTCGGCACCCGCCTCGCCGAGTGCGAGAAGGCGGCCGACGAGCTCGCCGCCCACGGCCTCTCCGCCACCATCGCCGACGCGCGCTTCATGAAGCCGCTCGACGAAGAGATGATCATGAAGCTCGCCCGCGACCACGAGATCCTGATCACGATCGAAGAAGGCTCGATCGGCGGCTTCGGCTCGCATGTCATGCAGTTCCTGTCCGACAACGCGATGCTCGACAGCGGCATGCTCAAGTTCCGCTCGATGATCCTGCCCGACGTGTTCCTCGACCACGATTCGCCGGCGGCGATGTATGCCCGCGCCGGTCTCGACGCCAAGAGCATCGTCGCCAAGGTGTTCGAGACCCTCGGCAAGGACTACAAGACCGAGACCGTCAAGCTCGCGTAATCGTTCCGGGCGGCCCGAGCATTTTCGGTTCTGATTGAATCAGAACCGAAGCTCTGGCTTCCTGTTCGCTCGAAACGCCATAGCCCCGGCAAGTCCATGAAAATCTATCTGGCAGGTCCTGACGTGTTCCTGCCGGATGCCGTGGAGATCGGCCGCCGCAAGGCTGAGGTTTGCGCTTATCACGGGCTGACCGGGCTGTACCCGCTCGACAACAGCATCAACCCCACCGTCGCCGGCGCATCG
Organism: Bradyrhizobium tropiciagri; assembly: GCF_018130545.1. Classification (GTDB taxonomy): domain Bacteria; phylum Pseudomonadota; class Alphaproteobacteria; order Rhizobiales; family Xanthobacteraceae; genus Bradyrhizobium; species Bradyrhizobium tropiciagri_A. The sequence goes on along the minus strand of NZ_JAFCKF010000005.1, from coordinate 17,386 downwards.
CTCACCATCTTCAAGAGCAACGAGGCGATGATGGAGTCGGCCGACGCCATCATCGCCAATTTGACGCCGTTTCGCGGCCCCAGTGCCGACGCAGGCACCGTCTACGAACTCGGCTACATGGCGGGACGCGGCAAACTGTGCCTCGCCTATTCGAACGATCCCACGTCCTACGCCAATCGCGTAGCGCGGCTGCAGCAGGTCGCGCCGGCATCCGACGGACGCCTGATCGACGCGGAGGGGCTGACGGTGGAAGAGTTCGGATTGCCGGACAATCTGATGATGATGCACGCGCTGGATCTGCACGGCAGTCCGCTGGTGATCCCGCGCGAGCTGGCAACCGACCTCTGGCACGACCTTACCTCCTTCGAGGCCTGCGTACGGCTCGCCGCCACGCAGCGCCGTCAGGGCACCAAGTGACCAACGTGACCAAGGCGGGCGACAACGACAACAATGCATCGGCCGGCAAGCGCATCGACGTGCTGCTGGTCGAACGCGGCCTGTTCGAAAGCCGGGCGCGGGCGCGCGCGGCTATCGACGCCGGCCTTGTCACCGCCGACGGCAAGCAGATTTCGAAAGCGTCCGAGATCGTCGCGCCTGGCGCCGAGCTCACGGCCGAGCCCGCGCATCCCTACGTCTCGCGCGGCGGCGTCAAGCTTGCCGGCGCGCTCGAACATTATCCGATCGAGGTCGAGGGCCATGTCTGCCTCGATGTCGGCGCCTCGACGGGCGGCTTCACCGAGGTACTGCTCGCCAATGGCGCGAGCCTCGTCTTCGCCATCGATGTCGGCCACGGCCAGCTGCATCCCTCGCTACACGGCCATCCGAAGATCGTCTCCATGGAGGAGACCGACATCAGGAATTACGAGGGCAAGCGCCTGCCGGCGCGGCCCGATGTCGTGGTGATCGATGTCAGCTTCATCTCGCTGAAGCTGGTGCTGCCGGTGGCGCTGTCGCTGGCGGCCGCACCGATGCATCTGCTGGCGCTGATCAAGCCGCAATTCGAGGCGGCCCGCAAACACTCCAAGCGCGGCGTCATCCGCAACGCGATGGTGCATCAGGAGATCTGCGACGACATCGCCGCCTTTGCCGCCTTGCAGGGGTGCACCAACATTCAGGTGTTCCCGTCGTCGATCACGGGCGGCGACGGCAATATCGAATTCTTCCTCGGCGCCCGCCGTGGCTGAGCTCGTGACCATCGACCATGTCGGTCACCGCGGCGACGGCGTCGCGATCGACGGCACGCAGTCGATCTTCGTGCCCTACACGCTGGCCGGCGAAACCGTCGAGGTCGAGGACGTCCCCGGCAATCATCCCGACCGACGGCGGCTGCTGCGGATCACGCAGCAGAGCCCCGAGCGCATCGCGCCGTTCTGCCCGCATTTCGGCATCTGCGGCGGCTGTGCGATCCAGCATTGGGCCGACGCGCCTTACCACGCCTGGAAGCGCAACATTGTCGTGGAAACGCTGGCGCAGGCCAGGATCGAAGCCGAGGTCGCGCCGCTGCTCGACGCCCATGGCGCGGGCCGTCGCCGCATCACGCTGCACGGACGCATGGGCACCCATGAGGTCCTCAAGGTCGGCTTCGCCGCTGCCGGTTCGCACGACATCATCCCGGTCGATCGCTGTCCGATCCTCGATCCGGCGCTCAATGGTGCGCTCGAGGCCGCCTGGGCGGTCGCCGAACCGCTGATCTCGATCGGCAAGCCGCTCGACATCCAGGTGACGGCGACTCTCAACGGCCTCGACATCGATGTACGCGGCTCAGGCTCCCTGCCGACCAGCCTGATCACCACCTTGTCGCGCGTCGCCGAGAAGCACCGGCTGGCGCGGCTGACCCGGCACGGCGAGCTGGTGCTGCAGCGCGGCTCTCCCGAGATTGCGATCGGCAAGGCGAAGGTCGTGCTGCCGCCGGGCTCGTTCCTGCAGGCGACCGTCAAGGGCGAGGAGACGCTCGCCGCGCTGGTACGCGAGCAGTGCGGACGCGCCAAGCACATCGCCGACCTGTTTTGCGGCGTCGGCCCGTTCGCACTGCGCCTCGCGGAAAAGGCGCGGGTCACGGCCTTCGACAGCGATGCCGGTGCGATCACGGCGCTGCAGAAGGCCGCGCAGACGACGCCGGGGCTGAAGCCGCTGAATGCCGAGGCGCGCGACCTGTTCCGCCGCCCGCTGATGCCGCAGGAATTGCGCGACTATGACGCCGTCGTGTTCGATCCGCCGCGGCAGGGTGCGCAGGCGCAGGTCACCCAGCTCGCAGCGAGCAAGGTGCCCGTAGTCGTCGCGGTGTCCTGCAACGCTGCGACGTTTGCCCGCGACGCGAAAATCCTGATCGACGGTGGCTACAAGCTCGCCAGAGTCACCCCGGTCGATCAGTTCCGCCACACGCCGCATGTCGAGCTGGTGGCGCGGTTTACGCGCTGAGACGACGCTGCGACTATCGCAGCGCTTGGTGATCTCGCTATAGTTCGCTCCTGCATGTCCCACGATCCACTACTCGCGCGCACCATTCCCGTCCTCGCCGCCGTGCCGGGCGTCGCCGCCATCGTGCTCGGCGGCTCGCGGGCGCGCGGCACCGCGCATGAGGCTTCGGACTACGATCTCGGTCTCTACTACCGGGATGGCGCTGCTCTCGATATCGATCGCCTGCGCGCGGCGGTCGCGGGCCTGGTCGACGATCCCGCTGCCGCGCATGTGACGCCGGCCGGCGAATGGGGACCATGGATCGTCGGCGGCGCCTGGCTTGCGATCGGCGGCCACAAGGTCGACCTGCTCTACCGCAGCATCGATCAGGTCACTGGTGGCATCGATGCCTGCCGGAACGGTGACGTCAGCATGCACTACCAGCCGGGCCATCCGCATGGCTTCTGCTCGGCGATCTGGATGGGCGAGGTCGCGCTGTGCCGCGTCCTGCATGATCCCGGCAGCCTCGTCGCAGCGCTGAAGGAGAAGACTGCTCCCTATCCGCCCGCGCTGCGCGACGCTCTCGTTTGGCGCTTTCAATGGGAAATCCTGTTCAGTATCGAGAATGCCGAGCTTGCCGTGCCGCGCGGCGATAGCACGCATATCGCCGGCTGCGCCTACCGCGCGCTGGCCTGCATCGCACAGGTGCTGTTTGCGCTGAACGGGCAGTATCTGATCAACGAGAAAGGCGCGCTGGCGCAGGCGGCGAATTTTCCGGTGACGGTGCGCGAGCTCACCGGGCGCGTTGCCGAAGTCTGGCGGAAGATCGGAGCTGCAGAGCATACTGGTGCGTTGCAAGTGCTGCGCGCACTGGAGGAAGAGCTTCGGGAGATTTGTAGGGCGGGTAGCGAAACGTAACCCGCGATCCTCACCGCCCCCAGCGGTCCTGCCAGATCTTCTCGCCGATCATGCAACTGACCCGCGGCTCCTTCTCGGCGGTCCGCACAACGGGACGCTCGGGGGTGCGGCCGGCGACCTCGAGCAACAGCTTGGTGCGGATCGCCTCCTTGAACTTCTCGCGATCCTTGATCGTGACCACAAAGGAGCCGGGTCCACCGATCACGCAGTCCTCATAATAGTAGTCGAGATTTTCGATATCCATCGTCGAGTAGGACGGCTCCTTCACCATGATCGGCAGACCGTTGATGACGATGCCCTTGTCGAGCGCTGCATCGCGCGCGGGCGTGATCGGTGCGCCGTTGTTGTTGGGTCCGTCGCCGGAAATATCGATCACGCGGCGCAGGCCGCGATGCGGATTCTCGTCGAACATCGGGATCGCAAAATAGATCGCCCCGGAGATCGAGGTCCGCGAGGCGCGCCGCACCGGCGTCTTCATGATCTCGGCAGAGACCGCATCGGCGGATTCAGGACCGTCGATCACCCGCCAGGGAATGATGACCTTCTGGTCGTTGGAGGCGGCCCATTCGAAATAGGTGATCGAGATCTTGCCGTTCGGGCCGGCCTTCAGCGCTTGCAGGAAATCCTTGGAAACGATCGCTTGCGCATAGCCTTCGCGCTGGATCGCGAGCTCGTCCATGTCCATCGAATAGGAGACGTCGACCGCAATGATCAACTCGATGTCGACGCTCGGCGTGGATTCCTTTTCAGCCAGCCGGCCGGTCTGTGGTCCAGGGCCGGGCGCGGCAACACCGGCTACATCGCCGCTGGCCAGCATGCCCGCGACAAGCACCGCTCCGATCGAGACATACCAGCGCATTGCGGCCCTCCCGTCGTGTCACGTCATGGTGACACGCAAATCAGGCGGCGCAAAGCGCTGATATCATCTGTCCTTCACATTCGAGTTAGGCGTTCGCAAGTTCGACGTGACTTGCCGCGAATGCGGCAACACGCGCCGTGCCGTTGCCGCAATGACGCCGTGCAATTCGAACGGTTCCAACAGCTGCCGGAAGACGGTAGTCTTACGGGGCAATCGCGAGGGAGTGCGATGCCAGATACTGTCGTCAAGCCGAAAACCCGAACCAAGACCAAGGTCGAGCGGCCACGCCTGCACAAGGTGATCTTGATCAACGACGACTACACGCCGCGCGAGTTCGTCGTCACGGTGCTGAAGGGTGAATTCCGCATGACCGACGACCAGGCCTACAAGGTGATGCTGACCGCACACCAGCGCGGCGTCTGCGTGGTCGCGGTGTTCACCAGGGATGTCGCCGAGACCAAGGCGACGCGCGCCACCGACGCCGGCCGCGCCAAGGGCTACCCGTTGCTGTTCACCACCGAGCCCGAGGAATAGCGCGGCGCCAGCGCCAGTTTGCCGCAGGCCTTGCCGCGCATTTTATCGATCGCAGCCACGCCTGCTTGAGGGATCGCATGGCACCAACGCGGCATGACCGTCGCACTGCGCCAACAGCTTTCACTGCGGAAGACCCGCCCGGAAACCTCGTTCGGGCCGTTTCGCCCATTGCCCGCTCTGCCCTGGCTCGTCATGGCGGCGGCGCTGCGGATCGTCGGCTACGGCAAGCCCGGCCTGATCCTGCCCACGCTGGTGCTGGCCGACATCTGCGTGCTGCTCGCCTTTTTCGCGACCGCACGGGACTCGATCCAGGCCGCCGGAGGCCAATCATCGCTCGGCGAACTGACGCTGGCCGAGCAGACCCGACTGTCGGTGTCGATCCTGTGGCGGATCGCGCTCGTGATGATCGCGGCAACACTCGGGACCGCCGCGATCGGCTTCACGTCGTTCGCACCGCATTTGCTGTGGGGCCTCGACGGCATGGCCTTCGATCAGGGCACCCATCTCGGCCGGTTCTGGAGTGCGACGATCGCAGCGCTGGTGCTGCTGATCATCGTCAACGCGGAAGGCAATGACGGCCGCGTCGCGCTGTTTGCCGCCGTCAAGGACTTTGGGCGCCACGCGCTCTGGCTTGGCGCCGCGGTGCTCGCGCTCGGCACCGTCAATATCGTGCTCGGCTACGGGCAGGACCTCGTTCGCAATGCGATCTGGCAGTTCTGGCAGACGTCGACGACGAGCCAACCCTTCAAGAGCGTGATCTACGTCGTCTTCATCTTTGGCTTCGCGATGCTGCGGCTGTGGATCACGCTGTCGATCCTGACCTTCGGCCTGAAGCAGTCTTACGCCCGCGGCGGCTAGCCGGCCTTCACCGCTCCGCCGGCCGCACGAGTTGCGCCCGCTGGCTCAGCGCAATGTCGGCGACAACCGCCCCCATCACCAGCGCACCGCCGATCAGGGCGCGCAGCGACGGCACCTCGGCGAACGCCAGCCACACCCAGAACGGCATCAGCGGGGTTTCGAGGGTTGCGATCAGCGATGCCTGCGCGGACGGCAGCAATCGGGAGCCGACTGTGAACAGAGTGAGCCCGAGGCCAACCTGGCATGCCCCGAACATCGCGAGCACGCCGAGATCGGTGCCGCTAACCGCGCCGATGCCTAGCCCCAGCGGCAAGCTGACCGCGCAGCCGAGGAAGTTCGAGAGCGCCGCGGCCGCGACCATCGGCGTGCCCCTGTGCCGCCGGATCACCACCGTCATCAGCGAAATTGCCAGCACCATCACGCAGGCAAGGCCAATGCCCCGGTAATCCGTGACAGCCTCCGCGCCGCTGACCGTGATGGCCACACCCGCGAGCGCGACGAGGCTCGCCAGCAACGTGCCTGGCCGCGCCCGCTCGCCGAGCCAAAGCCGCGCGATCGCGGCCGCCGCAAACGGCTGCATCGCGATCAGGATAGCGACATTGGCGACGCTGGTCAGTTGCAGCGCCGGAATGAACGTCACCATGCCGAGCGTCGAGAGGCCGGCCACCAGCCAGCCGCTCGCCGGCATCGCGACGAGATCGCGCACGCCGCGCCGGCCTTGCGTGGCGAGGAGGAACAGCGCAATCGCGCCGCCGCCGAACAGTCCGCGCCAGAACAGGATAGTCCAGGAATCGAAATGCAGCAGCCGGGTGAAGAACGGCGCGGTACTCCAGGCAGCCGCGGCCGCAACGACCAGTGCAATCCCCTTGCGGTGCTGCGCGTCCGTGTCAGTCACATCGCACCGATGCTAGCTGGCAGCGGCGACCGGCGCCTCGTCGAACAGGCCGTAGACCCGTTCGGCCTTGGCAAATCCCGCGATCGGAAACTCGCCGAGATCGCTCCAGCCTCCGTCATGGATCCCGGCAAAGCGCTCGGAGGCGACGACGGTGCGGCCGAGACGGCCGGCGATCTTCTCAAGCCGCGCGGCGAGATTGACCGCCGGACCGATGCAGGTGAAGTCGAGCCGGTTGCCGCCGCCGATATTGCCATAGAGCACGCGGCCGAGATGCAGCGCGACGCCGAAGCGGAAGCGCTCGACCGCGTCGCCATTGGGGAATTGCAGCGCCTCGACCCCGGCGCGGGAGGCGCGCGCGGCATCCAGCACCCGCGAGCAAACTTGCACCTCGTCGCCGAGATATTCGTCGACCGGGAATACCGCGAGCAGGCCGTCGCCCATGAATTTGAGCACCTCGCCGCCATGGTCGCGGATCGCGGTGACCTGGCAGTCGAAATAGAGGTTGAGGATTTCCACGACGGTCTCGGCCGGCAGGCGGTCCGACAGCGCGGTGAAGCCGCGGAGGTCCGACAGCCAGATCGCGGCATCCATCGTGTCAGCATGGCCGCGCCTGATCTGGCCGCCCATGATGCGCTCGCCGGCGCGGTTGCCGACGTAAGTATCAAGTAGCAGCGAGGCGGTGCGGCGCAGGGTCACGATCTCGATGTAGCGCGCCAGCGGCACGGTGATCGAGCGGATTGCATCGAGCTGCTCGTCGGTGAAGCCACCCGGCTGTTTGGTGGTCCAGCTCGATGCATTGGGGCGGCCGTCGGTGTTGATCAGCGGTACCGCGATGTAGTCGGTGACACCCTCGGCCTGCAGGTCCACGACGATCGGAAAGCGCTTGCTCGAGGGATCATCGAACCGCGCACGCACCTCTACGCCCTGCTTGAAGACGATCGACAGCGGGCTGACGGCGAATTCCGGGGACTCCTCGATGTTGTGATCGACGGTCCCGGTCTCGACCTCAGCACCCGGCCTCCACAAGAAATGCCGGCCATAGATCTCGGGATGCAGCGTGCGCACGAAGACACCGATGCGCCACAGCGGCAGGCCGGCCCGCGTCAGCCGTTCGCAGCATTCCGCCATCATCTGCGACGGGGTCGGCGCCGATCGCGCGCCGCCGATCATCCACGCGATGATATCCCGAAGCTCCGACGCGTTCATGGCAGTCCCCAAGGCGGTCTGGTACCGCCATTATATAGGGGATCAGCGCCCGGTCTGCCCGCGGTCGCGCAGAAAATGATCCGCCAGCACGCAGGCCATCATGGCCTCGCCGACCGGCACCGCGCGGATGCCGACGCAGGGATCGTGGCGGCCCTTGGTCAGGATGTCGGTGTCGGCGCCCTTGCGGTCGACGGTGCGGCGCGTGGTCAGGATCGAGGACGTCGGCTTGACCGCGAAGCGCACCACCACCGGCTGGCCGGTCGAGATGCCGCCGAGCACGCCGCCGGCATGGTTGGACAGGAAGCGCGTGCCGTTGTTGCCGGTCCGCATCTCGTCGGCGTTCTCTTCGCCTGTAAGCTCGGCGGCGCCGAAGCCGGCACCGATCTCGACGCCCTTGACCGCGTTGATGCTCATCATCGCGGATGCCAGATCGCTGTCGAGCTTGGCATAGATCGGCGCGCCGAGCCCGGCCGGCACACCTTCGGCGACGACTTCAATCACGGCACCGATCGAGGAGCCGCTCTTCCTGATGCCGTCGAGATAGGTCTCGAAGAACGCCGCCTTGTCCTTGTCGGGACAGAAGAACGGGTTGTTGGCGATCTCGTCCCAGTCCCACTTCTCGCGGTCGATCTTGTGCGGGCCCATCTGCACCAGCGCGCCGCGCACCTTCACCTCGGGCAGCACCTTGCGCGCGATCGCGCCGGCCGCAACGCGGGTCGCGGTCTCGCGCGCGGAGGAACGTCCGCCGCCGCGATAGTCGCGCAGGCCGTATTTCGCCTCATAGGTGAAGTCGGCGTGGCCGGGGCGGAACTTGTCCTTGATCTCGGAATAATCCTTCGAGCGCTGATCGGTGTTCTCGATCAGCAGCGCGATCGGCGTGCCGGTCGTGACCTGCACGCCGGTTTCCGGATGCGCCATCACGCCGGACAGGATCTTCACCGCATCCGGCTCCTGGCGCTGGGTGGTGAAGCGCGACTGGCCGGGCCGGCGACGGTCGAGGTCGTGCTGGATCTCCTCCACGGTCAGAGGGATCATCGGCGGGCAGCCGTCCACCACGCAGCCGATCGCGACCCCATGGCTCTCGCCGAAGGTCGTGACGCGGAACATATGGCCGAAAGTATTGAAGGACATGGCGGTGTCGTAACGCGCAGGGTCGGCAGCGTCAAACGGGTTTCACGACCCCGAGGACGCGGATAGCCGGTGGCTTTAACTATATTTCTGCAGGCCCGCGGGGCCGAACACGTAGACCGCGCCCTGCTCGATATAAAGCTCGGCGGCCGAGGCCGGCGTCTCGAAGCCGAGCGCCACCATCAGTGCCCTCGCTGTGCCGCCATGGGCGACGGCGACAGTGTCCGACGTCACCGAATGGTACCACTCGGTCATCCGCGCCTGCACCTCGACATAGCTTTCGCCGCCCTCCGGCGCGACCTGCCACTTCTCGGCCAGGCGGCGGGCATAGACGACGGGGTCGGCGGCCTGCGCCTGCGCCAAGGTCGAGCCCTCCCACGTGCCATAGCCGATCTCGCGCAGCCGCGCGTCGAGGGCGTAGTCGCCCGGCGGCAGTCCAAGCTCGGCGCGCACCAGCTCCATGGTGGCGCGTGCCCGGATCAGCGGGCTCGCGACGAACGGCAGCGTCGTCCTGTCACGGCCGTCACGCGCCAAGAGATCGCCAAGGATGCGCCCGGCATGCGCTGCCTGGGCGCGGCCGCGCTCGTTCAGCGCGACGTCCTGCGTACCCTGAAGCCGGCCTTCGGCGTTCCATGCGGTCTCGCCGTGGCGGATGTAATAGATGGTTGGCACCGGCATTCCCTAACGGCTGGTCCTGAGCTGTCGGGCGCCTCACCACAGGCTTCCACGCCTCGAATATTCCGGCTCGGAGGTACACCAGCGCTTCGGCTGGCGACAAGCCCAAATCCGCCGCAGCTGAGGCGCTCTGCGCGCAGGTCGATGCAACCGGAATAGCCACGCCGTTAGGGTGTTATGCTGGACAAGGCAAACCATCGCCGAGACCATCGAAGACTGGATGCATGACCGCGTTTCGCCAAAGTGTCGAAGCCATGATTCCGGCGCTCCGCCGCTATGCGCGGGCGCTGACGCGCGACACCGACATCGCCGACGATCTGGTGCAGGACACGCTGGTGCGGGCGCTGCGCTCGGAGCGGCTGTTTCTCGGCGGCGACGTCAGGAGCTGGCTCTATACGATCCTGACCAATCTGAACAAGAACCGCAGGCGCTCGCTGGCGCGCCGGCCGCCTTTGATGCCGCTGCTCGACAACAATGCCGATGCCAGCGGCACCGAGGCGGAGGGACGCGACATCGAGCGCGCGCTGTCGACACTGGTCGAGGAGCAACGCTCGGTGCTGCTGCTGGTGATGCTGGAAGGCATGAGTTACCGCGAGGTCGCCGACATCCAGGGCGTGCCGATCGGAACGGTGATGTCCCGCCTCGCCCGCGCGCGCGCCCATGTGCGGGCCTCGATCGAGGGCCAGCGCCCGGCGCTCAGGCGGGTGAAATGATAATGTGCGCGATGGCAGGTGTTTCGCTTGAACGATTTTCGAACAAGATTTGGCAGAGACGACTGATATGACCGACCCGAACATCCCCGTCACCGAAGACGAGCTGCACGCTTACGTCGACAATGAGCTGCCGGCCGAACGCCGCGGCGATGTCGAGGCATGGCTCGCCAGCCATCCTGACGACGCGGCGCGGGTGCACTCATGGCGCGCGATGGCCGAGACGCTGCATGCGCGCTACGACAGCGTGCTGGACGAGGCGGTGCCGAAGCGACTCGAGCTCGAACGACTGGTGCGCCAGCCGCGCCGCTGGGTCTATGGCGCGGTGGCGGCAACGCTGGTCGCCTTCATCGCCGGCGGCGGCGTCGGCTGGATCGCGCGCGGCGCCTCGGCGACCCCGTCGACCTTCCAGAGCTTCACGCTCGATGCGCTCGATGCGCATCGGCTCTACGTGGTCGAGGTCCGCCATCCCGTCGAGGTCCCCGGCAGCGAGCGCGACCATCTGCAGCAATGGCTGACCAAGCGCTGCGGCTGGGACGTCCGCGCCCCGGAGCTGACCGGGCTGAAGCTGGTCGGCGGCCGCCTGCTGCCGGGGCCGAGCGGGCCGGCGTCGTTCCTGATGTATGAGAGCACGTCCGGCGAGCGCTTCACGGTCTACACCGCCAAGGCCAAGACCGAGGCGACCCAGATGCGCTACGCCGTGCAGGGCAGCGACGGCGCGCTGTTCTGGGCCGATCGCGGCGTCGCCTATGTCGTCAGCGGCGGCACCGACCGCAGCCGCCTGACCCAGGTCGCGCAGGCCGTTTATGATCAGATGGAGAAGACCGGCGGTTGATCTCCCGTAATTTTACGGGAGATCACGTCGCGAAAATGTGCCGTTTCGAGTAAGTGAATCCAGCCTCACTCGGCGTCCCAATTCCGACATTGAAAACTTCGATTCGCGTCATCGACGCGTCTCATTATCGCACCGGATGCTCACGCGAAGATGATCTGCGCCCGATCCGCCGATCGGCGCACGCGGCCTCGATTGGGGTTTTGTGTACCGCGCTGGTCCCCCTCTCGAGGCCGCACTCCTTTTTCCGCCATCCGGTCTGCACGCCGCAGGCCAGGAGTTCGGACGGCCGGTCATCCTTTGACGCGCTCACGGCCCGGCGTCTACCCCGATAGAGTCCGGGGTAGTTGCAGTTTCGCGTCTTCGCGTCTCTGGGGCGCGCTCTCGGCGGTCAGCCGAGATCGCTGCGCGGATTATAGGGGTTACGCTCCCGCCACGTCTGCATCAATGCCTCAAGCTCGGCATCGTTCCCGTCGGGAAGGATGATCCGGGTCGTGACATAGAGGTCGCCGACTGCGCCCGCCTTCGGCAGCCCCTTGCCCTTGAGGCGGAAGGTGCGGCCGCTCGAGGTGTTCTTGGGGATCGACAGCTCGACCGCGCTGCCCAGCGTCGGCACCCGCACCTTGCCGCCCAGCACCGCCTCATAGAGGGTCACCGGCAGATCGATCCGGAGATCGTTGCCGTCGATCTTGAAGAACGGATGCGGCGCGATCGAGATCGTGATCAGGAGATCGCCGGGCGGATGGCCTTGTGCGGTGTCGCCCTGCCCCTTCAGCCGGATCTGCTGGCCCGCGGTGACGCCGGGCGGAATCTTGACGTTGAGCTCGCGGCCGTTCGGCAGGCGCACGCGCTTGTCGCCGCCCCTGACCGATTCCTCCAGCGACACCGTCATCGCGACCGACAGATCGAGGTCGACGCCGACCCCGCCGCCATCGAATTCAAAAGGGCTGGCGCGACCCGCGCGCGCGCCGCCGCCCCGCGCGGCATTGCCGAACATGCTGTTGAGGATGTCCTCGAAGCTGCCGCCGCCCATCCCGCCGCCACCACCGGGACCGCCGCGGAAGCTGTACTCGAAGCCGCCCGCACCGGCACGGCCGCCGGCACCAGCGCCGCCGCCAGGAAAGCCCTGGAAGCGCGGCTTGCCGTCGGCATCGATCTCGCCGCGATCGAACTGCTTGCGCTTGTCCTCGTCGCCGACGATCTCGTTGGCCGTGTTGATCTCCGCAAAGCGGGCCGCCGCCTTCGGGTCGTTGCTGTTGTTATCCGGGTGATGCTTCTTGGCGAGCTTGCGATAGGCGCTCTTGATCGTCGCAGCGCTGGCGCTCCGCTGCACCCCCAAGACCTCATAGGGGTCGCGCATCCGTCACGTCTCCTTCACGGGAAAATCAGGTTTGGCTGGGAACCCATCCGGGCCCACTTTGCCTTCATGTGGGGGTTCAGTGGCATTTTTGCAACTAGTCCAGGACCGGTCCCGGCCGGAACCTCAGGACTTTCTCCACGGCTTCAAACTATGGATTTCCCACCGTCCCTGTCCAGCCTTGCAGGCGGCGCCCTGCAGCCAGCTTTCGGTGGCTCCGTTGACATAGCTGGCGAGGAAATCCCGGCAGGTCTTGCCGTCCTCGCCCGAATAGGCCTGAGCCAGCGGTGTCACCGAGCCGCGCGCGCCGGTCTCGGGGTTTTCCCAGGGCTGGCTGGAATCCTTGTCGCCCTTGGTCAGCACGTCTGAGGCGGCGTTGCGGGCGAAGGCGAGATCGCTGTCGGTCGGCATCGCCGCATTGACCAGGGTCGGGCTGATCGAGCCCGTCACATCCTTGTCGTCCATCTTGGCGAAGGCATCGGTGCGCGACAGGCTGCAGCCGCTGGCGCCGACGCCGACAATGATCAATGTCACCACCGCGCCCGCGGGGCGGATCGCCAATAGGCCAACGCGCCCCCATGCCCTATATAGGGCCAGTAACGCGTTCTTTGACGCGGGCGGATGCAAATCGGGACTCCTGACATGACCGACACGACCTCCATCAAACACCCGACACCGTTAACATCGGGTGATTTCACCGCGGCGGAGGAGCCGTTCGCCCTGTTCGGCGAATGGTTTGCGGAAGCGGTCAAGTCCGAGCCCAACGATCCGAACGCGATGGCGCTGGCGACCGTCGACGCCGACGGCCTGCCTGACGTGCGGATGGTGCTGATGAAGGGCTTCGATGCCGACGGCTTCGTGTTCTACAGCCACATTGCCAGTGCCAAGGGCCGCGAATTGGCCGCAAATCCTAAGGCGGCTTTACTGTTTCACTGGAAATCGTTGCGCCGCCAGGTGCGTATCCGCGGGCCGGTGACACCGGTCACCGATGCCGAGGCCGACGCCTATTTCGCCACGCGGCCGAAGCAGGCGCAGATCGGCGCATGGGCCAGCAAGCAGTCGCAGCCGCTGGAGAGCCGCTTCGCCTTCGAGCAGGCGATCGCCAAGGCCGGCGCGAAGTACGTCATCGGCGAGGTGCCGCGTCCGCCGGGCTGGAGCGGCTGGCGGATCACGCCACAGCGCATCGAGTTCTGGCACGACCGCCCGTATCGCCTGCACGACCGCATCGAATTCCGCCGCGACGACGCCGGCAGCGCCTGGTCGAAGGTGCGGCTCTATCCCTGAAAAACCGCGACCGTCACGGAAGGGCAAAAATACGAAGCGCGTCTTCGTGTAAGATGACCCCGGCCATCGACGGCTTGATCTTCCATCGTTCAAGGACGTCGATGCCCGGCACGATGCCGCGCATGACGAAAACGAAAGAAACCCGTCGATGACCCGCCCTTCCAATGCGCCGCGGCGCACGCTGCTCCTGACCGGCGCGAGCCGCGGCATCGGCCATGCCACCGCGATCCGGTTCTCGTCCGCCGGCTGGCGCGTCATCACCCTGTCGCGGCATGCGTTTCCGGAGGTCTGTCCCTGGGGCGCCGGGCCGGAAGATCACATCGAGGTCGATCTCGGCAGCCATGACGACACGGTGCGCGCGATCTCGGAGATCCGGCAGCGACTGGATAACGATGAACTGCACGCGCTGGTCAACAATGCCGCGATCTCGCCAAAGGCGCCCAACGGCGGCCGGCTCGGCACCATGGACACCGACATCGAGACCTGGACCCATGTTTTCCACGTCAACTTCTTCGCACCGGTCATGATCGCGCGCGGACTGATCGAGGAACTGAAGCACGCCAAGGGCGCAGTGGTGAACGTCACCTCGATCGCCGGCTCGCGCGTGCATCCATTCGCAGGAGCCGCCTACGCGACGTCGAAAGCGGCACTTGCGGCACTGACACGCGAAATGGCGTCGGACTTCGGCCGCGTCGGCGTTCGCGTCAACGCGATCGCGCCGGGCGAGATCGACACCTCGATCCTGTCGCCCGGCACCGAGAAGATCGTCGACCAGCAAATCCCGATGCATCGCCTCGGCACCCCGGACGAGGTCGCCAAGATCATCTACGTGCTGTGCACGGAGACCAGCTCCTACGTGAACGGCGCCGAGATCCACATCAATGGTGGCCAGCACGTCTGAGCTTCGGCTTGGATGTGATTGCGGGGAAGGAAGCGAGAGGTTCGAGGCGATCCCGGCCGCCGCCGCGGCCGTAGGTCAAGGGATTGCTTCGATGGCAGGCGTAACGACGCAGACGAGGCTTCTGCCTCCGGGGCGTCAACCTCTAGTCGGCGTAAAACCGGCGTGACTTCTTCTCAGGCTGCCGCAGCGCGACGTCGTTCAGCGCGCTGGAGCATTCGTCTTCGTCCTCGCCATCAAGCAGCGCCGCGTCACAGTAACGGCAAAGTCTCGGCGAGATCGCCTGCACCTTGCCTGCTGCGCGGTCCTGTTGATAGCGCGCAAAGTCGATGACGTTACGCCGTGGCGTTATGATCTTCTCAACCATTGCTGTCCTCCGGCTTCGAGGCGGGCGTTATCGCAGACAAGTTTCGCCCAAACGTTCAGCGCAACACTCAAATTTTAGGAGAGGAAATAAGGCAGAAAAGCGCGTCCCAAAACGCGACGCTGGAACAGCGCTACAGCCACTTCTTCCACTTGAAAATCCAGTACGGCACAATCGCCGCGATCAGCATCAGCACCAGCGCGAACGGATAGCCGTGCGTCCATTCGAGTTCCGGCATGATCTTGAAATTCATGCCGTAGATCGAAGCGATCAGCGTCGGCGGCATCAGAACCACCGCCATCACCGAGAACAGCTTGATGATGTTGTTCTGTTCCAAATTGACCACACCGAGCATGGCGTCGAGCACGAACGTAATTTTGTTGGAGAGATAGGAGGCGTGATCGGTCAGTGAGGCCACGTCACGCTGCATGGTCTTGAGCTGCTCGCGCATGTCCTTGGACCATTTCACCCCTTCCACGATCGCCGAGAGGAAGGTGACGAGGCGGCCGATCGAGACCAGGCTTTCGCGAACCTTCGAGGTCATGTCGCCCTTGCGGCCGATCGTGATCAGGATTTGCGAATATTGCTTGGCGTGGCCGTGGCGTTCGCTCTCGGGCTCGAAGATGTCATGCGAGACCTGGTCGATGTCACGCTCCAACTCCGAACCCGTGTCGACTTGGTGGTCTGCGCTTCAGCTAACGGACGGCACTTTGGGACACCCATCAAACAGCTAGCGGCGCAGGCACCTGCCAAAGGCCACCCTTCGGGTTGAGAATAACCCCCTTTTCCTTCATCCGATGCAGGGTCGATCGAAACGTATTCGACTTCAATTTCGGATCGACCAGCTTCATTTCAGCTAGTAACTCGTAGGTTTTACGACCCTCGGGAGCACTCTTTAGATTTTCTAGGACAACACTCTCAATCAACACCCGCTTTATACTGTTCTTTCTTGTTACATCTAGCTTTGCTAGGGCCGGATTACTTCTTCTAGCTGAGATTATTAATCGCTCTACTGTTGCTCTTTCGCTCTGAAGCTCATGGATACGCCTATCGAGGCTCTTGAGCTCTCGCAGCAGCTGAGCTTCCAATTCACTCGTCGGCTCACCCACTGGCTGGATTACCGCCATGTTGCATACTCCTTTTTTGCAACAACCGTATTTTTCGACACTAGCACCCTGTTCAATAAAATCAATTGGTTAGTACCTTGACTTTCGATTCAAGAGATGTTAGCAACATCGTTGCTTTGCAACGATGTTGCTAACATCTCTTGAGAAAATGCAACGCGGACGTATTGCACGAAAGGCCAACTCAGGTGTATAAATTCGCTGGAGATGTTCCGCCTATTGCTGGGCGGGGCGCAGAAAGATATGACAAAAGGCAGCACGGATTTATTCGTGCTGCCTTTTGTCTTTAGTGCTTCAGAGCCAGCGGCACCTGAGGGCAACTACTGACCGCGAAACACCGTCCGCAAAATGGTTCGTAGCGTCAAAAGGCAAGCTCATCAAGCCGCTTTTGAGGCAACTCAACCATGACGAAGACTTACAAACCAGGAGAGCCAGCTCCGCGATCTGGTCAATACGAGCAAACCGGCGTCCGAGGTGGACTCACCGGCGAGGAGCGAACCGTTACGCGCGGTGAGCCCCTTCCCCCCACCCCTAAGCCGGGCATGGGATACAAGCTGGTCGACCCCACCAAGCATAAGAGCGGGCGATAGGAGGGGGGCTGATATGACCACACTCCGTGAACTCACTCCTTCTCAAGTAGCCGCGATCAAGGCGCGGATTAACCGAGGAGAAAAGTACTCAGAGATCGCTGCTGATTATCGGCTCAATCAGGGGCGCATTGCCGACATCAAATTCGGTCGTGCGTACTCAGAGATCAAGCCAGCAGAATGAGCATCTGAAGGGAGCCCCGGAGACCACCCCGGGGCTCACCTTTCATCGCCTGTCAAAAACCCGTCCGACATCGTAGGGGCCTTACAGCCACTTCTTCCACTTGAAAATCCAGTACGGCACAATCGCCGCGATCAGCATCAGCACCAGCGCGAACGGATAGCCGTGCGTCCATTCGAGTTCCGGCATGATCTTGAAATTCATGCCGTAGATCGAAGCGATCAGCGTCGGCGGCATCAGAACCACCGCCATCACCGAGAACAGCTTGATGATGTTGTTCTGTTCCAAATTGACCACACCGAGCATGGCGTCGAGCACGAACGTAATTTTGTTGGAGAGATAGGAGGCGTGATCGGTCAGTGAGGCCACGTCACGCTGCATGGTCTTGAGCTGCTCGCGCATGTCCTTGGACCATTTCACCCCTTCCACGATCGCCGAGAGGAAGGTGACGAGGCGGCCGATCGAGACCAGGCTTTCGCGAACCTTCGAGGTCATGTCGCCCTTGCGGCCGATCGTGATCAGGATTTGCGAATATTGCTTGGCGTGGCCGTGGCGTTCGCTCTCGGGCTCGAAGATGTC
>NZ_JAFCKF010000004.1:197500-868356 GCF_018130545.1 Bradyrhizobium tropiciagri | reverse complement strand
GCGCCGCCGGCATCATACAGGCCGATGATCGGCGCCCTCGCCTTCATCGCCATGTCCTGAAGTTTTGTGATCTTCAGTGCATGGGTTTCCGACAGCGAGCCGCCGAACACGGTGAAGTCCTTGGCGAACACGAAGGTCTTGCGACCGTTGACCGTGCCCCAGCCGGTGACGACGCCGTCGCCGGGGATCTTGGTCTTCTCCATGCCGAACTCGATCGAGCGGTGCTCGACGAACATGTCGAATTCCTCGAACGAGCCCTTATCCAGCAGGAGCTCGATCCGCTCGCGGGCGGTCAGCTTGCCGCGGGCGTGCTGCGCCTCGATGCGCTTTTCGCCGCCGCCAAGCCTTGCGCCGGCGCGACGTTCTTCAAGAGCTTCAATTGTGGAGATCACACATCACCCCGGTGGGTCCGCGAGCAGGTCCTTACCCCGCCATACACAAGCGATCCGAGACCTGAGAAGACTTGAAGACGCACATTTGCACATGTTACAAATCTGCAAATAGTAAATTGCGAAGTTGCAAATGGCAGGAAAGCTTTATATTGGTCGCAGGTTCCGCGAGGTAAGGGAGAGCAAAATGCTCACCCAGGCGGCGTTCGCGGAGCGGCTGGGTATCTCGCTGAGTTACCTGAACCAGATCGAGAACAATCAGCGGCCGGTCTCGGCCTCCGTACTGGTGCTGCTTGCTGAAAAATTTCAGGTCGACCTGAGCTCTTTGTCGCTCAACGACAGCGACAAGGTCATTTCGATGCTGGCCGAGACGTTGGCTGATCCGATCTTCGCCTCCTACGCGCCCAGCACACAAGAATTGAAGCTGGTGGTTCAGAACGCTCCCGGTTTTGCTCAAGCGCTCCTGAACGCTCATCAGGCATATCGGCGCAACAGCGAACAGCTCGCCAGCCTGGATGGCCAGATCGCCAACCTGGCGGGAGAACCGACCGCTTATGAGGAAGTTCGCGATTTCTTTCACCTGGTGGACAATTACGTCCATGAGTTGGATACCGCGGCCGAGGCTCTTGCCGACCGGCTGAATATTCCCGACAGCAACGCGACGACCGCGTTGATCAGCTACCTGGGATCGAAGCATGGCGTGCAGATTCGCCAGAGCGGTCCGAACGAGACTTCATTGCGACAATTCGATCGCGCATCGCGCACGCTGTTTCTGAGCCAATATCTGCCGACACCAACCCGAACATTCCAGATTGCCCTACAAATCGCGGCTCTTGAACAAGAAGTGCGGATTGATCAGATTGCAGATAAAGCGACATTTCGATCAGTCGACGCACGAAACGTATGCGCGGCCGGATTGCGAAACTATTTTGCGGGCGCCCTCGTTCTACCGTACCAACGATTCCTGCAATCCGCTCGAGAGCTGCGGCACGATCTCGAATTGCTCGCGACCAGGTTCGGCGCAAGCCTGGAGCAGGTTGCTCATCGCCTGTCGACGCTTCAACGGCAAGGCTCGAAGGGTGTGCCCGTTTTCTTCGCCCGATTGGACCGCGCCGGGAACATCACCAAACGCCACAGCGCGGCAAAACTGCAATTTGCACGCTACGGAGCCGCCTGCCCGCTCTGGAATGCGCACCAGGCATTCGAGGCCCCAAGCCAAATCATTCGGCAACTCGCCGAGACACCGGACGGCATTCGATTTCTTTGCATCGCAACCGAACTTTCGAAAGGCCGGGGCGGCTTCGGCTCTCCTCGTCCGCGCTATGCCATCGCGCTGGGATGCGAAGTCTCCTATGCAAAAGATTTCGTATATGCAGACGGGCTCGACCTCACAAGCAAAGGCACTTTCGATCCCATCGGAATTTCTTGTCGAATCTGCGAGCGGACCAACTGTCCTCAACGCGCGATCCCGCCGCTCAAGAGCAGATTGAGAATAGACCGCGATCGCAGGGACATACTGCCCTACCAATTACCCGGCTAGATTCGTCGACGGCAAAGCTGCGACCGCAATGATTGCGGGCTTGGGCACAGGTTCAGTTCCCGCAACCAAATCAGTGCACAGATTGCAGTCGCCTTGCTCATGACGACGGCAGCAGGCACCGGCGCCCAGGCCACGTGTTCGAGCGGCAAGATCAGATTGACCGTTTTTCGATACAAGTCGTCATTTTATCGAAATTCTACATGCCCGGGCGAGAGATAGCATTTATTTCATCGAGATGTCACCACGCGGAATAACGCGAGGGGCCGGGCCTCGATGGGACGACGAATGCTTGCCCATGGGAGAACGAAATGACGACGACGGCTTTGGACAGGATCGACATAAAGATCTTGAATGAACTGCAGCAGAACGCGAGTTTGACCAACGTTGAACTCGCTTCCCGTGTCAATCTCTCACCGTCTCCGTGCCTCGCTCGAGTTCGAACGCTCGAAAAACTCGGGGTCATTGACCGGCGAATTGCGGTGCTGGATCCCGCAGTTCTCGGCATCGGCGTTACGGCATTCATACAAGTAAAGCTTGAAAGGCAGGCCCAGCCATCACTCGAGAGCTTTACGCGTTCGATCGATCGCCTTGGCGAGGTGATGGAATGCTATCTGATGACCGGGGATAACGATTATCTTCTCCGCGTGATGGTGTCTGATATCGACGCTCTTGAGGATCTCATCGTAAACAAGCTGTCGCGCATAACCGGCGTTTCGAGCATTCGCTCGAACTTGGCCCTGAAGCGGATATCTCACAAGACGGTGCTCCCTATCGACACGAACCGGCCAGTTCAGGTCAAGTCGTGCAGTTCCTCGAGGCGCCTCGACAGGACCGCCAAACCGCAGTACGACGCCTCGCCTCAGGCACGGATCGATGGCGGAATGAATCTCGAGACTTCGCGGATTTTGCGGGGTGACGGGCAGTACCCCTCAAGCCTCCCTTAGGCAAGGGCGCCCAGGAGAACAGTCTCGACCTTGCGCTCGTTGTTCGTGCTTTTTTCTCCAACGCACAAAGATCGAGTGCCGTTCCGCGTTCGATCGCGCGCGCGGAAAGCGACGGTCAAAAAGCTGGCCGCTGGAGAAAGGCTCCCGCGCGAGGTGCGGGAGCCCAGGATCGACAGCTAGTCTCCGGGATTCCAGATCAGGAAGAAGCCGTTGTCGTCGCCCAAGCCGACGGCTCGGCCAAGGTTGGCGTAGAGCTTGCGAGAGCCGAGTTCAGGTGCCGCAAGTGACAGGCTGACGTAGTCCTTGCCGCTGCTCTCGCCGCGCCGGATCCAGCCGGCTCCGATCTCAACGCCCTGGGCGAGGATGCGGAAGTCCGGCTGAGCCTCAGTCGACTTGCCGCTGTTGGGAACGATGTCGATGTGGGCCCGGATGGACAAGGTCTTGAGCTCGCCCCTGAAGCCGCCGTTGTCGTTACGGGTAACGAATCCGATCGCAGTCATGGTCTGTCTCCTTCGCTGCCGCAGGGCCGATCCCCTGCGATGGCGAGACCGTCATGGCGGCCGGAACGCCGCCGAACCCCTGGGGCGAAGCGTCAGCGGCGCACCCGAGCTCGCGCCTTTTTTTGCAGCGAAGCGACCGCGAGGAGCCGGCTTGCCGGCGGGAAAAAAGACGCCTGCGAGGGTTTCGGGCGGCGGGACGGTTGCCATAGGTCGTGCCGCCACGAGCAGGGAAATTGTCCCTGGAGCAGAGGCAAGGCAGACATCGAGCGCATCGAGATCCCGAACCGAAGCGCACCCGCGGGCTCGTCAGGCTAATGCTCCACCTGTCAAATCTACCAGTACCGGCAAAACATCCGACCCGATAGAATCGAGCAAGCAATGTCCAGTAACTGCCGCATATTATTGAACGGGATAGACCTATCGGCCGGCT
The DNA here is from genome assembly GCF_018130545.1 of Bradyrhizobium tropiciagri. GTDB lineage: Bacteria > Pseudomonadota > Alphaproteobacteria > Rhizobiales > Xanthobacteraceae > Bradyrhizobium > Bradyrhizobium tropiciagri_A. The sequence goes on along the minus strand of NZ_JAFCKF010000004.1, from coordinate 864,553 downwards.
TTTGAACTGCTGCGGTAGCCAGGTCAGCGGACCAACTTCGTCGAGCCTGCTTCGCCCGCACCGATGACGGCAGCAATGATTGGCCAGTCAAGAATTCAGCCGATACGAACAACGTGAAATGAGGCCCTTTCGCAAAATTGATCAATATCCGTACCTAGGATAACGCTGGCGCTTCCGTCCCAGGCATTCTCCCTGCCCGCTCATGTCGGCCCTAACTGCGGCTCGTCGCAATTGAGTTGCCGTCCGCGGGTTGATTGTATGTGCCGATGGGCTCCGACAATCCCGAGACGTCCAGCACCGCGGGGCGGCTGATCAGAAACGGCAACGCTGATCAGGACCGCATCTTTGATCAATGCAGAAACACATGTCCGGCTCCCGCCGGCCCTGAGACAAACACACGCTCTGGACGATTAGAGAAACAAGAATGTCACTCGCTTGAGGCCCGATCACCGTTAGTGCGTTCGCAATTTGCGATGTCACTGACATGATCGACACAAAGCACCGCGAAGCCGTTGGTCTGCACGATCCACTTCGGCTTTCTGTGGCAGCGGCCGTGGCATTTCCCGATGGGTCAATGACCGCTTCCGGGTTGCGCAGAGAAAACGCTCGCGGCAGACTCGTCATCGAACGTGTTGCCGGCAAGGACTACACGACACTCTTTCATATAGAGCGAATGAGGGAATTATGCCGCGTCCAAGCAAAGGAGCCCGGCTCTACAGACGCAAAGCACGGTATCGCGGAGGCGACCTCGTCGCCCAGTCTGTTTGGATTATCAAAGACGGCGACCGGCATATCGCCACAGGATGCATTGCGAGCGCGTCTGAAACAAAGCCTCCGCAGAAAGCAGAGCAAGCGTTAGCAAACTACATCGCACAAAAATATCAACCGGAGCGCAGTCGACGAGATATTGACGACATCGATTGCGCCGACGTGCTGTCGATCTATCTGACCGATATCGGCGAGCCCGGTGATCAGTTTGAAATTGAAGCGAGGATCGACCGGCTCAACGATTTCTGGGGTGGCAAGAAGCTGTCGGCAGTCAACGCGAAAACCTGTGCCGGTTACGTTAAACACCGCGGCAGCCGGGGCGGTGCGCGCCGTGACCTCGAGACTTTCCGCGCCGCAATCAACCATCATGCAAAAGAGGGCTTTCACCGGGGCACGGTTCGCGTATCGCTCCCGTCGAAAGGCGAGGCGCGCGATCGGTGGCTGACACGCACTGAGGCGGCAGCCCTGGTTTGGCAGTGTTGGCGCTATCGCGAAAAGCAGACTGTCCACGCCGGTAGCTCAAAGGGCGCTCCCGTGCGGACAGACCGCCGACCGCTGCGACACGTGGCCAGATTTATCCTGATCGGCCTCTACACTGGCACCAGGGCGGGAGCGATCGCGGCGGCATCACCATACCCCGAGCTTGGACACTCGTACGTCGATCTCGAGCGTGGTATCTTTTACCGCAGGCCGATCGGGAAGCGAGCCACCAAGAAGCGTCAGACGCCAGCTCCGCTACCGCCCCGGCTCCTGGCTCACATGCGTCGTTGGAAAGACCGGAAGCTGATCAACACCTGCTTCGTCGAGTTCAATGGCAAGCCGGTGGCTTCCGTGAAGAAGGGCTTCAAATCTGCCGTGGATCTGGCCAAGCTGTCCGGGAAAGTGACACCGCATACCTTGCGCCACACGGCGGCGACCTGGCTGATGCAGCGCGGCGTGCCGATTTGGGAGGCGGCCGGGTTCCTCGGCATGTCGCCGGAGGTCCTGCAGGATACCTATGGCCATCACCATCCCGATCATTTGCACGGGGCGGCGGCAGCCATTGGCCAGAAAACGCGGTATGTTTCGGTGGTCAAATCGGTGGTTGACTCGGGAACAGTCACCGATGAGAAGAAAAAACCTAAGGAAATCTGGTCGGAGTGGCAGGATTCGAACCTGCGACCCCTGCGTCCCGAACGCAGTGCTCTACCGGGCTGAGCCACACTCCGACTAAGAGCCGGGCTTATAGCGTCGGGTTTCGGGGACCGCAAGGGACCACAAGGCACCCAATTGAGGAATCTAGTCACAGTGGATACAGGCCTGAAAACGCACGTTCTGCCCGCCGGCGCCGCCGCCACGGCCACCGCCGCCGGAGTCCTGGCCGAGGGCGGCCTGGTGGCGTTTCCGACCGAGACGGTTTATGGCCTCGGCGCCGACGCCGGCAACGCGTCCGCGATCGCCCGGCTCTACGAGGCCAAGGGCCGGCCAGCCTTCAATCCGCTGATTGCCCATGTCGCCGACCTTGGCGCCGCGCGCCGGATCGCCCTGTTCGACGGCCAGGCCCTGCGATTGGCGGAAGCGTTCTGGCCGGGTCCGCTGACCCTGGTGCTGCCGAAGGCGCTGTCCTGCCCGGTCGCGGAACTCGCGACCGCCGGGCTCGATACGGTCGCGATACGCATCCCGGCCCACAAGGTGGCGCGCGACATCATCAAGGCCTTTGGCGGTGCCGTGGTAGCGCCGTCGGCCAATCTCTCGGGCCATGTCTCGCCCACCACCGCCGAGCATGTGAACGGCGATCTCGACGGCCGGATCGATCTGATCGTCGACGGCGGCCCGGTCGAGGTCGGCGTCGAATCCACCATTGTCGGCTGCTTCTCCGATCCGGTGTTGCTGCGGCCGGGCGGGCTGACGCGTGCCGAGATCGAGCGCGTGCTCGGCCATCCCTTGCAGTCGCCGCCGCAGGGCGCCGAGAGCGACGCCCAGCCGGTCGCCCCCGGCATGCTCGCCTCGCATTACGCGCCGCGGACCCCGGTTCGGCTCAATGCCGGCGACGTCCATGTCGGCGAAGCCTTGCTGTCGTTCGGGCCGGCCAAGGTCGCGCGGCGCGAATGCGCCTCGGTGGAGATGAACCTGTCCGAGCGCGGCGATCTCGCCGAGGCCGCCGCAAATCTGTTCGGCTACCTTCGCACGCTCGACAAGAGACACGCGGATGCTATTGCAGTGACGCCCATTCCCGAGGACGGGCTGGGCGAGGCCATCAATGACCGGCTGCGCCGCGCAGCGGTTGGGCGGTAAATCCCGACCCACGTGAAAGACCAAGAAAAAATGAACATCGTCCAATCCGCGGTGCCGCCGCTTCCGCCCGAATTGCTTGCAAAATTCCGTGCCATCGTCGGCGAGAAATATGCGGTGACCGATGCCGCTGACATTGAGCCCTACGTCACCGAGGAGCGCGACCTGTTCCACGGCCGCTCGCCGCTGGTGCTGCGCCCGGGCTCGACCGCCGAAGTCGCGGCGATCTGCAAGCTTGCGAGCGAGCACAAGATCGCGCTGGTCCCGCAGGGCGGCAATACCGGCCTGGTCGGCGGACAGACGCCGCACAATGGCGAGGTCGTGGTGTCGCTGCGCCGCCTCGACAAGATCCGCGACATCGACGTCGAATCCAACACCATGACCTGCGAGGCCGGCGTGGTGCTGCAAATCGCGCAGCAGAAGGCGGCCGACGTCGACCGGCTGTTTCCGCTGTCGCTCGGCGCCGAAGGCAGTTGCACCATCGGCGGCAACCTCTCGACCAATGCCGGCGGCACCGGCGCGCTGGCCTATGGCGTGGCGCGCGAAATGGCGCTCGGGGTCGAGGTCGTGCTGGCCGACGGCCGCGTACTGAACGCGCTGTCGAAGCTGAAGAAGGACAACACGGGTTACGATTTGCGCAACCTGTTCATCGGCGCCGAGGGCACGCTCGGCATCATCACCGCGGCAACCTTGAGGCTGTTTCCGCGGCCGCGCGCGGTGGAGACCGCCTATGTCGGCCTGACCTCGCCGGCAGCTGCGCTCAAACTGCTGTCGATCTCGCGCAATCAGGCAGCAGGTGCGCTGACGAGCTTCGAGCTACTCGCCGACATCGCCGTCGATTTCTCGATCCGCCACGGCATCGATATCCGCGATCCCTTGACCAGCAAGCATCCCTGGTACGTGCTGATGGAATTGTCGTCGTCGCGCGACGATGCGCGCGACACGCTGGAGGCAATCCTCGCCCAGGGCATGGAGGACGGCATCGTCGATGACGCCGTGATCGCCGCCAATCTGAGCCAGCGCCAGGCGTTCTGGAAACTGCGCGACGAGATGTCGGCGGCGCAGAAGCCGGAGGGCGGCTCGATCAAGCACGACATCTCGGTGCCGGTCGCGGCGGTGCCCGCCTTCATCGAGGAAGCCAATGCGGCCGTCGTGAAGCTGATCCCGGGCGCGCGGCCGGTGCCGTTCGGCCATCTCGGCGACGGCAACATCCACTACAATGTCAGCCAGCCGGTCGGCGCCAATGCGGCCGACTTCCTGGCGCGCTGGCACGACGTCAACGCCATCGTGTTCGAGATCGTGCTGCGGATGGGCGGCTCGATCTCAGCCGAGCACGGCATCGGCGTGCTCAAGCGCGACGAGTTGCCCGACGTCAAGGACAAGGTCGCGATCGAGCTGATGCGGCAGCTCAAGGCAATGCTCGATCCGCTCGGCATCATGAACCCGGGCAAGGTGCTGTGAGCGTGCAGGCGACAATGTCCTCCTCCCTCGCGATTGCACCCATCACCGACGCCGACATCGCCGACGTCGTCGCGCTGTGGCAGGCCTGCGGCCTGACGCGGCCGTGGAACGATCCCGCTTCCGACATCGCGCTGGCGCGGCGCGGACCGAGTTCGGCCCTGCTGGTCGGCCGCGACGCCGGCACGATCGTCGCGACGGCGATGGTCGGCCATGACGGCCATCGTGGCTGGGTGTACTACGTTGCGGTCGACCCCGGCCGCCAGGGCAAGGGCTTCGGCCGGACGATGATGGAAGCGGTCGAGGATTGGCTGCGCGCGGCCGGCGTGCCGAAGCTGCAACTGCTGGTGCGGCGGGAGAACGCCAAGGCGAGCGCGTTCTACCAAACGCTCGGCTATGAGGAATCGACCTCGGTGATGCTGGCCAAATGGCTCGACGGCCGCGAAGCCACGCCGTGAGCGCGTTGAGGATCCATCCATGAGCATCGCCGACCGCGTCCGCGTCAAGGACGTCGAGCTGCTGTCGAAGCGCCGCTACGAGCTGAAGAGCGCGACCTTCGACTACCGCCGCAGCAATGGCGAATGGCAGACTCAGGTGCGCGAGGTCTACGACCGCGGCAACGGCGCGGTGCTGCTGCCTTACAATCTGAAGGCCCGCACGGTGGTGCTGGTGCGCCAGTTCCGCTACCCCGCTTTCGCCAACGGCTATGATGATCTCCTGATCGAGGCCGCCGCCGGCATGCTCGACGATGCCGCGCCGGAAGATCGCATTCGTGCCGAGGCGGAAGAAGAGATCAGCTACCGGCTCGATCGCGTGCGCAAGGTGTTCGAAGCCTTCATGACGCCGGGCGCGGTGACCGAAAAGCTGCATTTCTTCGTCGCCGAATACGACGCTGCGATGCGCATCGGCGACGGCGGCGGGCTCGCCGACGAGGGCGAGGACATCGAGGTGCTCGAGCTTGCGCTCGACGACGCGCTCGCCATGATCAGCGACGGCCGCATCGTCGACGCCAAGACCATCATGCTGCTGCAATACGCAGCGTTGCATCTGTTCAGGTAAGTCCCGCCGCGTTCCGGCCTTTGCCCGGACGCGTGATCAGGCTGGGTAGCATTCGCGGGAGACGATGCGCGCCCTCCCGCTCGCGGGGAAGGCGCGCTGCCAAAATATCGAAAACAACCCCATGCAAAGTAGCCGGCTGTCGCCTGCGCTCGACTTGACACGTCGGGCAACTCATGGATACATTTCCAATATTCCGAAATCATGCAGACGCACGTTGCCCCTGGCGGCATATGGCATTCCCATGGGCGCTGCTACCTTTACAGCACTGCGCGCAGCCCCGGAACGCGCCGAGCCAGCAATCCGACGACCAGAAAGCTGGCGACCACGCCGAGGAGGCTTGCCAGCAGGAATTTCCATTGCGGGGCAACGGTCCAATCGTGCATCGCGCGGGTCACCGCGATGAGCACAGGCGCGTGCAGTACGTAAACGCCGAAGGCATTCCGGCTGAGGAATTTCGTCACCGGACCCTGCCAGTCGAACCGGTCACGATACAGCACCACCAACCCCAGGCTGAGCGAGACGCACGTTGCCGACCGCCAAAAGTCCATGCCTGCCGCCTGCCAATGCCAACCGCCGCCGTAGTCGGCCAGCCGACCCTCGAGGGCTCCCCCGAAGACGACGATCGCTGCCCACAGCGCGATGCTCCCCACCAGCCCGCAGACCAGCCAGCGCCGTCCCGCGCCGCTCGAAATCTGTCGCAGCCAATCGCCACGCCACGCCGCGACCCCAGCGGCGAACATGAAGGGATACTGCGGCGCGTCGTGAATGGCGACGTTGAGGATGGTGCGGCCTTCAGGTGCCAGCAGCCCGACGGCGAACGTCACGGCGCTCATCACCAGGATAAAGCCAAGCATAGAGACGAGGCTCGGTACCGACCGGACGGAGGGCTGGCCGATCGGTCGGAATCTGCACAGCAGGGCAAAGCAGCCGGAAAACAGCAACAGCACCAGGCAGAACCAGAGCGGGCCGGAGCCGTCGAGAAGTTGGCCGTTGGAGAGGTGGTGCAGCCAGTCCTCTGTGAAACTCCGGCGCGGCTGCGACCACCATGATCCCGCTACGTAATACTCGGTCAGCGGCCCAATCAGCCCGATGTACAGGAGGAGCGGCATACCGAGACGGTACAGCCGTTCCTGCATGAAGCCGACGACGCCGCGGCGGGCGACCATACCGGCGGCGAAGTATCCAGCGATGCCGAACAGCAGCCCCATGGAGACTGCGTGTTGAAACGTCTGGTAGGCCGCAAAGGCCACCTCGGTACCCAGGCCCAGCGGCGGATGCTCGCGGTAGTACCAGCTCCCAAACGGCGAGTAGGTGACGGCGGCGTGCATGACCACAACCATGCTGATCGCCGACCAACGCAGATTGTCGATATAAAGCAGCCGGTGGGTCGTCGGTGAAGCGGGTTGCATCATGGGCATCTCCTGGGCTGGATGCGAACATGATGGCCAAGGCCGGGCCGGTCGCGCCGAAAGTCGCGCTCAGGATCGCCGAAACCCACAAAACCTGGCCGTTTCCGACAATCGGCGCGTCAGACCAGCTCCGCCAGGGTTCGTTTGCGGAATTCGCTGGGCGTCTCTCCGGTCTGCACCTTGAACGCTCGATTGAACGGGCCGATCGACTCGAAGCCGGCATCCATCGCAATCGTCAGGATCGGGACACGCACCTGACCGGGATCGGCCAGGGCCGCGCGCGCCTCCGCCAGCCGGAAGGAGTTGATGAAGCGGGCGAAGTTGCCGTACCCAAGCCGCTGATTGATGAGCTGACGCAATCGGTATTCCGGCGTGGCCAGTCGTTTGGCCAGGCTCGCAATGGTCATGCTGCCGTCGCGGTAGGCCCGCTCCACTTCCATGGTCGTCAGCAAACGCTGATACAGCGCGGCTTCCGGCTCCGTCATCGCTGATGTTGATGGGACCGGCTCCAATGCCGGTGGCGCGGCGGCGACCGCGGAGATCGGGCTTGCCCGATGCAAGCGGAGCAAGGCGGCAGCAAGGACGATGCCCAGCACACCGGGAAGCGCAGGCGTCATCCCGACATTGCTTGCCCCAATCAGCGTGCAGCCGACGATCGCGAAGCCCAAGCCCCATGCGAGCACAACCCGATCCCGACGGCGCATTTCGATCAGGTCGTTGGCTCGGCCCAGCAGAACGCGACCGATCGCGATCACCACAAGCATCAGAGCCGAGACATGGGTCGCAAGCCAGGCCCATGACGAGTCGGCGACCACGGCCCAAATGGCAAGCAAGGCCATCAAACCCAGCGCTGCCCCACCAAGCAATGGCGGCCTGGCCGTGTCATCGAACACCTCTTCGCTCCAGAGAACAAAGACGGCGGCGGCCATATTGCTCACCACCCGCAGGAAGAGGATCCACACTGCTTGGCTGTCGTGAAATTGCGGAGCCGTCTCGATGAGAAAGGCAATTCCGCACAAATTGAGAAGAAGGGTTATGCGGCCGAGCCGACTGTTCCGCAACCGTAACAGGGCGTCGAGCGCGAGAAGCACCAGTAAAGCGAGGGCCCCACCGCGAAGACCAATATCCAGGAGCATCTTCATCACCAAACTGGACGGAAGGCTCGAACTATGATCCACGAGCCCGCCAGGGTCGACGGGCAATTTGATGCCTGCGGACCTAGATCAGACTGAGGGCCTTGTCAGGCATCGGCACGATCGAACCTTCGACAGTTGGAAAGCCCGTCACCGCCTCGACACGTCCGTGCCGGCGCATCGGATCATTTCGAGGCCACGCAGCAATTCGCTATTGGTGCACAGCGGCCTCTGGCGACCACCGATCGCCAGATTTGTGGGTTCACGACCTAGACTCAAACGCCCCCAGACCGGCGAACTACCGCATCGTGATCGCAAGGCCGCTCAGATCGGCATTCGCCATCAGGCCGACCTGATGGCCGGTCAACTCGAGCACCGCGCCCTTCTGGTTGGTGAGCACGATCGCGCGGGCGCCACGGCCGAGCGCCAACCCCGCGCCCGCTGCGCCGTAGACACCGGCGACATCAGACGGGCGATTGATGTTGCTGACGCGGCCTCGCAGCACGGTCTTGGAGCCGCCGAACACCAGGCCGTAATCGAGACCGCCGGTGGACAGACGATAGGAGCGGCCGCGGAACGTCAGCACACCGCTGCCGCCGGAGCCGCCGATGATCCAGCCGGCCTTGTAGATCGTGAGCGTCACGAAGCCGCTGTCGGCACGCGCTGCGGATGAGAAAGTAACGCCGGTGAATGCCATCAGTGCAACCAGCGCGGCACGAAGCGTGGATGAAAGTTTCATGTGCAGTCTCCCCAAGATTTCCTCACAAGATTTGCTCACGCCGATCGGCTCGCGTCGCGACGCGGCTGCGAATCGCGCTGCTCCGACTCTAGCAAGCGCGTAGACCGGCACAATTTGGCACAGCGATGGCCGATTTGTTGACAGGTGCCTTCGCGCGACGGGCGTTGAACCTGTTCCCGGGATCGCAACACTCACTGCATGTCCGGGGCGATCGGCCCCTGAGCTCCAGGATTGCCCCTGCGGAGCATTCACATATTCAAACCGGAGATTTCCGATGCGTCGTCTTGCGATTGCCTGCGCCACCATTACCGCCACCGTGTCCGTGCTCGCCGCGACCAGCCCCGCCAGCGCCAACCCGTATCATCTGATCCGCTGGCAGGACACCGGCTTCTGCCAGATCTGGGATCAGAGCGTCCCGACCACGCCGTGGCCGGCAAACTTCGCCGTCGTCAGCGAAGAGCTGCCAACCTTCGACGCCGCATTCAGCTACAAGACCGGCCTCCTGAACAACGGCACCTGCTCGTTCTAGGCGACCCCAATCGCGCACAGGGCGGACACGCGGCAACGGCGATGTCCGCCCTTGTGCTGTCTGGCCTTGTGTTGTCAGCCTTGACGCGATCACGCCTCAATGATGCTTGATCAGCGCGTCGCGGGCGGCGGCAAGTTCGAGGAACGCCGCGCCATTGCCGCCGCCGTCGGGATGCACCGTCTTTGCGGCGCGCTTGAACGCCTGCTGGATTTCGGTCGTCGCGAGATGGCGGCCGAACGGCAGGCCGAGCAATTGCCGGTAGCGCTCGTCCTCCGTCAGCACCTTCGGCGTCAAGCCACGCCGGCCGAACTGCGGCGCGGACAGCATGTGCAGCGCATCGCTGACGATGCCGAGACGGCGCAGCGCCATGGATCTGGTCCGGCGGTCGGCCGATTTCAGCGCCGCCTGGCGCAGGATCGGCAGCACCTGTGCGGCCGCTTGCCGCAGCGTCTCGTCGATCTCGGTGGTGGCGATCTCGGCGACCATTTTGGCGATCTCGCGATAGTCGGGATCCGGCGCCGCGCAAAAGCGCTCGATCGCAACTTTCCAGTGTCTGATATGCGGGTCCATGATCGGTCCGTACTGTCATCCGAATCCGGATGACAGCAACGCACAAACACGGCTTGGCGTTTCGGTTGGCGCAGTTTTGAATAGTGTTGTCGACAACGCTCACAAAATCAGAACGAGGAAACACCATGGCCCTTCTCGACAATCACATCGCCGTCATCACCGGTGCGGGCTCGGGCATCGGGCGCGCCATCGCACTGGGCTATGGCCGCGAGGGCGCACGCGTGGTGCTGCTCGACATGAACGGCGATGCGGCGGCGGAAGCGGCCAGGGAGATCAGGAGCGCGAGCGGCAAGGCGGACAGCTTTGCGCTCGACGTGACCGATCGCGACGCCTGCATCGCGATGGCAAAGCAGGTTGCCGACAAGGTCGGGCCGGTCTCGATTCTGGTCAACAATGCCGGCATCGCGCGCCGCAACGGCATGCTCGGCGCGGACGAGGCCGTGATCAAGGATTGGGAAGACATCATCGCGATCAACCTCACCGGCGTCTTCAACGTGACGCATTCCTTCCTCGCGCCGCTGCGCCAGAACAAGGGACGCATCGTCAACATCGGTTCGATCCAGTCCTTTGTGCATCTGCGCACGCCGAGCTCGCCGGCCTATACCGCCTCCAAGCACGGCGTGCTCGGCTTCACCAAGGCGCTCGCCGCCGAGCTCGGCAAGGACGGCGTGCGCGTCAACGCGATCGGTCCCGGCTTCATCGAGACACCGCTGAACGAGAAGGTGCGCGCCACCAATCCCGACCTCGTCAAAGTCTTCATCGACCACACCCCGCTCGGCCGCGCCGGCAAAGCCGAGGACATCGTCGGCCCCGCGATCTTCCTCGCCTCTGATCTCTCGGCCTATGTCTCGGGATCGATCGTGATGGTCGACGGCGGTTACCGGACATTGTGACCGATGGAACCGCAATCGTGGCGATTTCTGGGTATTTTGCTTACAAAGCAGGGAGTTAGCCGCGCGTTAAGGTCTTGTTAACCAAACCGGCACACCGTGGATCTACGGGGTAGTTGGTTTTCTCGATGTCTCCGCCTCATCGACGAGGCGGGCGTTGATCGGGAGGAGTTCATGTCTTACGCGTCCACCGTACCGTCGCCGGAAGCATTGCTGCCGTCGCTGGCTCCAAATGAAATCGTCCCACTGCTGATCGGCGCGACCGTCGATGAAGTCGAACGGGAACTCGTGCTGCAAACGCTCGCGCGCTGCGACGGCAATCGCACCCGCGCCGCGCGCGTGCTCGGACTGTCGGTCCGCACCTTGCGGAACAAGATCCGCGAATATTCGGCCGACGGCATCGACGTTCCGCTGAGCGAGCACGCCGCAGCCTAGTGCACTAAAGCGCGGTGCGGGCAGGTTGTTACCGCCACCGCGCTCTGGCCTTTTGTTTGCGCATGATCTCCGCGCAAGCGCTTCGCGTTTGTCGCGAGGGAAAGCCGCTTCGCACTTTTCCGGATCATGCCTTTGTTTACGCATGATCTATTCGGAAAACCGCATCGCACTTTTCCGGATCATGCGCTAGATCGGCAGGTCGATCGCAAGACGTCGCCAGCGCGACAGCAGCGTGCTGTCCTCGTCAGCGAGGCAGCGTGCGAGGCGCACGTCGATCGTCGCGGTCTGTTGCATCGTCCGGGCCACCAGCGCGGTCGCATAGTCCCAATAGTCGCGTCGTCCATGCGGATCGTCATCGACAAGGGACTTTGCGAGGATCTCGACATAAATCGCGGCGACGGCATTTTGCCAGAGCTGATCGGCGCGCACCTCTGCTTGGAGCACGCCGGTCCGCGGCTGCCACATCAGCCAGTAGTCTTCTTCACCAGCGCTCCAGTCCGATGACGGCAGACACGGATCAAGACATGATGGATCAAGACTTGGCGAGCGGCACGCAAGCGGCCGCATCGCGCGCGCGTCGCTGAATACGGCGTAGCCGAGCTTGTCGTACCAGCCGACACGCAGCAATCGGAGGACCGCGTCCTGCTCATCCGCCGCAAGCTGACGCCTGCCCGTTCGCTCGAGATCGGCGATGATCGCCTCCAGACGATCGCGATCGAACGGTTCGACTTCGAGCACCACGCCGATATTGCGCGGAAATAGCGCATCGAGCATGGCGACCATCTCGCGATAGAACGCGCGCGCCAGGCCGCGGCCGCGCCATGCCTTGTCGATGCCGACATGGTTGCAAAAAATCAGATCACTGGCGTGATCATAGGTGAAGAAGCCGAGTCCGATCGCACGCCTGCCGGCACGCAGGATGAAGCAGCGCGAGTCGAGCCGATAGGAGATCTGCTGGCCGCCGACGCTGAAATGCCTGGGCTCGCCGACATCGTCCGACAACAGCCAGCGCACGATGTCATCAGGACTGTCGCGCTCGATCGCGGGAAACAAGCGCTCATAGAGCTCGAGCACGCCCGTGCTGCGAAAGCTCGCTTCGTCAAGCACATCCTGCCCCGTCACGACGATGTCGAGCGGTTGCGGCTCGTCGCCGTAGCTGCCGTGCAGAATCCGCAATGCGTCCTCCGCTGTCATAATGCCCATGGAATTATGACTGTTGATCGCTCGCATCGGTGCCTTCGGGCAGAATTGAAGCCGTCGTCCAACCTCTGTTACAACCGGCTTCAAATCGCGACGGAGTATATCAGTGGCTGACGAGACAACTTCCCGCCAGGGGGCACGAGGGGCACAGGGGCCGCAGGGCCGTCAGGGCGAGCCGGGAAAGCCCGGACCGCAGGGACATCCCGGGCGGCCGGGGCCGGAAGGTGCACGCGGCAAGCCGGGTCCGCAGGGCAAGGCGGGCGTGGTCGGAAAGGCAGGCCCCCAGGGCAAGCCGGGGGCGCAGGGCAAGGCAGGCGCACAGGGTCCGCGCGGCGAAGCTGGTGCGCAGGGGCCGCAGGGTCCGGCCGGTCCGCGCGGCGAAGCCGGCCCGCCCGGCCAGTTGCCGTCGATCGAGCAGGTGATGCCGTGGCTGCATATGATCTTCGACGCCTGGGAAGACCACAGGCGCACCAGGGAGCGCGAAGCCGCCGAGGTCGCCGAGCGAGAAGCCGCCGAGCTCGCTGAGCGCGCGGCAGCGGAAGCAATCGCGCTCGAGGTCGACGCGATCGACTTCGCCGATGATGAGGACGAAGACGACGATCACAAGAAAAAGAAGAAGCACCGCAAGAAGGACAAGAAGTAACCCTTCCTGTCATTGCGCGACACGGCCAGCGAAATCCGTGTCGCGCGCGAGGCTCAGTGCTCTGCGCCTGGCGTGGTCGGTGGATCGGACGGCCGGGCGAGCTGCATCAGCTGGAAGACCCAGCGCATCGCGTAGTACCAGGCGACGCCGGCGAACGCCCCACATGCCGACAGGATGATGACGTTGGCGAGGTCGATCGTGCCGCACGACCACAGCATGCCGCTGGTCCAGAGCACGGCGAACGCAATCGAGCAAAGGGTGAGCAGGGCGGCAGGCTTCATGGCGTTGCTCCGGGGGGCGGCTGAACGACCATGCTGCCCGGAAGCGTGGCGCTGTACCGTGACCTGGGTCACGGAATGCCGTGGACCTCCCCTTATATCCCCTTGGGCCTCAGCCGAACCGCAGGCGTGAACGCTCCCTCGCCTTCTCCGCCTCGATCTCGCGATCGCGCGCCGGCGCGTTGGTCTGCAACGAGATCAGCAGCTTGCGCGCGGCGTCCGAGACCTCGGTCACGGCAAGGTTGAAGGCCGCCTCATTGGACTGTGACGGCTTGTTGAAGCCACTCAGCTTGCGCACGAATTGCAGCGCCGAGGCGTGGATCTCGTCCTCGGTGGCGGGCGGCTCGAAGTTGAACAGTGTCTTGATGTTGCGGCACATGTCGGTCTCCCTCGCCCGCACCTCGGGCTTGTGTCTCAAGGACGATCGGCTGCTGCAAAATACGACATCGTGGTCTATTCTGGCAGCCTCATCGTCCACGACGGAAACGAGGTTCCGGATGAGCCACGTGATCTACAAGGTCGTCCAGCACGACGGCGGTTGGGCCTATACCGTCAACGGGGTGTTCTCGGAACCGTTTCCAACCCATGCCGCGGCGCTTGCGGCCGCCCGGCGCGCCGCCAACGAACAGCGCGTTCCCGGGCGCACCGAAGCGATCCAGTACGAGACGTCGGACGGCAAATGGCTGACCGAAACCGCCTCCGGCAATGACCGCCCGGAGACCGAGGTCGAGGACGGGCGCTAGCACATTCACGGGGCTTCAGAACGGAACCTGCACGCCGAGCCGATCGAAGAATGCCCGCCCGCGATCGGTGATCCGCAGCGCGCGCGGAATCCGATGCGGCGCGACGCCGCGCATCTCGACCAGCCGCGCCAGCACGGCATTGGCAAACGGACCGGCGAGATGCGGCACGCGCTCGGTCCAGTCGTTGCAGAGCCGCAGATGCGGCTGCCGCGCCGGATCGAAATCGATCTGTTCGGCGCGGCACCAGGCCAGCCCCTGCTCGGTCACACGCCCATCGCGGCCGTCGACGACGACGAGGCGGCGGCGGATCAGCGCATTCGACAGCAACACGCCGAGCTGGCCCGCGAGGTGATGGTAGCAGGTGCGCGATTGCCGGAGCTGCTCGGCCGGCATCGCACGCCTGGGCGCGGCAGTTGCCTTCGCGGCGAGATCGACCAGCTGCTCGATCAGCGCCGCGACGTCGTCGTCCCTGATGCGGTAATATCTGAACCTGCCCTGGGCCCACACCGACAGCACCCGCGCGTCGACCAGCTTCTGCAAATGCGCGCTGGCGCCTTGCGGCGAAATGCCGGCAACCGCGGCAAGCTCGCCCGCCGGCAGCGCCTTGCCGTCGGCCAGCGCACTGACCATCGCTTCGCGCACCGGATCGCCCAGTGCCTCGGCGATCCGCGAAAATCCGGTCTGCACGGATTGGGATGATCCCACCGCATCGCTCTCCATGTCGCGCTGAAACCGTCCTACGCGCATTCGCAACGTCGCGAAACTCATTTCAGATTTTCCTGAAGCGTTGCGGCCGCCACTTCCGGTCAAATCGGCGGCAGTCGACGACACACAAGGGAACAATCATGACAGCCAACACCGACGCAGAACGCATCTACAGGCTCTGGGACGAAGCCCTCGGCAACAAGGACCTCGAGGCGGCGCTGGCGCTCTACGCGCTCGATGCCTCGATCGAGAGCCCGCTGGTCCAGCATCTGATGCAGACCAAAGACGGGATCGTTCGCGGACGGGAGGCGCTGCGCGAGTTCATCACGCGCGTGTTCCGCACCAACCCGCCGCAGCGGCGGCGCTTCAAGCAGGGCTTCTTCAGCGACGGCCGGATTCTCACCTGGGAATATCCGCGCCAGTCGCCGGACGGCGACCAGATGGATCTGGTCGAGGTCATGGAGATCGAGGACGGCCTGATCCAGCGCCACCGGGTCTATTGGGGTTGGTATGCGCTGAACGTGCTGAAGGCTGGCTAAAGCACGATCCGGAAAAGTGCGAAGCGGTTTTCCCTCGCGACAAACGCGAAGCGTTTGCGCGGAGATTATGCTCAAACAACAGGCTAAAGCGCGATGAGGATTCAACCCAATCTCATCGCGCTTTAGCCGAACACGTCTTCGCCAGCCGCGCCGGCGTCCTCTCGGACAACGCTTTCCCTCATGCTAGGCTTGCGTCGAAGCGGCTGGACAAACGCGCCGCGCATGGGGAGAAGCACCATGATCCGTTTGTGCGCGGCGCTGCTGGCCGCTCTCGTCTCGATGTCGGTACCGGCCATGGCTGCAGATTATCCCGCGCCGCAGGACGGCGAGTGGACCGCGAAGGACTTCAAGTTCCACAGCGGCGAGGTGATGCCGGAACTGCGGCTGCACTACACCACGGTCGGCGCGCCGACCGGGCAGCCGGTGCTGGTGCTGCACGGTTCCGGCGGCTCAGCCGCCAGCATGCTGACGCCGGGCTTTGCCGGCCAGCTGTTCGGCCCAGGCCAGCCGCTCGACGCCACGAAATACTACATCATCATTCCCGACGGCATCGGGCACGGCAAATCGTCGAAGCCGTCGGATGCGATGCGGACCAGCTTTCCGAAATACGACTACAACGACATGGTCGACGCGCAGTACCGCCTCGTCACCGAAGGGCTCGGCGTCAAGCACCTGCGGCTCGTGATCGGCAACTCGATGGGCGGCATGCACACCTGGATCTGGGGCGTGCGCTATCCGCAGATGATGGACGTGCTGGTGCCGATGGCCTCGCAGCCGACGGCGATGGCGGCGCGCAACTGGATCCTGCGCCGGACCATGCTGGACACGATCCGCAACGATCCCGACTACAACAACGGCAACTACACCAGCCAACCGCGGATGATGAAATACGCCATCGCGGCCTATCGCTTCGCCAGCGCCGGCGGCACGCTCGGCTACCAGACGCTGGCGCCGTCGGCGCAGCAGGCCGACAAGATGGTCGACGACCAGCTGGCATTGCCGGTCACCGCAGATGCCAACGACTACATCTATCAATGGGAGGCCTCGCACGATTACGATCCATCGGCGGGAATGGAGAAGATCGAGGCCAGCCTGCTTGCGATCAATGCGGCCGACGACGAGCGCAATCCGCCGGAGACCGGTGTTACCGAAGCCGCGGTGAAGCGGATCAAGAACGGCAAGATCTATCTGATCCCGGCAAGCAGCGAGACGCGCGGCCATCTGACGACCGGCGACGCCAAGTTCTATGCCAGGCAATTGCAGGAATTGCTGCAGACCGCGCCGCAGCGCACGATGTAGCGCGCGGGCTCAGGGCGATGTCCGCAACTCGCTTCCGCAATGTTGCACTGAGCCTGCCCGACGTCGTCGAAGGCGCACATCACGGCACCGCCGATTTCCGCGTCGGCAAACGCATCTTCGCGACGCTCGGCCATCCCGACAAGGATTGGGGCATGGTGAAGCTGACGCCGGAGCAGCAGGCTGTCGTGGTCGAGGCCGAGCCTGAGATCTTCCGGCCGGTGCCGGGCGGCTGGGGCAAGAGCGGCAGCACCAATGTCCGCCTCGCCAAAGCCGATCAGATCACGCTGCGCAGCGCGCTCACAATGGCGTGGGACAATATCGCGGCGAAGCCTGTGAAGAAGATACGCGCGAAGAAACCATCCTGATCGCCTTGATCCCGCACTGCATCACGACGCACAGCAACGCTCCGCCGATTCTTTGAGCATGCATCCTGCGCGCGGTTCGTGCCTAATCGCGCAAACATTGGATTCGCGCGCGGAACGTTGCGCGGATCACGCAGAAGTTTTCGCCGGAGGAGGGCAATGCGAAGGCTCGCGCATGTCGCAGTGCTTGCGTCGCTCGTCACGTTGGCGGGCGCTGCGCTGGCGTTCGACAACGGCCAATACGACAACGTGCCGCCCGATATCCGCGCCTGGTTCAAGAGCGTGATCGCGCCGAACGGCGTGCCCTGCTGCGACATCTCCGACGGCCATCGCACGAGCTATGATGTTCGGGGCGGCGCCTATTGGGTGCCGATCGAAGGCGAGTGGATGATGGTGCCGGAACGCGCTGTGATCCGCGACCGCGGCAATCCGGTCGGCGAGGCCGTGGTGTGGTACGTGCACCACCGCGGCAACATCATCATCAGCTGCTTCGTCCCCGCGGACGCTGTCTGACCGGCGCCGGCCGCCTGCGCGGAGCCGCAGGTGCGATCGCGCCAATTTCAAACAATTACTCTCTGTTAACCTTACTTCTTAACCAATAATTAAGGATGAGTTTGCGGGCGCAACGCGGCCCGGCCTAGCGTCCGCACAATGCTCCTAACCGCGAGTTGGTGCGTGCCATGCCCCTGCGAACACATGCCTATCGAACACCTGGGGCGCTGATGGCGTCCCTTGGCGTTGCAGCGCTGCTGCTTGCCTGCTCCACCGAGACCTATGCGAGATCCGGAACGGCGCCGCGCGGCACGTTCTCCTCGCATCATCCGGGCTTCCGTCATCACCTGCGCGTGCCCGGCATCGTGTTGCCGGGAACGAGCGGATATTACGACGACGCGTTGGCCGCCGCTCCCCTCGCCGCCGAAGTCCCGGCGCCGGCCTCGAACGATGTCCGCTACACCTACACCCAGGACGTGCCCTGGGATTGGGCGCATCGCTATCCGCCGGCCGTGGTGCCGTCGGATCGTCCCTACGTGTCGAGCTGCCCCACCGAAAGCGTCACGGTGCCCGGACGCGGCGGCGACCGCACCATCAACATCACGCGGTGCTACTGATCGATCGCTTCACCCAGATCACGAAAACAAATGAGGCCGCCCGCAAGGACGGCCTCTCGTATTTTTGGCAACACGCTCCGAGCGCGAAGCCGCGGCTCAGTGGTCCTCGCCCTGGAGATGACCGACGTGCTTCTGGGTGTAGAGCTCAAGACCGATGCGCTTGATCAGGTCGAGCTGGGTCTCGAGGAAGTCGATGTGGTGTTCCTCGTCCTTCATCAGCTGCTCGAACAGGTCGCGCGTGACGTAGTCCTTGACGCCGTGGCAGTAGGTCGCCGCCTCCTGGTAGAGCGTGCGGGCGCCGATCTCAGCGGCGAGGTCAGCCTCGATGATCTCCTTGACGTCCTGGCCGATCTTCAGGGGATCGAGCACCTGCAGGTTCGGGAAGCCGTCGAGGAACAGGATGCGATCGACGAACTTGTCGGCGTGCTCCATCTCCTCGATGGACTCCTTGCGCCAGACCTTGGCCATTTCCAGGAGGCCCCAATTGTTGAGCATCCGGTAGTGCAGCCAATACTGATTGATGGCGGTCAGTTCGCTGCGCAGCCCCTTGTTCAGATAATCAATGACCTTCGGGTCGCCTTGCATGATCCACTCCACCTGTCGCGGCCACCGTTGGCCGGTCTGAATTTAGAACGCTTCTAAATCAGATTACCGGAGAGAGCAACCCTTCGCGGAAGCGACGCGTGGATAAACCGGATTTGGGGATTTGGCGGAGGCGGATCGTTGCCGCCGGCGGGAAAGCCGGCTCGCCGGAAGAAAACGGGAAGCAGATCGGATCGGAACCGGAAGTTGCCTCAGCAGGCCGCGAGCGCGAACTCGGTGGCCGGCTCGGCGTCTTCGTTGGCGGCGTGGGGATGCCCGCTGTGGGGGCAGCCGGAGCAGCAGGCCTTGGCGCAGGGGCCGAGCGCCTCGTCGATGATCGCCTTGATGGTGCGCGCGCAGCGGCCACACTCGGCACTGCAGCCGAGGCAGCCATAAACCTGCTTGGCATTACGTGTCACGGACCCACCGCCATTGACGGCATTGCGGACATCGTGGTCGCTGAGGACGTTACAGGAACAGACAATCATCAGAAGAAGCGGGTCCAACGGGTGATGCTCGCCAATATGGATATTGTCGGCCCTCGCCGGATGCAAAAGGAAAAAGCAGTTCTTGTAGCAATTCCAAACTGATGCGGGATTCATTCTGGAATGAATCTAAATCGGACGGCCCGGGCTTTCGGGAATACCAGGCGCGCCGGGCGGGTCCTGCCGGGCCGATCCCCACAAGCAGCTGTGCGTTGCAAGATATTCCAAAAGCTGCAAGCATTTGGACGCGAATACGGCAGCGTCGTTCATTGATCATTCAAGCGGAATATGGAACCCTTCAGGCGAGACAGATCGCCAACGTACGCTGTCCCTGCTCCCGTGAGAAAGGTGAGGTCATGAAGAAGACATTGCTGGCGCTTTGCGCCGTCGCCACTCTGGCGGTTTCGGCTGTGGCGGTGCCCGCCCCCGCCCAGGCACAACGCGGTGTCGCCGCTGGCGTCGCTGCGGGATTGATCGGTGGCGCCATCGTCGGCGGCGCGATCGCTTCGCAGAACGGATATTACGGTCCGGGATATGGCTACTACGCGCCCGGTCCCGCCTATGTCGCCGAGCCCGGTTATGGTCCCGACTGCTTCTGGCAGCGCCAGCGCTTCTGGGACGGCTACACCTGGCGCATTCGCCGCGTCCGCGTTTGCGATTGATCGCCATTCATCTCGATTAAATCGAACCAAACGTCCCGGAAAACCGACTGTTCTCCGGGACGTCGGCTGTAGATGGCCAGAAAAAACCGCTTTTCTGCGCGATGAGGCTGCGGACGTTTACTTTCGGTTGACTGTTCTGCGCTGTTTAGCAAGACAGCAGTTCGAGATCAGCGTGTGAGTCACCTAACCCCGGCGCCGAACCTCGACGCCACCATCTTCCAGGAGAGCCAAAGACATGAAGAAGACTTTAGCTGCCCTTGTCGCCGTTACCACGATTGCCGGTTCGCTGGCGGTTGCTCCGGCTGCCAAGGCTGGTGACGGCGGTGCCGTCGCGGCCGGCGTTGCCGGCGGCCTGATCGGCGGCGCCCTGCTCGGCGGCGCGATTGCCGGCGCTCGCCCGGCTCCGGTCTATGTTGCACCGGCCCCGACCTACGTCGAAGAAGCTCCGTGCCGCTGGGTTCGTGAGCGCTTCTGGGACGGCTACGGCTGGCGCTTCCGTCGCATCCAGGTTTGCGACTGATCGACCGACACGGTTTCAGCATCACACTCGAAAACCCG
Source organism: Bradyrhizobium tropiciagri (assembly GCF_018130545.1). Classification (GTDB taxonomy): domain Bacteria; phylum Pseudomonadota; class Alphaproteobacteria; order Rhizobiales; family Xanthobacteraceae; genus Bradyrhizobium; species Bradyrhizobium tropiciagri_A. Next base: position 844,127 of record NZ_JAFCKF010000004.1, on the reverse strand, counting down.
GCCTTGCGGCCGGGTTTTTGTTTTCCGCGCAGAAACAGTCTCGGCGCAGAAACAGTCTTGGCGATGACCGATCAACGCGCCCCGTTCATCGCGCGCAGCACCGCCTCGCTCGGCCAGCAATCGACCTTCAGCCCGGCCTGTTTCTGATAGGCGCCGAGCGCCGCGCGGGTCTGCATCCCGGCCTTGCCGTCGAGCTTGTCCTTGTAGAGCCCGATCTTGGTCAGCTGCTGCTGCATCGCCTCGACATCGGCGGAGCGCAGCTGCTTCGAAGCCGACCACGGCGTCGCGAACGGCTGCGGGCTCGTCATGCGATCGGCGAGATGGCCGACGAACAGCACGTAGAGGTCGGAGAAATTGTACTCCTTGATCACGAAGTAATTCGGCGTGGTCAGGAAGGCCGGTCCGTAGATGCCTTCCGGCTGCAGCAGCGAGGCCGATTGCGCCTGCTCGGTCGCGTTGAGCTTTTGCCCGCGCACCGGCACGAAGCCCGCCCGCAGCCACTGGCTGATCGGTTTTGTCACCTCGGGCACGCCCATCGTGCAATCGGCATTGGCGGGTGCCGTGACCTCGTAGGCCCAGCGCACGCCGGGCTGCCAGCCCTTGTTGACGAGTTGCTGCGCGGCGGAGGCGAGCGCGTCCGGCACCGAATGCCAGATGTCGACCTTGCCGTCGCCGTCGAGATCGACGCCGTGCTTGTAATATTCCGACGGCAGGAACTGGGTGTAGCCGGTCGCGCCCGCCCAGGACGAGCGCAGCTCCTTGCGCGTCACCACGCCCTCGCCGAGGATCTTCAGCGCGAGGATGAACTCGGTGCGGTACTGATCCTTGCGGCGGCCGACATAGGCCTGCGTCGCCACCACGCGCAGCGTGTCGTAGGGCAGCGAGTAACGGCCATAGTCGGTCTCGCGGCCCCAGATCGCCAGGACGATTGGCGCCGGCACGCCGAACCGCTTCTCGATCGCATCGAGCGACGGCCGATACTTCTGCAACAGCCTTTGCCCTTCCGTGGCGAGCCGCGCGATCGAGGCTTCCTTGATGTAATCGGCCGGCACCTGCACGAATTCGGCTTGCGCCGGCGCGCCGGTCTTGGGACGTCCGGGCAGGATCAGGTCGGGCAGCTTGTAGTCGGGCTCGAGCCCACGTGTTTCCCGATCGAAGGTGTCGCGCGACACGCCGGCCGCCTTGGCCTCCGGCCACAGCGAGGCGATGAACTGGGTGAACGCGGCGTCGGCGGCGTAGGCAGGCCGCTGCAGCGGCGCGCACGACAGCAGCGCCAATGCGACAATGGTGGCTGGCCATTTCATGATCGATCTCACCCTGCTGAAACAGGCATTGCGAAGCGGATTCGGCGATTGTCAGAATTCAATTCTGGGTGGTAAGTTTTACCATGCGCATATTTTTATCATTTCCCTCCGAGCTGGAATCGCAGGCTGACAGCATCGCCCAGTCCCTGCGCAATTGCGACCATCAGGTTTTCTTTTCGCACGACGATCTTCCGGCGGGCGACAGCTTCGATGCACGCGTCGAAAAAGCCATCGAAAGCAGCGATTTTATGGTGTTCCTGATCAGCCCGGAATCGGTGACCAGGGGACGCTACACCTTGAGCGAGCTCGCCTTCGCCAAGACCAAATGGCCGAACCCGAGCAATCGCGTGCTGCCGGTGATGATGGCGCCGACCCCGCTCGACCAGGTCCCGACCTATCTCAGGGCGGTCACGATCCTCGAGCCGCAGGGCAGCGCAGCGGCCGAAACGCGGGCCGCGGTGGATCGGATGCTGGCCGCCGACAGCGCGCAGTCGCGCGGCCGATCCAATTTGCCGTTCATTGCATTGGCGCTGGCTTCCGCCATCGCCTGCACCCTCGCCGTGAAATATGCCACCGGATTGCTGCGATTTTCGTTCGTTGATTCCGGGCCATACGGTGGAATAACGATCCTGCCCGGCGTTATATTTGGCGTCGTGGTCGCGACCTGCAATTTCATCTTCGGCATCAAGGACCGGTTCCAGCTGTTACTCGTGATTGCGATTACCGCAGCGGCGTGGATCTCGGCCTTCGATGCCAGCAGTGTCACGCTTCAGACACTCGGCCAATATTCGAAAGTTGCTACCACCGCCGCCGCAGATACCACCGCCGCCGATACCACCGCCGCTGCCGATAGCAGTGCCGCACCCGACAGCAGTGCCGCCGACGCAACCACCACGTCCGCAGCTGAGGTCAGAGACACGCTCACCAATAATCCTTTCATGGGCTACGTCATCGGTGGCGTCGGCGGAGCGGTTGGCGGTGCGATCACCATTCTCGGCATCATCCTGACAAATCCCAGCTTCCGACGGCTCAACAGTGTCGTCATGACCTGGATCGCAGCTGTCGCTGCCGGGATCGTCTACGGCACGGTCGTCAAGCTGCCGGATTTGCTCGGCTGGCTGGTGCTATTCGGCGTCTGGCAGCCTGTGTTCGTCGTTGCGATGGCGCGTGGATTCCCGAATGGCGCCGCGCAGATTCCGGAATGGCTCGGCAAGATCACCGCGGCAGCCTCGCTCGGCTCACGCGCGGCGCGGTAGCGCCGCGCCGCGCATAGAGCGTTTCCGAGCGAAGTGGGCACCGGTTCGTTTGAAGGAAGCGCGTCAACAAAGAGCCCCTAGTGTCCCGCTTGCTGCTTGGCGCCCTCGATCGAGTCGTTCGACAGCTTGTCGACGAGGGCGATGCCGATCGCAGACAGGATGAAGACGCAATGGATGATGGTCTGCCACATCACGCCGGTCTCGGTGTAGGTGCTCTTGCCGGACGATAGCGCGCCGGCCTCGATGAAGGTGCGCAGCAGATGGATCGAGGAGATGCCGATGATCGCCATCGCCAGCTTGATCTTCAGAACGCTGGCGTTGACATGGCTGAGCCATTCCGGCTCATCGGGATGTCCCTGCAGATTGAGCCGCGACACGAAGGTCTCGTAGCCGCCGACGATCACCATCACCAACAGGTTCGAGATCATGACGACGTCGATCAGGCCGAGCACGGCCAGCATGATCTGTTGCTCGCTGAAGTCGAAGGAATGCGCGAACAGGTGCCACAGTTCCTTCAGGAACAGCACGACATAGACGCCCTGGGCGATGATCAGGCCGACATAGAGCGGCAATTGCAGCCAGCGCGATCCGAAGATCAGCATGGGGACGGGACGCAGCGACCGGCCCTTCAGGGGGGCACGCGCGTCGGAAACAGCGGACATGTTGGAAAGCTCGCAGGATTGAAATTGCGGAGCGCTCTATCTACGCAATCCCGCGCGCTTGAAAAGCGACAACTGGCCGCAGATTGCGCCGCGATCCCGTCACGATCCTGCTAATCTTCGAATTCGATCCTTCTCCTGTCGCCGACAAGCGATAGTCTGGCCACATTGTCCGCCCAGCGCGAGCGCGCGCCGATGTTCTTTCCGAAGGTCAACGTCAAGGACGATCCGAAGCGCCGGTGGCATCGCCCCGATCGCCATTTCTTTGCGAATGGCGCCTGCCAGGTGCTCGCCTACGCGTTTCTCGAAAGATACGCCCAGCTTGGCTTCCACGCCCGCTGGATCAAGCCGGCTGCCGGCTACATCGGCAACCACATCTACGTCACGGACGGGAATGCTGCGTTCGACTATCACGGCCTGACGACAGAGGCGCAGCTGTTGTCGCTCGGCTTCCGGCGCGCGCGGCGGTTTTTCCCAGGCTGGGACGCGACGCTCGTCGATCTGCCGACCGAAGTCCTGATCTCGGAACCGCGCTCGCGGCAGATCGAAGGGCTCTGGCTGCGCGAGCCAAAGCAATTCCTTCACGACGCGCTGCCCCGCGCACGCGCCTTCCTCGACAGGTTCGGCGACCTGCGAGGCCGGCTCACCGCGTCAGCTAACCGTAGAGGCTAAATTCGTTCAGTCCGACACCTAGCGCGGTGCTGCATGTCTCTAGAAAGACGTCGGCGGCTTTGGCCGTGCTTTCGAGGAGTTCACCGTTGACGTCAGGCATATAAAGCGGCCACTCCTTGCCGAAATCGATGCTGATTGCAAAGCGATTGCACAAGCCACCCGGTTGGGGTGTTTTCTTGCCGGTCGCTCCATCCACAATCTCGGCAATCTGATCCTGCGGACGGAAAGCTGATCCGCAGGAAGGGCAAATTTGACGAATTCTCTCTGTCGCCGACCAACCTATCGCGTCATAGTCATATCCTAGACCGCATCCACACTTGCAGGTCGGACTCACCTGCCTGGCATCACCATGGCCATCAGTCCTTACATTCAGGAAATCATCGGACATCTCGATCGTCAGAGAGTGCGGAAAACTGTGGTCTCCTCGATAGATGCGTTCGGTGATAGTCCTCATCGGATAGACTGCGTTTGAGTCGCACTCCCATCGAATCACAGTGCTGGGCTTCGCGAGTGCCGACAGCGCTTCGCCCGTTGGCGGGACCGGAAACGGCTTCCAGATATCTCGACGAGGCGGCTTCGGAGCTCTCTTTCCCCAAAGCCGCGCCCAGAACCTGGATTGCGGCTTGGCGGCCTGCCTTTGCTCGACCGCTTCTTCAGGGGACAGTGCCGTCATGAAGCGAGCGGTGGGTTGTGAGCCCTGACCGTCCGCTACAGCGATGAAACCGTTCTCGATCCAGGCATGGATCAGAGCAACAATCCGATCCGGTGCGGGGCGAACGGTGTTATCCCGCGGTATCAAGTAATGAGAATAAGTAATTCCCATTGAGAACTTTCGCGATGCGGCTACCTCACCGCGTCAGCTTCTTGTACTTCACGCGGTGCGGAATGATGCTGTCCTGGCCGAGCCGGCGCATCTTGTCCTTTTCGTAATCCTGGAAGTTGCCCTCGAACCATTCGACGTGGCTGTCGCCTTCGAAGGCCAGGATGTGGGTCGCGATGCGGTCGAGGAACCAGCGATCATGGCTGATGATGACGGCGCAGCCGGCGAAATCCTCCAGCGCCTCTTCCAGCGCGCGCAGCGTGTCGACGTCGAGGTCGTTGGTCGGTTCGTCGAGCAGCAGCACGTTGGCGCCCGACTTCAGCATCTTGGCGAGATGCACGCGGTTGCGCTCACCGCCGGACAGCGCGCCGACTTTCTTCTGCTGGTCGGCGCCCTTGAAGTTGAACGACGAGCAATAGCCGCGTGAGTTGACTTCCTTCTTGCCGAGCAGGATCAGCTCGTTATTGCCCGAGATCTCCTCCCACACCGTCTTCTTGCCGTCGAGCGCGTCACGCGACTGGTCGACATAGCCGAGATGAACACTCTCGCCGACGGTGATGGAGCCCTTGTCGGGCTCCTCCTGCTTGGTGATCATCCTGAACAGCGTGGTCTTGCCGGCGCCGTTGGCGCCGATCACGCCGACGATGCCGCCCGGCGGCAGCTTGAAGGTGAGATCGTCGATCAGCATGCGATCGCCAAAGCCCTTGCTGAGGCCTTCGAAGTCGACGACGTTCTGGCCGAGCCGTTCGGCGACCGGAATCGTGATCTGCGCGGTCTGGGTCTGCTTCTCGCTGGCCTGCTTCAGCAGCTCCTCATAGCGCTGGTAGCGTGCCTTGGACTTGGCCTGGCGCGCCTTCGGCGAGGACGCGATCCACTCCTGCTCGCGGGCCAGCGTCTTCTGGTGCGCGGCGTCTTCGCGGCCTTCCTGCTCGAGCCGCTTCTGCTTCTGCTGCAGCCAGGACGAGTAATTGCCCTCATAGGGAATGCCGCGGCCGCGATCGAGCTCGAGGATCCAGCTCGTGACGTTGTCGAGGAAGTAGCGATCGTGGGTCACGATCAGGATCGCGCCCGGATAATTCCGCAGATGGCCTTCCAACCACGACACCGACTCGGCGTCGAGATGGTTGGTCGGTTCGTCCAGCAGCAGCAGTTCCGGCTGGTCGAGCAGCAGGCGGCACAGCGCGACGCGGCGGCGCTCACCACCTGACAGTTTTGTGACATCGGCATCGTCAGGCGGGCAGCGCAGCGCATCCATCGCCTGGTCGACCTTGCTGTCGAGATCCCACAGGCCCTGGGCCTCGATCTCGTCCTGCAGCTTGGTCATTTCATCGGCGGTCTCGTCGGAATAGTTCACCGCCAGCTCATTGTAGCGGTCGAGGATCGCCTTCTGCTTGGCGACGCCCTGCATGACGTTTTCACGGACCGAGAGCGTGGCATCCAGCTGCGGCTCCTGCTCGAGATAACCGACGCGGGCGCCCTCGGCGACCCAGGCCTCGCCGTTATATTCCTTGTCGAGGCCGGCCATGATCTTGAGCAGGGTCGACTTGCCCGAGCCGTTGACGCCGAGTACGCCGATCTTGGCGTCCGGGTAGAAGCTCAGATGGATGTTATCGAGCACCTTGCGGGTCGGATATGCCTTGGTCAGACCCTGCATGAAATAGATGAACTGGCGAGCCATCCGCTGTCCCTGGAATTGATCGGATTTAGAGGAAATTTTGCTGCCGCCGATGTAACGGCCGGCCTCCGAAAGCGCAACCGCGGGGGTCGCGTTTTCCATCCGTTCACCACGTTCGGTCCATTCACCACGGGTGACTACGGGTTCGCCACCATGTGTGCGCCGAATCACGACAATTGAAACCATCTTTTAATAAATCAGGCCAAAACTCGTTCTCAACGCCGAAAAACGGCGATTTTCGCGGCAGAACCGCGACCAAAACAGTTGAGGCCACATCATGGCTACCATTATTTCAGCACCTCTCTCCCGCCCGGCGATCAAGGGTGAGGCGACGCTGTTCGCCGAATTCCGCGCTTTCTGGCGTGCCTTCGTTGCCAAGGCTTTCAATCCCTACCGTCCGGAACTGCACTATATGCGCGGCCCCGGCCCGGCCTGCCGCGCCAAGCAGATGGCACTGTCGCCGGCGGTCAGATCGATGCTGGCCGATATCCGCACCGCCAAGGCGCGAAGGCCGTCCCGCCCGACGTGACAATCGCCCCGATGTGAAAGCGCGGCCGCTTGCGCGCCTGCCATTTGCGCGCGACCATGACGGGTATCCCGACGGCTGATTTCCGGCCGTCGCCCTCACCCTGAATGGACCTTCCCGATGACGCGGCTCCGCTGTGCAATCCTCGACGACTATTTCGACATCGCGCTTTCGCTCGCCGACTGGCCGGCGATCAAGGATGACGTCGAGGTCACCGTGTTCGACGAGCCGTTCGCGAACGAGGCTGACGCCGCCGCGAAGTTGAAGGATTTCGAGATCATCTGCGCGATGCGCGAGCGCACGGCGTTCCCGCGCAGCCTGTTCGAAGCGCTGCCCCAGCTGAAGCTTCTGATCACGTCGGGCATGCGCAACGCCGCGATCGACATGGAGGCGGCCAAGGCTTGCCAGGTGGTGCTGTGCGGCACCCAATATAGCCGCGATCCCACCGCGCCGCTGACCATGGGCCTGATCCTGGAGCTGACCCGCGGCATCGGCCGCGAGAATGCACGCATGCACGCCGGCGAGGCCTGGCAGAGCTTTGCCGGCACCGAGATCGAGGGCAAGACGCTCGGTGTCATCGGCCTCGGCAAGCTCGGCAGCAAGGTCGCCGGCATGGCCAAGGTATTCGGCATGAACGTGATCGCCTGGAGCCCCAATCTGACGCCGGAGAAGTGCAAGGAGGCCGGCGTCGGCTACGCCAGCAAGGACGAGCTGTTCGCGACATCGGACATCATCACCATCCATGTCGTGCTGAGCCCGCGCTCGCGCGGGCTGGTGGGCGCCGCCGATCTCGCCCGCATGAAACCATCGGCCTATCTGGTCAACACCGCGCGCGGGCCGATCGTCGACGAGGACGCCCTGCTTGCGGCGCTGCGCGAGAAGAAGATCGCGGGTGCCGGCATCGACGTGTTCTCGGTCGAACCGCTGCCGCTGGATCACCCGCTGCGCAAGCTCGACAACGTCGTGATCACGCCGCATCTCGGCTACGCGACGCGCGAGAGCCTGCAGACGCATTATCAGCAGATGGTCGCGTGCATCGATGCCTTCACCAAGGGTGCCGAGCCGCCGCGGCGGCTGGGCTAACGCGTTTTTGGTGGAACATGATCGTTTCGGAAATCCGCTTCACACTGTTCCGGATCATGCTCTAGCCGAGCCAGCGGAACGCGCGTTCGAGCTCGGCGCGGCCGTTCCGGTCATACCAACGCCCATGGGCGAGGATGATCCGCTCCGGGTTCCATTCGATCATGCGCGCGACGGCGGCCTTCAGCGCGTCGCGGTCGCGCGAGAACGTCACCCGCATGTCGCGCGGCGTGCTGCCGTCCGGATCGCGCACGCCACCGATCCAGGTCAGCAACCGCATCAACGGCGAACGAATGCGGTCGGCTTCAAAGTTTTCAATCAGGTCGGTCAGCAGCAACGTCCGTGACTTCAGATCGAAGAACACGGTCTCCGTCATGTAGCTCCCGGCCACCGGAAGCGTCGCGATGCATTCGTCCCACGGGTATCCTGACCGCGCCTCGAGCGGCTCGCCATCAAGAGCAAGCCGGTCGCCGGCCTGCTGCGCAATTCCCCGCGCGAGAAACACGCGCGCGTCGGGATAGGCCGCATGCCAGTCCGGGATCCACCAATAATGCAGGCGGTTCGGCCCGATGATCCAGCTCGGCACGCCGAGGCGCGCGATCTCGGTCTTCAGTTCATCTCCCAATGGAGTCGGCGAGTGGATGAAGAGCCGCGCGCCCGGCAGACGAATGATCGTTGCCCGTGTCGGGAACGGCATCCTGAGCCAGCGCGGGCCGAACCGGATCACTGGCCCGTCGATGATCCACACATCGTCGGCGACCGGCTTCGGCGTGTTCAGCGGCGGGTAGGTCAGGCGGGATTCTTGCCAGGATTCTTGCATCGCATTGCCTCCCGGGTGGCAACGTCGAGACCGACCAGCTTGTTGCAACAAAAAAGGCGCGCCGTTGGCGCGCCCTTTTCAATGATCAGTTTGCCGGCTGGCGCCTTAGCGCACCGTGACCGGCGCGGGCAGCGGCTGCACCGAGGTCGGCTGGGTGCCGGGCAGCGGCGCGGCCTGAGCCGGCGCCATCGGGTTCGGCGGCGGCGCGGCGGAGGCCGTCGTCGTTCCCGGAGCGGAGCCGCCGGGCAGCACGACCACGCGGGTGCCGACCTTGGCCCGATCGAACAGATCCGAGACGTCCTCGTTCAGCATGCCGATGCAGCCGGACGAGACGAACTTGCCGATGGTCGACGGCTGGTTGGTGCCGTGGATGCGATACACGGTCGAGCCGAGATACATCGCGCGGGCACCGAGCGGATTGCCGGGACCACCCGCCATGAAGCGCGGCAGATAGGGCTGGCGCTCGATCATTTCGGTCGGCGGATGCCAATCCGGCCACTCGGCCTTGCGGGTGATCTTCTGCACGCCGGTCCAGGTGAAGCCGTCGCGGCCGACACGGACGCCGTAACGGATCGCCCGGCCATTGCCGAGAACGTAATAGAGGTAGGTGTTGGGCGTATCAACGACGATGGTGCCGGCCGGCTCCTTGGTCGCGAACGCCACTTCCTGGCGACGCAGGTTCGGCGCCAGCTGCGCCGGTCCGTCTTCGGGCTGCTCGTCCGGCGGCAGCGCTGCGATCTGCACCGGCTTGCCATTGGCGTCGACCGGCGCCTGCTGCGGCGGCACGGCTCCGGTCACGCCCTCCGGCGGACGCATGCCGCCGCGGTCATCGCCATAGGAAACACCGGCGGCGGGAACGCCATTGTCGCGATACGCCTGCTGCGGACCACCACCCGGCGCGCGATCGCCATAGATCACCGGCGGCGGTCCCATTGGCCGGCCATAGCGCGGATCGTCGGGCGACATTACCGGACCGGTCGGGGCACGTTCGGAGTAGACCGGCGGCGCATTCATCGGACGGCCGTAACGCGGATCGTCCGGCGACATCACCGGGCCGGGCGGCGGCAGCGCGGCCGAGTTGCGCGGCGCGTCTTCATCGTCGGTCGCATCGAAATCAGGCATGTTGCCCTGCGAGTAGGGCTGCGGCGCGGCCGAATAGACCTGACCCTGAGGCGCCGGATAACCCTGCTGCGCATGCGCGAGCGAGGTTCCTGCCACGCCGAGAGCCGCGGCAGCGCAAATCGTCAGAATGCGGTTGATCATCATTGCTCTGTTATAGTCCCCAAGCCACACCGGACCGTTAACGGCCCAATGCAGGAAGATAGCGGCGCATTCAAGACAAATCCGCGAAACCCGGGCGATTTCGGGCATTTGTGATGTCGACGAACGCTGCGGTAAAGATGTCTCATGGCCCGTCAAACGCTGTCTACGTGGCCAAAGTCATCAATCGCCCGCATTTTGTAACAAACAGTCTCCGGGCGTTGCGATATTCTCGAATCGGCCTGATTCGCGCTCGCGACGCCGGCTTTCTCGTGTGGTCACCGCGTTCCCTTGATATCTGCACCCTCCCGTAGAAGGGGGAACCCGCGCCCATGCTTCCCGGCCTTCGTTTCCTGTTCGCTGCGACCGTGCTGGCGATCTCGCTTCTGGTGTTTGGGCTCGGGGCGGCCGCGCTGTTCCGCGCGGCGCATGAAGAGTTCGCGAGCATTCCGGCCCGCCGGGCCCCGCCCGAGCCGCAGTTCGCGCAACAACCCGAGGCACCACCGGTGCTCGCGATGGTGCGGGTCGATCCACCCGCTGCGGACAAGACTACGACCAATACTCCGGCACCTTCGACCCCGTCCGAGCCCGCTGCGGCCGAGCCGGCCGCTCCCGCTGAAGCCGCACCTGCAGCCCAACCGGAGCAGGTCACAGCCGTGAAGGCGGATGATCCGGTGCCATCAGCTCCGCCGAAGCCGGAAGCCCAGGCCGCCGAGACGCCCGCGCCAGCTCAATCGGCTGACACTGCGGCACCGGCGCCGAGCGCAGATCCTGCGCCGGCATCGGAGCCTGCGCCCGCTGCCGCCGAAGCGATACCAGCGCCCACCGAGGCCAAGGTCGCCGTCGTGGCTGATCCACCCGCCGCTACGAGCGAGCCCGCACCTGCTGCACCGGCACCCGCTATGGCTGCGCCGGAGCCCGCACCGCCGCCGTCACCGGAGGCGATCGCGGCCGCGACAAAGATCGCGACGCTGGGCGGACCTGAAGTCGTGATCGAAGCCCCAGCGGCGCCGAAGGCCGCCGAGGCGAAGAAGCCGGAGCGCAACGCAACCGGCAAGCCGGCACACCGCAAGGAGCGACGGCGGATTGTCCGCACGCGCCCGGTTCGGCAGGTCATGCAGCAGCAGATTGATCCGTTCGGCAATACGACCCTGGTGCCGGTCACGCGGCGCTAGGCTATCAAGCTGGTCCCGTCGCGATCGGCGGGCCGTTGGCCTGGCCCCATTCCGACCATGAACCGTCATAGAGCGCGCTGTCGGTGACGCCGAGCCGGTAGAGCGCCAGCGTCAGCACGCCGGCGGAGACGCCCGAGCCGCAGCTCGTCACGATCGGCGCATCGAGCTTCACGCCGGCGCCGGCGAATGATTTGCGCAGATCATCGAGCGGCTTCATCTCGCCGGTCGCGGCATCGAACAATTGGTTGTAGGGCACGTTGCGGGCGCCGGGGATATGCCCAGCGCGGATCCCCGGCCGCGGCTCCGGCGCACGGCCCTCGAAGCGATCGGCAGCGCGCGCATCGATCACCTGCTCGGCGCGGCTTTCGACATTGGCGATCATCTGCTCGATGCTGCGCACGCGCTTCGGATCGTAGCTCGTCTTGAACGTCGCGGGATTCGGCTTCACCTCGCCGCTCTCGATCGCCCTGCCCTCGGCGCGCCACTTCTTCAGACCGCCGTTGAGGATGCGCACATTGCGATGGCCGTAGGACAGGAACATCCACCAGGCGCGCGGCGCTGCGACCCAGCCGCCGGAATCATAGATCACGACGGTATCGGCATTGCTGACGCCGAGCCCGCCGATGTCGCGACCGAACTGCTCGGCGCTCGGAAACATATGCGGCAGCGGATTGGCATGATCGGACACCGCATCGACGTCGAAGAACACGGCGCCGGGCAGATGCGCGGCGAGATAATCATCCTTCGGCAGCGGCAGCACGCCGGGCAGCTTGAAGGTCGCGTCGAGCACCTTGACGCTGGCATCGCCGAGATGCGCAGCCAGCCATTCGGTCGAAACGAGCGGATCGTCGTTAGCAGTCATGATCTGATGTCCTTGCGGGCGTGAGGCCTTTCAGCCCTTCTTCTTCGGCTCCCAGGCCTCGATCGGCCCGCCGGCCTCGCGCCATGCGGCGAAGCCGCCGCCCATATGGGCGACCGGCTTCAGGCCCATGTCCTTCGCGGTCTTGGCGGCGAGCGCCGAGCGCAGGCCCCCGGCGCAATGGAAGATGAACTTCTTGTCTTCCTGGAAGATCGGCTTGGCGTAGGGGCTGTTCGGATCGATCCAGAACTCGAGCATGCCGCGGGTGCAGGAGAACGCGCCGGGAATCTTGCCGTCCCGCTCGATCTCGCGGGGATCGCGGATGTCGACGATGACGACGTCGTTCTTGCCGATCATCGTGATCGCATCGGCCGCGCTGATGGTCTCGATCTCGGCATTGGCCTCGTCGATCATCACCTTGATGCCGCGGTGGATGTTCTGGGGCATGGGGCTCTCCCTGGATGGTGTTGGCGCGCCCGGTAAGCGCGCGACGCATGTAGCGTTTAGCGCACCAGCTCCCGCATCGCGTTCTCCAGACCCTCGATCGTGATCGGATACATGCGTTCGGAGAACAGGCGGCGGATGATGGTGGTCGATTCCGAATAGTCCCAGTGCTTCTGCGCCACCGGATTAAGCCACACCGCATGCGGATAGGTGCGGGTGATGCGGTCGATCCAGACCGAGCCGGCCTCTTCGTTGACATGCTCGACCGAGCCGCCGGGCACCATGATCTCGTAAGGCGACATCGAGGCGTCGCCGACGAACACCACCTTGTAGTCGTGCGGATACTTGTGCAGCACGTCCCAGGTCGGCGTGCGATCGGTGAAGCGCCGCTTGTTCTGCTTCCAGACGCCTTCATAGAGGCAGTTGTGGAAGTAGAAATATTCCATGTGCTTGAATTCGCTCTTGGCGGCCGAGAACAGTTCCTCGACCTGCTCGATATGCGAATCCATCGAACCGCCGATATCGAAGAACACCAGCACCTTGACCGCGTTGCGCCGCTCGGGGCGCATGTGCACGTCGAGATAGCCGTGGTTGGCGGTCTCCTTGATCGTGGTGTCGAGATCGAGTTCGTCGGGGGCGCCGGTGCGCGCGAACTTGCGCAGCCGCCGCAGCGCGACCTTGATGTTGCGGATGCCGAGCTCGACATTGCCGTCGAGATCCTTGAACTCGCGCTTGTCCCACACCTTCACGGCGCGGTTGTTGCGGTTCTTCTCCTGCCCGATCCGCACGCCCTCGGGATTGTAGCCATGGGCGCCGAACGGCGAGGTACCGGCGGTGCCGATCCATTTGCTGCCGCCCTGATGGCGGCCCTTCTGCTCCTCGAGGCGCTTCTTCAAGGTCTCCATGAGCTTGTCCCAGCCCATGGCCTCGATCTGCTTCTTCTCTTCCTCGGTGAGATATTTCTCGGCGAGCTTCTTCAGCCACTCCTCGGGGATCTCGGCCTTGCCCATGGCGTCGAGCAGGCTCTCGAGCCCCTTGAACACGGTGCCGAACACGCGGTCGAACTTGTCGAGATTGCGCTCGTCCTTCACCAGGGCGGCGCGCGACAAATAGTAGAAGTTCTCGACGGTCTGTTCGGCGAGATCGGCGTCAAGCGCTTCCATCAAGGTCAGATATTCCCGTAGCGTCACGGGGACCTGGGCGTCGCGCAGCGATGTGAAGAACTGCAGGAACATGGTTACTTAAATCGCCCGCCCTGCCGGTGCCGTCAAGGGCCTCTCCCCCGCCCGTTCCGGCGGATCAGCCATTCACTTTCACTTAACCACCCCGGCCAGCTTCGGCTCCCGGGGCCGAAACGTGACGTTAAGATGGGACGTTGATCACTGGAGGTAAAACGACGCCAGTGGACCCGATCGACGTGCCCAACAGCACCGCCAAGCTGCCGAAACTGTTCTCGCCGACGGCGATCGTCGCCGCCGTGGTGACGGCGATGAGCATTTTCGTGCTCGGTCTGCTGATCTGGAAGGCGGCCGATGCGCGCACCGTGGCGCTGGTCCAGGGCGAGCGCGACATCCGCAACCTGACCCACTCGCTGGCGGAACACGCCTCGCATTCGGTGCAGGCGATCGACGTCGCCATGAACGCGATGGTCGATCTGCTGAAATACCAGAAGCCGCGCGTCGACCGCTTCAACGCCGCCCTGCGCAAGACCGCCAATGCGCTGCCGCAGATCAGGGAGATCGGCGTGATCGATCCTGATGGCAACAGGATCTATTCGTCCGACGCGGAGCTGCCGGCGCACAACAACGCGGATCGGAGCTATTTCATCGCCCATCGCGACTCGACGGACGCCTCGCTGCACATCAGCGAGCCGTTGCAGTCGCGGGTGACCGGACATCCGACCATCGTGCTGTCGCGGCGCGTCACTAAGGAAGACGGCAGCTTCGGCGGCGTATTGTTTGCGACCATCGAAAGCAGCTATTTCGACAATTTCTACCAGGCCTTCAAATTCGGTCCGCACGCCGGAATTACCCTGCTTCGCCTCGACGGCATCGTGCTGGCACACTGGCCGGCAGGCAAGTGGAGCAAGGAAGTGTCCGCGGCTTTCAAGGCGCAGATCGAGCGGGACCGGACCGGCTATACGAAGACCACGTCGCCATTCGATGGACGCGTCAAGTATCTCGGCTTCGAGCGCGCATCGCAGTATCCGATCGTGGTCACGGTCGCCCTGCCGGAAGCCCAGGTGCTCGCCGCATGGCACCAGGATCTACGCAACGACCTGATGGTCGCCGTGATCCTGATGGGAAGCGTCATTTTGTTCGCGATCCTGCTCGGCAAGGAGTTCGCCAAGCGGACCAAGGTCGCGCGGATGCTCCGCGAGCGCGAGGCGCGCTACCGGCTGCTTGCCGACAACATCGCCGACGTCGTGATCCTGCTCGACCGCGACGGCCGCTTCCTGTTCGTCTCGCAGTCGGTCGAGACCATCCTCGGCCGCAAACCTGACGACCTGATCGGCAAATCCTGCTTCGAATTCGTGCACCCCGATCACCTCGCCGACGTCGCCAGGGCGACATCGGAGTTGACCAACTGGACCACCACCAAGACCGTCGAGTTCAAGACCTTCCGCGCCGACGGCAGCGAGCTCTGGGTCGAGATCAATTTCAAGCTGGCCGGGCTTGCCGAAGATCACCATGCCATCGAGGTCGTCGGCGTGCTGCGCGACGTGACCGAGCGCCGCAAGATGGAGGACGAGCTCAACGCGCTGAACATGCGCCTGTCGGAGCTGGCGACGACCGACGGCCTGACCGCACTCGCCAACCGTCGCAGCTTCGACAACGCGCTGCCGCGCGAGTTCCGCGACCGCGAGCAGATTTCGCTGATCATGCTCGACATCGATCACTTCAAGGGCTTCAACGACACGCAGGGCCACCAGGCTGGCGACGAATGCCTGAAGCGCGTGGCGCGCGTGATCGCGGACGCCACCGACAACACCGCCGCGCTGTCGGCGCGATATGGCGGCGAGGAATTCGCGGTCATCCTGCCCGGCATCGGCGAGCAGGATGCGCTGAAGGTCGCCGAAGCGATGCGGCTCACGGTGCGATCGCTGGCAATCGCCAACCCGGCCGCGCGCCGCGGCGTGGTCTCGATCAGCCTCGGGATCGCCAGCCGATCGGCCGCGACCGCGAACGAGACCGAATTGCTCGGTCAGGCCGACCTCGCGCTCTACGAGGCGAAACGTTCGGGACGCGACTGCACGGTGCTGGCCTCGTCGCTTGCGGGCGACGATCATTCCGCAGGACGGAAACAGTACGCCTGACATACTATGCACAAGGTGCCGTTCAGGGCACCGCTGCGCTGCGGAATCCACCCTAGACCGTCCGGCTTTTTCAATTACAATTGCGCCTGACAAGACATTGGGCAGGACGTTTGAATGGGCATCATTGCAGCACTCGTGATCGGCGCGATTGCCGGCTGGCTCGCCGGACAGATCGTGCGTGGCGCCGGGTTCGGGCTGATCGGCAACATCGTTGTCGGGATCGTCGGCGCGCTGGTGGCCAGCTGGCTGTTGCCGCGCCTCGGCATCAGCCTCGGCGGCAGCGCGATCCGCGACATCATCAACGCGACCATCGGCGCGGTCATCGTGCTGGTGATCGTGTCGTTCATCAGACGCGCGTGACCGACAAAATTGCACCCGAACGGCCGCTGTGACAGCGGTCGTTTCATGTTGAGGCCCGAACGGCCGACGAACGAACCAAGGCAAACAGATAGATGAAATTCACGGGTACCAAGGACTACGTCGCCACCGATGACCTCAAGGTCGCCGTCAATGCCGCCATCGTGCTGGAGCGCCCGCTGCTGGTGAAGGGCGAGCCCGGCACCGGCAAGACCGTGCTGGCCGAGGAAGTCGCGAAAGCGATCGACGCGCCGCTTCTGACCTGGCACATCAAGTCGACCACCAAGGCGCAGCAGGGCCTCTACGAATACGACGCCGTCTCGCGGCTGCGCGACAGCCAGCTCGGCGACGCGCGGGTCTCCGACATCAAGAACTACATCAAGCGCGGCAAGCTGTGGGAGGCATTCACCCACGAGAAGCGCCCGGTGCTGCTGATCGACGAGATCGACAAGGCCGACATCGAATTCCCCAACGACCTCCTGCTCGAACTCGACCGCATGGAGTTCCACGTCTACGAGACCGGCGAGACCATCAAGGCCAAGCTGCGCCCGATCGTGATGATCACGTCGAACAACGAGAAGGAACTGCCGGACGCCTTCCTGCGCCGCTGCTTCTTCCACTACATCAAGTTCCCCGACGCCGACACAATGAGCCAGATCGTCGACGTGCACTTCCCCGGCATCAAGAAACGGCTGGTGGAAGAGGCGCTGCGGATCTTCTTCGAGGTCCGCGAGGTGCCGGGCCTGAAGAAGAAGCCCTCGACCTCCGAACTGCTCGACTGGCTCAAGCTGCTGCTCAACGAGGACATCACGCCCGAGATGCTCAGGGAGCGCGACCCGCGCAAGCTGATCCCGCCGCTGCACGGCGCGCTGCTGAAGAACGAGCAGGATGTGCACCTGTTCGAGCGGCTGGCGTTCCTCAGCCGCCGCGAAGTCTAGTTTCGAGATCGGCAGACGCCGGGGCGATGGCTCCGGCGTTTTGCTTCCGGTGCCCAACAAACAAGCCAACAAGCAAGAAGACCAGGGAAGATGAACGTCCAGAGCCAAATCCGCGCCGCCGAACCGGTCACCACAGAGCATTTCGACGTCCTGATCGCAGGCGCCGGCATCTCCGGCGTCGGTGCCGCCTATCACCTCACCACGCAATCCCCCGGCACCAGCTTCGTGGTGCTGGAGACGCAGAAGACCTTCGGCGGCACCTGGTCGACCCACCGCTATCCCGGCATCCGCTCCGACAGCGACCTGCACACCTTCGGCTATCGCTTCAAGCCGTGGACCAGCGCACCGATCGCCAGCGCCGAAGAGATCCTGAAATACATGGGCGAGGTGATCGAGGAGAACGATCTCGCCCGTCACATCCGTTATCGCCACACCATCACCGCGGCAAAATGGTCGAACGAGACCAATCTCTGGACCATCGATGCGACGCGGATCGACACCGGCGAGCGGCTGCGCTTCACCACCAACTTCTTCTGGATGTGCCAGGGCTACTATCGCCACGATGTCGGCTACACCCCCGAATGGACCGACATGGCGAAGTTCAAGGGCACGGTCGTGCATCCGCAGACCTGGCCCGACGACCTCGACTACAAGGGCAAGCGCGTGGTCGTGATCGGTTCCGGCGCCACCGCTGCGACCCTGATCCCGGCGATGGCCAAGGACGCCGGCCATGTCACCATGTTGCAGCGTTCGCCGACCTATTTTCGCACCGGCCGCAACGCGATCGAGATCGCCGAGGAGCTGCGCCGGCTGCAGGTCGACGAGCACTGGATCCACGAGATCACCCGCCGCAAGATCCTGTTCGAGCAGGACGCCTTCACCAGGCGGACCTTCGCCGACCCCGAGGGCGCCAAGAAGGACCTGCTGGCCGCGGTCGAGGCCGTTCTCGGCAAGGACTACGACATCGCCACCCATTTCACGCCGAGCTACCGGCCGTGGCGGCAGCGCATCGCGTTCGTTCCGGATGCCGACCTGTTCCAGGCCATCAAGGGCGGCAAGGCCTCCGTCGTCACCGACGAGATCGACCGCTTCACCGAGAAGGGCATCCTGCTCAAGTCCGGCAAGGAGCTCGAGGCCGACATCATCATCACCGCGACCGGCTTCCATCTCTCCGCCAATGGCGGCATCGACTTCGAGATCGACGGCAAGCCGCTCGACTTCAAGGACACCGTGACCTATCGCGGCATGATGTTCACCGGCGTGCCGAACCTGGTCTGGGTGTTCGGCTATTTCCGCGCCAGCTGGACCTTGCGGGTTGATCTGGTCGGCGACTTCGTCTGCCGCATGCTCAACCACATGAAGGCGACCGGCGCGAAGAAGGTGACGCCGGAGCTGCGGCCGGAAGACCACAACATGCCGCTGCTGCCGTGGATCGATCCGGAGAACTTCAATCCCGGCTACATGATGCGCGGCATGCACCTGCTGCCGAAGCGCGGCGATAAGCCGGAGTGGCAGCACAATCAGGACTACTGGGCCGAGAAGGACGAATTCCCAGCGATCGACCTCAAGGACAAGGCCTTCGTCTACGGGTGAGTCCTCTCATCCGCTGTTGGTCCCGTCATCCTGAGGAGCGCGAAGCGCGTCTCGAAGGATGCACGGCCACCGGCCGGGCCGTCGCCCTTCGAGACGCGCTTCGCGCTCCTCAGGGTGACGGTGATAGATCAAGAGCGCGCTGATCGAGAACGAGCGTCGCGCGCTCACCTCATCCCTCACGCATACTCCGGCAGCTTCGCCGCCGCCTCGGGCGTCTTGCCGCGGATCATGTCGGAGGCCTTGTCGGCGATCATCAGGGTCGAGGCATTGAGGTTGGCGGAGATCATCCGCGGCATGATCGAGGCGTCGATCACGCGCAGGCCCTCCATGCCATGGACCCGAAGCTGATCGTCGACCACGGCCCACGGCGCATCGGCCGGGCCCATCCGGCAGGTGCAGCCGGGATGGAAGGTGGTGGTACCGCGCTGGGTCGCGGCCGCGAGCAGCTCGTCGTCACTCGTGACCTTCGGCCCCGGGAAATCCTCATAGGCGTAATACGGAGCGAGCGGCTCGGAGGCGAGCAAGCGCCGCGCCAACTTCATGCCCGCGACCACGACGCGGCGGTCGATCTCCTCGGCCAGATAATTGGTCTGGATGATCGGCGGCGCGAACGGATCGGCGGAGCGGATGCGGACATAGCCGCGGCTCTCCGGCCGCTGCTGCCATGAGGCCACCGTCATGCCGGGCTCGTCCTCGAGCTGGCCCTGCACGCCTTCCTTGTAGCTCGCCGGCGTAAAGGTGAGCTGCAGATCGGAGCTCTCGGTGGTCTCGCCGGAATGCCAGAAGCAGTAGACCATGGTCGGCGACAGCGACAGCAGGCCGCGCCGCGTCGTCGCCCATTTGATCGCCTCGCCCCACAGGCTGAAGCCGCGGCGCATTTCGTTGATGGTCCTGATGTTCTTGACCCGCGCCACCGAACGCGGCGCGTAGTGATCCTGCAGGCCTTCGCCGACACCCGGCAGCGCGTGGCGCACCTCGATGCCGTGCGACTGCAACAAATCGGGCGAGCCGACGCCGGAGAGCTGCAACAGCTGCGGTGAGTTGTAGGCGCCGCCGGAGAGGATGACCTCCTTGGTGGCGCGGATCTCCAAGGGATCGCCGTGCTTGCCGCCGCGGTTATAGCGCACGCCGACCGCGCGCTTGCCCTCGAAGATGATGCCAGTGACATGAGCATGCGTGCGCACGTCGACATTCGGCCGCTTCCGCGCCGGATGCAGGAACGCGGTCGCGGCGCTGACCCGACGTCCGTTCAGGATGGTGCGCTGGCAATACGACACGCCCTCCTGGATCTGGCCGTTGTAATCTGGGTTGCGCGGAATGCCGAGGCTGACGGCGCCCGCCATGAAGGCCTCGCAGAGCGGGTCCTGCCAGTCCATCGTGGTGACGGTAAGATTGCCGTCGCGACCACGATAAGTGTCGTCGCCCTCGCCGACCCGCTTCTCCATCCGCCGGAAATAGGGCAGCACGTCGGGATAGCCCCAGCCGCGATTGCCGAGCTGCGCCCAGGTGTCGAAATCCTGGCGCTGGCCGCGGTTGTAGATGTGGCCGTTGATCGAAGACGAGCCGCCGAGCGTCTTGCCGCGCGGCGCGTAGATGCTGCGCCCGCCGGTGTAGGGACCCACCTCCTGCTGGTAGGCCCAGTTCACGCTCTTCATGTGGAAGGTCTTGATGAAGCCGGCGGGCAGATGGATGTAGGGATGCCAGTCGCTCGGCCCCGCCTCGAGCACGCACACCCGCGTGCCCGCATCCTCACTCAACCGGTTGGTCAGCACGCTCCCGGCGGAGCCTGCGCCGATGATCACATAATCGAACGTTTCCATCGTCTCTTTTCTGGCGCCGACCAACCTGTCAGCGCGGCTTTTCGTTGAGTTGATAGTTGAGATGCGCCTTCACCGTCGGCCATTCGCTGGCGATGATGCTGTAAACCACGGTGTCGCGCAACGTGCCGTTGGGCGCGATCTGATGGCTGCGCAGGATGCCGTCCTGTTTTGCACCCAGGCGCTCGATGGCGCGCCGGCTCTGGTGATTGAAGAAGTGCGTGCGGAACTCGACCGCGATGCAATCCAGCGTCTCGAAGGCGTGCGTCAGCAGCAGCAGTTTGCACTGCGTATTGAGCGCGCTGCGCTGCACCCGCTTGGCGTACCAGGTCGAACCGATCTCGACACGACGGTTCGCCGTGTCGACATTCATGTAGGTCGTCATGCCGGCGATCCGGCCCTCGGCGTCGAACACCGTGAACGGCAGCATCGTGCCCGCGGCTTGCAGGCCGAGCCGGCGGTCGATCTCCTTGCCCATGGCCTCCGCCTTCGGGATCGCGGTGTACCAGATCTTCGAGAGATCACCGTCCTTCGCGGCCTCGACCAGGCCGCCGGCGTGATCGTGCGACAGCGGTTCGAGCCGCGCATGCGCGCCGCGAAGGGTGACCGGTTCAAGCCAGGGCATTCGAACATCCTCTACGTAGAAGCAGGCCTCACACTAGCCCGTCATTGCGAGCGACGCGAAGCAATCCATCTATCCGCACCTGTGGAGGGATGGATTGCTTCGTCGCTTCGCTTTTCGCAATGACGGCAAGTGCATCATTTATTCAAAAAATTCAGCGGCAATCCGGGCCGCGACCAGTCCATCGCGATCAGTTCGCCCTTGCCCGACAGCGTGATGTAGGCCGTCTTCAGGTCGGGGCCGCCGAAGGCGATGTTGGTGGTGACGCGGTCGCCGGTCGGCACCTGCTCGACCACGGTGCCGTCGGGCGCGATCACCGAGATGCAGCCCGAGATCAGGGTCGCGACGCAAACGTTTCCGTTGGCTTCGACCGCGAGCGAGTCGAACATCTGGTAGCCGCCGAGGCCGGCGATCGGCTTGCCGCGCTCGCCGCGATAGATCACGTCGCGCGGCTTGATGGTGCCGGGCTCGGACACCTCATAGGCCCACAGCCGCGCGGTCGGCGTCTCCGCGATGTAGACGGTCTTCTCGTCCGGCGAGAGACCAATGCCATTGGCCGGCAGGATGCCATGCACGGCCTCGACGATCTCGTTCATGCCGGGCTTCAGGTAATAGAACGCGCCGACATCCATGTCGCGGGCGCGGCGCTTGCCGAGATCGGAAAACCACAGGCCGCCCTGCCTGTCGAACACCAGATCGTTCGGCCCGCGCAGCTCGTGCTCGCCGCATTTGGTGACGACCGTCTCGACCTTGCCGGTTTGCAGATCGACGCGCTGGATCGAGCCGCCGAGATAATCCTCCGGCTGCGGACCCGGCATGATCATGTTCTTGGTCGGGATCCAGGAGAAGCCGCCATTGTTGCAGATGTAGACCTTGCCGTCGGGGCCGAGCGCCGCGCCGTTCGGGCCGCCCGGCACCTTGGCGACGATCTCCTTGCGCCCGTCGGGATAGACCCGGGTCAGCCGCTGGCCGCGGATCTCGACCAGCACGACCGAGCCGTCGGGCATCACGACGGGACCTTCGGGAAATTCGAGATCGGTGGCGAGAACTCGGATATTGGCCATGGCATCCTCCCGGCTCTTTGGCTGCCGGCGGTCTCCGAACGGCCCCGCACGCGCAACGTTGTTGTTCATCCTGTTATGGCAAACGGGGTTTGGCTTGCCAAGCAACCGGGGGTGCAAGGCTGCCCGGCGTTGAGGTCGCGGTGCCAATCGCCCTCGCTATCACGCAGCATAGCCACGGCGTCATCACCCGCGAAAGCGGGTGATCCAGTATTCCAGAGGCGGAAGTACTTGAGCTGAGAGGCCGCGGCGTACTGGATCGCCCGGTCGAGCCGGGCGATGACAGTTGAAGTTGGGGACGCGGCTTCGCGCCGCACCTCTCCTTCGTCATTCCGGGGCGCGCGTAGCGCGAGCCCTCAGGCGCGCAATTGCGCACCGGGGAATGACGAATTCAACTCAACGAGCCCGCATGCACCCACCAGCCGGGATGCGCGGCGCGGAGCTTCTCGCCGGCGGCCTCGGCGTCGGTGTCGGTGGCGAACACGGCAAAGCAGGTCGCGCCGGAGCCCGACATGCGCGCCAGACGAACGCCCGTGGTCGCGCGCAGTGCCGACAGCACGTCGCTGATGACGGGCTCGATGCGTGCGGCGGGGCCTTCGAGATCGTTGGTGCCGCGCGACAGTGCGGCGATCCAGTCGTCGACCGCGCGGCCGGCCTCCGGCCAGGACGGCGCTTGCATCACGACATCGGTGGCACCGATCAGGAGCTCGCCATGGCGCAGGCCGAGCGCGTTGAAGACATCCTTGGTCGCAACCGGCACGCGCGGATTGACCAGCACGGCAGGCATTGTCGGCAGATCGAGCGGCAGCAGGCCTTCGCCGACGCCGGTCATGTCGCAGGCGCGCGAGGCGACGCACACCGGTACGTCGGCGCCAGTGGCCAGCGCCACCTCCATGATCCTGCTGTCGTCAAGCGAGAGCTCATTGAGCCGCGCCAGGAGCCGCAGCGCGGCCGCGGCATCCGCCGAGCCGCCGCCGATGCCGGCCGCGACCGGCAGCACCTTCTCCAGGGTGAAGTGGCCGACCTCGAGGTCCACGACGCGCTCGCCGAGCAGCCGCGCGGCCTTGAGCACCAGATTGTCCGAGGTATCGCCGCAGGCATCGGCCAGCGGCCCCAGCATCGAAAGCGACAGCTCGGGGCCCGGCTCGAGCGTGAGACGGTCGGCGCAATCGGCGAACGCAACGACGCTCTCCAGGTCGTGAAACCCATCGACGCGCCGCCCGACCACCTTCAGCGTCAGGTTGACCTTGGCACGCCCTTCTTCAATCAGCGCCGGCACGGCGATAAACCCCTAAAAAACAATGATCGTGAGCGATTAGCGTAAATCGCCGCACGATCCTATCCCTTTGTTTGGATGGAAATTCCGGGTTTTTGCATGCGCCGGACGCGCACCCCACCGTCATGCCCGGGCATAGCCGTCCGAACGACGGCGTCGCTTCCGCTCGCCTATGACCCCGGCATCCATCAACCGAAAGGGCCTCTTACGAAGAGGATGGATGGCCGGGTCAAGCCTGGCCATGACGATCCGGAAACGTCGATGCCCGGGACCAGCCCGGGCATCACGGCATTTTATGCAGTTGCGCGCGCGGCCGCCGTCTCCGGCCTAGCCGCCCTTGCCGTCGTCGTCCTTCTTCTTGTCGGCCGCGGCGGCGTTCGAGGTATCATCCGGCAGGCCGTTGTCGATCTTGGCCTGGATCTTCGGCAGCTCTTCCGGCTCGGGCTTGAGGTCGCGGGCATGAGCCCACTGGAACTTGGCTTCCAGCGTGCGGCCGACGCGCCAATAGGCATCGCCGAGATGGTCGTTGATGGTCGGATCTTCCGGCTTCAGGTCGATCGCGCGCTCGAGGTTCTTCACCGCCTCGTCGTAATTGCCGATCCGGTAATAGGCCCAGCCGAGGGAGTCGACGATGTAGCCGTCATCAGGACGCTGATCGACGGCACGCTTGATCATCTTCATGCCTTCGTCGAGGTTGATGCCCTGGTCGATCCAGGAATAGCCGAGATAGTTCAGCACATGGGGCTGCTCGGGCTGCAGCTCGAGCGCCTTGCGCATGTCGGCCTCGGCCTTGTTCCACTGCTTGGAGCGCTCCTCGCAGATGCCGCGATAGTAATAGGTGACCCAGGCGTTCTTGTCGCCGCTACCGGCCGGCAGCGCATCGATCGCCTGCGAGTAGGTGGTGGCGCAGTCGGCGAACTTCTTGCGGCCGCGCTCGATATTGCCGAGCGCCAGGATCGCCTCGACGTCCTTGGGCTGATCGGCGGTCACTTCCTTCAGGATCTTGATCGCCTCGTCGCTGCGGTCGGCGGCGTCGAGATTGGTCGCGAGCTGGATCTGTGCGTTGCGCTTCAGCGGCGAGGACGCCGGCATCCGCTCATAGACCTTGATCGCCATCTGCGGCTTCTTCACCGACTCATAGAGATCGGCGAGCGACAGCAGCGCCAGCGGATGGTTCGGCTGCAGATAGAGCGCGAGCTGCAGATAGACCAGCGCGAGGTCCTCACCGCCGCGGCGGGTCAGCGTCGCGCCGATGCCGTACAGCGCTTCCGCGGCGCCGGCCTGCGGGCTATCGATCAGCGGCGGCAGCTTCTTGCCGGCCTTGGTCTCCTTGATGCCTTCCAGCACCAGCGGATGACGCGGCAGCTTCTTGTCGAACGCCTCGTACATCGCGGTCGCGGCAGCCGCATCCTTGTTGCGCGAGGTCCAGCGGGCATATTCGTCGACCGTGCGCAGCATCGAATCGTCGAGCTTGTAGACCTTCTCGAAGCGGGCGCCGGCGTCCTTCTCCTTACCGGCGAGCTCGTAGATCATGCCGGCATGCAGATCCTTGAAGATCGGATACCATTCCGGGCCGGTCAGCTTGTCGATCGAGGCGACCGCGCCCTTGCTATCGCCGGCGCCATAGGCCGCCCAGGCCGACAGCAGCGTCGCCACCAGGTCGGTGATCGGGCCGCGGACCGACTGGTTGATGTTGGACTGCGCGGCGGCGTACTTCTTCAGCTTGAGGTCGCGCACGCCGACGACGAGGCGGGCGACGCGGTTGGACTTGTCCTGGGTCAGGATGCGGTCGGCGAGCTTGACCGCCTCCTCGATGTCGCCGTCAGCGAGCGAGGAGATGAAGGCGCGGTCGAGCAGCTCGGAATTCTTCGGGTCGGTACGCAGCGCCGAGCGGTAGAACGCCGCGGCCGAGGACGCATCGCGCTCGACACTGGCGTGGCGAGCCGCGAGATAGCTGCCGGCGGTGGTCAGCGACTTCAGGTCGGTCTTGGAGGGGAACTGCGCGGTATTGTCGGTCGGATGATCGGGCGTCTGCGCCGCAAGCTGCGCAGGCACGGCAAGCGCCGCGGCAGCGAGAACGGCAATCGTCAGGCGGTTGAATCGGGTGGACAGCATCACGGTCGCCTTGCTCCAGGGGTTTAAGGCCACGAAGGATTTACGGCCAAGATCCTCGCGACAAGATCTTGCGATCACTCTCAAAATGCGAACCCATGCGGCGGCATCACGGCGAGCGGACAATGCCGCTTTTGGCGCTCTACCGCAAGGACAGCCCAACGGGTACCTGTGACGAATCAATTGGCAGATTAGGCCTTTACGCCCACCGATCCAGCCAGCCCCACCGCAAAACGCTCCCACTATGGCGGTATCGTGACCGGTCCGGGCACATTCGCGTGCAGATGCAAAAAGCCGCGGATGGCGCCCCCGCACGGCCGGTTCGACCTCTCCCCTGGCGGAGAGGTCGGAATTCGAGCGCCGGCGCAGCGGGACCACTCACGCAAATGTGGCCGGCCACCCTGCTCTGTCCTGGTCGTTACATCGCCTCGTAGTTCGGACCGCCGCCGCCCTCGGGAGGAACCCAGGTGATGTTGCCGTTGGGGTCCTTCACGTCGCAGGTTTTGCAGTGGACGCAGTTCTGGGCGTTGATCTGGAAGCGCGGCGTTGCGCCCTCCTCGACCCATTCATAGACGCCGGCGGGGCAATAGCGATTGGAGGGACCGGCGAAAACGTCGTGCTCCGACGTCTTCTGCAGATTGAGATCGGCGACCCTGAGATGGACCGGCTGGTCCTCCTCATGGTTGGTGTTGGACAGGAACACCGACGACAGCTTGTCGAACGAGATCTTGCCGTCCGGCTTCGGATAGGCAATCGGCTGATGCTGCTTGGACGGATCGAGCGTCTTGCGGTCCGGCTTGGCGTGCGACTGGGTGCCGAACAGCGAGAAGCCGAGCGTGTTGCACCACATGTCGAAGCCGGACAGCGCCATGCCGAGCAGATTGCCGAACTTCGACAGCAGCGGCTTGGCGTTGCGGACCTTGAACAGGTCCTTGCCGATCGAAGACGAACGCCAGGCGTTTTCGTATTCGACGACTTCGTCATTGGCGCGTCCGGCGCCGAGTGCGGCCGCGACATGCTCGGCGGCGAGCATGCCGGAGCCCATCGCGTTGTGGACGCCCTTGATGCGCGGCACGTTGACGAAGCCCGCGGCGCAGCCGATCAGCGCACCGCCCGGGAAGGTCAGCCGCGGCACCGACTGGTAGCCGCCCTCGGTGATGGCGCGCGCGCCATAGGCCAGCCGCTTGCCGCCTTCGAACAGTTCGCGGATATCGGGATGGGTCTTCATCCGCTGGAATTCGTCGAACGGCGACAGATAGGGATCGTTGTAGTTCAGATGCACGACGAAGCCGACCGCGACGCGGTTGTCGTCGTAGTGATAGAGGAACGAGCCGCCGCCGGTCTTGTCGTTCAGCGGCCAGCCGAGTGTGTGCTGCACCCGGCCCTTCTTGTGCTTCGCCGGATCGATCTGCCAGACCTCCTTCAGGCCGATGCCGAATTTCGGCGGCTCGGAGTTGGCGTCGAGATTGAACTTCGCGATCAGCTGCTTGGACAGCGAGCCGCGCGCGCCTTCGGCGAACAGCGTGTACTTGCCGAGCAGCTCCATGCCGCGGGTGTAGGAATCCTTGTGGCTGCCGTCCTTGGCGATGCCCATGTCGCCGGTCGCGATGCCGCGCACCGCGCCCTTGTCGTCATAGAGCACTTCGGCCGCGGCAAAGCCCGGATAGATCTCGACGCCGAGCGCTTCCGCCTTCGGCGCCAGCCAGCGGCAGACAGTGCCGAGCGAGCCGATGTAGTTGTGATGATTGTGCATCAGCGGCGGCATGATGAAGTTCGGGATGCGGAACCAGCCCTGCGACGTCGCCCAATAGAAGCGGTCGCTCGTGACCTGCGTCTTCAGCGGACAGTCGGCATCCTCGCGCCAGTCGGGCACCAGCTTGTCGAGGCCGGACGGATCGATCACCGCACCGGAGAGGATGTGCGCGCCGACTTCGGAGCCCTTCTCCACCACGACGACAGAGAGCTCGGGATTGAGCTGCTTGAGCCGGATCGCGGCCGACAGGCCCGACGGGCCAGCGCCGACGATGACGACGTCGAATTCCATAGACTCGCGCGGGGGAAGGTCTTCAGCACTCATGATCTTTGATCTCAGCCCATTGAGAACGCTTCTAAGCTTTTCAAAAGTCGTTGTTTCCGATTTTTCGGGGAAGGACAACCACGGAATTGCGCTTCGATGGCTTTGCACCGTCCGGATACCGCGGAGAATAATCTTTTCCGAAATCGAGCCTCCACTTTTCCCCTCGATGCTCTAGATTGCGCCGATGATGGCCCTGCCACCCGAGCCCACCCCTACACTGCAGCAATTGCTGGCCTTTTACCTCGAGGCCGGGGTCGATTGCGCGCTCGGCGACGCACCGATCAACCGGCTGGAAGAGGTGGAGCCAGTTCCCGCGCCCGCCGCGCCGCGGCCGCCGGTCGCGCTCAATCCGCTGCGTCCGCCGCCGATGCCTTCAGTTCCGCGCAGCGAAATCACCGTGGCACCGGAGGCCGCGATCGCCTCGGCGCGCGAGGCCGCGCGGACCGCGCCGACGCTCGAGGCGTTGCGCACGCTGATGGAGACGTTCGACGGCTGCGCGCTGAAGCACACCGCGACCCGGCTGGTGTTCGCCGATGGCAATCCGCAGGCGCGCGTGATGTTCGTCGGCGAGGCGCCGGGCCGCGACGAGGACATCGAGGGCCTGCCGTTCGTGGGCCGCTCCGGCAAGCTGCTCGACCGCATGATCGCGGCGATCGGGCTCGATCGCAGCAAGGCCTACATCGCCAACGTGATTCCGTGGCGACCGCCGGGCAACCGCACCCCGACGCCGCAGGAGACGCAGGTGTGCCTGCCCTTCATCCAGCGCCATATCGAGCTGGTGAACCCCGACGTGCTGGTGACGCTCGGCAATCCCTCGACGCAGGCGCTGCTGGCGACGCGCGAAGGCATCATGCGCACCCGCGGCAAATGGGTCGATTACGACACCGGCACGCGCACGATCCGCGCCGTCGCCACCTTCCATCCGGCCTATCTGCTGCGCTCGCCGTCGTACAAGCGGCTGTCATGGCAGGATCTGCGCGCGATCGCGAAGGTGCTGCAAGCCGCGACGGCGTAACGCTTCGTAGGGTGGGCAAAGGCGCGCAGCGACGTGCTCACCTTCACGCGTCGTGCTCGCGATGGTGGGCACGCTGACGCTTTGCCCACCCTACGGATCGACGGATCTGCCTCACCCCTTCGGCCGCACGATCGCCCAGCCGATCCGCAGCACCGGCTGCCGGCCGTTGACCAGGCGATCGAACGCCCGCGGCACTTCCGGCACCAGGCCGGGGAAGCGTTGCGCGAGTTCGGGCGGCGGCGTGCCGGCGGTGTCCTGCGCGCGCCAGACCACGACGCCGCCGGTCTCGTTGAACTTCGCGATCGACAGCCAGGGCGTCCGTTGCGGCGTGGCGTCGAGCAGGAGATGCGGACGACGGCCGTTCATCGTGATCAGGCTGGCGATCTCGGGATCGCCGGCGACCGCACGCAGGCGCTGGTTGGTGCGGCGCTCGTAGCTATCGTCGAAAAAGCGGCCGATCGCGGCCGCCGGCGGCGAGGTCGGTGCCTCCGTCGTGCTGATCCACGGCAGGAACAATGCCGCCGCCAGTGCGGCGGCCGCGGGCGCCGCGACCGCGAAAGCCCACACCGAACGCAACAGCCGCTGGCGCCTCAGCGGGATCAGATCGCCGGTCGCGACGACAGCGGCGAGCCCCGACATCAACAGCGCCACGCCGGCGCCGCCGAAGGCGCGGTCGAGATCGAACAGACCGGAGACGAAGCTGCTCAAAATCGCCGGCGCGAACGCGAAGAAATAGACGAACTGCTGCGCCAGCGGACTGACCCGCGGACGATAGATGATCGGCGCATCCTCACTGGCGCGGGCGAACCAGCGTGAATTGAGGATCGCGAGCACCGCGATCGCGGCCGTCGCCACGATCAACCCGCCGAGCACGACGCCCCAATGCAGCGCGCGCTCCCTGAGATCGGCGATCGCAGGCAAGGCCGGCAGCGCTAGCGCGTCGGCGCGGACCAGCCAGATCAGATAGGGCAGCGCCAGCACGATGACGACCAGCAGCGCATAGAGCGGATCGACCGCGCGCAGCGTGCGCCGCCCACGCTCGGTGACCAGCGCAAAGCCGACCACGAGCAGGATCATGCCGATCGCCGCCGGCGTCGTCAGCAGCAGCAGGCCGCAATCGATCGACCAGGCGAACCAGGCGCTGCGCCGGTTCTGCCCGATCAACTGCCAGGAATGCAGCAACAGCAGCGCCCAGAGCGGACGCGCCAGGATCAGCGGGCCGAACTCGACACTCGGCGAGGAGAACACCACGACCGTCATCGACAGCAAGACCGCCAGTACGCCCTGCGGGCCGCCGACGATGGCGCGCGCCAGCTGGTAGAAGGCGATGAAGGTGGCGATCTCGCAGATCTGCGCCAGCAGGTAGACGCCGAACACATGATTGCCGGCGGCGCGGAAGGCGATGTCGGCAAGCCAGAATGCCAGCGGCGGCCCCATGTCGGTGCCGACCTGATATTCGCGGCCGAAGGCGAGCACGGTGGCGAGATTGCCGGGCGGGCTGCCGTAGAAGATCAGGGGCAGCAACAGCCAGATCGCGGCCTGCACCAGCACCACGACCCAGACCACGAGGCGCGGCCGGGCGCGGATCAGTTCGACAACCAGGGAGGTAAACCGCATGAAATGCCTGAAATGCCCCAGCTACCGCATCTAGCGGCGCAGACTGATCCCGAGGGTTTTGATAAACGGCAGCGGCGGTGGAGGCAACCGGCGTCGGATGAGTCCACGGTGCAAAGTCAAATGCAGCTGTCGTGGTCAGCTTCCCCTGTCATCATCCGCGAAGGCGGGGCATCCAGCACGCCGCGGCCCCTCGATCGAAAACGACGGCCTCTGGAATACTGGATCGCCCGGTCGAGGCCGGCTTTGGGTGGGTTGGCGTCGTCGCGAACTACGCCGCCGCCGATGCCGCCGCTTCGCTCTCTGCATCCACCGTGAACAGGTCGGGCTCGGCCGCGACCGGAAAATGCTTCAGCCGCGCGGCGACGACGGGGGCGAAGAAGCTGCGGTGATGGCTGGTCGGGCCGAGCCGGTCCAGCGCCTCGAGGTGCTCGGGGACGCCATAGCCCTTGTGCTGCTCAAAGCCATAGCCGGGACAATCCAGCGCCAGCGCGCACATCAGGCGATCGCGCGTCACCTTGGCGATGATCGAGGCGGCCGCAATCGAGGCCACGATGCCGTCGCCGCCGATCACGGCGTCGCAGTCGCAGGGCGTGGCTAGCTTGTCGCGGCCGTCGACGAAGACGTGCTTTGGCATCTCCGGCAGCGCATGTACCGCGCGCGCCAGCGCCCAGAGCGAGGCACGCAGGATATTGTCGCGGTCGATTCGCGCCGGCGATGCCACCGCGACCGAGAACGCAGCCGTGGCGCAGATTTCCTCGAACAGCTCCTCGCGGCGCTCGGCGGTCAGCCGCTTGGAATCATCGAGGCCCTTGGGAATCCGATTCGGGTCGAGCACGACGGCGGCGGCAACCACGGGTCCGGCCAGGGGACCGCGCCCGGCCTCGTCGCAGCCGGCGACCGGCCAGACGCCGTTCTTGATCAGCGCGCGCTCGCGCCGGAACGTCGGCCGCCTCACGGCGATGACGCGCTTGGCCAGCTTGGCTGATTTGGCCGGCGCCTTCTTCGACGAGGTCTTTGATGCGCTTTTGGATTTATCCCGAATCATGCGGGAGATCGTGATCAAGCAAGCCCCGCGGCGCAACCGGGAACCGGCCACCCGTCCCCGCTATTCAATTTCCTGCCGGAGCTAGTTCGGGATCGACACAAGTCCGCTCTCCAGCACCGCAAAACCCGGCGCGCGCACCACTTCCCAGGCGTGGCCGTCGGGATCGCTGAAATAGCCGCAATAGCCGCCATAGCTGGTCGGCTGCGCGGGCTTCAGCAACGTGGCGCCTTTCGACAGCGCGAACGCCATCACACGATCGACCTCGGCATCGTCGTTGCAGTTCCAGGCGATCGCAACGCCGCGGAACGCGGCTGGCCGCGGCTGATCGGGCAACGCGGCATCGGCAGCGAGCAGATGCCACGGGAACAGCCCGAGCACGGTGCCGCCGGTCGCAAAGAAGGCCACCTCCTCGCCGGTCGCGCGCATCTTCCTGGTGAAGCCGAGGGACTCGTAGAAGGCGATGCTGGCGCGCATGTCGCTGACGCCGAGCGTGAGGACGGTGAAGCGTGCGGCCGGGGCGTTACTCATTGTTACCTCTTTCCGTCATTGCGAGGAGCCAAGCGACGAAGCAATCCATCTATCCCATTATTGCGATATGGATTGCGTCGCTTCGCCCGCAATGACGTTTTTCAGTTTTAGAACAAACTGAGCTGCTGTCCGCTGCGCTTCGGCTTGGCGAAGTGATCGGTGGTCAGCTTGGTGCGCCGCTTGTTGAGGCCGAGCTTTTCGCAGGCGATCTCGAAGCGGCGGCCGATCATCCAGGCCATCGGGCCGGTGCCCTTCATCCGCGTACCCCATTGCGAGTCGTAATCGCGGCCCCCGCGCATGTCGCGGATCAGCGTGAAGACGTGGCGGTAGCGGTCGGGGTAGTTGGCCATCAGCCATTCGCGGAAGAGATCGCGGACCTCGAGCGGCAGCCGCAGCAGCACGTAGCTTGCTTCCCTGGCGCCGGCATGCACGGCGGCGTCGAGGATGCGCTCGATCTCGGAATCGTTCAGTGCCGGGATCACAGGCGCCACCATCACCGTGGTCGGGATGCCGGCATCCGCGAGCCGCTTGATCGCCTCGAGCCGCTTCGGCGGGGTCGAGGCGCGCGGCTCCATGGTGCGGGCGAGTTTTGGGTCGAGCGTCGTCACCGACAGCGCGACCTTGGCGAGATTGCGCTTGGCCATCCGCGCCAGGATATCGATGTCACGGGTCACGAGCGCGGACTTGGTCACGATGCCGACCGGATGGCCGGCGCGCTCGAGGACTTCAAGAATACCGCGCATGATCTTCCGGTCGCGCTCGATCGGCTGATAGGGATCGGTGTTGGTGCCGATCGCGATCATCCGCGCCTCATAGTCGGGCGCCGCCAGCTCCTTCTCGAGCAGCGCCGGCGCATCCGGCTTGGCAAACAGCTTTGACTCGAAGTCGAGCCCCGGCGACAGGCCGAGATAGGCGTGGGTCGGCCGCGCGAAGCAATAGACGCAGCCATGCTCGCAGCCGCGATAGGGATTGATCGAACGGTCGAAGCCGATATCGGGCGAGTCGTTGCGGGTGATCACCTTGCGCGAGGTGTCGAGCGCCACGCTGGTGGTAAACGGCGGCAGGTCTTCGAGGCTCTGCCAGCCGTCGTCGAAGGCTGTCCGCGCCTCGGCCTCGTAACGGCCGCTGGCGTTGGACTGCGCGCCACGACCGCGCCGCCGCTCGCGCTCGATCGCGACCGCAAGCTCGGGAAAAGAGGTGGGTGCACCCGCCGGGTTATCGGAGGGCGCCGTTACCGGCGGGTGCTTGAGGGCATGAGAGGATGCTCGGCTCATGCTGTGAAGCTAGCACAGCGCGAGAACAAATCAAGAACATGAGCGAAGAAATTCCACAGAACCTTGCTACAAAATTCTGCAAGCGAACAGGCTGCTTTGAATATGACAAGGTGATAACACGGCCGGAGTTTCTTGAAACGTTTGAGCCACCGAAGCCTCAAATCATGCTGAGCGTGATCATTCCAACCGACGGCATCGAGCGCACCGCGGTCGCCACATTGGCGGCGCTGGTGCCGGGCGCGGCCGCCGGCGTCATCCGCGAGGTGCTGCTGGTCGACCGCACCAACAGCGACGTGATGGAGCGCGTCGCCGACGTGGCCGGCTGCGGTTTCCTGCGGTTCGAAGGCACGCGCGCCGCGGCGCTGGCCGCCGGTGCAAGGCAGGCGCGCTCGCCCTGGCTAATGTTTCTGCATCCGGGCGCGGTGCTCGATGCCGGCTGGATCGAGGAGACCACCCAGTTCATCCAGATGGTGGCGGCAAGCGGCAAGGATCGCGCCGGCATCTTCCGCTACGCCCGCGCGCCGTACACCGACCCGGGCCTGCGCGACGGCCTCAAATTCGTCGCCCGCATGATCACCGGGCCCTCAGCCGAACAGGGCCTGTTGATCGCGCGCGAGCATTACGAGCGGATCGGCGGCTACCGGCCCGACGCGCGCCGCTCCGAGGCGCGGCTGTTGCGCCGGCTCGGCCGCTCCTCGCGCACCATGCTGCGCAGCCGGATCATGGTGGCGTAAAGACGCGTTTGCCCTAGGGACGCTTCCGGAGAGGGACAGGCCGACGTGACCGTCGAAATTCAGCGACTCGTTCAACGATTTGTTTCGGGGGCGGACACGTCGATCGGCATTGCGAACGAGATCGAGGTGGCGCTCGATGACGGCTTTCCTGACGACCAGTACGTGCAGGAGACCGTCGAGATGCTCGCAATGTATCGGCCTGCGGGCGGAGAACTCCTGTTCGGTACGGCCACCATCAGAGAACGCCTGATTGAAACGATGAAGCGCCTGCGAAAGGACGCGTAGGTTCTTTCGGCAATTGGGCTTGCGATTTATTTGATACCGTCAAATAATCTGTTTGATGAAATCAAATTCCCAGGACACCTCTCTTGCGAGCCAGGTCGCCGCGGTCCGCGGCTTCAGCCGGTTTTACACACGCAAGCTCGGCATCATCGAGCCGAAGCTGCTGCATTCCCCGTTCACGCTGCAGGAAGCCCGCATCATCTACGAGCTCGCGCATCGCCCCAACTGCATCGCGACCGATCTGGTGCGCGATCTCGACCTCGATGCCGGCTTCGTCAGCCGCATGCTGGCCGCGCTGCAACGCCGCCAGATCGTGACGCGCAAGCCGTCGAAGGCCGACCGGCGCGTCAATCAGGTGGCGCTCACCGCCAAGGGCCGCACCGCTGCCGCGGATCTCGACCGCCGCTCGCGCAGCGAGGTCGGGGCGTTGCTGAAGCAGATCGACGGCAAACGCCGCGCCGCCGTGGTGCGCGCGATGGGCACGATCGAGCAAGCGCTGGAGCCGCCGGCGAAGAAGCCGGCCGGCTTCCTGCTGCGCAGCCATCGCGTCGGCGACATCGGCTGGGTCATTTCGCGGCAGGGACGCGCCTACGCGGAGGAATATGGCTGGGACATCAGCTATGAGGCACTGGTGGCCGAGATCTGCGCGCAATTCATCCGATCGTTCGATCCGGCCCGCGAGCATTGCTGGATCGCGGAGATCGACGGCGAGCCGGCCGGCTCGATCTTCCTGGTCAACGGCGGCGACGGGGTCGCCAAGCTGCGGCTGTTGCTGGTCGAGGAAGAGGCGCGCGGACTGGGCGTCGGCCGCGCTCTGGTCGAGCAATGCATCCGCGCCGCCCGCGAGATGGGCTACAAGAAGATGACGCTGTGGACCCAGAGCATTTTGGTCGCCGCCCGCGGCATCTACGCCCGCGCCGGGTTTCACAAGGTAAAGGAAGAGAAGCACCACAGCTTTGGTGTCGACCTGGTCGGCGAGACCTGGGAGCTGGGGCTGTAAGACTGCACACCCCTGTCATTCCGGGGCGCGCGAAGCGCGAGCCCGGAATCCATTGCTCCGCAGGTTGTATGGCTCAATGGATTCCGGGCTCATCGCTACGCGATGCTCTCAGATGCGCAATTGCGCATCTGAGAATGACGGGGAGAGGTGATGCCTACGCGCTCGCGCCCTTCGCCTTCGGACGGCGCAGATGCTCGTCCAGCCGCGGCATGATCTCGACGAAATTGCAGGGCCGCGTGCGGTAGTCGAGCTGCGCAGCCAGGATGCCGTCCCAGCCGTCGCGGCAAGCGCCCGGTGAGCCGGGCAGGCAGAAGATGAAGGTCGCACCGGCCACGCCCGCGGTGGCGCGGCTCTGGATCGTCGATGCGCCGATCTTGGCATGACTCAGCATATGGAAGGCGATCGAGAAGCCGTCCATCCGCTTCTCGAACAGCGGCTCGACCGCCTCCGGCGTCACGTCGCGGCCGGTGAAGCCGGTCCCGCCGGTCGTGATGACGGCATCGACGCCCGCGTCCGCGATCCAGCGCCGGATCACCGCACGGATCGCCTCGACATCGTCAGTGACGATCTCGCGCGCCGCGAGCTTGTGGCCGGCGGCGGTGAGCCGATCGGCCAGCGTAGTGCCCGACTTGTCATCCGCCAGTGAGCGGGTGTCGGAAATCGTCAGCACCGCGATGTTGAGCGGGACGAATTGCTTCGTTTCGTCGATTGAGGACATGGATTGCTCTCTCGCTCCCTCTCCCGATTGCGGGGGTCCGAGGCGAGCGAAGCTCGCTCTCGAGGTTGGGGTGGGGCTGTCACCGCGAGTCATATAGTGAAGAGAGCCCCCACCCGCATCGCATCTGTAGATGCGATGCGACCTCCCCCGCAAGCGGGAGAGATGAACCGAAGTCGCGGCTACGCCGGGCGATCAACCAACATAACTAGCCGTTACTACCGAACGTGTTGCAGGCCTGCACGGTGCCCTGCTGGTAGCCGGTCATGAACCACTGTTTGCGCTGCGCGGCGGAGCCGTGGGTGAAGGAATCCGGCACCACCCTGCCCGTCGCCTGCCGCTGTAGCGTGTCGTCGCCGATCGCGTTCGCCGTGGTCAGCGCGGCGTCGATATCGCCCGCCTCGAGGAAGCCCGGCCGCTTCTTTTCTTCGCGGTTGACCCAGACGCCGGAGAGACAATCGGCCTGCAGCTCGACCTTGACCTGCAATGCGTTGGCTTCGGCCTTGCTGCCGGCCTGCTGCTGCAGACGGTTCACGCGCGGGATGATGCCGAGCAGGTTCTGGATGTGATGTCCGGCCTCATGCGCGATGATATAGGCCGCGGTGAATTTGCAGGCGTTGCCGGAGCAGCCGCGAAAGCGGGTCTCGACCTCGCGGAAGAAGCCGGTGTCGAGGAAGATGGTCTTGTCCGGCGGGCAGTAGAACGGCCCCATCGCCGACTGCGCCATGCCGCAGCGGCCACCATTGGTGGCGTTGCGAAACAGCACGATCTTCGGACCGGTGTAGCTCTGGCCCGAGGCCTGGAAGATCTCGCTCCAGCGATCGTCGATCTCACCCAGGATGCCTGATATCATGCTGCCCATCTCGTCGGTCGGGGCGCCGCGCTTGACCTGTCCGCCCGACGCCTGCCGGTCGGTCTGGTAGGTCGGCGCCTGGCCGCCGCCGGTGAGAATCTCGGCGCCGCCGATCAGGATGCGCGGATCGATGCCGAAGGCGTAGCCGAGCAGG
Organism: Bradyrhizobium tropiciagri; assembly: GCF_018130545.1. GTDB lineage: Bacteria > Pseudomonadota > Alphaproteobacteria > Rhizobiales > Xanthobacteraceae > Bradyrhizobium > Bradyrhizobium tropiciagri_A. The sequence goes on along the minus strand of NZ_JAFCKF010000004.1, from coordinate 807,191 downwards.
CCAAGCACGATCACCGTGCCGATGCCGAGGCCGCCACCGCCGCCCATCGGAATGCCGAAGCCGCCGCCACCTCCACCTCCGCCGCTGTCGTCGCGACGGTCTTCGATGTCGTCGCTGCGGCGGAAATCATCATAGCGCATGGCGGTTTCCCTTCATTCCAGTCGGCGCCCCAACGTGGGACACACCAACTTAAAATTTCCATTCTGTTAATCAATATCCTGCCCGGCAATAATTGCCTAGTCGGAAGAGGCGCATCCCCTTGCGGTGCAAACGGCCGTGAACGCAGGCGAATCTAGCGGCGGAATCGCGCCGGTTTGATGATCGGCAAAATTTTTCGCCGAACGCGCTGATGTTGCAGCACAACGCTGATGACAATGCGCCACGCCGTTCAAAAGATGCTGCAATCTTTTGCATGAAGATTTCCAATTAAGTCGATTTTTACTTTGCCCGGTCAATGTGACGCCAGTCGGTTGTTTAGTCCCGCGTCGCCGACAGCGTCGCCTGAGTCAGAGTTCTTGAGTCATGGTAGTGTCGCGTCGCGGGGCGTCTGCAAGGGCGCCCCGCACTAAATTTGAGAGTGCCCCGTCGAGCCACATCGTCATTGGCGATTGCGTGGCCGAGTTGTCGAAGCTTCAGGCCGGCTCGGTCGACCTGGTCTTCGCTGACCCTCCCTACAATCTGCAGCTCAAGGGCGATCTCAAGCGTCCCGACGAATCGCATGTCGATGCCGTCAACGACGACTGGGACAAGTTCTCCTCGTTCGCTGCCTATGACGATTTCACCCGCGCCTGGCTCTTGGCCTGCCGCCGCGTGATGAAGCCGTCGGCCACGCTGTGGGTGATCGGCTCCTATCACAATATCTTCCGCGTCGGCGCCATCATGCAGGACCTCGGCTTCTGGCTGCTGAACGACATCGTCTGGCGCAAGTCCAATCCGATGCCGAATTTCCGCGGTCGCCGCTTCACCAACGCGCACGAGACCATGATCTGGGCCGCGCGCGACGAGAAGGCCAAGGGTTACACCTTCAATTATGAAGCGCTGAAGGCCTCCAACGAGGACGTGCAGGCGCGCTCCGACTGGCTGATCCCGCTGTGCACCGGCGAGGAGCGCCTCAAGGGCGATGACGGCAAGAAAGTGCATCCGACCCAGAAGCCCGAGCAGCTGCTCGCCCGCGTGCTGCTGTCGTCGTCGAAGCCCGGCGATCTCGTGATCGATCCGTTCAACGGCACCGGCACCACCGGCGCCGTCGCCAAGCGTCTCGGCCGCAACTATATCGGCTTCGAGCGCGACCGGACCTATGCCGCCGCCGCCGAAGCCCGCATCGCCGCCATCGAGCCGCTGCCGGAGGAGACGCTGGCGCCGTTCATGACCGCGCGCGAGGCGCCGCGCGTGGCGTTCTCCGAACTGATCGAACGCGGCATGATCGTACCTGGCGCAAAACTGGTCGATGCCAAGAAGCGCCACGGCGCGCTGGTGCGCGCCGACGGCGCCATCATGCTCGGCGACAAGGTCGGCTCGATCCACCGCATCGGCGCGGTGGCCCAAGGCTCCGGCGCCTGCAACGGCTGGACCTTCTGGCACGTCGAGACCAAGAACGGTCTGCGGCTGATCGACGAGCTGCGCGCCGAGATCCGTTCCGAGATGGCGGTGGGCTGAACGCCCACCGCGGTTCTGCCTCTCCCTCTTCGTCATTCCCCGATGCGCAATTGCGCATCTGAGCGCGCCGCAAAGCGGCGAGCCCGGAATCCATTGCGCCACCTGCTCTGCGATTCAATGGATTCCGGGATTCCGGGCTCTCGCTTCGCGAGCCCCGGAATGACGATCGGAGCAAAATGACGCCGGCTGACCAGCGCGCCACGCGACCCTGATTCACAAACTCGTCGCTTGCGCATCGCAGCGAAGTTTGCGCATGAGGAGCCGTGCGGCCTTCCCCCGCCGCGTCCCGATCTCGCCGGTCACAAGAACCAAGGGAGTCCCTTCATGATCAAATTCTATTTCAACGGCGCGCCGAATCCGACCAAGGTCGCCCTGTTCCTCGAAGAATCCGGCCTGCCGTTCGAGGCGATCCCGGTCGACACCCGCAAGGGCGAGCAGTTCGCGCCGGAATTCCTGAAGGTCAACCCGAACGGCAAGGTGCCGGCGATCGACGATGACGGCGTGCTGGTGTTCGACAGCAACGCCATCCTGCTCTATCTCGCCGAGGAGAACGGCAAGTTCCTGCCCGCCAACACGCCGGCCAACCGCGCCGCGACGCTGTCCTGGCTGATGTTCATCGCGACCGGCCTCGGCCCGTATTCCGGCCAGGCAGTGCACTTTAAGCATTTCGCGCCGAAGGATCTCGATTACGCCAACAACCGCTACCAGTACGAAGCGCATCGTCACTACAAGATCCTCGACGATCATCTGGCCAAGTCGCGCTACATGGTCGGCGACAGCTACACCATCGTCGACATGGCGTTCTGGGGCTGGGCGCGGATGGCGACGTTCATCCTCGGCGAGGAAGGCTACGCCAAATATCCGAACGTCAAGCGGCTGGTCGACGAGATCTCGGCACGGCCGGCGGCGGCGCGCGCGATCGCGCTGAAGGACAAGCACACCTTCAAGGCCGAGATGGACGACGCGGCGCGCGACATCATGTTCGGTCACCTCAAGTCCAAGGTGGCGTGACACCGTCCGCATTGAACGCTTAAATGGGGTGGGCACGCTCGCGCGTGACCCACCCCACGCTTTTTCGATCCGTCACGGCGGCCAGTACGGCCTGCGTGCGCCATCCCGGCCACGATGGCAGATATCGGCGCGGCAGACGCCGATGTCCTGCAGCTCGCGTTCACTCATCGCAGCGAGCCGCCGCCATGCGCGCCGGTCCTCGCGCCATTGCCCGAACCGAACCAGCGCGGCCGTCAGTGCTTCAACCTGTGGCGCGAACCTCAGCAGCCGGAAACGGACCGAGGGCCTTCTCGGTCAGAACCGAGTCGCAATATTCCCTCACCTCCTTGATCCTGCCGCCGTCGAAGCGGAACACCAGGCAATAGTCGTTGTCGTAGCGTTGCCCCTCCTTGGTGAGGTTGTTGCCCTTGGCCTCGACCACGACGATGTCGCCGTCGGCGATGATGCGATGCGCGACGGTGCGTCCGCGCTCGACCAGTCTTGACCGGACATGGCCGTGCAGATCGGTCATGATCGATTGCTTGCCGGTGAAGGTGCGCGACCACGAATATTGCCCGGTCACGGTCCAGGTCGCGTCGTCGGCGAGCGTTGCCATGAACAGCGATTTCTCGCGCACCGCGGGATCGGGGCTGCCCGCGATCACGAACATCTCCTGCACCAGTTTCTTGTTGTCGGCTGCGCTCATGGCGCGTCTCCTTAGCGATAGTTGGCTTTGACGTGCAGCGTCCCGCACGCGAAACGCTGTCCGCTTCGCGTGAGATCGCCTTGCCTTCCAATCCTGTGATGTCGGCAGCCATTCTTCCAATCGATAGGTGATATGATATATATTCACCTGATGAATTTGAATTCGCTTGACCTCAATCTGCTGGTCGCGCTCGACGCGCTGCTGCGCGACGGCAGCGTCAGCCGCGCCGCGATGCGGCTCAATCTGTCGCAGCCGGCGACCAGCCACGCGCTGCAGCGGCTGCGCGACCTGATCGGCGACCCGCTTTTGGTGCGCAACGGCGCGCGGATGGAGCTGACGCCGCGGGCGCAGGCGCTGCGTTCGCCGCTGGCGCAGGCGCTCGACCAGGTGCGCACGCTGTTCGTGGCGGACGATTTCGACGCCGCACGCAGTGAGCGGCATTTCCGCCTGATGATGCCGGACCTTGCGGTCGAGCTGTTAATGCCGCCGCTGATGGAGAAGGTGACGCGGCTCGCGCCCCACGTCACGATCGACGTGGTGCCGTGGCGGAGCTCCACGATCTTCACGCCGGACTACGCCCGCACCATCGATCTCGTGATCTCGATCGGCAATTCCTTCAAGGGCTTTCACCGCCAGCGGCTCTACACCGACATTGACGCACTCGCGGTGCGGCGCGGCCATCCCGCCGGGGCGAAGCTGAGGAAGCGCGAGGCGTTCCTCGCCGCGCGCCATGTCGCGGTGATCATCCGCGGCCATAACGAGGATCTGATCGACACCTGGCTGCGCGCCAAGGGCATCGAGCGGCGGATCGCGCTGGTGGTGCCGGGCTATATCGAGGCGCTGCACGTCACCGCACGCACCGACCTCGTCGCCTTCGTGCCACGCCGGCTGATCGCGGCGCTGGCAAAACAATTATCGCTGGTGATCGTGACCCCGCCGCTCGATCCCGGGATCGACGAGCAGCACATGTTCTATCCGACCCGCGCGCAGATGGACCCCGGCTCGATCTGGCTGCGGAGGCTGATGCTGGAGACCGGACGCGAGCTGGAGACGGGGAAGGCGTGACGACGCGCCCTCCCCACGTCGTCCCGGCGAAAGCCGGGACCCATAACCATAGGCGTGAATTGAAGATGATGGGCTGTGGCCCCAGCGTCGCGCAACAATTGAGATTCGGGGTTATGGGTCCCGGCTTTCGCCGGGACGACACCTATTTTTTTGCGACACCTATTTTTGGCGCTTACGCCTTCTGCTCCGCCAGCACCTTCTGCACCGCAGGCCGGCTCTCCATCGCCGCGCGATGCGCCTTCACCTTGGGCAGGGTCGCGATGTCGACGCCGTCGCCGTCGAGCCAGAGCGTCAGCGTGTAGAGATAGGCATCGCCGACGGTGTAGCTGTCGCCCATCACCCACGGGCCCCTGAGCATGTCGCGCTCGATCAGGTTGAAGCAGGCGCCCATGGTCTTCGGGACCATCGCCTTCATGTCGGCGAACGAGGTCTCCTGCGTCGCCCAGCGCGCGCCGCGCATCTTGTGGGCGTGGCAGACATGCACCGTCGAGCAGAGATAGGAGTTGAAGGCTTGCAGTTTGGCGAACTCGAAGGCGTCGTCGAGCGGCGCGAGCTTCGCCTGCGGATAGGTCTGCGCGATATAGGCCAGCATCGCCGGGGTCTCGGTCAGCACGCCGCGGTCGGTCACCAGCGACGGCACGCGGCCCTTCGGATTGATCTTGAGATATTCCGGGCTGTTCTGCTGGTTGACCTTGAAATTGAGCCGCTCGACCGTGTAGGCCGCGCCGGCCTCGGCCAGAGCGATGTGGGACGCGAGGGCGCAGGTGCCGGGGGCAGTATAGAGCTTGAGCATATCGATGTCCTCTGCGGGCCTTGTCGGCTCGTTGCGAACCGCGGCCCTGCCTTTTTATGGGATGCGGCGAGGTTAGCGGCGACGTCCCTTGCCGTCCACCCCGCGCGGTGCCGCGGACCTTGCCCGCGGCACCGCCGCCGTGCGATGACCATGCCAATCGAGAGGGCTTTTCATGACGGTGCTCATTGCAGGTGGCGGAATTGGCGGGCTGACGCTGGCGCTCAGCCTGCACCAGATCGGCGTGCCCTGCCGCGTGTTCGAGAGCGTGCCCGAACTGCGGCCACTCGGCGTCGGCATCAACGTGCTGCCGCATGCGGTGCGCGAACTGATCGAGCTCGGCCTGCACGACGTGCTCGACGCGACGGCGGTGCGCACCCGCGAGCTCGCCTATTTCTCCAAGCACGGCAAGCCGATCTGGAGCGAGCCGCGCGGGCTCGAGGCCGGCTACAAATGGCCGCAATTCTCAATCCATCGCGGCCGGCTGCAACAGCTGCTGCTCGATGCCGCAACCGAACGGCTGGGCGCCGAGAACATCCTGACCAGTCACCACCTCACCGGCTGGACCGAGACCGCGGACGGCGTCCGCGCCGATTTCATCGACAAGGCCACCGGCAAGCCCGCAGGCAGCTATGACGGCGCGGTGCTGATCGCCGCCGACGGCATCCATTCGGCGGTGCGCGAGAAGCTTTATCCGCAGGAAGGGCCCCCGATCTGGAACGGCCGCATCCTGTGGCGCGGCATCACGCGGGCGAACTCCTTCCTCACCGGCCGCACCATGATCATGGCCGGCCACGAGATCCTGAAATTCGTCTGCTATCCGATCTCGAAGGAGGCCGGCGCCGACGGCAAGTTCGACATCAACTGGGTCGCCGAGCGGCACATGCCGCCGACCTATCAGTGGCGCCGCGAGGACTATAACCGCACCGCCAAGCTCGACGAGTTCCTGCCGTGGTTCGAGAGCTGGAATTTCGACTGGCTCGACGTGCCCGGCCTGATCCGGAACTGTCCGCATGCCTATGAATATCCGCTGGTCGATCGGGATCCGATCGCGCAATGGACGTTCGGCCGCGTCACGCTGATGGGCGATGCCGCGCACCCGATGTACCCGATCGGCTCCAACGGCGCCTCGCAGGCAATCCTGGATGCGCGCACGCTGACGCGCGAGATTTTGGCGCATGGCCCGACGCAGGCTGCACTTGTGGCCTACGAGGCTGAACGACGACCGGCGACCACCGATCTCGTGATGCTGAACCGCCGCAACGGCCCGGAACAGGTGATGCAGCTTGTCGAGGAGCGCGCTCCCAACGGCTTTGGCGTCGTCACCGAGGTGCTGTCGCAGCAGGAGCTGGAAGACATCGCCGCCAACTACAAGCGCGTCGCCGGCTTCCAGGTCGAGGGCCTGAACGCCAAGCCGCCGATCGTGCAGCGGGCGGGCTGACGCCTGACGTGAAGCTGGTCTCTGTCCCGTCATCCTGAGGAGCGCGCAGCGCGTCTCGAAGGATGTACGGCCACCAGTGGGCCGTCGACGCTTCGAGACGCGCGCGAGATGCGCGCTCCTCAGGGTGACGGGACTGGCTGTATCGCGAGCAGCCCCTATCGCAGCGCTCGCGCCGCCTCCACCAGGCGGATGCTGCTGCTCGCCGTCGCGAGCAGCGTGCCCTCGGCCGAGGTCAGCCGACCCTCGACGAAGGCGATGGTCTTGCCAAGCTGCGTCACGGTCGCCTCGCCGGTGATCGGCCCGGGCCTGGCCGGGGCGAGATAGTTCACGGTCATCGTGATGGTCGTGGTGAACAGCCGGCCCTCGGTCATCACGAACACCGCCGGTCCCATCGTGTCGTCGAGCATCGCCGACAACATGCCGCCCTGGATGAATCCGGCGGGATTGCAAAAATCCGGCTTGCCGTCGAACACGATCCTGATCCAGCCGTCCTGCGGACGCGCGTCGACCACGTGCCAGCCGAGCAGTCTGGCGACAGGCGGCATCGGGATGTGGTCGAGCGCAGTTGCGATCATGGCGGCCTCCGTTGTTCCGGAGGTCGTAGCCGAGCGCTGCTGCCAGCATGGTGTCAGCAGGTCGTCATCTCCTAGAGATCCAGCCCATGCGCAACGACCTTGCGCATCACATTGGGAAACGCCTCGCCGTCGAGCGTGGCCACCGGTACCCAGCGCATGCCGTCCGGCGCCCGGGTCCGCGACGGAACGCTGGCGGTGTAGACCACGAGCTCGAGCGGGAAGTGCGTGAACACGTGGGTCACGACACCCGTCTTGCGATGCCAGCGCGTGACGCCCTTGAGGTCCGGCGCCTGCGCCAACGCGACGGCATCCTCCTGCCCGGCAAGCCACTCCGATCCCGGCACCTCGGTCATGCCGCCGAGCAGGCCCTTTTCCGGGCGGGAGCGGACCAAGAGCTCACCGCCGCGCGTCACCACGAAGGCGGCGCCGCGGCGCAAGGTGCCGCTCTTCTTCGGCGCCTTGCGCGGGAACGTCTCCTGATCGCCACGGCTGCGGGCCGCGCAATCGTCATTCAGCGGACACAATGCACAGGCCGGCTTCTTCGGCGTGCAGATGGTGGCGCCCAAATCCATCAGCGCCTGGGCACTGTCGCCGGCGCGAGACTTCTCGTCGCCGGCGCGGGCGGGGCCGAGCAAGCTCGCCGCCATCTCCTTGATCAACGGCTTGGCCTGCGGCAGCGCCGCCTCGATGGCGTAGAGCCGGGTGACCACGCGTTCGATATTGCCGTCGACCGGCATGGTGCGGCGGTCGAACGCGATCGCCGCGATCGCCGCCGCCGTGTAGGGCCCGATGCCGGGCAGCCCGCGCAGGCCCTCCTCGGTGTCCGGAAAGACCCCGCCATGCTCGCTCAGCACCGCGACCGCGCAGGCGTGCAGATTGCGCGCCCGCGAATAATAGCCGAGCCCGGCCCACATCCTTAAGACGTCGTCGAGCGAGGCGCGGCCGAGCGCGGTCACGTCAGGCCAGCGCGACACGAATTTCTCGAAATAAGGCCCGACCGCCCTGACCGTGGTCTGCTGCAGCATGATTTCCGACAGCCACACGCGATACGGATCGGCGAGCTCACCTGGCGCCGCGCGCCACGGCAGATGCCGGCGATGCCGGTCATACCAGGCCAGCAGCTGTGCCGGCCGGTCGGGTTGGAGGTTGGTCGATTTGGCCTTGGCGGCCGCGCGCGAGCTCATGGACGTATCTTAAGGCAAATCCCGGCGCGTCAGGCCCTAGCCTGACCTCGGCATCCACGTCTTTCTTTGTTCAGACGGAAGCGTGGCCACAATGATGAACAAGGTTTCGGCGCCGTCGCCACCGCTGCTATAACCTTCCGATGTCCAAACCCGGCCCGATCAGCGCCAAACCCCTGTCCATCCTGCTCAGCGACGTCTTCAAGGACGCCTATGCCAAGCAGGGCTTTGCCGCGCGCGAACTGGTGACGCGCTGGACCGAGATCGCGGGCGACCGGATCGCGCCCTATTGCGAACCCATGAAGATCCAGTGGCCGAGGCCGGTGGAGGGGCAGCCGCAGGAGCCGGCGACCCTGGTGCTGCGGGTCGAGGGGCCGATGGCGCTGGAGATCCAGCATTCCTCCGACGTCATCCTGGAGCGGGTGAACCGCTTCTTCGGCTGGCATGCGGTCGGCCGCCTGACGATCCGCCAGGCCCCGCTGTCGCGGCGCAGCCGCCCCAGCCGGCCGCGCCCGCCCGATGCCAAAATTGTGGCCCGGGAGGCGGCAAATCTCGAAGCCGTCGAGGACGACGATCTGCGCGCGGCGCTGGCCCGGCTGGGTGCCTCGATCAAGCGAAATTGACGCTTTTCCGCAGGCCGGCCGCGAGACCGCGGCATTGCCACAATGGTGGTTTCAAGCTAGCGAAGGCTTCTTTTTCGGGACCCCTTCATTCTGGCGCGCATGCGCCAATCCGGGAGCTGACCTTGATCATCACGCGCCGCGCTTTCACCACCGCTCTCTCGCTGACCGGGCTTGCCGCCCTCGCCGGGCTGTCGCCGTTGCGCCTGATCTCGTCGGCGTTCGCGCAGACCGCCGCCGACGTCGCCAAGCCGCAGTCGCTGCCGGACATGGGCCTCGGCCCGCAGGACGCCAAGGTGACGATCGTCGAATACGCCTCGATGACTTGCCCGCACTGCGCCAATTTCAACGAGACCGTGTTCCCGAAGATCAAGTCGACCTACATCGACAGTGGCAAGGTCCGTTACGTGTTCCGCGAATTCCCGCTCGACATCAAGGCCGCCGCCGGCTCGATGCTGGCGCGCTGCATCGCCAAGGACGACGCGCCGAAGTTCTTCGCCGTGATCGACCTGTTGTTCCGCCAGCAGAACGACTGGGTGGTGAAGAACACCACCGAGACGCTGACCCGGATCGGCAAGCAGGCCGGCCTCAGCCAGCAGCAGGTCGAGGACTGCCTGAAGGATCAGAAGCTGCTCGACAAGATCGCCGCCGACCAGAAATACGCCAACGACGTGCTGAAGGTGAACTCGACGCCGACCTTCTTCATCAATGGCGAGATGCTGAAGGGCGAGACCTCGTTCGAGGAATTCAGCAAGCACATCGATCCGCTGCTGAAGAGCTGATCGCGTCTTCGATGCCTGACGACGTCGTGCCCGGTTTTGAGTCGGGCACGATAATTGTGGATGACTTGCGATCACGGCATGCGGCCGTCGCATTATTTGGTTGTTGAAAACCTGATTCGCATGATGCGAATCTCCGAGGACGTGCAGAGGCCACCAACCCCCTGCAAATCCCTCGCAAATCCCTTGGGAAAAGCTTGGTCAAGCGGTTGCCCTGACGCACAGGCATCGCCATTGTCGCCGCTCATGAGAGCTGCACGCAGCTATTCAACCCAGACACCGACATTGCCATCCATGGTATTGTCACGGCAGGGAGATTCGCGCCCGGCCAAACGAGATTTGTGTACATGAAGCTCACGCGCCTCCGCCTGCACGGTTTCAAGTCGTTCGTTGAACCCACCGATTTCATGATCGAGCCGGGCCTGACCGGCGTGGTCGGACCGAACGGTTGCGGCAAATCCAATCTCGTCGAAGCGCTGCGCTGGGCGATGGGTGAGACCTCGCACAAGTCGCTGCGCGCCGCCGACATGGATGCGGTGATCTTCGCCGGTTCCGGCAATCGACCGGCGCGAAACCACGCCGAAGTCGTGATGACGATCGACAATTCCGATCGCTCGGCGCCGGCCGCGATGAACGACAGCCAGCTCCTGGAAATCTCCCGCCGCATCGAGCGCGAGGCCGGCTCGGTCTACCGCATCAACGGCCGCGACGTGCGCGCCCGCGACGTGCAGATCCTGTTCGCCGACGCCGCCACCGGCGCGCGTTCGCCGGCGCTGGTCCACCAGGGCAAGATCGGCGAAATCATCCAGGCCAAGCCGGAGCAGCGCCGCCGCGTGCTGGAAGACGCCGCCGGCGTCGCCGGCCTGCATGCCCGCCGCCACGAGGCGGAACTGCGGCTCAAAGCGGCCGAAACCAACCTCACCCGCGTCGAGGACGTGATCGGCCAGCTCACCGGCCAGATGGAAGGCCTGAAGAAGCAGGCGCGCCAGGCGATCCGCTACCGCGAGGTCGCGGCCAAGGTGCGCAAGTCCGAGGCCATGCTGTTCCACCTGCGCTGGATCGAGGCCAATGCCGACGTCAACGACGCCGCGCACACCCACGATCTCGCCGTGCGCGAGATGGCGGAGCGCACCCAGCATCAGGCGGAAGCCGCACGCATCCAGGCGATCCGCGCCACCGAATTGCCCGCGCTGCGTGACGCCGAGGCGCGCGCCGCCGCTGGCCTGCAGCGCCTGACCAATGCGCGCGAGATGCTCGACCGCGAGGAGCAGCGCGCCAAGGAGCGCGTCGGCGAGCTCGATCGCCGCCTGACCCAGTTCGCCCAGGACATCGCGCGCGAGCAGCAGCAGACCTCGGATGCCGACGTCGCGTTGCAGCGGCTCGACACCGAAGACGCCGAGCTGAAGGAAGAGATCAAGTCGCGGGTCGAGAAGCGCTCCGGCGTCGACGAGCGCGTCGCCGAGGCCGAGGAGATCCTGGCCGCGACCGAGCGCCAGTTCTCCGAGCTGACCACGCAGCTCGCCGACCTCACCGCCAAGCGCAATCAGCTTGAAGCCGGCGTCCGCACCCATCGCGACCGCCTGGCGCGGCTCGATCAGGAGATCGCCAACGTCCAGGCCGAGGAATCCAAGCTCGCGCAGGAGACCGGCAGTCTCGGCGACATCGAGGCGCTGGCCGCCGCCATGGAAATGGCGCAGCAGGCGCTCGCCGAATCCGAGGCCGCCGTGCAGTCGAGCGAGGCCCATCATGCCGCCGCTCGGCAGACGCTGGAAGCCTCGCGCAATCCGCTCACCGAGGCCGAGAAGCGCGTGCAGCGGCTCGAGACCGAAGCCCGCACCATCTCCAAGCTCGTCACCAGCGAGACCAAGAATCTGTGGCCGCCGATCATCGACGGCATCACGGTCGCCAAGGGCTATGAGAAGGCGATCGGCGCCGTGCTCGGCGACGACCTCGATGCACCGGTCGATTCGTCGGCGCCGATGCGCTGGACCAATGTCGGTGAAGCCTCGGGCGATCCGTCGTTGCCGGATGGCATCGAGCGCCTGGCCGATCATGTCCAGGCGCCGCCGGAACTGGCGCGCCGCCTGGCGCAGATCGGCGTGGTGACCAAGGAGCGCGGCGCTGCGCTGGTGTCGCAGCTGAAGACCGGCCAGCGGCTGGTCTCGCTCGAGGGCGACGTCTGGCGCTGGGATGGCTTTGTCGCCGATGCGCATGCCCCGACCGGCGCCGCCCGCCGCCTCGCCGAGCGTGCCCGCCTGGTCGATATCGAGCATGAGCTGGAACAGGCCCGCATCGATGCCGCCGCCAAGCGCCAGGCGCTGGAGACGGCCGAAGAAGAACTGCGCTCGGCGTCCGCTGCCGAGGGGGCCTCGCGCGAGGCCGTGCGCGCCGCCCGCCGCGAGACCGATGCCGCGCGCGAGCGCCATGCCGCAACCGAGCGCGAGATCAATCGCCACTCTGCGCGCAAATCGGCGTTGACCGAGGCGCATAGCCGTGTCGCCGCCGACCGCGCCGAGGCCGAAGCCGCGCATGAGAGCGCGGTTGCCGCGCTGTCCGAATTGCCGCCGGGCGTGGAGACCGAAGCCCAGCTCGCCGCGGTTCGCTCCGAGATCGACAACCAGCGCCGCGCCGCGGCGCAGGTCCGCGCCGAGGCACAGGCGCTCGCCCGCGAAGCCGAGCTCGCCGACCGCCGCGTGCAGGCGATCGTTGCCGAGCGCAATGAATGGCAGAACCGCAAGACCAGCGCCGCTTCCCAGGTCGAGACCGTCGAGGCGCGCATCGCCGAGGTCTCGATCGAGCGCGAGGAGCTTGCCAACGCGCCGGAAGTGTTCGCCGAGAAGCGCAGCGCGCTGATCACGGAGATCGAGCACGCCGAGGGCGATCGCCGCATCGCCGCCGATGCGCTGGCGACCGCGGAAGCGGCGATGGCGGAAACCGACCGTGTCGCCAAGGCCACGCTCGAAGCCCTCTCTTATTCCCGTGAGGCCACCGCGCGCGCCGAAGAGCGCATGGAAGGCACCCGCCGCCGCCTCGCCGACATCGAGCGCGAGATCCACGACATGCTCGAGGTCGAGCCCAGCGCGGTGGTCGGCATGGCCGAGATCGAGCCCGGCGCGGAGCTGCCGCCGGTCGCGCAGGTCGAGGAAGAGCTTGAAAAGCTGCGCCGCGATCGCGAGCGGCTCGGCGCCGTCAACCTGCGCGCCGAGGAAGAGCTCAAGGAAGTCGAGACCCAGCACACCGCGCTGACCACCGAACGCGACGACCTCGTCGAAGCGATCAAGCGGCTGCGGCAGGGCATCCAGAGCCTCAACCGCGAAGCGCGCGAGCGCCTGTTGACCTCGTTCGAGACCGTCAACAACCACTTCAAGCGGCTGTTCACCGAGCTGTTCGGCGGCGGCGAAGCCGCGCTGCACCTGATCGAGAGCGACGATCCGCTCGAAGCCGGCCTCGAGATCATCGCCAAGCCGCCGGGCAAGAAGCCGCAAACGCTGTCGCTGCTCTCTGGCGGCGAGCAGGCGCTGACCGCGCTCTCGCTGATCTTCGCGGTGTTCCTCACCAACCCGTCGCCGATCTGCGTGCTGGACGAAGTCGACGCGCCGCTCGACGACCACAACGTCGAACGGTTCTGCACCCTGCTGAACGAAATGACCGCCTCGACCGACACGCGATTCATCATCATCACGCACAATCCGATCACGATGGCGCGGATGAACCGGCTGTTCGGCGTCACCATGGCCGAGCGCGGCGTCTCCCAGCTGGTCTCGGTCGACCTGCAGGGCGCCGTCGACATCCTCGACCAGAACGTGGCTTGACGTAGTATGCCGTCGTTCCGGGATGGTCTGAAGGACCAGACCCGGAGTCTCGAGATTCCGGGTTCGATGCTGCGCATCGCCCCGGAATGACGTGTTTGAGTGACGGCGAAACATGACTTCCCCCGATCTCCCCGCCGAACTGCGCGCGGTGCTCAACGCCAAGCTCGAAGGCCTGTCGCGTAGCGACGCCGCCGGCCGCGCGGCCGTGATCTCGCAGACCTATCGGGAGGGCGGCGGCTCCTCGACGATCAGGACCGAGACCGATGCGCTGGCCTATGCGCTGGCGCGGATGCCGGCGACGTACGCCGCCGTGGTGGCGAGTCTCAACGCGCTGACGGAGATCAGGCCGGACTTCGCACCGGCAAGCCTGCTCGATGTCGGCGCCGGACCGGGGACCGCGACCTGGGCCACCGCGGAGGCATTCACCTCGCTCAAGGGTTTCACCCTGCTCGACGCCAATGGCGCGCTGCGGACGCTGGCCGAGGGGTTGTTTCACGGCAGCATTCGCCTGCACGACATCAGCTATCAACTCGGCCAGGCCCACGCCCTGCTGGACAAGGCCGAGCCCGCCGATCTCGTCGTCGCCAGCTACATGATCGGTGAACTCGGCGACGCCGAGCGCGCATCGCTGGCCGATGCGCTGTGGTCAAAAACCCGCGACACGCTGCTGGTCGTCGAGCCCGGCACGCCGGCGGGCTATGCGCGGATCATCGCACTTCGCGCACGATTGATCGCCGCCGGCGCCCATGTGATTGCCCCCTGCCCACATGACGGCGCCTGCCGGCTGGTTGCGCCGGACTGGTGTCATTTCTCGCAGCGCCTGCAACGCTCGCGCGCGCACAAGCAGGTCAAGGGCGCCGACGCCCCGTTCGAGGACGAGCGCTTCGCCTATGTTGCCCTAAGCCGCACCGAGGTCGCGGCGCGTCCGTCCCGCGTGCTGGCGCAGCCGGATGTCGGCAAGGTCGAGATTGCAGCCAAGCTGTGCACGCCGGAGGGCGTCACGGTCGCCAAGGTGCCGCGCCGCGCCAAGGCCGACTACGCCCGCGCCCGGCGCTGGCGCTGGGGCGATGCGGTCGAGACATCCGTTGCGGGTCGTCCCGGCGAAAGCCGGGACCCATAACCACCGACGTCTGTTGCGAGCGAAAGCCGTCGCCGCTTGTGCCCTTTCCACGGGCCGCGGCGTATTGGATCCCGGCTCTCGTGCGCAATTGCGCACTAGGCCGGGACGACGACGGGACTTGTTGAACTAATTCGACACCATCGCCGACCAACCCTTGCCCACCTCTTCGCGGCGAGCTGCCTTGCGCCCCGATCTTGGGCTACGGTGCCGCCGTCTCGTCCATCAGGAGTTGCCCTGTCATGTCGACCAGCTGGATCGTTATCGGCGTCATCGTCCTTCTCGTGCTGTTTGCGTTCGGCGCCTATAACCGCCTGGTCGCGCTCGGCCAGCGGGTCAGCCAGGCCTTTGCCGACATCGACGTGCAGCTCAAGCAGCGCCACGATCTGATCCCGAACCTGGTCGAGACCGTGAAGGGCTATGCCGCGCACGAGCGCGGCACGCTCGACGATGTCATCAAGGCGCGCAATTCGGCGATCTCGGCGCAGGGACCGGCCCAGGTCTCGGCCGCGGAGAACCAGCTCTCCGGCGCGCTCGGCCGGCTGATCGCGCTGTCGGAGGCCTATCCGGACCTCAAGGCCAACGCCAATTTCCAGCAGCTCGCCTCCGAGCTCTCGGATCTCGAGAACAAGATCGCCGCCAGCCGCCGTTTCTTCAACAACGCGGTCCAGGAGTACAACACCGGCATCCAGCAGATGCCGGCCGCGCTGTTCGCCGGCATGTTCGGTTTCACCCGCAAGGATTTCTTCGACCTCGGCGCCAGCCGCACGGAGGTCGAGGCCGCACCGAGCGTGAAGTTCTGAGGCGCCAAGCGCGCCGGCGAGAGGCTGCTCGGTCATGGCCGCCTATGGTCTCTACACGCATATCGCATCGAACAAGTTTCGTTCGATGCTGCTGCTCGCCGGCCTGTTCCTGCTGATCTACGTGCTGGTCTATGCCGGCGCGCTGGTCGCGGAGGTGTTGATCGATAGCGGCCGCACGGTCGACTATTACCTGGCACGAGCTTCGCGCGACCTGGTGTCGGCATTCCCCTGGGCGACGATCGCGGCGGCGGCCTGGATCGTGATCGCCTATTTCTTCCACCAGAAGATGATCGACGCCGTCACCGGCGGCGAGAGCGTGACGCGGCAGCAGCAGCCGCGGCTCTACAATCTGTTGGAAAATCTCTGCATCTCGCGCGGCATCCCGATGCCGAAGTTGAAGGTGATGGATAGCCCGGCGCTGAATGCGTTCGCGACCGGATTGAACCCGCGGCAATACGCTATCACGGTCACCACGGGTCTGTTGAAGGCGCTGAACGATCAGGAGATCGAGGCCGTGCTCGGCCACGAGCTTACGCACATCAAGAACGGCGACGTGCAGCTGATGGTGATCGCCGTGATCATCGCCGGCGTGGTCGGCTTCTTCGGCGAGCTGTTCTTCCGCCTGTTCACAAACCTGTCGTGGAATTCGAGTGGTGGCGGAGGCGGCTGGTCGTCCTCGTCATCCTCCCGATCGTCGTCATCCTCGGACCGCGACAGCAAGGGCTCGGGCGGCGGCGCGATCGTTGTCATCATCATCGCGGTCGCGCTGATCGTGCTGGCCTGGCTGCTGTCGCAGGTGGTCAAGCTCGCGCTGTCGCGGTCGCGTGAATTCCTCGCCGATGCCGGCTCGGTCGAGCTGACCAAGAACCCCGATGCGATGATCTCGGCGCTGCGCAAGATCGAGAACCGCGGCGAGCTGCCGGACGCTACCTCGGCGGTGATGGAACTCTGCGTCGACAATCCGCGCGAAGGCTTTGCCGACCTGTTCGCCACCCATCCATCAGTAAAGTCCCGGGTCGACGCCCTGGTGAAATATGCCGGCGGCCACGATCCCGGACCGCTGGCGCTGCCGGACGAGACGTCGGACCAGCCGGAGACACAGGACCAGCCGTCCGCGCCGGGCGGCCAGCCGCCGCCGGTGACCCATGGCCCGTGGGGTGACGCGCCGCCTGCGCAACCGAGCAATCCGCCGCCGCTGCCGGGCACGGGTCCCGCGCAGGGACCGTTCGGGCCGCTTCCGGGCCCGCTGCAAGGCCCGCTTCAAGGACCTTGGGGCCGGCGCCGCTGATCGCGTGGCCCGGATCATGCCCTAGGCACCTCAGTCCATTAAGGAAATCCCCACCAAACCGGACGCGGGCGCCTTCAGGAATTGAATTCTCCCTCGTTTCTGCCATGTTCGCGCCCAAAGCAGTGTGGGGACTTGCCGATCGCCATCGCGGTCGGGAGCGCGCTTTCAAGGGATTTCCATGGCAAAGCCGGTTGTGATCGTGGTGGGCGCTGACAAGGGCGGGGTCGGCAAGACCACCGTCTCGCGGACGCTCCTGGACTATTTCAGTGCCAACAATGTGCAGACCCGGGCGTTCGACACCGAGTCGCCGCGCGGCACGCTGAAGCGCTTCCACCCCGAGATCACCGAGATCGTCGACATGACGACGACCGCGGACCAGATGAAGATCTTCGATACGTTGAACTCGGGGCCCTCGGTCACCGTGATCGACGTCCGCGCCGGCCTGTTGTCACCCGCGCTGGCCTCGCTGCGCGATATCGGCTTCCTCGACGCGGCGCGTTCCGGCCAGATCACCTTCGCTGTGTTCCATATCCTGGGCCCGTCGATCGCCTCGCTGGACGAGATCGCCGAGACCGCCGGCTTCATGGGCGGCGCGAAATATTTCCTGGTGAAGAACTTCATCAACGACACCCAGTTCTTCCAGTGGGACCAGGCGACCTACAATTCCTACTTCCACCGCATCAAGGATGCGACCGACCTGACCATCCCGAAGCTCAACGAAATGGCTTACGAGCAGGTCGAGGTTTCCTCGGTGCCGTTCCTGAAGTTCGTCGCCAACAAGGGCATCAACGACGACGCCGCCAACTACTCCTTCGTGCTGCGCGGCTATGTCCGGCACTGGCTCGCCAATGTCTGGAGCGAGTACGACCGGATCAAGCTGACCGACCTGGTCGGCGCCAAGTCGGCCAAGGGCGAAAAATAGTCGCTGCCAGGGCGCGAAAAAGTCGCGCCCGGGGCAGCGATGGGGCTGGATTAGGCGAAAATTTGGCCTGATATAGCGGGCGATGTCATCCACGCCCGTTTACATCATCTGCTCGCCCCGCCCGCAGGTCGGCAAGACGCTGATCGCGCGGTTGCTCGGCGAATTCCTGCTGCTCAAGAACGGCAATGTGGTCTGCTACGACATCAACCTGAAGGAGCCGTCGCTGCTCGACTATCTGCCGCGGATCACCGAAACCGCAGATGTGATCGACACCTACGGCAAGATGCAGCTGATGGACCGCGTCATCGTCAATGACGGCGTCGCCAAGGTGATCGACCTCGGCTACCACGCCTTCGACGAATTCTTCAAGATGTGCGACCAGATCGGGCTGATGAAGGAGGCGCTGCGCCGCCGCGTCGCGCCCGTCATCCTGTACGTCGCCGATGCCGACCGCGCCTCGGTGCGCGGCTACCAGACGCTGACCGGCATGATCCCGCCGAACGGGCTCGTCGTGATCGACAATGAATTCGTGGTGCGCGGCGAGCTGCCGCCGGTCATGACCGCCAGCCGGGTGCTGCGCTTCCGCGCGCTGCCGGTGTTCCTGAAGACCTATATCGACCGGCTGACCTTCTCCTTCACCGGTTATCTGCGCCAGGAGAAGGACTCATCGACCGAGCTGCATCAGTGGATCCGGAAGAACTACACCACGTTCCGCGATCTCGAATTGAGCGTGCTGTTGCAGCGGGGGTGACCGTCGTCCCGGCCAAGCGAAGCGCGAGCCGGGACCCATAACCACAGCCGCGCGTTTGGCGAAAGCTGGGGCCGCAGCCCGCTTCACAACAGACATTCGTGATTATGGGTCCCTGCTCCCGTGCGCAATTGCGCACCAGGCAGGGACGACGAGTGGAGGGAGCGGCGCTAGTGCCCCTCGAACGCCATCAACGTGCGCACGGGAACATCCATCGCGCGCAGCTTGGCCGCGCCGCCGAGGTCGGGCAGGTCGATGATGAAGCAGGCAGCGACCACATTGGCGCCGATCTGGCGCAACAGCTTCACTGCGCCCTCCGCGGTGCCGCCGGTTGCGATCAGATCGTCGACCAGGATGACGCGCTCGCCGGGCTGCACGGCGTCGGCATGCATCTCCATCTCGTCGATGCCGTATTCCAGCGAGTAGGCGATCCGCACCGTGGTGTGCGGCAGCTTGCCCTTCTTGCGGATCGGCACGAAGCCGGCGGAGAGCTGATGCGCCACCGCGCCGCCGAGGATGAAGCCGCGGGCTTCGATGCCCGCGACCTTGTCGACCTTGGCGCCCGCCCAAGGATGCACCAGCTCATCGACCGCCCGGCGGAAGGCGCGGGCATCGGCGAGCAAGGTCGTGATGTCGCGAAACAGGATGCCCTTCTTCGGGTAGTCCGGGATGGTGCGAACGGTCGCCTTGATGTCGTGGTCGAAGGTCATTGGTCTCGCAATCCTCAATTGGCCGGCGGATTAAGCCGGAATGCATTCTCGACAATGCGCAGGCCGACCTCGTTGCCGAGCGACATCAGCGATTCCGGATGGAATTGCACGCCGCCGACCGGCAGGGTCTTGTGCTCGATCACCATCGCGACGCCGTCTTCGGTGGTCGCGGTCACCGCCAGCACCTCGGGCACGCTGTCGCGCTCGACATAGAGCGAGTGGTAGCGGCCGATCACGATCTCATTGGGCAGATTATGCATCAGCCGGCCGCCGCGCACCTGCACGCGCGAGGGACGGCCATGCGCGGGCTGAGTGAGCTGGCCGAGTTCGCCGCCGAAATATTCGCCGATCGCCTGCACGCCGAGGCAGACGCCGAAGATCGGCAGCTTCTTCTCCAGCGCGGTGTCGATGGTTTTCGCGATGCCGAAATCCTCCGGGCGACCTGGTCCGGGCGACAGCACCAGCAGGTCCCAGCCCTTCTTCTTGAGCATGTCCTGCGCATGGACGTGCCGGACCACGGTGACGTTGGCGCCGACCTGACGGAAATAATCCGCCAGCATGTGCACGAAGCTATCGTCGTGATCGATCAAGAGCACGTTCTTGCCGGAGCCGGTGGCGTCAGGCGCGAAATCCGACAGCGGCTTCGGCGGATCGCCGCGTAGCGCCTGGAACAGCGCCGCCGCTTTGACCTGGCATTCGCGGTCCTCGGCCGCCGGATCGGAGTCGAACAAACAGGTCGCGCCGACGCGCACCTCGGCGAGCCCATCCTTCATGCGGATGGTGCGGATGGTGAGACCGGTATTGATGCTGCCGTCGAAATTCACGCAGCCGATCGCGCCGGCATACCAGCGCCGCGGCGAGCGCTCGTGGTCCTCGACGAACTGCATCGCCCACAATTTCGGTGCGCCGGTCACGGTCACCGCCCAGGCATGGGTCAGGAAAGCGTCGAGCGAATCGAAGCCCGGCCGCAGCATGCCCTCGACGTGGTCGACGGTGTGGAACAGTTTCGAGTAGGTCTCGATCTGCCGCCGCGCCAGCACCTTGATGGTGCCGGGCACGCAGACGCGCGCCTTGTCGTTGCGGTCGACGTCGGTGCACATGTTGAGCTCAAACTCGTCCTTCTCCGAGTTCAGGAGCTTACGGATCTGCTCGGCATCGCCGATCGAATCCGAACCGCGCGCGATGGTGCCCGAGATCGGGCAGGTCTCGACCCGGCGACCGTCCGAACGCACGAACATCTCGGGCGACGCCGAGACCAGGAATTCGCCGTCGCCGAGATTCATCAGCGCGCCATAGGGCGACGGATTGATGCGGCAGAGCCGCTGGAACACTTCCGCCGGCGAGCGTTCGCAGGGCTCGGCGAACAGCTGCCCAGGCACCGCCTCGAACAGATCGCCACGGGCGAACGCCGCCCGCGCCACTTCAACCGTCGCCTGGTATTCGCCCGGGGCGTGATCGGCAAACCCTTGCCGCCCGGTCTTGGTGTAGAGGCTCGGCGCGGTCTCATGGGACTGGCCGGCGGTGGACTTGCCCTTCCACGCGAACTCGTAACTGAGCGCGACGCCGCGGCCAGTAGCACGGTCATAGGCCAGCAGCCGGTCCGGCACGTAGAGCACGATGTCGCGCTGGTCGGCCTCGCGGGTGCGCTTCTGCACGATGTCCTCGATCTGGAACACGAGGTCGTAGGCGAAGGCGCCGAACAGGCCGAGCAGCGGATCGGCATTGGAGGTGAATGCCGCCACCATGTCACGCACCAGCGACATCACGCTGGCCCGGCGGGTGCGCTGGTCTTCCTCGACCGGCGCGGCGCCGCGGATGATATGGCCGGCAAGCTTCGTCGCGCTCCGCTCCGAGATCACGACGCAGGGCTCGCGCAGCACGTCGCCGAGGAAGGCGATCAGAACCTCACCGCGCGGGTTCAGCGCCTGCAACGAGAAATCGGTGCCTGAGGTCTCCAGCACCAGCGGCGGATCGGCGAAGCCGAGGTCAAAGCTCTCGTAGCGGCCCGGCACCGTGGTGCCCGAGGACAGCACCACGCCGCGGCGGCGGTCCAAGAGCGCGATCAGATCGTCGAGGCGATTGGCGCCGCCGGTGAACTGCTCGACCACCCGCGCGACGGCAAGGCCGCCATTGGTCAGATATTCGCTCTTGGCCGGCAGGGAGAAGACTGTCCTGTTCATGTGATCCTCTTACGAGACTTGCCGAGAGAGCGCCACACAGGACAAACGAAGGAGACCGTCGCACTGCGATGGCGACCTTCGACGTTTCTGACAAAATGAAAACGCACCGGCCACCTATGAGAAGGTGGGCCACCAACGACGGGATGGACTGGCAACGGTGCTCATGGCCGTTACACACCACCCGGCGCGGGCCCTGTCAAGGGATGGCCCGACAGCCCTGCCCCAATCCTGGACGCCCGCTCCGACGGCATTTTCGGGTTTGAAGCGACCGGAATCCGCGTAGGATTTATCGAAATGGCGGCCGGTCGCCCGCCCAAAAAACAGACAGATGGTGGAGGCGCAGATGACGATTTTGGGTCTCGGATATGCCGGCTTCGGCTCCGACGCGCTCGACGACTGGCGGCAGTTCGGCACCGGGCTGGTCGGGCTGCAGGCCATCGAGCGCGGCAACTCGCTGCTCGCCTTCCGGATGGACGACCGCAAGCAACGCATCGTGATCGACCGCGCCCAGGGCGAAGGCACGCGGTTCTTTGGCTGGGAGGTGGCGGACGCCGCTGCTCTCGACGCGCTGGCGGCGCGGCTGGAGCGCGCCGGCGTTGCCGTGACATCAGAGCCGCAGACGCTCGCAGATAGCCGCCGGGTGCGCGGCCTGATCTCGTTCCGCGATCCCGCCGGCAACCGTCTCGAGGCGTTCCACGGCGCCGAGATCGACGACACGCCGTTCAAGCCGGGACGCTCGATCTCCGGCTTCCGTACCGGCGCGCTCGGCCTCGGCCACGCCGTGCTGACGGTCGAGAATCTCGTCCCTGTCATGAGCTTCTATGTCGACGTGCTCGGCTTCGGCCTCAGCGACTACATCGAAAAGCCGTTCCGCGCCTATTTCTTCCACGTCAATGCGCGGCACCACTCGCTGGCGCTGATCGAGACCGGCACCAACGGCATGCATCACCTGATGGTGGAGCTGTTCTCACTCGACGATGTCGGCCAAGCCTACGACATCGCGCAGCAGGAAGACCGGGTCAACGTCACGCTCGGCCGGCACACCAACGATCTGATGACGTCGTTCTACGCCAAGTCGCCGTCGGCCTTCATGGTCGAGTGCGGCTGGGGCGGCCGCGAGATCGATCCTGCGAACTGGACGCCGTTCGAAATGTATGACGGCCCGAGCCTGTGGGGCCACGAGCGCGTCTGGCTGTCGCCGGAGGACCGCGCCGTCGCCCGCGAGATGCGGATGCGCGCCGCCGCCGAGGGCAAGCGCGCGCCGGTGCAGGTGCTGGAAGGCAATTTCAGGCTGATGTCGGGGACCTGCCCGTGGTGAGACGGGGTGAAGGCGGAGAGTTAGTTCTCCGCGTCGTCCCGGCGAAGGCCGGGACCCATTGCCACAGGGCGCGGTTGCTTGGCGAGATGACTGCCTGCGTGCCCATTGCGACCGCCGCGGCGTATGGGTCCCTGCTTACGCAGGGACGACACCGCATTTGAGGCTAGGTCGCCTACCCCAGATGCTTCCTGAAGAACTCCGTGGCCCGATCCCACGCGAGCTCCGCACACTGCCGGTCATGCACCGATAGGCGTTGCTCGTTGCCGAAGCCGTGGTCGGCGTCATAGCGGTACAGCTCCAGCGATTTGCCAGCGGCCTTCATCGCTTTCTCGAAGCCGTCGACCAGCGCCGGCGTGCACCAGTCGTCCTTGGTGGCAAAATGGCCCTGCAACGGGATCCGAACGTCCGCCGGCTTGGCGGCCTGCTCGGGCGGAATGCCGTAGAACACCACACCGGCCGTCAGCTCCGGAATCTTGGTGGCACCGATGATGGTCACCGCGCCGCCGAGGCAGAAGCCGGTCAGGCCGACCTTGGCGCCGTTCTTGGCGAGATATTGCGCGGCACCGCGCACGGTTTGCGTGGTGGCGTCCATGAAGTCGAGCGAGTTCATCTCTTTGCCGGCCGCGTCGGTGTCGTGATACGGCACCACCTTGCCCTTGTAGAGATCGGGCGCCAGCGCATCGAAACCGGCCCGCGCGAAGCGGTCGCACATGCCCTTGATCTGGTCCTGGAGGCCCCACCATTCCTGGATCACAACCACGCCCGGTGCGTTGCCGCGCGCCGCGTTGGCGAGATAGCCCGAGGCTTCCTTGCCGTCCGGGCGCTTGAAGGTGATGCTGGTACCCATGAGTTCCTCCGCAATGTTTGCCGGCTGATTGGCCGGCATCTTGTCCGTACTCGGTGGCGGACGCAATCGCCCTGCGGCACGCTCGCGCACTCGTCATAACCGGAGAAACAAAGAGCGTTTTCCGCAAGCCACGCCTTGACCGGCACAAAGCAAAAAAGCCCCCGAAGGGGCTTTTTCAAAGTCTCGCTGAGATCAGTGGGCGTCGGCCCAAACCTTGCGCTTGGTGAAGTACATCAGGATCGCGAACACGACCAGGAAGAAGAACACCTGCATGCCGATCCGCTTGCGCGCTTCCATGTGCGGCTCGGCGGCCCACATCAGGAAGGTCGTGACGTCGTGCGCGTACTGCTTGACCGTCGCCGGCGAGCCGTCGTCGAACGTCACCTGACCGTCGGACAGCGGCTTCGGCATCTTGATGGCGTGGCCGGGGAAGTACTTGTTGTAGTAGGTGCCGTCCGGGACGGTGACACCCGCCGGCGGCTTGTCTTCAAAGCCCTGCAGGATGGCGTCGACGTAGTCCGGTCCCTGCTCCTGATACTGGGTGAAGAAGTCGAACACGAACTGCGGGAAGCCGCGCTTGTAGGACCGCGCCTTGGCCATCAGCGACAGGTCCGGGGGCGCCTTGCCGCCGTTGGCTGCGGCCGCGGCCTGCTCGTTCGGGAACGGTGCCGGGAAATAGTCCGCGGTGCGGCCCGGGCGCTCGAACATTTCACCCTGGTCGTTCGGGCCGTCCTTGATCTTGTACTCGGACGCGAAAGCTGCGGCCTGCGCCTCCGAATAGCCTGGACCGCCGGGATCGGCGAGGTTGCGGAACGCGACGTAGTTCAGGCTATGGCAGGCCGAGCAGACTTCCTTGTAGACCTTGAGGCCACGCTGCAGCGAGCCGCGGTCATACTTGCCGAAAGGGCCGGAGAACGACCAGCTCTGCGCCGGCGGGTTGTCGCCACCCTCCTCGGCCTTGGCGTTCTGGGTGCCGCCTACCAGCAGGCTGCCGGCCACCACCATCGCGAGCATCACCGAGGCTGCGGTCGCAGCCCGGCCCTTGCTCTTCGCCAGCACGTCGTCGGCGATCGAGTTCGGCACCGGCCGCGGCGTCTCGATGCGGGCGAGCAGCGGCAGCACGATCAGGAAGTAGGCGAAGTAGCAGACCGTCAGGATGCGGCCGGCGATCACATAGATGCCTTCCGGCGGCTGCGAGCCGAGATAGCCGAGCAGGATGCAGACCACCACGAAAATCCAGAAGAACTGCTTGGCCAGCGGACGATACTTCGACGACCGGGTCCGTGCGCTGTCGAGCCAGGGCAGGAAGCACAGGATGATGATCGCCGAGAACATCGCCACGACGCCGGCGAGCTTGTTCGGGATCGAACGCAGGATCGCGTAGAACGGCAGGTAGTACCATTCGGGCACGATGTGCGCCGGGGTCACGCCGGGGTTCGCCGGGATGTAGTTGTCGGCGTCGCCGAGATAGTTCGGCATGTAGAAGATGAACCAGGCGAAGAAGATCAGGAAGCACGACACACCGAACGCGTCCTTGATGGTCGCATAGGGCGTGAACGGAACGGTGTCCTTCTCGGTCTTGGGCTCGACGCCGGCCGGGTTGTTCTGACCGGCAACGTGCAGCGCCCAGATGTGCAGCACGACCACGCCGGCGATCACGAACGGCAGCAGATAGTGCAGCGAGAAGAAGCGGTTCAGCGTCGGGTTACCGACCGAATAGCCGCCCCACAGCAGGGTCACGATGCTCTCGCCGAAATACGGCACGGCCGAGAACAGATTGGTGATGACGGTGGCACCCCAGAAGCTCATCTGGCCCCACGGCAGCACGTAGCCCATGAAGCCGGTCGCCATCATCAGGAGGTAGATGATGACGCCGAGGATCCACAGCACCTCGCGCGGCTCCTTGTACGACCCGTAATAGAGACCGCGGAACATGTGGATGTAGACGGCGAAGAAGAACATCGACGCGCCGCAGGCATGCATGTTGCGCAGCAGCCAGCCGTAATTGACGTCGCGGACGATCAGCTCGACCGACTTGAAGGCAAGGTCGGCATGCGGCGTGTAGTGCATCGCCAGGATCACGCCGGTCAGGATCTGCAGGCCCAGCATCATCGAAAGGATGGCGCCGAAGGTCCACCAGTAGTTCAGGTTGCGCGGCGTCGGATAGGCCACGAACGAGGAGTGGATCAGGCCGAAGATCGGAAGGCGCCGTTCGATCCACTTCAAGGCGGGGTTGCTCGGTTGGAAATCAGATGGTCCGCTCATTGATGCGATCCTGAAGAAGAAAAACGACGCGATGGGTCCAAGTGGAAGCCGAAGTCCCGGCGGGTCCGGGACTTAGCCGATCTGGATTTTGGTGTCGGAAAGGAAGGCGTAGGGCGGCACCGCCAGGTTGGCGGGCGCCGGCCCCTGACGGATACGACCGGAGGAGTCGTACTGGGAGCCGTGGCAGGGGCAGAAGAAGCCGTCGTAATTGCCCTCATGGGCGATCGGGATACAGCCGAGATGGGTGCAGATGCCGATCACGACCAACCACTGGTCATGGCCGGCCTTGACGCGGGCCGAGTCGGGCTGCGGATCGGGCAGGCTGGAGAGCGCCACGCTCTGGGCCTCCTGGATCTGCTTCTTGGTGCGGTGGCTGATGTAGATCGGCTTGCCGCGCCAGAACACCTTGATGTCCTGGCCCTCGGCGATCGGTGCCAGGTCGACCTGGATCGGCGCGCCGGCCGCGATCGTCGCGGCATCCGGGTTCATCTGGGCAACCAGCGGCCACACGGTGGCGGCTGCGCCGACGGCGGCGGCAGCTCCGGTTGCAACAAAGAGAAAATCACGGCGTGTCGGATGGTCCGCCGAAGACGCTGTCGTCACGATTCCTAGCCCTTTCTTTTCTGCAGCCGGTGGAACCGCCCCAGAGACGCCGGGAGGCGTCCCAAGAAAGGCTGCCGGCGCCCGCGGCCCCCGCGGCGGCAGAAAACCACTATTCCCCACCCCAAATGGCGGAACAGCAGTCCAGAATCGTTCTATTGGCACCCTTGCCGGACGAGCGCAAGCCCGCTATCGGCTCGCACACGTGCAATGCACGAAATCCGCGCCGAGCGATGTTTTATTGAGACAATTTCATCCGGATTTCACAGGTCGTCCGCACCATGCAGATCGCGCTGTTCCAGCCCGACATCCCCCAGAATACAGGGACGATTCTGCGCCTGTGCGCCTGCCTGGACGTGTCGGCCCATATCATCGAACCGGCGGGTTTCGACACCTCGGACCGGAATTTCCGCAGGGCGGGTATGGACTATCTGGACCATGTGCGGTTGAAGCGTCACGACTCATGGTCGAAATTCGAGGAATGGCGGGCCGCGGCCGGATGCCGGCTGGTGCTGTTCACGACCAAGGCAGCGAAATCCTACCTTGATTTCGCGTATACGGCCTCCGATGTCCTGCTGTTCGGGCGCGAAACGGCAGGGGTGACCGACGCGGTGGTGGCGGCTGCCGATGCACGGCTGGTGATTCCGATCAGGCCGACCATGCGTTCGCTCAATGTGGCGGTCACGGCGGCCATGGCCGTCGGTGAGGCGCTGCGGCAAACCGAATCAGGAATTGCCGGCTCGGGAATCGCCGGTTCGGTAACTTAAGGGATTTTTGGTGAGCTACGCGGTCAAGGAGATCTTTCTCACCCTGCAGGGCGAAGGCGCCCATGCGGGCCGCGCATCCGTGTTCTGCCGGTTTGCCGGCTGCAACCTGTGGAGCGGCCGCGAGCAGGACCGCGCCGGCGCGGTCTGCCGGTTCTGCGACACCGATTTCGTCGGCACCGACGGCACCCTCGGCGGCCGCTATGCGACGGCCGAAGACCTCGCCGGCACCATCGCCGCGCAATGGACCGGCGGCGCGGCCGACCGTTACGTGGTGCTGACCGGCGGCGAGCCGCTGCTACAGGTCGATCCCGCCCTGATCGAGGCCCTGCACGGCCACGGCTTTGCGATCGCGATCGAGACCAACGGCACCATCGCCCCGCCCGACGGGCTCGACTGGATCTGCGTCAGCCCCAAGGCCGCATCCGAGCTCGTGGTGCGCAAGGGACACGAGCTCAAGCTGGTCTATCCGCAGATGGAGAACGCGCCCGAGGATTTTGCGGGGCTTTCCTTCGAGCGTTTCTCGCTGCAGCCGATGGACGGCCCCGACGTGATCGAGAATACCGAGCGGGCGATCGCCTATTGCCTGAAGCACCCGCAATGGCGCCTCAGCGTACAGACGCACAAGACGCTCGGGATTAGATAAACTAACAGAATCGGATTGTTGAACGAGATGTGGGAATTGACGAAAGCGTTTCGGTTCGAAGCTGCGCATGCGCTGTCCGGAACGACCTTTGGCACCGCCAGCGAGGAGATTCACGGCCACTCCTTTCGAGCCGAGGTTACCGTCCGCGGCACGCCGGATCCAAAAACCGGCATGGTGATCGATCTCGGCCTGCTCGAACGCGCGATGGCCGAGGTGCAGAAGACGCTCGATCATAAGTTCCTGAACAAGATCGAAGCGATCGGTGTCCCGACGCTGGAAAATCTCTCGCGCTTCATCTGGGAGCGCTTGCAGCACGCGGGCAAGCTGACCCGCGTCAGCGTGCATCGGGACAGCTGCAACGAGAGCTGCACTTACTTCGGCCCGCAAGGTTAGTCATGCTGCCAACAGACCCCGCCATCATCGAGGACCGCAAGGCGCGCGCGCGCAGCTGGTTCGAGGCACTGCGCAACGAGATCTGCGCAGCCTTCGAGAAGCTCGAGGACGACGCCCCCTCCGCGCTCTATCCCGGCGATGCCGGCCGGTTCGTGCGCACCCCCTGGGACCGCACCGATCACACCGGCAAGCCCGGTGGCGGCGGCGTGATGTCGATCATGAAGGGCCGGCTGTTCGAGAAGGTCGGCGTGCACTGTTCGACCGTGCATGGCGAGTTCGCTCCCGAATTCCGCGCGCAGATTCCCGGCGCCGCCGACGATCCGAGGTTCTGGGCCTCCGGAATTTCGCTGATCGCACATTTGCGCAATCCGAACGTGCCCGCCGTGCACATGAATACCCGCTTCGTGGTCACCACCAAGGCCTGGTTCGGCGGCGGTGCCGATCTGACGCCGGTATTGAACCGGCGGCGGACCCAGGAGGACCCCGATACGCTCGCCTTCCACGCCGCAATGAAGGAGGCGTGCACCGGGCCAAACGGCGTCGCCGACTACGACAAGTACAAGAAGTGGTGCGACGACTATTTCTATCTGCCGCACCGCAAGGAAGCCCGCGGCATCGGCGGCATTTTCTACGACTGGCACGACAGCGGCGACTGGGAGGCCGATCTCGCCTTCACCCAGGACGTCGGGCGCAGCTTCCTAAAAATCTATCCCGACCTTGTGCGGCGCAATTTCGCGGCCGCCTGGAGTGCGGAGGACCGCGACGAGCAGCTGGTCCGCCGCGGGCGCTATGTCGAATTCAACCTGCTCTATGATCGCGGCACCATCTTCGGCCTGAAGACCGGCGGCAATGTGGATTCGATCCTGTCGTCGCTGCCGCCGGAGGTGAAATGGCCGTAATGAAACTGCCGCGCGCGATGCTGATCGACATGGATGACACCATCCTGTCGGCCTACGGACGCCCCGAGATCGCCTGGAACACGATCACCACCGAATTCGCGGAGGAGCTGGCGCCCCTGCCCCCGGACCAGGTCGCGACCGCGCTGCTGGCTTACGCGCGGCAATTCTGGTCGACCGCCGAGCCGATCTGGCGGATCAAGCTCGGCGAAGCACGGCGGCTGACCGTAAAGGGCGGCTTCGCGGCGTTGGCTGCAGCCGGGCACCGCGCGCTGCCCGACGAGCTCGCGGACCGCATCGCCGATCGCTTCACCGCCTATCGCGAGGAGGAGATGTTCGTCTTCCCCGGCGCGCATGAAGCGATCGATACATTCAAAGCGCTCGGCATCAAGCTCGCGCTGGTCACCAACGGCGCCGCCGACATGCAGCGCGCCAAGGTCGAGCGCTTCGCGCTCGGCCATCGCTTCGATCACATCCAGATCGAGGGCGAGCACGGCTTCGGCAAGCCGGAGGAGCGCGCCTATCTGCACGCAATGCAGGCACTCGGCGTCACCGCGTCGGACACCTGGATGATCGGCGACAATCTCGAATGGGAAGTCGTTGCGCCGCAGCGGCTCGGCATCTACGCGATCTGGATGGATGTGCACGGTGTGGGGCTGCCGCCGGGATCGACGATCAAGCCGGATCGCATCATCCGCTCGTTGAGCGAACTGGTTCCTGCTGCACGCAAATAGCCGCGACGGCTGTTTTCCACGTCGATTCCATCACCGCAGCTACCGGCCGTGATTTGACTGTCATCACCGGTCGCTAGCCTGCCGTCCGCGTCATCCAGCGCGGAGGGAAAATCATGGAACTGAAACCAGGCGATGTTGTCATGCTGAAGTCCGGCGGCCATCCGATCACGGTCGTCGAAGTCGACGAGGACAAGGTCGAGTGCCTGTGGATGGGCACGGACGGCGATCTGTTTCGCGAAACCTTGCCGCTCGTCGCGCTCGAATCGACCGAGCTCGATCCGGAAGATGACGAGGAAGACGACGAAGAAGAAGAGGATGACGAGGAAGAGGACGACGAGGAAGAAGAGGATGACGACGAGGATCACGGCGGCCGCAAGAAGCGCAAGGCCGCTTGACAAGGCTGCGTAAGATTTCTCAGGCGATGCTGTCTGGCGAAGCGCCGGCAGCATCGTCTCCGCTTTCGGTCAGAGCGCGCGCAACGCGCTCGTGATCATCACCGCACCGCCGGTGATCACGGCGGCATCGAGGATCGCGGTGTGGATATGCACCGGCATCCGCTCGACAAAGGCCTTGGCGAGGAACGCGCCGGGAATGGCGACCAGTCCGATCAGAAGCGCAAGCGCCAGCACCTGCGCGGTGATGACGCCGGTCAGCCCGAACACCGAGATCTTGACCGCGGCACTCGTCAGCGAAATCACTGCGTCGGTTGCGACCACGGCCGCGCCTTCGAGGCCCGCCGCCATCAACAGCGACAGCAGGATCACGCCCGAGCCCGCGGTGCCGCCAACCACGACGCCATAGCCGACCGCGCCGGCCGCAAGGCCCCGCTCGCCGATCCTGACGCTGTGCTTGCGCAGCAGCCGGCGCAGCGGCACGCTCAGGATCAGCATGGTGCCGATCACGAGCGAGGCGCCGGCGCTGGTGAGCCGCGTATAGCCGTAAGCACCGAGCGCCGTGGAGAGCAGCGCCGCCGCGATCACTATGAGAGCCTTGCGGCGATCGGCAAATCTGACAAAGGCGATGAAGCGGCTGGAATTGGTGAAGATCGACGAGATCGCGATGATAGGCACCACCGGCTCGGCACCGACCATCGGCACCAGCACCAGCGGCATCAAGGCGCCGGTGCCATAGCCGGCGAGACCGCCGATCACGGAAGCAAACAGCGCAACGGCTGCGACAAGCAGAATTTGAAGGAGCGAGATGTCTGCGAAGCCGGAGAGGAAATTCAAAGCCGATGATCGCGGGTGAAACGGGAAACGGTCTGGTCGGCGATGCCAGACAACACCTGCGGATCCAGCGGGAAATCCGCGGCCAGCCAAGCATCCTCGGCCAAGGTCAGGACATGCCCCAATGCCGGTCCTTCGGCAATCCCCCGCGCGATGAAATCCGATGCCCTCAAGGGAAAGTGAGGCGCGCGCCAGCGTTGCGGCAGTGTCGCGAGCGCGCGCCATTGCTCGACATCGCGGCCTGCGCCGGTTCGCGCCCAGGCGAGCAGCAGCCGGTCACGATAGGGCTCCTCATCGAGCCGGTAGAGCCGGCGCCTGGCATGGGCCTCGTCCATGCCGGGCAGGCGCCACCAGCGATGGCCCATCGAGTCCAGCGCCTTGGCCTCGGCGTTGGAGAGCCGCAGCCGGCTTGCGATCCGCCGCGCGTCCTCGGTCACCGCAACCGTCAGCGCGGCGAGCCGGCGCATCGCGCTCGGCGCCAGCGCCATCAGCTGCTCGATCTCGATCATCGCGCCGAACGGTCCGGTATAGGCGACGCCGCCGAACAGCGGCTGCAGCAACCCGCCATCGCCCATCGCGACCACCGCGCCCGCGGCGCCGGTCGCAACCAAGAGCTTGAGCATCTCCATGCGGATGCGCTCGGCCGACAGGCCCGTCAAGCCGGCGCGCCCACTGATGCAGGCGAGATAGCCGGCACGATCGACCGCGCCGGCAGCATAGGCGGCATGGAAACGGAAGAAGCGCAGGATGCGCAAATAATCCTCGGCAATCCGCTGCGCGGGATCGCCGATGAAACGCACCCGCCGCGCCTCGATGTCGGCGAGGCCGCCGACGTGATCGTGCACGACGCCCGAGGCGTCGACCGACAGGCCATTGATGGTGAAGTCGCGCCGCTCGGCGTCGCGCACCCAGTCGCGCCCGAACGCCACCTTGGCCTTGCGGCCATAGGTCTCGGTGTCCTCGCGCAGCGTCGTCACCTCGACCGGCTGGCCGTCGACGACCAGCGTCACCGTGCCGTGCTCGATGCCGGTCGGCACGCTCTTGATACTCGCCCGCTTGGCGCGGCGGATCACCTCTTCCGGCAGCGCCGTGGTGGCGATGTCTATATCGGCGAGCGGAATCCGCATCAGCGCGTTGCGCACGGCGCCGCCGATCACCCGTGCCTCCTCGCCATCGGCATTGAGCAGACCGAGCACGCGCGCCGCCGGCCCCGAAGCGAGCCACGGCGCGTCGGACAACAAGCGCACCTCGCTCATCGCTCAACTCCGGGCACCAGCCTGCCATTCTCGATGTGAGCGGGAACATAAGTCGAGTTCGGCGGCGCGCCGGTCAATTCGGCAAGCAGCACGAAACTCACGATCACCATCACCAGCGCCGCCAGCGTCAGCTTCGCGATCATGTGGAGCGGCCAGGATGCCGGCAACGTCACGCCGGACCGCGTCGCGATCAGGAAGATGGCATAGACCGCGAAAGGGATCAGAAAGACTCCGATCTCGGTCAATACCGTGCGGATCATGACAGATAGATCCGCTCATACAGCACGCGCAGGATGCCCGCGGTCGCGCCCCAGATGTAGCGCTCGGCGAACGGCATCGCGTAGTAGGACCGGTCCATGCCGCGGAATTCCTTGGTGTGGATCTGATGATTCTCGGGATTCATCAGGAAAGCGAGCGGCACTTCGAAGGCATCGACGACCTCGGCCTCGTTGATCTCAAGCGTGAAGCCGGGCTTCACCTTGGCGACTGTCGGCAGGATGCGGAAGCCGAACGCGGTGCCATAGAGGTCGAGATAGCCGACCGGGTCGATGAATTCCCGCTTGAGCCCGACTTCTTCGCAGGCCTCGCGCAGCGCGGCGTCGAGCGGCGAGGCATCGGTAGCGTCGATCTTGCCGCCGGGAAACGAGATCTGGCCGGCATGGCTCGACAGATGCGGCGAGCGCTGCGTCAAGAGCACGGTCGGCTCGGGATGATCGACCACCGGGATCAGCACCGCCGCCGGCCGCACCGGCTGCTCCTGGGCCACGATCTCGAGCATGCGGTCGTTGCCGGAATCTCCAGTGCGCGGAATGATATGCGGATCGACCAGCCCCGGCGGCACTTCGAAATTGAGCCGCGTGCGGGCTCGCGCGAAGAATTCCGTCGAGCTGATCGTCGCCGGCTTCACCTTCAGCAACGGCTCGTTCAAAGTGCGCCCCTCACCTGGCTGGCATCGGCCATCGAGAAAAACTCGCCGCCGGACTCGATGCCGAACATCTCCTGACCATCGACCATCCGCTCCTCGCCCATGTCAACCAGATCGTAGTAGAGCGCACGGGTCACCTTCGCCCATAGATCGGCGCGGACATGCAGATAGGGCGTCAATCCGCCATCGTCGGCGGCTTCAAATCTGAGGCCGTGGCCCTTCTCGCAATCGACCCAGTCGTCGACATTGGTGCGGAACCTGAGCAACCGGCCGCGCGCATCTTGCTCGGTCTGCATTTCCACGGCAAGGAACGGCGCATCGTCGACGCGGATGCCGACTTTCTCCACTGGTGTCACGAGAAAGTGCTTGCCGTCCTCGCGCTTCAGGATTGTTGAGAATAGCCGCACCAGCGCGGGGCGGCCGATCGGCGTTCCCATGTAGAACCAGGTGCCGTCGGGCGCGATTCGCATGTCGAGGTCGCCGCAGAACGGCGGATTCCACAAATGAACCGGGGGCAGGCCCTTGCGTCCGGCAGGACCCGATGTCGCAGCTTGATTGGCAGCGGTGGTAAGCCCGTCGAGGCCCCTGCTTCCGAGCCCCGTAGTTTCACCGCCGGAATCGCTCTGCCCTTGCTTCGCCATTGTTTGCCTTAAAGTTTCCAACCCTCAATCTGGCACATTTGGTGCACGTCGCCTTCAGATGTGGTCGGGATGATATTCTCGCCACATCGTGATGCCGTTCATACCCTGAAATACCGATAAGGTGGGGATAGTTTAATTCAACGAATACATGGCCTTCGCGCAGGTTTAGCATGAGGGTCATGAGATGACGACGCGGGAATCGCGCGCAATCGTCGAGAAGGAGCTGATCGAATGGCTGGTGCAGACAGCGTCGAGAAACTGGAGGATGTGATCGTCCGTTCGGCCGAGCAGGTCGCGGGCCAGATCAAGGCCGCCAAGGAAGCGGTGTCCACGGTTATTTTCGGCCAGGACCAGGTGATCGAAAACACCCTGGTGACGATCCTGTCCGGTGGCCATGCGCTTCTGATCGGCGTCCCCGGCCTCGCCAAGACCAAGCTGGTCGAGACGCTCGGCGTCACGCTCGGGCTCGACGCCAAGCGCATCCAGTTCACGCCCGACTTGATGCCCTCCGACATCCTCGGCGCCGAAGTGCTCGACGAGAGCTCCGCCGGCAAGCGTTCGTTCCGCTTCATCTCGGGCCCGGTGTTCGCGCAGCTGTTGATGGCCGACGAGATCAACCGCGCCAGCCCACGCACCCAGTCGGCGCTGCTGCAAGCCATGCAGGAACAGCACATCACCATTGCCGGTGCGCGACATGATTTGCCGAAGCCGTTCCACGTGCTCGCGACGCAGAATCCGCTCGAGCAGGAAGGCACCTATCCGCTGCCCGAGGCGCAGCTCGACCGCTTCCTGATGGAAATCGACGTCGACTATCCCGATCGCGACGCCGAGCGGCGCATCCTGTTCGAGACCACCGGCGCCGAAGAGGCGCATGCCAAGCCGTCGATGGACGCCGAGACGCTGCTGTCGGCGCAACGCCTGGTGCGGCGCCTGCCGGTCGGCGATTCCGTGGTCGAGGCGATCCTGACGCTGGTGCGCGCCGCGCGTCCCGGCACCGAGGGCGGCGAAGCCGGCAAACTGATCGCTTGGGGACCCGGTCCCCGCGCCAGCCAGTCCTTGATGCTGGCGGTGCGCGCCCGCGCGCTGCTCGACGGACGGCTCGCGCCGTCGATCGACGACGTGCTCGATCTCGCCGAGCCCGTGCTCAAGCACCGCATGGCGCTGACCTTCTCGGCGCGCGCCGAGGGTCGCACTATCCCCGACGTGATCAAGCAATTGAAGGCACGGATCGGTTGATGGCCGCAGACAACAAGCACCAGAACGAGGAGATCCTTGCGGTTCGACGTGCAGATGGCGAAAGCCGAACGCTCGCCGCATCGCTGCCGCGCCTGGTGCTTGAGGCCCGCCGCATCGCGGCCAATGTCATCCATGGCCTGCATGGCCGCCGCCGCGCCGGCACCGGCGAGAGTTTTTGGCAATACCGCCGCTTCGTCTCGGGCGAGCCGGCGCAGCGCGTCGACTGGCGCCGCTCCGGACGCGACGACCATCTCTATGTTCGCGAGCAGGAGTGGGAGGCCGCGCACACGATCTGGATCTGGCCCGACCGCTCACCGTCGATGGCGTTTGCCTCGCGCGAGGCGCGCGACAGCAAGCTCGAACGCGGGCTGATCGTCGCCTTCGCGCTGGCCGAGCTGCTTGTTGCCGGCGGCGAGCGCGTCGGCATTCCCGGCCTGATGAATCCGACTGGCAGCCGCGCCGTGGTCGACAAGATGGCGCAGGCGATCCTGCACGACGAGACGACGCGCGCCAGCCTGCCGCCGTCCTTTGTGCCGTCGTCGCTCGCCGAGATCGTGGTGCTGTCGGACTTCTGGTCGCCGCTCTCCGAGATCACGACGATGCTGGGCGGGCTCGCCTCAACGGGCGCGCATGGCACGATGATCCAGGTCGTCGACCCCGCCGAAGAGACCTTCCCTTATTCCGGCCGTGTCGAATTCGTCGAGCCGGAGGCCGGTAGTGTCATCACCGCGGGCCGTGCGGAAAGCTGGGCCAGCGATTACGTCGCCCGCGTCGCGCTGCATCGCGACCAGATCCGCGCCGAGACCAACCGGCTCGACTGGCTGTTCTCGACCCACACCACCAGCCGCTCCGCGGCCGAGCTGCTGCTCTTCCTGCATGCCGGCATGATGGCGAGCAAGGGCAGCGGCCGCTCAACGGTCAAGGCGGGACGCAGCGCATGATCGCAGGCCTCCCCCTCTCCTTCGCCGAACCGCTGCTGCTGCTGGGGCTGGTCAGCCTGCCGGTGTTGTGGTGGCTGCTCCGCGTGATGCCGCCGCGGCCGCGGCGGGTCGAATTCCCGCCGACGCGCCTGCTGTTCGACATCGCGCCCAAGGAAGAGACGCCGTCACGCACCCCGTGGTGGCTGACTCTGCTGCGGCTCGCCGCCGCTGCGCTCGTCATCTTCGCCGCCGCCGGGCCGATCTGGAATCCGCAGACCGGCGTTGCCGCAGGCAAACAGCCGCTGGTGATCCTGCTCGACGACGGCTGGAGCGCGGCCTCGAGCTGGGATGCGCGGATCAAGGCGGCGGACGAACTGATCACCAATGCCGACAGCGACCGCCGCGGCGTCGCGCTGGTGCCGCTGTCGGAGCCTACGCGCGACATCACGCTGATGCCGGCCGGCGCCGCGCGCGTCGCGCTGCGCCAGCTCGCGCCGAAGCCCTACTCGGTCGATCGCGTTGAAACCCTCGCCACGCTCGAGCGTTTCCTCAAATCGACCGGCGACTGCGACATCGCCTGGCTGTCCGACGGCGTCGACACCGGCCGCGGCAGCGAATTCACCGAAGGTCTCGCCAAGGTGATCGAGAGCCGCAATTTGACGATCTATGCCGGCGGCGCGCAGTCGGCGCAGGCGCTGGTCGCGGCCGAGAACGCCGCCGCCAAGATGACGGTGAAGGTGCTGCGCACCGAGAACGGCATCGCGGCCGGGACGGTGCGCGCGGTCGACGCCAAGGGCTCGCCGATCGGCGAAGCCCGCTACAGTTTCGGCCCGCAGGACCGCGAGACCGAAGCCGCGTTCGATCTTCCGGTCGAGCTGCGCAACGACATCTCGCGGCTGGAAATCTCCGGCGAGCATTCCGCCGGCGCCGTACAGCTGCTCGACCGGCGCTGGCGCCGCCGCGCCATCGGCGTGGTCTCGGGCGCGAGCACCGATACCGCGCAACCGCTGCTGGCCTCGACCTTCTATCTCTCCCGCGCGCTGTCGCCGTTCGCCGATGTCAGGCTCGGCGATCGCGGCGCGCCACAGCAGGTGATCGGGCAATTCCTCGATCAGCGGCTGCCGATGATCGTGATGGCCGATGTCGGCGCGCTGTCGCCGGAGATCCGCGACCGGCTTAACGCCTGGATCGAACAGGGCGGCGTGCTGGTGCGCTTCGCCGGCCCCCGCCTCGCCCAGGCCGATGACGACCTCGTTCCCGTCAAGCTGCGCCGCGGCGGCCGCACGCTCGGCGGTAGCCTGACCTGGGAGAAGCCGCAACACATGGCCTCATTCGCCGCCGACGGTCCGTTCGCGGGCCTCACCGTGCCGAAAGACATCACCGTGAGCCGCCAGGTGCTGGCCGAGCCCGACGCCGTGCTTGCGACCAAGAGCTGGGCCTCGCTCGAAGACGGCACGCCGCTCGTCACCGGCGAGCATCGCGGCAAGGGCGTGGTCAGCCTGTTCCATGTCGGCGCCGACATGCGCTGGTCGGATCTGCCGATGTCCGGCACCTTCGTCGAGATGCTGCGCCGGCTGATCGACATGTCCGGCTACACCTCGAAGCCCGGCCCCGGCGTCGCCAGCGATCCCACCGCAGAGATGGTCGCGCCGCTGCGCACGCTCGATGGCTTCGGCGCTTTCGGGCCGCCGCCCTCGACCGCCAAGCCGATGCCGGCGGATTATCGCGATCGCGGCACCTCGGACCATCCGCCCGGCTTCTACGGCACCGCCGAGAGTCCAATCGCGGTCAACACGCTGGCCTCCGCCGACCGCATCGCGCCGCTCGACACGTCCGGCCTGCGCGCCAAACGTGCGACCTACACCAACGCCGAACCGCGCGACCTGCGCGGCATCATGCTGTCGACCGCCCTCGCGCTGTTCCTGCTCGATGCCATCGTGGTGGCGATGCTCGGCGGCGGCCTCGCCGCGCTGATCCGGCGCCGCGCCGCGCCGGCGGTGCTGGCCCTCGCTTTCATGCTGGTGGCGATCGCACCGTCATCGACCCGGGCCGAGACCAGCGACGAGTTCGCGATCAAGGCGGTGACGCAGACCCGGCTCGCCTATGTCGTCACCGGCAATGCCGACGTCGATTCTATCGTCAAGGCCGGGATGTCCGGCCTGACGCTGTTCCTCGGGCAGCGCACCGCGCTGGAGGCCGGCGACCCCGTCGGCATCGATCCGGCGCGCGACGAGCTGGCGTTCTTCCCGCTGATCTACTGGCCGATCGTGCCGGGCGCGCCGAAGCCGCCGCAGGACGCCATCAACAAAATCGACGCCTACATGAAGCAGGGCGGCACTGTCATCTTCGACACCCGCGACGCGGTCGAGGCTCCGCCGGGTGACAATGGCTCGTCGCAGACCCCGGGCATGCAGACGCTGCGCGAATTGCTGTCGACCCTCGACGTGCCCGAGCTCGAGCCGGTGCCGCGCGAGCACGTGCTGACCAAGACGTTCTATTTGCTGCGCGACTTCCCCGGCCGCTTCAACACGGGCCAGACCTGGGTCGAGGCGCTGCCGCGCGAGGACGACGACGAAGCCGCGCAGCGTCCGGCGCGTGGCGGCGACGGCGTCTCGCCGATCATCATCACGTCGAACGACCTTGCCGGCGCCTGGGCGATCCGCCCCGACGGGCAGCCAATGCTGCCGCTGACGCCGGGCGAGCCGCGGCAACGCGAATTCGCCTTCCGCGCCGGCGTCAACATCGTGATGTACACGCTGACCGGCAACTACAAGGCCGATCAGGTGCACGCGCCTGCCTTGATCGAGCGGCTGGGACAATAATATGAACTACGGTATTGCGTTCACACCGCTGGTTCCTTCGATCGTGCTGTGGCTCGGGCTCGGCGCGATCGTCGTGATCGCGGCACTGCTGTTGCTGTCGCGCGCGCGCGGCGCCGCGGTGCGTGTCGCCGCGCTGGCGCTGATCCTGCTGGCGCTGGCCAATCCCTCCTTCACCCGCGAGGACCGCGAGCCGCTGACCTCGGTCGCCGCCGTGGTGGTCGACAAGAGCCCGAGCCAGAATTTCGGCACGCGCAACCAGGAGACTGAGAAAGCCAAGCAGACGCTGGTCGACAGCCTGAAGCAGATCAAGGGCCTTGAGGTCCGCGTCGTCGAGGCCGGTCAGGCCGACGGCGAAACCGACGGCACCAAACTGTTCGGCGCGCTGACGTCGGCGCTGTCGGACGTTCCGGTCGAGCGCGTCGCCGGCGCGTTCATGATCACCGACGGCCGCGTGCACGACATTCCCGCCAACGCCCAGGCACTCGGCTTCCAGGCCCCGGTCCACGCCCTGATCACCGGCCGCAAGGACGAGCGCGACCGCCGCATCGCGATCACGGCCGCGCCGCGCTTCGGCATCGTCGGCCAGACCCAGACCATTACTTTCCGGCTCGACGACCAGGGCGTCACCGGCGAGCGCGCCAAGGTCACGATCCGCCGCGACGGCGAGGTGATCAACGAACGCACGATGACGTCAGGCCAGACCTCGAGCGTCGATATCGACATCAAGCATGCCGGTCCCAACATCGTCGAGATCGAGG
The DNA here is from genome assembly GCF_018130545.1 of Bradyrhizobium tropiciagri. GTDB lineage: Bacteria > Pseudomonadota > Alphaproteobacteria > Rhizobiales > Xanthobacteraceae > Bradyrhizobium > Bradyrhizobium tropiciagri_A. The sequence goes on along the minus strand of NZ_JAFCKF010000004.1, from coordinate 767,561 downwards.
CCTCGCCGCTCGAGAACGAGCTGACGCCGGTCAACAACCGCGCCGTGGTCGCGATCGACGGCGTCCGCGACAAGCTGCGCGTGCTGCTGGTGTCAGGCGAGCCGCATGCCGGCGAGCGCACCTGGCGCAATTTGTTGAAGTCCGACCCCAGCGTCGATCTCGTGCACTTCACCATTCTGCGGCCGCCGGAGAAGCAGGACGGCACGCCGATCAACGAGCTGTCGCTGATCGCGTTTCCGACCCGCGAGCTGTTCCAGCAGAAGATCAACGAATTCCAGCTGATCATCTTCGATCGCTATGCCCGCCAGGGCGTGCTGCCGATCGCCTATTTCGACAACATCGCGCGCTATGTCCGTTCCGGCGGCGCGGTGCTGGTCTCCGCCGGCCCGGACTACGCCTCGACCACCAGCATCTGGCGCACGCCGCTGGATTCGGTGCTGCCGGCCGAGCCGGTCGGCGTCACCGAGAAACCGTTCTATGCGCATTTGAGCGATGCCGGGAAACGCCATCCGGTGACGCGCGGGCTGGAGGGCTCGAACACCGAGCCGCCGCATTGGAGCCGGTTCTTCCGCACCGTCGATACCCGCAACGCGATCAACCCGCCGGTGATGACCGGCGCCGACGGCAAGCCGCTGCTGCTGCTGTCGCGCTTCGGCGAAGGCCGCGTCGCACTGCTGCTGTCCGACCAGATCTGGCTGTGGGCGCGCGGTTATGAAGGCGGCGGCCCGCATCTCGATCTGTTGCGGCGGGTGTCGCACTGGCTGATGAAGCAGCCCGACCTCGACGAAGAGGCGCTGCGCATGCAGGTGCAGGGCAAGGACCTCATGGTGGTGCGCCAGACCATGGCCGACACCGTCGCGCCGGTCACCGTGACGTCGCCGAGCGGCGTCACGCATGAAATGACGCTCACCGCCGGGGATCCCGGCGAATGGCGCGCGACATTGCCCGCGAGCGAGCTCGGCCTGTGGCAGGCCACCGACGGCACGCTGAAGGCGCTGATCAATGTCGGTCCGACCAACCCGAAGGAATTCTCGGAGGTCACCTCGACCACCGAGATGCTGAAGCCGCTGGCGCAGGCAACCGGCGGCGACGCGCGGCGCATCGTCGACGGGTCGAGCCTCGACATGCCGCGCATCGTGCCGGTGCGCGCCTCCACGATCTTCCGCGGCGACGGCTGGCTCGGCGTCAAGATGCGCGATGCCAGTGTGGTCAAGGGCGTCGGCGTGCTGCCGATGTTCGCCGGCCTGGTCGGCCTGCTGCTGTTGCTCGGCGCATTCGCCGCAACCTGGCTGCGTGAGGGACGCTGAGCCCTCCGGGCTCGGGTCGGCGTTGCGTCAAACCCACACCGGCAACACATCGACACAGTGTGTCTGAACGTTGGTTGACATCGCGCTCGCCGTCCGATGTTATAATGTAACATCGGGACCGCTGGGGTGTTCGCGCGCTCCCGATTGGTGGGGCGCATGAACTGGTTCCGAAGGCACATCAAGACTGGCTCGCGGCTGGCGCTGTTCGCGCTCGCTGTCCAGTTCGTGCTGTCGTTCGGGCATTTCCACCCCATCGCGGCCGCACAAGCCGCGCCCGCAGCCCAGAGCGGCGGCCTGTCGCTGCTCGATCTCGCCTATATCGGGACCTCGGCAACGCCTGATCTCGCGGTCCAGGTGACCGGGACACAGCCGCCCACCGAACAGGACCGTGACCGGCATCCGGCCGACAATTGCGCGATCTGCGCCGTGATGTCGCTCGCGAGCAGCGTGCTGTTCACGGCGCCGCCGGTGCTGTTGCTGCCGGAAGCCGTCGAGCTCCTGTTCCGCACCACCAATGCCGAATTCATCCATCTGAAGTCGGCGCCTGCGGCGTTCCACTCCCGCGCACCTCCTCTGTCCTGACATCGACTGATTGCTGCACGCCCTGAGCGGACGGCCGCGCCACGATTGCGGCCGGCTTCCGCCGGGCAAATCGGAATCGATCCGTCATGTCGACGGGGCTGGACCAGAACAATGACACTTCAGACGAAACGAGCACTCCACATCGGAGGCGCGAGCTGGCTGCTGCTCGGCGCAATGCATGGCGCCGCACTGGCCGATGACCCGCCGGCGCAACTGCCTGACATCACCGTGACGGCGCCAAGCCCGATCCAGCGCCATCGCACCGTGCCGACGCGCACGCCGACCCGCGCGGTCCGGGCCGTGCCGAGCCGCAGCAGCGAACGCGCCGCCACGGCGCAGCCGACGCCTGTGGCAGCGGCGCCAGCACCGCAACAAGGCGTGCTGCCCGTCGTCACCGACCAGTTCGCGACCGTCACCGTGGTGCCCAACGAGGAGCTGCGGCGCTCCGGCGGCGCCACGCTCGGCGATCTCCTGTTCTCCAAGCCCGGCATCACCGGTTCGAGCTTTGCGCCCGGCGCGTCGAGCCGGCCGATCATCCGGGGCCTCGATGTCAACCGCGTCGGCATCGTCGAGAATGGCCTCGGCGGCGGCGGCGTCTCGGATCTCGGCGAAGATCATTTCGTCCCGATCGATCCGTTCTCGACCAACCAGATCGAGGTGGTGCGGGGACCTGCCGCGCTGCGCTACGGCTCGACCTCGATCGGCGGCGTGGTCAGCGCCACCAACAACCGCATCCCCGACACGATGCCGACCTGCGCGGCGACGCCGTTCCAGAGCTACGGATTGCCGGTGAAGGCGCCGCTCGCCGATGCCGGCGGCCCGGGTTGCCTCAATGTCGAGACCCGCACCTCGGTGAGCTCTGTCAATCGCGGCGTCGAAGGCGGCATGCTGCTGGATGCCGGCGGCAACAATGTCGCCGTGCATGCCGACGTCTATGGCCGCACCACCAGCGACTACAACATCCCGAGCTATCCGTATCTGTTCGACCAGACCCGGCCGGTGGGCGGCCGCCAGCCGAACTCCGCGACGCAGTCGGACGGTGCATCGGTCGGAGCATCGTACTTCTTCCAGGGCGGCTATATCGGCGCGGCGATCACCCAGAACGACTCGCTGTACCACATCCCCGGCATCGACGGCGCCGACCACCAGACCCGGATCGACGCACACCAGACCAAGATCGCCGTGAAGGGCGAGTACCGGCCCGATGCGGCTGCAATCGACGCGGTGCGGTTCTGGGTCGGCGCAACCGACTATCGCCACAATGAGCTCGGTCTTGCCGATCCGACCGATCTGTTCAGCGACGGCGTGCGCCAGACCTTCACCAACAAGGAGCAGGAGGCCCGCGTCGAGGTGCAGATGATGCCGTTCAACGCGCGCTTCGCCACGGTGACCACAGCGTTCGGCTTGCAGGCCGGACATCAGGAGCTGACCGCGCCGAGCCCGGACGATCCGGGCGCGCTGTTCAACGGCCTGTGGAGCCCGAACAACAACAACCGCGTCGCCGGCTACGTGTTCAACGAGTTCAAGTTCACGGACCAGACCAAGGCGCAGATCGCGGGCCGCATCGAGCATATCGAGCTGCACGGATCGACGCCGGATTTCCCCGCGGACTTCCTGCCCGACGGTGCGCCACAGAGCGCGGTGTCGCGCAACTTGTCCTACACGCCGGTCAGCGGCAGCGTCGGGCTGATCCAGAACCTGCCGAGCGATCTGGTCGGCAGCATCACCGCGCAATATGTCGAGCGCGCGCCGAAGCCCGCCGAGCTGTTCTCGCGCGGCGCGCATGATGCGACCGCGACCTTCGACATCGGCAATCCGAACCTGACGATCGAGACCGCGAAATCGGTCGAGATCGGCCTGCGCAAGGCGACCGGACCATTTCGTTTCGAGGCCACCGCCTACTACACCCGCTTCAGCAATTTCATCTATCGCCGCCTGACCGGGGTGATGTGCGGAGAAGATTTCGATTCCTGCGGCAATGGCGATCCGAACAACGAGGGACGCCAGGCGGTCTATTCGCAGCGTGACGCGATCTTCCGTGGCGCCGAATTCCAGAGCCAGCTCGATATCGGCGCGCTCAACGGCGGCATCTGGGGCATCGAGAACCAGTTCGACGTGGTGCGCGCCACCTTCACCGACGGCAGCAACGTGCCGCGGATCCCGCCGGTGCGGCTCGGCGGCGGCGTCTACTGGCGTGACAGCAACTGGTTCACCCGCGTCAACCTGGTGCACGCCTTCGCGCAGAACGACATCGCCGTCATCGGCGAGACCCCGACCGCGGGCTACAATCTGCTGAACGCGGAGATCACCTACAACACCAAGCTGACTTCGTCGTGGATCGGCGCACGCGAGATGACGCTGGGCCTGGTCGGTAACAATCTGCTCAACCAGAACATCCGCAACTCCGTCTCCTACACCAAGGACGAGGTGCTGATGCCGGGCCTCGGCGTGCGGGCCTTCGCCAATCTGAAGTTCTAAAAAAAGCGTATCCCTCTGCCGTCGGCGGCAGAGGGATCACCTTCTAACGTCCGCGCCGGTCAGTGGCCGACGACGACTTCGCTGATCTGAATCACCGGCTGCAGATCAGTGTAGTTCGGAATGTCGCCCATGATCTCCTGGGCGTGCTTGCCCATGGCGGCCCCGAAGGCCTCAACCGAGTCGCAGAAGATGTGGCACATTCCGACATAAGTGGCGGGCGCTCCCGGGGCGCCGCCGGCGAGCCCCTTGTCCACGGTGTAGTATTTGCAGGCGTCGCCGAGCCGCGCCTTCACCAGCGGCATATGCTTGTCGCGATAATAATCGTGATCGAAGCGTGCGCCTGGATTGTTCGGATACATCACACTGACCTTGATCATGGCGCACACTCTCCCTGTTGATATGACATGCGCCGGTCTTGTCCCGGCGCTTGCCTCAACTGTGCTTCAGTTTCCGAAGGTGCGCAACCGTTCCCGCGACGCTCGCAGGAATGTCAGATCGCCTTGCTCCAGTCCGGCTGGATCGGCCCGGATACGCCCTCGAACGCGCCGTCGACCAGTTCCATGACAAGCACACGACTGTAGTCGACGGGGCCCGGCATCGTCATCCGCCCCTTCGGGACCGGCTTGAAGCCGACCCGCGCATAATACGGCTCGTCGCCGACCAGCACGATCAGCCGGTGGCCCTTGGCGCGGGCGTCGTTGATCGCACGCTCGAGCAGCGCACGGCCGACGCCGCGGCTGCGGAACGGCGGCTCGACCGTCAACGGCCCGAGCATCAGGGCCGGCGTATCGCCGATGATGATCGGCAGCTGGCGCACCGAGCCGACCAGCAGCGTGCCGATCCGCGCGGTGAAGGAGACATCGAGCAGATGATCGACATGCTCGCGCAGCCGGTAGGCGCTGAGCGCGAAGCGGCCAGGCCCGAAGGTGCGCTCATGCAGGCGCTCGATCGCCTGGGCGTCTTTCGGGGTCTCGGGCAGGATGGTCAGGGATAGTTCGGTCATTGTGGGGCGCGGGATAGCATCTGGCGCGGGCGCGGTCCATCACCGCCATGTCGCCGGCGGCGGCTTGGCCTCGAGCACCTCGGCGATCCGCAGCCGCGTCCCGGGGGTGGTCTCGTCAGGCAGATTGGCCGGATCAAAGAACCCGCAGGCCACGATCTCGCGATTCGGCTCCGGCAGGCGGTCCTGCCGGTAGTTCCTGACGACATAGACCGCGACATGATCGCGCGGCGAGACGTGGCTGTTGTGGAAGATGCCGTGCAGAACCGGCTCTCCGACGAGCTCGATCCGCCCCTCCTCCTCCAGCTCGCGCCGCAGCGATTCGATAAAGCTCTCGCCGACCTCGACCCCGCCGCCGGGCAGATACCAGCCGTGGACGTAGCTGTGCTTGACCAGGAACACCTTGTTGTCGGCATCGAGCACCACGGCGCGGACGCCGAGCGTCATGCTGCGGACCAGCCGCCAGTAGAAATGAAACACCCACCTGATCTGCGGCTCGTAGCGCTTGCGTAAATCCAGCAGGATCGTCACTGAACCCTCGACATCTCGGTGTTTGATCCGTGCTTTGATCCTTGCATTGATCCTTGCGCGGCTGCGCAGCTCTTGCCAATACAGGGCACGACGTTCGGGATAGCACGACATGACCGGCTGCCGGCCACTTTTCGCGGACAATCCGAAGGGAATTGCCTGATGGCGGCGTTCCGCCTCGCGCACCTGTCGGACCCGCACCTGCCGCCGATGCCGGCGGCGCGGCTGCGCGACCTCGCCGGCAAGCGCGCCTTCGGCTATTTGAACTGGACGCGCAACCGTCACAAATACCACCGCCGCGATGTGCTCGACGCACTGGTGTCGGACATGCAGGCGCAGCAACCGGACCATGTCGCCGTGACCGGCGATCTCGTCAACCTGGCGCTGGATGCCGAGTTCAACCCGGCCCGGCAATGGCTGGAGGGCGTCGGCGATCCCACCGGTGTGACTATCGTCCCGGGCAACCACGACGCCTATGTGCGCGCAACCAAGCATCGCTTCGTCAGCCACTTCAGCGACTATCTGCGCGGCGACGCCGACGGCGCCGCGACGCATTTTCCGTTCGTGCGCCGCCGCGGCCCGGTGGCGCTGATCGGCGTCTCCTCGGCGGTGCCGACGCCGCCGCTGATGGCAACCGGCTGGCTCGGCCACGCCCAGCTCACAGCGCTTGACGCGATCCTCGCGCAGTTGTCGCGGGAGGACGCCTTCCGCGTCCTGCTGGTGCATCACCCGCTGCACTCCGACGGCCGCGCCAAGCGGCTGACCGATTCGCGTCAGCTGCTGGCGCTGCTCAAGCGGCACGGCGTCGAGCTGGTGTTGCATGGTCACGACCACATTCATTCGACGATGTGGTTCGACGGCCCCGAGCGCAAGATCCCCGCGATCGGCGTGCCGTCGGCGTCCGCGCTGGCGCGCAAGCACTATCCAGCAGCGGCCTATAATCTGTTCTCGATCGAGCGTGATGGCAACGCGTGGCGCTGCGAGCAGACCGTGCGCGGCCTCGGCAGTCACGACGGCATTCGCGAGATCAGGCAAATCCGACTGTCCTAATCCCCGCCCCCGCCGCCGCCACACCCACCGCCGCAACCGCCTCCGCTGTCGCCGCCACCTCCGCCGTCGCTGCTGCCTCCGTCACCGCCGCCGTGGCCACCACTGTCACCGCCATCGCCGCCATGGCTTCCATCGCTGCCGGAATCGCCGAACCCCGCCGACGAGCCGTCGATCGACGAGTCCGAGAAATCGCCGCCGCAATAGGGACTGTCGGCAATGCCGCTGCGGCGCAGGGCCTCGCAGTCGGTGTGATAGATGAAGCCGCCCGGAATGTTCAGCTTGGCATCGAGCGCGAACAGCAGCGGTAGCCGCGTCGGCCTGACCGGATCGATGTTCTCGTATTTGCAGCAGTACCACCAGACCCGCCGCAGCCCCTCATTGCTCCGGCGCCGCTCCTTCACCAGCACGACCGCCGGCGTGTGATGCAGGAAGGTGCCGAAGGCACGGCGGCAGAACGCGTCGTATTCGCGGGTGTAGAGAATGAATTCGTGCCAGAGGTCGTCGGCCGCCTGCGACGGCATCGAGACGTAGCGCTTGCCGCTCATCAGATAGGCCAGGAAGAACTGCCGCAGACCGCGCGACACCAGCGCGCTGTCCTTGCGGGCGAAGCCCGGATGATGCTTTTCGAGCCGGGCCAACAAGCCCGCCGGCCATTTGAAGGTGCGGATATATTCGGCACGGCGCAACGTCTGCCATTTGCCGAACAGCACCGCACTGCCGACCACCGCGGCGGCCGCCAGGACGCCGAAGAATGCCGAGGCAGGTGTTATGACCACGATGCCCCCGCCCCTTCCATTATCTGAGCATGATCTCCGCGCAAACGCGTTCCGCGTTTGTCGCGAGGGAAAACCGCTTCGCACTTTTCCGGATCATGCTTCAGTAGTTCTGCAAGCTCGCCAGCAGCGCGAGACCGAATAGCGCGAGCGCCCCGAGGACGAAGCCGAGCACGAACATGCCGAATCCGCCGCGACGCTTCGGCGGCGCCACAGGCATGGGCGGCGGCGCCGGCGGCTCGGCCACCGGCAGCGGCGTTGCCACCATCGCATGCTCGCGCTCGATCATGCGGCGCGCAACATAGTCGGTGACAGCATCGACGATCGCAGCCACGTCGTGCGATTCGGCGAGCACGATGCGGCCGAAGCGGGTGTCCTGCACGAAGCGGTAGATCCGCTTGTCGCGCCCCATCAGCACATGGGCGACGACGTCGATCCACAGCCGCGGCGTCTCGCCCTGGCTGATGCCGCGGTCGAACAGATCGACCTTTTCCGGCACCTGCGCGAACAGCGGATCGAGCGCGTCGTTGAGGATCTCGAGCCGCGCCACCTCGGCATCGCGCAATTCAACGACGACGCCGGTTCGGTCGGCCGCCTCGATCCGCGCCCGCCGCAGCGCCTCTCGCAGCGTCGGCCGCATCTCGCGTGCCTCGCTGCCGGTGTTCTGCGGATCGGACATGCCTTACGGCCTCGTACTGACGGGTTTCCTATGCATTAACCTATCAGCAACCATGACGTCCGCAAAGGACGTTGGTTCCCAAGCACTTAGGCCGCCACTTATCCCCAGATCAAAAGCCCTGGCGCTGTCCCAAAAACGGTCGACCCCACCCGGATGAACCGGATGGGGCCGCCGTCCTTGGACGTTTTCTTAGCTTTGATAATTCTGACGTCGATAATTTTGGCGGTTACGCCGAAACCCGCGACGGCTCCTCGACGATCGAGAAGCGCACGCCGGCCTTGTGGCGGCTCTCTTCGGAGACTTCCTTCCAGCACTCTTCGGCTTCCTTGCGGGTCTTGAACGGACCGCGGACCTGAGCCGAGCCTTCGACGAGCTTGTGGAAGTTCATCGAGCCGAACTCGCCGCCGATCACCCAGAAATTGCTGCCCTTGCTCATCGTCAGTCTCCTTCAAAAAGTAAGGCTGCCTTTGCCCAGCCGCCTGAATTCCGATCCTCGCAGCCTGCTCCAATTCGACATTCTTGACAGAGCATCGCGAAGTGCGTGTCAGCAGATAAACGCTAAAAGGCGAAGTTCGTATAGATACCTTGTTTTTTATTGGTGATGTCATGTAACATCTGAACTTGTAATAAATGTCATTTTGTAAATTTTGTCATAAAATAGGTCAGGAAGTCTGCCATGCCGGGCGAGTCGGGAAAGAAGCTGTTCGTCGGCCCGCGGTTCCGGCGAATCCGCCAGCAATTGGGACTGTCGCAGACCCAGATCGCCGAGGGGCTCGGCATCTCGCCCTCCTACATCAACCTGATTGAGCGCAACCAGCGCCCGGTCACAGCGCAGATTCTGCTGCGCCTGGCCGAGACCTATGACCTCGACCTGCGCGACCTTGCCACCGCCGACGAGGACCGATTCTTCGCGGAACTCAACGAGATCTTCTCCGATCCGCTGTTCCGGCAGATCGACCTGCCGAAGCAGGAACTGCGCGACCTCGCCGAGCTCTGCCCCGGCGTGACGCATGCGCTGCAACGGCTCTACGCCGCCTACACCGAGGCGCGCCGCGGCGAGACGCTGGTCGCGGCGCAGATGGCCGACCGCGAGGGCTCGCAGTTCGACGCCAATCCGATCGAGCGGGTGCGCGACCTGATCGAGGCCAACCGCAACTATTTTCCGGAGCTCGAGACCGCGGCGGAGAACCTGCGCGACGAACTCAACGTACCGACCGAGGGCCTGTTCACGGCGCTGGCGACGCGGCTGCGGGAAAAGCACTCGATCGTTTGCCGCGTGATGCCGGTCGACGTGATGCGCGAGACGCTGCGCCGGTTCGACCGGCATCGCCGGCAGCTCTTGATCTCCGAACTCGTCGACAGCTCCGGCCGCAGCTTCCAGCTTGCGCTGCAGATCGGCTTTGTCGAATGCGGCGCCGCGATCGATGCGATCGTCAGCCGCGCCGGTCCGCTCGACGACACCGCGCGCCGGCTCTACCGCATCACGCTCGCGAACTATTTCGCGGCGGCCGCGATGATGCCCTATCAGGCATTTCATTCCGCCGCCGAGGCGCTCAGCTACGACGTCCATGTGCTGGCGCAGCGCTTCAACGCCGGTTTCGAGCAGGTCTGCCATCGCCTCACCACGCTGCAACGGCCGAACGCGCGCGGTGTGCCGTTCTTCCTGCTGCGCGTCGACAATGCCGGCAACGTGTCGAAACGGTTTTCCTCCGGCACCTTCCCGTTCTCCAAATTCGGCGGCACCTGCCCGCTCTGGAACGTGCATTCGACCTTCGATATGCCGGACCGCCTGCTCAGCCAGGTGATCGAGCTGCCGGACGGCACGCGCTACTTCTCGATCGCGCAAATGGTGCGAAGGCCGGTGGCGCCCTATCCGCAGCCGCAGCCGCGCTTTGCGATCGGGCTCGGCTGCGAGATCCGTCATGCAGCCAAGCTCGTCTATGCGACCGGCATGGATCTGGAGAAGGTCGAGGGCACCCCGATCGGCGTCAACTGCCGGCTCTGCGAGCGCGAGAATTGCAGCCAGCGCGCCGAGCCGCCGATCACGCGCACCCTGATCCTCGACGAAACCACGCGGCGGGTATCGTCGTTCGCATTCTCGAATGCGCGGGAGCTGTAGGCTGGTTTTCTTATCCTCCCCTGGAAGGGGAGGGTAACTCAATCCACCGGAGCAAAGGCCTTGCACCAGCCGTCCTTGCTGACGACACCCTCGACCACCTTGCAGCCGTCGGGCGCGACGAACAGCGTGCACAGGCCGCAGGAGTAGATGCCGTTCGGCGTGTCCTGATATTCGGCCTGCGGTTTTGTCATCTTGTCGGAGGCGCAGGCACTGTGCAGCAGAAGGGTTGCGGGAAGTCCGGCGATGGCAGTGCCGATGAAAGTGCGGCGCGAACGACCGGGTTGTTGTTTGGCCATGGTGCTCACCCCATGCGTCGTCCCCGCGAAAGCAGGGACCCATACTTCGCGGCGGACATTGCAAACGGGACTCTTCGTTGTCGTCCTAGCGAAGGCCAAGGGATCCCTAACTACCGCATTTCATCGTGAACGAAATTGTGACCCCAACATCGCGCAACAACGCGCATTTGGGGTAATGGGTCCCGGCCCTAGCCGGGACGACGGCGAGTTTGTCCAGCATTCCGTGCAGCTTGGCGCGAAATACCGCTCGATGGATTTCGGGCTCTCGCTTCGCGAGCGCTACCAACCGCTCAGGGCTTACGCAGATTGAGCGAGAAGCGCAGGTTCAGCGGCTGCAACATCTCCGGCGGCGGCGCCTCGCCGACATTGCCGCGCTTCAGGATGGTGCGCAGGTCCTCGGTCGCGCCGGCGTCATCGAACGCAGGAAACGTGACGCGCTCGACGGTGCCGTCCGGATTGAGCCAGGCGCGCACCACGCGCGCCGCGACGGACCGGCCCTCCTTGTTCACGATGATACGGGCGCAGTCCGCGACCGCATGACGCGCGGTCAGCATGTGGCCGAGATCATCGACAAAGAACGCGGTGCCGTCGAGCCGCTGGCTCACCGTCGGCGGACCGTTGACGTCGCGCGCAAGCGGTTTGGCAGTCTCTCTTTGTCGCACCGGTTGAAACGGCGAGAACGGCACCTGCGCCGCCGCCCGTTGCGGCGTGAAGCCATTGAGGGAGCAAGCGATTGCGAGACCGTACGCCATCCGGACAAGACGAACAGGCCATCTCGTGCGCGCCGCCAGCGCGGCGCCGCCTGAAATCGTAACCGAGTGATGCAACTTCAGATCCCAGCCCCGCAAACCCCAAGCCAGCCCTTCGACTAGCCGCTCGGAGCACTGACCGGCAACGTCTCTACATACACCGCACTCTCTACTTCATTTCACGCGACGCGGCAGATTTTTCAGGGCCGCTGCTGGTCCCAAAGGTACCGGGCGGGCCGTACAGCACGCAGTCCTCGGTGTAGCGTTCTTTTATTTCAGCCCTTCTGCGCGCCGCATCGCCTCTACCTGGACACACCGCCCGCCTGAGCGGACGACACGTCTCGTCGTCGCGCCAGGCCAATGCGGCACGAGGTGGCGGACGTCGGGCGACGGCACAACCGGCCGGGGCTATGCGAGCCAGCATGCGCGCGCGACATCCGCCTGAGCTACGGCCCATCCGTTGACGGCGCCCCGGATCAGTGGCGCGCAACGGCCCCCGTCTCCGCGCGGCACGCCAGAAAGCGCCGCCGCGCGAGAGTGACAGCAGTCGTCAGATCACTTGCGGTTCTCGGTCGTCCGCTCTGTCAGCTGCCGGGCGGCGAGTAGGCGGCCTTGAGCTTGCTTGCGTGCTGACGTACCACCTTGATCTCATCCTGAGTGAACAGCCGGACTAGCCGCACATTCTGCATCGCGCCGGCCGCCACGACCACGCCGCTGATCGCGGGTGCGAAGCTCGGATCCGGCACGTCGAAGATCACCATCACGCCGGGGCCATCGGCCGACATGCTGTACATCGAAATCAATTTGCCGCCGGCCGCCTCGATCAGCTTCTTCGCGGCCTCGTACCGGTTGGTCCCCGGGTTTTCCATGATGTTGTTGAGAGAACGCGGGGTGTATTCACCAGAGAAGCAGAAATGCATGGCAATTGCTCCATTTGGCTGGAATGAAAATGGCACTCACCCGGGCGCGACCCAGGCAGAAGATTTTTCGTACTGAAAATGAGACCATAAGGCCTGCCGATGGCCATTGACGCTGCCGCGCATTCTCCGGAATTCGGCGTGACCGGTGGCAGCTCGCCGTGCAAGCTACATCAAACGTCGTGCAAATGAAATCGCATTCCTGCGCTCCGGGTCAATCGATGCGGCCCTGAGGGGCAGCGTGACTGACCTGACGTACGAGCAGCACGGCGAGCGATTCCGCTGGAATGACGCTGACGGCCTCCACGGCAAATTTGATACGCAGCGCTGCCTCGGTAGGCAGCGCTGTTTGCTTCTGGTTGCGCACCGATGCCAACCGGCGCAAGGCCTTGCAAACAAGGGCGATCTGCCTCAGTGTCCGGCGCCTCCCGTCAAGAACAAGCGAAAGAAGACTCATGAAGCATCGTGCGCTCGGCCGTTCCGGCCTCACCGTCCCTCCCTTGTGCTTCGGCTGCAACGTGTTCGGCTGGACGGTGGACGAGGCCTCGTCGTTCCGGCTGCTCGACACCGTGCTGGATCAGGGGCTGACGTTCCTGGATACGGCGGACGTCTATTCGCGCTGGGTGCCGGGCCACAGCGGCGGCGAGTCCGAGACGATCATCGGCAAATGGATGAAGGCGCGCGGCAACCGCAACCGCGTCATCCTCGCCACCAAGGTCGGCATGGACATGGGCGGCGGCAATGTCGGGCTCAAGCCGGACTATATCGCGCGCGCGGTCGAGGACTCGCTGCGCCGGCTGCAGACCGACACCATCGACCTCTACCAATCGCACAAGGACGATGAGACGACGCCGCAGGAAGAGACGCTCGCGGCCTACGACAAACTGATCAAGGCCGGCAAGGTCAGGGCGATCGGCGCCTCGAACTTCTCGCCGGCGCGGCTCAAGGCCGCCCTCGATATTTCCAAGGCGAACGGGCTGCCCCGCTACGAGAGCATGCAGCCCGAATACAGCCTGGCGGAGCGGTCGAGCTACGAAGGCGCGCTGCAACAGGTTTGCGAACAAAACGACGTCGGCGTGATCACGTTCTTCTCGCTGGCCGCCGGATTCCTCACCGGCAAATATCGCTCGGAGGCCGACTTCGCCAAGAGCCCGCGCGGCGCACGCAGCATTCCAAAATACATGAACCCGCGCGGCATGCGCATCCTGGCCGGCCTCGACGAGGTCGCCGCGGAAACCCGTGCCGAGCCTGCCGCGGTCGCGCTCGCCTGGCTGATGGCGAAACCTTCGATCACCGCGCCGATCGCCAGCGCGACCAGACCCGAGCAGGTCGCGACGCTGGCCGCCGCGGCCAGGCTCGAGCTGAGCAAGGACCACGTCGGACGGCTGGATGCCGCCAGCGCGTAGCGCGTTTTCGAGCGGATCGAACTGCGGCTTTTGGCCTTCGATGCGCAACCTCGATACCGCCTTACTATTCCGGACAGCTTGGGCCGCTTGCCCGTTCCGATGTCATCGGAACGGAAGGCTCCAGGCGTAGGGGGAGACGCTGGTGAACATCCTTGGGATCAACTCGGTGTATCACGAGTCCGCCGCCGCGCTGCTGGTTGACGGCAGGCTCATCGTGGCGGTCGAGGAAGAGCGGTTCAACCGCATCAAGCACGGCAAGCCGGCCGAGTTCGACAACCCGCATCAACTCCCCGTACGCGCGATCCGGTTTTGCCTGCGCCACGCCGGGCTCACCGCGCGCGATATCGATCACGTCGCCTACTCGTTCGATCCCGGGCAGCGCCGCAAGCGATATCGCGCCGAGTGGTGGGACCCGCGGCTGGAGGAGACCTTTCGGCTCCGGCTCGGTCAGGTGCCGGGCGCCATCGACGACCTGTTTGGACGCTCGCTGCGGCAGCGACTGCATTTCGTGCCGCATCATATGGCGCACGCTGCATCCGCCTACTTCCCGTCGGGCTTCGACCGCGCGGCGATCCTGAGCATCGACGGAATCGGCGAGACCGCGGGTACCTCGCTGGCAAAGGCCACGGGCAGTCGCATCCAGAACGTCGAGACCTTCGAGTATCCGCATTCGATCGGCTTCATCTGGGAGGTGTTCAGCGGCTATCTCGGCTTCTCGCATTACGACGCCTCGAAAGTCATGGGCCTGGCGGCCTATGGCGATCCGGAGGTCTATCGTCAGCAGTTCCAATCGATCATGCGTTCCGACGAAGTGAATTACGGGGTGTCGCCGGCCTATCTCGGCAACAGCCCGGAGCGTTACGCCAGAATGGAAGCCGTGTTCGGCCCGGTGCGCTATGAGGACGGCGAAATCCTGCCGCGGCATGCCGACATGGCGGCCGCGTTGCAGGAGGCGACGAATGCCGCGGTCATCGCCGCCGTCCGGCGCGTCAAGCGCAGGGTGCCATCGGACAATCTGTGCCTTGCCGGCGGCGTCGCGCTCAATTGCGTGACCAACGAACTGGTCAGGCGTTCCGGTGAATTCAAGAATGTGTTCATCCCATCTGCGCCGCATGACGCGGGCACGGCGATCGGCGCCGCCTTTGCCGTGCATTGCGCGAAGCACAAGCGTCCCCCCGAGCGCGGCAACGACACGCCGTATCTCGGCCCCGCATTCAAGCGGCGCGACATTCTGGCAGCGGTCAAGTCGGCCGGGCTCAAAGCAACGCGCAGCAGATCCCCGGCGCGCGATGCCGCCGACATGATCGCCAGCGGCAAGATCGTCGCCTGGTTCCAGGGCCGCATGGAGTTCGGACCACGCGCGCTGGGCAACCGCTCCCTGCTCGCCGACCCCAGGCGGCCCGACATGCGCGATATCCTCAATCAGAAGGTCAAGCACCGGGAGGATTTCCGGCCGTTTGCGCCGAGCGTGCTGGCCGAGTATGCCGAGGAATGGTTCGAGATCGGCGCGCCGACCGCCAGTCACGCATTCATGCTGTTTGCATGCCCGGTCAAACCCGATCGGCGCGATCTCATTCCGGCGGTTGTGCATCGCGACGGCAGCGCCCGGGTCCAGATCGTCAGCCGCAAATCAAATCCGCGCTTTCACGAACTGATCTCCAGCTTCCATGCCAAGACCGGCGTGCCGCTCGTCGTCAACACGTCCTTCAATGACAGCGAGCCCATCGTCTGCACCCCCATGGATGCAATCGTCACGTTCCGCAAGTCCGGCATCGACGCGCTGGTCATGGACGACGTGGTGCTGACGGCGAAAGCGTGACCTCGCCCGCATCTTCAGCCTCAGCATCTTCGGCCTCAGCATCTTCGGCCTCAGGATCTCTTACTCCAGGATCCCTAACCCCACGGGCCGCGCGGGCTCGACGAGCCCTGTGATCCGCCCCACGGGCTGCGCGGCGGAGTGCCGGCCGGACGCGGCGCGGTCTGGGTGCCGAGCTCGGCGGCGAGCTGCTGGAGTGCAGCGATGCGGTTCGCGGTCGAGGGATGGGTGGCGAACAGATTATCGACGCCGTGGCCCGACAGCGGGTTGATGATGAACATATGCGCGGTGGCCGGATTGCGCTCGGCCTCCATGTTCGGCACCTGGTGCGAAGCGTTCTCGATCTTGACGAGCGCGGACGCCAGCCACATCGGCTGGCCGACGATGCGCGCGCCGAAATTGTCGGCGGCATATTCGCGGGTGCGGCTGATCGCCATCTGCACCAGCATGGCGCCGAGCGGCGCCAGGATCATCATCGCGATCGAGCCGATGATGCCGGGGCCGTTGTTGTTGCGATTGCCGCCGAAGAACATGCCGAACTGCGCCAGCATCGAGATCGCACCGGCGATCGTCGCCGTGATCGTCATGGTCAGCGTGTCATGGTGCTTGATGTGCGCGAGCTCGTGCGCGATCACGCCGGCGAGCTCCTCGCGGCTGAGATTGATGAACTCGTCGACAACACCCTCGCACTGATGATGCACTTCCGTACTTTGCTTGAAAATAAGGTCTACTCGAAGGGCTATGCAGCGCCGGCCGCTTCGAGCAAAAGCGCTTCTCCGGTCGCCGTACCCTAAGAAACCACGCGTTTACGGACTTCGCACCCGGCACGTAGCTGCGCCTACTCCGCGGGCTCCTGCGCGAGCCGCGCCTCCTTCTCGCGCAGCGCAACGCGCAGCATGCGGGCGAGCTGGGCCCGGCTGTAGGGCTTTCCGAGGAACAGGATGCCCTGCTCCAGCTTGCCGTCCTGGTCGATCGCGTCGTCGGTGTAGCCCGACGTGAACAGCACGCGCAGACCGGGACGGCGCTTCAGCGCCTCGGTGGCGAGGTCGCGCCCGTTCATCGCGCCGGGCATGATGACGTCGGTGAACAACAGATCGATCGGCGCGCCGCTGTCAAGCACGCCGAGCGCTTCAGAGCCATTGTTGGCCGACAGCGTCGTGTAACCGAGGCTCTCGATCTGCGTCAGCACGTAGGAGCGCACCAGCTTGTCATCCTCGACGACAAGCACGATCTCCTGCGCGCCGCGGACGTCCGGCTGCCGCCGCTCGGGCACCGCGGCGGGCGAGACCGCCGCTGCGCGCGGCAGATAGAGCATCACCCTGGTGCCACGGCCGAGCTCGCTGTCGAGCGTGATGTGGCCGTTGGACTGCTTGACGAAGCCGTAGACCATGCTGAGCCCGAGACCGGTGCCCTTGCCGACATCCTTGGTGGTGAAGAACGGCTCGAACACCTTTGCCAGATCGGCCTCCGCAATGCCCTGGCCATTGTCGATCAGCGCGATCGCGACATAGTCGCCGGCGGCAAGCCCGTCATGGCCATGCACGTCTGATGGCTTCAGCTCGGCGGTGCGGGTCTCGATCCGGAGCCGGCCGCCCTTCGACATGGCATCGCGGGCGTTCAGCGCCAGGTTGATGATCGCGGTGACGAGCTGGTTGGAATCGACCAGCGCGCGCGGCAGGTCGGACATCGGGTGAAAGTCGATGTCGACATGGTCGCCGATGGTCGGCCGCAGCAGCTCGATGGTGTCGACCATCAGCGCATTGACGTCGACATCGCTCGGTTGCAGCGGCTGCTTGCGCGCGAACGCCAACAGATGTCGCGTCAGCGACGCGCCGCGATCGGCGGCGTCGCGGATCAGGCCGGTGATCTCGGTCAGCTGCCGGTTGTGGGTCACCGCATCGGACAGGATGTCGATGGTGCCGGTGATGACGGTGAGGATGTTGTTGAAGTCGTGCGCGATGCCGCCGGTGAGCTGGCCGACCGCTTCCATCTTCTGCGCCTGGCGGATCTTGCTCTCATTGGCCTCGGCCTCGCGGAACCGCTCGAGCAGGAATTCCGAGCGCTGGCGCTGCCGTCCCTCCGCGGCGAGCGCGACATGCGCCTCGCGCAGCTGCGCCTCGCTCGGGATCGCCAGGATCTTCGGGATCAGCGGCCACAGCAGCACCGCGGTGACGATCGAGGCGATTGCGGTGAGCGCCTTGAGCAGGCCTTCGAGGCCGTAGATCGGCACCCACAGCGTGTAGATCGAGAACACATGGGTGAGGCCGCAGGCGAGGATGAAGGTGGCGAACGGCCAGGCCATCCAGCCGAACTGGAAATCGCGCCGCTTGGAAACCAGGATCGCGAGCGCAAACGGGATCGAAAAATACGAAGCGGCAATCAGTGCGTCTGAAATCACATGGAGCCAGATCAGTTCCGGCTCCCACAACAGGCAGATGCCGTGTGGCGAAAATGTCGACGAATCCAACAGACGCTCGAGAAAACTCCACATGGGTCCCTCCGGGCGTGATCGATCCGCCGACACCCCTGCCCGCGAATCACTTGGCCCGATCATAGCGGCGGCACTTCAACCTGCCGAAGCCCAATTGGTCTAACAGGCGCACCCCCGTTGTTGCCCGGTGTCGCCCTGGTGTATGCAGGATAAGTTTTATCCCCCTATTCAAGCCGGTGATATCGATGCCAGCATCTCCCCTCCGCGCCCCGATCATGATCGCAGCGATCGCAGGGGCGCTGGCGCTGTCCTCTTTGGCCTCGGCACAGCAACTGCTGCCCGGCCCCTTGAATCCTGCGCCAGCCAGGCCGCGCCCGGCCGCCGTGGCCGCGCCGAGGGCCGCGTCGTGCCACAACGGGCAAAACTTCGATCGCTTCCTCGCCGAGCTGAAGCAGAAGGCGGTCGCCGCCGGCGTCTCGCAGCGCACGATCGCGGAGGCCGCGCCCTACCTGGTCTACGACCAGGGCATCGTCAACCGCGACCGCGGTCAGCGTGTGTTCGGGCAGATCTTCACCCAGTTCGCCGGCCGCATGGCCGCGAACTACCGCATGCAGCAGGGCCAGCAATACATCAAAACCTATGCGGCCGCGTTCGCGCGCGCCGAGAAGGAGTACGGCGTGCCGCCGGCGGTCATCGCCGCGTTCTGGGGACTGGAGAGCGATTTCGGCGTGCAGATGGGCAATCTGCCGACGCTGAAATCGCTGGTGTCGCTGGCCTATGATTGCCGCCGCTCAGAGATGTTCCAGGGCGAGACCATCGCGGCGCTGAAGATCATCGAGCGCGGCGATCTGACGCCAGACGAGATGATCGGCTCGTGGGCCGGCGAGCTCGGCCAGACGCAATTTTTGCCGACGCATTATTTCAACTACGCCGTCGACTACGACGGCGACGGCCATCGCAATCTCCTGCAGAGCGGGCCCGACGTGATCGGCTCGACCGCGAACTACATCGCCAACGGATTGAAGTGGCGGCGCGGCGAGCCGTGGCTGCAGGAGGTGCGGGTGCCGCAGGCCGCGAATTTTCCGTGGGACCAGGCCGATCTCACCATCAAGCTGCCGCGCTCGAAATGGGTGGCGCTCGGCGTCACCTTGAGTGACGGCAAGCCGCTCGCCAATGACGAACTGCCAGCCTCGCTGCTGCTGCCGATGGGCCGGATGGGTCCGGCGTTCCTCGCCTACCCGAATTTCGCCGCCTACACCGAATGGAACAACTCGCTGATCTATTCGACGACCGCCGGCTATCTCGCCGGTCGCATCGCGGGCGCGCCGCCGATGCAGCGGCCGCACGCGCCGGTTGCGCAACTGCCGTTTGGCGAGATCAAGGAGCTACAGGGATTGCTGGCGCGTGCCGGCTACGACGTGGGCAAGATCGACGGCGTGCTCGGCCAGGCGAGCCGCAGCGCGGTGAAAGCGATGCAAATGAAGTACGGCCTGCCCGCGGATTCCTGGCCGACCGCTGAGCTGCTCGCACGGATGCGCGGTGGCGGTCGCACGCAGCCGGCCGCGGATGCCGCGATGCCGGCTCGGTAATCCTGCCTACAGAAACCTGAAACCAAACCCGTCACCCTGAGGTGCGAGCCTTGCGGCGCAATTGCGCCGCTGGGCGAGCCTCGAAGGGTCGACGGCCACCAGCCGGGCCGTCGATCCTTCGAGACGCCTGCTTCGCAGGCTCCTCAGGATGACGGGATTGAGAAGGCGTCGCGGGAAATATTTGACCAAGTGTTACAGCTCCCCGCAGTTGTATTCTTCCCTTTGCCGCCCCATCTGCAGCATCGCCGTTCGGTAACATCCGGATTTCATCAGCACAGGGAGCATCACATGTCCTTTTATGACGCCGTCGTCCCCGCATATTTGCAGATCCTCAACAGCCTCAGCGCCGAGCTGACCAAGGCCGAGGCACATTGCGAGGCCAAGAAGATTGCACCCGAGGTGCTGCTGGGATCGCGGCTCTATCCGGACATGCTGCCGCTGACCAAGCAGATCCAGCTGGTCTGCGACCATGCCTCCAGGGGTTGCGCGCGGCTGACCCATAGCGCGGTGCCGTCGACACCCGACACCGAGAAGACCTTCGGCGAACTGAAGCAGCGGCTGGCCAACACGACCACCTATGTGAAGTCGTTCAAGCCGGAGCAGTTCGAGGGTGGCGAAACCAAGGACGTCACCTTCCCGATCGGCGCCGAACGCACCATGACCTTGAAGGGCCAGCAATTCCTCAACGCATTCTCGTTCCCGAATTTCTACTTCCACGCCGTCACCGCGCACGGCATCCTGCGCCACAACGGCGTCGAGATCGGCAAGCGCGATTTCCTCGGCGTGAGCTGACGCCGCAACATATTCCCCGCCGCGGGATTTTCGCCTCACGCTCCCTCCCGTGCTACTGCTCCCTGACAACAACAAGACGTCAGGGAGCACGCCATGTCGACCACAACCCACGCACCGAAAGCCATCGATCCCTCCGCCTCGCTGCATGCCGAAGCACTGGGACTGGCGAAGAACCACGGTCGCCTCGCCGGCCGACGGATCATCGTGGTCGGTGCCGGGCAGCGCACGACCGTCGATGCGGAGCCGCCGATCGGCAACGGCCGCGCCATCAGCGTGCTGTTCGCGCGCGAGGGCGCGTCCGTCGCCTGCCTCGACGTCAACAAGGAGGCTGCCGACAACACCGTCACGCAGATCGCAAAAGAAGGCGGCAAGGCCTTCACCGATGTGGTCGATGTCTCCGACGTGGCGGCGATCGCGCCGGCGGTCGAACGCTGCGCGCAAAAGCTCGGCGGGCTCGACGGGCTTGCGCTGAATGTCGGCATCTCCTCCGGCCTGTCGCTGCCCAAGATGACGGCAGAAGCCTGGGACCGCGACTACGCCGTCAACGTACGCAGCCACATGCTGTTCGCGCAGAAGGCGCTGGAAGTGATGGCGCCGGGCGGCGCGATTATCCTGATCTCCTCGATGGCGAGCCAGCGTGCCGGCGGCCGCAACCCGGCCTATGAATCCTCCAAGGCGGCTCAGATCGCGCTCGGCCGGGCGATTGCACGCGCCGGCGAGGACAAGGGCATTCGCTGCAATGTGATCGCGCCCGGTTTCATGGACACGCCGATGGGCCGCGATGCCAGCCGAAGGCGGTCGGACCGTGCCGTCACAGTGCCTTTCGGCCGCCAGGGCACCGGCTGGGAGGTGGCCTATACTGCGCTGTTCCTGATTTCGAATGAATCTTCCTACGTCAACGCCCACACGCTGTTCCTCGACGCCGGACACATGGGCGGGATCGTGCGCGGCTAGTCTGCAAACTTGGACTATCCGGGCCATTGCGCTCGTCGCCGCAATGCACAACTGTCCCTCATCAGTCACCCACTGGAACATTTCACATGAGCCGATCGACCAAACTTCTCGAGCCCTACAAGCTTGGCCCGCTGTCGCTGCCGAACCGCTTCGCGATGGCGCCGCTGACGCGCAATCGCGCGGTGCCGCCCGGCATGGTGCCAAGCCCGCTCGCGGTGGACTATTACGGCCAGCGCGCCTCCGCCGGCCTTCTGATCACCGAAGCGAGCCAGGTCTCGCAGCAAGGCCAGGGCTATCAGGACACGCCCGGCATCTACTCGAAGGAGCAGGTCGAGGCCTGGCGCAAGGTCACCGATCGCGTGCATGAGCGCGGCGGCCACATCTTCATCCAGCTCTGGCATGTCGGCCGCATCTCGCACACCTCGCTGCAGCCGAATGGCGGCGCACCGGTGGCGCCGAGCGCGATCCGCGCCAAGACCAAGACCTTCGTGAACGGCACCTTCGCCGACGTCTCCGAGCCGCGCGCGCTCGAACTGTCGGAAATCCCCGGGATCATCGAAGATTTCAAGCGCGGCACCGCGAACGCGCTGGCCGCCGGCTTCGACGGCGTCGAGATCCACGGCGCCAACGGCTATCTGCTCGACCAGTTCGCCCGCGACAGCAGCAACAAGCGCAGCGACGCCTATGGCGGCGGAATCGAGAACCGCGCGCAGCTGATGCTGGAGGTTTCCAAGGCGGTCGCTAAAGAGGCCGGCGCCGATCGCACCGGCATCCGCATCTCGCCGGTGACGCCGGCCAACGACGTCTCCGACAGCAATCCGCAGCCGCTGTTCGACCACATCGTCGACCAGCTCAACGCGCTGAAGCTGACCTATATCCACGTCATCGAAGGCGCGACCGGCGGCCCACGCGACAATGCGCCGTTCGACTACGCCTCGCTGCGCAAGCGCTTCAAGCAGACCTATATCGCCAACAACGGCTACGACTTCGCGCTGGCGGAGAAGGTGCTGGAGGCCGGCGCTGCCGACATGATCGCGTTCGGCAAGCCGTTCATCTCCAACCCCGACCTGGTCGAGCGACTGAAGGCCGGCGCCCCGCTCAACGAATGGGACAAGGCAACCTTCTACGGCGGCGGCGCCAAGGGCTACACGGATTACCCGACGCTGAAGGCGACCGAAGCGGCGGAGTAACGTACACCAAAGCCTGTCATGCCCCGCGAAGGCGGGGCATCCAGTATTCCAGAGTCGCCAGTGGTTGATTGAGGCGCCGCGGCGTACTGGATCGCTCGGTCAAGCCGGCCGATGGCAAGGGAGAAAACAGAAAAGGCCGGGATCGCTCCCGGCCTTTTTCATTGCGCGCCTACATGTCGGGCGTTTAAGCCTCGACGGCCTCGCCAACCTCAACCTCCTCCGCGACCATGCGATCGAGGTTTCGATTGAGCCGCCGCAGCAGATCGAGCAGCGTTGCGGTTTCGGCCGCGCTGAAGCCGGCGAGCGCATGGTCCTGATTGCGATGCAGCGCCTTGCGCGCGGCCGGCATTTTCGCCTTGGCCGCCTTGGTCAACGACACAAGTTGGCTGCGGCCATCGCCCGGCATCGGCGTACGCTGGATGAGGCCATCGCGCTCCATCCGTGCCAGGATCTGCGCCATCGATGGCTGCTCGACCTTCGCGGCACGGGCAAGATCGCGCTGTGACATCGCCTTGCCGTCACGCAACAGATAGAGCACCGGCAGCTGGCCGATGCTGAAGCCGTGTGGCTTCACCCGCCGCTCGCCGAGCCGCAGGAAGCTGCGCGAGGCCATATTGACCAGCGGCGCCGGTCGATCGAACAGGTTCCAATCCGTCACGCTTCACCATTTACATAGGTCGCTATTTATATTAGATAGGTGCCTATATATATTAATGCAAGCGTGGTGTCCATGAGTTCGAGTCCCATTCGTATTGCCATCGTCGGCGCCGGTCCCGGCGGCCTGACGCTCGCCCGACTGCTGCATGTCGCCGGAATCAAGACACGCCTGTTCGAACGCGAGGCGTCAGCAAACGCGCGGCCGCAAGGCGGCACGCTCGACCTGCATGCCGAGAGCGGCCAGCTCGCCTTGGCGCGCGCCGGGCTCACCGACGGCTTCCTGCGCATCGCACGTTACGAGGACCAGGGCAGCCGGCTCTATGACGGCGACGGCCAGCTACTGCTCGCGGATGACGACATGACCGGCGACCGTCCGGAGGTCGATCGCACCGCACTCCGCGACCTGCTGCTGCAATCGCTGCCACCGGATGCCGTCGCCTGGGGTCACGGCCTGCGCGAGGTCTCGCCGCGGGATGACGGCCGTTACGATCTGATCTTCGACGATGGACGCGAAGGGCCGTTTGATCTCGTGATCGGCGCCGACGGCGCGTGGTCGCAGGTGCGGCCACTGGTGTCGCGCTATCAGCCGCAATACAGCGGGCTAACCTTCATCGAGTTCGGCATCGACGACGTCGACGCCAACCACCCCGCGCTGTCGCAGCTGGTCGGCCGCGGCAAGATGGGCGCGGAGAGCGCCGGCCGCAGCCTGATCGTCCAGCGCAACGACAACGCCCATCTGCGCGGCTATGCGATCTTTCGCGTGCCCGTCGAATGGGCCGAGCGGCGCTTCGACGTCACCTCCCCGGCCGCGATGCGTCGCGCACTGCTTGGTGAATTCGCAGGATGGGCCGATACCTTGCTCGACCTGTTCCGCGCCAGCAACGATCAATTCGCACTGCGGCCGATCCACGCGCTGCCGGTCGGGCATTACTGGACCAACCGCCCCGGAATCACCCTGCTCGGCGACGCCGCGCATCTGATGTCGCCGTTCGGCGGCGAGGGCGTTAACGCAGCGATGCTGGATGCGGCGGAACTGGCGGGGTATCTGGTAGGATCGGCCGATTGGCAGGAGGCGGTTCGCGCCTACGAGACCGGGATGTTCGTACGCGTCGCCGAGCCCGCCGGCGAGGCTGCCGAAGCCGCCGCGACCGAACTGTCGCATATCAGCCAGGAACTGACGCTGGCGCATCACCAGTTGCACATGCAGATGCGCGCGGCGGCCGGTCACGCCGCCGCGCGGTAAGCGCTGGCCATGATCTGCGGCGCCGCGTAGCATGGATCGCACCAAGCAGCTTGAAGACGATCGCATGCAGGAATGAACAAGGACACCGCCGAGGATATCGTTCGACGCGCCACCGCCGCATTCAACAGCGGCCGGCACGATGAGGCGATCGCGGTTTGCGAGCGCGGCCTTGCACGCCAGCCCGGCGAGCCGATGCTGAGCCATCTGCTCGCCGCGGTGCTGTTCACCAAAGGCGAGATCGCACCGGCGCGCAGGCATGTCGCGGCCAGCCTGGCAAGGCGCCCCGACAATGCCGCGGCGCAGCTGCTCGCCGCCCGGCTCGCCCGCGGCGAAGGCGAATTCGACGCGGCACTGATCCATCTCGACCGCGCCATCGCGCTCAAGCCACAGCGCGATGCCTTCGTCGAGAAGGCGCGCACGCTGGAGCTCGCCGGCCGCAAGGCGCAGGCGTGCGAGGCATGGGCGGCGATCCTCAAGGCCATCCCCGAGCATCAGGAAGCCAATGCGCGGCTCGGCCGGCTGGCCTGGGAGGATGGCAACCTCCCCGCGGCGGTGAGCCTGCTCGAGCGAGCTACCGCGGGCACGGCGCCGGCCTCGGTGTGGTTCGATCTCGGCGTGGCCAGGCAGGATTCGCGCGACCACAAAGGCGCTGCACAGGCTTATCGCCAGGCGATTGAGATCAAGCCGGACTACGCTGAAGCGGCACTCAATCTCGGGATCGCATTGCAGGAGGGTGGCGAGCCCGACGCCGCGATGCAGGCCTTCGCGCGCGCCTATGCCTTGCGCCCGCAGCTGTTCGGATCGATCGCGATGGCGCTGACCTCGGCCCCGCACGGCCGGCTGTGGCTCAACGAGCGCGCGCTGCGTGCGGCGCTAGGTGGTTAGGCGCCCGCGCTTGGCACGGAAATGCTTGCGGTAGACATTGGGCGCGGCCAGCACCTCGCCGACGACCTTCGAATAGGCTTCACGATGCGCGTCGTCGAACGGCTCGAACACCAGTTCGGGGGCCTGGCGCGGCACGGCGAAGCACTGCACGACCGGCGTGCCCTTCGGCAGCACGCCGGAAAAATCGGGCTCGGTCCACACCGCCGGGAAATTGATCCCGCCATCGTGAAACCGGTCGGCATCGACCAGTCCCGAGATCACGCGGAACGGCAGGTCGTCGCGGTTGACCGGGTGGGTCGCGAACAGTGACCAGCCCGGCTCGAGCTCGATGGTCCAGAAGCTGTTGAACTTCAGCGCGGCCTGCCCGTTGGCGAACGGCGCGCCGGCGAATTGCGCGATGGGATGGAAGCTGAGCGGCGCGCGCGGATGGCCCTGCGTGGCCGGCTCCGGAATCTCCCAGTCCCACGCGAATGCACCACGGTCGATCCTGACATCACAGGGCAGCGGGATCATCACCCCATGGGCCATCGCATCGACGAAGGGCGGGCATTGTTTGACCGTGCGGATCTCGCGGTCGTGGATGTCGGAATGCGCCTTCGCCGGCATCGCGCGCAGCCAGTCCGGCAACGCGCTGCGGGCCGGGAACGGCCGCGGCAGATGATCGGCAAGCTGCGGATCGCAGCGGAAAATCATGCGCATGGTCAACTCCCGGATCATGATGCGATGAGGGAGACGCATGATGATCTCATGGCGTCATTTGAGCACAATCGAGAGCCCGCCTCCACTCTCCCTGTCCTGGATGCCGGACAGCAAAAAGGCCGGGATTGCTCCCGGCCTTTCGCAGTCTTCGGATGGCGTGGGCTGGTACGCCTTACCGACTTACTTCGCTTCGGCGCGCTTGGGCGGCGAGGCCGGCCACGACTTGATCAGCGTGTCGTAGTCGATCGTCTCACCCTTCGGCTTTTCGTTGGCAAGCTTGCGCTGCGGCGCAATGTTGCCGTCCTTGGCCGACTTGGCGAACCAGTACTCGGCGGTTTCCTTCTTGTTCAGCTTCGGTCCGCAGGCACCCTGCACACCGGACTTCTCAAGACGTTCCATCACCGAATCCTGGGCCGCGGCGAGTGCGTCCATCGCAGCCTGCGGCGTCTTCGCACCGGACGACGCATCGCCGATGTTCTGCCACCACAGCTGAGCGAGCTTCGGATAGTCAGGCACGTTGTTGCCGGTCGGGGTCCACTGCACGCGGGCGGGCGAGCGGTAGAACTCGATCAGGCCGCCGAGCTTCGGCGCACGCTCGGTGAACGACTTGTCCCAGATGTCGGATTCACGGATGAAGGTGAGACCGACATGGCTCTTCTTCAAGCTCACCGTCTTGGAGACGATGAACTGCTGGTAGAGCCAGGCTGCCTTGCGGCGATCGACCGGGGTCGACTTCAGCAGCGTGAGCGAGCCCACGTCCTGGTAGCCGAGCTTCATGCCGTCCTTCCAGTACGCACCGTGCGGCGACGGGGCCATACGCCACTTCGGCGTACCGTCCGCGTTCATCACGGCAATGCCCGGCTTCACCATGTCGGCGGTGAAGGCGGTGTACCAGAAGATCTGCTGGGCGATATTGCCCTGCGAGGGCACCGGGCCCGACTCGGAGAAGGTCATGCCCTGCGCCTGCGGCGGAGCATACTTCTTCATCCAGTCGAGGTACTTGACGATCGAGTAGACCGCCGCCGGGCCGTTGACGTCGCCGCCACGCTCGACCGACGAGCCGACCGGACGGCAGCCTTCCATGCGGATACCCCATTCGTCGACCGGCAGGCCGTTCGGGAGACCCTTGTCGCCGTTGCCGGCCATCGACAGCCAGGCGTCGGTGAAACGCCAGCCGAGCGAGGGATCCTTCTTGCCATAATCCATATGGCCGTAGACCTTGACGCCGTTGATCTCCTTGACGTCGTTGGTGAAGAAGTCGGCGATATCTTCATAGGCCGACCAGTTCACGGGCACGCCGAGATCGTAGCCATACTTGGCCTTGAACTTGGCCTTGTATTCCGGATTGGTGAACCAGTCGTAGCGGAACCAATAGAGGTTCGCGAACTGCTGGTCGGGCAGCTGGTAGAGGTGCCCGTTCGGCGCCGTGGTGAACGACTTGCCGATGAAGTCGTCGACGTCGAGCATCGGGTCGGTGACGTCCTTGGCTTCGCCCTTCATCCACTCCGTCAAGTCGACCGCCTGGCCATAACGGAAGTGGGTGCCGATGAAGTCGGAGTCGTTGATCCAGCCGTCATAGACGTTCTTGCCGGACTGCATCTGGGTCTGGATCTTTTCGACGACGTCACCTTCCTGGATGATGTCGTGCTTGACCTTGATGCCGGTGATCTCCTCGAACGCCTTGGCGAGCGTGCGGGATTCGTATTCGTGCACAGTCAGCGTTTCGGAGACGACGTTGATCTCCATGCCCTTGAAGGGGGCAGCGGCCTTGATGAACCACTGCATCTCCTTCATCTGGTCGTCCTTGGAGAGGGTCGACGGCTGGAATTCGCTGTCGATCCACTTCTTCGCGGCCGCCTCGTCGGCGCGGGCCGGCGCGACAAGAGTGACCGATGCTGCGACGAGCGCGAGTGCGCTGGTCATCGTCAAAAGACTATCTTTAGTCATTCGTAAATGTCGCATTAGATTCCTCCGGTTGCAGCGACTAAATCCAGGCCCGGGTAGACCCCGGATCTGCTCTTTTTCGCGTTCCTCAGACGGTGCGAAAGATCACCACGGCTGAAAGAAGCGAAATTACCGTTCCGAGCCACAGGCTCGAAATCTCGACACCCTCCCCGATCGGTAGGGAGAAGATGGGATCGGTGCCGACGAGGCCGATCCACAGCAAGTGGATCACCGCCGCCAGCACCAGCGAGACGAACAAGCGATCGCCGCGCGTGGTCGGAATCCGCAGCACGCCGACCCGCTCCGCTTCGGGATAGGCTATCGCGAGCCAGGTCATCATCCCGAGCGTGCAGGCAAGCAGCACGAAGAAGATCGCGGTGGGCCAGGTCCATGCCATCCATGCGATGCTGTCCATGAGCCCCTCCTAGACCCGGCCGAGCGCGAAGCCGCGCGCGATGTAGTTGCGGACGAACCAGATCACGAGCGCGCCGGGAATGATGGTGAGCACGCCGGCCGCGGCCAGCAGCCCCCAATCCATGCCGGCAGCCGAAACCGTCCGCGTCATGATCGCTGCGATCGGCTTGGCCTGCACCGACGTCAGCGTGCGCGCCAGCAGCAGCTCGACCCATGAGAACATGAAGCAGAAGAAGGCGGCGACGCCGATGCCGCTCGCGATCAGCGGCACCAGGATCTTGATGAAGAAGCGCGGGAACGAGTAGCCGTCAAGGAAGGCGGTCTCGTCGATTTCGCGCGGCACGCCGGAGACGAAGCCTTCGAGAATCCAAACCGCCAGCGGCACGTTGAAGATGCAGTGCGCCAGCGCCACCGCCCACGGCGTATCGAACAGGCCGATCGCCGAATAGAGGTTGAAGAACGGCAGCGCGTAGACCGCCGCCGGCGCCATGCGGTTCGACAGCAGCCAGAAGAACAGATGCTTGTCGCCGAGGAAGCGGTAGCGCGAGAACGCATAAGCCGCCGGCAACGCCACCGCGATCGAGATCACGGTGTTGATGACGACATATTCCAGCGAGTTGATGTAGCCGGAATACCAGCTCTCGTCGGTGAAGATGCGCCGATAGTGCTGCAGCGTCGGCGTATGCGGCCACAAGGTCATCGTCGAGACGATCTCGGCGTTGGTCTTGAAGCTCATGTTGACGAGCCAGTAGATCGGCAACAGCAGGAAGATCAGGAACAGCCCCATGATGAGGCGGCGGCCGGGGATCGAGTGCATCACGCCGCTCCTTCCTTGACCGGACGCTCGGAGCCGGCATTGGTCATCACGGTGTAGAACACCCAGCACACGATCAGGATGATCAGGTTGTAGACCAGCGACAGCGCGGCCGCCTTGCCGAGATCGAACTGGCCGAGCGCGATCTTGACGAGCTCGATCGAGACGAAGGTCGTCGAGTTGCCGGGACCGCCGCCGGTGACCACGAACGGCTCGGTGTAGATCATGAAAGAGTCCATGAAGCGCAGCAGTACCGCGATCAAGAGCACGCGGTTCATCTTTGGCAGCTGGATGGCCTTGAACACCGCCCAGCGCGAGGCACCGTCGATCTGCGCCGCCTGGTAATAGGCGTCGGGGATCGACTTCAGGCCGGCGTAGCAGAGCAGCGCGACAAGGCTGGTCCAGTGCCAGACGTCCATCACGATGACCGTGACCCAGGCGTCGACCTCATTGGACACGTAATTGTAGTTGAAGCCGAGGTGGTTCAGCACATAGCCGAGCAGGCCGATATCGGGTCGGCCGAAGATCTGCCAGATCGTGCCAACCACGTTCCACGGAATCAAAAGCGGCAATGCGAGAATGACGAGGCAGGCCGCGACGGTCCAGCCCTCGCGCGGCATCGACAGCGCGACAACAATGCCGAGCGGCACCTCGATCGCCAGGATCACGGCGGAGAAGAACAAATTGCGACCGAGCGAGGCCAGGAAGCGGCCGCCGAGATCGGTCGAGGGATCGAGCAGCTCCTTAAACCAGCCGACGCCGTTCCAGAAGAACTGGTTGTTACCGAAGGTGTCCTGCATCGAATAGTTCACGACCGTCATCAGCGGCAGCACCGCCGAGAACGCGACCACCAGGAACACCGGTAGCACCAGGAACCAGGCTTTTTGGTTGATGGTCTTGTCCATCAGGCAACCCCTTCCACCAAATGGCTGTCGGCATAGACGTGGACGTAGGCGGGATTGAAGATCAGGCCGGCGGTATCGCCGGAGACCGAGAAGCCCGGCGGCACGCGCGCCGCGAGTTTGGTGTTGCCGATGCGAACGCGGGCGAACTGGATTCGGCCGAGATCGTCGATCCGCTCGATCTTCGCCGACAGCAGCCCCGACGCGGGCGCTGCGACATCGACGAATTCCGGCCGGACGCCGATCTCGATCTTCTTGCCCGCCGGCAGCACACCATAGTTGCGATGCAGGCCGATGACATGGCCGTCGATCCGCGCCTCGTGGCCCGAGACCTCCGCAGGTACGATGTTCATGCCGGGCGAGCCGATGAAGTAGCCGACGAAGGTATGCTCCGGCTTGTCGAACAATTCGGCCGGCGTGCCGCTCTGCACCACCCGGCCGTCATGCATGACGACCACGGTATCGGCGAAGGTCAGCGCTTCGGTCTGGTCGTGAGTGACGTAGATCATCGTGAGGTCGAGCTCGCGATGCAGCGCCTTCAATTTCGAGCGCAGCTGCCATTTCAGCTCGGGATCGATCACCGTCAGCGGCTCGTCGAACAGCACGGCGGCGACGTCGGAACGCACCAGGCCGCGGCCGAGCGAGATCTTCTGCTTGGCGTCGGCGGTGAGCCGCGTCGCCTTGCGGTTCAGATACGGCGTGAGGTCGAGCAGGTCGGCGATCTGCTTGACCCGCGCCTCGACCTCGGCCCTGGCGACGCCGCGGTTCTTCAGCGGGAAGGCCAGGTTCTCGCCGACCGTCATGGTGTCGTAGATCACCGGAAACTGGAACACCTGCGCGATATTGCGCTTCTGTGTCGACAGCGGCGTGATGTCTTTGCCGTCGAACAGGATCTGGCCGCGCGACGGCGTCACGATGCCGGAAATCAGATTGAGCAGCGTGGTCTTGCCGCAACCGGACGGCCCGAGCAGCGCATAGGCGCCGCCCTGCCGCCAGGTCATGGTGACCGGCTTCAGCGCGAAGGATTCCAGCGGCGCGTCATTGCCGTTGTAGGACTGCGCGAGATCGACGAGGTCAATGCGGGCCATGAAGCATCTCCCTCACTTCGAGAAACTGGTTGCGGGTGAAGCGACGAGGCGGTCGGCCGCGTCGAACACGAAGATGTCGTCGGGATCCAGCGCGGCGTCGAGCACCTGCCCGGGTTCATATTCATGGACGCCGTGCAGCACTGCGACCCAGTTCGAGTCATGGACATGGACGTGCACGAAGCTCTCCGAGCCGGTGATCTCGGTCACCGTCACGGTGGCGGAGAATTTATGGCGGCCGGCCGCGGCGCTGCCGACCTCGAGCTGGTGCGCGCGGAAACCGATCCGGTAGGCGCCATTGGGCAGACCGGCATAGAGCCCGGCCGCGGGCGCCTGCTCACCGCCGGCATAGATCACAACGTCGCCCTTCTTCTCGATGCCGATGACGTTGAGCGGTGGATCGGAGAACACCTGCGCGACGCGGAGCGTGTCGGGATGGCGATAGACCTTCGGCGTCGCGCCGATCTGCAGCGCCTGGCCTTCCCACATGCAGACCGTGTCGCCGCCGAGCAGCAGCGCTTCCGACGGTTCGGTGGTGGCATAGACGAAGATCGCACCGGAGGCCTCGAATATCCGCGGCAGCTCGGCGCGCAGCTCCTCGCGCAGCTTGTAATCGAGATTGGCGAGCGGCTCGTCGAGCAGCACGAGATCGGCGCCCTTGACCAGCGCGCGCGCAATCGCGGTACGCTGCTGCTGGCCGCCGGAGAGCTGCAGCGGCGTGCGCTTCAGGAAAGGCTCGAGCCGCAGCAGGGCGGCCGCCTCGGCCACCCGCTTCTCGATCTCGGCCTTCGGCTTGCCCTGCACGCGCAAAGGCGAAGCGATGTTCTCGTAGACCGTCAGCGAGGGATAGTTGATGAACTGCTGATAGACCATCGCGACCGAGCGCTGCCGCACATCGGCGCCGGTGACGTCCTTGCCGTCGACCAGCACGCGGCCGGAAGCCGGCTTATCGAGACCGGCGAGCAGCCGCATGATCGAGGTCTTGCCCGACAGCGTCGGCCCGAGCAACACGCTGAGCGTGCCACGCTCCAGCGTCAGCGACACATCGCGGATGGTCGGAACGCCATCCACGGTTCGCGTGACGTTCTGCAGTGTAACGCTCATGCCCGTCCTCCCGCTTCGCGGAGGGGACGTTCACCGGACACGCGGTTGGCGGCCATCCACTCGTCGAGCGCGGCGATTTCACCCGCCGTCATCCGCAAGCCCAGCTTGGATCGTCGCCAGACGACATCGTCCGCAGTCCGAGCCCATTCGTTTGCCATCAGGTACCGGACTTCACTCTCCGTCAAGGTGGCGCCGAAGGACCGGCCGAGATCTTCTGCCGATGCTGCGTT
Organism: Bradyrhizobium tropiciagri; assembly: GCF_018130545.1. GTDB lineage: Bacteria > Pseudomonadota > Alphaproteobacteria > Rhizobiales > Xanthobacteraceae > Bradyrhizobium > Bradyrhizobium tropiciagri_A. The sequence goes on along the minus strand of NZ_JAFCKF010000004.1, from coordinate 734,928 downwards.
GCCCAAGACTTTATTGGCGCGCGTACCGTAAGCATGCGCGAGACGGTTGGCGTGCGACTGCGTCAGGAACGGATGATTGCGAACCAGTTCCGCGCTCAGCGCTGCGACCGCCGACACGTCCATGTCGCCGCCGGGCAGCGGCGCCTTGCCGGTCCAGCCTTCCTGCGCCTTTGTGCCGCGGAGGTAAGGCGACAGCCGCTCCAGCGCCTCTTCGGAGAGGCGGCGATAGGTCGTGATCTTGCCGCCGTAGATCGAGAGCAGCGGCGCCCCGCCGGGCGTATCGAGCTCGAACACATAATCGCGGGTCGCGGCCTTGGCCTCGCTCGCGCCGTCGTCATAGAGCGGACGCACGCCGGAGTAATTCCAGACCACGTCCTCGGGCTTCACCGGCTTGGCGAGATATTCGCTGGCGGAGGCGCAGAGATACTCGATCTCCTCCTGCGTCGCCTTCACCAGGGCCGGATCGCCGTCATAGTCGCGATCGGTGGTGCCGATCAGCGAGAAATCGTTCTGGTAGGGGATGACGAAGATGATGCGGCCGTCGGCATTCTGGAAGATGTAGGCGCGGTCGTGATCGTAGAGCTTGGGCACCACGATGTGCGACCCCTGCACCAGCCGCACCTTGGCGCGCGCATTGACGCCGACGCCTGACGCCAGCACCTGCTCGACCCAGGGACCGCCGGCATTGACCAGCACGCGGGCCTTGATCGTCTCGCGAGAACCGTTCGTGGTGTCTTCGACCGTGACGTGCCAGATGCCGTCCACCTGCCTGATCTCGACCGCGCGGGTGCGGGTGCGGATCTCGGCGCCGCGATCGGCGGCATCGCGCGCGGTCAGCGCCACCAGCCGCGCGTCGTCGACGAAGCAGTCGGAATATTCGAAGCCCTTGGTGTAGCGGCCCGGGATCAGCGGCTTGCCGACCACGTCGCGCGTCAGATCAAGCGAGCGCGTCGCCGGCAGCAGGTGCCGACCACCGATATGATCGTAGAGGAAGAGGCCGAGCCGCAGCAGCCAGGCCGGACGTAGCCCCGCGTGGTGCGGCAAAACGAAACGCAGCGGACGAATGATGTGGGGCGCGATCTGCCAGAGGATCTCGCGCTCGATCAGCGCCTCGCGCACCAAACGAAACTCGTAATATTCGAGATAGCGCAGACCGCCATGCACGAGCTTGGTCGACCAGGACGATGTCCCGCTGGCCAAGTCATTCATTTCACAGAGGAAAACAGAGTTACCCCGGCCCGCCGCATCGCGCGCGATGCCGCAGCCATTAACGCCGCCTCCGATGATGGCGAGGTCGTAAATTCGATCCAAAGAACGCTTCCCCCGGCGACCGTTTTCGCTTTGACGGTTTTACTTTCGAATTGAAGTAGATCACAACCAAAAACGAAAGCAAAGCGAAAATGGGGAACTTTAGCTGGGGATTTTTTGGGCGGGGTGCTCGCAGCTGGAGCTGTTTGGGGAAACAGGACAGGCCCGTGCGACGCTTGAGATGACGCCAGGCAAGACCGCGACCACGATCAGAGACGTCGTGGCGAACGTCCGGCACGCAATTCCGGCAATGTCTGCTCCGGGTCGTAGCTGCGACGAACTTCACCACCCACTCGCCTTGCAGATGCTCGGCTGTCACGCACGCACCAAATGATCAGCGCAAGCAAGCCGGTCGCCGCGAGCAGTCTATGACCGCTGGCAAACAGCACGAAGAAGACCAAGGACGCGACGAAAAGGATCGCATACCATTTGAGGGCGAAGCCGAGATAGATTCGCCCGACGGAACGATCCCTGTTCATCGGATCGACCGATTGCTTGGCAGCGACGCCGACATCACGAGAAAGAAAAGCGGCGCGAGGACGAACACCACGACGTAAGCCCAGACATATCCGCCGCCGAGCGCCACTTGCAGTCCGCTGTAGGTCGATGATTTTCGATGCGTCAGGATCACCCAGAGTCCAAAACCGAATAGCGGCAACAGGAGGTAACGCCACCGCTCGCGCCAATTGCGCATGATGGTCGGCAGATCGGCAAGTAGAGCGATCACGAACAGCGAGAAGGTGACGGCGTAGAGCGAGACCAAAGGCAGGAAGAGATGCTCGAACCTCACCTGCGCGGACGCATCGGTCGACATCGGGATGCCATCCGCAAACAGGCTGCCAAACGGCGGGACTGCGAACAGCCGCGGATCAAAGCCCATCGCCTGGCAAAGCCAGAACAGGACGATCGCGACCGCGCCGATCACCGCCTGCGCGAGGAAAGCTCCGCTCGCGATGCGCTGACACAGCGACCCCGACAGGAAGATCCGCGACAATCCGAAAAACAGCTTCCTGCCGCGGCCGCTCTGCTGCTCCAGTTCTGAAAGCCAGGCCGGTCCCTTCCCGGCGCCGAAGCGAAAGATCTCGGTCCCGAGACGCTGCGATTGCGGCCGGGTCTCACCATCGAATGCGCGCATGACCACGAGTGCGGAGACGCCGCCGGCCAGCGCCGTTGCGCAGGCAGATGCGGTGCTAAAGCCAAGGACAAACGAGACGATGCCCAACATCGCTGCGATGCCCAATGCCAAGACGATCTTGAATTGCGCGCTGACCAACGGACCGCTCCACCCGAGGCAAGCCTACAGCTGCCGGTAGAAAGCATCCGAAACAAGTTCGCTAAAACTTGAGCGATCAGGCGCCTTGCGCACTGCGCAGCGTCGCCGGTGCCGCGTCTGCGCTGTCGTCAATATCGACCGGCGGCTTGTCCATCGCGACCACCACCTCGATACCGCGGCTGTGACAGATGTTGGCGAGGCCTGCGGGGAGCGGCGAATCCGTGACGAAGGTCTGGATCTGGCTCATATGCGCGATGCGCACTGGTGCGCTGCGGCGGAGTTTTGTCGCGTCCGACACCAGCATGACGTTGCGCGCATTGGCGATGATCGCCTGCGCCACCTGCACCTCGCGATAGTCGAAGTCGAGCAGCGCGCCCTCCTCGTCGATCGCCGATGCGCCGATGATGGCGTAGTCAACCTTGAACTGGCCGATCAGCTGCGTCGCGGTGGAGCCGACCACCGCGCCGTCGGCACGGCGCACCGTGCCACCGGCCACCACCACCTCGATGCGGGGATGGCGATAGAGCAGCATCGCGACGTTGAGGTTGTTGGTGATGACAAGCAGGTCCTCATGCGAGGTCAGCGCGCTCGCGACCTCTTCCGTCGTGGTGCCGATATTGATGAACAGCGAGCAGCCGTTCGGAATTCTCGCCGCCGCGGCAGCGCCGATCGCCTTCTTCTCCTCGGCGGCGACGAACCGGCGCGCCTCATAGGCGAGGTTCTCGACACCCGAGGCGATGATCGCGCCGCCATGGATGCGGGTCAGCGACCGCTCGTCGCAGAGATCGTTGAGATCCTTTCGGATGGTCTGCGCCGACACCTCGAATCGCTTGGCGAGGTCTTCGACCATGACCCGGCCGAAAGCGCGCGCAATGTTGAGGATTTCAGTCTGGCGGTGGGAGAGTCCGGCCACGGCGGCCCCCTTGAAACGGCAATCGGTTGGAGCATGATCCTTCGGAAAACCGGTTTCCAGTTTTCCGGATCACGCTTCAGCCCATGGTGCGACCGTTCGGCACCGAGGTCAACGAGCAAGCTTCGCCGGGGTTAAGAACCGCGTTGCAGCAATGTCGAGCCGACGACATTCCGGCACAATGCCTCGCCACGCCTACCAATTCATGGCCGATGCGACCAGGCGGATCAATTCGGGATCGTCGAATGCCCGCGCGCTGGCGACTGCGCCGGCCCCGATCAGATCGGCATGGCTGAGGCCGGTCCGCATCCCGATCGTGGCGATCCCCGCCGCCGTTGCCGACTGCACGCCGGAGCGCGAATCCTCGAAGGCCAGCGAAGCCTGTGCCTGCGCGCCGGCAAGGCGCAGCCCCTCGAGGTACGGCAAGGGATGCGGCTTGCCGTGCGCCAGTTCGTCGCCGATCACCAGCGCCTTGAAACGGTGCGCGATGCCGAGTCCCGAGAGCAGCAGTTCGGCGTTTGCACGCGGCGCGTTGGTCACCGCCACCATCGGCACGCCGGCATCATCGGCGCGGTCGAGCAGCGGCAGCAATCCCGGCACCGGCACGATCTGGCCGGCGACCAGCTCGCGGAAGACCCGCTCCTTCTCACTGAGGATGCCGGCGCGGCGTTCAGGCGGTTCGTGTGCGAGGAAGCGTTCGCCGATCGACGCATTGGAGAAGCCTTGCAGCTCCCTGCCGAAGCGCGCGTGATCGAAGGCATGTCCGTGAGGGCCGAGCACCCGGTTGAACGCCGCCAGATGCAGCGGATCGGTGTCGGCGAGCGTGCCGTCGATATCGAACAGCAGCGCCTTGTTCTGTGTCTGCGACATCCGAAAAACGTGTCCGTGAATTCGGATGCATCAATACAGACTCTTGCGGCACACGCAAACGGCGTGGCTCGCGGGCCTCCTTGTCAGGAAGCCAGTTGCAAATCCTGGCCGGTGAGAAGGCGTCGCGCGGCGCGTTCGGCCTCGCGCGCGTTGCGGAAGATGCGACCTTCGAGCGCCTGGAAGCGGTGCGAAGCAGCAAAGAACTCGTAACCCTTGGTATCGCGCACCACGATACCCGCGGTCTGTGAACTCACTTCGATGACGTAGCAGTCTGACATTATCGGCCTCGGTTCAACTCCGCGCCGACAACGGCATCGCTGCCCGATTGTTCCTCGGTTTATTTGCGAAGCGAAGCACCTTATTTGCGTCGAAACCGCGCTCCGGTCGCAGTTTCGACGCGTTTCCGCGCGCACCGAATCACCTTCTCGTGTCAGGTCGAAATCGTCGCCCCATCGCGCTGGATCGGTTGCGGATGGCCCTGCTCATCGATCGAGACGTAGGTGAAATTGCCGTCGGTCACGAGGATCGACTGCTGCTCGCGGCGGCGCAGCACCCAGGCTTCGAGATGCACCGTGATCGAGGTGCGGCCGATGCGCACGAGGTTGGCGTGCACGGAAACCAGGTCGCCGACATACACCGCCTTGCGGAAATTCATCGCGTCGATCGCGACCGTCACGGTGCGGGATTTCGCAACCTTGCCCGCGAACACCCCGCCGCCGAGGTCCATCTGGCTGAGCAGCCAGCCGCCGAAGATATCGCCATTGGCATTGGTGTCGGCCGGCATCGCCAGCGTGCGGATGCAGAGATCGCCCTGCGGCTCGTTGCCGCTGATGGCCGGCGCGTGAACGTGAGTTTCAGGCGCTTGGGGGTCGGTCACTTGCGAGTCGGTCACTTGAAAGCCTCCCAGCCGGGATCCGGCGCAAAGCGTCCGCCGAACTTGCGCATCAGCGTCTGCATTGTCGACACGATATTATCGACACCGCGGCTGCGCGCATAGTTGAGCGGGCCACCGCGGAACGGGGCATAGCCGGTGCCGAAGATCATCGCGCCGTCGACCATGTCGGCGTTGTCCACGATGCCTTCGCGCAAGGCCGCGACGCAGACATTCGAGATCGGCAGCACCAGCCGGTCAATCATCTCGTCGCTCACTTTCGGACCGGTCTCCGGCAGCGGCGCCTTCTCCGCCTTGCCGTCCTTCCAGGTGTAGAAGCCCTTGCCGGTCTTGCGGCCGAGCTCGCCCTTGGCGACTTTTTCGCGCAACCACGCCGGCGTTGGCGGCAAGGTGTCGCCGAACTTCGAGCGCAGCATGTCGCCGACATCGAGGCAGATATCGAGGCCGACCTGGTCGGCGAGCTCGATCGGCCCCATCGGCATGCCGAACTCGATCGCGGCCGCGTCGATCAGGCGCTGATCGGTCTTCTCGTCCAGCATCATCATCGCTTCCAGCATGTAGGGCGTCAGCGCGCGGTTAACGAGGAAGCCCGGCGAGCTCTTCACCGGCAGCGGCAGGCGGTCGATGGCGCCGACAAAGGCCAGCGCTTCCTTGAGCATGCCGGCATCGGTGCCGTCATGGCTGACGACCTCGACGAGTTGCAGCCGCGACACCGGATTGAAGAAATGCAGGCCGAGCAGCCGCTCCGGCCTTGCCAGCGTGGTGCGCAGATCCTGCAGCGGGATGCTCGAGGTGTTGGTGGCGAGGATCGCGCCCGGTTTCATCTTCGGCTCGAGCGAGGCATAGACCTTCTGCTTCAGCGCGAGCTTTTCCGGCACGGCCTCGATGATCACGTCCGCATTGCGGACGCCCTCGCCGTCCATGTCGGGAATCAGCCGGTCCAGCGCGTCGCGCTGGTCGATCTTCTTGCGCATGATCTTGCCGAACAAATCCGCCGCGCGCTTCATCGCGCCCGCGATCGGCTCGGCTTTCATGTCGGCCAAGGTCACCCGCATATCCTGGTTGGCGCACCAGGCCGCGATATCGCCGCCCATCGCGCCGGCGCCGATGACGTGGACATGCGCGACCTTATTGCCGGAGCCTGCCACCTTCTTCATCTGCTCGCGCAGGAAGAACACGCGGATCAAATTCTGCGCGGTCGGCGTCACCATCAGATTGGCGAATGAGGCCTTCTCCGCATTCAGCATCGCCGAGCGGTTGCCGGCGTGCTTTTCCCAGAGATCGATCAGCGCGTAGGGCGCCGGATAATACTTGCGCGGCGCCGCCTTGCCGGCCTCGCTGCGCATCCGCGAGGCGAGGAAGCCCCTGACTGGGCCCGAATTAAGCAGCGAGTTGAGCACGCCCGGCTTGGCGCGTTTCAACCTACCGAACACCGCATCCTTCACCGCGTTGCGGACATGGCGCTCCTGGGTCACGGCATCGACCAGGCCGAGCGATTTGGCGCGACGCGCGTCGATGGTCTTCCCGGTCAGCATCAGGGTCATCGCCTGCATCGGGTTGACCAGCTCGGTGAAGCGCACGGTGCCGCCAAGGCCGGGATGCAGGCCGAGCATCACCTCGGGGAAACCGAACCGCGCATCGTCGATTGCGATCCGCATCTGGCAGGCCAGCGCGACCTCGAGGCCGCCGCCGAGGCAGAAGCCGTGAATGACCGCGACCGAGGGCACGCGCAGCGCCTCGAGCCGGTCGATTACCGCATGCGCGCGGCCGATCGCGGTCTCGACCGCGCTGGGATCGCTGGCTCCGCGAAACTCGTTGACGTCGGCACCGGCGATGAAGCCGCTCGGTTTTGCCGAACACACCACGAGGCCGGTCGGCCGCTGGCTTTCCAGTGCTGTGACGATGGCATCGAGCTCCTCGAGCAGGTCGGCCGACAGCGTGTTGGCGCTGGCGCCGGCACGGTCGAACAGCAGCCAGGCAATGCCGTCCTCATCCCGCGTCAGCTTGAAATTCTTGTACGGACTATCGGCGGCTGGCTTCGGCCCAAGCTCGAGCACACGATCGGCGAGAAGGTCCATGATCCGTGAATCCATGATCACACCATCTCAATCAACATCGCGCCGCCCTGCCCGCCACCGATGCATTCGGTGGCGACGCCGCGCCTGGTGCCGAGCCGCTTCATCGCATTGACCAGATGCAGCACGATGCGGTTGCCGCTGGTGCCGACGGGATGGCCGAGGCTGATCGCGCCGCCATCGACGTTCAACTTGGCGCGGTCGATCTCGCCCGCCGCGCCATCGAGCCCCAGAATCTCGCGGCAGAACTTGTCGTCATTCCAGGCCGCGAGACAGCCCAGCACCTGGGTGGCAAAGGCTTCATTGAGCTCCCAGGTCTCGACCTCCTGCAAGGTCATGCTGTTGCGCTTCAAGAGCGCGCTCGCCGACAGCACCGGGCCAAGCCCCATGATCGAGGGATCGAGCGCCGACCATTGGCTGTCGAGGATGACGGCCTTCGGCGTCAGCCCGTGCTTGGCGACCGCGGTCTCGGACGCCAGGATCACCCAGGACGCGCCGTCGGTGATCTGCGAGGAGTTGCCGGCGGTGACCTGGCCCCACGGACGCTCGAACACCGGCTTCAGCTTTGCCAGCGTCTCCGGTGAGGAGTCCGGGCGAACGCCGTCATCAAAATCGTAGAACTTGCCGTCGCGGGAGAACGCGGTCTCGACCTCACCCTTGAGGAAGCCCTGCTTCTGCGCGTTGGCGAGCCGCTGATGGCTCTCGGCGGCGTAGGCATCGGATTGCGCGCGGGTGATGCCGAAGAGATGGCCGACCTTCTCGGCTGTCTGACCCATGTTGAGCTCGGTGATCGGATCGGTCAGCCCGCGCTCGAGACCTATGATCGGCTTGAAGTAGCTCGGCTTCACCTTTAGGGCCGCGGCGATCTTGGCGCCCAGGCCCTTGGCGCCGGCAAAGCCGGCAAACCAGCGCACGCCGGAGTTCGGCCAGACCAGCGGCGCGTGGCTCAACGCTTCGGCGCCGCCGGCGAGGATCAGATCGGAGATGCCCTCACGGATATAGCGGTAGCCGGTGTCGATCGACTGCATGCCGGAGCCGCAATTGATCTGCACCGTGAAGGCGACCATCTGCTCGCCCATGCCGAGCCTGAGCGCCGCGACCCGCGCCGGATTCATCTCGTCGGCGATGACATTGACGCAGCCGAGGATGACCTGGTCGAAGGCCGTGGGCGCGAAGGGCTGCCGCGCCAGCAGCGGCCGGCCGCATTGCACAGCGAGATCGACCGGGGTGAACGGGCCGGGACCGGAGCGCGCCTTCAGGAACGGCGTCCGGCTGCCGTCGACGATAAAGACTGGTCGCGCCATCAGCTCGCCGCCCTCTGCTCACCAAGCTCCTGGAAGAACTGATGCACGTCGGCGGATTTCTTGTAAATCGGGGACAGCGCCTCCGGCGCAAAATCATCGACCTCGATGACTTTGGCGACGGCCTCATGGGCGGCGGCGAGCTTCTCGCCGTCGGCCTCGGTGATAACACCTTTCTTCACCGCCTCCTTCCAATCATGCAGCCGCGCCGCGCGCATCTGCTTGGCCGCGTCCTCCGCCTGGGTCACAAGACGGAAGGCCTTCTCCAGCCGGGCGACGCCGCCGTCGTCCTCGACAAAGGCGAGGTCCGGCGTGAGGCGGTCGCGCGCCGCCGACGGCGTCAGCACGAGCTGCGCGCATTGCTGCACGACGCGATCCGACGGACCGGTGACGCGGGCACCGAACGGCTGGATCAGGAATTTCAACATCCACGCCACCGGACGGTTGGGCAGGTTGGCGAGGATTTCGGCAAAGCGGTTCTCGATGGTCTTGAAGCCGGATGCCATGCACCATTCGAGCGCGGGCAGATCCTCCTTCTGCCGGCCCTCGTCCTGCCAGCGCTTCAACGCGGCCGAGAGCAGATAGAGCTCGGACAGAATGTCACCGAAGCGCGCGGACAGCATTTCCTTGCGCTTCAGCGCGCCGCCGAGCGTGAGCAGAGCCATGTCGGCGCATAGCGCGAATGCCGACGAATAACGCGACAGCTGGCGATAGAACTCCGTGGCATCACCGGCATCCGGCGCCGGCGCGAACAGGCCGCCGGTCCAGCTACGACCCCATGCGCGGAACATGGTCGCAAAGCTGTGGCCGACATGCTTCCAGAACGCGGTGTCGAACGCAGTCAGGCCCTTGTCGTGATCGGTCTCGCTGAGCGCGTTCATCTCCTGCAACAGATAGGGATGCGCGCGGATCGCGCCCTGCCCGAACACGATCAGGTTGCGGGTCAGGATGTTGGCGCCCTCGACCGTGATGCCGACCGGCACCGAGCGATAGAGTCCGCCGAGATAGTTTTGCGGTCCGTCGATCACGGCCTTGCCGCCATGAATATCCATCGCGTCGTCGATCGCGATCCGCATCCGCTCGGTGGCGTGCAGCTTCATGATCCCCGAGATGACAGCGGGATGATGCCCCTCGTTCAGCGCAGCACAGGTCAGCCGCCGCGCGGCGTCGAGCAGATAGGCGGTGCCGGCGATCCGCGCCAGCGGCTCCTCGATGCCTTCGAACTTGGAAATAGAAATGCCGAACTGCTCGCGGATGCGGGCATAGGCGCCGGTGGTGCGCGCGGCATAGGCGGCGCCGGCGGCCGACAGCGATGGCAGCGAGATGCCGCGGCCGGCGGCGAGCGCCGTCATCAGCATCTTCCAGCCCTGACCCAGGCGCTCCTGACCGCCGATGATGTAGTCGAGCGGGATGAAGACGTCCTTGCCCCAGTTCGGGCCGTTCTGGAACACCTGCATCGCGGGCAGATGGCGGTGGCCGATCGAGACGCCGGGCAGATGAGTCGGGATCAGCGCGACCGTGATGCCGAGCTCTTCCTCGTTGCCCACGAGGTGATCAGGATCATAGGCCTTGAAGGCAAGGCCGAGCAGCGTCGCGACCGGGCCCAGCGTGATGTAGCGCTTGTGCCAGTTCAGCTTCAGCCCGAGCACCTCGCGGCCTTCGAAGCTGCCCTTGCAGATGATGCCACTGTCGATCATCGAGGCGGCGTCCGAGCCGGCCTCCGGGCTGGTCAGGCCGAAGCAGGGAATGTCCTGGCCGGCGGCGAGGCGCGGCAGCCATTTGTCCTGCTGCTCCCTGGTGCCGAAGCGCATCAGGAGTTCGCCCGGCCCGAGCGAGTTCGGCACCATCACGGTGACGGCCGCGGTCAGCGAGCGCGACGAGATCTTGCGCACCACTTCGGAATGCGCATAGGGCGAGAAGCCGAGCCCGCCGAATTCCTTCGGAATGATCATGCCGAAGAATTTCTTGGCCTTGATGAAGGCCCAGACCTCGGGCGGCAGGTCGCGCCACTCCCAGTTGATCTTCCACTCATCCAGCATGGTGCAGAGCTCGTCGACCGGACCGTGCAGGAAGGCGTTCTCCTCGTCGGTCAATCTGGCCGGCGCGAACGCCAGCAATTTCGACCAGTCCGGATTGCCGGTGAAGAGATCGGCGTCCCACCAGACGTCGCCGGCTTCCAGCGCCTCGCGCTCGGTGTCCGACATCGTCGGCAGCACGCCACGCGCCCAGGAGAAGATCGGTTTTGTAAGATAGTCGCGGCGGAAGCTCATGGCGGTCCTCATGAAACGGCGGCGCGGATAGGTGATCTTATCGGAAAGTGCCGTTCACCGGTGAACACTTCGCTGTTCAAATAAAGCGAAATTGACGCGGCCGAGCCGCCGTTTGTTAACGGCAGGCCGCGCGTTCAGTTCCGAAAGCTGAGCTGCGACAATCAGGTAGCGGGGGAATGAAGCCAGATTTCGAATGGTCTCGCCGCGGGCTCGCTGCGCCTCTCCCGCTTGCGGGGGAGGCCGTCGCGCGTTAGCGCGGCGGGTGGGGGTTCTCTCCACAATACGACTCGCGGAGAGAGCCCCCACCCCACCCCTCCCCCGCAAGCGGGAGAGGGAGCGCAGTTTCCTACGCGGTTACAGCTCCAACTGCTCCTGCCGCGTGCTAGGCCGGTCCGGCGCCCTGGGTCGCGGTATAGACGGCGTAGAGCGACTGGCTCGCGGCCATGAACAGGCGGTTGCGCTTGGGGCCGCCGAAGGTGATGTTGCCGCAGACCTCGGGCAGCCGGATGCGGCCGAGCAGCTTGCCTTCCGGCGACCAGCACGTCACGCCGTTGTAGCCGACCGCACGGCCGGCATTGCTCGAGCACCAGACATTGCCGTTGACGTCGCAGCGGATGCCGTCCGGTCCGCACTTCACGCCGTCGATGGTGAAATCGCTGAACCGCTTGCCATTGGTCGGCTTGTTGTCGGACCCGACATCGAACACGAAGACGTCACCCTTGCCGCCTGGTCCGGTGTCACCCGGTCCCTTGCCGGTCGAGACCACGTAGAGCTTCTTGTAGTCCGGCGAGAAGCAGATGCCGTTCGGATCGGGCACCTGGTCCTCGCTGACGACGAGATCGATGCGGCCGGAGGGATCGATGCGATAGCAATTGGTCGGCAGCTCGCGCTTGAGCGGCACGAAGCCAGCCGGCTGGCCGATCCGGGGATTGAGCTTGCCGGCCGGATTGACCGGACCGCCCGCCGCGTCGGGCTCGCCCTCATAGAGCTGGCTGCCATAGGGCGGATCGGTGAACCAATAGCTGCCGTCAGGATGCGCGACGACATCGTTCGGGGAGTTCAACCGCTTGCCTTGATAGTTGTCGGCAAGCACGGTCGCGGTGCCGTCGTTCTCGTAGCGCGTCACGCGGCGGGTGAGATGTTCGCAAGACAGCTGGCGGCCCTGGAAGTCGAACGAATTGCCATTCGAGTAGTTCGACGGCATCCGGAAGACGCTGACATGGCCGTCATCCTCCGACCAGCGCAGCTGCCGGTTGTTGGGGATGTCGCTCCACAGGAGATAGCGGCCCTGCGCGCTCCAGGCCGGGCCTTCCGACCACAGCGCGCCGGTGTAGAGGCGCTTGATCGAAGTGTTGGGCTGGGCCAGATCGTTGAAGGACGGATCGACCGCGATGACGTCGGGGTCCCAGAAATAGGTGGTCGGCGCACCGCGCGGACTGAAGTCGCGCGGCGGACTGGTGATGGTCGTCGGCGGCGCGACCGGCGCGGGCGCATTCTGCGCCAGTGCGCTGCCGGCACCGGTGGCCGTGGCGGCGGCAGCCACCGCAAGCCCCTGGACCAGCGTCCGTCGCGAAACATGTGGATCGCGCTGCGGCGCTTTTTGATCGCTCCGCTCGTGGTGTGTCATCGCATCCTCCCACTCTGTTGACCGGCCGTTGATCCGGCCTGGCGCGCGGGAGGTTAGACTGCTCGCCCCGAGGTTGCGAGTGACGGTTTTTCATCACCGCGGGCGGAGATTTCACATTGTTGTGGTTTCCGCTCCGTATTTGCGAGGAGCGAAGCGACGAAGCAATCCATCTATCCCACGCTCGGAGGAATGGATTGCTTAGCTTCGCTCGCAATGACGGTTACATGGACGGCTCAATCCGGCCGGATCATCTCGAACATGTTTTCCGGCTTGATCTCAAAGTAATCCCCCATCCGCCCGGCGCGGACGATCGGGTGCGCCAATCCGGTCTGATAGACGCCATCCTTGATGAAGGCCTTGTCGATGTGCACGGCGACGACCTCGCCGAGCGTCAGCCAGGCCGCGGCCTTCTTGCCGTCGGCGCCCTGGAGCTGGATGATCTGGCTCACCTTGCATTCGAACGACACCGGGCTTTCGGCGACACGTGGCACGTTGACGAGCTTGCCGGGTACCTGTGTCAGCCCCGCGAGCTTGAACTCGTCGACGTCGCGCGCGACATGCGCCGCGGTCGCATTCATGTGCTTGGCCAGATCCATCGTCGCCAGATTCCAGACGAACTCGCCGGTGTCCTGGATGTTGGCGACGCTGTCCTTCCAGTTGGTGGAGGAGAAGCCGATGATCGGCGGCACGTAGCAGAAGGCGTTGAAGAAGCTGTAAGGCGCGAGGTTGACGTTGCCGCCCTTGTCGCGCGAGGAAATCCAGCCGATCGGCCGCGGCGCCACGATGGCGTTGAACGGATCGTGCTTCAGGCCATGGCCGTTCTTCGGCTCGTAGAAATGCAGGTCTTTGTCGGTCACGGCGCAGCCCCTTCGTAGCCCGGATGGAGCGCAGCGCAATCCGGGACGATCTCACAAGCGGAAATGACCCCGGATTACGCTGCGCTCCATCCGGGTTACAATTTCGCTTTGCCTGCAATCACAGGAGAGTCAACTGACGAAAATGTCAGCCCTGACGCTCAATTGGCGCGGGTGCGCGGCGACAGGCCGGCGATCACGAAATCGATCATCTGATCGATGGTCGGGCCCGGCTTGGTAGCACACTGGGCAATCATCTGCGGATGGAAGAACCGCATCATCGCGGTGCAGGCGCACAGCGACGCGAGTTGCAGGTCCGGCACCTCGAACTCGCCCGACGCGGCTCCTTGCGCGATCACCTCGCCGATAATGGAGGCGATACACTCCATATGGGCGACACAGACGTCCCAGTCCTCCTGCATCGCGATCTCGACCATCTCATGCATCTTGGAATCGCCGACATAGCGCTCGGTGTTCATGCGGTTGATGGTCGTCATCATCTGGCGCAAGCGCGGCGCCGCCGGCCCTTCCGACCGGGCGATACGCCGCCCCTCGATCTCGACCTCGCCCATCAGGCCGCGCGCCACGCCCTCGTGGATCGACTTCTTCGAATCGAAGAAGCGATACACGTTGGCGGGGCTCATCCGCAGCTCTTTGGCGATGTCGGCGACCGTGGTCTTCTGGTAGCCGATCTGCCGGAACAAGCGCTCCGCCACCACGAGAATCCGTTCGCGGGTGTCGGTTTCGCTATGTTCCTGGATCAGCGTCATGTTGGCCCTGCTCAATCTTCAATTATTCAGCGGCTTCAGCAAGTGGAAATGCGTGTTGCGCATCGCCGGCATGCTGCGGCGCAGTATTGATCTGCTCGGGGCCGCTCTCCTCGAGGGTCTTGCGGAACCAGAGGGCGTAAAGGCCCGGCAGATACAGCAAGGTCAGGAAAGTCGCAACAAACAAACCGCCCATGATGGTGATCGCCATCGGGCCCCAGAACGCCGAGCGCGACAACGGGATCATGGCGAGGATCGCGGCGAGCGCGGTCAGCACCACCGGCCGGGCGCGGCGGACGGTGGCCTCGACGATCGCTTCGCGCCGGGTCAGGCCGGACGCCACGTCGCTCTCGATCTGATCGACCAGGATCACGGTGTTGCGCATGATCATGCCGGCGAGCGCGATCAGGCCGAGCAGCGCCACGAAGCCGAACGGCTGGTTGGCGACGTTGAGCCCGAGCGAGGCGCCGACGATGCCGAGCGGCGCGGTCAGGAACACCAGGGTCAGGCGCGAGAAGCTCTGCAGCTGGATCATCAACAGCGTCAGCATCACCATCACCATCACGGGGAAGAGGATGAAGATCGACGCATTGCCCTTGGCGGATTCCTCGAACGCTCCGCCCGGCTCGATCCGGTAGGCCGGCTCGAGATGGGCCTGGATGTCCTTCAACTTCGGCGAGATCTGGTTGGTGACGTCGGGCGCCTGCACGCCGTCGACGACGTCGGAGCGCACGGTGATCGCCATGTCGCGGTTGCGCCGCCACAGGATCGGCTCCTCATGCGCATATTCGATCTTGGCGATCTGCTGCAGCGGCACGGCGACGCCGTTGCGCGTGGTGATCGTGAGATCGCCGACGCGGCCGAGATCGAGCCGCTCGGACGGCACCGCGCGGGCGACCACGCCGACCTTCTCGATGCCGTCGCGGATCGTGGTGACCGGTGCGCCCGAGATCAGCATCGCCAGCGCCTGCGAGACATCCTGCGGGGTCAGGCCGAGCGCGCGTGCCCGATCCTGGTCGACGGCGAGCTTCAGATAGGGCGACTGCTCGTTCCAGTCGAGCTGGACGTCCTTGACGCTCTTGTTCTGACGCATGACGTCGCGCACCTGGTAGGCGATGTCGCGCACCTTGTTGGCGTCAGGCCCGATCACGCGGAACTGGACCGGGAAGCCGACCGGCGGACCGAAGTTGAAGCGGTCGACCCGGACCCGCGCCTCGTTCAGCGCGCCGTCGGCGGCGGCCTGCTCGATCTTCGCCTTGACGCGCTCGCGGGCGTCGACGTTCTTGGCGAGGATCACGATCTCGGCGAAGGCCTCGTTCGGCAGCTGCGGGTTGAGGCCGAGCCAGAAGCGCGGCGAACCCTGGCCGACATAGGCGGTGTAGGTCTGGATGTCCTGGTCGTCCTTCAAGAGCCCTTCAGCCTTCTTCACCGTCTTTTCGGTGACGTTGAAGGCGGTGCCCTCGGGCAGACGGAGTTGCAGGAACAGTTCGGGCCGCTCCGACAGCGGGAAGAACTGCTGCTGGACGTGGCCGAAGCCCACGATCGACGCGACGAAGACGCCGACGGTCGCCACCACCACCTTGATGCGGTGATCGACGCACCACTGCACGATGCTGCGCAGGCCGCGGTACATCCGCGTCTCGTAGATCGCGTGCGGATCGTGGTTCTGGTGCACCTTGATGTTGGGCAGCAGCTTGACGCCGATATAGGGCGTGAAGATCACCGCGACGAACCAGGAGGCGACCAGCGCGATCGCCACGATCCAGAAGATGCCGCCGGCATATTCGCCGACCGCCGAATTGGCAAAGCCGATGGGGAGGAAGCCAGCGGCCGTGACCAGCGTCCCCGTGAGCATCGGAAACGCAGTAGATTCCCAGGCAAAGGACGCCGCCTTCATGCGGTCCCAGCCCTGTTCCATTTTCACCACCATCATCTCGACCGCGATGATGGCGTCGTCGACCAGAAGGCCGAGCGCAATGATCAGCGCGCCGAGCGTGATTCGGTGCAGATCGAGCGACATCGCGTTCATCACGATGAAGACGATGCCGAGCACCAGCGGCACCGACAGCGCCACCACGATGCCGGTGCGCCAGCCGAGCGCGACGAATGAGACGAACAGCACGATCGCGAGTGCCTCGACAAAGGAGTGCACGAACTCGCCGACGGCGTGCTCAACCACCTTCGGCTGGTCGGCGATCTGCTGGACGTCGATGCCCTGCGGCACCGCCTTCATGAACTCGGCGGTCGCCTGCTGGACCTCCTTGCCGAGCTCGAGGATGTTGGCGCCCTTGGCGGTGACGACGCCGATGCCGAGCGCGGGCTTGCCTTCCTGGCGGACCTTGAACGTCGGCGGATCGACATAGCCGTGGGAGACGGTTGCGATATCGCCGAGCCGGAACACGCGGCCATTGCTCTCGACCGGCGTCTCGGAAACCGCCTTGACGCCGTCAAGCGCACCGGTGACGCGCAGCGGCACGCGCTGCGACGAGGTCTCAACGGTGCCGGCCGGCGTGACGTTGTTCTGCTTGGCGAGCGAGTCGAACAGCGCCTGCGGCGTGATGCCGAGCGTTGCCAGCTTGGCATGCGAGAACTCGACGAAGATGCGCTCGTCCTGGGTACCGTAGAGGTCGATCTTGGTCACACCCGGCACCTTCAGCAGGCGCTGGCGGAAACCTTCGGCGACCTTCTTGAGCTGCGCGTAATTGGCGCCGTCGCCGGTCATCATATAGAGGATCGAATCGACGTCGGAGAATTCGTCGTTGACGACCGGGCCGAGAATGCCGGAGGGCAGCTCGCCCTGCACGTCGACCAGCTTCTTGCGCAAGAGATAGAAGAGATACGGCACGTCCTTCGGCGAGGTCGAATCCTTGAAGGAAACCTGCATCGCCGTGAAGCCCGGCTTGGAATAGGTCTGCACCTTGTCGAAGAACGGCAGCTCCTGCAGCTTCTTCTCGATCGGGTCGGCGACCTGCATCTGCATTTCCTGCGAGGTCGCGCCCGGCCACATCACCGAGACGTTCACCACCTTGACGGTGAAGAACGGGTCTTCGGCGCGGCCGAGCTTCTCATAGGAGAAGTAGCCAGCGACGCCGAGGATGATCATCAGGAACAGCACCAGCGTCGGATGGCTGACCGCCCAGGCCGAAAGGTTGAAGCGCTTCATCGAACTCTCCAAGTTCTAGACCAGGTCCCAGAACCGTTTCTGCTGTATTGCGAGGATCAGAACGACAGCGACGACACGACCCGCACCTTCTGACTCGGATCGAGTTTCTGCACGCCGAGCGCGACCACCTTGGCGCCGTCGTCGACTCCGCCGGAGATCACGACGTTGTTGCTCTCATAGGCCTTCACCTTGACCGGCTTCAGCGCGATATCGCCCTTGTCGTCGACGATGTAGAGCGAGGGATCGCCGCCCTGGCTGTACAGCGCCGATAGCGGCAGCTTGGCCACCCGCTCGCTCGCCTTGTCGGCCAGGGTCAGCGTCGCGGTCATGCCGAGCGAGACGGCTTCGTCAGCGTCCGGCAGCGAGAATTTTGCGAGATAGGTGCGGGTGGCGGGATCGGCCTGCGGCGCGACCTCGCGCAACTTCGCGGCATAGGTCTTCTTCGCGTCCGACCAGAGCGTGACCGTGGCAACGCCCGACCTGGCACGAGCAAGAAGCGTCTCGGGGATCGCGACGACGGCTTCCTTCTCACCAAGTCGGGCGACACGGATCGAAGCCTGGCCCGCGGCAACCACCTGGCCGGGCTCGATCATGGTCGCTGTGACGACACCCCGGGTGTCGGCCACGAGCGTTGCGTAAGAGAGAGAGTTCTTGGTCAACTCGACCGAGCGCTCGGCGCGGTTCAGCCTCGCGCGGGCCTCGTCGCCGGCGGCCTTGGCGGAATCCAGCGCCGCATCGGTGGTCCAGCCCTTGGCCTTCAGGTCCTTGGCGCGCTGCTCGGCGGCCGCGGCCTGCGCCAGTACGCCGGTGGCGGCGCTGAATTCGGCCTCCGCCTGCTCGGCCTGCAGCTTCAGGTCGACCTCATCGAGGGTGGCCAAGGGCTGGTCGACGTCGACTGTCTGTCCGACCTCGACCAGCCGCTTGGCCACCTTGCCGGCAACCCGAAAGCCCATATCGGCTTCGATACGGGGCTTGATGGTGCCGACAAAGCTGCGCTCGGGGGTTTCAGCTTCATAATGGACGGTCGCCACCAGAACGGGGCGCCCCGGATCGGCGGTTTCGGCCGCCTTTTCATTGCAACCGGTCAGCGCGAACACCGCAAAAGCCAGCGACGCTCCGGTCAAGAGCCTGTAATAGCTCGACAAAACGGAACGAACGAACATCTGAAATCTCCATCGGGCTGACGACTGATGAAGAGTATCGATTTATCACTGATGAATGTCAATATTCGTCAGTGATAACCTATTCGTGAGGTCCGCCGCAATCAGCCTGGGATCGGCAGGGATTTGGCGGGGGCGTAGCCCAGATGAAGCGGACGCTGCTATTTCGCGCCGGCGAACTCGGTCTTGGTCTCGTGGCCGCCGAGGAAAACCAGCAGCCCCGCCGCGAGCGGCAACAGTGCCAGCACGAGCAGGCCGGTCGACGTGCTGCCGGTCGCTTCCTTCACCCAGCCGATCAGATAGGGCCCGCCGAAACCGGCGAGGTTGCCGATCGAGTTGATCAGCGCGATCCCGCCCGCGGCGGCGGTGCCGGACAGCCAGGCGGTCGGCAGCGTCCAGAACACAGCAAAGGTGCAGAACACGCCGATCGCGGCGACGCTCAGCACCACCATCGTCATGATCGGATCGGTGATGTAGCTTGAGACGGCGAGCGCCAGCGCCGTGAGCAACAGCGGCGCGCCGACATGGAACACGCGCTCCCGCGTCGCGTCCGAACGGCGCGCCCACAGGATCATCGCAACCGTGCCGAACGCATAGGGGATCGCGGTGACGAAGCCGGTCTGCGCGTTGGTGAGACCGAACGCCTTGACGATCTGCGGCAGCCAGAACTGCATGCCGTACAGCGAGGCGACGAATCCGAAATAGATCGCGCTGAGCGCCAGCACCTTCGGCGAGGACAGCGCCTCGAACAGTGTGAAGTGCTTGGCCGCCTGCTTGGCCGCGACCTCGGCATCGAGCTTCGACTTCAGCCACGCCTTCTGCTCGGCCGAGAGCCAATCGGCCTTCTCCGGCCGGTCGGTGAGATAGAACCAGGTGACGATGCCGAGCAGCACCGAGGGCACGCCCTCGACGATGAACAGCCACTGCCAGCCCTTCAGCCCCATCACGCCGTCGAGCCCGAGCAGCATGCCGGAGATCGGGGCGCCGATCACCGTCGAGATCGGTACGGCGAGCGCAAAGGCGGCGAGGAAGCGCGCGCGATACTGGGCCGGATACCAGTAGGTGAGATAGAGGATGATGCCGGGGAAGAAGCCGGCCTCGGCCACGCCGAGGAAGAAGCGCAGCGCGTAGAAGCTGTGCTCGTCATAGACCGCCGCCATCAAGGCAGACAGGATGCCCCAGCTCACCATGATGCGGGCGATCCACTTGCTGGCGCCGAACTTCTCCAGCGCCAGATTGCTCGGCACCTCGAAGATGAAATAGCCGACGAAGAAGATGCCGGCGCCGAACGAGAACACCAGCGGCGAGAACTTCAGCTCACTGTTCATGGTGAGTGCGGCGAAGCCGAGATTGACGCGGTCGAGATAGGAGAAGAAGTAGGCCAGGATCAGGAACGGGATCAGCCGCCAGGAGATCGCGCGGATCGTGGACGTCTCGATCTCGCTGCGGGCGCCCTGATCGGGCGCAAAGGTTGCGGTCTGGCTCATTTGTTTCCCCCAAAGCTATTGCTTGCCTTGAGGATTATTGGGTGACCCGGCATTCGGCAATGGCAAAAACTCATAGCACACAGCACAAACGGGAACTTGGGTGGCCTTCCGGCGGCTGGCGCTGGCGGCCCGAGCCGGGAGCTACTCCGCGAGTTGGAAACGCGCGAAGCGGTCGAGCTCCTCCTCGATGCGGCGCTTCAGCTCCTTGCGCGTCGCTTGTTTCTTGCCGTTGCCGACCCAGCTCCATTTCTGCATCAGGAGCTTCTTGTTCTGCCGGTCGGTCTTGAGGTCGAGTGCGGCGACGATGTCGTCGCCGACCACGACCGGCAGCGCAAAATAGCCGAACAGGCGCTTGTCCTTCGGCACATAGGCCTCGAAACGATGGCCATAGCCGAAGAACAGCTCGGTACGCTTGCGCTGGATGATCAGGGGATCGAACGGCGAGAGGATGTGAACCAGGGACGGATCCCCCTCGCCGGTCGCTTCCAGCACTTCGGGGCGCGCCCAATGCTCGTGCTTGCCGGCGCCGTCGAGCGCGATCCGCACCAGCTGCTTGCGGCGCACCCGCGCCTCGATCAGGCCGCGCACCGCCTTCTTGCTCGGCGCGTCGAGATGGCAGATCGAATCCAGGCTGACGATGCCCTGCGAGCGCAGCGCGCGATCGAGCAGATAGGCCGTTCGGGCCGAGGCCGGCGCGGGCTTCGGCGGCTTGTCCCAGCCGAAATGCCTGGTCATCAGCTCGTAGGTCTTCAGCATGCCGGCGCGCTCGCTGATCGTGACCACACCGCCATAGAAGGCAAGCTGCAGCGCGCGCTTGGAGGGTTTCCGGCTCTGCCAGAGGTGCTCCTTCTCGGTCAGCACGTCGTCTTCGATGTCCCGGATGGTCAGCGGTCCTTCGCGCAGCAGCCGCATGATCTTGCGGGTGTCCGCCGGGGTCACCGACGAGAACCATTTGTGGCCCTCGCGCTTGTGCGCCTTCATCGCCGGCAGGAAGATATTGATGTCCTTGGACGGTACGTAGGACAACGCGTGCGTCCAGTATTCGAACACGCTCTTGTCCTGGCTCTGCGCCTGCTTGAGGTCGGCGCGGCGGTAGTCCGGAATGCGGGTGAACAGGATGTGGTGATGGCAGCGCTCGATCACGTTGATGGTGTCGATCTGCACATAGCCGAGATGGTCGACGGCGGCGGCAACGGCTGAGGCCCCCTCCCCGAACGGCGCCTGTGTATCGAGCCGCTGCGCACGCAGCCAGATGTGGCGGGCGGCAGCATTGTTCAGGGATAACGGTTCGGCGGCGCGGGGCATTGCACGCGCAATGTAGTGAGATTCGCGCAAGTGTGGAGAGCCGTATGATGGAAATCAGCCCCGCATAAGCATGCATGCTTTGATGTACGCGCAATTCCGTCCGGCTACGCCGATCCGACGACCCGGCGCAACCAGGGAACGTCCCCGATCGCCGCCGCAAGCGCGGCGCTTTCGTCATGGAAGACCCGGGACGAATGACCGCCAATTGGAAACCAGCCGCGGCCATCCTCCACGTCGCGCCGATACTCCTCGAAGCCGATAGTCCCGTCCGCGCGCAGGAAGATATCGACGCAGCGCGCGGCATCCTCGTCGTTGATCGAGCGCAGCACGCGATTGACGTGGGCCATGTCCTCTACCCGCTTGCCCCAGCCCGGCGGGGCAGCCCCTTCCGTGATCTAGATCACATTTCGGACTTTGAACCAGTCCTAGGCTCCCGGCATCAAAACGATAGCAAGCCGGATTGGCTAGCCCGACATTCAAGGACGAAAATCATGACCCGCTCCTTTTCCCTGTCTCTTTTGACAATCGGCGCCGCGCTGTCGCTGACGGCGGGCGTCGCGCTGGCCGGCAGCGACACCGTTCCGGCTGCCCAGATCCTCAATGCGCTGAAGCCGAAGTCGGCCACCCGCGGGCTGTCGGCCGGCACGCAGGTCGATCCCGCCGCGTCCGCCAAGGAGACGAGCTTCCTCAACAGCGTTCGCAACCGGCAGACCCGCTCGCTATCCTTGGATGAGCGCCAGGAGATCGCCGACATCGCCGCCAGCAAGCCGAAGATCGATCTGGAGATTCACTTCGACTACAACTCGGCCGACATCAGCAAGGGCTCGACCCAGGCGGTGCAGGAGCTCGGCAAGGCGCTGTCGGATGCCAACATGAAGGGCTCGACTTTCGTCGTCGCCGGCCACACCGATGCGATCGGCGGCGAGGCCTACAACCAGGATCTGTCGGAGCGCCGCGCCGATACCATCAAGAAGTATCTGATCGAGCATTACGGCCTGAACGGCTCCGACCTCGTGACCGTCGGCTATGGCAAGACCCGGCCGAAGGACCCGAGCGCGCCGATGGACCCGACCAATCGCCGCGTGCAGGTCGTCAACATGGATACCAAGACGGCGCAGCAGTAGTCACCCGCGCAATCGAACCGCCTGCTTACCGGCAGGCGGATCGATTGATCCGACGAGCGTCAGATCCAGTTCTGGAACAGCATCAGCCGATTGAAGGTCGTCATCGAGGTCCCGATGCCGGCAGCCGTGACCGGCAGCATCGCGACGAAGCCCGCGCACGCGACCGCCACGAAAGTCCATAACAGCCAGCGCGGCGTGCCCTTGCGGCTCAAGGCATGGACCAGCACGAAGCTCGCGGTGGTCGCGGCCGGCAGATAGTAATAGATGAAGCCGAGCGTGCGCGGCAGCAGCGCCCAGGCGAGATACGGGCCGAGATAGAACGCCAGCACGAGAAAAGCATTGCGGCTGCGCCCGATGATCCAGTCGCGCAGCGCAACGATCAGCGCAATCAATGCCGGCCACAGCACCAGCGGGTTGCCGAGAAACACGATCGCGGCGAAGGCGTCGTCGCCGACCTTCTCGAACAGATACCAGACCGGGCGCACCAGGAACGGCCAGGATGGCCACGAGCTCATATAGGTGTGGCCCGCGATCGCGGTCGTGGTGTTGTCGGCAAAGATGCGGCGCTGCGCCTCGATGAGGCCGGACAACGAGAGACCGTAGAGCGGCACGAAGGTCGCCAGATAGACCGCTGACGGAAGCAGCACGAAACAGACGATGAAATGCGGAAGACGAAAATCCGGCCATAAATCCGGCCGGTACCAGTCCTCCGCATTGGCGTCGGCAAAGCGCGTGCGCCAGCCCTGCATCAGTCGGATCACCGCGACGATTGCGATGCAGGTCGCGAGCACGAACAACCCGCTCCATTTGCAGGCGCTCGCAAGCCCCGCGGCCAATCCCGCCAGCGCGAACGCGGCGTGCGGCCGCTGTTGCCGGAAGCCGTGGAGGAAGGCCGCGACCGCGAACAGGCAGAAGGCGAGCGCGAAAATATCCAGCATCGCGATCCGCGACTGCACGAACAGCATCTGGTTGAAGAAGGCGATCAGCATCGCCGCAACCGCGCGCTCCTGCGATGCGAACAGCGCGAGCCCGCCGAGATAGACCGCGACCAGCGCCAGCGCTCCGAACAACGCGGCGGGATAGCGCCATCCGAGTGGCCCATCGCCGAACGCCTTGATCGAGAGCGCGATGATCTCCTTGGCAAGCGGCGGATGCATCGGATTGAGGATCGGGCCCTCGATCACCGGCAACAGCATCTGCCGCGCCGCCGGCACGTAATGCACCTCGTCGAAATAGAGCTTGTCGGGCGTCGTGATCCCGATCAGCAGCACGACATGGGCAACGACAAAGATGATCGCCGCGACGATCGCGGCGCGCGCGGCTGGGCGGCGGTCAACAGACGAAGATTTGGTTGCGATGCTCAAGACGCGGGCACGATGACAGGGGCACAAGTGTGAGCGAAGTGTGAGCTATTCATGCATGCTCGCACGCGACGGGTGTGACGTATGTGACGTGTGTGATCGGAACTCACTCTCACGTCCGCACCGTTGAACGTAGTCGAATCGACGGACACTAACCATCCAATCACCTCGGCGCAGCTTGTGACAAATATACAATATCAGATGCGTGCACGATCCGGTACGATGACGCCGTTAAGTCAATCGGTATTGCAATGAATTCGCCTCACCGCTTTTTCTTCTTACCAGCACTCGGTCTTACCGTCGCACTGGCGGCCCATCCCGCGCAGGCGCAAACCCGCGTCGGCGAAGCGGCGATGGTGAAGAACGAGGTTCTCCGTGTTGCGGCCGCGACCAGCCCGATCAATGTCGGCGACGCGCTGCTGCGCGATGAGACGGTGCGCACCGGTCTGGAAAGCGCGGCGCGGCTGGTGATGGCCGACAGCACCAACCTCTCGCTCGGACCGAACGCCTCGCTCAAGCTCGACCGCACCGTGTTCGACGACGAGCATCATTATCGCGACGTGGCGATCCGTCTGACCTCGGGTGCGTTCCGCTTCGTCACCGGCCATTCGGAAAAGGCCGCCTACAAGATCACGACGCCGCTTGCGACCATCGGCGTTCGCGGCACGGTACTCGATATCCTGTCACAGCGCGGCAAGACCATTGTGGTGCTGCAGGAAGGCGCATCGACGGTCTGCACGTCGAACCGGCAGTGCATCGACCTGACCCAGCCCGGCGACACCGCGATCATCACCTCGAGCGGCGGCCACACCACGATCCAGAAGACCAACAACCCGCCCTGGACCTTTGCCGCGACCTGCAGCCAGTCGGCGGGGCTCTGCACCGTCACCCAGTATGCGGACGCGACACCGGTGACGCCGCCGGTCGACGACGATCCCACCGGCATGCTGTGCGGACGGTGAGCATGGCGCGCCGCATCCATCGTGTGATCCTGTCGGCGGCCCTGACAATGGCGCTGTCGCTCGCGATGCTGGCGTTCGCTGCGCCGGCCCAGGCGCAGACTCCAACGCCGAACTGTACTTCCGTTCCTAGCAACCTGTCGGTGTCGCAAAACTGCAGTACATCGACCCCCACGCCGACGCCTACTCCCACACCGACGCCTACCCCGACGCCGACACCGACGCCGAGCCCTTCGCCGACGCCAACTCCGACGCCGACACCCATCACCGGCGCGCCGTCGAGCGGCAGCTCGATCAACAACCTCGCGGACCAGCGCTTCAACCAGATGATCACCAACCGCGTGCTCGGGTCGGTGCTGCTCGGCGTCAATGAACAGGTCAATTGCGACGATTGCATCAGCGCGTTCGGCTCGGCCGGTTCGTTCTCGGCCGGCATCCATGGCCGCAAGACCATCACGCCGAATCTGTCGCTGCTCGCCGGCATCGCCTACACGCAATATGGCGAGGGCGGCTACAACGTCACCAGCGCGCCGATCGGCGCGTTCGCGCTACGCTACGACTTCGTCGACTGGGGATCGTCGCGACCATTCTTCGATATCGGCACCGTCCTCTCGCCGTCCGAGAAGGTGCGCTACACCCGCAATTACGCCACGAGCCTCGGCCCGGTGTCGGTCACCGGCCAGACGTCGAGCGAGAATTACGGCGTCTACGGGCGCGCGGGCTGGATCAACCGGCTGTCGGCGCGCGACGAGGTCGCGGCTTCGGTCGAGGTCTGGCAGCTCTGGCAACGGGTCAAGGGCTACAGCGACCCCGCCATGGCTTTCAATCCGTTCGACGCCACCATCGCCGACGGCACCGATCGCACCAGCCTGGTCAAGATCGGCGGCCAGTGGACACACCTGTTCGGATCGAACATCGAAACCAACATCAATGGCGGCTGGGTGCAATCCTTCGCCACCCATTCCGGCATCGTCGCCACCGTCACCGGCGATGGCACCATCGTGCCAACGATCGGCAACCAGGGCTGGTTCGAATATGGCGGCCGCGTCGGCTTCCGCATCACCAAGGGCTGGGTCGCCGACATCTTCCTCAACGGCACCGCCGGACCGCAGCCGGTCGGCAACACGGTCCATGGCGGCGTCGGGCTGCGGATCAGCTATTAGGTACGTTGTCATGCTCCGCTTCGAGCGAGGCATCCAGTACGCCGCGGCCCATCAGGCAAGCACCGGGCCACTGGATACTGGGTCACCCGCCTGCCGGGCGATGATAGTTCGTAGGGTGGGCAGAGCGCAGCGTACCCACCACCACGAGCGGAGCGCTGATGGTGGGCACGGCGCAAGAGCGCCTTTGCCCACCCTACGCAGTCAAGCGCCAGGCCGCCGCCTCACCTTCATAGGCCCGGCGCAGGCCTGCGACGTCGAGCTTGATCATGCCGAGCAGCGCCTGCATCGCGCGCGCGGCGCCGGCGGCATCCGGGCCGCCGATATAGTCGTGAAGCTCGCGCGGCACGATCTGCCAGGACACGCCGAAGCGGTCGCGCAGCCAGCCGCACTGCTCCTCCTTGCCGCCACCCGCGAGCAGCGCGGCCCAGAGCCTGTCGACCTCGGCCTGATCGACACAGTCGATCGAGAACGAGATCGCGTGGGTGTATTCCATCCTCATCCCTCCGTTCAGCGCCATGAAGCGCTGACCGGCCAGGGTGAACTCGACCACCAGCACCGTGCCGGCCTTTCCGGCCGGGCCGTCGACGGTGTTGTTCTGGATCTTGTCGATACGCGAGTCCGGCAGCAGCGAGACGTAGAAGTTCGCGGCCTCCTCGGCCTCGCCGTCGAACCACAGGCAGGGTGACACTTTCGACATCGATGAGCTCCTTGTCAGCGAGCGATCAAGCGGTGGCCGCGGCGGCCTGCGCCTTGGCTGCCGCCTCGACGTCCATCCACATCACTTCCCAGATATGCCCGTCGGGATCCTCGAAGCTGCGGCCATACATGAAGCCGTAATCCTGCTTCGGCGACGGGTCGGCGCTGCCGCCAGCGCCCTTCGCCTTGGTCACGTAGCCGTCGACGGCGTCGCGGTTCTCGGCCGAAAGGCAAATCAGCACTTCGCTTGTGGTCTTGGCATCGGCGATCGTCTTCGGCGTGAACTGCCGGAATTTGTCGTGGGTCAGCAGCATGACGAAAATCGTCTCGGAGATCACCATGCAGGAGGCGGTCTCGTCGGAGAATTGCGGGTTCTTGCTGGCGCCGATCGCCTCGTAGAACGCGGTGGCGCGGGCGAGGTTGCTGACCGGCAGATTGACGAAGATCATTGTGGGATTGGCCATGAAGGGCACTCCAATTGGCGGGGTTGTGCCCCGAGGACGAACCGCATAGCCGGCTCCCGACATCGCCGCACCAATTTTTTCTTGCGGCGTCCTGCCGCAGGCAAGCTCACGTCACGATCGGCGTCGGCATGGTCAGGAATGCCCGGGTTACGTGCCAGAACAGCTCGCGATTGGTGGCAAGCGCCACGGAATGTGCGGTGCCGGGCAGGATGATGAACTGCCGGTCGCCGTTCGGCAGCTTGTTGAAGAACTCCTCGAGATCGGGCACCGCCGCGATCCCGTCATATTCGCCGCGAACCAGCAGCACCGGCGCCAGCACCTTCTCCGGATGCACCACCGGCAAATTGGCCGTCATGTCGAGGTAGGTGCCGGTCGGGATCTGGTCGCCGAACCGCATCTCGACATCGGCCAGCGCTTCGATCACGGCGGGATCCGACGTGCCGGGCTTGTCGCGGGTCGCGATCGAGCGGATCATGTCGCGGTCGCGCTTGCGCATGTTGTGGCTGCGGTAATAGGCCAGCTGCTCGGCACGCTTCGCCAACGTCGGCGAACCCTCGCCCTTGTAGGTGAAGGCGGCAAACACCAGCCGGTCGATCCGCTCGGGCGCGGCCATCGCGAAGGCACCGGCCCGCAGCGCGCCGGAGGATTCGCCGACGAAGTGATACTTCGTTTGCCCGGTCTCGCGGACGATCACCTCGACCGCCGCTTTCAGATCCTCGACGCCGCTCGCAATATCCGCATTGCCCGAGGTGCGGCCCGACTTGCCGTAGTTCTCGTGATCCATGGTCCAGCAATCGAAGCCGTAGCGCGCAAACACATTGAGCAGCGAATACTCGCCCTTGCCGGGCACGGTGAGGTCGAACGCCCTCGATGTCACCGATGAGCCATGAACGAAGAACACCACGGGCCGCGCGCGCTCGCCTGGCTTCGGCGCGCCGATCCGCTTGCGGAACATCCACAGCGGGACGTCGCCCTTCTTCGCCCAATATTCATTGCTCCATATTTCGCCTTCGGTGGGAATTGCGACAGCCGCCTGCGCCGGCGCTGCGCCGACCGCGCCGCCGGCCGCTGCAATGCCGATCCCCTTGATGATGCTGCGCCGCGAATGATCTGACGACATCATGGTTCGCCTCCCTTCCGGATTTCTTGCTTCGATCCGGTGCGGTCGAGCATAGCAGCGCACGCGTGACGCCGCGAGCGAACGCGCGATGCCGGCATCTCACCATGACAAATACGATGCACGATTTTGTGAACGCGGCTTGCAGCAATCGGCGCGGACGACGCTCGGACTTGGCCCTAGTCTCCGCGGCGATCCGACCGGAAATATCCGGCGAGACGCGGGAGCGAAGAATGAGCAGCAATCTCACCGATGAAGAACTTGCCGCCTTGATGCCCTCCGAGCTGTGCCAGTACCAGACGCCGATCCCGACCCAGATCGTCTCCAGCGACGAGTTCTATCCCGATCCGCAGAATGAACGGCAGCGCGAAGTCGAGGCACGGCTGCTCGCGATGGCCGACGATCTCGGCGGCAAGCAGGGCCTCGATCGTCGTCGCTTCTTCCAAACCGCGGCCGGCATGGCCGCTTCCTTCGTCGCGATGAACCAGGTCTACGGTCCACTGTTCGACGTGACGCCGGCCGAGGCCGCGACGCCGGCGATGGCGCAAGAGCGCGCCAACGGGCTGAAAGACCAGTTCATCATGGACATGCACACGCATTTCCTGCGCGACGACACCCGCATCATGGGCTTTGTGGAAATGCGCAAGGCGGTCGGCAAGGCCGGCTGGAACAAGGAGCTCAACGATCACGAGCAGACCATCGAGGATCTCAAGTTCAACAACTACAAGAAGGAGATGTTTCTCGATTCCGACACCAAGATCGCGTTGATCTCCTCGGCGCCGTCGGACATCGAGCAGGACTGGTTCCTGACCAACGAGCAGATGGCCGAGGCGCGCAAGAAGATGAACGACGAGGCCGGCTCGCGGCGCGTGTTCTGTCACGCCATCTTCACGCCCGGGCAGCCCGGCTGGCTCGACAAGCTCGACGCGGCTTTGGCGCTGAAGCCGGAATCCTGCAAGGGCTACACGATCGGCGACAACACCCACAAGGAGATCAGCCGCTATCCGTGGCGGCTGGATGACGAGAAGGTCGCCTACAAGGGCTATGAGAAGATGGTGAAGGCGGGCATCAAGAATGTCTGCGTCCACAAGGGACTGTTCCCGCCCGGGATCGAGAAGCAGTATCCGAACCTGCGCGGCTTCGCCGACGTCGCCGATGTCGGCCAGGCCGCCAAGGACTGGCCGCAGCTCAACTTCGTCATCTATCACTCGGCCTATCGCCATGTCGGCGGCGATCCGAAGGTCGCGCTCGCGGAGTTCGAGCGCACCGGCCGGATCGCCTGGACCTCGGATCTCGCCGACATCCCGGCGCAATACGGCGTCAACAATGTCTATGGCGATGTCGGGCAATTGTTCGCGACCACGCTGGTCGCCGAGCCGAATGTCTGCGCCGCGCTGATGGGTACGCTGATCAAGGGGCTCGGCGTCGACCATGTCTGCTGGGGCACCGACGCACTGTGGACCGGCGCGCCGCAATGGCAGATCGAGGGCCTGCGGCGGCTGGAAATCCCGGAAATGATGCAGAAGAAGTTCGGCTACGCGCCGCTTGGGCCCGCCGACGGGCCGGTGAAGACGGCGATTTTCGGCGACAACAATGCGCGGCTCTACAACATCCAGCCGAAGCGCGCGATGCTCGACATCAAGGGCGATCGCTTCGCGATGATGAAGGCGCAGTATGAGAAGGCCGGCGCGGAGCCGTCGAACACGCGCTACGGCTATGTGGTGCCGAACGGGCCGATCGACCACACGGTGTTTGCTTAGTCTCTCCTCGTCATTCCGGGGCTCGCGAAGCGAGAGCCCGGAATCCATTTCTCCGCCGAAGCCGTGGTGAGATGGATTCGGGGCTCGACGCTACGCGTCGCCCCGGAATGACGAGAGAAGCCCCTCCCGCCCTACTTCCCGGTAAACTTCGGCTTCCGCTTTTCGCTGAATGCCTTGACGCCTTCCTTGAGGTCGTCGCTGTCTCTGACTTCATCGAGCAGCCGCCGCACGTCGGCGACCGTCTCCAGCGGCCCCTTCGGCATTGCTTCGCGGGCCAGCTTCTTCAGCGCGCGGACCACCAGCGGCGCGTTGCCGGCGATCTTGGCGGCCATCTGCTGTGCCATGGCGACGTGCTGCCCCTGTGCGGCGACCTTGTTGACGAAGCCGATCTGGAAGGCGCGTTCCGCCGACATCTCCTCGCCGACCAGCAGAAATTCCATCGCGATCTTGTGCGGCATCCGTGCCATCACCGACGAGACGCCGCCGGCCGTCGTGCCGATCTTGCCCTCGGGATAAATGAAGCGCGTCGTCTCGGACGCCACGCACAGATCCGCCATTTGGACCAGCACGAAGGCCCCGCCGACCACCCAGCCCGACGTCGCCGCAATGACCGGCTTGTCGAGATCGACGCCGAGGCCAGGCACCGCGTGCCACATATTGACGGGAAGGTCGGCCACATCGGCGCCGACGGAGAAATACTTGTCCTCAGCGGAAGCCAGCACCGCGACGCGATCGTCGCTGTCCCGAAACCGTAGCCAGGCGTCACGCAACTCCGTGCACAACGCGTTGTTGAGCGCGTTGTGCTTGTCGCTGCGTGCCATCGTGATGGTCGCGACGTGGTTGGCGCTCTCGTAACGAACGAGCGTCATGCTGGCCTCCCTGTTTGTTATTGTTGTCCGTCGCGGCGATGCCGCGCGGCTATTTCTTCTCGTCGGGATGCCGGTGCACCGGATCGACCCACAGCACGTTCTCCGGCTTCTCGACCGGCTCGATATCGAGATTGATCGCGACCGCCTCGCCGTCGGAGCGCACCAGCACGCATTCCAGCACTTCGTCGGGACTGGCGTTGATCTCCTGATGCGGCACGTAGGGCGGCACGAAGATGAAATCGCCGGGCCCGGCTTCCGCGGTGAATTGCAGCTTCTCGCCCCAGCGCATCCGCGCCTTGCCCTTCACGACATAGATGATGCTTTCCAGATGGCCATGATGATGCGCGCCGGTCTTGGCATCCGGCTTGATGCTGACGGTGCCTGCCCACAGTTTCTGCGCGCCGACGCGGGCGAAATTGATCGCGGCCTTGCGGTCCATGCCGGCGGTCGACGGGACGTTCGGATCGAGCTGGTTGCCCGGAATCACGCGGACGCCGTCGTGCTTCCAGCGCTCGTCGTCATGATGGTGATGATCGTGGGCGTGATCGTGGGAATGGGTGTGATCGTGGGAACCGCTCATCATTCTTGCTTTCGTTGGTCAAGTTTCGTGGCCGGAACGCTAGCGAAAACCGCGCGCGCAGGCGAGCGCAAAATGGGAACATCGCCAAATCGGAACATAGCCATGTCCCGGCGCGTTGCGTCAGCGTATTCTGAAGGAGTAATTTCATGAGTAGCAGGACCGACAAGATCAGGGGCACGGCCAACGAGGCGGTCGGCAGGTTCAAGCGGCGTCTTGGCAAGGTCACCGGTTCTCCGGCGATGCAGGGCAGAGGCGCGATCCTGGAAGCCAAGGGCAAGGGACAGAAGGCGCTCGGCGGCGTCAAGAACATCGTCAGACATGCGGTCGACAGGGTGACCGCAGCGGCCCACTGGACTCGCTGAACGATGATGAGACGGCCCGTCCATCGAGCCGGGCGCTACGGGTTAGCGACGCAGGTCAGTCGCGCGGCCGCGGATGCGCCAGTACATCCGGATTCACCACATTGGTCGGCGTGCCCGCAGCATAGGCCAATATCTGATCGAAGATGTCGGTGAACTGGATCTCGTATTCGTCACGCGAAACGTAACCGAGATGCGGCGTGCAGACCACATTGTCCATGTTGAGCAGCGGATCCGTGGTGTCGCGCAGCGGCTCCTTCTCGTAGACATCGATCGCAGCCATGCCGGGGCGGCCGGCGCGCAGCGCGTCGACCAGCGCGCCCGGCTCGATCAGCGGCGCGCGGCTGGTGTTGACGATCAGCGCGGTGTCTTTCATCCGCGCGAGGTCTTCGGCCTTGACGATGCCGCGCGTCGCATCGACCAGCCGCATATGCAGCGACAGCACGTCGCAGCGGGCGAAGAAATCGGCCTTGCTGGCCGCGGTCTCGTGACCGTCGGCGCGCGCCTTCGCCAGCGCACCCTCGCGCGCCCAGACCAGCACGTTCATGCCGAACGCCCTGCCATAGCCCGCGACCACGGCGCCGATCCGCCCGTAGCCGTAGATGCCGAGCGTCTTGCCGCGCAGCGTATGGCCGACGCCGATCTGCCACTTGCCCGCCTTCAGCGCCGCCATCTGCTGCGGGATCGCGCGCATCGCCGCGAGGATCAGGCCCCAGGTGAACTCGGCGGTAGCGTAGGACGGGGTATCGGCATGCTGGCTCGACGACACGATGATGCCAAGCCGCGTGCAGGTGTCGATGTCGATATGCGGATAGACGCTGCGCTGGCTGATCAGCCTCAGCTTCGGCAGCCGCTCGAGCAGCGGGGTGCGGATCTGGGAGCGTTCGCGGATCAGCACCAGCGCGTCGGTGTCGGAGAGCCGCTCGGCCAGCGCGTCGACGTCCTGGACGTGATCGTTCCAGATCGTGACGTCGTGGCCATTGAGCTTGCGGAAGCAATCGAGGGTGCGCAGCGTGTCGAAATAGTCATCGAGGATCGAGATCTTCATCGCTGCGCCCCTCTTGTCGTGGGCCCGTTACCTGACGGCCAGTGGCTTACTTTACACCAAGCAGTTCGACGTCGAACATCAGCGTGGCATTCGGCGGGATCACGCCGCCGGCGCCGCGCGCGCCATAGCCGAGGTTCGGCGGGATGATCAGCGTCCGCTTGCCGCCGACCTTCATGGTGGCGACACCCTCGTCCCAGCCCTTGATCACGTGGCCCTGGCCGATCGGAAACTCGAACGGCTCATTGCGGTCGACGGAGGAGTCGAATTTCTTGCCCTTCTGGCCGTTCTCGTAGAGCCAGCCGGTGTAGTGCATGACGCAAGTCTGGCCGGTCTTCGGCGAGGCGCCGGTGCCGACCTTGCTGTCGATGATCTGGAGGCCTGAAGCTGTGGTCATGGGCTTTCCTGCGGTTTGGGCCGTTGCCATTTCGCTGACAACGGACGTGGAGGCCGCCGCCGCGACAGCGGCGAATGCGGTCTTGATGATCGTGCGTCGTGAAGATTGCATCTGGGGCGTCCTTCCCTGATTGATGTCGATCCGATCAGTAGCCGAGGGCGCAGCCGTCCTTGCGCGGATCGGAGCCGCCGGTCAGCGTGCCCTTGTCCCAATCGATCCAGATCCCCTGGCCGCCGCCGAGCGGGGCGACCACGCTGGTGGTCTTGTGGCCGATCTTCTTCAGGCCTTCGACGATCTCGGCGGGCACCGAGTCCTCGAGCTGATAGAAGCCCTCGTAGTGCAGGCCGCGCGGCATGTCGATCGCTTCCTGCACGTCGCAGCCATAGTCGAGCATGTTGGTCAGCACGTGGGTCTGGCCGACCGGCTGATACTGCCCGCCCATCACGCCGAACGACATGACGGAGCGGCCGCTCTTGGTCGCCAGCGCCGGGATGATGGTGTGCAGCGGACGCTTGCCCGGCGCGATGCAGTTCGGATGGCCAGGCTGGATGCGGAAGCCGCCGGCCCGGTTCTGCAGCAGGACGCCGGTCTTGTTGGAGACGATCGCCGAGCCGAACGAATGCGCGATCGAGTTGATGAAGGAGCAGACGTTGCGATCCTTGTCGACCACCGTGATGTAGACCGTCGACGGGTTCATCGGCGGCGCCACGTTCGGCAGGTCGAGCAGGCCGTCCATCCGGATGTTCTTGATGTGCTCGTCGGCGAACTCGCGGGAGAGGATGCCGGCGACATCGACATGCACCTGCTGGGGATCGCCGATATGCTGCTCCCGCATCATGTAGGCGATGCGCGCCGCCTCGGCTTCCAGGTGGAAGCGCTCGACGCTGAGCGGCTTGTATTTGGTCAGGTCGAAGCGCGACAGGATGTTGAGCATCACCAGCATGGTGATGCCGGGGCCGTTCGGCGGGCACTGCCAGACGTCGTGGCCCTTGTACATGGTGCCGATCGGCGCGGTGGTCTCGGTCGAATGCGCCGCGAAGTCTTCCAGCGTGTGCAGGCCGCCGATGCCGCGCAGCGTGTCGACCATGTCGGCGGCGATCTCGCCGCTATAGAAGGCGTCGCGGCCCTTTTGCGCGATCGCGCGCAAGGTCTTGCCGAGCTCGGGCTGGCGGATCACGTCGCCGGCGACCGCAGGCTTGCCATGCGGCAGCAGATAGCGCTCGGAGTTGGTGCCGTTCTTCAGCTTCTCGTAGCCGTTCTTCCAGTCGAAGGCGATGCGCGGCGCGACGACATAGCCCTCTTCGGCGGCCTTGATCGCCGGCTGCAGCAACCGGTCGAAGCCGAACTTGCCGTGATCCCGCAGGATCACGTCCCAGGCATCGATTGCGCCGGGAATGCTGACGGCATGCGCCGAGGTCAACGGCACCGAATGGATGTTGCGTTCGAGATACCACTCGACATTGGCGGCCATCGGCGCCCGGCCGCTGCCGTTATAGGCCGTGATCTTGCCCTCGCCCTTCGGCTGGATCAGCGCAAAGCAGTCGCCGCCGATGCCGGTCGATTGCGGCTCGATCACGCCGAGCAGCGCGCAGGCCGCGACCGCAGCGTCGGCCGCCGTGCCGCCCTCGCGCATCACCTCGATGGCCACCAGCGCCGCCTCCGGATGCGAGGTCGCCACCATCGCGTTCTGGGCGTGGACCGTGGAACGGCCGGCGAAATGGAAATTCCTCATAACGGAGTGCTCGCTTGATCGTGATGGTCTGATGTTGCCGCAGCGGATGGATGGCAAAGGGATGCAAAGTACATGGCACATTCATCCCCAGCAGAGCAATGCCTGGCATGCCAGAGGAATTATCCCGATAATGCATGGCTTTGCGGGGTTTCGCCGGCTTGACCGGCCTGATAAACCCCCGGCCATGCCCCTCAAGGTCGCCGCCTTCTACCAGTTCGCCGCGCTGCCGGATTTCCGCGCATTGCGCGAGCCGCTGCGTGCGCTCTGCACAGACCTCGATCTCAAGGGCAGCGTGCTGCTGGCGCATGAGGGCATCAACGGCACCATTGCCGGCACCGCCGACGGCATCGATGCCTTCGTCGTGGAGCTCAGGCAAGGATCGCTGTTCGGCGGGCGTCTCGACAATCTCGAGCTGAAATTCTCCGCGGCCGCCGAGATGCCGTTCCAACGGCTCAAGGTGCGGCTGAAGAAGGAGATCGTGACGCTCGGCGACAGCACGATCGATCCGAGCCGGCAGGTCGGCACCTATGTCGACGTCGCCGACTGGAACGAGCTCATCACCTCACCTGACATCATGGTGCTCGACACCCGCAACGCATTCGAGGTCGCGATGGGCACCTTCGAGGGTGCGGTGGATCCCAAGATTGCGAGCTTTGGACAATTCAAGGACTTTGCCGCGCAACAGCTCGACCCGGCGAAGCACCGAAGGATTGCGATGTTCTGCACCGGCGGCATCCGTTGCGAGAAGGCCAGCGCCTATCTGCTCGCGCAGGGCTTCACCGAGGTCTATCACCTCAAGGGTGGCATCCTCAGATATCTCGAGGAAATTCCGCAGCAGGACAGCCGCTGGCGCGGCGGCTGCTTCGTGTTCGACGAGCGTGTCGCGCTCGGCCACGGCCTGCACGAACGTGGGCACGGAGACGCCGTCCATGAGTGATGCGGCAAGACTGAGCGAGCGTATCGACGCGCTGGAGGTCCGCCTGACTTACCAGGACGAAGCCATCGAGACGCTGAACCAGACCATCACGGCGCAATGGAAGCAGATCGACGCGCTGACGCGCCAACTCGCCGAGTTGCGCGACCGGCTCCAGGACGCCGAGCGCCAAGCACCGGGACCCGCCAACGAGCGCCCGCCGCACTATTGATCGGTGCCGCGAGATTGCCGCGGCACGGGACTACATGTTGCTCACCTGACGCATCGGCTTGGCGCCGCTGAAGAACAGGCTGGACATCCGCTGCACCATCGCCGTCGCACGGCTGCCTTCGAGGCCCGGGCGAACACAGAGCAGACGCTTCTGCACCGGCAGCTCCGGAAGATAATAGTCCTTCGCCGAGACCAGCGAGGACGGGATCATCCGCTCGGGGCACGCCGTCAGGCCGTATCCGGCCCGGGCGGCTTCCAGTCGCAGCTGGTGGTTCGGGCTCCTGAACACGATCTTGTACGTGATGTTGTGCTTGGTGAGCGTCCGGATCATCCAGTCGTCGCCCGGCCACGCCAGGATCGGGATCGGGGCGCCCGGCCGCAGCACAAAATCCCGCGATCGTACCCAGACCGAACGCTCGTCCGCCTCGGCGGCGATCGTTACCTCGTCTTCGTTCTCGAGCGAAGGGTTGCTGTAGACGAAGGCGATGTCGATGTAACCGTCGATCAATCCTCTGATGACGATCGGCGACATGTCGGCGTGAACCAGCACATCGGTGAGCGCATCGGCCGGATGCAGCTTGAGGAATTCCTCGGCAAGCATCGTGCTGAGTCCCAGCCGCAGCGGCTGGGGTCCTTCATGACTGCCACCGAGTCGAAGCAGCTGATCGTTGGCTTCGAGAATTCGCCTGGCCTGTTGCACGGCAACCTTGCCGAGCTCCGTCGTCGTGGTGCCGTTTGCCGTTCTGACGAACAGCGCGCCGCCAACCAGGCTTTGCAGTCGCTTCACCTGGGAACTGATCGCAGGCTGACTGAGGCCGAGACGTTCGCCGGCCTTCGATAGACTTCCCGTCTCTGCAATCGCAACGACGGTGCGAACAATTTCAGTAGGAATATTCAAATGCTGACGTGGTCTGTGCATCGCGACCGCTCCAATCTCAGCACGGGGCGCAATTACGATCTCCATAGTATGTGATTTAGCTATACTAACATTTGGTTGCACTTTCGTTTAGCCTCAATTTTCGGCCAACCCACTGCAATTGCAGCACATATGTATTGTTACGTGCATTATCCTGCGTAGCTGCGGTATCGGGCGACTACATCCGCGCGGGCGCGCGGATATCGAGGGTATGAGCCCCCGCATTATTACGGACGTAGCATCAAATATTTTGATCGCCTCATAAGGTGTCGAGCATCCGATAAGTTCTGGCGTAGCCATCGATCTCGATTGCCGCCACTGATTCGCTGAAGCGTTTTCATATTTTTCCTTAATCAAAGCCTCGCAACGTGACGCCGTAGCTTGCGTGTCGAGGTGTGCAATGACCAGGTTCTTTCGCTGTCGAAGCGGCGCTTCTGCTGTCGAATTTGCGCTGATGCTGCCGCTGTTTCTCGCCTTCATTTTCGGCATCATCGTATTCGGCTCATATCTCGCGATGGTGCATGGCGTTCAGCAACTCGCCGCCGAAGCGGCGCGATCATCGATCGCCGGAATGACCGACACCGAACGCAACAGCCTCGCGACGAGCTACGTCGCCGCCAACGCATCGACCTATCCGTTGCTCGTTGCCAGCAATCTCACGGTCAACGCGGCGCCGTCCCCGTCGAATGCCAACGTCTACGTCGTGACCGTCAACTACAACGCGGCCGGCAACTTCATCTACAAGCTGCCGTTCGTTCCCGCGCCGGCGAGCACCATCGTCCGCTCCGCGGCCATTCAGTACGGGGGTTTCTAGATGACGGGCATCCTCATGCTGATGCGACGCTTCGGCGCCGACGAACGCGGCAACTTCGCGATGATCTCGGCCGGCTTGATGACGCTGCTGATCGGGTGCGCCGGACTCGCGATCGATCTCGGCACGATCTTCGCCGATCGGCGCAAGACCCAGAGCACCGCCGACCTCGCCGCGATCGTCGCCGCCGCCAATCTGAGCAATCCGGTCAACGCCGCCACCGCGACGGTGACACAGAACAATTATCCAGCCAGCGCGCTGGTCAAGGTCGAGACAGGGACCTACACCGCGAACAGCGCCATCGCCCCACAGTCCCGCTTCGTGACCCCGGCGGTCGGCATTCCCAATGCCGCGCGCGTCACGTTGAACACCCAGACCCCGCTCTACTTCGCGCGCTATTTGACCGGCGCGAGCAGCTTCACCATCAAGACGACTGCCACGGCGACATCGACCGAAATGGCCACGTTCGCGATCGGCTCAAGACTGCTCTCGGTCAATGGCGGCGTGATCAACGCGTTGCTCGGCTCGATGCTCGGCACCTCGCTGTCGCTCTCGGTGATGGACTACAATTCGCTGATCAGCGCCAAGATCGACGCCCTGGACTTCCTGTCCGCGCTGGCAACCCGGGTCAACCTGACCGGCGTCACCTATAGCGACCTGCTGAGCAGCAACTTCAAGGTCGGCGACATCATCGCAGCCGCGCTGACGACCCAGCAGATCACCAACGGCGCGAACGCCGCCACGACCGCACTGTCGACGATCTCGCAGGCCGTCACCGGCTCCTCGACCAAGATTTCGCCGGGTAACCTGATCGACCTCGGCCCCTTCGCCAATCTGACGGTGGGGCAGAAACCGAAGGTCGGCGCCAGCGTTTCGGTATTCGACCTTATCTCGACGGTGGCGCAGATCGCGAACGGCAGCCATCAGATCGCAACCTCGGTCAATCTCGGCTTGCCCGGCATCGCCAACGTCTCCGTGATGGCAACGATCGGCGAGCGCCCGGTCGGATCGAGCTGGATCGTGATGGGCACCCAGGGCGTGAGCGTGCACACCGCACAGACCAGGATCCTGGCGACCATCAACGTTCTCGGCTCCGGCAGCATCGCATCGATCAATCTGCCGGTCTATGTCGAGGTCGCCTCGGGGACCGCGACGCTGAACGCAGTGTCCTGCGGCCATCCGGACATCAGCACCTCGCAGGTCACGGTCGGCGTGACGCCGGGAATCGTCGATGCCTGGATCGGCAACGTCACGGTTGCCGACATGACCAACTTCACGACCAAGCCCAATCCGCCGCCGGCAACACTGGCCACTGTGCTGGGGATCCCGATCACCGGCCTGGCCCATGCCGGCATGGGCAACACCACACCGACCAACGTCAATTTCAGCTATAGCGACATCCAGTCCGGGACCAAGAAGACGGTGACGACGACCAACTTCCTGACGTCGCTGACCAGCACCCTGCTCGGCGATCTCTCGCTCAACATCGCCGGCATTCCGCTCCCGGGATTAGGCGCGCTGGTGATGAGCATCCTGAACGCGGTGACGAGCCCGATCGACCAGGTGCTGGCGACCTTGCTCTCGACGCTCGGCATCGGGCTCGGCCAGGTCGACGTTTGGGTGTTGGGCATCCGCTGCGACGGCGCGGTGCTGGTCAACTGAAGCGCGATCCTCGCGCTCGAGGGGAACGAGCGCGACGGAGCATCACCTCGGGGTAGGGAGACCGCCGTGAGTACAACAATAAGAAGATACAAGACCGACAGCCAGCGAACGCCCCTGATAAAGCGCGGAACGATCTTCTTCCGCAACACCCGCGTCGGATGCGTTGTGCTCAACATCTCGACCGGAGGCGCGGGGCTAGCGGTGGAAGGCGACGAGGCAATCCCGTTGGCGTTCGATCTCGAGATCGAGAGTGAGCCGATCCGGCGGCGTTGCGTCCTGGCCTGGCGTCTTGAGCGCCGGCTCGGCGTGACCTTCGAATTCGACCGGATGCAGCGCCCCGAAGGCGGCCCGGTCTAGTCTGTCAATCACGCGTTGCGGGCGGCTTCGCTCGTCGGGGCCGCCCGCAAGCGTGTCACGCCTGCAAGATCAATCACCGCCGCAGACCATAGGCGCGGCACGCGTCGAACCACCGCTGCGCGGCTCATCGTTCCCCGCTTCGCCGAACTGATCTTGCATCGTGGTTAGCAAGCGCTGCGATATACCAGCTAATTGTCCCGATTGCCGTCGTGCTTCGACGGCGCGGGCTGCGTCACGCTGACCGGATCGGAAGCCGGGAAGGTATCCTCCAGCCCCTCCTTCAGCCGGGAGCGCGCCTTGCGATCGGCAGCCTGCGCCTCGTGCGGCTTCTCGGCGTGCTTGTCATGCGGGGCAGGATCGAATTTCTCGGTCATCTCGTCCCTCCATTCCCCAAAATAGCTTCGAAGGACAACGGGCGGTGCAAAGGGGGGTTCCAGAACCGCCTTGGCCCATTGCGCCGCAGCGTGTATCAGGGGCCAAATTTTGATCGAGATCAGGAACTTTGCGCGTGCCCCAGGATCCCACCAAGAAGCCGTTCATCGAGGTCCTGTCGGGCCACCGCCAGGCCGTGCCGCCGCTCTGGATGATGCGGCAGGCCGGCCGCTATCTGCCGGAATATCGCGAGCTGCGCGCCAAGGCCGGCGGCTTCCTCGATCTCTGCTTCACACCCGAATTCGCCACCGAGATCACGCTGCAGCCGATCCGCAGGTTCAACTTCGATGCCGCGATCATCTTCTCCGACATCCTGGTGATCCCCTACGCGCTCGGCCGCTCGGTGCGCTTCGAGGCCGGCGAAGGGCCGCGGCTCGATCCGCTGGCAACGCCCGGCGAGATCGCGACGCTGGCCACGCAGGCCAATTTCGACCAGCTCGAGCCGGTGTTCGAAACCCTGCGCCGTGTCCGGCGCGAGCTTGCGCCCGAGATCGCGCTGATCGGCTTCTGCGGCGCACCATGGACGGTCGCGACCTACATGGTGGCCGGACAGGGCACGCCGGACCAGGCGCCGGCACGGATGCTCGCCTACCGCCATCCGGACGCGTTCGCCAAGATCATCGACGTGCTGGTCGAGAACTCGATCCACTATCTGGTCGGCCAGTTGAAGGCCGGCGCCGACTGTCTGCAGATCTTCGACACCTGGGCCGGCGTGCTGCCGCCGCGCGAATTCACCCGCTGGTCGATCGAGCCGACGAAGCGCATCGTCGCCGGCGTACGCAAGCAGGTCCCCGGCGCCAGGATCATCGGCTTTCCGCGCGGCGCGGCCGGCATGCTGCCGGCCTATGTCGAACAGACCGGCGTCGATGCCGTCTCGATCGATTGGACAACCGAACCGTCGATGATCCGCGAGCGCGTGCAGGGCCGTGTCGCCGTGCAGGGCAATCTCGATCCGCTGGCCCTGATCGCCGGCGGCACAGCGCTCGACCGCGCGGTGGACGACGTGCTGGAGAATTTCGCCAAGGGACGGCTGATCTTCAATCTCGGCCACGGCATCCTGCCGGAGACGCCGATCGCCCATGTCGAGCAGATGGTCGCGCGGGTGCGGGCGTATAAGGGCTAACGTCCGTACCCCACTCCATCACCGTCACCCTGAGGTGGCCGCTTCTTCAGCGGCCCTCGAAGGGTCGATGGCCCGTCTGCGGCCGCGCATCTTTCGAGGCTCGTCCAACGGCGCAATTGCGCCGCATGGCTCGCTCTTCCAGCGACAAAGGCGAAGCCTTTGCGCGGGGATGACGGGACGCTGTCTATCTTGCATCCTCCAAGATCATATCCGACGCCTTTTCCGCGATCATGATCGTCGGCGCGTTGGTATTGCCCGACATCAAGTCCGGCATCACGGACGCATCGACCACGCGCAGGCCGTCGATGCCGCGCACCTTGAGCCGCTGGTCGACCACTGCGAGCGCATCATTGCCCATCCGGCAGGTCGAGGTGGGATGATAGACCGTGCTGCCGGTGCGGCGGCAGAACTCGAGCAGATCGTCGTCGCTGACCACCTTGGCGCCGGGATCGACTTCCCCGACCGCGTATGATTTCAGCGCCGGCGCGGCCAGGATCTTGCGCAGGATGCGGATGCCGTCGATGAAGGCGCGGCGATCGGTCTCGGTCGCCAGATAGTTGATGCGGATTTCCGGCGCCACGCTCGGGTCCGCGCTCCTGATCTTCAGCGAGCCGCGGCTCTCCGGACGCAGCTGGCAGACCGACGCCGTGAAGCCCGAGAACGGATGCAGGTTCTCGCCCATCTTGTCGGTCGAGAACGGCAGGAAGTGGATCTGGATGTCGGGCGAGGCCAGCCGCGGGCTGGTCTTGAAGAACGCGCCCGAGGTGCCGGCTGCAATCGTCAGCGGCCCCTTGCGCAGCGCCGCGTAGCGCAGGCCCGCCATGACGCGACGCACCGGATTGTTGACGACGTCGTTCAGCGTGACGCTCTGCGCGCAGCGTGTGACGATGCGCACCTGCATGTGATCCTGCAGATCGTTGCCGACACCGGGCGCGTCGAGCACGATCTCGATACCGTGCTGCTTCAACAGATCGGCCGGGCCGACGCCGGAGAGCTGCAGCAATTGCGGCGAGTTGTACGCGCCGCTCGACACCAGCACCTCCTTGCGCGCCTTGGCTGTGCGCAACTGCCCGCCCTGCTTGTAGGCGACGCCGCTCGCGCGCTTGCCGTCGAACAGGATGCGCTGCGCCAGCGCCGAGGTCTCGACATGCAGATTGCCGCGCGTCAGCGCCGGCCGCAGATAGGATCGCGCCGTCGAGGCGCGCCGGCCGCGCCGCGTCGTGGTCTGGAAGAAGCCCGCGCCCTCCTGGGTCGCGCCGTTGAAATCCGGGTTGGTCGGAATGCCGGCCTCGGCCGCGGCGTGCACGAAGGCTTCCGACAGCGGATCGTGATGCCGCCAGTCCGACACCGGCAGCGGGCCGCCGGCGCCGTGATATTTGTCGCCGCCGCGCTGCTGGTCTTCCGCCTTCCGGAAATAGGGCAGGACGTCGTCATAGCCCCAGCCGGCATTGCCGCGCTGCCGCCAGCGGTCGTAGTCCTCGTGCTGGCCGCGCACATAGAGCAGGCCGTTGATCGAGCTCGAGCCGCCGAGCACTTTTCCGCGCGGCTGGAACACCTGCCGCCCGTTCAGGCCGGGCTCCGGCTCGGTCTGGTACATCCAGTTGACGGATTTTTCCTTGAACAGCTTGCCGTAGCCGAGCGGCACGTGGATCCAGATGTTGGTGTCCTTCGGCCCGGCCTCGAGCAGCAGCACCGAATGCTTGCCGTCAGCGCTCAGGCGGTTGGCGAGCACGCAACCGGCCGAGCCGGCGCCGATGATGACGTAATCATACTCGGCTGCATCACGATTATTGTTCACTGGTTTCCCCCGGAATTTCTTTCTTCCGGTGGTATAGACAAAGCGGCGGCTTGAAAAGGCTAGCGCCCTGCGCTGAGGTTCTGGAGCAGTTGCCCGACAAGCATATTGAGCTCGTCGGCGTTCCCGGCGGCGCCGAACACATATCGGTCCGGCCGCACGATCACAGCAGCGGCGCCATGTTGCCGCATCCAGTCGGCGAACAGTCCGTCGCGCTCCACCACGCTCAAAATACCGTCGACATCGGCGCTTGCACCCGATGTGGCGATGACGACGCGTTCGCCGGCGAGACGCTGCCAGGCAGCACGGGACGCCTCCGACAGCCACGCCATCGGCTCTGCCGCCGTTGTCACGATGACAAATTCCGGTTGCAGCAGATCGTCGAGCCGGCAGGTCCGCCCGTCCGGCGCACGCACATGCGGCTGCACGAACAGCCGTCCGGCAAGAACAGAGTCGCGCGCGATCAGGCCGGAGACGAGATCGGGGATGAATTTCTGCCTGACGGTTTCGGCCGTGCCCGCCTTCAGCTCGGCGCGCAGCCGCAGGTCGCGTTCGGCCGCAGCCACCGGATCGAGTTCGCCGATGATCTTGCCGAACTCCTTGGCGCTGGCGACGACGGCGCGGACATGCGGCTTGCGCTCGATCTCGTAGCTGTCGAGCAGCGCCTCATCGGCATCGCCGCGCAGCACCAGCCGCAGCTTCCAGGCGAGGTTCACGGCATCCCGGACGCCGGCGCACAGCCCTTGCCCGAGGAATGGCGGCGTCTGGTGCACCGCGTCGCCCATCAGCAGCACGCGGCGGTCGCGCCAGCGCTGCCCGAGCAGCGCGTGGAAGCGATAGACCGCCGAGCGCCAGATCGTGAGGTCGGACATGTCGGTGAAGCCCTTGAGCAGTGTCACCACATTGTCGGGCGCGCCGAACGCCTCGGGATCCTCGCCGGGCAACAGCTTGATTTCCCAGCGCCGCAAATCGCGCGGACCCGGCACGAAGGTGCCGGGACGCGACGGCCAGCAATACTGAAAGCTCTTGGCCGGCCGCTTGGCGGGATCGCTGGTCAGCGTGTCGACCACCATCCACCATTCATCGAATGCGAGATCGTCAAGGCCGACGCCGAGCTGCTTGCGCACGAAGCTGTTGGCGCCGTCGCAGCCGACCAGATAGCGCGCTTGGATTGAAAACTCCTCGCCGGATTCGCGCCGCGCGGTCAGCGTCACCGCGCTGTCATCCTGCCGCAATGCCACGCCGGCGGCTGCGAGGACAACGTCGGCCTGCGGGTATTCGGCAAGCTTGTCGCGCAGCGCTCGTTCAAGATCCGGCTGCACGAAGGTGACGTTCGGAATCCAGCCGAGCGGAAACGGCGGCGGCATCGGGTCGAAGATCTTGATGAGCTCACCGTCGACGCCGAGATAGTGCGAGCCGTTAT
This sequence comes from Bradyrhizobium tropiciagri, assembly GCF_018130545.1. Classification (GTDB taxonomy): domain Bacteria; phylum Pseudomonadota; class Alphaproteobacteria; order Rhizobiales; family Xanthobacteraceae; genus Bradyrhizobium; species Bradyrhizobium tropiciagri_A. The sequence continues at coordinate 690,377 of NZ_JAFCKF010000004.1, read as the reverse complement.
GCGGCGCGATCGCCTGCTCCATGAAATCGCCGAGCCCGATCGCCTGCAAGACGCGCAGCGCCTCGTGGTCGAGCGTGATCGCACGCGGCTTGTCGTAGATCTCGGCGACGCGCTCGACGACGGCAACCTTCAGGCCGGCTTTCGCGAGCAGGTTGGCGAAGATGGCGCCGACCGGCCCGAGGCCGACGATCGCCACGTCATGACTGGGGCTCGCGGCTGACACTGACATGCTACTTCGCGAGGTAGCTCTCGAGCGTCACCGGCTTCGGCTTGATTTGCGGCTCGCGGATCGCAACATCGGCAAACGGCGTCGCCTCCTCGAACCAGGCCTGCCGCGCCGGCAATCCCCATGGAAACGAGATCGTGTGGTCGGACGGGTCCCAGCCGATCGGCTCGTTCTCGATGTCCATGATCTGGTAGTGCGTGTTGAACAGCTCGACGCGGTGCCCGTCGGGATCGCGCATGTAAACATACATCGCATGCCCCGGCCCGTGCCGCCCCGGGCCACGCTCGACCGCGGCGCCATAGCCGAGCTCGCCGGCGATATCGCAGGCGTTCAGCAGATGATGAATTTCAGGCGCGAGGAACGCGAAATGATGCAGCCGCGGCCCCGCACCGTTGAAGAACACGATGTCGTGCGGATTGCCCTTGCGTTGCAGGAACACGCCGCGCAGATCGAACGTGCCTGCGGGCGCGATGTACTCGCTGAGCCGGAAGCCTGCCGCTGTGTAGAACTCGCACGCCTTGCGCACCTCCGGCGTCAGCACCTGGTAGTGATCAAGGCGCAGCGCCGAGCCGCCGGCATGGCGAGTGAACTTGGTGATCATGCGCGGCTCGACCGGCATGGTCGCGCAGAACTCCAGCGGCGTGCCGGCCGGATCGGTCGCCTGCAGCGTGCGGCCCTGATGCGGCACGTCGGCCCAGGCAGCCCGGCAGCCCTGCGCTTCGAAGAACGCCTTGAGCCGGTCGAGGTCATCTTCCCTGAACACCCGCAAGCCGAGCCGCGCGCAGACGGCGCCCTCGCCCCGGCGCAACACAAGGCTGTGATGACAGGCCTCCTCGACGCCGCGGAAATAGAGCGCGTCGCCCTCCTCCGCGGTCAGGATCAGCCCGATCACCTTTTCGTAGAACTGTCGGCTCGCGGCGAGGTCACGCACGGTCAGGACGACGTGGCTGGCCCGCGTGATCCGGAACCCGGGATCGTGGTTTGTGATCGGGAGGCTCATGCTCAACCTTCTGGTTCTTGCCGTTTTCCTGCCGCTCGCGGGAACTCAAGTCATTGCGAAAAACCGGCGGGGGATCAAGCCACGTGGCGCTGGGCAGTCCTTGCCGGTCCGTGATCTCCCGTCACGCATTTGTATCGATTTGTTAGCAATGCCCGCCGGTGGAACCCAAGCGGCGCCCACGGCGGCACGGTCCGCTCCAATAGTTCATAGTTTGTCAAAGGTTTGCAGAGAATTCTTCGGTGCTGCGCCCTGGCCAACCGCGCAGCCAACGTAGTGAGATGCGTACCTATCTCAGATCATATTTCGCGGCCCTGTTCGCGGGTGACCTCGCGGCCTTCGGCGCACCACCGACGGATGAAGCGCTTGCCGGCCACATCCGCGCCGAGCAGGTTTCGCTCGTGCTCGGCTATTCCTTCGGCATCATGCTGGCCAACGCCTGCAACGCGCTGGTGCTCGCCGCGGCACTCTGGCAATCGCCGGACTGGATCTTTGCGCTGATATGGGCGGCCGCCGTCAGCAGCGCCGCGCTGTTCTTCGGGTTGCAGGCGCGCGCATCGCGCCGCTTCGCCAAGCCGCAATTCGTGTCGCGCCGAACCATGTACCGCCTGGTGCGCAACGCGCTGGCGCTCGGCGCGGCCTGGGGCGTCGTCCCGGTCGCGTTCTTCGCCGGCGCATCGAGCGGCGCGCAATTGGTGATCACCTGCCTGTGCGCCGGAATGCTGGCCGGCGGCGCCTTCGCCTTCTCGACGATTCCGATCGCCGCGATTGCTTTCACCGGACCGATCTTCGTCGGCACCGCGATCTGCCTCGGCCGGGACGGCGACTTCATCTATCTCCTGATGGCGGTGCTGGTGCTGGTCTACGGTTCAGTGCTGCTGCGCGGCGTGTTCGTCAACGCCTTCGAATTCAGGCGGCGGATCATCGCCCAGCACGAGGCCGAACGGACGGTGCGGCAGGACCCGCTGACGCATCTGCCGAACCGCGTTGCCTTCAACGAGGCGCTCAACGGCGCCTTGAGCCGGCTCGAGCGTTCCGGCGAGGAATTCGCCGTGCTGCTGCTCGATCTCGATCGCTTCAAGGAGATCAACGACAGATACGGCCATCCGGCCGGCGACGAGTTCCTGGTACAAGTTGCGGCCAGGTTGCAGCGTTGCACCCGCGCGGCCGAGCATGTCGCGCGGATCGGCGGCGATGAGTTCGCGCTGATCATGTCCAATCTGACGCGGCCCGACGATGCGCTGGCGATCGCCGAACGGTTCGTCGCCGCCTTCGCCGATCCGTTCCGGATCGACGGGTTCGAAATCACCAGCGCGATCAGCATCGGCATCGTGCTCGCGCCGCGCGACGGCAACACCTCCCACGATCTGCTCAAGCATGTCGACATCGCGCTCTACCGGGCCAAGAAATCCGGCCCCGGCACGATCTGCTTCTTCGAGGCGGGCGACGACCAGTCGGCGCGCGACCGCCGCGCCTTGCAGCGGGATCTGGAACAGGCCATCGAGGCGGACCAGCTGTTCCTAGTCTACCAGCCGTTCCTCGACATCCGCAAAGGCCGCGTTACCGGCTTCGAGGCGCTGCTGCGCTGGCAGCACCCGACGCGCGGCCTGATTCCGCCGAGCGTCTTCATTCCGATCGCCGAGGAAAGCGGGTTGATCCACCAGCTCGGCGAGTGGGTGATCCGCCGCGCCTGTGCGATGCTGTCGCGCTGGCCTGACGACATCAGGATCGCGGTGAATTTCTCGGCGGTCCAGTTCCAGAACGTCGGGATCCTGCAGACCATCGTCGAGGCGCTTGCCGAGGCGAACGTCGCACCCAACCGGCTCGAGATCGAGATCACCGAATCGATGCTGATCTCCAAATACGGATCGGCGCCTGCGATCCTGAACGGGCTGCTCGAGCTTGGGCTGACGGTCGCGCTCGACGATTTCGGCACCGGCTTCTCGTCGCTGACCTATCTGCGCAAGCTGCCGTTCAGCCGCATCAAGATCGATCAGTCCTTCATCCGCGACATGTTGACCCAGCCGGATTGCGCCGCGATCGTCAAATCGGTGATCGGCCTCGCGCAGGACCTGCAGATCGGCGTCGTCGCCGAAGGCGTCGAGACCGCCGACCAGCTCGAATATCTGCGCCAGACCAGCTGCGACGAGGTGCAAGGCTATCTGATCGGCCGGCCGATGTCGGCCAGCGAGATCACCGCCCTGCTCGATCACGATCCGCGGCACTCGGTGCACGCAGCCTGATCCTGATCGCGCGCCTGCGCGTCAGGGCGCGTCGGCCCGATGCAGGGTGTCGATGGTGATGGTGCCGCGGGCGCGCGACACGCAGGCGCAGATCTTGCGGCTCTCCTGCTTCTGATGATCGCTGAAGAACACGTCGCGATGGTCGATTTCGCCGTCGACGTCGATCACGTCGAGCGCACAGACGCCGCATTCGCCGCGCCGACAGTCGCTCATCACCTCGTGGCCGGCCTCGTTGAGCACGTCCAGCATCGAGCGGTCGCGCGGGATCACGAACTCGGTGCCCTCGTCCCTGAGCCGAACGCGGAACGCCTCGGTCGGCAGCAGTCCGCTCGAGCCAAAGGTCTCGTAACGCAGATCGGTCATCGGCCGGCCGGATGCGTCCCAGGCGCTTCGCGCCGCATCCAGCATCCGCATCGGGCCGCAGAACATTGTCATCGTATCCTGCGGCAGGCCTGCGAACACGCGCGCAAGGTCGAGCCGCCTGCCCTCGTCGGCGGCATGGACGATGAGGCGATCGCCGAGCAGACGTTCAAGCGCTTCGAGATAGGCCGCATCGCTGCGCGCGCGCACGGCATAGTGCAGCGTCACGCCGGCATCGCGGCGGGCCAGTGCCTGCGCCGCGCCGATGATCGGCGTGATGCCGATGCCTCCCGCGATCAGGCAGAACTGCCGCCGCGTCCAGTCGAGCTGCACCAGCGAGGCGGGCTGCGTGATATTGAGCCGCGCGCCCGGCGCCAGCGACCACATGTAGCGCGAGCCGCCGCGGGAATCCGGCGCATGCCGCACCGCGATCCGAAACCCTTGCGGATCGATTTCGCCGACCAGCGAATAGGACCTGACCTGCGGCTGGCCGTCGATGGTGACGCCGACATCGATGTGGCTGCCGACGGGATAGGGCGCGCCGGTGAAATCGTCGGGCCGCAGCAGGAATTCTCGGATGCCGGGCGTGAGGTCGCGCACGGCAAGCAGCGTGGCGGACGTCCATGTTTCGATGAATCGCATGGCGCGCTCCGTTCAGCCGGCCGTGATCAGCGCCAGCGCCGGCAGCAGATCGAGATGGGTGCGGTTGCGCAGCGCCAGCCGTAGATTGCGCGCTGCAAGCCTTGCGTGCTCGCGCATGATCGCCTCGGCGCGCGTGCCCTCGCGGTTCTCGATGGCGTCGACCACCACGCGATGATGATCCTGTCCGATCAGCAGGATCTGACGCGCTTCGGGCAGAGCCGATTGCGCCATTACGAAGCCGCTCGGCGAGGCGAACGGCAGCGCCGAAGCGCGGTCGATCTGCCGGATCAGCGGCGGGCTGCGCGACAGCTCGGCCAGCAGCACGTGGAAGCGGGCGTTGAGCGCGACATAGGACGAAAACGCCTCGATCGAGATCGGCTCCTGCCGCACCAGGCCGTCGATCTCATTGAGGCATTGTTTCAACGGTTCGAGATCGCGCGACGAGACGCCGCGCTCGGCCGCAAAACGTGCCGCCAATCCCTCCAGCGTGCCGCGCAGCTCGATCGAATCGAGGATGTCGCGCTCGGAAAATGCCTTGACCATGAAGCCGCCGGACGGGATCACCTCCAGCAGGCCTTCCTCTTCCAGCCGGACCAGCGCCATCCGCACCGGCGTGCGCGACACCCCGGTGACCTCGACCGCCTGTAGTTCCGAGATGCGCTCGCCCGACCGCAGGCCGCCCGAAACGATCAGCTCGCGCAGCGCAAGCTGCGCCCGCACGGTCTGCGACACGGAACGATCGGCCTCGCGCTCCGCCATGCCGCCTACTCCGCTGCCTGCAACTGCTGCGGCGGATTTTCCTTCGCCACCATGCGGTCGATGACGCGCCGCGCCCACATCGCGCCGGCATCGATGTTGAGATTGTAGAACACGCGGTCCGGATTCTCGTCCATCGCGCGCTGCTGCGCTTCCAGGATGATCTCGTCCTCGTGGAAGATGCCGGCGACGCCGTCGCGGATTTCACTCGTCAGGCGCTGCTCGGTGATACGGTGACTGCGGACGAAGGCCCAGAAGTAATGGCAGGTCTTCTCGGTCTCCGGCGTGATGGTGTTGAGCACATAGCCGTTGACGCCTTGCGAGCGATCGCCCTCCGGCGCACCCGATCCGGCCGGCGCGACGCCGACGTCGATATTGACGGTACACGGCGCCTCGAAGCGGATGATCTGCCAGCGATCGACCGGGCCCGGCCTCTCGAGCTGCTTGGCCCAGAACGGCGGCGCATCGATGCCCTGCATCCAGCGCGTCACGGTGACGGTCTTCTCGCCATGGGTGACGTCGAACGGCGCTTCGGCGACCGCGTCATTGCCGATGCTCGAGCCGTGCACGAAGGTCTCGTGCGTCAGGTCCATCAGATTGTCGACGACGAGGCGGTAGTCGCATTTGACGTGAATGGTCTTGCCGTCGCCGGCCCAGGCCGGATCGTGATTCCAGTGCATGTCGGGCACCAAGGCCGGATCGGCGAGCGCGGGATCGCCCATCCAGAGCCAGATGAAGCGGTGGCGCTCGACGACGGGATAGGCGCGCACGCAGGCCGACGGATTGATCGTCTCCTGCGAGGGCATGAAGGTGCAGCGGCCCTGCGCATTGTATTTCAGGCCGTGATAGCCGCAGACCACGGTGTCGCCGTCGAGCCGGCCCTTGGAGAGCGGCACCAGGCGATGCCAGCAGGCATCCTCGAGCGCGACCACCTCGCCATCACCCGTCCGGTACATCACGACATGCTTGCCGCAGATCGTCCGCGGCAGCAGCGCGTGCTTGATCTCGGCATCCCAGCCGGCCGCGTACCAGGCGTTCATTGGAAAGGGCTTTGGCACGAGATCCTCCCTACTTTGCATTCTGATTGTATACATCGATACCCGAATTCCTGCCAACATCCAAAGAAATTTCGGCCATTCGAGCTATTTCAGTATACATAAGCTTCATCCACTGGGCCAGACCTCTGATAAAATCGATTTTCGATTGACGACGACAAAGTCGTCCGCCAGTCTGCCCAGCCATGAACATCGGGTTGAGTTTTCGCGAGGGCTTGGCCGGCGACGGGCCGCGAAGCCTGACATCGGCGGTTCAGGAGCGGCTGCGGGCCGACATCCTGTCGACCCGGCTGCTTCCAGGCCAGAAGCTGCACATCGCAGGCCTCGCCAAGCAGTTCTCGGTCAGCCTCGCCGCCGTCCGCGAGGCGCTGTCGCGTCTGGTGGCCGACGGCCTGGTGCAGGCCTCCGACCAGCGCGGCTTTCGCGTCTGCCCGGTCTCGCTCGCCGATCTCGCCGACGTCACGCAGACCCGGATCGACATCGAGGGACTTGCATTGCGGCGCTCGATCGAGCGCGGCGACGAGGCTTGGCTGTCGTCCGTCGCGACAGCCTGGGAATCGCTCAAGGCCGTGCCGCATCGCTATCCCGACGACCCCACCGTGCATTACGAGGAATGGGTGGTCCGCCACCGCATCTTCCATCGCGCGCTGGTCAATGCCTGCGGATCGCAATGGCTGCTCGGCTTCCGCGACGTGTTGCATGAGCAGAGCGAGCGCTATCGGCGGCTTTCGATCCGCCGCGAGGTCGGCAGGGCGCGCGACGTCCAGGCCGAGCACGCGGCGATTGTGGACGCGGTTTTCGCGCGCGACGCGGATGCGGCAGTTCGCGCATTGTCAAAGCACTTTGGCATCACCAAGGAATTCGTCGAGCTCGCGGCTCCGCGCATCGCGGAGGTCAACGGCACGTCCTGATCTACGGCGCACAAGGCGCCGCAAATAACAACAATCGATATTCGGGAGAAACAGAACCATGAGCATCACGCGCCGCCGCGCGCTGGCAACCCTGATCGCCACCACCCTGCTGGCCGGTCCAGCCTTCGCCGCCGACACGATCCGCGTCGGCCTGCCGACCAAGACCTATTGGCCAACCACGATCGCCGAGACCGCAGTGCGGCAGAAGCTGTTCGAGAAGGAAGGCATCAAGGCGGAGCTGACGATCTATCGCAGCGGCGCCGAGACCTTCGAGGGCATGGCGGCCGGAGCTGCCGATATCATCCTCGATCCGCCGTCGCTGGTATCCGCCGGCCGCAAGAAAGGCGTGATGTCGCGGATCGTCGCCAATGCCGCGATGGGCAATTTCGGCTGGCAGCTGATGGTGCCGACCAAGTCGACGCTCGAGGTCAAGGATCTCAACGGCAAGAAGGTCGGGATCACCGCGGCGGGCTCGGGCTCCGACCTGCTCGCACTCTGGACAATCCAGGACAGGAAGATCGACTTCACCCGCGTGCCGGTCGGCGGCGGCGGCCTGGTGCCGAACCTGCTCGCCGGCAATGTCGATGCCGCCGTGGTCTATTCACCGCTCAGCTTCCAGGTCGCCAAGTCGGGCGAAGCGAAGACCATCCTCGACTATGCGACCGCGGCGCCGCCGAACCTCACCGCGGGCTGGATCGTGCTCGACAAGTTCGCCGAGGCCAAGCCCGAGGTGGTGCAGAAGGCCGTCAATGCGCTCTATGGCGCCGTGCAGTTCATGCGCGCCAACCGCGACGTCACCGTGAAGCTGATCGCCGACCTCTACGAGATGCCGCCCGAGATCGCCGCGATGGAATACGACAACACCATCATGAAGCTCGAGACCGACGGCGACATGGGCGCGGCCAATGTGCCGGCAGCGGTGCAGCTGTCGCTCGATCTCGCCAAGCTCGGCGGATTGAAGGACATCGTTCCGGTCAAGGACGTGATCTCGACCAAATTCAAGCCGGTTCCGACCAAGCCATAACATGCAGGCCACCCTCACCATCAAGCTCGCGCGGGTCGCGATCGTGATCGCGATCTTCGCGCTGTGGGAAATGCTGTCGCGGACCGGCCTCGTCAATCCGCGCCTGCTGCCGTCGGCATCGGACACGCTGATGACGCTCGGCGATCTGCTGCAACGGTCGAGCGTACGGACGGATTTGCTGGTGACCGCGACCGAGGTGCTGACCGCCTTCGCGATCGCGGTGCCGATGGGCGCGCTGATCGGCTTCCTGATCGCGGAAAACCGCTATTTTGCCGATGTCGCGAAGCCGCTGTTGTTCTTCGCCTTCAGCATCCCGAAATCGATCTTCCTGCCGATGTTCATCCTGGTGTTCGGCGTCGGCTTTGCCCAGAAAGTCGGGTTCGGCTTCTTCTCGACCATCTTCATCGTGATCATGTCGACCACGACGGCCGTTGAATCGGTCAAGGTCGAGCATCTCACGGTGGCCCGCTCCTACGGTGCCACGCGCGCACAGACCGCGTTCCGTGTCTATCTGCCGAGCATGCTGCCGGTGCTGTTGGAGGCGCTGCGGATTTCGATGATCTTCAACCTCACCGGCGTGATCCTCGCCGAGATGTACGCCTCGCGCGACGGCATCGGCCACCAGATCGCGACCTGGGGTGAGAACTTCCAGATGAAGCAGCTGCTCGCCGGCGTCGTGATGGTTGCCGCGATCGCCATGACCTTCAATGAACTGATCAGATGGGTGGAAACACGATGCAGCCATTGGCGAACGTGACACCGTTGAAGCCGCCGCCGCGCGCCGGCGCGATCGAGGTGCGGAATGTCGGCCAGGTGTTCCGGACCAAGTCGCAGGACGTCGTTGCGCTGGAGGATGTCTCGCTCGACATCAAGCCGGGACGTTTCGTCGTGCTGGTCGGTCCGAGCGGCTGCGGCAAGTCCACGCTCCTGATGATGATGGCCGGGCTGCGCGCGCAGACCTCGGGCACCATCACCGTCAACGGCGCACCGATCCCGCAGCCCGATCCGAACCGGGTCGGCGTCGTGTTCCAGGAAGCGAGCCTGTTTCCCTGGCTGACCGCGGAAGACAATGTCGAGTTTCCGCTGGCGTTGCGCGGCGTCGCCAAGGCGGAGCGCCGGGCCAAGGCGCAGGACGCGCTCAAGCTGGTCGGCCTCGAAGGCTTCGGCAAACGCCACCCGCACGAGCTGTCCGGCGGCATGAAACAGCGCGTCTCGATCGCGCGCGGCCTGGTGCAGGATCCGCCGGTGCTGTTGATGGACGAGCCGTTCGCCGCGCTCGACGAGCAGACCCGCATGACGATGGGCGATGAGCTGCTGCGGATCTGGGCCGCCACCGGCAAGACCGTCGTGTTCGTCACCCACAGCTTAACCGAGGCCGTCTATCTCGCCGACGAGGTGATCGTGATGTCGCCGCGGCCTGGCCGCATCGTCGATCAGTTGCAGGTCAATCTGCCGCGGCCGCGGACCTACGAGATGCTGAGCGGCGACGCCTTCGGCGCGCTACGCGACCGCATCTGGCGGCATATCCGCAAATCGGCGTGAGACAGCGATGAGCGCGAAAACACTTCGCCATCTGATCGTCGCAGGCCTGCTCGTGCTGTGGGAGCTGCTGCCGCGCACCGGCCTGATCCCCGAGCTGTTCCTGCCGTCGCTGTCTTCTACCTTGCTCGCCGGCTGGAATGAGGCCGCCGAATACGGCCACGCGCTCGCGGTGACGCTCTACGAGGTCGCAGTCTCGATGGCGTTCGCCTGCGGCGGCGGCATCCTGCTCGGCGCCATCGTCGGCAGCCTGCCGCGGCCGCGTCTGCTGATCATGCCGATGGTCTCGAGCCTCTATGCGGTACCGCTCGTGATCCTCTATCCGGTGTTCACGGTGTGGCTCGGCATCGGCTCGGAGTCCAAGATCGCATTCGCCTCGATCTACGGCTTCCTGCCGACCATGCTGGCGACCGCGGCCGGGATCCAGACCATCGACCCGCAGCTCCTGCTCGCCGCCCGCAGCATGGGCGCGACGCTGAGCCAGCGGTTGGTTCGCGTCATCATTCCCGCCGCGATCCCGACCGTGCTGTCGGGCCTGCGGATCGGCGGCGCGCTCGTCATCGTCGGCGTGGTGGTCTCGGAGATGCTGATCTCCTCGGCGGGCATCGGCTATCTGATCTCGCGCTACCGCACCATCCTCGACAGCCCGCATGTGTTCGCCGGCGTGCTGCTGGTTTTGTTCATGGCGATTGCCTTCAACACCGCGATCCGCTGGATCGAGCGCAAGGCCGCGATCTGGCAGACCGGCACGCGCGCCGGCCAAAGCGCCGCCGACGAAGTCGGCTCCGGCGCGATGCAGCCGGCGACGTAAGGGGATCGCTAACGTGTTCGACCTCACGCTGACATTCGACAATGGACCCGAGCCCGAGGTGACGCCGCGTGTGCTCGATATCCTGGGCGAGCGCGGCATCAAGACCACGTTCTTCGTGATCGGCGAGAAGCTCGGCGATCCCGCACGCCGGCGGCTCGCGGCCCGAGCGCACGATGACGGCCACTGGATCGGCAATCACACGTTTACGCACAGCACGCCGCTCGGCATGCAAGCTGGCGCGGACACGGCGCAGCGCGAGATCGGCCGCACCCAAGCCGCGATCGGCGACCTCGCTCATGCCAACCTTTGGTTCCGGCCGTTCGGCGGCGGCGGCAATCTCGACGACCGGCTGCTGAAGCCCTCCGTGGTCACCTATCTCGCGCACCACAAGCACAGCTGTGTGCTCTGGAATGCGATCCCGCACGACTGGGACGATCCCGACGGCTGGACCGAGCGGGCGCTCGATCAATGCCGCGCGCAGCCATGGACGCTGCTGGTTCTGCACGATTTGCCGACCGGAGCAATGGCGCATCTCGGGAGCTTCCTCGATCGCGCCGCGGCGCACGGCGCCCGCCTCCGCCAGGACTTTCCGCCGCAATGCGTTCCGATGCGCAACGGCGAAATCGCACTTCCCATCGAAGCCTATGTTTCCTCCATCGAACAGAGTGAGAGACCATGAAGATCGCAAGTTTCAAGGCGGCAGGCACCGCAAGCTACGGCATCGTGACCGACGCCGGCGTGATCGACGCCGGCAAGCGGCTGAAGGCGTATCCGACGCTGAAGGCGCTGCTGACGATGGGCTCGCTGAATGAACTGAAGAAGCTGCAAAGCGAGCCCGTCGATCACGCGCTCAGGGATGTCGAGCTGCTGCCGACCGTGCCCGATCCCGACAAGATCTTCTGCATCGGCGTCAATTATGCGACGCACCTCGCCGAGAGCGGCCATCCGACGCCGCCGCATCCGATGATCTTCACCCGCTTCGCCAACAGCCAGGTCGGCGCCGGTCAGCCGATGATCCGGCCGCTGGAATCCGAGCGCTTCGACTATGAAGGCGAGATGGCCGTGATCATCGGCAAGGCCGGCCGCCGTATCCCGCGCGAGGCCGCGCTCGGCCATGTCGCCGGCTATGCATGCTACAATGACGGCAGCATCCGCGACTGGCAGCGCCACACTTCGCAATTCGCGCCGGGCAAGAATTTCGTCGGCACCGGCGGCTTCGGGCCGTGGATGGTAACATCAGACGAACTGACGGACATCAGCCAGCAGCACATCGCAACGCGCCTCAACGGCGTCGAGGTGCAGGCCGCGCCGATCTCGGACCTCGTGTTCGACGTCGCGACCCTGATCGCCTATTGCTCGACCTTCACCGAGCTGGTGCCGGGCGACGTCATCGTCACCGGCACCACCGGCGGCGTCGGCGCCTACCGCACGCCGCCGCTGTGGATGAAGGAAGGCGACGTCGTCGAGGTCGAGATTTCCGGCATCGGCGTGTTGCGTAACCCGGTGAAGGACGAAACCGCGGCAAGCGCAACGCGTGCGGCCTGATCCAGCCGCACCACCAACAAGAAGGAGGACATCATGAACCTGCCCAAGCACCTGCTGCCGACCACCGTCGTCGGCAGCTACCCGCAGCCGGAATGGCTGGTCGATCGCGCGATGCTGTCGAAATCGGTGCCGCGCACCCGCATGCACGCGATGTGGCGCCTGCCGGCCGAGCATCTCGAGGAGGCGCAGGACGACGCGACCATCGTCGCGATCCGCGACATGGAGCGTGCCGGCATCGACATCGTGACCGATGGCGAGATCCGCCGCGAGAGCTACTCCAACCGATTCTCCACCGCGCTTGAGGGTGTCGATGCCGACAATCCCGCTGTCATCACCGCGCGCACCGGCAACACGCAGACGCCGGTGCCGCGCGTGGTCGGCCCGGTGAAACGCAGGGGACCGGTCGAGCTGCACGACATGCAGTTCCTGCGCAAGAACACCGACCGTGCCGCGAAGATCACCCTGCCCGGCCCGTTCACGATGAGCCAGCAGGCCAAGAACGAGTTCTACAAGGACGACGAGGAGCTCGCGATGGCCTTCGCCGACGCCGTCAATGCCGAGGCGCGCGACCTCGAGAAGGCGGGCGCCGACGTCATCCAGCTCGACGAGCCCTGGGTGCGCAACAATCCGGAGCTGGCGAAGCGCTATGCGGTGAAGGCGATCAATCGCGCGCTGCAAGGCATCACGATCCCAACTGTCGTGCATCTCTGCTTCGGCTATGCCGCTGTCGTGCCGGGCTCGACCAAGCCGGCCGGCTATTCCTTCCTCGCCGAGCTCGACGACACCATCGCCGACCAGATCTCGATCGAGGCGGCGCAGCCGAAGCTCGATCTCGGCGTGCTCAGGGATCTGTCGTCGAAGAAGATCATGCTCGGCGTGCTCGACCTCGGTAATCCCGAGATCGAATCCGCGACTGTCGTCGCCGATCGGATTCGCAACGGCCTGAAGCATGTGCCGGCCGAGCGGCTGGTGGTCGCGCCGGACTGCGGCATGAAATACATGCCGCGGCAGATCGCGTTCGGAAAGCTGAAGGCGATGTGCGACGCGGCCGCGGTGGTCAGGACGGAGATCGGCTAAGCCGATCTCACCGATCAACCATGAAGAGGGTCAGTCGCCAGCACTGCTGGCGATGGGGCTCTCGGCCTAGGAGTTCGACGGCGAACGGCTCGAAGCCGATTGCGTGTCCTTGATGTTGATCACCACCGCGATGCGCTTGACCGTACCGTTGCGGTAGGCCTGCAGGAAGCGGTCGTAGTGCTTGACCGAGATGCAGCCGTTGGAGTCGCCGTTCGGCCCGAGCATGTAGCTATGGACCAGCAGGCCGACGCGCCCGAAGGTCTCGCTGCCGTCGACCGGGGTCATGCGCAGCGCGGGCACGCCATGGAACAGCTTTTCGCGCGGCTTCATCTCATAGATGCCGGGCGGCGTCGCACCTGCGTTGCGCGCATTCACATGCGCGGGATCGTCGAGCAGATTGCCAAGGCCCGAATGCGCCTCGAATTTGGTGCCGTCGGGCATGTACACGATGCGGCCGGTGATGTCGTAGACCGCCGTGGTGCTGTCATAGCCGAGTGCGCCGAGGTCGGGGCTCGGTCCGGACAGCAAGCCGTCATTCGGATCGAGCGAGGCCAGCTGGATCTTGCCCGGCATCATGTCGGCGATCTTCTGCAGGAACGTCCGGTTGTCGCCCTGCTGCACCGGTGCTTGCGGCGGTGGCGGCTGATCGTTCCGCGCCAGCAGATTGGCCTCGGCCGGACGCGAGCGCGGCATCGGCACCGCAGACGTGGATGGGGTTGTCGTCGTGGCCGCGACGGACGCCGTCGCCGGCTGGCTGGACGGCTGTTCGGTCTGGGTGTCGCGCAGCTGGCCGGCCAGCGCGTCCTCGATCTGACCGAACTCGGAATTGAAATCGCCGCGGCTCGAACGGAATCCGCGGCGGAGGGGATAATACAGTGAAGCCGTGTTGATCGTGGAGCGCGAACCGAAGCGATCGTCGAAGTTCAGCGATGCGGTGGTGTTTGCAAACGCGGATCCGTGCAGCCATGCGGTCGGGTCGATGCCGACCACCCAGGCGGCAAGGCCAGACGACAGGACGAGCGCGCTCACGGCGAACGCCGTGCTGCCCACCAGAGACACGCCACGCTTCGACTTACGCGCGGCAGGTTTCGTCGTACGTTGACCCATCATCCCCAAGTACGGTGCTCTGGAGCCTGTTATCCGGCCCACATGGGATTCACCGATCACTCATCATATCAGGGAATTAGAGTAAGGCATAATCGAGACGAAGCGGCCAACGACAGGTTTTTTAAACGTTTTTCGGATGGAAAGTGCCAGAGAATCAGCCCTGGGCGGGCTAAAACGGCCAAAAAAGTCCCGATTCGGGACAATTTCGGCGACTCAGGCGATCTTTTCCTCGCGCAGGGTAAGCACCGGCACCGGCTTCCCGATGGCGTAGCCCTGGACGTAGTCGACCCCGATCTGGCGCAGTTCGTCCAGAATCGCGAGGCTCTCGACGAACTCCGCGACCACCTGCTTCTGCATGATCTTGGCGGTCTTGGTGATCATCTCGACCATCGCGCGATCGACCTTGCTGTTCAGGATCTCCTTCACGAACGAGCCGTCGATCTTGATGATGTCGACCGGCAGGTGCTTGAGATAGGCGATCGAGGACATGCCGGTGCCGAAATCGTCGAGCGAGAAGCTGCAGCCGATCTCGCGCAGCCGCGCGATGAAGGTCTGGGCCTCGTCGAGATTGGAGATCGCGCTGGTCTCGGTGATCTCGAAACACACCACGGCCGGTGAAACATCAAGCTCGGCAAACAGCCCGGCGACGAAATCGACGAAGTCGCCGTCGCCGATGGTGGCGCCGGAGAGATTGATGGCGTAGCTCGCGATCTTGCGCGGGTGGTGTTTGCGCTCGGCGATGATCTCGAAGGCGCGGCGCACCACCCAGCGGTCGATCAGCGGCATCAGCCCGTAGCGTTCGGCCGCGGGCAGGAAGCTGCCGGGCGGCACCAGGGCGCCGCTCTCGTCGCGCAGCCGCAGCAACAGCTCGCGCCGGTCGTTGCCCTTGAGCATGCCGTTCATCGGACGGATCTCCTGCTCGTAAAGGCAGAAGCGACCCTCGTCCAATCCCTTGCGGATGCGATTGACCCAGCTCATCTCGGCGACCCGCACCGCCATGCCGGTATCGGACGGACGGTGCTCCTGGACGCGGTTGCGTCCCTTGTCCTTGGCGAGGAAGCAGGCGACATCGGCGAGGCGCAACGCGTCCTGCACGCCGGCGCTGTCAGCCAACCCGACCAAGCCGATGCTGGCGCTGATCCGGAAGCTCGAGCCCTCATGGACGAAGTTCGACTGCTCGACCACGGCCCTGATCCGCTCTGCGACGTCGGCCGCAACGTCATGCGTGGCCGAGCCGTCGTCGCGCAGCAGGATGCCGAACTCGTCGCCGCCGAGCCGCGCTACCAACCCGCTGTCGCCGACCTCGGCGGCCAGCAGCCGCGCCACCTGCTTCAGCAGCCGGTCGCCGGCCATGTGGCCGCAGGTGTCGTTGACGATCTTGAACTGATCGAGGTCGATCAGCATCAGGTCGGCGCCCGCGGCCGGCGCGCCCGACATCGCCTTGTGCAGCTCGAACTCGAACTGCCGCCGGTTCGCAAGACCGGTGAGCGCATCGTGCGAGGCGGCCCAGGCCAATTCCTCGACCAGCCGCCGTTCCGCGGTCATGTCGTGAATGATCATGACGCGGCCGGCCGGCTCGCCGGCATGCACGATCGGGGTCTCGACCACCGAGACCGGCACGCTGGAATGATCCGGCCGCACCAGCAGCCGCTGCTGCGGGCGGCTTTCATCGTCGGCATCTGCGCCCCGGAACGAACCCCGCACCGGTTGCTCGGCGATGCTGAACAGCGACGAGAGCTGCCAGCCGGTCACGTCCTGCCCCGACGTGATCAGCCGCTGCGCAGCGGCGTTCATGTAGCCGACGCGATCGTCCTGCGTGGTCACGATGACCGCGTCGCCGATCGAGGCCAGCGTGAGCTGGGCGCGCTCCTTCTCGACCGCAAGCGCAGTCTCGGCAAGCCAGCGCCGCCACAGCATCCGCCGCGTGTGGAACAGCACGATGCCGGCCAGACAGGCCGCGATCACGAGATTGACCAGCAGCAGCAGCGCAGAGACCTGGCGCGACGCCTTGCCCAGATGATCGGAGAAATCGACCGCGAGCGTGCTCATCGCGGCGTCGACCACGCCGATCCGCTCGACCCAGTGCCTGATCGTCGCAGCGGACGGATCATGCAGCGCGACGTCGTTCGCGGCCTCGTTCCTGATTTCGATCAGCTGATCGAGCAACGCATCGGAATTGCGCCAGGCCGTCACCGCGCCGGCAACGTGATGCATGGTGCGGAAATATTTGAACAGCCAGATCAGGCCGCCAATGTCGTCATCATGATTGCCTGCCTTGGCGAAACCGGCGCGGGCCACGGCGTCATTGTTGCCAGGCGATTCCAGCGCACGCCGCGCCGTGCGATCGGCGAGCGGCACCGCGATCGCGGCATCGAACTTCTGCAGATAGAGCGGCGCGCCGGTAGAGACATAGATCTGAAGATCGTGAATGGCGTCCTTCTGGCCCTTCGACCACAGGCTTTCGCCCGCCACATAGGCTCGCACCGCGGACATCACCTGCAGACTCCCGGCCGACAGACCGCCCAGCAGCAGCACGATCGCCAGCAGTGGCCCCACCACGCGCCACAGTGCCCAGCTTCGAAACGAAAAGAACATGCCCAATGCGCCCGACCCTGAAATTGTCGGGTAAGCCTAGGAACCGTGACTTAACCTCACGTTGCAAAACGCGATGAGTTTGAAACGACTTGGTTGTAACACAATCGCTTCAAAATTTACGCATCCCCACTATCAGCCGGCGCGGCTCAGGGACGCAATGTCGGCTGTGTGTTCGGCGACGGCGCCTGCTCCATCTCAGCCTCTTCGGGCAGCTTGTCGGCATGGACCGCAAGCGGCGTGCCGATCCAGAGCGGATCGTCGCGATGATCACGGCGCGGATTGGTCGTGTTGGGGTGGACAAGGATGCTCAGGCTGCCATGGTTCAGCATCAGCCATGGCACCAGGGTCGGAAACAGCTCGGCTGCAAACGCCACCTGGTACATCGCCTGATCGTGCGGGCCGACCTTGACGTCGTGCCAGCGCCCGAGCGTCACCAGGAAGCGCTCGCCCATCCAGTGGCGCAACCGCTCCGCTTCGCCGCGGCTCGTAGTGGGATCGTAGTAGACATGGGCGTGGTAGCTCGCGATCTCGCCGATCGTCCGTGGCGCGTCCGTCATCTCACCTCTCCTTCGGCGGCCGGTCACGTCCGCCGCAGCACACTGAATTGGAACGACTGCGTCGCGCCCCACGGCGTGACGTGTCGATGCGCCTCCTCGGCGATCAGCTCGAACGCCGGACCGATGATCCGGCTGAGCGTTGCCGGATCATAGCGCTGCACCGGCAGGCCGCTGCATTTTTCCGGACCGTCCAGCGCGAAGGTGCCGATCACGGCATGGCCGCCTGCCTTGACACCGCGATGCAGTCTCTCGAGATAGGCGGTGCGGTCCTTCTCCTCGACCAGAAAATGAAACGCCGCGCGATCGTGCCAGATGTCGAAAGCCTGCGGCGGTTGCCAGACCGTGGCATCGCCGGCGATCCAACGCACCGCGTCGCCGGCCGCGCCGATCCGCTCCCGGGCGCTCGCCAGCGCAGCTTCCGAGAGATCGAGCACCGTCAGATCGTGGAAGCCGCTCGCAAGCAGCGCATCGACCAGGCGCGAGGCCCCGCCGCCGACGTCGATGATCGCCGCGTCGCGGCTGGGCGCGATCGATTCGATCAGGCGTAGCGATGGCTGCGGATCGGCCTGCGACCAGCTCACCTGCTGTTCACCCTTGGTCAGATAGACGGTCTGCCAATGCGATTGGCGATCAGAAGCAGTCATGGCGATCGGTCCGGATGGCGGCAGCAGCCTGCCCTGTTAACCATGAGCTAGGCGCGGCGCTCGTCGGCGTCAACCGGCAGCGGCCAACAGGCGTGGCCGCGCAACCGCAAATGCCGCATTTGCTTCGTCGCATTTTCCATTTAACCTGACGCACAGGTTGAGATCGGGGCGTCCGGGGATGGCCAATTTCGGCTGGACACGCGGCAACAAGCCTGAACAAGCGGAGGACGCCGCCAGCGACTTGCGCGGTCTCAGCGATCCCTCGGCGTTTCTCGCCGCGCTCGACAAGGTCGTGCCGCGCTATCTCGATCTCGCCGACAATGGCGTGCTGGTCTATCCGGCCTGCAAGCGCAAGCCGGGCGACCTGCTCGGCGACGCCAGAGCGATCTGGGAGCACACGCGGCTCGAAGCGATGCGTTATATTCCGATGGTACCGCGCAAGGACGCGTCGCTGCTCGCCGATCCGGCGCGCCAGGCGGAGATGATCGACGCTTTCTTGCGGCAGCGCGCCCACGACAAGACCGTCGTCGATTTCACCGGGACGGCGATCGACGATTACGGGATTGCGATCTACGCCGGGCTGAACTGGCTGAACCATTGCGGCACCCTCGTGGGAGCTGATCCGCAAAAATTCTCCGGCACCTTGCGAAGCTTCCGCAAGGTCATGGTCGTCGCCCGGCAGTGGTGGGCGCTCGACGGCGCGGCGGAGCGCTGCCGGCAGATGCTGGAGGCGCGCGAGCGGCCGCCGCTGGTGTTCTTCCTGCTGTGGGCCGAATCCACCAACCTCGCGCGCGAGATCGCGATCGCGGCGGCCGGTGCAACAGCTACGGAAGACCTTATCGCGCGGATGCGCGCAGCCGACGATCCGGAAGAGCTGACGTAACGCGCGGAACGGACACCCCGGCCGCATGCACGATGACTTGCCAGGTAGCCACGCTCACATGAATCCGGGGTTACGCGGCAGATACTGGACCCAGTTGCCAAATTCGCGCGACGACATCAGCAACATCGGAAACTTGATCCGCATCCCAAGCTCCATCGCGGTGTTGAGAGCCGCAGCGCTTGCGCCGGGCAGGAACGCCGACACACGCGACGAGCCGCGCTCGACCGCAAGGTGCAGCGCCGTCCTGAAGGCGGGAGCGACGTGCTGGGACTCCATGACCGCGACTGGCCCGACATGTCCGCCAGCATCGACGTAGGCGTACCCCACCCAATCGTTCCGGTCGTAGAGATTGAACCCACTCACCCCGCTATCATCGATCAGGTAGCGGTGATGCTTTGCGCGCGAGACGCCGAGCACACGCTCGTCTGCTTGCGCGAGACGACGTAGGGTCGAACCATCTGGCTCGAGTGGCGTCGTGTCGTACCGTGGGCCACGCAAACGACCCATCAACTGCTCGCGCGATGCGCTGAGACTGTAGATGGGAAACCGCGGCAGCAGTCCATGGCGAATGTAGAGCCCTTGCGATACCGTGTTGAAGCTGAAGGTGATGAGGACCCGGTTGGAAGCGTGCGACTGCTCGGCGTGTTCCAGCGTCCGCCTGATCAGTTCGTCGCCGACGCCCCTCCCCTGCTGGTCCGGTGACACGAACAGCTGCGCCAGAAACCACATGTCGTCGCAGACCCAACTCCAGGCGAATCCGAGGATTCGCTCGCCCTCCTCGGCCACCCAGAGACCCCCGGCATCGTCCTTCAGCGAAAACAGCTGAAATGCGGGCGGCGAACGCACGGCCATCGGCCCGAAGCCATGCCGCTCCGTCAGGTCGTTGATGCTGGCGACGACAAGGGCATCGGCCAATTCCAGATCCCGCGCACGCGCCGGCCGGCAGACCACAGACATTGGGCACTCCGTTAGGTGATGCGTTACTTCAAAACCTCGCCGAGCCGGCATCGAGCCCAAGCGCCAGCCGACCGGCGATGATGTAGTTGTTCGGACTCATCGCGATGTGCTTGGCCGCCGCGCGCACGTCGCGCCCCGCACGCTCCAGGGCGCAGGTCTCGAAGATGGCGGCGGCGCCCGCGCTGGCGGCCAGCATGTCGGTGACGGACATCGCGGTCTCCGCCGCGTGCGCGTTGGCGATTCGAATGTCCGCGCGGGCCTCCACCAGCCGTTGGCCGCCCGTATCCGTGGCGGCGATCAACTCCGCCATGGCATCGGTCAGGAAGCCACGGGCGGCGCGAAGCATCGCTCTGGTCCGCCCGACCGTCGCCTGAACGATTTCGCGATCGCAAAGCGCGGTTCGGGTTCCGGGGCGGCCTTTCCGGCAGGCAAGTTCGGCGAACGAGCTGACAGCGCCGGACGCAATCCCGAGCGGCACGCCGCAGATGCTCCACGCGAACACGGATGATGGCGGCATGCGATAAAGCAGTCCGGGTTGGGTCGGTTGCAGACCGAGAAACGGATGGACGTGAGCTGCCGGCACGAAAATATCGCGGGCCTCGAAATCGCAACTGCCGGTGCCGCGCAGTCCGGACACATGCCAGTTGTCGAGGATGGTCACATCCGACCGGCCGACGTAGCAGCAGAGAAGCGGCGAAGCCGGATCCGCGGGGCTGACGCTGGCGAGCACCATGAAGCGCGTCGCGTGGTGCGCGCCGCTGCCGAACGGCCAGTGCCCGGAAAGACAATAACCGCCCGCGACGGGGGTCGCCGTGCCGACCGCACCGGTCGAGCTGGCGACGAAGGCACGTGGATCGGCAAACCACTCGCGTGCGACGGCCTCACCAAGGTAGCCGCCGATCCGGCTCATGCCGCCGCCGTTGCCGGCGAGCCAGCCGACCGAGCCGTCGAGCGCCGAGGCGGCTTCGATGACACGCATGAACGCGAAGGGAGACAGTTCGGGCCCGTCGAGCCGTTCCGGGAGCCACAGGCGAAACAGGCCTGCATCGGCTAGCGCCGCGAAAACCTCGTCCGGCAATCGCCGATCGCCGTCGAACTCGTTGCGCCGTGCGGCGATCAGCGGGGTCAGCGCTTGGACCGCCTCGAGCATGCGGCAAACCCGGTCCGGGGCATTGGCAATCACGTCCGGATCCCGACGGGCGGCCACAGGATCGTCCATTTCGACCAGATGGCTTGGTTCACGCATCGAGCCCTCCTCCAGGTTTTCAGCGCCGCCGCAGCATGGTCGCCCGTTTCCCTGGGGTCATGAATCCGTTCCGAAAAAGTTGCGAAAAATGTAGGCTCCAAGCCATGGAGACCATATTGGCGACGACCCTCGAATTCGGTCCCTACCGCCTCGACGCAGAGGCCGAGATGCTGTTTCGAGAGTCCGAACCGGTCGCGCTCGGACGGCGCGCGGTGATGTTGCTGCGGCAGCTTGTCGCACGCGCCGGAACGCCGGTGTCCAAGGATGCATTGATGCAAGCGGCGTGGCCGGGGCTTGCGATCGAGGAGAGCAACCTCACCGTACAGATCGCCGCCCTGCGACGGGTCCTTGCCGATGTCGAAGGCGGCGCCAGCTGGATCGAGACGCTGCCTCGCCGCGGCTACCGTTACGTCGGGCCGCCGGTCACCACCGGATCCGGAGCTGGCCTGTCCATTTCACCGGCACCTGTCGTGTCCGACGGGCCGTCACTTGCGGTGCTTCCATTTTCGAATCTGAGCGGCGATCCTGGGCAGGATTATTTCTCCGATGGGATCACGGGAGACATCATCGCAGAACTGTCACGGTTCAGGTCGTTGTTCGTCGTCGCGCGACACTCCAGCTTTGCTTACAGGGGCAAGTCGGCGGACATCAAAAGGGTCGGTCGCGAGCTCGGAGTCCGGTATGTGGCCGAAGGGAGTGTGCGCAAGTTCGGCAGCCGCGTCCGGGTGACCGTCCAGCTTCTCGATGCCGGGAGCGGTTACAGTCTCTGGACCGGGCGCTACGACCGCGACCTCGAAGACATCTTCAGCCTGCAGGACGAGATCGTCCGGGCGATCGTCGCCGGCCTGCCAGGCCGGCTGGAGGACGCCGACCGCGACATCGCCAGACGCAAGCCGACCTCCAGCATTACCGCCTATGACTTCGTTCTGCTCGGCAACGAACGATGGCGTCAGCTCACTGTGAAGGACATGGCGCAGGCCAGGGCGTATTTTCGAAGCGCCGTCGCCCTCGACCCGCAATATGCCCGCGCCCATGTCAACATCGCCTGGACGATCGTCTGCGACGCATTTCTCGAATCGCCCACCACAGCGACTTTGGACGACGCAGTTGGCGCGATGGAGACAGCGCTCGATATCGACGACGGCGACGCCTGGTCTCATGGCGTCTTCGCGCAGCTGCTGTTCCTGCGGAAGGAAGACGCCAAGGCCGAAATCCACTTCAGCCGCGCGCTCGCGCTCAATCCAAACGATGCCGATGTCGCCGCCGTCTACGCCAACATCCTGGTCTACTGGGGACGCTGGCGCGAGGCGCTGCAATGGATCGGGACAGCCAAACAGCTCAATCCCTTTCCGCCAAATCTGTACCATTGGTATCATGCGCTCGCGCTCTATTCGGGACGCGAGTACGAGCGGGCGGTCAAGGCGTTGATGGAGGCACGAGGGTTCGACAGGTGGTCGCACGGCCTCCTCGCGGCCTGTTACGGGCAGATGGGACGGCTCGGCGAGGCGCAATCCGAAGCCGACGCGTTCGTCAGCGCACGGCGTCGTGAACTGAACGCGAATGGCCAAGGCATCCCCCCGAAGTCTATCGACCTCGCGCGGGTCCGCGCCGAGAGATATCGCGATATTGCCGACCGCGAACACTTCCTTGACGGATTGCGTAAGGCGGGTCTCACGGGGTGATGCCATTCTCCCTTGACCGAACCCACGGCATGAGCGTGGATCGGAAGGATCACCAGAACGAGAATGCAGGCACTTCACTCAACAAGTAAGCCCTAGACAACCGGGTCCGCGTCGGCCGACACCACCAGCAGGTCCTTGGATTTGCGCGCGATCAGGCGGCCGAGCTCGCTCTGCTTGTAGGTCTCGACGAACTTGACGGCGAAGCCGTTCGGGAGATGCCGGACCACGCGCCCGACGCAAGCGCCGATCGCAAGCGGCATGCCGATCGGCGGCTGTACCTCGGAGGACACCGCCGCGCCCGACAGCGACATGTCGATGATGAAGCAGCTCTGCATGGTTCCGTCCGCCAGGGTCAGCATCGCGTGCGGGGCGATGGGCACGAAACGCGGATTGTTGCGCGTCTCGCGGACGCTCGGATCCTTCTGCTTCTTCTCGATCCAGGTCAGCTTGTCGGCGAACTTCTCCCGCATCGCATGCGTCATCTCGAGCTCGAGCAGGAAGCTGCCGCTCATCGTGTCGGTGATGCAGCCTTCGAACTTGCCGAATTCCTCGAAATACGAGGTCAGCCGGTCGCCGATCTTGCCGACCACGGGCACGTCGACGATCATGCGGAACGGCGAGACGCGCGTGGTGCGGCAGGCGAAGGTGCGCAATTTGCCCTGCGCGTCGTACCAATTCGGCAGCGTGTAGCTGCCGTTGACCGTGACCCTGACACCGCGTTGCCTAAGAAACTTTTCGACGGACACGACTGGACCTCGCCCGAGGCGATGTGAGTGCACGGAGGTCGAGGGGTGACCGGCGTCCCTGCCGGTCCAGTGGTGGGACTTCCGCTACCGACGCGACGGCAGCGGGAAGGCTGCGGCACGCGTCCCAGCGCGTCGCGGGTGATCCCTGCGCGCAGGTGCGTACAGTCGTACCGTCGAAAAACTAGGAAAAAGTTAAGCCGGACGGAGTGCGGGCGACGAACTCTATGGCGCAACCCTTTCCCGACCGTTTATTTTGCGAGCCGTACAACTACCGGAAGAGTTACCGCACGCCGGTGCAATCGCGCCGTGCTCTAAACTGCCTGCCCCCGCGCGCGGCCGGGTGCTAGCTTTGGTGTGGGCCTTGGCAGCAGCTTTGGCCGAAATCAGACCGGACCTTCATATGCCAAACACCTCAGATCGATCGCTAGCCGACGGCAAGATCCTGCAAAGCGTGGTCGATGGCGTCGGCGTCATCACCTTCAACAATCCCGACAAGCGGAACGCGATGTCGCTGGAGATGTGGGAAGGGCTCGGCGAGGCGCTGACCGCCTTGCGCGACGATCCTGCCGTCCGCGTCGTGATCCTGGTCGGCGCCGGCGACAAGGCCTTCGTGTCGGGCGCCGATATCAGCCAGTTCGAGAAGACCCGCCACAACGCTGAAGCCTCCGAGGAATATTCACGGCGCAGCGCTGCCCAGCGCGCGTTGCTCGCCGACTATCCGAAGCCGACGATTGCCTGCATCCGCGGCTTCTGCCTCGGCGGCGGCATGCAGGTCGCGATGCTGACCGACATCCGTATCGCCGGCTCAAGCGGCCAGTTCGGCATTCCCGCCGCCAAGCTCGGCATCGCCTATGGCTATGACGGCTTGCGCCATCTGGTGTCGCTGGTCGGCCCGTCCTGGGCGCGGCTGATCATGTACACCGGCATGCGGATCGACTCAGCCGAGGCGCTGCGGATCGGCCTGGTCGATCGCGTGCTGTCGGATGCCGAGCTGTGGGATGCGACCATGGAGATCGCGCGCACCATTTCGGGCAATGCGCCGCTGGCGATCAAGGCCGCCAAGATCACCATCGCACAGGTGCTCAAGGATCCCGCCGATCGCGACATGGCCGCGATCAGGCAGATCGGCATCGACTGCATGGACAGCGCCGATTTCCGCGAAGGCCGCAACGCCTTCATGGAAAAGCGCAAGCCAAAGTTTGAGGGCCGGTAGACATCCGGTGTCATCACCCGCGCACGCGAAAAGCGAGTGATCCAGTTTTGCTGAGACATTGGTGCGCGACGCCGTCCGGCGTCGTCCCGGCGAAGGCCGGGACCCATACTCCGCGGCGGCTGTTGTTGAAGGGACTCGTCGTCCCAGCATCGCGCAACAATCGGGATTTGTGGCTATGGGTCCCGGCCTTCGCCGGGACGACACGGAAGGTGTGGCGCGGCCTGTGAGTCATACGCCGGCGTTCTCGCGACATCATGGGGACGCCGCTTGCACGATTTCGGAATATTGGAAATGTATCCCTGAGTTGCCCGACGCGTCAAGTCCCCCGATCGGCCCCCGGCGGCTACTTTGCATGGGGTTGTTTTCGATGTTTTGGCAGCGCCCTACTTCTTCTCGGTGACCGGCACCGTGTAGTTGAGGATCAAGCGGCCGCCGTCCGGATAGATGGTTTGGCCGGTGATGTAGGAGGCATCGTCGCTGGCGAGGAAGGCCACGACGGAGGCGACCTCACTCGGCTCGCCGCAGCGGCCGGCGGGTGTGCGCGAGAGCACGCTGCGCCGCGCGTCCTCCGACGAGAAGATCGCGGTCGCCACCATCTCGGTCAGGATCGTGCCGGGCCCGACCGCCACGACGCGAATGCCGTGCGGCGCCAGCGCCACCGCGGCCACCGAGGTGAGTTGCTTCATCGCGCCCTTGGACATCGCATAGGTCGCAAGCGAGGGGATCGCGAGCAGCGCGTTGACCGAGGACATGTTGACGACGACGCCGCCACCGCCCTGCGCGATCATCTGGCGCGCCGCGGCCTGGACGCCGAAGAACGCGCCCTTGAGGTTGATCCCCATCACGTCGTCGAACTCGGCCTCGCTGATGTCGAGGAAGTCGCGATTGCGCGCGACGCCGGCATTGTTGACCATGACGTCGAGCCGGCCGAACTCCTTCACCGCGTGAGCGACGATGCGATCGACATCGGCGCGCTTGCTGACATCGGCTTCGACGGCCCGCAGCCGGTCCTCATGTCCGAGTTCCTGGGCGGCGTGGACCAATCCGGCCGCGTCGACATCGGAGATGACGACCCTGGCGCCATCGGCCAGGAAGCGCGCCGCGCAGGCCTTGCCGATGCCGCGCGCGGCGCCGGTGATGGCAACGACCTTGCCGGAATTCTTCATGGGAGTGCCTCCAGGATTTCGGTTCGCGCGTTCCGCCAGAACCGGGCTGATGCAAGATGCGGCCCGAGCATTAGCCTATTACGCAGCGTCAGGGAACGCGACGGATTCACCGTGACGCGGCGTGAACCGCGCGTCAGAAACGACTCCGCCGTCTTCGTCAAGCGGCTGCGCGAGCGAAACAGGCAGCCGTTTTGCACGCCTGCTCCCGACCGCCATAGCCTGATACGGTCGGTCCGGTATTGGCCCAATCAGCCGCTTCAATACCCATCTTACTCCTGGAGACCACCATGTCGATCACCGACCGCCGATCGCTGCTGCAGGCCGCGGCCACCATCCCCTTCATCGCATCGGCGGCGACCACGGCGGTCGCCCAGACGCCGGCCAAGCCCGAAGCCAACAAGTCTGAACCCAAGCCCGCGCAGGACGTGACGCGCAAGCTCGCGCACTATCTTGTCGCGGCAAAGTACGACGACCTGCCGGCCAATGTGCGCAAGGAGGGCGTCCGTACGCTGCTGAACTGGGTCGGCGTCGCCATCGGCGGCTCTCATCATCAGACCGTCGACATCGCGGTCTCCGCGTTGGCACCATTCTCGGGCCCGGCCCAGGCCTCGCTGTTCGGGCGGCGCGAGCGCTTCGACATCATGAACGCCGCCTTCCTCAACGGCGTGTCGAGCCACATCTTCGACTACGACGACACCCATTTGAAGACGATCATCCATCCGGCCGGCCCGGTGGCGTCCGCCATCCTCGCGCTGTCGGAGATGCAGCCGGTGTCGGGCAAGGACTTCCTCAACGCGCTGGTGCTGGGGGTCGAGACCGAATGCCGGATCGGCAACGCCGTCTATCCCAATCATTACGACGTCGGCTGGCACATCACCGGCACCGCGGGCGTGTTCGGTTCGGCCGCTGCGGTCGGCAAGCTGCTGAACCTCAACGAGCAGCAGATGGTGTGGGCGCTCGGCCTTGCCGCGTCGCAGCCGGTGGGCCTGCGCGAATCCTTCGGCTCGATGAACAAGAGCTTCAATCCGGGTCGCGCCGCATCGAACGGCATCTTCGCCGCGATGCTGGCCTCGAAGAATTTCACGTCCTCCGACAGCATGATCGAGGCCAAGCGCGGCTGGGCCAACACGATCAGCACCAAGCAGGACTACAGCGAGATCCTCGGCGACCTCGGCAAGCGCTACGAAGCTGCCCTCAACACCTACAAGCCGTTCGCTTGCGGCATCGTGATGCATCCGGCGATCGACGCTGCAATCCAGCTGCGCAACGAGAACAAGCTGACGGCCGACCAGATCGAGCGCGTCGATCTCAAGGTGCATCCGCTGGTGCTCGAGCTGACCGGCAAGAAGACGCCGCGCGAAGGTCTCGAAGGCAAGTTCAGCATCTATCACGCGGTTGCCGTCGCGCTGGTCGAGGGCGCCGGCGGCGAGAAGCAGTTCAGCGACCGCGCCGTCACCGACCCGACCATCGTCGCGCTGCGGTCGAAGGTGATGCCGGTGATCACCCCGGGCATCGATCCGGCGCAGGTCGACATGACCGTCGTGCTCAAGGATGGCCGCTCGCTGCATCGCTACATCGAACATGCCATCGGCAGCGTCGAGGTCCCGATGACCGACAAGCAGCTCGAGACCAAGTTCTCCGATCTCGCCGAAGGCATCATTCCAGCCGCCGCGGCGCGCCACGTCATGGACGCCTGCTGGAATGTCGAGAATCTGCCTGATGCAGCCGAGATCGCCAAGCTGTCGGTCTCGACTTGAAGTCCGCGCGATGCTGTCCGGTGATCACGCGATCTTCTTGCGTGATCCCGGATTGACTCGGGCCAGGATCCGATCGGCCTCGGTGCGCCAGTCGGCGCTGCGGGCGAAGTCCGGCGTTCCCTTGACACCGAACACACCCTCATCGGCAAGATCGGCGACCCAGGCTTGCCGTTCGGCGGTGCCCGATGCCGACCACGGCGTGAGGTGGGCCTCGCGCACGGTCTCCGCCACCTCGCGGACCTCCTCGGCGCGGCGGCGGCCGTGCTCGATCACCCGCTGGAAGAAATAGGCGCCCTGCTTCTCCCAATCGATGCCCGGGAAGGTCTCCTTGAGCGAGGCAAGCACCGCATCCTCGACGCCGTAGGCTCGCGCGGTGGTGAAGCTCTCGATCACCATCGCCTCCAGCCCCTTGATCATGATGCTGCGGCACATCTTGACGGCCGAGGAAACGCCGAGCTCGTCGCTCGCGACCTTCGCCGCAAAACCGAGCGCGACCAGCAGCGGCGCGAGCTCCCGTGCTCCGGCACCGCCGAGCAGCAACGGCACCTTGATCCGGTACGGCGGCAGCGAGGTCATCACCGCACCCTCGACATAGCGGCCGCCGGCGCCATCGATGTGAGCGGCCGCGCGCTGCTTCGCGCCGGGCGAGGCCGAGTTGAAATCGAGAAACCAGGCGCCGTTGCGGATTGCCGGCGCGCAGGCCTCGGCGACCGCCACCGCCTGGTTCGCCGTCACCGCCGAGACAATGAGATCAGCCCGCGTCGCGAGATCGGCATGGGATTGCGCGAGCGCGACACCGATCTCCGCCGCGTGGGCGCGTAGCGGCGTGCCCTGCCCGCGATCGATCTTGATATCGTAGGCGACAACATTCACGCCCTGCTTGCGCAGATCTTCGGCCAGGATGCGGCCAACCTCGCCATAGCCGAGCATGCCGATCTGCCATTGCCGCGGATCGCTGGAAATCGTCATCAGTTCAAGTCCCGTGTTGTGTCATCGAGCAGCTCGTCGACCGTGACGCGTCGCGGAATCAGCGCCTGCTGGACGCAATAGTCGATCATCAGTTCGAGTGGCTTGCGGTTTGCCTCGACGCCGAACGGCACCATATCAGGCACGCCCGGCGGCCCGGCCATTGCCTTGGCGCGCTTGAGGAGATCGTAGAGGCTGCGCGCCACATCGGGTCGCGATGTCGCAAGTTTCTTCGTCACAACGACCAGATGATTGACCGGCACGACGCAGTGCTGCGCATACCACCGCGCCGCCGCTGCGGCCGGATCGGCAAACAACGGCTTGAGCGCCGGATCGCTCGAGGTCTCGCCGAGCACGGCGTCCAGTTCACCGTCCTTCAACATCTGAAGGATGGCTTTGCCCTTTGGCGCACGTTCGGTGCTGTCGACATACTCGGCGACGTGCGGATCCTCGAACGTGACCCAGTTGATGCGCTCGAGGTTGACGCCATGGTCGTTGGCAAGGATGCCGCGCATCCATGCGCCGGTCGTCGTCGTGAACGAGCGGATGCCGACCCGCTTGCCTTCGAGATCGGCAGGCTTGAGCGTGCCGCAGTCGGCGTGATAGAGCGCGTGGCCGTGCTGGAAGCGGCCGACCATCGCTGCCGGCAGCAGCACCAGCGGCTTGCCGAGCGCACGCGCCATCAGATAGGTCACGATCGCCATCTCGCAGACGTCGAACGCCTGCTCGCGCACCATCGGCTTGAAGGCGGCATTGGTCGGCGTGAATTCGGTGAAGTCGAGATCGAACAGCTCCGAGCGCAGCTCACCATTCTTCACCGCCTGGATGTGCGGGTGATTGCCGAGCACAGTACGCAGCCGAAGTTTCTCCATGGCGACGAACTCCGCAGGTCAGGTCAGCGCTCGTCCCGGATTCGCACTGGCGGCCTTGCGCGGCGCGGGCGTCCCTTGGTCGAGTGGCGCGGCCTGCAGCGCGGCGACGGTCGCGCGCACCAGTTCTTCGATGGCGTGACCGGCATCGGTGCCGTCGGCGCTGCCGCGCGACAGGCGCGAGACGCGCTCCGGTGTCACCAGCGTGTAGTAGAGCGCGCCGAGCAGGAAGTGGCCACGCCAGACCAGATCGGTGCGCGGAATGTGCGGCAGGCTCTCATGGATCGCGTCGATGAAGGCGTGGCTGGTATCGTCGAACGTCTGCGCGATGATCTTGCGTACGACTTCGTTGCCTTCGGCCGACATGATCGCACGCAATCGCGTGAACCGCGTTCCGCCGCCGGCCAGATCGCTGCCCGAGGTGAAGGCCGGCAGCACATAGGCGCGCACGATCGCCTCCAGCCGGTCCTGCACATCGCGCACCCGCCGCGCCGCGGCCAGAAGCTCGGAACGCCGCCGGTTCATCGGCCCGCAATGGCGCCGATAGATTTCCAGCAGCAGGCCGTCCTTGGTCTTGAAGTGATAGGTCACGCTGCCGGGATTGGCGCCGGCAGCCTGCGCGATGTCGCGCACCGAGACGGCGTTGAAGCCGTAGGTCGAG
This sequence comes from Bradyrhizobium tropiciagri, assembly GCF_018130545.1. Taxonomy (GTDB): domain Bacteria; phylum Pseudomonadota; class Alphaproteobacteria; order Rhizobiales; family Xanthobacteraceae; genus Bradyrhizobium; species Bradyrhizobium tropiciagri_A. The sequence goes on along the minus strand of NZ_JAFCKF010000004.1, from coordinate 660,142 downwards.
AACAACTCCTCCGCCGCGGCGAGGATCGCCTCGCGCATGTTCGGCTTGCGGGTGCTGGCAGCGGCCTTCACGTCGGCTTTGGCGGGCTTGCGGACCATATTTGTACTATCGTCCAAATAATCAGGTCACGTCAACAAGGCGGCCCGCGCCCGCTTCCATCAGGACAATCTGACGTCCGGCTCGGCACGGCCGCGCGCCGCAGCGTCGAGCAAAAAGGTTTGGCCGTGCCCGGGATCAGCCGCGCGCTGCGCGTCATTCATGTCCTGCCAGGCCGAGGTGACCAGCAGGCGCGAGAAATCGCGGCCGACAAAGCAAGGGCAGCTCGACTGCTTCGCCGGCACCTTCAGCGAACGCAGCTGGCCGCCGCTCGGATCATAGATATCGACGCAGCCACCGCCCCAGCGTGCGTTCCAGATCAGCCCATCGGCATCGACGACCGCGCCGTCGAGCCCGCCGATGCCGCGATGCCTGATCAAATCGATCGGTTCGCCGATCGGTAGCCCCGTTGACGGATCGAGCGGCACGCGATGCAGCACGTTGGTCGCGGTATCGGCGAAATAGCCGATGTCGCCCGCGGGCGAGAAGCAGATCGCATTCGGGATCGTGATCCCCGGATAAAGCCGCGTGATGCGGCCGCGGTGCAGCGCGTAGATCGCCCCGGCGCCCTGCTCGGCCTGGCGCCCCATGGTGCCGAGCCAGAAGGTGCCGGACGGATGCACGCGCGCATCGTTGGAGCGCGTCGCCGGATTGTCGGCCTCCAGCGCGGTGAACAGCTCCAGGCGGCCATCGGCGACTCGCCGAACGTAAAGTCCGTCTTCGGTCAGGATCAACTGCCGCTCTCCATCGATCCGGGCCAACGCGCTCGCCATTTTCGGCAGCTCGTGGATGACAGTGGCACCGCCTGCAAAACGATGCTCGAACAGGCGCCGCTCGCGAATGTCGAACCACCAGGCAGTATCGGTTGCCGCGTCATAGGTCGGGCCTTCGCCAAGATGACAGCGCTCAGCCGACAGCACGGATGCCGGCACCTCTTCGATCAGCGGCTCGGCGGCACGATCGGTCATGGCGTCACTCACACGGTTGAAAAGCGGTAGACGATGCTGCGCCGGTAGATTTGCCCGGGATCGAGCCGCGCCGACGGAAAGTCGGGCCGGTTCGGCGTGTCCGGCCAGGCATGCGGTTCGAGACACAGCGCGTCGGACTGCCGGTACAGCCGATCGCCCTTGCCGGCGCTCGAGCCGTCGAGGAAATTACCGGAATAGAACTGCAATCCCGGCTGATCGGTAAACAGCTCCATCACACGACCGCTGCGCGGCGCCTCGAGGCGCGCGGCCAGGCGAAGGTCGGAGCCTGAGGCGAGGCAGAAATTATGGTCGTAGCCGCGCCCGAGCCGCAGCTGCTCGTCATTCATCCTGATCCGCGCGCCAATCGCGATCGGCTCACGGAAATCGAACGGCGTGCCGTCAACCGGCCGCGGCGGCTCCGGTAGCGGGATCGCCGTGGCATCGACCGCGAGGAAATGGTCTGAGGGGATGGTCAGGCGATGATCGAGAATCTGTGTGCCCGAGCGCGCACCTTCGAGATTGAAGAAGCTGTGATTGGTGAGGTTGAGGCAGGTCGGCCGGTCGGTCGTCGCCTCGTAGGTGACCGAGAGCTCCATCGGAGCGCGCACGCGATAGGTCACCCGCGTCGAAAGATTGCCCGGATAGCCCTCCTCGCCATGCGGGCTCTCGCGCTCCAGCACCAGCGTCGGCCCCGGATCGTTCGAGAGTTCGACGATCCGCCACATCTTGCGATCAAACCCCTGCGGCCCGCCGTGCAGCGCGTTGGGCCCGTTGTTGGCCTCGAGCGTCACCGCCTCGCCATCGAGCACGAACCGCCCGCCGGCAATCCGGTTGGCAAAGCGCCCGATGGTCGCGCCGAAGAATTTGCGCTGCGCGAGATAGCCGTCGAACGCGTCATGGCCGAGCACGATGTCGTCGCATTGTCCGTCGCGATCGGACGCGAGCAGCGCTTGCAGCGTGGCGCCGAAGGTGAGGATGGCGGCCTCGAAGCCGTGTTCGCCACGCAGCGTTACGCGCTCGACCACGGTGCCGTCGTGCAATGTGCCGAAGGGGGCGCGAGCGATTTTGGCTGATGTCATTGTCAGTCCTCGAACGCCTCGACGAGGCGCCGTCGCCCCAGCATGAAGCTATCGGCGACCAGCCGCAAGGGCGCGAGGTCGACGTCCGATTTTCCTTCCGACGTCAGCGTGACAAAACGACGGTACAGCGCGGGATATTCCTCACCCGTGGCATCGACCATCAGCCTGTCGCCGTCGCGCAGCTGCCGTCCGCCTTTCGACAGCGTCACCAATCCGGCTTCAGTCTCGCACAGGATGTCCCAGCTCGGCGCGCCGGTCTGGCGGAAATCGAACTGGGCGTGGATCGGCAGACCGCTCTGATCGGACAATTCGAGTTCCGCTGCGATCGGCGCCTCGCGATTGGCGGGAAAGTCCAGCACCGCGCTCCTGACAAAGACCTGACGCGGCAGGATCTCGGTCAGGATCGACAGCGCGTTGATGCCGGGATCGAACACGCCGAAGCCGCCTGCCTCGAAGATCCAGGCCTGGCCGGGATGCCAGACGCGAACATCTTCCTTCCAGACCACGGTCATCTTGCTGATGGTGCGGCCAGCGAGCAATTGCCGCGCCGGCCCAACCGCGGGCGCGTAGCGCGAATGCCATGTTGCGAATAATGTCCTGCTCGCCTCATGCGCGGCCGCGATCAATGGCGTGAGCTCGCTCAACGTCGCGCCCGGCGGCTTCTCCAGCAGCACGTGCTTGCCCGCGGCGAGCGCAGCAGTGGCCTGCGCATGACGCAGCTGCGGCGGCGTGCACAGCGCGACCGCATCGATCTCCGGCCCATCGCGCAACAACTCCTGCAGATCGCGGAAATGCGGCAGGCCGGGCGGCGTCTTGACCGGATCGACCACCGCGACCAACGCGGCGCCTGATGTCTTCGCGATCGCAGGCAGGTGCTGCCGGCCGGCGATCTCGCCGAAACCGACGATGGCGATGCGAAGCAGGTCACTCATGGCCGTCCTCGCGCTGTGGCCCACCGACCGGCTGATGCCGACCGGCCAGAATCATAGGCCAATGCCGAATATCAACGGCATGATCGGACATTGGTTGCAAGCGCGCAAGCCCGCCACGTCCCGCTGTGACGGTCTGGCGTCGGCGACAGTCTCATCCAGGGTTCGATTCCGTGCTATGCCGGTCCACGAAACGATGATTCAAACACGGGATGCGAATCCGGCCATGGCGAGCGGCAAGGCGGAGACCGAGGCGACGGGGCGGCGCGGCCGGCCGCGCTCCGCCGCAACCACAGCCGCGATCCTGCAAAGCGCCTATGTGCTGATGGCGACCACCGACCTTGCCGCCACCACCATCGACGCGATCGCCAGGCACTCCAACGTTTCGAAGATGACGATCTACAAATGGTGGCCGTCCCGCGAGGCGTTGCTGATCGATGCATTCCTCGACCAGGCCTCGCGCGCTGTGCCTTTACCGGAGACAGGCAGTGCCGTGGCCCGCATCCGCCGCCATGTCGCGACCTATGTCGAGGCGTTGCAGGGCGAGTTCGGACGGGTGCAGCTTGCGGTGATCTCGGAATGCATCTCGAAGACCGGCACGGCCGAATTGTTCTATGAACGCTATCTTGGCCTGCGCCGTACCAGGATGCTCGAGATCATCACCGCCGGCCAGAAGGACGGCAGCATCGGCGCACCGGGCGTGCCCGGCGATATCTATGACGCGATCTATGGCAGCCTGTTCTATCGCTACGTCTTCGGCATCAAGCCGCTGACGCCGGCCTATGCCCGCAACCTCGTCAATCTGGTGCTGCGGCCGCGCGCCGACGCTTAGGCCGACCGCTGCCGCTGGCCGCGAAACCACACCCAGGTCTCGCGCGTCACCGCGCGGTAATTTCTCCCGCGATAGACGATGTGGCCATCGACGACCGCATTCAGCTTCGGCAGCGCATGGAACGGCACCGTGGGATAGGCATGGTGCTCGACATGATACGGCATGTTCCAGGCGAACCACCTCATGATCCGGCCGGTCATCGTGGTGCGCGTGTTCTCGAATGCGCTCCGTGTCCGCTCGCAACCGGTGTGCTCTGCATAGAGGTACGGCCGCAGGATCAGTTGACCGGCGAGCAGCGGCACGATCCAGACCCAGAGCAGGATCGCGCTGTGCAGCGCGAGCGATGCCGCAAGCAGCAGCAGGTAGCCGGCGAGATAGAGTCTTGCCTCCAACACGATCGAAGCGCGCTTGTGCTGCGGAATCCACGGCACGATCACTTGTCCAGTGAGTGCGTGCCGAAACATCAAACGGATGCGGACCAGCACCTGCAACAGCCCGGAATAGGCGATCGCGAGCTGGGTGTCAGACGCCGGCTTCGGACCGACGATCAACTCCGGATCCTTTTCCGGATCCTGGGTGTAGCGGTGATGGTCCCAGTGAAACAGACAGTAATACTGGTAGGGCAGTCCAATCATGAAGGCCGACAGATTGCCGACGGCGAGATTGAGCGCGTGGCTGCGGAACGCCGTTTTGTGCGCGGTCTCATGCACCACCATGAACAGGAACGCGACGAAGTAGCCCTGCAACGCGATCAGGGGCAGCGCCCATGGCAGACCGTAGCGCGACGAGACCAGCCAGATCAGCGCTCCAACAACAGCGATCATCCCATAATGGCTTGCAGCGCGCACCGCGCCGGCGAAGTTCGACTTGGTCGACAGGTCGCGCAAGGTCAGCGGGCTCAGCGGCTTGAGGCGAGGTCCGGCGTCACTGGTCTCTGCGATGCTCATGGTCGTCTCATTTGTCAGCGTTGCAGCAGCGCCGAGATTTCGGCGTTGATGAAGGCGCGGTCTTCGGCGTTGTTGATCGGATTGCCGGCGCGGTGGCCGTGGATCGAGGGAATGGCGTGCAGCGCCGCCGAACGAGCATTGACCAGGCGGCCGAGCTCGTCCTCATTGTCGCGCGGATCCAAATAGCGGTCGGTACGCCCCGGCATCAGCAGCACATGCGCCTTGATCGCGGCGAGCGCGCGGTCGAAGTCGCCACCGAATTCATCGCAGCGGCTGATGTCACCGGCCTGCCAGATCGCGACCTGCGCCAGCAGATCATTCGCATCGCGCCGCGCGAAGGCACTGTCCCACGATTCTGCGAGGTAGTCTTCCAGCGAGTTGAAGCCGGCCGCGCGCCACAGTTCCTCGCGATAGAATTCATGCGACATCGCCCAACCGGCATAGACGCGTCCCATCGCGCGCAGGCCGGCGGTCGGCTTGGTGACGAAACGGCCGTCCCGGTACGCCGGGTCGGCCGTCAGCGCAGCCTTCACAGCTTCGAGGAAGACATAGTTGTACGGCGAGCACCGTGCGCTGCCGCACACCACGGCGGCGCGCTCGACCATGTCGGGATAGCGCGCGGCCCAGTGATAGGCCTGCATGCCGCCCATCGACCAGCCATAGACCAGCGCGAGCCTGGTCACGCCAAACCGCTCGACCAGCAGCCGACGCTGGATGGCGACCGCGTCGTGATAGGTGAAGGCGGGAAACGTAGCGCCGCCGAGCACCTCGGCCGAATTCGACGGCGAAGACGACAGGCCGTTGCCGAACAGGTTCGCGATGATGATGAAGTAGCGCTCGGGATCGAGCGCCCCGCCCGGCTGCACCAGCCATTCGATGTCCTAATGCTGAGCGGAGAACGACGTCGGATAGAGGATGACATTGTCTTTGGCCGCGTTCAGCGTGCCGTAGGTCTTGTAGGCGAGCGCAAGCTGCGGAAACACCGCGCCACCCTGCAAGGTCACCGAACCTGCCTCAAACACCTCGTAGTCGCGTGGCGTGGTCATTCGACCTCCAACAGCGGGGCGCACCACTGCACCCTTAATAACTGTACTATTGGTACACTAATTGGAGGGCCGAGGCAACAGGGGTCGAAGGTGGAATGACACCGGGCCGATCCATTCAAAATCGGTATGGATCAATACCCGTTTCGGCTTGGACCCATTGCCGTCATCTCTCTAGGACAGACCCTGAGGAAATTTCCAAGGAGGCGCGAATGAGCGCAATTGTGTCCGCCACGGATGCGCGGCGATCCCGCGTCCGGCTGTTGATCGTGACGATGCTGTTTCTCGTCACCACCGTGAACTATGCCGATCGCGCCACGCTCTCGATCGCCGGCCCCGCCCTTTCCAAGGAACTGCATCTCGACCCCGTCGCGATGGGTTACGTGTTCTCGGCCTTCGGCTGGTCCTATGTGGTCGCCCAGGTGCCATGCGGCTGGCTGCTCGACCGTTTCGGTTCGAAATGGGTCTATGCGATCGGCATCATCATCTGGTCGATCTTCACCGCGATGCAGGGTCTGGTCGGGTTCCTCTCCGCCGGCGCGGCGGTGGTGCTGCTGTTCGGCCTGCGCTTTCTGGTCGGCATCGCCGAGGCACCGTCGTTCCCGGCCAATGCGCGCATCGTCGCCTCCTGGTTCCCCGGCAATGAGCGCGGCACCGCATCGGCCTTCTTCAATTCCGGGCAGTATTTCGCCACCGTGATCTTCGCGCCGCTGATGGGCTGGATCGCACACGCGTATGGCTGGAGCCACGTGTTCTACGTGATGGGTGGGCTCGGCATCATCATGGGGATCGCCTGGATCAAGACGATCTACGAGCCGAAGGACCATCCCGCGATCAACGAGGCCGAGTTCGACTACATCAAGGAGGGCGGCGCGCTGGTCGATATGGATGCGGCGAAGGCCGGCAAGACGCAGGACTCTGGCCCGAGCTGGGACCACATCCGCCAGCTGCTCTCCAACCGCATGATGCTCGGCGTCTATATCGGCCAGTACTGCATCAACACCCTGACCTACTTCTTCCTGACCTGGTTCCCGGTCTATCTGGTGAAGGAGCGCGGGCTGTCGATCCTGCAGGCCGGCTTCGTCGCGACCTTGCCGGCGCTGTGCGGCTTCATCGGCGGCGTACTCGGCGGCGTGATCTCGGACTATCTGCTGCGCCGCACCGGCTCGCTGACCATGGCGCGCAAGGTCCCGATCGTCGGCGGCATGCTGCTGTCGATGTCGATCATCGCCTGCAACTATGTCGACGGCCAGGCGCTGGTGGTCGGCTTCATGGCGCTCGCCTTCTTCGGCAAGGGCATCGGCGCGCTCGGCTGGGCCGTCGTCTCGGATACTTCGCCAAAGGAAGCCGGCGGCGTCTCCGGCGGGCTGTTCAACACCTTTGGCAACCTGTCCTCGATCACCACGCCGATCATCATCGGCTACATCCTCGCCGCCACCGGCTCGTTCAACGGCGCGCTGGTGTTCGTCGGCGCCAACGCGCTGGTCGCGGCGATCGCCTATCTGTTCATCGTCGGCGAGATCAAGCGGGTGCAGCTGAAGGCGGCCTGAGCCAGGCCGCTCGCGGTCGTAACAACATCTCGACGGCGGCTGCGGCCGCCGTCTTTGTCTTCTTGTTTGTCTTCTTGGCCAGTGGGAGGCATCGATGCTAGAACGGACAAATCCTAAAGCGATCCATTCCAGGCTAGCATCGATGTTCGACCTGAACCAGCTCCGCTGTTTCGTCACGGTGGCCGAGGAATTGCACTTCGGCCGCGCCGCGACGCGGCTCAACATGACGCAGCCGCCGCTGAGCCGGCAGATCCAGGTGCTCGAGCACATCATCGACGCGCCGCTGCTGGAGCGCACCAGCCGCTCGGTGCGACTGACCCCGGCGGGACGCAGCTTCCTGCCGGAGGCGCGACGCATCCTCAAGCTCGCCGAGTCGGCCTCTCAGGTCGCGCGCCGCATCGCGCTCGGCAAGACCGGTTCGCTCAAGATCGGCTTCACGGCGGCCGCCGCCTACGGCTTCCTGCCTGACCTGATCGCGGCCGCCCGATCGCGCCTGCCCGAGGTGGATTTCTCCCTGAAAGAGATGGTCTCCGGCGAACAGTTCGAGGCGCTCACCACAGGCCAGATCGATGTCGGCCTGTTGCGCCCGCCGATCGCGCGGCCGGAATTCGCCAGCCGGCGCGTTGTCGCCGAGCCGTTGCTCGCCGCGATCCCGAAGAAGCATCCGCTGGCGGCAGCCGAGACCGTCAGCATCAAGGATTTCGACGACCAGCCTTTCGTGATGTATTCGCCCTACGAGGCGCGCTACTTCCACGATCTCTTGGTGTCGCTGTTCACCCGCGCCGACGTGCTGCCGCGCTATGTGCAGCATCTCAGCCAGATCCACTCGATCCTCGCAATGGTGCGGGCCGGGCTCGGCATCGCCATCGTGCCGGAGGCCGCCGCCAGCCTGAAAATCGCGGATGTTCGGCTGAAGCCGCTGAAGCTGCGCACGCCGGTGCCGGTCGAGCTGTTCATGGTGTGGCGACGCGATCACGAGAACCAGCTGCTGCCGTCATTGATCGAGATCGCAACTGAAATCGCAGCCCCGCAGCTGCGCGGCGATTGATGCAGAGTTAGCATCGCTCGATACCGCGTTTGGCTTGGACGCGCATCGAAGCATTTCCTAGAAATGCGCCATGGACGCGCGCTGCTCGCGCATCCTTCCCAACATCATTCAAGGAGTGGCGCCATGAGCAAGATGACCCCTCAGGAGATGGCCGCGAGAATTGGCGGCGGCCTCCTGTCTTTCCCCGTGACCCCGTTCAAGGCCGACTATTCGTTCGACGAGGCGACCTATCGCGCCAACATGGACTGGCTGTGCGGCTATGACGTCGCCGGCCTGTTCGCCGCAGGCGGCACCGGCGAGTTCTTCTCGCTGACCCCGGCTGAGGTTCCGCATGTCGTGAAGATCGCGGTCGAGGAGACCAAGGGCCGCGTTCCCGTGCTGGCCGGCACCGGCTACGGCACCGCCATCGCGCGCGAGATCGCTGTTGGCGCGGAAAAGGCCGGCGCCGACGGCCTCTTGCTGCTGCCGCCCTATCTCACCCATGCCGAGCAGGACGGCCTCGCCGCGCATGTCGAGGCGGTGTGTTCGTCGGTCAAGATCGGCGTCATCGTCTACAACCGCGACAATGCGATCCTGCAGCCCGATACGCTGGCGCGGCTCTGCGAGCGCTGCCCGAACCTCGTCGGCTACAAGGACGGCATCGGCGACATCGAGCTGATGACCCGCGTCTATACCAAGCTCGGCGACCGCCTGACCTATATCGGCGGCCTGCCGACCGCGGAAACCTTCGCGCTGCCCTATCTCGACATGGGCGTGACCACCTATTCGTCGGCGGTGTTCAACTTCGTGCCGGAATTCGCCACCAACTTCTACGCCGCGGTGCGCCGGCGCGATCATCAGACCATCCATGCAGGTCTGAAGGATTTCATCCTGCCGCTGATCACGATACGCAACCGCAAGAAGGGTTATGCGGTGTCGATCATCAAGGCCGGCATGAAGGTGATCGGCCGCGATTCCGGCCCGGTGCGCCCGCCGCTCACCGATCTCACCGCGCAGGAGATCGCCGAGCTCGCAGCACTGGTGGCAAAGCTGCCGCAGGCCGCGACCCGGCAGGCAGCGGAATAAGCCAACAGCAAAGCACGAAGGGAGGAGCAAATGATTCAAGACACGATCCGCACCGGCTTTGCCGGCGCCCCCGTCGTCACGGCGATGGAGGTGATCCCGGTCGCCGGCCGCGACGGCATGCTCCTCAATCTGAGCGGCGCACACGCGCCGTTCTTCACCCGCAACCTCGTCATCCTCACCGACAACTCCGGCCACACCGGCGTCGGCGAGGTGCCGGGCGGCGAGAAGATCCGCAAGACACTGGAAGATGCCCGCGACCTCGTCGTCGGCCAGACCATCGGCGCCTGCAACAACATCCTGGCGGCGATGCGCAAGACCTTTGCCGACCGCGACGCCGGCGGCCGCGGCAAGCAGACCTTTGACCTGCGCGTCACCATCCACGCGGTCACCGCGGTTGAATCAGCGCTGCTCGATCTGCTCGGCCAGCATCTCAATCTCCCGGTCGCTGCATTGCTCGGCGAAGGCCAGCAGCGCGCTGAAGTCGAGACGCTCGGCTATCTGTTCTTCGTCGGCGATCGCAGCAAGACCAGCCTGCCTTACGTCGAGGGCGAGACCGGCAAGCCCGACTGGTTCAATCTGCGCCATCAGGCGGCGATGACGCCGGAGGCGATCGTGCGGCTCGCCGAGGCGACGCAGGCGCATTACGGTTTCGCCGATTTCAAGCTCAAGGGCGGCGTGCTCGCGGGCGAAGCGGAGATCGAGGCCGTCACCGCGATCGCGAAACGCTTTCCCAAGGCGCGTGTCACGCTCGACCCGAACGGCGCCTGGTCGCTCGACGAGGCGATCCGGCTATGCAGCAACATGCATGGCGTGCTCGCCTATGCCGAGGACCCCTGCGGCGCCGAGGCCGGCTTCTCCGGCCGCGAGATCATGGCCGAGTTCCGCCGCGCCACCGGGCTGCCGACCGCGACCAACATGATCGCGACCGACTGGCGCCAGCTCTCCCACGCACTGCGGCTCGGGGCCGTCGACATTCCGCTCGCCGATCCGCATTTCTGGACCATGCAGGGCTCGGTGCGGGTGGCGCAGACCTGCCGCGACAACGGCCTGACCTGGGGCTCGCACTCCAACAACCATTTCGATATTTCGCTGGCGATGTTCACCCATGTCGGCGCCGCCGCGCCGGGCAAGGTGACCGCGATCGACACCCACTGGATCTGGCAGGACGGCCAGGCGTTGACCAAGGAGCCGCTGCAGATCAAGGGCGGCAAGATCGCGATCCCGGATCGGCCGGGCCTCGGCATCGAGCTCAATCGCGGTGCCATCGAGGCGGCGAACGCGCTATACAAGCAGCATGGTCTCGGCGCCCGCGACGATGCGCTGGCCATGCAGTTCCTGATCCCGGGCTGGACCTTCGACGACAAGCGTCCCTGCCTCGTGCGCTAACAAGAAAGTTGGAGAGAAACATGACCGCTCACCAGAAGAACTTCATCGCCGGCGAATGGGTCGACGGAACCAGCATCACGCGGGACATCAATCCCTCCAACACCAAGGACGTGGTCGGCGAATACGCCAAGGCCGACAAGGCGCAGACCGAAAAGGCGATCGCAGCCGCAAAGGCCGCGTTCCCGGCCTGGGCGCGCTCGACGCCGCAGGAGCGCTTTGACGCGCTGACCAAGATCTCGGTCGAAATCCTCGCCCGCAAGGAAGAGCTCGGCCGTCTGCTCGCGCGCGAGGAAGGCAAGACGCTCCCCGAGGGCATCGGCGAGGTGGCCCGCGCCGGACAGATTTTTGCGTTCTTCGCCGGCGAGGCGCTGCGGCTGATGGGCGAGAAGGGCGCATCGGTGCGCCCCGGCCTCGACGTCGAGATCACCCGCGAGCCGTTCGGCGTCGTCGGCATGATCACGCCGTGGAATTTCCCGATCGCGATCCCGGCCTGGAAGATCGCCCCGGCGCTTTGCTACGGCAACGCTGTGGTGTTCAAGCCGGCCGAGCTGGTGCCGGGCTCCGCGCATGCGCTGTCCGAGATCATCGCGCGCTCGGGCATTCCGGCCGGGGTGTTCAACCTCGTGGTCGGTTCGGGCTCGGTGGTCGGCCAGACACTGCTGGATCATCCCGACGTCGCCGCGATCTCCTTCACCGGCTCGGTGCAGACCGGCCGCAAGATCGCGCAGGCCTGCGTGCTCTCCAATCCGATGAAGAAGTTCCAGCTCGAGATGGGCGGCAAGAATCCGCTCGTCGTGCTCGACGACGCCGACGTCAAGGTCGCGGTCGAGGTCGCCGTCAACGGCGCCTATTTCTCGACCGGCCAGCGCTGCACCGCCTCCTCGCGCCTGATCGTCACCGCAGGGATTCACGACCGCTTCGTCGATGCGATGACCGAGCGGATGAAGGGGCTTTCGGTGGACGACGCCCTGAAGAGCGGCGTGCATGTCGGCCCCGTCGTTGACCAGAGCCAGCTCGACCAGGACCTCCGCTACATCAAGCTCGGCCAGGACGAAGGCGCCCGCCTGCATTGGGGCGGCGAGCTGTTGAACCGCGAGACGCCCGGCTTCTACCTGCAGCCTGCGCTGTTCACCGGGGCGACCAACCAGATGCGCATCGCCCGCGAGGAGATTTTTGGCCCGGTCGCCTGCGTGATCCGCGCCAAGGATTATGAAGAGGCGTTGGCGATCTCCAACGACACCGAATTCGGCCTTGCGTCTGGCATCTGCACCACAAGCCTGAAATACGCCTCGCATTACAAGCGCAACAGCGAGGCCGGCATGGTGATGGTCAACCTGCCGACCGCCGGTGTCGACTACCACGTGCCGTTCGGCGGCCGTAAGGGCTCGAGCTATGGCGCGCGCGAACAGGGCGCCTATGCCCGCGAGTTCTACACCACGGTGAAGACGGCCTACACCTTCCCGGGTTGAGATGCGTAGGGTGGGTTAGCGTCAGCGTAACCCACCACGGCCACGACATACCAAGCATTGGTGGGTTACGCCTTCGGCTAACCCACCCTACAGATCGAGGAAGCTTCATGGACCAGTCGATCGGCGCGCAGGAGCAGCCGCGCTACATCAAGCTCAACGAACGCGACAATGTCGCGATCGTCGTGAATGATTTCGGCCTGCCCAAAGGCTCCCGCTTCGCGTGCGGCCTGACACTGCGCGCATTCGTGCCGCAGGGCCACAAGACGGCGCTGGACAACATCGCCGAGGGCGCACCGATCATCCGCTATGGCGAGGTGATCGGCCATGCACTGTCGCCGATCCTGGCCGGCGAATGGGTCGACGAGGCGCGCATCCGTATGCCCGACGCGCCACCGCTCGATCAGCTCGAGATATCGACCGCGGTGCCGCCGGCGCTGCCACCGCTCGAAGGTTTTACCTTCGAGGGCTTTCGCAATCCCGACGGTTCAGTGGGAACGAAGAACATCCTCGGCATCTCCTCGTCCGTGCAATGCGTCAAGGGCACGATGGAATATGCGGTGAAGCGGATCCGCGCCGAGCTGCTGCCGAAATATCCCAATGTCGACGACGTCGTGCCGCTGACCCACGCCTATGGCTGCGGCGTCGCGATCACGGCGCCCGACGCCGTGGTGCCGATCCGCACCCTGCAAAACCTCGCGCTCAATCCGAATTTCGGCGGCGAGATCCTGGTCATCGGCCTTGGCTGCGAGAAGCTCGCGCCGGAACGGCTCGTCCCGGAAGGCGTCAGCGATGCCATCGTGCGGATGCAGGACGAGGCCTTCGACGGTTTTGGTGCGATCGTCGAGGCGATCATGACCCAGGCCGAGGCGCGGCTGAAGGTGCTCAACACCCGCACGCGCGAGACCTGCCCGGCCGCCGATCTCGTGATCGGCCTGCAATGCGGCGGCAGCGATGCGTTCTCGGGCGTCACCGCCAACCCCGCAGTCGGCTTCGCCGCGGACCTGTTGGTCCGCGCCGGTGCGACCGTCATGTTCTCGGAAGTCACCGAGGTGCGCGACGCGATCCAGCTTCTCACCCGCCGCGCCGTCAACGAGGATGTCGGCCGCGCGCTGATCCGCGAGATGGCGTGGTACGATGCGTATCTGGCCCGCGGCGGCGCCGACCGCAGCGCCAACACCACGCCAGGCAACAAGAAGGGCGGGCTCGCCAACATCGTCGAAAAATCCCTCGGCTCGATCGTGAAGTCGGGCTCCGGCCCGATCGCCGGCGTGTTGTCCCCCGGTGAAAAGGCACGGCAGAAGGGCATGCTGTTTGCGGCGACGCCCGCGAGCGACTTCATCTGCGGCACCTTGCAGCTCGCCTCCGGCATGACTTTGCAAGTCTTCACCACCGGTCGCGGCACGCCCTATGGCCTCGCCGCCGCCCCCGTCATCAAGGTCGCGACGCGCAGCGAACTGGCGCGGCGCTGGAAGGATCTGATCGATTTCGACGCGGGCTGCATCGCGACCGGCGAGAAGACGATCGAGGAAACCGGCTGGGACCTGTTCCGCCTGATCCTCGACGTCGCCAGCGGGCGCACCAAACCATGGTCGGACAAGTGGGGCATCCACAACGATCTGACGCTGTTCAACCCGGCCCCGGTGACCTAGGCACCGCTCCGGCCCACGGGTTAACCGCCCGTTAGCCACCGGCCCAAGGGCCGGGGAACGTCGCAATTCGATTCAAATTGTCTGGGCATGGAGGCACACATGACCCGGACATCCCACGATCTCAAGGATCAGGCCGACCGTGCCGAGCGACTGGCGCGCACCGGCATGGACTCGCTAACCGTCGAGCGCTTGCGCGCCTACGCCCAAGAGTGCCGCAACCGGATCGCGACGGAGTCTCCGGATGCTCCCGCACCGGGTTCACCGACGAGCTAGGTATCACCCAAATACAAAGTCCGCCGTGACGGCGTCAGCGGCGGACTTCGCAACATCGCTTCGATCGGCATCAGTCGTCGTCGTGATGGATCACGGTCTTGCTGCGATTGCCGAACTCGTCCTGCTTCTTGATCACGGTGGTCCGGTCACTGCGCGGCTCACGCTCCCTGATCACGGTGGTACGGTCACGATCGCGGTCGCGATACTCGGGCGCCCGACCGACGGTTACGCCGGCGCCGACGGGACCGGCACGAACACCGATTTCATCGGCAAACGCAGGCGACGCGATCGCGGTCACCATGGCCGCGGCGAACAGGTATTTCCTCATGACGTCTCTCCTCCTCCAGTTGCGACGCGAGGAGGAACGTCGGCTGCGACATAGCGTTCCTATGTCGATCATGATGCAGATGCTCACGCGCTGACGCGGAACATCGCGCGGGAACTCGGCTGAACAGGCATTCACGTGTGTGGCGAAATGCTCATGTTCCACGCGTTGAATAGCCTGATTTGATGTCCCACGTCCTCAGCAACAGGAGGACGTTCCATGAAACAATCGCAGCAATTCCTCGACAATGCGGAGAACTGCGCCCAGCTTGCCGAGCGGGCCGACGACGACCCGACCTACAACCGCTTCAAGCGCATGGAGGCGGCGTGGCGCGCGCTGGCAATTGAGCAGGATTGGCTCGACGGCGAGACCTCGCCGGCGGAAACCGCAGCGTGAACTCTCGTCAATGCATCGCGGCCTCATCGGCCGCGATGCTCAGACCTCCTCGATCGGCAGCTTTCTGATCCGCCGTCCCGTCGCAGCAAAAATCGCATTGGTCACCGCCGGGGCGACGATCGCAGTGGCAGCCTCACCAAGGCCACCTGGATTTTCAGTGCTCGGAACGATGTGGGTCTCGATGCGCGGCACCTCGTCGATCCGCATCGGCGGATAGCTGTCGAAATTGGACTGCTCGACCCGGCCGTCCTTGATCGTGATCGCGCCACGCAGCGCCGCAGTGAGCCCGAAGATCGTCCCGCTCTGCACCTGCGCCTCGATCATGCTCGGGGTCACGGCGATGCCGCAGTCCACCGCGCACACGATGCGCTCGACCCTGACCTTGCCCTTGGTATCGACCGCGACCTCGGCGACCTGCGACAAATAGCTGCCGAACGCGAATTGCAGCGAGATGCCGCGCGCCTTTCCGGCCGGCATCGGCTGCCCCCAGCCGGCCTTCTCCGCGGCGAGGTTGAGCACTGCGAGCGCGCGCGGATTCTTCGACAACAAGCGACGCCGGTAGGCGACCGGATCCTGCTTCGCCGCGAAGGCCAGTTCGTCGATGAAGCTCTCGACGATGAACACGTTGTGGACCGGGCCGACGCCGCGCCAGAAGCCGGTGGTGATGCTGGCCGGCTCGACGCGAACGTAGTCGACCAGGATATTGGGCAACGCGTAAGGCGGCTCGGCGGCGCCTTCCACCGCATCGAAATCCAGCCCGTTCTTGAACAGCGGCGGCGCAAAGCGCGCCACCACTGACGAGCCGCACACCCGATGATGCCACGCCACCGGATTGCCGGCTTCGTCGACCGCGGCCGATATCCGGTCGTAGTAATAGGGCCGGTAAATGTCGTGCTGGATATCTTCCTCGCGGCTCCAGATCACTTTGACCGGACCATCGACATGCCTGGCGATCTTGACCGCGAGCAGCGTGCCGTCGGGCTCGAGCCGCCGCCCAAAACCGCCACCGAGAAACTGGTTGTGCAGAATGACCGCGTCCTTTTGCAGCCCGGTCAACGCCGCCACCCTGGTCTGCGTCACCGTCGGCACCTGGGTGCCGACCCAAATCTCGCAGGCATCCTTGCGGAGGTGAACCGTGCAGTTCATCGGCTCCATCGCTGCATGCGCCAGGAACGGCAGCTCGAACACCGCATCGAACCGTCGTGCCGCCTTGGCGAAGGCTTGCTCGACATTGCCCTCGTTCCGCGCGATGACACCCGATGTTTCCGACCCCGCTTTGAGCTGTGCCACGATGCTCTGGCTGTTGACCTGCGCGTTCGGGCCGTCGTCCCACTGGATCGCGGCGGCCTCCAGTCCCTTCTTCGCCGCACCGGTGTGGTCGGCAATGATCGCAACGGCTTCGTCGATCACGACGACCTGACGGACGCCCTTGATCGCCAGCGCTGCGGCCTGGTTCACCTGCTTTGGCTTGCCGCCGCCGACCGGCGAGATCGCGATCGCGGCAAACTTCATCCCGGGCTCGATCGCATCGATGCCGAACCGGGTGCGGCCGCTGACCTTGCCGGCGGCCTCAAGCCGCTTCGGCGAGGTGCCGATCAGCGAGAATTGACCGGGCGCCTTCAGCTTGATCTGGTCGAGCGCCGGCGGCCTGATCTGCGCCGCCGCCTGCACCACCTCGCGATAGGGCAGCGAACGCTTGCCCGAGGGATCGGTAATCACGCCAGCCTTGGCGGTGCATTTGGCCGGATCGGCTTTCCAGCGCTGCGCCGCTGCGGTCACCAGCATGATGCGCGCGGCGGCGCCCGCCTGGCGCAGCGGCAGCCAGAAGCCGCGGGTCGATGCCGACAGACCAGTCGACTGCTCATGCAGGATCGGGTTGGCATAGAGCGCGTCGTTTGGCGGCGCATGCTCGGGCACGATGCTGTCGAGCTTCACCTCGAGCTCCTCGGCAAGCAGCATCGCGAGCGATGTGTAGGTGCCCTGCCCCATCTCCACCATCGGGATGGTAAGATGGACGCGGCCGTCCGGCTCGATGCGGACGAAACCGTTCAGCGCTCCGTTCTCCGCACCCGCGGCTTCGGATCGGCCCGGCACGACGAAGGCCAGCGCCAGGCCACCCGCTGCGGTCGCGCTTGCTTTCAGGAACGTGCGACGCGAGAGCGCTGCGGCGTCCGCGCGACTTACTATGGTCAGCGTCATGGCTTTGCTCCGGCCGCCAGCTTGATCGCGTCGCGAATGCGGTTGTAGGTGCCGCAACGGCAGACATTGCCGGACATCGCATCATTGATATCGCCATCGGTCGGATGCGCGTTGGACATTAACAGCGCGGTCGCCGACATGATCTGGCCGGACTGGCAATAGCCGCATTGCACGACGTCGAGGTCGAGCCAGGCCCGCTGCACCTTGCGGCCGGCCTCGCTCTGGCCGATCGCCTCGATCGTCGTGATCGCGGCATCGCCGACGCTGTCGATCGTGGTGATGCATGACCGTGTCGCTGCGCCGTCGAGATGCACGGTACAGGCACCGCATAGCGCCATGCCGCAGCCGAACTTGGTGCCGGTCATCTGCAGCACGTCGCGCAACACCCACAACAGCGGCGTGTCACCATCCGCGTCGATCGTATGCGACGCGCCATTGATCTTGAGAACGAAGGACATTCTGCACCCTGCGAGATTCCGTCCGGCGGAACCGGATATGGCAGCGCTGGGCGCACTCGTCTCTCGCAGGATTGCCCTTGCGCCCGCGGAATTGCCACGTGCGCTCACATTCCGCTGAAGGAGAGTTATTGCCGGTAGGCGGCCGGCGATACTCCGACGACGCGCCTGAACGCGGTGGCGAAATGCGACGGGTTGTCGTAGCCGCACTTGGCCGCGATCGCCGTCACCGGCTCGTCGCCATGCGTCAGCAGCCGCTTCGCCTCCTCCATCCGCAGCTCGGTGAGGCGCTTCAGCGGCGTCTGTCCAAATTGCTTCTTGTAGAGCCTCAGCAGATGGAAGCGACTGACACCGGCCTCCTGTGCCAGCATCTCGAGGTTGACCGATGCAGCAAGGTTGTCGCGCATGAACGCATCGACCCGGCGCAGCCTTCCGCTGTTGCCGGGAGTCTGCGGTTGGGTGTCGAACCGACCGTGGCGGATCAGCAGATGCGCGGCCAGCATTTCCGCGGCGGTCTCGGCATAGAGATCGGGCGCTCCCTCCCTGAACGCCCGGTCGAGGCTGAGCATGACCTGGCTGACCAGCGGATCGACGGTGCCGATGCCGCTCGGCAAGACGGGGCCCGTCTGCCGCCGCTGCGGCAGGTCCTGCGCGACGCGGTCGAGCGTGGCCGCGGGCAGATGAAGCTGCAACGTGCTGTGGGTGGTGTCGCCGCGCCAGCGCAGCATCGCGGCCTCGCCCGGCGCGGTCATGCCGATATGGCCGACCTCGGAGCGAAACCGCTGCCAGCCGCCGCGATAGCGCACCTCGACATCGCAGGCACCGCCGGTCACCAGCACGATCAGATGGTCGCGCGTCGCAGGAGTCACGAACTCGTTAGCCTCGGCGGGATCGTCATAGGCCCGCAGCAGCAGCGAGCGCCAGCCGGCGTTCCAGCTGCACGCGGTCATCGATGCGCGCAGATATTTGTGGGCATCGAGGCTCGAAATCAGGGCCAAGAGAGGGCTCTCCATGGATCGGCCGGGGCTTACGGCGCCGGCCACCACGGCCTTTTACACCGCCGTCCCCCGCCCAGCCACGCGATGGCCGGCGGCCCCACATGCCAAAACGCCGTGCCGTAGCTATTCGGCGCTGCGCTGCCGCTGCCAGCGCAGCAGATAGGCCTGCAGCCGCCAGATGATCGTCGACAGCACGACGCCGACAAGCATCAGAACCACGACGGCAACCATCATGCCGGAGGCCTCGCCGCGCGCCTCGGATTCGATGATCAGCCGCCCGATGCCGCGCTCGGCGCCGATGAACTCGCCGACGATCACGCCGATCAGGGCGAAGGAGATCGCGGGCGTCAGCGAGGCGAACACCCAGGCCATGGTCGAAGGGATCACGACGGTGCGGGTGATCTGCCACTCGCTGGCGCCGAGCAGCCGCGCGGCGTTGGTGAAGCCCTCGTCGATCGAGCGCGCGCCCTCGAAGGTGTTGAAGAACACCAGGAAGACCACGACGATCCAGGAGGTCACGATCTTCGACATGTCGCCGATCCCGAACGCCAGCACGATGATCGGCGCCAGCGCGATCCGCGGGATCGAATTCACCGCGGTGATGAAGGGCTGGAAGATCGCGCTGAGCCGATCGGATCGTCCGAGGATCAGCCCGGCGACGAAGCCAGAGACCACGCCGGTGACGAAGCCGAAGAAGGTGTTCTTCAGCGTGATTGCAGTTGCCGCCCAGAGATTGTTCTCGTTGCGCGCCAGGCACTTTCCGAAATCGCCGTTGAACCAGCTGTTGAAGGCGCCGAGCTTCGAGGTCAGGCAGCTCTGGAGCAGGAAGTTGTCGAAGATCATCGACGGCTTCGAGATGAAGTAGGGATCGAGCAGGTCGGGCACCAGCCACGGCAGCCTGGCGCGGAGATCATAGCCCCACTGCCAGACCGACAGCACGACGGCGCAGATCAGGACCTGCCAACCGATCGTATTCATCATGCTGTACCGCTTCATGGGCTGCGGCCCTTGACGAATTCCTCGCCGAGCGAGTGCCAGATGTGCTGGAACAACTCGGCATAATGTGGGGTCTCGCGCACCTTCACCGCGTCGCGCGGGCGGGCGAAGTCGACCTCGAACATGTCCTTGATCCGGCCCGGCCGTGCCGAGAACAGGATGATGCGGTCGGCCAGTGTCAGCGCCTCGCCGAGATCGTGGGTCACGAACAGCACGGTCTGCTGCTCGCGCTCCCAGATCCGCAGCAGCACCTCGTGCATGTCGATCTTGGTGTGGGTGTCGAGCGCGCCGAACGGCTCGTCCATCAGCAGGATCTGCGGCTCGACGATCAGGGTCCGCATCAGCGCCGCGCGCTGCCGCATGCCGCCCGACAGCGCCGACGGATAGGCGTTCTCGAATCCCTTGAGCCCGGCCTGGGCGACGCATTCGGCGATGCGCTCTTTCCGTTCGTGCGCCGGGACGCCCGACAGCTCCAACCCGTAGCCGATATTGTCGCCGACGGTTCGCCACGGGAACAGCGTGTCGCGCTGGAAGACGTAGCCGACATTGGGTGTCGCCTTGCCGGCGACCACGCGCTTGCCGTCGATCAGGATCTCGCCGCCGGTGGGGCGGATCAGAGAGGCGATCATGTTGAGCACGGTGCTCTTGCCGGAGCCGGACGGCCCGAGCAGCGCGACGAACTCGCCGCGGCGGACATCAAACGTCACGTCGCGCACCGCCTCGATCGTGGTCTTGGCAAGCTGGAACGACTTGCTCAGAGCTTTGACCTCGACGCGGCGCTCGGCCGCGGCGCGCGGCAACACGGTTGCGCTCGTCTCGAGCGCGCTCAACCCGGATAGGCCTTTCGCGCCGCTTCGATCAGGTTCGAGTTGATCACATCGGCGATCTTGAGCGGCTTGATGCCGGTCATCTCGCGGAACCAGACCTTCTCGCCGCGCGCGAAGCTCGCCGCGTCGACAATGCCCTCATAGTCCGCGACCTTCTGGATTGCCGTGATCTCCAGCAGATTGGCATCGCGTGAGGTGCTGCCGACATAGGGCTCGATCGCGTCGTAGACCTCGGTCGGCTTGTGTGCCTTGATCCACTGCGAGGCGCGCCACAGCGCGGTCACGTAGGCCTGCATCTTGGCCGGGTCCTTGTCGATGGTGGCCTGCAGCGTAAAATGCGCGGTCACCGGCACCTTGCCGCCGATATGCTTGTTCCAGATCGCCTCGTCGGTGCCGTCGAACAGCAATTCGCCCCAGCCCTGCTGCTGCGCCTCGTTCAACAACGACAGCGAGCTGACGAGGATATCGACCTGCTTCGACTTCAGCGACCCCAGCATGGTGTCGACATTGCCGGTGCCGATCCAGGTCACCTTGTCGTCGAGCCCCATGGTTTCCATGTAGTAGGACGCCCACACATGGTTGGTGCCGCCGAGCGAGGAGACCGAGACGATCGGCTTGCGGCCGTCGGGCCGCTTCCATTGCGTGAACGCCTCCAGCGAGTTGATGCCCTGGTCCTTCAGGTCCTTGCGCAGGATGAACATCACCGAATTCGACCGCGTGTCGACCGGCAGCAGCACGCGCGCGGCGCGGCCGTGATTGGTCAGCTGCATCGGATGGGTGACGTCGCCGATGCCGATGTCGCCCTGCGACGAGGCGATGATCTCGCGGGTCTTCACGCCGCTGCCGCCCTGCACCAGCTTGCAGTCGAGCCCGGCGTCCTTGAAGTAGCCGATACGGTCGGCGACGAATTGCGTCTGATAGACCGGCACCGCGACCGGATAGATCGCGCGGCCAGTGGCCGCCTGCGCCCACGCCCGTCCGGTCGCCAGCGCCGCACCGCTCGCGGCGATCACCGTCAGGGCTGACCGCCGCGAAATGTAGGGCATGGCGACATCAGGCATCATGCGTGCTCCCTGGCCGAGATCTTGTCGAGCGCGCTCAGCACCGCGTCGCCCATCTGGACGGTCGATAGCTTCTTCGCACCCGCTTCCGCAATGTCGGCGGTCCGCGCGCCGGAAGCAAGCGCGGTCTGCACTGCCTGCTCCAGCAGGTCCGCATCCTCGGGGCGATTTAGCGTCAGGCGCAGCAGCATCGCGACGCTGAGGATCGAGCCGAGCGGATTGGCGATGCCCTTGCCGGCGATGTCGGGCGCGCTGCCGTGCACCGGCTCGTAGAGCGCCTTGCGCCGGCCGAAGCGGTCGACCGGGCCGAGCGAGGCCGACGGCAGCATGCCGAGCGAGCCCGAGGCCATCGCCGCGCAGTCGGACAGGATGTCGCCGAAGATGTTGCCGGTCACCATCACGTCGAACTGCCGCGGATCGCGCACGATCTGCATCGCGGCGTTGTCGACATAGAGGTGATTGAGCTCGACGTCGGAGAACTCCTCCTTGTGCAGCCTGATCACCTCCTCGCGCCAGACCACGCTGGTCTCCAGCACATTGGCCTTGTCGACCGAGCAAACCTTGTTGCGCCGGGTCCGCGCCAGCTCGAACGCCGAGCGCGCCACGCGCCGGATCTGGTTCGTGGTGTATTGCTCGGTGTTGAAGCCGCGGCGCTGGCCGTCGGGCAAGGTCTCGATGCCGCGCGGCTCGCCGAAATAGATGCCGCTGGTCAGTTCGCGGATGATGACGAAGTCGACGCCGTCGAGCACTTCGGGCTTCAGCGGAGCCGACGCCGACAGCGCCGGGCTCGCCATGATCGGCCGCAGATTGGCGTAGAGATCATATTTGCTGCGCAACCCCAGCAGACTGCCGGCCTTGCGCGCGGCCGCCGGTACTTCGGTGGTCTCGGGCCCGCCGGTCGCGCCCCACAGGATGGCGTCGGCCTCGTCCATCGCCTCCGCGGTATCCTCGGGCAACACCTTGCCGGTCGCCAGATACGGGATCAGGCCGTATTGCGCCTCGCGCAAGGTCATCGGTACGTTGCGCTTCGCCGCGAACCAGTCGAGCACGCGGCGCGACTGCGCGGTGACCTCGGGGCCGATGCCCTCGCCACCGACGACGGCGACCTTGACCATGTTGGATTGCGTGCTCATGCGGATATCCTTGTCGAATGAATCCAGGGCCGCGCGGTGCGGTCGGAAGCCTGGAAGGCGTGGATCTCGTTGTCGCGCTGCAATGTCAGCGCCACCTCATCGAGCCCCTTCAACAGCCCTTCGCGCCGCCGCGGGTCGATCTCGAACGCATGCCGCGCGCCCGACGGCGAGACGATGGTTTGCGCCTCGAGGTCAATCGAGACCTTGCCCGCGCCCTGGGTCGCCTCGATGTCGGCGGCAAGCTGATCGACCACCGCCTTGTCGACGAGGACGGGCAGAATCCCGTTCTGGAAGCAATTGGCGAAGAAGATGTCGCCGAAGCCGGAGCCGATGATGGCGCGGATGCCGCGCTCCTGCAGCGACCACACCGCGCCCTCGCGCGACGAGCCGCAGCCGAAGTTCGGCCCGGTGACGAGGATCTCCGCCTCGCGATACGGTTCGCGGTTCAGGATGAACTCCGGATTCTCGGAACCGTCGGGCAGATAGCGCAGCGAGCCGAACGCCCATTTGCCGAGCGTGCCGCGGATTCCATTGCCGACCAGGCGCTCGATGCGGATGATCACGTCGGTGTCGATATTGCCGCGCATGATCGGCGCAGCGGTTGCGGTGAGCTTGTCGAACGGTTTCGGCATCTTAGCGCCCCATCATCCTGACATCGGCGATCGCGCCGGCAATCGCCGACGCCGCCGCGCTCGCGGGGCTCGCCAGATGGGTCCGCGCCCGCGGCCCCTGCCGGCCGACGAAATTGCGGTTCGAGGTCGAGACCGAGCGCTGGCCGGGCGCCACCACCTCGCCATTGGCGGCAAGGCACATCGAGCAGCCGGGCTCGCGCCATTCGAAGCCGGCGTCGATGAATATCTTGTCGAGCCCTTCGGCGACCGCCTCGCGCTTGACGTTTTCCGAGCCTGGCACCACCCAGGCGCGGACCCCGGCCGCGACCTTGCGGCCGCGCGCGACCTCGGCCGCGGCGCGAAGATCGCTAAGGCGACTGTTGGTGCAGGAGCCGATGAACACCCAATCGACCGGCGTGCCGGCGATCGGTGCGCCGCCCTGCAGGCCCATATATTCAAGCGCGGTCTCGATCGCCGCGCGCCGTGCGGGATCGTCGACCGCCTTCGGATCGGGAATGATGCCGTCGACGCCGACGACGTGCTCAGGGCTGATGCCCCAAGTCACTTGCGGGATGATCTTCTCGACGTCGATCACCACTTCGCGATCGAACACCGCATCGGGATCGCTCGGCAGTTCGCGCCACGCCTTGACGGCGAGATCCCACATCTCGCCTTGCGGCGCATAAGGACGTCCGCGCAGGAATTCGAAGGTCTTCTCGTCAGGCGCCACCATGCCCATCTTGGCGCCGAGCTCGATCGAGAGGTTGCAGATCGTCAGCCTTCCCTCGATCGGCAGCGCGCTGATCGCACTCCCGGCATATTCGACCGCATAACCGGTGCCGCCGGCGGCGCCGACATGCCCGATCAGCGCCAGGATCATGTCCTTGGCGGTGACGCCGAGCGGCAGCTTGCCCTCGAAGCGCGCGCGCATCGTCTTCGGACGCTTCTGGATCAGCGCCTGCGTCGCCAGCACATGGGTGAGCTCGCTCGATCCGATGCCGAAGGCGAGCGCGCCAAGACCGCCATGGGTGCAGGTGTGGCTGTCGCCGCAGACGATGGTCGCGCCCGGCAGGCTGAGGCCGAGTTCGGGCCCGATGACATGGACGATGCCCTGGCCGGGCTGATCGACATCGAACAGCGTGATGCCGCTCGCCGCCGTCTCGACCCGCAGCGCGGCCAGCAATTCCATGCCGATCTTGCTGGTCCCGGCGCGCCCAGGCGCCGTCGAGAGCGCATGATCCGGCGTCGCAAACGTCAGTTCGGGATTGTGAACCTTGAGGCCACGGCTCTTGAGGTCGAGCAGGCCGCGCGAGCCGCCGAGATCGTGCAGCAAATGGCGATCGATATGAAGGAGGTCAGTGTCCTCGCTCAAACGGGCAATGACATGCTGGTCCCAGATCTTCTGGAGCAAACTTCGGCCGGGCATCCGCCTTCCCCTGCTCTCTGCGTTTCCATGCGTCTTGATCTTGTTGGCGCCAATCTGTGCCAAAGTTGTCGTCAAGTGAAGCTGTTTCGGCCTAACATCACATATGTGATGGAGGCGGTATGACCCGCCGCGGAGACAGCCATGCCGAACGCGAATAAGACGGCGATTGTCAAATCGGCCATGCGGGTGTTTGCGGTGCTGGAGTTCTTTCGGGAAACCAAGCGGGCTGCGTCCGTGACTGAAATAGCTTCCGCGCTGGAGATGCCGCAATCGAGCACGTCAATGTTGCTCCGCAGCCTCGTCGAATTGAACTACCTCGAATATGAGCGAAAGACCCGGCGTTTCATCCCGAGCTACCGGGTCAATCTGCTAGGCGACTGGATCCGTCGTTCTCCGTTCCGCGATAAAAAGCTCACCGATCTGATGGAGGAACTCTGGACCGCGACGGGCGGCGAAACCGTCATGCTTGGGCAACAGGCCGGCGCCGCCGGGATGCAATATCTGCACGTTGTCCCCGGCGGCTCTCAGCTGCAGTACACCGCACATGCCGGTCAAATACGACCGATGGTTCGCACCGCGCTCGGACACGTGCTGCTGAGCCAAATGCCGAACACCAAGATTCGCGGCATTATCCGGCGCAACAACGCCGAGGAGCCCAATCAGCCGGCGCGGGTTCGCGAAGCGGCCTTTCTCGAGGAGGTCGAGCGCATTCGCCGGCGCGGCTTTTCCGAGTCAGGCGGCCGCACGACGCCGGGCGCAAGTACAATCGGCATGCTTGTTCCCCTGCCAAAGCGACGCGCTCCACTGGCGATCGGCATCGGCGGCCCGATCGAACGGATCGCGGCAAAGCGCGCGCAGATCATTGAAGTCATGCAGAGCCGGCTGAAAGAACTGACGAAGCCGGGTCAAGATTGATCGAGAGGTGACCTCTCGGACGCTTGACGCGTCGAGCGGATGACAAAACCGTAGCCCGGATGGAGCGAAGCGAAATCCGGGGTCAGTTCCTCTGCGCAGAGGCCTGTCCCCGATTTCGCTACCTGCATCCGGGCTACGGAGTTTCACCTCCGGGAGGCGAGGTGTATCCGAACCGCTTCGATCCGAACTATCTCACGACGCCAGCGCTTCCTCCGGCATCACGGCCGCGAGATGCTGGCTCTCGGCGACGGCGCGGTTGGTGACGCGGCCGCGATGGACATTGAGGCCCGCACGCAGATGCGGATCCTCGACCAGCGCGCGCAGCCCCTTCGACGCCAGCGCCAGGCCGAACGGCAAGGTGGCGTGGTTGAGCGCATGGCTCGAGGTGACGGGCACAGCGCCGGGCATGTTGGCGACGCAATAATGCACGACCTCGTCGACCAGATAGGTTGGCGCCTGATGCGTGGTCGCCTTCGAGGTCTCGAAGCAGCCGCCCTGGTCGATCGCGACGTCGACCAGCACCGCGCGGCGCTTCATGCCGGCGAGTTGTGCGCGCGACACCAGCTTTGGTGCGGAGGCACCGGGCACCAGCACCGCGCCGATCACGACGTCAGCCGCAAAGACTTCCTGCTCGATCGCCTCCAGCGTGGCGTAGCGGGTGCGGACGCGGCCGATGAAGAGATCGTCGAGCGCGCGCAGTCGCGGAAGTGAACGGTCAAGAATGGTGACGTCGCTGCCGAGGCCTGCGGCCATCCGCGCGGCATGGGTGCCGACCACGCCGCCGCCGATGATCGCGACGCGCGCCGGCGGAACGCCGGGCACGCCGCCGAGCAGCTTGCCCATGCCGTCGGCGGATTTACGCAGCGCAGCGCCCGCAGCCTCGATCGCCAGCCGACCGGCGACTTCGCTCATCGGTGCGAGTAGCGGTAACCCGCCATGCGTATCGGTGACGGTCTCGTAGGCGACCGCGGTGCAGCCGGAAGCGATCAGCCCCGCGGTCTGCGGCACGTCGGGCGCGAGATGCAGATAGGTGAACAGGATCTGTCCCTCGCGCAGCCTGATCCATTCGGACGGTTGCGGCTCCTTCACCTTCACGATCATTTCGGCGACGGAGAACACCTCCTCGGCGGTATCGGCGATCCGTGCGCCAGCCTGGGTGTAGGCATCGTCGCCGGCACCGATGCCATCGCCGGCGCCGCGCTGGACCACGACCTCGTGGCCGTGGGCCACATATTCCCGCACCGAGGCGGGCGTCAGCCCGACCCGATATTCCTCGACCTTGATTTCCTTGGGCACGCCGACGCGCATGGTCCGCTCCTTGAAGATTCGTTTCCCAGCTTCAAGGCTATGCCCCGTCACACGGCGTTTCTCAGCGAATTCCGGCTTGCTTACAGCCAAATACGCTCATATCCTTCGCCATCGGCTCAGCTCTTGAAGGAAAACTGCGTGGACGGTCTCGATCGTATCGATCTCAGAATCCTCGCCGAGCTGGTCGCCGATGCCCGCGCCAGCCAGATCGAGCTTGCCGAGAAGGTCGGGCTGTCGCCGACCGCCTGCGCGCGGCGCATCCGCCATCTCGAGGAGATCGGCGTGATCCGCGGCTACCGTGTCGACCTCGAACCCTCAGCGCTCGGCCTGGTGACGACCGTCGTCGTCACCATCACGCTGGAGAAGCAGAGCGAGGATTATCTCGCGGCGTTCGAGGCCGCGATCGCGCGCTGTCCCGACGTGGTGTCCTGCCATCTGATGTCGGGCAGCGATGATTATCATCTGCAGGTCATCGCCCGCGACATCGCCGACTTCGAGCGCATCCACAAGCAACATCTGTCGCGAATGCCGGGTGTCGCCCGCATCCATTCCAGCTTCGCGATGCGCGAGGTGGTTCGTCGCACCATTCCGGAGACAGCGCTGCGCTAAGCGGTCAAGACGGATTGCGGCTGGCGCGCGGCCACATCCGCGTCAGCGTCTCATCCTTCTTCACGAGGACATGCCAGAGCGTCGCGGCGATATGCAGCGCGACCACGGCATAGACGACATAGGCGAGCGTGCCATGCGCAAGCTCGCCGGCCCGCTCAACCGCTTGATTGTGGGCAAACAGCCGCGGCCAGCTGAAGGTCCAGAAATAGCGCAGCGAATAGCCGCCGGCGGACGAGAACATGTAGCCGGTCACCGGCATCACGAAGAGGATGGCGTAGAGCGCCCAGTGATTGAGCCGTGCCGCGATCCTGACCAGCGGCGAATATGATCCCGGCTCCGGCGGCGCCGTGGTTGCGGCCCGCACCATCAGCCGCAGGATCGCCAGGAAGAACAGGGTGACGCCGAGCGACTTGTGCACCTCGAGCAGCTCGCGCCGCGGCGAGGTCCCCGCCGGCTGCAGCCCGCAATAGAGCCCGATCAGCATCGCCGCGATGAACAGCACTGCGGTCGCCCAGTGAATTTTCCGCAGCAGCGGATCGTAGCTGGCCGTGGTTTCCGTGGTCACGAGGCGCCTTCGCTTGAAGCCAGCCCGTGCGGGTTCGGCCCGAAAAAGGAAGGCCGTTCAATAGAGGATCGCGCCGGGCCTGCCTACCGGCGCGGGTGTCACATTCGATCACGATCGCGAAGGGGTGGGGCAGCCCGCCTCCCTCCGCCGTCATTTCGGGATGCGTGCGCAGCACGCAGGCCCGGAATGACGAGATGAGACTTCGTCGGCTCGCCCGCTCACTGTCACAAACCCCGAGCTCGCGCTCGCTGTCACAAACGACGGGCCGCGGCTCGCTGTCACAATCGGAGCCCGCGCCACACGCATTTTTTAGTCGTGATTCGCCACCTTCTATGACAGAATTACTACAGTTCAATATCAATTCGGTTACACGCGGAGCGGTGAATGAGCATGGAGTGGCGGGCGCGGCCGGTTGCGCTGGCTTGGTCAAATCCAGTGGTCCGGTGGTGGGGTTTCCTGAGCCTCGTCAGCGCCGCCAACATCGCGATCTGGTTCGCGCTGTACCGCCAGTTCCACGAGCAGGCCAATGGCAGCTTCAGCAACACCTCGGGCATTGGCCTGATGATGCTGCTGTGCGCAGCCTATGTGTTCGGCTGCGCCTTCCGTTCGGTGCTGCCGCGTGCCGACGTGCAGCGCATCTGCCTGTTCGACCACTGGCTGTCGAGCGTGATGGTGGGCCGCAGCGTCGCCACTGTCGCCGAGGTCTGCTTCGCCGCGCAATGGGCGATCATCCTGCATCAGCTCGGCACCATGACCGGCGCCGAGACCACGGTGAATATCGCCTGGATCATCGTGCCGCTGATCGTGATCGCGGAATGCTTCTCCTGGTATGCGGTGCTGACCACGCATTATCTCTGCAACGCGATCGAGAATTCGATCTGGGCCGTGGTGTTCTTCCTGGTCGGCATTGCGCTGTGCCGGCTGCTGCCGGAGTTTCATGGCCCGGTGCGCTGGGCCTTCATCGTCGCGATCGTCGGCATCGCCGCCTTCCTCGCCTTCCTGATGACCGTCGACGTTCCGATGTACCTGAACCGCTGGCGCGCCAATCTCGCTGCGGGCGGCACACTGCTGCATCCGCTGGACGGCCTGCGCGACGTCAGCCGGCGCTGGATCGTGACCCACGACATTGCCGAGTGGCGCGAGGAAATCGCCTGGATGTCGCTGTATTTCAGCATGGCGGTGTGGTCGAGCCTCGCGCTCTGCGTCGGCTATTCGCTCGAGGACCAACTGCCGCGCTACCGCACCGAGCCTGCGATCGTCGCGACGACGCCCGCGACCGTCAGCACGACGCCGGCGATCGCAAACACGACGCCGGCAGCACAACACACCGCAACGATCGACGCGGCGGCGCCGTCGCAGAATTGATCGGCGGCCGCCGGCGCGCGGCTTGTGGGCCTCAGCGCTTTCGGAGTAAAGGCTGGGGCATCCCACACATCCGTCACCGCATCCCATGCCCCGCATCACCATCATCGAAACCGGGCTCGTCAGCCCGCAGTTCCGCGAGCGCCACGGCAGCTATCCGCAGATGTTTCAGCGGATGGTGGCTGCAGCCGATCCGTCCATGACCTGCGACGTCGTCAGTGTCGCCAGGGGTGAGCCACTTCCCGATCCAGCCACACTGGATGCGATCCTGATCACGGGATCGGCCGCCGGCGTCTATGACGATGTCGCCTGGATCGCGCCGCTCGAAGCCTTCGTGCGGTCAGCCCATGACAAGCGCGTTCCGATGGTCGGGGTCTGCTTCGGTCATCAGCTGATCGCGCAGGCGCTCGGCGGCACCGTGCGCAAATCGGAAAAGGGTTGGGGCATCGGCCGCCACGTCTATCGGATAACACCGCACAACGGGCTGCTCGACGGCGAAACGCTCGCAGTCGCCGCCTCGCATCAGGATCAGGTGATCATCCCGCCCGCCTCCGCGCGCACCATCATGTCGTCCGAATTCACACCGCATGCCGGGCTGCTCTATGCCAACGGCACCACGCTGTCGGTGCAGCCGCATCCGGAATTCACCGCCGACTACGCCGATGCACTGTGCGACCTGCGCCGCGGCCTGGCGCCGGATGCCGTGGTCGATACCGCCAAGGCGTCGCTCACCAAGCCGCTCGACCACGCCGCGCTCGGCGGCGTGGTCACGCGCTTTCTCACGAAGCCTCGCAGCTAGCCCTTGCGCCACTGCGCGGCAGCATCGCGAGCGAAATCGCGATAGGCACGCGGGGCGCGGCCGAGCAGGCGCGTCAGGCGCGCCAAATCATCGGCTGTCGCGACCGCGCCATCGCTCTGATAGCGGCCGAGCATCAGCCGCATGTCGAGCGCGAGCCATGCCGGCATCGCCGCCTTGAGACGCTGCTCCATGACAGCGAGATCGTCGCCGCCATAATTGACTGCACGGCCAAGCTCATCACGCCAGATCGCGGCCGCGCCTTCGCCGGTGATCGCATCGGGGCCGACCAGTTCATAGATCTCGCGGCCAAGCGGTGCGGGTGCCCGCTCGCGGCGCACCAGTTCGATCGCAGCCGCCTCGCCGATGTCGCGAATATCGACCATCGAGATGCCCTTCGCGCCGATCGGCATGCCATAGGCACCGAAATTGAGCAGCGGCTCCTTCAGCCGAAGATCGTTCTGGATGAAATAGGCCGGACGCAGGATGGTCGCGGGAAGATCGAGCGCCTCGATCATCCGCTCGACCGTATGCTTGCCGGCGAAATGCGGCACGTCGGCATAGGCCTCGCCCTTGAACACCGAGAGATAGACGATGCCCTTGACCCCGGCCTCGCGCGCCACAGTCAACGTCAGCATCGCCTGGGTCAGTTCGTCGGCTGCGTTCGGCACCAGCAGGAACAGCGTGCTGACGCCGTCGAGCGCCGCGCGGACCGAATCCACATCTGCAAGATCGCCGCGAACCGCCGTCACATGCTGCGGGAACTGAGCCTTGCCGGGCGAGCGGGTCAGGGCACGAACCTCGACGCCGTGACCGGCGAGATGGTTGAGAACCTGGGTACCGATGGTGCCTGTGCTGCCTGTCACCAGAATAGCCATGTCGAATACTCCTTCTTTCGGGCAGACCGTCTGCCGTTGGGAAGAAGCTAGCCGTTCCAATTTTCCTTTGAAGATGCCAATATTTGGACAACTCGTCTCAAATATGGAACAGGCGCGATGGACCTTCAGGCGCTCACCGATTTCAACCTGGTTGCCGCGCATGGCGGGTTCGGCCGTGCCAGCCGCATCTCCGGCCGGGCCAAGGCCACGCTGTCCCGTCGCGTAGCCGAGCTCGAACAGTCGCTCGGCGTCCGCTTGATCGAGCGCGGTTCGCAAAGTCTCCGATTGACCGACGAAGGCCGCGCGCTGCACCAGCGCACCAGCGGTCCGCTGTCCGACATCGCCGAAGCCGGCGAAGCCGTGGTGCTCGGTGCATCGACGCCGCGTGGCCGGTTGCGGGTCAGCGCGCCGGTGTTGCTCGCACATGTCGCTTTCGGCCGGATCGCTGCGCGCTTTGCGCACGCCTATCCCGACGTCCAGCTCGAGATCGTCGCCGAGGACCGCCTGGTCGATCCGGTCGAGGACGGCTATGACCTGGTCATCCGCATCAATCCGTCGCCGGACGAACGTCTCGTCGGCCGCCGCTTCCTCAACGATGAGCTATTGGTCGTGGCGCATCCCGATCTGCAACAGCCGACAATCTCAGCGCATGATTCAGACGGCATCTCCGTCAATGCCGTCCTGATGTCGCAGACGCCACCAGATACGGTCTGGCGCATCCGCAATGAACACGGTGAGAGCATACTCAGGCCGCGGACCGTGTTGCGCCTCTCATCGATGTTGATGATGCGCGATGCCGTGCTGGCAGGCGCCGGCGCGGCCCTGCTGCCCAAGCTGCTGGTCGACGACGACATTGCCGCAGGCCGGCTCGCCTATTGGGGAACGGATGCCAGGCCTCCGGTCGAGATCTGGGCGCTACAAAGCTCGCGACGGCTGGTCGGCGCAAAGGTTCGCGCATTTCTCGACGTCGTCGAGAAGGCGTTCCCGAACCGCGTCTTCGTTCCGCCGGCCTGAGCCGCGGGGCGGACGAGACGTCTCAGGTCATGCTGCCCGGCATGAAGCAGCGGATGCGCGGGTGGCCGTCGATATAGTGCTTCCACACCATGGTTCGCCCGATCTTGTTCGGCTCGGTGATCACGGCCTGATCAGGCACGACAACCCATTCGCTGTCGATCAGCACGCGGTAGTGTCCGTGATCCGACTCCCAGTCGGGATCGGCGACCACATATCCGTCGGCATCCGAGCAGCACTGTCCGTAGCCGCTGTGCAGGCTTTCAAACCAGGGTTTCAATGGTGAGTTGGCGTAGCGGCCGTCGTCGCGCGCCAGGGTCGGCGATGTCAAACACACCGCCCCAAGCAGGACTGCCGCACGTGTGAGAACGTGCATCTTTTCGTCTCCGCAGATGTCAAATAGCTGCGGGCGCGCATCACCAATTATTCGTTCGCGACATTGCCGTCGCAGGCGAGACCACGACGAATCGGCGCCCCAGCACCTGAGATTCAGCTATGCAAGAGCAGCGCCAGACTGCATTCCGGGAGACTACTGCCAACGAAAGTATGGGGTGCGCCGATGGCCACTTGCCAGCCGCCGTTAACCGCGCGCGGCACGATCAGCGGCTGACTGCGGCGACCTCGGGCACCAGCGGCGGTGCGCTGCGCGACGCCGCCTGCAGCGCGCATTCGACGAACCGGCGCGGCAGCAGCGAAGCGTTCGAGCGCATCGCCACCAGCATGCGGCTTTCGGCATCCGGCGTCT
Organism: Bradyrhizobium tropiciagri; assembly: GCF_018130545.1. Lineage (GTDB taxonomy): Bacteria > Pseudomonadota > Alphaproteobacteria > Rhizobiales > Xanthobacteraceae > Bradyrhizobium > Bradyrhizobium tropiciagri_A. Next base: position 627,192 of record NZ_JAFCKF010000004.1, on the reverse strand, counting down.
CCAGCGGCTTGGCCACGACGTTCATCACGCCGGCCTGCTGGTAGCAGGACGGCAGGATCGACAGCCCGATCCCGGCGGCGACGAGGCTGAGCACGGTGCGCAGCTCATGCGCCTCCTGCACCACGCGCGGCGCAAAGCCCGCGCGCCGGCACAGCATCGCGGCCTGGTCGCCGACGCCGCAGCCGCTCTCGGCCATGCCGACGAATTCATGCTCGGCGAGGTCGGCCATCTCGAGCGCGCCTTTCGCGACGGCCAGCGGATGGTCCAGCGGCAGAAACACCATCAGCCGGTCGCGCCAGACCACATGCACCTGCAAGTCCGCCGCCGGCCTGAAATCGAGCGGCGGCCGCATGATCGCAACATCGAGCTCGGCGTCGGCGAGCGCGCGCAGCTGCGTCGCCGTCGACATGTGCCGGAGCTCGATCTTCACCCGCGGATAGCTGGCACGGAAGCTGCGAAACAGCTCGGCGAACATGTCGAGCATCGGCACCGAGCCGGTAAATCCGATGCGGATCATGCCGGCCTCGCCGCGCGCGGCACGGCGCACCGTCTCCGAGGCCAGGTCGAGCTCGCTGACGGCGCGCCGCGCATGTTCCAGCAGCAACTGCCCTGCCTGGGTGAGCTCCACCGCGCGCCGCGTCCGCGCCAGCAGGCGCGTGCCGAGCTCTTCCTCCATCGCCTTGATCTGCGTGCTCAGCGGCGGCTGGCTGACATGCAGGCGTTTGGCGGCGCGGCTGAAGCTGAGCTCTTCGGCCACCGCGATGAAGTAACGAAGCTGCCTGTAATCCATGGCTTATTCCGATTCCCTATAAGTGAGGGGTCAAAGCGGTATTTGACCTCAAGGGGTCGTTTCCCGATCTTCGCGCGAAATCACCTGTGATCCAAGGGAGAAGCGCGAGAAATGCGTCAGGTTCAGGCAATATCGCGCGGCGCACGCAGCGGGGCTGCCATGCAATATCGCAGCGGCGATAGATCATGACCGCTCCTTTCCGCATTCTGGTCACCGGCGACAACCTCGCCCCCGCCGCCGTCAAGATCCTCACCGAGATCGGCGCAGAGATCGTGCTGACGCGCGATGCCATCACGCCCGAGCGCCTCAGCTACGAGATGGCGATCGCACCGACGCAGGCGATCCTGATGCGCGGCAATCCGGTATTCTCCTCCGCTGTGATCGCCAGCAATCCGCATCTGCGCGTGATCGCCAAGCACGGCGCGGGCGTCGACAGCGTCGACATCGATGCGGCAACGGCGAGGCGCATACTGGTGATGGTGGCGGGCGATGCCAACGCGCCCGCGGTTGCCGAGCACACTATCGCGCTGACCCTCGCGCTCGGACGTGACGTCGTCAGCCTGAATGCACGCACCCATGCCGGCGCCTGGGACCGCGCCAGCTATCGCGGCCGCGAAGTCCGCGGCCGTACCATCGGCCTGGTCGGCTTCGGCCGCATCGCCCGGCACGTCGCACGCGCAGCCGCCGCGCTCGGCATGACCGTCGTCGCGCTCGGCCGGAGCAAGGGCCGCGTCGACCCGGCGCTGGCGCGTGAGGCCGCCGATCTCGCCGAGCTGCTCGCGGTCTCCGACATCGTCAGCCTGCACGCGCCGCTGACCGACGTGACGCGCGGCATGATCGATGCCGCACGTCTCGCCGCCATGAAGCCCGGCGCCATCCTGATCAACACCGCGCGTGGCGCGCTGGTCGACGAGGACGCGCTGCGCGCGGCGCTCGCAAGCGGCCATCTCGCCGGTGCCGGCCTCGACACGCTGGCGGAAGAGCCGCCGGCCAAGGACCGGCCGATCCTGCAGGCGCCGAACCTGATCGTGACACCGCATATCGCCGCGCAAACCGGCGCATCGATCACGCGGACCGGTATCGAGGCCGCGCGCAACATCGCGACGGTGCTGACCGGCGGCGAGATCGATCGCGGCAATGTGGTGAACCCGGCAGCGCTGGACCCTCCTTAGATCTCACGGAAACGGCCCGACAAGAGGCCGGACTCATCAAGAGGAAACGAACATGAATCTGGGGTGGCTGTCCAAACTGTCCGCCGTCGAACGCAAGACATTCTTCGCCGCCTTCGGCGGGCTCGCGCTCGACTCGATGGACACCACGATCTACGCGCTGGTCACGCCGGCGTTGATCGCGACGCTGAGCCTGTCGCGGCCCGACGCCGGCATCCTCGCCTCAAGCTCGCTGATCGGCACCGCAATCGGCGGTTGGGTCGCCGGCATTGCTGCCGACCGTTTCGGCCGGGTGCGCGTGCTGCAATTCACCATCCTGCTGGTCGCGGTCTCGACCTTTGCCGCCGCTTTTGCCCACGGCTTCTGGTACCTGCTGGTCGCACGCGCCATCCAGGGCATGGGCTATGGCGGCGAGGCGGCGGTCGGCGCCGTGCTGGTCGCCGAAGTGGTTTCGGCCGGCATGCGCGGCCGCGTTGCGGCTGCAATCCAGAGCGGATACGCCGTCGGCAACGCGCTGTCGGTGGCGGCATTTCCGGTCATCTTCGGCTGGCTGTCGCAGGACATCGCCTGGCGCGTGTTCTTCGCGATCGGAATCCTGCCCGCGCTGCTGGTGTTCTTCGTCCGCCGCTTCGTGCCGGAATCCGCGATCTTCGTCGAAGAGAAGGCGCAGCGCGCTGCCGCGACGCACAACTTCTGGACCATCTTCACCGACGAGCATCTGTTCAAGACGCTGGTCGCAACCTTCTTCACGACAGGCACGCTGGGCGCGGCCTATGTGATGATCACCTGGCTACCAACCTATCTGCAAACCGGCCTGCATCTGCCCGTCATGCACACCGCCGGCTATCTCGCGGTCAACATCTTCGGATCGTTCGTCGGGCCGATCGCGTTCGGCCTGATTGCCGACCGAATCGGCCGCCGCAAAGGCTTCATGCTGTTCCTGGTCTGCCAGGCGCTGAACGTCGTCGTCTACACCCAGGCGCCGATCGGCCAGGGCATCACCATCATCCTCGGCTTCTTCCTCGGTGCGCTGCAGGCCGGCCTCGCTTCTGGCCTGATGCCGACCTTTGCCGAGCTGTTTCCGACCAACATCCGCGCCAATGGCGCAGGCTTTGCGCTCAGCGCCGGGCGCGGCCTCGGCTCGATCGTACCTGCGACCGTCGGCATTCTCTCGGCGCAGATGCATCTCGGCGATGCCATGGCGATCTGCGCGATCTGTGGCTACACCGCCGCCTTCTGCGCAGCCTTGTTGCTGCCCGAGCAGCAAGGCATCGACCTCAGAACGATGGCAGCAGGCTCAGCTCCGGACGGCGTCGAGCGGCCACTCCCCGAACGAGAGACCACGCAGCCCAACAACATCCGAAATGGCGTCGCGACCCAATGAACGCCATCACAATGAACGGGAGGATTGTAATGCCTGGTGCGTCCGTCAGCGAGCTCGAACAGCAAACCATCCGCCGCGTCTATTGGCGGCTGATTCCGATCCTGTTCGCGATGATGTTCTTCAACTATCTCGACCGCATCAATCTCGGCTATGCCGGGCTGACAATGAACAAGGATCTCGGCCTCAGCCCCGCGATCTTCGGCTTCGCCGCCAGCATCTTCTTCCTCGGCTACATGGTGCTCGAGGTGCCGAGCAATCTGATGCTGCACTGGCTCGGCGCCCGGATCTGGCTGGCGCGCATCCTGATCACCTGGGGCCTGGTCGCCACGTTGACCGCCTTCGTCTGGAATCCGCTCAGCCTCTATGTGATGCGGTTCGGCCTCGGCGTCGCGGAAGCGGGCTTCATGCCCGGCGTGGTGCTGTATCTCACCTACTGGTTCCCGGCGCGCTATCGCGCCCGCGCAGTCGCCGGGTACATCATCGCCGGCTCGTTCTCGGCCGTACTAGGCGGGCCGATCTCGACCAGCATCATGACCTGGTACGACGGCACGGCCGGACTGCACGGCTGGCAATGGATGTTCATCGCCGAGGGCGTTCCGACCATTCTGCTCGGCCTGTTCACGCTCTATTATCTGACCGACCGCCCGGCCAAGGCGAGCTGGCTCACCAAGGAGCAGGCGGCCTGGCTGGAGAGCGAACTCGCCGCCGAGCGGGCCGCGATCGAACGACAGGGGCAGCACAGGTTGATCGAATGCGTGCTCGATATCAGGGTCTGGCTCTTGGCGGCGCTGTTCGGCTGCGCGCTGGTCGGCATCTATGGCCTGTTGCTGTGGCTGCCGCAGATCATCAAGGGCATGGGCAATCTCAGCAACATCCAGGTCGGTTTCCTCTCGGCAATCCCGCCGCTGCTCGGCGTCATCGGCACCATCGTGGTGAGCCGCAGCTCGGACAAGACGGGCGACCGCAAGTTTCATCTTGCGGCGGTCTATCTGATCGCCGCTGTCGCGATGCTGGGCAGCGCCTATGTTGCAAGCCCGGTGCTGGCCTTCGTGTTCCTGTGCGTGGTCGGCTTCAGCCTGAACGCCGGCAATCCGCTGTTCTGGAGCATCAACGCCTCGCTCTTGACCGGCGCGGCCGGCGCCGCCTCGATCGCGATGGTCAACACGCTGGCGCAGTTCGGCGGGTTGATCGGCCCGTGGTGCATCGGCCTGATCAAGGACGCCACCGGAAGCTTCTCCTGGGCATTGGTCGGCATCGCCGGCTTCCTGTTCGTCGCCTCCGCCATCGCCGCCACCATGCGCGTCAAGCCGCGCGAGACCGAATTGACGGGCGCGATCCCGTCGACCGTTACACACTGATAGCACTGCCAAGGGGACAATAAGGAAGCCACCATGATCATCGACTGTCACGGCCACTACACCACCGAGCCGGCCAAGCTGCAGATCTTCCGCGACAAGCAGCTCGCCGGCCTCGCCGACAAATCGCGCCGCCCGCTCACCACCAATCTCGGCATCACCGACGACGAGATCCGCAGCAGCGTCGAGGGCGCGCAGCTTCGCTTGCAGAAGGAGCGCGGCACCGACGTCACCATCTTCTCGCCGCGCGCCGCCGGCATGGCGCATCATGTCGGCAAGGAAGCCACCAGCCGTGAATGGACCACGATCTGCAACGACCTCGTGCACCGGGTCTGCACTTTGTTTCCGCAGAACTTCGTTCCGGTCTGCCAGCTGCCGCAGAGCCCGGGCGTGCAGCCCAAAAACTGCATCGAGGAGCTGGAGCGCTGCGTGACCCAGCTTGGCTTCGTCGGCTGCAACCTCAATCCCGATCCGGCCGGCGGCTATTGGTGCGATCCACCGCTGACCGACGAGTGGTGGTATCCGCTGTATGAGAAGATGGTCGAGCTCGACGTGCCGGCGATGGTCCATGTCTCCTCGTCCTGCAATCCCTGCTTCCACGGCACCGGCGCGCATTACCTCAACGGCGACACCACCGCCTTCATGCAGTTCCTCACCTCGGACCTGTTCAAGCGCTTCCCGACCCTGCGCTTCATCATCCCGCATGGCGGCGGCGCGGTGCCCTATCATTGGGGCCGCTACCGGGGCCTGGCGCAGGACATGAAGCTGCCGCCGCTGTCGGAGCATCTCTTGAAGAACGTGTTCTTCGACACCTGCGTCTATCACCTGCCCGGCATCGAGCTGTTGACCCGGGTGATCCCGGTCGAGAACATCCTGTTTGCCTCTGAGATGGTCGGCGCGGTGCGCGGCATCGATCCCGAAACCGGGCATCATTTCGACGACACCCGCCGCTACATCGACGCATTGCCGTTGAGTGCGGAAGACAAGGCCAAGATCTTTGAAGGCAACGCCCGCCGCGTCTATCCTCGCCTCAACGCCCATCTCGACCGCCGCGCGCACTGAACCCGCGCTCAAGCAGAACCCGGAGAAAACCGATGGCCATAGGATTTGCAATTCACAAGGCAAAGCGGAAAGTGTCGCCTGACCTCGTCGCGCGCTACCGCACGCTGCCGGTCGCCAATATCAGCGATTCGATGTCGCGGATCGCGGGCACCAACCGGCTGCGGCCGATGCATAAGGGCGGCTGGCTCGGCGGCCCGGCGCTGACCGTAAAGACCCGCCCCGGCGACAATCTGATGGTGCACAAGGCGATCGACCTGGCGCAGCCCGGCGACGTGATCGTGGTCGATGCCGGCGGCGTGCTGGTCAACGCCATCATCGGCGAGATCATGTCGACGCTGGCCGAGAAGAAGGGCGTCGCGGGTTTCGTGATCGACGGCTCGATCCGCGATGCCGGCGCGATCCGCGCCGGCTCATTCCCGGTGTTCGCCGCCGGCGTCGCCCATCGCGGGCCCTATAAGGACGGCCCGGGCGAGATCAATTGCGCGATCTCGATCGACGGCATGATCGTCGAGCCCGGCGACCTCATCGTGGCCGACGACGACGGCGTGCTCTGCGTGCCCCATGACGACGCCGAGGCCATCTGCAAGCTGACCGAGGCCAAGAAGGCGACCGAGGAAAAGGCCATCCAGCAGATCCTCGCCGGCACCAGCGACCGCCGCTGGGTCGATGAGGCGCTACAGCGCCTCGGCTGCGAGTTCAAGGACTGACCATAGAGCCCGTCCGAAGAGGCGAGCGCGGTCAAAAACAAAAGCCTCAGCGCGGGAAGCGCTGAGGCTTGATGGCGCAAAACCCGGCGCCGCGATCCTTATTTCATCAATCGAAGCAGAGAGCGCCCGGCGGGCGACTTCAATTCCTTCGCATCCAAGGTCCCGTCATTGTCGGGGTTGGCTGCGCCGAACCGCTTTTCGACGACGGCAAGATATTCGTCCTTGGTCAGGGTACCGTCGTGGTCGGGATCAGCTGCATTCAGCTCCTTCCTGGAGAGCCTGCCGCGCAGTTCGCGAGCATCGAGGGTGCCGTCCTTGTCAGGATCGAGCTTGTCGAACAATGCCGACGCGGCGTTCTTCACCTCGGACAGGTCGAGCGTACCGTCATTGTCGGGATCGAACATCTTGATGGTGCTGCCATTGCTCGCGGCCGCAAAGGCCGGTGCTGACAATGTCATGGCAGCGGCCAGCACCAAGCCAGCCAATGGACGCAGTATCATGCTCGATCTCCATCTAACGCCAGTTGTGAGTTCAGCTGACGAATTAGCTGGTTGCCGCACTGCATTCAAGCATTCTTCCCGATCAATCCGGGAAGAATTCCCGACGGGACTTTACCCCGGCAAGGGAAAGACAAGAGGAGATCGCGCACGGCCCGTGCTAGGCGGACTGTGCGCGATCCCTCGAGACATGACCCATTCAGGTCATGTCATTTGCTCTTCGGCCGGATCGCGTCTGCGGTTCCCTGGATGAACGCCTGGATTTTCACCACGTCCGCTTCGGTCAGCTTGCCGGTGAAATCCGGCATGCCCCGATCGCGGAACGGTCCGGCGAAGACGATGTCCTTCAGATTGGCGATCTCTTCAGCGGGGACGTAGCCGAGATTCCTGACGTTGCCACCGCGATCGACGCCGGGAACGCCATGACAGGTGGCGCAGGCCGCAACATAGATCGCGGTGCCTTCGGGCACGTCCTTCGGGTCGTACTTCACGCCCTGCAACAGGCCTTCGGTCTGATACTTCACGAACTCCGGCATCTTGGCCTTGCCGTTGAGCGCGAAGGTGTAGACCGTACCCGGATTCTGGTACTCGGTGGCGCGCGTGGCGATGCCGAACACGCCGCCCCATCCGACCGCGATCGAGACATATTGTTGGCCGTCGATCGTGTAGGTCGAGGCGGCTGCCACCACGCCGGTGCCGGTCGGCGTCTCCCACAGCGTCTTGCCGTTGGTGGCGTCATAAGCCACGAAACGTCCGTCGGCCGTACCCTGGAACACCAGATTGCCCGCGGTTGTCAGCGTGCCGCCATTCCATGGCGACACATAGTCGACCTTCCACGCTTCCTTCTGCTTGACCGGATCCCACGCGATGAGCTTGCCGAAGGCGGGCGCCTTCGGAGGCTCGCCATTGAGCACGAAGCCGACGTTCCAGCCGGTCGCGCCACCGAACTTGCCAGGAGTCGCGGCATTCTGCGCGAAGGATTTTTCCGGTGTCAGGTTGAGCGGCACATTCTGCGCCGGCAGATAGACGAGACCGGTCTGCGGATTGAATGACATCGGATGCCAGTTGTGCGCTCCATACGGGCCGGGCACGGCATCATAAGGCGCATCGCCGCGTGCGGCGGGGACTTCGATCGGGCGTCCATTGGCGTCGTAGCCCGTGGCCCAGTTCACATCGACGAAGTTCTTCGCCGAGATGAACTTGCCGTTGGTCCGGTCGATCACGAAGAAGAAGCCGTTCTTCGGCGCGTGCAGGATCACCTTGCGCGGCGCGCCGTCAATTGAGATGTCGGCGAGGATCATCGGCTGGGTCGACGTATAGTCCCAGTTATCGCCGGGGGTCTCTTGATAGTGCCAGATGTACTTGCCGGTGTCGGCATTCAGCGCGACCAGCGAAGCCAGGTACAGATTGTCGCCGCCGGACGGGCTGCGGATCTTGCGATTCCAAGGCGCGCCGTTGCCGGTGCCGACATAGACCATGTTCAGCTCGGGATCGTAGGTGATCGTATCCCATGGCGTGCCGCCGCCGCCGTTGAGCCAATATTTTCCCGCCGGGTCCCACGTCTTGGCCGCCGCTTCCATCGAGGCATCCTCGAAAGGCTTCGACGGATCGCCGGGGACAGTGAACCAGCGCCATAGCTGGTTGCCAGTCTCGGTGTCATAGGCGGTGATGTAACCGCGGGCACCGTATTCGGCGCCGCCTTGGCCGATCACCACCTTGCCGTTGAATGCGCGCGGTGCGCCGGTGATGGTGTAGGAATGATCGTGATCAATCAGCGTGTCCTTTTCCCAGACCTTCTGACCGGTGGCGGCATCGAGCGCGATCAACCGTCCATCATAAGCGGCAACGAACACCTTGCCCTTGTAGACGGCGACGCCGCGATTGACCACGTCGCAGCAGCCTTTGTAACCCTTCGAGCGGTCGACGCCCGGATCGAACGACCACAGCTTCTTGCCGGTGCGCGCATCGATCGCATGGACAACGCTCCACGATGCCGACTGATACATGATGCCGTCGACCACGACGGGCGTGGCTTCGACGCCGCGCGACGATTCAAGATTGTAGCTCCAGACCAGTCCAAGGTCCTTCACGTTCCCAGCGTTGATCTGATTGAGCTTGCTGAAGCGCGTCTCGGCGTAATCAAGTCCGATGGTCGGCCAATCCTTGGAAGTAGCGGCATTCGCCTTGATGAAATCGCTGTCAACTTTCGACGTGACGTCCTTGATGCGATCAGGCGTCACGGTCTGTGCGGAGGCAGCACCACAGAAAACCGCGACACCCAGGACTCCAGCGAGAGCTATCGTCGCAACGGCTCTTCGTGAAGAAGAGCCTCGTCTATCTGCAACGCAGTGCGCAATGTCAAACGACGGCAAACGCTTCATGTGTCTCCTCCAACGATCTCTAGCGGATCTTCAACGAACGTAGACGCGCGTGTTTGCGACATCAAGATCGATGCACGACGTAACGCGCAAAGCGAATGCTTTGCGAAAGTGCAAAGCCGCGCGCGTCGATTTTTTCCAAAACAACTCGGGAATAATTCCCGAAAATCGCGAGATACAATCTCATTGATCGAAACGACCGTGACGATACGATCCGAGTCGCTACTTCCCGCGCACAGCGCTGGATTTTATCCCAAAGAACCTAGTAACCCCGCCTCCTCGTGAGAGCGGGGTTATTTTTTGCCGACGCTCGCGACGACGTTGACGATCAACGGGGACAATTGCGCGCGCATTCAGCTCAGCAGCTTTGCGGAAATCTCGGCCGCCAGCCTGACTAATTCCCTGGTCGACCGAACGCCGAGCTTGTGTCGCATGATCGCGGTGTCGTTCGCGACCGTTCCGTAGGAAACGCCAATCAGTTTTGCGATCTCGGCCAAGGTGCGGCCAGTCGCGAGCAGACGAAGAATCTTCGTTTCACGAGAGCCGATCTGCGCAAGTCGGCTTTCCACAATCGGTGATTCAGCTGCCGTTGCATCGTTTCGGGTCGGCAGGAAGGTGCCGCCCCGTCCCACTTCGCGGATGGCAATGACAAGGTCGTTGGGATCGCCCGACTTTGACACGTAGCCTTTGACGCCGATATCGACGGCACGCGCGATGAAGACGGGATCGTCATTGATGCTGAAGATGACGATCCGCGCTTCGGCGTCTTTCCCGAGAATCTGCTGCGCGAGTTCAAGGCCGGACACTGACGGCAGATTGATGTCGAGGACGCAAACCTCCGGAGCATCTGCGGCGAACGACGCCAGGCCGCTTGCCGCGTCCACGGCAGCCGTCACGGTGATTTCGGCTTCGTCAGCCAGCAAAGCCTGGCAAGCAGCGATGACGATCGGATGATCGTCGACAAGCAGGACTCGCATCGGTGTTCTGGACAGCGGCTGGGGATTGAAATCGGGAGTGACATTACAGGCGCACGCCAAGTCGGGACAGGTGACACTTATGCGCATTGCAGCGTCGATACAATCGACGGAGGGAGACATGGCTTCTCCGAAGATGATCGCGCGGGTGCGGGCACTTGGCGGCAAATCCGGCTTGATCACGGCGCCGACGCCGCACATGCAAGATATTGATTTGGAGAGAGATTCCTTCTTGTCCGCGGCAAGTGTTGCTGCAATGCGCCGATCACCTAAAAACTGATCGGGAATATTTCCCGATTATATATGGAAAAGAATCCCGCCCTACCGGGATACATCTTGTTTGCCAAAGCCGCACTGCTCCAGCAGTCTCAAATGCGAATGGTTCGTTGGGGATAATGGCGAACCGCGACAATGGGGTGGGCGTCATGGCTGGTACGTTATTGCGTGCAGCGACACGGTTTTTGTGTTCTTCGTTCCATTCACGCGGCGCTGTGGCTTTGCTTACCGCCGTCGGAGCAGCAGCGCCGCTGACCGCGCTTCACGCCCAGACCCCCGCCCCGGCCGAGTTGCCACCCGTCACCGTGATTGCGCCCTCGCCGCTGTCGGGCACCCGCAGCATCAAGCCCGTGTCTCGGCCGGTGGCGCAGCCTTCGCGAACCGCGCGGAGGCGGGCCGCGCCTGCGCAAACCGCGGCGGCGCCGGAGGGGGGCACCGGGGTCCCTGGTCCATCCGAGCGTGATTCCAGCGTGATCGATCGCGACAAGATCCCGTCCAACACCGAAGTTCTGACATCGGCGGATTTCAGCCGCAACTACTCGACCAACTTCCTGGACTCGGTGAACCGCAAGCTGCCCGGCGTCACGCTCACCGACCAGACCGGCAATCCGTTCCAGCGCAATCTCGACTACCGCGGCTTCGTCGCCTCGCCGGTGCAGGGCACACCACAGGGCATCGCGGTCTATCAGAACGGCGTGCGCATCAACGAATCCTGGGGCGATGTGGTCAACTGGGACTTCATCCCGGAAAAGGCCATCGACCGGGTTTCGCTGGTGCCCAACAGCCCGATCTTTGGCCTGAACGCGATCGGCGGCGCGCTCAGCATACAGATGAAGAACGGCTTCACCTATCAGGGCTCCGAGGCCGAACTGTTCGGCGGCTCCTACGGGCGCGTGCAAGGCAGCGTGCAGGCCGGCGGCCAGAGGGACAACATCTCGGCCTATGCCGCGTTCGAATCCGCCTATGACCGCGGCTGGCGCGATTACGCCAACCAATCGCACATCAACCGGATGTATGTCGACGTCGGCGCGCGCAACGATGACACCGAATTCCACGTCAATTTCACCGGCGCCAGCAACCTGCTCGGCAACGTCGCGGCAACGCCGGTCGAGATGCTCAATCAGCGCTGGCAGAGTGTCTACACCTGGCCGCAGACGACGCTGCTTCAGCTCGCCTTCGTCAACGCCACGCTGAGCCACAATTTCTCGGACACCTGGTCGTTCCAGGGCAACGCCTACTTCCGCGGCTTCCGGCAGTCTCACATCGACGGCAACGGCACCGACGTCGCGCCGTGCGACGATCCAACGACCTTGTGCATCGGCAACGGGCTGCCGTTGTTCGGTCCAGCCGATGGCCCAGCCACTCCGAACACGCTCGGTAATTCTTTCCTTGGCGAAATCGACCGCAACCAGGCCGCGACCAACAGCTACGGCGGGACTGCGCAGTTGACCAATTCGGACCAGCTGTTCGGGCACGACAACCACGTCGTGATGGGTGTCAGCGTCGATCACGGCAACACGAAATTCACGGCGACCAGCGAACTCGGCACGATCGACCCCAACAACCTGTTCGTGACGGGCACTGGCGTCTTCATCAACCAGCCCGACGCAGGTCTTAGCCCGGTCGACCTGCGCGCCACCAACACCTACACCGGCGTCTACCTCACCGATACGTTCGACGTGACCAACAGGTTCTCGGTGACCGCGGGCGGGCGCTTCAATTACGCCCAGATCGATTTGCAGGACCAGACCGGAACGAATGACCTGCTCAACAGCAGCAACCGCTTCCAGCGTTTCAACCCGGTGATCGGCGGCACCTTCAAGATCACGCCGAACCTCACCGCCTATGCCGGCTATTCGGAGGCCAACCGCGCACCGACGCCGCTGGAGCTCGGCTGCTCCGATCCCAACCACCCCTGCATGATCGACACCTTCCTGGTGGCCGATCCGCCGCTCAAGCAGGTGGTGTCGCACACCATCGAGGCCGGCCTGCGCGGCAACTGGGGCCACGATGCCAGGACCGGCATGCTGACCTGGGGGCTCGGCGTGTTCCACACCCTGTCCGACGACGACATCATCGAGGTGGCGAGCCCACTCGGCGTCAACAATTTCGGCTTCTTCCAGAATGCCGGACAGACCTTGCGGCAGGGCATCGAGGCCAAGCTCGACTACCGCATCAATCGTTGGAACGCCTACGCGAACTACACCTATGTCGACGCGACTTACCGAAGCGCGATCACGCTGTCCTCGCCGAACAATCCGAACGCCCTGACCAACGACGCCGGCGCAGAATTTGTCAACGTCAGCCCAGGCGACCATATCCCCGGCATTCCCGCGCACCGATTCAAGGCCGGCGTCGACTACAACGTCACGGATGCTTGGAAGGTCGGCGCCGATCTCAACTTCGTGGGCAGCCAGTGGCTGATCCATGACGACACCAACCAGAGCCCGAAGGTGCCGGCCTATTCCGTCGTCAATCTGCACACCTCGTATCAGATCACGCCGAGCATCGAGGTGTTCGGGTTGATCAACAATGTGTTCAACCAGCACTACTATCTGAGCGGCGCGTTCTACCAGACCGGCGGCTTCACCAGTGCCGGAGGCGCACCCAACCTGATGGCGCAGCTGAGCGATCCCCGCGCCTTCGTGCCGGGCATGCCGCTCGCGGCTTACGCCGGCATCAGGGCGAAGTTCTAGGAGATCCCAGAACTCCAGGAACCAAAGAGTCAAATGACCGATGCACGATCTCTGTGAGAGGTGGTGCGTCGGTCCAGCTTTCGCTTGCGACGACGTGAGGCAACGTCGTCGTCTTCGTCGCTGCGAACGGCAGTGAATCACACCGCATACGCAATCCAATCGTGGTCGTAGTACGATTGTGATGTTTTGCCGCATGTCAGTCCGAACGCTCGGGACAGTTCTTGTTTGCCAAGCCTGCATCGCTCCAGCAGTCTGCAAGTGCAACGTTCGACGGAAACAACCGCGAACCGAACGATATGGGGTGGGCGCTATGGCTGGTACGTTGTTGCGTAAGGCAACACGATTTTTGTCTTCTTCGGTCTATACGCGCGGCGCTGCGGCCGTGCTCACCACCATCGGAGCCACGGCGCCGCTGACGATGGCGCACGGCCAGACTCCCGCCCCGGCCGAACTGCCGCCGGTCAGCGTCATCGCCCCGTCGCCGCTTTCCGGCACTCGCAGCATCAAGCCCGCCGCCCGGCCGGTCGCGCAGCCTTCGCAAACCGCCCGGAGGCGGGCCGCACCGGCGCAAACCGCGGCGGCGCCGGAGGGCGGTGTCGGTGTCCCCGGCCCGTCCGAGCGCGACGCCAGCCTGATCGATCGCGACAAGGTGCCGTCCAACACCGCGGTGCTGACCTCGGCGGATTTCAGCCGCGACTATTCGACCAACTTCCTGGACTCGGTGAACCGCAAGCTGCCGGGTGTTTCGCTCGGCGACCAGACCGGCAATCCGTTCCAGCGCGATCTCAACTATCGCGGCTTCACCGCCTCGCCGGTGCAGGGCACGCCGCAAGGGCTCGCGGTCTACCAGAACGGCGTGCGCATCAACGAATCCTGGGGCGACGTGGTGAACTGGGATTTCATCCCGGAAAAGGCCATCGACAGCGTTGCGATGTTTCCCAACAACCCGGTGTTCGGTCTCAACGCGATCGGCGGCGCGCTCAGCATCCAGATGAAGAACGGCTTCACCTATCAGGGCTCCGAGGCCGAACTTTTCGGCGGCTCCTACGGACGCGTGCAGGGCAGCGTGCAGTCCGGCGGCCAGAGGGACAACATCTCCGCCTATGCGGCGTTTGAATCCGCCTATGACAGCGGCTGGCGCGACTACGCCAACCAGTCGCACATCAACCGCATGTATGTGGATGTGGGCACACGCAACGACGACACCGAATTCCACGTGAACTTCACCGGCGCCAGCAATCTGCTCGGCAACGTCGCGGCAACGCCGGTGCAGATGCTCAATCAGCGCTGGTCGAGCGTCTACACCTGGCCGCAAACGACGCTGCTGCAGCTCGCCTTCGTTAACGCTACGCTGAACCACAATTTCTCGGACACGTGGTCGTTCCAGGGCAACGCCTATTTCCGCGGCTTCCGGCAGTCCCACATCGACGGCAACGGCACCGACGTCGAATCCTGCAACAGGGGACGCAATCTCTGCATCGACGGCAACAACGACAACGACCCGATCTACGGTCCGGTCGGCGGGCCGCCGGTGCCGAACACGCTTGGCACGGCGTTCCTTGGCGAGATCGACCGCAACAACGCCGCCACCAATTCGTACGGCGGCACCGCGCAGCTGACCAACACCGACCAGATCTTCGGCCACAACAACCATGTCGTGATGGGCGTCAGCGTTGACCATGGCAACACGAAGTTCAACGCCACCAGCGAGCTCGGCACCATCGATCCGAACAATCTGTTCGTGAACGGCACCGGAATCTACATCAACCAGCCCGACGCCGGTCTCGCCCCGGTCGACCTGCGCGCCACCAACACCTACGCCGGCGTCTATCTCACCGATACGTTCGACGTGACGAACCGGTTCTCGGTCACGGCCGGTGGGCGATTCAACTATGCCCAGATCAATCTGCAGGACCAGACCGGGACCAATGACCTGCTCAACAGCAGCAACAATTACCAACGCTTCAACCCGGTGATCGGCGGCACCTACAAGATCACGCCGAACCTCACTTTCTATGCCGGCTATTCAGAGGCCAACCGCGCGCCCACGCCGCTGGAGCTCGGCTGCTCCGATCCGGCACGCCCCTGCGTCATCGATGCCTTCCTGGTATCCGATCCGCCACTCAAGCAGGTGGTATCGCACACCGTCGAGGCCGGCTTCCGCGGCAGCTGGGGCCGCGATGCCAGGACCGGCATGTTGAGCTGGGGCCTCGGTGCGTTCCACACGCTGTCCGACGACGACATCATCCGGGTGACCAGCCCGCTCGGCACGGGTAATTTCGGCTATTTCCAGAATGCCGGGCAGACCCTGCGGCAAGGCATCGAGGCCAAGCTGGAATATCGCATCGAGCGCTGGAACGCCTACGCGAACTACACCTATGTCGACGCGACCTATCAAAGCGCGAATACGTTGCCGTCTCCCAACAATCCGAATGCCCTGACCGACCCGAACAACGACGACGTCCAGTTCGTCAACGTCAAGCCGGGCGACCACATCCCGGGCATTCCGGCACACCGCTTCAAGGCCGGCGTCGAGTACCTCGCCACCGATGCGTGGAAGGTCGGCGCCGATATCAACGTCGTCGGCAGCCAGTGGCTCGTCGGCGACGACACCAACCAGAGCCCGAAAGTGCCCGCCTATGCGGTGGTGAACCTGCACACGTCCTACAAGATCACGTCGAACATCGAGGTGTTCGGGCTGATCAACAATGTCTTCAACCAGCACTATTATCTGGGCGGTACCTTCTTCGAGACCGGCGGCTTTGCCAGCACGACGCGCGGCGTCACTAACCTGATGGCGCAGCTGACCGATCCGCGCACCTTCGTGCCCGGCATGCCGCTCTCCGCCTACGCCGGCATCAGGGCGAAGTTTTAGGACAGTTCCAACAGGTTCGTGATGTTTTCGACGCCGTCATTGCGAGGAGCGAAGCGACGAAGCAATCCATTTTATTCGCGGCGCGATGGATTGCTTCGCGGAGCCTGTCATCGGGCGCGCGTTCGCGCGACCCGTTGGCTCGCAATGACGTGGATGGAGCGGCCCCACATCGGCCTTCCACCTGACTGATGCCGCACCCTACGCCACCGTGCCGCCATCGACCGGCATCGCGATGCCGGTGACGAACGAAGCCTTGTCCGACAGCAGGAACACCGCGACCTCGGCAATCTCCTCCGGGCGCGCCGCGCGGCCCATCGGGTTGCGGGTCACCGCGGCCTTGATCAGCTCTTCGGGATCGGCCGCATTGTGGCCCGGCTGGTCGGGCCGGTTGACGAACACCCGCAGCATCGGCGTGTCGATCGCGCCGGGGCAGATCGCATTGACGCGCACGCCGTCCTTGGCGTGGCGCTTGGCCAGCGCTCGCGCCAGGCCGATCACACCGGCCTTCGCCGCCGAATAGGTCGGGCTCCAGGGCGAGCCGACCAGGCCCGACGTCGATGCGGTGAACAGGATGCTGCCCTTGCGCCGCGGCGTCATCTGAGCGAGCGCGGCATTCGTCGTGATCAGCTGCGAGCGCAGATTGAGATCGACGCTGAGATCCCAGCCCTCGAGATCGTCGATCACTGACGGGCCGGGAATGCCGAGATGGTTCCAGACGCAGTCGAGCGCACCAAATTCCTTCACGGTCGCTGCGACGATGTCGCGCGAAAACTTGTCGTCGCGGAGATCGCCGGCCAGCGCCAGCGCGCGGCCGCCGCTCTTCCTGATCTCGTCGACCACCGCCTTGGCGCCGGCCTCGTTCTGGTCGACGACCGCAACCGCCGCGCCCTCGCGCGCGAGAATGAGTGCGCCGGCGCGGCCGGCGCCCGACGCTGCGGCGGTAACGAGTGCGATCTTGCCCTGCATGTCCATGTTTCGATCCTGACTGTGCCCGTGATCTCGGGCCTTCTTGGTTCCAGCTGAAGCTCTGGTTGAATCAGGAGCGCAGCACTGTGGTCTTGCGCTGACGCGCTAGAGCCCCGTTCCGATTGAATCGGAACGGGGCTCTAGATTCTAGTTTGACGCGTTTTCTTCACGCGAACCGGAGCCCACTTCGCTGGAAAACGCTTTAGCGGCCGCCGAACAGGACCGACTGGCCGGGCAGCAGCTGCGAATGAATGTCGCTGTCCATCCGGTCCGCCCCTTGCTGGGTGAAGTTGGCCCCAAGCGACAGGGTGACATTCGAGGTCGGGCGGAACTCGACCCCCGCGCGCGCCGAATAGCCGGCGTTGACGCCGGGATTGCCGCTGAACGGTGCCACCGGCCCGCCGGCGCCGGGCGGATTGTATTTCAGGCTGTCGAAGCCGGCGAAGAAGGTCACGGGCGTATCGCCGACGCCCTTGAAATTGTAACCGAACTGCGCGCCCTGATATTCCAGCGAGCCGAACGCCGCGGATTGGCCGAGCGCGCTCCAGCCGGCGCGGCCACCTTCGCTGCCGACGAACCAGCCGTCCGGCCGGCCGTTCAGATACGCGGCACCGCCCTGCGCGCCGGCCGCATCAAAACCCGGGTAATTTCCGTAGGTGTCCGCCTTCTGGCCATCGGCCAGGCTGCCGCCGAAGCCGAACAGCGAGCCCGGCGTCCAATAGCGCACCGGACCGGCCTGGGCGTGGGCCTGCTGGCCGCCAAAGCACAACACTGCTGCGATGATTGCGAGAGCGGTTTTGCTTGCAGAGATCGACATTCGGGAGACCGTCACCTGTACCCGCGAACTATACGCTCCGGAGGCCGGTAGCGCCAGCGCGGCGCTTCGGCGCGACCGCCGCGCCTCTTGCCAATCGCGCGGTCACCCCTTATGTACACGCCTCCTTTTTGAGAGCGAGCGACCCAGGTTTCCAACATGCGGCAGTCACAGCGAGCAGCAGTGCTGATGACGGGAGGGCTAATGCCCTCGTCCGCCGCTATTCCGTTTTGGACCTGACCCAACGTCACACCTGACATGTGAGGCAGCCCGGAGCGGAAGCGGCTCCGGGCGCCGAACGAGCTCTCGCGGTGTCCCGAGTCGTGCAAACCAGCACGGGAGCTCGAACACCACAGGTGTCCCATGGCCAAAGAGAAGTTCATCCGCCTCAAGCCCAACTGCAATGTTGGCACGATCGGCCACGTGGATCATGGCAAGACGACGCTGACGGCAGCGATGACGAAGGTTTCAGCCGATCACGGCTGGGGCGCATTCGTCTCCTACCAGGACGTTGCCAAGGCGTCGGCAGCGCAAGGTACGCGTGACGATACGAAGATCCTGACGATCGCGACGAGCCACGTCGAATTCTCGACGGCGGCGCGCCACTACTCGCACGTCGACTGCCCGGGCCACGCCGATTATGTGAAGAACATGATCACCGGCGCGGCGCAGATGGACGGCGCGATCCTGGTCGTCTCCGCCGTCGACGGACCGATGCCGCAGACGCGCGAGCACATCTTGCTCGCGCGCCAGATTGGCGTGCCGCGCATCGTGGTGTTCCTGAACAAGTGCGATGTCGCTGACGATCCGGAGCTCGTCGATCTCGTCGAGATCGAGGTGCGTGATCTGTTGTCTAAGTACCAGTACGACGGCGACAACGCGCCGGTCGTGCGTGGTGCCGCGATGCAGGCGCTGCGCGGCGAGCACGGTCCGCTGGCGGATCAGGCGATCCTCAAACTGTTCGAGGCACTCGACAGCACGTTCGAGCTGCCCGAGCGGCCGAAGGATCGTCCGTTCCTGATGCCGATCGAGGGCGTGCAGTCGATCTCCGGACGCGGCACTGTCGTGACCGGGCTGGTCGAGCGTGGCGTGGTCAGGATCGGCGACGAGGTCGAGATCGTCGGCCTCGGCGACACCAGGAAGTCGGTCGTGACCAGCATCGAGAGCTACCGGAAGATCCTCGATCAGGGGCAGGCCGGCGACAATGTCGGCTGCCTGCTCCGCGGGATCGACAAGGCTGTCGTGCAGCGAGGTCAGGTGCTGTCGCATCCGGGTGGTGCGTCGCCGCACCGGACCTTCCGCGCGGAAGTGTATGTACTGACCAAGGACGAAGGCGGACGGCATACGCCGTTCTTCGCCAACTATCGTCCGCAGTTCTACTTCCGGACCGCTGACGTCACCGGCACCGTCCAGCTCGGCAATGGCGCCGAGATGGTGATGCCGGGCGACAGCGCCGAGTTCACGATCGAACTCAACAAGCCGATCGCGCTCGAGGAGCGGTCGCGCTTTGCGATCCGTGAAGGCAACCGCACCGTCGGTGCGGGCGTCGTCACCGCGATCGTGGAGTGACGGATGGGGGCCCGGTGCAAGCCGGGCCCCATTTGCCGAGGTTCACGATGTTGCAAATTCGTCCGATCGCCTGGAAATTGATCACCTCGCCCAGCAATGCGGATTGACAGCCCAGCACGTTTTCGAAACTGTGCGACACCGCGTCGCATGTGGCATCCATAGGTCCTGTGTGACCTCCCGACGCGGAAATGGCGTCGTCATGAAGTGGTTTCGTTCGAACATCAGGCATGGGGCTCGGCTGGCGCTGTTGGCGCTGTCGATCCAGTTCGTGCTGTCGTTCGGACATTTCCATGCCATTGCGCCGGCGCAGGCCACGACGTTGTTCGTGGCGCATGTCGAGCGCGACGCGCCGCGTTCAAATCCGGATTCCGACCAGGCCGCGGACCTTTGCGCCATCTGCGCCGTCGTCGCGATGGTCAACTCGGCGGTGCCGGCACCGGCATTGCCGCCGCTGCAATTGCCGGATGCCGCCAGTCTGCTCTGCTGGCAGGTCGACAATTATGCGGCGCCGCTCGAGATCGGCCGGCATCACTATCAGCCGCGCGCGCCTCCAATCGCCTGACATCCCCGCACAATTGAACGTCGAACGCGGCCACACATCGGCTGTCGTTTGATCAATCGGAATTGGGCCGTCGCGCAGCGACGGCGGGCTCGACCGCGTCCTGTTCGGACGGATCGGATCGCGGCCTCATGAGATCGGGAACCAATATGTCAGGCACTATCCGACGACACGCGGCCGCCGGCGCGGCTTCGCTGATCGCCTGCGGGATGCATGGCGCCGCACTCGCGCAGACGACGGCGCCGACCACCACCCTGCCGGACATCACCGTCACGGCGCCGCAGCACCACAACGCCCCAGCGGGGCCGAAAAAGCCGAACACCCGCATTGCGGCCGGCAGCGGCCACCGCGCGCGACGAACCGGCACGGTCTCGGCGACGCCGCAATCTCCCGAACAGACCCAGGCGCAGGCCATTGCCAGCCAGAACGAACGGCTCGACCAGGCTCGCGCCGCGCTGCTCGCGCCGACCGGCGCCGGCACCTACCAGATGAGCCAGCAATTCCTTCAGTCGCTGCCGCAGGGCACCAACACCACGCTCGACAAGGCGCTGCTGCAGGCCCCCGGCGTTTCGCAGGACTCGGCCGCCAGCGGCGAGCTGCATGTGCGCAACGAGCACGCCAACCTGCAATACCGCATCAACGGGATCATGCTGCCGGACGGCGTCGGCGCGTTCGGCCAGATCATCGACACCGGCATCGTCGGCAGCATGGCGCTGATCACCGGCGCGCTGCCCGCACAATACGGCCTGCGCACCGCCGGCGTGCTCGACATCCAGACCAAGACCGACGCCTTCAATAATTCCGGCAGTGTCAGCGTCTATGGCGGCAGCCACGGCAATTTCACCACCAGCATCGACTATGGCGGCACGGTCGGACAGACCCAATACTACGTCTCCGGACGCTATTTCGGCAGCGACGTCGGCATCGAGAACCCGACACCGGCGTATAACGCCATTCACGACCGCACCGATCAGGAGAAGGGCTTTGCCTATGTCTCGACCGCGATCGACCCGACCAGCCGGCTGACCTATATCGGCGGCGTCTCCAACGGCGCCTATCAGATCCCGAACAATCCGGGCCAGGCTCCCGCCTTCACCGCCTATGGCGTCTCGAACTTCGATTCCGCGCTGCTCAATGAGCGGCAGCAGGAGTTCAACCAGTTCAACGTCGTGGCCTATCAGAAATCCGGCGACGGATTCGACTACCAGGTCGCCTATTTCAACCGCTATAGCCAGCTGCACTTCATGCCCGACCCGGTCGGCGATCTCGTCTTCAACGGCGTCGCGTCCGATGTCTATCGCCAGAGCTTCGTCAACGGCATCCAGGAAGACACGTCGTACAGGCTAGGCTTCGCGCACACGCTGAAATTCGGCATGTCGTTCAGCGCCGAGCGTACGCTGGTCAACAACGGCTCGACCGTGCTGCCGCTCGACGATGCCGGCAACCCGATCGATGCGCCGACGTCGGTGTTCGATTCCAGCGTCAAGACCGGCTATCTGTTCTCCACCTACATCGCCGACGAGTGGAAGATCACCAACCAGCTGACGCTCAACGCCGGCCTGCGCTTCGACCAGATGTGGCAATATGTCGATGCCAATCAGCTCAGCCCGCGGATCAGCCTGACCTGGAAGCCCTACGAAGGCACCACCTTCCATGCTGGCTACGCGCGCAACTTCACGCCGCCCGAGCAGGTCCTGGCGGCACCGACCAACCTCGCGCTGGTGCAGAACACGACCGCGCAGCCTGGCGTCACCGCCAACGATCCCGTGCTGCCGGAGCGCTCGCACGTATTCGACGTCGGCGTCACACAGAAGGTCTACGCGATCCCCGGCCTCGAGGTCGGTATGGACGCCTATTACAAGATCGCGACCGACCTGCTCGACGACGGCCAGTTCGGTCAGGCCTATGTGCTGACCGCCTTCAACTATGCCAAAGGCACCAATGAAGGCGTCGAGCTGAAGGCGACCTACGACCACGACAATCTGCATCTCTACGGCAATGTCGCGATCGCACGGCAAGTCGCCACCCAGGTCGTGTCGAACCAGTATCTGTTCGATCCGGACGAACTCGCCTACATCGCCAACAATTACGTCAACACCGACCATGCCCAGACCCTGACCGCGTCGGTCGGCGGCTGGTATCAATGGCACGACACCAAGTTCAGCGCGTCGATGATCTACGGCTCGGGGCTGCGCGACGGCTTCGCCAATACCGGCACGGTCCCAGCCTACACGCAGGTCAATCTCGGCGTCTCACACGACTTCACCATCGTCGCGCCGAACAAGCCGACCACGGTGCGCTTCGACGTCGTCAATTTGTTCGACACCGTCTACCAGATCCGCGACGGCTCCGGCATTGGCGTGTTCGCTCCGCAATACGGCCCGCGCCGCGGCTTCTACGCGGGGATCACTCAGAGGTTCTAGAGCATGATCCGGACCCGGATGGCCGCGTTAGCGCAAAGTGCGAAGCGGTTTTCCGAAAAGATCATGCTCAAACAACGAGGCGAAGACTCGCAGCTCCATCTGGCACCGCCACGGCACGCGACGGGGCGCCCGCCGCGCGCTCCGGCGAGGCCAAATCGCCAGCTAGACGCGGAGCATTGAGAGCATTGCTCCGAGATCAATGTTTCTATTGTACCGAGCAGTGTCTCGCACCATATCTGGTTCATCGAACGCATTGCACCGGGCCAAATACCAAGCCGCGCCCCGTGCAGGCTGAACGGAGACAGCTGAAATGGAGTTCAATTATCTCGATACGTTCCTGGCATTCCTCGGAATGACCTTCGGACTGGTCTCGGTGGCGCCCCGCCTGTTCTTCCAGCCCAAGGTCGAGCCGGCTCGCGCAACGCGGACAGCCGCGACCCGCGCCACCAACATCCGGCGATAACGCGCTGCGGCCTCTAGCGCGGGCATCGCGGAGAGGCTCCGACGAGAAACCGGATCAACCCGCGACGCGCAGCTTCTCTTTCAACAGCGCCGTCAGCCAATCGGCAAACACCTGTAGCCGCCGCGACAGATGTTGGCGGTGCGGATAGAGCAAGGTGATCGGCATCGGCATGGCGCGGTGCTGCGGCATCACCTCGGAGAGTTCGCCGGCATCAAGATGCCGCTTCACGTCATAGGCCGGAATCTGGATCAGGCCGAGGCCGGCAAGGCAGCAGGCGATATAGGCTTCCGCACTGTTGACGGTGACGCGACCGCGCATCGCGATGCTGTGCGACGCGCCCTGCTCGGACCATTCCCATTGCTCGATCCGGCCGGTGGAGGGCGAGGCATAGTTCACCGCCCAGTGCGTAGCCAGATCCTCCGGCGTCCGCGGCGTGCCGTGGCGCGCGAGATAGCTCACGCTCGCGACATTGATCAGCACGAGATTGCCGAGCGGCCGCGCGATCAGGCCGGAATCGCCGAGCGGGCCGACACGCACAACGCAATCGGTGGAATCCTCGATCAGATTGACGGCGCGGTCGGTGACGCCGAGATCGATATCGATCTGCGGATAGCGATCGAGAAAGGCCGGCAGCTCCGGCGCGATGATCAGGCGGCCGATCCGCCCGGGCACGTCGACCCGGAGCCTGCCCGACGGCTCGGCAGCGGCATGACGAAACAGGGTCTCGGCCTCCTCGACATCGGCGATGACGCGCAAGGCACGTTCGTAGAATGCCGCGCCATCATGCGTCGGCGACACTTTTCGCGTCGTCCGGTGCAACAGCCGCGCGCCGATGCGCTGCTCCAGCTCGGCGACCGCTGAGGAGACCGACGAGCGCGGTAGACCCAGCGTGTCGGCCGCGCGCGTAAAACTCGCGCACTCGACGACGCGGGCGAATATCCGGAAGAGGTCGATACGGTCCACGATTAGGCCCCGATTGTTCGCCAAATGCGACAAGTGAGGTCAGAATGCACGGCTTTATCTGTGAATTCCAGACGATATCGTTTCCCTCCAGAAAGCGGCCGCACGGCGCGGCTGCCTGATCCGGAGAGGCGAACGCCATGACCGACCACAGCATCAAGGACAAGACCGTCATCATCGCCGGCGGCGCCAAGAATCTCGGCGGCCTGATCGCGCGCGATCTCGCGGCCCATGGCGCGAAGGCGATCGCGATCCACTACAACAGCGCCGCGACCAAGGCCGATGCCGACGCGACGGTGGCGGCGATCAAGGCGGCCGGCGCCAACGCTGTCGCCTTGCAGGCCAACCTCACGACAGCAGGCGCGATGGAGAAGCTGTTCACCGACGCGGTCGCCGCGATCGGCCGCCCCGATATCGCGATCAACACCGTCGGCAAGGTGCTAAAGAAGCCGATGGTCGAGATCTCGGAGGCCGAATATGACGCGATGAGCGCGGTCAACTCCAAGTCGGCGTTCTTCTTCCTCAAGGAGGCCGGCCGTCACGTCAACGATAACGGCAAGATCTGCACCCTGGTGACGTCGCTGCTCGGCGCCTACACGCCGTTCTACGCCGCCTACGCCGGCACCAAGGCGCCGGTCGAGCATTTCACCCGCGCGGCCTCGAAGGAGTTTGGCGCGCGCGGCATCTCGGTCACTGCGATCGGCCCCGGCCCGATGGACACGCCGTTCTTCTATCCGGCCGAAGGCGCCGACGCGGTCGCCTATCACAAGTCGGCCGCGGCGCTGTCCGGCTTCTCGAAGACCGGCCTTACCGACATCAAGGATATCGTCCCCTGGATTCGTCTGCTGGTCTCCGACGGCTGGTGGATGACCGGGCAAACCATCCTCGTCAATGGCGGCTACACCACCAAGTGAGGTCGCCGTTCTCGGCAAAACACGCGCCATTCGCTGCAGGGAAAACAGGCCGCCGGCGGAATTTGACCGCCGGTTTGGCCGGCGATATCTTTCACGCGCTGGGCCCTTCGCAGTGACGATCTATTCGAGGCGCACATGGAATGGTCGACCAGGCCGGCCCGTCCGGATCAACCCTTCGGCAGTTGGGCAGACGACCTCGCGGCCGCCTTCGTGCGACTGGAGCCGTGCAGGATTGCCGAGGCCCCGTTTGCCGGCGCGATCTGCAAGGTCGACGCCGCGCCGCTGCAGATATCCCGGGTCACGGCGAGTGGACACATCGTGCACCGGCTCGCCTCGCATATCGCTGCAAGCACCGACGACCTTTGCTTCGTCAACCTCCAGCTCGAAGGGCTGGGGCGCACCTCGCAGCGTGGCCACGAGCAGATCTCTGCCCCCGGCGATCTCGCGGTTGCCGATACGACGCAGCCGTTCGAGATCGCCCATCGGCACAACTTCAGGCTCATCTGCTTTGCCGTGCCGCGGCGTCTGTTGCCGGACGCCCTGTTCGATCGCCCCCAGCTCAGCCTGTCCGCGACCGAGACCGGCCGCGCGCTGTCCCGGACGCTCGCAAGCTATGCCGAGCTCTGCCTGGGTGGCCGCCAACTGTCCGGGACCTCGGCGATGCTCGGCACACACATCGCCGAGCTGATCGCGCACGCGCCCGATATCCTTGCCGACATCTCGGCCGAGCGCGTGCACACGCCGGTGCTGCTGTCCGTCATGCTGGACCATATCGCGCGCCACAGCGACGACCCTGAGCTCGGCGCGCCGGCGCTGGCGAAAAAATTCCGCTGCTCGGAGCGCTACGTGCATCGCCTGTTTGCAGCCACCGGCCGCTCCGTCGGCGAACACGTCAACGAGCAGCGGATCGCCGCGTGCACGCGTGCCCTGCTCGATCGCACATCCGCCCGCAAGACCATTGCCGAGATCGCCTTTGCCGCGGGCTTCCGCGACATCTCGCACTTCAACCGGCTGTTCAAACGCTGCAACGGCCTAGCCCCGCGCGAATTCCGCCGCAGCGCTGCGCATTGAAGCGCGACGGGACCGGAGCGACGATACCGGCTAGTCGGGCGCAAGCCGTGAGAACCGGAAATTGCAGTGGCTCGCACCGCCGGCCAGCGTCTGCGTCCTTTCCAGATGGATGCCTCGTGCCGCATAGGCGTCGAAATCAAGCCCGCAAATGTTCGGCAGGATCTCCTTGTCGCCGTGGCGGCTTGCGAATTTGCAGAAGCCGCAGGCCTTGTAATTGATGCCGAACTCGAAGCTGTCACCCGGGCCCGGCTCGACGAAATCGTAGACGAAGTCTTCCGGAAACTCCTTCTGTTGGCTCTTCGCAGCCTGCTCGCGCACAAGAGCCTGGTTCTCCGGCGACATGAACCGGCGTCCTGCGGCGAGACGTTCCGCTTCGGGCACGGTGAGCAATTGCGCCTTGTAGGTTTCCCGCTCGATCTCGCCGATCACGGATACCGGCACACCGTGCCGCCGCAATACACGGCTGATGGCCATGAAGCCCAAGAGCTGCATGAAGAAGTCGCTCATGCGGCTTGCAGCCCCGCCGACATAGGGCATCTGGGTGAGCACAATGTCGAATTCGTCCATCACCTCCCGCCTGATCCCGTTCAGATTGGCCAGATGCGCGCGCTCGCGCAACATCGCTTCGGCCGAATCGAGGCGATGACGCATGGTGGCTTCCATTGCGCCGCGATGCTGCTCGTAGAAGGGATGAATGATCTCAGCCATTGGACACCATGGATCCACGGATATTGCGAACCGATTGTAACCGCGCACGCCAGCTTTGCGCAAAGCAAGTCTGCGCAAAGCGCGTGCGACAAACGGGATCAACGCATCGTCGCAAGCACATCCGGAATTTTGATGCCAATCTCGCGATAAAGAGGGCTCGTAGCTTCAATCCCTGAAGCACCAAGGCTATTTCCGCGAAGACCACTCGCGGCCGCCGTCCGAGCCATTCAGCATTGTGCTGTTGAAACGGACGAGCGCAGCGGTTGCGATGGCTTCCTTTATTTGAGCGTCGGTCGCACCGGCGGCTTTTGCCGCTTTGGTGTGAGCGTAGACGCAATATTCGCACGGAATTTGTGCTGCCACACCGAGGCTAATGAGGTGCTTGGTCTTCCCGTCCAAAGCACCTGCGGGATTCATCACCGCCTGGTATTCGTCCCAGTGCGGCTTCAGTGCCTGGTCAGGAAGTGTCTGCTTCATCCATTCAGGTGCTTCCTGAGCGCTGGCACCTGATCCCGACGCCAAAGCCAACAACAGCGCCATACCAGCGCTCGCAAATAGAGCTCTCATGGCCAATCTCCCTAAAATAAAAGATGCGTTAGACCAAAAAAAGCGAGGCCTGCTGAAAAGCTGCCGATGCCTGCCGACGGCATGCGCGCTACCGGTTCGCCCGAACGGAGATTCGGCACTCTCGTCTCGGTAGCTCGGCACAAAACTATGCGAGATTTTTGACTAGGGAAAGGCGCCTGTTTCGACAAGCACGAGCCGACCCGTATTGCCTTGCAGCAGCCCGCCAAGAACTTTGCCGGGATCGGACCCGCTTCCAAGCTGCACCGCGCGTTGCCAAATCGCTCCCGGTTCACTCCGCGCCAAGAAATCTGGCACTGCCGTCCAAGATTTCCCGGCCACACCGCGATAGCCATTGCCCAAACGGCCGACACGGAGGGCATTGGCATGGCGATCGATTTCACGCTCACGGCGCAGCAGCGCGAGCTGCAGCTCACGTCCCGCAAGTTCGCGCGGGAGGTACTGGCCGAGGCCAGATCGGCCGAGTTGCTGGCGACGCCGGAGCAGCGCTTTCTCGCAACCAAGCCGACCTATCAGGCGATGGTCGCGGCCGGCTATTTGCGCAAATGCATTCCGGCGCCGGCCGGCGGCGACAATGCCGGCATGATCGACATGGCGATCCTGGCCGAGGAATTCTACAGCGTGAACCCGAGCGTGACGCTCACCATGCTCGGCAGCGTGCTCGGCCTGCTGCCGCTGCTGCTCGGCGGCACACCGGAGCAGTGCCAGCGGCTGCTCGCGCCGTTCCTGAAGACCAGCGGCGCACCGCTGGCCGCGTTCTGCTCCAGCGAGCCCGGCGGCAGCGCCAACGCCGCTTCGCCGCCGCCCGGCGAAGGCGTCCGCACCACGGCGCGGCGCGAGGGCGACCGTTGGGTGATCAACGGCCGCAAGAAATGGGTGTCCTCGGCCACCGGCTGGAATCGCGAGGGCACCGATCTGCTGACCATCGTGTGCCGCACCGATCCTGCGGCCCCGGCGGACGCCGCGATCTCGATCATTGCCGTGGAGGGACCGGTGAGCGGGCTGGTGTTCGAACGCGCGATCGACAGCATCGGGCATCGGGCGCATCTGGTCCCGCAGTTCGGCCTGCAGAATGTCACAGCCCCGCAACACAATCTGCTCGGACAGCAAGGCGCAGGTCTCGCGCTGACCGCGGCCGCGTTCACCGGCACCGCGGCGCTGGTCGGCATCTTCGGCGTCGCGCTGATGCGCGCGGCCTTTTCGTTTGCACTTGATTTCGCCCGCAGCGAAAAGCGCGGCGGCGTTCACCCGATCATCGAGCATCAGGCGGTCGGATATGCGCTCGCCGATGCCAAGACCACGATCGAAGCCGCGCGCTATCTCAGCTGGCGTGCCTGCCATGCCCTCGACACCCAGTCGCCGGCCGCCGAGGAGCTTTCGGTGCAGGCCAAGATCTTCGGGTCGGAAGCTGCCGTGCGCGTCATCACCGATCTGATGCGCGTGGTCGGCATCGACAGCTATGACCACGAAGCCCCGTTCGGCCGCCTGCTCCAGGACGCGCTCGCACTGCCGATCTTCGACGGCGGCAATCTCGGCATCCGGCGCCGGCAGCTGCACACGATGTTCAAGAACAACGACTACAGCCCGCTCGCGGCAAGCGGCGCGGCCTAGCCTGCATTTCAAGAGGAGTGCGGTCATGAGCACGGAGCGCAAAGTCGCGGTCATCACCGGTGCATCGCAGGGGATCGGCGCCGGCCTCGTTCGGGCCTTCAGGGATCGAGGCTGCCGGGTCGTTGCGACATCGCGCTCGATCAGGCCGGCTACCGACGCGGATCTGGTCACGGTACAGGGCGACGTCGGCGAAGCCGAGACGGCGGAGACCGTGTTCAAGGCGGCGCTGGATCGTTTCGGCCGCGTCGACACGCTGGTCAACAACGCCGGGATCTTCATGGCCAAGCCGTTCACGGCCTACTCGCAGCACGACTACGCCAGCTACATCTCGACCAACGTGACCGGGTTTTTCCACATGACCCAACACGCGCTCGACCTGATGAGCAAGCAGGGCCACGGCCATGTCGTCACGATCACGACAAGCCTGGTCGATCAGCCGATGAGCAGCGTGCCGGCCGCCCTCGCCTCGCTCACCAAGGGCGGTCTGAGCGCCGCAACCCGCGCGCTCGCCATCGAATATGCAAGGAGCGGAATTCGCGTCAACGCGGTGTCGCCCGGGATCATCAAGACCCCGATGCACCCGAGCGAGGCACATCAGGCGCTGGCCGCGCTGCACCCCGTGGGCCGGATGGGCGAGATATCCGACATCGCCGACGCAGTGCTGTACCTCGACGGCGCGGGATTCGTGACCGGCGAGGTGCTGCACGTCGACGGCGGACAGGCCGCCGGCCACCACATGCCGTAGCAGCAGCGATACCGGCTCGACGCCTCGGTATTGGACTGACTTCGATTGGAACGTACGCGGCATGACCGAATTGAGCTTCATGCCCCGGTATTATTTCGATTTTCGAGACGATGAGGCAGCCTCCCTGGACAAGGAAGGGATAGACCTGCGCAGCCTGGCCGAAGCGCAGGAGGAAGCCGCGCTTGCCCTCGCCGATTTTGCAAGAAGCACGCTAGCCGATCCCCTTGGTGCCAAGTCGGATCGCGAGTTGTCCGTGAGCGTCAGAGACGAGCGCGGCACGATCCTGGCGAAATGCGTCTTCGGGATCGATCGGCCCAGGGAATAACTCCCGCCAAAGAACCCTCACACTGTGTTCACTATTGCACATAACTTTCCATGTCGACCTGCCATGATGATCCATCACCGCACGACATTTGGCCTCTATCGGTGATGAGAACGCCGGTTGCGCTCCCGCCCAATTCCACAGGGAGTTCGGAATATGAAACGACGGCGGTTTACGCAGACAGAATCCCTTCAACAACGGCTTGCGTCGTTCGCCGAAGCCGCGCGCGCGGAAGCAGCCACGCTGTCGCCCGGCCCGGAACGTGACGCGCTTCTGAAGAAGGCGCGGCAGGCTGATACGGCCTCGCATCTGGACGACTGGGCGAGGTCGAAGGGCCTGCAAGCGCCGGAGTAAGGCGCGCCCTCTATCGTTGCCACGCTGCCGGAAGAGATCGCCGCCTGAGTTGACGCGAAGAAGCGCTTCGGCGCCGCCATGAAACGTCAGTGGCCGATCGCCGCCGGGTTTGCCGCCTCAGCCGGGGCCGAAAACTATGTAGAGCAGCGTCACGCCCACGGCGGCCGTCCAACCGATCGACGCCGCAACGGCCCATACCTGCAACGGCATCGACGATTCCTTCGCGATCGATGAAGCAGCACGAAGAGGCCGCTGGCGCTGGACAGCGGCCTCTTGAACCTGGCCTAAAATGAACGTCTCTGTGATAAAAATAGCTATCTCAGGTCCGCCATGATTAGACCGAGAATTTGCCACGCTGTGAAGCGCGAACAGGCCCACCGATCAACGGAACTCTCGTGACGTTGCGAGTGCGCCACACATTCGCAGAGCGAGCGTATCCGAGTTCGCAACTGGCCGACATCCAACGCAGACTGATCCGTTCTAGCTTGCGCGCGTGTGCCCGAACTCTCTTGAGGATCGGCTCCAAACCGCACGATGATGATTATTCGTTTTTTCCGAATTTACTCTTGACGTGGCACCCAACTCAGATGTTCAATACGTCCATCTCACCCGATCGAGGGGCGCTGCGCATCGTCAGGAGTGTTGCGGTGAGATGCGGTGGACGCCGAGATCACGACAGACGACGCGTGATTGAAGCGGACGGTGAAGTCGTGTGGTCCTGACGCCCTAGCGGCAGGTGTCTTCGTGCAAGACGCATTGCGTCATGCACGGGCGGTGACAAGCAAGCCCAGTCTCGCCGGGGAGAGCACGTATAAGCCGTAACCCATCGCGCAGGGAAAGCCGGAGTTCCCGGTTACACCTGTGGTCCGACCTCCGGTGCTTTTTTATTGCACCGGACCCATGGGTGCGATCGGCACCCGGCTTTCCCTGCGCCCTCTGATTTCAGGGCGGTGAAATGAAAAGCAAGACTCGGACAGATCATGCCGCGAGAATGCAGGTGTATGTCCCACCGGCTGTGCCGCAAGTTCAGTGTCGTCCCTGCGAAAGCAGGGACCCATAGCCACCGACGTCAATTGGTTTGCGACACTGCGGCCACAGCTCATTTCAATAACGCAACCCTGTGGTTATGGGTCCCTGCTTTCGCAGGGACGACATCGCAGTTTGGTCACTCCATTCTTCGCGACACCGAACACACCACCGCGACATTGCGCCGCGAACCGCGCTGCGGCGCAACAATCAAAATGAGACTGCCCGTTAAGCCACATGGCAGCGACGACATCCGCGTCGCGCCCGCCTTCGGTTAGCTTTGCTGCCAACAACCGGACGCCCATCGGCCTTCGCACGCCAGGTGGATTCCGGCGACAACACAGAGGGAGGAAAGCGATGTTGAAGGGCAGTTTGGGACTGATTGCGTTGAGCAGCCTGTTGCTTTCGGGCACGGCGTTCGCCCAGGAGAAGATCAAGGTCGGCGTCACTGCGACGCTCGAAGGCACCTACACGGTGCTCGGCGAGGACGGCATGCGCGGCTTCCAGACCGCGCTCAACGTGCTCGGCAAGAAGATCGGCGACAAGGAGCTCGAATTCGTCGTCGCTTCGACCGACGCGACGCCGGACTCCGCGGTGCGCGCGGTGCGCAAGCTGATCGAGCAGGACAAGGTGCAGATCCTGCTGTCGCCCCTGTCGGGCGACGAGGGCATTGCGGTGAAGAATTTCGCCAAGACCCATCCGGAGCTGACCTTCGTCAACGCCGCCTCCGGCGCGCAGGAGACGACCTATGTCGATCCGGCGCCGAACTTCTTCCGCTACAACATGGATGGTGCGCAGTGGCAGGTCGGCCTCGGCAAATACGCCTATGAGACCAAGGGCTATCGCAAGATCGCCACCGTCGGCGAGGACTACTCCTTCATCTACACCCAGGTGTTCGGCCTGGTGCTGGAATTCTGCGGCGCCGGCGGCCAGGTCACCAACCGGCAATGGGTGCCGCTCGGCACCAAGGATTTTGCCTCGGTGATCGCGGCACTTCCCGACGATGTCGATGCGATCTATCTCGGCCTCGGCGGCGCCGACGCGGTCAACTTCCTCAACCAGTATCAGCAGGCCGGCGGCAAGGCGCATCTGATGGGCGGCTCGATCATGATCGACCAGACCATCCTGTCGTCGAAGGGCAGCGCCAAGAACGCGCTGATCGGCACCATTGCCGCGAGCGGCCAGGCCGATACCTGGGAGGATCCGAATTGGCAGAAGTTCGTCAAGGCCTATCAGGACTCGTTCCCGGAGAGCAAACGCTTCCCGAGCCCGTCGTTGCTCGCCACCAACTACTATGGCTCGACCATGGCGCTGATCCTGGCGCTGCGGCAGGTCAATGGCGATCTCTCCAACAACCAGGCCAAGCTGAAGGACGCGCTGGCCAAGATCGAGATCGACGCGCCGAACGGCAAGATCAAGCTCGACGCCAACCGCCAGGCGATCGGCACCAATTTCGTCACCGAGGTGGTCGATGACGGCAAGGGCGCGCTGTTCAGCAAGGTCGTGAAGGTGATCCCGAACGTCAACCAGACGCTGGGCTACGATCCGGCCGTGTTCGCCAAGATCGGCCTGCCGAGCCGCACGGTTCCGGAGTGCAAGAAGTACTGACGTATTTGTTGCAGTGCATGCAAAGCGGCCGCGGCATGTCGCGCGGTTGCATCGAGAGCCCTGCTCGCCCTTGCTTTCCGCGGGCGGATGATGAACGCTTGTCCAAAAGACAAGAACATCCCGCGGGAGGGGAGGCATGAGCAGGGCGCTTGCCGTCTTCCACGGCCGGTTCGGTCGCGCGACGGTCTATCAGTTGAACCGTCCCTTCAACGTGCATGCGCACCGCGAAGGGCATTTGATCTTTCATGTCGGCGGCACGCCGGCGCAGATCGACGTCTCGGAGCAGCGCCTGCTGCTCAAGGACGACACCGTGGTCGCGGTCAACCCGTGGGAGCCGCACAATTTTCTGCCGACCGACATGGATCATGGCGCGATCTTCTTCGTGCTCTATGTCAACGCCGAATGGTTCGCGCCGCAGGGGGCCAATGCGCAGGCGATGCGGTTCGGCCGCACCTTCTTTCCGCGCACCGAGGCACTCGACCGGCTCATCCGCCGCACCGCAGCACTGGTGTGCGGCGCGCCGTCGCTGCGTAGCCTCGATTGCGAGCTCAGGCAATTGATCGACTCCTGCTACGAGGAGAGCTGGCAGGCCTCCGAGGGCACACCCGCGGCCGCCGCGGTGACCGACTTCCGGGTCCGCAAGTCGATCAGGCTGATGTCGGAAAGCCCCGGCGCCGAGATCGAGCTCGACGCGATCGCGCGCGAGGCAGGCCTGTCGCGGCCGCATTTCTACCGGCTGTTCCGGACCCAAACCGGCGTCACCCCTCACCTCTACATGAACACGCTGATCATGGAGCAGGCATTGGACGCGCTGGTCGCGACCGAAGCGCCGATCGCCGATATCGGCTTCG
Source organism: Bradyrhizobium tropiciagri (assembly GCF_018130545.1). Classification (GTDB taxonomy): domain Bacteria; phylum Pseudomonadota; class Alphaproteobacteria; order Rhizobiales; family Xanthobacteraceae; genus Bradyrhizobium; species Bradyrhizobium tropiciagri_A. The sequence goes on along the minus strand of NZ_JAFCKF010000004.1, from coordinate 593,480 downwards.
ATCTCGGCTTCTCCTCGCAGAGCGGCTTCACCCGCTTCTTCGCTGCCAATGTCGGCATGGCCCCGACCGACTATCGCCGCGCCGCCAAGGTGTTGCGACCGTAATCGAGTTCCAGAGCGACGATAAAAGATACTGTCGATCAAATCCGACGCTTTCGCCCTCGTTAGGATGACGGGACACGCGGCCCGGCAGACGGTCGCGATACCTGAGGGAACGCGACGGAGATGGCCAGGTTCATCGAACGCCATCCGGCTTGGGCGCTGATCGTGATCATCGCGGTCGCGGTGCTCGCGTGGCTGGTGTTCGCGATCTGGCCGCCGGGGCTGGAAGCCGCGATCGGCCGCAAGCGCGTATTCCTCAACGCGGTCCTGAACGGCATCACACTCGGTGGGCTGTATTTCCTCGTCGCCAGCGGCTTCACGCTGATCTTCGGGCTGATGCGCAACGTCAACCTCGCGCACGGCTCGCTCTATCTGTTCGGCGGCTATATCGGCTACGCGATCAGCACCTGGACCGGGTCGTGGATCCTCTCCTTCATCGTCGCCTTCATCGCGGTGGCGCTGGTCGGCGTGATCCTGCAATTGGTCGTGTTCCGCCGTATGGAGGGGCAGGACCTCCGGCAGACCATGGTCACGATCGGGCTCTCGATCGTGTTCGCCGATCTGATGCTGTGGGTGTTCGGCGGCGACTTCTACCAGGTCCAGACCCCTGCCTGGCTGATCGGCCCAGTGCAGCTGCCGTTGCTCACCGCGATCAAATCATCGGGCGAGCCGGTCTATCTGCAATACCCGCTGGTGCGGCTGGTGATCTTCGCCGCCTCGGTCGTGATCGGCATCGCGATGTGGCTGGCGCTCAATCGCACGCGGATCGGCATGATCGTGCGCGCCGGGGTCGACGACCGCGACATCCTGGCCGCGACCGGGGTGCGGATCCAGCTGGTGTTCGTGCTGGTGTTCGCGCTCGGCGCAGGCCTTGCCGGTATCGCCGGCGTGGTCGGCGGCACCTTCCAGTCGCTATCGCCGGGCGAAGATACGCGCTTCCTGCTGGCATCGCTGGTGGTCGTGATCGTCGGCGGCATGGGCTCGATCCCAGGAGCGGCGCTCGGCGCCGTCATCATCGGCCTCGCCGAGCAGCTCGGCTCGGTCTACATCCCGACCTACGCCATCGTCGTCACCTTCCTGATCATGGTGCTGGTGCTGGCAGTACGGCCGCAGGGCCTGCTCGCGAGGCGATGAGATGTCGTTGCTCCAGAGCACCCAGTTGCGCCCTGATCCATCCGCCAACGCGCCCCGCCGCGCCCTGATCCCCGCCTGGCCGGAATTTCAGAACCCGGCGGCATGGCTGGTCGCGCTGATCCTGGTGATCATGCCGCTGATCGCCAACGGCTTCTTCCTGATCGAGATCTTCGCCACCACGCTGATCCTTGGTGTCATTGCGCTGAGCCTGATGTTCCTCGCCGGCTATGGCGGCATGGTCAGCTTGATGCAGCTCACCATCGCGGGCTTTGCCGGCTACATGGTCGCGGTGTTCGGCATCAGCGGCAACGCCAATATCAGCTTGGGTTGGCCGTGGTGGCTGGCAACGCCGATGGCGCTGGCGCTGGCGACGCTGTTCGGCACGCTCGGCGGCGCGCTCGCGGTGCGCACCGAGGGCATCTACACCATCATGATCACGCTGGCGATCGGCGCCGCGTTCTACTACTTCACCAACCAGAACTGGGCGATCTTCAACGGCCACACCGGCATCAACACTGTCGCAACACCGCATTTCTGGGGCGTCGACTGGCGCGGCGACATCGCGTTCTACTATGTGACGCTCGGCGTCGCCGCGATCTGCTACTTCGCGGTCCAATATATCTCGCGCGCGCCGTTCGGCCTTGCGCTGCAAGGCGTCCGCGACAATTCCCGCCGGATGGCCGCGCTCGGCTTCAATCCCAATGCGCACCGCATCGCGGCTTACGCCTTCGCCGCCTTCATCGCAGCGCTCGGCGGCGTGCTGCAGGTCTGGAACTACCGGCAGATCTCGCCCGGCTCGGTCAGCGTCGGCGCCTGCATCGACGTGCTGATCATCGCCGTGGTCGGCGGCATCACAAGGCCGATCGGTCCGTTCATCGGCGCGCTGATCTTCGTGCTGTTGCGTACCTTCGCGCTCGACGTGCTGATCAAGTTCGGCCTCGATGGCAACCGATTCCGGCTGCTGATCGGGCTCGGATTTCTCGCCATCGTGTTCTGGTCATCCGACGGCGTGATCGGGCTCTGGGAACGCTGGCGACAGCGCAATGCATCGTCGACGCTACGTTCAGGCGGAGGCCGCCATGGATAGCGTCGCACAGCGGCTGTCGGTGGTCGGCGCCGGTGCTGCGCTGGAGCTGCGCGGCGTGACGCGGCTGTTCGGCGCGCTGGCGGCGCTGACCGACGTCACCATCACCGTGCGCCCAGGCGAACGCCGCGCGGTGCTCGGCTCCAACGGCGCCGGCAAGACCACGCTATTCAACTGCATCACCGGCGACTTCCCGCCCTCCTCCGGCACGATCCGCTTCTTCGGCGAGGATATCACCCAGTTCCCGCCCTATGAACGCATCCGCCGCGGCTTGCGCCGCACCTACCAGATCTCGGCGCTGTTTCCCGGCCTCACCGTGCAGGACAACGTCTACCTCGCCTGCCGCGGCGTCTCGCGCGGCCGCTTCTCGTTCCTGCGCCCCGGGCAGAACGATGCGCTGATGCACGCGACCGAAACGCTGGTGCAGGCCGTGCACCTCGCAGGCGTCAAGGACCAGCGCGTCGCCGAGTTGGCGCATGGCCAGCAGCGCCAGCTCGAGATCGCGCTGGCGCTCGCCGGCGCGCCGCGCTTCATCCTGTTCGACGAGCCAGCGGCCGGTCTGTCGCCGACCGAACGGCGCGAGCTGATCGAGATCCTGACCTCGCTACCGGCCCATATCGGCTACATCATCATCGAGCACGACATGGACGTCGCGCTGCGCGTCGTCGAGAGCGTGACGATGATGCACAACGGCCGCATCTTCAAGGAAGGCCTGCCGCGCGAGATCGAATCCGATCCCGAGGTGCAGGAGCTTTATCTCGGAGGCGGCCATGAATGACCGCCGCGCCGCGCCTGCGCTCGAGGTCAAGGGTCTCGACGTCTATTACGGCCATTCGCACGCGCTGCAGGGCGTCGATCTGACGCTCGATAGCGGTGTGTTCTCGGTGGTCGGCCGCAACGGCATGGGCAAGACCACGCTGTGCAAGGCCATCATGGGCCTGGTGCGCGCCAGCGGCGGTTCGATCCGGATCCGCGGCGAGGAGGTCACGCGGCTCAATCCGGCGCGGATCGCCCGGCTCGGCGTCGGTTATGTGCCACAGGGCCGCCGCCTCTGGCGTTCACTGACGGTCGACGAGCACCTCGCGCTCGCCGGCGGCCTGCGCCGCGGCGCCTGGACCATCGAGCGCATCTACGACACCTTCCCGCGGCTTGCCGAGCGCAAGAACAACGGCGGCAACCAGCTCTCCGGCGGCGAGCAGCAGATGCTCGCAATCTCGCGCGCGCTGCTGACCAATCCGCAACTCCTGATCATGGACGAGCCGACCGAAGGCCTTGCGCCTGTGATCGTCGCGCAGGTCGAGGAAATGCTGCTGCGCCTCGGCGATGAAGGCGACATCTCCGTGCTGGTCATCGAGCAGAATATCGGCGTGGCGACGGCGGTGTCGCGCAACGTCGCCATCATGGTCAATGGCCGCATCAACCGCATCATCGACTCCGCGCGCCTCGCGACCGACCGCGAGTTGCAGCAGCGCTTGCTCGGTGTCGGCACCCACGGTGCTGATGAGACCGACGCCGAGGCCGCGCCGGCGAAGGCTGAAGCACCCGGCACGCCGCAGCCGGAGCGCAAGGGTCCAGTCCGAATCTACGTCTCCAATCCCGTGCTGCCGACGCGCTGGTCGCAGCCGGTGCCGATCGCCCGCATCGAGGCCGCCGCGCGGACGCAGTCCGCCGGAGTGACGCGGCTTGAAGAGGCAACTCGCACGCGGCGCGAGCCTGTAACGTCGAAGACATCGGGGCCACCGGTCGTGCTGGTCGTCGGCACGCTCGACACCAAGGGTGCAGAGCTGCGCTTCATCCGCGACATCATTGCCGGCAGCGGCCTGCGCACCCGGCTGGTCGACGTCTCGACCAGCGGCAAGGCGGCGAGCTGCGACGTCACCGCGCAGGAGATCGCGCTGAACCACGGCCGCGGTGGCTCCAGCGTATTCGGGGCCGATCGCGGCGCCTCTGTCACCGCGATGGCGGAAGCATTCGAGCGCTGGCTGCGTCGCCAGGGCAATGTCGCCGGGATCATCTCCGCCGGTGGCTCCGGCGGCGCGTCACTGGTCGCGCCGGGCATGCGCGCGCTGCCGGTCGGCGTGCCGAAACTCATCATCTCCTCGGTCGCATCGGGCGACGTCGGTCCCTATGTCGGCCCCGCTGATATCACCATGATGTATTCGGTGACCGATGTGCAGGGCCTGAACTCGATCTCGCGCACGGTGCTCGGCAACGGCGCCCATGCGCTGGTCGGCATGGTCAAGGCGCGGCTAGACGAGCATGCCGGCAAGCAGCGCGACACGGTAAATCTTCCGGCGATCGGCATCACCATGTTCGGCGTCACCACGCCGGCCGTGCAGAAGATCGCGGCCGACCTGCGCGAGGATTTCGAGTGCCTCGTCTTCCACGCCACCGGCGTCGGCGGCCGCTCGATGGAGAAGCTGGTCGAGTCCGGCCAGCTCGCCGGCGTGATCGATCTCACCACCACCGAGGTCTGCGATTTGCTGATGGGCGGCGTGTTCCCCGCGACCGAGGATCGCTTCGGCGCCATCATCCGCAGCCGCGTGCCCTATGTCGGCTCGGTCGGCGCGCTGGACATGGTGAACTTCGGCGCGCCGGACACGATTCCCGAGCGTTACCGGCAGCGCAAATTCCACGTTCACAATCCGCAGGTCACGTTGATGCGGACCACGCCGGAAGAGAACGAGGGCATCGGCAGATGGATCGGCGAACGCCTGAACCAGATGGATGGGCCGGTGCGCTTCTTCCTGGCCGAAGGCGGCGTCTCGGCGCTCGATGCGCCGGGCCAGCCGTTCTGGGACCCCGATGCGGACGCTGCGCTGTTCCGCGCGCTGGAACGCACCGTGCGCCAGACCGGCAACCGGCAGCTCATCCGCGTCAAGCGCAACATCAACGATCCCGAGTTCACCGCCGCCATCGTCAGCGCGTTCCGTCCGCTGCTTGGACGCGCCGGTGGTCGGCGGAGACTGGCGAGGTGACCCATGCCCAGGTTTGAACGCGCGGCACTATTGAAGAAATTTCACGCCATGATCGCACGCGGCGAGCCGATCGTCGGCGGGGGCGCCGGCACCGGGCTGTCGGCGAAATGCGAGGAGGCCGGCGGTGTCGACCTGATCGTGATCTACAATTCCGGCCGCTACCGCATGGCCGGCCGCGGCTCGCTCGCCGGGCTGATGCCCTATGGCGATGCCAACGCCATCGTCGTCGAGATGGCCGGCGAAGTATTGCCGGTCGTGACCAGCACGCCGGTGCTCGCCGGCGTCAACGGCACCGATCCATTCCGCGACATGGACGTGTTCCTCGACCAGCTCAAGGCGCTGGGCTTTGCCGGTGTGCAGAACTTCCCGACCGTCGGCCTGATCGACGGCGTCTTCCGCGCAAACCTTGAAGAAACAGGCATGTCCTACGCGCTCGAGATCGACATGATCGCGAAAGCGCATGACAAGAACATGCTGACCACGCCCTATGTGTTCAGCGAGCAGGAGGCGACAGCGATGGCGATCGCCGGCGCCGATATCATCGTCTGCCATATGGGCCTGACCACGGGCGGCACGATCGGCGCGCAGACCGCGCTCAGGCTTGAAGACTGCCCCGCACGCATCGAGGCCTGGGCGGAGGCTGCGCTCAGCGTCAACTCGAACATCATCGTGCTTGCGCATGGCGGTCCGATCGCGGACCCCGCGGATGCCGATTTCATCATGAAGAAGACCCGCAACTGCCATGGCTTCTACGGCGCCTCCTCGATGGAGCGCTTGCCGGTCGAGCGGGCGCTGACGGAACAGGTTCGCAAATTCAAGGCGATCGGCGCGCGCTAGAGCCGCCGCGACCAAGGGAGGAAGAGATGTCGGGGATGCTGGTCGGTGAATTGATCCTCTGGCTCATCGTCGCAATCGTCGCGATCGTCATCATCGTCTATGTCGTGAACTGGCTGTATCACCGCTCGTCGAAGGAGGTCTCCTTCGTCCGCACCGGATTCATGGGCGAGCGCGTAGTGATCAATGGCGGCGCCTTCGTGCTGCCGTTCATCCACGACTACACGCCGGTCAACATGAACGTGCTGCCGATGGGGATCGTGCGCTCGCGCCAGGACGCCGTGATCACCCGCGACCGCATGCGGGTCGACATCGAGGCCGATTTCTACGTCCGGGTGCAGCCGACCCGCGAGGCGGTCTCGATCGCCGCCGCCACGCTCGGCCGTCGCACCATGGAGCCTCAGCAACTGCACACCCTGCTGTCCGGCAAGTTCATCTCCGCGATCCGCTCGGTTGCCTCCGAAATGACGATGGAGCAGATGCATGAGCAGCGCGGCGACTATGTTGCGCGCGTCAAGGCCAATGCCGCGGAAGCGCTGGCGCAGAACGGTCTCGAGTTGGAATCGGTTGCGATCACCGATCTCGACCAGACTGACCTGGAATATTTCAATCCCTCGAACCGCTTCGATGCCGAGGGCCTGACCCGGCTGATGGAGGACATCGAAGCCAAGCGCAAGCTGCGCAACGACATCGAGCAGGACTCGATGATCAAGATCCGCTCTCGCAATCTCGAAGCCGAGCGGCAGGCGCTGGAGATCGAACGCGAGAGCGAGACCGCCCGTCTCGAGCAGGAGCGCGACATCGAGATGCGCCGCGCCCTGCAGCGCACCGAGGTCGCCCGCGAGCGCGCGCTGCGCGAGACCGAGTCCGAGCAGGCCCAGATCGCCGCGCGTGAAGCCATTGAGAAGGCACGCATCTCCAATGAGCAGGCGATCACCGAGGCGCGCATCGCTTCGGAACGCGAGACCAGGCACAAGGAGATCGAGCGGACCCGCGCGGTCGAGGAAAAAGAGCTGCTGGCCCGCGAGGAGATCGAGAAGGTCCGGATCGCCAACCAGCGCTCGGTCGATACCACCCGGATCGCGTCGGAGCGTGAGGTGCGGCAACGCGAGATCGAGCGGATGCGCACAGTCGAGGAAGCCGAGATCGCCGCGCGCGAGGCGATCGAGAAGGCCCGCATCCAGCAGGACCGCGTCGTCACCGATGCCCGCATCGCCAATGAGGAAGAGACCCGCCGCCGCGAGATCGAGCGCACCCGAGCGGTCGACGAGGCCGAGATTGCGGCCCGCGAAGCCACCGAGAAGGCGCGCATCGCCCAGACCATGACGGTCAATGTCGAGCGCATCTCCTCGGATGAGCGCACCCGGGCGCTGGAGATCCAGCAGGTCCGCACCATCCAGGAAGCCGAGATCGAGGCGCAGAAGGCGGTCGAGGCCGCCCGCATTATCAGAGAGAAGACGCTGGCCGCCGAGCGCATTGCCGCCGACCACACCACCCGCAAGCTCGAAATCGAGCGCAACCAGGCGGTCGAGATCGCCGGCATCAGCGCGCGCGAGGCCACTGAAGCGTCGCGGATCGCCCAGGAGGAGCACGTCCGCGCACTTGAAATCGCGCGCACCCGCGCGATCGAGGAAGCCGACATCGCCTCGCGCGAGGCGATCGAGGCGGCACGGATCTCGCAGGAGAAGTCGGTTGCCGCACAACGCATTCGTGCCGAGCGCGAGACCCGCGGGCTCGAAATCGCGCGCACCGAGGCGATCGAGGCCGCCGAGCTGAAGCGCCGCGACGCCATCGAGCGACAGCGGATCGACGTCGAGCTGGCGCTGGAAAGCGAGCGGATCGCCTCGTCCAGAACCCGCGAAGTGCTCAATATCGACCAGAGGAAGACGATCGAGCTCGCCGACGAGGAGCGCGTGATCGCGCTCGCCGCCAAGCGTTCCGAGCGGATCGATGCCGACCGCCAGGTCAGGCAGGCCGAGATTGTGGCGCGCAAGGAAGTCGACACCACCGACGTCTCGCGCGAGCAGGCGCTGGAAGCGGCCCGGATCGAACGGCGCCGCTCGATCGAGCAGCTCGAAGTCGCCCGCAACCAGTCGTTACAGGAGGCCGAGATTGCCGCGCGCGAGGAGGTCGAACGCGCCCGGATCGCGTCGGATCGTGGCCTCGATGAGGCCAGGGTCGGCCGCGAGCGCGAGCTGCGCAAGCTCGAGGTCAACCGCGAGAAGGATGTCGAGACCGCGCTGATGGAGAAGGCCATCGCGCTGCATCAGAAGTCGCTTGAGGAATCTGCGGCGCGCGCTGCCGCCGAGGACGCCCGGATCCGTGCGACCGAGGCCGCCGAGCGCGTCGTCACCGCGCGCGAAAGCGAGATCGCGAAGCGGCGCAAGACGGTCGAGGTGCTGCTTGCCGAAAAGCAGGCCGAGGAGACCAAGATCGCTGCCGACGCCGAACGTGTCCGCGCCGCGGTCGAGGCCGAGGCGCAGCGCCTGCTCAACGAGGCGGAGAACGTGCTGACGGACCAGGCACGCTACTCGCTGTTCCGCCGCAAGCTGCTCGACCGGATCGAGGGCATCGTGCGCGAGAGCGTCAAGCCGATGGAGAAGATCGAGGGCATCCGCATCCTCCAGGTCGACGGCCTCAACGGCAATGGAAATGGCGGCGGCTCTGGCCGCAGCGCCACCGACGAGGTGATCGATTCCGCGCTGCGCTACCGCGTGCAGGCGCCGTTGATCGACTCGATCCTGTCAGACATCGGCGTCGAGGGGGGCAGCCTGGCCAAGATGCCCGGCCTGATTCGTGAGGCCCGCGACATGCAGGGCATCAAGGACTCCGCACGCAAGGGCGGCGGCGATGCCAAACCGGCGGCCTCCGAGGGCGGCGGCGAGCCGGCGCGCCCCGAGCGCACGCCGCGCAAGAAGGACTGAGCTGACACATGGCACGGGTTTACGTCTCCACCGTCGTCAACGCCCGCAATGACCGGGTCTGGGCCCGCGTCCGCGACTTCAACGGCCTGCCGAACTGGCACCCGGCGATCGCCGAGAGCCGGATCGAGGGCGGCGAGCCCTCGGACAAGATCGGCTGCGTCAGGGATTTCCGGCTGCGCAACGGTGACCGGATCAGGGAGAAGCTGCTCGGGCTATCCGACTACGACATGTTCTGCACCTACTCGATCCTGGAATCGCCGATGGGCGTCGAGAATTACGTCGCGACCTTGCGGCTGACGCCGGTCACCGATGGCGACCAGACCTTCATGGAGTGGACCGCCGAGTTCGACTGCGCGCCGGAGCGCGAGATCGAGCTGGTCAACAATATCGGCGGCGGCGTGTTCCAGGCCGGCTTCGACGCCCTGAAGCGGGCGTTTGGGGGATAGGCCGTGCCGCATATCGTCAAAAGCACGATCGTGGATGCACCGACCGATGCGGTGTGGGCCGTGCTGCGCGATTTCAACGGTCATGACCGCTGGCACCCGGCGGTCGCGACAAGCGGCATCGAGCGCGCGCAGCCCTCCGACAAGATCGGCTGCGTCAGGCGCTTCAAACTGAAGGACGGCGCCGAGCTGCGCGAGCAGCTGCTGGCGCTCTCCGATCTCGAACAGTCGTTCAGCTATTGCCTGCTTGATACGCCGATCCCGATGTTCAACTACGTGGCGCATGTCCGCCTGCTGCCGGTCACCGACGGCGACCGTACCTTCTGGCACTGGGAATCGCGCTTCTCGACCCGGATCGAAGACCGGGACCGCATCACGCAGATGGTCTCAGAGGATATCTACCAGGCCGGCTTTGAGGCCATCCGCCGGCATCTGAAGGAGGCCGCGTAAGCGGGAAGGACATCATGCCAGTCACGGTGAAGACCTTCACCAATACCCACGACGCCGCGGCGGCGCTGTCGTCCGATCGTAGCGCCCGTTATCTCGGCGGCGGCACGCTGGTGATGCGGGCGCTGAACGAGGGCGACATCTCGATCTCGACCGTGGTGCGCGCCAGCGACCAGGCCATGACACGGATCGACGCGTCGGGCTCGCGCATCACGCTCGGCGCCGGCGTCACCTTTGCCCGCATCCTGGCCGAACGCGATCTCGCCTTCCTGCACGGCCCTGCCCGCTCGATCGGCGGCCCGGCGGTGCGCAACATGGGAACCGTCGGCGGCAATCTGTTCGCGCCGGTGCCATATGGCGACTTCACGGTCGCGATGCTCGCGCTCGATGCAATGGTGTCGGTACAAGGCGGGCTCGGCGGCCGTGAGATCCCGATCGACGAATTCCTGCAATCGCGCGACCGGCAGACCGGCGTGCTGGTGCTGGCGATCTCCTTTGCCAAGCCCGGCAGCGCCGATGCCTTCCGCTACCGCAAGATCGCACGGATCAAGCCCAAGGGCGGCGCGGTGATTACGCTCGCGGCGCATCTGCCGGTCAACGGCAGCCGCATCGTCGGCGCCCGCGTGGCGCTCGGCTCGATGGCGCCGACGCCGATCCGCGCCCGTGCCGCCGAGCGCGCGCTGGAAGGCCGCGCGCTCGACGCGTCGACGATCAGTGCGGCGGCGACAGCAGCCGTCGAGGGAACGTCGCCCGGCGACAATGCACTCGCCAGCGCCTGGTATCGCCGCGAGATCGTCGGCGTACATCTCCGCCGCCTGTTGTCCGGTCAGGAATAGAGCGCATGGCCAAGACCCCTCTCCAATTCAGCCATAACGGCCGCGACGTCGCGATCTTCGTCGACGGCGGCACCAATCTGCTGGTCGCACTGCGTGAGCTGATCGGCGACATGACGCCGAAATTCGGCTGCGGCCAGGGCGGCTGCGGGACCTGCAGCGTGCTGATCGACGGCGAATTGCATCTCTCCTGTCTGACACTGGCCGAGACGATCGCCGGCCGATCGGTCGAGACGCTCGACGGCATCAAGGACGGTCCCAATCTGCACCCGCTACAGCGCGCCTTCGCCGACAATTTCGCCGCGCAGTGTGGCTATTGCACGCCGGGCATGCTGATGGCCGCCAAGGCGCTGCTCGATCGTAATCCACAGCCGAGCCGCGCCGAGGTGGTTGAGGCGATCTCCGGCAATATCTGCCGCTGCACCGGCTATGAGCCGATCATCAACGCCGTGCTGGCTGCCGCCTCCGGCGGCCGCGCCCGCGCGTAAGGAAACAGTGCCATGCTGGAATTACGCAAGGACCTCTTCGCCGAGGAGCGCGACGATAACCTGAAAGAGATCGGCAAGGGCACGCAGCGCCAGGACATGCTCGGCCATGTCACCGGCACCTCGCCCTATTTCGACGACCATAAGCTGCAGGGCATGCTGCACCTGAAAGTGGTCCGCAGCGCGCATTCTCATGCACGGCTGCGGCGCATCGACACCTCCGAGGCCGAGCGCTCGCAGGGGGTGCGGCGGGTGATCCGCGCCTCCGACGTGCCGCGCAATCTGAACACGCTGCTCTCGCTGATCAATTTCGGCAAGGACGACGAGCCGTCGCTGGCGTTCGACAAGGTGCGCTACAAGGGTGAGCCGATCGTCGCCATCGTCGCCGACAGCCCGCGCGAGGCCTATGAGGCGATCGCCAAGGTCAAGATCGACTATGAGCCGCTGCCGGCGGTGTTCGACGTCGAGGACGCCCTGAAGCCGGGCGCACCCGTCGTCAACGACGTCTATCCCAAGAACACCTTCACCTATCACGAGACCTACGACCGCCAGCAGCTGCGGTTCGGCGACGCCGACCGCGCGCTGGCCGCGGCCGACCATGTGCTGGAGCAACGCTACCAGATGTCGCCGATCGAGCACGCCCCGACCGAGACCAACGGCTCGATCGCGGCGCCTGACACCAATGGCCGCTATATCGTCTACACCTCGACGCAGGCGCTGTTCTTCTCGGTCGATACCTGCGCAAAGATCCTCGACGTGCCGTCCAACACGTTCCACTTCATCGGCGGCACGGTCGGCGGCGGCTTTGGCGGCAAGGTCGATACGCTGACCGAGCCGCTCTGCATCCTCGGCGCGATGCTGACGGGGCGACCGGTGCGTTACGTGTTCGGGCGCGAGGAGGAGATGCAATATGGCCCGCCGCGCGGCGCCGAGCGCATCTACATCAAGGACGGCGTGATGCGCGACGGCCGTGTCGTCGCCCGCAAGGTGCGCGCCTATTTCGATAGCGGCGCCTATACGCGGCTGTCGAGCTATGCGGCGGTGAAATGCGCCGCGCATCTGCCCGGGCCCTACACGATCCCGAACGTCCATGGCGACGTCTATTGCGTCTTCACCAACCGGACGCCCGCCACCGCGATGCGCGGCTTCGGCGTCACCGCGATGGATTTCGCCATCGAGTGCCAGATGGACAAGCTCGCCCATCTGGTCGGCATGGACCCGATGGAATTCCGGATCCTCAATGCGTATCGCGACGGCGACATGAAGGCGCATCGTCGCGAGGCCAAGAACACCGCGCTGATCGAATGCGTGCAGGTCGCAGCCGAGAAGGCCAAATGGCCGCTTCGCGAGGAGTTCAAGCGGATGTCGTCGCGCAAGGACGGCGGCGGCATCCGTGCAGCCGTGACGCTGACGCCGCGTGAATCGCACCCGCCAGCGGCCGCACCGTCGCAGCAGCGCACCACGTATGACCGTGCGCCGGCCGCGAGCCGCGAACCGCCACCACCGCCTCCTCCCCCGACGCCACCCTCGCCGCCACGGCCGAGCGCGCCCTCGCATGGCGCTACCCGTTTCTCTTCCGTCTTCGGCACCAGGAGGCGCTGACCATGACCAGGCATCGCGGACGCGGCATCGCGTCGGTCAATTATCCCATCGGCATGAATCTCGGCGGCGATCCGAGCCAGGCGCTGGTGCATTCCAACCCCAGCGGCAAGTTCACCGTGGCGCTGTCCTCGATCGATCTCGGCCAGGGCATGAAGTCGGTGACCCGCCAGATCTGCGCCGAGACGCTCGGCGTGCCGGTCGAGGACGTCTATGTCGACACCGCCGACTCCGACACCGGGCCGCACTGCATGGGTTCGTTCGCATCGCGTGGCACGCATCGCGTCGGCAACGCCGTAATGGCGGCGGCGCGGGAGGCGCGCGGCGTGATGATGGAGGCGGCGGCCGAGGAACTCGAAGTGAATGCCGCCGATCTCGAGACCGACGGTCGCGGCAACATCCACGTCAAGGGCGCGCCGCATCGCTCGATCTCGACCAAGGATGTTGCGATCGCCGCGCAATTCAAACAGGGCAAGACGATCTCCGGCCGCGGCATCTTCCTGGTGCCACTGTCCGACGTCGATCCCGAGACCGGCGAGATGTCGCCGGCGACCTGCTACGCGCATGCCTGTCTCGTCGCCGAGGTCGAGGTCGACGACGAGACCGGCGAGGTCGACATGGTCAGAATGGATTCCGCCTATGAGCTCGGCCGCGCGCTCAATCCACGGCTGGTCGAGCAGCAGCTGGTCGGCGGCGCCTGGATGGGCGTCAGCCACGCGCTCTTCGAGACGCCGGAGCCTTACTATCCGGAGCCGGTCCACGGGCCGCGCGACTTCGTCGAATACCAGATGCCGGGTCCGGGAGACATCTGCCCGCACGACATCGCGGTACTGGAACGTCCCGCACCCGACGGTCCGTTCGGCGCCAAGGGACCGGGCGAGATGTGCGCCAATCCGGTGCTGCCTGCGGTCGCCAACGCGATCTTCAACGCGGTCGGCGTCCGGATCGACGACCTGCCGATCACGCCGGAAAAAGTACTGCGCGCGATCCGGGCGCAGGGCGGCGCACGGCCGCAGCCGCGGCGCTGAGGTTTTCCATGCCGGTCCGCAGCAACATCGTCGGCATCGACAGCCCCGAGGCGCTGGAGAAGGCGCTGCGCGCGGCCTATTACCTCGCCGACGACGGCATCGCGACCGCCTCCTATCTCTCGCTTGCGCTCGGCAAGCCGCTGCTGCTGGAGGGCGCGCCGGGGGTCGGCAAGACCGAGGCGGCAAAGGCGATCGCCGCCGTGCTCGGACGCCGGCTGATCCGGCTGCAATGCTACGAGGGCATCGACGCTTCGGCGGCACTCTATGAGTGGAACTATCCGCGCCAGATGCTGGCGATCCGGCAGGCCGGCGAAGAGAGCATCGACATCTACGGCGAGTCGTTCCTGATCGAACGCCCGATGCTCGCGGCACTGCGCGCGCCCGACGCGACGGTGCTGCTGATCGACGAAATCGACCGCGCCGACCAGGAGTTCGAGGCCTTCCTGCTCGAATTCCTCTCCGATTTCCAGATCTCGATCCCCGAGCGCGGCACCATCCGCGCCGCCGAGCATCCGGTCGTGGTGCTGACCTCGAACCGGACGCGCGACCTGCACGAAGCGCTGAGGCGGCGCTGTGTCTATCACTGGATCGACTATCCGAACGCCGAACGCGAAGCCCGCATCGTGATGATGCGCGCCTCCAGCGTCGCCGAGGCCACCGCCCGCGCCGTGGTCGCCGCGGTCGGCCGGCTGCGCCGCGAGCCGCTGAGCAAGGCGCCGGGCATCGCCGAAGCGGTCGACTGGGCCGAAGCCGCAACCCTGCTCAACAAGGGCGGCGCGCGCTGGCCCGATGCCTTCAGGCGCTCGATCGGCGTTGCGCTGAAGGACGAGGAGGATCTGCATTTCATCTCGCCGCGCCTCGATGCCATCATCGCGGAGGCGGCCGCGTGAGCGACGATCTCCAGCTGCCGCGCGCCGCACGGATCTTCGTGTCGTTTGTCGCGCTGCTGCGCGCCAACAGCTTCTCGGTCGCGCCGGAGCAGACCACGAGCTTCCTCGCCGCGATCGAATTGCTCGGACCGAGAAGCCTGGAGCATATCCGACAAGCCGGGCTCGCGACCTTGGCTCCGCCCCCGGAGCGCCGCGCGACTTATGACCGGCTGTTCGACCTCCATTTCCGCGGCACTGATGCGATCGAGCAGGCCGAAGGCGAGGACGAGGAGACCGTCCGCCTGCAGGAGGAGGGCCGCGGCGAGGACGAGCCGCCGCTTGCCGACGAAGCCAACGAATCCGGCCTCGCCGCGGCGCGCGCCGAGGCACTGGTCGAGCGCAGATTTGCGCAAGTCCCGACCAGCGATCCGCTACGCCGGCTGTCACGTGAGGCGGCCCAGCGGCTGCCGCGGCGGCGCGGCCACCGGCGCCGCCGCGCGCGCTCCGGCCCGTTCGCCGATCTGCGCCGCACACTGCGTGACAGCGTCCGCAATGATGGCGAAGTGCTGCGGCTCGGCCGGATGCGCCGCCGCCAGCGCCCGCGCAAGATGCTGTTGCTGATCGACGTCTCCGGCTCGATGAAGGCGCGCACCGAGGAGAACATGCGGTTAGCACACGTGCTGGTGCAGTCGGCCGGCAATGTCGAGGTCTTCACCTTCGGCACACGGCTGACTCGCGTCACCCCTGCGCTGCGGCTGAAACGCCGCGAGCAGGCCCTGAGCGCAGCCTCGTTCCTGGTCAGCGACTGGGACGGCGGCACTCGGATCGGCGATGCACTGCAGGCCTTCCTCGCGGTGCCGCGGTTCGCGGGCTATGCCCGCGGCGCCGCGGTCGTGATCGTCTCCGACGGCCTCGAGCGCGGAGATCCGGCCGCACTGCGCGATGCCGTGGCAAAACTGTCGCGCCGGGCCTGGCGCGTCAGCTGGCTGACGCCGCTCGCGACCTCGCCCGGCTTCAAGCCGCAGACCGAGGCGCTGATCGCGATCGAGCGCTTCGTCGATGATCTCGTGGACGGTGCATCGAGCGCGGCTGTCGTCGCGCATCTGCTATCGCTTGGAATGAGGAGAGCTGCGTGACCGGCATTGTCGACGGACATCATCATATCTGGCGCCAGGCCGATCTCGCCTGGCTGTCCGGCCCGATGCAGCCACGTATCTTCGGCCCCTACGAGCCGATCCGTCGCGACTATCCGATTGAGGAATATCTCGACGACCTCAAAGGCACCGGCGTCACCCGCTCGGTCTATGTCCAGACCAACTGGCCGAACGGCCAGTTCGAGGATGAAGCGGCCTGGGTGCAGCAGACCGCTGACCAGCATGGCTGGCCGCACGCGCTCGTCGCCTATGCAGACTTTTCCGTCCACGACGTCCGCCCTCAGCTTGATCGCCTGCAGCGCTATCCGCTGATGCGCGGGGTGCGCATGCAGCTGCACTGGCACGACAACCCGCTGTATCGCTTCGCGACACGTCCCGATCTCTGCACCGACCCGGTGACCCGGCGCAATGTCGGCCACCTCGCCGATTACGGTTGGAGTTTTGATCTGCAGGTGTTCGCGCCACAGATGGCCGATGCCGCAGGTCTCGCCGAGGCCTGCCCCGATGTGACCTTCATCCTGCAACATGCCGGCATGCTGGAAGACTTGTCGCCGCAAGGCCGCGCCGCCTGGCGCGCCGGCATGGCGCGGCTGGCACAATGCCCGAACGTGGTGTCGAAGTTGTCTGGGCTCGGCACCTTCATCCATCGCAACGATCCCGCGCACATCGCCGGCATCGTCATCGACACGGTCGCGATCTTCGGCGCGGATCGCTGCTTGTTCGGTTCCAACTTTCCGATCGAGAAACTGTGGACCAGCTACCGCGATCTCGTCGACGCCTTCAAGGCGGCCGCCGAACGGTTAAGTCCCGAGCAGCGCGAGGCGATCTTCAGCACAACGGCGGCGCGGGTCTATCGGCTGGGGCCGTAGACGCGACGTCGACACAAACACAAACGAATACGAATTTGGAGGGAGAGCGATGCCGTTGGAGATCAAGGTCCTGGACTATGGCGATATCGAGCTGGAATCGAGCTTCCTCGTGCTCGGGCACAATTGCGGCCGCACGCGCCGCGTGCTGACGCTCGGCTTTTTGATCCTCGGCGGCCCCTACCCTGTGCTGGTCGATACCGGCTATCGCTCCAACCAGATCATGGAGACGCTCGGCATGCGCGGGCTCCAGTTCCACGAGAACATGATCGAGAACCAGCTGGCGCGTCACGGCGTGCGGATGGGCGACGTGCGCTTCGTCTGCCACACCCATCTGCACATCGACCATGCCGGCAAGGACGATCTGTTTCCGATGAACACCACCGTCGTCCTCAACCGCAAGGAGCTGGAATATTCCGTCTCCGGCCTGATGCACCCGCAATATCCCGCGCCCGACATCAAGCATTTGATCGATCGGCTGCACACCAAGAGCGCGTTGCGCTTCCTCGACCTCGAAATCACCGGCCCGGTCGAGCTGATGCCCGGCGTCTATTGCGACGCGGCCAACGCCCATACCGAAGGCTCGATGAACATCCACGTCCACACCGCCGACGGGATCGCGACGATCTGCGGCGACGTGATCTACGATTTCAACGACCAGATCGTGAATCCATTCAACGAAATCCACGACGCCGAGCCGCGCACGACAGGCAATCATGGCACCAGCAAGCGCGCCGAGAAGGCCGCGATCAAGAAGCTGCTTTCCAGCTCCCGCTATCTATTGCCGGTGCATGATCGCCCGGCCAAGATCGAGGGCGGCGCGGTGGTCGGCCGCCTGCACGACCAGGTGCCCGGGCCCGTCGTGCAGAGCCTGCCGCAACGCAACTGGTTCCCGGCGTAACAGCGAGGACGAATGCGATGACGCATGTCACGCTGCGTAGCGAGTTCGAAGACCTGATCGACCCGTATGCGCCGGTCGGCCAGGTCGGCACCGGCTTCGATTTCACGGAAGGACCGATCTGGCATCCGCTGGAGCATTTCCTGCTATTCTCTGACATGCCGGGCGACGTGCGCCGGCGCTGGGATGCGCGGCGCGGCGTGGTCGAAGTCAAGCGGCCATCGAACAAATGCAACGGCATGACCTATGACGCGGACCTCAACCTGATCGTCTGCGAGCATGCGACGTCGTCACTGATCCGCGAGCGACCCGACGGACGACGGGAGGTGCTGGCCTCGCATTACGAGAACCAGGAGCTCAACAGTCCGAACGACGTCTGCGTGCATTCGAGTGGCGCAATCTATTTCTCCGACCCCTGGTATGGCCGCATGCCGGTCTATGGCGTCGAGCGGCCGCGCCAGCTCGGCTTCCAGGGCGTCTATCGCGTCCCGCCAGGCGGCGGCGCGCCGAAATTGCTGGTCGACCGCTATCTGTTCGAGCAGCCGAACGGGCTGTGCTTCTCGCCCGACGAGCGCATCCTCTATGTCAACGACACCGTGCAGGCGCTGATCCGCGCTTTCGATGTCGGCGCCGACGGCGCACTCGGCAATCCGCGCGTGTTCGCCTCCGGCATCCGCTCCGAGCTCGAGCCCGGCCTGCCCGACGGCATGAAGTGCGACCAGCGCGGCAATGTCTGGGTCACCGCGCCCGGCGGCGTCTGGGTCTATTCGCCTGATGGCAATCTGCTCGGCAAGGTCCGCCTGCCGGAGCTCGTCGCCAACCTCGCCTGGGGCGGCGCCGATTTCCGCACGCTGTATCTGACCGCGACCCATTCGGTCTATGCGATCCCGACCAGGGTCGGGCCGCGCCATGAGCCCTATATGAGCGGCAAGCGCGGCGCCGGTGCCGCGTCATCCGCGCCCGCGCCGAATCTCGCCGCCGGCGAGATGCAGATCGATCCGCAGCGCTGCGCGATGATCATCCAGGACATGCAGAACGACGTCATCATGGATGGCGGCGCGTTCGCCGAGTCCGGCGCGCCCGCACATGCAAGACAACAGCATGTCGTCGAGAATGTCCGCCGCGTCGCCGAGGCCGCGCGGGCGCGCGGCGTCGCCATCATTCACGTCTGGTTCGTGGTCGAGCCGGGGGCGCCCGGCGTGACCTTGAACGCTCCGCTGTTCGAGGGGCTGGTCGACAGCAAGGCGATGGTACGCGGCAGCTGGGGCGCGGCGCCGGTCTCGGGGCTCGAGCCGCGCCCGGGCGACTTCGTGGTCGAGAAGATGCGGATGAGCGCCTGGGAAGGCACACGGCTCGAGACCATCCTGAAGGCGACCGGCCGCGACATGATCATCAACACCGGGGCCTGGACCAACATGTCGGTCGAGCACACCGCGCGCACCGGCGCCGACAAGGGCTATTTCATGATCGTGCCGGAGGATTGCTGCTCGACCATGAATGCCGACTGGCACAACGCCGCGATCAACTTCGCGCTGCAGAACGTGTCCGTCGTGACCAACGCCGACACCGTCATCAAGGCGCTCGGCTGAGGAGGCGCGGTGCCGAAGCTGCTGCATCTTGCCTGCTCTCCCCGCGCCGATTCGGAATCGGCGGCCGGCGCGCGGGTCTTTCTCGATCGATTCCGCGAGGCGCGGCCGGACTGGGAGATCGACGCGATGAACCTGTGGCGCGAGCCGCTGCCGGAATTCGAGGGTTATCTGCTCGAAGCGAAATACGCCCGGATCGGCGGCAAGAGCTTCACCAATTCGCAGCACGACGCCTTCGCCGTCGCCGAGCGACTCGCACTGCGGCTGTCGCTGGCCGATCGCGTGCTGATCTCGACGCCGATGTGGAATTTCTCCATCCCCTACAAGCTCAAGCAGTGGCTCGACGTCATCATCCAGCCCGGCCTGACCTTCCGCTTCGACCCAGCGCAGGGCTATCTGCCGCTGCTCAAGGACCGCCCGACGGTTGTGATCCTGGCCAGCGGCAGCGACTTCGTCACCGGCATGAACCGCGGCCGCATCGACATGGCGACGCCGTACCTGCGCGAAGTGCTGCGCTTCATCGGCATCAGCGACGTACGCTTCGTGCCGATCGGCCCGACCACCGGGCCCACTGAGCCGATCCGCACGGCGCGGGAGGCGTCGCATCGGCGACTGGCGGAGATGGCGGCGAGGTTTTGAGCGGTCCCCATCCCACCGTCGTCCCGGGTCGCGCTTCGCTTGCCCGGGACGACGTCGGCAGAAATGCCGCTTCACATCCCAAGCAGCGCAGCTCGTAGGGCGGGTTAGCGAAGCGTAACCCGCCATCGTTGCCGGATGAGAATGGCGCTGGTGGGTTGCGCCTTCGGCTCACCCACCCTACGTCTCAGCCGCAGGAAACACGAGCCTGCACAACAGTCCCGGCGCGTTGTCGCGCAGTTCGATCCGCGCGCCGTGCAGGCTCGCGACCGCTGCGACCAGGCTGAGGCCGAGGCCGTTGCCCGGCGTGTAGCGGCTCTGCTCGAGCCGGTAGAAGCGCTTGAAAACGTGGTCGTACTGCTCGGCCGGGATACCGGGACCGTCATCGGCGACCGCAATTACCGCACCGTTCTCGTCGTTGTCGCAGGTCACGATCACCCGCCCGCCCGGGCGGCCATGCTTGATGGCGTTGTCGACGAGATTGGCAATGGCATCGAACAGCAGGTCGCGGTCGCCTGTGACCTGCACCGCGGGATCGCCGGCAAGCTCGAGATGGGTGGTGACCTCCTCGGCCGCAGCGTCGTAGAGCTCGACCACCTCGCCGGCGATCTCGACGAGATTGACGATGCGGAACGCGCCCTTGCGGGCCCGCGTCTCGATCTCGGAGATCCGCGTGATCGACGCGAACATCCCGAGCACCGCATCGAGATCGGCAATGGTGTCGCCGATCAGCGCCGCGTCGGCCTGCTGGTTGCGCGGGGCATGGTAGGCCTTCTCCAGCCGGCCGCGCATCCGGGTCAACGGCGTGCGCAAATCATGGGCAATGTTCTCGCCGACCTGCTTGACGTCCCCCATCAGGGTCTGGATGCGGTCCAGCATCAGGTTGAGATTCTCGGCGACGCGATCCCATTCGTCATGGCTGCCGCGGAGCGGGATGCGCTGGTCAAGGCCGGACAGCATGATGGCGCGGCTGATCGCATTGATCTGCTCGATCCGGCCGACGGTTCGCCGCGTGACCCCGATGCTGGCGGCGGCGGCAAGGCCGATGATCAGCAGCACGGCGGCGATGCCGGCGGCCCTGATTTGCGCCATGAAGCCGTCGAGGTCGCTGATGTCGCGGCCGACCAGCAGCCGATCACCGTTTGACAGGGTCTCCGTCACGCCGCGCATCAGCGCCGACCCCGAAGAGAGCGCCGGCAGCGAGGTGCGAAACTCGGCCCATCCCTGCCCGGAAGCGTCCGCCGGCCATTGCTTGAGATTTCCGGCGAGCGGCGCGGAGCCGGGACCGGCCAGCAGATAGACATGATCGGCAAAGTTCTTGTCGACGACGCGCTGGGCGATCAACGCGGTCAGGCCACCACGGCCGGACCGCGCATAGGCCTCATCGAGGCTCGCCTGCTCGATCATGATAGCGCGGTCGGACCTGTCGCGCACATAGGACAGCGTCGACCAATAGACATAGGCGAAGATCGCGGACACGATCAGGCCAAAGACGCCGATGGCGATCAAGGCCAGGCGGAATGTCGATGACCCGAGGGTCTTAGCCAGGAGCACGGAGGCAGTACCCGATGCCGCGAATGGTGTGGATCAGCGGATAGGCTTGCTGGTCGTCGACCTTGCGGCGCACCCGCCCGACATAGACATCGATGATGTTGGTCGAGGGATCGAAATGCAGATCCCAAACATGCTGCAACAGCATGGCGCGCGACACCACGCGGCCCTCGTTGCGCGCAAGATATTCGAGCAGCTGGAATTCCTTCGGCAGCAGCGGAATCTTGCGGCCGCGGCGGCTCGCCGTTCGCGCAATCAGATCGACAGCGAGATCGCCGACCCGCAGGATGGTCTCCTTGGCCACGGTCTCGCTGCGGCGGCCCAGCGCCTCCAGCCGCGCCAGCAACTCGACAAAGGAGAACGGCTTGACCAGATAGTCGTCGCCGCCGGCGCGCAGGCCGCGCACGCGATCGTCGACCTCGCCGAGCGCACTGATGATCAGGAACGGCACTGCGATGCCGTCGTCGCGCATCTGGCGCATCACCGTGATGCCATCGATGTCGGGCAGCATGCGATCGATCGTGATCACGGCATAGTCGCGCGCCGCGCCCTGGCTCAGCGCCTCGCGGCCGTTCGCGGCCAGATCGACCTCATAGCCGCTGGTGGTGAGCTCCTCGACGAGCTGGCCCGCGGTTTCAGGATCGTCCTCGACGACGAGAATGCGGCGGTGAGCTCCGGTCATTGTGCAAAACTCTCCGAGTTGTCTTGAACCCTGTCGAGTTCGCAAACTCTCCGAGTGCCCGTGCCCCGCGACAGCCGCCGCCAGACTATCCCAATCCGGGGCTGGATGGAACGCCTGGCGACGACCGCGACAACGGTGCGGTTGGTTGGGCGATCACCAATAGTCCCCGCACACATTGACCCATTGCAGCCCGTAAGCCGTCCATACCCTGCGGTAACAGCCTTCGTAGTAATCGGCATAGACGTAAGGCGCGCCGAAGAATGCGAAGCGATGGAAGCGATGATGATGGAAGAAGCCGCCGTGATGGAAGAAGCGTCCGCCGTGGAATCCGGCGCCGGCAAATCGCGGGCCGAATGCGGGAGCGCCGGCGAAGCGCGCGCCACCGAAATGGCCGCCGGCAAAATGGCCGCCGCCGCCCATCGCGGCAAACGCCATGCCTCCGCCACGCATACCGCCGCCGAAACCTCCGCCATGCATTCCGCCGCCAAAGCCGCCGCCATGCATGCCACCGCCCATGGCGCCGGCAAAGCCGCCGCCGTGGCCGCCGCCGAAACCACCGCCGCCGCCATGTCCGCCACCACCACCACCACCGCCGCCTCTGGCAAGAGCCGCGGGGGCAAGCGCAACGCTGACCGCGAGCGTCGCCGCCGTGAGACATTTGAGAAGCCTGTTCGTCATCGAGATATCCTCCCTGATTGGGACCGCGGCGAACTCTCATCGCCGCAAGCAGAGGATGCTCAGAAGACGCAAGCGTGAGGCCGACTTCAACTGACAAATGCGCCAGATTCTGACAGCGGATTTAGGATTGGCGCGAGGCTTTCCGCCTGCGGCACGCTTCGGGCTTCCGCTTCAAACTTTCAAACGATCCTCACGTCAGTCAGGACCGCTCGACTCCAGGATGCGCGTGGCGCAGGCGCAGCCCTTGATTTTGCGCGATCCCCGTGATAGCCAACCGACATGGTCACCGTCGTGCGCACCGCGAACCGTAAAAACATGACCCACTCTTGCTGGGCCGTGGAAGGAGTCGCGCGCTAGGAATTCGACGACGCGATCTTTCACCAGGCCCCGCCGGCATCGGACGGGGCCTTTTGTTTGGCCACACTCCTGCCGGCACAACAGCAGGAGCGTGCGATGCCACCTCAACAGACGAACTTCACAGCCGAGCCCGGGCGCGATGCCGCAGGGCTCAGCCGCGCCATCGCCTTGGCGAAAGACGCCCCGGGCGATGCGTTGGCCGAGACGTGCCCCGATGCCTCCATCGCGGCGCGGAGAGACGCTTTCTCGGAAAAGGAGGCGGCTGGACCACCGGTCGCATCGACGCGGAGCCTCCCAGGTTTGCTTCAGCGGTGCTGGCGTGCTTTCCGCAACTGGCAACAACGCAGGAGTTTACGCGTGAGCTTGCGCGACCTCAGCGACAGGGAGCTGATGGATATCGGCGTGACGCCCAGCGATATCGACTACATCGCCGCCCACCGAGCTCTCGAAAGGCTCCGGGACAGCAGGGCGCACCTATGGCTCTCGCGCGGACTGATGTAGCTCATGGGCGGTTCACCACCAACTCTGTGGCGTTCAGCGGCAGGCAACCGGGCGGACCCGCGAAACGTGATCCGCCCCTTGTCTGTATCGCCGTGAGATGGCCGATGACGCCAACGCGGCTCAGGTCGGCTTGCCGCGCCCGCTCTTCTCGGCCGCGCGACGCAGCGCGTCAGCGAGCGCGCCGCCGCCGGACTGCTCCTGCGGACGGCGCGGCGCGGACGATGTCATCCTGGCCGAGCCGCGCGAGAAATCGCGCGACGGTCCCGCATTGTCCTTCTTCGGCCCGACCTCGTCGTCAAGCCGCAAGGTCAACGCGATGCGCTTGCGCGCGACCTCGACGTCCAGAACCTTGACCTTGACGATGTCGCCCGGCTTCACCACTTCACGCGGGTCCTTGATGAAATTGCGCGACATCGCGGAGATGTGTACGAGCCCATCCTGATGCACGCCGATATCGACGAAGGCGCCGAACGCCGCAACGTTGGTCACGGTACCCTCGAGGATCATGCCCTGCTTGAGGTCCTTGACCTCCTCGACACCTTCCTTGAACACCGCCGCCTTGAACGCCGGACGCGGGTCGCGGCCGGGCTTTTCCAGCTCGCGCAGAATGTCGGTGACGGTCGGCAGACCGAAGGTGTCGTCGACGAAGGATTGCGGCCTCAGCCCGCGCACCACATCGGCGTTGCCGATCAGCGCCTTGATGTCGCTCTTGGTCGCTTCGAGGATGCGGCGCACCACCGGATAAGCTTCCGGATGCACGCCGGACGAATCCAGCGGGTCTTCGCCATTGCTGATGCGCAGGAAGCCGGCGCACTGCTCGAACGCCTTCGGCCCAAGCCGCGGCACGTCCTTCAGCGCCTTGCGCGACTTGAACGGGCCGTTGGCATCGCGGTGCTGCACGATGCTTTGCGCCAGTCCCGCGCCGATGCCAGACACCCGCGAGAGCAGCGGCACCGAAGCGGTGTTGGCATCGACGCCGACCGCGTTCACGCAATCTTCCACCACCGCATCGAGCGAGCGCGCCAGCTTGGCTTCGCCGAGATCGTGCTGGTACTGGCCGACACCGATCGCCTTCGGATCGATCTTGACCAGCTCGGCCAACGGATCCTGCAGGCGCCGCGCGATCGAGACCGCGCCGCGGATGGTGACGTCGAGGTCGGGCAATTCGTTCGAGGCAAAGGCGGAGGCCGAATAGACCGACGCG
This sequence comes from Bradyrhizobium tropiciagri, assembly GCF_018130545.1. GTDB lineage: Bacteria > Pseudomonadota > Alphaproteobacteria > Rhizobiales > Xanthobacteraceae > Bradyrhizobium > Bradyrhizobium tropiciagri_A. The sequence continues at coordinate 568,608 of NZ_JAFCKF010000004.1, read as the reverse complement.
CCGGCTTCGGAGACCACGATCTTGGTCATCTTGCGCTCGGGCAGCCGCTTCACGAGCTCGGCGGCGAGCTTGTCGGTCTCGCGCGAGGCGGTGCCGTTGCCGATCGCGATCAGCTCGACGCCATGCTCGATCGCAAGCTTGCCGAGAATGGCGAGCGCCTCGTCCCAGCGCCGTTGCGGCTCGTGCGGGAAGATCGCAGTGTGTGCGACCACCTTGCCGGTCGCATCGATCACCGCGACCTTGACGCCGGTGCGATAGCCGGGATCGAGCCCCATGGTGGCGCGCGGGCCGGCCGGCGCCGCCAGCAGCAAATCGCGCAAATTGGAGGCGAACACCCGCACCGCCTCGGTCTCGGCCGCAGTCCACAGCCGCAGCCGCAAGTCGATATTGAGATGGATCTGGATCTTGGTGCGCCAGGCCCAGCGTACCGTCTCTGTCAGCCATTTGTCGCCCTTGCGGCCCTGGTTGGAGATCGCAAAGCGGTTCATGATCCTGAGCTCGTAGAGACCTGGCACGCCGACAGCCGGCGCCTCGGCCTCCGGCTTGATCGCGAGGTCGAGCATCTCCTCCTTCTCGCCGCGGAACAGCGCCAGGATGCGGTGCGACGGCAGCTTCGGCAGCGGCTCGGAGAAATCGAAATAGTCCTTGAACTTCTCGCCCTCGGTCTTCTTGCCGGTGCGCACGGTCGAGGCCATGATGCCGTTCGACCACATCTCCTCGCGCAGCGCGCCGATCAGGTCGGCATCCTCGGCGAAGCGCTCGACCAGGATGGCGCGCGCGCCGTCCAGCGCAGCGGCGACGTCGGCGACCTGTTTCTCGGCATTGACGAAGGGCGCGGCGGCCTCGTTCGGATCGTTTTGCGGCTGCGTCAGCAGCTGATCGGCGAGCGGTTCGAGGCCCGCTTCCTTGGCGATCTCGGCCTTGGTGCGGCGCTTCGGCTTGTACGGCAGATAGATGTCTTCGAGCCGGCCCTTGCTGTCGGCCGCCATGATCTGGGCTTCGAGCGCGGCATCAAGCTTGCCCTGCTCGCGGATCGAATTGAGCACCGCGGTGCGACGCTCCTCGAGCTCGCGCAGATAGGTCAGCCGCTCTTCCAGCGTGCGCAGCTGCGCATCATCGAGCGCGCCGGTCAGCTCCTTGCGGTAGCGCGCGATGAACGGCACCGTGGCGCCGCCGTCGAGCAGCGTCACCGCCGCCTCGACCTGCTCGTCGCGAACCCCAAGCTCCTGCGCAATCTGATGATGAATCTTTGCCACGCTTCTCTCTCTAACCCCGTTGCACCACCGGATCAGCGATGGTGCGGACGCCGCTTATGAACCATCCCGGATTGATTCATCAAGGCGCGCTGTGGATCAAATGAGGCGCGGGCGGCAATCTATTTCAGGGATGTCGGCCGCCCGCGGCTTGACAAATAGATGCGCGCCGCATTGCCGCCGAAAATCGCAGCCTTCGCGTCACTTGACAAATCAGCCAGCAAGGTCTCGGCCGCGGCGAACCATTGCGCATAGCCGCCGGCGAGATTGACGACGGGCCAGTCGCTGCCCCACAGCATCCGCTGCGGTCCGAAGCAGGCCAGTGCATGATCGACGGCCTCGCGCAAATCCCTGACCTGCCAGTTCGCCGCCGCCTCCGTTGCCAGTCCCGACAGCTTGCAGACGACGTTGGATCGGGTTGCCAGGTTTGCGATGTCGTCCTTCCAGCTCGCGATGTCGCCGGTGGCGAGATGCGGCTTGCCGAAATGATCGAGCACGAATTGCAGATCCGGATGCCGGTCGACCAGCTGGATGAGCCGCGGAAAATGGCGCGGCAGCACCAGCGCGTCGAACACCAGATCATGACGTACCATGGCCTCGAGCGGCGCCGCCAGCTCCGGCCGCAACAACCAGTCGTCATCGGCGATGTCCTGCACCATCGGACGCAGGCCGACCAGCAGCTCGCGCCCGGCGACGGCATCGACGCGCGCCGCGGCATCGGGCACATCGAAGTCGATCCAGCCGACCACGCCGCGCACCTGCTCGGCGCCCTTGGCGACGTCGAGCATGAATGCGGTCTCGGCTGCGGTCGGTGCGGCCTGCACCAGGATGGTGCCGTCGATCCCGGCGGCGGCAAGATGCGGTGCGAGATCGGCCAGGCCGAAGTCGCGGTAGATCGGCCCGCGCTCCGGCGTCAGCCAGCCATAGTCGGCGCGCGCCAAGGTCCAGATGTGCTGATGGGCGTCGATCCGCATCATGCCGGCACCGGCGCATGCTGGTCGAGCAGCCGCTCGGCTTTCAAATCGCTCCACAATGCCGCAGGCACCGGCGACGACAGGGCGGCGACGTTGCGCTCGACCTCCTGGGGGGTCTGCGCACCGAGCACGAGGCTCGCGACCGCCGGATGGCCGAGCGCGAAATGCAACGCGGCGGTCGGCAACGCCACGCCATGGGCGCGACAGACGCGCTCGAGCGCGGCGACCTTCTGCATCACGTCCGGCGGCGCATCCTTGTAATTGTACTTGGCGCCGGCCACCGCCCCGGTCGCCAGGATGCCGGAGTTGAACACGCCGCCGAGCATCATGCCGATGCCCTGCTTCTCTGCCAGCGGCAGGAATTCGGCCAGCGCCGGCTGCTCCAGCAGCGAGTAGCGGCCGGCGAGCAGCATGGTGTCGAACGTGCCTGCCTTGGCGAAGCGCACGCACATATCGGCCTCGTTGACGCCGATCCCGATGCCCTTGACCACGCGCTCGGTGCGGAGCTTGTCCAGCGCGACATAGGCGCCCTCCATGGCTTCGCGAAATCGCGCCTCGATGGCGTCGGCACCATGGGTCCAGACGTCGACGTCGTGGATCAGCAGCAGGTCGATACGATCGGTGCCGAGCCGCAGCAATGACTGCTCGACCGAGCGCATCGTGCCGTCATAGGAATAATCGACCACCGCGCGATGCGGCGCGCCGCCGACGAAATTCGAGCCATCGCCACGGCCGCGGAACGGGTCCATCCAGCGCCCAACCTTGGTGCAGACGACAATATCGTCGCGCGCGACGCGGCGCAGCGCGGTGCCGCTGCGATGCTCGGCGAGGCCGTGGCCATAGAGCGGCGAGGAATCCAGCAGATTGACCCCGAGCGCAAACGCCCGTTCCGCCGCCGCGATCGCCGCATTGTCGTCGAGCCGCGCGAACAGGTCGCCAAGCGGCGCGGTGCCGAAGCCGAGAATGGAGACATCGAGCCCGGTGCGGCCGAGCTTGCGGCGCGGTAGAATTGGGGAACCTGGATCGGAGAATTGCTGTTGGGTCATTGCGGTCTCGCACCCGTACGTTTCTTGTTAGCCCCGCTCACGAGACTAGCGTCGTTGACCGGGATCGTGAAGAGACTTGGTCGCCAACGGCGCGGTCAGACTCCTCATCGCACACACGCCACGTCGCCGAAGCGCGATGGACAACTTCACGTTGCCTATCGACCGGAAATGAGCTATGGGAGCGCTCCGCAACTTCAATGCAGGAGGCGACGAATGTTCAGGTCTGTGCGCTTCCCGGGTTCGCCGCGCGACATTTGACGCGCGTCCCGGGATTGGATCCCGGGTGAAATCCTGACACCCACACGTAATTGAACCGACCTCGGATCTCCGGCTCCGCGCTCGCGGAACTATTGTCATGACATCGACGCTTCTGGTGGCCTCTCGTCGGGAGGCCACACGCTCCGCGCTGCTCGAACGGCAGCTGCGGAGATATCATCCGCATGTTCAGGGAAAGGTTCGCGCGCTGGCCATGCGGCACACGCGTCTTGCGGACCTGGCCGCAAGCTTTCCTGGGCTTCTCGTTGCACTGGCCGTCCCGCAAGCGGGGCTCGAGCCTGCGCGCGCACGCGCATGCGTCATCCATGGCCAGTCCCTCGCTGAGGCGGCCGCTGCGGCGGGCGTACCGCTGTGGCTGCGCAAATTGCCGCCGGAAGCGTTCACGCGCCCGATCACGGGGCTACCCGATGACGAACTGTTTCGCCGACAGATCGCGAACCATCTGCCGCAATTGCCGAGGCTCGCGCCGATCTGGCTCAAATCCGTCGCTACCGTTGCTGAACTCGCACATGGGCCGGCGGCCGTCTGGATCGCGCGCGAGCTGGTCCGAGCGCCGCCACGGACCGATCCTGAGCGATTGCGGCTCCTCAGCCTGTGGGCGTGGTTCTCCACCCGACCGACCACGCTGGGGCATACGCTGATCGACCGGAGATGGACGCCGGGCATGAGGATGGAGGCGGCGCTCGTGGCCGCCGACGCGTGGCATACGATGATCGCCCTGCATGTCAGCCTCGGCTTGCAGGAGATCGCGGACATGTGGCTGCAGCCGGGCCGCGTTGACGGCTACGACTTCGTCCCGCTGAACTCGACCACGGATATCTCCGAGGAGGCGGAGGCCATGCAGAATTGCCTGCGCACCTACGGCCCCAACCTCGCACACAATCGCTCGCGGCTCTGGAGCGTCAAGCGATCCGGGCAACGCATCGCCACCCTCAGGGTAGCGGTCCGGTTTGACGACCCATTGCCCGGCATCGCCGAGCTCAGAGGTATCCGAAACACCCCCGTGCGACGCGAGGTTTGGTGGGCCGCGCGCCAATGGCTGCATGCGCACGACCTGTTGCGGATCGACATGGAGCCGCGCAAATGGGGCGACGCAGCCCTTGACCGCCCGACCTGGCGCGCGATCTGGCGGCCATATTGGCTCGCCAAGCGGCGGATTCCGCGGTGGCTGCCGCTCGCTCCGTCGCGCAGGGCACTCAATGCCCTGTGATGCCGCTAGGCGTCGGAAAGAGTTTGCTCGGCAACATTGTCGACCACTACCGGGCTCTCGAAATAGGTGACCGTCGGATCGGCGCCGTACTTATCGCGGGCGCGGGCGCGCCACGCATCGGTGTACAGCGCCTCCGCTCCCTCCCTCGAGCTCCAGAAATAAATCCCGCCGGCGGTCATGCCGTCCTCGGACAGCACATAGGTCTTGCGAAACAGTCCCGGCACGCCGCGATAGAGCGGCGCGGTGCTCCGGAAGATGCTGCGCGCTTCCTCGCGCGTGAGCGGCTTGGGCAATCTGAACGTGGTGACGGCGGTGATCATTCGAACCTCCTGAAAAGCTCCATTCTTGACATGATTGTCAATCTTGACGATAATGTCAAGAATGATGGGTGGAGCGAGCAGACATGGTCGGCGTACGTCAGTTTGACGAGGACGAGGTGGTCGCAACCGCGCTGGACGTGTTCTGGCGCAAGGGCCTGCACGACGCGACCATGCAGGATCTTGCGGCGGCCACCGGCGTGCAGCGCGGCAGCCTCTACAACGCCTATGGCGACAAGGAAGCGATCTTCCTGCGCGCCTTCGATCGCTATGCCGAGCAATTCCTGGAAGCGGCCGGCAACGCACTGGCGCAGGACGACGCGGCGACCGGGCTCAGGACCTTCTTCGACATGATCATCGTCAACATGACCGATGGTTCGCCGCCGCGCGGCTGCCTGACCACGCGCACCGCGCTCGATGCGGCGATCTCAAGCGCGGATGTGCGTCAGCGCGTGCAGGGCGTGCTCACACAGCTCGAACAGTTGATCAGCAAGGCCATCGGCACGGCGCCGGACAAGCGAAGCGCGGCCGATGCGACCCGGCTGGCGCGCGTCATCGTGACGTTCACGCGCGGACTGGCCGTGATGGAGCGCGCCGGCTACAGTCGCAAGCAGTTGCGGGATCTGGCCGCGACGTTCATCGAGGCGGTGGCCGGCCCTCGCTGAGCTTCAACCCGGCGGCTTGCGCGACCAAGCGCCGACAAAGGTCGGCAGCGCAAACACGCCATTCACGGCAACCACCTCGGTGCGCAGGCGGTCGGCAAAACTGTCCAGCGCCAGCTCGGCTTCGGTGGCGACGCCGAGCTCGACGATGTGCGGCATGTTGCTGCGCAGGCCGCTCGCCATGTAGTCGTAGCCATCGAAATCCGTCCCGCCTCCGGCCGGCGCGAACAGGCTCATGCGGGGCGCGGGAAGTCCGGCCGCCACCAAGGCGCCGTGCAACGACAATCCCATCCGGTCGTTCAGCCCCGCCCGGGTGAACATCTCTTTCACAGTGCCCCAGGCCTGCGACAGCAGCGGCGACGGCGGATTGGCAATCGGCCCCTCGCCCCAGTCGAGGTCCTGAAACGCCACGACGCCGCCAGGCTTGACGTGCCCGAGCAGCTGCCGAAGCAGCGCCGCGGGATCCCTGACATAGATCAGCACCAGCCGGCCGACGACCGCGTCGAAATCGTGCTCCAGTTCGATCGCGGCGATGTCGCCGACCCGGAACGAGACCTGGCTCAGGCCGAGTGCGCGCGCCGTGCTCGCGGCCTCCGCGACGATGGCGGGATTACTGTCAACGCCGACGACCGCCCCGCCCTTCCCGACCAGGCCTGCGGCAATGAAGGAGACGTTGCCGGCTCCGCTTCCGACATCGAGCACCTTCATGCCGTGCGTGATCCCGGCCTCTCTCAGGACCTGCCATGTCGACGCATCGTAGAGCTGCGACTGTCGCTTGAGCCGGTCGGTCTCCGCGGTCGAGCGTCCCATCACGTAGTTCGGATCGTAGCCCGACGTCTCTTGCATGGGTGTACCCGCCTTCGATTTATGATTGTCAGGTGCCGGATTGCGCCCCTGCTCGCCGCGACTACAGGCTCGACAAGAACGCTTGCAGATCCGCCGCGAAGCGCTGCTCGAACGCGATGGCGCGATGGGGTGAATGGCCGCAGCCGTCATAGCGAACGATGTCGGCACGCGGATTAGCTTGCGCGAGGCGCGCATCGTGGTCTTTGAGAAAGGCGGCCCCACATCCGGGATCGGCCTGAACAATCCTCACCGGGCACAGAAATTCCCGCTCGGTCGGAATCGCCGCAAGAACCGAGCCCGCAACGTTGCCGTCCGCCCAGCAGCGCCCGTCCTGCCGTTGCAGCGCCGAGGCGTGGCTTAGCAGATGACGGACACCGAAATGATCGCGGCCGATCCCACCCATCGGAGTCGGCGAGTCGGCAAGGAACGCAAGATAGGTGCCCAGCGGCGCGCCCGCCTGCTGCCACGCGGCCTGACGCGCGCTGACGATCGAAAACAGCTTTGGGAAAGCCGACTTCTCCCACTCGCCGGGTTGCCCGAGATACCACGGTGGATCCTCGAGCAAGGCGGCGCGCACATTGCCATCGCCCCGCTGCGCCAGCACACCGGCAACGCAGCCGCCGAGCGAGTGCCCGACGATCACCGCCGGGCGCCCGATTGCGGCCAACGCAGCCTGCGCGTCCGACACATAGTCGGCGAGCGCGTAACTTGCGGCCCGGTCCGAGTGGCCATGTCCCCGGAAATCCAGAGTCCATATCCGATATCGGTCCCTGAGCCGGTTGCTGATCTCCTGCCATGTGTCCCGGCTCAACGACAAATCCGTGCAGGAACAGGATCGGTTCACCGTCCACCGGGCCGTCAACCGAAGCGGCAAGCCTGACACCGGCATTGTCGAGCGTGATATCGGTCACCAGAAATCTCCGTTGCGAAATTCGATCAGCATCAGCTCGGCGCGCCCGCGCTCCGCCGACCTCAGCGTGCGATCTGCCGGAACTTGTCGGACAGCTTGTCGAGATAGCCGACCCAGGTCGAATTGATCGGCTGGCTCTCGATCAGCGCGTGGAAGCGGATCATCATGCAGATCAAGAACAGCGGCTGGATGAAGGCCGCACGCACCGTGACCGCCAGCAGGGCCGCGATGAACACGGTGACCACGGCGCCATATTCCCTGACCGCCTCCGGCAGCCAGACCGTCACCACGCCTGCGGGGACCAGCAGCAGCAGGCAGAGCAGGACGCTCAGGATCCGCTCGACGATGACCATCCAGACCGACGTCGTCAGGATCGGCTTGGCGTTCTGGCAATAATAGACCAGGCCATCCCTGATGTTGCGCCTGGATCGTCGCCGCCGCGCGCCAGATCGTAGGACAGCACCACCTTGTCCAGATAGCGGGTCGCGGCCAACAGGATGGTGTTGAGCAGGCCGACGATCGCCTTCATGCCGGGCGCCGGCAGCCATTCGCCAAGCGAATCAAGCGCATTGTGGAACGCGCGGAGCACGGCGCGGATCAGCGCACCAAGTCCGAACAACACCGCGACCTCGCCGAAGCGGTCCATCACGATCCGGCGGCCATAGGCAAACTGCCCCTCGCTGCCGTTGCCGATACGGCCATGCGTGATCAGCTCGGTCAGCACGGCGACATGGCCGCAGGCGATCATGTGCAGCGTGTAGCGCAGGACGGCGCCCCAGATCCATCCGCCGAGCAGCAGGATGCCAAGCAGCCAGCAATAGCCGAACACGCTGGCAACGTGGGTGCCGAGCCACACCGCGCCGCCCACGGCGACGAAGGCCCAGATCGCGCACGCCGCGGCAAAGCCGAGCAACACTCCCCATCGCGCCAGCGCATAGGGCAGGGTCTCGAGCAACAGCTTCAGCGCAGTGCCGAGACCGTGATCGCGCACCAGCAGCGGATAAGAATGCGACGGCCCTTGAGGCGATCCTTGAGATTGCCCAGCGGCGCGCCATTCGCCAGAACGACCGCCGCCATTGCTCAGACTCATGTCAGACACGTGTTGCTCTCTTCCGTTGCCTTCGAACGATGTCCGGCGATGGCCGTCGTTGGATAAATCAATCGGTAGTGGTCTCGCCTGGCGTCACAGCGCCAACACCTCCGGGACTGGCAGAGGGTTGGTCCGTTGGCGCTGTGAGCCGGCATAGCCGCGACATCGATCAGGGAGGTGAGCCGATGTCGCGGCCAGCGATCATTGGCCGGCGGCCGGCAGCTCGGCGTAGTTGCCGTCCTTGTCGCGGCGGTACACGACGTAGTCGATCAGCGTGATGTCACCCTTCGGCGTGTAGCTGATGTTGCCGAGCACAGTGTCCCAGCTTCCGGCCTTGATGGCAGCGGCGACCTTCTTGGCATCCGTGGTCTGGGCGCGGGTGGCGGCCTGGCTCCAGATCTGGAACGCGGCATAGCTGTAGAGCGTATAGCCGTCCGGATCGATGCCCTTGTCCTTGAACTTCTTCAAGGTCGCGGCCGCGGTCACCTTCTTGCGCGGATCGGGCGAGAAGGTGAACAGCGAGCCCTCGGCAAGGGGACCTGCGATCGCGGCGAACTGCTTGTCGACCAGGGCGTCGCCGCCCATCAGCACGGCATTGACGCCCTGCTCGCGCATCTGGCGCAGGATCAGCGCGGCTTCGGCGTAGTAGCCGCCGACATAGACGAAATCGATGCTTTCCTTCTTGAAGCGGGACACCAGCGCGGCAAAATCCTTGTCGCCCTTGGTGTAGGCCTCATAGAGCTTCTCTTTCACGCCCGCCGCGTTGATGGCGTTCTTGGTCTCGTCGGCCAGGCCTTTGCCATAGGTCGTCTTGTCGTGGATGATCGCGACGTTCTTGGTCTTGTAGTTCTTGATGATATAGGCGGCTGCGACCATTCCCTGCTGGTCGTCCCGGCCGCAGACGCGGAACGTGTTCCACAGCCCGCGCTCGGTGAACAGCGGATTGGTCGAGCCGGGCGTGATCTCCAGCACGTTGCCTTCGGCATACGCGTCCGAGGCGGGGATCGACGTCGACGAGCAGAAGTGCCCGACGACGAACGGAATCTTCGCGCCCGCCATCTTCTCGGCAACCGACACCGCCTGCTTCGGATCGCAGGCGTCGTCACCGACTTCCAGCTTCAGCTTCTTGCCGAGCACGCCGCCCGCAGCGTTGATGTCGGCAATGGCGAGATCGGCGCCGTTCTTGAACTGCTGGCCGAAGCTCGCCTCGGAGCCGGTCATCGGCCCAACCACGGCAACACTGATATCCTGTGCCATGGCTGCGCTGGACAAGGCCAGGCTCGCGCCGAGCGCAAGACAATATCCTCGAAGTGCAAACTTCATCTCATTCTCCTCGATGGTCTCAAGTCGCCTCAATGCATCGCAATCGACTCAGGTCGCCGGCTGCGACGATCACCGGGGGCTGCCTTTTATGCGCGCGATGGCAAGCAGGCTCGGACTGGGGCGACGGGGGATTGGACATATGCGACATTGGGCAACAATGTGAAACACGTTGCCGTGCATTGACACCTGCAATCATTCTGTGTGCGCGACAGCACGTAGCTGGTGGTTGTCCGATCACGGCCGCACCGGCGGCTCGGGCTCGGCCGGCTTAACGCCGGCGCCGACCGGCGCCGCCGCCTCGACCGCACCCTTCAGCTCGATCTCGTAGTAGCCGCCGACCTTGATCGCGCCCCATTGCGTCGAGACCGCCAGATTGATTCTCTGGCGCGCCGGCAGATCGGCATCGGTGTGCCGGTGAGCGACCGCGCCCTGAGACAGAACTTCGATGTGGGACAGCCGAACGCCATCCGCATTCCAGAAGTCGAAGTTGAGATGCTGCGGCAGCGGACGGCCGAACACGCCCATCTCCTTGAAGGCGAGCTCGACATCGACGTGGCCCGGCCCCGCCATGAAGGTGTAATAGTAGCCGCGGACATCGTTGGTGAATCATATCGGCGGATATCCCGATCACACCTGTTGATTGGAGCGGCACTGATCGCGACGGCCGCTGCGGCACCCGCGCCCGAAAGCGCGATCCGCTGGGATGCGAAAAACGCCTACCTCAAATGCGACGGCGCGATCGACGGCAGCATCGCCTGGCCTGCCGAACCGGAGGCCGCGTGCGTCGCGATGTTGATGTGCGCGAACGAGCCTGTGCTGTCCGCCGAGCGTCAGCGGCGGCTGATCGAACAGATCCGGCGAGTACCTGGTTGCGGCGAGCCGTAGGCCACGCACCGCGCGACTGCGGTCGAGAGGAGCGACGTTCGGTCAGGAGCGCCGCGGCACCGCGCGGATATCCGATGGCGTCGCGCCGTAATGCCGGCGGAAGGTGCGGTTGAAGTAGGAGAGATCACCGAACCCGACTTCAAACGCAATCGTGCCGATGGTGCTGCGGCTGTGGCGCGGATCGGTCAGCAAGTGATGCGCGCGCGCCAGACGCTGGCCGAGCACGAATTCCGAGAATGTCGAGCCCGCGCTCTCGAACAGCCGCTGGATATGGCGCGGCGTCAGCTTCAGCCGCGCCGCCACCGCCGGCAGCGTAAGGTCGCCGTAGCTGAGATTGTCATTAATGTCGGCCTTGACCGCGGCAAGCCGCGCCGCCGCCACCCCGCCATCTTCCGCGGCGACCGCCGCATCGCGATTGGCGCCGATGATCAGCGCACCGAGATCGGTCAGATGCTTGACGACCGCGTCCCGCAGCTCAGGCGTCGACAGCTGGTAGCTGTCGTCGAGCTCCCTGATGTAGAGCGCAAGCAGCCGAATCGCTTCGGTGTTCGCCGGCAGCAGGCGGATCAGCATGTCTTCGGGATCGTGAACCAGCGAGGCGAGCGCCTTGCGCGGCAGCCTGAGGCCGACGAAGCGGCTCGGCGCCAGCGGGACCACCATGTCGCCGGCTTCCGCGCTCGACTGCAGCACGGCCTGACCCGGGCTAAGCTCGATGTCGCGGCCACGCTGCGACGCCCGCACGTTGCCGCTCGTAATGATCGTCAGCACGAGGTCGTCATTGCCGTCGAGCAGTTCTCGCGGTCGCGCGATCTTGAGATTGCTGCACGCCCAGGATCCGATACCGAGCCCCTGCAGCTCGCGCACACTCGCTTCGGCATGGAACGCGCCGTCGTCGAGCGGCTCCGGATCGAGCTTCACGATCATCCGCCCGATCTGCTCGCGGAAGATCGGCAGGCGGTCTCGCGCGCCGAAGTGCGCGGTCGAAAACCGGAAGCCTGTCATATCGCCTGACTGCATTGTCATCGGCTCGCCCTCATGGCGGCGGAAATCGCCGGTCATATAAGGCCGATTTGTGGCAGCACTCACCGGTCATGGTGGCCATGCAGCGCGGTTGTAAACGTGAACCTTTCCCGGGTTCCGCCGATAGCTCGATCTGACAAGTGTCAAGCGTCGCGCATAAGGATCTCAAATACGCGGTCTGATGCTGCGAGCGAAATTGCTTCGATCTTGATGTGGGTTTGTCGCGCCCGAATTCGCGATCGGGACTAAAATTGCTCTCGCTCCGATAGGCCCGAAGACGCCGTCCACACCGCGGCACGGATAATTATAATTGACTGACCGGACGGTCAATAGTATTTCAGGCGCAGGTCGTGCGACCTGCGGTCATCAGAAGCCGCAACGGGAGGTAATCATGGCCAACGATCTGGTGTTGACCGATATCCACGCCGGATATCGCATCCTGACGCTCAACCGGCCCGACCGCCTGAATTCGTTCAGCGCAGATCTGCACACCGCGTTGATGGCCGCGTTGGTCGCGGCGGAACAGGACAAGTCGTGTCGCGCGCTGGTCCTGACCGGAGCGGGACGCGGATTCTGCGCCGGGCAGGATCTCTCGGACGGCGTGTTCACGCCGGGCGAGACGCCTGACCTCTCCGCGCCGATCGAAAAATTCTACAACCCGCTGGTGCGCAAGCTGCGCAGCCTTCCGATGCCGGTCGTGTGCGCCGTCAACGGCGTCGCTGCGGGTGCCGGTGCGAACGTGGCGCTTGCCTGCGATATCGTAATCGCCGCACGGTCGGCCAAGTTCATTCAGGCCTTCGCGAAGCTCGGCCTCGTCCCTGACTCCGGCGGCACCTGGTTCTTGCCGCGGCTCGTCGGCGGAGCGCGGGCCCGCGCCTTGACCATGCTGGCCGAACCGGTCTCCGCGGAACGCGCGGAATCCTGGGGCATGATCTGGAAGGTCGTCGAGGATGCCGACCTGATGACCGAGGCCAACGCCCTCGCCGCCTCGCTTGCAACGCAGCCGACCGACGGTCTCGCCTTGATCAAGCAGGCGCTCGATGCCTCCGAGACCAGCACGCTGGACGCGCAACTCGAGCTCGAGCGCGACCTGCAAGGACGTGCGGGCCGGTCGGCCGACTACGCCGAAGGCGTGACTGCCTTTCTTGAAAAGCGCGCGCCGCTGTTCACCGGACGCGTCTAGATTGAACGTTCCGCCGGCGAGGCGAGACGCATCATTGATCACAAGTCAGAGGGTTCAAGTTCGATGACACAGCCTCAATCCAGCGGCACGGACACCGTCATGAAACTCGACAGCTTCGTCCGTGGAAAGTGGAGCGGTGCCGGCGAACCGGCGGCCGAGATCCACAGTGCCGTGACCGGCGACGTGGTGGCGCTCACGACCAGGAGCGATCTCGACATGCGCGAGATCCTCGCCTATGGCCGCACGGTCGGCGGCAAGAATCTCCGCAAACTGTCGTTCCACCAGCGCGCGGGCTTGCTGAAGGCGCTGGCCGACACCCTGAGCCAACACAAGGACCGGCTCTACAAACTATCGCTGCATGCGGGCGCGACCCGCACCGACGCGATGATCGACGTCGACGGCGGCATCGGCACGCTGTTCGCCTATGCCAGCAAGGGCCGCCGCGAGCTTCCGAACACCAAATTCCTGATCGACGGCAATGTCGAAGGGCTCTCCAAGGGCGGAGCGTTCGCCGGCCAGCATATCGTGACGCCGCTGCACGGCGTCGCCGTGCACATCAACGCATTCAACTTCCCGTGCTGGGGCATGCTGGAGAAGCTGGCGCCGGCGCTGCTCGCTGGCGTTCCCGTCGTCACCAAGCCCGCGACCGTCACCTCCTATGTCACCTACGAGCTGGTCCGGATGATCACCGAATCCGGCGTGCTGCCCGAAGGCGTGCTGCAATTCATCGTCGGATCGACCGGCGACCTGTTCGACCACCTCACCTGCCAGGACGTGGTGTCGTTCACGGGCTCGGCCGATACCTCGCAGAAGCTGCAGCGCCATCCGGTGATCGCGCGCGAAGCCGTCCGGTTCATCGCCGAGCGGGATTCACTCAATGCCGCGATCCTCGCGCCGGACGCGGTGCCGGGAAGCCCGGAGTTTGACCTCTTCATCAAGGAGGTCGCGAAGGAGATGACAGTCAAGGCCGGGCAGAAATGCACTGCGATCCGCCGCGCACTGGCGCCGGCGGCGCAGATCGACGCCGTGATCACGGCTTTGCGCGAGCGACTGGCAAAGGTCACGATCGGCAATCCCGCAAACGACAAGGTCAGGATGGGACCGCTGGTCGGTCTCGCCCAGCGCAGCGATGTGCTTGCCCATGTGGCCCGGCTTCGCACCGAGGCCGAACTCGTGGCCGGCGATCCCGACAACTTCGAGCTGGTCGATGCCAACGCGAAGAGCGGTGCCTTCGTGCCGCCGCTGCTGCTGCACTGCGCCAAGCCGGCCACCGCGACCGCAGTGCACGAGATCGAGGCGTTCGGGCCGGTTAGCACCGTGATGGGCTATGACGATCTGGACCAGGCCATCGCGCTGACCAACCGCGGCGGCGGCAGCCTGGTCGCGTCAGTCTACACCCGCGACATCCCGGCCGCGACCGAACTGGCGTTCGGCATCAGCAGTTTCCACGGCCGCGTCGCGATCATCGACCGCGACTGCGCGACCGAGCACACCGGACACGGCTCGCCGATGCCGCAGATGGTTCACGGCGGCCCAGGCCGCGCCGGCGGCGGCGAGGAACTCGGCGGCATCCGCAGCCTGCAGCACTACATGCAGCGCACCGCGTTGCAGGGCTCGCCGCGCATGCTGAGCGGCGTCACCGGCCGCTGGTTCAAGGGCAGCCCGGTGCTCGAAGGCGACCTCCACCCGTTCCGCTATCACTACGATGATCTCGAGATCGGCCGCACGCTGGTCTCGAAGGCGCGGCAGATCACGCTCGACGACATCGAGCATTTCGCGCATTTCACCGGCGACACGTTCTACGCCCACATGGACGAGGAAGCGACCAAGGGGCACCCGTTCTTCCCGGGCCGCGTCGCGCATGGCTATCTGCTGCTGTCGTTCGCCGCGGGCCTGTTCGTCGATCCCGACTACGGCCCGGTGCTCGCGAATTACGGCCTCGACACCCTGCGTTTCGTGAAACCGGTCCAACCGGGCGAGCAGATCCAGGTGCGGCTAACCGCGAAAGAGAAGACGCCACGCAACAAGCAGTATGGCGAAGTGCGCTGGGACGTCGAGATCACGACCGGCACCGGCGAGACCGCGGCGACCTATGAACTGCTGACGATGAACGCGATGCGCGCTTAGAGCATGATCCGGAAAAGTGCGAAGCGGTTTTCCGAAAGATCATGCTTAGAAAATTGAGCTAAAGCGCGATGTCATCGCGCTTTAGGGGCTTGCTTCAGAGCAACGCAGCCTGACGGCTTCGGCCGGCGGGCTTCGCCTTGCCGCGCGGCCGGGTCGCGGCCGCTTCCTCCGCACCAGCCAGCACCAGCTGCGCGACGAAGTCGGCATATTCGGCGCGGGTCATCGGCCCGCCCTCGCGGAACCACATATAATGCCAGTTCAGCATGCCGAAGACGCTCATCGTCAGCGGCATGAGAACGCGCTTCTGCTTCGCAGCCGGCACCGCCGCGGCGAGCGCATCCGACATGATCCCGACCAGGATCCGCTCGCTCGCAAGCAGCGGCTGCTGCTTCTCCGTCGGCAGCAGCCTGAGGCTTGCGATCTGCACCTGATGCTCGGCGTCGGCATGTCGGTAGAGCTCGAGCAGGGTCGCAACGATCGTCCTGAAGCGCTCTGTCGGATCGCCGGCGGACGCGCTCGCCTTGCGGACCGCCGCCACCAGCTTCTCGAGATGCGACGACAGGAGATCGAACAGGATCGCCTCCTTGTCGGGATAATAGTGGTACAGCAGCGCCTTCGAGACCCCGCAGGCATCGGCGATTGTGTTCATCGAAGTACCGACATATCCCGAGGCGGCAAACAGCTCGGCTGAGCGGTGCAGCATCGAGAGGCGCTTGTCGTCGTAGTCCTTGGCGCGCGATCGGGCCATGTCGTTCCGTTTCCACCAGCCGGCCGTGAAAGTTCTGGAACCACGGTCCAGCTTGCACCGAACCGCATCCGAACCATCATTTATTGACCATCCGGTCGGAGAATTCCATGGCTGAGTTGGAATGGCGCCTCTGTCTCGCGGTCCCAAATTCTTGTTTGACGCGTTTTCTTTGCGCGAACCGGTATCCACTTCGCTTGAAAACGCTCCAGGACGAGCGAAGGCCCCCAATGCAGACGCATTGAGGGCCTGGCCGCGTCCCCCGCCCCACACGCCTCTAGCTGCTGAAGCCCGCCGGAATGAACGCCGGCAGCTTCTCCTCGATGAAGCGCTTGACCTCCGGCGAGTTGAAGACCTGGATGAAGGCCTTGAGGCGCGGATCATCCTTCTTGTCCGGCCGCGCGGTGAAGCGCAGCACGAGGCCGTCATCGACCGTGCGGTCGATCAACAGCGCCGACTTCGGATCGCCGCCGGCCGGGATCAGATAGGTGATGTTGACCAGCGCCAGCGTGACGTCGTCGAGCGACCGGTAGGTCTGCGCCGGATCGAGCTCGACGACCTTCAGGTTCTTGGGATTTTCGATGATGTCGAACCGGCTCACCGAAAAGCCCTTGCCCGGCGCCAGCTTAATCAGCCCGGCGCGCTCAAGCAGGATCAGGCCCCGCGCACCGTTGAGCGGCTCGTTCGGGATCGCGACGCTGTCGCCCGACTTGATCTCGTCGAGCGACTTGATCTTCTTCGAGAACAGCCCGACCGGCGCGATCACGCCGACCTTGTCGACCTGGATCAAATTGAAGCCGCGCTGCTTGTTCTGGATCGCGAGATAGGTGCCATGCTGGAACAGGTTGGCGTCGACATCGCCGCTGTTCACCACCTCGTTCAGCGCGACCCAGTCCGACAGCTCGACGATCTTGACGTCCTGGCCCTTGTCCTTGGCGAGCTTGGCGGCAAACGCCGCCAGCTGACCGACTGGCCCCGCGCTGGTCGCGATCTTGAGAGGTTCGTCGGCAACAGCGGCCGCAGTCATGGCAAGCAGCACGCCGGTCGCCTGCGCCAGGCGCAACAATGTCTTCATGGTCTCGGTTTCAACTCCGTTGTCAGGGATCGATCAGGCCGCCTTGCGGCTGCTGCCGCCGGCCTCGGCCTGCGCCAACGCCTGGGTGAGGTCGGCGAGGATGTCGTCGGGATGCTCGATGCCGACCGAAAGCCTGATGTAGCCGGGCGTCACGCCAGCCGCGAGCTGCTCCGCGGCGCTGAGCTGCTGATGGGTGGTCGACGCCGGATGAATCGCCAGCGACCGCGCATCGCCGATATTGGCGACGTGATAGAACAGTTTCAGCGCATCGATGAAGCGACGGCCGGCCTCGACGCCGCCCTTCAGCTCGAAGCCGACCAGCGCCCCATAGCCACCATTGAGATAGAGATCGGCGCGGCGCCGGTTCTCCCCGCTTTGCAGCCCGGGGAAGATCACATGCGAGATCGAGGGATGCCGTGCCAGGAAGTTCGCGACCTTGATCGCGTTCTCATTGTGCTGGCGCAGCCGCAGCGGCAGCGTCTCCAGCCCCTGGATGAACTGGAATGCGTTCTGGGGCGCGATCGCGGCACCGAGATCGCGCAGCAGCTTTACGCGCGCGCGGAGAATATAGGCGATCGGTCCAAGCGGCTTGGCCGCGTCGGTCCAGATCGCGCCGTGATAGGCATCGTCCGGCTGCGTCAGCAGCGGGAAGCGCTCGGCGTGGGCCGCCCAGTCGAAATTGCCGCCGTCGATGATCGCACCGCCGATCGAGGTGCCGTGGCCGCCGATATATTTCGTGGTGGAATAGACCACGATCGCCGCCCCGTGATCGAACGGGCGCGCGATCAGCGGCACGGCCGTGTTGTCGAGAATGAGCGGCACGCCGAGCGAACGCCCGATATCCGCAACCTCCCGGATCGGGAACACGTTGAGCTTGGGGTTTGGCAAGGTTTCGGCAAAGTAGGCGCGGGTCTTGGCATCGGTGGCGCGGCGGAAATTCTCCGGATCGGCCGGATCGACGAAACGTACCTCGATGCCGAACTGCTTCAGTGTCTGCGACAGCAGCGTCCAAGTTCCGCCATAGAGATCGGTCGACGAGACGATGTTGTCGCCAGCTTGGGCGATGTTGAAGATCGCATAAGCCGTCGCCGACTGGCCCGACGCCACGGCCAGCGCAGCCACGCCACCCTCCAGCGCAGCCAGCCGCTCCTCGAACGCGTCAGCCGTCGGGTTCTTGATCCTGGTGTAGATCTGGCCAAGCGCCTCCAGCGCGAATAGCCGTGATGCGTGGTCGGTGCTCTCGAACTGATAGGATGTCGTCTGATAGATCGGAACCGCCACGGCGCCCGTCGCCGGGTCCGACCGATATGAACCGCCATGCAAGGCGAGCGTTTCGACATTCTTGGTTTCGATCGGCATTTCCAAATCTCCCGAAATCCGTGGACCCAGCATCAAAGGCAACGAATGATGCGCAGTGACACCGCGGCTGTCGAGACGTCGGAGAAAATAGCGATGCGCGTGCTGGCGGCACGTCCGATGGCGTCGCGAATTTTTCGACCCGCGCCCCGCTCGCGTTGCATTTGTTTCGCAACGCCTGCGCGCCCGACGGATCAGCGACACGCTCATCCTCCGTCCGATCGCGTTCGCAAATCAGCGCGCGATGCCGGACATGCCGGTCATTCCGAACGATGCGGCGACGTCGAACGAACCAATCCCTGCTGCGCCGGACGAGAGACGGAGCACGATTTTGATCCCGCTTCGCCGAATAGAAAATAAAGCCGCGCCGGTGACGTGATAAATCACCTCTCTGTCCTCAATTGCCGGAAATTGCGCGATGACCAGACCGAAAGAGCTTCGCTTCAACGCGTTCAACATGATGGCGCCGAGCCACAACTGGGCCGGCCTGTGGTCGCATCCGCGCGACACCTCGCTGGACTACAACACGCTCGATTATTGGGTGGACTACGCACGAACGGCCGAACGCGGCCTGCTCGACGGCATCTTCCTGGCCGACGTGTTCGGCATCTATGACGTCTATGGCGACAGCCCCGAGACCGCGCTACGCCATGCCGTTCAGCTGCCGAACGCCGAGCCGACCCTGCTCGTCTCCGCCATGGCACACGCGACAAAGCATCTCGGCTTCGGCATCACGTCCAACCTCACCTACGAGCATCCCTACCAGCTCGCCCGCCGCTTCTCGACGCTCGATCATCTCTCGCGTGGCCGGATCGGCTGGAACATCGTGACCGGCTATCTCGACAGCGGTGCCCGCGGCATGGGCCTTGCGGCCAATCGCGCGCATGACGAACGCTATGAGGCGGCCGAAGAATTTCTCACGGCGAGCTACAAGCTGTGGGAGGGCAGCTGGGAGGACGGCGCCGTCCGCCGCGACCGCGCGGCGCGGATCTTCACCGATCCGGCCAAGATCCATCCTGTGCGGCATCAGGGGCGTCACTATCAGATCGACGGCATCCATCTCGCCGAACCGTCGCCTCAGCGCACGCCGCTGCTCTATCAGGCAGGAACCTCAAAGCGCGGGCGCGCCTTTGCGGCCAGGCACGCGGAGGCGATCTTCCTCAACGGCCAAACCAAGCCGATCCTCGCCCGCGCCGTGCGCGAGATCAGGGAGGCGGCCCGGGACTTCGGACGCGATCCCTATGACATCCGCATGTTCGCCGGCGCGACCGTGGTCGTCGCACCGACGCGCGCCGAGGCCAACGATCTGCTCGCGGACTACGCAGAGCATGTCGACCAGGCCGGGCAGCTCGCCTTGCTCTCGGGTTGGACCGGCATCGATTTCTCGAAATATCGGCCCGACCAGGCGGTGCAATATGTCGAGAGCAACGCGATCCAGTCGATGGTCGAGAATTTCACGGTGCGCAGCGACCGGCCGATCAAGGTCGGCGATCTCGCGACGCTAAGCCGGGTCGGCGCGCGGTCGCCGTTCGTGGTCGGCTCGCCGCAGGACGTGGCGGACGAGTTGATCGCCTGGGTCGATGAAACCGATGTCGACGGCTTCAACCTGTTCCGCCTGGTCGCGCCGGAATCGCTGACGACGTTCGTCGACCTGGTTGTGCCGGAACTGCAATCACGCGGGGTCTACAAGACGGCCTATCGCGACGGCACGCTGCGCGAGAAGCTGTTTCCCGGACGCGGACCCTATCTCGATGCCACCCATCCCGGCGCCGGCTTCCGCCGCGTCCCTTCGGCAACGCGCGCAGACGCCGCCGAATAGAATAGCTTGCAACCGTTTCGGTGATGGGCGCGTAACGCCCGTCACCAGGTTGCGATATAGGTGCCGTTGAAGCGCTTCTCGAGGAATGCCCTCACCTCGTCGGAGTGATAGGCATCGGTCAGTTGCTTGACCCAGGGCTTGTCCTTGTCCTCCTCACGCACGGCTAGGATGTTGACCCAGGGACCGTCAGCTGCCTCACGGGCAATCGCATCGGTCGCGGGATTGAGCCCGGCCTGAACCGCATAATTGTTGTTGATCGAGACCAGGTCGACGTCCTGCAACGCGCGCGGCAGCTGGGCAGCATCCAATTCGACGAAGCGCAGCCGCTTCGGATTGTCGGTGATATCGGCGATGGTCGAGGCGACGTTGTTCGGGTCCTTCAGCTTGATCACGCCGTGCAGCGCCAGGATCATCAACCCGCGCGCGCCGTTGGACGGATCGTTGGCGATCGCCACCCGTGCGCCGTCAGGCAGATCGGCCAGCTTCCGGTACTTCAGGGAGTAGACGCCCTGCGGCGAGGCGATCGTGTTGGCGACCTTGACGATCTTCCAGCCGGTCTTGGAGAGCTGGTTCTTCAGGTAAGGCTCGTGCTGGAACGAATTGGCCTCGAGATCTCCGAGCGCCAGCGCCTGGTTCGGGACCACATAGTCGGTGAATTCGACCACCTTGATGTCGAGCCCGCGGCCGGCGGCCACCTTCTTCACGACATCAAGGATCTCGGCGTGGGGCCCAGCCGTGACGCCGACCCGGATGGTGTCGGCCCTTGCCGCGCCGGTCAAAAGCGCCGCGACGGCAAGCGCGATCGTCAGGATACGCATCAATCTGTCCTCGATAGCTGGATCGGCGATTACCAGCTCGGCAACACCGCGCCCTTGAACTTGGTCAGGACGAATTCCTTGATCTCCGGCGAGCGGTAGCTATCGACCAGGATCTTGACCCACGGCTTGTCCTTGTCGGCGGAGCGAACCGCGATCAGATTGACGTATGGCCCCTTCGGATCCTCGCGCAGGATAGGATCCTTGACCGGATCGAGGCCGGCCTGCGTCGCGTAGTTCGTGTTGATGACGGCAGCATCGACATCGTCGAGGGCGCGGGGCGCCTGGGCGGCGTCGACCTCGATGAATTTCAGCTTCTTGGGATTGTCGGTGATGTCGATGACGGTCGGCTTGAACCCGACATCGCTCTTCAGCTTGATCGCGCCCTTGTCGCGCAGCAGGAGCAGCGCCCGGCCGCCATTGGTGGGATCGTTCGGAATCGAGACCTTGGCTCCCTCAGGCAGGTCGGCCCAGCTCTTGTGCTTGCGTGAATAGATGCCGATCGGAAAATTGACCGTCAGTCCGACCTGCTCGATCTTGTACCCACGATCGGCCTTCTGGTTGTCGAGATAAGGCTGGTTCTGAAACGAATTGGCCTGGATGTCGCCGGCGTCGAGCGCGGCGTTCGGCACGACATAGTCGGAGAATTCGATGAGCTGGAGGTCGAGCCCGCTCTTGGCCGCAATCGGCTTCACGGCCTCGAGGATCTGCGCGTGCGGTCCGGGCGTCACGCCGATCTTGATCGTTTCAGCCGCAGCCGCGGTCGACCAGACCGCAACGATGCTCGTGAGCGCGAGAAAGGATCGAAACAACATCTTGGTCTCCATGGAACAGGGAATGGCTTTGGGATCAGCGATTGCGCAGCCGGCGGTTGACCCGGCGCGCCAGATAGTCACCGGCGGTCTGCACGGTCTGCACCAATGCGATCAGGACGACGACGACAGCCAGCATCATTTCAGGCATGAAGCGCTGATAGCCGTAGCGAATACCGAGATCGCCGAGACCTCCGCCGCCGACCGCCCCGACCATCGCGGAGTAGCCGAGCAGGCTGACGACGGCGAGCGTCAAGGCCAGCACCAGCCCCGGCAACGCCTCCGGGATCAGGACCTTGAACACGATCTGCAACGGGCTTGCACCGAATGAGGATGCCGTCTCGATCAGGCCGCCATCGACCTCGCGGATCGCCGCCTCGACCAGGCGGGCGATGAAGGGCGTCGCCGCAATGGTCAGCGGCACGATGGCCGCACCCGAACCGATCGAGGTGCCGGCGATCAGGCGCGTGAACGGGATGATCGCGACCACCAGGATGATGAACGGCGTCGAGCGCGCGGCATTGACGATCACGCCGAGAATGCCGTTGGCCGGCGGCGCGGCGAACAACTCGCCTTTCCGGCTGGTGGCGAGGAAGATCCCAAGCGGCAGCCCCAATATGGTCGCAACCAGTGCTGCGACCGAGACCATGAACAGGCTCTCGCCGGTGGCCTGAACGATCAGGTTGATGAGTTCACGCGACATAGCCGAGACGCTCCACCAGAATGTCATGCTGAGACAGATAGGCCAGGGCTTGCTTCGCCGTGGCTTCACCACCGGGAATGCCGAGGATCAGGGAGCCGATATGCTGGCCGCCGATCTCGTCGATCCGGGCCGACAGCAGCGCCACATCATGGGACAGCTCGCGCGACAGACGCGCCACCACCGTGTCGCCCGCCTCAGTGCCACGCACCTGCACGCGAAGGACTGCCTTGCCGCTAACAATCGGCTGCGGCGACAGCCGGCTCGCCAGCGAGACCGGAACGCTGTCCCCGATCACCTCGGACAGAAACGCCTGCGTGACCGAATGCCGGGGATGCGTGAAGATATCGGCGACATGGCCGCGTTCGACGACATGGCCGCCGTCGATCACCGCGACCTCCTTGGCGAGTTGGCGAACAACCGACATCTCGTGCGTGATCAATACGATCGTGACACCGAGCTCGCGATTGATGTTGGCCAGAAGATCCAGGATTGCGCGCGTGGTCTGCGGATCGAGCGCCGAGGTCGCCTCATCGGACAGCAGCACGTTCGGCCGCGTCGCCAGCGCGCGCGCGATGCCGATGCGCTGCTTCTGGCCGCCGGACAGTTCGGAGGGATAGCGGCCGGACTTGTCGGCGATGCCGACCAGCGCGAGCAGTTCTTCCACCCGAACCGCAATGTCGGCCCTGGACCAGCCCGCGATTTCGAGCGGCAGTGCGATGTTGTCCGCCGCCGTTCGCGACGACAGCAGGTTGAAATGCTGGAAGATCATGCCGATCGAGCGCTGCGCCAGGCGCAGCTCGCGGCCGGCCAGTGCGGAAATCTCACGGCCATCGACGACGACGCGGCCGGTCGACGGCTTCTCAAGCCCGTTGATGAGGCGAACCAGGCTCGACTTGCCCGCACCGGAGCGGCCGATCACGCCGGTGATCGAGCCGCGCGCGATCGCGAAATCGATCGCCTGCAAGGCATGCACGCTCGGCTTGTCGCGATAGGCCGGATAGACCTTCGATACGCCCTCGAAGCGGATCATCGCATCGCTCGCATCCGATGCGCGCGATATCGACGGCAGCGGCGCGACAGGCTGCGCCGTCGTCATGGATTGATGTACATTCATTCAATCGGTCCAATTGGAAGATGGCTTCGGTCGCCGGGCAGGGCCCGGGCTCAATGACCAAAGAGCAGATAGCTGCGGTCGATGCCGCGAAGATCGCGCGTCTCGTCGGTCCAACCGACCGCGCGGCGGTAACTGCCAAATGCGGCGGTCTGCCGTAGCGCGACCACGTCGGTCGGGCAACGAGTATCCGCATAGGGCGCGACGTAAAGTGCGTCCTCGGGACAATAGAGTTCACAAAGGAAGCAGGTCTGGCAATCGCTCTGGCGGGCGATCACCGGAATTCCATCCGTCTTGTCGAAGACGTTGGTCGGGCAGACATTCACGCAGATGTCGCAGGACGTGCAGCGTTCGGCGTCGATCACCTCGATCATTCCGCTGCCTCTGCGTAGACGGCATCGGCATGCGACCGGACCGCGGTCCAGACGTCGTCCAGGCCGCCGCTGGTCACATAATGGCGTTGCCGGACGTCCTGATCGGGATAGTCGTCGCGGCGATGCATGCCGCGGCTTTCGGTGCGCGCCAGCGCGCTGCGATACATCCAGCGCGACGTCGCCAGCATGGCCGCGCTCTCGCGGGCGCGCAGCAGATCATCCTTGCTTGCCGCGTCGGCCGCCGACGCATCGGCCCACGCCGCATCGAGCCGCGCCAGCGCGCCCTCGAGACGCGATGCGTCCCGGAAGTAGTTCAGTTCATACGGATAGACTTCGTCCTGAACCACTTTCGCCAGTGCGGCCGGCTCAAACGGGCGGTTCGACCGGCTTCGGAACGCGACGCTGCCGGCGGAGGCCAGGCGTCGCTGCCGTGTTGGGCCAAGCTGCCGGGCATAGCCGGCAGCGCCCCATCCGGCCCAGGTCCCCGACGACATTGCCCAGGCGGCATTGTGGCTGCCGCCGCCGGTGAAGCCGCCGCAGATCAGTTCGCGCGTCGCCGCATCGCCGGCGGCATAGAGCCCCGGCACGCTGGTGGCGCAACTGTCGTCGACAATGCGAAGACCGCCGGTGCCGCGCACGGTGCCTTCGAGCCGCAACGTCACCGGAAAGCGCTCGCTGAAGGGATCGATGCCGGTGCGATCGAACGGCAGGAAGAAATTCGGCTGCGACGCCCGCATGTCGCGCTGCACGTCGTCATCGGCCATGTCGAGCCGGGCGTAGACCGGCCCTTGCAGCAATGCACGCGCGATCGCCGATCGGCCGCCCTTGGACGCCGCACCGGGAACGACGCTGCCGTCCTCATAGCTGAAGGTCGCCCAGCCATAGAACAGCGTCTTGGTCACCGAGCCGAACGCCGGAGAGATCGCGTAAGCGTTGGAGAACTCCATGCTGCTGAACTCGGCGCCGACCTCCGCAGCCATCAGATAGCCGTCTCCGGTCAGCACGTTCGAGCCCAGCGTCTTGCTCAGGAATGCGCAGCCGCCGGTCGCGATCACGACAGCCCTGGCGCGCACGGTCCAGCGATCGTGCTTCTGCCGGCGCAGGCCGCTGGCACCGGCAACCGCGCCGTCGTCGTCCACCAGCAGTTCGAGCGCGGGGCTGTGATCGAGAATGGTAACGCCGGCCTGCTTGGTGCGCTTGCGCATCAGGCGCATATATTCCGGTCCTTGCAGCGAGTTGCGCTGCGATTTGCCGCTGTCGTCGACCGGATAAGGATAACCCCAGGCCGCCAATCGATCGCTGTCCTGATAGGTCTGGTCGAGCACGCGCGCCATCCAGCGGCGATCCTGCAAGTACCCGCCCATCTTTTCGCGACTGGCCATCGCGGTCTCACGCAGCGCCGGATCGGGATCGACGAACCAGACGCCGGTGCCGGCCGCAGCGGTCGCGCCCGACGTGCCGCAAAACCCCTTGTCGGCGAGCACGACGCGTGCGCCGCGCTCCGCCGCGCTCACCGCAGCCCAGGTGCCCGCCGGTCCGCCGCCGATCACCAGGACGTCGGCGTCGAATTCGACCGAGCCGTCCGGTGCGGCCAGCCGTTCCGCGCGTCGATCGTTGGTTGTCATCGTCCAGCTTCTCCACGCGGCACCGATCGCTTGCGATGCGCCGCAGCAATATGCTTACGCGCATGTGCGCCTCTGGCAATTTCAGATATTTGCACGGACTTGGACGAAGCTTCCCTTGCCACAGCTCAGCGAAGAATAATCATGCACCGGCGCTGAGGACGTTTCGTTCAACGTCGAAGCGGAACAGGAGTTTTGTCGGCAAACCTCGCAACGGAGGCGGAAATTTCTTTTTGCATGCACGCACCAGCCGTTCGTTCCCTAGTCGCGCGACAGGCGATATTTCGGAAATCATCTCAATTCACTGCGTGGCAGCCATGTCCGATCGTCAGCTTCATCTCAACGTCAATCTGCTGCACTCCGGCGTCTATGCGTCGGCCTGGCGGCTTCCGGAAAGCGATCCGCGCGCCTGCTTCGACGTCGGCCATTACGTGCGCGTTGCGCAAATCGCCGAGCGCGGTAAGCTCGACGCGATCTTCCTGGCCGATACGCCGGCGATCACCGACCGCATCGACTATCGATCGTTCATGTCGATGGAGCCGACCATCGTGCTGGCGACGGTCGCCGCCGCGACCAGCCATGTCGGGCTGATCGCGACCGCCTCGACCACCTACAACGAGCCGTACAACATCGCGCGCCGCTTCGCGACGCTGGACCTCGCAAGCGGCGGTCGCGCCGGCTGGAATGCGGTGACCACCGCCGACGCGTCGGCCAGCCGCAATTTCGGCCTCAACAACGTGCTCGAGCACAAGGCCCGCTACGAGCGCGCCAAGGAATTCGCCGAAGTCGTTCATGCGCTGTGGGACAGCTGGGAGGACGACGCGTTCGTGGGCGACAAGGCGACCGCCCGGTTTGTCGACACGTCGAAGGTGCATCCGATCGCGCATCGCGGCACCCACTACACGGTGGCCGGCCCGCTCAACGTGCCGCGCTCGCCGCAGGGCCGCCCGGTGACTGTCCAGGCCGGCGGCTCGAGCGACGGCCGCGACCTGGCCGCCGCGCAGGCCGAAGCCGTGTTCACGCTGGCGCAGACCATCGAGGAAGGCGTCGCCTATACCCGCGACCTGCGTGCTCGCGCCGTGGCTTATGGCCGCGCCGGCGACTCCATCGTCATCCTGCCGGGCCTTGCCACCGTGATCGGCAGCACCGAAGCCGAGGCGAAGCGGCGACAGGATGAGCTGTGGGAGCTGGTCCCGATCGAATACAGCCTCGCCCGTCTCGCCGGCACATTGCAGGTCGATCCTGACATCCTCGAGCTCGACAAGCCGCTGCCCGACCCATTGCCGCTACCGGCCAACGCCAACCACACCATGTTCCAGGGCACCGTGAACATCGCGCGCCGCGGCAACCTCACGGTCCGCCAGCTGCTGCGCGCACTCGGCGGCGGCGTCGGACACCGCATCATCGTCGGCACGCCCGAGCAGATCGCCGACGACATCGAAGCCTGGTTCAGGGCCGGCGCCGCCGACGGCTTCAACCTGATGCCGGACGTGCTGCCGACGGGATTGGAAGTCTTCGTCGACAGCGTGGTACCGATCCTGCAGCGCCGCGGCCTGTTCCGAACCGATTATGCAGGCACCACCCTGCGTGAGCATTTCGGCTTGCCCCGGCCGAGCAGCCGCTTCGCGCGACGGATCGAGGCCGTGGCAACCGCGTGACGCGGTTACCGCGATCCGGTCAGCAGCGCTGGAGTGTCACTTGCGGCAACCGGTGATGCGGCGCGAACGCGGGGGATGATCTCCTTCGCAAAGCGCTCCATCTCGGCTTCGAAAGGCTGGAATTGCAGCATGAACAGCTCGATCCCGGCGGCATGGAACGCCCCGATCCGGGCCGCCACCTCGTCATAGCTGCCGACCAGCCCAGCCGCGGTGCCGCCGTTGCTACCGACCCGTTCCGACTTCTGCATGGTTTGCATCATCACGACCTTCGGATCGGTGTTCTGACGCTGGATCGCCTTCACCGGCGCGTCCTTCCGCGACAGCTCGAGCAGCCGCTGATAGGCAGTCTGCGCCTCGGCCTGCGTGTTGCGAGCGACGACGAACGCGGACAGCCCGAAACGGAGCGGCGCTGACGTTCGCGGTCGCACCGCAACGTCGGCGATCAGGCCGGCCACATCCTCGAGCGGTTGCCCGTTGATGAACCAGACGTCGCCATGATCGGCGACCAGCGCGCGCGCCGGCTCCGACTCGCCGCCGACATAGATCAACGGCCGCGGCCGATAGAGACTCGTCGGCCGCAACAGATAGTCGCGGACGTCGAAATGCTCTCCCTTGTAAGTCAATCGCTCGCCCTGCATCAGGCGTGAGACGATGGTGATCCACTCCCGTCCATAGGCGTAACGGGCATCGTGCTCGGCAAATCCGATGCCGGCCTTGTCGAGTTCGGGCCGGTTCCACGCATTGACCAGATTGATCGCAAAGCGTCCGTGGCTGATGTTCTCGATCCCGAGCGCAAGCTTGGCGAGAACCACCGGGTGATAGAGATACGGCTTGATGGCCGCGATGATCTCGATCCGGCTCGTCAGTGCCGCAACGGCCGCCGCCGCGCTCCAGGCCTCGAGCTGATCGAAATCCTCCTGATGCGGATTGATCGTGTGCTGCGCGATCAGCGCGGAATCATAGCCGAGCGACTCAGCCGCAAGCACGAGATCACGATTGCGCTCCCATGATGCGTCATATGGCTCCTCCGGATCCTGATACGCGCCGCGCGAACCATGGACCAGCGCCCATATGCCAAAGCGAAGCGGTCGTGCCGACATGCCGTCTCTCCGATATCTCACGTTACACCGCCGTGTTTTCGAAGAAGCACGCCGGCAGATCAAGCAGCGGCACATCAAAAGATTTTCCTTGCCGCGTCGCGCGCACCGGGAAACGAGAAAACTCCGAACGCAACGACAATTGGAAAACGGCTCTATTTCTGTCCGCGAAAAATCGTGGGACAGTTTGCGTCGCAAGAGCGGCGCTCTCCTTCGAACGACGGCAAGTCGTCGAGCGAGAGAACGATGAACCGTGCCGCGCGCGATCGATGGTGTTCGCGCGCGTTGACGAGGACGGAATAGACTTGAGCAACCTCGAACAGGCCGCGCGATCGATTGCCTTCGATTCCGCGCAGCGCAGCGATCGCACCGCGTCGACGGTGCGGAAGGCACGATTCGAGATCGGCCGGCGCGGCATGCTGCTGCTGTCGTGGCTTGCTCCGCTCGTGCTTCTCATCGTCTGGGAATTGCTGGCGCAGGCCGGCTGGCTCTCGCCGCAAGTGCTGCCGGCGCCAAGCAAGGTGGTCCGGACGGCATTCAAGCTCGCGACATCGAGGAGCCTGCTGAACGATCTCGGCGTCAGCCTGCTGCGCGCGATGTCCGGGTTTGCGATCGGCGGCAGCATCGGATTTTCGCTCGGCATCCTCGTTGGCTTCTCGCGGATCGCGGAAGCTGCGATCGACCGCAGCATTCAAATGATCCGCGCGATCCCGTTCCTCGCCGCGCTGCCACTGGTGATCGTCTGGTTCGGCGTCGGTGAAGCGCAGAAGATCTTCCTGGTCGCACTCGGCGTCGCCTTCCCGATCTATATCAACACCACGCTGGGAATCCGGCAGGTCGACCCGAAGTTGGTCGAGCTCGGCCGCGTCCAGGGCCTCGGGACAGTCGAGCTGATCCGCCGCGTCATCCTGCCCGGCGCCCTGCCCTCGATCCTCACCGGTGTCCGCTATGCGCTGGCGACCGCGTGGCTGGCGCTGGTGGTCGCGGAG
This sequence comes from Bradyrhizobium tropiciagri, assembly GCF_018130545.1. Classification (GTDB taxonomy): domain Bacteria; phylum Pseudomonadota; class Alphaproteobacteria; order Rhizobiales; family Xanthobacteraceae; genus Bradyrhizobium; species Bradyrhizobium tropiciagri_A. The sequence goes on along the minus strand of NZ_JAFCKF010000004.1, from coordinate 539,310 downwards.
ACCATCGGCGCCCAGTCCGGCATCGGCTTCCTCGCGATGGATGCCCGCGAATTCCTGCGCACCGACGTGATCGTGCTGACCATCATGATCTATGCGCTGATCGGCGTCGCCGCCGACGGCATCGCGCGCGCCCTCGAGCGACGGCTGCTGGGCTGGCATCCGAACTATGGGGGCACGCGATGACCGTGCACGTCGCGCCCTCATTGAGCGCAGCTGCGCCGGCCGTCGTGGTGACGGGCCTGCATCGCGCCTATGGCAATCGTGTCGTGATCGAGAACCTCAATCTGCGCATCGAGCGCGGCGAGTTCGTCGTCCTGCTCGGCGAAAGCGGTTGCGGCAAGACCACCCTGCTGCGGGCGCTGGCCGGCCTCGATCCGATCGACGGCGGGCGCATCACGGCGCCGCGGCGGCCGGCCGTCGTGTTCCAGGAGCATCGGCTGCTGCCGTGGGACAGCCTGTGGCGCAATGTCTCGCTCGGCCTCGATGCAAACGACGCCCGGCAGCGTGCCGCGGCAGCGCTCACCGAGGTCGGGCTCGGCAACCGGCTCGATGACTGGCCGCGCAATCTCTCCGGTGGCCAGGCGCAGCGTGTGGCGCTGGCACGCGCACTGGTGCAGGAGCCCGAACTGCTTCTACTGGACGAACCCTTTGCCGCGCTCGACGCGCTGACCCGGATTCGCATGCACGATCTGGTGCGCGAACTGGTCGACGCGCATCGGCCCGGCGTTCTCCTGGTCACCCACGACGTCGACGAGGCGATCGCGCTTGCCGACCGCATCCTGGTGATGCGCGAGGGGAGGATCGCGTTCGAGCACCGCACGAAACGCAACGGCGCAGCGCCGATCGCACGCACCGACCTGCTCGCAGAGCTCGGCGTCGGCGCCGCTCACCCCATCCCTGTTTGAGGACCATTCGATGTCTCCATCCCAGCTCACCAAGCCCACCCGCCGCAGCTTCCTTGGCGGCGCAGCTTTCGGCATCGGCGCGCTCGCCGGCTTCGACATCTGCGGGCCCGCCCAGGCCGCGAGCGGCCGCGTCACCGACACGGTCCGGCTGACATGGGGCCTGAGCGGGCTCAATCTGATCGCCAAGGAACGTGGCGAGTTCGAGAAGCTGCTGGCCAAGGACGGCATCAAGGTCGAGTGGCTGGGACCGTTCCCGAATCATGCCCCGACGCTGCAAGCCGTGACCGGCGGCAGCGCCGATTTCAGCTTCGGCGGCAGCACGACGCCGGCGCTCGCCGCGATCATCGCCGGCTCGCCGCTGGTGTTCACCCAGTTCGTGGTCTACGAGCCGCGCACCACCGCAATCATCGCGCGGGATGACTCCGGCATCAGCAAAGTCGAGGATCTCGTCGGCAAGTCGGTGGCGCTGAACCGCTCCGGTCTCGGCGAATTTCTGCTGGTCGCAGCGCTCGAGAAGCACAATGTCGACCGCTCCAAGGTGAAATTCGTCTATCTCAACCCGCCGGATGCCGCACCGGCGCTGGCTTCCGGCAAGGTCGACGCATGGTCGATGTGGAGCCCCGGCGTCGATATCGCCCGGCTCGAATACAAGGCGCACGACATCTTCCTCGAAGGCCGCGATCTCGAGTTCCAGATCGACTACACGTCCTATCTGACGACAAGGAAATTCGCGACCGACAACCCTGCACTGGTCCGCGCCGTCAACGACGCCTTCCGCGCCGAAGGCAAATGGATCTCCGAGAACAGCAAGGACGCCGAATACATCGCGCAGAAAGCCGGCAAGTACAGCGACCAGGTCCGCGACCAGTTCATCGCGCTGAACCGGCAGTATCGCTACTTCGTCGCCAACGACGAGACCTTCCTTGCCGAGCTGCAACGCGCCGCCGACTGGCTGGTCGCACGCAAGGTGCTCCCGGAGCCGATCAAGGTCACCGACCACCTGGCCCAGGTCTGATCAACAACCGCCAACTCAATCACCGTCATTCGGAAGACATCCATGAACAAGCCCGTCACCGCTACCTCGCTGGAACCCTCTGACCGCCTCGGCAATCATACGCTCGATATCGACGCGCTGCTCGGTCATATCGCGGAAGGAGCCAGTGACCGCGAACGCGAACGCGTACTGCCGTTTGCGGAGATCGATCTCATTCGCAAGGCCCGCCTCGGCGCACTGCGGCTTCCGCTTGAGGCCGGCGGCCCCGGCCTGTCGATCCGCGCCTTGTTCGAAATCGTTATCCGCCTCGGCGAAGCCGACGCCAATGTCGCGCACATCCTGCGCAACCATTTCAGCGTCGTCGAACGGCTGGTGCGCCGGCCGAAGGACGAGCAACACAGGCAATGGCAAAAGGCGGTCGCCGACGGCGCCATCATCGGCCTTGCGGCAACCGAGCTCGATACGCCGAAGGTCGGCAATGTCACGCCGAACACGACACTCACCGCCGACGGTGACGATTACCTGCTCAACGGCACCAAATACTACAGCACCGGCACGCTGTATTCGGACTACGTGCTGGTCCGCACCGCCGATGCATCCGCGACCAACGCGGCCGTGCTGATTCCGGTCAAGCGCGACGGCATCGAGCTGGTCGACGACTGGGACGGCCTCGGGCAGCGGCTGACCGCGACCGGCACCACGCATTTCCGCAATGTGCGCGTCAAGCGGCAGGAAGTGGTGTTCGATGCGCCGGATGCCGGCTACGGCATTCCCTACTCCAACACGTTTGCCCAGCTGTTCCTCACTGCGATCAATGCCGGCATCGCGCGCGCCGTGCTGCGCGACGCCACCGACCTGGTGCGGACCCGCAAGCGGACGTTCTACTATGCGCCGAGCGAGGTTCCGGCGGACGATCCGCTGCTGCAACAAACCGTCGGCCAGATCGCGAGCGGCGCTTTCGCCGCCGAGACGGTCGTGCTGGCGGCTGCGGAGGCGCTCGATGCCGCCACCGACGCTTTCGATGCGGGCAAGGCGAATGCCGTCGATGCCGCGCACAGGGCCGCGCTGCTGTCGGCCAAGGCCAAGATCGTTGCGGATGAATTCGCGATCCGGAGCGGCAGCCTGCTCTTCGACGTCGGCGGCGCATCCGCCACCAAGAAGGCAACCAATTTCGACCGACACTGGCGCAACGCGCGCACGCTGGCGTCGCACAATCCGAACACCTTCAAGACACGCTCGATCGGACAATACGAGATCAGCGGCACGCCGCTGCCCGCCAAGGGCTTCTTCTAGAGCGCCGTCCCGATGGAATCGGAACGGCGCTCTAGATTTCCTGTTTTGACCCGTTTTCTTCAAGCGAACCGGTATCCACTTCGCTCGAAAACGCTCTGCGAAGCTCGGTCCGGCGAGGCAAGACAAGGGAAACACCCGATGAGCAAGCCGGATATCCATCTTGTCGACGCCGACCACGAGATCGAGCGTCAATTCCGCCTTGTCATGCGCCGCCTCCCCGGCGGCGTCTGTATCATCACCGCCGGACAGGGCGAGGACATCACCGGCATGACCGTGACCTCGCTGACCTCGCTCAGCGCCAGCTCGCCCCGGCTCCTGGTCAGCATCAACCGGCAGGCGTCATCGTTCGCACCGATCGCCCGCCATCGGCTGTTTGGCGTCAACATCCTTGGCTCGGACCAGCAGGACCTGGCCGAGCGCTTCAGCAATGGCCGGCTGAGAGGCCGGGAGCGCTTCGACGGCACCGACTGGACGCATGGAGCCTCCGGTGTGCCGTTGCTGCGGTGGTCGCTTGCCGTCATCGAATGCCAGGTCGAGGAGATCATCGAGCGGCATTCCCACGGCATCATCGTCGGCCGCCTCTCCAGCATGGAGCTGTCGCATCGGCTGTCCGGCCTCACCTACTGGAACGGACAGTATGTCCAGATCGATCACGAAGCCGATCTCGACCTGTTGGCCGAAGTCAGCATTCCCCTGGCGCATGTCCGTTAGGACAGGGAAAGGCACAGCATGAAACGCGAAACGCCGCCACCATCGCCGCCGTCGTCAGCCGGTTCAGTCAGCCGACAACCGGGCCGCTGGCAACTCGACCGCATCGTGGCCGAGTTGCGCACGTCCCGCGAGGAGACCCACAGCATCCGGCGCGACGGCGAGCCTCGCCGTGCGCCCTCACGCGATGCACTGGAGCTGATCCTCGACGGCCTCACCGAGGCGCTGTTTCCGCGCCACTACGGCCAATCGGATCTCGACGGCGAAAACATCGACTATTTCGTCGGCAACACGCTGAGCACGGCGCTGGATTCGCTCAGCGCGCAGATTCATCGCGGCGCCTTGTTCGTCGACGACGAGCTGGAGCCGGGCTTTGTGCATGAGGAGGCGATCGAGCTGACCCGCGGCTTCGCAGCCCAGCTGCCACAGGTCCGCGGGCTCCTGATCAACGATCTGCGCGCCGCGTTCGTCGGCGATCCGGCGGCGCGGAATTTTCCCGAGATCCTGATCGGCTATCCCGGGATGACCGCCATCATCCACCATCGCCTTGCCCACCTGCTCTATCAGATCGGCGCCCGGCTGGTGGCACGCCTGATGTCGGAGATCGCCCACACCAGGACCGGCATCGATATCCATCCCGGCGCCCGGATCGGCTCCGGCTTCTTCATCGATCACGGCACCGGCGTCGTGATCGGCGAGACCGCCATCATCGGCAACAACGTCCGGGTCTATCAGGCCGTCACGCTCGGCGCGCGGCACTTCCCGACCGACGACGAAGGCCTTGTGATCAAGGGCGACGCCCGTCACCCGATCGTCGAGGACGACGTCGTGATCTATGCCGGTGCAACCATTCTCGGCCGGATCACGATCGGCCGCGGATCGACCATCGGCGGCAATGTCTGGCTGACCAAGGATGTGCCGCCGAACAGCATTGTGACGCAGGCCACCGCACGAAACAGTTCGAGCGGCGCCTGAACCACCGCCTCACTGATAACAACAAGCAGAACCTGCGAGCCCGACATGAGCAAACGGCAGCTTTCCCTCAACCTCTTCATTTATCCCGGCGGCCATCACGAGGCGGCATGGCGCTACAAGGAGTCCACCGCGGATCGCATCCTCGACGTCACCTACTACCAGGAACTGGCGCAACGCGCTGAAGCCCAGAAATTCGACGCGATCTTCTTCGCCGACGGGCCGGCACTCGCCGACAACGTCCGTTATGCGCAACGCTTCCGCTTCGAGCCGATCACCTGGCTGGCCGCGATCGCGGTTGCGACCACGCGCATCGGCCTGATCGCGACCGCATCGACGACCTACACCGAGCCGTACAACCTTGCGCGCCTGTTCGCGTCGCTCGATCATCTCAGCGGCGGCCGTGCCGGCTGGAACATCGTCACCACAAGCACCGCGCAGGCGGCGCAGAACTTCGGCCTGCCCGAGCATCCGCCGCATCACGAACGCTACGAGCGGGCGCGGGAATATCTCGACGTCGTCACCCGGCTGTGGGACAGCTGGGAAGACGACGCCGTGGTGAACGATCCCGAGTCGGGCGTCTTCGCTGACACCGGAAAGATTCACGCGATCGATCACGTCGGAAAGCATTTCCGGGTGCGCGGCCCGCTCAACATCTCACGGACGCCGCAGGGAAGGCCGGTCTATGTCCAGGCCGGCTCGTCCGACGATGGACGCGCTTTTGCGGCGCGCTTTGCCGAGGCGATCTTCACCGCGCATCAGACGCTGGCCAGTGCCCAGGAATTCTATGCCGACATCAAGCGGCAGGCCCGCGCCTTCGATCGCAACCCCGATCAGGTCAAGATCCTGCCCGGCATCAGCCCGTTCATCGCCAGCACCCAGGCCGAGGCCGATCGGCTGCAGGACGAGTTCAACGAACTGATCCAGCCGGAATATTCCTTGACCCAGCTGCGCCAGATGATCGGGCTCGACCTCTCCGACTTCGACCTCGACGGCCCCTTCCCGCGTCATCTGATCGACACCGGCAGCGCCCGCGGGGTGGCGAGCCGCTTCAAGCTCGTGGTCGACATCGTCGATCGCGAGCAGCCGACCATCCGTCAACTCGTGCAGCGGCTGGCGGGCGCACGCGGTCACTGGGTGATCGCGGGCCCGCCGGAGAAGATCGCCGACAACATCCAGACCTGGTTCGAGAACGGCGCGGCCGACGGCTTCAACGTGCCGCCCTGGCTACCCGGCGGTTTCGACCTCTTCGCCGAGCAGGTGGTGCCGATCCTGCGCAAGCGCGGCCTGTTCCGCGACGAGTACACCGGCACGACGCTGCGCGACCATTACGGCCTGAACCGGCCGGAAAGCCTGTTCTCCGGATCGATCAAGGCGATCGCGTGATCGCCTGACGATCCCATGTGCGGCCTGCTCCACGCTGGTCGGCATTGATGTTTTGCCTCAGCAACCAAGGATCTGACGTTTCCAATGAAGACGATGCGTTCCCTGCTCCATTCGGCCGTTCTCATGCTCGGTGTCCTCGCCGGCGCCGCGCTGCACGCCGAGACATCAGCCAAGACCGATCTGAAAGTCGGCTTCGTGCCGGGCCCTTATATCGACGAGTTCAAGGTGGGCGTCGCGCCGGAGCTGGAGAAGAAGGGCTACCATATCCGCTATGTCGAGTTCTCGACCGGGTTGGAGGCCAACAATGCGGTGTTCAAGGGTGAGATCGACGCCAATGTCATGCAGCACACGATCTTCCTGAACTCGTACAACGAGCGGCAGCAGACCGACCTCGTCGGCATCGTCCACGTGCCGACGCCACCGATGGGGCTCTACTCGAAGAAGCACGCGGTGGGTTCGCCGATCAAGCCCGGCTCGACGGTGGCCGTGCCCAACGATCCCGTCAATCTGCAGCGTGCGCTGTGGATCCTGCGCGATCTCGGCCTCGTCGAGATTCGCGACTCCAAGCCGGTCGATGTCAGCGAACTCGACGTCATCAAGAACCCCGGCGGCATCAAGATCGTGCCGCTGGAAGCCGCACAGGCGCCGCGCGCGCTCGACGACGTCGATTTCGCCGCCATCCAGGGCAACTTCGCGATCTATAGCGGCTTGAAGCTGACCAATGCATTCGGGCTGGAGAAGATGACGACGCCCTATGTCAACGTGGTCGCGGTGAAGAAGGCCAATGCGGATTCTGCGTGGGCACAGGACATCGTCGCCGGCTACAAGTCGCAGACCTTCAAGACCGCGATCCTGTCGGACCGGTTCTATGACGGGTTTGCGCTGCCGGATTACCTGAAATGACGGTCCGGGAGTTGCGACGGCTTGCGAGTGGCGACGGCTCGTCGCGGCGAGGACGTCAGTCGAACTGGACCGGCTCGGCGCCAGGATAGGAATGGGCGACGAACTCGCAGAACGCGCGCGCCGCCGGAGACAGCTTCGCGTTGTTCTTCCAGGCCAACCCGACATCCATGGTGTGAACATCGTCGTCGAGCGTCTTGAGGTCGATGCGATGTCCCTCGAGCGACCAGGGACGGTAGACCATGTCGGACAGGACGGTGATCCCCATGCCGGTTGCGACCATGCTGCGCACCGCCTCGACCGACAGGGTGCGGAAGATGACGTTCGGCACAAGCGCCGTGTGTTGCCAGTAGCGCATCGCCGAGCGCTCGGCTTCGTCGACGGTCAGCATCAGATAGGGCTCGCTCGCCAGGTCCGTCAGCTTGATGCTGTCCTTGCGCAGCAGCGGATGATTGACGCATGTCCACAGCCGGCGCGGCGAGCGCAACAGCAGCCGCGAGCGGATGGAATTGCGGTCATGCAGGTTTGCGATCAGCATGATCGCCGCATCGACGCTGCCGCTGATCAGGCTCTGCTCGATCGCGTCGCGTTGAAACTCGTGCAGCCGGACCGTGATGCCCGGAAAGGACCGCCAGAACCGCGACAGCAACGGCGGCAGGAAGTATCCGGCGACAGTGTAGCTCACGGCGACGTCGACAGTGCCGTCGACCTGTGTTCCCCAGCGATGCGGTCCCCGTATCGCATCTGACACGCTCGCCTCGATGGCGCGAGCGCGCTGCAGGAATTCGTGGCCGTCAAAGGTCAGGGTCACGCCATTGGAATGGCGGTCGAACAGCTTGCGGCCAAGCTCGGCCTCGAGGGCCTTGATGGATGAGGTGACGGCCGACTGCGTCACGCTCAGTGCGGCCGCGGCCGCCGAAACGCGCCCGCTCTCCGCCGTTGCGATAAAATGCCGAACCTGACGGAACGTCAGAGACATAAAATTTTCCGATATCAGCGAACGATATTTCGAATTTTACAATCCCGCGACGGAACGGAAAAATCAATCCGTTGGGTGCGGGCGAAAAGGCGTTGAGATGATGGCGGACGGTTTGGAGTTGGTCGCGCGCGATGTCAGCGTCCAATTCGAAGGCCTGAAAGCGCTGTCCGACGTTACATTGGCCATCCCGCGGGGGCGCATAACCGGACTGATCGGCCCCAATGGCGCCGGCAAAACCACCCTTATTAATGTGTTGACCGGTTTCCAGCCGGTCGGCGCCGGCACCGTGGAGCTCGAGGGCGAGACGCTGAACGGCATTGCGGCGCACAAATTGCGACGCAAAGGCGTGGCGCGGACGTTCCAGTCGGGTCGACTTTTCCGCGACCTGCCTGTCATGGACAACCTGGAAGTGACCGGCGTCGGCCTTGGCCAGGGCCGGCCCGACGCGATCGGCGAAGCCGAACGGGTGATGGCTTGGCTCGGCATTTCGCATCTCGCCAACACCATCGCGGGCGCGCTGCCCTATACGGACGAGCGCCGTGTTGCGATCGGCCGCGCCATCATGGGCACGCCGCGATATCTGCTGCTCGACGAACCGGCGGCGGGAATGTCGGAGCTTGAGAGCCACGAGCTCGCCGCCATCATCCGCCGGATCGCAGGCGAGCTCAATGTCGGCGTGCTGCTGATCGAGCACAATATCGGCCTGGTGCTCGAACTCTGCGAGCGCATCTTCGTGCTCGACTCCGGCGAGGTCATCGAAGTCGGCCCCCCCGCGCAGATCCGCGACAGCGACGCGGTACGGCATGCCTATATGGGCACGCAGCGCGACGAGTTGATTGCGCAGGTTGCTGGCGAAGTGGCTGGCGCGTCATGACCGCGCTCGCCGTCAACGACATCACGGTCAGCTACGGGCGCCTCACGGCGCTCCGCGGCGTGACATTGACGGTCGACGAGGGCGAGATCCTGTTCGTGACCGGCCCGAACGGCGCCGGCAAGTCGACGCTGCTCAACGCCATCGCGGGCGTCGTACCGCCCGCTTCCGGCTCGATCAAGATCGACGGTGCAGAGATCACGGGCGCCGCGCCCGAGGACATTGCCCGGCGCGGATTTTCGCTGGTGCCGGAGGGGCGCAACGTCTTCGGCGCGCTGACGATCGAGGAGAACCTGAAGGTCGGAACCGGCATGCGGGCCGACCGCAAGAAGATCGCCGGCGACCTCGATCAGGTCTACCAGGAATTCCCGATGCTGGCGGAGCGCCGCCACACCCCGGCGGGCATGCTCTCCGGCGGCCAGCAGCAGATGCTGGTGATCGGCCGCGCGCTGATGGCCGCGCCGCGCATCATGGCGATCGACGAGCCGTCGCTGGGCCTTGCACCGAAGATCATCGACCAGGTCTATGAGATCCTGCTGCGGCTGCGGGCACAGCGCAAGCTCACGCTCTTGATCGTCGAACAGAGCTCGACGCGCGCCATGATGACCGGCGGGCGGATGATTTTGATCCGCGGCGGACGCATCGTGCTCGAGGGTCCCGCGGCCGAGATGGTCAGGGACGATCGCCTGAAGCAGACCTATTTCGGCTTCGGAGATCATTGAGATGCGCGAGCTACTCCAGATCATCTTCGACGCCCTGAGCCTCGGCAGCCTCTATGCCCTCGGCGCGCTCGGCATCGCCCTGATCTTCGGCGTCATGCGGCTCGTGAATTTTGCCCACGGCGATTTCATCGCCTTTTGCGTCTTCGCCATGCTGTGGCCGTCGATCGATGCGGCGGCGATCGTGTTCGCCGGCCAGCTGCCGTTCTACCTGCTGATCCCGCTGCTGCTGGCGATCGGCGCCGCGCTGTCGATCCTGTCGGAGATCGTCGTCTTCCGCCGCTTCCGCAACGCCAATCCGGCGACGATGATGATTGCATCCTTCGCGCTCGGCTTCGTCATTCGCCATCTGCTGCTGATGCTGTTTTCCAGCCGGCCGAAATCGATCACGCTGTGGCCGAGCCTCGGCCTGCCGGTCGAGTTCCTCGGCGCCCACATCCCGATGCTCCAGGTCGTGACCATCATCATCACGCTGGCCGTGCTGGTGATCCTCGTGCTGTTCCTCAAGCGCACGCGCTACGGGCTCGAGATGCGCGCAGCCGCCGACAATTTCACCATGGCGCGCATGCTCGGGGTTCGCGCCAACGGCGTGATCCTGCTGGCTTTCGCCATCAGCGGCATGCTGGCAGCGGCGATCGGCCTGATCCTGGCGACCAATTCCGGCACCGCCGACATCGGCATGGGCGCCAACGTGATGCTGATCGCGTTCATCGCGACCGTGATCGGCGGCCTCGGCAGCATTCCCGGGGCCGTTGCCGCCGGCTTCCTGATCGGCGCGGCCAGCGTCGTGTTCCAGGCGACCCTGCCGCATGATGCCCGCGTGTTCCGCGACGCCTTCGTCTACGGCGCCGTCATCGTCGTCCTTCTGGTGCGGCCGCAGGGCCTGTTCGCACCGAAATCCGCCAAGCAGAGGGTCTGATCGATGTCGCAGCGGCCGTCCGTCATCCGGCAAACGATCATCACGCCGATCGTGCTGATCGTGGCGCTGCTCATCATGGCTGCCCTCTCCTACCAATTCGGCAGCCGCGCCTTCAACCGCACCGTGGTCGAGATGTTCATCAACATCATGGTGGTGGTCGGGCTCTACGTCTTCGTCGGCAATTCCGGCCTGCTATCGTTCGGCCATATCAGCTTCATGTGCCTTGGCGCCTACATGACCGCCTGGCTCACCATTCCGCCGGTCATGAAGTCGATCACGCTCAAGGGCCTGCCGGCATGGCTGCTTCACACCCAGCTGCCGATGTGGGTGGCGACGCCGATCTCGGGCCTGTTTGCGGCAGTGTTCGCGCTGATCGTCGGGCGGATCATCATGCGCCTGTCGGGCATTGCCGCCTCGATCGCGACCTTCGGCCTGCTCGGCGTCATCAACAATGTCTATTCGAACTGGGACTCGGTGACGGGCGGACAAGGCTCGATCGTCGGCATTCCGCCGACCATGAACGTCTGGACCGGATGGATCGGCGGCGCCGTGGCGATCGCGATCGCCTATCTCTATTCGATCTCGCGCTCGGGACTGGCACTGCGCGCGACGCGCGATGAGTCGGTCGCGGCCAGCGCCTCCGGCATCGACATCGTCCGCGAGCGGCTGATCGCCTTCGTCGTCAGCGCCTTCATCATCGGGCTCGCCGGCGCGCTGTACGCGCATTTCCTGAGCATCGTCAATCCCGGCGCATTCTATCTGCGGACCACCTTCATCACGCTGTCGATGCTGGTGGTCGGCGGCATGTACAGCCTCAGCGGGGCCGTCTCCGGCGTGGTCGCGATATCGGTGCTGATCGAGCTGTTCCGCGATCTCGAGAAAGGCGTCAGCCTCGGCGGGCACACCATCGGCCTGCCGAACGGCGTCCAGGAGATCGCGATCGGCATCATCACCATCGTGATCCTGATGTACCTGCCGACGGGATTGACCCGCAACCAGGAGTTCTCCTGGCGTCGGTGGCCGTTGCAACGGCGCCTGGCACGGCCGGTCCAGACCGCACTGAAGGAACTGCACTGACACTTGTTTGTACAATTGGAGGAGTGGGGTTATGCGCGTTACGACATTACTCAGCATCTTGGCCGGAGCAGCCACGCTCTGGTTCACGCCGGCCCAGGCGGCCGACGAGATCGTGGTCGGATTTGCCACCGCGGCATCCGGCTTCATGCAAGCCTATGACAAGCCGGCGCAAGACGCGGCGCTGATCCGGATCGACGAGATCAACAAGGCCGGCGGCCTGCTCGGCAAGAAGATCAAGCCGGTGTTTGCCGACACCAAGACCGACCAGGCCGAAGGCGCCAAGGCCGGTCTTGCGGTGCTCGATCAGGGCGCCGACCTCGTGATCGTTTCCTGCGACTACGATTTCGGCGCGCCCGCCGCGCTGCAGGCACAGGCTGCCGGCAAGGTCTCCTTCTTCCTTTGCGCCGAGTCGATCAAGGCCGGCATCCCCGGCGTCGGCCCGTTCTCGTTCTCGGCCTCGGTGCTGGCACCGGTGCAGGGCGCGACGATGTCGGAATGGGCCTACACCAAGAAGAACGCGCGCAGCTTCTATCGGCTGCTCGACAGCTGGACGGTCTACAACAAGGGCATCTGCGACGGCTTCGACTGGATGCTGCCGCGGCTGAAGGAGGCGAAGCTGGTCGGCAGCGACACCTTCAAGAACGACGATGCCTCGATCGCCTCGCAGATCACGCGGATCAAGAGCCTGCCGAAGGAACCTGACGCCATCATGCTCTGCACGATGATGCCAGGCGCCGTCTCCGCCATCAAGCAGATCCGCGCCGCCGGCATCAAGTCGATGATCCTCAACGGCTCGGGCGTCGACGGCAGTTACTGGATGAACGCCGTCCCCGACCTCTCGAACTTCTACGTTCCGGTTCAAGGTTCGGTCTATGGCGACGATCCGAACCCGAAGGTCAACGAGTTCAACAAGAAGTACAAGGAGATCACCGGCGGCGACCCGTCCAGCCAGTACGTCTATCCGGGCTACGTCCTGATCGACGTCTGGGCCAAGGCGGTCGAACGCGCCAAGTCGACCGATGCGGCGGCCGTCGTGGCCGAACTCGAGAAGATGAACAACGAGCCCACGCTGTTCGGACCGCGCACCTTCACCAAGGACATCCACCACCAGAACCAGGGCCGTTACCTGATCGTCGACACCGAAGCCGGCAAGCCGAAGGTGATCGACCAGTGGACGATCTCGGAAAAGATCCCGCTCGATTATCTGGTGTCCAAATAATGTCCACGTAACCCCGCCACGCGCCGTCCGGGTGCGCCAGAAATATCCGGACGGCGTCGACGGTCGTATGCAAAGCCAGTTGGAAGGAACTCAGGAGATGGTCGTGATCAACTGCGACATGGGCGAGGCCTACGGCCTCTACAAGATGGGCGACGACAAGGCATTGATGCCCCATATCGACGTCGCGAACGTCGCTTGCGGCTTTCATGCCTCCGACTTCAATCACATGCGCAAGACCGTGCAGCTCGCCAAGCAGTTCGGCGTCAAGGTCGGCGCGCACCCTTCGCTGCCGGATCTGCAGGGATTTGGTCGCCGCGAGATGAAGATCAGCCGCGAGGAGCTCGGCAACTGCCTGCTCTATCAGATCGGCGCGCTCAAGGCATTCCTCGATGCCGAGGGCATGCCGCTCAATCACATCAAGCCGCACGGCGCGCTCTACGGCATGGCCTCGCGCAGCGAGGAGATCGCCGAGGCCGTGGCTGACGCCGCCGACGTCTACAAGGTGCCGCTGCTCGGCATGAAGGGAACGCTGCACCAGCAAGTCTATGAGCGTCGCGGCCACGCTTTCGTCGCCGAATACTATGCCGACCTCGACTACAATGGCGACGGCAGCCTGATCATCACCCGCGAGCACGAGGCCAAGGATCCGGTCGATGCCGCGAGCCGATGCGCAAGGGCCGTCAACGAGGGCAAGACGCGCACGGTGGCGGGAAACGATATCGTGGTCGGCGCCGATTCGATCTGCATCCACTCCGACACGCCGAACGCAGTCGCCATCGCCGAGGCCGTCCGCGAAGCGGTCCGCCCGTATCTCACCGCGCGCTGAACCATCGCGGCAACGAAGCAAAGATTCTCAAAGAGGAAACCATGGCCACCCAGCAGATCTTCTCGCCGCTCCCGGGCATCTTCTATCGCAAGCCCGCGCCCGACAAGCCGGTCTACAAGAACGACGGCGATGTCGTCGCCGAGAGCGACACGATCGGGCTCATCGAGGTGATGAAATCGTTCAACGAGGTGAAAGCCGGCGTCACCGGCAAGATCATCGGCTTCCTGGTCGAGAATGAGGACGCCGTGATGGCCGGCCAGCCGCTCGCCGAAATCGACGTCTGACCAGCCATGGCAATCAAGAAGCTCCTCATAGCCAATCGCGGCGAGATCGCGGTGCGCATCATCCGCGCAGCGCGCGATCTCGGCATTGCGACCGTTCAGGTCTACAGCAAGGCCGACAGGGACTCGCTCGCGGTCCGACTCGCCGACGAAGCGATCGACATCGGTCCGCCGCAGGCATCGAAATCCTATCTCAACCAGGCGACCATCCTCGCCGCGGCGCAGAGCACCGGCGCCGATGCCATCCATCCCGGCTACGGCTTCCTGGCCGAGAATGCCGAGTTCGCGGCCGCGGTCGAAGCGGCCGGACTGGTCTTCGTCGGCCCGACCGCGCAATCGATCCGGCTGATGGGCGACAAGGTCGCGGCACGCGAGGCCGCCGCCTCGGCCGGCGTGCCGACCGTCCCCGGCAGCCAGGGACGGCTGGAGTCGGCGGATGCAGCCTTCGCGCTGGTCGAGAAAACCGGTTTCCCCGTCATGATCAAGGCCGCCGCCGGCGGTGGCGGCCGCGGTATTCGCATCGCGCGCTCAGCCGAGGAATTCCATCATCTGATGCCGCAGGCGCAGGCCGAGGCGCTCGCGGCGTTTGGCGATGGCGGGCTCTATGTCGAGAAGCTGATCGAAGGCGCGCGACATATCGAGGTCCAGGTGCTGGGCGACGGCCGCGACGTGATCCATTGCTTCGAGCGCGAATGCTCGTTGCAGCGGCGCCGCCAGAAGGTCTGGGAGGAGGCCCCCTCGCCTTCGCTCACCCAGGCCGTGCGTGAAAAACTCTGCACCTCCGCCGTGGCGCTGGCCAAGGCGGTCCAATACCGCGGCGCCGGGACGCTCGAATATCTCTATGACGACAGGACCGGCGAGTTCTACTTCCTGGAGATGAACACCCGCATCCAGGTCGAGCATCCCGTCACCGAAATGGTCACGGGCATCGACCTCGTGCGCGAGATGATCCGGATCGCCGGCGGCGAACCGTTACGCATCCGCCAGGACGAGGTGCGCGTCAGCGGCCATTCGATCGAGGTCCGCATCAATGCCGAGGACCCGGCCCGGAATTTCCTGCCGAATCCGGGAACGGTGAGCGGGCTCAGCGTCCCCGGCGGTGACGGCGTGCGCTTCGACAGCATGCTCTATCAGGGCTACACGGTGCCGCCGTTCTACGACAGCCTGCTCGGCAAGCTGATCGTGCACGACAAGGATCGGCCGAGCGCCATCACCAAGCTCGAGCGCGCGCTCGCAGAACTCAACGTCGACGGCATTTTCACGACCAAGCCGCTGCATCAAGCGCTGGCGCGCGACGCCGACGTCAAGGCCGGACGCTTCCACACCGCTTGGCTTGAGCCGTGGCTGGAGTCCCATGCCGCCGCCCTTGCCACCGCTCCACCGCCATCGGCTGCAAAGGCCACCACATGATCACGAGACAATCCGCCCCGTCAGCAACAGGAGGCCGCTAGTCATGCAAACCCGATTTTCCTTCGGCGGCGACGAGCACATCTTCGCCGAAGTCGGCGAAGCGATGTCGCTCGAGGCGTTTTTCAAGAGCCTCTTCATCACCAATGCGGTGCGCGACGCCAAGATCAAGGGCGTCACGGAGATCTGCCCGGCCAATGCGTCCTATCAGGTCAAGTTCGATCCCGATCAGATCAAGCCCGACGATCTGCTCACCGAGCTGAAGCGGCTGGATTCCGCATCCGAGAAATCGGAGCCGGTGATCAAGACGCGGATCATCGAGATTCCGGTGCTCTACAACGATCCCTGGACCCACGAAACCTTGATGCGATTCCGCGAGCGGCATCAGAACCCTGAAGGTACCGATCTCGAATACGCCGCGCGCATCAACGGCCTCGACAGCGTCGAGGCCTTCATCAAGGCGCATTCCAGCGCGCCCTGGTTCGTGTCGATGGTCGGCTTCGTCGCCGGATTGCCTTTCCTCTACCAGATGGTCGAACGCAAGCGGCAGCTGCAGGCGCCGAAATATCTACGCCCGCGCACCGATACGCCGAAACTCACCGTCGGACACGGCGGCTGCTTCAGCTGCATCTATTCGGTGCGCGGCGCCGGCGGCTATCAGATGTTCGGCATCACGCCGATGCCGATCTATGACCCCAACCAGACCATCAGCTATTTGCGCGACTTCATGTGCCTGTTCAAACCGGGCGACATCGTGAAGTGGAAGCCGATCGACCGGGCGGCGTATGACGCCGCGGTCGCCGACGTCGACGCCGGGCGCTTTGCGCCGATCATCCGTGATGTCTCGTTCTCGCTGACCGAGTTCAACCGCGACATCGATGGCTACAACAGCAAGCTCGATGGAGTTCTCCATGGCCGTTAAGGTTTTGAAGCCGGGTCTTGCGACCACCGTGCAAGACCTCGGACGTCCCGGCTATTATCACATCGGCATCCCGCTCTCCGGCGGAATGGACCGCCACGCACTGGTCGCCGCCAACCTTCTGGTCGGCAACGAGGCGGGCGCGGCGGTGCTTGAAGCCGTGTTCATGGGACCCGAGCTCGAATTCACCGAGGATGCGATCGTCGCGATCACCGGCGCGGAGCTGCCGCCGAAACTCGACGGCGAGCCGCGCGAGACCTGGACCAGCTTCAAGGTGAAGCGCGGCCAAATTCTCTCGTTCGACTTCCTCAAGCAGGGCGCGCGCGGCTATATCGCCGTCGCCGGCGGCATCGATGTGCCCGTGGTGCTCGGCTCGCGCTCGACCTACGCGCTCGGCGCGCTCGGTGGCTTCAAGGGCCGCAAGCTCGAGGCCGGCGACGAGCTGCCGGTCGGCCGGGCCGCCGCGACCGTCAAGGACGGCCGCTCCGTCGCCAAAGAATTGCGCGGGCAACCGGCCGGTATGCCGACGGAGCTGCGCGCGATGCCCGGCCTCTATTGGCATCGCATCACCGAGGCGGCCGGCAACGGGTTTTTCTCCGACACCTGGAAGGTCGCGCCGGAGGCGGACCGGATCGGCTACCGCTTCAAGGGCGGCAAGCCGCTCGAATTCGTGCCGCGCGAACCGCCGTTCGGCGCCGGGTCCGACCCGTCCAACATCACCGATGCCTGCTATCCCTACGGCTCGATCCAGGTTCCCGGCGGCACCGAACCGATCGTGTTGCATCGTGACGCCGTCTCCGGCGGCGGCTACTTCATGGTCGGCACCGTGATCGCCGCGGACATGGATCTGATCGGCCAGCTTCAGCCCAACACGCCGGTGAAGTTCGTCAAGGTCGACATGAACGAGGCGCTCGCGGCGCGCAAAAGCCGCTCGGAGTTGCTCGGCAGGCTGCACAGCGCACTGGCATAGTCGCCACTCACCTGCCCAGTCCGCCAAGGCCGCGGTCACCGATCCGGTGACCGCGTGATCACGTCCTACGCTCCGGGCCGTCGGTTGCGGCCTCTCACGTCTGGAATCGGCATCACCGCGTATTCTCGACCTGTCGGCACGAGAGTTGCAAAGAATACCGCCGGGCTGAGGAGCACCGCTCATGGGTTAGGCAGCATCGGAACAACCGCGATGTCCGTTTCTCTGAAACAAATCCGCTACTTTGTCGCCGCCGCCGAGACCGGGCGGATCAGCCAGGCGGCGATCGACCTCAATGTCTCGCAATCGGCGGTCACCGCGGCGATTCAGCAGCTCGAAGCCACCGTCTGCGCGCGCCTGCTGGAACGCACGCCGAACGGCGTGATCGTCACCATGGAGGGCAGCCGGTTCCTGTCGCAGGGCCGCCAAATCCTCGCCACTGTCGCCGAAGCGGTGCGCAGCACGCAGATGTCCGCCGGGCCCTTGTTCGGAACGGTCCGCATCGGCGTCACCTATACCGTGTCGGGCTACTTCCTGCCGCGCCATCAGATGCGCTTCCAGGCGAGCTTCCCCGGCATCACGATCGAGCTGTTCGAGGCGCCGCGCGACGTGCTCGAACGCGCGCTCGTCGACGGCGCGCTCGATCTCGCGGTGATGCTGGTTTCGAACCTGCGCGACAACACGAAGCTCACCAGCGAGACATTGCTGCGATCACCGCGCCGGCTGTGGCTTGCACCGGAGCATCCGCTGACCCGCGCCGAGCGGGTTCACCTCGCCGAGATCGCGACCTATCCCTACGTCATGCTCACCGTCGACGAGGCCAAGCACACCTCGATGCGCTACTGGAGCAACGCCTCGCTCGAGCCGAAGACGATCTTCCGCACCTCCTCGGTCGAAGCCGTGCGCTCGATGGTCGCTGGCGGCATGGGGATCGCGATCCTCTCCGACCTGATCTACCGGCCCTGGTCGCTGGAGGGACAGCGGATCGAGACCCGCGTCATCGAGGACGAGGTGCCCAGCATGGACATCGGCCTGGCCTGGCGTCGCGACACCAAGCCGTCGGAAGCGGCAATGGCATTCCGCGATTTCATGCGCTTTGCGGTCGCCGGCGTCGGGCCGGCCCGGCCCCCGGTCAGCATGGATCACCGGCAGCAGGCCGAGGAGGCGATCGAAATCTAGAATATCTGTTTCCGTTTTATTCGACTTGACGCCGTCCGGCAGTCCTCGCCAAACTTTAGCCGGGGACACGACGACCGGAGGCACAGCCGGCGGCGGGAGTGAAACATGCAAGTCACCTACACGACCAACGACATTCCGTTGCAGAGCCGCCGCCAGTACTGGCAGGAAGTGGTTTCGCGAACCTATTACTCGCTCGACCTGCGTTTCCCGAGCACGCGCGACTTCAATGCGCGCCTCGGCGCCTGGTCGATGGGTCCTCTCTCGGTGTCGCGCAACATCGCCAATGGCCTGCTGTACAAGCGCCACGAGCGGCACCTCCTGAGCGAGCGGGAGGAATCCTTCCTGATCACGGTGCCCGAGCTCGCCGAAATCCGCTTCGAGCAGGACGGCAAGGTCGTGCACTGCCGTCCCGGCGCATTCCTGATCGAGCGTAGCCACCTGCCTTACGAGTTCAGCCATCAGGATCCGACGGCGCTGTGGTGCCTGAAGATCCCGAGCGCGGTGCTGCGCGGGCGCATTTCCCGCCCCGAACGGCTCGCCACGCTGCAGTTCGACGCCAGCCGCAGCGTCGGCGCGCTGTTCGTCGACACGCTGCGGCTCTCCGCCGAGCGCATTGAGGAAATGGACGAGACGGCACGCGCGATGATGGGCAAGCACCTGATCGAGCTGCTTGCGATGGCCATCGAATCCGACGACCGCGTGCTGACCGGCCATTCGTCCTCGGTGCGGAACGGCCATCTGCTGCGCTGCGAGCAGTTCATCCGTGCCCGCCTCGACGACATGCGGCTGACGCCGCAGATGATCGCCGAAGGCTGCGGCATTTCGCTGCGCTATCTGCACCAGATCTTCGAGGGCGAGGGCCTGACCGTCTGCGCCTATATCCGCAACCAGCGACTGTCGATGTGCGACGCCTTGCTGCGCGATGCGAGCTGCCGCAAGAGCATTTCGGAAATCGCCTATCAATGGGGCTTTGCCGACCAGGCGCAGTTCAGCCGCAACTATCGGAGCCGGTTTGGCTGCACCCCCAGCGAGGCACGCGCCACCTCGCGCACCGCCAACGCCTAAGACGCGCACACGCTCGTCTGATCGTTTCCTGGTCAGCCCGCTGCCGCCGGTCCGGGCAGGTATGCCCCCATGCAGGGCAATCGCATATGGCTACGGCCATGTCCCATAGCGCGGGGTGAGGCGCCTTCACGGTTTCTGAATAATAGAATATTACTCCTGATTTGCCCGACATGTCAAGTGTCGAATGCCGGCGCGCCGCCGGCTACTTTGCATGGGGTTGTTTTCGATGTTTTGCAGTGCGCCCGTGCGGAGGCGAGCTATTTGCGATAGCCCTGCCCCGGTGCGGGTGCGCTCTCTCGCACAAATCTTCCTGCGCTCAGCGTCAAGAAGGCAAGCCGCCGCTCTGCCTAAGATCGGCGAAACGCTTGTTCGAAAGGAAGACGCATGGTGCAGGACCTTCGTGTGGCTGTCGATGTCGGGGGCACTTTCACCGACATCTGCATTATGGACGAGACGACCGGTCTCATCCGCATCGAAAAGACCTCCTCCACGCGCGATCCGATCGACGGGATCATGGGCGGCGTGTCCAAGGCCGGTATAGACCTGTCCAGGGTGGCGCTGTTCTCGCACGGCACGACGGTAGCCACCAACGCGCTCATCACCCGCCGCCTGCCCCGCACCGCTGTCGTCACGACCAAAGGGTTCCGCGACGTCATCGAGATCCGGCGCGCCAACAAGGAAGACCTCTGGGACACCTACAAGGACGTGGTCCGGCCCTATGTGCCGCGGCGCGATCGCCTGACCGTGCCCGAGCGCGTCGATGCCGCCGGCCAGGTGATCGAGCCGCTCGACGTCGACGCCGCGCGCAACGTTGCGCGCATCCTCAAGCGTCGCGGCGTCGCCGCGATCGCCGTCTGTTTCATGAACGCCTATCTCAACGGCGCCAATGAGCGCGCCATGCGCGACATCCTGCTGGCGGAGATGCCCGACATTCCGGTCTCGATCTCCTCGCAAGTGCTGCCCGAGATCTTCGAGCACGAGCGGTTCTCGACCACGGTCGCCAATGCGGTAGTGAGCCCGGTCGTCGTCAACTACACCAGCCGGCTCGGCGAACGCCTGGCGCACGAAGGTTACAGCCGCGATCTGCTGCTGCTGCACACCGGCGGCGGCGTGATGACGCCGGCGAGTGTGAAAGATTTTGCGGCGCGCCTGGCCGGCTCCGGCATCGCCGCCGGCGCCATCGCCAGCCGCTATATCGCCGGCCTCTGCGGCTTTCCCAACTCGATCGGCCTCGACATGGGCGGCACCTCCACCGACGTGTCGCTGGCCTATGAGGGGCAGTCGCGCATCACCAAGGATTGGCACATCGAATTCGGCTATCCGATCCGCTTTGCCTCGATCGAAGTGCTCACCATCGGCGCCGGCGGCGGCTCGCTGGCCTGGACGGATCCGGCCGGCTCCCTGCGCAACGGCCCGCAATCGGCCGGCGCTCACCCGGGACCAGCCTGCTATGGCAACGGCAACACGCAGCCGACCAACACCGACGCCAATGTGACGCTGGGCCGGCTCGGCACCGACCTCGCCGGCGGCAAGGTCAAGCTCAACCCCGCATTCGCTGAGCAGGCGGTCGAAGACGGCGTAGCAAAACCGTTCGGCCTCGGCCTGCATGAGGCCGCGGATGCGATCGTCAAGGTCGCCAATGCCAACATGTCCGATGCGGTGCGGCTGATCTCGATCAGCCGCGGCTACGATCCGCGCGACTTTGCGTTGGTGGCGTTCGGCGGCGCCGGCGCCCTGCATGGCGTCGACGTCGCGCGCGAACTGGCGATTCCCGTCGTGATCGTGCCGCCCAATCCCGGCGTGACCTCCGCGCTCGGATGCCTGCTCGTCGACGTGCAGCACGATTTCTCGCAGAGCTGCATGGTCGACGCGGCCGATGCCGACGCCGCCGAGATCGAGGCGCAATTCGCGGAGCTCGAGAAGGCGGCGCTGGCGCGGCTGACCCATGAGGGCGTCGCGCAGCAGGACATCGTGCTGCAGCGCTCGATCGACATGATGTATCGCGGCCAGTGGCGTTCGCTCGCGGTGAGCGCACCACGTCCGATCGCGGCGATTTCCGATCTGGTGCAGAGCTTCCACGCCGAACACCAGCGCGAGTACAATTTCCGCCGCGACAGCGCGCCGGTCAGCTTCTTCCGTCTCAACCTGAAGGCCGTGGGCGTGGTGCCCAAAGCCGAGTTTGCCATTCACAAGCCGACTGGCGCCAGCCCCGGGCCGGTCAGCCGCCGCAGGGTCTGGTTCGAGGGCAGCGGGCTCGATACGCCCGTCTATCGGCGCGACGACCTGCCCTGCGGCTTCTCCTTTCAAGGCCCTGCGATCATCGAGCAGGTCGATGCCACCACCGTCGTGCCGCCCGGCGCCAGCGCCGAGGTCGACAAATATCTCAACATCATTATCCGCGTGAAGGAGTGAGCCATGACCGGAGCTCTCCCGCTCGATCCCGTGACCTTCGAGGTCCTGAAGAACTCCTTCATCACCAGCGTCGACCAGATGGGCGAGCAGGTGCTGCGGACTTGCTATTCCTTCGTGATCTACAACCGTGACTTCTCGAGCGCGCTGCATGACGCCAATGGCGAATGCGCCGCGCAAGGCAACCAGGATATCGCCGTCCACGTCGGCACGCTGCATTTCACCTGCAAGGACGTCATGCGCCATTTCGAAGGCGACATGCATGAGGGCGACGTCTTCGCCATCAACGACCCCTATGCCGGCGGCACGCACTTCTCCGACGTGCGGTTGATCCGCCCGATCTTCGCCGACGGCAAGATCATCGCTTTCAGCCAGTCCAACGGACACTGGTCGGATGTCGGCGGCAGCGTGCCGGGATCGTTCGACGTCGCCGCCCGCGAGATGTTCCGCGAGGGCCTGCGGATCACGCCGGTGCGCCTGTTCGACAAGAATGGCTTGCGCAGGGACGTCGCCCATCTGATTGCTTCCAACACGCGCGATCCGGCCTCGATCATCGGCGACATCCAGGCCCAGGCCGAGGCGACGGCCGTCTGCGAACGCGAGATCTTGCGCCTGGTCGGCAAATATGGCCGCGATACCGTCGAGACCGGGCTTGCCGCCGTACAGGACTATGTCGAGCGCTCGGCACGGCAGCGCATCGCAGCGCTTCCGGACGGCGAATGGGAAACGGTCGACTTCATCGACCGCGATCCGGCCGGCGGCGAAGGCATGATACCGATCCGCATCAAGATGACGATCAAGGGCGACCGCGCGATCTACGACTTCACCGGCAGCCATCCGACCATCGGCTCGATCTACAATTCGGCGTTCGGCGCGACGTTTTCGGCCGTCGCCGCCGGCATGAAGACCTTCTTCCCCGATCTGCCGCTCAATTCCGGCTTCTACCGCTGCTTCGAGATCATCGCGCCCGAAGGGTCGATCGTCGACGCCAAATGGCCGATCGCGGTCACCGGCTTCCTGATGCCGTTCGAGAAGATCATGAACTCGATCTACGAGATGTGGTCGAAGCTGATGCCGGAGCGCGCGCTCGCCTGCGCCTTCAATCTCGAATATCTGCTCACCGGCGGCCTCGATGCCCGCAGCTCCGACAAGCCGATCTTCATGTTCTACGACTGGCTGCCCGGCGGCTGGGGCGGACGCAACGGCAAGGACGGCAGCAACGTCACGACCGCCTGCTTCGGCACCGGGTTGATGTCGCAGCCGGTCGAAGGCCAGGAGCGCGCCAACCCGATCCTGACCACCGAATGCGAGATCCTCAGGGACTCGCCCGGTCCCGGCAAATGGCGCGGCGGCGCCGGCGTCACGAAGACGTCGCGGATGCTGCAGGCCGAGAAGACGGTGATCTCCTATATCTGCGACCGCGAGCGCGCGATTGTGTGGGGCATCGAGGGCGGCTTGCCGTCGATGCCGCACGGCCTCACTCTGAAGCGCGCGGGCAGCACGGCCGAGGAACGGCTCGGCTCGATCTTCTCTGACGTCCCGATCGGCGAAGGCGACGTCTTCTCGCGCCCGACCGCCGGCGGCGGCGGCTTTGGCGACCCGCTGGAGCGCGATCCGAACCTCGTGATCGAGGACATCAAGGACGACTATGTCTCGGTCGCCCGCGCCGCCAAGGACTATGGCGTCGTCGTGCACACCATCGATGCGGAGCTCTGCAACTACGAGGTCGACAAAGTCGCGACCGAAGCGCTGCGCGCCAAAATCCGCGCCGAGCGCGTTGCCAATGTCCGGCTCGATCCCGAAAAGGTGGCGCAGCGCTACCGGAGCGGCGAGATCGACGCGCTCGACGTGATCCGCAGCCACGCGGTGATCCTCGACTGGGGCACCGGTGCCTTGCTTCCCGAATCCACTCGTCAATTCCGCGAAGCATTCGAGCGTCGCTCGGTCACGATGTGGAAACCGGGCTGATCGCCATCGACCACCGCGCCGCCTTTAGCGGCGCGGTCTGTCTATCAAGGCAGGGTCCGAAATCACCGCTCCCCGCACTTTCATTCCAACCATGAGGATTGCGCTATGACGATCACGACGTGCCTTTCTTCTTCCAACCGGCTGCGGCCGATCCGCTCCGTGCTCGGCATCGCCGCCGGCCTCGCACTTGCCGGTGCCGCGACTCAGGCATTGGCAGCGGCCGAGACGCCGTGGTTTCCAATGAAGGTCTACGACGCCTCGTCCGGCACGCCGAAACCGGCGGAATACACGCCGCTGCCGAAGGCCGAGAAGGCCTACAAGCTCTGTGTGCTGTTTCCACACATGAAGGACAGTTTCTGGGTCGCGGTTGCCTACGGCATCGTGAAGCAGGCCGAGACGATGAACGTCAACATGAACCTCTATGAGGCCGGAGGTTACGAGAATCTGCCCAAGCAGCTTTCGCAGTTCGATGACTGCATGGCGAGCGGACCGGACGCGATCATCGTCGGCGCCATCTCCGGCGCGGGCCTCAGCAAGAAGTTCGAGGAAGCCAAGGCCAAGGGCGTGCCGGTGGTCGGCGTCACCAATCCGCTGCCGCCCAACGCGCTGCCCGCGGCCAACTACGTCGACTTCGTCGCCATGGGTGAGGTCACCGGCGACGGCCTGCTGGCGCAGACCAAGCCCGGCGACAAGCTCAACATCGTGACGTTCCCGGGTCCGGCCGGCTCGGGCTGGGCTGAATCGTTCAATGAGGGTTTCAAGAAGGCCGTGGCCAAGAACCCGAACGCCAAGATCCTGGCTGAAAAGTTCGGCGACTCCGGCGTCGCCGTGCAGCTTCAGCTGATTCAGGACGCGTTGCAGGCCTATCCCAGCATGAACGTGATCTGGGGCACCGCTCCCACCGCCGAGGCCGCCATCGGCGCAGTTGCCGAGGCCGGCCGAAACGATCTGAAGATCGTGTCGTCCTACGAGAACCAGGCCATGCTCGACGCGCTGAACCGCGGCGACATCCTCGCCTTCGCAACCCAGTATCCGGTCGGCGAAGGCGCCATCGCGATCGACCAGGCGGTGCGCCTCATCGAGAAGAAGCCGGTCATGAGCCTGGTCCAGCCGGTGGCTGCGGTGATCGACAAGACCACCGTGCCGAAACTGCAGATGGATCTCGTGCTGGCGCCGGCAAGCTGGACGCCGGTCTATTCGGTCAAGGCCAAATAAGCCGACCTGAACCATCAAGGCGGGAGCAACGCTCCCGCCTGCCCGCGAACGGCCCACGGAGAAGCGGATGGACGTCGAGATCGACCCGAACCCGGCCGAGCCTCTGCTGCGATTGCGGGGGATATCGAAGCGATTCACCGGCGTCCGCGCGCTCGACCGCGTCGACCTCGATGTCCACGCCGGCGAGCTTCACGTGCTATTCGGCGAGAACGGCGCCGGCAAGTCGACCCTGATCAACGTCATATCGGGTACCTTTCCACCCGACGAAGGCACCTTCCATTTCGGCGACGAACAGATCCAGCATCTGACGCCGCAGCGGGCGCGTGAGATCGGCATCAGCCCGGTGTTTCAGGAATTCTCGCTGATCCCGAGCCTCACTGTGGAAGAGAACCTGTTCCTTGGCCGCGAGATCACCCATGGCGGCGTGTTGCGCTCGCGCGAGATGCGCAAGCGCGCCAGCGCGCTGATCGACGAGCTCGGCTTCGATATCGATCCATCGCAGAGAGTCGATGACCTCTCCCGCGCGCACCAGCAGATGGCCGAGATCGCCAAGGCGCTGCTCGGCCGCGTTCGCCTCCTCATCCTCGACGAGCCGACCGCCTCATTGACCGAGCGCGAGACCGGACGGCTGTTCGAGCTGATCGCGCGTCTGAAGAGCCAGAATGTCGGGCTGATCTACGTCTCGCACCGCATGCGTGAGATCCGCGCGCTTGCCGACCGCGTCACGGTGCTGCGCGACGGCCGTCATATCCAGACCCTCGACGCGGCCGGCTCGACGGACGGCGAACTGGTGGAATTGATGACCGGCCGCAAGATCGACCTGCTGTTCCCGACCATCACCCATCGCCCGGACAAGATAATGGTCGACATCGAAAGTCTGACGCTCGCCGACGGCAGCGTGCAGGAGGTGAATTTCCATGCCTGCGCCGGCGAGATCACCGGCATCGCTGGCCTCGTCGGCTGCGGCAAATCGGAGCTGATCCGCGCAATCTACGGCATAGAACCCGCGACATCGGGCGTGATCCGGATCAACGGCCTGCCTTACGAATTTCCAACACCGAGGCGAAGCCTCAAGCGCGGCATCGCCTATTTTCCCGCCAACCGGATCGCCGAAGGGCTCGCGCTGTCGCGGCCGATCCGCGAGAACGCGTCGATGACCGGGCTCGACCTGCCCGCCTTCGCCCGCTTCGGCGTGTTGCGGCAGGCCGCCGAGCGCGTGACGATTGCAGGCATCATGGAGCAACTGCAACTCAGGCCGCTGAACATCGAGCGCAGCGCCGGTGCCTTGTCCGGCGGCAACCGTCAGAAGGTGATGCTGGGACGGGCGCTGACGCGAGAGCTGACCGTATTCCTGTTCGACGAGCCGAGCGTCGGGATCGACGTCGGCGCCAAGCTCGAAGTTTACGAATTCATGAAACGCCTGATCGAGGCCGGCGCCGCCGTGATCGTGGTGTCGTCCGAATTGCCGGAGGTGCTGGCGCTGTCGAACCGGCTCTATGTCATGCATCACGGCCGCATCGCCGCCGAGCTGAAGGGGGCCGAGAAGACCGAGCAGAACGTGCTGTCGAGCTTCTTCCGCGACCACCTCGCCGCGGAGGTCGCATGACTACGGCGCTGGTCACCGCCAACCCGCACGGCACGATCAGCCTGCGATCGATCGCCGGCCGGATCGGGTTCCTGCCGGCGCTGCTGGTGATGCTCGTGGCCGGCATGTCGGCGGTCGATCCGCAGTTCTATGGCATCATCAACGTCCTCAACATCCTGCGCAACGCCTCGCTGCTTGCGATCGTCGCCTGCGGCCAGGCACTGGTCATCATCGCCGGCGGATTCGATCTTTCGGTCGGTGCGGTCGTCGCACTTGCGAGCGTCGTCACCGCAAAAGCCATGGCGGCGACCGCCGCCGCGTTTCCCGGCAACAACGCGCTCATCATTGCAAGCGGTGTCGCGGCCGGGCTCGGCTCGGGGGCCGTGGTCGGGCTCGTCAACGGCTTCTGCGTGGCAAAGCTCAAGGTCTCCGGCTTCGTGGTGACGCTGGGCACGATGTCGGCGACCGCGGGCGTCGGCTTGATGATCACCAACGGCATCCCGGTCTACGGCATGCCGGAGATCTTCGTGAAAGGCTTTGGCCGCGCCCAGGCGCTCGGGCTGCCGACCGCGGTCCATATCGCGGTGATCGTGATCCTGGTGATGGTGTTTGCGCAACGGCGCACGCTGTTCGGCCGTTACGTCTACGCGATCGGCGGCAATGTCGATGCCGCCGTGGTGTCGGGCGTGACGATCCAGCGTCATATCGTCGGCACTTATGTCGTCTCGAGCGTGCTTGCGGCATTGACCGGCATCCTGCTGACCGCGCAGGTCGGCTCCGGCCAGGCCAGCTTCGGCGGCGACCGGATGATGCTGCAGTCGATCGCTGCCGCCGTGATCGGCGGCGTCAGCCTGCGCGGCGGCGTCGGGCGCGTCGAGATTGTCGCCGTCAGTGCCCTGTTCCTGACCATCCTCGGCAACGCGCTCAACCTGCTGCACGTCGATTCCCGCCTTCAGCCGGTCTTCCTCGGCGTCATCATGGTCGCAGCGGTGGCGCTCGACGAACTCAGCCGACGGAGCAAGCCGCGTGTCTGATCTCGAATTGTCTGTCGGTGCCAAGGACCCCGATCGCCCGAGACTGACGCTGAGCCGCCGGCTCTGGAGCGCCGTGCTGCCGGTCGCGCTCGCGGTGTTGCTGCTCGGCTTTGCTACCTTCGACCACGGCGTGCTGTCGTCGGCCAACCTGCTCAACATCGCACAGCAGACCAGCTATCTGGCCCTGTTCGCGATGGCGCAGACCGTCGTCATCCTGACTCGCGGCTTCGACCTCGCCCTTGGCCCGACCGTGTCGATGGTCAGCGTCGGCACCGCGCTCGCGATGGCCGGCGCCACCGCGTCGGGCCACGGCACGGCGGCCGTGCTGCTCGCCGGGCTTGCGGCCGGCTTTGCGCTCGGCATCGCATGCGGCCTGTTCAACGGCGTGGTCATTGCGCTGCTTGGGGTCAATCCGTTCGTCGCGACGCTGGGCAGCTACAATATCGCGATCGGAATCGCGACCACCCTTTCGTCCGGGCGTCCGGTGCAGGGCGTACCGCCGCTGTTCTCGCAGATCTTCTACGGCGGCAGCCTGTTCGGCGTGCCAGCGGCGATCGCGATCACCGTCGCGGTCGGCGTCTTGCTTCATCTGCTGCTGGCGCGCACCGTGTTCGGCCGGTCGCTCTATCTGATCGGCACCAATCCGCGCGCCGCGGCGGTCGCCGGCCTGCCGGTCAAGCGCATCCTGGTCGCAACCTATGTGCTGTGCTCGGGACTTGCCGCGCTGGGTGCGATCATGATGACGGCGCGGACCGGCTCGGGCGAACCGAACCTCGGCGGCGCGCTTTCGCTGCAGGCGATCGCCGGCGCGGTGGTCGGCGGAACCAGCCTGGCAGGCGGACGCGGTGGGGTCGGCACCGCCGTGCTCGGCGCGCTGTTCATCACCATTCTCTCCAACGGCATGAATCTCACCCGGATCGACGGATACGTCCAGATGGTCGTGCTCGGCGCGATCGTCATCATCGGCGTCCTGCTGGATCGCCTGCGGCAGGAGCGACGCCAATGATGTCCGGCTCACCCATTCAGGACAGCGCGGTCGTCACGCACGACGCACCGGCATCGATCTACGTCGCGCGCTCGCTCGCCGGCGCGCTCGATGCGCTCGGTGAATACGGCACGGCCGGCGCTCCCTTCGCCGGCGGCACCTGGATCATGAGATCGCCGATCCGGCACCAGCCGCTCAAGACGCACTATGTCGCGATCGGAAGGTTGCCCGAGCTGACTGCGGTCCGGATCAGCAGCGATGCCATCGAGATCGGCGCGACCATCACGCATGCAGCTTTGGCGGCAGCCCTGGCCGGTCTTCCGGAGTTTGCCGGCCTCGCAGCGGCCGCCGGACACTCCGCCAACCCCGCGATCCGTGCGATGGCAACGATCGGCGGCAATCTCGCGACATCGGAATTCGCGGCGGCGGATTGCGTACCGGCGCTGCTTTGTCTCGATGCCGATGTCGAGATCTCGGACCGCAGAGGTCGCGAGCACCTCAGCCTGACGGATTTCCTCAAGATCAGGTCAACGCTCGCGCCCGGTCGCCTGGTGACACGGATCATCCTGCCCCGGACGGAGCGCAAGACGGCCCATGTCCGGCTGCCGCTGCGCAGAGCGGGCGACTATCCGGTCGCCATCGTCAGCCTTTCGGTGAGCCTCGATGCGACGAGCCGTGTCCAGGCCGCGCGGATCGCCGTCGGTTCGGTCGAGGCAACCGCGCGCCGATGGCCGCGGCTGGAAGCGGCGCTGCTCGGACGTCCGCTCGACGCCACAGCAGTGGCACGGACTGCGACCGAGCTGACCGACGAGTTCGTCGGCCGCGACAGCGTCGATGCGCCGGCCTGGTATCGCGTCAGCGTGCTGCCCGGCCTGGTCCGCCGCGCTGCGATCGCAGCGCTTGGCTCCTGAACCCGCGGGGATCGACATGGGATTTAGCCTCACCGTCAACGGCGATCGCCTCTCCTGCGCGGCCGATCCGGCCACACCGCTGGTCGACATCCTGCGCGAGGAGATGCATCTGACCGGCGCGAAACCGGTCTGTCGCGAAGGCTTTTGCGGCGCCTGCATGGTGCTGGTCGACGGCGAGCCGACACCGTCGTGCCTGGTGCCCGCCGCGCTCGCCGATGGCCGCGAGATCCACACGGTCGAAGGCCTCGCGCCGCACGGCGCACTGAACCGTATCCAGACCGCGCTCGAGGCCAGCGATGCCGTCCAATGCGGCATGTGCTTTCCAGGCATGGTGGTGAGCCTGACGCATCTCTTGACAGCCCGGCCGGATGCCAGCCGCGACGACATCCGGGCAGCGCTGACCGGGAATATCTGCCGCTGCACGGGCTATGAACGCATTGTCGAGGCGACATTGCTCGCCTTGGCCACGAGATGATCGGGAGGCGCAGAGATGTCCGATGTTTCCGCGACGATGGATTTGCGCCGACGTGACGCCGCCGACAAGCTGCGCGGCCGTACGCGCTACACCATCGATCGGTATCTTCCGGGCATGCTGCACGCTGCGGTGCTGCGTGCCACCGTGCCCTCGGGACGGATCGTTCGTCTCGATACGTCGCGGGCCGCCCGCATACCGGGCGTACGCGCGATCGTCACTGCCACCGACGCGCCCGGCATGATCGGGATCGGCATCGCCGATCACCCGCTCTTCGCCCGCGACGTCATTCGCTACGATGGCGAACCACTCGCCGCGGTTGCCGCCGTCACATTGGCGCAGGCACAGGCCGCGCTGGCGGCGATCGAGGTGGAGATCGAACCGCTGCCCGCGATATTGACCATGGCGGATGCGCTGGCACCCGATGCAACCCTGGTTCATCCGGACTGGCGCAGCTATGAGGTGTTGCTCGAAGGCGGCGCGCGTGGCGGCAACGTTGCCTGGGAAGCAACCGTCGTGCGCGGCGACGTCGATGCCGCCTTTGCCCGGCCTGACGTCGAGATCGTCGAGAGCTGCTTTCGCGTCGGCCGGCAGAACCACGTGGCGTTCGAGCCGCGCGCGGTGGTCGCGAGCTATGAGGACGGGCGGTTCCACATCGAGACCTCGACGCAGGTTCCCTGGAGCATCCGCAACGCGACCGCGCGCCTGCTGGGCGTGCCGGCATCGCAGGTCCGCGTCACCGTGCCGCCGGTCGGCGGTGGCTTCGGTCTCAAATTCGATCTGGCGGTCGAACCCTTCGCCGCCCTGCTCGCCCGCGCCAGCGGCCGGCCGGTGCGCCTGGTCAATTCGCGCGAGGAGGAGATGCTGACCTGCCTGTTCCGCGAGAACGCGGACATCCGGATTCGCTCGGCGGTGACGCGGGAGGGCGACATCGTGGGCCGCGAAGCGGTCG
This sequence comes from Bradyrhizobium tropiciagri, assembly GCF_018130545.1. GTDB lineage: Bacteria > Pseudomonadota > Alphaproteobacteria > Rhizobiales > Xanthobacteraceae > Bradyrhizobium > Bradyrhizobium tropiciagri_A. The sequence continues at coordinate 508,193 of NZ_JAFCKF010000004.1, read as the reverse complement.
TGCTGATGGATTGCGGCGCCTATGGCGGCGAACAGATATTCCTGACCACCATGACCGCACACACGCTCGGCGGCAACTACAAGCTTGAGAACGTGCGCATGGTCTCGCGCGCGGTTTACACCAACACGACACCGAACGGCGCCTTCCGCTGCTGCAACGGCGTCTACAACACGTTTGCACTGGAGCGGCACACCGACGAGATCGCTTCAAGGATCGGCATGGATCCGCTGGCCTTCCGCCGCCGCAACGTGCTCGGCGACAAGGATCTCGGCGCCACCGGCCAGGTGTTCGAAAGCAATGTGCTCGGCCCGATGCTCGATCGGATGGATACGCTGCGCGATGCGACGACGCTGCCGCCGGCGCGCAGCGACGGCAGGCTCCACGGACGCGCAACCACCGTCGGCACCTGGTTCGTGTTCGTCGGCCCCTCCGCGGCGACGGTGAACATGAATGCCGACGGCACGGTGACGCTGGTCACGTCGGGTGTCGAGATCGGATCCGGCTCGATGATGCAGAGCCTGCCGCAGATCGTCGCCAGTACGCTCGGTATCGCGCCCGAGCACGTCATCGTCCGCGCGGCCGATACCGATGCGGCCGGCTACGATGTCGGCGTCGGCGGCGGCCGCACCACGGTCTCGCTCGGCGCCGCCAGCCTGTCGGCGGCGCAGGAGGTGCGCACCAAGCTCCTGAAGGTCGCCGCCGACATGATCGAGGCCGCGCCCGATGATCTCGTGATGCGCGACGGGCGGATCGAGATCGCGGGCGCGCCGGGCTCGGGCCGCACGGTCGCCGAAGTCGCGACCCGCGCCCAGACGGTGGGTGGTCCGGTTTCAGGCACCGGCGCCTTCACCGGCGCGGGCGTGCCGGCGATGCCCGGCTGCGTCGCCGGGCATTTCATCGACGCGATCGATATCCCGGTGTTCGCGGTGCACGACTGTGAGGTCGCCGTCGATCCGGAAACCGGACATGTCGAGGTGCTCAGCTATCGCGTGGTGCAGGACGTCGGCCGGGCGCTAAATCCGCGCGCCATCCATGGCCAGATCCAGGGCGGTGTCGTGCAGGGGCTCGGTTATGCCCTGCACGAGGAGGTCACGATCGGCGACAACGGCCGCGTCTGCCAGAACGGCTTCGAGACCTATCGGGTGCCACTGGCGCTCGATGTCGTGCCGGTCGAGATCAATCTTTACGAAGGGGCGCCGTCAATCGGACCGCTCGGCACCAAGGGCGCCGGCGAGGTGCCGATCCTGAATGTCGGCGCGGCCGTTGCCTGCGCTGTTGCGAACGCCACGGGCAAGCGCGTCCAGGCGCTGCCGCTGACGCCGCCACGCGTGCTCGAACTCCTGCTCGATCGAAAGCCGGAGCTGACGCTTCCCCACATCGCCGACAAATGGGCGGATAATCTGATCCGCCCACACTGAGGTCGTCAGACCCAGCCGCCGTCGACGATGTAGTTCTGGTTGGTGCAGGCGCCGCTGTCGTCAGCGGCGAAGAACAGCACGACGCGAGCGATGTCATCGGGCACCAGCTTGCGCTTGAGGCATTGCCGCTGCATCAGTTCGGCCACGCCTTCGGGCGTCAACCAATTGTCCTGCTGCCGCTGCGTCATGATCCATCCGGGCAGGATGGAATTGACCCGCACATTGTTCGGCCCGAGGTCACGCGCCAGCGCACGGGTAAGCCCCTGCACCGCCGACTTGGCGGTCGTGTAGCAGGGCATGTTGCCCTGGCCGATCACCCAGCTCACCGAGCCCATGTTGATGATCGAACCGCCGCCGGCCTGTTTCATGTCCGGTGCGACGGCTTGGGCCGCGAAGAACTGATGCTTCAGATTGGTGGCGAACCGCTCGTCCCAATATTCCGGCGTGACGTCCTCGATCGCGTGACGGTCGTCGCGGGCCGCATTGTTGACCAGGATGGTAATCGGCCCGAGCGCCTCGCGAATGCCGGCGACCGCGCGTCGCAGGACCGCGATGTCGCGCAGATCGGCGTGCTCGAAATGGACGCGGGATTGCGCCGGCAGGCTGGCAAGCAGCTGCTTTGATGCGGTCTGATCGATATCGATGAATCCGACCCGCGCGCCCTGGTTGACGAACTGGCGGACGATGGCCTCGCCGATGCCGGAACCGCCACCGGTTACCAGTACGGTCCGGTCCTTGAGGCTTGGATAGATGGCACCCTGCATTGGCATACTCTCGATTTGACGCCTGAAGCGCGTCGGTTGCTTAGCTGCGGCTCGACAGCGCGCCACAACTCCCGAAATTCACTCGGTCGTCTCCATGTGGTTCAGGTCCACGACCCGCAGCGTCCGCCGCACCATGCCGTCGACAATCGTCGCCGACTCGCTGGGACGCACATGGATCGCCGTGGACTTGAGCAGCCACGGCAGCACCGCATGATCGAGCCGCTCCTCATAGGCACGGCGCATCATGTCGAATGCCTCCAGGCCAGGACCTGCGAGGATGAGATGATCGGGACGCAACACCGAAATCGTCGTGGCGACCGCTTCGGCCAGCGCGTGGCCTGCCTGGCGGAATAGCTGCTCGAGACGAGGGTCTCCGGCGCGTGCACGTGCCCGCAACAGCGCCATCTGCGCTTCGGACGGCTGCTGCGACACCGCTGGCGGCAGGTCGAGGAAAGTGCGGGCATCGCGATACAGGGCATAGTCGGCAAGATGGGCCTCGATACAGCCGCGCTGACCGCAGCGGCATTGCGGACCGTTCATCGCCAATTTGACATGGCCGATCTCACTGCCCGCACCCGCTCCCCAGCGCGCTTCGCCGTCGACAACGATGCCCATGCCGACGCCATGCCCCACCATGATCGTGGCGGTGAGGCCCTGCGCCAGTGCCGGTTCGGCGGCCGCAAGCGCCAGCGCAACGGCGACCGCATCGTTCGCCATCACCACTTCGACGCCGAATGCCTCACGCACCGGCTTGGCCAGTTCGACGTCGGTGATCGACAGCGCCGGGCTCCACAGGTGCCGGCCGGAATCGGCGTCGACGATGCCCTGCAATGCGATCCCGATGCCGAGCAGCCGGTCTCGCGGCGTGGCCGTCTCATCGAGCATGGCCCCGATCTGCGCGATGACGAGATCGCACAACGCACCGGCATCGAGCCCGCGCGTCGTGAGTTCAAGTCGCGCCTGCGCCAGCGCAGAGCCGCTGAAATCGGCGATCAACGTCTCGATCAGGTTCATGCGCAGCGAGACTGCGATGATGCGGCCGAATTCGGGATTGAGGGTGAGCAGGACCGCCGGCCGGCCGCGACGGCGGCCGTTCAGCCCATCCGCATCGTCCTCATCGCCATCGTCGGTCCACGACGTCGCCGCATCCGGCTCGGCTTCGCACAGCAGGTCTTCCGCCATCAGCTTCGACGTGATCGCGGAAATGGCGGGGAAGCTCAGCCCGGTGCTGCGTGCGAGTTCGACGCGCGGCAATGGCCCCTGGCGCCGCAAAACCTCGACGAGACGGCCGCGGCTCGATCCGCGAGCCACACTTGAAGCACGTCTCAGCGGTTCGGACTGCTCGTTCATGCCGGCTTTTTTAATTCGCTTGATAAAATTATTCAACGTACGAGGCTCAGAAGTTGGTCAAAAATGGCCGACAGCGGCGAAAATACATCACCATCATACTATTATTGCTTGAAGATACCGGATTGAACATCCTTGACTGGACATTTTGTCGCGCTAATTTATTAGTTACGTGAATAAAATAAGGCGTGAAAAGCGCCGAGCGTGAAATCCCCTCGCCGGGGGTGTCGTCAGGGAGGTGCATATGAATGACTCAATGAAAAGATTGATCGTGCCGCTATTGGCGGGCGCAGCCGCGCTCGCGATGACAACGGGGGTAGCACAGGCACAGCAGAAAAAAACCATCGCGCTGGTGACCAATGTCGCCGCCGACTTCTGGACCATCGCAGGCCGCGGGCTTGAGAAGGCGCAGAAGGAACACCCGGAATACAATATCGAGCTGATCGTCACCAATGAAGGGACGGCGGCCGGCCAGCGCCGCGAACTGGACGATCTGCTGGTGCGCGGCGTCGCCGGCATCTCGATCTCGGTCGACGATGCACCGCATGCAACCGAAGAGCTCAACAAGGTTGCCGCCAAGACCGTGCTGATCACGACCGACAGCGACGCGCCACAGAGCAATCGCCTTGCCTATATCGGCACCGACAACGTCGCCGCCGGGCGGCAGGCCGGCGAGGAGATCAAGAAGGCGCTGCCGAACGGCGGCAAGATCGCGCTGTTCGTCGGCACGATGGATGCCGACAATGCCCGCGAGCGCGTCCAGGGCATCAAGGAAGCGATCGCCGGCACCAAGGTCGAGCTGGTCGACGTGTTCACCGACCAGGTCGACTTCGCCAAGGCCAAGGCGAACATGGAGAACGTGCTCGTCAAATATCCCGACATCGCACTGCTGTCCGGGCTGTGGAGCTACGAAACGCCGCTGATCTATGACGCGGTGAAGGCCGCGGGCAAGGCCGGCAAGGTGAAGATCGTCGGCTTCGACGAGGACCAGCGCACGCTGCGCGGCATTTCCGACGGCACGATCGAATCCACGGTCGTACAGCAGCCCTACGAGTTCGGCTATCTCTCCGCCACCAACATCATCAAGACGTTGAACGGCGACAAATCCTGGATTCCGAAGGACAGCAAGCTGATCGTGCCGACCAAGGTGATCAGCAAGACCAATGTCGCGGAGTTCGCCGGCCAGATGAAGGAACTGCTGAAGAAGTAACTTCAGTCGGCATCACCGCCCGGCTGCCACAGGCGGCCGGGCGGGTGCAGGAGGACATGCCGAATGGCGGAGACGCTGCTCGAACTCAGCGGAATCAGCAAGACCTATCCCGGCGTGCGGGCGCTCGACGACGTCAATTTGAACGTCTGCCGCGGCGAGGTGCTTGGCCTGATCGGCGAGAACGGCGCCGGCAAATCGACGCTGATGCGCGTGCTGGCCGGCGTGATCGAACCGAGCGCGGGCGTGATCCGTATCGGCGGCAACGAGCACACAAGGATGACGGTGACCGAGGCCACACAATGCGGCATCGCCTTCGTGCACCAGGAACTGAATCTGTTCGAGAATCTCGACGTCGCCGCCAATGTCTTCATCGGGCGCGAAAAGCTGGCCGGCGGCCCGCTGAAGCTGGTGGACAATGCGGTGATGCGCGCCCGCGTGATGCCGTTGTTGCAACGGCTGGGCGCCGATTTCACGCCGAACACGCTGGTCGACAATCTGTCGATCGCGGAGCGCCAGATGGTGGAGATCGCCAAGGCGCTCTCGATCGACGCCCGCGTGATCATCATGGACGAGCCGACCTCCAGCCTGACGATTTCGGAGACGGAACGGCTGCTGGAGGTGATTGCAGACCTGAAGGCGCACGGCATCTCGGTGATCTACATCTCCCACCGGCTCGGCGAGATCATGAGCTGCGCCGATCGCGTGGTGGTGCTGCGCGACGGCCGCACAGTTGGCGAACTGGCGCGGGACGAGTTGAGCCACGCCGCCATGATCCGGCTGATGATCGGCCGCGACCTGAAGGCGCTGTACACGCCGCCGGCGTGCGCGCCGCAGCCGGGCGGCTGCGATATCGCCGGCGTCGTGACATCGGCCTTTCCCGACCGGCAGGTCAACCTGTCGGTACGACGCGGCGAGATCCTCGGCCTCGCAGGCCTGGTCGGCGCCGGCCGCACCTCGCTGGCCCGCGCGGTGTTCGGCGTCGACGCACTGCTGGCCGGCGAGATCAGGATCGACAACGCGCCGGTCGGCATCGGCTCGCCGCGGGACGCGATCAGGCAAGGGATCTATCTGGTACCGGAGGATCGCAAGAAATCCGGGCTGGTGCTCGAATTGCCGATCCGGGAAAACGTGACGCTCGCGAGCCTGCTGGATCACGCGCGGATGTGGCTGGTCAACGGCACGGCCGAGCGCAAGATCGCGAAGGACCAGGCCAGGCGCCTGTCGATCAAGGCGCCGAGCGTCGACATCGAAGCCGTGACGCTGTCCGGCGGCAACCAGCAGAAGGTGGTGCTGGGCAAGTGGCTCTCGATGCAGCCGCGCGTGATGTTCTTCGACGAGCCGACCCGCGGCATCGATGTCGGCGCCAAGAGCGAGATCTACGCTCTGATGCGCAGCCTCGCCGACCAGGGCGTCGCGATTGTGATGATCTCCTCCGACATGGAGGAGGTCATCGGCGTCTCCGACCGGGTGGCGGTGATGCATGAAGGCAGTGTCAGCGGCGTGCTCGAGCGCGACCAGTTCAGCGAATACAACGTGTTGAGGCTGGCGGTCGGCCAAGCGCTCGAAATTCAGGAGGCCGCGGCGTCATGATGAAGAAGGAACTCGGCCTGTTCTTGCTGCTGGCGGTGATCTCCGCCATCACCGGCGCAATCAACCCGGCCTTCCTGTCATTCGTGAACCTGCTGAACATGGCCAATCTGATCGGCCTGTTCGGTGTGTTCGCGCTGGGTGAAGGGCTCGTCATCATCACAGGCGGCATCGATCTCTCGCTCGGCTCGATGTTCGCGCTACTCGGCGTCGTCTTCATCGACCTGCTGACGACCTATCAGGTGCCCTGGCCGTTCGCGTTGTTGCTGGTCCTGTTGGGCGGGCTTGGGCTCGGCGGCATCCAGGGCTTCCTGATCACCCGGCTGAAGATGCAACCCTTCATCGTGACGCTGTGCGGGCTTTTGATCTATCGCGGCGCAGCGCGCTACTACACCAGCGATTCGACCCGCGGCTTCGGCTACGGTGACGAGGCCAGCACGCTGAGCAACATCGCCTCCGGCAATGTCGCGGGTATCCCGAACACCTTCATCTTCCTGATCGTGCTTGCGCTGATCCTCGGCGTGCTGCTGCATCGTTCGGTCTACGGACGCTGGCTCTATGCCGTGGGCAAGAACGAGGAAGCGGCGCGCTTCTCCGGCATCAACACCAATCTCGTGATCGCGACCGCCTATGTCATCAGCGGCGTGCTCGCCGGCGTGTCGACCGTGATGTTCGTCTTCTATACCAACTCGGTCTCGCCGAGCTCATTCGGCAATTTCTACGAGCTCTATGCGATCGCGGCGGCGGTTCTCGGCGGCTGCAGCCTGCGCGGCGGCGAAGGCTCGATTCTCGGCATCGTGCTGGGCACGGCGTTGCTACAGGTGCTGCAGAACCTGGTGAATATCCTGGGCATTCCCAATTCGCTGAACTTCGCGGTGATGGGAACCGTGATCCTGATCGGCGTGCTGGCGGACCAGCAATTGCAGGCCCGCCGACGGCGCAAGGCTGCGCTGGCGGGCCTCGCCCGCACCGCACCGAAGAAGGACAGCACCATTCTGCAAAACGCAGCCTCGCGCGGCGCGGCGCTGCCAACGACGACGGGCGATCAGGCATGACGGCTCGATAAGCACAGCCGGCGACGGGAATACGGTCGCGGCGACTTGAGTAGAGGAACAAGGGGAGTTCGATGCGCTGGATTGATGGAGCACAAGGAGTTCGCGTTCGGATTGGCGCAGCGGGCACGGCCGGCCCGGGCTACGGACAGACCATTGCGCGCATCCTGAAGGGCTTTGGCGTGGGTACAGTTTCTATCTCAAGTTGATGGGTCGACAAACTGAAACGCGGCACGTTCCAGGCTGAAGGGCTTTGGGCGGGGACGTGACACAAAAATGGACAAAGCCGGGGACGCTGGGAGTGCAGAAAAATGTCACTTTGGTCTGTGAACACCGCGCGGGCGTGCGGCGTGGGGATCGCCTTGTTATCTCTGTTCGGCGGCGGCGGCGCGCATGCTGCCGATCTGTTAACGAAGGCTCCGCCTGTGCCTTACACGGAGACCGACGATTTCTGGACGAGACCGTATCTGTTCGGCGATCTCGGCAGGACGCAGCTGAAGGAGCGCGGCATCTCGCTGGCCCTGACGCTGGGCGACGAAGCGGTCGGCAATCTGTCGGGAGGCAACAAGAACACCGGGGCCAATGCCGGACAGCTGTTTTTCCAGGCCAAGTTCGATATGGCGAAGCTCGTTGGCATCCAAGGCGCCACCGTCGGCCTGACGCTGGTCGATCGCTTCGGCCACAATCTGAATGACGACGCGGGCATTCCCGCCTTGCAGCTGACCAACGAAGTGTTCGGGCGCGGCAACATTCTGCGCCTCACCGAACTCTATTGGTCGCAGAAGCTGTTCGATGATCGCCTCGAACTCAAGGGCGGCCGTCTTCCGGTCGGCTCCGACTTCTTCTTCGGCCTGTGCGAATTCATCAACCTGACGTTCTGCGGCGGTCAGCCCGGCAACATCCAGGGCGGCTACATCTACAATTGGCCAGTGAGCCAGTGGGGCGGTGTCGTTCACTACAACTTCACCAAGGAATGGCAGCTGTCGGTCGGCGTCTACGACGCCAATCCGAACTATCTGACGACGTCGGACTCCAGCGTCTACTTCCTGCCCGGCGTTCCCGGATCGAGCCCCGCCTCCGGCGTATTGGTGCCGGTCGAGGTGGTCTGGGCGCCGAGCGGTCCGCTGAACGGGACCTGGCGCTTCGGCGGCTGGTATGACAACGCCTCGACGATCGACGGTAACCTGCCGGGTATCATCGCGATCTCGCCCGGCATCGGTGGCGTCTCGGATCAGAATCTCGGAGATTCACGCGGCCGCTATGGCGTCTATGAGTCGATCCTGCAGCGCCTGACCGTCGACGGCCCCAAGGCACAGGGCTGGTACACGTTCCTCAACACGACCGTCGCTGATCATCGGACATCGTACCAGGATTACCAGATCGCCCTGGGCTTCAGGCACACCGGCACCTTCTCATGGCGTCCGGACGACGAAGTCGGCTTTGCGGTGGGCACGACCCACGTAAACACGGCCGCGCTCACGCCCAATGCCGGCGGCAACGAAGTTCCGATCGAAGCCTGGTACGGATGGCAGGCCACCGGCTGGATGAACCTCAAGTTCGACGCCCAGTACGTGATCAATCCGGGCGGACGCGGCTACAACGCCGCCGGCGTGAAGACCGACAACGCCTGGATTCTCGGTCTGCGCACGCTGGTGCACTTCTGAGCTGCCAGCATATGCCCGAACGAGGCCAGCCATGGTAACCCCTCACGACGCCGGGCTGGCGGTCCTGGAGTTGAAGGGCATCGGCAAGGAGTTCGGCGCCATTCGCGCGTTGCATGGCGTCGACCTGCGCATTTCTCCCGGCGAAGTGGTCGGCCTGATGGGCGACAACGGCGCCGGCAAGTCGACGCTCGTCAAGATCATCGCCGGCAACTTCCCGCCAAGTCACGGCGAGATGCGCTTTGACGGCGAGCCGGTCCACTTCGCACGTCCGATCGATGCCCGTGCGGTCGGCATCGAAGTGGTCTACCAGGACCTCGCGCTCGCCGACAATCTCACGGCCGCGGCCAATGTCTTCCTTGGCCGCGAGCTCAAGCGCAAGCTTGGTCCGTTCGCCTTGCTCGACCACAAGGCGATGGCGGCGCGCGCGCTGGAGCTGTTCGGCGAGTTGCGCTCGGAGACCCGTCCGCACGATCTCGTCAAGCAGATGTCCGGCGGCCAGCGTCAGGCCGTCGCGATCGCGCGGACGCGGCTCTCCAACGCCAAGCTCGTCATGATGGACGAGCCGACGGCCGCGATCTCGGTTCGCCAGGTCGAGCAGGTGCTGAGCCTGATCCATCGCCTCAAGGAACAGGGTGTCGCGGTCATGCTGATCTCGCACCGCATGCCCGACGTGTTCGCGGTCTGCGATCGCGTCGTCGTGATGCGCCGCGGCGAGAAGCGGGCCGACAAGGCGATCAGCGACACCAGCCCCGAGGAAGTCACCTCCCTCATCACGGGAGCGAAGGAGGCTGCGTGATGGCCACGCCCCTGGACTCTCCTATCAGCTTCACCAATGTCGGCAAGGCCAGATGGTGGCAGACCGGCTTCTTCGCCTCGCAGACCGGCTACGTGCTGCTCGCGCTGCTGGTGCTGTTCGTGGTGATGAACTTCGCCAGCCCCTATTTCCTCACCGAAGGCAACATCCAGAATGTGGCGAAGAACTTCTCCTTCATCGCCATCGCGACGCTCGGCGTCACCTTCGTCATCATCACCGGCGGCATCGATCTCTCGGTCGGCTCGGTGATGTGCTTCTCCGCGATGATCACCTCGATGGTGATGACGCAGATCTCGACACCGGGCATGCCCGGCGCCGACTGGTTCGTGCATCTCGGCCCTGACGGCAAGACTGCGGTCGCCAACTTGCCCGGCTTGATCCTGCTGGTCTCGATCCTTGCGGGGCTCGGCGTCGCGCTGATCGTCGGCCTGATCAACGGCTTCTGTATCGCGGTGCTGGGGCTGTCGCCCTTCGTCACCACGCTCGGCATGCTCTCGATCGTGCGCGGCCTCGGCTACGTCGTCTCCAACGGCCGCGGCAGCTTTCCGAGCGGCCCCGAGGCCAGTTACTTCTACACGCTGACGTCTGGCGTCGTGTTCGGCATGCCGGCGCCGTTCATCTATCTCGTGGTTCTCGCGGTCGCGATGGCGGTCGTGCTGCACCACACCGGCTTCGGCCGCCACGTCTTTGCCATCGGCGGCAACGAGAAGGCCGCCGCGCTGACCGGCATCCCGGTCGTGCGTGTGAAGATCGAGATCTATGTGATCTGCGCACTCGCCGCGGGTCTGCAGGGCATCATCATCTGCGGCTGGCTCGGATCGGCGCCGGCGAACATGGCGACGTCCTACGAGCTCAACGTCATTGCCGCCGCCGTGATCGGCGGCGCCAATCTCGCCGGCGGTGCCGGCGGTCCGCTCGGCGCCATCGTCGGCTGCGTGCTGCTCGAGGTGATCCGCAACGGCCTCGTGCTCGCGCAGGTCAACTCCTATTGGCAACAGACGTTGGTCGGCGTGATCATCATCGCCGCAGTGCTGGTCGATCGCCTGCGCTCGCGCATGGCCTGACAAGTTCGTCCTGGAGGATCGCGAATGTCGCCTGTCCGCCTCCGGGAACCGCTGATTGTAATGGATGGGCACAAAAACAATGTGGAGGGACGCAATGAGGAAGGCACTTCTTGCCGCCGCGGTCTTCGCCATGATGGCGACGCCCGGATTTGCCCAGAGCTACAAATTCGTGATCGTGCCCAAGGCGATGAACAATCCGTTCTTCGATTTCGCGCGCGATGGCTGCCAGAAGCGCGCCAAGGAGCTCGGCAACATCGAATGCATCTACAAGGGTCCGGTCGAGCATGAGCCTGCGACGCAAGCGCAGATCATCCAGGACTTCATCACCCAGAAGGTGGACGGTCTCGCCATCTCGGTCGCCGACGTCGCGGCGATGACCAAGTCGATCGAGGCGGCAACGGCAGCCGGCATTCCCGTCATCACGTTCGACTCGGATGCGCCCGGCTCGAAGCGGATCGGCTATATCGGCACCGACAACAAGGAGTTCGGCGTCGCGCTCGGCAAGCAATTGCTGAAGCTGCGGCCCGACGGCGGCAAATACGCGATGATCTCCGGCGGGCCGGGTGCGGAGAACCTGGCCGAGCGTGTCGACGGCGTCCGTGAGGCCCTCAAGGGCTCGAAATGGACCGAAGTCGGGGGCTCGCCGACCTTCTGCAACGACGACCCGGCACTCGGGGTTCAGCAGATGACCGATCTGCGCACCGCGACCCCCGACCTCGCAGCGATCATCCCAGTCGGCGGCTGGCCGATGTTTGCGCCGGAGGGCTTCAAGGCCTTCGCCAGCAAGAGCAAGAAGGACATCGACGCCGGCAAGTTCACGCTTGTCGTCGCCGACACCCTCAGGATGCAGCTTGAGCTGCTGAACCAAGGTTACGCCAATGCGCTGATCGGCCAGCGTCCATTCGAGATGGGTGAGAAGGCGATGGATACGCTGCTTGCCATCAAGAAAGGACAGAAGGTGTCGCAGATCATCCACACCGGTCTCGACATCGTGACAAAGGACAATGTCGCGGCGATGCTGAAGTAGCCACGCGCAACGGCCCGATGGGACGACGGCGATCGGCGCCGCCACTTTGCTTCGCTGATCGTCATCGTGCCTGGTCCCTGCATCCGACAGACGCGGTCAGGACTTTGGCTGCCTGTACCATCTGCGACCGCTGCTCGGCCGTGCGCCTCCAGGGCAGCCTTCAATCCAACTCCGCTGATGCCGGTCTTGAGCATATCCGCCACCAGCGCCGCCACGGCGGCGTCGATTGCGAGCCCGCCGTCGCGGATGTTGGAGATGCAGTTACGTCGCGAATCCGGCGTCCCCGACTGCGGCGAACAGGTGACATAGATCCCGACGCTGTCGGCCGCGGAGAAGCCGGGACGCTCACCGATCACCATGATGCAGATCTGCGCGCCAAGCGCTTCCGCAATGGGATCGCCGAGTGCCACCCGCACCTGCGATGCCAGCACAAGCGGCGCGATGGCAAGCCGCCGTGCCGTGAGGCGCTCGACGATCGCCTGGACCAGCGGCACCGTGTTGACCTCGATGGCGCTGGCGTCCGTCAGCCACCACGATCACGATCGCACCGTCCGGTCTGATGTCGGCAAGCCGTTCTGCCGACCCGGTCGAGAGCTTCCGGCTGCCTTGATGTCGGCATCGCTGGGTTTAGCGTTGTGCTCCAGCAATTCGGTGACCTTGATCATCATGCCGAACTGGCAGATCCCGCACTGCGGCACCTGCTCTTCGATCCAGGCCTCCTGCACGGGGTGCAACGTCTTGGCCGCCTTTTCGAGAGAGAGGTTGCGCTGCTTGGCCCAACGAGCCGCCAGACCTCGACGGTGGTGAACTCCTTATCCGCGACCGGATCGACGGGCGTAATACAGGAACGGATCTCCTCACCGTCCAGCAGGACCGAACAGGCCCCGCACTGCGCCAACCCGCAGCCGAATTTCGGGGTCATCACATTCAGTTCGTTGCGCAGCACATACAGCAGCGGCGTATCCGGCGGCGACTGGACTGCTCGCTTCTCGCCGTTGACGACAATCGTGATCATACCTTCTCCATTGGCGCGCCATGCTTTCAGGACTCGCGCCAGCTGAGGCCAGAGACAGGCAGGGCGAGCCAGCGCGATTACCCGCCACCAGCCGAATGAAGCTATGAACCTGGTTCATGAATGCGATCACAGACAGTTGACCGCGCCAACGCGCGTGACCTGGAGCAGGACCCGACCGCCTAACGCTGCGTGCAGCACTGTCTTGTTTGGAGAAACGTTTTACATTTGATGCTGCGGGTGGATGCCTGACAACACGCCCTTGCCGGACCTGCCGCTAACCTCTGGGCATTCGGCATGCATCAATGATCAGCGCGTCAACCACGACATTCTCCTGAAGACGTTCGTGGTGACAGGGGATTAGAGCCGTCATTTCGCGGCCGCATTCGGCGGCATCATGTCTCCGGACGCGAGCTGTACCGCATGCGATCAAAAAAGAGGCACGCGCGCGGCGGATGGACGGATCCGGACAAGCACTAGCAAGTCGATCGCACGGCCGATGTGCCTGGGTCTCAACCCCGGATTCCTTCCGGCATTGATGCAATTGCATCACAACTGCCACGGCAGGCATTGCCACTTCCGCGCGGTTGCTCCGGCTTGTCCGGATCGCTAGATACAACGCGTGGATGTCTGTGCTCCGGATGGTGTTCATCCGCGCGGCCTGACCGTGTCGGGGAATGCCGTGGACCGCGCCGTGAACGAGAACCCGCCGCCGGATGACGGCACGCGCGACGGCTTGCGCGGACCGGACGCGGTGAGAGCGCTGCGGGTGGAGCTCACCGATATCTGCGACCTGATCCCGCTCACGCCCGAGGAGGACTTCTATTTCACCTCACGGCCGAGGATGGTCGGCAATGTGTTGCTGGTGGAGTCGCGCGTGAGCGACCTCGAATACGACCGGACCCCTGCATATGTCGCCCGCGGCGGCCTCGATCACTATCAGATCGCTCTCTGTGTCGAAGGTGAGATCTGGTTCAGCTCCGGACGGCGCGAGATAACGGCGCGCCCCGGTGAGATCTTCCTGGTCGACATGGCGCAGCCAAGCCGCACCGCGATGCGCTCCGGCAGCGGCCGCACCCAGTTGACGACGATCATCCTGCAACGTTCGATGCTTGCGCCGCGCCTCGCCCATCCGGATTCGGCGACGGCGACCTTGCTGCCCGCGCATCATTCTCATGCGCGCCTGCTCGCCAGCCATTTCGCGGCGCTCACGCTGAGCGACCAGCCGGAGGCAGGCAGCGTCGAAGGCACGATCGAGGCGATCGCCGACATCGTCGCGGCGGCGGCCGGTGCGGCGGATACCGCCGAGCGCGCCGAACGGGCCGAGCGGCACCTTTATCTTGCGATGATCAAGCGCCACATCGCGGGCCATCTCACCGATACGCTCGACGCGGGCGAGCTGTGCCGCCAGTTCCAGATCTCGCGCGCGAGCCTCTATCGGCTGTTCGAAGCCGACGGCGGTCTGGCGCATTACATCAGTGAGCAGCGGCTCAATCATGCATTGCGCCTCCTGATCTCGCCAGGCGCGCAGGACAAGCGCCTGATCGACCTTGCGGTCGAATTGCGCTTCAGCAGCGACTCCACCTTTATCCGGGCGTTCCGCGTCAAGTTCGGCGTGACACCGGGGGAGCTCAGGGAATTGTACGAGACGTGGCTCCGGGACACCGGAGCGGTACCGACCTTCGACACCGTGCTGCATCAATTGGCGCGACGGCGCTCAAAATAGTCGCGACGAACGGCTACGATCACGTCAAAGGGTTTGAGGTAGTATGGTAGCGGGAGAGGGACTTGAACCCCCGACCCCAGGATTATGATTCCCGTGCTCTAACCAGCTGAGCTACCCCGCCATGGGCTCGCGATCGGCGGCGTGGAGCCGCACCTTGCGAACGCGCGGCATATAAAGAGTGGCATGCGCGCCTGTCAAGCAAACCCAAGCGTGCCTGTAACTTATTGCAGATGGGGCTATTTCGGCCGCACCGTCTGGTCGCCGCCGGGACTGCCGGGCGGCGGAATCACCGGCGTGTTGCCGCCTTGGGGCGTCGGCGCACGCATTTCCGGATCGACGCCAGCCGGCGGGCACAGCACGCCGTCGGATCTGGCGAGCTTGTCGCCCAGGCTGCCCTGTCCGGTGGTGGTTCCCTCAGGAACCGCAGCCCCCGGATGCGACGGCTGCTGCGGCGCGCAATTCGCGGCGGCGCGCTGCGGGGCCGGCGGCGCGGTCTGCGCCGGCGGCGTCGCGGGTGTCGGCGGCGCCTGCGCCGCGGCAACAACCGGCGCCAGCATCAACACACAGGACAATGCGAGTGTGCGATTGGCGAGTGTTCGACTGATCCTCATGACGAGAAAACCGGGAGGAGGCGCCGATGTTCCCGGTCAAATCGCAGCAGGCTCACGATTTGCGGAACCGGATCAGCGAGAAATGTCCCATCGGCGGCATCGGCCTGCGTTCCGCGAGGCTGACGCCGCCATGCTTGGCGGCCCAATCGGTCAGCCGCTCCCACGGAAACTCCGGACGCCAGCCGAGCCGCCGCGCCAGCGGCGCGAAGGCAAGCTCGAAGATGCGGCGCGGGCCGCTCTCGGCACCGATGTGATTGACCAGGATCAGCTCGCCGCCAGGCTTCAGCACGCGAATGAAATCATCCAGCGTCGCTTCGGGATCGGGCACCGCGGTGATGACATATTGCGCGACCACCGCGTCGAAGAACGAATCCGGGAATGCGAGATTCTTGGCGTCCATCACCGCCAGCGTCTCGACATTGACGAGGCCCAGCGCACGCACGCGCTTGAGCGCCCGCCGCAACATCGGTTCGGAAATATCGACGCCATAGAGTTTCGTGGTGCGCGAGTAATCCGACAGCGACAAACCGGTGCCGACGCCGACGTCAAGCACACGTCCGCCGATCCGGTCAGCTTCTGCGATCGTCGACTGACGGCCCTGATCGAACACCTTGCCGAACACGAGATCGTAGATCGGCGCCCAGCGGCCATACGCCTTTTCGACCCCCTCGCGGTCGATGTCCCCAGCCATTCCCCTGCCCCGAAGCCTCTTGTCTCTAACCGCGAACCGCTTCCGCAAGCGGCGCCACTGTATCGCGCGTCACGCCATGCGCCGCGCGGCTCGCGCTCGCGCTCCTGATGAAGCCACCGCCGAGCACACGCGCCTGCCCGGATGGTGCGTCATAGAACACGCAGGCCTGGCCGGGCGACACGCCCTCCTCGCCGGCGACGAGCTCGACCTCATAGCCGCCATTGGCGGCGCGCAACCATGCCGGCTGCGGCGCGCGCGTCGAACGCACGCGGACATAGATCTCGATGCCCTCGCCGATCACGCGATCCAGCGCGCCGTCGCCGATCCAGTTGACGTCGCGCAGCGCGATGCGATCCATCCGCAGCGCCTCGCGCGGTCCGACCACGACGCGGCGCGTCGCCGCATCGAGCTTGACCACATAGAGCGGGTGGCCCGAGGCGATGCCGAGGCCCTTGCGCTGGCCGACGGTGAAATGAACGATGCCCTGGTGCTGGCCGACGACATTGCCAGCGAGATCGACGATGTCGCCCGGCGCGATCGCATTCGGCTTCAGCCGTCCGATGATGTCGGTGTAGCGGCCGGTCGGCACGAAGCAGATGTCCTGGCTATCCTGCTTGTCGGCGACCTCGAGCTCGAAGCGCCGCGCCAGCTCGCGGGTCTGCGGCTTGGTCATGTCACCGAGCGGGAAGCGCAGGAAGTCGAGCTGCTCGCGCGTGGTGGCAAACAAGAAGTAGCTCTGGTCGCGATCGGCATCCGCGGCACAGACCAGCGAGCGCGATCCGTCGGCAAGCCGACGCGAGGCGACATAGTGGCCGGTGGCGAGCGCCTGCGCGCCGAGCTCGCGTGCGGTCGCCAGCAGATCGCGAAACTTGACCGAACGGTTGCACTCGATGCACGGCACCGGCGTCTCGCCGAGCGCGTAGCTGTCGGCGAAATTGTCGATCACCGACTGCTTGAAGCGGCTTTCATAGTCGAGCACGTAATGCGGAATGCCGATCCGCTCGGCGACATTGCGCGCATCGTGGATGTCGCGGCCGGCGCAGCAGGCGCCCTTGCGATGGGTCGCAGCGCCGTGGTCGTAGAGTTGCAGCGTGATCCCGACCACGTCATAGCCCTGCGACTTCAACAGCGCAGCCGTCACCGACGAGTCGACGCCGCCGGACATCGCGACGACGATCCGTGTGTCTTCAGGGCGGCCTTCAAGATCCAGACTGTTGAGCATCTCTAAGCGGTCATTGGTCACTGTCGCGGCGAAGTTATGCGCTCCGCGACGAAATTGGAAAAAGCCTTTGTCCAGAGAGCCTTAGAACGCGTCCAAGACCGGGTCGGTCGGTTCGGGACACGTCGGAGGCCACTCTTAATATAGGCCGTATTCCGACGAGGCAATCCGGCCAACGCCATGCCTTGCCGCGCGCGGACGGCAAATCTTGCCGCCGGGCAAAAAGGAGACCCGTCGGGAACCCGTTTCAGGCCAACAAGGCAACAGATAACCAACTGAAATAACTAGCTATTTGTTGCAGCCGAGGATTGGCCCGCTCCTTGCTGACATAACGCCGGAAGTCTCATTTGCGAGGATTGGCAGTGGTCAGCGTCACGTCGGAAGCATTGGCAAGCCGGTCTTTTCAGGGCCCGACGCGGTCGTCGCGGCCCGATCCCGCCTCACAGGCGGGGAACGACGGTTTCGCCGCGCTTGTCGACAGCAGCACGACGTCCACGAGCGACAGCAGCCGGTACGACTCCCCGCCGGCGCCGGCGCGCCGCTCCGACGATTCGTCCTCGACCACCGACACACGCTCCCGCGACACCAGCACGGCCCCCGATCGGACGTCGCGGGATGACAAGACCGTCGACGATGACAGCGACACCGGCACGCCGCGCAAGACCAAGTCGAAATCGAAATCGGACGACTCGAATTCGAGCACCGATGCTCAATCCACCGGTGACAAGTCCGCCACGACACCAGCTACCCCGCCGCAGAATCCAGCCAGTGCGGCAACCGCCGGCGCTTTGATTGCTCCGGTCGCCGCGGCTGCTGCGACTGCCCCGGCAACGACAGCCACCACGCCATCCGACCAGCCCACCGCACCGCTCGCGATTGCGGCTGCGGCCATCGCGGCAAGCTCCGCCATCGCAGGCACCGGTGCCGCGACCGGCACCGGCGTGCCGGCCGGCGCAGACACTGCAACGGCGGCAACCGCCACGGCGAATGCCGACAAGGTCGCCAAGGCGGCAGGCGTCAAGACCGAGGCCCAGATCGTCACCCCCGATGCGGCCACGGTTTCCGGCGCGGCAACCGCGACCGGCGACGCGACACTCGCCGCCACCGTTGCCGCCGGAACGCCGGCCGCGAAGACACCGACGCAGGCCAAGGCACAGGTCGCTGCAAAGGACGCCACCGCCGCAGCGCCCGCTGACCCGGATGGCGCGGCCCCGAGCACCAACACAGCCACGCCGACCAACCCGACGACAATCGTCCCCGCAGTCGCGCAGGCAGCTGCGGTTTCCGGCAAGGCCAAGGCTGCCGCGGACGGTGCCGCCGATGCCATCAAGGCCGATGCGAGCGACGGAGACGGCAGCGCCGCGCCGACGCCGGCGGTCGGCGGCCACGCCGCTGCGCAGGCCCAAGTCGCGACGCCCGATCCCAGCACGCAGGCTGCCAATACATTCCAGGCGCAATTGGCGAGCAGCCAGACGACGCCATCCGCGACCGCGCAATTGACGGTGACCAACGCCGCGCAAAACGCCGCGGTACCGCTCAGCGGGCTTGCGATGCAGATCGCGGCGTCCGCCAAGAGCGGCAAGAGCCGCTTCGAGATCCGGCTCGACCCCGCCGAGCTCGGCCGCATCGATGTCCGCATCGATGTCGATCGCAACGGCCAGGTGACCTCGCACCTCACCGTCGAACGCCCTGAGACGCTGTCGATGCTGCGCCAGGACGCCAACCAGCTGCAGCGCGCGCTCGACAATGCCGGCCTGTCGACCGGCAATGGCGGATTGCAGTTCAGCCTGCGCGACCAGTCGCAGTCGGGCCAGAACAACAATAGCCAGTCGAATCCGAACGCCCACCATTTGATCGTCGCCGAGGAGGATAGCGCTCCTGCCGCGGCCGCGGGCCGCTCCTACGGCCGCGCAACCGGCGCCCTCGGCGGCGTCGATATCAGAGTGTAAGGAGTTCACCATGGCAGTCGATGCAACCATGCCGACGCCCGTCGTCTCGGCACCGGGCACCAGCAACAGCACGAGCTCCGGAAGCAGCAGCAGCTCCAGCGGCCTGACCACGTCGTCGCAGGGCATCGCCGACAATTTCCAGACCTTCCTGACGCTGTTGACCACGCAGTTGCAGAACCAGAACCCGCTCGACCCGCTCGACACCAACCAGTTCACCCAGCAGCTCGTGCAGTTCGCCGGCGTCGAGCAGCAGTTGAAATCCAACGACCAGCTGAAGCAGCTGATCGAGATCGAGAAGAGCGCGCAGTCGACCCAGGCGCTGGTCTATGTCGGCAACACGGTCGCGGTCGACGGCAGCAAGACGCAGTTCGACAAATCCGCAACCTGGAATCTGGTGTCCCCGCAGGCCACCAGCGCCACCATCACGATCACGAGCTCGACCGGCCAGACCGCCTATTCCGGCAATTTCAACCTGAAGCAGGGCAACGCCAGCTTCGTCTGGGACGGCAAGGGCAATGACGGCACGCAATGGCCGGCCGGCACCTATACGCTGACCGCCACCGGCAAGGACTCCAAGGGCAACGACCTCGCGATCTCGACCGAGATCCAGGGCATGGTCGACTCCGTCGACCTCACCGCCTCCCCGCCGCTGCTCTCGATCGGCGGCCAGACCTACACCACCGACAAGATCAAGCGCGTGGTGCGCGGGGCGACGAGCTCGAGCTGATCGCACCTGCTGGCGCTATGCGCATCGGCCCGAGCAGGCAACAGCCGCGCGACATACCCGGCTGTCGTCCCTGCGGAAGCAGGGACCCATAACCACAGGCTAGCGTTGTTGAAATGAGCTGTAGCTACAGCTCTGCAAGCCAATTCGCATTCGTGGTTATGGGTCCCGGCTCAAGGCCCGGACGACACCGAATGTGTTGCGCGGCCGGTGAGTCGTAACTTCGTATTCTCGACATGAATCGTCCGCGCCGCAGGCCCATATCAACGGACATACGTCAGCAATAAATTGACACATGTAAGCTGCCTGTAAGCAAGCGGGCGCTATCCTCGTGCTCCGTGCTTGAGCGTCGATTCCGCCTTAAAACTCCGCAGCTACCGAGGCTGCGCGCTTGACCGCCGGCAAGAGTTAGCCCGTGACCCCGACACGCCCGACACCGCCAGATACTTCAAAGACCGCTCCGCCGCATGCGGTGGCAACGCCCCCGCAGCTTGCCGAGACAATGGTCGAGAATGCGCGCCTCAGGACCATCGCCATCACCGTGATGCTCGAGATTGCTGTGCTGAGGGAGCGGCTACCGCCGGCTCCTGGCGAGTGAGCTCTTGGGATGGATAGAGCGCAGCGCGCTGTCTCTTCCATCAATCGATCAATGAGCCGCCTTTCGGGCGAGCCGAACACCGCGTGGAGAATCTCCGAAACGCGTCCGGAACAGGCGATTGAAATAAGAAACATCCGAGAAGCCGACCTCCAGCGCGATATCGGAAATTCGCCGGTCCCTGGCCTCGGTCTCGGTCAGCAACTCGAGCGCCCGCTGCAGACGCAATTCATTCAAGCGTTCGGTGAACGATGTTCCCGATGACGCCATCAGGCGCTGCAGGTAGCGAGACGAGATGCCCTGACAGCGTGCGACCGCTTGAACGTTGAGCCCGGGCTCCTGGAAGTGGATGGCTATGTAGTCGAGTGCCGCGTCGTGCCGTGCGGCCACCACGGCGCTCGCGCTGCTCTCGCCCAGAGCAGGACATTCGTCGAGCGCGAGCGCGACGAGATCGTGGATGTGGGTCACGACCGTACGACGAAGTTTGGGCGCCGTCAGTGCTCGCGCCTTGAGCGCCGACTTCAGATAGGCCGTGAACAACCGGAAGGCTTCTGTGCGGTGTCCGATCGGCCGCATGACCAGGCTTTCGACGTTCGAGAGGCGCTGCTCGAGCGCCTCGCGCGGAATGGCCAGGCCGAATTGCAATCCATCGACATAGGTCACGCTGGCGGGCTCCGAATGCAGAATTGCGATCGCATCGCCCGTGCGCAGCTCGACGTCGCGGCCACGCTGCGACATCTGGCTGCTGCCGGGAGAGCAGAAGATCATGCCGACGGAATCATCGCCGTCAGCAAGGTTTGCCTGCAAACGCCTGAAGCACATCGACGTGCCCTTCAGCGCGAGCATGCGCAAGCCGTGCACCACTTGCAGCGAGGCATCGGCCTGGAGCGGGATACGTGACAGAGGCTCGATATCGGCATGCACGACGCATCGCCCAAAGTGCTCGCGCCATGCGGGAATGCGAATCCGCTCCGGAAGATCGCGCGTCGAAAATCGATACGATATGAAATCGGCTGCGTCCGTAGGCATGGGGACCTCCAGACTTCACAGAACATCCGAATGAAATGCTACGGCACACCACAAAAATTGACTGCATTTTGCAATCGCGCACCGGTCTTCTCTCGATCCGTGCGCACATGTCCAAGAAGTCATGCCGTCGATCTGCTAACCTAATGGCCTGCGATCGATATAGATGTGAACTGGTTCACCTGTCGGTCAGACTATTACGTTTATACTGATCGCGAAAGTCGCGGCGCAATTTTCTCCCTTAAGAGGAGCCGGTCGCGATGGCACTATCTCTAATTGCCGCCATCGGATTCATTGGACATCCCGGGCGGCGTGCAAGTGCAAATCGGACTCGCGTCCCTGTTCGCAATCGATCCGGCTTACCGATCCGCGGACAGGCTACTATGAAAGATTGCTGATACCGATTTTATTTCGCTGCTCAGCCAAATCGCTAGCAGAATTCGTCGGACATAAATGCCTGCGGCACTGTTGGCTTTTGGCCGCCGGTTGAAATGGTCGAAATCTGTCACGTGGGAAGTCAACCTTAGTGATCAAGAAGGCGTTCGATCATGTCCACCATATTCGACATGCTCTATCATGAATTCTGTCGCGCTCGCCTCGCCGAAATGAGGAAGCAGCTTTTGATACCCGTCATCGGCGACGTCTTGCAGCCGCCGCCGCAAGACGGCGAC
Organism: Bradyrhizobium tropiciagri; assembly: GCF_018130545.1. Taxonomy (GTDB): domain Bacteria; phylum Pseudomonadota; class Alphaproteobacteria; order Rhizobiales; family Xanthobacteraceae; genus Bradyrhizobium; species Bradyrhizobium tropiciagri_A. Next base: position 486,022 of record NZ_JAFCKF010000004.1, on the reverse strand, counting down.
CCGGCCGCGCCCCTTGATCGTGGCTGGCCGGCGGAAGCGCCGCCAACCCTCGGGTAGCTGAAGCGCACAATCCCATTGGTTACGCCGGAGGCTAGTCCGGCACGCGCACGCCTCGGGGCCCCCGGGAGCTTCACATAGACCGATGCCGCTTGAGGCCGTGCGCACGCCAGACAGATCGACAGATGCATGATCGAATCCACACATCGAAGCGATTGATCGGCGAAACTCCGCTGGTGTTCAGATCGACTGGCCGCGACCCGCGCATCGACGTCTGCCGCGGCATCGCATTATGGTGGATCTTTCTCGACCACGTTCCCAACAACGTCGGGAGCTGGCTCACGTTGCGCAATTACGGCTTCTGCGACGCCGCCGAGATATTCATGTTCATCTCGGGCGTGACATGCGCGCTGGCCTACGGCAGGACGCGGCAGCGGGATGGCTGGCAAGGCATGATCGGCCGTTCGCTGCGGCGGGGATGGGACATCTACGCCGCCTTCCTCCTGCTTACGCTCGCTTGCGCCGTCCTCGTCTACGTTGCGGGCAGCGGTGATCTTGCTGACGACAGCAATACGCGGATTCTGTTCGAACATCCGGGTGCGGCATTTGCGCACGCCGCGATGCTGCAATACCGCCCTGTCAACACCGACGTGTTGCCGGTGTTTGTGATCTGTCACGTCCTGTTCGCGCCGCTGTTGTGGCTGTTGCTGCGGACACCAAACGCAACGCTTGGCCTTTCGTTGTCGCTCTATGCGCTGGTGCAGGTGTTTGGCTGGAGAGTTCCGGCATGGCCCAACGGCGTCTGGTTCTTCAATCCGCTCGCCTGGCAGCTGTTGGTCGTGCTGGGTGCGTGGTACGTCATCGAGGGCGACAAGATCCGAACATGGGTGATGTCGCGCTCTGCGCTGGTGGTTTCCGTTCTCTATCTGGTGGTCGGGCTGATCGTTGCGCGCGGCCATGACATCGGGTCGCCGGCGCTGCAGACCTTGACGGATCACCTGTTGCCCTTGGACAAATCGAATCTGAGCCCGTTGCGGCTGCTTCATTTCCTGGCTCTTGCGATCGTGGCGCTGTGGCTCGTTCCGGCGGGCTGGCGCGGGCTATCGACGCCGGTGCTGCGCGGCGCGCGGTGTTGTGGGGAAAATTCGCTGCCGATCTATTGTCTCGGCGTGCTGCTCGCGCTGGTCAGCCAGTTGGATGTGTTCGACATCTCGAACCGGGTTTCGATGCAGATCGCGCTCAGCCTCGGCGGCGTCCTGGTGATGGTCGTCGCCGCGGCGCTCCTGAACGCGCTGGGCGCCAAGCGCAAGCCTGCGGCAGGCGCAGTTGATCGGGAACTGAAAGGCGAGGATCGCGCCCGCAGGACTGCTCCAGCTCCACGGCTGACAATCGTCCCCACGCCATCAACGTACTGCCCTTGATGAAAATTTGAATCGCGGTGGACATCGGCTGTTTGCCACGTTCGGGCCCTCACGCATTCGCGACGCAACCATTCCGTTCAGGCTTCGGTTTTGGCTCCGGTTAGACGCAACACGGAGGCAACCTCATGAACGACCCGAATGCGTATGCTGATCAGTATCAGGCTATGGGCCAGGGCACCTCTTCAGCAGGCTCTTCGTCCGGATCAAGCAGCTCCGGATCGTCAGGACAATCCGCCGGCGGTGGCGGCGCGGATGACGGCAGCGGTGGCTCGGGCGGCATGTCAGGGTCAGCGGGTTCAGGCGCATCGGGTAGCGGCGCCGGCAGCTCCTCGGGCGGTACGGGCGGTGGCGCTTCGGGCAGTGGCAGCTCGGGTGGAGGTGGCTCGGGTGGCGGCACCTCCGCGGGCGGGGGAACGAATGGCGGCACCGGACAACAGGCAGGAGGCGGCGACGGATCTTCAGGCAGCGGCGCTTCGGGCGGTGGCACGTCAGGTGGCGGCGGCTCGGGCAGCGGCACGTCAGCTGGCGGCGGAACGGATGGCGGCACTTCGGGCGGCGGCACCTCTGCAGGTGGCGGCACGTCGTCGGGCGGCGGCTCCGGAAGCGGCGGATTGCCGGGCCTCGGTAACGGCCTTGTGCTCGCCGGACAGGACGGATTGCTGCAACCCGTGCTGAACCCGATCAATGCCGCCGCGTCCAACGCCGGCGGTCTTCTCACCACGATCGGCCACCAGGCCGGACTGGACAGCACGGTCGGCGACGTCACCGGCCTCGCCGGCACAGTCGGGCTCGGGCAGCTCGGCGCTGCGCCGGCGGCCGACGGGCACTCCAATCTTCTGACCGACCTGCTCAACACACCAGGAGAAGTTCTGTCAGGTCACACGTCAGACGCCGTGGCGAATCTCGGCACCGACCTCACCGACACCGTGAATGCGATCGGCGCGATCCCGGCCGGTCTCGGCCAGAACAGCGGCCTGACGCTCGCCGGACAAGGCGGGCTGCTGCAACCCGTGTTGAACGCGGTCAACGGCGCCGCGTCCGACGCGAGCGGCCTTCTCACGACGATCGGCCACGAGGCCGGGCTCGACAATCTGGTTCACGACGTCACCAATCTCGCCGGCACTGTCGGGCTGGGCCAGCTCGGTGCCGCGCCTGCGACCGACGGACACTCGAATCTCGTGACCGATTTGCTCAACACGCCCAGCGAGGTCCTGGCTGGTCACACCACCGACGCGGTGACGCATCTCGGCGCCGACCTCACCGATACCGTGCATGCGCTCGATGCCGTGCCGGCGAATCTGTTGACCGGCGTCGTCAACGGACAAGACGACCCGGCCAATCCGATCGACAATCTGATCCAGAACGTCGGCCATGATCTACAAAGCCTGCCGCTGGTGACGGCGAATGGCGGCAACAATGCCAATGACGGCGGATTGCTCGGCGGCATCGTCGGCAGCCTCAGCAATCCGAACAGCGGGCATCTGGTCACGCTCGACGTTGGTCCGACCCAGCCAAACGGACAGGCGATCGATATCCTGGCTGCGCCAACCTCGGGCGATCATCACACCGTCGAGGTCAACGCCGTCGATGTCGGCGCCAACGGTCCGCATCTGCTCGATCTCGGCGCGCTGACCGGCAGCAATAGCCCGCTCAGCATTCCCTCGCTCGGCGGGACCGGAACGGATGGGCTGGTTGGCAATCTGCTCGGCGGGCTCAATCTCAGCCACGCGTTGTCCGGCAACATCGCCTCCGGCAATACGACAAGCGCGCCGATCGACGTCGATGCCGTGGTCCATGACCTGATCCCGATCACGGGCGACCACGGCATTCTCAACAGCCACGGCGCGCATATCCTTTAGGCGCGCATGCAAAATGGCCCCGGAGACGTCTCTACGTTTCCGGGGCCGTTGCGTTAGCGACGCGCGGAGCAACCGACACTCACTCCGCCTGTCCCGCGGCGGCGAGGATCAACCGCGCAATCGGCTCGGGCTGCGAGATCAATGCGAGATGACTCGCCTTCACCTCGATCGTGGTGGCGCCCATCCGCTTCGCCATGAAGCGTTCGAGATCCGGATTGATGGTGCGGTCCTCGGTCGAGACGGCGTAATAGCTCGGCTTGCTGCGCCAGGCGGCGTGGCTGGTCTTGCCGGTCAGCAGTTGCTTGTGGAACGGCTGCTGCACGGCATAGAGCACCTTTGCTTTTGCTTCCGGCAGGTCGCCGGCGAAATCGCGCAGGAACGCCGCTTCGCTCAAGCGGCCCTCATCGCCATCGAACACGATACCGGCGCTTGCCGGAGGCGTCGGATAGGTTTTTGCAAGCGCGGTGTAATCCTCATCCGCATCGGGCGCGCGCGCCGCGACATAGACCAGCGCGGACACATTCGGATGCACGCCGACCTCGGTGACGATCATGCCGGAGAAGGAATGGCCGACGAGGACGGTCGGTCCATCCTGGCGATCGAGCACGCGCTGCGCCGAGGCGACCGCGTCCGGCAGCGTGGTCAGCGGATTCTGCACCGACGTCACATTGAGCCCGGCCGCCTGCAAGCGCGGAATGACTTCGGACCAGCACGAGCCGTCGGCGAACAGGCCGTGCACCAGCACGACGTTGCGCGCCTTCACCGGCGGCGTGGTTGCGGCGAAGCCACGCGAGGACACCAATGAAGCTGCCGCGCCGGCAAGCAAGGCAGTCGAGAAAGTCCGTCTGTTCATCATCATGACAAGGGCTCGGATGGAAGGATTGGAAGCGCCCACCGGCGGTGAGCGGACATCCTCTTCTACGCACGCAAAGGCGCATGGTTACGCGCGGTGGCGATATGACGATCAAGGATCGGTGAACGAGATGCGGACACCACTTTCGACATGGAACGTGGCGCGTAGCCGAGATTGCGAGAGCAAGTCTCAAATCGATCATCTCGCCCGGGCCTTACCCCTCTCTCCAACCCTCCCCTCAAGGGGGGGAGGGAGCCTTACCGGTGTGCTCGCCTCACATTACATCGATGCGTTGTGCGTCAGAATTTCGCGGAAGGGGTGTGAGGGACGCACCGGCGGATGGGTTCCCTCCCCGTAAAAACCGGCAGCGGCCGCGGCGTCCGACGGCCAATCCGCCCCCTCGCCGCCCCCCAGTTCCCGGCTGTTCCAACGAGATTCGTATTGAACGCTTGGGCTTAGGCAAATTTTAAACCGGTGGGCGTAGGTTACCACTCGCGAGTTCAGTGGTTGAGAGTTTGTGAGTACGCCATGACAGAACCCCATCGCCCGAGGGTGAAATACGTCATCGGGCCTGACGGCAGCCCGTTAACGATTGCGGATTTGCCGGCCCCCGGTACCAAACGGTGGGTCATCCGCCGCAAGGCCGAAGTTGTCGCTGCGGTCCGCGGCGGTCTGCTCTCCCTTGAGGAGGCCTGCAGCCGCTACACGCTGACCGTCGACGAATTCCTTTCCTGGCAGTTCTCGATCGACCAGCATGGTTTGGCCGGACTGCGCACCACACGTATCCAGCAGTACCGGCAGTAAGTTTCGCGCAAACTGCGGCATTTGAAGAAAACCGGCCTCGCTTTGCGAAGCCGGTTTTTTTCATGTCCGCGTTTTAGCCGCGGTTCTTAACCTTCGTTAACCATATGGAAACCATACCCTAGGCAATATTTGCCCAGTCGGACCCGCGTGGGCCGAATCCCTGGGGGCCGTTGGTGCAAAGTCTGGTTGCTTTCTTCAGAGGTCTTGGTGCGGCCCGCCTCGCGGCCATGGTTGCGGTCACAGCGGCCCTGATCGGTTTCTTTGCGTTCGTCATCATGCGCGTCACCACACCGCAGATGACCACCCTCTTCACCGACCTGTCGACCGAGGATTCCTCGGCCATCATCAAGGAACTGGAGCGCCAGGCGATCCCGTTCGAGCTGCGCAATGACGGCGCCGCGATCATGGTGCCGAAGGACAAGGTGACGCGGCTGCGGATGAAGCTCGCCGAGGGCGGCATGCCGAAGGGCGGCGGCGTCGGCTACGAGATCTTCGACAAATCGGACGCCCTGGGCACCACGAGCTTCGTCCAGAACATCAATCATCTACGTGCGCTGGAAGGCGAGCTCGCCCGCACCATCCGCGCCATCGACCGGGTGCAGGCCGCGCGCGTCCACCTCGTGCTGCCGGAAAAGCCGCTGTTCTCGCGCGAGACGCCGGAGCCGTCCGCCTCGATCGTGCTCAGGGTGCGCGGCTCGCTGGAGCCGCAGCAGATCCGCGCGATCCGTCACGTCGTCGCTTCCGCGGTCAACGGGCTGAAGCCGCAGCGGGTCTCGATCGTCGACGAGGCCGGCCAGCTGCTCGCAGACGGCGCCCAGTCCGATGCCGATGCCGCCGTCGGCGACGAGCGCCGCGCCGCCTTCGAGAAGCGGATGCGCAAGCAGGTCGAGGACATCGTCTCCTCGGTGGTCGGCGCCGGCCGCGCCCGCGTCCAGCTCTCCGCGGACTTCGACTACAACAAGATCACCCAGACCTCGGACAAGTTCGACCCCGAGGGCCGGGTGCTGCGCTCGACCCAGACCCGTGAGGAATCGAGCCTCACCGCCGACAATTCCGGCCAGGTCACCGTCGCCAACGAGCTGCCCGGCGGCCAGAACCAGGACAACGCCGCCCGCGCCCGCGACCAGAGCAAGAAGAGCGAGGAAACCAACAATTACGAGATTTCCCGCACCACCAAGACCGAGGTGACCGAGGCCGGCCGCGTCAACCGCATCTCGGTCGCGGTGCTGGTCGACGGCGCCTATTCCAAGAACGAAAAAGGCGAGATGGTCTACCAGGACCGCACCAAGGAGCAGCTCGACCGCATCGCCGCTTTGGTCCGTTCCGCGATCGGCTTCGACCAGAAGCGCGGCGACCAGGTCGAGGTCGTCAACCTCCGCTTCGCCGAGCCGCCGACCGCGCAGCCGATCGCCGAGCCCACCGGCCTGCTCGGCATGCTGCAATTCACCAAGGATGACGTGATGTACGTCATCGAGCTCGGCGTCATGATGATGCTCGGGTTGGTCGTGCTGTTCATGGTGGTCCGGCCGCTGGTCAAGCGCATCGTCGCCGCCGACGCGATTCCGTCGCTGGCCGGCGCCGGCCTGCCGGTACTCGCCGAAGCCCATGCCGAGAGCGCCGGCGCCACCGGCCAGGCGCTGATCCCAGCCGGCGGCGGCGCGGCGCAATTGATCGACGTCGCCCAGATCCAGGGCCAGGTCCACGCCCAGGCCGTGCACCGGGTCGGCGAGCTCGCCGAGCGCAATCCGAACGAAACCGTCTCCATCGTCCGTCAATGGCTGAGCGAGCCGGTAGAGAACTGACATGGCCGCCGTACCCCAGACCACCAACGCCAACGACATCGCCACCGTCCTCTCGACGCTGGCGAACCGGCAGAGCGCACGGCCCAAGGGCAAGCCGCTGCCCGGCCCGAAGCGCGCCGCAATCCTGATGCTCGCGCTCGGCGAGCAGTATGGCGGCAAGATCTGGTCGATGCTCGACGACGAGGAGGTCCGCGAGCTGTCGGTCCACATGTCGACGCTCGGCACCGTCGAGGCCGACGTAGTCGAGGATCTGATGCTGGAGTTCGTCTCGCGGATGTCGGCGTCCGGCGCGCTGATGGGCAATTTCGACGCCACCGAGCGGCTGCTGCAACAATACCTGCCGGCCGAGCGCGTCACCGGCATCATGGACGAGATCCGCGGCCCTGCCGGCCGCAACATGTGGGAGAAGCTCTCCAACGTGCAGGAAGAGGTGCTCGCCAACTACCTCAAGAACGAGTACCCGCAGACCATCGCCGTGGTGCTGTCGAAACTGAAGCCGGAGCACGCCGCCCGCGTGCTCGCGATCCTGCCCGAGGACATCGCGCTCGACGTGGTCGGCCGCATGCTGCGGATGGAGGCGGTGCAGAAGGAAGTCATCGAGCGCGTCGAGCAGACGCTGCGCACCGAGTTCATGTCGAACCTGTCGCAGACCCGCCGCCGCGACGCCCATGAGGTGATGGCCGAGATCTTCAACAATTTCGACCGCCAGACCGAGACCCGCTTCATCACCTCGCTGGAAGAAGAAAACCGCGAGTCCGCCGAGCGCATCAAGGCGCTGATGTTCACCTTCGACGACCTGATCAAGCTCGATTCCGCCTCGGCCCAGACGCTGATGCGCAACATCGACAAGGACAAGCTCGGCGTCGCGCTGAAGAGCGCCAATGAGGAGGTGCGGAGCTTCTTCCTCGGCAACATGTCCTCCCGCGCCGGCAAGATGCTGATGGACGACATGGCCGCGATGGGCCCGGTGCGGTTGCGCGACGTCGACGAGGCGCAGGCGCTGCTGGTCAACCTCGCGAAGGACCTCGCCGCGCGCGGCGAGATCACCCTGACCAAGAACCGCGCCGACGACGAGCTGGTGTACTGATGGCCGCACCTGCAAAATTCCTGTTCGACACCGACTTCTCGGCCCCGGACCGCGCCCGCGAGCGTGCGCCGACGCCGGCCGAGGTCGCCCAGAAGGTCGCCGATGCCGAGGCCCGCGCCTACCGCGCCGGCTATGAGGCCGCGCTGCGCGAGGCCAAGGTCGAGAGCGACCGCCGCATGGCGCAGGCGCTGGAAGAGATCGGCACTGCGATCAAGGGCATCGCGGCCCGCTTCGCCGGCATCGAGACGCGGATGGAGACCGAGGCGGTCGATGTCGCGGTCGCGGTCGCCCGCAAGCTCTGCAATGAACTGGTGGCGCGCGAGCCGCTCGGCGAGATCACCGCGCTGGTCTCCGACTGCTTCTCGCATCTGGTGGCAACCCCGCATCTCGTGGTCCGCATCAACGACGCGCTCTACGAGGCGGCGCATCACAACATCGAGCAGATGGCGGCGCATTCCGGCTTCCAGGGCCGGCTGGTGATCCTGGCCGAACCGACGATTGCGACCGGCGACTGCCGGATCGAATGGGCCGATGGCGGTGTCGTGTTGGAGCGCGCTGCGATCGAAGCAAAGATCAACGAACTCGTCGGGCGCTATCTGGCGTCCCGCGGCCAGACCGGCTGAAGGGCATTGAGGGCTGAAGCATGAGCGATAACGACACCCAAGTCCCGCTTCCCGATCTCAACGCCGCCGACGCGCCCGGGATCGACGACATCGGCTACAACGAGGACGAAAATGCCGCGCGCATCGCGGCCGACCTCGAGGCCGTGTTCGACGTGCCGGTGCAGGTCTCGGCGGTGCTCGGCCGCTCCAAGATGGACGTCGGCGACCTCCTGAAGCTCGGACCGGGCACCGTGCTCGAGCTCGACCGCCGGGTCGGCGAAGCAATCGACATCTACGTCAACAACCGCCTGGTGGCGCGTGGCGAAGTGGTGCTGGTGGAAGACAAGCTCGGCGTGACCATGACCGAAATCATCAAGGCCGAACGCACTTAAACGAATGCAACGGTAGCGCGCGGAACCTGCGCGACCAGACGAACAGGAGATCATCATGCGGCTTCTCATCGTTGGCACCCTGAAGGGCCAGCTCACGACCGCGACCAAGATCGCGATGGACAACGGCGCCTCGGTGACCCACGCCGAGGCCGCCGAACAGGCGATGAACGTGCTGCGCGGCGGCAAGGGCGCCGACCTCCTGCTGGTCGATGTCGGCCTCGACATCCGCGACCTCGTGATGCGGCTCGAGGCCGAGCACATCCACGTTCCGATCGTCGCCTGCGGCATCTCCAACGACGCCCGCGCCGCGGTCGCCGCGATCCATGCCGGCGCCAAGGAATACATCCCGCTGCCGCCCGATCCCGAGCTGATCGCAGCCGTGCTCGCCGCCGTCGCCAACGACGCACGCGACCTGATCTGGCGCGACGAGGCGATGGGCCGGGTGATCAAGCTGGCGCAACAGATCGCAGGCTCCGACGCGTCGGTCATGATCACCGGCGAGTCCGGCACCGGCAAGGAAGTGCTGGCGCGCTACGTCCATTCCCGCTCGACCCGCGCCAAGCGCCCGTTCATCTCGATCAACTGCGCGGCGATCCCGGAGCACCTCTTGGAATCCGAACTGTTCGGCCATGAGAAGGGCGCCTTCACCGGCGCGGTGGCGCGCCGCATCGGCAAGTTCGAGGAAGCCACCGGCGGCACGCTGCTGCTCGACGAAATTTCCGAGATGGACGTGCGGCTACAATCCAAACTGCTGCGCGCGATCCAGGAGCGCGTGATCGACCGCGTCGGCGGCACCAAGCCGGTCCCGGTCGACATCCGCATCATCGCGACCTCGAACCGCAATCTGTCGGAAGCGGTGCGCGAGGGCACCTTCCGCGAGGACCTGCTGTTCCGCCTCAACGTCGTCAATTTGAAGATTCCGCCGCTGCGCGACCGTCCGGCTGATATCCTCGAGCTGGCGCAGCATTTCGCCAAGAAATATGCCGAGGCCAACGGCCTCGCGGTCCGCCCGATCTCGACCGAGGCCCGCCACGTCCTGACCGCGAACCGCTGGCAGGGCAACGTCCGCGAGCTCGAGAACACCATCCATCGCTCGGTGCTGATGGCGCAGGGCGACGAGATCGGTCCCGACGCGATCCTCACCCCCGACGGCGACCGGCTCGACCTCGCCAAGACCGCGCCCGCGGTGGCGCACGCGACGCTCGCCGCCGAGCAGGTCACCCGCGCGCTGGTCGGCCGCACCGTCGCCGATGTCGAGCGCGACCTGATCCTGGAAACGCTGAAGCACTGCCTCGGCAACCGCACCCATGCCGCCAACATCCTCGGCATCTCGATCCGCACGCTGCGCAACAAGCTGAACGAATATGCCGACGGCGGCATCCCGATCACTCCGGCGGGCAACGGCGCGCCAGACTATCAGCGCATGGCAAACGCCGGCTGAGCAACGCATCCCTGCAAGGTTGTGGGCCGACCTCGCCGCGACTTGAAATCGCTGGCCTTACTCTCCATTATTACCCGATTTCGTTGGAGGAGAGGTAATTTCATGTCGTCATTTGCCTTGCAAAGACTTTCACCGGATCAACGAAAGTCATTGAGGGAGCGGCTCTGGACACGTCAGAACGGGGCTTGCTTCATCACGGGCCACAAGATGAACCTTGGCAGTGACGATCTGGAAATTGATCACATTATTCCGACGCGAGACAAGGGCCCGGACGAGGAAAGCAACTGGGCCTTGGTGTTCGCCCGAGCAAACGAAAGCAAACAAGCATCCCACTTGTACGTAGCTCGCGTGCTCAATCGCTTGGAGACTATTCGGAAGAAAGCAAACGATCCTCGTGGAGCAAACCTCGGCCATGTACTCGCCGAGTACGGTGGTGGAAGGTACGCACTGAAGGCAAACATAGCTCAAGATAGCATTTCGTTTTCTTTACCGGAACTCGAGCAATACACAACTACGTCGGTTGAAGTTTGGTCGGACGAGCTATCGGGAATGCGGACAGCATTCATGAGGCTACCCATCGAGTATCTTCATCATGACGACAAGATTATGGGTCGACTATCAGCAGTCACTGACAACGTTTGGAGGAAAGTCGGGCGCGGGCTTCTGGGAGCACATTTTCGACACGGGCAATGCACCGAACGGAACTCCAGTAATTCATACCGGCGGATTGAATGTATTAGAAATGATTAAGCCGCTATAGCGGGTCGCGGACCCCTCCTCATGAATAGCTGGGCGCGTCGGGCTTGCGGAAGATCCGGATCGGATCGCCCGGCGTGATGTCGCGGCCAGTGAACGTCACATAGGCATAGAGCGCGAGATAGCCGACGGCGATCGCGCCGACGAGATAGAACAGCCAGGTTGCCACGCGCTTCATCGAACCGTCACGCCTCCGAAACAATCCCCGGCTTTTAATCTCCGGCCTCGCCGAGCGCCACCGGCAACATGCCGCGCCGGCTGCCGGGCCTTTCATCGCTTGAAACGTATCATCACTTGAATCTTGCGGCCGGTTGCCGTACTCAATCTCCTATTGCGTATTTATATTTCGACAACTGGAGAGTGATATGGCCCTTTACGCGCAGACCGCCGGCACCCTGTCCACCAACTCCGGATCTTTCACGCCGATGAAAGGCCTCAGCCTGACGATCCCGGAGGGCGTCGGCACCGTCGCGATGATCACCCTGAACGTTCCGAATCCCTACGCCACAGGCAACGAGAATCCGGGCGGCACGTTCGGCGTCACTGTCAATGGCGCGGTCTCGCCGGTTGTCGCGTGCTTCACCTATAACGAAGCCGCCCCGTCGAGCTTTGGCCGCGTCCCGACAACGCTGGTCGTCGGCATTCCGCTGGCCAACGCGGCTCAGAGCATCCAGGCGGTATGGGCAAGTGTCCGCGGCAGCAATTTGATCATCGACAGCCCGGCGACGTTGAGCGCCGTCTTCTAAGCACCAATCCGGACCGGCATCGCGCGCTAGCGCACGCCCCGGGCATGAACATGACGCGACGGCAGGCTGACCTCGGCCAGCCTGGCTGCGTCTTCGTCATGGTCGATCGCGACGTATTCGCCGTGCCAATAGGCCAGCGCGGCGGTGCGTTGCGACCCGATCACGTCGAGCACGCGGCCGATGACGATCGCGTGCGAATGCCGCTCGATGACCTCCTCGACCTCGCAGTCGATCGCGGCCAGCGCTCCGACCAGCAGCGGCACGCCCGACGCGCGCGTCGTCCATTCGGCCCCGGTGAACCGCTCCGCTCCCTTCAGGCCGCCCTTGCCGGTGAAGCGCTCGGCGATGTCGAGCTGGTCCGCGGTCAGGATGTTGACGCCGAACGCCCCATGGCGCGCGATCAGCGGCCATGACGAAGCCGCGCGATTGATGCTGACGATCAAGGACGGCGGCTCGACCGACAGCGACGACACCGAAGTCACCGTCATTCCCGAGATGTCCTTGCCGCGCCCGGCCGTGATGACACTGACGCCGCCGGTGAGGTGGCGCATCGCGCCGCGGAAGTCGGCGGCCGCCACCGCTGGCTCGATCGAAACATTGCGGACAAGGGAATTCATGGCGACCTCACAGGGTATCTTCGCTGCCTTCGAGCAGATGCTTCAAAATCTCGCCTTCCAGCGCGGCGAGCTCGGCCGAGCCGCGCCGGCGCGGCCGCGGCAGATCGATCGTGACGTCCTGCGCGATGCGGCCATCCTCGATGACCAGCACGCGATCGGCGAGCGCGACCGCCTCGGCGACGTCATGCGTCACCAGGATCGCGGTGAAGCCCTGGTCGCGCCAGACCCGCTCCAGCAATTGCTGCATCGAGATCCGGGTCAGCGCATCGAGCGCGCCGAGCGGCTCGTCGAACGCCAGCACGCGCGGCTGGCTGACCAGCGCCCGCGCCAGCGCCACGCGTTGCTTCTGGCCGCCCGACAGCACCGATGGCCACTCCGCGCGCTTGTCGCCAAGGCCGACCTCGACCAGCGCACGCTCTGCGCGCGCCTGCGCGTCGGCAGACGAGCGCTCGCGCCCCAGACCCACTTCGACATTGGACAGCACCCGCGCCCAGGGCAGCAGGCGCGGCTCCTGGAACATGACGCGGACGTCTTGTGCCCGCGGCTCCTCACCGAACGCGATGCTTCCCGCCGTCGGCGCATCGAGGCCGGCGACCAGGCGCAGCAACGTGCTTTTGCCGCAGCCGCTGCGGCCGACGATCGCGACGAACTGCCCGGAGGGGATATGCAGGTCGATGCTGCGCAGCACCTCATTATCGCCGAACGATTTGCGCAGGCCGCGAATGGTCAGCGACAGGCCGCGGGCCGCGCCTTCCGATCCGCGCCGCAGCTGCCGTGCCTGCACGACGATGTCGGCACGGTCGACCGGCTCGGCACCGGCGGACTGGAAACGAAGCGCTTCTTGCATGCTCATTCTCACTTCTTCTGGAACGCTGGGTGCCAAGACAGGGTCAGCCGCTCCAGCGCCCGCGAGGCGCTGTCGGCGAGCTTGCCGAGCAAGGCGTAGATCAGGATCGAGAGCACGACGACGTCGATCAGCATGAACTCGCGCGCCTGCATCGCCATGTAGCCGAGGCCCGACGAGGCCGCGATGGTCTCGGCGACGATCAGCGTCAGCCACATGATGCCGAGCGCAAAACGCAGGCCGACGAAGATCGAGGGCAGCGCGCCCGGAAAGATCACCCGGCGGAACAGCTCGCCGTCGGTCATGCCGTAGATGCGGCCCATCTCGATCAGCTGCGGATCGACGGTGCGGATGCCGTGCAGCGTGTTGAGATAGATCGGAAAGAACACGCCGAGCGCGACCAGGAACAGCTTGGCCGACTCGTCGATGCCGAACCACAGGATGACCAGCGGGATCAGCGCCAGATGCGGGATGTTGCGCACCATCTGCAGCGTGGTGTCGGTGAGTTTTGCCGACAGCTGCGACAGGCCGTTGGCCAAACCGAACGCGAAGCCGATGCCGCCGCCGATCACAAAGCCGATCGAAGCGCGCCAGAAGCTGACCCAGATGTTGCGGATCAGTTCACCTGACAGCAGCAGCTTCCAGCCGGCCAGCGCGACATCGGTCGGCGCCGGCAGCACCCGCGACGGCACGTAGCCGGTGACGCAGGCAAGCTGCCAGATCAGCACGATTGCCAACGGCACGATCCAGGGGATCAGGCCGTCGACCTTGGGAAGCTTAGGCGCGCCGACGCGCGGAAGACTGTCGATGAGACTCATGATTGCGATGCCTGTTTCTGCGGCCGATATTCGTTGCCGATGGTCTCGCCGAACGGCCCGGTGTTGACCCGGATCGGCGTCACGTTGTTGCCGTGCCCGAGCGACAGCAGCGGGAACACCAGCTCGGCGAAGCGATAGGCTTCCTCGAGATGCGGGTAACCCGACATGATGAAGGTATCGACGCCGATGTCCTGATACTCCTTGATCCGCGCCGCGACCGTCTGGGGATCGCCGACCAGCGCGGTGCCCGCACCGCCACGCACCAAGCCGACGCCGGCCCACAGATTCGGGCTGATCTCGAGCTGGTCGCGGCGGCCGCCATGCAGCTGCGCCATGCGCTGCTGGCCGACCGAGTCCATCCTGGAAAAGATCTTCTGCGCAGCGGCGACGGTGTCGTCGGTGACGTACTGGATCAGCTCGTCGGCCGCCTTCCAGGCCTCGGCGTTGGTCTCGCGCACGATCACATGCAGGCGGATGCCGAACGACAGCTTGCGGCCGCGCTGCGCGGCAACGGTCTTGACCTTGGCGATCTTCTCGGCGACCTGCGCCGGCGGCTCGCCCCAGGTCAGGTATTTGTCGACGGTGTCGACCGCGACGTCGATGCCGGCGTCCGACGAGCCGCCGAAATACAGCGGCGGCCGTGGCGATTGCACCGGATTGAACAGCAGGCGGCCGTCCTCGATCCGGATGTGCTCGCCTTCGACATTCACCGTCTTGCCCGCGAGCAGATCGCTGTAGACGTTCAGGAACTCGCGGGTCACCGCATACCGCTCGTCATGGTCGAGGAAAATGCCGTCGCCCTTGTTCTCGACCGGATCGCCGCCGGTGACGACGTTGATCAGGAGACGGCCGTTCGACAGCCGGTCCAAGGTCGCGGTCATGCGCGCGGCGACGCTCGGCGATTGCAGGCCCGGCCGCACCGCCACGAGATAGCGCAGGCGCTCGGTCCAGGGCGCAACGGCCGAGGCCACCACCCAGGAGTCCTCGCAGCTGCGGCCCGTCGGCAGCAGCACGCCGTAATAGCCGAGCTGGTCGGCGGCCTGCGCGATCTGGCGCAGATAGTTGAAGTTCACCTCGCGGCCGCCGATCGACGTGCCGAGATAGCGGCTGTCGCCGTGGGTCGGCAGGAACCAGAGGATGTTGGCGTTGGTTGGGGTGCTCACGTGCCCGGCCTCCATGCGACGTCGGAAATCTTGATGTGTTTGGGGATCAGGCCGAGCGCGAAGAACGTGTCGGCGACCTGTTGCTGATCCGCGATCACGGTGTCGGTGACCGGCTTGATGCCGTAGGCCTGCCGCTTCAGCGCGACCTCGACCACCGGCACCGACAGGCCGATGCTCGGCGCGAGCTGCTCGGCGACGGCGTGGATGTCGCCCTTGGCCCAGTCATCGACCTCGCTGAGTTGCGCCAGCACGAGCTCGACGATCTTCGGATCGGCCTGCAGGAATTTCTTCGAAGCGAAGTAGAACTGATAGTTCGCGACGACGCCGGTGCCGTCGGCGACGGTGCGCGCGCCGGTCGCGGCCTCGGCGGCGGCCTGGAACGGATCCCAGATCACCCAGGCGTCGACTGCGCCGCGCTCGAACGCCGCGCGCGCGTCGGCGGGTGCCAGGAACACCGGCTCGATCTCGGAATATTTGACGCCGGCTTTCTCCAGCGCCTTCACCAGCAGATAGTGGACGTTGGAGCCCTTGTTCAGCGCGACCTTCTTGCCCCGGAGGTCAGTCACCGATTTGATCGGGCTGTCCTTCGGCACCAGGATCGCCTCGCCTTTCGGCGCCGGCGGCTCATAGGCGACATATTGCAGCGGCGCGCCGGCGGCCTGCGCGAAGATCGGCGGCGCTTCGCCGGTGTTGCCGAAATCGATCGCGCCGACATTGAGTGCTTCGAGCAGCGGCGGCCCGGACGGAAACTCGGTCCAGACCACCGAGTAGCCGACCGATTTCAGCTTCTGCTCGAGCGAGCCCTTGCTCTTGAGCAGCACCAGCTTGCCGTATTTCTGGAAGCCGATGCGGACCACCTTGTCCTGACCATAGGAGGCGCCGACGCTCGCAGCGACGATGCTGACCGACAGCACCGCGCGGGCGACCCAGCGTCGAAACAAACGCGTCATGGGAATATCCTTTGCATTGAATGGACCAAAGCGCGCGATCAGGTCTGGGTGTTGCGCCAGACGATGTCGCGGATCGCGATCTGCTTCGGAATCAGGCCCAGCTTGAAGAAGCGGTCGGCGACGCCCTGCTGGGTCGCGATGATGTCGTCAGTGATGGGTCCGACCGAGAAGCCGGCCCGTCGCGCCGCGATGGTCTGGATATCCAGCGGCACGCCGGTGACAGCGGCGAGCGATTGCGCGACCTCGTCGGGATGCGCCTCCGCCCATGCCGCGGTCGACGTCGTGACGTCGACGATCTGCTGCAGCAGGGCACCGTGCCGGTTCGCGAAGTCGCGGTTGGCGATGTAGAACGAATTGGTCTTGGTGATATCGCGGGTCTTCACCAGGATGCGGCCGTTCTGCTTGGTCTCGGCGATCGCGAAATACGGATCCCAGATCGCCCAGGCATCGATGCCGCCATTGGCGAAAGCGGGACCGGCGTCCGGCGGCGTCAGGTAGACCGGGGTGATGTCGTCGTAGGTGAGCCCGGCTTTCTCCAGCGTCTGGATCACGACGTTATGTGCGCTGGATCCCTTCGTGAAGCCGACACGCTTGCCCTTGAGACCGGCGATATCCGTGATTGCCGAATTTTGCGGCACCAGGATGCCCGACCCGTTGATGATCGGCTGCGCGGCGGCATAGACGATGGCCGCACCGGCGGCCTGCGCGAAGATCGGCGGGGAATCGCCGACGGCGCCGTAATCGACGCTGCCGACATTCATCGCTTCCATCATCGGCGGGCCCGAGGAGAACTCGACCCATTTCACACTGATGCCCTGCGGCTTGAAATGATTTTCCAAGGCTTCGCGCTGACGCGTGATGACCAGCACGCCGTTCTTCTGGTAGCCGATACGAATTTCCTTGGCGGCGGCCTGTGCCTTCGCGCCTCGTGACAGCGCTGCAGCGGCGGCTGTAACCAGCGACAGTTGAAGGAACTCACGACGCTTCATTGCAAGACTCTCCTGACGATCAAGCGCGCACTCGCGCTGCACGATCATGCGATGTCAGGATGATGGGGCGCGCGGATGAAGCTGTCGAGCACCGCACAAAAATAGCGATGCCTGCACTTCGGTGCAGGCATCGCGCGTGCCGTTTCTTTTAAAGCGTGGATCACGTGTAGCGAATTATTTTCCTCACGAGATCGCGAGGTCGCTGCACAAAAACAGATCAGCCCGCAGCGGCGGCCTTCGAGCCGACATTGACCGCGAGTTTACCGTAGCGGTCCGAGAACGCCTGGGTGTCGATCTCCTCGAGCTGGATTGAACCATCCAGCACGCCCTTCTTCCAGGCATCGTGCTCGGGATCGTGCTGAAACTCCGGCATCACTTCCTTGCCGAACAGCTCGAGCGACTCGCAGATATGCTCATGCGTGTTCTTGCCGGCCTGGTTGAGCAGGATCACCTGGTCGATATGGGAGGCGCGGAAGCGCCGCAGCTTCTTGGCGATAGTCTCGGGCGAACCGATCAGGCCGCCGCGCAGCGCGGCCTCCTGCGCCTCCGGATTGTCGCGCTTCCACTTGTTGTACTCGTCCCACATGTTGACGGTGCCGGGCGCCGGTCGCTGCCGGTTCAGCGCCTGGCCGTAGTAGCGCAGCGCGAACTGGAAAAAGGTCGCGCCGTCGGCACGCTTGCGCGCCTCCTCGTCCGTCTTCGCGCACATGAAGAAAGAGACCAGCGCCATGTTCGGATTGATCTCGTAGTCGGCGAGCTTGTTCAGCCGCTTGGTGATCGCGTTGTAATAGGCGTGCACCCAGGCATGCGCCGCCTCGGCGCTGACGAACTGGAAGCCGAGCGCACCAAAACCGTTCTGCCCGGCGCGCTCGATCGTCGGCAATTGCGAGCACGCCATCCAGAGCGGCGGATGCGGCTTCTGCACCGGCTTCGGCACGACATTGCGCAGGGGAATGTCGAAATACTTGCCGTGATGCTCGGTGCCGACCTTGGTGAACATCGGGAAGATCGCCTGCACCGCCTCCTCGAACACCTCGCGCTTGGTCTCCATGTCGCGGCCGAACGGGGTCAGCTCGGTGATCGAGGCACTCTCGCCCATGCCGAACTCGCAGCGGCCGTTGGACAGCAGATCGAGCACCGCGACCCGCTCGGCGACGCGCGCGGGATGATTGGTGGTGAGCTGGAAGATGCCGTGGCCGAGCCGGATGTTTTTGGTGCGCTGGCTGGCGGCAGCGAGGAAGGATTCCGGCGCCGGCGAGTGCGAATATTCCTCGAGGAAATGATGCTCGACGACCCAGGCGTAATCGTAAGCCAGCCGGTCGGCGGTCTCCAATTGGGTCAGCGCGTTCTGGTAGAGCCTGAGCTCGTCGCCATCGTTCCAGGGGCGCGGCAGTTGCAGCTCGTAAAAGATGCCGAATTTCATGGCGTCACTCCCAAGGTCCGTCCCCGACCGTTTGTTATTTTCGATCAGTCTAGTGCTGCGGCGACCCAAGTCTAGCCTCGGGGACGAAACCCCAATTCCGCGCAGCGGAAGCACGCTTGATTGGAACGCACGAATGGTTAGCTTGTGCTGGCCTGAGTCGCGGCGTTATTGATCGCGCGCTCATCCCTCCGAAAGCTCATGACCACTTTTACGCCGCACCAGGATTCCGCGCTGAAAGCCGTCGCCGATTGGCTGAAAGCCAAGCCCGGCCAGAACGGCACGCCGCCGGTGTTTCGCCTGTTCGGCTATGCCGGAACCGGCAAGACCACGCTCGCCCAGCACATCGCCGAAGGCGTCGACGGCGAGGTGAAGTTCGCGGCTTTCACCGGCAAGGCGGCGCTCGTCATGCGCAACAAGGGCTGCGACAGCGCCTCGACGATCCATTCGCTGATCTACCGCGCCCGCGAGTCCGGCGTCGAGCAGCCGAGCTTCGAGCTCTGGGACGACGCGCCGGCCTCGAAAGCCAAGCTGATCGTGATCGACGAATGCTCGATGGTCGATGCCGAGCTCGGCCGCGACCTGATGTCGTTCGACTGCCCGCTGCTCGTGCTCGGCGATCCCGCGCAATTGCCGCCGATCCAGGGCGGCGGCTTCTTCACCGACGCCGAGCCGGACGCGATGCTGACCGAGGTGCACCGCCAGGCGCAGGACGATCCGATCGTGCGGATGTCGATGGATATCCGCGAAGGCCGCGAGCTCGAGATCGGCCGCCATGGCGAGAGCGAAGTGGTGTCGCGCAAGGAGCTCGATCCGGACCGCGTGATGAGCGCCGACCAGGTGCTGGTCGGCCGCAACAACACCCGCCGCGCCTACAACATGCGGGTGCGGCAGCGGCTGAACATCGAGGATCCCTTGCCGGTCGCCGGCGACAAGCTGGTCTGCCTGCGCAACAACCGCAAGAAGGGCCTGTTCAACGGCGGGCTTTGGCGGGTCAAGGCGCGCGCGCAGTCGAAATCCAAGATCATCACCATGCGCGTGATGCCGGACGAGGATTTCGGCTACAAGGTCACCAAGGTCTCGGTGCGCGGCGAATGCTTCGACGGCGGCGTCGAGGGCGTGCCGTGGGAGCAGCGCAAGCCCTATGACGAGTTCGACTTCGGCTATGTGCTGACCGTGCACAAGTCGCAGGGCTCGCAATGGGACGACGTCGTGCTGTTCGACGAGAGCTTTGCGTTCCAGGACTCGCGCGCGCGGTGGCTGTACACGGGAATTACGCGGGCGGCGAAGCGGCTCAGCATCGTGGTGTAACGGGCCGCGCGCTTTATAGACGCGTCATCCTGAGGAGCCGCGAAGCGGCGTCTCGAAGGATGTACGGCCCGGCCTGTGGCCGTCGACCCTTCGAGACGGCCGCTCTGCGGCCTCCTCAGGGTGACGGGAGCACGCCACCTACCCCCTTGAACCACCACTATTTCCCTCACGAAACCGTGTGGCTGGCACCGTAACAAAACGCCCCGTCGCCCGTATTTTGAAGCGTCGGAGCAGCCCGGCCCGGTTTGCCAATGCCGGCTCCCGCTCTAGACTGGCCCCCAATTGCGATCCCACGAGGAACCCATGCCCAAAAGCTCCCTCAGCCGCCTCGCGCTCAGCGCAGCCGCAATCGGCGCGCTGGCCGTCGCAGCGTTTGCCGTCGCGCCCTCGCTCGCCGCCGAGGACGCCGTGATCATCCCGCCGCCGGCCGCGAGCGCGCCGGAAACCGGCATCAAGACTGCGGTGCTCGCCGGTGGCTGCTTCTGGGGCGTGCAGGGCGTGTTCCAGCACACCGCCGGTGTCGTCAGCGCGGTGTCCGGCTACTCCGGCGGCAGCAAGGCGAATGCCGACTATGAAAAGGTCTCGACCGGCACCACCGGCCACGCCGAGTCCGTCGAGATCAAGTACGACCCGCAGAAGATCTCCTACGGCAAGATCCTGCAGATCTTCTTCTCGGTCGTGCACGACCCGACCCAGCTGAACCGGCAGGGCCCCGATTCCGGCACGCAATATCGCTCGGCGATCTTCACCACCAGCGACGAGCAGAAGAAGGTCGCGGATGCCTATGTCGCCCAGCTCAACGCTGCCAAGGTCTTCAAGAAGCCGATCGTCACCAAGATCGGTGCGCTGGAGGCGTTCTATCCGGCGGAGGGCTACCACCAGGACTATCTGACGCTGCACCCGAGCCAGCCCTATATTGCGTATAACGACATCCCGAAGGTCGAGAACCTGAAGAAGATCTTCGCGGAGAACTACATCGAGAAGCCGACGCTGGTGAGCAGCACCAAGGCCACCAACTGAGCATCTCGCAAAGGAGGTTGAATGTCCGATACCAAAACCGACGGCAAGGTCCGCAAGAGCGAGGCCGAGTGGCGCAAGGAGTTGTCGCCGATGCAGTACGCCGTGCTGCGGGAAAAGGCGACCGAGCGGCCCTTCACCGGCGAATATGAGCACGACCCGCGCAAGGGCACCTATGTCTGCGCCGGCTGCGGGCAGACGCTGTTCGAGTCCGACCAGAAGTTCGATTCCGGCTGCGGCTGGCCGAGCTTCTCCAAGCCCGCGGTCGAGAGCCATGTCGACGAGGAGCGCGACATGAGCCACGGCATGATCCGCACCGAGGTGCTGTGCTCGAAATGCGACGGCCATCTCGGCCACGTCTTCAACGACGGCCCCGGCCCGACCGGCCTGCGCTACTGCATCAACTCGGCAGCGCTGAAGCTCGACGAGAAGAAGTAACGACGCCTGCGCGGGCATGCCCCGCGCAGGCGCGGCCGAACCGAATAATCGGCTCGCCCCGTCGAACGTTTGCTCCGCCCCGCGCGACCAAGAACCGGTCGCGCGGGGTTTTGTTTGGACCCGGCCCGGCCGCGCGCAAACACAAGGAAATTTTGATGTCACGGATTCCAGGAAAGCTCTTGTCCGGCCTCGGCCTTGCCAGCGTCATCATGGGGAGCACTTTGAGCGGGCCGGCATTCGCCGCCGACAAGATCTCGCTGTTCAAGGTCATCACCTCGAAGGACGAGATCGTGATCGGCCTGACCGATGCCGACCTCGCCCAGGTCGACGGCCAGAATGCCGGCGGCATCGCCAAAATGCTGGTCGCCAAGGGCTCGATGAGCGTCTGGCAATACGCCGTGCACAAATCCGCCTCAGGCGATCTCGAACAGGCGCCGCTGCACAAGGTCGGCCTGATCGCCAGCGACTCGCTGCGGGTGGAGCCCTATCCGACCCCGCTGAAGGTGCTCCCGATCGACGAAAGCAAGAAGTAGACGCCCAGGCCGGCCAACAACATCCTCGTGATCGGCGGGCGTCCTTAACGACTCGCGCCCCGGAATGTGCTTTGCTTGGAACCTGCGGGGCCGTAGGCGTCTCGCCGTGCGGCTGCCGCCTGTTCTGAGGAGGGCGCCATGTCGCTTGGACTGATCCTCATCATCATTCTGCTGATTGTCCTGCTCGGCGGCTATAGCGGCCGGATCCGAGGCTATGGCTATGGGCTCGGCCACTCCGGAATGGGCCTTTTCGGGGTGATTTTGATCGTGGTCGCGATCCTGGCCTGGCTCGACAAGATCTGAGAGCTATAAGCTATTGAAATAGAAGGTCTTATTTGATCGTACCCCGTGCTATGCGCGGATTCAGCATGTGCCCTGTCAGGGGCGCTTCTGGGGTCGCATTTTTGTCAAAGAGGCCTATATTAGGGATCGAAATGACATGTACGGTGCGCCGCCGAGATAGGCCGCCGTCCCCCAAAATCCCTTGCGCCACGCCAACTGCCAAGAACACAAGAGGTCGTCGACCATGCGTCCCCTGCGTCCGTTCAACTATAACACGTCAGCCGAACTGTTCCCCGCCGCGATCCGCAAGAAGAAGCGGGCGGGTTTCGCCTACCGCCGTTTCGGCACTGCTGCCGAGGCCGTGCAGTTCGCGATGGAGCAGTTGCCGGCGGACTCGCTGAACGGCGCCTATCTGCAGGTCGAGGAAGCCCGTTTCGACCAGAACGGCATCCGCTCGCTGTATGAGAGCGAAGCCTTCCCGCTGCCGCGCCGTCCGCGCCCCGCCGCCAGCCAGACCGACGCCGACGCCGCGTAAGATTTCTGCTCCTCGCTTAACGAAAAGCCCTCGGACCGATCCGGGGGCTTTTGTTTTTGGGAAGAGTCTTTCTTGCGGAGAATCTGATCGGAAAGCCGCTGCACACTTTGCGCTAACGCGGCCCTTCGGGTCCGGATTAATCGCGCCTTAAAGTCTCGGCTGCTTGTCGAGCCAGCGCCGCAGCATCCGCACATTGCGGATATTGGCGCGGAACATGACGTCGAAGGCATCGCCGGCCACCGGCACCATGCCGACCACGCCGTCGACCGCGACATTGGCGAGCATCCGCGCGGTGATGTGCCAGGGCGCGCCGAGCAGCCGGGCCTCGCGCACCAGCCACAGCGAGATCGCGGTCGTGATGAGATCGCCGATCACGGGGATCAGGCCGATCAGCCCGTCGATGCCGTAGCGGACATTGGTGCCCGGCACCACGAAGGCGACGTCGAGCAGCCTTGCGATCATCTCGAGCCGCGCGAGCCGCTCCTCACGGGTTAGATTGCCGAACGGATTGGCGCTCGAATTGCGGAAGTCGAAGCGGAAGCCATCCTGAAAGCCTTGGAACTGCGGATGCAGCGGGCCATCGCCGAGCTCGCGCCCGTCCTGATCGATCACCTTGCCGCGCGCCTGCGCCCCGCCGAAGGGCGGCCGCGATCGCGTTGCGTGGGGCGTGAAGATGTCGTCCTCGGGCATGGCCATCACATGGTAATGCAGGCAAGCGGTTCAAGTTGCGTCACATTACCACTGTGTCACGTTCAAGGCTCAGTCACGCGCAAGCATCACGTGCCGCGCGCCGCTGACGGCGTCAAGCCGAAGCGGCGGCGGAAACAGCGATTGAAATAGGACAGGTCGTTGAACCCGCAATCGAAGGCGATGTCGCTGATCCGCCGCTCGGCGTCATGGACCAGCAATTCGGCGGCCTTGGTCAGCCGCAGCTCGGTCAGCCGCATGGTGAAGCTCGCGCCCGCCTCAAACAGCAGCTCGTTGACATAGCGCTCCGACAGGCCGGTCGCGGCGGCGAGCTTGTGCGCGGAAAAGTCCGGCTCGGTGAAGCGTCTCTCCAGGATCATCAGCAGCGACTTCAGCCTGACCGCGCGGAGCCCGCGACGTTGGGCGGCGACCGCAAGATCGCCGCGGGCGCCGAGGCCGAGCGCTGCGAGATCCAGCAGATGCGCGGCAATGGCGAAGCCGGCCTCGTCGACGGCATCGGCAGATTTCAGCAGTAGGTCGCTGTAGTCCATCGCCAGCGACAGCGCACCGCCCGGCGCGAGCTCCTGACCGACCAGGTCATCGACCCCGGCGACCATGGAGCGCAAGGTCGCCATCGGCAGATGGACATTGGTGAAGCGCTTATGGTGGGCACCATCGGCGGTGAAGAAGGGCTCGTCCAGCTTGAGCAGTACCATCGCACCCGGCCGCATCTGAAATTCACGGCCGCGATGGGTCACCATCGAGGCCCGATCGCCGGTGTTGCGTGCCAGGCAATAACGGTCGTCATTGGTCGCCAGCACCTGGCGCCGCTCGCGCCGCACGCTAGTGAAGCTGCCGTTGCAGCGGCCGAGCAAGGTGGTGCCGATATGGATCGAATTCATCGTCGCGCGAAACGGCACCGATGGTGACGGGTCGAGCTCGCCGGTGTTGGAGAAATGCTCGAACAGCTCGGCGAAGAACATGTAGCGCTGCCGCTCGCCGAGGCCCGGCGGCAGCATGTCGGTCGACAGCCTTTTCTTGATGACGGACATCGGAAGGACAGGACCAAGGTGTGCGCCGGCAGTCTGGCCACCACCAGATGAACGGCGGCTGAAACCTACCATCGCGTCGCCGGTCCGTGCCACAGCGCCGGACAGTCCAAGTGGGGAATTCTCCGGCGCTTCCCAGTCCAAGACGCAGGCATCGCAACGGGCTTACCGATGGCGCCGGGCTAGCAGCCAGGAGAAGGCGCTCAAAGTGAGCCCCCGCACACAAGCAGGCCAGCCAGAGGAGACCATGAGATGAAGACTTCCGCGATCCGCAAGGTGTTGCTCGGTGTGGCGATCACCACCGGCATGGGGATCGGCTACGCAATCGGCGCCCAGCCGCACATGGATGAGACCCTTGCAATGCTGCAATCGGCGCGTGCCGAGCTCACCAAGGCAACGCCGAACAAGGGCGGCCACCGCGAGCGCGCGCTCGGCCTGATCGATCAGGCGATGGGCGAGGTGCGCGCCGGCATCGCGTTTGCCGCCGGCGGTTAGAATCCTTTTGAGCGAGCAAACTGACGAATGACTTTTGACATCAGCAGAGGACGATACACATGACCAGATTGATTGCGGCCGCCTTCCTTCTCGCCACGCTCGGCAGCGCCAGCGCGATGCCGCTCGCGCCGGTTGCACCCACCCAGAATTCCGATGTCATCGCGGTCGCCGGCGGCTGCGGCGGCGGCTGGCATCGCGGCCCCTATGGCGGCTGCCGCCACAACTACGCGCGGCCGTGGATGCACGCCTGTCCGCGCGGCTGGTATCTCGGACCGGGCGGCCGCTGCCGCGCCAACGGCACCTGAAGATTTGATCACGCAGACCTTTTGCATCACACAGGCGGCGGACGGAAACGTCCGCCGCTTTTGCTTGCAGCGATCAGCGAGAGCGTGTTCGAGCCGGGCAGACGCCACCTCACGCGAAACGTGAATTGGCGAGATGCTTCGTTCGCCTCAGTACACACCCTTGTTCATGGTCCTGAGCCGCTGTGCCAGCGTCCTCATCACCTTGAGGGCAAAATGCGGCGTCTGGCCGACGAGGAAGAGAAACTGCTTTTCCGAGACCGGGACCAGCTCGACATCGGTCAGCGCCGTCGCGGTCGCACTCCTCGGCTCGTTGTCGATCAACGCCATTTCGCCGAAGATCGTGTCGGGCGCCAGCTCCGTTATGGTCTTGTTGCCGACCTGGATGCGCACATAGCCGCTCTTGATCACGAACAGCTCGTTGGCCTGCTCGCCCTCGCGAAAAATCACGCCCCCGGCGCGCACCAGCCGCGTTTCGATATCATTGCCCGTCAGAAGGCTGAAACTTGCATCTGCCACTTCAAAATCCCTTTCCCAGAACCGGGACGCAGACGTCCCTGTTGTCTGCGGCTCCGGCTAAAATAAATGCGCGAAAACAAAATAGAGCGTACCCGAGATCAGCATCGCCACCGGCAAGGTCAGGACCCAGGCCATCGCGATGTTGCGGATAGTCGACCATTGCAGGCCGGAGCCGTTCGCGGTCATGGTGCCTGCGATGCCCGATGACAGCACATGCGTCGTCGACACCGGCAGGCCGTAGCCGTCCGCCGCGGCGATGGTCGCAGCCGCCGTGATCTCGGCGCAGGCGCCCTGCGCGTAGGTCAGGTGGGTCTTGCCGATCTTTTCACCGACCGTCACGACGATCCGTTTCCAACCAACCATGGTGCCGAGGCCGAGCGCGATGGCGACCGCGATCTTCACCCAGGACGGAATGAATTTGGTGGCGGCATCCAGCGAGCCCTTGTAGCGATTGAGCGTCGCGACATCGGCATCGTTCAGCCCGTTGTCGCTGCTCTTCATCAAGAGGCGCAGCGCCTCCGAGACCAGATACATGTCGTTGCGCGTGTTGCCGACGGTCTCGGCCGGGAATTTCGCCAGCGAGCCGTACTGCACGACCTGGTCACGGATCTCGCTGACCAGAACGGCGAGCGCGGGATAGGTATCGTCGGTGAGCTGCCGGAGTGTGATGTAGTTCGTCACCGCCGGACGCGGATTGCCCGCGACCTTGCGATCGGCCCCCCGATCCTCGATGACCTTGCTCGCCGCCGCCGAGTTCGCGGTGAACGCCTCGATCTGGCTTGCAGGCATCGCGCGGTTGAGCGCATAGGCGGTCGGCACCACACCGATCAGGATCAGCATGATCAGGCCCATGCCCTTTTGACCGTCGTTCGATCCATGAAAGAAACTGACCAGGGTGCAGGTCAGAATCAGGATGCCGCGGATCCACCATGACGGCGGCTGATCGCCCTTCGGCTCGCCGAACAGCGCCGGCGTCGCGCGCAGCAGCACGCTCTTCAGGCCGTAGAGCAGGATCGCGGCCAGCATGAATCCGAACAGCGGCGACAGCAACAGCGCCTTGCCGGTATTGACGGCCTGCGACCAGTCCACGCCGGATGTCCCTTCCCTGCCGTGCATCAAGGCGTTCGCGATGCCCACGCCCATGATCGATCCGATCAGGGTGTGCGAGCTCGAGGCGGGCAATCCGAAATACCAGGTGCCGACGTTCCAGATGATCGCGGCGATCAGCAGCGCGAACACCATCGCGAAGCCGGCGCTGCTGCCGACCTGGAGGATCAATTCGACCGGCAGCAGCGAGACGATGCCGAACGCAACCGCGCCGCTGGAGAGCAGGACGCCGATCAGGTTGAAGAAGCCCGACCAGACCACGGCAATGTGGGCCGGCATCGAGCGGGTGTAGATCACGGTCGCGACGGCATTCGCGGTATCGTGGAAGCCGTTGACGAATTCGAAGCCGAGCGAGATCAACAACGCAACGAACAGCAGCAAGAACGCCGCATAGGAGGTCTTGCCCGCCCCCGTCGACCCGACATCCGCATAGATGCTGTAGGCCACGAACAGCAGCGCGGCGCCGATGATGCCGAGATAGATGATGCCGGTGAGCGGATGAAAGCCCTTCTCGAGATCGGGTCCGCCACGCCGCGCAGGCTCGATCGAACCAGGTAACGCCACATCACTCATGTGATTGCCCTCATAGCCGCGGGAGGACAAAAGCGGCCATGTGACATTGGGACTACGTCTACATGACGCCCATGTGACAGTTGCGTGAAAGACGACGCGGCCAACTCCCGGCTGGCACCTAATTCCCTGACAGGATTGGTATAACTGAACTAGTGCTGTGATGCCGGCTGGGCCGGCGCGTGCAGCTCTTCGGCATATTTGTGCGCCAGCCACGACGAGATCATACCCGGGATGAAGCCGACCATCCCGTACAGGATGAACTGCACCGCGCCGCTCTCGGAGCCATGCGAGGCATAGGTCAGCGCCGCGCCGATAAACGCCACCGCGCCCACGAGCAGCATCCGCACCACCGGCGAAATCCGCCGCACATGCATCAGGATGTCGTCGACGGCAGCGAACATCAGCGACGGCACGATGCCGAACAGATAATTGTATTGCAGCGACTTCACGAACACGACGAGCAGCTTCGCCACCTCGCCGCCATTGGTCTCGGTCCAGTAGCCGGACTGATAGGTGGTCATCAGCAACAGCAGGAAGCCGCCGATGAACGGCCCGATGGCTGCGAAGATCAGATAGCGTTTCATGGCGTGCCCTTGCCCGACGTCAGGCGAGTGTAACGCAGTCACGCGATGGTTCTAGGGAAAATAGAAATTACCCGGCAAATGTTCGGCAAGCTCGGAGCATCGATGCGCTGCAACAGCCCGGTGGCCGACGTTGCTGCGATACGGAATCGCCCGGACCAAGCCGGGCGATCACACGTGACGCATCGAGGTGAGCGTAACGCTCGTTACTCACCCCACGCCGCGAACGCGTCGTTGAACGCCCGCTCCCCGGGGGCGCCCTTTTCGATCGCGATGATGGCGCGGCGCTGGTTGGTGTAGACCAGCGGCACGTCGAACCAGGAGCGCTCCTTCAGGAGCTGCAAATTGCGCGAGCGGTCGGCGTCGACGTTGGAGAGGCCGACCAGGAAGAAGCCGTCGGTGACCTTGACCGCGAGGCCGGCCAGCGGCGTGCCGCGGGCCTGCTCGTTCGACTTCATCAGGATGCCCGGCACGTTGCCGACGCCGCCATTGGCGAAGTCCTGCGGCAGGATGAAGGTCAATTCCGCGGTATGGCTCGCCGGCAGCGATGTGTCGGTGTTGCGGCGGAACGACATCGTCATCTTGAACTTGCGATCCGGGATGTCGATGTCGGCGCGCACGGCGATGTCGGGCTTCTGGTTGCCCGATCCCTTGACCTGCTCGGTGCGCCAGACCACCGAACCGACATATTGCTTGCCCTTCGGATCCGACGGGTCCTCGTCATAGAGCACGACGCGCTGCGCCACCGGAGCGACCGGCTCGCCCGACGACGACGGTTGGCCGACGCGGTCGGTGATCTTCTTGCTCGAGGGCGCCGTCGAGGCATCCTTCGGCGCCTCGACCGGGGCGGAGGACGTGAACAGGTTGCTGACCAGGGTCGTGACCTGCTGCCGCATCAGGATGCCGGTGCCGACCAGGATCAGCAGGATGCCAATCACGATCGCGGTCTTGAACGGGAACATCGAGCCGACGCGCGGCTTCTTCGGCTCGCGCTCGGCATTGCTGACCCGCGAGCGCTGCGGCGGCGCGCCCTGCGGCGGCTGCGGCGTGTAGCGCTCGGCCTCTTCGATCGACTCGTCGTAGGAATACGGTGCCTCGGGATCGCCGCCACGGTTTTCCAGGCTCGGCTCGAGCCGGTCGAATTCCGGCGAGGGCGACGGCACGTTGGCGTAGGTCTTGCGCGCGTTGCGGCTGGCTTGCGCCGCGGCACGGCCGAGATCGTCGGCGTCGGCGGTGATGTCGCGGAACCCGCGAACGCCCGGCGCGGCCGGCGGCACCGGCGGCGGCGCGCCTTCCGGCCCGCGACGGGGCGGCGCCGGTGGCCGAGCCTGCGGCGCTTGGGTCTCGGGAGCCTGCGGGTTTTGCGGCCGCGGCGGGGCCGGCGGCGGTGCATCGGGGCGCAGATTGCGCGGCGGACGCGGCTCGGCCGGCGGCCGCGGACGCGCGGCGGGGTCGGCGGAATTGGCCTCGGGCGGCCGTGCACCTGCTTCGGGCGGTCTTGCGTTGGCGCGGCTGCCGCGGGCAGCGGCAGCGCCGCCGCCCGGGCGCGAGGCGTCGCGGGCGCGCTGCGCGGCCTCGGACTCGACCTTGCGAACCGCCTCTTCCAGCGACAGCCGTTCCCGGGTGATCTCGGATTCGGACAGCGGCGGCTGCACGCCGCGGAGCTGCTGGATCAACGCCGTCCGCGCCCGCGCGTAGAGCGCGCGGCGGGCTTCGCCGGGAGCGTTGGGGTCCAATCCGGCGATGGCACGGGCGATCAGCGGGTAGTAGTCAGCCATTTCCACACAATTGGAGGGATATAGGTAATATCCCGTTAAGCCTCGAACGGATTCTGTACCAGAATAGTATCTTCACGCTCCGGGCTGGTGGACAGCAGGGCGATCGGACACCCCACCAGTTCCTCGACCCGGCGGACATATTTGATGGCCTGGGCCGGCAGGTCCGCCCAGGACCGCGCATTGGCGGTCGGCTGCTTCCAGCCCTCGATGACCTCATAGATCGGCTCGACCCGGGCCTGCGCACCCTCGCCCGCCGGCAGATGGTCGATTTCCTTGCCGTCGAGCTTGTAGCCGATGCAGACCTTGATGCTGTCGAACCCGTCGAGAATATCGAGCTTGGTCAGCGCCAGCCCGGCAATTCCGCAGGTGCGGACAGTCTGTCGCACCAGCATGGCGTCGAACCAGCCGACCCGGCGCTTGCGCCCGGTGTTGACGCCGAATTCCTTGCCACGACGGCCGATTTCCTCACCGATCTCGTCCTTCAGCTCGGTCGGGAACGGGCCCTGGCCGACACGGGTGGTGTAGGCCTTGCAGATACCCAGCACATAGCCAACCGCGCCCGGACCCATGCCGGTGCCGGTCGCGGCCTGCGCGGCCACCGTGTTGGACGACGTCACATAGGGATAGGTGCCGTGGTCGACGTCAAGCAGCGCGCCCTGCGCGCCCTCGAACAGGATGCGCTTGCCCGCGCGGCGCTCGAGGTCGAGCAGCCGCCACACGGTCTCGGCATAGGGCAGGAGCTTCGGCGCCAGTGCCGACAGCTCGGCCAGGATGCTCTTGCCGTCGATCTCCGGCAGATTGTTCCCGCGGCGCAGCGCATTATGGTGCGCCAGCAGGCGGTCGATCTTGTGCGGCAGGGTGTCGAGATCGGCGAGGTCCATCAGGCGGATGGCGCGGCGGCCGACCTTGTCCTCATAGGCCGGGCCGATGCCGCGGCGGGTGGTGCCGATCGAGGTGATGGCGTTGGAGGATTCGCGCAGGGAATCCAGCTCGCGATGCAGCGGCAGGATCAGCGTGACGTTCTCGGCGATGCGCAGATTATCGGGGCCGACGGCGACGCCCTGCCCCTTCAGCTTGGCGACCTCGTCAAGGAAGGCCTGTGGATCGAACACCACGCCATTGCCGATCACCGCGAGCTTGTTCGGGCGCAGCACGCCGGAGGGCAGCAGCGCCAGCTTGTAGGTCTCGCCATTGATCACGAGCGTATGGCCGGCATTGTGGCCGCCCTGGAAGCGCACGACGATGTCGGCCTGTTCCGACAGCCAGTCGACGATCTTGCCCTTCCCCTCGTCACCCCATTGGGCGCCGACGACGACAACATTGGCCATTGCGAAGATGTTCCCTTCAGGTGTTTTCAGACCATGATCGCGGCGAAAACGCGTCCGCCCACAGGATCATGCATTGATATGCCCAGCCCAAATCGCGGCGCCCGGCCGCGCGCACGCAAGGCGCCTACCGGATAAAGGAAGCGGGTCGGCTGCGCAAGCAAGAAGGGGGTCATTTACGCCTTTTAGACGAGCTTCAACCCTTTGATATCCCCCGAAAATTCCATGCAGCGCCTGATGGCACCGGGCTGGCGACAATTTAATGTTGGCGCGGTCCGGGGCCGGCCGTACGGCCGATTGATCGCCGGTGCCATTGCGGCGATCATTCGGCCTGATCAACCGGCAGGGTCCATGCCCAATTCGACACCAGCGACGATGGCACTGCGGAAGCTCGGCATTGCCTTCAAGCTCCACACCTATGTCTACGATTCCAGCGCCGAGAGCATCGGCCTGCAGGCGGCCGAGGCGCTCGGCGTCGAGCCGAACCGCATGCTCAAGACGCTGATGGCGGAGGTTGACGGCAAGCCGGTCTGCGCCGTGGTGCCGTCCGACTGCGAGGTCAGCATGAAGAAGCTCGCTGCGGCCCTCGGCGGCAAGTCGGCCAGGATGATGCGCCCGGCCGATGCCGAGCGGCTGACCGGCTACCATGTCGGCGGCATCAGCCCGTTCGGTCAGAAGAAGAAAGTGCCGACCGCGATCGACGAGACCGCACTGACCCACATCACCGTGTTCGTCAATGGCGGCCAGCGCGGCCTGCAGATCGAGATCGATCCGAACGACGCAGCGCTCGCCGCCGGCGCCTCGATGAAGGCGCTGGTGGCAACCCAGGACTAGAGCTTCGGCTTCGATTGAATCAAAACCGAAGCTCCCCATGTCGCTCGAAGACGCGCTGCGCGATCAGTGCGAGGATTTGTCCCGCGTAAACTCCGCGCCAACGAAGTCGGACAGGCCGGTCAATTCCTCTGCCGAAATATCGTTGACGTTGAGCCGCAGCTGCATGATCGCGAGGTCGAGCAGATGTGCGGCGAAGCCTGCGCCGGCCGCCGTCACGATGCTGCGTTGCTCGATCAAGACAGCG
The DNA here is from genome assembly GCF_018130545.1 of Bradyrhizobium tropiciagri. Lineage (GTDB taxonomy): Bacteria > Pseudomonadota > Alphaproteobacteria > Rhizobiales > Xanthobacteraceae > Bradyrhizobium > Bradyrhizobium tropiciagri_A. The sequence continues at coordinate 453,851 of NZ_JAFCKF010000004.1, read as the reverse complement.
ATGACGTCGCGCAGACTGCGCACTTGCACTTGATCCATGGCCCTTTGCCCGATGCTGGCCGTTGTTATCTGAGTTGTCATGGGGATACCGATTGTAGTGTGCTGATGGACGCCGCAGCGACCGGTGGAATGTAAGGCAGGTGCTCCGCCTCCTCGCCGAGATGCGGGACGCGCGATGGCACCTCGCGAACTTCGATGTCGATCTTCATCGGCGGCGGAATCAGCGTCACCGAGGCCTTCGGCCACGGTGCCGGATTCGGCGTAACGGCGGTGAAGCGATAGGCCGCGGCGATCTCGAGCGCGAGCAATTGCAGCTCGAGCATCGCAACGCCCATGCCGGCACAGGCGCGCGGGCCGGCACCGAACGGGATGAAGGCGTCGGTGTTGTAGCGCCTCGTCATCAGGAAGCGGTCCGGCTCCTCGAACTGCCGAGGATCGCGCTGCAATTGCCAGGGGCAGATCAACAGCGAGGTGCCGACCTTGAGGTCACGTCCGCCGATCGTCACCGGCTGCATCACCTCGCGCGAGAACCACCAGGCGCTGGGATAGAGCCGGCAGACCTCCTTGACCAGCGTCGCGCTCAGATTGGCGTGTTTCACCGCGTCGAGCCGCAGCTCGCCGTCATCGCCAAGGCACTCCGCCGCCTCGTCGGCGATCTCGTCCATCAAGGCGGGATTGGCCGCCATCTGGTAGAACATCCACGCCGCCGTCGAACCCGTGGTGTGATGGCCGGCCAGCAGCAAGGTCAGGATCTCGTCCTCGAGATCGCGATCGGTCAGGCCGAGTGCCTCGAGATCCCGCAGCGCGCTGCTCGAGCCCGCCTTGCGGCGCAGCCGTTGCACCACCGTCGACATCGCGAGCTTGGCGCAGACCCGGTTCTGGCGACGCCGGTACCAGGCCAGCGGACCGAACGGCAGGGCGCGGAACATCTCCTCGGCCAGATCGTCCTCGATCACGCCGACCGCCTGAACCAGGGCTTCCTCGTCGCCCGACGACATCACCTGGGAGCCGAAGATCGCAACACAGATCGTGCGCAGCGCCAGCATCGCCGTGACATGGTGCGGATCGAACGAGCCGAGCCGCGCCAGGCTGGCGCCGACCGCGCGGATCTCGGCGCACATATGCGGCAGGAACTTCTCGACGCTGCCCTTGGCCATGTGCTTCTGCAGCACGGCCCGCCGTCGCTTGTGCTCCTCGCCGCTCAGCATCAGCGAGCTGCGGCCGAGCACCGGCGTCAGCTTCTTGATCAGCTTGCCCTTGCCGATATCGGTCTCCGGCGCCTTGAGGATCGGGCGCAGCAGATCGGGGTCGTTCACCAGGAAGACGGGCGCGGGACCGAGCCGCAACGGCACGAGCCCGAGCTCGGCGTCGTTGCCGCGCGTCAGCAACAGACGCAGCGGATCACGCTGGAATGCTCGAACGTCCGAGAACATGTGTGGCATCGTGGATCTCCAGTTGCCGTCCAAGGTCGAGGAATTTGGTCAGGCCGGGATTGTCGGCGAGACCAAGCGGAATTTCTCCGGCGAGCGCCGTCAGCGGGCGGCCCGTGCGATCGCTGCCGATCACCTGCGGCGCGCCATAGCGGCGGGTGCGGATGTCCATGCGGGTGAGAAAACGCTCATAGGAAAGGTCGGCCAGCGCCACCAGCGCCTTCGCTCCACGCAGCTCGGCGAAGCGGAACATCAGCGCGTAATTGACACGTGCCGCCTGCGGCCGCGCAGCGCTCGACAGCACGCCGAAACGGCTGATCTCCCACACCTCGCGGCTGCTCGGAAAGCGCAGCACGGCAAGCTGCGGGAACACCGACTTGGTGAGATAGGGATAATCGGTGCGGATCGCCCGGAAGCCGCCGACGAGCTCGACGCCGGAGAACAACAGGCAGTGCTCGGTATACCAGCAGTCGAACTGATCGCGTTCGACATCCCCGGTCGTGCTCAAAAGCCAGCCGCAATGGTCGACGAACAGCCGCTTGCGCAGCCGCATCATCGCCTCGACATGAGCCGGATCAAGTTCTTCCCTGGTAATGAGTGCGTGAAAGCCGTTCAATGAATAAAGCATTTGTCCCTTCCTCCAAATGCGGGAACATCTGGGACAAAAGGGGTCAACTGTGATACCCCCGGAAACCGGGGGTTTTAGGCAATGGGCCTGGTAGACGCGATTTCGACCATCGAGGCGTCAGATACCATCGACGAGCTGAGCTCGTCCCTGCACCGTATTGTCCAGAATTACGGCTTCTCGGGCTTCGCCTTTGTCGATGCCGGCCGGCCCGATCTCGATCTGCCCTACCACGTCGGCACATTTCCCGATGCCTGGAAGCGGGCGTATGTACAAAATGAGTTCGTCCACGCCGATCCGGCGCTGGCGCGGTCGCGACGCACCAACACGCCATTCAGCTGGAGCAGCCTGAAGCTGCCGGAGCGAAGCGGACACAAGCGCGCGCCCGAAGCCAAGACGATGGATGCTGCCCGCGAGTTCGGATTCAAGGACGGCTTCGTGGTGCCGTTCCACTATCGCGACCGGCTCGGCGCCGTGCATTCGAGTTCGACGGTGTTCTTCTGGGAAGACGAGCCGCGCGAGTTCGACAAGTTGTTCATCTGCCATCGTCACGAACTGCATCTCTTGATGATCTACTGGGTGCAGCGGGCGATGGACATCGTCAACCGCGACCAGCGTAACGCACCGACCATCCTGAAGCCTGCCGACGCTGCCGAGACCATCAAGCTCACGGGCCGCGAAAAGGAAGTGATCGCGTGGGCCGCGCGCGGCAAGACCGTGGCCGACACCGCGCAGATCCTCGGCATCTCGCCGGAGACGGTGGAAGGCTTCATCAAGCAGGCGCTGCGCAAGCTCGAGGCCTCCAACAAGACACACGGGGTGGCCAAGAGCATCGCGCTCGGGATCATCGACCTGTGAGCGATGCCCCCGATATGTGGCAAGGTCACATATCAGGATTGGATTGTTTGCAACTATCTCTCCAAGGTTGCATTCGGGCGCGGTCTTGATAAGAAAGTCAGGCTGACAAGGCCAAGGTCAAGGCCAAGGCCGGATGACGCGAAAGCGAGCATCTCAGACCATGGGCGCGGAGGACACCGCCCGCCCCGCAAGACGGCCCGGCCGTCGTGGAGGCGCGGATCGAGCTGCACGCCGCCCGTTGGCGGCACCAGCCGTCGATCTCAATGATCCGTAGAAGTCCCGTCACGACGAACCGCAGTTCCATTTGCTACCAATCTTCCTCGGGGAATTGCCGCCCACGGACGTAGCTGGAGATCGCCTGAGCGCACCATGAGCACATCGCAGGACGACCAGATCGATCAACTGGTGCAGGCGCGTTGGCGCGCAATCGGATTGTCGCAGGCAGACCTCGCCGAGATCCTGTGTGCGGGCGCCTCGCTGCAAAAGCACGGCGTCGACGGCACCGTGAAAATCGACACCGGCCGCCTGGCAACGGTTGCCGAGATGCTCGGGGTCGCCGCCGACATGCTCAATCGCCGGCCCGCCGCGACAGCGCAGGCACACGGCGGCCAGGTCGCAGAATCGCTGCAATCCCTGCTCGAACTGCGCATGCTGCGGGTATTCCGCGAGGTGCAGGACCCCGACACCAAGCGGATCCTGATCGAGCTCGCCGAGCAGATCGTCAAGCGCCAGACCACGCCGCCGTAGCGGCGGGCAAAACGCCGGCAGGCTCTCAGTAAGGGGCGTTCGCGCATGGACGCGATGCGTCCATCCCCATTGATGGAATGGCGGAATCCGTGTCTGTGACAGGGGCCGGGGAAATCGATACCGGCCCGGCGCTATCAGCCGGGCGGGCCGCGGCGTCGTGAACCCGGGCCTCATCGAATGTCTGCCTCCGATTCCACCGCAACGCCTGCCTCCGGCTCCTGGATCGCCAACCAGCCATATCTGCTGCTCTGCATCACCGCGATCTGCTGGGCCGGCAATGCGATCGTCGGCCGGCTCGCCGCCGGCCATATCCCGCCGGTGACGCTGTCGTTCCTGCGCTGGTCGGCGGCCTTCCTGATCATCCTGCCGTTTGCCTGGAAGCACATGGTCCGCGACTGGCCCACGATCCGCAACAATCTCGGCATCATGATGCTGCTGTCGATCACCGGCATCAGCGCCTTCAACACGCTGCAATACTGGGCGCTCGAGCACACCCAGGCGCTCAACACGCTGCTGCTGCAATCGGCGGCGCCGCTGGTGGTGGCCGTATGGTCGCTGATCCTGCTCGGCACCCGGCTGACGCTGGCGCAGCTCTGCGGCGTCCTGCTGTCACTGTGCGGCGTGCTCGTCATCCTGCTGCATGGCGATCTCACGACGCTGTCGAAGATCGACTTCAACAAGGGCGACCTGATCTTCACCGTCGCGCTGGTGATCTTCGCGCTGTATTCGGTGCTGACCTTGAAGCGGCCCAAGATCCACGGCCTGTCGGTCGCGGCCTTCACCTTCGGCTGCGGCGCGCTGTTCCTGATCCCGTTCTTCGTCTGGGAGCTCGGTGCACGGCCGGTGATGCAGCTCACGACCAGCAACCTGCTGTCGCTGTTCTATGTCGCGGTGTTCCCCTCGACACTGGCCTATCTGTGCTTCAACCGCGGTGTGCAGCTGATCGGCGCCAACCGCGCCGCGCCGTTCTTCCACATGGTTCCGGTGTTCGGCACCATCATGTCGATCGTGTTCATCGGCGAGCATCCGCAGGCCTTCCATTTCATCGGCTTCGCGCTCGTGCTGGCCGGCGTCTTTGCGGCGTCTCGGAAGCAGAGCGCATAACTTTCCTTCCCTCGCCCGTTCTTACGGGGAGAGGCAAGCACAGGCGCGGTGACTATCGGCGGCAAATCCGCTATTTCTCGAGGTCTTCTGCTTCGCGGACAGGTTTTACGCATGGCGCGCGCCAGCAATCTCGTGATCGGCACCCTCGCGCTAGCCCTCGTCGCCGGCTCGCTCGGCGGCTGGCTGGGCTATCAGCGCTATGCGGGCATCAAGCGGATGGTGCCGTTCCGCGTCGTGTTCGAGGGCTCGGCGTCGGGCCTGCGCCGCGGCGCCAGCGTCAATTTCGCCGGCGTGCGGATCGGCGAGGTGGTCTCGATCCGGCTCGACCGGCACCGCGTGGTGGCGATGACCCGGATCGAAGGCAACGCCCCGATCAAGAAGGACACCCAGGCCGGCCTTGAATTCCAGGGCCTCACCGGGATCGCCTCGATCTCCCTCACCGGCGGCACCGATGATGCGCCGCCGCCGGCAGTCGGCGCCGACGGCATTCCGGAACTGACCGCCGACGCCGAAGGCACCATGGGCATCCAGGAGAAACTGCGGGTCGCGCTGCGCAACGTCGACCGCGTGATCACCGAGAACGAGGCCGACATCAAGGACTCGCTGCTCGGGCTCGAGAACTTCACCAACTCGCTTTCCGGCAATGGCGAGCTGATCGCCGGCTTCATCGACGCCGCCGACGACGGCATCAGCGCGGTCGACGCCAAGATGACCTCGGCCGACAAGTTCCTGAAGAGCTTCGGCAGCGACAAATACGGCGGCGAGCTGCTGCCGACCGTGATCTCGCTGCGCGAGCTGATCCAGAGTTTCGACAAGAAATCCGGCGTCATGATCGCCGAGACGCGCAAGACGCTCAGTGACGTCAGCCAGTCCGTCAACACGTTCAACGCGAAAATTGCCGGGCCCGCCGCCAGGCGCTAGGGCACGTCAGCACGCTTCAGTCCTGTGTTGAACCATGATCTCCGCGCAACGCGTTCCGCGTCTGCCGCGAGGCAAAACCGCTTCGCACTTGTCCGGTTCGTGCTCTAGACTGCCTGCGTCAAGAACCAAGGACAACGGAAACGCCAGACGTGCACGACCGGACCGCAGCCCTTTCCCCGCCTCCTGCAACCGTCAACCGCGCAGCCCCCGCGGTGCCCCGGCATCTGCGGCGCTATCTCACGCTCGACGATTTCGAGCCGCAGGCGCGGCGGCTGTTGCCGAAATTCCTCTACGGCTACATCTCCGGTGGCGCCGAGACCGACACGGCGCGCACCGACAATCGCCGGGCGTTCGACGAATACGGCTTCGTGCCGCGGGTGCTGAATGACGTCTCCGGCCGCGACCAGACCACGACGCTGTTCGGCAAGAGCTATGCCTCGCCGTTCGGGATTCCGCCGATGGGCTCCTCCGCGCTGTGCGCCTATCGCGGCGACATCGTGCTGGCGCGCGCGGCTGCTGCCGCCAACATCCCGATGATCCTCTCGGCGTCCTCGCTGATCACGCTGGAGGACGTCCGCGCCGCCAACCAGCAGGCCTGGTACCAGGCCTACCTCGCCGGCCTCCCGGAGCGCATCGAGCCGCTGGTCGATCGCGTCGCGGCGGCCGGCTACGACACCTTCGTCGTCACCGCCGACGTGCCGGTGCCGCCGAACCGCGAGAACAATATCCGCAACGGCTTCCAGGTGCCGCTCGAGATCACGCCGCGGGTGTTCTGGGACACCATCACCCATCCGGACTGGCTGCTGAACACCTGGGCGCGCACCGTGTTCAACCACGGCATGCCGCATTTTGAGAACATGGACGCCAAGCAAGGCCCGCCGGTGCTGTCGAAGAATCTGATGCGTAACATCGGCAGCCGCGACCAGCTCGCCTGGAAGCATGTCGAGCTGATCCGCAAGCGCTGGCCCGGCAAGCTCGTGGTCAAGGGGCTGATCTCGCCGGAAGACGCGCGGCTGGCGCGCGAGCATGGCTGCGACGGCGTCATGGTCTCCAACCATGGCGGACGCCAGCTCGACTACACCGTCTCCGGTTTGCGCATGCTGCCGGAGATCGCGGCGCTGAAGGGCGACATGACCGTGATGGTCGACGGCGGCGTCCGCCGCGGCACCGACGTGATCAAGGCGCTGGCGCTCGGCGCTGATTTCGTCTGGGTCGGCCGGCCGTTCCTCTATGCCGCCGTGACTGCCGGCGAGGCCGGCGTGGCACGCGCGATCTCGCTCTTGCATGCCGAAATCGACCGCGATCTCGCGCTGCTCGGCATCCGCAGCCTGAAAGAGATCACCCCGGATTTGGTGCGGAAGTTCTAAAGCATGATCCGGAAAAGTGCGAAGCGGTTTTCCGAAAAGATCATGCTCAAACAAGGAGCTAAAGCGCGATGACGATTCAACTCAATCTCATCGCGTTTTAGGCATAGCGCGCCGCGCCCATGCAGAGCGCGGTGATCGCGAGCAGCCCGGCCGCGATGCGCTGCGCGATCGCCAGCCGGGAGCGCGCGGCTGAAGTATCACGCGCATCGCTGCGCAACTGCCTGATTGCGCCACCACCGACGATGATCTGCACGGCAACCGCAGCCAGCGCGGCGACCGCGCCGCCGGCCAGAATCTGCTCCGACAACGCGAACGAACCTTCATGAACCAGGCGCCACAGCGTGGCGCCGGTCACGATCGCAACCGTCGCGGCGCCGATTTGCGGAATCAGCAGCTTTTCGCCGCCGAGGCCGCCGGTGCGCGCCAAAGTGAAGCTGGAGCCGGCCCAAAACACCGATGACAGGACGTGAAGGGACAGGGCTATGATGAGGACGGTCTGCATGATGTTGCTCCAAACGGCATTGGAAATTAGATATACATAATGTATAGTCAATATAGCGAAAACAAGGCCAGCCGATGCCGCCGCGCAGCTATGTGAGCCCGGCGCGCAGCGCCGCGGCCGCCGAGACGCGCGAGCGCGTGATCGAGGCGGCCTCGCGCACGCTGCGTGAAGGCGAGAGCATCGCGCGCTTCTCGCTGGATTCGGTGGCGAAGGCCGCCGGCGTGACCCGGCTGACCGTCTACAACCAGTTCGGCTCGCGCCGCGGGCTGCTGGAAGCGGTGTTCGATGAGATCGCCCGCCATGGCGGGCTGCATCAGCTCGCCGACGCCATGACGATGGCCGATCCACGCGCCGCGCTCGACCGCATGGTCGAGATCTTCTGCACCTTCTGGAGCCGGGATTCCGCGGTTGGACGCCTGCACGACGCGATGGCGACCGATCCCGAATTCGCCGAGGCAATCCGCGAGCGCAACGAGCGCCGCCGCCGCGGCCTCACCGCGCTGATCGACCGGATCGCGGACAAAGGCGCCTCGCCGCAGGCCCGCAAGGATGCCGTCGACCTGATCTTCGCGCTGACGAGCTACCCGACCTTCGCCTCGCTCAGCGCCGGACGGTCGCGGGACGAGGTCTGCCGCGTGGTGCAGAGGGCGTGCCGCGCGGCGCTTGCACCGCTCTCCAACCCGTCATCCTGAGGAGTGCGAAGCGCGTCTCGAAGGATGAATCGGCCCTAGTCGGGCCGTCGACCCTTCGAGACGCGCTTCGCGCTCCTCAGGGTGACGGTGTGGGCAAAGCGCGCTCCCCTCACCCCACCTTGAACTTGCTGTAGGCCTCGCGCGTCGCGATGATGACATGCTCCTCGCAGCCATTGCGGCGATGCGGGTCGCAGCGGTTCTCGTAGTCGGCCGAGGTCATCATGTCGATGAAGGCGGCGACGCTCGGATAGGAGACCAAAGCGAGATAGTCCCAGCGCTGGCCGGCCGGCTCGCCCAGCGCGACCGTCTCGGCATTTCCGGTCCAGAGCAGCGTGCCGCCGCGCGCCTTGATCATCGGCACGGTGAGCGCGCTATAGCGCAGATAGGCGTCCCAGCCCGAGCCGTCACCGTCGAGCGACCGCGCGCGAAATCGCATCAGATTGACCATCACGACCGGAGCCTCTTGATCCAGCTCGCCCAAGCCCCTGACGTTCAAAAGATCGACGCCCATCACCCGCTCCCACCCGAAGGTCGTATCTGCCCAGCCGCAAACATTATGTCACATCGCGGGACTACCCTGAAATGCTGGCAGGCCGTAAGCTCACCACCCGATCTCGGAGGTCAATGCCGTGATGACCCTTCCCGAACTTGCGGCCGACGCGCTTGGCAAATTCCTCGGCGAATACATGCAGCGCCGGTTCGGCTCGTCGCAGACCGAGCTGGTCGAGATGGTGCCCTCGATCGCGCGGATCGCGCTCGAATGCATCGGCAACAGCGACGCGCTCTATCACAATGTCGAGCACACCATGCTGGTGACGCTGGCCGGCCACGACATCCTGCGCGGCCGCGCGCTGCACTCGCACATGAGCGCCGAGGATTATGCGCATGTCATCATCGCCTGCCTCACCCATGACATCGGCTATGTGCGCGGACTGTTCGATGCCGACGACCAGAACGGCTATCTGGTCGATGCTGACGGCCGCAAGGTGATCCTGCCACGCGGCTCGTCGGATGCCGGACTGATGTCCTATCACGTCGACCGCTCGAAGATCTTCGTGATGGAACGGCTCAAGGGCGTCGCGCTGCTCGACAAGGAGCGCATCGCGCGCGCCATCGAGGGCACCCGCTTTCCGCTCACCGCTCCTGACGACGATGAGGATTTCGGCGATGAGGCGACCCTGCTGCGGGCCGCAGATTTGATCGGCCAGCTCGGCGATCCCCATTACATCCGCAAGGCCAACGCGCTGTACCTCGAATTCGAGGAAGCCGGACTGAACCGCCAGCTCGGCTACGATTCGCCGGCCGATCTCGTCGACCTCTATCCGCGCTTCTACTGGGACAGCGTCGCGCCGCATGTGCAGAAGGCGATCCGCCACCTCAACATCACCTCCAGCGGACGGCAATGGATCGCCAATCTCTACAGCAACGTATTTCGCGCCGAGCGCGACATCTCGCTGTCGGGGCCGCAGAAATAGGCGGGAGCGTCTCAGACACGCGCAGGGACTACCCCGTCATCCTGAGGTGCGAGCGGAGCGAGCCTCGAAGGATGAATCGGCCACAGTCGGGCCGTGCATCCTTCGAGGCTCGCCGAAGAGGCTCGCTCCTCAGGATGACGGGATGTGGTGTTTCGCGACAATGACATATCGGACGGTGTGTCAGTCCGGACAGATTGCGCCGCCGGCACGCATGGCTCCAATCCGCACTTTCGTCTTGTCGCCGCGGCGGATTCGGGCACAACATCCGCCAAATAATGACCGATCTTCGCGCCTTGCCCGCACCTGCCACCACCCCCAGCCGCTCCCCGCTGCACTGGCTCAACAACCAGCCTTATCTGCTGCTCAGCCTGACGTCGCTGTTCTGGGCCGCCAACATCGTGCTGGCGCGGCATGTCGGCAGCCATGTGCCGCCGGTCACGCTGACCACGATCCGCTGGTTCGGCGTGTTCCTGATCCTGCTGCCGTTCGCCTGGCCGCACTTGAAAGAGGACTGGCCGAAGCTGCGCGGGGCGCTGCCGCTGATGCTGCTGCTGTCCGCGGTCGGCTTCGCCTTCAACAACGCGATCTCCTACTGGGCGATGCAGTACACCGAGGCGCTGAACGCACTGTTGATCCAGTCGGCAGGGCCGCTGTTCGTCGCGCTGTGGTCGCTGATCCTGTTCGGCGTACGGCTGACGCCGGCGCAGCTTGCCGGCATCGCGATCTCGCTGGCCGGCGTGCTGACCATCATCCTGCGCGGCGACTTCTCCGCGCTCGCCAGCATCAGCTTCAACCGGGGCGACATCATGTTCGGCGCCTCGCTGGTGTCATTCGGGCTCTATTCGGCGCTGATCCCGCGGCGGCCGAAGATCCATCAGCTCTCGCTGATCTCGTTCACCACCTGCTGCGGCGCGCTGATGCTGCTGCCGATGGCGATCTGGGAATTCTTGAACGGGGTGACGTTGAAGTTCGACGTTCTGACCATGGCCACGCTGGTCTACGTGCTGATCTTCCCGTCCACCCTGGCCTATCTGTTCTTCAACCGCGGCGTCGCGCTGATCGGCCCGAACCGCGCCGCGCCGTTCTTCCATCTGGTGCCGGTGTTCGGCTCGGCGATGGCGATCCTGCTGCTCGGCGAGACGCTCGCGCCATTCCACCTGATCGGCTACGCGCTGGTGCTCGCCGGCGTCATCATCGCCTCGCGGCAAGGGTCTGCGAAAGGATCGCCAAAGAGCTAGCTGACGCCGAGGATATGGCTAGAGCATTTTCGGTTCTGATTGAATCAGAACCGAAGCTCTAGCTTTTTGTTTTGACGCGTTTTCTTCACGCGAACCGGTATCCACTTCGCTCGAAAACGCTCTAACCTACCTTGCGCAGGCCGGCGGATTTGCGCGGCGAATGTGGCTTTGCCGCCAGCGTTTCCGTGATGAAGTCGATAAATCGTCTCACCTTGGCCGGCACGTGGCTGCGCGAGGCGTAATAGACGTAGAGCGGGAAACGCTCGTCGGGCCAATCCGGAAACAGCTCGATCAGCGCGCCGCTCTTCAGATGATCGTCGAGCCCGATATCGATCACCTGCGCGATGCCGAAGCCGGCGAGGCAGGCGCCGAGCTTGGTTCCTGAATCGGTCACGGTGAGCCGCCCGTTGACCGCGACCGGCACGACCTCGCCGCCGCGCCAGAACTCCCAATCGAAGGGACGCCCGGTCGCCGCGTCGATTGCATGGATGCACTGATGGTCGCGGCTCGCCAGCTCCCGCGGATCAAGCGGGCGGCCGTGTCGTTCGAGATAGATCGGCGAGGCCACGGTGAGCACACGCGCATCGAGCACCCGGCGCGCAATCAGCGACGACGGCGCCGGCTCGCCGAAACGCACCGCCAGATCGAAGCCGTCGCTGACCAGATCCGCGATCCGGTCGCGGGTCTCGATACGCAGCTCCATGCCCGGATTGTGCAGCAGGAATTCGCTCAGCTTCGGCGACAGCACCATGCGGGAGAACAGCGGGTCGACATTGACCCGCAGCCTGCCGCGCACCGCATCGCGCGATTTCGAGGTCTCCGCGGCCGCCTCGCCGATCCCGGCCAGATGCGCGGCCACCCGCTCGACCAGCGCGCGTCCGTCCTCGGTGAGCTCGACGGCGCGGCTCGTGCGGTGAACCAGCCTGGCATCGAGGCGCGCCTCGAGCTTGGCGATCGCCTTGCTGACCCCGGACTGCGTCATGCCGAGCCGTTCGGCGGCGCGGCCAAAGCTGCGCGCATCCGCCAGCGCCGCGAGGACCACCAGGCCGCCGACCAGCCGACCGTCAACTTCGTCCATGCCGATGCCTCTCAGTCATCCAAGAGATGACCGCCCAGTCGTAGCACTCCGCCACCATATCGGCCACTGTCTGCGCAGATGAGGCCACCGCCACATCATCGCCTGAGGAGATCTTGCAATGAGCGACATCCAGGCCATCGCGGCCGCGATCGATGGATATTTCGACCTGATGTACGACGTCGACGACAGCCGGTTCCGCGACGTCTTCGCCGATGCATCCATCGTGCACGGCATCCGGGACGGCAAGCACACGGTGCGCTCGGCCGCGGAATTCCGCGACTTCATCCGCAGCCGTCCGTCGCCGGCGTCGATGAAATCGCCGCGCGAGGAGGCGATCATCAGCATCGACCAGACCGCGCCCGATCTGGCCGTCGCCAAGGTGCGCGTCAGGGCCGGTCAAACCGGCTTCATCGACCATCTGGTATTTCATCGGATCGACGGCAGATGGCTCATCACCACCAAGGCGTTTCACGTCGCGCAGGTCTTCCCGGCCGGATCGTGACGCTCTCGCGGTCGATTTTCTGAATATTAGAAATATGACACTGAGTTGCCCGACGTGTCAAGTCGGCCGGTCCCAGGCCGGCCGTCACCGGCTACTTTGCATGGGGTTGTTTTCGATATTTTCGGCAGCGCGCCCCTGAGCAGCTCGTGCTGATCGCCGACGCCGGGATCGAGAAGCAGTAGACGGCTCAAAACGCGAATGCCCGGGCCAAGCCCGGGCATCACGATGATGTCGATTGATCGCGCCGGCGTTACGCCGCGCGGACCTTCTGCAGGAATTCGTCGACCGCGTTGCGCAGCATGCCGGACTGGGTGTCCAGTTCGCGCGCATTCGACAGCACGTCGCCTGCCGCGGTGCCGGTGGCGGCGGCCGCTGACGTGACGCCGCCGATATGGGTCGAGATCTCGCTCGAGCCGGCCGCGACCTGCTGGATGTTGCGCGCGATCTCGCGCGTCGCATCGCCCTGCTGGTCGATCGCGGTCGAGATCGAGGCCGTGATCTCGCTCATCTGCGCGATGGTCGCGGTGATGCCGCCGATCGAGGTCACCGCCTCGCCGGTGGACGCCTGCATCGCGGCGACCTGCGCCGAGATCTCCTCGGTCGCCTTGGCGGTCTGGTTGGCCAGCGCCTTCACTTCGGAGGCAACCACCGCGAAACCGCGGCCGGATTCGCCGGCGCGCGCCGCCTCGATGGTGGCGTTGAGCGCGAGCAGGTTGGTCTGCGCCGCGATCGAGTGGATCAGCTTGACCACCTCGCCGATCTTCTCGGCACCGGTGGAGAGCGCCTGCACCGTCGCGTTGGTGCGCTCGGCATCGGCCACTGCCTGGCTCGCGACCTCGCTGGAACGCGCCACCTGACGCGAGATCTCGGCAACCGAGCTGGAGAGTTCCTCGGCCGCAGCAGCAACGGTACCGACATTGTTGGAGGCACTGTCGGACGCAGCGCCCACCGTCGCGGCCCGCGCGCTGGCGTCGCTGGCGGTCGCGGTCATCGATTGTGCCGTGGTCTGCATGCCGGCGGCGGCGGATGCCACCGTGCGGACGATGCCGTTCACGCTGCGCTCGAAATCGCTCGCAAGGTTCTGCATCGCGCTGCGGCGCTCGGACGCGGCACGCGCCTGGGTCTCGGCCTCAGCCTGCTCGAGGCCGCGGATACGGATCGCATTGTCCTTGAAGACCTGGACGGTTGCCGCCATCCCGCCGACCTCGTCGCCACGGCCGACGCCGGGAATGTCGCCATCAAGCTTGCCGTCCGCGATGTCGCGCATGCGGGCACCGAGCAGGTTCAGCGGCCGGGAAATGCTGCGCCCGATCAGCCAGGCGACCGAACTCGAGATGATGCCGATGCCGATGATCGCGAGCCCGAGCAACCAGGCAATGGGACGCATCTTGGCGTCGATATCGTCGAGATAGGCGCCGGTGCCGAGATACATGTCGAAACCGGGCACCGCGACCGCGTAACCGAGCTTTCGGATCGGCGTCTCCTGGCCGGGCTTCACATATTCATAGAACAGCAGGATATCGCCATTGGCCTTCACACCGTTCATCAGCTCCCACGAGAGCTTGCGGCCGTTGGTCACGACATCCATGCGGTTGGTTCCGACCTGCTTCGGATCGGGCGCCAGCACCGTGATGCCGTTGTAATCGGTGCCGAACAGATAACCCGAGCCGTTATCGTAGGTCATCGCGTTGCCGCGCTTGCCCAACTCGGCGATTGCCGCTTCCTTGGTCATCTTTCCGGCGTCGACGTCCTTCTTCAGGCTCGCCGCCATGTTCTTCGCCATCTCGACCATCGCCTTGGCCTGGTCGATGCGAGCATTTGTCATCTCACGCTGCATCAAATGACCGGCGAGAATGCCGGCCGTGCACAGACCGAGGAGGGTCACCCCCACCAGAATGCCGAGCTTGGGGGTGATCTTTAGATTTGACAGCTTCACGGGGATCTCCAGAGGAGGCGGGGAACGCGACGCGATTGGCGGATTGATTCCGCTCACCGTAATGTGAGACCCTTTACCTGATGGTTACGGTGGTTCCCCGTAGAAGCCCGGAGAATCGGGCTGCGGACCAACCGGCAATTGTGGAGGAGACGGCCGGGCTCGCGTAGAAGTATGGGAAGGCGGCGCTACAAGCCGCGCTCCAAGAATCAAGAAGACCAAGCACCAAGACCAAGCAACAAACAGCAAGAAGCAAGAACAGAAGACCTCACATCGGGAGCAGACAATGTCGAAATTCAGGGTGGTGACGCCGAAGGGCGCGAGCTTCACGGTTGCCGGCGGCGGCTATGATTACGAGCGCGAAGCGCTCGATCCGATCGGCGCAGAGATCGTCGAGGCGCCGGCCAACGAGGCCGATTTCATCGCAGCCGCCCGCACCGCGGATGCGATCTACGCCAAGGGCATGCCGATCACCAAGGCGGTGATCGACGCACTCGAGAACTGCAAGGTAATCACGCTCGGCAGCGTCGGCGTCGACTCGGTCGACGTCAAGGCCGCGACCGCGCGCGGCATTCCCGTAACCAACATTCCCGACACCTTCATCGAGGAAGTGGCCGACCACGCCATGATGCTGCTGCTGTCAGGCTTCCGCCGCCTGATCGAGCAGGACAAGATGGTGCGCAGCGGCCGCTGGGCCGAGGGCCGCCCGGCGCTGTTGAAGATTCCGCGGCTGATGGGCCAGACGCTCGGCTTCATCTCGTTCGGCCGGGTCGCCCGCGCGGTGGCGAAGCGTGCCGCGCCGTTCGGCCTTCGGATGATGGCCTACGACCCCTTCATCCAGGAAACGCTGATGTACGACCACGGCGTGATCCCCTCGACGCTCTCGGAGGTGCTGTCGCAGTCGGATTTCGTCTCGATGCATGCCCCGGCGCGCCCCGAAGTGCATCACATGCTGACCGAGAAGCATTTTCGCCAGATGAAAAAATCGGCTGTCTTCATCAACACCGGCCGCGGCGCCACCGTCGACGAGGAATCGCTGATCAAGGCGCTCCAGGAGAGTTGGATCGCCCACGCCGCGCTCGACGTGCTGGAGAAGGAGCCGCCGTCGCACAACAATCCGATGCTCGGGATGGACAATGTTACCTTGACCGCCCATGTCGCCTCGGCATCGGCACGTTTTGACGAGGCGCGCAAGCGCCGGGTGGGCTACGAATTGTCACTAGTGCTGCAAGGCATGTGGCCGGTAAGCTGCGTGAACCCGTCGGTGCTGCAAGACACCGCGCTGCGCCGCTGGCAACCCGTCAGCATGGATCGCGGTCCGAACAGCTGAGGCGGGACGACGCTCTTCGTGCGAGGGCCCGTCTGATGCGGGCCCTTTGCGCGGCGGGCGCGCCAAGACCACAAGACGAGACCACAAGGCCTTCACCGGCGACCAAACGCCGGGAAGAAACAACAACAACGAAACAATAAAAACGGGAGTGCGAACGACATGAAGTACGAGATCACGCGTCGCGACGCGCTGGTGCTGGGGGCATCCGCGGCGGCACTGGCAGTCACCGGCGCTTCGGCGCAGGAGGCGTCGAAGGTCAAGGCTGCCGACGTCGCAGCGCCGTCGCTGCCGATCGAAAAGGGCGCGACCTTGCGCATGCTGCGACCGGTGCGCTTCGTGCAGGCCGACGAGGACGTGTTCCGCGCAAATGCCAAGCGATTCACCGACAAGACCGGCGTCGAGGTCAAGGTCGACTTCGTCGGCTGGGAGGACATCAACCAGCAGACCGCGGTGACCTCGAATTCCGGCGCCGGCCCCGACATCATCATCGGCTTCGGCGACGCGCCGCACATCTATATCGACAAGCTGATCGAATTGACCGATGTCGCCGATTACCTCGACAAGCGCTACGGCGGCTGGCTCACGTTGGCAAAACGCTACGGCATGCGCTCGAAGTCGAAGAGCTGGGTCGGCCTGCCGTTCGGCGCTTCGGGCGGCCCGCTGGTCTATCGCAAGTCGCTGGTCAATGCGGCCGGATTCGACAAGGTGCCGGAAGACCATGCAGGGATCCTCGAGCTCTGCAAGAAGCTGAAGGCGGCCGGCAAGCCGGCGGGATTTGCGCTCGGCAACGCCGTCGGCGACGGCAACGGCTTCGCCAACTGGCTGCTCTGGTCGCACAACGCCGCGCTGCTCGATGAGGAAGGCAACATCATCATCAACAGCAAGGAGACGATCGCCGCGCTGAAATATCTGAAGGAGCTGTATCCGACCTTCATCGCCGGCACGCCGTCCTGGAACGACGTCTCCAACAATCGCGCCTACTCGTCGCAGGAGATCGGCCTCACCGCCAACGGCGTCTCGCTGTACTTCTCGCTGAAGAACGATCCTGCCACCAAGGCGGTCGCCGACGATACCGAGCATCAGTTCCTGCCCAAGGGACTGGCATCGGTCTCGCCGATGTCGGGCCTGACGTTGAATGCGATGGCGTTCAAGCACAGCCCGTATCCCAATGCGGCGAAGGCGTTCCTGCAGTTCATGCTGGAGAAGGAGCAGTACGAGCCGTGGCTCAACGCCAACTCCGGCTACTGGTCGCAGCCGCTCGCAGCCTATGCTGACGCCGCGGTGTGGTCGGGCGATCCCAAGGTCGCGATCTTCAAGGACACCATGAAGAGCCCCTACTATAACGGCTACAAGGGGCCGATCTCGACCGCGACCGGCGCCGTCAACGCCGACTATGTGCTGGTGCAGATGTGCGCCTCGGTCGCGACCGATGCGGCAACGCCGGAGGCCGCCGCGGCGGAAGCCGAGCAGCGCGCCAAGCGGTACTTCCGGCGGCAAGGCCGGTAACGGCGCTCATTGAACTGCGAAACTTAATCCACCGTCATTGCGAGCGAAGCGAAGCAATCCATACCGCCACCAGGAGAAATGGATTGCTTCGTCGCTTCGCTCTTCGCAATGACGACAAGACGAGCATTCAATGTCCGTAACCACCCTCCCTTCGCGCGGCGCAGCCCTGCACCAGCCGGGCTGGCTCGCGCGCCTGTTCGACTACAAGCCGTTCCTGATCGTGATGTGCCTGGCGCCCGCGGTCGGTCTGCTCTTGGTGTTCCTCACCTATCCGCTCGGCCTCGGCATCTGGCTTGCCTTCACCGACACCACGATCGGCCAGCGCGGCATCTTCATCGGGCTGGAGAACTTCCAGTATCTGCTCAAGGATCCGCTGTGGTGGAACGCAGTGTTCTACTCGATCTTCTACACCGCGGTCGCAACCTTCGGAAAATTCGCGCTCGGCTTCTGGCTGGCGCTGCTGCTCAACAACCATTTCCCGTTCAAGAGCCTGATCCGAGCGATCGTGCTGTTGCCGTGGATCGTGCCGACGGTGCTGTCCGCGCTGGCGTTCTGGTGGATCTATGATCCGCAGTTCTCGATCATCTCCTATCTGCTGGTCGACGTGCTGCATTGGCGTGACAGCAATGTCGACTTCCTCGGCTCGCCCTGGCCGGCGCGGTTCTCGCTGATCGCGGCCAATATCTGGCGCGGCATCCCGTTCGTCGCGATCTCGCTCCTGGCTGGACTGCAAACCATCTCGCCCTCGCTCTATGAGGCGGCGATGCTCGACGGCGCCACCTCCTGGCAGCGCTTCCGCTACATCACCTTCCCGATGATGATGCCGATCCTGGCGATCGTGATGACGTTCTCGATCATCTTCACCTTCACCGACTTCCAGCTGGTCTACGCCATCACCCGCGGCGGCCCGGTCAACTCGACCCATCTGCTCGCGACCCTGGCGTTCCAGCGCGGCATCGCCGGCGGCGAGCTCGGCGAAGGTGCCGCGATCGCGGTCTCGATGATCCCGTTCCTGGTGTTCGCGACATTGTTCAGCTACTTCGGCCTCGCCCGCCGCAAATGGCAGCAGGGAGAAGCCAATGACTGACGTCGCAGCCCAGTCCTCCAACGTCGCCAGCGCCACGCCCGACACGATGGCGTGGGATTCCCGCGCCCGGCGCGTGGTGATGATCTATCTGCCGCTCGCCTGCTTCATCCTGATCCTGCTGTTCCCGTTCTACTGGATGGCGATTACCTCGTTCAAACCGAACGCCGAGCTTCTGAACTACAAGGAGCACAATCCGTTCTGGATCACCTCGCCGACGCTCGCACATGTCAAACATCTGCTGTTCGACACCTCGTATCCGCGCTGGCTGAAGACCACGATGGTGGTCGCGATCGGCTCGACCTTCCTGTCGCTGTTTGCTTCGACGCTCGCCGCCTATGCGATCGAGCGGCTGCGCTTCCGCGGCAGCCCCTATGTCGGGCTCGGCATCTATCTCGCCTATCTGGTGCCGCCGTCGATCCTGTTCATTCCGCTCGCCACCGTGATCGTGCAGTTCGGCCTGTTCGATTCGCCGCTCGCACTGATCCTGGTCTACCCGACCTTCCTGGTGCCGTTCTGCACCTGGCTTTTGATCGGCTATTTCAAGTCGATCCCCTACGAGCTCGAGGAATGCGCGCTGGTCGACGGCGCGACGCGGCTGCAGATCCTGTGGCGGATCACGCTGCCGCTCGCGGTGCCCGGGCTGATCTCGGCCGGCATCTTCTCCTTCACGCTGTCCTGGAACGAGTTCATCTACGCGCTGGCCTTCATCCAGAGCGGCGCCAACAAGACGGTGCCGGTCGCGATCCTGACCGAGCTCATCACCGGCGACGTCTATCAGTGGGGCGCGCTGATGGCGGGCTCGCTGCTCGGCTCACTCCCGGTCGCGCTGTTCTACTCGCTGTTCGTCGACTACTACGTGTCGTCGCTGACGGGAGCGGTGAAGGAGTAGCTGGCACTATGGAAGCGAAATCCGCTCTGTCTCCGTCATCCTGAGGTGCGAGCGGAGCGAGCCTCGAAGGATCGACGGCCACCAGCCGGGCCGTCGATCCTTCGAGACGCGCGTTCCGCGCTCCTCAGGATGACGGGGAAAGGCTGGTACGTGGATTGGCGTTGCGTGCCCTAACGCGGCACGAACGCAACGGGCACGCTGAATCCCATCGAGCCCTGCGTGACCTCCTCCGGAAACGCCGGAAACGGCTGGGCCTGGCGTAGCATCGCCAGCGCCCGCGCGTCGAAGGTCGGATTGCCGGAGGAACTGCCGAGATGGCTCGACAGCACCTGGCCGCCGCGACCGAGCGTGAACACCAGGCGGACCACGCCGCGCTGGCCGTTGCCGCCGGCCGGATAGGAGTGGAAGCGCAAGAGATGCGCACGGACGCGGGCGTTGTAGGCCGCGATCACCGACGCCGCGGCGCCGGCGCTGATCGCGGACGCAGCCGGCGCCTGACGTTCGGCGCGGCTCGGCGCGCTGGTGCGCGGCGCCGGCGTCGCCTCGGACGGCTTCTTGGCCTCGCGGCGAACCACCTTCGGCTTGATCGGTTCCGGCTTGTGCTCCGGGACGATCTTCGCGGGCTCGGGCTTCGGCGGCACGACCTGCTGCTTCTGCTCCGGCGGCGCGGTCACCTCGGGCTTCTCCTGCAACGGCGTCGGCACGATCTCCTCTTGCACGGGCTGCGCGACAGCTGGCTCCGGCGGCGAGGCATCGGCCTCCTGCATCGCGGGACCCGGCGGCAGCTCGGTCTCGGAAATCTGCGGCGCTGACGTGATCGGCGTCAGGTCGACCAGCACCGCCGGCACCGCCACGCCCGGCGGCGGTGCTGACGTCCAGCTCATGCCGAGCGCGAGCAGCGCCGCATGTGCCACCAGGATCGCGGCCGCCGACAGACCCCAGCGCCTCAACCGGATATCGCCGCCCGCATCATGAAGCGCGTAGGCGTTCATCGGAATCAGCTGCGCCCGTCGAGGCCGACCAACGCAATCTTGAGATAGCCGGCGTTGCGCAACAGGTCCATCACCTCCATCAAATCGCCATAGCTGACCGCCTTGTCGGCGCGCAGGAAGATGCGTTCGTCCTTGTTGCCCTGGGTGGCGCCGTCAAGCGCCGAGGTCAAGGCATCGCGCGCGATCACGCCTTCGCCGACCGCGACCGACAGGTCCGGCTTCACGGTGACGAACACCGGCTTGTCCGGCCGCGGCTGCGGCTCGGCGGTGGAGGCCGGCAGATCGACGCCCAAATCGACGGTTGCGAGCGGCGCCGCCACCATGAAGATGATCAGCAGCACCAGCATCACGTCGATGAACGGCGTGACGTTGATCTCATGCGCCTCGGCCAGATCATCGTCGCCGCGACGCCGGCCACCGAACGCCCCGGTACTCCCAAGCTTTGCGCCCATCCCCTACTCCGCGGCACGCGCCAGCCGGAACAGGCTGCGATCGCCCTCGCGGCTGACCAGCAGCATCACCATCACGGAGGCATCGCCGAGCAGCGCTCGATAGGCCGCGATCGAGCGGGTCAGATGATTGTAGATCACGACCGCGGGAATCGCGGCAACGAGGCCAAGCGCGGTTGCGAGCAGCGCCTCGGCGATGCCCGGCGCGACCACCGCGAGATTGGTGGTGTGCGCCTCCGAGATGCCGATGAAGGCATTCATGATGCCCCACACCGTGCCGAACAGGCCGACGAACGGCGCGGTGGCACCGATCGTGGCGAGCACGCCGGTGCCCCGCGCGATCTGCCGCGACATCGCCGCTTCGACCCGCTCCAGCCGCAGCGCGATGCGCTCCTTGAAGCCGTCGTCGAACAGACCGCCGGAGAGTTCGGCCTCGCGCGAGGCCGACTGCACGATCTGCGCCACGGCGTCGTTGCCGTCGCGGCTCGCCTGCTCGACCTCGGCGAGCTGAATGTCGCGCTCAAGCAGGCCGATCCGCTGCCGCGCCAGCGCGCTCTTGCGGCGGATCTCGGTGGTCTTGGCGAGCCAGACCGTCCAGGTGGTCAGCGAGGCGAAGGCGAGCCCGATCATGACCGCCTTCACGACGATGTCGGCGCTCGCGAACATGCCCCAGGGCGAGAGATTATGCGGCAGCAACGCGGCGTCGGTCGCGGCAAGCCCCGCCCCCGGCAGCATGCCGAGCACGGCAGATGCCGTCATCCAGATGCATCGCCCAAGCCACCGATGCGACATGATCGCTTCCCGTCCTCGTTGGTCTCAGCCCGCTTTCGGCGCAAGACGATCCGCCAGCGCGTGGAAACGCGCCAGCTGATCACTGCGCAGCGCGCGCGTCTCGTCGCGACCGACGAAGACCTTCAACATGATGCCGCCATCGCGATTGATGAAGGCGATGAAGGCCGACACCTTGCCCATGAAGGGCCGCTCGACGAAGGCGATCGCCGCGCAGCGCTCATGCCTGAGATGGCCGTGCAGTCCCTTCGGCTGCATCAGGTTGAAATAGCCGCGGCCCACTTCGCCTTTCGGAACGGCGCCGGTGAACTCGAAGATCGCATCATCGGTATGCACGATCAGCGTCACCTCGCCCCATTCCGCGATGTCCTGCATCGCGGCGGCGAATTCGCCGGCGCCGATCCGCACCATGCTCTCGGGCAGCGCCTCGAGCACCACTCGCGGCGTCACCTTGCGCTCGCGCGCGACGTCCTCGATCACAGCGCCGGGATTGTCAGCCATGTAGGCCTTCAGCGCGGCAAGCTCCGCATGCGACACGGCTGCCTCCGTCACGCCGGGCTCTTCGCGCGCTCGGTGATCAGCACCTCAAACCCTTCGAACCTGGGATGGCCGAGATAGAGGCTGCCGCCGGTCTCGTTGCCGGCGCGAGAGTGGGCGCGGCGGAACGCGTCCGACTTGGTCCAGTCCTCGAACGCCGTCTTGCTGGCCCACACCGTGTGGGTCGCATAGAGCGTGTGGTCCTCGGCCTCGGGGCCCTTCACCAGATGAAACTCGATGAAGCCGGGCAGATCGCCGAGATAGGATTCGCGGGTCTTCCAGACCGTCTCGAATGCCTGCTCCTTGCCCTTGATCACCTGAAACCGGTTCATTGCGATGAACATGAAACCTTCTCCTGTTTGGCGGCGGATGCCCTGATCCTGCCGGTTGATCTCGTTGATATCATGAATGCGCCAAAGCCGCGCTGGGGCACCAGCGCGGCCGGAGCAACCTGGATGGAATGATCGGCCTGCCGCGTTACGCTCCACCTAGGTGAATCTTCAGACCGGCCTTGTAGACGGTGCCCGGACCGGGGCTCGAGAACAGCACGTCGTTCTGCGTCGTGCCGTCGGTCGAGGAGCCCGGGATCGCATAGGGCCGGTAGTACTGGTTCAAGAGGTTGTCGACCGACGCCGTGAAGGTGATGTCCTTGGTGGCGTTCCAGGTCAGATAAAGATTGACCAGCTCGTAGCCGGTCGAGGGCAGATAGCCCGCCGGCAGATCGTTGTTGGCGCCGAACGACGACCATTGCGCGGCAATGATCAGCGAGCGGTCGAGCAGCCGCACGCCGCCCGTCGTCGTCACCTTGCGCGGCGTGATGGTGGCGAGGCCGACGTTGGTCTCGGTGTTCCGGCCGCGCATCAGATGGCCGGCGACGCCGACGAACCAGTTGCCGGCGTCATACATCGTCTCGAGCTCGACGCCTTCGATGCGGGCATGGGCAATGTTCTGGTATTGATAGAATTGGCTGAATCGTCCGAAAGGTGTCGTGGTCGGCGTCGACGCAATGAGGTCGATATAGCCGTCGACGTCGTTGTGGAACACGTTGATCTTGCCGCGGAACGAGTCACTCGCGGTGAAGATGCCGTCATACTTCAGGTTGATGCCGGCCTCCTTGTTCTTGCCGACCTCGGGCCGCAGCGCCGCGTTGGGCAGGAAGCAGAACAGGCCGCTGGTGCCGTCGGGGCAGTTGAACAGCGCCGGGCCACCGCCGGTGGCATGACCGCCCGAGATCAGCGTCTCGGTGATCGACGGCGCGCGATAGCCTTCGGCATAGCTCACATAGGGCGTGAAGCCGGCAACGGGCGTGACGCCGAGCGTGATCTTCGGCGACAGCCGGTCGCCGCTGGTCGTGGTGTTGATCGAGTCGAGCTCGTAATGGTCATAGCGGACGGCGCTGACGAGCTCGAGCCAGGTCGAATAGTTCTGCTTCAGCTGCACGAAGCCGCCGGACACCGTGCGCTGGCCACTCGGCGTCGTGACGTTGGAGTTACCGCGGGATTCGAAAGTCTCGACATCATCGCGAAACGCGTCGAAGCCGTAGGTCACGGCGTTGCGCCAATCACCGATATTGAAGCGCGAGGTGTTGTTGACGTCGAGGCCGACGGTGTCGAGCGAATAGCCGCGTCTGTCGCCGACGCAGCCGGAGATGTTGTTGCCGGGATTGGCGAGCGTGCAAACGCCGCCGCCTGTGGTGATGCGGTTGTTGTAGGTCTTGACCTGGTCGTTGTCGGTGCGATTGCCGTAGACCGAGATGTTCCAGTCGAACAGCATGTCGTCGGGCTTGGAATAGCGCCAGCTCAGCGTGCCCGTGTAGTTCTTCGCGTCGGAGGCGTAGACCGAGGAACCCGCGATGGCCGCCAACGGCGCCGCCGTCGTGGTCGGGCCGCGGTTCGGCTGACCGATATTGTACTGGTAATCCTGGAAGATGCCGCCGATCTTGAATTCGTGGCCTTCGGCCGGGCGGATCGTTACCTTCATCAAGCCGGCCGCGATATCGTTGCCGGTGTTGCCGATCTCGGTGCCCGCCCCGTCCTTGTAATTACTCTGGGTGCGGTAGACCGCGCCACCGAACACGTCGACATTCGGATCGGCGCGCACGCCGCCGAATACCGAGCCCATGCCGCGGTCCTTGTTGCTGCCGTAGGAGCCCGACATGTCGACGCCCCAACGCTCGCCGGGACGCACCACGTCGTCGATATCCTTGGTGCGGAACGAGACCACGCCGCCGATCGCGCCGGAGCCGTTGATGTTCGCGGTCGGGCCGCGCACCACGTCGACGCCGCCGATCAGTTCCGGATCGAGGAAGAACGAGCCGTTGGCGTTGTGGCCGGTGCGCTGATAGTTCTGCCGCGCGCCGTCGACCACGACAGCGACACGGCCAAAGTCCTGCAGGCCGCGGATGTTGATGACGGTCGCCGGATCGTCACCGCGCTCCTGGAACGAGACGCCGGGCACGTTGTAGAAGATGTCGGAAGTCCGGTTCGGCTGCAGGCCTTGAATCTTCTCCAGCGTGACCGAGCTGACCGGCGCCAGCGCGTCGATCGCGCGCTCGTCGGTCTTGGATGCCACCGCCGTGATGGTGTCGAGCGACTGCACCGGCACCGCGCCGATCTGCGCACGCGCAGTCATCGCGGGCGATGCCGCGGCCTGCTGTTCGGCAGCGGGCTTCGGCTTCCGCTTGGCCTGCTTCGGCCGCTCGTTCGTGGGACGTGCAGCCGAAGCATCGACCGCTTGCGCGAAACTGCTCTCCGGCAATGCCGCCGAAAATGAAAACACCGACGCACCCAAAATCAAGGCGCGCGAAACCCTAGCCCCGTCAGCCATTCTAGCCCCAGCCCAATCATCGCTTCTCTGGTTTGGCTGGCGTGCGCTCCACGGAGCGGCTTGCTGGCTACGTTGCGATGCAAGCGACAGGCTCGCATCGTGTGATGATTGGTTACGGGCCGGCAACAAAGCGGTCAAGAATGCGGCGCCGCTGTTTACATCGATTGTAAAGTGCGACCGTTGGAATGCGCCTTCGCCCGCTTATACAAGCAAGCAGCATTTGAAGATTTTGAAGGCGCAGTACCACGAGAATGTCGGCAACCTCCGGAGACAAGTTCGGCGCCGCCGAACAGGCGTCTGACACAGCCAAAACCCTCATCATGCGCGGGAATCGCCTCGACAGCCGCGAACTGTTCGCGACCGAACGCGAGATCATCATCGTGCATGGCGAGGAGCATTACCGGTTGCGGCTGACCTCGCAGAACAAGCTGATCCTCACCAAGTGACGGCCCCGATGACAATTTGTCGCACGCTCGCTGTGTTCGCGCTCTCCTGTCTGCTGCCATCAGGCGCAGCGACCGCCGAAGGCATCACCGTGCATAACGCCCGCGACCGCGACGTCGTGATCAGCGATCCCTCGCGGATCGTCTCGATCGGCGGCGCGATCACCGAGATCCTCTACGCGCTTGGCTTCGAGGACCGCATCGCCGGCGTCGATGCGACCAGCCTCTATCCGCCGGCAGCGCTGCGCGACAAGCCCGACGTCGGCTACATGCGCCAGTTGTCGCCGGAGGGCGTGCTCGGGCTGCACCCGTCGCTGGTGCTCGCGGTGGAGGGCTCCGGGCCGAAGGAGACGATGGACGTGCTGGAAGCGGCGAAGGTGCCACTGGTGCTGGTGCCGGAGAATTTCTCTGAAGCCGGGCTGATCGAGAAAATCAAACTCGTCGGCCACGCCATGGGTGCCGATCCGCGCGCCGCCTGCCTCTCGACAGCGGTGGAAAGCGATCTCGCACAACTGCGCACGTTGCGCGCCAAGGTGACAAAGCCGGTGCGCGTGATGTTCGTGATGTCGCTCTTGAACGGCCGGGCGCTGGCCGCGGGCCACAAGACCGCCGCGGACGAGATCATCCAACTCGCCGGCGGCGTCAACGCGGTCGACGGTTACGACGGCTACAAGCCGGTAAACGACGAAGCCATCGTGGCGGCGAAACCGGATGTCGTGCTGTCGATCGACCGCGGCAAGGACTCGCTGACATCGGATGCCGTGTTCGCGCATCCAGCCTTCGCCCTGACGCCGGTCGCGGCCAACAAGGCCTTCATCGCGATGGAAGGGCTTTACCTGCTCGGCTTCGGACCGCGCACCGCCGCGGCGGCTCGCGACCTCTCGGTCAAGCTCTATCCGGCGCTGGCGGCTGAGGCCGACAAGTTCAAGCCATCGGCGCTGACCACGAACTGCCGGCAATGAGCGTGCTCGCCGAGCGTCGCGCGGGTGCGAAACAGCGGCGCGCCGCAATGTCGCTGCGGCCGGCCGCGACACTCACACTGCTCTGCCTGTTTGCCGTACTCGCCGGAACGGCACTGCTCGCCCTGACGGTCGGGGCCGCCGGCATTCCGATGGCGCGGCTGCCGGCCGCGCTCGGGTTATGGGCCGACGGCACGACCAACCCGCTGCTCGCGCGCGACCAGCTCGTGGTGTGGTCGATCCGTATCCCCAGGATCGCGGCGGCCGCGATGGTCGGCGGCCTCCTTGCCATGTCGGGCACGATCATGCAGGGCCTGTTCCGCAATCCCCTCGCAGACCCGGCGCTGGTCGGCGTCTCCTCCGGCGGCGCGTTCGCCGCGGCGGCCGCGATCGTGTTCACCGACAGTCATCTCGGCGAAAGCCTGCGCTTTCTGCAACACCAATTGCTGCCGATTGCGGCCTTTGCCGGCTCGCTGATCACGACCATCGTGCTTTATGGCATCGCCAGCCGCGGCGGCCGGACATCGATTGCGATCTTCCTGCTCGCCGGACTCGCGATTGCCGCGATCGCCAATGCCGGCATCGGCCTTTTGGTGTTCGTCGCCGACGACCGCCAGCTCCGCGACATCACCTTCTGGATGCTGGGTTCGCTGAGCGGCGCGGCCTGGACCAAGCTCACGGCGCTGGCGCCGGTGCTGGCTGTTGCTGTCGTCGCCTGCCTCTGGATCGCGCGCGGGCTCGACGTGCTGGTGCTCGGCGAGGCCGAGGCGTTCCACAGCGGTGTCGACGTCGAACGGCTGAAGCGAAGCGCGATCGTGCTGGTGTCGGCGATGACCGGCGTCGCGGTCTCGGTCTGCGGCGTGGTCGGCTTCGTCGGCATCGTGGTGCCGCATCTGCTACGTCTGGTGATCGGGCCCGCGCACCGGCTCCTGTTACCGGCCTCCACACTGCTGGGTGCGGTCCTCTTGGTCGGCGCCGACACGGTGGCGCGCACCATCGTGGCGCCAGCGGAAATGCCGATCGGCATCCTGACCGCGGCGATCGGCGCGCCGTTCTTCCTCGCCATGCTGCTGCGTCAACGCGGGCTGGTGTCGTTATGACCGCCCTGCTCGAGGCGCAGTTGGTATCGATGACGGTCGGCGGCACACCCCTGGTCGACGCGGTGTCGCTACAGATCAATGCTGGCGAGATGGTCGCGATCGTGGGGCCGAACGGCGCCGGCAAATCGACGTTACTACGGATGCTGTCCGGTGATCTCCGCCCGTCGCGCGGAACGATTCGGCTCAGGCAGCGCGAGCTCAACGCCTACCGTCCGCGTGAGCTGGCGCAGCATCGCGCGATGCTGGCGCAGCACGTCAACGTCAGCTTCCCATTCACCGTGGAAGAAATCGTCAGCATGGGCGCTGGTGAGAGCCCGCGCGCCGTCACGCGCGCGCTGGTCACGGCGGCGCTGGACGAGGTCGGGCTTTCGCATTTCCGTCTCCGACAATTGCCGACGCTGTCCGGCGGCGAGCAGCAGCGCGCGCATTTCGCCCGTGTGCTGGTGCAGCTTGCCTGTGGCGAGGCGCTGCACGGGCCGGGGCTGCTGCTGCTTGATGAGCCGACCTCGAGCCTCGATCTGCGGCATCAGATCGACCTGGTCGAGACCGCGCGACGGCGCGCCGCGCGCGGCACCGCCGTGATCGCAATCCTGCACGACCTCAACCTCGCGATGCGGTTCGCGGACCGCATCCTGCTGCTGCATCGGGGAAGGCTCGCTGTCGACGGCGACCGTGTCGCCGCGATGCAGGCCGACACGCTGAAGCGGATATTCGAGATCGACGTTGCGATCGACTACACCGGAGACGGCGTGCCGTTCCTGCTACCCCAAACGATGCGCTCCGCAAGCCAAGCGACGTAACGCCGCAAGCCTTATCCCGCTGCAATGCGCGTCATTCACAAAACTGTCAGCCGGCTGTAACAGGCGCCTCGGAGAACACCGCATCGTTTATCCCGTCGTATCCTTCCTTGGGAGATCAACCATGCGCCTGTCCTTGCTCTGCTCCGTCGCCTCGCTCCTGCTCGCCACATCGGTGTTCGCGCAGAGCGAAGGCGAATATCCGGCGACGCTGACAGGGCATGTGGTGATGCCGGCGGAGAGCTTCATCGACGCGCCCGCCGACGCGCCGAACGACCTGAAAACCTCCGGCAAGTACACCACCGGCAAGCGCGTCGATGCGATCGGCACCGTGATGGGCAAGTCCTACGAGCGGCCGACCGGCGTGTCGCTGCCGTTCAAGGGCCAGCCGTTGCAGGGCCATTCCGGCATCAAGGCGATGCCGGACGGCTCGTTCTGGGTGATCACCGACAACGGCATGGGCTCGCGCTACAACTCGGCGGACTCGATGCTGTATCTGAACCGCTACAAGATGGATTGGGCCGGCGGCAAGATCGAGCGCCAGGAGACCGTGTTCCTGCACGATCCCGACAAGAAGGTGCCGTTCCGCATCGTGCATGAGGACACCGCCAAGCGCTACCTCACCGGTGCCGACTTCGACACCGAGGGCTTCCAGATCATCAACGACACCTTCTGGATCGGCGACGAGTTCGGGCCCTATATCCTCAAGGCCGACAAGACCGGCAAGATCCTCGCGGTGTTCGAGACGGTCGCGGACGGCAAGCCGGTGCGCTCGCCGGATCACTGGGCGGTGCAGTCGCCCGGTGCGCCCGGCGCCACCTACACCAACGTCAATCTGCGCCGTTCCAAGGGCTATGAGGGCTTCGCTTCCTCCAAGGACGGCAAATTCCTCTACGGCCTGCTTGAAGGACCGCTGTGGGATGCCGACAAGAAGGACTGGGAGAAGGTCGACGGCAAGGAAGCCTCGCGGATCCTGGAATTCGACGTCGCCGCGGAGAAGTTCACCGGCCGCTACTGGCAGTATGTGTTCGAGCAGAACGGCAATGCGATCGGCGACTTCAACATGATCGATCCGACCCAGGGCCTCGTGATCGAGCGCGACAATGGCGAAGGCACCGCCGACAAGGCCTGCCCGCAAGGTCAGCGCGGCGAGACCTGTTTCCCCGACCTTGCCAAGTTCAAGCGCATCTACAAGATCGAACTATCCGACGCCAATGTCGGCAAGCCGGTGCGCAAGATCGCCTATATCGACCTCTTGAAGATCCGCGATCCGAACAAGAAGGCCCGCAAGCCGCTCAATGACGGCGTCTACACCTTCCCGTTCTTCACCATCGAGAACGTCGACCGCGTCGACGAGACCCACATCATCGTCGGCAACGACAACAACCTGCCGTTCTCCTCGAGCCGCGATCCGAACAAGGCCGATGACGACGAGTTCGTGCTGCTTGAAGTGGGTGACTTCCTGAAGGCGAAATGAGCGGTTGCTTGCCCCCAAAACAACAGTGTCGTCGCCCGGCTGGACCGGGCGATCCAGTATTCCAGAGGCGTTCGAGTTCATCGGATAGGCCGCGGCGTACTGGATGCCCCGCTCAAGGCGGGGCATGACAGTGAGTATGCGGTGACCTAGGCGGCCGTCAGGCCTCACCCATTCCCAACGGTTGTCCTACAATTGCACTTCTAGCAACACGCTAGATAATGATAGCCTCGACCGATACTTGAATCGCTTCGGGGCAAATCATGAGCGAGAAATCCACGCTAACCTATATTGAGGGCCTGATCGCCGCGGGCTTCATTGCGTACCTGGCCTGGGACCAAAGCTGGGGCCTGCCCCCGCCATGCATCGCCTTGATGCTCGGCGTGATCGTTTACTTTGCTTATCTGTGCCTGATGCGATGGCTGGTGCGGCTTCATCAGAACACCTATCAGATCGTGGCGACAATCCTCGCCCTTGCGTGGGCCGTGTTGGCCTACTTCGCGACGGGCGCGCTGCAGGCGGGATTCGCCAACCAGATACCCGGTACGCTGCTGATGCATCTGTGGCCCTGGATTGCGGCGATCGCCGCGTTCCTTGGAGCGCTCGCCAGCAAGGTGCGCTTCATGGACGATGCCCGCGACTATGTCCTCGGCCGCCGCGCGCATTGGGACGATCAGCAATGGCTGGAGGAGAACGCCGGCTTCTAGCCGGCGTCGGCCGGCAAGCGTCACTCCTTCTTGGTCCGGTAATCCCCGAACGTCGTGTCGCGCTGGTCGAGCTGCGCCTTCACGCTGCCGCCGTCGCGGCGGAAACCTGCCATGTAGGCCTTGCTCGCCTCGGTCGTGAAGGCCAGCGCCTGGATCTCGGTGCCGGCGCGCATCGCGGCGCGGGCGCCCATGATCTCCATCGCGCGATGCACACTGCGCTTGTTGAGCTGCTGCAGCTCGACCGGCACCTTTGCCGCGCGCTCGGCGAAATCGAGTGTCTTCGCCTCGAGCTCGGCCAGCGGGAACGAGCGGGTCGCGTAGCCCCATTCGGCAGCCTCGCGGCCGGACATCGCATCGCCCGTCAGCATCAATTCCATGGCCCGGCGCATGCCGACCAGCCAGGGGTGATACTGCATGTCGGGCGGGCTCATCAGCCGCACCGGCGGATAGCCGATCTGGGCATCGTCGGCGACATAGACCACGTCGCAGGCGGTCGCCAACTCGGTGCCGCCGGCGAGACAATAGCCGTGCACCTGTGCGATGACAGGCTTTGCGAGATCCCAGATCGAGAACCAGCCCTCGACGACGTGGCGCGACCATTGGCCGGGGCCTGATGCCGAATGATAGGGCTGGTCGACGCGGTTGTCGGCGGAGAGATCGTAGCCCGCCGAGAAGCACGGCCCCGCGCCGCGGAGGATCGAGATCGAAATCCCGGGGTCGCGATCGGCCTGCTCCAGCACCTCGAAAATCTCGCCGCGCAGGCGATTGTTCAGCGCATTGCGCTTTTCGGGGCGGTTCAGCGTGATGCGGCGCACGCGCGGTCGCGGATCATCGACGATGATGTGCTGGTAGCTCATGGGTCCTCCCGATCTCAGGCTTTGTTGCCTTTGGCAAAGTGATGCCCGAGATCGGAAGGGATGTCATCGGTCGTAAATGCAGGTCACCCCGCCGGCACCATCACGACGCCCTTGTCCTTCGGCCAGCGCATCCGCCAGGCGAAGTTGATTTCACGGACCTCACCGGCCTTGGCCTCGAACGCCCATTCCAGCACGCCGCGCTTATCGCGCAGATTGGTGGTCGTCGCAGCCGTCGACGACGGCAACATCTCGACCACGATATCGTCGTTCTCGCTGACCGGGAGCTGGTCCTGGATCGCGACCTTGATCGGGAAGTCGTGGCCGTTGCGCACCGTGGTCTTGAACGCGCGCTCGTCGGTTTTCGACGTGGTCACGATCAGGCCGGCGGAACCCTCGTTGCGTTTCACCACCGTGCGCTCGATCTTGACCTTGTCGTCGGCGCCGAAGCCGAGCCGCACGGTCTCGTCCTTGGCGGCGGTCGCCATCCGGCTGCGGCCGACAAAGATGCTGTCGCGATAGATCGAGACCTGCCCCGGCAGCAACGGCGCATCGTCGGCCTGCACGAAGCTCGCCTCCAGGAACGCAGTCGGATCCAGCACAGGCACGGCGCGCACCGCGAGATCGGGAGTAATCGTCGCCGTCGAGATACGCAGGCTCTTTGCGCCCTCATTGGCGCCAACGCTGACATGGCCGGGGATCCTGAAGCTGGCCTGGAAGGCACTGGCTTGGGCGGCCGCTTCTCGCTCGACGGCGATGTCTGTAAAAGTGCCGCCGCCAAGGCGAAATTCCTGGACCGCGTCGGCCGGCGCCGCCGGCGCAGGCGCATAGGCATCGCGGGATTTCATGGCGCGCTCCGCCGCCTGCGACACTGCCATCGGCCGCGGCGGCTGCGGATATTGCACGATCAGCGAGCGGAGGTCAGGTGCGTTGCCGCCGCGCGCGACACGCACGGTGGAGACCTCGAGCGCGACATTCGACCAATCCTCCCCGGTCGACTGGGTGATCTCGGCGCGGCGCACCAGTTCGATCGCAGGCTTGCGGTCCTTGGCACCGGTGTCGAGCCGGGCGTCATAGATCGGCGTCCAGCGGGCACTGGGGACCGCGTAGGTGACCCGCAAGGTCGCTTTGGTCGCCGCCTGCGAGGCCACATCGATCCGCACCTCGATCTTGCTCGGCGGCTTGCTCGTGCGATCGGCTGCGAGCTGCGCAAGGTCGCGGTCGATCACGCGGATCTTGCGCTCGGCGTCACGGATCGCGCTGTCGGCGGTTGCGACCTCGTCGGCCACCGCCGAGAACGCCGCGCGCCATTCGCTGAGCGGACGCGCCTCGCCCTTCTCGCCGAGGCCCGCGGGCGACGCTTCGGCAAAGCGCTCGGCGAATTTGCGCCGCGCCTCGGCCGCGCTGATCAGTCCCTGCAAATCGGCACGCTGATCGTTGAGTGCCTCGATGCGCTTGTCGATCTCGGAAAGATTTGGCGGCAGCGAGGGCTGCGGCAACTTGGTATCGATGGCGCCGATCGTGAGCTTCGCTCCGCCCTCGCCCTCGACCC
Source organism: Bradyrhizobium tropiciagri (assembly GCF_018130545.1). Taxonomy (GTDB): domain Bacteria; phylum Pseudomonadota; class Alphaproteobacteria; order Rhizobiales; family Xanthobacteraceae; genus Bradyrhizobium; species Bradyrhizobium tropiciagri_A. The sequence goes on along the minus strand of NZ_JAFCKF010000004.1, from coordinate 421,089 downwards.
GCAGCGAGGACGGATCGAGCCCCATCGGGAAGTCCTTCGCGACCAGCGTGTTGTCACCGGCAGGTAAATCCAGGGTGATGACGCGGGTGACGCTCGCGCCATCGGGATAGACGGTCACGGCACCGACCTGCGAGGCCGCATCGAGATTGGCCGCATGCAGCGGCCCGGCAACCAGCGCCCCCGCCAGCACCAGGCTGGTGGTGACCAGATAATTCGCAATCCTTGACATGACATCCCTCCGGAAAAACGCCGCATCGCGCGCGAGATGAACGGCGCGCCGAACTCGTTGGCGCGCGGTTTCTCGTGGTGAGACGCAGCGAGGAAGGGACTGGTTCGATTGAGGTTTCGCTGCGGCGCGACCATGGCGCCGCCGCGGCTGCCGGATGGCGCGGCGATGTCTTTCGGGCGTTAGCGACCTGTCCGGCGCCGGATGAACAGGTAATTCGGCACGAAGCCGGCAATGGTGATCGCGATCATGATCCACCAGCCGCGTTGAAACGCCACGATCCTGTCGGCCATCGTGGCCGGTGTTGCCAGGATCGCGACAAAGATCGCGACGCCGATCGCAAGAGCCGCCTGCCGGATCATGTTGATGACGCCGGAGCCGGTTGCAAACGAGGATGGCGGCAGCGAGCCGGCGCCGACGCCCATCAAGGTCGGAAAGGTCAGCCCGACGCCGATACCCGTGAGCATCATACCGAGCACAAAGGCAGGCATGTCGGGCTCTGCCCCAAGCAGCGTTGCCCAGATCATGAGGCCGCCCGCGAACGACATGATGCCGGCGGACACCACGGCGGCCGCACCAAATCGCGCGATCAGGCGACCGGCAAACAACAGCGAGGTGAACGGGACAAGCAGCGGGCCCGGAGCGATCGCGAGGCCGGTCTTCAGCGCCGACCACCCCCACACGGTTTGCTCCCACAGCGCCACCGACAGCAGCATCGCGCCGAAAGCCGCCGAATAAGGCGCCATGACCAGCGTCGCCCCGGTAAACGGCCTGACAGCGAACAGTGCGGGATCGACGAAGGGGTTCTGCGATCGGAGGCAGTGCCATGTGAAGGCGGCGAGCGAGAGGCCGGCGACGGCAAAGCCGAGCGCGACACCGCGCGAACCCCATCCCCAGTCATTCGCCTTCACGATGGCGAATGTCAGCGCGCCGATGCCGCAAGTCACCAGCAGCGCCGCCCACCAGCTCGGACGCGGCACGTCATGGCCGGGCACTTCGGGCAGTTTAAGCCAGCCGACGATCAGCGCGACGACGCCGATCGGGACATTGACGATAAAGATCCAGCGCCAGTCGAAGGTGACCAGCACGCCACCCGCCAGCGGCCCGAGCGCTGCGGCAAGGCCGCCGATCGCCGTCCAGGTGCGCACCGCGCCCGCGCGCTGCTCGGGCGGGAACGACGCCAGCAGCAGGCCGATCGAGGTCGGCGTCATCAATGCGGCGCCAGCGGCCTGCGCCACGCGGGAGAGCACCAGGAGCTCGACACTGGGTGCCAGGGCACACGCCGCCGACGCGACCGTGAACAGCGCCACGCCAAGCAGGAAGCTCAGATTGCGGCTGTGGCGTTCGGCGAGCCGGCCGAAGAACACCAGCAGCGCCGCATAGACGATCGCATAGCCATTGAGGATCCAGGACAAATCCTCCAGCGAGGCGCCGCGGAATTCCTGCGCGATATTCGGCAGGCCGACATTGACGATGAACAGGTCGAGATTTGCCAGGCAGATCCCGACCGACACGATCGCCAGTACCTGGCGCGGGGTTGCCGTTGCCGTGCGGGACCGTGGCCGCGCATCAATCCCGACCGCCAGCCCGATGGTCTCCGCCTCGATCTCCGACATTTCACCCTCCAGATATGTGCATATGCATCTATTGCTATTAGGTGCATATGCAAGTATATGTCAAGACCATTGGAGGCAGCGATGGCGAAGATGGAAACCAGCCGGTGCAATCTCACGGCGTTGCGCAAGGCGACGCGGCGGGTGTCGCAGCTCTACGATCAGGTTCTCGCAACGTCGGGGCTGCGCGGCACGCAACGGGCCATCCTGGCCTACATCAAGCGGTCGGGCTCACCGACGATGGGGGAGCTTGCGGCAGCCCTGGTGCTTGACCGCACGGCGCTCAACCACAACCTGAAGCCGCTCGAGCGCGACGGCTTGCTGACCATCACCGTCGACAGCAACGACCGCCGCAGCCGGCTGGTTCGGTTGACCAAGCGCGGCGAAGCCAAGCTGGCGGAGTCGCAGACCGCCTGGCTTGAGGCGCAGGACCGCTTCGAGACGGCATTTGGCGCCAAGCAGGCCGCGGATCTCAGGCGGACGCTCGAGCTGGTTGCCGCGCTCGAATTCGGCGAACGCGCGGCGGACTTGCCGGCGTCTTGATCGACCTCAAACGAAAAACGGCCCGGCGTTGCCGCCGGACCGCTCGTTCTCACGCAATCAGTATCGATCGCGCTTAGCTGTAGATCTCGAACAGACCCGCGCCGCCCTGACCGCCGCCGATGCACATGGTCACGACGCCCCACTTGGCCTTGCGGCGACGACCTTCCTGCAGCAGGTGGCCGGTGAGCCGGGCGCCCGTCATGCCGAACGGATGGCCGATCGCGATCGAGCCGCCATTGACGTTGTACTTCTCGGGATCGATGCCGAGCTGGTCACGCGAATAGAGGCACTGGCTGGCGAAGGCCTCGTTGAGCTCCCAGAGATCGATGTCGTCGACCTTCAGGCCGTGGCGCTTCAGGAGCTTCGGCACGGCAAACACCGGACCGATGCCCATCTCGTCGGGCTCGCAGCCGGCCGAGGCCCAAGCGACGAAGCGGCCGAGCGGGTTGAGGCCGCGCTTCTCGGCGTCCTTGGCTTCCATCAGCACCACCGCGGCGGCGCCGTCGGAGAGCTGGCTGGCATTGCCGGCGGTGACGAACTTGCCCGGGCCCTTGACCGGCTCGAGCTTGGCAAGGCCCTCCAGCGTGGTCTCGGGGCGATTGCACTCGTCGCGGTCGACCACGTAGTCGACGATCGACTCGGCCTTGGTCGCCTTGTCGACCACCTTCATCCTGGTCTTCATCGGGACGATTTCGTCCTTGAACTTGTTGGCCTGCTGGGCGGCCGCCATGCGGCGCTGCGACTCCAGTGAATACTCATCCTGGTATTCGCGGCTGAGCTTGTAGCGCTCGGCGACGATGTCGGCGGTGTCGATCATCGCCATGAAGATGTCGGGCGCGGTCTTCAGCAGATCCGGGTCAATCGATTCCTTCGGCGAGCCGCCGCCGGGAATCGAGATGCTCTCGACGCCGCCGGCGACGATGCAATCGGAGCCGTCCGAACGAATGGAGTTGGCGGCCATCGCGATGGTCTGCAGGCCCGACGAGCAGAACCGGTTCACCGAGACGCCGGCAGTCGACTTCGGCAGGCCGGCGAGCAGCGCCGCCTGGCGGCCGATGTTCGGCGCGCCATGCGCGCAATTGCCGAGATAGCAATCCTCGACATAATCCTTGTCGACGCCGGCGCGCTCGACCGCGTGCTTGATGGCGTGCCCGGCCAGCGACATCGGTGGAGTGATGTTGAATCCGCCACGGCCGGACTTCGCCAGGCCGGTGCGCGCGTAGGAAACGATTACGGCTTCACGCATTGTTTTCTCCCTCTGAGATGATGGTCATTGTGGCGCGTCGTGGCCCGTTCGTACACATTTTTCGGCAGGCGCAACAGCAATACCGGACGTCCCGGAACGACAAACGCCGCCTCCAGGGCCGGAGACGGCGTCATGTTCCGCAGATCGGAATTTGGACGTGCTTGAGCGGTATCTTCGTTCGTCACGCCCGGACGCTCCCGGGCGATAACAGGACCGTTCGAACAGCGTTTAAAACGTCAGCACTTTCAGAACGTCAGTGCCTCAGAATGTCAGAGCCTTCGCCTGCTTCACCTGCGGCAGCGCCTGCACCTTGTTGAGCAAGTCCGCCGGCACAGCACCGTCGACCTCGACCAGCGCAATGGCGTCGCCGCCCTGCTTGACGCGGCCGAGATGGAAGGTCGCGATATTGATTTTCGCATCACCCAAGAGGCTCGCGAACGCGCCGATGAAGCCCGGCTTGTCCTCGTTGGTCACGTAGATCATCGACTTGCCGAACTCGGCGTCGACGCGGATGCCCTTGATGTCGACGAGCCGCGGCTTGCCGTCGGCGTAGACGGTGCCGGACACCGAACGCTCCTGGCGCTCGGTGGTGACGGTGACCGTGATCAGGCTTTCATAGTCGCTCTGCGCGGCGCGGACGACCTCGTCCACCACCATGCCGCGCTCCTTGGCGACAACCGGCGCCGAGACCACGTTGACCTCGCCCAGCATCGGCCGCAGCAGGCCGGACAACACCGCCGAAGTGATCGCCTTGATCTTCATCTCGGCGACATGGCCCTCATAGGTGATCTCCGTCTTGAGGATGCCGCTCTCGGTGAGCTGGCCGGCGAACGAGCCAAGCTTCTCGGCGAGCTCGATGAACGGCCGCAGCTTCGGCGCCTCTTCGGCGGTGATCGAGGGGAAGTTGACCGCGTTGGAGATTGCGCCCGACAGGAGATAGTCCGACATCTGCTCGGCGACCTGCAGCGCGACGTTCTCCTGCGCCTCGGTGGTGGAGGCACCGAGATGCGGGGTGCAGATCACGTTGGGATGGCCGAACAGCACATTGGTCGTCGCCGGCTCCTCGACGAACACGTCGAAGGCGGCGCCCGCGACATGCTTGGAATTCAGCGCATCGACCAGCGCCTGCTCGTCGACCAGGCCGCCGCGGGCGCAGTTGATGATGCGCACACCCTTCTTCATCTTGGCGATCGCGGCCGCGTCGATGACGTTGCGGGTCTTGTCGGTCAGCGGCGTGTGCAGCGTGATGAAATCGGCGCGCTTGAGCAGATCGTCGAGCTCGACCTTCTCGACGCCGATGTCCTTGGCGCGCTCCGGCGACAGGAACGGATCGAACGCGATCACCTTCATGCGCAGGCCGAGCGCGCGGTCGGCGACGATCGTGCCGATATTGCCGCAGCCGATCACACCCAGCGTCTTGGCGGTGATCTCGACGCCCATGAAGCGGTTCTTCTCCCACTTGCCGGCCTGGGTCGAGGCGTCGGCCTGCGGGATCTCGCGCGCCAGCGCCAGCATCAGCGTGATGGCGTGCTCGGCAGTCGTGATCGAATTGCCGAACGGCGTGTTCATCACGATGATGCCCTTGGCGGTCGCGGCCGGAATCTCGACATTGTCGACGCCGATGCCGGCGCGGCCGATCACCTTGAGCCTGGTCGCCTTCTCGATGATCTTGGCGGTCGCCTTGGTGGCCGAGCGGATCGCAAGGCCATCATAATTGCCGATGATCTCGGCGAGCTTGTCCTTGTCCTTGCCGAGGTTGGGCTGGAAGTCGACCTCGACGCCGCGATCCTTGAAGATCTGCACGGCGGCGGGCGACAGCGCGTCGGAAATCAGAACTTTGGGCTTGGTCATGTGACTGTTCCTCTGCCCTGCGGCGGGCGGGTCTCTTGGACCGATGTGGTGAAGTCTCTGATCACTTCTCCCTCGCCCCGTACTTGCGGGGAGAGGGTTGGGGTGAGGGGCAGCCACAGGCGAGGAACAAGCCGAAAGGGCCCCTCACCCGGATTGCTGCGCAATCCGACCTCTCCCCGTAGGAACGGGGAGAGGTGACAAGAGAAAAACTTACGCGGCCTTGGGCAGCGCAGCCTTGGTCTCCGCAAAGGCCCAGTCGATCCACTGCGTCAGCAGCTCGACGTCCTTTGCCTCGACGGTGGCGCCGCACCAGATCCGCAGGCCCGCCGGCGCATCGCGGTAATACGCGAAGTCGAAGCCGGCATTCTCCTTCTCCACCAGCGCGACCAGCTTCTTGCAGAAGTCGGCCTGCGCGTCAGCGGGGAGCGAGGTGATCGCGGGATCGGTGAACTTCAGGCACACCGAGGTGTTGGAGCGGATCGCGGCATCCTTGGCCAGGAAGTCGATCCAGGGCGTCTTCGCCTTCCAGTCGGCGATCGCCTTGGTGTTGGCGTCGGCGCGCGCGATCAGGGCCTTCAGGCCGCCGATCGACTTCGCCCAGTTCAGTGCATCGAGATAATCCTCGACGCACAGCATCGACGGCGTGTTGATGGTCTCGCCTTCGAAGATGCCCTGATTGAGCTTGCCGCCCTTGGTGAGACGGAAGATCTTCGGCAACGGCCAGGCCGGCTTGTAGGTCTCGAGCCGTTCCACCGCGCGCGGCGACAGGATCAGCATGCCGTGCGCGGCTTCACCGCCGAGCGCCTTCTGCCAGGAGAAGGTGACGACGTCGAGCTTGGCGAAATCGAGCGGCTGCGCGAAGGCGGCGGAGGTCGCGTCGCAGATCGTGAGGCCTTCGCGATCCGCGCTGATCCAATCGGCGTTCGGCACGCGCACGCCCGAGGTGGTGCCGTTCCAGGTGAAGACGATATCCGACTTCGGATCGACCTTGGAAAGATCGGGGATTTCACCGTAAGCCGCGTTCAGCTTGGTGACGTCCTTCAGCTTCAATTCCTTGACGATGTCGCTGACCCAGCCTTCGCCGAAGGATTCCCAGGCGATAGTGGTGACGGGCCGCGCACCGAGCAGCGACCACAGCGCCATCTCGACCGCGCCGGTGTCCGACGCCGGCACGATGCCGATCTTGTAGTCGGCAGGCACTTCAAGTACCTCGCGCGTCAGTTCGATCGCGAGCTTGAGCTTGACCTTGCCGACCTTCGCACGATGCGAGCGGCCGAGGGCTGCGTCCTTGAGATTGTTGGGGTTCCAGCCGGGGCGCTTTGCGCAGGGGCCGGAGGAGAAATGCGGCACGTTAGGCCGCGAAGCGGGCTTCGCTGCAGTCATAGTCTACCCTTCCAGATAGCTGCCTCTCGGTGGGGAGAGGTATCCCGCCGTCGGAGGTAGTGGAAAGGTACCCAAACGTCAAGGAAGTTCGGACTTTTCCGGAACAATCGCGAGATCACGGCTGATTGATGGGGAGTCCTCGACCTGCTGCACCATCTCCTGATCGAGCAAATCTGCCGCCAGAGTCATGATCTTAACTGCCTTGCGCCGGCTCGATATTCTCAAAATGCTCTTATCGCCGGCCTGCACGATGTACTCGTTGCCGACCCGCACGATCGAATATTCCGACATTCCAATCCCCAGTTGCCCGTCGCCCCGTGGGAGACGTCCGACATACCGGACTCGTTCCGCCCCGTAAAATCACGGAGGCCGGATTAGTTTATTGGCTGTTAACCGGATCGCGCAGCAACGGCTACCGCAGGCATTGCCTTGTGTGCGGCACAACTTCGCGCGAGCGTCAAAAGCGAAGCGTCATGCCGACATGGCTGCGCGCGAATCCAAGCCGCTCATAGAAGCGCTGCGCATCGACGCGCGTGTGATGCGTCAAGAGCTCGACGAGCATGCAGCCTCGCGTACGCGCTTCGCCGACCGCCCATTGCACCAGCAACTCGCCGATGCCGCGGCTGCGGCAATGCGTTGCGACGCGGACGTCTTCAAGCAGACCGCGCGAAGAGCCCTGCGAGCTGATGCCCGGCAGCACCGCGAGTTGCAGGCAGCCGACGACGGCGCCCTCCCCGTCGACGGCGACGACCAGCTGCAAATTGGGATCGCGCTCGACCCGCGCGAAGCCGTCGTAATAGCTTTGCGGCAGCGGATCCTCGATCCGCTCGCGCGCGCTGCCGAGCGGATCGTCGGCCAGCATGGCGACGATGGCGGCGACGTCCTCGCGGCGCGCGGGGCGGATCGTGATCGACGAGGTTTCGCTCATGGCAGCATTCACCTGAGGTCAGCGGACCGGCGGCAGCGCGAGCACCTGCTCGGCGGCCGCGATCCAGCGGCGGATCATGGGATAGCCTTCGAGCGCAAGGCCGCCGTCCTCCGCCATGCGCGTATAGGCAAGCAGCGACACATCGGCGAGCGAGAACTGGTCTCCGACCAGGAATTGCGCACCCGCAAGATGCCGCTCCAGATGATCGAGCGCCCCATAGCCGCGCTTGATGAGATTCGGATCGATCTCCGAGACGGGCTTGCCGAGATAGACGGCCTGAAAGCGGCAGACGGCGACATAGGGCTCGTGGCTGTTCTGCTCCCAGAACATCCAGGCATCCATCTGCGCCGCACGATAGGGATCGCCGGGAATCAGATCGCTGCCGCGCGCGAGATAGCGGATGATGGCGTTGGACTGCGCCAGCGTGCGGCCGTCATCCAGCTCCACCGTCGGCACCTGGCCCCAGCCGTTCAGCTTGAGGAAATCCGCGGTCCGGCTGCCCCCCTTCATGGTGTCGATCTCGACCCATGTGTATGGCAGCGACAGCCGGTCGCACACCCATTTCACCTTCAGGCAATTGCCTGAATTGGCGTCGCCGTAGATTTTCATATGAGGTCGCTCCGCTTGCGGAGCGATATCGGACCAGTCACGCCATACGCTGTCAAGCTGCGCGGCTTTGCCTCAGAACTTGTAACCGAGACCCGCGCGCACGGTGTTGATGCTGGTATCGACGGTGGACGTGAAGCGGACGTATTCCCACTCCGCACGCATGAACAGCCCGCCCGTGATGTTGACGTCGAAGCCGAGACCGCCGGTATAGCCAAACACCAGATGATTGTGCAGAACGTCAGACGCGGTCAGTGGTGCGAGTTGCGTGAATGGCCCCAATTGACTGTTGCTGACCGCGTCATTGACCGTCACGGTGCGCGAGATGTCGGCATTGCCGAACGCGACGCCTCCGAAGATGTAGGGCAGGAAGCATCCCCAGGCATACGCGGCACGGCCGCGGATCGTCGCCATGTCGTTGATTCGGATCGCCGCCGACGAATCAACTCGCACGTCATGGAAATTGCCGTCGGTCAGCGCATTGCCGCTCACCAGCTCCTTGCTCGCGAGGGAGGCGCCGCCGAACTTTCCGTGCATGTAGCTCGCGTCAATGCCGACGACGACGTCGTCGTATTGCCAGTTGTAACCGGCGAAGGCGCCCCAGGCCGAGGAACGCTGGGATGCCTTGCCGAGACCGAGATTCCAGTTCGAGACGTCCATCTGCTGGATGACATTATGATCCAGCAATCCAGCGAGCAGGTTGGCGTTCGTGCCGCTGAAATTCTCATCGGACGAACCGTAGCCACCCTGGCCTCCGATGTAGAAGCCACGCCAGTTGACGGGGGCGCTGGGCGCGTCGCTGAAGCCGCCGCGCAGAATCGGGAGGTCGGGCATGTCGGCCGCATGTGCGCCGGTCACCGCCCCGAACATCATCGCCGCCAGCAAGAACCTACGCATCGCAACGCTCCAATTTACTCACCGAATGCGCGTTGATCATCGCCTGTTAACCTTAACCAATCGTTGTCGCCGGCTGATTTCGAGCACGCAAGTTGCAGAACTGCGCGACGCGAGGCGCAAAGCAAAACGGCGCGGGATGATCCCGCGCCGTTGCAATCGTTAACCGTGGAGGGTCGAAATTAACTCTATCAGCCCTTGCGGATCAGCGGGGGCGGCGGCGGCGGAGGCAGCACGTCGCAGCAGGGCAGAGCGAAGCGCACGCCGAGCTTCACATCCTGCGAGGTCATGTCGCGATACTGGAAGGTCGAGGGACCGGCCGGTGTGCCATCGAAGAAGTGACCCTGGCCGTGGCCGGCGGTGCCCATGTCGAGGTAGCGATAGGCCAGTTCGACCGTGAAGTTGTTGGTGACCTTGTAGGCGACACCGGCATGCAGCGCCCAGGCGAAGTTGGTCTTGGTCGCACCGTCGGCGATGTAGGAGCTGGTCAGACCGGACCCGCTCGGGAAGGTGGCAATGTCCGAGAAGGCCGAGGTCTTGATGACAGCGGCACCGACACCGGCACCGATGAACGGGGTCAAGCAGCCCCAGGTGCCGAGATCGGCGTAGATGTTCGCGAGGCCGACCCAGCTCTGCACGCCGCCATGATAAGTGTCGCCGAGCGAGCTCGGCCCGGGGAACGTGAAGAAATCGGTGCCGTTGAAGCTCACCTTCGAACGATACTCACCGGTGATGTCAGCGCGGAACCAGCTGTTGAACTGATAGCCGACGCCGACGCCGAACAGCATGCCGCTGTCGAAGCCGGTGCCAAACTGGCTGAACGCGGTACCGGCCGGCAGCGTGTCGTAAGCGTTGCTGTGCAGCTTGGCCTGCGTGTTGGTCATGCCGATGTCGCCGCGCAGATACCAGCCGCCGAAATCCTGGACCGGCGGAGGAGCATACGCCATCGGAGGCGGCGGCATGATGGGCATGTCGGCGGCGAACGCCGCCGCCGAGGACAGCAGGGATGCCGCTCCTGCGGCAATCAGGGTCTTTACGCTACGCATTGGCTTCGTCCTTTTGGGCCAAGTGAGGCGACACGAAAGCCCCACGTCTGAAACTCACGGGCGGACGATGGCAGCAAATGTTTAAGCGGCACTTAACCCTAATTTTTAAGGTTGATTTTCTCTCACCTATTCCCGCGGCTGTTGCTTATGGGTCCATAACTACGCGCGCGTGCCGGTGAAAGATGGCGATCTCGCCACAAGTGCTAATGAAGCGTTGACGCAAGCGCACGGTTTGCGGCGCACGCAAGCGGGGTTCGTTAGCGAATGCTTAATGCGGGCGAAGCGTACGCGCCCTCACCGCCGAGAAGCTCAGCGAACCGCCTTCGGCATCTTCGGCAGGAACACCGCGAGCAGTCCGATCGCCGGCAGGAATGCGCACAGCTGATAGACGAAGGCGATCGAGGTGTGGTCGGCGAGCTTGCCGAGCACGGCAGCGCCGAGGCCGCCGATCCCGAACGCGACGCCGAAGAACACGCCGGAGATCATGCCGAAACGATGCGGCATCAATTCCTGCGCGAACACGATGATCGCCGACGTCGCCGACGAGATGATCAGGCCGATCACAACCGTCAGCACGGCGCTTGCGAACAGGCCGGCATAGGGCAGTGCCAGGGTGAACGGCAACGCGCCGAGGATCGAGAACCAGATCACGTATTTGCGGCCGAAGCGGTCCCCGAGCGGCCCGCCGATGAACGCGCCCGCGGCGTTGGCGGCAAGGAAAATGAAGAGATAGAGCTGCGCGGCCTGCGTCGAGACGCCGAACCGGTCGATCAGATAGAAGATGTAGTAGCTCGACAGGCTCGAGACGTAGAGCTGCTTGGAGAACAGCAGCGCGACCAGCACGAGGAGCGCGGTCATCACGCGCCGCTGATCCGGATGATCGGGATGCCGCTCGATGATGGCCGCCTGCTTGCCCGATATCTGCGGCTTGTACCAGACGCCGATGCGCCACAGGATCACGATGGCGAGGAACGCGATCGAGGAGAACCAGGCGATCGAGGGCTGACCGAACGGCACCACGATCAACGCGGCGAGCACCGGCCCCATCGAGGTGCCGAAACTTCCGCCGAGCTGGAACACCGATTGCGCGAAGCCGTAGCGTCCGCCGGACGCCAGCCGCGCGATGCGCGAGGATTCCGGATGGAACACCGCGGAGCCGAGACCGACCAGCGACGCCGCGATCAGGATGATTCCGTAAGAGTGCGCGACGCTGAGCAAGAGTAGCCCGAAGAACGTGAAGCCCATGCCGATCGACAGCGAGAACGGCTGCGCCTTCTTGTCGGTGAAATGCCCGACCAGCGGCTGCAGCAGCGAAGCCGTGAATTGAAACGCCAGCGTGATCATGCCGATCTGCGCGAAGTCGAGCGCGTAATTGTCCTTCAGGATCGGATAGACCGAGGCGATCAGCGACTGCATCGTGTCGTTGAGGAAGTGCGAGAAGCTGATGCCGGCAAGCACGACATAGGCCGGCCCCGCCGCGGCCGCCGCTTTCGCGGCCTGCGCAGAGGTCAGCTCGGCGACCTGCACCGGCTCGCCCAGTGCCTCTTCGCTCACGACAGGCTTGTTCAATGCAGCATTCCCGGACAGATTCGCCAAAATACCTCCGTGTCGTACGACGCGGAGGTAGCCGGGACCAGTTGCGCTAGCCGATGGCAGCGATGCGCCGTGTGGTTGCTGCCGTGGGCGAGAACTCCATCACCGTCACCCTGAGGTGCGAGCGGAGCGAGCCTCGAAGGGCGACGGCCACCAGCCGGGCCGTTCATCCTTCGAGGCTCGCAAGAGCTCGCACCTCCAGCGACAAAGGCAAAGCCTTTGCGCGGGGATGACGGGTCCGGCAGGCTCGTTCTGTAAATCAAGCCGCGGCGGCGTGGCCGAGGGCGCTGACGATGTTGTCGACGACCTCTTCCACCAGGATGCGGTCGTCGCCCTCGCCCATAACCCGGATCACCGGCTCGGTGCCGGAGGGACGGATCAACAGACGGCCATGGCCGTTGAGGCGGTTCTCGCCGTCGGTGATCGCCGACTTGACCTCGGCGTCGTCGAGCGGCTTGCCGCTGCGATAGCGCACGTTCTTCAGGATTTGCGGCAAGGGTTCGAAACGCCGGCAGATCTCCGACACCGGGCGGCGCAGCTTCTGCACCACGGCAAGCACCTGCAACGCCGCGACGAAGCCGTCGCCGGTGGTCGAATAGTCCGACATGATGATGTGACCCGACGGCTCGCCGCCGAGATTGTAGCCGCCGCTCAGCATCTGCTCGAGCACATAGCGGTCGCCGACCGGCGTGCGGACCATCGAAAGCCCGAGGCCCTGCAGGAAGCGCTCGAGCCCGAGATTGGACATCACTGTCGTAACGATGCCGGGCTTGGCCAGGCGCCCTTCTTCCTTCCAGCTCTGCGCGATCACCGCGAGCAGCTGGTCGCCGTCGACGATGTGGCCGCGCTCGTCGACCAGGATAACGCGATCGGCGTCGCCATCGAGCGCGATGCCGATATCGGCGCGCATCTCGCGCACCTTCCGCGACAGCGCTTCCGGCGAGGTCGAGCCGCACTCCTTGTTGATGTTGAAGCCGTCGGGGTCGACCCCGATCGGCACCACGTCGGCACCGAGCTCCCACAGCGCTTCCGGCACCACCTTGTAGGCGGCGCCATTGGCGCAATCGACCACGACCCGCAGGCCGTCGAGCGAAAGGTCGCGCGGCAGCGTGCGCTTGGCGAATTCGATGTAGCGGTCATGGACGCCGTCGATACGGCGGGCGCGGCCGAGGCTCGCGCTCTGCGCCAGACGGCGGTCGAGCGATTCGTCGAGCAGCTGCTCGATCTGCTTCTCGACGTCGTCGGAGAGCTTGAAGCCCTGCGGGCCGAACAGCTTGATGCCGTTGTCTTCGAAGAGATTATGCGACGCCGAGATCATCACGCCGAGATCGGCGCGCATCGACTTGGTCAGCATCGCGATCGCAGGCGTCGGCATCGGGCCGACCAGCAGCACGTCCATGCCGACCGAGGTGAAACCCGCGACCATGGCGTATTCGATCATATAGCCGGACAGCCGCGTGTCCTTGCCGATCACGACGCGATGGCGATGGTCGCCACGCTGAAACACCAACCCTGCGGCCTGCCCCACCTTGAGCGCGAGCTCCGGCGTGATCAGCCCATTGGCGCGGCCCCGAATTCCATCGGTCCCGAAATATTTGCGGCTCATGATACCCCCAACACGGACCTCTCGAACCACCCGGCGAGAGAGTCCCGAACGCCTACCAGTGTAGCGTGCATCGGCCTTATAGACTGCCAGGCGCTAAAATGACTTCAAAAAATATGATGAATCATTACCGCGGCCGAACCACCTCTTTCGACCTTAAGGCGCTGAAAATATAACATTATTTCTCTTCCCGCAATCCCCGGGAAGGCGCGCTGCCCCCTACCCTTTGCCGTCGCGTTTGACGTGCCGGTCGCCCTTGGTAGGGGCCGGCTGGGTGACATTGACGGGGTCGGAACCGGGAAACGTCTCCTCGAGCCCCTCTTCCAGGGCCTCGTCGAGCCGGCGCTTTTCAGCGTCGTCGTCTGCCTTCGGCTTGGTGCCTGATTGCGTCATCGCACTCTCCCATCCGTCTTCGATTTGGCGGGCCACCCAACCATGTTAGATGACGCCGAGACCGAACAGCTGCAAGACTAACTACCAAGACCCGTTACATAGAACTTGCGACATAGAAGAAGGGCCGGGAACGTCCATGAAGCACATTACCTGCATCGAAGACCTGCGCCAGCTGCACAAGCGCCGGGTGCCGAAGGCGTTTTTCGACTATGCGGATCGCGGCTCCTACACCGAGGATACGCTGCGCGCCAACTCCGAGGACCTCCAGCAGATCAAGTTCCGCCAGCGCATCCTGGTCGACGTCTCCAAGCGTACCCTCGCGACCACCATCCTCGGCGAGCCCTCGGCGATGCCGCTGATCCTGGCGCCGGTCGGCCTGCTCGGCATGCAGCATGGCGACGGCGAGATCTACGCCTGCCGCGCCGCGCAGGCGGCCGGCATTCCCTTCACCCAGAGCACGATGTCGATCTGCTCGATCGAGGACATCGCGGCCGCCGTCGACAAGCCGTTCTGGTTCCAGCTCTACGTCATGAAGGACCGTGGCTTCATCAAATCGCTGATCGAGCGGGCGATCGCAGCCAAGTGCTCGGCACTGGTGTTGACCGTCGATTTGCAGGTGATCGGCCAGCGCCACCAGGACATCAAGAACGGCATGACGGTGCCGCCGGAATGGTCGCTGTCGAAGCTGATCGACTTCGCGACCAAGCCGGCCTGGGTGTCGGGCGTGCTGCAAGGCAAGCGCCGCACCTTCGGCAACATCGCCGGTCACGTCAAAGGCATGGACGACATCGTCAAGCTGTCGGAATGGACCGCCTCGCAGTTCGACACCACACTGAACTGGAAGGACATCGACTGGATCCGCTCGATCTGGCCGGGCAAGCTGATCCTGAAAGGCATCCTCGACGTCGAGGATGCCGAGCTCGCCGCCAAGAGCGGCGCGCAGGCGATCGTGGTCTCCAACCATGGCGGCCGTCAGCTCGACGGCGCGCCGTCGTCGATCGAGGTGCTGCCGGAGATCGCCGACGCGGTCGGCTCGCAGATGGAGATCATGTTCGACGGTGGCATCCGCACCGGCATGGACATCATGCGCGCGCTCGCGCTCGGCGCGAAGTCCTGCATGATCGGCCGCGCCTATGCTTACGGCCTCGGCGCCGGCGGCCAGGCCGGCGTCGCCAAGGCGCTCGACATCCTCGGCAAGGAGCTCACCACCACGATGGGGTTGTGCGGCGTCAACACCATCGCCGAGATCGACGACAAGGTGCTGGCGGTTTGATCTGAAGGCTACATAATCTTCGTCGTCCCGGGCAAGCGAAGCGGACCCGGGACCCATAACCACCGATGGTGATCGCTTCGCAACGCTGCGGCCACAGCGCGCTTCAACAACTCAACCCTGTGGTTATCGGTCCCGGCTCTCGCCGGGACGACGCGTTGAGAGGGTTGCGCAGGACCTCACATCGGCGGCGCGATCCCGTCGCGTCCGACATTGACGCGGTTCGCTTCCAGCGTGCCGTCGTCCTTCTTCACCGCGCCGAAGATGATGATCTTGGCGCCCGGCTTCAACTCGGATTTCTCGCCGGAGACGAAGGTGACGACCGGGGTGTCCGGCGGCACCACGACTTTCTTCTCGCCGTCCTTGTATTTCACCGTGATGTTCTGGCCGTCAGTGCCCTTCACGGTCTCGGCGACCGTGGCATTGGTCATGGTCGAGTTGGCGCGCAGGTCCCACGGGCGGAAGCCTTCGGCCGCGCCGCGCTGGTTTTCCGGAAAGATGTGAACCGCGATCGCCTTCTGCGTTCCGTCGGGCTCGGGCATCGCGGTGACGCCGATATAGGAACCGGGCTTGATCTCCGACAGATCGGTCTTGGTGACGCCGAACACCGCGACGTTGTCCGTGGTCCGCACCTTCATGTCGGCACCGTCGCGCGACTTGATCGACAGCATCGCGCCGTCGACGGCCTCGATGGTGCCGCGGATGCGCACCGTCGGCGGCTGCTGTGCCGATGCGGCGGAAGCAAAGGCAACGACAAGCAATGCGGCGAGTGGCAGCGATTTCGGCATGATGTTCCTCATGAGTTTGGCTGGCGGAGTCAGGAACACCGGGGAGTTGGTGGTATTCCGTGCAAGCCACAACTCCTTTCGGGAGCAACGGCTCACGGGACAACTACGCACCGGATGATGGGCTGTTACTGCGGTAACGGACAGGTGATGCTGCGCTCTCTTCCCTTCTCCCCTTGTGGGAGAAGGTGGCCATAGGCGGCCCAAGAGGCCGCCGTTCTTGAGGGACGCCGATGCTGCGCATCGGCTATGCGCAGTCCGCGACGGATGAGGGGTCTCTATCCGCGAAGACAGACCCCTCACCCCGCTTCGCTGCGCGAAGCGACCCTCTCCCACACGCAAGTCGGGCTTGCCCGACTTGCGCAACATCATCATGCGCAACCGGGATAAATCCCGGTTGCGTGGGAGAGGGGGAAAGACGTCACATCGGCGGCGTGAGGCCGTCGCGGCCGACGCTGACGCGGTCAGTTTCCAGCGAGCCGTCGGGCAATTTCTTCATAAAGGCGATGATCTTGGCGCCAGCCTTCAGGTCGGCCTTGTCGCCGGGAACATAGGTTACGACAGGCGTGTCGGGTGAAACCTGCACCGTCTTCTCGCCGTCCTTGTATTTGACCTGCAAGGTCTTGCCGTCATTGCTGACCACGGATTGCGCGACGGTTGCATTGGTCATGCTGCTGTTCGGCTTCAGATCGTAGGGCCGCGAACCCTCGCCGGTGCCGCGCATGTTCTCCGGGAAGACATGCACCTCGACCGCCTTCGGCGTGCCGTCGGGGCCGGGCACCGTGGTCGCGCCGATGAAGGAACCGACCTTGATGTCGGACAGGGCGATCTTGGTGAGACCGAGCACCACCATGTTGCCTGCCATATGCAGCTTGACGTCCTCACCGCTGCGCGACTTCACCGCCAGCGTATCGCCGTCGACACTTTCGACGGTTCCACGCACCCGGGTCGGCGTCGGCGGCTGCTGCGCGAGCGCGTAGAGCGTGGATGCCGTCATCATCGCAAGCGCAATGAACGGACGAACGAGATGGGAACGGCGGGCAGGCATGGTTGATCTCCGGGAGGGAACGCGGGGGGACTAACACGAGACCCCGCCTCGGAGACGCTATTCCAGACCTCAAGTCTTTGTGAGATCGGCTTCCACGATCGCACGCAATTCCGGCGTGACGTGCGGGCGCTGCCCGAACCACAATTCGAAACCGCGCACCGCCTGGTGCAGCAGCATGCCGAGCCCGTCGGCGGTCTTGAGGCCGCGTGCCTGCGCCGCCGCCAGCAGCGGCGTCACCAGCGGCACATAGACAATATCAGAAACAACCGCGCCCTGCGGCAACAGCCCGACATCGATCTCGAGCGCGGGCTGGCCGTGCATGCCGAGCGACGTCGTGTTGACGAGCAGGCCGGCGCGCGGCAGCAGCTCGCCGACCTTGTCCCAGGTCGCGGGATGAACACGCGCACCATATAGTTCTGCGAGCGCGCGGGCGCGATCGATGCTGCGGTTGACCAGATGGACGCGTGCGATGCCGCGCTCGATCAGGCCGAACACCACCGCGCGCGCCGCGCCGCCGGCGCCGAGCACCAGCGCGTCCTCGGTCTTGTCCCAGCCGGGCGCACAGGCGTCGAGATTATTGATGAAGCCTTCGACATCGGTGTTGGTCGAGCGCAACTCGCCATCGGCAAACCACAGCGTGTTGGCGGCACCGACCGCGCGGGCGCGCTCATCCGGCGTCGACAGTGCCAGCGCGTGTTCCTTGTGCGGACGGGTGACGTTGGCGCCGACGAAGCCGCGCAGCGACAGGCGGAACAGGAAGTCCTTGAAATCCTCCGGCGGCACGGCCTCGATCACATAGCCGCCCTCGAGGCCGAGCGTGCGCAGCCAGTAATGATGGATCAGCGGCGAGCGGGAATGCGCCGCCGGCCAGCCGATCAGGCACGCGGCGCGGGTCTTGGTTGCGGAGGTCATGACCGTGACATCGGCCAACGCAGGCTCGCTGTCAATCCGTCCGCTTCGCGGTTGCGGCAACCAGCGCGCTGAGGGCGAACGCGGCGCCCGCGGCAAACCAGATCGCGGCGAGATTGATCCAGCGGTACGCCAATGCGCCGGCGAGCGCACCGGCAACCAGCGCCGCCCATAGCAGCAGGTTGGGCAGCCAGGCCCAGGGCGCGCCGCCGGTCAGCGCCGCGGCGATCAGCTGGCCGGCCTTGACCAGCGCACCCGTAACATAGGTGAGACCCAGCCCGGCCCCGCCCTCGAGCTGGAAAACGGCATTCTCAAGCCCCATCGCCAGCACGATGGCGGCGACCGCGGCGTTCGGCAGGCCATACGCATAGGCCGTTGCCGCCGCCGTCAGCAGCAGCGCCTCGATCAGCAGGATCAGCGGCTGGCGATGGGCAAGCGGGCTCAGCACGACCAGGCTGCCGGCCGCAGCTCCCGCGACGAACAGCACGATCAACTCCAGCGCCTCCAGCGCATGCTGCCAATGCCCCTCGGCCAAGGTCACGCCGAGCCGCGTCGAGTTGCCGCTCATGAAGGAGACGAACAGTCCGCCGAGATGCAGATAGCCGATGCCGTCGACATAGCCGGCCAGCGCGCTGAGCGCGCAGGCCAGCGCCAGGTTGCGGCGGGATTCTAGCATGCTGTCCTTGCGCCCCCATCAGGGACGCAAGCTAAAGCATGATCCGGACAAGTGCGAAGCGGTTTTCCGAAAAGATCATGCTCAGACAAAGCTCAAGCGCGATGACGATTCAACCCAATCTCATCGCGCTTGAACTGGCGCCGGCCACGCTGCCAACAATCACGCCCGCGCGGGGCGTGATTGTTGCGACAGCCTCACGCCGCGTCGCGATGCGCGGCGATGATCTGGTCGGCGGCACGGCCCGTCACCTCGGCCATGCGGTCGAACTGGCGCTTGAAGGTGCCGGCGCCGGCGGTCGCCGAGCGCAGCTCGACGATGAGGTCGCCGATCTCGGATTCCGGCATCGTGGCGCGAACGCAGTCCCAGCCGCTCCAGCCGTCGCGGGTATCGAAGCCGAGGATCTGGCCGCGGCGCGCCGACAGGATCGCGTTGATCTTGGCGGTCGCATCGGTCGGACAGACGATCTCGACCATGTGGATCGGCTCCAGCAGCACCGGCTGGCACTGGGGCAGCGCCTCACTGACGCCAACCCTGGCCGCGGTCCGGAAGGCCAAGTCGGAGGAGTCGACGCTGTGATAGGAGCCATCCGTCAGCGTGACATCGACGTCGATGACGGGGAAGCCGAGCGGCCCACGCGTCAGGGCGTCGACGACCCCCTCCTCCACCGCGCCGATATAGTTGCGCGGCACCGCGCCGCCGACCACCTTCTCGTGGAATTCGAAACCGGAGCCGCGCGGCTTCGGCTTGATGTCGAGCACGACGTCGCCGAACTGGCCGTGGCCGCCGGACTGCTTCTTGTGCCGGCCGCGCTGGGTGACGGCCTTGCGGATGGTCTCCTGGTAGCCGATCGCCGGCGGATGCGATTTGACGCTGACGCCGTAGCGGTCTTTCAGCCGCTCCTGCGCGACGCGCAGATGCATCTCGCCCTGCCCCCACAACACGGTGTCATGGGTGCGCGGGTTCTGGATCATGGTCAGCGAGGGATCTTCCTCGTTCAGGCGCAGCAGCGCCTGGCCGAGCTTGACGTCGTCCTTGCGATCGGTCGCGGCGATCGAGATCGACAGCACGGCCGCAGCCGGCTCGACCTTGACCAGCGAGGCCGGAGCCGTCTTGCCGCTCGAGAGCGTATCGCCGGTCTTGATCGCATCGAGCTTGCCGAGCGCGACGGCGTCGCCGGCCTCGGCCTGCGGCCGCTTGCTGTCATGCGCGCCCGAGACCGCGAGGATGCCGGAGACCCGCCCGCTGTCGCCGGACGAGGATTGCAGCGTCGCGCCGTCATCGAGCCGGCCCATCAGCAGGCGTGCGAACGACAGCTTGCCGCCGTGCTGCAAATGCACGGTCTTGAACACGTAGGCCAGCGCGTCCTTCTGCTCCTTGATGCCGAGCCGCTTGGCGGTCTCAGTGACGCCGGGTGCCTCATGGCGTAGCGCCTTCATCAGACGGAGCACGCCGTTCTCGCGGCTCGCCGCCCCCAGCAGCACCGGGCAGATCAGCCCTTCGCGCAGTTCGCGGGCGAGATCGTCGAACACGGCATCGCGCGGCGGCTGGATATCCTCCAGCAACTGCTCCATCAGCGCATCGTCGTGATCGGCGAGCTTCTCCAGCATCGAGAAGCGGGCTTCCTTCTCGCGGTCGAGATTGCCGCCCTCGAGCGCCATCACCTCCGACGGCTTGTGCTCGCGATAGACGAAGGCGCGCTCCAGCGCGAGATCGACAAAGCCCTCGATCAGATCGCCGTTCCAGATCGGGATCTGGCGCAGCACCAGCGGGACACGCGAGGCCGGTTGCAGCGTCGCAAGCGTCTCGCGGACGCGCTTGTTGGCGCGATCGATCTTGTTCAGGAACAGGAAACGGGGAATCCCGAGCTCCTCGAGCTCGCGCAGGATGATCTGCAGCTGCGGCAGCTTCTTCTCGTCAGCCTCGCAGACCACGACCGCTGCATCGACTGCCGGCAACGCGGCACGCATGTCGTGCGCGAATTCGATCGAGCCGGGGCAATCGATAAAGGTGTAGCTGTCCCCCATAAAGGTGGTGGTCGCGGCGGTCAGGCCTACGCCCATCTTGTGTTGACGCGCCTCGGGGCTGGCATCGCCGACGGAGGTTCCGGCATCGACGCTGCCGGCAGACTTGATGGCGCCTGTGCGCGCCAGGATCGCTTCCAGAAGTGTGGTTTTACCGCTTTGGAAAGGGCCCACCAGCGCGATGCACCGTGGACCTCGGGGACTTCTGACGTCTTGTCCCATTGCCGCCTCCTCGTTTTGGAGCTCGGCCCATGATTGGGTCGGCGACCATTCATGCTCTGCCTGCGTTTGACTTTTGGCAAGCGGGAAAACGTCGCTGCGGTGCGGCGTCGCGCAAGTTTGCGATGGCAGCGCGCAGCGCCGTCATCGTCCAGTCGATTGCGTCCGCTCGTCGGTTCCTCAGGGCGCAGAGCGCAGCGCGATCCCGCGCCAGCGCGTCGCGATGTCGAGCAGGCGCTGCACGGCGGGCGAGACATCCTCTTCACGCCACGCGATCGTGAGCGGCGCCGTCACCATTGGCGCAGCAAGCCGCACGTAAGCCACGCCGCGCCCCGTCTGCGCGCGTGCCGCGGCCTCCGGAACAAGCGACACACCGACGCCCGCGGCAATCAGGCCGATCGCAGTTTGCAGATGAAGCACCTCCTGCGCAAGCCGCGGCGTGAAGCCGGCGGCCTGGCAGGCCGCGATGATCAGGCCGGTGACCGAAGGCTCGGGGCGGACCGGATAAAGCACGAAGGCATCGTCGGACAATTCGGCGAGCGCGATCTCGCCGCGCGCCGCGAGGGGATGCGCGCGCGGCAGCGCTGCAACATACGGCTCATCGAGGATGACACGCTGGGCAAGACCCGCTTCGGGCAACAGCGCCGGACGCGCGAAGCCGACATCGATGCGACGCCGCCGCAGCGCCTCGGCGATCTCGGCTGCCAGCATCTCGTCAAGCACGAGCTCGACATCGGGACAGGCGTCGCGATAGGCGCCGACAATATCGGCAAGGCCGGCAAACATCGCGGAGCCGACGAAACCGATTCCGAGCTTGCCGGCCTGACCGCGACCGACGCGCCGCGTGTCCGCAACTGCCTCTTCGAGACCTGCGAGCAGCGCGCGGGCACGCACAAGGAACAGCTCGCCGGCCTCGGTGAGCCTGACCGGACGGCTATTCCGTTGCAGCAGCGTGACGCCGAGCTCCTCCTCGAGCTGACGGATCTGCTGGCTCAGCGGCGGTTGCGCGATGTGCAGCCGCTCGGCCGCGCGCGTGAAATTCAATTCTTCGCCGAGCGCCACGAAATATCGCAGGTGTCGCAATTCCATGCCGGCGATATAGCACGGCGGCCGGCGCCGGCAGCAATACGCAATAGCTCTGCTAGCGTATCGAACGAGTATTGGACCGGACGCGCGAACGCGGACAGCCTGCGGCAAAACCACAGGAGGTCGCAATGACGGCACTGGAAAAAGCCTTCGCGGACGCAGCCGCGGCTGGCATCAAGCAACAGAAAATCGACATCGACGGCCTGCGCGTCAACGTCGCGCGGTTCGGCAAGGGCCCGCCGCTGCTGCTGCTCCATGGCTGGCCGGAGTTCTGGCTGGTGTGGCGCCCGCTGATGCTGCACCTCGGCGACAGCTTCGAGCTGATTGCGCCCGACCTGCGCGGCTGCGGCGACACCGGCAAGCCGGTGCCGGGCCCCGACGCGTCCGCGACTGCGGAGCGCCACGCGCTGGATATGTTCGCAGTCATGGATGCGCTCGGCCATGGCAGCTTCGGCGCGATCGGCGGCGATCTCGGCGCTTATGTCATGCAGGCGATGTCGCATCATGCCCCGCAGCGGCTGACCGGCACGCTCTATCTCTGCACGCCCTATCCGGGCCTCGGCCAGCGCTACGGCCAGCCCGGCCACCTGATCGAAGTCTGGTATCAATACTTCCAGCAGCTGCCATGGGCCGCGCAACTGGTCGGAAGCTCGCGCGAGTCATGCCGACTCTATTTCCGCCATTTCCTCGACCACTGGTCGGGCGACGATGCCGCCGTGTTCGGCGATCTGCTGGAAGCCTATGTCGATAACTTCATGAAGCCGGGCAACATCCAGGGTGGCTTCGACTGGTATCTGTCTTCCGCGCCCAATCGCCGCTTGTGGCTCGAAGGCAAGCTGCCGGCGCAGCCGCGCATCGACGTGCCATCGCGCTTTCTCTGGGGCCGCCGCGATCCATTGATCGCGCCCGAATGGTCGGACAGGTTGAATGACTACTGGAGCGAACCGTCGATCAGGTTCGTCGACACCGGGCACTATGTTCACGCCGAAGCACCCGGGATCGTTGCCGAAGAAGCCCGCGGCTTCTTCGGCCGATTGGAGAACGCGGCGCGCGCGCCTTAGCGACCTGGACGCAGCTCGAGGCTTTCGAGGCCGGCGGCGACGTTGACGCCGACCTGGCCCTGCACGCTGAGCGGCTGCAGGGCGATGGTGTTGTCGGAGCCGCCGACCAGCACGTTGCCGCCGACGCCGACGCCGAGCGTCGCGCTGCCTTGCGCGCCGGCGTAATTGCCGGAGAGCGCACCCGGCCCGAGCCGTTCCACCGGTGCGTAGACGCCCCAGGCCAATGCCGACTCCTGCGTGATGCCGAGATCGATGCCGACCTTGTGGATGGTCGCGATGTAGCGGTCCTCAGGCATGCCATTGGCGCGCAGCACGCAGCCGAGGTTGGTCACGGAACCGACGATGAAGCCGATGCTCGCGCCGCCGCGGCATTCCAGGACGCCGACCTGAACGCGCTGGCTCGGCTGTTGGGCGTTGGCGCCAACGATTGCGATCAGCGTGGCAATGGCAGCACCGGCGAGGAGAGTGAAGCGACGCATGTTGGGGAGTCTCCGGCTGAGAGGCATGACGCGAGCAGAGAACAGAACGGCGCCGTGTGTGCGGCGCCGTTCGCATCCTATGCCATAACATCGCATGGTCAGCCAGAATTTGCGGTGCTCGGCCACCAATTGTTGGGAGATGTTGCGGCGCTGCTATGTTCCACCGGGCCTGCCGATCTGGCCGAGCAACGGACAGCAAACAACCGACAACAAAAAGAGGCCCGCTTTCGCGGGCCTCTCTGATCGAACACCGACCGGCTTAGTGGTGGTGATGATGATGACGGTGATGGCGATGGTGACGGCGCGGACCGTAGGCAACCGGCTCGAGATCGATCCCGGCGATGCCGGCCGCAACGTTGAGGCCCGTCTGGCCCTGCACGCTGATCGGCTGCAGCGCGTAGGCGTTGTTCGGGCCGCCGAACAGGAAGTTACCGCCGGCGCCGAGGCCGACCGAGGCGTTGATGCCGACGCCGCCGTAGCTGCCGGCAAGCGCACCGCGCGGGAGCTGCGTGGTCGGCGCGCTGACGGCCCAGGCGAGCTGGGTGGTCGCGGTGACGCCGAGGTCGACGCCGATGCGCTTCACGGTCGCAACATAGGGCTCGGGGCGGCGGCCGCCGCTCTGGAACACGCACTCGAGGCGGGCAACAGAGCCGACGACGAAGCCGACGTTCTCGCCGCCCTGGCATTGCAGAACCCCGGCCTGAACCTGCTGGGGCGCCGCGTTGGCGGTGGCGAACGGCGCCAGCAACGCAAGCGCTGCAAGGGTGAGAGTCGAAAGTCGCATTATCTGTCTCCGCAAGGTGAACTGAACTGGAATTTGTGCGGCGGACAGAAAGCAAGGGTCGTGTCCAAAACAAGGCAGTTCGCAAAGAGGCCGTAAAAACTTCCCGCCTGTGGCATCGATGTTCGCACACACGCGCGTGAAGTGAGCTGCTTGTGATTTGACTCTGCGATTTTACCGGCAGGCGATTGAATGCCACAAACAAAAACGCTCCCGCATCTGGTGCGGGAGCGTTTTCTTAGATCAGAAACAATTAACGCAGATTGCCGCAGAAGCGCTGGATGCGCTTGCAGGCATCCTCGAGGTCCGAGGTCTTGGTGGCGTAGGAGATGCGGAACGCCGGTCCGAGACCGAACGCCGATCCCTGCACCACGGCAACGCCCTCGCTCTCCAGCAGCTCGGTGACGAACGCCTCGTCATTGTCGATCACCTTGCCGGTCGGCGCCGTCTTGCCGATCGTGCCGGCGCAGGACGGATAGACGTAGAACGCGCCTTCCGGCCGCGGGCACTCGATGCCGCTCGCCTGGTTGAGCATCGACACCACGAGGTCGCGGCGCTCCTTGAACACCTTGTTGTTCGCGGCAATGAAGTCCTGCGGACCATTCAGCGCCTCGACCGACGCCCACTGCGCGATCGACGACGGGTTCGAGGTCGACTGCGACTGGATCGTCGCCATCGCCTTGATCAGCTGCGCCGGGCCGCCGGCATAGCCGATGCGCCAGCCGGTCATGCAGTAGGCCTTCGACACGCCGTTCACGGTCAGCGTGCGATCGTACAGGCTCGGCTCGACCTGCGCCGCGGTGGTGAAGACGAAGTCGTCATAGACGAGGTGCTCGTACATGTCGTCGGTCATCACCCAGACATGCGGATGCCTGACCAGCACGTCGGTGAGCGCCTTGAGCTCGCTCCTGGTGTAGGCCGAGCCGGTCGGGTTCGACGGCGAGCACAGGATCACCCACTTGGTCTTCGGCGTGATCGCCTTCTCGAGGTCCTGCGGACGCAGCTTGAAGCCGGTCGAGGCCGGGCACACCACCGGCACCGACTCGCCGCCGGCGAGCGCCACCATCTCGGGATAGCTGACCCAGTACGGCGCCGGGATGATCACCTCGTCGCCCGGATTGATGGTCGCCATCAGCGCGTTGTACAGCACCTGCTTGCCGCCGGTGCCGACGATGATCTGGTTCGGCTTGTAGCTCAGGCCGTTCTCGCGCGAGAACTTGTTGATGATGGCTTCCTTGAGCTCCGGAATGCCGCCGACATCGGTGTACTTGGTCTTGCCGGCCTCGATCGCGTGGATCGCAGCCAGCTTGATGTTGGCGGGCGTATCGAAGTCCGGCTCGCCGGCACCGAGGCCGATGACGTTGCGGCCCGCGGCTTTCAGCGCGCGTGCTTTGTCCGTGACCGCGATCGTCGCGGACGGCTTCACACGGTCGAGCGCAGCGGACAGGAAGGCCATTATCATCTCCTGGCAAACGTCGTGAGCCGTTGGGCCACGACTTGATTTGAATGGGATCGCGGCACCCTAGGCCTGTCGCCGCTGCACCGCAAGAAGCTTGGCGGTAAAGCACGAAAACTTTCACGCATGGCTCGCAGCATGCGCAATTTTCCGCAAGTTCCGGCCCCAAATGACTCATATCCGGCAAGCGCGGCTGTGGCCGCTCCAGCCCTGCCGGCAAGGCCTCCGGCGGCGTGCGCCAGTGCGGATTGCTCCGAGGACAATCTGCCGCGCGGCGCTTGCCTGACAGTGCCGACGACGGGCCATCGGACGCCACTGCCAGCCGGCACATCGTGCGTTAACGTTTGTAAATTGCAGCGCGTCGGCCGCACGGCAGCGACGGCATCGACCGGCACCGTGCACAGCGTCGCGCAGCCGTGATCCCTGGTGTTCGGCCGTGTTGATGGAATCGTTCTGCACGCGTGCAGTGCGGTAGAGGTTTCGACTTTTTCCACATTGCAGGGCTTGCGACGCACCCCTGTCGGCATCATTGTTTAGCGGCGTTGCGGTGTGACAGGCCGCGCAATCTCGAGCGTACCGTCTCCCTGATCCGAGTGAACACCGACGCAATGTACAAGCTCTATTCGATGCAGCGCTCCGGCAACAGCTACAAGGTCCGGCTGGCGCTTGCCGTGCTGAACACGCCGTACGAGGCAATCGAGATCGACATCCTGCGCGGCGAGAGCCGCACCCCGGACTTCCTGGCCAAGAATCCAAGCGGCCAGGTGCCGCTGCTCGAGGTCGCCGACGGCCGCTATCTCGCCGAGTCCAACGCCATCCTCTGGTACGTTGCGATCGGCACGCCGCTGGCGCCGGAGTCGCGGATCGAGCGCGCCGAGGCGCTGCAGTGGATGTTCTTCGAGCAGCATGCGCTGGAGCCGAATATCGGCGCCGCCTATTTCTGGCTGTCGCTGGTCAAGGGCGGGCGCGACCTGCAGACCCACGCGCTGGAGGACTGGATGGAGCGCGGCTACGCGGCACTGCAGGTGATGGAAAATCACCTCAAGGGGCACACCTTTTTCGCCGCCGAACAGTTCACCGTCGCCGACATCGCGCTCTACGGCTACACCCATGTCGCCGACCGCTGCGACTTCGACCTGACGACTTTCCCCTCGATCCGCGCCTGGCTGAAACGGGTCGAGCAGACCCCCGGATTCGTCTCGATGGATTGGCAGCCCGACGCCGAGCCGCAGGCCCGCCTTGTGGCCGGCCTCTGAAACAACTGGGCCTGGATAGCGGGAACAGCGGGGAAACTGCCTAAACAGCGGGCAAAACTGCCCGTTTGGCCGTATTTCGGCCATTTTCGGGGGACCCCGCCGCCGCAATGTTGCCGGTGACCATCGGCAGATTCGTTCGGATGTCGCGAGTGATTCGCTCGCGGCCTGAGGGATTTAGACCATGAGACGGTGGTCCGGCACGGCAGGCTTCCACGGCCGCCTTGCCCCAGTGGCATCATCCCGGCTGACGAACGCGATCGCCGCGTCGCTCGCGCTTGGCGCGCTGACGCTGTGCCTGGTCGTCGCCGTGACGGTGCTGTCGAGCAACCTGAGCATGGTAACTGCGATCCCGGCGTAATTCAGAAAATTCCAGTTAGCACCTGATCCGCGGCAAGGCGCGGGAGAGACAGCGGCGCGACATGATGAAGACCCCCGTCGGACTTGTGACCGTGACGCTGTCAGCGGCGATCCTGCTGGCGGCATCGCTCCTGATCGTGACCGGCACCCAGGGCGAAGACCGTGGCCACCCCGCGCCGGTGACGACGCCCGCCGCCAAACAGGCTCCGCACCGCTAGCGCCAATGCGCTAGCTCCATTTGTGGAAGATGAAGAACGCGCCGGCGGCGATGAAGGCAAATCCGAGCGCGTGATTCCAGCCCAGCGGCTCCTTCAGGTACAGCACCGAGAAGCCGGCGAACACGACCAGCGTGATCACCTCCTGCATGGTCTTGAGCTGCGCCGCGCTATAGACCGCGCTGCCCCAGCGATTGGCCGGCACCGCCAGCCAATATTCGAAGAAGGCGATGCCCCAGCTCACCATGATGACGAGGGGCAGCGAATGGTCCTTGAACTTGAGGTGACCGTACCAGGCGAAGGTCATGAAGACGTTCGAGGCGAACAGCATCAGAATCGGCAGCAGCGAAGGCGAAATGGCGGGCATCGATGTCCTCTTGCAAGCAAAGCAGGCGGTAACCCGCAGGCCCGGAACCGGGTTCCATACCGATCTGCATATCATTTGATTTGAAAGCAGCGAAAGCTGGTTCAGCCCGCGCAAGGCCCGCTTAACGGTCACGACCGAAATGCCGGCGCCGTTGCGGCCCTGTTGTCAAACTAACGCTTTATCGTTTGTTCGACAGATAGCGAGAACACGCATGCGGTTCGACTGGCGTGCAATTTCAGGCCCGGCCCTGACGGCGATCACAGCGCTTGCCGCCTTCCTGATCGATCGCCTCGTTGTCGCCGTCCCCAATCCCGCGCCGCTGTTCGTCTGCATCGTGGCGCTGGCGAGCTCGATCAGCGGCATCGCCTCCGGGCTGATCTCCGCCGCGATCGCGGTGGCTGGCTCGGCGCTGTTCTTCCTCGATCATCGCGCGCTGCCTGGCTATGACACGGCCGACGTCGCGCGGATGCTGCTGCTGGCGGCGACCGCGGCCGGCACCGCCTTGATCACCGGAATGCTGCGGCAGAAATGGATCGACGCCTTTGCCGCCGACCAGCAGCACCACGCCACGTCAGAGCGGCTCGCCGCCGCGCTCGACCGGGTCGATATCGGCATCGTGCTGCTCGATGCCGACACCCGCGCCGAATTCATCAACCGCGCCTTCCGCGATTATTTCGCGCTGTCGGATGCGCAGGCCGAGAGCAAACCGCCCTTCGTCGCGCTGATGTATCATGGCCGCGATACCGGCGCCTATGAATTGCCGGAAGACGAGCTCAGCGCATTCATCACTGATCGCATCGCGATGATGCGTTCAGGCGATTCCACACCGATCAACCTCAATCTCGCCGACGGCCAGGTGTTGCGCTTCAGCTGCACGGCGCTGCCCGACGGCGGCCGCATGCTGAGCTATACGCCGGTGACCGACCTTGTGCGGCACACCGACGATCCGGCAAAGGCCGACGAATACCGGGCGCAGCGCGCCGGGCGCGAACGCCATCTGGCGCGATTGCTGCGCGCGGCCGAATGAGGCGCGACCTCGTCCGCAATTGATCCCGTACGACGGCGGCGATAAAACGCGACAGGCGATGCGCAACGCATCGTGCAATGCGGGATCATCCAACCCATGTCCGACGACGTCACCATCCGCTTCGTCACGCGCGACGATTACGCCCAGTGGCTTCCCTTGTGGGACGGCTACAACGCCTTCTATGAACGATCCGGACCGACCGCGCTCGCGCCCGAGATCACGGCAATGACGTGGGCGCGCTTCTTCGATGCCTACGAGCCGGTGCATGCGCTGGTCGCCGACGCCGGCGGCACGTTGCTCGGTTTGACGCACTATCTGTTTCATCGCTCGACCACCGCGATCGCGCCGACCTGCTATCTGCAGGATCTCTTCACCAGCGAGGCCGCGCGCGGTAAGGGCGTCGGCCGCGCCTTGATCAACGGCGTCTACGCGCAGGCCAAGCTCGTCGGGTCGCCGCGCGTCTACTGGCAGACGCATGAGACCAATCACACCGCAATGCAGCTATATGACAAGGTCGCGGACAAGCCCGGCTTCGTGATCTATCGCAAGATTCTCTGAGCACGCATGCACAGCCTGTGGATCGAATAAAGGTGTCACCTGCACGTTACAAAGCCCGGCTAGGCTTTGCCTCGCGTAAGATCAGGCCCCCCGTCTCAGATCTCGCGCCCCGAGCGGTCCCCGTCAGTCGCCGCGTCTGACCGGGACCGCTTTTTTTCGACATTTCCAGTTCGCGAGATCGCTATTTTTGCGACTTTGCCATGCATGGTCGGCGGTAGGGCTGCACCTTGCCCACCCTCGGCGTGCTTGTCACAATGCGTCGCATCCCTCGCCCATCCCCACAGGATTGTCTCATGGAAATTCGTAATCTCGGCGGCTCCGGCCTGCGCGTGTCCGCGGTCGGCATCGGCTGCAACAATTTCGGACAACGCACCGATCTGGAAACCTCGCGCAAGGTGATCCACAAGGCGATCGATCTCGGCATCACCCTGTTCGACACCGCCGACATCTATGCAGGCATGGGCGGCTCGGAAACCGTGCTCGGCACCGTGCTGGGCGACCGCCGCAAGGACATCGTGCTCGCCACCAAATTCTCCAAGCCGATGGCGACCGACGGCACCAGGCAGGGTGCCTCGCGGCGCTACATCATGTCGGCGGTCGAAGCCAGCCTGACCCGGCTGAAGACCGACTATATCGATCTCTACCAGCAGCACGATTACGATCCCCTGACCCCAATCGACGAGACGCTGCGCGCGCTGGACGATCTCGTGCGCCAAGGCAAGGTGCGCTACATCGGCAACTCCAACTTCCCGGCATGGCGGATCGCTGAAGCCGAATACGTCGCGCGCCAGATGAACGTGAACCGCTTCGTGTCCTGCCAGGACGAATACAGCCTGGTGGTGCGCGGCATCGAGAAGGACCTGCTGCCCGCCGCGCAGCAATACAATCTCGGCCTCTTGCCGTTCTTCCCGCTGGCCAGCGGTCTGTTGACCGGCAAGTACCAGCGCGGCACCGCCGCGCCGGCCGACACCCGCTTCGCCAAGGCGCCGGCCCTGAAGGACCGCTACGTGACGCCGCGCAACGAGGACATCGTCGAGAAGCTGCAGGCCTTCGCCAAGGAGCGCGGCCACACCATGCTCGAGCTCGCCTTCTCCTGGCTCGCCGCTCGCCCGCAGGTCGCCAGCGTCATCGCCGGCGCGACGCGTCCCGAGCAGATCGAGCAGAACGTGAAAGCGATCGGCTGGAAGCTCTCCGCGGAGGAGATGGCGGAGATCGACGGGATTACGAAGGGCTGAGACCGAGCGGCGCTTTCTCCGCTCCCTCTCCCCGTCCTTCACGGGGGGAGGGTTGGGGTGAGGGGCGTCTATCCACGCAACCCAGTCTGAATCGTAATCAGCACACCCTCGATGTTGCCGAGCACATCGTTGTTCCAGAAGCGAAGCACACGGTACCCTTCATCCGCCAAATGCCGGTCCCGAACGACGTCTGCGGCCGCCTCCGCGTGCTGGCCGCCATCCACCTCGATCACGAGCTGCTTCTCGCGACAGACGAAATCGCAGATGTAGCTCCCGATCGGCACTTGTCGCGCGAACTTGTGACCATCGATCTGGCGATCCCGGATGCGATTCCAAAGCGCAATCTCCGCGTCCGTTTGATTGGCGCGCAGTCTTCTCGCGAGTCGGATAGGCGTTTCCTTGCGGCCACGCATTGCCCTGCCCCTCACCCGGAAGCAACGCGATGCATTGCTTCCGACCTCTCCCCGCAAAGAGCGGGGAGAGGTTGAGGAAGTCAAGCCACCAGCCCCTTCATCGGCTTCGCCGGCGCACTATCCGGAAACACCGCGTCGGCCAGCACGCGCTCGCCGAGGCCGAACTGGTCGTGCAGCACGCCCTTGATCACGGCACGAAGGTCGGTGGTCGGGGCGAGATCGCGGGCCTGGTAGAGATTGGCCACCTTCAGGCCCGGCCAGTCGGTGATCATCCGGCCCCCGTTGACCGCGCCGCCGGCGAGCAGCGCGATGGTGCCAGTGCCGTGGTCGGTGCCCTCGGTGCCGTTGATGCGCGCGGTGCGGCCGAATTCGGTGGCGACCACGATCACGGTGTCGCGCCAGCGCGCGCCGAGGCCGCTCTGGAATTCCGCCAGCGCACCGTCGAGGCCGCCGAGCAATTGCGCGAGGCGGCCGACCGGCCCGCCTTCATTGGCATGGGTATCCCAGCCGTCGAAGGCGAGCGCGCCGATCCGCGGGCCATCATCGGCCGCCATCAACTTCGCGGCGCCGCGCGCCACCAGCCGCATCGCCGCAGCGCCGCCACCACCGGGCTTCGGCTTCATCTCGTCGCCCTGCGCCTGCTTCTCCAGCTGCAAGCCTTGCGTCAATGCACTCGCGAGCGTCGGATCGCGGTGCTGATAGAGATCGAGCAGCCGCATCGCGGTGTCGTCGGCGGCTTGCGGCAACGCGGTCGGCGCCCAGCCGACGGTCGGCGTCGCACCGCGCAACACCAGCGGCGTGGTCGGGCCGACCGCGAGCGCGCTGGTCACACGCTCGCCCTTCGGCAATGCTTCCAGCGCGCGATTGAGCCAGCCGGACTGCACGCGGCCGGGACCGGGGAAGCCGCTCTCCAGCACATCCTGGCCGTCAAAGTGTGAGCGGTCGCGATACGAGGTCGCCACCGCATGCACCACCGCGGCCTGCTTGGCGCGATACATCCGCGCAAATTCCGGCATCGCCGGATGCAGGCCGAAGAAGGAATCCAGCATCACGGCCGCGTTCGGTCCATCGGGGCGCAGCGCGATCGCGCCATGCAGGCCGGCATAATCGGGGTCACCGACCGGAGCAACGGTGGCAAGGCCGTCGAGCGCGCCGCGCAGAATGATGGTGACGAAACGCGGATCGCGGCCATCGGCGGCGCGCGCGAATTTCGGCAGATAAGCCCAGGCGGCAAACGAGGCGCCGCCAAGCAGCAGCGTACGCCGCGACGTCGCCTGCATCATCTGGCTCTCGGAGCAATCCATCGTCATCTCCTCTGGAATTCCGGCGACATCAGCAGCAGCGCCAGCGCCTGCTGCCGCGATTCCGCGCGCTCGATGGTGCGCCGCGTCTCCGCCGACGCGGCATCCGCAGCGACCAGCTCGAGCAGGTCGCGCGGATCGAACCGGTCGGCGAGTTGGGACGCCACTTGCGCCGAGATATCGAGCCTGAGCTTGAGGCCCTCAGGCGCCGCCCAGGCCGCGCTCGTATCGGGAAAGCCGTTCGGTCCGGCCGGCGACCACAGCGGCTGTCCGAGCACATTTAGGCCGTTGAGATAACGGCCCGGGTCTTCGGGATTGCGCGCCAGCAGACGGCCGGAGGCGACCAGGAATTCGTACGGTGAACGCATCTTGGTCAGCGGCGCCTGCCAGGCCTCGTTGGACTGGACCAGCGTCGTGGCCAGCGCCCTGAGATCGCCGTCGGTTTTGGTGAAGCTGTCCTGCAGCTTCGCCACCAGCGCCGGCGGCGGATCGTCCGCGACGAAATGGCGGGCGAATTTGGTCGCGATGAATTTCGCGGTCGAGGGATGCCGCGCGATGTCGGACAGCACCGCCTCGCCCTGCGCGATGCCGGCCTGCGCATAGGCCTTGCCCAGCACCTGCTGCGTGCCGGGCTGATGCGCATTGGCGTTGAACACGAAACTGCCGGGCGTACCGAGCCGACCTTGGCGGCCGGCAAAGGTCCAGCCGGTGATGACGCGCGCCAGCGAGGTCACGTCGTCCTGGGTATAGCCGCCGCCGACGCCGAGCGTATGCAGCTCCATGATCTCGCGCGCGAGGTTCTCGTTCAGGCCGCGGTGGCGATTGATGCCGGCGCGCGACTCCGGTCCCAACGATTGCTGGTTGTCGAGGAAGAACAGCATCGCCGGATGCTGCTCGACGGTCTTCAGCATGTCCGAGAAACGGCCGAGCACGTGCGGACGGATTGCCTCACGCTCGAACGAGCCGGCCCACATCCGCGCCAGCGCGCCCTTGTTGGCAGAGATGCAGAAGTGGTTGGACCAGAACACCACGAGCCGCTCGACGAAACCACAATCGGCGACCACGCTGCGCTGCAGCCGCGCCAGCGCCTCGGCACGGAACGTCTTCTGGATGATGTTGGGCGGCTCTGCCGGCGGCTTGGGCGGATTGGCCACCGCCTGCATTGTCGGAGGCTGCATCGTTGCTGATGGCATCATCGCCGCATTGGCGTTGTCGACCGCCTGCGGATCCTTGCCCGCGATCTCCTTGGCGGCCGTGGACAGCGACAGATTGCGCCGCTGCGGCGGCGTTGCGTCGGAACCTCGCGGCGGTGTCTCGCTGGCGCCGTGCTGCGCGACCTTCGCGGCATTGCGCGCCTGCTGGATCTCGAACTGATAGTCGAACACCTGCCTGCCGAGCTCCGGCGTCGAGAGCAGGCCCGGCACTTCGAGCAGCGCACCGTTGGGGCGCGCCAGTTCCGCCAGCACGAAGCCGCGCGGATCGGAGGCTGCGTTGATGAAGTCACCGGCCGCGCCGCCGCGGGCGCCAAATCCAAACCGGTTGAGAGCAGTCAGCGCGGCTTGCGAATCACGGGCCATCAGAATTCCCTTAACGGCCTATCCCGGCTATATCAGTGCCGGCATCATAGCGCGGCCCGGGATGAACCCGAGATTAATTCGCGCATTAAATCGCGGTTAGAATGGACCTCTCGTCAAACGATGTTTCCAAACAAGTCTCTCCGCGCCGGCTTGCCTGCACGGCATGCGGCAGCGAATTCGCCTGCGCGCCGGCGGGACCGTGCTGGTGTTCCGACGAGAGCTTTCGTCTGCCGATGCCGACCGATGGCAGCGACTGCCTCTGCCCAACATGCCTGCGGAAGCTCGCGGAACAACAAGCGGTGAGCGGCACGTGAACGCACCCTGGACCGTCGACGCCATCCTGCTCGACATGGACGGCACGCTGCTCGACACCGAGAAGGTTTACTTCGACAGCCTAGTCGCCGCGCTGAACGCGTGCGGCTACACCGACGGCATCGTCGCGCTGTGCCATTCCATGGTCGGCCTGCCCGGCCCGGTCTGCGAAGCCATGCTGCGCGAGCACTATGGCGCGACGTTTCCGCTCGAGGCCGTCAACCAGGCCTTTCTCGATCATCGCGATGAGATGATGCGCGCGGGCCTGCCGCTGAAGCGCGGCACGCTCGCCCTGCTCGACGCCATCGCCACGGCGGGACGTACGACGGCGATCGTCACCTCGTCGTCGCGCCGATCGGCCGAGCGCAACCTGACGCTCGCCGGCATCCGTGACCGCTTCGAGACGCTACTGACGCTTGACGACGTGACGCACGGCAAGCCGGATCCGGCACTCTATCTCAAGGCAGCCGCGCGGCTCGGCGTGATGCCGGCGGCCTGCATCGCAGTGGAAGATTCCAACCACGGCGTCACGGCGGCTCACGCCGCCGGCGCGATCACGCTGATGGTGCCAGACATCGCGCCGCCGACGGAGGAGACCCGCGCGAAATGCGCCGCCGTGCTGCCGGACCTCAACGCCGTGCTGGCGCTGCTGCAGGAGCGCGGCGCGCTTTAGCCGTCGTTGCGGGCACTTCGGACACCACGCTGGCGGGTTATGCTGGAGCCGCCATCGGACCGTGCTTTTGCGCAAACCGGCGGGCTAACCCACCATACGAAGCATCGCGAACCCGCTCAGATCGTTCGCACCTTCGATGACTTCGCGGTCTTTGCGCGTTTCACCGCCGCGCGGTTGTCATGCGCTGCGTGACGGGTGCGCGTCTTTGCGTCCAGCGCCGCCTGCCGCGTTTTGCCACCACCGCGGTGAGCGGCGTATTCCTTGCCATCGATTGGCGCCAGATGGGGCGGGTCAAAATCGAGATAGGGGCGCGCGACGCCAAACTCCTTGCCGTGCGCGTCGACCCATTTCCAGAGCCTTTCCGACGATTTCCAGCGGTCGTCGCGAGTCGCGCCGTCGATGCTGACGATGTCGGCCGCGAGCCCATGGCCGTAGCCGCCACGGAAGCTGCCGCCGTGATACGACTTGTTGCTGGCCGCCTTCAGCCCGCTTGCAATCGACTGGCGGTAATCATCGCGGAAGGCGCTGGTAATGCCGGGCGACAGTCCGGCCTGTTCCGCCGCGAGAAGCGCACGAAAGAGCTTCAGCTTGAAGCTCCGATCGACGCCTCCCATGACGTAGTCCATCATCGGCATGCCGGCTCTTTCGGCCGCCTTGGTGTCCTTCCAGGCGAAATCCTCATCGACGAGCTTGGTGAAGGTTCTGGTGACCGTCACCATTTTCTTCTTTCTCTTGACCGTCACTGCCCTCAGCTCAGGCACCTTGATGGTGTCTTCCTTGGGCGTCCTTTGATAGAGCGCCCACAGATAGCGATCGATGCAGGCATTGACGTCCCAGCACTCGTCGAGGATTTCGACGGAGTCTACCGCCGGCTTGACCACGCGAGGCTCCGGATCCGGCGTGTTCGCTGCCGGCGCCTGCAGCGGTTGAATGTCCGGCGGCAGCGCCGGATCGGTCAACGCGGCCTCGACGACAGGTCCGGTCTCCTGCACGGTCGGCGCAGCCTTGGCGGTCGCCAGCGCTTCCTGTTCGCTCATGGTCAATGCATGAGGGCCATCGACGGCAGCATCCGACGTGGCAGTCGCCGGCGATATCGCCGATACGGCATCGGCGAGGACAGCTGGTGCGCGTGACTCATCAACCGATGCACCGGTGACTGACACATCGGTGACTGACGCGCTGATCTTCTCGATACCAGCCGAACCAAACGCCGCAAACCACGAGACAATGCAGCCCGACAGAACGACCGTCCCGCCCAACGTCGCCGCCCGCACCCGCCGCGAGTTCATCATCCCAGCCTCCACGGGCTCCTTGGGAGCCAGATTGCAAGCATGTGACGATGCGATCATCCGCTCGGGGCGTGGTCGCGCAATGGCGAAAGAAGGTTAACGACCCATCTTTCCGAAGGATGTTGCCCGAATGCAACTCGCGCCCTACCCCCGTTTTTGCCCCTTCTTCTTGAGCGCCATCGCAATCAGCGTGCGCGCGGCTTCGCCCGCGGTTTCCATGTAGCTGGCGTCACGGTGCAGCAGCACGACGGCGAATGATCCGTCGAGCAGCAACAGGATCTGCCGCGCCAGCTTGAGTGGATCGGCAATGCCCTGCTCCGCGAAGGTCGCGCGCAGCCAATCCTCGAACTTCTTCTTGTGCGCGGCGCCGATCCGGATCGCGGGATGGCCGGGCATGTTGGCGAGTTCGGCGGAGGTGCGCAGGAAGCCGCAGCCCTTCCACTTCGGGTGCCGCGCCGAGCGCGCGAGGTTCTTGAAGATCGCCTCGACCTTCACCGGCACGCCGCCCTCAGCCTCCTCGAACCATTTCCGGAACAGCGCGAGATTGGGCTGGTCGCGCGCGGCGAGATAGGCTGCGACCAGATCGTCCTTGCTCTTGAAGTGATAATACAACGTGCGCTTGGTGAGGCCGGCCTTGGCGGCGACCTCGTCGACGCTGACGCGGCGAATGCCTTCATTGTAGAACAGCGCGCTCGCCGCCTGAACGATGCGCGCGCGGGTCGGCTCGGAGGGCCTGGGCATGACCCCGTATGTATACTAACCAGTGAATATACACAAATTGCAGCTCACCTTACATTCGGCTCGACGAACGCCAATGCCGGAGACTGCACCATGCCAGACCCCATCCTGCTCGAGATCACCGACGGGATCGCCCTGATCACCCTAAACCGCCCCGAGCAGCTCAACGCGCTGAACTACGCGCTGATCGATCAGCTGATGGCGGCGCTCGACCGCATCGAGGGCGATGCCGCGGTGCGCGCCGTGATCCTGACCGGCGCCGGCGAGCGCGCCTTCTCGGCCGGCGCCGACATCAAGCAATTCTCTGACAGCGTGAAACAGGGCCCAGCCGTCGCGGTGCGCGACTTCGTCCGCCGCGGACAAGCCATGACCGCGCGGCTCGAGGCGTTCAAGAAGCCTGTGATCGCCGCGGTCAACGGGCTCGCCTTCGGCGGCGGCTGCGAGATCACCGAAGCCGTGCACCTCGCTGTTGCCAGTGACCGCGCGCTGTTTGCAAAACCCGAGATCAAGCTCGGCATGCCGCCGACCTTCGGCGGCACCCAGCGGCTGCCTCGGCTGGCCGGGCGCAAGCGCGGATTGGAATTGCTGCTGGCAGGCGATCCGTTCTCGCCCGCGCACGCGCGCGAGATCGGGCTGATCAACCAGATCGTGCCGCACGATCAATTGCAGACCGCCGCGCGCGAGCTCGCCGGCCGCATCACCAGGCATTCGCCCGGTGCCGTCTCCGGCACCATCACTGCGGTGACGCACGGGCTCAATGCGCCGATTGCCGAGGGCCTGCTGGTCGAGAGCGAGCAGTTCGCCGCGCTGGTGCCGAGCCGCGATCTGGCCGAGGGGCTTGCGGCGTGGAAGGAGCGGCGGCCTGCGAAATATGTCGGGGCGTGAGGCGCTCCTTCCGCAGTCGCCAAGGGTGGGCAAAGGAGCGTAGCGACGTGCCCACCATCACGAGCCGTGCAGGATGGTGGGCATGCTGTCGCTTTGCCCACCCTACGCTCTCGCAACGGCTACCGCACCACCGCTGCGGTCTGACCGAACAGCAGCTTGCGTTCTTCCTCGGTGCGGATCGCGGGCTGGCCGAAATTCGGATTGACCTCCTTGGCCTTGGCGTAGGCGCGCTCGGTCGCCGGGCGCTTGCCGATGGTCTCCAGCCAGCGCTTCAGATGCGGGAAGTCGTCGATCTCCTGGCCCTGGTTCTTGTAGGGCACGACCCAGGGATAGCTCGCCATGTCGGCGATCGAATAATCGCCGGCGATGAATTCGCGGTCGGCCAGCCGCTTGTTGAGCACGCCGTAGAGCCGGTTGGTCTCGTTGACATAGCGATCGATCGCGTAAGGCAGCTTCTCGACCGCATAGTTGCGGAAGTGATGGTTCTGCCCGGCCATCGGCCCGAGCCCACCCATCTGCCAGAACGTCCACTGGATCGCGTCATAGCGGCCGTAGAGATCCTGGGGCAGGAATTTTCCGGTCTTCTCGGCGAGATAGAGCAGGATCGCGCCGGACTCGAACAGGGATAGCGGCTTGCCGCCGCCCTTCGGCGCATGATCGACGATCGCCGGAATACGGTTGTTCGGCGCGACCTGGAGGAAGTCCGGTTTGAACTGATCGCCCTTGCCGATATTCACCGGGAAGATCTTGTATGCGAGGCCGGTCTCCTCGAGGAACATCGTGATCTTGTGACCGTTCGGCGTGGACCAGTAGTGAAGATCGATCATGGGCGTGATCCTGCATTTCCAGGGATTGCTGACGCATCGGCGAGAAAGATGCGCAAGAAAGATGCGATTGCATGGAGTTGGGCGCATAACCGCACCCAAGTCAATGGCACCGCATTGCGCCGCGCGCGAATGTGATCTGCAAACAACGCAAGCGACCGATTGAGCTGCGCCCCGATTGCACCTAGGCTCCGCATACTTCGTATTTAAGAATTTTCAGAACATGGGGCATTGTGATGACACGAGATTTGGCACGACGTGATTTCCTGAAAGGCTCGGCGGCGATCGCCGGCGCCGCGGCCGCCGGCGCATTCTCCTGCGTCGAGATCGCGAGCGCGGCACCGATCGAGGTGCCGACCGTCGACAAGCTCTCGATCCGCGTGCTGGTCGATTCCAGCTTCGACCTGTTCCTGCGGCCGAAGCAGGCGCACGGCGTCTCGATCGCGCCGGCGGCGCGCGGCGCCGACTTCCGCAAATCGCTGCACAATGAATGGGGCCTGTCGCTGTGGTTGGAATCGGAAGCCGCCGGCAAGCAGCGCAGCTTGATGCTGGACTATGGCTACACGCCCGAGGTGCTGCTCAACAACATGGAGTTGGTCGGCGTCGATCCGTCCAAGCTCGACGCGCTGATCGTGAGCCACGGGCATTACGACCATTTCGGCGGCCTCAACGGCTTCCTCGACAAATTCCGCGACAAGCTGCCGGCCGACGTCAAGCTCTACGCCGGCGGCGAGGATAATTTCTGCCACCGCGTCAGCCCGACCCCGACCAAGGGCCAGTTCACCGATTTCGGCACGCTGGATCGCCGCCAGCTCGCCGCGCAGCGCGTCACCACGGTGCTGTGCGAGACCCCGACCGTGATCGCCGGCCACGCCTTCACGACCGGCAAGATCACCCGCCGCAGCATCGAGCGCGTGCTGCCGCAGACCTGGGTCGAGTTCGGCATCAAGGACGGGCTCGGCTGCAACGCCAGCCACTATCTACCGGCCGAGATGGACGGCAAGATCGTGCCCGACGAGCACATCCACGAACACGCCACCTGCTTCAACGTGAAGGATTTCGGCCTCGTCGTGATCTCGTCCTGCGGCCATGTCGGCATCGTCAATTCGGTGAAGCAGGCGCAGGAGGTCTCAGGCATCCAGAAGGTGCACGCGATCGTCGGCGGCTTCCATCTCGGACCGGCGCCGAAGGACTACCTCACCGAGGTCGTCGCCGAGATCAAGAAGCTCGATCCCGACGTGCTGATCCCGATGCATTGCTCCGGGCTCAACTTCGTGCAGGAGGCGACCGCGCAGATGGGCGACAAGGTGCTGGTCACGACCACCGGCAGCCGCCTTTCCTTCGGCATATGATCCGATCAATCCTGCGCGCCATGACATGCGTCGGCGCCGGCCTGTGGCTGACGCTGGCGCCAGCGCTGGCCGGCGATGCGCCAGCGCAATCGGCGCGATCGGCCGCCGAGATCATGGACATATTGATGTGGAACCGGGAGCCGGTCGGCGGCCCGTTCGCGCTGACCGATCAGGCCGGCCATGCACGCACCGACAAGGACTTCCGCGGCAAACTGATGCTGGTCTATTTCGGCTTCACCTACTGCCCCGACGTCTGCCCGACCGATCTGCAGGCGATCGGGCTCGCACTCGACAAGCTCGGCCCCGACGGCGATCAGGTGCAACCGATCTTCATCACGGTCGATCCCGAGCGCGACACCGCAGCCCATCTCGCCGACTACGTGCCGATGTTTCATCCGCGGCTGATCGGGCTGACCGGCAGCCGTGAAGCGATCCGCACGGTCGCCGATGCCTACAAGGTCTATTACGCCCGAGTGCCGCTCGAGGGCGCCGGCGATTACACCGTCGATCACACCGCCTACATCTATCTAATGGACCGCGACGGCAATTATCTTGGCTTCTTTCCGCCGGGCACCTCGGCCGACCGCATGGTCGAGATCATCCGGCCGCGGCTCGCCGAGCCGGCGCGCTGACTTCGCGCTGCGTCAATGCAGCCGCCCATGCGCGCGCAAAAAAGTCTCGCCGGTTTCCGTCACCATCACCCGCATGCCCTCGACTGACGGACGGCGCGCGACATAGCCACGGTCGACGGCGTCTTCCCAGATCGTCAGCCGTGGGCATGAGGTGCGCCAGACCTCGAGCACCTCGGCATAGGGCCGCGGCTCGCGTGCGACCCATTCCACGAGATCGAGCACCAGGGCGTCTGACATCTCAGTCATGTGGTCCTCGCCGCGTCAGCAGGTTCATTGCCCCATATTTCTGCGCCGCTTGGCCTCTGCCCGCAAACTGAGTTATCTTGCCCTTGCATCAGTTTTCCTGAGGGTTCATGCGGCGGCTGCTCTTTCTCAACGGCATCAAGGCATTCGAGGCTGCGGCGCGCACCGGCAGCTTCGCAGCCGCAGGAAGCGAGCTCAACGTCTCGGCCGCAGCGATCAGCCGGATGGTGCATCTCCTGGAAGAGCGGCTCGGCGTCGCGCTGTTCGAGCGCAAGGCCAACCGCCTCGTCACCACGCCGGCCGGACGCGCCTATCAGGGCGGGCTGACGCCGATCTTCGACGCGCTGGCGAGCCTCACCGCACAGGTCACGGCGTCGGCGAGCGCGCGGGTGCTCACCGTCGGCGTCGGTCCGACATTCGCGATGAAATGGATGATCCCGCACCTCGCCGAGTTCCGCAAAGCCGAGCCCGACATCGAGGTGCGGATCACGACCGGCGGCATGGCGGTGCCATTCGCCGACGACTGGAGCTGCGGCATCCAGCTCGGCGACGGCCAGTGGCCGGGCCTGGTCGCCGAGCCGCTGTTCGCCGCCGACCTGATGCCGGTCTGCACCGCGCGGTTCGCCGCAGTCTTGAAGCGCCCCGCCGATCTAAAGGGGCCGAGCCTGATCCGCGTCGCGCATTCGCCCGATGACTGGCCATCCTGGCTGAAGGCCGCCGGCGTGCCGCGGGTGAATGCGCGCGGGCCGGAATTCCAGTTCTACGGCCAGGCATTGCAGGCAGCCAGCGACGGGCTCGGCATCGCGATGGGGATCCGGCCCTATGTCGACGATGACCTCGCCGCCGGCCGGCTGGTGGCACCGTTTGCGCTCAGCGTACCGAAGGGCATGCGCTGGTACCTGGTCTATCGCGGCTTCCACGCCGAGCAGCGCGACTTCGCCGCGTTCCGGCGCTGGATCATCCGTGCCGCCGCCGAACCTGCCGCGGCACGGCACATTCGAAGGTATTGAAGCAGGATAATTTCTCTCTTAGGTTGAACGGCGCTCGCTTTTCATCACGGAGAGATTGCCATGGCACGATCCCCCCAGACCAGGTTGAGCCAACCGCTATTCCAGGAGCCGACATTCGGCGAACATGGTCCCTCGCACGATCCGACCGCATTTTCCGTCGAACACCCCAGCGACAGCGCCATCTACACGCAGATCGGCGACCTCGCGAAACGGAACGTCGTCGCCATTCCGCCGTCGCGACAGGCGCCGAACGAGATGTTCAGCCTGGCGTCGGCCTATGGAAAGCTCGGACCGCAGGTCATCGCAGAGATCAACAAGGCCAAGAGCATCTCATTTCACGCCTTCGGCGATTCCGGCGCCTCCAACGCGCGGAAATATTTCAACGAGCTGCGCGTCGCGGATCAGGTCACGCTCGACAGCGCGTCGTCCCACGGTCAGCGCCAGCCTGCCGCCTTCCTCTATCACCTCGGCGACGTCGTCTATAATTTCGGCGAGGCCCAATATTACTACGACCAGTTCTATGAGCCATTCCGCAACTACCCGGCGCCGATCTTCGCCATCCCCGGCAATCACGACTCCTTCATCGTGCCCGGCACCGCTCCGGCTGCGGTGCCGCTGACCACGTTCCAGCGCAATTTCTGCTCGCCGACCACCGTGATCACGCCGGAGGCCGCTTCGCTGCATCGGACCGCGATGACGCAACCCGGCGTCTACTTCACGCTCGACGCGCCATTCGTGCGCATCATCGGACTGTTCAGCAATGCACTGGAGGATCCCGGCGTGATTTCCAACCTCAGCAAGCAATGGCCGACGGTCTCAAATGTCCAGATCGACTTCCTGCGCGCCCAGCTCAATCGCATCAAACAGGAGAAGTATGCCGGCGCGGTCATCATCGCGATGCACCACCCGCCGTTCAGCTACTCGCCGAGGCCGACGAAGAGCGGGGGCGCCGGCGGCAATCACGGCTGCAGCACCGAGATGTGGGCGGAGATCGACACGATATGCCACGAGGTCGGGGTCTATCCCCACGCCGTGCTGTCCGGCCACGCCCACAATTACCAGCGCTACACTCGCCTGATGGCCTTCGACAAGTTCAAGGAAATCGGCGTGCCCTTCATCGTCTGCGGCGACGGCGGCCACAACGTCAATCCGCTGGTTATGCCGCGCAAGGGCGCGCCGGCCCAGGAGCCGAACGCCAACTCCGAGGTCACCTATCTGGAGGGACCGAAGCCGGTCGCCAAGGTCCACAAGCTGATCCTCGCCAAGTACGACGACCACAATTACGGCTACCTCCGCATCGACGTCGACAAGCAGTATCTCAAGATCGGCTTCCACCAGGTCGGCGTCCGCTCGCTGGCGCAATCGCGCTTCGACATGGTCACCGTCCGCCTCGCCGACCGCCATCTGGTCGCGAACTGATCCCGGCCGCCGATGCCCGGTCCTCAGGGACCGGGCGCGGGTTCAAGTTCGCGAACGCGCGATGCTGGCCTGCGCGGGGCGTTTGGGCCATGGTTCACCGATGCAGACCGAACGGATCGACACGCTGGTAATTGGCGGCGGCCAGGCCGGGCTCACCATGAGCCATCGACTGAAGCAGCGCGGCATCGCCCATCTGGTGCTGGAGCGGCGGCGCATCGCCGAGCGCTGGCGCAGCGAACGCTGGGACGGATTGATGTTCCAGTTTCCGAACTGGTCGGTGCGGCTGCCGGAGTTTGCATTTCCGCACAGCGATCCCGACGGCTTCTCGGACACCGCAGCCATCATCGCCTTCATCGAGGCCTACGCCAGTTTCGTCGCGCCGCCGCTCCGCTGCGGCGTCGAGGTCACGAGGCTGCGCCGCGACGCCACCGGCTTCGTTGCCGAGATTGCCGGCGGCAGCATCAATGCCCGCAACGTCGTGGTGGCCACCGGCCCCTATCAGCGGCCGTCGCGGCTGGCGCTGCTGCGCGATCACCCCGGCCTGTTTCAGGTCCATGCCTCCAGCTATAAAAATCCCGCGCAATTGCCCGATGGCGCGGTGCTGGTGGTCGGCGCCGGCGCCTCGGGCGCACAGATCACCGACGAGCTGATGCGCGCCGGCCGCCGGGTTTTCCTCTCGGTCGGACGTCACAACCGCCTGCCGCGCCGCTATCGCGGGCGCGACCTGTTCTGGTGGCTGGCCGAGATGGGCGTCGACGAAACTCCGGTCGAG
This sequence comes from Bradyrhizobium tropiciagri, assembly GCF_018130545.1. Taxonomy (GTDB): domain Bacteria; phylum Pseudomonadota; class Alphaproteobacteria; order Rhizobiales; family Xanthobacteraceae; genus Bradyrhizobium; species Bradyrhizobium tropiciagri_A. The sequence goes on along the minus strand of NZ_JAFCKF010000004.1, from coordinate 376,918 downwards.
CAGCGGGGGCCAACGCGCCTGCTGCCGGTGATCTCGGGCGCGCATGGCGGTCATACCATCGATTTCCGCTGCTTCGCCGCCGATGGCGTGACGCTGCTCGGCCGCGTGACGGCGGCGCGCGACGGCGTGCTTGAGATCGCACCCGATCTCGCCACCAACATCGCCAATGGCGACGCCTACTACGCGACATTCCTGGGGATCGTCGACGAGTTCGTCACCGCCCGCGGCCTCGATCAACCCGAAGATCCCCTGGCACGGGTCCGCCTGACCGATCCGCCCTGCCTGACCGCGCCGCTTGCGACGATCGACCTGCGCACCGAGCGGATCAACTCGGTGATCTGGGCCACCGGCTATGGCCTCGACCTCGACTGGATCGAAATACCGGTGCTGGATGCCGATGGAGCACCGCGGCACCGCCATGGTGTCTCCGACGTGCCGGGCCTCTATTTCCTCGGCCTGCAATGGCTGTCGAAGATGAAATCCTCGTTCCTGTCGGGAGTCGGCGACGACGCGGCCGTGCTCGCCGATCACATCGCGGCCCGCGGTTAGCGCTGTTCCGGGAGCTCCGAGGACGCTGCGGCAAACAAGAAGCCGGAACTGATTTGCTCCACGGAAATAAACCGCGCGATTTGTGATCTGGTTCACATAGGGCACCGCGCACCCGTGCTTCCTTTGAGAAGGGCATTTCGAGGTCGCGAATGATTTACAGCGGTTTTGAGATCACGTCGTTCGAAGTGGGGAAGGGGCAATGGCACGCCAGGATTCAACGGGTCGATCAAAGGCCGGTCGTCATCGATGGCATGCCGTTTCCGACGCTCGACATCGGCTTTGCGTGGTCCGATCCGGATGCGGCGATCGACGACGCGAAGAGAACTATCGACCGGTTCCCGCAACGGTCTGGCATGACACTGCCGGCAGCCAAAGTGTCGGCGTGACCGGCAACGTCGTGATCGCAGTCGTCCCGCAATGCGAGCCGGATCCGGTCTGGCCGGCCGAGGTTCGCACCAACTGCCCGGAATGCACCGCCCAGCTGTCACTACTGCGCGTCATTCCCGGCCGTGCCGCCGAATACTGGACCATGCGCTGCGACGGTTGCGGCGGGATCCATCTCGACATCGTCGACCGGCCGCGAGCCTGACGGGCCCGCACCGGCCTTTGCCCTGCTGACACCCTGCTGTCAGCAGTCATGTTTGCGCGCCGATCCGGCCGTCGTTTACCCTTCCCTCGCTGCCGGACTCGTCCCATATTCCGGGCATGGCGAAGTCACCGAACACCCCGAAAAAGCCCGGCAAATCCCCGAAATCCAAAGCACACCGGCCCGAGGTCCAACCGATCGGTCCGGCGCTCGCCGAATTGCTCAATCCCGCGATCAACCGCGGCGATGCCGGCATGGGTTCGGGCACCGGCCTGCAGCCGCCGCCGGACAATTCCTGGGACCGCCGCGCCGGCGGCGAAGCCGCCGCGCATCGCGCACGGGCGTCGACGCGCGAGACCAGCGAGGGCGTCGCCAAGCGCGATGCCTCCGGGCTCGAGGAGGCCCCGCAGGCCAATTACGGAACCTCGGCCACGATCCCGACGCTCGATCCGGAACTGGCGCGGCAGCTTGGCTTGCCGACCGCCGAGGACGACGACGAGGCGCTGGCCCGTCCGCCGCGCAGCAAGATGGAGGCGCTCGGCGTCAAGGCGACCGCGGACGCGCTGGAAAACCTGATCCGCGACGGGCGCCCCGAGTTCCGCAAGGACGACGGCTCGATGCGGGTGTGGACGCCGCATCGGCCGCCGCGCCCGGAGAAATCCGAAGGCGGCGTGCGGTTCGAGCTCAAGTCGTCCTACGAGCCGAGGGGCGACCAGCCGACCGCGATCGCCGAGCTGGTCGAGGGGATCGAGCGCAGCGACCGCACCCAGGTGCTGCTCGGCGTCACCGGCTCGGGCAAGACCTACACCATGGCCAAGGTGATCGAGGCGACGCAGCGCCCGGCGCTTATCCTGGCGCCGAACAAGACGCTGGCCGCGCAGCTCTATGGCGAGTTCAAGAGCTTCTTCCCCGACAACGCCGTCGAGTATTTCGTCTCGTATTACGATTACTACCAGCCCGAGGCCTATGTCCCGCGGACCGACACCTATATCGAGAAGGACTCCTCGATCAACGAGCAGATCGACCGCATGCGCCATTCGGCGACGCGCGCGCTGCTCGAGCGCGACGACGTCATCATCGTGGCCTCGGTGTCCTGCATCTACGGTATTGGCTCGGTCGAAACCTACACCGCGATGACCTTCGCGCTGAAGAAAGGCGAGCGCATCGACCAGCGGCAATTGATCGCCGACCTGGTCGCGCTGCAATACAAGCGCACCCAGGCCGACTTCACCCGCGGCACCTTCCGCGTCCGCGGCGACGTCATCGACATCTTCCCGGCGCACTATGAGGATCGCGCCTGGCGCGTGAACCTGTTTGGCGACACCATCGAGACCATCGAGGAGTTCGATCCGCTCACCGGCCACAAGCAGGACGAGCTCGAATTCATCAAGATGTACGCCAATTCGCACTACGTGACGCCGCGCCCGACGCTGGTGCAGGCGATCAAGTCGATCAAATCCGAATTGAAGATGCGGCTCGACCAGCTCAACGACCAGGGCCGCCTCCTGGAAGCGCAACGGCTGGAGCAGCGCACCACCTTCGATCTCGAGATGATGGAGGCTACCGGAAGCTGCGCCGGCATCGAGAACTATTCGCGCTATCTGACCGGCCGCCGCCCCGGCGAGCCGCCGCCGACGCTGTTCGAATATGTCCCCGACAACGCGCTGGTCTTCGCCGACGAAAGCCACGTCACCGTGCCGCAGATCGGCGGCATGTTCCGCGGCGACTTCCGCCGCAAGGCGACCTTGGCCGAATACGGCTTCCGCCTGCCCTCCTGCATGGACAACCGCCCGCTCCGCTTCGAGGAATGGGACATGATGCGGCCGCAGACGGTTGCGGTGTCGGCGACGCCGAGCGGCTGGGAGCTCAACGAATCCGGCGGCGTGTTCGTCGAGCAGGTGATCCGCCCGACCGGGCTGATTGATCCGCCGGTCGACATCCGCCCGGCCCGCACCCAGGTCGACGATCTCGTCGGCGAGGTGCGCGCGACCGCGGCCGCCGGCTATCGCTCGCTGATCACGGTGCTGACCAAGCGCATGGCCGAGGACCTCACCGAATATCTGCATGAGCAGGGTATCCGCGTCCGCTACATGCACTCCGATATCGACACCATCGAGCGCATCGAGATCATACGCGACCTCCGCCTCGGCGCGTTCGACGCGCTGGTCGGCATCAATTTGCTGCGCGAAGGCCTCGACATTCCCGAATGTGCGCTGGTCGCGATCCTCGATGCCGACAAGGAAGGCTTCCTGCGCAGCGAGACCTCGCTGATCCAGACCATCGGCCGCGCCGCGCGCAATGTCGACGGCAAGGTGATCCTCTATGCCGATGGGATGACCGGCTCGATGGAGCGCGCGATGGCCGAGACCACGCGGCGCCGCGAGAAGCAGGTCGAGTACAACGAGGCCAACGGCATCACGCCAGAGAGCGTCAAGAAGTCGATCGGCGACATCCTCAACTCGGTCTACGAGCGCGACCACGTGCTGGTCGAGATCGGCGACGGCGGCATGGCCGACGACGTCATCAGTATCGGACACAATTTCGAGGCCGTGTTGAGTGACCTCGAAACCCGGATGCGCGAGGCCGCGGCCGACCTGAACTTCGAGGAAGCCGCGCGACTGCGCGACGAGGTCAAGCGCCTGCGCGCCACCGAGATGGCCGTGGTCGACGACCCCACCGCCAAGCAGCGCAATGTGCAGAAGCAGGCCGGCGCCTATGCCGGCACCAGAAAATACGGCGATGCCGCCAACCTGCCGGTCAGCGCGCTGAAGAATAAAACCGCGCAGACCTCGATCAAGGCGAGCCGCAGCGGCAAGTCCGGCTCACGCGTGCACAAGCCCGATCTCGACGAGATGCACGGCCCGGAATCGCTGCCGTTCCGCCCGGACGGCGCGCTGCCGGCAAAGCCGTTCGGCACCACGAGCCGGATCATCCAACCGACGGACTCGCGGCAGTCGGGGCCGGAGTTCGGCCCGTCGCCGCGGTCGAGCGGCGGGGCGCCGGGGAAACGCGGTGGGTGGAAGAAGCGGTGAGCTTGACGACCGAACGATACAGATATTCAGTTTCGTTTCGGAGTGTCTAGCAAGGACGAAGGAAGATAAGGATCTTTGTGCACCCCCAGCATCTTGTTTGTTTGAAGGTCCACCTGCCAGCTGTATTCGAATTCGTAGGCCATTGAACGCGCCAACCCATCGAGTCCAGGAAACAAGGTCGCTTGGGTAATGTTCATGGCGTAAAGCGAGGCCATCGCCTCGGCGCGGACCTTTGCCGCCGGCAAAATGAACTTTATCAGAAGTTCACCGTCACCCGGATATTGCGCCAGGATATCTTCAACGTTCATGCCCAAATTACTGGACACGAGGAAGGTCCCAGCCTGCGCGACCACCCGCTGTGGCATACGGAAGGGATCGCCGTGCCAAACGAACGCATGCTTGTTGGGCAAATAGTATTTTTCAAGCAAACGAGCATCGCGCGGACTCGCGTCGAACACCTTGATCCCGTGAACACTGAGCCGCGCATGAATGCTCCATAGAAGCGGAAGATTTAGCGCCCATATCGCAGCATCGTCCGTCGCTCGTTCCAGCGCGAAGAAAGCTGCCACATAGGGCGACCACGTAAAATCTAGCAAACGTGTTGGCGCTCCATGATGCTGCATCAGTGCAAGCCACTCCAACTCATCCTGCGGTGGATCGTCGAGGAACAGGTGCGATTTCCGTTCGAAGATACGTCGGATGCGCGTTTCTTGAAGCTCCCACGCTTTGGGGCAGATTTGCGAAACTCTGGTGTGGCGCGAAAGCGACGATTGTAGCGACCAACTGGCGCTTCCTTGTCCTCGAAAACACCAATTGCGGAATCCGTCCCATCTTTGGATGATAGTCAGAAAGTCGGACCAATTCTCAATCTGACGTACGATCACCCCTTGCCGACGAACTCTCCGCTTTTTCGGTGCCCGCGAAATCGAGCTGGTCATGATCAAAACTTCCAAAAGCAATTCATGCGTCAGTATGGCAACTTTATGCAACATAATTCCCTTTTTGGTTGCGCACCACTAAAAATGAAACTCCGTTTTGAAGAATCACAGTCTGCCTACACGAGCGGCTCACAAAGCGCCCGGGCTTGGACGGAGGCTTGGGTCAAGGCTTGGGCCTATTGTCCGCACTGCGGCAACGCAACGATGTCGCAATTTCCCAACAACAGCCCGGTCGCCGACTTCCTGTGCGGATCGTGTAGCGAGGAATTCGAGCTCAAGAGCCAGAAGGGAAAGTTCGGGCCGAAGGTTGCCGACGGCGCGTACAAGACGAAGTGCGAACGTCTGGACGCCAGCAATAACCCCAATCTTCTGCTGATGAACTACGACCTCAAGACGCTAGCGGTCGTCAACCTGCTGATTGTCCCGAAGCACTTCTTTGTTCGAGACATCATCGAGAAGCGGAAGCCGCTGGCTGCGACCGCCCGGCGCGCGGGCTGGGTCGGGTCCAATATCCTGCTCGGGAAGGTCCCGGAGTCGGGCAAAATCCATATCGTTCGAAACGGTGTCATTCGCGACAAAGAGCTGGTTCTTGCAGAATGGCAAAAGACACTGTTTCTTAGAGGCGAGTCGCAGGAATCGCGAGGCTGGCTACTCGACGTGATGAAATGCGTGGAGTCGATCGGCAAACGTGATTTCACCCTCGACGAAGTCTATGCCTTCGAGCGCCATCTCGGCGACCTGTATCCGGGCAATCAGAACGTCCGGCCGAAGATTCGCCAACAGCTCCAGTATTTGCGTGATCGTGGGTTTATTGAGTTCCTGGCGCGAGGCAATTACCGATTGAAATCTTGAGAGGTCGAAATGGCTTGGTTTCTCAATTTCTATAGATGTGAACGTTGCCGCCGCCGCTGGACAGACGAATGGTCCTGCACGTGCGACGACGACTGCCCTCATTGCGGCGCGCGCCACATGACGCCGACCAGAAGTGAAGACCTTACCGAATTCATCGAGGAAGAGAACGGCGAATTCATCGTGATCCGTTCGCCCGGCTCAGCAGAGCATGATCCCGACTACGAAGAAGTCGGACGCTTCCCTACGCGCGTGCAGGCGGAGGAATTTCTAGCTTCGACAGAGTTGGATTAGCTAGCCGTTCGGGGCGTCGCAGTCACGCGACGTCAAACGCTGGGTGGTAGCTCACATCCCCCTTCGGCGGATCGCCCTTCAGCACGAGCCGCTGAAGATGCGGGCTTGGCTTGCCGCCATAGGTCAGCGTGGCATCGCTGACAAAGCCGAAGTGGCTGTAGTAGGCAGGATCGCCGAGCAGGATGCAGCCGTCGGCATTCAATGCAGCCAGGCGAGCGAGTCCCTCGCGGATCAGCGCGCCGCCGATGCCACGGCGTTGCAGCTCGGGTGTAACCGAGACTGGGCCAAGGCCGTACCAACGACCTGCTACACCGTTGATTTGCACCGGCGAGAAGGCGATGTGGCCGCGGATACGTCCGTCGTCCGATGTCGCCACCAGCGAGAGCGTCAGCGCGCCGGCATGGCGCAGCGCCTCGACGATACGGGCTTCGGTGCCGCTGCTATACGGCGCGCCAGCGAATGCGGCTGCCGTGATCTCGCCGATCGCGGCGATGTCTTCCGGGCGTTCGTCCCTGATCTGCATGGCAGCAGATAAGTCCGACCGATTTAGGCGCGCAAGTGGCGCGGCCTCACCCCGCACTCACCACCGCGACCGCCAGCAGCGACATCATGATCATCGTGGTCATGAGTTGCAGCGAGACTGTGGGCTGGCTCCGCCATTGCGCGATCTTCTCGGAAAACGACAGGCTGGCATCGAAGAACACTGGTGCGTAGGCGTGCGCGAGACGGTTCGGAAATCTCGCGGCGAGCCATGGCGTGATCGCCGCATAGACCAGCGACGCCAGCACGACATAAATCGCGGCACCGTAGCGTTCGCCGACGATTTCCGGGGCGTCCATGATCTTCAGCACCAGCACAGCTGCGGCGAAGATCGGCAGACCCTGGAGAAGTGCGGTGAGCGCAAAGCCTTCGAGCCGGTTCTGCGCGGGCGACTTCGGTGCGGCGATGGCGTTCATGGCGGCGTTTCCCTCGTCAGGCGATCGGGTGATCCGATGCCGCCACGCTAGCCGCGTACGCCGGGCCGCGACGTGATGCGCGTCACGCGCCGGCACGAGATCGCCGGGTGCGACAAATCACCCCGATGGGCAAATTTTCGCTTCGCGTTTGACCCAACTCAGATGTTCAATATGCCCGTCTCACCCGACACGAGGGACGCTTCGCGGTCGTCACGAACGTGGGTCGAGATGCGGTGGACGCGGATGGCTCGACTGACGAGTGAGCCCGATGCGGACGGCGAAGTCGTGTGGTCCTGACGCCCTAGCGGCCGGTGTCTTCGTGCAAGACGCGTTGCGTCATGCACGGACGGTGACAAGCAAGCCCAGTCTCGCCGGGGAGAGCACGAAATAAGCCGCACAACCATCGCGCAGGGAAGGCCGGGTTGTTTCCGGTTACACCTGTGGTCCTACCCCCGAGCTTTCTATCCATTGCTCGGGGCCCATGGGTGCGATCGGCACCCGGTCTTCCCTGCGCCCTCTGCCTGATGAGAGGGCAAACGAAATGCAAAGCTCGGGCGATTCATGTCGCGAGAACGCAAAGCTGCGTCCCCACGTGCTGTGCGAGTGATGACACCGAACAAGTTGTTTGACAGGTGAATCCAACTTCCATCGTCGTCCCGGCGAAGGCCGGGACCCATTACCACCGACAGAAATTGTTCTGACGCGCTGTAGCCCCAGCTTGCTTCAACAACACGGCCCTGTGGTTATGGGTCCCGGCCTTCGCCGGGACGACGCCGGAGAGCGTGGCGTCACCGCGTAGCCCTACCCCGACCTTCGGTTGCTGGTGTTCTGGGTCAGATTGCCGTGCGCGGCCTGCTCGCGGATGTTGTGCTTCTCGTCGTCGCGATGGCCCTTGGTGGTGTCGAGGGGAACGGCGGGGGCGCTGCCGGGGCCCTTGTGGCTCTTGTTGTCGTCGGGAACGGGCTGGATGGTCTTTGTCTTTGGTTTCGTCATCATCGTCTCCGTTACGCAACGAGACAACGCCGCCCGAGCGGGCGGCGTTCCCGGAACGTGCCTTCACGTTCCCGGATGACTGCACAACTGATCGCGCCTTACAGCTTCTCCTGCTGCGACGGCTGCGCCTGTTGCTGCTGGCGCTGACGTTCCTGCTCCTTGGCGTGGTGGCGGCCGTAAAGGCAGCCAGCCGCGGCGCCGAGCATGCCATGATGGCCGGCATAATGACCGGCGACGCCGCCGACAACAGCGCCCTTGATGCAGCCCTTGGCGGCGGCGGGGGACGCGGCGGCAAGCGCGGCGACGGCAATGGCGGACGCGAAAAGAATTGATTTCATGATGCAGCTCCGGTGGAATGATGCGGCATTAACGGCCGAGCCACCGCGCCGGTTCCCATCGGCTCGCCGTAGAAATACGCTGTGCGCCGCTCGCGATCATGCTCTAAATGCCACCGCATTGCGCACAGCGTTTTGAAAGATCATGCGGACATCACACATTGCTTTCATTCCGGCCTTCATCTTGGCGCTCCTGGCGCCGGCGATGCTGTTCATCGCAAGCCCTGCCCGCGCCGAGGACAGCGACCGCGCGCTGCTCGCGACCTTCTGCGCTAGCGCCAATATCAAGGGATCGAGCTGCACGCGGGCAAAGTCCTATCCGGCAGGCGGAGGCCGCGCCTGCGACGTCAAGCTGACCCAGGAGCGCTACGCCGGGCGCTTCCTCGCCGCCGGCCATGCGCTGCTGGCCGTCAACTATGAAAGCGAGTGCGAGCCGCACGCGACCGATTTCGGCGGCGTTGCGCTGTTCGAACAGGACGGCAAGACCACTCGCTTCATCCGCTTCCTGCCCGGCGCGCAGGGCCACGACTGCATCGTGCTGCCCAAGGACCAGCCCAAGGACGACCAGCAGGACGTGCTGGTCTGCACCGTCGGTCACATGGGCCAGGGCATCCTCGAAAGCGCCGTCGCGCGGATGGAGTTCAGCAAAAAGTCCGGCAAGCGGATCGAAATCGCGCCCGACTTCCTGCTCAGGGCCGAGGATGCGGTCAGCGCCTACGGCTCCAACGTCGTGATGTGCAACGAGGGGCCGAAATATTTCGGTCTCTCCAACCTCGCCGCCGGTCCCCGCCGCAACACGGTGGCGGTCGACGTCGACTATGCCGACGACGAGACCATCCGCACCGCCTGCGGCGAAGGCTTTGCGAAGCCGAAGGAGCTTTATCACGACCTGCTGCCCGGCGAGGCTTTCGTGCCGGAGGGCAACGAGAAGAAAAAGCGCTTCATCATCGACCTCGTGACCGGCAAGGCCGCGCCTGCGGATTAAGGGCCGCGCTGTAGGATTACCGCGCCGCGACAGCGAGCCGGCGCGTTCACACCGGCGGCCCCTGAGGAGCTCAAGGCCTATCCCGGCGTTGACGCCGGCTCACCGTCGCGCGGCGCGCGCTCGGATCAGCTATTTGGCGACGACATCGGCGATCTTGTGATCCGACGGATTCACGATCAGCACCTTGTCCTGCATCATCGCGTAGCGATAGGGCCGCAGCGCCGGCACGTCGCGGCGCGCCTGGCGCGGTAACGGATAAGTGCTGACGGCGGCCGGCACGGCGGCGCCGACCGTGGCATCGAAGCCCGTCGGCGGCGTCTGGTTCGCGGCGTGGTGGCTGACATCGTTCCAGATCGATTTCTGCTGGGCATCGCTGAGCTGCAGCGTATCGCTCGCGCCGGACATGCTGTTGCCGGCATGGCTGGACATCTGCCTGGCGGCCGCGGCGCTGACGCCCGACAACGCCAGCAGCGCGGCGACGGCAATCGTTATGGTGTTTTTCATCGAGTTCTCCTGATCGCGGATGCGTCGCCCATGCCGGACCAACCGGGCGCGCGGGGCGTGGTTTCATTAATTCGCGGCCACCTGCCCCCGCGCGCTTCACGTCTGCGAGACGCGATCAGTTCAGTTTCTTCAGTTCAGTTTCTTGCCGCCGTCAGTCACGCCGTCGAGGAACGCGCCGGTCTCGCGGTTGAGAAACTCGACATCCGCCGGGAAGAAGCCGCCGGCCGAAGCGTGCCCGGTCACGGTGCCCGGACTGATCGTCTTGATCGTCACGTCAGGGATGTTCTTGCCCATCGCATTCGGCTCGAACTCGGGATTGAGCAGGTCCTTGGTACCGGTCATGATCAGCGTCTTCGCCTTGATCGAGGCCAGCGCCTTCGCGGTGTCGCCGCCGAAGCCGGCGGTGGTGCCGACATCGTGCCGGTCATAGGCCCAGCTCTGGTAGATCCAGTCATTGGCGTCGAACAGCTTCCACAGCGCGGTCTCCTGCTCGGCCATCCAGGGCAGCACGTCGGGACCGGATTTGAACGGCGCCACGTACATGTCGGGCGTGCGCGCCGCGAGCAGCGCGACGATGTCGCGGAACAGCTTTAGCCCTTTCTCCGGCGGCGCTGTGTAATTGCCGTCCTGCCACGCCGGATCGTTCATGATCGCCTTGCGCGAGGCCTCCATCACCGCGACCGACCAGGCCGGCGTCTTCGCCAGCGGCACCATCGCGACCAGCGCATCCATGTAATCCGGATGGCTGACGCCCCATTGCAACGCCTGCATGCCACCCATCGAGGGGCCGACCACGGCGATGACATGGTCGATGCCGAGCTTCTCCTTCATCAGCCGGTACTGCGATTCCACCATGTCGCGGATCGCGAATTTCGGGAATTGCATCCGCGGCTGCGCCTTCGAATTGCTCGGCGAGGTGGTCAGCCCGTTGCCGATCGCATCGGTGCAGACGATGAAATATTTGTCGGGGTCGAGCGCCTTGCCGGGACCGATCATGAAATCGAGCCGGTGATGATTGCCCGAGATCGCGGTCACCATCAGGATGGCGTTGGATTTCCTGGCGTTCAGCTTGCCGTGGGTGACGTAGGAGATCGAGAAATCCTTGATCGCCTCGCCGCTCTCCAGCTTGAGGTCGCCTTCATTGTAGAGCTGGTGCGGAGGCTGCTGCGGCGTATGTGCGAGGGCGGGCAGGATCGCCGGTCCTGCCAGCAACGCCAGCACGGCCGCAACTTTGGTGATGCGCTTCATCGGTATCTCCCCATTGCGGCGGCTCTGTTCGGCCGCCTTGCGCCGCAAAGCATACGGGCCGGCCCTGCCGCGGCAAGGCCGCGGGCCAGGAAGGTTCAGGCGGCTGCGGGTCTCGCCACGGGGCGTCTGCCGCGCCGTGTGCAATTTGTGCCACAATGCACGTGTTGGTTGCCGAACCTAATCCGGTTCCGCGCGTCAAACATGTGTTTGATTGTGTGACACTTCGGTTCACAATGTGAGCCAGGGCAAGCCAAAGGCGAGTCGGATGGAACCGACGGAGTCGACCATGGGCGAGGATTTGAATCGGCAACGCGTCCTGAACTTCCTCGACGTCTATTATGCCGGCGGCATCGAGGGCGCGCTCGAGCGCTGCAGCGACGACGTCGCGTTTCTTGCCAACGCCCCGATCGATATCCTTCCGCATATGGGCCAGCACCGCGGCAAGGCCGCGCTGCGCCAGATGTGGACCACGATCCACGAGCGCTATTCCGATATGCGCTACGAGGCGCCGACCGTGGTGGCTGAAGGCGACAAGGTCGCAGCCCAGCTGCGCGTGTTCTTCCGCAAGCGCAACAACCGCCGCATCGTGCAGTTCGACGTCGCGGTGTTCTACACGCTGCGCGACGGCAAGATCACCGAGATCCGCGAGATCATCGACACGTTTGACCTGGTCCAGCAGGTGCTGGAGCGCGACGTCGCGGCGGCGCTGATCGGCCAGACCGCGGAATAGTCCCTGAAGAAGGGCAACATATCCCGGCTTTCTCGCCCGCAAATTTGCACAGTCGCGCGTTGAACCTCGCAGGCCCGGCGCTGACCTATCACTGGGCTTGTTGCGGTCGGGGCTGAAATCACCATGAAAGTCGCATTGCTCGCTGTGCTTGGCCTGGCACTGGGCGCCCTGGGCGGCGCCGCGCTCGGCATCGGAGCCGGGCTGACCTGGATCGGGCTGGCCAAAACCTCAGGGATCGACAGCGGAACGCTGGTGTTCTTCACCTTCATGCCGCTCGGCGCCGCGATCGGCGGCATCGGCGGCGCGCTGCTGTTCGCGGTGGTCGCGATCCGCGACGCCGAGATCGTGATCGAACGGCAGCCGGTCCGGCAGCGCGACCGCTGAATTGCGGTCACAACTTGGCAGTGGTCACATTCCGGTAAAGACCCCTGCAATTGTGCATTGCAAAAAAGTCATTTGCGTTTTTGCCGTTCGGCACTATTTCAGCCGGCAATAGCGATGTGCAGCAACCTGGCAGGGCGTCGGCGCTGACCCCTGCCATTCGTTTGCGTTGAAAATCCAGTTTCAGGACGAGACCAAAATGACAGAGCATAGCCTCTGGCGTTTTTCGCGCGCGTTGCATCGCGCGATCAACGAACGCCAGCTTGCAGACGTCGAGCTCATGCTCGACGACGAGGTCGAATGGGCCATCTATGGACCGATCGACCTGTTTTCCTTCTTCGGCGCGCGCCGCGGCAAGGCCGCCGTGCTCGAGGTGATCAAGCAGATCGGTGAGAACCTCAGGGTGCACCGCTTCGACCGCGAGCAGATCATGCTGGGCACGGATTCCGCGGCCTCGATGCTGCGCTATTCGCTGACCGCGCTGGACTCCAACAAGCCGATCTCGGTCCGGATCGCGCATTTCGCGCAGTTCAAGGCCGGCAAGCTCATGAGCTTCCGCGCGCTGGTCGACAGTTTTGACCTGGTCGAGCAGACCGTCGGCTACCCGATCCATCTGCCGCGCATCGCGGTCTGACGGCGTCACGCCTTCGTCATGTCCCGGGCCCCCAAGCGCCCGGCGCGACCACGCGTCGCGCCTGCGCGGCGGCCCGGTCATCACGATCACGCGTTGATCACTTGCCTTCGCAGCCCCGTTGCCGCAATTTTGCAGCACGGCAAATGCATGCTGCCGCTTTGGAATTTGCGGGCTGGGAATGACCTCCACATTGCGATTTGGCTGGGCGAGGCTGCCGGTGCTGGCAGCCGGCTTCAGCATGGCGCTGGCGCTTTCGGCCGCGGCGCAGTCCCCGCCCGAGCAGGCCCCGCCCTTGCGGATTACTCCCCCGGCCCAGGACATCGCGAAAGACGCCCCCGCCGATAGCGCCGAGGCTGCGACCGACGCGGCACCGCCAGCGGCCGATGCCAATGATGCCGACATCATGAAGGACATCGACGAAAGCAAGCTCGACTGGAGCCAGCTCGACACCGATTCCACCAGCCTGCCCACGCTGGTACCGAAGAACGCGGCTAAGCGCGCCGGCGTCGCCGGCAACGATCCGTCCTGGACCACCAACAACAACGCCAACGGCTCGTCGGCGGTGTCGGTCAAGCAGTCGGTCTCGCCCTTCCTGGACACCCGCATCGGCGCCGACATGACCGTCGCCAGACAGGGCACGATGACCACGTCGGAGCAATTGTCGGAGCGGCTCACCAATGGCGGCAGCCTGCCGCAGTCCGGCGGCTCGGCCTGGGCGTCGATCTCGACGGGCGGCGTGGCGTCGATCTGGGACAAGACCTCGGTCGAGGCCCGGGTCGACCCGGGCGCCGACCAGAGCAAAGTCGGCACCTCCCTGAGCAAGTCGGTACCGCTGTCGGAGCAGTATTCGCTGACCCTGCAGAACGGCTACAATGTGATCCAGCAGGGCGTGGTCCCGGTGCCCGGCATCATCGGCCGTCCATCGAGCAGCTACAACACCGATCAGTCAGCCCGGCTGTCCGTCAACGACACCGGCACCAGCATCACCGCGGGCCAGACGCTGTCGACCTCCGACGACAAATGGCTGCGCCGGGTCGGCGCCGAGCAGAAGCTGTTCGACGGCGTCACCGTCTCCGGCTCGGTCGGCGAGACCCCCCAGGGCACGATTAACAAGACCATCGGCGCCGGCTACAAGCACTCATGGTGAACGGTCTGTTAGGCCTGTCGCGCTAATGATCAGGCATTGCCCCAACTTGGCCCAGATGCGGTCAAATTCGGCGGCACTGATAGGTCCGTAACTTCATCAATTCGTCGTGCGGGGGACAAGCCGCGCTTCGCTATTGCGATCCAGGGGAAAGCCGATGAACGCCACCAACCGTACCGAGGAAGCCGAAGCCGAAACGACGTCCGAGGTCGACACCAACCTCGCCGCGGTCTCGGAAGTCGAGGCCGGTATCCGCGACTTCGTGCGCAACGACATCGCCTATCTGCGCCGGCCGGTGGCGAGCCCGGAGACCGCGCCGACCGACACCAACACCGACACCACCGTCAGCAACGTCAACTCGCTGATCCAGCGCGTCGCCGGCACCTCGCTGGCCGAGATCGAGAAGCTGATCGGCGAGCTCGAGAGCCTGCGCGACCTGCTGCATGCCGAGGGCCAGCGCGTTCAGCGCGAGATCTCCGGCTACGCCCAGCTCAGCCAGGCCGCGATGAAGTCGACCCGCATGATCGCCGACAACGTCTCGCAGTGGAAGCGCGCCGCCGACGGCCTGCGCAACAGCTGATCTCGATCAACTCTGCAAACCGACAAGCCGCCGCCTCCCCTGGAGGCGGCGGCTTCGTTTTGCATGCCCGGCTCCCGCACAGAACGATTCGTTATTCAGCGCGGTGTACACTCCGCGACGTCATTTTTTGCCGAAGCCGATTTGAAGCGGAGATACCAAGCCGGCGTCCAAATCCGGAATTGACCAACCGGACCGCGCTTGAGCGGGGCATCGATTTGGAGAGCATTCATGCAGAGCGTCCGGCCGGACAACGCCGATCCGATACCGCTGCGCCAGCCGCAGCAGGGCATCGGCACGATCATGATCCGGTTCATCGGCATCCTGGCCGCCGCGACCGTCGTGATGGTGCTGATCTGGAATCGCTAATCCGGGGAGACGAAGTGTGACGCGGTCCGCCGACGGGTCACACTGAAGAGCGCAAACAGGCGCTGGTTGACGCTCAAACGAGCGCCGGCGTTACAGACGGTCGATCAGCGATCAATGCTCGCGGTGGTTTCGAAGGAATAATTGCCGTCGGCAAAGCCCTTTACGACCAAACCGGTCGCCAGCATCACCACCAGCGTTACCGTCGCGAAGATAATGCCGACGAGTTTCAGCGCGCTGCGATCTGCCATTGTATCCCCAGTAGTGCTTGCCCAGATGTCCGTGCCCACAATCCATAGGCAGGGACAAAGGTTCAAAATGCGTTAGCAAAATATGGGTTCCGCGCAACGCACAACTACGTCGGCAGCAGACTTAGTCTGCCACCATGGCGCCCGTGCAACATCAGAGGCGTGCAGGCAACATCAGGAACCGGGATTCCGGCGCGGCACGAAGGCGGTCGCGAGGAACGAGAACACCACCTCATTGCGCTGATTGGCGCCGGTGTTGCGGGCCTGAAGGATGCCCCATTCGGGCCGCTTCTCGGACGTGCGCTTGGTCTCGAGCTGGTTGGTGAAGCTGATGGTATCGCCTGCCAGCACCGGGCGGATCCAGCGCAGTTCGCGGAAGCCCGGCGAGGGTCCCCAGACCGCGACCGTCTCGCCGCGCGCGGCGGCTTCGGCGGCGAGCCGCTTGCCGTCGGCGACCAATAGCTTCATGCAGACGCTGGCGACGTGCCAGCCCGACGCGGCAAGCCCGCCGAACAGCGAGTTGCGCCCCGCCTCCTCGTCGAGATGAAAGCGCTGCGGATCGAACTGCGCGGCAAAGCGCTTGATGTCCTCAGGCGTGAAGGTGAAGGAGCCGAAAGCGCGCTGGTCGCCGATCTCCATGTCTTCGAAGAAGCGCATGACGTCTCCTATGCGCTCGCGCCGTCGCGGCGGCTGATGATGATCGGCGACTCCATCTCGCACAGCATCTCGCCGCGCGCGTTGCGGATCGTACCCTTGAAGG
This sequence comes from Bradyrhizobium tropiciagri, assembly GCF_018130545.1. GTDB lineage: Bacteria > Pseudomonadota > Alphaproteobacteria > Rhizobiales > Xanthobacteraceae > Bradyrhizobium > Bradyrhizobium tropiciagri_A. The sequence goes on along the minus strand of NZ_JAFCKF010000004.1, from coordinate 360,809 downwards.
TGACGATGCCGGTCTCCGGCCGGCTCTTCGAGACCCGGGCCTCGACCACATCGACATCCAGCGTCAAATCGTCGCCCGGACGCAGCGGCGCCACCCAGCGCATCTCGTTGACCCCGGGCGAGCCGAGCGAGGCGGTGCGGCCGATGAAGCCGTCGAACAGCATCCGCATCATCAGCGAGCCGAGATGCCAGCCGGAGCCCGACAGGCCGCGGAGCATGGATTTCTTCGCCGCCTCCTCGTCGAGATGCATCGGCTGCGGGTCGAATTCCGCGGCGAAGCTCAGGATTTCCTCGCGCGAAACATGGCGCGGGCCGAACGTGCCGAAACGGCCGGGCTTGAAGTCTTCGAAGGTCAGCGTGGTCATTGGGTGAGGATATGCCGGAGGGAAGCCCGATTGTGGCCGTTATTTGCGGCAATCACAACCGGCCTACGCGCATAGCTCGCTCCTGGACTGCCGGCGCCCGGTCTGGGGCTCGCCACCGGCGGGACATTGGGCTCCTGCGGTATCGATCCCGGTGGTACGGCGCCGCCGCGAGCCACTGGCCCGGCGCAATGCCGGGGGTGACGCAGTAGGATGAACGAGACGCGAATCATATTTCGGACTGCCGGGAGAACCACGATGTTCGATTTCCAGGATCTGTTTCAGTGGGACCGCTTCATCACGCCCACGATCATCAAGACGTTCTACTGGCTGGTGATCGCGGTCATCGTGCTGTTCGGGATCTCCGGCATCCTGTGGAGCCTCACGGCGATGGCGATCAGCCCGTTCGTCGGCTTCATCCAGCTGCTCGCGTCGATCGCCAGCATCTTCGTCGGCATCGTGTTCTCGCGCATCGCCGCCGAGTTCATCCTGATCGTATTCCGGATCAACGAGCATCTCGGCGCGATCCGCGATCGCGACGGGAGCATGCACTGACGCTTTCGGGCTGGCTGCCGCCCAGGCCGTGGTTAATCCGAAGTAGCGCCCGCGCGCAAATGCCAGCGAAATTCCAGCCGGGATCTTAAAACCGCTCGCGTATCAGCCTCTGCATTGCTTGAGACCAACGCGGGGGCGTCGTGAATTCGAGGAATGGTTTTGCCGTGAGGCCGGCCGCCGAGCCGGGCTTTACGACCGAGGATATTTTATGGGCTGTCGGCATCTGGTCGGTGATCCTGACCCTGGCGCCGATGATCGTATTCTATCTGCTGATGGTGGCGTGACGGCCGCCTGCTCCGTCATTCCGGGGATGCGCAGCATCGAACCCGGAATGACCGCAACATCTCGACGACAAAAAACGCGCGAGTGCCGCGCGTTCTTCCAGTTCGAACCAAAGCGGCGTTGTTACGCCGCCTGCTTGTGCATCGCGCCGGAGGCCGACGCCGTGCCGCGGATCGCCTTGATCGAGCGTTCGATCGCAGCCCACAGCCGGTTGATCTCGGCGGCGGCGCGGCCTTCCGCGTAATATTCGCGGGCGCCTTCACCCTGGCCGAGCGCCATCAGCAGATCGGCGCGGTTGGTGATCTGACCGCTCCACACCGGGGCGCGGAATTTCGCCAGCGCTTCGCGCGCGATCGCGACGATGCGGCTTTCGGCGCCGTCACGCTGCGCGGGCGCGCCGTTGATCACGACGGCATAGGGCTTGCGCATCGAGCGGCAGGTCTGAATGGTTTCCTGCACCGCGTTGACGTCGAACACGCCGGGCCGCGCCGGAATGATCACCATCGTGGCGTTCTTGATGGAATCGTCGACCACAGCCGACAGGTTCGGCGGCGTGTCGATGAACACCCACTCGATGCCGTCGCGCTTGGCTTGGGCAATGATCCCGCTGACCGAGTTCACCGCCGTCTTGATCGCCGGTTCGTTGGTGCCGCGCAGCTTGTGCCAGAGCGTCAGCGAGCCCTGCGGATCGGCGTCGATCAGCAGGCATGGTTTCGTTGCCTTATGCACTTGCGCGGCAAGGTGAGCAGCCAGGGTACTTTTTCCCGAGCCCCCCTTACGCGAAGCGAAAACAATCACGTTCATACGTTGGCCTCCAGATTGACCCCAGGAGGCGAAAATGAATCAGAGCGCTGATTCGCGAAAGAAAAAATTTCTTGCAATCCGCAAAGTGGCCAAGATTACCGGTGCAATCTGCTTTTTGAGTCACACCCAACTTATGACACAACCGAAAATGGAAGCGCTAAGCGTTTGATTTGACTCACGGCCTAGCGCTTTTCGGCAGCTTTGGCGCGCTCGCGCGCGATCCACTTGCGCTCGATCCAGCCGAGCAATTGCGCGGTGGGTTTTTGCAGCAGCGGGACGTCCTGCGCGAACAAAAGGAGTCCGAGCGGCAGCATCCAGAGTCCGAGCACCGGCAGGAAGCTGAAGATGCCGCCGATGATCAACAGGATCGCGAGCGGAATCCGCACATAGCGCGACGACGGCCGGCGCAGCCACGCGACGAAGCGCGCCGGCTTTTCCGGCAGCTTGGCTTCGAACCAGGCGAAGTGCCGGTCGATCTCTTGCTGGTAGTTTTCGCTCACGCGTCCCACTCCATCCGTTCCACAGCGGGAACGGATTTGGCTGACAATCCAAGCCCCAGAGATGATGCTGCGTGACAGCGTCACAAGGCGTCAGTCTGTCGCGTATCGCAGCCTTGCAATCCCAACCTTTGCGACCCATGCGCGCGATGGGAACCAGCTCAGTGGGTGGACTTCTTCGCCTTGTGCGATTTGTGGACCTTCCGCTTGGCTGCGACGGGACGCCGCTCCTCGCGCTCGCTCGCCTCACGCGGCTCAGGACCTCCGCGGAAGAACACCCGGCAGGCCGGCGACAGCTGCGCCTTGTTCCTGATCATGCAGGCGGTGATGCGATCGACGTCGGGGATATCGGAGCTGCAGAGCCGGAATGCATCCGGCGTACAGGCCTGCTGCTGGTCGGGCGTGTAGGCCTCACCGCGGCCCGGCAGCAGCAACGCCGCAACGGCGAGCCCTGATATCAATGCAAACGAAAAACTCCTTGAACCGGCGGTCCCCATGCGTCCCCCCAAGGTGTCGTTTCGAGGAGTTTGGGTGATGCGACGGCGAACTGCAAGCGGACGTGATGACACGCCGAAGGCGGGGACCTCCGCCCTGAGCCGCAACGCTTGCCAATTCTATTAGAGCGAGTATCGTACCGTCATTGCTCGTTGATACCCTATTTCAGTGGCCACCTGCCCGGCCGAGTAGGCTTGCTCCGCTCGCGCCCGGCGTCTTGCATTGTGGCCCGGCCATTGCAGGAGCGTCACATTGTCCGAATCAATCACATTCGTGATGACCGGCGTCCGCCCGGGCGTAACGACCCGCGGCGCGCGCGCTCCGGCCCCGTCCGCAACGGGACATCTGAAGGACTCCGTACTTGTGACGGCGCAACGCGGCGCCGGCGACGCTGTCATCAAGACCGCGGCTGCCGTTCCCGGAGAGGATATCGTTGTCATTGATATCGCAGGCGGGCCTTCGCTGTGGCTTCATCCGGAATCCGCGCGAGACCTTCTGCAAGCGCAGCAGGATCCGCTCGCACGCGGCGGACCCACGCTCGGCCCGGGAGAGGTGCGTGTGCCTGGCCGGCTGCAGTGGCGCCTCGAAGACACAGCTCCGGTGTCGCGCGGCACGCGCGGCATGTTCGGCGACGTGCAGGTAGGGGCCCTCCACATCGTCACCGGGCTCGTCGAGGACAAGGCGGCCGACTTCGTCGCCTCGAAAGTCGTCAAGTCGTTTGATTCACAGGTCGATCCGGGCGTCTATCGGCTGCAGTCCGACAAGCTCGAGTCGCTCAAGGGGCAGGCCACGTCCGCGATCGCCGCTGATGACGGAGCCACGCTGGTCCTGATCCACGGCACCTTCAGCCAAACGTCCGGCACGTTCGGCAAGCTCTGGACCGAACACCCGCAGCTGGTGGCTTCGCTGTTCAAGTCCTATGACAACAGGGTCTACGCTCTCGACCATCCGACGCTCGGCGCGAGTCCGATCGCCAACGCCATCACGCTCGCCGACGCTGCGCCCAAGGGCGCACGACTTCACCTCTTGACGCATTCGCGTGGCGGACTGGTTGCTGAAGTGCTGGCACGGGTGTGCGCCAATCCGAGGCTGTCCGATCTGGATCTGTTCAAGGACGACGGTTCGAGTCTGGCCGAGCTGAAAAAGCTCGCCGAGCTCGTCTCGGACAAGCGGATTTCGATCGAGCGGGTTGTCCGCGTTGCCTGCCCGTCGCGCGGCACGTTGCTCGCCTCGAAACGGCTCGACGCCTATGTATCGGTGCTGAAATGGGCGCTCGAGCTCGCCCAGATTCCGGTTGCGCCGGAACTCGTCGGCTTTCTCGGCGAGGTCGCCCGCAGACGCGCAGACCCCGACAAGGTGCCCGGTCTTGCCGCACAGATTCCGGACTCTCCGCTGATCCGCTGGCTCCACGCGGCAACGAGCCCGATCAGCGGCGATCTGCGCGTCATCGCTGGTGACCTGCAGGGCGATTCGGTGGTGTCCTGGGTCAAGGCCTTGCTGTCCGACGCGTTTTTCTGGACCGACAATGATCTCGTTGTGCAGACGCGATCGATGTATGGCGGCTCGCCGCGGCAGAGCGACTCGACATTCGTGCTTGACCAGGGCGGCAAGGTCTCGCACTTCAACTATTTCAGTAACACGCAGACGGCATCCGCGGTGGTCGACGCCCTCACCAGGACGGGCAGCACGTCCCCCGACGGATTCAGCGTGATCGGCCCGCTCTCCTGGGCCGGACAATCACCGAGCGGAAGGCGTGCGGCCTTGCCCGCACGTCCCGCCAACAAGGCCGCCGAATTGCCGGCACTGTTCGTCCTGCCTGGAATTCTCGGCAGCAATCTCAAGATCGACGACGACCGGATCTGGCTGGGATGGCGCCTCGTCAACGGCCTCAAGCGGCTCGCGTACGATCCAGGCAAGGACCATGTCGCGCCCGATGGGCCGATCGGCCTCTACTACGACGATCTCGCGACCGCGCTGTTCAACGATCATGACGTCCAGCCGTTCGGATTCGACTGGCGGCGCCCGATCCTCGCCGAGGCACAACGGCTCGCCAAGGCGATCGCGGCTGCGCTCGACGCGCGCAAGGCCTCAAGGCAGCCGGTGCGGATCATCGCCCATTCGATGGGCGGGCTGGTTGCACGCGCCATGCAGATCGTCGATCCCGCGACCTGGAACCGGATGATGGCATCCGACGGCGCGCGGCTTCTCATGCTGGGAACGCCGAACGGCGGATCCTGGACTCCCATGCAGGTGCTGTCCGGTGATGACAGCTTCGGCAACCTCCTCGTCAATGTGGGCGCACCGTTCGCCAGCAACGAGACGCGCCAGTTGATTGCCGATTTCCCCGGATTTGTTCAGCTCCAGGCAGGCTTGCTGGATCGGCTCGGTACGGAAAAAGCCTGGAGAGATCTCGCAAAGTCCGATCTCGATGCAATCAGCGCGCGCAGCACGTGGCATAATCTGGGACTTCAGCTGGTTCAATTCCAATGGGGTATTCCTCCGCAAGCCGTGCTTGATGATGCCGTGCAGCTGCGCCGCCAGCTCGACAAGCAACGCGACAAGGACCTCGTCAGCTGGGCCGACAGGCTTCTGCTGGTCGTCGGCAAGGCTCCAACCACACCTGCCGGCTACGAAGGAGCGAGCAATAGTGACCGAGGGTTGGCCTATCTCGAGGTCGATGACGGCGACGGCCGGGTCACACTGGAAAGCGCCGCGCTTCCGGGAGTAGCGACCTGGATTGCGGATGCCGATCACGGCTCGTTGCCGCGGTACAAAGCCGCGTTCGAGGCCTACCGTGAGCTTCTGAACACCGGCAGCACGGAGCGGCTCGCCCGGGTCTCCGCGACCGGCACCACCCGGCAGAAGGCCACGGACACCGCCGGACCGGTCGCACGAAGCCGTCCTGCCCGACAGCGGGTGCGGCAATCGCCCCCTCAGAGCGAGCTCGACGTGCTGTCTTCGGCAGTTCCGCGCGATCCGCAAACCGAGCCACCTTCAGCGTCCCTGCGCATCGACGTCGTCAACGGCGATCTCACCTTTATCGCCGAGCCATTGCTGATCGGCCACTACCGGTCATCGAGCCTCACCGGCGCGGAGGCGGCGATCGATCGCGTCCTCAGCGGCGCGATGAGCGCGTCGTTGCAACGCGGTCTCTACGCCACGAGTCCCGGGACGTATCAGATTTTCCTGAATCTCACCCGCGATCCCGTCAAGCTGATGCCACTGCCGGCGGCGGTGATCGTTGCAGGTCTCGGCCCCGAAGGCGAGTTGCGCGGCTCGGACCTCGTCAACACGGTTCGGCAGGCCGTGATCGGATGGTCGCAACGGCTCACCGAACGCAGTCCGATCGTCACGGGATTTGCGCTGGCGACCACGCTGCTGGGCAGCGGCGGCAGCGGCATCACGCCTGGACAGGCGGCCCAGCTGATCGCCCAGGGCGTGCGTGAGGCCAACGAGCAGATCGCAGAGAAGGGTCCTGCAAACGCACAGTGGCCGCGCGTCGACCGGCTGAAGATCACCGAACTCTACCTCGACCGCGCGAGCGACGCCTGGAATGCGCTTCAGGCCCTCGCGATCTCGGCACCGGCCTCCTATGCGGTCGCCCCGACCATCGCACGCGAAGCCGGCGCACTGCGCCGGCCCCCGGAGGCCGGCTATCGCGGCGCCGATTACGACTTCATCAGTGCTCTCATCCTGAAGACCGAGGATGACACCCAGGAGATCGGCTACACCATCAACTCGAAGCGGGCGCGCAACGACGTGCGTCCCCAGCCGGTGCAGGTGCGGCTCATCAAGAACCTGGTGACGACAGCCTCCAACAATACCAACACCGACACGCAGATCGGCCGGACATTGTTCACGCTGCTCGTGCCCCGCGATCTCGAATCGTTCCTGGGCGGCAGCACGGCGACGGTGCTGGAACTCGACCAGGGAACGGCCCCAATACCCTGGGAAGCGCTGGAGCAGCCGACGGCTTCGAACCGGCAGAAGCCATGGTCGATCCGCACCAAGCTGTTGCGCAAGCTGCGGACGGCGACATCCAGCATCATGGTGAACAGCGCCACCGCCGACGACGACATTCTCGTGATCGGCGACCCTGCCTGCGATCGAAAGGTCTATCCCATGTTGCTGGGCGCCAGGCGCGAGGCGCTCGAGGTCGCGACATACCTGACCGCCGCGACCACATCTCCGGCAGGCCGAAAGCTCGCCGCGGCGCGGGTGACGTCCGTAATCAGCGGTCCCAACCTCGGGGATTCCGAGCCCGATACGACCGAGGTGATCAATGCGGCCTGCGCGAAATCCTGGCGGATCATCCATGTCGCGGGCCATGGCGAACCGCCGAGGGAGACCGATAAGGGCAGCATCGAGACAAGAGGCGTCGTGCTCTCGGGCGGTTCGTTCCTGGGAGCTCATGAGATCAAAGCGCTACGGGCGCAGCCCGAGCTTGTGTTCGTCAATTGCTGCCATCTCGGAACCGGTACTCCAGGCGATCTGCTCGGGCCCACCAACTACAATCGCGCGCAGTTCGCGTCGGGTGTCGCCCAGGCCCTAATCGACGGCGGCGTCCGATGCGTGATCGCCGCCGGCTGGGCGGTGGACGATGAAGCTGCGAGCGTGTTTGCCAAGGAATTCTATCGCGCGCTGCTTGGAGGCAAGCGCTTCATCGACGCCGTCGCTTCTGCCAGGGAAAAGGCCTATGCCTGCGGCGGCAACACCTGGGCCGCGTATCAGTGCTATGGTGACCCTGACTGGCAATTCCGGCCGGCGACCGGCGACGCGCAACGCCCGACACCCGCGCCGGGGCAGGAATTTTCCGGGATTGCCTCTGCCCCATCGCTGATCTTCGCGCTCGAGCAGATCGCGGTGGAAAGCGAATACCAGCGCAAGTCTCCTGACATTCAAGCCGGACGCCTGCGCTATCTGGACGCAACCTTCGGCCAGTATCGAGAGCTGGGAAACGTCGCCGAGGCGTTCGGAAACGCGTGGATGAAATCGGGGCGCTTCGCGGAGGCGATCGCGTGGTACGAGCGCGCGCGCGCGGCCCAGGATGGAACGGCGTCGTCGATCGCGATCGAGCAATTGGCGAATGCAAGAATCCGCCAGGCCTTGAACGACATCAAGAACAATGCCGCTCCGTCAGCCAAAGCGTTCGACGATGCTCGGGCGGCGATCAAGGATGCGATGGCCTTGCTCGACACGCTGCTGGCACTGGCGCCGACCTATGAGCGGGAAAGCATTTACGGCTCCGGCTTCAAGCGGCTGGCGATGCTTGAATCCCTGGCCGCGGATCAGCCCGCCGAAATGCAGGCGATCAATCGGATGTGGCAGCACTACAGCGCCGCGGAGACCATTGCCCGGAACACGAAGACGCTTCCGTTCTTTTACCCGGCCATGAACCGGATCGCGGCGCAATTGGTGCTGGCCAAGCCGCTCAAGATCAATGACATCGCGGAGGTGCGCCAATCAATGTCTTCGGTCGCACCGGACTTCTGGTCGACCGTCGGACAGACCGAACTGGACCTGTTCGAGTCGATCGGCGCAGGCAGCCTTGCGCAAGACGTCGCGCGCTTTATCAACGACTTCCAGAAGCATTATGCCCGCGTCGATAACGCCAGGATGTGGGGCTCCGTCCTCGACAATGCAGCATTCGTGCTTGCCAGATACGCCGGGTCTGCGGCGCAAAGCGAGAAGAGCGCAGCCGACCGGCTCCTCGCTGAACTCAGGTCGCTCGCGGGGAGCGCGCCAGCACCGGCCGCAGCGGCGAAGCCCGGCGGCGCTGCCAAGCGCGCACCGACGCGGCGCCCCAAGGGCGCCAAACGCGCAGCAAAAAAGAAGCGGCGTCGCTGATCGAAACGGGCGGGAAGTATCGGCCGCGCAAGAACCGGCGGGACGATCGGTACTGGCTATCGATCTTGATGGTACAGTTGGGTGGATCCGCCATCACGCCGCTTCAGCGTTCAAAAACCTAGCGAATTTTTGTCCACCAGCGAACGTTTGTAGTAGCGTTTTGTATTTCTTTAAAGCCCCCGTTCGCTAGGCGCAGGCGGTCAAAGCGGGCAGTGTCGCCGGATGCGAGCTTGGTCGAGCAGTGCGCACTCTTCCGACGTCAGTTGGCCTAGGAGCCGCATTGTCATCAAAATCTTCGCAACGCATTGGTCTGGCTCCCGGTGTATTTCGAAACCGGTAAAGCGACGCAGAAAAATCCGCTTCGACATCGCTCAAATTTCGCGCTTCGTGAGACTCCGGGCACATTCGTTCATCGTTCCTCTCGGTATAGTTGCCACCAAGACCAGTCGGCGTGCTGGCGATGAGTGGGGGTTATGGCGTGCGGTTTCGGATTGGATGGGGCGATCGGCTGCTGACCTACGCGCAGCGACACGATAACCGGATTTGTTCCCAACAGAGCTGTTGTGCGGCGTGCTTCACCTGTTGGGAGAATTCTCCCGCAGCGGGTCAAGTGAGAAAGGTCCGGCAGCCGCTTCGAACGGTTTTGTCGATTGCGGGCATGGCCTTGACTTTGTCTAGCCCAGTCCTCGCAGCAGGAGGGACCGGTGGCGCGGGCGTGAATGGTCCCGCGCCGGGCGGCACTGGCGCTTCCGGCCCGAGCGGCCTCACGCCCGGCAGTGACGGTACGAACAATTCAAACGCTGGTGGCGGCGGTGGCGGTGGTGGTGGCGGCGCTGATGGGAGCTATGGCGGCTTCGGCGGTTATGGCACCACGTCCGGTGGTACGCAGCAAGCCGGAGGATCTTATGGGCCGGGCGGCGCTGCCGTCTTTGGCGCCGGCGGCGCTGGCGGCGCCGGCGGCGACGCCAATGGTTTGGGCGGCGCCGGCGGAGGAGGTGGCGGCGGCATTGCAGTCCAGACGTCGGCGGTAGTCGGTACGCCATACCCCACGACTATGACCGGAGGTGTGGGGGGAGCAGGTGGCAATGGCGGCTCCCAAGGCGCGGGCGGCGGGGGTGGCGAAGGTGGCTTTGCGCTGATCGTGAACTCCGCGGCCGGTGCGTTGCCCGCCAATAGCGCCGCTACGGGGGGCACCGGCGGTGCCGGCGGCTCGAGCGGTACGGCGTTCGGTCCCGGTGGCGGCGGTGACGGAGGGGTAGGCGTCTATATTACGGGTGGTCCGAGCGGACAGACGAGCATCAGCAATTTGAATCTCGTCAATGGCGGACTGGGTGGGGCCGGCGGTGCCGGAACCGGTGTTTCGAGCTTCGGTGGCGCGGGCGGCGCCGGCGGCAGCGGGTTGGTAATTTCTGTCCCGGGCTCTTACGCCCTCTCAACACTGTCTACCGCGCGGTTCACGGCTGGCGATGGTGGAGCGGGTGGTTCGAGCCCCAGTGGCGTCGGCGGCAATGGCGGTGCTGGCGGTGCCGGCTTGTTCGTAAGGGTCTTCTTCAATAGCGGCACCTATTACACGAACTACATCAATAATGCCGCGACCATTATCGGAGGAAGCGGCGGCGCAGCAGGTTCGGGTCTGACGAACGGCGCCGCGGGCGCCGGCGGCGCGGGGGTGACCGGCTCCTTTATCTCGCTGATCAACAGCGGCGCGATCACCGGCGGCCTTTCCGGCGACGGATCGACCAGGGCCGATGCGCTCGCCTTTACCGGCGGCAGCAATACACTGACGACGAATGCCGGTGCCAGCTACACGGGCAATATCAGCATTTCGAACGCCAATTCCGGTACGCTCAGCCTCTTGCAGACCACGGGTGGCGGCGCGACGGGCAGCGCGACTTATTCGAATGCCATCACGGGATCGGGCTCCCTGATCGTCACGACCGATAGCGGCTATTCGGTCACGCTCTCCGGCGCCAATTCGTTCAGCGGTGGCACCACGGTCAATTCCGGCAGCACCCTGAACCTGTCCAGCAATACGGGCGCCGGAACTGGAAACGTAGCGCTGCAGGTCGGCTCGACGCTGGGGCTCAACAATGTCGCGATCACAAATACCGTCAGCGGCAGCGGCGATCCGGATATCACGGTCGCGGGGGCGAGCTCGATGCCGACCTTTACCGGTGCAGCGGGCACGACCTTCAATGTGCTGGGGACCGGCAACAGCGCAGCGACGGATCTCCTCACGGTCACGACGGCGAATGCGACTTACGCCGGGACGACGAATATAGGCGGCACCGCTTCGGGCAGCGCGGTCACGCTCAAGGGCGGGGCGTCGAACGCCTTCGGTAGCGCATCTGCCGTTTCGGTCTTTGCCGGGAGCGTGCTCGATCTCGGCGGCTTTAATCAAACCATCGCATCACTATCCGGCGGCGGCACGGTAACCAACGGCGGCGCATCGGGTGGAAATACGCTCGCAATCGGTGGCGGGACGGCATCGACCTTCTCGGGCCACATCATCGACGGCTCGACGGCGACGGTTGCGCTCAGTTTGTCGAATAGCGGCACGAGTCTCACCTTGTCCGGCGCCAACACCTATAGCGGCGCCACGAGCATCAACAACGGCACGCTGGCGCTCTCAGGGACGGGCTCGATCGCGACGTCAAGTGCTGTCAATCTGGCGACAGGCACGACATTCGATATCTCGCAGACCAATTCGGGCGCATCGATCGCGACGCTCGGCAACACCGCTGCGGGGCAAACCGGGACAGTGTCGCTCGGTTCGAAGACACTGACGATCACGGGTGGCTCGGGCACTTTCGACGGCATCATCGCGGATGGCGGCATCAACAATACGACCGGCGGCTCGCTTTTCATCAGCGGCGGCGCGCTGACGTTGAACGGCGCCAACACCTACACCGGTCTTACCACGGTTGCCTCCGGCGCCACGCTTACTGTCGGCGACAGTGAGCCGCACGACCTCGCCACAATAGCTGGCGACGTAAGCGTCAAAGGCGGCACGCTGGCTGGCTACGGCGCAATCCAGGGCAGTGTCACGCTCTCCAATGGCGGCGTGCTGATGCCTGGCGTCGCATCGCAGCTGGGCTCGATCACCATCGGTGGCAGCCTCTCTATCGGCGACGGCTCACGACTTGTTTTTGACTTCGGCGCGCCCGGCCCGAACTTCACCACGCCGGGCCAGAGCGACCACGTCGTCGTGCACGACAATTTATCAATCGGTAGTTCCACGCTCGTTGTGAACAATCTCGGAAGCATGGGACCAGGCCTCTACGAGCTCTTCTCGTGGGGCTCCTCGCTGGACATCACGGGTGGCGGCTTTGCCCCTCCGGCCGGCACGTCATTGCAGATCCTCACGGTCGACAGACAGATCAATCTGATCGACGCGCAGAACCTCACGCTCAGTATATGGGACGGCAACGGTCAGGCCAGTGTCGGTCATCTCGGTGGCGGCAGCGGTACCTGGAGCCTTTTTTCCAACACATGGAGCGATACGACGGGGCAATTCGTCGGATCCATGTCACCGCAGCCAGGCTTCGCCATCTTCGGCGGCCCGTCCGGCACGGTTACGGTGGACAATAGCCAGGGTGCGGTCAGCGCCACCGGCATGCAGTTCGTGACCGACGGCTATCATCTGGTGGGCGGCGCGCTGACCCTGGTCGGGCAAGGCAGCATGCCGGTGGTGCGCGTGGGCGCGGGCGCCACCGCCACCATCGACAACGTGATCCAGGGAACGGCGGGGCTGAACAAGACCGATTTTGGCACCCTGGTCCTGACCGGCACCAACCAGTACAGCGGCGGCACCGTCATTTCCGGCGGCAGGCTCTCCGTCAGCTCCAACGCCAATCTCGGCGATTCGTCAGGTGGACTGACGCTCAATGGCGGCATTCTGCAGGTGACGGGGACAAGCTTCAGCTCGACGACCCGCGCTATCACACTCGGTAGCAATGGCGGCGGCTTCGACATCGCCAATGCCGCGAACACGTTCACGGTGAACCAGCAGCTCTCTGGTAGCGGCGGCCTCGCCAAGCTCGGCGCCGGCACACTGGCGCTGACGGGCGCCAACAGCTACAGCGGCGCGACGACCGTCAGTGACGGTACGCTCGTGATCGGCAACGGAGGCGCAATCACCAACAGTTCGTCCCTGACGAACTCGGCGAACGTGCTCGTCGATGCCGGCGGCTCGGCGACGTTCGGCTCGGTCACCAACGCGGCCACGGGCGTCATCACGGTGGCCGCGGGCGGCACGGTGCATGATGACCTCAACAATGCCGGCACGGTGACGAACAACGGCGCCTATTTCGCCAACGTCGCAAGCAATAGCGGCAGCATCACCAATAACGGGACGTGGACGGGTACGATCGCGACCGCCGGCACCTTCATCAATGATGCGGGGGCGACCGTATCGGGACTTGTGACCAACAGCGGGACGGCCAGCAACGCCGGCACGCTGAATGGCGGCCTCACCAACACGGGCGGGACCTTCAACAACACCGGCGCGATCAACGGGACCACCACGATCTCGGGCGGCGCCTTGCTCGGCACCGGGTCGATCGGAAACCTTGCGGTCGGCAACGGTGCGGTGTTCGCGCCGGGCAACGGCACGCCGGGGACCTCGATGACGGTCAACGGCAGCCTGGCGTTCTCCTCGGGCGCGTTCTACCAGATCGCGCTCAATCCGCAGACCGCCACGTTCGTCACGGCTTCGGGTGCGGCTACGCTGGGCGGAGCCTCGGTCCAGGCCTTCTTCAGCTCGGGCAGCTATGTCGCCAAGCAATACACCATCGTCAGCGCGGCAGGCGGCATCGGCGGCTCGTTCAACGCGCTGGCCAACACGAACCTGCCGTCGGGCTTCACGTCGAGCCTGAGCTACGACGCCACGCACGCTTATCTCGATCTGGCGCTGAACTTCGCCCCGCCGACGGCGCTGACCGTCAACCAACGCAATGTCTCCAACGCCTTGATCAACTCCTTCAACACGCTCGGAAGGGTCCCGATCGTGTTTGGCGCCCTGACGCCTTCGGGCCTGACGCAGGCCTCGGGCGAGAGCGCAACGGCTTCGCAGCAGACGACGTTCGATGCGATGAACCTGTTCATGGGCGTCATGACGGATCCGTTCGTCGCCGGTCGCGGCGATGCCGCAGGCGCGGGCGGCACGCCGAACGCGTATGCGGCGGACAGCCTTGCCTATGCCGCGAAAGGCCGGTCGCCCGACGATCGGAGCGCCTATGCTGCGATGTACACAAAGGCGCCGGTGCAGCCGACATTCGAGCAGCGATGGAGTGTTTGGGCGGCTGGTTTCGGCGGCTCACAGACGACCAGTGGTGATCCGGTCGTGGGTTCCAACAACACGACGAGCAGTATCTACGGCACGGCGGTTGGCGCGGATTATCGCTTCTCGCCGGACACGCTCGCGGGCTTCGCGCTGGCGGGCGGCGGCACGAACTTCAATGTCAATGGTCTCGGCTATGGCCGCTCCGATCTGTTCCAGGCCGGCGCCTTCATTCGCCACAATTTCGGTCCGGCCTACATCACGGGCGCGCTCGCCTATGGCTGGCAGGACGTCACGACCGACCGCATCGTAACGGCGGCCGGCATCGATCACCTGCGGGCCGAGTTCAATGCCAATGCGTGGTCGAGCCGGGTCGAAAGTGGATATCGCTTCGTCGTCCCGGCATTCGGGGGACTAGGTTTGGCGCCCTACGCGGCAGGCCAGTTCACCGCCTTCGATCTGCCGGCCTATACCGAGAGCGTGGTGACCGGCACGCCGAATTTTGCGCTCGCGTACGCCGCGAAGAGCGTCACCGACGCGCGCAGCGAGGTGGGTATCCGCACCGACAAATCCTTTGCCATGACCGACGGCGTTCTGATGCTGCGCACGCGCTTTGCCTGGGCGCATGAATTCGATCCGGATCGCTCCATCGCGACGACATTCCAATCGCTGCCGGGCGCGAGCTTCGTCGTAAATGGTGCCGCGCAAGCAAGCGACTCCGCGCTAACGACGGTGTCGGCCGAAATGAGATGGACCAGCAACTGGTCCGCGGCCGTCACGTTCGAGGGCGAGTTCTCGAACATCACCTCGTCCTACGCCGGCAAGGGTGTCGTGCGCTATGCGTGGTGAGTGGTTCGATTTTGCGCGACGATCAGCGCTCGGCGCGAGGACGACAAGCGTACGGTGGCACAGCGAATGGCTTTGGGCTAACAATGGCGCACATGACGATCGATCAATCGGGCAAATGATCAGAATTGCAAAGCGAACCTCCAACTAGAGGGCGCGTGCGAAATTGGCGAAGAACTCGTCCGCAAGCTTCTTGGCGGTCCCATTGATCAATCGTTGCCCCAGCTGCGCCAGCTTGCCTCCGATCTGCGCGTCAACGTGGTAGCTCAAGAGCGTGCCTCCCTCTCGTTCGACAAGATCAACCTTGGCTGCGCCCTTCGCAAAGCCCGCCACACCGCCCTCACCTTCGCCCGAGATCTTGTATCCGTTGAGAGGATCGAGATCGCTCAGGGTGACCTTTCCGCGAAATCGCGCGGACACCGGGCCGACCTTCATCCTGGCGACGGCACGAAAGCCCTGATCGTCGGTCTTCTCCAACTCCTCACATCCGGGGATGCAAGCCTTCAGGACATCGCTGTCGTTCAGCTTCTTCCAAACCAGCTCTCTCGGCGCGGCAAGCTGGATTTCCCCGTTCATCGTCATCGCCATAGCACTCTCCGATTTCCTAAGCCTACGCTTTCCGATTCAATTGCGGGCCGGTGCGAATACGCGCGCCATGTACGTTGAAAGGTCGCGTGAGATTTCCTCGCGCGAGGCATTCGAAACGCCGGCCAGAGCTTTCGCCAGCCCCTTCTTGAACTCGATCTGCATCGAGCGGGCGATCTGAATTCTTTGCGCTTGCGGTGATCCAGCACCATGCATGGATTCCGTCAGATATCCCACCGCATTCCTTCCGAGCGTCATGTTCTCGACCAGGCGCAGAACCCGGATCCGATCCTCGGTCGCAACCTCCGGACGGCCTTTCAGGTACTTCTCGACCAGAGGCCCGATCGTCTCGTGCCGCAGGTCCCGTTCCGAGGGGAGCGTAACCATCAAGCCGCCAGCCAGATCCTGCGCGAGGCGGCCGATCTCGTATGGAAAGCGCGTGACATGATGCTTGCAGACGTTCGCGAGCATCTCGTCCGGCAGATAGGCGCCTGACTTCATGGCGCTCCCCTGGTGGCTCGCGGCGATACCGGTCCCGTAGATCGTTTCGTTGAGATGGGTCATTTCGACGAGCTTGTCGCGCACGTGCGAGACGCGTTCGACGCCATTGTAATCGGCGACAGTAGCCGCGGCGCCGATGAGTACGTCGCCGACCCCCGACTTGCAGACGTAGCTGCGGCGGTGATAGCAGGTGAACCGCTCGACCAGCGTTGAGGCAAACTCGAATTCACCGTCGAGGAAGATGAACTCCGTCGGGATAAAGACGTCATCGAAGATGATCATCGCCTCCTGACCCGAGAACTGCGCGTTGCCGGCGTCGATGTCTCCCGCTTCGGCGCTGCGCGTGTCGCAGGATTGCCTGCCATAAATGTAGGTGATGCCCTCGGCGTCGACCGGAATCGCGCCGACGATGGCGTAGTCCGTGTCGGGGGCCTCCAGTCTCATCGTGGGCATCACGATCAGCCAGTGCGAATTCAGGCAGCCGGTCTGGTGCGCCTTCGCGCCGCTGACATAGACGCCGTCGGCCGTGCGCCGCACGACGTGGAGAAAGAGATCCGGATCCGCCTGCTGTGACGGCGATCTGCCGCGATCGCCCTTCACGTCGGTCATCGCGCCGCCGATGACCGCATTTGCACGCTGTACGCGGGCGAGGAAGCTGGTGAACCGCGCGTGATACGAGGTCTGGTATTTCTGATCGAGATCGTAGGTCACCGAATGCAGCGAATTGAGCGCATCCATGCCGACGCAGCGTTGAAAACAGGTGCCCGTAAGTTGCCCGAGCCGGCGCTGCATCTTGTTCTGCATGACGAGATCGGCGGAACTGGCGGAGATGTGCAGGAAGCGGTTCACGCGATCGCCAGTCAGCGGCGAGAGCGCGGAAGCCAGCTCCGGATCCTCGTTGGCAAGATCATAGGTTCTTGCCACCGCATTGATCGAAGGCCTGATGATGGGATGGTCGACCGGCTCCTCGACCCGCTCGCCCATCAGATAGACCTTCAACCCGCGGCCCCTGAGGCTCTCGATATACTCGGCGCCGGAGCGGATCGGCTTCGCGGGTCCGGCGGAATGCGCGGCGATAACGTCCTGATCGATCACGAGGTCTCCTTCGGTGCAGGCCCGGGATGCGACCGCACCCGGGCTCGTGTTGTCGCTGTGCTTCAGCCGGCCTTCTTCACCAGCGGGCACGCACTGTCCTTGAGCGGACGGAATGCCTGATCGCCGGGAATCACTTCCCGCAGCTTGTAGAAATCCCACTCGCCCTTCGACTCGGACGGCTTCTTGACCTCGTAGACGTACATGTCGTGCACCATGCGGCCGTCTTCGCGGATCCGGCCGTTCTTGGCGAAGAAATCGTTGATCGGCATGTCGCGCATCTTGCTCATGACGGCCTGCGCTTCGTCCGTGCCCGCGGCCTGCACCGCTCGGAGATAATGCATGGTCGACGAATAGTCGCCGGCATCGCCCATGTGCGGCATCCGCTTCATCCGTTCATAGAAGCGCTTGGACCAGGCCCGGGTTTCATCATCACGATCCCAGTAGAACGCGTTGGTGAGAACCAGTCCCTGCGCGGCCGACAGTCCCATGCTCTTGATATCGGTGATCCAGACCAAAAGACCTGCGAGCGTCTGTCCGCCGGACGGAATGCCAAATTCCTGCGCCGACTTGATCGAGTTCACCAGCACGTTGCCGGAGCCGGCCAGCGCCACGACCTGCGCCTTCGACGACTGCGCTTGCAGCAGGAACGAGGACTGATCGAAGGAGTCGGGCGGATAGCGGGTCGCTCCGACGACCGTGCCTCCCAGTGCCTTGACGACCGCGGACGTGTCGGCTTCGAGCGCATGCCCGAACGCGTAGTCCGCCGTCAGGAAGTACCACGACTTCTTGCCGTCCTTGGCGAGCGCGCTGCCGGTGCCGCGCGCCAGCGCGTAGGTGTCGTAAGCATAGTGAACGCTGTTCGGCGTACAGGCGTCGCCCGTCAGACGGGACGACCCGGAGCCGTTGATGATCGCGATCCGGTTCTTTTCCTTCGCCAGTCCGGAAACGGTGAGCGCAATCGAGGAATTGATCAGGTTACCGATCATGTCGACGCGATCGACGTCGAACCACTTTCGCGCCAGCGCCGAAGCGGTGTCCGGCTTGTTCTGGTGATCGGCGACGAGCACCTCGATCGGCTTGCCCAGCACTTTGCCGCCGAAATCTTCGACGGCCATCTTCACCGCCGTCACCGCCCCTTCGCCGGATTCATGCGAGAACTGACCCGACATGTCGGTCAGCACGCCGATCTTTACGACATCGTCGGAGACCGCCGCCGTTTGCGCGCCGGCACCGCCATTGACCATCGCAATCACCGCCGTCGCGATCAGGATGCTTCCAATCCTCAGCGTCATGACACTCCTCCCCTTGCGTTCCTATGTTGTTGTTTGCAATCTTTTATAACTAGCATAACTAGACTTATGTAACATGCATAACTAGACTTAGTTTTCCGGCGAGTCAATCGCGCCGATGTGCTAGAGGTGCGCAACTTTCGAGGGCCACCGCGGTCGCGGTGTCTGCATCAATGGACCTTCCGGAATGCCCGCTGCCGCCAAGCCCCTGACCGCCAAAGCCTCGCCGAAGCCGAGGTCAGCGGCGGCTGCGGTCCGGACCGCCGTCGCTCGAACCGAACGCAATTGCTCGGTCGCGCGCACGCTGGACATCGTCTCCGATGCCTGGGCGTTCCTGATCATCCGCGAGGCCTTCTTCGGAACGCAGACGTTCGAGGCATTCCGCTCCGCGCTCGGAATCCCGCGCGCGACGCTGACGGATCGGCTGAAGAAGCTGACCCAGCTCGCGATCTTTCGCCAGGTCGCGCCCGGATTCTCGCAACGCAAGGAGTACCGGCTGACGAAGATGGGGTTCGATCTCTATCCGAGCTTCATCGCCCTGATGCAGTTCGGAGATCGCTGGCTGGCCAAGGGCAAGCCTCCGCCGCTGACATTGATTCACACCAGCTGCGGTTGCGACAGCCATCCCATCGTCACCTGCTCGCATTGCGGTGAAGGTGTCGGCGCCCGCGACGCAAAATATCGCGACGGACCCGGCGCCGGACGCAGTCCCGCCAAGGCGGGCCGCAACACCAGGCGGCCTTCCGACGGCAGCCGGTTCGTGCATGGCCGTCCGAGCTCGGTGTCGCGCGCACTCGAGATCATCGGCGACAAATGGAGCTTCATGGTTGTCCGCGAGGGCTTCTTCGGCAACCGTCGCTACGACAAGATCCTGACTGAGCTTGCGATCGCGCCGAACATCCTGACCGATCGACTGAACCGCCTGGTCGCCAGCGGCGTCTTCTATCGAAGGCAGTATCAGAGCTCTCCAGACCGCTACGAATATCTGCTCACCGACATGGGGCGCGACCTCTACGGTCCGTTCATCGCGATGCTGCGGTGGGGCGACCGTTGGCTGTCGCGAGGAAAACCGCCGCTGATCCTCACCCACCTCAGATGCGGCCACGACTTCGAGCCTTCGGTCGACTGCGACCGCTGCAAGCAGCCGATCGTCGCCGCCGACATGCGGTACCGGCTGGCCTACGATCCCAAATCATTCGGTGCACTCGGGCCGCGCTCGGTCGATTGATCCGGATCGCCGGTCAACCCTGGTTCAATGCTTCGACCAGCTTGAAGCGCATGATCTTTCCGGAGCCCGTCCTCGGAATTTCGCCAACCAGATGGGTCGCCTCGGGAATCTTGTAGGCTGACAGATGCGCGCGGCAATGATCCATCAGCGCGGCGACGTCGAACCCGTTTTCGTTGGCGACCACGAAGAGGCACGGCACCTCCCCCAGCGTCGCATGCTTCACGCCGACGACCGCGCAGTCCTTGACCGCGGGAAACCGCACCACGACCTCCTCGATCTCGGCGGGCGCGATGTTCTGGCCGCCACGGATGATCAGTTCCTTGATCCGGCCCGTGATGGTCAGGTAGCCGGCCGGGTCGGACTTCGCGAGGTCGCCGGTGTGATACCAGCCCTTGCGGAGCGCGGACGCGGTCTCCTGCGGCTTGTTGTGATAGCCCTGCATCAGGTTCGGTCCGCGGACGATCAATTCGCCCTCTTCGCCGATCGGAACGTCCGCAGCCGACGGATCAACGATGCGTACGGCCAGGCCTGGCACGGGGAGCCCGCACGATCCCATCGGCCGGGCGCCGTGCAACCAGTTCATCGTCACCATGGTCGAGGTCTCGGTGATGCCGTAGCCGTCCAGGAGGCGGGTCTTGAAGCGTTCCTCAAAGGCGCGGTTGAGGGTCGCCGGCATGATGGCGCCGGCGGAGATGCAGAGGCGGATGGTGCCGAGGCGTTCGACGCCGGTCTCCTCGGCGCGGTGCAGGAGATAGTGGAACATGGTCGGCACGCCGGGAAGCACCGAATAATTCCCGGTCTGGAGCAGATCGAGCGTCTGCTGCGGCGAGAATTTCTCCATGATGTGTTCGCTCGCGCCAATGGCGAGCACGCCCAGCACCGACAAATTCAAGCCGTAGGAGTGGAACAGCGGCAACGGCGACAGCACGACGTCCTGCGCGGTCAGCTCGGCGATCGGTGCCCAGCACGACGCTGCGATCCACAGCATGCCGCGCAACGACAGCAACACGCCCTTCGCCCGCCCGGTCGTCCCCGACGTGTAGATGATGAAGGACGAGCGATCGATGTCATCGGGATCGGCCGGTGCCGCGTCACAACCGCTCGCAAGCCCCGCAAGCGAGATGCCTGATTTTTCTGCCTCAGCCCCGGCGAAAATGCACGTCGGCGCGATCGCGGCATCGCGGAAGATCTTGCCGGTCAGTTCCTGTCTGGCGGTCGTCGTGACGACGAAACCGCAGCCGGCATCGGTCAGTCGATAGCTGATCTCGCCTTCCGCTGCATCGTAGCTGATGGGAACGATCACCGCGCCGGCGCGCAGCGCGGCGAAGCATGCCTCGACCCAATCGATGCCGTTCGGCAGGTAGATCGCGATCCTGTCGCCGTCGCGCAGGCCGGCCTTGGTCAGGTTGGCCGCGATTGACGCGGTCCGCCTGGCGAGTTCCCCGTAGGTGACGGATCGGGACGAATCCCAATACGCCACCTGGTTCGGCCGTTGCTTTGCGTGACGTTCGAGAAGCGTCGCGACAGGCGCGATCAGATCGACGTGAAGCATGCCCGCCTCCCCTCAGACCATACTGTATCCGCCGTTGACGCTGATCACCTGGCCGGTGATCCAGCTTCCGGCATCGGAGGCGAGAAGGGTGACGAGGGGCGCGACGTCGGACGGCAGCCCGAGCCTGCGGATCGCATAGGCCTTGACCAGCTTGTCGCGGTTGGCGTCGACCCAGGTCTTGTCGTGAGCGGTTTCGATCAGGCCGAGCGAGATCGAATTCGCGGTCACGCCCGAGCGGCCCCATTCCCTGGCCAGCGACTTCATCAGCGCGATCGTCCCGGCGCGCGCGGCCGCGGCCAGCGCCAGCCCGGACTCGCCGACCCTGGACGAGTCGCCCATGATCGAGATGATGCGTCCATGGCCTGACGCTTCGAGCAGCGGTCCAGCACTGTGCGAGCAATTCAGCGCGCCATAGAGACAGGTATCGATCTGCTTCTTCCAGTCGTCGGGAGTGCTCTCGCTGAAGCGCTTGCGGAACACCAGACCGGCGTTGTTGACCAGGATGTCCAGCCCGCCCAGATCGTTCTTGATGTCGGCGACCATCTTCCTGACGACCTCCGCATCCGCGATGTCGGCCTGGTAGGCCTTCGCCCTGCCGCCGGCCTGCTCGATCCCGGCGACCACCGCTTCGGCCTCGCCCTTTGAACGATGATAGTTCACGGCGACGCTTGCGCCCTGTTCCGCGAGCATTTTGCAGATCGCCGCGCCCACATCGCGTCCGCCGCCCGTCACGAGGGCGACACGTCCTTTCAAGTCATTCATCCGTTTTTCCTTTCGATTTCTGTTTGGCTGTTTCGATCAGTTGGAAGATGCGTTCCGGCGTCATTGGAAGGATCGAGACATCGATATCGAGCGGCGACAGCGCATCGGCGACGGCATTGGCAATCGCGGCCGGCGCACCGATCGTGCCGCCCTCGCCCATGCCGCGGAAGCCGCCCGCCACCGCGGACTCGCTCTCGACATGGACCACGTCCATGACCGGCACTTCAGGCGCCGACGGGATCACGTAGTCGACGAGGGTGGCGGTCAGCAGTTGGCCGTCCTCGTCGTAGACCAGCTCCTCGAGCAGCGCGGCCCCGATGCCCTGCGCCACTCCGCCGTGCACCTGACCGTCGACGATCATCGGGTTGATGATCCGGCCGCAATCTTCGGCGACGACGAATTTCAGGATTCGGACGAAGCAGGTCGCCGGATCGACTTCCACGACCGCGATATGCGTGGCGGCCGCGGTCGTCCCGTTGATCGGATCGTAGGTGTAAGTCGCGCTCAATTCGTCGCGGGCATCGACTGGCAACGTCTTCATGTCGGAATAGACCGCCTTGGCGATCTGCTTGAACGTCACCATGCGGTCGGTGCCGAGCACGACGGCCTTGCCCTCGGTCACCTCGATGTCGTCAGCGTTGGCTTCCAGCAGGTGAGAAGCGACCCGCTTGATCTTCTCTTGCAGGAGTTTCGAGGCGTGCTTCGCCGCGCCGCCGCCGAGCACCGCGCTGCGGCTCGCAAAGGTGCCGGTCGACATCGGCACCTCGTCGCTGTCGCCCTGGATGACGCGTACATCCTCGAACCGGGCGCCGAGGTCGTCGGCCACGACCTGGGCCAACGTGGTCTCGAGGCCCTGGCCGTGCGACGCCACGCCGAATGCGGCGGTGATGGCGCCCGTCGAGTCGATGGTGATCTTCGCCGTTTCAGAGCCGGTGTTGATCGGCATCCCCGGCGCCACCGCGATCCGCGAGCCGATCCCGGTCAGCTCGGCGTAGGACGCGATGCCGATACCGAACAGGCGTCCTTGCTTGCGCGCCTCGGCCTGCTCGCTGCGGAGCTGGTCGTAACCCGCCGCCTTGGCGGCGGCCTCCAGACATTCGATGAAGCCGGTCTTGTCCCAGATGATTCCGGACGCGATCCGGTACGGAAACTCCTCGGGGCGGACCAGATTGCGCCGCCTGATCTCGAGTGGATCGATCCCGAGCGCCTTGGCGCCGAGATCCATCAGACGCTCGGCGACGAAGGTCGAGATCGGCCGGCCGACGCCGCGGTAGGGGCCGGTCGGCGGCTTGCAGGTCGCAACCCCGCGCACGGCCCCCCGGTACGACCCGATCTTGTAGGGCCCCGGCAGGAAACTCACGACCTGGACCGGCTCGAGGCCGCAGGTCCAGGGATAGATCGAATAGGCGCCGACATCTCCGATCACGTCGGCCTGCAGCGAGGTCGCGACGCCATTCTCGTCGAACCCCATCTCCGCATCGACGATTTCGGCAAAGGCCTGGCTGCTGCTGCTCACATCTTCCAGCCTGTCCGCCGTCCACTTGACCGATCGGCGCAACTTGCGCGCCGCGATGCAGATCAGCAGTTCCTCCGGATAGAGCGAGCCCTTGGAGCCGAAGCTGCCGCCCACATCGGGCGCGACCACCCGCAGGCGGTGCCCCGGCAAGCCCAGCGCTTCCGACACCGCATCGCGGACGATTCCGGGAATGTTCGACGACGTATAGAGCGTGATGGCGTCGCGACGCTTGTCGTACTCGGCTGTGTAGCTCCGCGGCTCCATCGCGAGCGCCGCCTTGCGCGTCATCTCGAACCGGCCGCCGACCCTGACCGCGGCAGCCTGGAGGTCCGCGGCCACATCGCCCTTCTTGAATTCGCGGGCGATCAGCACATTGCTGCCGGCCGCCTCATGAAGCAGCGGCGCGTCGGCGGCGACCGCTGATTCCGCGCGCGAGATCGCGCCGAGCGGCTCGTATTCGACATCGATCAATTCGAGCGCGTCCTCGGCGAGGTAGCGCGAGGTTGCGACGACCGCGACCACCGCCTCGCCGACATAACGCACCTTCCCGGAAGCGAGCGGCAGGATCGGCGTCGCATAGTAGTTCGGCATCCGCGAGAATGGGATCACCGGCTTGAAATCGTCGGCGATGTCCTCCGCCGCAAGCACTGCGACCACGCCCGACGCCTGCCGCGCCGCCGCGGTATCGATGCGGGCGATCCGCGCGTGCGGCTGGCCGCTGCGAAGGAACGCAAGATGAAGCGGCCGGTCCGGCTTGCGGTCGGCGGTGTATTCGCCGTTCCCGGTCAGAAGACGCGGATCTTCGGTGCGCTTGATCGGCGCACCGACGTTGCGCGGCCTCAGAACATCGGAGGGAGTTACGCGCCGGTCGCTATTCATAGCCTTCCGACCCCTTGCGCAAGCTCTGCCACTGCCGGTCGTCGTGGCCACAGATGACGGTGGCTCCGCCCTTCTCGATCCGCCTGATCTCCTCGAACGTCTTCAGCTGCTGCTCGACATTCCAGGTGTTTCGCGGCGCGGCGTCGCTATCGAGGTTCTGCCGCAGGCTGACCGCATCAGAGGCCAGCAGGAACTGGCCGTCGCGCGCGAGCCCGACGAGCGCGCCGAGCGTCCCCGGCGTGTGGCCCGGCAGCGGCACCAGCACGAGGCTGGAATCGCCGAACAGATCCTTCTCCCCGTTCACCGGCTCGATTGCCTGTCCAGTGTCCCAGTCGGCCTTCAGATAGCCCGCTGCCTCGGCGCCCTCAGCCTTGGCAGCTTTGATTTCCTTCGCGTGGGCGATCATCGTCGCCTTCCTGAAGAACTGATTGCAGCCGCAATGGTCGGGGTGGAAGTGCGAATTCACGACGATATCGATGTCATCGGGCCCGAGCCCGGTACATGCGAGAGCCGGCAGCAAGGTCTCGCTCGCGGTCATCATCGGTCGCATGACCTTGGCCAGCGGTCCCCAGCGGCCCTCGGCGTCGTCGACCACGGACGGATGACAACCGGTATCAAACAGCACGTTGCCCTGCTTGTGCCGGATCAGCGCGCTGCTGACCGGAAGATCGATGGTTTCGCTGCGGTCCGCGCCCGGCAGATAGATGCTCTTCTTCATCCGAAGGCGGCCGGCGGGGAGGAAATTCAGCTTCATGACGCCTGCTCCGAGCGCTTGGCGGCAGCACTTCTGATCGCCGCGACGATGTTCTGATATCCGGTGCAGCGGCACAGATTGCCCGAGAGCCCTTCCCGGATCTCCTCGTCGGTCGCGAGCGGATACTTCCGGAGCAGATCTTCGCCGGTCATCAGCATGCCCGGCGTGCAGAAGCCGCATTGCAGCCCATGATGCTCGCGGAACTGGGCCTGCAGCTCGTTGAGATGTTCCGGCGATCCTAGCCCCTCGACCGTCACGATCTCCGCGCCGTTGGTCTGGATCGCCAACATCAGGCAGGACCGTGCGCTGTCGCCATTGACCAGAACCGTGCAGGCGCCGCACACGCCGTGCTCGCAACCGACATGCGTGCCTGTCAAACCGAGCCGATCGCGCAGGAAGTCGGAAAGCAGCATGCGCGGCTCGACATCCGATACGTGGTAGCTTTCGCCGTTCACGGTCACCGATACGTTGGACGTCATCCGATCAGCCCTTCATCGCCAACGCGGTCTGCAACGCGCGCTTCGCCAGTTGCCCCAGCAGATGCTTGCGGTATTCGGCCGATGCATGGAGATCATCGTTCGGCGAGACCTGGGAGACCACGACCTCGGAGAAGCGATCGGGCGTCCGGTCGTCGAGCTCCATCGCAACGAGCGCGGCTTCCGCCTCATCCAACCGCCGCGGCGTGTCGGCCACGCCCATCACTGCGACGCGCGCGGCTTCCAATCCGGACGGTCCACGCAGCACGGAGACGGCGATGCTGGCCAGTGCGAAGTCACCGAAGCGACGCGCGACCTCCTCGAACGCCCAACCGTCTTGCTTGAGCACCGGAAACTCGATCTCCACCACGATCTCCTCCGGCTCGAGACAGTTGGTCAGCGCGTCGACGAAGAACTCGCGCGGGGTAATCGTCCGGCGGCCCGACGGTCCCTGGACCAGAATTGTCGCGTCATAGAACGTCGCGAGCATCGGGAGTTCGGCGGCGGGATCCGCGTGGGACAGACTGCCGCCGATGGTGCCGCGGTTGCGGATGGCGAGGTGCGCGACATGCCGCATCGCCGCCGACATCACCGGCAATTTCGAGGCGATCAACGGCGAATGTTCGAGATCGCGATGACGCGTCAGCGCGCCGACGGCGATGCGGTCATCGCGATCCTCGATGTAGGACAGTCCCTCGATGCCATTGAGGTCGACCAGTATGCTCGGACGAGCCATCCGGAAGTTGAGCAGCGGCAGCAGGCTCTGGCCGCCGGCCAATAGCTTCCCTTCGCCGTTCGAAGCGACCAGCGCCGCTACGGCGGCCTCCACCGTCGATGGCGAAACATAGTCGAATTTGGCAGGCTTCATCGGTCGCCCTCCAAGTCTCTTGTCTAACAAGTCTCTTCTCTAACTGTCCGGACCTACTCGCCGCGAAAATTGGGCGATCGCTTCTCCGCGAAGGCTTGCCGGCCCTCCTTGAAGTCGGCGCTGTCAGAGGCGGCATCGATCAGCCGCTGCGCCGCGGCGAGGTCGAGCGCGCCC
Organism: Bradyrhizobium tropiciagri; assembly: GCF_018130545.1. Lineage (GTDB taxonomy): Bacteria > Pseudomonadota > Alphaproteobacteria > Rhizobiales > Xanthobacteraceae > Bradyrhizobium > Bradyrhizobium tropiciagri_A. The sequence continues at coordinate 334,162 of NZ_JAFCKF010000004.1, read as the reverse complement.
GATCCCATCGAGAGACCGTTCAGCATGTACTTGGCGCCCGCAATCGACAGCGGTGCGTTGGCAGCCAGCCGCTCCAGGAATCGTACGGCTGCGACGTTGACATCGTCGTGCAGTTCGTCGAGCAGGCCCATCGCCATCGCCGTCTCGGCCGGGTAGCGGTCCGCCGAATAGAGTACCCGCTTCGCATTGGCGACGCCGGTCAGCGCGAGCAGCCGCTGTACGCTGTGCACGCCGTACACGATCGACAATTTCGCCGATGGAATCCCGATCGTTGCTGTGCGATCGGCGAAGCGGAAATCGCACGCGAGCGCGAGATGGCAACCGCCTCCGAGACAGTAGCCGGAGATCGCGGCCACCACCGGCTTTCCGAGCGCCGCGATTGCGCCCGAGCAGGCGTCGACGGCGACCTCGTAAGCGGCCGCCTGATGACGATCTTCCCTGATCGTCTCGAATTCCGAAATGTCGGCGCCGACCGAAAAGTCCTTGCCCGCTCCCCGCAATATGACGCCGCGAACCTCGCGGTCTCCGGCGAGGCGCGAGAAGATCGCGGCCAATTCGCGCCACATCGCGAGAGTGACGGCATTCTTCACGGCAGGCCGGTTCAGAATGACGTGGGCGATGCCGCCGCGCCGCTCGATACGAATGTCCTCCAACGTAGCCTCTCTGGCGCCCAGCCGGCGAGTTTGCGGATTTTCCGACGCGCAGCCGGTTCTCCCTGTTACTTGCATAAGTAGACTAATTTATTTGACCACGTCAAGCCGCATGAGACCTCGCGGCCTCACGCTTCACGCAAGCCGATGATTGGCGAAGCTAAATTTGCTGTGCCGCGTTCACGGAACTGGCTTCACAGCTTCAGCGCAAACCGATCGCGCTCCTCGTTCGAGAAGTCGATCATGACATTCTTGGTCTGCAGAAACTCGTCCAACGCCGCTACGCCGCGCTCCTTGCCGAATCCGGACTCCTTGAAGCCACCGAACGGCGCCATCGCGCTGGACGCGCGGTAGGTGTTGACCCAAACCGTTCCTGCGTGGACCGCCCGCGAAACCCGCAATGCGCGTGACAGGTTCGTCGTCCAGATTCCGGAAGCCAGACCATATCTGGTGTCGTTGGCGATGCCGATGGCAGCTTGTCCAGCACGCGGTCTCCGCCGCCAAGGAAGGCTGACGTTGTGGTAGCTACTTGGTAGCCAAGGGGCATCGCGAAGTGGGGCGAATTTCGCTAACCGCCCGATTCGGCTGGTACAGTTGGGTGGGCTCGAACCACCGACCTCCTGTTCCACAGACAGGCGCTCTAACCAACTGAGCTACAACTGCATCCTGACGCACGGCCCGCATCGGCGGGGCGGCGATTTCGGGCGGAAACTAGGTGCAACGCCGCCCTTTGGCAAGGCCGTAACGCGCTGATTTCCGCTCTTATCTCGGGCCTCTGCCGGGCCCTCGTCCAGCAAAAAGGCCCGGACCGTCAAGGCCCGGGCCTTTCGCTGAGATCCTGCGGACCGCGATCAGGCGGCCGGCTGCTGATAAAACTTCGAGGCGCTGGCCTTGATCGGCTCGGCGGTCTCGCTGGCGACCTTCTGGCCGAGCTCGGCCAGTTCCTTGGCCTGCGCGGTGTAGGTCTCGAACTGCTTGCGGGCGTGCGACGTCCACAGCTCGACCGCTTCGGTCGGCGACTTCACGCTGAACAGCTCCTGGGCGAAGTCGAGCGACGAGGTGGTGTTGGCCTTGAAGAACTCGATCAGCTTGGCCGAGTACGCGCTGGTGCCCTTGCTCACCGAGGTGAACACGGCTTCGACCGTCGAGTTGTGGGTCTCGGCGGCGTCCTTGAACTTGGCGTAGCTGTCGCGGGCCTGCAGCACGCCCTTTTCGGCGAACGCGCGCATCTGCTCGGGAACCTCGAACGGGATGATTGAGGCGGAGAACGGATCGGACGGGTTGGTCATACGTGTAATCCTTCGCAACGGGTGAGTAGATGTGACCATTGCGAACGTCCCGGAGCCATCAGGCCGGGAACGTTGAAATGGATCACGCTGCCTTGATTCACGGGATTGCCCTTCGTCGGGCGCGCCTAATAAACACCCATATCATGTCAATATTGTGCAACGCAACGTAAGATCGCGTGCGACGCCACATTTTTTATGTGGCGGAATATGGGGTTACCGCGCCCGACGAGGGTTGAGGGCCAAAATCAGCCTGAATCGGCCCGTTGGTCAGTTCTTCCTCGGTGTCGGTTCTCTGTCAGTTTTTGGGCTTCACCGCGTCCATCGCCGCGCGGCTGACGGCCTGGCCCATTTCGCTGGCCTGCTCGGCGAGCGAGCGCATCTGGCCTTGCACATATTCGCTGTGCAGCCGCATCACCTCGGTGAGGTCCTTGGCCTTGAGCAGCGACTGGGCATAGTCCAGCGACGACTGGACGTTCTTTTCCGCATAGGACAGCGCCTTGGTGGACAGGTCCTTGGCACCGGCGCGCATCGTGGCATTGCGCTCCTCGATCTTGCCAGCGGTGTCCCTGGCATTGGTCACGAACTGCTCGAAAGCCTTGCGTGCCTGGTCGAAGCTCGCCTCCGCCATCGACCGCATGTCCTTGGGGATCTCGAATTTGGGGATCTCGAAATGGTCACGCCCGTTGTCGCTCATGGTCGTTCTCCCTCGCTTGGTGATCGCCCGCCGCTTGGCCTTGCGGGCTCGCGGCAGGGTATATCGCGGCACTGCAACCACCGATGTGACGCGGTGCCACCCGGCGCCGCAACACGCGGTCACAGCCATCGCCTCTGCCCGACAACGCTAAACCGCTGTGGATCGTTCAGCCAAGTTAACGTTATCCCGGCTTTGGCGAGGGCAGTTTGGCCGCGGACATGGACCTGCCGCCCCCCGCTTGCGATACTAACCTTCTGTTAAGGCTGTCGTCCTGCGGCTGCCGGGGCTTCGGCAAAGCTAGGAAGAAAGCCAAACCTATGCGGTCAAATCTTGCGCGATGAGTGACGCGGAATTCCAGATCCAGGCGCTCGGCGATGTCAGGCTGGCGGACCATGCGACGAGCTCCCTGCCGGCATGGCTGTGGTCGGCCGACGGCGCACGGATCCTGTGGGCCAACCCGGTTGGCGCGCAGGTATTCGGCGCCGCCAGCGGCGCCGAGCTGGCGAAGCGCGTCTTCGGTCCGGCCGATCCGCATCGCCGCCAAGTCGCACGGCTCGGCCCCAGTCTCGGTGCCAACGGCGCGGTGCGGCTGGAGCGGCTGGGCGGCTTCGGCGCAGCGCCCGGCATGCTCGCGACCTGCGGCTGCAGCCGCATCGAACTGCCCGACGGCAGCCACGGCATCCTGATCTCGGCGCTCAATGCGACCGGCCGCAGCATGTCGCTCGCCGAGCGCTTGCTGCGCCTGGTGCAGGGATTACCGCGTCCGGCCGCCGCCTTCACCGGCGACGGACTGTTGATCGCAACCAACGAGGCGGCACGTCCGCTGCCCGGCCTGCACAATCTCGGCGAAGCCGGTCTCGATGCCGCGCGCGACGAGGCACTGGCGCAGGGCCGCGCGGCGGCGAGCGTTGCGATCGGCCGCGTCGTGCTGCAACGGATCGGCCGCGGCGCCGATCGCGCGCTGGTCGCGCTGATCAAGCCGGCAACGCATTTTGCCGCAAGACCAGCGACGCCGATCGTGCCTCAACCAATCGAGCCTGAGACGGCTGCGCCGACGGCACCTGAAGCAGCAGTGTCCGCGGCAGCGATGCCGCCAGAAGCTGCTGCGACCGAGCCGCCACCGGCACCTGCCGCCGTCGAACAGCAAGCGGCGCATCACGAAGCCCCCGTGCAGGCCAGCGACGCGCCGGCCACCTTCACGCTGTTCGATGCGCTCGACCCGGCGCAGGAAGAAGCCGCCGAGCCGATCGTCAGCGCGCCTGAATCCGAGCCTGCGGACGTTACTCCATCGCTCGCATCAGAAGTGACGCATGTGGAGACCGCGCCCGTCGAAACCGCACCTCTCGATACGACTCCCGACGAAACTCCGGCGGTCGAGGAGCCGCTGTCGGAAGCGCTGCTCGAGGCGCCCGTTGAAGCGCAGGTCGAAGAGCCTACGCAAATTACTCCCGCTCTCGTCGCAGCAGGCGAGACGCGCGTGGAGGCAGCGCCCGTCGAGACCGAAGCATTCGACACCACGCCTGACGAGACGCCCGCTGTCGAGGAGCCGCTGTCGGAAGCGTTGATCGAGGCGTCCCCTGAGGTGCGTGTCGCAGAGCCTGCAACGCAGCCCGCACCAGTTCTTGAAGAGACCACGCCTGCGCCCGCTTCGGAAGCAGCGGTGCCATCGGCCGATCCCGTCCCCTCGCCCTATGCGATCGCGGATCTGCCCACGCCGCCGTCCGCCGAGCCGGAGCCCGCGACGTCAACACCAGCAAAGCCGCCGTCCTGGCTCGACGAGCCATTGCCGGTGCGGCGGCATCCGCTGCGCTTCATGTGGCAGATGGACCACGAGGCCCGCTTCTCGCTCGGCTCCGACGAATTCACCCGCCTGATCGGCCTGCACACCGCGGCCGGCTTCGGCCGGCTGTGGAGCGACATCGCCGACAGCTTCGGCCTCGATCCCGAGGGCCGCGTCATGCAGGCGTTCGCCAGCCACGACACCTGGAGCGGCATCACGCTGCACTGGCCGGTCGACGGCGGCGGTCGGCTGCCGGTCGAACTGTCCGGCCTGCCGGTGTTCGACCGCAACCGGAATTTCGCCGGCTATCGCGGCTTTGGTGTGTGTCGTGATCTCGACGGGCTTGCGCGACTCGCCGCGTTGCGCCGCTATGAATTCTTCAGCGGCTCGGTCGCGCCGCAATCGCTGTCGGCCGATGTCGCGCCGGCGCCGCGCACCGATGCGCCGCCCGGGCCTGCCGTGCCGCATGATGATCCTCCGCCGCATGCGGAGCCGCCGCCCGATACCAACGCGATCGCACCATCAGAGGAATTGACCGAGCCCGTAGCAGCAGAGACTTCACACCAAGCCGATCCGGATCACGCCGTGGACACGCACGAGGAAACGCACGAAGTGCGTCACGACCCGCCACCGAATGTGGTGCCGTTCCGCCCCGCCGGCGACGCGCGGCCGCCGTCGCTGACGCCTGTCGAGAACAACGCCTTCAACGAGCTCGCGCGCCAATTGTCGGCCCGGCTCGAGAGCGAGGCTGGCCTCACTGCGACGACCAACGAGGCCGCCACCGCGGAGCCGGTTGCCGACGAGCCGCCCGCAAACGATCCGCCCCAGCAGCCGGAAGCCGCGCTTCAGCAGGAAAAGGCTGCGCAGCAAGAGACGGTCGCGCAACGCGAGACACCGGCCGACACGCCAAAGCCTGGCTGGCTCAGTGAAGCAGCGCCCGCGCCGCGCGCCGACTCCCGCCGCGACCGCGCGCTGCTCGATCTGTTGCCGGTCGGCATCCTGGTCTACCGGCTCGATCGCCTGCTCTATGCCAACCACACCTTCCTCGCCCGCATGGGCTATGACAGCCTGCACGCGCTGGAAGCCGCCGGCGGGTTGGATGCACTCTATGTCGAGCCCGGCGTCTCGCAGGCGAGCAGCACCTCCGGCACCGGCACGCCGGTCACGATCTCCGCGAACCAGAACGCCCAGGCCGAGCAGGTGTCCGCCGAAGCGCGGCTGCACACCATCAGCTGGGACGATGATTCCGCGCTGGCGCTGATCTTCTCGCGCACGCTCGAGGAAGATACCGCGGTCGCCGCTGCCCTCTCCGATCCCGAGCCGGAAGCGGAGCCGGCGCTTGCACCACCGCCACCGCAGGCCGGCCACGCCGACGCCGAGGAGCTCGGCGCGATCCTCGACACCGCGGCCGAAGGCATCATCATGTTCGATGCCGAAGGCAACATCCGTTCCTGCAACCGCAGCGCCGAGGCGCTGTTCGGCTATGACGGCAGTGAGTTCGTCACGCGCAACCTCGCCGACCTGTTTGCGCCGGAGAGCCAGCACGGCATCTTCGACTATCTCACGAGCGTGAAATCGGCCGGCGTCGAGAGCCTGCTCGACCACGGCCGCGAGACGCTCGGCCGCGTCCGCCAGGGCGGCATCATCCCGCTGTCGGTGACGATGGGCCGCACCCGCGCCGACGGTCCCAACTTCTTCGCCGTGTTCCGCGACCTGTCGCAGACCAGGAAGAGCGAGGGCGAAGTGCGCGAGGCGCGCCGGCTCGCCGAACGCGCGGCCAACGCCAAGACCGACATGCTGGCGCGGATCAGCCACGAGCTGCGCACCCCGCTCAACGCAATCATCGGCTTTGCCGAGGTGATGATCGGCGAGCGCTTCGGCGCGCTCGGCAATGAGCGCTATGTCGAATACATGAAGGACATCCGCGCCTCCGGCGAGCGGGTGATCGCGATCGTCAACGACCTTCTCGATCTGTCGCGGATCGAGACCGGCAAGCTCGACCTCGCCTTCACCAGCCAGAACCTCAACGAGATGGTGGAGAGCTGCGTCGCGGTGATGCAACCGCAGGCCAATCGCGAGCGCATCATCATCCGCACCTCGCTCGCCCATACGCTGCCGCCTGTCGTCGCCGATGCCCGCGCGCTGCGTCAGATCACGCTGAACCTGATCGGCAACTCGATCCATCTCGCCAATGCCGGCGGCCAGGTGATCGTCTCGACCGCACTGTCGGATTTCGGCGAGGTGATGCTGCGGGTGCGCGACACCGGCCAGAGCCTCAACGACAACGAGGTGGCCGCCGCACTGGAGCCATTCCGCGCGCCGACACCGACAGATCAGGCCGGCTCCGGCGGCGTCAGCCTGTCGCTGACCAAGGCGCTGGTCGAAGCCAACCGCGCCAAATTCCAGATCCGGACCGGCGGCCGCACCGGCACGCTGATCGAGGTGACCTTCGCCCACGCCGCCGCAAGGGCGTGAGCCATCCGCGACACGCGGGCGCTTCAACTGCCTCCTCGCTTCCGTGTGAGGGACGCACCAGCGGACGGCTCCCTCCCCCCTTGCGGGGGAGGGTTGGGGAGAGGGGTGCCACACGGCGTGCTCTCTCCAATATCCATCGACAAGCCGAGACCGAGATTGCGAGAGCAAGCCTTCATCGCACATCTCACCCGGGGCCACCCCTCTCCCCACCCTCTCCCGCAAGGGAGAGGGAGCCTGAGATGCCTGCTCACCTCACGTGCTCACCTCATTTGGCTTCCTGCGAACAGCACGAATGAGCTGCAGGCCACTGCGAAAATCTGTCGCGCCTCTTCCGCGCGGCGCGGCATGGATCTTGCTGCGATTCAGATTGTTTGACTAATTCATTGCCACGTGGACCGCCCGCTTTCCGGGCATTGGATCTGGCGGATGCGCTGTCTCGTCGTCGCGGATTTGCACTACTCATTGCCGCAGTTCGACTGGCTGCTGGCGGCGGCACCGCAATTCGATCTCGTGATCTTCGCCGGCGATGCGCTCAACCTCGGCTCGGCGGTGGATTACCGCGCCCAGATCGTCGTCGTCACAAGATATCTTTCGCGGCTCGCCGGTCTCACGCGCGTGATCTTCTGCTCGGGCAATCATGATCTGGACGAGCGCAGCGCCGAGGGCGAGAAGATCGCGCGCTGGGTCGCCGGCATCAGGGAGCTCGGCATCGCCTGCGACGGCGACAATCTGACCATCGGCGACACGCTGTTCACGGTGTGCCCGTGGTGGGACGGGCCGATGGTCAAGGCGCGGATCGACGATCAGCTGCGCGCCGCGGCGGCGATGTCGCACCGACGCTGGGTCTGGGTCCATCACGCCCCGCCGGCGGATTCACCGATCAGTTGGGGCGGCAAGCGCTTCTTCGGCGACGTCGAGCTGCTGCGCTGGATCGAGCGCCACCATCCGGCGATGGTGATCTCGGGCCACGTGCATCAATCGCCGTTCATCCAGAGCGGCTCGTGGTTCGACCGGATCGGCATCACCTGGGTGTTCAACACCGGCCTGCAGCCCGGCCGACCACCGGTCTACATCGTGCTCGATCTCGAGCAGGACAAGGCGTTCTGGCTCGCCGCCGGCGATGCGCAGATCGTCGATCTCAAGGCTCCGTTGTCGCGGCCGGCAGCGCCGGTGCGCGAAGCGCCGGACTGGCTCATATCCTTGGATCGGATTGCCGATCCGAGCCTGGCGCGACCTGCATCGGCGGCAGGTTGATCATGCTCTGCAGCACCTCGCCGACCATCGCCAGATGGCTGCCGTGGTCGGCATATTGGTGCATCAGGTCGGCCAGATAGGTCGTCGCGACATGCAGCCGTTGCGCCAGCAGCTGCGCGATCAAGAGCGCCACCGCCGGCTGCTCGCGCAGGAACGACGCCGCATCGTCGAACTCATACAGCACGCAGTCGGACGCCGTGCGCACCTTCGCGCTGTGCGGCCGGTCGAGCAGCACGCTCATCTCGCCGAACACCGCACCCGGCTCGTCGATCACGGCAACCAGGCTGTCGCCCTTCATGACCTCGACCTTGCCTTCGAGCAGCACGAACAGATGACCGGTCTTGCCGCCCTCCTCGACGAAATCCGTGCCAGCCGGCAGGCTGCGCCTGGTCCCGCCGATGCAGTGATCAAGGATCGCTCGCATGCTGTGTCGCCTCCGTGTCAGCCAGACTAGGCAGAGATGCCGTCGAGATGAAACGGATTAGCTGGGCGATTTGCTCAAATTGTCGGCAGGTGCGGCGGCGTTGTCCCCGACGCGATCCAGCCGTTTGCGCACCGCTCAGGCCGGCGCGTTGTGCTTGAGCGCGAGGAAATCGCCGATCGTATCGAGGAACAGCCGCGGGGATTGCAGCTGCGGGACGTGTGCGCAGCCCGGAATGACCCGGAGTTCGGCCCGCGGCAGCCCGGCTGCCAGTTCGTAGGACATCTCCGGCGGTGTCGCCTCGTCATATTCGCCGACCACGACACGTGTGGGAACGGTCATGCCACGCAGCTCGGCGCGAAGATCGAGGCCCGCGAGCGCGTCGCAGGCCGCGCAGAAAACGTCGAGATCGGTGCGCAGGAATGCGTCGCGGCGATCCTGCATCAGCGCCGGATGCTGGGCCTGGAAATCCGGGGCGAACAGCCGGCGCATCGCAATATCGGTGATCGCGGCAAGCCCCTTGTCGCGCGAGACCCTGGCCATGTTGCGAAACGCCTCGCGGCCCGGCTCGGAGAACGCCGCGCCGCAATCGGCGAGGATCAGCCTGCTCGCGATCGTCGGATGGCGGATCGCCATCTGCAGCGCGACGAACCCGCCATAGCCATTGCCGAGCACGATGGCCGGCACGCCGTCCGCCACCTCGTGCACCGCATCCGCCATTCGGCCGGCAATCGCGGCAAGGCCGCCCTCGACCGCGCTCGACCGGCCGAACCCCGGCAATTCGGGCACGATGGTCCGATACGACCTAGCGAGCTCGGGCACGATCGCATCGAAACTCGCGCGGTCCGACAGCAAGGAGTGAAACAGCACCAGCGGCGGTCCCTCGCCGATTTGTGCTGCGTTGACTGTGCGGTTTGCGAAAAGCCTGTCCATCGTCGGTCTCTTTCAAATCACGCCCAAAGTCACGGCCGGGCCCCGAAACGCCCTTGCGCGACGATTGATAAATCAAATCACACGGATTTCAAGGATTTTGGCTTGACGTGATATTTCACGAGATGCATTTTACTGGCAGGAGCACCAAGAAAAATGATCCTTCTTCGCGAAAATATCTACGAAAACCTACGCTCTGATATTTTATCATGCGAGCTTGCACCGGGTGATGAAATACGGGAGCAGGATCTGGCCGAGCGCTACGCCGTCAGCCGCCAGCCGGTGCGGGACGCCCTGCTGCGGCTCGAGCGCGAACATCTCGTCACGGTGCAGCCCCGTCAGGGCTACCGGGTCAATCCGATCTCGCTGTCCGACGCACGCGACCTGCTGCGCTTCCGGCTCGCACTCGAGCCGGCCTGCGTCGCCGAGGCGATCGAGAGCGCGCCCGACAGCATCCTGAAATCACTCGATCAATTCCGCCGCTTCTCCGGCAGCCATGAGGACTTCATCGCCTACAATCGCGGTTTTCACTCAGCGCTGGCGCACGCGTCGGGTAACCGTCGCATGGCGGCGACGCTCTGCGACCTGATCGGTCAGGCCGACCGGCTGGTGCGGGTCAGCGTCTCCAATCTGAAGGGTCACGACCCGGCGAAGCTCGTGGCCGAACACGTCGCGCTGATCGACGCCATGCAGCAGCGCGAGGGGCGCACCGCGGGGCGCATCATCAAGGCGCACATCGCCGCCACCGAAAAGCGCGTCCTGCCGGCGCTCAAGCGCAACGCCGTCATCGTCGAAGAGAGGTCAGCATGAACATCCCGTCGAAGCCTGCGACGATCGACGTCGGGATCCACGGCAACTTCATCGACGGACGCGAGGTCGAAGCCGGCAACGGCGAGCTGCTGGACGTCCGCAATCCCGCGACCGGCGACGTCATCGCCCGAATCCCGAATTCGACCGCCGCCGACATCGACCGCGCGATGAAAAGCGCGCGCGCCGCCTTCGAAGGTAAGGCGTGGGGCGGGATGGACACAAGGTCGCGTGCGAGGCTCGTCAACAAGCTCGCTGACGCGTTCGAGGCCAATCTCGACACGCTGTACCGGTTGGAGACGTTGAACAACGGCCGCCCCGTCAACGAGACCCGCGCGCAGCTGTCGCGGCTGCCGGATTTCTTCCGCTATTTCGCCGGGCTTGCGCTGTCGCGCCGCGATTCCGTAATCCCGGTCGAAGGCTCCTATCTGAACTACACGCTGCGCACGCCGATCGGAATCGTCGCCAACTGCACGCCGTTCAATCACCCGCTGATGATCCTGTGCAAGTCGCTCGCCGTGGTGCTGGCGACCGGATGCGTCACCGTGGTCAAGCCGTCGGAATATACGCCGCTGACCACGCTGAAGCTCGCCCAGATCTTCAGCGAGGCTGGGCTTCCGCCAGGTGTCTTCAACATCGTGCTCGGGCTCGGTCAGAGTGCGGGCAAGATGCTGGCCGAGCATAGCGACATCAACAAGCTGGTGCTGACCGGCGGCACCGAAGCGGGCCGCATCGCGGGCAGTGCCGCGGCGAAGGTGTTCGCACACCAGACCATGGAGCTGGGTGGCAAGACGCCGGTGATAATCTTCGACGATTTCGACGTCGACCGCGCCGTCAACTATGCCGCGTTCGGCGCCTTCATCGGCGCCGGCCAGACCTGCGTCTGCGCCTCCCGCCACATCGTGCAGGCCTCGATCTACGACGAGTTCGTCGAAAAGCTGCAGGCCAAGACCCGCACCATCCGGATCGGCGATCCCTTCGATCCGAACACCCAGCTTGGGCCGGTGATCTCGGCGCGCCAGCGCGATCGCGTGCTCAGCTATGCGCGCTACGGCCATGAGGACGGCGCGCGGCTGCTGACCGGCGGCGTGGCCGCGCAGGTCGCGGGCCACGACAACGGCTATTTCGTCGAGCCGACCGTGTTCGCCGACGTCAAATCCGACATGCGAATTTTCCAGGAGGAGGTGTTCGGTCCCTTCACCTCGGTCACACCTTTCAAGGACGAGGCCGACGCGCTGCGGCTCGCCAACGACTCGCCGTTCGGCCTCGCCGCGGCCATTCGCACCCGCGACGTCGCGCGCGCGCATCGCGTCGCCGCCGCGGTCAAGGCCGGCATCGTCTGGATCAACGACCACCACCGGCTCGATCCGGCCTCGCCCTGGGGCGGCGTCGACGATTCCGGCATCGGCCGCGAATGCGGCACCGAGAGCTTCGACGACCATTTCAACACCAAGAGCGTGATGGTCGCGACCCACGAACAGCCGTTCGACTGGTACCGCGACACGGCAAACCAGCGCCGGTTGAACTAGCGACAGTCGAGCAAGCGGCAAACCGCCCACAGATGGCGGGCCGCATTCACGAGGAAACAGTCAAGGGGAGAGCGTACATGTCGACAACGGTCAATGCCGGGAGCCGTCTCGATCGGCTGCCGATCGGACCATTCCATCGCCGCATCATGATCCTGATCGGGATCGGGATGTTCTTCGATGGCTTCGACATCTACATCGCCGGCACCGTGCTCGGCGTGACGCTGAAAACCGGGTTCTCGACGCTCGCCCAAAACGCGGCGTTCATCTCCGCGACCTTCGTCGGCATGATGCTCGGGTCATTCGGCACCGGATTCCTCGGCGACCGTTACGGCCGGCGTTTCACCTACCAGTTCAATTTGCTCCTTTTCGGTCTCGCGTCTCTCGCGGCGGCGTTTGCGCCGAACATGGCCTTCCTGATCGCCTGCCGCTTCGTGATGGGCGTCGGCCTCGGCGCCGAGAACGTCGTCGGCTATTCGACGATGACCGAGTTCGTGCCGGCCCGCAGCCGCGGCAAGTGGCTCGGCTTCACGGCCGTCTGCGTCGTGACCGGCCTGCCCATCGCGCTCTTGGTCGCCTCCGTCGTCGTCCCGCAATTCGGCTGGCGCGCGATGTTCGTGCTGGGCGGCGTCGGCGCCCTGATCGTCTGGTACCTGCGCAAGTCGCTGCCGGAATCACCGCGCTGGCTGGAGGCGGTCGGCCGCACCGCCGAGGCCGAGGCGCTGATGCAGGCAATCGAGAAGGAGGCCGCCCAGGGTCAACCCCTGCCGGTCCCTGCCTCTGCAGCGCCGGCGCCGGTATCGCCGGATCTCGCCACGCTGTTCACCGCGCCGCTGCTGGCGCGCATGATCGTCGGCGCAGTCTGCCTGATCACCATCAATACGCTGCTCTATGGCTTCGTGACCTGGCTGCCGGTGTTCTTCATCAAGCAGGGTCTCTCGGTCGCAACCTCGTTCGGCTACTCGCTGCTGATGGCGCTCGGCGCGCCGATCGGCTCGGCGATCGGCGCCCTGACCGCCGACCGTTGGGGCCGCAAGCCCACGATCATCGGCGCGTCGCTGATCACGATCATCCTCGGCATCATCTATCCGACGATCTCGGATCCAGTCTTGCTGCCTGCGGTCGGCTTCGCGCTGACCGTGCCGATCTATATCCTGGTCGCGCTGCTGTTCGGCATCTACATCCCCGAACTGTTCCCGACCGAGGTGCGGCTGCGTGCGTCAGGGATCGTCAACACGCTCGGTCGCGGCGCCACCATCGTAACGCCGTTCCTGGTCGTGATGCTGTTCGAAGCGCACGGCGTCGCCGGCGTGATGGCGCTGATGATCGGGCTCCTCATCGTGCAGATCATCACGGTATGGGCACTCGGCATCGAGCCGCGGCACCGCAGCCTCGAGGAACTCAAGGGCGAGGAAACAACGTCCGCGGTCCCGCAGGAAGCGTCGTGAAACGCGGCGCGCGTCCTCGTCGATTTCCTCGTGAGGAAGCCGTTAGCGCTCGTGAGGGAGCCACCAGCGGATGGGTTCCCTCCCCCCTTGCGGGGGAGGGTTAGGGAGAGGGGTGGCCACACGGCGTGTTCTCTCCGTTGGATCTGAGTTGGAACAACGCGGTCGAGATTGCGAAAGCGAAGGTCACGGCATCATCTTGCCCGGGGCTCACCCCTCTCCCCACCCTCCCCCGCAAGGGGGGAGGGAGCCTGAGAGGGTGCTCACCTCACGCCGCAACTTACGACGGCTGATGTCGGCATCGGCTACGCGCTCTTACGCGCAGCATGAAGCACCACCGCCCTACTGCTTGATCTCCACCGTCTGGCGCTTGCCGGCGGCGATCGAGAAGGGCTTCTCGACCTTCTGGCCGTCGGCATAGATGGCGACCGCGACATAGTCGCCGGCGGGGAGCGCGACGTTGGTGGCCGGATCATAGCTCGCCGAAACGCGCTTGCGCTCGTCATTGAGGTCGCGCTCGGCGTTGAGGATGTCGATCTCCTGCGCGCCATCGGTCTTGATCCCGACCACGCCGGCGTTGAGGTTGACGTTGATCCGGGTCGGCGCGCCGGACTTCACCTCCGCGCGCACCGTGCCCTTAGCCTCGCCCACCACAGCTGTCACGTCGTAGCTGCCGCTCGGCAGATCGAACCTGGATTCGGCGTCGTAGTCCTGCGCGACCTTCTCGCCCTCGTCGCCGTCGGCCTTGGCAGGCTGATAGACCGCGACCACGATGTCCTTCTCGACCTTGGGACCGCCCTCGGCATAGGTCGAGGTCACGATCAGCTTGCCGACATCGAGGGCGAGCTGGACGTTGCTCGTATCGCCCGCAGCGACCGAGAACGGCTTGCTGGTCTTCGACTGGCCCTTGGTCAGGGTCAGGGTGTAGTTGCCCGCGGCCAGCACGAAGCGCGGCACCGCGTCATATTCCTGCGCGACCAGCTTGCCGCCCTTGTCGGAGACCTGCCAGACCACGTCATCGACCTTGCCCGCACCGCCGGCCACCGCGCCTTCGCTGGTGACGTATCCGGCGTCGAGGATGACATCGAGCGCGGCCGGCTTGCCCTTCTCGACCTTGAGCGGAAACTCGCGCTTGAGCTGCCGGTAGGTGACCTCGACAAGGTAATCGCCGGGCGCGATGTTGTCGGCGAACGGCGCACCGTAGAAGGTGTTGACATGCTCGCCCTTCTCGTCGCCGGCGCGCTTGAAGATGCCCCAGTTGACGTCCTCGTCGCTGATCGGATCGAGCCCTTCGGCGAGCCGTGCCACACCACGGATGTTCTTGCCGAGATAGGGATCGGCCGCCGCCGGCTTCGGCGGCGCCTCGCTTGCGACCTTGGTGCCTTGCGTCGCCGCCACCGCCTTGGTCAAGGCGCCGGTCAGGCTCGCGGCATTGCCGGCATCGAGATAGACGCCGCCGGTCGCGCGCGCGATGCATTGCAGCTGGCTCTTGGCCGCGGGATCGGCGACGTCGAGACCGATGACATGGGCGGTGAAGCCGATGCCGGCCTTCTTCAATTCGGCCGCGGCGCCGCACGGATCCGGCGCGCAGGTCTCGATCCCGTCGGAGACCAGGATCACGTTGCCCTTGTTCTCGGTCGAGTGCAGCGCCTCGGCGGCCGCGCGCAGCGAATCCGCGATCGGCGTCCTGCCCTTCGGATTGATGCCGTCCACCGCCGCCTTGATCCGCACCGGGTCGAACTTGCCGACCGGCACCATCAGCTCGATGTCCTTGCAGTCGCCCTTCGAGCGATGGCCGTAGACCATCACGCCGAGACGATCGGCGGGATTCCATTTTGACAGAATGGCATCGGTCGCCTGCCTTGCCGCTGAGATCTTGCTCTGTCCATCGACCTGCCCCCACATCGATCCGGATGCATCGAGCACGAGAATGGTGTCGGTGCCCTGCGCCTGGGCTTGTGCGGCAGGCGGAGACATCAGAGCCAGGCCAAGCGACAGCAGGCCGGCGACGAACGAGCAGCGAAAGAGCTTAATCACGGAACGATCCTCGATGATGGAGACAATCGGAGGGCAAAGACGGCTGCGACGGTGCGGTGTATTGCGAGATCATCCGCGCCCCCGCCGCAGCCGGTCCTGCTTCGATCTCGATCTTGTTTTTGTTGGCCGGATAGCTGATGTGATACAATTGCGATGTGCACGCGGCGAAATGCCAGAACACCTTCTCTTGACGCAACTTGCGTCCCGACACTTGGACTATTGCGACAAGCCTTTGGCCTGACGCGACACGCCGATGACAATTAATTTGCTTCCAGAGCTGCAGTCATCTCGGCTGCTGATGTGAGCGTGATCACGGATGACGCGACTTTGCACGCTGCCATGCATTGGGTGGCGTGCCCATGAATATGACGCGCCGACCGAAGCGCCGTCGCGCGCCGCCGTCTCCGCCTAGACCTTCTCGATGATCGCGGCTTTGATCCGGGCGATCTGCGCCTCGTCGCGCTTGTAGAACGTCCATTGCTTGACGCGCTTGGTGGTCACGAGCCCCGCCTGCGCCAGGATCTTCAGATGCTCGCTCACCGTCGGCTGGCTGACGCCGAGCTTCTCGGCGATCAGCACCGCGCAGACACCGTCCTTGACGAGATCACCATCGACCTGCGGTCGGAAATGCGCCTTGGGACGTTTCAGCCACTCCAGGATTAGCAGCCTGCGATCGCTCGCCAGCGCGCGCAGGGTGGACTCGACATCGTTTGGCGGAGTAGGCATATTGCTAATTAGCTAAATGGCTAAGTTCTGTCAATCACCGTCCCCCGAGGCCGCCATGACCGAGATCACATCACAAGACATCGAACGATGCGCGGCGTTGATCCGGCCGCACATCAGGCGGACACCGGTGGCAGCGCTCGATGGCAGCGAGCTCGGCCTCGCCGCCAATCCGCTGACGCTCAAGCTCGAGCTGCTGCAACATGCCGGCTCGTTCAAGACCCGTGGCGCCTTCACCAATCTCCTGACCCGCGAGGTGCCGGCCGCCGGTGTGGTTGCCGCATCGGGCGGCAATCACGGCGCGGCCACCGCCTATGCCGCGATGAAGCTCGGCAAACCGGCGCGCATCTTCGTGCCCAGCGTCTCGTCGCCGGCCAAGATGCAGCGCATCCGCGACTACGGCGCCGACCTCGTGATCGAGGGCGACCGTTATGCCGACGCGCTCGCTGCCAGCGAGGTCTGGGCCCGGCAAAGCGGCGCGATGCCGGTGCCGGCCTTCGACCAGCGCGAGACCATCATGGGGCAGGCGACGCTCGGCCTCGA
This sequence comes from Bradyrhizobium tropiciagri, assembly GCF_018130545.1. Lineage (GTDB taxonomy): Bacteria > Pseudomonadota > Alphaproteobacteria > Rhizobiales > Xanthobacteraceae > Bradyrhizobium > Bradyrhizobium tropiciagri_A. Next base: position 317,588 of record NZ_JAFCKF010000004.1, on the reverse strand, counting down.
GCTCGAGCAGCAGGCGCCCGACATTGACACCGTGCTGGTTGCGGTCGGCGGCGGCGGGCTGATCGCCGGCATTGCCGCCTGGTTCGCCGGCCGCATCAAGGTGATCGGCGTCGAACCATCGGCCGCGCCAACGCTGACCCGCGCGCTTGCGGCCGGACATCCGGTCGATGCGGAAGCCGGCGGGATCGCCGCGGATTCGCTGGCGCCGCGCCGGATCGGCGATCGCGTCTACCCGATCGCGGAAAAATATGTGCGCGGCACCGTGCTGGTATCCGACGACGCGATCGCCTCGGCGCAGGAGACGCTGTGGCGCGCGCTGCGGATCGTCGCCGAGCCGGGCGGCGCCGCAGCCATCTCGGCACTGCTGTCGGGCGCCTACAAGCCCGAGCCCGGCGAGCGCATCGCCGTCATACTCAGCGGCGGCAACACCGCTGCGGTGGACTTTGCACGCACGCGCTGACCGCTCGTTCCGGCGAGACGATGCGTCGAGAGCCATCCCCGGTGTCGTCCCTGCGAAAGCAGGGACCCATACGCCGCGGCGGATGTCGTGGGCGGGACTCGTCGTTCAAGGTCGAACACCGACGACCATTCGTGGTTATGGGTCCCTGCTTTCGCAGGGACGACGGTGGTGTTTGTGGTCACGGTGCGCCCGCCTCAAATCGCCCGTGCAAATCGGCGAAAGCCCGGCGCTCCGGTGATCGCCTCGAAGGCGGCGTCGCGCTTTTCTTCGGCGAAGGCAAAGCCAGCCTTGGTGTAGCAGCGTTCGGCGGCCTGGTTGCCGATCACGAAGGAGATCGAGGCCCGCGCAAACCCCGCCGCCTTGCCGTCGGCGAGTGCGCGCGCGATCAGGGGCTGCACCAGGCCGCTACCGCGATACGAGGCTGCGGTTGCGACGTGCTCGATCAGCCAATCGCCCTCGCCGCCCTGAACCCAGCAATTGCGGGCATAGCCGCCGCGCGCGATGATGCCGTCCGCATCCGCGCCGATCTCGGCAGCAACCTCCTCGATCGCCGCGCGCGCCGCGACCACCGTTCCGGATGCCGGCATCGCGCACAACGCCGAGGCCGGCACGCCGTCGACCTCAGCGATCAGGAAATGGGCGACATGGTACCATGACCGCACCCGCGCCACGGCGAGCCGCGTCATGAACGCCAGGCATTCATCCTCCGGGCGATCGAGCGCGATGTCGAACCAGCCGCGCGGCTGCGGGCCGCGCTGCGCGGCCAGCACAGTGCCGGCGATGAAGCCGGCATCGTCGGATCGTGCGGGACGGATCGAGGATCCTCCCGCAGCGATCATCTCAGGTGTTCTTCAGCGCGACGCGGAACTCCGCTTCGGTCTTGGCCTTGACCTCGTCGAGCGTGACGCCGTCGGCGAGCTCGATCAGCGCCATACCGTCCTTGCCGTGCTTGTCGATGGTGAACACCGCCAGATCGGTCACGACCATGTCGACCACGCGCTCGCCGGTCAGCGGCAGATTGCACTGCTTGAGCAGCTTGGGGCCGTCCTTGGCAGAATGCTCCATCACGACGACGACACGCTTGACGCCGGCGACGAGATCCATCGCGCCGCCCATGCCCTTCACCATCTTGCCGGGGATCATCCAGTTGGCGAGGTCGCCGTTCTGCGCCACCTGCATGGCGCCGAGGATCGAGAGGTCGATATGGCCGCCGCGCACCATGCCGAACGACTCGGCCGAGGAGAAATAGCTGGTCGAGGGCAGCTCGCTCACGGTCTGCTTGCCGGCATTGATCAGGTCGGCGTCGACCTCGTCCTCATAGGGGAACGGGCCCATGCCGAGCATGCCGTTCTCGCTCTGCAGATTCACATCGACGCCGGCGGGGATGTAGTTCGAAACCAGCGTCGGAATGCCGATGCCGAGATTGACGTAATAGCCGTCGCGCAGCTCCTTGGCGGCACGGGCGGCCATCTGTTCACGGGTCCAGGCCATGAGGCTCTCCTGAAGAGGGATGAATTAAGCGGCAGGCCGCGGACGGGTGTTGCGGAACTCGATCCGCTTCTTAGCCGTGCCGACCTCGATGATGCGTTTGACGAAGATGCCGGGGGTATGGATGTGGTCCGGGTCGATCTCGCCGGCCGGCACCAGATGCTCGACCTCGGCGACGGTGACCTTCGCGGCGGTCGCCATCATCGGGTTAAAGTTGCGCGCGGTCTTGCGGTAGACGAGGTTGCCGGCGGTGTCGCCCTTCCAGGCGTGGACGATGGCGACGTCGGCGAACAGGCCGCGCTCCATGATGTACTTCTCGCCGTCGAATTCCTTCACTTCCTTGCCTTCGGCGATCAGCGTGCCGACGCCGGTCTTGGTATAGAAGGCCGGGATGCCGGCGCCGCCGGCGCGGATGCGCTCGGCCAGCGTGCCCTGCGGGTTGAACTCGAGCTCGAGCTCGCCGGCGAGATATTGCTGGGCGAACAGCTTGTTCTCGCCGACATAGGACGAGATCATCTTCCTGATCTGGCGGGTTTCCAAGAGCCGGCTGAGGCCGATGCCGTCGACACCAGCATTGTTGGAAACGACCGTGAGGCCCTTGACGCCGGAGTCGCGGATCGCGTCCGACAGGGTCTCGGCGATGCCGCAAAGGCCGAAGCCTCCCGACATGATCATGATGCCGTCCTTGAGGAGACCATCGAGTGCCGATTTGGCGTCGGGATAAACTTTGTTCATGCAGCGAATACCTGATGGAGGGCGCGGAACGGCTGTGACAATGCGGATTATTAGGCGAAATCTTCGCAATGCGTCAATCAGGGCCCGCCGCGGCGACGGGCGGCGGCCTCGGGCGGCAACATGGCCTTGAAAGCGTCAAGAAAACCCTTCAAGTTGCGGGGGTTGGCAGGGGCCTCCGGCGAGAGCCCGCTGTGTTCGACGACGACCCGACAAACCTCAACCCGACCCGGATATGTCATTGACGATGGCCCAAGGAATTAAGCGCCTGGGGATGCCGATCGCGGCGCTTTTCGGCCTGGCGCTGGTCGGGCTGGTCGGAACGTCATGGTTCCTCAACCGGGACGCGCTGCGGAGCGCGGTGGAAGCGCAGATTCGCGCCGTGACCGGGCTCGAACTCGTCGTCAACGGCCCGATCGATGTGTCGGTGTTTCCCGGCAGCTATGTCTCCTTTCACAATGTCGGGCTGAAGGGCGCCGATACCATCGGTCCCGCCTTGCAGGTCGATGTGCTGACCGCCAATCTGCGCCTGCTGCCGCTGTTGCTGCGGCGGTTCGAGATTGCCGACGTCATGATGCTGCGCCCGCATATCCATGTGGTCCGCGACAGCGCCGGCGAAAGCAACTGGACCCCGTTCGTCGAGACCATCGCCAAGGCGATGACGCCCGGCGCCGAGAATCAGGTGTCATTCTCCGAAATCCGGATCCAGGACGGCGAGCTGAACTACCAGGACGGCACCAACAACATCTCCGAGCAGCTCGGCGATATCGATCTGTCGCTGGCCTGGCCGTCGATCTCGCGCTCCTTTGCCGCAACCGGCCAGTTCGACTGGCGCGGCGAGCGCGTCGACGGCTCGATCAGCGCCAGCGATTTCGTCGCGCTGCTGTCGGGCGACCGCTCCGGCCTCAAGGCACGGCTCTCCAGCGCGCCGCTCAAGGTTGCCTTCGACGGAACCGTCGCCAACCGCACCAGCCTGATGATGGAAGGCACCGCCACCATGGACTCCCCGTCGCTGCGCAACGCGTTGCGCTGGATGGGACAGGCGCCGCCCGGCGGCGGTGGTGGCTTCGGCCGCTTCGCGCTGAAGGCCCGCGCCAATGTGGTCGGCGGCTCGGTCGCCTTCACCAATGTCAATGTCGAGCTCGACGGCAATGTCGCCGAGGGCGTGATGACCTACGCCAATAACGGCCGGCAGACGCTGCAGGCGACGCTCGCCGCCGGCAATCTCGACTTCACCCCCTACATCTCGACGTTCCGCCTGCTGGCCAGCGGTCAGCGCGACTGGAACAGGCAATTGTTCGACCTGTCCTCGCTGTCCTCGACCGATCTCGACATGCGCCTGTCGGCCGCCAAGGTGACGGTCGGCCCGTCCAAGCTCGGCCGCACCGCGTTCGGTGCCAATTTGCGCGGCGGCGCGCTGGCGCTCAGCGTCGGCGAGGCGCAGATGTATGGCGGCATCGCCAAGGGTTCGTTCGCGATCGCGCGCTCCGATGCGGTCGCCGATGTCAGGGCGCAATTCCAATTCACCGATGTCGATCTGCAGGCCTGCGCCAGCGAATTGTTCGGCATCAACAAGCTCTCGGGCCACGGCAATCTCAGCGTCTCGCTGACGGCCTCCGGCTCGAGCCCGTTCGGATTGGCGTCGTCGCTGGACGGCACCGCCACGCTGACCGGGCATGACGGCGCGATCGCGGGCTTCAATGTCGAGCAGCTGCTGCGGCGGCTGGAGAAGCGGCCGCTGTCCGGCGGCGGCAATTTCCGCTCCGGTTCGACACCCTACGACAATATCAGCGTCTCCGTGAAGTTCGCCGACGGCGTCGCCACCGCCGACGACATCCATGTCGTGAGCCCGGCGGCGAAGATCACGCTGACCGGCACCGCGTCGGTGCCGTCGCGCGAATACGATCTCAAGGGCGTCGCCAGCCTGACCTCGACGTCCGCCGGCGGCACCGCATTCGACCTGCCCTTCGTGATCCAGGGCCCGTGGGATGATCCCCTGATCTTCCCCGATCCGGAAAGCCTGATCCGCCGCTCGCCGGCATCCGCCCCGCTGCTCGACGCGGTGAAGGATCGCAAGACCCGCGACGCGGTGCGCTCGGTGATCGAGCGCTTCACCGGCGGCGGCGCCCGGCCCGCGGCCGCGCCCGATGCTGCGGCCGGCGCATCCGGCAGTGCACCGGCGGCATCGGCCGAGAATGCCAAATCGAACTGATCAAGGTTGAATTGACCAGGTCGACCTGATCGATCCATTCACTTTGCGCATCAATGCACCGGGACTGATCCACGCGCGCGCCGCGCCCCCTACAGAAGTCGTCGATGCGGCATCTTTATCGGGTGACAGGCATGCGCTAGTGTTTTCTCCAACCGGTTAAAAAGCCGGCCTCATGAGGGGAGAACAACGTGAGATCCAAGGTTATCGGTGCGCTATCACTGGCGGTCGCTGCGGTTGGCCTGTTCGCGGCAACTGCGCCCGCTCTGGCGCAAGGCAAGACGATCACCGTCTGGTGGGGCAAGGGATTTTACAAATCCGAAGACGACGCGCTGCTCGACACGATCAAGAAATTCGAAGCCAAGACCGGCATCAAGGTCGAATTGTCGCAATACGCGATCCAGGACATGATTCCGAAGACGGTCGCCGCGCTGGATTCCGGCACCGTGCCCGACGTCGCCTATTCCGACACCTACGATGTGCAGGCACAGGGCAAGTGGGCGTTCGAGGGCAAGCTCGAAGACCTCTCCGACATCATGCTGCCGATGAAGGACGCCTTCGCGCCGAATACGCTGGAAGCGGCGCTGCTCTACAACGACGTCACCAAGAAGAAGTCCTATTACGGCTTCCCGCTGAAGCAGCAGAGCATGCACGTCCAGATCTGGGGCGACATGCTGGAGAAGGCCGGCTTCAAGGCCGCCGACATCCCGACCAAGTGGGAGGATTACTGGTCGTTCTGGTGCGACAAGGTGCAGCCTGGGATCCGCAAGGCCACCGGCCAGCGCATCTACGGCGTCGGCCAGCCGATGGGCGTGGAATCCACCGACTCGTTCCAGTCGTTCTACACCTTCATGGACGCCTACCACGTCAAGCTGGTCGACGATGACGGCAAGCTCCTGGTCGACGATCCCAAGGTGCGCGAGGGCCTGATCCACGCGCTGAAGGACTACACCGACACCTACATCAAGGGCTGCACGCCGCCCTCCTCGACGACCTGGAAGGATCCGGACAACAACGTCGCGTTCCACAACAAGACGATCGTGATGACCCACAATTTCACGATCTCGATCGCGGCGAAGTGGTTCGAGGATTCGACCAACCCGGCGCTGACCGATGCGCAGCGCGCCGCCGGCAAGCAGGCCTATGAGCACGACATCATCACGGCGTCCTTCCCCAAGGCGCCGGACGGCTCGACCATCAAGTACCGCTCCGACGTCAAGACCGGGCTGATCTTCGCTAACGCCAAGAACAAGGCGGAAGGCAAGCAGTTCATCGCGTTCCTGATGCAGGAAGACAACGTGCGGCCCTATGTCGAGGGCGCGCTCGGCCGCTGGTTCCCGGTGACCAAGGCGAGCCAGGCCAGCCCGTTCTGGCAGGCCGACCGGCATCGCAAGGCGGTGTGGAATCAGTTCACCGGCGGCACCGCGCCGTTCGACTTCACCAAGAACTGGAAGTTCACCATCCTGAACAACGAGAACGTCTGGGCCAAGGCGATGAACCGCGTGGTCAGCGAGAAGGTGCCGGTGGACAAGGCCGTCGACGAACTGATCGCCCGCATCAAGCAGGTCGCGGGTTGATATAGACGAAGTTGGCCGCCTCGAACGTATGTCTCCGTCGTCCCTGCGAAAGCAGGGACCCATACCCCGAGGCGGTCGTTTTGAAAGATGCTGGTCACCGGCTTTCGTGCAACAATGAAAGCCGGTGGTTATGGGTCCCTGCTCCGTGCGCAACCGCGCACCAGACAGGGACGACAGCGTAGGCGCAGGCGACATCGAGTCAACGAATGGCGATCACACTCTCCGCATCCGATGCCCCCTCGCCGCCGCTGTCGGCGCGGCTGTCGCCGCCCCAGATCTGGGGCATCGCGCTGCTCGCGCCCTATCTGCTCGTCTTCCTCGCCTTCGTGGTCTATCCGGTCGGCTACGGCCTGTGGCTGGCGCGCCATCCGGCGAGCTATGTCGAGCTCTACAACGACCCGATCTTCGCGCGCGCCGCGGTCAACACGCTGATCTTCCTGGTCATCGGCATCAACATCAAGATGCTGATCGCGCTGTTCCTGTCCGGCTTCTTCGCCCAGCAACGGCCCTGGATCAGGTGGCTGTCCGTCATCTTCATCCTGCCCTGGGCGGTGCCGTCGATCCCGACCATCCTGTCGGTCCGCTTCATGCTCAATCCCGAATGGGGCGTGATCAACCAGCTGATCTTCAAGTTCACCGGCGACGACGGCCCGAACTGGCTGAACGATCCGGCGGTCGCGCTCGCGATGGCGATCGGCGTCCATATCTGGAAATCGCTGCCGTTCTGGACGCTGATCCTTTTGACCGGGCGGCTCGCGATCTCGCACGATCTGTACGAGGCATCCGACGTCGACGGCGCCAATTGGTGGCAGAAATTCCGCTACATCACCTGGCCGTCGATGCAGACGCTCTACATCACCTGCACGCTGCTCTCGATGATCTGGACGCTCGGTGATTTCAACAGCGTCTATCTGCTCACCGGCGGCGGGCCGGCCGACCTCACCCATGTGCTGTCGACACTCGGCATCCGCTATCTCAGGCTCGACCAGCTCTCGCTGGCGATGGCCTCGATCGTCTGCGCCATGCCGTTCGTGCTGCCGCTGGTCTATTTCATGATGAAACGGTTGTCGCGATGAAGCTGCCCACCCTCCGCGAAGTCGGCACCGAGGCCAAGCTGCTGCTGATCGGCATCCCGGTCTTCATCTGGACCATGATCCCGATCTACCACATGTTCGTGTTCGCGATCTCGCCGAAGGAGGACGCGTTTACCGGCAAGCTGTGGCCGACGCATCCGACGCTGCACAATTTCTCGATCGTGTTCCACCAGCAGCATTACTTCCTGCGCGACTTCTGGATCCAGTTCTGGAATTCGACCGTGATCGCGCTCGCCGTCGGCGCGCTGACCCTGTTCGTTGCCACCGCCGCCGCGTTCTCGATCTCGCGGCTGCGGGTGCCGGGCGGCCGCGCGGTCATGAACATGGCGCTGTTCACCTATTTCATCCCGGCGGCCTTCCTCGCCGTGCCGATGTATCGCACCATGGGCACCTATGGTCTCTTGAACACTCACTGGTCGCTGATCCTGGCGATGGTGACGATCGCCGCGCCCTACGCGATCTGGGTGCTGAAGCAGGCCTCCGACAAGCTGCCGGTCGAGCTCGACGAGGCCGCGACGATGGACGGCGCCACCACCTTGCAGCTGTTCCGCCTGGTCTATGTGCCGCTGATGATGCCCTCGCTGGTCGCGGTCGGCACCTACGCGATCCTGCTCGCCTGGAACGAATATCTCTACGCGTTCCTGCTGCTCTCGAAGGACACCGACATCACGCTGCCGGTCGCGCTCGGCAACTTCCTCGCCGCCGACGATTCGCCGTGGGAGCTGTTGATGACCACCGGCTTCATCTACGCGCTGCCGCCGGCCGCGGTCTATTACGCCTTCAAGCGCTACATGGTCGGCGGATTGACGGCAGGCGCCGTGAAGTCGTGAGCATTCACAGCGGCGCGGCGCTCTCGCCGCGCGCACTCGACAGTTTCGAGGCGAATGAGGCGACCACGATGATCACGGCGATCAGCGCGATCACCAGCGTGCAGATCGCATTGATCTCGGGCTTCACGCCGAGCCGCACTTCCGAATAGATCCGGATCGGCAGCGTCGCTGAGCCCGGCCCGGTGGTGAAGCTCGCGATTACGACGTCGTCGAGCGACAGCGTGAAGGCCAGCATCCAGCCTGCCACGATCGCCGGCACAATCAGCGGCAGCGTCACCATCAGGAACGCACGCACCGGATCGCAGCCGAGGTCCATCGCGGCTTCCTCCAGGCTGCGGTCGAGCGCGGAGAGGCGCGACTGCACCACGACGGTGACGAAGCACATCGTCAGCGTGGTGTGGGCGATCGTCACCGTCCAGAAGCCGCGCTCGGCATTCAGCGCCACGAACAGCAACAGCAGCGACAGGCCGGAGATCACCTCGGGCATCACAAGCGGCGAATACAGCATGCCGGAGAACAGCGCCCGTCCGCGGAACCGCTCGCCCCGCGCCAGGGCGACCGCCGCCAGCGTACCGAGCAATGTCGCCAGCGTCGCCGACACCGCACCGACCGACAGGCTCATCCAGGCCGCATCGAGCATGGCGCGGTCGTTGAAGAACTCGTGGTACCAGCGCAGCGACCAGCCGCCCCACACCGTCACCAGCCGCGAGGCGTTGAACGAGTAGATCACGAGGATCACGATCGGCAGATAGAGGAACGCCAGCCCGAGCGCCAGCGACGTCATGTTGAAGCGCGTGAGCCGGGTGACGGTGTGCGCCATCAGCTGTCAGCCTTAAGCTGGCGCCGTTGCAGGCGATCGTAGAGCACGAGCGGCGGCACCAGCAACAGCAACAGCGCCACCGCCGCCGCGGATGCGACCGGCCAGTCCTTGTTGGTGAAGAATTCGAGCCACAGCGTCTGCCCGATCATCAGCGTATCGGAGCCGGCGAGCAAGTCGGGAATCACGAATTCGCCGACGATCGGAATGAAGCAGAGCAGTGCGCCGGCGCCGACGCCCGGCAGCGACAGTGGGAACGTCACCAGCCAGAACGCCTGACGCGGCGAGGCGCCGAGATCGCCCGCGGCCTCCAGCAGCGAGCCATCCATCTTCGAGAGCGTCGCATAGAGCGGCAGGATCATGAACGGCAGATAGGAATAGACGATGCCGAGATACATCGCGCTGTCGGTCGAGAGCCAGACCACCGGCGCCGACACGATGTGCAGCGCCAGCAGGATCTGGTTGAGCAGGCCGTCATGCTGCAGGATGTTGATCCAGGCATAGATCCGGATCAGAAACGACGTCCAGAACGGCACGATCACCAGCATCATCGCCACGGCCTGCCAGCGCTGCGGCAGCCGCGCCATGCCATAGGCGATGGGGTAGCCGATCAGCAGCAGGATCAAGGTCGACGTCACGGCCACGACGAGGCTGCGCAGATAGGACAGGATGTAGAGGTTGTCTGAAATCAGCAGGCGGAAATTATCGAACGACAATTGCGCGAACGCCGCCGCCAGCGCCGCGCGGCCCTCGGTGACATCGAACACCGGCGTATAGGGCGGTTGCGCGATCACCGTCTGCGACAGGCTGATCTTCAGCACGAAGGCGAACGGCACCAGGAAGAACAGCACCATCCACAGATAGGGCGCGATCGCGGCGAGCCGCGCCGGCCGGGCGAAGATGCGGCGCGCGCTCATTGCTCCAGCACCAGGCAATCGTCGGCGGTGAACCACGCCACCACCCGCTGGCCGGCAAGATAGGCGTCGACATCGAGCCGCGCGGTGTTGGCCATCGACGCCCGCACCACTGCACCGGTCTCCAGCTTCACCCGATAGCTCGTCACGCCGCCGAGATAGTTGACGTCGGCCACCACGCCTTCCAGCCGGTTGATCGCCTGCGACCCGCCCTCGCCCAATGCCGGCGCCCGGCGCGACAGCTTCACCTTCTCGGGGCGGATCGCGACGCTGACGACATCCTTGGTCACCGGCGGCCACAGCTCGCTGACTGCCAGAGTGCCTGCCTCAGACGTCGCGACCGTCAGACGGCCGTGGTCGCGGCCGGCGACCTGGCCGTTGAACAGGTTGATGTCGCCGACGAACTCGGCGATCCAGCGCGAGGCCGGCGCCTCGTAGAGGTTGCGCGGGGTCGCGACCTGGACCAGGCGGCCGACATCCATCACGCCGATCCGGCCGGCCATCGTCATCGCCTCCTCCTGATCGTGGGTGACGATGATGAAGGTCATGCCGAGCCGGCGCTGCAGCTCCATCAGCTCGCCTTGCGTGCTCTCGCGCAGCTTCTTGTCGAGGGCGGCGAGCGGCTCGTCGAGCAGCAGCACCTGCGGCCGGCGCGCCAGCGAGCGCGCCAGCGCGACGCGCTGCCGCTGTCCGCCGGAGAGTTGGTCGGGCTTGCGCTTCTCGAGCCCCTCGAGCTTGACCAGCGCTACCATCTCCGCGACGCGGGTCGCGATATCCTTGCGCGCCATGCCGGCGCGCTTGAGGCCGAACGCGATGTTGTCGCGCACCGACAGATGCGGAAACAGCGCGTAGTTCTGGAACATCATGTTGACGGGCCGCTCGTGCGGCAGCACCTGGGCGATGTCGTTGCCGCCGAGCAGGATGCGGCCCTCATCCGGCGTCTCGAAGCCGGCGAGCATGCGCAGCAGCGTGGTCTTGCCACAGCCGCTCGGGCCGAGCAGCGCGAAGAACTCGCCGGCGCGGATGTCGAGCGAGAGCTGGTCGACCGCGCGGAAATTGCCGAACGATTTGGCGACGCCCTCGATCCGCAGCAGCGGCATGTCCGGGACGGCCGGTTCAGGCAACGGCCTTGCCGCCTCCGCAGTCGCTTCGCCCGATGTCACGTCAAGAAGCCCCGATTCCCCGCAAGGTCCGATCCTGGCGGCAAGCTAGCGGCGGATCGCCACCGGCTCAACCGCCTCACGGCCATCTCCCGCAATATTGTCGGCCTCCGCGCCTCTGCTGGGCGTGTACTCAAAGCGCGTTGCGTCGGCTTTGAGGTACAAACCGGAAGACACTTGTTCAGCCTGAAACGTACCGCTTTTGACTCCTTGCCGACATTCCAACTTGACCAGATCCACGATTTCGATCCTGAATTTCGGGAAGCTGGGGCTCGGAATTTGAGCGATTCCCGGGACATTAGCCCCATGACAACTTCCGGATGGGGCTCGAATATCCCTCCATTGGTTGCTGCGTTGTACGGTTACCTGGAGGAGACGATCAATGAGCCACTTCGTCCGCTCTTTAATCGCGACTTGTCTTGTCGCGGCCATGTGCACGGTTGCGACCACGCCTGGCGGGGCGATGGCGGCCGAGGATTTTCCCCATCGCACGATCAAGATCGTCGTGCCCGTACCGCCGGGTCCGCTGCTGGACGTCGTGCCCCGGATCGTCGCTGACAAGCTATCAGCGAAGTGGAACGTTCCCGTCGTCATCGAAAACAGGCCCGGGGCTGCTCAGAACCTCGGTGCCGAGGCCGTGGCAAGATCGGATCCCGACGGATACACGCTGCTCGCCTCGCCTCCGGGGCCGCTTGTGGTCAGCGGTCACCTTCGGACCCATTTGAACTTTGACCCCGACGCGTTCGTGCCGGTGAGCCTGATGGTCAAGCTCCCGACGGTGCTCGTCATCAATCCCAAAGTGCCGGCGTCAAATCTTGGCGAGTTGCTTGCCTATGCCAGGGCCAATCCCGGCAAACTCACGTTCGGATCGCCAGGAACGGGCAGCACGCCGCATCTAGCCACCGAGCAATTGATGAAGGCCGCCGGCATTCGCCTGGTGCACGTGCCTTATCAAGGCATGGCGCCGGCGATGAATGATCTGATGGGCGGTCATATCGACATGATGATCGATCTCTACGGCAACGTCGCAGGCAGCATCAAGGAGGGCAAGCTCAGGCTGCTCGCCGCTGCGACGCCGGAGCGGCTGCAACAAGAGCCTGCCGTTCCGACGATTTCCGAGGTCGTGCCGGGGTTCGCTCATGTGGAGTGGTTCGCGATGGTCGCTCCGCCCAAAACGCCGGACGCGATTGCAGCAAAGCTTTCGGCTGCGATCGCGGAAATCCTGGCGCTCCCTGACGTCGCCAAGCGCCTGGCCGATCTCGCGGCGGTTCCGGTCGGAAGGACTCCAGATCAAGTCGCGGCATTCATCAAGGCCGAAGATGCTCGCTGGAAGGATCTGATTGATACGACCGGTCTCAAGATCAATTGATTCTGCGTCCGGCCGGAGGTTGAGATGAGCAAACCGCGCGCCTTGGTGATCGGCGGCTCCTTGAGCGGGCTGATCACCGCAAACCTTCTGCGAACCGTCGGATGGGATGTCGACATTTTTGAACGCGCGCGCGGCGATCTCGCCGGGCGAGGGGCCGGGCTTGGAGCGCAGGCCGACTTGTTCAATGTCATGCGCCAGATTGGAATCCGGATCGACAGGTCGATGTGGACGGAGGTGCATTCCCACGTCTGCCTCGCCCGAAGCGGTGAGTCGATCTGCAAGGTGCCGGTGCAGGAAGTGACCACGGCATGGGACCGGGTCTACGGCGCGCTCAGGGAAATGTACTCGACCGGACCCTACCACGGAGGAATGTCGCTCACCCGGTGCGAACCGAAGGAGGGGGGCGTCGTTGCCGAGTTCGAAAATGGCGCGCGCTTCGGAGCCGATCTGCTGATCGGGGCGGATGGTATTCGTTCAACGGTGCGCCGGCAGTATGTACCCGAGATTGCTCCGCGCTATGTCGGCTATGTCGCCTGGCGAGGCATCGTCGACGAAAACAACATCCCGTCGCAGTGGCGCGCCCGTACGCTCCAGCACATGGTGTTCTGTCTGCCGGACGGTGAACTCGCATTTTCCATCCCGATCGCCGATCGTGACGCAGCCGGCGGCCGCAGATGCATGTTCGTCTGGTTTCGCCCGGCCGACTACGATTCGAAGTTGCGGGAGTGGTGCACCGATGCGTCCGGAGTTTGTCATGGCGATTCGATACCACCCCCTCTTATCCGAAAAGAGGTAGTTTCCGAACTCAAGCTCACCGCCCGCACGTTGCTGGCGCCTCAGCTTGCCGAACTCGTCGCCAGCGTTCAGCAGCCGATTCTTTCTGCCATCTATGATCTCGAATCCCCGCGTATGTCGTTCGGCCGTGTTGCGCTGGTGGGCGACGCTGCTTTCGTGGCGCGCCCGCATGTCGGCACCAGTGTCACCAAAGCCGCACAGGACGCCTCCACGCTGGTCGATGAACTCACCAAAGGAAACGTCGATGACGCATTGACGGCGTACGAACGCCGCCGAATGCAAGCAGGCAGGGAGCTTGTCGCCCGTGGACGTCTCCTGGGTGAACACCTCGAACCCGCTAGCCGCGGCATCCGGCCGCCGATTGGTGCATTCCTGCGGGACTTTGGGCCCGGCAGCATTGGCGAGTGGCCCTCGACGGTATAGCCACGGATATGGTAATTCGATTCCACACATTTCGTGTGGTACCCCGTGTTGCCTTCAACGCAGCAGATCCGTTTTTGCACCAGCCGCGATGGCACGCGCATCGCCTATGGGACATGTGGCAGCGGACCGCCGCTGGTGTGGGTCGCGCATTTCGTCCACCATCTCAACTTCGATTGGGACAGCCCGGTCTGGCGCCCCTGGATATCCGCGCTTGCAAAGCGACACACGCTGATCCGCTACGATTTTCGCGGGACCGGCCTGTCCGACCGCACGGGCGTCAAGTTCACCTTCGAGAAGCTCGCTGAGGATTTCGAAGCGGTCGTCAGTGCATCCGGCGTCCGCGATTTCTCGCTCTTTGCCATGTCTGGCGGCGCGCGGGTCGCCCTGCCCTTTGCGGTGAAAAATCCTGAGCGCGTCAACCGGCTCGTGCTGTACGGGACGTCGCCGTCGGGCCCGCTGACAGCGAAGGCCCCGCCTGAGAGGGTCGAGAACATGCAGGTACAGCTCAAGGCATTCGAGATGGGCTGGCCGCAGGACGTCCCTGGATTCGGGACCTTCCTGACCTCGTTGCACATTCCGGATGCGACTGCAGAACAGACTCGTTCCTTCAATGAGTTGCTGCGTCTGACGACGTCTGCCGAGAATGGCGTCGCACTGCTGCGCACCCTCGTCGAGAGCGACATGCAGGACCTGCTGCCGAGCCTGCGCTGTCCAACGCTGGTCTTTCATTCCCGTCAAAGTGCGGTGTTGTCTTTTGATGAGGGCCGCAAGGTCGCAGCGTTAGTCCCTGACGCGCGGTTCGTGCCGCTCGAGAGCCGCAATCACATCCTTCTCGACACCGAGCCAGCCTGGAAACAGTTCGTGCATGAGCTCGACGAGTTCCTTCTCGATGCATCGTATGCCAGCGCCACCGGGGCGTTCGATGACTTGACCGCGCGGGAGCGTGACGTCCTCGAGCTTCTAGCGCATGGTTTGAGTAATGCCGACATCTCTGCCCGCCTGAAGATATCGGAAAAGACCGTCCGCAATCATGTCTCAGTTGTCTTGAGAAAGCTCGGAGTTAATAGCCGTGCCAAAGCTGTCGCTGTAGCCCGCGATGCGGGTTTCGGCCGAAGGACGATGTCGAATACCGGAAGCAGCGCACGCTCTTGATGGCGGAATGAGCGTGCCACTAGATCACCCTCAGGTGGGCATTTTGAGCTATCGCCAATGTCGGCTTGTGGCCGAACTCGGGCCTCCCGCGATGTTCGCTCTTGCGGTGCTGTCGAGGGCTAAGCTGACGTGAGCCCCGAAGGGGCTCGTTGCCTTTATGAGGACATGCCCTAGACTTCGCGGCCAAACTCGGGAGGACAACCGATGATTCACGACCGCTACGGCCTGCCGCTGACGACCGATTCGGACCGCGCCGCCGCCTACTATGTCGACGGCGTCGATCGGATGCTGGCGGCGCTGCACGGCGCCGATGCCGCATTCGAGGCGGCGATCGCCGAGGATCCGGAGTTCGCGTTGGCCCATCTCGGCCGCGCCCGCGTGCATCAGCTGAACATGGAGGGCGCCGCGGCCCGCGCCAAGGCGGCCGATGCACGGCAGCTGACCGCGGCGGCGAGCCCGCGCGAGCGCCAGCACATCGAGATCATCGCATCCGTGATCGAGGGCCAGGGCAAGAAGGCGATGACGGAAGCCGAAAGGCATCTCAACGAATATCCGCGCGATGCGCAGATACTCTCGCTGTTGCTCGGCGCCTTCGGCCTCTATGCGTTCTCCGGCCGGGCCGACCATGACGCCGCGCGGCTCGCAATCTCTGAACGCTATGCCAAAGACTATGGCGAGGATTGGTGGTTCCTGACCTATCTCGGCTGGTCGAAGACCGAGGCCGGCGACGTCGTCGCGGGCCGCGCCATCACCGAGCGCGGCTATGCGCTGAAGCCGGAGAACGCCGGCGCCGCGCACGCCGTGGCGCATGCGCTGTTCGAGCAGGGCGACGGAGCGGAAGGCCGCAGCTTCCTCTCCGCCTGGCTGCCGGCAAATGATCGGACGAGTTTCCTGCAAGGTCATCTCGCCTGGCACCTCGCCTTGATCGCGATCGAGGAAGGCGACGCCGACAGTGCACTCGATATCTACGAGCAGCACATAAAACCGGCCAACCGACCCTATCCGCCGCTCAATATCTACACCGACACGGCTTCGCTGCTGTGGCGTCTCGCGGTCGCCGGCAAGACCGGCCTCGAAGCGCACTGGAAGGATGTCGCCGCCTATGGCGACGGCTATTTCCCGAAAGCCGGCGCGCATTTCGCCGACGTGCACCAGGCGCTGGTCGCTGCCACGACGAACAGCGATGCGCTGGAGACACGGCTGGCCGAGATGACGGCGCGCGACGCCGATGGCAAACTGGCGCCCGGCCCTGCCGCGATCGGCCTCGGCCGAGGCATTGCCGCCTTCGCCGCCGGCGACCATGACGGCGCCGTGCGCATCCTGGCGCCGCTGATGCCCGAGCTGGTGCGGATCGGCGGCAGCCATGCCCAGCGCGAATTATGGGAGGACACCTTCATCGTCGCGTGCCTGCGCGCCGGCCAGGGCCGGCAGGCCACGAGCCTGATCTCGGACCGGCTGCATCGCCGCCCGTCCCGACGCGACCTCGCCTGGTCGCAGGAGGCGGCGCGGCAATAGCCGCGTTCAATCCGCTTTCGCCATGAACGCGGCAAGCGCATCGCGATCGGCTTGCGGCATGGTGAGCCCGAGCTTGGAGCGGCGCCACAGCACATCGTCGGGAAAGCGCGCCCATTCCTTGCGCATGAGGTAACGCACCTCGGCGCCGGTCAGATCAGCACCGAAGGCCGGGCCGAGATCGGCCTTCTCCCTGGCGTCGCCCAGAACATCCCCAACGTTCAACCCGTAGGCGGCCACCAGCCGCCGCGCCTCGTGCTCGCCGAGGAAGCGCCAGCGATCGCGGGCGATGTCGACCTCGGTTTCAAAGCGCTGCCAGGCGAATTCGCCGCCCGGCAACGGCGCCGTTGCGGTCCAGCGCGGCCCCATCGGATAGAACCGCTTGAACTTCGAGACGGCCCGCTCGGCCCGGCGCCGCGACGTCGTGACGTCGCCGCCGAAGATGGTGAGCAGCGGCGCCTTGCCGCGCCCGGAATCGAGCGACACGGCCCCACCGCCCTTGCGCCAGCGTCCGGCCGCGACGACGGAATTGGCACCGGAGACCGTTCGCAGCACATCGGCCGGGGTGATCTGCTCGCGAAAGTAGCGATTGGCTGCGTCGCAGAGATAGGCCACCTCCCGCACATCCATCGCGACAATGGCGGGATCGCCCTTGAAGGGATGACCGACGCTGCCGATCAGGGTGAAGTCGCGCTCATAGGGGCTGGCGAAGATCAATTGCCCGTCGGGGTTCTGGAACGCATAGACGTTGTCGCAGTCGAACAGGCGGCGCACCACGACCTGGCTGATCTGCACCGTCACGAGCCGCGGCGCCGGCACGCGCAACACCGTGTCGGCGACCGAAGCGGTCCACGCGCCGGTCGCGTTGACCAGCGCCCGCGCCGTGATCACCCGCCGATAGCCGCGGTCGATCGCGACCAGCCGCCAGGCCTCGCCGCGCTCGGCCCGGGTCACGCGCGCGCCGGTTTGGATTTCGGCGCCGCGCGCCGCGGCATCGACCGCATTGAGCACGACGAGGCGGGAATCGTCGACGACGCAGTCGGAATATTCGAACGCGGTTCCGAACGGCCGCTTCAGCGCATTGCCGACCGGATGGTGGGTGACATCGAGGGTCGCCGAGCGCGACAGGCCGCTGCGCGAAGCGAGCCGCTCGTAGAGCAGCAGCAACGAGCGCAATTGCCATAGCGGCCGCTCCCCGGCATGAACCGGGATCGCAAACCGCGCCGGCCGCACCAGATGCGGCGCAATGCGCAGCAACACGTCGCGCTCCCTGAGCGCCTGACGGACGCGGAAGAACTCCCGCCGTTCCAGCCCGGCGAGATCGCCATGCACCAGCCGCGGCGAGGCCTGCGAGGCGCCGGAGCCGAGATCGCCCTGCTCCAGCAGGATCACGCGCAGACCGCGGCCGGCCGCATCACGCGCGGTGCTCGTGCCGTTCAGCCCACCGCCGATGATCGCGACGTCGTAGTCCGCCATGCCGAACGCCTATCGCATTTCATTGCGAACGAAATACGTGTTCGCAGAAAAAATGCGTCCAGCGTCAGCCTGCGCCCTCCGAAGCGAAAAAGTGTTCCGGTCCATCGACCTCGATCAGCTTCTTGCCTTCGATCACCCAGAACCGGTTGGCCACCGTCCGCACGAACTGGCGGTCGTGCGACACCAAGAGGCAGCTGGCCTGCTGCTCCATCAGTTCGTCTTCCAGCGCCTCCTGCCCCTCGATGTCGAGATGGTTGGTCGGCTCGTCGAGCAGATAGAAGTTCGGCTGGGTCAGCCGCAGCACCAACATGCCGAGCCGGGCCTTCTGCCCGCCCGACAGCCGACCGATCGGACGGCCCTGCATCTCGATCGAGAGCCCGGCGCCAGCGAGCAGGCCGCGCGCCCGCTGATCGCCGACTGCGAAGCGTGCCGTCAGCATCCGCATCGGGGTGTCGCTATCTCTGAGATCGGCCAGCGCCTGATCGCAATAGCCCAGCACCAACGACTCGGTGGCGCGGATCTCGGCGGCGGCCGCCGCGGAGTTCTCGATCGCCAGCCGCAGCGCCGCGACGAACCGGGTCTTGCCCGCGCCGTTCGGCCCGAGCAGCGCGATGCGATCGCCCCGGCAGATGAATTGCTGGCCGGTCCGGAACAACGGCCTGCCGTCGGGCGTGGCGATCGCGGCGTTGTTCAGCCTGATCAGGACTTTCGCATGGGTGTCGCGGTTGGCGAGCCGGATCGTGCCGGCCGAACGTTCCATATGCGCAGGCTTTGCGGTCTCCTCGAGCTTCTCGGCACGCTGCTTCAACTGCTTGGTCTTCGACAGCAAGAGGTCGCTGCCGGAATTGATGCCGAGATTGTTCAGCTTGGCGGCCTGCTGCCGCAGCTGCCTAACGGCCTTCATGTCGCGCGCATAGCGGCGCTCGTCCGAGGCATCGAATTCGTCGAGCGCCGCACGCGCCGGCGTGTACGGCAACGCGAACAGCTGCGACCATTCCGGGCGCAGGAACAGCGTCCGATTGGTGGTCGCGTCGAGAAAGGCACGGTCGTGGCTTGCGATCACCACCGGCATCTCGCGCGGCAGCCCATTCAGCCAGGCCTCGAGCCGGCCGATCTTGGCGAGGTCGAGATGGTTGGTCGGCTCGTCGAGCAGCAGCATATCGGGCTCGCTCACCAGCACGCGGGCGAGCAGCGCAAGCCGCAGCCAGCCGCCACTCAATTGCTTGAGCGGCCGCGCCCATAGTTCGTCCGGCACTTCCAGCGCTTGCAGGGCGACGTCGACCCGCCAGCTCTCGCTGTCGCGTTGCCCGGCGGGCAGCGTCTCCAGCACGGCGGCATGGAACGGCGTATCCATCAGTCCTTGCGGCGCATCCTGCTCGACATGGCCCACGGTCAGTCCGCGCGCGCGGGTGATGTCGCCCTCATTGGGCTCCATCGCGCCGGCGATACAGCGCAGCAATGTGGACTTGCCACGGCCGTTGGCGGCGACGAGGCCGATACGGTCGCCGGCATTGACGACGAAATTCAGTTCGGAAAACAGCGGCGCGTTCAGCGTCACGCCGAGATTGCGTACATTGATGAGGGACACGGTCAATTCTCTGGTCTTGCCGGCAATCACGACATCGCGTGGGCATGCAGCCCTCAACTGAGGTGCGTGTCGAAGCGCGGCGAGGGATTCGAGTGCAGGCGCGAACGCTCAAACGTTCGACGCCGCACGGCCACGAAGGGCAGACCAGGAAGAGATTTTAGCCGAGTTTCCGGTCAGCCCTGCAAACGCATCTGCAGGGCGTTGACGGGGCCACGCTTGAGGTGGGGATCGTTGTATCTCGCCACGACGCAGCCCTCCTTTCTCGGCAAAAGTTGTGGTGCGCCGAGAATTAACCGGACGCGCAATCGATGGCAAGCGCAGCCGGCCTGGCCAGTCTACCGTCGAGGCCGGCTTATCCGGCCTTGCGCACGGTTTCGGCCAGCCGGTCGCCGCCGACCAGCGCGGCAAATTGACCGATCGGAGCCGGCCGGCCGATCAGATAGCCCTGCACCGCGTCGCAGCCTTCCTCGGAGAGGAAGCTGAGCTGCGCCTCGGTCTCGACGCCCTCGGCGACGATCGACATTTCGAGACCGTGGCCGAGATCGATCACCGCGCGCACGATCGCGGCCGATTGCGGATTGCGGCCGAGATTGATGACGAAGGCGCGGTCGATCTTGATCTTGTCGAACGGAAACGCCTGCAGATAGCTCAGCGAGGAATAGCCGCTGCCGAAATCGTCCATCGAGATGCGGACGCCGAGCGCCTTCAGCCGCCGCAGCAGCGACAGGCCGCGATCAAAGTCCTCGATCAGCACGCCTTCGGTGATTTCGAGTTCGAGCCGGTCGGGCGTCAGCCCGGTCTCGAGCAGGATCGAATGGACCAGGCCGACGAGGTCGCCATGGATGAATTGCGCCGGCGACAGGTTGACCGCGACCTGCATCGGGACCGCCCATGAGGCGGCCTCCCGGCAGGCTTCGCGCAGGATCCATTCGCCCATCTCGACGATCAGGCCGCTTTCCTCGGCAAGCGGGATGAAGTCGCTGGGCGGCACGAAGCCGCGCACCGGATGGTGCCAGCGCGCCAGCGCCTCGAAGCCGATGATCTGGCTCGCTGCCACGCTGCCGCCCGCGGCCGCCTGCGGCTGGTAATAGAGCGACAATTCGCCGTTCCTGAGCGCGACCGCCAGCTCCTGATGCAGCACGCGGCGATCGCGGATCTGCTGGTCCATCTCCGGCTCGAAGATCGAGATCGTGCCGCGCGACTTCGCCTTGGCACGGAACAGCGCCGCGCCGGAATTCGCCAGCAGCGAGGCCGCGTCGGAGCCATTGTGCGGGAACACCGCGATCCCCGCGGTGAGGCCGGTCCGCACCGACTTGCCGTCGATCAGGAAATCCTGCCCGAGCGCCTCGGCGGCCTGCTCGGCCAGCGCGATGCCGGCGACCGGCTGCTGACCGTCGATGATGAGGCCGAATTCGTCGCCGGACAGCCGCGCGACCACGCCGCCGCTCGCCACGGTCTGCAGACGCTGCGCGACCTCGATCAGCACCTTGTCGCCCATCGCGTGGCCGTAGACGTCGTTGATCTCCTTCAGCCCGTCGAGGTCGACGCAGAGCACGGCAAATTCCTCGTCGGTGCCGTCGCAGGCCTCGATCATCTGGGTCAGCGCCTGCAGGAAGGCGGCGCGGTTCGGCAGATCGGTCAGGCCGTCATGATAGGCCATGTGCGCCATCCGCGACTCGGTCTGGCGCCGGTCGGTGACGTCCTCATGGGTCTTGATCAGATATTGCGGCTCGCCATTGTCGTCGAGCACGGTCATGCGGCGGGTCAGGAACAGCCGCAGGCCGTCCTTGGTCGAGATCGGGTGCTCCTCGGCGATCATGCTGCGCTTGCGGATCGCGGCCTCGTCGCGGGCGACGATCAGCTTGGCTTCGCGCGCGTTGAAGATGTCGGAGGCGGTGAGGCCGGCGGCGTCCTCGCGGCGGCGGTTGAGGATGGTCTCGGCGCTGCGGTTGGCCAAGAGATAGCGGCCGTCGCTGACGCGCTGCACGATCAGCGAGACCGGGATGTTGTCGACCACGAGCTCGAGGAATTTCTTGTTGTTCTCGATCTCGCGCGACAGCGAGCGGCGGTCGGTGACGTCCTCGAACAGCGCGATCAGGAATTCCGGCTCGCCGGCCTCGTTGCGGGCGATCACCCGGTTGGACGCCAGGATGCGCTTGTCCGAGCCGCGTTCGACGAAGAATTCGCTGCGGTGATAGCCTTCCGGCGCGTCCAGCGCGGCGCGATCGGCGGTGTCGATGCTGACCGCGGTTTCTGGACGGAAGATTTCGTCGGCGCGCTTGCCGACGATGTGATCGCGCGAGAACCGCGAGAAGCGCTCGAAGGCGCGGTTGGCGAAGATGTAGCGACCGTCCTCGATGTTCTTGGCAGCGACGCAGACCGGGACGTTGTCGAGCACCGATTCCAGGAATTGCGTGGTCGAGGCGAGCTTGCGCGACAGCTGGCGCTGGTCGGTGCAATCGAGATGGGTGGCGACCGAGCCGCCGTTCGGCAGCGGAAAGTATTTCACCAGCACCGACCGGCCGCCGGGCAGCTCGGTGATGAGGCCTTCGGGCGTCGCAGCCCGCGTAAAGAAATCCGCGGCGCTGATGTCGAGCACGCCGCGGTCGCGGCGCAGCTCCAGGAGCTCGGTGCCGGTCATGTTGCGCCGGATGTCGGCGCGCGCCAGGCCGTAGATGTCGAGATAGCGGTCGTTGCAGAACACGATGCGTTCGCGCGCATCGGTCATCACCACGCCCTGGTTCAGATGGTTGAGCGCGGACGACACGAAGGCGTTGCGCCGCAGCTGGGCGCGCTTGGCCTTGCGCAGCGCCGAGAGGATCCACAGCCCGATCGCGCCGAGAAACGACGCGGCCACCACGCTGCCGATCAGGAGCTCCCAGACCACGCCGGGATCGAGGTAACCGAGGTAGCTCGACGGCGCGAACGCGCCGGTGCCGGCCTCCGCCGCAGCGCAGGGCACGACGGCAGCGATCAGGCAAAGCACGGCCCTTGCCGGAATCGAATTCTTCCTGCCCGCCTGCCACTTCCTGCCAGCCATCGATCACCCGCGGATTTCCGGGGCGAGTGTCCGGCTTTGGCGGTTTGGATCGGGTAAACGCGTAACGATGCAACTGGAAAACGAGACTTAATTTACGGCAATTGCCCTGACATGATTAATGCTCCACTAACAGGGCATGGCTCCCCAACTATTTGAGATGGCCCAAGCACTTGCTCAAAGCGCACGGATCGGCTGAACGATGTTGGCGGCGGCGTTGCTGCGCGGAAATTTTCGGACCTGAAGGACGAGATGGACAGGGTTGATTGCGTGATCGTCGGTGCGGGGGTGATCGGCCTCGCCGTGGCGCGCCGGCTGGCGCAGGCCGGCCGCGAGGTGGTTGTGATCGAGGAGGCCGAAGGCATCGGCACGGTGACCTCGTCGCGCAACAGCGAGGTGATCCATGCTGGAATCTACTACCGCGCCGGCAGCCTGATGGCGCGGATGTGCGTGAGCGGCAAGCGGGCGCTGTACCGCTATTGCGCCGAGCACGGCATCCCGCACAAGAATTGCGGCAAGCTGATCGTCGCCACCACGCCGGCGGAAACCGAAAAGCTGCAATCGATCCGCGCCCATGCGGCGGCCAATGGTGTCGACGACATGCAGGTGCTGTCCGGCGCCGCGGCGCGCGCGCTGGAGCCGGCGCTGAACTGCGACGCCGCGCTGCTGTCGCCCTCCACCGGGATCATCGACAGCCATGCCTACATGCTGGCGCTGCGCGGCGACGCCGAGGAAGCGGGAGCGGCCTTCGCTTTCCACACGCCGCTGCTCCACGCCCGGGCCACGGCTAACGGCTTCGAGGTCGAGGCCGGCGGCGCGGCGCCGATGACGCTGGCCTGCGATCTGCTGGTCAATGCCGCGGGCCTTGGCGCCACCGCGGTCGCGCGCAGTGTCGAGGGCATGCCGATCGATTTGATTCCAACGGCTTATCTGGCCAAGGGCAATTACTTCAGCTGCAGCGCCAGGGCGCCATTCTCGCGCCTGATCTATCCGGTGCCGGAGCCCGGCGGGCTCGGCGTGCACCTGACGCTCGACATGGCCGGACAGGCGCGGTTCGGCCCCGACGTCGAATGGATCGATCACATCGATTACGCCGTCGACGCCGCGCGGGCCGAGCGGTTCTATCCGGCGATCCGGAAATACTGGCCAACCCTGCCGGATGGCGCATTGATGCCGAGCTATTCGGGAATCCGGCCCAAGATCGTGCCGCCGGCGGTCGCGACCCAGGACTTCCTGATCCAGGGGCCCGCCGACCACGGCGTTGCCGGGCTGATCAACCTGTTTGGGATTGAATCGCCCGGGCTGACGTCGTCGCTCGCGGTCGCCGACCATGTCGGCGAGCTGGCAGGACATTGAGCAAATACGGCTTGGCAAACGCAGCATGACCTCCCGGGGGATGCGCGCTCCGGCGTTCATCCCTCGGTGAAAGGTCAGGATTGTTTGCTGATTTGCGGGGGGCCGGCTTTAGTGGACCGTATCGTCGGCGGACAGTCTCAACCGCTCTATTTGGTCCTTGACCATCAACTTGCGGCGCTTCAGCTCGCAAATGTGGAGATCGTCTACGGAGGGGTGAACGAGTGCTTCGTGCAGTTCGTTCTCGAGTATTTTGTGCTTACGCTCCAGCTCAACGAGATGGGCCTGTATTGCCATTGCGAACACTCCTCGGTGCGTTAAACCTCAGGTTCGATCCGGACCAACAAGTGTACACGAGTGGACGGGGCTGTCGATAGGGGACGCGATATGCCGCACGCACGCATTTCGGTTTATCTGTAACCAATTGTGATGAGGGAACCGGTTCGGCTTGCGCGGCGCGCGCCGAGGGAGGATATTCGCGCGAGCGGCTGCTTCGGCCGCAACAACTTCATCGTGCTTGCCAGTTAATACACAACCATGAACGATCAGGATGAGCGCGAACTCCTCGCCGAGCTTGCGCGTCTGCAACAAGAGCACCGCGACCTCGACGCCGCGATCGACGCGCTGCATCAGTCGCCGGCGCCGGATCTCCTGATGCTGCAGCGGCTGAAGAAGCGGAAGCTGCAATTGCGCGATCGCATCGCCTTCATCGAAGATCAGATCACGCCCGACATCATCGCCTGAGGCGCGCGCCGCCTCGCGGGGCCCGCGGCCCAGGTTCATTCGGACAGGCGGTTTTCCCCGTCATCCACAGCGCCCACCATTCGGCTTCACATTCGCGGCAACGTGGCCGAGCGCATTCCTCGGCGCTTGACTCTTTTAGAACAAAAAGAGAACATTCCGGCCCAGCCGCCAGCCATCAAAGGGAGTTTCGCCATGTCCGCACCGCCGTCCCTGCCCGACCACAACAGCCGCTACGAGAAGGCCTGCGATCAGGCGATCGCGATGTGCGACGGCAACCTGCGCAGCACCATCAAGGCGCTGATCATGGCCAACGAATATCTCGAAGCCGAGCTTGAGGAATTGCAGGCCGCGATCACCGCCGGCTGCGTGCCGGCACGACCGCAGCTGCCGCGCGACGTGGCGAGCGACGCGGCCTGATTCTTGGCCTGACCATCAGGGAGCACAGCGATGGCCGATGTGACCTATTACGTGGCACTGCCTTTCCTGCAGGACGACGACGGCACGCCGGTCGCCGGCAATGCCGAAGAATGCCAGAGCTCGGCGATCGCACTGCGCCGGGCTGAGACGATGTCGCGGATGCCGGGCAGCATCGGCGCCGTCGCGTTCAGCCGCACCGGCGATCCCGCGATCGGCGAATTCGGCGACGCCAAGCTGCTGCGGGCCTACGGCAATGTGCCGGAGGATCTGAGCGCGCTGTAATCCCCGCGGATTCTCCAGGATCTAGGATTGGTCTAGGATTCATGGCGCCGCTGCGCCTTGCGCACATACATCGCGCGGTCGGCCTCATCGAGAACGCGATCGAGATCCGAATGCGCGGTGAGGATCGCAACGCCTGCGGAGGCGCCCGCGGAGACCTGACGGTCGCGGAACACGAAGGTCAGGCGGTCGATCGCCTCTTCCAGCGCAGCCGCTTTGGCGCGGGCATCGGTCTCGCTGAGATTCCACAGCAGCAGCGCAAACTCGTCGCCGCCGAGCCGACCGATCACGTCGGAGGCGCGCACCTGGTCCGAGAGCGCGGCAACGATCGTCTTCAGCACCTCGTCGCCGGCCGCGTGCCCGAACGCATCGTTGATCGGCTTGAGGCGGTCGACGTCGAGCACGATCAGCGCTCCGGAGGCCTGATAGCGCTTGATGAAGGAGAGCGAGCGGGCGAGCTCGCGCTCGAAGCCGCGCCGGTTCAGGATGTCGAGCAGGAAGTCGGTCTCGGCTGAGGCCTGCAGCTCCTCGATCCGGGCCTGGGCCCGTGCCAGCTGCGCCCGCAACCTGCGGATGGTCGATTTGTCGCCGGAGGTGACCGCGCCGCGCCCGGCAACGCCGGTTCCAGCCCTTTTTGCGCCAGTCTTTTTGGTTCCAGTCTTGCCGGGTGCGGGTTTGGGCGCGGCAGTCGTGCCTTTTCGTCGTTTTGCCACCCCGGAGGCGGCCGCCGTCGTCTTCTTCTTCATGCGCATCTTTGTTGAGGCTTGCTTATGAAGGCTTGCCGGGATTCACCAAGACAGGATAGTCCATTCTAACTCCCTTGCCACGCCTTGGATGACAACCGGGCCGCCCCTATAATCGGCCTATGCTTTTGGATTCCTGAACAGAATTGAAGAGATGACCGCTCCGATCGCCATCATCATGGGAAGCCAGTCCGACTGGGAAACCATGCGCCACGCCGCCGAGACCCTGGCCGCGCTGGGGGTTGCCTGCGAAACGCGCATCGTTTCGGCCCACCGCACCCCGGATCGGCTCTATGCCTTTGCCAAGGGCGCCAAGGCGGCCGGCCACAAGGTGATCATTGCCGGCGCCGGCGGTGCCGCGCATCTGCCGGGCATGACGGCGGCGCTGACCGAGCTTCCGGTGTTCGGGGTTCCCGTCGAATCCAAGGCGCTGTCCGGCGTCGATTCGCTCTATTCGATCGTGCAGATGCCGGCCGGCGTTCCGGTCGGAACGCTCGCGATCGGCAAGCCCGGTGCGATCAACGCCGCACTGCTCGCGGCAAGCGTGCTCGCGCTCAACGATCCCGCTTTGTCGGCCCGTCTTGCGGCCTGGCGCACCCAGCAGACCGATGCGGTCAAGGACCATCCGGAGGGCACGGCGTGACGGCTTCCAACCCTGTGAAGCTGAAGCCGGGCGACACCATCGGAATCCTCGGCGGCGGACAATTGGGCCGGATGCTGGCGATGGCCGCAGCGCGCCTCGGGCTGCGCTGCCAGGTGTTCTCGCCCGATCCGGACTCGCCGGCCTTCGACGTCGTGCAGCACGCCACCTGCGCGGAATATGCCGACGTCGAGGCGCTCGAACTGTTCGCCAACGACGTCGACGTCGTCACCTATGAATTCGAGAACGTGCCGGCCGCGACCGCGATGGTGCTCGCCGCGCGGCGCCCGGTGCTGCCCGCGTACAAGATCCTCGAGACCACGCAGGACCGGCTGATCGAGAAGGATTTCATCAGCAAGCTCGGCATCGGCACCGCCGACTATGCCGATGTCTCCTCGGTCGCGACGCTGCGCAGCGCGATCGAGCGGATCGGCCTGCCGGCCGTGATCAAGACCCGCCGCTTCGGCTATGACGGCAAGGGCCAGGCCATCATCCGTCAAGGCGACGACATCGAGCAGGTCTGGGACGATCTCGGCACCAAGTCGGCGATCCTCGAGGCCTTCGTGCCGTTCGAGCGGGAGATCTCGGTGATCGCGGCGCGCTCCGCGTCCGGCGAAGTCGAATGCTTCGACGTCACCGAAAACGAGCATCGCGACCACATCCTGAAGATCTCCCGCGCGCCGGCCGCGATCCCCGAAGAGCTTGCCGCACAGGCACGCGCGATCGCCGAAAAGATCGCCGCGGCGCTCGACTATGTCGGCGTGCTCGCGGTGGAATTGTTCGTGGTGCCCGGCAACGGCGACGCGACGGTGCTGGTCAACGAGATCGCGCCGCGCGTGCACAATTCCGGCCACTGGACGCTCGACGGCGCCTCGATCTCACAGTTCGAGCAGCACATCCGCGCGATCGCCGGCTGGCCGTTGGGCAAGCCGGTGCGCCATGGCGAGGTCACCATGACCAACCTGATCGGCGACGACATCCTGAACTACGAGCAGTGGCTCAGCGTTCCCGGCGCCACCGTGCATCTGTACGGCAAGGGCACGCCGCGCCCGGGCCGCAAGATGGGCCACGTCACCGAAGTGACGCCGCCCCGCAAATCATAATTCCACAGAGGCGCTTCGACGCATCGATGGAAATGGGATCGTGGCAAGCACGATCCCATTGGATCACGCCGTCTTCACACCGGCAACGATGCCGGTCGGCTCGTCGCTGAGCCAGCGATAGATCACGCCGCCGAGCGCGCCGCCGATCAGAGGCGCGACCCAGAACATCCAGAGCTGCGCCAGCGCCCAGCCGCCGACGAACAGCGCCGGCCCGGTGCTGCGCGCTGGATTCACCGAGGTGTTGGTGACGGGAATGCTGACGAGATGGATCATCACCAGCGCAAGGCCGATCGCGAGCGGTGCGAAGCCGGCCGGCGCCTTGCCATGGGTCGAACCCATGATGATGAACAGGAACATCATGGTCATCACGACCTCCATGATGAAGCACACCACCATGCTGTACTGGCCCGGCGAGTGCGCGTCATAGCCGTTGGAGGCAAAGCCCTTGCTGACATCGAAGCCGGGCGCGCCGCTGGCGATCACATAGAGCAGCCAGGCCGCAACGATGGCGCCGATCACCTGCGCGATGATGTAGGGCAGCACCTGGCCGCCCGGGAAACGCCCGCCCGCGGCGAGGCCGACCGTCACGGCCGGGTTGAGATGGCAGCCCGAGATATGGCCGATCGCATAGGCCATGGTCACCACGCTCAGCCCGAAGGCCAATGACACGCCGACCAGGCCGATTCCGACATGCGGAAAGCCGGCCGCGATGACCGCGCTGCCGCAGCCCGCGAATGTGAGCCAGAACGTACCGATCAGCTCGGCAGCGTATTTCTTCATATCCATGTGGCATCTCCCCTATTTCCAATGCCCGGGTCATCCAAAACGCCGGGAGCGGCCCTCATCTGGGCGCCAAACCACCCAAATCAGGGCCGCACAATGGCATTTTCGCCCTATTTCGTGGCTTTACTAGGCCCGAAAGTCACTCGACCGGTGGACATCTGCGCGTTTGTCTGATACATGCGCGCGCCTAGGGTTAAGAGGCAGGCCTTTTGCCGCCCCTTCACCTCGCCAGAATTCCGAACCGATCAATTCAAAAGAGGATGCCGCGTGCAGGTTCTCGTCCGCGATAACAATGTCGACCAAGCCCTGAAGGCGCTGAAGAAGAAGATGCAGCGCGAGGGCATTTTCCGCGAGATGAAGCTCCGCGGTCACTACGAAAAGCCCTCTGAGAAGAAGGCCCGTGAAAAGGCCGAGGCCGTGCGCCGCGCACGCAAGCTGGCCCGCAAGAAGCTGCAGCGCGAAGGCCTGCTGCCGATGAAGCCGAAGCCGGTGTTCGGCGCTGGTCCCGGTGGCGACCGCGGCGGCCGTCCGGGTGGTGCAGGCGCTGGTCGCGGCCCCCGCTGAACCGTTTCGCCGATCTGGAAGTCTAACAGCGCGGGCCACGGGCCCGCGTTGTCGTTTTGAAGCAGGTCGCGTTCCAGGGATCCCATGCAAAATTACCGGCAAAACTACCGGCAAGAGCATTTTGCATGAAGGTTGCTCCGGCACCCCGCCCCCTGTTTCCGGAACCTGCGCACCGCCGTCGCGCGCTGCAACTCGTTATCGCTGCAATGGTGCTCGGCCTGCCGCTCGGGGCGTGCTCCTTCGACTTGGGATCGTGGGGCTCGAACGACAAGCCGAAACCGGCCGCCACCGCCGACAAGCCGGCCGCCGACAGCATCACGCCGCAGGACATCAACAGCGCCAGGGATCACGCGACGCGTGGCCAGGTGCTGGCGCATTCCGGCAAGCTCGACGAGGCGCAGGCGGAGTTCGAGCAGGCGCTGACGACCGATCCCTACAACATCCAGGCCCTGTACGGCCGTGGCCTGATCTATCAGGGCCGCGGACAGCATCAGGAGGCGATCGACGATTTCACGGCGGCCAGCGGGCTGTCGCCTCAGAAGGCCGAGCCGCTGGTCGGCCGCGCCACAAGCTACCTCGCGCTCGACAAGGCCAAGCAGGCCGCCACCGACCTCGACGAGGCCGTGCAGGCCGATCCCAACAATGTTGCGGCATGGAGCGCCCGGGGCCAGGCCTATGAGCGGCTCGGCGACAAGGCCAAGGCGGCGGCGTCCTACAATCGCGCGCTCGCGCTGCGGCCCGGCGACGGCAACGCGCGCAGCGGGCTGGCCCGCACCGGCGGCTGATTTATCGGCTTACTTGGGCAGGACGGCGTGGAACATCGACTTCATGCCGGAGAACATGTCGTCGGTCACCGAGGTGTGGTCGTTCTTCGGCGCGGGCATGGCCGCATCGGCGCGCAGGTCGAGCGGCGCCTGGATCACCGGGACCGGAATGTCGGCCGGCGGCGTCAGCCGGTTCGAATCCTGCCCATCGGCGTAGGGCGGACGCTGCTGCGAGGATTGATCGACGTTCTCAGTGGACGGGTTCGACACCATGATCGTCGGCGGCAACGGCCGGATCGCCGACGTGGTTGCCGGACGCTGCGCCTCAGGCAGGCGGGCGATATCGGTGCGCTGAGCGTCCTGGGCGCGCGCGGCCTCTTGCGGACGCTCCTTGCGCAGCCGCTCGATGGCGGCACGCGCGAGATCGTTGGCGTCGCGGTTTTCCTCGGTTGCCGTTGCGGTCTCGGCCGGAGCGGCTGAGGTCGCGGGCGCGGCCGGCTGCGGCGCGGCGGGCGTCAGCTTTGCGACGGCCTTCGGCGCCGCCGTGTGGTGGCGGGTGTCGGTCGGGATGCTGGCGGTATCAGCCGGCGTGTCAGGCTTCTGGTCGGCGGATTTCTCGGCGGGCTTCTCGGTGACGGTCGCCTTCTCGGACGCCGACCGCTCGATCAGCGTGCGCTCGGACATGCCCTTGGCCTTCACGCCGGCTTCGGGGAGGCTGCTGACAACGGTGGCGGGCTTGGCGGCAGCTTTGGGATCGACGGCGGCGGACACGGCTGCGGTGGCCGGCGCTTCCGGCCTGGCCACGATGTAGTGATTGACGATGTACGCCCCGATGATGGTCGCTGCCACCGAGGGTAAGATGTCCATCACAAATTTCTTCAGGTAACTCAGCATGACCTGCCACTCCCCGCCCCGTTATTTCATGCTGGAACTTTGAGGCACATTCAGGGATCAACTGCGTCGGATCGGTGGCAAACCCCCGTTCCGACGTCACCTTTGGTGTCACTTTGGTTTCAGCGGAGGCGCCCCCTGCGTAGGCCGCATCCACCTCTTAATTCATCGTGCAGCCGTTAACGGCTTATGAATTTCCACAGCCGCGCCCGCTCGGGGCTGCCATTCTGCGCGCGCAGGGTTACCGCCCGCATCAGGGCTTGAGCTCGACCTCGAGGAACACGATCTCGCTGGCGGTCTCGTTGAGCACGTCGTGCTGGACCCCGGCCTTGCGGAAGTAGGACTTGCCGGCCCCGAGCTGCGCCTTCGAGCGGTCGCCGTTCGGCGCCACGATGGTCATCTCGCCGGTCGTGATCGGAACGATGACGTAGTCCATCTCGTGGGTGTGGTGGCCGGTGGCGCTGCCGGGCGCGAGCCGCCATTCGGTCACGCGAACCTCCGCCGTATCCACCTGCACGTCCGATTTGGCACTAAGCATCGTCACTTCTCCAAGTTTCTTGTTTGAGCGTATCGTGCCCTACGGCACGAAGACCATGAACACGAACACGGCGAACACCACCATGTGAACCAGCCCGAACAGGATGTTGGTGCGACCGGTTCCGAAGGTGAGCATGCTGACCATGAAGGTGAGCAGCAGGATCAGCATATGCTGGTTGCTGAGCCCGAGCACCAGTTCCTTGTCGAGCACATGGGCGGCAAGCGCCACGGCGGGAACCGTGAGCCCGATGGTCGCGATCGAGGAGCCGAGCGCGAGATTGATGCTCTTCTGGAGGTCGTTCTTGCGCGCCGCAGCCACCGCCGCAACGCTCTCCGGCAACAGGATCAGCGCCGCCACTACCAGGCCGGCAAAAGCCGGCGGCGCGCCGATCTTGATGGTGACGACATCGACCACCAGCGAGAATTTCTTGGCCAGCAGCACCACCGCCAGCAGCGACACCAGCAGCAGGACGACGCTGATCACGGTCTCACGGTCCGACATCACCTCGCCATGCGCCGCCGCCTCGTTGGCGCCACCGACGAAGTAATCGCGGTGGCGGATGGTCTGGGTGTAGAGGAATACCGCGTAGAGCAGCAGCGTCACGACACTGATCACGGCGAGTTGGGCCGTGGAATAGATCGGGCCCGGCGCGGTCAGCGTGAAATTCGGCATGTCCAGCGTGATGGTCGCGAGCACGAACAGCACGCTGAGATAGAGGTTGGCGCCGGTGATCTGGAAATCCTGCTCGCGGTAACGGATGCCGCCGATGAAGATGCAGAGCCCGACCAGGCCGTTGCAGACGATCATCACCACCGCGAACACGGTGTCGCGCGCCAGGGTCGGCGCCGGGGTGTCGCCCAGCATGATGGTCGAGATCAGCGCCACCTCGATGATGGTCACCGCGAGCGTCAGGAGCAGCGTGCCGAACGGTTCGCCGATCCGCTCGGCAATCATCTCGGCGTGATGGACCGCCGCGAACACGGTGCCGAACAAGATCACCAGCAGCACGATTGCGAACACCCAGCCGGGGGCCGACGGCGCGAAGCCGTAACCGGTGACTGTGACCGCGGCGAACAATAGCACCGCCAGAACAGGATACAGCCAGGCCGACCGTGGCATCGGTCCGTGTGCGCTCATCGTGGGATCCCCTCACTTCCGATGCCGCGATTATGCGATAGACAATCGCCCCCGTCAGCCTCTTGCGGCGTCGATAAACGGTCGCGCCGTCCCCGTCGCACCGAAATCGTCGAGGTTGTCGTGCCCGCCACCGGGCAGTCGCACGAACTGCTTGGGCTCATGGGCGAGGCCGAACAGCCGCTCGCCGAAACGGATCGGAATCACCGGATCGTCGGTGCCATGCATGATCAGCAGCGGCACCGTGACGCCGCTGATTCGCCGGTCGGAATGGAATTGATCCCGCATCAACAGGCTGACCGGCACAAACCAGAAGTGCTCGCCGGCGACGTCGGCCGTCGACGTGTAGGGCGCCTCCAGGATCAGCCTGCCGACCGGATGTGCGGCGGCGAGCGCGACCGCAACGCCGGTACCGAGTGAGAAGCCCCAGACCACGATCTGCTCGGCACGGTATCGCGCGGTGGTGAACGCGTAGGCTGCCGCAGCGTCCTGCAGCAGACCTTGCTCGCTCGGGGATCCGCTCGAGCCGGCGTAGCCACGGTACGACAACGCCACCAGCCCGGTGCCGTCGGCGGTGATCGCCTTGAAGCGCGCGACACGGCCGGCAAGGAAATCGCCATTGCCGGGAAAGAACAGCACGACAGGCCGGCCGGGCTTCGCCGGCACATGCCAGACGATCACCTTCTCGCCGTCATCAGTGGTCAGGACATGCTCTTCGGCCTCGGGAAGTCCTGCGGCCGCCGGCGCAGTCCGCCCGACCGGCGGGATCGGAAACAGCATCTCGCGCTGCTTGACGAACAGCACCGCGAGGCCACCGAGATAGACCACCGCGGCGACGATCAGCAGCCATTTCAGGATCGTCAGAACCACGCGCAAATCCCGCCTGCCGCTCTCAATTTCCGCTCTAGATCTAGTGTGTCGGATGATGTGAGACCCCATCGCTACTTTGCATGGGGTTGTTTTCGCCGTTTTTAGTCCCGCCCCTGATCTTTAGTAGCCGCCGAGAGGGGCCTGCGCCTCGAATTGAGCAGTCTTTCGACCTCGAGCCTGATGCTGTCGGGAACGGGCCGGCAGGCGCAAACATGCGCATGCGTCACATGCCACGCGATGCGCTGCTCGCGCGTGGCTCGGGGTGGCATGCGATGGTGTCGATGCCACTCCCGGTTCAGGGCCATCAGTGTCAGGCCATCGCCTTGACGATGTTCTCGGTGACCTTCTTGGCGTCACCGAGCAACATCATGGTGTTGTCGCGGTAGAACAGCGGATTGTCGATGCCGGCATAGCCCGACGCCAGCGAGCGCTTGATGAACATCACGGTGCCGGCCTTCCAGACCTGCAGCACCGGCATGCCGTAGATCGGCGAGGTCTTGTCCTCTTCCGCCGCCGGGTTGGTGACGTCGTTGGCGCCGATCACGAAGGCGATGTCGGCCTGGGCGAACTCCGAGTTGATGTCCTCGAGCTCGAACACCTCGTCATAGGGCACGTTGGCTTCGGCCAGCAGCACGTTCATATGGCCGGGCATGCGGCCCGCGACCGGGTGAATGGCGTATTTCACCTCGACGCCTTCCTTCTTCAGCAGGTCGGCCATTTCGCGCAGCGCGTGCTGGGCCTGCGCCACCGCCATGCCGTAGCCGGGCACGATGATGACCTTGGAGGCGTTCTTCATGATGAAGGCGGCATCATCAGCCGAGCCGAGCTTGGCGGGCTTCTGCTCGCCACTGCCGCCGCCGGCCGCCGCGGTCTCGCCGCCGAAGCCGCCGAGGATCACCGAGATGAACGAGCGGTTCATCGCGTGGCACATGATGTAGGACAGGATCGCACCCGACGAGCCGACAAGCGCGCCGGTGATGATCAGCGCCGAGTTGCCGAGCGTGAAGCCGATGCCGGCCGCGGCCCAGCCGGAGTACGAGTTCAGCATCGAGATCACGACCGGCATGTCGGCGCCGCCGATCGGGATGATCATCAGCACGCCGAGCGCCAGCGCGAGGATGGTGATCATCCAGAAGTCGAACGCGCTGCCGGACAGCACGAGGCCGACGATGAAGAACACCAGCGCCAGCGCCAGCACGATGTTGATGACGTGGCGGGCTGGCAGGATGATCGGCGCGCCGCTCATCCGGGCCGAGAGCTTCAGGAACGCGATCACCGAGCCGGTGAAGGTCAAGGCGCCGATCGCGACGCCGAGCGACATCTCGACCAAGCTCTGCGGATGGATGTTGCCGGGCGTGCCGATGTCGAACGCCTCGGGCGCATAGAACGCGCCGGCGGCGACCAGCACCGCGGCCATACCGACCAGCGAGTGGAATGCGGCGACCAGCTCGGGCATCGAGGTCATCGGCACCCGGCGCGCGATCACGGCACCGATGCCACCGCCGATCGCGACCGCGAGGATCACCAGCAGCCAGGCTACGCCATCGGCCGGCGGATGGCTCGCCAGCGTGGTGGCGACCGCGATCGCCATGCCGATCATGCCGAACATGTTGCCCTGGCGCGACGACGCCGGGCTCGACAGGCCGCGCAGCGCCAGGATGAACAGGACGCCGGCGACGAGATAGAATACTGCAGACAGATTGGCGCTCATCTCAGGTCCCCCAAATTCTTACATCACCCCGAGGTGGTTGCCGTTACTTGGCTTTCTTCTTGTACATCGCCAGCATGCGCTGGGTGACCAGGAAGCCGCCGAAGATGTTCACGCAGGCGAAGATCAGCGCGACGAAGCCGAAGCCGCGGGCCCAGCCCGAGCCGCTCGAGACCATGCCGACGCCGACCGCGAGCAGCGCGCCGACCACGATCACCGACGAGATCGCGTTGGTCACGCTCATCAGCGGCGTGTGCAGCGCGGGGGTCACCGACCACACCACGAAATAGCCGACGAACACGGCGAGAACGAAAATCGACAGCCGGAACACGAAGGGATCAACGGCCTGCGCGATATGCTCCATGGCTTCTCTCCTTACTTCGGCTGGAAGTTGGGATGGATGACGGCGCCGTCCTTGGTCAGCGCGGTGGCCTTCACCAGCTCGTCGTCCCAATTGACCGCGAGCGCCTTGCTGGCCTTGTCGACCATGGTCTCGATGAACGAGAACAGATTGCGCGCATACAGGCTCGAGGCCGACGCGGCGACGCGGCCGGCGACATTGGTGTAGCCGACGATCTTGACGCCGTCGGCCTCGACCACCTCGCCGGGCTTGGCGCCCTCGACATTGCCGCCACGCTCGACCGCGAGATCGACCAGCACCGAACCGGGCTTCATCGATTTCACCATCTCACCCGACACCAGCTGCGGCGCCGGACGACCCGGGATCAGGGCGGTGGTGATCACGATGTCCTGCTTCTTGATGTGCTCGGCGGTGAGCGCGGCCTGCTTGGCCTGGTACTCCTTGGACATTTCCTTGGCGTAGCCGCCGGCGGTCTGCGCGTTCTTGAACTCCTCGTCCTCGACGGCGAGGAACTTCGCGCCGAGCGATTCGACCTGCTCCTTGGTGGCGGGGCGCACGTCGGTCGCGGTGACGATGGCGCCCAGCCGCCGCGCGGTCGCGATCGCCTGCAGGCCGGCGACGCCGACGCCCATCACGAATACCTTGGCGGCCGGAACGGTGCCGGCGGCGGTCATCATCATCGGGAAGGCGCGGCCGAACGCCTCGGCGCCCTCGATCACGGCGCGGTAGCCGGCCAGGTTGGCTTGCGAGGACAGCACGTCCATCACCTGGGCGCGGGTGATGCGCGGCATCAATTCCATCGCGAAGGCGGAAACGCCGGCATCGGCCATCGCCTTCAGCGCGGCCTCGTTGCCATAGGGGTCCATGATCGCGATGACCAGCGCGCCGCGCTTGTACTTCGACAGTTCCGAGGCTTCGGGCCGCTTCACCTTGATGATGATGTCGGCATCCTTGAGCGCGTCGGCCGAGACGGTGGCGCCGGCAGCGGTGAGCTCCGAATCGGGCAGGCCCGACTTGACGCCCGCGCCGGGCTCAACGGCCACCTCGGCGCCGATCGCCTTGAACTTCTTGATCGTATCGGGCGAAACCGCAACCCGCGGCTCGGACGGATCGATTTCCTTGGCAACGGCAATCTTCATGGGCCCTCCCCCGGCGGCGCAAGCGCCGCACGCGTCTTCAAACTAGCGTTATTTTCGCCAGAT
The DNA here is from genome assembly GCF_018130545.1 of Bradyrhizobium tropiciagri. Classification (GTDB taxonomy): domain Bacteria; phylum Pseudomonadota; class Alphaproteobacteria; order Rhizobiales; family Xanthobacteraceae; genus Bradyrhizobium; species Bradyrhizobium tropiciagri_A. The sequence continues at coordinate 280,861 of NZ_JAFCKF010000004.1, read as the reverse complement.
TGGATACCCGGTATTTGCAACCGGGCTCGATCAGAAATTCCGGCACCGCCGCGGGACGGCGGCACCGCTAGCCGGTCAGGGATCAGACCAGGAAATAGGCCATCAGGGCGAGGAGGATGGCGACGCTGATGGTGCCGTATTTGACCAGCACGAGAAACCCTTCATAGGTCTGCTCATGCGCCACGTAATCGTTGCCGTCGGCGGTCGTGTAGGCCACTTCGCTATGGTCTGCCATCGCTGTCCCCAGTCAGAAATTCGCGTTCCGCGAGCCATTACCGCAAACGGGTTGGCAGGGCAACGGCGTGGTCCCGATCGGGCGATTTGAAGCACAAATTGTCCCCGGCCCGGGCGTGCTGCGACGGTCCGCGGCTCGCGCCCGGGCAGGATTGATCCCCGAAACGCCGGTGTCATGGAATGATCATACCGCCCGGCGCAAAAACGCAGGGCGTTCCCGCCCGGCCCGGCCGACCGCACGGTAGAACGCCGATGGGCCTCAGCCCATCGCCTCCAGCTCGTCGATCATGCCGGCGATCACGGACAGGCCGCCGTCCCAGAATTTCGGGTCCTTGGCGTCGAGCCCGAATGGCCGCAGCAGCTCGGAATAATGCTTGGTGCCGCCGGCGGCGAGCATGTCGAGATAGCGCTCGGCAAAACCCTCGGAGGCGTGCTCGTAGACCGCATAGAGCGAGTTCACCAGGCAGTCGCCGAACGCATAGGCGTAGACGTAGAACGGCGAATGGATGAAGTGCGGGATGTACATCCAGAACGTCTCGTAGCCGGGCTTGATCTCGATCGCCGGCCCGAGGCTCTCGCCCTGCACGCTGAGCCAGAGTCGTCCGATCCGCTCGGCGGTGAGCTCACCGTTCTTGCGCTCGGTATGGACCGCGCGCTCGAATGAATAGAACGCGATCTGCCGCACCACGGTGTTGATCATGTCCTCGACCTTGCCCGCGAGCAGCGCCTGGCGCTGTTTCGCGTTCTTGGTCTGGGACAACAGCCGCTTGAAGGTCAGCATCTCGCCGAACACGCTGGCGGTCTCCGCCAGCGTCAGCGGCGTCGGCGCCATCAGCGCGCCGTTCTTCGCCGCCAGCACCTGATGCACGCCATGGCCGAGCTCATGCGCCAGCGTCATCACGTCGCGCGGCTTGCCCTGGTAGTTCATCAGCACATAGGGATGCGCCGACGGCGTAGTCGGATGCGAGAACGCGCCCGGCGCCTTGCCGGGACGGACCGGCGCATCGATCCAGCGATCGTCGAAGAAGCGCTCGGCGATCTCCGCCATTTTCGGCGAGAAGCCGTTATAGGCCGACAGCACCATGTTGCGCGCCTCGGGCCAGGCAATCGTGCCGGTCGCCGCGAACGGCAACGGCGCGTTGCGGTCCCAGTGCGGCAGCTTCTTCTTTTTGAACCAGCCGGCCTTCAGCGCGTAATAGCGGTGCGACAGCTTCGGATAGGCCGCGCGCACCGAGGCGACCAGCGCATCGACTACCTCGCGCTCGACGCGGTTGTTGAGATGGCGGGAGTCCGCGACATCCTGGAAGCCGCGCCAGCGGTCGGAGATTTCCTTGTCCTTGGCGAGCGTGTTGGTGATCAGCGCGAAGGTGCGCTCATTGTCCTTGAAGGTCTTGGAAAGCGCCTGTGCCGCCGCCTTGCGCTTGTCGCCCGCCTTGTCCTGCAACAGGTTCAGGGTCGGCTCGATCGCGAGCTCCTTGCCCGAGACCTTGAAGCGCAGGCCGGAGATGGTCTGGTCGAACAGCCGGTTCCAGGCCGCGTAGCCGCTCTGCGCCTTTTCGTGAAAGAGCTGCTCGACGCGATCCTCGAGCTGGTACGGCTTGTCCTTGCGCAGATCCTCGATCCACGGCCGGTAATGGCCGAGCTCCGGCTCGGCCATCGCGCGCTCGATCACCTCATCGTCAACCCGGTTGAGCTCGAGCGAGAAGAACAGGAGATGCACCGAGGCGGCGGTCAGCCGCTCGGAAATATCGCCGTAGAATTTCGAGATCGCGGGATCGACACTGTCGCCGGCATGGATCAGGCCGGCATAGGAGCCGAGACGGCCGGCCAGGTCGTCGATCGCCTCATAGCGCCGGATCGCCTCGGCGAGCCACTTTCCGCCACCCTCCCTGCCGGTATTTTCGGCAAGTTTGCCCTTGTAGTCGGTCTCAAACGCGACGCAATCTGCATCCATTTTCTGCAGATCGCGCGCGACTTCCGGTGCGTCGATGCCGGCGTAGAGATCTGCCAGATTCCATTCCGGAAGCTTGCCGGTCTTGCTGGCTGCCTTTTTCGCCGCTGGGCCGGTCGCGGTCGATTTGCGTGGGGCCGCCGACTTGCGCAGCGCGGCCTCCTTGCGGAGAGCGGCCTTGCCGGGAGCGGATTTAGGGGAGGCAGTTTTGGAGCGCGGGGTCATCTTGTTCGTAACCTTAGTTCAGTCGGAAAGATGTCGGCGGCGGCGGAATGAAAGCGGGTTTGCAAGATTTAAGAGTGCGTTAATCGGCATCGGCGACAGTGCCCCGATTCGAGACAAATAATCGTAGCGTGCGGGGAAAACCATGGCTGCCACCATTTTGATCGCCGATGACGACGCAGTACAGCGTCGTTTGGTTGAAAACATGGTGCAGAAGTGCGGCTATGAGCCCCTCGTCGTGGACAGTGGCGACGCGGCGATAGCGGCCCTGACTGCATCCGAGACGCAGGCGATAGACGCCGTCGTGCTCGACCTCGTGATGCCGGGCCTCGACGGACTTGGAGTCCTCGCAAAGATTCGTGAAGCTGGTTTGACCATCCCGGTCATCGTGCAGACCGCGCATGGCGGCATCGACAATGTGGTGTCGGCGATGCGCGCTGGTGCCCAGGATTTCGTCGTCAAGCCGGTCGGCTTCGAGCGGCTGCAGGTGTCGCTGCGCAACGCCCTCAACGCCTCGGCGCTGAAGGGCGAATTGCAGCGCATCCGCCACAGCCGCGAAGGCCGGCTGACCTTCTCCGACATCATCACCCGCAGCGAGGCGATGGCCGGCGTGCTGCGCACCGCGCAGAAGGCCGCATCCTCGACGATTCCGGTGCTGATCGAAGGCGAGTCCGGCGTCGGCAAGGAACTGTTCGCGCGCGCCATCCACGGCAGCAGCGAGCGCAAGGCCAAGCCGTTCGTTGCGGTGAACTGCGGGGCGATCCCGGACAATCTCGTCGAATCGATCCTGTTCGGTCATGAGAAGGGTGCCTTCACCGGTGCCACCGAACGCCATCAGGGCAAGTTCGTCGAGGCCCATGGCGGCACGCTGTTCCTCGACGAAGTCGGCGAATTGCCGCTGGCCACGCAAGTGAAGCTGCTGCGCGCGCTGCAGGAAGGCACCGTCGAGGCGGTCGGCGGCCGCAAGCCGGTCAAGGTCGATGTCCGCATCATCTCGGCGACCAACCGGAGGCTGCTCGATCTCGTGAAGGGCGGCCAGTTCCGCGAAGACCTGTTCTATCGCCTGCACGTGCTGCCGCTGACCATCCCGGCGCTGCGGCAGCGGCGCGAAGACATTCCGCATCTGCTGCGGCATTTCCTGGCGCGGTTCTGCGCGGAGGAGAACCGCAACATTACCGGCATCAGCGGCGATGCGATGGCCCATCTCTCCCAGCTCGACTGGCCGGGCAATATCCGTCAGCTCGAGAACACGGTGTATCGCGCCGTGGTGATGAGCGACGGCGACCAGCTGGTCCTGGCCGATTTCCCGCAGGGGCCCACGCATCCAGCGCCGGAAGGCAAATCGCTGCAGGGCGAACCGCTGGTGGTGTCGCCGTCGACGGCGCCCGCGATGATTTCCGGTAATGAAATACCGGTAACAGCCGCCCTCCCCACCGCCGGCGGCCTCTCGATGCTCAATGCCGCGGGCGAGATGCGCCCGCTAGAAGATCTCGAGAACGAGATCATCCGGTTCGCGATTTCACATTATCGCGGACAGATGTCGGAGGTCGCGCGCCGCCTCAAGATCGGCCGCTCGACGCTCTACCGCAAGCTCGATGAAGCTGCGGCGGGCACACGCGCAAGCGACGCCACGTAAGTCGACGGGCTCTTGGGGCCGACCAGACAATACCAGGGAACCTTTTGAACCGTGTCGTAGCGGTGACAGACAAAGGCTGTGCCGCGTGGCAAAAACGCACAGCCCGAGCGAAATCAGCTGCTTCGAGGTCAGTTTGTCGTGAGTTGCCCCGCATGGCGCTGGCTGCATAAGAGGGGCAAATGTATCGTCTGCGTTCGTTGCGTGCAGGCGTGCGAGTCGATCGAGAAGCCGGCGCTTTCGCGCAAGCTATGAAACAAATACTGATTTGAACTGTTCCAGTTTGACGAGGGGCAGTTCCACCCAGGGGGTGTGACAATGCGTGACTGTTCGAACAACCGTCGGGGATTTGACCGCGTATTGACGGCCGTCGCGGCAACCTTCCTCGCGGTGTCCGCGACCTCGGCCTTCGCGCAGGACACGCCCCGCTCCAGCACCTCTGAACTCGCGATCGACGCCGCGATCCCGCGCCCCGAGCCGGCCAACGTGCCGCCGCCGACCGCAAGCGATTTCAAGGCCGACACCACCGCCGCGCTGCCCGACGCCGCCAAACCGGCCGACGTGAAGCCCGCCGATGTGCAGGCCACCGAGGCCAAGCCGGCCGATGCAAAGCCTGCCGACGCAAAGCCGGCGGAACCGGCCACCGCGAAGGCCGTCGACCCGAAGCCGGCCGATGTCGCAACGAAGCCTGCTGACGCGCCGAAGGCGGACGCACCGAAGACCGATACCGCGGTCGCGCCATCTGCAACTCCGCCCGCGCCGGCCACCGCCACCGCGCCGTCCGCAAGCCCAGCGCCGGCAACGGCCGCGGCGCCCGCCGCAGCTCCTGCTCCCGCGACGGCGGCTGCCCCGGCGACCGAGCCCGCAAAGGCGGCCAGCAATGTCGCCTCCGAAGATCAGCCGGTCGCCGACAAGCTGCGCGAGCTGCTCGCCGGCAAGACGCTGCGTACCTTCGACCGCAAGAACGAGCGTGCCGCAGCCGAGAAATTCTATTCGGCCCGCGACTACGCGCCTGTGTTCACCAAGGCCGGCAAGCTCACCGACACCGGCAAGGGCGTCATCGCGCGCCTGAAGGATGCCGCCGCCGACGGCCTCGATGCATCGGACTATCCGGTGCCGGATTTCGCCGCGGCGACGACACCCGACGCGCTGGCCGATGCCGAGCTGAAGCTTGCCGCCAGCATGCTGGACTATGCGCGCCAGGCGCAGAGCGGCCGCATGCACTGGTCGCAGGTGTCGGCCGATATCCTCTATCCGGAGCATCCGACCGATCCGGCGGAAGTGTTCGCGAACGTGACCTCCGCCAAGGACGCCTCGGCCGCGCTCGACGGCTACAACCCGCCGCAAAAGCTCTACAAGGAGCTGAAGAAGAAGCTCGCCGAGCTGCGCGGCCAGGGCGACGGCCCTGTGATCACGATCGCGGACGGCCCCGCGCTGAAATACGTGCCGGCGCGCAAGAAGCAGGCCGCGGTCGAGATGGACGATCCGCGCGTGCCGGACCTGCGCAACAAGCTCGGCGTCACCGAGAATGCCGACAGCACCAAGTATGATGCGACGGTTGCGCGCGCGGTCGAGAAATTCCAGAGCAGCGTCGACCTCAAGGCGACCGGTGTGCTCGACGAGCGTACGGTCAAGGCGCTCAACAATCCGAAGCGCGATCGCCAGATCGACACCGTGCTCGTCAACATGGAGCGCTGGCGCTGGCTGCCGCGCCAGCTCGGCGCCGCCAATCTCGGCAATGCCTATGTGATCCTCAACATCCCCGACTACACGCTGAAGGTGATGCAGAACGGCGCGCAGGCATGGACAACGCGCGTCGTCACCGGCAAGCCCGGCCAGCATGCCACGCCGCTTTTGACCGAGACGATGAAGTACATCACGGTCAACCCGACCTGGAACGTGCCGCCGTCGATCATCTACAACGAGTATCTGCCGGCCTTGCAGCAGGATCCGACGGTGCTGCAGCGCATGGGCCTCAAGCTCGAGCGCAACCGCGACGGCACGATCCATATCTCGCAGCCGCCCGGTGAAGCCAACGCGCTCGGCCGCATCCGCTTCAACTTCCCGAACAAGTTCCTGGTCTATCAGCACGACACGCCGGACAAGTATTTGTTCGCCAAGGACGAGCGCGCCTTCAGCCACGGCTGCATGCGCGTGCAGAACCCGGATCAGTACGCGTCCGTGCTGCTCAACATCGCCGAGCCGAACCAGCACTACACGCCGGAGCGGATCCGCAGCATGTACGGTTCGAGCGAAGTCGACCTGAAATTCCCGACGCCGATCCCGGTCAACATCACCTACCAGACCGCGTTCGTGGATGATGCCGGCAAGCTGCAGTTCCGCAGGGACGTTTACGGCCGCGACGCCACCATGCTGTCGCTGCTCAAGAACAGCCGCGGCAAGGATCTCGAGACGGTAGTGGCGCACGCCCAGCCGAGCTATTCGCGGCCGCCGAGCAGCAGCCTGCCCGCAGGTGTCAACGTCGCAGGCGACAACAGCGGCTTTGGCTCTTCCGGACCGAACTTCTTCGAGCGCCTGTTCGGCGGATTCGGACAGCCGGAGCCGCAGCCCGTCCGCCGCGGCCAGGCCCAGCAGCAGCGCCGGGTGATCACCCGGTAATCTGCCCCTCGGCCCGATTGACCTAAATATTGAAGCAAAATCAACGATCTCGCTCAAAAGGCGAGATCGTTTATGTTAACCATTTCCGGTGCCCGCCGGGGGACAGGGCTATCTTTTGCCACAGTCCCCCAGTTAGTTAAGCCTAACTTGGGGGCGGGTCGGTAAACCTCGGTTAACCCTCCCGCTTTAAGAAAGCGTTCACCGTCTTTCGCGGGGGGTCTGCGAAAGGTGCCGACCGAACGCTCGTCGACTTGGGTGGGCTCATAGTGCTGGCTGTCCTCGCACGCCGCTACAATCTGCTGTCACTACCTAAGGCCGGGTACCAAGTCGGCCTGAGCGCGCTATTGCTGTTGGCGGGCGCCGGATCCGTGCACGATGCGACGGCGCTGAACCAGACCCGTACCCTCTCCTTCCACCACACCCATTCCAACGAAGACCTCACCGTCACCTTCAAGCGCGATGGCCGTTACGACGAAGCCGCGCTGAAGCAGCTCAATCACTTCCTGCGCGACTGGCGCTCCCAGGACGAGACGGTGATGGACCGTCACCTGTTCGATATCCTCTGGGAGGTCTACAACGACGTCGGCGGCAAGCAGCCGATCCAGATCGTCTCCGCCTATCGCGCCCCGGCCACCAACGCCATGCTCCGCCGCCGCTCCTCGGGCGTTGCGCGCCACAGCCAGCACATGCTGGGGCATGCGATGGACTTCTTCATTCCGGGCGTGCCGCTGGAGCAGATCCGCTACGCCGGCCTGCGCTTGCAGCGCGGCGGCGTCGGCTTCTATCCGACGTCAGGTTCGCCGTTCGTGCATCTCGACACCGGCGGCATTCGCCACTGGCCGCGCATGACCCACGATCAGCTGGTCAAGGTGTTCCCTGACGGCCGCACCGTCCATATCCCGACCGACGGCACGCCGCTGAAGGGCTATGAACTCGCCAAGGCCGACATCGAGCGCCGCGGCAATGGCGACGATGCCGCTACAATCGGCAAGCCGACCCTGTTCGCGAAGCTGTTCGGCGTCGGCAAGTCGGGTGACGATGAAGACGAAGGCGGGGCTGCCGTGAACGACAAGCCCGCCGCCAGCACCGTGGTTGCCGCCGCAGCGCCCGCCAAACCCGCCGATCCAATTCCGCTGCCGCGCGCCAAGCCGCAGCAGTTCGCCGCCGCGATCCAGCTTGCCGCCGCCGATGCGCAGGTCGTCCCGATGCCGAAGGCCAAGCCGGCGGTGCAGGTGGTGCAGACGGCCGAGAACACCGCGCCGCAATCGCCCGCCGACATCATCAATGCCCGCGGCTTCTGGGGTGACGAGGCGGCGACGCCGAAGCAGGCATCGGACGCACAGATCGCCGCGCTGAAGGCCCGTGAATCGGTCAGCGGCGCCGATCCGCAGACCACCGCCAGCGCGAGCGAAAACTTCAACAAGGCGCTGGCCTACGCACCGGCCGCGTCCTCTCCGGTCGATCGCGCCAACATCGTGGCGGCAACGGCGCCGATCCCGCACAGCGTGCGCCCGACCCGCACCGCGGCGGCGCCGGCCACCGAGATCAACACCGTCGTTGCCAAGGGCACACCGGGCGTGATCACCACGTCGGCGCGCATCTCCGCCGCCAAGGGCAACGATATCTGGATGCGCGTCGTGATGCTGGCGCCGAGCGCGAGCACCGGCATGCTAACCACGGTGCTTGGCGACACCGACATGAACATGATGCGGGCTCACTTCGTTAAACCGCAGGCCGCCGTCGCCATGACCTTCTCGGAAGACCCGATGATGGGCATGACCTGCGACCGCTTCTCAGGCTCGGCGACCGCGCTGCTGACCACCCAGTCCTTCGTGCTGCGCACCGCCTCGCTGCGCTAATCTTTTCCCGGAAGCCCTCCAATCAAGCCGGCAGCCCAGCCTTGACCAGGCCGGCCTCGTAACGCGCCCGGTCGGGCTCGCGCTTGTAGTGCTGGGTTGCCAGATGGGCAGCCACCGAGAAGGTCGGCTCGCGCTTCAGCACCTCGGCGGCATGCGCGGAGGCCGCAACCGGATTGCCCATCTGCGCCAGCGTCGCCGCCAGGAAGGCGTGATGGGTATGGTCGGGCCGCGTGATCCGGGAGAACGCCTCGGCCGCGTCGGCGTATTTCTCGGCGCAATAGCAGGCCCGGCCGAGATGGCTCCAGAACCGCTCCGGATGGAACGGATTGAGCCGCATCGCCCGCTTGATCCAGTCGATCCCCTCCTCCGGCCGCCCGAGCCAGGTCAGGAGCTCACCCTGCTGCACGACGACGAGGTCGTAGTTCGGGTTCAGCGCGAGCGCGCGCTCCTGGTGGAACGTTGCCTTGTCATGGTCGTCGCGGTTGAGATTCAGCGCGGCGAGGATCCGGTGCACGTCGCTGTCATTATCATCGAGCTTGAGCGCGATCTCGAGCTCGCCGGCGACCTGCGCCATGGTCGCGTCGCGGTCGGCACACCAATTATAGACCCAGGTCTGGCCGAGCACGCAGGCCCGCCAGGCGTGGGCATGGGCATAGTTGGGATCAAGCACGATGGCCCGCTCCAGCAGCCGCTGCGCCTCCGTATTGTCGTCCCGGGCCGAGCGGTGATGCAGCACCTTGGCGGCGAGCACGCACTCATAGGCCGCCATGTTGTCGGTCGGCTTGCGCTTGACGCGGTCATGCGCGGCGGCCTCGACCCGACCCGGCAAGGTTGACACGATCGCGCGCGTCATCTCGTCCTGGATCGCGAAGATATCGGCAAGCTCGCGGTCATAGCGCTCGGCCCAGACGTGCCGGTCGGCCTCGGCATCGATCAGCTGCACCGTGACGCGGATCCGGCCGCCGGCCTTGCGCACGCTGCCCTCAAGCACATAGTCGACCGCGAATTCCTTCGCGACGTCCTGCACCTTCACGGCCTTGCCCTTGTACACGAAGGTCGAGTTGCGCGAGATCACCAGCAGATCGTGGAAGCGCGACAGCTCGGTGATGATGTCCTCGGTCAGGCCGTCGGCGAAGAACTCCTGCTCGGGATCGCCGCTCATGTTGGCGAGCGGCAGCACCGCAATCGAAGGCTTCTTGGCGATGACTTGTGCCGCCGTCGCGCTCTTCACCTGCTCGGGCGCGCTCCCGGAATCCGATTGGAAGTGGATGCGAAAAACCCTGATCGGACGCGCGATGTTCTTCACAGTCTGATCGCCGAGATCCTCGAAGCTGAGGTCTTCCAGGCGATCGCCGACCTGATCGCGGACCGCGCCGGAAATGCAGATGCCGCCGGGTTCGGCCAGCGTCTCCAGGCGGGACGCGACATTGACGCCGTCGCCGAAGATATCGGCCCCGTCGACGATCACATCGCCGAGATTGATGCCGATGCGAAACTGCATCCACCGCGCCGGCGCGACGTCGGTGTTGCGCTTGGCCATCCGGCGCTGGACCTCGGCCGCGCACAGCACCGCATCGACGACGCTGTGAAACTCGACCAGCATGCCGTCGCCGGTGGTCTTGATGATGCGGCCGCGATTTTTGGCGATGGCCGGATCGATCAGCTCGATCCGATGGGTCTTCAAACGCGCAAGGGTGCCGGTCTCGTCAGCCTCCATGAGGCGGCTAAAGCCGACCATGTCGGCGGCGAGGACCGCAGCGAGCCGGCGCTCTGGTCCTGGCACGTCCATGTGAACGATCTGCCTGGGTACCTCACGCGCAGTCTAGCAAATCCCGGGATGTCGCCCAAGCCTCGACGGGGGTGTCCGGTGGGTGGCTTGAGTGGGTACCTTGGACGGGTATCGTGGCCTGGTTGCCTTCGCGGGCCCCGAAATGCAGCCTGGCGAAGACCGGTCTCAGAGACATCGACGAGGAGCCAAGGATGGCTGCAACAGTGACGGGCATCTCTTCCATGGCGACCCGTCAGATCCTGACGGAGCTCGGCAGCGCCTTCCAGAACAACACCGGACAGACGATCAGCATCGAGTCTGTGGGCGGCGTCGATGCCGCCAGGCGCGTCCGCGCCGGCGAAGCATTCGACATCGTCGCGCTCGCGGACGACGCCATGAGACAGCTCGCGGCCGACGGCTTGCTCAAGCCGGAGAGTTGCACGGGCTTCGCGAGGTCGGCCATGGCGGTTGCAATCCCTGCCTGAGCGAATTTCTCGATGTCCCCGGCGTCGTGGTCGCTGGACCGCTGCCCGCGGACGTTCAGTCCGTAACCTTGTTTTCGTGCGCCATCTGCGCCACGGCCTCCAACGAGGCCGGTGCGCGCGCCTTCATCGGATATCTGACATCCGCGGACGCCGATGCAGCCAAGCGTCGTTACGGCATGGAGCGGGCGTGAAAGATCCTTGCGCCTTTCGCGCCGCCGCTTCCAAGGATCAGAGCATCCCGAGCGCCTGCATATAGGTCTCCAGGATGGTCTCCTGCTCCTGGCGCTCGTTGGCATCCTGCTTGCGCAGCCGCACGATGGTACGCAGCGCCTTGACGTCGAAGCCGTTGCCCTTGGCCTCGGCATAGACGTCGCGGATGTCGTCCGAGATGGTCTTCTTTTCTTCTTCCAGCCGCTCGATGCGCTCGATGATGGACCTGAGCTGGTCCTTGGCAAATCGCGTTGCGGGTTCGTCCTGAACGGCGGCAGATGCGGTGGCCATTGCGTACTCCTGAAATGGCGTTGAAACGTCGCGCGAATACGCGCCACGCGCACCGCTTGCTGCGGGCGACCCTCGATTTTGGCGCGCGTTCCGTCAAGGAATCATCGCGCTCATCCACAGCGCGCCCACAGGAGATGCTGAGGGCCGCGGAACTGACGTCACACAGGCTGAGATTTAATGCCCGCTTTGGGCCTTCTTCATCGCCGCAAGCTGCTCCGGCGAGGCGCTGCCCTGATACTTCGCCTTCCACTCTTCATAGGGCATGCCGTAGACCGCCTCGCGGCTCTCGTCCTTGCTCACCGCAAGGCCCTTGGCGTCGGCCTCTTCCTTCATCCAGTTGGACAGGCAATTGCGGCAGAAGCCGGCGAGGTTCATCAGGTCGATGTTCTGCACATCGGTCCGGTTGCGGAGATGACTGACGAGGCGCCGGAACACCGCGGCCTCTAGTTCTGTTCTGGTTTTGTCGTCAATACTCATGATCGTGATCCCGGTGAATGGCGTTCACCATATTGATATCAGGTAGGAATTGTCACAGATTTTGCCATATCCGCGCGCAATACGGACCTGTCCAGCCACCCCTGCCATGGTCCCACAGCGTGGGAGATGGGCGCCCGCCCGTTGACAGTGCCTGCCGGGCACGCGAAATCGACAATGATTTGATATAGCCTCGCCGCATGAGCCCAAAAGATTCTCCCGCCTCAGCTCCCCGCGCCATCCGACTGACGCTCGCCGGCCTCCTGCCGGTGCTGGCGCTTTTCGCGGCATGCCTGTGGACGAGCCCGGCGGCGGCCGATTTCCGGCTCTGCAACAACACCTCGAGCCGGGTCGGGATCGCGCTCGGCTACAAGGACGCCGAGGGCTGGACCACCGAAGGCTGGTGGAACGTGTCGTCGCGGACCTGCGAGACCCTGCTGCGCGGCAACCTTGTCGCGCGCTACTACTACATCTACGCTCTCGACTACGATCGCGGCGGCGAATGGTCCGGCCAGGCCTTCATGTGCTCGCGCGACAAGGAATTCACCATCAAAGGTACCGAGAATTGCCTAGCGCGCGGCTTTGACCGCACCGGCTTCTTCGAGGTCGACACCGGCGAGCAGCGTGCATGGACCGTCCAACTGACCGAAGCCAACGAACAACAGCCGCAGAAAGTACCGGGAATGCCGGGCGGCGTAGCCCCGGGAAGCCCCGGCGCGATGCCGGGCCTGCCGAACCCGCCGCCGGGCGCAACACCGCCGGGCGCGCCGGGTCTGCCGCCAGCCGCAACGCCCGGAAACAAACCATGAGACGACTGCGCCGAATCAAGATCCTCGCAACGCTCGGCCCGGCCTCTTCAGACAGCGCGATGATCCGCAAGCTGTTCGAGGCGGGCGCCGACGTGTTCCGCATCAACATGAGCCACACCCCGCATGACAAGATGCGGGAGCTGGTCAAGACCATCCGCAATGTCGAATCGAGCTACGGCCGGCCGATCGGGATCCTGGTCGACCTGCAGGGGCCGAAGCTGCGGCTCGGCGCCTTCGCGGAAGGCTCGACCCAGCTCAAGAACGGCCAGAGCTTCATCCTGGATTCCGACAAGACACCGGGCGACAACAGTCGCGTCCAGCTTCCGCATCCGGAAATCCTCGCCGCGCTCCGCCCCGGCCACGCACTGCTGCTCGACGACGGCAAGGTGCGGCTGATCGCCGAGGAGACCTCGCCCGAGCGCGCGGTGACGCGCGTGGTGATCGGCGGCAAGATGTCGGACCGCAAGGGCGTCAGCCTGCCCGACACCGACCTGCCGGTCTCGGCGATGACCCCGAAGGACCGCGCCGATCTCGAAGCCGCGCTGCCGGAGGGCATCGACTGGGTCGCGCTGTCCTTTGTGCAGCGGGCCGAGGACGTGCTCGAGGCCAAGAAGATGATCCGCGGCCGCGCCGCCGTGATGGCCAAGATCGAGAAGCCGCAGGCGATCGACCGCCTCGCCGACATCATCGATGCGGCGGACGCGCTGATGGTGGCGCGCGGCGATCTCGGCGTCGAGCTGCCGCTGGAGCGGGTGCCGAGCCTGCAGAAGCAGATGATCCGGATGGCGCGCCGCGCCGGCCGGCCGGTGGTGGTCGCGACCCAGATGCTGGAATCGATGATCCAGTCGCCGGTGCCGACCCGCGCCGAAGTCTCCGACGTCGCGACCGCGGTCTACGAAGGCGCCGACGCCATCATGCTGTCGGCAGAATCCGCGGCCGGCAAATTCCCGGTCGAGGCGGTCTCGACCATGAACCGCATCGGCGAGGAAGTGGAGCGCGACCCGACCTATCGCAGCGTGATCAACGCCCAGCGCGTCGATCCCGAGCCGACGGTCGGCGATGCCATCGCCGACGCCGCGCGGCAGATCGCCGAAACGCTCGATCTGTCGGCGATCATCTGCTGGACCTCGTCAGGCTCGACCGCCGTCCGTGTGGCACGCGAGCGCCCCAAGGTGCCGGTGGTGGCGATCACGCCGAACCTCGTCACCGGGCGCAAGCTGTCGGTCGCGTGGGGCGTGCATTGCGTGGTCGCCGAGGACGCGCACGATCTCGACGACATGGTCGACCGCGCCGGCTCGATTGCCTTCCGCGACGGCTTTGCCAAGGCCGGCCAGCGCGTCATCATCGTCGCCGGCGTGCCGCTCCGCGCGCCCGGCACCACCAACATGCTGCGCATCGCCTCGGTCGGCCCGAACGGCGACGCGCAGGTCTGACGGTCACGCCGTCACGTCCGGCTAAGGCGATCAGCCCTGCAACGACGCGTCGAGCGTGATCTTGGTGTTGAGCAGCTTCGACACCGGACATCCAGCCTTGGCCTTGCCCGCCAGTTCCTGGAACGCCGCGTTGTCGGCACCCGGGATCTTCGCCGACAGCGTCAAATGCACCGCGGTGATGGCGAAGCCGTCGGCGACCTTCTCCAGGGTCACGTCGGCCTTGGTCTCCATATGCTCCGCAGTGAGCTTGGCCTCGCCGAGGATCAGCGACAACGCCATCGTGAAGCAGGCGGCATGCGCCGCGCCGATCAGCTCTTCGGGATTCGAACCGGGCTTGCCCTCGAAGCGGCTGGCGAAGCCATAGGGGTAATCCGCGAGCGCGCCGCTCTTGGTCGAGATCGCGCCCTTGCCGTCCTTGATGCCGCCCTGCCATTTGGCCGAGCCATGGGTCGTCGTCATGCGTTGCTCCTGAGATGGGTTGAACCCAGCCACAAGCCTACAACGCCGATGCGACGGAAGTGTTCGCCGCGCGCCTGGATGTTAGGCGCCAACCAGCGCCTTTGCCGGGGTGGTCGCCTGCACCACGAGACCGCGAGCGCGCGCGTCCATCACGCCGACCGCGCGCAGCGCAAGCAGCGTCACGGTCTGCACTGCGTCGCGCAGCTTGATCGGATCGTCGAGATTGCTCGGTGCCAGCGGGCCGACCAGCGCCTCGTGCAGCGCGCCGAGCAAGGCGGTGGCGGCGAGCGCGGTATCTTGCGCTGGCAGATGGCCGGCGCGCACGGCGGCATCGATGCGCATCGCAAGCTCGCCGGAGATATCGCGGCGGCTGGCGAGCCGCGAGGCGGTGACGTCAACGTCAACCGGCTCAGCCAGGATGCCCCAGGCGAGCTTGCGCTGCGACAGCACGTGGACCGCAATCGTCGTCACCGCGGCGGCGAGCGCCGACGACGGCCCGGGTGCTGCATCCGCAGCGCGGCGGATCGCTGTGAGTTCGTCGCGTGAGACCTCGGTGATCAATTCCGAGATCAGTTCGGCCTTCGACGGGAAGTAGCGATAGACCGTCCCTGCCGCGACATTGGCCCGCACCGCGACCGGTGCGATCTGGACCGCCGCCATGCCGCCCGCCGCCGCCGCGTCGCGCGCAGCCGACAGGATGGCGCTGCGCCGGGCAGCCAGCCGTTTCACAACCTGATGAGTTCGCCGGTAGACCATGGCGTTCCGCCCCCCCCACCGTGCGCCCCGGCCGGCGCCCACCGGCAGAACACACGCGACTTCAATGTTTTGTACGATTGATCCCGCAATCGCATGAAGAAGTGAACAACTATTCAGACTGGATGACAAGCTGGAATTGTAAGGATTTTGCGACGGCCGCGTTCCACCTGCGATTGAGCCAGGGCGCTGCGGCCCGAGGAAGCGCCGGCCGGTCGGGATCGGGACCACGACCGGACCAGGTTAGCGATGGTGAATCACCAGCTAACAAGATCGCTCGACATCGAGACGTCGGGCCTCGCACAGGCCCCGCGACCGCATTTACCCGAATTTATCGGAAGCCGTGGTCGAGTGCGCACCAGGCGTCACGCGTGGCGTTGCCTCTCGATGTCTCCGGTCGAAACCAGAAAGCGCATGTCACTGTCCATCACCAGCAGCGTGACCAGCCGCAATGCGGCGCGCGGATTGTTGCCGCTCTGCGCTGCAGTCGGTGCGTATCTGTTCTATCTCTCGGCCGGCGAGATCCAGCTGCGCGACACCGACACGATGTGGCAGATCAAGGTCGGTCAATGGATCCTCGACCACGGCGCGATGCCGAGCACTGACGTGTTTTCGTTCACCCGTTTCGGCGAGCCCTGGATTTCGAGCTCGTGGCTGTCGCAGGTGGCATACGCCCTCGTGTATGGCGGCGATTGGGCCGGGCCGGTGATCCTGACCTCGATCGCAATCGGCGCAACGGTCGCGATCTTCCTGCATCTGCTGAGCCCGTATTTCGATCCGGCGCGCGCGCTGTTGATCGCGGCGCTAGCGCTCTTGTTGTCGACGATCCACTTCCTGGCGCGGCCGCACATGCTGGCGCTGCCGGTGTTGCTGGCGTTCATCGGCGGCCTGCTTGTAGCCGCGGATCGCCGCACCTCGCCGTCATGGTGGCTGCTGCCGCTGATGACACTGTGGGCCAATCTGCATGGCGGCTTCGTTCTCGGCCTGGCGTTGATCGGACCGATCGGACTGGAGGCCGTCTGGAGCGCGGAGCCCAGCCGCCGCCGTCAGCTCATCGTGCGATGGGGACTGTTCGGCGTCGCGGCGCTCGCCGCGAGCTGCGTGACGCCATATGGCTGGAATAGCCTGCTGGGCGCGACCAAGATCCTCAGCCTCGGCAAGCTGCTGACGCTGATCGGGGAATGGAAGCCCGCGGATTTCAGCAAGCCCAGCTTCTTCGAGGCCACGCTGCTCGGCCTGATCGGCCTGATCTGCTATCGCAGGCTGACGCTGTCGGTGCCGCGGATCCTGCTGCTGCTCGGCCTGATCTGGATGGCGCTGAGCCATGTCCGCAACATCGAGGTGTTCGCGTTCATCGCGCCATTGGTGCTTGCGAAGCCGATATCAGAACAATGGGGAACAGCCAGCGCCACCGCGCCGCGCTTTGAAGAAGGCCGCTCGCTTCCTGTCGTCACGACCCTGGCTGCGGTCGCGATGGTGATCGGCGCGTGGGTGACGACGACGATGTTCGTCGCGCAGCATCAGTTCAAGTTCCTGCCGATGTTCTCGCCGGTTGCCGCGGTCGACGTGCTGCAGCAGCACAACGCGCAGCGCGTGTTCAGCACCGCGCCATTCGGCGGCTACATGGTGAGCCGCGACATGAAGGTGTTCATCGACGGCCGCGCCGAGCTCTATGGCGAGCAATTCGTGCTCGACTATTACAATGCGCTCGACGCCCGTGATGTAGGCCAGCTGCTGAGCCTGCTCGACAAATACCGCATCGACGCCACGCTGCTGAGCTCGGACTCGCCGGCCGGAAACGCGCTGGATCACCTGAAGGGCTGGAAGCAGCTCTACAAGGACGACGTCGCCGTGATCCATGTGCGATCGGATGAGAGCAAGGGCGCAACGCCGGCGGCTCAGGGTTCGAAGTAGCCTTCCCGTAGCGTTGTTCTGATCGAGATATCTACCCGTCATCCTGAGGAGGCCGCAACGCGGCCGTCTCGAAGGATAGACGGCCCCCAGCCGGGCCGTGCATCCTTCGAGGCGCGCTGCGCGCTCCTCAGGATGACGGATTTACAACGGCGGTTGATCCGGCCTCAATTCCCCGTCTGCAACTCGCCGAAGCGATCCCAGGTCTTGCCATTGAAGCGCATCAGCTGCATCTGATCGACCGGCACATGGTCGGACGGCGAGGTGTTGACCTTGATGCCCGGCAACAGCATCGGCAGCTCCAGCTGCTTGATGGCGAAGGCCTGCCGCAGGATGTTCTCGGTCGAGAGATCGTCGCCGCAGGCCTTCAGCACGGCCTCAAGCGCCATCGCGCTGTTGTAGGCGTTGACGTAGTTGGTGTCATGCTGATCGCCGTCGGGCACGTATCGGGTCATGAAGTCGCGCCAACCCTTCATGCCGGGATCGTCCTTCCAGGCCGGATCGTCCGGATCCTTCACATAGGCCGTCGAGATGATGCCGGTGCCGGCCTCCAAGCCGGCCGGCTGCATCACGGTCGAAATCCACACCGCGGTGTTCGAGAGAAAGGTCATCGGCCGCCAGCCGATCTCATAGGCCTTGCGGATCGACTGCGCCGCGAATTTCGGCGTCGCCGCGATCACGAAGATGTCGGCATTGGTCGCCTTCAGCTTGACGATCTGCGAGTCGATCGTCGGGTCCGATATCTCGTAGGTCGCAACGGTGACGACGGAATCATACTTCTCGCCGAGCACGTCCTTGAGGCCCGCGAGATAGTCGCGGCCGTAATCGTCGTTCTGCGAGATGACAGCGAATGTTGCGTTCGGATTCTTCGCCAGCGCATAGCGCGCGTAGAGCCGCGCCTCGTAGCGGAACGGCGCCTGTACGCCCATCGTCGCCTGCGGGAATTGCGCGACGTCGCCGAACTTCGAGGCGCCGGAGGCCAGGAACAGTTGCGGGATGTTCTTGCCCTGCAGGTATTTTGCGATGGCGGTGTTGTGCGCGGTGCCGATCGACGAGAAGATCAGCGCGACCTCGTCGCTCTCGACGAGGCGGCGGGTCTGCTCCACCGTCTTCGGCGGCGCGTAGGAATCGTCGAGCGAGATGAAGTTGATCTTGCGGC
The DNA here is from genome assembly GCF_018130545.1 of Bradyrhizobium tropiciagri. Classification (GTDB taxonomy): domain Bacteria; phylum Pseudomonadota; class Alphaproteobacteria; order Rhizobiales; family Xanthobacteraceae; genus Bradyrhizobium; species Bradyrhizobium tropiciagri_A. Next base: position 262,591 of record NZ_JAFCKF010000004.1, on the reverse strand, counting down.
CGTTGATGCCGCCGCGCTCGTTCAGCATCCTGAAATAGCCGGCCTCGCCCTTGCCGAGCGCACCGAAGGCCGACACCGGCCCGCTATAGGGCATGGTCTGGCCGATCCTGATTTCGGTCGATGTGACGCCGCGCATCTCGGCGGCGAATGAAGCGGCGGGCAGCAGCAGGAATGAAATGGCGCCAAGCGCGCCGAATGCCTTGCGCATCGGCCTCCCCTCCCCTTTTTCTGCCGCGCTTTCAGGAGGCGCGGCGATGCCGTTTGACGGCTTGGCGCGAGGATGCCACGGGGTCTGTGCGGATGCCAATAGCGACCACGCGAAGGATGGGCAAAGCGACGCGTGCCATCTTCACGAGCAGTGCTCTGGATGGTGGGCACGGCGCAAGCGCGCCTTTGCCCACCCTGCACTATGTCGGGCGCTTGCCGCGCTCCTTGAGAGGGATCACAAATTTCAGTCCCGACCACGTCGCATCCACGGCGCAGACCTTGATGTCGACCAGGCCGGAGGCGAGCCCGGCCTTGCGGACTGCAATGTCGGTGAGATCGGTCGTGACACCCGAGCTCTTCTTCGGCCACGACACCCAGATCATGCCATCGGGCGCGATCGCCTCCCGGTAGCGGCTCAGCTTCGTGACAAGCCCCTTCGCCTCGGCTGCAAACAGATGCACGACATCGAGCGGCGCCCTCGCGCTCTTCGCCATTCGCACGCCGTCGGGCAGTTCTCCGACGAGATCGACATAGTTCACGGACAACCCGTCGACAAAAATACAAAAGCCCGGCTTGAGGCCGAGCTTTTGCACAATCGGTTTGCCGGAGCTGCCTGTCATGGCACGCAAGGCTTACGCCTGCGGCTGCGGCTCCAGGCCGGTGTCCGGATCGGGACGCGGGCGCGGCTTGCCGGCCGGCGGCACGGCGGACGCACGCGGCGTCGACGGCTCCAGCACCGACTCGCGGTTGGGCTTCTTGCCCTTCAGCAGGTCGATGATCTCGTCGCCGGTCAGCGTCTCGAATTCGAGCAGGCCCTTGGCAAGCGCTTCGAGATCGTCACGCTTCTCGGTGAGGATCTTGGTCGCCTCCTGGTAGCCTTCCTCAACCAGACGCCTGATCTCGGAGTCGATCTTCTGGACGGTCGCCTCGGACGCGTTCTGCGTACGCGATACCGACATGCCGAGGAACACCTCGTCCTGGTTCTCGCCGTAGGAGACGGTGCCGAGCTCTTCCGAGAGGCCCCAGCGCGTCACCATCATGCGGGCCAGACGGGTCGCCTGCTCGATGTCGGAAGCGGCGCCCGAGGTCACCTTCTCGCGGCCGAAGATCAGCTCTTCGGCGACGCGGCCACCCATCATGATGGCGAGGCGCGAGGTCATCTGCTCCAGCGACATCGACAGCTTGTCTCGCTCCGGCAGCTGCATCACCATGCCCAGCGCACGGCCGCGCGGGATGATCGTCGCCTTGTGGATCGGATCGGTCGCGACGACGTTGAGGCCGACGATGGCGTGGCCACCCTCGTGATAGGCGGTCAGCAGCTTCTCTTCCTCGGTCATGACGAGCGACTTGCGCTCGGCGCCCATCATCACCTTGTCCTTGGCCTCTTCGAACTCGGCCTGCGTCACCATCCGCTTGTTGCGGCGGGCGGCGGTCAGCGCAGCCTCGTTGACGAGGTTCATCAGGTCGGCGCCGGAGAAGCCCGGGGTGCCGCGCGCGATGGTCTTGAGGTTGATATCCGGCGCCAGCGGCACCTTGCGGACGTGGACCTTGAGGATCTGCTCGCGGCCGACGACGTCCGGATTCGGCACCACGACCTGGCGGTCGAAGCGGCCCGGACGCAGCAGCGCCGGATCGAGCACGTCGGGACGGTTGGTCGCCGCGATCAGGATCACGCCTTCATTGGCCTCGAAGCCGTCCATCTCGACCAGCAACTGGTTCAGCGTCTGCTCGCGCTCGTCATTGCCGCCGCCGAGACCGGCGCCGCGATGACGGCCGACCGCATCGATTTCGTCGATGAAGATGATGCAGGGCGCGTTCTTCTTGGCCTGCTCGAACATGTCACGGACGCGGCTCGCGCCGACGCCGACGAACATTTCGACGAAGTCAGAACCGGAGATGGTGAAGAACGGCACATTGGCTTCGCCCGCCACCGCGCGCGCGATCAGCGTCTTACCCGTGCCGGGAGGGCCGACCAGCAGCACGCCGCGCGGAATGCGTCCGCCGAGCCGCTGGAACTTGCCGGGGTCGCGCAGGAATTCGACGATCTCCTGCAGGTCCTGCTTGGCTTCGTCGACGCCGGCGACATCCTCGAAGGTGACACGGCCATGCGCCTCGGTCAGCATCTTGGCGCGCGACTTGCCGAAGCCCATCGCCTTGCCGGCGCCGCCCTGCATCTGTCGCGACAGGAAGATCCAGACGCCGATCAGCGCGATGAACGGCAACCAGGAGACGAGCAGCGAGACGAACCACGGCACGTTGTCGCCGGGCGCCTTCGCGGAGATCTGCACCTTGGCGTCATAGAGCCGCTTCACGAGCGTGGGGTCGCTCGGCGCGTAGGTCTGGAAGCTGGTGCCGTTGTTGAACGTGCCGTGAATATCCGGCCCCTGAATCACGACGTCGCGGACATGGCCCTGATCGACTTCAGTCAGAAGCTGCGAAAACGAAATCTCCGAGGACGACGAGCGCTGACCAGGATTCTGGAAAAGCGTGAACAACGCCAGCAGCAGCAGGACAATAATGACCCAGAGGGCGAAATTCCGCAGATTGGCGTTCATGGTCTTCCTTCGTGGTCGCGCGGATCGCGGCCTCTCTCTATCCTTGGGCAGGCTCTGTGGGAATCCCCAGGGAATCCATCCCGTGATGGCATACAATCTAGGTGCCGCAGGGGTCGATGCCAAGGGAACTGCGCACGACTATTTACCGCATCCTAGCCCGATTCCCGGTCAAAAAATGACGCAAAATCCGGTGTTTTTCCGGGGTGGTTAAGCCACCTTGCCGGATTATGACAGCGATTGAAGCAATCGAACCCGGCTCAGCCGGAACGCCCCCGGCGGGGCGGCGCCGGACCGATCCTGATGCGGCCGGAGGCGACGCTGATGACCGCTCCGGCAAGGGTCTGTTTCAGCCTGGATTCGCGGCGTCCCGCAGCCCCGTTCAAGGCCTCATCGACGGCCGCGAGCAGGGTTTCGACCTTGCCGAGTTCGGCCGGCCCCTCATGTCCGGTGCGATCGATGGCGCGCTTCAGCAGGCGGAGCCGGATTTCATCGGGCATCACCGCGAACAGTGCAGCGTCGAAACCGGCGCCAGACCTATCCTCGCTTTTCAACGCAAGATAGCGCTCGGCGCCGTCGACCAGCACCTCCAGCGCGGCGTTGGCGCGCGCGATCCGCGCCGCAAGCCGTGCCAGGTTCCGTGCGTCGCCGCCCTCCTCCGCCAGCAGCGGCATCAGTGCGCGCAACCGCGGCCGCGTGAAGGAAACGTCGCGATTGGTCGGATCGTCGGCAAAGCCGATCCGCGCCTTCTTCAGCGTTGCGATCAGTTGCGCCTTGGAGATATCGAGCAGCGGCCGCGCCAGCAAAACGCCGTCGCGCTCGGTCTCGCGCGCCATCGCCGAAAGGCCCGCGACGCCGCTGCCACGCAGCATCCGCATCAACAGCGTCTCGGCCTGGTCATCACGGGTGTGCGCGGTCAGGATGTGCGTGGCGCCGTGCTTGCGCGCGGCATGCGTCAGCAGACGATAGCGCGCCTCGCGTGCGGCGGCCGGCACGCCGGTCCTCGGTTTGGATCCGTTCCAGCGCAACGTGTGATGCGGCAGATCGAGACTGCGTGCCAGCCGCTTGACGTCGCGCGCCTCGCGCGCCGCTTCCGGACGCAGACCGTGATCGACGGTGACCGCCACCAGACGTGGTCCTCGCGCCAGCGCGCGGCGCCAGCGCGCGACGAGCCACATCAGCGCGACTGAATCGGGACCGCCGGACACGGCAAGCACGATCGCCGGCGCGGACGCGAGGCCTGCGAACAGGCGCTTGGCGTCCCTTGCCGGGATGGCGGTTTGGTCGTCAGGCATTGCAAGACCAGCATGTCGCGGAAAGGCCGGAAGCAGCCTTCCCTTGCTGGTTTAGCACTTCACGCGCTTCTGCTCGCGGTCAACCGCGGCTTTGACCCCGCCGGAAGCGCGCGGGTATTTCCGCGCGATCTCGCCGAACGCCGCGCAGGCGGCTTCCTTTTCCTTCAGCGCCGCCAGCGACTGGCCGAGCCGCAGCAGCGCGTCGGGCGCCTTCGCGGACTTGTCGAATTTGGTGGTCACACCGAGGAAGGTTTCCGCCGCGTCGCGATATTGCTGGCGCTGGAAATAGCTTTCGCCGAGCCAGTATTGCGAGTCCGCGACCAGGGGATCGCTCGGATATTTCTGGGCGAAGTTCTTCATGGTCTCTTCGGCGAGCGCATAGTCCTTGCGCTGCATGTAGCCGATGCCGAGGTCGAACTCGTCCTTCGACGTCGCCGACGGCGGCAATGTGGTCAGCGTCGCGCTCGCGCCGGGCGCGCGCTGCGGGCTGGTGTTGCCGAGTTCGAGCGGCTCGCCCGCGCCGCGGCCGCCGGGCGCACCGACCGCCGCATCGCCGGACATCGGCATCTGGCCGCCACCAAGGGCACGCGGCGCGCCCGGGGCATTCGGGTTCTGGTTCGGGTCGAAGGCGTCGCCGCGACCGCGGCGGCCGGGCGCCCCCGCCGGCTCCTGCACGATCGGCGCGGGTGCAGCGATCTGCTGCTGCTCATAGCCGCCCTGCGGCTGCCGGCCATATCCCTGCTGTGGCTGTCCGCCTTGCTGCGGCTGGCCATAGCCGGGCTGAGCTTGCGGGTAGGTCTGCGGCTGCTGCGCCGGCGGCACGGCCGCGACATTGGGTTGGCCTGCCGGAGCCTGTCCGGGAGCGCCGGGCGGCTGGCCGCCAAGCTGGCGCAGCCGCTCCTCGAGTTGGCGGTTGCGGTACTGCAGCTCCTCGTTTTGGCCGGTCAGCTGCCGCAGCTGATTTTCGAGCCGCTCGATCCGCATCTCTGCATCGGAATCGTCGGACTGGGCAAACACCGGTGCGGAAACGGCGAACAGCGCCGCGATCGCCGCGGCGGAAGAAAGGAAATGAAGCCTGGATGACATTTTGCCCTGACGACGAGATCGACGTGAAAAGCGAGCGACATTGAGGGACGGAGTACGCCGGAATTGTGACTGGCAGTTCAAATCCGCCGCAGCGTCGCGGATACCGGTTTAGTACGGACGGTGGAACAAGCAAGCGGCCAATTGCGCGCAGCTTCGTTCATCTTGATCACAGCGGCGTGCCCGGCTTTCGCGCGGCCCAAAACAAAACCGGCGCCCGAAGGCGCCGGCTTGGGAAAATTGATCCAGCGAACGCGTCAGGAGCTGGCGTTCAGCACGGTGACCGCGCGGCGGTTCTGCGACCAGCAGGAGATGTCGTTACAGACCGCAACCGGGCGCTCCTTGCCGTAGGAGATGGTGCGCATGCGGCTCGGATCGATGCCGCGCGAGGCGAGGTAAGCGCGAACCGACTGGGCACGGCGAGCACCGAGCGCGATGTTGTATTCGCGCGTGCCGCGCTCGTCGGCATGACCTTCGATAGTGAAGGAATAGCGGTTGTAGGTCTGCAGCCACTGCGCCTGCTTGTCGAGGGTCGCCGTCGCCTGCGGGCTGAGATCGGTCTGATCGCTCTCGAAGAACACGCGGTCGCCGACATTGACCACGAAATCCTGCTGGCTGCCCGGGGCCGCGGCTCCCCCGATCGCGCCATTGGCGTCCAACGGGTTCTTGTTGGCGCAGGCACCCATCGACAGCGCCACCGCCAGAACCGCAACCAGCTTCATACCCTGGAGATATTTCATTCCCGGAGCCTCCACGCTCACGCTCTTCATACTGTCCATTGGGTCTACAGGGCGATGGTTAAGCGAACGTTCCGTCAACCTTGACGAGACCTTGCTCGACCCGATCAAATGCCAGGCAATGGCGAAAAGCGCCCCCGATGGTTAATGGGTGGCAAATGTGGCGCGACGGTGAAAGGAAGGCAAGGTTCGCGGGAACCGGTCGCTTTTGCAGGACAATTTGGCCTGTGCGCAACAGTCGATCGGCGTCAGTTCGATCAGAACGCCGGTTTTCTCAGGGATTCGGCACGATCGAGGCACGCTCGAACGGCCGGACAATACCGTCGGGCTGCAGCTGGCCCTCCCGATCGAACAACATCCGCCGCTCGAAGGCACTCGAGCGCAGGAACGGATAGCGGGCCAGCACGCGTTCCCGCACCGTCGGCAGATGCGACGCCATCAAGCCGACCGGCTTGACGAGCCCGGGATAAAGCCGCGGCTCCGACCAGGTCTCGTGCAGGAACACGCGCCGATAGAACGCCATGTGCTCCGGCCGGACCGGCGCCAGGCCGTAATCGGCATTGAAATGCACGCCCGCGGTCGAGCCGAGCCGCACCGTGACATAGGGCAGTTCCGGATTGTTCCGCGCCTTTTCGGGATCCGCCACGAAGCGCGTCGAATCGATGAAGACGAGACCCTGATCGAGCTTCGGCAGCAGCACGTCGCCGAACACGTCGAGCGTCGGCGAGGAGCGCCACTCCGGTGTCGCTACGGTGATGCGGATCGAGCTGCAGAGCTCGCCGTGCAGATAGACCCCGAACACCCAGGCATTGGGTGCATCATCGAACGCATCGACGACACGCTCGTCCGCCGAGGGCCGGATCGCGCCTTCGCGCAGATAGGCGCGGTAGCGCAGCCGGTAGATCTCGTCCTTCTGTTCCGGGGTCTGAGCGAGACGGTAGTCGACTTGGTCGAGAGGGTCCGCAAGCCTTCCTGTCGCGGGCTTGATGGCTTCGGCCGCGGACCTCATGCAGTACTCCCCTAACAACCCAACAACTTCAACGCGCGTGCCAAAAGATTAACAGCTTCTTAATTTTCGTCAAAGCAATCGAGGCAATACAGTTAACCACTGACCGCAAGGGTGCATTTCGAATCGTGCAGTCGGAGGTTCCTACAACTATCGATTGAGGGGTTCGGTACGTCAGCTCACGCGATCGAGCGCGATGGAACCACGTGCAGCTGCTCGTCGGTCCGACGGCCGTGCGAGGCATTGAGCAGCTGGCGGATGCGGACCGCGGGAACCGGCCGGCTGAACAGGTATCCCTGTGCTTCGGTCACCGCGCCGTCGGCGCTGATCAGCTCGAGCTGCTCGTTTGTCTCGATGCCCTCGACCACGACCGACATGCCGAGATCCGCCGACAGCCGCGCCACCCCGCGCAGCAGGGTCAACGGGCGATCGCTGTCGATGCCTTCGAGGAAGGAGCGGTCGATCTTGACCTTCTGCAGCGGGAAATTGTGCAGGTAGCTGAGCGACGAGTAGCCAGTGCCGAAATCATCCAGCGAGATCCGCACGCCGAGCGAGCGCAGCTGCGACAGCACGTCGTGGGTCAGCTCGGTGTTGTGCAGCAGCGAGGATTCGGTGATCTCGATCTCGAGACGGTGCGCCGGCAGGCCGGAGACCTCGAGCGCATAGCGAACCTCGCTCAGCACGTCGCGCTGATGGAACTGCTGCGGCGAGAAGTTGACCGCGACGCTGACCGCCTCGGGCCACTTCATGCATTCCATGCAGGCCTTGCGCAGAATCCAGCGGCCGAGATCGACGATCAGGCCCATGTCCTCGGCGACCGGAATGATGTCGACCGGCGAGACCGTGCCGCGCGCCGGGTGATTCCAGCGCAGCAGCGCCTCGCAGGTCGAGACCTTGCCGGACTTCAGGTTGATCAGCGGCTGGTAGAACAGCTCGAATTCCTCGTTGGCCAGCGCCTTGCGCAGGTCGAGCTCGAGGATGCGGCGGGCCTCGACGGTTTGCGCCATCTCGTCGCGGAAGAAGCAGAAGGTGCCGCGGCCGTCGGCCTTGGCGCGGTAGAGCGCCATGTCGGCGTTCTTCAACAGCGTGTCGGCGCCGACCCCGGGCGCCGTCATCGCGATGCCGACGCTGGCGCCGATCTCGACCAGATGGTTGTCGATCTTGTAGCGCTCGCTGAGCCGGTCGACGATGCGCCGCGCCAGCGCCGCGGCGTCCTCATGCGAATGGATGTTCTGCTGGAACACGACGAACTCGTCGCCGCCGAACCGCGCCACGAAATCCTCCGGCCGCAGCATCTCGCGCAGCCGCTCCGCGACCGCGCAGAGCAGCTGGTCGCCACAGGGATGGCCGAGCGTATCGTTGACCTGCTTGAACTGATCGAGATCGACGAACAGCAGCGCGGAACGATGCTCGCCGTGCTGCATGGCGAGCAGCCGACCGATCTCGTCGCGGAAATTGACGCGGTTGGGCAGCGCGGTGAGTTCGTCGTAGCGCGCGAGATGGCTGATCCGGGCCTCGGCGTCCTTGCGCTCGGTGATGTCCTCGACCAGCACGACCGTGCCGCCCCCGGCCATCGGCTGGAACGTCCAGTCGAGCGAACGGTTCTGCGCCGGATCGGGGTCGCTGGTGACGATGTCGCCGCGCTGCGAACTCTCGATCTCGAAGAGGATCTGCTGCGCGGCAGCGGCCGAGATTGCGCCGGACAGCACGCAGGCATTGCAGATGTCGGTCGCGCTGGCGCCGCGCTGCACGAAATCCTCCGACAGCTCCATCATCTCGATGAAGCGGTGGTTCATCACCGCAAGGCGACCATCGGCGGAGAACATGCACAGGCCGTGCGGCATGTTGTTGAGCGCGGTATCGAACTGGCCCGCCAGCGCCGCCTCGCGCTCCTTGGCGATCCAGGCATTGACGTAGATGCGCTGCAGGCTCGTGGTGAGGTGGCGGATGGCGCTGAAGAACACCAGGCTGAGCAGCGCAAGCGCGATGTGATAGGGACCGCCGACATACATCAGCCCGGCGATCAGGGGACCGATCGACATCAACAGATGCAGATGAAAGATCTGCGGCCGGCCGAAGGTGCGCCCGACCCCCGCCGAGGTATAGGCGACCACCGTGGTCACGCAGAGCATATGGGCCGCGGCATCGTTGGTCGTGACCAGGACGGCTGCGCCCCACAGGCCGAGCGCAATGCCGTAGGCGAGGCTGCCGATCCGGTAGCGCTTCTCCCAGGCCTCGGACTCTTCGACGGTGAGCCGGGAATTGCGCTGCTGGTAGCGGTACATCTGCCACGCGCGCGCCAGGCCCACCACGATGAAAAGCGGCACGCACAGCCAGGACAACAGATTGCCGGTGACGAACGCAATCACGGCGCCCGCAATGGCGGGGCCGAAGGCGCCGAAGATCATGGGCGCGGGGTTCATGAACAGGGAATCGACCAGCGCCGCGGAGATCGTCGGCGACATCGACTGGTCCGGTTCTCCCGTCTGACTTGCAAACTGCATTGTGAGAGCGCGCGTCCTTTTCAGCTCGCACTCTTACTGATGGCAGGTGAAGTCTTTCTGAGGGAACATCGTTAGCGAGTCGTTGCCGAAGCCAATCGGCTACCGAGATTCACAATAAGAAACAATGCGCTAGGTAAGAACTGCCGGTCGACCCCAGGGTTCCCCGGGGTCAGCCCTGCATGGCTCACGACAACAGCGGCGACCAGGCCGGGTCGGAGGCAAAACCCGGGGTCGGCACCCGCAGCTCGTTGCGCCCGGAGACGTCGATGGTGAACAGCGACGGGCCGCTGTTGCCGCCGGGATCGCGGAAGAACATCACGACGCGTCCGTTCGGCGCAAAGGTCGGGCCTTCATTGTGGAAGCCCGAGGTCAGGATGCGCTCGCCGGAGCCGTCCGGCTTCATGATACCGATCGCGAACTGCCCGCCGCCCTGCTTCGTAAACGCGATGTAGTCGCCGCGCGGCGACCACACCGGCGTCGAATAGGTGCCGTCGCCGAACGAGATGCGCTGCGCCGCGCCGCCGGTTGCCGGCATCACATAGATCTGCGGCTTGCCGCCGCGATCGGATTCGAAGCAGAGCCGCGTGCCGTCGGGCGCGTAGGACGGCGAGGTGTCGATCGCCGGCGTGTCGGTCAGCCGCGTCATCGACTTCGAGCGCAGATCCATCACGAACAAATTGGAGTTGCCGCCCTGCTGCAGGCTCATGATGACCCGCTGGCCATCGGGCGAGAAGCGCGGCGAGAACGACATGCCGGGGAAGTTGCCGACGATCTCACGCTGGCCGGTCTCGATGTTGAGCAGGTAGACGCGCGGGTCGCCCTGCCCGAACTCCATATAGGTGATTTCCTGGGTCGACGGCGAGAAGCGCGGCGTCAGCACGAGATCCGAGCCGCGGGTCAGATAGCGCACATTGGCGCCGTCCTGGTCCATCAGCGCGAGCCGCTTGACGCGGCGATCCGCCGAGCCACTCTCGTCGACGAACACGACGCGGGTATCGAAATAGCCCTTCTCGCCGGTCATGCGTTCGTAGATCTGGTCGGAAATGATGTGCGCGATACGGCGCCAGTATTCGGCCGAGGTGTCGTACTGCTGGCCCGCAAGCTGCTGGCCGGTGTTGACGTCCCAGAGCCGGAACTCCGCCTTCACGCGCCCATTGCCCTGGCGCGTCATGCGGCCGGTCACCAGCGCCTGTGCGTTGATGCTCTTCCAGTTGTTCAGGTTCGGCGGCGCATCGATATTGATCTGCTTCTCGAGATAGGCGGCCTGGTCGATCGGCGCGAACAAGCCGCTGCGCTTCAGATTGTTGGTGATCACCTGCGTGACGCCGACGCCGACTTCGGCATCGCCGGGCGTACCCGCCGCAAAATTCGGGATCGCGATCGGCACCGGCGCAAACTCGCCTTCCGGAATCTGAATTCGCTTCGGGCCAGCCTGCCCGAAAGCGCTCCGGGTTCCCGCAAGCGCACCGAGGGCCGCAATTCCGGAGATCATCTGTCGGCGGTCGAGGCGAAACATCATTGCACGCAAATCGTTGTTGTCGGTCATTGTCCGTAGACTTTGTTTGCTATTGGCCAAGCGACGCGGTCGCCCTCAGGTCTTCCGTTCTGTGAACACCGGCGCGAAATACTTCCATTCGTCGAAGAAGGCCGGCGGCAGTCTATACGGCTGGCATTCGATAATCGCCCGCAGCGCGCTCTCTTGATAGACGCGCAAATAGGGCGTTCCGGGCGAGCCTTCCGGCACCGGCGGCGCTTCGAGCTTGCCCTCGCGGTTCAGCTTGATCTCGAAAACGGCCTCGGTTTGCTGCGCCTCGATGCCGCCATAGGGCTTCTTCCAGCAACGCTCGACCTGCTGCTTGAACATCGCGCCCCAGGTCGCGGAGTTGTCGGCGGCCTTGCCCTTTGCCGTGCCGAGCGCGGCGTTGGCGTTCAGCGCATCACCAGTCATCGACGCTCGCGTCGGGTCACGCTTGTCGAGCAGTGCTGCGATCTTGCTCTGGTCGAACACGCGATCCTTTGGCTTCTGCTCCGGCGGCGGCTTGGCGGCCTGCTGAACCGGCTTCGGCGGCGGCTTCTTCTCTTCCTTCTTGATCGCTTCCGCGATCGGGTCGGGCTTCACCGGATCGGGCTTCTTCTCGACCGGCTTCGGCTCTTCCTTCGGCTTGTTCTCGACCTTCTTCGGCGGATCCGGCTTCTTGTCTTCCGGCTTCTCCACCTTCGGCGTCGGAGCCGGCGCGGTATCGGTCACGACCGGCGGCTTCTTGTCGTCGATCTTGCCGACGGCATCATCCATCGGCTTGGCTTCGGCAACCTTCTCGACCAGAGGCTTGGGATTTTCCTTCTTGCCGTCCTTCTGGCCGGCCATGGCTTTGGAGAGCTGATTGGCGTCGATCACGTCGACCGCGACCGTATCCTCTTCGGGCATCACGTAGGCCCTGGTCGAAAACGACACGAGGCCCCACCCGATCACGAGGACGTGCAGGACAATCGATGCCGCCAGAGTCTTGTCGACCTTGACCTTCAAATCAGGCTTCCCCGTGCCGCTTGCCGCACATGGTTGTTAGCCACCCTCCGGGATGATGACGATATTCGCCTTGAATCCCGCGGCCCGGACCTCGCCGAGCAATTTCATCATATCCGTGTAGCAGACGTCCTTGTCGCCACGCAGATAGACCACTTTTTCGGCATCCGACCGGGCATCTCCGATCGCCTTGATCTTGGCCGGAAAATCGGCCGCCGTGACCGGCGCATCACCCAGATAGAGCTCGACATTCGAGTTGCAGCCGCCGCCGGTGCGCTTGACCGACAATGTCAGCGGCGGCTGGTTCGACGAGATCGACTTGCCGCCGCTCGCGACCGGCAGATCGATGTCGATGTTCGACGTCATCAGCGGCGCCGCGACCATGAAGATGATCAACAGCACCAGCATCACGTCGACCATCGGCGTGACGTTGATCTCGGCCATGACCGGCTTGCGTCCGCGGCGGCGTCTGCCACCACCTCCGGACCCTGCCATGCTCATCGCCATGATCGCACACTCGCCAAAGTGACCATCATTATCTCAGCCCCTCTCGTCGATCTGACGCGACAGGATGGCGGAGAACTCGTCGGCGAACCCCTCCAGGCGGGCGGCCTGCCGGTTCACCTCCGAGGTGAACTTATTGTAGAAAATAGTCGCCGGAATTGCGGCAATCAGGCCGATAGCGGTGGCAAACAGCGCTTCCGCGATGCCGGGCGCCACCACCGCCAAAGAGGTGTTTTTTGAGGCCGCGATCGACTGGAAGCTCGACATGATGCCCCAGACCGTGCCGAACAGGCCGACAAAGGGCCCGGCCGAGCCGACGGTCGCCAGCACCAGGAGCCGCCGTTCCAGCCGCTCCACCTCCCGGGCGATCGAGACGTTCATGACCTTCTCGATTCTCGCCTGCAGGCCGGCAAAGGACCTCGATTGGCTCTCGAAGGAGCGCTTCCACTCCCGCATCGCCGCCACGAAACAGGCCGCCATCGATTGGGTCGGCTTGGCCGAGAGCGCCCGGTAGAGCTCCTCGATCGACTGGCCGGACCAGAAGGCCTGCTCGAACTTGTCCATCGCCCGCTTGGTACGGGCATAGAGCAGGATCTTGTCGATCGCGATTGCCCAGACCCAGACCGAGCAGGACAGAAGTCCCAGCATCACGCATTTGACGACCCAATGGGCCTGCCAAAACAATGCGATGAGCGACACATCGCTCGATGCCAGTGGCAGAGTTGACTGCGCCACGTCGGCGGGATTCATCGGCAATATCCTCTCAACGCAAGTGTCCCAATTCGGCGGGCCGCCAATCGGCACCCCTTCCACGGCCGCGCGCCCGGCGCGGCAAAACTGCGCGAGAGCCTCTTACATGTGTCGCATGGGGGGCCCGTCCAAAGCCGGGCCCTGCTTCCCCTGCCAACATGTCAAAACGAGGGCTTTTCACGCGTCATTCCGACCCTAACCAAACGCTAATCATGGTTAAGGCGAGGTTACCAAAGGGAAATTTGAAGGCCGGAAATGCCGCCGGCGGAGCCGGTTGGCGGGTTCCGGAAATGAACGGATTTCCCAGCGCATGAGGGTAGGCGCCGCCCCCACCGATGTCGTCCTGGCGAAGGCCGGGACCCATACGCCGCGGCGGATGTTGCCGACGGGACTCGTCGTTCCAGCACCGCGCAACCATTTGCAGCGGTGGTTATGGGTCCCGGCCTTCGCCGGGACGACACCGATTATGTTGCGCGGACCCCTTGGCGAGCCCCGGAATGACGATTCAGGTCAAATGCCTGATGATCGCGAGCCCGGCAAACAATCCCGCGATCGACAGCGCCACCGAGCCCGCGACATACAGCGCCGCCAGCCCAAGCTCACCGCGCTCATAGAGCAGCGCGGCGTCGAGCGAGAACGCGGAGAAGGTGGTGTAGCCGCCGAGGATGCCGGTCATCAGGAACAGCCGCCACGGCTGCGAGGCCTCGCCCTTGAAGGCGAGATAGCCGGCGATCAGGCCCATCACGGTCGAGCCCGTGATGTTGATGATGAAGGTGCCATAAGGAAATGCGGTGCCGATGCAGCGCGCGCAGGTGACATTGATCAGGTGGCGCAGCGTCGCGCCGAGACCGCCGCCGAAGAAGACGAGGAGATAGCTTGCCGCGTTACCCACCAATGCCCCCGTTGGTGTGTGGAGATGCTCGAGACGCGCTGCTCAAGATACACCCTCCCCTGGAGGGGGAGGGTCGGTTCGCATGAAGCGAAGCGGAGCGCGAAACGGGGTGGGGTGATCTCTCAGCACGGACTGTCTCACGCGCGGATAGACCGTCACCCCACCCCGCCGCTCATTTCATTCGCGTCGACCCTCCCTCTCCAGCGGAGGGCGAAGGGCCGTTCGTGAACTGCGATCAGGACGCTCAGCCGGCCTTGCCGAACAGCTCGTCGACATAGTCCCAGTTGACGAGGCTGTCGACGAACGCCTTCAGATAGTCCGGACGGCGGTTGCGGTAGTCGATGTAGTAGGAGTGCTCCCAGACGTCGACGCCGAGGATCGGCACCGCGCCGTGGACCAGCGGGTTCTCGCCGTTCGGGGTCTTGGCGATCTCGAGCTTGCCGCCCTTGACCTGCAGCCAGGCCCAGCCGGAGCCGAACTGGCCAACGCCGGCGGCGGCGAAGTCGGCCTTGAACTTCTCGAAGCCGCCGAGGTCCTCGTTGATCTTCTTTTCCAGCCGGCCGGGCAGCTTGCTGCCACCGCCATTCGGCTTCATCCACTTCCAGAAGTGGATGTGGTTGTAGTGCTGGCCGGCATTGTTGAAGACGGCCGCGTTCTTGCCGAACGAGCCCTTCACGATCTCCTCGAGGGACTTGCCTTCGAATTCGGTCCCCTTGATCGCGTTGTTGCCGTTGGTGACGTAGGCCTGGTGATGCTTGTCGTGGTGAAACTCCAGCGTTTCCTTGGACATGTAGGGCGCAAGGGCGTCGTGGGCGTAGGGCAGATCGGGTAGCGTGAAGGTCATGGGGTAATGTCCAACAGAGGGTGGGAGACTACACTTAACGGGCCCCCCTTATAGAAGGTTCCACGGCGGAGAAACACCGCATTTTCAGATCGTGTATGACAGATCGGCACAGCCCAAAGCAGACCCAAGGCGACACCCAGGACGGCGACGATGAGCATCGAAATCGACATTCTCAACGGAGATGCGTCATGGCAGCGCGCCGAGCCGCTGCTTCGGGCGGTCTGGAGCCCGGAGGTCATGCAGAACAAGGACTGGGCCGATATCAAATGGGCTCACGCGGATTTGCGCGTGCTGCTCGACGCGCCCGATGACAGCGGGCTGGCCTGCCATGTCGGTATCTACTTCCGGACCATCACCTGGAATGGCCACAAGGTGCATGTCGGTGGCATCGGCGGGGTCTCGACCCGCGAGGATTGCCGGGGGCGCGGCTACGCCTCACTCGCGCTCGACGCCGCCGTGCACACGATGCGTGCTAATGATGCGGTGAAATTTGCAATCTTATTCTGCGAGCCGCACAATTTCGCATTCTACCAGGCGCGCGGCTGGCATCCCTTCACCGGCGAAGTCATGTGCGAACAGCCCTCCGGGCCAATCCGCTTCGAGGCGATGGCGCCGTTCGTCAACGACATCGTCCGCGCACCGCGTCAGGGCAAGATCGACCTATGCGGCCTGCCGTGGTGACCCCTGCGCAAGCGCGGGTGGCGAGGACCAGCTCAAACCCATAACATGTTGATCATCATTTATTGATTACGAGCCCGGTTTACTGGCGTCGAATTGCAGTGCGCCCCCTCTCCCGATTGCGAAGTGAGCCGCGACGCATGAGCATTGATGCCTCGATCGACGACATCAGCCCCGCGGCAGCCACGCCCGCGGTGCCGGTCGATCATTTGCTCACCGCGCCGATCCTCCCGACGTTGCTGAAGCTCGCCCTCCCCAACACCATCGCCATGTTCGGCTCGACGCTGGTTGCAGTCGCGGAGACCTCCTATATCGGTCGGCTCGGCACCGAGCCGCTGGCCGGCATTGCGCTGGTGTTTCCGTTCGCGATGCTGACCCAGATGATGTCGGCCGGCGCGATGGGCGGCGGCGTCTCGTCGGCGATCAGCCGCGCGCTCGGCGCCGGCGACCGCGACCGCGCCGCCGATCTGGCGCTGCATGCGGCGATCATCGGGGCGTGCGCCGGATTGTTCTTCACCGTGATGATGCTGGGCTTCGGCCGCAACTTCTATGCGCTGCTCGGCGGCCGTGGCGGCGTGCTCGAACAATCGATGCACTATTCGCAGGTGCTGTTCTCCGGCGCGACCTCGATCTGGCTGGTCAACACGCTGGCCTCCGTCGTACGCGGCACCGGCGACATGCGGATTCCCTCGATGACGCTGATCACCGTATCGCTGATCCAGATCGCGGTCGGCGGCGTGCTCGGTCTCGGGCTGTTCGGTATGCCGAGCCTTGGCATGCGCGGCGTCGCCGCGGGCCAGCTCACGGCCTTCACATGCGGCGCGATCTTCCTCACCTGGTATCTCGCCTCCGGCCGCAGTCGGCTGAAGCTCGATTTCGCCGCGTTCAGCTTCCAGCGCGCGATGTTCCTCGACATCCTGAAAGTGGGCGCGATCTCCTGCCTGTCGCCTTTGCAGAGCGTGCTGACCATCCTGATCTTCACTAAGATCCTCGCAGGCTTCGGCACCGAGACGCTGGCCGGCTACGGCATGGGCTCGCGGCTGGAATTCCTGCTGATCCCGATCGCGTTCGCGGTCGGCGTCGCCTCGGTGCCGATGGTCGGCATGGCGATCGGCGCCGGACTGGTGACGCGGGCTCGCAAGGTGGCGTGGACTGCGGGCACGGTCGCCGGCCTTGTGGTCGGATTAGTCGGACTTGTTGTCGCACTGAAACCGACGCTGTGGATTGCGCTGTTCACCACCGATCCCGGCGTGACCGCGGCCGCCTCGTCTTATTTCGCGCTGGCGGGCCCGGCGTTCGGCTTCTTCGGCGTCGGCGTTTGCCTGTATTTCTCCTCGCAAGGCGCCGCCAAGGTCGGTGGACCGGTGCTGGCCGGGACCATCCGCCTGCTGCTGGTCGGTATCGGCGGCTGGTGGCTTGCTACCGTGAGCGCGCCGGCCTGGACGTTGTTTGCGCTGGTCGGGGCTGCGATGGTGGCGTTCGGCCTCGCCACCATCATATCGATCCGGCTGACCCGCTGGGGCTAACGATCGCAGCGCAGCCGAGCATTGCCTGAGCATGGCCATCCAGGACAACAGCAACAAAATTTTTCCGGGTGACGCGCGCCTGATCGCGCGAATATGACATTGCAGAAATCTTTCGACTTGTTATGCAGGCCGACCTTTTGGGGAACAGCCATGGCCTGCAAATTCGGATTCGTGATCGCAATCATCGCGACGGCACTCGCCGTGCCTGCCGCGCAGGCACAAAGCGCGCCCGAGCCTTTCGGCGTCTGGCAGACCCAGGCGGGCGACGCCCGAGTCAAGATCAGCAAATGCGGCGGCAGCATCTGCGGCGTGGTGGTGAGCCTGCGCGATCCGATCGATCCGATGACCGGCAAGCCGCAAGTCGACAACAAGAATCCCAATCCGTCGCTGGCCAACCGGCCGATCATCGGACTGCCGCTGTTCTCCGGCATGCAGCCGGCGGCCGCGGGCAAATGGTCGGGCCAGATCTACAATGCCGACGACGGCGGCACCTATGCGAGCAGCATCTCGGTGACCGGCGAGAGCACACTGCGCGTCGAAGGCTGCGTCGGCGCGCTGTGCGGCGGCGAGACCTGGACGCGGGTCGGGAAGTAATCCCTCACTGAACTCTGACGGCAAATGGACTGCGTCCCCTCTCCCGCTTGCGGGGGAGGCGCATCGCGTTTGCCGCTTGATCGAATTTACGCTGCGCGCGTCTTCAACACCGTGGCTGCCGAAGCGTAGCCGCCGCTTGCGCCGTCGATGAAGTGGACGTGGTCGGCGCGCATCGCCGACGGGGTGAAGCAGGTCATCATCGCGGCATCCTGCTCATGCAGGCCGTAGCGCGCGACGCCCTGCGCAGCGGCGGCGGCGAGGCGCTGCTCGAGCTCGGCAGCGAGCTCCGGCGTGCAATCCAGGATCATGCGTAGGCCGTCGTCGAACTTGCGGAAGTCGGAATTCTCGACCAGCTGTCGCAGATAGTTCTTCGGCACGAACTTGCCCACCGGGATATTGAACCGCATCAGCGTATAGGTCCACAGCGTGAACGCGAGCACCGTGGCACGGCGCAACGCGAGCGAGCCGCCGCGTCGTGCACGCGCCTCGTACTCCATCCCCTGCGGCGGCCAGCGCAACGGCGGGCCGCCCGGCGGCACCGGCCGGCCGGCATCGGGGCTCTTCTCGATGCGGACGACGATGTCCTCGATCACCTTGCGGAAGGCTGCGGGATCGGCGTCCTTCGCCGGCAGCACCAGCACCGACAGGATGACGCCGCGCGCCGACGGCATCACCTCGAAGCGGCAGGACAGGCCCGACAGATCCGGCTGCGTGCCCGGCGGCGCCGGCTCGACCGCGAACTCGCCGCGCTTCATCGCGGCATCGGCGTAAGCCAGACCACCGCCGGAGAACATCGCGTAGGAGAGATTGGCCGACGGCCCGAAGCGCGCGACTCGGACGTCGGCGCCCGCGGCGCGGATTGCAGCCACCGGCATCAGCGCCACCCGCAGCACCAGATCGAGGTCGTCACGCACCCAGCGTGCGGTCGCAGCCAGCGCCTCGCGGGCCTTGTCGAGATCGGCGGGGGAAACCGCGAAGCTTGCGCCATCGCCGCCGAACACGAAGGGAAATTCGCGGCCGTCCAGTGCATTGGTGACCGAGGCGACCACCGCGGCGCCGGCCATGTTGACCGCCTTGTAGCGCTGGGCCGCGATCGCCTTGGTCGACTCCACGATATCGGCGACGCCGACCGTCCAGTCATCGGGCAGCGGCGCATACAGCGCCGGATCCATCAGGCGCGCGAAGCCGCGAAACACCGGAATGCCGCCGTAGAAGATCTCGCTGCCGCCAGCCATCGCAACGCCGCCGTTTCCGCCCTGCTCAGGGATTCTCTAGCAGATACGCGGCAGTTTGAGATCGGGTTTTCCTCACTCATTTCATCGTCACCCCCGCGCAAAGGCTTCGCCTTCGCGGGGATGACGGTGATGGCAAGCTACGGCTGCCACCTCACGCCGCCTCGCCTGCCCGTCGCCACGGCGGAAACGGATCGCGCAATCCGGCCCAGGCCTGCGGGTCCATGCCCGGCTTGCCGGTGACGAGGCAGGCGTCGAGACGGCGGCGAATGTCGTCCTCGTTCATGGCGGAGCTGATGAAGACCAGCTCCTGCCGGCGGTCGCCATAGAGATCGTTCCAGCTTCGCTGCATCATCAGCCGCCAGTCCGCATGATCCGGCCAGCGCTCGCGCGGGATCGCCGCCCACCAGGAGCCGAGGCCTTCGGTGCGGACGATGGCGCCGGCCTGGCTCAGCTCACCGCACCAATCCGGGCGCGTTGCGATCCAGAAATGACCCTTGGCGCGGATCACGCCGCCCCAGCTCTCGCGCAGGAAGCCGTGGAAACGCACCGGATCGAACGGACGCCGCGCACGATAGACGAAGCTCGTGACGCCGTATTCCTCGGTCTCCGGCACGTGCTCGGCAAAGCCGTACAGCTCCTTGTGCCAGAGCGGATGCTGCTGCGCGCGCTCATAGGCGAAGCGACCGGTATCCAGCACGCGGTCGAACGGCACTTTTGCGAAATTCGCCTCGGCGAGGTCGGCGTCGGGATTGAGCGCGCGCACGATGGTGCGGGCAGCTTCGCGCTGCGCAGGCGTCGCGGCATCGACCTTATTGAGCACGACGACGTCGGCGAACTCGATCTGCTCGACCAGGAGATCGACCAGCGTGCGCTTGTCGCCATCGAGCGCCTCGCCGCGCTGGCTGAGAAAATCGGTCGAGGCGTAGTCCTTCAACAGATTGGCGGCGTCGACCACCGTGACCATGGTGTCGAGCCGCGCGACATCGGACAGGCTCTCTCCGTCTTCATCGCGAAACTCGAACGTTGCGGCGACCGGCAACGGCTCGGAAATCCCTGTCGATTCGATCAGCAGATAATCGAACCGGCCGCTCTCGGCGAGCGCACGCACCTCTTTCAACAGATCGTCGCGCAGGGTGCAGCAGATGCAGCCATTGCTCATCTCGACCAGCTTCTCGTCAGTCCGGGACAGGTTCGCACCGCCATCGCGCACGAGGTCGGCGTCGATGTTCACCTCGCTCATGTCGTTCACAATCACCGCAACCTTCAGGCCGTGGCGGTTGTTCAGGACGTGGTTCAGCAAAGTGGTCTTTCCAGCCCCGAGGAAGCCGGACAAGATGGTGACGGGGAGTTTTTGCATCGAGATCAAACAGTTGCTGGAGGGATGGACGGCGGCGGGGCATACGGCATTCGTTTTGTGTAATGTTATAACATAACATCAATAGCCGCAGCGCTTGTCAAGCCGTCACGTGCGCCGGACGAAGCCAGCGCCTGCCGTACGGCGGTGACGCAAAACAGGTCGGCGATTGTGTCCTGCTTCACGCGCCTGTCTTATCCAAGGTTGTAGTTTGGACGAGACACCCGCCCGAACCGAAAGGACCGCACCGTGACCCTCGTCTACGGATTCGTGAAGACCAAGATCACCTCCGAACCCAAAATGAAGGGATCCCACCACGGGCACGAGACGCAGTATCACCTGCACTGCAATCTCGATGTCGACGGCGGCCAATGGGATGTCGCGATCAATGTCGGCACCAACGACGCGGACGATCTGCTGAAATACAAGCTGGTGTTTGATTTCCGCCATCCGGTGATCCAGACGCTGGCGGCGGCAGACGCCGGCTCGCGCGAGCTGACCGGACAGAAGGCGCTGCCGGCGCTGGATTTCATGCGCAGCGACTTGCTCGCCAACACCGGCAAGTGGCGCGACAGCGACGTGATGGACAGCTCCGAGGATGTCGAGCCGGCGGCGTCACTGGCGCGGCTGTTGTCGCGCGCGCATCAGGAGGGTCGCGACGTCTACATCTTCGGCCGCTTCTACGAGCAGGGCGACGGCCTGCACGACGTCCATCTCAACCAGGGCTCGACCAAGGGCTTCATCCATCGCCCGGGCGATGATTCCAACGACCATAACGATATCTGGCAGGACGGCGCCGTGATGGTCGATCTCGGCGAGCCGGAATGGGCGGCGTATTTCGCCGCCTTCAATCAGCAGCTGGTGCCGACCGACGAGCTCGGCAATCCGCAACCCGGCGCCGCCACGATCAGCTGAGCAGCATACGAGCCGGGCGGCATGGCCGGCGCTGACGCCGGCCATCACGGCTATCTTGCCAGGCCGCGCAGCACGAGCTGGTTCATACGGCCAGCGAAAGCGGCGGGGTCGTCGGGCATCTCGCCGTCGAGGATCTGCGCCTGCTCGAACAGCAGCAGCGACAGATCCTTGGCTTGCGCGGTGTCGGTCGCGAGCGCCGCGACCAGCGGATGGCGCAGGTTGATCTCCAGCACCGGCTTGGTGATCTCGCCGCGATTCTGCTGGGCCAGCAGCCGCTCCAGCGCGCGGTCGCGCGCGTCGCCGCCGGCGACGAGGCACGATGCGCTCGCGGTCAGCCGCTGCGAGGCGCGGACATCGGAGACGCGCTCGCCGAGCGCATCCTTGATCACGGCGATCGTGGTCGCGGCATCGGCCTCGGGCTGGTCCTTTTTCTCATCCGCCTTGTCGTCGACGAGCGGGATCAGGCCGAAATCGATATCGCCCTGGCTCAGCGACTTCAGCGGCTTGCCGCCGAAATCGATTGGCGCCGAGGTCCAGAACGCATCGACCGGATCGGTCAGGAGCAGCACCTCGATGCCGCGGGCGCGGGCCGATTCCAGCTTCGGATTCGACTTCAGCCGCTCGACGCTGTCGCCGACCAGATAATAGATCTCGGTCTGGTTCGGCTTGAAGTCGTCGACAATCTGCTTCAGCGAGCGGTTCTCGCCCGACGTCGTGGTGAAGCGCGCCAGCGCCAGCAGCTTCTCGCGGCGCTCGAAATCCTCCCACAGGCCTTCCTTGATCACCGGGCCGAACGCGTCCCAGATCTTTGCAAAAGTCTCCGGCTCCTTCTCGCCGAGCGTCTCCAGCTCGCTCACGACGCGGCTGGTAACCGCTTTACGGATTTGCGCCAGCTGCGGATTGTTCTGCAGCATCTCGCGCGAGATGTTGAGCGGCAGGTCCTCGCTGTCGATCACGCCGCGGATGAAGCGCAAGTACGCGGGCAGCAGCTCGGCGTCGTCGGCGATGAAGACGCGGCGGACATAGAGCTTGACCTTGCCCTTGCGCTCGACCTGGAACAGGTCGAACGGCTTTTGCGACGGCGCGAACAGCAGCACGGCATAGGATTGCCGGCCCTCGGCGCGATAATGCAGCGTCATCGCCGGCTCGTCGAACGCGCCCGCGATCTGCTTGTAGGCCTGCGAATAGTCCTCCGGCGTCAGCTCGGATTTCGAGCGCTGCCACAGTGCGCTCGCCGAGTTGATCTGGCGCGGCTCGCCCTCCTCCGGCACCAGCAGGATCGGAAACTGGATGTTGTCGGAATATTCGCGGACGATGCGCTCGATCTCGTAAGTCTCGAGATATTTGGCGGCGTCCTTTTTCAGATGCAGCACGATCTCGGTGCCGCGCGCGACGCGGCTCGCGGCCTCCTCGCTCGCGCGGGCGATCTCGAAACCGCTGCCGCCTTCCGACGACCACACCCAGACTTCATCGCTGCCGGCGCGGCGGCTGGTGACGACGATCTTCTCGGCGACCATGAAGGCGGCATAGAAGCCGACGCCGAACTGGCCGATCAGGTTGGCGCCGTCCTTGGCTTCCGTCAGCTTCGACAGGAACGATTTGGTGCCGGAGCGGGCGATGGTGCCGAGATTGTCGATCAGCTCCGCCCGTTCCATGCCGATGCCGGTATCGACCACGGAGAGCGTGTTGGCTGCCTTGTTCGGCACGATCCTGATCTCCGGCGGCGTGCCGTCGGTGATCAGGCCGGGATTGGCGATCGCCTCGTAGCGCAGCTTGTCGCAGGCGTCCGACGCGTTCGAGATCAATTCGCGCAGGAAGAT
Source organism: Bradyrhizobium tropiciagri (assembly GCF_018130545.1). Classification (GTDB taxonomy): domain Bacteria; phylum Pseudomonadota; class Alphaproteobacteria; order Rhizobiales; family Xanthobacteraceae; genus Bradyrhizobium; species Bradyrhizobium tropiciagri_A. The sequence goes on along the minus strand of NZ_JAFCKF010000004.1, from coordinate 239,574 downwards.
ATCGGTCTCGGAATAGACCGAATGCACCATCAGGTGCAGCAATTCGGCAACCTCGGCCTGGAACGGCTGGGATTCGGCGGCAGCAGTGCTGGTCATGCGGAAACTCGGACAAACCTCAGGTGGCGGGAAAGCCCTGATATAGCGCGAACACGCCGGCTGGCAAGCCAAGCGCGGGGAACCGTCAGCCCGAGATGGCCGCAATATAGCGCTCGACCGAACGGTCGAACGCCGCCTTGGCGTCGGCGGCGATGTTCTTGCTCCACCAGGCGCCGTAGATCCGATCATACGCCAGCGGTTCGACCGCCCGCGCGATGCGGCGGACCGCCGATGCATTGAGCGGGATGTAGTTCGGATAGGAATACATGAAGCTGACCGAGCGCCGATCCATCGCGACCATCGCGATATCGCCGGTCAACAGCGCACCGCGCCCGTCGGCGCCCTTGCGCCAATGCAGCATGGTGGCGCCGGCGAAATGTCCGCCGCCGCGCAGCAGCAGGATGTCATCGGAGATGCGATGGCTGTCGCCCTGCCACGGCACGATCGACCGATAGGGCCGCGTCACCCATTGCGCGTCGTCGCCGTGCAGGTAGATAGGCGCGTTGTCGAACGCTGCGCTCCAGTCGGCGACCGCGCCATAATAATGCGGATGCGAGATCGCGATCGCCTTCAGCCCGCCGAGCGACCGGACATGCGCGATCGCCTCCGGCGTGGCGAGCGGCACGCAGTCCCACATCACACAGCCGCCGCGATCCGGCACCAGCAGCGCGCGCTGCCCGATCGCAAAAGACGGCTCGAGCGCCAGTCCAACGAGGCCCAGATCGTCGCGGCAGACCAGTTTGTGCCGCTGCGCGAGGTCCTCGCGCGTCAGCCAGGCCTGACCTTTCCAGTTCACATATTGCCGCTCGTCCTCGCAGATCGGGCAGGACGGCGGCGGCGCTGCGGTTTCAGGAAATTGCGCGCCGCATTGTTCGCAGGTCCAGAGGGGCATGGAGACCACATGCGTTGGGATGAAGCCGGTCCCCTGATCTACGTCAGCGGCGAGACGCGTTCAATGCTGCCGCCCCAGTTCCGTCTGCATCTCCGCCGGAGCAACGCCGAACTTCCGGCGGAACGCGCGGTGGAAATAGGACAAATCGTTGAAGCCGACCGTATAGGCGATGTCGCTGATCTTGCGGCCGGCACCCTGCCCGTGCAGCAGCAGCCGGCGCGCCAGCAGCAGGCGCTGCTCCAGGACGAATTCCGAGAACGTGGTGCCTTCGGATGCGAACAGCCGTTGGGCCTGCCGCGTGCTCAGCGCATTAGCCTGTGCGACGGCCTCGATCGTGAGCTTGCCATTGTCGAGGTTCTTCAGGACATCGGCTTTCATCAGATCGAGCCGCGCCTTCGCGATGCCATCCCGCGCCGCCAGCTCCTTCGTCTCGGCACTGCTGCCGAGCACGAGTCCGACCAGATCGGCGAGATGATGCGCCGCTGCCCGCTGGCCCGGCATGTCGAGGTCGCCGGCAAGTTCGGTACAGAGCGCGGAATAACGTTCGATCATCGCGCTCAGGGCCATATCGCGCCCGAGCGTTCGCGCCAGCTGCGTCTCCGCTGATGGCGCGACCTGGAGCAGGAGGCGCCGCGGAAACCGCGTCGTCGTAAAACTGCCGGACTGGGTGAGGTCGGCGGTGCCGACGATATTCATTTCGGTGAGGCACATCTGGCCGCGCCTGATCTCGATCGTCTTGCTGCCTTGTGTGACCTGCACCGTGCCGCGGGTCGCGAAGATCAGCACCAGATCGTCGCAGCCGTCGTCAAGCAGCGCGCGGGTCCGCGCAAAGCGGGCCGAGCCGCCGCGCGGCGTCGCGATCGCGACCGTGTGCAGCAGCGTGAATTCATTGTGGCAATCAATCCGGTTGTCGTCGGTCGGCCCGACATCGAGCCGGCAGAAGCCGCGGCAGATGCCCTCGCGCCAGGCCTCATAGGCCGGCCCCTTCGCCAGCCCGTGGTGGAAGATCGAGAACCGGTTGGGCACCTGTGTCTCGGACATGATCCGTGCTCCGAACGCCCGATCGATCAGAACGCTGACCCGATCGATCGTTTGCTGCCCGGCGTGCGCATGTCGTTCCTGTCCCTACGCTTGGCGCGACGGTCCACGACTCCGGCGGGGAGCCTGATACCACTCCGCCGATTGACGGTAAAGCTATTCACGAGATGCAACCCTATGATGCGAAGCGCGAAAGCCGGGAATAAAACGGCGCAGCAGTTTCGTGACGCCGCCCTGCCGTGGCTCGACGATGCCTATGCATTCGCCCAAATCCTGATGCGAACCGAGGCGGACGCCGAACAGGCCGTGCAGAACTGTTACCAGCGCGCGCTGCGCCAATTCGACGGCTTTCGCGGCACCGCCGTCCGGCCGTGGTTGCTCGCGATCCTCAAGACCGTCTGCCAGGAAAGACTTGGCGAAATGCTCGGCCGCCGGGGCGCGCCGACGCACGTTGCCGGCAATAAGGAAAATGGCACGCCAATGATCCGGCAACTGGTCGATGACCTGCCTGCGCCGCTCGGCGAAGTCATCGCACTGCGCGACGTGATCAACCTCTCCTACAAGGAGATCGCCGCGGTCACCGGCGTTCCCGTCACCACCGTGATGTCGCGCATCGCCGAGGCCCGCGGCCTGCTGCTTGCAGCATGGCGAGCAGCGAACAAGGCGCCGCCGCCCGCTGGCGGCGCGAGGCTGACGGTCCACCGCGCGAACGCCGTTTGAACCGCAGCCACGGCGCCCGTGCCGGGCGTACTATTGTGAACGGTTCGAGGTCCAACCCTTGTACTCGGCGATGTTGTCGCGGGTCACGAGTTTTGACGGCAACAGCTCGACGGTCGAAGCCGGCTTCTGACCGTTGAGCAGGCCGACGCCGATCTGTACCGCGCGGCGGGCCATGAAGAACGGATCCTGCGAGGACGAAGCCTGGATTTGCGGCGAGCCGGGATCCTTGAGCGCGGCCTCGATGTCGGGCGCGCCGTCGACCGCGGTGATGACGATGCCGCTGCGGTTCTGCTGGCGCGCGGCGAGGTCGGTGCCGATCGCCTGCGGATCGTTGATGGCGAAGATGGCGTCGATCTTGGCGAAGCGGGTCAGATAGCCCTGCGCCACGGTGAGGCCGCCTTCGCGCGAGCCCTTGCCGTCCTGGTCGCTGGACAGCACCTTGATGCCTGGGCTCTTGCCGAGCACGTTCTTGCAGCCGGTCACGCGGTCGATCACCGCGGAGACCTGCGGCCCATTCTCGATGATCACGTCGCCCTTGCCGCCGAGCTTATCGACGATGTACTGGCAGGAGATCTCGCCGGCCTGGACGTTGTTGGTGGTGACCGTGGCATCCGCGCCTTCGGCCGCGGTGTCGACCGCAACGACGATGATGCCGGCGGCCTGGGCTTTCTTGATCGCAGGCCCAACCGCCTTGGGATCGCCGGGGTTGAGCAGGATCAAATCGACGCCGGCGGCGATGAAATTGTCGATCTGGGTCACCTGCTTGCCGAGGTCGTACTCAAACCCGACCGTCGTGATCTTGACGTTGGGATTGGTTTTCTTCGCCTCGAACTCGGCCCCCTTCGACAACGCGACGAAGAACGGGTTGCCGAGCGAGCCCAGCGAGATGCCGATCGCCTTGAGCTCCTTGGCCGAGGACGGGGCGGCACTCAAGACAAGCGCTATGGCGGCGCCGGCAAGCGAGATCGACTTCAACATTGGCTTCCTCCCTGGTCTGCTTGAAGCTCCGCCACGTCGACCAGTGATCGCGACGAACTGACTTGTTTGGGCATGACCTCTTCGGAAAACCGCTTCACACTTTTCCGGATCATGCCCTAGGTGCGCGCCGAGCCCTGCAGCCGGTAGCGGTCGAGCGCCACCGCGCCGATGATCACGAGGCCCTTGATCACATACTGCCAGACGTCGGACACGCCGGTGAGGATCAACCCGTTCGACAGCACGGCGATGATCAGCGCGCCGACCAGCGTGCCCCAGATCGAGCCGATGCCGCCGACAAAGGAGGTGCCGCCGAGGATCACGGCAGTGATCGCATCGAGCTCGTAGGACTGGCCGAGCTGCAGGCCGTTGGCGGCGTAGAGCCGTGCCGCCTGCATGGCGCCGCCGAGACCGGCAAGCAGGCCCGACACGCCATAAACGAAGATCAGCACGGCCCAGACCTTGATGCCGGCGAGCCGCGCCGCGCTCTCATTGCCGCCGACCGCGTAGATGTGCACGCCAAGCACGGTGCGACGCAGCACCAGCCAGGAGACCAGGATCACGAGCAGCGCGATCACCCAGAGCCAGGGGATCGACAGCACGCCAGGAACAAGCGTCAGCGAACCATTGCCGATGAAGGCATAGGGAATCTCCGAATTGAACACCGTGGTGTCGGCACCCAGGAGGCGCGCCACGCCGCGCACCGCGGTGAGCGAGCCCAGCGTCACGATGAAGGGCGGCAGCCGCAGCAGTGCGATGAGGCCGCCATTGAGGATGCCGAAGATCGCGCCCGTGAGCACCGCGGCCGGCAGCCACAGCGCGCCGACATCGGGAAGCTTGGAGATGATCAGCCCGGCCATCGCCGAGGCCGCCAGGATAGAGCCGACCGACAGATCGATGCCGCCGGTGAGGATCACGAAGGTCATGCCCGCCGCCAGCACGGTGTTGACGGCAGCCTGCTGCACCACGATGCCGAGATTCTGCGCGGTGAAGAACCGGCCGTCCGACAGCAGATGAAAGCCGATGCACAGCAGCACCAGCACCGGCAGCATGCCGGCCGAACGGATCAGCAGCCGCGTGCGCTGACGCCTCGTCTCCTGCGCGGCAACGAGGCCGGGCGCCGCGGCGGCCTTCGCGGAAGCACCGTCATCAGGCATCGAGCTGCTCCATTCCGGTTGCGAGCGCCATGATCTGCTCCTGGTCGAGCGGCGTCGTCGCCGTCCGCTTGATCTCGCCGGCAAGCAGCCCGGCGCGCATCACGATGACGCGGTCGCAGATGCCGATGATCTCCGGCAAATCGGATGAGATCACCAGCACCGCTGTGCCCGACTTCGCAAGGTTGTCGATGATCGAATAGATCTCGGACTTGGCACCGACATCGACGCCGCGCGTCGGTTCATCGAGGATCAGGATCTTCGGCGTGGTCGCAAGCAGGCGCGACAACAACACCTTCTGCTGGTTGCCGCCGGAGAGGCCGCCTGCCGCAACGCGGATATCGGTGGCACGGATGGCCAACGCCGCGAATGCCTTGCTGGCGCGGTCGCGCGCCTTGTCGCGGTCGAGGATGCCGCCAAGCCTGGCATCGCGGCCCAGCACCGCGAGATTGATGTTGTCGAGGCAGGACATGTCGAGGAACAGACCGAGCGCCTTCCTGTCCTCGGTCAAATAGGCGATGCCCGCCTCCAGCGCCTCGCCGGGGTTGCGGATGTCGACCGTGCGTCCTTCGATCTCGACATGGCCGGCGATTTTTGCCGCGGCGCCGATGATCAGATGCGCAAGCTCGGTGCGGCCGGCGCCGACAAGCCCGGCGAGGCCGACGACCTCGCCGGCATGCACAGTGAGCGAGCCCCCCTTGACCCGCCGTCCGTCGGCGATGTTGACGGCCGCGAGCATGGGCGGGCCGTGCAGTGCTCGCGGATCATGCTCCTTCTTGTAGAAGGACGAGACGTCGCGTCCGACCATCAGGCGGACGATGGTGTCGGCGCGGATCTCCGGCTTGTCGAGCGAGCCGACCAGCGTGCCGTCACGGAGCACCGTGACCCGATCGCCGAGCGCATACACCTCGTCCATGCGATGTGAGATGTAGATGATGGCAAGTCCTTCGGCACGAAGCCGGCGGATCAGGCCGAACAACCGCTCGCTCTCGCCGGCCGACAGCGCGGTGGTCGGCTCGTCCATGATCAGGATCTTCGAGCGGGCGTGCAGCGCGCGGGCGATCTCGACGAGTTGGCGCTGGCCCATCGACAGACCGGCCACCAGCGTCGACGGCGCGAAATCCGCGCCGAGCCGTTCGAGGATCGGACCGATGGCGGCCTCCATCACCTCGCGCGCCAGCATTCCGAAGCGCGAGACCTCGCGGCCGAGATAGATGTTCTGCGCCACGCTGAGATTGGGCGCGAGCGACAGCTCCTGATAGATGATCGAGATGCCCGCCGCACGTCCGGCATGTGGGCCGTTGAAGCTGACGGGCTTGCCCCCGATGCGGATCTCGCCGCCCGGATCGGGCCGGTAGGCCCCCGACAGGATCTTCATCAGCGTCGATTTGCCGGCGCCGTTCTCTCCCATCAGCGCGTGGATTTCGCCGGGATAGACCGTGAGGTCGACGCCGCGCAGCGCCTTGATGCTAAAGAAAGACTTGGAGACCCGGCGCATCTCGAGGATCGGGTCGTTCATCCTGCCTCCCCACTGCATCGACGGCGTTGCGTCGCACCCGCAAGTTGTTTTCGGTTCCTCGCGCGCGTGGGCGCATTAAACAAAAGGCCGCTACGTAGGGCAATACCTTCCGATGATCACAAGACTGGAACCGGAGCGGCAAGGCAAAGCGAATTTTCACGATTGCGTCGCGGCCGAACGTTCGCCCATTCTGCTCGCCGGCGCGCAGCGCTCCTGATTGCGTCTGCGCCGGAGAAAGATTGTGGCATGAAGCTGTACTACGCGCCGGGCACGATATCGCTGATGCCCCATGTCGCCATGCTCGAGAGCGGTCTTCCCTTTGTCGGCGTCAGAGTCGATGAAGCAAGCAAGACGATGGCGGATGGCGGAGACTATCGAACCATAAACCCGCTGGGATACATACCGGCTTTGGTGCTCGATGATGGCAACGTCCTGCTCGAGGCAGCCGCGATCGTCCAGTACATCGCGGACCGCGACCCGACCGGAAGGCTCGCGCCATCGCACGGAACCCTCGAGCGGGCCAGGTTGCAGGCCTGGCTGAATTTCCTCTCCAGTGAGCTGCACAAGGGAGGTCTCGGCCCGTTGTTCTACACCGCGCTGGATGAGCGAGCGAGGGACGTTTTCCGCGAGCGACTGAGGGCGCGGTTCGCCTTTCTCGACCAACACCTCTCTAAGGGCTCCTATCTATTGGGCGAGAGCTACTCCATTGCCGACGTCGGTCTCTATGCGATGACAGGCTGGACGCCTCGCGTCGGCTTCGATATTGGCGCCTACCCGAACCTGGCCGCGCATTACGCCCGGATCGCCAATCGTGACGCCGTTCGTGAAGTACACCGGATCGAGGGACCTGTTCCGGCATGACCTCCAGACCATGAAATTCAAGGACGCGCTGACTTTGGTCAGCGCCGTGGCCGATACAGGCTGCGCCATTTCGGCAGCCGCTCTGCATAGGCTTGCGCAAGCGCGCGGTCGGGCTCGAACGTCTCGACGCGCGGCGGCGCGGTGCAGACGGCCTCGATCGCCTCGCCGCTGATGGCGAGGCGTCCGAGCCGCGCGGCGCCGAACGCAGCCCCGGTTTCGCCATCGGCAAAGCGATGCACCGGAATGTCGAGCACATTGGCGAGCACGGAAAGCCAGAACCGCGAGCGCGAGCCGCCGCCGATGGCATCGACCGCGTTGATCGCCACGCCGCTATCGGCAAGCACGTCGCGGCAATCCGCCAGCGCGAAGGCGACGCCTTCGAGCACCGCCTGCACGATCGCATCGCGATCGGTGCCGTGACTGATGCCGTCGAGCATGCCGCGCACATCGGGATCGTCATGCGGCGTGCGCTCGCCGGACAGATAAGGCAGGAAGTTGACCGGCGACGGCGCCGTCGGCTGCGCCCCGAGCGGCGCCAGCAATTCGGCCTCGGGCGTCCGCAGCAACCGCGCGATCCAGGCCAGGCACGACGCCGCCGAGAGGATTGCGCCGGCCTGGATCCACATCCCGGGAATGGCGTGACAGAAGGTGTGCACGGCGCGTTCAGGGTTGGTGGCGATCGTACCGGTCGGCGCCAGCAGCGCACCGGACGTTCCGAGCGAGACGAAGGCCGAGCCGTGACCGATCGCACCGATACCGATGGCGCCCGCCGGATTGTCGCCGGCGCCGCCGGCGATCATCGGCCGCTTGGTCATGCCCCAGCGCTGCGCGAGCTCGCCCAACAGCCGTGCCGACGGCGCGCAGCCCTCGACGAGACGCGGCATCTGGCGGCGCGACAGGCCGGTCGCCTCCAGCGCCGCATCGGACCAGCCCCGCCGCGCCGCATCGAGCCACAATGTTCCCGAAGCGTCCGAGATATCCTCGATCGCCTCGCCCGTCAGCACCAGTCGTAGATAGGCCTTCGGCAGCAGCACCAGCTTGGTCGCTGCGAAGATCTCCGGTTCGTGCCTGGCGACCCACAACAGCTTGGGCGCCGTGAAGCCCGGCATCGCCTTGTTGCCAGTGGTCGCCCGCAACGCCGGCCAACGCTGCTCCAGCTCAGCGCATTCCGCGGCCGAGCGTCCGTCGTTCCAGAGAATGCAGGACCGCAATGGCTTCCAATCGGCATCAAGCAACGTCGCGCCGTGCATCTGGCCCGACAGGCCGATGCCGACGACTTCAGCCAGTTCGGCCGGATGCTCCGCCTTCAGCGCGTCGAGCGTCGCGAACGCGGCGTCGACCCATTGCGCCGGGTCCTGCTCGCTATGGCCAGGATGCGGCGAGGCCACAGTCAGCGACAGGCTGCGGCTCGCCACCACCCGCTGCGCGGCGTCGACGAGCACGGTCTTGACCGCCGAGGTGCCGAGATCGATCCCGAGATACATGGCGCCTCGTGTCTATGCGATCACGGCTGGGCGAACGCCTGCTGCACCGACTTGGGATCGGTGATGCCGTTGGCGATCAGGAGTTCGAGCAGGACGCGCGCCTTCTGCGGATTGAGATCGAGCGAGACGGCAAAGCCGAGCTTGTCGTCCTCGACCTCGACATTGCGGTTGACATAGCCGGAGCCGACCCGGGTCGACCGCACCACGACGACGCCCTGCTTTGCCGCGGCCGCCAGCGCGTCGATCGCGCCCTTCGATGAGTTGCCGTCGCCGACGCCGGCCAGCACGATGCCCTTGGCGCCGCGCTTGACCGCGTCCTCGACCTCCGCGGCATCCATGTTGGCGTGCGAATAGATGATGTCGACCCGCGGCAGCGGCGGTGCGTCCGGCAGCTTCAGCTTGGCCCCCTTGGCTGGGGCCGCCGCCAGGAAGCGCAGCGATCCGGTGTCGACATAACCGACCGGCCCCGCATCGGGCGAGCGGAAAGTCTGGACGCTGGTGGTATTGGTCTTCTGCACCCAGCGCGCGCCATGGATGGTATCGTTGAGCACCACGAGCACGCCGCGACCGCGGGATTCCGGCGCCGAGGCGACCCGCATCGCGTCGTAAAGATTGGCCGGCCCATCGGCGCCGATCGCGGTCGACGGCCGCATCGAGCCGACCAGCACCACCGGCATGTCGGTGTCCAGCACGTTCTGCAGGAAGAACGCGGTCTCCTCCATCGTGTCGGTGCCATGGGTGATGACAATTCCGTCGACTTCCTTGTTGTCAATGGCGGCGCGGATGCGCTTGACGAGGTCGAACCAGACCTTGTCGTTCATGTCCTGCGAGCCGATCGAGGAAATCTGCTCGGCCGAGATCTGAGCGAGCTTGTCGATGCCGGGAATCGCCGCGATCAGGTTCGCCGCGCTGACCTTGCCTGAATCATAGGCATTGCCGGCGCGCGCGTTGGCCTGGCCCGCGATGGTGCCGCCGGTGCCGAGCACGAGCACCTTGGCCAGTGCGGTTCCGGAGGCCTGTTGTGCTGATACCGGTGAGGCCAGCCCGATCATCAGGGCGGCGGCGAGCCCGACGATCGTGCGTGTCGAATGGGTCGATCGAAGCGCGTGCAGCATCATTTCTTCCCCCAGTGACAAACCATCTACTCACAACTCGTGGTTTTGTCGCGCAAGAAATGGACAAACTTGCGGCGGAAACGCCGCCGGCAAGGTTTCGCGGCGATCTCGCCCGCGTCGTGTCATCCGGCCAGGGCCGCCTGGTTTTCCAGCGCGTGCCCGAAATCTTGACATCGCCGGGATGACATCGCACATTTTTCGAAGATTATTCGAATTTGGTGACGCCATGCATTTCGAGCTTCCCGACGATCTGCGCGTTCTGCAAGGCCGTCTGCGCGAGTTCGTGCGCAGCGAATTGCAGCCGCACGATGCCGCGATCGAGGCGACCGGCGTGGTGCCGGACAACGCGATAGCCGCGCTGCGCAGGATGGGATTGTTCGGCACCAACACGCCGAAGCAATTCGGCGGGCTCGGTCTGTCGATGCTCGGCAGCTGCATTGCGATCGAGGAGCTCGCGAAGGCGCACACCGCCTTCTACTATCTGAGCGGCGTCAACGTTCACATCGGTTCGAAGGCGATCGAGTTCTTCGCGCAGCCGGAGGTTCGCGACCGCTGGCTGCCCAAGCTCGCCAGCGGACGGGTGATCGGCGCCTTCGCGCTGACCGAGCCGAACGCCGGATCCGATGCCGCGCGGATCCAGACCCGGGCGCGGCGCGACGGCGATCATTACGTGCTCGACGGCCGCAAGACCTACATCACCAATGCGCCGGTCGCCGGCGTCTTCACGGTATTCGCCACGCTCGATCCGGCCCGGGGCGCGAAGGGCATTGCGGCCTTCGTCGTCGATGCGAAGACACCGGGCCTCGCCATCGGCCGCGTGGTCGAGATGGCCGCCGGGCGCGGCTCGGAGCATGCCGAAGTCATCTTCGAGGAGTGCCGCATTCCCTGCGAAAACCTGCTCGGCCAGGAGGGCGACGGATTCGCCATCGCGATGCGGTGCCTGGATGCCGGGCGCACGCATTGGGGCGCTTATTGCGTCGGTGCGGCGAGCCAGCTCCTGGACTACGCGCTCGACCATGTCTCCGAGCGCGAGACGTTCGGCCGCAAGCTGCGCGATCATCAAGGCATCGAGTGGCAGATCGCCGACATGGCAAGCGCGCTGCATGCCGCGCGCCTCGTTGCCTATGAGGCGGCGTGGCGTTACGACCAGGGCGACGCCGCCGCCCGCACCGCCGCGGCGGCGCTGTCCAAATATACCGGCGCCGATATGGTGCAGCGCGTCGCCGACATGACCATGCAGCTGTTCGGTGGTGCCGGTTATTCCAGGGACCTGCCGATTGAACGCATCTGGCGGGAAACACGCGTCGTCCGCATTCTGGACGGCACATCCGAGATCATGCGCCAGATCATCGCCCGCAACGCGTTCCGCAATCGGGAACGGCGGAACGCATCGATCCAGTGACAATCTTACGCTGTATGTCGCAGCAATAACGCTTGTGTTCCGATCCCGCTGCCTTACTGTTTTTGCGGGACGCGTGGAGACGAAAGTGGCTTCGGGGACGACGCTCAAGCTCAAGCAACAACGCAGCCGCGACCGGCGCGAGCAGATTCTCTCGGCGGCGACCAGGCTGTTCGGCCAGAGAGGTATCGACGGCACCTCGCTCACCGACATCGCTGCGACGGCCAAGGTGCCGCTCTCCAGCCTCTACGACTATTTCGAGGATAAGCGCGCGCTGGTGCTCGATGTGCCCGAGGGCAATTTCGAAGCGCTGTATCAGAAGACCGAACCGCTGCTGGTGAAGGGAGGCGATCCCGTCGAGCAGCTTCGCATCATCTTCCTGACCAACTTCCAATACATCAAGGACAACCCGAGCTGGGGCCGCGTGTTCTTCCTCGAGATCTGGCCGAGCGTGCTGGCGGCCGAGCCGCGGATCAAGAAAGCGGTCGACAAATACGCGCTGCGCTATGTGCAGCTGATCAGGCAGGCAAGCCGCGCCGGCATCTATCGCCGCAATCTCGATCCCTACACCGCGATGTCGCTGATGATGGGCGGGATGTGCCACCTCACCGCGGTCTGGCTGCTCTACGGCCGCAAATATGACCTGGTGAAGAAGGGCAGGACGCTGTTCACCACGCTGCATAACGGGTTCGTACAGCACTAGTCGCGAACGATTTGATCCAAATTCAGCGTTGTTTGCCCCGCGGTTGAGACGATCCTTTCCCAGAAACGGATACACAGCCGTCGAAATCCTGTTCTAGTATGACATCGCGGACACGTGGGCACTGGGGATGGGAGCGAACTGATGGACGTCAAGGCTGTTCTGCCGCCGCGTGGCCGCGACTACCGCCTCGATCTGCTGCGCGGCTTCGCCAACTGGGCGATCTATCTCGATCATATCCCCAACAACGCGGTGAACTGGATCACGCAGAAGAATTTCGGCTTCAGCGACGCCGCCGATCTGTTCGTCTTCATCTCTGGCTACACCGCGTCCTTTGTCTATGCGCGGATGATGCTCGAGCGCGGCACGGTGATCGGCACCACCCGCCTGATCAAGCGGGCCTGGCAGATCTATGTCGCGCACGTCCTGCTGTTCGTGATCTACATCGCCGAGATCGGCTATCTCGCGCAGCGCTATCACGACCCCAATCTGCAGAACGAGTTCAACGTCGCGGGCTTCATGCAGAACCCGGCGGAGACGCTCTATCAGGGCCTGATCCTGGCGTTCAAGCCGGTCAACATGGACGTGCTGCCGCTCTATATCGCGCTGATGCTGGTATATCCGCTGGTGCTGTGGGCGATGCTGCGGAAGCTCAATCTGACGCTGCTGGCCTCGTTCCTGCTCTATCTCGCCGCACGTCATTTCGGCTGGAATCTGCCGGCCTATCCATCCGGCACATGGTACTTCAACCCGTTCTGCTGGCAGTTCCTGTTCGTGTTCGGCGGCTGGTTCGCGCTCGGCGGCGCCAGCGAGTCGATCGATTTCATCCGCTCGCGCGCCTTCCTTTGGCTCGGTGGTGCCTATCTGCTGTTCGCAATGGTGATGACGCTGGCGGGCCGCTTCCCGGAGCTCGGTCAGGCGATGCCGCCCTGGCTCTATGACGCCTTCAATCCGAACGACAAGACCAACCTCGCGCCCTATCGCGTGCTGCACTTCATCGTGCTTGCCTTCTTCGTCACCCGTTTCCTGCCGCGCGAATGGGCGGGATACGAATGGCCGGTGTTCCAGCCGATCATCAAATGCGGGCAGCAGTCGCTCGAGGTGTTCTGCTCGGGCGTCTTCCTCGCCGTGGTCGCGCATGTGGTGCTGGTCGAGGTCTCCGGCAGCCTCTGGATGCAGATCGTGGTCAGCGTGGTCGGCATCGTGCTGATGACCGTGCTGGCCTATTACCGCTCCTGGTCGAAGAAGGTCGACAAGGCGCCGAAGCCGCCAGTGGCTACGACGGCGACGGCCGTCGCGAAGCCGGCGGAATAGCGCTTCGCAGGTGGCAGGCGCGACGGAGCCGGCCGCGCCTGAGAGCCGACGCGTTCGCTATTTCGCGAGCGGCTTGCCGGCCGTCTCCGGCGCCAGGGCGATCAACGGCAGGCCGATCACATAAATCAGCGACAGCATCGAGATCGCCAGCGGAAAGCTCCCGGTGCGGGCGGCGAGCGCGCCGATCAGCGACGGGCCGGCTGCGCCGAGCACGCGGCCCATGCTGAAGGCAAAGCCGGAACCCGAACCGCGCAGTGCGGACGGAAACATCTCCGGCAGCCAGATCGTGAACAGGCCGAACACGCCATTGGTGAAGAAGCCGAGCACCGGCAGCAGCACCATGAACAGCGTCAGGCTATCGAGCCATTCGATCGCGACCTCATAGCAGACCACGACGGAGATCAACCCGCCGATGAAGAACAGCACCGCGGTGCGGCGCCGGCTGCCGAGCCAGCCGGTGAGCCATGGTACAAGGAGGCAGCCGATCAAAGTGCCGACATTGGTGATCAAGCCAGCCACTGCGCCCATCTCCTGCGCATGCGCCGGCGTCGCGCCGGCTGCGACCAGCTTGGTCGCAATCACGGTGGGCGCCCAGAAGTTCGACGACCACAGGCCGAAGATGATGCAGGCCATCATCAGGGCGGCGGCCCAGGTGGTGCGCGCCTGATCGCCAGCAAACAATGCCGAGACCCGAGGCTGCTCGCGCGACGCGCTGTGTTCCGGCTCGGGAATGTTGCTGCGCAGATACGCAATCAGCAGCGCCGGCAGGATGCCGAGCAGGAACATGCCGCGCCAGCCGAGCGTGCTGCCGATCGCGAGCGTCACGGCGGCGGCGAGGAACAGCCCGGTCGGCGTCGCCGTGTGTAGCCATCCGGCGAGCCGCACCCGTGTGTTCTCGGGCACGGATTCCTGCAGCAGCGGCGTGCCCGCGGCCCATTCGCCGCCGATGCCGAAGCCGGCAACAAAGCGAAACAAGGCAAACATCACGATCCCGGTTGCAAGCCCGCACAAGGCCGTGAACAGCGAGTAGACCAGCACCGTCCAGCACATGATCCTGACCCGCCCGTAACGGTCGGCGGCCCAGCCCCAGACCATCGAGCAGGCCCAGCCCAGCATGAAGATCGAGAACAACAACCCGCCATAGATGCCGATATTGGCCTTGCTCGGCTCGATGCCGCTGGCCGGCAGCAGCTCGCTCAACGCACTGACCAGGATGTAGGCGTACATCGAGGAATCGAAGCCATCGAGCATCCATCCGAACCAGGTCGCCCAGAACACTTTTCGCGGCGACACCGCGCCAGGCGCCGCGACCGACGGCGCTACGGCATCAACGATGCTCTCAGTCATGTTTCCTCGCACGTTTCTTTTGTGCGGCGGACTATGACGAGGTTTGCGCGAGGGGACACCACCGGCAAACGGGACGGAGGTATCCGGCATGAGAATGGCGGCGCCGATCAGGAACCGACGCGCGAGTTTTCATCCGGCCTCGTGCACCTGACGGCCCTCGAACCAGGTCGAAAGCACCTTGGTCTGCGATAGAAGCTCGGGCGCGGTCGCGAACAAGTCGCGATCGACCAGGATGAAATCTGCCGACTTTCCGGCTTCGATCGATCCGGTGAGATCGGACAAGCCCATCGCCTGCGCGGCGTTGACGGTGTAGATGCGCAGCACCGTCTCGAGATCGAGGGCCTGCTCCGGCCAAAGCGCACCGTCATATCCGCCCCGCGGATTGCGGCGCGTGATCATCCCTTCGATTCCGAGCCAGGGGTCTGGATTGGCCACGACCGGCCAGTCTGATCCGGCCGCCATCAACGCGCCGGCGGCGTGGAAATCGCGAAGCGGCCAATAGCAGTCGGCGCGATCCTCCGGCAGCGCCGCACGGATGGCTTGCTGGATCGGGCCGGGATACCAGATGATCGGCGACAGGTCGGCCGCGACATCGAGCGCGCGGAAGCGCGGGATATCGGCGGGGGCAACGAAACCCGCATGCGCGATCTGGTGAGTAGCACCGGCGCCGTCTCCGGGCCCGTTGAAGCTGCGCACGACTTCGATGGCGTCGAGGGTATCGCGAACCGCGGCATCGCCGGTGCAATGCACCTTGACCCGCATCCGATGTTTCTCGGCCTTTGCGATCCACCGCACCAGATCAGGAATCGAAATCAAGGGATCGCCGCAAAAGCAGCAGCCTTGCAGGCGCGTGGCACGGTACGGCGTGAGCATGGCGGCGGTACGCGTCGTCGGCACGCCGTCCATGAACAGCTTGATGAAATCGGGACGGACGTGGCGGGTGCGATAGGTCTCCCGGCGCACGATCAGCGCGTCTCCGACGAGGTCGGCGCCCGACAGCGTCCGCTGCGCGGGCAGCGAGGCGACGCACCAGCCATTGAGCTCATTGGCGCGATCGAGCGCGGCCAGCGCCTCCAGGAACGGGAGCGTCGTCGTCGCATCCTGAAATGCGGTAACGCCGAAGCCATTGAGAATCTCAACTGCGCGGCGGCACGAAGCCTTGTTGCGCTCCGCAACATCCGGGATGCTTCGCTCGACCGCCTGCTCGGCGAGCCCCGAGGCTCGCTCCAGCAACAGCCCGGTCGCGGCCCCGGTCTCCACATCGCGAAGGATTTGACCGTCCTGGGGATCGGGGGTGCCTGCGTCGATCCCGATCAGCTCCAACGCACGAGAATTGACCCACCGGTTGTGCTGGCTGTCGTCGCGCAGCATCACCGGATGCGCCCCGGAAACGGCATCGAGCGCCGCCAGCGAACTTGCACGACCGATCATTTCGACCAGTTGGCTTCCCCAGATGCCACCAAAGACCCACTCGCCCGGTTTCGTCGTCGCGCATCGCGCGCGCACAGCTTCGAGCACCGCATCGAGCGGCATCGTCGGCAAGAGTTTCAATTCATAGAGGTCGGCTTGCCCGCCACGGAGATGGTGGTTGTGCACATCGACGATACCGGGCAGCAGCATGCCGCCGCCAAGGTCCACCATCCTGGTTCCGGGACCGGCCAGACCTTTGACGTCGAGATCGCGACCGACGGCAACGATCGTGCCGCCGGCCACCGCAATCGCCTCGGCGCGGCTCGCGGCGGCATCCGCCGTGAACACTTTTCCATTATGGAAGATCAATTCCGGCCGCATCATCGTGCTTGGCCCTCAGTGCGCCGACAGGATTCGCGGCTGCCGCGAGAAAACAGTGAGGCACAGAGCGTAGGCCGCGATTGCGGCGGTCTGCAGCCAGTAAAGCAGTGTGGACTTGCCGGCGAGAACGCTCTGCAACGCGTCGGAAAGGTTGACGGCGCAGAGACCAAGAACCGTGACCCAGATCGCAACCAAGGCGAAGACGACTTCACCCGAACGCGCGGCGGAGGCAAACAGGCAGATATAGGCCACCACCGCGAACGAGATGATCTTGTCCTGATAGGCGTAGTAGGGTGTATCGTAGTAGACAAACAGGATCGGCACCTTGATTCCGAAGAAGTGCGCCACCGCCATGCAGCAAAAATAGGCCACGCCGGCCCAAAGAAGCAGACTGAGAATGCGACCGCTCATCGAGTCACCCATGAAGGACCTTGCGAGATATTCCTGTCGGCAGGCTGGTTACGTCGCTCGCATCGTTTCATGGTCCCACATCAAACATGGACCAGCCAGACACATTAATTTCTGACCGAGGAAACCATGGCCTACCATCGCAAGCGCCCTGCCCCGGATCCCTGTCCCGTCGAGACGGTCCTCAAGATCGTCTCGGGCAAATGGAAGGTCCGGGTCCTTCATCTCCTTTCGCTCGACGAACTCAGCTTCGGCGAATTGCGCAACTCGATCGTGGGCGTTCGCCAGCAAGTCTTGTCCAGCCTGCTGCGGGACCTGATCGCCGACGGCGCGGTCCGACAACGCAAGATTTCATCCGAACGATCGATCTACGCATTGACGGAGAGAGGATTCGAGCTTGTTGCGCTGCTGACCCCCCTGGCCGAATGGGGAAACAATCTGCTCGCCGAACAGGGCGTTACGTGGCGACCGCCCGAGCCGCCGCGAAGCGCTCAGCACGGCGGCGGTGGCGAGAGCTGCCGGACATCGGAACGTCCGTCCGCGCAGAACGTACAACGATAGTTGCTGTCGACCCGCTTGCTTACCGGTTCCCGCGCCGGCTGACGTAGAACACGATCACGGCGAGCGGCACGGCGAGTGCGAGCCAGGAGGCCTGGTCCCAGATCCCGTCGCCGAGCAGCGCCGAGACCAACCCGAAGCCGATCACAGCAAAGATCAGCGCCGGCATGAGGAAGACTTGCGTGATCGAGCGTTTCGCGGCCGGCATCAGGATCGCTCCGCGCCCGCGACGAGCGGCTGGCCCGCCGCAACTGGTGCCGGCGCTTCTACTTCAGCAGCATATGCACGCGAGCGGGACAAAATCCGTTAAACCTTCGACTTTTTATGCAACGTTCCGCAACGCGCAGCCCTGCGATGGGACGCTACACCCGTTGCGTCGGGAAACATTCCCGATGACGGTCGCATCGTGGAAGCCGGTTCGGAAACGATTCCCGATATCCCGACACGTGACGACACGCAGCCTGCTGCCGCTCGCGGGAGGCGCGTGCAGTGGGCAAGTGCAAATCCGGCATCTGCACGCAACACGAGCTTGCCGAGATCATGCGGCCTTCGACCTGGCCGTGGCGTCCGGGTAGCGACACCGCGCCTGCCCGATCAGTGGGCTTCCAAATTGTCCACGTCCCGAGCCCTGTCTGGGGATGATGCCGCGGGTCGCTCGACGGGGCCCGATCGGCTTGTTAAGCCGCGTCTCCGCAAGGACAATTTGAGTCGGGGCACATGACCGTAGCGATCGAGATGGGACAGACGACGGCCGGCGCTTCGGCGGCCATCGACCTCGAGGAGCTGTTGGCCACGCGCCTGCTGGTGCAAGGCAATTCTGGTTCCGGCAAATCCCATCTGCTGCGGCGGCTCCTGGAACAGAGCGCCCCCTGGGTGCAGCAGACCATCATCGATCCCGAAGGAGATTTCGTCACGCTGGCCGAGCGATTCGGCCACCTCGTCATCGACGCCGAGGATCACACCGAGCGCAGCCTGCAGGTCGCCGGCGAGCGCGTGCGCATCCATCGCGTCTCCACCGTGCTCAATCTCGAGGGGCTCGACGCCGAGAACCAGATGCGGCGGGCGGCGGCTTTCCTCGGCGGAATGTTCGAGGTTCCCCGCGACCACTGGTATCCGATGCTGGTGGTGGTGGACGAGGCGCAGCTGTTCGCGCCGGCGGTTGCAGGCGAGGTCACCGACGAGGCGCGCAAGCTCTCGCTCGGCGCGATGACCAATTTGATGTGCCGCGGCCGCAAGCGTGGCCTTGCCGGGATCATCGCGACCCAGCGGCTGGCGAAGCTCGCCAAGAATGTCGCCGCCGAAGCATCCAACTTCCTGATGGGCCGCACCTTCCTCGATATCGACATGGCGCGCGCCGCCGACCTGCTCGGCATGGAGCGGCGGCAGGCGGAAGCTTTCCGCGACCTCGAGCGCGGACAGTTCATGGCGCTGGGCCCCGCGCTCTCGCGCCGTCCGCTGGGCCTGCGCATTGGCCCAACCGACACCCAGCCGCGCAACGCGGCGCCGCGGCTGATGCCGCTGCCTGAAGCGGCGCTGGAGGACGCACGCGCCATCATCCTCGCAGCCCCGCCGCCCGAGGCGGCCCGGTCGCCGCGCCGGGCGCCGGCACCGGACCTGCTCAGCCAATTGATGGCCGCCAAGCCGGCAGCACCGGAGCCGGATCCTGAAACCGCGGAGCCACCGCCGAGCGCCGAGCAATTGGCCGAGCGGCGTGAGCGGCTGGACCGGATCCTGCGCGCCATCCTCGCCGAGCCCGACGCGGGCTTCCGCGCCATCGGCGTGCTCTATCAGGAATTCGTGGTGCGCTGCCGGATCGAGGGACTCGGTGCCGTGGTGCCCGAGCTGACCGATTTCCGCCGTATGCTGACGCGCGCCCGCGCCGGGCTCGGCGCCGATATGGCGGAAGACGACGCGTGGCAGGACGTCTCGCTGCGTGCCGCCATCCTGCCCGAGGACATGCAGGGTGTCTTCATGATGATCGCCCGCGCCGCGAAGGAGGGCTGGCCCTGCCCGGGCGATGCCGCGATCGCCCGCGCCTACGGCACCCACTCGCTGCGTCGCGCCCGGCATCTCCTGACCTACATCGAGGAGCAAGGCCTGATCGTCTGCCAGCTCGACGGCGCCGGCCGGCGGATCGTGACCCTCGTCGAACTCGCCTGGGCAACCGCGGCCGCCGATCCGAATGCGGACGATGTGCCGGCGGAAGCGGCTTGCAGCAACTCAACGCTGTGATTGGAGCGGCGGGCAGCGAAGCGCACGATCCAGAAATGCAGCCCAACACGAAAAAAGCCCGCCGAAAGGCGGGCTTTTCATCTCTGCCGGTTAAAGAGATTTGGTTGCGGGGATAGGATTTGAACCTATGACCTTCAGGTTATGAGCCTGACGAGCTACCGGGCTGCTCCACCCCGCGTTAACCGTTGCGTGCCTTGCAGAAAGAGTGCCCGAACCTGCCGGCCAACGCGTCTAACGGCGCCGATCGATCCGTCCGGAGGGCTTCCTGAGAAGGCGACCCGGGCCGAAGCCGTCGGGTGCGGGGCGTATGTATCAATGTGAGGTCGGTTTGGAAAGCCCTGGATGCAGGTTTTTGAGGATTTTGTGACGTCCAAATCACCGGTTTTCCTGACAAAATTACCGCCGGGAACCGGGGCTTGCCAGACAGCGCGCAAAAGCGGAGCTTGGCGCCCAACAAAATCCGTCAAGGAAATGTCATCCAAGGGGGAACGCCAATGGACCGGCCATTGAAGAGCCCGGGGCTGTACGCGCTTGAGGAGACCTTCCACCGCCAGTTCGAGCTGTCGCGGAGCGAACCGGCGCCGACATCGCAGGCGCGGCTCGACCGGCTACGCCGCCTGCGCGCCGCGCTGACCGAAAACGAGGCGCGATTCGAGGCGGCGATCTCGGCCGATTTCGGCCACCGCTCCACCGTCGAGACCGCGATCGCCGAGACCATGCTGGTGCTCGGCGAGATCAAGCACGCGGCCAAGCACCTCAAGTCGTGGATGGCGCCGCAAAAGGTGCCGACCACCGTGCAGTTCGCGCCGGCGAAGAACCGGCTGATGCCGCAGCCGCTCGGCGTGGTCGGGATCATTGCGCCGTGGAATTATCCGCTGCAGCTCACGCTGGCGCCCGCGGTCGCCGCGATTGCGGCCGGCAACCGCGCCATCATCAAGCCGAGCGAGCTGGTGCCGCGCTTCGCCGAACTGCTGACCGAAGCGATCGAAAAGAAATTCGACGCCACCGAGCTCGCGGTCACCGATATCGACGACGACATCGCAAAAGCCTTTGCCGCGCTGCCGTTCGATCATCTGATCTTCACCGGCTCGACCCGGATCGGCCGGCTGGTCGCGGAAGCCTGTGGCCGCAATTTGACACCGGTGACACTCGAGCTCGGCGGCAAATCGCCCGCGATCGTCGACGGCTCCGCCGACATCGACGAGGCCGCGCAGCGCATCGCCTATGGCAAGCTGCTCAATGCCGGACAGACCTGCATCGCGCCCGATTACGTGCTGGTGCCGCAAGCCGCGGTGCAGCCGTTCGCAATGCGGCTGCAGGGCCACATGCAGCACATGTTCGGTATCGATCCGAAAAATCCGGACTACACCTCGATCGTCTCGGACCGGCACTACGCCCGGCTCGAGAGCCTGGTCGCCGACGCCGTCGCCAAGGGCGCGACCATCATGCAGCCGGCTGCTGCGAACGATCCCGAGTGGAAGGATCGGCGCAAATTCCCGCCGACCGTGATCGTCGATGCGACGCCCGAGATGACCGTGATGCAGGAGGAGATCTTCGGGCCGCTGCTGCCGGTGATGGGCACGCGCGACGCCTCAGAGGCGATCGCCTTCATCAACAAGCGCGACCGCCCGCTGGCGCTGTACTGGTTCGGCACCGACAATGCGGCCCGCGACGCGGTGCTGGCGCGCACGGTGTCCGGCGGCGTCACCGTCAATGATTGCCTGTTCCACTTCGCGCAAGCCTATCAGCCGATGGGCGGCGTCGGCGCGTCCGGCACCGGTGCCTATCACGGCGAATGGGGATTCAAGACGCTGACCAAGCTGAAGCCGGTGTTCTACCGCTCGCGCTTCAACCGGCTTGCCGATCTCTATCCGCCCTACGGCGCGAAGATCGCGCGGCTGGAGAAGCTGATGCGATTGTTGTCGTAGCCGAACGCCATTCCGGGGCGATGCGAAGCATCGAGCCCGGAATCCATCGCGCCGCGGTGACGCCGATAAATGGATTCCGGGCTCGCGCTGCGCGCGCCCCGGAATGACGATAAGGGGGAAACATACGTGACTGACGCATTCGATTTCGTGGTGGTAGGCGCAGGCTCCGGCGGCTGTGCGGTGGCGGGGCGATTGTCGGAGGATCCGGCGACCTCGGTGGCGGTGCTCGACGCCGGCGGCAAGAATGACAATTGGGTGGTGACCACGCCCGGCGCCATCATTCTGATGCTCTCGGGCAAGCTCAACAACTGGGCGTTCGACACCGTGCCGCAGAAGGGCCTGAACGGCCGCATCGGCTATCAGCCACGCGGCAAGGGCCTCGGCGGCTCGAGCGCCATCAATGCCATGGTCTATATCCGCGGTCATCGCGCCGACTACGACCACTGGGCTTCGCTCGGCAATACCGGCTGGAGCTACGCCGACGTGCTGCCTTACTTCAAGCGTTCGGAGCACAACACCGAACTCGACGGCGAATATCACGGCAAGGGTGGACCGCTCAACGTCACCGGCCTGCAGTCCGACAATCCGGTCAAGGAGATGTTCCTGCAGGGCGCGCGCGAGGCCCAGTTCCGGATCCGCGACGATTTCAACGGCGCCGAACAGGAAGGCCTCGGCATCTACCAGGTGACCCAGAGGAATGGGGAGCGCTGGAGCGCCGCGCGCGGCTACATCCATCCCCATATGGGCCGCCGGCCCAATTTGCGCGTTGAGACGCAGACACAGGCGACCCGCATCATCTTCGAGGGCAAGCGCGCCGTCGGCGTCGAATACATGCAGGGCAAGGAGAAGAAGGTGCTGCGCGCGCGGCGTGAGGTCATCCTCTCGGCCGGTGCGTTCCAGTCGCCGCAATTGATGATGCTGTCGGGCATAGGCGACGCCGCGGCGCTCGGCAAGCACGGCATCGCCAGCGTGCATCATCTGCCGGGTGTCGGCCAGAACCTGCAGGATCACCCGGATTTCGTGTTCGGCTTCGCCTCCGACGCACCTTATTTCTCGGGACTGTCGTGGAGCGGCATCGGGCGGATCATCAAGGGGATCGGGCAATACCGGCGCGAGCGGCGCGGCCCGATGACCTCGAACGTCGCCGAATGCGGCGGCTTCCTGAAGACACGACCCGATCTCGAAACTCCCGACATCCAACTGCATTTCTGCATGGCCATGGTGGAAGACCACGGCCGCAAGCCGCGCTGGGGTACCGGCTTCTCCTGCCATGTCTGTCTGCTGCGCCCGGCAAGCCGCGGCAGCGTCTGGCTGAACAGCGCCGATCCCCTCGCAGCCCCCGCGATCGATCCGAACTTCTTCGGCGAGGACAGCGACGTCGAGACCATGGTCGCGGGCTTCAAGATGACCAAGCGGCTGCTCGACGCGCCAGCGCTGCGCGCGTTGCAGCAGAAGGACATGTTCACGGCGGATGTCCGCACCGACGACGATATCCGCAGCATCCTGCGAGCGCGCTCCGACACCGTCTATCACCCGGTCGGCACCTGCAAGATGGGCACCGATGATCCGCTTGCGGTGGTCGATCCGAAGCTGCGCGTGCACGGGCTCGACGGCCTGCGCGTGGTCGACGCCTCGATCATGCCGACGCTGATCGGCGGCAACACCAATGCGCCGACCATCATGATCGGCGAGAAGGCCGCCGATATCATCAAGGCGGAGATGCGGATGAGTTTGTCTCCTTCGTCATTCCCCGGTGCGCAATTGCGCACCTGAGGGCGTGCGTCAGCGCGAGCCCGGGGACGACGCTGGGTGTGGCGAGCGCCGGCGATGAGGATGATTTCTTTACCGGCATCGAATAGGCCGGACATCGAGAGGTTGCCGAAAACGGACGATTGATCGCTACAATTGTCCTTGATGCGAGCCGATTTCATCAACCTGGGAACCGTAGGAGATCGAGGCAGGAAATCCTCATCCATGAACCTCTTCGACATCGTCGTGACCCTGGGGCTGGTGTTCGCAGTCGTCACCGGCTTCACCACCGGCCTGCTGCGCAGCGCAGTCACCATCCTGGCCTACCTCGTCGCCATGCCGATCGCGGTCGCGGTGCTGGCGATGATCGGGCCCCACATCGCGACGCTGCCGTCGTCGCCGTTTCCGCCCAATGGGGTGCTGCTGTTCGGCCTGTTCCTTCTGACCGGCGTCATCCTCGGAAAAATGGCGCGGACGATGCTCGACGACACCATCGGCGCGGAGATCGGGATCGGCGACCGGCTTGGCGGCGCGCTGCTCGGTGCGGTCAGGGTCGGCCTCGTCGTGACCACGCTGGTCCTGGTGTTCGATCAGCTGGTCCCACTGGCAAAGCAGCCGCAATTCCTCAACGGATCGCAATTGCGGCCGCTGTTCTCCGCGGCAGGACAGGCCGGATTCCGCTCTCTGCCGCCGGAAGCCACCATGGCGATCGAGCGGCTGCGGCGGGAGCAGCGGATCTAGCCGATTAAGTTGACCCGCCTGTTCCTGCCCGGCATGCACTTATGCATTGCACGTCCCTTATCGGCGCCGCCGAGCTTGGCTAGAATAACGCCATCAAACCTTTACAAACCGACCCGACATCACAGGGAGTGAACTCGTGGATCTTGGAATCAAAGGCCGCCGGGCCATCATCTGCGCATCGAGCAAGGGACTGGGCCGCGCCTGCGCGATCGCGCTCGCCAATGAGGGTGTGCATGTCACCCTGACGGCGCGCGGCGCCGAGGCGCTGAAGCAAACCGCGGACGAAATCCGCAAGGCGCATCCGTCCGTCACCGTCACCGAGATCGTCGGCGACATCACGACGGCGGCGGGACGCGAAGCCGTGCTCAAGGCCTGCCCCGAGCCGGACATCCTGATCAACAATGCCGGCGGCCCGCCGCCCGGCGATTTCCGCAACTGGACCCGCGACGACTGGATCAAGGCGATCGACGCCAACATGCTGACGCCGATCGAGCTGATCAAGGCAACCGTCGACGGCATGATGGCGCGCAAATTCGGCCGCATCGTCAACATCACCTCGGCCGCGGTGAAGGCGCCGATCGAGATTCTCGGCCTCTCCAACGGCGCCCGCGCCGGCCTCACCGGCTTCGTCGCCGGCCTGTCGCGCAAGACCGTAATCAACAATGTCACCATCAACGGCCTGCTGCCGGGCCCGTTCGATACCGACCGCCTGCGCGGTACCGCCAAGCCCGAGGCTGAAAAGCGCGGAATCTCGGCCGACCAGGTCCTGGCCGAGCGCGCCAAGCTGAATCCCGCGGGCCGCTTCGGCCGTCCCGACGAATTCGGCTACGCCTGCGCCTTCCTGTGCGGCGACAAGGCCGGCTTCATCACCGGGCAGAACATCCTGCTCGATGGCGGCGCCTTCCCCGGCACCCTCTAGTGCCGCCGATTTGAAGCTCCTGCACTGTATGCGGCAAGGCCGATTGGGAGCTTCAAATCGGTCAGGCGGCACTAGAGATTCATGAGTCTTCTAGCGCCCTCTTGCTTTCCGAAGTTCGCGCAAGAGGTCGCTGGACGAGTTCACGAACTTCGGAAAGGGCGCTAGATGAAAGCGGTCTGGTACGAACGAGCCGGCGCGGCGCCGACGGTGCTTACCGTCGGCGAGATGCCGACGCCCGATGCGGGGTCCGGCGAGGTCCGGGTTCGGCTCGAGGCCTCCGGGGTCAATCCCGCCGATGTCGGCCGCCGCAGCGGTAACTATCGCGCGATGGAATTCCCGCGCGTGATCCCGAACAGCGATGGCGCCGGGATCATCGACCAGGTCGGTGAAGGCGTCACACGTTTTGCCGTCGGCGACCGCGTCTGGCTGTTCAACGGCCAGCGCAATGGCCGTGCCTTCGGCACCGCGGCCGAGTACATCACGCTCGCCGACTATCTGGTGACTCCGCTGCCGCAGGACGTGTCGTTCGCGGCTGGAGCGACGCTCGGCATCCCCTGCATGACCGCATGGTGCGCACTGTTTGCCGACGGTCCGATCGCAGGGCAAACGGTGCTGGTCACCGGCGGCGCCGGTGCGGTCGGCCATTACGCCGTGCAACTGGCAAAATGGGGCGGCGCGCGCGTGATCGCGACCGTGAGTTCGCAGGTCAAGGACGCCGAGGCGCGGCTCGCCGGCGCCGACACGGTCGTCAATTACCGGACCGAGGACGTCGTCTCCAAGGTGATGGCCTTCACCGAGAACCGCGGCGTCGACCGCGTCATCGACGTCGATTTCGGCGGCAACCTCGCCACCACGCTGAAGCTCATGGCGATGAACTCGACCATCGCGGTCTACGCCACCAATGGCAACCGCACGCCCACGCTGCCGGTGCGCGAATTGATGGAGAAATGCATCACGGTGCGCGCGCTGGTGCTGTTCGCGCTGCCGCCGCCGCTGCTCGCGGCCGCGCAGGCCGACATCACGAAGTGGCTCGCCTCCGGTACCCGTGCGCACAACATCGCCGGCCAATTCGCACTATCGGAGACCGCCGACGCCCATCTCGCGGTTGAGAAGGGCGACAAGATCGGTACGGTGATCGTCGACTGCGCCAGGTAACAAGAGACAGAGAGGGCACGCCGCATGCAATGGACAATCGGCAAGGTCAAGATCACCAAAGTCGTCGAGCTGGAGACCGTCGGCAGCACGCGGTTCATCCTGCCGCTGGCCGGCCGGGAGGAGATCCAGAGCCTGCCCTGGCTGATCCCGCATTTCGCCAATGAAGATGGCCGACTGAAAATGTCGATCCATTCGCTGCTGGTGGAAACGCCGGAGCACCGCATCATCGTCGACACCGGGCTTGGCAACGACAAGCAGGGCCGCAACGTACCGACCTGGAACAACCGCAGCGATCCGTTCCTGGAGAAGCTGACCGCGGCCGGATTTGCCCCTGACAGCATCGACACCGTGCTGTGCACGCATCTGCATGTCGACCATGTCGGCTGGAACACGAAGCTCGCCGGCGGCAAATGGGTGCCGACCTTCGCCAATGCGCGTTACGTATTCGGCAGGACTGAATACGAGCACTGGCGCGACCATAGCGACGATCCGGCGCATGCCGCTGTTTTCGCCGACTCGGTGAAGCCGATCGCGGATGCCGGCAAGGCCGAACTGGTGCCGAGCGACCACCGCCTGACCGAGGAGATCACGCTGATCCCGACGCCGGGCCACAGCCCCGGCCACATGAGCATCCACATCAAGTCGGCGGGAGAGGAAGGGCTGCTGACCGGCGACGTCGCGCATCATCCCTGCCAGATGTATCACCTCGACTGGTCGTCGACTGCCGATTCCGACCAGAAGCAGTCAGCCGTGACGCGGCGCGAGCTGTTTTCGCGCTTTGCCGACACGCCGACGCTGGTGATCGGCGGGCATTTCAATGCCGGCCACATCAAGCGCGATGGCGATGCGTTCAAGTTCATCGCGCTGGGGTGATCGGCCCGAAATGGCCTTGAAATAAGGCTTGGCTGCAATGCAGCGGCCTCATGGCGGTTGAATTTCCGCCCGCGCTGTTCCATGAAGCGTGTCGAGGTATACCAGTAACAATCCTCAAGACATCGTAGGGAGTGATCAACATGAAGCTTGTTCGTTATGGCGAAAAGGGTGCGGAAAAGCCCGGTCTGATCGATAAATCCGGCCAGCTGCGCGACCTCTCGGCCCATCTGAAGGACCTGACCGGCGACGCCTATTCGCCGGAGTCGCTGAAGAAGCTTGCTGCCCTCGATCCCGCCTCCCTGCCCGCCGTCTCCGGCAAGCCGCGCTTCGGCGCCCCGGTCACCGGCATCTCCAAGTTCGTCGCGATCGGCCTGAACTATTCCGACCACGCCAAGGAAACCGGCAACCCGATTCCGTCGGAGCCGATCTTCTTCCTGAAGGCCAACACCGCGCTGTCGGGCCCGAACGACGCGGTCGAGAAGCCGCGCGGCTCGACCAAGCTCGACTGGGAGGTCGAGATCGCGGCGATCATCGGCACCCGCGCCAAGTATGTCTCGGAGGCCGACGCGCTGAACCACGTCGCCGGCTACTGCATCTGCAACGACGTCTCCGAGCGCAACTTCCAGATCGAGCGCCTCGGTCAGTGGACCAAGGGCAAGTCGCACGACACCTTCGGCCCGGTCGGCCCGTGGCTCGCCACCAAGGACGAGATCGCGGACGTGCAGAAGCTGTCGATGTGGCTCGACGTCAACGGCCAGCGTCGCCAGACCGGCTCGACCTCGACCATGATCTTCACCATGGCGAAGTGCATCTCCTACGTCTCGCAGTTCATGACGCTGCTGCCCGGCGACGTCGTCACCACAGGCACTCCGCCCGGCGTCGGCACCGGCATGAAGCCGCCGCAGTATCTCAATGTCGGCGACGTCGTGACGCTCGGCATCGAAGGCCTCGGCGAGCAGCGCCAGGAAATCGTCGCGGCTTGAGCGCTGCGCGTTTCTCCTGAATTCGTCATGCCCGGGCTTGACCCGGGCATCCACGTCTCAGGTCTTGTACGGAAGCAAAGACGTGGATGGCCGGGTCAAGCCCGGCCATGACGGAGGAAAGACCTTTCGCAAGGAATTCCCCCATGAAACTCACCTTCTCTCCCGCCTCCCCGTTCGCCCGCAAGGTGCGCATCGCCGCGATCGAGCTTGGCCTGATCGACAAGATCGAGTTCGTGCCGGCAACCGTTGCACCCGGCACGGCCAACGACGAATATTCCAAGATCTCGCCGCTGAAGAAGCTGCCGGTGCTGATCCTCGACCATGGCGACGTGATCCTGGATTCCTACGTCATAGTCGAATATCTCAACGAGATCGGCGGCGGCCGGCTGATCCCGGGCTATGGCCCGCGGCGCTGGCAGCTGAAGACCGATCACTCGCTGCTCAACGGCATGCTCGATTCCATGCTGCTGTGCCGCTACGAGAAGATGGTGCGGCCGCAGGGCTCGCTGTGGCAGGCCTGGTATGACGATCATTGGAACCGGGCCTGGGCCGGCATGGCGCGGTTCGAGAACCGGCCCGACGTGCTGAACGGCTCGTCGTTCGACATCGCACAGATCGGCCTCGTCTGCGTGCTCGGCTATGCCGATTTCCGCTTCGCCGATTGCGGCTGGCGCAAGGCCTATCCGAAGCTCGACGCGTTCTACCAGAAAATGCTGGAGCGGCCGTCAGTGAAGATCTCGGTGCCGCCTGCGGCTTAGCGGAGGAAGCCGGGGAGATGACGATGCGCGATCGCTTCCCCCGCCTCTCACGTCTCGGCGCGAGCCTCGCGCTCGCGTTGACGGCCTCGATCACCAATCTGAGGGCCGACGATATGACAACTCAACAAAAACAGCCCTGCGGATCGCCGGCTGCGCTCGACGACGGTTGGGTGATTGCCTCGCCTGACAGCGTCGGCATGGATGGCGAGCGGCTGTGCGGCATCGCCGCGCGGCTCAGCCTGCGCAGCACCGAGGTGCATTCGGTTGTCGTGGCACGTCACGGCAAACTGGTGTTCGAGCAGTATTTTGCCGGCCTCGACCAGCCCTGGGGACAACCAGAAGGCCGCACCGATTTCACGGCGACCACCAAGCACGACATGCGATCGGCAACCAAGAGCGTGACGGCGCTCTTGCTCGGCATCGCCATCGACCGCAAGCTGATCGCCAGCGCCATTGAGCCGGTGGTGAAATTCTTCCCCGAGCACCAGTCCGTGAAATCAGCCGGCTGGGACGAGATCACGCTGCACCATCTGCTGACGATGTCGTCAGGCATCCAATGGGACGAGACGCTGCCCTGGAACGATCCGAACAACGACGAACCGCATCTCGCCTTCGATGACGATCCAATCGGCTATGTGCTGAGCAAGCCGATCATAGCCCCGCCGGACACGCTGTGGACCTACAATGGCGGCGGCACCGATCTGCTCGGCAACATCATCGAGCAGGTCTCCGGCAAATCGCTCGAGGCATTCGCGCGCGAAGTGCTGTTCGGACCACTCGGCATCACCGATTTCGAATGGAAGACCTACAAGAACGGCAAGATCGCTGCCGCGTCCGGGCTCAGGCTGCGGCCGCGCGATGCCACGAAGATCGGCCAGCTCGTGCTCGACCACGGGCGATGGCAGGAGCAGCAGGTCGTCCCCGCTTTATGGATGGACCAGTCGATCATGCCGCACTTCCAGGCGGTCGGCTATTTCGGCGGCACGCTGTTCTATGGCCATCAATGGTGGATCGGGCGATCCCTTGCCGCGGGGAAGGAAGTGAAGTGGGCCGGCGCCTTCGGCTGGGGCGGCCAACGCATCATCGCCGTTCCCGATCTCGACCTTGTGATGGTGACGACGGCAGCCCAGTATGGTCAACCCAAGGAAGGCCTTGCGGCGATGGATATCCTGACCAACATCGTCATTCCCGCCGTGCGCGACGCACACTGACCTGATCCAAGGAATCACCATGAGCCTGAAGTTTTCAGCTGGCGATCTCACCATCCATCGCATCGTCGAGGAGGAAGGCAAGTTCCTGCCCGCGCACGACATGCTGCCCGGACTGACCCCCGAAGTGCTCGCCGAGAACCGCGGCTGGATGAAGGCCGCCGGCGCGCTCGACGACAGCGACACGCTGATCCTGGCGTTCCAGTCCTACATCGTGAAGACGCCGCACCACACCATCCTGATCGACAGCTGCATCGGCAATCACAAGCCGCGGCCGGGGCGGCCGACCTGGAACATGAAGACCGACGACAATTACCTGCGCGGCCTCGCGGCGGCGGGCTTCTCTGTCGGCGACATCGACTATGTGATGTGCACGCATCTGCATGTCGACCATGTCGGCTGGAACACACGGCTCGAGAACGGCCGCTGGGTCCCGACCTTCCCGAACGCGCGCTACGTGTTCGACAAGAGCGAGTTCGACTACTGGACCGAGACCAATGCCAAGGCGGAGGTCCCGCCCTTCGTCGACAGCGTGCTGCCGGTGGTCGAGGCCAGGCGGGCCGAGCTCGTCGGCAACGATTTTGCGATCGACGACCACATGCGGATCCTGCCGACGCCCGGCCACACCCCGGGCCATATCGCCTTCACCTTCGGCCGCGGCAAGGATGACGCGGTGTTTGCCGGCGATCTGATGCACTCGCCGATCCAGACGCATTATCCGGAGCTGTCGCCGAAATTCGATGTCGACCCGGTGCAAGCGGCGAAGACGCGGCGCAGCTTCCTGGAGCGCTATTGCGACACCGACACGTTGTGCTGCACCGCGCATTTCCCCTCGCCGACGGTCGGCAAGATCAGGCGGAAGGGCAACGGGTTCGTGTGCGAGACGGTGAAGTAGAAGCTTGCTCGCTTCACCCTTCCCTGGAGGGGTCGAGCCGTAGGGTGGGCAAAGCGAAGCGTGCCCACCTTCAAGCGCACGGTGCCAGAAGGGTGGGCACGTTCGCTTTCGCTCCCTTTGCCCACCCTACGCTTTCGCAACCTGCGCCGCTCAATCGAACAAGCTTGGCGTGTGGTTCACCACCGCACCTTCGATCTCAAGCATCTTCAGCTTGGTCACCACGCCACCATTGGCCGAGAAGCCGCCCGGCTTGTTGCCTGCCGCCAGCACGCGGTGGCAGGGCACCACGATCGGGCACGGATTGCGGCCCAATGCCTGGCCGACATCGCGCGACAGTTCGACGCCGCCGAGCTGCTTGGCGATGTCGCCATAGGTCACGGTCTTGCCCGGCGGAATCTTCCGCGCGATGTCGTAGACGCCGCGGTTGAACGCGGGCACGCCGTCGAGATCGAGCACGATGTCGGCGAGGTCATTCGGCTTGCCGGCCAACAGTTCGATCATGCCGTCGATCGCGTGCTGCACCTCGGCCGGCGGAGCCGCCTCGGTGACGTCGCCATTGCGCTGGGCAATCCGCTTGCGGGTCTTCTCCTCGGTGCCCATCGGCAGCTGCACGCCGGTGAGGCCGTGCTCGCCCCAGACGACACCGCAGGCGCCGATCATGGTCTCGAAGATTGCAAAATGCTGGCCGGTCATGGCTCGCTCCAGATGTTCCCTGATATCGTTGCTTCAGCTCACGGGTGAGCCTGCTGTTGATCTGAAATCTAGGCTTGGAGAATGTTGCTATCCACCCGAATTCCGTGGGAACTTGGGCTAAATCAACAACATCCCTGCCCTCTGCGAGCCCCCAATGCATAGCCTCCACGTCAACGGTTTCGACATGCCCTATCTCGATATTGGTCAAGGGCCGCCGCTGGTCTGCGTGCATGGCTCGCTGTGCGATTTCCGGATCTGGTCGGCGGTGCTCGGGCCGCTGACCCGGGCACATCGGGTGATCGCGGTCAGCCTGCGGCATTTCTTCCCGGCGCATTGGGATGGCGTCGGCGACACCTATTCGATCGCCCAGCATGTCGACGATGTAATCGCCTTCATCGAGAGATTCGACACCAGACCGGTCGACCTGATGGGGCATTCCCGCGGCGGCCATATCTGTTTTCGCGTTGCGCAGCGACGGCCGGACCTGCTGCGCAAGCTGATCCTCGCCGAACCCGGCGGCGAACTCGACGGCACGCTCGATCCCGATTTCAAGCCGGGCCCTTCGCCGCTGGCCGCGCGGATCGCGGCTTCCGCCGAGGTGATCGCCAAGGGTGACGTCGACGGCGGCCTGCAGATCTTCATCGACGCGCTCGAAGGCCCCGGCGCCTGGAAGCGGATTCCGGCAACCTCCAAGCAGCTGTTGCGCGACAACGCGACCACGCTGATCGGCCAGACCCGCGACCAGCGGCCGCCGTTCTCGAAGGCGGACGCCGAGGCGATCAAGACACCGACATTGTTCATCGGTGGTGCCAACACCAAAGGCATGCTGCCGAAGGTGCTGCACGCGCTTGCCGCCAATGTGCAGGGTTCGCGCACCGAGATGATCCCGGGCACCACGCACCCGATGTTCGAGCAGGCCCCGCAGCGCTACTGCGAGATCGTGCTGGAGTTTCTGGCGGCGTAACAGGTCCACCTCTCCCCTTGTGGGAGAGGCATAGGCCGCCTAGCGGCGACCGTCCTCAAGAACGCTGAAGCGAAGCTTCAGCTATGTCGCATCGACAGATGCGATCCGGGTGAGGGGCCTGTCTCCGCGGAGAGAGAGAACCCCTCACCCGGCGCGATGCCGCTGCGCTCTATCGCGCCACCCTCTCCCACAAGGGGAGAGGGTGCACCACCAGTGCGGCAAGATTTTCGATCACACCTTCCACGCGCCGACCGGCTGGCGCACGGCAACGTTCAACCGGTTCCAGACGTTGATCGCCGCAATACCCAGCACGAGCGACGCAAGTTGCTGCTCGTCGAAATGCTTGGCGGCCTCGTCCCATACCGCATCCGTCACCGGATCCTCGCGGTCGCTGAGCCGGGTCACCGCTTCGGTCAGCGCCAGCGCGGCGCGCTCGGCGTCGGTGAAATACGGCGCGTCGCGCCAGGCGCCGACCGCGAACAGCCGCTCGTCGGTCTCGCCGGCGCGGCGGGCGAGTTTTGGGTGCATATCGACGCAGACGCTGCAGCCATTGATCTGGCTGGCCCGCAGATGGACCAGTTCGAGCAGCTTTTCCGGCAGCGCCGGCTTGGTGCTCTCGCTGAGCGCCTGCAGCGCCTTCATGGCATCGGGAACAACCATCACCGGATGGTTCATGCGGGCTTTCATCATCTCACTCTCCTGATTTGCCTTTTGACGCCGCCGTGCCGATCTGTTGTCACATCGGCCCAGTTTCGTTCGTCATGGGCATGACGGAGCGCACCAAGGGAATGTGACCGATGGACGAGAAGAAATTTTTGGCGGAGCAGTTCGAGGCCAACCGACCGCGCCTGCGGGCGGTGGCCTATCGCATGCTGGGTTCGACCGCCGAGGTCGACGACGCCGTGCAGGAAACCTGGCTCCGGCTTGGCCGCACCGACACGGCTGCGGTCGACAATCTCGGGGGATGGCTGACCACGGTGATCGCGCGGATCTGCCTCGACATGCTGCGCGCGCGCAAATCGCGCCGCGAGGAGCCGATCGGTCCGCACGTGCCGGAGCCGATCGCGGACAATCCGTCCGAGCGCGAGTCCGAGATGGCGGACTCGGTCGGTGCCGCGCTGCTCGTGGTGCTGGAAACGCTGGCGCCGGCCGAGCGACTGGCGTTTGTGCTGCATGATATGTTCGCGGTGCCGTTCGAGGAGATCGCGCCGATCGTCGGGCGCACGCCCGCCGCCGCGCGGCAACTCGCCAGCCGGGCGCGGCGCCGTGTGCAGGGCACGCCGCCCGTGCCGGATGCCGATCTCAGCCGGCAGCGCGGCATCGTCGAGGCGTTCCTTGCGGCGTCCCGCAATGGCGATTTCGAAGGCCTGCTTGCGGTGCTGGCGCCGGACGTCGTGGTGCGCGCCGATCAGGCCGCGCAGCGGCTCGGCTCGCTGCCGGTGATCCGCGGCGCCGCAGCGGTTGCCGAAAGCTTCAAGGGACGCGCGCAGGCGGCGAAGCCGGCGCTGGTCGACGGCGAGATCGGCGTTGCCGTCATCCTCGGCGGCAAGCTGCGCGTCGTGCTCCGAGTCACGATCGCAGGCGACAGGATCGCGGCGATCGATGCGACCGCCGAGCCCGCAGAGATCGAAACATTGGATGTCGAGGTGCTCGATCACACCTGACGCGGCTGGAGGCAGACAAGTCGTGATGCTAGTCTCTCCCTGCATTCTATGCAGGGAGGACAATCATGAAACTATCCATCAAATTGCTCGCGTCGGCCGGCCTGCTGGCCCTCGTCTCGTCCTCCGCCCTTGCCGCCGCCGATGAGAAGCTGCGTGCGGCCGCCGAGCAGGCCCAGCCTGCCGTGATCGAGAGCCTGCACGACATGGTGCTGATCGAGTCAGGCTCCAGCGATGTCGAGGGCCTGAAGAAGATGGCCGACTACACCGAAGCGCGGCTGAAGGCGCTCGGCGCCAAGACCGAACGGCGCAAGACCACGAAGGGCGCCGGCGCCGACATGGTGATCGGCACCTTCGAAGGCACCGGCAGCAAGAAGCTGATGCTGATCGCGCACATGGATACGGTCTATGAGCACGGCATCCTCGACACCCAGCCCTACAAGGTCGACGGCAACAGGATCTACGGACCCGGCATCGCCGACGACAAGGGCGGCATCGCCGTCATCCTGCATTCGCTGAAGATCCTCAACGACGCCGGCTGGCGCGACTACGCAAGACTCACCGTCTCGTTCAATCCGGATGAAGAGGTCGGCTCGATCGGCTCCGGCGAGATCATCGCCGAGCTTGCCGACCAGCACGACGTGGTGCTGTCCTGCGAGCCGACGGTGGCGCCGCCGGTGGCCAAGAATGAAGGCCTGCTGCTCGGCGCCAGCGGCACTGCGACCGGCACGCTGGATGTCAAAGGCAAAGCCTCGCACGCCGGGGCCGCGCCGCAGCTCGGCCGTAACGCGCTGCTCGAGCTCGCGCATCAATTGCTGCAGACCCAGGACGTCGCGAAATCGATTCCGGGCACGCAGCTGAACTGGACCACCGCGAAGGCCGGCACCGTGCGCAACCAGATTCCCGATCACGCCAGCGCCGGCGCCGACATCCGCCTCACCATTCCGGACGGCGTGCAAAAGCTGCAAGCGGCACTCGACGAGAAGGTCAAGAACAAGCTGATCCCGGACACCGAAGTGAGCGTGAAGGTCGTCGCCGGCCGTCCGCCCTTTGTCGCTGACGATCGCGGCCGCGCGCTCGCGAAGCAGGGACAGGCGATCTATGCCGAGCTCGGTCGCACGCTCGACATTGCGGAGATCACCGGCGGCGCCACCGACGCCGGCTACGCCGCGCGCAGCGGCAAGGCGGTCGTGGTCGAAAGCTTCGGCCTCGCCGGCTGGGGCTATCACGCCCGCGACGAATACATCGACACCAACTCGATCGTGCCGCGGCTCTATCTGATGACACGCATCCTGATGGAGCTGGGCAAGGCGAAGTAGCGGAGCGCGAGCGCACAACGGCATCGCGTTGAGACAACCCCTCTCCGCCGACCGTCACTTGCGGGGAGGCGCGCTGCCAAAATATCGAAAACAACCCCATGCACAGTAGCCGGTGCTCGACGTGCGACCGGCACCTTGACGCATCGCTGAGCGATTGATGCTGGCTGATCAACGGACCCGATGCGAACGCCGGACGCGGTCAAATCTCAGAAAAACGTCGAACCATCAATTGCTTATCTCCATCGCGAATTGAAGCCTTGACCACTCGCACAACCGGCAGTAGCCTATTTTCGAATACGGAATTCCGTATTCCAAACTGGACTGATGGCATGATCCCGTTGGACCCGCTTCCGAACCTCATCGACCAGGTCTATGGGCGATTGCTCGAAGCGATCATCGATCGCTCGCTGCTGCCCGGCCAGCGCATCACCCAGAACGAGCTTGCCGAAAAGCTCGGTGTCTCCCGACAGCCGATTTCGCACGCGCTGCATCTGTTGCATCGCCAGGGTCTCGTCGCCGAGAGCGGCAAGCGCGGCTTCGAGGTGACGCAGCTCGATCCGCAGCGCATCCGCGAGCTCTATGAAGTCCGCGGCGCCATCGATGCGCTGGCGGCACGGCTTGCGGCCGGCCGGGTCAGGGAAGATTCCGCGGCACGCGCGCAGCTCGAGGCCGCGCTCGAAGCCGGACGCGCGATCGACAACCACGCGCCGCTGGCGTGCCTGATCGCGCTCGACGTCGACTTCCACAGCGCGATCTATCGCCTAGCCGGCAATTCCGCGATCGAGGAGATGATCACGCCGCAATGGCCGCATATGCGCCGCTCGATGGCGACCGTGCTCGCCGAGCTCGATTACCGCGACAGCGCCTGGACCGAGCACGAAACCATCGCCGCGCATATTTTCTCCGGCAATGCCGCTGCCGCCGAGGCCGCCGCGCTGGCGCATGCGCAGACGGCGGGGCGGATGACCGAAGAGAAGCTGAAGGCCATCGACGTGGCGGCGTGAACCGGAACGTCACGGCGCCGCAAGAACGAAGACCAATAATCAAAGGAGGAAGCACCATGAAACTGACCCAAGAGCAGATCGAATTTTTCCATCGCGAGGGCTGGCTGTTCCTGCCCGAGCTGTTCAGCCAGGAAGAGGTCGATTTCCTCGCCCGCGAGGCGGTCTCGATCTATGACGCCAACCGCCCCGAGGTGTGGCGCGAGAAGAGCGGTGCGCCGCGCACCGCCTTCGCCGCGCATCTCTACAACGAGGCGTTCGGCACCCTCGGCGCCCATCCGCGCATGATCGACCCGATCGAGCAGCTGTTCGGCGAGAAGGTCTACATGCATCAGTTCAAGATCAACGCCAAGGCGGCCTTCACCGGCGACGTCTGGCAATGGCACCAGGATTACGGCACCTGGAAGCGCGACGACGGTATGCCGGAGCCGCGCGCGATGAACATCGCGATCTTCCTCGACGAGGTGATGCCGATCAATGGCCCCCTGATGCTGGTGCCGCAGAGCCAGACCGCTGGAGACCTCAAGGCCTCGCACGATCTCGAAACCACGTCCTACCCACTGTGGACGCTGGATGAGGAGACGGTGACCCGCCTCGTGAAGCAGGGCGGCATCGTCGCGCCGACCGGCAAGCCCGGCGGCATGCTGATGTTCCACGGCAATCTGGTGCACGGATCGAGCGGCAACATCACGCCCTACCCGCGCAAGATCGTGTACCTGACGCTGAACGCGGTCTCGAACTACATCCGCACCCCGACGCGCCCCGACTACATCGCGCACCGCGACTTCACGCCGATCCAGACGGTCCCCGACGACGCGCTGCTGCGGCTGGCCCGTGCGCCGCGGCAGGCGGCGGAGTAAACCACAAGCCTGTCATTCCGGGGCGATGCGAAGCGTCGAGCCCGGAATCCATTTGACCGCACGGTTCGCAGTACAATGGATTCTCAGATGTGCAATGCACATCGTAGCTCTCGCTTCGCGAGCCCACAGGTGCGCAATTGCGCACCGGGAATGACGATTCCTGATATTTGTCGTCGTCCCAGATCGATCCCTTCGACCGTACCATTGGTAACCAGCACATGAACCTGCATCACCTCCTCAAAACCCGCGCCGCCGCCGGCAAGCCGGTGCGTGTCGTCCTGATCGGCGCCGGAAAATTCGGCTCGATGTTCCTGTCGCAGGTGCCGCATACGCCGGGGCTCGAGGTGCCCGTGATCGTCGATCTCGACCGCGACCGCGCGCGCGAGGCGTGCCGGACGGTCGGCTGGGACGATGCGCGGATCAGTGCGACCACCTTCACCGATGACGGCGCGCGCGCGATCGCCGGCGGCGCGTTCGATGTCGTGGTGGAAGCGACCGGCAATCCGGCGGTCGGCATCCGCCATGCCCGCGCAGCGATCGCGGCCGGCAAGCATGTCGTGATGGTCAATGTCGAGGCCGATGTGCTGGCGGGCCCGCTGCTCGCCGAGGAAGCGCGCAAGGCCGGCGTGGTCTATTCGCTCGCCTATGGCGACCAGCCGGCGCTGACCGCGGAGATGGTCGATTGGGCGCGCGCGACAGGCTTTCGCGTTGTCGCCGCCGGCAAGGGCACGAAGTACCTGCCAGCCTATCACGACGTGACGCCGGAAGGCGTGTGGCAGCATTACGGGTTGACCGCCGGCGAGGCGCAATCCGCCGGCATGAACCCGCAGATGTTCAACTCCTTCCTCGACGGCACCAAATCCGCAATCGAAATGGCCGCGATCGCCAATGCCTGCACGCTCGACGTGCCGTCGGAGGGGTTGCTGTTTCCGCCCTGCGGCGTCGACGATCTGCCACACGTGATGCGACCGCGCGACAAAGGCGGCGTGCTGGAGAAATCCGGCATCGTCGAGGTGGTATCGTCGCTGGAGCGCGATGGCCGTCCGGTGTTTCGCGATCTGCGCTGGGGCGTCTATGTGGTGCTGGAGGCGCCGAACGATTATGCGGCCGATTGCTTCAAGCAATACGGCCTCAAGACCGACGCGTCCGGCCGCTATGCGGCGAT
The DNA here is from genome assembly GCF_018130545.1 of Bradyrhizobium tropiciagri. GTDB lineage: Bacteria > Pseudomonadota > Alphaproteobacteria > Rhizobiales > Xanthobacteraceae > Bradyrhizobium > Bradyrhizobium tropiciagri_A. Next base: position 201,099 of record NZ_JAFCKF010000004.1, on the reverse strand, counting down.
GTACAAGCCGTATCACCTGATCGGACTCGAGCTGAATATTTCCGTGCTGTCGGCGGCACTGCGCAACGAGCCGACCGGGCAGCCGCGCGGCTTCCGCGGCGACGTCGCATCGGTCGCCAAGCGCAACCTGCGTGCCGGCGAGATGCTCGACGGCGAAGGCGGCTACACGGTGTGGGGCAAACTGATGCCCGCCGCCGCCAGCCTCACCGCCGGTGCGCTGCCGATCGGGCTCGCCCATCGCGTCAAGCTGAAGAACGACGTCGCCCATGGTGCTGTCGTGCGCTGGAGCGATGTCGAGGTCGACGAGAGCAACGACACCATCAAGACGCGCAAGACGATGGAAGCCGCGTTTTCGCGGTGACCTCCCTGTCGTAGGCCCGGACGAAGCGGCTTCCTTCACCTCTCCCCGCGCTTTTGCGGGGAGAAGCGCAGGCCGCCTTTGGCGGTCGTTCTCAAGAACGCCGAAGCTGAGCTTCGGCTATGTCGCATCGAAGATGCGATCCGGGTGAGGGGCGAGGCACGCCGCCTAACAAGCGGCAAGGTGCTCGCCGGATGGATGCCCCTCACCCCGCCCTCTCCCCGTAAGCACGGGGCGAGGGGGACGAGAGAGCGCCGGCTGAATAACTACGGCAACAGCCGGCTCGCCTTCGCCAGCTTGAACCACTTCCGGAACATCACCTCGGTATCCATCATCTCGGTGAAGCCGGCCTGGTTGATCTTCACCGTCGATACGATCGACGGCGGACCGGATTCGGTCTGCCCGTAGCGCATGCTGTAATCGGCGTATTGGAACGAGAGGCCGACGAACTCCTCGAGGCCGGGCGCGATCAGATCGTGCTTCCTGCGCAATTCGTCCCACGTCGCGATCCACTTTGGATATTCCTGCGCCAGCGACAGCGGCACGTGCTTGCCCGGCGTCATCTCGAGCGCATCAGCGACCGCCGGCCAGATATTCTCCCAGGTGAAGACGTCGCCATTGGTGACATTGAAGGCTTCATTGCGCGCGGTCCCGGCCTCGCCAGACCAGGCGATCGCACGCGCCAACAGGTCGACGTCGACGGCCTGAGCGACGCGCGGCGCGCCGCCGGGATAATCCAGCGGCCTGCCCTGCGCACGCTGGACTGCCGCATAGACGCCGAGCGGCGGGATCAGATCCATCGCGCCGCCCATGGCTTCGCCGATGATCAGGACCGGACGCAGGATGCTCCAGTGCCAGCTTTTGCCGCGTTGCAGCTCGCGCAGGAAATTCTCCTGCGCCCAGTAGAAATTCGGCTGCTCATACATTTCCGAGCGGCCCTCGCGCGCCGGCACGGTGAGTGGCCGGACGTGCACGCCATAGGCCTTGGTGCCTTGCAGCAGTGCGACATGCTTGAGATCGGGTGCGACGGGTTCGAGCACGCCCATCAAATTGCGCAGCATCCGGTCGTTGGTTTCGATCTGCCCGGCATCGCGCCAGCCGTCGACCAGGCTGGGCGCTTCATAGAGCGCGGCATAGATCAGATGCGTTGCACCGCTGATTTCGGCCGCAGCGCGGCGGCAATCCTCGGCATTGGCGAGATCGATCGGCACGTGCCGCGCGCCGTAGAGCTCGCGCGGCTTGCGGCGCGACAGCGCGATGCGCTCACTATCGCCGGATGCGCCGAAGTGTCGCAAGGCGGCGTTGCCCACGAGGCCGGTCGCGCCGGCGACCACGACTTTCTTGTTGGCCATGTCCTTGAACTCCCATCAACTCACCTGCCTTGCGTAGCAGATCACAACAGGGCCGACAGGTATCAGATGAGACCGGGGGCGCCGATTCCCCTTCGCAACTGCAACGAAGGCAGCCGCTTGATTTCCGTCTGCAATCAATCATCCTGACCCGTGGAACCGAAAGCTCGGATTTCCACACAAGAGCCCGTCGAGGGCCACCGGACACATTCATCACAGCAACGTCGATCGATCGGCGAAGAAAGACGGCACCAAGATCGTTCCCTTGTCGAGGCATCGGCACAGAGGAGGGAATTGCATGAAGCGTCGTGATTTCTTGAAGGCAGGCGGCGTCGGGCTGGCTGCAACGGCCGTGGCTGCGCCCGCGGTCGCGCAATCGATGCCGGAGGTCCGGTGGCGGCTCGCGGCGAGCTGGCCGAAGGCGCTCGACACGCTCTATGGCGGCTGTGAATTCTTCTGCAAGCGCGTCGCCGAGATCACCGACAACCGATTCCAGATCCAGTCCTTTGCCGCCGGCGAGATCGTCCCCGGCTTGCAGGTGCTCGACGCCGTCTCCAACGGCACCGTCGAGATGGGCAACACCGCGCTGTATTATTACTGGGGCAAGAATCCGGCCTTCACCTTCGGCACGTCGCTGCCGTTCGGCCTCAACACGCGCCAGCACATTTCCTGGCTGCAATGGGGCGGCGGCAGCGAGCTGATCAACGACCTGCTCAAGGAATTCAACTGCGTCGGCATTCCGACCGGCTCGACCGGAGCCCAGATGGGCGGCTGGTTCCGGAAGGAGATCAAGTCGATGGCGGATCTGCAGGGGCTGAAATTCCGCGTCGGCGGCTTCGCCGGCACCATCATCGCCAAGGTCGGCGGCGTGCCGCAGCAGATCGCCGGCGGTGACATCTATCCGGCGCTGGAGAAAGGCACCATCGACGCCGCGGAATGGGTCGGGCCGTATGACGATGAGAAGCTCGGCTTCGTCAAGGTCGCGAAGTTCTACTACTACCCCGGCTGGTGGGAAGGCACCGGCCAGGGTCACAATGTGATGAACAAGGACAAGTGGAACGCGCTGCCGAAGCATTATCAAGCTGCGATCCAGGCTGCGTCCGAAGACACCTTCACCTGGGTCACCGGCAAATATGATGCGGTCAATCCGCCGGCGCTGAAGCGCCTGATCGTCGCCGGCGCGCAACTGCGGCCGTTCCCGCAGGAGGTGCTGGAGGCCTGCTACAACGCCGCCAACGAGATCTATGCCGATCTCGCCAAGAGCAATCCGCATTTCGGCAAGATGTATGCGAGCCTCTCCGCCTATCGCAACGAATCGCTGGCCTGGATGCAGGTCGCCGAACTCTCGTTCGACAGCTTCATGATGCGGATGCGCACGCGGACCTGAGTCGCTGGCATTCCCTGACAACAAAAAAAGCCCCGGAGAATTTCCCCGGGGCTGATTTTTGATTCAAGCCTGGTTCGGCTTGCGGCTCAGTTGTCGTCGCTGCCGCCGAACTCTTCCATCAGCTTGTCGTAGCTCTTGGTGACGATATCGATGTTGCCCTTGTTCTCGACCGCGGGCGGCGGCGATTTCAGGGCCTCGTTGAGGTCGGCGAGCGCGTCTTTCTTGTCCTTGGCCGACATTTTCTTGTCGGCCTGGACCTGGGCGATCTGCGCCTTCACCACGGCCTCGGGACCGACATACTTCTTGGTCTGCGGATCGAAGCCGCCGAGCACCAGCGAGATGTTGTCGACCACGCTGTTGTACTCGTCATAGCTGGCGAAGCCGTTCTTCTTGGCGATCGCCTCGAGCTGGGCGACGACCTTCGCATCCGGCTTGGCGTCCGGCGAGAGCTTGGCGGTGATCGGATCCATCTCCTTGGCCGCGGCGATCGCACCGTCGATCTGCT
>NZ_JAFCKF010000004.1:0-192500 GCF_018130545.1 Bradyrhizobium tropiciagri | reverse complement strand
GCCGCAGGTTCCCCTACGGCTACCTTGTTACGACTTCACCCCAGTCGCTGACCCTACCGTGGCCGGCTGCCCCCTTTCGGTTAGCGCACCGTCTTCAGGTAAAACCAACTCCCATGGTGTGACGGGCGGTGTGTACAAGGCCCGGGAACGTATTCACCGTGGCGTGCTGATCCACGATTACTAGCGATTCCAACTTCATGGGCTCGAGTTGCAGAGCCCAATCCGAACTGAGACGGCTTTTTGAGATTTGCGAAGGGTCGCCCCTTAGCATCCCATTGTCACCGCCATTGTAGCACGTGTGTAGCCCAGCCCGTAAGGGCCATGAGGACTTGACGTCATCCCCACCTTCCTCGCGGCTTATCACCGGCAGTCTCCTTAGAGTGCTCAACTAAATGGTAGCAACTAAGGACGGGGGTTGCGCTCGTTGCGGGACTTAACCCAACATCTCACGACACGAGCTGACGACAGCCATGCAGCACCTGTCTCCGGTCCAGCCGAACTGAAGAACTCCGTCTCTGGAGTCCGCGACCGGGATGTCAAGGGCTGGTAAGGTTCTGCGCGTTGCGTCGAATTAAACCACATGCTCCACCGCTTGTGCGGGCCCCCGTCAATTCCTTTGAGTTTTAATCTTGCGACCGTACTCCCCAGGCGGAATGCTTAAAGCGTTAGCTGCGCCACTAGTGAGTAAACCCACTAACGGCTGGCATTCATCGTTTACGGCGTGGACTACCAGGGTATCTAATCCTGTTTGCTCCCCACGCTTTCGTGCCTCAGCGTCAGTATCGGGCCAGTGAGCCGCCTTCGCCACTGGTGTTCTTGCGAATATCTACGAATTTCACCTCTACACTCGCAGTTCCACTCACCTCTCCCGAACTCAAGATCTTCAGTATCAAAGGCAGTTCTGGAGTTGAGCTCCAGGATTTCACCCCTGACTTAAAGACCCGCCTACGCACCCTTTACGCCCAGTGATTCCGAGCAACGCTAGCCCCCTTCGTATTACCGCGGCTGCTGGCACGAAGTTAGCCGGGGCTTATTCTTGCGGTACCGTCATTATCTTCCCGCACAAAAGAGCTTTACAACCCTAGGGCCTTCATCACTCACGCGGCATGGCTGGATCAGGCTTGCGCCCATTGTCCAATATTCCCCACTGCTGCCTCCCGTAGGAGTTTGGGCCGTGTCTCAGTCCCAATGTGGCTGATCATCCTCTCAGACCAGCTACTGATCGTCGCCTTGGTGAGCCATTACCTCACCAACTAGCTAATCAGACGCGGGCCGATCTTTCGGCGATAAATCTTTCCCCGTAAGGGCTTATCCGGTATTAGCTGAAGTTTCCCTCAGTTGTTCCGAACCAAAAGGTACGTTCCCACGCGTTACTCACCCGTCTGCCGCTGACATATTGCTATGCCCGCTCGACTTGCATGTGTTAAGCCTGCCGCCAGCGTTCGCTCTGAGCCAGGATCAAACTCTCAAGTTGGACTTGAAACCTTTGAACCGGCTGATCACAACGTTTGACGAGGTCCCACCATTCTTCGTCGACCGAAGTCTCCGAGCCGCCCGCGATTCACATCGTTGGCAGCGATGGTGTAACCTTTAAACGTGTACCGCCGAAGTCTTTCGTCCACTCTCAGAAGTCAAAAGCCGAAGCTTTCGAGTATCCCGAGAGACGCAAGGACTCCGCCGTCCACGTTTCTCTTTCTTCATCTTCACTTGTCAAACAGCCCGGGATCAGACGACCCCACACCCTTAGAGGGTGGTTCTACCCTTCACCGGCAGACAGTGAACCTCAACCGATTTATGTCGGCTGTTGTGTCACTCATCTAAGTGAGGAGCATCAGAGGCGCGTTCGCTCGCCTTGGTCAGTGACCCGGCGGCGCCGCGCTCAGTGGTTGGTTTATAGTCCCCACCCCTCGGGATTGTCAACGCCCATTGTCAACAAATCGTCGCACGCCGAAATCGCTTGTGCAGTGCGAAGAAATTCCCGTGCTTTCCGTGACTTAGGCCGGAGGTAAAAATTCGCCATCCAACCCGCGTGGTAAAAAACTTCAAAAAAAGTTTGTCGTCAGGAAGCCCGTCAGGCCCCTCGGGAGGGGTTCCAGGCCGCCCCAGGCGGGGCGGCGGCGCCGACCTGCAACCTGCTTCAGGAAACTTTTCCACCCTAAATGCCGCACTAGAGCCACAATCCTGCGACGATCTCGCTATAACGAATGCAATGAACCGCTCGAAACCTGTGGGGGCTCGGGTGGTTTTTCAGGGGGACCAGGCGATTTCTTCGAGAACCCGTCGCCTCTTCCCTACGCGGCCGAGCAATATCGAGAGATCTGCACACCATTGACGTTCGAGAGTGCGGCCCGCAAATGGCCTTCGTCTCTTCGACTTCGATGCGTGTGGCTCGCCACACTGCCGAGATTCCTCCTCGGAGGATCAAGGTGGAGATGAGGACGAGCAGAGGACGATCGCAGTTGCTGGAATTTGGGGGGATACAGGGTTGAGCCAACGGGCGTCACGCGGAAGCGGCATTGGGCGCGAGACCGGGATGATCGATCTCGGTCACGAACCGCCGCTTTCAGTCGACGGCACCGAGGCCGCGGTGATCGATCGCCGCCGTGTCTCCGTACAATGGTTTAGCGGCACCATTCTGACCGGACTCTGTGGCGCGGCCCTGATCGGCGGCGCCGTTTTTGCGTCGCTCGACGGCGAGATGACCTTCGCCAAGGTGCCGGAGCGCGTCGAAGGCGCGCTGCGTGGCGCCTTCACCGGCACCGATCGCGTCGTCAGCCTGCATAAGGGTGACCGCCTGCCGCCACCGAGCGAATCCTCCGCCTCCCGCAGCCTGGTGCGCGTGTCGACCGTGACCCGTGTCGGCAATCGCGACGTGATGCGGGTGCGGCCCTTCATCCGGATTTCCGGCAATCTCTCGATGACCACGAGCGATCTGTCGTCCAAAATTCCACCGTTCAATGCACAGCGTCTGTTGACCGATGTCGGCTCCGAGACGTCGGCGGCGACCGAGGATCCGAACGCGGCCGATGCCGCCGAGCCCGACGCCGAGGTCTCCTTCGTCACCAAGGATCTCGGCTCGGTGCTGCCGAAAGCCAAGCTCGCCGCCGTCGTCGCGCTCGACGACGTGCTGATGCGGGTGCGCGACGCCGCCAATTGGCGCGGCTCCGGCAATTCAGTGCGCTACGCCTCGCTGGCCAATGCGACGGCCGATGCCAGCGGCGCCACCCCCGACATGCGGATGGCCTACGCCACCGAGGGCAATACCTCCGATCCCTATGCAGGCTTCGAGACCCGCGTGGTGCCGGAAAACGTCACGCTGCTGCCGAAGACCAAGGAGCAGGTCACCGGCGGCAATCCGGTCGGTGAACGGGTTCACGTCGTCAAAAAGGGCGACAGCATCACCTCGATCCTGCGCGATCAGGGCGCGACGCCCGACGAGGCGAAGGCGATTGCCGCAACGCTCGGCCCGCGCGGCCGCGACGGCGGCCTGAAAGAAGGCCAGAAAGTGCGGATCCTGATGGCGCCGGCAGCGCCCGGACCGAATGTCAGGCTGCAACCCTATCGCGTCATCGTCGCCAATGATTCCGTGGTCGAAGCCGTCGCCGCTTTGTCCGATCTCGGCAAATACGTCGCCGTCGACGTGCAGAGCATGAACACCACGACCGACACCGCCGACAATTCCAGCGACGATGACGAGGATGATGGCAGCGGCGTGCGGCTCTATCAGAGCATTTACGAGACCGCGCTGCGCAACAAGGTACCGCCGACCGTCATCGACGACATGGTCAAGATCTACTCCTACGACGTCGATTTCCAGCGCAAGGTGCAGCCCGGCGACTCGTTCGACGTGTTCTATGCCGGCGAAGACGAAGGCGTCACCAGCACCGAAAAGACCGAAGTGCTGTACGCCGCGCTGACCGTCGGCGGCGAAACCAAGAAATACTACCGCTTCCAGAGCTCCGACGACGGCGTCGTCGACTACTATGACGAGACCGGCAAGAGCGCGAAGAAGTTCCTGGTACGCAAGCCGGTCAACAACGCGATCATGCGTTCGGGCTTCGGCGGCCGCCGCCATCCGATCCTCGGCTATGTGAAGATGCACACCGGCGTCGACTGGGCCACCGCCTACGGCACGCCGATCTTCGCGTCCGGCAATGGCGTGCTCGAGAAGGTCGGATACGAGGGCGGTTACGGCAAATACATTCGCATGAAGCATGCCAATGGCTACGAGACGGCCTACGGCCACATGTCGGCCTTCGCCAAGGGCATGGAGATCGGCAAGAAGGTGCGGCAGGGCCAGGTGATCGGCTTCGTCGGCTCGACCGGCCAGTCGACCGGCCCGCACGTCCATTACGAGATCCTGGTCAACGGCCGATTCGTCGACCCGATGCGCGTGAAACTGCCGCGCGGCCGCTCGCTGGAAGGCCCGATGCTCGCGAGCTTCGAACAGGCCCGCGATAAAATCGAAGCCCAGATGTCCAGCCGCGGCAGCTCGCGCATCGTCTCGGATGCGACAAGCTCCACGTCGCAGACCCGCTCCATCACCACCAATCGCTGACGGCGGAACCTGCCTCAGGCCGTTCCGCACGGAACGATCCGCCCTCGATTCGGCTTGTCCCGGGCTGAGCAACCCCCTGCAGAGGAGGCACGCATGGCCAGCCTCACCCGTGATGACGTGTTGAAAGCCGTCGGCAACGCCGACGATGTCACGATCGCCAGGATCATCGCGTCAGGCGCAACGATCACCGAGCTTGCCGAGGCACAGGCCTGGCTCGCCAATGACGAGCCGCTGATCAATGAGGGCAGGCCGCTGGCCACCGGCCGCGCCCGCGAGCTGGTCGACATCCTCTCTGAGCTCGAGCCCGTGGAGGACGAGCCGTCACCGCCCATCGCCCCGCAGGAATGAGAGCCTACGGCGCAAGGCTCGCGCAGATCAGGAAGACGATCCCGATTGCGGTCAGCCCGAACGCGACGGCTGCGAGCGGCAGCAGCATGTCGATCGTGGCATGGGTGCTGTTGATCGTGCTGCCCCAGACTGCGAATTCGCCTTTCCGCCACTCGCGGAACGGGATCGATCGCGGATGCGGGTCGTGCCGGTAGTCGTATCTCTGCCAGATCTGCGACAGCAGCCATGGCAGAAGCACCGCGACAAACAGGAGCACGGTCACGAACATCAGCGCCAATTCGACGTCATTGTTCTGGCGGTCGAACAAGATCCAGGCTGACAGCACGAACCATGCGACCAGGCCCGCGGCTGCGCCGTAGACACGGGGATGAAGATCGTCATAGACGGGCCGGTTATGGGCAATGAGTTCTCTGCTCATGCAATTCGCCTTCTGCTGAGGGCGACCGGCGGTGTGGCTTTGCAGGATGATGCAAGGTGGCGCGCGAATCAGCGATCCGGATTCGCAGCCAAATACTTCCTTTGCAGCTGCGCGGGACGTTGCCACGCCAGCCGATCATTCAGGATGAAAACGAACGCCGTCGACCGGCGGTTTCATTAAAACCGGTCCATAAATCGGACCGCCGGACAGGAACCCCGCCAGAGGTGGATGCGGCCTGTCGCCAGGCCGCATCCAGTTTCGTTACGGGTACACTCAGTTCAGCTTGCGCTTCGAGACCGGAGCGTCGAACTGCACGATCTCGGCGGTCTTGGAGACCTGACCGTTGAAGGTCAGCACATTGCCTTTCACCGAAATCAGCACGCGATCGCCGTCCTTGACCTCGCCGGCGAGGATCATCTCGGCCAGCGGATCCTGCACGCTGCGCTGGATCACCCGCTTCAACGGACGGGCTCCGTAAGCCGGATCCCAGCCTTTCTCAGCGAGCCAATCCCGCGCCTTGGCGTCGAGCGTCAGCTCGATCTTGCGATCCTCGAGCAGCTTGGTCAGCCGCGCGAACTGAATCTCGACGATGCGGCCCATCTCGTTGCGCTGCAGCCGATGGAACAGGATGATCTCGTCGATGCGGTTCAGGAATTCCGGCCTGAAATGCGCTCGCACGACGCCCATCACCTCATCGCGGACCGCCGCGGTGTCCTCGCCTTCCGGTTGATTCACCAAAAACTCCGAACCGAGGTTCGAGGTCATGATGATCAGCGTGTTGCGGAAGTCGACGGTGCGGCCCTGACCATCGGTCAGGCGGCCGTCGTCGAGCACCTGCAACAGCACGTTGAAGACATCAGGGTGCGCCTTCTCGATCTCGTCGAACAGCACGACCTGGTAGGGCCGGCGTCGAACGGCTTCGGTCAGTGCACCGCCCTCGTCGTAGCCGACATAGCCGGGAGGCGCGCCGATCAGCCGCGAGACCGAGTGCTTCTCCATGAACTCGGACATGTCGAGGCGAACCATCGCGGTCTCGTCGTTGAACAAATCAGCGGCGAGCGCCTTGGTCAGCTCGGTCTTGCCGACGCCGGTCGGCCCCAAGAACATGAACGAGCCGGTCGGCCGGTTCGGGTCCTGCAGGCCCGCGCGGGCACGGCGCACGGCGGTTGCCACCGCACGCACGGCTTCGGCCTGGCCGACGACGCGCTTTGCGAGCGCATCCTCCATTTTCAGGAGCTTGTCCTTTTCGCCCTCGAGCATCTTGTCGACCGGCACGCCGGTCCATCGCGAGACGACCTGCGCGATGTGGTTGGCGGTGACCGCCTCCTCCATCATCTCGCCGCCGTTCGGCTTGCTGCTCTCCTGCGCCTCGATATCGGCGAGCTTCCGCTCCAGCTCGGGAATTCGGCCATAGGCCAGCTCGCCCGCCTTCTGGAATTCGCCGCGCCGCTGCGCATTGGCGAGCTCGACACGGAGCGCATCGAGTTCGCTTTTCAGCTTCTGGGCGTTGGAGAGCTTGTTCTTCTCCGCGCTCCAGCGCGCCGTCAGCGCGGTCGACCGCTCCTCGAGCCCGGCGAGCTCCTTCTCCAGGGTCTGGAGCCTGCTCTTCGAGCCGGAATCGCTCTCCTTCTTCAGCGCCTCCTGCTCGATCTTCAGCCGGATGATGTCGCGATCCAGCGAATCGAGCTCTTCAGGCTTGGAATCGACCTGCATCTTCAGCCGCGCCGCCGCCTCGTCCATCAGGTCGATGGCCTTGTCGGGCAGGAAACGGTCGGTGATGTAGCGGTTCGACAGCGTGGTCGCGGCCACCAACGCGGAGTCGGTGATGCGCACGCCGTGGTGCTGCTCGTATTTGTCCTTCAGGCCGCGCAGGATCGAGATGGTGTCCTCGACCGTCGGCTCGCTGACATAGATCGGCTGGAACCGGCGGGCCAGCGCCGCATCCTTCTCGACATGCTTGCGGTACTCGTCGAGCGTGGTCGCACCGATACAGTGCAGCTCACCGCGCGCGAGCGCAGGCTTCAGCAGGTTCGACGCGTCCATCGCGCCGTCGGTCTTGCCGGCACCGATCAGCGTGTGCATCTCGTCGATGAACAGGATGATGCCGCCCTCGGCGGTCGAGACCTCCTGCAGCACGGACTTCAGCCGCTCCTCGAATTCGCCGCGATATTTCGCGCCGGCGATCAGGGCGCCCATGTCGAGCGACAGCAGCTTCTTGTCCTTCAGGCTCTCCGGCACGTCGCCGTTGAGGATGCGCAACGCCAGGCCCTCGACGATGGCGGTCTTGCCGACGCCGGGTTCGCCGATCAGGACGGGATTGTTCTTGGTTCGCCGCGACAGCACCTGGATGGTGCGGCGGATCTCCTCGTCACGGCCGATCACCGGGTCGAGCTTGCCGTCGCGCGCGGCCTGGGTCAGGTCGCGGGCATATTTCTTCAGCGCGTCATAGGCATTCTCGGCGGTAGCACTGTCCGCGGTGCGGCCCTTGCGCAGAGCTTCGATGGCCGCATTCAGGTTCTGCGCCGTGACGCCACCCTTGCTCAGGATGGAGGCCGCCTCGCTGCCCTTCTCGAGCGTGAGCCCGAGCAGCAACCGCTCGACGGTGACAAAGCTGTCACCGGCCTTGTCGGCGGCCTTTTCCGCCGCATCGAAGGCGCGCGCCAGCTCCGGCGACAGGTAGACCTGTCCGGCACCGTTGCCCGAAACCTTCGGCAGCTTGTTCAGCGCCTCTTCGGTCGATTTCAGGATCGCTCTGGAATTGCCGCCGGCGCGGTCGATCAGACCACCGGCGAGCCCCTCATTATCGTCCAGCAGCACCTTCAACAGATGCAGTGGTGAGAACTGCTGGTGACCGTCGCGCATTGCGAGCGATTGGGCAGACTGGATGAATCCGCGCGCGCGCTCGGTGTACTTCTCAATGTTCATTCGTTTTCCCTCGGCCTGCCATCGTCACCCATTCAGGCATGACAACAGCATCTTCATTGGGTTTCCGCGGGCCGCGTTGACGTTCCTCAACCAGCCTCTGGTCGTCGCCATCATTTTTCAGGCTTGCCGCAGATGTGGGCACTTGGTTCCGAAACGGAAGAGCCACAGCCTGCGATTTCGCCTGTTCGATCTCAGCGCCGCACGATGGCGACAAGGTAGCGGCAGGGCTGAGCAGTTTCGTTACGGAAGACGATGTCCGATGGCGGGCCAAGCTCGACGCGGTCACCCGCCGCGAGCTCGTGGCGCTCCGTCCCCTCCATCAAGGTGAGACGGCCGCTGATCACCCAGACCACCTGACGGACCAGGTGATAGGCGCTGGCGGGGAAGCCGGCTTCCTGGTTGGCAGGCAGCTCGACCTCGACCAGCTCCAGCGGATTGGCCGGATGCAAGAATACCTGCCGCCGCAGATAGGCCGCCTTCGGATCGCACCACACCGGCTGATCCTTGGCCCGCTGCAGGCGGGAGTGGCCTGCGGCAACCTCGAACAGCGCGGCCATGGTCAGGCCATAGGCCGTGGCGATCCGCGACAGCGTTGCCGCCGTCGGGCTCGCCTCCGCCCGCTCGATCTTGCTCAGCATGGCCTTGGACACGCCTGCCCGCCCGGCGAGTTCCGCCAGCGACCAGCCGCGCCCCTCCCGTTCGGCACGAACCCGCCGCCCGAGAGCCTCATCGGCCTTGTCTTCTATAATTGACATACCGTCTTATATAGTAGACGATAGGGCCCATTCAAGAGACTTTTGTTGAGGAACCGCGATGATTATCCGCCCCGCCACCGAGCAGGACATTCCTGCGATCACCGCGATCTTCAATGAGGCGGTCGTCAACTCGAATGCGATCTGGACAGAGAAGCAGGATTCCGAGGCCGAGCGGCTGACCTGGATGAAGGCCCGGCTGGCGCTGGGCTATCCGGTGCTGGTCGCGGCCGAAGGACCTGTGGTGCTGGGGTACGGCACGTTCGGCGACTTCCGGGCCTTCCCGGGTTACCGCTACAGCGTCGAGCACAGCGTCTATATCCACGCCGACCATCGTGGCCGCGGCCTCGGCCGCATCATCGTCGACGAACTCATCGCCGCCGCCACCGCGCTGGGCAAACACGTCATGATCGCCGGCATCGACGGCGGCAATCCCGCCTCGCTCCGGCTGCACGCGCAGTTGGGCTTCGTCGAGGTCGCGCGGATGCCGGAGGTCGGACGCAAGTTCGGCCGCTGGCTCGAGCTCGTGTTCATGCAGCGCCTGCTCGACGCCGAAGGCGCGGCGCGGCCCGACTAGCAGCCTCTCTGCTGGCGGCGGTTCTCCTCGCCGGTCAAACAGGCTAGAGCGGTCGGATGGACACCACGCACGCTTCCTCCGCCCGGATCACCGGCATCTATCGCTACCCCATCAAGGGTCTGACGCCGGAGGCGCTGCCCCGTGCAGAGCTCAACGTCGGCGAGACGCTGCGCTCGGATCGCCGCTACGCGATCGAGAACGGCCCGAGCGGCTTCGATCCCTCGGCGCCGAAATGGCTGGCCAAGCCGCATTTCCTGATGCTGCAACGGGACGAATGGCTGGCGCCGCTGCGCGCCCATTTCGACGATGACAGCCACGTGCTGACGCTGCACCGGGACGGCGCGATGTTGGCCCAGGGCGACCTCGAGACGGAAGCCGGCCGCGCGGCGATCGAGCGCTATTTCGCCGACCGTCATGCCGGCCAGATCAAGGGACCGCCCAAGGTGCTGGTCAGCCCCGGCCACAGTTTTTCCGATGTGCCGCGCAAGGTGGTCTCGATCATCAACCTGGCGAGCCTGCGGGCGATCGAGGAGATGGTGCACGCGCCGGTGCATCCGTTGCGCTTCCGCGCCAACCTCTATGTCGAGGGCTGGCCGGCCTGGCATGAAGCCAGTCTGCTCGACCAGACCATTGCGATCGGCAGTGCACGGGCCAAAGTTGTGAAGCGGATCACACGTTGTGCTGCGGTCAACGTTGATCCCGATACCGGTGCGCGCGACCTCTCGGTCCCGAACACGCTGATGCAGCGCTTCGGCAACAATGAATGCGGCATCTACGCCGAGATCATCAGCGATGGCGGCGCCGCCGTTGGCGACACGATCACCGCGGAACCGCAGTAGGTCACGGCGAGTTCCGTATTCCTTGAACACGACATAGACGTGCATCGCATTGCAATGTTCGGTTGCGTGAAATAGACTTCACCCGACATTTTGAATTGCAGCAAAATTTGTCGAAATTGATTGCACGGGGTTGCCATGAGCATGATCATGGTTTCGTACCGGCGGGTCGATCAGGATACGGCGGGCCGCATCGCTGACCATCTGATCGAGAAGTACGGTGAGAAATCCGTCTTCTTTGACGTCAACAGCATTCGCACCGGCGCCAACTTCGTCGACCGGATCGCCAAGGCCATCAGCGCCTGCGACATCGTCATCGCCGTGATCGGTCCGCATTGGATCGGCAAGAGCGATGACGGGAAACCCACGCGTCTGGAGGATCCCAACGATTCCGTGCGCTTCGAGATCGAAACAGCGCTGAAATGCAACAAGACGCTGCTGCCGCTGCTGGTGAACGGCGCAACCATGCCTGATGCCGCCGAGCTGCCGGAATCGCTTCGCTTCCTGCATTTCTGCAACGCTGCCCGGGTCGACTCGGGTCAAGATTTTCGCATGCACATGGCCCGCCTGATCGACACGATCAACGAGGTCCTGAGCGAGGCCGGGCAATCGCCGCTGCGTCAGGTTTCGCCGATCAAGCGCTACTGGAAGTACGGCGCAGGCGTCGCCGCAGCAGCGTTGGCGCTGGCGGTCTGGACCGTCGGGCCCGCGTTCGAGCATACGGCGGTGAAATCAGGCGGGCAGGATGATCAGACCACGGTCGGACGCACGACGCCGCCCGCTGTGCCGGCCTCCGTCACGCAGCGCGCCAAGGCGCATGACGGCTTTCTCTTTCCTGATTCCGATCGGCGATTCCTGAACGACGCCGACCTCAAGGACATGTCGGCAATCGAGCTGCGCGTCGCGCGGAACGAGATTTTCGCGCGGCATGGCCGGTTCTTCAAGGATCAGGTGCTTGCGAACTACTTCTCGCAATTCGCCTGGTATCAACCCGCTGCAGTCGAAGTCCCCCTGAGCAACCTCGAAGCCACCAACGTCGACACGATCGAGGCGAAGGAGCACGAGAAGTGAGGCCAGCCGGCAGCGCCGGTTGACCTCGCCGCGCGTGACCACCTCTCCCGCACTCCCGGGGGGAGAGGCGGAAAGTCCCGCCTCAGTTCGTCGGCATCACATAGGCATAGATCCGGCCGCGCGAGACCGGCAGCTCGCGGACGCGATGGCTGCTGTTGCCCGAGATCATGATCGGATTGCCCTTGGCATCGACGCCGGTGATGATGCCGACGTGACCGCCGCCGCGACGGCCCATCACGGCGATGGCGCCGACCTGCGGACCCGACACGCGGGTGCCGTATCTGGCGAACGAGCTCGCCATGTCGGAGCCAGTGCCGCGGTGGCCGGTCTGCTGCAGCACCATGTTCATGAATCGCGCGCACCACAGGCTGGAGCGGCCGGTCGGGTTGCCGCCGCCGAGATAGCGGCGCGCCGCGGCGACGATGCCGGACGAGCCGAACCCGCCTGCCATGCTCACGCCGCCGGTGTTGGGCACGGCTTCATCATTGCCCGGCAACACCGCCGCATTGGCCTCGGTGAAATCACCCGACTGCATCTGCTGTTCGCGGCGCTCGGCGCGCGACAGCCGCGCGGTGTGCCTGATGTGATGACGGGCCGAGTGGCGCGCGTGATGGCCGGCATGGGCCGAATGCGCGTGATGCGAATGACGCGGACGGGCCGATGCCGAAGAGACCGAAACGACGGCAAGGGTGAGCGAACACAGAGCCAGCGCCACAACACGAAGCGACCGGCGATACGCAAGCAACTGAACCATACTTCACGAGATCCTCTGCAACGCCCCCGGCTCCCCGTCGCGCTCCCTTGTAGTTCCCTTGGGAAACACGGCGGTGGTTTTGAAAATCCGGATGTGGCGAGAGGAAGATTTGATGCGGCGTTGCCGAAACGATTTCTGGGTCATTCCGCGATGATTCAATGACCAGAAATGAACCAGAACTGCCGCATTGCGGCCGCGGAAATTAACTGCAAATCTGGGGGCGGCCAACGAGAGGAGAATTTCGATGCCCTACGCCACTACGAAAGATCATGTCCGCCTCCATTTCGAAGAGGCAGGCAGCGGCATCCCGATCATCTTCCTGCACGAGTTCGCGGCTGATCACACCAATTGGGAACCGCAGATGCGCTACTTCTCGCGCGGCCATCGCTGCATCGCCTATTCCGCGCGCGGCTACACGCCGTCGGACGTGCCTGCGAGTGCCGAGGTCTACACCTACAAGCATTTCTACACCGACGCGCTCGCGGTGCTCGACCATCTCGGCATCGCCAAGGCACATTTCATCGGGCTTTCGATGGGTTCCTATTCGTCACTGCAGGTCGCCCTCAATGCGCCGGAGCGCGCGCTGTCGATGACGCTGGCCGCGGTCGGCTCCGGCTCGTCGCTCGAGAATCTCGATGCTTTCCGCGCGCAATGCCGCGCCAATGCCGAGCAATATGAGGCGATCGGCTCGGTCGAAGTCGCCAAGGTGACGCGCGAGGCGCCGAGCCGGATTCCGTTCCTGGTGAAGGATCCGCGCGGCCATGCCGATTTCTATGCCGCGCTCGCCCGCCACGACGCCAAGGGCTCAGCCAACACGATGCGCAGCTTTCAGGGCGGCCGGCCGTCGATCTACACCATGACCGACGCCATCAGGCGCGCGGCGACGCCGGCGCTGATCCTGTGCGGCGACGAGGACGACAATTGCATCGCGCCGAGCATGTTCCTGAAGCAGCATCTCCCGGCTGCAGGCCTGTCCTTCTTCCCGAAGTCAGGCCACGTGCTCAACCTCGAGGAGCCGGCGCTGTTCAACGAGATGGTGGAGCGCTTCATCGCGCTGGTCGAGGCCGGCCGCTGGCCGGTGCGCGATCCAAGGTCGCTGGTGGCAGCGCCGGTGTAAATCGTCATTCCGGGGCTCGCCAACGGGTCCGCGCAAAGCGCAGCCCGATGACGGGCTCCGCGAGAACCCGGAATCCATTGAGCCGCAAAGTTTGTAGATGAATGGATTCCGGGTTCGATGCTGCGCATCGCCGCGGAATGACGAAAGTAAGCTAGCGGGCAGCTCCTACTTCCCCTGCCCGCCCCGGCTGAGCAGGAACACACCCTGTTCGCCGAACATGTTCCACACCCACCACGGCAGATTGAGCGGCACCGGGCGGCCGTAGAGATCGAGCGCCACCGCGCGCTCCATCTTGACGTTGATCTGCTCGCAGAGCTCCACGAAATCCTTGATGGTGCAGAAATGGATGTTGGCGGTGTCGTACCAGCTCGCCGGCAGATTCTCCGTGCGCGGCATGTGGCCGCCGATCAGGAGCTGCAGCCGCATCTTCCAGAACCCGAAATTCGGGAACGAGACGATGGCGCGCTGGCCGATCCGCAGCAAATTCTCCAGCACCACCTTGGGCTGCCGCGTCGCCTGCAAGGTCTGCGACAGGATGACGTAGTCGAAGGCGTCGTCGGGATAGTTGACGAGGTCGGTGTCAGCGTCGCCCTGCACCACCGCAAGCCCCTTGGCGACGCAGCCATTGACGCCTTCGCGCGACAGCTCGATGCCGCGGCCGTCGATGCCGCGGCTCTCAAGCAGCTGCAACAGCTCGCCGTCGCCGCAGCCGACGTCGAGCACGCGCGAGCCGGGCCGCACCATCTCGGCGACCAGGAGATGATCCCTGCGATAACCGCCGGTCCGTTCCGGCGCGACGCCCGGCAAGGGCAGAGTCTGCTGCATGCTCATGACTGACCGTCGTCCTTCAGTCCGCGCGCCTTGCCTGCGGCGAGCAGGAAGGCACGGGAGATATCGAGGAATTCGGGCACGTCGAGCAGGAAGGCATCGTGCCCTCGATCGGTCTCGATCTCGGCGAACGACACCCGCGCGCTCGACGCATTCAGCGCGTGCACCAGCGCGCGCGATTCCGAGGTCGGGAACAGCCAGTCGCTGGTGAACGACACCACGCAGAACCGGGTCTTGATGCCGGCGAACGCCTTCGCCAGCACACCGTTGTGGTCGGCGGCGATGTCGAAATAGTCCATCGCGCGGGTCAGATAGAGATAGGAGTTGGCGTCGAAGCGCTCGACAAAGGACGAGCCCTGGTAGCGCAGATAGCTCTCGACCTGGAAATCCGCATCGAACGAGAAGGTCGGCAGCTCGCGGTCCTGCATCCGCCGCCCGAACTTGCGATGCAGCGCGGCGTCGGAGAGATAGGTGATGTGCGCGGCCATCCGCGCCACCGCCAATCCGCGATGCGGATGGGTGTCCTCGTCGACATAGCGGCCGCCGCGCCAGTCCGGATCGGCCATCACGGCCTGCCGTCCGAGCTCGTGGAACGCGATGTTCTGCGCCGAGTGGCGCGTCGAACAGGCGATCGCGAGTGTGGCGAACACGCGCTCGGGATAGGCCGCGGTCCATTGCAGCACCTGCATGCCGCCCATCGAGCCGCCGACCACGCAGAACAGCGTCGCGATGCCGAGCCGATCGATCAGCATCGCCTGCGCGCGCACCATGTCGGGGATGGTGATGATCGGGAAATCGAGCCCCCACACCTTGCCGGTCGCGGGGTTCAGCGAGGCGGGGCCGGTCGAGCCCATGCAGCCGCCGATCACGTTGGAGCAGATGATGAAGTATTTGTCGGGATCGATCGGCTTGCCGGCGCCGACCATGGTGTCCCACCAGCCGGGCTTGCCGGTGACGGGATGGGTGTTGTTGACGTGCTGGTCGCCGGTCAGCGCATGGCAGATCAGGATCGCATTCGACCTGTCGGCATTGAGCTCGCCATAGGTCTGATAGGCGATCTGGAACGGCGCGAGATCGACGCCGCAATCGAGCTTGAGCGGCTGGTCCATGCCGAACTGCGCCACCAATGACGACGGATGATCGGCCTCATGGGCGCGATCATCGCTTGGAATCGATTGGCTCGTTATCGGACGCACGTTGCTCATCTAGGCGGCCCTGCCTCCGCGCGGGAGGGTTCGACGGACATCAGGCCAATAAAAAACCCGGCCTGAACATAGGTTCGGCCGGGAGCTGACGCGTCCCCGGCCTGTTTAGCGAGTTGTTTAACGTGGCTGCAAGCCGGCCGGCTCAAATGACCACGGAGTGCAGCGAACCTAGTCCTCAGGCCCCCCCCTCGTCAAGGCGGCCAGCGAACGTCCCCTTGCCGGGCGCCGATGGTTAACCGATTGCGCAAGGCACGCCTGCGACGTTTCTCTTTGCTTTCGGCGGCCGTCTTTCCTAATCAGGGCCCCTGTCCGACGCGGCAACGGGCCGCCCTGACGACAAGGTTTGAGAGCATGTCCAACCCACCCCCGTCGCCGCCCTCGCTGCAGGAGCTGCGCAAGGAGATCGACGCGATCGACGAGCAGGTTCACCGGCTGCTGATGGCGCGCGGCGACATCATCGACCGCCTGATCCAGGTCAAGAAGACCCAGGAGGTCGGCTCGGCGTTCCGCCCGGCGCGCGAAGCGAGCATGATGCGCGAGCTGGTGCAGCGCCATCGCGGCATCCTGCCGCTCGACACCATCGAGGGTATCTGGCGCGTCATCATCTCGACCTTCACCTATGTGCAGGCGCCGTTCGCCGTGCATGCCGACGTATCCGTCGGCGAGCAGGCGATGCGCGACTCGGCGCGGTTTCACTTCGGCTTCGTGGTGCCCTATGTCTCGCATTTCAGTGCCCAGGCCGCGGTCGAGGCAGTGGCGAAATCGAAGGGCGACCTCGCGCTGGTCTCCGCGATCGCAAGCCGCACGCCGTGGTGGAATGCGCTCGAGGCTGACGGCGCGCCAAAGATCATCGCGCGGCTGCCGTTCCTGGAGCGCGCCGACCATCCCGCCGCGCTGCCGGTGTTCCTGGTCTCGCGCGTCGCCGACGACGCGATGGTGACGGAAGTCCAGATGTGGAGCGTGCGGGTGTCCGGCTGGAATGCCGATACCGCCCGCGCGCTCGCGCCGCTCGCCGAGATCGTCGCCGTGCCCGACACCGCCTTCGACGGCGCGGCGCTGCTGGTGTCGGTCGCCGGGCACGATTTCGAGAAGATCAAGCTCGCCTTGATCGAGGCCGGCGCCTCGGTTCGCTCTTCGGCCCTCGTCGGCAGCCACGCAACGCGCTATACGGTGCCCTCTAACGGATCGGCCAAAGGCTAGCCGCCCGTATATCCGGAGTTGATGATGTCCCGCCCCGTGCCGAACCCCGGCATCCTCGATATTGCGCCCTATACGCCCGGCAAGAGCCCGGTGCCGGAACCGGGCCGCAAGGTGTTCAAGCTGTCCGCCAACGAGACCCCGTTCGGGCCGTCGCCGAAGGCGATCGCGGCCTACAAGGCCGCGGCTGACCATCTCGAGGACTATCCGGAGGGCACCTCGCGGGTGCTCCGCGAGGCGATCGGCCGCGCCTATGGGCTCGATCCCGACCGCATCATCTGCGGCGCCGGCTCCGACGAGATCCTCAATCTCTTGGCGCACACCTATCTCGCCCCCGGCGACGAGGCGATCTCGACCACCCATGGCTTCCTGGTCTACCCGATCGCCACCATGGCGAACGGCGCCAAAAACGTGATCGCGGCCGAGAGCAACTTCACCGCCGACGTCGACGCCATCCTCAAGGTGGTGACGCCGCGCACAAAACTGGTCTGGCTCGCCAATCCGAACAATCCGACCGGCACCTATATCCCGTTCGACGAGGTCAAGCGGCTGCGCGCCGCGCTCCCGTCGCATGTGCTGCTGGTGCTCGATGCCGCCTATGCCGACTATGTCTCGCGCAACGACTACGAGCTCGGCATCGAGCTGGTCGCGACCACCGACAACACGGTGGTGACGCACACCTTCTCCAAGATCCACGGCCTTGCCGCGCTGCGGATCGGCTGGATGTTCGGCCCGGCGCATATCGTCGATGCCTGCAACCGGATCCGCGGTCCGTTCAACGTCACGACCCCTGCGATGCTCGCGGCGGTGGCGGCGATCGAGGACTCCGCGCATGTGCAGATGTCGCGGACCCACACTGAACAGTGGCGCAACTGGCTGACCGAGGAGATCGGCAAGCTCGGGCTGAAGGTGACGCCGAGCGTCGCCAATTTCGTGCTGATCCATTTCCCGACCGACAAGGGCAGGACCGCGGCCGAAGCCGACGCTTACCTCACGCGGCGCGGCCTCGTGCTGCGCGCGCTCAACAATTACAAGCTGCCGCATGCGCTGCGCATGACCATTGGCACCGAGGAAGCCAACCGCCTCGTGGTCGAGGGGCTGCGCGACTTCCTGGCCGGAAAGTGACATCGTGACCACCGCTCCGCTCTTCAACCGCATCGCGCTGATCGGCTTCGGCCTGATCGGCGGCTCGATCGCGCGCGGCGCCCGCGCGCAGGGCCTGGTCGGCGAGATCGTCACCACCGCACGCTCGGAAAAGACGCGCGCGCGTGTCGCCGAGCTCGGGATCGTCGATCGCGTCGTCGAGACCAATATCGAAGCGGTGAAGGACGCCGATCTCGTCATCCTCTGCATCCCGGTCGGCGCCTGCGGCCCGGTCGCGGCCGAGATCGCCGGCCATCTGAAGCCCGGCGCTGTTATCTCCGACGTCGGCTCGGTGAAGGGCGCCATCGTCAAGGACATGGCGCCGCATCTGCCTGACAACGTGCACTTCGTGCCGGCGCATCCGGTGGCCGGCACCGAGCATTCGGGACCCGATTCCGGCTTCGCCGAGCTCTTCATCAACCGCTGGTGCATCCTGACGCCGCCCAACGGCACCGATCCCGCGGCAACCGACCGGCTGCGCGCGTTCTGGGCCGGGCTCGGTGCCAAGGTCGAGATCATGACGCCGGATCATCATGATCTCGTGCTCGCGATCACGAGCCATCTGCCGCATCTGATCGCCTACACCATCGTCGGCACCGCCGATGAGCTGGCGCAGGTGACGGAATCCGAGGTCATCAAGTTCTCCGCCGGCGGCTTCCGCGACTTCACCCGCATCGCCGCGTCCGACCCGACGATGTGGCGCGACGTGTTCCTCGCCAACAAGGACGCCGTGCTCGAGATGCTCGGCACCTTCACCGAGGACCTGTCGAAGCTGACCCGCGCGATCCGCCGCGGCGACGGCGAAGCGCTGTTCGACCACTTCACCCGCACCCGCGCCATCCGCCGCGGCATCGTCGAGACCGGCCAGGACTCCGCCGCGCCCGACTTCGGCCGGCCGCATGCGAATTTGAAGAAGTAGGCGGGCTAGCCCGCCTCTCTCCACTCGTCGTCCCGGCGAAAGCCGGGACCCATACGCCGCGGCAGACGTTGTAAGCGGGACTCGTCGTTCCAGCATCGCGCAACAATCGGCATTCGTGGTTATGGGTCCCGGCTTTCGCCGGGACGACGATGGGGATGGTCCTCGATTCATCGTCTCACACCGCCGGTGTCATCACCCGCGCATGCGGGTGATCCAGTATTCCAGAGGCAGTAGTGCTTGAACCGTGAGGCCGCGGCGTACCGGATCGCCCGGTCGAACCGGGCGATGACAGCTGAGAATCCAGTTCTGGCCGTCATTCCGGACCGGCCCGAAGCGCTGTAAGCTGGCGCGGCGCGGATGACAGGGAGCGATCAGATGATACTCAGTCCCGATCATGTGACCATCGCGGTGGCAGACGCCGGCCCGGCGATCGCATTCTTCGCACTGCTTGGCTTCAAGAAGACCCACGTCGCGACCATCGACGGCGGTGTTCCCGCTGAGTACATGGGCATGCCGGCCATGAAGGCGCAGCACATCACCCTCGCGCTCGATAGCGCGGACTCTCATTTCGAAATCCAGCTGCTCGCGTTCGACCCACCCCCGGGGACCGATCCGGGCGTGCATCCGACCAATCTGCGCAAGCTAGGCTTCAATCACCTCGCCTTCCGCGTCGACGACATCGAGGCGGCCACCGCGCACCTGGTCGCCAACGGCGTCACCATGCTGAGCGACGAGATGGACTACATCAGCCGAAAGCTCCGGCTGTTCGAGGGGCCTGAGGGCATCACCTTCGAGTTGGTGCAGCGGGACGATTGAACTCTGAACACATTCCGCTCGCAGGATGGGTCAAGCGGGACGAAACCCACCACCTCGTCCCGCCATACGTCATCGTTGCCGAAGCTGCGGCAACCGATCGCGGCTGAATTTGGCTGGCATGAAGTCCCTCCCCGATTTTTTAGCGAGGGTATCGCATCGGCCAGTCGCAGCTACGGGACAGATCGGCGCAGCGGCTACAAGTCAGCGACTGTGCTCACCGCCGCAACCGTTGATCCCGGATCGGCCCCGCTGACACCGCTGCGACCTTCTGCGCGAACCGCTGGCGGCCGACGAGGCCGGCAATTGCCAGCATGACATCGCCACCGAACCACCACGAGCCGATCACGAACTCCCAGGCTCGCGGCGGAATCTCGTCGAACACGATGCCATAGACCGACACCAGCGCGGCCAGGGCGGCAAGGAAAATGCCACCCGCGCTCATCAGCTCGACGGCATCGATGCGACCCGTCACGCGCATCGCCGGCTTCGGAATATCGATGCCGAGATAGAAGCCGACGGCACCGATCACGATCGTCGTCGCGATGAAGGCAAGCGTACCGAAGAAAGCGATGTGCCCCTTCGCGAGCTGGGCGGCGACGAAGGTGCCGCCCATGGCGCCGGCCATCGCCAGCCCGGTTCGCTGCAGCACATGCGCAGCGCGGCTGACCATCATCAGTTCGCGAGCGATCACCGCCCTCTGCTTCGGCCTGGTCACGATCCTCATGAGCGATCTCCTCTACCGGCTCTGCGCTCGCTCTCGCCGCTGCTACGGGGAGAACGGGTAGTAGCGGATCTGCGACATGATGATGTGATCGTCGGTCCTCGGCGCGCCGCCGACACCGGCGAAGGCGAAGCGCTGGTTGTAAGAGTATTGGACGCCGGCCTTGATCGCCCCGTAGTCACCCTTGAAGATCGTGTCGTAGAAACCGGCGGTGTACTGCCTGACCTCCGAGGTATTGCCGTTGCAGGTCGCGGCCGGCGAGTTCTCGATGTTGCAGCCGAGATTGTTGTAGAGCGGATTGCCGTAGCCGAACGGCACGGTGCCGACGTTGGAGAACGTCGCCTTGGTCTTCTCGAGGCCGGCATAGGCATAGAGATCGAGCGACGGCGTGGTGTGCCAGACCGTGCCGAGCAGGAACGCGGTGATCGGCAGCGGCTGGATCGTGCCGTCCTGGCGCAGCGTGGCGTCCGGGAATGGCGTCGCGGTGAAGCGGCCGAGCGCGCCGTGTGACGCCGAGCCTTGCAGCTCCAGGAGCTTCGGCACGATCTCCGCCGAGAAATGCCCGCCGAAGCTCACCGTGTTGACATCGTGGTTGGCGAAGTTGAAGCGATCGTAGAAGTCGCGGTACATCGCCCAGCCCTCGACGTGCAGCTTGTAGGGCCCGAGCCGCGGATCCCACGCACCCTTCACGGTGAAGTCAGGCACGTGGTTGAGGCTGACATTGTTGGCGTTGTTGAAGAAGCTGCCGCCCGGCCCGGTGAGATTGACCAGCACGTTCGGATTGAGCACGCCCTGCGGCCCGACCGCGGGCGTGCCGACCAGCGGCGTGTTGCCGCCGAAGAACGAGGTCTGCGGATTTTCCGCCGAGACCGCGAGCTTGAATTCGGGCCCGATGTCCTGCCAGACGCGGATGCCGGGTTGTCGCGCCGCAAGGAAGCCGGGCACCGATTCGAAATCGATCACGCCGGGTGCATCGACCCCGCGCGGATCGATGCCGGCCTTGCTCGGCGCGTTCAAAGACCAGCTCTGGCCGGCGAGAAAATGCAGGCCGAGATCGGTGCGATCGATCTCGACGCTGGCCTGCCGCAGCCGCGGATTGAAGGAGTTGGTGGCGACCGAATTCGCGGTCTGCGCCGCGCCTTCGAGGTCCAGTTCGCCGTAGCCGGCGACACGGGTGTTGGCGAACACTTCGGCTTCCGCAAGCACCGAGAAGCGGGTCTGCCGCGCCGAGAAGCGCGACTCGCCGGTGTTGAAATTCTTGCTCTGCGGGAACGGGATGAAGGCGTAGACCGAACCGGTATCGGAGGCGAGATTGCGGGTGCGATAGATGCCGGTGAGATCGACCCAGCCGCCGAAGGTGAAGGTGACGCCCTTGTAGCAGAGCTTGCCCGAGGCGCAGGGATCGAACGGCACCGGCGCCTTCGCCGCCATCTGCGTATTCCGCATCGCGCTCTGCCTTGCCGCCAGCGCCTCCTCCTTGCGCGCCTGCACTTCCATTTTCTGTTCGAGCTGCTTGAGGCGAGCCTTCAACGCCTTTAGCTCGGACGCATCGTCCTCCGCCAACGCCGGACCTGCCGACAGCAGCACGCTGCCGAGCAGAATTCCCCCGAGAATTCGCATCGCTTCCTCCACACGAGGTTGTTTCCTCAGGCGTGAGAGAGCGGTACTCGGGGAATGATATTCGCGAAGGCCCGCAATATTCCGGTCACGTTTTTCTCATGGCGACCGCGGGAATAGTTTGCCGCGACGGACGATATCGCGCGCGAGGGAGTAGTGAGTGGCTCAGTGCGTAGGGCGAATTAGCCAACGGGTCCGCGCAAAGCGCGGCCCGATGACAGGCTCCGCGCAATCCGCCGCACAGCCGGCGCTGAAGGACGGCGGATTACGCCTGACGGCTAATCCGCACTACAAGACCGCCGCCGCGCCTTCGCGTGAGTTTTTCTCGCGCTATGCGCGAGTTTTTGCAGGATTGTCCGGTTCAGATTTTGGCGATACGTCCATATCGCGATCAGGCGATCAACAGGGACACGCAACATGGCGGACAAGGCGAACGTTCGGGCTGGCCAGTGCCATTGCGGCGCGGTGCGTTTCGAGGTGACGCTCAGCGACGGCTTCAATTCGATCCGCCGCTGCACCTGCTCCTATTGCCGCATACGCGGCGCCGTCGTCGCCATGGCGGAAATGGGCGGGATCAAGTTCCTGCAGGGCGAGGATGCGTTGACGAGCTATCGCTTCCATACCGGTGCGGCGCAGCACTTCTTCTGCTCCCGCTGCGGCATCTACACCCATCATCAGCGGCGATCCGACCAAAGCCTCTATGCCGTCAACGTGGCGTGCCTCGACGGCGTCAGCCCGTTCGATTTCCCCGAGGTGCCGGTCATGGATGGCGTCAATCACACCAACGACACCGGCAAGCCGACGCGTCGCGCCGGCACGCTCCGCTTTATCCAAGCCGACGGTGTGTAGGGCGCATAGCGAAGCGTAATCCGCCGCACTGCCGACGCTGAACGATGGCGGATTACGCTTCGCTAATCCGCCCTACAAAGCTGACTGGGCGCGGCGCTCAAAACAGCGGCGGGATCTGCGCGACTTTCAGCGGGCCCAGGAAGACCGCGCCGTCGGCGAAGCGCAGCGGGAAGCTGCGCGCCTTCTTGCCTTCGAGCGTCGCCTCGGTGCCGAGCGAATTGATGCCGGCGGAGATGCCGGCATTGGCGTTCTGCTTGATCACCTTGCCGAGGCCGGGGATCGCGCGATCCAGCGCGCCGAAGAGATTGCTGAGATCCTGGCTCTTCACACCGGGCGCGACGCGATCGAGCGTCGACTGCGGCACGCCCTCCTCCAGCATCTTGTCGATGCCGAGCGCGGGGATCACGCGTTCGAGGCCGGCGACCGTCATCTGCAATTCGCCGTCGATGCGCCCTTGCGCGTTGAGGCGCAAGGTGCCGGCCGCGACCGACAGCACATCGCCCTGCTCGATCCGCGACTGCTGGATCTCGACGCTGCCGCCGGCCGCCTGGATCTCGCGGAAACGATCCGGCCACGGCTTTGGCGAGAAATCCTTCAGACCGTTCAGCCGCGCATGGATGTCGGCGTTGAACGGCTGGGTGAGCAGCGGATGCACCTCCTGCAAGGTGCCGCCATTGATCTGCAGCACGGTCTCGATCGCGGGACTGTCGGGGCCCGAGCCGTCGACCTGCCTTCCGTGCAGCTCGATGTGATTGACGCGCATCAGCGGCGTCGGCGCGGGACCGCCGGTGCGGTCGATCGCCAGATTGTCGAACACCAGCGAGGCGCGCTGCGGCACCGCCGGCAGGCCGACCACGCTGCTGCGTCCAAGGCTCCAGTTCACCGACAGCGTCGGCTGCGCATTGCGCTCGGCGATCGAGGCCGGGCCCTTGAACTCCGCGATCACAAGCTTGGGATCGTAGATCTGCGCCACCACCAGGATCTCGGCGAGCCGCGCCACGAACGCCATCTGCGGCGAAGCGGTCTGCGAGACCAGCATCACGCTCGGATCGGTGCAGCGGACTTCGAACCGGAACGGGTACCCCGCCACCGAACGGTTGCCGCAATCATAGACCCGGCCGGCCTTCGCCTCCTGGGCGCGCCAGGCATCGGCCTGCACGCCGACCTGCGAGGCGGCGAAGAACCAGAAACCGCTCCACGCGACCGCGGCGATCAGGACCGCGACGGGGACGGCATAGAGGCCGAAGCGTGAGCGGCGGCGGGGGGCGGAGGTCAAATCGGACATGCGGGTCCTTTGGCGGGCGAATTTGTCAAAATCTAAGCGGCGGCAAGCCTTGGGCAACCCCTACGCACGCCCTTACGCAACTCTCGCGCAACCCTGGAGCAACCCTTGCGCAACTCTTGGAAACATCACGGAATTTGCTTCGCTTCGATTAGCTGTTCTGCTAGCCCATCAGCGCGATGGCAGCAAATCCTTCCCATTCCGAATCTCCCGACGGCGACCTCTGGGTGTTCGGCTACGGCTCGCTGATGTGGAAGCCGGGCTTCGAATACCTCGAGCAGGTGCCGGCACGGCTGATCGGCGAGCATCGCGCGCTCTGCGTCTATTCGTTCGACCACCGCGGCACGCCGGAGAAGCCCGGCCTAGTGCTCGGGCTCGACCGCGGCGGCGCCTGCCGCGGCATCGCGTTCCGCGTCGCCGCCCGGCTGCGCCACGACACCATCGCCTACCTCCGGGCACGCGAGCAGACCACCAACGTCTATCGCGAGGTGATGCGCTCGGTGTGGCTGGAGAATGCGGCGCGCGATCGCGTCTCGGCGCTGGCCTATGTGGTCGATCGCGGCCATGTGCAATATGCCGGGCGGCTGTCGCTGGCCGAACAGCAGCGGCTGGTGCTGCAGGGCCATGGCCGCTCCGGCAACAACCGCGACTATGTGCTCTCGACGGTGACCTCGATCGAGAAGCAGGGGTTTCGCGACGCGCAGCTGCACCAGCTCGCGGCGATGCTACACGATTCCGGTACGCTGCATCGGGATGCGCGTGCGGCGGATGGGCCCGATCCGGGCTAAGGCTCGGAACCTCGCTCGCGAATTTTTGCCACGGCGCGAACAACATTGTGGTCTCAATTTCCAGTCGCTGAAATGGAATGACTGGAATGCCCCCCTCATTGCTCAGGCTCGCCGCGATCGGCCTGCTGTTGCTGCTGAACTCCCCATCTTTTGCCGGTCTGAGAGAGGATGGCGCGGTTTGCGACGCCAAGAATTCGCAGCCCGACCTGGTGATCCCGGCCTGCACCCGCCTGATCGCGGCCAATCCGAGGGGACGCGACCTCGCGATCACCTATTACAACCGGGCGCTGGCCTGGCATAACAAGGGCGATCTGGAGAAGGCCAAGGCGGATTACGATCAGTCGATCGCGGCGAATCCGTCGTTTGCGCCCTCCTACGGCCAGCGCGCCAAGGTCTTCCTGCAGAACCAGGACTATGACCGCGCGCTGAGCGATTTCGACCGGGCAATCCAGCTCAAGCCCGCCGGTCCGTTCAGCGCCGGCTGGTTCAACAATCGCGCCGAGCTGTTCGTCGCCACCGGCGACTATGACCGCGCGCTGGCCGACTACGGCAGATCGATCGAGCTCGATCCCAACTCCTGGTACGCCTATGTCAATCGCGCGCTTGTGTACGACTTCAGCGGCAAGGACCGGCTCGCGGCGCTGCATTGCCAGGATGCGCTCAAGGTCGCGCCGCGCGCCAGCGGCCCCTATTACTGCCGGGCCGTAGTCGAGATCAGCGCCGGCGACATCGACAATGCCGCGCGCGACGTCGATCGCGCGATCGCGATCCAGGATGGCCAGCCCGAGTTCTACTCGCTGCGCGGCCTGACGCTGGCGAGCAAAGGCGAGCTCGATCAGGCGATGCGCGACTACGACCACGCCACGCAACTCAATGCCCAGGGCGCATTGAACTACGCGCGGCGCGGCCTCGCCGACGAGAAGAAGGGCGACCTCGACACTGCCCGCACCGACTTCCGCCATGCGCTCGATGTGATCGGCCTCGATCAGCTCGACCGCACCCAGGGTCAGCGCGTCGCGAGGGAAGGCCTGCAACGGCTCGACAAGGTCGCCGCGACCGACAAGAGCGTCAGCGCCGATCATGGCGCGGCCAAGCCTGCCGCCCCCGCGCTCGCCGCAGCCGTTCCGATCGCGCCGGTCGGCGCGAGCCCGAAGTCGGCAACGACTGAGCGGCGCGTGGCGCTTGTCGTCGGCAATTCGAAATATCGCTCCGTGCCGGTGCTGCCGAACCCCGGCCAGGACGCCGCGGCAATTGCCGAGACGCTGCGCGCCACAGGCTTTCAGGATGTCCGGCTCGTTACCGACGCCACGCGGGACAGCCTGGTCGAAGCGCTGAAGTCGTTCGCCAACGCCGCCGATGGCGCGGACTGGGCGGTGATCTATTATGCCGGGCACGGCATGGAGATGGCCGGCGAGAACTACCTGGTGCCGGTCGATGCGAAGCTCGCGACCGACCGCGACGTGCCGTATGAGGCCGTGGCGCTGACCCAGGTGATGGGCGCGACCGAAGGCGCCCGCAAGCTGCATCTCGTGATTCTCGATGCCTGCCGCGACAATCCGTTCGCCAACCAGATCAAGCGTACCGTCGCATCGCGCTCGATCGGCCGGGGATTGGCCCAGGTCGAGCCCGACAGCGGCACGCTGGTGGTCTACGCTGCCAAGCACGGCCAGGTCGCGCTCGACGGCGACGGCGGCCACAGCCCGTTCGTGACCGCCTTGATCAAGCGCATGCAGACACCGCGGATCGAGATCCGCAAGCTGTTCGACCTCGTGCGCGACGACGTGATGGCCGCGACCGATCGCCGGCAGCAGCCCTTCAGCTACGGTTCGGTGCCGGGAAGCGAGGATTTCTACTTCGTCGGCGCGAGCCAGAATGCGGCAAAATAATCCGGATGCGGGAGGCCGGCGATGAGCACCGAGATGCCGAGATTGCGCAGCGACGACCCGCTCGCCGCCGAGTTCACGGCGGTCCTCAAGGCCGGCGAGGCCGAACGTCTGTGCGCGCTGCTCGCCTCGCATCCCGGACTTGCGACCTGCGTGGTCGAGGATGCGAAGGGCGGCGGACGAACGCCGCTGCATCTGCTTGCCGATTGGCCGGGCCATAATCCCAATGCAGCTGCGATCGTGCAGATCCTCGCCGCGGCCGGCACCGATCTCGACGCACCGGCCGTCGCGATGTGGCATCGCGAAGCTCCGCTGCACTGGGCCGCGAGTTGCGACGATGTCGCGCTGATCGATGCGCTGCTCGACGCCGGTGCCGATATCGAGCATGAGGGCTCATCGATCGATGGCGCCTCGCCGCTGTCGTCGGCTGTCGGCTACGGCCAATGGGCGGCGGCGCGGCGGCTGGTCGATCGCGGCGCGCGGACGCAGTTGTGGCACGAGGCGGCGCTCGGCATGATGCCGGAGATCACCGGCCGTTTCGCGGCCGCGGCCGTGCCGGCCGACGAGCTCTCAGGACCATTCTGGAACGCCTGCCATGGCGGACAACTCGCCGCGGCAAGGTATCTGCTCGAACGCGGAGCCGACCTCAACTGGCCCGCGCCGTGGTCCGGGCAAACACCGCTCGACATCGCAGAGCAAGCGGACCGTCGCGAGGTCGTGACCTGGTTGCTCGAACGCGGCGCAATTCGCGCGCAGAAGAGCTCCGGACCCGATGCCGACTGAACGGCCCGTTTGGATCGAGCGCACCTTCGATGCCGCCTTTGTTGCGGCCAGACACATCGCGGCTTCTCTAAGGCAGCGCCCTGTGACATTTAGGCTTTTGCATCGCGGCGCGGACGGATAGAAGCTGATCCGCAAACATCGCTCGCTGATGCAATGAACCTCTCCGCTCCCTTTGTTCGCCGCCCGGTCGGCACCACACTGCTGTCGCTTGGACTGGTGGTGGCGGGCATCATTGCGTTCTTCAAGCTGCCGGTGTCGCCGCTGCCGGACGTCGACATCCCGACCATCATGGTACAGGCGACCCTGCCCGGCGCCAGCCCGGCCGATGTTGCGGCCACCGTGGCGAGTCCCCTGGAACGCCACCTCGGCCAGATCGCCAGCGTGACCGAAATGACGTCGCAATCCTCGCTCGGCTCGGCGCGCATCACGCTGCAATTCGACATCGACCGCGACATCAACGGCGCCGCGCGCGACGTGCAGGCCGCGATCAACGCGGCGCGCGCCGACCTGCCGACCAACCTGCGCGCCAATCCGACCTACCGCAAGTTCAACCCGGCCTCGGCGCCGATCCTGATCTACACTTTGACCTCGGACACGCTGACGCCGGCCGAACTCTACGACGCCGCCTCGACCGTGCTGGCGCAGAAGCTGTCGCAGGTCGAGGGCGTCGGCGAGGTCTCGGTCGGCGGCGGCTCGCTGCCCGCGGTGCGCGTCGAGCTGATCCCACCGGCGCTCTACAAATACGGCATCGGGCTCGAGGACGTCCGCGCCGCGCTGAGTAGCGCCAATGCGCACAGCCCGAAGGGCGGCATCGACGTCGGCGACCAGCGCTACCAGATCTACGCCAACGACCAGGCCCGCAAGGCGGCCGACTACAAGCCGCTGGTCGTCGCCTACCGCAACGGCGCCGCGGTGCGGTTGACCGACGTCGGCGACGTGATCGATTCCGTCGAGAATGTGCGCACGCTCGGCCTCGCCAACGGCAAGCCGGCCGTCGTGATGATCGTGTACCGGCAGCCCGGCGCCAACATCATCAAGATGGTCGACAATGTGAAGGGGCTGATGCCGCAGCTCAAGGCCTCGGTCTCGCCGGCGATCGACATCACGCTGGCGATGGACCGCTCGAAGACGATCCGGGCCTCGCTGCACGATGTCGAGATCACGCTGCTGATCGCCGTTGCCCTGGTGATCCTGGTGGTGTTCGCCTTCCTGCGCAATGCGCGGGCGACGCTGGTGCCGGTGGTGGCGGTCGGCGTGTCGCTGATTGCGACCTTCGCGGTGATGTACCTGCTCGGCTACACACTCGATATCTTCTCGCTGATGGCGCTGACGGTGGCGACCGGCTTCGTGGTCGACGATGCCATCGTGGTGCTGGAAAATATCACCCGCCACATGGACGCCGGGCTGTCGCGGCTGGAAGCGACGCTGCTCGGCACCCGCGAAGTCGGCTTCACGGTGCTGTCGATGAGCGTGTCGCTGGTCGCGGTGTTCGTGCCGATCCTGTTGATGGGCGGGCTGGTCGGGCGCCTGTTCCGCGAATTCGCCATGACCATCACGATCGCGATCGTGATCTCGCTGGTGGTCTCGCTGACCACGACGCCGATGATGTGCGCCGTGGTGCTGCGCAAGGAGGAAGGCCAGCCGCATGGCCGGACCTACCGGATCAGCGAGCGGATCTTCGAATTGATGCTGAACGGCTACCGCACGACGCTTGGCCTCGCGCTGCGTCATCCGCTGCTGGTGATGCTGATCCTGGCCTCGACGCTCTATCTGAACTTCCATCTCTACAAGGTCGTGCCCAAGGGCTTCGTCCCACAACAAGATACCGGGCTGCTGGTTGGCTCGATCCAGGCCGACCAGAGCACCTCATTTCAGCTGATGCGGCAGAAACTGACCCAATTCATCGACATCGTGAAGTCGGATCCGGCGGTCGAGACCGCGGTCGGCTTCACCGGCGGCGGCGGTGTCGGCCCGGGCGGCACCAACACCGGCACCGTATTCGCCTCGCTGAAGCCGATGAACGAACGCGGGCTGCGCGCCGACAAGGTGATCGAGCGGCTTCGCGAACCCCTGGCAAGCGTCGCCGGCGCCACTTTGTTCCTGCAATCGATCGGCGATCTCGGCGCCGGCGGACGCTCGGGCAACGCGGCGTATCAGTACACGCTGAAAGGCTCGACCTTCGAAGAACTGAACGAGTGGACGCCGAAGCTCGTCGCCGCGCTGCAGAAGGAGCCGACGCTCACCGACGTCAACAGCGACCAGCAGAACAAGGCGCTGCAGGCCAATCTGGTGATCGATCGCGACGCCGCCTCGCGGCTCGGGATCACGGTCGCCCAGCTCGACAACACGCTCTATGACGCGTTCGGGCAGCGCCAGGTCTCGACCATCTTCGTCGCGCGCAACCAGTATCACGTCATCATGGAAGTCGCGCCGCGCTTCTCGCAGGACCCGCAGACCCTGAAGGAGGTCTACATCTCGACCTCGGGCGGATCGGCCACCGGCACCCAGAGCACCAATGCGGTGGCCGGAACGGTGGCCTCATCGTCGCAGAAGAGTTCGGTCAGCTCGGTCGCTGCTAATGTGGTGCGCAACCAGGCGACCAACTCGATCGGCGCCACCGGCAAGGGCGTCGCCTCGACCGGGACCGCGGTCTCGACCAGTGCCGAGACGATGATTCCGCTGTCGAGCGTCGCGCGTTTCGAGCATGGCGAAACGCCGCTTTCGGTCAACCACCAGGACCTGCTGGTTGCCAGCACCATCTCGTTCAATCTGCCGCCGGGGGTCTCGTTGAGCACGGCGACCACCACGATCGAGACCGCGATGCACGCGATCAACATGCCGGCGAGCATTTCCGGCGGATTCGCCGGCTCCGCGAAGATCTTCCAGCAGGCGCTGGCGAACGAGTTGTTCCTGATCGTCGCGGCGCTGGCGACGATCTACATCTCGCTCGGCATGCTCTATGAGAGCTACATCCACCCGCTGACCATCCTGTCCACCTTGCCCTCGGCCGGCGTCGGCGCGGTGGCCGCGTTGATGCTGTCGCACACCGATTTCGACCTGATCGGCGCAATCGGGGTGA
This sequence comes from Bradyrhizobium tropiciagri, assembly GCF_018130545.1. Lineage (GTDB taxonomy): Bacteria > Pseudomonadota > Alphaproteobacteria > Rhizobiales > Xanthobacteraceae > Bradyrhizobium > Bradyrhizobium tropiciagri_A. The sequence goes on along the minus strand of NZ_JAFCKF010000004.1, from coordinate 162,034 downwards.
TCCTCTTGGTCGGCATCGTCAAGAAGAACGCGATCATGATGATCGACTTCGCACTCGATGCCGAGCGGCTGCGCGGGCTGTCGTCGCGCGATGCGATCTACGAGGCCTGCGTGATGCGCTTCCGCCCGATCATGATGACGACGCTTGCGGCGCTGTTCGGCGCGGTGCCGCTGATGATCGGCCTCGGCGAAGGCAGCGAGCTGCGCCAGCCGCTCGGCATCGCGATCTTCGGCGGCCTGATCCTGAGCCAGATCCTGACCCTCTACACCACGCCGGTGGTCTATCTCTATCTCGATCGCGCCCGGCTCTGGACCCAGCGGCGCCGTGCCGCACGGCGCGCACGGCGAGCTGCAGCAAGCGCCGCCGGTCGTTGACAGACCGGCCGCGATCTTGCCAACCTGCCGCGAAGTGACAGGCGCAAGGAACCAGGCCGTGACTCCCGCACCGGAAATCGCCGCGTCCCGCTGGTTCAACACCAGCGAGCCGCTGACCCTGGCCGCGCTGCGCGGCCGCCCGGTGCTGCTGCATGCCTTCCAGATGCTGTGTCCCGGCTGCGTCGCGCACGGCACGCCGCAGACCCAGCGCGCATTCGAGCTGTTCAAGCATTCGGATCTGCAGGTGATCGGGCTGCACACCGTGTTCGAACACCATGCGGCGATGACACCCGTGTCGCTGGAAGCCTTCATCCACGAGTACCGGCTGACCTTTCCGATCGGCGTCGACGAGGCCGGCGACGGCACGCCGATCCCGGTCACGATGCAGCGCTACGGCATGCAGGGAACCCCGACCAGCATCCTGATCGGCCGCGACGGCAACATCGTGCATCACGGCTTCGGCCAGCAGAGCGACATGGCGCTCGGCGCGATCATCGCAGCCGAGCTTGCCGCGACGCACGGCTGACGGCGATCGCCCCCGTCTGCAACCCACTCAAGCAGCTGCGTTATGACGGCGTCGCGCAAGGCGTGGTAGCATTTCGCCAACCAGAACCATTGCCTTGCGGGAGGATCTCATGAAGACCTATCAGCTCTACATCAATGGCCAGTATGTCGACCCCGCCAATGGCGAGTGGTTCGAAACGATCGATCCCTATCGCGGCGAGGCCTGGGCGAAAATCCCGCGCGGCACGGCCGCCGATGCCGACAAGGCGGTGAAGGCCGCCAACGAGGCGATGTGGAACGGTCCCTGGGCCAAGATGACGGCCTCGGCGCGCGGCAAGGTGATGCGCAAGCTCGGCGACCTCGTCGCCGCCAATGCCGAGCGTCTCGCCGAGATCGAGGTGCGCGACAACGGCAAGCTGATGGCCGAAATGCTGGGCCAGCTCCGCTACCATCCGGAGTGGTGGTGGTATTTCGGCGGCCTGGTCGACAAGCTCGAAGGCGGCCTGGTGCCGATCGACAAGGCTGAGACCTTCGCCTACACGACGCATGAGCCGGTCGGCGTGGTCGCGGCGCTGACCGCCTGGAATTCGCCGCTGCTGTTCGTCGCCTGGAAATGCGCCGCCGCGCTCGCCGCCGGTTGCGCGGTGGTCGTGAAGCCGTCGGAATTCACTTCGGCCAGCACGCTGGAATTCGCCGCGCTGACCAAGGAGGCCGGCATCCCGGACGGCATCTTCAACGTGGTGACCGGGTTCGGGCCCGAGGCGGGCTCCGCGCTGATTTCGCATCCCGGTGTCGCCAAGATCACCTTCACCGGATCGGATACGACCGGCGCCAAGGTCTACGAGACCGCGGCGAAGAGCTTGAAGCGGGTCTCGCTCGAGCTCGGCGGCAAGTCGCCGAACATCGTGTTCGAGGATGCCGACCTCACGGCGGCTGCGGCCGGCGCGATCTCCGGCATCTTCGCCGCCACGGGCCAAACCTGCATCGCGGGCTCGCGCCTGCTGGTGCAGAGCTCGATCAAGGAGAAGTTCGTCGCCCGCGTGCTGGAGCTGGCGAAATCCGCCAAGATCGGCGATCCGATGCAAGCCGACACCAATGTCGGCCCGATCACCACGCCGGCGCAGTACAAGAAGGTGCTCGACTACATCGACATCGCCAAGGCCGAGGGCGCGCGCTGCCTGCTCGGCGGCAAGCCGGCATCCGGCGACGGCATCAAGGGCGGCCAGTTCGTCGAGCCGACGATTTTCACCGATGTCGACAACACCATGCGGATCGCGCGTGAGGAGGTGTTCGGCCCGGTGCTCTCGATCATCTCCTTCGACACCGAGGAAGACGCCATCCGCATCGCCAACGACACGATCTACGGCCTCGCCGCCGGGATCTGGACCAAGGACCTCGCCCGCGCCATCCGCGTGCCGAAGCAGCTGCGCGCCGGCACGGTGTGGGTGAACACCTACCGCGCCATCAGCTACATGATGCCGTTCGGCGGCATGAAGTTCTCCGGCGTCGGCCGCGAGAGCGGCATCGACGCGGTGCGCGAGTACCAGGAGACCAAGAGCGTCTGGATCTCGACCGCGACCGACGTGCCGGCGAATCCGTTCGTGATGCGGTAACAGCACGCTCCGATCGCGATCCGCTTGCCTCTCCCGGCTGGGAGAGGTGAGCGGAGTTGCGCTTCGCGACGGCTCATTTGCTCCGATGCGCTTGCAACGGAACCTTTGCGCACAAGGACTCAAATCGCTTGAAATACTGAGATCTTACGACGTCTTTGTGCCAGCTGAGATAAATGTGCAGCGGGAGGCTGTTGGCAAGCGGCACCACCGCAAGCGGCATGTCCCATTCATCGGCCACCGAGAACTCATCAACAATTGCGATACCCACTCCGTTAGCGACCAGGCTCACAGCGGTCTCTATGTGTCTTATCAAGACGCAAATCTGCGGTTCGTGTCCCGTAGACTCGAACATTTGCGAGACAGCCGCTCCGTGTGGCGTCATCGGGTCGAAAGAGATTAGAGGCTCTTTTGCCAGCTGCTGGACCGTCACTTGTCTGCGTTTGGCGAGAGGGTGCGTCTTTGGAATGAGCGCGACCAGTCGGCCGGTTCGGACGGACCGCGACTCCACGAGGGGATGGCGGATGGGAAATACCGAGACGACGCATTCGCCACGCTGAAACAACAGATAGTCGATGATCTGCTCGAACAGGAGAACGTCGACTTGAAAGTTGAGTTTTGGCAGAGCCGTTCGCATCGCCGCGACCACGCGCGGCACCAGGCATCGTCCCGGACTACCCGTGCATCCGAGCTTGAAGACGCTTCCTTCGCCCATCGTCATTTTGTCGACGGCGTCACCTAGCTCATCCAGCTGCCGATAGACACGATTGACCAGGGTAAGAAGCGCTCCCGCCTCTTTGGTCGGGATCAAACGGCCTCTGACCCGCTCGAACAATTTGAAATTGAGAACATCTTCCGTTCGCTTGACCACGCGCGAAAGACTAGGCTGCGCGACGTGGAGCACATTCGCCGCACCGTTCAGCGAACCGGAAAGCATGACAGCTCGAAATACTTCGATCTGTCTCAAACTCAGCCGCCGGCGTTCTCCGGCAAGGTCTCCAACCTCCATCAGGTTTAGCGACGACGCTTGGTTCTTCCGACGACCCGTCATGATCAACCTATGCCTCCAGGGCATATGATAGGCATAAAACGGCATTGGTGCTATTCTCGGTGTCGCCCTACAGCCTCCTGAACGAACTAAGAACACAACGCGTGGGCTCTGCACTTGCAAAGCCCGACGATGGAGGACGCCGTGGGCACGTTCGATTCCCAGGTCATCTACGAAGAAGAGGTCACGAAGGGCCGCAGGCGCGTCGTGCGGAGGCCGCTCGGTTCGTTGCACGAACCGGCGCGTGAGGTCCCCATCATGCACGACGTGGATGTTCTGGTTGTCGGTGGCGGTCCTGCCGGAACCACCGCCGCCATCGCGGCTGGACGCATGGGTGCACGCGTCCTGCTGGTCGAACGCTACAATCACCTCGGTGGGCTCTCGACTGGCGGGCTGGTGATCTGGATCGACCGCATGACGGATTGGAACGGCAATCTCGTCATCCAAGGGCTGGGTGCGGAACTCGTCGACCGCCTCCCATCGCACGCAAAGTTGGGCCCGGATCGCGCCACATGGGGCTCCCATAACGCCGACGATGTCGCGATCTGGAAGCCTCGTTTTTCGGCGTTCCACGATACGGTGACCTGGGCGCCAATGATCGACCCCGAAGCGCTCAAGGCGGTATCGCTCGCTGCCGTCCGCGAATCCGGCGCGCAGGTTCTCTTCCACGCCTGGGCCTCATCCGCGGTCGTCGACAATGGCCGGCTGCGTGGCGTCATCTTTGAATCCAAGAGCGGCCGCTTCGCCGTAACGTCCCGAGTCGTTGTGGACACCACCGGCGATGGCGACGTCTTTGCCAGTGCGGGCGAAGCTTCGGCCGGCGATGTGGAGGCCAGCAGCATCCATCAATGCATCAATACGTCCTGGCTTTGGGGTGGTGTCGATTGTGAGTCATGGCTTCGCTTCCGACGATCGCCTGAATATGAGGAATTCTCTGACCGGGCCCGGAAACAATTGGGGCTTTTTGAATGGCCGATCGCCGGATGGCGGAACGACATTGCCGTGTTCATGGGCCCGCGGTGGGCGGGCTACAGCGGCCTCGACGTGCAGGATCTCACCGAGGTCGAACTGCGCTCGCGAGACAAGATGACGGAGTTGCTGGAATATTATCGAGAACATGCGCCGGGCTTCAAGGACGCCTGGATCATGTTGACGGCACCACAGGTCGGAGTCCGCCAGACACGTCGTCTCCTAGGGCGTCAGATATTGACGCGAGAAGATTGGCAGGCCGGACGCGTGCACGCCGATGAGATCGGCGTCAGCCCCAGCCTCGGACCAAAGTGGCCGAGTGTTTCCGTGCCCTACGGAAGTCTGCTGCCCCGTTCAATGCCTGGATTGCTGGTCGCCGGCCGACATTTATCTGCGGACGCTTCATCACACACCTTCATGCGCGAAATACCGCAATGCTGGCTGACCGGGCATGCGGCCGGTGTTGCGGCAGGCCTTGCGGCGCAGGCGAACTGCGATCCAAGCGAGATCCCCGTCAATCTCCTGCAAAAGCAATTGTCAGAGCAAGGGGCCCATCTGCGCGCCCGTGAAACCGGGCGCCCTTCAGTTCTGGCTGGTCGCCAACCTCAATAGCTAGCGCAACACGGATTTCGTTCACAACGGCGCGACGTCTTCGAGCGCGCAGCAAAGATCGATCTTGAAAGATCGGCAAACTGGAGGAGGAAACAATCATGGACACCTCGAACAAGCATGCGATTTCCACCATTGTCGAGGGAGTGCCGTTCGAACGGCCGCTGCTGACAATCATCGGACTATGCTTCCTGTTGATGGTTTGCGATTCCTACGATGTGGCCGCCCTTTCATTTGCGGCGCCGGTCCTGATCAAGCAGTGGAGTCTCACACCCCAGGCCATGGGCTTGATATTCAGTGCGGGTCTTTTTGGCTTGCTGGTGGGTTCCATCCTGTTTGGGTGGGTCGGCGACCGATACGGTCGCAAGCAAGCCATGATCATCGGCGCGCTCGGCTTTAGCGTGCTGACCGCAGCGACTGGATTTGCCCGGTCCGAGGAATCGCTGCTTGCGCTTCGCTTCCTTGCGACGATCGGCCTGGGAGGCGCGGTGCCGAACGCCGTCGCACTCACATCCGAATTCACCCCAAAGGCATATCGGATCACCGCGGTCGGCGTCATTTTCGCCGGCTACTCCATTGGCGGCATCGCTGCGGGCTTGTCGGCGGCCTACGTCGTTGGCGCGCTCGGCTGGCAAACGATGTTCTTCATCGGTGGAGCGCTTTCGCTGCTCTGCACCTGCGCATTCTTGCTGCTGCCGGAATCGCTCGCCTACCTCGCCTCGCGTCCCGAACGCCGGCGTGAAGCGATCATGGTTGCCAACTATGTCAGGCCGGACCTCAAGCTGGATTCAACGAGTGAGTTGATACCCGACGTCCCGGCAGATGTTCCACGCGCACAATTTTCCGATCTGTTTCGCGGTCCGCTCATGGTTGCGACCCCTTTGCTATGGATCGTCTACATTGCCAGCGCTATGACCGTCTTCTCCCTGGTTAGCTGGATGCCGGTCGCAGCCCAGTCGGTGGGGCTTTCGCAGAGTGCAGCGGCTGTGGCAACGGCGCTGCTCTTTGCCGGCAGCGCCGTCGGAGGGATTGTCGCGGGCTGGATTGCTGATCGCCTTGGTATCCTCGCGGTCGCAGGAATGGGCGTTCTTGGCTTTCCCGCAGTGGCCACTCTTGGCTCTTTGGGCAACAGCGCCGAGTTGCTGCTACCCGCGAGTTTTTTCGCCGGCTTCTTTGCGTTCGGCGGGCAGACCTGCCTCCACGGTGTCGTCGGTTCTCTTTACCCAACGAACGTGAGAGCCAACGGCGTGGGTTGGGCAATCGGTATCAACAAGATTGGCTCGATTGCGGGCCCGTATATCGGTGGCCTTCTGCTGTCGCATCTCACCGGACAGCAACTTTTCCTGGCTGCAGCCAGCCCGTTGGTGGTGGTCGTTGTCGTTGCCCTCGCGCTTTGGATCGTCCTGTCCTCGTCAACACGTAGCAGCGCGCGATCCGCAACCAGCATCGTTCACTAGTCTTCGCGGGAATCACGCCAGGACGGCGTCAAGTCGACGCCTCCCCCTTCGATCCCGGCACACCGCCGAACGACTTCGCCTGCTCGGCGCGGCCGGCGTCGACGATGCGGGTGGTGGCGGTTTCGATCTGGTCGCGCAGGCGGGTCATGAACTCGTCGCGCGGCAAGCCCGGCGGCAGCGGATCGAGGAATTCGACCACCAGCGTGCCGGGATAGCGCATGAAGGTACGGCGCGGCCAGAACAGGCCGGAATTGAGCGCGATCGGCAGGCACGGCACGCCGCTCTCGGCATAGATCTGGGCGACCCCGGCCTTGTAGTTCGGCACCGCGCCGGGCGCGGTGCGGGTGCCCTCGGGGAAGATCACGAGCTGCCGGCCGCGCTTCACCTCGGCGGCCGCGGCCTTCAGCGTCTTGATCAGCGAGCGCGGGCCGCCGCCGCGCTCGACCGAGATCATGCCGGCCTTCTTCAAATACCAGCCGAACACCGGGATCATCATCAGCTCGCGCTTGAGGATGAACAGCGGATGCTCGAAGAAGCGCACCAGCGCGAAGGTCTCCCAGAACGACTGATGCTTCGAGGCGACCACCAGCGGTCCCGCCGGAATCTTCTCGACGCCGCGGAACTCGATCCTGATGTTGCAGATCACGCGCATCAGGAACAGGCTGGTGTGGGCCCACGCGGCTTCCAGCGCCATCAGGGCGCCGCGCGGCAGCAGCAGTGTCGGCAGCGCGACGATGCAGAGCACCACCAGCACCAGATAGAACAGCACGTTGAAGATCAGCGAGCGCAGGAAGATCATCTCGGTCCCAGTGCTAATTCGCCTGCGCCGTTGCCGGGCGGCGGGGCGCGGCTGCCGGCTCGGCAAGATCCGAAGTCAGGTCGAGGCCGATATCGGCCAGCCGCACCCGGACCTCCGCGGCGACATATTTGGCGTATTCCGATAGCAAGAGACGGAAGGTTCCGCCACTCGTCCACCACGGCTCGTCGCGCCATTTATCACCGACCACCGCGAACGGGATCAGCGTGATCTCCGGCATCGCATGTGACAGTTCCACGATCGCCCTGGGCATGTGGTAGTTCGAGGTCACCACGATCAGCGACTTGAAGCCGCGCTCGCGCGCCCAGCGCCGCGTCTCCGCCGCATTGCTGCGGGTATTGACCGCCGAGCGGTCGAGATCGACGCAGCAGCTCATCAGCCCCCGGCTGTCGGGCACCGAACGGGAAATGTCGCCGGCATCGTTGGTCGGGTGCACGCCCGAGATCAACAGACGCTTGCCGTAGCCCGCGGCCAGCAGTTCCATCGCATCCGACACCCGCGACGAGCCGCCGGTCAGCACCACGATCCCGTCGGCATTGTGCGGCGGATCGGTCTCGACGCCGCGCAGTTGCGACAGGAATCCGATGAAGCCGACCGCGGCGGCGACAAACACCAGCGCCAGCGGCGCGACGATAGCAGCGCGCAGCCAGCCACGCGGGCGCGCGGCATGGCCATTCGGCGACGTATCGTCGGGCTGCAAACTCATGTGATGCGGTCGTCCTTCCCCCCGGGGATTTTAGAGCATGAACCGGCAAAGTGGAAACCGGTTTTGCCGGGCCAAGGTCGCGTGTATGCACGCGAAATCACACTCGGGCGACCAAACGCGATCACGAAATCGGCCCCATGATTGCGCTATCGCAAGCCGTCAATCGATGTCGTCGAGCGTGGCGAACAGGGTACGCCGCGATGCCCATGCGGTGATCGCCGCGATCAGCACCGCCTGCATCGCCAGCACCAGATAGCCGGACGGACGCAGCGAGAACGTGCCCAGCAGTGCCGCGAACTGGTCGCCCACCGGCGTGCCGGAGAACCAGTTGGCGATCGACTCGGAGAAGCCGAACGCCAGCATCGCCGCGCCGCCGCCGATCAATCCGCCCTCAAGGCCGAGCCGGAGGAAATGGCGCAGGAAGCGGTTGGCGATAAAGCTGTCGCCGGCGCCGACGAAATGCAGCACCTCGACGATCGGGCGGTTGGAAGCCATCGCGCCGCGGGTCGCGAACGACACCGAGATGATGGTGGCTATGATGACGAGGATCAGGATGCCGACGCCGGCAAACACGGTGGCGCCGGTCATCGAGCGCATGCGTTCGATCCAGGCGCGGTGATCGTCGACGCTTGCGGTCGGCGCCGCCTGCGTCAGGCGCGCGCGTAGCGCCGCGAGATCGAGCGTGGTGCCGGGCTGCACCCGCGCCACGATGACGCGCGGCACCGGCAGATCATCGATCGACAGCCCGCTGCCGAGCCACGGCTCCAGCAGCTTTGCGGATTCCTCCTTGCTGAACGGCCGGACCTCGAGAATGCCGGACTGCGCCCGCACCGCATCCACTGCGGCCTGCGCGTCGCGATCGAGGTCGCGGCCGGGTGACGGACGCACCTGGACGGTGATCTCGCTCGAGACTTCCGACTGCCATTCGGCGGCCGAGGCGCTGACCAAAAGCACAGTGCCCGTCGTCAGCGAGGCAAGGAAGGTCATGATCGCGACCACCGCGACCAGCGCGCGGCCGGAGATCGAGGCGCGCGGCACGATCGGCGACATATTGCGCGCGGTGGCCGGGACCTGCGGGCGTTCACGCCCGAGATCGACCAACGACACTTTCTCGTCGCCGCTCCTACTCATAGATGTGCAGCCGTCCCTGATGCAGCACCAGCCGCCGCGCCTCGTATTGATCCATCAGCGTGATGTCGTGGGTCGCGATGATTACAGCGGTACCCGATTTGTTGAGCTCGATGAACAGCCGTAGCAGGCGGCGCCCGAGCGTCGGATCGACGCTGCCGGTCGGCTCGTCGGCCAGCAGCAATTGCGGCCGCGAGATCACGGCGCGCGCGATCGCCGCGCGCTGCTTCTCGCCGCCCGACAGGATCGGCGGCAGCGCATCCATACGCTCGCCGAGGCCGACCCACTTCAACAGATCGATCACCTCGCGGCGATAGCTGGATTCCTCGCGGCCCATCACCCGGAACGGCAGCGCGACGTTCTCGTAGGTGGTCATGTGGTCGAGCAGCCGGAAGTCCTGCAACACGATGCCGATCCGCTTGCGCAGGTCGGCGACCTGGTCCTTGTTGAGCAGGGAGACGTCCTTGCCGAACAGATTGACCAGCCCGCGGGTCGGTCGCAGCGACAGGAACAACAGCCGCAGCAGCGAGGTCTTGCCGGCGCCGGACGGCCCGGTGAGGAACTGGAACGAGTGCGCCGGAATCATGAACGAGAGGTCGCGCAAAATCTCCGGGCCGAGCCCGTAGCGCAGACCGACATTTTCGAACCGAACCAATGCGCTAGCTCCGTTCGAGAGGGCCTGTGGCCCAATACCCAACACTGACGGCGGCCCGAACACCCCGCCGAGCGGCCGCGAACCGCACAGAAAGCTTGTGCGACGGTTATGGTTTCCGATTCGTTAACGGTCGCTCAGTAGCATCCGGGCATACCACACGGTGGAGATTCGGCTCCATGCATATCGTTTGCCCGCATTGTACAACATCCTATGCCATCAATCCGGCCACCCTGGGGGAGGCCGGACGCTCCGTCCGTTGTTCCCGCTGCCGAGAGGTCTGGCTGGCCCGGCCGGAGGATGCGATCGGGGCGACCGCGCCGACCCTGGCCTATGAGGCCGCAGGCTCTGATCTTGCCGCCGAATGGGAGGCGATGGGCAGCGCGGAGGCTGACGACACCCCGATGGTCGACAGTCCCTCGATTTCGGCCGATTTGCCCGAGGGGACCGATACCGCCACGGACTGGCCGGCGGTCGCCGCGGCGGATGCCGCTGCCCATGCCGACGGCGAGGAGCCGGTCGGAACCCGGCGCCGCTTCCGCCTTCCCCGCCTGTTCCGGCTGCCCTCGCTGCCGCGGATTCCGTTCATGCCTGTCATCGGCGCCCTGCCGACCACCTGTGCGGCGATGGCCGCGCTGATCGTCGCGCTGTTCGTCTGGCGCAACGACGTGGTGCGGCTGCTGCCGCAGACCGCGCTGTTCTACAGGATGGTCGGGCTCGACGTGAATCTGCGCGGGCTCGCCTTCAAGGACCTCAAGATCACCAACGAGACCGTCGACGGCAAGCCGGTGCTGGTGATCGAGGGTGCAATCGTCGGCCAGACCAGGAAGCCGGTCGAACTGCCGCGGCTACGCTTCTCGGTCCGAGACGCCAAGGGCGCAGAGATCTACGCCTGGAATGCGGTGCTGGAACAGCCGGTGCTCAATCCCGGCGAGCGCGCCTTCTTCAAGTCGCGCCTCGCCTCGCCGCCGCCCGAAGGCCGCAATATCGACGTACGCTTCTTCAACAAGCATGACCTCACCGGCGGCCGCGCCTGAGCCGCCGGCTCACTCTTTCGGGACCTGACCCATCACCATGACCCGTGTTCTGATCGCCGACGACGAAGACTCGATGCGCTCGCTGGTGGCCCGCGCCATCGCCATGGACGGCCACGAGACCGTCACTGCGCAGGACGGCGCCGAGGCGCTGGAGGTTCTGACGCGCGATGAAGGCGCATTCGACCTGCTGCTCACCGACATCCAGATGCCCGTGATGGACGGCATTGCGCTGGCGCTGACCGCGGCGCGCGACTTCCCCGCGTTGAAGATCCTGCTGATGACCGGCTTCGCCCATCAGCGCGAACGCGCCTCCGGCCTCGAGGCGATCGTGCATGACGTGGTGACCAAGCCGTTCTCGGTGGCCGATATCCGCACCGCGGTGGCGGACGCGCTGGCGGCGAGGAAGGCGAGCTAGAGCATGATCCGGAAAAGTGCGAAGCGGTTTTCCGAAGAAGATCATGCAAAAAAATAAGAATCTAAAGCATGCCTGACCGCTGGCTCAGCTCGGAAAGCAAGCCTGGGCCGTCAGCACGATCGGCGCCACGTTGAGAAACTGCATAAACTGAAATGTATAGCTCGCGCTGACCTGGTTGCCGCAGGCTGACGCGGCGTAGGTGAAGGTCTGCGTCGGGAATGTGAGGCCGAACGCCTGTTGCGCCGCGTAGGTCGTGATCGCGTTGCCGTTGGGACAGAGCGTGCTGTTGACGGTTGCGCAGCGCGCCGCCATTTCCGTGCCGTGCTGCAGCCCGAGCTGTGTCCAGAACAGCAACCCGAATTCGATGATCCCGAAGATGAACAGGAAGAACACGGGAGCGGTCAGGGCAAATTCCAGCGCAGAGGCCCCTCGATCGTCGCGCCACAACGCCGTGCGTTTCACTGCAGCCTCGCAGTGGACTGGGCGTTAAAGGTATAGGTGGTCGCCACGATCTGGTAATTGATCAGCGTGTAGTAGGTCCCCTGCGCCGAGACCATCGCATAGGTCCCGGCTTGTGCGCCGCTCGGACACACTGCGCCGCAGCTGACGGTGCTGATTCCGGCACTCGTTGGACATCCACAGAACTGAATCGGTTGCGGCGACGCGGTGATGGCCGTGGAATTCGTCGCGGCTATCACGGCGTTGGACACGCCGGTCGTATCGAAGCCGCGCACGATCGCGTATTGCGCTCCCGCCTGTGCGGCATTTTCGACCTGCATCTTGTGGAAGAGCGCAAGCCCGATGTCGGTAACCGAGACGACCATCAGGGTCAGCAACGGGATCATGACACCGAATTCGATCGCCGCTACGCCGCGTCGGTCGCGAACGCTGGTGCGCAGGTGCCGCAAGAGAGCGCTGAACAATCGGCTGGGACTCATGGACGAAGACCTCTGGATTTGCATCGGAGCCAACCTCACTCGATGAGTTGCGCGGTTTGCGAGCCTATCGTCGCGGTGCCGAGCGCCGAACAATTGACCTGCAAGTTCGACGAGCCGGTGAACGTCAAGGTATCTGCGATGATCTTGGTGCAGGATGTGCTGGTGCCGTTTCCGCCACTGAAGCTGAGGTTGGCCTTCGGCAGATAGATGGCACCACCAAAGTTCTGGGTACCGCCGCCCGTGAGACTAAAACCGGTCCCGGTCGGCATGTTGCGATCGCCGTAGATGACGATGCCTTTGGTGGCGCCGGAGGTCGGTGCCGTCAGATCGATGATCGCGTTGCTGCCGATTGAAGCGGTACCCCAGTTGCTTCCCGACCCCGTGAACACCAGGGTCACGTTGGTACCCGTGATCGTGGCATTGCCCGCTACGCTCAAGCTCGCGCCGTCGAAATAATAAATCGCGGGATTAAGGTTTCCGGGGTTCAGATTTAATGTTGCTCCGGCATTGACCGTGATGTTGCCGCTGTAGCAGCCAGGGCTAAGTGAGCTGGTCTTCCCATTGGCGTTGATCGTGTACTTCTTGCTATCGCAGCTCGGCTCCGATGGGGGCGAGACGTTCGCATACGGATCGGCGATCGGCTGGATGTGCGTCTTGATGCCGTTAGTTGCCGTGATGTTGCTGGTGCCGGAGACGTCGCCGACAACTCCGACCTGATTTGCGGAAACCGCCGCATTGCCCGCAACGTTGAGTGATGGGCTTGCGTTCGAGTTGCTATAGAGGTTGCACTTGATCAGATTGAGCTGATTGCTGCCGCTCACATTGACGGCGGCGCTAGCCGTCGGATCGAGGGCGAGAACGCAACCGGTCCCGGAATTCGGCAGGGCGACCGCGCGCGCGGTGACCATGACGGGATTCGAGCCGAACAGGGCCGACAGCAGTCGCGGTTGCGGCTGGGTGACAACGACTTCGACCGCCTGCGGATTGGATGTGTAATTGCCTGCCTTCGGCGGCTGATTCACGGCGATCGTGACGTTGTTCACCGTGTTGACGTAGCCGTAGTTTGCCGTCACCGCATTGGCTTCGGACAGCAGGTCGGCGCCTGCACTTGCCGCGGTTGCAGCGCTGACGGCGCCCGAGTCGGCCGCGCTCTGCATGTTCTTGTGCTTATAGTACCACCAGCCCACTTCAGTGCCGAGCCCTGCCGTGCCCACCAGGACCGGCATCAGCAGCGCTGAGATAATGACATAGCTGCCCGACTGGTCGCGAACGAAGCGTCGGAGCAGGCTGGTCTTCTCAAGGTTCCGGCGAGCTTCACGCAATGGCCGGCACGACGATGCAATGAATAAACGGCTGCAGTGCCTCATGTGATCTCCTGAGACGCTTGCCAATTATCCGAAACAGAATGACGCAGGCGACTTAAATGCGCGCCAACGGGAACCCGACAATTTGAAAGAAGTTTTTGCGAGCCGATGTCGGGCATTCGGGCCCGATCTGCGGCCGTGACGGTTCGCTCTGGCTGCCGCTGCCCTACCGAGAGCCGGCGCGGGTGCCGGGGCTACCCCGCGTCTGCGAGGCTCCGGGCCGCGCTTGCTATTGCTTGATCAGATTGAACTCTTGGGTCAACAGCTTTCGGTTGCCCTGCCACACCTCGACCGTCCAGATGCCGGGGACATGCGTCCAATCGTCTGACATCTTCCAGTAGATCCAATAGTGCGCATTCCCGATGGTAGGGCCGGGATCGATATAATCATCGGTTAGTTTTGCCGCTCCACCGCCCGGTGGCTTGAGACCGGGTTGGGGATAGTGCCACACGATCCTCACAGGAATCGTCGCGCCCTTCGGCCGACCCTCGGCATGAACCTGCACACCGATGGTGAAGTCGCCGGGCTTCAAGATGATAGTCTTGCCCACCTCCTGGAGCTTGATGTCGCCGCCATTCAGCACTTCGCCGGTCGATATGTCGCTGTTGGTTTTTATCTTGACCTTGGTGAGCGAAAACGTGCCGGGTGTGATGTCGGTGAATCGACTGATTTCGGGTTTCGCCGCCTGCGCAGCCGGGACACACATCAAGAAAAGCACAACGAAGAGCGCAATGCGCATAGTCTTATCTCTTCAAAAAAAGGGCGAAGCCACAGGGTAAAATCCAAGCCTGTGCTGAAACAATGAGCGCCCGCAAGACCGGGCCCGCGAGCATGAGGCATCGCCAAGCTGCGACGTTTCAATCGCTGATATCCGTAGAATCCCGGGGCACCCGCCTTCGCGGGTGACGACGGCCGGGGCCGCTTCACTATCCTCAATAATCCTTCAGCAGGCGCTCGATATAGTCGAGCTCGATCTGCGGCCGTGACGGATCGGCGAGGCGGCGGCGCAGCTCTTCGAGGATACGGCGGACGCGCTGCACGTCGATCTCGCCGGGGATCTTCACGGTGTAGTCGTCGCCGAATTCGCGGCCATGCAGCGGACGGCCGAGCGGATCGGTCTGGTTGCCGCCGCTCTGCTGACGGCCGGCGCGGTTGCCGGGGCTGTCGCCCGGCTGGTCGCCATCGCCCTGCTGCATCGCGTCGGCCAGGCTCTGCGCACCCTTGCGCAGCGCATCGAGCGCACGGCCCTGCGAGTCCACCGCGCCGTCGGCATTGCCCTCGCCGAGCCGGCCGGAGGCATCGCCCATCGCGGAGTCAGCCTGGTCGAGCCCGTCGCCGTCGTCATCGCCCTGATCGCCGCCCTGGTCGCCCTGTTGCGCCTGGTCACCCTTCTGACCCTGGCCCTTCTGCCCTTGCTGGCCCTTCTGGCCGCGCTGATCCGGGCCCATGCCGCGCTTGGCGAGCTCTTCCTGCAGCTTCTTGAGCCGGTCGCGCAGCGCCTGCTGATCCTGCTGCAGGTCGCCCATCGACTGCTCGCCCTGCTTGCCGCGCATGCGGTCGCGGCGGGAATCCTGGCCCTGCTTGAAGGTCTTGTCGCGCAATTGCTGCTGCTTGCGGATCATGTCGCCGAGTTCGTTGAGCGACTGCTGCATGTCGTCGTCGCCCTGGTTGGGCTGCGCCATCTGCAGGTTTTCCAGCATCTGCTGCATCTGCTCGAGCAGCTGCCGTGCCGCCTCCTTGTCGCCGGAGCGCGACAGCCGCTCCATGCGATCGAGCATGTTCTTGAGATCCTGCTGGCTCAGGACCTTGGCGTTGGGATCGAGCGGCCGCGCGAGCTGCTGCGGATTGTTGCGGAACTGCTCGACCATCTGGCGCAGGAAATTGTCCAGCGCCGCGCGCAGATTGTCGGTGAGCTTCTTGATCTCCTCGTCGCTCGCGCCGCGCTCCAGCGCCTGCTTGAGCGCGTCCTGCGCCGCGCGCAGCGCCTTGTCGACGTCGCTGATGTTGCCGTCCTCGATGGTGACGGCGAGCGCCCACAGGCTGGCGACGACCTCGCGCAGCTGATCGTCGGTGCGCGCCGCCTCGAGCTGGCGGGCGACGGTGTGCAGGCCGAGATAATAGCCGGTCTCCGGCATGAACATTTCGGGCGCGATCATCAGCGCGTCGAGCGCGGCGTAGACCTGGCCATTCTGGTTGGCGTCGAGCGCCAGGATCCGGCGCTGCTCGATCAGCGCCCGCGCCAGGGGCTTGGTGAACAGCCGCTCGGGCAGCCGCATGTTGAACGGCTCGCTCTTGCCCTCATTGCCGGCCTCGTCCTTCGCCGTCAGGGTCAGCGTCACGTCGGCGCCGGCATAGGGGTCTTCGCTGAGGTCCTTGACGGTCTGGCCGACGCCGTTGCGGGTGCGCGCATTCGGCAGCACCAGCGGGAATTGCGGCGGCTCGAACAGAGGACGCGGCTGGGTGACCTTGCCGTCGGCATCCTTCGGCGCATCACCCGGCCGCGGCGCGAATTGCGCGCGGGCTTCGGTCACGCCGTAATCGTCCTCGAGCTTGTAGGACATCTGCAAGGCACCGCGCGCCTGCCGCTCCGGATCCTTGGCGAGCGCGATCGACGGCGGCCGGTCCGGCGTCGCGGTGAATTTCCACTGCGGCTGGCCGGCCGGCGCACGGACATGCGCGGTGCCGTCGCCGGTGATCTTGAAGTGCCGCTCATTGGTGCCCTTGGGCGCCTGTCCTTCCGGCGCGACCTCGGCGACGCCGCCACCGACCACGACGTCGATGGTGCCGCCGCTGGAGCGCACCAGCAGCGTGCTGCCGGCCGGCACCGCCAGCGGGGTGGTGTCAGCCGCGGCAGCGTCCTTGTTGGCGTTGGACAGGATGATCGGCGGCTTGCCGGTATAGTTCGGCGGCGTGACCCAGGCGTCGACCCGGACATTGGCCGGCGCCATGATGCCGTTCCAGTCGAACGCGGAGGCGACCCGCAGGCTGCGCTCGTCGCCGGCGGCGACATAGCTCGCGACCAGCATCACGATGACCAGCGCGCGCAGCGCCCAGGGGTCGTGCAGCGAGACGCGCGGCCGCGGCAGCCCGGCGCGAATCCGCTTGATCGAGGCCAGCGTGCGCTCGCGTTGCGCCTGCCACAGCGCCAGCGCGAACGGATCCTTGTTGGTGAGCGTGTCGGAAAGCGTGGTCGCGGGGCGATGGCGAATGCCGGCGCCGCGGTCGAGCCGGCTCAGGCCCTCTTCGCGGCTCGGCCAGCGGAAGCGCACCAGCGGCGCCAACGCAGCGAGCGCGGCAAGGCCGAACAGGGCGGCGCCGGCCAAGCGTGCGGCAAACGGCAGCACCAGCCACAGCCCGGCCCAGGACGCGACCAGGAACAGACCCGCGACCGTCAGGAACCGCGCCAGATGCGGCCACGCCCGTTCCCACGCGATCGCGAATTTCGCCCGCTGCAGAGCCTCAGTGAGCTTCAGACGCGCGATCGCATCGCTGTCGGGGACGGCGCGTGAGGCGTTGTCAGACGGGTCGATGTTGGCTCCGCTCAATAAAATCTCCGGGGTAGCCGGCAGGTCAGCCTAGCACGGCGGCGGCTTTGAGGCACCCGTTCCCCGACGTAACCCACACCGGGAAATACGCATAACACGAAGGCGTGACTGCGGCAGTTCGACCCCGTAACTTCGCGGTCAGAACCAACGCCTTAACGAGGCACGCTCCGCGCATAACAAGAAAAGGAAACGAACCATGGAAATCGGATTCATCGGCCTCGGAAAGATGGGGTTCCCGATGGCGCGCCGGCTGATCGAGGCCGGTCACTCGCTCACCGTGTTCGACACCCGCAAGGATGTCGTCGACCAACTGGTTGCACGCGGCGCTGCGGCCGCAACGTCGCCGAAGGACGTCGCCGATCGCGTCGAGACCGTGATGGCGAGCCTACCCTCGCTGCAGGCTTCGCTCGAGGTCGCAACCGGCGCGGGCGGCGTGATCGAGGGCAAGCGCGTCAAGCGCTTCATCGATCTCTCCACCGTCGGCTCGCAGATGGCGGTGAAGATCCACGATCTCTTGGCCAAGAAGAACATCGTGCAGATCGACAGCCCGGTCTCCGGCGGCGTCTCCGGCGCCGAGAAGGGCACGCTGGCGGTGATGGTGTCGGGCCCGCGTGCCGATTTCGAGCTGGTGAAGAGCGCGCTCGACGTCATCGGCAAGGTGTTCTTCATCGGCACCAAGCCGGGCTCCGGCCAGACCATGAAGCTCGCCAACAATTTCCTGTCGGCGACCGCGATGGTCGCGACCTCGGAGGCTGTCGTGATGGGCGTGAAGTCCGGACTTGATCCCGCCGTGATGATCGACGTCATCAATGCCGGCTCGGGGATGAACACTGCAAGCCGCGACAAGTTTCCGCGCGCGGTGTTGCCGCGCAGCTTCGATTTCGGCTTCGCCACCGGACTGATGGTGAAGGACGTGCGACTCGCGGTCGAGGAAATGCGCGCGCTCGGGCTCTCGATGGAAGTCGCCGAGGCGGTGGGCCGGCTCTGGGAAGTCATCATCCGCGACGAGGGTCCGGAGTCGGATTTCACGGCGGCGATCAAGCCGATCGAGAAGGCCGCGGGTGTGATCGTCGGTGGGACCAAGGGCGGCAGTCACGCCGCGAAGTAATGCTCTCGCCGCAATAAACGCTGTCGTCCCGGGCAAGCGAAGCGCGACCCGGGATCCATAACCACAGGCGTTCGTGGTTTAGCTAAGCTGGAGCCCCAGCTCGGTTCAACCAGCAGTAACGGTGGTTATGGGTCCTGCCTTCGCCAGGACGACACCGTTGATGCGGCGCGCTCAGTGCCTCACAGCCACGGCGCAGGCTTGTCCATCGCGATCAGGGCGTCGACGTCGATACGCGGGCGGACCACGGCGTACTGATCGTCCTTGACCAGCACCTCCGGCACCAGCGGCCGGGTGTTGTAGGTGCCGGACTGCACCGCGCCATAGGCGCCGGCGGTCATGATCGCCAGCAGATCGCCGGCCTTCGGCTGCGGCAGCGCGCGGTCGAGCGCGAGATAGTCGCCGGTCTCGCAGACCGGGCCGACCACATCGGCGACCATGGTCGGCGTGCCCTGCGCCGGCTGCCGCACCGGCAGAATGTCGTGATGCGCTTCATATAGCGTCGGCCGGATCAGATCGTTCATCGCGGCGTCGATGATGACGAAGTTCTTGGCATCGCCCGGCTTCACATGGATCACGCGGGCAACGAGGATGCCGGCATTGCCGACGATCATGCGGCCCGGCTCGAACATCAGCGTGCAGCCGAGATTGTGCGTGACGCGCTTGACCATCGCGGCATAGGCCGCCGGTTCCGGCGGCGCGGCGCGGTCCATGTAATAGGGAATGCCGAGGCCGCCGCCGAAATCGATATGCGAGATGTCGTGGCCGTCGGCGCGCAGCGTCTGCACGAATTCGGCGAGCAGCCGGAAGGCGGCTTCCAGCGGGCCGAGATCGGTGATCTGGCTGCCGATATGCACGTCGGTACCGGTGACCTTGATGCCCGGCAGCTTTGCGGCGCGGGCATAGACCTCGCGGGCACGCGCGATCGGAATGCCGAACTTGTTCTCCGACTTGCCGGTCGAGATCTTGGCATGGGTGCCGGCATCGACGTCGGGATTGACGCGCACCGAGATCCGCGCGGTCTTCTTCATTTCGACCGCAAGGCGCGACAGCATCTCGAGTTCCGGTTCGGACTCGATGTTGATGCAGAGGATGTCGGTGGCGAGCGCGGCGCGCAGCTCGCCCTCGGTCTTGCCGACACCGGAGAACACGATCTTCGACGGCGGAATCCCGGCCGCCAGCGCCCGCTTCAATTCGCCGCCGGACACCACGTCGGCGCCGGCGCCGAGCTTGGCCAGCGTGCGCAGCACCGACTGGTTGGAGTTCGCCTTCATGGCGTAGCAGACCAGCGCCTTCTCACCGGCAAAGGCCTCGGTGAAGACGCGATAGTGCCGCTCCAGCGTCGCGGTCGAATAGCAATAGAACGGCGTGCCGACGGCTTCCGCCAACTCAATCAGATTGACCGCCTCGGCATGCAGCACGCCGTTGCGATAGTCGAAATGGTTCATAGCGGACTTAATTACCGAGCAGCGGATCGAGGATAAAGGACTTCTTCGCGCCCTTCGGTGCGGCCGGCGCGGCATCCGAGCCATAGGTCGGATTGAACACGCTGGGCTGCGCCGCCCGCTCGGCCTCGGTGTCGGTCGGTGCTGCTGCGCCCGGCGCGGCGTTCGCGGTCGGCGGCAGGTCGAGCGGTCCCTTGCGGCCGCAGCCGCCGAGCGCAAGCGCTGATACGCTCAGCACAATGATGGCCCATCCCGAGGGGGTCAGGCGGTTCTTGCTAATCACGACGAATTCCCCAATTCGGGCGGCACCATACAAACATTGGCGTGCTCTGGCGAGAGGCGGAGGCCTGAGAAATCACGACCAAATTTTCCGGTTCAGCCCAATTTTCGCTCTTTTTCCAGCCGCTTGGCCCAGGCCTTGGCCTGCGCCATCACATTCTTCGGCGCCGTGCCGCCGAACGAGGTCCGGCTCTTCACCGAAGATTCGACGCTGAGCACCTTCAGCGCCTCAGCGGTGATCTTCGGCTCGACCTCCTGCATGGCCTCCAGCGGTAATTCGTGCAGCGCCACGCCCTGCTTCGAGGCCAGGCCGACGATGCGCCCGGTGACGTGGTGGGCGTCGCGGAACGGCATTTTCAGGGTGCGCACCAGCCAGTCGGCAAGGTCGGTCGCGGTGGCGTAGCCCTCACCGGCGGCAGCCTTCATCTTCGCCTCGTCCGGCACCAGATCCTCGACCATGCCGGTCATGGCGCGGATCGCAAGCGACAACGCCTCGAACGCCTCCATGGCGCCCTGCTTGTCCTCCTGCATATCCTTTTGATAGGCGAGCGGCAGGCCCTTCATCACGATCAGCAGCGCGGTGAGCGCACCGACCACGCGGCCGGTCTTGGCGCGCACCAGTTCGGCGGCGTCCGGGTTGCGCTTCTGCGGCATGATCGACGAGCCGGTGGTAAACTTGTCGCTGAGCTTGACGAGACCGACCAGCGGCGAGGTCCAGATCACGATCTCCTCGGCGAAGCGCGACATGTGCACTGCGCAGATCGCGGCCGCCGACAGCGTCTCCAGCACGAAATCGCGGTCGGACACCGCGTCGAGCGAATTGGCCATCGGCCGGTCGAAACCGAGCGCTTTGGCGGTCGCAGTGCGGTCGATCGGAAACGAGGTGCCGGCGAGTGCGGCGGCGCCGAGCGGCGATTCATTCAGCCGCTTGCGCGCATCGTTGAAGCGGCCGCGGTCGCGGCCGGCCATCTCGACATAGGCGAGGAGATGATGGCCGAAGGTGACGGGTTGCGCGGTCTGCAGATGGGTGAAGCCCGGCATCACGGTTCCGGCATGCTCCAGCGCGCGCGCAACCAGCGCCTGCTGGAACGCGGCCAGCGCCGCATTGGTCTCATCGATGGTATCGCGGACATAGAGCCGGAAATCGGTCGCGACCTGGTCGTTGCGCGAGCGCGCGGTATGCAGCCGGCCCGCCGCGGGCCCGATCAGCTCAGACAGTCGCGACTCGACATTCATATGGATGTCCTCGAGCGCGCGCTTGAAATCGAAATCGCCCTCGCCGATTTCTGACAAAATCGTGTCTAGACCTTTGCCGATATTTTTCGCATCAGCTGACGTGATGATGCCTTGCGCAGCGAGCATCGCGGCGTGGGCCTTGGACGCGGCAATGTCCTGGGCATAAAGGTGCCGGTCGACGTCGATGGAGACGTTGATTTCCTCCATGATCGCGTCGGGACGCTCCGAAAACCGGCCGCCCCACATCTTGTTGCTCATGACATCTCGCTCACGAATTTGTATTTCAGGCCTTGCTGTTCCCGCGCCAAGACGGCGAAACAGCGTGGCGGTTCCGATCGTATTCCCGGCACTGCTTAGCCACATCTGACGCTGGATGACAAACGATATGCCCGAGACGACCCCATCCGAACCGACCACGAGGCCGACTGCCAAATGGCGCATCCCGCTGGTGATCGGCGCCGTGCTGGTTGGAGCCGTGATCGGCTATATCGGGGTCTCCGGCCTCAAGCATCCCGCGGGCGGCGATATCGCCTGCAACAGTGCGGTGGATCTGGCCAAGAAGATCGCCCCGCTCGCCCAGGGCGAGGTCGCGGCGCTGACCATGGCGACCACCCCCTTGAGGCTTCCCGACCTGACCTTCGAGGACTCCAACGGCCAGCCGAAAAAGCTCTCCGACTGGCGCGGCAAGACGGTTCTGGTCAACCTCTGGGCGACCTGGTGCGTGCCCTGCCGCAAGGAAATGCCGGCGCTCGACAGCTTGCAGACCAAGCTCGGCGGCAAGGATTTCGAGGTGGTCGCGATCAACATCGACACCCGCGACCCGGACAAGCCGAAGAACTTCCTGAAGGAAGCCAATCTGACCAAGCTCGGCTACTTCAGCGACCAGAAAGCCAAGGTCTTTCAGGATCTTAAGAACATAGGGAAGGCGCTGGGCATGCCGACCTCTGTGCTGGTCGACGGCAAGGGCTGCGAAATCGCCAATATCGCCGGTCCCGCCGAATGGGCGAGCGACGATGCGATCAAGCTGGTGAAGGCGGCGCTGGCCCCGGCCGCGGCGGGGTTCTGATCAGGCGACGGCGTTGAGATTGTCGCCGATGCCGGGGCTGAGATTTGCGGTGGACGGACTGCCCAACAGGGTCTGAACCGCGAACTTTTCCGCGTCGAGATTCTGCTTCGTGACCCGGGTCGCGATCTCACCCTGCAGGTTGCCCTGCTGCATCGACAGGATGCTGGTGACCATGCTCATCGTGTCCATACGCGGTACTCCCAATTCCGAACTTGGCGTAGCGCGCGAAAGTTAATGCTTGGGTAACAGATGGCCGCGTCAGGCTGACGCATCGCTTCAGGCCGCGTTCGCGGCAAAGGCGGCGCCGAGGGTGCGCAGCGCCTGCCGGGTCCGCGCGTCCGACAGCTTCGAGTGCAGCATGACATCGCGGGACGGCAATGGCGGCAGGCCAAGCCGCGGCCCGAGATCGACGGTATCCGCCGGCGCCACCCGGCGCGCCAGCGCAGCGACCGCAAGCCCTGCCGATATCGCAGCCCCGATCGTCGCAAGCCCGCCACCGACGAACGCCTCGGTCCAGGCGATGCCGGCAGCGTCGAGCGCTTCGACGGCCATGGCGCGGACGCTGCACGGCTCGGCCTGGGTCGCCAGACGCAACGGCTCGCCGGGGCGATGGTGAAAATCGGGCGCGGCCATCCAGCCGAACGGTTCCTCGAACAGCACGTCGCCGTCGCGGCGCTTGGCATCATGGCGCAGCGCGATCGCAGCATCGAGCTTGCCGTCGTCGAAGGCGCCAAGCACCGCGCGCGACGTGTCGACGTGCAACTGGATCACCAGGCCGGGATCGGTGGCGTTCATCCGCTTCAGCAGCGAGGCGAGTTCCGTTCCGACGATGTGGTGGCTGATGCCGACGACCAGCCGCCGATGCTCGACGGCAAACGACCCAATCGCCGATTGATGCGCGGCAACCAGATTGCGCGCGGCGCCGAGAAAGGCCGCACCTTCGGCCGACAGCCGGACCAGCCGGGGCGTGCGTTCCAGCAGCCGCCGGCCAAGCCCGTCCTCCAGTCGCCGGATCTTCAAACTGACCGCGGACTGCGTGGTCTCCATGACCTGCGCCGCGCGGGTGAAGCTGCTGAGGTCGGCGACCAGGACAAAGGCCTGCACCGCCTCGACGTCGAGTGCCTTCATGGCCATTCATTTCAATTAGCAATCATTGAAATGCAATACCATACCATTTTTAAATGATCAATCAGCTCCTAGGATCGGCTGCACACAACGCTTCCAAGGAGCCACCATCATGCCGCTGACCCGCGTCTCGCTGCGGAGGGGCAAGCCCGCCGCCTACCGCAAGGCCATTCTCGACAGCCTTTATCGCGCCATGCGCGAGACCTTCGACGTGCCGGACGGCGACCGCTTCATGACGATCTCCGAGCACGACGGCGACGATTTCGCCTATGGCGCGGACTATCTCGGCATCAGGCGCAGCGATGATCTGGTCATCATCCAGATCACCGTCAGCAACACCCGCCCGGTGGCGCAAAAGCAGCAGCTCTATCGCCGGATCGCCGAGCTGCTGACGGACAGCCCCGGCCTGCGCGCCGAGGACATCTTCATCAACCTCGTCGAGGTGCTCCCCGAAAACTGGTCGTTCGGCAACGGTGAGGCGCAGTACGTCCGATGACCGCATTACCGATCCTCTCGCCGCGCATGAGCGGCATCAAGGCATCGCCCGCATCGGTGCTGCGGCGCCGCGCCCGCGAACTGCGCGCCAACGGGCGCGACATCATCGAGCTGTCGTCGGGCAATCTGGACTTCCCGACGCCCGCGCATGTGATTGCGGCGGCGCATGACGCGGCCTTGTGCGGTGAAACCCGTTATACCGATGTCGACGGCACGCCAGAGCTGAAGCGCGCGGTGCAGGCCGCGCTGCTGCGCGACCATCGTCTCGACTATCGGCTGGATGAGATCGTCATCACCAACGGCTCGACGCAGGCGCTGTTCAACGCGCTGCTGGCGACGCTGGCGCCTGGCGACGAGGTGATCATCCCTGCCCCCTATTGGGCGCCCTATCTCGATCAGGTGCGGCTCGCCGGCGGGGCGCCGGTGGTCGTGCCGTGCGCGCAGAACAACGGCTTCAAGCTGCGCGCGGAGGATTTGCAGGCCGCGATCTCGCCACGTACGCGCTGGGTCGTGCTCAACAATCCGGTCAATCCTTCCGGCGCGCGCTATTCGCGTGAGGATCTCTCCGAGATCGCCGCGGTCCTGTTGCGGCATGCGGATATCTGGGTGCTTGCCGACGGGCTCTACGAGCACATCACGTTCGACGGCTTACCGGCGCCGACGCTGGCAGACATCGAGCCGCGCCTGAAGCCGCGGACTATGACCGTCAGCGGCCTCGCCAAGAGCTACGCCATGATGGGATGGCGGATCGGCTATGCCGCCGGACCATCGGCTCTGATCCGCGAAATGATCACGATCCAGTCGCAGACCACGTCGGGCGCATCGTCGATCAGCCAGGCCGCCGCGGTCGCTGCGCTCAATAACGCCCAGGATGTGCTGGCCGAACGGGCTGCCATCCTTCGCGCGCGGCGCGACCGCTTTGCCGACCTCGTCAACGGATGCGCCGGGCTGTCCTGCACGCCGCCGGAAGGCACGTTCTATCTGCTGGTCAGTTGCGCCGGCGTGATCGGCAAGCGCGCCCCCGACGGCAGCGTGATCGAGACCGACCGCGATTTCTCGGCTTATCTGCTCGAGAACGCTAATCTGGTGGTGTTTCCCGGCGAAGATCTCGGGCTGTCGCCCTATATCCGCGTCAGCTTCGCCAACCCGTCAGCGACCATCGAGGAGGCCGCTACGCGCTTGAAGCGCGCCTGCGAGGCATTGCAATGACGCCTCACACGCAGAACCAGCGCCTAGCGCTGGCAGCGCATCTGCTCGGACTTGGAATCGGGGTCAGCGTCATCGTCAGCCTCGTGCCCGCGACGCTTGCGCTGCTGCGGGCACTGACCTGACGACGCGGTGACTACCGCGTCGGGATCGGCTTGTCGCCGCGATAGTCGTAGAAGCCGCGCTGGCTCTTGCGTCCGAGCCAGCCGGCCTCGACGTACTTCACCAGCAGCGGGCACGGCCGGTACTTGGAGTCGGCCAGCCCCTCATGCAGGACCTGCATGATCGACAGGCAGGTGTCGAGGCCGATGAAATCGGCGAGCTCGAGCGGGCCCATCGGATGATGCGCACCGAGCTTCATCGCGGCATCGATCGCCTCGACGTTGCCGACGCCTTCATACAGCGTGTAGATCGCCTCGTTGATCATCGGCAGCAGGATGCGGTTGACGATGAAGGCGGGGAAATCTTCCGACACCGCGACCTGCTTGCCGAGCTTGGCGACGAACGCCTTGGCGGTGTCGAAGGTCGTGTCGTCGGTGGCGATGCCGCGGATCAGCTCGACCAGCTCCATCGCCGGCACCGGATTCATGAAGTGAATGCCGATGAATTTCTCCGGGCGGTCGGTCGAGGCGGCGAGCCGTGTGATCGAGATCGACGACGAGTTGGTCGCGACGATCGCCTCGGGCTTCAGCACCGCGCAGACCTCCTGGAAGATCTTGCGCTTGGTTTCTTCCTTCTCGACCGCGGTCTCGATCACGAGGTCGCAATCGGCCAGCGCGTCGAGCGTCTCGGCGGAGGAGATGTGGTCGAGCGCCTGCTTGCGCTCGCTCTCGCTGATCGCCTTCTTGGCGACCTGGCGGGTCAGATTGCCGTTGATGGTCGCCAGCGCCGACTTCAGCCGGTCGCCGGACACGTCATTGAGCACCACGTCGAAGCCGGCCAGCGCCGCCACATGGGCAATGCCATTACCCATCTGGCCCGAACCGATCACGCCGACCTTTTTGATTGCCACCGTCATCTTGTCATCCACCGGAACGGCGCGCATGTCGCGCCTGCCCAATTCCAACGATACCCGAAGTGAAGCCTTCCGGGTTGCCCAATCCGCCGGAAAACATTTCCCGGGACCATGATGTGATGACACGTCATCACGTCAGGACCCCATTCTCCCCTGTCGAGCATGATCCTTTCGGAAAAACGTTTCCGGATCATTGCTCCGAGAATAACAACACCGGCCGGAGCTTAGCCACCCGGCCGGTGTCTTGTCGCTTACTTTCCGAGCTTGCCGAGCGCTTCGGTCAGTTCCGGAACCGCCTGGTAGAGGTCGGCGACCAGGCCATAATCGGCAACCTGGAAGATCGGCGCGTCCTCATCCTTGTTGATGGCGACGATCACCTTGGAGTCCTTCATGCCGGCCAGATGCTGGATCGCGCCGGAGATGCCGACCGCGACATAAAGTTCCGGGGCCACCACCTTGCCGGTCTGGCCGACCTGCCAGTCGTTCGGCGCATAGCCGGCATCGACCGCGGCGCGCGAGGCACCGACGCCGGCGCCGAGCTTGTCGGCGAGCGGCTCGATGTACTTCGCGAAGTTCTCGCGGCTCTGCATGGCTCGGCCACCCGAGACGATGATCTTGGCCGAGGTCAGTTCCGGACGGTCGCTCTTGGCGACTTCCTCGCCGACGAACGTGGACAGGCCGGGATCGGCGGCCGATGCGGCGTTCTCGATCGCCGCGCTGCCGCCTTCACCGGCGGCGGCGAAGGTCGAGGTGCGGACCGTGATCACCTTCTTGGCGTCCTTCGACTTCACGGTCTGGATCGCGTTGCCGGCATAGATCGGCCGCTCATAGGTGTCGGGCGCGACGACCTTGATGATCTCGGAGACCTGCATGACGTCGAGCAGGGCTGCGACGCGCGGCATCACGTTCTTGAAGCGGGAGGTCGCGGGCGCGACGAACGCGTCATAGCCGGGCGCCAGCGCGACGATCAGCGCAGCCAGCGGCTCGGCAAGGTCGTGCTCATAAGCGGGGCCTTCGGCCACCAGCACCTTGCTGACGCCGGCGAGCTTGGCGGCTGCTTCGGCCGCCGCCTTGGTGCCCTGGCCGCCACCGGCAACCAGCACATGGACGTCGCCGCCGAGCTGGCTCGCCGCGGTCAGCGCCTTGTTGGTCGAGTCCTTCAGGGTCTCGTGGTCGTGTTCAGCAATCAACAGCGTCGTCATCAGAGAACCCCGGCTTCGGTCTTGAGCTTGTTCACGAGTTCGGCGACGTCCTTGACCTTGACGCCCGCCTTGCGGCCTGCCGGTTCCGCGGTCTTCAGCACTTCCAGGCGCGGCGTCACATCGACGCCGTAGTCAGCGACGCTCTTGTCGTCGATCGGCTTCTTCTTCGCCTTCATGATGTTGGGCAGCGACGCATAGCGCGGCTCGTTGAGGCGGAGGTCAGTGGTGACGATCGCCGGGCCCTTCAGCTTGATGGTCTGGAGGCCGCCGTCGACTTCGCGCGTGACCTTGAAGTCGGATCCGTCGACCTCGAGCTTGGAGGCGAAGGTCGCCTGCGACCAACCGAGCAGCGCGGCCAGCATCTGGCCGGTCTGGTTCGAGTCGTCGTCGATCGCCTGCTTGCCGAGAATGACGAGGCCGGGCTGCTCCGCCTCGACCACCGCCTTCAGGATCTTGGCAACCCCGAGCGGTTCGACATTGCCTTCGGCCTTGACCAGGATGCCGCGGTCGGCGCCCATCGCAAGGGCGGTGCGAATGGTCTCGGAGGCCTGCGCCGGTCCGATCGACACCACCACCACCTCGGTCGCCTTGCCGGCTTCCTTCAGCCGCAGCGCTTCCTCGACGGCGATTTCGTCGAACGGGTTCATCGACATCTTGACGTTGGCGAGCTCCACGCCCGTCCCGTCGCTCTTGACGCGGACCTTGACGTTGTAGTCGACGACCCGCTTTACCGGCACAAGAACCTTCATCGATCCTCTTTCGCTTTGATTTTATGGGTTTCGGTTGGCTGGCGCGGAACCTAAAGGTCCCGTTTCCCCCGGTCAACGCGCCAAAGCCAAAAAACCGTCACCCGGTTTTGAGCCAGTCTAACGGTTCTGGCCCGGCACCCACAACACGTCTCCCGCCCCCTTATTGTTCTGGAAGCGGCTGGCAACGAACAGGAAATCCGACAGGCGGTTCATATACTGAATGCCAGCGGAATTGACCGTCTCGTCGGGCCGGGCGGCGAGTTCCACCATCATCCGTTCCGCGCGGCGACATATCGTCCGGGCGAGGTGCAGATATGCGGATGCGGCCGTCCCGCCGGGCAGTACGAACGAGGTCAGCGGCGCGAGCTGGTCGTTCAGGCTGTCGATATCGCGCTCGAGCCGCTCGACCTGACTTGCCAGCACGCGCAGCCGTTCGGCCTTGCCCTCGCGCTCGGGCACCGCAAGGTCGGCACCGAGATCGAACAGGTCGTTCTGGATGCGGCCGAGCATCGCATCGACCTCGGGGCTGCCGGCAAGATGCAGCCGCACCACGCCGATTGCGGCGTTGGTCTCGTCCACGGTGCCATAGGCGGCGACGCGCAGATCGTATTTCGGCCGCCGCTCGCCGGAGCCGAGCGCGGTGGTGCCGTCATCGCCGGTGCGCGTATAGATCCGATTGAGAACGACCATGGCCGTGATCCTCTAAGGTTTGCGCCATCGCAGCTTCGCGCGACGACGCGCTCAACGCCCCATCGCCCAGACCGCGAGCATCGCGATGACGATGGCGACGAACTGCAACAGCACACGCAGCCGCATCAGCTTCTGCGACGTGTTCGGCGAGCCGCCCTTCATCATGTTGATGAGGCCGAGCAGGAGTACCAGCGCGACGGCGCCGACGGCGATGGGAAGAATGATCGTGCTGAGGACGGATGTCATCTGCGGTACATAACACCGCAGGACGCGGACTTCCACACAGCTCCGCCATGCAACCAACTGGCTTTTCAAGGCATAATGTCAGATGCTGGGTCCGTCCTCGGACCGAGCGGTTGTCGACAATGCCGGGTGGAATGTGAAGCAGCTTCGTTACGTCACCCACGTCGTGATGGATGCCTTTTACACGTTCCTCGCCGACGACGGCTGGGCGATCGCGAGCCACATCGCGCTGTCGACCCTGATGGCGCTGTTTCCGTTCCTGATCGTGCTGACGTCGGTCGCCGGCTTCTTCGGCTCCAAGGAGCTCGCCGACCAGGCCGTCGGGCTGCTGCTGCAAGTCTGGCCGCATCAGGTCGCCGAGGCGCTGTCCGGCCAGATCCACGACGTGCTGACCAACACCCGCGGCGACATCCTGACCATCGGCGCGGTGCTCGCGGTGTACTTCGCCTCCAACGGCGTCGAGGCGCTGCGGGTGGCGCTGAACCGCGCCTATGCAGTGATCGAGCCACGGCGCTGGTACTGGCTGCGGCTGGAATCGATCGGCTACACGCTGGTCGCGGCGTTCACCTCGCTGGCGATGGCATTCCTGATCGTGCTCGGACCGCTGATCATCGAGGCGGCGCGGCGCTATATCCCGTTCTTCGTCGAATCCAACGAGAGCCTGCTCAACACCGCCCGTTACGGCATCACGATCCTGGCGCTGGTGGTTGCGCTCTTCATCCTGCATGCCTGGCTGCCGGCGGGCCGCCGCAGCTTCACGCAGATCCTGCCCGGCATCATCTTCACCGTGGTGGCGTCGCTGATCTCGGGCATCGGCTTCGGCATGTACCTGGCGCGCTTCGCCAACAACTATGTAACGATGTATGCGGGGCTCGCCTCGGTGATCATCGCGCTGGTGTTCCTGTATTTCATCGCCGCGATCTTCGTGTTCGGCGGCGAATTGAACGCCGCGATCATCAAGTCGCGGCTGCCGCGCGGCGTGTCGCTTCATGCAGCGCAGTTGCGAGTGCCCGCGGAGAAACAGGCTTGACCAGGAAGGCGTCGGCGCCGGCGGCGCGCGCCGCGGCTTCGTCCTCGGCACGGCCGGAAATCCCGACGATCACGATGCGGCCGTGCGGCGGCGGCAGCGCACGGATGCGCTTGATCGTTTCGACACCGCCAATGCCCGGCAGCACCATATCCATCAGCACGGCGTCGAAGGCGCCCTGTCCGAGCCGATCCGGCGCGGCCTCGCCCTGACCGACGAATTCGGCGTGATGACCGAGTTCGGTCAGGATCGTGTTGAGCACGACGCGGCCGAACGGGTTGTCCTCGACGCTGAGCAGCCGCAGCCCCTGCGATGCATGCCCCGAGGCGCCTTCGCTCGAAGCGGTGCCGGCCGGCGCTCCGGCCGAGACCAGCACCACGTTGAGTGTGAAGACGGTGCCGCCGCCCGCGCGCTGCGCCGCGACGATGTCGCCGCCCATGGCACGCGCGAGCTGCTTGACCGAGGACAGGCCGAGCCCGGCGCCGCCGAACCGCGCGGCGATCGAGACATTGGCCTGCGAGAACGGCCGGAACAGGCGCTGGACCTCCGACAGGCTCAAGCCGATACCGCTGTCGGAAATCGCAAAGGCAACGCCGATCCTGCCGCCGGTCTTGCCGCCGATCTTGTCAGCGTTCTTGCCCTTGGCCGCCCGCACCGGGGCGACATGGAGCTCGACGCTGCCCTGCTCGGTGAACTTGACGGCGTTGTCGATCAGATTTTCCAGCGCCGCGCGCAACCGGACGGGATCGCCGACCGCGAAAGCGGGCAGCTTGTCGGAGATCACAACGGAGGCCTGCAGCCCCTTCGCTGCGGCACGGCCGGCCAGCGAATCCCCGGCATGGCGCGCCAGCGTGCGCAGATCGAAGAAGTCCTGCCGGACCTCCAGCCCCGGCCCCTCGCTGCGGGCTGCATCGACGAACAGGGTCGCAAGGCTCGCCAGATGCTCGGCGCCGGCCTTGATGGTATCGACCCAGCGCCGCTCGCGTTCGCCGAGTTCCGACGTTGCGAGCAGATTGCTGATCGCAAGAATGCCGGTCAGCGGCGTGCGGACCTCATGGGCAAAGGCGGCAAGCGCGGTCTCGACCATGCCGGGATTGGCCTTCGCGGCTGGCTTTGGCACGGCTCGCTTACGCCGTGGCTTGGTTACCGGCTTCGCGGCGCTGGTCGTGGCTGGACGCTTTTTGGCGGCGCGGGTCTTCGGCGGCGGCCTTTTGGATGGCCGCTTGCTGCGCCGTACGCGCGATTTTGACGCCATGGTCTCAGTGATCCCCGCCCCGAATGACAGCATGGCATGCCAGGCGGCCCGGAGTCACGGCAGCGTTTGCGGTCCGTCACCGCATAGCGCGACGATCGTCACCAGCGTCTTTACGGCAGACCGACCACGCGGCGAATGTCGGCCGGGCTCGCACCCTCCGCCCGCAATTCGCGCAGTCCGGTCGCCCGGGTCGATTTCGACAGTTTTTGGCCTGCGGCGTCCCGGATCAGGTGGTGGTGCCGGTAGGCCGGCACGGGCAGACCAAGCAGCTGCTGCAACAGCCGATGCACGCTGGTCGACCAGAACAGGTCAACGCCCCTGACCACATCGCTAACGCCCTGCAGCGCGTCGTCGATCACGACGGAAAGATGGTAGCTGGTCGGGGTCTCCTTGCGTGCCAGGATCACGTCGGCCCAGGCCTCAGGTCGGGCCGCCACGTCGCCGCGCTCGCCGGCGGGACCCTCGCCCACCTCGTGCCAGCGCAGGTCACCGGCGCTCGCGCAGGCCGCGGCCATATCGAGCCGCAACGCGAATGGCGCGCCCTGCCGGCTCAGCCGGTCGCGCTCCGCGGCCGAGAGCGATTTGGCCGTCCCCGGATAGAGCGGCGCGCCATCCGGATCGCGCGGCCACGCTCCACTGGCCTCCCGCGCCGCGACCAGCTGTGCGATCTCGGCGCGGCTCTCGAAGCTCGGATAGACCAGCCGCTGGGCCGACAGGCGGTCGAGCGCGGCGCGATAGGCGGCAAAATGCTCCGACTGCCGACGCACCGGGGTCTCCCAGGCGATGCCCAGCCAAGTAAGGTCCTCATAGATCGCCTGCTCGAATTCCGGCCGGCAACGGGTCCCGTCGATGTCCTCGATCCGCAGCAGAAAGCGTCCGCCCGACTGCCGCGCCAGGTCGTGGTTGAGCAGCGCCGAATAGGCGTGGCCGAGATGCAAATGGCCGTTCGGGCTCGGGGCGAAACGGAAAACGGGTGGCATGGTTGCTGGTCGCACGTCATTGCCGGGCATAGCCGTCTGAAGGACGGCGTCGCTTCCGCTCGCCTATGCCCGGCAATCCTTCTGGACAAGACTCTGTTACGATAGGAGATGGATGCGCGGGTCAAGCCCCGCGCATGACAAGCCGATGCAGATCCCGCAATGCTGATTCATCTCGAAACCCAGGCCGACCTCGACGACGCGGTCCAGAAACTGGTCGACCAGGATCGGCGCCTGCGCCCGATTCTGGCAGCGACCGGCATGCCGGCGATCCGGCAGCGTGAGCCCGGGTTTGCGGGGCTTGCCGCGATCATCTGCGGCCAGCAGCTCTCGACCGCGAGTGCGGCGGCGATCTGGGGCCGCGTCAGCAAGGCGTTCGACCCGTTCCATCATGATGCCATCCGCAAGGCGCGCGCCGATCGGCTCGGCCGCCTCGGACTGTCGGCGGCCAAGATCAAGACGCTGAAGCACATCGCGCGGGAACTCGCCGAGGAGCGGCTGAACCTCGACGTGCTCGCCAACGAAGAGGCCGACGCCGCGCACAACACGCTGACCGCGCTGCCCGGGATCGGCCCGTGGACCGCCGACGTCTATCTGCTGTTCTGTCTCGGCCATGGCGATGCATGGCCAGCGGGTGACCTCGCCGTCCAGGAGGCGATCAAGGTCGGGCTCGGGCTGAAGGAGCGGCCGACCCCGAAGCAGATGGCGCCGCTGGCCGAGCCGTGGCGTCCGCTGCGCGGCGCCGCCGCCCATCTGTGGTGGGCGTATTATCGCGTGCTGAAAAACCGCGAAGGCGTGATCGCCGCTGCGAAGTAGGCGTCGCCAAGAAAAACATATCGACGCGCGATCGCGTGATATAGAATCAAACGACAGATACTTTTTCAATTTGCCGGCACCGCTCATTTTGCACGCCCAGCACATCCTTCCGGCAAGGAGGACGGACCTGGTTTCTCACCGTACCCCGCTGACGCTCCTCGCGATCTCCCTGGGCGCCATCGCCGCAGTGTGGTGGTGGCTGGGTATCCCGGTCAGCCTCGTGCGCGCGCCGATCGATCCGAACGACAAGGTGCAGTGCATCTCGTACGCGCCGTTCCGAAACAATCAGACATCACTTTCGCCGGCGACGCAGGTCTCGCCGGAACAGATCGCGGAGGATCTTGCCCAGCTTGCCAAGATATCCCACTGCATCCGGACCTATGCGACCGATCTCGGTCTCGATCAGATTCCCGGCCTGGCAGCCAAAGCGGGCCTGAAAGTCATTCAGGGCATTTTCCTCGATCGGGACCGCAAGAAGAACGCGACGCAGGTCGAGACGGCGATCCGCCTCGCCAAGGAATATCCGGACACGATCATCGCGCTCGTGGTCGGCAACGAGGTGCTGCTGCGCAAGGAAATGTCGGCGTCCGACCTCGCCGCGATGATCCGCTCGATCAAGGCGCAGGTCTCGGTCCCCGTCACCTAT
Organism: Bradyrhizobium tropiciagri; assembly: GCF_018130545.1. Classification (GTDB taxonomy): domain Bacteria; phylum Pseudomonadota; class Alphaproteobacteria; order Rhizobiales; family Xanthobacteraceae; genus Bradyrhizobium; species Bradyrhizobium tropiciagri_A. The sequence continues at coordinate 128,284 of NZ_JAFCKF010000004.1, read as the reverse complement.
GCCGACGTCTGGGAGTTCTGGCTGAGCAACCGCGAGTTGGCCGATGTCGTCGACTTCGTCACGATTCACATCCTGCCCTATTGGGAGAATGTTCCAATTGCCGCGGAACATGCCGCCGCGCACGCCGACGAGATGCGCCGGCAGGTCGCGGCGGCTTTTCCGGGCAAGGAGATCTTCATCGGCGAAATCGGCTGGCCGAGCGAGGGGCGCATGCGCGAATCCGCGCTGCCGTCGCGCATCAACCAGGCACGGGTGGTCTCTGAAGTCCTCGACCTTGCGCGGCGCGAGCATTTCCGCGTCAACCTGTTCGAAGCCTATGACGAAGGCTGGAAGCGCGAGATCGAGGGCACCATTGGCGGATCCTGGGGCCTGTTCGATTCCGAACAGCGCGCGCTGAAATATCCACCCGGAGTGCCGATCAGCAATTTTCCATCCTGGAAATTGCAGATGGCTGGTGGAATGGCGCTGGCGATCCTGGTGTTCGGCGCGGCATGGCTGACCTTGCGCCGCAGGCCCGGGACGCCCGAATTCGCATCATGGCTTGCGGTCGGCGTATCGGCGACCACGGCAGGAATCCTGTTTGGAGTCGCCGCCCAAAGAATGATTTATGAAAGCTACGGAACGGGAGGCTGGCTTATTTGGGGCTCGCTTCTGGTGGCGGCGACGGCGTCGCCGCTGTTCGCCGCCAATGCCCTGATATCGGGCCGCGCGCCGCCCAGTTTCCAGGAATTGTTGGGACCGAAGGGCTACCACACCGAAACGGTGCTGGTGACCTCGCATGGATTGGCCCTGATCGTCACCGTCGTGGTCGGCACGGCGGCCGCGATCGGCCTTGTGTTCGACCCACGCTTTATCGATTTTCCGTTTGCGCCGCTCACCATGGCGGCGGTGCCGTTTGCGGCGATGACGTTGCTCAATCCGCCAACCAAGGGAAGCCGCCCTTTGGCGGAATCGATCTTCGCCGGCATCTTTGTCGGAGCCGCCATCTATACGGGCCTCAACGAAGGATTTGAGAACTGGCAGGCGATGTGGACTTGCGCGGTCTTCATCCTGCTTGCGGGGACGCTGTGGCGGACCCGCGCCTGAGACGGTGCCCTAGCCGCGCAGCCTGACGCGATCCTCACGCGCGCAGTCGGTAACGAAGCCGATCACTGCGCGCACCGACGGCAATTCCACCAGATCGGGATGAGCGAGCAGCCAGAGATCGGACAGGCTCGAAAGCTTCTGCGGCGCGACCCGAACCAGATCGGGATAGTCGGCCCCGACAAGGCAGGACAGCGCGCAAATCCCGAGCCCGGCCCGCGCCGCCGCCAGCATGTCGCCCTGCGAGGAACAGCGCATCACCAGCGTGCCCTGCCGCGTGATGACATCGCTCCACCGCGCCAGCCGCACATTCGAGGCCTGGTCGGCAAACCCGATCACGCTGTGGCCCTTCCACTCATCCGGCCGCTCCGGAAGCTTGCGTCCAGCCGCATAGAGGCGTGAGGCATAGAAGCCAGCACCGAGCCGTCCGATCTTGCGCCCGATCAGGTTCTCATCCCCTGCATCGACCGGCCGCAGCACGACGTCGGCCTCACGGCGGCGCACGCTGGCCGGAAACGGATGGGTGATGATCTCGAGCTGGATGTTGGGGTGATCGCGCAGGAACGCCCCGAGCCGCGGCATCAGCCAGTGTGCAGCAAGCGTCGCGCCGATCGACAGCTTCACCACGCCACGAGCCTGCTCGCCGGTGGCAGACGCCGAGGCTTCCGCGCGCAAGGCGGCTGCGGCCATCACCTCCGTGTGCTCGCGGAACTTGCGGCCGTGCGAGGTCAGCGACAGCCCATCATGGGAACGCGCGAACAGGCGGGTCCCGAGTTGCTTCTCGAGCGCCGCGACGTTGCGGCCAACGGTGGGATGGCTGATGCGCAGCCGCCGCGCAGCGGCGGCGAAGCTGCGCGTCTCCGCCACCGCGACGAACGTCTTGCAGAGCTCCCAATCCATGCCGCTCGTCACCTACGTTCATTTCTGGGCAATCGACTGTTCAATATTGAACGCCATTACGCCGCCGTCCAGCCTTATATTGCGACGCAAGAGAGCCGCCGCTCCAAGCCATCACAACAAATCGCGAACCGCTCCGGCCACCGGCCGAGCGGTCCACCCATGGAGGATCCGAAACATGTCGCTGCCCGCGTCGCTCGCCAACAAGCTTGAACTGCCGGTCGTCGGCTCCCCGCTGTTCATCGTCTCGGGGCCGGAGCTCGTGATCGCGCAGTGCAAGGCCGGCATCGTCGGCTCATTCCCGGCGCTCAATGCCCGCCCGGCCGAGAAGCTCGGCGAATGGCTGACGCAGATCGAGAACGAGCTCGGCGAGTACCAGGCACTGCATCCCGAGAAGAAGGTCGCCCCCTACGCGGTCAACCAGATCTGTCATGCCTCCAACGACCGGCTGATGCACGACATGGAGACCTGTGTGAAGCACAAGGTGCCCATCATCATCACCTCGCTGCGTCCGCCGTCCGAGATCGTCGAGGCCGCGCATTCTTATGGCGGCGTGGTGTTCCACGACGTCATCAATGTGAAGCACGCCCGCAAGGCGGCCGAGCAGGGTGTCGACGGCCTGATCCTGGTCTGCGCCGGCGCCGGCGGCCATGCCGGCACGCTGTCGCCGTTCGCGCTGGTGCGCGAGGTGAAGCAATGGTTCAAGGGCACGATCCTGCTGTCGGGTGCTATCTCCGACGGCTGGAGCATCGCATCCGCCCTCGCGCTCGGCGCCGACCTCGCTTATGTCGGCACCCGTTTCATCGCGACCGAGGAAGCCAATGCCGACGTCAAATACAAGCAGGCGCTGACCGAATATGCCGCCCACGACATCGTCTATTCGAACTTGTTCACCGGCGTGCACGGCAACTACCTCGGACCGTCGATCGCGGCAGCGGGGCTCGATCCAGCCAATTTGCCGATCGCCGACAAATCCAAGATGAATTTCGGCTCCGGCGGCAACATGAAGGTCAAGGCCTGGCGCGACATCTGGGGCTCGGGCCAGGGCATCGGCCAGATCGTCGACGCCCCGCCGGTCGGAGAACTGGTGGCGCGGCTGAAGGCGGAGTTTAATGCGGCACGCAGCGAGTTCCTTCAGGCCAGCGCCTGAGTCCGCTTGGAGAGGCTCATTATGATCATCAGCGGCGACCGACAGATCAGCTACGCCGACATTCACGCCCGCATCGCGCGGGCCGCGAGCGGTTTCCGCGCGTTCGGCGTGCAGGGCGGCAAGCCGATCGGCATGATGCTGCGCAACGATTTCGCACTGTTCGAGGTAGTTGCGGCCTCGGCCGCGCTCGGCAGTCCGGTGGTGCCGATCAACTGGCATCTGAAGGCCGACGAGGTCGCCTACATCCTCGCTGACAGCGGCGCCGACACCCTGGTCTGCCACGCCGACCTGCTGCCGCAGATCCGCGACGGGGTGCCGGCTGGAATCAAGCTGCTGGTGGTGACGACGCCGCCGGAGATCGCCGCGGCCTATGGCGTGGCGCCGGCGCTCACGCGCGTGCCTGATGGCATGACCGATTGGGATGTCTGGCGCGAGACGCACCGGCCGCTGACCGACGCACCGGTCGGCGCGGCGCCGATGTTCTACACCTCGGGCACAACCGGACTACCGAAGGGCGTCAAGCGCAAGCCGATGCGGCCGGAGCAGCAGCCGGCGGCCGCCCGCATCGGCGCGCTCACCTACGGCGTCAAGCCGAACGAGGACCAGGTGATCCTGATGAACGGCCCGATGTACCATTCGGCGCCGCATTCCTATGGGATGCTCGCGTTCCGCAATGGCTGTAGCATCGTGCTTGAGCCGCGTTTCGATCCAGAGGATCTGCTGCAACTGATTGAGCGCCACCGCGTCACGCATATGCATATGGTGCCGACGATGTTCGTGCGGTTGCTGCGGCTACCGGAGGAGACGCGGCGCCGCTACGACCTGTCGTCGCTGCGCTTCATCATCCATGGCGCGGCGCCCTGCCCGGTCGACGTCAAGCGCGCGATGATCGAGTGGTGGGGCCCCGTCATCAATGAATATCTCGGCTCGACCGAGACCGGCATCCCGGTGTGGCACTCTTCGGCGGAAGCATTGGCCAAGCCCGGCACGGTCGGGCGGGCGATCGAGGGCGGCATCGTCAAGATCTTCCGGCCCGACGGGACGCAATGCGACGTCGGCGAACCCGGCGAAATCTTCATGCGTCAAACGTTGATCTCGGATTTCGATTACCACGGCAACGCCAAGGCGCGCACCGAGGCCGACCGCGACGGCCTGATCAGCGTCGGCGATGTCGGCTATCTCGACGCGGACGGCTATCTGTTCCTGTGCGACCGCAAGCGCGACATGGTGATCTCGGGCGGCGTCAACATCTATCCCGCGGAGATCGAGAACACCCTGATCGGCATGGAGGGTGTCCGCGACTGCGCGGTGTTCGGCGTTCCCGACGACGAATATGGCGAGCGGCTGTTCGCCTGCGTCGAGCCGGAAGCCGGCAGCACGCTGTCGGCCGCATCGATCCAGGAATATCTCCGCGGCAAGCTCGCCAATTTCAAGGTGCCGCGCGACATCCGCTTCATGGACGCGCTGCCGCGCGAGGCCACCGGCAAGATCTTCAAGCGCAAGCTGCGCGACCTCTACCGCGAAGGACAGCTCCGCTGAGCGAGGCAACGGCCGGGCGAACGGCGTTTGAAACTTAGTTGCTGTTGCAAAACACCGGCAATCGACGCAACGATGCGCCCGCATCCGAAGCTGGGATCATTGCCATGAACTCGACCGACTTCATCGTCATCCGCAACGATCTGCAGCAATGCAAGGTGATCGAGACGGAGCTGCCAGAGATCGCGGCACTACCGGCCGACGCGCTGCTGGTCAAAGTGACCCGCTTCGCGTTCACCGCCAACAACATCACCTACGCCGTGATCGGCGAGCAGCTGAAATACTGGCAGCTGTTCCCGGCCCCCAAGGACTACGGCATCATCCCGGTGTGGGGTTTTGGCGAGGTGCTGGCCTCGAAGCACCCGAATCTCGCAGTCGGCGAAACGCTGTTCGGCTATTTTCCGATGGCGACCCACTTGGTGATCGAGGCGGCCGATGTCAGCAAGCGCGGCTTGCGTGATGGTGCTGCCCACCGGCAGGAGGTCTCGCCGGTCTACAACAACTATGCTCGCGTCTCCACTGACCCGACCTATGCCGGCCAGCAGGGCGATTTCCGCGCGCTGATGCTGCCGCTGTTCATGCTGTCGTTCCTGGTCGACGACGCGCTCGCCGAGAACGAATTCTACGGCGCACGCCGCGTCATCCTGTCCTCGGCCTCGAGCAAGACCGCATTCGGCCTCGCGCATCTGCTGCACAAGCGGGGCATCCACGTGATCGGACTGACCTCGAAGGGCAATGTCGATTTCGTCAGCTCGCTCGGCTGCTATGACGAGGTCGTCACCTATGACCAGGTCGCCGCGATCCCGTCGGCAGAGCCGGTCGCCTATGTCGACATGGCCGGCAACAGCGCGCTGCGCGAGAGCCTGCACCGGCACTTCGGCGCGCAGATGGTCTATTCCGGCCGGGTCGGCCTCACGCATCGCGCGAGCGAGCCGGACGAGCCGACCTTGCCCGGCGCCAAGCCGGTCTGGTTCTTCGCACCAGACCAGATCCGCAAGCGCGGCAAGGAATGGGGGCCCGGCGGCATCGAGCAGCGCTTTGGCGCCGCCTGGACCGAGCTCGTGCCGCATCTGCCCAATTGGCTCGGTGTCGTCGAGCGGCGTGGCCCGGCCGCGGTACGCGAGGCCTATCTCGATACCCTGCAAGGCCACGTGCCGCCGGATCAAGGCCTGATCCTGTCGCTGGCCGAATAGGCGCTATCCCGTCACGCCCTTTCTGCGGCCTCGCCAATGGGTATAGGCTTCGCGGCAATGGGAACGCCGCCAAGCAAACACCACCAAGGCGGCCGATGACGAGAAACGCCTGATGCTCGACAAGACGGACGATATTTCGGTCGCCGCCGACAACTGGCTTGTGCAGTTCGAGGATGCGCTGGCAAGCCCCGACGATGTGCTGCTGAAGCCGCTGTTCCATCCCGACAGCTATTGGCGCGACGTGCTGGCGCTGAGCTGGAACATCCAGACCGTCAACCGCGCCTTCGCCATCATCGAGGAACTGCCGGCGCATGCGCGTCGCAGCAGGCCGCACGACTTCCGCATCGATGCCGAGCGCGCTGCGCCGAGGCGCGTGATGCGCGCCGGCACCGAAGCGATCGAGGCGATCTTCAAGTTCGAGACCGCGACCGGCCGCGGCCACGGCATCGTGCGGCTGATCCCGGATGCCGCCGACGATGACCGGTTGAAGGCCTGGACGCTGCTGACGGCGATCGAGGAGCTGAAGGGGTTTGAGGAGCAGCAAGGCCACACGCGGCCGCGCGGACAGGCCTATTCGCGCGACTTCCGCGGCCCCAACTGGCTCGACCTGCGCAAGGCATCCACTCAGTATGCCGACCGCGATCCCGCTGTGCTGGTGGTCGGCGGCGGACAGGCCGGGCTTGCGATAGCCGCGCGGCTGCAAGCACTCAAGATCGACGCGCTGATCGTCGATCGCGAGGCCCGCGTCGGCGACAATTGGCGCAAGCGCTATCACGCGCTGACCCTGCACAACCAGGTGCAGGTCAATCACTTGCCTTACATGCCATTCCCGCCGAACTGGCCGACCTATATCCCGAAGGACAAGCTCGCCAACTGGTTCGAATCCTATGTCGACGCCATGGAGCTGAACTTCTGGACTGGCACGGAATTCGTCGGCGGCAGCTATGACGACGTGCAGGGACATTGGAACGTGGAACTGCGCCGCGCCGACGGCACGAGGCGGACAATGCAGCCGCGCCATGTCGTGATGGCGACCGGCGTCAGCGGCATCCCCAATCTGCCCGAGATCCCCGGCTTGAAGAATTTTTCCGGCAAGGTCATGCATTCCAGCGGCTACGAGGACGGCGAGAACTGGACCGGCAAGCGGGCGCTGGTGATCGGCACCGGCAACAGCGGCCACGACATCGCGCAGGACCTGCATTCTTCCGGCGCCGAGGTCACGTTGGTGCAGCGCTCCTCGACGCTGGTCACCAACATCGAGCCGTCGGCACAGCTGGCTTATGCCGCCTACAATGAAGGCTCGCTTGAGGACAACGATCTGATCGCGACCTCGATGCCGCTTGCACTCGCCAAGCGCAGCCACGTGCTGATCACCGAGCAATCGAAGCAGCTCGACAAGACGCTGCTCGACGGCCTCATGCGCAAGGGCTTCAAGCTTGATTTCGGCGACGGCGGCACCGGCTGGCAGTTCAAGTATCTGACCCGCGGCGGCGGCTACTACTTCAACGTCGGTTGTTCCGACCTCGTCGCAAGCGGCGCGATCGCCCTGAAGCAATTTGCCGACATCGAGACCTTCGTCAGCGAAGGCGCGCGGCTGAAGACCGGCGAAACGGTGGAAGCCGATATCATCGTGCTCGCAACCGGCTATCGGCCGCAGGAAGAACTGGTGAAAAAACTGTTCGGCGAGGCGATGGCCGGCCGTGTCGGCCCGATCTGGGGCTTTGGCGACGGTCAGGAGCTGCGCAACATGTACACCCGCACGCCACAGCCCGGCCTGTGGTTCATCGCCGGCAGCCTCGCGCAGTGCCGCATCAACTCGCGCTACCTCGCGCTGCAGATCAAGGCGATCGAGGAGGGCCTGCTGCCGCGTGACGTCGGGCCGGTGGCGAGGCTTGTCTAACCCACACCGTCATTCCGGGACGATGCGCAGCATCGAGCTATGATGTGCAATTGCACATCTGAGAATCCATCAGGCCACATTTTCTGCGGATGAACGGATTCCGGGCCTGCGTTGCGCGCATCCCGGAATGAGGAGAAGAGAGAGGACGTACCATGCCAACCATCCTGGGCACCGGCGAGCACCGCTACCGGGTCGTTGAGAACTTCGCGAAACTGCCGGACGGCTGGAGCCTGACCGATGTCGCCTCCGTCGCGGTCGACAGCAAGGACCGCGTCTACGTCTTCAACCGCGGCGACCACCCGATGGTGGTGCTCGACCGCGAGGGGAATTTCATCCGGAGCTTCGGTGAAGGCGTGTTCTCGCGCGCCCACGGCCTGCACATCGACGCCGACGACAATCTCTATTGCACCGACGACGGCGACCACACCGTGCGCAAGTGCTCGACCGACGGCAAGGTGCTGCTGACGATCGGCATCCCGAACAAGCCGGCGCCATTCATGAGCGGCGAGCCGTTCCATCGCTGCACCCACACCGCGCTGTCGCCGAAGGGCGAGATCTATGTCTCCGATGGCTATGGCAATGCCTGCGTCCACAAATACACGCCGGATGGAAAGCTGATCAAAACCTGGGGCGAGCCCGGCACCGATCCCGGCCAGTTCAACATCGTGCACAACATCGCGACCGACGCCGACGGCTGGGTCTACGTCGCCGACCGCGAGAACCACCGCGTCCAGGTGTTCGACGGCAACGGCAGATACGAGACGCAGTGGAACAATCTGCACCGTCCCTGCGCGCTGTGCTGCTGCGGCGGCGGCAAGCAGCCGACCTTCGTGATCGGCGAGCTCGGTCCCGGCATGGCCGTCAACCGCAAGGTGCCCAATCTCGGCCCGCGGCTGTCGATCGTCGATCACACCGGCAAGCGCATCGCGCGACTCGGCGGCGAGCACGGTCCCGGCGTCGAGACCGGAAAATTCCTCGCGCCGCACGGCCTCGCGCTGGATTCCCGCGGCGACATCTATGTCGGCGAGGTCGGCGTCACCGACTGGAAGACCAGCTTTCCGGACACCGAGATGCCGGCCGCGGTGCGCACGACGCGGTGCCTGCAGAAGCTGGAGCGGGTGACGGCGTAGCCTTCAGATAGCAAAACCGTCCTTGTCCCGTCACCCTGAGGTGGCCGCTTCTTCAGCGGCCCTCGAAGGGTCGACGGCTCGGATCGTGGCCGTGCATCCTTCGAGGCTCGCTCCGCTCGCACCTCAGGATGACGGGTTTGGCAGAAAGCGACCACGCCGCCCTCAAATCTCGCCGATCACCTCGCGACGGCGCAGCTCGGATTCTTCCGCATAGCGCCGCATGGCGTGCGCTTCGGTGAGCAGGCCGATCGGCCGCCGATCGCCATCGCCTTCGACCACGGCGAGCGATTCCGCTTCGGCGGCGTCGAACACGGCGATTGCCTCCTGGACGTTCATGCCGGGATGGAGCACCACGTCGGCGTAGCGCAGGATCCCGCCGAGTCCCTTATCCTCCTCGAGGTCCGGCGCATGCGCTTCCGCGACCAGCGCCAGCCCGGCATAGCGTCCCTCGCCGTCGACCGCGACGACCTGGGTCTTCGACCCCGGTGGAAACTCCTCGCGGAACGCCTCGATCGGCATCGCGGCGCTCACCGTCGTCATGTCCTGTCGCATCATCTTGCCGACCGTGAGATCGCGGATCCAGCCGATGTCGGCGGCGCTGCGGATAGTCTCGCCGCGCAGATGCAGCCGCCAGGTCGCGAACGAATAGCCGAACAATTCGCGCGTGATCGTGGTCGAGATGATGACCGCGACCAGCACCGCGGTGGTGAGCCAGAGGTTGCCGGTGGATTCCAGCGCGATGAACGACATCGTCAGCGGACCGCCGATCACCGAGGCCGACAGCGCGCTCATGCCGATGACCGCATAGGCGTTGGGATCGAGGTTGAGCCCCGGCCACACGATGTCGACGCCGGCGGCGAACAGCCGGCCGCCGAGCGCCCCCATGAACAGCGTGGCGAAGAACAGTCCGCCGCGGAAGCCGGACCCGAGCGAGACGATCGAGGCGATCGCCTTTAATGCGAACACGCCGGCGATGAAGGCGAGCGGCATCGCCACGATGCCGGCGAAGCGCAGCGCGCCGTGGCCCGACGACATCACCTGCGGCGTCAGCAGCGCCATCGCGCCGACGGCAAGCCCGCCGAGCGCGGGACGCAGCGGCTGCCAGAGCTTTGTCTTGGTGAGCACCGCCTCGCACAGCGTCACCCCGCGCATGATCGCAATCCCGGTCAGGGCTGCGACCATGCCGAGCAACGCGGCGATCGCGAGATCCCGCCCGAGCACGTCGCCGACGGTTCCGACGCCGACGCCGAGCGGCAGCGGCTCGAAGGCATGGGCGACGAAATAGCCGGTCACCGCCGCCACGCCGACCGGCGTCAAGCTTGCCGGCGTGTAACCGCCGATCACAAGTTCGAAAGCATAGAACGCGCCCGCGAGCGGCGCGCTGAAGGCCCCGGCGATCGCGGCCGCCGCGCCGCAGCCGACCATGATTCGCTGGTCGTTACGGCGGAGGTGGAAGCCGCGGCCGAGCGAGGCCGCGAGTCCGCTGGACAATTGGGTGTAGCCGGCTTCGAGCCCAACCGAGCCGCCGACGCCGCTCGACCAAATCGTCTGCAGCGCCACGATCACGCTGCCGCGGAACGACATCCGCCCGCCATAGAGCGCATTGGCCTCGATCGGGTCGATCTCGCGGGCCGGCCGGACCCGGAGCAGCAGCAGGAACGCAAATCCCAGCAGCAGGCCGCCAACCGTTGGAACCACGAGCGCGCGGGCTGGATCGATGCTCGGTTGACTCGATAACCGTTCCCCCCACGGAATATTGAACAGCACCGAATGCAGCACCGTGACGAGGCTGCTCATGACCGCCACCACGAGGCCGCCAATGGCGCCGATCAGCACCGCGAGCACCACGAGGCTCGTCTCGTGCGCGCGCACGAATGCGCGCAGCCGGCGCGGCGCCTCGAGATAGCGTGATGTCGTGGTCATCGGCAGGGTCCGTCACTGGCCGAGGGGGCTTACCGCTCCCTTTACGGGCCTCGCGGGCAGGAGGCAATCGGGGCAGGAACATGGCAGGGGACGGCGGATAAGCCGCTCATTGCTCTTCACAATCCCGTCACGCTGCCTGTAGTATGTGAGTGCATGCTGCTTCGCAGCTAATGGGAGTCAGGAGCGTTATTTGAACGCACATGTCTCGCAAGGCGGTTGGCCGGTGCTGGTCTTGAATGCGGACTTCCGGCCGCTGAGTTATTACCCGCTGTCGCTCTGGTCCTGGCAGGACGCGATCAAGGCGGTGTTCCTCGATCGTGTCAACATCGTCGAATATTACGACCGCGCGGTACGAAGTCCTTCCTTCGAAATCCAGTTGCCGAGCGTCGTATCCCTCAAATCCTTCGTCAAGCCGACCACCCACCCCGCCTTCACCCGGTTCAACGTCTTCCTTCGCGACCGATTCAGCTGCCAATATTGCCTGTCGGCCGACGACCTCACCTTCGATCACATCATTCCGCGCAGCAAGGGTGGCCAGACCACCTGGGAAAACGTGGTCGCCGCCTGCTCACCCTGCAATCTGCGCAAGGGCAATCTGACGCCGCAGCAGGCCAAGATGTTTCCGAAGCAGACGCCCTATGCACCCACCGTGCATCAGCTCCATCGCAACGGCCGGCTCTTCCCGCCGAACTATCTGCATGAGAGCTGGCTGGATTATCTCTACTGGGATACTGAGCTCGATCCGTAACCAAAGCGGCCGTACGGCTTAGTGGGCAATCAGCCGGGGTGCGTGCGTGAGGAAGTCCGGGATGGACATCTCCAGCACCGTTAGGCCGGCGGGGCCTTCGACGTATTCATCGCCGCGCAGGCGGCTCAGCAAGCTGTCAACGGGACGCGCGAGCGCCGCCAGCCCCAGATCGCTTCGACGCGAGACGCGCCGCGAAAGACGTTCGACGAACGGTGCCACCGGACGGAAGGTGCGCACCCATTCCAGGTTCTGCAGCGGAATCGTTTTCCCGCCGATCGCCAACAGCGACTTGGCGCTGGTCGGCGATGCACTGTCGCAGAACGAAAGACTTGCCCTTTTCGGCCGCAGACCAAGATTGAGCTGGGCCGCACCGGCGGAGTCCCGGTTTGATGGCGGGGCTCGGATTGCAGCGCTGGCTCGTGTTCCGGCATCGCGCCTTCGCCATGGCGTTGACACGCATTCCGGAAGTGAACGCGGCCGTGGTGCGCGGCGACATCTATGTCGGCGGCCTCGCCGGCGAAGACTGGAGCCGATTAATGCACGACTTCGGCTGAGGTCGGGCCGCGCGCCGCGCAATGCGGCGAAAACGACAAGGCCGTGCCACTTGCATGCCCGGGTCCAACCCCGTTCGCTTTTGCGTGATCGGCAGCGATATTTCCGACCATATGGTTGCAGACTAATAGTTAGCATCCTAACTATTCTGCATGCCGCCCACCCAATCCCATATCCACGCCGAGATCGGCCGCCTGATCACCAGGCTTGGGCGGATCTGGCGCCGCGAGTCGGATCAGGCGCTGTCGGAACACGGCCTGTCCTATGCGACGGCGATTCCGCTACTGGTGCTGTCGCGGCAGGGGGAAAACGTCCGCCAGGGCGTGCTGGCCGACGAGTTGGGGATCGAGGGACCGTCGCTGGTGCGGTTGATCGATCTGCTCCAGTCTGAAGGCCTGGTCGAGCGTCGCGAGGACCCGACCGACCGGCGCGCCAAGACGCTGCATCTCACCCAAACCGGCGAAGCCAAGGTCGAGGAAACCAACCGGGTGCTGCGCCGCGTGCGATCGAGCCTGCTGAAGGATATCGGCAGCGAGGAACTTGCGGTAACCTTCGAAGTGCTCCTGCGCATCGAGCAGCGCGCGAGCCGCTTGCAGGACGCCAAAACACCTCCCGCCGCGACTCCTCAAGAGGCGAAATAGTCATGCGCGCGGAAGAGCCGTTCCTGGTCCGCCACGCGGACCTCATCTTCGCGTTGAAGACGTTCGCCGCGTCGATGCTGGCGCTCGTCATCGCGTTGATGATCGATCTGCCGCGTCCCTATTGGGCGATGGCGACGGTCTACATCACCTCGCAGCCGCTGGCCGGTGCGACCAGCTCGAAGGCGTTCTTCCGCGTCGTCGGCACCCTGGTGGGCGCGAGCATGACGGTCGCGCTGGTGCCGAACCTGATCGATGCGCCGGAGCTGCTGTGTCTCGCGATCGCGCTCTGGGTCGGGCTCTGCCTTTATCTGTCGCTGCTCGACGGCACGCCGCGCAGCTATGTCTTCATGCTGGGCGGATACACCGTCGCATTGATCGGTTTTCCGTCGGTGTCCGCCCCGGGCAGCATCTTCGATATCGCGCTGGCGCGGGTCGAGGAGATCTCGCTCGGCATCATTTGTGCGAGCCTGGTGTCGACCGTGGTGTTTCCCCGCAGCGTCGCACCGGCGGTCGGAAGCCGCGTCCGGAGCTGGCTGTCGGATGCACGCCGCCTGTCCCGCGATGTGCTGCTCGATCACGGGACCAGCGAGACGCGCCGGGCCGAACGCCTGCGCCTTGCGACCGACATCGTCGAGCTCGACACCCTGACGACCCATCTCGCCTATGACCGGCTGGCCGACGCCGGCCTCGTGCACGGCCTGCGTGAAGTCCGGCTTCGCATGCTGATGCTGCTGCCGATCATCACGTCGATCGAGGACCGGCTTGCCGCACTCGGCGAGGCGGCGCTGCAAAGGCAGCCGGAACTGCGGCGCCTGCTCGGCGATCTCGCCGAATGGATCGTGGACGAGGATCGCCAGAGGCAATCCGGCGAGCAGATCAGGGCTGCAATCGCCGAGCGGCAGTCCGCGCTCGACGGCTTCGCGCCGCGGGAGCGTATCATCACGATCAGCCTGCTGCTCCGGCTCCGCGAACTTGTCGACATCTCGGCCGATTGCCGCGCGGTGGGCGATGCGATTGCCGCGGGCCGGGATATCTCGACCGTGCCGCTGGCGTTCCATCCGGAGTCGGGGGCAGCACCAGTCCGTCATCGTGACCACGGCATGGCGCTGTGGTCGGCCGCGGGAGCGGCTGTGGCGATCCTGATCTGCTGCGGTCTGTGGATTGCGACCGGCTGGGCCGATGGCGCCTCGGCGCCGATGATGGCGGCGGTCGCCTGCTCCTTCTTCGCAGCGCAGGATGAACCGGCGCGCAGCATCCGGGCCTTCGGAATGTTTTCGCTGGTCGCGATCGTCGTCGTCGCGATCTATCAGTTCGCGCTGGTGCCCGGCATCTCCCATGTCGAGGTCCTGATCGCCGCACTGGCGCCGACCTTCCTGTTGTACGGCTTCCTGATCGCGCGGCCGAAAACCGCGCCGATCGGCATGGCGCTCGCGGCCAACACCGCAACGCTGCTCGCGCTGCAATCGACCTACAGCGCGGATTTTGCCAGTTTTGCCAACACCTCCGTCGCCTTCTTCCTCGGTGTCGTCATTGCCGAGATCGTGACGCGGATCGCGCGCGGCGTCGGCGCCGAATGGATCGCCAAGCGGCTGATGACGTCGAGCTGGCAGACGCTCGCGGAGGCAGCCGAGCGGCGCGGCCGCGGCGATCGCGCGCAGTTTGCCGGCCTGATGCTGCATCGGCTCGGACTATTGGTCCAGCGCATCGCCTTCATCTCGGAGAGCGACCGCCGCGACGCCGACAGCCTGGTCCAGCTGCGCATCGGTCTCAACATCATCGACCTCAGGCGCGCCCGTTATGGCCTCGCCGCATCGACCGTGCGCACCGTCGACGACATGCTGGACGACCTCGCGGCGGCGTTTCGCGCCCATGCGAACGAGGCGCTGCCGGGCAAGCTGCTATCATGCATCGATGCGGCGCTGACCGCGGTCGTCAAGGATCCCAATGAACGCGCGCGGGACGATGCGTTGCTCGGCCTCGTCGGCATCCGCCGCGGACTGTTTCCGGATGCACCGGCGTATCGATCGCAGCCCGAGGAGAGCTTTGCGGCATGAGATATGAGCTCGACATCTACGGTGTCCTGGTCCCGGCGCTGCTGCTGTGGCTCATCGTGGCCTATGCACTGAGCGCGGTGGTGACCCGGGTCATGCAGCGCTTCGGGCTGTACCGGCTGGTGTGGCACCGCGCGCTGTTCAATTTCGCACTGTACGTATGCCTGTTGGGCGTCGTCGTTTATCTCTCGGAGTTTCTGCCATGAAAGGGAATTTCGCCTGGCTCGGCCGGGTTGCGCTGACCGCGGTCGCGCTCGTCGCCGCCCTCGCCGTCGCTCGCGCGCTCTGGATCTATTATATGGAGTCGCCGTGGACCCGCGACGGCAGGGTTCGCGCCGACGTGGTTCAGGTCGCTCCCGACGTATCCGGCTTCGTCACCGACGTGCTGGTCAAGGACAACCAGCCGGTACATCGCGGCGATATCCTGTTCCGGATCGATCGCGCGCGCTTTGCCCTGGCGTTGCAGCAGGCCGATGCCGCGGTCGCCGGCCATCGCGCCACGCTGGATCAGGCCGAATCCGACCTCAAACGCTACAACTCTCTGACCACCGATGCGGTGTCGCAGCAGAAGCAGGAGCAGGTGCTGGCCACGCAACTCCAGGCCAAGGCGGCTTACGACCAGGCGGTCGCTGATCGCGCCGTGGCGCAGCTCAACCTCGATCGCAGCGAAGTGCATGCATCGGTCAACGGCACCATCACCAATATGGACCTGCGGCCCGGCGCCTACGTCTCCGCGGGCAAGGGCGTGATGGCGCTGGTCGACAGCGACACGCTGCATGTGGAAGGCTATTTCGAGGAGACCAAGCTGGCGCGCATTCGCGTCGGCGACAAGGCGCAGGTCCGGCTGATGGGTGAGCCGGTCCGGCTCACCGGACATGTCGAGAGCATCGCGGCCGGCATCGAGGATCGCGATCGCGGGCAAGGCGCCAACCTGCTCGCCAACGTCAATCCGACCTTCAGCTGGGTCCGGCTGGCGCAGCGCGTCCCGGTGCGCATTGCGCTCGATCACCTGCCGGATCGCATTGCGTTGGTCGCCGGCCGTTCGGCGACGGTCGAGATCATGGACTAGCCGGCGGGCCGCACACGCCGCGACGGCACCAAGCCGGCCGCCCTTGCGGTGGTTTCCGTCGCCAAGCGCGTCTATCGCACACGGTAACGTTTGAAGTCGTCGCCGATGCTGCCTTGAATTGCCCTGGCCGCCGCGATGTCGGCATTGCCGCCGGCCTTGTCGCCCTGCTTCAGCTTCGCCAGCCCGCGTCCGTAGAGCGCGCTTGCGAGCTTCGGATCGACGCGAAGCGCGGAGCTGTAGTCGTCGATGGCAGCGCCAAGCTGGCCGGTCTTCAGATAGACCAGGCCACGCGAGTCATAGGTAGCAGCGTTGGCCGCGCCCGATTGCAGCGCCTTGTTGCAATCTTCCAGCGCCTCCTGCAACGCGCCGAGGATAGCCCGGCTCCAGCAGCGCCCGTTCCAGACACCATCCAGGTTCGGCTCGAGACGAATGGCCTGATCATAGTCCTGCGCCGCGCGGGCATAGTCATGCTTCTTCAGATAGGCGCCGGCGCGGTTGGCAAAGGCCTCGCCGTAGTTCGGGTTGAGCTTGATGGCCTGACCGAAGGCGTCGGTCGCGCGATCGTAGTCGCGCTTCCTCAAATAGGCCACGCCGCGATTGTTGAACGGCTTGATGTAGGTTGGATTGAGCTCGATCGAATGATCGAAATCCCGGATGGCACGGTCGTAATCACCTTTGGCCGTATAGGCGTTGCCGCGATCGTTGTAGGCGATCGCGAGGCCAACGGGCGTCATGTCCTCGCCGGCATCGATGAGCGCGGAGCATGCAACAATGCGCGCGTCGACCGCCTTGCGATCGTGGGTGCTGCACAGCTCGATATTCTCCAGATAGTCGCCCCTTGGCTTCGGGTTCTGCGCGGCCACCGGCGATGCGAGCGACAACAGGAGCAGCAACACCAGGCCGCTGCTCGCGGCGGTGCCCGCACGAGGCTTCATGTCGGGCTCCGGTATTGACGATGCGGAGCCACCGATTTCCGTGAGTAGCCGCACAAGACCGACGCCTTGCTTGCCTAGCACCCTCGACAAATGCCGGGATTGAACCTGTGGTAGATGTTTTGTTCGGGTTGCGGCGTCACGCGTGTCGCGGGCTTTTTCAAAAGCTTGCTCTTGCCCTCCTCGACGAGCGTCGCGAACCTGACCGTTCCGTCGTCGGATATTTCGATGCGCGGCGTGGTGCCTCGAATACCCATCGTCGCAGCCGGCGTGTCGATCTTCATATCGCCGGTCTTGGCGATGTTGCCGGCGACGAAGGTGAAGGTGCCGTTGGCCAGTTTGAACAGGGTCGAATTCGACTTGCCGTTCGGGTCGTAGACGAATTCGGTCATGGTCATCTTGGCATTGCTCGACAGATTGAACGAAGTGCCGTCGGTGAAATTGATTCCGACCCGCCCGTCTGCGCCGGTCTGCACCACGTCGCCCATAAAGACGCGGTCACCAACTTTCGCCTGCGGCGGTTGATCCGACAGGGCAGCCTGCACGACCACCGCACTCGGATGCTCGATCGTGACCGCGCCCGTGGCCGTCACGACCGTCCCGATGAAGTTCGCCGAGGAATTTTGAACCGCGGGTTGAGCCCGCTCGGTTTGCGCCAGCATCGGACCAGGCGTCAGCATCACGAACGCCAAAACGAAGCTTGCAAGCAATTGAACAATCAAATGGATGCGCACGATCCCCTCCGTTGAGAAGATATTGTCGTGTCACGGCGCGACGGCAATCTGGACCGCCAAGCCGGGGCCCCAGGACCTCTGGTGCCGAACGAGTTGCTGCAAAAACAAGCCTAAGGGCCTGGTGTCGCTCGAATAAAAATTAATAAGTGGACAATTTACTTGGTAAATATACACTAAATCTGGTGGGGCCGCACTTGCGATAATGGACAGCAGGTCTGTCGTTCTCGCGATGGCTCCCCGCCGCATTGGAAGCCGATTTTTCACTACCGAATTTAGTTTCAATCAGGACGTTTCGGCGGGCAAGCCTATGGCTGCGGGTGCGAGGTTTTTTCACCTCGTAGGGAGCGCAAGCCAGACCAAGAAAACTAGGGCAGCACCTACCGCCTGAGCCGTTCAGCAGGCGAAGAGCCAATGTTAGTCGCGTCCGGCGTAGCGTTCGGGGGCGCGAGCTCGGCCGTTCTGGGCCAGCTGCCCCGGGTGATTGGCGTTGTTCGTACGGCGATCGGCTGCGGCACGATTGCGGGTGCGCACGGCATCGCACTTCCAGTCGTGGCCGGCGATCCCGTTTGCCAAGGCGACGTCATCGAGATCGCAGCCGGCGGACGGGTTGAAATCCGCCTGGTCGATGGCAGGGTGCTCAACCTGCCGGCAGGCACCCGGATGGAGTTGGGCAATTCCGCGCAGGACTCCGGCAGCCGTTCGCAGCGGAGCCTGATTGCCAAGGCCGGAAGCATCTTCCGCTGGATCGGCAGCCGGCTGGCCGGGTCAGACGTGCTGACCGCGGACGCGCCCGTTGCCACCGTCAGGGCCAGCGGCCTCGGCCTGCTGTCGTTCGCCGCGCTGACCTTCTCGCTCCTGAAGGACGCCCAGGCCGCGGAGCCCAACGTCACCTTCCTTGACGACGACGACATCACCTACAAGGACATGCACCACGGCGTGTTCGAGCTGGTGACCAAGGAGGCGAACCCCCGGCATATCGTCGTCGACGACCCCGGAGTCACGGTCATCCTGACCACAAGAGGGTCGTCGGTGAGCGTGAGCCAGGTCTCGAACAGCCCCGCCCACATGGAGGATTTGCGCAACGCGCAACAGGAGACACTTGCCGGTTACGCGAAGGGAGTGTGGGCAAAGGGATCCGGCGCGCCAGCTTACGATGGGGTGCCGCTGCTGCAGCCGATCAATTATACCGAGCCGGATCCGTCACTGGTGCCATACCAGCTCGGGCCGCTGCCCGGGCTCGTGCTCCCCTACGTCCTCATCTACAACCCGCCGCCACAGCTGCTCCAGCTGACCTTCGGCGCGCCGCCTCCGCTGACGTTGAATGAGAGGCATCTGACAGCGACGGCGCTGGACGACCACATCGCCGGCTCGTCCCCGAACGCCGCGCTGACGACGACGTCAGGCAGCTTCGGGATAATGTTCGCCAGCACGGAGGACGCGGCGGGCGCGACGGTCGGCTACACGCTGACGATCACCGGTGGCAACGGCGCAGCGTCCGGGGTGATCGACTCGCACACCGGACTGGCCGACGTTCTGGTTCTGAACGGCAACACCATTGAAGGCCGCGTCGGCACGACTGACGGGACGATGGCCTTCACCATTGTGCTCGATCCAGCGACGGGATTTGTGACGTTCACCGAGTACCGGGCGGCGACACTGCCGCCTGGCAGCGGCACGAGCGACAGCGATGAGGTGCCGCTTGCAGCCGGGGTCATATTCCTGGTTGCGACCGTGGAGAAGAACGGCCTGTTCCAGTATCTGGCCCTCGATCTCGGCACCAAGTTAGTCGTCATCGAGGATGACCCGAGCATCAGCACAAACGGAATCGGCCCTCCATTGACGCTGAGCGAGACGCATCTGACGGCGACGGTACTGGACGACAACATCGCCGGCTCCGCGCCGAACGCGGCGCTGACGACGACGTCGGCCGACTTCTCGACCGCATTCACCCCGATTCAAGGCGCGGATGGCGCGACGGTCAGCTATGCGCTTGCGATCGCCGGCGGCGATGGCACGGCGTCGGGCCTGATCGACTCGCACACCGGCCTCGCCGACGTGCTGATTCTGAACGGCAACACGATCGAAGGCCATGTCGGCACGACCGACGGCACACTGGCGTTCACGATTGTGGTCGACCCGGCCACCGGCTTCGTGACCTTTACCGAGTACCGGGCGGTCCAGCAGCCGTTCGGCACCGATCCGGACAGCGGCG
Source organism: Bradyrhizobium tropiciagri (assembly GCF_018130545.1). Lineage (GTDB taxonomy): Bacteria > Pseudomonadota > Alphaproteobacteria > Rhizobiales > Xanthobacteraceae > Bradyrhizobium > Bradyrhizobium tropiciagri_A. Next base: position 108,533 of record NZ_JAFCKF010000004.1, on the reverse strand, counting down.
AAGCCGTGACTCTGACGGGTGGAATCGTCAGCTTGATTGCAACCATCACGGACCAGGACGGCGACTTCCAGAGTGCGAGCCTCGATCTCGGCATCAGATTGAGCATCAGCGACGACGGTCCGACGATCAAAGCCAATGGCGCCACGCCATCGCTGACGCTGAGCGAGAGCCACCTGACGGCAACGCCGCTGGACGACAACATTCCGGGCTCGGCCCCGGATGCGAGCCTGACGACGACGTCAACCGATTTCTCGACCGCATTCAGCTCGGTCCAGGGCGCGGATGGCGCGACAATCCGCTATGCGCTGACGATCGCCGGCGGCAACGGCACCGCGTCAGGCCTGGTCGACGCCCACACCGGCCTTGCCGATGTATTGGTTCTGAACGGCAATACCATCGAAGGCCATGTCGGGACGACCGCAGGCACCCTGGCATTCAGCATCGCGCTTGACCCATTTACGGGGCAGGTGACCTTCACGGAGTACCGTGCCGTGAAGCAACTGGCCGACGCAGAGGCCAGTGCGTTGAGCGCCGGAGTTGTCCGACTGATTGCCACCATTACGGACAACGACGGAGACTATGAGAGCGCCAGCCTTGATCTCGGCAAGCAACTCTCGATCACCGGCGATCACCCGAGCATCGGCACCAATGGCACCTCCCCCGCTCTGACGCTGAGCGAGACGCATCTGACGGCGACGGCGTTTGACGACAACATCGCCGGCTCGGCCCCGAATTTGGCACTGACGACGACCTCCGCCAACTTCTCGACGGCCTTCACCTCGATTCAAGGCGCGAATGGCGCGACGATCGGCTACGTGCTGACGATCGCCGGCGGCAACGGTACTACTTCGGGCCTGACCGACTCACATACCGGTCTCGCCGACGTGCTGATCTTGAACGGCAACACCGTGGAAGGACACGTCGGAGGGATTGGCGGCGCGCTGGCGTTCACCATCACGGTTAATCCGGCGACCGGACAGGTGACCTTCGCCGAGTATCGGGCGGTGAAACAGCCGCTCGGCACCAGCCCGGACACCGGCGAAGGCATAACGCTGGGCGCCGGACTTGTGAACCTGGTTGCGACCATCACCGACAACGACGGCAACGTTCAGGGCGCGAGCCTGGACCTTGGCAAGCAACTCACGATCACGGACGACGGTCCGAGCATCAAGACCTCGGGCACGACACCATCCCTGACACTGAGCGAAACGCATCTGACGGCGACGACGCTTGACGACAACATCGCAGGCTCGGCGCCGAATCTGGCATTGACGACGACGTCGGCCGATTTCTCGACGGCGTTCAGCTCGGTTCAGGGCGCGGATGGCGCGACGATCGGCTACGCGCTGAAGATCGCAGGCGGCAACGGCACCGCGTCAGGCCTGGTCGATTCGCATACCGGCCTCGCCGATCTGCTGATTCAAAACGGCAACACGATCGAGGGCCATGTCGGCTCGGCCACCGGCACGCTGGCGTTCACGATCATGGTTGATCCAACTACCGGGCGCATCACCTTCACCGAGTACCGGGCGGTGATACAGCCGCTCGGCACCGACCCGGATACGGGCGAAGGCGTGACGCTCGGCGGCGGTATCGTCGGCCTTGTGGCGACGATCACCGACAACGATGGCGACTTTCAGACCGCGAGCATCGATCTCGGCAAGCAACTGACCATCACTGACGATGGCCCAAGCATCAAGATGAGCGGGACCACGCCATCGCTGTCGCTGAGCGAATCGCACCTGACGCCAACGGCGCTCGACGACAATATCGCGGGTTCGGATCCGAATGCGCTGCTGACGACGACGTCGGCCGATTTCTCGACGGCGTTCAGCTCGGTTCAGGGCGCGGATGGCGCGACGATCGGCTACGCGCTGAAAATCGCCGGCGGCAACGAGACCGCGTCGGGCCTGATCGACTCGCATACCGGCCTCGCCGATCTCTTGGTTCAAAACGGCAACACGATCGAAGGCCATGTCGGCTCGACCACCGGCACGCTGGCATTCACCATCACGATTGACCCGGCGACCGGGCTCGTCACCTTCACCGAGTACAGGGCCGTGATACAGCCGCTCGGCACCAGCCCGGACACCGGCGAAGGCGTGACGCTGGGCGCCGGGATCGTGAGCCTGATCGCGACCATCACCGACAAGGACGGCGACTTCCAGAGCGCGAGCCTCGACCTTGGCCGGCAACTGACCATCACCGACGACGGCCCGAGCATCAAGACGAGCGGCATCACGCCATCGCTGTCGCTGAGCGAGTCACATCTGACCGCAACGGCGCTGGACGACAATATCGCCGGCTCGGCGCCAGACGCATCGTTGACGACGACGTCCGCCGACTTCTCAACGGCGTTCACTTCGATTCAAGGCGCGGATGGCGCATCCATCGGCTACGCGCTGACCATCACCGGCGGTAACGGGGCCCTCTCCGGCTTGATCGACTCGCACACCGGCCTTGCCGACGTGCTGGTTCTGAACGGCGACACGATCGAAGGACATGTCGGCTCGACCACCGGTACGCTGGCGTTCTCGATCGAAGTTGACCCGGCGACGGGGCTCGTGACCTTCACCGAATATCGCGCGGTGATGCAACCGCTTGGGACCAATCCCGATACCGGCGAAACCGTCGCGCTGAACGCCGGAACAGTCAATCTGGTTGCAACCATCACCGACAAGGACGGCGACTTCCAGAGCGCGAGCTTCGATCTCGGCAAGCAACTGACGATCGCGGATGACGGCCCGTCCATTAGCGGCTTCCCGGAGACCACGATCGCAGCTCAGGACAATCAGGTCGCGAGCGGCACTTACCACGTCAATTTCGGCGCGGATGGCGATGCCGGGATGTCCGTTGCGGTCCACGACGGCGCAGTCGGCACCACCGGCTACAATCTGGCGACGTCAAGCCTCGGCGGCGGCATAACCTCCGTGCATGTCACCGGAAATGGTGATGACTACAGTTTTTACTATTCGACCCATGCGACCAGCGGCGGCGTCGAAATGGACGCCTATCTCGCCGATTCCGGCGGTACGCTGGCCGATCCGTACTTCACGCTGCTGATCAATCCCGACGGGACCTATTCCTTCAATCTCGAGAGCGTCGATGTGCTGAAGCAGGTGACCGTGGCCGGCTCCACATTCGGCGCCTCGGGCGGCGGTACGCCGTCACTGACGGCTCCGGACGGCGAACTCGTCATCACGGGATCCGACAACACCGGTCATCCGCTCGACGTCAAGGCGTCGAACAACGGCATCGCGGTCGGCGATACCGGGCTGAGCATGGATCCCACCGAGCAGTTGAATCTCTCGTTTTCGGAAGAGCAGCCGCAGGTCAGCTTCATCCTGACCCAGTGGCAGGGTAACGGCGCGGCAGGCGTGGTCTTCAAGATTCTGGATGGCACCGCCGATGTTCACGACTTCAGCATCGACGTCCCAAAGCCGCAGGGCGGCACCACCAACGTCTTGGTGCAGGAAACGTCGGATGCTTCGCTGATCAACACCGCGGCTTTCGACAGCGCGTCATCCACCTACACGCTCTATGTGGGGAAGGAGTTCAATCAGGTCCAGGTCGACTACGATCACATCGCAAGCGGCAATGCCACCTTCACGGTCAACAACATCACCTATAACGAGAAGACGACCATCCCGAGCACCGATCTCCTGTTCGACGTGCTCGCCACCGACAAGGACGGCGATTCGGCCTCGACCAGCCTTCAGGTCGATCTTCAGGGCGCCACGACCGGGGCGGCGACTGCGATGGGCGGCGCTTCCCTGTTCGACCAGGTAACGCACATACAGCACGATCTGATCTTGTAAGGGCCCTGAAGCCTGGTGAGGGTCCCGGCCCGCGTCGAATGTTGACGCGGGCCGGGACTGGTTCTCACCTCAGTGCCAGCCCTCGCCGGCCTTCAGTGCCGCCGAGAGGCTGCGCGTCGGGCGCGTCACCAGCGGCTCCAGATCGAAGCGCTTCTCGAGCATCTTGAGGATCGACGTGGTGTCGAAGTCCTCATGCGCGACGCCCGACTTGTTGAAGCGCTTGGCGATCAGCAGCGCCGGGATGCGGGTACCCGGGCCCCACTGGTCCGCAGCCCTGGCTTCGGCGCCATGACGGTTGTGCGGCGGCGGCGGAACGTGGTCCCACTGGCCACCGAACTCGTCATAGGTGATGACGATCAGCGTGTCCTTGCCGTCAGGCCCCTCGACGATCGCCTTGACGAGATCGACGAGATGCTGGCTGCCTTCGGACTCGCTGGTGTAGCCAGGATGCTCGTTCTCCTCGCCGATCGGCTTGATGAAGCTGACTTGCTTCAGCCGGCCGTTCCTGGCCGCCTGGATGAACTCCGCTTCGTCCTTCAGGTGGTCCCTGCGGGCCTGCGTTCCCGGCGCGTAGTTGGCGAAGTAGTTGAGCGCCTGGTGGTGGTACTGGAAGTCCACGTCGGCGCAGTTCGGAAACACCGCGGTGGAGACATGGTTCGGATCGGTGCAGGTCGTGCCGCTGCCATTGGTCCAGCCGGAGGCGCCGACGTCACCATTGGCGTTCGACCAGCCGCCCGAGTACCACGCCCAATCAACGTGCTTGGCCGACAGCCGATCGCCGATATTCGGCGTATGCAGCGGCGGCAGGCGCTTGATGTCCGGGGTACCCGGGGAATAGGGCTGGTAGGTCGGCTGCGTGGTGTTGACCGCGTAGTCGCCGCAGGCGAGGCCAGCCGGCAGACCGGCCTGGCTGCACTTGGCGGTCAGCGGCGCATCCTTCACGGTCGAGACCGGCGTGTAGAGCGGCGTGCTGGTCGGCATGCCGTTGGCGTCGACGATCGAATGGAAATCGTTGGCGCTGCCGTCGTTCAAGGCACCGACGAACTGCGGCGCCGCGGCCGCCACCAGGAACTGATGGTTGAGGAACGAACCGCCAAACGCACCCTGGAAGAAGCTGTCGGCGATGACGTAGTTCGGCGCGCCATGGCCGTGAAGATAGGTATAGATCGGCAGCTTCTTGGTGTCGTAGTAGCCCATCACCAAGCCCGCTGCATCGCTGCCGGTCATGTAGCGGTTCTGCCGGCCGCCATTGAGTTGATACTGCTCGCTATAGAAGCGATGCACGATGTCCTCGGTGCAGCCGCCGGGCGCGCCGGTGCCGTTGAGGAAGCCGTGCGCCGCGAAGGCGCCGAGCGGCTTCGGACAGGTGGTCGCCGAGGTCGGGATGAAGTCGTTGATCTCGAACGGCTTGTTCTTGAAGGCGCTGAGGATCGCGACAGAGCCGGTGTTGTCGGTGCAGGTGGTCGGCTGCGGCGACGGCGAGGTCAGGTTGACGTCGTTCTGCAGCAGACAGGCATAGACGGTCTGATTGTCCTGCCGGACCTGCAACGTATGAGCCTGATCAGCGTCGGAGGTGCCGTTGATCCGGTCGCGGCCGACATCGCCCCAGTGCCCGTAGAGGTTATCGAAGCTGTGGTTTTCCTGGTAGATGACGACGATGTGCTTGTACTGATGCACACCTTCATGGCCGCGGTCGCGCAGGTCACGCAATTCGTCCCGCACCTCGTGCTTGAACTCATCAACGATCTTCTCGACCAAATTCTCGGCGTTTGCCACCGGCGAGATGGCAACGGCGCCAGCAACAACTGCGAGCGCCGGAATGGCTCCCCAAAGCCGCATAGTGCTCTCCTGATTTCAGAAAGAAATAGAAATGGAGTTACACGCTATGCAAAACACATTTCGCCGGGATGACTGTTTTTCGACGCGCGCACAAACGCATCATAGGAGCGCTTTCGCGCCGCTGAAGTTTTGGCCGGATGAGATGTGCAGATCGGTTTCTGCTTCGTTGCCGTCATCAAACCGCAATCAACAGTCGTCTATCCAATCAGACGGTCATTGATCCTGCCGACAGGAAACTGTCACATGCGTGACATCTTCCGACGCACGGCAGCGCATATGCATTGTGACGGAGGCATTTTCTCGCAATGGCTTGGGATATACTGGCGCTCGACTTCGGAAGAGGTCGTGACACATCCGCTGGTCGCGCGAGACCCGCACGGATCGTATTGCTGGCACTCGTCGTTGCCCTTCTTCCGTTGCGTGCGACGGCATTCCCGCTCGGCGGCGACCAGACCGTGCTGCCGGCCGGCACCGAGTTTTCCGAGGAGGCGCTGGCGCGGCCGCGCGAGCTCTTCCATTCGGAAGCGATGGGCGGGCGAAAATCCTATCTGGTCAATCTCGGCGATCTCGCGTTCAACTCGCCGTCCATCCTGGGCGGCAAGGCGCGTCAGGCCGAGATGAGCTGCGGCACTTGCCACGTCAACGGCGCATCGAACCCCAAGCTGTTCGTTCCGGGCGCATCCTCCCGCCCGGGCACGTTCGACACCACGAGCCTGATCTTCAATGCGAGGACATTCAACAGCATCCTTGACCCGGTCAGAATTCCGAGCTTGCGGGGCGCCCGTTACCTCGCCCCCTACGGACATGACGGGCGCATCACCTCGCTGCGCGACTTCGTATATAATGTCATCGTCAATGAATTTTCGGGCCCGAAGCCGAGCGACCAGGTTCTCGACGGCCTTGTCGCCTACATCAACGACATCGATTTCCTGCCCAATCCGAAGCTTGCGCCCGGCGGCAGGCTCGGCACCCAAGCCAGCGTCGAGGAACGTCGCGGCGAGCAGTTGTTCTTCAAACCGTTCCCGAAGCAGGCCGAGCTGAGCTGCGCCGGTTGTCATGGTCCGGCAGGGACCTTCAACGATCAGTTCCGTCACGACGTCGGCTCCGGCGGACTGGTCAAGACCCCCACTTTGCTCAACGCCAATTTCAATGCCCCCTATTTCCACGACGGCCGCTACGACAGTTACGAGCAGGTGGTCGAGCATTTCGATCGGGTGTTCGACCTCGACCTGTCGGCCCAGGACACGCAGGACCTGGTGGCCTATCTGAATGCGGTCGGCGACGGCGAACGCCCCTTCGACAAGGACGGCGTCGTGCTCCGGATGAAGGAAGTGCTCGAACTCTCGAGCGTGCTCGAGGTCGCGATCGCGGCCGCCGATACCACGGTGGTGTCACTGGCCGTGACCGGGGTCGGCGCCGAGCTGCGCGAACTGACCGAACACATCCCCGACATCAGGAACATGACGGTCGGCGGCAAGGACGAGCGGCTGGCGGCGCGCGCGATCCTCAAGGATCTCGTCCTCACCCTGCGCCGCATCGATCTCGAAGTAGCGGCCGGCCATATCGACGAAGCGATGGCCGAATATCGCAAGTTCGCCCAGCTGGTGAATTTCGACGTTCCCGTCGCCCTGAAAAAGGCCGAGCCCTGGTCGCTGTTCAACAGCAACGTGCATCAGTCGCACTACACCGCACTCGGCCGGATGCTCCCGGTGACGAGCCGGCAATCGCAGTAGCCCAGCGCTTGCTCACTGCGAGGCCGGCGGCGCAACCCACACATCGCTCTGTTGGATCCTGCGGATCAGCGCCTGCGGATCGAACTTGCGCAGACCCGCCGGAACTTCGAAGGCCAGCGCGGGCTGCGGCTCGTCACGGATGTGGTCGGCGGCGATCACGGTCCCATCCGCGGTCCTGATCTGCACCGGGAACCGGCGCGTGCGGTCGATCCAGCCGACAAAGCCGGCTCCGGTTGGCGCCGTGATTCGATAGATCTCCGTGTCTCGGCCCGCGATTGCTTCCGCGCCGTCGCGCTCGCAATGCCACGTGGCAAGGTCGACCGGTGCGGATAGCTGCGCGATCGCCTGCCATTGCCGGCAGGGATCATCCGGATCGACCGCAACGAACATCCCCGTCAACGGGCTGGACTGCCTCGCGTCCATGAAAACATGTGCGCCGGGACGGACGAAAACCGCCGCCGGCTTGGCTGTATCGATCAGGAAGAAGCCGTCCGGCAGCGCGCTGGTCTCGATTCGCACTTTTCCATCCGAGACCCGCAAAGCTCCCACGATGGTTGCCGCATCGCCTTTCCTTGCAACGAGGTCGGCGGAAAACTGCTGCGCCACGACCTGCGTCGGAGCATTCGTCAACATAGCAATCGCAAGCAGGCCGGCTGCCGCTCTCGTCTTCTCGTGACGCTTCATCAGACGTTTCCGGTCGATCAGGTGGTCGATGGGCTGAACATGACGGCGCCGACCGAACCATCGGTTCGATCGGCGCCGGTCTCAGTTTGGGTCAGGATCTCGTCCCGAACCCCCGATCACTCGGTGTAGGACAACGTGACCGGCTTGCTGAAGTCGAACGCGTCGAACAGGTCAGACAGTGCCGGGCTGTTGGTCGGGACGTACTCGTTGTTCTTCGCGTAGCTCGGGTTCGGCAAGTTGTCGCGACTGCGGTTCGTGAGTGGCTGGAGAGCCCAGTTGCGCTCGATGAACTTCAGCAGCGAAACATGGTCGGCGTAGTTGTGGTTGACCTTGCCGCCGGTCGAATAGGGCGACAGGATCAGGGTCGGGATGCGCGGTCCGTCGCCGAAGAAGTCGATCGACTGCGTGTAGCCCGAGTCCCAGTAGCCGCCGGCCTCATCCCAGGTGATGAACACAGCGGTTTCAGCCTTCAGCTCCGGATTGTTATCCAGCGCGTTCAGCACGTTCAGGACATAGGCCTCGAACAGGTCAACCTTCGAGCTCTGCGGATGACCGTCGAGCAGGCCGTCCGGCTTGCCGAACGACACCGCAGGCAGCGTGTTGCCCTGGATCGCCGTGATCAGATCGGCAGTGTCCTTCATGTGAGCCTGACGCACGGCCGGGTTGGCCATGATCGAGGTCGCATACTGGAACGGATTGCAGATCTGGCAGTAGGCAACGCCGAGCGCGTGCGCCGGATCGGCGACCGCAGCGGCGCTGAGGTTCGGGTTCGACGGATTGGCGGCAACCGCGGCATTGGAAAGCGCCACGGCGTCGTTGAACGCACCACCATAGAACGCCCAGGAGATGTTCTTCTCCATCAGCGCATCGCCGATCGTGCGGACCGACGACGGCGGCACGTTGTTGCCACCCGACAGCGCGCCGTTCGGCAGATAGCCCGGATTGACGTTATTGAGCATGTAGTAGTGGTTCGGCTTGCAGTTCGGCTCCGCCGCGTACGGCAGGTTGTTGAGGTAGGTAACGATCGGCTTCACGCCAGGCTGGAAGATATCAGAGCAATTGCTCCAATTGCCGTCGACCGTGTAGCGGTTGACCGAGCCCGAAGCCGGATTCGGATTGGCGATGAGGGTGGACGGCGGCGCCACCGGATTGCCCTTGCCGTCGCTCCAGAATTCCGCGTCGCCGGTGCCGAGCATGAAGTGGTTCGCGCCGGTGCCGCCGTGGAACGACTGGTGGAAGTTGTCGCTCAGAGTGAAGCGGTCGGCGAGCATCTTCAGGACCGGAGCCTGACCCTGCTGGGCGTTGTAGAAGCCCATCGAGTTGGCCATGCTCTTGTTGGACGACGAGTAGGTCGCCATCACGAACGGGAACAAATCGTTCAGGCAACCCGAATTGTTCTTCTTGGTGGCGTTGGCGGCGCTGCAATCTTCCTGCTGCCAGTCCTGATAGAAGCGATGCGTCGAGTCGCCGGTGTAGTCGTCGTCGCTGATCTGCTCGCCCTGCAGCGGGAACGGTCCGTTGAGACCGCCGGCGCCGGGAACGCGGGTATCGAGCACACCGGCCGCCAGGCCGCTGAAGCCGGTAGTGAGGATGTCGAGATCCGCCGGATCCATGTCCTTCTCGACACTGGCTTCCGCGATCGTCTTGAACGGAGCGCCGGTGTCGCTCTGCGCGGTCGGCGTGCCATTGGTGTTCGGCTGGGGCATCAAATTGGTCGCGTTGTAGGGCGACTTCGAGATCGCCGGCGCGCCGATGTAGTAGGCGGTCTGACCCGCGACCGAGTACTGCTGCGCCTGCGCGAAGTTCGGACCCGGCGTTCCGTCCTCGTTGACGATGCCCTTCGACAACAGGTTGGAGATGGTCTGCCCCTTGCCCTTCGGCTTGTACACACCGAACGTGTGATCGAGGCCGCGGTTCTCACCGATCAGAATGATGACGTGCTTGATCGGCGAAGCGGTCTTCACGCCATGATCGCCGTCACCATGATGGCCATGGTCCTCATGCTTCGCACGAATGCCCTCTTCGTGCGCCTGATGATTGTGATGCGAACGCTTGTCCCAATCACTGCGACCGCCCGGATAGTGCGCGGCATATGCGGCTGTTGCGACGAGCACCGTTGACGCGATGCAGAGCGCGGTACTGGTTCGCCAGTGCTTTTTGTAATTCAAACTCATTGTCGACCTCAGGGTGTTTTGCGGTTAGCAACGCACCCTGCTTAGTGCGGCAGTATGACGCATGATTTTCGCTTACGTGAAAGCGCGCGAGAAATTTCGAAACGTTCAAAGATTTTCTGTGGAGACATCTCCAGCCGCGCTGCGGCTTCTCCACGATTCAACATTTCAACTGATGGTCGACATTGGCTGAGCAATCCGCGCGGGTGACGCGGATCGCGAAAATACTACGAATGCAGATCAATCAGTGCACAATATGCCTGGATCGCATCACCTGGCGAAGCGCAGCATAATGCTGGTCGTGCACGTCTTGATTGAACAACGACCACGGCTCGGCGCTCGCCAAAAGCGCCGGCACCGCAGCAGCCATCAGGTTGCGATAATTCCTGAACTCGTTCGCAGCATCTGTATTGCGTCCCGCCGCAACCGCCATCTCGATTCGCCGCAGCGTCAGCACGAGCTCCTTGAGGCCGTTGCGCGCGAGCACGCGCTGCTGCTCGCCGCCGGATACGCTGGTGTTCTTGCGGTCGGGATATTGCTCGGTCAACTCGCGCAGTTCGCGCCCGATCGTATCGACCGCAAGCGCGACGATGTCCTTGTCACCGGCAGGGATCGCGGTGGCGAGCACCGACGAGAAATCATTGATCTCCTTCAGCGTAGCGCCGGCCCCGTCGCGCTCGTAAGGCTGCACGCCATCGCCAACCGCCGTGAGATAGGCGACGAGGTCACCCTTGTCCTGCGCCGTCAGCTCGAGCTGAAAGGTACGGTCGAAATAATCGACGACTTGGTTGTAATTGTCGAAGCGGCCGTCGTGAAAGTACGGCGCGTTGAAGTCGGCGTTGCGCAGCGTCGGTGTCTTGAACAGCCCGCCCGAGCCGATGTCGTGCTGCTGATGATCGACAAAGCCGGACGATGGAACATGGCACCCCGCGCAGCTCAACGCCGCATCGTGCGGGAACGGCTTTGCAAACAATGCTTCGCCACGGCGCTCCGTGTCGGTGATCTTGCCGGCCAGCCGCCCGGCGGGACCGAGGCTCGGATTGGGTAGGAAGTCGATGTCGTGGAGATAGGCCACGATCGCATCGAGCGTTGCCGGCGACGGCTCGGGACCCGCGAACTCGTTGGTGATGACATTGTGGACGAAGTCACGCAGCGAGGCGAACCGCCCATCGGCGCCGTAAGGCGCCAGATAGCGGGCGCCGCGCAGGCTCGGGATCCGCACCGGATCGAACGCCAAATTGTTGGCCTTCGGATTGAACAGGGGACCCGTGGTGTCGAACGTGCCGGGTCGGCTCGACATCTTCGGCATGAAGAACTTGGCGTTGTTCGCGCCATTGACGTGGCAGGTGCCGCAGCTCACGCCGGCCTGCCGCGCCACCTCGCCGAGCAGCCCGGGCGAATTGAATGCGAGATCGCCGAGATTGACCAGATACGACTTGGCGCCGGTCCGCTCCGACTGGAACACCTCGCGCGGCTTGTCGAGCGCATCCTCGTTCAGCTCGGTCGCAACCGGCAGCACGGTCTTGTCACCATCGACCGGAAACGCTACCGCACGCCCAAGCAGCGCAAGGGCGAAGGCACCGGAGAGCAGCGCAGCCAGACGCAGGTGAAGCGACCTCATCGCGCCTGGGCCTCAAGGGTCGGACGCTGCAGCCCGAGCTTTGCCGAGGCGATCTGCAATGCGACGACCAGCTCCTCGCTGGTCTGGCGCAGATCGGCGATATTGACATGCGGCAGATCGGGCGTCGCGACGATCGCCTCGAGCTGCTCGATCCGGTTCGTCACCATCTCATCGAGCTTGCCGTCGACGGTGTTGAGCGCGGCGGAGAAGATCATGTGGTAGGCGAAGTCGATGCCGGCGATGTTGTTGCGCATATCGTCCAGCGAGGTGCCGCTGATGCGCGACTCGCCGCCATCGGCCTTGCTCTCTCCGACCTCGTAAGCGAGCCGCACCGTGCCATCGAGCAGGCCCTGCGGCGTCAGCTTGATATCCCCAAGCTTGCCGTGAAGATCGTTGAGGTGCTCGACGAGACCGGTGGCGTCGGCGCCAACCTCGGTATTGCCGGCTCCGAACAGCTTCGCCTCGATGGCGTGGAACCCAGTGTCTGCGTTCGGCCAGGCGTCGATCTGCGCATCGAGCTCGGGCACGAAGCCTGCGGTGAACACTTCCGAGCGCTCCCAGCCGGCACGCGCCGACAGCCAGGCCTTCCTTGCGCCGGGCAGATCGGCCGCAGCGGCGCGCTCGCGCAATGCACGCGCGCCTGCCAGCGCGCTGGCGACACCCTCGATCAGATACGGCCGATAGCGCTCGGCGCCGTCCTCGAGAGCGCCCGCGTTCGCGGCGCGCACGCCTGCCGACGCTGCCAGCAAAGCCAGGCACGCCGCCACTCGCATCTTGTACATAGTCAACCCACTCATCTGCCACGAAGGGCTCGCGGCATGTAGCGGGGCGAACTATTGTCGGTATCCTATGCGGATTTGTGACAGCGCAGACTTTTTGTCGCATCTTTTCTGTTTTGTCATCGTCGATGACGATCACAATCGCAAAATCCGCGCGCGGTGATCGGGTCGATTGAAAATGAACTGTTCAACGCGCGCGCATTGTTGCAACACAGTGCCGACACGCGTCACACTTGTCCCGCCACCATGCAGATCGATCGCGAAGCTATTTATTTCATTGGATCTTACGGCGCGCTTTGCGTGCTCTGCTGTGCCGTCGCGCTGATCGATCTGCGCCACGGCATCATTCCCAATTGGCTGAACTTCGCGATCGCGGCACTCGGGCTTGCGAACGTCGTCATCACGGAAGGCACAACGGCCGCCTTCAGTGCGATGGCGATCGCGGCCCTCGTCGGTCTCCTGTTTTGGCTGTTGCAGCGACTTTACTTCGTCGTGCGGCATGTGGACGGGTTGGGACTGGGCGACGTCAAGCTTCTCGTCGCCGCGGCCATCTGGGTCGGTGCCTTGGGCATTCCAACCTTGCTGCTGATCGCGGCGCTCGCCGCGCTTGGTGTTGCCGGCATCCTGCAACTTGCAGGACGCGAAATGAAGCGCCAGACCTCAATTCCGTTCGGTCCGTTCCTTGCGCTCGGGCTGCTCGTGACGCCGGCGCTTCAGAGCTGGCTCGGACTGAGCTAGCTCGCGCGCAATCACTTCTGGCGACGCGCGGCGAGCGGCACCCTCTCCGCGCTGACCGGAACGATGCGTGCATCGCCGTTCTCTTCACCGCCGGGCTCGGGCAATGTGAGCACGGCCCCCTGCTCGTCCTTCTGCATCGTGACTTCGCGCCCCTTGATGGTGCGCAGCTTCCATCCCTGGAACTCGTCGCCGAGCTTCAGGCGCAAGGCGGTCTTGTTCGATTGATCGAGAAAGATCCCGAAGCTCTCATCGTCGCCGGCGATGGTACCGACCAGCGACAGCGGCGGCGGCTCGGCCGCAACCTTGCGCGGCGGTGGCGGCGCTGGCTTGCTGACTTCCGGCTCCGCCACCACGGCCGGCCGCGGCCGCCGCGACGGCGAGAACACCGGGCGGTCGCGCGTGTTGGACAGCGTCTTGAGCGGAATCCCCCACAGCGGATTTGGGCTGAGTGGCCGCGGCGTCGGTGCCGGCGCTGGCGCCACCCGGACCGATGTGATCGGTTCGGAGGGCGGCGGTGAACCCAGCACCGGTCCACCCAGACGGGTATCGTCGAGCATGCCGGCATCCAATGCATCGCCCGCCCGATCAGGCACGGCCGCCGGCGCGGAATAGGCCGACACCGCCAACAGCAAGATGGTCGCTGCAAAGCGTCGCATCATTTGGCTCCTCGCCATTGTCCGGACACGCCGAGCAGGACGCGCAGCTTGCCGGGATCGGCGCCCTTGGCGGCCTCGTCGGCAACGGGTTGCACGACCAGTTGGTCGATGAACAGGAACGGCATGCCGGCCTCGAGATCGTAGAGCACCTGCTGCAATTGCGCCTGTTCGATCTCGGAGCTCGCGACCATGCTGATGAAGCCGGCCTTGGCCGGCGCGTTGGGGACGTCGAGCTGCGTCGACAACACGTTGCCGCCGGCCTTGATCACCGCGCCAGACACGCGTTGCAGCAAGGTGGCGCCGGCGACGGTGACGGTTGCGCCCTCGAGATAGGCCGAGCCGGTCGGCATTGCAGGCTGGCCGGGCGCGGGGTTCGCTTTGGAGCGCCCTTCCAGCTGCTCCAGCATTCCTGCCGATGCCGCCACGTCGCTGCGCAGGCCGATGAGATCGGAGAGCGACGAGATGACGACAAACAGCAGCAGCACGAACAAGCCGAGATAGCTCGCGCTCGCGACCAATGGCGAGGTGCTGACGGCGGTCAGCGATCGGGATGCTGCACTCATGAGCCGGACCCAAAATAGGCTGAGATGTTGGCCTCGACGTGGAATCGCTCCGCCGTCTCATTGGCCGCGCGCGTCGTCGGCGCGAAGAACGTCGCGCGGGTGAATTGCGGCGACTGCTCCAGCAAGCGGATCAGCGACGGCGCGTCCTGGGTCAGTCCCACCACCTGCACCTTGTTGTTCTCGATGCGGAGTTCGGTCACATAGGTCGTGTCGGGCAGCACGCGCGAGACCGCCTCCAGGACCATGACGCTCGACGGCGTGGTCTGCTTGCGCTTGGCGAGCAGCCCAAGCCCGGACGAGTCGCCATTGGCGTCGAGGCGCAACGCGGCGCGGCGCTGCGAGATCCGGTGTTGCAGGTCCTCCTGCTCGGATTGCAGCCAGCCGCCGAGATAGACGTTCAGCAGCAGCGAGACCGCCGCGGCCGCGGCCGTCGAGATCAGCCCAATGCGCAACAGGCGCGGAACCTGAGGTCCAGCGAGCCCGCGCAACGATCTGTCGAGCAGCGTCACCTGCTGGGAGACGCCGTCGCTGCCGACCGCCGGCGCCGAGACCGCGACGGAAGCGGCGCCGAGCTGCCTCGCCATCCGGACCAGCGGATCGACCTTGGCCGCCGCAGTTGCACCGAACGCAACTTCGATGCGGTCATTGGCGATCGGCTGCGGCGCGCCCCAGCCGAACACCGCATCGGCCGCGGTCCATGGCGTCAACCGGTCGACCTGCGCGCGGATCATGCCGTCGAGAAAGCCGCCGGCCTGGCTCGGGAAATCGAGCACGCGGCTGACGATGTGATCCGAGCGCAAGCGCACCTCGATGCGGCTGCCGTCGAACGCGGTCTTCCATTCCGCCGGCAGCGCAGGCTGCGGCGCGTCATGATCGAGCCGGAACGAAACCGGCGCCGCGGGCGAACTGTCCTTCGCCGCCACGAGGCGGGCGGTGAAGCTGCCGTCGCCATTCTCGTCGAGCTCGACGCTGCGCCGGCGTATGAACCTGCCCGCTACGCCGTCGACGGACGTCGCGACCGCGGCAATCCATTGCTCGAACCAATGCCGTGCTTCGGCAAGTATCGCCATCAACCTCTCCCCCGCGGCAGAGCCAGAACGCGCGGTTCGACATCGTTCTGCCAGGACAACACACGATAGGGCTCGGTCTTGTCGCCGAGTGCAATCACCGCCTCAGAATTGGTGCGGTGACCGTTGCGGAATCGGATCGACACGGCGATCCGGTAGCAAGGGCTTTGCGCGGTCGACGCCGCGGTTTGCGGGCTCGGCGCCTGCGATCCGGCGGAAAGGCCGCCGTTCGGCGAGGGAGCACTCGCCCCAAGAGCAGACGAGCCGAGCGCAGCCGAGCCGAAGCCGTCCTGCTGCTTCCCCGATGCTTTATCCACGGCGAGCGCGAGTTCCGGCGCGGCGATGGTCGGATCGACATCCGGCCCGCCGTTGAACACCGTCACGAACGGCAGCACGCGATCGACAAAGGCTTCGGGGATGCCGGCGACCAGTGCCAGTTCATTGACGTGAGTGAACAGCCCCTGCCGCGGCGCGTAGCCCAGTGCATTGTAGCGCGCGGCCTCCACGTTCTCGCTGCCCGGCGTGGGCCGCGTTCGCCAGCCGACGATCCGATCGGCATATTCGCTGGCGGCGTCCTTCCGAGCGCCGAGCACGACGAACAGCCCGGTCAGCATCTCCTTCGACGCGTAATTCAGATCAAGCCGGCCGGCTTCCGACGTGAAGCTCACGTTGACGCTGGCGTCGTCGAGGCCGAAATGAAACGCGCCGTATTGCGGCCGCGTCTTGTCGTCGGTCAACGTCAGCTGATAGGCGGTGAGCTCGAGCCCGGTCGACACCAGCGCCTCGGTCTGCAACGAGATGTCGCTCGCCGCCAGCGCGCGCGCCGAGGCGGCCAGATAGGCCGAGAAGATGATCGCGAGCGACGACAGCGCCAGCAGGATCCAGAGCACCGCGACGATGACGAAGCCGCGGTCGGCCGGCGATCGGCCGCGATTGCCGGACGTGCCCATCACGTCTTCCCCTGATCGGTGGCAACGGCATCGGAGCTGGGCTTGTCGCCGCAATTGCCGTCAGGCTTGGTGCAGTCGCTCGGAATCTGGACGTGAAGCGGCGCGATGGTCGACACCGACAGAACGCGCTGGCTCGCCGCGTCGCGCACAGTCAATCGGATCATCGCCGGCAGCTTCTCGGCATCCCTCCACGCGCTCTTCCAGGCCCGGTCAGGACCGGCATAGGCAAAGGACAGCCGATACGGCGCGCGCAGCAGCACGACCGGGCTGCCCAGATGCACCTGCTCCGACAGCGACACGCCATCGGCCAGCGGCGTGAAGCGCGTCTGGGTGCGAACCGTGACGAACTCGCCGCGTTCCCTGACCTCGCCGAGGCGCACCACGTCGAGGCCCGGCCCGGCGTTCGGCCCCACCGACGTCCGCACGAACGTCACGGACAGTTCCGACCCGTCGAACAGCGGCTTGTGGGTATCGCGGTTGGCCGCGACGAACTCCGCCGCAGCAAGGTCGGCGCCGATCCGTTCCAGCGCGATCCCGATCAATTCGCTGCGCTGGATGCGGTCGAGGCCCCTGTTCCAGCTCGGCAGCCATTGCGCCGTGATGCTGGCGAGCGCGGACAGCAACAGCCCCATCAACGCCAGCGCGACGATCATCTCGATCAGCGTGAAGCCGCGCTCGCCGGGGCGTTGTGCCGTGCTTGCCCGGGTCATTCCGAAGACCTCGGCATCAGGCGCACGGTGCGGATGTCGGACAACGCGCCGCCCGGCGATTTGACGCGAATCCGCACCAGCTCTGGAGCCCAGGGCACATTGCCCTCGGGCACCGTCCAGTCGCCACCGAGCGGACTGACCTCGATGGTCCAGCGATAGCCCTCCGCCTGCCCGGTCGACGTACCCGATTGCAATTCGGCGCGAGGCGGAATGCCGACCGTCATCAATGTGCGCACCGCCTGCATCAGCGCGACGTGCTGCTCCATCGCCCGCACGCCGCGCGTCTTGACGCCCATCACGGCGCCGATCGCAACGATCGAGACAGCAACCAGCGCCAGTGCCACCAGCACTTCGATGATGGTGAACCCCGCATCCGTGCGGTTAGTTGGCGGCGACGTCGCGAGCAACGATTTCAACCCTTCCGGTGAGCCAGTTGACGCGGACCTCATAGCCCGCATCGAGCCGCGTCAGCGCGATGGAGCCGCCGCAGGAACCGCCATTGGCGAAGAAGCGAATGGTCGACAGCGCCGCGCGGCGCTGACAGCTCTGCGGCAGCACCGCGTCGAACCGCACGTCATCGGGGATCCGCACCGTCATGCGCGACGCGCCGGAGTGGATCACCCGGCTCGGCGCATCGACCAGCGTCGCAACGCTGGTGCTGCGCTCGATGGCGGCATTGCGGTCGGCCTTCAGCAGCGTTGCGGTCTGCAGCGCATAGGCTTGCAACCGCGACCGCGAGGTCTGATGCGGAATGAACGGCAGCAGCACGGCCGCCAGCAGCGCGATGATGGCGAGCACGCACACCATCTCGAGCAGGGTAAAGCCACGCTGCGTCGCGTCATTCATGCTTGCCGTGCATCCTTATCCGTCATTGCTGGTCGTTGTTGGAGGCTGTGGTCTTCTCGAGCGAGATATCGGCCGAGGTGCCGCTGCCGCCCTCCTGCCCGTCAGAGCCATAAGAGACGATGTCGTAAGGCCCGTGCTCGCCCGGCGAGCGATAGAGATAGGCGTGGTTCCAGGGATCATTGGGAACGTTGCCGCCTTTCAGATAGGGCCCATTCCATGCGGCGACGCCCGGGGTGCGCCGGACCAGCGCGGCCAGTCCCTCCGCGGTGGACGGGAAACGTCCGGCGTCGAGATAGAACAGGTCGAGCGCGCTGGAGAAGCTCTGCAATTGAATCCGTGCGGTCTTGACCTTGGATTCGCTGAGATAGTTGAGCACGCGCGGTCCGATCAGCCCCATGATGAGGCCGATGATCGCGATCACCACCAGCATCTCGACCAGGGTGAAGCCCGCCTCGCCCGAACGCCTTGGCGCTTGCGATGGGGTGCGATCCCGTCCCGCTCGCGTGGAGAATGCCTCGATGATGCTATTGCGCGCTATCATGACCGATGACCTCTGCTCTAACCGACTAGCTGTGTGACCGAGAGCAGCGCCGTCATGACCGACACGATCAATCCACCGACCACGGTGCTGATCGTGATGATCGCCAGCGGACCGACGATGCCGACGACCCGGTCCAGGCTGCGCTGCAATTTTGCTTCGTAGAATTCCGCGACTCGCCCGGCCAGCACCGGCAGCTGGCCGGTCTCTTCGCCGAGCCGCAGCATGCGGACTGCCATCGGCGGCAGGCTGTCCGCCATGGCGAGCGCCTCCGACAATTTTCCGCCATGGCGGACGCGGTCGGCGGCGGCGGTCCAGTTCGCCTCGCTCCCGGTTACCGCCATGATGTCGACCAGGATGCGCAATGCGGCCGTAAGGTTGACGCCGCTGCCAAGCAGGACGCCGAGATTGCGGCAGAACAGGCTGGCACGGTAGAATTGGAAAGCGCTGCTGATGCCGGGTACCCGCGAAATTCCACTGACCAGCGCGGCGCGCACCCGCGCCTGCCGCAGCAGCCACCAGGCAAGCGCGATCGTCGCCGCACTGATCAGGCTTGCCGCCGTGGCATTGGCGCGCAGGAAGTCCGACACCGCGATGAAGCTCGCAAGCGCGGTATCCGACTTGCCGCCGAAATCGCCGAGCACGGTCGAGAATTGCGGCAGCACGAACAGCAGGAAGAACAGCATCACGCCCGATGCCGCGACCAGCACGAAGGCCGGATACTGCATCGCGTCGGTGAGCTTGCGCCGCATCTGCTCGGAGCGCGCGCGTTCGGTCCCCAGCATCTCCAGCACGGAATCCAGTGTGCCGGAGATTTCGCCGACCCGGACCAGGGCGATATACATCGGCTGGAACAGGGTCGGATGATCCGCCACCGCATCGGCAAAGCTCTCGCCGGTGAGCAGGGCGGCGCGGATTTTCGCCACCACCGGACGCATCCGGCCGACGTCGGCATCGCCGGACAACAGCTCCAGCGCATCGTCGAGACGCGCGCCGGCTTTCAGCAACAGCGCGAGATCGCGCGTGAAGGTCGTGACCTCGGCGGCACTCGGTCCGCCGAACAGGCTACGGCCGCCTGCTGCGCTGGACGCGCGCTTGTCCTCGGTGGTTTCGATCGGCAGCAGCTTGAGATATTCGATCCGCCGCGCCACCTCGGCCGCGGTCGGGGCGGAGATCGTGCCGTTCACGATCTCGCCGCCTTGAGTCAAAGCGCGGTAGCGATAATTCGGCACGGCGTCACCGCACCGTCGCGACGCGGAGGATCTCGGCGGGCGAGGTCAATCCGGCGCGGCATTTGGCGACCCCGTCGTCGAGCATCGTGGTCATGCCCGCCCGGATCGCCATGGTATCGATCTTCAGCCCGTCGGTTCGCTCTCCGATCAGTTCGCGCAGTTCATTGGACAGTTCGAGCAGCTCGAAGGCGCCGAGGCGGCCGCGATAGCCGGTTCCACCACAACGCTCGCAGCCGCAGGCCTCATGAATGATCTCGCCAGCCTTAAAGCCGATCGCCGCGAGCCGAGGATCCTCAGTGAGATCGGCGGTTGCCAACGGCCGCGCCGTCTTGCAGCGCTCGCACAATTGCCGGACCAGGCGCTGCGCGATGACGCCGCGCAGCACAGAGCGCAGCAGATAGCCTTCGACCCCGAGATCGAGCAGGCGCGGCACCGCGGCAGCCGCCGTCTCGGTGTGCAGCGTTGTCAGCACCAGATGGCCGGTCAACGCCGCATGCACCGCGACATGAGCGGTCTCCGTGTCGCGAATTTCGCCGACCATGATCACATCGGGGTCCTGGCGAACGAAGGAGCGCAGCGCGGTGGCGAAGGTCAGGCCGATCGCGGGCTTGATCTGGGACTGGTTGACGCCGGGGAGCTCATATTCGACCGGATCCTCGATCGTCAGGATCTTGCGGGTCGGTTCATTGAGGATCGATAGGATCGTCGCCAGCGTTGTGGTCTTGCCGCTGCCGGTCGGTCCGGTGATCACGACCATGCCGTGCGGCAGCTTCAGCAGCCGCCGGAGCTTGGTTTCGTCGGGCTCCGAAAACCCCAGCTTCTCCACCACCAGCAGGCCGCGATCCTTGGGCAGGATGCGGATGACACAGGATTCGCCATGCTGCGTCGGCATGATCGCGACGCGGATGTCGATGTCGGTACGCCCGGCCCGCAGCCGCGCCGCGCCATCCTGCGGTAGACGACGCTCGGCAATATTGAGATTGGCGATGATCTTGATGCGGGAGACCACCGCCTGCGGCAGCACGCCCGACAGCGCCGCGACCGGCCGCAGCAGACCATCGATGCGCAAGCGCACCATGAGGCCGGCGGAAAACGGCTCGATATGGATGTCGCTGGCGCGGAGCTCGACGGCCTTCTCGATCAGGTCGTTGACCGCGCGCACCACCGGTGCGCCGCTGGCGAGATCGCGCAGGCTCTCGATGTCGTCTTCCCGGGGCAGCGCCGCCGCCGAATCGGTGGCTTCGGCCTCCTCGGCGCTGGAAGAGTTGTTTAGCGCGATGGCGACGTCTTCCGACGACGCCACTTTCACGTCGATCCCGGCACCAAGCACGATCTGTGCCGCCCGCAACGTCGCCTGGTCAGTCGGATCGACGACCGCGAGCACGACGGTCCCGTCAGCCGTCCGGCAGGGATAGACCATGGTCTCGCGCAGGAAACGTGGCGAGAACGACCCGACCAACGGCTCGGCCGAGGTCATGTCCTGAAGCGTCAGGCGGCCGAGCGCGAAGAAGCGCGCGGCCTCGTCGGCGAATTCGGTCGGTGAGAGACTGGTGATCTCCCACAGCTTCAACTGCCTGACGTCGGCGCCCTGCCCGGTTCGCTCCGCCGATCCGTCGATCGGCGCCAGGTGATTGTTCTGACGCAGATAATCCACGAACCGAACGGACAGGTCGTTGGCCATTCCTTTGTATCCCGCCACACAATTCCGGATCGGTCCGTGCCATGCGCCGTCGCGTTCGGCTCCCGGCAGTTCTGCGGTTATCGATCCGAAGTGTGACAGCTGTGCGAAGTCACATCGCTCGCCGCGCTCAAGAAACCTTGACGTGGCATCGCGGACACGGTGCACGATTTTGGTGCGAGGCGTGGGGAGGGTCGCGAACGACAATCATGTAACCAATTTATTTCTGTCATGTTCGATCGATAAGAGTCCTCTCGGGGTAGGACCGATCGTCGCAGACAATCGAATTATCAGTTAGTAAGAGCGAAGGGCCTTCATGCAACGCGTAGGCACAGTGGGCCGCTGCCCGATCCGTGGCGGCCTGGCAGCCATGTTTGCCTTGGCGTCAATGGGGTTGTTGGCGTCCTGCAATTCCGCGACGGTCAGCGAAAGCGTCGACGCGTCCCAGCTCGACGTCACCGACAAGGTGCGATCGCTGGATCTGATGTCGCGCCAGCCGCAACCGGTGAACGCCTTGGCGACGGCTCAAGGCGGCCAGAACGGCAACGCCCGCGCGGCGATGTACGACGGCAGCGAGGTGACCGCGGTCGTCGACGCACGGCCGCAGCCGGCGTCGAACGGCAATGGCTTCGACCTGAATTTCGAGAGCACGCCGGTGGCGACCGTCGCCAAGGTCGTGCTGGGCGACATTTTGCATGTCGGCTACACCATCGATCCGCGGGTGCAGGGCACGGTGAGTCTGGTGTCGGTCCGCCCGGTGCCGAAATCCGATATGGTCTTCGTGCTTGAAAACGCGCTCCGCCTCAGCGGCGTGGTGCTGCTCAAGGATACGGCAGGCTATCGCCTGACGCCGCTCGGCGACGCCGTCGGCGGCGGCCGCGTCGATGCGGCGGCGGCCAATCCGGAACCCGGCTTCGGGATCTCGGTGGTCCCCCTGCAATATGTCTCGGCGCAAACGCTGCTGAAGCTGACCGACAGCTTCGCCACCAGGGCGGGCGCAATTCGCGCCGACACGACGCGCAACCTGTTGCTGATCCAGGGCACCGGCGCCGAGCGCCGCACCGCCGTCGACACCGTGCTGAGCTTCGACGTCGACTGGATGCGCGGCCAATCGGTCGGCATCTTCCCGATCTCGAGCGGCTCGCCCGCGCCTGTCATCGCCGAGCTGGAGAAGATCGTCGATTCCGGCGAGAACGGGCTCAGCCAGAACGTCATCAAGTTCATGCCGATCGCGCGCCTGAACGCGATCCTGGTCGTGACCAAGAAGCCAGACATGCTGCACACGGCCGCGACCTGGATCAAGCGGCTCGACCGCAACGACACCGCGCGCACCACGGTCCATGTCTACCGCGTCAAATACGGCGATGCGCGCCAGATCGCGCGGGTCCTGACCGACATGTTCCTCGGCGGTTCATCCGGCAATCTGCTCGACAGCGCCGACAGCCAGCTCGCGCCCGGCTCCGGCACCTCGTCGAGCTCGAGCGTCGCCGACCGCCTGTCGCTCAATAACAACAACGGCTCGAATTCGAGCATGGGCGGCTTCGCATCCCGCGGCACGTCAGGGACGGGCTCAACGGGCCAGGGCCTCGGCCAGGGATTTGGTGCCGGCGGCCAATCGAACAATGCCAACAACAATCAAGGCCAGGGCAACAATGCCGCGCTGGATAGCGGCCGCGGTGCCAGCGGCGGCAACGGCCAGCCGGTCATGCAGGACGTTCGCATCACTCCCGACGTCGTGAACAACAATCTGCTGATCTATGCCGACCAGGCCAACTACCGCATCATCGAGTCGACGCTGCTGCAGATCGACGAGCCGCAGCTACAGGTCGCGATCGACGCCACGATTGCCGAGGTCACGCTCAACAACACACTGTCCTATGGCGTGCAGACCTATCTCACCAGCCAGAACCTCGGGCTGAAGCCGAACACCGGCTCGATCCTCGGCACCCAGGCTACCGCGGCGCCCGCGACCACCACGGACGCGACCACCGGGATCGTCAGCGCCGCAGGTTCGCTCACCAATGCCTACATCAACCAGGCCTTTCCAGGCTTCAACTTCCTGATCGGAAACGCGACGCAGCCGAGCCTGATCCTGGATGCGCTGCACGCCGTCACCAGCGTCAAGGTGCTGTCCAATCCCTCGCTGGTCGTGATCAACAACCAGGTCGCCACCTTGCAGGTCGGCGACGTCGTCCCGGTATCGACCGGCAGCGCGACGGTGCTGACCACCAGCAACACCGTGGTCAACACCATCGACTATCGCAACACCGGCATCATCCTGAAGGTCTCGCCGCGCGTCAGCGTGAACGGCACGGTGCGGCTCGACGTCGAGCAGGAGATCAGCAACGTTCCCCAGAGCAGCGGCAGCACGGTCAACCTGACGCCGACCGTTTCGGAACGGCGGGTCAAGAGCCAGATCTCGGTGGCAAATGGCCAGACCGTGCTGCTGGCGGGCCTGATCAGCGAGCAGCAAAGCGGCGCCCGCAATGCGCTCCCAGTGCTCGACCAGATCCCCGGCCTCGGCGATGCCTTCGGGCATCAGAGCAACAGCACCCAGCGCACCGAGTTGATCATCTTCATCCGCCCGCAGATCATCCGCAACGGCACCGACGCCCAGGTCGTGGCCGAGGAGCTGCGATCGAAATTGCGCGGCAGCATCGCCACGACGACGACCAATGCGCCGATCACCACCAGCTATCACTGAGCCGGACAACGGGATGCTCCGCATGATCGCGCGACGGACAGGCTTCTGCACTTCTGCCGTGGTCGTACTTTGGGCCATGACCGCGTCTGTCGCCAGCGCCGACATTGCCGCGGTCGGCACGGCCGCCTTCCATCGCGGCGATTATGTCAGGGCGTTTCGCGAGCTCGCACCGGCCGCCGCGCGCGGCAATGCAAAGGCCCTCGGCCTGCTCGGCTTCATGTACGAGCATGGCTTCGGCGTGCCGCAGGCCTACGCCGCCGCCGCCGATTGCTACTATCGCGGCGCCACGCTGGGCGACCCGTTCGCGCAAGCGATGCTCGGCATGATGTATGACAAGGGCCACGGCCTCCCGAACGATTACGTGCTGGCCTACAAATGGCTCAATCTGGCGGCGGCCCGCTCGAACGGGCGGCAGCGCGAAGCCTATGTCCGGTTCCGCGATGCGGTCGCAGGCAAGCTTTCAACCTATGAGATCATTGCCGCTCAGCGATTTGCACTGGAATGGACTCCCGACCGACCCGGTCCGGACGTGCACCTGACGGTCAAATAATCGCCGACCCGGCGCGCCTGGTCGCGTCAGACAATATTGAAGACCTCCTAGGAGTCGTCACTCGACAATGCGCTGAACAGCCAAACTAGGACGGCACCAGCCGTGTACACGCCAAGGCCGGCGACTCCATTAACGACAAGAACAAGCTGGCCTATATCGATAAGCCGATCGGTGCGAACCATCCCGATGTCCGCCACCACGTGGTACATCCAGGTGCTGCAGAGCGCCGCGATCGCGATGCCTGCGATGATCCTGCCAAGCTGCAGCTCAGCCGTCAGCTGATGTTCTACCTTGATCGTCCACATCCGCTTAATTCCAAGGACCAGCATCGCGGCCCAACCAAGCGGCAGAATGAGTCTTGCAAGATCAAGGCGCCACGCCAGGAACGGAAATTCGCAAAGCGAGACAACCAGCGCCATCGAGACGAGGTAATTACCGTAAAGGTCAACCCTTGCTACCAGTTGCCTCGCTTTGTCGACCATCGACTACATTTCCTTCGGAGGAAAGAATGAGCCCAGATCACGACATACGGTTCCAAGGGCCTCGCCACGCGCGATGTGGTCAAAGACGCAATTATCAACGCCCACCTGCCTTTACCCCCTTGCCCTCAAGCCAGCGCAATATTGGCGAACTTTCTCGACCACAATGCCACCAAGTACGCTCAACGCACCTGCATCGACTGCAACGAGCGCATTGCTCACGAACGCTCCCTTGACCCGCCAAATGACGTCTTCCGAGGCTGGGGTAAGGCTGTTCGCGATAACGACGTCGAGCAAGAAGACGACCGACAGCCAGGCTAGGAAAGCGCAGGCTATGAGCTTGGCGAAGCCAGCGTCGCTGACGACAAGCGATTGAGTATTCAGCCGCCAGACGCGATAGAAAGTGTAGCTACAGATGACTACCCACCCCGCAATGAAGACAATGACGGGAGGAATAACGTTCAAGGCAAGGATCGGAATTTCCGCGACAGCAATTAAGACGGCGATCCGGAGTGCAATCCAAAGGTAAGCCGACACATCGGAAAGCACAGGCTCTTGATTATTGGTCATGACTGACGTGCGATTCCTGCCGGGCGCGTCTGCGCCGCTCTGGTTTCTGAGTGTTGGCTCGATCTCGCCCTGGTCGACGAAGCTAGTTCTCCTCCGCGAGAACAGGAAAGCCGGCGGTTGAGGGAGCAACCTGGAACGTTGCGAAGATCGCGAGCCAGACGGACAACCCTGCCACAGCAGGCGAGCGTTCAACGAAAAGAACGACTCACCGTCACGTGCACCCCATGCCGCCCTCGCGCACCTGCGAGATCAACGGCAGCCTGCAACTGGTAGAAGACGCTTCTCTACATTGCAACTGACTTCTGCGGTTTCTCCGGGAGGCGGAGAACAATGGAACTACGCTTCTGCTTCGAGCATCGATGCACCTCGCGATTTACAAAGAACCCCTTTATCAAGCTAGACTCTCGATCGTTGTTGATCGCGACAGAGTCCGACGCTGCCGGCGAAATTCAGGTCGCCGTACCATGCGCTGCGACAGTATGGCGCAGCTCTGCGAATTGACTCCAATTTTCCGATGACTTGTCGCGATACATCGGTTACCGCGGCAGCGCTCGCAATCACAGCGCCCCTCTAAGACGTGGATGTCGTTCTGGCCAACGCGCGCCCGCCTCTCCCCGGCCGCACCTTCCGTCGCCGCAACCGACGCCATCCGATCACGACACCGCTGATCGAAACGACCGTGCCGACGGCCGACAACAGCCACACCACGACATCGCGTGCCGGCCAGATGCGCAGCAGCAGCGGGACATCCAGGCTGTGCAGCGCGTTGAACAGCCAGCGATAGGAGCGGCGGCTGTCGTCGCTGCGGTCGAGGATCTCGCCGGTGACGGGAGAGATGTGCAGCCACGTGCGGGCGGGATCGTCGAATCCGATGCGCAGCACCGGAAGCTCACGCGTCTGGTGCAGCGTGTACCAATAGGCATCCGACTCGTCGAGCTGTCGCGCCGACGTCATCGCAACGCCCGGCATGGCGCTGTGCGCTGCGGCGATGATCTCGTCTTGCGAGAGCGTCGCGGGCGCACCGGTCACGGGATCGGCCAGGCTCCGGCCGCCTTTGTCGTCACTGAGCAGCATCAGCCGGTGTCCGGCGACCCAAGCAAAGCGCGCCTCCATGGCCGGGATCGATGACGACGACTGAAAGGCGGCGACAATGTCGGGCGCGTCGTGGCCGCTATAAGCCACCGCAATCTCGCGGGTGATGCCGCGAGCGGAGAACGCACCGCCGGGATTGAGCGACAGCCAACCGCTGAACATCCAGGTGAAGACGAAGATGCCGCCGATCAGGCCGGCGATGTGATGCCAGGCCATCCAGCCGCGATAGGGCGAGACGGCGCCGTCGGCGTAACGGCGCGTCAGCCGCAGGCGGAGGATGCCGATCCAGAAGCCGGTGACCGCGACGACGAGGCAGACGCCCGAGACCCACAGCACCACATCCCGCCACAGCGGCCCGTCCTTGCGCAGCACGGTCGGATAGATCCAATGCGGGATCGAGCCGAGCCAGTTCCAAATGCGTTCGCGCCGTGTGGTGTCGAGCGCGATCTCGCCCGTGCGCGAGGAGACGTAGAGCTCGGTGCCATCGGGATCACCGAGCCCGATCAGATAGAGCGGCCGCAACGGATCGAAGCGCGCGGTGACCGACCACTGGTCGCGCGTCACCGTATCGAGCAATTGCGGCCGTACCGCATGCGGATGATGGCGAGCGACCGCGAGCGCCTGATCCGGCGTGACATGGTCGATGACACCGCCGTCGATCGCCGAGATCGTGACGGCGCCCCCCTTCCACCCGGTCACACGATAGACCGGAACATCGTCCATCATCGAGAGCCGGAGATCGCGGGGATAGCGATCCATCCCCGCGATCCCCATCGCACGATCGGGTGCGACCCGCACCTTGCCCCACGAAATGACGGGAAGCGCGGACAGCCGCTCGCCGTCGGTGAGGCGCGGAAACGCCACATACATCATGACGAGACCGGAGCTGAACCACATCGCGAAGAAGAGGCAGGTCGCAATGCCGATCCAGCGATGAACGACATAGAGCCATCGCCGCCCGCGCCGGATCAGAGCGTTGCGCATGATCAGAACTTCACGTTGACGGAGAGTTCGGCGGTGCGCGGCATGCCGAGCAGCCATTGCCCGGCGTATGGCGATGTCACTGCATAGACCTTGTCGAACAGATTGTAGACCCGAAACGCGACCGTGGTGCGGTCATCGGGCTTCCACCTGATGCCGCCATTGACCACATTGTAGCCCGGCCGCAACTGGGTATTGGCGAGATCTGAGTACATCGCACCGACCATCTGCACGCCGCCATAGACCGACCAGCTCGGCGCGAAGTCCCAGGTCACCCAGACGTTAGCGACCTTTTGCGGCACGTTAATCGGCACATTGCCGGCATAGCTGACGATCTTGCCGCTCACCAGCTGGCTGTTGTTGTCGTACTTGGCCTGCAACATTGCGACGTTGGTGTCGATGCGCCAGCCATCGTTCAGCGCCAGCCCGACCGAAGCCTCGACCCCGCGGGATGATTGCTGACCGACCTGCAGCGCCGGACCGGTGGGAGCGTTGGGATCGGCAATGAGCAGATTGTTCTTGACGATCTGATAGCCCGCCAGCGTCCACTCGCCGCGCCCGCCCCAAAACGACTGCTTGACCCCGAACTCGGTCTGCTTGCCGGTGGAAAGCTGGAAGGTCTTTTGCGAGGCCGCCAGCGAGATGATGTTGCCGACCGGATCGACGCCAACCGCATACTGGCCATAGAGGGCGAGATTCTTGATCGGCTCATACACAACGCCGGTGCGCCAGCTGGTGCCCGACAGCGTGGTGTCGAAACTGTTACCCGGTATCTTGTAGTCGGTACGGTCGACCTCGGGGCGATCATATCTGACGCCGGTGACCAGCGACAACTGGTCGGTCAGCGATAGCCGATCTTCGGCGAATAGCGCGTATTGATTGACGATTGCATTGAAGCCCGGCGTGGTCGGGTATTGCGTCGTGAAGAACGACCCCGGATCGTACACGTAGGGACTGACTGAGGATGTCGTGGCCACGGTCCCAGTGAATGAGTTATTGGTGTGGAAGAACTCGATGTGGTTGACGTCAAACCCCGAGACGAAGCGGTTCTCGAGGCCGAAAATATGGCCACTGAACGTCGCATCCATGCGGTTGCCGGCCTGCTTCTGATCGTGGAATATCTCAAGATAGCTCGTGCGATCAATCAGCTGCGTCTTGGGGTTGAAAGTGTAGCTTTCGATGTCGCGCCAGTGCCGTTCGCTGGTCAGATAGTACAATGTGTTGCTGATCTTGATGCCGTCGGCGACATCCCACTCGGTCTTGAACTGGGTCCAGCTGTCCTGATAGCGGATCGCGCTATCAGACGCGTTGTAGTTCTTGAAGCGCAGCGCATCCTGGATCGCGCCGTTGATCAGCGGCGTGCCGAAATAGCGCGACGGGCTGCGGTCGCCATAATCCTCGGACAGCGTGAAGGCGAGATTCTCTGACGCCTGCACCCGCACGGCGGCGGAGACCACCGCATTCGAGGTCTTGTCGCGATCGACCCAGCCGTCCGACATGTTGCCGGTGGCGTTGATGCGGTACGACACATTGGGATTGATCGGACCGGTGCTGTCCACCGAGAGCCGCCGCGTCATGTTGCTGTCGAGCGAGACCTCGGCCTCATTGTAGGGCGTATTCTGCGGCTTCTTCGGGATCACGTTGATGACGCCGCCGATCGCTCCTTCGCCATACAGCACCGAGGCCGGGCCGCGCAGCACTTCGATGCGCTGTGTCGACCAGGTGTCGTAGGGGAACGTCAGCGTGCCGGAGCCGATATAGAAGCGCGTGCCGTCATACAGCGTCATCACCGAGTTGCTGCCGGCAAAGCCGCGGGTGCTGAACGACAGGCCGCCATTGCCGGGCGCCGGCGTCGCGATGAACCCGGCCGCATTCTGGGTGACGGCGTCGGTCACATTATGCTGGCCGCGCTCAGCGATGGTCTGCGCCGTGATGATCTCGACGCTGGCCGGCGTCTGCAATGGCGTGAGGTTGAGGCGGCTGCCGGTGCCGCCCTGCGTGGTAGCGTTGAGCGTCGGCGAGGCCGTCCCCGATGCGCCTGAGGCTGCGGCGCGCGGCGCGCCTTCGGTCGCAGCTGCCGTTGCAGGCCTGGCGCGTGGCCGCGACGACGCGGCAGTATTGCTGCTTCGTGCCGCGGGCTTCGGCTTTGCGGACGTCGAGGGCGAGACCTCGATTGGATCGAGGCTGGTGGTTGGAGCTGTTTGAGCCGAGCCTTCGGCCGGCAGCAACAATGATGAGAGGGAGCAGACGAGGCCGAGGCGCCATTTGCGCGCAACGGGAGAGGACGGAGACATGAAAAGACTCGCGGTAACGTGGCACGTCACCGCGAACGCGGACTGGCGCATTGCCCACAAGGCAGTGCTCCGATCCCACCAGGACGCCCCCGCCCGATGTGCTCGCGTGTGACCACGACTGACGGCAGGTCTCCTGGCTCACGGGTCATCGCCTGTCGACGCCTTCCCGGACTGAACAGCCCAGTGGCAAATTGACGAAAGGCTCGCCGTTTACAGTTGCGGGGACAGCTGCGGCATTGGGGTTACCCTCGCACCGCATTCCCTTTTGATCCCCGAAGGGAACCGTCGCCAAAAACGATAGGTGGTCGACGCGGAGCTGTCAATTCGACGTGAGCGTCGCACACGTGCTTTGCGAGAGGGCGTGGCCACGACGTCACAAATGAGTGCCGACATACCTCACTAAGCTTCGACACAGTTCTGCATGACGGCGTCGATCTCGTCACGCGACAACGCGCCCATCTCGGCGATGAACACGATGCGCGTGCGGGGCACGCCGGGCGTCGGCACACCGCCGGCAGCCAGTGTCGCGCGGCCGCCGGCGAGTTGAAATACCGTCAGCCGTCCGGGCTGTTCGACCGTCTCGAACAATCCCTTCGCCCGCGCCAGCTTCGGCGCCAGTTTGCCGATCGCCTGCTGCAGGCGCGCCAGCCGCACCGGCCGCTCCGAGGTCCAGCTCAAGGTTTCAAATCGGTCCGACGCCGGCCGGCGCGGCGGGGTCTCACGCGACATCGGCACATGATCAACGTCGGTCGGAAACAGCAACTCCGTCGGCACCTCGCCATGCACGGCATCGACCACCACGGCCGCGGGACGCACCGCGCGCACGGCATCGCGGATCGCGGTCTGCGCGGCTGCATCGGCGAGATCGACCTTGCTCAGCGCCACCACATCGGCTGCCCGCAACTGCGAGCGCAGCAGCGCATCGTCCAGTGCGGCCACCGGCTGCGTCGCGTCGACCACGCAGAGCACGGTCTCCAGCGGCGCCTCCTTCCAAATCACGGGATCCATCAGGTTGCGCACGATGTCGGCGGGATCGGCGATCCCGCTGGTCTCGATCACGATGAACTCGGGACGCGGATCACGCCGCAGTAAATTGGCGAGCGTGCGCAGCAGATCACCCTCCAGCGTGCAGCAGATGCAGCCATTGCTCAGGCTGACCACGCCATCGCTGGCGCCGGCGATCAATTCGGCATCGATATTGATCGCGCCGAAATCGTTGACCACGGCGGCGATGCGCTTGCCTTGCGCATGCGCCAGCAGATGGTTGACGACCGTGGTCTTGCCCGCCCCGAGAAAGCCCGCGACCAGCAGGATCGGGACCGGCACCTCAGCCTCCAGTGACGGGCCGGCGCACCGGCCGGCCGGGACGCGCCGCGACATCGAGCACGCCATCGTTGATCAGCGGCTGGCCACTGACCACAAGATGCCGCACACCTTCCGCCGGGCGGTTCATCGCGGAGAAGGTCGCGCGATCGCTCAGCGTCTCGTAGTCGAACACCACGACATCGGCGTCGGCACCCACTTGCAGCCTGCCCTTGGCGCGCATTGCCGGCGTGCTCGCCGACAGGATCTCGGCCGGGATGAGCGCACATTTGCGGATGCCCTCGAGCAGCGACACTTTCTTGCGCTCACGCACCCATTCGCGGATGAAGCGGGTGAAGCAGCCCGCCGAGCGCGGATGCGAGGTGGCATCGTCAGGCAGCGGCCAGGCGTCGCCGCTGTAGGGACGGCCGTCCGACGTCGTCCAGGGCATCGCGTCAGAGGCGATCGCGCCGCCCGGATACAGCACCGCCATGTCGAGCAGATCGCGATGATGCGCGTTGTTCTCGATGTCGAGCACGTGCCACAACACCAGCGTGGAGGGCTCTTCGGCCTGCGCGGCCAGCAGCTCCTCGCGGCTGCCGAAGCGATGACCGTCGGTCACGCGCTGCACGGAATCATAGCCGAGGCCGTTGCGCTCCTCGAATTTCGGATCGCTGAAAAAGGTCGCCGCCAGCACGGTCGAGCCGGTACCGTACGGATAGGCTTCCACCGTGATCGGTAGGCCCTGCGCCTGCGCTTTGGCGATCAGCGCGACACAGCGTTCGATGTCCGTCTTGCTCGACGAGTTGAAGTGGCAGATGTGCATATGCGCGCCGGTGGCGCCAGCATAGCCGATCAGACGGATGTAAGCCTCGGCGGCGCTCTCGGGGTCGATGCGCGACATGTAGGCGACGTGGGTGAAGGTCGGCACCGCGTGATTGGCCGCGAGCTGGCACACCGCGGTCAGTTCCTGCACGCCGGCGCCCGGCGCATAGGCGTTGAGGATGCCGATGCCGATGCCGCCCTCGTTCAGCCCGTTGGCGAGACGCTCGAGGATGCCGCCGACCTCGCCTTCGGTCGCGACGTTCTCGATCCAGCGGCGATCGCGCATCGCCGCGCCGAACGATTCCAGCGAGCTTTCCGAATTCGAGCCGGTCATCGCGCCGATCCGCGCGAAGGCCCAGTTGGCCGCCGCGCCGTAATTCAGCACCCGCCCCTTCTCGGCCTGGCGCTTGTACCAGGATGCGACCGGCAGCACGCCGGCCTCGAGGTCGAGCGTCGTCGTCACCCCGTCGAAGGCCTGCATGCGATCGGCCGGAATGGTCTGGCCGTGCGCGTGCAGGTCGATGAAGCCGGGCGCCACCACGAGCCCGGTCGCGTCGATCTGCCGCTCCGCGCCGCCGAGCCCAGTGCCCACAGCGGCGATCTTGCCGTCGACCACAGCGACGTCGCCGATCGCGTCCATCCCGCTGGCCGGATCCACCACCCGGCCGCCGCTGATCACCAAACCAACCATCTCGCCACTCCCCGCATTCCGAAACCGACTGGTCTCGCGTCGGGCACAGAGAAGCGCATCGCAGGCATCGCAGCAACCGGGCCAGGGTTGTGGCGACATGCTGTGGCGGAATGTCCGCCGCGACGTGATCGCGATTGCACGGCGGCTCTCCTACGTTCCGGTTGCGCGCCGCGACGGCAGCCCGCGCCAGAGATCGGGGCTAGGCTTGATGCGGCCCGCCGCGAGGCTCGGTGGCGTACAGTCCTTGGCACGGTCCTTGGCGATCGCCGCGTCGACCGCGCGCCTGAGCCTGACATGGTCGATCTGCGCCAGGAATCGCCTGACGACGCCATCCTGATCCGCGCCCCGACCGGAGATCGCCGCGCACAGCTCCGCGGTCGTCCTGCGGAAGAAGTGGAAGGCATCACCGGCCGCGCCGCCCAGCCGGTCGATCTCGCCGGCCACACCGAGCGCGTGCATCCGATCGTCGTCCTCGCGCGT
This sequence comes from Bradyrhizobium tropiciagri, assembly GCF_018130545.1. Classification (GTDB taxonomy): domain Bacteria; phylum Pseudomonadota; class Alphaproteobacteria; order Rhizobiales; family Xanthobacteraceae; genus Bradyrhizobium; species Bradyrhizobium tropiciagri_A. Next base: position 74,942 of record NZ_JAFCKF010000004.1, on the reverse strand, counting down.
CACCGCGAACCGCAGCACGGCAAGCTGCCAGGCACGGAGCAGCTTGCTCCCCGGTTCGGTCGCATCCTCGCGCATCAGTCGAGCACCCCGCGCGCCAACGCTCCTTCGGCTGTCGAGGGAGATCAGGCGCGGCGCGACTATCCTTGCGCGGGAATAGGTTTTCGAGGGGAGCCTGCGCTCGATCGCATAAGGATCGCATAGGCGGAGCGCACTGGGTCCCAATTCGTTCAAATCCCCTCGAACTGCAGCCGCGCCAGTCGCGCATAGAGGCCGCCCGCGGCGACCAGCTCGGTATGAGTGCCCTGCTCGACGATCTTGCCCTGATCCATGACAAGGATACGGTCGCAGGACAGCACGGTCGCCAAGCGATGCGCGATCACCAGCGTGGTGCGGTGGCGCATCAATTCCTCGAGCGCTGTCTGCACCAGCGTCTCGCTCTCGGCGTCGAGCGCGGAGGTCGCTTCATCGAGCAGCAGCAGCGGCGCGTCGCGCAGGATCGCGCGGGCAATCGCGATGCGCTGGCGCTGGCCGCCTGAGAGCGTCACGCCGCGCTCGCCGAGCTGAGCGTCGAACCCCTCAGGCAGCCGGCGCAGGAATTCGGTGGCGTGCGCGAGATCCGCGGCGCGCTCGACCTCGGCATCGCTGGCATCGGGCCGGCCGAACCGGATGTTCTCGCGGGCAGAGGCGGCGAACACCACGGAATCCTGCGGCACCAGCGCGATCCGCGCCCGCACCTCGGCTGGATCGGCCTGCCGGATCGGCACGCCGTCGAGCGAAATGGTGCCCGATTTCGGATCGTAGAAGCGCAGCAGCAAATGGAACAGCGTGCTCTTGCCGGCGCCGGACGGGCCGACGATCGCGACCTTCTCACCCGAACCGACCTTCAGCGACACGCCGTCGACCGCCAGCGCATTGGGCCGGGTCGGATAGGCGAAGCTGACATCGTCGAAGCCGACATCGCCGCGTGCCGGCTGCGGCAGCGCGCGCGGCGAAGCCGGGGCCGCGATCTGCGGCTTGACGCGCAGGATCTCGAACAGCCGTTCGGCGGCCCCCGACGCGGCCGAGACCTCGCCCCAGACCTCGCTGAGCTGGCCGAGGCCGCTCGCCGCGAACGCCGTATAGAGAATGAACTGGCCGAGCCGGCCCGGGCTGATGGCGCCGACCAGCACGTCATGCGAGCCGACCCACAGGATCACGACGACGCTGGCGAACACGATGAAGATGACGATCAGCGTCAGCACCGCGCGCGCCTTGGTCGAGCTGCGCGCGGCCTGATAGGCCTGCTCGACCTCGCCGGCAAAGCGCGTCCGGGCGAGCCGCTCGCCGGTATAGGCCTGCACGGTCCGGATCGCGTTGACCAGCTCGCTTGCATAGGCGCTGGCATCGGCCAGCGTGTCCTGGGCGGTACGGGACAGCCGCCGCACCCAGCGGCCGAATGCGACCAATGGAATCACGATGATCGGAATCGCGAGCAGCACGAAACCGGACAGCCTTGGGCTCGTGATCACCATCATCGCGGCGGCGCCGAAGAACAGCATCAGATTGCGCAGCGCGATCGACACCGACGCGCCGACCGCGGACTTGATCTGCGTGGTATCGGCGGTGAGCCGCGACACCAGTTCGCCGCTCCGTGCGGAATCGAAGAACGCGGGCGACAGCGAGATCAGGTGCGCGAACACGTCGCGGCGGAGATCGGCGACGATGCGCTCGCCGATCGTCATCACGAGGTAGTAACGCGAGGCGCTGGCACAGGCGAGCACCGCCACAACCGCGATCATCACGCTGAAATAGCTGTTGATCATCGCGATGCCTTCGGGCGTGAAGCCCATGTCGATCATCCGCCGCACCGCGACCGGCACGATCAGCGTGGTGATCGCGGCAATGGTCAGCGAGATCAGCGCGAGGATCGCCCGCCCCTTGTAGCGCGCGACATAGGGCGCCAGCGCAAGCAGCGGCCGCAAGCGGGCACGGTTCTTGGCCGGCTCCGTGATCTGGCTCTCGATGAAGGCTTCCTCATCGAGCAATGCGTCGCGCGGCGGCTCGTGGCTGCCTCGAGGGGTCTCAAGCTGTTCAGCTATGCTCATCAATCTAGACCGGTTCTATCGCCCCCCACATAGGCCCGCCGACCCCCGGCTGGCAAATCCGGTAAAGTCCCAATCCGGTGATGGGCTTAAGCCCCCCTTTCTTGGCTTGTTTTGGGGGGCTCCATGCGTTATAGAGCCGGCCAAATCCCGTACCTGAATGTCTTGAGATGGGCGCCGGCGCGCCAGAGGAACTGTCATGAAAGCCGATATTCATCCGAATTATCATACGATTAAGGTCGTCATGACCGACGGCACCGAGTACCTGACCCGCTCGACCTGGGGCAAGGAAGGCGACACGCTGAACCTCGACATCGACCCCAAGTCGCACCCGGCCTGGACCGGCGGTACCCAGCAGCTGATGGACCGCGGCGGCCGCGTCTCGCGCTTCCAGAAGAAGTTTTCGGGCTTCCTCAAGAAGGACTAAAGTCCGCTTCGGGATACCCTTCGCGATCAAATGCAAAACGCCTCCATCCCGGGGGCGTTTTTGTTTTTGGGGCCGTCCGGATCGTTTGGATGGACAAGCGTGCCACCCCGTCGTCCCGGCGAAGGCCGGGACCCATAACCACCGCGCAACTGTCAATTCCGTCATCCTGAGGCGCGAGCCTCTTCGGCGAGCCTCGAAGGATCGGCGGCCACCAGCCGGGCCGGGCATCCTTCGAGACTCGCTGCGCTCGCACCTCAGGATGACGGGGGTAAATCTCGTGCATCGTCAAACAGCGCTGAGGATGTGCAACGACGTTCTCGCGACATGATCTGTCCGAGCTTTGCTGGTCTTTTCCGCCCTCCTCTCTCAGAGGGCGCAGGGAAAGCCGGGTGCCGATCGCACCCATGGGCCCCGTGCAATGGGTAGAAAAGCACGGGGGTAGGACCACAGGTGTAACCGGAGCAATCCGGCTTTCCCTGCGCGATGGCTTACGGCTTATACGTGCTCTCCCCGGCGAGACTGGGCTTTGTTGTCACCGCCTTCACCAAACGCTTGCGCGTTTCGCGAGAGGACACCTACCACTAGGGCGTCAGGCCTGCACGATTTCACCGTCCGCATCATGCGCATTCGTCGACTGCGCAATCGGCGTCCACCGCATCTCGACCCGCGTTCGTGACGATCGCGAAGCGCCCCTCGATCGGGCGAGACGGGCAGACCATACACCGAGCTGCAATTCTGATAAAGCGAAACATTTTTGATGCGGGGCCTTGACGCATTTTGCTGAGTTGCCCGTCGGGTTGTTTTGTCGCACCCGCCGCGTCACGATCGCGGGCCCAGTCCGTAGGATTGGGTGGGCTGCTCAGACCGCACGAACCTGGGCAAGCCGTTTGATCGCGAATGCGTCGTCCCAGCAGACGGCGGCCTCCCATGCGGCCGATGCTTGCGCGGCGATGTCATGCGCGCCGGCGTCGAGACCGGCGGCGTTGTGGGGCAGCGCCAGATCAAGATCGGGGACGTCGACATGCGACTCGTCCCAGTCGATCAGCGCGACCCGATCCGCTGTCATGCGGATGTTGCGCGGGTTGGGGTCGCCGTGGACGACGCAGGTCTGACGTCCGACGAGCCGCGCCCAGGCGACCCGGCATCGCGCAACGGCCTCGGGCGGCATCGCGCCGAGATCGATCCGCGTTCCCCTCTCGGCGTGCAGCAGATCGGTCGACGATCGCCAACCCGGGCGCTGCGGCCAGCCCTGCGTCATCAGATGCAGCCGGCGGAGCGTGTCGGCCACGCGACGCCAGTCGGCTTCCGTCTCGGGCGGTTCGCCCTCCAAATATGTCATCACCACAAGACCGTCGGCGAACAGCCGGCCGTCCGTCGTCGGGATCGGCACCGGCACGATCAGGCCTTCACGGTCGAGGTATTGCAGGAGCCCGGTCTCCCACGCGAGATCGGCGTCGCTCCTGCCACCGAGACGACCGACGGCGAGGCGCCCATGGACGCGGACGCTCCACACGTCGTTGGCGACCCCGCCGGAGAGCGGCTCGATGCGCGTTGCGTCGTCACCCCACTGTCCGAGCGCCTCCCATCCCACCGGCGACCTCAAGGGCACGCCTTTCGCGCCGTGATCAGGGATATGGCAGACCTCCAACGCGGGGGCATGGAGCTTCCGGATTTTGTGAGCACACACCCCAAAGCGCGATGAGATCAGGTTGAATCGTCATCGCGCTTTGGCGCATTGTTTGAGCATGATCTCCGCGCAAACGCGTTCGCGTTTGTCGCGAGGGAAAGCCGCTTCGCACTATTCCGGATCATGCTTTATCGCGGATGTCTCGGTCGCTTGAGTTCGGCGACCTTAAACTTTCCTGCGGCTTGCAGGCTGCTGCAAAGCCACCAGGCCCTGTTTCGGTACTCGCCCAGGAACCATTTGGTCTCGACGCAATCGACATAGGATTTGTAGGTCAGGTTGTCCCGGCAGGTTGCCGAGAACGGTCCATGTGTCTGCCCGCCAGTCGACTCGCTGCACCCAACCCAAGGGTCCTTGCCGTGCGGCATGCTCGATTCGCAACCACCGTTGCAATTGCTGGCGACCTTCTCCAGCGCGGCAATCCTACCCAGCACTGAATCGGGCGCCGGCGACGGCGCCCGGACGGTTGACGATGTCGTCTGGGCGGTTCTCGATCTGCGGTGCGACACCCCTGAGGTCGCCTCCTGCGTCGGACGATTTGGCCGTGCCGCCGGCTTCGGCGCTTCGACCGTGATGGACGGAAGCGACTTGGCGGAATCTGTTTGTGACGCTGCCGGGCCGCACAGCAAGACGGTTGACAAGACGGCGATAGCTGAAGGCGCGACAAAGCTTGGTGACAATCTCATGACATGCCCTCCCAAATCCGGGACGGAACAGCCGTCCCGAGAACGGCACGGTAGCATACATACCTGGCAGTGCCACCGAGGGTTGAAGATATTTCTACTGATGACCAGCCGTTTCCGGGATTGATGAATGGACGCCATGGATCTGGAGACGCAGCTCGCAGCGCAGGTCGGCGAAGTGTTGATCGACAGCCTCGCCACTGTTCGACAATGACTGCTCCTAGCGATCCCCCAACGCCAACCGCGCGCCGAGCGCGACCAAAATACTGCCGCCGATCCGCTGCATGATCCGCTGCGACGTGCGGGAGCGCTGCAGCTTCGACATCACTGCGCTGGCGAACAACACGCAGACGATATCGACCGCCGAGAATGTCAGGTTGACGATCGTGCCGAGCAGGAACAGCTGGGCCCAGACCGGAACGCTTGCCGACGCATCGACGAATTGCGGCAGGAACGCCAGGAAGAAGATCGCGGTCTTCGGATTCAAGACCTCGACGACGATGCTTTGCGCGAAGGCGCGCTCGGCGGAGAGCGGCGCCAGCTCGGGACGCTTGGTGTTGTCGCGAGCACGGAACAGCGACAGCCCGAGCCAGACCAGATAGGCCGCGCCGGCGAGCTTCATCGCCATGAATAGCGGCGGCACCGCATGAAACAGCAGAGCGAGGCCGGCCGCCGCGGCGATGACATGGACATAGCCGCCGAGATGCAGGCCGAGCGATGCCATCAGTCCCGCGCGCCTGCCGCCGGCCAGGGTGCGGGCCGCGGCATAGAGCATGGCCGGCCCCGGGATCAGCGCAAAGGTCGCGGTGGTGATCGCAAAGGCGAGATACAATTCCATCGAACGTTTTTCGCCTCAGTTCGCCGGGATCATTGCCGCGACTTCGCGATCGATCGGATTATCGCTTTCGCCGAGCCCCGCGATCACGCCGGCGCGATCCTCGCGCTTGCGGTTCTGGCTCATCTTCTTCTTGGCATCGATCCGCGTGATCGGCATCCGGACGCCGACGATGCCGCGCAGCTGCGCCTTGACGAAATCGTCCGGAGCATCGCTGACCTGCCAGACCTCCTTGCGTGAGCTCTCGTGCAGCACGGTCAGCCGGGTCACGACATCGAGCAGGCGGTCGGCATCCTCGAAGAACTCGGCCGGGCCGTAGGCGTGCACGGCGACGTAATTCCAGGTCGGCACCACCTTGCCGTGCTCGGCCTTGGTCACATACCAGGACGGCGTCACATAGGCGTCGGGGCCCATGAAGATCGCCAGCGCCTCGCCGGTCGCCGGCAGCTTCCACTGCGGATTGGGTCGCGCGACGTGACCATACAGCGTGCCGTACGCGCCCTCGTTCTCACTGAGAATCAGCGGCAGCGGCGTGCCGATCAGCCCGTCGGCGGTCGCGGTGACCAGCGTCGCAAGCCTTGAGGCCCGTATCGCGGCGTGGATCGGGCCGAGCTCATCCATCTTGAAATGCGGCGGCAGGTACATGACAGACCTCTTCGATTGCTGCTCGCACCATAGCGCCGAAGTGGCCTATGGTAAGAGCCACTTTCGATCACAATGACTGGTCCACTATGCCCCGCTTGCGCGCCACGATCAGCATTCCCTCGCTCGGCGCGGTCGACCGCGCCGCCGGCCAGGTCGGACGCCAGATCGCGCAGGCGCTGCGTGCGGCGATCGCCAAGGGCGAATTGAAGGCCGGGGAATTGCTGCCGTCGACCCGCGCGCTGTCGGCCTCGCTCGGCGTCGCGCGCGGCACGGTCGCGGAGGCCTTCGAACAATTGCAGGCCGAGGGCTATCTGGAATCGCAGGTCGGCGCCGGCACGCGCGTCGCGCCGACGCTGGCGGAGCAAGCACGGCCGGTCCGGCCGGCTGGCCGCAGTCCCGACAAGCCCGCGCCGATCCAGCTGCCACCGCGCGCGATGCGGCTTGCCGAGGTTGCAGCGGCGTTCACGCCGATGCCCGAAATCCCGTTTGCGATCGCGGTCCCCGGCGGCGCGGTCGCGCCCGACGACAATTGGCGCCGGCTCGGCAACCGCGTCCGCGCATCGCGCGCGGCGGCGCCTGCGAGCTACGGCGATCCGCGCGGCCTGATGGAACTGCGGCAAGCGATCGCCGACTATGTGCGCAAATCCCGCGCGGTGCATTGCGAGCCGGAGCAGGTCGTGATCACGGCCGGCACACAACAGGGCCTTTATCTCGCCGGACGCGTGCTGCTGTCAGCGGGCGATCGCGTCTGGGCCGAGGATCCCGCCTATCCCGGCATGACCGCGGTGCTCGACGATCTCGATCTCATCACTACGCGCATTGCGGTCGATGCGCAGGGCATCGACGTCGATGCTGCGATCGCCGCGTGTCCCAATGCACGCGCGGCGTTCGTGACGCCGTCGCATCAATATCCGCTGGGGATGCCGATGAGCATGGCCCGCCGCAATGCGCTGGTTGCGTGGGCGCAGCGAAGCAATGCGTGGATCGTCGAGGACGATTACGACAGCGAGCTGCGCTATGCCGGTCATCCCTTCCCGTCGATGCAGGGCCTCGCGCCGTCGCGCGTGATCTATCTCGGCACCTTGAGCAAGGTGCTGTTTCCCTCGCTGCGGCTCGGCTATGTCGTTGCGCCTTCACCGCTGATCGACGCCTTCGCCGGCGCGCGCGCCCTGCTCGACCGGCATTCGCCGACGGCCGACCAGCACGTGCTGGCGGCCTATATGCGCGAGGGGCTGTTCGAAGCTCACATCAGGCGGATTCGCGGCGTCTATGCCGCACGGCGCGCGACACTGATCGCGGCGCTCGAACGGCACATGCCCGATGACGTCACGTTGCAGCCGAGCGACCAGGGCATGCATCTGTTGTTGTGGCTGCCGCCGGGTTTCGACGATGTGCAATTGGCAAAGACCGCGCTTGCCCACGGCATCGTGGTGCGGCCGATCTCACCGATGTACAAGGCAGCGGCACGGCCCGGGCTGATGCTCGGATTCGGCGGCTTCGAACCGGAGGAACTGGAGGCAGCGGCGATACGGCTGCGGCGCATGATCGATCAGCACAGGTCGCAGCGGCGGGCCAAGCCACGCCGTGCCGACACTTGACACTGAGGTCGATACTACTGCTCGAACGCAGCCTTGAGGCGATTGAGCTGCGGCACCAGCGGATTGCCGATCGACGAGCGATCCGGCGCCGGCGCGTGGATCGTGGTGTCGAGCCGGCGGACGCGCGCCTGCAGGTCCATCGAGCGGGCGATCAGCTGCTGCAATTGCTCCGGCAGCTTGGTCACCATGTCGACCGGGCCGGGATCGGCGGCCGACAGCTTCACCTTGGTCTTCTCGCGATTGGCCTGGGTCAGCGTCATCTCGCCTTCCTTGACCGCGCGATGCAGCAGCAGCCAGGACGCGAGCTGCATCAGCCGCGTGGTCAGGCGCATGCTTTCGGTGGCATAGGTCAGGCTGACGGACCGTTCCAGCGCCTTGGCCTCGGTGCGTCCGTCGCCATCGAGATAGGCCGCGGTCTGCTCGACCAGATCCATGCCTTCCCGGAACAGCACGCCGAATGCCGCAGAATTGGTCAGCCGTTCGCTGAACAGCACAAGCCCGGCTTCGTTCTGGGAACGATCGGCCATGGTTAACGCCCTCACACCATCTTAACGCCCACTGGCATCTCACGCGCCAGCTTATGATGAACAAATCATTGCGCGGGCGCGCCGAAGAGTCCAGCCGCAACCGGATTTATGGTTTCCAGCGGCGGACGCAACAAAAAAGAGCCGCCGTTTCCGGCGGCTTTTGAAGTTGATAACAGGGAGGCGTCAAACAGAGTGGACAGGAGCCACTCGGTGTCCAAACGAGGACAATGCAGTCATAATCGAGAAAGCTTAACCGACCGTAAATGAGCAGATTTCTTCAGGCTTTGTTTGCCATGTCGGCCATTGACCTAGTTTGGGACAGGTACGGATTGATTCCGTCCAACTCATCCCCGAGGGCCGTCTCGGCCTGATGCGCAATTGCACACGCGGGCCGGGACCCATAACCACCAATGCCCACATTGCGCGCGGCTGTTATGGGTCCCGGATCGCGCTCGCTTTGCTCGCTTGTCCGGGACGACGTGATGTGATGTTGCAGCGTTACGACTTGGCGCTACGACTTGAAGAACGCGTTCGCGGCATCCTTCGACGCGCGCTTCTTCGTCATCGCTTCCTTCAAGCGATCGACTTCGGCGGTGAGCAGCGCGATGCGCTCGGTCAATTCCTCGACCGACAGCAGCGAGAGATCCTGTCCGATCTCGTGGCTGATCTTCTTCCGCGGCCGGTCCTCATCCTCAATCGGCATGTGTCCTCCCGCGACGCTGATCTGGTGCCGCGCATCCAGAGAAAGTGAATATCCGCGCAGGAGAATTTTGCAGTGACTTTGGTGTGCACGCAACATCTGACGCGCTGTCACGCCACGCTGGCCCAATGGCTCAGTCCGGCCGGAAGGTTTCGCCCGGCGGTTGAGGAAATCACGGCCGAACGGCCGCGCATCTGACGGCCCGCTTCGGGGCTTAATGGCGTTTCGCTTCGTTGGAAAAGGCGGTATGCCATCCGCCAATCCTCTTCACCGACCAGGGACGAACCATGCCAAACCTGCCCGCGCAAATGACCGTCGTCGCCATCAGCAAGCCCGGTGGCCCGGAGGTGCTGGTGCCCGAGACCCGTGCGGTGCCGGCACCGAAGGCCGGCGAGATCCTGGTCAAGGTCGCGGCCGCCGGCGTCAATCGTCCCGACGTCGCGCAACGCTCCGGCTCCTATCCGCCGCCGCCCGGCGCGAGCGACCTGCCCGGCCTCGAGATCGCGGGCGAAGTGGTCGCGCTCGGCGAAGGCGCCAAGCACAAGATCGGTGACAAGGTGATGTCGCTCGTCGCCGGCGGCGGCTACGCGCAATACTGCATCGCGCAGGACGCGCAGGCGATGACTGTGCCGCCCTCGCTGTCGATGCAGGAAGCCGGCGCCATTCCGGAAACGCTGATGACGGTGTGGCACAACGTGTTCGAGCGCGGCGCGCTGAAGGCCGGCGAGACGCTCTTGATTCACGGCGGTTCGTCGGGCATCGGCACGATGGCGATCCAGCTTGCCAAGGCGTTCGGCGCCAAGGTGATCGTCACCGTCGGCTCGCAGGACAAGGCCGATGCCTGCCTCAAGCTCGGCGCCGATTACGCCGTCAACTACAAGACCGAGGATTTCGTCGAGGCGGTGAAGAAGGCGACTGATGGTGCCGGCGCCAACGTCATCCTCGACATGGTCGGTGGCGACTATATCGACCGGAACTACGACGCTGCCGCGGTCGAGGGCCGCATCGTCCAGATCGCGTTCCTGTCGGGAACACCGAAGGCCACGGCCAACTTCGCCAAGCTGATGGTCAAGCGACTGCACCACACCGGATCGACCTTGCGCCCCCGTAGTAATGCGGACAAGGCGGCGATGGTCGCGGCGATCGACGCAAAGGTGCTGCCGTTGCTGCGCGAAGGCCGGGTCAAACCGCTGATGGACAGCACATTCCCGCTGGGAAAGGCCGCCGACGCGCACCGCCGCATGGAGACCAGCGAACATATTGGCAAAATTGTGTTGGTGGTTTAACTCTCGCAGCGGAAGCAGAGGCGGAAACCCTTTGATTCCCTTCGCTTTCGTGTCATTTATCGCGCCACCTCCGGGCCGGTCGCCGGGTCCGGGCAGTTTGTCGATCGCGGAGTACTGACATTGCGTCTGATCAGGTGCCTTGCGCTGCTGGCGCTGGGCCTCATGATGTTTGCTGCTGCGCCTGCCGCGTATGCGATCGACGCGGTCAGCGTGCGCAGCGATGCACCGGCGATCGACCTCACCGCAGTTCTCGACCATCAGCGCAGTGAAACCGACCGCATCCAGGTCTCCACTGCTCCGGGAACCGACGGCATCGTGCGCCGCATCGAAGTTCGCGCCCGCGAAGGCGGCCAGAACTGGGTGGTGTTCGCGCTCGCCAACAACACCGACGACCAGCTCGACCGCCTGATCGTCGCGCCGCACTATCGCATCGTGTCATCGGGCCTGTTGTGGCCCGACCTCGGCCTGTCGCGCATCGCCACCATCACGCCGTCGGTCGGCGATCGTCCGGAGCGGCAGGAGAGCCCGACCGCCGACGTGTTCCGCATCACGCTCGATCCCGGCGCCGTCGTCACCTATGTCGCGGAACTGCGCACCGACAAGCTGCCGCAGCTCTATCTGTGGGAACCCGACGCCTACAAGGACAAGGTCAACTCGTTCACGCTGTATCAGGGCATCGTGATCGGCATCTCGGGCCTGCTCGCGCTGGTGCTCACGATTTTGTTTGTGGTCAAGGGCAGCATCATGTTCCCCGCTGCCGCCGCACTGGCCTGGGCGGTGCTCGTCTATATCGGCGTCGATTTCGGCTTCTGGGGCAAGGTGCTCGATATGTCGAACAACGCCGAGCGCGTCTGGCGCGCGGCGGGCGAGGCGATCCTCGCGGCGACACTGCTGGTGTTCCTGTTCGCGTATCTCAATCTCAGTCGATGGCACGTGCGCTACTCGCACATCACGATCGGCTGGCTGGTCTTCCTCGGCTCGCTGGTGGCGCTGGCGCTGTTCGATCCCGCGGTCGCCTCCGGCATCGCGCGGATGTCGCTGGTCATGATCGCCTTCGCCGGCTTCGCGCTGATCGTCTATCTCTCGACCCATGGCTTCGACCGCGCGGTGCTGCTGATCCCGACCTGGTTCCTGCTGGTGGTCTGGGTGGTCGCGGCCGGCATGACGGTTGCGGGCTCCGTGACCAACGACATCGTCGGCCCGGCGCTGCTCGGCGGCCTGGTGCTGATCGTGATGCTGATCGGGTTCACGGTGATGCAGCACGCCTTCGCCGGGGGCGGCGCCACCACCGGCGTCGTCTCCGACGTCGAGCGCCGCGCACTGGCGCTGACCGGCTCCGGCGATCTGATCTGGGACTGGGACGTCTCCGCCGACAAGGTGTTCACCAGCCCGGAGACCGAGGCCCTGCTCGGGCTGAAGCGCGGCACGCTGGAAGGCCCGGCCGCGAAATGGCTCGAGGTGCTGCACCCGCTCGACCAGGACCGCTTCCGCGCCGCGCTCGACAGCGTGCTCGACCAGCGCCGCGGCCGCCTGGTGCAGGATTTCCGGCTGCGCACGCCCGACGGCCATTTCATGTGGTTCGCGCTGAAGGCGCGCCCGGTGGTCGGCTCCGACGGCGAGGTCTCGCGCGTGGTCGGCACCCTGACCGACGTCACCGAGTTCAAGAACTCGGAAGAGCGGATGCTGCATGACTCCGTGCACGACAACCTGACCGGCCTGCCCAACCGCCGGCTGTTCATGGATCGCCTCAGCGCTGTGGCCAATCTCGCCAAGACCATGCCGAACCTGCGGCCGACCTTGATGGTGATCGATCTCGACCGCTTCAAGCAGGTCAACGATTCCGTCGGCATTGCGGTCGGCGATTCCATCCTGCTGACGCTGGCGCGGCGCCTGACCCGCATCCTCAAGCCGCAGGACACGCTGGCACGGATGGCCGGCGACCAGTTCGGCCTGATCCTGCTGTCCGAGCAGGACCCGGCGCGGATCACCAATTTCGCCGAGACCATCCGCAAGACCATCCGCGCCCCGATCGCCTTCAACGACCGCGAGATCTTCCTGACCGCCTCGATCGGCCTCGCGCTGTCCGACCCGGCCGCGCCGCTGACCGACGAGATCATCAAGGACGCCGAGCTTGCGATGTATCACTCGAAGCGGATCGGCGGCGACCGCATCGACGTCTACAAGCCGGCGATGCGGGCGCGGAAGACCGATCGCCTGACGCTGGAGAGCGACCTGCGCCGTGCCATCGAGCGCCAGGAGATCACGATCCTGTACCAGCCGATCGTGCGGCTGGAAGATCGCGCGATCGCCGGCTTCGAGGCGCTGGCGCGCTGGGATCATCCGAAGCTCGGCCGGATGTCGCCGTCGGAATTCATCAACGTCGCCGAGGAGACCGGCCTGATCGTCGATCTCGGCATGTTCGTGATGGACCAGACCGCGCGCCAGCTCGCGGTGTGGCAGCGCGCGATGCGCGCCCGCGAGCCGATCTTCGCCTCGGTCAACGTGTCGTCGCGGCAGTTGCTCCGCCACGATCTGATCCACGATATCCGCACCGTGCTGTCGCGCTCGTCGGTGGCGCGCGGCACGCTGAAGCTGGAGCTGACGGAATCGCTTGTGATGGAGAATCCGGAGCACGCCGCCCAGATGCTGGCGCGGATCCGCGAGCTCGGCACCGGGCTGTCGCTCGATGATTTCGGCACCGGCCACTCCTCGCTGTCCTATCTGCAGCGCTTCCCGTTCGACACCATCAAGATCGACCAGTCGTTCGTCCGCACCACGAGCCGTGGCACCCGCCCGGTGATCCTGAAATCGATCATCGCGCTGGCGCATGATCTCGGCATGGACGTGGTCGCGGAAGGCGCCGAGACGGATTCGGATGCCGTCGAGCTCTACCAGCTCGGCTGCGAATACGCGCAGGGCTTTGCCTTCGGCGAGCCGATGGACGCCGACGCCGCGACGCGTCTGCTCACCGAGGAACGGCTGGAAGCCGCGAGCTAGGCTCTGGCGAAGGCACTCCGCCTGCCCACCCACGAATGTCATACTCCGCGAAAGCGGAGTATCCAGTACGCCGCGGCTTATCCGTGTCACTCTGACGTCTCTGGAATACTGGATCGCCCGCATTCGTGGGCGATAACAAACCAGAGCGGGGCTTCGCTTCGCGCTTCAGCGCGGCTTCGGCATTTTCTTGAACTTGACGCTCTTGCCGTCGGCCTGGCGGGTGGCGATGTAGCCGGCCTCGAGGCAGGCTTCGCGCTGCGGCATCTTCTCCTGCGGGCTGCGCAGGGTTTCCCACCACGACGCCCGGTGCGAGGCGCGTGGCAGCGCCGCGTCGATGATCTCCTCGATCTGCTCGAAGGTCAGCACGAACTCGGGAAGGTGCTGCTTCTTCAGGTAATCCCGCAGCGCGTCGTAGTCGTTCACATCGTCCTCAAGGCTTACGGTTCCGGCAACCACCCGTTAACCCATTCGGCGGCCGCTGTCGCCATTTAAGGCGACGACAAGATTTCCCGATGCATGACGGCGCATTGGAGCTGGAAATGCCATTTCGACGGGGAAACGAGGCTAGGCGGCGCTGGCGGCTATCGGCAAAGCTGCTGATCGTTGCGTCGATTGCCACCGTCCTCGGCTTCTCAGCGGTCTGCGCCGGCGTGATGTTCGACATGCGTCGCGGCGAAGAGGAACTGGCGCGCCGGACCCTAGAGAATCTGGCGTCCGGCATCGAGGCCGACATCAGTCGCAACATCGAACTCTACGATCTGTCGTTGCGCGCGGTCGCCAGCAATTTGGAGATGCCGGAGATCCGCAACGTCAGCAAGGAACTGCGCCAGCTGATCCTGTTCGATCACGCCGCGACCGCGCAGCATTTCGGCGCGATCCAGGTGTTCGATGCGGAGGGCAATCTCACCATCGACGCCGCGAGCCTCGATCCACGCCCGGAGAACCGCAGCGACGAGCAATATTTCACCATCCAGCGCGACCGTCCGGACACCGGCCTGTATATCAGCCGGCCGATGCTTCATCGCGGCGCCTACGCCATCGTGCTGAGCCGGCGGATCTCCAGCGATGACGGCCGCTTCCTCGGCGTCGTGGTCGGCTCGATCCGCTTCAGCTATTTCCACGATCTTTTCGGACGGCTGAACCTGGTGCCGGGCGATACCATCACCGTGCTGCGCAACGACCGCACCATCATCATGCGGACGCCGTTCGATCTCGACGTGATCGGCAAGAACCTCGCGGAGCAATCGGACTGGAAGGCCGACAATTTGAAAGTGGGCGGCGCCTTCTCCGGCAAGGGCCCGGTCGACGCCACGCCCAGGCTCTATGTCAGGCGCAGCAGTTCCGGGCCGCTCTATGTCGTGGTCGGCAAGCCGCTCGCGGCCGTGTTCAACCTCTGGCGTACCGAGGCCATGCGCATCGGCGCGATCATGGCTTTCCTGATCCTGTTCGTGCTCAGCGCGACGCTGGTGCTCGCCCGCGAGATCGTCCGCCGCGCCGACGCCGAGGACAAGCTCGAGGAAATGGCGACGACCGACGCCCTCACCGGCCTGAAGAACCGGCGCAAATTCGACAGTGAGATCGAGCGCGAATGGCGCCGTGCCGGCCGCTACGGCCAGCCGGTCGCGCTGCTGATGATCGATGCCGACCATTTCAAGGCCTATAACGACACCTATGGCCATCAGGCCGGCGACCAGGTGCTGGTTGGGATGGCGATCTGCATCTCGGATGCGGTGCGCCGCGCCGGCGATTGCCCGGCGCGCTTCGGCGGCGAGGAATTTGCCGTGCTGCTGCCCAACATGACCGCGCTCGAAGCCTTCAATCTGGCCGAGACGATCCGTGGCAAGGTGCAGCAATGGTGCGAGGGCGAGCTGAGCACGACGGTGAGCATCGGCGTCGCCAGCATACGACCGGGTGCAGGCCAGCAATGGGCCGACCTGATCGAAGCCGCCGACAAGGCGCTCTACGCCGCCAAGGCCAGCGGCCGCAACCAGTCGGTGCTGGCAACGGTGCCGAAGATCGCGCTGGTGGCGTGAGGGGCGCAACTCTCGCCTCGTCGTCCCTGCGAAAGTAGGGACCCATAACCACAGGCTTTCATTGTTGAAGCGAGCTGTGGCTCCAGCGTTATCCAACAACAAGCATTTGTGGTTATGGGTCCCAGGTCGCGCTGCGCTTGCCCGGGACGACGGTGAATTTGTTGCGGCGCCGAGACTCTTACACCCGCACTGACAACAACTCAGCCCCGCCGCTTCTTCTTTGGTTTCTTGCCGAACTTCGGCTTCGCCGACACGTCCGGCCACGGCGTGTGTCCGGCGTGGCCGGGCTTGCCCCGATGTTTCTTTTTCTTGCCGAACCTTGGCTCGTCGCCAGACGTCGGCTTCGAGCCTTTTCCTTCGCGATCGAATCGAGACGGCGCCCTCGATTCCTGTCTTGATGCGTAGTCTTCACGCGAACCGCCCGCGCCTTCGCGTGAAAACGCTCTCGCCTCGCGGTCCGGCTTGCCGCGTCGCTTTGCTGCCGCCTCGTCACGAGGCTCGTCGCGGCGCGGCGCACTGTGCCCGCTGTCGGCCTTGTCACGCCAAGCATCGTCCCTCGGCTTGCGCGCCGGCTTTTCCGAGCGCGCCTCTCCCTGCGGAGCATCAGCCAGCGGCTCGATGCGGATGCTGTCTTCCTTGTCTGGACGCTTGATCTTGGTGGCGAAGGAGTCCGCGACCCGCGCGGCGATCTCGAACTCGGTGGTCGTATCCATGACCTTGATGGCGCCGATGTCGCGCTTGTCGATGCCACCGCGGCGGCAGATCATCGGCAGCAGCCAGCGCGCTTCGGCATTCTTCCGGCGCCCGATCGCGGCGCGGAACCAGACGGTCGCCTCCTCCATGCCGTGGCGCGGAGACTTCCCGGTCTTCGATCGCGGCCCGGCGGCGCGCTCCTCACGGCGCGCGGCGCGATCGCCGCGTTCGCGGCCCCGCCCCTCGCCGGGATCGAGGATATCTTCGGGCGCCGGCAGCCGCGCGCGATAGAGCCGGGCCAGCGCCGCGGCGATCGCCTCGGGCGAGCGTTCGGCGAGCAAGGCCTGCGCGAGCGCCAGATCGTCCGAGGTCGTCTCCTCGGCGAACACTGCATCTTTCAGCAAGCGATCATGGTCGAGCTTGCGGATCTCGTCCGCCTGCGGCGCGGTGCCCCAGACGATATCGATGCCGGCGAGATCGAGCAGTAATTCGGCGCGCCGTCGGCGGGCCGGCGGCACCAGCAGGATGCTGACGCCCTTGCGGCCGGCGCGGCCGGTGCGGCCGGAGCGATGCTGCATCACCTCCGGGTCCTTCGGCAGATCCGCATGGATGACGAGATCGAGGCTCGGCAGATCGATGCCGCGCGCCGCCACGTCGGTCGCGACGCAAACCCGGGACCGTCCGTCGCGCAAGGCCTGCAATGCCTGGGTCCGCTCGTTCTGGGTCATCTCGCCCGACAGCGCGGCCACCGAAAATCCACGCTCCAAGAGCGCCGCCTGCAAATGCCTGACGGCTTCGCGGGTGTTGCAAAACACCAGCGCGCTCGGCGCCTCATGGAAACGCAGCACGTTGACCACCGCGTGCTCGACATCGTCGGCGGCCACCCGGATTGCGCGATACTCGATGTCGGCGTGGCCGCCCTCGTCGCCCGCGACCTCGATGCGGAATGCCTGTTGCTGATACTGCTTGGCCAGCGCGACGATGCCGCGCGGGAACGTCGCCGAGAACAGCAGGGTGCGGCGGCTATCCGGCGTGGTTTCGAGGATGAATTCCATGTCCTCGCGGAAGCCGAGATTGAGCATCTCATCAGCCTCGTCGAGCACGACGACGCGCAAGCCCGAGATATCGAGGCGGCCGCGCCGCAAATGGTCGCAGAGCCGGCCGGGCGTCCCGACCACGATGTGGGCGCCCGCGGCAAGCTCGCGCTGCTCGCGGCGCGGGTCCATGCCGCCGACACAGGAGACGACGCGGCCATCAGCATGTTCATAGAGCCAGGCGAGCTCGCGTTGCACCTGCAAGGCGAGCTCGCGCGTCGGCGCAACGATCAACGCCAGCGGTGCCGCGGCCGGTTCGAACCGCTCGGCGTCGCCGAGCAGGTCCGTTGCCATGGCCAATCCGTAGGCAACGGTCTTGCCCGAGCCGGTCTGGGCTGAAACCAGCAGATCGCGGCCGACGGCGTCGTCCGCGACCACGGCGAGCTGGACGGCGGTGGGTTGATCGTAGTTGCGCTCAGCCAAAGCGCGGGCGAGCGGCGAACTTGTGGTCGGAAAGGGCACGAGATGGGAAACCTTGATTGGTCCGGGTGCAGAACGTCGAGCGGGACGACCTGAAGCTGCGTACCCGGCAGGCGGCACAGCCGCATGACGATTTGGGGTGCTTTACGCCAAGAACAACCAAATCACCATGCCTCCGGCGCAGAAAAGCGGCGAATCAGGCCGGCTGCCCGATCGGGGAGCCTGCGATCCGGTCCATCAGTCCGGACAACCGCGACGGCGGCGGGCTGGCTGCGGCAATCAGGCCACCCGCCCCGCGCAGCGCGCCCGGCACCAGCTCGCAGGCCAGCAGCCGATCGCGCTGATACGGACCTGGCATGCGGAGCGCACCGGTTTTCTCGGCCGAAAAGCCGAAGCGGCTGTAGTAGGCGGCGTCGCCGACCAGAATGACGGCGCGGTGGCCCAGCAGTTGCGCACGCGCCAGCGCCTGCCGCATCAGTGCGGCGCCGATGCCGAGACACCGGGCGTCCTCCGCGACCGCAAGCGGGCCGAGCAGCAGGCCGGCGTGACCGGTGGCGGTCACGACCGGCCACAGCCGCAATGAGCCGACCAGACGTCCGCCACGGCGCGCGACAAACGCGAGGCCGCGCGCAGGTTTGCGGCCCTCGCGCAGCCGCTCCGAGGTCTTGGCAAAACGGCCAGGACCGAATGCAGCGTCGAGCAGACTGTCTCGCGCTGCCACGTCCGAACGGCGTTCCTGACGGATCGCAACCGGCTTGTCGTTCGGAGAACAAGATGAGGACATCACGCCACCCTCGCCAGATAGATGAAGACCTCGTCGAGGTCCCGGCACTTGAAGCGCTCGGCCAGCTCCTGCGGACGCCCCATCGCGACGACGCGGCCGTGGCTCATGATCACGACGAAGTCGCAGAGCTGCTCGACCTCGGTCATGTTGTGCGAGGACAGCAGGATGGTGGCGCCGCGCCGCTTCTGATAAGCGCGCAGCCGGCCGCGCACCCATTCGGCACGGTCGGGATCGAGCGATGCGGTGGGCTCGTCGAGCAGCAGCACGTCAGGATCGTTGATCAGCGCCTTCACCACCGCGACGCGGGTCTTCTGGCCGGCCGACAGCCGCCCGGTGACCCGGTCGAGCACGTCGCCGAGCTCGAAATCCTCGATCAGCTCCTCGATCCGGGTCTTCAGATTGGCGACGCCGTAGAGCCGGCCGAACACGGTCAGGTTCTGCCGCACCGTGAGCCGGCCCGGCAGCGCGACATAGGGGCTCTCAAAATTCATCCGGCTGAGCACCTTGTGCCGCTCGGTCGCCATGTCGTGACCCAGCACCATGGCGCGGCCGAAGCTCGGCACCACCAGGCCCATGATCATCGCGATGGTGGTGGTCTTGCCGGCGCCGTTGCCGCCGAGCAGGCCGACGGTCCAGCCCTTCGGCACGATGAAGTTCACGTCGTCGACCGCCCAATGGCTGCGGTACTTCTTGCAGAGGTCCTCGACCGCGATGGCTGGCGTGTCATCGGGATTGGGTCGGCCCGATGAATTGGCCTGGGCGGGCGTGGCGCTTGGCGACGACACTGACGTCAGATGCCTGCGGGGCAGAAAGCGTTCGATGTGGTTCATGGATCTCTCCCCTTACTCGCCCATGGTGAGCAGACCGCCCTTGTGGCGGGCGCTCTGCAGCAGGGCGACGAATGTGCTGAAGCCGATTGCGAGATAGACGGCATTGAGCGCGAGGCATTCGAGCATCAAGTCGGCGCGGAAGGTGCCGTCGAGCAGCACGGCGCGCATGCCCTCGAATACATAGGTCGGCGTCAGCGACCAGGCGACCGGGTGCAGCCAGAGCGGCAGCGCCGCGACCGGATAGTAGACGCAGCACAGCGGCAGCAGCACGATCATGATCGAATAGGCGAGGCTCTCCGCGCCAAAGCCCTGGCGGATCACGAGACCGGCGACGACGAGGCCGATCGCCCAGCTGGTCAGCACGAGGTTGAGGAAGAACACGATCAGCCCCGGGCCCATCGCATAGACGTTGAAGCCGAACAGCAGCCACGTCAGCAGCAGCACCGGCAGCGTCCCGATCACCAGCCGGATCAGGCTCATCAGCATCAGCGAGGCCGCCAGTTCAAAAGGCTGCAACGGGCTCATCATCAGGTTCGCGAGGTTGCGCGACCAGATCTCCTCCAGGAAGGTGAAGGTGAAGCCGAGCTGGCCGCGAAACAGCACGTCCCAGAGCAGGACGGCGCCGAGCAGCAGGCCGGCAGTGGAGGCCATCGCCGACTTGCTGTCGTAAAGGTAGGTGTAGAGGAAACCCCACACCAGCATCTGCATCGCCGGCCAGTAGACGATCTCGAGCAGCCGGAGCCATGACGAACGCAGGATGTAGTAATAGCGCGCCGTCATGGCGGCGATGCGGTTCAGTGACGAGCCCATAGCACGCACTCCTCTTGCTAAGGCGTTTTCGAGCGAAGTGGACGCCCGGTTCGCGTGAAGAAAACGCGTGAAAACAAAGATCGAGAGCGCCGTTTCGATTCGATCGGAACGGCGCTCGCGTCAATCGAACTCGCGGCGGATCGGGCGGCGCTTGCCGACCTTGGGCGGAAACGCCAGCAGCGCGTGGGCCTGAACCCGGACCGGATGCTCGAGGCAGGCTTTGAGCAGATCCTCCAGATGCGCGACCGAGCTGTGCAATCGGCACAGCGGCGTATCCTGGCCAAGCACGACGCGCGCCTCGACCAGGTCGACACCACGCTGCACGATCTCGAACTGCGCCAGATGCAGGTCGCAGTCGAACATCCAGCGGTAGGTCGCGTCGAGAATGCTGCCGGCCGGGACCTTGCGGCCGTCGCGGTTGACGAAGGCGTCGTTGAGCCTGCCGTCGATGCTCGCGATCTGCGACCAGTTGATGTCGGACGGCGCGGGATTGGCCGGCTGGGTGATGTAGTCGCCCTGCACGTAGCGGATGAACGGCATCGCCTCGTTGAGCAGATTGGTGATCACGGCGATGCCGGACTGCCCGGCGGCCTGCGGCTCCATCGTGACCGGGTCGAGCACGTCGAGATGCACGGTGTCCTCGCAGACATGATACTGGCCATTGGGCATTTCGAGCGCGATCCGCGTCGCCTCCTCCGAGGAATATTCGTCGAGCACAGGCACGCCGAGCTGGCGCGACCATTCCTGGCGAGCGGCACGCGAGGAATATTCCGAATGCGTCACCGCCAGATTGAGCGAGGAACGGAACTCGTCGACATGCGGCATCAGCGCATCCAGGCTCGACGGATAGAGCGAGAGGATCTTCGGCCCGAGATAGCGCAGATGCTGGGCGACGCGCGACGGCGGGATCAGGTTCGAGATGAAGGCGGTCGGATAGTCACCGCCGATCGAATCGAACCACCACGGCACGGTGTAGACATGGGCGAGCAGGTCTTCGGCACGGTAGTTGCCGCCGCTCTGCATTGCGAACTGGCGGATGCCCTGGATGGTGTCGGTAATGACGGCGTCATAGTCGACGCGGATCAGCAGGGTCTGGCCGGACGAGCCGGACGAGCGGGTCGGAAACAGGTTTTCCGGCTTGTACTTCTTGTTGACGCACTGGTCCGGGAAGGCCGCGACCAGCTCGGGCTTGGTGATCACAGGGATCTTCTGGATGTCGTCATAGTCGCGCAGGTGCTCCGGCTTGAAGCCGGCGGCATCGTACTTGGCGCGGTAGACCGGGATGTCGCGATAGGCGAGCTCGACCAGCTCCTTGATGCGGGCGAACTGCCGCGCGCGGATTTCCGACACCGGCAGATAGGGATGCCGCATGCATTCGCCGAGATAGTTTTCGGTGGCCGCGACCAGCTCCGGCGCAGCGTCGTCGGACGGCTGGAAATCCGGACGGGTGTGCTCGGTCTCCCAGAACTGGCGCTGCGGCGCGGGCGCGGTGGGGACCAGGGACGCGGCGGCCTGATCGTGCTCCGGCACCAGAGCAAGGCCGTCATCGGAAGTGCTGATTGCAAGGGTGGACGTCATTTTCAGCTCCATGATTGACGGGAGGACCGCCCGTTCATGGCGCTATCAATGGCGTGCGGCGCGCGTGGCTGCCGTGACTCGCGTCACACGCGGTCGCAACCACATCGGGAGCAAACGTCGGGCGGGTTGGGCAAAGCCGTAACCCGCCGCAACTTTATGCGATGGAGCAATGGCGGGTTACGGCTTCGCTCAACCCGCCCTACCAGACCGATTGCTTGGGACAGCTACTTGCCCCACGTCGCTTTCCTGACCCGTCCCTTGCCGCCGCACTTCTTGCAGGGCTCGGGATAGATCTTGCGTCCCGGCTCGCCCGGTTGCTTCACCACTGGAAAGCCCGTCCCGTTACACGCCTCGCACTTCTCTTCATCGGAAATAAGGTGCTTCACCATCAAACGCCCCGGATTGGAAAATCCGGAAGCCCGCGCGCGCAGGCTCCCGCCACCCGTGGCTACGAACGGCGGCAGGTTGCGGTTTCGGCGCGCATGGCTGCCCTGCGTGGCAGCGCGCACGGGAACGGCAACGCGACGATCGCCGTTGTCGGACTCGTTTGACGCGGGCTCACTTCGCCTTCAGCGCCTTCTCGTGGCCCTCGAGCGCCGCCGCCATCAGCTTCGGCAATTGCGCGGCATAGACCTCGATGAAGGTCGCGTCGCCGCAGGCCTCTGGATCACGCGCCGCCTGCTCGGCGACACGCGCGGCCTTGGCCTCGCATTTGGCGAACATGTGCCAGAACCAATCCGGGCTCTTGCCGAGCGCCGGCTTGTTCTTCTTGATGACGGCGGCGCCGACCGCGCTCATCGCGCTGACGACGCCGGCGCCCAGCGTGCTGATGGCGTGCGCGTTAAGGATATCCTCGCGCCCCTGCGCGGTGGCATTGGTCGCGGTCGCTCGCGCGGTCGTTCGTGCCTTGGCCGGCATGCTCAAGCTCCTTGTCGATCCCTTTGGCGGACGAAGCATCGGCCGCGGAAGTTGAGGAAGGCTCAAGGGGCATGGTTGAAAACCGCTATGGATTTCATTCCGCTTTTAGGCGCATCCGAGCGATCGGATCCGGAGGGGTTTTTCGAGTTCCCTCCGGCGCGCAATGCGTCAACGACCGTTACCCTTTGGCGCCGTAACGGCGGATCAGCTGATCGGCGACATCGTCGAGATTATCGCCGACCACCTGCGGCTGCGGGCCGACACCGAGGACATCGTTGCCGGGTCGCTTGATCAACGCAGCCTCCCAGCCGGCGGCAACCGCGCCCAGCGTGTCCCAGGTGTGGCAGGCGATCAGGCAGAACTCCGAGGGTTTGGCGCCGAGCTCCTTTTCGACATAGCCATAGGCCTGCCGCGACGGCTTGTGGTGCTTGACGCCGTCGGCGGAGAAGCGCCGCTCGAACAGGTCGACGATGCCGCCATTGGTCAGCTGCCGGGTCTGCACTTCCAGCAGATTGTCGGTCAGCGTGAACAGGCGAAAGCCTGCCGCGCGCAGCTTGCGCAGCGCCGCCGGCACTTCCGCGTGTGGTGGCATGGTGGAGAATTTCTCGGTCAGCTCCTTCTTGTCGGACTCGTTGATCGCGATGCCGCGCGTGTCAGCCAACATCTTCATGACGGCGGCGCCGATATCGGTGAACGGCACGTAGCATCCGGCCACGGTGAGCGAAGCCGAGTACATGATGAAGTTCGCGAACCACAGCCGCATCGCGCTCTTGTCGTTGAAGATGCGTGCGAACACCGGCTCCATGGTCTCGAGGTCGAGCAGGGTTTCGTTGACGTCGAACACGATCAGAGGAAGCGCCATTTTCTTGGTCTCCGTTTGCTGGTTTGGTGATCTCAGCCCTTGTCTTTCATACGGCTGCGGTGCGCCGCCTGCTTGGCGCGGTTGCCGCAGATCGCCATGCTGCACCAGCGGCGCGCACGCGCTCGGGTGTGATCGGCAAACATCAAAGTGCAGGCCGGGCCCTCGCACGCCTTGATGTCGGAAAAGCTTTCCTCGCAGACGACCCTCGCCATCGCCTCGCCGATCGGCAGCAGCAATGTTTCAGCCGAATGCCAGCGCCGTGTCCGCTCAAGCGCGAAGCCGTCATGATCGTCGTGGCGATGCGGCACTATCTTGCTGAACGCCTGATCGCTTTCGAGCAGCCGGTTCAGCGACTCCAGTTCCCTGAGCGCCCGCGCGGTCAGCGGCCGGCCCATATGCTTGCGCACGAAACCGCGGAACCATTCACGCAGATCGCGGGCCTGACCGGCGACCTCATCGAGCTCGCGCTGCGCCGAGCGCGCTTTGATCTCGTCGAGCACGTCTGACGGCACCAGCTTCGCCTGCGTGAGCCAGCGCAACAGGCCGTCGCCGTCGGCGATCCAGTCCACCGGTGTGTCGACCGGGGTCGCGATCGAATTGATGAAATCGAGGCCCAGACTATCGGCGATGAACATCGCGGGCGGGTGGGATTGCACGGGTGAGGCCCTCTCCTGGCGGCGTGGTTCAAGCGCGTCGCAAATAACCTGATTAAATCCATTTGACAAGTTACGATCAATGAGCCATAAGCGACGTAACCTGTCAATTGCCATTTATCTGGTTACATCAAAACGGGAGCGGAACATGTCGAACAAGGATGTCAGCGTAGTGCTTGCCCATGGCGCGTGGGCCGACGGGTCGAGCTGGGCGCGGGTGATCACGGCGCTCGACGCCGAGGGCATCGCCGCTGTAGCAGCGCCGCTGCCGCTGACCTCGCTGGCGGACGATGTCGCCGCATTGAACCGCACGCTGGACCGCGTCGAGGGACCGGTCGTACTTGTCGGCCATGCCTATGCCGGCGCTGTGATCGCCGAAGTCCGCTCGCCACGCATCAGCGCGCTGGTCTATGTCGCGGCGCTGGCGCCCGACGAGGGCGAGACGGTCGCCGACGTCTTCTATCGCGAGCCGCCGCATCCGTTCGCACCGAAACTCGCGCCCGACGCCAACGGCCTGATCTGGCTGCCCGAGTCCGCCTTTGCATCGGCCTTCGCGCAAGGTGCGCGTGCCGAGGACCTCGCGGTGCTCGCCGCCGTGCAGCGGCCGATCTCGCCGGCCTGCATCACCGTGCCGGTGGGCCGCCCGCTCTGGAAGGACATCCCGAGCTGGTTCCTGGTCGCCGAGGAGGACCGGATGATCGCGCCCGAGACCCAGCGCAGCATGGCGGCGCGGATGAAGGCTGTCGTGCGTACACATACCGTCGATCACACGCCGATCGTCACGGCGCCGAAGTTCGTCACCGACATCATCCGGGAAGCCATCCAGAGCGTTACACAGCACTGACCTCTTCGACGATTTTGGACAGGAGAGCTGCCATGCAGGAGAAGCGTCTCTCGGCCGACCGGCTCGGCGCGTTTTCCGATGCGGTGATCGCGGTCATCATCACCGTGATGGTGCTGGAGTTGAAAGCGCCGGAGGGCTCGCGCTTCGCCGACTTGCTGCCGCTGTGGCCGACCGCGATCAGCTACGCGGCGAGCTACCTGTTCATCGCGGTGATCTGGGTCAATCATCACCATCTGCTGCATCTGGTGCGACAACCGACGCCGCGGTTGATCTGGCTGAACTTCGTCCATCTGTTCGCGGTCTCGCTGCTGCCGTTCGCGACGGCGTGGGTCGCGCGGTCGCACATGTCCGCGGCGCCGGTGGTGGTCTATGCGGTGATCTTCCTGCTGATCGACCTCGCCTATCTCGCCTTCGAGCGCGCGGTGCTGGCCCAGGCTGATCAAACCATCATCTCCGAACACGTGCGGAGGTGGGCGCAGCGCCGCACGCTGCTCGCCGTACTGGTGTTCGCGGCCGGCGCGGCGATCGCGCCCTTCGTGCCACTGCTTGGCTTCGCCACGGTGTGCTGCGCACTGCTGCTCTACCTCAGGCCCGAGGCGATCAGTGGGCTTTCGACGCAGATCAAATCCTGATCCCCAAAACCTCCCTCACATCACGACCACAAGGAGTGACAGATGTCCCAGGTCAAATACCGTACCGCCGATGTCGACGGCTTCAAGGTGTTCTATCGCGCGGCCGGTTCGCCTGGCGCGCCGAAGCTGCTGCTGCTGCACGGCTTCCCGAGCGCGGGCCACATGTTCCGGGATCTGATCCCGCAGCTTGCGGACAAATTCCACATCGTGGCGCCCGACCTGCCCGGCTTCGGCCAGTCGGACATGCCGGCGCGCGACACGTTCAGCTACACCTTCGACCGCATCGCCGGCGTGATCGACCGCTTCACCGAGGTGATCGGCTTCGATCGTTACGCGGTTTATGTGTTCGACTACGGCGCGCCGACCGGCTTCCGCCTCGCGCTCAAGCATCCGGAGCGGATCACCGCGATCATCTCGCAGAACGGCAACGCCTATGAGGAAGGCCTCAGCGACGGCTGGACCCCGATCAAGGCCTATTGGCAGGATCCGTCGCCGGCGAACCGCGACGCGCTGCGCGCCTTCCTGACGCCGGAGACCACGCGCTGGCAATACACCCATGGCACGTCGGATCCGCAAGCCGTGTCGCCGGACGGACAGAACCTCGACAACTACTACATGGCGCGGCCCGGCGCGCATGACGTCCAGCTCGATTTGTTCGGCGACTACAAGAGCAACGTCGCGCTCTATCCGGCCTTCCAGAGCTACTTCCGCACCCACCAGCCGCCGTTCCTCGCGGTGTGGGGCAAGAACGATCCGTTCTTCTTGCCGCCGGGTGCCGAGGCGTTCAAGCGCGACAATCCGAAGGCCGTCGTCAAGTTCTTCGACACCGGCCACTTCGCCCTGGAGACCCATGCCGCCGAAATCGCGCAGAGCATTCGCGAATTTCTGAGCCGCTGACGCTCGCCGCTACGCCGCTGTGACACGCCAGATCACGTTGCCGACATCGTCGGCGACCAGCAGCGAGCCGTCCGGGCCGAGTGCGACGCCGACCGGGCGGCCATACGACACCTTCTCGTCGGGTGCGAGGAAGCCGGACAGGATGTCGCGCGCCGGCCCAGAAGGACGGCCGTTCTCGAACGGCACGAAGACCACCTTGTAGCCCGACAGTGTCGAGCGATTCCACGAGCCGTGCTGGCCGATCACCATGCCGTCGGGGAAACCGGGCAGCGTGCCCTTGGGCATCCAGCACAGGCCGAGCGAAGCGGTGTGACCGCCGAGCGCGTAGTCCGGCTGGATCGCCTTGGCGACCACCGCCGGATCCTGCGGCACGCGATCGTCCACCGTCTGGCCCCAGTAGCAATAGGGCCAACCGTAGAAGCCGCCGTCGCGCACCGATGTCAGGTAGTCCGGCGGCGTCTCGTCGCCGATGCCGTCGCGCTCGTTGACGACGGTCCACAGCACATTGGTGGTCGGCTCCCACGCGATCCCGACTGGATTGCGCAGGCCGCCGGCGAAGATGCGGCTGGTGCCGGCCGCGAGATCGAGCTCATAGATCGCGGCGCGGCCTTGCTCGACCTCCATGCCGTTCTCGGCGATGTTGCTGAGCGAGCCCACGCCGGCATAAAGCTTCTTGCCGTCGGCACTCGGCAGCAGGCTGCGCGTCCAGTGCCCGTCGGGCTTGAAGGTGACGAGCTTGCGTCCCTCCGCGGTGATGCGATCGGCGCCCGCGGTGTAGGGAAACGCCACCACGCCGTCGGTGTTGCCAACATAGAAGGTGTCGCCGATCAGCGCCATGCCGAACGGTTGGCGCAATCCTTCCATGAAGGCGCCGCGGCTTTCGGCGACGCCGTCACCGTCGCGGTCGCGCAGCAGCGTGATGCGGTTGGCGCTGACGCCGAGGGCTGCGGCGCGGCGCATCGTCGCCTGCATCGCATAATGAAACACGCTGCGCGGGGTGCCGGCGATCTGCGTCGCCTCCGCGATCAGGACATCGCCGTTCGGCAGCACGTTGATCCAGCGCGGATGATCGAGCCCGGCCGCGAAGGCGTTAACCTTGAGTCCGGGCGCCGCGGTCGGAAGCTGGCCCTTGTCCCAGCCCCGCGCCGTCGGCATCTTCAGCGTCGGGATCGCGCCTTGCGACTTGGCCTCCGGAATCTGCGGCGCGCTGCCCCAGGCGGGCGCCGGCTGTGCGCCCTGCATCCGCCGCCACGCCACGGCGCCGGCCCCGATCGCCGCGACGACGCGGGCAAAAACTCCAGACGTGCTCATGTACTTCCCCTGTCACTCGCGCGGTTTGATTGCGCGTTCTCAACGTGCCTTGCCGGCTGCCGCGGCCCGCAGCAGCATTCGCATAATGCCGGCCCTGATGACAGTAGTTATACGATCTTCGCAACCGCACCCGAATCGTGGACACTGACTGCACGCTCCCTTGTCAGAGCGTTTTCCTCCCTGAGACCTTGCCCGCCCCGGTCGGCGGGCTTCCTTTTACGAAGTGCCCGGTTGTTTCCACGCACCCGCAGGCGCGGCTCGACCTTGGGCCGTTATAGCCAGGAAAGCATAGCGGACCTGCAAGGGGTGCATTCTACCGGGCAGAGCGACGGTGCCGGCCTGTCAGGGCGCAAGGCTCCTCACCAAATCCTGATCCCACCTCCGCGCAGATTCACCTTCATGCGTTGCATGGCAGATCAGGAACGCTGGTCCGCGGCACCCGTTGGTCGTGACACCAGCAAGGAGTGCATGGATGCAACGGAAGACCACGATACTGACCCTGGCCGCGGCGTCGCTGATCGCAACGACGGCAGGTGCGTTCGCGCAAGGCAACTATCCTTATGGGAGCCCCGGCCCACGGTACTACGGCGGCCCACGCTATGAGACCTATCAGCCGCAGGTGATGTACAATCAGGTTCAACCGGGCTGGTATGGCGCAATGAATGGCACCAACCATCCGACGCCGAGCTCCTCGCAGGGCGACGTCGGTCCCGAAGGGAACAACAACGGCACGCTGACCGGCGTCTACCGGCAGTGGTAGCCCACGCAAATGTGAAGGCCTGTCGCTCGGATTGAGCGGCGGGCCTTTTGCTGTTCGGCGGACCGCCGTGCGTGGAGCACTCTCCAGCAACATGGAGGGTGGTCACTTCACCATCGCGCCGTAGACGATGTCCTGCACGTTCTCGCGATAATATTTGCGCAGTTCGCCGGGCGCTGCGGTTCCCACCACCATGACGAGGCGCTCCTTCGGATCGCAGACAAACTGCGTGCCGTAGGCGCCGTTCCAGGTGAACTCGCCGGGATTGCCCGGCACCGACGACAGGCCCTCGCTGGTCCGCACCGCGACCGCGAGACCGAAGCCGAAACCGCCGCGATGCGGCTCGACCGCGGCGACGTTGTTCTTGATCTCGGGTCCGAGATGGTTCGACGTCATCAGACGCACGGTGCTCGGGCTGAGGATGCGCTTGCCGTCGAGCTCGCCGCCGTTGAGCAGCATCTGCCCGAAGCGCAGATAGTCGCCGACGGTGGCGAACGAGCAGGCGCCACCGCAATCGAATTTGGTCGGCGTATCGAGCAGCTTGATCGCTTGCGGCTTGCCGGTGAGCGGATCGTTGGCGAACGGCCGCGCCAGCCGCGCCCGCTGCGCGTCGGCGGGGTGGAACGTCGCATCCTTCATGCCGAGCGGCTTCCAGACATTGGCCGCGAGATAGTCGCCGAGCCGCTGGCCGGACACCTTCTCGACGACCGCGCCGAGCACGTCGATCGAGAAGCCGTATTCGAACTCGGTGCCGGGCTGATGCACCAGAGGCAGCTGGGTGATGCGATCGATGAAGGCCTGAGTGTCGCCCTCGACCGCCGGCGCGGTGCCGTCGGGATAGAGCCGCGCCAGCGCGCTCGAACTGTCGGGCCGGCCGCCATACATCAGGCCCGAGGTGTGGCGATAGAGATCGTGGATGAAGATCGGTCGGGCCTGCGGCTCCATCGTCAGCGAACCGTCGGCCAGCTGCACGCCGACCCTCATGTCGGCGAATGCCGGATAATAGTCGGCGACCCTCGCCTGCAGCGGCAGCCGGCCCTGCTCCATCAGGGCGAGGCCTGCGACCGCCGCCATCGGCTTGGTCATCGACGCCAGCGCGAACACCGCGTCGATCGGCATCGGCGTGCCCTTGGCCGGGTCGAGCTGGCCATAAGCCTTGTAGTGCACCAGCCTGCCGTCACGCGCGATCGCCACCACCGCGCCGGGCACGCGGGCAGGATTAGATCACGCCGACAAGGCCGACAAGGCGTGGCGGCGCGCGGCGGCGTCGCCGGGCTGCATGCCTCCGCGGGTAAGGAACGGCTCGACCTCGTGCTCGAAGGTCTTCAGCGCCGCACCGATCGCCTGGTGCATGTCGAGATATTTGTAGGAGCCGAGCCGGCCGCCGAAGATGACGTTCGGGTGTGCCGCTGTCATGGCATGATAGGAGGCGAGCATAGCGCGGTCGGCGGCGGTGTTGATCGGGTAATACGGCTCGTCGTTGCGGCCGGCGAAGCGGGAATATTCCCGATAGATCGTGGTCCGCGCCCCGTCATGCGCGCGCTCCGGGTGCAGATGCCTGAACTCGTGGATGCGGGTGAACGGCACCTCGGCGTCGGCATAGTTGATGACGGCGGCGCCCTGGAAATCGGCGACGTCGTGGAGCTCGCGCGCGAAGTCGACGGTGCGCCAGCCGAGATGGCCGCTTGCATAGCCGAAGAAGCGGTCGATCGGCCCGGTATAGATCACGAGCTGGCGCGGGTTGATGCGGTCGGCGACGTCGAAATAGTCGACGCCGAGCTCGACAGCGATCCTGGGATGCTCGAGCATCCGGCGGAAGATCGCGGTGTAGCCGTCGACCGGCATGCCCTCGTAGCGGTCAGCGAAGTAGCGGTCGTCGAAAGTGAAGCGGACCGGCAGGCGGCCGATGATGTCGGCTGACAGCTCGCGCGGATCGGTCTGCCACTGCTTCTGCGTATAGCCGCGGATCAGGAGATCGTAGAGCGTGCGACCGACCGAGGCGATCGCCTTGTCCTCGAGATTGCCGATCCCCGCCGCGCCATGCGCTGCCGCCTCCGCCGCGATCACGGCGCGCGCCTCGTCCGGGGTCATGATGCGCCCGAACGCGGCGCACACCGTCGCAAGGTTGATCGGCATCGAATAGACACGGCCGTTCGCCACCGTGAAGACGCGGTGACGATAGTCGGTGAAATAGGTGAAGCGCTGCAGATAGCGCCAGACCGTCTCGGAATTGGTGTGGAAGATATGGGTGCCGTAGCGGTGCACCTCGACGCCGCTGTCGGAATCGAGCTCCGAATAGGCGTTGCCGCCGATATGCGACCGGCGGTCGAGCACGCAGACGCTGCGGCCAAGCTTGTTCGCCACCTGCTCGGCGATCACGGCGCCGAAGAAGCCCGCGCCCACCACAACGACGTCGAAGCTCTCAAGCTGCATCTGGCCCCCGCCCCGCGCGGGCCCGGGCGATAGCCCGCCGCGACATCCCGACGGAGCTTCAACGGCGCTGTGGCTGACTTCCGGCGAAGAATTTGGTTAAGGCCGCGATAATTCCGTGCCCGGAACCGCCGACTCGGCCGTTCAACTGACAGCATGCGAAGCGACCGGATTTGTCCGCGCGCGCAGCAACAGCATTTTGCGCGGGGGCCTCATGTCCGTGATTTGCGTCCTGTATTCCAGCAACACCACCTATGATTCGCTGCGCGGCATCCTCGCGATGGCCGCCGCCGAGCTCGACCGGCTCGGGCACGAGGTCAAGATGCTCGATCTGCTGGCGCCGGATTTCTCGGCCCGGCTCAACGCCCTGCTGCCGCGGAAAGCCGAGACGATGGCGCTCGGCTTCTCCGGCATCGGGCTCGACATCCACACCAAGGACGGCAGGCTGTTCTGGGACGTCGCGCAGATCCCCGTCTTCACCTGGTTCTGCGACCACCCCTGCTATTTCGCCAAGCGCCACGGGCTCGAGAGCCGCTATGCCGCGCATGGCTACGTGTTTCCGGACCACGCCGCGTTCAACCGCGATCATCTGGGCGCCAATGGCAGCGTGTTCGCGACCCATATGGGCATCCCCGATCCCGGTTTCTTCGGCGGCCTGCCGCCCGAACAGCGCAACGGCCGGCTGATCTTCGCCAAGTCCGGCTGGAATCCGCTGGGCCTCGAGCGCGGCTGGCGCAAGACCATGCCGCCAAAGCTGTTCGCGCTGCTGTTCGACGCGATCGCCGAGGCGCAAGGCAAGACCTGCGGCGCGTTTCCCAAGATCATCGTCGACGTCGCCGAGCAGCATCTGGTCTACCTGAAGCCGGGCGGCGATCTGTTCAACGTGATCCTGACCCGGCTCGACAATTACACCAGGGGCGTGCGCACCCGCGAGGTCGGCGCGGTGCTCGCGGATTATCCGGTCGATTTCATCGGCGGCGGCTGGAGCGATCTCGACGTCAGCGGACGTCCGGCCCGCGTGCTCGGCGCGATGACCTTCGATGCGATGCGCGAGGGTCTCGGCAGCTATCTCGGCGCGGTCTCGCTCAATCCAAATATCGACGGGTCGGTGCATGACCGGGTGTTCTTCGCGCTCGGCGCCGGCACCGTGCCGGTGTTCGACGCCAACCGCTTCTCGGCCAAGGAGATGCCGCATCTCGCGCCCTACAGCTTCGGCCGGGAGACGACGAGCATCGCCGCCGCCGTCGAGGCCGTGCTGGTCGATCCGGTAAGCGCGCAGGCGGCGACCGCGACCACGATGCGCGAGCTCTATCCGCGCTTCTCGATGCAGCGCTCGATGCAGGACATCCACGAGATCACGATGTCGATCGCGGGGGCCGCCGGCGCCAATCTGCTGCCGGCCGAGCCGGTGCCGGCCGGCGTCTGGACGCCGAAGCAGGCGGCCTGACGCAACGCCATTTCCGTGGCCGCGTCGCGCCGGCTGCGATACCCTGTGCCGGTCACCTCGGATCGGGTCCAGCATGAACCGGCGCGCGTTTGTTTCGGGACTGGCCTTCACTGCCGTGCTCGCGGGCTTTGCCGCGCCGGTCGCGGCCGACGGCAAGCGGGTGGCGCTGGTGATCGGTAACGGCGCCTACAGAAGCGTGCCGGCACTGTCGAATCCGCCGACCGATGCCGGCGACATCGCCGCGGCGCTGAAGCGTCTCGGCTTCGCGGTGACCCTGATCACCAATGGCAGCTTCGACGAGATGCGGCGCGGCCTGATCGCGTTCGGGCACAATGCCGCCGGCGCCGACATGGCCGCGGTGTACTTCGCCGGCCATGGCATGGAGATCAACGGCGACAACTGGCTGATCCCGGTCGATGCCGAACTGAAGCGCGACACCGACGCCGCCAATGAAGCGATCAGCCTGCAGAGCGTGATGCTGCAGGTCTCGAGCACCGGAAGTCTCGGCCTCGTCATCCTCGATGCCTGCCGCAACAATCCATTCGCGGCGAAGATGAGCCGCTCGGTTGCGACGCGTGCAGCGACAACCAGCGGGCTCGGCCGCATCGAGCCGGTCGGCAACGTGCTGGTCGCCTATGCGGCGCGCGACGGCACCACCGCGCTCGACGGCGACGGCCGCAACAGTCCGTTCGCCGCGGCGTTGCTGCACAACATCGAGACGCCAGGCGTCGAGGTCACCTTCATGTTCCGCAACGTCCGCGACGACGTGATGGAGGCGACCCGCAACGAGCAGCAGCCGTTCGTCTACGGCTCACTGTCGCGCAAGGCGATCTATCTGGCGGGCGCGCCGCCGGCCGAGACGGCGAAACAGGCGAACGCAACGCCGGCCGCGGCGGCTCCGGCAGTGTCGACGGCGCCGGCAGCCTCAACCGGCGCCATCGATCCCGCGCTGGTCGGCACCTGGGAGATCATGGTGGCGAGCGGCCGCGGCCAGTCGCGCTGGATCTGGCAGATCCTGGCCGACGGCACCTACAAATTCCACGCCGAGCCGTTCCGCTCGGCACAAGCCCACGAAGGCACCGTGACCTTCGCCAACGGCCGCTGGACGCTGCACGCGCTGAAGGGACTGAGGAACTACAGCGACGCCGGATCCTACGAAGTCCACGACGCCACCGCCGTGATCACCGGCAAACTCGGCACCGGCTATTGGAAGCGCAGCGTGGAGTGAGGCGCCTGTCGCCATGCCGCGGCCGCAAGCGTCGCCCTCATAAATCCAGTTCACCGGTCGCCGGATAGATCACTGTCCCATCGCTCTGCACGACGGCGCCTTCGGTAAGGCGGGCGGGCTCCAGGCGCCCTTCCCCCATGATGTGGACGACGGTCTCTCCGGAGGCGATGAGATAATCGGCGACGATGCGGCGGTGGCAGCGCCACCACACCGCTTCCGAGCACATCATCGCGCAGCGTTGCCGGTGGCCTTCGTCGCGCAGATGCTGCAGGCTCGCGTGAAACTGCGGCGACAAGGCATAGTCTGCGTAGTTGTGAAAGCTCTCGTTGCTCCAGAACGCGTTGACGGAGGATGGCACGCTGCGCGCCTTGCCGCGGAGCCCGCCGAGATCAGCCAGATGCTCGTACGAGATATCAACAGCGGCCAACGGCGTGGGCAGCGTGTCCTTGTTGAACTGCGGATTGGTGCGCGACCGCGGCACCGTTCGGATGTCGACGACACGGTCGATGGCGGCCGCGGTGAGGACGGCGATGAAATCCTCAAGACTGCGGTTGGAATGGCCGATCGTGAAGAACGGAAGCGCCACGCCGCGCCTCCGTCACACGCGATGCAGCGCGCTGCCCTTATGGGCCGCGACGTGATCGGTCTTGTCGCTCTTGATCTCGTATTGCGGATCGGCCTCAGAGGCGCGATGCGTGTGCCCCTTGTAATCGAAATCGCTGGTGTGAACCGCGATGATGGTGCCTGAGACGTGCCCGGCCTCGGAATTCCATCCGACGTGATCCCCGACCTTGAATCTCCTGCTCATGTCGTACGCTCCAGCTTGATCGAGCACGCCAGCCGCCCGTGACGGGCCAGCATAGACAGTATGGGGTTCAACCGACCCAACATAACTGGCTTCCTGACAATCGGCGGATCCGATGCAGGTTCCTGCCTCTCGCGGCTGTCGCCGTGCGGCGGCCGTGACATGAATAACGCGCCATTCAAAATAAAATCTCGAACCCGCATATCATTGAACTCGCTACGATTTTCTCGCGTCGACAACAGGTCAGCGAAAGCCGGATAGGAAGGTTACTTCCGAAGCAGATTCAAATGTTTAGCCCGATCGGCGGACGGCTTCCGCGCGCCAGGGCCCACTTGAGTTCAAATCGCTGTCGACCCTTGCGGGCGTCAAGGCGAGAGCGCATCTCCTGGGTGACCAACGCAAAGTGTGCCTCAGATCAACCCATGATCAGTCCAGGACCGGCCCGCGAAGATTCAATCGAACCGGACGCGGCGCAAAGCGACAAATCAGCCAGCGAAATAAATCAATGAGCTTCCTTCCGGGCTGAAACACTCAGCAACCGCAGAACGATGCGTAAACAATGTCGGGACTTCGTTTGGTTAACCGCTCGAATGGGGCCTCCCTATGGTTGTGCGGCTGAGGAGCTGCATCTAGTTTCCGCATCGGCCGGATTTCTCATGTTAGCTGCCTAAGGACGATTTCTTTCGCGCAGCGCGGCTTTCACGCCCGCGCTGCCTATGCGGCTCCCTTTTGGAACCGCCAGACCAGGAGACGACTGCAATGTCTACCTCTGCATCCCCGAAACTCGCCGAATCGACCGCGCTCAATGAGGCCGTGAAGGCGCGGATGGCGCCGAAGCAGGCGGCGCAGGCAGCCCCCGTCGACATCACGGCCAATCCGGTGGCCAAGATCGTCTTTAACCCCGACACCGCGCCGGAAGAGCGCAGCCGCCAGATCGGAACGCTGCTCTCGCCCGACCTCGCCGAGGAGTGCAAGGCGTCGATCAAGCAGCTCGAGAGCTACAAGGAATATCTGGCGCAGCAGCGCACGCTGATGCAGCGCAAGCTGATCGAGCTGTCGTCGACGACGGTCTTCGCCAAGATGAAGCAGACCTTTGCCGACATGAACAAGGGCGTGCTCGATTTCCGCGAGATGATCCGGCCGCTGGTCGACAATCTCGATGCGCTCTACACGCTGCGCACCGCCGGCGACAATGTCGTGCTGGATACCTTCGCGGAGATCGAGGAGGATCGCAAGCGCGAGGCCGATTGGGACCGCCGGACTGCGCAGGTCGAGTCCGAAGCGCGGCAGATCAACTCCGACAAGGACATGCTCGATCGCGACATCGCCCAGCTGAAGACGCAGACCGGCCTGTTCGGCGGCATCAAGAAATCCGCGCAGGCCGAAATCGCCGCTAAGGAACTGCTGATCGCCAAGGGAATCGAGGCCCTGAAGACCTGCCGTGACAAGGCGCAGGCGATCATCACGGAGAAGGCCGAGCACGACGCCAAGCAGGGCAAGTTCAAGGCCGAGAAGGATCAGGTCCGCAAGATGCTCGACATCTCCGGCCCCGAGCACGTCAAGCGCGTCGAGGGCATCATCAAGGCGGCGCTCGATTACATCGACAAGTCGCAGGTCACGGTCTCGGAATTGCGCGACGAACTCGGCGGCATCGAGGGCCAGGCCGACAAGCTCGTCAAGATCAACTCGCAGATGATCACGGTGGTCGCGATTCTCGACAAAGGCATCGACCTCGCCTCCGCGGCAAACAAGGAGAAGGTGCAGGCGTTGTCGACCGCAAAGGAGGGCGAGGATACGCTCGCCCGGCTCGAGCGCGAGCGCAAGAAGAACGATTTCGAGCGCCACGTCACCGCGCTGCTGGACAGCGGCCGCGGCACCAAGAAGACCGTGGCCGATCTCGAAAAGGACGCGGTCGACGCCAACACCTTCCACGACGCGCTCGGCAAGCAGAACGTCAACCTGCGTGAGCTCTC
The DNA here is from genome assembly GCF_018130545.1 of Bradyrhizobium tropiciagri. Lineage (GTDB taxonomy): Bacteria > Pseudomonadota > Alphaproteobacteria > Rhizobiales > Xanthobacteraceae > Bradyrhizobium > Bradyrhizobium tropiciagri_A. Next base: position 38,480 of record NZ_JAFCKF010000004.1, on the reverse strand, counting down.
CAGCGACGGCATCGCGAGCGTCGCAACCAGCCTGAACACCACCATCCAGGCGCTCAACAATTCGGCGCTCAATGAGGCCTCGGAGAGCGTGCGCGATTCGATGCGGGCGATGAATGCGGTGACCGACGACGTCGCCAACAAGGAGGTCATCCGCCAGGCGCTGCAGGTCGACGAGGCATCCAAGCGGATCATGGAGAAGGTCGAGTCGATGTCGAACATCGCCGAATCGCTGCAGGCCGCCAACAAGCTGCGGGAAGACGGGCTCTCCAACATCCAGAGCCGGCTCGGAGAGCTCAGCGACGTCACTGCGACCGTGCGGGCGCGGCTGCAGGAGAGCATCGGCATGGACGCCAGGGATGCCGCCGCGCCGGCCGCTTCCGCGGCACCGAAACCGGTCGACGACAAGGAGATCACGTTCGGGCAGATCTGAGGTCCGCTGCCGGACCGGCACTGCCGGTCCGGCCTCCTTCATGTGCAAGCCTGACCGATGGAAATCCCAATGGCCGACAACTTCCTGATCACCGGAAGCGAGAAGCTCGCCGAGCGCAAGAACTTCAAGCTGGTTGGCTGCGCGGAGAAGTTCGAGGAACTGTGCACCATCCTGACGCGGATGGAGGCCAACAGCGTGATCGTGTCCGGTCCGAGCGGCGTCGGCATCACCACGCTGGCGCTGGCGCTGCAGGCGCGCAAGGCCGACCCCGACGCGCCGTTCGACATCGTCAACAAGCGACTGTTCTGGCTCGACACCGACGGCCTGTTCGGCCTCGGCGACAACGACGCCATCGTCAAGCAGTTCAAGACCATCTTCGCGACGTTGAACCGCACTCCCGACAGCGTCCTGATCGTCGAGGATACGCTCGATCTGATCGATGCGCTGCGCAACAGCGGGCTGATGCACATCGTCAACGCGTTGACGGCGATGGTGAAGGCGAAGAAGACCCAGGTCTTCCTCGAGGTGCGCGAGGCGGACCTGACCCAGGTCCTCAAATGTCATTCCGACTTCCGCGATCACTTCACGCTGATGGATCTGACCGAGCCGGTCGGCGCTGAACTCGAGGAAATCGCGCTTCACGGCGCCAAGGACCTCGAGGAGAATTACGGGGTCCGGATCGATCCGGCGGCGGTCAGGGCCGCGATCGACATGTCGAGCAAGTACCGTTCGCTCGACACCGGCCTCACCGCTGCACAGCCCGCGCGCACCCGCACCCTGCTCGACCGCGGCATGGCGCGCTATCTGTTGCGAGCGCATTCGACGCCACCGCTGCTCGCGGAGCTGGAAGCCGAGCTCGCGCGTCTCGCGGCCGCCGGACCGGGCTCCGGAAATGACGAGAAGGCCGCCAGCGTGCGCGCCGCCATCGCCCGCCACAAGGCCGAGTTCGCCGAATACCAGGCCAGGATCAAGGGCTATTACGCGGCGCAACGCGAGGGCGAGAAGTCGATCGCGCACATGGAGGCCCAGCTGCGCACCCTCGAGGAGGAGGAGAAGAAGCGGCACCTCGACGAGCCCGCCGGCAAGGCCTCCGCCGGCGATGCCGATTTCGATCTGATCGCCAGGGCGTCCGGCTATGCAACGCCCGAAATTCTCCAGCTGCGCGGCGAGATCGCGCGGACCCAGGCAGCCGTCGACGAGAACCGGGTGAAATACAAGGCTGTCACCAAGGAGATCAACGATCGGCTGCTGTTCACCGCAGATATGGTGATCGACGAATTTTCGCTGATCTCGGGCATCGACGCCTCCAAGCTCAAGCAGAACGACGCCGTCAAGCTGCTTAATCTCCACGGCTCGCTGAAGCGGCGCGTGTTCGGCCAGGACGCGGTGCTCGATCATGTCGATCGTGCGGTCAAGGTCTGGCGGCGGGGACGGCGCACCGACAAGCCGCTACCGTTCCTGTTCTGCGGCGCCAGCGGCGTCGGCAAAACCGAAGTTGCCAAGGGGTTGGCGGAGGCGCTGTTCGATACCGACAAGGCGCTGAACCGCTACGACATGGGCGAGTTCATGGAGAAGAACGACGTCACCAAGCTGATCGGCGCGCCTCCGGGCTATGACGGTTTCGCTGCGGGCGGCGAGATGACCAACTCGGTGCGGGCCAATCCGTATCAGGTCATGCTGTGGGACGAGATCGAAAAGGCTCACCCCGACATCTTCAACATCTGCCTCAACATCCTCGACGACGGCCGCTGCCGCGACAATCTGGGCCGCAAGGTCGAGTTCGGCGACGTGGTGATGCCGATGACCACCAATATCGGCGCGGATCATGCGCTGCGGGTCGGCACCGGTCCCGGCGATCTGAGCCAGGAAGAGGCCTACGAACTCACCATCCGCGATCTGAAGAAGTCGTTCCGAACCGAATTCCTGAACCGCTTCGACGGCCGCGAGAACATCATCCTGTTCCACAAGCTCAACATGGAGACGATCGAGAAGATCGTGTTCCGCGAGATCTCGCGCATCAACGCCTTCTACAAGGCGCAATCGATCGAGGTACGCTTCCCCGAGGCCCAGTTGCGCGAGTTCTGCGACAAGACCTATTCGCCCGAGATCGGAGCGCGCGGCCTGCCCGGGCGCATCAAGCGCATCGAGGCCATGATCGTCGAGAGGACGATGGCGGATGCCGCCTTCGGCGGGACGCTCGACATCGGCTTCGATGCCGCGAGCCGCAACTTCACGTCGAACTGGATCGCCCATGACCGAAAAGCCGCCTAACGACGCTGATGCGTTGCTGCACGGCATCGACAAGACGCTGTCCGACTTCAAGACCAAGGCCTATGAGGCCAAGAAGTCCTATGACCAGTCCGATCTCGGGCGCGCGCACCGCGAATTGACCATGCTCGGCCGGTTCTGGTCGCAGTTCGTCCGCTCCTGCGGCTGGATCTACCTGCAGCTGATCGCGCCGGTGACCTGGCGGATCTACCGCTTCCTGCGCTGGGTGTTCGCCGGCTACCGCGCGCTGTGGGCGCGCTGCGTCTACGCCAAGGACGCCTATGGCGATCCGGAATTCAGCAAGGCGCGCGGCGGAATCATGATCCTGGCGACGATCGCCGTCTGCTACCTCATCTACGGCGCGGCAACGGTCGCCGTGACGCTGCCCTGGTACCTCGCCACGGTGCAGCACGACGAGCAGCTCTATCTTTCCAACTCGCAGAACCTCTCCAGTTCACAGACCGAAGGCCTGGAAGTCCACGAGGTCTATGGTTGCGAGACACTGCCCTGCACCGAGCAGAACACGGTGACCTTCCGGGTGCGCTCGACCTGGTTCAACGAGATCTGGAGCGTGCTCCATCATGGCTCGCTGTTCTATCCCGGCTACGTCGCCGCGGCGGTCAGCCCGGTCTTGAACCGCTGTGTCATCACCTCCTACGGAATCCGCAGGAAATTCCTGGTGCGAACCTGGGAGCTCTATCCCGACCTCGTGCAGGTCGAATGCATGCCGACCGACGCCGGTGTGGGCAAGGACGGCAAGGTGATCGACAACAAGGACTATCGATAGGTCCGGCGCAGACGCCGGATTCCGGACGCCAGTCACGCATCCGTCCCAGCCGTTGGCTCATTCGTGCCACCAGCCGATCAGAACTGCGATGAGAGGGATGGTGCCCAGGGGCGGCTCCACACTATGGATATAACACATTGATAAAACAAATGTATTGTTGAATCCAACAGAGGGACTACCAACGTCTCTACCAACAATTTTGCGAATGTTGGTAGTTGGGGACAATGAATGCCCGGCGGATGCCACCAACAGACAACAACGGCGCCATTCCCGACGCGCGTAGGTGCGCTCTGATTTGTTCGTCTGTTTACGCTTATTTTGAACGTTGAGCTGCTGAATTTTCGAGGCGATTTTCTCGAAGCTCGGCGACCGACGGCAGGACTGAGTTTCCGATGCCAATCAATGCGACGCGATATCATCACTGTACGCCACCATCCGCGCCACGTCAGGCCTGCGCCAGCAGTCACCTAATGACGAAAGACTACTCGGGCGACGCATCGAGCTGGGGAATGCGGTGCAGCAATGAACGCTCTTACGAAGCAACCTTACTCAACTAGCGAGCTGTACGCCGGACGAAAAGCCAACAATTATTCATACTGAATTTGTCGTATCCAAAAGTGCGAGAAGTGATCGCACCATCACCAAGCGCCGGCGGCCAATCGTTGTCGTGATAAGTTGGCCAGATCCTATCAACTCATAAAGCTTCGTACGTCCCAGGCCAGTTGCCAAGCAAGCTTCGTCGACGGTGCAGCTGAGCCGTTCACCAAACGGGACCACTTTCGCATCGCGACCATTTGTAGGCGACAATTCGCCTCTAGGCTGTCTTCGTCCACCATTTTCCAACTGGCCACCCGTCATGGTCTCTCCTTGTCGCCAATACAGTCGCTTGGTTACAGCATGCTGGAGACAGATCGAATGGTACAAAGCGCAACAACGAAAACACTTCAACAGCCTCGAAAAATCACGAAGATAAGCTGCAGCTATTTCAAGCCAGTCCTCCCATATCCACGTCAAGCTCTGGCAAGTTTGGACGCATATGGTGAAGCAGTACAATAAAGCGTGAGCGGTCAGAATGAGGTTGGATGCAGATCGACCCGTCGAACCGCTCATAACGGTCTGGTTGCAGGTTCGAGTCCTGCCGGGCCCACCAATGAGATCAAGGGCCTAGAGCGGATACCACTCGAGTCAAAAAGGCACCGCCACAGTTACCGCCACAGATACGTGCTGTGTCCGTTCCGCCATGTCCGGACGAGCCGACGAGCCTAGTTGGACGGTTCTTGCTTTTCGAGCTCGCGAGCTCTCACGACGTCGTGCAAGGCCATGATTGGGTACGGCCGCCCACCCACCCGGTTCGTCGGCCAGCCACCGCTGCACCCCGTACGCCTCGATATCCGCGAAGTCCTGCCCGTCCACACCCGGTGCGCCCTTGTTGGAGCGGCATTGAGCATAGGCATAGGCCAAGATGTCCTCGCGGCTGATCTTGTCGTACAGGGCATAGAAGCGATAGCCGGCTTCTGCCTTCGCTTTCGCGTGCAACGCCGTCTGCAGTTTCTGAACACTCTTCGGAGTTGATAGGTTGCCCAATCTCCAGGTCCCTCACTACGTGTTGCGTTCGTCTTGAACTGAGGTCCCTTCCCTCCACCGGCATTACCCGGCTTCACTGGTACTACGAACCTCTCCGCATCCCCACGGCGCCCGGCCTGTCCCTCGCGGGCGTCCGGTTGATCATCCCTGACCGCGTCGTGGGGTCTCCCGTGTTGCGTACGCTTTCCTTGTGGCCCGCGCATTGTCCTTTTCGAGGTTTGCTCGGCGTTCACTCGCGTTACGGCCTGCACACTCGCCCTGCCACCAATTCGTGGCACGCATTCCGAAGGCTTCAGCTATTTCGTCACCTCCATAGCTGCTCCGGCTGCTTCCGGCTGGAGCGGTCGCCGGGTGGGGCTTGCACCCACTGGAAAGCGCCGCCTTTGCACGGCGCACGCCATAAGCAGACTCTTGCGAGCTAAGGCTAAGGAGCAGGAACAATATTGAAGATCTTAATGCCGTCAGGACAGTTGGCCAACAACTGAGAGCCATCTTTGGACAGCAATAGTGTTTCTGCGTGAGGTCCTATTCGCCCAACTACGACTGAAGGCCCGGGCTGAAACGGATTCCAGAAGCGAGCATCGCCAAGCGCGTCGATGAAGGCCACGTAGTCGCCTTTGGTTGACCAGGTTAGCTTTGAGCTGCTGTTCAAGCCGCCGGGAAACGATCCCAGTGAATTGACGCGCTCGCCATTGGCGACTTTGTAAACTCGTAGCGGTTCATGCGGGAAAACCTGCCTTAACGTACCAGAGCCTTCCTGTGCAGTGCGGCCATCGTTGGATACCCACCATGATCCACCCGCGTGCGATGCCACAGCGAGTAACGAGCCATCCGGACTGAACGCAAGGGCGTCAAGAAGCAAAGCATTAAGCGGAGGCGGCTCTTCCTTGAACGTTACTATCGAGCGCGACAGCTTCCACGTGCCAACTTCGTAAAACTTAATCCGACCGTGGAAGCCGTGGGCGATGGCTAATGACTTGCCATCGGGACTGAAAGCCAGCGCTGATGGATTTAACTCGTCTTCCTTCGTGCCGGTCGTGTGAAGATCAAGCTCTGTCACCTGATGCCAATCATCCGTGGAGTAAATCATCACGCGACTATCGGTTAGTTGACGGATGAAGGCCGCAACAAGATCTTCGTCAGGCGATATAGCTATATCAACAGCTATGTTCTGATTCGACTGAGCGCCGGGATTGGGACCTGAGACGTTGCGCAGCACTTTTCCAGTGTCTGCATCAAGAACAGAAAATGCGACATCTTCGATTTTTTTCCATCCCGCCGAATCATTCGTCTCTGCTGCGGGGCTGCTGATTAGCAGATGATGTCCACCGAGAAACTTCAAGACATAAGCATCGAGACCAAAGCTGGTATATCGAGGAATCGGTTTCTCAACTTTGGTGTCGCCGGTCCACGTGTTGATTGCGAGTCCATTTCTAATATAGACCGCCAACCTTTCACCATCCGAGCTCAACGTAAATTTTGAGTTTCCCGACTGAGTATTGAAAGCTCCTCGCGGTCCGCTGATCTCGCTTGGTGCCATCAATGTTCGCTCTAGGCGAAGCTTCGGAAGCGATTTTTGTATGCTGGGGGGCGGCGCGTCTCTCTCTTGGCCGACGACGATGCCAGGCAGACACGTTGTAAGAAGCGCTGCGACGGCTGAAATCCGCAACAGTTGCTTTAAGCAGGCGCGCGTAAAGGAGCTTCCGGGCATCGGGAGCCTTGTGCAGGAGCAGACATCGGTAGCATAGCCTACACGAAATGCGTCAATCATAAGCCCGACCGAAATAGGCGACGTTCATTCACGACCGATGCATGTTCGCGGCATACCGTCGGCATATACGGGCTGCAACAACTCTGCTTCGAAATCCGCGACCATTCTCTGTTGGTTTTCAACCCAGGTGCATTCATACTTGACGTGCTGCATCATCGGATGCCGAGGATGCGCCATCGTTACCATCATGATGGGACCGCCGCTCTTGTGTCTGACGAGGCTGCCGGTTCTGTGCATGGCGCTTCCTAAGAGATGCATGTCGGTAGCGGCTACCTGAGGCGACCTAATCTGTCTGGCCTATGCCGGACGGACGCTTGAAAAAGACCACCAGCAAGCCAGTAATGGCCGGTCGCAGACCACCGGCAAAGATTGGAGCTTGCATAGCCCAGATAAATCAACCATCCGCGCCGAGGAATACTCAACTTTTAACGAAGCGGCACAAGTCCGCTTCGGGTCTTGGTTGTGTAAAAACACCTTCCCCGGGGAGGGCGGTGGGAAGCCAAGACGGTTTGGTCTCAGGCCGCGATCGCGGCCATCAGCGGCTTGGTCCCGACGATGTTCATGGCCCTTGTCAGGTTATAGGCAAGGACCGAGAGAGCCATCTCGGCGGCTACTTTTGGAAGTGTTTTGGTGAGGAAGTGTGTCGCTCCCATGCGGGCCTTCATGGTGCCGAACGGATGCTCGACCGTCTCGCGACGCACGCGCATGGCTTGTGCGTTTGCATCAAGGCGCTGCTGCACAGCTTCGAGCAGATGCTCATGCTGCCATCGTGGAACCCGTCGCTCCGGCCCTGTCGTGCATTGCGATTTGAGCGAACATTTTTGACAGGCTGTGGTCCAGTAGCGCCTTATCTGCTTGCCATCTTCCTCGTTCGTAAAGCGATACGGTAGTTGCTCCCCAGCCGGACAGCGATAGGCGTCCTCCTCCGGCAAATAGACAAAGTCCTGCTTGCCGAAGCGGCCATCTGACTTGGCACCCGACGTCTGCGGCTTGGGCAGAGTTACGGTGATGCCGGCCTCGTGGCACGCGAGGATCTCCAGGCTGCTGAAGTAGCCGCGATCGGCAACGGCCTCGAGCGTTTCGGTCTTTAGAACAGCCTTCGCCTGCTTGGCCACATTGGCCAGTTGAGCCCGATCCGAGCCGCTGTTCGTCACCTCATGCGTCACAATCAGGTGGTGCTCGGTATCTACGGCGACCTGCACATTGTAGCCAACGACGCCGGAACCGCGCCCGCTCGTCGCCATCGAACGGCTGTCGGGATCGGTCAGTGAGATTTGCTGGTCAGGCGAAGCAAGCATCTGCTTCTCGTAAGCGGCAAGCTTGCCCATTTCCTCCTTCAGCTTCGTCGGTTTCTCGGTAAGCCTCGTCGCCTTCGCGGCCAGTGCCTCCGTCGGCTCCTGCCGGTCGGCCGTGTCAAGTTGGCTCAGATAGCGCGAGACGCTCTCCTCCAGCTGGGCACGCCGCCGTTCCACCTTCGCCCGCGTGAAGTTCTTGTCGCGGTTGTTCACGGCCTTGAACTTGCTGCCATCGATGGCAACGCTCGCTGTCGCGAGGAGGCCCATCTCGCGGCAGAGTTCGACGAAGCGAGCACATACCCTGCGCAGCGCCAGGCCATTGTCTTTGCGGAAGTCCGCGATCGTCTTGTGATCGGGTGCGAGCCGACCCAGCAGCCACATGACCTCGACATTGCGTCCGGCCTCTCGTTCGAGCCGCCGGCTCGACTGAACCCGGTTCAGATAGCCGTAAATGTAAAGCTTGAGGAGAACCGAGGGGTGGTACGATGGCCGACCAGTCGCCGCTGGCTCCACCCCTTCAAATCTCATCTCAGCCAAATCGAGCGCATCGACAAATACGTCGATCACACGAACAGGGTTACTCTCGTGAATGAAATCATCGAGGCACTCGGGCAATAGCGTCCACTGCCCACGATCCGCCTGCTTAACGAAGCGCCTCATCAGCTTCCCCCGCAGAATCACGAGGGAATCATAGCAAAGCAGCGGCGTCTTCACACAGCCAGGGTCAAAGGCTGCCCCGGCAGCCAGCATGCCCTTGGTCGGGACACCTCTCGGAAGCGGACATCGCCGCGCTCTGGGCTGAGGTCAGCCAGGGGCCAATAGCAGCCTTATTGACGACGGCGGGTTCTTGTCGCGGTGTGAAATTGTATCCACGTACAATCTGGAGAAAGCGGTATTATGGCGCAAACGCCACAAGGGTCTAAAAAGGCCACAAGGGTCTAAAAAGAAAGGGTGCGATGGCTTAATCTGATTTCCTGTTGTCTTCGGGCGGCGTTCCTGAGCGCCGTCTATTTTCGAAGTTCAAATAGACGGCACCCAAGGCGACGACGACCGCCCCCATAAACCCGATACTTGCCAAATCAGCCCACATTTCATGGTCGGGCTGGCCCTGATGTGAGAATCCCAGCCACCAAAAAGCAATAGCCACGCAAGCTGCGGCGGCGACGATGCGGGGTGGCGTTATCATGACTTTGGGTCTTCCGGGGACTTTGACCTGGTCAGATACACTATTGGCATAGCGACCGTCAGAGCCAATGCAGGCACGCCAAGCATCAACACAGCGAAAATCGCAGGGTTGAGAGTGCCGAACAGCCACATGCCGACTATTACCGACTCAACCACGACGACGGCGATCAAGCGGCCCATAATTGACCTGTTCATTTTCTTTCCCTTAAGGGCGCCCTTCAGTTGGCGGTCTCTGCCTGCTCGACTTCCGCATAGCGTAGAAGACGCCAAGAAATCCTCCCACTGCACCTAACAGTGCATCAAGCGGATCGCCTCTTCCCAGCATGGCGCCGATCCCTCCGCCGAGTGCACCGCATAGGCCGCCGATCCAAGGCCTCATTTAGATTTCCTCTAGGACCACCTGTTCAAGCTCTAGCGCTGCAACGCACGCAAGAAAGAAGATCGCGGTGAACGATCCGCGCTTTAGCTTCATGGTGATCCCAGCTTCGGTCTCATCCTTGAGGCCGTGCTTCTTCAACCGCTTGACCAAGTCGGCATAGGTTACGTTGGCCTTCTTCATTTCCGCCTTGAGGAAGTCGCTGGCGCGTCGGCCCCATTCCTCTTCCGCCTTGGGTAGGACCATGGCATCTCCTATCGATTCCGTGAGCTAACAAATATGATAGACCGGTCTTGACTTCCGGTCAAACGGTTCATATTCGTTAGCTATCATATTCGATAGGATGCGGCGATGCGCGGCAGACCGACGAAAGACCCTCACACCCGACCGGCCATCAACACCCTTGAACGGCTTCATATGGAGCTAGGCGGCCAGATACTCGCGAACCGGCAACAGCATGACGCCTTGGCTGAGCAGATGCGGCACGTCGAGGCCGTCATCAAGATGGCTGGACCCCAGCTACAACCTGGGCCGGATCGCGGTGAAGCGGCGGAAGCCAAACCCGTGGTTCAAGCGCGGCACCCTCTACAGACGCGCGCTGGACGTGCTCAGACGGCCACGGAGCCGATGACCGCCACGGAGCTGGCGAAGGCGGTTCTAGCAGCCAATGGCGTGCAGGACGCGACTGGCGACGACGTACAGGGCATCGCGCTGGGGATACAGCACAGCCTCAAGAACCATGAGGGGAAAGGCGTGGAGCGGGTTGGCGAGGCCAACCCGGCGCGATGGCGTGTTGCCCTGTAACGTCAAGCTGTCGCTGCGGCGGCGATGTCGCGATAGGAGGGATGGCCGTACTTATGAAACTGTCGGCCAATGTCCTCCAGTTCCCTCACTTCAGATCTGGCTTTGGACTCGCCATTCACTCGTGCGAAGTAATCCGCCAAAACAGCGCGAGCTTTGACGCCCCAAAACAGACTTGAATAGGTCATGGCCATGAACCCGGCTCTATTGGCCTGAAGGAAAAGCTTGGTGGTATCCATATTTGATTCCACAAACTTGGCTTCTTCCGGCGGCAAACTCCGAGCATCGAAGCATTGTCGCGAGATTTGACACTTCAACAACCTCTGCGGATAACCGGCATGCAAAGCACAAAGATAGCCTAGTCGGTTGGCTGTTGGGGCAATGCAGCTTCCGAGTTTGAACGCTTTGCAAGCGAGGCTCCAGCGCGGAGAACAAATGATAGGACGAACAAGGCAATGATGAAATTGATCAGCGTCGTCAAAAACTCGCCATAAGCAAGAACGGCGCCCTGCTTCTTTGCATCAGCCAAGTTCGTTGCTGTTACGGATCGGCTCGGACCTACGAAGCTGTTGGAGAAATCCAAGCCCCCAATCAAGGCGCCGATCATCGGAAAAACGACGCCAGAGATCAACGTAGTCAATACGTGTTGGAACGCAAAGACAATGAAGAGGCCCACCGCTAATTCAAAGGCGCTAGAGTGAGCCAAAAATCCATTGCGGAAGAAAAACAAGATACTCAATTTACGCAGCATCTAGGGCTCCAAGCACGACACGCGAACACCGCCTCCGAAGTTGTCTAATAAGATTAAAACAACCGTGAAGGCACGTCCCCACTTCAATGGGGGTGGGTGCAAGATCGGAGCACACCTAACAGTTAATTAATTCGCTTTGGGTCAAACTGAGAAGAACTCAGCCCGAGCACATGTCGTCCGGGTTACCTCTGAAAGCGGACACCGCGCGACACAATCGGCATGTCTCAAACGGGCCATAAACGGAAGTCGATATCGCTAAGGTGCTGCCGCGCGCTTCCACGCCGTTCGCAGGGTCATGCCGTTCGGCGTTCGAGGATTGTCGAACTTGAGTTCGTCAGAAGTCAGCAGGGTAATCGTTCGCTTCTGATCGGGAATGACCGCAACGTTCGCATACGTGCTGGCAGCCAGGTTGACCACCATCACTTTTGTTTGCTCGTCGATCGCGTATGTGCCGTAATACGCGATGCTTGAGGCGACGATGCTTTGAGCTTCCTCAGGCGTGGCTTTAGCCCGGTCATTGGCCGCAATCTTCGGGATTTCCGCGCGGGATTGAAATAGCGAGAAGTGGCCGTCCTTCGAGAAGATGATCACGCCCTTTGGGGAAGGACCGAACGGCTCCCCTTTCTTTCCATCGTCCATCTCACTGGTGACGGACACGAGCTTCCACGCTCCTACTATCGCATCCTTGGTCGCCTTCTGTTGACCGAATGCGGCGCCTGAAAAGACCAAGCCGATAACGAGGGCGACAAAATACTTCTTCATCAAAATTCCTCCGTTATGAAAGTATCGAGTGTGTGCCGCTAGTGCTGGCAAAAGCAAGAAGGTCCGCTTGGGGTCAATCGCGTCGTTCTGACACCGCGACCGTCATTTCCGATTTTGCCCAACGAGCAGACATTGTCTGCGCCTATCGGCATGTCGCAAACGGGCCAGAAGCGGGCATCGCAGCCAAGAGAAGTCGGACCTTCGATGAATGATAAGGTTGTGTTGCTAGTGCACGTCACCGATCGGGCTCTCGGTACAGACGATCTTATTTCCGTCGGGATCATCGCGGATTGACGGCTCAACGCATTTCTTGGCTACCAGCTCAACACCATCATGGGCGACCTCGATGCTAATGGTCGTTTCGCCGGTTTTGCATGGGTTGAGGACTAGTAGCCCAATGCTGCTCCCATTGAGGAACACTTCCGCGTTATCGGCTATCTCACAATAGGTGCTCTTCTCGCTATTCCGGTCAAGATGCCCGACGACCTTGACATCGAAACCGGGCCGCCGCTCTGCACCCCAACCGTTCGGGGAATTGAATGAAGGAATCGAGCAAGTGAAGGGTTTCCGCTGCAGAACATCGCTGTCGAAGATGCCGTTTTCTCGGCCCAACGCTTCAGCAATTCCAGGTCCCGGTTCGAGCCCTTCAGTCAAGTATGGCCCCTTTTCGGGAAGGTTCATTATCGTGATCCGTCGGATCGAGAAATATCCGAGCGTCGGTGCGCACGTCACCTGCGCAAACATCCAAGGATAGTCAGCGCGAGCTGGGGCACAGGCGTCCGCAGCGAACGACAGTGCAACTACTGAACCGACAATCCACGAACGCACGAAAGCTCCTCAATGTCGTACGGTTGCATATGTTGAACATATCAACCACTCCAATTGCCAAACGCTCAATTTTTAAGGAAACAGCTTCAATTTCCGCTGTAAGCGCTGTCTTCAGGCCACGGCTTTGAGTTCGTGACGGCAATAGGCCCACGGAAGCAGCTGATCGATGTCGCTATTCGGATGACCATTGACGATCCTGGTGAGTGCGTCGGTCACGTAGCCCCAACAGATCACTTCCTATAACCTGCACTCGCTGGAGATGACGGGATGACGAAGCTTGGAGCAGACTTCGTCGAAATCGCCGTTGCTGCCGCATAGTCCGCACTGGCAGCGGGATCGTTCTTCTCTTTCTGGTAAAGTGCGCCACGTGCGCGATAAGCTTTATCGTTTTTAGGATCGAGCGCGATCCACCTCGTGAAATCAGCGATCGCATCATCGAGGTCGTCTTTTAGTGCATGCGCCTGGCCGCGAAGCCTGTAGCCGGCCGCGGTGTTAGGTTCAATCGCAATACTGGCGGTAAAGTCGGCGATCGCGGGGTCAAGACTACTATCTTGCATGTGCGCAATGCCCCGAGTGCGGTACGCATATGCCCGCTTCGGACTTAGTTCGACCGCCTTGCTCGCATCAGCAATTGCTCGCGCAGTGTCATTTTTGCTCAAGTACGAATATGCACGAAGCTCATAGGCGAGCGCACAGTACGGATTTATAGCGATCCAACGATCGAAGTCGGCAATGGCCTGGTCGTGGTATCCCATCCGCTGATAGGCGGTGGCCCGGACACGGTAACCTTCAAAGCCATCCTCCGGCTCAATCCGTATTGCCGTATCGAGGTCGGCCAACGCTTCGCTCTGGTGCCCCAGCGCGGCATGGATCTCCTGCCGGACGATATAGGCAACTGGAAATTTTGGATCAAGCGCGATTGCCTTGTCCTCGTCCGCCAACGCACCACGATGATCTCCGATCCTTTCACGCGCAAGACCACGATTGGAATATGCTCGTACGTTCAGGGAATCGATTTCGATCGCTTTTGTGCTATCGGCGATCGCCCGGTCGTAGTTGCCCTTCTGAAAATAAGCTGCGCCGCGTCTCATGTAGGCATTTGCGAAGCCCGGATCGATTTTGATGGCTTCGTTCTCGTCAATGATTGACGCGTCGAAATCACCGTTGCGCCAGTGGGCGGCTCCACGACTGTAATAGATGGTCGCGCGCGCTCTCTGATCCGGCCTGCCACTATCGAGCAGTCGGGTGCAGTCGGAAATGACGGCGACTTCCGGCGTGTCGGCTGCTGCATTGCAGGAACTGAGATTCTGGCTGCTCTGAGCAAGCGCTGCAGGCGGGACTGGTGCAAGCGCGACGGCCAAGATCAGAAATCTTACGTGCATTTCCAAGACACGCTAAACGAGAGGTGAACTGATACAAGCAATCTAACGGTGATGCGCGGAACCCCGCAAGGTACTTTCGCAGGCGTGTCGGCTTTGAGCCGACAGTCAGACGTCGCGCGGAGCGCTGCAGACGGTCCGGATTGCCTCGGAGAGCACGTCGGCAACGAAGTCTGTGGGGATGTTTGGGGACACGATTTGAACCTGCGGCAAGTTCGCGAAGCCTGCGGAACGAAAAGCTAGTCGGCGACGGGGGCGCCGCGCGCCTGGGGTATGGCGCGCTCGGAGGGCGTTCGCATTTGGCGTGATTTCAACGGGTTACGGTCGAGGACAACGAGTTTTGGTGCATTTCGCGGGCAAAAGTGCGTTTGGTTGCTGTTAGAGGCCGAGCGCCCGTCGATCGGCCAGTCCTCCGAGATTTTTACGTCCCTTCGCTTCGTGGCGCGCAAGGTCCGATTGTCGTTGATCCTTACGCATAGCCGGGAGATGATGGGAACCCGGAGGACGGATGTCAGGCAAGGCGTTCAAGATCGACAACGATTCCAAGGGTTTCAGGCGCAGCCGCGCTGAGAAGCCCGCGGCGAAGCCGCGCCTAAAGGAATTGGATGGGGACGAGCAGGCCGAATTCAAGCTGATCGATCCGAACTCGCTGCTGAACCCCAGTTATGGCTATTTCCAGGGTAAGTCGCCGTGGCTGATCAGTAACGATGACGCGTTGGCGGGCGTGAAACGGCTGCCCGACGATTTCGTCGACTGCACGGTGACGAGCCCACCCTACTACTGGCAACGCGATTACGGCGTCGACGGCCAGACCGGCCAGGAAGACACCCTTGAGGAATACGTCGCCGCGATCGCCGCGGTCTTCCGTGAAATCAGGCGCGTGCTGAAGCCTTCGGGCACGGCTTTCCTGGTGCTGGGGGACACTTATTATTCCGGTAAGGGCCAGCCGAAGGGCGGCGATCCAAAGCAGCTTTGGCGGGGCGTGGCGCGCCAAAAGTACCGCGCGGTCGACAAGCCCGGCTTCGGCTTGCCGAAAAAGTCGATGTTGGGCGTGCCGTGGCGAGTGGCGCTAGCGCTGCAGGCCGACGGCTGGATCATACGCTCGGCCGTGGTCTGGAAAAAGCCGAAGCCCATGGCCGAACCCAGCGTGCGGGATCGCCCGTGGACGACGACCGAGACGGTTTTCATCCTCTCCAAGACCGGAAAGTATCATTTCAACCGGAAGGGTCTCGGCGGACAGGAAGACGTCTGGGAGATCCCAGCGGCGACTTCGGGCCGCCGTTACAGGCACGCAGCCCCTTATCCGGAAGCGTTGGTCGAGCGTTGCCTTGCGGCCGGCTGTCCGCGAGGTGGTGTCGTACTAGATCCTTATGCCGGCTCGGGAACGACGCTTGTGGCCGCGGCCAAGCGCAAGCTGCCGTCGATCGGCTTCGAGCTCAATCCGCGATATTGGACGCTCGCCAGACAGCGGCTCATCACCAAGCCGGTCGAACGCCGTCGGCGGTGACGCATGGATCTGGCCCGGCGGCTCAACGAGATCCACCAGCGAATCCTGGAAGGCAGCCGTACCGCATCGCGCGACTTGTACGTCGCGGCGCATGAGCCGCTCCGCGGCTTTCTGGCGGATCGGTTCCGGACATTGTCAGACGACGACCTTGAAGACCTCTCAGTGGACGCCATCACGATCTACCTCACCGCGCCGGAACGATGCGACGTCACCCAGAGCTCGCTGTGGAGCTACCTCTGCATGATCGTGCGCGCCGATGCGATCGATCTCGTAAAGAAGAGGGACAATCGGGAGCGGCTGCTGGAGAAAAAAGTCGAGACCGATGTCGAGTTTTGGGCCGCCCGCGCGAAGGATGTGTTCAGGGGAGAGGACACGGTCGATGCGCGTCACGTCATTAGGATGTACGGGAACAGGCTCGTGACGAGCGAGATTGAAGCCAAGGTTCTGGCCATGATCCTCAATGACGAAAGCGATACCTCCGCATATGCGGCGGCGCTTGGGATCGATCCCGCTGCGCCCGACGCGGAGAAGGCAGTCAAACGAGCCAAAGACCGGATGCTCGCTAGGATGAAGAGGCTTCGACATGACCTCTGACGACAAGATGAGCCTGATGCTCGCAAGGGCGGCGCAACGTGCCGCGCGCGGACCGGCGCCCCTGATCGCCCCGCTAGTCGAGGTCTGGCGGAAAGTGTTTGAGGGCGATCCCGCCAAGACGCTCGACGTCGCCGACCGGACTCTGTTCGAGATCGCGCTTTGCCGCCGGCCGCGTGCCGACCGGTGGAAGGAGGACGCGGCCGAGATCGCGAGCGAATTCGGGATCGAGCCGAAGCGTTTCGTGTCTTTTCTGCGGGCGGCGGAAGCCGCTGAAAAGCTGAACTCGGCCCATCCGGCCGATGATCTTCAGGACGGAAAGCTCCTCGCCGCCCGGGACCGCGACGAGGAAGACTAATGGCATCGCATCAGGCCGAACGTGCGGCGGCCACCTTTTGGCGCAAAGCCGGCGGCAGGGCGGCCTTCGGTCTGCCGGTCGACATGGCCGCCGCCGCCCCGGCTGCGCTACCTTTGTCGGTCGTCGGTATCCCCGACCTGGACAGCTCGGCGGTCGGCAGGATGTCGGCCCGAACGGGGAGTCCTTGGGCGGTCGGCAATCGGCGGCAGCTCCGCGGATGCCTGCTGGCGGACTTGGGCGTGGGTCTGGTGTTTGTCGACAGCAACGACCCCGAGGACGAGCAGCGGTTCACAGTGGCCCATGAGGTCGCCCATTTCATCCTGCACTATCTTGGGCCACGTGAACGGGCGCTGGCCACGCTCGGCCCCGGCATCGCGGCGGTGCTCGATCGCCTGCGGCCGCCGACGACCGGAGAGCGGCTTTCCGCCGCGCTGCGCGACGTTCCGGTCGAGCCCTTTCGTCATGCCATGGACCGCGGGCTTGGGGGACGGCACGCGGGCCTGATCGAACGGATCGAGGGGGAAGCCGACGATTTGGCGGTCGAACTGATTGCGCCATGGCGTGAACTAACGTCCGTCGCTAATATGGAACCGGGCATCATCCGCGTGAGATTCGGACTTCCTCAGCGTGTGGCCGCCCGGTTGGCGGCTTTGGCCGCATCTTCCGGGACTTCCAAGGGAGTCCTTGGAATTTTTGCTAAAAAATAATTGTCGAAGTCCGGATGTGCCGCCCGAACAATTGTGAGGGGCGGACGGAAGGCAGTCATGGCGGTAGCGGCAGACGGTATTGCGGGGGTTTTCGAGGGCGGTGGCGCGCCCCCGGGCGACGCGCCGTTCGTGGCCGACCAGGCGCCGGTCGCCGACGGCCTTCCCGACGGGGACGATGAGTTCGAGGTCGATTCCCTGGAAGCTGACTTCAAGGCGGCGCTCAACCTGAATTCCTGGACGTCCGGCCCGCGTATGGACGAGCTGACCTCGCGCCTGGAGCGCGAAGTCGAGACGGCGGCCTCCTTCGAGGACGACATGGCACCCCGGCTGTTGAAGGTCCTTGAGGAAAATTTGGCGACTGCGGCCGATGCGTCCCGGGAAAGCGGCGTTTATCCGCCGCTTTCCCCGGACGTCGTGTTGGGCGCGCTCCGCAGCGTAAACTTCAACGGCAACCTTGAAGCATGCGACGGCACCCGCGCTTCCGTCAACACGTTGCCGCTGAACGTGGTCCAGATCGGGGTCTGCCTGACCACCTATCAGGGCACCGGAGACGGCGGCTCCATCGGCCATCGCTTGTACCGGCACGACATCATCCGCAAGAACGGCAATGCCGAGGAGGACGTGCTGAAGTTCATTACCAGCCGCTCCAGCCGGAAGAAGCGCAACGCGCTTTCCGAAGAGTTCGGCGATGACGGGCAGCCGATGTCGATGAGCGACATGATGTGCCGCGCCCTGATGACCTATGCCGAGCGCGCCATGCTTGCGGACCGGTCGCAGCGGATCTGGCGCATGGGCCACGGTGGCCCGATGCCGCACGAGATGATCGTTGGCTCGGGCCGCAAGGAGCTCGCGTTCGCGAGCCTTGAGGTCTTGCGCCGGCTGCTGCTCGACCACCAGAAATTCATCTTCGTGCCCAGCGAGATCAGCGATCCGGCAGTCGTCACCATCGCGAACACGATGCGCCCGCTGCAGTACGCGGTGATCCGCAACACCAAGGACATCATCCAGGGATACATCGAAGGCACCAGCTACGAGCGCCCGCACTACAAGCGGATCGGCCTCTATGACGCCGTCAAGACCTTCCAGGAAGAGGCCGGCTCCAAGGTCGTGCTCTGCGTGTACCGGGCTTCGTCGCTCGCGCCGGGCCGAATCTTCTACGCCCACGAGGACCACGTCCACCAGGCCGCGCAGATCGTCATCGCCGACAGCACGCTGCAGGAGACGCGCGGTTTCCCGAACCTGATCGACATAGCGGACCGCACCTGCCGCGGCATGTTCGAGCCCGGCGGCCTGACGGCCCAGGTCCACGCGGCGCTGGCCCGCACCGGCTCGCCATTTCGCTTCCTCGGAGAACGGGAGACCCGCGCGTGAACACCACGACCAAACCCCAGGCGGCGATGAGCAATGCAGAGAAGGTCGCCCACGCGGCTGAAACCATCGAGCAGACCGGCATCGAGAACGGCGGCCCGTTCAGGGAGCCGGAGACCTATCGCGGTTCGTGCGCCAGGACCATGTTCGACCGGCCGGGCTCCGAGGACGGCACGGTGACGGTGCTGGTGCCGGAGCACAACACCGGCATCGTGACTCGCGAGGCCTATGTCAGGATTCCGAGCGTGCATGCCCGCACCGGCGTGGTTGAAGCGGAATACCTCGGCGTCGTCGCCTCCGGGCCGTTCGCGGAGCCGGATGCATTGGGGGCTACTGCACCGACGCTGATCGTCGCGGCCGCTTACGGCGCCGTCCTGACGCCCAAGTACCACGGCATCGCGCAGGTCGAGGTGTTCGGCGAACGCGTCGGCGGCCAGGTGATCCCGCCGGTGCGGCGCCCATACCCGAACAGCCCCGTCTTCCTGCTCAACGAACCGGAAATCCGCTCGGTGCTCGGTCTCGACATCCGGCCCGACGACAAGCCGGTGCGAATTGGCCTCATGGACGGCGCCAACGCGCTGCCGGTCGAGATTCCAGCGGCGCGCAAGTCGGTGCTTTTCAAGCACACCGGCATCCTGGGCACGACCGGCGGCGGCAAGAGCACGACGGTCTCGGGATCCATCATTCATCAGGCCGAAGCGGGCAACGCGGTCATCGTGTTCGACGTGGAAGGCGAGTACACCACGATGGACCAGCCGACGGACAACGCGCAGATGCTCGCCGCGCTGCAGAAGCGCGGATTAAACGCCAAGGGCGCGGTCAACACCGACCTGTTCTATCTCGCCGGTCGGGACCCGGCCAATCCGGACCATCCTCGCCAGCACCCGTTCAAGATTGCGTTTGACGAAATCTCGACCTCCGTCTTCGCCGAGATCCTTGATCTCAGCGAACCGCAGGAACGGCGCCTGATGGACGCCTTCGAGGTCTGCCGCATCACGATGGAGCGCGCCAAGATCTATCCCGCCAGCGACGCCGAACAGCAGGAAGCGTTCGAGGTCGACGAATTGTCTCGCGGCTGGCCGCGCATGACGATCGACATGCTGCTGGACACGGTCTCGGCCGCGATCGAGCACCTTGAGGGCGACGCGTCCAATTTCAGCGGCCGGCAAGGCGGCTTCCGCGGTCACGAGCAGTTCCTGCTGCAGACCCTCGCCGCCAGGAAGATCGAAAGGGACCCGCGGTCCTGGAAGGCGATCGCCAAGCGCCTCTGGCGGATGAAGAAAGCCGCAGTGTTCACTAGCAATGATGCAGAGCGCATCAGTGTCGCTAGCATGATCCGGCCCGGCCGCATTTCGATTATCGACCTCAGCGACATGGAGAGCCCGTATCTGCGCAATCTCGTCATCGCGCAGATACTGCGCCTGCTGCACAAGCATCAGGACAGCCTCTATGCGGCTCAGGAGACCGCGCGCCGGGAAAACCGGAAGCACGGCGAACTAACCCGCATGCTGGTGTTCATCGAGGAGGCGCATGAATTCCTGTCGTCCGAGCGGATCAAGCAGATGCCCAACCTGTTCGACCAGGTCGCGACGATCGCCCGGCGCGGGCGCAAGCGCTATCTCGGCCTTGTGTTCGTCACGCAGCTTCCCTCCCACCTGCCCGACGAGGTGTTGGGGCTGATCAACAACTGGATCCTGCATAAGCTGACGGACGCCGGCGTCGTCAACCGCCTCAAGAAGATCGTGCCCAGCGTGAACGATGCGACCTGGAAGTCGCTCCCGAACATGGCGCCCGGCCAGGCGGTCTGCTCGTTCACGCATTTGACCCGGCCGATTACGGTCTCGATCGACCCCTCGCCCTGCAAGCTGCGGATGGTCGATTGAACGCGACTGGTTGGGGGCGCATGCCGCCTAGCGTCGTGCGAGCCTTTCGCTGATCCTCCGCCGCGTCACGTTCGCCTCGATGAGCGCTTCGACAAACGTGTTCAACTGCTCGAAGCTGAATCCGCACGGCTTGCCGACCAAGAACTTATCGGCGAACCTGTCGAGCATGGCTTGGTCGGGCTTGACGCCCGCTTTGATCGACTTCCTGATCTCGCCGAGCGTGGACGGGGTGCGCGGTCTCCCGGCCAGCAGCACTTCGCTCAACAACCTTTCGCGGCGCTCCTCCCCGGTTTTGCCCTTGCAGTGGACGCTGATGTATTGCGCCATTGCCCGAGCAAGCGCGGCGCCGCAGTGGAATACCCGCATGTCCGGCTCGAGGTTCGCCTTGATGGAGCCGATGATGTCGCGGGTCTCCAGCATCTGCCGGTAGAACGGCGCGATATGATCTTGCAGAAATCCCGACTTTACCTTGATGGAGGGAGCGACCAGCAGGAAGAATGGGACCGCTTGCGTCATTCCCACCAACTTGATGGCATGGAACGCCTCACAGGTCGCCGCGACCACGCAAAGATTGTTGCCTGTCGCCTCGTTGATCGCGCGCAGTTTGTGCACCACCAGCGACCACGGCACATGTTCGTTCGAGGCGGCGATCTCGATGCCTTCTTGCTCCGAACCGTGCATGTCGAGATGGAGGAATGGCTTCCTGCCTTGGCGCGCCAGTCCGGCGATGCGGTCGAGCGCGTCGAGGAGCATCGCTTTGCTCGGCGCTTGGTACCGCTCGATCTGCAGGCCGACCTGCACGCACGCCGATTCCACGTCATCGAAAATGCGGCCGGTCCAGCCTTCCTCGCCGGGTCGCGGTGACGCCAGCCAGACCAGCAGATCGAAACGCGCGCCGCCGTCTATATCCATCGGACCCTCACATTCGGCATCGGAGGATATAGTCAGTCGCAGGCCGTTCGCCGCACCTCCGTCCTATCGCGGCCAGGATTTCTTGATCTGGTAGCGCTGGCGCAGCGTATCACCGTTGGCGTCGAGGATGCCGCTCTTCTTCGAGTAGAAGGTCCTGCGCGACGATACCTTGGTCGATTTCTCGATGAGGTTGATGACCTCGAAGGCCCCGGTGTCGTCTCCGGTCGACCGGATGATCACGTCGCCGGTCTTGGTCGTCTTCAGCCAGATGCCCTGCTCGTGCAGCAGTTCCTTGATCTCCTCGCGGGGATGGTCGTACTGGTTGTCGTAATCCGACGAGCATACCGCCACGTTCGGCTCGATGTGGGTGAGGAATTTCTTGGTGGTGAAGCCGTTGTCGGCGCCGTGATGCGCGAGGATCATGACGTCGGTCTCGCTACACAGGATTCGCGAGCGCCGCAGCCGCGCACCGATGATCGGAGATTCGACGTCGCCCAGGCTGAGGACGTTGAAGCTGCCCCTGCGAAACAGCTTGACGGTCGAGTTGTCGTTGGCGTTTTCCGAGATGTGGAAAGGATTGTAGAACGTGTCCTGGAACGCCTTCGCCGAGGCCGGTTCGAGGCCTTCGATGTATTTCGGCGTGATGTGTTCGATCGTCGGCACCTGCGGCGTGTTCCTGCGCCGGTCGCGGTACTCGGCGATGATCGCCAGGCATTCCTCGCCGTGTCCGTATTCCTCGTGGGGATCGTAGCCCGGACACTCGATGTGCCGCGGCTGGATCAGGTTTAAGAGCTCCGGCAGCTCGTTCTTGTTGCAATGGTCGGCGTCCCAGCTGGTGATGTGCAGCAGGTTGGCGGCGTCGACCTTGCAGCGGTCGAACATCTCGCGCTCGACCTGAGCCCGGCTTTCGTCGGTAAGGCGCCCCTCGATCATCGTGAAATGGCCGTCGGCGAAGTACGAAAACGACGATCCGGGCGAACCCAGGTGATAGGCGCGAAACCGGGTGAAGATGCTTCTCATGCGGGGTCCTCCCATGACAGTGATCGCGGGAAGCCCGCGGGAACGTAGGTGGTGAGCGTGGCGTCGGCGATCTCGAAGCCGTGGCGGGCCAGCGCATCGAAATGCCCGGGCGAAATCGCCTTGAGGTCGGTGGCGTGCTGCAGCGCCTTGGCCGCGGTTTCGTCTGCCTGATAGGCGTCGTAGAATGCGGCCGGCCTGACGCGGCCGGACTTGACGTCGACGGCGCGGACCGAGTTGCCCATGCGCAGCAGGACGCCGGCGACCGCGCCGGCGGCGATGTCGGCGATGAGCATCCGGCTCCGGAGCGCGCGGATCTGGTCGCCGGCGACGTCAAACATTCGCGAGCTCGACAGGCGGCCCTGTATCAGTCCAGCCAACGGCGAGCGTTCCGGCTGCCGCAACGGCCCGGACGCGTCGCTGCAGATCAGGAAATCACACCCCTTCAGGCCGCGCCCGGGCTTGCAGAGCGCTTCGAGGCCCATGTTGTCGTAGGCGCCGCCGTCCCAGAGCCGCACCGACCGATGCGGCGGCGGCCGCGTCCGGACCTGGTTGCCGGTCGCCGGATCGGTTTCCCACCAGCCATCCGCCGGCAGCGGCACCGTGACCGCGCCGATGACGTAAGGCACCGCCGCGGATGCGGCGGCGGCGGTCGACAGCGCAAGGTCAGGCGTAAAGTGGCGACCGAAGTTCCAGTCGCCCATCTCGCGCTTGGCAAACCGCCAGTTCTTGCCGGTCTCCAGACAGGTGGTGTTGATCGACCAGGCCGGCATGTCGGGCAGGTCGGCGAGCTTTCCCGCGACGCCCCAGTTGCGTTCGAGCAGCTGCGCCAGCACATGCGCCCGATCAGAGAAAAGACCGGCGTTGAATTCGATCAGACCTCGCCAGCCGATCGCCTTGGCGCTGAAGAGGTCGGTGGTCGTCAGCCGGCCGCGCAACGTCGGCAGGATGCTGCGCAGATATTCTTCCGATGACGGCCACCGCATGCCAGCAAGCGAGACGATCGCCGCCATCACCAGGCTTCCACCGGAGACCGTGGAGACGGCGGACACTTCCTCCAACAGATTTTCCTGCGCCAGCCGCTTGAGCACGCCCGTATGGAACACGGCGGCCCGCACGCCGCCGCCGGAGAAAGCCAGCCCGATGCGCCGGCCTGCTCCGGCCGGCGGCGGGTCCGCCCCGTCCCGCCGGGAACCGGTGTTGCATTTCATGTGATGCCTGTCGCGTCAGTGTGTCCGTGTTCAGGACATCTTTCGCGCGGGCAAAACGAAGTTCGACGGCGGCGATGGAAATATCGTCGTCGCCGGTGGGCCGATCTGACGGTATTAGCTGTCGCGCTTCTGCTGTTCTGCTCTCGCGCGCTCGTGCTTCTCGGCGCCCCTTTCGCGCCGCTTCTTGCGCTTCGAACGCGGCGCCTGGTGAACGACCCCGGGTCCGGCGGAGACCATGGTGTGAACGCTGACGTTCTTCAATTCGCGCAGCTTGCTGGTCGCCGTGACGCCCTCCGCGCGCGCCGCCTGAATGAGGTTGTGGATGTCGTCGCCCCGCATGGTCGTGCCGGGCTCGGCCACCACGATGGTGTCCAGCTTGAACGGGGCTCTGTCGACTTCCTTTTCGTCTTCGCCAGATCGGCCTTTCGTGATCACGTGTTCCAGCATCGATTCGTGGAGCACCTCGTTCATGCCCGTGCCGCCGGCGATCCTCCGGTGGACCTTACCCGGATTGGCGCGCATGAGTTCGAGAATGCCGGCATCTTCGGTGGAGAGCGGCAGATGGTAGTCGTTGTAGCGCACGAACGGCTTGTTATCGACGTACATTTGGAAATGCCAGTGTGGCACCTTGGAATGGTCGCCGCCGCCTTCGTGGCCGGCGAGATCCGTGTCGCTGCATGAGAACGACCACGCGATATTCTCGTACTTGACGGTCAGTTCGAGCAGCTTGCCGGTGCCCTCGTCGGCCAGGTCGTTGATGTTCTGGGCGAAGGCTTCTTCGTTGGCGACCCAGCGCACGTAGTTCTCAAGATTGCCCCAGCTCAGTTGCGTCGCCAGCTTCTCGATGTGCTCCTTGCGCACGCCTTCAGGCTTGAGCAGCCAATGCCGGCACGGCTTGCTGGCGTCAAAGCTCGTCAGGGCGCCGCCGCAAAAGCTGCATTTGCCGGCCTTGAAGGCTTCGCTGAACGCCTTGTGCTGCGTTTCGGCTTCAGCGCGGTTCAAAGCATTGACGCGGTCAATTTCCGACCTGGGGAGACTGGCCATGAATTGCGCGAAGTCCTGCGCGCTGGGTCCGGAAGAGTTCGGCATTGGCTGACCATCGTCAGGTTGGCGGTTTTTGGGCTGCGGTCTCATACCACAGGACCGCGCTTACTTCTTGCCGTCCTGGTGGCAGTCCGGCCACTGTGTCGCGGCTTCTTCCATCACCTGCGCCGCCGTCGTATCGCGCAGCTTAACCTAAGTTCATCTTCCGGGTCTTGCGCTGGCGCAGATTTGGCTATCTTCAACGTGTGGACGGGGCAACCTGACCCACCGACGCCCGAGCTGGGCGTGTTTCAGGTACCCGCAGGTATGCCTCCTGCTTGTAATTCTGCCCGGAGCCCGGGGTCAGAGTCATTCAGTGATTTAGCTAACCCGGATGTCCCGCCGGACACGGCCGTCGGAGCAACCCTCGAAAACGAGTGGGTGCTCCGGCCATGCCAGCTCCCTTGTCCGTTCCATCACTGAAGCGAGAAGACACTATGTTACCCGAAGTCAACGTACCACTTGCCGTCGCCACGCTTACCGCCGCGTTTGCCGGGTTGGCGTTCTCAGGCGCGGTCATTACCAGCGCCTACGAGCTGATGAAGGGGCTCATCCAGTCCCTGCAGCATCTCGTCGACATCGGTCTCGGCGGCCTCATCACCTTGCTGATTGGAAACTCCCGTTCGTCAGCCTGACGCGCGATACTTTTCAATGTCTTCCCCGGCCTCCCTTGCTTTCCGGAGCCAGGATTCCATTGCGCCTACGCCGGTCCACAGTTCACCGTGTGGACCGGCGTACTTTGCCGTGCGGGTCGGCCGCTTCTTCGCCTCCCCCCGGGGTGGACCCTAGGTCGCGGATTGCTTTCCCCAGTGCCTGACGCCGAAGATCCTTCGCCGCGTTGAAGGCCGGGGTGATTTCCGGATAGACCCGGATCTCGTCCAGAGTCCGGGTCTTAACACTCGCCACGATTCCAACCATACAACCTCCCGCTGATTTCAGCCTAGGCTATACTCTGCGCCGAAGACGGCAAAGTTGGCTTGGCGGGGGCGTGATGAAGAAGCTGATGAAGGGAAAGGCGCAGGAGACGGTCAGGGTCAACATCCACAACGATGTGGCCAACGCAGCCTTCTGGTTCAAGAACATCATCGCTAACAAGCTGAAGGATGGTGGTCCCGGCATCATGATGGACTGCATGGCCTGCGCGGTCATGCTCGCGTTTACTTGGGAAGCCTACCTCAATTACTTCGGATGCGAGGTGATTGATGATTGGGATGACATGGCCGCGCTGGAGGAAAAGGAAGACAGGGTGCTGGGCACCCTTGGCATCCAGGCGGATTGGGGCAAGCAGCCGTACAGTTCGGTTCGGGCGTTGACCAAGGTCCGCAACTGGCTTGCTCATGGCAAACCATTGGAGAAGACGAGTACGAAAGTGGTGGTGATCGGCGTCGAGAAAGTGGTGCGGAGAGACATCGACCTCAGTGGCAAATGGCAGGGCCTCTGCACGCCCGCCATCTTGTTGCGGGCGCATGATGACCTTGACGCTATATTCCGCCAGATGCTGCAAGCGTCCGGCATCGCTCTTATCGACACGCTCAGCAGCGGAGACGGTCACATATCATACGATGAAGTCGTTGAGGTGGGGAAGAAGTAAACTACGACCGCTTCACGACTTCCATGGTGTAGCCGAACAGCATGGTGAATTTGGTCACTGTGGCCTTGTTATCACACCGTGCGCACCGCTGGCCGAGCGATACTAACTCGTCGCCCAAGACGACCCAGTACGCTGCGGCCTTTGTCGGCAACTTGGGAAACCTCCACGGGAATGACCTTGCGCACTGACGAAGTGGATCTTCGCAGTGGCGATGAGGAGTTCGTCTTCACCGTCGATTGGGACGACCAGCTTTGTCGGTACTGACGACTCGCCCGCGGTAGGTTACCTTCGCCGGCCCTCAGAGGGTGGCAGATGTCCTATGATTCAATGGGTGACAACGAGGCAGAGAAGCGTGCCATCCACGACTTCTTCATTCACGTCACGCTGCCCATCCTGATCGAGGAAGGTGGCCAATTCGGCATTGCCGCGACCGGCACGCTGTTCAAAATCGCCTGCCGGCACTTCATCATCACCGCGGCCCACACCTACGACGCATTCCACCCGGACCGCTGGCATTTCCCGTCACATCCGCGGAAGGGCAAAATCCATACCCTGGGTCTCGCTGAGTACATCCACCCTAGCAGCAACAAGGACGCCTTGGATATCGCCGCGGTAGAGTTGAAGGACTCGGAGTCCATCGCGGTGCTGGAGGAGAACTGGCGCTTCCTGACCCTGGATAACGTCTGGCTGCCCGACTACTCGGCCGATGCCATCATCGTCGCGGGCTATCCATCGGTGCGGGCCAGGTTCGACGAGGCCGACAGCAATCTCTACGCCAGGATCTTTATCGTGAGGCAGAAGTTCCGGACCGAGACCCCGGAGGCGGCCCTCCGGGACGGTTTGACCAAGGGCGTGGACTTCTTCATCGACTATCAGGACGCCGTAAACGAATACACGGGCGAGGAAATCTCGACGGTCAGCATCAAGGGCCTGAGCGGCTGCTCGGTCTGGGGTTACCGGAAGCGGGGCTGGATCAATAAGGGGTTCTGGAGCGCCGAGGTGCCGCTGAAAGTCATCGGCATTCAGTCGGCGGAGCGGCAAGGCCAGTACCTGCGCGCCAAGAGCTGGGGCGCCATTATCCGCCTGCTTCAGCTGCTCGACCCCGACGTGCGGGATGCAGCGGAGCAAACCGCCCAAGCCATCCTTTCCAAGCTCAATCCAAAAGGGGGTTAATCAACGCCCGTCCGCTACGCGGGACCTCGCCCCCCCACGACGACCCTAGTGGGCGTTCAAAGTGGTGGGCGGTTCGGAGACACGGGGGCGACGGGAAGATCGGCTGCGGGGTTAGACCCTAAGCCAACCCCCAGAACAGCTGACACGCAACACCTGCTCCATACTGGGATTGAGCCCCCACACCAACAAATTTTTGTTGAGGGACGTCTCTACCCCTCAAGCTGCCCCTCGGATGAAACTAGAACAAAAATATATAGGTAGCTTAGCGGCTTGAAGTAAAGATTCGAATCTCTCCGAGAGAGCCGTTGATATTGCTTAAGAAATCAGCCCACTCCTTGAGGTTGAAAACCCTTGATTTCCGACAAGGGAAACAAGCAGGGTAACGGATCACAGCGGCGCATTCGGCCGTTAGATTTCCGCAGGGCTGCTTGGCAAGACAGCTCTTTTTGGTGACAACGCGTGCATTGTTGATCCAATAATTTCGATGTGACGACAGATACAGCAAGCAAACTGGCTGCATTTACGGACGAAGGCGTGTTCGAACGCTTGGCGACCGCAATCTTGCGCGAGTGGGACGCCAAGTACCATCCGCTTAGCCATCCGGGCGTAAATGCACAAAGCAAAACGGTTAAGTCACCCGTTGACGGCTTCGCGTTCATTGCCGACGCTACTCCCTCGCATGCTATTGCCGTTCATCACACGATCTGCGCCGCGCGAGATCTCGGGCGGAAGTGGTTGTACAATCCGGACACCTCGAAACCGAGCAAGCGAAGGGACCGACGCGCTCGCTTGTCGCCAGCCGGCGATGTCGTCAAAACTATAAAGCTTGTCGAGCAGGCGCGGCAGCGCACCCCCGATCTAAGAGTCACCTTGGTCCTTACAACGAACCAAGAACCGGGACAAAAATTGCTCAGCGAACTTGAGATTGTCGCCAGTGCCGGAGGCATTGTCATCGACCTTTGGCCCCGCTCCCGGCTCGCCCATTTCCTCGATCATAACGCGACAGGGCAATTTCTACGTCGAGAGTTCCTGGGAACAGTCCCGACACAGTTATCCAAGCAGTTACTTGCCGAGCTCTCCCTCCAGAGTTTGACGGAAAACAGACCGCAGGACGATCCTGCCGCTTGGATCGGCCGAAAACTCGATCGTACCATCGAAGAGGTAGCCCATCAAAAAGTGGTGTTGCTCGTCGGCGAATCTGGCGGCGGGAAGACCGTTGCCTGCTACAAGCGATTAGCAGCAAATGCATCCTCTGGCGGATTCAGCCTACTTCTGACGGACGAGATAATTGGCGCCTCGCCGACGATAGTGCAGGCCGTTGAGAAAGCTCTGCTGCAACTTTGTCCGTCTCTTGAGCTTGGATGCGGCGCCGTAGCCCTCCGGCTCACCGAACCAAGCCGTAGGTTGATGCTTGCCGTAGAGGACATCAACCGCGCACCCATGTTGCTCGAGCGGATTTCTCGCTGGAGCAAAGAAGGCAGTCCGGCTTCCTGGCAGCTCCTCTGCCCCGTTTGGCCAGAAAACATCTCCGCGCAGCGGGAGGACATCCAGAAGCAGATCGGCGAACATGCCATTCTTGGCTATCCGTTTTCGGCCGATGAAGGGACATCAGCCGTCTTCCATCGACGCTTGCTGCAAAAGCGACAGGTTACTCAACTTGAAGCCGCCGACATCTCCACCGCGCTCGGCCACGACCCTCTCCTAATTGCGCTGCATGAGCCCGGAACGGTTAACGGCACAACGGACGTGATTGGGACGTTTCTCGAGTCTCGCCTTAGACGCCTAGCCGCGAAGTACCGCGAGATTTCCGCCTCCGAGTATCGTCGGGCTATCCAGGCGCTCGGCAAAGCGATGCTACTCAGGCGAGTCTTGGAGCCCGGTTGGCACGATGTCCTATGCTGGCCGTCGCTAGGTCCACATATCGCAGCCCTACGACATATCGTACTGGACCAGCGGGATCTTATCCGACTGTCTGGCTCCTCACTCCAAGAGCGGATCTCGTTTCGCCACGATCGCGTCAGGGACTGGATTTTGGCTGACGCCGCTGCGGAAATGCTGAGCGTCAACGACCTTCCCGACGACATTGCCGCAGAGCCATACTTTGCAGAAATATTTGGCGCGTCATTGATGCGACCGAATATTGATGTCGCTGATGTTGTTAAGTTAGCGAACTCTAACGTACTCGCCCTATTCTGCGCACTACGCCATTTTCGCGAACCTATAAACCCTGTGCAGCGTGAGATCGTGAGTCAGCTAAGTCGCTGGATTGACGAGCAACCTAAGGACGGATGCAATTCTTATCTGCGCTGGGAGTCGTTGAGAACCATGGCAGGGGCAGAAGGACCGTTCATAAGGCCGCTAGCTGAACGACTTGGCGACAACGCCTGGGACGCTCTATGCGCTCGCTATCGAAACGGCGATACAATGGCAGGAGTAAAACTATGCAGTAAAATGGGACTGTATACGCGCATGGTTGGCTATCTAGAACTTCTTGATCACGTCGCCGAGCGACACAACGACGACCTGACCCGAGATTTAATTCCGCTGCTGACCGCAAGTACCTTGGACGACCGATGGCGTATCGGCGCCTTGCGACTAGCCGGCCATATAAAAAGCCATTCCCTCGCTGCCGCTATACGCACATCTTGGGACACCGACGTAGATCGCGCTAAACGCATCGCCGAGTATTTGTGGGCCGCAGCTCAATGCGCGAACGGAGACGTTGATGCTTTGCTTGAGCCGGTCTGTGACGCTTGGGTAGCGCTGCCGGATGATGCCCGCAATAAAGTTGCGGCAGATGTACGATTCGGTGTGCAAGACCGCGGGCTCCCAGATGATGCCATCCGATACCTTTTGAGGCGGGCACAGGCCGATCGCGACCTCAATTGGCCCATCACTTATTTATTGCTTGGCGTTGACCACCCTGACGTCCTCGACTTTTTTGCGCGCGAACAAGCTACCGCTTACGAAAAGAAGCTCGGCTCAATTTTTGGCCTTGCTATAACATCCGCGTGGCGGCGGCGTCACATGTCGGCCCAGTCGCTCAATCGACTCGCCGCCATTTGGCAGGACAAATCTGCGGGTGATCATTTGCGCAGGGCCGCGTTCGGCCTTTGGTCTCTAGACGAAAACGCAGATCTCGACTTGCTACGATGTCAGACCGACGACGAGGTATTAGGTGATGCCCTGCTGTCCGAACGGCTTCGTCGTGGCGATCGTACCGCCGCGCCAACGTTGCTCTTGAAGATCGCAGATGACGCCCATGCAAGTTGGTGGCTCTCAGCAAAATTTGTTTGGTCGGATGAGCTTACCAAAGCACTTGATCGCACGTTTGAACGTCTACCAGAACTCAGCACGGATAATCCACATCTTAGAGCCGAGTACGATTGGATATTGGCCGACCTGATAATGCACATACCGATCTCAACTGCGGAACACCTTCTCGTCAAGTACTGGCCTATTCTGCGCAGCTCCCCGTCATTTATCATCGCGGCTCTATATGTTGCGACTCCTAGGCTAACCACCGCTGCAGCAGAAGCCCTAAAGACCGCCGAGGATCCGGCGTCGGTACTACGCTATATTACAGGTCATTTTGGATATAAGAAGGTTGGACACCCAGGCATCTGCCGGCCGGAGCAGATCAAAGCGATAGCACCCTATCTCGATATTCTGGACGAGCTAGACATTGATCACCTTTGGACATCCTGCAACGAAAGCGGCTGGTTCGAGTTACGCCGCTCTCTACTTGATGCGCATCTCAAGTCCAGCAGCTCTGGCTTCGTATTTCTGAACGAAACACGTGTCAGACGAGCGCTGGATCGGTTTGCTGACGAGCAGGAGATATCCATCGACTATTGGCTGGAGCGTTATGTTAAGACTGGCGCCGCGAGTGACGACATTATGATGCTAATTGAAAACTGGTTCAAAAAAAGAAATGACATCTCTGCACTGAGGATCGTCAGCTCCGCTGTGCTCTATTTCCAGGAGCGTCGACATGTTAAGCTGTTGCAACGTGCGGCAATTGAACCGCAAGACGCCTCTTCAAGAATTATTTCTGATACAGAGTACGGAGTGAAGCGTCGAACCCTTCAGTGAGACCAGCGCTTCAGTATTGAATGCGCGAGCCCGTCGAATCGAACCACGCCAATGGAAAGCAGCGTGTCCACCCACCTTTACCGGATGATCGCGTCAGATGACGGTCACTCAATCATGACGCGGTAGGCGGCGCTCTTCCCTACGATTTTGTCATCACGCTTTCTGACCACGAACGCCTCGACGAGATGCACACACCGCGATGTTCCAAGCCTTATACGGGCGACGTTTTTCCACCGCGAATTAACGCACCCGGCTTATTGAGTACCGCAGCGCGAGTCTTAGTGCCGGGGGCCGGCGGCGGGCCGATCCAGTTCAAGACCTAGAACTGCACCACACCGATCGCGTTGGCAGCAACTATCACGGTTTGGCTGGATTGGAGATTTTTGCCTCGCGCGGCATACACGGCTGGAAAATCTTGCAGATCCTGCTCGTTGAGCGTCGCGAACAGGGAAGAGAGAAAATCATGAGTAGCGAAATCACCCTTTCTAAACTGGTCTTGAAATCGAAGACGCTGTTTCAAGTACACGCGATTTCGTCAAAGCGCTCGCGATGATTTCGGAGACGTTCGAGGACGCCCAGGGCCGAGTGTGGCAGAGAATTGCAGGCGCAATCGCTGACCGTTGCAATGATATTGAGAATAATTATGAGGTCCCGCTATGTTCGGCTGCTAGCCGAAGCTCAGAGCGTTAGATTGGGCGCGGATCATCCAGCCGAATATCGCGGGCACAGCCGCTTGCAGGGAATCGACCGCCTAGAAAATCAGCCCTTCAATCTACGAATACGGCCTCGCGATGCACGTTCCGCTGCTCGGATGGCTCCGCGCGACCACAAGCTGAAGTGAGCCGGTCGAAATGCTAGGTCGGCTCTACCGCGAGAAAGCGGACGTCTGTGAGTGTGAATAGGGATAGGCTTTGGACCTATGACCTTCAGGGTAAGGTTATGAGCGTGACAATCCCTGGGGCTCATTGCTTTCGGGGCCAAGGAGACCTGGCCAAGGGCCAGCACTGTCGCGAGTGAGCGTTCCAACCCGCCGAATAGAGCTCCCACACTTTCGGAGGCCTACCTTGGCCCCCTGAGAACAAATGTGGACCGCG
This sequence comes from Bradyrhizobium tropiciagri, assembly GCF_018130545.1. GTDB lineage: Bacteria > Pseudomonadota > Alphaproteobacteria > Rhizobiales > Xanthobacteraceae > Bradyrhizobium > Bradyrhizobium tropiciagri_A. The sequence goes on along the minus strand of NZ_JAFCKF010000004.1, from coordinate 5,673 downwards.
CTAACCAATCTCTGGCAGAAAGGCACGCAGCCTCGTTGCCTTTGCCGATTTCAGGATTCCGCAAATAGCTTAGTGAGGGGAACGGACAGCGCCCGCGCGATTCTTGCCATGACCAACAAACTGGGATTTCGACGCCCCCGCTCGATGCCACCGACATAAGTTAGATCTATTTGCGCCTCGAACGCGAGTTCCTCTTGCGTCATGCGCCTCGATTGCCGCAGCCGTCGCACATTTCCCCCTACGATGCTGCACCAATCCTGCATTGCAGGATCGGGCACGATGGGGCATATAGTCTCTAGGGAATATAGTCCATATCGTCTCTTTTTTGCGATATGGACAATGCGCAACTATCGAGACGTTATGAAGCCTCAGGCGTCCGACCTAGAGCCGTTCATTGAAGCACCCGATGCGGCCTCGCCCCACGCCGACGTATACCGGTTTGGGTATCGGTTGGACGGGGCGGTCGTTTCGGCGGTCGATCTTCCCGTGGAGACTGTCGAGAAGCTCCTGCTCTCGAAAACCATGCTGTCGGCACGCATCACGCCATGTGGCGAGATTGTCCCAGGATTATCAACTCCGAATGTTCTCGGTGACCTTGGCCAGGCAGCGGAGATCGTCTCTTCAATTGACGACCTCGTGAGAGAAACATTGAGTGCGGAAACGCTACGAATGGAAGAGGCAACCCCGGAAGACCTCGCCCTCCTATTCAGCCGGCTCGAACGCGCGATCGCCTTGGTAAGAACCGCCATAGATCGGGCATCGAATAATTGACCCAACTCGGCTTCAAGACGCCTTAACATCTATCGAGACAGAACGCCGTCTAAACTGCGCCTGAGCTCGGCTGGTAACGGTGCTGGACTTCGGACTTGATCATGTCTTCAGTCACCAAGTGCTTGCCGCCGATTCTGACCTCTTCGACCATGCCAGCAGGGCCCCGAATGAGGCGACAGGCCTCACCGAGATCGCCGAATGCCTGCGCCGACGTAACGACCGCTTCATCGATCCCGGAGGGGCTTAGCTCGGTCGCGTCCAAGAAAGGGGACAGTTGGCTGGGCGTCGCAACCAACGCCTTGTCTTTGCCAGGCACCAGATCCAATGGACCCCACAGGGTCCACCAGCGGCCGCGCCAGCGAGCAGTTTCCGGTCCTGGGGCGCCGAGATCGTGAATGGTCTTCAGTATGTGGATCACGCTCTCGAACCAGACGTTCGCGAGACCGTCTATGGCATTAGTGAGGATGCTGATCGCTATATCCTGCTCCGGCAGGACTACCGTGCGCGTCAACGTTCCCTGGAAGCCACCGGCGTGACCGACCCAGCTCCATGGTCCCGGCGGACCGGAAATCGTGCCTAGACCGTAGTAGCGCTCCAGTTGTGAGTGGGCATCGCGCCAATGGCGCCGCGTCATCTCGCGGCGGCTTGCCGTCGTCAAAATGCTCGCTTGGGAGGCGGCAGAAAGTTGGCCGAAAAACCGCGCCAGGTCGCCGGCTGTCGCCGTAAAGCCTGTCGCCGAGGCCATATCGTTCGTCACATTGTCCCCGGGAATCACGAAGCGCCGACCATAGGGCTGGCGCGTCGAGTGGCCACGGGCGAATGGACGACAGGCGATCTGATCGAAATCGGGCGTCGTCTCTGTCAGGCCCGCTGGGGCGACGACGTGATCATAGGTCCACCGGACATACGGCTCACCGGTCACCTTCTCGATAACTTTGCCTAGCAACGCGAAACCATGATTGGAGTATTTGAACGTAACGCCGGCCGCGAGGGGCTGCGGCGCAGAGAGATCGGCGCGAAACTTCGCCTCACTGAGGAAGGGCCGGCGGTCCGAGAACTGACCGCTGTCGGGGCCGTCGCGGGTCAGGCCGGCGGCATGCGAAAGCAGCTGTGAAATAGTGACGTCGGAAACCTGCGGCATAAGATCTGCCAGATACTCACCCAGCCGGTCGTCAAGTCGGAGTTGGTTGCGCTCGCGCAACAGCATGATCCCAGCCGCCGTGAACGTCTTTGAATGCGACGCGACGCGGAATCGATGACGCGAGGTGAGTGGTTCGCGGGTTGCGAGATCGGCCATGCCGCTCGCGTGTTCAAGCAACACCTGACCTTTGTGAGCAATCGCCAGCGAAACTCCAGGCTGATCGAACAGTTCCCGCTGATAATCAATCCAGGCGGGGATGTAATCGAGGGCAGAAGAGAGCCATTCTGACATGGATGCTTGAAACCTATCGGAGTTGAGACCTTCGGGCTGTTCAGCGACACATTGCAGGCTGGATCGAACGCGCGGTCAAGCCTCGATTCAAGTTCGCGTCTTATCGACCTATATCGTTCGTCCCTCTTCCAGCGCGCCAGCATCTTAACTCCGAGCGGCTTCGACAGCTGCCATGCAGTAGTGGTCGCGTTGAGAAGGCTACCTCGACGTTGGGCGTAACTTGGAAGCGACCGTCACGCGGGAGCTCCGTCGATACGAACCGCATTCCGAAAATTCACATGCGCTGCTGACGGCGAGATGTTGGAATCTCCGCACAGCACATCCGAACGGAGCATGCAGACGAATTTCACGAAGAGACTGCGCCACTTGAGCACATTGTGGCGATACGTCCAGCGCCAATGGCGACAAATCTTGGATGTGCAGACAACCACTTAGCCGCGCTCAGGTGACAGTGCTTTTATCTTGCGCGCTCTCCCTTTGCTCTTTGTCGCTCGCTCACCGTTCCTCTCTTTGCCGAACCATATCGGCCGATCTACGAATTTACGCACAAGTTTCGGAGCCCTTTTGTCTGCAAAAGAGGACTGTCCGAGTTCAAAAATTTCGGCTGCGGCAGGCCGCACGCACCTGCTTGAAGCAAGCGTTTTGGGACAGAAGCACGCAAAAACTCAGTTGCTCGGCACGCGTCCAAGCCATCAATTGCAGCCTTTGGATTGTCAACGGAAGGGGGGAATTTCGATGGCGATGGAACGAATTTTCCCATCGGAATGAAGAGAAAGCCGTCGAGCGACCTTCGGCTCCAGGCAGCATTCCACGCCGTGCGAGTACATTTTCTTCGATCGAAATCGAAAAAGGGCCCCCGCGCGATGCGCGGGAGCCCACGATTTTGACCTAGTCGACGGGATTCCAGATCACGAAGAAACCACCGTCTCCGCCAAGGCCGACCGTTCGACCAAGGTTGGCGCAGAGCTTGCGGATCCCCAGGCCGGGGGCTGCGAGTGACAGGCTGATATAGTCCGTTCCGCGGCTCTCGCCACTCAAAATCCGACCGGATCCGACCTCGAGGCCTTGGGTGAAGATGCGGAAGTCTGGTGGGGTATCGCCGGACTTATCGCGGTTTGGCACGATGTCGATGCCGGCGCAGACGGGCAGAAATTTGAGCTGGCCCCTGAAGCCGCCGTGAGTTGTGCGGGTAACGAATCCGATCGCGGTCATGGTCTGTCTCCTTCGTTGCCGCAGGGCCGATGCCCTGCGATGGCGAGACCGTGATGGCGGCCAGCCCGCATCCGAACCCTCGGGGCGAAGCGCAGCGGCGCACCCGAGCGCGCTCTTTTTTGAAGCGAAGCGGCCGCGAGGAGCCGGCTTGCCGGCGGGGAAAAAGGAAACATGCGAGGGTTTCGGATGGCGGGACGGCTGCCATAGGTCGCAGCGCCACAAGCAGGGAATCGTCTCCTTCAGACGAAGGAGACGGGCTTTGCCGCGGTGCCCCCATTCACTGTGCAAACGGCGCTTGGGCAACGCCTCGACGTACGCGCGACCGCTAGATTCATTCGCAACTCGGTGCCTCGATGCGTGGTTGGGCACCCCACGAATGTGTGGTGCCCGCCTCCCCTTTTGAGAGAAGAATGTTCTTCCGCCTGCTTTCAAAGCGGCGCAAGCAACGCAAAAAAAGCCCCACCTCCGAGGAGGCGGGGCCGATGATCCGTCGAGCTCAATCGCCGCTGCGGCGCGACCAGATCAGGGTGAAACCCTCGTCGCCTTCGACCTTGACCAGCGAGGCGTAGATCGGAGCCGGGAAGCTCGGATCGTCGAGTTTGACCGAGAGATATTCGCGATCGCTGTCGCGGACGGTCTTCTTCCAGGCGGCGCCGAACTCGGTGGAGCCTGCAAAGATGCGGAAGTCGGGCGCCTTGTCGTTGTCCTTCTCGGACGCCGTGAGCTTGGCCTTGATGTTGAGCGTCAGCGTCTTGATCGAGCCGGTGTAGCCGTTGTCGGATGCGGTGAAGGTGCCGATGGTCGCCATGATAATCTCCGTCTGTTTTGCTCGGGCCGCGTCCATCGCAGCCTCGATGGCGATCCCTTGCCCGGGGAGCGATCGGCCCGCAGCCGGAAGGCCCGAAGCGCCAGCGGAGGACGGCAGACGCCTGCTTTTTTGTCTTTCCGCGAGGAATGCCGACGCTTGGCGGCAGGGGAAAAAAGCAGGCGTGAGCTGTTGCGGGAAGGCGATCGAGGCTCTTGCCGTCCCCCGGGCCTGATCAGCCCAATCGTGACTGCGTTGGACGCGCCCACGACCGAACTGAGGGAGATTTTCATGGTGACGTCCCTTGGCATAGCGCCGGAACGAGGCCCAACCGGTCGACGAAAAGCCGATGTCCGTACATCGATGGCAGAGAGGATCCAGCCGGATCAACGCGAGGAAACCAGGCCACATGTTCGCACGCGACACCGGTCTCGCAGGCGGAATCGCCCGCTTCAATGCGTGCTGGATGCACACGATGCAGACGAATACCCGAGCTTCCCCGGCCCTGGTCCATGCCTCGCTGGTCAGAATCGAAAGGGGGCACGATATAGCCGCCCTGGCTTCCGTGATCGGCGTAGATCAGACGCCTCGTCGGCCCCAATCGGACGGTGGCTTTGCGTGGGGACTCGCCGCTTCCTTTCCTTAAACCGGTCGCGCGCCGACAGGTGCGCGGCCGAAAATTTTAGAGCACACCGGGGCCGCCTGCGCGGCCCCGGCGCTGATTTCACTCGGCAGCCTGCGAGCGAAGTTCGCTGCCTTCCTCGCTTTGGAGATCGCTTAGCCCCTCCGGCGAGGCCGTCCGCAACAGCGACGGCAGCCAGCCGGTCGTCGCCAACAGCTGCTCTGCGGCCTGTGCCATGTCGGCCTTCTTCATGTCCCTCAGGCGCTCGGCCGCCTCCTCGCCGACGCCCTCGCGAACCGCGTTCAGGATGTTCGCCTTGGTGACGCGGCCGAGATAAGTGCGCACCGTCGGACGCCAACAGGCCGTCATGTCGAGCGCCACGGCTTGGGTCAAATGACGCCCCGCCGCCAGAGCGCGCGGCCTCCGGTCGAACGGCAATTTGACCGCATTGACCGTGAGCGCGACACAATGCGCGAACAACGCCATGCGGCTGTCGTGGTCGAGATCAGCCACGAATTCCCACAGTCCGGCAACGTCCTTGGGCATCTGCTTCGCCCAATTGGCATGGCGATCCGACCACATCTTGCCCGCCTGCGTGTCCTCGATCCCGTCCGCGTGCGCAGCCAGATCGGTCATCACCGGCTGGATACCGACCACGTGCGCGTTGGCCCCGAGATAGAAAATTTGGGCAGCCAGCGCATGCGTCACCGCCACGATGGCGACGTCCGGCTGCTCGCTCAAATCGAGCCGCAGCCCCAACGTTCGGTGCGCGGTGAGGTCGCGGACGAGCGTGTCGGACAGCCGCTGCGCTTCCTCTTCCTCCTCGGTATC
>NZ_JAFCKF010000003.1 GCF_018130545.1 Bradyrhizobium tropiciagri | reverse complement strand
GATACCGAGGAGGAAGAGGAAGCGCAGCGGCTGTCCGACACGCTCGTCCGCGACCTCACCGCGCACCGAACGTTGGGACTGCGGCTCGATTTGAGCGAGCAGCCGGACGTCGCCATCGTGGCGGTGACCCATGCACTGGCCGCTCAAATCTTCTATCTCGGGGCCAATGCGCATGTGGTCGGCATCCAGCCGGTGAAGACGGATTTGGCCGTGCATGCGGTCGGAATCGAGGACACTCCGGCCGGAAAGGCGTGGTCGGATCGCCATACCAATTGGGCAAGACAGATGCCCAAGGACGTCGCCGGGCTATGGGAATTCGTGGCCGAACTTGACCACGACGGCCGCATGGCGTTGTTCGCGCATTGTGTCGCCTTGACCGTCAATGCGGTCAAACTGCCATTCGACCGGAGGCCGCGCGCCCTTGCGGCGGCCGGGTATTTGGCCGAGGCCGTGGCCCTCGACATGACCTCTTACTGGCGGCCGACCGTGCGCAGTTATCTCGGTCGCGTGACCAAGGCGGGTATTCTGGAAGCCGTGCGCGAAGGCGTCAGCGAGGAGGCGGCAGAGCGCATGTCGGACATGAAGAAGGCCGACATGGCGCAAACCGCCGAGCAGCTGTTGGCGGCAACCGGCTGGCTGCCGTCGTTGCTGCGGACGGCCACGCCAGAGAGCCAAATCGATCTGCAAAGCGAGGCGCAGGGCAGCGAACTTCGCTCGCAGGCTGCGGAGTAAAGGCAGTCCCGGGGCCGCATGAGCGGCCCCGGGAGGCTCTAAAATTTGCAGCCGCGCACCTGACGGCGCGCGGCCGGTTCAATCAGTGCACAGCGGCGACTGTGCACGCTGGCCCTTCTCCAAATGCGGGCCACGATCCGTCCGAGTCACGCCGTCTGCAGCAGCCGATCTGGTTGTACCGCGCCCTCTTTTTGCAGGGGCGAGGCTAGCAGGCTGGTAGCTTCGGTCGTGTCCAGAGCGCACGCGGCGAGAGCGCAAAGCGGGCGGACAGTCCTGGCGGCGACGTCGGTTACCCACGCGCAAATGCGCTCCGTTCGCTTTCGTTTGTTCGGCGCATCGTTCTTACGATTGATGATCAGACGTTGGCTTTTTTGATCGATCCCGCCGTTTTCCGATGCTGCGGGGGGCGCCGGCAGTCGCCATGATAATCCCCGTCAGTCGGGGCACAGGCTCGCGTCCAACGCACCCTCGATTGGGCTGATCAGGCCCGGGGGACGGAAAGAGCCTCGATCGCCTTCCCGCAACAGCTCGCGCCTGCTTTTTTCCCCTGCCGCGAAGCGCGGCATTCCTCGCGGGAAGACAAAAAAGCAGGCTTTCGCTGTCCTCCGCTGGCGCTGCGGGCCTTGCGGCTGCGGGCCGATCGCTCCCCGGGCGAGGGATCGCCATCGAGGCTGCGATGGGCGCGGCCCGAGCAACACAGACGGAGATTATCATGGCGACCATCGGCACTTTCACCGCTTCGGACAACGGCTACACCGGCTCGATCAAGACGCTGACGCTCAACATCAAGGCCAAGTTCGTCGTATCCGAGAAGGACAACGACAAGGCTCCCGACTACCGCATCTTTGCGGGTAGCACCGAGTTCGGCGCCGCCTGGAAGAAGACCGTCCGCGACAGCGATCGCGAATATCTCTCGGTCAAGCTCGACGATCCGAGCTTCCCGGCTCCGATCTACGCCTCGCTGGTTAGGATCGAAGGCGACGAGGGTTTCACCCTGATCTGGTCGCGCCGCGGCGGCGACTGATCCTGACGGATCGGAGGCCCCGCCTCTTCGGAGGCGGGGCTTTTTTGCGTTTGCCGCGCCGCTTTGGGAGGGAGCGGAAGGGCATTTTTGCGTCCGAAGAAGGGCTTCGCCGCACGAGAAAATGCGATTGATCGCATGGATTTTGGGACGGTGTTTGGGTCGAGCGCGCGGGATTTCGTATCGGATCTGGCTCCGATTTTTGATCTCCGGGAGCGATATTTCGTCGGCTTCTAGGGAGCGTCAAGGCCCTTTGCTGCAGCGAAATTGTGCCGTCGATGAGCGTGGAAACGAGCACGGCACATCAGGATTTGCGCGGTCGGCGACGCTGCGTGACGTCGATGCAATGACCTTGTCACGGCAGAGAGAGGAAGCGACAATGGGTGAGAGCAAGCAACCAAGACGACCGATTAAACCTGCAAGATAAAAGCACTGGCGCCTAAGAGCGGCTAAGTGGTTGTCTGCACGTCCAAGAATTGGTGACCTCGTTCTAGTGGGTGTCGCCAGAGCGGTCGTAACGTGATGGCGGCCTTGGCCGATTGCGTCTGTTGTGCCTACGGATCCGAGGCAAGCCCTTGAGTTTCTTGCAGCCGTGCCATGGCTTCCCTCACGAGGTTCACCGAGTGCTCAAGGCTTTGCAGCAGGGATCTCAGGTCCGAGCCCACCGCCTCTTCTAGGCGAAGGTTTTCCTCAGTAACCGCCTTGGCGACAAGGCCATCAATCGATTCATCTTCCAGGGCTCCTCCCGCAAATACCTGGATCCGTCCAGCTGCGGTCAGCGCAATCGAAATCCTGGACTCCTCGCGCCGCTGCACTTCAGCGTGGCGACCAGACAGCACCTGCGCGCTGGATCCAGGCGCCGGCCCAGTCGATGCGCCCTTGATTGATGATGTAGTGCGACCGGCAGGGCAGCCGCCCGCTGCCGATCGAGGTCCAGAGGCAAGATTGGCCGGATTGCCTTCGCGATACCGCGCTTTCCCGAGCCGAGCATTCTGCAAAATGCGTAGCCGCGCGCAGCGCATCTGGGGGCGGGCGTGGGGCTATTGTCGCCCAGGCGCTAGAACTGATCTCTGCCGGGAGCTCGGGAGCGACTTGGCGGAGGAGCACGATGGGGCAGAGCCCGGCGAAGATGGCGTGCCTTCGCTCGGCAGCCTTGGTGGCGATCAGCGGCGATGGGCTGCCGGCTATCTGTTGGATCGGGAGGTGGTAGCCGGCGTTGATGGCCTGATCGATCGACGACGAGGGATCGACCGGGCCGCCGTCAGCCCACATTTTCTCGTTCCAGCTCTGGCAGAGCAGGTCCTCCACCTCGCGGATAAGTGCCTCGCCCGCGGCACGCTTCTCTGCCTACTGGGTGGCGAGGATCGTTGTCACCGCACGGGCACGTGCCAGCTCCTTGGACAGCGCCTTGCGGTCGCCGCCGGAGAGCGGAGCGGGGTGGTGTTCTTTGTCCTGTGCTCCTCCAACGTGACCGGTGAGCATTCCGCGGAGCAATTCTCCTCCTGGGGAATTCCTGCCTTACTAGAGAGACAGAGCGAGGTGAACGACCTGCGGGTCCGTTCCGGGCCGGACCCGAAAGCCGAACTTGGCGAAAACCCTTCGCATCGCCGTGTTCTCTGGCAGGACCTCAGCCACCAGTTCCTTGAGCTCAGCTTTGCGTGCAAGGATCGTAAGGTCGTGCATCAGCAAGGTCGCGATGCCCTGTCCTTGATAGTCATCGATCACCACGAAAGCGACCTCGGCTATTCCAGCCGTCGCGACGACATACCGACCTCCGCCGATGATCACCTCGTGTCCGTCCTCTTCAGTAAGCGCAACTAAAGCGACGTGCTTGGCAAAATCGATGTTCAGGAAGTAGGCGACCTCGCTCTCCGAGAAGCGACGTTTGGGAACGAAGAAGCGGCGCTGAAGCGATTGGTCGCCGGTCCGGCCGATCGCGGACAGCATGTCGTCTTTGTCGTCGGGCCGTAAAGCGCGGATGGTGACAACTCGGCCGTCGCGCAGACGCTCGTTCGCTGCATAATTTTCGGGCATCGTCATCGACCTATCCTCCCGGCTTCAGAAAGAATGCAGGCTCCGCTCGAGAGTTGACCTAGGTCAACGCTCGCGAGCGCGCCAGGCGCTTCAATCCGGGCGTTGGCGGAGGGACCGAAACGATGTCGTTGGAAAACCCGCAAATCCCGGGCGGCCCCATGTCGGGCGTCGTCGCCAAGGCCGTGGAATACATGGTGGACGCCGGGCAGCGTAGCGTTCTGCTTTTGGACATCTTGCGCCAGCGCGGCGATCAGTATCGCGAGCACGTCGCCCAAACGGCCCCGCACGTTCTGAGCTATGCCGCCGAACTGATCTTGGACGGCCGCAAGCTCGAGCAACCTGTCAACTATGCGTTGGTGCGCATCATTCCGCCCCAGGGCGTGGAAATCGACCTTGAGCGCCGGCCGTTCATCATCGTTGACCCGCGCGCGGGTCACGGACCGGGCATCGGCGGCTTCAAGGCCGATAGTGAGATCGGCGTTGCGATGCGAGCAGGGCATCCCTGCTATTTCATCGGCTTTCTGCCTGAGCCGATCCCGGGCCAGACCATCGAGCGCATTGCACACGCTGAAGCCATATTCATCGAAAAGGTCATTGAGCTGCATCCCGATGCCGACGGTAAACCTTGTGTGATCGGTAACTGTCAGGCCGGCTGGGCGATCATGATCCTGGCTTCGCTCCGGCCGGAACTGTTCGGTCCGGTGATCGTCGCGGGCGCGCCACTGGCTTATTGGGCCGGTGTGCACGGCAAATACCCGATGCGCTACTCCGGGGGACTGCTCGGCGGCAGTTGGTTGACCGCGCTTTCCAGCGACCTCGGCGCAGGCAAATTCGACGGTGCCTGGTTGGTGCAGAACTTCGAGAGCCAGAATCCCTCGAACACATTGTGGACGAAGCAATACAACGTCTACAGCAAGGCCGACACTGAGGCCGATCGCTATCTGGAGTTCGAACGTTGGTGGGGCGGACACGTCAATCTCAATGCCGAGGAGATCCAGTTCATCGTCGATGAACTCTTCATCGGCAACAATCTTGCTGCCGGCCGCGTCAAGATGTCGGACGGAGTCGCAGTCGATCTGCGCAATATCCGGTCGCCAATCGTGGTGTTCTGCTCAAAAGGAGACAACATCACGCCTCCGCAACAGGCACTGCACTGGATCTTGGATCTTTACGCGGATGTCGATGAAATCAGGGCGCACGGGCAGACCATCGTCTACACCGTGCATGAGACAATCGGCCATCTCGGCATTTTCGTTTCCGGCGGCGTCGCCAAGAAGGAGCACGCAGAGTTCTCGAGTAACATCGACTTGATCGACGTCCTGCCGCCCGGCCTCTACGAGGCGACGTTCGAGGCTAGGGGAGCCGATACGCTCAATGATGGGCTTGCTGTCGGACAATGGGTGATGCGCTGCGAGGCCCGCACGCTGGACGACATCCGGGCGATGGGCGTGAATTCGCCCGAGGACGAGCGGCGCTTCGAGACTGCCAAGCGTGTCTCGGAGATAAATCTCGCCGCTTATCGGAAATACCTGCAGCCCTGGATCAAATCGATGGTGACGCCGCAAATGGCGGAGATGATGCGCAATTTGCATCCGCTTCGCCTGCAGTACGAGGCGTTCAGCAGCAAAAATCCATGGATGAAGATGGTCAAGAGCGCCGCGGACAAGGCGCGCGACGAGCGCAAACCTGTCGCCAAGGACAATCCGTTCCTGGCGTTTCAGGAGCAGGTTTCAAAGCAGATCGTCAGTTCGCTCGATCAGTGGCGCGATTCGCAGGAAGCAATGAGCGAGGCGATGTTTCTTGCCATTTACGGCTCGCCGGCGCTGCAAGCGGCAGTGGGGGTTGATCCGCAGTCGGCACCGTCGCAGCGCCGCAAGATGGATCCAAAGCACCGGGAGCTATTGCGGACGCGTAGCGCGGAACTGAAATCGAGGATCGACTCTGGTGGCTTGCGCGAGGCCGGCATCAGGGCCTTGCTCTATGTTGGATCAGCCCGCGGCATGGTCGACGAACGCAGCCTTGAGGCGCTGCGGCGACTTCGCCGGGCCGACGAGTCCGTGCGGATGACCCTTGCGGAGTTCAAGATGCTGGTCCGCGAGCAATTCTTCATGCTGCTGCTCGATCGGGAGGCTGCGCTTGCGGCCATTCCAAAGCTCCTGCCAAACAACATGGACGAGCGCCGCGGGGCGTTTGCCGCCATTCGGGACGTGTTGTCGGCAGCCTCGGAAATATCGGGTGAAGTGGCCAGCCGATTGAACCAGGTCTCCGGGCTGTTCGGGCTTGACGGTCAGGGGAATACGGTCCCTTTCGATCCAAAAGCCCGGGCTTCATAGCAATTCGAGGCGAAGCAATGAGTATCATGGCAGCCGGAGCGAGCGAAACCCAGCCGGGATCGAAGTACGATCGGCTCATCGTGGCAGCGAGGGGCGTTCCTTCGGTATCCACGATCGTCGTGCATCCCTGCGACGAGAGTTCGCTGCGCGGGGCGATCGATTCTGCTCAGGCTGGCATCATCAAAGCTGTTCTGGTCGGTCCTACCGCACGGATCAAGGATGTCGCAGCGAAGCATAATCTCGATATCGAAGGTTGCGAGATCGTCGATACGCCGCCCACGGAAGCTGCCGCGGCGGCCAAAAGCGTCGAACTTATTCACGAGGGCAGGGGCGAAGTCCTGATGAAGGGCAGCCTCCATACCGATGAACTGATGCGCAGCGTCACGGCGAAGGTCGGCGGGCTGCGCACCGACAGGCGCATCAGCCACGTCTTCGTCATGGATGTGCCGGCGTACACCGAGACGGTGTTCGTCACCGACGCCGCCATCAACATTTTCCCGGACCTGGATGCCAAGCGAGACATCATCCAAAACGCGGTCGATCTCTACAATGAGGCCGGTTTCGGTACGACCCCGCGGGTGGCGATCCTGTCGGCGGTCGAGACCGTAACTTCGAAGATCCCGTCAACGATCGAAGCCGCCGCGCTCTGCAAAATGGCGGACCGCAAGCAGATCACCGGTGCGCTGCTCGACGGACCGCTCGCCTTCGACAATGCGATCGACATGGAAGCGGCGCGGATCAAGGGAATCAAATCGGAGGTCGCTGGGCAGGCGCAGATCCTGGTCGTTCCCGATCTCGAGTCCGGCAACATGCTTGCGAAGAATCTCGCCTATTTTGCCAAGGCTGATGGCGCCGGCATCGTATTAGGGGCGCGCGTGCCGGTCGTGCTGACGTCGCGCGCGGATTCCGCGCGGTCGCGAATGGCGTCAGCCGCAGTGGCTTGCCTCTACGCGGATGCCCGGCGTCGCCGTGCCCCCATCGCGGCGGCGTGACGGTCATGGATACGATCCTTGTCGTCAATGCGGGCTCCTCCAGCGTGAAATTCCAGATCTTTGCGGTGGAAGGCGAGGGCCGGCTGCAGCGGCAGCTGAAGGGTCAGATGGATGGTATCGGCAGCCGGCCGCGGATGCGAGCCAGTGGCTCCGACGGCGCCCCTCTGGCCGATCGTGCCTATCCGATCGAGGCAGTTGTCGATGTTCCTGCCGCCATGGCCGTCGCAGGCTCTTGGCTGAGAGACGAGCTCAACATCAATCCTGTCGCCGTTGGCCATCGCGTTGTTCACGGCGGGCCTGATCATGCGAGCCCGGTGCTGATCGATCCCGCGATCGTGTCGCGGTTGGAACGCTACGCGCCGCTGGCGCCGTTGCACCAGCCGCACAATCTGGCGCCCATCAAGTCCCTGCTGGCGAATTTTCCGACGATGCCACAGGTTGCCTGCTTCGATACGGCGTTCCACCGCGATCACGATCCGCTCGCCGACCATTATGCCATTCCGCATCAACTGTACGCCGAAGGCGTCAGGCGCTATGGCTTCCACGGGCTGTCCTATGAATACGTGGCCAAACGGCTGCCGCAGGTGGCGCCTGAGGTTGCGGCCGGACGTGTGATCGTGGCCCATCTCGGCAGCGGCGCCTCGATGTGCGCGATGCGGGCGGGCCGGAGTGTCGAGAGCACGATGGGGTTCACGGCACTCGATGGCCTCGCGATGGGAACGCGGCCGGGCCAGATCGATCCTGGTGTCGTGCTGTACTTGCTTACCGAGAAGGGGATGTCTGCGCCCAAGGTTCAGGACTTCCTGTATCGCGATTGCGGACTGAAAGGCCTATCCGGCGTCAGCAACGACATGCGCGAGCTGGAGGCCAGCGCCGACCCGCACGCCGCATTCGCGATCGACTATTTCGTTTATCGCATCGGCCTCAACGCCGGCATGCTGGCGGCCGCGATGGCAGGGCTAGACGGGTTCGTCTTCACGGCGGGGATCGGCGAAAACTCCAATTCGATCCGTGCCCGGATTTGCGAAAGGTTGGCTTGGCTTGGGATCATGATCGATCCCGTCGAGAATGCGCGGCATGCGACCAGGATTTCCCGATCCGACAGTCGAATTCCCGTCTACGTCATGCCGACGGACGAGGAACTGATGATCGCGCGGCATACGCTGACGCTGCTCACGAACCAATCGTCTCCGAATTCCAGACGCGAGAGAATGTCATGAATATCCCGGTTTATCCTGAGACCAATATCGCGCTCAAGGGCAAGAAGGGGTTGATCGTCGGCATAGCCAATGACCAATCGATCGCCTGGGGCTGTGCCAAGGCGTTTCGGGCGCTCGGCGCAGAACTCGCTGTCACTTACCTGAACGAGAAGGCCAGGAAGCACGTCGAACCGCTGGCCAAGGCGTTGGAATCGTCGATCTTCATGCCGCTCGACGTGATGGCCGAGGGCGAGACTGAGAAAGTGTTCGAGCGGATCGAGAAGGAGTGGGGGCAGCTCGATTTCCTGCTTCACTCGATTGCGTTCTCACCGAAGGACGCCCTACATGGTCGCGTGGTCGATGTCGATCGTGCGGGCTTCCAGAAGACCATGGATGTGTCCTGCTGGTCGTTCATGCGCATGGCCCATCTCGCCGAGCCATTGATGAAGAACGGCGGCACGATGTTCACCATGACCTATTACGGCAGCCAAATGGTGGTGAAGAACTACAACGTCATGGGCGTCGCGAAGGCGGCGCTGGAGGCGGCGGTGCGTTACATCGCGGCCGAGCTCGGGCCGAAAGGCATTCGGGTGCACGCTATCTCGCCGGGGCCGCTTGCCACGCGCGCAGCATCCGGGATCCCGGAATTTGACGAATTAATGGACAAGGCCCAGTCACAGGCGCCGACACGCAGCCTCGTCAGCATCGATGACGTCGGCAAAGCTACGGCATTTCTCGCGCTCGATGGTGCCAAGCTGATTACCGGCAGCGTGCTCTATATCGATGGCGGATACCACATCATCGATTGAAGCACGGGCAAGTCAATTCAGCTATAGTGCAGGCCGATGACCTCGGCGACGCAGGCAGGGCGAGTACCGCTCTCCATCTCGATCACCACGCGGTAGTGAACCCTCAGCCCATTGGGCGGCACGTCTTCGGCTTCCGCAATGCCGACGCGCCCACGCAGCTTTGATCCTGCTGGCACCGGCGCCAGATACCGGATTCGATCAGCGCCGTAATTGAGGGTATTCTTCAGACCCTTGAGGCCCATCACCGAGCGAATGAACATCGGGGTCAGGCTCAGCGACAAGAGGCCGTGTGCGATGGTCTTGCCCCCAGGCATTTCGACCTTTGCCCGCTCCTGGTCGACATGGATCCATTGGTCGTCGCAGGTGGCATCGGCAAATTTGTTGATGCGTTCCTGGGTAATCTCGATCCAGTCGCTGACGCCGATTTCAGTGCCGACCGCCGACCTGAGCTCGTCGAACCCGTAGAAAATTCTCATGGTATCTGCTCGCTCTCGTCACAGCATCATTGCGGGTATTGCATCGGGAAGCGCGAGTTCGGCTTCCGTCACTTCCAGAACCTCCGCTACGGTTACGCCCGGCGCTGTTTCCAGAAGCGTTGCCTTGCCTCCCGGAAACGCGATGACCGCCATGTCGGTCACCACGAGGTCGACCGGTCGCACCGATGTCAGCGGCAGGTTGCACCTGGCCACGATCTTCGATTTTCCTCTTGCTGCGTGTTGCATGGCGACGATGACGCGCTTGGCACCTGTGACGAGATCCATGGCGCCGCCCATGCCCGGCACCATCTTGCCCGGGATCATCCAGTTGGCGAGATGGCCATCGGCGTCCACCTGCAAGCCCCCGAGCACCGTGATATCGACATGGCCGCCACGGATCAGGCCGAACGAAATCGCGCTGTCGAAGGTGGCCGCACCAGGCAATGCGCTGATCGGCTTGCCTCCGGCATCGGTCAGCAGCGGATGTGCCATGCCCTGTTCGGGAATTGGGCCGGTGCCAATCAGTCCGTTTTCGGACTGGAAGAACACGTTGAGCCCGGCAGGAACGTAGTTTGCAACCAGCGTCGGAATTCCAATGCCGAGATTGACGAGATTGCCAGGTCGTAGCTCTCTCGCGACGCGCCGAGCGATGATGGTCTGTGCATCCATGGCTCACCCATTCGCAACGAGATAGTCGACTAGTGGTCCCGGTGTCATGACGTGATCGGGAGCAATCACGCCGACGGGAACAATGTGTTCGGCGGTCACGATCACGGTATCTGCCGCCATCGCCATGACCGGATTGAAATTCCGTGCGGTGAGGGCATAGGACAGGTTGCCGGCGTAATCGGCCAGGAAGGCGTGCACGAGCGCGAAATCGGCGCGCAGCGCCTTCTCCAGCAGGTACGGTTTGCCGTCGACTTCGATCTTCTGCTTGCCATCTTCCACGAGAGTGCCGACGCCGGTGGGTGTCAGGACGCCTCCAAGGCCGCAGCCGCCCGCACGGATACGCTCGACGAACGTGCCCTGCGGAATCAAGTCGACCGTGATCTGCTTGCCCAGCATCTGCTGCTGTGCCTTCGGATTCAATCCTATATGGGTGCCGATCATGCTCGATACTTGCGCCCCCTCGAACAACTTGCCGACGCCTTTGCCAGGTGTGGCCGCATCATTGCTGATCAACGTCAGGCCCGACTTCTTTTGCCGGACCAATTCGTCGAGCAGGCGCTCTGGCGTGCCCACGCCCATGAAACCGCCAATCATGATGCGCGCATTGTTCGGGATCATCGCGACGGCTTCTTCGGCGGAAACGGACTTCATGATCAGACTCCGCAATCGATCCGAAGTGGGATGATCCTGCGGACACTGCCGTTCGGCGTGATAGCGAGGTTGATCTGGGTCAAGGCCCGCATCATTCGTCGTCGGCGCGGTGCTTGATCCCAATGCTATCCAGCGCATCCGCCCATAATTTGCGCACCAGTGGAGACCGGTCATTCACGGTGGCGCTGACGATGGTCCACGATCGCTCCCTTGACTTAAGTCAATGTCAATCACGCGCATCCGGCAGAAATCCTGAATTAGACGGCTGGCGTCTCAGATGGGATCTGGACTGGCGCTCTGGTCAATCTCACGCGCGAATGGGAGATTCACGAGCTCGAGCAGCGTATGTCCGAGATCGGGCACTCCCATCTCGTTATCTGGGGGAGAGCAAGATGGCTGGATTGCGCCAGCCGACCTTCAGAGGATGGCAGCGGCGACGCCTGACTGCCGGCTTGTGGTTATGCCGGGGCACTGGCCACTCAATGAATCTGGGAATGTCTCCACTCTACGCCGGCTATTTCGTCACCTTGTCTAGTCGAACAAGCGAGCGGAAAAAACTGAGGGCGCGTCCGCAAAGTCCCGGTTTACAGATTTGGGGGCCGATACGGCCGAACGGGAAAGGCGCAGGCCGAATGCATCCAGGGAGCCGAACTGTCGCCTCCGTTCAGGTTGCAATTGCCTTGCTAGTGGTCGCGACCTGCTGCTCTTGCACGATCCGGCCCCTGCAAGGCGTGCTTGTGCCAAGCGATGAGATAGTCGAAGCCGCCGCGCAAGTACCTATCCTTGTCGGAACGACGCGGGCCAGATCCAGCAGCGACGCTGGTGAGATGTTTAGCCGAGAGCCGTCGGACGAGCTGGCGTTTGGCCAAGTCACGATTTCCATTCCACCAGATGGTTCCCGTGCGGTCGGCGAAATACAGTGGCCGATATCCCCTCCAGGCGACCCACGCAAAGAGTTCGTGACGACGTCGGCAGAATATCTGGATCGCACCGCGTTCGAAAAAGCCGTCACTACTGTGGCAAGGTCAAAGCACCGCAGCAAGGCGATGGTCTTCATTCATGGATTTAACAATCGCTTCGACGACGCGGTGTACCGCTACGCCCAGTTCGTCGAGGACGGCAGGCTTCCGGTCATTCCGGTTCTCTTTTCTTGGCCGTCGCAGGGAGCGGCAAACCTCGGTTCATATGAGCACGACCGCAAGGTCGCGATGCAATCGGGCGTGTCGCTGTCCCAGCTCTTGGCTGTCGTGACCTCGAATCCCAGCGTTAACGAGATCACCCTTGTCTGCCACTCCATGGGCTGCCTGGTAACTCTTGATGCACTCCGTGTGAAAGTACCGCGCGGCGGAACGATGTCGAAGCTGAAGAACGTGGCGTTGGTCGCGCCCGACGTTGCATTTGACGAGTTTATCAAAGTTGTCGAAGGAATGGGCCCTCGGCGCCCCCGCATTGGCTTGTTCTTGTCCCAGGACGATGTCGCTCTGAAAATCTCAAAGTCGATTTCGGGAGGGACGAACCGTGTCGGAGATATCAATCCTGAGGAGGAACCATACAAGAGTGCGATTGCACGGCAGAAGATCTTGGTGTTCGATCTGACGCACCTGGGAGGAGACGACTCCCACTCGAGAGCGTTTGACGCAATAAACACCGTCATGGGCATGTTGGAGCGCAGGCTCGCTCAAGGACAGCAACTCGGTGAAGACACGTCACGAACAGTCTCCGCCAAATGAAACGTTCGACGACCCGGCTAGCGACAGCCGCGCCGCACATTACGGAGGTTAGTGGACCGGTGCTGTTGCACTCGGCGGTGGCGGCATGGCTCCGTGCATCGGCACTATCTCGTACATCGCGGGCATTCGAACGGGGGGCGCGGAGCAATCAGAGAGGGCATCACATGCCGGGCGCAGGGGCTATGCGCCCCCCGGATTGCCGCCCCAGGGCCTTGGGCTTGCAAGAAAGGACAACTCGATGAGCGATGACGACAAACGTTCAAAGGCGGAGGCTGAACTTGAACGCGAAATCCGCCAAGGGCGAAAGTTCACGGCGAACGAAGCTATCGGGCGGATGCTTGGTCCGGGCGCGATGAAAGGCGGCTCCGCGGTCTCCAAAGTGCAGGCGGCCGAGATAGAGATCGATACATGGTTGCGAAGCAATCTGTTGGATTCGACGGGAGCATTGCAGGCGCTGTTGCCACGCCAACTCAAAGGAAGCATGCTGCTGCTCAACAACCTTGATCAGCCGCTCCGCGCTTTGGCCGACTACTGCCAGCGAGTTCTCGCCTCAGATGATCGCCTTGAGGAACTTGTCCGCCAGGCAGACGTCGAATGGGGACGCAGAATGGACGAGCGGCCATATTTCAACAAGGACGGTTCTCCACCACATCCGGACGACCCCTATACGAATGATTCTGTTCGAACAGCGCTAAACAGGGTCTTGAGGCGCATTTCCGAGGTGACGGGTGAGCAATTCCGTTCGACGAAGCCTTGAGCGCTGTGCCCAAGCACGGACTTTTGAACTTGTTGCTCGGTAAACCAATGCTGTGCATCGGTAGGGCTAGCTGCCAGATCGCGCTTACTGCACGATCATCGCTATGCCGATCATGACGAAGGGGCAAAGTCCGAAAAGGACCTATGCAGACGCTCTTGAGGAGTTCACTGCCCATGACTCTACTCCTGCGTGTTGGAGCCAGAGCCTACGTCCAACGGAACCTAGTGTGATAGTGCAGTTTGTGCCACGTTTTTCCGATCCCGTCTTCCTACGGTGCCGACGCCACAAGTTGGCTCAAGTTGCGCGCTTTAAAGTCATTTTCCGATGAAGGTCCGTTGCCCGATCGAGCCCGGGCCGTGCTGAGTTCGCTGGGTATCGATACCGTGGCACCGGCGGGTTGAGCGGGATCACAAAAGTGCGCAGCCAGGACCCGAAATGGCTTGTCCCGTTGGCGGAATTTCAGGCGGGCTCCGCAATGCCGGCTTCCCGATGCTAACCGGACAATCGTCAGGAAGTATTGACGTGGTCATTAGAGCGGCAGCGCTATTTCAGCGAGGCCCGACAACTCCTGCTTCGCGGGCCGGAGGGTTTGAAACAGTCGCTTCTTGCTCAGCCTTTATAAGCACGACAGGCGGTTCAATCGGGCTTTCGGCGGCGTGCTTTTCGGGGGCTCCTGCTAGAACCGACTGCTTACGCCTGGCGGCCCACCGCTGCTCGCATTTACGTTCAACGTCTAAAGGGACAGTGCTCATGGCTCGACCTCGTCTTGGACCTGCCACATGCCCCGGTGCAGCGCGACAACTTACCACTTGTGCAAAGGCTCCTATTGATTTGCCGCAACTCCCTAGAAAGGACGGCGCCGGCCATAAAAATAAACGCCCAGCGGCGTTTCCTTCCTGAACTGAGACGCTGAAATCCCCAGCACCGAGTCAATGGCTGAACCCGTACCGCTGCTTCAGCCTGTGGGGGGCCTTCTTATTCCTAAGCTGCGGAAGGACACGAAGTTGCAATCAGACCGTTATGAGCGACGAGGCCAACCTGACCTCGTTTAGGGAAGGGCTCTTATTCAGCGGTTGGGCCAAAAGGCACTTTTGCCCACGAAACGCGCCTCGAGTCGTTCCTGGCCCCTGTAACCCATTGAAATCGCATCAAATGCGAACGCCCTCCGAGCGCACCTTGAACCCACGTTTGGTCTTGAATCGCTGCCGACCTAAGGCCGCGTCATAGAGGGAAATGGCCGATAGGTGCGATGAAAGTTCAGCTTGCTTTGGCCACCCGCTCGCGATCAGCCTTAACGCGGCGCTCGATCAGTGCCGAGCCTTGCTGAATAGCGATCCGCTGCGCTTCCGCGAGGTCCTCAAGGCCACCCGGGTTATCGCCGGATTGCAGGCGTAGTAGGCCGCGTAACCGGTGAAACTCGCCAGCTGTCCAGCGCTCGCCGGTATCGATCTCCCCGGCGATACCTGCCAAAGTCGCGAGCCCTTCCTCGGGGCGGTGTGCCCTGACACAGCCGCCGGTGAACACCACGCACCACGCAGACAGCGAGGGCAAGCGCTCGGCGATCATGCGTTGCATACCGTGCTGCGCCAGACGGAAGCCCTTTTCGACATATCCCCGATGAATGTCAGCCATGCCTGCAAGCAGATCGGCGTGCGGCCGCCAGTAGGGCAGGTCGTGCTGCAACGTGAGGTCCCGCAACCGCACGGCATGGAAGGCAAGATCGTTGGCGTCTTCCATCAAGGCGGCGAGCAGGCCGCCTGCGAAGGCGGTGGTATGACAGATCGTCTGGTAGTGGCCGCTCGCGTTGGAAGCGTCGAGCGCAGCTTTGCGCCAGATGCCGGCTCGCTCTATGTCGCCGAGCATAGTCCAGGCTTCGGCAAGCCCGACCTTGACGGTGACGGCATGGACGGTGGCGCCGACCTTGTTCAGCGCATCGTTGTGTTGTTCAGGAATGAACAATTTCTGGAATAGCTCGAACTGAGCGATCGCCGCGGCGAACTCACCACGGAACAGCAAAGTCGTGCCCATGCAGCGATGCGCGATCAGCTTGTCTAGCGTGCTGCCGTGCGCCGCCACCCGCATGATCTGGCGGGCCACTTCAATCCGAACATCGGTTTCATTGAAGCGGGCGATCCAATTCAGGAACAGCGCCGGAACGATGCGTTCGCCGCCGCCGATGCGCGCCGAAAGCTCGACGGCATGCGCGATCTGCCCCTCGACCTCGCCCGCGCCATAGCCACGTGCTGCGATCAGTGGCCCCAGAATGGCAAGCCGCAAGTCGAATTCTCGGACGTCACGTTCGCCTCCCGGTGGCAGGCGCGAGGTCTGCTCCAGCGCTGCGGTGAAATGTGCGACTGCCTCGACCGCCGCCGAACGACGCGCGGCGTCGCGTCCTGCTTTTTCCAGATAGATGATGGCGGCGGCATGGTCCCCGGCTTCCGCGAACTGGTGCGCCAGCAAGTGCGGCATGCTGTCAACGATTGCGGGAAAATTCGCCTCGATGGTGTCGGCAATCAGCTTGTGGACGCGCAACCGGTCGCGCCGAAGTAGCAGGTGATAGGCGGCGTCGCGCAGCAGGGCATGGCGGAAATCGACGACATCACCAAAGCCGCTGGGACGCGTGACGAAGATGCCGCTTCCGACCAACCCCTCGATGCTTTCCCGCATTGCGGCCTCGCCAAAGGACGATACCGCTATCATCAGATCGAGCGGGACGTCGCGCCCGATAGCCGCCGCGAGCTGCGCGGTCTCGCGGCCATTTTCGAGCAGGTCGAGCCGCGCCAGCAGGATTTCGTTCAGGGTTACCGGAATCGCGTTCGCATCCGTCGCGCCGGGAGAGCCGTCCCCCATCGCCTGCAGGCTGCGGGCCAATTCCTCGGCAAAGATCGGAATGCCATCCGAGCGCACCACGATCGCATCGATCATACTGGTCGGCATCTTGCGCGCGACGGCGATGGTATTGATTAGCCGCCTGATCTCGTCGGGCTGCAGCCGCGCCAGTTTCAGAATGCTTGCGCCGGAACGTTGTGCCCATTGCGGCATTTCCTCCGGGCGCATGGTCGCGACCAGCAATACCGGAAGGCCGCGGATCATTCCGGCCAGCTGCTCCAACCATTCGTTGGTCGAGGGATCCGCCCAGTGCACGTCCTCGATGACGATGATTGGGCTCTCGCGCGAGATCGCCTCGACTATGTCGAGCAGCGCCGCGATGGTGCGTGCCCTGATTTCTGTGGGCGCAAGCCGCACCAATAGCCTTCGGTCGCTGCTCTCGCGCCGCAACAGTTCGGCGATTAGCGCCAGCCGTTCGGGGTTCGCTTGGCCGAGCCTGCGCAGCATTGCGTCGAGCTTGTCGAGCTGGCGCACATCAGCATCCGGCGCTTCCACGCCCGTCATGTAGTCGAGATAGTGGGTGATCGGATGGAACGGGCGGTTGGTGTGGATCGGTGAACATTGCAGCACCACACGCTGTTCCGGTCTGATCTCGAGCCTGCGGTGCATCTCCTCGATCAGGCGCGACTTTCCGATGCCGGCCTCGCCGGTGATCACGACGATCTGGCCCTGGCCGAGCAGGGCCGTGGCGGCGCGGTCAACCAGTTGGGAGATATCGTGCTCGCGACTGATCATGGGCAAGCTGACTGCGCCGTGCACAGCGTCGAAGCGGGTCGCACCCCGCTGTTCCCCGATCACACGATAGGCCATGACCGGCGTGCTGAAGCCCTTCAGGCTTCGCATGCCGAGCTTTTCCAGGCGGAACTGTCCGCCGATAATTTTTGCAGTCGTTTCCGCGATGAGCACCTCGCCGGCCCCGGCTTCGCCTTGCAGCCGCGCGGCTAAGTTGGGTGCTTCGCCTACCAGCGAGTCCCGCTCAATGGCGGCATGGCCGACCAGGTCGCCGACGACGACCGACCCGGTGGCGATGCCGATCCGTACATGGAGTTGTTCTCCGCTTGGTGTCACCAGCTTGCCGATCTCCTCGGCGAGCATCAGCCCGGTAGCGACCGCGCGTGCCGCGTCGTCCTCGCGCGCGCGCGGATATCCGTAGGTCGCGAGCACGCCGTCCCCGATATAGCGCAGCACGTATCCGCCATACCGCTCGATCAGCGTGGCGCAGGCATCCTTGTAACTGGTGAGGAGCTCCAGCACGATCTCGGGGTCGAAATCGGAGGACAGTCTGGTGTAGCCGACGAGGTCGCAGAACATGGTTGTGACCTGTCGCCGCTCGGCGTTGGCGATCGGCCGGGGTGCAAGCGACCGAGGGGACGGGCTTTCCTTAGGCTCGGGCCGCTGCACCTCAACGGCAAGTTTTGCGATCGCGTCGAGTAGCCGGCGGCGATGCCCGACTGACGTGACGCCGAGTTCGACAAGATCGGTCGAGGTCAGATGCGCCACATTGCCGGCGTCGATGTCGTTATCGAGGAACGCCTGTAGGTAGCCGGACAGCCCTAGCTGTTCCAGCCAATCCTTGACAAAACCCGCGTTCGGTCCGTTCGGCTTGGGCATATGGTCTGCTACGCCTCACCGTTCTCATAAACGATCCGCGATCTCAATGCATCCGCCACCTTTTGTCGACCTGCTCACGGAGAGACCCTTGATCAGATGCGGCGTAAACATCGGCTTCGAAAGGAAGAAATCGTCCGTGAACCGCGATTACTTGACGTCAACACGGCAATATCGGCTGTCTTTGCCGCAATGCGTCAACGTGTCGATTTTAGCATGGCAGGTGGTGACCGCAGGCCTGGATGTCTGCAACGAATTGGCGACCGACTTCCGCCGGAATCTCGAACTGCTCTCGCTTCTCCGTGCCAGCAGTAAAGGTGTCGGGCGGACACTGCACAAACACGACGCTCAGCGAGGACCGCCGGGCGCAAGGCGAAATCCCGTGGTTCTACGGAAGTCTTTTGGCGGCCGCTTTTGCTTGGCCAGGAACCCACGTCGCGGCCCTCGGTTGACGAGCGGTCCTGGTGCCAATGGAGGCGGCCGGCACTTCGTGCCGTGCGCGCTCTTCGGCAAAAGCCCGGGAGCGTGGGCCTCCCGTGCGATGATTGCCGATGTCGCGCTGCCCGCTGTCTCCAAAAGGTTGAAGAACCTTAGGCTTGCAAAGGGCGAGCCCGTTCGGATCGGTGGTTGGGCGTTTCGAGGGCTGCTCAATTTGCCGGTGGTCTGGGATCCCGGCAACTGAGCGGCGAGACCGAGCAGGATTCCGACAGCCTTGTGCGATGCCCGATCTCCACGCTTCATAGTACTGAGCTTTTCAAGACCCATGCGTTCGACCGCATTCTTGACATTCGTCGATGAGTTTTCATCGGAGTTCCCAGCTCAATCTCGGACGGAGCATCGGTCTAGATTGCTGCTGGGACCTGTCGCGGCGATGACGGCTCTCTTCCTTCTCGGACAATGACTAGGCCTGGTCAAAGCCGTCAGTCGAACAGCTGGCATACCAAGATGATCCTTTAAGCTTAAAATAAAGCTGGCTCGCAGCCGGCGCCAGTGGCAGACTGTCTGCGGTCAAAACCGTCGGTGGGCCCCTACGATGCGCGATTGGGACGATGCCTATGCCAACTCGGCTCATGTGCCGGGCTCGGACAAGTTGCCTGCGCTGTGGGCGGAACGGGCCGCCGCGTACCGCGCCGGGCTCGCATCTTTCAAGGCCGATATCGCCTACGGATCACGCGACCGGCAATGCCTCGACTTGGTCCTTCCCGACGGCGAGACCAACGGCCTTGTCGTCTTCGTGCATGGTGGCTACTGGATGCGGTTCGACAAGTCGTTCTGGACGGACCTGGCCGAGGGAGCGCGGCAACTTGGCTGGGCGATGGCGTTGCCGAGTTACACGCTGGCGCCGACCGCGCGGGTCTCCGAGATCACGGCAGAGATAGCTGCCGCGGTCGCGACTGCTGCGGCGCAGGTCGCGGGGCCAATCCGGCTCGCCGGTCATTCAGCGGGAGGCCATCTGGTGACGCGAATCCTCTGCGATGACAGCCGCCTCGAGCCTTCCATCTATGACCGCATCGCCGGAACCCTGTCGATCAGCGGTCTGCACGATCTGCGGCCGCTTCTAAAGACCAAGATGAACGACACGCTTGGTTTGACGATCGAAGAGGCGACGATCGAAAGCGCCGCTCTGCACCTGCCGCGGGGCGGTTCGTTGCTCACGACCTGGGTTGGCGCTTGGGAACGCCCCGAATTCATCCGCCAGGGGGAGCTGATGGCGAATGTCTGGACTGGCTTCGACGTGCCGACGCGGTCGGTCGTCGCGCCTGGGCACAACCATTTTACGATTGTCGATGGGCTGAAGGATCCGTCTTCCGCCATCACGCGGAGTCTCGTCGGGCTTGATTGGCAATAGCTCGGAAAGGTCTGGAGGAGCCGTCATGAGCAACCAAGACTTCGATCCTGCAAATGAGGGCGCCGAGATCGATTTCGCGCGCAAGATGTCGTACGGCGACTATCTCAATCTCGACGTGATCCTCGGCGCACAGCATCCGATTTCGGATGCCCATGATGAAATGCTGTTCATCGTCCAGCATCAGACTTCCGAGCTGTGGATGCGGCTTGCGATCCACGAGCTCAGCGCGGCGCGCCGCGCGATAGCGCGAGATGAAGTGTCGGCGGCGTTGAAAATGCTCGCGCGCGTGTCTCGGATCTTCGAGCAATTGAACAACGCTTGGGATGTGCTCCGCACCATGACGCCCAGCGAGTACACGCACTTCCGCTCGCGGCTCGGACAATCCTCCGGCTTTCAGTCCTTTCAGTATCGACTGATCGAATATCTTCTCGGCAATCGCAACCATGCGATGCTCAAGCCGCACGCCCATGACGTCGCGGTGATGGCTCTGCTCGAAGCCGAGCTCGCCACGCCGAGCCTTTATCAAGAGGTCCTGCAGCTCGTTGATCGCTGCGGCCTCAAAATGCCGGTAACCGTTCTGGCTCGCGACGTTCGCGAAGCTCATCGCTTCGACGAGGGTGTTTTGCAAACGTGGCGTCGGGTCTACGTGGCGCCGGAGGCAAATTGGACCCTTTATGAGCTCGCCGAGAAGCTGGTTGACTTCGAGGACTATTTTCGCCGCTGGCGCTTCAATCACGTCACGACCGTCGAGCGCATTATCGGCTTTAAGCGCGGTACCGGCGGTACCGGTGGTGTCAGCTATCTCAAGCGGATGCTGGAAGTCGAGCTGTTTCCGGAACTCTGGCGCGTCCGCACCATCCTGTGAGAACGGCTATGTTCGAGAAACAACTCCGCGTCTACGACGACACCAGGGCTCTCTTCCATCTACCGGCCGGCGTCATCTATCTCGATGGCAACTCGCTCGGCGCGCTACCGCTCGGGGTCCCGCAGAGGGTTGATCGCGTCATCAAGGCAGAGTGGGGCGATGAACTTATTCGCGCCTGGAATACGGCTGACTGGTACGTGCAGCCGCGTCGCGTAGGTGATCGGATCGCACGGTTGATCGGAGCCGAGCGGGGCTCGGTCGTGATGGGTGATACGCTGTCGCTGAAAGTCTATCAGGCACTCGCAGCTGCACTCGATATGAGGCCAGGGCGCAAGATCGTTCTGTCGGATACCGGGAACTTTCCGACTGATCTCTATATTGCTGAAGGGCTGATCGCGACGATTGGGCGCGGCCACCAATTGCGGCTGACGGCGCCGGAGCTGGTCGAGATGTCGCTGTCGGACGAAGTCGCGGTTCTGTATCTTACCGAAGTCGATTACCGTACGGGCCGTCGGCACGACATGGCGAAGCTGACCGCGAAGGCGCGCTCACTCGGGATCCTTACGGTCTGGGACCTCGCACACTCCGCCGGTGCGTTGCCTGTCAATCTTGCCGGCGTTGGCGCGGATTTCGCCGCCGGCTGCAGTTACAAATATCTCAATGGAGGGCCTGGCGCCCCGGCCTTCGTCTACGTTGCGCCGCGCCACGCCGATCGAACACGTGTCGCGCTTTCGGGCTGGATGGGACACGCCAAGCCGTTTGCCTTCGATCTTGGCTACGCACCTGCCGCCGGCGTCGAGCGGATGCGGGTGGGCACACCGCCGGTGTTGGCAATGGCGGCGCTGGAAGCGTCGCTCGACATCTGGGACCGCGTCGATATTGACGAAGTTCGCGCGCGCTCATTGGCTCTGGCCGATCTCTTGATCGCCGAGGTCGAGCGCCGCTGCCCATCGCTGAAGCTGGTCACGCCACGTGCCCACGGCGAGCGCGGCTCGCAAGTCTCTTTCGCGTTTGATGGAGGCTACGCCGCGATGCAGGCTCTCATCGCCCGCGGCGTGATCGGCGACTTCCGTGCGCCGGATATCATGCGATTTGGCATTGCGCCGCTCTATGTCGGCGAGACCGACATCTTGCGTGCGGCCGAGATCATCGAAGAAGTTGTTGGCGGAGAGGTGTGGCGTCGGCCGGAATATCAGGTCGTGAATGCGGTGACGTAGGCGACACCACTTTCGACTGCAGCTTCGCCGCGTTCCGTGCAACCAACGCGAGGCTTATCATGTATTGAAGCGGCCATGCAATCCAAGAGGCCTCTCGATGAGGAAACGCGCCAATCACGTCGCACGGATAGCAAAAATATCGTCAAGAATTATAGGAGGCCTGGTCACATACGCGAGGTCGAATGACCATTGCGAGCTCAACTAGCAGATACCGTCGCCGAAGCCGACGTTAACCAAGCTTTCCGAAGTGCTCTCGAATCCAGCCAGGCGTAACGCCGAGCTGCCGATGAAACGCTCGTCGCATTTGCTCCTGTGATCCGAAGCCGCATCTTGACGCAACGACGGTTAGCGGAGCTCGCGTTGTCTCCAGCATCAAACGGGCGCGTGAAATCCGAAGGGTTTCGATCGCCACAGCAGGCGATCGACCAACGGCTTCGGTGAAGCGGCGCTGAAAAGTTCTAGGCGATTGTCCTGCGGTTTTTGCTAGTTCGTCGATAGACCATGAGCGATTCAATGTCGACTCAACCAGTTCGATCAACTTGCCGTAGTCGCCTTGGTTCGATCGCTGCTGCAAAGCAAGCGGCTCGCTGAATTGAGCCTGGCCGCCTGGCCGGCGCAAGTAAACCACCAAGTCCCGTGCAACCCGTGCAGCCATCGCCTGACCGCAGTCGTCCTCGACCAGTGCCAGAGCCATGTCTATCCCGGCGGTTACCCCCGCCGACGTCCAAAATCCGCCATCATGCACGAAGATCGGGTCGCTCAGAACCTCAATGTCGGGATATTTGGCCGCAAGGTCCGCGCAGCTTCTCCAGTGGGTGGTAGCCCGTTTTCCACTGAGCAAGCCGGTCTCCGCCAACAGAAATGAACCGGTACAAACCGTGCAGACCCTGCGGATCGATCCTGCAGTGCGGCGAAGGGCTTGCACGAGTTGCCGCTCTCGTGCCGCAGCCTCGACCCCGGGGCCACCTGGTATCACCAACGTGTCGGCAGACCCGAGGGCTTCAAGGCCGTGGTCAACGACAAGGCTGGGACCAGCCGAAGCATCCACACGGCCGCGCTGCATTGCGGCAACGATGATTTCATAACCCGGCGCGGCGCCTTCACGATTGGCGAGGGCGAATACTTGGAGTGGCCCGACCAGATCGAGCGGCTGGTGCCCCTCATACGCCAAGAATACGACGCGCTTCGGCGCGATTGGCGCAAAAGGTGGGCGCTTTGTCGTTCTTGCCATACTGCTCGATAGTAAACTCCACCATTGTTCGCAAGGTGAAGTTTGCGCGGATGTCAGGAGTACTCCTCCACGTTGGTCCCGTGATGGCTTCGGGGGTACCGAGCCTCTCGCATCTCGTCGGAGTGGTTGGTTCATTCAGTGCCAGCGTGGAGGGCCTGGCCGGTGGTCCATGCAGTGAGGGGCGCTGACAACCGGACATCATGCACGCAAGCTGTTGTCGACGTCGCTGGCTTGCCAGACGCGCAAGGCGTGCCGCAGCACCGGATATGCGCTTCTTTGCCTCCGCGAACGACGACGAGAGACGGTTTCGACAGCTGATATCGGCAGATCTCGCCGATCGGCAGCAAAGCTGTCTGGTGTTAGCTGTGCGCGTGCACAGAACCGATGATCTATCGCGCTTTTCATCGCAGGAAGGATTGTAAATGAAAGTATTGGCGGACGGATCGGCGGCGGAGGTCGGCAAGATCGAGTCACGAAGCGGGCTTGCAGGGCTCGACTGGAAGACGATCTCGCTGGCGAGCATCGGGGGTGGATTGGAATTCTACGATTTCATTGCGTACGGCGTCTTCGCGCAGTACATCGCCAAGGCATTCTTTCCGGCAGAAGACCCTGCTGTTTCTCTCGTCAATACGTTCGCGGTTTTTGCCGTCGGGTATCTGTCGCGTCCGTTTGGTGGTGTACTCTTTAGTCACGTCGGCGACACGTTCGGCCGCAGAAGAGCCTTCTTGATCTCGCTGATTACGATGACTGCCGCCACTATGGCCATGGCTGCTGTACCGGCTTACGAGACCATTGGATTAGCCGCCACTGTTCTGTTTATCTTTCTGCGGTTCATCCAAGGATGCTGCGTTGGCGGCGAACTTCCCGGCGCCATTACGTATGTCGTCGAAACCGCTCCCCGTCGAGCTGGATTGGCGTGTGGCGTCATGTTCTTCTGCGTCAATACTGGCAGCTTTATCGCAGTCTTCGTCAGCTCGATGTTGCATTCCTATCTTACAGCCGACGAAGTGCAATCGTACGGCTGGCGGATCGGATTCGCCGTTGGTGGCGTGCTCGGCGTGGTGGGATTCCTGTTGCGGAGCAAGATGCAGGAATCAGAACTGTTCAAGTCGCTCGGTGAAAGGCGGACTGCCCAAATCCCCGCGATGGAGGTGATCAGGTCGTACTGGGGGCCTGTGCTTCTCGGCGTGGGTATAGTTGGAATCAACCAAGCCTTTATCGCGATCCTCAACGTCGGAATGACCCCTTACCTCAGCCGCGTGGCAGGCTACGACGTCAAGATCGCGACCTCGGTAATCAGCTATGCAGTAGGCTTGTTGTCCTTCGGCATTGTCGCGGTCGGTTTCGTGAGCGACCTCTTGCCTCGCCGGAGGATATTTCAGCTCGGAGCACTCCTCCTCATAGTCGGCAGTTACCCGCTCTATCAGGCGATCCTAGGCAAGACCGTCGATCTCTATCTCCTATTCGCCGTTGCAGCAGTGGTGTGTGCTTTGGTGTCCGGTACCTTCGGAGCCTTGGCAGCTGAGCTTTTTCCCACGCGGCTACGATTTAGCGGTCTTGCCATTTCCTACAATCTCGCTGCGGCCTTGGCGGGCGGCTTTACACCCCTCATTACCTCATGGATCGTCGCTACGGGTGAAGACAAGGCAGCACCCGGGATCTACCTGTCGATCGTCGCTGCCGTCGGCCTCTTCTCGGCTCTGTTGTTAGGGCGTGTCAGCTCCGGCGAAGAGGCAAGAATAGATCGATAAGAAGGACCAAACGACCATGTTCGACAGCCTGGTAGACCAGCCGCCCGACAGCCTTCTTGGCCTTATAAAGGCCTATCAAGACGACAAGCGAACGAAAAAGCTGGATCTCGGCGTAGGCGTATATCGCGACGACGCCGGATTGACGCCGGTCATGTCGGCGGTGAAGTCCGCCGAGCGTATTCTATTGGAGAGCCAGCGCACCAAGGCATATCTCGGGCCAGAAGGGGACATCCTGTTTGTGTCTGCGTTACAGCCGCTTTTGTTCGGGGCGCGCGCTACCGGCATCACGGGCCTCCAGACCCCCGGTGGGAGTGGAGCGTTGCGGCTCGGTACTGAGCTGGTGGCGCTTGCGCAGCCGGGAGCGCAGGTCTGGGTCGGTGTTCCCACCTGGCCGAACCATGCTGCGATACTCGAGGCCGTCGGCGCCAAGGTGCGTCCGTATCGATACTTTGATACTGCGACCCAAACCGTCCTGTTCGACGAGATGATGGGCGCGTTGTCCCAGGCCGCACGAGGTGATGTCGTCCTGCTTCATGGATGTTGCCACAATCCAACCGGTGCTGACTTAGATGCCGATCAATGGTCGGAGACGGCTGGGCTGATTGCAGAGCGCGGCCTTTTCCCGTTCATCGATCTTGCCTACCAAGGGCTCGGCCGCAGCCTCGATGAAGACGCGTCAGGAATGAGGTTGGTGTTAGCTGCGGTCGATGAGGCGCTGGTTGCCTACTCTTGCGACAAGAACTTCGGCCTCTACCGGGATCGGGTTGGGGCACTGTTCGCGTTTAGTCGCGATACGACCAAAAGTGCTGCAATCGATAGCAACATGGCAAGGCTGGCTCGTGTTAGTTGGTCGATGCCTCCCGATCATGGGGCCGCACTGGTGCGGACCATCTTGGAATCGAGCGTTCTCCGGCTCGCCTGGCACGAAGAGCTCGTCCGGATGTGTGCACGGATAACCGACGTCAGGCGGACGGTCGCCGGATTGGAGCCCCAACTGAAGTTCCTGGCGAACCAGCGCGGGTTATTCGCAAACCTTGCACTTACACCGCGCCAGATCTCTACCTTGCGCCTCGATCACGGCATCTACATGGCGCCTTCGGGCCGAGTCAATCTTGCGGGCATGCGGGCCGCGGATGGCGACACGTTGGTGGCCGCTCTGGCCCACGTCGGAGCGTTCAAGGAAAGTAACGCGGAGCTATCGTGAACCCACGTCTGATCTCAAAGTAGCGGCGCCGCTGCGAGACAATTTTCGATACGTCGGAAAATCGTTGGTCGTTCCGACACGGCGTGGCACGAAATGCAGGCAATTTGGCATTTCCGCCTCGCGAGCCCCGGATAAGATTAAGTCAGCTCTGCCAAGGAAACCAAACATGATCCCGCTCGATACGCCTCTACGTATTGGCTCACTCGTTTTTGAAGGACTCGATCAAGTTGACCTGACCGCACCTCTTCAGGTTTTGGCGCAACTTCCAAACTCGACCTATCGTCTCTACGGAAAGACGACCGATACCGTTCGTGATCACAAGGGTTTGCGGCTGACGCCGGATGTTGCCATAGCAGACGCGCCACAACTGGATGTGCTGCACGTGCCGGGTGGAGCCGGGCAGGAAGCCCTGATGCACGACGAGGAAATCCTGGCCTGGCTACGACGGCAGGCTGCAGGCGCCAAGAGTGTACTCTCGGTCTGCACGGGCGCACTCATCCTCGGGGCGGCAGGCCTTCTCATTGGCAAGCGGGCCACCACGCATTGGGCGTCATTCCATCTCCTTGAAGAGTTTGGGGCAATCCCTGTTGATGAGCGAGTGGTCGTCGATGGAAAGTGGGTGTTTGCAGCCGGAGTAACCGCCGGGCTCGACGCAGCGATACGGCTAGCAGCCGAGCTTCGCGGTGATGAAGTAGCTCAGTCCATCACGCTTCTGATGGAATACTCGCCTGAGCCACCCTTCAAGACCGGTACTCCGGAGACCGCTCCTTCGCACATATTGGAAAAGGTACGTCAAGCTGTTCGACCACTGACAACGCGTCGCGAACATACCGCTCGCCGGGCAGCCGTGCGGCTCGGCGTTAAAGCGCCATCGAGCTAGTTCCCATATGCCTGCGCTTGACGAATCCACCCTGGCCGCAACAGCCATTGAGTTACTTGCAAAGCTAGTTGAGTTCGATACGACGTCGCGGCATTCGAACTTGAAGCTGATTGCGTTCGTCGAGACCTATTTGGCGCGGCTGAATGTCTCTTCGGTCCGAATGATCAGTGAAGATGGCAGAAAGGCGAACCTCTACGCGACGCTCGGACCTCTTTGTGGAACCGGCGTGATACTGTCGGGGCACACCGATGTGGTGCCCGTCGATGGACAGAATTGGTCAAGCGATCCATTTCGGATGGTGCGGCGAGGTGACAGACTATTTGGTCGTGGCACGTGCGACATGAAGGGCTTTATCGCTTGCGCGTTGGCTGCCGCACCGCTCTTTGCGTCGCCCGAGCAACTGAAGCGACCGATACATCTCGCTTTGTCATACGACGAAGAAGTCGGTTGCGTCGGAGCTCCGGCGATGATCGGTCGACTGTCAAAGTTGATGCCACGACCGTCCGTGGCGATCATCGGTGAGCCCACGGATATGGCCGTGGTCGGCAGTCACAAAGGCGGCGTCTTGTATGAGGTGAAGGTACGAGGGCATGCCGCACATTCGAGCCTGCCTCATCTCGGTCTGTCAGCCAACATGATGGCTGTCCGTTTGATGCGACGGTTAGTGGAGATCGCGCAGCACGAAGAGGATGCGTCTGATCGAAACTCAGCGTTTGAGCCGCCGTTCTCCACGCTGAGCATCGGCAAGATACACGGCGGCACAGCTTCCAACATTCTTGCTGAAGAGTGTGTATTCTCGTTGGATCTGCGGACCATCCCTGGCCGCGATCGAAACGCGCTGCTGAAGCCCTTCTTCACGGAGATGGCGGTCGTTGACGCCGAGGCAAGGCAGCGGTTCCCCCTTGCCGGAGTGACGTGCAGGCAATGCGCTTTGGTGCCGGCGCTCTCATTCGAGGACGGCCGACCTGCAGAACCGCTTGCACGTATGCTAACCCACGACAGTGGCCCCCGTCGCGCAGTAGCCTTTGGCTCTGAGGCAGGTCAATTTCAAGAAGCCGGTTTTTCCACCGTGATCTGCGGCCCAGGTTCAATAAACCAGGCGCACCAACCTGATGAGTTTGTGACCATCGATCAATTGCATCGCTGCGCGGCGTTCATGTTGCGCCTCGCGGAGAGCCTTGGTTAGGCGCGCGACGTGACAGGCTCGACAGCGGATGCATCCGCGCGATCGTGCAGTGGCGAAGATCATCGATCTAGGGTTCTTTTGTGAATTGATCGCGGTCGAGCCCGATGGCTTCGTCCGCGTTCTAAGGATTCATGGAGAGAGGGTATGAGTGCAGAGCACAGTTCGGAAGGCGCCGAACTCGCGATACGAGCATTGCGCATGCGGTCCAATGCTGCGATTGCGTCCCGAGAGGTCGGTCCTATCGTCGCAATCCTCTCTGCAGATGTGAAGATCGTAGCAAGCAATGGCAGCGTTATTGATGGCGCCGAAGCGATGGCTCGAGCGGTTCAGCAAAGCTTCGCTGACCCGGATTTCGTCAAGTATCACCGAGAACCTGTCACGGTCGATGTCGGCGGGTCGACCGCGGCCGAAACTGGAATCTGGGAGGGGCGTTGGCGACGCAAGGTGATCCGCGGAAGTTATATGGCGAGATGGCACTACTCCACCAGCTGGAACATAACTGCTGAGCTGTATGTCCCGCTCGATTGGGGTGATGAGTGAGGCGCGAATTGGCCGTTGTGCTTGCGCATGTGCGGCATAGAAGTCGAAGGCCCAAAAGAAGCTGATTGGCAGTCGGACTGTCGTTCCTGAGATCTCTCAGCGCGCTGAATTCGCGTGAACGCCGTCGGCGCTGCTTGGCACGAAAGGTGGGCGATTTGGCATCTTCGTCATGGAAAGGCCGGCTACGATACCGTCGCTTGTGAGCTCAACGTATGATTACCGGGGGGCAATGATGAAGCAGCAAGGTGTCCATGCCGTATCGAAGAATGGGCTCTTCCATGAAGACGGCATCGATCTAGATACTCCGTATCTGTCGCAGTCAAACGTCGACGGAAATCCGATAGTTTGGGGTGACCGCGCCGCGCCGAATTTGGATAGAAGTGAGGGGCCGCGAAGCGGAAGCGATAACAACACGGCGCCGCATCAGATTCACTTCAACGTCGAGCTCGGCTCCGGAAACCCTCAGGAAGTACAGATCTGGGGAGAGCAATCGCAGCCCCATCACGCTGGTGCGACTGGTGGAACGCTTCTCATACTGCTCAGCGGCGCCACCTACGATCACGATTATTGGAACATGCCCGATGTATCGGGCCGCTATTCATTTGTTCAGGCAGCGAAAGAGGCTGGATTCGCCACGCTAAACTTGGATCGCTTGGGATTAGGCCAAAGCTCGAAGCCGTCAGCTGACCAAGTGTCGTTGGTAAATGAAGCATTCGAAACCCACCAAATCATTGATCAGATCAAAGCCGGCGCTCTCGGACACATCTACGACAACATCATTCTGGTCGGGCATTCCCTCGGCTCAGGCCTTGCGGTTCAGGAGGCTGGAACATTCAACGACGTGGATGGCGTCGTGCTCACCGGATTTACACATTACGCTGGTCCTAACTTTCCGATGGTACCGGCCAGCTTGGTCCCTGCATCGACTGACTCGAACTTGCCTTTGGATCAGCAGCAGCCAGGTTATCTGACCACCGCTGCAGGAGACCGATCGCTGTTCTACAACGTCGCGGACTCTACTCCGCGAGTCATCGCCACGGACGAAGCCAATAAGCAAACCGTAACAACAGGGGAACTTGGCGACTTCGTGCGAATCTTGAGCGATTCGGCGATTTCAAACGCCATCAAAGCGCCCGTTCTCTCGATCTTCGGTGCTCAAGATCTTTTGTTTGACGATCCCGGTGGAGTGCGCCAGGCGCTTGACGAACACGCGTGGTTCAATGGCGCGTCATCCTATCAAGCGATCGTTGTGCCAGCGGCCGGGCACGACCTTCAGCTTCAGGAGAATGCGCGCTACAGCGACAACGAAATATTCAACTGGTTGCATGATGTTACACAGACGGAAGGGCTAGTTGTCGCTGGAGGAAATGGGAGCGACGTCTTGGTCGGCGGCGACCAACCCAATCGGATCGTTGGTGGAGCTGGCGCTGACATCTTGGCGGGCGGCGGCAACGATGTCCTTACCGGAGGTGCGGGTGCCGACACTTTTGTCTTCGGCTCGGGTAGTGGCAAGGACGTCATTACGGACTTCAACGGTAGCCAGGGAGATCGAATCGAGCTCGACGGTGGCTTGCACTCCACGGTCGGTCACGATGCATCCGGCAACACTGTGCTCACGTTTGATGGTGAGGCTTCTTCCGTAACGCTATCGGGCGTGTCCGAGCATCAATTTCACTCGGATTGGATTGTCTGAGGCAAGCGTCCGATTTGTTGCGGCTGGCGTCGCCGGCCGGCTGCGTACGTTAGTTCTTTCTGCAGCGAGGCCCTCCGGTGATTAGGTCGATCACCTTTCCAATCTTTTCCGCATTCTCCTCGCTCCACTCGACCGATAGATTGAGGCCGATAAAATTGTGAAAGGAATTGGTCGCCGAAAAGATCGGGCCGGGTAGGATGCTGATGCCGGCCGAGAGTGCTGAGTGCGATGCAGCAAGTGAGTCGAATTCCTTCGGACCGCGTAACCAACACATGTAGCCACCACCAGGGTTTGAAATCGCGCAGTGACCCGGCAGTCTCTGCGAGACCAAGGCGAGGCCTTGGCGCATCCGCGTAGTCAAGGTCTCGCGCAGGCGGCGCAAGTGACGATCGTAGTTGTTGGCTAGCAGATATTCGGCGACTGCGCGCTGAGCCAGCCCTCCGCTAAACAGATTACCGAAGAATTTTTGCTCGGCGAGTACGGCGCGGTGGCTGGCGTTAACGATCCAACCGATGCCGTAACCGGGCGCGAGCGACATTGAGAAGCTGCCGAGCTGAAAGACCAGATCACTGGTGTCGTACTTCTTCAGCGACGCCGCCGCGTTGCCAGTATAGGTCAATTCGCTAAATGCGTCATTCTCGATGATGGGAATTCTTGCACGGGTTGCGCTCGCCACCACGCGACGCATGACGTCGTCGGGATAGGTAACGCCGGTGGGATAGTGATTTACCGGCATCAGGACGCAAGCTTTGACGGAATGACGCTTGATCAGATGGTCGAAATGATCGGGATCGATGCCGCCTCGTGGATGGGACTGAATTTCGACGGCAACCAAATGACGACGCTGCAACGCAGCAAGCAGCGGAAAAAATGTTGGGCTTTCCACGAGCACGAGATCGCCTGGCTGGGTCAGCGCATCGAGACAAAGGTTCATCCCATGCATTGCGCCTTGCGTGACAAGCACATCGTCGGCGTCGACAAAGACGTGGCGGAGCGCTGCACGCTTGGCGATGGCCTCTCGCAGCATGCTGTCTCCCTCCGGCGCGAGGCCTGATAGGGTAATCGAGTTCGCCCGTGTTCCCTGGCGCAGCACGCGGCACAGATGCTTATTGATCTCCGCGTGCGGATATAGGTCTTGGCTCGGGTAGAGTGCGCCAAAGGCGGCGCCGCCACCGGCGTGCCAAGACGACATCACGGCGTAGGTGAGTGCTGGCACGGTCACAGGCGTTGCCGCGCTGTGGACGGCGCGCGTTCTGAGTGGCGAGTCGGCGAAGGGCCGGGGGGAGCGCGCGACGTAAAAACCCGATCGCGGCTTTGCCTCAATTACTCCTTCGCTTTCCAAAAGAGCGTAGGCGTGATGCACGGTGACAATCGAGTACCCCGATTGCTCGCTCATGGCGCGCACCGACGGCAGCTTCTGGCCAAGTGCCAAGGCGCCCGATTCGATGCGTTGGTGAACGATGCGAACGACTTCCTGATAGCGCTTCATCGCAATTGGCCTACGGCGGTCTTCGTCCGCTGTCATTATCATATTTGCGGAAAAGTGACACTATCAGTACAGCAGCGGTTTTGGTCTAGTCCGTCATCGCACCCTGCGATCTATCCGGTTCGACACTGACAACAACCCATCCAAGGAAACGCCATGCCGACCATTATTCCAGTCGATGAATTTGTCAGCGCCGACTGGTATCCAGGTTTCAAGCCTGAATATCTCTCGGCTCCCTTCTATTTCGAAGCGCCGCGACCGTTTCGCAAAGAAGACGAAAAGCGTTTCTGGTTCGTCGATTTCCATTGGCCGAGCGGGTTCTGCCCGCTCGGAACGGTCTATCTCGAGGACTGCTACGCTTGGGGCACGCAATTTGCTGCGGCAAGCTTGCCTCTACCTCCCGGTAACGGTCTTGTGCCCCGGCTGGCCGGGATTCACGCGTACGGATCGGAGGCGATCGGTCCGTCGCCCTACGAGATTCAGCAGCGAGCAATGCGTATCGCTAAGACATTGCCACCGTTCCTCAAGAACTTCCCGCAAATCTGGGCAGATTGTGTCGAGGAGCTCGAAAGTGGGTCACGCTATTTTGAAGCCTATGACACGAACGGGAAGACGCTCGTTGAGCTTGGTCAGTTTTTGATCGATGCGCGAAGCTTTCACAAGCGCGCCTGGGAAATCCATTTTGGGATTATGTATCCCCTGCTGGCCAACTATCTCGGCTTCTACGGGCTCTGCGGAGAACTCAAGATTGCGCCAGGGGAAATTGCCAAGTTTCTTCAAGGCTACGACACCAAGATGATGGAATGTGATCGCGTTCTTTGGCAGCTCGCCAAGGCAGCCCGCGGCACGCCAGTCGGAGCCAAGATCGCGTCGGTGCCCGTGGAGCGCCTTGAGCAAAGTCTGCGCACTGACCCCGCATCGGCAGGTTGGGTCAAGCAGTTCGACGCGATGATCGCAACTTACGGCATGCGTACTGAAGGGATCGCCGATCCGATGCTGGCTCCTTGGTCGGAAAACGCCGTTCCGGCCTTGGGGTCGATCAAGAGTTTCCTCGCCAAGGGTAAGGACTTTGATTTCGACGCCAGCGCTGCAGCATCCGCCGAGGAGCGACAGACCGCAGTCGATCGAGCCCGCGGCCGGTTGACGCGCAGCGAGCAGGAGGCCTTCGATGGTGCCTTGGCAAGCTGCCAGCAAGCGAACTTCCCGTGGTGGAACGAGGACCATAATTATTATATTGACCTGCGTGCAACTGTGCCGCTGCGCAAAGCAGCTCTAGCGATAGGTGCTGCGCTCGAAACCGAACGACCGGATGACTGTCTGTTCTCGTTCCATGCCGAGTTAGCGGCAGTCGCCCGCGGCGATCTTGCCTGGTCCGCTGTTCGCCAAACCTGCCGTGATCGACGTGATTACTATAACCACTGGCTCGCCCGCCGGGGCAAGATGCCGAAAGTGCTCGGTACCGTGCCGGACGAGGTCATGGATCCGGTGATGATTGAAATCTTTGGTATTCATCACCATTTCCTTTCGGCAGTGCGCGGCGACGGCGCGAGGACGACCGAGCTTACAGGCGTTGCTGCGTCGGCCGGCCGTAGCCGCGGCGTTGCGCGAGTGCTGCATGATGCCGCCAATCTGCATCTCGTCGAACCCGGCGAAATTCTCATCTGCGAAGGCACGACGCCGAGCTGGACACCAGCCTTCACGAAGATTGCCGGCTGTGTTTGTGACGGCGGAGGTACGCTGACCCACGCATCGATCATCAGCCGAGAGTATCGTGTTCCCTGTGTTGTCGGTGTCGGCGTCGGTACGACCGTGGTCAAGACCGGCGATGTTATCGAAGTTGACGGGGACACCGGCACCGTGCGGATCATCTCGAGCGTCGCGCCGCTAGCGGCCGAATAAGGTGCCGTGATGGACCAGGCTATCCTTTGGCTAGACGAGATTGATGGCGGGGCCACCGCCTCCGCCGGACCCAAAATAAGCAGACTAGCTGAATTGCGTCGTATCGGCTTACGTGTACCGGACGGTTTCGTCGTTACGACTGCCATGTTTCGCAAATTCTTCGTTCAAGCGGGGCTGGATAGAGCAATTGAGCGACGGATTGCCAGCCTAGATCCGGCCCGGCTCGCTGATCTACGGGAGGCGGCCGCCGAGGTCGAGCGTATGGTGCTCGACGTCGATCTCCCGGCGTCGGTTGTCGAGGCCGTTAGCGAGGCCTACGAGGAGCTCTGCTACAAGCGCGGTGAGATCGACATAGCGACCGCGGTGAGAAGCTCTGCGACGGACGAAGACTCCGGAACAGCGAGCTTCGCGGGGCAGTACGTGACTCATCTCGGCATCTCGAGTGTGGAGGATGTCATTGCAGCGACGCGTTCTTGCTGGGCGAGTTTCTTCAACGATCGCGCTCTTGCATATCGGCTCGCAAACCGCCTATCGCATTGGGACCGGCCTATGGCGGTTGGGATCATCGCTCTCGTGCCAGCCCGCAGCTCGGGTGTCGCCTTCTCGGTTCATCCCGTAACCCACCAGCCATCGCGAATTGTCGTCGAGGGTTCGTGGGGCTGGGGCGAGGCCGTCGTGCAAGGGTTGGTTACGCCGGATCGAGTCGAGGTCGACAAAGACGATGGCCGAATCCTGGATTACACGATTGCCGACAAGAAGATCGTATCCGTCTTCGATCATCGTAAAGGCCGTGTGGTCGAGCGGCCCATGCCAAGCCGCTTTCGCAATTCGCGCGTGCTCGAAGCCGCAGAGATTGCAGCTCTCGTCCGTAGCGTTCGCACGATTGAGGCGCACTATGGTGTGCCGGTCGACGTTGAGTGGGTGATGGATCGGACGTTGCCACACGATCCAGTGACGATCGTACAGACCCGACCGATCACCACCTTGGCCAATAAGCAGGTTCAGGAGCCACAATGGGATCCCATGGCTTACGCCGGCCGCTACGCCATGAGCGGCAGCGGAGTTCGGAAATGAGCATCGACGTCAGTTCCGGGAGCCCAGCGGCCCGCGCGGTGCCGATCCAGGGGGTAGTATTCGATTTTGGCGCCGTACTATCGATGACCCCGTTCGAGACAGGCTTGTTGATAGAGCAAAGGCTCGATCTGCCGAAGGGGTCCATCAGTTGGTGCGGGCCGCTCGACCCCACGCTCGATCACCTTTGGCGCGGCATGTTGGCGGGCGAGATCAGCGAACGTGAATATTGGCGCCGGCGCGCCTCGGAGGTAGGCCGTCTTTTTGGGGAGGACTGGACGCCGCGCGACTTCTACCGGCGTGTCTGCGCGGCGCTGGGCGACGACTGGATCAGGCCTGGCATGGCCGATCTTCTGGATGAAATTCGATCGCACGGGCTCAAGACGGGAGTCTTGAGCAACGAGCTCGAATTGTTTCATGGCCCGGAATGGGTCGCTTCGCTGGAGATCTTGCGAAAGGTAGATGCGATGGTTGATGCGAGCCACACCGGCATCCTGAAGCCGGATTCGCGGGCATATCAGGCAATCGCCACGGCGCTCGATCTGCCTCTATCTGACTTGCTTTTTGTCGATGATCAGGCGCGCAATGTGGCCGGCGCCAGAGCCGTCGGCATGCAAGCCGTTCATTTTGAGATCACTAACACGGCTTCTGCAATCAACGTCATACGAGCCGCGATCGGCGATGCGCGTGGTGGTGCCGCTCGCAGGACGACAACATCCTGACACTTCTCCTGATGCCGTTGGCGTCGGATCACCTTGAAGGAAGTTCGCATGTTCATACGCAACAATTGGTATATCGGTGCCTGGAGCCACGAGATCGTTCCGGGTAAGCTGTTTGGCCGTGTAATCTGTGACGAGCCGATCCTGTTCTATCGTGACACGACCGGCGCGGTTGTTGCGCTGGAGGACCGGTGTTGCCATCGCGCGGCACCTCTCAGCCTTGGTCAGCTCAAGGGCGATGTCGTGCAGTGCGGCTATCATGGACTGGAGTTTGACCGGAAGGGCCGTTGCGTCAAGATTCCAGGTCAGGGCAAGATTCCGGAGCGTGCTTGTGTTCGCGCCTATCCTCTGCAAGAGCAGGACCGGCTGGTCTGGATCTGGATGGGTGACCACGCCCGTGAAAGCGACGAGGCGCCGTCACGGATGGCCTGGCATGTGGATCCTCATTTCGCCCACAAGCCGGGCTTGACCCTGGTCGAAGCAAATCATGTGCTGATCTCCGACAATCTGCTCGATCTGTCACATGTCGGCTACGTCCACAAACGCACCCTCGGCGGCGATCCAAACGATCACTCGGCGGCTGAACTCAAAACCAAGCGTGGTAAGGACCATGTCAAGGTCATCCGGATCATGCGAGCCACCGATCCCGGTCCGTTTCACATCTTGAACGGCGGCTTCAAGGGCAAGGTCGATCGCTATCAAATCATCGAGTTCAGGCCGGGATTTGTCGTTATCGACAGCGGTATGACCGAAGCGGGCAAGCTTGGTCCGGATGCGGAGGTGCCGGACGATGCCTTCAATCTGCGCAAAATTGTCTTCAACGGAATCACGCCGGAAACCGAGCACAAAACGCACTATTTCTGGTCGGCTTCGCATGTCCACGGCATTGACCGTCCTGAGGTGATCGAAAGCGTCTTTCGGGACTTCAATGTCACGTTCGCCGAGGATATTGCGTTCATGGAAGGCCAATACAATCGACGCCGCCTGGCACCGGAACGCGAGCTCTTTGACATCAACAGTGATGTTGGCAGTATTCAGGCCAACCTAATTATTGCACGACGGCTTGCTGAAGAGAGTGGGTCGGCCGTATCGGAGGCTGCGGAATGAGCGGCGAGACGAGAAAGCGGCCGCAGCATGAGGCCGACGGCTGGCTGCATGCCTGTGCTGTAGCCGCGGTCAGTGAGGACGAAGGGCACGCCATAGTACTAGATGACCGTCACATTGGGTTGTTCAAGATCGACGGCGAGATCTATGCGCTCGACAACATCTGTCCCCATGAATTTGCGCTGTTGACCGGCGGCTTCGTCGAAGATGGCTTGGTCGAGTGTCCGCTGCATCAGGCTTGCTTTGATATCAAGACGGGTCGGAAAGTGTCCGGTCCGGCGGAGCGCGATGCAAGGGCGGTGCGCGTCAAGGTCGAAAACGGACAAGTCTATGTCGATCCGCGCGATTGATCGGCGCGTGATGGACGCCGCTGCCCGGCGATTGTCGAAATGAGTGAGCGGCAGCGTTTGGTCATCGTCGGGGCGGGCCTTGCGGGCTGGCGCGCGGCGACTGAGCTGCGCCGCCTGACGCCGAGAGCCGAGATACACCTGTTCGGAGACGAGCCAGAGCTTCCGTACGACAGGCCGCCATTGTCGAAGAGAGTGCTTCTCGGCAACGATACGCCGCGTTATCTGACGGATGGCGCCGCGTTAGCGGCGGCGGACATCGACTTTCATTGTGGCATAGCCGTCACCAAGCTCCACCCCGATGATCGATCTGTACGGTGCGCAGACGGCATGAGCGTGCCTTACGATCTGTTGTTGCTCACAACGGGATCGCGTCCGCGCGTGCTGCCGCAAGCCGTCGCCAATGATGTGCCTATTCGTTATCTCCGACGACGCATTGATGCGATCAGATTGCGTGATGAGATCACCACCAAGAAGGAGTTGATCATCATAGGCGGCGGCTTTATCGGTTTAGAGGTCGCGGCAGCCGCAGCCATGCGCGGCTGCCGCATCAAGATCTTCGAAGCCGGCGAGCATATTCTCGGCCGTGTGGCGCCGGCTCAGGTCGCCAAGTTCATCCAGCATGTGCACGAATCGCACGGCAGTACGATCGTCACGAGTGCAGTGATTCGACGTTGCCTGTCGGATGGCCGCCGAGTTGGCGTCGAATTGGCGTGTGGTGATATCCATTGGGCCGATATCATCGTGGCCGGAACCGGCATCGTCCCCAACGTTGAACTTGCTGCTGCCGCAGGTCTCAAGTGCGACGACGGCATTGTCGTTGATGGCAGCTGTCGCACCTCGAGGCCCGAAATATTTGCTGCGGGCGAAGTAACGCGACATCCTATCGCCGGCTACGCAGGCCTGCGACGCGTCGAATCGTGGAAAACCGCATCGGAACAGCCGCGCGTCGCAGCCCAAACCATGCTCGGCATGGTTGCCCAGTATAACGAGCTGCCGTGGGCTTGGTCAGACCAGTTCGATACAAACCTACAGATATTGGGCTTTCCGGATCTTGCTATCGAGTATCGGCTCGATGGCGATCATAATGCGCAGCGCTTGTGCGCGATGGGTTTGGATGCAGCTGGGAAGGTTGTCGCTGCGTTCGCAATCAATGACGGCCGAGCGATCTCGCGTCTTCGGCGGCTTGTCAGCATACCGATCTGCGAGCAGCAGACCAAGACGCCGTCGACCTGTGGCTAATCGAAGATGCCAGACGAGGCACCGGAACGCGGGAGGACGCTGGCCTCCGTCGTCGCCCCAAGTTGGCTGTAGACCCAAGCGCCCCCGTCAGGCGCCCAGATGCAGTAGACCTCTTCGTTTGGCGGCTATGGTTGCAAGCTCCTCTGGCATAATTTGAGCTGCCATCTGTTTGGCGATCGAGAGAGTCTGCGCGTCGACAAGCTCTGGGCGACCGGTATTGAAGGGAGGTTCTGGAGCGTATTCCATAATCAGTTCTATTAGACGTGCAGTATCCTCACCGACCCATTCCGCCGCCATCCTCAGGCCAAAATCAATACCTGCGGTTACGCCGCCGCCGCTTGCTCGATTTCGATCGATAACCACGCGTCGGTCGTCGGGAATTGCGCCGAATTTCTCGAGGTAGGGGCGTGCGTACCAGTGACAGGCAGCGCGATAGCCTTCAA
Source organism: Bradyrhizobium tropiciagri (assembly GCF_018130545.1). GTDB lineage: Bacteria > Pseudomonadota > Alphaproteobacteria > Rhizobiales > Xanthobacteraceae > Bradyrhizobium > Bradyrhizobium tropiciagri_A. Next base: position 1,010,994 of record NZ_JAFCKF010000003.1, on the reverse strand, counting down.
GCAGCCCGGCTGCGCCCAAGATCAGCGACCCTGTGCAAACGCTGGTGATCCATTTTGCCTGTGCGCCAGCCCGCGCGATTGCGTCGAGAAATGCATCGTTCTGCATTGCATCGAATGTGGGGCGGCCAGCTCCGGGTACAAAGATCACATCGGGATTAGGCGTAAAACTATCCAAGCTATGTGTCGCGAGGACGCTTAGTCTCGAGTCGGTAGCCATCGGCCCTTTGTTTGCCGCGACGAACTCCAGCTCTACACCCGGTATGTGACTCCAGGGACTGAGCGGGCCGACGAGATCGATCGTGGTAAAGTCAGGATAAAGAAAGCAGGCGATCTTCATTGTTCGTTCCTTTCCCAGCTAAGAGCACTTCCCACTTTGGCCGGACGCTTGGTTTTGGTTAGGCTCACCCAACGTTTGCCAGATAAGATGCATTTCGGCCGGCTGCCGTATCGGACCAGACAAATTGACCTGGTCGAAGTACCGATACCAGTCGGATGCCGCGATTGCCGCAAACGTCATATCCAGGCTTTCCTGGTCCGCGAACTTGAAGACACAAAAGAAGTCGTACGGAGCGCGTTTGTCGGTCTCTGGATCGTTCATGCCAAACCCGACGACCTCGAATTTTTCGTCTGGAAGAGACGACGATTGGGCAGAGACCCATTCGAGAAATGCCGTCCGCTTCTCAGGTCCTTCATTTCGCCAAGCGTCTCTGTAGTTGAATAGCTCTACGTACATGAATGTCATTGGTATCCCACATTTCGCGGCCTTTGATCGCCGCTGACCGAACATGGATCGATCCGGCGGCCGCGCCCGAGCGCGTTTCCTAGCCGAACCGAATTGCGGTTGCAGCATCGGCCCCGCTCACTGTGGCGTAAAGGGCATAATTCGCGCTAATTCGGACATCCTACGCGATTCAGGGTGTCTGCGATCGTAAACGACTGCTTCGCATTCATTGTCTGCGGGGCGTGTTGTTAACGAACCCCGCATCGTCGCCTTTGTCGGAAGAATGCCGCGCGCCGTTCTTTTTGTCTCGTGCTAGGCGTCTTACGCTCTGCGGGGTCTCACCTGAAGCCCGGATGAAGCTCTGCCGCATCCGGCCTGCGTCCAAGAAGCCGACCGACCTGGCAATCGTTTCGAGCGTCTCGCGACCATCTTCGACTCGCAGGCGAGCTGCTTCCACCCGAATTCGTTCGACGGCTCTTGCGGCTGTTGTCCCTGTGGCGGCAGAGAAGCTCCGTCCGAATTGCCGTACACTAAGATTTGCGACGCGCGCCAGAACCTCTACCGACAATGTAGAGTCCAAATGCTCGCGTATGTATGACAAGACACGTCGGATCCTATCCGTATCAGCGTCGTGTTCGAGGAGGGAAGAGTACTGGAGCTGACCTCCGCCGCGTCGATGATACATCACAAGGAGACGCGCAATCGTTCGGGCGGCCTCTCTTCCGAGATCATCTTCAATCATAGCAAGTGACATATCTATCCCTGCGGTCACCCCAGCCGAAGTCCATATGCCACGATCGCTCGTGAATATTCTGTCTCCGTCGACGCGGATCTTCGGATAGAGCGTCTGAAGCCTGGCCGCCGAGCCCCAGTGCGTGGTCGCCACCCGTCCATCCAGCAGACCGGTGGCCGCAAGTGTAAAGGCGCCGACGCATACGCTCGCGATGCGGCGCGACGAGCCGCTCGCGCTCCTGATATACCTTACGTCGTCAACCGACGGAGCGTCGATCGTCGATCTCCCGCCAACGACGATAAGAGTATCGAAGCCGCCGGAAGCTAGCGGCTCAGTCATGATTGGAAGGCCCGAAGCAGCCTGAGTCAATCCGCCGCGTTGGGACATAATCGTGAAGCGGTAGCTGTCGGGAGCTACGTCATTCGCCAGGAAGAAAGTTTCCAGCGGCCCGCTCAAATCGAGAAGATCGAAGGACGAGCCGACGAGGAGTCCAATATGTCTTGGCATATTGACGGCAACAATGTGTTCGTTGTCCGGTGCCACTCCAGCCGACGCAACCATATTGGCCCGAACAGGCGAAAGTGATCCTAGCGGCGGATCGTAGTCAATACGAAGTAGGCGCGGTAGCTCACGCGGTTTCGAAGATGGCCGATTTTGAAGGCTAGTTGTCCGTTCCGGAGCGGCACGGGCGGCATAGACTTTCAGTGAATCGTTAGCTCGAGGGGCCAAGAAGTGATCGACAAGCAGGAGTATTCGAGAGCCCGCCGTTTATCGTTCCGTGGTTGCTCGGTTGGATGCAGTTGCCATCCGAGACCGGATCGCTTTCTGGAACTCTTGGTCGAGTTTGCCCGGACGACCTCAGGGGATCGGCCCTGGAAGGTGCCAATTCAGCTCACGCAGCCGTTCCATTGGACCTGTGGTGTAGAGGGATTTCAGGCCTATGCGCTCAGTGAAAAGCGAGGGGCTGCCGACCCGTTACTCGAGGCGCTTGGGTCAACGCGGCCATCGGGGACGAGGCGGAAAGCGACCTCGTCAAAGCGGCCAAGCGACGCCCGAAAGGTTTCAACTGCGCTGGTGGGCGGAAAGGTGTTCACTGCCGATAGGAGCAATCTCTGGTGTCAGGCGGCCGCGATAGCCGACAACAAGATTGCGGCGGTAGGGACCAACGAGGCGATTCTGTCGCTATGCAGCACCGATACGGAAATTATCGAACTAGCGGGACGGACGGTCATCCCAGGCTTCAATGACGCCCACCTACATCACACGCCAGACCCGACAGGGATCCGTCTACCTGTTGATGGGTTTCACAATAGGGATCTCGACCATTATGCATCGTTAATTTCAGAAGCTGTCGAATCCTCGCCGCCGGGGACTTGGATATTCGGTGAGATGGGCGAGAGGCTCATTAATGAGCCGGCTCTGGACCGATACTTCCTCGATAAAATTGCGCCCCTGCACCCGGTGTTGCTCTTGGGGCTTACCAATCATACCAACGTGCTCAATTCGATCGCTCTCAAACGTCTTGGCGTTGACGAGGATGAGCCGGATCCGATCGGTGGGTTCTTCGAGCGTAGTCCTGGCTCGAATCGCGTCTCGGGCCGAATCAACGAGTACGCCCAGTGGGCCCCCCAACGATCATTTGCGTCGATGACGACGATTGAGGAGGGAGCCGAGAGCATTCGTCGTCTCTCGACTGACTGTCTGAACTTTGGAATCACCACCATTCAGAACATGTCGTGGACACCCGCGGATCGATACGCATCGATGCTCGAGTTGGCGGATCCGCCCATCAAAATTCGCCTTATTCGCTTTCCACCTTCCGAGGCTGGCCGGCGCCTTGTGGGCGAAGGGCGCAGCCTGCCCTCAAGTATAGGGCCGCGCGTGAGCATTAGCGGCACAAAGTGGATTCTCGATGGTACTCCGATCGAACGTGCAGCTGCGCTTGGTCACCCTTATGCCGATGATCCGTCGACTGAAGGGAAGGAGAATTTCTCTGCAAGTGAAGTAAAGGAGATGCTTCGCGAGAGCCTTGAACTCGACGACAAGCTGCTCCTGCATGCGGTAGGAACCGCTGCAATCGAGACGATGATGGATGCCGTCGAAGGATTCTCCACCGTGGATTGGAGCTCGCGCGGGCTTCGGCTGGAGCACGGAGACGGAATTACCCCTAAGTTGCTGCCGCGAGTAAAGGCCGCCGGTATCACGATCGTTCAAAACCCAACCCACTTCTTCTTCGCGGACATTCTTCGCGAAAGATATGGCGAAAAGCAGAAGCAGTTCGTGTTTCGGACGCTTTTTGAAGAAGGGATCCCTATGGCGATTGGATCTGACGGCCCCTTGAATCCGTTTCTGGGATTGTTGGCCGCTGTGACGCATCCTTGCCGGCCATCCGAGGCGGTCTCGATGGAGGAAGCCGTGATCGCTTATACGTACGGAGGGGCGTGTGCCGAAGGGGCCGGCGATCTGAAGGGAAAAATAGCACCCGGTTACGCGGCAGATCTGGCGGTCCTCTCCCAAGATATCTTCTCGGTATCGCCCGACACGCTGCCCGCAACGACCAGCGTGCTCACGATGATCGATGGCGAGATCGCTTATCGATCGATGTGATCGATGCGTAGTGACAGGACTTTGTCCGCACCGCGCTCTCGGTCAATTGTCACCGCGCTCATGGTCAAGACATCCAGTGATCGCTCAATACAGTGTCGAAGTCCGCGAACCGTTCGTCGGGCAATAACATCAGGTGAGGTCCCATGTTTCTCTATGTCGAATTCTGGCGTGCTAACAAGGCATGGCTGTCGCTGACCACGGAAAAGCGTGCGCAATACGTTGCGTCCCTGGGTCCGCAAATCGAGGCCCTCATGGCTCAAGGCGGCATTGAGATCTTGGGATGGGGAGAGAATAGCAAGGAGACCGCAAAGCGGGCGTCGTACGATTATTTCGGTCTGTATCGCTTGAGCGGCGCCGACAAGGTTGCAGCGCTCGAGGCTGCGATTCAGGAGTCCGGCTGGTACGACTACTTTGACCAGGTCAATGCTGGTGGTCCGGCCTCGGCTCCCCCCGATCTGCTTCGGGCGCTTGTTACGCTCTGACCCCTTGGCGATTGCTCTAGCTCGGTTCCTGCTCCAATGAAAATCCTCGCTCTACTCTATCCCGGCTTCACGCTGATCGACTTTGTCGGGCCCGCACAATGCTTCGGATTGGTTCCCGGCGTAACTATTGAAACGGTGGCTCGCAGGGCAGGACCAGTTAAAGTGGACTTCGGGACATCGATAGTTGCGGATAAGAGTTTTGCGGATATCGAGGGGGCGCCGGACGTCTTTATCGTACCGGGTGGACCGAGCGGAGCCTTCAATGTCTTGAAGGACGACGAGACTTTGGATTTTGTCGCTCGCGTCGGCGAGCGGGCAGGCTGGATCGCGAGTGTCTGCAACGGCTCGCTGATACTCGGCGCGGCAGGGCTTCTTCGTGGGTACCGCGCAGGGTGCTACTGGTACTCGCGAAACTATTTGAGTGAGTTCGGGGCAATTCCGGTCGACGATCGGGTGGTCATCGATCGTAATCGCGCGACCGGCGGAGGCATGACGGCGGGCGTCGACTTTGGGATCAGCATGGTCGGAACTTGGTTCGGCGATGAGGTCGGCCGCCTGGTCGAGCTCACGATGGAGTACGCACCAAAGCCGCCTTACGGTTGTGGTCGCCCTGAACTGGCGCCGCCGGAGACGTTGGCCGCGGCAAACGCAATTCTTGTCAACGAGATGCCGAACGACGTTGTCGTCGAAGCTGCGCGCCGCCGACTTGCTAAAGCTTCGTAGATTGGCTGGCGCAATCGCTCGTGTCGGCAGACTGATACCACAGCGAACATCAAAAACTGAATGGATGAATGAGGGGGAATATGGAAAGCTTGCCATTGATCATAGACGGTCAACAAATTCAGGTCGATAACCACCAGCCGGTTCGCAATCCGGCGAACGGCGATATTGTCGGTCACGCGCCTGTTGCGACCACTGCCCACCTCGACCGAGCTGTTGCCGCTGCTGCCGCTGCATTCGTCTCGTGGAAAGATACTGGCGACAAGGAGCGTCAAGCCTACTGTCGGGCTATCGCCGATCGCATCGCAGACAACGCCGAGTCGCTCGCGCGCCTGCTAACGCTCGAGCAAGGCAAGCCGCTCAATGGCCTCGGTGCACGGTTCGAGCTCGAAGGCGCGCAGGCGTGGACGCGCGTGACAGCCGAACTGACGTTACCGGTCGAGGTCGTGCAGGACAACGGCGAGGGGCGGGTAGAGGTTCATCGCCGACCAATCGGCGTGGTGGGATCGATTACACCTTGGAACTGGCCGGTGATGATTGCCTGCTGGCACGTGATTCCGGCTATTCGAGCCGGCAACACCGTTGTCATCAAGCCGTCTCCGCTGACGCCGCTGTCAACGATCCGACTTGTTCAGTTGATGAACGAGGTATTGCCTAGAGGTGTTGTTAACTTGGTCACCGGAGCTGGCGAAATCGGTACAGCAATGTCCTCGCATCCCGGAATTTCGAAGGTGACATTTACAGGGTCGATTGCGACCGGCAAAAGAATTATGGCGACCTCGGCCGAGACCTTGAAACGGCTGACGCTCGAACTTGGCGGAAATGACGCCGGCATCGTATTGCCCGACGCTGATCCAGCGTCGATTGCAGAAGGTCTCTTCTGGGGTGCGTTCATCAATAGCGGCCAAACGTGCGCCGCCTTGAAACGGCTTTATGTCCACGACAGCATCTACGAGCCGGTCTGCGACGCGTTGGTCGAGTACTCGCGCAAGATTGTAATGGGCGATGGGTTGTCGGAGGCGACGGTCCTCGGCCCTCTCCAGAACGAGATGCAGTTCAAGAAGGTCCGCGAGCTGGTCGATGATGCCCGTGGCCGAGGAGCTCGGATTTTGGTTGGCGGGAAGCCGCTCGACGGACCCGGGTTCTTCTATCCGGTTACCTTAGTTGCCGACATAGATCACGGGAGCCCGCTAGTCGACGAGGAACAGTTTGGCCCGGCACTTCCGATCATTCGGTATCGCGACGAGAACGCGGTCATTACGAAGGCGAACGACAATCCGACCGGCCTGGGCGGTTCGATCTGGTCGAAAGATATCGACAAAGCGCGAGTCCTCGCCGCGAGGTTGCAGTGCGGATCGGTCTGGATCAACAAGCACGGAATGATTCAGCCGAACGCACCATTCGGCGGGGTTAAGCAGTCGGGGTTTGGCGTAGAGTTCGGCGTAGATGGCTTGAAGGAGTTCACGACAATCCAGAGCGTGTTCTCTTAGATTTCGGCAGTCCTCGACCCCTGTTCGCATCTCACGATGCGAGCAGGGGGTTAGATCGGTTTGCGGTCGAGACTGGGTGGCAGACGGAAGTGCTCCCGATAGCTCCTGGCGAAGTGTGCGGGACTGTTGAATCCCCAACGGAGCGCTATCTCCATGATTGAGCTGCTCGCGAATGCAGGGTTTCGAAGGTCGCTACGGCAACGCGCGAGGCGCCGCTCCAAAATCCAACGCTGAGGGGTGGTCCCGAAGGCAGCAAACACCTCGTGAAGCGTCCGTTTGCTGATGGCAAACACTCTTGCGATCTCATCCAAGCTGAGATGAGGGTTGGTCAATTGATCGTCCATATGGCGTTGAATGCGCGCTGTCAGTGCGCGCCTGCTGGGAGATGCAGAGCCAAAGTGCTCGGTGATTGCAGCATTCGCCGCGGTAGATATGAGATCCATGCTTTGGCGGAGCAATACAGCGTGTAGGTCGTGATCTATTGCCGGCGACTCGTCAAAAAGATTGCGGAGGTACCGAAACGCAAGACGTGTCAGAGGATTCCGACCGTCCAGCCGCAAACCTCCGACGAACCCTCGCATCGCCAATTCTTGGCGAAGCCAGTCTTTCGGAACTTGTACGACCAACTGGCGAAATGACCCGGAAAACGCGAGCTCATATGGTTCGGTGCTGTCGAAGACGGCGAAATCACCAGGCGCCAGCACAAAAGTGCGCCCGCACTGCTGGAGATAGGACGTGCCGTCGATTTGACAGGGCAGGTGAAAGTAGGCCGCGGTCTTCCGCCCGATGTGACGGCGAGTTCGGGCGACGTGCTGCCTGGTCGACGAGATCTCGCACATGGCCGCGTCTCCGGCCCGGAGCAACGATAACTTGGCGTCGAAATCGGAGTCCGAAACGTCGCTGACATCGAGTTCTACGAGCGCGTCACAGACGGCTTCGCGCCAAAAGCGAGCCTTCACAGGCTCTGGGAGATGTTCGGTTGTAACGGTTTCTATTGTCGTCATAGCGGCGGCCATTGGTGACGGGGCGAGCATGCCACCTGGCTAGGCGAGTGCCAAGGTGAGGCTCGGTACGCCCTCCACCACGACATATCACGTTTCGGGGAGTGGAGTGCGAGCGATAGCGCGGCCGATTTTCATGTCGGAGCGGTGTTTCTTTTTCTTCGACGTGCAATAATGTCGCCATGGACACGATCCTTCTGGAAGACTTCCTGGCCGTTCTCGATGAGGGAGGCTTCTCCCGTGCGGCGGATCGGCGGAATGTCAGTCAACCCGCATTCAGCCGCCGGATTCAAAGCTTAGAGGCTTGGGTCGGCGCTCCGCTGTTTGATCGGAACACGCACTCTGTGCGCCTGACCATGGCGGGCGAGCGTTTTCGTCCAGTCGCGGAGGATCTTCTGAGGAGACTGCACGCAGGCCGGCACGAAGCCGTGGCGGCGGCGCAAGCAGGACTGGACACCCTGAAATTTGCGTCCACGCATGCGCTATCTCTGACGTTCTTTCCGGCCTGGCTTCGTCAAATTGAAGCTGCCGCGCCCACATCGTCGACCGTTCAGTTGACTGCGGACAACATGATAGCCTGCGAGAAGATTATGCTCGACGGGCGAGCCCACTTTCTCTTGTGTCATCATCATCCCGCCGCCAGCAACCGGTTGGCGGCGGACGCCTTTATATCGATCGAGCTGGGTTGCGATATTCTGGTCCCAGTGGCGGCTCCCGCTTACCGCCACACTGATCTAAGGGCTGGGCCCTTCCTCGGTTACACGTCGGAGTCAGGTATGGGTCGCATTCTGCACGCGGCCTGGACGGCGATCGGAAGGAAGCTGCCAGAACAGCCGATTTTCTCATCGCATCTCGCCAGCATTATCGTGGCGATGGCTCGTGAGGGCCGGGGGATTGCTTGGTCTCCCCTGAGCCTCATAGAGATGGATTTGAGGACTGGTTCGTTGGTCAAAATCGGAAGTACAGCGGACCAAGTACAAATGGAGATTCGGCTGTTTCGGCCGAAGGCTCGTCAGACTGCCACGGCGGAGGCGTTTTGGATGGTGGCACGCAAGCATGCGACCATTAAGCGACGCCGTGCAAAGTGAAGCGTTCGGCGGTTACGTTTGATCCGCGAGCAAGAAGCCGAGGAGCTCCTCAGTGGTCCGGCTCGGTAGCTCCTCCTGCAACGTGTGGCCGCAATCGAGGCCGCGCCCCGCAACGCTCGAAGCCTTTTCTTTCCAGGTTGCGATCACATCATATAGCGAGCCGACAGTGCTGCGAGCGCCCCAAAGGGCCAGAAGAGGAACGCTGATCCGAACGTGAGCATCATCTGCATCGTGCTTCAGGTCGATGCTGGCGGCCGCGCGGTAGTCTTCGCAGATTGCGTGTCGTGTTGCCGGATCAGAGTAGCAGCGCAGATACTCGGCGAAGATGTTCGGTTCAGTCGCATCCGCCGATTTGTTCTGGCCGTCAATGTGCTTGCGCAGGAAAAATTCTGGATCAGCGGCGATCAATCGTTCCGGGAGAGGGGCAGGTTGAATGAGAAAGAACCACCAGAAGTAGCGGGTGGCGAACTCCTTGTTGGTCATGGCGTACATGGTCGCGGTCGGTGCTATGTCCAAAACGGCAATGCGCGAGACTGCGTTGGGATGGTCCAACGCCATCCTGTGCGCGACTCGGCCGCCTCGATCATGCCCAACCACAGCGAAATGATGATGGTTCAGCGCACGCATCAAAAGGATAAAGTCGCTTGCCATCTCACGTTTGGAGTAGGTGACATGATCATCGTCGCCGGGCGGCTTACTACTGTCTCCATAACCTCGCAGGTCAGGAGCAATAACCGTGAACCGCTTTGCGAGATCGGGGGCTACTTTCCGCCAAGTAACGTGTGTTTGTGGATGACCGTGTAGGAGCAAGAGCGGTGGACCGTGACCGCCGATCGCGACACGGAGCTTGATGCCATTCTCCAATTGAATGTCGGATAACTCAAAGCCGGCTATGAACGGAGACATTCCCAGCGGCTTGCGACGAAGGCTCTCCGGCGAGCTTACATGAGCCATGGAGATTGCTCCAAATAGTCTCGTTCGAAGGCCAAGATATCGTCGCGAAAACGCAAGGTCGTCGCAACGCCATCAAGTCCGAGTTCGAGAGCTTCCTTGCGGGCCGGCTCGATGTCGAATGCGAACCGTTTGCCGTTCACGGCGGTGATCGACTGTCGCGGAAGGTCCACTGTCAACTTTGCCGTTGCTGGATCGGAGGCCAAGTCCGTCAGGCTTCGAACGGCGTCATGGTCCAATGTCAGTGCAAGAAGGCCATTGCGTGCACAATTGTCAAAGAATATCCCGGCAAAGCTGGTGCCCAGCAAGGCGCGAATCCCGAGTTGACGCAGGCCCCAAACGGCGTGTTCGCGGCTCGAGCCGCAACCGAAGTTGGGTCCCACGACTAGAAACGACGCAGTTCGCCACTCCGGACGGTTGAGGACGAATTCGGCTCGTTCTTCGCCGTTGGGACCGAAGCGCAGGCCATGGAAGGTTCCGTCTCCTAATCCGCTGCGGTCAATCCCTTTGAGGAATTGCTTTGGCATAATCACGTCGGTATCGACGTTAGCTGCAGGCATCGGCGCCGCGATGCCTTCGACGATCCCAAACTGTTCCATCCTACTACACTCCTGCACGGCTGCGAGGATCGGTCAGGTGTCCGTTGATTGCGGCTGCAGCGACCATTGCGGGGCTCATTAGATGGGTCCGCCCGGCGGCCCCCTGACGTCCCTCAAAGTTTCGGTTTGTGCTCGAAGCGCATCGTTCTCCAGGATGGAGGACGTCGTCGTTCATGGCCAAACACATCGAACATCCAGGTTGGCGCCATTCGAAGCCAGCATCCAGAAAGACCCGATCGAGCCCTTCGGCTTCTGCCTGGCGTCGTACACTACTGGAGCCGGGAACGACCATAGCTCTTACGCCGGCGGCGACCCGTCTCCCGCGCGCAACGGCGGCGGCGGATCTCAGGTCTTCGATCCGTGCATTCGTACACGACCCGATGAACGCACGTTGAATGGTGATGTCGGTAAGCCGTGTGCCCGGCGTCAATCCCATATAGGAGAGCGCGCGCTCCATATCGCGGCGACGGCCCTGATCGCTTTCCTGGCCGGGATCCGGTACCAGGTCATTGATCGGAGCTGCCTGGTCGGGGCTGGTTCCCCATGTCACCATTGGCTCGATTAAGGCCGCGGCCATAGCCACCTCGCGGCCGAAGACGGCATCGGGATCGCTTCGCAAGGATTGCCAGCTGTCGACGGCACGGCTCCACAGGCCACCCTTAGGGGCCCGCGGCCGACTGGCAAGATATTCCAGCACGGTTTCATCCGGAGCAATAAGCGCTCCGCGCGCTCCGCATTCGACGGCCATGTTGCAAATCGTCATTCGGCCTTCGATGCTCAATTGAGCGATCGTTGAACCAGCGAACTCCAGAGCATAGCCCGTCGCACCGTCGGCTCCAATCATACGAATCAGCGCCATGACGAGATCTTTGGCCGTAACGCCCGCTGCAAGGTCACCATCGACAGAAACGCGCATTGGCTTGAGTCGTTTGTAGATCAGGGTCTGTGTTGCCAGATAGTGCTCGATGTCAGACGTTCCGATACCAAATCCCAAGGCGCCAAAGGCTCCGTAGGTGGTGGTGTGGCTGTCGCCTGCCGCGATCACAGTGCCGGGTAACACGAGGCCGAGTTCAGGCATGACAACATGTTCAATGCCCTGCAGCTTGTGCATGACATCAAAGAGCTCAATGCCGAAATGGGCGCAATTCTCGGCGAAATATTCAGTCTGACGCGCTGCTCCGGGATCTGGCATCGCGGTGGTGCGACGTGATGCGGTTGGATTGACATGGTCGACCGTGCCAAGCGCAGCTTGTGGACGCCAGACCGGTCTGGCTGCCTGTCTAAGTCCGGTGAATGCTTGCGGGCTAGTGTACTCGTTCAGCACCGTCCGATCCACGTAGAGCAGAAGCTGTCTGCCGTCTTCGCTCAAAGACCGTACCGTATGGCTGTCCACGAGCTTATCGTAAAGCGTCGTCCCGCGCATTGATCGCTGTCCAGGTTGAATGAGGTGTGCGTAGGATGCGCCGCAAGGCCACCGCGTGGTCATGCAACTTTTGCATAAAATCATCGGACAACGGCCTTTCCAGAACAGCACGCAGCTTCGCTAGAGTCGAGTAGGCCTGCCGAGAGAGCGGGAAATATGCTGTCGCAGGAAAGACAGCGAGAGGGGCGCTCATGATAGTGCGAAAGCTTTACGTGCAGGTACTGCTCGCGATTGCGATCGGAATCGGGCTCGGTTACCTGAAGCCGGATCTTGCGGAGCAGATGAAGCCGTTGGGCGATCTGTTCATCAAAGTCATCAAGATGATGATCGCTCCGATCATTTTTTCGACCGTCGTGGTTGGTGTGGCCAAGATGGGAAACCTACGAGAGGTTGGTCGCGTTGGTCTCAAGGCGCTGATCTATTTCGAAGCTGTGACGACGTTTGCGTTGGTCCTCGGTCTCGTGGTTGTCAACCTGGTCAGGCCGGGAGCTGGCCTCAACGTTGATACGTCAACTCTCGATATGAAAGCGGTCGCGAAATACGTGACAGGCGCGCAGCACCTATCGACGATTGACTTCGTGATGCACATTGTTCCGGAAACCGTCGTTGGTGCTTTCGCGCAGGGGGAGATTCTTCAAGTTCTCTTCTTTTCCGTGATGATGGGGCTCGCGCTGTCCCACATGGGCTCCAAGGGGGACGCGCTGGTCAAGATTATCGACCAAGCCTCACATGCCCTGTTCGGGGTGATCGGTCTCGTGATGTATCTTGCGCCACTCGGCGCCTTTGGTGCGATGGCATTCACGATCGGGAAGTACGGCATCGGCGCACTTCATCAGCTTTCGCTACTCATGGTCAGCGTGTACTTGACGTGCGTGTTCTTCGTTGCGTGCGTGTTGGGTCCAATTGCTTATTTTAGCGGCTTCAATCTTTGGCGCTTCCTGTCGTACATCAAAGAAGAAATCTTGATTGTGCTTGGGACGTCGACGTCCGAGAGCGCGCTCCCGCGCCTGATGGCCAAGCTGGAGAACATGGGGTGCGCCAAGCCGGTCGTTGGACTTGTCGTCCCGACCGGCTATTCGTTCAACCTGGACGGAACCTCGATCTACTTGACAATGGCAGCAATTTTTATCGCGCAAGCCACGAACACGGACCTTTCTCTGGGCCAGCAAATTGGCCTGCTCGCCGTGCTATTGTTGACGTCCAAAGGGGCTGCTGCGGTGACCGGAGCCGGCTTTATTACGCTGGCGGCGACGCTTTCCTCGACCAACACGCTTCCGGTTGCCGGCCTTGCGTTGCTGCTCGGCGTGGATCGCTTCATGTCGGAAGCCAGGGCAATTACCAATCTGATCGGCAATGGTGTGGCGGCAGTGGTGGTTGCAAGTTGGGAAGGCGCGCTCGATCGTGAACGGATGAAGCGCGTCTTATCGGGTGATCTGGCAGTAAATGGCGAATCCTGGGACGCGCTACCCGAGCCCGACCTCGCTCCGCAGCCGGCCATGGTGGTCACGGGGGCACAGCCGCATCCGATCCAGGCCGCGGTGACGATCTAGCCCGGCCTGCGCAACGAGTTGCGTCGCCGGGATAGTGACAGAGTGCGTGCGTCCCTTGTGCCACTTCGGTCTTTGGGGGCGGCTGTTGTTGCACCGGACAATCGGGGTGTTCCTCAACATGGTCGCCGGAGGCGCGCCCGTCCGGGGACCGAGGATGGAGTTGCTGGATCTCAGCTCTAAATCCGGACGAGTCCCAGGCTGGCCGAATTAGACGGCGCTTTGTCCACCTCGGCGGTAGAATACCTGTCAGAATTTTTTCGTGAACAAACCGGCAGCGGCGGCAAGGCTGTCTAGATCGGAGTTTGCGAGGATTCGGGGGAGGGGGCGATGGGCGTTCAAGATTGTGAGAAAGCTAGCCGGGCTCTGCGGCCCGAGTTATCGCGACGCGAAGTCATTAAGATCGCCGGATCGGCAGGCGTTGCTTTGCTCGGCTCTTCAGTTGCGTTCGCTGCGCCTGAGCGTCGTCTCCGGGTCGGCTTCATCAGTCCGCGCACCGGGCCATTGGGAGAATTTGGAGCAACGGACGGCTATGTTCTCGATCTGATCAGGCGCAGTCTTGCAGACGGCTTTCGGATTGGAGAGGCAACATATCAGATCGACATCCTCGACCGAGATACGCAATCGGACCCGTCCCGCGCCAGTCAGCTCGCAAAGGGACTGATTGGTACAGATAAGGTCGACTTGATGCTGGCAACGGCAGCGCCGGAGACAATCAATCCTGTAGCCGATGCTTGTGAGGCAGCCGGTGTACCCTGCGTGTCGACCGTGATGCCTTGGGAGGCATGGTATTTTGGACGAGGGGCGAAGCCTGGTGCGCCATCGCCCTTCAGGTGGAGTTACCACTTCGGCTTTGGCGTCGACGAGATCTACAAGATGTACATGTCGCTCTGGGGCGACGAGGTGCTCAAGACAAACATGAAAGTCGGCGTTCTCTACCCGAACGATGCCGACGGAAACGCCGTAAGGACCATGCTCGCGCCGCGTCTCTCCAAGCAGGGATTCAAGATCGTCGATCCAGGTCCGTATGAGGATGGCACAACGGACTATTCGGCGCAGATATCGCTATTTAAGAAGGAACAATGCGAAATATTTAACACGTTTCCGATCCCACCCGACTTCGCAGCGTTCTGGCGCCAAGCGGCACAACAGGGATATACGAAGACCGTCAAGATATGTCAGGTCGCGAAGACGGGATTGTTTCCGTCCGGAGTCGAAGCCCTCGGAGGGCTTGGCATCAACCTCTCAACGGCTTCCTATTGGCACAAGGCATTTCCGTACAAATCACCGCTGGTGCGCGTCAGCGGCGCTGAGCTCGCAGATGGCTACGAGAAGGCGACCGGGAAGCAATGGACCCAGCAACTTGGTGGCACGCTCTCGGTGTTCGATGCCGGCTTCGAGGCCCTCCGCGCCGCCAAAGACCCAGCCAACAAGGCGGATGTCGCGAAGTCGATCTCGACGCTCCAGACGACGACCGTAGCCGGCAAAGTGGACTTCAATTCGGGGCCGGTACCGAATGTATCAGCGGGCCCGTTGGTCGGAAGCCAATGGATCAAGGCAACAGCTGGCAGCAAGTATAAGCTAGATCTGGTCGTCACCGAGAACGCAACAGATCCAAATGTTCCGATTGGTGGAAAACTCCTTCCTTTCAACGGCAAGTGACTAATCTTCCGATGCTTTCTGCGCTGTCAATCCGGAAGCAATTCGACGCGCTCGTTGTTCTTGATGGCGTCGATCTGGCGATCGGCGCTGGTGAAATCGTCGGCATCGTGGGCCCGAATGGGGCGGGCAAGACAACTCTTCTTAATGTCCTCGCGGGAACCTACCGGCCGACCGAAGGCGCGGTTCGGCTTGGCGGTCGGGACATAACGCACGAGACGGCGTCGATGCGCTGCAAGCTGGGGATCGCGCGTACGCATCAGATTCCGAAGCCATTCGTCGGGCTGACGGTTTTCGAGAACGTACTTGTCGGAGCTCGTCAGGGCGCTGGCTTGAGTGGCGATGTAGCCTACGAAAGGAGCGTTGAAGCGCTTGTGGACTGCGGCATGTTGGCTCTCGCCAATAGGCGCGCTGAATCGCTTGGACTTATGGACCGCAAGCGCCTTGAGCTCGCCCGTGCTGTTGCGACAGATCCATCTATTCTCCTGTTGGACGAGATCGGCGGAGGGCTCACCGACGCAGAAGCGATCGAGCTCGTATCGATAATCAGTGAGCTTGCCGCAAGAGGAATCGCGGTCGTTTGGATCGAGCACATTGTTCATATCCTTATGCGGCTCGCGAGGCGCCTCGTCTGTCTTGACGGCGGCAAAGTCATCGCGGACGGCGATCCGATCGGGGTGCTGCGGGCTCCAGCGGTGGTCAGTGCCTATTTCGGAGGAGCCGTTGGGTGACGCCGATACTGATCGTTGAGGACTTGAATGCCTACCACGGGCTTCTCCATGCCGTTCGTGGAATTTCACTGCGCGTCGGATCGGGGGAAGTTCTCGCCCTGGTCGGAGCGAACGGTGCCGGCAAGACCACCCTGCTGAGATCTATCATCGGCGCTCATCCCTCCGCGCAAGGTCGAATCGTCTTGATGCAGCGGGACCTTACGGCGCTCTCCGCCTACCAACGAGTCCGCAGAGGTGTCGCTCTGGTGCCGGAAGGACGCCGGTTGTTCGCAGAACTGACCGTCGAGGAGAACCTCATGCTTTCTCGCTCTGCGGGGCGGCCGGGCATATGGAACGTTGAAGCCGTGATGGATGCGCTTCCGCAATTGAAGGCCATCAGAAACGTTAAGGCCCGTTCGCTCTCCGGCGGGCAGCAGCAAGCCACTGCGATTGGCCGCGCCCTGATGACGAACCCTTTGGTTCTGATGTTAGACGAAGTATCTCTTGGTCTGTCGCCAGCAGCGGTCGACCAGGTCTATGCGGCTTTGCATCGGCTCAAGGCGTCTGGAACCACCCTAATATTGGTAGAGCAAGATCTCGGTCGGAGCTTAGATCTTGCCAATCGCGTGGCCTGCATGCTCGAGGGCAGGATCGTACTGCAAGCAGAAGCGGCGAACATTACGCGCGATCAGATCACAGACGCGTATTTTGGTGTTGCTCGCCGACACAAGGCGGAGGACTAGGAGACATGGTTTGGGTCAATCAAGTCGCGCAAGGCGTGCTGCTTGGCGGGTACTATGCGATGGTCGCATGCGGGCTGTCATTCATGTTCGGAGTGATGCGGGTCATCAATCTAGCTCATGGAAGTCTCGCTGTTTCTTCTGCCTTTTGTCTGTGGGTGATCGCGGATGTTTACGGTGTCTCACCCTTCCTCGGGCTATTTCTTGTTGTTCCGTTGTTGGCGTTCGTCGGAGTTGTTCTTCAAAGAGCGATCATTGAGCGGAGTATGCGTGCGGGCGTCCTTGTCCCGATCCTATCAACATTCGGGCTTTCGATCGTCTTTGACAATCTGCTCTTTGAGACGTTTGGAGCAGACACGCGCTCATTGGCCCCATTCATCGGCGACCTTCCCTACGAGGCGTGGCCTGTCTACGGCGATATCTACGTCGGAAAGCTTGCCGTGGTCACCTTCGGATGTTCCATTGTCATTATTGGGAGCATCAGCGTGTTTCTCTCGCGCACCCAATGGGGACGAGCTATCCGTGCGACCGCCCAAGATCCCGATACAGTGGCAATGACTGGTGTTAATCCTCGGGCGATGGCGGCGCTGGCCGCGGCGATAGCCACTGCTACAGCTGCCGTCGCCGGTGCTTTTCTCGCAATCCGGGCGACTTTCGATCCCTACTCAGGAGCGCCACAACTAGTCTTCGCGTTCGAAGCCGCAGTGATCGGCGGTGTAGGGTCGCTGTGGGGTACTTTAGCTGGGGGCGTCCTGCTGGGCGTCGCACAGTCAATCGGTGCCCAGGTGAATTCGCAAGGGTTCATGATAGCGGGTCATGCCACCTTTCTGCTGGTGTTGTTGCTGCGTGGTTACCTCATGGAAAGATATCTAAGATTTCGGTTCGAATTCCTAACTGGCAAGCGCTAATGCAGGAGTCCATCTACTTCGTTACTCGTCGAACGACGCCGGCTATCGTCGGAGGAGTCGCCGCGTCCTTCCTTGTCGTTCTGCTTGGGATGGCTCCGCTCTTGCTGTCGGCGAGTATGCTTGATCGCCTTACTACTCTGTTTGTCTACATCATGCTGGCGACCGGGTGGAACGCGCTTGCCGGCTTCGCTGGCCTCGTCTCGATCGGTCAGCAGTTGTTCTTTGGCCTCAGCGCCTATGCAACAATTCGGCTTTCTGACGCTGGGATGCCGGTGTTCTTGGCTATGCTTGCTTCGATCGCCGTGGTTGGTGCATTTGCAGTCCCGGTGTCGTGGCTGATGTTGCGATTGCGTGAGGGAGAATTCGCAATTGGAATGTGGATACTCGCAGAGCTAGCCCACTTTATCGTCAATCTTGACGGCGTTGTGCAGGGTGAGACCGGAACATCGCTGATAGCGCTCGCGACGTTCTCCGCGGAAGTCCGGCAAGCCTTGATCTACTGGACGGGCCTTGCATCGGTCCTAACGCTGTTAGGAATCTTTTTATTCCTCATCAGAGGAAAGATCGGGCTCGCGATCCAAGCGATTCGTGACAACGAGGAGGCAGCTCAATCCCTTGGCGTCGAAACACTGAATGCCAAGCGAACCGTATTCTTGTTTGCAGCGGTTTGTGCGGCGACTGCTGGCGTGCTCTGGCTCGCCACGGCAATCACATTTCAGCCCAAGACATTCTTCGGCGTTCAATGGACCGCCTACATGATTTTTATGGTTTTGGTTGGCGGCATTGCGACCTTTGAGGGGACAATTCTTGGAGCCCTCATATTCTTCCTTGTCGAGCTGGTCTTTGGTCCTTTCGGAGTGTGGTATTTAATCGGCCTGGGAGCGTCAGCGATTTTATTTTCACTCGTATTTCCGCGTGGGGTGTGGGGGAGTGTTGAAAGTCGCCTTGGTCTGGACTTAGCCGCAGTCCGCTATCGGATCCGTATGTCCAAAGAGGGCGGCCGCAACGGCAAGCCGTCCTAACAGGCAAGCGTCTTCTGAACCGTCAGCGTGTCGTCCGCCTGTGTAGTGCTCCGCTTGACCGCGTGTGCGCTCGAGCGAGTCCGCATATTGATAAGCGAAATGCCAAAGCATAGAGGTGGCTGAATAAGACGGCATTTTGGCCAGTCTGGTTACGGGATACCTGTCACGTTCACCCATGCAGCCGCGAATCCGCGGAGGCGCCGTATGCGGAGTTCTACATGAACTCGCGGGGGGGCTAGGTAATCTCTGGAGGGGGACATGGTAAATATCAGGACGCTTGGTGCGTGTGTGGCGGCGCTTGTGCTGACTGCTACATCGTCCGCGAAAGCGTACGAGTTCGGGTATGCAGGATGGGCGCAGAAGCCTGGTCTCACGATTGGAGGAGGCACTGCCGGTGCGCCGCCACCAGGCATCTATATGTTTGATCAGTTCTTCACCTATCAAGCGAAGATAGTCGGCCCAGGCGCGCCGACTATCGGAGGCGCCGCAACTCCGGTACATGCGGCAGTTGGGGTGACCGGATTTGTATTTGCCCCTGGCTGGACGTTCCTTGGTGCAACCTACGACGCCGTTGTAGTGCAGCCAGTTATCATGCTGGACGTCGGAAATCCCGTGAATATCAATCCGGCCGGTGTCCACAACACCTATATCGTTCCCGCAGAACTAAGTTGGAAGCTCGGAGACAGTGGGGTCTTTGTCAAGGCTGGCCTAGGCATGTATGTCCCCGATGGCAGCACCGGTGGTGCGAACGGACTGGGAAACGTCGGCGCTCCCTGGTGGACGTTCCAACCTGAATTGATCGTTTCCTATCTGAAAGACGGCTGGAATCTTACGGCAAACTTCTTTCAGGAGATGAACACGAAGAATACAATCACGGGGTACCGAACAGGTGACATATTCCATGCCGAATTCACAGCGACAAAAGCCTTCGGCAGTTGGACGCTCGGTCCTGTAGCGTACTACGCTGGGCAAGTCACAAACGACAAATCGAGTGCCTTCTATGGCGGCGCCGTAAACGCGCAGAAATACAATATCTGGGCGGCGGGCGGTTTGGTGGGGTACAACTTCGGACCTGTTCAGCTGAACGTATGGGCTACAAGCGAACTATCCTCTCGCGCCTCGGGAGGAACTTCGTTCGTTGGCGCAGATAGCGCGACGATCACCAAAGGCTATTCGGTCTTCGCTCAGTTGAGCTACCGCCTCTGGGCACCTGAGCAACCGTCGGCGCCGACACATCAGCTCTACCGGAAGTAACGTCGACGTCTCGTGCTAGGGTTTCTGCGCGACGGACGTGAGAGTGTCAGCTGCGGTGTCCGTTCGATGGCCGGACGAGTGCACGTTGAATCGAGGCCGCGGAGTTGACCACCGACTCCGCGACCTCGATTTCCCGCCTCGGCCCGAGCCTTGCGCGGATCGCCGAGACAGTGATAGCAGCTTCCGCGCCGGCAGGGCCCTTGATCCACGCAGATATTGATCGAGTGCCTCGGACCAGGCCCACGTCACGCACAAAATAGCCACTGCGGCGCGCAGCTGAGATCTGTACCTCGACATCCTTGAGTGTAACCTTATACGGGCCAAAGCGTAACTCGTTCTCGCGCGCAATTCTCCGGGCATCGGCGGGTGACATCGCGGTGAGGATCGCTATTCCGGCGCTGCTGACGCCTAGGGGCCTTCGTGCGCCGATATTGATTGAGAGAACCTGAATTGGATAGGTGCCAATCTTCCGGGCCACACAGAGGGCGTCGTTGCCCGTCCTCACGGTGAGGAAGATCGTGTCTCCGATGTCATTGGAAAGAGCCTCCAAATACGGCTCTGCGGCAACCAACAACGAAGAGCGGAAGGGGCGAGCAAGTGCGAGTTCGGATACTTCTCGTCCGATCGCATATCGTCCCGCTTGGCGGGGTTCGACCAGCCCTTCCTCGATGAGGACCTGTACCAAGCGATGTGCGGTTGGTCGAGGAATTCCGGTGGCTTGGACGACTTCCGGCAGTCTGACCCCCGTGTCGCGACCGCTCGCGAGAATCCGCAGCACTGCAAGTGCCTTACGGAGGGTATTCGCGCCGCGTTGCGATGCGTGACCGTCTTTTCGCTGTCCGGATTCGGAGACTGCATAGTTCGGAGGTGTCTACATAGTGGACAAACGGAGCACTTTCCGTTCGATCTAGCAAGTCGATCGTCGTTAATTCAACGGATAGGCGATGGAAGTCGTGAGTAGGCGGCTATCGTAATTTGTCTCCAAGATTGAGAGTTGATGGTGAGCCGTCGATTTCTTGTGGGCGCCTTGGTACTTCTATTGTCAGGCGCCGCAAATGCGCAAACGTTGCCCGAGAGGTCCGTTCGGCTGATTGTACCTTATCCCGCAGGAGGTAATGTCGACGGCGCAGCCCGGATCCTGGCGGACAATCTGCAAACGAAGTTCGGTCAGCCGTTCGTCGTGGAAAACAAGGCCGGTGCGGGTGGATTGATCGCGGGAGAGATGTTCGCCAAAGCGGCGGCCGACGGATATACGCTGTTTGTGGGCTCGAATGGCCCGGTGTTGTTTGCTCCGGAAATTGCCAAGCGAGATGTATACGATTGGCGGCGCGATTTCGCCCCAGTCGCAGCGATTTCAATGACACCGATGGTCCTAGACGTACATCCGTCCGTAGCGGCGCGTACGTTTCAAGAGTTCGTTGAACTTGCGCGAAGAGAACCAGGTCGCTTGGCTCTTGCCTCACCAGGACCGGGCACTTCGAACCATCTGCTAAGCGAACTCATGCGGACGACTCTTGGGGTGAACTGGGTCACGGTGCACTATCGTGGAAATGCTCCGGCGGCGAACGACTTGATTGCCGGTCATGTTCAGTTCGGCCTCGATCAATTGTCTGTGGCACTCCTTTACATTGAAAGCCGGCTCGTTCGCCCTCTGGCGATATCCGGCAATGCGCGATCCCCTTCGCTATTAGACGTTCCGACTTTCGCAGAGCTGGGGTTCGACGAATTCAACAGTCAAACCTTCACCGGGATTTTCTCACCGGCAGGTACGCCACAAGAGATCGTGGACCGTTTGCATGAGGCCGTGGTCGAGGCGCTTTCGAAGCAGGACGTCGTAGCCAAGTTCAATGCTGTGGGAGCGCAATGCGTGATCATGTCCGTGTCGGAATTTCGCGACTACCTTGATCGCGAAGATCGAAAGTGGATTCCGGTTATTCGTGCCGCGAAAATAGCGGAATGATTGACGGGGGGGCGTCGGCAACTTGGTGAAGTTGTCGGTGGTCGTTAGCACGCCGGCACGCGGCCTAAGGCATACCGTTGACAGTACGTCTGGAGTTCGGGTGTGCTCGATCGATCCCTCTGCCCAAGCCGATACTTAATGAGAGAGAGGCAAGATGGTACGACGGTGCAGTGTCAACATAGGCGAATTCAAGCACAAGAATCCGATTCCCAATGCATCGCGCATAGGGAACATTGTGGTTTCCGGGGTGATCTTGGGGCGCGATGCGAAGTCTGGTGCCATGCCGACGTCCTTGGAAGAGCAAAGCGTCAATATGTTCGCCCACATGAAGGCCACGATCGAAGCAGCGGGTGGGGGGGTGGACGACATTATCAAAGTGACGGTGTGGTTGCAGGACAAGAGCAATCGTGGACCTCTTAATACGCAATGGCTGAAAATGTTTCCGGACGCTGAATCCCGTCCTGCGCGACACGCGCTGCAGATGGATATGGACGCCGGAGCTCTCGTCCAGTGCGATTTCATGGCGGTCTTGGACTAGGACGGGGAAATGGCAACCGAGTATCTTCCGTTCGATCCGAACCCCCGGCGTCCGAAGCGTTTACCGCCTCGTAATAGCTGCGACAGTCAGTTTCACGTCCTGGGACCGGCCGACAGGTATCCAGTCCGACCGGGGGCGGCTTATGAGATGCCGTCGGCCACCTGGGAAGCGGCTCTCAGGATGCACAGGACGTTGGGGAATCCAGCGCGGGGTGATTGTTCAGACAACTACCTACGGAGCAGATCATTCCGTGGTGCTTGACGGGTCATCAGCCATGGGGCCATCCTACCGCGGATGTGCGAACGCACTGGTCTTCGCCGAGTCTGACGATCGCTATCTCGCAAAGCTCCATGACGCAGGAGTGCGTGGTGCGCGATTCAGTTTCCGGAAAGAGCTGGGCGCTGTGTTGTCAGACCCGGATTATGAGCGTGCATTGGCCCGCATCCGAGAGCTTGGTTGGTACGTGAAGATTCAGCCAGCGAAGGACGGCATTGTCTCAAGCGTGGAAAAGTACGCAGAGCTCGGCGTTCCCGTGTTGATCGATCACATGGCGCGACCGAATCCGTCTCTTGGAGACCGAGATCCCAATTTGACGAAGTTGCTCGAACTCCTGCAACGAGGCAATTTTTGGGTAATGTTGTCACTGGGCGAGAAAAATTCCAAGGCCGGAGCACCCTGGGACGACATTGTTCAGACAGCGAAGACAATCATTGACGCTGCGCCAGATCGCTGTGTTTGGGCAAGCGACTGGCCGCACCCGGTCTCGATCACGCAGCCTCCAAATGATGCGGACCTTCTCGAACTGATGTTTAAGTACGCGCCAGATGAAGGAGATCTCGAGCGAATCTTGGTATCCAATCCGCAGAAGTTATTCGGATTCAATTAAGTGGAGCGTCGCGGCACTATTGTAGAAGTTCGTCAGCCGGAGAAGCGGCGGGATCCGAGGATCAATTTCAGCTGACGAGGGGCAGTCACTAAGCGACAACTGCGCGTCAAAATCGGCCGAAAATCATTATTGCGGCCAAGGCCGATCGTTCCGCCGTTGACGTATCTTATTGTAAAAGGCTAACCGCGCCGCACATGCGGTTTCTGACGACGCCGCGTGTGCTCTCGTTAGACTTGACTGCTTGATGCAGCATGTCCGCCGTTGAACGACGGCGGACATTTTTTTGCGGCACCGCCGGAAGCTTCTGGCCGGCGAAGTATTGGCAAATTTTGATGCGTGGTTGACATTGTTGGGACCGGCAGTTCGGTGACACGAAGGGATAAGAAGTGCGGGCGGATCGGTATCGTGATCGAGCGGCCTGAACCCTTCTCGATCAACCCTCACGGGAACCGAATCTGGGACGAATGTCATGGCGCAACTGAATATCGGTCTTCTATCCTTTCCAAAGCTGACGCAACTCGATCTGACAGGTCCGTTTGAGGTATTCGCTCGCATTCCGGATGCAAAGGTGCATCTCGTTTGGCGCGATACGCGTCCGATTACTAGTGATGCCGGATTGGTCCTCAGTCCATCTGTCTCTTTTGCAGAGTGCCCCCCGCTCGATGTAATTTGTGTTCCCGGTGGTGCCGGCCAATTCGAGTTTCTCGACGACGACGGCGTGTTGTCGTTTGTCCGCGACCAGGGTCGTCAGGCGAAGTTCGTGACGTCAGTGTGCACCGGATCAATCGTGCTGGGCGCGGCAGGTCTGCTCTCAGGGTACAAAGCGACTAGCCACTGGCTGTTTGAAGATCAGCTCGCATATTTCGGTGCGACTCCGGTTCGTGAACGCATCGTTCACGATCGAAATCGCATCACGGGAGGTGGGATCACGGCAGGGATCGATTTCGGCCTCTATGTTGCCGCGCAACTCGCGGGTGAAGATGTTGCGAAATCGATCCAGCTCATGATCGAGTATAATCCCGCGCCGCCCTATTCTAGTGGCTCACCTGAGACCGCCGATCCAGCCCTCGTTTCGCGAATCAGGGGGAGCATGGAAGCACGCCTTCAGAACAGGAGGGAGATCTCCGCTCGAGCGGCCAAGCGGCTGAACGAGCAGCCGACTACGGGCGGATAGTCGAGCCGATAGGAGGAGGACTATGGATCGGGCTTCCATCAATAGAAGACAGGCGCTCGCATTTGGGGCTGGCGCATTTGCTTATGGAGTGCGGACCGCTAGAGCTCAAGGAAACAGGAAGATCGTCGTCCAGCTTGCGACGCCGATCCCTGACCTAAGCTTCCTCAACCTCTATGTAGGTCGGGAGCTCGGGTACTTCGCCGAGGAAGGGCTTGAAGTTGAATTGCGCTATGGATCTGGCGCACCGTTAGCCGCGCAGTTGGCGGTTAGCGGTGACGCCGACATCGGAGCGATGACCCACGAGCCGGCCTTCCTGGGCTATTCAAAGGGGGTGCGAGGCAAGATCTTCTATCAGACGCTCACCCACCTGATCTACTTCGCGGCTGCGCCGGCTGGAAGTGCTATTCGCACGGTCGCCGATCTCCGTGGCAAAAAGCTCGGCGTCCTCGGGTTGGCGGGTGCGTCGCTCATTGTCGGTAGGTCCATGCTTCGCGAAGGTGGAGTCGAACCGCAACCGGACACGTTCCTGCCGGTCGGTGTCGGTGACCTCGCACTCTCTGCACTTCAAGCCGGTCGCGTGGACGCGCTCTTCCTTTGGGAAGGGGCGTATGCCTCGATTGGGCGCACTGGCTATCGGTTCCAGTTCATCTACCACCCCCGGCTAGCGCACGTCGGAAGTGCAGGATACTTCTCGTCCTACTCGACGTTGCAAAAACGCGCAGACGATCTCGCTCGCTTTAGTCGAGCGGCAGCGCGCGCAACTTCATTCCTGCTGGCGAACCCGGAGGAGGCGCTTCAGCTGTGGTGGCGGGCTAATCCGGAGGCCCGCGGCAAGGGAACGGACGAGGAAGCGAAGGGGCGTGGAATGACGGAATTGCGATCGAGCGCGTTAGTCGCGTTCGATACGTCGAAACGCAGGGATAAGCGGTGGGGATCGATCGATCAGGCCGAACTCGTTCAATACATGGAAACGTTTAAGGCAGACGGGGCGATCCCAGTAGTTCCCCCGGTCGAGGATATTTCGACGAACGAGTTTGTCGATTTCGCAAACAACTTCGACGTCGGTGTCGCTACGCGAAGTATGCTCAAGGCGGCAAGGTAAGAATGATATATCGAGACATCTATCTCTTCGTCGACGGTGAGAGGATCGGGCCACGGGATCGGGAGACGAGACCAGTACTGAACCCCGCGACCGGCGAGGAGATTGGACTTGTGCCGCTTGCGACCGGCGCCGACCTAGACAAGGCTGTGGCGTCCGCGCAGGTTGGGTTCGAGACGTGGCGCGTGGTGCCGGCGATCGAGAGAGCTGCAATCATCAGAGAAGCATCCGACATCCTTCGAGACCGAATAGATGCCGTTGCCCGCCTGATGACGCTTGAGGAAGGCAAGCCTATCGGCGATGCCAAACTGGAAGTTGCCGCCGCATGTGATGCGCTGCTTTGGTCGGCGGAAGAGTGCAAGCGGATCTATGGACGGGTGATTCCTGCCCGAAGCCGGACAACGCGCAATATTGTTCTGCGAGAGCCGATCGGACCGGTCGCGGTGTTCACGCCATGGAATTTCCCGGCCTCGATGCCGGCGCGAAAAATCGCACCCGCGCTAGCAGCCGGTTGCGCTTGTATCATCAAAGCTGCGGAGGAAACGCCGGCCAGTTGCTTGGCGATAATCGAAGCGCTGCTTGATGCGGGCTTGCCGCCACGCGCTATCAACGCGGTATTTGGCGAGCCGTCTGCAGTGTCGCAACACTTGATACGAGCCCCCGAAATTCGGAAAATATCGTTCACAGGGTCGGTGCCGGTTGGCAAGGAGATCGCCCAGTTGGCCGCCCTCGGTGTCAAGCCAGCCACGTTGGAGCTTGGTGGGCATGCGCCGGTGCTTGTGCTGTCGGATGCAGATGCAGAGACCGTCGCATCGCAAGCGGTAGCCGCGAAGTTCCGAAACGCAGGCCAGATCTGTACGTCGCCGACCCGCTTCTACGTGCACGACAGCATTTACGAGAGCTTTCTTGGCAAGTTCGCTGCCCGCGCCCGCGAGTTAAGGGTTGGGACCGGGCTCGACAGCGATAGTGAGATGGGGCCCGTCGCCAATCCGCGACGCTTGCAGGCGATGAAGGATCTGGTCGCAGATGCGGTGCAAGCTGGAGCAAGGCTCGTCACCGGCGGCAATCAGATCGGCAACGTGGGCTTCTTTTATGCACCGACCATTCTGGCTGATGTGCCTCCATCTGCCGCCGTGTCGACTGTCGAGCCGTTTGGTCCAATCGCCATTGTGAACCGATTTTCGTCGGAGACGGAAGCCATCAAGTTGGCTAACCAACTTCCGTTTGGGTTGGCGGCCTACGTTTTCACGTCCCCCGGCAAGCTTGGTGCTTCCCTGGTCGATCGGGTCGAATGCGGTCTCCTGGGGATCAACACGTTCGCCGTCTCTTATGCGGAGACGCCGTTCGGCGGGGTTAAGGAAAGCGGATACGGAAGCGAGGGAGGGTTAGAAGGTGTCGAGGCTTATCTGACCACAAAGTTCGTAGCGCTCGCCTAGAAATCATGAGTACCCGATGAACAAGAAGTTTGATCCGATTGATATCGCCCCACCGTTCAACAACATCTACTCCCATGGGGTGGAGGTGCCGCCCAACAGCCGCACGCTCTGGATTGCGGGCCAGACTGGAGACCTTCCAGATGGGACGACGCCAGATTCGTTTGAAGATCAGGCGGAGCAGGCGATGAAGAGCTTCGTCTCGGTGTTGGCGGGAGCCGGGATGACGGTCTCTGACGTAGTCAAAATTAATGTCTACCTGACAAGCCATGCGGACCTCGAAAAATTTCGACCGATCAGATCGAGACATTTGGACGGCCATCGACCGGCGATGACGCTCGCAGTGGTAAGCACTCTCGCCGAGCCGAAGTGGAAGATTGAGGTCGAAGGCGTGGCCGCGAAGCAGTGAGATGGGATTGTCGATGTCATCCACGCTACTTCTACGAAACTGCCTACTCTGGCCGTCGGCTGCCAGCGACTCTGATGCACTTTTGATTCGAGATGGGAAGATCGTTTGGATCGGGCGGAGTGACGATGCGCCTCAAGCAGGGCGAATTATCGATGCCGGCCGTCACACGGTTCTCCCTGGCCTGACCGATGCGCACATTCATCTGTACGCCATGGCACAAGGCCAGCTCAGCTTGGATTTGTCGCCGGCCAAGGTACCAACGTCAGTCGACGCGGTCGCCAAGATCGGTCAGGCGGAGCGTGCGTTGCCGCGCGGTGACGCGTGGCTGGTTGCATCGGGGTACGACGAGCAGCGGATGACGGACTGGCGTCTCATCGAGAGACCTGAGCTCGATAGCATTAGTGAAGAACGGCCCCTCGTCGTGCGGAGGTTTTGCGGTCATGTAGCGATGGCTAACTCGAAGGCGCTGCGTCTCGCAGGACTCGAGTCGGAAGATGGTGTGTTGCGAGGGCAATTGGCGCATCGACTGTTCGGTGCCATTCCGAAGCAGGACGTTGAAACGAGGGCTGAAGCTATCCGCGCTTGCGCCAAGCGGATGCTCCGGTACGGCGTAACCGCGGCAACTGAGGCTGCTGTTGGTTTCACCGACGGTTTTGACGAAGAATGGAAGGTCTGGGAACATATCCGCGCGGGAGCAACGTTTCCGTTGCGAATGTCATTCATGTTGCGCCTCGATGCTGAGGAAGCCTTGAGCCGCGGTCTCAAGCCGGGGCGACCGGACGCAAACTGGCAGGTCAGGACGCTCAAGTTCTTTGCAGATGGTATTACCGGACAGCATACAGCGGCGTTGAATGAGCCTTACGCTGATCGGCCCGATTTTCGCGGGGACCTTATGCGTAGCCCGGAAGAGCTGCGAGCCGCCTTCCGCCAGTGCCAACTCGACGGTTGGCAAGTTGCTTCTCATGCGATCGGCGATCGAGCCATCGACGTTGTGGTAGAAGCGATGGTAGACGCAGTATCCGTCGACCCAGCCCGTTCCCAACGTGCGCGCGTGGAACATGTGGCGAGGCCGACAGCCACGGCCCTCTTGCGCATGCACGAGAAGGGGATTTGGGCGGTTCCGCAGTATGGCTTTATCCACTCAATCGGGGACGGGTTTGCACCGCGTCTCGGCGAAGCCAGAGCGCAAGAAGCATATCCTGGTCGAAGCTTGCTAACGCGAGGAATTTCGGTTGCAGGTAGCTCGGATGCCCCTTCCGGTCCGGAGTCGCCCTTCGTCGGGATAGCCACTGCACGGTCGCGGAAGACTCTGTCCGGAAGAATGATCAACCAGGCGGAGGCAATGTCAGTTGAAGAGGCGTTGTCGATATACATTCACGGCGGAGCCGAGAGCATGGAGCAGTCGCTGTTGAGAGGGACGCTTGCGATTGGAATGGCAGCAGACATTGCCATACTTGATCGCGACATTAGGCAAGCGAGTGATGAGGATCTGATGCAGACGACGTCAGTCGTGACGATCGTGCGGGGCGAGATCCTGCATTCGGCCTGACCGACCGGGCTGATGCGGCCTTCCGGCGCGCGAGGGATGAAACGAAACCATGCAAACGATTGGAGCAACGGCTTTGGCTGGGACCGTCGAGACGGACGCCTCTGACCAGAATGTGGGACGAGAGAACTTGATCGCTGTCGACGGCGTGGGAAAGACCTACGTAACGCAGGATGGTCGCTCAATTCAGGCGGTCGCCAGTGTTAACGTTGAGATCGCAAAGGGGGAGTTTCTATCGATTCTCGGTCCGTCCGGGTGCGGCAAGAGTACGCTGCTGATGATGATTGCGGGCTTGGTCAAACCGTCTGAGGGCGTTATCAGGTTCGAAGGCAAGCCGGTAACTGACCCCCATGGTGACGCCGGCGTGGTGTTTCAAGATGCTGTGCTTTTTCCGTGGCGAACCGTTGCTCAGAACGTCGAGTTGCCCGGTGAAATCAGAAGAGTCAGGCGCGATGCGAGGGTCAAGCGGTCGCTCGACGTCTTGGAACTCGTGGGACTGAAGGGATTCGAGACCAAGTATCCAAATGAGCTATCAGGCGGAATGCAGCAACGAGTTTCGATTGCGCGCGCGCTGTCAATGCAACCGAATCTGATCCTGATGGATGAGCCGTTCGGCGCATTGGACGCAATGACACGAGATCAAATGAACCTCGATCTGCAACGCATAAGCCTGGAGACGGGCGCGACCATCGTCTTCGTCACGCACTCGATCGCTGAAGCTGCGTTTCTATCGGACCGCGTTTGCGTAATGTCGGGACGGCCCTCCACAATAAGGGCAATCGTTCCGATAGAAATTCCGCGGCCTCGGCCGATTGAGATGATGGCGAGTGACGAGATGGGCAGATACGTTACCGAACTGCGCAAGCTGCTTGATCATAGAGGTGGCTGAATATGACTGATGCAGTAGAGTTCAGCTCGATCAAGTCGCGGAGTCCTGGGGCTGTTGCTCGGGTGCTGGGATCGTCGCTGGGGCTGTTTGTTCTGACCAGCATAGCACTCGTCGCGGCTTGGCAGTTGATTGTGGTATGGTTTGAGGTGCCGCAGTTTATCCTACCCGCTCCTTCGGAAGTCGTACGTGCGATCTATTCTGACCTGGTCACTGGACGAATCGTTCAGCATTTCTTGGTCACTTTGGTCGAGATCGTTGGCGGATTTGTCGTGGCAGCGATTCTAGGCGTCGCGCTTGGTTCGTTGATTGGCCTGGTACCCATCGCGGAGCGGATCGGCCTTCCGTACCTTCTGGCGTTCCAGACCGTGCCGAAGGTCGCGATCGCTCCGCTGTTGATCGTATGGTTCGGGTACGGGATCCAGTCGAAAATCGTCACAGCCGGCCTGATTGCTTTCTTTCCCATACTTGTCAATGTGGTGACCGGTCTACAGACAGTCGATCAGAGGCGAATTGTCCTCATGCAGTCGCTAAAGGCCTCACCCTTGGAAATCTATTGCAAGGTTTTGTTTCCTGGCATGCTGCCCTACCTTTTCGCGGGCCTCGAGACCGG
The DNA here is from genome assembly GCF_018130545.1 of Bradyrhizobium tropiciagri. Classification (GTDB taxonomy): domain Bacteria; phylum Pseudomonadota; class Alphaproteobacteria; order Rhizobiales; family Xanthobacteraceae; genus Bradyrhizobium; species Bradyrhizobium tropiciagri_A. The sequence continues at coordinate 980,795 of NZ_JAFCKF010000003.1, read as the reverse complement.
AGCCGTATTCTCGGCGATCGGAGCGATCGTCGCGGAGTTCATCGGTGCGGCGTTCGGGCTCGGCTGCCTCATTCTCCAGCGGCAAGCGGCTGTGGATGTCCCAGGCGTGTTCTCGGCCCTCATTTTTCTCTCGTTGATCGGAATTATGCTGAATCTTTTGGTTCGACTGGCCGCCCGGCGCCTAACGTTCTGGTCGCGGCCGAGGCGAACTGCGGATCATTGATGGTCTTGCCAGAATGGCCGAAATTGACGGGTCGTTGGCGTTGCCTGCCGAACCGTCTCGGTGTGCCATGGAGCCCTAACCTTCGAGGGAAATGGCAAGATGCAGCAGATTTTTGTCGAGCTATACAACTACCGTCGGGCTTGGCATGCCCTGCCAGTTGATCAAAAGCGATTGTTCGCCGATCATGTCCTGAAGGAAGTCGAAGGGTTGAGCCAGCACGGTGTTGAGGTGATTGGCTGGGGCATGAATGATCCGAATACGGATCGACGTGCGAATTACGACTTCTTCTGCGTTTACCGGGTGCCCAGCGTCGAGTTTCAGCGGGCGTTCGAGGCCAACATCAGCGCGTCGAAATGGCACGAATACTTCGAGCAAGTGAACATCAGTGGCGCATCGTCTGCTCCGTCGTCCCTCCTGGACGCCAACGTCGCGTTGCGCTCGCCTGAGCCTCAGCGCACCGGCGCTTAGAGATAAGATCTACTTGGGATTCAGCTTTAACGAGGGGGACAAAATGAAAGTACTATCGCTCGCCTTTCCAGGATTCACGTTCATCGATCTCGCCGCTCCGATGCAGGCCTTTATGATGCTCCCGGAGTTCTCGTCGCAGATCGTCTGGCAAGAAAAGGGAGTTGTCGACTCGGATGCAGGCGTGAGCGTGCACGCGACCGATGACTTTAAGAGCTGTTGGAAGGATCCGGATATTCTGTTCGTGCCGGGTAACACCGTCGCGTTGTTCAAGCAGCTTCAGGACGACCGGACACTCGACTTTGTTGCTGAGGTGGGTAGCCGCGCCAAATGGGTTACGAGCGTGTGCAATGGCTCATTGCTCTTGGGCGCTGCGGGACTGTTGAAGGGCTATAAGGCCGCCTCCTACTGGTATACGCGCGAGCATCTGAGCCTGTTCGGCGCGGTTCCGACCGATGCAAGATATGTCGTCGACCGCAATCGCGCGACCGGCGGTGGCATGACGGCGGGAGTGGATTTTGGTTTGGCGATGATTGGTGAGATCATGGGTGAACCAGCAGGCCGAATGTTCGAGCTCCTCTTTGAGTACGCTCCGAAGCCTCCATTTGGGACAGGCCGGCCTGAGTTGGCCGATGCGACAACGGTTGCCAATGCAACCGACACGTTGCAGAAGCTGATGCCGGTAGGCGAACTGGAGGGTGTCAGGGCTCGGCGATCGGCACAAGGCAAGCTTTAAGGGCAGACGGAGCTGGTCTGAGGGTGGCTCGCGAGGCGGTCGTGAGAAAGGGGAACCGGAAGGCCGGCAAACGAAACGTCGTCATCCTGGCATTTCAAGGAGTGACGCTCTTCGACATTACGGGGCCTGCAGACGTCTTCGATGTCGCGTCACGCTATCTGGCGGAGGCTGGAAGCGAGTACCAAGTGCAGGTTGCGTCAATCGAAGGGGGGCTGGTCCGATCCTCCTGTGGACTTGCCCTGGATAGCCGCCGCGTCGAGAGCATCGACCCGGCGGCTATTGATATGCTGTTCGTCTGCGGTGGCGGCCCACCGGAAAGTCCACCCGTTCCCGTCGAACTCGTTGCGTGGTTGAAGGCGAACCAGACTTCCGTCGGTCGAATATGTAGCGTCTGCACGGGCGCGTTCATCGTAGCTGCGGCCGGCATAGCCGACGGCCGCTGTATCACCACGCATTGGGAGGCCGTCGACAGCCTCGCCTCCCGCTACAAAAAGGCCAGAGTGGATCGCAATGCGATCTTCGTCCGGGATGGGCCGTTGTGGAGTTCCGCTGGGTTTACCGCCGGTATCGATCTCTCGATCGCGCTGATCGAGGAGGACTACGGTCGCGAGGTCGCGATGCAGGTTGCGCGTACATTCGTAATGTTCCTTAAGAGACCCGGCGATCAACCGCAGCTCTCGACGACTCTAGTATCGCAATTCGTTACGGACGCCGCCTTTGCGGACCTTCATGCATGGATGTCGAATAGTCTCGACCAAGACCTCAGCGTACCGGTACTCGCGGAACGAGCGAACATGACCACACGAACGTTCTCGCGTCGCTACCGGGCCGTTGTGGGTCGTACGCCTGCAAAGACCGTAGAATTGCTGCGGCTTGAAGCCGCTTGTCGCATGCTTAAAGAATCCAGTCTTTCGCTGAAGTTCATCGCAAAAACCACTGGGTTTGGTGACGAGCAAACTCTACGGCGCACGTTTCGTCGACATTTCGGAGTCGTTCCGCAGCTCTTTGGAAGGACGGCGGGGGGGGCCATCCGCGGGAGCGTCAAGACGAAGCGAATTCCGTTGCACGAAAGAACTTCGTGGTGATTTCGGCAGCCCTGCACTCCGCCTGACCGAGATTGACGGAGACCTGGCAATGCACGAGCGAGTAGCGATGGATTATGTCGCTTCTGAAAGATCCGAGGACCCGGGATGGCCTGATCGGTTCTGCAGAGAAAGACTGATGCTTGCCTCCTAACCTTGACCCAGGACCGATTGTGCTAACGAGATTTGTAGTATTGGTTGCGGCCGTCTTAGTGACGGCGACCCTTTGGGCGATCACGAGAGAGACATTTAAAGAGCGGAGTATAGGTGATCACTTGGCCCACCAGGTGTCGAGGCAGTCACCGAGAATCCCTCCAAGCAAGACCTTTAGCCGCATCTTCGAGCCTTGTGCCCATTGTCACGAGATCGGAGATGGGGCTCGCCAATCCGCGGGTCCTATCCTCAATGATATCATTGGGCGAAAGGCTGCTTCCGAGCCGTATCCCTATTCGAAAGCAATGCGTGACAGCGGCTTGACTTGGACGGAGGAAGTACTTCGAAGGTTTATTCGTAGTCCCGGAGAGGTCGTTCCAGGGACGCGAATGGTGTTTGGTGGATTGCCGGATGAGAAAATCGGGCCCCTCATCGACTTTCTGAAGTCCGGCGCGACTCATCCCTGAGTGTCAGCCGGACGAACGCCAAATGATCGCCTGAAACCGCTACGGCGCCGACGGCTGAGTGCCATTGTATCGGCCGGGTTCACGCCGGGCGGACGAACAGGCTCTCGTCGGCGCAGTAGACGACCTGACCATCGACTATCGTGAGAATGCTGCGTGTCTCCGGAAGTGCTCGCGGATCGACAGAAAAAATGTCCTGCGACAGCACTGCGATGTCGGCGTCATAACCGGGCAACAGCCGTCCCTTTTCGGAGGCTTTTCCCTCGGCTGCGGCGCTGCCGGAAGTGTAGGCAATCAGTGCCGCCTCGATATCGACTGCTTCCTCGGGTCGGGCAGGATGTGTGACTGCCGCCATCAGGCCGATGAAGGGATTGAGAGGACCGTCAGATCCGATCCCCAGCGAAATTCCGGATCGACGCAGACTGTTGAAGCTGGCGAATAGCACGTCCTCTCCAAAACGAGGGCCGTAGATGTGCCTTAGCAGGAAGTGAGAAGGATTCTGGACCACCATAATTCCAAGCAGCTTCACCCGACCGATCTGCTCGGCGGTCAGGCCGTCTGCATGTTCTATCCGCAACCCTCGCCTTCCCCAATCTTGGACGGGCACGAAAGTCTCAAGACAGGAGATTGCTGTTTCGAGGGCTTGCGTTCCGATTGCGTGGAGAAGCAGCGGTACGTCAAGTGCCACGGATTCGCGCAGCATCTCTCCGACTTCATCAGCAGAAAAATTTTCTCTGCCCATGGTCGTCGGATCGTCAGCGTAAGGACGACCAAGCGCTGCGGCTCGTTCTACGGTGGTGCCGTCGAGAATCCATTTGATGCCATCAATCCGAGCACGGGGGCCGACTTCGGTCGGAATATCAAATCCCTCACTGAGGATACGTCCTTGCGGGCCGGAAGGGGGAAAGCGGATTGCTCTGATTTTGATAGGAAGATCAGCGGCCGCGAGCATTTCAGCGTAGCGGGCAATCGGGGTCCAGGACATGTTCTGAAGCGTCGTAATTCCGAATTCGAGGCAACTATCAGCAAGATCGTTGAGGCTTTCGACACCCTGCTCGATCGTCGTCATCGAGGCGAATAGCCGTTGAGGGCTCCATTGGGCATATTCATGAATTCTGCCGTTCAGCTCTATCGAGCCAGGTACACGCTCGAAAAAGCCGCCAACTGGATCAGGATCTCCATCTGACAGACCTAGCAGCTTCATTGCCTTCGAGTTGACGATATTCGTGTGGTTGGTGCGTCCCAGGAAGATTACTGGGTGATCCGGAGCCAAGCGATCAATTTCGAACCGATTCAATCTGGGTTCGTTGATCAGCTGAACGCCCATCGCGCCGAAGATCCACGTGCCAGGAGGAGAACAAGACACTGCTTCAGCGATCAGCTCGCTAACGTCTTCAAAGCCGATCTCATTGTACGGTTGTATGGGGAGGCGGATTCCGGCGGGATCCGGCGTGTGATGCATATGCGCGTCATTCAACCCCGGAATGACAGTACGCCCTTGAACATTTATCACCTCGAAGTCTGGGCCAATCTGCCGGAGAACGTCCTCGGTGGAGCCGACAAATGAAATCTTTCCCCGTGTAATGATCAGCGCGTCGCTCCAACGGAGCTGATGGTCGCCTGTGAAGACGCGACCGTTTACGAGAGCCAATCCGTTAGCGCCGCGCATGGCGTATCTTGCGCGAGAGCGGCCGCCGAATGCGGATGACGTAGTTGCGGTTGTTGCACCAGACAGAATGTGGCGCGCTTCCTCGGATTGGGTGTCTTGTCGGATGATGTGTTGGTGAATTGCGCTGCTCGAGCAACTCCATTGATAGGGTTGAGTCAGAGGCGTCACCCTGGTCCAGTGGCTGTTGCCGAACTCCATTTCATGAAAATCGTCGACCATGCGAACAAAATCGTGGGCGGCTAGACAGCATCCGCAGCGCAGCTGCTGGAACCAATTGCGGAGAGTTAGCTGCGCGGGGCGAGATAGCTTTTCGGGTTGTCTTGATATCATTTTTCAATCTGCGATCTGAAGCGGTTCGAGCTAACCGGATGTTGGCATATCGCCCGCTCAGACGCGTGGACAAACCTGCGTCAAATACTGCCGCACGTCGGGCCACAAAGAAATAACGCACGTCCGCGCAATTTCGGACGTTGGAGTGCTAGAAAAAGGACATCCGACGAAGGGGGCGACCTTCCATGCTGTTAAGACGTTCTTGGCTGTTGTCGAATCGTCAAGCTATAGTTGGCCGAATTTGACGGTTTGGGCCGGGATCGTCGAAGCAACAATTTCAAATGCGGCGAGTCAAACCTTTGCGGCTGAGGTGGAGGATGCCCTCTAAGACCCCCTGTAGAATTAACAACACCGGTCACGAGTGCGCGCCTCGAACCGGACCCAAGAAGATCCTCATCTTGGCGTTCAATGGGATCACGACGTCTGACGTGGTAGGTCCCATTGATGTGTTCCACTTGACTGGCAAAGGGATTGCCGGCGCTAATCACTACGAGGTCGTCGTGGCGTCCATGAACGGAGGCGCCGTACGGTCGTCGTCTGGGATTCAACTAGCGACAGATTGCCTCGCCACCGTTCGCCTGGAGGAAATCGATACGCTTCTGGTCCCAGGGGGAGGCCCACCGGAAGCTCCACCCATTCCGGAAGATCTTGTCGCTTGGCTTCGCCTGGAAGGCAGGAAGCCAAGAAGGATTTGTTCAATCTGTACTGGCGTATTCCTTCTCGCAGAGGCGGGGCTCGCGGACAGCAAACGCGTTACGACTCATTGGAAAGCGGCCGCAGCCTTCGCGAAACGGTACCCCGCGGTGAGGCTTCTGTCTGATCCTATTTTCATTCGTGACGGAAATCTGTGGAGTTCCGCAGGCTTCGCTGCTGGATTGGACGTCGTTCTTGCGCTGGTCGAGGAAGATCTCGGGCACGAGATTGCCATGGACGTAGCGCAACGGCTTGTGATGTACCTCAAGCGACCCGGTAGTCAGTCGCAGCTCTCCGCACCAATGACTGTTCAGTCCTCGGTGGATGAGGAATTCAGCAAGCTCCATGCGTGGATGGTAGAGCATTTGGGCGAGGATCTGAAGATTGAAAGCCTTGCAGTCCGAGCAGGGATGTCTCCGCGTACGTTCGCTCGACGCTACTTCGAGAAGGTTGGTCGAACTCCAGGAAAGACGCTGGATCTATTTCGGATCGAGGCTGCGTTTCGTCAGATGATGGATACTGACCTTACGCTTAAACGAATTGCCAGCCAAACGGGCTTTGGTGACGAACAGAATTTGCGTCGGACGTTCGTGCGGCACTTTGGAGTACTGCCTCGAGACTATCAAGGCCGTGCAACACAAAGCGACAGCTGAGAGATCGTACATGTTCGATTGGTAGTGGTGCAGGTGGTCGGGCCATCCCGTTTGCACGACATAGACATCTAAATGGAATTCAATTGAAATAATTGCGTAATGCATGTAATATCGTTGGAGGGATTGAAGCTGCTGGCTAACGATGCAGCGAAAGCGAGCGAGCAATCTCGCATTGGGGGGAGGGATGAGTACAGTCCACGACCTTGCACCGGTTGGCGCTCAGACTTTGCGTGCACTAGCGCGTTATCCAGGACGAACCGCGTTCAAATGGTCGGGTGGCTCCTTGAGCTATCGTGGAGCGTTGAGCCTGATCGGCCGGTTTCAGGCAATATTTCGGCGTGATGGAATAGAACACGGACGACGGGTTGCGCTATTGTCGACCAATAGGGCCGACGCTTGGTGCGCAGGAGTTGCGGCACAAGCGTCTAGAGCAGCGATAACTTGGTTGCATCCGCTTGGATCACTAGAGGACCAGCTCTTTCAGTTGGAAGATGTTGGAGCAACCACGCTTATTGTGGATTCCGACGCCCTGGAAGACCGAGGGCGCGATATTGTGGTCAGGGCCTCGGGACTTGTAACTATCTATACGCTAGGCCGAGCAGATTATGGAAATGACTTGCTCGCGGCGGCGGAGCTGTTGGGAACGGCAACAGCCAGAGCCTTTGATCAGCCTGAGGATATCGCGACCATCAATTATACCGGCGGCACGACGGGAAGATCCAAGGGAGCCGTCAGGCGGCATCGAGAATATGCAGGCTTTGCGAGCGCAATCCTCGCCGATTTCGAGCTCCCTTCCGATCCCCAGTACCTTGCGGTTGCTCCAATCAGCCATGTAGCTGGCACGAAAGTTCTCCCGGTCTTGATGCGGGGAGGAACGGTTCATCTAATGAGGACGTTTGAGCCAGCCCAGGTGCTCAGCACGATAGAGCAAAGTCGGATAAACTGTACTTTGCTCGTTCCGACAATGATCTATGGCTTGCTCGACCATCCCAACCTTGAGAAGAGCGACGTCTCTTCACTCGACTTGGTGATGTATGGCGCCTCGCCAATGTCTCCAAGCCGGTTGGCCGAAGGGATTGAAAGAATAGGCCCGGTGTTCTCTCAACTGTACGGCCAAACAGAGTGTTACCCGATCATGGTTCTACGAAAGGCCGATCACGATCTTCGTCGGCCGGATCTGCTTCTTTCATGTGGGTTCCCAGTCTCTGCTTGTGATGTAAAGATACTCGACGAGAATGATCGAGAAGTTGATTTCGGCGAAATCGGAGAAGTCTGTGCGCGCGGAGCCCATACGATGACCGAGTATTGGAACCGGCCGGACCAGACCGCCGAGTCCTTACGTCATGGCTGGCTTAGAACTGGCGATATCGCGCGTGCCAACGAAGAAGGGTACTATTTCATCCTCGATCGCAAGAAGGACATGATTGTGACGGGGGGATTCAACGTTTATCCTAGGGAGATCGAGGATATCCTCGCCACACATCCCGACGTATCTCTTTCTGCGGTCGTAGGTGCGCCTGACGATAAATGGGGGGAGGCCGTTACTGCGTTTGTTGTGCTACGCGAAGGGGCGGTTCTATCGCCGGATGCGATTATTTCCTTGGTGAGAGCACGAAAAGGGCCGGCTTACGCGCCGAAGCAAGTCAAGCTTGTCGCTTCGTTGCCCATGACCGGAGTAGGAAAAGTCGACAAGAAGGCCTTGCGCGGCCAGCTATGGGCAGGTCGAGATCGCATGGTTGGCTGATCCACCTGCTATTGTGTTGGCTGGCCTAGCGTCTCTTGTTGCTTTTGGTCAGCTCGATTGATCGTCTCGGTCATAACCTTTCTCTCGACCAATAAATATCCAGGCTTGATCATAATGAGGATCGATCGTCCATGGATTTTGAGCTCACGAAAGACCAAATCCGGATTCGCGAAAGGGCCCGCAAGTTTGTAGACGATGTGTGTCGACCGCTCGAGGGTGAGTGGGGAACTGACGATTACGCTGTTCCGGTCGATGTCTTTATGAGCGTCGTGAGTAAATTCCGTGAATATGGGTTTCGTGGAATAGCAATCCCGAAAGAAGCCGGCGGACAGGGACTAGGGACTGTCGCGAAGTGCCTGGTCTACGAAGAGCTCGTTGAAAGCCCGGTGATGCATGGGCTTCTCGCAACTTGGTCGGGCTTTCTTGATCCTCATCCTGCACTCTATGTGGCGCCAGACTGGCAGAAGGAAGAGTATCTCTACCCGATACTGAGGGAAGACAAGTTCTATCACATCAACATATCCGAACCTGGTGCCGGATCAGACGCAGCGGCAATCCAAACAACGGCAATTCGAGACGGCGACAACTATATCATCAACGGTATCAAGCGTTGGGCTCCGCCCCCCACCCATCCCGGCATCACACCGAAATACTTGCTCTGCTACGCGGTAACGGACCCTAGCAAAGGCTACGAGGGAATTAGTCTCTTTCTCGTCGACTATCCCAACCCTGGCGTGAACGTCGTGCGGGAATATCGTACGATGGCGCCGGGTACCTACCTTGGGCGCAGTTGCGACTACGAGTACAAGGACTGCGTCGTTCCCGCGCAAAACTTGCTTGGCGCCGAGGGCATGGGCTTTCGGTACATGATGGATCAGCTCAACCGCAATCGGACAGTCATCGGAGCTCGGCTTCTTGGAACTGGACGATGGGCGCAGCAGCGAGCGATTGAGCGAGCGCGAGAGCGCAAGACTTTCGGAGCCGTGCTTGCCGAAAGACAGGCGATCCAATGGATGATAGCTGAATCGGAGATGGAGCTCGAGCAAGCAAAGCTGCTGGTCTACAAGACTGCATGGATGATCGATCGGGGGCGGGACGCGCGCAAGGAAGCGGCGATGGTAAAATGCATAACACCTCAGGTAACTTGTCGCGTGATCGACAGAGCCATGCAGATTCATGGCGGGATCGGTATGCTTGAAGAGAGCCGTTTCGGACAGCTGTACTTCCAAAGCCGGATCGCTCAAGTCGCGGAAGGGACAACCGAGATAATGAAGGGGGCGGTCGCCCGCGAGGTGCTGGGCAGGAAATTTCGAAGCTAGCGCGCAAACGAGGAATGTGCCTCTCGAACTCAAAGCGTTTGGAGCTGTTAGCTGCTTCCGCGAGGCTCATATAGAGATACCGTCGCCATCGAAGGGGCCATTTTGGCTCGCGAAGAGCTCTCGATATTCCCCGGGCGGCACGCCGGTCCATCGCTTGAACGCGCGGTGAAAGGTACTCAACTCAGAGAAGCCCAAGGCGATAGCGATCTCCTCAAGAGGCCGTCGGCGGTTATGCAACAGCAGTTCGATTGCCGCGTTCTTTCGAACGAGGTCCTTCAAGCTTTGAAAGCCGCCATTGAGGTCATCTTGAATTCTGCGTCGCAGTGTCTGAGGGGACACTTGGAGCAGTTTTGCGACGGCCTCGAGTGACAGTGGACTCGTCAGATCGCGTCTCAAGATAGAGGCCGCGCGTTCCGAAAGCGATGACCGGTCTGTGAATCTAACGAGAAGTGACGTCGGGACGGAAGCCAAGAAGCGCTCCAGACGTATCTCATCCTGAATAATCGCGAGGTCGAGAATCTTTGCGTCAAGCAAGATTCGTGAACTTGACTGGGAATAGAGCAGCGGTGCTCCATAAAAACGTGTTAGCGTGGAGCTGTAAGGCTCCTCAGGGAAGGCATAGTGAACGGCCTTGAGGGGAATTCTGCGTCCAACGAGCCAGCACATCAAACCGTAGAGAAAGAAGGAAACTGCTCCGTTTATCATGCGGCGCTTCTGCTGGTGTGTCACGCAATCTGTTATCCAGATCGCCGCCTCCCCATTACTCACACCTACGCGGATTGTGAAATCATCAACGATGAGGCGGTAGAACCGCGCGCCAGCTTTTATGGCTTCTCCAAGCGTCTTGCAGCGGACAATCTGTCTACACATGGTCTGAAATGTGCCGAGCCTAACGGGCCGGTCGCACAGGCACCAGAGTTCATCGCGTGTTACTCGAGTTATGACTTTGATCAACCGAGCGAACTCGACCTGACTCAAGCAGCCGGCGGAAAATACCGACAAGTCCAGGCCTGACTTCCTAAGGATATCTTCAGTCCGGTGGCCGGACTCCCCAACTCCACTCAAGATCAACTTTACATACCCGGCATCGATGACTGCGGGCTGAGCTGCTCTTGTAGCGTTCTGTAGACGACGTTTCTTTGGAGGCACGGCTAACCTATATTCGAGCGCCTGGAGGGTTCGCTGGCATCTTCGGTCAAGCTGTTTGGCAGATTGAGCCATTACACTTGCGGTTCGACACCATATCACTAATGCCGTGCAAGGCAGGGCAGGCATACGAGGGATCGTTGATGAAGGCGTGGAGGAGCCGATTTCCGGGAGGTCCGGAAACCCTTAGCCTCGAAGACGTTCCCGCCTCGCCGCCAGGGGCAGGGCAGGTCTCGGTCCGCGTTAAGGCGTGCGGGATCAACTATCCCGATCTACTCCTCATTCAGGATCGTTATCAAGTAAAGCCGGCGCGTCCGTTCTCCCCAGGGTCTGAGATCTCCGGAATTGTTGAGGAGGTTGGAGCCGGCGTCTCTGATATTCAGGCGGGTGAACGAGTAGCCGCACAATGCGGTTGGGGAGGGATGGTGGAGTCCATCGTGCTCGACCGATCTCGTTGCGTCCGCGTTCCACAAGCCATGTCGTTCGAGGACGCCGCGACGTTCAATTTCACCTTCGATACGGCTTATCACGCACTGTTCGATCGAGCTAAGTTAAGGCCCGGGGAGACCGTTCTGGTGACAGGAGCCGCTGGCGGAATCGGGCTAGCAAGTGTCCAGCTTGCCTCGGCAGCCGGTGCTAGAGTGATCGCCATCGTTTCGTCTGTAGAAAAATTGAAGTTCGCGCAAATGTACGGCGCGAGCGATGGGGTAGTATATGATCGTGCGGCCGCGGGCACGTCGCCCGAATGGCGTGCTCGACTGAAATCCATGACCGGAGACACCGGAGCGGATGTAGTCGTTGATCCAGTCGGAGGATTTCTTGCAGAGGCAGCTCTCAGATGTACAGCAGAATATGGCCGCTTTCTGGTGATAGGCTTTACGGCCGGGATTCCTTCGTTGCCGATGAACTTGCCGCTATTGAAGTCGTGCAACATGATGGGGATCAATTGGCGTACGTTCACGCTGTCGTACCCCAAAAATAATGAATTGAACCAGACACGGCTATTCAGGATGTATGAGCAACGACTGATAAAGCCGGCTATCGCAGAGCGATTCAATTTTGACGATGCGCCTAAAGCGATTGGCCGACTCGATGATCCGGATGCGATGGGAAAGATCGTCGTCGTCACTTGATCGTATGGACGACAGCTCGGCTTGAGCCGACGTTACGCCTTAGGCCGCGATTTAATCTTGCTCGACTTCGAGTTAGTCGGTACCTGACCAAGCACTCGCTTGAAGCTCTGCCTCATGCGATCAGGCCCGCTGAAACCAACCGCACGCGCGACGTCGCCCAGTGTTTCGCTTCCGTCCTCCAACCTTACTCGCGCTGCCTCTACCCGCATCCGCTCGATAGCCTTTGCCGGCGTCACGCCAGTTGACGCCAAAAAGGCGCGCGAAAACTGTCGAACGCTGAGCTTCGCAACTCCCGCAAGTTGCTCGACGGAAAGAGAGCTATGCAAATGATCGCGGGCAAAGCCAAGAACAAGGCGAATCCGGTCAGATACGGGATCAAGATCTAGCAGGGAGGAGTATTGCCGCTGACTTCCTGACCTCCGATGATAGACGACCAGCATCCGAGCAACGGACTTCGACAGGTCGGTCCCGAAGTCCTCCTCTACCAAGGCAAGGCACATATCGATACCCGCCGATATGCCCGCTGAGGTCCATATGGGGCCATCCCTCACGTAAATGAGGTCGTCCTCAACGCGGATCGTGGGGTATCGGTCGCGAAGTTCGCTTGCGACCAACCAATGCGTTGTGACCGTCCGGCAGTCGAGCAGGCCGGCCTCCGCCAGGAGGAGCGCTCCCGTGCATACACTCGTCGTGCGCCGTGCTTCTATCGAGCGAATGCAGCGAATTAGATTGGAACGATCCTCAGTCTTTGCGGCCTTACCACCAACAACAATCAGGGTGTCGAGTGCGGCAGCGATTGGCTCGGACAACACTGTGGTTGAGCTCGAACTCGAGATGGGACCACCTTGCACTGAAGCGACGCTTAAAGCGTAACTCCCGGGGCGCATCAATTCGGCATGATGGAATACGGCAAGAGGCCCGCCGAGATCGAGCATATCGAAGCCGTGATAGATCAAGAATCCTATCCGCCGCGCCATCGGTCGAGTGCCAAATCTCCGCGATGAATGAGGCGCTCATGCATGAAGGCACGCGACGCCCTTGAATTCAGTTGACTGAACGACGCAGATTCTGTCGCCCTTCGATTGCTCGTCGATCGGGGCGTTCGCTTGCACAGACTGCTCGATCAGCTGGTCGAGCCGCCCTTTGCTAGATCCCTCACCCGCCGCTCAATCTTGTCCAAAGATCCTTCGAACAAGCGGAGTTCTTCTGGGCTCAGCACAGAAAACACATCATGTTCGATCTGTTGGCCGACAGGGACGATCTCATGATAGACCCGTTGTCCCTTCGCGGATAATTTCAATCGCAACTTGCGTCGATCCTCAGGGTCTTCGTCGCGGAGAATCAGCCCTTGGTCGTAAAGCCGCGAGCAGGCTCGGGAGATCTGGATCTGGTCGGTCGCGATACGTTCACCAAGTTCCTTGGCGGACATAGGGGCGAACTCGCCGAGCTGAGACAGGATTCTCCAGCCTGTGTGGTTCAAATCGAACTTCTTGGAATAGAACTCCTCGAGGCTATTCGTCAGCTGGTTCGAGAGAATCGTGACCCGCGCGTTTAGCCATGTCTTTAAGCTGAAAGGTCGGCTCCTGAGGGTCTGGCCCCTGCCTTCCATCTTTGTGAGAACCATTTTTCATTCCATTGCGAGTGCGAGCTCGATTTTCGCTTTCGTATCAGGAAGTTCCCGCTTTGTCACGTCATGTATAATTTGCCATTTGAAATGATTGCATAATGCATATAATATCCACCCAGATAAAAGCGAGCGGCGTGGGAGGCGTCATGAGGGATAAAGCCAATGGATCTGGCCTGGAAATGGCCGACGCCGACTTCGTCGGTCAAGCGCCTCCCATATCGAGCGTCGATCCCTTCTCCACGGATAGCCTCACTGATCCTTATCCAATGCACGAGGCGCTACGCGAGGCCGGGGCCACCGTTTGGCTGGAAATGTATGGCGTGGTGGCCATGGCGCGGCACGCTGAAGTCTACGCCGCACTTTCAGACTGGCGTACGTACTGCTCTGGCCGCGGAGTCGGTATTGACGATTTTGCTGTGTCGAAGCCGTGGCGAGCCAAGAGCCTTCTTCTTGAGGTCGATCCTCCGATCCACGACGTCACGCGCGGCGTGATGAGCCGGGTGCTGTCTCCGGGGGCGATCCGGAGCATGCGGGACGAATTCGAGCGGAAAGCCGAACGGCTGGCCGATGAGCTGTTGGATCGTCGCGAGTTCGACGCGATACCGCGTCTAGCCGAAGCATACCCGCTCGAAGTATTTCCAGACGCGGTCGGCCTTCAGAAGGAGGGGCGTCACCATTTGCTGCCGTTCGGCAACATGATCTTCAACTCGTTCGTGCCGAACGAGCGGTTTCGCGAATCCGTGCGAGATGCGGCCCCAGTCGTCGAATGGATATTCGGGCAGTGCGCGCGCGAGCGATTGATGCCCGGAGGATTCGGTAGCCAGATCTGGTCGGCTGTCGACAGTGGCTCTATCACCAGCGAGGAGGCGCAGGTTCTGGTCCGTGCCTTCTTGCAGGCCGGTCTCGACACGACTGTGACGGGTATTGGCAACGCAGTCTACGCGTTTGCCAAATTTCCGGTGCAGTGGGAGACCTTGCGTTCGGATACCAAGTTGCTCCGACCGTCATTCGATGAAGTGTTGCGCTGGGAATCGCCGGTGCAGACGTTCTTCCGCACTACGACGTGCGATGTTGAGGTTGGGGGGCGCATGATCCCCGAAGGCAGAAAAGTTCTTCTGTTCCTTGGTGCAGCAAACCGCGATCGGCGCCGTTTCGATAATCCGGCGACATTTGACATTCGGCGCAGGGCCACCGGGCATGTCGCGTTCGGCACGGGAATTCACGGCTGTGTCGGCCAGATCCTTGCGCGCGTGGAGACGGAGGCGATGTTGGGCGCGTTGCTTCGGAGGGTCAAAAGGATCGAGCTCATCGGTGAGCCGAAGCGGAAACTCAACAATACAGTCAGATCATTGGCCGCATTGCCGGTCAGGCTACATCCTGTCTGAGACGCTAGAGGTATCTCATGGACGTCGCAACATCGTTGTTCCTGGTTCAAGACGCCATTTTGAACGGCGCAATATATTCGCTTGTTGGCGTCAGTCTGGTGCTGATCTTCGCGGTGACGCGGGTCATCTTTATCGCTCAGGGTGAATTTGTCGCGTTTAGCACTCTCACTTTTGCGGCACTTGAAGCGGGCAAGGTGCCGAAAGCGGGAGGGTTGCTGATCTTGCTTGGCATGATGGCTTACATTGCCTCGCTGATCCGTGAGCGGTCGTCTCTAACGAAGACAAGGGTATTCGTGCTGGTCCTTGCCGATGTATTCGTACCGATATTGATCGTCTGTTTGGCCGCGTTTCTCGCTCCCCTGCAGCTTGGCTTCGTCGTCGAAGCGTTGCTCACTTTTCTGCTTATTGTGCCGATGGGACCGTATATTTACAGGGTCGTGTTCGAGCCTCTAGCTGAAGCGAGTGTTTTGGTATTGTTGATCGCATCGTTCGGCGTCCACCTTGCACTTACAGGGCTCGGCCTGGGCTTCTTTGGGCCTGAGGGCGCGAATACCAGCTCGCTTGTCACCAGATCCTTTACTGTGGGCGAGCTGACCATTACGGGACAAAGCCTTGTGGTCGTCGGTACCACCGTAGCTCTCTTTATTGCATTCGCTGGAGTCTTCGGGAGAACCTTGTTCGGAAAAGCACTGCGTGCCTGCGCATCCAATCGCTTGGGTGCCCGGTTAGTCGGAATACCCACCGGCGTCGCTGGTCAGATCACGTTTGGGCTGGCAGCCTTGCTCGGATGCGTTTGTGGCATCCTGATTGGTCCAATCCTTACCGTCTACTACGACAGCGGCTTCATGATCGGCCTGAAGGGATTCGTGGCGGCCATCATCGGGGCACTTGGCAGTTACGTCGTAACCGCAGCGGCTGCCCTCGTTGTTGCCCTGGTTGAAGCCTTCTCCTCATTTTATGTAAGCGCCTATAAGGAAATTGTCGTTTTTACGCTGCTTGTGCCTGTGCTTTTGTGGCGATCGCTCAGATCGCCTCACATGGTCGGGCGGTCATGATGCGACACTCTACGATCCTCTGGCAGTTGGCGGTCTTTATTGGAGCTGCTGTAGTCACGCAGACTCGCCTAGTCGATGACTACACCGCGTCCCTTGTGGTCTACATCGGTATCGCTGGGATCGTGGCGATCGGACTGACCCTCCTCACGGGGGTTGGGGGGATGACATCCTTTGGGCAAGCCGCATTCGTTGGTCTGGGAGCCTACACGACGGCTGCGCTGAACGTTCGCTTCGGGATGTCTCCCTGGGAAACATTGCCGTGCTCGTTGGTGATCACCGGCGTCTCGGCCCTGCTCATCGGAGGAATTACCGTGCGACTGGCAGGGCATTTCCTTCCGTTGGGCACCATCGCCTGGGGGTTGTCGCTCTACTTTACCTTTGGCAACATTGAATGGCTTGGCGGCCATGACGGTTTGCGAGGTATTCAACCGATTGCGCTCGGGTCGTTGGTTCTTGTCGAGCCAAAGGCCTACCTTTTGGTTGTCTGGATAGCCGTGGCGATTGCGGTGGTTCTCACGTCGAACCTGTTGAACAGTCGCATCGGCCGCGCGCTTCGTTCTTTGCGCGAGGAAGCCGCCGTCGGGGCTGCCTTCGGCGTCGACGCAAATCGTCTCAAGCTCGTCGTTTTCGTCTATGCCGCGCTGCTCGCGGGTACCGCTGGCTGGCTATATGCGCACTTCCAAAGGTCGGTCGCGCCGGGCTCGTTCGGAATTGTGGCCGGTATCGAGTACTTGTTAATGGCCGTAATCGGAGGCCCCGGTCACGTGGTCGGCGCGATAGCTGGCTCCGCTCTAGTGACCGTGGTCCGTGATCAGCTTCAGAACGCACTGCCTTCGCTGCTAGGCTCCATCGGTAACTATGAAACTGTCGTCTTCGGATGTCTGATCGTAATCATTTTGCAGACATCGCAAAGAGGGATTGGGCCGGTGCTCTTCGGCTTCTTGGATCGCAGGCGTCTGTCGATCGACGACGGCGAGCAGTTGCCGTTACTTCGGAGTCAAGATGCGCGAGAGCGTCTCTTAACTGTCCGTCAGCTGACTAAGCGGTTCGGCGGTCTCGTCGCGGTGAAGGACGTTGACTTGGTTGTCGCTCGAGCAACGATAGTTGGACTGATCGGACCGAATGGAGCCGGAAAAAGCACAACGTTCAACTTGATTGCAGGCTCTATCGCGGCTGACTCGGGGCAGATCGACTTCAACGGAGAGGACATACGGTTGTTCTCTCAGCCGAAGATTGCGTCGTGCCGTTTGGCGCGCACCTTTCAGCACCCACACGTCGTGCATGATATGACGGTCATCGAGAATGTCATGCTCGGAGCGCATGTCCGTGGACAAATCGGCTTCCTGGGAGCCATGCTTCGGATGAACCGTGCCGAGGAGCGCCGCTTACTTCGTACGGCGTACGAGCAGATTCGTCGCGTCGGCTTGGAGAAAGTTGCCTTCTCGACGGCCGGAAATCTGTCGCTGGGAGAGCTGCGGCTTCTAGAAATCGCCCGCGCGCTCTGCCTTGATCCGCTGCTGGTCATGCTCGATGAGCCAGCTGCCGGACTTCGCGTCGGAGAGAAGCGGGCCCTGGCAAATTTGCTGAGAGACCTGCGTCAGCAAGGTCTTGGCATTCTCCTTGTTGAGCATGACATGAGCTTTGTCATGAGTTTGGTCGACGATCTGTTTGTGCTGAACTTCGGATCGTTGATTGCGCGCGGGCGCCCCGCGGCAATTCGAGAGGACGAAGCGGTGCTCAAGGCCTATTTGGGAACAGCAGCGTGAGCGACGGTCTACTTTCCGTGTCAGACTTGTGCGCCAGCTATGGGCGTACTCAAGTCGTATCGAATGTTTCGATCAACATTATGGCCGGATCGATCATTTCGATAATCGGTGCAAACGGAGCCGGCAAGACATCGTTGGTCAACGCCATCATGGGGATCCTTCGATCTACTGGACGGCTTCGCTTCGGCGAACAGGAGATCGCTGGTTGGCCGCTTGAACGACGAGTTGCCGCCGGGATGGCGCTGGTTCCGGAACGCCGCGAGCTATTCGCTGATATGACGGTCGAAGATAACCTGCTTCTTGGTGCGGTTCGTGCGGACGCGAAGAGCCGCAAGCTGCGCCTGAATGAAAACTACGATCGGTTCCCGCGCCTGCGCGAGCGCCGGAGGCAGTTGGCAGGTACGTTGTCTGGCGGCGAGCGCCAAATGCTTGCAATGGGCCGTGCGCTGATGGCGGCCCCGTCACTGCTGATGCTCGATGAGCCAAGCCTTGGTCTTTCTCCCCAGATGACAGAGGAGGTTCTGAAGATCGTTACGAACCTCCGCCAGGCGCAGGTTTCAGTCTTACTGATCGAACAAAACGCCAGGGCGGCGCTCGACATCTCAGATTACGCCTTTGTGATGGAGCTTGGGCGATTTGTTCATGAAGGTCCACCGGCGGCTATTCGCAATGACAGCCGCCTGGTCGAGGCTTACCTCGGATATCGTGAGCATACTTACTGATCATCGGAAGGGGAGAGAGGGCCATGAGAAAAGCAAGTACTGCGGCTGTGTCGGCGGCAGCGATCGCCTGGTTCTTAATGGTGATGCCGCCAGCGTTTGCCGACATCAAGATCGGCATCATCGCCAGCGGAAGCGGACCAGTCGCGTCCCTGGGACGGCCGCAGATGGAATCGATTCCCTTTTTACCGTCGGAGATCGCCGGACAAAAGGTCTCGTACATTGCTCTCGACGACGAGTCGGACGCTACAAAATCTGCTCAAAACGCTCGCAAGTTGATCTTCGAGGAGAAGGTCGACGTGTTGATTGGATCGTCCGGAACGCCGTCTTCGCTGCCTCTCATTGACATTGCGGCTGAAGCCAAGATCCCCCTGCTGACGCTCGCCGGGAGCGACGTCATGATCGAACCCATGGATGATAAGCGACGTTGGGTATTCAAGGTCGTTCCGAAAGACTCGCTGATGGCCGGTGCCATCGCCAACTACATCGCACGAAAGGGAGTCAAGCGCCTTGGTTATATCGGCTTCTCGGACGGCTACGGCGAGGGATACTACAATCAGTTGGCGAAGCTCGCACCAGGGCTAGGCATTGAGCTCACGACCCATGAGGTATTCGCTCGAAGCGACGCAAGTGTAACCGGACAAGTGCTCAAGATTCTTGCAACGAAGCCGGATGCGGTGTTTGTCGCTGCGGCGGGGAGCCCAGGCGTCGTACCGCAACGTGCGTTGCGCTCACGCGGATTTACCGGTCCGATCTTTCAAACTCATGGAATTGCCGGTCAGGATTTTCTGACCCTGGGTGGAAAGGACGTAGAAGGAGCGACGTTCGCTGGCGAAGCGTTCATCGTGGCGGACGACCTTGTGCCGTCGAGCCCGTTCCGGGCTGCGACCGATGACTTTATCTCGCGCTGGAAGGATAAATTCGGCAAGGCTCCGCCGATCTTTGCAGCGCATGTCATAGATTCGGTTGCCTTGGTTCAGCGTGCAGCTTTGCCGGCAATCAAGTCCGGGCAACCGGGAACAGCAGAATTTCGCGCGGCTTTGCGAGATGAGATCGAGAAAGTACGGGACCTCTTCTTGAACAACGGTCTGTCGAACATGTCGCCGACGGACCACAACGGTTACGACGGTCGGTCGGCATTCATTATTAGCGTCCGAGAGGGAAGGTACCGCCTGGAGGAAGCCGGCCGCTGAACGGCGTCAACCAGCCGCAGCGGCTGTCGCATGACCATATACATGCATATTGCAATTATTGCTAAATGAATGTATTATGATCGGAAGATCTAAAGTGGGAGGTTCAAGGTGGCAGTTTCGGTTCTGGAGGCCATTCAGTCTCCTCCATCGCGGCTAGAATTCGGAGGCCAAATTGTCTCGACCGAGACAATCACGCCGAGAGTCCGGTTGTTCAGAGTAAAGCCATTGGTCGAGGCGCCGCCACCTCGCGCGTCTGCGGGTGCGCATGTTGACATTGAGGTCGACCTGTCTGGCAGACGCGAGTGGCGTTCCTACTCGCTCATAAATCATGTGTCATCCGGCGAGTTCTACGAGTTCGCAGTTCAGCGTGAGCAGTCGGGAAAGGGAGGCTCCAACTATCTTCATGACACGGTCGGGCCGGGGAGCGTTGTCCGGCTGCGTGCGCCGGCCAACAATTTCTCTCTCTCGGCGGCAGCAGATAGTTATCTATTAATCGCCGGTGGCATCGGAGTGACTCCAATTCTTGCGATGGCGCAAGAACTCGTTGCGCGGGCCGCTCAAGTGCGAGCGATCTTCTGCGCGAGAACCGCGGCTGATGCACCGTTCCTGGCAGAAATAAAGTCGCTCCTCGGTACTCGTCTGGAAGTCAATCTCGACGCAGGCGACCCAAAAAAGTTCACAGACTTCTCTCGAGTGCTCGGAAGTCGTCGACGAGGCGAGCACTTGTATATGTGCGGACCGAACGCGATGATGACCCGCATCGTCGATCTGGCTTCCTATCACTCGTGGCCGGCTGCGGCCGTCCATCGCGAGACGTTCGATCCGACCAAGGGCGACGACAGTTCGAGTTTTGTCGCTCATCTCGCCCGCACAAAGGTAACGGTGGAAGTGCCGGCCGGCGTATCGTTACTGGACGCGTTACTCACCGCTGGACACGAACCATTCTACGACTGCCGGCGCGGCGAATGTGGTCTCTGCGTAGTCGATGTATTGAGCGGCGAGATTTCGCATCGCGATTCGTATCTCAGGCCGGACGAGCGAGACTGCAAGATGTGTACCTGTGTGTCTCGTGCGGCTGGTCCCGATGTAACTCTCGACATGTAAGAGGCCTGTGATGCTCTCAGCAGAAGACAACGCGACGCTCACCAATACTGACGCTGGAACTCCAATGGGAAAGATGGTGCGTTCTCATTGGATCCCGCTGATGCTTGAGGCGGAAGCGCCCAAGGCAGACGATCCACCGCAGCGGGTTAAGGTACTCGGCGAGAGCCTCGTTCTCTTCCGAGATACTAAAGGTCGACTAGGGCTATTGGAAGAGCTTTGTCCCCATCGAAGGGCAAGCCTTTATTTCGGCCGCAATGAAGAATGCGGATTGCGCTGCATTTACCATGGATGGAAGTTCGACGTTGATGGTAAGTGCCTAGATTTACCCTCTGAGCCCGGGCAGAGCACGTTCAAGGAGCGCGTGCGAGCAAAGAGTTACCCAGTGATGTCAGTCGCGGGCCTCGTTTGGGTATACATGGGTGATGATCCGACCTCGGTCGATATGCCTCACTTCGAATGGTTTGATGTCCCGGCCACCTGGCGCTACGCGTCACGCTGGATCCAAGATTGCAATTTCGTGCAAGCGATGGAAGGGGAGATTGACGAAGCGCATGTTAGCTTCCTACACCGCCCTCTTGATAATCCCGATGTGTCGAAGTCCTCATTGTTCGGCGAGTACTTTAGAGAAGATGGCGCTCCGCGCTACCGGGTGTTCGAAGGTCCGTTCGGTATGGCGTGCGGCGCTCGGCGGACGGTTGAAGGCGGCGCGAAATACTTGTGGAGAATCAATCACTATCTGCTGCCGTTCTACACTATGATTGCGCCGAGTGACGATCAGAATTCGCGCGTTTGGCGCGCTTGGATCCCCGTTGATAACGAGCACTGCTACGTTATCTGCGTCACTTGGCGAGACGACCACGAAGTCGAACAGAAGGAATTGGATCTCTGGCGTAACGGTACGGTGGCGCATCGTCGAGTGATTCCCGGTACGCTTCGCCCGCCTGAAAACAGGGACAACGATTATCTAATTGATCGCGATGCACAGCGAAATCGATCCTTCTCAGGAGTGCACGGTGTGCGCGCTCAAGACGCCGTCGTAGTCGAAAGCGCCGGATCCATCGTAGATCGATCCAAAGAGCATCTGGCTTCGAGCGACGCCGCGATCATTGCGTTGCGGCGTCGGATGCTTCGGGCCGCGCGAGTAGCGAACGACGGCCAAGCGCTGGAAACGACCCGCAACGGCGATCTCTTTTCAATTCGGACGTTCGAGGGCCTTATGTCAGCCGGAACGGACTTCGATAAAGAACCGTCAATTATGGCTGCGATGAAGATTCCGAGCAGCCGTCTGGAGGATGCAACGTAGGCTATCTAGCGAAGGCCTATCTGGGACGTCCCAGGCGTGCTTGTGAGCGGTGAGGTTGGCATGGACTTGCGTATCGGAATATCAGGGCTGGGGGTCCTTCATACTGACACGTCGGTCCCCGACATCGAAACGAAGTTCGCCATGGTGAAGGAATCTGGCGCGTTCGACTATATGGATAGAACGCCGCCGAAATCGGAACTTGATCGTCATCTGCGCGCGAGCCAAAAGCATGCCGTACCAACGCTCGCAGGTGGCTTCTATTACATGGTTGGGCGTGATGAAAGCCTTCTTGAGGAAAATATCAGAATCGGAAAAGCATGTGGCTCGGAGATTCACAACGTTCAGATATTCAGCCATGACGCGTCCGGCCGCTTTCTAACGGACGACGACATCGCGGATATCTATATGCGTACCGCTGAGCTCGGAGAAAAGATTGGAGTACTTCCGTGCTTCGAAAACCACATCAATATGTGGTCAGAGCATCCAGGGCGCGTGCGTCATGTAGCGGATATCGTAAGAAGTCGAGGCGGTAAATTCTCGATGACCATGGATCACTCGCACGTCATCATCAAAATGGACAATCCCGCCGAGCAAGAGGTTCAGCAGCTCGACCAGGATGTTAGATCGGGAAGTATCGTACTCGACCCAGACAAGCCGGGCAATGTAGCGATGCAATGGATCGAGTCGAACTACGTGATTATCGCCCACGCAAGACCGACGATTCCGAACAATCCCCCAAATATTTGGGCGAAACATCCAGACGGTCGCTTTGGTCGGGGCGTCCAGTATCCATGGATAAGGCCCAAGGAAGGCGAGTGGCACTCAGAGTGGGATGAAAGCAAGTTGGAATCGTGGAAGCGGACGATTGACGATTTGCTAACGCACCATGCTACTAACCCTTCTAGTGAGCTCAGATGCATAACGCTTGAGATGATTCCGCCCCCTGACTATGGCGCAGGGGCCAAGTACTCGATCTTTGATAACAACGTCTCCTGTGCGCAATGGATCCGAGGTCGCTGGAAGGAAAAAGTGGCCGCGCGCCGAAAGGATATCCTATTGGAAGCGCGGACGAGCCGCCTGTCCAGTACGTGGTTTTACTAACCTCGCTTGGAATCCTGCGCGAGGATTAACCTGCGGTGTCACGATGGCCATTCTTGCACGGGAAGATCGTTCTGTCGCTAGCGATCCAAGTGGAATCGCTATTGTTGAGCTCCGGTCGCATGACGAGAGGGAAGACTTCAAGCGAGCCCAGGCCCGACATATGGGCCTGTTCGCATGCGTTATGATCGTGATGATCTCGTTGAATCTCCCGAGCGGACCAGTGCACCGCTGACTTAGACAAATTGAAGTCAGGGATCGGCCTATGCTTGGCTTGTCCAGTTGGTAGCTATAACGTCAGGATGTGAGAAATCAGGCATAACCCTGGTCAACTATGGATCAAGCGCTTGGAGCGAAGCCGCGCCGTTTGGCCGCTTGAAGAATAAGGGTTTCGGGCATCTCAGGTCCAACTAATTGGATCGCTCTTGCAAGAACGTCTGAACTTGCGAGCTCAGGTCGGCCGGAATCGAATGGAGACTGGGGGGCATATTCCATAAGTAGTTCGATTGTTGCGCCTTGAGTCGGATTGGTCCATTCGGCTGCCATCAATAGGCCGAAGTCGATGCCAGCGGTTACTCCGCCGCCGCTGGCTCTATTCCGATCGATCACGACGCGGCTGTCGTCAGGAATGGCGCCAAAACGTTCAAGATACGGTCGTGCGTACCAGTAGGAGGCGGCACGGTAACCTCGGAGCAGGCCTGCAGCGCCAAGTATGAGCGACCCTGTGCATACGCTGGTGATCCAAGTCGCTCTGGAGCTGGCAAGCGCAATGGTATCGAGAAATTTGTCATCCTGAATTGCTTCAAACGAAGTGATGCCGCCGCCTGGCACAAAGACAACATCGGGTGATGTTGTGCAAGTCGACAGATCATGGGTCGCGGTGACCTCGAGACCCGTATCCGTCCTAACGGGCCCCCTTGAAGTTGCGACAAACTCAAAATGAGTGTCGGGGATCATATTCCACGCGGTAACTGGTCCGATGAGATCAATCGCTGTAAAGCTAGGGTAGAGGAAGCAGACGATTTTCATGGAGAGGTCCCCTGATCCGAAGTCTCGCTTGTGAGGTCCTATGGACCTTGACTTCAGCCGGGGCAACCGATCCGGTGCCATCAATTTCGGCCAAAGAGCCGACATTTTGCGCGATCTAACGCATCGCCGGAGAACCGATCATGGAGCGGCGCTCGGTGGCGCTAACGATTCACGATGGGATGACTGGGCTTGATGCCATAGGCCCAATCGACGTGTTCGCAACGGCAAATCTCTTGCTCGGACCTGGGCAGGGATACGAAATCGTACTGGTCGCCAAAGACCTGTTGCCCATACGAACCTCAGGTGGGGTGCGCCTTATACCTGACAAATCGTATGCCGAAGCCTGTGGCCCCTACGATATCGCGCTGGTGGCTGGCGGACCTGTCCCGGCCAGGACAGAGCGTGACAAGGTCTTGTCCGAGTGGCTTGCGTCCGTCGCCAGGAGCTCGAAGCTGTACGGCTCGATTTGTACCGGAGCGTTTGCCCTTGGTCATGCAGGTCTGTTGGACGGACACACTGTCACGACACATTGGGATTTCGCGGCAGATCTGTCGCGGCAGTTTCCCGCTGCGACTGTCGAGGCAGATCGGATCTATGTTCGAAGCGGATCGGTTGTTACGTCTGCCGGGGTGACCGCGGGTATCGATTTGGCGCTGGCCTTGGTCGATGAGCATCACGGTGCTCGGTTGTCGCTCGAAGTTGCCAGACAGCTGG
This sequence comes from Bradyrhizobium tropiciagri, assembly GCF_018130545.1. Taxonomy (GTDB): domain Bacteria; phylum Pseudomonadota; class Alphaproteobacteria; order Rhizobiales; family Xanthobacteraceae; genus Bradyrhizobium; species Bradyrhizobium tropiciagri_A. Next base: position 955,992 of record NZ_JAFCKF010000003.1, on the reverse strand, counting down.
TGGTCGTCGCTCAGAGGCAAGGAGGACAATCGCAATTTAGTCCTCATCTCGCGCCGCCGCCTTCGGGCGAGCCACCGATTGCTCAAGTTCAGGCGTATGTAGTTCGCGAGATACGCAGTCCTCTTGGTCTTGAGCGGCTAGCTGCGGTCGCCGGCATGAGCGTGCGGAGCTTTTCGAGACATTTCCACGAGCAAACGGGAGTGTCGCCACACGATTTTGTCGAGCAGTCGCGGACAGATGCCGCACGCCGAATGCTCGAAAGCAGTGGCCTTTCGCTGAAGGCGATCGCCTTCGAAAGTGGCTTTCAAAGCGCCGACTATATGCGACGTGTCTTCAATCGAAGGCTGGGCATTGCGCCTTCCGATTATCGATTGAGGTTTCAGCGCAGAAGCAAATGAACGTCTGAGAGGTCTCTCGTCGTTTTGGGTCGTCGCATCTGGTCGCAGCGCATGTTCCGCAAACGACCGTCCTTCAACTATGTTTGTCCCGACCCGCCGTCCACCTGCAACTCGGTTCCCGTAACGAAGCTGCTGTCATCGCACGCCAAGAAAAGAGCTGCATTGGCTAGGTCCTCCGGCATTCCCCAACGGCCTAACGGCACCAGGTTTCCAATTCCACCGTCAATCTCGGCCAATTCCGCCCCGGTCAGTCCCATCTTTTCAAGAATTGGAGTTCTCACGGGGCCAGGGCTAAGCAAGTTCACTCTAATTTTTCGGCCTTTTAGATCGACTGCCCAATTTCGTGCAAACGCGCGCAAGGCGGCTTTGGTGGCCGCGTAAACGTTATGTCCTGGCAAGACGCGTGTACTGGCGATCGAACCGGTCAGAATAATCGAGCCGCCGTCACTAATAATGCTCAGCGCCTTCTGTACGCTAAAGAACAGTCCCTTGACATTGATGTCAAACTGGCGATCGAATGCCTCCTCGCTGACACTTCCGAAACTTGCCAGTTCGTTGACTCCGGCATTAGCAAAAAAAATATCGAGCTTGCCGAACTGCTGCTGGGCATACTCGACAAGGCGATCTAGCTCCCGCAGGTTCGCAACGTCGCACCTGAACCCGATCGCAATTCCGGTTCCATGACCCTCGCTTTCCAGAAGCTTGAGGGCTTGGGCGATCGTTTCCTGGCTCCGAGCCGCTAAGATTACGCGCGCGCCTTCCCGAAGAAAGAGCCTCGCGGTCGCCAAACCGATGCCGCTGCTGCCGCCAGTGATCACGGCGGTCTTTCCATGAAGTTTGTTCATGCGTGGATTTATGGGAGGCTTGCATCTCCCAAGCTAGCCGTCTCATCCATCAATATCCGCCAATCATCGGCGTTTACTGGCCAGTGTCCGACACCTAAGACAAAAAAGTCGGCTAGACCGGGTCTAGCCGACAAGTTTAGGGAGGAAAACGCTTGGCACGACTGCCGCGCCCAGCTGACTTCCATGTACATGCGATATGTAATAATTGCAATATGAAATTAAAAATGGAATTTTGGTTGTTTCTCCCACGAGCAAGTGCGCCGTCTTGCGCGGCGCGATGAGACTTGTTGCGGTCTTGAGGTTGCGGTCTGGATGAGAGCGTGATCAGCGGGCCTGAGACGCAGGCTTGAATTCCAAGGGCTGGCTTCGGCGGACAACCAGGCAGAGAAGAGTTAGCCTGCGAAAATCCAACTATGACGCCGGCCAGGGTCGCCGGAGCCGTAGCGGTTGCGTAGTGGAAATGGCCAGCGGGCTTCAGTTCTGGTCATGGCACGCGGACCCGCGATCGCGGACTGAAGCAACTTGAGGCCGTAAAGATCTGAACTGCGACTGAGGCCCCTCCTATTGAGCGCGCCGCGCATCCACGGCGCTTCGTCTTAATTATTGCTTATCGAATCTATTGCATAATGAAACAGATTTGACTGTGTGCGGGAATGGAGTGAGTGTTGCGCCGATTGAAGATCGCCTTCAAGCTATCGCTGATCGTTTGGTTGGCAGCCGCCGGAATTATCGTGGTCGCGACGGCGGGACTATCGACTTTGAGGTTTAACCTGCTGCAGGATCGAAAATCGAAGCTGGAGGACGCGGTTCTGCTGGCCAAGCAAATGGTACAGCTCGACTATGATGCCTCGCTTAACGCAGGCTTGTCCTCAACGCTTGCAGCGCAACGCAGCAAGGACTTGCTCAGGAAGTTGCGCTTCGGTCATGATTACTATTTTAACGCCGTCGACTATCAAGGGATCGTCCAAGTTCACGCCAACCGAGCACTGGAGAACAAGGTGTGGTTGGATCAAAAGGACGTCGATGGAGTACCCTTCATCCAGGAGCAAATCGACAAAGCGCGATCTGGCGGCGGATTTGTTTCATATCGCTTTCCCCGTCCAGGCGGTTCTGAGCCACTCCCAAAGATTCAGTTCGCCACCGAGTTTGCGCCGCTTGGCTGGGCAATCGGTGGTGGGATCTACGTCGACGATGTTGACGAGATCTTCTGGTCTCAGATGCAACGTACGCTTTTCTTGGTCGGAGCTGCGCTTGTAATCGTAATGGGGACGTCGCTCCTTATCGCCCGCAGCATTTCCGGCCCCCTCGGTCAGATGGCTCGCGCGATGCGTCGGATATCGCGCGGCAGCACTGATGCCGAGATACCTGGAGTGGACGGGACCGATGAAGTGGCTGCGATGGCGCAGTCGGTCAAGATTTTCAAGGATAACATGCTTGAAGCCCAACGGCTGAAGGCAGAACAAGAGGTCCTTCGGAAGAAGTCCGAAAACGATCGTTCGATCGCGCTGGGGCAGGTCGCTGCCAGTTTCGAATCCGCTATCGGAGAGGTCGTTAACGTCGTCGCTACCTCCGCAACTGGACTTGAGGTCTCAGCCCAAAGCCTCCAGGGAGCAACGGGCCAGACTGAGGGAGCATCGAGCGCGGCAGCGGCAGCCTCGGACGATGCCATGACTAGTGTGAGCGCCGTCGCAGCGGCGGCTGCGCAACTTTCTAGTTCTATACTGGAAATCAGCCGGCGGGTGAGTGAATCGACCTCTATTGCTAATCGAGCCGCTGAGGGTGCGGATAACGCCGCCAGGAAGATCGACCAATTGTCGTCCGCTGGCCAAAAGATCGGAACTATCGTCGATCTAATAACCAACATTGCATCCCAGACGAATCTGCTTGCCTTGAACGCGACAATTGAAGCTGCCAGGGCCGGAGACGCCGGTCGCGGGTTTGCGGTTGTTGCTTCCGAAGTGAAGAGCCTCGCCGAACAGACGGCCAAGGCAACTGCGGAGATCGCGAGTCAAGTCGCTGAGATCCAAGGCTCTACGAACGAGTCCGTGAAAGCGATTTCGGAGATTACCAGAGTCATCAGATCCATGACGGAAGTGTCGGTCGCTATAGCGTCTGCTGTTGAGGAGCAAAGCGTGGCCACCAACGAGATATCGCGCAACGCGCAGCTTGCAGCGATTGGAACTGAGAGCGTCTCGGCGAGCGTCGAACGTGTGCATCTTGCTGCAGGCGAAGCCGGCGAGACCGCATCGCATGTTCTCTCCGCTGCGGGCGAGCTCTCTCAGCAGTCCGAGCGGCTGCGCGCGGAAGTGTCCAATTTCCTCGATACCGTTAGGGCAGCCTGAGCGACCTCTAATCATGCACAGCTAGGAGAGGGGCCTTCGTCGCGACCGATGGCCACCCGCGGCTGTCAATAATCTCGACAAACCGTACCCTAAGCTGCTCGGATCGTTTGTCCGATTTTGACGCTTGTTCGTCATTCCGGCGACGGAAAAATCGGTAGCATCATCCCATGGCAAACCGAGGAAGTCGCCAGCGTGTCGAAAAATCCAGTGAGGTTGGTCTACTGAGTTGGAACGAGTATGGGTTGAGGATAGGTGATGCGCAACGGAGCGATAGGGGATCTCTTTCAAGGTAGGTCCGAGCCGCGGTCTTGGTTCTGGATCGCTAAGCTTCTTTTACTGTGGGCGATCATCGTCTTGCCGAACTTCGAGGCCAGCGCGGCAGAAATGAAAGTCACGTTGCTCGGAACGGGGAATCCGACGCCGCGGGCAGACAGCTTTAGCGCGTCTACACTGGTGGAGGCCGGAAATCAGAAGTTGCTGTTTGATCTGGGTCGAGGAACCGCGATCCGGTTGTTTCAGAAGAAGATCCCTTTGGGTTCGATCACCGCGCATTTCTTGACGCATTTGCACTCAGATCACGTAGTTGGGCTTCCCGACGTTTGGTTGACAGGGTGGATCGGGGCTCCGTTTGGAGCACGAAAATCACCCCTTGTTATCTTCGGGCCCGCCGGTACCGTGGACATGACAAGAAACCTTACGAAGGCGTTTGCGGAAGACATTCGCATTCGTATGGCAGATGAACATTACCCTGCAGCCGGCGTCGCGTTCTCGGCGAAGGACATCGAGCCTGGCTTGGTCTACGAACACGACGGCGTAAGGGTCACTGCTATCGAAGTGAATCACGGCGAGCTGATAAAGCCGGCGTTTGGGTACGTTATCGATTACGACGGAAAGAAAGTGGTGCTTTCAGGCGACACCAAATACGACGAAAGAATTGCCGAAAGCGCTCGTGGCGCTGACCTCTTGATCCACGAGGTCGCCATCATCGATCCAGAGCTGGTGAAAGCCAATCCGATGTTCCGGGACATCCAGAATCACCATACCTCCCCGGAGGAGGCCGGACGCATCTTTAGCATTGCGAAACCGAAACTGGCCGTGTTCTCCCACATCGTATTCGTTCCAGCAAAGCCTCTGGCCACCGATGCTCCCGTGGATGGAGACCAGTTGGTTAGACGAACTCGAACCGGTTACGAGGGTCCGCTCACCGTGGGAAGGGACATGATGTCATTTGTAGTATCTGATACCGTAAGAGTGCTTGATCCCGCGGCAGACGCGTCGGCGCAGTCGCGGCAATGAGGGGCTAATGGTTCTGGGGGAAACGCTCGGCAAGCAGGACACGCAAACTCTATCGGAGCGGGCTGAATCGCTCCTATCGTGTACTTTGATTCGCGCTTCCAGACGCGTGGCGCCACGACATGACAAGAGAGCGAACGACAAACTCGACCATCTCCAATGTGTCGGTCCACGCCATGGTTCGCGTGTAGATTGGGAAAGACACGATGCCGTGTACTGCCGCGATCAAACTGTCAACGGCGCATTTCGGATTGATTGAAGTAGCGCCGTCGGCCTCGAGTAGATCCCTCACGATGCGGTCATAGAGCGAGTAAGAACGAGAGACGACTGTGGATCGACCGAAGGGGACTCCCTCAGCGGTTCTGACAGGCTGCTTGTATGGCGACAGCGAGAACAGCGATTGATACTGATCGAAGTTGTAGAGCCAATATCGAGCGACGCCGATAAAGACTCTGATGACGCGTTCTCTTGGATCTGTTTCGTTGGATGCGAGCCGTTCAAACGCGATTACCGCAGACAGCATGTCTTCTTCGCGTATTGCAAGAAGTAGGGATCGGTAGTCCGCGAAGTATTGATACAGCGTACCAGGAGAATAGCCCGCGGCCGCAGCGATGCTGCGGAGCGACGCTTCCTTGGATCCGTTCTCGCAGAGAAGTGCCCGTCCCGCTGCTATGAATGTTGCGCGAAGGTCGCTCTTCGCTTGCGCCGTCTTGGCGCGCGAACGACCTGTGCGCTGTGCGGAGTTTGTTGGCTTGATCGTTCTTTTCAACTGTGTGCTCCACTGACAGCGCGCATTCGGTCAGAAACCGGATCGCGAGCCGCGTGCTTCTCGTAATTGAACGCGTTCATTTTGTCGTTGACATTATTGAACACGTTTATTTAATGTTCGCTATAGGCGGCCGGTGCTGTCCAACAAACAGAATTATGGGAGGCGAGTCTTGCCGCTGGTTGATGGTGGGCAGGCGCTGGTTGCTGTCCTGAAGCGATTTGACGTTGATACCATTTTCACGCTGCATGGCGGTCATCTCGATTGCGTCTACCAGGCAGCGGTAGCCGGAGGGATTCGGCTGGTTGATCATCGCCACGAGCAAGCCGCGGGTATTGCGGCGACGGGGTATGCGCGGGCGACCGGAAGGGTAGGTGTGGCAATGGTGACCGCCGGCGGCGGCGTCACCAACGTAGTCACGGCGGTCGCAAACGCTTACGCCGATTGTGTTGCGAGCGTCTTCATCGGTGGCGCTCCACCTCTACGCGACTACGATGCTCTGCCAGTAAATAGCGGATACGACCAGCTGTCGGTGATGAGCGGCATCACCAAATGGGCCTGTCGGGTCACGCATGTTGAGCGGCTGCCCGACCTTGTCGGGCGAGCGTTCCATATAGCGAGGGAGGGGCGGCCTGGGCCAGTTTATCTCGACCTGCCGAGTGACGTTCTGTACGCGATATTTGAAGAAGGAGACGCCGTCTATCCGGGCGGACCCATCAATGTCTCGCGGCTAGCGCCGTCGTCGGCGGCTGTCGGAGCCGTGCTCGATATGCTGCGGAGGGCGGAACGTCCTGTCATACTCGCTGGCGGCGGGGTCGCTTATTCGAACGGCGGAGCTCTTCTAAGCCGATTTGCGGAGCTGTCTGGTATCCCGGTTGCTACCAACAACAAGTCGCGAGGCACTCTGTCGACTGATCATCCACTCTGGGTGCGCGGTTTTGGTGCACTGGGCGCGGCCGCGGCCAGGGGAGCCGGTGTCCCCGATGTAGTCCTTATGCTAGGCGCTCGGCTCGGCTTGTATACGGGCGGCCGGCGGAAGTCGGTTATTCCGGCCGACGCGAAGATCATTCAGGTCGACATCTCAGCCGAAGAGATCGGCCGCGTGCGAGACGTTGAACTTGGCGTTGTCTCTGATTGTCGCGAAATGCTCGGAGCGCTAATTGCGCAAGCCGGGAACGGGCCGTGGCCGGAGCGCGGTGCATGGGTCTCGGAACTGCGCGGCGACAATGTCTTAAAGCCACCTCAGCCGAGTCCGACTGACGGGCTGACGCCAGGATTGCTGGCTTTGACGCTCGCTGGTGTTGTTCCTGACGATGCCATCTTGGTCCTTGACGGCGGTGAGACGCCGGCGTGGTTCGATGGCGTTGCTGCAAGCCTCGGACCCGGCCGTTGGCTTGGTCACGGCTATATGGGAGTCATGGGTGAGGGGCTGCCACTCGCGATTGGCGCGCAGGCTGCCCACCCGGACAAGCGCGTGATCTGCCTTTCTGGCGATGGGGCACTGGGCTTCAATTTCGCGGAGTTTGACACTATGGCGCGGCACAACCTGCCGATTGTAGTGGTCGTCAACAATGATCAGCAATGGGGTATGTCGGCACACGGTCAGGATCTCGTTTACGGGCCCGGTAAACGCATCGTGTCTGACCTCGCCGCAACACGCTACGATCTTGCTGCCGCCGGTTTCGGCGCCCATGCGGAATATGTTGCGAGTTTCGACCATCTGGGGCCGGCGCTAAAGCGCGCTCTCGCAGCGAATCGACCAGCTTGCGTCAATGTAATGACGAAGCCTGTGATGAATCCGATTACACCGCGTTTCATGGGCCTAGCGGCGGAGGGGCTGCGTAGTCCGGATGGAAAGGCACGCGTGCCTTATGCCGACATTCTGGAGGTGTGACCATGGTGTCCGGCCGTAGTCTGAACGGTAAAATTGCGATGGTTGTGGGCGGAGGCTCTGGCATGGGTCAGGCTGTTGCGCGACGATTATCGCGGGACGGTGCGGTTGTCGCGGTGGTCGATCGTGACATCGAGGCGGCCAAGGCGACAATTGGGATGCTCGCAGGGGAGACTTTGGCGATCAGCGCTGATGTTGTCAGCGAGGATGAAGTGTCCAGCGCAACGGCTGCGATTACAAGAGCGTTTGGACGGCTCGACATCGGTATCAACGCGGCGGGCATCGGTGTCAGTGTGGCGCTGACCGAGCAGTCGCTCGAGCAATGGCAACGCGTGCAGAATGTTAACCTCGCCGGATTGTTTCTCTGTTGCAAGTATCAGGCGTTGTGCATGCGCGCCCATGGCGGCGTCATTGTGAACTTCATCTCGACCAACGCGGAGCAACCTGGCGAGGGGCTCTCAGCCTATTGCGCGTCAAAGGCCGGAGCGGCGATGTTGACCCGAGTCGCAGCCATGGAGCTCGCCGCAGACAACATCCGTGTGGTCGGTGTCGGGCCGGGCCTTACCGAAACGCCGATGGTTAAGCGGCTGCTTTCACTACCGCAGGCGCGCGCCGAATTTATCGACAATATCCTGCTCGGCCGTCCTGGCCAGCCCGACGAGGTTGCTGCCCTAGTGGCGTTTCTTGTATCGGATGAAGCCAGCTACATGACGGGCGACACGATCTATGTCGACGGTGGTGCACTTAACCGCCGGTATCCAAGCTTAGCGTCGCGCATCGCCACTCCATCTAACGGAGGCGCGATATGAAGGCGTTGGTCTATGCGGGCGAACGCTCGGTACGCTGGACGGATGTCAAGGAGCCGCAGCCGGTCGAAGGGGAAGACATCGTCGATGTCCTCGTCGCGGGGATTTGCGGGACCGATCTGGGGGCTGTCCGTAACGGCCGACCGCCGTTGCCGAATGGATTGACGTTCGGGCACGAGTTCGTTGGTCGGCGGCGGCGAGATGGCGCGCTGGTGGCGGGGAACCCGATTTTGTCTTGCGGTATCTGTCGTTCGTGCCGCGAGGAGCGCCGTCACCTCTGTGAGAGGCGGAAAGTTCTAGGTGTCCATCGGCCGGGTGCATTCGCCCAAAGCATTTCGGTGCCGGCGGGCAATCTAGTCGAGACAGGAGCGCTCGATCTGATCCGAGCGGCGATGGTCGAGCCGATCGCGACCGCGCTGCACGCCTGGCGGCTGTCGTCTACTCCGTGCAGCGACGTTGCTGTACTCGGAGCAGGTCCGATCGGTATGTCTCTGCTCCATGTTCTCAAGGCGCACAGAATAAAGAACATTACGATGACCGATATTGTGCCGGAACGCCGTGCCTTGGCTCTCCAATGTGGCGCAGACATCGCGATTGAAGCGGCAGATGCGGTTTATGATGCGATAATCGATACAGTGGGCGCTGTTGCGACACGACGAAACGCAATCGAAAACGTCCGCGTGGGAGGTTCGGCCGTTCTGGTCGGGCTACATGCGGCGGAGCTCGCGGTTGCGGGCGGACCGATCGTGGCCGGTGAGCGTACTGTTCAGGGATCCTTTGGCTATACGCCCGACGAGTTCAATGAGGCGATCGTTCTCGCGGCGAGCCTCGATACGCGTTGGATCACAACGATCCCGTTCCGCGAAAGCGAGCAGGCGTTTTCAGCTCTTCTTGCAGGCTCAGCCGATCCGGCCTGCGTGAAATTGCATTTTTCTGTGGCGGACTGACATTCGGTGAGAGCCGGAAGATAAGTCTTGGAGGAATGAATGAGAGCCATTCTAAGAGGTGTTCTGGCAGGAGCCGCGATCGCGGTAATGTTCCATTCAGCAAGCGTGGGTGCTGAAGATCCGATCAGGATCGGATTGCTGTTGTCGACAACGGGAGTAGTGGGCTTCATTGGCGACCCCGAGCAGAAAGCCGTCGAGCTCTATGTCAAGAGAGTCAACGATGAAGGCGGCGTGCTGGGACGGAAAATCGAGCTGGTCTCTTACGATGATGCGTCCGAGCCGGCGCGATCCAGCTCCTTGGCGAAGCGATTGATCGAAACCGATCATGTCGACCTCATCATCGGCGGTACGGTCACGCCGACGGCTATGGCAATGATCCCGCTGGTTGAGCGCGCTGAAGTTCCCTACATCTCGGTGGGAGGCGGTCTGCCCATCGTCGATCCAGTCAAGAAGTGGGTATTCAAAACACCGCATACCGATCGGCAAGTCGCCCAGCGAATTCTTCAGGATATGAAATCCAGAGGCTACACCAAAGTCGGCCTGCTGTCAGAGACGGCCGGCTTTGGTCAGTCGGGCCGCAAGGAAGTTATGGAGAACGCCGAGAGCTACGGCGTTACGATCATCGCCGACGAAAAGTATGGTCCGAAAGACACGGACGTCACTCCGCAGTTGGCAACTATCAAGAGCGCCAAAGGAATAGAAGCGGTTTTGATTTTCTGTGGTGCGGGAACCAGCCCGGCAATGGCGGTCAAAAACTATGCCAGACTTGATGTCAAACTGCCGCTCTACTTGCCTCACGCGGTGGTCAGCCAGGAGTTTCTCAATTTGACAGGCAGCGCCTCGGAGGGGGCTCGGATGCCAACCGCCATCTTCGTCGTGCCCGAAGGCGTGCCGGTCGAAGACCCACAAAAACGAGTGATTGATGCCTTCTATCGCGGCTACAAAGAAGCTTACAGGGAGGTCGCGTCGCCGTTTGCCGGAAACTCCTACGATGCGATCGCGATAGCTATCGACGCGCTCCGTCGGGCTGGGACCACGGATAAAGCGAAGGTGAGGCAGGCGATCGAGGAAACTCGCGGGCTTGCCGGCCTAAACGGTGTCTTCTCGATGTCGGCGACGGACCATCTCGGTCTACCTACCGAATCCTTACGCATGCACGTTGTTAAGGACGGCAAGTTCCTTCCTGTGAACTAGCGGAGGACTCAAGACCATCCGGTCGCCCCCATCGCGGGCGGGACATTTCAACCCTCGCGTTTTGTTAGGCATAGGAAGCGTTTCCGGCGGACCGGTGATCTGAAGCCGGCCGAGATTCCGAGGAGGTTATGCTGTCGCAGTTCCTTCAATTCTCGCTGGCCGGCCTCACGGTTGGCGCGACCTACGCACTTGCTGCGCTTGGCTATACGCTGGTTTACAATGCCAGTGGCATGATCAACTTCGCGCAAGGCGAGTTTATCATGCTGGGCGCGATGGTGGCTTCAGCGCTCGTCGCCGGTGGCGTTCCGCTGCTCGGGGCGATTGCCCTCGCTATCCTGTTTACCACCCTGGTTGGCGTCGCAGTGGCGAAGTTCGCGGTCGAACCCGCGCGAACCGCGTCAATGACTTCGTTGATCATCATCACTCTAGGCGCCGGGCAAGTCATTCGCGGTGCGGTTGAGATCGGGCTGGGCAAGGGAAATCATGCGCTGCCGGGGCTATCGGAAGATCGTCCGCTTGACGTTCTCGGCGCGACGCTCGCCCCCCAGGCTTTGTGGATCATGGGACTTTCGCTGGTCGTCGTGGTCGCATTGTTCTGGTATTTCAACGCGACCATGCATGGAAAGGCACTCATTGCCACTTCGCATAATCGACTTGCCGCCCAGCTCGTCGGCATCAATACGACGGGTATCCTGACGTTCTCGTTCGCGCTATCCGCAACGCTGGGCGCAATCGGCGGAGTGTTGCTCGCGCCGATCACGTTCACCAGTTACGATGCCGGCACTATGCTCGGCCTGAAGGGTTTTGTTGCCGCCGCCCTTGGCGGCCTGGGTAGTTCGGTCGGTGCCGTGGTCGGCGGAGTTGCTCTTGGAGTCATTGAAGCGATGACGGCAGCTTACGTGTCGTCAGCGTACAAGGATGCCGTCGCCTTCGTCCTAATCATCTTGCTGTTCTTCGTGGCTCCCCGCGGCTTGTTCGGTGCCAAGACATCGGAGAGGGTGTAGCAATGCGAAAGCCGGTTGTCGGTGTTGGCCTTTTGGCGGCGGGGTTGGCAATCTTTCCGCTGCTGTCGCCTAGTGCCTTTGCCTATGACCTGGCGATCCGCGTAATCATCAACGCAATCGTTGTGGTCGGACTGAATCTTCTGTTCGGCTACACCGGACAGATTAGTCTCGGTCATGCCGGCTTCATAGGTTTGGGTACGTATGCTTCGGCGGTATTAACCACACATTTCAGCTGGCCTCCGGTTGCCGCCTTACTTGCTGGCGCGGTCGGCACAGGATTTCTCGCCTTCGTAATTGCGCGCCCAATTCTGAGCCTCAGAGGTCATCACCTCGCTATGGCGACGCTCGGCATGGGCATCATTATTGCGATCGTGCTCAACAACGAGATGCAATACACCGGTGGATCGGACGGAATGCCTGTCCCGGCGTTCGGCATCGGCTCGCTGATTCTGAGTGGAGACCGCAATTGGTATGGTCTTGTCTCGCTCTTAGTGCTCATAGTGGTGTGGGGAGCAACGAATCTCGTGAATTCGCCCGCGGGACGTGCGCTACAGGCCATCCATGGTTCCGAGGTCGCCGCGCGTGTAGCCGGAATCGATGTTACTGGCGTCAAAATTAAGGTGTTTGTGCTGTCGGCGGTCGTGGCGAGCGTTATGGGTAGCGTCGAGGCGCATTACCTTGAGTTTGCTACGCCAAGCAGCGCCGGCTTCGTGCGCTCGATTATCCTGATGACGATGGTGATCGTCGGTGGAATGGCCTCAGTTGCGGGATCGCTGGTTGGCGCGGCGCTCCTGACGCTCCTACCTCAAGCACTTTCCCAGGTCGAAGGCGGCGAAACGATCGTATTCGGCTCGATCCTGATCTTGACCATGATTTTCATGCCTAGCGGTCTGATACCGACTATCCGTGATCGCCTGGTAGGTGGACGCTTATGAATGCGCTAGAAGTCATCGGCGTTTCAAAGCAGTTCGGCGGCGTTGCCGCTGTCGACGACCTGTCATTCGCGGTTAGGCGCGGATCCATCTATTCCATCATCGGCCCGAACGGAGCTGGCAAGACGACAGTAATCAATCTGCTGTCAGGCATCTACCGGCCGAGCGCTGGTAGTATCAGGATGATGGGAGAAGCGGTGTCCGGTCAGTCGACCGACAAGCTGGCTCGACTCGGTCTTAGTCGGACTTTCCAGAATCTGCAGATCTGCATGAATATGGATGCAATCTCAAACGTGATGATTGGTGGCCACGTGCGGCTAGATTCCGGCTTTCTGCCGGCGCTATTGCATTTGCCACGTATCCGCCGGCACGACGCCGAACTGCGCGAGGAGGCAAGAGCGCTGATGGCGTTCACGGGCTTGTCGCAGTATCATGCCGCGCAGGCGTCCCAGATGCCTTACGGGGCGCTAAAGCGGCTGGAAATTGCGCGCTCACTTGCGGCGAGGCCGAAGCTGCTGCTGCTCGACGAGCCGGCCGCCGGTCTCAACCATGTCGAGACAGACGAAATCCGCGCTCTGATCGAGCAGATCGCCGCAACCGGTGTGACCGTCGTGTTGGTCGAGCACGACATGAAGCTGGTGATGCAGGTTTCCACGCGGATACTGGTTTTGGACTACGGCCGCAAGCTGGCAGAAGGACGGCCGGAGGAGGTCCGTTCTGATCCACGGGTATTGACCGCCTATCTTGGAGCGGCAGCATGAACTTAGTGGATCAGCGGAATGCCTTGGCGCCTACCACGCGCGGAGTTCCTCTGCTGGAAGTCACTGGCCTGAAAGCGCGATATGGCCCGATCGAAGCGTTGCGCGATCTTGATGTCGTGGTGGCGGAGGGGCAATTGGTCGCGCTCGTTGGTGCCAACGGCGCAGGTAAGACAACGCTCTTGCGTGTGTTGTCCGGAATTCACCGCGCAGCTGCTGGAACGATCCGGTTCGATGGCGTCGACATAACCCGCTTGGCAGCGCACCGACGCGTCGCCATTGGCATTTGCCAGGCGCCTGAAGGGCGGCAAGTATTCGGCCCTATGTCGGTGGAAGACAACATACTGCTCGGGGGCTATCGTCGCAGAGACGGACAGCTCGGAGAACGTATGGAAGAAGTCTATTCGCTCTTTCCAGTACTAAAGGAGCGGCGAAAGCAGCCGGCCGGAATGCTGTCCGGCGGTCAGCAGCAGATGCTGGCGATCGCCCGTGCGTTGATGGGAGGCCCGAGGATGTTGCTGCTCGATGAGCCGTCGCTCGGTCTCGCGCCACTGCTTGCCGCTGAAATCCTGCGAGTCGTCGATCAGCTGCGTAAGCAGGGCACTACCATCGTGCTTGTCGAGCAGAACGCTCGCGCCGCTTTGGCGATAGCCGATCTTGGCTATGTCATCGAGACTGGCCGGATCGTCAAGGCGGGATCTGGACAGGAGCTATTGGAGAGCGAAGACGTCAAGCGTGCATATCTGGGAATGTGATCGGATTGCATCACTACGGAGGGATATGATGAGCGTTTCTGAATTGGGTCACAGCACGGCGCCGGATGTCTCGCGATTTCCGTTCCTTGACCCCTTGCAGCTTGGGCATCTGCGCCACATCGAGAACCTCGCTGCGCAGCCGGATGGAGAATGGTCAAAGATGGGCATTCCGGACCCGGGTCAGGAGTGGCTTGATTCCTACCGGTACCAGCTCGCTCAGATGGCTTATGCGCTTGGGCTCGCACATTATCATCGACTGCCGGCCGCTCCTGCCGTCTTTCGGGAGACGTTCGATCATTTGATACGCAAGATGCTGCGGCGCGACGTCTGGGGCTATTGGAAGGATACAAGCCAGGCGGGGCCTTACGTAAACCCAGACCTGAAAGAGCTGCGCAAGGGGTGGATTGATCCTGTCGTACGCGAGAACATCATGTATAGCGGACATCTGTCGGCTATGGTGGGCATGCATAGCATGTTGTTCGATGATGACGCCTACGATCAGCCCGGTGCATTGACCTTTGTGCACAATCCGATCTTCTGGGGCATGAAACCCGAAAAGTTCGAGTACAGCCGTAGCTCGCTCAACGAGGTGATCTACTGGCAGATGGTTGAAAACGGGTGGCTCGGGGTTGCCTGCGAGCCGAACTGCGTCTTTATCGTATGCAATCAGTTTCCGATGCTCGGCTTTCGCTTTGACGATCTGCGCAAGGGTGGCTCGGTGGCGGAGGAGGCTACTCGGAGCTACCGGTCCGCTTGGGATAAGAAAGGCATCTTCTCAAGTGAAGGATGGTTTCACGGTTGGTGGCGTGTTGAGCAGGACGATTTTGTGCCGCCGAAGAGTGTCGGCTGGACCGCTTGGGGAGGGGCGGTAATGAACACATGGAATCGCGACTTCGTACGCGGCATTTATCGCGATCAGCTGCGTGGCGTTTTGAAGTATGGCAGCGATGGCCTGATTTCACTTTACCCGAACTCCGTCGTATCTCGGGTACGTGAGGCCATGGCAAGCGGCCATCCAGTCAATGAAATCGAGGACCGTACCTATCCTTGGCCGATGCCTGACTTTGGGTACGTTGCGATGCTGTTGTCAGAGATGGGTGATGCCGATCTTCAAGGAATCTTCGACCACGCTGACCGTTTTATGTCTCCCACATGGAGTGACGGTGGTCTCTATTATCCGCGTAACGACCAGTCCTATGATGCGGACGGTAATCTTGTCCGCATGGATCGACTGACCGGAAATGCGATGTTGGCCTATGCTCGTCTCAATGTATCTGACGGATTGTGGGCGATGTACAACAAGCCTTGGACCTCCGACCACTTCGCTGATCCTGCTCTGCAGCGCATCTCAGCCGCCGTGGACGTGACGCGCGCAATCTTCGATCGTGATACTAGGCTTTTGGTGCTAACACTTCAGCCGCGTGGTGATCGGCCACCGGAGGTCAGCGTTGATATCGGGCCGGTCGAGCCGGACGCTTCATGGAGGCTGTTTCGAGATGGAGCGTTGGTGGTGACTGCCCGCCGTGGCGAGACAATCGAAAGCACCGGCGAGGTTCGTCCGGTCGCGCGCAATGGAGGCGTCGGGCTGGAGCTATGCATCGAAAAGGCGACGACCCTCGTAATGGCATTCGACGATGTCTGATTGCCGCATAGGACATTCCGCAAACGAGCCGGCCACGCAACCCGGCGGTACCTTCGAGCTGGTCGATCATCACGGCTGCAACGTTAGCGACCGCAGCTATCGTGGCCAGTTTATGCTCCTCTTCTTCGGCTTTACCCATTGCCGCGCGATCTGTCCCGCAGCGTTATCGCGTCTGTCGAGGGTGATTGACCGGCTCGGGGCGGTGGCCTCACGCTTGCGACCCCTTTATGTCACTGTTGATCCAGAGCGCGACACGCCGGAGGTAATGAAGGCGTTCATTGAGCGTAGTTATCCGCGTTTCACTGGCTTGACCGGTTCGCGCGAGAACATCGATCATGTTAAGTCTGTCTATAGGGTGTTCGCGAGGCGTGCCGCTGATCCCGACGATCCTAGGGGATATCAGATGCCACATACAGCCTTCACCTATCTAATCGGGCCGGATGGCCGCTACGTCACACATTTCACCGATGCGGCCGGAGAAGACGAGATCGTTCATCAGCTCGTGAGCTATCTCGGTTCTGGTTGTTCGAGCCCTTAGAGCGGAGTCAGCGACTGTTCCGGGACCAGGTCGAGATCAGGGCGTCAAGGACTTCTTCTGCCATCCGGATCTGGTTTGACCATTCCAAGGTATGGGTGTGCAGAGTAAAGGCGACAATTCCGTGGGTTGCCGCAATCACGGTATCGGTTGCGAGTCGCGGTGAGCATGGCGGAGAAGGATAGGTGGCGAATAAGTCGTCGACCAGCTTTCGATAGAGTTCGTACGAGCGAACGACTACGGCTGATCTGCCAAACGGCGGTCGTCCTGCCTTGATAGACTGCTCAGGGCGCATCGAGAACAATACGCGGAATTCTTCAGGATACTTCAGCCAGTGCCGCACGGCTGCGAGAAACACGGAGCGTAAACGCTGCACAGGATCTGGCGTCCGCTGTCCGATTCTTTCTAGACTGGTAACAACCCGCGACATATCTTGCTCGCGGATTGCAATGAACAGGTCATGCTGATCTCTAAAGTACTGATAGATGGTACCAGGTGAATAGCCGGATTCTGCGGCGATCCTTCGCAACGACACTCCGGAAGGATCGTCGATTGCAAACAAGTGGCGGCCAACTGCAATGAGATTTTCCCGGACGTCCTTTTTTTGCTGATCGGTCCTTGCGCGAGCGCCGGGGGCAGGCCGTTTACCGGGGATACCGTTGTCGGGTTTGGCCGGTCGACGGGATTTCATGATGTGGCTCGCTGTAGCAGGATTCGCTGAAACAGAGGGTACCTGCCACAACTACTATTGCAAATCCTACCTGCAAATGCGTGCCCCGATCCCCGTCCGGGAGGCCGGATTTGAAACCAGCGCCGGCGCGCCGTCGGCACGCCAACATCCGCGATCGATGTGATGCGTCGCAGTGCGCGCCAAAGGCCTTTCGGTGACGGCGGCATAAGCATCCGCCAGCATTGCGTCCGGGAGCCGGTCCAAGGTTTGTGCAGTCCCGGCAGGAAGACATGGATTGCCCATGTGGGAATTGCTGGATTCCTTGACCGCTAGTGCTCGTGCGTCCGGATGATGATCGATTTCCTCAGTCGTCGCCTTCGTGATTGGGTCCGCAACATCGACAACAGCCTGTTGATGTCGGCAGATGTGTGCGGAAGAGCCAAACGTTGGCCTGCATGCCGCAAGCGCTGACTTGATTGGAGCGCGTCGAGCGGTCAGGAACCGGGCTGCATAGGGCGAGCTTGGCCGGCTTACGGTGATGTGCACGTCACCGAGCCGGTCATCCTAAATGTCGCGCCGAGCACGGTCGACGTGTCGCGACTAGCACAGCCAAGTTCGCGCGGACGTTTCATATTGGTTCGGGAGTGCCCTCTGGCGGAAACGAAATCTCTCGGCGAGGAGGGGGCTCGGCTGGAATGACGTCTTGAGATTAAGCAGGTAGGGAGGATTTGCGTGTACGTTTTTATCGGATGTTGGGTCATGACAGAGAAGTGGGAAGCTCTCGATGAGCAGTCCCGTCACCTTAGATTTGAGGAAATGCGTCGGCGTGTTGAGCCCTTGCTCGCGGGCGGTAGTGTCAAGTGCTTTGGGTGGGGGCTGAACATGGAGGACATCGATCGCCCCGTCGCCGCTCAGCAGAAATTCTTCTGCATTTGGACCGCGGAGTCCAAGGACGGTGTGATGGCTTTTGCGAAAGCTGAACGGGAGATCGGCTGGTATGAGTTCGCCGCTCAAGTTAACTACATCGGCGAGCTCATGCCGTTGGACGCCATGTCCACATATTTGGAGACCCACTAAGACGAGCATCTTCGGCCGACGTTGAGGTTTGGGACGAATTTGAGGTTTATGCCGCGCAGTCGGGAAGGATCGAGAAGTCCGTGAATGGTCGAGGACCTCCAGTTCCGACGCTCTATTGTGCATTGCGGCATTGGCGATCCAGGTTCTGCGCAACCTAGCTAGATCGGCCCGGCCGTAGGACCGAATTTGCTCTGAATCCTTAGGTGGTGCATCGCAATCCCCTCCGTAGACCTGTGCCGATCCCACAGCCGGTATCAACGATTGGGTCGGAGCCGGCCAGATTCATCAAAATGTCACTCCCAGGCATGTTCGGGTGGCGAGCGTAGTCCAGCGCTGGGCGGAGGCCGGACATAGAATGATCGGACGATAGGGGAAGCGCGATATTTTCCGGGGTGGATCACTAGTGACCGATAGAAATCGACTTCTTGAGATCAAAGCCGTATCCAAGGCCTTTCCCGGCGTCAAAGCCCTGGACAATATCTCGTTCTCGGTATTTGGGGGAGAAGTCCACGGCTTGGTCGGAGAGAACGGGGCCGGGAAATCCACGCTCATGGCTATCGCTTCCGGTGCGATCGCGCCGGACGACGGGGTCGTCACGATTGATGGCGTCCTTGCGCAAGGCGATCCTCAACTTGCAAGGCGGCTTGGTCTATCAATTGTCAGGCAGGAGCCGGCCCTGATGCCTGACCTGACCGTCGCCGAAAATCTCCTTCTCGGCGTAACCCCGGATCGAGTTCGGCCCGATGTCTCTCTCTCGAGCTGGACTACGGAACTGCTGGAGTCCTGGCGGACGGATCTCAAGATTGCGCCGAACGATAGAGTAGCGGAGCTGAATTCGGAGCAGCGGTTCATCGTCGAGATTCTACGGGCGCTGGCTGCTGAGCCGAAGGTGCTCGTTCTCGACGAGCCGACTGAACACTTGGGGCCAGACGACGTTTCGAGGTTGTTTGCAAGGATACGATCGCTCACGGCGGCGGGGTGCGCTGTTATCTACATCTCGCATAGAATACACGAAGTATTGTCGATCGCGGACCGAGTCACGGTCCTCCGTGACGGTCAAAGTCAAGGGACACATGACGCCCACAAACTAACCGAACAGCAGATTGTCGAGGCAATCGTCGGCCGCGAGCTCAATCGCGAATTCCCTAGAAAAGCGAGCCATCTAGAGCACAGCGAGATCGCGCTGCAGGTCTACGGCTATCACGGCAAGGGATTTACCAATATCGGAATGGCGGTTCGTCGCGGTGAGATTGTTGGTCTTGCCGGAATAGATGGAAATGGACAACGCGAGTTCATTCGCGCCCTGGCGGGTCTTTCAAGGGCCGGGGGAAGCGTCTTCATAAACGGAAGACCGGTCGATACTGCACTGTTTGGCTGTGCCGCGAAGATTGGCATTCGATATGTGCCTGGCGATCGCCATCGAGACGGAATCTTCGGAGAATTAAGCGTTAGGGAGAACGTTTCAATCAGAAGGTTGTCCGACGTAAGCATTGGAAGGCTCTTGGTCTCGAATGGGCTTGATACCAATCTCGCGAGACGTGCCGTTGACGACTTCTCGGTCAAGACACCATCAATCGAGACCCCAATCCGGCTCTTGTCCGGCGGAAATCAGCAAAAGGTGGTCCTATCGAGCGTCCTGGGAAGTTCTCCGGCCGTTGTACTCATTGACGAACCGACCCAGGGTGTTGACGTCGGCGCGCGTATGGAAATCTACAAGACTCTCCGTGCTACGGCGGCCGATGGCATTCCAATGATCGTTGTGTCGTCCGACGCCGCTGAGATTGCCGGTCTATGCGACCGCGTACTCATCTTCTCTCGCGGTCATATCGTTCGTGAGCTGAATGGTGAAGATGTTACGGAGCACAATATCACATCATCCATGCTTACCTCGACATCGATCAGGCACCACGCCAAGGTTGGTGCGTCGGAGCTTTGGAAATGGGCGGCGGGCAATTGGGCTCCGATCGCGATTCTTTGTACCGTCATCGCCCTGCTTGGCACATATGCGGCGATCAACAATCCGTTCTACCTGTCTGAGCGCAACATGATCGGAATGTTGAGCCTCGTGGCAACGCTCTCATTCGTCGCCTTCGGTCAGCAGCTTCTCATGTTGGTCGGTGGAATTGATCTGTCGGTAGGGCCACTGATGGGACTTATGCTCGTTATCCAGTCGTTCTATTTGGTTGACGGTGCGTCGATGGAGCACCAGATTCTTGGCTGGCTCATATCCTTCGTTGTTGCGGCAGGCGTCGGACTGACCAACTGGCTGCTGGTAGTTCCGATGCGTTTGCATCCGATGGTCGCTACACTGGCAACATTTATGATACTGCAGGCTTCTGCTCTCATCCTTCGCCCCGTTGCTGGCGGCCTGATTTCGGAGGGAGTAACTGAGCTGATCATGACGACCTGGGGCGCGGTCCCGATCGGCATAGCCCTCGCGGCGGCTATGGCGGTAGGCCTCGAGATATCGCTTTTCAGGAGCAGGTGGGGCGTCTCGCTTCGAGGCTTCGGTTCGCGCCCTGAAGCTGCTCGTCTGGCTGGTGTTCAGCCAGGAAAAACACTTCTCTTCGCGTATATCGGCTGCTCGATATTTGCGGCGATTGCAGCTATCCCCATGTTGGCCCAGGTAGGCTCCGGAGATCCAACCGCGGGGGTGGGCTATACTCTTGCAAGCATAGCGGCAGTAGTCATTGGAGGCGCGAGTTTGTCGGGCGGACGCGGGTCATTCTTGGGTGCGTTACTTGGAGCGCTCCTTATCACGCAAGTTAATGTGGTCACCACATTTCTCAATCTCGATGATGCCTGGCAGTCTTACCTTCTGGGTATGATGATCCTCGCATCGGTCGCCCTCTATTCGAAGAGCCGGCAAATGGCGGTCGCCGTATGAGTAATTCCGAATCAGTCAAAGTCGCCAAGGGACAATTGCTCGATGTCGTTCGAGGTCGCCTGCGAATCGGTGAGTTTTCTTGGGTCTGGCTTGCAACCATTGGATTGTTCGCAGCTAGCGCACTCCTGGCCCCAGGATCGGTCACTATTGGCTCATTGGCCTCAATGCTGCCGTTTGCAGGAATCCTTGCGATCGTTGCAGTCGGCCAGACGCTTGTTATCCAGCAGCGTGGGTTGGATATGTCATCGGCCGGTATGGTTTCTCTTGCTGGGACAATCGCCGCGTCAGTTGGAGTGTTGACGAACTCGATCATTATCGCGGTAGTCGCAGCACTGATAGCTGCCGTTGTGCTGGGAATCGTCAATGGCATCCTCACATCCAAGATTGGGATATCTCCACTCGTTGCGACTTTGGCTACAAATGCGGTGCTGATTGGTGGTGTGCGCTCCACTACGGGAAACGCACCTATCTCGGTTCCTGAATCCTTGCAAGCAATCGCCCATGCGCGCGTTGCCGGCGTCCCGAGCAACATCTTGCTCGCGGTGATGGTGGTGGCAATTGCTTGGATTGTGATGCACAAAACCACGATTGGACGACGCTTCGTCGCAGTTGGAATCAACCCATCCGCCGCAGCGTCGGCTGGAATCTCGTTACTTACATATCAGATCGGCACCTATGTCGCTGCGGCACTGTGCTTTGCGGTCGGCGGGCTGTTGCTAGCAGGATTTATCGGGAGTGCTTCTCACACCGCAGGTAACGACTATCTGATGCCGGCCATCGCTGCTGTCGTCGTTGGCGGAACTCCGTTCACCGGCGGCCGCGGCAGCGTTATCGCCAGTGCAGTCGCTGCACTATTCATGACTCAGTTAAGTCAGTTGGTCTTGGCGCTCGGTGCCAGCTCTGCTGTGCAACTCCTGGTCCAGGCCACCGCAATTTTGATGGCGACCGCGCTCCGAAACTTGCCGGCGTTGTTGTCCAGATTGCCTGCCGTCGCAATGGTTTTCCGGGGGGCGTCGGCGGCCCCCAAATGCGTTGCCAGCAATCCGGGTTGATGACAAAGACAGTTGTCGCACTAAATTGGCCCGAGAATTGCTTGCCAATAAGGCGCTCGCCCTTGCCTCCCAAGGGCCACATGGACACAGCTAGGGTTACTAGCTGTGCCGCCTATTGAATTCCGTGTTGCCGCGGTCCTTGATAGGTGTTGGAATGCTGTTCCGCAGCGTCTTATCCGTCGGGAGAGACCCATGGTGACCGAGTTCAGTACAACCGCGGCTCCGCCCTCTGAGCGCCTTGAATACTGGCATGACGCCATTTTGGCCAGGTATTGTGCTGCTGACGTTCGTTCGGATAGCCCTCAGTCCTTCTATGGCTCGATTCGATGCCAGAACCTGGGCAAGATCGACATCAGTCGCATCGATTGCGCGCCCATTGCCTATCGTCGTGGCGTTTCGCGGGTACAATCTGCGCCCAACGACGATTTCATGTTCAGCCTGTTGCTGAGAGGGGCTGCAAGGCTCACCCAGAATGAGCGGACCGCGGTTCAGCAGCCCGGAGAGATGGTGCTGTACGACAACAGCAGCACGATGTCGTACGAGTTTCCCTCGGAGTACACGATCCTCCTCGTAACGATTCCGCGGCGCTCGCTGACGTCTAGGTTGAGTGGTGCCGAGTACATGACAGCAATCAAGCTGGACGGCAGTACTTCGATGGGGGCGCTGTTGTCCGACATGATCCAGAGGGCCGCTGTACTTAATCTGCAGAAAGAGCCGATTGTTGAATCTAGAGTTTCTGCTTCGATACTCGACGTCTTGGCTGCGGCTCTGGAACATGAAGTCGGCGGTCGCGGCGATCAAGGAGCAGATCGAAGAGCTCAGTTTCTCCGCCGAGCGAAGAGCTACATGCTCGCCAATCTTGATGATCCGGATCTGGATCTCGACCAGGTCGCGAGTGAAACCAATGTCTCTCCGCGCACTCTTTGCCGAATCTTCGCTAGCGAAGGAACAACGGTTATCAGATGGTTGTGGCAGCAGCGGCTCAAGGCCAGCCATGATGCGCTGAAGGAGGGCAGGGCCCGTCATGTCACCGACGTGGCCTTGTTGTGCGGCTTCACCGACTTTTCCCACTTTAGCCGCGCATTCAAAAAGCAGTATGGGACTGCGCCCAGCTCAATCGTACCAAACTACGCGGCAACTCGCCGTTTGCGCGACTAACAAACAGCATAGCTTTCGTCATCACAAGGTTTGATGTTCGGTCGGATCCTCCGCTGACCGAAGGGTTGGCTCGTGGACTTTCGCCGAGGCCAGGTCCAGCGCATTGGCGAACCGGAACAAGCATGTTGTCGTCCTCAGCCAAGCGCAAGGTGTTCGCTTCTCCTACGTTGCTTCGGATGACCAATCCAAGCTTCGAATTTGTCTTTATGGGGAGACGGCGATGAGGGTGCGAACGATAGGAACTGTCGCCAGTGCAGGTGTCGGGGCTGCTTTACTGACGGCCTCGGCTCTTTTGCTCGGGGGCACCATCTCAACTGCTGCCCAATCGCCGGACGTCGCCACAATGGGCAAGGGAGCCGATATTGCCCCTCTCTGCGGCACGAAGCCGATGGTTGTTGCCTTGGTCGATGGCTACGGAGGGGATACTTGGCGAAAGACTGCGTTTGCCGAGTTTCGCGATGAAGCGGCCAAGTGCAAGAATATCACAAAAGTGCTCTATGCGAATGCGAACGGCGATCGCCAGAAGGCAAACAGCGACATTAATTCCCTGGTCGCTCAAGGGGTGAACGTCATCGTAGCATTCAACGATTTTGGTGATGCGATGCTGCCCGCGTATCGCGCGGCACAGAAGGCGGGTGCGGTCGTTGTCCCGTACTTCTCTCAGCTCTCCGGGGTACCCGGCAAAGATTTCTCCGAGCAGGTTCTCATCGATGCGAAGCGCCTTTCTCATACATGGGCTGACTGGCTCGGCGCCAACGTCAAGTCAGGCAACGTCGTATTTCTTGGCGGGATCGCAGGTGCGGCGTCGTCACAACGGCTAATCGACGGCCTGAAGGAGGGCCTGCAAAAGTACCCCGACATAAAGCTCTTGGATCAAAACTTCATTGTCACGAACTGGAACCCTGCGGACGCCCAAAGGGCGGTGGCTGGCCTGATAGCGAAATATGGTCAAATCGACGCGATCGTTTCCGATTATGGTGTGACAACCAATGCGGCAATCAAGGCATACGAGCAGGCAGGATTGCCGGTGCCCGCACAGCTGACGGGCGGTAGCAACAACGAGCTGAATTGCAAGTACCTCAATGCCCGCCATGCGGGGAAGGCCTGGAAGTACCTGACTTTGGATGGCACGACGACCCTCAGTCGTTTTGCGCTTCGGCGCGGAGTGTCGAACTTCGAGGGCGTCTCCAATCCGGAGCCGCTTTCCGTCGCATCTTACGTTTATGCTGATAGCGCTAAAGCCGTAGACCCAAAGTGCGATCCCGCGTTTCCCCCCGATGCGGACCTGTCCTCGATCCTGTCGGAAGACCAGTTGAAGGGCGTCGTTCGCTAGTCGTCAGTGGCCCGACTTGAAAATCGTCGGTGGGAAGTGAATCCCTTCAAAGGAAGGCCGCGGTTGCGTGCAAGGCCACGTTCGATGCGTGCTTTCCGCTCGCCTCGCCGCCCAAGGTAACGGGAATCTCAGGAGACAATTGTGCATACAAAGGTGACCTCTGTCCCTAAGCCGGTTTCGGCTGGCGCCAGAGCATTTATGGAGAAGAAGCATCGGCTCTTTATCGCTGGCGACTGGACGTCGCCCCGACTTGGTAAGGTCCGAAAAATCTTCGATCCAGCGCGCGGTGAGGTAATCAGCGAAGTTGCTGAAGGTGAGGCGACAGATATCGATACCGCTGTCGCCGCTGCCAGGACGGCGTTCGAATCTGGCCCATGGGCCGTGATGACAGGTTCCGATCGCGGACGCATTCTTTGGAGAATCGGCGACCTCATCGACAAGCATCGTGAAGAGCTAAGCCTGCTGGATGCCCTCAATCAGGGATCCCCCTATCAAATCATCCACGACTATTATGTTGACGCCGCAGCCGAGCAATTCCGCTACTACGCGGGATGGGCGACGAAATTAAATGGCCATACCGTGCCCCTATCCGCCAATGGCGACTGGCACGCGTACACGCTGCGCCAGCCCATTGGTGTCGTCGGACAGATCATTCCGTGGAATGTTCCACTGTTGATGGCCGCATGGAAGGTTGCGCCAGCGCTTGCTGCTGGTTGCACCGTTGTGCTCAAGCCGGCGGAGCATACGCCGCTCACCGCAATAAGGCTTGCCGAACTCGCGCAAGAGGCCGGCCTTCCTCCGGGAGTGCTGAACGTCGTTACCGGTGATGGCAGCGCTGGCGAGGCGTTGGTCGATCATCCCGGCGTCGACAAAATCGCTTTCACTGGAAGTACCGCAGTCGGAAAAAGAATTGTGCAGCTTGCGGCGGGAAACCTCAAGAAGCTGAGCCTCGAGCTCGGCGGGAAATCGCCGGCAATAGTTCTTCCGGACGCCGACATCGAGCATACTGTGAATGGGCTGCTTGCTGCGACCTACTTGAACAGCGGTCAGGCGTGCACGAACCCTTCAATCATCAACATTCACTCCAGTATTTATGACGAAGTTGTTCACTCGCTCGCGAGACGGGCCGCGGACATGCGTATCGGACATGGCCTCGATCCATCGACGGACATTGGTCCGTTGATCTCAGAACGGCAGCTCAACCGCGTCATCGGATACATCGATCGAGCTGTCTCCGATGGCGGCAAGGTCCTTGTGGGTGGCAAGCGATACGGCGCGACCGGCTATTTCGTCGAGCCAACTATTCTGGAAGGCGTTCCGTCGAGTTGTCCTGCCTATCTGGAGGAGATCTTTGGTCCTGTGACGTGCGTGCAGCGATTCGACGACGCTGCGGACCTGATGGCCATATCCGCTTTGGCTAATGATGGTCCCTATGGTCTCTCCGCCAGCGTATGGACCAAAGACGTGTCCACGGCCCACAAGCTGGCCGCGAAGATCAGGGCGGGCATAGTTTGGATCAACGCGCACCACCAGGTCGATGCAGCTCTCCCATTTGGAGGCTTCAAGCAATCAGGGTGGGGGCGCGAGATGGGCTTCGAAGCGATCCAGCTATACACCGAAGTCAAGTCGGTCGCCGCGCGGCTATAAGCTCAAACGACATATATCGCTTTTACTGAACCGAGGAAATCCCATGATTACGAGAAAGAGTCCCGACGTAGATTACGTGAGCAAGGAAGTGCTCGAGTCGTTTGGTATCGCTCAGGTCGTTCGATACAAGGATACGGTCTATTTCTCCGGGGTCGCGCCAGTGCAAGGTGGTGAATCAGGCGTCTCGATCGTTGGAGAGACGATGGCAGAGCAGCTGCAATTTACATTGCGTGTCATCGATGATCTTCTGAAGAGTGAAGGTCTCGATCGCAGCCGGCTCCTGTATTGGGATTTCTACGCCACCGACATGGCGGCGATGGTGGAGGCCTTTCCAAAAACCGTCGTGCCTTGGGTGGGCAAGCATTTGCCAGCAAACACGATGGTCGAGGTAAAAGGCTTCGTCGTGCCGGGGCAGATGTTGGAAGTAACCGCTATTGCGGCAATCGGTTGATTCCTTGGCGTAGCGATAGTCGAGCCACGATGCCAGAAGGCCGCCCAACGAGTTAGAAACGCCGGTCGTGTGGGCTCGATAACCGTGATGTACGAACCACTTGATGGAACGGTGGCGTGATCCTCGGTACGGATCATGGTCGGTACGTCAAGCGAGGGAATATCAAGTGAGTCCGATGCCAAAGCTTTTCGAGCCCTACGATCTCTCGGGAACAATGTTGCCGAACCGCATTGTGATGGCGCCCATGACGCGCTCTCGCGCAGCCATGGGCGAAGTGGCCGACGGAAATACTGCGTTATACTACCGACAGCGCGCTTCAGCTGGCCTGATAGTCACGGAAGGATCTCAGATATCCCAACAGGGCCAAGGGTATCTTTACACGCCTGGATTCTACACTGACGCTCAGGTGGTGGGATGGAAGCATGTCTCGGAAGTAGTGCACGAAGCCGGGGGACGAATATTCGCTCAACTGTGGCACGTAGGAAGAGTTTCGCATAGATCGCTCCAGCCATCTGGTGACGCGCCCGTTGGGCCAACCAACGAACCGGCGCGAGGAACGTTTGTATTTGCGATCAACCCGGACGGGGTCCCTGGGCAGGTGCCGGCAAGCCGGCCGAGGGCGCTTCTTACCGACGAGGTGCGAGCTCTGGTTCGGGAGTTTGCCGCAGCAGCTGAGCGAGCGTTGAATGCCGGAATGGACGGAATCGAATTGCACGCAGCGAACGGTTACATATTCGAGCAGTTCATTAGTGGGAGCGTGAACACCCGCGACGATGTCTATGGCGGTCAGACGATCGAAAACCGGTTGCGCCTTCTGTTGGAGACCGTCGATGCCGTTGCGGCATCGATAGGGAGTAAGAGGACGGGCGTGCGGATCGCACCTTACGGACGGCTGTTCGACATGCGTCCCTTCGCCGATGAGAGCGAAACATGGCTTGTCCTGGCCAACGAACTCTCAAGTCGACAGCTCGCCTATGTTCATATTAGCGACCAGACTACCCTTGGCATGGGCGCTCAGGAAATCCCTCGCCCGTTTCTCGAGGAATTCCGAGCGGCGTATAGGGGGACGCTGATCTTGGCCGGTGGATTCACTGAGGCAAAGGCCAACGCTGCCCTCGCGAGCGGGATGACTGATCTCGTCGCTTTCGGAGCGCCCTACATCGCCAATCCCGATCTTGTCGAAAGGTTTAGGAACGGCTGGCCGCTGTCCGAACCGGACCGTGATACGTTCTATGGTGGAGGCGCAGAGGGCTATATTGACTATCCGCCCTACCGGGCCGGAAATCTACCGTAGAGTGCCGGTCCAAATCGGAAGTCGCCCGCGTTTGTCCGTTCCAGGGAGTTCTGAGATGCAAAACCGAGACCTTGAGGTGCATACCCGGTTTCGCGACGAATACGCAACGAGGATTCTCGCGATGATTGACGATAAGATCGTCGCCGAACACGCGGCGGGACCTTTGGCAAACCACAGCGTAGGACTAAGCCGCGTTCTGAACTTCTTCAGAAGCGCACCGATGGCCGACAAGTACATTATCGTCTGCACCAAACCGTGGTGTGAGTTTCGGATCGCAGTCCTTAGCGAGGAATGGGCCGTTCCTCCTCGGATTGAAGAGAACGGCGTGGTCTATGCCACCGAAACTGAAGCGCGCCACGGCGTATTTCTTCGACGCATCGAGGATCTCATCAAGGCCTGTGCAAACAAGGGGGCTCATTCTCTGTGACAACGACCATGCACGTCCCGAAAATTGTCGGCTATGCTGACCGGCTGAGCGTCGCTCCTGGGGAAAGGATCGAATTTAAAGTCTCTTGCGAGGAGGCCGGAACGTATCATGCGGAAGTCGTTCGTCTGCTAAATGGCGATAACAATCCGGCCGGACCGGGTACTCAAGTCGAGGCTGTAGAGTCGCCGATCACAGGCGTGTATCCAGCCAAGGCACAGAAGATTCGAGCGGGATCCTATGTTCAGGTGGATGATCGCGGCCGGTTCGCTCTCGGCGCGCGAGGAGCAGTCCATCTATTCGTCTACGCGACTTTGCCGCAAGCTAAAGAGCAGGCCATGGTGTCGCGTTGGGATGTTGTTCGCGGTGCGGGATGGTGGCTGGGGCTGAACAAAGGCCGGCTGGAATTGCGGTTTGGAGACGGAATATCCCAGGTGGCGATAGCGACGGCGGACGAACTGCCCGCGCGCATCTGGTACTCGGTCACTGCCGTTTGGGATTGTTCGACGCGTACGGGAACCGTGCGCGCAACTGCCGTGGTCAATCGTACCAACAGTTTGCTGAGCCCTATGCTGCGTCATAAGACACATCTGGCTAGCGGCGACGTTCGTTCGATTAGCGTCGCAGAGGCACCCGTGCTCATCGCAGCAAGCTGGAATAGCGGAGAGAGATCTACAGAACTGCACTTCAACGGGAAAATTGATGCGCCGAAACTTTACGCGCGGACACTAGAAGATCGTGAAATAGATGATCTGGCGATTGGACGAATTGTTCCGGGTGCGGTCGCGCACTGGAACTTCTCTGCAAATATATCCAAACGTGGAATTGCATCTGATCTATGTCTCGACATCAGCGCGAGTGATGCACATGGGACGGCGGTAAATCTACCGATGCGCGGAGCCACGGGCTGGAGCTGGTCTGGAGAGGAAGATCGCTATTGGTCGGCGCCGGATCAGTACGGTGCGATCCACTTTCATGATGACGATGTTGGGGATGCCGGATGGGAAACGGATGTGACCTTGATCGTGCCCCCTTCGATGCGCAGCGGCGCCTATGCTCTCAGGGTTATCTCGTCGTCGTCGTCCGACATGATTCCGTTCTGGGTGCGGCCGCCGCGGGGCACGTCGACCGCAGATGTTCTTCTGGTGTTTCCGACGGCGAGCTATATGGCGTACGCCAACGATCACATCGTGACACGTTTTCCGGCATCGCAGTTAGGCTGTGGGCACACGCCGGTCGTCAGTGGAGCGGACTTCTTTCTCAATACGCGGCCGGAATTTGGTGTGTCGACCTACGACGTGCACAATGACGGCAGTGGAGTGTGCTATTCGTCGCGGTTGCGTCCGCTACTGACGATGCGCCCCGAATATCGAAGCGGGGTGTCTGGTTCGGTGTGGCAGTTTCCGGCCGATCTCCATATTGTCGATTGGCTCTCGAAAATCGGAGTGGCGTTTGACGTTGCAACTGACGAGGATCTGGACGAGGAGGGGGATCAGCTTCTTTCCCGGTACAAGGTTGCGATAACGGGTACACATCCGGAGTACGTCAGCGAGAATATGCTCAATGCTTGGGAGAATTACCTCTCGGCAGGCGGTCGAGCGATGTACCTGGGCGCAAATGGCTTCTATTGGGTGACCGAGTTCCACCCGAAGGAGCGGTTCGCAGTCGAGATCCGACGTGGCGAAAGCGGCGTGCGTTCATGGCAGGCCGCTCCGGGCGAGTACTATCATGCGTTCTCGGGGAGCAGGGGGGGGCTGTGGCGTCATCGTGGCCGCCCCCCACAAAAGCTTTTCGGCGTCGGCTTCACTGCGCAAGGCTTCGACAATGCCGCGCCATACCGTCCGCTTTCGGATTGGAAGAGCCCGCGCGCGACCGCGTTTACAGTAGGGATCGAAAACGTAGAAATCTTCGGCGCGCATGGTTTGGCGGGCGAGGGGGCTGCTGGGTACGAGTTGGATCGATATGACCTAAGTCTTGGTACACCGCCCGATGCGTTGTTGCTTGCGTCAAGCGACGGCATGCATAGTGACAACTATGTGCATGTCCCCGAAGAACTGCTGATCAATCTGCCAACGACGGGGGGTACCCAAGATTACCAGGTTCGCTCGGATGTTGTGTACTTCCCGACCGCCCGTGGTGGCGGGGTTTTCTCGACCGGGTCTATTTCTTGGTGCGGAGCGCTGAGCAGCAACAACTATAACAACAGCGTGTCCAGGTTGACTGAGAATGTCCTCAGGCGATTTCTTGACGGCGTCGCCTTACCCTGAAGAAGCAAGACGACTTGATAGCGTTCTAGATTGCGCGCCGACAGCCGGAACTGTGAGCCGTGTCCGGGTGGTGTGCTGCTGACCAATTCGGCTGCCGACCATAAGTCGGTCTTTTGACTAGGGACTTCAGATGTCGAATATCGTTGAGTGTGATGTGTTGGTGGTGGGGTCTGGCGCAGGCGGGCTTGCTACGGCGGTAGCGGCGCAGGCACGACAGCTGAGCGTGATCCTCGTGGAAAAGACCGAGTGGGTCGGTGGGACGACCGCTCTATCAGGTGGCTTTTTGTGGGTACCCAACAATCCGATTTCGAAGGCCGACGGAGTCCAGGACAACATCGAAGAAGCGCGCACTTATCTACAACATGAGGCCGGCAATCACTTCAATGCCGAGAATGTAGATACGTTCCTCTTGCAAGGTCCTGAAGCAATCGAGTTCTTCGAGAAGAAGACTGCAGTAAGGTTTGAAGCAGCCTCGGCGTTCTCTGACTATCATCCAAACGCTCCGGGGGGGCGCTCAGGCGGCCGCTCGATTAAGGCCGTGCCGTATCGCGCGCAAGGTCTCGGCAAGCAATTGAAGCGGCTGCGGCCGCCATTGCCGGAATTGACTTTCCTTGGACTAATGATCGGATCTGGTCCAGAACTTAGACACTTTTACAACGTCACGCGATCAGCTCGTTCGGCCGCTTACGTCGCCGGTCGACTGCTATCTCACGCGCGAGACCTTGCGGTTCATGGGCGCGGAATGCTCTTGACCAATGGCAATGCCCTTGCCGCTCGCCTGTTTCGCAGCGCTCTCGATCTCGGAGTTCAGGTGTGGACAAATTCGCCGGCAGTGCGGCTGATCCGGCAAGACCAGGTTGTCACTGGAGCCGTCGTTAGGACTCCCAGAGGTGAGGTCCACGTGCGGGCGCGACGTGGTGTCGTTCTTGCGGCAGGGGGCTTTCCGCAGGACATGCCGCGACGCCGCGTGATGTTTCCGCATGATCGGGACAACACTGGACACCATTCGCCGGCTCCATCGACCAATACGGGCGACGGCCTCCGGCTGGGAGAAGAAATCGGTGCTCAAGTGCAACTAGGTTATCCGAACGCTGCCGCCTGGGTGCCCGTGTCTCGGGTGCCGCGGCGGAAGGGCGGTTTCGGTGTGTTTCCCCACTTCATCGACCGAGCAAAGCCTGGCCTGATCGCCGTACTTTCGGACGGCAAGCGTTTCGTCAACGAAGCAAATTCCTATCACGATTTTTGCCAAGCACTCATTGCCGCAAGTGGTACCGCGGTCGTTCGAGCCTTTCTTGTCGTGGACAGGCCGTTCCTCAATCGCTTCGGTCTTGGATTTGTCAAGCCGTTTCCGGTACCCGTCGGTCCCAACATCCGGTCTGGCTACTTGAAGTGCGGTAGCAGCGTCGCGGAGCTCGCACGATCCGCGGGCATCGATGTTGCCGGCCTCGAGAAGACGATTGCCGAGTGGAATGCCGATGTAAATCGCGGCGAAGATCGTGCGTTTGGAAAGGGATCCACTGCGTACAACCGGTTCAACGGGGACGAAGAATTCAAGCCGAATCCCTGTCTCGCGCCAATCGCGGTTGCTCCATTCTACGCACTCGAAGTCGTAATTGGAGATCTTGGAACGTTTGCTGGCCTGCAAACGGATCAGAATTGCCGCGTGCTTGACACGAAAGGCGTACCGATCGCTGGCCTCTATGCGACCGGAAACGATATGGCCAGTATTATGGGAGGTAACTATCCCGGTGGCGGCATTACATTGGGGCCGGCTCTGACGTTTGGATATGTGGCTGCCAAGCATCTCGCGCACTCCTCGCGCAGCAACGGCTAAGGGGCTTGCGATGTGAGTCTCCCTCCACACGAGTGGAGACCGCCATGCATCAATGCGAACAAAAGCGATTGTCCCAGTCCTGGCGTAGCTCGTTCGACGAGGGACATTCCGCGCGTGATTGCTGTTTCGAATGCTGCTCGCCAACTTGTTGACGAGCAGCAAGGGGTCTGCGCCGCTCCACGTATGAAGCGGAAGACGTCTGCTCCCGCGTGACGATCTCTCGCTCGCACCGAACATTGCGATGATTTCTCATTTTCGGAGGGGCCCTTCGGAAGATTGTGCCCGTCGATCATAGAACTTTCTCGCAATTGTCACTTTGAAGCATGTCGAATGGCTCTGCCAGGAAAGCGCTGATCTCTCACTCGTTGTTTGTTGCATCTTCGCGCGGCGTCCTGGTCGGCTAGTCGGACGTCGAGGCCAACTAAGCGGCCGCCGCAAGGCACGGCGCGATCTCGAACATCGCAATGCAAACAACGGGGGCGTGAATGCAATACCGAATTCCTTCGTGAAGCTTCTCGGAGTTTGAATGAGTTGCAAAGCAATTCTCTCGGAAGCGCGGAACAGATTGGCTGGGGACGACGATCAGGCGGGGTCTGGTCGATCAACAATCTCCTTAAACGGAATGGAGCAGGAGGTCTTTATGAAGCTTTTCACGAGCCTTGTTTTGGGTTCAGCGGCGACAATTATTGGAATGACGGGTGCGCAAGCGGCGGATCTTCCCGTAAAGGCAAAAGCTATTGAATACGTCAAAGTGTGCTCGTCATACGGGCCCGGCTTCTACTACATCCCTGGTACCGACACCTGCTTGAAGCTGGGCGGCTATCTGATGGTTGACGTCGTTGCGAACACCAACACGGACAACATCGGCAGTAGTTTCGGTGCTGGTGCAGCAAATAACCGCTTCACCAACGGTTACACCTGGCGCTCGCGTGAGGACTTGAACATCGATACGCGTACCGCGACCGAGTATGGTGTGGTCCGCACCTTCTTTGATGCAACGTTCAGTTGGACAACGGATAGCTACAGCGCAATCGGAAACGGTTCGACGATCTACTCGCCGATCGGTGCGACTTCGGCGCCGAATAACGCCAACTCAGGTGCGGTCGCGGGCGGCACGGTTGGTGTGTACTACGCTTTCATCCAGTTCGCCGGCTTCACAATTGGTAAAGCGGTCTCGCAGTTCTCGGCTCCGTGGGCCAACTACCCGGGTAACAACTTCGATGGTCTCGTCGGCGGCGGCGGGTCGATCACCGGTATCAATCAGTTCACCTATACCGCGCAGTTCGGCAACGGCGTGTCGCTCTCGCTTTCTGCCCAGGATCAGACCCAGTACTTCCAAGCTGGCGTCAACAATCTCGGTGCGGTTCCCGGCGCACTCGGCCCGTGGGGTACTGCCGATTACGCTGGCACGATTGCTCCCGACCTCATTGCGATGCTGCGCGTCGATCAAGCTTGGGGCTTGTTCCAGGCATCGTTCGCAGCTCATGACAACCACGCGGCCTACTATGGCGCCACTGAAGACACCGGTCATCCGGACGACAAGTGGGGTTGGGCTGGTCAGTTGGCGTTGTCGATCAAGAACCTCCCGACTGGACCGGGCGACACGATCAATATGCAGGGTGTTTACACGAACGGTGCCACGCGCTTCAACATCCAGGACCTCGCTGTCTTGTACGGTGCCAATCAGATATTCAGTGGCACCAATCTGCCTGGCGGGTACCAAAGCGTCGGGCTCGGCATTGCGGCCGATTCGGTGTTCGGAGCTGGCGGCTCACAGCAGCTTGTTTCCACCTGGGGCTTCAATGGTGGTTACACACACAACTGGAGCCCGAACTGGAACACGAGCATCTACGGTGCTTACGCCTCGGTCATGTATAATAGCACGGCTAAGAACCTCATCTGCGGCCCGGCTGGCAATGGCGTGGGAGGCTCATTCGGTGCGGTATTCGGTACCGCCGGCCTGGTTACCTGCAATCCGGACTACAGCATCGCTCAACTCGGTACTCAGACGCAGTGGACACCCGTCAAAAACCTCACGTTTTCGGCCGATCTGACCTACTCCCATCTGGATCAGAAGAACACGGGCACCATCACTGCCTCAAGCCCCGCGATCGGCAAACCGGGCGCGGTGTATGAACTGAAGGATCAGGACACCCTCAGTCTGCTCCTCCGCGCGCGGCGCAATTGGTAAAACTCAGTTGCTTGGAAAAGGGAGATTTTAGAATCGACTGAATTTTCAATCTCCAAGGGAAGGCCTCCGATATGCCCATCGGAGGCCTTTACTCGTCAAGCGACGCTCGCATATTCGACGCCGTCGCGGCGGGGACGCCACACGGAGTGGCTACATCGACGACGTCGATCCGCCGCCGGATCGCTGGGGCCTTGGCGATGCTGAAGGACAAAAGGTCTAGGTTCAGGAAGAAGCACGACCGTCTGCCTCGTGAAGAGCACGTTCAAGAAAATGCCGATCGTAAATCGCAGCGAGATTGCCTACAGGGTCATCAAGACTGCGTGCCATACGGGGACTGAGATGGTCGCCTTCTATGCCGCGGCCGACCGCAACGCACTGCATGTCGAGATGGCCGACGAAGCCATGTTGATAAGCTTGCCGGCTGCGGCCGAGAGTGATCTTTTGATCAGCAGGATCGTCGAGGCCTGCCGCAAGACCGGCGCACTAACCATGCACCCCGGCTACGCTTTCCCGTCCGAGCGCGAGGCCTTTCCGCGCGCACCGGAAGCCGCCGGCGTCGTCTTCGTCGGCCCGAACCCTGGCGCGATCGTCGCGATGAGCGACAAGGTCGAATCCAAGAGGACCGCTGCGAAGCTCATCGTCGATCCCTGGCACATCGAGATCCAGGTGCTCGGCGACAAGCATGGAAACGTGGTCTATCTCAGCGAGCGCGAGTGCTCGATCGTGCGCCGCAGCCGGAAGGTCATCGCGCGAATGCTCATCGCGGAGATTCGACGCCTCAGTTTGGTGTGTCGAATGGCTGCTGAAGCGCGAACCTACCCAAAAGCGTGAAGTGCACGTATCTGGTGCGATAGTCGCGCCGAGAGCGACGAGGAGACCAGTACGACATCGATCTCATCGGGTGGGCCCGGCAGGACTCGAACCTGCAAACAGAAGAAAGCCGGCCGCTTCGTTATCGAGGATTACGAAGCGTCGCACGTCCCTTCTTGCGGGGGGATGGCGAAGACGTCGTCAAGGTTCGCTGATCCTCCTGAAACTTGAGGGTCGCTTTGACATGTTCGGCGAGCTTCACTGCACGGTCCGCGTTCGACGCAAGACGCGACAGCAAATGAGACAACGTCTTGAACTCCTCGCGCGTCAGCATCCCGAACAGCGCGTCGTTGACGGGGCGTTGCAGGGCGGCAAGACGGATCAATAGATTCACGCCGTGCTGGGTGAGTGCAAGCTGCACGCGCCGTCGGTCTTCCGGATGTGGGCTCTTCTCGAGGAGGCCGTCGGAAACGAGTTTGTTGACTTCGTTGGTGACGAAAGTGCCGCTCAGATACAGCCGCTCGGCGACCTGATTGACACCCATCGGCTCTTCCGCTGTCGAATTCTTGATCGCGATCAGGATCAGATACTGAGTGGTCGACAGATCGACGAAGCTCGCGAATATTTCGCGGCAAGCTTCAAGGCTGCGCCCGAACGCGAAATAGTCGTAGAGAACGCCGCGAAGCGTTCGGTCTCCCTCCTTGTCGAGCAGTTCGGGCTTTGACGCCGTCAAAAGCGCTTCAGTCACGGTCGTTCTCCCCGCGAAATCATAGTCTTGCGTACTTGCCTAAGAAGCACGCATGCGCGTGCCCAGCAAGAGGGCTTGACATTGTCAAATAGCTTTGTCAGAAAGCTATCTGACAAGTATAAATCAGGGTCGAAGCAGCGAGGCAGGCGTCCCATGGAGGACCGTGCATTCAGGCGAGTGTTGGGAGAATTCGCGACCGGCGTTGCCGTGGTGACCGCGCGCGGCCAGGGCGAAGAGCTCATTGGCATGACCATGAGCTCGTTCAATTCCGTCTCGCTCGATCCGCCGCTGGTCCTGTTCAGCGTCGACCGCAAGGCCAAAAGCCTGCCCGCAATGCTCGAAGCCAGGGGCTTCGCCGTCAACATCCTCGCCCGCGATCAGGAACAGATCTCCAATCAATTCGCGCGCGCGCTTTCCAACAAATGGGACCAGGTCAAGACGTCGGTCGGTCATGCCGAGGCGCCGCTGATATCGGGCGCGTTGGCTCATTTCGAATGCGAGCCCTTCGGCAGCCACGACGGCGGCGATCACGTGATCTTTGTCGTTCGTGTCGTTCGTTACACCGCGCGCAACGAGCCGACCGCGCCATTGATCTTTTTTCGGGGCCGCTATCGCGACCTCGTCGACGAAAGCGAACGCGAGCCGACCTGGCCGCTTCCCATTCATTACTAGTTCGAACCGGAGAACCGCGATGCGTAGTGCAAAGGAATATCTGTCTGGACTGAGGGACGGGCGGACCATCTACATCAACGGGGCTGCGGTCGGCGACGTGACTGCTCATCGGGCCTATCGAAATCTCGCCAACTCGATGGCGGGATTGTTCGATTTTGCGAGCACCAAGGAGAACGTCGATCTCATGACGTTCGAGACCGATGCTGGACGTGCCAACCGGATCTGGCAGCTTCCGACATCCTATGCCGACCTCGTTGAGCGGCGAAAGGCACTGGAAGCATGGGCTACGCTGCATGCCGGCTTCATGGGCCGTGCCCCGGACCATGTCGCCTCGTGCATTTCCGGTCTGTACATGGGGCTCGACGTGTTCAAGGCGTACGATCCGGCTCGCGCGGGCGCACTCGAGAGCTACTACCGCTATGCGCGCGACAATGACCTCTACCTCACCTACGTCATCATCAATCCGCAGGCCGATCGTTCGAAGGGTGCGGCCGAGCAGGCGGATCCGTTCCTCACCGCCGGTGTCGTCGATCGCGACGCGGAGGGGATCACAGTCCGCGGCGCCAAGATGCTCGCCACGGGAGGTGTGGTCGCCGACGAGGTCTTCGTGACGACCATCCAGCCGATGCGTCCGGGCGAAGAGCGCTACGCGATGTCCTTCGCGATCCCGATGAACTCGAAGGGCCTCAAGATGCTGTCGCGCAAGTCCTACGAGGACGCGGCTGGCGCGGTGTTCGACAATCCGTTGTCGAGCCGCTTCGACGAGAACGACTCGGTTCTCTATTTCGACGACGTGAAGGTTCCCTGGGATCGCGTTTTCATCGAGGGCAACGTTGAAATGTGCCAGAAGCAGTTTCACGCCACCCCCTGTCACGTCTATCAAAACTATCAGGCGATGGTGCGTCTGAGCGTGAAGCTCAAGTTCCTTGCCGGCCTCGCGCATCGCACCGCTGAAATGAACGGCGTCACCCAGTTCCCGCAGGTGCGCGAGATGCTCGGTCAGCTCGCGGCCGAGACCGGCATGGTCGATGCGCTGGTGGCGGCGATGGAAGCCAAGGGCACGATGGTCGGCCCCTATTTCATCCCAGATCGGCACACGCTTTATTCCGCACAGGTGCTGACGCAACAGCTCTACGCGCACATCATCAATACGCTGCGCGAGCTCGCCGGCGGCGGCATGATCATGCTGCCCTCGTCGGTCGCCGACTTCGACAACCCCGAGATCGCGGACTTGATCGGCAAGACGCAGCAGTCGCCGAAGGCCAGTTCGTACGAGCGCGTGAAGTTCTACAAGCTCGCCTGGGATGCGGTCGGATCCGAATTCGGCTCCCGTCACCAGCAATACGAGATGTTCTACGCCGGCGCGACCTTCGTCACCAAGGGACACTCCTATCGCACCTACGATTGGGCCGGCGCGGACCGCCTGGTCCAGACCATGCTCGATTCCTATGACCTCAATGGCGCGTCAACCGCCAGCAAAGCCGCCTGACCCAACGGAGACAACACATGTCCGTCAACAAGAAGCACGACGAATTCTACACGCTCGACATGAGCACCGGTTGGGAAACGCCCGCCGGCTATCCGGCCGGCATCCAGCAGAAGATCATTGCGGGCGGGCTCGACGAGGAGAAGCGGCGTGGGACGCGAACTCGGCTGCTGCGTTTTGCTCCGGGCGTCTACACGAAAGCACCGTTTTCGCACGAATATTGGGAAGAGGTCTATCTGGTTTCGGGTGACCTGATCGTTGGCAACGACGAGAAGGGTGAGGGCGGCAAGAGCTTTCCGCCGAACACTTATGCCTGCCGGCCGCCGCACGCGCCGCACGGTCCGTTCAAGTCCGTCAACGGCTGCCTGCTTCTCGAAATGCACTATTTCGATCCGGTCTGAGGCCGATCCGCCAGCATCGACAACATCGTTCGACCGCTCAAGGGGGTAAATATGGCGTTCAATGGTATCTCGACCGCATTCGCGCGTTGCCTGTCCTCGCTGCAACTGCTCTTCAGGCTCGATCGGGGGCTGCCCCAGGCCAATCTTCGATTGGTGGTCGATGGCCTTGCCGGTGCTCTCGCGATCGGCCTCGTGGCGACAACTCCGGTCGCCGCGCAGGACAAGCCGAGCTCGGTGGGGCTTGGCATCTTCACGTTCACGTCCGGTCCCGCCGCGGCCTATGGCATGCCCGGCAAGAACGCCGCCGATCTCATGATTGACGAGATCAATGCCAAGGGTGGGATCGGCGGCGTGCCGGTCACTGCGACCTATGTCGACGAGGCTCAGGGCGCGCAAGGCGTGATCGCGGAGTATCGCCGGCTGGCGGGCGATGCAAAGAACCAGGTGATGGTCGCGGCCTTGTCGAGCGCGACTTGTCTCGCGCTGGCTCCGATCGCGGAGCAGCTTGAAGTTCCGACCGTGGGCTGGAACTGCGATACTCACCAATTGCTCATGGACGGCAAGAGCAAGTACGTATTCCGTCCCAACGGCAACACCGTGCCTGAGTTCATCGCCTACGCAATCTATCTTCTGGATCGCAAGCCGGACGTGAAAACGGTGGCGATCATCAATCCGGACTATGCGTTCGGCCATGACGCTGCCAAGATCTTCACCGCGGCGCTGAAGGCGTTGAAGCCGGACATCGAGATCGTCGCCGAACTCTATCCGAAGCTCGGCTCGCCGAATTACCAGACCGAGATCTCCCGTCTTACGACCGCGCGTCCGGACGTCGTCTTCTCCAATCTCTGGGGCGCCGACCTCGAGAATTTCGTCCGGCAGGCTACGCCGCGGGGCCTTTTCACCTCCAGCCAGGTGATCCTCGCGCTTGGCGAGACCATCTTGCAGCGCGTGCCGTTGCCCGACGGGGTGATCGTCGGTGTTCTGGGTGATGGCTGGTGGATGTCGCCTGACGCCAAGGCCAACCCGGAGACGGTGAAGTTTGCCGAGGCATACAAGTCTCGCTTCGGTGAGTATCCGGTGTTCCCGTCTATCAAGATGGCCAATACGCTGATCTATGTGAAGGCCGCCTACGAGGTCGCCATGCAGAAGAATGGCGGAAAGTGGCCGGCGCGTGCCGAACTTGCAGGTGCCATGAAGGGCAGCAAGGTTGCGACCCTGACCGGGACCGTGCAGACGCGAGCCGACAACGACGGTCTCGTCGACCAGATCGTCGGCGTCACCGTGAAGACATCGGCCCAGCCATTCCCCGTGATCGGCGACATGGTGCGCTACAAGGGCGACAGCCTGCTGCCGCAGGCCGGTCAGGATCCGCTGGCGTGGATTTCGTCGCTCAAGCCCGAGTTTGCGAAGGGCCTTCCGAAGCCGGGGAGCTACAAGATCGGCGAACGATAGCGTCCAGTCGAAACCGATTACGCAGGCGCAGGTCAATGTCGAATGCAATCATCCCCTTGCTGCTGGACAGCTTGACCAGCGCCGCGTTGATCTTCTTCGCGGCGGTTGGCCTCACGCTCGTCTTCAGCGTACTGCGCGTCCTCAACGTCGCGCACGGCAGTCTCTACTCGATCGGTGGCTATGTCGCTGCTTCGGTTTGCCTGTTCATCGCGAGCCGGCAGCTCAACCCCTATTTGTCGTTCGCTGCGTTGCTGTTCAGTGCTGTTTTCGTGGCCGCGATACTTGGTCCACTTATCGAGCGCAGCCTGGTCCGGTGGACCTACGGCAAGTCCGAAGCGGTCCAGATCCTGATCACGTTCGGGCTGTTCCTGATCCTCGAGGACCTCCAGCGTCTGGTCTTCGGCGTGCAATCCCTGTACGAGGACACGCCGATGCGGTTGCTTGGCACCTCGAGCATCGGTGGCGTCGTTTATCTGAACTACCAGATTTTGCTTGTCGCGATGGCGGCCCTCGTCGTCGTTGGCCTGCGGCTTCTGATCAACCACACGCGGCTTGGGCGTCTGATCACGGCCGTCGTGACCGACCGCGAAATGGCGCAGTCGATTGGCATCGATACCAACCGGATATTCATCCTTGCGTTCTCGCTCGGCGTGTTCCTTGCGGCATTGGGAGGAGCGCTGGCGACACCGACGTCGGGCATCGCACCGGGGCTCGGAGCCGATACAATGGTCCTCGCCTTTGCGGTGGCGGCGATCGGTGGGCTCGGGCAGATCGAGGGAGCGGCGGTGGCGGCGTTGATCGTTGGTTTCGTGCGCGTACTCGCGATCTATCTTGTGCCCTCGCTGGATGCGGTTGCGCCCTATGCGGCGATGCTTGTGGTGCTTCTGATCCGCCCCTATGGCCTGTTCGGATCGATGGCGGCGCGGAGGATATGATGCGGATCATACTGGCCGCTGCTGCGGTACTCACGCTGGCTGGGCTGGCCTTCGCCGCGCCCTGGCTTCAATTCGTCCTGACGCTTGCGATCGCCAAGGGCTTTGCAGCGCTCGGCGTCGCCGTATTGCTGCGTGCCGGGTTGATCTCGATCGGCCATGCGATGTTCTTCGCAGCCAGCGCCTATGGCGCTGCCTTCCTTGCGCGCGCCGGAATCAACGATCTCGGGCTGCTTCTGATCCTCTCGGTGCTGGTCTCTGCACTGATCGGCGCAATTGCCGGGTCGTTCCTCGTCCGCTATCGCGCGATCTTCTTCGCGATGTTGAACCTTGCCGTCTCCATGGTGTTCTATGCGCTGTGCGCCAAACTCTACGGCGTCACCGGCGGAACGGACGGCATGCCGGTGCCGATCCCAGCGGTTTTCGGCATGGTGTTCGCCGAGCCGGCGTTCAAGAGCATCCTGTTCTATCTCAGCCTGGTGCTGATGGTGCTTGTCGGCCTTGTTGTCCATCGGTATCTCGATAGTCCACTGGGGCACGCGCTGTCTGCTGTCCATAGCAATGAAATCCGGCTCGAATATCTGGGCATCCCGGTCTGGGCGATTCTGCTGATCGCCTACACCATCTCCGCGGCGCTCGCAGGTCTTGGCGGTGCGGTCGCCGGCTTTGCGATCGGCCGCGTGGTTCCTGACTTCGCATTCTGGACTGCATCAGGGCATCTCGTGCTGATTGCGGTGCTCGGTGGTATTGGCGGCGTGCCCGGTGCGTTCATCGGAGCGCTATTCCTCGAATTGCTGCACAGCGCGGCCGTAACCGTGACGGATGCCTGGAATCTGTTCGTGGGCATGACGCTGATCGCCGTGATCATGTTCATGCCGCAGGGAATCTACGGATTGTTCGAGCGCAAGGAGGCTCCGAGCCCATGAGCCGTCCCATCCTGGAGGCCAAGAACCTTCGCGTCGCATTTAACGGGGTCAAGGCGGCCGACGGGGCAAGCATCGCAATCCACGACGGCGAGTTCCTCGCCATCATCGGTCCGAACGGATCGGGAAAGACGACGCTGCTCAACATCTGTACAGGCTATATTCGACCAATTTCAGGCAGTGTTCTGCTCGATGGCAACGACATCACCCGGATGTCGCCGCGCGCTATTGCTCGACGCGGGGTCGCGCGCGCCTTCCAGATCCCGCAACTCTTCTCCGCGCAGCGCGTGATCGACAACATGATGCTGGCGCTTGCCGCGAAAGACGGGCTGTGGAGCGCGATCCGGCCACTTGAAACAGCGGAACGGCGCGACGAGGCAAAGGCCCTGCTCGAACTGGTCGGGCTCGGCGGCGATACCGATCGGATTAGTGTCACCCTGCCCGAAGGTCATCGCAAGCTCCTCGACATCGCGGTTGCGCTGGCGCTCAAGCCGAGGCTCCTTTTGCTGGATGAGCCGACCAGCGGCGTGAGTGCGCTGGAGCGCTTCCCGCTGATGGAGGCGTTGATGAGCGCGCTGCGCCAACGCCGCATCACTGCGCTTTTCGTCGAGCACGACATGGACGTGGTTGCACGTTATGCAAGCCGTGTCCTGGTGTGGAACGCCGGAAATATCATGGCCGAAGGGCGGCCCGACGAGGTGTTCGGCAATGCGCTAGTCCGCGAACGCGTCGTGGGAGTGGCCTGATGCTCAGTGTCGACAAGGTCAGCATCTCGATCGAAGGCGTGCGTGTGTTGCGCAAGGTGAGCTGCGACATCGTCGCGCGAAAGACGACGGTGTTGATTGGCCGCAATGGTGCTGGCAAGACGACGACGCTTCGCGCGATCATGGGGCTCATCCCGCGCGACGAGGGCTCGATCTGCCTCGATTCCGACGACCTCGGCAGCATGCCGGCCTACACCCGT
This sequence comes from Bradyrhizobium tropiciagri, assembly GCF_018130545.1. Taxonomy (GTDB): domain Bacteria; phylum Pseudomonadota; class Alphaproteobacteria; order Rhizobiales; family Xanthobacteraceae; genus Bradyrhizobium; species Bradyrhizobium tropiciagri_A. Next base: position 913,211 of record NZ_JAFCKF010000003.1, on the reverse strand, counting down.
GCCCGGGCCGGCATCGGATATGCCCCGGAAGATCGCCGACTGATACCGGAGCTGAGCGTGGAGGAGAACATCCGCCTTCCGGCCCTGGCGCTCAATCTCGACAAGGCGGAAATTGCTCGCAGGTTGGACGAAATCTATACGCTGTTGCCGGAACTGCATGTGATGCGGTCCCGGCCTGCGGGCGGTGTTTCCGGCGGGCAGGGCAAGATGGTTGCGCTGGGCCGCGCGCTGACGGTGGCGCGCAAGGTTCTGTTGCTCGATGAACCGTTCCAGGGCCTGGCGCCGGCCCTCGCACTCGAATACGCGCGGACGCTCGGCGAACTGCGCAAGCACCGGCCCGAACTCGCCTTGCTGATCACGGAATCCTCTCCGGTTCTGCTCGACCGCGTTGCCGATCGCACATTGCAGATCGAGCGCGGCGAGATTCGTGCTCCGTCTACCAAGGATGACAAAGCCCATGTTCATGAAGTTTGACCGCATCGGGAAGGATCGGACCGATCACGTCGGCGTCGAAATCGAATCGCTTGTGATCGCGGGTTGGGCGGGCAGGGACGCAGCCGCGATCGAGCACCATATCGAGGAACTTGCCGCGCTCGGAATTCCGCGTCCGTCGACGACGCCGCTCTACTACCGTGTCGCGGCCCAGACACTGACGCAGGCGGACCGCCTGACTGTGCTTGGTCCGGATAGTTCCGGTGAAGTTGAGCCCGTGGTGGTCGCGATGGCCGATGGGCTCTGGATCGGAATCGGATCCGACCACACCGATCGCAAGGCGGAAGCGACAGGAATCGCACTTTCGAAGCAGCTTTGTGGCAAGCCGATTGGCCTACAGCTCTGGTCATACGCTGATGTCGAACCGCACTGGGACGAATTGGTCCTTCGCTCCTGGGTGACGATCGACGGCAAGCGGGTTCTCTATCAGGACAGTCCTGTCTCGTCGCTAAGAACGCCGCGCGATCTCATTCGTCGCTACGCAAACGCCGATCTGCTTCCTGCCGGGACCTTGATGTTCTGCGGGACGCCGGGCGCGATCGGCGGAATTCGCCCGGGGACGCGCTTTGAAATGGAGCTGGGCGATCCGGTTCTCAAACGCTCCCTGACCCACAGCTACGATATTGACGTCCTCCCGGTTATCTCTTGACCGCCATCTTCGGTGAGGAGCTGCGACGAATGACTTCAGCATCCGATCAATCCCAACCCACCGCCGCGGCTCGATTGGAGGTCGCCCTCGCGCGCGCGAACTCATTGGGCGCAGAGAGTACCTTCACCGCCTTGTTCGCGGAAAGTGCTCGCTGCGAGGCAGAAGCTGCCGATCGGCGCGCTGTCGCCGGAACCACACGCGGCCCGCTCGACGGTCGCATCGTCTCGGTCAAGGCACTCTTCGATGTCGCCGGCACAGTGACGAGCTCGGGTTCTGCTGTGTTACGCGCCTTGCCCACTGCCACCGAAGACGCGCTGGTCGTGAAGCGCTTGCGTGCGGCGGGAGCCGTCATCATCGGCAAGACCCAGATGACCGAGTTTGCCTTCTCAGCGCTGGGGACCAACCCGAACGATGGGGGGCCGGGCAATCCCCGGGACCGCCGCCGCACTCCGGGCGGGTCTTCCTCGGGGGCTGTTGTCTCGGTGATTGACGGCATGGCGGAGATCGCCATTGGCAGCGACACTGGAGGATCGATCCGAATTCCGGCGGCGTTGTCTGGCGCAACCGGCTTCAAGCCGACGAGCGGGTTTGTGCCGACCGCGGGCGCGTTCTCGTTGTCGTCCAGCCTCGATACCATCGGGCCGATTGCGTCGAGCGTCGCAGACTGTTTCGCTGCCGATCAGGTGCTGTCGGGCGGCGACGTGATCCCGCGGCCGCAGGTTGCCTCTCCCTACACTTTTCGTCTCACGGTCGCTCGCGGTCGCCTGTTTGACGGCTGCGAGCCGGAAGTGCTTGGCGCGTTTGAGAATGTCGTAGAGCGGCTTCGATCATCTGGCTTGCAGATCGAAGATGGATCGATCGAACCTGTTCTCGATCGCATTGCAGAGATCGACAGGATCGGCACTTTCCCGTCGATCGAGGTCGGTGCTACACTGCGCGGCCTTGGGCTATCGAGCCTGGATGGGGTCGATCCGAAAACCCGGGTTCGCATCGAAGCAGGCGCCGGCACCCTCGCCGTCGACTATGTGCGCATGGTGCGGCTCCGGCACGCCGCGGTCCAGGCTTTTGAACAGTCCTTCGGCAATGATGAGATTTTCATTCTGCCAACGACGCCAATCCGTGCGCCGCTCCTGTCGGCTGTCGAGGAGGATAGCGCCTTCCACAAATTCAACGGACTGGTGCTTCGCAATCCCCGCATCGCCAACATGCTCGATTGCCCGTCGATCTCGATGCCGTTACCGGTCGATGGGCTGCCCGTCGGTCTAATGTTGATCGGCCGCAGGAACGCCGACCGGCGCCTGCTGGAGATCGCTTCCTGCATCGAGGCACGGTTGTGACTGGGATTGTTATCCAGTCGCGAGCATAGACTCGCACCCAATTGACGATGAGCGAGCCAACCATCGTGGGAGCGTTCAACGATGAGGTTGCCATCCGGTAAGGAAAAAGCCCGGAATACGGCAAACCGCGCAATTTGCGTATCGTTAAGAATGACGTGGCGGTGCCGCCCCGCAGGCGAGCGGTCTCACCAAATCCAGAGCTATACGCTGGACATTCGCGACGGCAAGACCGTCATGATGCGCGAGATCGACGTTCCGATCCGGGGCAAAGGCTGCCATTGAGCCGGCTTTCGAACCGTCTACGCACTGTGGCTCGCCGTATCCGCGCATCTTGGCTGCGTCGGGCGAGAGATGGGCGCCCCTTGCAAGGTCGGGGCCGCAGGACCAGAATAGCTCCGGCCGCCGGAATGCCAGGATGCTTACTATCTGAACAGAGCCGGGTGTGAGTATGACTGCATGCGATTTGCAAATCGCCGACCGCCTCTTCGCAACGCAGCATCGTCTTGTTTCGAGCGGCGATAAGGACGAAGTCGTCGACGCCTGCGCGCGGGCGCTCCGCCCGCACCGTCTGACCATCGCAGAAAAGCGCGCGAAGCTTTCGACGCATTTGGATTACCTTCCGTTAGGCCCCTTTTCGGTGAGTCGACTGCGCTATGGCTGCGACGTCACGGTCGCGCCTGCGGTCCCGGAGGAGGACAATTTTCTCGTCACTCTCCCCATCGCCGGCAAGGCGCGCTTCAGTTACGGTTCTGATGCAGCGGAGGTTCAGCCCAAGTGCGGCGCGGTCGCAAGTGCTCATCGCGCTTTCCGCTTCGACATCGACGGTGCATTCGACCAGATCATCGTGAGGCTCGATCGTCGTCGCGTAGAGGCCGTCTGCGCTAGTCTCGTCGGTTCCGTGAGGCAACAGGCGGTGCATTTCAAGCTGTCGCTCGGAGAAACGCCCGCGTTCTGGACCAGCCTGCTCGAGACCGCGGCGAACCTCGCGTTGCTTGGCGCGACGAAAAACCATCCCCGGCTGTTTGATCAGTTCGAAGAGTTGGTGATCGAGTCCCTTCTGCTCAGCCAGGCGAACAATTTCAGCGCCGCGATCCATGCCGAGCCCCGGCAGCCGCCTCCGGCGCAGATACGGCGTGCGATGGACTACATGCGGGACCATCTCTCCGGGCCGGTTTGCCTCAGCGAAGTGGCTCGACGGAGCGGCATGAGTCTCCGCGGGCTCCAAGCGGGATTCCAGCGCTATGTGGGATCGCCGCCGGGGCGATGGCTACGGTCGGAGCGACTAGACAGGGTCCACGCGGTCCTGTCGAGCGCCGAGCCGGGTACGCTGAACGTCACGGACGTCGCCATGCAGTGTGGATTTGTTCATCTCGGTGAATTCGCGGCGCAGTACAGGGCGCGCTTCGGCAAGCGTCCCTCCGACGTGCTCGCGAAGCGCTGATCCGCGCCCACGCTTCCGTCCACATGGCGCGTCAAGCCCGGACCTCGACGCTCAATATGCATTTTTCCGATAGCCGGCTTCGTCCGGCCGATAGCGCCGAACCTTCTCTTTCATAAGATTGGCAGTCTGGGTTGGACACCGTTCCAATGCGATCATGCCGACGGAAGGAAAGAAAATGCGTTTCGTTCTGGTGCACGGAGCCTGGCACTACGGAGAACTGTGGAATTCTGTCCGGAGCCATCTCGAGGAGGCCGGACATGAGGTGCACACGCCGACCGCGGGTGGACTCGGAGCGAACGACGACAAGCATGTCGATCTCCGCGGCGCTTCTGCCCCGATCATCGAGTACATCAAGAGCCGCGACCTCGGTGACTATGTGCTCGTCGGACACAGTTGGGGCGGCTACCTGATATCGCGCATCGCGATCGAAATGCCCGAGCGTGTCCGTCGGCTTGTCTATTTCGCTGCCTTCGTGCCTGCTCAAGGTCGCGCACTCGTGGAGGAGATCCCGCCGCATCTGCACGACGCCCTCAGAGCCAGCGCCGCGGAACGGAAGGACGGATCCGTCGTTTTGCCGTTTCCGGTATGGCGCGACGCCTTCTTCAACGACGGGACGACGGAACATGCACGGCAGATCTACGACGTCCTGAGGCCCCAGCCGTTCGGCGCCTTCACGGACAAAGCGGACATGAGCGGCTGGGACAAGGTGCCCCCTGCGTTCAGCTACTTGGCGCCGTACGAGGACAACGACATTACGCAAGGAGAGTGGGGCCGACATCCACGTCTTTCCAACCGGCTAGGCGTCTTCCGGCTCGTCGGCATGGAGGGCAGCCACGAGGTCCTCTTGACGAACCCCGAACTCACGGCAAGGAAGTTCGTCGAAGCCGGGCGCGATTAACGTTGATGGTTTGCGGAGGACGATGGCTCGCCTTCTCGGTCGAGAGCCATGGTCTCCACATCACATCGTCGCACGATCCACGGTCGGGCCCCAGCGGGGCCCTAATTCGGAACCAGAGCATGTGGAATCGAGGCATCTTCTACATTGCTCATGGCTCTAAGTGACTAACCACTATTTTGGGGGACTCACCCGAAAGCCATTGAATAACAATGACGTGTTGCCGCCCCAAATTTCGAGCTAAGAGTTTGAATCGGCTGAAATTCCCCGGTCCCAGTCCGCGTCATGTCCACGGTCGGCGAGCAGCATTGACCCGGATTCGGCGCGCGCAGCATGGAGGGTGGTCGCAAAGTCCGCTGAACAAGGGGGCGGAAAGGGAAGGCGAGGTGAAGCTTTCGAAGAATTGGGACAGACCCGATGTTCGGAGCTAGACTGCTCTCCGGTAAGAAAACAGGGCTTCCGAATTAGTGGGTTTCACACTGTAGCGGTCTCCTGACTCGAACCCCCGCAGTGAGTCTCTTTAGTTCTGTCAGGCATCGCTATCGCGCTGTTCCGACAGAGGGAAATCTGATTGTAAGTTCAATGCACGCTTAGCACCGGCTTTGTCGGAACAGGCATTGATTTTCCAACGGAATCATACGCCTCTTAATCAGCGGGTCCCAGGTTCGAGCCCTGGTGCGCCCACCAAGCTTTCAAAGCTTAGGTTTAGCCCTCGTATCGGCCACGCCGGCCAGCAGTCGCGTCTGTTCGGACACCCGGCTGCCCTTCATCCTCGCAACTTTTCCTGATCCAGCCACGCGCGCTTGCTGCGGTGTCGTGTCGGCCGTTCTGCCCCGATCGCCGCTTTGCAGCGGCTTGAAGTTCGCCGCGACGGATCCGCAATCCCGCAAATTGGCGCCGCTGGCTTGAGCGATGGGCGAGGTGTCATCCCAGCGCGGGGGGCCCTGCGGCGAGCGCGGTTGACAGGGGGGAGCACCCACTTTAATCACGTCACTAATTAATCAATTAATTAAAGTCCAAAACCCTAGGGAAAGAATCCGCCTGATGCCGGCTGGCCAAAGACATTCGAAGCTGCTTGCCCCGCTCGGGCGCGGCGTCGTTTGTCTGGAAAACCAGGCGCTCATCGCATCCACGTGGGTCGGTCTCGAACAGGCCGGGTGTGCCCCCGTCCGGCAGACCACAGGCTTCGTTGACCATGCGCGACCCGCCGTGATCGCCGGCGCGGCGTGCGCCGATTCCTTCCGACGGATTCCAGCCCACAAGTCCGAGCGCGGTCGCGCGCTGCCGCGGATCAACGCCCCCTGCTCAACGCAGAGTGGGCTTCGTTCACCCGTACGAAAACATGAGGAGTGAGGCGTAAACGATGGGACGTCGATCTGAGGTACTGATGGCGCAAGACAGCGCCGGCACGGACAACCGGCGCGTGATCCAGGTGGTGTCGCGCGCATTCGACATCGTGCGTTGCTTCGAAGGTCGAAGCATACGCCTCGGCAATCGCGACATCGCCGATCGCTGCGGCCTGCCGCGATCGACGGTCTCTCGTCTCACGCTGACGCTGACCCAGATCGGCCAGTTGATCTACCTGCCGCAGGAGCAGAAATATGCTCTCGGTCCGCACGCCGCCGCGCCCGGTGCTCCGCTGTTTGCGGACAAGCCCGACTGTGCCGACGAGCGGCAGCGCGACCAGGCGCAACCGTCCATGTTGCGGGGCATTAACTCGCGCTTCGATTATTTCGACGATCAGCGCAGCCCCGTCGTCGAGCCGCTTGCGGTGACGCCACACCGCTGACATCTCGGCTCGTACCGGGCAGACGGCGCAGCGGAAGCGGCCGTCGAAATCGGCGCGGGCGCACAGCAATGAAACATCCAAAGCAAGGGAAAACGCATGTCTGAGGCATACATCATCGACGCGGTGCGCACGCCGCGCGGCATCGGCAAGCCGGGCAAGGGCGCACTGTCGCACCTGCATCCGCAGCAGCTGGCCGCAACCGTGCTCGGCGCGCTCAAGGAGCGCAACAAGCTCGATACCTCGACCGTCGACGACATCATCTGGTCGACCTCGACCCAGGAAGGCAAGCAGGGCGGCGATCTCGGGCGTATGTCGGCGCTCGCGGCCGGTTACGACATCAATGCCAGCGGCACGACGCTGGATCGTTTCTGTGGCGGCGGCATCACCTCGGTGAACCTCGCGGCAGCCTCGGTGATGTCGGGCATGGAAGACTGCGTCATCGCCGGCGGTACCGAGATGATGAGCTACCAACAGACGCTCGCAGCCGAGCGCTCCAAGGCGGGACAGCCGGCGCGGATGATGGGTTCGGGTAACCCGGCGCTTGACGAGATTCACCCGCAGTCGCATCAGGGCGTCTGCGGCGACGCCATCGCGACGCGCGAAGGGATCAGCCGTGAGGCCTGCGATGCACTGGCGCTGACCAGCCAGCAGCGCGCCAAGCGGGCGATCGATGAAGGCCGCTTCGCCAAGTCGGTGATCCCCGTCCTCAACGACGACGGCAGCGTTGCCCTCGGTCGTGAAGAATTCCCGCGCCCCGAGACCACGGCTGAAGGGCTGGCATCGCTGAAGCCGAGCTTCGAGCAGCTTGCCGATTTCGATCTCGGCAACGGCGTGACCTTCAAGAAGCAGATCCAGCGCCGCTATCCGGGCCTCGAGTGGAAGGGCGTGCATCATGCCGGCAACAGCTCGGGCGTGGTGGACGGCGCCGCCGCTGTCCTGATCACCTCGAAGGACTATGCCGAGAAGCACGGCCTCAAGCCGCGCGGCCGCATCGTGGCCTATGCCAACCAGGGTGACGATCCGACCCTGATGCTCAACGCGCCGGTTCCCGCGGCCAAGAAGGTTCTCGCCAAGGCCGGCCTGACCAAGGACGACATCGACGTCTGGGAGATTAACGAGGCGTTCGCTGTTGTTGCCGAGAAATTCATCCGCGACCTCGACCTCAACCGCGAAAAGGTCAACATCAACGGCGGCTCGATCGCGCTCGGCCATCCGATCGGCGCGACCGGATCGATCCTGATCGGCACGGCGCTCGACGAGCTCGAGCGCAGCGGCGGTCGTTATGGTCTTGTCACCATGTGCGCGGCAGGCGGCATGGCGCCGGCCATCATCATCGAACGCATCTGATCGCGAAAGGATACAGCCATGAAACTCGATTCATCGGTCGCCGCGGTTGTCACCGGCGGTGCGTCCGGTCTCGGCGCAGCCACCGCGCGGGCGCTCGCTGCACAAGGCGTCAAGGTCGCGATCTTCGACTTCAACGAGGAGAAGGGCGAAGCCATCGCCAAGGAAATCGGCGGTGTGTTCTGCAAGGTCGATGTCACCTCGGACGAGCTCGTCGATGCGGGCTTCGCCAAGGCCCGCGCGGCGCACGGCCAGGAGCGCATCCTGGTGAACTGCGCCGGCACGGGTAACGCGGTGAAGACTGCGGGCCGTGACAAGAAGACCGGCGAACCCACGCACTTCCCGATCGACGCCTTCAACCGCATCATCCAGATCAACCTCGTCGGCACCTTCCGCTGCATCGCCAAGTCGGCGCAGGGCATGCTGTCGCTGTCTCCGCTTGAGCACGGCGAGCGCGGCGCGGTCGTCAACACGGCGTCGGTTGCGGCAGAAGACGGCCAGATGGGGCAGGCGGCTTATTCGGCCTCCAAGGCCGGCGTCGTCGGCATGACCTTGCCGATCGCGCGCGACCTGATGGCCGAAGGCATCCGCGTCAACACCATCCTGCCGGGCATCTTCAACACGCCGCTGCTGCAGGGAGCGCCGGAGAACGTCAAGGCCGCGCTGAGCGCGTCGGTGCCGTTCCCGAAGCGTCTCGGCATGCCGGAGGAATATGCGCATCTGGCGCTGACGATGATCACCAATGGCTACTTCAATGGTGAAGACGTCCGTCTCGACGGCGCCATCCGCATGGCTCCCCGTTAAGCGCACAGCAACAGGAGGCGAAAGCGATGTCCGAAGAAACTCCGGTCCTCACTGAAGTCCGCGGACCGATCCTGATCATCACCCTGAATCGGCCGGAAGCCAAGAACGCAGCCAACCTCGCGCTCTCCAAGGGCGTGGCTGCGGCGATCGACCGGCTCGATGCAGACGACGCCCTCAGCGTTGGGATCATCACCGGCGCGGGCGGCACGTTCTGCTCGGGCATGGACCTCAAGGGGTTCCTGAAAGGCGAACGGCCGTCGATCCCCGGCCGCGGCTTCGCGGGCCTCACCGAGGCGCCGCCGAAGAAGCCGCTGATCGCGGCGGTCGATGGCTATGCGCTCGCCGGCGGGATGGAGATCGCGCTGTCATGCGACATGATCGTCGCCAACCGCAACGCCAAGTTCGGGATCCCCGAGGTGAAGCGCGGGCTGGCGGCTGCGGCCGGCGGCCTGATCCGCATGCCGCGGCAGATGCCGATCCGTGTGGCGATGGAGTTCGCGCTGACGGGCGAGTTCTTCGGCGCCGAGCGTGCGCATCAACTCGGCATCATCAACCGCGTGACCGATGGCCCGGCGCTGGACGCCGCGCTTGAGCTCGCAGCCGCGATCGGCGCCAACGGTCCGCTCGCTGTCAAGGCTTCCAAGCAGGTGGTCGTCGAATCCCGGCTCTGGCCGGAAGATCAGATGTGGAAGAAGCAGCAGGAGATCGTCGGTCCCGTCTTCGTCTCCGAAGATGCCCGCGAGGGCGCGGCGGCCTTTGCCGAAAAGCGCGCGCCGAACTGGAAGGGCAAGTAAGGCATCGCCTGTTTCGACAACGGAGCGCCGGTTTTGATGAAGCAGAACCGGCGCTCTATTTTTTTGTGAGGGCCGCGCCCAGCGCCGGCCGGTTTCCACGCCGCTTGAGAGCGCTATTGGGTGAATGATGCGCAGCTTTACCGAAGACCAGGTCATTTTCCGCGACTCCTATCGCAAGTTCCTCGCCAGCGAGATCACGCCGCATATGGAGGAGTGGCGGGAGGCCGGCATCGTCGACCGCAGCGCGTTCAAGAAGGCCGGCGACCTCGGCTTCCTGATGATCTGGCCTGAAGAAAAATACGGCGGCATGGGCGACGAGGACTTCCGCTATGAGCAGATCATCATCGAGGAGACCGCGCGCTCGGGCTGCAAGGGCTGGTTCAACACGCTGCACAGCCGCCTGGTCGGATCCTATTTCAAGCGCTTCGGCACCGAGGAGCAGCGCGACCGCTTCCTGCCGAAATGCGTCAGCGGCGAGACGATCCTTGCGATCGCGATGACCGAACCCGGCGCCGGCTCCGACCTCGCGGGCATGCGGACGACGGCGGAAGACAAGGGCGACCATTTCCTGCTCAATGGCTCCAAGACCTATATTTCCAACGGTATCAATTCAGACGTCGTGATCGTCGCGGCCAAGCTCACGGGCGCCGAGAAGAAGCACGCCATGGTGCTCCTGATCGTCGAGCGCGGCATGGAAGGTTTCGAGCGCGGCCGCAATCTGAAGAAGATGGGCATGCCGGCGCAGGACACTGCCGAACTATTCTTCCAGAATGTGAAGGTGCCCAAGGCCAATGTACTGGGAGAGGCGGGCAGGGGATTCTACTACCTCATGGAGGGTCTCGCCGAGGAGCGGCTGATCTCCGCGGTCGGATCGATCGCCAATGGCCGCCGGGCGTTCGACATCACGCGCGCTTACGTGATGGATCGCAAGCTGTTCGGCAAGCCACTCGCCGAGCAGCAGAACACCCAGTTCCGGATGGCAGAGATGGATGCCGAAATCGATCTCGTGCAGGTCTACGTCGATCACTGCGTCGCCGAGCACAATGCGGGGCGCCTGACCAGCAATATGGGCGCCAAGGCCAAGATGATGTCGTCGGAAGTCGAGTGGAAGATGCTCGACCTCGGCGTGCAGCTGCACGGCGGCGCGGGCTACATGGACGAATATCCGATCAGCCGGATGTTTACTGACGCGCGCGTCAACCGGATCCTGGCGGGAAGCTCCGAAGTGATGCGGCTGATCATCGGCCGCGATGTTTTCTCGGACCACTACAAGAGCATTCTGGACTAGCCGGGTACGCGATCGGCCGTCTCCTCACATCAGCCGCGTGCCTGCCGCAGCGGCTCGCGCGCGTGTTCCTTCGAGCGCATCAACGCATCGACGAAGATCGGCTCCCAGGAGCGGATGTGGCTGCGCAGCAGGGTCGGCAGCGCTTCGGTCTTGCCGGCGAGCGCGAGTTCGATCAGCCGGTAGTGTTCGGGCACCGACGCCTGCTGCCGCTCGTGACCCGCGCGCGAGCTGATGCCGTAGAGCCGCATCTTGTCGCGCAGGCCCATCACCATCTCGGTCAGGAGCTCGTTGCCGGCGGCGGCGATGAACTCGCGATGATAGTTGCGGTCGGCTTCCAGATAGAGCTGGACGTCGTCGGTCTCGACCGCCCTCGCGATCTCATCGGCCCAGCCGCGCACGGCTGGTAGATCCTTCGGTGGATTGGTGGCGACCAGCACGGCGGCGTGCAGCTCCAGCACCTCGCGCATGTCGAACAGATTGCGTAGCTCGGTCAGCGACGGTTCCACCACCTTGAAGCCGCGGTTGCGCATCGGCTCGACCAAGCCGCCGCGGCTGAGCTCGAGCAGCGCCTCGCGCACCGGCGTCGAGGAGACGCCGAGGCTCGCCGCGAGACTCGGCACCGAATACATCGTGCCCGGAAGGCTCTGCCCGGAAATGATCTCGGCGCGCACCCGCTGCAGCACCTGTTCGCGCAAATTCTGGTCCATGGGAGGTCGCAGCCGCCTTCTCGTTGGGAACTCCGATTCGTCTCTGATTATTACTTAGCCTTGACGGCAGCGGTAGCGTATGACGTAAATGTGTAACGCATTACAAAAATGCGTCACAAGGGTTGACCTGACCATGAGACGGCGGTGAAACAGCGGCTTTCCGGCTATTGCACGCTTTGTCGCTCGCGCTGCGGTGCTGTCACCGTGGTCGAGGACGGACGCCTTGTCGGTGTGGAGGTATTGAATAACCATCCGACCGGTGGGGCGCTCTGTGCCAAGGGCCGGGCGGCACCGGAAATCGTCGCCAGCCCGCGCCGTCTGACCGTCCCCCTGAAGCGGACCCGCCCGCGCGATGCCGCCGATCCCGGCTGGGTCGAGGTGTCCTGGGACGAGGCCCTGACCGAGATCGCCGACCGGCTCGGTCGGATCCGCGCCGAGAGCGGCGCCGAGGCTGTTGCGTTCGGCGTCACCACCCCGAGCGGCACGCCGATGGTCGACAGCTTCGAATGGGTCGAGCGCTTCATCCGCGGCTTTGGCAGCCCGAACCTGATCTATGCGGTCGAGATCTGCGGCTGGCACAAGGATTTTGCGCACGCGCTGACCTTCGGTCGCGGCATCGGCTTTCCCGACTACGACAATGCCGATGCGATCATCCTGTGGGGCCACAATCCGGCGCGCACCTGGCTCGCGCAAGCAACGCGGATCGCCGACGCGCGACGGCGCGGCGCTAAGGTTGTCGTCGTCGATCCCAAGCCGAACGGCTCGGGTCAGCAGGCCGATCTCTGGCTGCGCATCCGTCCCGGTGCCGATGGTGCACTCGCGATGGGCGCGATCCGCCACCTGATCGCGACCGGCAGCTTCGATGCTGTTTTCGTCGACGCCTGGACCAATGGATCGCTGCTGATCGATCGCGCCACCGGGCGCTTCCTGCGCGCCGACGCATTGTGGCCGGATGGCGCGGCCGACGCTTTCGTTCGCCTCGATGTGTCGGGCTCGCCGGTGCCTTGCGATACGCGCTGCGCGCCGGAGAGCGGCGGCCAGCTGCGTGGCGCGCTGTCGATTCCGGCGTGCGACGGCCGCATGATCTCGGCGGCAACCGCATTCGAATTGCTCGTCGAGCGCACCGCGCCCTACACGCCGGCGCGCGTGGCGGAGCTGACCTGGCTTGATGTCGCCGATATCGATGCGTTCAACGCGCTGCTCGCGAGCCGGCCACGGCTCGCTTATCATTCCTGGACCGGCGTGGGTCAGCACACCAACGCCACCGCGATCGAGCGCGCGATCGCGACGCTCTACGCGCTGACCGGCGCCTGCGACCGGCCCGGTGGCAATCGCTGGCCGGTGCCGCCGCCGACACGTCCGCTCAACGACTACAACATCCTGCCGGCTGAGCAGCAGGCGAAGGCGCTGGGGATCGCCGAACTGCCGCTCGGCCCGCCGGCAAAGGGCTGGATCACAGCGCGTGATTTCAGCCGGGCCGTGCTTGACGGCGAGCCCTACCGGGTGCGTGCACTGGTTGCCTTCGGTACCAATTTCGTCGTCTCGCAGGGCCATTCCGAGCGCAACCGTGCGGCGCTGAACGCACTGGAATTCCAGGTTCATATCGACATGTTCATGAACCCGACCGCGGAGAGCGCCGATTTCGTGCTGCCGGCCAGCACGCCGTGGGAGCGCGATGCGCTCAAGATCGGGTTCGAGATCACGCAGGAAGCCGTCGAGACGGTGCAGTTTCGCCCGCGCATGGTCGAGCCGATCGGTGAAGTGAAGGCCGATTACGAGATCGCCGCGGCACTCGCGCTCAAGCTCGGCATGGGCGACTTGTTCTTCGGCGGTGACATCAAGGCCGGCTGGAATTATCAGCTCGCACCGCTCGGCATCGGTGTCGAGGATCTGCGTGCACATCCGGAAGGACGCCGCTTTCCGCAGGCCTTCCGCAATGAAAAGTACGCCATCACCCGCGAGGACGGCACGGCGGCAGGCTTTGCGACGCCGACGCGCCGGGTCGAGATCTATTCGGAGCTGATGCTTGGACACGGGCATGATCCGTTGCCCGATCACGTCGAGCCGGTCGGCAGTCCGCTCACGGCAGCGGCGGACGAACGCTTTCCGTTGGTGCTCTCCACCGCCAAGAGCGGCTGGTTCGTTCACTCCTCGCATCGGCATATCGCCTCGCTGCGGCGTAAGTCGCCGGACCCGGCGGTCGAGATCAGCCCGCAGCTCGCCACGCGGCGCGGACTCGTCGAAGGCGACTGGGCCGTGGTGGAAACGCCGGGCGGTGCCGTGCGTCTGAAGGTGCGGCTCAATGCGGCGCTCGACGATCGTGTCGTCGTCGCCGAATTCGGCTGGTGGGAGGATTGTCCGCCGCTCGGCCGCGATCGGTCAGCTGCGGCAGGCATCCGCACGCACAACATCAACGCGGTGCTGCACGACGATGTGCGCGATCCCGTCAGCGGCTCGGTCCCGCTGCGCGCGATCGTCTGCGAGATCAGGCGCGACGCCGTGGCAAGCCGCGGCGTCTGGAACGGCCAGCGGCGCTTCACGGTTGCCGCGCGCTGGGCCGAGGCCGACAACGTCGTCGCCCTCAGCCTGCGGCCGCTTGACGGCGGTCCGCTGCCCGACTTCCTGCCGGGCCAGCATGTGATGATCTCGCTGCCCGGCACGACGGAGGCGCGGGCCTACTCGCTGACCGGATCGGGCGATCTGCCCGACGCGCTGTCGATTGCGGTGAAGGGGCGGTTCGTCAACGAGGTGCGGAGCGGCGACGCGCCGTTCTTCATGCCGGATCGCCTGCATGGTCTTGCGGTCGGCGACGAGGTGCTGCTCGAGCCGCCGGGCGGCATCTTCACGCCGCCATTGAAGGGACCGCGGCCGCTGGTCTTCCTCGCAGCCGGTATCGGCATCACGCCGTTCATCGGCCATCTCGAGACGCTGCAGCGCGTCGCACCACAGGATCGCGTTGGAGAAATCCTGTTGCTGCATGGCTGCCGCAGTAGCCACGAGCATCCGTTTGCACAGCGGCTTGCGGAGCTGGAAACCAATACGCCGGGACTGACGCGGGTGACCTTCTTTTCCGCGCCGCTCGCAGAGGATCCGATCGGCTCGCATTCGCTGCGCAAGGGGCGGCTTGATCTCGAACAGGTCAAGCAGCTGTCATCGCGCCGGCCGCTGGTCTACATCTGCGGCTCGCCGGACTTCGTCACGGCACAGATCGCGGCCGTGACAGCGCTCGGCGTGCCACGCTTCGACATCTTCGCCGAAAGCTTCGTGTCGCCGCCCTCGATGCCAACCAACCTTGCGCCGCGGACCGTCCGGCTTGCGAGCAGCAAGCAAAGCTTCTCCTGGGGGCCGGAGCAGGGGACACTGCTCGACGCCGCGAGCGCGGCGGGTATTGCGCTGCCGAGCGGCTGCCGTGTCGGACAATGCGAGAGCTGCGCGGTTGAGGTGGTCGACGGGCAGTTCACCCATCTCGGCGTGGTTGATGGCAGCGAGGGACAATGCCTCACCTGCCAGGCCGTCCCGCTGACCGACCTGACGCTCGCACTTTGAATGACCAATCAGGATTGAAGACGAACCGCATCACCGGAAGGGGATCAATTGATGACGAATGCTGCGCACAATCAAACCGTGGACTTACGAAAACCTGTCGCGGACAACATCATCGCGCGCTTTTCGCAAGCTCTGGTGGCGTTTGCGGAGCGCTGGTTTCCGGATGCGTATGTCTTCGTTCTGATCGCGGTGATTGCGGTTGCCGCAGGCGCGATCCTGCATGGCGGCTCGCCGCTCGCCGTCAGCCGGGCGTTCGGCGACGGGTTCTGGAATTTGATTCCGTTCACGATGCAGATGGCGCTGGTCGCGATCGGCGGCTATGTCGTGGCGATGTCGCCGCCGGTGGCGGCCGTGCTGGCGCGGCTCGCAAGTGTGCCGAAGACGGGGCGCGGCGCGGTGGTGTTCGTCGGCGTGCTCAGCATCTTTCTCTCGCTGCTGAACTGGGGCCTCAGCCTGATCTTCTCCGGCCTTTTGGTGCGGGAGATCGCGCGGCGCACGGATATCCGGCTCGATTACCGGGCGGCCGGTGCAGCCGGCTATCTCGGGCTCGGCTGCGGCTTCACCCTCGGCATCACGTCGTCGGCCGCGCAGCTGCAGGCCAATGCCGGCAGCATTCCGGCGTCGCTCCTGCCGATCACCGGCGTGATCGGCTTCTCGGAGACCATCCTGACCTGGCAGAACATGGTCACGGTCGTGATGGTGACTGTCGTCTCTGCTACGATCTGCTATTTCACGACGCCCGCGCCCGCGCAGGCGAGGACGGCGGAAGACCTCGGCGTTGCGCTCGGCGATGACCGCATCGAGGCCAGGAAGCCGGCCCGTCCGGGCGACTGGCTCGAGTTCAGTCCGCTGCTGACGATCCTGATCGCGCTGCTTGCCGTCGGCTGGCTGTGGCAGACGTTCGAGTCGGGCAATCCGCTGATCACCCTGTCGGGGCTCAACACCTACAACTTCGTCTTTCTCATTCTCGGCATCGTGCTGCACTGGCGGCCGCGCAGCCTGGTCGATTCGTTTTCGAAGGCGATGCCGAGCGTCTCCGGCGTGCTGTTGCAGTTTCCGTTCTATGCCGGCGTCGCGCAGATCCTGACCAAGGTGCCGAACAGCAGCGGCACCACACTGTCGGATACGATCGCGCACTGGTTCGTCGACGCCTCCAGCAATTCCACCGTGTTCTCGTTCCTGGTCGGAATCTATTCGGCGCTGCTCGGCTTCTTCGTACCGTCGGCCGGCGGCAAGTGGATCATTGAGGCGCCCTACATCATGAAGGCGGCCAACGATATCGGCGCGCATCTCGGCTGGACTGTCATGGTCTACAATATCGCCGAGACGCTGCCGAACTTCATCAACCCGTTCTGGATGTTGCCGCTGCTCGGCATTCTCGGCCTGAAGTCGAAGGATCTGATCGGCTACACGTCGGTGCAGTTTTTCGTTCATTTCCCGATCGTGATGCTGCTGGCGGCGATCCTGATGGCGACCTTCACCTATCATCCGCCGATCCTGCCCTGAGCGGTGAGGGGCGGGCACCGGGAGGCGCGGTGCCCGGCCAAGATTCCGCCGGTTCATGCCGTCCGCGCCCGGCATCACCAAAACTGTGCTGTTTTTCTGCCCGCAGCGAATGAGGCATCGCGCCGGGCTCTGATCTTTGGTCAGCCATTTCATTGACCGCCGCGCGGTTCGGCCGGATATTGGTGCGCGATATTCGTGTTGTCCAAGGTCGCCGCAATGAGACAGATCCACCGCAGCTTGATGTGCGACATGCGAAGCCGCATGCAGCACCGCTGCGTCTCGGCGGCGACCGGCGTCTGTTGTTGATCGCTTCGACAAATCCAAAGCACCCGACAATGAGACAGGACGCCGTCATTCGGCGATTGAGCACGCATGTCCCAAGCACAAGCTTACGTTATCGAAGTATCGGATCGCACCGCGGGTATCGTCGTCGGCGACAGCCGTGGATTCTGCTTCTTCTCGTCTGACCGCGCTTTCGACGGCCTCGACGGCGGCTATTTCGGTTCCGCGCGCGCCGCGGAGCGCGCGGTGAGGGCGCATCTGCAGCGCCGCCAGGTGCGCGGCCAGCGGTGATCGAACTCACGCAGTATCTGAAAGACGACCTTTGAAAGGACTGTCATGACGACCAGACGTACCATTCTTGCGGCCGCATTGGCGCTTTCGGCATTTGCCGTCGCGCCGACCCGCGCCGAGGACAAGCCGGCCGAGATCCGCATCGGCACGCAGAAGGGCGGCCTGTTTCCGGCCGTTCGCCAGCGTCACACCGTCGAGGACGCGTTCAAGCCGCTCGGCATCGAGGTGAAGTGGATCGACTTCCAGTTCGGGCCGCCGCTGCTCGAGGCGATCAATGTCGGTAGCGTCGATTTCGGTTTCGTCGGCGATACGCCGCCGATTTTCGCACAGGCTGGCGCGGCCAAGATCGAATACGTAGCAGCGGTGACCTCTGATGGCAGCAACCAGGCGATCATCGTGCCGGCGGAATCGCCGATCCGGACGCTCGCCGACCTCAAGGGTAAGCGCGTCGCGTTCGGCAAGGGCTCGAGCGCGCACAATCTGCTGGTGGCGGCGCTCGACAAGGCCGGCCTTTCCTGGAGCGACATC
The DNA here is from genome assembly GCF_018130545.1 of Bradyrhizobium tropiciagri. Taxonomy (GTDB): domain Bacteria; phylum Pseudomonadota; class Alphaproteobacteria; order Rhizobiales; family Xanthobacteraceae; genus Bradyrhizobium; species Bradyrhizobium tropiciagri_A. The sequence continues at coordinate 895,518 of NZ_JAFCKF010000003.1, read as the reverse complement.
ACGCCGACACCGCTGGCGCCGGCGGATGCAACCGTCGCCTTCTCCCGAGGTATCGTCGACGCGTGGTCGATCTGGGATCCCTATCTCGCGCTGGCGGAGATCAAGGATAAGGTGCGCGTGATCGCCTTCGACAAGGACGTGCATAAACCGAACGCGTTCTACATCGCCGGATCGGACTTCGTTGCGAAGTATCCGTCCATCGTCGCGAAGCTGAATTCCATCTTCGCCGCCGAAGGAAAATGGGCCGCCGACCATCGCGACGAGGTGGCCCGTGCGCAGGCCGAGGCGACTGGTGTCGACATCGAGGCGGTCAGACGCTTCGTCGCGCGCTCGAACTACCAGGTGGTGCCGGTCGATGCCGAGATCGTCAGGAGCCAGCAGGCGATTGCCGACCGCTTCAAGGGGATCGGGCTGATCCCGAAGCCGATTAACGTGTCCGATATCGTCTGGAAATGGACGCCCGGCTCCTGAGCTGTTTCAGCGGCACGGTCAGGAGGCCGCGGCCAGCGGCGGCGAGATCACCTGCGGCGCCTCGGGCGTCTGTGTTGCCGTCGTCGCCAGCTGGAAGCGGATGCCGTGCACGGAGACGGTCAGCGGGATGCCGCGGAAATCGTCGTGGAAGGCGCGGATCCGGCGTGCGAGCTCACTGGGGTTGATGCCGGCGGGAAGCTCGCACATCTCGCGGTACATCTGCCTTGTGCTCTTGACGCCGCACCAGGCGATGTCCAGCTCGGCCAGCGGCGCCGGATCGCAGGCGAGATCGCGCGACATCCGCCAGAACAGATGGGCCAGCCGCACATAGGCGATCTGCTCGAGCCCGCGCACGCCGATCTTGTCGGGAATGATGAAAGACTCGACCCCGACGATCGGACCGGAGTCGACGCGCGCGGCCATCACATGGGCCGTTGCGCCGAAGGTGCGGGCGCCGTCATAGAGCGCGAAATGCGCCGGTGCCCAGCCGGGATATTGCGGCGGGCCCGGGTGGAAATTGTAGGCACCATGGCCGAGCGCCGCCAGAATGCTCTCGGGCACGATGACGCTGGTGGTGAAGGCGAGCAGCCGGGCCTCGTGCAGCACCTCGGGCTCGATCGCGGCGAGCTCCTCAGCCGTCACCGCGCAGCGGAACGACAGCGCCGGATTGTGCGCCTTCAACAATTCGGTGAGCGCGAATTGCTGGTCGGCGACGCCGGTGAGAAGGATGATGGTCTTCATGATGGGATGTCCTTCTCTTGCTCTACCGTTTTGCTCGCTTGTCAGCCGCGCTGCCCGGCCATGATGACGACGCTGCCGGCATCGCGAGATTGACCCACGGAGCGGAACAGGTCGGCCGGCAGCGTCTGCCACGGCGCGATCTCGATGATCCGGTTGTTGGCGCTGGCGGCAGCCGATTTCGCCGCGCGGATGTCGTCCTGCCAGGCGCAGAGCGCGAGCTCGAGCCGGCCGAACCCGCCGCAATCTGCGGCGAAGGCGCCGGTGACCGCCTCGATGCTGGCCGCCATCTCGCGCGCGTCGCTGGTTGCGATATCGCGCATGATCACGGTGATCGCATCGTTCGAGGCCGCCTGCGACGTGACCACGATCATGGCGTCGCGGCCGCCGCTGCGGCTGGCGCGCCGCGCAGGGCGCATCGCGACGCCGAATTCGGCATTGGGTCCGAGATCGCTGTTGTCGGTCGGCAGGTTGTGAACCACCGTGGTGTGGCGGGGCGTGCCGGCGTCTTCGGCCGGCGCGTGGTACGAGCGCGGCAGCCAGGCGGTGTCGAGCGCCATCTGCGACGAGGTCAGGCTCCAGGCCTGGTCGAGCAGGTAGCCTTCCCATACCGCGGGATAGGCGGTCGCGATGTGATGCCAGTTGCGCAGCAGCACTTCGGCGCCAGGCGAACGGCCGAGATACAGGGTGCGCGCCGACATCTCCCACCGATTCCATTTGTGGAGTGCGACGTCGCAAGCGAGGTGGGAGGGCAGCAGCGGCGGCTCGCTGAGCGTTGCATCGGCCTCGATGAACAGCAGCGGCTCGCGATGCACCTCCCACATCCGCAGCAAGAACGCGGACTTCTCGGACGCGCGCAGGCGCGTGCCGTCGGCGGTGTCGATCGGCACGATTTCGTTTGCGATCTCGAATTCGGCGAGCTTCTCCCGGAGCGCGATGGCATGATCGTCGCCCAGGGCGCGCGGATAGCAGGAGACCACGCGCAGCGCGGCCTCGGACCTCGCGCCTGCTTCCGGCGCGATCGGGCGCCAGTTGAGGCCGCCCCACCACATTTCGTGCGGGCCATCGAAGCTCGGCCCGATCGTGCCGAAGTCGGTCAGCTTGGATTTCAGGAAATCGAACGCCGGGTTCTCGCCGAACGGGATAACGACCGAGCTGTCGGCGCGAAGCGACCGGTAAAGCATCTCGGCGGCAGGCCCGCTCGGTGGCTCGACGACGATGATGACGCCATCATCCCGCGCAGGCACCGAGCCGGCCTGATGGATCGCCACACGCCCGAGCCGCTCGGACAGCCATGCCAGCCGTCGGCGCTGGGCCGCACTGATCCGGATGCCGTTCGCCGCCAGCAATTGGTCGAAATTCGTCTGCAAGCCGTCCGCTTGCGCCGTGTCAGCCGAAATCATGCCCGCACTACCCCTCGTTAACCTTCTACGAGCGGGGCGGCCAGATCAGGCGGACAAATCAGCTGCCGTTGGTTGCCGGCGCGCCGTTGCCGCCACGCCAGGTCAGCGTGGCCGAGGGGGCTCCGTTGCCGTCCCGGTTCTCGACCGCGAGGATGCGGTCATGGTCGAGGGCGGTCAGCGCAATCGTGTAGATCGCAACGTCGTCCTCGAAGCCGTCGACCGGGATCAGCAGCATGCCGTCGTCGCTGGTAGCGCGGAACTGGCGGCCGCTCCGCTCGATGCCGGCATCGGTGAGCCGCCCCCCGGCGATCGCCGTCATGTTCGAACTGGCCGCGGCCTTCGCCGCGCTCTCGCCGTACTGGACGGTAATGCCGTGGAGCAGCCCGTTGCGGGCAAGCTTTGGCAACGGCAGCGCGATGGTGGCAACCGCCATGCGCCGCGACAGCGGAATCCGCAGGCGAAGGTCGCCGACCCCGGTATGATAGACGGTGATCGCTTCCAGCGACGCCTGGCCGTTCTGTCCGAACAGGCCGACCTGCAAGGTCCCGCACGGCGACTCGCCGAATACGTTGGCGGGCAGGCGATTGGCGCCGAACAGCGTGTAAAGATAGGCGTGCGACGGTGACAACGCGGCAAAGCTGCCGGCAAGCCACATCGGCGGCGCCGGGGCCGTGCAGGCGGGCACGAGGCCGCGGGCGATGATGCACTCATTGACGAAGTCGGCATCGAGCAGCGGCGCCAGCGCCTGGGTTCCGAGATTGACGTCATGCTTGATGCCGCCGAGCAGCACGAGCTCGTCATCGTCGGGTAGCAGCAGCAGGCGCCCGAGCACCGCGGCGGCCCAGCGCGCGGCGACCGTGGGGTCCGTGTCGGGCTGCAATGCATAGCGCGGTGCCAGCTCGCGGGCGCGCGATGCATAGGCGATTGTCCCGGATTGCACCTCGGTTGCCAGCGCCAGCTGGGCGGCCGGGCGCTGATCACCCTCGCGCAATACCTCGCCGCCGCGATAGTCGCGCGCCGATCCCTCCGCGGAACAGCAAAGCTGCTCCAGCAATGCGACGTTGCGGATCAGCATGCGCTTGACGTGCGGCGTGACGACGCGATCCGAGATCAGGCCTTCCGCGGTGTCGTCATCGGCGATGTCGTCGAAGGCGTCGTCAAGCGTCAGCAGATAGGCGCCGTGCAGGCGGATGCGAATGCCCTCGCGATCGAAGATGCGCCGCAACGACTTCTGCACGCTCGCCGAATAGCCGAGATCGACCAGGATCAGGTCGGTACAGTGATCGAAATCCGGTATCTGGGCGCGCAAATAGGCGAGCAGGCGGTCGCGCACGCCGGTCGCGATATCGGTGATCTCGCGCGGGTCCATCAGATCGGGCAGGGCGTCGGCGAGTTCGCGACCGCTCGCAATGCCGTCGGGATACTGCGCAAAGAAATTCATCACGGCTGATGGCTGCACCTTGACGATATCGACAAAGGTCGACGCGTCGATTCTGACGACGCGGCTCAGCAACTCGATGAGCGGCTCGAGCGTGTCGGCGGATCCGACAAGGCTGACACGACGATTGATCTCGATATAGGCGCCGGTCTCGCCATGGCTGGCCTGCCAGACGCGATGCGGCAGCAGACCGTCGCGGCCGAGGAAGCCGATCGCAACGCGCGCGCCCTCGCGCGCCAGCGCCGCGCGCCGCGCTTCGATGAAGGCATCGAACGCCGCCATGACAGGGCCGAGCACGGTCATGCCGAGGTTGAAGGCCGGAGAATGCTCTGCGCTCCGCGCCGCCACCGCACGCCGCAGCGTACGGGCACCGCAATCGAGCCGTGACGGCTGATCGGGGCACAGCAGTTCGAAGATCGATGTTTCGCGCTGAAACTTTGAGGCCAACGCCGCGCCGGCCTGCGGGTAGTAGCGCGGGCGGATGCCGTGACGGCGCGCGCCCTTGATATCGGCGTCGTGATTGTCGCCGACATGAAACGAGCTCGCCGCATCGACGCCTTGCTCGGCGAGATAGGCCTCAAACAGCGCTTCGCTCTTGCTGCTGCCGTGATCGCAGGATGCATAGAGGAAATCCCAGCTCAGCCCGGGGCTGCAGGTGCGCAGCAGCTGCGCAAGCTGGTCGGTGCTCCAATAGGTGTCGGAAATGAAGCCGACGCGAAAGCCGCCACGCTTCATGTCCAAATATTGCCCAAGCATTTCCGGATTGGCGCGGCATAGCTCGAGCTCGGCTTCGAACTCGATTTGCGCGAGATCCTGCAATGCGTCGCGGTTCAGGCCGAACAGCTTGAACGGAAAGTACTTATAGATGTCGGCGATATGCACTTCAGTGGAGCCGTTGCGCTCCAGCGCAAGCTTGCGCGCGCGCGCCTCGGCCTGGATTCGATGCTGAACGAAACTGATAGACATATTTGGAAATTTTTCAGCAATGCGAGAAAGCTGAAAAACCCTTTCAAATACGCCATCTGGCGCTGTGCAGGCGCGCAACAGAAATGTATCGAAAACATCGAATGAACAAGCAGAAACATTCTGCGCTCGACGCGTCGCGTCGACCGTCATGATCGTCATGCGCAAAATTCCCGCCAGTCCTCATGCGTTGAACGCGTGCATGAGACAAATCAGGCGCGTCGCTTCAAAAAAGTTGATGCGGGATTCGAAAACGCGCGCTTCGCGACTGACAGATTCAAAAAATCCGATAACGTCGAAATGGTGATTCGGAAAAAATTGCCTAGTCGCAATCGTCGAATGCAAGATGGCGACCAACGGCGATGGATCACTCGCATGCTCCGCGCATGCATGTGTTCGCGTGGCGTTAGTTGATGTGACAACAGCGTTTTCCGGCGCGACGAATTTTTCCGCGGGCATGCGAGGCGATGCAGAACGACCGCTCCAGACTCCGTAGAATTGCTGGTTGCGCTTTTGCGCAGCGGCAGCTTTTGCCGGGCGGTCGGCAAAAAGATCCAGCTAAGCATTTGAAAAATAACGAAAAAAGTTCGCCTGGTTTGCTTGGGCCCTCCGTTCAACGCTCAGAAGCCGTATGGGATGTGTGCCAGCGGCGTTGGTTGGAGAGCGGCGGATGAGTTACGCGCTTGATGTGATGGCAGCGGTCGAGGTGGAGGCCACGACGGTCGCGGCCGCGCCGGTCGAAGCGACGGCTCCCTGGAGCGACGTCCCCACAGTTGCCGATGCGGGCCCGCTCGACACCGTCGAGATCCAGGACGAGGACAAGGAGCTGCTTGACCGCCTCGCCGCCGGCGACGAGGCGGCATTTCGTGCTCTGGTCGAACGCCATGTCGATCGCGCCTACGCGATCGCGCTGCGCATCGTCGGTAACGCTGCCGACGCCGAAGACGTGGTGCAGGATACGATGCTGAAGGTGTGGACGCATCGCGGCCGCTGGCAGCATGGCCGCGCCAAGTTCTCGACCTGGCTCTATCGCGTCGTCAGCAACCGCTGCATCGATCTGCGCCGCAAGCCGCGCACCGAGAATGTCGATGTCGTGCCCGAGGTCGCCGATACGCAACTCGACGCCTCGACCGTCATCGAGCGCAACGAGATCGGTAATCTTCTGGAGGTCGCGATGCAGCGGCTGCCCGAGCAGCAGCGTGTCGCGGTGATCCTCTCCTACCACGAGAACATGAGCAACGGCGAGATCGCCGAAGTGATGGACACGACCGTCGCCGCGGTCGAGTCGCTGTTGAAGCGCGGGCGGCAACAGCTGCGCGAGATGCTCAAGCGGCACGAGCGGGACCTGCGCGGCGCGTTTACCGACTGCTAACCATAAATTTCGGCTTCTGAAGATTTCGCGCCTGACCACCGGCGGCCGACCCGTTTGATCGGGCGGACGGGGGCTGGATCCGCGTCACCTCTCTTCTTCCCGATGCGGCATGCCATGCCCCATCATCACAGGAGCTACTCATGCCCGCAATTTCCACCAATACCGCCGCGAACTCCGCGGTCCGTTACCTCAACATTAACTCGCAGCAGGAAACCAGCGCGCTGTCGAAGCTGTCGAGCGGCTCGCGCATCACCTCGGCTTCCGACGACGCCGCCGGCCTCGCGATCTCGACCCGCATCTCTTCCGACATCACGACGCTGCAGCAGGCTGCCACCAACGCGGCGCAGGCGACCTCGATCCTGCAGACCGCCGACGGCGGCGCTTCCAACATCTCGGACATCCTGGCCCGCATGAAGTCGCTGGCTTCCGAGTCCGCTTCCGGCACCGTGGCTGACTCCAGCCGCGCCTACATCAACTCGGAATTCACGCAGCTCAAGGGCGAAATCGACTCGATCGCCAGCGGCACCCGCTACAGCAGCCAGAGCTTGCTCGACGGTTCGAGCGTGTTCTCCTCGGGCGTTTCGGTGCTGGTCGGCTCGACCTCGGCCGACACCATCACGATCACGCTGACCAGCCTGACCGCGTCCTCGCTCGGCGTCACCTCGCTCGACGTTTCGAGCCTCTCGACCGCCACCAGCGCCATGTCGGCTCTCGACAGCGCGATCGACACCGTGTCGTCCGCCCGCGCCGAGATCGGTGCCCAGGAATCGCGCTTCAACTTCAGCGCCGACTCGATCTCGACCCAGACTCAGAACCTGCAGTCCGCCAACTCGGCGATCAAGGACGTCGATATCGCCGCCGAGCAGGCGACGCTGTCCTCGGCCGAAGTGAAGACCCAGGCCGCGGTTTCGGCGGAAACGGCGGCGAACCAGATGCCGCAGTACCTGCTGAAGCTGCTCGGCTAATTCGACAGACCGATCGGGCCGGCATGATGCCGGCCCGATTCTTATTGCGGCGGAAGTGTCGACATGACGGTTAGCAGCGCCACCTCGAGCAGCACATCAAGCACAACGTCGCCCAGTTCTGCCAGCACGGTGACCACGACCGGCACGACCAACTCGACCAGCATCGATTGGGATGCCTTGATCGAAGCCGAGGTCAACGCCAAGCTCACCCAGGCGACCACGATCACGACGTCGATCACCGCCAACCAGGCCAAGATCACGGCCTACCAATCGCTGCAGACGGAGTTGTCGACGCTGGCCACCGGGCTGTCGTCGCTCAGCACCTCGATCGTCAATTCGATCGCGACCAACGCGTTTGCCACGCGCTCGGCGACAATTTCGTCCACCGGCGACGTCAGTGCCTCCTCGGCGCTCAACATGAGCGTCAACAGCGGCTCGGCGACCGGCGATCATTCGCTCCAGATCACCCAGCTTGCGACCGCGCAGAAGGTGATCGGCTCCACGCAGTCGAGCTCGTCGACGGCGCTGGGCCTCGCCGGCACGTTCTCGCTTGGCCTGGCAGGCGGCACCAGCACGGCGATCTCGATCACCAGCGGCATGTCGATGCAGGATGTCGTCGACACCATCAATGCCCAGACCTCGACCACCAATGTCCAGGCCTCGATCGTCCAGGTGTCGAGCGGTTCGTACGAGATGGTGCTGACCGGGACCCAGGATGCCGCCGACATCACCTATTCGTCGACCTCGGGCGACGACATCCTGAACAAGCTCGGCGTCACCGATACATCCGGGGCCTTCACCGACGTGCTGCAGAAGTCGCAGTCCGCGCAGTTCACGCTCGATGGCATCGCGCTCACCCGCAACACCAACGATATCTCCGACGTTCTGACCGGGGTCACCTTCGACCTGCTGCAACCGACGCCGAGCGGCACCAGCCTCAACGTCAGCATCCAGACCGACACCAGCCAGATCACGACCGCGCTGCAAACCTTCGTCACCAACTACAATGCGTTTCGCGACCAGGTGATCGCGCAGTCCGCGCAGAATTCCGACGGCACGGCCGCATCGACCGCGGTGCTGTTCGGCGACAGCACGATGCGCGATATCATGACCCAGCTCCAGCAGGTGCTGAGCGGGACCGTGAACGGCATGACGATGGCCGACCTCGGCCTGTCTTTCAATGAGAACAACGAGCTGCAGCTCGACACGGGTACGCTGTCGACGGTGCTGACGCAGAATCTGGCCGGTGTGACCAAACTTCTGTCGGCGCAGACGACCACCTCGTCCAGCCAGCTCAGTGTGGTCAATACCGGCACGTCGCCGCAGTCCTTCACGCTCGACGTGACCGTGGATTCGACCGGCACGCTGAGCGGCGCCTCGGTTGGCGGCGACAGCTCTCAGTTCTCGGTGGTCGGCAACTCCATCATCGGCAATGCGGGCACGATCTATGCCGGCATGGCCTTCACCTATACCGGCTCGACCTCGCAATCGATCACCGTGTCGTCGACCTCTGGTCTTGCGACGCAGATCTATCAGCTGGCGCAGAACAATTCCGGGGCCAGCGGTCAGCTGCAGACCTTGATCACCAATCTGCAGTCGCGCGACACCGATCTGCAGTCCCAGGTCAATGACATCCAGAGCAATGCGGCGACGTTCAAGGCGCAGCTGCAGCTTCAATACGCCAACTATCAGGCTGCCATCGAAAGCGCGAACAACACGCTGGGCTACCTGAGCGCCCTCCTGAACGCATCATCGAGTAAATAATGACCCAGAATGCCACGGCCTACCTTGCCAACAATGCCTACCGATCCGCCGCGGTGGCGGTCCCGCCGTTGAAGGCGGTGGTGATGCTTTGCGACGGCGCGATCACGTTTCTGCAGAAGGCGCTGGATGCGCACGAGGCGAAGCGCTTCGAGGAAGGGCACGCCTATCTGACGCGGGCGACCGCGATCCTGCGCGGACTGAGCCACCATCTCGACGTCACTCGTGGCGGCGCGATGGCCGATCGCCTGTTTCGGACCTACAACGCCCTGATCATGGCGTGCCTGCGCTCCTACGGCCGGCCGCATGCCAGGGAGAATTTCCGGCGCATCATCGCCAGCCTGACGGAACTCCGCGACGCCTGGAAGTATGTCGAGGCGAACGCCGGCAAGGCTGCCAAGGCCAAGGCGCCCGACAAGGCGCTCGAATCAGCCACCGGCCGCTGAGCGGGCGAATCGGCCGGCGAACCCGTTTCGCCGGGAGGGGGCAGGGCGCTCGGGCGGGCGTCCTGTTGGGAAAAAGGCCGCCCGGTGAGCACCATGCTGGACCTGACGGATCGGCGGCGGAAATTGATTTCCGCCGTCCCGCGAATGCTTTATGACAGCCGTGGCGACGAGGCTGGATCTGCGCGCGGGATGGACGTTGCGACATTCGAAGACCTGATCGACCGGCTGGGGGAGGATCTGTCCCGCTGGCCCGATGACCAGCGTCTTGCCGCCGTCCAGCTGCTCGCATCCTCGGCCGAGGCGCGGACGCTCTATGAAGAGGCCAGCGCGCTGCGGCGGGCCCTTGCGGCGCCGCCGGTCCGCGCACCCAGGGGGCTTGTCGACCGCATCGCGGCCGCGGCGGCGAAACTGCCCCAACAGGCGCCCTCCGAGCCGGTTTCGGAGCCGGTCCCGTCCGAGGACCAGCCCAACGATGCGCAAGCTGCAGGCGAATCCGCGCAGCAAGGCAAGGTACTGCCCGCGCTGTTGCTGGCGCTGTGCCTGCTGCCCGCGCTGACGCCGCCGGCATCGCTGTTCGGCGAGCCCGATCTGCCGATCAGCCTCTCGCTCTAAGCTTTCCGCATTCGCCTGACGGCACTCGGCGCCTCTGCGCAGCGGGTCGGCCTGCGCGTGTTTGCAGGCCGTGAGGCGCTCCCTGGAGGCCACCTTGGGCCCGCGGCCGATCGGCAAATTCTGCCGATTAATCAAGTGATTCCGCACAGATGAATCCGCGCCTGAAATCGGCGCGTCATCCGTTTTATCTGCGAACGACTTCACGATCCCAATGTTCCAACGCGTTCCGCCGCTCTGACCCGCGGCGAAGAGAGCCTTGTCATGACCGTTTCCTCGGCAACCTCTGCTGCAACCTCCGCCGCTTCGAGCTCGTCCTCGAGTTCATCGTCGAGTGCGTCGATGGGGATGAGCTCGACCGACTTCCTCAATTTGCTCGTCAGCGAGTTGCAAAACCAGGACCCGCTGAACGCCACCAGCACGACCGACTTCATCAATCAGCTCACCTCCTACGCCAATTTCACCGAGCAGCAGTCGACCAACGCCAGCATGACGTCGCTGGCGAGCTCGTTCTCGAGCCTTGTGACGCTCAACTCGGTCAACTACATCGGCCACACCGTCGAGGCGAAGACGAACACGGCGCAGCTGACCGACGGCTCGGCGACCTTCGGTTACTCGCTGACCTCGGCCGCTTCCAACGTCGCGATCACGATCCAGGACTCCTCGGGCAATACGGTGTGGAGCGGCAAGGGGACCGGCAACGCCGGGTCCAACAGCTTCACCTGGAACGGCCAGACTACGAGCGGCACGCAGCTCAGCAATGGCGGCCAGTACACCATCCAGGTGACCGCGACCGACTCCGCCGGAAACTCGCTGCTCAGCTACACCACGATGACGGGAACGGTGACCGGGATCGATGCCTCCGGCTCGACGCCGTCGCTGCTCGTGAACGGTGTCCCCGTCAGCGCCGCCAACATCATCGGCGTCACGTCCTGATTGCTTCCGGAGTAATATCATGAGTCTTACTGGTGCACTTTCCTCGGCGATCTCGGCGCTCAATTCGCAGAGCCAGTCGCTGGCAATGATTTCCGACAACATCTCGAACGCGGACACCACGGGTTACAAAACCACGTCGGCCATGTTCGAAGATCTCGTGACGGCGTCGAACAGCGCCACCTCATACACGTCCGGTGGCGTCAACGTGTCCGGACGCGCCAACATCAGCCAGCAGGGATTGCTGGCCGCGACCACCAATGCGACCGACGTTGCGATCCAGGGCAGCGGCTTCTTCGTCACCACCAACGCGACGTCCGGCGGCACCACCTCATATACGCGCAACGGTGCATTCACCACCGACAACGCAGGTTATCTCGTCAACAACGGCAACTACCTCGAGGGCTGGCGCACTGACGCGCAGGGCAACATCCTCGGCAACGCCTCAGCCGCGAGCCTCGGGCCGATCAACACGCAGGTTGCTGCCACCAGCGGCAGTGCCACCACCAAGGCGACGATCGCGGCGAATCTGCCGTCGGATGCGGCGACCGGTGCCACCTTCACAAGCTCCATGACGGCGTACGACTCGCTCGGAACCGCGAATTCGATTCAGATCACCTGGACCAAGACCGGCGCCAATGCCTGGACCGCAAGCTTTGGAAATCCGACGCTGGCCTCGAATTCGAGCACGACGACGGGAACGACGAGCAGCGGCACAGTGGCCATCACTTTCAACAGCGATGGTTCGCTTGCTTCGACGAATCCAAGCCCTCCGACGATCTCGGTGACCGGTTGGACCGACGGGGCTGCCAACAGCAGCATCGCACTCAATCTCGGTACCGCCGGCAAGACTGACGGCCTGACCCAGTACGCCTCGGGTGAGACGACCCCGTCGGTCGACCTGACCGGCATTACACCCGATGGTCTTCCCTACGGCAAGCTGAGCAGCATCTCGATCGGAAAGGGCGGCGTGGTCGACGCCACCTATTCCAACGGTCAGACCATCGCGATCTACAAGATCGCGGTCGCGACCTTCAGCGACCCCAACGGATTGAGTGCGGCCAGCGACGGCATGTACTCCGCGACGGCGGCCTCCGGCAACGCCACGCTGCAGACCTCAGGCAGCAACGGCGCGGGCACGATCTACGGCAGCGAGCTGGAATCTAGCACCACCGACACCAGCGGCCAGTTCTCCAACATGATCTCGGCGCAGCAGGCCTATTCAGCGGCGTCGCAGGTGATCACCACCGTCGACAAGATGTTCGATACGCTGATCTCGGCGGTGTCGCGATGATGACCGACAAGAAGAATGACCGCTTGCTGGTCAGGCTTCGACGGCTGAAGGCGAAGGCCGCTGCGGTCCAGCCGAACGATCGGGCGCAGCTCATCGCGTTGCTCGACGACATTGGGACATTGCGTGACTTGCTGATGCGCGAATGCGCGCGGCTCGACCAGGAATTCAACCGGACCACGGCCCGGGTAACGGCGATCACCGCATACGGGCGCAGCGCACAATCGGTTCGCGACCTGCGCCGCGGACACTAGCTTGAACGGGAGTGATGACATGACACCGGAACGCAACATCAAGATCAATCCCGCGGGCAATGACGAGCGCGCCAGGTCGTTGATCGCGCTGATCGACAATCTGATCTCGATCGTGAACGAGGAGAATGTCGAGCTCGCCAAGGGCCTGCCGGCCTCGCGGCTGAAGCAGGTCGACGAGAAGAATCGCCTTGCCATCCTGTTCGAACAGTGCGTGGCCGAGGCAGTCGGCAAGGCCGCCAATCTCAACGTCCAGGACCGCATGCTGCGCGAGCAGCTGATGGACCGGATCCTGAAGCTGCGGGTCGCGATGGACGAGAACGTGTTGCGGCTGCGCGCGGCGATCGATGCCAGCAACCGCCGGATTGAGGCGATCATGCAGGCGATCCGCGAGCAAATCGCCAACGTATCGCCGTATGGCGCCGGTGGCCGCCGCGTTACGTCCCCGATGTCATCCTATGGCACCAACGTGCGGGCCTGATCGGGTCGGCGCCGGAGGGAGTAGGCCGTGTCGTCGCTCGATATCGCACGAAGCATCGCATTCAGCGGGCTGTCAGCCACGCAGGTGCAGATCAGCATAGCCTCGGCCAACATCTCCAATGCCGACACCAAGGGCTATACCGAGAAGACCGCCAACCAGAGCAGCAGCGTTACCGCCGGTGTCGGCACCGGCGTCACGATCACGGGGATTACCAGCTCGGTCGACAAGCTGCTGCTGAAGTCGCTGGTCAGCGCCGATTCCGATCTCGGCGCCGCCGACACCAACAACAACTATCTGACCGAGCTTCAGCAGCTCTATGGTTCGACCTCGAGCTCGGACAGCTCGACCACGGGCACCTCGCTGGCGAATACGATCGCGGCATTCGAGTCGGCATTGTCGTCGCTGGCGAGCACGCCGAGCAGCGCGTCGCTGCAGTCCAACGCGGTCAGTGCGCTGAACGCAGTCACGGCGCAGCTGCAGCAGACCTCGAGCGGCATCCAGAAGCTGCGCTCCAATGCCGATCAGGACATCGCTTCGTCAGTCACCGACATCAATTCCGATCTGCAGCAGATCTCGGACCTCAACAAGCAGATCAAGCAGGAAGCCGCCGCGGGCCAGCCGACCGCCGATCTCGAGGACCAGCGCAACAGCGCGCTGCAGGACCTCGCATCGCAAATGAATGTGAGCTACTTCACCAACTCGAGCGGCGACGTGCAGGTCTATACCGGCTCGGGACAGGCCCTGGTCGACAGCACGGCGCATCCGCTGAGCTACACGCCGGCGCCCAGCGTCACGGCGTCAACGACGTACACCGCGGGATCGGCGACGAGCGGCTTCAGCGCCATCACCGTCAACGGGGTTGACATCACCTCGCAGATCACCTCCGGCAAGGTCAGCGCACTGATCACGTTGCGTGACCAGACGTTGCCGGCCGCGCAGTCGCAGCTCGACGAGCTCGCCCAGCAACTGACCGCGACCGTCAACGCCGTCTCCAACCAGGGCACGTCGCTGCCGCCGCCGGCGACCTTGACCGGAACCGCGACCGTGAGCAACGCGACGCCATTGTCGGCGACCGGCACGGTGCGGATTGCGGTTACGGACAAGAGCGGCAATCTGGTGTCCTACAAGGATCTCAATCTCGCATCTGATACGACGGTTGGCGCGCTCGTCAGCGATATCAACAGCAATGTGCCCGGCGTAACGGCTTCAATCGATGCCAACGGACATTTGACGATCTCGGCGACCGGCTCCGGCAACGGCGTTGCCATCAACGAGATGACGAGCTCGGTCGGCAGCTCGGGCGAGGGATTTTCGGACTATTTCGGGCTCAACGACCTGATCACCGGGACCAGTGCTTCCAACATCGCGGTGCGCAGCGATATCCTTAGCGGCACGGCGGCGCTGCCGACCGCGACGCTCGATGCGTCGTCAACGCTGACGGCCGGAAACTCGGTGCTATCGTCCGGGTCGGCCACGGTGATCAACGCGCTCTCGAGCGCCCTGACGGGATCGACCAATTTCGCCATGGCGGGCGGCCTCGGCGCCACCACCGGCTCGTTCACCGACTACGCGGCCGCGATCGTCGCCAACGTCGCCGGCAAGGCGACTCAGGCATCGTCGACCTACACCGCCAAGCAGACCGCGCAGTCGACCTATGCGAATTCGCTGTCGTCGCAGTCCGGCGTCAACATCGACCAGGAAAGCGCCAATCTGAGTGCCTTGCAGAACAAATACGCCGCCGCGTCCCAGATCATCACGGCCATCAACGCCATGTTCTCGGCGCTGATGACCGCGATGAGCGCAGCTTGAGTGTGAGGCCGTCGTCATGTTGATGCGTGTTGCCACCTTCGCGCAGTCGGACCAGATGATCACGAGTGCGCTGCGGCTGCAGTCGGCGATGGCCAACGAGCAGGTGCAGGAATCCTCCGGGATGCTATCCGAGGATTTCGGCGGCTACGGGTCCGGCGCCGGGCGCGTCATCAATCTGCAGGTTTCGGTGACGCGCGCCCAGTCCTATATCGATGCCGCCAATCTCGCCGACAACAAGGTACAGGCGATGTATTCGGCGGTCGGCTCGGTGACCGACATCATCACTCAGCTGCGCACCCAGCTCAGCGCGGCCACCACCGGCAGCAGCACGGCGACCGCATCGGTGATCAACTATGCCCAGCAGGCCATGGCGCAGATGCAGGGATTGCTCAACACCCAGTATGACGGTGAGTACGTCTTCAGCGGTGCGCGCACCGACACCGCCCCGGTGGATATGACGACCTTCGGCACCGGCACCGGCTCGCTGACGACATCAGACACCAGCTACTACAAGGGAGACAGCGAGATCGCCAACGTGCGCGTCTCCGACAGCCAGTCGGTCTCCTATGGCGTCACCGCCGATAATCCGGCGTTCGAGCAGGTCATGCGGCTGCTGAAATATGTCGGCAACAGCTCGACGTTGTCGTCGAGCGATATCTCGCAGGCGCTCGACCTCGCCAGCACCGCGCTGGATGCGACGTCCACTGTGCAGGCCAAACTCTCGACCGCTGCGTCGCAGATGGAAACCGCCAGCACAGACCAGAGCGACTACCAGAACTTCGCCAAGACCCTGTCGACCAATCTCACCAGCGTCGACGTCGCCGCGGTGACGGCGCAGCTGTCGACCTATCAGGCTCAGCTAACGGCGTCCTATTCGGCGATCTCCAAGATCCAGAGCATGAATCTGGCGAGCTACCTGCGGTAGTCGCCGGCATCAGCGGTTCAGGATCTTCAGCCACACATCGCCGAGGATGATCGGCTCGCGCGGTGCGAGCCAGGTGAGGCCGGCCGTCTTGCCGAGTTCGGCGATGGTGCCCTTGGTTTGCAGATCGGACAGCACCTTGTTGACGGCCTCCAGCAGCGCCTTGTCGGTTTCGAGCGCGACGTAACCGCGGTTGGCGCCGATTGGATAGTAATAGCCGGAGGCAGTGATCTTGGTGTCGGGGTGTTCGGCGCGGTAGGCGTCGAAGCGACGCAGGTCGAGCAGCGTGGCGTCGTATTCGCCGCGCTCGAGCTCGCCCAGCAGGTCGCTGCGGCCCGGGACAAGATGGGTGATGTCCTCGATCAACTTGCCCTTGTCGAAGGTCATCAGGATGGCATCGCCCAGCGTGCCGCTTTCGATCGTCAACCGAAGGCCGGTGAGATCACCGATATTGGTGATCTTGCGCTCTTTCGCTTTCGGCCCGAGCACGACGGTCATCGGCGAATAGATGTAGGGCTGGCTCGGCACCAGCACCCCGATCGGGATCCGCCGACGGTGATCATCGCGGGTCGCGCCGTCGAAGTCCGGCAGCTTGGCGGTCGTGACGCCGGGTACCTTCAGCGAGTCGGTGGTGAGGGCGTAGCCGCCGACCAGCGCGCAGCGGCCGTCCGACAGCAGCGCATTGGCTTCGAGCGCCGGGCTCGAATCCTCGTCGAGCTTGCTCTCGAACCACTGGATCTTGAGCGGCCGTCCGAGCCGCTCGGCAATCGCCTGCGCGAGCGAAACGTCGAAGCCGGAATCCGGCTTGCCGCGATGATGTGCCGACAGCGGCGGCAGATCCTCGTCGAGGCACACCTTGAGCGGCTCGCCGGCGGCATGTGCCGCCGCCGTCATGGCGAGCAGCAGGGCTGCCGCCGTGCCGGCGAGGAGTGGCCTCATTGGGGCCTCCGGGTCGCAAGGAAGGCCCAGACGTCGGCGATCTCCTGCTCGCTCAGGATATCGGCCCAGGGTGGCATCTTGCCGTTCTTGCCTTGCTTCACGGTGGTCACGAAGCGCGTCTTGTCGTCGGGAAACGCGCGCAGGTCGGGTGTGATCGTGCCGGAATTGACCATGTTGGGCCCATGGCAATGCGAGCAGTTCTTGGCGTAGGTGACCTTGCCCTGGTCCGCCTGACCCTGAAGGTCGATTGCACTGGGTTGCTGCGCGGCCGCAGGGATCAATGTGATCAAGGCCGCCGCGACGGCGGCGAAGATCGCCGCCGTCAACAGGGTTACGCGTTCAGTCACGTGTGCTCCGCGCTCAGTTCTTGACCGCGAAAACCCACAGCGAACCGCCGGGGGGCACCTTGGCAAGCCGCTCGTCGCCGGAGAACAGCGAATAGACGCCGCCATAACCCGACGTGACGGCGACATACTGCACGCCGTCCTGCTGCCAGGTGATGGGTTGTCCCTCGATGCCCGAGCCGGTCTGGAACTGCCAGAGCTTCTTGCCGGTGTCGGCGTCGAACGCCTCGAATTCGCCGGTCAGCTGACCGGAGAACACCACGCCGCCGGCGGTGGAGAGCACGCCGGAGAATCGCGGAATGTCGCTCGGCGCTTCCCACTTCGCCTTGCCGGTCATCGGATCGATCGCCTTGAGATGGCCGCGCGGTCCGGTGCCCCATTCCCAGGGATCGGTGAGGTCCATGCCGAGATACCATTCGCCCTGCTTGAACGTCACCGGCTCGGCCTTGTACTTGCCGCCGAAGGCCAGCGTGTTGGCATAGGCGAGGCCGGTCTGCGGATTGAACGACATCGGCTCCCAGTTCTTGCCGCCGAGGATCGACGGGTAGACCGTGACCTTCTTGCCGTCACGCGCATCCTTGGCGACGTCGGTCTCGATCGGCCGTCCGGTCTTCAGGTCTACGCCGGTGGCCCAGTTGACGTTCACGTACGGATTGGCCGCGAGCAGCTTTCCGTTGGTGCGATCGAGCACGTAGAAGAAGCCGTTGCGGTTGGCATCCATCAGCACCTTGGTCGGCTTGCCCTCGACGTTCATGTCGGCGAGCACCATCTCGGCCACCGAGTCATAGTCGAACGGATTGTTCGGCGAGAACTGGTAGTGCCACTTGATCTTGCCGGTCTTCGGATCGAGCGCGAGCACCGAGCAGGTGTAGAGGTTGTCGCCGGGACGCACCGCCGAGTTGAACGGGCCCGGATTACCGATGCCCCAATACACCGTGTTCAATTCGGCATCATAGGAGCCGGTGATCCAGGTCGAGCCGCCGCCGAGCTTCCAGGTGTCGCCCTTCCAGGTGTCGCCACCGGGCTCGTCGGGAGTCGGGATCGAGTAGGTCCGCCACAGCTTCTTGCCGGTTGCCGGATCCCAGCCGTCGATGAAGCCGCGGGTGCCGAATTCAGCGCCCGACATGCCGGTGATCACGACGCCGTCGGCGACCAGCGGCGCTACCGTCATCGAGTAGCCTTCCTTGATGTCCG
Source organism: Bradyrhizobium tropiciagri (assembly GCF_018130545.1). Taxonomy (GTDB): domain Bacteria; phylum Pseudomonadota; class Alphaproteobacteria; order Rhizobiales; family Xanthobacteraceae; genus Bradyrhizobium; species Bradyrhizobium tropiciagri_A. The sequence goes on along the minus strand of NZ_JAFCKF010000003.1, from coordinate 877,188 downwards.
CCGCCTTCTGGCGCCACAGCTCCTTGCCGGTCTTGGCATCCAGCGCGATCACGTTGGCGTCGAGGGTGGTGCGGAACACCTTGCCGTCATACAGCGCTGCGCCGCGATTGATGATGCCGCAGCAGACAATCCGCGGCGTCTCGGCGGGATACTCGACCTTGGTCTTCCAGATCTGCTTGCCGGTCTTGGCGTCGACCGCAATCGTGGCGTTGTGGGTGGTGACGTAAAGGACGCCCTGGTAGACGAGCGGCTGCGATTCCTCGCTGCGGTCGTCGTTCAAGCTGTAATTCCAGACCGGCACCAGATTCTTGACGGTGTCCTTGTTGATCTGGTTCAGCGTCGAAAAGCGCTGAAGATTGTAGCCCATTCCATAATTGAGAACGTTCGATGTATCGGTCGCCCCTTTGACCAACTGCTCGGTGGTCTGGGCGCTTGCACCATACGATGCAAGAATCACGAGGCTTGCGGCCAGCGCAATGCGTCTCATCCTATCCTCCCAATGAACCTTTTTTCTGCACGCCTATTCCTGACGTTGCGGGCGGAACCATCCGCCTGAAACCAAAACGGGTCAATACGAAAACGTGAACGAACCCCAGCCAAGCTTGCGAGGCTGGTTGAGTTGGTCAGGTTTTTCGCAAATGCGTCCGTGGCTTACCGTCGTGTGGAATACTCAACGCCAGGCGCGGACCGCCGTTATGTCGCAGCGCGAACGGTTCGATCAGCTTGACGGCGCATGCGAGCACGCACTCGGTCGCGGCTTGGTGCCCCGCTTGTCCGGCGGCACATTGCAATTGTCGATGCGCTGCTCGTCGGTCCATTTGCGGCCGAGCCGCTCCTTGCCGGTGAGCGTGCGGTGCTGGACCGCATCCGCTATGGGGGGAGGGACCTCGTTCTGCGCGGACGCGGGCGCAATCAGAGCGAGCGCAACGAGGCAGCCCAATGTGATTCTGCAAATCTCGCTCATAGGTCACCTCGCTTGTCCCGGGGGCAATACAATCCGCAGAACGCCACAGATGATCCGCGGGGCAGTCGCTTTCCACCCGAAACCCGACAGGCTCTCGCCGAGCCCGAGTGGGTAGGAAGCGTCGTCGAAACTGCTATGGTGGATTCGAACGCAGGGCAGGCTCCAAGTCTTGTTTTTGTCAGCAGGAGCGGCATTCAAGGGAGACGAATGATGATTTCGCGCCGATCGCTTGCTTTGACTTTCGCCATGGCCGTTCTGTCAGGTCCCGCTTTGGCGGCATCCGGTGGCCGCAACGCGCTCAAGCTGCTCGATCCCGACAATGACGGCACGGTTGATCTTGCCGAAGCGAAGAAGGCCGCCGCCGATCTGTTCGCGAAGCTCGATCCCGATCACGACGGCACGCTTGACGTCCGCGAACTGCGCGGACGGCTAACCGCGAAAGAGCTCAAGATGGCGGATCCGGATCACGACGGCACCCTGACACTCGACGAATACCTCGCGATCGTCGAGCAGCGCTTCAAGGCCGCTGATCCCGACAGTGACGGAACGCTGGACGCGAAAGAGCTGCAGTCGCGCGCCGGCCGGGCCCTGCTGCGTCTGCTCAAATAGCCGCGTTGCCGGCGAGCCGGCCGGGTGGATTCCGGATATCGATGCTGGATTCCGCGCATAACAAAAAAAGTTGCGATTTCGCTCTTGGGCAAGACCGGAGCGGCGCAATCGGGTCTGCTTATCGGTGCGTCGCTGCCCGGCAGCTGGAAAATGCCTGACAGATCAGTGTCGGAATTTCCCAGCCATCTCAAGGCCGGGCAGGCGTCAGCGAGCCGTCGTCCGTTTCGGCATGTCCAGCAGCGAAGTCGGGTTCCTACGAGCCTAGCTTGCGCCCTGGAAGGGGCAGCCCTAGCTTGCCGCGCGGTGCGACGCTCGCGCCAACCTATACTTGGGAGAAGGAAATGGCCTGGAAAACACCGAAGATCGTCGAAGTGCCGGTGGGCATGGAAATCAACATGTACGCCTGCGCAGCGCGCAAGTAACGCCACCTGACGACCTGCCGCGGCTTCGATGGCAAACGCCGTCGAAGCCGCGGCAGTGTCGATGGGCATTTCGATCTCGGGTGCCTGTCGAACAGACCGCGCCTGTGTGTGCCCGGTCCGAACCGGCTTCGGCGACCCCGCCCAAAAACCTCACCCGTCGATTGTCCGATCGCGCTGTGCCAATTCCTGGTCAGCGCCGCCTGCCGTTCGTGAAGCGAGCCCGGTTCAGATCATCATACGCCCTGCGCGCGCTCAGGGGCGGCTCTTGAAGCGCGCATAGCGCAGCGCAAGGGTCGGCAGCACCAGCAGACTCAGCGCCATCGACGTCATCAGGCCCCCGAGGATGACGATCGCCATCGGGCCCTCGATCTCACGTCCCGGTTCTCCTGCGCCGATTGCGAGCGGCAGCAATCCGAGGCCGGTCACGAGCGATGTCATCAGGATTGGGACGAGGCGGTCGGCCGCGCCCTCGATCACGGTATCCAGTCCCCACACGCGACCGTCGACGAGGACGAGATGCTCGTAGTGCGAGATCATGAGGATGGAGTTGCGCAGCGTGATTCCGAACAGCGTGACGAAGCCGACCATCGATCCGAGCGAAAGCAGGCCGCCGGTCAGCGCCAATGCGAACACGCCGCCGACAAAGGCAAACGGCAAGTTGATCATGACCAGCAGCAGATTTCGCCAATGGCCGGTCACCATCGCAAGCAGAACGACGATACCCGTGCCCGCCAGCAACGAGTTGACGATGAGATCGTGCCGCGAGCGGGCCTGCGCCTCGGCCGCCCCGGCAAATTCCACACGGGCACCCGGCGGCAGCGTGACCTCGCGAGCCAATTTGCGTTTGGCGGCGGCGACGAAGGATTCGAGATCGCGTCCGCTGACGTTCGCCGTGACGGTCTGAACGCGCTGCGCATTGAGATGCTGGATCTGATAACGGCCTGAAGTTTCGTAGACGTCGGCGATTTGCTTCAGCTGAATGTAAGCGCCGCTCGGCGTGCGCACCGGTAGGTCACCGATCTGGGTGAGCCGGGCGCGGTCATGCGCGTCGAGGATCACGATCACATTGAAGACGGCATTGCCTTCATATCCCTGACCGACGACATCGCCCTGATAGGCGGTGCGGATCAATTCGAGCACTTCGACCGCATCGAGCCCCCAGCGTTGCAGATCGGTCGGGCGCAGCGTCACATTGACCTGCGGCATCCCCGACGGGGTTCGTTGCTGCACGTCGGCGGCACCCGCGACTTCATCCAGTTCACGCGCGGCGTCACGCGCAGCGCGCTCGAGTGCATCGAGATCGGGTCCATAGATGTTGACCACCACCGCCGCGCTGAAGCCGGAGACGGTCTCCTCGACGCGTTCCGTCAGGTAGGTCTTGCTCGAGAAGGAAACCCCAGGGAAGTCGGCAAGGGCGGCCCTGATGCGCGCTTCTGCTGCGGATTGTGCCTTGCCTGAGAGGCCCGGCTCCAGGTCGACCTCGAACTCGCTGGAATGCGGACCGACCGTGTCGATGCCGGCCTCGGCCCGGCCGGCATGTTGCGCGACCCGGCGTACACCCGGGATCTTTAGGAGCGTATCGGTCATCAACTTGCCGATACGAAGCGATTCGTCGAGCGAGGTGCCGGGGATCGCGGAGACGTGCAGGATCAGATGACCTTCCCGCAGATCCGGCAGGAAGGTGCCGCCGAAGAACGGCAGCATCGCCGCGCCGGCGATCGTCAAAGCGGCGGCCGCCGTCATCACCAGCTTCGGGTAACGGCCGATGCGGCGGAGCAAGGCCTGGTAGTAGCGACGAGACCATCGCACCGCAGGCGGTTCATGCAGGCGCTGTCCGCCGGTCCTGCCGACGAGGAGCAGCATGGAAAGCGCTGGCGTCACCGTAAGCGCAACCGCGAGCGAGGCGAGCACGGCGAAGATGTAGGCGATGCCCAGGGGGCCGAACAGACGGCCGGCAATGCCGGGGAGGGCCAGGATCGGGAGGAAGACCAGCAGCACCGCAAAGGTCGCATACGCGACGGCGGTACGTACTTCGAGGAAGGCGTCGAGCACAACGCGAGCCTCCGGTCTCGGCGCCGTTGCCAGGCGGTTTTCACGCAGCCGACGTACGACATTCTCGACGCCGATCACGGCGTCATCGACGACTTCGCCGATCGCGATCGCAAGGCCGCCCAGCGTCATGGTGTTGAGCGTTTCCCCCATCCATTGCAGTGCGAGCACGGCCGCGATCAACGACAGCGGGATGGCGGTGCAGCTGATGATCGAGGTGCGCCAGTCGTAAAGAAATAGAAAGAGAACGACGACCACGAGCACCCCGCCGATCAACAAGGCGTTGAGCACGTTCTCGGTCGCCGCGTCGATGAAATTGGCAGGGCGGAAGATGTCCGCGTGGAGCCGAACTCCGTCGGCTTCAAGGCCCGGTCGCAGCTCTTGCAGGGCGGCTTCGGTGCGCGTGGTGACCTCTCGCGTATTGGCGCCGTATTGCTGGCTGACCATGAGCATGATGCCCGGTACGCCGTCGATGAGGGCGGCCCCGATCGGCGGCTCGGGCGCGGTCACGACGGTGGCGACGTCGCCGAGAACCACGCTTGCGCCGCCTTCGTGCAGAAGAACGGTGCGGGCCAGCTGGTCGGGCGTCAAGGACTGCCCCTGCGTTTGCAGCGTGATGCGCTGATTGGCGGTATCGATGAAGCCGGCGCCCCGTACGCCGGTGGCCTTGCGCGCGGCGGCTAATACATCATTCAGGCTGACCTTGAACCGGATCAGGTCGTCCGGGCGGACCTGCACTTGCAGAGACCTAACATCCTTGCCGTAGGTGGCGACTTGTGCCACGCCGGGTACGGCCAGCAGTCGTCTTGACACGGTCCAGTCGGCAATGGTGCGCAAATCCATCAGCGAGCGCTTGTCGGACGTCAGGCCGATGACCAGCACCGTGCCGGCCAACGGGGTCAATGGCGTCATCGATGGCGGCTGCACGCCTTGCGGCAGCCGCGCGGCCACGACCGCCAGACGCTCCGTCACCAATTGGCGCGCACGGTAGATATCGCTGCCCGGCTGGAAGATGACGGTCACCACCGAGAGGCCCTGGATCGACGACGAGCGCAGGCTTTCGACGCCGGCCAGGCCGTTGATCGACGTTTCGATCGGTTGCGTGACCAGAAGCTCGACATGCTCCGGGCTGAGGCCGGGCGCTTCGGTCTGGATCGTGACCTGAGGTGGAGCGAATTCGGGGAAGACGCCGTATTTGGCTTCGCCGAGCGTGAACAGGCCATAGCCCAGCAGCGCGAACGACAGCGCAAGCACGATGCCACGGAAGCGGATGGCGAACGCGACGAGAGCGGCTTGCGGCCCTGACCTGCTGGCGCCGATGCCGTCAGTCATTGTCGTCGCCGCCCCGAAGCTGGCTCTTGGCCTCCTCGGACAGCAAGACCTGCGCGCCTCGCATCACGATCTCGGATCCCGATGGGATGTCCCGGACGACGTAATCGTCATCCGAGACCGGCTGATCGGTGCTGATCGGAAGTCGCCGGAAGCTGTCGGGGCTCACACGCAAGTAAACCCATGATCGGCCCTGCCATCGCACGATCGCGGTATCCTCGATGAACACGCCCTCGTAGGTGGTGCCGGACGGCACATAGACTGTGGTGTTCATGCCGGGCAGCAGGCCGCTGTCGCCAGGAGCCGAGAAGAAGTAGCTCAGTCCCTGAATGCGGGGATCGGTGCGTGTTGCCGGAGAGATGTACTGGAGATCGATATTCGCGTTGCGCGTCGGCGCCTGCGCCAGAGCCGTTCCGGGAGTCCCGGTGACGCTCACGCCGGGCGGCAGCGTCACCTGGACCAGAAACTGATCGCGCTCGATCAACCTGACAACGGCGGGCGAGCGCTCGACGATGCCACGACCGATCACCGGCCCCCATTCCTGTTGCGCCGTCGCTGCGAGCGTCCGGAGCTGCGATTCCGCCGCGGCAAGCGCGGCCTTATCGGTCCGCAACGTTCCCTCTGCTGTTTCGGCTTCCTTTCTCGGCAGTGCGGCAGAGTCGACCAGATTCTTGGTCCGCTCGAATGCGCTCTTCGCGACTTCGAGCTTGGCCTGAGCTGTCTGGAGTTGAGCCTGCGCATTGGCATAGCTGTTGGTGAGCTCGGTGATGCGGGAGATGTCCAGCACGGCGCCATATGCGCGGAATTGCTCGGGATGCGGCGCGGCTTCCAGAACCGCGGTTTCGAGTCCGATCTGTCCCTGCTGGCTGGGCGTCAGCTTGACCACGGCCTGGTCGCTGGTTGCAGTGCGGGAGGGCTCGGTGCGGCCCGCATCCGATTTGTCCGGTTGCGGCTCCGCAGCGGCCCGCCGGACTTGACCCGTGAGAGGCCAGGCGCCCGCGGCGAGCGCCAGCAAGCACACCGCGATCGTGGCGCCACGCCAGGAGGTTTCCGTAAGAGCCATCAGCCTGTTAGCAGTTGTGGGGAACCAGCTTATTGACGAAATGAACTGGCGGCAAGGCGGCGGTTTCAGAGGTGCCGGCGCGGGTGAGGACGGCGTTCTCCGCGGGGCCGTGACCGCTTGGTTCCGCTCGATCTCGCTCGGAGTTGAAACTTCCGGCTGCGGCGGGCGTAGCGCTTATGTTATCTTTCGACGACGCCCGCGAGGTTTCATGCATGAACCCGATTGATCTGATTGTCACTGTATGTGCCGTGCTGTCGCCCGCCACCTGCGAGGAGCAGCACCTGGTGTTCAACTGGAACGGCTCGCTGCAGCAATGCGCGATGGCCGCGCCGCCTTACATCGCGCAATGGGTCGGCGAACATCCGAAATGGACTGCGGTGCGGTGGCGCTGCGAATATCCGCACACCAATGATCGCGCGAGCACGGACGGCAAACCGCCGGCCGGCTAGCCCCTTATTTGTTGCAGTCCTTGAGGTCCTTGTCGGCCACCGAAAACACGGCGTCTGCCTTGATCTCGATGTCGCGGGCGACGCACTGCTTGCCGCCGCCGTAGCCGACCTTGGCATCGTAGCGACCAGGCTCCACGCCGGTAATGCGCAGGCGCTCGTCGTGGTCGACTTCCTTGTCCTTGTCGTTCAGCGTCTGGTTGGGACCCCATTCATTCTTGCCTGCCGGCGACAGCTCGAAGCTCGAGATCGTCGCGCTGGTCAGATTCCACAGCCGAATGCCTTTGCCCTTGCTTTGGGCGAGCACGGTCGCTGGCAGCACCAGCAACGCAACTCCAACAGCAATCAACGCACGGGCCATCCGGTCTCTCCCTACCAATTTTGCCGAAGGATGACGGCGTCTCACATATTTGCAAGGTCCAACTGTGAGAGCTGCCGCTTGATTTCGCCGATCTCGGGCTCGCCGCGCGTTGCGCGCGGCGCGGCGATGGTTTCGACGTGAAGGATTCGGGCCGGCCGCGGCGACAGGAAGAACAGGCGGTCGCCGAGGCGGACGGCATCGTCGAGATCGTGGGTGACCAGCAACGTCATCATCTTCCGGCTGGCCACCAACGTGGCGACCTGGTCGCGCAGCCGCCCCGCGAGCGCATTGTCGAGCGAAGTCAGCGGCTCGTCGAGGATCAGGAAATCCGGCTCGATCGCGAAGGCGCGCGCCAGCGCGACGCGGCGGGCGAGGCCGAGCGACAGCTCGCCGGGAAAATGGTTGCTGTGCGCGCTCAATTCGAGCAACTCGAACAGCGCGGACAGCGTGCCGGCGTCGACGTCAGGTGCGGCCAGACGCACGTTCTCCTCGACGGTGCGCCAGGGCAATAGCCGCGGCTCCTGGAACACCATGCCAAGGCGCATGCCGGGCGAGCGCGTGACTAGGCCCTGGTAGTTGCTATCGAGCCCGGCGAGGATCCGGAGCAGGGTACTCTTGCCGCAGCCCGACGGGCCGAACAGCACGCCAACCTCGCCGGCGTTCAAGGTGAAGGTGATGTTGTTGAGCACGTCGTGCCGCTTGCCGGCCGCGCTCACAAAGCTCTTGCCGGTGATATTGACCTCAAGCTGCACGGAGCCGCCACCGGGTTAGCCTGGTTTCAAACGGTTGCACCATCAGGGTCTCGATCACGAGCACGACGCCGGCAAAGCTCAGCGAATAGGCCAGCAGCAGGGGGATGTCGAACAGCTGGAAGGCGACACCGATCTCGAAGCCGACGCCGTTGGGGCGGCCGAGATATTCAGCGACCAACACGATCTTCCAGACCAGCGAGAGCCCGGAGCGCGCAGCCGCCGCAATGTAGGGCGCGAGCTGCGGCAGGATCACATGCCGGAAGGCGCGGCCGCGCGGAATGGCGAAGGCAGTTGCCATCTCGTCGAGCGCAGGGTCGAGCGCGCGGGCACCCTCGCGTAGCGTGACGACGGCGGTCGGCAGCTTGTTGATGGCGATGGCGGCGATCGCGGCAACCTCGGTCAGCCCGGCCCAGATATAGGCCAGCACGATGACGACCAGCGCCGGAAGATTGAGCAGCAAGATCAGCCAGGGATCGCCAAGGCGATTGGCGAGCGAGACGCGCCCCATCAGATAGCCGATCGCCGAGCCGAGTGCCATTGCAAGCGTGAAGGCCAGCGCGACGCGGGCCAGCGTTGCGCCGAGATTGACGAACAACGCCCCTGATCGCGCCTCGGCTGCGAGCACCGACAGCACCGCCGGCGGGGCCGGCAGCTTGGCATCGCCGATCACGAGCGAGGCAACCCACCAGGTCGCGATGAACAGCGCGAAGGACAGCAGACGGAGCACCGCTAGTCTCCCGGGATCGCTTGGTAGAACGTGCCAGGATCGAGTTCGGTCGCGGTGCCGACCAGATCACGACCGCCGAGTTGCGCCAGCACCCGGTACAGCACGCGGGCATCCGCTTCTTCGTCGGCGATCGGACGGCGCGGGATGCCTTCTCGGTAGCGGTCGCGATAGGCATGCAGCGTCTTCGGATCCTGCGCGCCGGTCAGCGGCGCGATGGTGTCCCATTCGGCATCCGAGGTCGCGAGAATATCCTTTGCGGCACGCGTCACGGCGATGAAGCGGGCCACCAGGTCCTTGTTGGCGTTGGCCCAGGCTTCGTCGAACACATAGCCGATCATCGCGATGCGGCCCTTGCTGCCGAGCTTTTTCAGCACGTCTTCCATGCCGGCGAGACGGCGAAAACCCTTGGCTTCAAGCGCGGCGCAGAAATTCCAGTAATTGAGCGTCGCGTCCATCTCGCCGTCGAGGGTCTTGGCGGCGAGCAATGGCGGCGCGCCATAGACGATGGTTGACTGCGACTTCAGGTCGACCCCGTCCTGCTTCAATGCGGCTTGCAGCAGCAGCCAGTTCTTGTCGATCGCGCCGCCGGCAACCGCAAGCTTGCGTCCCTTGAGGTCGGCGAGCGTCTTGAGCGGCGAGGCGGCCGGGACCATCACAGCGCCCAACGCGCTCGAATAGGGATAGAATTGCAGCTTGGCGCCGAGCGAACGTTCGCGCGACACCCAGGGCCAGTCCGACACCATCACGTCGGCCGTGCCGGAGCGCAGCGCGATCTTGCCGGCCTCGGGGCTGGCGAGTTCGACGATGTCGATCGACAGATTGGCCTTCTTGTCGAGACCATGGGAGCGAATGACGGCCAGTTCCCAGGCCAGCGTTCCGGTCTTCTGCGCTGCAACGCGGACGGTCTCCGCATTGCACGAGGTGCCGAACTGCATGACCGCCAGAACTGCCGCAGCCAACACCGTGCGTACAGAGATGATCATCGTTTGTTGAGCCACTTCCCCGAATGTTTTCTTTTCTGATCAACCTCCATAGCATAGCTTGCGGAAAGAGAAGAGGAAGCAGGACCATGGCAGGAGCTGGGATGCTACGACCGATTGTCGCCGTCGCGGCCTTGCTCGCCGGGACTTCCATGGGCGCGCGGGCCCAGGAGATCAACGACTATCCGACCTCGGCGCGGGCGGAATATGTGTTCGGCTGCATGAAAGCCAATGGCGAGAGCCGGCAGGCGATCGAGCAATGTTCCTGCTCGATCGACGTGGTCGCCTCGATCATCCCCTATGACCGCTACGTCACCGCCGAGACCGTGCTGAGCATGGCGCAGGTGCAGGGCAATCTGGGCGGCCAGTTCCGCTCCTCGGAGCAGGCCGCCAACGCGCTCAACGACCTCAGGCGCGCGCAGGCCGAGGCCGAAGTCAGGTGCTTCTAAAGTCTATCGTCAGATAGCTGGCAGGTCAGGTCCCGGGATTCTCGACCTTCCATTCGTGCTCGAACACGTGCCCTTCGGTATCCTTGGCCTCGGCACGGAAGCGCTTGGCGCCATTCGAGACGTAGGTGAAGCGGATATTGGGATCCTCGGAAATCGAGATCCCGCCCTCCATCGCCAGCACCGGGCTGTCGTCCTGCCAGACGTGCAGCTCGTTGATGAAGAAGGCCGGGATATAGAGTTGCGTGAGCTGGTCCATCTGCAGGCCTGAATTGTTCGGATGGCCGATCATGATCTGGGCTTCCCGCGTGCTGCTCGCCGGCCCCTGTTCGGACCTTGTGAACTGGCGGTAGCGCATCTGGCCGAGCCGGTTGTTCGCCTCCTCGACGTTCTTGCCCGCCGGTGCCGAGCAGCCGCCGGACGCTTTGACATAGACCTTGCTGACATAGAGCTTGCCGTCGCTGAGCTCCGCGACGGCATGCACGTTGGTGTAGTTGTTGACGCGAACGCGGGTCGATATCTCGGTGACGTTGGCGTCCGGCCCCAGCGTGAATTTCGCGGCCATCGGGGCCGGGTTCTCGTCGATCACCAGCGTGATCGCGACGACGCGGCGGCTATCGCTGGGCTGAAGCTTGGTGCGCAGCGTCACCGGGACGATCGCGGCGTCTTCCGCGCGCATCGGCATCTCGATGCCGATGACGTCGTTGCCGTCATTCATCGGGCGATTGCTGAAGATATCCTGGACCAGCCCGGGCCAGGGATCATAGGTCTCCGCCGCGGACGCAGCTGGTGTGCCCAGCGCGATTGTGAGCAGGCTGGCGATGCAGAGCAGGCGGGCGGGATGTCCGGTCATGTTCGCGAAATCCTGTGCGAGCCGCGTCATTATAGGACCAACGGCTATTCCCATTCAATTTCCGAAAATGCTGCAGTTGCGTTGCGGGCGTTGTAATCGTCGAACAATTGCCAGCGCGGCCGCTCGGCTTCCGCGGCATGCTCTGCCGCAGCCGTGATCGGCTTGCCGCTCTTGACCAGCGCGCGGACGTCCGCTGCCAGCGTCTTAAGATAACGCCGCTCGTCGGCGAGCGCCGCAGGCCATGCGCTCACGGGTCCGTGACCGGGAACCACGCGCTCGGCGGGAATGGCCGCGAGGTCGTCGAGCGCACGCAGCCAACCCTTGAGGCTGCCGTCGACCACAGGGACATGGACGAGAAACACCAGATCGCCGGCGAACAGAGTGCTGGTTTGCGCGTCGAACACGGTGAGGTCGTTGTCGCTATGGGCGGGCGGCCATGCCTTCAGGGTGAGGCTTCGTCCGCCGAGGTCGAGCTTCAGCGTGTGCTCGACCAGCACGGTTGGCGGGATGATCTTTACCTCATCGATCAAGGCGTCGCCCATCGTCCGGCGAAAGCCGTCGAGATAGAATTGCCCGCGTGCCGCCAGCGCGCGGGGCAGCATCTTGTGACCGACGAAACTAGTCCCGTCGCTGACGAAAGCCGCGTTGCCGAAGCTGTGGTCCGGATGCGCGTGGGTGTTGATCACGTAGCGGATCGGCTTGTCGGTGTGACTGCGGACCGCGGCGAGCAATTGCCGCCCTTCGCGTACGCTGCCGCCGGTGTCGATGACGGCGACCGCGCTGTCGCCAATCACGAACCCGATATTGGCGATGGCGCCTTCATTCTCGCGCGTCATCAATGCAGTGACGCCGGCGTGAACGAATATTCCGCGAGCGACTTCGCTTACAGGCAATTCCGCCTCTTGCGCCCACGCTATGGTCGGCGCCCAAAGCACCAGGAGCAGCGCAAGCACCGATCCGCCATGAACCATGTTTCCGCCTCAGTTTCTCCGGGGCGCGCGATCGATGTCGTCGCGCGCCAGTGTGCGCTGCAACAAGCAACGCGGCGCAATCAGGATGATTATTCCTGTTGCACGTCATGGTGCGCCGGGCAATTGCTGGATCGCGGCGATCGATCCGATCACGAGGAGACTACGTAATGAGAATTGTCGGATGCCGTCCTGTTCTGCTCGCGCTTTTCGGCTTGATCGTCAGTCTTGCCGGCCGCGACATCGCGCGCGCGCAGGTCAATGATCAGGGCGAACTCTCGATCGAGCTGGTCGATGCCAAGGTGCTGCGCATCTGTGCCGATCCGCGCAACCTGCCGTTCTCGAACGAGAAGGGCGAGGGCTTTGAGAACAAGATCGGTGAGCTTTTCGCCGAGAAGCTGCAGAAGAAGCTCGACTACATGTTCTTCCCGCAGGCGACCGGCTTCGTGCGGATGACGCTCGCGGCGCATCGCTGCGACGTGATCATGGGCTTTCCACAGGGCGATGACCTCGCCCAGGGCACCAATCCCTACTACCGCACGGCCTATGCGCTGGTGACCAAGGCGGGCGGCGAGCTCGATCAGGTCACGACGCTCGAGGACGAGCGGCTGAAGGGCAAGCATATCGGCATCGTCGCCGGAACGCCGCCCGCGACCAACATGGCCGCCGCCGGCCTGATGGGCAACGCGAAGCCCTATCCGCTGATGATCGACACCCGCTACGATTCGTCGGCCGCGGCCATGATGGACGACCTTGCCAAGGGTGAGATCGACGCCGGCATCCTGTGGGGGCCGATGGCGGGCTTCTATGCCAAGAAGGCGAATCCGCCGCTGCACATCACGCCACTGGTCAAGGAGACCACTGGACCGAAGCTGGTCTATCGCATCGGCATGGGCGTGCGCGGGTCAGATCAGAACTGGAAGCGGCAACTCAACCGCTTGATCCAGGAGAACCAGCCGGCGATCAACAAGATCCTGCTCGATTACGGCGTGCCGCTGCTCGACGAGAACGACCATCCGATCGGTCCGGAGAGCGCGACCAAGTCGCCATGATCCGGCTCGCGGCCATGCTTGCGGTGATGCTCATCGCCGCCTCGCCTGTCCGCGCGCAGGACCCGCCCGCAGAGCCGGAAGGCTATCGCACCGAGGATTACCGCGCGCCGGTGCCGGTGACGCTTGCCGGCGCCCGCGTGCTCTCGACTGCGGAGGCGGAAGCGATCTGGCGCGACAAATCAGGCGCTTTCATCGACGTGCTGCCACGCGCACCGAAACCAAATCTTCCCGCCGGCACGGTGTGGCGCGAGCGGCCGCATCTCAACATTCCCGGCAGCATCTGGCTGCCCGACACCGGCTACGGCAAGCTCGCCGCATCGACCGAGGACTATCTGCAACGCGGTCTGGTCCGCGCCTCCGGTGACGACAAGGCAAAATTGCTGGTGATCTACTGCCAGGAGAGTTGCTGGATGTCGTGGAACGCGGCCAAGCGCGTGCTGTCCTACGGCTACCGCAACGTGGCGTGGTATCCGGAGGGAACCGACGGCTGGGGACGCGCCAAATTGCCGCTGGCGGAAGCGGAGCCCGAGCCGCGCGAGGGCGAGCATTGAGCCCGTCCTCGCGTGTGGTGCCGGTTATTTCTGCTTGTCGAGCTTGTTGATGGTCTTGCCGCCATCGCTGTCTGTGGTGGTGAACGTCACCTTGTCGCCGGCGTGGAAGTCCTCCAGCGACAGTCCCTTGGGCACCTTGTATTCCAGCATCGCGCCGCCGGCCGCGCCCACCGTTCCGCTTTGCGTCTGCTGGAGCGAGATGGTTCCGCTCAATCGGTCAATCTTGGTGACTATTCCAGTCATCGGTTGCTGGGCGAAAGCCGCTGAGGTGATCAGGCTCGCGGCTGCGAGGCTGGTCATGACGATCTTGGCTGCTCTCATCGAGGTCTCCCAACTTCAGATATAGTTGGGGTCAACGAGCGGGGCGCGCAGTTGGTTCCGGAACAAGGCGGCCCAAACGAGCAGATCGGCAGGCGTGTCTGGATTCACGCGGGACGATCGGTCGCAGGCCTCAATCCAGCTCCTGCTGGATGGTGCGGCCCAGTGCGAACAGGCGCTGATCGATGGCGGTCGGCACCTCGCAGACGAACTTCACCACGCGTCCGCGGTCCTCGAAGATCCGCGTCTCCCAGACCAGCTGATTGCCGAGTTCGTCGACCTTGGCCTGGTCCGGAGGGGTGGCGTCCTGCAACGACTGCAGCTTGATCGTATCGTCGCGGATCTTTTCCGCGGCCTCGCGCTGCTTGCGCATCACGCGCTCGAGCCCGTTCATGACCGAGGCGCGCTGGCCGTTGAGCGTATCGAACAGGCCCGCAAACAGCAGCTTTCCGGCATTGGCCTTGTCGGCCGCGGCAGCAGACAGAAATTCGGTGATCTGCTTCTGCGCATCCTCCAATGGAATTCGGCGCGCGGCGAGCTTGGTCGCCAGTGCGCTGACCTTCGGATCGTCACGCCATTTGGTCTCAGCGTCGCCGAGCGGCGGGCCGGCCCACACCGCAGCGAGCGAGATCTCGGGGACTTTGGCCTGTTGGCAGGGCCAGTCCGGATAGCGCGGGTCCGCAGCCGATGCGACCTGGTTCGACAGAATCACCGCGAGCAGCACGCCGAGTGCCATGCGCCAGATTGTCATGCCTCGCCTCCGCCGGGTCCGCGGCGCACCAGGCCGCGCGATGGATCGTAAGCCAGGATCGCGCCGATCATGAATACCACCGTGCAGCCGCCGACCACCGCGAGGGAGACCCAGTTCATCTTGCCGTACAGCGCAAACCGGATCAGCTCCACCGCATGGGTGAACGGATTGCACTGGCAGACATAATACAGCATCGGGCTGCCTTCCTGCACCCGCCAGAGCGGGTAGAGCGCCGACGATGCGAAGAACATCGGGAAGATCACAAAGTTCATCACGCCGGCGAAATTTTCGAGCTGCTTGATGCTGGCCGAGATCAACATGCCCAACGCGCCGAGCATCAAGCCCGAGAGCACCAGCGCCGGAAGCACGGTGAGATAGCCGATGGTCGGCGGCGTGATGTCCCAGAACCAGGCGATCAGCAGGAAAGCGTAGACCTGCAGCAGCGACACCGCGGTGCCGGCGAGCAGCTTGCAGAACAGCAAATAGCCGCGCGGCAGCGGGCTGACCAGCAGCGTGCGCATGTTGCCCATCTCGCGGTCATAGACCATCGACAGCGAGGATTGCATGCCGTTGAACAGCTGGATCATCGCCATCAGGCCGGGCGCGATATAGACTTCGTAGAGGATGTAAGTCTCATAGGGTGGGATGATCGAGATGCCGAGCACTTGACGGAAGCCGGCCGCGAAGATGAACAGCCAGACCAGCGGTCTGACCAGCGCCGAGACGAAGCGCTCGCGCTGATGCAGGAAGCGTAGCGCCTCGCGCCACACGATGCCGTTCAGGCAGACGATGTATTCTGAAACCGAGAAGCCGCTGCGCTCGGGCGTGACCGTCGTGCTGCTCATGTGGGCGGTTTTCCGGTGAGGGTTGCCGTTCCGGTCAGGCGCATGAATGCGGTGTTGACGTCCTGGGCGCCGGCATCGGCGATGACGCGCGCCATCGGCCCGTGCGCCAGCATCCGGCCCTGGTGTAGCACCACGAGGCCGTCGCCCGGCATGATCTCGTCGAACAGATGCGTCGCCCACAGCACGCCGATGCCCTGTTCGGTGACGAGCTGGCGGACATGGTCGAGAATGTCGGCGCGCGCCTTGACGTCGAGCCCGACGGTGGCCTCGTCCAACAGCAACAGCCTGGGCCGATGCAGCAGCGCGCGGGCGATTTCGAGCCTTCGCATCTGGCCGCCCGAGAGATCGCGCACCTTGCTGCCTGAGCGGTCGGCAAGCCCGATGCGGGTGAGCACTTCGGCACTGCGCAGCCGCGCCTCGCGTCGCGAGATGCCGTGCAGCGCGGCGTGATACAGCAGGTTCTGCGTCAGCGAGAGATCGAGATCGAGCGTGCGCGGCTGGAACACGACGCCCATCAGCCGCAGCGCTTCACCCGGTGTTCGGCTGATATCGTGGCCGAAGATCTTGATCTGGCCGTTCTGGATGCCGAACAGCCGCGTCACCAGCGAGAACAACGTGCTCTTGCCGGCGCCGTTGAGGCCCAGCAAAGCGGTGAAGCTCGCAGGCGCAACCGTGAAGTTGACGTCGATCAGGGCGCGCCGCGGGCCGTAGCTATGGCTGACATTGCCGATCGACAGTGCCGGCTGCACGGCTGCTACAGCGCCTGCATCCGGCGGGGGCTGGTTCGCGATATGGGCGTCGGTTGCGGTCATGGCTGCGCGATCGTGATCCCCCAGGGCAGTTCGCCGACCTGAATGGTCTTGATCACCTTCTGGGACGCGACATCGATCACCGAGACGTCGTTCGAGACGCCGTTGGTGACCATCAGGTATTTCTCATCCGGAGTGAAATCCATGTGCCAGACCCGCTGGCCGACCAGGAGATATTTGAGCACCTTGTGGGTCGCGCCGTCGACCACCGCGACGCGGTTGGCGGGGCCGAGCGCGACGAACGCGGTCTTGCCGTCCTTGGTCATGCCGATGCCGACGGGCTGGATCGCCTCGTTGCGCAGGCCCGGGATCTCGAAGGTGATCTTGCCGGTCACTTCGCGCTTGACCGGATCGATGATCGATACCGTGCCGCCGATCTCGGAGGAGACCCACAATTCGGAGCCGTCGCGCTTGAATTGGGCGAAGCGCGGACGTGAATCGACCAGCACATTGGCGACGATCTGGCGCGTCGAGGTGTCGATGAAATGCGCCATGTTGGTGGTTTCGGACGTGTTGATCAGGATCTTGCCGTCCGGGCTGATCGTCATGCCCTCGGGCTCGACGCCGACCTGGATGTCGCCGATCCGGGCGCGCGTTTTGAGATCAATCACTGTGACCGTGTTGTCGTTCTCATTGGCGACATACAACGTGTTACCGGCGGCATCCTGGGTGAACAATTCAGGGTCGGGGCCGGAGGGCAGGGTGTCGACGATCTCCTGGGTCTTGGTGTCGATCACCTGGATGGTGTCGTCGTCGCCGACTGCGACCATCACGAACTTGCCGTCGCGCGAGAACTCGACGCCGCGCGGCCGCTGGCCGACCTTGATGGTTTTGGTCACCGCCCAGCTGTTGGTGTCAATCACGGTGACGGTGTTGCCCTTCTCGTTGGAGACATAGGCAACGAAGGCGGACGCCGGTGTCGCGGCAAGCCAAACGAGCATCCCGGTCAACAGACAGCGGCGCCACATGCGTTTCATCTCCCTCACTGCAGCTTGCACTTCGTTTCAGGCCGGTCAACACCGAGCGTGTCGAGCTCGGAGACCTGGTGCAGGAAACCTTCCTGCGGCGAGACCGAAACGACCATACGACCATCGGCCAGCAGGATCGGCTGACGGAGCTGCCAATTCCAGTCGCGCAGGGTCAATCGCGTGCCCTTGAAGGCGGCGATCGAGAAATCCTTGCTTTTGAGGAAGGCGGTGACCTTCTTGAGGTCGCCCGAGTTGGTGCGGGAAGTGGCCTCGCCAATCATGCGCGCGGCGGTCCAGGCCTGCATGTCGAGCGCGGTCATGCGGCGCATGTTCAGCTTGACGAAGCGGTTCTGGATCTGGATCGCGCCCCATTGGTCATGCGACGCGTCCCAGCTGGTCGGCACCAGGCCCGCCGAGCCCGCTACGGGGCGCGGATCCCAGGTCCGGTACGGCAGGTAATTCGCAAACACCTCGCTCTCGTCGGCGGCAACCAGCACGTCATAAGCCGGTGCCTGCTGGGTGAACACCGGCATCTGGCGCTGGATCAGCGTCACGCCAGAGTCGGTGCGCCGCGCGCCGCCGGTGTCCTCGAAGGTCCGTTCCTGGACGATCTTGGCGCCGAAGCGGGTGGCGGCACGGCGCAGCGCCTCGGCGTAGAGCTTGTCCTGATCATGCGAGCCGGTCACCAGCAGCCAGCGCTTCCACTGCTTCCACACCAGGTATTGGCCGAGCGCGTCCGCCAGCATCGAGCGGGTCGGCGCGACATGGATGACATTGCCGCGACAATCCTGCTCACGCAGCCGGTCGTCGATCGCCCCCGCGTTCAGCAGCACAGTGCCGCGGTCGCGCAGCGCATCGGCGACCTTCAGCAGGGCATCGGCGGGTAGGTCGGTGATGATGTAGTCGTTGCGGCCGGCGAGATCGGTCGCGACCTTGGCGACATCGTCGCTGTCCTTGACCTTGACCTCGTCGAGCACGAAGCGCTGATTGAGAAACTTGCCGGTCGTATTGTTGTCCTCGATCGCGAGGCGCGCGCCGGCAATGCCGTCATTGTCGGCCGGTTGCTCGACCAGCGAGAGCGTCGATTTGACGCCGGCATGGCCGAGATAGCCGATATGGATCTCGACGGGATCAGCCGCCAGCGCTCCGGTTGCCATCATGCTGAGCGCGATCGTGCCGATCAGCCATCGGAACATAACTCCTCCCGCAGTCTTTCCTCACTCGGCATGGCATTGTCGAAAGCTTCCGCTTTTCCGGCCATGCGTTGACGTGCAAGATGCCGGAATTGGCCTGGCTTGCAACCCCGCTTTTTGTCGTTGCAAGGTTACAAATTCGATTGGTTCACAATCATGAGATCAGGGTTTGCATGAGATTTGCGCTCGTCGTCTTGTCTTTGCTGGTGATGTCTGCGGCGGCCCGCGCCGAGCCGCCCAAGCTTGCGGTGTTCGACCTCGAGATGATCGACACCAGCCTGCAAGGAGAGGTGAACGGGCCGCGAACCGACGAGCAGGCGCGGCTGGTGCGGACCGGCGATCAGGTCCGCAAGGAGCTTGCGGACTCCGGCAAGTTCCGTGTGCTCGATATCGCGCCCGTCAATGCTGCGGCGCACGGCAGCAATCTTCAGGCCTGCGGCGGCTGCGACGTAAAGCTGGCCGGCGAGCTCGGCGCTGACCTAGCGATGACCGGCGTGGTGCAGAAGGTCTCCAACCTCATCCTCAACATCAATCTCTATCTGCGCGACGTGCACACCGGGCAATTGGTCGCCGCCGCGAGCGCCGACATGCGCGGCAACACCGATGAATCCTGGTCGCGCGCCACGGACTACCTCGTGCGCAACCGCCTGCTCGCGCCGAACTACGGCGCGCCGCAGGCGCGGTAGTTCAGTCCTTCGTTTTGTTTGCATTGGCGCTGATGTGGCAATCCCATCTCCGTCACCCTGAGGAGCGCGCCCTTGCGCGCGTCTCGAAGGCCACCAGCCGTGCCGTGCATCCTTCGAGACGCCGCTTCGCGGCTCCTCAGGATGACGGTGATGGACTGGTGCCGTTCTAAGTGATGTTCAACCCTTCAGCCGCGCGGCGTGCCAGCGCAGATGATCGGCCATGAAGGTCGAGATGAAGTAGTAGCTGTGGTCGTAGCCCGGCTGACGCCGCAGGGTGAGGGGAATGTTGGCCTTCTCGCACGCCTCCTTCAACAGCTCGGGCCGCAGCTGCTCAGTGAGAAAGCCATCGGCATCGCCGTAATCGACCAGCAGATCGGAGAAGCGGGCGCCGTCCTCGATCAGCGCGACCGCATCGTGCTTGCGCCATGCCTGCTTGTTGCTGCCGAGATAGCCGCCGAGCGCCTTGTTGCCCCACGGCACCTGCGATGGTGCCACGATCGGTGCGAATGCGCTGGCCGCGCGATAGCGGTCGGGATAGCGCAGCGCCACCGTCAGCGCGCCGTGGCCGCCCATGGAGTGACCGAGAATCGACTGCCGCGTCGTGTCGACCGGGAAGTGCTCGGCGATCAGCTTGGGCAATTCCTCGGTGACGTAGCTCCACATCCGGTAATTGGTCGCGAACGGCTGCTCCGTCGCGTCGACGTAGAAGCCTGCGCCGAGGCCGAAATCGTATGCATTGGCGGGGTCGCCGGGAACGCCTTCGCCGCGCGGGCTGGTGTCGGGTGCGACGAAGATCAAGCCGAGCTCGGCGCACGCCTCGCGGAATTCACCCTTCTCGGTGACGTTGGCGTGGGTGCAGGTCAGGCCCGACAGATAGGTGACGACCGGCAATTTGGCGCCGGCCGCGTGCTCCGGGACGAACACCGAGAAGGTCATGTCGGTCTTGGTCTCGCGGCTCGGATGCCGGTAGACGCCTTGCGTGCCGCCATGCGACTTGTTCTGGGAAACCGTCTGCATTGCCATATTCTTCCTCTGTGTTGGAGTGCAGCGTCAGGCGACGCCACTCTCGATCGCCAGGCGCACCAGCTCGGCCGAAGTGCGCACGCCAAGCTTCTGGCGCATGATCGATGACGTGTTCGCGACCGTCTTGTATGACGAATGCACCAGCCAGGCGATTTCCGACAGGCTCTTGCCGGAACTGAGCAGGCGCAGGATCTCCATCTCGCGCGAGGTGAGCTTGGATAGCGGGTTTTGCGCAAAGCCCGGTCGCGCAAACGCGACATTGCGTGCGATCGCCGGCGGCAGATAGACGCCGCCATTGCCGACTTCGCGCACCGCCTCCACCAGGTCGTTGGGATCGCCGGTCTTCGAGACGTAGCCCTTGGCGCCGATGTCGATGGCGCGGGCGGCGAACACCGGGTCGTCGTTCATGCTGAACATGATGAGGCGCGCGGCCGCATCGCGCGTCAGGATACGGCGCGCCAGCTCGAAGCCGGAGACAGTCGGCAGGTTGATGTCGATCACGCAGAGATCGGGCTTTTCCGCGACGAACGCCCGCTCGCCGCTTTCGGCATCCGCGGCTTCCAGCAGCGTGATCTCGGGATCGTCGGCGAACACGGTGCGGCAACCGGAGGCAACGATGGGATGATCATCAACGATCAGAATGCGCATGGCGTTGTTCCGGCGACCTGCTTCGATTCACTTGTCATCACATCAGCTTGCACGAAGAACACCTCGGTTCCGACCGGTTGTGCACCTCGCACGGGATTGCGATAGGGTGCGATTAGATAGCCGGGCAAATTTGGCTGTCAACGATCCTCTCGGAGGAGGGATCGCGGTCGGGGGCAACGTCATGTGGCAAAAGCTATCCTTGCGCGCGCGGATCAACCTGCTGCTGGCGCTGATCCTGGCGCTTGGCCTGGGCATCAATATTGCGCGGCTCGTGCTCGAAGCAGGCCCGCGCGTCCAGGCCGAGGATCAGAGCGTGATCCGGCTGGCGCGCGAGTTCGTTGCGACGATCGTGGCCGGTCTCGACGAGGCGCCGGACCCCGATGCACGGCTCGATCAGATCGTCCAGGACCTGAGCCGGCTGCGCCACGTCAGCATTACGCGGCAGGATGGCGCGACCGCAAAATCCACCGAGCGGTCCGAGGACGCCGGCGATCCGCGTGCCGCGCCGAAGTGGTTCGTCGCGCTGGTCCATCCCGAGCAGACCTCGGTGCGGGTGCCGATCTCGGTTCACGGCAAGCCGCAATCGCTTGTCATCACCTCGCATCCGGACGATGAGATCGCCGAGATCTGGGACGGCATCGTCACCCAGCTCGAGGTGGGCTCCGCGATCGCGGTGGCGCTGCTTCTGGTCACCATGCTGGTGGTCGGTCGCGCGCTGGCGCCGCTGGAGGCGCTGTCGCAGGCCATGATCAGCATCGAGGCCGGTGATTACGATGCGCGTGTCGAGCCCGGCGGATCGCCGGAATTGGCTGCGATCTGTGCCAAATTGAACCATTTGGCGGCGACGCTGGGCGAAGCCGTGGACAGCAAGCGGCAGCTGGCCGAGCGTGCGGTCTCGCTACAGGATTCCGAGCGCAAGGAGATCGCGCGCGAATTGCACGATGAGTTCGGGCCCTATCTGTTCGCGCTGCGCGCGCATGCCGGTGCGCTGACCCGGCTGTCGGAGGTCGAGCAGCCCGATCCGGCGGCGCTGCTCAAGCACGGCAACGCCATCCTCGAGCAGGTCAACGCGCTCCAGCAATTCACCCGCCGCATACTGGAGCGATTGCGGCCGGTGGGATTGGCCGAGCTCGGGCTTGCGGAAGCACTCGGCGCGCTGGTGCGGATGTGGAGCGAAACGCATCCGGAGGTGGAGATCGACAGCAACGTATCGCCGGATCTCGGCTATACCGGTGAGATGGCCGACCTGACGATCTATCGCATCGTCCAGGAAGCGCTCACCAACGTGTTCCGCCACGCCGGCGCAACGTCAGTCGATATCACGATCGAACCTGCGGAGCGGCAGACCGGCGCGCGCGGCAACCGCGGCTGTGCGCTGGTGCGGGTCCGCGACAACGGTCGCGGCATGCTCGGCGATCACCGGCTCGGCCGTGGCTTGACCGGGATGCAGGAGCGCATCCTCGCGCTTGGCGGCACGCTCAAGATCGATTCCGCCGATGATGGCGTGACGGTCGAGGCGCTGGTGCCGAAGGCCGCGCGCGCTTAGGTCGCTGATGGTGCCCAATATCTGAAGGCGGTCGATGCCAGCGCCAGTGCGCCGGCGATCCAGAGCATGACGATCGCGATCATGCCGGCCCGGCTGATCGGGCGCTGCAAGACGGCTGCGGCCCTGGTGCGGCATTCTGCCATGACCTCGTCCGGAATCAGCGAAAGCGCAAGCCAGATGCCGAGCGGCAGCAGGATCAGGTCGTCGAGATAGCCGAGCACTGGGATGAAGTCCGGTATCAGGTCGATCGGCGAGAGCGCATAGGCCGCGATGGCGATCGCAAGCGCCTTGGCGTACCACGGTACGCGCGGGTCACGCGATGCGAGATAGAGCGCAACGCTGTCCCGTTTCAGGTTGCGCGCCCAGGCTTTGACCGAGGAGAATTTGATGGCGGACAGCATGGCGTGGCGCCCGCACGCCAGACGGAGACGCTACTCCAGCACCACGTCCACCGGCATGCCGCCGTGCAGACCCTTGTGGACGGAGGAGGGCGCGATGCCGAAATATTTCCGGAACACGCGGCTGAAATGCGAGGAACTCGAGAAGCCCCAAGAGAACGCGACATCGGTGATGGTTTTGCCGTTCTGGGATTCCAGCTCCTGCCGGCAATTCTGCAGCCGGGCCTTCCAGATGTAGTCGCTGACCGTCATGCCGCGATCGCTGAACAGCATGTGCAGATAGCGCTTCGAGCAGCCCAGCGCCGCGGAAATGCGGTCGATGCACAGATCCGGATCGCGCAGATGCTCGCGGATGAAGCCCTGGGCCCGCACATAGGTCGCTTCAGCGCTGCCGCGGTCGAACATCGCGCCGGTCTCGCGCAGCGGCAGCAGCAGGAGATCGATCAACGCATCGGCCACGCCGACCGCGTTAACCGGGCTCAGCGTCGGCGCCTCGCCGAACGCGGCATGGACGAAATCATAGGCAATGCGGCCGGTGCCGTTGCGCGCCGACAGCTTGCACGGCGCCATCTTGGAGAGCTGGAAGCCGCGCTCCTTGAGCAGGTCCTTTGGAACGATGACAACCTCGTGACGCGTCAGGGACGGGCTGATGATCGTGTGCGGACACGACACGTCATAGGCGAAGCAGTCGCCTGGCAAGATGTCGAAGTGCAGACCGTCCTGCTCGAAATGCGAGACGCCGTGGGTCTGGAACACGATCTTGATGTAGGGGTGCTCGCTCAGCTTGATGCGCGAGATGGTGTGCGCAATCCGGTGCTGGCTTGCCTCGATCTGGCACAGCTTCAACCGTGAGACCGTCGTGAAATTGATGCGACCCTCGAGCGAGGATCCCTCGAGCGCATCGACGTCGAACTGACCGCAGAGGTCAGTGAGCGCATCCGACCAGCGCTGGATCTGACGCTTGGGCGTCAATCCGTTCGTGCTGAGTGAATGGACTGTCTCGGACATCTTTCCAGCCACCGATTCGATCCCCAACGTGACCGCCCACAGAGCTTAGGTCTGGTTCGGGATGATGCGCCTTCTCCCTGATTCTGAACAGCTTAGGGAGGCGACGGGATTTCTTCCCGGTTAATGTCGGGTAATCCTCCGACTTAGTTCTGGGCTCGTCAAGCGCAACCTTAGCACCGTCAAACCGGCGCTCGAATTGCGCCAGCCGCGATTGATGCCCTGCAACATGAAGCAACCATTCCTGCCAATTCGGACCCAGGCTGGAAAAATCTTATGAAGCTTCGCTTTTGAGCAAACGGCTCTTCTCTTTTGGGCAAGTCAGCCGGATTCGATCGGACTACGACTGGGGTACCAAAATGGAAGAAGTGGGGCCGTTTCGGCGGAAACCCTTGAGCTCTTGAACCTGGGAGGAAATCCACGATGCGCAAGCTGCTATACGCGACCAGCCTTGGGGCAATGGCGGTGTTCGCCGCCGGAGCTGCCACTGCCAATGACGAACTCCACAAGATGGCGCAGAACCCGAAAGATTGGGTGATGCCGGCTGGCGACTACGCCAATCAGCGCTACTCGAAGCTGAATCAGATCAACGCCTCGAACGTCGGAAAGTTGCAGGTCGCCTGGACGTTTTCGACCGGCGTGCTGCGCGGTCACGAAGGCGGGCCGCTCGTCATCGGGAACATGATGTACTTCTCCACTCCGTTCCCGAACAAGGTCTATGCTCTTGACCTTTCCAAAGACAACCAGATCGTCTGGAAATACGAGCCCAAGCAAGATCCGAACGTCATTCCGGTGATGTGCTGCGACACCGTCAACCGCGGCGTCGCCTATGGTGATGGCAAGATCTTCCTGCACCAGGCCGACACCACGCTGGTCGCGCTCGATGCGAAGACCGGTCAGGTGGTGTGGTCCGTGAAGGACGGCGATCCCAGCAAGGGCGCCACCGGCACCTCAGCGCCGCTCGTCGTCAAGGACAAGGTCCTGATCGGCATCTCCGGTGGTGAGTTCGGCGTGCAGGCGCACATGACCGCGTACGACATCAAGACCGGCAAGCTGGTCTGGCGTGGCTTCTCGGAAGGTCCGGACGATCAGATCCTGGTCGACGACAAGACCACCGAGCTCGGCAAGCCGATCGGCAAGGACTCGAGCCTGAAGACGTGGCAAGGCGATCAGTGGAAGATCGGCGGCGGCGCGACCTGGGGCTGGATCTCCTACGATCCCGAACTGAACCTCGTGTATTACGGATCGGGCAACCCCTCGACCTGGAATCCGAAGCAGCGTCCCGGCGACAACAAGTGGTCGATGACGATCTGGGCGCGTAACCCGGATACCGGCGTTGCCAAGTGGGTCTACCAGATGACGCCCCATGACGAATGGGACTATGACGGCGTCAACGAGATGATCCTTTCGGATCAAACCATCGATGGCAAGCCGCACAAGCTCCTGACTCACTTCGATCGTAACGGCCTCGGCTACACCCTCGATCGCGCCACCGGCGAACTGATGGTCGCCGAGAAGTTCGATCCGAAGGTGAACTGGACCTCCGGCGTCGACATGAAGAAGGACTCGCCGACTTATGGTCGTCCGAAGGTTCTTGACGCAGCGTCGACCGACAAGGCCGGCGAAGACCACAACGTCAAGGGCATCTGCCCGGCAGCGTTGGGTTCGAAGGACGAGCAGCCGGCAGCCTACTCGCCGGAGACGCAACTGTTCTACGTGCCGACCAACCACGTCTGCATGGACTACGAGCCGTTCAAGGTGAGCTACACCGCAGGTCAGCCCTATGTCGGCGCGACGCTGTCGATGTATCCGCCTCCCGGTGAGACCAACATGGGCAACTTCATCGCCTGGGACGGCAAGACCGGCAAGATCGTCTGGTCGAACAAGGAGCAGTTCTCGGTCTGGTCGGGTGCACTCGCGACCGCCGGCGGCGTGGTGTTCTACGGCACGCTGGAAGGCTATCTGAAGGCAGTCGACGCCAAGACGGGCAAGGAGCTCTACAAGTTCAAGACCCCGTCCGGCATCATCGGCAACGTCAATACGTATGAGCACAATGGCAAGCAGTATGTGGCCATACTCTCGGGTGTTGGCGGTTGGGCAGGCATCGGCCTTGCGGCCGGTCTGACTGATCCGACGGCCGGTCTCGGTGCAGTCGGCGGCTATGCCGCGCTGAGCAACTACACCGCGCTTGGCGGAACGCTCACCGTGTTCTCGCTGCCGCAGTAGGCTGAGCAACCCTCGTTCCGGCGCATGGAGCGATCTCCATGCGCCGGTCCGTCTTCAATCCGCACGCGAGGATATGCTTTTGCGTAAGATCTGGTTTGTGACTGCCGCGATCTTTGTCGTGGCAATGAGTGGAGTTGCCTCCGCCGAAGCTCCGGGCGACCCGACAGCGGTCAAATCCGAGGACGGCAAATATCTCGATAAGGACGGCAACCCGACCTACAAGGTGGCGCCCGACGGAACGGTGGATTGGTACACCTATTCCGGTTACCGCCGTTACCACTCGGAATGCCACGTCTGCCACGGACCTGATGGCATGGGATCGACCTACGCGCCGGCGTTGAAGGATTCGCTGAAGACCATGAACTATGCCGACTTTCTCGGCGTGGTTGCGAGCGGACGCAAGAACGTGTCGACGTCACAGGAGAACGTGATGCCGGCGTTCGGCGATAACCCGAACGTTGCCTGCTACATGGACGACCTCTATGTCTACCTGCGTGCCCGTTCCACCGATGCGGTGGGGCGCGTTCGCCCGGCCAAGCACGAAGACAAGTCGGAAGCCTATGGAAAGGCGGAAGACGCCTGCATGGGTCACAACGACAAGAAGTGAGCGTGACCGGCGCGAATGAAAACCTGTTTGATGTTTAGTGGAGACCAAGATGAAGACCCGCGCCGCAGTCGCATTCGAAGCAAAGAAGCCGCTTGAGATCGTCGAGCTCGACCTGGAAGGCCCCAAGGCCGGCGAGGTCCTCGTCGAGATCAAGGCGACCGGCATCTGTCATACCGACGCCTACACGCTCGACGGCTTCGACAGTGAAGGCATCTTCCCCTCGGTGCTCGGTCACGAAGGTGCCGGCATCGTTCGCGAGGTCGGCGCCGGCGTGACGTCGGTGAAGCCGGGCGATCATGTGATCCCGCTCTACACGCCGGAATGCCGGCAGTGCAAAAGCTGCTTGAGCCAGAAGACCAACCTCTGCACCGCGATCCGCGCCACTCAAGGCAAGGGCGTGATGCCCGACGGCACCTCGCGCTTCAGCTACAAGGGCAAGCCGGTCTTCCACTACATGGGCTGCTCGACCTTCTCGAACTTCACCGTGCTGCCTGAGATCGCGGTCGCGAAGATTCGTGAGGACGCGCCGTTCGACAAGAGCTGCTACATCGGCTGCGGCGTCACTACCGGCGTCGGTGCGGTCGTCAACACCGCTAAGGTGACCCCTGGCTCCAACGTCGTCGTGTTCGGCCTCGGCGGTATCGGCCTCAATGTGATCCAGGGCGCCAAGATGGTCGGTGCCGACAAGATCGTCGGCGTCGACATCAATGACTCCAAGGAAGCCTGGGGCAAGCAATTCGGCATGACGCATTTCGTCAACCCGACCAAGGTGCAGGGCGACATCGTCCAGCATTTGGTCGGCCTGACCGACGGCGGCGCCGACTACACCTTCGACTGCACCGGCAACACCACCGTGATGCGTCAGGCGCTGGAAGCCTGCCACCGCGGCTGGGGCGTGTCGGTCGTGATCGGCGTCGCTGAATCCGGCAAGGAGATCGCGACCCGGCCGTTCCAGCTCGTCACCGGACGGGTCTGGAAGGGCACCGCGTTCGGCGGCGCGCGCGGCCGCACCGACGTGCCGAAGATCGTCGACTGGTACATGGGCGGAAAGATCCAGATCGATCCGATGATCACCCATGTGCTGAAGCTCGAGGAGATCAACAAGGGCTTCGACCTGATGCACGAGGGAAAATCGATCCGTTCGGTCGTCGTATTCTGAAATCAAAACACCAAGCACTAGGAGGATAGGTCAATGACTGTTCATATCCACCCGTCGGTCGACAATGGCGTCAAGCAAGGCTCCGGCAGTTTTGCCGGAGGCACGCTTGTCTGCAAATGCGCGGACAAGAAGGTCAAGGTCGGGGTCAAGGGCGACGTCGCCCATAACCACGCCTGCGGCTGCACCAAATGCTGGAAGCCTTCGGGCGCCACCTTCTCGGTGGTCGCGGTGGTCCCGCGCGAGAACATCACCGTGCTAGAGAACGGCGACAAGCTGAAGATCGTCGACGCGGCGGCGGTGATCCAGCGCCACGCCTGCACCGGCTGCGGCACCCACATGTACGGCCGGATCGAGAACAAGGGCCATCCCTTCTACGGTCTCGACTTCATCCATCCCGAGCTGTTCCAGGAGTCCGGCTCGGCGGCTCCCGGATTTGCCGCCTTCGTGTCGTCGGTGATCGAATCCGGCGTCAAGCCGGCCGATATGGCCGGGATCAGGTCGCGGCTGAAGGAGCTTGGGCTGGAGCCCTATGACTGCCTGTCGCCGCCGCTGATGGACGCGATCGCCACCCACGTGGCGAACTCCAAGGCGGCCTAAGGAAGAGGCAGTCGACAGGTGCGGCCTGATGGCCGAGCCCCTGAGGAGATCCTGCGTCGGCAGCGGGCCTGCCGGCGAGGGATATGCTGGTAGTACCCGTGACCTTGAACCTTGCATGCCCTGCGGGCGACCACAGGGCATGCATTTTATTTTCTGCCTTGCCCTCGTCCTTTCCCCGATCCTG
Organism: Bradyrhizobium tropiciagri; assembly: GCF_018130545.1. Classification (GTDB taxonomy): domain Bacteria; phylum Pseudomonadota; class Alphaproteobacteria; order Rhizobiales; family Xanthobacteraceae; genus Bradyrhizobium; species Bradyrhizobium tropiciagri_A. The sequence continues at coordinate 848,653 of NZ_JAFCKF010000003.1, read as the reverse complement.
GTTCTCTCGCACGCCCACGCGGCGTCGCCGGAAGACCGCTACATCGCCGCGCGCGACGCCGCGATCGCCAAATTCGCCAAGCTGTCGAGCGACAACAAGATCGACGAGGCCGCCGACAAGGCCGAAGCGGCCGCGCGCAACGGGCTGAAGGCGCAGCTGGCCACCATCCTGGCCGAGCCGTCGCGGCCGGGCTTTGCGCCCGCCCAGCTCAACCTCGACACTCTATATAAAGGCGACATGGGGTTCGGCATGCTGGACGGCCTGCGCTTCGATGCCGACACCGGCCGGGACGGCGCCAAGATCGGCGAAAAGCGCGCCGACGGCAGCTTCGTCGAGCCGAAAGCGCATATCATCGTCACCACCGAGGCCCTGTTCACTCGCTGGCTGCATGAGCACAAGGCCTGGTGGGACAAGGGCAGCAAGAACGTGCCGCAGCAGATCGAGGCGGCACTGAAGTTCGAAGGCCTCTACACCCAGGCGATCTCGACCGACGCCGCGGTGATCAATTTCAACGCGCTGCGGGTCGCCAAGCCGGCATCGGCCACACTGACTTACGGCTTCCTGGCCGGCCGCACCCAGGATTCGACGCCCGAGGCCGCCGATGAGGTGTTTGTGGCAGCGCTCGCTAACGGCAAGTTCTACATCGCCTATGGCGAGATCGAGCCCACCGTGAAAGTCTCGGCGTGCACGGCGATCCAGGCCGATTACAACAAGAAGGCCGACGCGGCGGCCGAGAAACTCGAGCGCAAGCAGATCACCAGGAAGGAATACGACAAGCTCGGCGATCTGCGCCAGCAGGGCGACGACGCCTTCAAGCGCTGCTTCACCGAGCGCGCGCCGCAGCAGCCGGCTTTTGCCGAGGCCACGAAGCAGGCCCAGGCGCTGCTTGATGCGGCGATCGGCAAATAGTCAAGCGGGCTACTCCAAATCTCCAAACAGCCATAGCGCCCACATCACCTGCATGATCGGCCAGGCAGCAAATACGGTACACAAGAGCCAGTAGGGGAGCGGCTTTCGAGCTTGGCGCACCTTCACGAGGGAGGCGACCCCGAACGGTACCAGCAGAAGAAATGTCGGTGCGAAAAGTCCGCCATAGAGGATGACGCGCGATGCGTGAGCAGTGATGCCTGTCTCTATGACGGATTGCAGCACGAAGAAGTAGGTGACGAGCAGCACGGGCGCAAGCAGCGCGGACGTGACTGCCGGTGAAAACCCCACCGAATCGATGTGGGGTCTTTTCGCCCACGCCCTGATGATGATCCAGGCGGACAAGAACACGATGGTTAGCGGCAATCCCAACTTCAACAGAGCGTCTTGTCCGTCATGGATGCTCATCAGATAGATCGCCACGACAAGCCCTCGTCAGCTGCGACATCAGCGCTTCGATCGCTTGCCTCTATTAGCAATACGCCGCCGCCGATTGCGGATTTTGTCGTGCAGAATTCGCGGTTTGTCGTGCAGACTTCGTGCAGGCGGCGCGTGTTGCGCGGGTTTGATCGGCGACCCCTGCGCGCCTATCTTCTCGGGGAAGTCCTGCATCCTGGGGAGACGCCATGAATACCGCCATCAATCCGTTTCGCATCGCCGTCAGTGACGACGTCCTCGATGATCTCCGCTCCCGCCTGCGCCGGACCCGCTGGCCGGAGGCCGAACTGGTTGACGACTGGAGCCAGGGCGCGCCGCTCAAATGGATCAAGGACGTCTGCCACTATTGGGCCGAGAGTTATGATTGGCGGCAGCGCGAGGCGCGGCTCAATCGCTTTAGCCAGTTCATCACCGAGATCGACGGACTCGACATCCACTTCATCCATGTTCGCTCGAAGCATCCGGAGGCGCGGCCATTGATCATCACCCATGGCTGGCCAGGATCGGTGGTCGAGTTCCACAAGGTGATCGAACCGCTGACTGATCCGACGGCGCATGGTGGCAGCGCGACTGATGCCTTCCACGTGGTGTGCCCGTCATTGCCGGGCTTCGGCTTCTCGGCCAAGCCCATAGCGACGGGCTGGGGCGTCGACCGGATCGCCAGCGCCTGGGCCGTCCTGATGCAGCGGCTCGGCTACACCAGCTATTTCGCGCAAGGCGGCGACTGGGGCTCGGCCGTCACGACCGCGATCGGCGGGCAGGACGCGGCGCATTGCGGCGGCATCCACATCACGCTTGCGATGTCGACCCGACCCAATGTCGAGGGCCAGCCGACGCCGGAAGAGACCCGCGCGCTGAACGGCATCAAATATTACGCCGACTGGGACTCGGGCTATTCCAAGCAACAGTCCACCCGGCCCCAGACGCTCGGCTACGGCCTGACGGATTCGCCGAGCGGGCAGGCGGCCTGGATCCTTGAAAAGTTCTGGGCCTGGACCGATTGCGACGGGCATCCCGAAAATATCCTGAGCCGGGACGAATTGCTCGACAATGTCATGCTGTATTGGGTCACCACGACAGCTGCCTCGTCGGCGCGGCTATACTGGGAAAGTTTTGGGCCAGGCAAACGAACCCCGCACAAGGTGGGCGTGCCGACCGGGGTTGCCGTGTTTCCCAAGGAGATCGTCACCCCGGTCCGCAAATGGATGGAGACCAACTTCACCAACATCCAGCACTGGAGCGAAATGCCGAAGGGCGGACATTTCTCGGCGTTCGAGCAGCCTGAACTGTTTGTCGGCGAGGTGCGGAAGTTTTTCGGGAAGTTGGGCTAGCTGCGTTTGTGGCAGAATGCGCTGCGCAACGGAGGGATTTCGGCGTGCTGCTTGATCCCCGCCACGGCGACTTTGAGGACAATGCCGCCAGTCCCGAACAGCGTTCGTTGTTCGCGATCGTAGGCAGCCTTCTGGTTGAGATAAGCCCGGCGAAGCTGCTATTCGCCTGGACGGTTTCGCTTCTGCTTCCGGGCCTGCTGCTCGGCCTTGCGCCGATGGTCGCGTCCGCCTGGATCTCGAGCCTTTCTCAACACGTTCTGGAAGTGTCCGAAGTGGGGGCCGTGCTGGCGTTGGTTGCGATCGCGGCGTTAGGGTGGCTTGGCGGGCGACCGCTGTTTCAAATCGCGGAAACAAACTTCTGGTCGTTGAACGCGCTCGCGGTGCAACCGAGCTACGCTTTCATGCGCGAGGCGCTGGGCCATCTGGCGGAGTTACTCTGGCGAACCGGCGCAACTCCTGCGTCTCGCATGCGGCTGCGCCGCAGTTGCTCAATCGGCGCCGGCATGCTGCTCTCAGCAGGTGCGGCATTGATCGCGGTCCTGGCCTGGCCAGCTTCGCAATGGACAGCGACCGTCAATGACCTTGTTCTGATCCATCGCCTCGTGGTGCCGACGTTCGCGAACGCCGTTGTGTTGGTGTCCAGCTATCTTGCGGTCGCATCACTGGCCTGGAGTGTCGCCGATGCCAGCATGGATCAACCGGCCGACCTTGCCGCCTTCGACGCGACGCCGCCCGATCGCCGCTGCTGGCGCATTGCGCATTTGTCTGATCTTCACGTGGTCGGCGAACGATACGGCTTCCGCATCGAAAGCGGGACGGCCGGTCCGCGGGGAAACCAGCGCTTCAACCGCGTGCTGGCCCGCCTCGCCGAAATTCACGCCGTCGATCCGCTCGACCATGTGCTGATCAGCGGCGATATGACGGATGCGGGCCGGCCCGGTGAATGGGCGGAATTTCTCGATGCATTGGCAGGTCATCCCGAGCTTGCCGCACGCATCATCATGCTTCCGGGCAATCATGACGTTAACGTCGTGGATCGCGCCAATCCCGCGCGCCTCGACCTGCCGTTCAGCCCGGGCAAGCGGTTACGGCAGATGCGTACCCTGTCGGCGATTGCGGCCGTCCAGGGCGATCGCGTGCGTGTCGTCGACGGTTCCGGCAAACCGTCGGCTACGCTGAACCAGGCGCTTGCAGCTTACCAGGACCGGATCACGCAATTTGCGAAGCGCGGGGGCGTGCGCCGTGCTGCGGCGCTCCGCGGCTTGTTCGATGATCAATTCCCAATGATCCTGCCGCCGGACCAGGATGGCGGCCTCGGGATCGCGATCCTCAACTCCAACGCAGAAACTCACTTTTCCTTCACCAACGCGCTCGGTTTGGTTTCAGAAGCGCAAACGCGGCGATTGGAGGCTGCAATCCGTCATTTCCCGACTGCATACTGGACCATCGCGCTGCATCATCACTTGATGGAGTATCCCATGCCGGTCAAGACGTTTGCCGAACGCATCGGGACGGCCCTGATCAACGGCAGTTGGTTCGTACGCAGGTTGCAAAAGTTTTCCGATCGCTCGGTCGTGATGCACGGTCACCGACATATCGATTGGATCGGTACCTGCGGTGCGTCGAAGATCGTCTCGGCCCCCTCGCCAGTGATGGGGGCGGCCGATGATGAAGTGACCTATTTCTATATCCACAGAATGGTGGTTGGTCCGGACCGGAAGCTCTGTCTCGCCGAGCCCGAGCGGGTGGAAATTGCCGGGAGTTAGGACGGTTGCGGCGTATCTTCGGGCGTTCCGCCGAACAAATCAGCGATCCATGCGGTCGACGGACTCTCGGCACAGAAGGTCAGAATAGCGAGTGTGATCGGCACGCCGATGAAAGTCCCGAACAGGCCCCAGAGCGAGCTCCAGAAGAAGATCGCAAACAGCACCAGGAACGGCGAGATCGACAACGTCGAGCCAGCCACCCGCGGTTCGACATAGCTGCCGACCACGAACTGGATGACGTTGAGACAGGCAAACACACCAAACACCGCGGGCCAGCTTTCGAACTGCGTCATGGCCAGCAGCGTGGGGAACAATGTCGCGATGAAAGGGCCGACGAAAGGAATGTAGTTGAGGACAAAAGCGATAACGCCCCATTCGAATGCGAATGGCAGTCCGGTGACGGCAGCGAACAGGCCGACCAGGAGACCCGTGACCGCGCTCATCTGCGTCCGCACCAGCATATATTTGCGAAATTTGGCGGCCGTCGCTTTGCTGCCCTTGAGCAAGACCCGCGCGGCTGTGCGATTCTCCAATCGTTGGATTCGTCGACCAGCGTCTTCGACCTCGAGAAGTCCCAGCACGACATAGACCAGCGCGATGAGCCAGAAGCTCAACGTGGTGTTGAGGCGGCCGGTGACGTATTGTGTGACGCGTAGCAGCCAGCCGACATTGAAATGCTCCGCCCAAAGGCCGGCGAACGAGACGCCGTGGCCGTCCAGCCAAATCACCGCGGCGTCGTAGAAGGCTTGATATCGCGCCGCATCCGCAATCAAGGAGCGCCCGACACGGCCGAATCCCCACGCCGCGAGCGAGGCAAACGCGACGCAGGCAGTGGTCGTAACGACGACGGTGACGGCGAGCGCGAGCAGTTTCGGCAGCCACGCCTGCAGCCGTTCTTGAACGGGCCAGACGATCGCAATGATGAACAGGGCGGCCGCAAGCGGGGCCAGCACACTGCGCGCCTGAGCCACCGCCGCAGTGACAAGTACCGCGGCGATGATGCCGGTCGTGATCTTCAACCCGCCAATCATCCTGGGTTATCCGATCTCCTACGAGCTGGCTCGATCCTGCGGCGCAGCTACAGCAATGCGCGATAGATCCCCGGTGCCGAGCCTTCGATGGCCACCGCGCCGACGGCCTTCGTATAGAATTCCGCCGGCCCGACGCCACCGATGATGGCGTAGCCGAAGCCCTGATATTTCATGTCCTCGAGACAGGCGAACAGCAGAGCCTTGCCGATTCCGCCCTGCTGCGCCTTTGGGGCGACGCCAGTCGGGCCGAAGAAGTTGCGACAGGCCGCGTCGTAGCAGGCAAATCCCAGGATCTTCTTCTGTTGGATCGCGATGAAGCACGAGACCGGTTGGCGGCTAAACGCGACATCGGTTTCGCTGGCCCATGCCTCGCTGAATGTCTCCCGCACCCAGGCGATGACCTTGTGCTTTTCGGGGGCGAGCGCCCGGCGCATGACTATTCCGGCCTGCTGCAACCGATCATAAGTGGGCCGGGAATCGGGCAGGGCGTAGAGCTTGACCAGCATGTCCATCCGGCAAGCTTAGTTGAAAACGCGTCCGGTGGGCAAATCACGCGAGGACGGTAGAGGGGCTGGACTACCATTTCCGCTGTTGCTTGTTCGAACTCTGGTTCGAGACCTTGGCCTCACGCGCAATTGCCCAAAAGTACCCGCCGCAGAATGCAACGATCGCAACAATCACGCTGGCGGCGATAAGCTCTTGCATGTCTGCGGTTCTCCAAGTAGACCTACCTCGTTGACGTGGGAATTATACCCACGGATTGCCCGCGTAAAGCGGAAATCGGTTTCGGAACGTAACGCGGCGGAGCGAGTGCATGGTGAGGGTCAATGCAGCGGACGGACGCATTCGGGCGATCGCAGCTCTCGTTGTGCTTGTCGGGATAGGTTCGGCGCAAGCCGCCCGAACCTCGGATAAATCCGATGCCAGCGGCGGCACCGTCCCGATTCCGGTTGATGCGCGGAACCAGACCTCCGCGATGGATGGCGCGGTGCGGGCCGTCCCGCTCCCCAAGGGCGCTTCCGCGATCAGCGAGACCTACGGAGATTGGATCGTCAAATGCCAGCTCGACGGCGCTGCCAAGCTGTGCACCCTCGGGCAGACCCAGCTCTCAAAGGAGACCAATCAGCAGATCTTCGCCATCGAGCTGATTGCGAGGGACGGCAAGGCCGAAGGCAACATCTTGATGCCGTTCGGGCTGAAGTTCGACGCCGAGGCCGTCCTCAAGCTGGACGGCAGGGATCTGGAACAGACGCGCTTCTCCACATGCACGGCGCAAGGCTGCCTGCTTCCGGTCTCGTTTCCCACTGTTGTGACCGACACCATCAGCAAGGCGAAGACGCTCACCGTCGCCGCGCAGAACATCAGCAACGGGCAGGCCGTCGTCTTTAACGTCCCGCTCAACGGCTTCGCCACGGCGCTGGAGCGTACGATTCAGCTCGGAAGCTGACCGCCACGTGCTGCCGGCTGGCCGCTAGCCGAATTTCATTTGCGCAGCCGGCGTTCGGTCAATCTCCTCCGCGACGTCGGAAATCGTCTCGCGCATCCACATCAGCGCGGGATCGGAATCGAACGACACCGGCCATTGCAGGACTTCACGAAATGCCGGAATGCGGACCGGCGCGCGGACCAGCTTGAGCGGAAAGCTCCGGGCAAAGATCACCGCAAGGCGCTTGTGCACGGTGGCGATCCGCTCGGTTCCGATCACCATCGTGGCCATGGTGGTGAAGTTCGGCGCTATGACCTCGATGCGCCGCTTGTGCCCCAGTTTGACCAGCGCGCGCTCCTCGAAGGACGGCCTGCGGATTGGACCGAACTGGGCCGTGACGTGCCCGAGCCCGAGATAGCGGCCGAGCGACAGCGAGCGCCCGACCGTGCGGTTGCCGCTCCAGGCGATGCAGCAGAATTCGTCGGCGAACAGATGCTGTCTCGGCTGATCGTCGACGGCATTGCTGTCGGGCAGGATAACGAAATCGACGTCGCCGCGCTGCAGCTGGTCGTCCACCCGATCGTTGAACGGCAACAGCTCGAGCGAGATCCCGGGCGCGCTGTGGTACAGGCGCTTCATCACCGGGTGCATCAGCACGATGCTGGCATAATCCGACACTACCATCCGGAAGCGGCGCTGCGAGCTCGCCGGGTCGAATCTCGGCAGCGAGATCAGGTTCGCCCGAATTCGCAGCAGGATGTCGCGCGTCGGCCGCTCGAGCGAACGCGCCAGCGGCGTCGGCACCAACTTGCGCTGCGAGATCGTGAAAATCTCATCGTTGAAATATTGCCGCAGCCTGGCGATGGCGGCGCTCATCGCCGGCTGGCTGAGATGAAGGCGTTGGCTCGCCCGCATCACGCTGCCTTCTTCGAGGAGGGCGTCGAGCGCCACCAACAGGTTCAAGTCCAGGCCTTCGAACCGCATGGGCTGATATCCAGATCATCAATGTCTGGGATCATGATAATCAATTTTTCAAATTCAAGTAGCAGGTGTAGCGAGGGAATACGGCACAAAGCCCGGGCAACGGGCCGGCCAACGGACCATCCGCTCTGGGAGGAGCCCCCGTGATCAAGCCCTGGATCTTTGAATTCATGCAGGCCCCGAATCTCGACGGACGCAACGTCGACCGGGATCAGGCCTTCACCGTGTTCGACCAGGCGTTCGAGCTCTGGCTGGAGGCCGAGCGGCTCGGCTTCGATGGCATTTTCTTCAGCGAGCATCATTTCGGCCTGTCCTACAGCCCGTCTCCCAACCTGCTGATCGCGGCCCTTGCGCGCCGCACCACCCACCTGCGCCTCGGCACGATGGGGATGGTGGTGCCGTTCTACGCGCCCTGGCGGATCATTGAAGAGCTCGCGATGCTCGATCATCTGACCGGCGGGCGGCTCGAGATCGGCTTTGCGGCGGGCGTGCCGCAGGAGCTCGCGCGCATCGGCCTTGGCATGGAGGAGGCGCGCGAGCGGTTCAACGAGAGCCTTGAGATTCTCGATGCGGCGCTCGCCAATCCCGTCATTAATCACCGCGGCAAATACTGGACGTTCGAGAACCTGACGCTGATGCCGAACGTGTTCCTGCAAGCCCCACCGCCGAAATGGACGACGGTGGTCAGTCCGGGATCGGCCGGCAAATCGGCCCAGCGCCGATCGAAGATCTGCACCGGTTTCGAATCCGTCGCGCGGATCACCGAGATCTTCGACGCCTATCGCAACGAAGCCGCGCGCCTTGACCATCCGGCGGGGCCCGACCAGCTCGCAATCCGGCGCAATGTCTCGATCTCGCGGGATGAAGCCAAAGCGCGCGAGACGGCGCGCGCCGAGAAGGCTGCGACACTCAAGGTGGTGGCCGGCGATCCCAGGGTTGCCGCCAGCACGTCCTCGCTGCTCGACGCACCGAGGGGCGGCGCCGGTTTCTCGCTGCATGATGACGACTATATCGCCGGCACGCCGGCGCAGGTCACCGAGCAAATCATCGAGCAGTGCCGCAGATGCGGTGCCGGCCATTTCCTGGCGATGCTGGGCAGAGGCGTGTCGGCTAGCCGCCGCGAGTCATTTGCGATGTTTGGCGAGGAAGTGATCCCACAGTTGCGGCGGGCGCAGATCGATTGATCAACGGGCAGCGGCGGAGACGGTACTTGCGACAAGTCGCCCCGACGGGCTAGTCAAGGCTTCCGTCGTCGAGCAAGAATTCGGGCGCATAACTCACCGGCCGAACCACTTAATTGGTGTCGTCCCGGCCTTCGCCGGGACGACCATTGTTGCGGAGGCGACAATTGTAAACGCGGCAACTACAAATACCACGCCAGCACCGCCTTGAGCCTAGCGTTCTCGATCACCGGCAGCGCGACCACCTGCTCTAGGCCGGAGGCACGCGCCGATGTCGCCGCGATCGATTCGTCCTGCTTCAGATGTTCGGTGAGCGCGGGCATGCCGGTCGCCCATGCGCCGCCGATGCTGCCTTCGCCACGCCGGATCGTTCTTGTTGCATAGAGCTTGGCGAGATCGGATTGCTCGCTGCAATCGCCGGCGTGGAACAGCAGCGCCGACCGCTCCTCGTTCGGCACCCAGATCTCGAACCGGCGTGCGATCGGTGTCGCCTGCGCCGATAGGAATGTCACAACCCAGGTCTGGTCGCCGGTAACGTAGGGGATGCCGACGCCGCAATTGATTCCGATCTCGGATGCGTCCTCCCAGCGCAGGAAACTCTTGGAATTGTGCAGGTCCTTGATGATCAGCGGCATGCCCGCCTTCCAGGTCCGGCCGGGTAGGCCGAAGCCGCGCGGGAATCTGGTGTGGCGCGAGTTGAATTCGAACATGTCGGCGGTGCCGTAGTAGCCGTCGACCAACGCCATCTCGTGGGATCTCTCAGGGTCGTTGTGCCAGAGCTCGATTGCGCCGACGTGCTTCCTGTCGTCGCCGCAGAGCAAGACCATCACGGCCATCAGGAATTCGCCGGCGAATACCGGAAGTGCGACGCCGCAGGTCAGGCCGGCTTCGACCGCTTCGTCGGCTCGTTTGAAATAGGAGTTGGCGAATTGGGTCACGATGACCGGATGGCCGCTTGCCCAAGCCTTGCCCGGAAGGCCCTCGTCATAGGCGAACAACGCGTTCTCGCTGACGGCGTTGAACTCCGCGAACTCGGCGCTGGAGAGGCTACCGCCGAATTCCAGCCGCGTTCGTGTTCGATCGGGCACCCACAGTTCAACAACGCGAATGAAGGTCTTCATCGCACGCACCTGCCACTTCGCCGACGGCTAGCATCGGCGAAGTCACGGTAAAACGTGCGCTCAAATTGCGGGCAAGCGGCGCCCAAAGTTAATGCGAAGGCCCGATTTCGCCTCAGTCCCGATACGACGGATCGGCCCGGTCGAGCTTGCGCAGCAGCGCGGGCCAGGCGAGTTCGCCGTTGCGGGCGCCGCGGCCGGGCTTTGGCAGCATCCGCTCATAAGTGTCTTCGAGGATATTCTGCGGCGGATAGATCAGCTTGGTGTTGCAGGAGAGCGCCATCACCTGGGTCTGGCAGGCGCGCTCGAGGCGGAACAGCACGTTGAAGGCGGCAGGCACCGTGCGGCCGACGACCAGCAGGCCATGGTTGCGCAGGATCATCGCTTCGTTGTCGCCGAGGTCGCGCACCAGCCGCTCGCGCTCGTCGACATTGTCGGCGATGCCCTCGAAGTCGTGATAGGCGATGTGCAGAAAGCGCATCGAGGTCTGCGCCAGCGGAAGCAGGCCGCATTCCATCGCAGAGACCGCCATGCCGGCCGGCGTATGGGTGTGCGCAACGCAGTCCATGTCGTGCTTGGCCATGTGGATGGCGCTGTGAATCACGAAGCCCGCGACGTTGACGTCATAATCTGTCGCATTGAGCAGCGTGTTGCCCTCGACGTCGACCTTGATCAGGCTGGAGGCGTCGATCTCCTCATACAGCATGCCGTAGGCGTTGATCAGGAACTGGTCGGTGGTGCCGGGCACGCGGCAGGAGATGTGGTTCGCGATCATCTCGGTCATGCCGTAGATCGCGGTCAGACGGTAACATGCGGCGAGATCGACACGGGCCTGCCATTCCTCCGCGCTCACCTGCTCGCGAACGGATTTAACGACCTTGATCGCGGGTGAGCTGACGGGGGGATTCATGGCGTTCTCTCCTTGAGATGTCTGCGAGGCCGGAGCCCGATTGTTGCGGTGGAACATAGCAGAATCTGCGCGGCGGCAAGCCGTGGCGCGCCTGCTTATTTGCAGGGCTGGCGGGCAAAAACCGAATGTGGATTGGCGCGCCGCGCCTTCGATGCCACACTGCGGAAAACAGCCGAGGCGCGTCAAATGAGCGATCGCGAGATCCGTATCGCCGTCCTGCATTTCTCCCACGAAACCGTCTCGTTCCTGCCGAACGAGACCACCCTCGACGACTTCATCTATCCGGGTTCGCCGGCGAAGGGCGTGGCGCTGCTGCAATTCGACCCGAAGAATTACATGGGCGGCTTCGTCAAGGTCGCACGCGAGTTCGCCGAGGTCGAGCTGGTCGGCATCGAATCTCCGCTGTGGCCGAAGACTTACACCGGATCGGGCTGGATCACCCAGGAGGCCTACCGGACCTTCACCGGCAAGATGATCGCAGGGCTGAAGGAGGAGGGGCCGTTCGACGGTGTCTATCTCTGCCTGCATGGCGCGATGGCGGTACGCGGCGTGCCGCGGCCGGAGGCCGATCTGGCACGGCAGGTGCGCGAAGTGGTTGGCCGCTCCGCCTTCATCGCCGCAACCTTCGACCCTCATGGCAATGAGGACGAGGCATTCCTCGAACAGGCGGACATGGCGTTCGCCGTCAAATATTTCCCGCACTATGACGCGCATCTGCAAGGCGAACGGGCGGCGCGTACGCTGGTGCGGGCGATCCGCGGCGACTTCAAGCCGGCGCACAAGACGATCAAGGTTCCCGTGATCTCGCCCACCGTGCTGCAATGGACCGGGGCACGTCCCTGGATGGATCTGGTGCAGCGCGCGTTGATTTGGGAGGCCCGCGAGGTCGACGTCTACGTCAACATCTTCTTCGGCTTCCCGTTCGCCGATGTCCCCGATGTTGGCATGACCGTGCAGGTCCTGACCAACGACAATCCAAAGCTCGCCGAGCAGGTCGCGCGCGACCTCGCCGGCACGATCTGGCGGCTGCGTGAGGCGTTGCTGCAATCGACCAGGCTGCACAGCATCGCCGAGGGCGTCGCGCTGGCAAAGCAGGCGGTTGCCGATGGCAACACGCCGGTGGTGCTGGCCGATCACAGCGACCGGTCGGGATCGGCGACCTGGCTGCTCCGCGAGATCATCGCCCAGGACCTCGCCAACACGGTGATCGCCACCATTGCCGATGCCAGGGCGCCGCGCATCCTGAAGGCCGCCGGCGCCAAGGCCGGCGATGCCTTCGATATGGAGATCGGTGGTCGCGTCGACGAGTCGGCGGGCGATCCGGTTCGTATTCAAGGCACCATTTCGGCTGCGGGCGAAGGCTACGGACAATTCTGGGTCTGCGTGCGGTTCGGCCGCAACAATGTGCTGATCCTCTCCACGTATCTGGTGCAGGTCATGGAGCCTTTCTCGCTGAAGGCGCTGGTGCCCGACATCGGCGCCTTCGATGTCATGGCGATCAAGTCGCGGGTCCACTTCCGGCGCGGCTTTGACGACAACGGCTTCGCTAAGACGATCCTGCTGGTCGAGCCAGATCAGCCGTTCCTCGGAACGACGCGTCTCGACAAGTTGCCCTACAAGAATGTCGATCTTGCGCAGTTCTATCCATACGGCAGCCCGGCATTTTCGGAGTCGTCGTCATGACGGACGGTCGCTATCGTCTGATCGGTTCGACCGCGTCGCCCTATGCGATCAAGCTGCGTGCGCTGATGCGTTACCGACGGATTCCCCATGACTGGGTGATCATGACCAAGGCATTGCGCGAAGCGACCGCGCATCTGAGGCCGATGTTGATCCCGGTGCTGCAATATCCCGACGGCAGCTACCGCGGCGAGAGCACGATGCTGGCCTATGATCTGGAAGCGCGTCACCAGGGACGCTCAGTGATCCCGGACGACAAGGCCACGGCCTTCGTCTGCGACCTGCTCGAAGACCTCGCCGACGAATGGGCGGTGAAGCCGCTGTTTCTCTATCGCTGGTGGGATCCGGAAGACCAGGCGTACGTCTCGCGCTGGGCAGGGGAGGAATGGTCGACCTCGGACGCCGAGGCTGGCAGCCGCGAGGAGATCGAGCAGTTTCGGCAGCGGCAGATCTCGCGCATGGTCATTCTCGGCGCGACGGACGAGAACAGGCCGCTGCTTGAGGAGAGCTATCGGCGAACGCTCGCGGCGTTCGAGCCGCATGTCGGCATGACGAACTATCTGTTCGGCAGCCGGCCGTCGCTGGCGGATTTTGCCTGGTTCGGCCAACTCAGCGAGATGGCGACTGACCCGAGCCCGATGCGCATCATGCGCGAACGCGCGCCGTTCACCGATCACTGGGTGCGGCGGCTCGATGACGCATCCGGCGTCGACGGCAACTGGTATCCGCGCGAGCAAGCGCTTGGCGGGTTCGCTGAGGCGCTGCTGCGGCTCGCAGGCGAACTCTATCTGCCGTTCCTGGCGGCCAATGCGGACGCATTCGCCAAAGGGCTCGATCGCGTCGAGATCAATGTCTGGGATCTGCCTTACGCGCTCGCGCCGTTCAAATATCAGGTCAAGTGCCTGCAGCAGTTGCGCGAGAAGTTCGCCGCACTGGAGGCCGGAGATCGGGCGGCGTTGAAGCCGGTGCTGGAACGCACCGGATGCCTGGCCATCCTGGATGGCGGCTGATCAATCGGGGCGGCTTCAAAACGGCGTGAGCTCAGGTTCGGTGCCTGCTGCCAAGCGCGGCCGCGATCGTCTCTGGATTCCTGATCCGCTCGATCAGCATGTCGATGCGGTCGCCGCCCCAAAACAGCTCGCCGTTGAACACCATGCTGGGCACGCCGAACACGCCGAGCGCTTCGGCCTCGTCGATAATGCGATCGTGCTCGGCGCGGGCCGGGCCGCGAACATAAGCCTCGAACGTGTCCGCGGAACCGCCGATCGCGGTAATCACGCCGGAGATCTGCGACAGGTCGTCGATCTCCAACTCATGGTTCCAGAACTTCTGGAACACCATGTCATGGTAGGGCCGGAATAGCCCGTGTCGCTGCGCGAAGAGCATTCCGGCGCTGGAGTGAAAGGCGTCGTAAATCCGGCGCGGGCCTTTCATCGTCAGTCCCTGCGCGTTGGCGAACCGTCGCGCATCCATGTAGGAGTAGCGCACCTTGCGCCAGAAATGCGGCGTGCGTGCCTCCACCGTGCCCATGAATTCGGGAATGCGTAGCGTGTAGGGCAGCCATTCCAGCTCGACGCCGCACGCCTCTTCGAGCTCGAACAGCCGTTTGTTGGCGACATAGGCATAGGGAGACTTGTAGTCGGTGTAGATCCGGACCTTCGGCTTTTCCATCAGCGTTCCTCATCCCGTCAGCACAATTGTTCCCGATCCCGCACGATGGCGCAATGCTGCGTGACGACGGAGGAATGGACGCAAACGAGTGGGCCCCGGTGCAGTCAAGCATCGCGGGGCCCTGCAACTTCGTTTTAGCGAAGGATGTCTGGTATGAACCAGTGGTGTTTCGGGACCTAAAAGCGCTTGGCCTTTGCGCTCTCGTCCTGCGGATATGTTCAGATTGTCGGCGGCACACGCGGCTAGCAGCTGCTATCAGCCTCAACGTGCACCGAGACCTTGCCGCTGAGCAAGGTCACTGGCTTTCGCCGGTGGCGTCATGCTCCTCTCCAAGAGTGGGCCGACGGACCTCTGTCCGCTTCTGCTGCCTGGCGGCCGATCCCATAATCGTCCGTCAATTCCTGCGACGCGAGGAGCAGACGCTCCAGCACCTCAACAGGTGCAGTCACGGAAATGCTGCGGCAGTTATGGCCAACTGTCAAGTTAACGAAGGGGGTAATTCAGGTCAGGAATCCTGTCGCGACTTGGTCTGTCGATACAGGGTGAAGTCCGGATCATGCGTCATTTTCCAGTAGTCGACGAACCGCCACGGCATCGCCGAGAAAACCCGGCCGCTGCTGTTGCGGTAGTAGGTCGTCATGCCCGGATGCGTCCAGATCAATTGCTCATGCTCGGCATCGACGTTGCGGATGTATTCGTCGTGCGCGTCGGGATGCACGTCGATCGCGGCGATGTCGTTCTCGATCATCTCGACGAGGCAGGCTGAGATGTAGCGGCTCTGACATTCCGACTGGAAGATCACGCTGCCGCCATGCGCCGGTCCCGAGTTGGGACCGAGCATCAGAAACAGATTGGGGAAGTCAGGCACGGTGAGGCCGAGATACGCGGTCGGATTGTCGTCGCCCCACGCCCGCTTGAGGTTCTTGCCGTCACGCCCCGTGATGTTGAGACGCGCCGCCATCTCGGAAACCTTGAAGCCGGTCGAGATCACGATGACGTCGTGCGGCCGCGATGTGCCGTCAGCCGTGATGATGCTGTCCGCCGCGAAATGATCGATCTTGTCGGTGACCAGTTCGACGTTCGGCTTGGTCAGCGTCTTGAACCAGTTGTTGTCGAGCAGGATGCGCTTGCCGTAGGGCGGATAGGTCGGCATGCACTTCTCGATCAAATCAGGGCGATCCTTCAGCTCGGAGAGGATGAAGTCGGCGAGCTCTTCGCGGTGCCGGTCGTTGCCCTTGTTGACGGCGCGCTCGGGATGCGGCCAGGCCGGGTCCTTGCGCAGGAACGGCAGCAGACCGTCGCCGTAACGCCAGAACATGTTGAAGCGATACCACTGCACATAGAACGGCAGATGAGCGAGCAGCCATTGCGCGCCTTCGGTGATCGGGTCGGAATAACCCTTCACCGGGCGTGCCCATTGCGCGGTCCGCTGGTAGACGGTGACCGAGGCGACGCGGTCGGCGATCGATGGCACCAGCTGCATCGCGGTCGCACCGGTGCCGATCACGGCGACATGCTTGCCGTCGAGCTTGATGTCGTCGGACCACAGCGCCGAATGAACCTTGAGGCCGGCGAAGTCTTCGTCTCCCGCAAAGCGGGCGGGCAGGGGATCATTGAGTTGGCCGATCGCGCTGACCAGCGCGGTGGATTCGAAGGTCTCTTCGCCGCTGGCGGTCTTCAGCGTCGAGATCCAACGCCGCTTGCCTTCGTCCCAACGTGAAGCGACCAGTTCGGTCTTGAGGCGGACGTGCTGACGGATGCCGTATTCGCGCACGACCTTGAGCAGATAGTCGAGCAGCTCCTGGCGCTGCGCGAAGTAGCGGGTCCATGGATTGCGCGCGCCGAAGGAGAAGGAATAGGAGTGGTTCGGCGTATCGACGCCGCAGCCGGGATAGCGGTTGACGTACCATGTGCCGCCGATCTCGTCCTGCTTCTCGACGATGGTGTAGGGAATGCCGAGCCGTCCGAGCGCGACGCCAAGCGCGATCGCGCAGACCCCGGCGCCGACGATCAGCACATGCTGCTGCGCCAGCCTTGCGTCGGACGGACGCTCGCGCCAGCGGGCCTCGCGGGGAACAAACCCCATCTCCTCCCGCATCAGCGGCGCATACTCCGGCGTGACGTTCTCGCCGAGCGTCGCCCGCATCATCCTCAGCATCAGCTCATCGCCGGGATCAGTGATGGCTGGCTTCGGCGCGCCGTTGGCGAACAGGTTCAGGACCGCGGCGCGGATCTCGTCCTGGATCTCCTTAGGTACACCGGCGTCCGGATCGGGGATCAGGCGCACGTCGCGCTTCGGCTTGTAGGGCGGCTCGAGCCACTTCTCGTCCCCGGTCATATGCACCAGCACCATCAGCAGCACACGGATGTCGCCCTCGGCGATGGCGGAGGACAGATCGAGGTGTGGGCGCGAAAGCTCGATATTCATACGTTGTCCTCAGCTCGCTGGTGCTTCGGGCAGACCGCCATAGGCGGCCCAGGTGGTGCCCGCGATGTAGCCGGCATCGATCGGCAGGTTGATGCCGGTTACGCCGCTGCTCTGCGGCGAGAGTAGCCAGGCGATCGCCTGCGCCACTTCCATCGGCTCGACCAGCCGGTTCAGCGCGGTCGGCCGTGCCAGCAGATCCTTGTTCAGCGCGCCCGACGCGATGCCGGCCTCGAGCGCGGCCGTGCGGGTGAAGCCGGGCGACACCGCGTTGACCCGCACGCCCGCGCGGCCCCATTCGGCGGCGAGTGTCTGCGTGATCTGGATGACGCCGGCCTTCGCCGCGGTATAGGCGTGGATCGGGCCCGACGTCATGCCGGCCACCGAGGCAACGTTGACGATCGCGCCATGTCGCCGCTTCGCCATGCCGATACCGACACTGCGCGCGACCAGGAAGGTGCCGCGCAGGTCGATATTGACCTCGCGGTCCCACTGCTCCATCCGCACCCGCTCGATTGTGTGCATCTTGCCGAATACGCCGGCCGCGTTGACGAGGCCGCTGATCGGCCCGTGCGCCTTCTCGATGTCGGCAACTCCGGTGACCACGGCGGTCTCGCTCGCGACATCGAACGGTGCAGGCCAGAGGATGGCGTTCGTGCCGACCAGCGGTTCGGGCGCGATATCGACGATGACGACGCGGTGTCCCTTATCGGCGAGCAGTGTTGCGGTCGCCGCGCCGATGCCGCGGCTGCCGCCGGTGACGAGGATGATGCCGTCAGCGCTCATGACTTCTTTCCCTTGTCGCTGGTGGTGAACAGGCCGCGAGTGACCAGCTTCTGGTAAGCCGTGATCACGTAGTCAGGCACGGCGGTGACGCCTTGCTCGGAATAGGAATAGCGTCGGCTGAGATAGCCACGTGCGCCCATCAAGACCTGGACGATGGCCTCGAATTCTTCGTCGCTGAATGTATTGGTCGCACCCGCAGCCCGCGCGCGCTGCAGAATCCGGACATAGGCATTCGAAATGTTGTCGAAGTGCTTCTGGTAGCCGATCGGCGCGAAGAACTCGGCTTCGTTCAGAATGCGGAGAAACTCCGGCACCTCGCGGATGAAATCGAAGAAGGCGCTGAAGCGTTCCACCTCCTGCCGGGCCTCGCTGGCGGTGCCGGTGCGGGCATGGATGAAGCGAACCATGTCGAGGCCGATCTTCGGCAGTAGCTGGTCGAGCAACTCCTGCCGGTTCTCGAAGTGATTGTAGAAGGTGCCCTGCGCGACGCCGGCGGCCTCGGTGATGCGCGCAACGGAGGCTTCGGCATAGCCGTATTTGCCGACGATCTTGGTCGCGGCGTCGAAGATCTTCTGCTTGGTCCAGGCGTTGCGCTCGACCCGGTTGAGCTTTGTCACCTTGGCGGATGTCGCTTGTGTCATGCGATGGCCTCGAGTTCGGCGCGGAGGACGCGTTTGAGCACCTTGCCGGATGGATTGCGCGGCAGGCTGTCGCAGAGGATCAACTGCCGCGGCACCTTGAAGCCGGCGAGCCTTGTCCGGCAGAAATCTGTGAGATCAGGCAGATCGAGCTTGGCGTCATCGGCCAGCACCACGATGGCGACCGGCTTTTCGCCCCAGCGCGCATCAGGCAGGCCGATCACCGCGACCTCGCGCACCCCGGGCATCTCGTAGATGACGCGCTCGACCTCCGAGGAGGCGATGTTCTCGCCGCCGGAGATGATCATGTCCTTCTTGCGGTCGGTGAGATAGAGGAAGCCGTCCTCATCGAGATAGCCGACGTCGCCGGTGCGGAACCAATCGCCGAAGAAAGCGGATGCCGTCTTCTCCGGATCCTTCCAGTAGCCCTGCGTCACCTTCGGACCGCGCAGGCAGATCTCACCATCCTGGCCGGCGGGCAGGCGCTTGCCGGCATCGTCGCGGATCTCGATCTCGACATGGGCGATGGCGCGGCCGGTCGAGCCGATCTTCTCGATCTCGCGGCCGGCTTCCATGAAAGTGTCGCCGCCGCAGCTTTCGGTGAGGCCGTAGGCATCGATATAGCGCGCATTCCCAAAATAATCCGAGAAGGCTCGGATGCGGACCTCCGGCGTCTTCTCGCCGCCGCCGATCGCCCATTGCAGGCTGGAGACGTCGTAGCGCTCCCGGTTCGGGCAGGTGAGGAGAGCGGTGGTCATGACCGGCGCGAACCACGCGGCGTTCAGCTTCTCGCGCGCGATCGCGGCGAGCGCCGGTTCCGGCTCGAAGGTGCGGTGGATGCATAGCATGCCGCCATGCCAGAGCACGGCGATGCCGGGCAGATCGAGCGCGCCGACATGATAAAGTGGGCCGACGATGAGCAGCCGCGTGTCGGCGTTCAATCCAAGCACCAGCGTCTGGTCGGCGGATTTCCAATAGATGTTCTCGTAGGTGAGCATCACCCCCTTGGGGCGATCGGTCGTGCCCGAGGTGTACATCAGGCGCATCAGGTCGCGCGGCTGGCGAACATGGATCGGCGCCGGCGCGATATCGGGCGCGAGGTTGGTAATGCTGGACTGCGCGACTTCATCGAGCAGTACGACGGGTGCATCGCCGACCGCGATTGCCGCCAGCTCCTCGTCGGCGACCAGCAGGCGCGCGCCGGCATTGCCGACGATGTAGCCGACCTCATCGGCTGACAGCCGATAATTGATCGGGAGGAACACCGCGCCGATATGGCTGGTCGCGAACACCAGTTCGAGAAAGGCCGTGCTGTTCTTCATCAGGACGGCGACCACATCGCCCGGCGCAATCCCGCGTGCAGCGAGCCAGCCTCCGACCTGGCGGACACGCAGATCAAACTCGGCGTAGGAGACGTCCTCGCCGCGATATTTCAGCGCACAGCGGTCCGGAGCCCGCCTGGCATGAAATGCAATGAAGCTGGAAAGATTGATCATTTGCCGCTCGTCGGGCCGATTCCGGCGCCGTTTTCTCCCTAGATGAATTATGAGTCGTAATTCATATTTGGCTTGACGTCACCCCCCTTGCTCTGAAAACATTGTGGCCATGGAGACGAAACGATCTCCGACAGGGCTTTTGGGAACGCGAACCCGACAGGGAGGGGAACGATGACGAGGACCCGGAAACCGGGCATCAGCCGGCGTTCGACGCTTGCGCTGATGGGCGCCGGTGCGATGACTTTTTCCGCGCCATGGGTGGCGCGTGCGCAGGCCAAGACGATCAAGATCGGCATGCCGACCATCCTGTCGGGCCGCGTCGCGCAACTCGGTACGTCCTCGCGCAACGCGGTGATGCTGGAAGTCGAGAAGGTCAATGCCGCTGGCGGCCTGGCCGGCCGGCAGATCGAGATGGTGATCCGCGACTCCAAGGGACAGCCGCAAGAAGCCGCGCGGATCGCGCGCGAGCTTGTCAACACCGACGGCTGCGAGATGCTGCTCGACGGCGAGGCATCGTCGGGATCCTTCGCGGTTCACGAAGTGGCGCGCGATCTCGGCGTGCTCTGCATCCACACCTGCTCGGAAGCCTCGTCGCTGACGGCCGATCCCAAGCAGCACATCCCGAACGCCTTCCGTTGTGTGCGGCAGGGCATACATGACTCGATCGTCGGCGCCAGCTACGCCGCAGGGATTGCCAAGGCCAAGGGCCTGAAGAAATGGGCGACCTGTTCACCGGACTATGCCTATGGCCGCGACACCACCGGCGAATTCGTGCTGTATCTGAAGAAGTTCGCGCCCGATGTCGAGATCATCAGCGAGTCCTGGCCAAAGCTGTTCCAGCCCGATTACACCGAGGTGGTCACCAAGATCCTGCAAGCCAAGCCGCAGGCGATGTATTCCTGCCTGTGGGGCGGCGATCTCACCTCCTATATCGACCAGGCCAATATCTACGCGCTGTTCACCCAGATGGAGGTGTTCGCGGTCAACATGGCCGACTACACCGCGCTGACCGTGGTGAAGAACCTGCCCAAGGGCATCCACTCCGGCGACCGCTACATCAAGACCTTCCCGCCGACGCCGGAGAATGCAGCCTGGGGCGATGCCTACAAGGCGAAGTACAACGAGTATCCGACCAATTGGTCGTGGCAGAACGCAACCGCGGTCATGTTCCTCAACGAGGCCGTCAAGAAGGCGGGTTCGACCGACGGCAAGAAGGTCGCGGAGGCGCTCACCGGGCTCACCATCAAGTGCCCGTTCGGTGCCGACGGCACCGTCACCATGCGCGCCGACGATCACACGCTGGTCGGCTACGCGATCGGCTGGGGTACCACGATCCCGCAGGAGCCTTACGTGCCAGACGTGAAGGCCGGCGACTGGAAGACCATCTTCGAGCTCGAAGCCGAGTGGAAGAAGAGCAAGGGTTACACTTGATCCGCACATAAGGCGGAGGCAGCACGCTGTCTCCGCCTTTGATCTGATGCTTATCGCGCGCCGGCGTTGCGGCCCGCCGTAATGGATGATTCCTGTGGACCTCGACGCGCTCGCCAGTTGCCTCACCAGCCCTGCCTGCCTGGTGACACAGACCACCAGCGGCCTGATCATCGGCATGCTGTTGTTCCTCGTCGCCGTTGGGCTGACCTTGATCTTCGGCGTGCTCAAGGTGGTCAATTTCAGCCACGGCGCCTTCTACATGTTCGGCGCCTATTTCGCGATGACGGCCTACCAGCTCACCGGCAGCTTTGCGCTGGCGATCCTGAGCGGCGCTGTGGGCACCGCCATCCTCGGCCTGATCTTCGAGCGGGTGTTCATGAGCCGGGTCTACGGCCGCGACGTGCTGATGCAGCTCCTGGTCTGCTACGCCTTCGTGCTGATCTTCGACGACGTGGTCCGCATGATCTGGGGACCCGAATTCAAGTCGATGGGCATGCCCGCCGCATTCCAGGTGCCGCCGCTGTTCATCGCCGGCGGCGTGGTGCCGCCATATTACCTGCTGCTGATCGGTGTGGCCCTCGCGGCCGCGGTGGTTCTCGGGCTGGGGCTGGCGCGTTCCCGGATCGGCAAGGTCATCCGGGCGGCCGCCCATAATCCCGGGATGGTGTCAGCGCTCGGTATCAACACCGGGCTGATCTATGGCGGCGTGTTCGCGCTCGGCGGCATGCTGGCGGGACTTGCGGGAGCGCTTGCCGCGCCGGTGCGCTCGCTGACGCCGGGCATGGGCTTCTCGGTTTTGATCGAGTCCTTCATCGTCACCGTGATCGGCGGCATGGGTTCGATCCTGGGCGCGCTGATCGGCGCGCTGCTGATCGGCTTGATCCGTTCGTTCGGATCGCTCGGCTTTCCGCTGTTCACCGAGGGGCTGATGTATCTCTTCATGGTGATCGTGCTGGTGTCGCGCCCAACCGGCCTGTTCGGCAAGGAGGTCGCATGACCGAGTTGCAGGCCGGGCAGGGCGCGCAACCGCTCGAGGTGGCCCGGATCGACGCCAGGCCGCAGCGCCATCGCGATCTTCTGATCGCGCTCATCGCGTTCGTTGTCTTGGCGCTGCTGCCGGTTTTGTTCGGTAGCAAGCAATTGCTCGACTTTGTGATCCGCTGCGCAGCCTATGGATTGTTCGCGACGTCGCTCAATCTCCTGGTCGGCTACACCGGACTGATCTCATTTGGGCACGGTATGTTCTTCGGCCTCGGTGCCTATAGCTTTGGCTTGATGATGCAGAAGACCGGCGTGCCGATCCCGGTGGCCTTCTTCGCCACATTGGCAATGACCTTCGTCGTCGCCGTCGTGATCGGGGCGATCTGCGTGCGGCTAAAGGAGATCTACTTCGCTTTCGTCACGCTGGCGTTCCAGATGCTGATCCATTCCACCATCTTGTCGTGGCAGTCGCTGACCGGCGGTGACCAGGGCCTCCGAGGCGGCATTCCGCGGCCGCCGTTCCTCGGTATCGATCTCTCGAACCATCTGCATCTCTATGTCGCGAGCTGTGCGCTTCTGGTGATCGGGTTGTTCCTGATGCGCCAGATCGCGCAGTCCCCATTCGGCTACACGCTGCGCATGATCCGGGACAACGCCACGCGGGCGAGCTTCATTGGCATCGATGTCTGGCGCGCCAAGCTGGCCATCTTCGTGCTGGCGGCGCTGTTCGCCGCGACCGGCGGCATGATCATGGCGTTGTTCGTCTCGGGAGCCTATCCCGAATTCGCCTATTGGACGATGTCGGGCGAGGGCATCTTCATCAACATGCTCGGCGGGGTGACCACCTTCCTCGGGCCGATGGTCGGCACCATGCTGTTCCTTATCCTGAATGACACCGTTACTCGTGTGACCGAGTATCACGGCATCGTGCTCGGCATCGTGATCCTGTTCTTTGCCATCGGCCTGCGCAAAGGGCTGATGGACTTCGTCGTCGAATGGTTCGCGCAGCGACGCAGCGAGGAGCGCGGTTAGCCATGCTGGAGATTCGCGGACTCTCGAAATCCTTTGGCGGCGTCAAAGCGACCGACAACGTATCGCTCGACTTCGCTGATGGCTCTCTCACCGCCGTGATCGGTCCGAACGGTGCTGGCAAGAGCACATTCTTCAACCTGATCACCGGCGCGCTGCGGCCGGATGCCGGGCAGATCCTGCTCAATGGCGTTGACATGGCGGGCAAGACGCCGCCGGAGATCGTGCGCAACGGCATCGGCCGCGCCTTCCAGGTCGCGAGCATCTTCCCGTCGCTGACGGTCGAGGAGACGATGTTGGCTGCGGTCTGCGCCGATCAGCGCCGCGCCGGTGTAACGCACCGCCGCTTCCCGTTGGCCGAGACGCGCGATCGCGCCGAGCATGCGATGGAGCTGCTCGGCCTCGCCAGCAAGCGCAACCGAACCGCGGCGACGCTGTCGCATGGCGACCAGAAGCTGCTCGATATCGCGCTCGCGCTGGTGCTCGATCCCAAGGTGCTGCTGCTCGACGAGCCGACCGCGGGCATGGGCACCGAAGAGCGCTGGCGCATGATCGACAAGGTGCGCGAGCTCTGGGAGAAGCAGAAGATCACCGTCGTGTTCATCGAGCACGACATGGACATCGTGTTCAAGATCGCGCCTGAGATCGTAGTGCTTTGTTATGGGCGAATCCTCGCGACCGGAGCGCCGGACGCGATCCGCAGGAACGAGGCCGTCATCGAAGCCTATCTCGGCAGCGACGACCATGCGGGAGCAGTGGCATGAGCGCGCAGCCGGTGGTGCAGGTCGAGGACCTCGACGTCTACTATGGCACCAGCCAGATCCTGTTCGGCGTCGGTCTGTCCGTGCGGAAGGGCGAGACCATGGCACTGCTCGGCCGCAACGGCGCCGGCAAGTCCACCACCATGAAAGCGATCATGGGGTTGGCGCCGGCGCGCCGCGGCAAGGTCACCTTGCGCGGCCAGGCGGTATCCGGGATGCGGCCGCATCACATCGCACGCGCAGGGCTCGGCTTCGTGCCGGAAGACCGCCAGATCTTCCCTGAGCATACTGTTGAGGACAATCTCGTGATCGGCCAGAAGAGGGGGCCCGATGGCGAGGACGAGTGGTCGATCCGCCGGGTCTATGACGTGTTTCCGCTGCTGGAGCCGCTGCGGTACCGGATCGCCGGACGGCTGTCCGGCGGCGAGCAGCAGATGTTGGCGATCGCCCGCACGCTGATGGGCAATCCGGTGCTGCTGTTGCTGGACGAGCCGAGCGAGGGACTGGCGCCGATCATCGTCCAGCGCATTGGCGAGTTGCTGCGGCAGCTCCGCGGTACCGGTGCCACAGTATTGATCGCCGAGCAGAACATGCATTTTTGCCTTGGCCTTGCGAGCCACGCGACGGTTATCGACAAGGGGCAGATCGTCTACACATCCTCCATCGAAGAGCTGAAGGCCAACGACAACATCCGGCAGCGCTATCTGGCGCTGTAGGGCCCTTCGAAGCTAACGGGAGGACAAATGGCGGGCGAACGCAAGCTGACGCCGACGCACGAGGCGCCGTATCGCGGGCTGAAAGTGCTCGATTTCGGGCAGGGGATCGCCTCGCCCTATTGCGCGATGCTGCTCGGGGTCTATGGCGCCGACGTGGTCAAGGTCGAGCCGCCGGAGGGCGACTGGTCGCGCTATCTCGGCACCACTTACGGGAATCACACCACACTTTCGGCGGTCTATAATCGCGGCAAACGCAGCCTTTGTCTCGACATGAAGCACAAGGACGGCATTGCGATCGCGCAGAAGCTGGCGCGCGAGGCCGACGTCCTCATTGAAGGATTTCGTCCCGGTGTCGCCGAGCGGCTCGGGCTCGGCTATGAGCGCCTGTCGCGCGACAATCCTGGCCTCGTCTATCTCTCGGTCAGCGGCTTCGGGCAGAGCGGGCCGTATTCAAAACGGCCCGGTTCGGATTCGGTGGCGCAGGCGTTTTCGGGGTTGGTCTCGATCAATGTCGGTACCGACGGCGTGCCGCATCGGGTCGGCACCACGATCTCCGACGTCGTCACCGGCGTCTATGCGTTCCAGGCCATCGCCACGACGCTGTTCGCGCGCGCGACCGTCGGCACCGGCCGTTGGATCGATGTCAATCTCTGCCAGTCGACCTCGGCGCTACTCGGCCACAAGGTCGCGGAATTCATCCTCGAAGGCGGTGCGCCGCGTGCGCTCAATGTGCCGGCCGGCACCTACCAGACGAAGGACGGCTGGATCATGGTGACGCTGGTGAACGAGCCGCAATACAAGCGGCTGTGCGCTGCGATCGGACGCGAGGATCTCGCCAGTGATCCACGTTTCGCCGATTTCGCCCGGCGTGCCGATGCCGCCGACACGCTGATCCCGCAATTGCGCGAGGTGTTCCTGACCGAAGCAACGGATACATGGCTGGCCCGACTGCACGCCGCCGATATCATCGCGGAGCGGATCCTTAGTCCCGGCGAATGGCTGCGCAACGCCCATGTGGAGGCGACCAGGGCATCGGTGCGCCAGGATACGCCGGGTGTCGGCGCGGTCTACTCGCCGCGCACGCCGGGGATTGCGAGCCTGTCCGAGGATCATCTTTGTCCAGCGCCGGACGTCGGGCAGGATAGCCGCACCGTGCTGACAGAAGCTGGATTTGGCCCGACCGAGATCGATGCCCTGCTGCTGTCCGGCGCTGTGCGGCAAGCCAAGAGCTAACAGGAGGCAGATCATGAGCACGGAGCTCGTTCGTTACTCGGTCACCGACCAGATCGCGGAGATCGTGCTGGATCGCGCGCCGGTGAATGCGCTCAGCATCCCGCTGATCGACGCATTGCTGGCGGCGCTGGCGAAGGCGCGCGACGATGAGGCCGTGCGCGCCGTCATCATCAGCAGCGCCCATAAGGTGTTTTGCGCCGGCCTCGACCTCGACATCGTCAGGGGCAAGCCCGCGATCGAGACCAAAAAATTCCTTGAGCGGCTGTATTTCGCGCTGAACGATACGCAATACCGCCTCGGCAAGCCGACCATTGCCGCGATCGACGGTGCGGTGCGGGCCGGTGGCATGACGATCGCAATCTCCTGCGACATGATCATCGCGGGCGACAGCTCGACCTTCGGCTATCCAGAGATCGACGTCGGTCTGATCCCGGCGATCCATTTCGTGCAGCTGCCGCGGCTGGTCGGCAAGCACCAGGCGTTCGGTCCGCTGTTTCTGGGCGAGCCGTTCGATGCGGCGACCGCCTTCCGCATGGGCTTGCTCAGTGAGGTGGTTCCGAAGGGCACTGCGCTCGATCGGGCCCGCGAGATCGCGCGCAAGCTGGCCATGAAGTCGCCGATCGTGATGAAGATCGGCCGCGACGCGTTCATGCGCGCGGTCGATGCCGATTTCCGCCGCTCGGTGGAGAACACGGCGGAAAGTTTCGTCGTGGTGGCCTCGACGGAGGACTGTCAGGAAGGGTTGAATGCATTCGTCGAGAAGCGGACGCCTAACTACAAGGGACGGTAGATGGCTGGATTGTATTTCGAGGAGTTCGAGGTCGGGCAGGAATTCCATCACGAATTCAGCCGGACCGTGACGGAGATGGACAACACCATGTTCAGCCTGCTGACCATGAACCCGCAGCCGCTGCACCTCGATGCGCATTTCGCAGAGAAGACCGAGTTCGGCCAGCGGCTGTTCAACAGCCTCTATACGCTCGGCATCATGGTCGGCATGAGCGTGTACGACACGACCTTGGGAACAACGGTCGGCAATCTCGGCATGACCGACGTCAAGTTTCCAAAGCCGGTGTTCCATGGCGATACTTTGAAGGCCCACACCAAGATCATCGGCAAGCGCGCCAGCAAGTCGCGGCCGACCCAGGGCATCGTCGAATTCGAGCACACCATGACGAATCAGCGCGGCGAGGTGGTGGCGAGCTGCCGCCGCACCGGCCTGATGCACTGCAAGCCGAAGGCATAGACGATGCGATCATTCCTGTTCGTTCCCGGCGACAGCACCCGGAAATATGAGAGCGCGAAGAAGACCGCGGCCGATGCCCTGATCCTCGACCTCGAGGATTCCATCGCGCCGGACCAGAAGGTGGTTGCGCGCGGCATCACGCGCCAGATGCTCGATGCACGCAATCCGGCCCAGAAGATGTATATCCGCGTCAACGCGTTTGACACGGACTTGACACTGGGAGATCTGGCCGCCGTGATACCAGGGAAGCCTGACGGCATCGTGCTGCCGAAATGCGCTGGCGCCGCCGATGTCAACAAGCTCGCACTTTATCTCGATGCATTCGAGGCCGCGTCGGGTATCGAACAGGGCACCACGCGCATCGTCACGGTCGCAACCGAGACAGCGCGAGCGGTGCTGAAGATACTCGACTTCGAGAATATGAGCCCGCGGCTGTGGGGCATGATGTGGGGCGCGGAGGACCTTGCGGCCTCGCTCGGAGCGACTCGCAACCGCACCGACGGCCGCTATCACTCACCCTTCATCCTGGCTCGGGATCTCTGCCTGATCGGCGCGGCCGCCGCCGGCGTAATCGCGATCGACACTATCGCCACCGACATCAACGATCTCGACGCGCTGAAGACGGAGGCGATCGCGGCGCGGCAGGACGGTTTCCTCGCCAAGGCCGTGATCCATCCCAAGCATGTCGATGTCGTCAACGCGGCTTTCATGCCGACCGACGAGGAGATCGCATGGTCGGAGCGGGTAATCGCGGCGTTCGCCGACAATCCATCCGGGGTCGCCAAGATGGACGGCAAGATGCTGGATAAGCCGCATCTGCGCGCCGCCGAGAAGATCCTGGCGTCGCGCCGGACATAGTCCGCGGCCAGGCGTCTCCGCAAGAAGGGCGGCGATCCGGTCAGACCGCGAGAAACTCCAGCTCGAAGGCGACGCCGTGGCTTAAGGGCCGGAGATGGATCGAGCCGCCATGGCTTACCATCACGGCTTGCGCGATTGCCAGCCCCATGCCGGTGCCGCCGCTGTCGCGGCGGGTGGTGAAGAAGGCATCGAAGATCTTGTCGCTGTTGGCGTCGGAGATCGGGTCGCCGTCATTGCTTACGGTCACCCTGACGGTAGAAGGTTCGCCGGTCGCTTCGACCTGCACCGACTTGGCATTGTGACGGAACGCGTTGTCGGCCAGATGCGCCAGTACGATCAGCGCCTTCTCGCCCGACATCCCGATCGAGCGCTCGAGGCAGCCGCTGGCGATGATTGTGCGGCCTGTAAAGCGGCTCTTCAGGTTCTCGATAACGGAGGAGAGCGGCGTCTGCTCGTTCTGTGGCACGCTTTCCGCGCGGGCCAGCTCGCGCAGCCGCTGGCTCATCGTATCGAGCCGCGCGACGTCGCCAAGAATGTTCGAGATGAAGCTTTGTTGTTCGGATCGTGTCAGCGTATCCGATTTGCTTTGCAGCGAATCCTGTAGCAGTTCGGCTGCGCCCCGGATCGAGGTCAGCGGCGATTTCAATTCGTGTGTCAGGTGAGCCGAGAAGGTGGCGATGTAGTCGGAGCGGCGCGACAGTTGCTGGGCCATGTCGAGGAAGCTGTCGGAGAGCTGGGCGAGCTCGCGGGTGCCATAGTGCTGCAGCGGCTGAAACGCGTTGCGGTCGCCGCGACCGATTCGCATGGCGCGATCGACAAGTTCGCGCATCGGACGCGTAACTGTGCGTGAGAACACCAGGCCGATGGCGATCGTCGCCAGGATGACGGCTATCGCGGCCAGCAGGAACTTGCCGCGCTCCCGATAGAGATGCTCGAAGATATTGCTCGGTGTCCGCGACGCATAGATCACCCCGGCGACGCGGTCATTGACGATGACCGGCATTGCAGAGAAGACATGAACGCCGACCCCGCGGCTGATCGAATAGATTGGCGGCGGAGGTTTGTCGGGGACACGGATGCGCAACGCGGCGCTATACTGGCCGCGTAGCGCGGCCGCCACCTCTTCGATATGGGCCAGCGATTGTCCGGCCTCCTGGCGTCCGGCGATGACGACACCCTGCGGATCGAGAATCCGAAAGCCTGCGAGCGTCACCTTCTGGGTGTCCAGCACTAGGGGCATCAGCCGTGCACCGATGGCGACATAGGCCGGGTCTGCGGGCTTGGTCGCCGGCAGCGCGTCGGGCCGTCGCCGCAAGAGGTCGTTGCCGGCAAGATCGAGCTCGGGCCGGATCGGTGTCACCTGATCGCCGGGGTCCGGCAGCGCCTCGGTTGGAACTGCGGCGCCGAGCGGGATATTATTGCGAAGCTGTGCGCGCACGTCCTGTGCATAGATCACAGCCAGCACGCGACTTTGCGCGATCAATTCGGCCTGAGTTTGACGAATGAGCTGGTTATCGTAGAGACGGAAGAAGAAAAGCCCAAGTAACGGGAGCACCGCGACAAGGGCTAGCACGGCAAAGATGATAAAGCTGAGCGACGGTCGCCACTTCTGGCGGGCGCGGTAGGACGTCATGCCTAAGGCTCGCACCGGCCGAGTTTGAACCCGACTCCGTGCACGGTCTCGATGACACTGTCGCAATTCGCCGCGGCGAGCTTGGCTCTGATGTTGCGGATATGACTGTCGATGGTGCGGTCGGAGACCTGGATATTGAGCTGATAGGCGGCGCTCATAATCTGCTCACGGTTGAAGACTGCCGCCGGCCGCGTCAGGAAGGTCCGCAGGATGCCGAACTCGATCGCGGTCAGGTGCAGCGGCGTGCCCGCGAATGTTGCGACGTGCTGCTCGGCGTCTACCGAGAGCTGTCCTTTGGACAGCGCGCCCGGCTCCGGCGCGCCAGGTCGCGGCGTCAGCCGCCGCAGGATCACATTGACGCGCGCGACGAGCTCGCGGGGGCTAAACGGCTTGGTCACGTAGTCGTCGCCGCCGATCTCGAGCCCGAGGACGCGATCGATCTCGTCGTCGCGGGCGGAGAGGAACAGGATCGGCACGTCGGATGATTTGCGAATCTCGCGGCAGACATCAAGCCCGTCGAATTCCGGCATGCCGATATCGAGGACGATCAGATCCGGTCTGTCATTTGAAAATCTGACCAGGGCTTCCTTGCCATCACGCGCCTCGACCACATTCATGCCCGCTTTCTTGAGAGCGACGCGGATGACCTCCCGGATATGGAGGTCATCGTCGACGATAAGAATACGGTGGGTCACGAGTCCACTCCGAAAAGAACGCAATCTAGCCTGTGGTTGCCGCTTGCTGACGGTCCAGGAAGCGCTGGAGCCGCCAGCTGCGGAAACCCCAGCTGCGCCATGATGTCATCTGCTCGCGTTGCTCTTTTACAAGGCAATTGCGGCGGTAAACAAGGCTCGGATCGAAGAAGCGGAGCTGAAGCGCCCTGTCGATAGCCGGGAGGGCCTGCGGGCCGAGCCGGATCAGATAATCCATATCCAGATTGACCCCGCTGCCCGAAGCTTCCCGGCTGTGGCCCATGTTGTAGTCGGCAATGATGGCCGCGAAATTGGTCAAGGAGCAGGTGTAAAGGACGATCGCCAATGCGGTCAGGTTAGCGTGGATCAACCATTCGTTCGAGCGTCGCTGGACGATGCGTGCCAGGATCAGGACCAACCCGAGCACGACAAGCAGCATCCAGACGAACGCCGCGATACGCCAGTACGTAAGCAGGTAGATCTGGACGTAGAGATCAAGCCGGAGCATCGCAGAGATAACCAGCAAGACATTCTGTCCGATCCAGAAGTAAACGAGCGATCGCATCAGACGTGATCGCTCGGCAGGGCCTCCTGGCCGCATCGTCACCAGAACGAAGCTCGCGGCGAGCAATGCGGTAATGATCAGAGGATATGCGCCGCGGTGTGCATAGGACGCATAGGTCACGTCTGCGGGCAGCGTCCCATTGCCCCAGAGATATATCAGGTCGAGGATGGTCTGGATTGAAAACAGCAGGTTGAACAGGATCAGCGAGCGCAAGATAGTGCCTGCGCCGAAGAAGCCCGTGTCGGCCGGGCGGGACCGATCGTTCTCGGCAAATCGGGGCCGATCGTCCGCCACCTCGATGTGGTTGCGCCATCGGATGTGGATGAAGGGCCAGACCAGCGCCGCTGCCGCGATCCAGAATAGCGTACGGCTAATGCTGAGATAGGAGGAGGGATCACCTGGGTTCAGCTGACTGATCCATTTCGTTAGCAATGGGTTGGCCGCCATGAACAGCAGGACGAAGAGGCTTCCGAGCAGCAACGGCACGCACCACAGGGTGAAGCTCCTGGTGAGCACGGGCAAATTGAACGCCCGGATCGCGTCCTGGAACAATCTGAGGGGGCCGATCAGATAGAGCTCGAGCAAGGAGGCAGCTCCTCGGACGAGGCTGTCGAGATAAGGATTGGTCGTCAGCATCAGGGCTGTGCCGAGGGCAAGCGCAATGATGACGAGTGAAGCCGCGTTGATATCCTCGAACGCTGGCAGTAGCCCGGCGAAGACGATCCACCCGGCAAGCAGCAGCCGACGATGTTCGAGATTGCCGCGGTTGAGAATCAGCGACGCGGAAGTCAGCGCGATTGCGAAAATGACGACCGAGAGTCCGAGGCGCTGGTCGTAGAAGAACCAATCGGCCAGTGCCGCGAGGGCAAGCATCACCGCGATTTTCGTCGGCGGGAGGTTGCTATCGACCGATTGGGTCGTGGTCTCTGGTGGCACAAGGCTTGTCATGATGACCTCGGGAGCGAAGGGATGCGTCGGCTGCAGCGGGCGGATTCGTTTGCTCCGGTATCGCATCCGGCCCGCTGCTTGGCCGACCTTGACGCCTGCATGTGCAAACGGCTGGAGCGCGACCAGCAGGAGTTCAGGATTTTTATGCAGATTGCGTGCAGATGCGCCTTGTCGGCTCGCGCCGGCGGATCTCGTCTGATAGGGACGGAGCGTTCGACCTCTTCAGTTCTTCCTGGTCCCCATGCAAATCAGCAAATGCGTCGGCATTATCCTGCTCTGGATCGCAGGCCTCGTCTTCGTCTTCGCGGGCATCAACAACAACGACCCGTATCTGGTCCCGTTGCGTGGGGCGGGCAATCTCCTCCTCGTGGCCACAAGCGGTGCCGTTGTCCTCTTGCTGGTTCGTCGCGGCGCCTGGCGCTGGCGGGCGTGGATGGGCAGGCTCTTGGTGATGCTGTGGTGCTTGCCGCCGCTTGCGATGCTGGCGGCGCACGGTGTGTTCGAGCTGCGCAGGCATCGCGTTCTTCAGACCGAACCGCTGCTCGCGCGCTCGCTTGGGCAGCATTTCATCGTCGGCTATCGGTCGTTCGATGAAGTCGCGCCACTGGCGGAGAAAGGGTTCATTGCGGGAATCTATGTCACGCGACGCAACATTGCCGGCAGGACGGCTGATGCGTTGAAGGCGGAGATCGCGTCGCTGCAGGCCAAACGGAGCGCGGTGGGTCTGCCGCCGCTGACGGTCGCGACGGATCAGGAAGGTGGCATCGTTTCGCACCTTGCGCCGCCGCTGACGAAGCTGCCTGCGCTGGCCTCACTGGCCGACCTGCCGCCGGATCAACGAAACGCAAAGGCCGAGGAGTTCGGCCGCATCCATGGCCGCGAGCTAGCGTGGCTCGGTGTTAATTTGAATCTTGCGCCAGTGCTCGACCTGCGGCCCGAGGCGAAGCGTAATCGGCTCGATTTCAATACGCTGATCAATCAGCGGGCGATCTCCGACGATCCAGCCAAGGTGGGTGCGATTGCGCGGGCCTACATTCAAGGCCTTGAGTCGGCCGGCGTGAGCGCCACGGTGAAGCATTTTCCAGGATTGGGCCGCGTGCGCGCCGACACGCATCATTTCACTGCCGACCTCGATACGCCGCTCGGCGAACTCGAGGCGACCGACTGGCGCCCGTTCCGCGATGTATTGGCGACGACCGGCGCGCGCCTGATGGTCGGGCACGTGGCGGTGAGTGCACTCGACCCCGGACGGCCTGCGTCGCATTCGAAGGCCGTCGTCGATGGGCTGATCCGAAAGACCTGGAATTACCAGGGCGTGGTCATGACAGATGATCTGGTGATGGGAGCGATCTATCAGCACGATGTCTGCACCGCGGTCGTGGAGGCGTTGAATGCCGGCGTCGATCTCCTGCTGGTCGCCTACGATGGGCTGCAATTCTACCGGTTGTTCGCGTGCGCCACCGATGCCGCTGCGCGAGGCGGCCTCGACGCCACCATGCTGCACGACAGCGAGACGCGGCTCAGGCGCGCGATGCTGATCGACTAGATCACGGGTGTCAGGAGTGCACGCCGACAGCCGATTTGTTGTCCTGCTGCTTCGACCAGGAAACATAGTAGGCGACGGCAGTCATCGCCGCGATACCGGCGATGCTGACCGCGAGCTGCCTTGTCAGCGAGTACGGACCGGTGATCAGGATCAGGTGCGCAGCGAAGGAGAGGAACACGCCCGCGCAGAACACGGCCAGCCATTCCTCGCCGCATTTGATGACCGGCTGCAGGGCATAGGATCGCAGGTACTCACAGTCGCGCGGCACCAACCAGGTGAACAGGAAGGTCAGGGTCAGGAAATGCAGGATGCGGTGCGGTGCGACTTCCTCCCGGTCGTTCTGCAGGAGCACATCGCTCAGCCCGCTCGGCATCATCTGCGCGAGCGCCGGGATCTCGCTGCTGGAGACGATCGTCAGCGCGAAGAGCAGATACAGCAACGCGGTGGCGCGCAGCGCGGGAATGGCCTGTATCGCGCGGATCGTCGGGGCGTAGCGCGTGCCGATGAGTGCAAGCCAGCCACCCATCACGAACAACAATTGCCAGCAAAACGGATTAAGATACCAGGCTCCATATGTGGATGATGTCAGGTTCCAGTCGAGGACACGGGCGGTGGCGTAAAGGGCCACGGACGCGAGAAGTGTCGCGCTCGGGACGTACAGTAGCCCGAATACGACGATCGGCTGGAAGGCCATCAGGGCGATAGTGAGTTGCAGCACGTCGAGATTGAGCGGCTTGGCCTGCAGGAACAAGCCATAGATCAGCGTTCGGATCGGGTGATCGATAAAGCCGGTGATGTTGAATTCGCTGATGATCTCGGGCGCCGCGGTTCGCGCGGCGACATAGCTGATCAACTCGACATAGATCACGAACAGCACGACATAGGCAGCATAGAGCTGCCATACGCGCTTGAAGATGCGGGTTGCAGCCACCAGGAAGCCGCGTTCGAGCGCCATCCTGGCGTAGAACAGCGTCACGGCGTAGCCGCCGACGAAAACAAACAGGTCGGTCGCGCCGCTGAAGCCGAAATTGCGCATGGTCAGGGCGCTGACGACGTTGTGCGGGACATGGTCGAGGAACAGAAACCAGTTCGCTATGCCAAGCAGCAGCGCGATCCTGAGATCGCCATCGGCTCGCGCGATCTCGGGATTTAGTGTCGAGGTCATCTGAAGCTGAAATCTGCTGGCCCGAGAAAACGAAGCGGCAATCTAAAGGGAACCCGTGCCCGGTCCGAATAGACTCTGCGTGAACCCTATCTAATCCGTTTCGGGTTCCGGCCAAGTGGTCGGTTCAAGAAAGATCACGTTTTCGCAATCATCAATTGAGCGACGTCAGACCGGCTCATGCTTGCGCAGGTCGCGGGCGTGATCCGGCGCATTGGCTTGCAGGTCCGCGCCGGTCGGGGAGATGTCCGGCAGGGCTGCCTCCGCAAGGATGTCGTCCGTGACATCCTCGACCGAACACTCGGCAATCTCGTGGATGAAGCTGATGTTTGTGTATTCCCGCGACGCGACCCGGGAGACGATCTCGCGCCGTGTCAGCTCGGGATCGACGATCGCCTCGCGGCCACGGCGGCCATAGTCGATCATCACAACAAAATACTGCATTTGCCTGAAAGTTCGGTGCGTTGACTTGCATCGATTAGTATTTCCGATAATCGGAATACTGTCAAGATAAAATGCCGAAAATCGGAATTCGCGCGAGGGTGCACTGACCGATTCGGTGGCAAGGCACCCGAATCGATCAGCGCGGTCCTGAAACAGCGCCCTATTTGTCGGACGATCGGCCGCCCTTGGAGGCGGATTTGCGGCCCTTGGCCGCTGTCTTGCCGCGCAGCCTCTCGATCTGGCCGCGGGGCAGGGTGACGCAGATTTCGCCGATCCATTCGAGCTTTACGCCGTTGATCGGCTTGGCATTGAAGCTCTTGAGGTTGACGGTGCCGGACGAACTGCCGCGTTCGATCGTCTTCAGGTAACGCTCGCCGCTCTTCAGGCGGACCGCAGCCTCTTCTCCGTAGAAGCTCGACAGCGGATAGCGCTGCTCGCGATAGACCACGATGACGTCGCCGTTCTCGTACTTCGGCAGCATCGAATCGCCCGAAACTTCGAGCGCGACGGTCTCCTCCGTCATCGGGAACGGAAGCTCGATCTCGCCGAGCCCCTCCGGCGGGACCTGCTCCAACTCCGGCTGGATCGTGGCGCCGGCGCCGACCCGGCCCACGATCGGCACCGAGTTCAACTCCAGATATTCCATGATCGGAGCGATCTCCGATGCCTTGATCAGCCGTATTCCCGACAGGATTTCGGACACCGCCCCGGCCCGAACCCCCATTGCGCGGGCAAGGCCGCCCTTGCTCTTCCCGGTCTTTTCCAGTGCTCGTTCAATCAGTGCAGCGTCCAGCATGTTTCATCCTCTCCAAGCCTGGACACACTAATACCGTTACGATTATCAGAATTCAAGCTTGACTTTTTCTTCGGAATATCGGAAGGTGCCCGAGGCGCCGGTGAACTGACAGAAATGGGAATCTGGAATGGAAATGATGAACTGGCTGCCCGAGCACTCGGCAGCCTTGGAGGACCTGCGCGCCCGCGGCTTGTCCTATTCGGAAATCGCTGACAGGATCAACGCATCCTTCAATACGACCTACACTCGCTATGCGGCCCTCAGCCGGGCGCAGCGCATGGGGTTGGCGGGCCTCGATCGGCCCGAGCCGTCCCTGCCGGGGCGCCTCGATCCACCCGGGCCGTCCTCGCCCGAGCTTCCGGGGATCGAGCGGCTGCGCGAAGGACGGGCCGAACCGAAGCCCGATCTGATTCGCTGGCCGAAGATGTTCGCCGAAACGGTGGAGATGCCTCTACTTCGTTGCGCTGCGGTCGCGCCTCGCCATCTTTCGCTGCTCGACCTCAAACCTGGAGATTGCCGCTATCCCTACGGCGGGGATGCCGACGGCGAAGCCATGACCTTCTGCGGTCATCCAAGCCGCTCGGGCTCAAGCTATTGCACCCCGCATCTTGCCTTGAGCCGCGATCCTGAGACCTCGGCGAGGCCTGTCCTAAACGATGCCTGGCTTCGAGCCGTCGGAGCCATCTGAGGCAATTTCTCCCGACCGGCAGGACTTCGGTCCGCAATTCGCAACCCCGACCGCGCGAACGACGCTGCGCGCTCATCATCAGACATCAGGAGGTCATCAATGCCGCGCGCAAAACGCCGGAAACCGTACGATCCCGCTGAAACGCATGATCGACGCTCGACGGATCTGCCCATTAATGCCGAGGTGGCGACCGTCGAGGTCGACGATCCGCTCGCGCTCGGGCCGGGTGACAAGATCGTTGCGTTTCGCTCGATACGCAACGATCCACTCGGCCGGTTGCATGCGCACCGACAGATCGACGACACGCAGTATCGGAGCGGTCGGGCTTTTCAGCACGACTGGGAGAAGGCAGAGCGTGGCCCGCGTGCCGTGGATACCACGCGTGAATACGTCGATGGCGGTCAACAACGTGAGCCGATCACGGAGGGACAGCGCCAGGCAGCCTTGCGTTTGAACCGCGCAGAGCATGAACTTGGCGCCGATGGATCGGCGTTGGTGCACGACGTCCTGATTATCGGCATGACCATGGAGCAGGTTGGGCAGCGGCGCGGACTGCGCACGCAGCGCTGGCACGACTATTTCGCGCGACGCCTCAAGGAATGCCTTGATC
Source organism: Bradyrhizobium tropiciagri (assembly GCF_018130545.1). Taxonomy (GTDB): domain Bacteria; phylum Pseudomonadota; class Alphaproteobacteria; order Rhizobiales; family Xanthobacteraceae; genus Bradyrhizobium; species Bradyrhizobium tropiciagri_A. The sequence continues at coordinate 811,509 of NZ_JAFCKF010000003.1, read as the reverse complement.
GGCTGGCGTTGATGTACGGGCTTGCCACGGCGAACAAGGTTCCCGCGAAGGGCCGGTAATGCTGATGTAAGGTGATGCGCTTACGTGCCGGTTGCCGTGCAGGCAGCCGGCACATCACATTGCAAGACTGTGCTTTGCCTCACACTCCATCCTTGTCTGCGATCGCGATGTGCTCCGCCGTGTTGTGTGGAAGATGGTCGACAGTGGCGCGGACTCTCATGTAACTTCACTCGCGTCGACGACCTTCCTGCATTCGGGCGCAATATGATTGCCTCTTCTGCGGGGAATGGTCCGGTACGCCCACAAGGGAGTTCGCAGCGGCTACGCCCGCCTTCATCTCATGCTGCATCGAGAACATCACGAGTCACGTGGGTCGATGCCGGCGCGGAGTCCGATCAAATTACCCAAGGAGAATCGACCGATGAATCACACTGGAACCTGCTTTTGCGGCGCCGTCGAACTCAAGGTCACGGGGGAGCCCGAGGCGATGGGCTACTGCCACTGCCGTTCATGCCGCTCCTGGTCCGGCGGTCCGGTGAATGCGTTCAGTCTCTGGAAGCCCGAGGCGGTCGAGGTTACCAAGGGCGCCGCTCATATCGCGACATTCGAGAAGACCGCGATGAGCCAGCGCAAATATTGCAGCAAGTGTGGCGGTCACCTGATGACCAACCACCCGACGCTTGGGCTCGTCGACGTGTTCACGGCAACGATTCCGACGCTGAAATTCAGCCCCGGCGTTCACGTCAACTATTCCGAGGCGGTGTTGCCGATCCGCGATGGTCTGCCCAAGTTGAAGGATTTTCCGGCAGAGTTCGGCGGCTCCGGCGAGGTGATCGCCGAATAGCGCGACGGTTCTCGACGACGAAAGCGGGTGGCGAGGGAGCATCGCCACCCGCCGATGTCTCCTCTTCCATCGGCCTCCGTGACATATCCGCCGGCAATTTCCTCGACATTGAACCGGTCCGACTTGTCGGTACCCCTGCGCCACAGGGACCGCGGCCGACCGCAGCCATGTCAGACGAAGGTCCCGCCCTGCAAAATCCGGGTTTGGTCTTGGTGACGGGCTTCCGCTAAAAGGCAAGCAGTGTCGGTCGCGGTAGCGGCCGTCGTATTTCGCCTGACAAAAAAATAGAGGAAGCGTTCAGATCATGACCAGACCAGAACTGCCGGGGCGCACGCCGCGCGGGGAGGGAGTTCCGACGGCGCTCGACGGCCTGCTGGTTGTCGACTTCACCCGCGTCGTGGCCGGCCCGGCCTGCACGCAAACACTGGCAGATTTCGGTGCCGAGGTCATCAAGATCGAGAATCCGGATGGCGGTGACGACACGCGCGCTTACGAGCACGCCGAAATCGGCGGGGAGAGCGCGGCATATCTGAGCCTCAATCGCAACAAGCGCGGCATCGCGCTGGATTTCAACAATCCGGCAGCACTTGACGTCGCGCGCGCCTTGATTGCCAAGGCCGACGTCGTGGTGGAGAATTTCTCCGGCGGCGTGATGAAAAAATTCGGTCTCGATTATGCGTCGGTGTCGCCGACCAATCCGCGGCTGGTGTATTGCTCGATCTCTGCCTACGGCCGCAAAGGTGATTTCGCGCTACGTCCAGGTTTTGACCCGATCACGCAAGCCGAAAGCGGCTTCATGTCGCTCAATGGCTTTCCGGATGGCGAGCCGGTGCGCACCGGTCCGCCGATCGTGGACATGGCAACGGGCATGTCGGCCTGTAACGCCATCCTGCTGGCGTTGATTGCGCGCGACCGGCTGGGTCGCGGCCAGCAGGTCGAGGTCGCCTTGATCGATACCGCGGTGTCGATGACCGGTTTCTATGGCATGGCCTATCTCATCAACGGCAACAACCCTGGGCGCTTCGGCAACTCCCCGAACGGTTCGCCGACCGTCGGCGTCTACCGGGCATCCGATGGTCCGCTCTACATGGCCTGTGCCAATGACCGGCTCTATCGCCGGCTGGTCACCGACGTGCTGGAGCGCCCGGATCTCGTTACCGATCCCGAGTTTGCCCACCGGAAGAACCGGACGGCCAACAAGGAGAAGCTGCGCGACATCATTGCCAGCGTGTTCGCGAGTGACACGCTTGAACACTGGATGGCGAAGATGAAGAAGGCCAACATTCCGGTCGGCTATCTGCGGACGGTCGAGGAGGGATTCAACGCACCCGAGGTGCGCGACCGTCACCGACTGAGCAAGATCGCCCATCCAACCGCCGGCTCGGTTCCGAACATCGAGCAGCCGGTCAGTATGAGCCTGACGCCGACGATCGATCCCGTTGCGGCGCCGCTGCTCGGTCAGCACACGCGCGACGTGTTGGTCAAGACGCTTGGCTATGACGACCGTCGCATCGCTGCATTGGCGGAGGCAGGCGCGTTCGGCAAGGCAGGAAACACCGGCTAGCCGCGTTGCCTGCCTGCACCGAAGATCAGATATTCGCAAAGCAAACCGACGTGGGCGAGAGCAACGGCTCTCACCTCGCGGGACGTCGTTCAGACGCCATGGGCCCCGGTGCGCGCGGCGGCCGTCAAGCCGGAATTGGCCCGTTTCGGGACCTCAGTTCGGCTTGCTGCGCAAGTTGTTCCTTGGCATACTTTCAACTTCCTCGGGCTCCGCTCGATCAATTTCGAGGCGTGCCATCCGGAGTATGAGGGTTGCCGTGGTCAGGCCGAGGCGTTCGGCCTCTTGCGCTGCAGTGTCGACCTTCTGGGCCAAGCCTTCACGTTTACCTGGGTATGCCATTCGTAATCCTCACTTAAGGTGCGAGATGAAAAATCCCACATATGTTGCAGAGCTGCAGAAGAAGCTCGGAGCTCCATCGAGCGAAACACTGGAAAGCCTGCGACTGCTGAAGGCCTTCCTTCGACTTGCGCCCGACCAGCGTTCCGAGGTCATCGAGCTGGTCGAACGTTTGGCGGTTGAACCGCCGCGCGATCCCTCACTGTCCTGAGGTGCTCGCAATCTCTCCTGTGCGTCAGTGGTTCATTGGTTTCGCGGGCGGCTGTATCGCGATCACGTAGATTGCGCCGCCCTCGAGCGCCTCGGATTGATGCCGGGTGCCGGCAGGCAGCAGGATCGTGTCACCGGCACCGACCACCCGCTCGCCGCCATCCCAAATGAAGTTCAGCCGGCCGCTGACGATCATCAGGATCTCATCGACCGGATGGGTGTGGAAGTGATGCACCTTGCCGGCCGCATCATGCTGCAACTCGACGGAGCCCTGGGCCGGGAGCAGGTTCAGGATCTCCGGATCAATGGCAAATGTGGTCTTCGTGCCCGCGATGATCTGGGTCATGCTGCCTGTTCCTTGTTCGCGATCGGTGGCGTCTTGTTCTGCGCGAGCTTGGCGAAGGGACAGCCGGCGCTCGCGTTGTTGTCGTCGTGCAGGAAGTACTGCAGGTATTCGCGACCTTCGCTCGCGCCGTAGCGGCCGAGAAGCGGAGAGGGGCTGGCGCTGTCATACGGGATCAAGCGCTTGCGCACCTCGGCGAACGCGGCGTTCGCCGCCTTTTCCGTCCCGAGGATTTTTTCAAACACCCAGCGCGGCTGGAACGTCAGCATGAAGGCGCTGGACCGCCGGCTCTGGCGCATCACATGCGCAGGCGTCGTACAGACCACGAAGATCGGCTCGCCCGCGAACGAGAATTCCCACATCGGGTGATCGATCTGTTCGGGAATCTCCGTCGGCCATGGATTCTTGTCCAGCCGCGCGAGCTGGTCGAGCGTCAGCCACATCTTGCGATAATAGGCGTCGAGCGTTTGGACCGGGCGAGGCCGCGTGAACACGATCAACGACGTGTTGGGACCGAATGAACGCGCCTCCGACACGTATTGTCCGAGTTGCTCGCCGAGCACTGCGACATCATACGGATCGAGGAAGAGGTAGCGGAGCTGGTCCTGGCGATGTCCGGTCACTCCGAACACGCAAGGGAACGGTCTTGCCTCGCTGCTCATCTGAGCCTCAAACTCGGAGAACATCACGCTTTGCCAACTGCTGACCGGAAAGCTTGACGCGACTTCGCCTTTTCTCAAGAACAAGCGCTCCATAATACCCCCTACACTCATAACGACACTAACGAGCTATCAACTTGCTTCTCATCACGAGTGGCCCGGCAATACCCGGCAACGACATGAGAAGCAGAATGACGATCAAGGCGCTGTAGCCGCCGTCATCGATCGCGGCCGTGTTGTGCACGGCGTCGGTTCCGGAGGCGTGGCTCGCGGCAAGCATCGCGAAGCCGATGATGGGCTGCGCGATGCCGGCGAATATCCCGGCGGCAGTGGTGTTCACGGAGGCGCCGACGCCGATCAGGTCCGCGGTGTAGAGCTTCTTGACGCATTTCAGCACCAGCGGGACGGTGCCGCCGGCGACGAGGCCCAGAGCCGTGAACACAACAGTGACGTAGGCGAGACCAAATGTCTGCGCGATCGGCGGCAGCAGCATTGCGATCAGCAGCATGCGCAACGCGCAGATGCCGATCAACGCGCGGTCGAGTGCCGCTGCGGCACGATCGGCGACGTGACCGAGGAAGATCGAGCCGAGCGCGTTGCCGATCATGAAGGCGAGCAGCGGCGTTCCGGCCGCCGTCGGCGAGATATGGAAGAAATGGGCGACCATCGGAATGCCCCAGACGCCCGACAGCGTCGTCACGACCGCAAAGTGCGAGGCAAACGTCATTGCGCAGCCCCAGTTCGCGACATGCGCCAGCGCTTGCCGCGCAGCGATCACGACGCCCTTCAGCGTCTTGTTGCTATGCGAGGCCGGATCGGGCTTGAGCGCGAGCTTGGCGAAGGCGAGGTTGGCAAGTCCGATGCAGGCGATGAACAGGAAGCAGGCCCGCCAGCCAAACCCGGAGACGGCGGCGGCAAGCGGCGTGGTCGCAATCACGCCTCCGACATAGCCGGAGACCTGCGAGATGCCCGACATCATGCCGAACCGCTCGTCGGAGAAGCTCTGCGCCACCAGCTTCAGGAGTGCGGTGAAGACCAGCGCGTCACCGCAGGCGACGATCAGGCGCGCGGCAAAGACGTCGAGCAGGTTCGGTGCCAGCGCGAAGGCGGCGCTGCCGAGCGAGGAGGCGATCATGCTGACGAGGACGACGCGCTTGACGCCGTAGCGATCGACCAGAAGTCCGGCCGGGATCTGCATCAATGTGTAGCCCCAGAAATAGCTCGAGGCCAGCATCGCAACACCGGCTGCATCGGTGTTGAAGTCGTGCATGAAGCTGAGGCTTACCGATTGCGGCGACACGCGTTGCAGGAAGGCAATGGCGTAGGCGATCGCTACCGCCGTCCATGCGAGATAGGCGCGATCAGTGAAGCGCGACGTCGGGGCGTAAACTGCTTGTTGTCCGAGCATCGACATCAGACCCTCGCGTAACCGACTGAGAAAAGGGCATCCGCTGAATTCGGAATCTTGCGCGACATCGCAGCATCGACCAGCGACGCGGTGCCATGATAGGCCTGCCGATGGTGTTTAATGTGGCCGTAAGCGCCGCGCATGATCATGTCCGGCAATTCGAGCGGCTTGCCCGGATAGAGCGAGGTGCACATCTCGATACACGCGGCCTGCAACGCCGGATCCTGCGCATCGTCGAGCAATGATGGAGACACTTTTTCGCAAATCTTAGCGTTCGCTGCCCAGACGATCGGATTGCGGGTGCGCCAGCCATAGAGCACGTTGCCGTCGGGCCGCTCGGTTGCGCCCGAGCATTTCAGGACTTCCGATGTGAAGAAGCCGTAGAAGCCGCGGCCCTGGTGCGCAGGCAGCACTTCCGTGCCGCTTCGATAGATTCCAAGTCCGGCCGACATCTGCAGGACGCGGTAGACGGAGAAAGCCACGAGGCCGGATCCGTCATAGACGAGGATCAGGCTGTACTTCTTGTCGAAGGGCGAGGAGGTTGCTGTCCAATGCGGCTCGGTAGCCTGCCAGTTGACGGCAATGATGCCGTTCATGGCGTCCATCAGCGGCTGACGGTCGCAGGCTTCGATCCGGGAGGCGTCGGGTAGACTGTAGACCGCGTAGTCCGTCCAAGGCGATTTGATCGCCTCATATCCGCTGCCCAGATGTCGCGACATGGCAGAACTCCAGAATTCCATCGCGAGCTATACAGGGCGGCCTCCAATGGCTTAAAGGACAATATGCCCTCGAAAACTGCCAAACCGCCCCGGCCCGAGGCGCGCGACAAGAAAGCCGCGCGGCGGATCGCGATCATCGCCTTTCCAGGCGTGACCTTGCTCGACATCTCGGGGCCGGCGCAGGTGTTCGCAGAACTGGAGGCGATCGAGCTGCCCGGGCCCGACTACGCGCTGTCCTACCTATCGACCTCGGGCGGCCTGGTGCCGACCGATGTCGGCATGATGATCGACACGGCGCCGATCGCCAGTCTTGCGCCCACCGAGGTCGACACGCTGGTGATCCCCGGCGGGCCCGGCATCTGGAAGATCCGCAACGACGCCGCGTTGATGAACTGGATCGCGGAGGCGCTGCCGAAGGCACGCCGGATCGCGTCGGTATGCCTCGGCGCCTTTGCCCTGGCCTGGACCGGGATCCTGGACGGCAAGCGTGCTGCAACGCACTGGCGTTATTGTCCGCGTCTACAGGACAGCTTCCCCAACATCCGGGTCGAGCCCAACGCGATCTTCGTCAAGGACGGACATGTCTGGTCATCGGCGGGGGTCAGCGCCGGCATCGATCTGGCGCTGGCCATGATCGAGGAGGATTTCGGCCACACCATCGCGCTCGACGTTGCGCGCAGGCTTGTGGTGTTTCTGAAACGGCCCGGCGGTCAGAGCCAATTTTCGACCGTCCTTGCAGCCCAGGCATCGGACGTCGAGGGACGCTTCAGCGCGCTGCACGCCTGGATCATCGAGAACATTACTGAAGACCTCAAGGTCGAGACCCTCGCGGAAAAGGCGGGGATGACGCCGCGCACCTTTGCCCGGACCTATGTCAGCCGCACCGGCATGACGCCGGCGAGCGGCGTCGAGGCGCTGCGCGTGGAAACGGCGCGCTTGCTGCTCGAAAGCCGTCAGATCGGCGGCGTGGTCGAGGTCGCCAAGCGCGCGGGATTTGGCGACGACGAACGAATGCGGAGGGCCTTCCTGCGCCACCTCGGCGTGTCGCCGACCGAGTACCGAAACCGGTTCTCGGGCAGTTAGCCCGCCTCAGGCGAGCTCGGTTCGGATGTGGGCGCTTCGCGTCGCAAGCGGATCTATCCCACGAGCGAATAGCTGGCCTTCGTTGGCCGGATTCGTCGCTCAGGTGGTAGCTTTTCCGGTTTGTCTGCGGCTAATGTGCCGGCCAAATCGGGAGAAGAAACACCATGAATGACGGGACCCCCATTCGACAGGCGCGCAATGTTGAGCTCGGCGCCAGCGGCGAGGAATTCCAGAACTTGCACGAATTCGCGCAAAAGGCCCGCGCAAGGTTGAACCAGAACGCCTGGGACTACATCGTCGGCGCCTCCGAAACTGAGACCACGATGCGCCGCAACAGAATGGCGCTCGACGAGATCGCGTTCCGGCCGCGCGTCCTGCGCAACGTCATCAATATCGATCCGTCCACCGAGGTGTTCGGACGTAAGCTACGGCTTCCCGTGATGATCGCTCCGGTTGGCGCGCTCGAGATCTTCGATCCGGACGCGGGCGCGGCCGTTGCGCGCGGCGCGGGAACGTTTGGCGCGGCGCACATGCTGAGCTCCGTATCGGAGCCCGGGCTCGAGAACACCGCCAAGGCGGCGCCTGATGCCTTGCGCATCTTCCAGCTCTATGTGCGTGGCGACGACGCCTTCGTCGAGGACGTGGTCAGCCGTACCGTCGACAACGGCTACGCCGCGTTTTGCCTCACCGTGGACACTGCCCATTACAGCCGGCGCGAGCGCGACATTGCCAAGCGCTATGTCCGCGAGAGCCGCATCCGCGCCACCGGCGGCGACTTCCAGAAGGGCCTGGAATGGCGGACGGTGAAGTTGATCAAGGACAAGTTCAAGATTCCGCTGATCCTCAAGGGCATCGCGACCGCCGAAGACGCCAGGATCGCGATCGACCATGGAGTCGACTGGATCTACGTCTCAAATCATGGCGGACGGCAGCTCGACCATGGCCGCGGGTCGATGCATGTCCTGCCCGAGATCGTCCAGGCCGTCGCGGGCCGCGCCAAGATCATGGTCGACGGCTCGATCTGCCGCGGTACCGACATCGTGAAGGCTATCGTCTCGGGCGCCGACCTGGTCGGGATCGGTCGCCTGCAATGCTGGGCGCTGGCCGCGGCCGGCGAGGCGGGCATCGTTCGGATGCTTGAATTGCTGGAGGACGAAGTGATCCGCTGCCTCGGTCTGCTTGGCGTCACCAGCTTCGCCGAACTGGACAAGTCCTACCTGCATCCGGCAATGCCGACCAATTTGCCGAGCGTGTTCAGCGCATTCCCGCTGCTTGATATCGAGCCCTATCGCTACTGACCGGCCACGAGAGATACATGACGCGATCGGGGCGCGGGGGTGCCTCGATCGCGCGCCATCAATCTGTGCCGTCCATGAAGCCGCCGCGGCTAAGACAAAGTCTGATCCAAATGCGGCACTAGTCGAGGCGAATGGCAAACGATCCATTCGCTGAATTTTCACTTGAACGGGCGATCGGCCTGCGCTGGACCCTCCGGGATATCCAGGCCGGCCGGCTCAAATTGTCGCCGGTCAGCGACGAGGATCTGCGCGTTCTCACCGAGCTCGGTCTGGTCGAGCTGCATGACGACGAGCCCGAGCTGACGGAGGCGGGGGCCGCGGTGCTGAACGACTGAGCGATCCGGCGGCTAGCGCGCGTTCAGAAAGCTTTCGCCGGCATTGCAGGGCGTGCACTGATAGGTCAGGACGTCGTAGACTTGGTCGCGCGGCTCGATCAGGGCGAGCCGCATTTGCGTGCCGCACTTCATGCACGGCATCTCTATGCTGGTTTTGAATCGGGTGCAGGTTGGTGTCGGACGAACGGCGCGCAGCATCGGATCCCCTTATTCCCCAAGAGACGCGAACGCGACCAACAACGAGGCCGAATCACTATGCCACAGTGCTGACATGATTGGAATCGGCTGCGGCGCGATCCGGCCTCAGCTAGGTAATTTTTCCTCGATACGGGCGCTGACGGCGTCACGATCTATGCTAACGTCGCCGGACGCTTATTTCAGGGGGCGATCATGATTGAGCCGAAGCTTGAAGTTCCCGCCGAGTTGCGCGATCTCGCGGAAAAGACCATTGACCAGGCCGAACAGGCTTTCAGCCTGTTCTTTGATGCCGCGAGCAAGTCGATGACGGCGATGCCGGGCACGGGGACCGAGATTTCCAAACAGGCGCTGTCGTTCACCGAGCAGAACATGAAGGCGGCGTTCGAGCACGCGCGCAAGCTCGTGCATGCGACTGATCTGCAGGAGGCGATGCGGATTCAGTCGGAGTTCCTGCGCAGCCAGTTCACCAATGCCGGTGAACATATGCGCCAGATCAGCGGAAGCGTGATGTCCGCGACCAAGGACGCGGCGAAAGGCAAGTTCTAGGACGCGCCTAGCGCCGGCGCGCGACGGCGACGCCGAGCAGAAACGCGACGAACAGGCTCGCAAGCGGCGCTTCGCGCGTGACCGCACTGACCGTGGCGAGGGCTCCGCCGGGCCGACGCGAGGTCGCGATCGCGTCGCTGAGGCGATCCGCCGCCGCGCGAAGTCCGTCCGAGACCTCCGTGATGGTGCGCGAAACGTCTGTTGCGGTATCGATCGCGCGCTCGCCGAGTGTGGGCTGTAGCGGAGACTCGGGCGTTTCGGTGCTCATCTGTCGTGCCGCGGTTTGACTGGAAGCCAGGTGACTGTTGCCTTTGGCCGCCACCGGCTCGCGCGTTTTGTTTGAACGGCGGGTAGTGACCACATATCGTGGAAAATTCAGCAGTTGTGGATTGGTTCCACAGGCGTGTCTCGCTTTCTGATGGGGGAACCGGAAACTTGCGCGCAGGTCGCGGCTTGTCTCCATGGAGGAGACGACGATGACAACGCATGCGCATGGCATAGCGGATGGCCATTCGGTCAAGCAGCGAAGCCGGCACGGTGGCACGCCGCTGTTGGTCGCAGCCATTGTTGCGATCCTTGGTGTGTTGGGAATGCTGATTGTCGACCACGGTCCGTGGAGCAAGCCGAAGGTGCAGCCGGCCGCTTCCGCGAACTACTCAACGACCGGCGAGGCGGCACGCGCTGCTGGCGCTAGGGTGATGCCGACCGAGCCAAAGACGCCGATTGAGCCCGCTCCGCCCGGTCCCAAGCCCGCTCAACCGGCTAACCCGATCCCTGCCCAATGATACGAGGCGTGGACGGGATTTCATCGGCGCAACGTGGCGAGATTGACTCGCCGGACAAGCCGGTGGCACAAAAATCACTGTCGGCACTATCGCTGATGATCAGCGCACGCTGACGAGCATGCCCCACACTGCGGCGAATCCCGCACCGACGAGAACCAGCACGGGACTGTCGCAGAAGATTCCGCCATATTGGCACATCGTGACGCCCATCGAACCGATCTGGTGATGGCCCGCGGCATAGAACAGGCCGGACAGGACCGCGAGCACGGCAGCAACGAAATACATCGACGCTTCCTCCTTGCAATCGAACTGCGGCACGGGTCGACCGACGCGAGCCAAAATTGTCCTGATGTCGATCCAAATGTTGTGAGCCGATCTCCAACTTGACACGTCGGGCAACTCACCGGCACACTGACATCATCGCAACGAGCATACGGCGATCGACGCCGGCACGTGTTGCGATTCCGGGATCATGCACTGACTTTCGTTCAAGGCGGTTTCTCACCGTCGAAGCCGACGCATCGCATTTTACCGATCGCGTTCAACCCGCAAAAAGGGTTTGACACGTCGGGCAACTCAGGGGCATAATCCGAAAATCAGAAATTGTTGAGCCCGCGCGGAGCAATCCGCGGCGGGCTTTTTCTTTGCCGTTTCACCAATCGGACGGCGGCCGCACCGTCACGACGCCACATCCTCCCAGCCTGTCGCCTGAGCGTCGCAAGCGTGCCGCCGTCCGAACCCAATTGATACGAGCACTAATTGGCCGGTGCGCGCGAACGCGCCGGTCCTGCGGCGCGGCGGAAGCCGGCGCCGCCCGCGGCCCCACTCGTCAGGGATAAGGTTCGCGCCCCAAAGATCGCCGCCCGTTGCGCGATCTGCCGCACATGTTATTCCATCGTCGCACCGCGCGTGATTGGCCGATCAATGGGGGTTACATGATCGCTTATCTGCTCGCGATCTTCTGCACAAAAAATCCTGAACCATGCGCAACAACTGCTCGGGTCGATGGACCCTGCCGGCTGCATTTGCTCATATAGCTTTAGGGGACAGATATGCACCTCTGATTTGCTCCCGGTGAACGTCGGGTGTTCTTCAGACTCGCTGGTTCAATAATGAGCAGTTGGGTGATGGCTTATCTAAATCGCTTCCGCGGGGACAGTTCATGGACGTCGAGCAAGTTTTCAACGCCTTGCCGATGATCAATCATTTCTCTGCGGTTGCCGCTATCGGGTGCGTGTTTCCGACGTATTTTCACCGTCTCCGTCCAGCGACTTACAGATTGCTCCTGTCGATCGGCATCGTCTTCGGCCTTTCGCCGTTGGCGGTCGCGATTACGACAGTACTCCTTGCTTCGTTCTCAGACCCTGCTATTCGATTGCTCGCAATCAACATGCTGCTGTGGTGCTCGCCGCTCGCTATTGTCCTGATGGCTATACTGGCGCGCATCAAGCGGCTAATCCGCGCGCGCTTGTGGAGCACCGTAGTCCTCACATGCATCATTGTAGATTGGGTGGGAATGGCCTCTCTTATCTCGGCCCTTTCGTAAACGCCGGTAGCGATCGGAAGCCCTTACATCCGGCGAAAGATCAGGTCGACCATGGCTCCCGTTCGGTCATACCGTAAGAAAACCCTGGCAGAGGTTCAATCGATGGCGCCTCAAATCGCTATCGGGGCAGCGCGGTACGGAGTACCGGCCGAAGCGATCGCTGGCAGTTTGGCTCAGGAGCAGTTCGACCAAACTGCGAGCCACTGGAATCAGATGAAAGCTCGGCTGTCATCTCTCGACGCGGATGGATTTCTTTCCGCAGCGTACGCAGTAGGGAGGAGCGTAATCCCGAGCAAGCAGCGTCGGATTTTATCCGTGCTATATACGATGCCGATCCAAGCGCGGTAACGGTTGGATCGGATATTCTGAAGAAGTTCAGAAATCATCTGCTCGTCGACTACGGTCCGGCCGGCATCAAATTCCACAATGCGATTCGGGCAATTTCTAAGTATCCAGATCATCCCGCCTTCGCACCTTATGTAAATAATCTATATTCCGCTGGTGTCGCGTTGCAGAACGGCGGCGACAAGGCGCTTACGGCATCAACGATGGCCGCATATTTGCGGCATGGCCTTGGCGTCTATCAATCCAACATGAGCGTCAATGGAGATCCCACGACTGGATCAATGCCTGGAACGGCTTGAGCCCGGAGCTGCAACGTGCGTTGCTTGTTCAGTTTTACAAGCAAGGCCCGGCTCCTGAGCGGTGCTAAGAAGAAAATTGAATGCTGCGCAGCGCGGTGTTCCCTATGTTCCGCAAATTGGCGCGGTCGTTAGCCGACGGTCCGGCCGACTTTGCAGACCGCTGGAGCGCGGTGCCGGCATCTGCTGCGAGGGGCGCGGCCGAGCCGCTCGCAGCGTCACCCGACGATGTTTCGCGGGAGGAAGCCACCAAGAGAGCGGCTATTCGGCGCCTGGTCTGCGTACCGCTCGCACGCGAGGGCCAGACTGCATTCGACGCCGGAGCGCCGGCCGTGCCGTTCGTTCCGTCGGCATCGATCTTGCCTTCCAGCCCGCCCGTTACATTCAACGAGCGGTTTCCCAAGTCCTATCGCCCGTGGGCACGCCTTCGGCCTCGTCGAGACCGCTAGGCCCGTTCAGCGGGCAGCCTACGCGATATCTGCCGCCGTCGGTGTTTGGCATTCCGGACAATTCCGGTGTTCCGGAGATGGATTTTAGTGATTGGCTGGCCAGCCTGATCCGGCCACATCCTCGTCAGTGATCGTCAGGCGCCGTTAATCGCAGCAAGGCGGTGGCTCGGCGCGCATGCGTCTTGTCCTATCGGCAGGAGCCTCGTCGACCTTGAAAATTTCCACTACAAACATCTACGCCGTAGCTGCTGGCGCATCGCATATTACCGATCGTATTCAGGTTGTAAGAACGGTTGACACGTCGGGCAACTCAGGGGCATAATCCGAAAATCAGAAATTGTTGAGCCCGCGCGGAGCAATCCGCGGCGGGCTTTTTCTTTGCCGTTTCACCAATCGGACGGCGGCCGCACCGTCACGACGCCACATGCTCCCAGCCTGTCGCCTGAGCGTCGCAAGCGTGCCGCCGTCCGAACCCAATTGATACGAGCACTAATTGGCCGGTGCGCGCGAACGCGCCGGTCCTGCGGCGCGGCGGAAGCCGGCGCCGCCCGCGGCCCCACTCGTCAGGGATAAGGTTCGCGCCCCAAAGATCGCTGCCCGTTGCGCGATCTGCCGCACATTTCATTCCATGGCCGCATCGCGCGCCGACAGCCGATCAACGAGGTTGCATGATCGCTTATCTGATATCGCTCGCGCTCGTGAGTCTGATCGCCATTGCATTGTTGGAGGCGGCATGAGCGCCGAGATCATCCAGTTCATTCCGCGCCCGCGCCGGGATCGCGAGCAGACAGATTTTCCGACGATTGCATTCCGCTCGGCACTGCCCGGCCCCGAACCGGATCACGCGGACACGGCGCCGAGCGAATATCTGCCGTCCGATTGGCAGGAGAAGTGAGGTGGCGAAGACGATTACACAAATCCGTTCGCTTGCGAGGAGCCACACGCGAAGCGCGCTCAACGCCTTGGTCGGCGTCATGCGCTCGACCAATGCAACGCCGGCTGCCCGCGTCTCCGCTGCCAATGCTATCCTCGATCGTGGATGGGGCAAAGCGCCGCAGGCGATCGAAAACGGCGACAGCGCGCTCGAACTTGTGCACCGCATCGAGAGGATCATCGTTGAGCCTGACGACGTTGAAGGCGAAGAGGATTAACAGTTGCGGCGTTTAATGCGGGCGGAGCTGCGTCCAGGTCGGTGTACTGGCCTGATCAGGCCGCGTCCTTGTCAATAACAATCTACGGCCGACGATCGCAGCAAGGCCACCGCCTGCGCGCGAGTGGCCTTGCCTTATCGAGAGCAGCCTTGTCGATCCTGAAAATTCCGACCGCAAAAGTGTTCGAGCCGCTGTTGCGGCCGGCGCGTTACAAGGGGGCATTCGGTGGCCGCGGTTCGGGAAAATGCGTCATCTGGGACAAGGTTCTCGGTCTTGGGACGACGCCACAACTCACGGGAGATGTAAGCACCTGGGCCGGCATGATCATGGGCTTCTATTTTGGAAAGCGCACGTTCGAAAATGTCGCACGCATCATTCGACGGTGACGGGATGCAGGAAGCCGATGTCAAAGCGATCGTGATGGAAACGCTTATTGAGCAAGATCGGGTGCGAAGGAGCGATATCGACGCCGTCGTGGTCAAGACTATTGCGACCGTCCTGACTTCATTCGGCTTCGAAGAGGGAGACCGACGTGAGTTGCGCGCGGACTTTCAGCACCTCCGGCGCTGGCGGCGTAGCGTCGAGCAGGCGCAAAGTTATACCTTCAAAGCGGTCATCACCGTGATCGCTACCGGCTTTCTCGGCGCGGTCTGGCTGGGCATCAAGGCCACGCTCGGAAAATAACGCGCCTTATCCCCGCGCCCGGGGACAGACGTCCAGATCGTGGATCTGGGCGCCTTAGCTGACAATATGACTCTCGAGGTGCGGCAATGTATCGGATAAGTGAAGTAGATCCGCTGGACAATGAGATCGCTGACTCACTTGCCGAGCTTCATCAGCTGACTTTCTGCGACGGGACCCGCGTACCGGACTTCGAGCAGGGATATTGGTGGATAGCATTCCGCGGAACCAGTCCGATCGCATTCGCGGGCGTTATGCCTTCAACCCATGTTACCAATGCTGGATATCTGTGCCGGGTTGGCGTCGCGATGCCGCACTGCGGTCATGGTCTACAAGTGCGGCTTACACGCGCATTGGAAGCGCGAGGGCGGCGGGCCGGCTGGAAAGCGATCGTCTCGGATACGACCGACAACTGTATCTCGGCCAATAACTTTATCAGGCTGGGGTATCGGCTTTTCGAGCCCGTCGCGCCGTGGGCGTGGCAGCACTCGCTGTATTGGCGGAAGGAGCTTGTCTAGATACTGTCAGGTGGGCGAACTGATGCAAGATGCGACGACGTTGAGCGCCCGATGGCCGAATAGGCCGCCGGGTGCCCTTACGTTCCTGGGCCGCAAATTGCTCGTTCGACGAGCGGTCGTTGGTGCGACCGCGATCCCCGATTGTTGATTTCGCCGGACGTAGCTTTGCGCGCCTTGATCTCTGGTGATCGATCGATAAACTAGGCCGCACGGCTCGATCGCATGCGCAAACGTCCTGGAGATCGAACGAAGGAAGAGACCATGGTGGAGGTTGGCCGCGGGCTCGACGCGAAGGTACCGCCAAGCCCGGATGTGGATCGTTATTCGGTCATGGTCGCCCGGGCCGCCGCGCTCGTTCCAGCCTTGCGTGAGCGGGCGCAGCGAACTGAAGAGTTGCGCCGTTTGCCGCCGGAGACCGAACGGGAACTGCAGGATAGCGGTCTTTTCCGGATCCTGCAGCCGAAGCGCGTCGGAGGCAGCGAACTCGACTATGTTGCCTTGGTCGATTGCGCCGATGCCCTGGGGCAGGGTGATGCCTCGGTCGCCTGGAACTTCGCCAATCTTGCAAGTCATCACTGGATGCTGGGGATGTTCGCCCCCGAGGCGCAGGCTGCGGTGTGGGGCGAAAATCCAGACGCGCTGATCGCGTCTTCCTTTGTCTTCCCGGCGGGCCGTGCCAGGAAGACAACCGGCGGATATATGCTGAACGGTCATTGGCCGTTCTCGTCCGGAGTGGAAGCCTGCGGATGGAACATGCTTGCGAGCGTGGTTGCCTCGGATGACGAGGCCGATGGCGTCGAATATCGACTATTCCTGTTGAACCGACGAGACTACAGCATCGACGATACCTGGAATGCGGCCGGCCTGCGCGGAACTGGATCGAACGATGTGCGCGTGATCGACGCATTCGTTCCTGAGCATATGACGGTTGCCGTCAGCGATCTTGCCGGTGGTGCGACGCCAGGCAGTGTCGTCAATCCGAACGCTCTGTACAGGCTTCCGGTCTTTTCGTTGTTTCCCTACGTGTTGTCCGGAGTCGGCCTGGGAAACTCCCAGGCTTGCCTTGACGATTATGTCGAGATCGCGCGACATCGCGCCTCGACATATAACCGGGCCAAGATCGGGGACCTGCAGAGCACACAGATCAAGATCGCCGAGGCGTCGGCGAAGATAGATGCCGCGCGGCTTATCATGCGTGCGAACTGCGTTGAGGTGCTTGCGCAAGTCCGGCGCGGCGATATCCCGAGTATTGCGCAAAAGACGAAGCTGCGGCGCGATGGCGCGTTCACGGTCAATCTGTGTACCGAAGCGGTGTCGCTTCTATTTGCCGCGAGCGGGGCGCGCAGCCTGTTCACCTCGGGGGCGCTGCAGCGTCAATTCCGCGATGCGCATGCGGTAAACGCTCATCTCGCCTTCAATTTTGATGCGGCGGGCACCAACTACGGGCGGGTGGCTCTTGGGCTGCCGTCCGAAAACCTGACGCTCTGAGGCTCGCTGGATGTCTGATTCACCCAAACATCTGACGGATCCGGCAAGCGAGCTCGCAAGCGACAGTTCGACGATCGATCCTCGTGACTTCCGCAATGCACTCGGCACGTTTGCGACCGGTGTGACGATCGTCACCGCGATGTCGGCCGAAGGACGGCCGTACGGAATCACATGCAATTCGTTCGCGTCGGTGTCGCTCAACCCGCCGCTGGTGCTGTGGAGCCTCGGCATGTTCTCGCAGGGGCTGCCGATCTTCCAGAATGCCAGCCATTTTACGGTCAACGTGCTTGACGCGTCCCAGCAAGCGCTGGCGACGCAGTTTGCCAGATCATCCGGTGACAAGTTTACCGGTGTGAGCTGGAAAGCAGGCCTCGGGAACGCTCCCGTGCTGGCCGACGTGGTCGCAAATTTTCAATGTCGTGCGGCCAATCGCTACTATGGCGGCGATCACGTTATTTTCCTGGGAGCGGTCGAAGCATACGCGTACAACCGGAGCAATCCGCTGCTATTCGCGCACGGAGGTTTTGGCCGGTTCCTGGCTGACGATGGTAACAAGTCATCATGAATCGAAAGACGCCGGCCAAGCGAGCGCGAGTCAAGCAGAGGCGACTATCAGCCGACGACCGTCGCAGTGAGTTCGTCACCAAGGCAACCGAGCTCTTCGCGGAGGAGGGATTTGGGGGCGGCACGCGCGCGCTCGCTCGCAAGCTCGGTGTGACGCAGCCGCTGCTTTACCGATACTTTCCGAGCAAGGACGATCTCATCAAGGAGGTTTATCGCAAGGTATATCTCGAACCGCTTGAGATCGGCTGGGAGAAAATACTGTCCGATCGGTCGCGACCGCTCCGCATGCGGCTGCAGGAATTCTACGAAATCTATACGGACGCGATCTTCAACCGGAAATGGCTGAGGATCTATCTCTATTCTGGCCTGAAAGGCCTCGATATCAATCGGTGGTATGTCGGCATGGTCAGGGACAAGATCCTGACCCGTATCCTCAGGGAATGCCGCCACGACGCCGGCCTTGCAGCGCAAGGCAGGCCCAGCGCCGCCGAGCTGGAGCTAGCCTGGGTGTTTCACGGCGGCATCTTCTACTATGGCGTACGCAAGTACATCTACGAAGCGCCTGTCCTGGAGGACAAGGCGCAGATGATCAGTGATGCGCTGGATATCTTCCTCGCGGGATTTGAGAAGATGGCGGAGGTTGCGACCGACCGTCGACGGGCGCCGATCAAGGTCGTCGGCTGAACCGCTCTACGTCGTCGCCATCTGGCCCCGATACCAATCGCCGATCTCGCTTGCCGTCATCAGTGCTACGGCGTCGTGGCCGAGCACGTAATCGAGCAAAGCCTCAAGGTACTTAATTCGATGTGGCACTCCGGTGATGTAGGGATGCACCGAGATTGCCATGATCCGTGCGTTCTCTGCGCCTTCGAGATACAGCCGATCGAACTGGTCGGTGCAGCGCGTCAGGAACTGCTCCGATGGAAGGTGCTGAAGCGCGTGAATGACGATGTCGTTGGTCTCGACGGAATAGGGAATCGTCGTCACGGTTCCGTGGGGTGTGGCGATGTCCTGCGGGAGATCGTCGATCACCCAGTCCGCCACGTATTCGATCCCGTTGAGGCGCAGGAGATCGAGCGTTTCTTCAGTCTCGGTCAAGCCTGGGCTTTCCCATGATCGCGGTGGCTTGCCGGTGAATTCCGCAATGGTATCGACCGCGCGCTTGATTGCGTCCGCCTGGTTTTCCAGCTTGTGCATCGGGCCCTGGACAAAACCATGACCCATGAATTCGAACCCGGCCTCAAGCGCCGCGGACGCCACACGTGGATAGGTGTTGCAGACGTTGGCATTCGCAGCCAGCGTCACCGGTATCTTTCGATCGGTGAATGCCTTGAATTGTCGCCAGAAGCCGGCACGCATGCCGTATTCATGCCAGGACCAATTCGGCACGTCAGGCAGCAGGGGCTGGCCCATCGGCGGGCTCAGGACGGTACGCGGCATCGCATTCCCGATCCGCCATTCCTCGACGTTGAGGATGACCCAGACGGCAAGCTTCTTGCCGCCGGGCAATGTCAGCTTCGGCCGATCAACCTGTGCCTGGTACGGAATGCGATCAGTAAAGGCCATGTCGGAACTCCCTGGATCACGCTGGCCCGGCGCCTGCGGCATTGATGCGCGGCAAGACCTTCTCGGCCATCAGGATCATCGATTGACGACCAAGCTCGCGATCCCTCCAGTCCTTGCCGGCATAGAGCAGAGTTCCGAAGGGGCCGGTTTCCTCCTGGAACGCCAGCAACTGATCGACCACGCTTTCGGGCGTGCCGTAGATGATCAGCTTGTCGCAGATCGAATCCAACGTAACCTCAGCGTCTGGTTGGTCGCGCCGTGTCTTGAACAGCTCGAGCCGGCCGCTGCGCTTCAGCTTCGTGAATAGCTGGTGATAATAATACACGTAGGGACTGTCTGATGACGTGGCATAGGCCTTCGCCGTTGCAGCGTCGTTTGCGACGAACACGCTCTTGGCAACGCGCCAATTGGCAGTGTTGGCGGCCCGGCCCGCACGCTCGCAACCCTCGACATATTTGGGCCAATGGCTCTTCACCCAGGCGGGCATCAGGAAGTTTGCCGAGATCGGATCCCAGCCGCGTGCCGCGGCTTCCGTGACGCCCTTTGAGAACGGCGCAACCGCGGTCACCACGATCGGGGGGTGCGGGGTCTGCAGGGGACGGGCTACGATTCCTTGGCCAATATCCTCGATCAGGGTCTTCTTGACCGAGACATTCCAATACTTGCCTTGCAAATCATAGGGCGGCTTGCCGGCCCAGATATCGAGAACCTGATTGATGGCCTCGAGGAACATCGCATTGCGATCAGCATCAAGATTGCCGAAGATCTCCGCGTCTGACAGCAATCCGCCCGGACTTATGCCGAATATGAAGCGGCCATCGAGCATGTGATCGAGCATGGCCACGGATGCAGCGACGGTTGCCGGATGCGTGTTCGGCATGTTGATAGTGCCGGTTCCAAGCTTGATCTGCTTGGTCGCGGCCGCGAGCCAGGCAATGAAAGCGATGCTGGACGTTATGTTCTCGGCCTTGTCGGTGACGTGCTCGCCGACATAGGCCTCGCTGAACCCGAGCTCATCGGCAAGCAGGAAGGCCTCACGGTCCTCCCGGAGCGATTGCCGCCAATCCTTATCGAGAGGATGGATCGGCATCGTAAAGAACCCGAGCTTCATGATCCGCGCCCCTGCGCGTTGAACTTTAGTTGGTTACGAACCTGCGTCCTTCCCGCCACGAAGACAAGTCCTGCCGAACAAATAATCACTCGATAAACAAGCTTGACCTTTGATGGGGGCGGCCCTCTAATCGGCCAAACTAAAATTGGGCCCGGGAGGCCACGCCCACATGAAAGCTGCGGCTTTCGCCTACGCCCGCGCGACCAGCGTCGTGAATGCGCTGGAGCTGCTCGCCGCGCATGGCGACAAGGCGAAGGTTCTGTCGGGTGGCCAGAGCCTGATGCCGGCGATGAACCTGCGGCTGTTATCCCCGGACATTCTGGTCGATATCGGTGGCCTCGCCGAGTTGCGCGGCATCGCGGTGAGGGGAGATCTGCTGGCTATTGGCGCGCTGACCCGGCATGTCGATCTGCTCCATTCGCCGGAGGTTGCGCTGCACGCGCCGCTGCTGCGCGATGCGGTTGCGCAAGTTGCTCATCCCGCAATTCGCAATCGCGGAACGATTGGCGGCAGCCTCGCCCATGCCGATCCTGCGTCGGAACTGCCAGCCTGTGTTGTTGCGCTTGACGCCACGATCGTTGTTCGTGGGCCGCTCGGCGAGCGTCGGATTGCTGCCACCGCGTTTTTCAATGGAATCTACGACACGGCGCTGGCGCCGGATGAATTGCTGGTCGCGGTCGAGGTGCCGGTCGCAGGCCACGGCTCCGCATTTTTCTTTCACGAGTATGCCCGGCGGCATGGTGACTATGCGCTCGTTGGTCTCGCCGCTCGCGCTGTCGTCGCGGGCGACCGGTTCGCCGAGCTTCGGCTCGGCTTCTTTGCCGTTGGCGATCGACCGCTGCTCGCTGCGGCCGCCAACAGGTTGATCAATGTATCCGTGACGCCGGCCTTGCTCGCGGAGGCAACGACGGCGCTCGCCGACGAACTCGATCCACAGGAAGATCAGCAGGCTAGCCCAGCCATGCGCCGGCATCTCGCCGCAGTCTTGCTCCGGCGCTGCGTGGCTGCCTTGCTGGCAAGGCCGGAACTCGGGGTGACCTCGTGAACGCTCCGATTCCAGTCTCGCTTCTGGTCAACGGTGAACCCATCGACGCCGTCATCTTGCCGCGGCTCAATCTCGCTGACTTTCTCCGCGATAATCTGAAGCTGACGGGAACCCATGTCGGTTGCGAGCACGGCGTGTGCGGTGCCTGCACCGTCCGGATCGATGGCGAGATCGTTCGCTCCTGCCTGATGCTGGCGGTGCAGGCACAGGGCGCGTCAGTCGAGACTATCGAAGGGCTCTCCGATAGCGGTGAGATCGCTGATCTGCAGGCGGCCTTTCGCGAGCGCAATGCATTGCAGTGTGGCTACTGTACGCCTGGAATGCTGATGACAGCGCAGGACCTGCTGAAGCACACGTCCGTACCTGATCGCCGGGCGATCCGCGAGCATCTGTCCGGCAATTATTGCCGCTGCACCGGCTATCAGGCCATCGTTGACGCTGTCGAGGCGACAGCCAAGACGCGCGCGGAGCGGGCCGCATGACGGTGACCCGTGCGCCAGCAGGCCTTTCGGTGCTCGACCGGCCGAATTCCTACATCGGCAAGACGGTGCCGCGCCCAAATCTCGACAGGCTGCTGCAGGGACGCGGACAATACGTCAGTGATCTGGAATTGCCACGGATGGCGCATGTGGTTTTTCTACGCTCGCCATATGCCCACGCCAGAATTGGGGCGATCGATGCCGACGCGGCCAAGCGCATGCCCGGCGTCATTTCCATCGTCACAGGTCGCGAACTTGAGCGTGTTATCACGCCGTGGGTCGGCGTGCTGTCGCATTTGAAGGGGTTGAAGTCGGCGCCGCAACACGCGATCGCGGTCGACAAGGTTTGCTGGCAGGGTGAGGCAGTTGCGGCGATTGTGGCGACCAGCCGCGCGGCAGCCGAAGATGCCATGGAGCACATCGCGGTCGACTACGAGGAGCTCGGGGCGGTTACCGACATGCGCACGGCGCTCGATTCGGCAACGCCGGTCATTCACGCCTCGCTCGGCGACAACCTTGCTTTTGAACGGACCCTTAATGCCGGCGATGTCGACCATGCATTTTCGGAGTCCGAGGTCGTCGAGGCCGATTTCGTCTTCGGGCGCCACACCGGCGTCACGCTTGAGCCACGGGCCGTTGTTGCCGACTGGAACGCGGCCGAGGCGCGGCTCACGATCTATCAGGGCACGCAGGCGCCTCACATGGTGCAGAACATCGCGGCCCTGCATCTCGGATTGAAGGAAGCGCAGGTCCGGGTGGTCTGCAAGGATGTCGGCGGCTCGTTCGGCATCAAGGTTCATATCTACGCCGACGAAATGGCAACCTATGCGCTGTCCAAGTTATTGCGCCGGCCGGTCAAATTCGTCGCCGACCGCGTCGAGAGCTTCAACACGGACATTCACGCCCGCGATCATCGATGCAGAGGGCGGATCGGCGTCAAACCGGACGGCACCATCACGGCCTTCGAGATCGATGACCTGACGGGGATCGGTCCGTACTCGATGTATCCGCGCACCAGTGCCATCGAGGCAAATCAGGTGGTCAATCTGGTCGGCGGGCCCTATGTGGCGCTGAACTATCGGGCGCGGGCGCGGGTCGTCTTCCAGAACAAGAACGTCATGTGCCAATATCGGGCGGTTGGGCATCCGATTGCCTGTTCAGTCACCGAAGGCCTGGTCGATCTGGCCGCAGCGAAGATCGGCATGGACCCCGTCGAAATCCGCCGGCGCAACCTGATCGCCGACGATGCCTATCCCTGCGCGTCACCCTCCGGCATGAAGTTCGAGCAGCTTTCGCATCACGTCTCGTTGGCCAAGTTGCTTCAGATGATGGATTACGACGCGTTGCGCGCCGAGCAAGCGGCGTTGCGAGCCAGAAACATTTACCGGGGCATTGGAATCGCCAGCTTCATCGAGGTGACCAACCCCAGCGCGGCCTTTTACGGCGTCGGCGGCGCCAAAATCTCGTCGCAGGATGGTGTCGCGGTCCGGCTCGACGCGCAGGGATCGGTGATCTGCCAGACCAGTATCACCGAGCAGGGGCAAGGGTCGGAATCGCTCACCGCCCAGATCGTGGGTAGTGTGCTTGGTGTCTCGATGGATCGGGTTCGCGTGACCCTGGGTGACACCGACAATACGCCCTATGGCGGCGGCACCTGGGCCTCGCGCGGCGCTGGCATCGGCGGCGAAGCCGCATTGCAGGCAGCCAAAGTTCTGCGCCGGAATATTCTCGATGTCGCGGCGGCCATCCTGCAATCGACGCCGGCCGGGCTCGATATCGTCAACAACAGCATCGTCAACGCCGGCGACGGCGCGCCACGCATGGAGCTGAACGAGCTGGCGCGGATCGTTTATTTCCGGCCAGACACCCTTCCGCCCGGCATCCAGCCCGAGTTGATGGCGACCCGGCATTTCGTTCCGCGCCAATATCCGTTTGCGTTCACCAACGGCGTGCAGGCCTCATGGCTCGAGGTCGATACCGAGACCGGGTTCGTGACGCTGCTGAAACATTGGGTCGTCGAGGACTGCGGCACCATCATCAACCCGCAGCTGGTCGACGAGCAAATCCGGGGCGGCGTCGTGCAGGGGCTCGGCGCGGCGCTGTTCGAGAAGTGCATCTATGACGAACGCGGTCAGCTGACCAACGCCAACATGGCGGATTACCTGGTCCCGATGTCCGGCGAGATGCCCGATATCGAGATCGGCCACGTGGTGTCCCCGACGCAGGAGACCGAGCTGGGAGCCAAGGGGGCGGGCGAGGCGGGGACGGCTGGCGCGGCAGCTGCGGTTGCCAACGCGGTCAACGACGCGCTGCGGCCGTTCGGCGCAACAATTACAGAGATTCCGCTGACGCCTCAGGTTATCCTGACGGCCTTGGGACGAATCTGATGTGGAGACGTTCCAGGCAAAGATAAGACGATAAGCAAAACACAGACAGTTCTTGGGGAGGAATAGTCATGACGAGCAAGGTCATCAAAGCTGGATCGATATCGCGGCGTCGTCTGCTGACGACGGCAAGTGCCGGCGCCGCTCTCGCCGTTTCACCGTTTCGCATCAATCTGCTGCAGGCTGAGGAAGCACCTATCAAGATCGGCTTCCCCGTTCCATTGACCGGGCCGTATGGCGCCGAGGCCCAGGACCAGGTGCGGGCCGGTCAGCTGGCTGTCGCCCAGTTCAATGATGCCGGTGGTCTCAACGGCCGCAAGGCCGAGCTGGTCGTGCGCGATGACAAGCTCAATCCTGGCGAGGCGGCAACGCGGACTCTGGAGCTCGTTGAGAAGGAGAAGGTGAATTTCGTCGTCGGCAGTCTGTCGGCGGCGGTTCAACTCGCGATCAACAACGTCACCAAGGAGCGCGGTGTCATCTTCAATTCGATCAGCCAGTCCGACGCCATCAACGAGGCGGCAGACTTCAGCAAGTACACCTTCCACGAGGCGCTGAACCCGCACATGACGTCGGGCGCAGTCGGCCGCTACGCCTTCGCCAAATTCGGCAAGAAGGTTGCGTTCCTCACCGCGGATTACGCCTATGGCCACGAGATGGTTCGCGGCTTCCTCGAGGTCGGCAAGGAATTCAACATCGAGAATCTCGGTGACATCCGCCATCCGCTGGGAACGACAGATTTCTCCACGCTGCTGCCTCGTCTCCAGGCGCTGAAGCCCGATATTCTCTGCATCAGCAATTTCGGCCGCGACCAGCAGATCGCGCTGAAGCAGGCCACTGACTTTGGCATCAAGAAATCGATCCAGATCATCGCGCCGCTACTGTCGCATGCCAGCCGCGTCGCAGCGGGTCCGCAGGCATTCGACGGCGTCGTCGGCGGTTGCTCGTTCTATTGGGGCATCGAGGACAAGTTCGCCTCGACCAAGGCGTTCAACGACGCGTTCCGCAAGATGTATGACGGCAAATTGCCGACCGATTACGGTGCGCTCGGCTATGGCGGCGTTCGGACCGTGCTCGAGGCGGTCAAGGGCGCGGGCAGCGTCGAGACCGACAAGGTCGTCGCCGCATTGGAGGCCTTGAAGTACGACTACTACAAGGGACCACAATACTATCGCAAGTGCGATCACCAGTCGGTGCAATCAGTGCTCGTGATCAAGTCGAAGTCCAAGGACATGAAGAACGAGTCTGATGTGTTCGAAGTCCTTTCGACCGAAGAGCCCGACGAGAAGTACCTGCGCAGCTGCGAAGCGCTTGGTCACAAGAGCTGAGCGATACGACGACGCGCGCCGCGGGTGGTGCGCGTCGTCCGAGGGGGACAAATGGCAGGCCTGAGCTTCGACCTTATTGCTCTGCAACTATTCGCCGGGCTGGCGCTCGGTGCGATCTACGTACTGTTTGCGATTGGGCTTTCGCTGATCTTCGGGATGTTGACGGTCGTCAACTTCGCCCATGGCGCGTTCTATATGGTTGGCGCTTATGTCGGGCTTTATCTGATCTCGATCGGAGGCAATTTCTGGATCTGTCTCCTGGCTGTGCCGATCCTGATTGGGCTGTTCGGCCTCGCCGTCGAGCGCGTGCTGATCCGGCCGCTCTATGGCCGCGGCATCGACTATCCGCTGCTGCTGACCTTCGGGTTGAGCTACGTGATGGTCGAATGCGTGCGCATTGCTTTCGGAAAGACCGGCTATCCCTTCGATACGCCGGAGGTCTTGCAAGGCGCCGTCAACATCGGTGTCGGCTATTTCCCGCTTTACCGTCTGTTTGTGATCGGAGCGACCGCGGTCGTCCTGCTGGCGCTTTGGCTGTTCCTGGAGAAGACCAGTTTCGGGCTCATTATCCGCGCCGGCGCGCGCGATCCGCAGATCGTCCGCGTGCTTGGGGTCGATGTTTCCAGGGTCTGGTTGATCGTGTTCGGGATAGGCACCGCGATTGCGGGGCTCGCCGGGCTGTTGGCGGCTCCGCTCCAGGGCGTCATTCCGGAGATGGGCGGCACCATCCTCGCTGAAGCTTTCGTGGTCACGGTGGTGGGAGGAATGGGCTCGATCGGCGGCGCGGTACTGGCAGGCCTGCTGGTCGGTGTGGTGGTCAGCATGACCTCACTGTTTGCACCCGAGATGGCCAAGGTTTCGATCTTTGCCTTGATGGCGATCGTTCTGATCGTGCGTCCCCAGGGGTTCTTCGGCCGCGCCGGATTGATGAGCTGAGCCCGGCATGACCGAAATGACTCAGTCGATCAAACAGCCCCCTGCCACGACGGGAAGCTGGTACGAGTTCGCAACGCGGCACCGCGCGAGCATTGTAGCTGCGGTGATCCTGGTCTTCCCGCTGGTGATGCCGTTCACGGCGCTCGCCGTGAACATTCTGATCTATGGGCTCTACGCGCTCGGCTTCAACCTCGTGTTCGGCTATCTGGGCCTTCTGTCGTTTGGTCATGCGGCGCTGTTCGGGACCGGTGCCTATCTCTGCGGCATCGCCATCGTGCATTTCGGCTGGCCATGGTATGCGGCGATCGCGGCCGGCATCGCCGGCGGCCTGCTGATGGCGTTGGTGATCGGCGTGCTCGCGATCAGGACCCGCGGCATCTACTTCGCGATGGTCACCATGGCGCTGTCGCAGTGTGTCTACTACCTGTTCTATCAAGCCGTTGACCTGACCGGCGGAGAAAACGGCCTCCGCGGCATCAATGTTCGCACCATCGATCTGTTCGGCCTACAGATCGACTTCATCAATCCGATGATCCGGTATTACGTTATTGCGGCTTTCGTGATCGCCGCATTTTTCGTGATGTCGCGAATTCTCGCGTCGCCCTTTGGTGCCGTCATTGAAGCCGTGCGCGAGAACGAGATGCGTGCCCGCGCGTCGGGCTACGACGTGACCCTGACGCGATTGCTGACTTTCGTTTTGTCAGGCGGCTTCTGCGGCCTCGCGGGTGCCTTGCAGGCCCTGCATCTGTCGATCGTTCCGATCGAGATACTGCACTACGAGACCTCGGGCCTTGTCGTGATGATTGCTCTGCTTGGTGGGATGGGGACATTCTTCGGGCCGATGATCGGCGCGGCGGTCTTCCTGATTCTGGAGAATATTGTCTCCGTGTGGACCGTTCATTGGCAACTGATCGTTGGCGCCATCTTCGTTGCATGCGTGCTGTTCTTTCCTGCCGGCATCTGGGGCACGTTGATCGCTCGGGGCAAACGATGACCGCCATGGCAGATCAAGTCAGCGAAATCATCTTGCGCACCAGGGGCGTCGGCAAGACGTTCGGGAAGTTTGTCGCGCTCAACAACATCTCGGCCGAATTTTCCAGAGGTGCGATCACGTCCATCATCGGTCCGAACGGGGCCGGAAAGAGCACCTATTTCAATTTGCTTTGCGGCGCCTTTCCGCCGACGAAGGGCAGCGTCGAGTTCGAGGGCAGGGACGTTACCGGCCTGCCGCAGCACCGCTTTGCTCACATGGGGATCGCAAAGTCCTTCCAGATCACCAGCGTCTTTCCGCAGCTCACGACGCGTGAGAACATTCGCGTCGGCCTGCAGGCGCTGGTGTCGAGATACGACATCTGGCGACCGCGCGCGCGCTTGAGCGAATTGGTCGAACGGGCGGACGAGTTGCTGGCTCTGGTCGGATTATGGGACTCCCGGGAACGTGCCGCCAGGACGCTCGCGCATGGCGAGCAGCGCGCACTGGAGATCGGCATGGCGCTTGCCAGCCAGCCCCGCTTGCTGCTGCTGGATGAACCCACGGCCGGCATGAGCCCGGAAGAAACCCGGACCATGATGGATCTGATCGTAAAGCTCGCCAAGGAACGTACGGTCATTCTCGTCGAGCACAAGATGAAGCTGGTGCTTGGGATCAGCGATCGTATCCTCGTGCTGCACCACGGAGAGCTGCTCGCTGAGGGAACGCCGCAGGAGGTCCGGCAGAACGAGGCGGTGAAGCGCGTCTATCTCGGCCAGCGGGAGCACTGACGGGATGCTGCAGATCAGCAAGCTCAATGCCTGGTATGGCGCAAGCCACGCGCTGCAGGACATCAGTCTCGAGGTCGCCCGCGGCGAAATCGTCTGTCTGATCGGCCGCAATGGCGCCGGCAAGACGACGACGCTGAAATCGATCATGGGCTTGATGGGGCGGACGCGCGGCTCGGTCGCCTTCAAAGGTGAAGAGCTGCTGCGCCAGCCGGCCCATGTGCGCTTCGCGTTGGGGCTCGCCTATGTTCCCGAGGAGCGACGGATCGTGCAGGGGCTGTCGGTGCACGAAAATTTGCGGCTCGGGCTGGTGGCATCAAAGCAGAAGAAGCGGGAAACGGAACTGATCGACGAGATCGCAGTGATCTTCCCGCGACTGGCCGAGCGGATGGATCAGGAGGCGGTCACGATGTCCGGCGGCGAGCAGCAGATGCTGGCGATCGCGCGCGCGATGATCGCAAAGCCCGATTTGATCATGCTGGATGAGCCGTCGGAGGGCATCATGCCGGTGCTGGTCGACGAGATGTTCGAGCTGTTCCGCAGCATGAAGGCGCAGGGAACGACGGTTCTGCTGGTCGAGCAGAACGTCGAACTTGCGCTTGGTATCGCCGATCGGGCCTACGTCCTCGATCAGGGGGCCGTGGTGCACCATGCGTCCGCGCAAGAGCTGTTGGCCGACGACGAGATCAAGGAGCGATACTGTTCGGTGTGAGCCGGATCAGTGCTCCTGCGACCACGCGAACAAAGCGTTATTCCGCAGCGCTCGCGATTGCGTCAGCCTTACGATTGGTGACGACAACCTTGATCGCGTCATCGACGCGGTCTCGCGCATATCTCAGCGCCGTCGGCAGGTCGGCTAGCGGAAAAGTATGCGTGTGGATCTTGGTCGCGTCGAATCGCTTCGCGGCCATCAGTTCCATGGCGCGGTGGGTGGCGCTCTTGCCTTCGCCGCGGATGCCGTAGGCGTAGATGTTGTTCCGCACCAGATGCGCGATGTCCAGCGTCGCGGCCTCGTGTGGGAAGGCGGCCAGACAGATCTTGCCGCCGCGATTGGTCATGTGAATGGCCTGGTTGAGTGTCGCTTCGGTGCCGGCACATTCGACGACATAATCCGCACCGATCCCCCCTGTGAGTTGCTTCACGACCGCAACGGCGTCTTCGTCGTTGATGTTGATGACGCGATCGGCTCCCAATTCCCCGCCGATCGCGAGCCGCTTGTTGCGCGTGCCGGTCAGGATCACCGGGCTTGCGCCAAGCGCCTTGGCCACAGCAACTGCGAGAAGTCCGATCGGCCCCGGGCCGATCACCACGACGCTCTCGCCGGCCACCAATCCCCCCAATTCCGTCAAGCCATACATTGACGTTCCGGCAGTGACCACAAGCGTCGCTTCCGCGTCGCTCATGGTCTCCGGGACGCGCGCCAGCGTATTGATGTGATTGACCGCGTATTCGGCGAATCCGCCGTCAGTCGTAAAGCCGTTGGCGCGGTGACCCTTCTCCGGCTTTCCATAGTTGAGACAGGATGTGTACATGCCCTGGCGGCAGCGTTTGCATTGGCCGCAGCCTGCGTGGATTTCGACGCTGACCCGCTGACCGATCTTGAACTCGTCCACATCAGGACCGAGTGCGGCCACCATGCCCATATACTCGTGCCCCGGTGTGAAGTTCTTGTTGAAGGGCGCGCCGCCCTGAATGCTCGCCGGCGACCCGGCATGGATGATCTCAAGATCGGTGGCGCAGATCGCGACCGCGTCGATCCGTACCAGGACCTCGGCACGCGACGGGATCGGCGTTGGCTTCTCGCGAAGCAGGAGCTGGTCGGGGTCGCCAAGGACCCAGGCTTTCATCAGGTCGGGGACGGGAAGGTCGGACGATGTCTTGACGCCAGTGGGCTGGTACATGGGCGCTTCCTCTTTTGGCTGGCAGCCTAGCGCCAAACGACCGGCGGCGGCGAGGGTCCCATCGTTGACATTGCATTTGCTGCACGGCAGCAAGCGCGTCGCAAAACCTTCATACGCGGCCTATACTTGGTCGCCCGGTTGATGTTGAAATCCTCATTGCATCCTCTCCCAGACCGGAGCCTCCCATGAAGACCGTCCGCCTTGTCCTTGCGTTGCTGGCGCTGACACTGATCGCGCCGTGGCAATCCGCCAAGGCGGCCGACGTGATCTGCTACAATTGCCCGCCGGAGTGGGCGGATTGGGCCTCGATGCTGAAGGCCATCAAGGCGGACCTCAACTACGATATCCCGCACGACAACAAGAACTCCGGCCAGGCGCTGGCCCAGATCCTGGCCGAGAAGAGCAATCCGGTCGGTGATATCGGCTATTTCGGCGTGACCTTCGGCATGAAGGCCAAGGCCCAGGATGCGCTGGAGCCCTACAAGCCCGCGCATTGGGATCAGGTCCCCGCCGGCCTGAAGGACCCGGACGGCTATTGGACCACGATCCACTCCGGCACGCTCGGCCTGTTCGTGAACAAGGACGCGCTCGGCGGCAAGCCGGTGCCGGCCTGCTGGAAGGATCTCCTGAAGCCCGACTACAAGGGCATGGTCGGCTATCTCGATCCGTCGTCGGCGGCGGTCGGCTATGTCGGCGCGGTCGCCGTCAATCTGGCACTCGGTGGCTCGCCCAGCAATTTCGATCCGGCGATCAACTTCTTCAAGGAGCTGCGCAAGAACGATCCGATCGTGCCCAAGCAGACGTCATATGCCCGCGTCGTCTCCGGTGAAATGCCGATCCTGTTCGACTACGACTTCAACGCCTATCGCGCAAAGTATTCGGAGAAGGGCAACTTCGAGTTTGTGATTCCCTGCGAGGGCTCGGTGGTGTTTCCCTATGTTGTCGGTCTCGTGAAGAACGCGCCCGACAAGGAGAAGGCCAAGAAGGTGATGGACTATCTTCTGTCCGACAAGGGGCAGGCGATCTGGACCAATGCCTATCTGCGGCCGGCCCGCCCAATCGAACTGCCGGCTTCCGTGAAGGGCAAATTCCTCCCCGACAGCGACTACGCCCGCGCCAAGAGCGTCGACTGGGGCGAGATGGAAAACGTGCAAAAAGCCTTCGTCGACCGCTATCTCGCCGAGGTTCGCTGAGGCAATATGGTGTCCCTCGCGGGGCACCATTCTTCCAATGTCGCAAAAATCCTTCGTTTGGCTCTGCCTGCTGCCGCTCGCGGTCGTGACCTCGGCATTCTTTATGTTGCCGATGGCACGGCTGGTGGTCGCTGGCGCCGAAGGGCCGCACGGGCTCGCCGGATACCTCGCCATCCTGACCGAAGGCCGCTATCGCGCGACGCTGATCAATACCGTGCTGTTGGCGGCGGCAACCACGGTCGTCACGCTGATCGTGGCGACGATCGCCGGAATGTTCCTGCAGCGGCACCGCTTTCCCGGCAGGGCGGTGCTGATCGCGATGCTGACCTTCCCGCTGGCATTTCCCGGCGTGGTGGTCGGCTTCATGATCATCCTGCTTGCGGGCCGGCAAGGGCTGATCGGTGATCTCTCGAACCGGATTTTCGGCGAGAAGTTCGTCTTCGCCTATTCGATCTACGGGCTCTTCCTCGGCTATCTCTACTTCTCGATCCCGCGTGTGATCCTGACCATCATGGCCGCCGTGCAAAAGCTCGATGTCGGCCTGGAGGAGGCCGCGCGGTCGCTTGGCGCCAGCCCCTGGGCGGTGCAGCGCGACGTCGTGCTGCCGGCGCTGGCGCCGGCCTTCGTCGCGTCAGGTGCGATCGCGTTTGCGACTGCGATGGGGGCCTTCGGGACCGCCTTCACGCTGGCAACGAACATCGACGTGCTGCCGATGCTGATCTACACCGAGTTCACGCTGGCGGCCAATTTCGCGACCTCAGCCGCGCTGTCTGTCGGACTTGGCCTGATTACCTGGCTCATCCTTGCGCTCGCCCGCACCTTCAGCGGCAGCGCGGTTGCGGCAGCCGGGTGACCGAATGCGCGATCGCCTGATCTTCACCAGCCAGTTCATCTTCACGCTGCTCGTCGCGGCATTCCTGGTCGTGCCCGCAGGCCTTTCGATTTCCGCGGGGGTGACCGTCAACTATTTCCGGGGCATCCAGTCCGGCGTGACCCTGCAATGGGTCGCACAGGTCTGGGAGCTCTATGCCGGCACCATTCTGCTCTCCTTCGTGATCGCCTTTGCGACACTTGTCGTCACGCTGCTTGCCGGTGTTCCCGCAGCCTACGCCCTGCATACGCGGGGAGGCCGGCTTGCCCGCATCGTCGAGGAGATCATCACGCTGCCGCTGGCGATCCCCGGACTCGCGATTGCGCTCGCATTGCTGCTGACCTATGGGAGCTTTGGTGGCTTCCGCCGTTCCTGGCTGTTCATCCTGGTCGGACATGTGATCTTCACCATGCCGTTCATGGTGCGGTCGGTCATGGCGGTGTTTGCGACGGTGGACATCAAGACGCTCGATGAGGGCGCCGCCTCGCTGGGCGCCTCGCCGTGGCGGCGTTTTTGCGATGTCATCGTGCCCAACGCGTTGCCGGGAATCCTCGCCGGCGCATTGATGGTGGTCACGCTGTCGCTCGGTGAGTTCAATCTGACCTGGATGCTGCACACGCCATTGACGAAAACGCTGCCGATCGGGCTCGCCGACAGTTATGCCTCGATGCGGCTCGAAGTGGCCTCGGCCTATACTTTGATCTTCTTCGTGATGATCATTCCGCTCCTGGTCGCGATGCAACTGCTGGCCGACAGGGATCACAAGCGATGAGTACGACCAGTCACGGTGCAGCGGTGCGGATCGAGGCGTGCGGCAAGACTTTTGCCGACGGCACCCGCGCGCTGGATCCGGCAACGCTCGACATCGCGCGCGGCGAGACGCTGGTGCTGCTCGGCCCGTCCGGCTGCGGCAAGACCACAATGCTGCGCATCATTGCAGGCCTTGAGCTGCCGGATGCAGGCGGCAAGGTCCTGTTCGACGGCAAAGACATGACCTCGGTGCCGATCGAGCGGCGCAATGTCGGGATGGTGTTTCAATCCTACGCCCTGTTCCCCAACATGACGGTAGCGGACAACATCGCTTATGGCTTGAAGATCCGCGGTGTTGCCAGGGACGAGCGTGCCGCGCGCGTTGCCGAGCTGGTCGCCCTCACCAACATCACGGGATTGGAGAACCGCCGCATCGAGCAGCTTTCGGGCGGCCAGCGTCAGCGCGTCGCACTGGCGCGTGCGGTCGCGATCCGGCCCGGCATCTTGCTGCTCGATGAGCCCTTGACCGCCCTTGACGCCGCCCTGCGGGACCGGCTGCGAAGTGAGCTCAACCGGTTATTGCGCGCGCTTGGGATCACGACGATCTATGTCACCCACGATCAGGCCGAAGCCATGGAGTTGGGCGACCGCATTGTCGTGATGCGGAAAGGCGCGATCGCCCAGATCGGCACGCCGCGCGAAGTCTACTTCGCACCCAAGGATCGGTTCGTCGCGGAGTTCATTGGAGCGGCGAACATCGTGGAAGCCCCGATCGAGAACGGCGCATTGACCCTGCCCGGTGGACGATTGCAGGTCGAAGGTGGTCCGACGAGTGCGAACGCGACCGTGATGATCCGCCCCGAAACCATTCGTGTTGTGGACGCTGGGGGCGGGCGGCTCGCGGGCATCGTCGATTCCGTCAGCTTCATCGGCGACCGGCAGCGAATTGTCGTGAGCGGTGCATCGAGCAAGCCGCTTAATGTCGACGCGCCCAACACGATCCAGGCCAAGGTCGGCGATCGAATAGGGCTTTCAATCACGCCCGACGCTGTCCGTCTTCTCCCTTCCGAACCCTGAGATCCATCGATGCCGTCGAAACCGGTCCTGATCGCGCAGATATCTGACCTCCACATTAAGCCGCCGGGCGCGCTAGCCTATGGCCGGGTCGATACCGCGAAGGCTCTTGAACGCTGTGTGGCGGCGCTCAACGCATTCGAGCCTGCACCGGATTTCGTCGTCATCTCTGGCGACCTCGTGGATACGCCCTCGGTCGAGGAATACGACTATCTGAAGCGCTTGCTCGCTCCGCTGCGCGTTCCGTTTGCCGGAATTCCCGGCAATCACGACTCGCGTGAGTGGATGCGCGCCGCGTTTCCAGCCGCGCCCTATGTCCATGTAACGGGTCCGCTCGACCAGAAGATCGAGGTGAGCGGCCTCGATCTCCTGTTGCTGGATTCAAGCGTCGCCGGCAAGCCGCATGGTGTGCTCGAAGCGTCCACGCTGCAATGGCTGGATGCGGCGTTGGCGACAGGGGCAAACCGGCCGGCGCTGCTCTTCCTGCATCACCCGCCATTCAAGGGCGGCATCTGGCATATGGACCGGCAGGATCTTTTCAATGCCGACGCGTTGGCGGCAATCGTCAGGCGTCACCCGCGGGTGCGGTTGATCGGCTGCGGGCACGTCCACCGGGCCATGCTGACGACCTTTGCCGGGGTCCCCGTGACACTATGCCCCGCGCCGAACCACGCGGTCGATCTGGACCTTGGCCAGCTTCGCGAGCCGTCGTTCAAGGTGGAACCGGTTGCCTTTCACCTGCACACTTGGTTTCCTGGACAGGATTTCGGACAGCTGGTCACGCACCAGGTCCCGATCGGCCAGTTTGACGGGCCGCACCCGTTCTTTGGGCCGGACGGCAAGCTGCTGTGAGCCGGCTCGAACGGCCGTCAAACAGCGGCCGCTGCCTGCAATTGAGCGTTGTAAAGGAACATATTTATTCCAAATTGTACTTTGGATGCCCTCTATCCCGATGCTACCGGTCCGGACCTTTTGTTGCTGTAGGCCTCCGGCGGGGTTATAGTCGCGTCCACTTTCATTGATCGATGGCTTCGTCGGTGCCCGCGCTGCTGGCGCGCCGATCGAACGCAACATATTCAGTCTGGATCAATATGACCGGTGCGCTTCCCATAGAACGAACTGCCGGCGCGCCGTCGTTTTCGAACAACAAGCTGTCGGTGCTACGCAAGCATCCCTACTTCGCCGATCTCGAGCCCGAGGCGTTCGATCAGCTCTGCCGCTATGCCAAGCACACGACGCTGAAGCGCGGCACGACGATTTTCTCGAAGGGCGATCCGGGCACCAGCCTGATCGCGGTGATTTCGGGCACGGTCAAGATCAGCATCTCGTCGCCGGATGGTCGCAACGCGATCCTGAACCTGATCGAGGCGGGCGAAATCTTCGGCGAGATCGCGCTGCTCGACGGCTTGTCGCGGACCGCCGATGCCACCGCCAACACCAATTGCGAGCTGTTCGTCATCGACCGCCGCGAGTTCATTCCCTTCGTGCGCAGCCAGCCGACGCTGGCGATGAAGTTCATCGAACTGCTGTGCGCGCGGTTGCGTTGGACCAGCGACCAGGTCGAGCAGGTGATCCTGCAGGACTTGCCCGGCCGTCTGGCGAGCGCGCTGCTACGCCTGAGCGACAAGCACAAGCCGCAGGGGCGTACCATCTCGATCACCCAGCAGGAGATCAGCGAGATGGTCGGCATGACTCGCGAGAGCATCAACAAGCAGCTCCGCGCATGGGCGACCCGCGGTTGGGTCAGGCTCGAGCATGGCGCGATCGTCGTGCTGAAGCCCGAGTCGCTGCAAGAGCTGGTCGACGCCGGGGCTGACGACGGCGAGTAGCCGCTTCGGCGGCTCAGCCCGCTCGGGGTTCACGAAGCGGTGAACCGGACAAAGCCTGTGAAACCATTCACATAGTCCTCGCGTGCCCTGCGGTAAGTGAACCCTCGGTGGATCACATCCGCAATGTGGAGGAATCCATGCAGGGCTCATTCGACAATCGAGGGCAGGACCCGAAGCACAACTACCAAAGCTTCAGCATCAAGCTGATCGCTTTGCCGATGCTGGTGATCGTTGCGCTGTTCGGGATGCTGGTCAGCCACCCCGCGGCAGTGAAATGGATATCGGACGCGGCGCAAGCGGAGTTCGCTGGAACTGAAGCCGTGTACGCCGATCCGGTGCCCAACGTCGCTGAGCCGGCACCCACGGCTCAGCCGCGCAATCAGATGCGGACGGTGAGAGCCTACTGATCGTCCTCACGCCGCAACACCGAGCAGCTTGGCCGCGGTCCGGCCGAGAATATTGGCCTTGTCGTCATCGCTCAGCGACGCGCAGGCGAAGATGTGGTCGACCGGCGCCAACTGCCACGGATAGGGATAGTCGCTGCCCAGCACGATCTGGCCGGCGCCAACCTGGGCAGCGAGATGCCGGATCGCCTCGGGCGTGAAGATCAGCGAGTCGAAATAGATCTGCTTGAGGTATTCGGTCGGCGCCTTCTGCAGCTTGATCTCCGGATTGCATCCCTTGGGTCCAACAAGGCAGGGATGGTCCGAGCGATCGGCGTAAGACGGAAGGTAGCCGCCGCCATGCGCGGCAATGATCTTCAATCCCGGGAAGCGGTCGAGCGTACCCTCGAAGATCAAATGAGAGAGCGCGATCGTGGTCTCCAGCGGATTGCCGATGGTGTTGCCGAGCCAGCCATTGCCTGACAGCCGCTTGTTGAGCTCGGGCACGCCCTGCGGGTGGATGAACAGGGGAACGCCGAGTTCCTCGGCCTTGGCCCATACCGGGTGAAACTTCGGGTCGGAGAATTCGACGCCGTCGACCACGCCGCCGATCGCCGCACCCTTCAGGCCCTGCTTCTTGACCGCAGTCTCCAGTTCCTGGACCGCAAGGTCCGGCGCCTGCAACGTCAGCGAGGCGAAGGCCGCGAAGCGCTCCGGTTTCGAGCCGCAGAGTTCGGCGAGCTTTTCGTTCTGGATCTTCACGATCTTTCCGGCCAGATCGCGATCGCGATCGTACCAGAACGGGTTGATCGACAGCACCTCCATGTCGACGGCCTGCGCATCCATCGCGGCCAGGCGCTTGTCGATCTCGATGAACGCTTCAGCGGCGCCGTTGACCGGCGGCAGTTGGTATTTTCCGGCGTCAGCGCCGAGCAGGGCGCCCGCCTCGCGGAAGTGGCAATGCGAATGAATGTCGATCGTCTTGACGCGCTTGCCGTCGATGCTGACCGGCAACTTTTGGCGCGATTGCTGCGCGTTCGCGTCGTGGACGAGCCCACAGCCGCAGAACACGATGCCTGCCGCCGCCGTTGCGCCCGCCTTCAGGAAATCCCGCCTTGTGGTCATGACGATCGCCTCCCTGTCTTGTTTTGTTATGGGCGGGGAGCGTAGGGATGCCGGCTTGCGGTCGCAAGATCACACGCTGTGCGTGTCGCGCAATGTTGATCTGCTCAGACCGGCTTGATGCCGGCCTTCGCGATGATGTCGCGCCATTTCGGCACTTCGTCCGCGATGCGTTTGCGCATGCCGTCGGGGCCGTTCGCCAGCACCTCGAAGCCATCATTGCGCAGCTGCTCGGCGATCTCTGGCCGCTTCAGGATCTCGATCGACTTCGCCGACAGCAACGCGACGGCGGAGGAGGGCGTATTCGCCGGTGCGAGAAAGCCCTGGAAGGTGTCGGAAACGAAATCTTTGTAGCCGAGCTCGATCATGGTCGGGACATCAGGCAAATCGAACCAGCGATGAGTTCCGGTGACGGCCAGCGCCTTCAGCGCGCCGGACTCGATGTGTGGATGGGCAGGCGGCAGCGCCGCAAAGGCAACCTGGGTGGTTCCGCTCAGGATCGCCTGGATCGCCGGGCCAGCGCCGGAGAACGGCACATGCGTCATCTGGATCCGACCGATGATCTTGAACAGCTCGCCCGCGAGATGCGGCGTCGTTCCGAGGCCCGGGCTCGCATAGTTCAGTTCGTCCGGATTGGCCTTGGCGCGCGCGATCAGATCGACAATCGAATTGATGCCGAGCTTCGGATCGACCAGGATCACGTTCGGTGACGTGCCGAGCTCGGCAATCGGCGCAAAGTCCTTGTCGGGGTCGTACGGGATTTTGGCGTAGAGGCCCGGATTGACGACATAGGCGCTTGACGTGATCAGCAGCGTATAGCCGTCAGGCTCGGCATGTGCCGCAATGCCGATCCCGATATTGCCGCCGCCGCCGGGACGGTTCTCCACCACAATAGTGCCGCCGAGCGCTTGGCCAAGATGAGTGCCGAGGATGCGGGCCATGATGTCGGTCGGTCCGCCCGGCGCGAACGGCACGATGATCTTGATCGGGCGTTCCGGATAGCCGGCGGCCCTGGCCTCGCCGATGAGGCCCGCGATCGCGAGCGCGCCACCGGCTTTCAGGATGGAACGCCGCGAGCGAGGGGCCGATTGGCTGC
The DNA here is from genome assembly GCF_018130545.1 of Bradyrhizobium tropiciagri. Taxonomy (GTDB): domain Bacteria; phylum Pseudomonadota; class Alphaproteobacteria; order Rhizobiales; family Xanthobacteraceae; genus Bradyrhizobium; species Bradyrhizobium tropiciagri_A. The sequence goes on along the minus strand of NZ_JAFCKF010000003.1, from coordinate 773,320 downwards.
CTGTCATCGGACATCCCTCATCCGCATCGCGGCGCTAAAGATCGAATACCGCTACCGCGCGGATCGGCGATGCCGTGCCGTCGCGCCATTTCATCGGCAGGCCGATGAAGGTGAATGGTCCCTGACCAAGGAGGGTTTCGAGATTGCACAGGCTTTCGATGTGGGTGATGTCGAGGTCGAGGCAGGCCTTGTGAACCAGCAGGTTCTCGTCGCTGTCGGGGCCCGGGCGCATCGAGTCGATGCCGAAATGAACGATGCCTTGTTTCGCCAGCCACTCGGTGGCCGCGACATTCACGCCGGAATTCTCGGTCGAATATTCCTTGCGCGGAAACGTCCGCGCATGATGGCCGGTGCAGAGCAGGACGGTACCGCCGTTCGGGATCGGCCGTCCGGCCGCCTTCACGGCCGTTTCGAGATCGGATGGCGTGATCTCGGCACGCGGTGCGATGTGGCGGAGGTCGAGACAGATGCCCGGCACAATGCACTTCTCCAGCGGATATTCATTGATCGGGATACCGCTTGGGCCGAAGTGCCGGGGCGCATCGATATGGGTTCCACCGTGATCGGGCATCGAGATGAACATCGATGCCAGCCCATAGACATTGCGCGACTCCGCCAGGGCTTCCTCGTGGTTCTTCCACATTCCGTGCATGATCGGCGGATGGCCGGGATAGCTCGGCGTGCGATGATAGAGCTCTCGGCTCAGGTCGACGATCCTCACGATGGCTGCCCTTTCTTGACGGAGCTGGCGCAGGCGCGCTTCTACCCGCAATGCTGACGGGTTTGCCGTGCTTGCGCAAGATGCCGCTTGCGCTCAGTGCAGGACCTGGAGCTGCCGTGGCAGCCATAGCGAGATCTCAGGGAGATAGGTCACGCACATCAGGACAAAGAACATCACCGCGTAGAACGGCCAGATCTTGCGCATCACCTGCTCGATCGTGACCTTGCCGACCGCGCAGCCGACAAACAGGATCGCACCGACCGGTGGGTGGCACAGGCCGATGCCGAGATTGAGCAGCATGATCATCCCGAAATGGACCGGATCGACGCCGAAGTTCTTCATGACCGGCAACAGGATCGGCGTTGCGATCAGGATCGACGGCGCCATGTCGACGAGCGTGCCGAGCACCAGCAGCAACACGTTGATCAGCAGCAGGATGACGTATTTGTTGTCGGAGATCGACAGGAAGAAGGCGGTCATCTTTGCCGGCATCTGCGTCAGCGCCATGATGTAGCCGACGCTGGAAGCGCATGCGATCAGCGTCATCACCATCGCGACGGTGCGCAGCGTGCGATGCAGCAGCACCGGCAGATCGCGCCAGCGGTAGTCGCGATAGATGAACATGGTGACGAAGAACGCCCAGATGCAGGCGACGGCGCCGGCTTCGATGGCGGTGAAGATTCCGCCGAGAATGCCGCCCAGGATGATGACGAGGGTGATCAGGCCCCAGGCCGCATCGATGGCGATCCGGATGGCGTCCTTCGCCGGCACGGTCTGGCCGTGCGGATGCTTTTCGCGGTAGGCGACGGCCAGGCACAAAATGATCAGCGAGAAGCCGAGCAGCAGCCCCGGGAATACGCCGGCCATGAAGAGGGCGCTGATCGAGATCGTTCCGCCCGTCGCAAGCGAGTAGAGCACCGCATTGTGGCTCGGCGGCACCAGCAGCGCCTGCACCGAGGAGGTGATCGTCAGATTGGTCGCGAATACGCGCGGATAGCCGTTCTTTTCCATCTGCGGGATCATCACCGAGCCGATCGCGGACGTATCGGCGACCGCCGATCCGGAAATGCCGCTCAGGAATGTCGTCGCCAGCACGTTGACGATCGAAAGGCCGCCACGCAGGCGGGTCAGTCCGACCAGCACGTCGGCAAACGCAACCAGGCGTCGGGCCATGCCGCCCTCCGCCATGATCGCGCCGGCCAGCACGAAAAACGGGATCGTCAGCATCGCGACCTTGCTGACGCCGTCCGAGATCTTCAGCATCACCGCTTCCAGGGGGATGCCGATCCACAAGGCGCCGACGATAGCCGCCATCGCCAGCGAGTAGGCGATCGGCATGCCGACCAGGAAGCAGAGCAGCATGGTCGCGAGCAGGATGGAGATATCCATGGTTGCTTCCCGTGGTCAGTCGATCGATGCGTCGCGATGCGGGCCGATCGGATCGGGCGGCGCACCCAGAAAAATCCGCTCGATGATGAACAGCAGCAGGCAGGCGCCGCCGATCGGGATCGGAAGATAGGTGACGCCGACCGACAACGACGGGAAGTCGGCGATAGTGTTGTACCAGGTCACCTCGACGAGCCGGGTGCCCCAGATGATCATGAACAGCGCGATCAGCCCCATCAGCAGCTGGACGACGAGGTCCGCGAGATTGCGCAGCGGGTCAGGCAGCTTGCCGGCGAAATATCCGACGTTCATGTGCAGGTTGAGCCGATAGCCGGCGGCCGCACCGATGAACGTCACGACGATGGTGAGCAGCACCGCGAGCGGCTCGGGCCAGGATGCTGCGCTGTTCAGCACATAGCGGGTGAACACCGCCCAGGGGATGACTGCAGAAATCAGTACCAGCGCCGCACAGCCTGTGATGACGCAGGCAAGGTACAGATAGTCCATCGCGCGGCGATATGATCCGGCCATATCCTTGTCCTGTCAGTTGTCGGTGTCCGGTTGACGCCGCGTCAGGCCGACTGGATACGCCCGATCATGTCCTGGTATTTCGGGCCATACTTGTCCCACACCGGTTTGACCGCGTTCTGGAATGGCGTCTTGTCCGCGATCTCGATGATCTCGCACCCGGCGGCCTTCGCCTTGTCCATCGCCTGCTGCTCGTAGGTGTTCCAGAGCCCGCGCTCTTCCATCTGTGCTTCGCGGGCAAGCTTTTTGATCAGCGTCTGGTCATCGGCCGAGAGCGCAGACCAGGCTCGCTTCGAGAACACCAGCACCTCGGGTACGATCAGGTGCTCGGTGAGCGAAAAGTGCTTCGCCGCGGTGTAGTGATTGCTGAAGACGTAGCTCGGCGGATTGTTCTCGGCGCCGTCGATAACGCCGGTCTGCAGCGCGCTGAACACCTGGTCGTAGCCCATCGCGACGCCATTGCCGCCAAGCGCGTTCATCATGTCGATGAAGATCGGGTTGCCGATCACGCGGAACTTGAGGCCCTTGATGTCGGCGATCGTCTTGATCGCGCGCTTGGTGTTGTAGAGGCTGCGCGCTCCGGAATTCATCCAGCACAGCGCAACCAAGCCTGCATTCGGGCTCGCCGTGATCTTGTCCAGCAACTCCTGGCCGATCGGGCCATCCATCATCCGCTCGGCATGAGCCATATGCTTGAACAGGAAGGGCATGTTGACGACGTTGATGTCGTCGACGATGGGGCCGATCGAGCCCGCGCTGACGCGCAGCATCTGGATTGCGCCGATCTGGGTCTGCTCGATGGTTTCCTTCTCACCGCCGAGCTGCATCGAGGGGAACATCTGCACCGACAAGCGGCCTTTGGTCGCCTCCGCGAGCTTCTTGCCGAGATTTTCCGTCGCGACCACGGTCGGGTAGCCAGGCGGCTGGACGTCCGATGCCTTCAACACCGCCTTCGACTGGGCGAGGGCCGTCTGCGTCGAGGTCGCCGCGACCGCGCCGAGGCCGGCAGCGATCTTGATGACGTCGCGGCGGTTGAGCCGGCCATCGCGGTGCTGCGCTCGATCAGGTGGGTTCATGTTGTTTCCTTCCAAAACTGTCTGGCCGGTGTCCGGCCGCGGTCATGTCGGCTCGCTTCGCTGGTCGAAGAATTCCGGATTGTTGTGTTGGGTGGCGGAGATGTCGGCCAGCAGCCGTTCGAGATGGGTGACCATCGCGGCGCCGGCGGATGTGGCGTCGCGCGCCTCGATCGCGGTCATGATGGCTTCATGCTCTGCGATGACCTCGGCCATCCGCCCGCGCTGGGGCAGGGTGAGGCGTCGGAAGCGGTCGACGTGAACTTTGACCTGCAAGATCAGTTTCCAGATGCCGGGGTGTCCGGCAACGTCGGCGATGGCTGCGTGAAAGGCTTCGTCGGCCTGATGGAATGCCTCGCGATCCCCGGCCGTCCCAGCCTCGCGCTGGCGTTCGAGGATCGCATGCAGGCCGAGGATCTGGCTGGAGCTGGCGCACTCGGTCGCCATCCGCGTCATGGTTTCCTCCAGCGATCTGCGGACGATGATCGCCTCGGGCAGGGCAGCGAGTGGGATGCGCGACACGAAGATGCCGGACTGCGGAAAAATTTCGACCAGGCCCTCGTCCGACAGCCGCAGGATGGCTTCCCGCACCGGTGTCCGGCTGACGCCATAGGAGCGCGCAATCTCGGTCTCGAGGATCGGGTCGCCCGGCTTGCGCTGTAATGAGACGAGTTCGGCGCGCAGCTCAGCATAGATTCGGGCGGCCGCTGTTGCAGCCCGTGGGCGGCCGGTCCGCCGGTGGCCGGCGCGGTTACGAAGCTCGGACTTTTTCGGTGAGCGGGCCGGCATTGTTGCTCCCAAAATTGATATATTAGTATATGAATCGATCGTGGAAGGCAAACGCGCATCGCTCGCATCCGGGGGGCTCATGACCGACTACCGCAAGCTGTTTGATCTCACCGGCAAGACCGCCGTGGTTTTGGGCGCCGCCTCGGGTATCGGCAAATCATCTGCTGAAGCATTGGCGTCGCTCGGCGCACGCGTGCTGTGTGCCGATCGCACGCTGGATGGCGCGGATGCGACGGCTGCTGCGATCTGCGAGCAGGGCGGATCGGCCACGGCCGCCGCTTGCGATGCTGCTGACCGTACCGATGTCGAGGCGCTGGCGGCGAAGGCGCAGGCGGAATTTCAGCGCGTGGACATCGCGGTGACGACGCCGGGGCTGAACATCCGCAAGACCATCCTCGATTACACCGAGGAGGATCTCGACCGCGTCATCAATCTCAATATCAAGGGCACGGTGTGGTTCTTCCAGGCCTTCGGCCGGATCATGGTCGCGCAGCAGGGCGGCAGCCTGATCGCCTGCTCCTCGGTGCGCGCGGTGACGATCGAGCCGGGGCTTGCGGTCTATGGATCGACCAAGGCAGCAATCGGTCTTCTGGTGAAGGGCTTCGCGTCCGAGGTCGGGCGGTCCGGCGTCCGCGTCAACGCGATCGCGCCGAGCATCGCGGAGACCGCGCTGACCGGCCCATTCAAGCAACGGCCCGATATCTACAATCTCTATGCCGGCCACACCGTGTTCAATCGCTGGAGCAGCGCCGACGAGGTCGCCACTGCTGTCGCCTACCTTGCATCTGATGCGGCGAGCTATGTCAGCGGCAGCACGCTGTTCGTCGATGGCGGCTGGACCGCGGTCGATGGCCCGCCGACGGGCCTCACGCAGCTGGCGCGCTGAGATGAGAGGGTGATTCAGCCGGAGACGAAGCCAACCCGGTTGCGTAGCTCCGACGTCGCCGGCGAGGTCAGCAGCGCGATCAAGCGTTGTGCCTGAGATGCGGCCGACGCCTGCGTCGCAACGGCGGCGGTGTACATGGTCGCTAGCCCGCATCCTGGCGGCAAGGTGCCCGACAGCACGACGCCCATTGTACTGATGATCTCGGTCGATTGCGTGCAGCCGATCGGTCGCCGGTCATTGGACTCGGCCAGATGCCGCATCGCCGTCGCGCCGTTTGGAAAGACCTTCAGCCGGTCCGTAACGACATCAGCGATGGCGAGTTGTGCAAGCACCTTAGCGACGTGAATGCCGGCGGTCGAGGCCTGGATATCCGGCACGAAGATCGCGTCCGCCGCAAGCAACTCCGCGCGCAGGCTGGCTGCATCCTCAGCGCGCGCCAGCGGATCGCCTGTGCGAACGGCGAGGGCGGTTTCAACGCGGCCGATGTCGGTGATCGACGACCGCGCAACGAGTCCTTCATCAGCAAGCGTCGCGATCAGGGCCGCGGTGAGGATGACGATATCGGTCGGAACGCCGGCGCGCAGTCTGTCGGCCATGGCTCCGACCGCACCGAAATCGCCGGCAATGCCGAGGCCGGTTTCAGATTCGAATGCCGGTCCGAGGCTGCGCACCAGGCCCTGCGCCGCGCCTCCGCTCAGGATGTTCAACGTCTTCATGTCCGCTGTTCCATTTGCCACGTCCTGCCGCAGCTCGCTTATTGGGCCTTGTCCAGCCGTTTGACGACGTCTGCCCACTTCACGATATCGGCGCGCAGGAAACTGTCGAATGCCTCCGGCGTCATCGGCATCGGCATCGCGCCTTGCGTGGCCCAAAGCTTCTCGACGTCCGGCCGTTTGATCGCGGCGTTGACGGCCGTGTTGAGCTTGTCGATGATCGGCTTCGGTGTCCCCGCCGGGGCCATCAGGCCAAGCCAGATCGTCGCCTCGTATCCGGCAACGCCGGCCTCGATCACGGTCGGAACGTCTGATAGCACCGTCGAGCGCGTCTTGCCGGTTGTTGCCAGTGCCCGCACCTGGTGTTCGGCGACATTCGGCGCCATCGCCGGAACGGCATCGATCATCATCTGGACCTGACCGCCGATGATGCCGCTGCGGGCTTCGCCACTGTTGCGATAGGGCACGTGCACGATGTCGATCCCGGCCATGGCTTTGAACAATTCGCCGGCCATGTGATACGGCGTGCCTTGACCGGACGAAGCATAGTTCAACTTTCCGGGCTGCGCCTTTGCAAGCGCGATGAATTCCTGCAGCGTCTTCGCCGGCACATCGGGGTGGACCACGATCACGAGGTCCGACGTGTTCAGCGATGCGATCGGCGTCAGATCGCGCATCAACTCATATTTGCGCTGCGGCACCAGCGATTCATTCGCGGTCTGGGTGTTCGACATCATCAGAAGGGTGTAGCCGTCGGCCGGTGCCTTGGCGACCTCGAGCGTGCCGATCACGCCGCCGGCGCCGGTGCGGTTCTCGACCACGAAGGGCTGGCCGAGACCTTCCTGCAGGATGCTGCCGATCTGCCGCGCCACGACGTCGGCCGGTCCGCCGGGACCAAAAGGAACGATGATCCTGACCGGCCGCGCCGGGTAGTCCTCGGCGGCCGCATGCGGGCCCGAGACGGACACGCTCAGCAACGCGGCGACGAACACCAAGGCGCACCGAAAGCCCGCCATCGATCGTTTCCCCCAACTTTAGTCTTGTTTCTTGGCGAGAAGTCTAGCTGCAACCTGAAGCGTCTGTCGACGACAGACTCCGTTTTCGCGCATCGGAATAAGGGCGGGAAGACGGTGTAGCCAACTTCGCCACGGAGTGCGGGGAATCATATGAGGAAACATCCTGGGCTATCGCGCCGCGCGATGCTGAAGGGCACCAGTGCCGTGCTGGCAGGGGCCGCTTTTTCAACGCGCGTGATGGCCGCCGCGCCGCCTGCGGAACCGGTGACGCCGACATTGATCGAGGCGGCGAAGAAAGAGGGGCAGGTCGTCTATTACACCTCGACCGATCTGCCGGTCGCGGAGAAATTGGCGAAGGCGTTCGAAGCCAAATACGCGGGTGTCACCGTGCGTGTTGAACGCACCGGCGCGGAGCGCGTGTTCCAGCGGGTCGGCCAGGAATATTCCAGCAACATTCACGCCGTTGACGTCGTCAACTCCTCCGATGCCGCGCATTTCATCGTGTGGAAGCGTGACGGCATTCTGGCGCCCTATGTCCCGGAGGAGGTCGCACGATTCTATCCGGAGGAGCATCGCGATCCGGACGGTCAGTTCGCGAGCTTCCGGGTCTGGCTGTCGATCATTGCCTACAACACCAATCTGGTGAAGGCCGAGGAGGCGCCGAAGAGCTTTGCCGATCTGCTCGACCCGAAATGGAAGGGCAAGATCGTCAAGGGGCATCCCGGCTATAGCGGCACCATCATGACCGCGACCTATCAGATGCAGCGCGATCTCGGCTGGAGCTTCTTCGAGCAGCTTGCCAAGCAGAACATCATGCAGGTGCAGTCCTCGACCGATCCACCCAAGAAGCTCGATCTCGGCGAACGCGCTGTCATGGCCGACGGCAACGAGTACAACATCTTTCAGATGAAAGAGATGGGCCGCCCGGTCGAGCCCGTCTACGCCACCGAAGGGTCACCGCTCATCGTTGGCCCGAATGGCATCTTCAAGGACTGTCCGCATCCGAATGCCGCCAGGCTGTTCCAGTCCTTCGCGCTTAGCCGCGAGGGGCAGCAGCTCAACATCGAGATCGGCGGCCTCAGGTCGGTCCACGCGCAGGTCCCGGAGAAGGCCGGACGCAAGCCGCTGAAGGACATCAAGACGATGAAGGATGATCCTGCCGCGGTGGAGCGGGAAGGGGATGCGATCAAGGCGCGCTACACCCGCATCTTCCGCGTTTGACTTGTGGATGGGGGATAGCAGGCCGGTCTCGGCGCTTGCCGCATGGCTCATGCGCCGTTTTCGCCCGGACTGGGTCAATAATGCCCCTCGGCGGAGCGGGCGTTTGATGTTACCAATCTCGCCATGAACCAGCATGCCAAGGTCGATATCCGCCATTCCACCTGTCCGCACGACTGCCCTTCGGCATGTGCGCTCGATGTTGAAGTCATCGAGGGACGATCGATCGGCAGGGTCCGCGGCTCCAAGCAGCAGACTTATACGGCCGGCGTGGTCTGCGCCAAGGTGGCGCGCTATGCGGAGCGGATTCATCATGCCGAACGGCTGATGTATCCGATGCGCCGGACCGGGCCGAAGGGCTCGGGCCAGTTCGCGCGGATTTCCTGGGACGAGGCGCTGGACGAGATCGCGGCGCGGTTCGACGCCGCCGAGCGCGAGTTCGGCGCTGAATCGGTGTGGCCCTATTACTACGCGGGCACGATGGGGCTCGTGATGCGCGACGGCCTCAACCGGCTGTCGCATGTGAAGAAGTATTCGCGCTTCTACGGCACGATTTGCGCAACCATCGCGCGCATCGGCTTTGCCGCCGGGACCGGCAAGATCGCCGGCGTCGATCCGCGCGAGATGGGCGTCTCCGACCTCGTCGTGATCTGGGGCACCAATCCGGTGAACACCCAGGTCAACGTAATGACGCATGCCTCGCGCGCGCGGAAGGAGCGCGGCGCGAAGATTGCGGCGGTCGACGTCTACAACAACGAGACCATGAAGCAGGCCGACATCAAGATCCTGCTGCGGCCGGGGACCGATGGCGCGTTCGCCTGCGCCGTGATGCACGTGCTGTTCCGCGAGGGATTTGCCGATCGCGAGTACCTGGCGCGCTACACCGATTGCCCCGACGAACTGGAAGCGCATCTGAAGACGCGGACGCCGGAATGGGCCTCGGCGATCTCGGGCGTGCCGGTCGAGGAGATCGAGGCGTTCGCGCGGCTGGTCGGAACCACCAAGCGCTCGTTCTTCCGTCTGGGCTATGGCTTCACCCGCAGTCGCAACGGTGCAGCGCAGATGCACGCTGCAACCTGCATTCCCGCGGTTACCGGTGCCTGGCAGTACGAGGGCGGCGGCGCGTTCTTCAACAATGCGGGAATCTGGCGCTTCGATGAGTCGATCATCGAAGGCCACGACGCGATCGATCCCTCGACGCGGGTGCTCGATCAGTCGAAGATCGGTCGTATCCTGACCGGCGATGCCGAAGCGCTACGCGGCGGCGGTCCGGTCAAGGCGATGCTGATCCAGAACACCAATCCGATGACGGTGGCGCCCGAGCAGGCGCTGGTGCGCCAGGGCTTTGCCCGCGAGGATCTGTTCGTCGCGGTGCACGAGCAGTTCATGACCGAGACGGCGCAGATGGCCGATATCGTGCTGCCGGCGACGATGTTCATGGAGCACGACGACCTCTATTACGGCGGCGGCCATCAGCACATCTCGGTTGGCCCCAAGCTGATCGATCCGCCCGGCGAGTGCCGCTCCAATCACGAGGTGATGCAGGGGCTCGGCCGTCGGCTCAACGCCGTGCATCCCGGCTTCGACATGACGCCGCGCGAATTGATCGATGCGACGCTGAAGAAGAGCGGGCACGGCGATATCGATACGCTCGAGGCCGAGCTGTGGCGCGACCTGCAACCGGATTTCCGCACCTCGCACTATCTCGACGGCTTTGCCCACGCCGACAAGAAATTCCACTTCAAGGTCGAGTGGGGCAAGGTGCCGGTCGGGACCGGCGGGCTGATGGGCGCCTGGGACAAGATGCCCTCGCTGCCCGACCACTGGACCATCATCGAGCAGGCGGACGCACAGCATCCGTTCCGGCTCGCGACGTCGCCGTCGCGCAGCTTCCTCAACACCAGCTTCAACGAAACGCCGTCGTCGCAGGCCCGCGAGGGCGCGCCGACCGTGATGATCCATCCCGATGATGCGGCCGCGCTCTCGATCGCCGATGGCGAGGCGGTGACGCTCGGCAACATGCGCGGCGAGACCACGTTGACTGCAAAACTGTTCGATGGGGTGCGCCGCGGCGTGCTGATCGCGGAATCGATTCACCCGAATAAATCCCATATCGGCGGCCGCGGCATCAACATGCTGACCGGGGCGGAGGCCGTCGCGCCGCTCGGCGGCGCCGCGTTCCACGACAACAAGGTCTGGATCAGGAAGGCGCAGGCCGCCGCTTAAATCCTGCTTGCAGTCGGCGCCGATCCTGCCGCAAATGTGGGCTGACAACAGCACACAGGCAAGAAACAGGCGGGAAACATGACCGACAACAGCGTCCTCTTGGAAAAGCGCGGGCAGGCGTACTGGATCACCATCAACCGCCCGGACAAGCGCAACGCGCTCAATGCCGGTGTGATCGCGGGTATCGCAAAGGGCTATCGCGAGGCGCATGACGACAAGGACGTGCGCGTCATCGTGCTGACCGGCGCGGGTGACAAGGCGTTCTGCGCCGGCGCTGATCTGCAGAACAGCGGCGCGGCATTCTCGATGGATTTCTCGCGACCCAATGTCGACTACGCCGATCTGCTGCGGCTGTCGCAGAACGCCACAAAACCCGCGATCGCGCGGGTCGGCGGCGTCTGTATGGCCGGCGGCATGGGACTGCTGTGCATGACCGACATGGCGGTCGCCGCCGATGGCGTGATCTTCGGCCTGCCTGAGGTGAAGGTCGGCGTGTTTCCGATGCAGGTGCTGAGCCTGCTGCAATCGATCGCCCCCGCACGTCTCATCAACGAATGGGCGCTGACCGGCGAGCCGTTCGACGCCAAGGCTGCCCAGGCCGCGGGCCTGCTCAACTATGTCGTGCCGGCGGCGGAGCTCGACGCCAAGGTCGATTGGCTGATCGGCCGCATCGTCGACAAGTCACCGACCGCGATCCGGCGCGGCAAATACGCCATGCGCGCGATCGCTGCGATGTCGTTCGACGAAAGCATCGCCTACACCGAAAGCCAGATCGCGCTGCTTGCGATGACCGAGGACGCCAAGGAAGGCCTCAAGGCTTTCGGCGAGAAGCGCAAGCCGACCTGGACCGGGCGCTGAGGCATCACCGGGCGTGTTCACGGCGGCCGCGTGCGGCCGCCGCAGGTCCGCACGATCAAAACATCGAAAACAACCCCATGCAAAGTAGCCGACGGCGGCTGGCGTTCGACAAGGCCGCTTGACACGTCGGGCAACTCAGTGCTTTATTTCCATTATTCCGAAATTGTGCAGTCTTGCTCGCAACGACCCGTCTGGGAAGAGTCGGAACGCATGATGCATTCCGGTGATGGGCCTCCGCGAACGCAACCATTTCCGCTTAGGCGGAGACAGCCCCTCACTCCAACCCTCTCCCCGTAAGAATGGGGCGAGGGGGCGCGGTGCCGTCGCGGCGGCAATTCGACTAAATCGATTGCGCTCTAGCCCGCGTTGGCCTTCAGGCCTGCGGCCTCGATGCCGGCCACGGCGCAGATCTCGTCATTGTCAGAGGTATCACCGCTGACGCCGACAGCGCCGAGCAGAGTGGCGCCGTCCATGATCAGCACGCCGCCGGGGACCGGCACCAGCCGGCCCTGCGCCAGCGTGTTCACGGAATCGATGAAGTAGGCCTGCTCCTGCGCACGCTGAAACAGTGCCCGCGATCCCATGCCGAGCGCCAGCGCGCCATAGGCTTTGCCATGAGCGATCTCGGCCCGCATCAGGCTGGTGCCGTCCTGCGCCGCGATCACCTTCACCGCCCCGCGCGCGTCGAGGATGGTGACGACCAGCGGCTTCAGCTTCTTCTCGACGCCCTTGGCGAGGGCGGCATCCAGAATCTTGCGGGCGGTGTCGAGAGTGAGCTCAGCCATGGGCCTCTTCCTTTATCGATTGATCTGAATTGGATTTCGCACGTTTCAGGCTCATCGCCAATACGCTGGCGACATGCAGCGGCGTGCGGCCGCTGCCGTCCTTGATCTGGTGCCGGCAGGAGGTGCCGTCGGCCACGATCAGCGTGTCCTGATCGGTAGCTCTAACCGCCGGGAGTAGCGACAGCTCGGCCATCTCGATCGAGGCCTGATAGGTGTCGGCGCCGTAGCCGAACGCGCCGGCCATGCCGCAACAGCTCGATTCAATCGTCTTGACCTCGAGCCCCGGCACCAGCCGCAGCACCTTCTCCACCGGCTTGAACGCGCCGAAGGATTTTTGGTGGCAATGGCCGTGCACGACGGCCTTGCCGGCAACTGCGCCGAGCGGCAACGCCAGTCGTCCGGCTTCAGCTTCGCGCACCAGGAATTCCTCGAACAGCAGAGCGTGTGCGCTGACGCTCTTCGCGGCGTCATCCGAACGCAGCGACAGCAGCTCGTCGCGCAAGGTGAGAAGGCAGCTCGGCTCCAGTCCGATGATCGGCACGCCGCGCGCTGCGAACGGCGCGTAGGTCGCAACCAGCCGGTCGAGCTCCGCACGGGCCTGCTCGACCAGTCCGGCCGACAGGAAGGTGCGGCCGCAGCACGGCGGCCGGGCGCCGTCCGATGGTTTGGGCAGATGCACGCGATAGCCGCCGGCAACGAGCACCTCGATCGCGGCGTCGAGGTTCTCTCGCTCATAACCGCGGTTGAACGTATCGGCGAACAGCACCACTTCGCGGCCGTCAGCCGGACCCAGCACGGTGGCGTCGGGCCGGAACGTGTCGCGGCGAAATTCCGGCAACGCACGCTTGGCGCTGATGCCGGCGAGCTTCTCGAACAGCGCGCGCAGCAACGGGCTGCGGTTGCGCCAGTTCGCGATCGGCGCGAAGCGTGAGGCGAGATCGACATAGTGCGGCAGATAGCCGACCAGCCGGTCGCGCAGCGACAGGCCGTGCGTTGCGGCGCGCGCCGCCAGCACCTCGATCTTCATCTTGGCCATGTCGACGCCGGTGGGGCATTCATGGCGGCAGGCCTTGCAGGAGACGCAGAGCTTCAGCGTGTCCATCATCTCGTCGGAGGCCAGCGCATCGGGCCCGAGCTGGCCCGAGATCGCAAGCCGCAGCGTATTGGCGCGGCCGCGGGTGACGTCCTTTTCATTGCGGGTCGCACGATAGGACGGACACATCACGCCGCCTTCGAGCTTCCGGCAGGCGCCGTTGTTGTTGCACATCTCGACGGCGCCCTGGAAACCACCGCCAGCGCCGGGATAGGCCGACCAGTCCAGCACCGTCTTCAGATCCTTGACGCGGTAGTCCGGCGAAAAGCGAAACAGCGAGCGGTCGTCCATTTTCGGCGGGTCGACGATCTTGCCGGGATTGAGCGTGTTGCCGGGATCGAAGCGCTGCTTGACCTCGCGGAAATCGGCGACGATGCGCTGCCCGAACATGGTCTCGTGGAATTCCGAGCGCACCAGGCCGTCGCCATGCTCGCCGGAATGCGAGCCCTTGTATTCGCGCACCAGCTCGAAGGCTTCCTCGGCAATGGCGCGCATTGCCTTGACGTCCTTCTCGAGCTTGAGATTAAGCACCGGGCGCACATGCAGGCAGCCTTCGGAGGCGTGCGCATACATCGTGCCGCGGGTGCCGTGCTTCGCAAATACCGCATTGAGCCGTTCGGTGTAGTCGGCGAGATGCGGCAGCGGCACCGCGCAATCCTCGACGAAGGAGACCGGCTTGCCCTCCTGCTTCATGGACATCATGACGTTGAGGCCGGCGGCGCGGAAATCGGCGATACCGGTCTGCAGCGCGGGCTCGACGATCTCGACCACGCCGCCCCATTTGCGTTGCGGCTTGTCCCAGCCGAAGCCGAGATCGCCCATCAGCGCACCGAGCTGCTTGAGGCGCGCGAGATTGTCGGCCTGATCTTCCTCGGCGAACTCGACCACCAGGATCGCATCGGGATCGCCGCGCACGGCGGCCGAAATGATCGGCTGGAACATCGCGATCTCGCGGCCAAGCGCGATCATGGTGCGATCGACCAGCTCCACAGCAATGGGCCGCAGCTTGACCAGATGCTGGGCCGCATCCATCGCCTCGTAGAAGCTGCCGAAATGGCAGACGCCGAGCGCCTTGTTGCGGATCACAGGCCACAGCTTCAGCTCGACCTGCGTCGTGAAGGCGAGGGTGCCCTCGGAGCCGACCAGAAGATGCGCCATGTTGTTCGGCGCGTTGCGAGGCACCAGCGCGTCGAGGTTATAGCCGCCGACGCGGCGCTGTACCTTGGGGAATTTGTCCGCGATCTCGGCCGCCTCGCGCTCGCCGAGATCGAGCATGTCGCGGAACAGCTTCAATCCGCTGTCGGACGCATTGATCCGCGTCAGGTCGCGCGGCACCTCGCCGAAATGCAGCAGCGTGCCGTCGGCGAGCGCGGCATCCATCGACAGCGTGTTGTCGCGCATCGTGCCGTAGCGCAGCGAGCGGCCGCCGCAGGAGTTGTTGCCGGCCATGCCGCCGATCGTGGCGCGCGACGCGGTGGAGACGTCGACCGGAAACCACAGCCCGTGCTTCCTGAGTTGCCGGTTAAGGTCGTCGAGCACGATGCCGGGCTCGACCACGCAGGTTCGGTTCTCGACGTCGAGCGAGACGATCCGGTTCAGGTGCTTGGAGAGATCGACCACGATGCCGTCATTGACGGTCTGGCCGCATTGCGAGGTGCCGCCGCCGCGCGGGGTGACGATCCGCCCGGCGTCGCGGGTGATCGAAAGCGTCCGCAGCGCCTCATCGATGGTGCGGGGCACCACCACGCCGGCGGGCATGATCTGGTAGAACGAGGCGTCGGTCGCGTAGCGGCCGCGATTGAAGGCGTCGAAGAAGACGTCGCCGGTCAGTTCGGACCGCAGGCGCTGTTCGAGCGAGGAGGCGTTCTTCATCCCAGATCCGATGTGATCCATGGCGCGATGCTGGCGCCTGCTCGTGGATTATGCATTCTCTCGATTTGAGAATTACATTATGAATTCAAAATGGGCAAGGATCGCGATCCCCTGGCGATTCCTTTGCTGTCCTTTGGGCTCACCCTTTAGTCGCCCTGAGGCGTCGTTTCCAGATTGGTGTCCTGGCCTTCCGCGAGGTGATCGATCGCCGCCGATCGCTTGTTGCGCAGGTGCTGGAACAGGATATCGCTGAGCTCGCTTGCCGCGCGCCGGCGCAGCGCATCGAGGATCGCCTCGTGCTCGCGCATCGCCTCGCCCCACCGTTGCCGCTTGCGGGCGAAATTGGCCGAATAGCGCACCCGGCGGATCCGGCCGGCGAAATTGGCGTAGGTCGTCTTCAGCGTTTCGTTGCGCGCGGCCGCGACGATGCTTTCGTGAATCTGCTGGTTGATTTGGAAATAGCCGTGCATGTCGCGGTGCAGATAGTGGCCGTACATCTCGTAATGCAGCCGCTCGATCGCGGCGATTTCCTCGTCGGTGATCAGCTCGCAGGCCAGTCGTCCGGCCAGGCTCTCGAGCCCTGCCATCACGTCGAACAATTCCTCGAGGTCGCGCTGGCTGAGCTGGCGCACCCGCGCGCCGCGGTTGGGCAACAGTTCGATCAGGCCTTCGGCGGCCAGCACCTTGAGCGCCTCACGCAGCGGCGTCCTCGAGATCCCGAGCATTTCGCAGAGCTGTCGTTCGGGAACGCGGGCACCTTCGGGAATGTTGCCTTCCACGACATAGTCGCGCAGCCGCAGCAGCACCTCGCCATGCAGCGAGGCCTCCTGGCGGTCGTTGGCATTGCCGGCGGTTGGCGGGGTGATCGGAACCCCGGTCTCGGGAATCGCGGATTTCATATTCTGAACAATAATTTGCCGGCGCGGTCGCGTCGATCTCCACAATCGAATACCAAATTTGGATTGAAAAGACAAAAAATGAATGCAAAAATGGAGGCCGAAGGGTCGAAATCCGGCGATTAGGAGGATCTCATGCATCAAGGGCGCCATTTTCTGCAGATTCCCGGGCCAAGCCCGGTCCCGGATCGCATTCTTCGCGCGATGGACATGCCGGTCATCGACCACCGCAGTGCCGAATTCGGCGAGCTCGGCCGGACGGTGCTGGAGGGCAGCGCCAGGATCTTCCAGACCAAAGGCCCGGTGGTGATCTTCCCGTCGTCGGGCACCGGCGCGTGGGAAGCCGCGATCGTCAACACGCTGTCGCCCGGCGACAAGGTGTTGATGGTCGAGACCGGCCACTTCGCCACGCTGTGGCGCCAGCTCGCCGGCCGCTTCGGCATCGAGGTCGACTTCGTCCCCGGCGATTGGCGCCGCGGCGCCGACCCCGCCCAGATCGAGGCCAAGCTCGCAGCCGACACCGCGCACAGCATCAAGGCGGTGATGGTGGTCCACAACGAGACCTCGACCGGTGCGACCAGCCGGATCGCGGATATCCGCGCCGCCATTGATCGCACGTCGCATCCGGCGCTGCTGATGGTCGACACCATCTCTTCGCTGGGTTCGGTCGATTACCGGCACGACGAGTGGAAGGTCGATGTCAGCGTCAGCTGCTCGCAGAAGGGCTTCATGCTGCCGCCCGGCCTCGGCTTCAACGCGATCTCGGACAAGGCCCGCGCCGCGTCGCGCAGCAACAAAATGCCGCGCTCCTATTTCGACTGGGAGGAGATGCTGAAGCCGAACGCCAAGGGCTTCTTCCCCTATACGCCGGCGACGAACCTGCTCTACGGGCTGCGCGAGGCGATCGCGATGCTGCTGGAGGAGGGGCTCGACAAGGTGTTCGCCCGCCATCAGCGGCTGGCCGCCGCAACGCGAGCCGCGGTCAACCAATGGGGGCTCGAGGTGCTGTGCCAGGAGCCTTCGGAGTTCTCGCCGGTGCTGACTGCGGTGTTGATGCCGCCCGGCCATGACGCCGATCAGTATCGCCAGGTCGTGCTCGAAAACTTCAATATGTCGCTCGGCTCCGGCCTGTCGAAGGTCGCCGGCAAGGTGTTCCGCATCGGTCATCTCGGCGAGTGCAACGAGCTGACCTTGCTCGGCGCGCTCACCGGCGTCGAGATGGGATTGTCGATCACCGGCGTGCCGCACCGCTCCGGTGGTGTCGAGGCGGCGATGCGGCTGCTGGAGCAGCGCGATCAGCGCAACGCGTCGCATCTGAAAGTCGTCGGCACGTAGCAGCCGGCGTCAACGAACTCAGAAAAATCACGGAGGGGAGGGGATATGAGGCTTCGGTTCAAGGCCACCCATGTCGTGTTGGCCATGCTCTGCGTGATGTATTTCATCACCTATGTGGACCGGGTGAACATCGGCACCGCGGCTGGCGATATCCAGAAGGAGCTGGGTCTTTCCAATACCCAGCTCGGTCTGGTGTTCTCGGCCTTCGCCTATCCGTATCTGCTGTTCCAGGTGATCGGCGGCTGGGTGGGCGATCGGTTCGGGCCGCGCCAGACGTTGTTCTGGTGCGGCATGATCTGGGCTGCGGCGACCATCATGACCGGCTTCGTCCATGGTCTTGCCGCGCTGTTCGTCGCGCGCTTTGCGCTGGGGTTCGGCGAAGGCGCGACGTTCCCGACCGCGACGCGCGCCATGCAGTACTGGACGCCTGCCAACCGGCGCGGCTTCGCGCAGGGCCTGACGCATTCTTTCGCGCGGCTCGGCAATGCCATCACCCCGCCGGTTGTCGCGCTCCTGATCCTCTGGCTGACCTGGCGCGGCGCGTTCATCGCGCTCGGCTTCGTCAGCCTGATCTGGGGCATCGTGTGGGTCTGGTACTTCCGCAACGAGCCGCGCGACCATGGCGCGATCACCGCGGCCGAGCTCGCGACATTGCCGCCGCGGCCGAAAGGAGAGCGGCCGAAGGTGCCGTGGGGACCGCTGCTGCAACGGATGTGGCCGGTGACCCTGACCTATTTCTGCTACGGCTGGTGCCTGTGGCTGTATCTCAACTGGCTGCCGCTGTTCTTCAAGAACAACTACAGCCTCGATCTGAAGAACTCGGCGCTGTTCGCATCCGGCGTGTTCTTTGCCGGCGTGATCGGCGACAGCATCGGCGGCGTCATCTCCGACCGCATCCTCGAACGCACGGGCAATGTGCGTCTGGCGCGGCTCAGCGTGACCATCGTCGGCTTCGCCGGCGCGCTGCTGTCGCTGATGCCGATCCTGTTCGTTCACGACATCACGGTGGTCGCGATCTGCCTGTCGGCCGGCTTCTTCTGCGCCGAGCTCGTGATCGGCCCGATGTGGTCGATCCCGATGGACATCGCACCGAAATATTCCGGCACCGCCGCGGGGCTGATGAACACCGGCTCGGCCTTCGCGGCCATCGTCTCGCCGCTGGTTGCCGGCTTCGTGATCGATGCCACCGGCAACTGGTACCTGCCGTTCCTGATGTCGATGGGCCTGTTGCTGCTCGGCGGCTTCTCGGCGTTCCTGATGCATCCCGAGCGGCCGTTCGAGGAGACCGGCGAGCTGGCCGCGCCGGGAAAGGTGGTGCCTGCCGAATGAGGCGCTGCCGGCTCCGGCCGAGCGCCTTCAGATATGCATGACGGACCCCCGCCGGGCCTAGGACAAACCCGGCGAATAGTGATATGCGAGCGGCTTACCAAGACCAAGGCAAGACCGGGAAGGACGCTCATGACCGTGCATACTGGAAGGCATTTTCTGCAGATTCCGGGACCGACGAACGTGCCGGACCGAGTCTTGCGGGCGATGGACATGCCGACCATGGATCATCGCGGCGCCGAATTCGCCGAGATCGGTTTTGCCGTGCTTTCGGCGATGCAGCGGGTGTTCCGCACCAAGCAGCCGGTGATCATCTATCCCTCGTCGGGGACCGGCGCTTGGGAAGCCGCGATCGTCAACACGCTGCAGCCCGGTGACAAGGTGCTGATGTGCGAGACCGGGCAGTTCGCCATGCTGTGGCACGGCATTGCCGACAAGTTCAAGCTCGACGTCGATTTCATTGCCGGCGACTGGCGCCATGGTGCCGACCTCGAGCAGATCGAGGCCAGGCTGTCCGCCGACAAGGCGCACAAGATCAAGGCGGTCTGTGTGGTCCATAATGAGACCTCGACCGCCTGCGTCACCTATCCGCGCGACGTGCGCAAGATCCTCGATACGCTGAAGCACCCGGCGCTCTTGATGGTCGACACCATCTCCGGCCTCGGCTCGCTCGAATATGAGCACGACGCCTGGGGCATCGATGTCTCGATCGCCGGCTCCCAGAAGGGGCTGATGCTGCCGCCCGGCCTCGGCTTCAATGCCGTGTCGGAGAAGGCGTTGGCGGTGGCCAAGGCCAATCCGGGCATGCGCTCCTATTGGGACTGGCAGGAAGTCATCAACATCAACAAGGCCGGCACCTGGCCCTACACCCCCGCCACCAACCTGCTGTTCGGCCTGCGCGAAGCCGTCAAGATGCTGGAGGAAGAGGGGCTCGATAACGTGTTCGCCCGCCACAAGCGCCACAGCGAAGCGACCCGCGCCGCGATCAAGGTCTGGGGCCTGGAGACGCAGTGCCAGGAGCAGGGCGCGCATTCGCCGGCGCTGACCGCGGTGCGCGTGCCTGACGGCCATGACGCCGACCACTTCCGCAAGGTCGTGCTGGATAATTTCGACATGTCGCTCGGCACCGGCCTCAACAAGGTCAAGGGCAAGGTGTTCCGGATCGGCCATATCGGCCATTTCAACGACCTGATGCTGATGGGCACGCTGTCCGGCGTCGAGATGGGTCTCGATCTCGCCAAGGTGCCGCATCGCGCTGGCGGCGCGCAGGCCGCGATGGAGGTCCTCAAGGACCACGCGGCTGCGCACACGCCGAAAGCTGCCGTCGCCTAGCAATTTGCATCAAGAACAGAAAGAGCGAGACATGAACGCGCCCGTCACTTCGACCGAAGACCTGATCTATTCCGTCGAGGACGGGATCGCGCGCATCACGTTCAACCGGCCACAGGCGCGCAATGCGCTGACCTTTGCGATGTACGAGCAGATGGCTTCGATCTGCGAGAGCATCAATCAGGATCACTCGATCAAGGCGCTGATCATGACCGGTGCCGGCGACAAGGCGTTCGCCTCGGGCACCGACATCTCGCAGTTCCGGGCGTTCAAGACCGCCCAGGATGCGCTCGACTATGAGGCGCGGATCGACCGCGTGCTGGGAACGCTCGAACAGTGCCGCGTGCCTGTGATCGCGGCGATCGCCGGCGCCTGCACCGGCGGCGGCGCCGGAATCGCTGCCTGCTGCGACATTCGCATCGGCACCGAGGCGACACGGATCGGCTTCCCGATCGCGCGCACGCTCGGCAACTGCCTGTCGATGTCGAACATCTCGCGGTTGGTGTCGCTGATCGGTCCGGCGCGGACCAAGGACCTGATCTTCAAGGCGCGCCTGGTCGAGGCGCCGGAAGCGCTGGCGCTCGGGCTGTTGAACGAAGTCGTTCCCGACGTGGAGACCTTGCAGCGCCGCGCCACCGAGACGGCGAAGCTCGTCGCCGGCCATGCGCCGATCACGCTCGAGGTGACCAAGGAAGCGGTGCGCCGCATCCGCCGCACGCTGTCGCGCGAGGAAGGCGAAGACCTGATCCTGCGCGCCTATATGAGCGAGGATTTCCGCGAAGGCATGGACGCCTTCCTCAACAAGCGCGCGCCGAACTTCAAGGGCAAGTAGCGGCTGCGAGAGGCTTGGGAGGCGGAGGCTCGCTAAACGAGTTCTCCGTCGTCATTCCGGGGCCTGCGAAGCACGGCGTAAGGCAGCAAGACTCGGACGATTCATGTCGCGAGAATGCGGATGTACGGCCCATCGGCCGCGCAACATACTCGCTGTCGTCCCGGCGAAGGCCGGGACGACGATGGTGTATGCCGCGCCAGTGAGACTCCATTCGCAATGACGCGCCCACCTCATTCCAAAGTCATACGCCATGCGGCAGTTCGCGGCTTGAACTCACCCTTATTCTCGGCACAATGCCGCGAGCTCTCCGCTACGCAGGTTTTGCCAAGCCGAACAAATAGATAGGGAAGAAACACGTGGGACAGATTGTAAAAACCACGGCTGCAATCGCGGCCCTCTTGCTGAGCACGCCGGCGTTTGCCGGCTGGGAGCCGAGCAAGCCGGTCGAGATCGTGGTTGCGGCCGGCGCCGGCGGCGCCTCCGACCAGATGGCGCGTATGATGCAGGCGGCGATCCAGAAGAATAATCTGATGAAGCAGCCGATGGTGGTGTCGCTGAAGGGCGGTGCGTCGGGTGCGGAAGCGCTGATGTACATGAAGTCCAGCGAGGGCGATCCCAACAAGGTGCTGATCGCCTATTCGCTGATCTACATGCTGCCGCTGTCGGCCAAGATCCCGTTCAACTGGCGCGACCTGACGCCGGTGTCGGTGATTGCGCTCGACCAGTTCGTGCTGTGGGACAACGCGTCGGGTCCGAAGACCGTGAAGGAGTTCATCGATGCCGCCAAGGCAGCGAGCGCGCCGTTCAAGATGGGCGGCACCGGCTCCAAGCGCGAGGACCACGTGCTGACCGTGTTCATGGAGCAGAAGACCGGCGCGAAATTCTCCTATCTGCCGTACAAATCCGGCGGCGAGGCCGCGACCCAGTTGGTCGGCGGCCACACCGAATCCAACGTCAACAATCCCAGCGAGAACCTCGAAGTCTGGCGCGCCGGACAGGTTCGCGCGCTCTGCGTGTTCGACAAGGAGCGGATTTCTTACAAGACCAAGGTCACCGACACGCAATCCTGGAACGACATCCCGACCTGCAAGGAGGAGGGGCTGGACGTGCAGTATCTGATGCTGCGCGCGATGTTCCTGCCGGGCAAGGTCACCCAGGAGCAGCAGGCATTCTACGTCGACCTGTTCCAGAAGGTGACGCAGACGGCTGAATACAAGGACTACATGGAGAAGCAGGCGTTGAAGCCGATCTTCCTCACCGGCAAGGACATGGTCGAATTCCTCGAGGATGACGACAAGCAGAATGCCGCGCTGATGAACGCGGCGGGTTTTGTCGCGAAATAGGTCTGCCACTGGCGCCGACACATGCATCGACCGGGATGTGTCGGCGGCCGCAGGGCATGCTTTACCTTCCGTTCGGAAACGCCTTGCATCGTGCGGCGGCGGCATCGATATTGCGCCGCATGATGCCGCCGCCGTTGCGGGAGCGTGAGGACCGATCATGACCAAAGCCGTTCTCGGAATTATCGGCGGATCCGGCATCTACGACTTGCCGGGCCTGGAAAATGTCCGCGACGAGGCGATCACGAGCCCCTGGGGCGAACCGTCAGCGACGCTGCGCCGTGGCGAGATGGCCGGATTGCCGATCGTGTTCCTGCCGCGGCATGGCCCGGGACACGCGCTGTCGCCGTCCGACATCAATTATCGCGCTAATATCGACGTGCTGAAGCGGGCGGGGGTGACCGACCTCATCGCGCTGTCCGCCTGCGGCTCGTTCAAGGAAGAGCTGCCGCCGGGCACCTTCGTGCTGGTCGACCAGTTCGTCGATCGCACCCACAAGCGCGAGAGCTCGTTCTTCGGCAAGGGCTGTGTCGCGCACGTCTCGATGGCGCATCCGGTATCGCCGTTGCTGGTGAAGCATCTTGCGGCCGCGGCCGAAGCCGAGCGTATCGCGTTTGCGCGCGGCGGCACCTATCTGTGCATGGAAGGCCCGCAATTCTCGTCGCTGGCGGAAAGTCTGACCTACAAGGCGCAGGGTTATTCGGTGATCGGCATGACCAACATGCCGGAAGCCAAGCTCGCCCGCGAAGCCGAGATCTGCTACGCCAGCGTGGCGATGGTCACCGATTTCGACTGCTGGCATCCGGCGCATGATGCCGTGACGGTGCAGGATATCATCCGCGTGCTGAATTCGAACGCCGAGAAGGCCAAGGCGCTGGTCGCGCGGCTGGCGCGGGATTTCCCGCGCGAGCACGAGCTCTGTCCGATCGGCTCGGATCGCGCGCTGGACACCGCGTTGATCACGGCAGCTGCGGCCCGCGATCCGCAGCTGCTTGCCAAGCTCGACGCAGTCGCCGGAAGGGTCTTGCGCACATGAAAGTGGACGGACGCCATTTCCGCAGCATCTGGCTCGAACCCGACGGCTGGTCCGTCGGTGCAATCGATCAGCGACGATTGCCACATGAGTTCATCATTGCAAAAGTCACGACGGCGGACGAGGCCGGCGAGGCGATCAGCTCGATGCTGGTCCGCGGCGCGCCGCTGATCGGCGCGACCGCCGCCTATGGCATGGCGCTGGCGATGCGCGCCGATGCCTCCGACGCCGCGCTCGACCGCGCCGGCAAGATGCTGGCGGCGACCCGGCCGACCGCGATCAATCTGAAATGGGCGGTTGACGAGATGCAGCGCGCGCTCGCGCCGCTCGCCGCTTCGGCCCGCGCCGAAGCGGCCTATGCTCGCGCCCGCGAGATCGCCGATGAGGATGTCGAGATCAACCGCGACATCGGCCGCCATGGTCTCGGCCTGATCGAAAAGATCGCCGCGACCAAGAAGCCGGGCGAGCCGGTGAACGTGCTGACGCATTGCAATGCCGGCTGGCTTGCAACCGTCGATTGGGGAACGGCGACGTCACCAATCTATCAGGCGCATGATCGCGGTATCCCGGTCCATGTCTGGGTCGACGAGACCCGGCCGCGCAATCAGGGCGCCTCGCTCACCGCCTGGGAGCTCGGCCACCACGGCGTGCCGCACACCGTAATCCCCGACAACACGGGCGGCCATCTGATGCAGCATCGCATGGTTGATCTGGCGATCGTCGGCACTGACCGCGTCGCCGCCAATGGCGACGTCTGCAACAAGATCGGGACTTATCTCAAAGCGCTCGCGGCGCACGACAATGGCGTGCCGTTCTATGTCGCGCTGCCGTCGCCGACCATCGACTTTAGTATCGACGATGGCATCAGGCAGATTCCGATCGAGCAGCGTGCGGCCAGCGAGGTCACGCACCTTACCGGGCGTACGGCGGATGGACGGATCGAAACCGTGCGCGTGGTTCCGGACGGCTCTTCTGTCGCCAATTTTGGTTTCGATGTCACGCCGGCAAGGCTGGTGACGGGATTGATCACCGAGCGCGGTGTGCTCGACGCGAATCGTGCTGCACTTGCGAGCGCGTTTCCCGAACGATCCAGTTAGCTGAAGGCTGCATTGACGGTGATTGTATCTGCGCGCTATCCCCATCGTTGCCCTCGCAACCCAGACCGTCTCGTCCATGTCCAACACCGAACTTGAGATCGTCGTCGACGATCCGACCGCGCCTGAAGAGAATTCCCCCGCCGTCGTCTCCACCGGCGTCGTCGACGTCGTCGTCTCGCTGCTCCTGCTTGCGCTCGCTCTCGTGCTCGGCTGGGACAATTGGCGCACCGGCGCCTCGTGGGATTCGACCGGGCCGCAACCGGGCTATTTTCCGTTCTATCTTTCGGTGATCCTCGGCGCCGCCAGCCTCTATGGCCTGGGCGCGGCCTTCGTGTCGCGCCGGGAAGCCGCCGAGACCTTCGTCACCCGCGCCCAACTGCGGCGGGTGATGGCGGTGTTCGTGCCGACATTCCTGTTCTGCCTCGCGACCCAGTATCTCGGCCTCTACGTCGCGAGCTTTCTCCTGATCGCGGGCTTCATGCGCCTGGTCGGCAAGATCGCGCTGTGGAAGTCGCTGCTGACCGCCTTCATCTTCACCGCCGTGATGTTCGTGACCTTCGACATCGCATTCGACGTCATCATGCCGAAGGGGCCGCTCGAAGCGGCCTTCGGTTACTGAGCTAACCGACAGGATTTCGGAACATGGAAGCCTTCGGTCTCCTGCTGCACGGCTTCGCCGTCCTTTTGACGTGGAAGACGTTGCTGTTGATGATGGTCGGCCTCGTGCTCGGCATCTTCGTCGGCGTGCTGCCGGGCCTTGGCGGTCCGAACGGCGTCGCGATCCTGCTGCCGCTGACCTTCACGATGGACCCGACATCCGCCATCGTGATGCTGTCCTGCATCTACTGGGGTGCGCTGTTCGGCGGCGCCATCACCTCGATCCTGTTCAACATCCCCGGCGAAGCCTGGTCGGTTGCGACCACCTTCGACGGCTATCCGATGGCGCAGCAGGGCAGGGCGGCCGAAGCGCTGACCGCGGCGTTCACCTCGTCGTTCATCGGTTCGCTGGTCGCGGTGCTCTTGATCACCTTCCTGGCGCCGATGATCTCGTCATTCGCGCTGAAGTTCGGCCCGCCGGAATTCTTCGCCGTCTACCTGCTGACGTTCTGCTCGTTCGTCGGCCTCGGCCGCGAAGCCAAGCACAAGACCGTCATCTCGATGTCGCTCGGGCTTTTGCTCGCCGGCGTCGGCATGGACACGGTGTCCGGTCAGCTCCGCATGACCTTCGGCTCCGCGGAGCTGCTGCGCGGCATCAACTTCCTCGTCGCCGTGATCGGCTTGTTCGGCATCAGCGAGATCCTGCTGACGATGGAGGAGCGCCTGGCACTGCGCGGACACGCCGCCGGCATCTCGCTGCGCGTGGTGCTGTCGGTGTGGAAGGACCTGCCGAAATACTGGGTGACGCTGCTGCGCTCGTCGGTGATCGGCTGCTGGCTCGGCATTACGCCGGGCGGCGCGATCGCGGCCTCCTTCATGGGCTACAATCTTGCCAAGCGCTTTTCCAAGGACCAGGAAAGTTTTGGCAAGGGCCGCATCGAGGGTGTGTTCGCGCCGGAGACTGCCGCCCACGCCTCGGGCACCTCGGCGCTGCTGCCGATGCTCGCGCTCGGCATTCCCGGCTCGGGCACCGCGGCGATCCTGCTCGGCGGCTTGATGGTGTGGGGCCTCAATCCGGGGCCGCTGCTGTTCGTCGAGCACAAGGATTTCGTCTGGGGCCTGATCGCCTCGATGTATCTCGGCAATGTCGTCGGTCTCGTGCTGGTGCTGACCACGGTGCCGATCTTCGCCTCGATCCTGCGCGTGCCGTTCGCGGCCGTGGCGCCGATGATCGTGGTGTCCTGCGCAATCGGCGCCTACGCGATCCAGAATGCGATGTTCGACATCTGGCTGATGTTGGGCTTCGGCGTCGTCGGCTATGTCTTCAAGAAGATCGGGATTCCGCTTGCGCCATTCACGCTCGCATTGGTGCTCGGCAGCCGCGCCGAAGACGCGTTCCGGCTCTCGATGATCGGCTCCGGCGGCGACATGAAGGTGTTCTGGTCGAACGGTCTCGTCGGCAGCATCACGACCTTGGCGATCGTGCTGCTGTTCTGGCCGGTGATCGATCGGGCCTTTGCCGGCGTCGCGCGTCTGCTGCGGCCGGCAAAGGCGTGAGGTTCCAGGGCGTTTTCGAGCGGAGTGGACGCCGGTTCGCGTGAAGAAAACGCCGTTCCGATTTGATCGGAACGGAGTTCTAGACGACCTTGCGCTGGCGCAGCTCGGCGATCTCGTCGCTGCCGAAGCCGAATTCGGCCAGCAGTTCCTCGGTCTGCTCGCCGAATTCCGGCGGTCGCGCCACCATCTTGCTCGGCGTCCGCGACAGCGTCACCGGCTGGCTGACCAGCTGGATCTGCCGGTTCTCGTCGTTGGGCACGTGCTGGGCCATGCCGAGATGCTTGACCTGGGCGTCCTCGAACATCTGGTCGATCGAGTAGATCGGTCCGCACGGCACGCCGGCGGCGTTGAGCTCCTGCACCCAGGTCTCGGTCGACTTCTTCTCGGTCAGCGCGTTGATCCGCGCATTCAGCGCGTCGCGGTTCTTCGAGCGCGCCGGCGCGGTGGCATAGTCGGGATCGGTGACCAGGTCGGGCGCGCCGATCGCCTGGGCGCAGCGCTCCCAGATCCGCCCGCCTGTGGTGGCGATGTTGATGTAGCCGTCGGAGGTCTTGAACACGCCGGTCGGGATCGAGGTCGGATGGTTGTTGCCGGCCTGCTTGGCGACTTCCTTCTCCATCAGCCAGCGCGCCGCCTGGAAATCCAGCATGAAGATCTGCGCCTGCAGCAGCGAGGTCTGCACCCACTGGCCTTCGCCGGAGACGTCGCGCTCCAGCAGCGCGGTGAGGATGCCGATCGCGCAGAACAGGCCCGCGGTGAGGTCGGCGACGGGAATGCCGACCCGCATCGGGCCTTCGCCGGGCGCGCCGGTCACCGACATCAGGCCGCCCATGCCCTGCGCGATCTGATCGAAGCCCGGGCGCTTGTGATAGGGTCCGTCCTGGCCGAAGCCGGAGATGCTGCCATAGACAATCCTGGGATTGATCTTGCGGATGCTCTCATAGTCGATGCCGAGCTTGCCCTTCACGTCCGGCCGAAAATTCTCGACGATGACGTCGGCCTGCTCGGCCAGCCGCTTGAACACCTCGAGCCCCTTGGGGTCCTTCAGGTTCAGCGTCATGGCGCGCTTGTTGCGATGCAGGTTCTGGAAATCGGAGCCGCCGCGGGGGCCGCCCGGCTGCTCGCCGCCGCCGTCTTCCAGCAGCGCATCGATCTTGATCACATTGGCACCCCAGTCGGCGAGCTGGCGCACGCAGGTCGGCCCGGAGCGGACCCGGGTCAAGTCCAGCACGGTGAAGCGGGACAGGGCTTGGGATGCGCGGGGAAAGGGCATTGAGACACCTCTTGTTTGGCGGGCCGCTGTGGGGGCTATTGCTTATCTGCCATAGACAATTTGGCAGGCCTTTCCAACTGTTACCCGGATAACAACGTGCGGAAACGAACAGTCACGGTTCCGCGAAGACCGACTCTGCGTGCGGCGCGATTCGGACCTGCCCACACCTGTGCGCCGGTCCGCCGTCCGCCAACTCTCGACAAGCGCTGTGCTGGCTGCTAGCCCGTCGCCCGACCGATTGAGTTTTGCCCTTATGGAAGAGGGACTTGAGGCGTTTCGACGTGATGGACCGAAAGCGGACATGGCAGTGAAGAGAGGTCCGTCCCATCTGCTCGGCAATTCGGCGTGGAACGCGACCGCCTTTGCGGTCGCGGTGCTGCTCAATCTGGCAATTCTCCCGTTCGTGATTTTCCGGCTCGGGCTTGCCGCGTTTGGTGTTGCGGGCCTGGTGACGGCCTGTGTCGCGCCGGCGCTGATGTTCAGCAATGCGCTGGGTCTTTCGACGGCGCGCGAGCTTGCGCAGCGGCTGGAACCATCAGACCGCGAGGCGGCGCGGCGCTTCTTCGCGACCGCCCTTGCGCTCGCCATCGCCGTCGGCGGCCTGATCGCGGTCGTGCTGATCCTTGCCGGCGCGCCGCTGGCGCGACTGGGATTTCACCTCGGCGGCCCGGCCGGCGACGATCTCAGGCTTGCCTTCGCCTTGGCCGGCGCCGGCTGGCTGTGCCAGTGCCTGTTCGCGGTGTTCCTCTCGCTGTTCACGGCGCGTCAGGATTACCGGCGGATCGCGTCGATCAGCATCACCGGCACGGTGGTGACGACGATGTCGATGCTGCTGTTGATCCCATACGCGCCGCGCGCCTCGACCTTCCTCGGCTGTCAGGCTTTGGGCTTCGCGACCAATCTCGTGATGGCGTTCGCCTGGTCGCGACACGCGATCAGTGACTGGCTGGCACGACCGGCGCTCGATCGCGGCGCGCTGCGTGCACTGGTCAAGCTCGGCGGCTGGCAGGTCGCGGCACAAAGCGGCGCGCTGTTCGCAGGCCAGGCGGACCGCTATCTGCTCGGCGCGCTGCTGCAGCCGCAATTCGTCGGCTTCTACAGTGTCGCGCAGCGGCTGGAGGAGGCGGTCTACATCGGCGTCTTGAAGATCGGCGAGATCCTGTTCCCGTTCTTCAGCACGCTGCAAAAGGAAGACGATGATCGCAAGGTCGACCTGCTGTTGCGCTCGTCCTGGATTCTCAACGTGCTGGCCGCCAGCGCGCTCGGCGGCCTGATCCCGGTCGCGGGTGCATTGCTGTATCGATGGACCGGTGCCGAGGTCGCCGCCGAGGCGCAACTGGTGCTGGTGGTGCTTGCGATCAGCGGGATCTTGGGCTCGAGCGCCAATGTGTTCGCGTACTATCTGTTGTCGCAGGGGCGCTCCAGCTACAACGCGCTGATCTCGCTCGTCACGGGCGTCTTCACGCTGGCGACCAGCGCCGTCGCACTGCCGTATTTCGGCTGGCAGGCCGCCGGCTGGAGCTCCTGTGTCGGCATGGCCGCGCAGATGGCGATCACGGTGCTGCTGTTGCGGCGGACCTTCAGGCTTTCGGGGATGTGGTCACGGATGCTGCACTTCGTCCTGATCCCGCTCGGCACCGGTGTCGCCATAGCGCTGGCGCTGCGCTCGCAGCTTGGCCATGTGTCATTCGACCAGGCGCCGTCATGGTGGTATGTGGTGTCGCTCTACGGGGTATCGGCGGCGGTGATCTTTGTCGCTGCTGTCGCCGTGTCGCAGCTGGGTCCCTATCGCGCCGTCTGCTGGCGGGATCTCCGCATCATCATCACCCGCTTCTTGCCCTTCAAGGCCGCCTAGACATGTGTGGTATCGCAGGCATCGTCAATCTCCGGGGCAATCCCGTGGAGCCGGCCGAGATCTCGCGGCTCACCAGCCTGATCGCGCATCGCGGGCCGTTCGGCGAAGGCACCTGGTTCAATGCCAAGCGAAACGTTGCCTTCGGCCATCGCCGGCTAGCCATCATCGATCCCGGCGAGGGCGGCTATCAGCCGATGGCATCGGGCGATGGCCGCCATGTGATCGTCTACAATGGTGAGATCTACAACTTCCTCGAGCTGCGCCGCGAGCTCGAGGCGAAGGGCGCGGTGTTCCGCAGCCAGTCCGACACCGAAGTGATCCTCGCTGCCTGGCAGGCGTGGGGCGAAGACATGCTGCTGCGCTTCAACGGCATGTGGGCGCTGGCGATCTATGACACGGTCACGGATGATCTGTTCCTTGCGCGCGACCGTTTCGGCATCAAGCCGATGCTGTACGCGCTGTCGTCCGAGCGGTTCGTGTTCGCATCCGAGCAGCGCGCGCTGGCGCGGAGCGGGCTGGTTGAGACGTCGCTCGACGTCGATGTGGCGCGGCGGCTGTTGCTTGATCCATTCGGCATCGAAGGCAGCGAGCGGACACTGTTCTCGCAACTCCGCCGCCTGCAGGGCGGCCACTGCATGTGGCTGCGTCAGGGGCGGGCGCAGGTGCGGCGCTGGTGGCGGACCGTGGATCATCTGTCTGCGATCCCGACCAGCGAAGCCGAACGCGTCGCGCGCTTTCGCGAGCTGTTTCAGGATTCCGTTGCCTTGCGCATGCGCAGCGACGTTCCGATCGGGACCTGCCTGTCCGGTGGCTTCGACTCGTCCGCGGTGATCTGCGCCATGGCGAGCCATGAGAAGGCCGGCATGGGGCCGCGTGACTCGACCGCCTGGCGGCACGCCTTTGTCGCGACCTTTCCTGGCGCCAGCAATGACGAGCGGCCGATGGCGGAGCAGGCGGCCGCGTGGGCCAATGTGGCGCCGAGCTTTCTCGAGATCGGGCGCTCCGACGCGCTCACCGACCTTGATCGCATCCTTGATGACAATGACGACGTCTATATCGGGTTGCCGAGCGCACCGTGGCTGATCTATCGCGAGCTGCGGCGCCAGAACGTCACCGTCTCGCTTGACGGCCACGGCGCAGACGAATTGATGGGCGCCTACCTGCAGGAAGGGAAGTCGGCCGCATTCAAAATCCGCAACGCTGCGGCCGCGCTCACATCACGATCGCAACTCGCGCAGCGCGGCATCGATCTGCTGCGGGCGCAGATGATCAGGCGCCAGGGGCACTATTTCCTGCGCGGAGGCCTGACGGCGATGCCGGCGCCGCTGCCGCTGGTCGCCGAGGATGACGCGTTGCCGAACACATGGGGCGCGCTGAACCGGCGTCTCTACCGGATGTTCCACTCGACCACGCTGCCGACCATCCTGCGCAATTTCGACCGGCTTTCGATGGCGCACGGGATCGAGGTCCGCATGCCGTTCATGGACTGGCGGCTGGTGACCTATACGATGGCGCTGCCGGAAACCAGCAAATCGGCCGATGGCATGACCAAGGTGGTGGCGCGGCAGGCGATGGCGAATTTGATGCCCGAAAGCATCCGCACCGCGCGCCGCAAGGTCGGGTTCAATTCGCCAATGCCGGAGTGGCTCAACGGACCGTTGGCGGGCTGGACCGCGGAGCTGCTCGATCGGAAGGTCCCGGCATTTGCCGAATTCGTCGACGAGGCGCCGCTGCGAAAGGCGGTCGGCCGCATGACGGCGTCGCAAAGCTGGGATTGGGAATCCGTCGGCCGGATCTGGCCGTATCTGAACATGAAATGGATGTTGGCAAGGACCGCGTAACCGATGCGTCTGTTTCAGAATAGCGGTCTCTATCCGTCATACCTGCCGCGGCTGAACCAGCTCGCGGCGAAGGCATCGACCTTCGCGGCGCGCCGCGACGCCTTTCTGCATGATCGCTTTGGCGCGGCGCATTTCCTCAAGCCTGTGCTTGACGGCGCACCTGAAGCCTTCTTCACCAATGCCGACGACGAAGTGCTGCAGCGCCAGTGGGCGCGCGAGCAAGGCATGCAGGGCACGCCGACGCTCGAAGCCATCTTGCTCGCGCAAATCGAGCATCACAAAACCGAGGTGTTCTACAATCTCGATCCTGTGCGTTATCCCAGTGCGTTCGTCGCCAAGCTTCCCGGCTGTGTGAAGAAGACGCTGTGCTGGCGCGCGGCGCCCTCGGGAAATGCCGACCTGAGCGCTTACGGCGCGGTGCTTGGAAACTTTCCCTCAATCCTTGAGGCGTGGCGCGGCAAGGGCTGCCGGGCGGAGCTGTTCTTTCCCGCGATCGATCCTGTGATGGCGCAGTACGGCAACGGCGAACGGCCGATCGACGTGGCGTTTGTCGGCGGATATTCGCGGCATCATAGCGCGCGGGGCCGCACGCTTGAGCAGGTCGCGGCCTTGGCGGCTGACCGCAACATCGTGTTCTGCCTCGATGCCTCGCGGCTGACGCGGCTAGCCGAAAGCGCGATCGGGCGATTGCTGCCGCTGGGGAAGCACCGGCGTCCCGACGTCATCGCGCGCATCGCAAGGACGCCGCTGTTCGGCAGGGACCTCTACGAGCTGTTCGGATCAGCGAAGATCGTGCTCAACGGCGCCATCGACATGGCCGGCAATGATCGCGGCAACATGCGCTGCTTCGAGGCGATGGGCTGCGGGTCACTGCTGGTGTCGGATTCGGGCAACTATCCGGAGGCGATGCAGGACGGCGTCACAATGCGCACCTATGATGCTCCAGAAAGGGCCGCCGCTGCGATTTCAAGCAGCCTGCAGGATTGGCCGCAATGGGCCGGGGTTGCCGCCTCCGGCCGGAGCCGCGTGCGGGAGACCTACAGCAAGGCCTCGCAATGGGCACAGTTTATCGATCTCGTCGCGCGGATTGAGCCGTAACAGAGCGTTTTCGAGCGAAGTGGTGCCGGTTCGCGTCAAGAAAACGCGTAAAAACGAGATTCCAGAGCCCCGTTCCGATTCCATCGGAACGGAAAAGGCTCTACACGGGGCACAGAGCCGGCCAGAGGGCGGGCGATCGGGCCGGAATGATGTCTGCAAGTGATTTGATCTATCAGCTGAAATGGGTTGCCGACGGGCTTGCCGTGCCGTTGTTCAGGATGCGGCCGCGGCCGTTTGGCCCGGGCTATCAGACGGTCAAACGCGACACCATCACGGCCGCGATCGACGGCGGCCTGCTTCAGGCGGGGAAAGAGCTTCCGCCCGGCTACGGCGTCGCGATGGATGAACGCGTGGTGGAATATCCCTGGGTCTATGGCCGATTGAGCAATGTCGGCAAGATGCTGGACGCGGGATCGACGTTCAACCACGACTTCCTGCTGCAACGTCCGCCGCTGCGCGGCGCGGATCTCACCATCATGACACTGGCGCCGGAGCGGCGTTGCTATTGGCATGATGGCTATTCCTACGTGTTCGGCGATCTCCGCAAGACAATGTTCGGCGATCAGGTGTTCGACACGGTCGCCAGCATTTCGACGATCGAGCATATCGGGCTCGACAATCAGATGCTGTACACCGGTGATCCGCGTGATGCCGAGACCGATCGGGAGGGCTTTGTCCCGGCGGTGAAGGAGTTCAAGCGCATCCTCAAGCCCGGCGGGACCTGCCTGATCTCCGTGCCGTTCGGCAAGCGCGACAATCTCGGTTGGTATCAGGTGTTCGATCTCGCCATGATCGAGCGGATCATCGAGGCGTTCGGCGCGACATCGCACCATGTCGACTATTTCGGCTATTCGCGGCAAGGCTGGTCGCGCCAGAGCGCCGAGGCGCTCGCCAATGCGACCGTGTTCGACATCCATACCGGCAAGGGGCAGGGCGACGACCTTGCGGCGTCGTCGCGCGCCGTCGCCTGCCTGCAGTTGACCGCATGAATATCGATTACCTGATCCAGCGTCTGATCGGTCGCCCGACCTGTCGTCTGCAGGCCGACGCGGCGCTCGGCAGCACCGCCAGGATCAGGAACATTCGCGGCGATGCCGACAAGATCGTCGTCGGTCGCAACAGCCGCATCCTCGGCGAGCTCCTGACCTTCGCACATGGCGGGGAGATCAAGATCGGCGAATGGTGCTATGTCGGCGAGGGCACCCGGATCTGGTCGGCGGCCTCGATCGAGATCGGCAATCGCGTGCTGATCTCGCATTCGGCCAATGTGTTCGACAACCTGACGCATCCGCTGCGGGCAGGGGAGCGGCACCGGCAGGTGCAGCAGATTTTCACGCGCGGCCATCCGAGCGACATCTCGCTTGATGAGGGCCCGGTCAGGATTTGCGATGATGCCTGGATCGGCGCGGCTGCGATGGTGTTGCGCGGGGTGACGGTCGGGCAGGGCGCCATCGTCGCGGCCGGCGCGGTCGTCACAAGAGATGTCGCGCCGTTCTCGATCGTCGCGGGCAATCCAGCCGTGCTGGTAAGGGAGCTTGGCGCTGATGAACGGTGAGCGCAAGTTTACCACCTGGGAGGAAGCGGTGGTCTGGCTGCGCAATCAGCCCGACCAGCACCAGCTTGTGCTCGATGCGTTCTACGACGATCCGCTGGCCGCTGCCGCTGAACGTTATTTCCAGAGCTCCGAGTGGCGGGCGGTCGCCGCGCTGCTGGCTGGCCGATCCGGCACCGCGCTCGATGTCGGCGCCGGTCGCGGCATTGCGAGCTACGCGCTCGCCCGCAGCGGCTTTGCCGTGACGGCGCTCGAGCCGGATCCCAGCGCGATCGTGGGCGGGGCGGCGATCCGGGCGCTGGCGCAACAGGCGCAATTGCCGATCCAGGTGGTTGAGGAGTTCTCCGAGCGGCTGCCATTCGCGGATGCGACGTTCGATGTCGTGTTCGCCCGTGCCGTGCTGCATCACACGCGCGATCTCGAAGGCGCATGCCGGGAGATGTTTCGCGTGCTGCGGCCGGGCGGCGTGCTGATCGCGGCGCGCGAGCATGTCATCAGCAAGGAGGCGGATCTTCCGCAGTTCCTTGCGCAGCATCCGCTGCATCATCTCTACGGCGGCGAGCATGCCTTCTTGCTCGATCGCTATACCGGTGCGCTGGCCACCGCCGGATTTTCGAAGATTGATACGCTGGCGCCGCTGCAAAGCCCAATCAACCTGTTTCCCTATACGCTGGAGACTCTGAAGGCCGCGATCGTGACCAAATTGTCGCAAAAGATTCCGGTGGCGCCGCTGTGGCGAACCGCGTTTGCGTCCCGCCAGGTGTTCAGCTCGCTGCTGTCGATGGCCGAACGCTTCGACAATCGGCCGGGCCGGCTGTACTCCTTTGTCTGTCACAAGGCCTGAGCGATGATCGTCTGGGTCACCGGCGCGAACGGGTTCATCGGCCGCCATCTCGTGCATGAGTTGGCAGGCGCGGGCCATGCGGTGCATGGCGTCGGCCACGGCGCGCTCGACGCAGCGGAAGTCCGCCGGCTTGGCTTGCAGAGCTGGATCAACGGTGAGATCGACGCGGCCAATCTCAACGCGCTTGCGGCGGCGCACGGGCTGCCGACACGTGTCTTTCATCTGGCCGGTGGCTCATCCGTCGGTGTCTCAATCGAGCGGCCGTTCGAGGATTTTTCGCGGACGGTTGCGAGCACGGCGCGGCTGCTCGAATGGCTGCGCGGGTCCGCGCCTGACTGCGCGGTGATCGCGGCGTCGAGCGCGGCCGTTTATGGCGCCGACCATGCCGGCCCGATCGCTGAGACCGCCGTCGCAACGCCGATGTCGCCCTATGGGCAGCACAAATTCATGATGGAGCAGCTGTGTCGCAGCTACGCGCAGTCGTTCGGCATGCATTGCACGATCGTGCGGCTGTTTTCGGTCTATGGCCCCAATCTGCGCAAGCAGTTGCTGTGGGACATCTGCTCGCGGCTCGAGGCCGGGAAGACGGTGCTGACGCTCGGCGGGACCGGTCAAGAAATCCGCGACTGGACCGACGCTCGCGATGTCGCAAGGCTGCTTGCCGATGTCGCGGAAGCGTCGTCGCTGCAGAACTTTCGGGTCATCAATGGCGGTTCAGGCCGCGGGACGAGCGTTGCCGACATCGCAGCGCACCTCGTCAAGCAGTGGGGCGGCAACACGGTTGTATGGCACTCCGGCATCAGCCGGCCCGGTGATCCCGTGAGCCTGTTGGCCGACGACGCGATGCTGCGCGGAATCGGATTCGATTGGCGCATTCCGCTCGACCAGGGCCTTGCCGACTATGTGGCCTGGTTCAAGGGACATGCTTCGTGACGACCCGCCCATTGCGGTTCGCGTTTGGTCACATTTCGCGACGGCTTTGGGCCGGCGGGTTTAATTATCAGCGCAACCTGTTTGCTGCGCTCGACCGGTTTCTGCCCGGCGAATTCACTCCGGTCGTCTTTGCGGGGACTGGGGCCGATGCAAATGAACTCGCGGAGCTTGCCGCAGTGCCGAGCGTCGAGGTTGTGCGATCCGAAGCGTTCGACGGACAGCCGGGTCTCGCCGCCGCGCTCGGGCTTGGTCTGGACAGCGGAGCCGCGGCGGCGTTTCGCACGGCGCGCATCGATGTCGTCGTCGAGGCCGCGCGCTTCTTCGGCTGGCGGCTGGCGATCCCGGCGGTGGCCTGGATTCCGGATCTGCAACACCGGTCGCTGCCTCAGCTGTTTCCGACGGCCGCACGCTGGCGCCGCGAGATCGGCTTTCGCGTTCAGATCGCGTCCGGGCGAAGCATCATGCTGAGCAGCGAGAGCGCGTTCCGCGATTTCAGGGCATACTACCCGCATGCTAGGAGCCGCGTCAGCGTCGTCCGCTTCGCGACTCAGCCACCGGCTGCGTTCCTGAACACGGACCCGTCGGACGTCATCGCGACCCATAACCTGCCGCAGAACTACTTCTATCTGCCCAATCAGTTCTATCGCCACAAGAACCATCAACTCGTCGTCGACGCCTTGACGATCCTGAAGCGGCGCGGGGTCGACGTCGTTGTCTGCGCATCCGGCAGCACGGAAGATCGGCGCGAGCCGGGCTATTATGATCTGGTCAATTCCGAGATCAAAAACCGCGGCCTCGAAGCGCATTTCCGGCATCTCGGCGTGATCCCGTTGCCGCATGTCTACGCGCTGCTGCGGGCCTCAACCGCGCTGCTCAACCCATCTCGCTTCGAGGGATGGAGCACGACCGTCGAGGAAGCGAAGTCATTCGGTGTTCCAATGATCCTGTCCGACATCGACGTGCACCGGGAGCAGACCTCGGGTGCCGCCCGCTATTTCGGCGTCGATGATCCCGATGCATTGGCAGACCACCTGATGCAAGCCTCGCAGGAGGCGCGGGGACTCGTGGTTCGGAATGTCGTTCCGCATCAGGACGAACGCGTCCGTGCATTCGCGGCGAGTTTTGCGGACGCCGTCCGGCAGACGGTTCGTCGGGATACTCGTGTGCTGCCGCAAGACGAGCGCGGAAGCTGAGCGGCGTGATCTCCGAAGCCCAGGCAGAGTACAACGTCGTAAACCCGACGTTTGCAAACTCTGTCAATGAGAAATCCGGTCAGGGGTCTGGTATGCCGATCATCGATGACCGAAATTGTCGGTTCCATCATTGCAATCTGTGAACTGCGGCCAATCAACTTGTCTGATCTGTGACTATTGGCTCCGAGTTTCGCACGAGTGTTTCGGCAGATTTCTGTCGGGTCAAATTTGCGTAGCGTGATAGCTCATTTGGACTATTCACGCTCTCGCTGTTCGAAATATTGTGATGTCTTGGCGTGAAGCGTTTGGCTCTCGTTTCTTGTAAGCGTAGCACGGAACTCGAGAGCGTCTCAACGAAGAGCACCGTCGCTGATGAACTGGCTGAAGAGTCGGCAAGAGCTCAAAGTATTGGCTCGATCGGGGACGATTGTCGCAGTTTTGCTGATGGCTGTTTCTGCCTCGCAACTTCTGCCCAGGCAATCGCGAGGCCGGCAAGTCGGTGTGCCCGGATACGACTATGTTAAGGGGCGCACGCTCGGCGAGGTTCCGGACGCCGAACTGGTAAGGCATCCTTCGGAGACCGACGACATCGCCTATGCGAATCGGGTCGCGCTCGCAGTTCATAGCTCCAGCTACAACTGCGAGCCGGGGAACTTCTCATTGACGCCAATCGAGCGGGTTATTTCCGGAGCGCTTGCTCAGTTCCGGCTCATCGACGGGAAGCTGATCTGGAGCGAAGGCCTTCTTGAGAAACATGCGCTGATATGCGGCTTTTGTGGCCAGCGGGCAGTGATCGCTTCCGAGATTCTTCGCAAGAATGGAATCAATGCCTGGGCGTTCGGTGTCGGCGGCCACGTGCTGGTGAAGTTTGCGGCTGGCGGGCACGAGTACCTGGTCGATCCGGATTATGGGATCTCGGCTTACAGATACGACGTGCGTCGCGGCATCTTGCGAGGCGAGATTGTAACAAAGTATACGAAAGCGGGCTGGACAAACGCCAGTCAAATCTACGGCTATGTATCAAGTCGAGCCGACAATGAGGATTATCTGAATCCCGAATACGCCTCGCACATCGAGGCGATGCAAGAGTCCGTTTTCTACTACGCAAACTCAATCGCGATAGGATTGATCTTGCTTGCTCCGTGCGTCGCTTTTGGCGTCCGATCAAAATCTCCCCGATCCACCTAGCGGCAAGATCGAGCTGCTCAGTGATTGAACCTGGATGGGAACAGCCGGCTCAACAAGCTTGGACGATGCGCAGTTCGGAGAGATGTGAAGGGATCCTTGGCTCCGGAATCGAAAACGCGGTAGACGCGCCCGTTCGTATTTGGGTTGCTGTTGTCGCTGGTCGAGAAAATGAGGGACGATAACCAATAGGAGTATCGTCCACTTCCCTTCTCGGCGATGTCTACGTGCAAGCTATGGGCTGGTCCGAGCGGGTGATTGTCTTCTGTCAGCTCAAGTCGAGATCGATTTTGCGCATCATTGCTGTCCGAGACGGAGCCGGGGATCAGGGTCAGATATTGCCAGGCATTGCCGCCATAATGCTTGAAGGGCGGACGGATGACCCCCGGGTCTGGTTCGCGCCAGGGTGGTAATGTGTCCAGGTAGAGCGCGAGCGGAACGTACAGGATCGCGCCAACCATGCTTGCGAGAATGAGCCTTCGCTGAAATTGCTTCGACATGTCGTGTCCAGTTGGCAGATCAGGATGAAGGATCGAGCGGCGCGACATGCGGCGCTGCCTTGCTCCGGGTGCGATCGCTAGCCGGCATCGAACGCTTGACGGTCATGCGAGGCGCTCTTCAAGCCGTTCACCGACGGCGGCAGGAGCTGACATTCCGCTCTGCGATGCAAACGCCGTGCGCGGCGTTAGATACCATAGCAGGAAAAGAACGGCTCCGCCGTGCGAAAGCAAGGTCGTTGTCATTGGGACATTCAGGAGGATATGCGGAAGGATCGAACCCGATATGAGGATGAAGCGGGGAGGAAGACCCGAGGAAAATCGATTGGCAAGTGCGATCACAAGCCCGCAGGCCAGAACCGGGATCGGCGCCAGCAGGGAGCCGACCGACGCGATCCCCTCAGTCGAGAACAGCGAGGCATTGAAATTGCCGAGCGCGTAGGCCTTCTGCATGACTTCGCCTAGCTGATGGGAATAGGGACACGAGACAAGGACTTTGACAAATGTGATCTGGCAGAAGGACGTAAGGGGGTGACTGAAGAAAAAGTCGTTGTAGATGTCCATCGCATTTGAAGGTGTCGCAATCATCCGAAGATTGACGATTTCGAGATAGCGCGTGTCGTGTAAGCCGAGGACTGCGTACAACACGATACCGACGAGGAGCGGCACGAATAGCGAGACGACAACCGTGATCCGGCTATCGAGCAGGCGCGTGAGCACAGCCATGGCCAAAAGCCACGTCGGCGTGAAGAAGGCAACCTTGTTCAAGGTGATCGGGTAGAAAAGCAGCAGCACGACGAGCGTAAGCCCGGCTCGCCAGTAGCTTCGGCGCTCCACAAAGCAGGCAAAAGCGAACGGCAGCAGGGCGTTCGAAACGACTCCAATGCCGTAGATGAGCACGGAAGGCATGTTGATCTTGTCGCGGAAGTCGTACATCTCATCCAGCGAGACCATCTTGAAGCTATAGCTCGCTGCTATCAGGATCGTGATCACGCCGAGTGCCAGGATCAATGTCAGCGCGCGATCGAAGGTCGCATCGCCAATCGTGAACCTTCGTCGGATCGGGGAGGTCACGAACAGCGATGGGATGAGGAATGCTATTATCGATGCGGCCGCGGAGGCCCCGCTGAGCCAGTGATTGTACTCGAAGCGGGAGAAGCAATTCAGCCACAGGTACCCAAGGACCATGGTGTAGAAATAGAAACCGAGAAAGTAGCCAAAGCTGAACGGAACGAGGAGGAACAGGTAAGAGAGAATGGCAAACGGGACGATCGTGGCGATCGCGGTGCCAAGCAATGCGGGATCATAATAAATGTGGTAGCTGCCGTAGCCGCGGCTGAGGTAGGCGAGCGAAACGCAGCAGGCGACGATGTGGAAGGATATCAGTGCGGTCAAGCTCGCGCGTGTTGAAATCTTGCCTTCCATCGCGGTCTCACTCGTGTTCATGCTGGTCCTGCTGCAGGTTGTATGCGGCAAAATGATTACGGCTGGTGATCGGCAGACCTGAAGATCGGAGAATTCAACCTGCTAGGGCAGTGGGCGCGCTTCAGTTGGCTCAGGGAGGCAATCTTTGCCGCGAAGGCTTTCGCCCTCTTTTCGTTGATCTGATGCGCGGATGCGGAGCATATTGAGCATGTTGCAGTGTATCGTGACCTGGCTATGGCTTCAGCGCGGCGGGATCGGTTCAGGCCGGCTGCCGCCGCAATTCGGCGCTGATGCCGCCGACGGGTAGATCGTTGCCTCGACCCGATCTCAGCGAGATGGCGTGTACGGATTTGTTCGGGCGTTCGAAGTAGCCAACAATATCTCACCATGCGTTAATATGTCACCATACAGCCGAGTGATCGCGTGACCGATGATCCTTGCCGAGAACCGCTCCGATACGCGGCGCCTCGCCGCCGCACCGTAGCTTGCCCGCAGCTCGGGCGATTCAGCAAGCTGCAGAATTGCTGCCGACAGGGCCGCTGGATCCTCAAGCGGGACCAGCAGGCCGGTTTGGTTGCTGAGGACGATCTCGCGGCAACCGGGAGTGTCCGTTGCAATCAGGGGCCTGCCGCAGGCGGCCGCTTCCATCAACGCTCCCGGAAGCCCTTCACGATACGAAGGCAATACCGCGATATGCGAAGCCCGCCACAGCGAGACGATGTTGTCGATGTGTCCGAGCCAGGTGATGCCCGGCCGCGCCACCCAAGCATCGATCTCTTCGCGTGACACGGACGATGGATTGGCCGAGTCGGGATTTCCTGCGATGATCAGGTTGATGTCGTGCCCCTGATCGCGCAGCAAATCATAGGCGCGGACCAGCGTGCGGATACCCTTGTCGACCAGCAACCGTCCCGCGAATCCAACCGTGATGGGGGCTTCCGGTTCAGGCAGCGGCTGCAATGATTCGTCGTCAACGCCGGATCCTGGGATCAATGACATGCGGTCGGGGTTGGCGCCGAGAGCCAGAAGCGCTTCACGATCGTCGGGATTTTGCACGATCGTGTAACTTCGATCCCGATTGAGCAGCCAGGGGAGCAGTCGCGTCAGGACTCGCTTCAGCAAACGCGACCGCGAGCTCGATGACGTGAAGATGTAGCCGAGCCCGGTGATCGCGTTGACGACAGGGAACGTTTGATCGAGTGCCGCCAGCGAGCCAAAGACGCAGCACTGAACGCCGGAGTGATGCACGATGCTTGGCTTGATCTTGCTCTCTATCTCCCGGATGGCTTTCAGGGTCGCCGCGGCGGTCGGCATCGCCCGCTGACCGCGCTGGAATGGAATATGGTGAAGAACGAAGCCCTCCGCCTCGATCGAAGCGGCGCCGCTGCTCACATTGGTTGCCACATGAACTTCAAGGCCTGCGTCACGCGCGGCCCGCGCCATCGGGAGGCGATTGAGCAGGAAGGCCCAGTCCTCGTTTACGATGTAGAGGATGCGACCCTGTAGCTTGGTGTCTTGGGAACTCATCGGTCAGTCGAATCAGGATCGTGGAAAGCCCGGTCACCGGTAAGCGGGGGCATGAGAAATCTGTATCGTCTCGAAAGCAGAGCGCGGTTCAGCGCCGCAAGCCGCAGATCTGGTACGACGGGCCGATCAGCATCGCCGCCATCGTCACGAATGGCCTAAACCGTAACACGGGACAATGCATCGCCGCCAGCATTGCAGGTGGCAGCGACATGGTTGGCGTGCATCATCGGCTTGGACGTGGGCAATAACCCGCATGGACGCCGGTGGCGCCGCACGGGTCTGTCCACCAGCGGCTGCCGAGCAGATGAGAGTGTGGTCGTTTTCGATGTCGCTACTTTTGAGTTGCGCGGTGCGGCCACCGATCGCATCGGCTGACCGCTCATCCCAAGGCGGAAGGCGAATTGCAGGCGCGCGGCGTCGTTCGTTCGATGCTGTCGTCAGCATGTCATTCAATCTGACTCTTGGCGATCTGGCCGCTGGAAAAATTCATACATAATATCAAATGATTATGGTGTTCGTGTAATGAACATCGGACTTGACGTTCACGACGTGAACGCGGTATCAGTCGCGGACGGAAAAGGAATTTCAATGGACCGCGCGTTGCCAGGAACTAGCGGCGAGGACGAAAGGATCGTCCTCAATCTGCTTAATTCCGTCGATGATGGCGCGCAATCGCAGCGTCGCATCGCGGAAGAGCTCGGTATCGCGCTCGGTCTCGTGAACGCGTATCTCAAGCGATGTATCAAGAAGGGCCTCGTCAAAGTCAGTCAGGCGCCGGCGCGCCGCTACGCCTATTACCTGACGCCAAAGGGCTTCGCTGAAAAATCGCGCCTGACCGTGGAGTACCTGTCGTCTTCGTTCTCGTTCTTTCGTCAGGCCAAGGCTGATTGTGCGCGAGTCCTGCAGTTGGCGAGGGCGCAGCAGTTCCAGAATCTCGTACTTTGCGGAAAGTCGGACCTGGCCGAGATTGCCATGCTGTCGGCGGTCGATTGCGGCGTTTCGATTGTCGCAATTGTCGATCAAGACGCGGGTGAGACGCGCTTTGTCGGGGTGTCGGTGGTTTCTGGCTACGATCGTGTTGCCGCTGCATTTGACGCGGTGATGATCACCGATGTGGTCAATCCCGGGCGGGCCTTCGATGAGGCGGTGCGCCTCTACGGACCGGGCCGTGTGCTGGTTCCAAGCCTCCTGGGCTTGAATGTCCCCGAGCGTCAGGATGTGGCGCAATGAGCGTTGTCGATGCCTGGTACGTCGTCCAGACGCATGTCAATGCAGAAGCGAAAGCAGCTTGCAATCTGCTGCGCCAAGGCTTCGAGCCGTACCTGCCTCGCTATCTGAAGCGCCGGAGTCATGCTCGGAAGGTCGATCAGGTCGCCGCGCCGCTGTTCCCGCGTTATCTCTTCGTTCGAATCGATATGCAGGCCCAGCGCTGGAGTTCCATTCAGTCGACCTCGGGTGTTGCGCGGCTTGTCTGCAACGGCTCGGATCCTGCGCCGGTCGCGCGACATGTCATCGCCTCACTGAAGGCGCGCGAGGGTGCGGGCGGCTACGTTAAGCTTGATGAACGCCCCAGGTTTTCGCTGGGTGAGAAGGTGCGTGTGTCGGCGGGAATATTCGCCGACAGTCTCGGATTGTTTGACGGGTTGGCTGATCGCGATCGTGTCGCGATCTTGCTTGACCTGTTGGGGCGAAAGGTCCGGGTCTCGATCGAGGCCGGCTTGGTTGCGGCTGCTTGAAGTGGCCTGACGTGTGCGGATCAATCGGCCGCATGCAAATCGGGCATTCCGTTCCGGTGGCTTCAGTGCCACCCGGACTGCGGTAGCTTGGAAAGTTCACACCTTCGGTGTTGGGGGCGACGTAGTCTGATGATTTCATTTGCTCTGAGTGACCGGTGTTGCCTGTGATGTTGATCATTCCGCGGAAGCCGCGCGTTTCCAGCCGCAGCAGCATCGTGGCCTGTCTGTCGGTCCGGTATTCGTTGCGCAAGATGCCGATTGCTCGCCGTGCGGCTTTTTGCGGTGATCTGTTTACGTCGACCGCCAAGGGCAGGGGGGCGTAGCGATGTGCGGCATTGCGGGATTCTTGCGGCTTCGGCCAACTGGCCGTGGGCCTCTATCGCAGCGCGTCCTCGACGACATGACGGACAGCCTCGCATACCGTGGGCCGGATTCGCGGGGCACATGGCTGGACAATGAGCGGGGGGTGGGCTTCGGCCACCGACGTCTGGCGATACGCGATCTGTCCCCGACGGGCGCGCAACCGATGACGTCGGGATGCGGTCGATTTGTCATCATCTACAATGGCGAGGTTTACTCCCACACCGAGATTGCGGCTGATCTCGAGCGGACAAATCGTCGGCTCAAAGGCCATTCGGATACCGAGATCATCCTTGAGGCTTGCGCGGAATGGGGCATCGCGAATGTCGTGCCGCGCTT
The DNA here is from genome assembly GCF_018130545.1 of Bradyrhizobium tropiciagri. GTDB lineage: Bacteria > Pseudomonadota > Alphaproteobacteria > Rhizobiales > Xanthobacteraceae > Bradyrhizobium > Bradyrhizobium tropiciagri_A. The sequence continues at coordinate 729,156 of NZ_JAFCKF010000003.1, read as the reverse complement.
GATCGGCATGTTCGCCATCGCCCTCTACGACAAGCAGACCGGCGACCTGGTTCTTGTGCGCGATCGCCTTGGAATCAAGCCGCTGTACTGGAGCGTGATTGACGGGGTGCTGACCTTCGGCTCGGAATTGAAGGCGTTGCGCGCGGTTCCGGGCTGGACGCCGGTCCTGGATCGAAACGCGATGGCCGCGTTCATGCGCCACAACTACATTCCAGCGCCCCATACGGTCTATAAGGATACCTACAAGCTTGAGCCGGGCACCATGCTCAAGACCGGGCGTGGCGGCGAAATTTCGATTGAGCGCTTCTGGAATCTCCGAAGCATCGTTGAGAACTCAGTGCGCGGCAGATCGGATATCGGCGAGAACAAAGCGATCAATCGCCTTGATGCCTTGCTCTCCGATGCGGTGAGACGCCGCTTGGTTGCCGACGTGCCGATCGGCTCGCTGTTGTCGGGCGGCATCGACTCCTCGCTCGTCACCGCGTTGATGGCCGAGACCGCAGATCGGAAGATCAATACATTCTCGATCGGTTTTGCGGAGAAGGGGTTTGACGAGGCGCCGTTCGCGCGCGAGGTCGCGCGTCATCTCGGGACCGACCACACCGAATTGTACGCCGATGCCTCGCACGCCTTGGACATGGTTGAGCATCTGCCGCAATGGTACGACGAACCGTTCGCGGATTCCTCACAGCTGCCGACGGCTCTGGTGTGCGAGCTGACCCGCCAGCACGTCAAGGTCGTGCTTTCGGGAGATGGGGGCGATGAATTGTTCGCGGGCTACGGCCGTTATGCCTACGCGCTCGACATGCGAAAGGTCGCCGGCCCCACCCCGGGGGCTTTGCGCGGCGTGCTGGCGCGTGGTCTCCGTGCGGTCCCGTCGCGCGCCCTGGATCAGATTGGCCAGGTGCTGCCGGGCCGCTGGCGGATAAATGGTCTTGGCTCGAAAGTTGAACGGTATGCCCCGGCCATCCTCGAAGACGATCCCGACACACTCTATCGCGGGATGCTGAGCCATTGGCATAGCCCGGACGATCTGGTGATCGGAGCCTCCGAGACCAAGGGCGTGCTGTGGGATCCGCGTCTTCCGAGCGATGTTCCGAACTTTCTCGACCGGATGATGCTGATCGACACGCTCACCTATCTGCCTGACGACATCCTGACCAAGGTCGACCGCGCGAGCATGATTGTTGGGCTGGAAGCGCGGGTTCCGCTGTTGGATCATCGGGTCGTGGAATTCTCCTGGACCTTGCCCAGGCATCTGAAGTACCGCGATGGCGTCGCCAAATGGGCGTTGCGCGAGGTGCTGTATCGTCGCGTCCCGCGTGGACTGCTTGACCGTCCAAAGATGGGGTTCGGTGTGCCGTTGGCGGAATGGCTGAGAGGGCCACTGAGGAATTGGGCGGAAGAATTGTTGGCTGAGAAAAGGCTGAAGGACCAGGGATTGTTCGCTTACGCCCCGATCCGTGAGCGATGGCAGGCGCATCTGGACGGTGCCAACTGGGCTTATCCGCTGTGGAACGTCCTGATGGCACAGGCCTGGCTGTCGGCTAATCCGGAGGTCTCACTGTGATAGCGGCGCCGTCACTTCTTGGCTCGATGTACGGGCATCGCGAACTCGTGGCTGAGCTCGTGAAGCGTGAATTGCGTGATCGTCACGCGGGACAGCTCCTGGGCGCGCTGTGGGCCTATGGCCATCCGCTGCTGCTCATGCTGATGTACTCGCTGCTGTTCGCTTATGTATTCCCGACCCGCGTAGGCGGCAGCGGCAGTCATCCCGATTTTGCCGTCAATGTCCTGATCGGCATAGTCTCGTGGCTGGCGTTTCAGGACTTGCTGGCCCGCTCCACCACGATATTGACCGCTCATGCGAGTCTCGTGAAGCAAATCATCTTCCCGGTCGTGGTATTGCCGGTCAAGACTGCGATCGCCTCCGCGCTTCCATACTCGATCGCGCTCCTGTTCACGATCGGCTACGCCGCGGTTGGTGGAACTCTGACGTTCATGGTTCTGACTGTCCCGTTCCTGATTGCGATCCAGCTCATTGCGATGACCGGCGTCGCTCTGATGCTGTCGGCCCTCGGTATCTTCTTCCGCGATTTGCGCGACATCGTGACGATCTTCTGCACCGTCAATCTGTTCGCGCAGCCGATCCTGTTCAACCCGTTTGCGACGCCGTCCTGGATGAACTGGGTCTTTCACCTGAATCCGTTCAGCTACCAGGTTTGGTGTTGGCAGGACGCGCTTTATTTCGGAGGCTTTCAGCATCCGGCGGCCTGGATCGTCTTTCCCCTCGGCGCCTTTTCCTGCCTGGGAATTGGCTACGCGGTGTTCACCCGCTTGCAACACGGCTTTGGCGACGCGCTATGACCGGAAAAGAAATCGCCATCAGTGCCCGGGGACTTCGCAAGGCGTATCGCGTCTATGAGCATGCGATCGACCCGCTCGTCGAAATCATCCGTCGCGCTCCGCGCCACACCGAGCGCGTCGCGCTTCAGTCCATCGATCTCGACCTGAAGCGCGGCGAGATTGTTGGAGTTCTCGGGCGCAACGGAGCCGGAAAATCGACGTTGCTCAAGATCATCGCCGGAACGCTGGAGCGCTCGTCGGGTGATCTGAAAGTCAACGGTCGGATCACCGCCATCCTCGAACTGGGAACTGGGTTTCACCCGGACTACACCGGCCGAGAGAACATTTTCATGGGCGGCCTGTGCCTCGGAATGTCCAAGGCGGAAATCGAGAGCAAGCTCGATTCGATCATCGACTTCAGCGAACTGCGCGACGTTATCGATCAGCCGTTCAAGACCTATTCCACCGGGATGCAGGCGCGTCTCACGTTCGCTACCGCGATCAGCGTCGAGCCGGATATCCTGATCGTCGACGAAGCTCTCTCAGTCGGCGATGCGCGTTTCCAAATGAAATGCTTCGGCTGGATCCAGCGGCTGAAGCAGAAGAATGCGACGATCTTGCTTGTTTCGCATGACACCAACACCATTACGACCTTCTGCGATCGCGCCCTGATTCTAGAAGGCGGGAGAGTCTTCGCGGAAGGCGAGGCGGGGCCGATATCGGTGGTCTATCACAATCTGCTGTTTGGCAAGACGGAGGCGAGCACGGCGACCAAGGCCGAAGAGGCATCGTCCCCCGGGCTGGAGAACGCAATCAGTCAAATAACTGTCGAGAATGCCGACGATTCCGAGCTGCCGGCGGAGGAGATCGCGCCGAAGGTTCGATATGGATCGGGTGAGGGGCGTCTGCTCGATTGGGGGGTGTTCGATGAGCACGGACGACGCTCAACCCTCCTCCAGAGTGGGAGTAATTATCGCTTTTCGATGCGGTTTCGATGCGATGCGGACATTCCGGCATTGTCCTGTGGTTTTGCAATCAAGGACCGCAGGGGCACCGTCGTTTGGGGGGCGACCAACCTGACGAGCCATGGCGTGGCGTGGCAAGCCCGGGCCGGCGACGTTCTGACGATAGCGTGCGATTGCACCATGTGGTTGGCTGCGGGCGACTTCTTTCTAACGCTCGGCGCCGCGCATCTCCATGATGGTGCAAAGATCGATTTCGTCGAAGATGCCATACAATTCCGGGTTGTTGGTACGAAAGGGGCTTTCACGACGGCCTTGGTCAACCTGGAGAGTGAAATCGTGATCTCCTCTGAACAAGAGAATGTCGCCCAGGTAAGCGGAGCTGTCGGAGGATGTTGAAGCGAATAATGGCCCCGTTGCTGGGAACGCGCGCGAAGACCGAGACCGAAGTTGCGGTGCAGCCCGCTCCGGTGCCGGTCTATAGCTCTGATGCTGCTCGGCTGGCGGCGGAGATCGAGAGCCTTGCGCCGGACAAGGCCGTTCAACTTCTCACCGTCTTGAAGCGTGGGCTGGAGTTAGAATCCTCGGAGTTCGAGCGCTATCTCTCCGCTGAGGCGCTGACGACAGCGATCTATCCGAAGTTCAAATTCTCCGAGTTCGCTCGGATATTCCTCGAGGATGAAGCATTCCTGGCCTACTACATGAGGTTCATGGATGTAGGGAATTGGCATTCGCTTGATCGCAAATACGCGATGAATGAGTTGCTGAAACTCGTCGTTAACCTGGACGGCGATGCAGCCGAATGCGGCACGTACAGGGGCGCCACCGCCTACCTGCTGTGCCAGGCCTTCAGGAAAATGCCGATGTCCATTCATCTCTTCGACAGTTTCGAGGGGTTGTCCGAGCCGGCTTCCGTCGATGGCACATACTGGCGGAAGGGCTCGCTGACCGCGGCCGAAGACGAGTTGACCCAGAGCTTGCGCGGGTTCGACAACTATCGGATCTACAAGGGCTGGATCCCCACGCGATTTGCCGAGGCGGCCGACTGCAGGTTTCGCTTTGTTCACATCGATGTCGATCTCTATCAGCCCACGCTCGACTCGCTGCAGTTCTTTTATCCCCGCATGGTTGCGGGGGGCATCATCCTGCTTGATGATCACGGGTTCAAATCATGCCCGGGTGCGAAACAAGCAGCTGACGAATTCTTCGAATCGAAGGCCGAGAACCTCGCGCTCCTGCCAACGGGGCAGGCCTTCACGATTAAGCAGTAGAATGGGGCTGAGCTGCTTCGTACAATGGTGAAAAGGCTCTGAGATGGCTGCGGAACGGTTGAAGTGGACTCCCGAACTGGTTAATCGGTTCTGGGACAATGTGGGGCAAACCCGGCTGACCGAACTCAGTTTCGCGAAGCTTGGGGGCCGTAGCGTCATTACGGCTATCGACCACATACTTCCGAAGTACGGGCGCATTCTCGATTTCGGTGCAGGCGACGGTCACTTGCTTCGCTTCATGGCGCAGCGTGGCCTCACGGTGGCGGGGTACGAGCCGTCGAAGGGGCGCGCGGCAAATCTGCAGCGTGCGCTGGAGAATTTCGACGGATTCCTGGGCGTCGTGGGCGATGATTCGACCGAGACTTTCGACGTCGTGATCATGTCCGAGGTCATCGAGCATGTCTTGGACGAAGTCCTGGACGTCACGCTCGATCGCTTGGCGCGTTTTGTGCGCCCGGGGGGCATCCTGGTCATCACCACGCCCAACAACGAAGACCTCGATCTGGACATGGCGTACTGTCCGGTCAGCAATTTGCTGTTTCACCGTTGGCAGCACGTCCGTTCGCTCGATCAGTCGTCACTGAAAGCGCTTCTCTCGCGATTCGGTGTCGATGAAGTGGTCACGCACCGAGTGGGATTCGACGACAATATCTTCGTCCCGCACGATGCCTTCTGGAGCGGAAAGCCTATCGTCGATCCTCTACCGGATTGGCTCGAGAACATACGCCAGAACAAGCCGGCTCAGGCCGGGGCGGGGAATCGACTTCTGTACATCGGACAGAAAGGGCGCGCGACCGACTACCAGAAGCAATTGTCGACGTTTCAGGCTCTTGCTGCTCAAGCAAGCGTATCGGCAGCGAAGGCGTCGCCGCATCGCAGTGGGATCTTGATGATCATTGGTTCGTTGGGCCCCGGGGGCGCCGAACGGCAAATGGTCGCCTTGGTCGAGCAGATCGTATCGAGAGGGGTGGATTCAGTTGCTGTGGCGCTCGTCCATCCGCCGGCGACGGAGCGCGAGAATTTCTTCAGAGCCAGGCTGGAAAAGGCGGGCGTCAGGATCATCGATGGCTTCTCTACCGCGAAATCTCCGCCCGCAACGGGGAAGGTCGCAAATCCTGATCCGTTTGAAGTGTTGTCGCCCGAACTCGCTGACGTGAGGGCGTATTACGATCTTCTCGCCGACGTAAATCCTGAGACGGTGTATCTCTGGATGGACGAAGTCTGCATCAAAGGCGGCATTGCGGCGACCGTACTGCAGATCCCTCGAACGTTGCTCTGCTTTCGGAATATGCCTTCCTACAATTTCCCTTACTATCACGGATATCATCGTGATTGTTATCGGTTCCTGGCACAGCAGCCGAACCTGCAGATGCTAAATAACAGCCGCGCTGGTGCGCGCGCGTATGCCGAGTGGCTGGAGCTCCCGGAGGGGGCGATCAAGGTCGTGCACAACGGACTTGACCTAGACAATGATGCTGAACCGGCGGTCCTGAGAAAGCAGTATCGAGCCGCGCTGGGGATCGACAAGAAGACGTTGATTGTTGGTGGCGTCTTCAGAATGATGACGGAGAAACGTCCATTCCTTTGGCTCGATGTCGCGGCGATGATCCGTGAGAAGATGCCGAATGTGCGCTTCTTGCTGGTGGGCAACGGTGCGCGGTTCGATGATGTTCGCGCTCACGCCGAACAGCTTGGGTTGACCGGCGCGCTGATATTTGCCGATCTGGAACTGCGCCCAGCCGCCGCAATTGCCGCGATGGACCTGTTCTTCCTGGCGTCGCGTATCGAGGGTCTTCCAAACGTCATTCTCGAAGCGCAGGCGCTTGGGGTTCCCGTAGCTACGACCTCCGCCGGAGGTGCTCCCGAGGCCGTGCTGGATGGTGCGACGGGGCAGATATTCAAGCCCGACGCAACGGCGCGAATCATGGCTGATACCATCGTTGACTTGCTGGGCAACTTGCGCTGGAGAAAAAAAGCTGCGCAACTGGCGCCGCAACACGTCAAGACTTCCTTTAGTGTGGAGCTCATGGCTGACGGGATGCTTGCCGCTCGCCATGGAATTGCCGTCCGTTCGGCAGTTGAGAGCAAGGTTGTCGAAGCTGTTCCGTCGGCTGAGCCGGTTCCGGAGAAGGTAGACCGACCGCAACGATCCTGGGCGCTGCAGTGGTTTACGGCCAAACTCCCGTCCTGGATCTATCGATCGTGAGCGAGCGAATGGGTCGACGGTCGTGCGGAACCCATCGTGCCTTTCAAGCGGGGCGGGCGAGTCCTGATCGCACAATTTGAACGGAGGCCAGCCGGGCCATTTGTCTAGGGGACGAAGAACGTGAACGAGGAGGAACAAACAACGTCATCGAAGGGCAATGCTGCGTGGCGGCCGCCGGAGCGGGCCGTCGCCATGTTTGCAGACGGTCCGAAGTTCGTGGCGAAGGCATTCGCGAAGGGGATCCGTCGCAATTTGCCACACCGCGCGATTGCATTTGTCCGGCGGTATTTGTTGCGTCAGCCTCCATCCGTCACGTTCAGGGATGCGTACTTATTCGGTTGGTCGAAGATGGCTCGCTGTCGTCCCCTGCTGGCGCGTAATCCAGCGGAACTCAGCATGGCGGAGCGTGTCGAACTTCGAATTCTCAAGCTCGTCCTGGCGATGCCTGATGGGCATCATTGTCGCGCCCTTCGGAAGTTCGACCTCCAGTTGAAGCGGCAAGATGTTTCGGGCGCAAGGAGCTCGATTGTGCGACGGCGCGGCGTGACGATGATGATTGGAACGCTTGGACCAGGCGGTGCAGAGCGCCAGTTGGTGGTCACCGCGCGGGGGCTTCGTGAGGGCAGGAAGCTGAACATCCGCGTTGCCTGCGTTTATCTATCCTCTCCTGTCAGCAGGTTCTTTCTGCCGGAGCTGGAGTCCAAGGATATTGCAGCCAGTGTCATCGGCGCTGAAGCCGACAGCGACCTCGATCCGGCGCTGCGGAGCGTCGTTGATACCTTGCCGTTGGAACTGCGCGGCGACGTGGCTCTTTATGCCAAGACATTGGCGGCGCAACACCCCGAGATTGCCCACCTCTGGCTCGACGAAGTCAACATCAAAGGGGGCATCGCAGCGGTGCTGACGGGCGTTCCCAAAATAATCATCTCGCAACGTAGTCTGCCGCCGATCAATTTCGTTTTTCATCAGCCCTACATGCGTGAAAGCTACCGGTGGCTGGCGCGCCAGCCAGGCGTCAAGATGATCAACAACAGTGCGGCTGGTGCCAGGGCCTACGAGTCGTGGCTTGGATTGGCCAAGAACTCGATCGGCGTCGTTCGCAACGGTTATGCCTTTGATGAGTCCGAGTTGGCGGAGTACAAGGCGGATTGTATCAAGCTCCGACAGCGTGTCGGGATTGAACCCGGTGCGTTGGTTGTGGGGACCGTGATGCGCTTTACCGAGGAAAAGTGCCCCATGCTGTGGCTGGAGATAGCGGCGCTCATCCGCCGAGATCTGCCCGAAGTGCGCTTTCTGATCGTTGGAGATGGACCTCTGCGTGCAGCCATGGAGGCTCGCTCGGCCGCCGAAGATTTGGCGGGGGCCGTGTTCTTCGCGGGACATCTGAAGGAGTCAATGGCCGCTATGGCCAGCATGGACCTGATGCTTCTGACGTCCCGTGCGGAGGGGCTTCCGAACGTTCTGGTCGAAGCGCAGTTCCTGGGCGTACCTGCGGTGACGACGCCGGCGGGTGGCGCCCCGGAGGCTGTTAATCACGGCAAGTCAGGCTGGGTTCTTCAGGACTGGGACGCTGCATCGGGTGCTTGCCAAATCGTGCGCCTTTTGCGAGACGGCCAGTGGCGAGAAGCTGCGGCGAAAGATGGTCCTGAGTTCGCGTTTAAGCGCTTCGGGGGTCAGCGTGCGATCGATGAAACGCTCGCGGTGTATGGTTAAACGGATTCCAGAGGACAATTTGATGGACCAGGTAGAAGAGAAGCGCTTCGAGTTCGGAAAGAATTGGCACGACTTTATTCAGAAGAATTTTGACTCGGAGAAGGTTCAGACCTCGAAGCGTCATATTCTTCAGTTCATGGGACGTCCCGATCTCAATGGCCTGACGGTTCTCGATATTGGTTGTGGCAGCGGGCTCCATTCGATTGCCATGTTGGACGCAGGCGCCGCTCGGGTGGATGGTTTTGACTATGATCCGGATTCGGTCCGGGCCAGCAAGTTTGTCCAGTCGCAAGCGGGTAATCCCGCCAATTGGACCGCGGAGCAGGGGTCGGTTCTCGACGATGCTTACGTCAGCAAATTGCCGCTCTACGATCTGGTCTATTCGTGGGGCGTGCTGCATCACACCGGTGAAGTCTGGCATGCGATCCAGAACGCGGCTAGCCGCGTGAAACCGGGGGGACTGTTCTACATCGCACTCTACTCGGCTGACGTGCAGAAGGACCCGACTCCGGAATTCTGGCTGGATGTGAAGCGTCGATACGTTGCTTCCGGTTGGTTGCAGCGCAGGCTTATGGACGGTTGGTACGTCTGGCGTTTCGAAATGTACAAGGATCCACGGAATCTGCCCGCGTTCATCCGGCGGGTGCGCGAATACAAGAAAATGCGCGGCATGAACAAATTCACCGACATCCGTGATTGGCTCGGCGGCTGGCCCATGGAGTTCGTCTACGACAAGGACGCCATCGATTTCGTCGAGAAGATGGGCTTCAAACTCGACAAGATCGCAACCGGCGAAGCAAATTCCGAATTCCTGTTTGTGCGGAATTCATAGCGAAACGGTGCGGCGTCCTCTGCCACCATGTGACCGTGACGGAACGATCGCGGTTGCGGCGAGGACGTCATTGATTTCCAGGCAATGAGCCCACTCCCCATCATATACGTGATCGGCTCCCTCGATGTCGGGGGAGCCGAGCGGCATCTGACACAGATCATCCCAAGGCTTGATCGCGCCCGATGGAAGCCGGTGGTTTGCTGCCTGACTGAAAGAGGTAAGCTCGCGGACGGTTTGGAGGCGGCTGGCTTCGAGGTGATCGTTCGTCCGGCCGTGCCACGGTCCGGCGGCAGATCGCGGATCCGGACCCTCGCGCGTCTCGCCGAGACGGTGCTTTGGCTTTGTCGCGTCATGCGCCGATTTCGCCCGGCGATCGCTCATTTCTTCTTGCCGGGTGCCTACATCCTGGGGGCGCCGGCGTCGATCCTGGCCCGCGTTCCGGTTCGCGTCATGAGCCGGCGAAGCCTCAATTACTATCAGCGGAACATGCGCTTCAGTGGCGCGATCGAAGCCAGGCTGCATCACCATATGACGGCGATTCTCGGAAACTCGAACAGCGTCGTGCGTCAACTGCATGATGACGAGAACGTCCCGGAAGATCGGCTCGGGCTGATCTATAACGGCATTGATCTCGCAGGGTATCGACAGCCTCCGATGGTACGGCAGAGCGTGCGTGCGTCGCTCGAGATCGATCAAGAGGCCCTCGTTTTCATCATCGTGGCAAACCTCATCCCTTACAAAGGACACCAGGATTTGCTCGCGGCCTTTTCGATCGCGAACGCCGACTTGCCGGTCGGCTGGAGATTGCTGGTGGTGGGGCGGGACGACGGCATCGGCACGACGCTGCGCGAGCAAGCGTCGAATTCCGGGATCGCGGATCACGTGCTGTTTCTCGGTTCAAGAAGTGAGGTGCCTGATCTCCTGTGCGCGGCGGACGTCAGCGTCCTGTCCTCGCATGAGGAGGGCTTTTCGAACGCCGTTCTCGAGAGCATGGCGGCCGGGCTTCCGGTGATCGCAACCGACGTCGGCGGAAATCCCGAAGCGAACATCAACGGGGAAACCGGGTTCATCGTGCCGCCGCGCGACCCCAAGGCGATGAGCGAGGCGATCCTTCGTCTCGCGGCGGACGGGGCATTGCGCACCCGAATGGGCGTGAAGGCGGCGGACCGCACCGAAAGGAATTTCAGCCTGGATGCGTGTGTGTCGCGCTACGAGGATCTTTACGCCGGCTTATCGCAAGGCAAGAGGCCCGGCGAGATCGCGAGCATCCGGCTGTCGAAGTGACTTATCCCCAGCGTTCGCGCCAGGCCTCGAACATCAACACGTCCCACAGCGCGTACTGCCAATTGCGCTTGCGCGACAGATGCTCGGCCCAGCGCCGGCGAATGAGGGCGACGTCGAAGAAATCGGTCTCCCGCAATCGCCTCTCGGACAGTAGATTTTCTGCCCATTGCCGCAACGGCCCGCGCAGCCATTCGTCAAGCGGCACGGCGAAGCCCATCTTCGGACGCTCGATCAGGCCTTTCGGAACATGGCGGTAAAGAACCTGACGTAACAGCCATTTGCTGACGCCGCGCCGGATCTTGACGGAATGCGGCAGCCGCCATGCCATCTCGACAACGCGGTGGTCGAGAAGCGGCACTCTGGCCTCAAGCGCGACCGCCATGCTCGCACGATCGACCTTCGTCAGGATATCGTCGGGAAGATACGTCACCGCGTCGAGGAATTGCATTCGATCGAGCAAATTCGGAAAGTCGGTTCGCACCGAGCTGTCCCACAAGACCCCACGCGTTTCTGCTACGCCCGGCGTGATGCTGCCCGGATCCCAATGGCTGATTAGCCTTCGATACAGTTCATCGGCATCGTTCAGCCCGAGCACGCTCGCGAATTTATGAATCTTGTCGCCGGGCAGTCGTGGATAGCTATGCTCCGGAAGGTAGTCGAAGATTGCGTTCCATCGTTCCGAACTGACCGAGGTCAGGCCCGCAGCCAGTGCCTTTCGCAATGGGGCCGGCACCAGCGACAGCATCCTCCAGGAGCGCCGGGTCAGCTGATATCGATTGTAGCCGGAGAAGAGTTCGTCGCCACCATCGCCCGAAAGCGCGACCGTGACGTGTTTGCGTGTCATCGCTGAAACCAGATAGGTCGGAATCTGCGACGAGTCGGCGAACGGCTCGTCGAAGATCTCGGAAAGCTTCGGTACGACATCGAGCGCTTGTTGCGACGTCACGATGAGTTCTGTGTGGTCCGTCCCGAGATGCCTGGCGATCGCGGCGGCGTGAGGTGCCTCGTTAAAGGCCTTTTGTTCGAAGCCAATCGAGAACGTCTTTACCGGTCCGACATTTGCGGCCTTCATCAACGCGACGACGGTCGATGAATCGATTCCGCCGGAAAGGAATGCCCCGAGCGGCACGTCCGCCATCGTGCGTTTGCGGACGGCATCGACAAGAAGCGTCTCGAGTTGATCGACCAGCGACAGATCGTCTCCGGTGAGCGGGTTGCTGAGCCCGTCGAGAGCGACCCGCCGGGCATCCCAGAATTTCTCGGTCTGTGGTTCGCGACCGAATTCGAGGGTCAGAATGGTTCCCGGCTCGAGCTTGTGGACATCCCGATAGATGGTGTGTGGAGCGGGGATGTAGTTGTGCCGCATGAACGAGGCGACCGCCGCCGGTTCGATCCGGGGCGTCCAGCCCGGATGCTGGCGAAGCGCCTTGAGCTCCGAGCCGAACATGAACAACCCGCCGATCCTGGCCCAATAGATAGGCTTGATACCGAGACGGTCGCGAATGAGCTTCAGGGTTCGCTGTTGCCTGTCCCAGATCGCGATCGCAAACATGCCGATCAGCCGGTCGGCGGTGGCGCGGACTCCATACCGCGCAATTGATTCGAGCAGGACCTCGGTGTCCGAATGTCCGCGAAAACGATGACCAGTCGCTTCGATCTCGGTCCGGATTGGAAGGTGGCTGTAGACTTCGCCATTATAGACGATCACGAAGCGGCCGTCGGCCGAGTGCATGGGCTGGTGTCCGGCTGGCGAAAGATCCACGATCGACAAGCGGCGGTGAACGAGGGCAACACCGGCTTCGGCGTCGACCCAGATCCCGTGATCGTCGGGTCCACGATGTTCCAGGCTGACGTCCATGGCGTCAGCAATGGATTTCAGCTGATCAACTGATGTCCGGCGGCTGGGGTCCGCGAGAAATCCGGCAATTCCGCACATTGTGCCTTACCGGAAGGCTGGCAAATCGGTCAGCGGACAGGCGCCGAACCCGGGAATTTGCCGTTCCAGCGGAGTCAGTTCATTTCGCATCTGAACCACGACAAGACAACAATCCACGGTTGATGCCCTAGCTCAGGCGCGGACCAATGGCCATGCAGGTTTTCCCAGCGCGCCGGATAGAGCGATGCCGGTATTGGGTCGACAGAGGAGCCGACGCATTCGGACCTGTCGCGGGTGCGTCAAAGAGGGGCCGGAACGGGTATTCGGCCTTGGTATTCTCTTTGGGGCACCCTGGCAATAGCGCTCGCTTTTTGCGGCAGAATCCTTGGTATCTTAAGGACTTTGGCTCTTGCGACGTCAGCTGTATGGCGGCTAAACAACCGGCGTCGATGGTACGTTTGAGCCCGGAACTTCCTTGATGTCACATTTCCGAAAGATTGCAGTTATTGGGTTGGGCTATGTCGGCCTTCCCGTTGCGGTTGCCTTCGCACGCAAGGGGATGCCCGTCGTTGGTTTTGACGTGGACGCGGGCCGTGTTGCCGAGCTCAGCGAGGGGTATGATCGGACACGCGAGGTCGACGCCGACGATCTTCGTCATGCGTCGCTGACGTTCTCGGTGGACCCGGCAGCGATCCAGGATTCGGATTTCTTCATCGTCACCGTGCCGACGCCAATCGACGATGCGAACCGACCGGATCTGGGTGCGATGATCGCCGCATCGCGCACGGTCGGAGGTGCGCTCAAGAAGGGCGACATCATCGTCTACGAATCGACGGTCTACCCCGGCGCGATCGAAGAGGAATGTATCCCCATCCTGGCGGGGGTCTCCCATTTGAAGCCGGGAGTGGACTTCGCCGTTGGGTATTCCCCCGAGCGAATTAATCCCGGTGACAAGCTGCACCGTTTCGAGACCATCATGAAGGTCGTCTCCGCTCAGGATCCCAAAACGCTCGACATTGTCGCTGACGTTTATGGGTCCGTCGTGACGGCCGGCGTCCATCGCGCACCGTCCATCAAGGTCGCCGAGGCCGCAAAGGTTATCGAGAACACGCAGCGCGATCTGAACATCGCGTTCATGAACGAGCTATCGCTGATCTTCCAGGTGCTGAATATCGACACGGGCGACGTTTTGGCGGCCGCGGGCACGAAATGGAATTTTCTGCCGTTTCAGCCCGGCCTCGTTGGTGGCCACTGCATCGGCGTCGATCCCTACTATCTGACTTTTCGTGCAGAGCGAGCGGGCTACCATCCGGAGGTCATCCTGGCCGGTCGCCGCATCAACGATGGCATGGGGCAGCGCATTGCCCGCGAATGTGTTCGAATGCTGCTTCGTGGGAAGGGAAGGGGAGGCAAAGGCACTGTCACGGTGCTTGGCCTGACCTTCAAGGAAAATGTGCCTGATACGCGCAACTCCCGCGTGGTCGACATCATCCGCGAGCTCGAGACATTCGGGATTCACGTTCAGGTGCATGATCCGCTCGCGAACGCGGAAGATGCAAAACACGAATACGGGCTGACGCTGACTGATCTGGATGCCTTGCAGCCGGCGGATGCGGTTATCCTGGCCGTGGCGCACGACAGCTATCTGGCAGGTGGATGGCCGCTGTTTCAGCGACTTTTGGATGGCGGTACGGGCCTCATTCTCGACGTCAAGGCGAAGCTCGATCGAGGCGTGACGCCGGCTGGTATCGAACTCTGGCGGCTATAGAACGATGGCTGAGAACGCGATGACATACGATACACCACTGGTCACCGGAGCCGCCGGGTTCATCGGTTTTCATGTTGCCCGGCGCCTGCTGGCGGCAGGCCGCAAGGTCGTCGGCCTGGACATCGTCAATGACTACTACGATCCTCGCCTGAAAGAAGCGCGTCTCGAAATCCTGAAGCGCGACCCGAACTTCACTTTCGTAAAGCTCGATCTGACCGATCGCGCGGGCATCAAGTCGCTCTTTGCCGAGTATCGTTTTCCTGTGGTTGTCCATCTCGCCGCCCAGGCTGGCGTGCGCTATTCGCTGGAGCATCCACACGCCTATGTGGATGCAAACCTGGAAGGCTTTATCAATATTCTTGAAGGCTGCCGCCACAACGGATGCGAACACCTGCTGTTTGCGTCGTCGTCGTCAGTTTATGGCAGCAATACAAAGCTGCCCTTCTCGGTGCATGACAATGTTGATCATCCGATCAGCCTGTATGCCGCGTCGAAGAAGGCCAACGAGCTGATGGCGCACTCCTACAGCCATCTGTACGGCATCCCCGCCACCGGACTGCGGTTCTTCACCGTCTACGGTCCATGGGGGCGTCCGGACATGGCGATGTTCATCTTCGCAAAGGCGATCTTGAGCGGCCAGCCGATCAAGCTGTTCAACAATGGCGACATGCGGCGTGACTTCACCTTTGTCGACGATATCGCCGAAGCAATTATCCGTCTCATGGGACGTCCGCCTCAGCGCAAATCAATCCCGGCCACCGCCGTGCCCGATCCTTCCAGCAGCAGGGCGCCCTGGAAGATCTACAATATCGGCAACAATAACCCCGAGGAGCTCCTGCACGTCGTTTCGGTGCTGGAGAAGGAGCTCGGCCGGACAGCAATCAAGGAACTGCTGCCGATGCAGCCCGGCGACGTGCCGGCGACGTATGCTGATATCGAAGATCTGGCGCGGGACATCGGATTTCGGCCTGCGACCAGCATCGAGGATGGGATCGCGCGATTCATCAAGTGGTACCGCGAGTACCACAAGATTTGACGGGCGGCCGACACCTTGGGATCGAGCTTGCTCCCTGCCGGCCTGTGACAAACATGGTGGGATCGGCGCGCAGTCCGCGGCCTGATCGGCGCATGGCCTTGCTTTATCCCGGGTTTTCTGGGTAATGGAACGGCATGGCGCGGCCCGCAAGGCCGCTTGTTCCCTCGGCTCTTCGGCCGGCTGCAATGGCCGGCCACGAGACAAGACAGGGCCTGTTGCATGATCAGATTTGGCCTGCTCGGATGCGGGCGCATCGCAAAGCGTCACTCCGATCTCCTGGGTGGCAATCACATCGCGGGGGCGAGCCTGGTCGCGGTCTGCGATCCGATTCGCGCGCGCGCTGATGCGGTTGCCGGAAAGTTCGGCGTCCCGGCCCATTACGACATGGACGAGTTCCTGGCCCGCAAGGATATCGACGCGGTTGCCGTACTGACGCCGAGCGGGCTGCATCCCGCGCATGTCATCGCCTGCGCCAAAGCCGGCAAGCACGTCGTGGTCGAGAAGCCGATGGCGCTGCGGCTGCAGGATGCCGACGACATGATCCGGGCCTGCGACGAGGCCGGCGTCAAGATGTTCATCGTCAAGCAGAACCGCTTCAACGTGCCGGTGGTCAAGGCGCGCGAGGCGCTCGATGCCGGCCGTTTCGGCAAGCTCATCCTGGGCACGGTCAGGGTGCGCTGGTGCCGCGACCAAGGCTATTACGACCAGGACGACTGGCGCGGGACCTGGGCCTATGATGGCGGCGTGCTGACCAATCAGGCTAGCCACCATGTCGACATGCTGGAGTGGTTCTTCGGCGATGTCGTCAGCGTGCACGCGCGCGCGGCGACGGCGCTCGCCAACATCGAAACCGAGGACACGGCGGTCGCAACGCTCAAGTTCCGCAACGGCGCGCTCGGCATCATCGAGGCAACCACCGCGGCGCGCCCGACCGATCTCGAGGGCTCGCTGTCGATCCTCGGCGAAAAGGGCACCGTCGAGATTTCCGGTTTCGCGGTCAACCAGATCCGGCACTGGCGCTTCGTCAGCGAGCTGCCGTCGGACAAGGACGTGGTGGAGAAGTTCTCGGTCAACCCGCCCAACGTCTACGGCTTCGGCCACCAAGCCTACTATCATCACGTGGTCGATTGCCTGGAGAACCAGCGCGCGGCGCTGGTCGACGGGCTCGAGGGCCGCAAGAGCCTGGAGCTGATCTCGGCGCTCTATGAATCGATCGAGACCGGCGAGGAGGTCGCGCTGCGCTTCACGCCGCGGATGAGCCGATTGGGTGTCGTTTCGTGAACCGGCCCGAGGTGCATCAGGCCGGCGTGCGCGATGTCGCATACGGCGAACGCGTCAAGATCGTCGAACCCTGCAATCTCTATGGCTGCACGCTCGGCGACGATTGCTTCGTCGGGCCGTTCACCGAAATCCAGAAGGGCGTGGTCGTGGGGGCGCGCACCCGCGTGCAGTCGCATGCCTTCGTCTGCGAACTCGTCACCATCGGCGAGGACTGCTTCGTCGGGCACGGCGTGATGTTCGTCAACGACACGTTCTCCACCGGCGGCCCGGCGCGCGGACGCAAGGAACTGTGGCGCGAGACCGTGATCGGCAACCGCGTGTCGATCGGCTCCAACGCCACGATCATGCCGGTCAGGATCGCCGACGATGTCGTCATCGGCGCCGGATCGGTCGTGACCAAGGATATCACGACGCCAGGCACATATGCCGGCAATCCGGCGCGCCGGCTGCTGGCGGGCCAATAGGGCAACAGGGGAATATCGATGGCTGTGCCGTATGCCGACCTGCAACTGCAATACCAGTCCATCAAGGCTGAGATCGATGCGGCAATCGCCGGCGTGATCCGCGACAACGCCTTCATCCGCGGCAGCTATGTCGACGCCTTCGAGCGCGAATTCGCCGCGGCTGCGGAAGTCGCGCATTGCGTCTCCTGCGCCAACGGCACCGACGCGCTTTACCTCGCAATGCGGGCGCTGAAGGTGAAGCCGGGCGACGAGGTGATTACGACGGCGCATTCCTGGATCTCGACCGCGGCGATGATCACCCATTCCGGTGCCACGGTCGTGTTCTGCGACACCGATGACGCGAAGTTCACGATCGATCCGGCCGCGATCGAGGCCGCGATCACGCCACGCACGGTCGGCATCATCCCGGTGCATCTGTACGGCCAGCCCGCGGACATGGACGCGATCATGGCGATCGCGCAGAAGCACAAGCTGTGGGTGATCGAGGATTGCGCCCAGGCCCATCTCGCGCGCTACAAGGGCCGCATGGTCGGCACGTTCGGCGAAGCCGCGACCTATTCATTCTATCCCGGCAAGAATCTCGGTGCGATGGGCGATGCCGGCGCGGTCGTCACCAACGATGCAGCGCTCGCCGAGCAGATGGCGATGCTGGCGCGCCATGGCGGGCTGGTGAAGCACCAGCACCATATCGAGGGCATCAACAGCCGGCTCGACGGCATGCAGGCCGCGATCCTCTCGGCCAAGCTGCCGCATCTCGCCAGCTGGACCGAGGCCCGGCAGGCCGCCGCCGAGGTCTATGATGCCGGCCTCAACCAGATCGAGGATGTCGTGGTGCCTGAGGTCGCGCCGGCGCGCAGCCACGTCTATCACCTCTACACGATCAGGCATCCGCGCCGTGACGCGCTCGCCGCCCACCTCAACGCCAATGGCGTGCAGACCGCGATCAACTATCCCACCGCGTTGCCGTTCCTGCCGGCCTATGCCCGGTTCGGCCACCGGCCGGAGCAATTCCCGAACGCCCATCGCGATCAGGGCCGGATTCTCTCGCTGCCGATGTTCGCCGAGATCACGCGCGAGCAGCAGGACGAGGTGATCGAGCTGGTTCGGAAGTTCTGATCGCGATCGCAGCCCCGCGCCGAGCGCGGGCTCAGCTTCGCAGCAGTGGCTTCAGGAACAGTTCCAGGTTGGGGCCTGAGAACAGGTGACCTTTCAGCCCCGCCGCGCGCGCGGCCTCGAGATCGGTCGGCTGGTCGCCGACCAGGAAGCTTCGTTCGACGTCGACCGGAAAGCGTGCCAGCAGGTCGTTGATCATGCCTGGCGCGGGCTTGCGGCGAGGGCTGACCTGCCGATACCGCTCCACGGTTCCTTCCGGATGGAACGGGCAATATTCGAAGGCGTCGATATGCGCGCCGATCTTGCCGAGCTCGGCCGCCATCCAGTCGTGAAGCTGCTGGATGTGCGCCTCCTCATAGAGGCCTCTCGCAACGCCGGACTGGTTGGTCACGACAAAGGCGTAGTAGCCCAGGTCGTTGACGGCCTTCACCGCCTCGCGCGCGCCGTCGATCCAGATCAGCCTGTGGCTCTCGAACAGATAGCCGATGTCGTGATTCAGGACGCCATCCCGGTCGAAGAAAACCGCCGGTCGTCTCGGCTGATCTCCTGAAGCGCTGCTCATGAGCTGATGATCCGTTCGTCTTCACGCGGCATGAGCCAGCTCATAGTTCACATTGCCGCGCGCGACAAATGTGAACTGGCCACGTTCCGGGGTGGTTTCGACGGTTATCGCTCGTCCGCAATCACCTTGCCGTCGTTCGGCAGTGAGCCGGTGCCGACCAGCTCGACGGCTCCGCCAAGTTTTGTCACGGCGCGCAGCGTTGCCGCAACTTCGTTCAGCAGGGCATCCGGCGCTGAAGCGCATTCGGCCCGCAGCGTCATCGCGTCGGCCTCGCCGGCGCGCGTGACCACGAGGCGCAGCCGTCCGAGTTCGGGATGGCGCTTGCCGATCTCCGCGACCTGCTCGGGGCGCACGAACATGCCCTTCACCTTGGTGGTCTGGTCGGCGCGGCCCATCCAGCCCTGGATCCGCATGTTGGTGCGGCCGCACGGGCTCGCACCGGGCAGGGCAGCGGTCAGGTCGCCGAGCGCCAAACGAATCCAGGGATGATGCGGATCGAGCGAGGTCACGACGATTTCGCCGACATCACCCGGTGCGACGGGATCACCGGTGCCTGGCTTGACGATCTCCAGGATCAAATCCTCATTGACCGTCATTCCCTCGCGCGCCGGCGTCTCGAATGCGATCAGGCCGAGGTCGGCCGTGCCGAACGCCTGATAGGCCTCGACGCCGCGCGCCTTCATCTCCTCCTGCAGTGATTTCGGAAACGCGGCGCCCGAGACCAGCGCACGCTTGATCGAGGACACGTCGCGGCCACCGGTGGCCGCGGCGTCGAGCAGGATCTTCAGGAAATCCGGTGTGCCGCTGTAGCCGACCGGGCGATAGGCCTCGATCAGCTCGAATTGCTGCTCGGTATTGCCCGGGCCCGCCGGGATCACCGCGCAGCCGAGCGCCCGCGCCGAGGCGTCGAAGATGAAGCCGCCGGGCGTGAGGTGATAGCTGAAGGTGTTCAGCACCACGTCGCCCTCGCGGAAGCCCGCCGCAAACAGCGCCCGCGCGCCGCGCCAGGGGTCGGCCTGACGGCCTTCGGGCTCGAAGATCGGTCCGGGCGAGGTGAACAGCCGGGCGAACGAGCCGGGCTTCTCGGCCACGAAGCCGCCGAATGGCGGCGCCGCCTTGTGCAGGGCCGGCAGTTCCGATTTGCGCAGTACCGGCAGCCCCGCCAGCGCCTCCCGGCTGGTGATGGAGGCGGGATCGATGCCCCTCAGCAGATTTGCGTAGGCAGGCGCCGCCATCGCCTTGCGCAGCACGTCTGGCAGGCGGGCGAACAGCGCGGCCTCGCGCGCGGCCGGATCGCGCGTTTCAAGGGCGTCGTAATGGTCGGTCATGTCAGGTCCTTTGGCAGGTCCTTGGCAGGATGTGCGCAGGTTGCGTGCCGGTCCGCCCGTGCTATCAGACGGTGACCGCTGACATTGGGACGGTTCCAGGAAGCACGATGACTGAGGCAGAGAGCGTTGTGGCGGACGGGCCCGCCGATGTCGTCGCGAGGTTGAAGCGCCGCATCATCGAGCAGGCGCTGCCGCTGTGGTCGACCACGGGCTGGGACGGCAAGGCCGGCGGCTTTGTCGACCGGTTGCATCAGGATGGGACAGCCGATCACACCGCGCCGCGCCGGACCATGGTGCAGGCCCGCCAGATCTATTGCTACGCCAAGGCGGCGCAGATGGGCTGGTACCCGGACGGGCGCGCGATCGCACTGAAGGGGCTGGACTACCTGCTGGCGAAGGCCAAGGCGCCGGACGGCCGGCCGGGCTTCGCCTACAGCCTGACGGCGGAAGGCGGTGTGCACGACCCGCTGCGCGACACCTATGGTCATGCCTTCATCCTGCTCGCGCTGGCGACCGTCTACGGCCTCGACCAGGACGCCCAGGTCCGTGCCGAGATCGATGCGCTGCTGGCGTTCCTCGACGCCCAGTTGCGCTCGCCCCACGGCGGCTTCCATGAAGGCCTGCCGCCGTCGATGCCGCGCCGGCAGAACCCGCAGATGCACCTGTTCGAGGCGATGATCGCCTGCTTCGACGCGACGCACGATCTGTCGTTCCAGAACCGCGCGGGCGATTTCTTCGCGCTGTTCCTGGCCAATCTCTACGACAAGCAGACGCGCACGCTCGGCGAATATTTCGAGGAGGACTGGTCGAAGATCCCGCCGGTCAGCGTCGAGCCCGGGCACCTCGCGGAGTGGGTCTGGCTGCTGAAGGGATTTGAGCGGATCACCGGCTGCCCCACCGGGCGCCATCGTGGCGAACTGCTGGCGTCGGCGCTGCGCTATCGCGACGGCTCCGGTTGCCTGATCGACGAGGGCGACGCCGAGGGCAACATCCGCCGCCTCACCAGACGGCTGTGGCCGCAGAGCGAGTTGGCGAAGGCCTGGATCGCGCAAGCCGAGTCGGGCGAAGCCGGCGCTGCGGACGAGGCGCGCGCGGCGCTCGTGCTGCTGGAACGGCATTATCTGAGCCATCCGGTGGCCGGCGGCTGGTACGACCAGTTCGACCGCGACGGCAATTCGCTGGTCGCCACGATCCCGGCGTCGTCGTTCTACCACGTGCTCTGCGCGGTCACCGAAGCCGAGCAGGTGCTCAGCTAGAACCGTCTTCATGGCTGGAAGCGCTTTCTGCACGCGAACTGGTCCTCAACTCCGCGCGACAACGCGCAACGGCCTCACAGCCAGCGCTTGCGCCGCTTGAAGCTCTTCAGGTTCTTGAAGCTCTTGCGCTGGTCGCCGGCGCCGCCGAGGTAGAACTCCTTGACGTCCTCGTTGTCGCGCAGCTCGTCGGCGGAGCCGTCGAGCACCACCTTGCCCTGTTCCATGATGTAGCCATGGCTCGCGACCGACAGCGCGGCGCGCGCGTTCTGCTCGACCAGCAGGATCGTGACGCCGAGATCGCGGTTGATCTCCTTGATGATCGCGAACACTTCCTTGACCAGCAGCGGCGACAACCCCATCGACGGCTCGTCCATCAGGATCATCTTCGGGCGCGCCATCAGCGCGCGGCCGATCGCGAGCATCTGCTGCTCGCCGCCGGAGAGATAGCCGGCGAGGCCGGTGCGCTCCTTCAGGCGCGGGAAATATTTGAACACCATGTCGATATCGGCAGAGACCTCACCGTCGCGGCGGGTGAAGGCGCCAAGCCGCAAATTCTCCAGCGACGTCATGTCGGCGACGATGCGGCGGCCTTCCATGACCTGGAAGATGCCGCGGCGGACGATCTTGTCAGGATCGATGCCGTTGATGCGCTGGCCCTCGAACAGGATCTCGCCGCGGGTGACTTCGCCGTCCTCGGTCTTGAGCAGGCCGGAGATCGCTTTCAGCGTGGTCGACTTGCCGGCGCCGTTGGCGCCGAGCAACGCCACGATCGCGCCCTTCGGCACCTCGAGGCTGAGGCCGCGCAGCACCAGGATGACGTCGTCATAGACGACCTCGATGTTGTTGACGCTGAGCAGCGGCGGCGGCGGCACGGCCGTCGGCGCGGGGCGGGTGGCTTCGAGGGTTTCGTTCATGGCTCTGGTTCACCCCTCGATGGATTGCCGGGCTTGACCCGGCAATCCATCGATCGGAAGACGCTTGTCTTGATGGATGCGCGGGTCGAGCCCGCGCATGACGATTCGTGTGCGGGGTCGGTTACGACCTCACCAGCCAAACCATTCCGGCTTGCGCGGCAGTTCGACGGTCTTCACCTTCTCGAGCTTGATCGTGCCCTTGCCCATCAGGTCGTTGATGTCGCCGTCGGTCGCGCCGGAAACCTTGGCGCGATAGAGGTCGACCTTGGTCGTCGGGCGATGATCCTTCTCGGTCCAGGTCGAGGGATTGCAGACGCCCTCCATGCCGGCCGGCACCCAGTCCTTCTTCTGGTAGAAGCCCTTGGCGACGTTCTCGCCGGTGGCGCCGCCGTTCTTGGCGGCCCAATCCAGCGCTTCCTTCATGTAGAGCGCGCTGCACACCGCGGCGATGTAGTGCACCGGGCGATAAACCTTGCCGGACGGATCGGACATCTTCGAGATCTCCATCACCGTCTTCATGCCGGGTGCGTTGCCGCCCCAGCCGACCGCGGTGCGCAGCGGGAAGATCACGCCGTCGGCGGCATCGCCTGCAGTCTTGGCGGCGTTCTCATCCATGCCCCAGACGTTGCTGAGGAACTGGACGTCGACGCCAGCGGTCTTGCAGGCCTTCATGACCGAGATGTTGGAGGCCGCGGTGTTGCCGAGATAGGCGTAGTTGGCGCCGGAGCTCTTCAGGCTCAGACACTGCGCCGAGTAGTCGCCGGGCGACAGTGCGAACACCAGCGGCGGCAGCACCTCGAAGCCGAGCTCGGTCGCGAGCGCTTCGCCGGCGGCCTTCGGTGCGTTCGGATAGGGATGGTTGGCGCCCATGTGGACGAATTTCGGCTTGCCCGGCTTGCCCTTGGCTTTCCAATCCTCGGCCGCCCAGGTCAGTTCGGCGCGCAGCGCGTCCGAATAGCTCGGGCCGTAGAAGAAATTGTACGGCGCGGGCTTGGCCTTGCCGCTGGTGCCTTCGGGATCGGTCAGCGCGGCGGCATAGGAGCCCGACATGTCGGGGATCTTGTCCTGCGCGAGGAAGCCGGTCAGCGCCTCGGTGTCCGCCGTGCCCCAGCCCATGATCGCCGCAACCTTGCCGTCGGACGCCGACCACTTCTTGTACAGCGCGATCGCGCGCGGCACCTGGTAGCCATAGTCGTTGCTGTCGACACTGAGCTGCTTGCCGCCGACGCCACCGTTCTTGTTGACCCAGGCAAACGTATCGGCGACGCCCTGGCCATATGGCGTACCGACGTCGGAGGTGCCGCCCGAAAGGTCCTGCAGATGGCCGATGGCAATCTGTGCCTGCGCGGTGCCGGCGGCGCTGCCGATCAGCAGCGCGAGGGAGACCGAGCTCAAAAGGGATCTAATCGTCATTTTTGTTTCCTCCTGCTTATTCGTTGAACCGAATTTGAGTTGCTCGATGCGTCAGTGCGAGAACGGATAAAGCTTCCAGTAGGCCTTGATCTGCCGCCAGCGGTGCGCAAGACCATCAGGCTCGAACATCAAAAAGCCGATGATGATCAGGCCGATCGCGATCTCGCGCAGGAAGGTGATGTTGTTGTTGAGCTGCAGCGCCTTGTCGATGGCGCCGCCCTTCAGCCAGGCGCTGAGCCATTCCATCGATTCCGGCAGCAGCACCACGAAGGCCGTGCCCATCAGCGTGCCCATCACCGAGCCGGTGCCGCCGATGATGACCATGGCGAGGAACAGCACCGAGCGCTCGATGCCGAAGCCTTCCTGCGAGACCACGAGCTGGTAGTGCGCATAGAGCGCACCGGCGATGCCGGCAAAAAAAGCGGCAAGTCCAAACGACAGCGTCCGGTACTTGGTGAGGTTGATGCCCATGATCTCGGCGGAGAGATAGTGGTCGCGGATCGCGACCAGCGCGCGGCCGTCGCGGGTGCGCATCAGATTGGTGACGAGCAGGTAGCAGATCACCATGTAGGCGAGCACGACGTAGAAGTACTGCCGGTCGCCGTGCAGCGTGTAGCCGAAGATCGAGAACGGGTTGGCGCTGGCCGGCACCGAGCCGCCCGAGAACCATTCGGCGCGCGAGAAGAAATCGAGCAGGATGTACTGCGCGGCGAGCGTCGCGATGACGAGATAGAGCCCTTTCAGCCGCGCCGCCGGCACGCCGAACACCAGGCCGACCAGCGCGGTGATCACGCCGGCGAGGGGGATCGCGAAGAACACCGGGATCGGCGCATTGTTGGAGATGTAGGCCGAAGTGAAGGCGCCGAACAGGAAGAACGCGGCGTGGCCGATCGAGATCTGGCCGGTGAAGCCGACCAGGACGTTGAGGCCCAGCGCTGCGATCGCGAAGATGCCGATCTGGATCGCGATCGAGAGCAGGTAGTTGGACAGCAGCATCGGTGCGAAACAGGCGAGCACGATGCCGAGAATCGCAAAATTGCGGCTGGTCGCGGTCGGGAAGATCGTGGTGTCGGCCGCGTAGCTGGTGCGGAAATCGCCGGAGGGGATGAGTGTGCTCGTTGCCATTGATCAGACCCGCTCAATGTCCTTGGTGCCGAACAGACCGTACGGCTTGATCATCAATATGATGATCAGGACGTAGAACGGCGCGATCTCGTAGAGATTGCCCCAGTGCAGATACTCACTGTCGACATATTGGGCGACGTTTTCCAATAGCCCGATGATGATGCCGCCGAGCACGGCGCCCCCGACCGAGTCGAGGCCGCCGAGGATCGCCGCCGGAAACACCTTGATGCCGTAGGCGGAGAGGCCGGACGACACGCCGTTGACGACCGCGACCACGACGCCGGCGACCGCCGAGACCGTGGCCGAGATCGCCCAGGCCATCGCGAATACGCTCTTCACGGAGATGCCGAGCGACTGCGCGACCTGCTGGTTGAAGGCGGTGGCGCGCATCGCCAGGCCATATTTGGAGGCGCGGAAGAACCAGGCCATGCCGACCATCATGGCGAGCGAGACCACGAGGCTCATGACGTAGACGGTCTGGATCTGCAGCCCGAACAGGCTGACCGATTGGCTCTGGAATACGCGCGGGAACGGCTGCGGGTTGACGCCGAAGATCCATTTCAGCGCGGCCTGGAACACGGTCGACAGGCCGATCGTCACCATGATCACGGAGATGATCGGCTCGCCGATCATCGGCCGCAGGATCACGACCTGGATCGCGATGCCGAAGATGAACATGAACACAAGCGTGATCGGCATGCCGATCCAGAACGGCAGCTGGTATTTCGTCAGCAGCGCCCAGCACACCCAGGCGCCGACCAGCAGCAGCTCTCCTTGTGCGAAATTCACGACCTGCGTCGCCTTGTAGATCAGCACGAACGACATCGCGACCACGCCATAGAGCGTGCCGACCACGAGGCCGTTGACGATCAGCTGGATCGGGAACTGGGTGTTCATGGAGTGTGACCAGGTTTGCAACTCGTCATCGCCGGGCTTGACCCGGCGATCCATCGAAAAGGATGGCCTTCTTTGCGAAGCCGATGGATGCGCGGGTCAAGCCCGCGCATGACGACTGAACAAGTGGTGATTGACCCCGTCATTCCGCGGCCTCCGCGATCGCGGCGCGGCCGAGATCGACCACCTCGAGCGTGGTGCGGACGCGCTGCGTGGTGCCGTCCTGGAAGCGGATCACGGTGTCGACGGGGATCTTGGCCTTGCCGCGGTAGATCGCGTCGATGATATCGGCGTATTTCTCGTTGATGACGCTGCGGCGGACCTTTCGGGTGCGGGTCAGCTCGCCGTCGTCGGCATCGAGCTCCTTGTAAAGCAGCAGGAAGCGCGAGATGCGCTGGGCCGGCGGCAAGGTGGCGTTGACCGTCTCGACTTCCTTTTTCAGCAACGCGTAGACCTCGGGCCGCGAGGACAGGTCGGTGTAGGTCGTGAACGAGAGCCGGTTCTTCTCCGCCCATTTCGAGATGATCGAGTAACGGATGCAGATCATCGCGGCGAGCGCGTCGCGGCCGGCGCCGAGCACCACCGCCTCGGCGACATAGGGCGAGAACTTCAGCTTGTTCTCGATAAATTGCGGCGAGAAGCGTTCGCCGCGCGAGGTTTCGGCGAGATCCTTGATACGGTCGATCACGACGAGCTGGCGGTTGTCGTTGTAGTAGCCGGCGTCGCCTGAATGCATCCAGCCGTCCTTGATATCGGCGACCGAGGCTTCCGGGTTCTTGTAATAGCCGTGGAACATGTTGGGGTGCCGCACCACGATCTCGCCGACGCCGTTGACATCGGCATTGTCGATGCGGATCTCGATGTTGTCGGCCATCGGCACGCCGGTCGTGTCGGGATCGACCTTGCCTTCGGGATGCAGCGTGTAGGCGCCGAGCAGCTCGGTCTGGCCGTAGAGTGTGCGCAGCGGCACGCCCATCGCCTGGAAGAACTTGAAGGTATCCGGCCCGAGCGCCGCGCCGCCGGTCGCCGCCGAGCGCAGCCGGGTGAAGCCGAGCCGGTCGCGCAGTGCGCGAAACAGCAGCTGGTCGGCGACGACAGAGCGTTTGCCCTCGGCAAGCGCCGCAAGCCCGGTCTTCATGCCGAGCTCATAGAGCCGCTGCTTGAACGGCGAGGCATCCATCACCCCGGCGCGGACGTCGGCCGCGATCGATTCCCAGACCCGCGGCGCGAACAGCACGAAGGTCGGCGCGATCTCGCGGAAGTCGTGCATCATGGTGTCCGGCTCTTCGACGAAGTTGACCTTCATCCGGGAGAGCAGCGCTTTGCCCAGCGCATAGATCTGTTCCATGATCCAGGGCAGCGGCAGCACCGAGACGTATTCGTCGTCCGGGCCCTTCGGATCGAAGGCGAGATAGGTCGCGCAGTGCCGCAGAACGCGCCCGGCCGAAAGCATCGCGAGCTTCGGGTTGGCCGTCGTGCCCGAGGTCGTGCAGAGGATCGCGACGTCGTCGCCGTTGGTGGCGTCGACCAGCCGGTCGTACAGCCCAGCTTCGCGCGCGGCGCGATCGCGGCCGAGCGCAACGAGCTTGCTCGCCTCCATCAGCCGCGGATCGTCGTACTTACGCATGCCGCGCGGGTCGGAATAGACGATGTGCCTGAGATTGGGTACCCGGTCGGCAAGGCCGAGCAGCTTGTCGACCTGCTCCTCGTCCTCCGCGAACACCAGCTTGGCCTCGCCATAGGTCAGGAGATAGGCGGCTTCCTCGTCCAGCACATCGCGGTAGAGGCCGAGGCTCATCGCGCCGATCGCGTGGGCCGCAATTTCGGCGGCGACCCAGTCCGGCCGGTTGTCGCCGATGATGCCGATCACGTCGCCGCGGCCGAGCCCGAGCTCGACCATGCCGAGCG
This sequence comes from Bradyrhizobium tropiciagri, assembly GCF_018130545.1. Lineage (GTDB taxonomy): Bacteria > Pseudomonadota > Alphaproteobacteria > Rhizobiales > Xanthobacteraceae > Bradyrhizobium > Bradyrhizobium tropiciagri_A. Next base: position 701,604 of record NZ_JAFCKF010000003.1, on the reverse strand, counting down.
CGAAATCACGGGTGCGGCTCTGGTAGTCGTTCCAGGTGAATTCGCGCCACAGCCCGAAATCCTTCTCGCGCAGCGCGATCTCGCCTCCGTGCTCCCTGGCGTTGAGGCGCAGCATCTTGGGAAAGGTGTCGGCCTGCGCGGCGCGACCGGCATAGTCCATCATGCCGCGCTCTCCCGCACCGCCGGCTTGTCGTCGGGGTCGACCAGCGTCTCGTCCTCTTCGCCGAGATAGGCGCGCTTGACGTGGGGATCTGCGAGCACGGTGGCCGGATCGCCCTCGGCGATCTTGCGGCCGAAATCGAGCACCATGACGCGGTGGGAGATGTCCATCACGACACCCATGTCGTGCTCGATCATCATGACGGTCATGCCGAACTCTTCGTTGAGATCGACGATGTAGCGCGCCATGTCTTCCTTCTCTTCGAAGTTCATGCCGGCCATCGGTTCGTCGAGCAGGATCAGCTGCGGCTCGAGCGCCATCGCGCGGGCGAGCTCGACGCGCTTGCGCAGGCCGTAGGGCAGGGTGCCGGCGGTCGCCTTGCGCACCGATTGCAGGTCGAGGAAGTCGATGATCTCCTCGACCTTGCGGCGGTGCTCCAGCTCCTCGCGGCGCGCGCCGGTCAGCCAGTACAGCGATCCCGTGATGAAGTTGTTCTTCAGCAGGTGATGGCGGCCGACCATGATGTTGTCGAGCACGCTCATATGGTGGAACAGCGCCAGATTCTGGAAGGTCCGGCCGATGCCGAGGCGGGGCCGCGCGTTCGGGGTGAGGCCGGTGATGTCCTGGCCGCGATAGAACAGCTGGCCTTCGGTCGGCCGGTAGCGGCCGGAGATGCAGTTGACGATCGAGGTCTTGCCGGCGCCGTTCGGGCCGATGATCGAGAACAGCTCGCCCTCGTTGACGCCGAAGCTCACTTCGGTCAGCGCGCGGACGCCGCCAAAGCGCAATGAGACTCCGCGCACCTCCAGACTATTGGCCACCCTGTTCCCTCCAGATACAGGCGCTTTGGCGCGCTCTTTATCTTTCACTTCGATCTTATACGGGCCGCCGAAGGGAGACCATCCGACTAATGAAGCCGGCGTTCGGGAGCATCGCTTGCCCGATCGCCTGCGTCATGCGCGGTAACGCCGCACCCCGCCTGTAAGCCCGTCTCTCGCGTCGTCCGCCTGTCCGCGATCCACTGAGGAGCGGCGCGCGGCGTTACGCGAGGTGGCTCTGAATACGAGAAAGCGATAGGTTGAATTGTCATGTGCCCGACAATTGGCCAGGAATTTTCGCTGGCATTCCAGGAGGCAGGGTTCCTGACGTCGCGCACGGCGTTGTTGCGGTGCAATATCGTGTCTGGATCTTTGGGGTGGGACGCCGTCGCTAGAATGATCGCTACTGATTACCTGAAGCGCATTGCGGCCTGGTCGCGCGAGCTGAGCGAGCAAGAAATCGAAATCGCGCGCGCCGGCATTTCCGAGAAATCCTACCGCGCCAACGAATTCATCTTCATGCGCGGCGATAACTTCCAATACTGGACCGGCATCGTCACCGGGCTGGCGCGGATGGGTATCGTGTCGCGCGGTGGCAAGGCCGCGAGCTTCGCAGGCCTCACCGCGGGGGCATGGTTCGGCGAGGGCACCGTGCTCAAGAACGAGACGCGGCGCTACGACGTGGTCGCGCTGCGCGATACGCGGCTCGCCATGATGGATCGCCGGACCTTCGTCTGGCTGTTCGAGAATAGCGTCGGCTTCAACCGCTTCCTGGTGGGCCAGCTCAACGAGCGGCTCGGCCAGTTCATCGCGCTGCTCGAATATGGCCGCACGCTGGACGCAACCGCGCGGCTGGCGCGCTCGATCGCCTCGCTGTTCAATCCGATCCTCTACCCCGAACTCACTTTGCACCTGGAGATCACCCAGGAGGAGATCGGGGCGCTGTCGGGAATCTCCCGCCAGAACGCCAACCAGTGTCTCAAGCGGCTCGAGCGCGAGGGGCTGCTGCGGCTCGAATATGGCGGGGTGACGATCATCGAGCTCGACCGGCTGCGCCACTACGGGGAGTGACCGGCGCCAAGCTGGGCCGCGCCATTTTCGGATGCTCTAAAGTCCTGATCTTTCAAACGATTAAGGCATTAGACTTGGAGCATGCCGGATGCTACAGACCGGCCTCGTCGGGATCGCGCGGGTTTCGCGCTCTCTGGAGATGACATGGCGGTTAAAGATTCGGCGGCTCAGGACTCAAAGCGGCGCGTTGCGCTGATCACCGGCATCACCGGGCAGGACGGCGCGTATCTCGCCGAATATCTGCTCGGGCTCGGCTATACCGTGCATGGGGTCAAGCGACGGTCCTCCTCGCTCAACACCGCGCGTGTCGATCATCTCTACCAGGACCCGCATGTCGGCAATGTGCCGTTCCTGATGCACTACGGCGACATGACCGATTCGACCAATCTGATCCGCCTGGTGCAGCAGATCCGGCCGACCGAGATCTACAACCTCGCGGCCCAGAGCCACGTCCAGGTCAGTTTCGAGAGCCCGGAATACACCGCCAATGCCGACGCGATCGGCGTGCTGCGCCTGCTGGAGGCGATCCGCATCCTCGGCATGGAAAAGGAGACCCGGTTCTACCAGGCCTCGACCTCGGAGCTTTACGGCCTCGTGCAGGAAGTGCCGCAGAAGGAAACCACGCCGTTCTATCCGCGCTCTCCCTACGGTGTCGCCAAGCTCTACGGCTACTGGATTACGGTGAACTACCGCGAGGCCTATGGCATGTTCGCCAGCAACGGCATCCTGTTCAACCATGAGAGCCCGATCCGCGGCGAGACCTTCGTGACACGCAAGATCACACGCGGCGTCGCCCGTATCGAGCTCGGACTGGACAGCAAGCTCTATCTCGGCAATCTCGATGCCAAGCGCGACTGGGGCCATGCCCGCGATTACGTCGAGGGCATGCACCGGATCCTGCAGGTGGACGAGCCCGGCGACTTCGTGCTCGCGACCGGCGAGACGCGGTCGGTCCGCGAGTTCGTCGAGCTGGCGTTTGCGGAGGTCGGTCGCAGCATCGAATGGCGCGGCAAGGGCGTCGAGGAGGTCGGTGTCGACAAGGCGTCCGGCAATACCCTGGTGCAGATCGATCCAGCCTACTTCCGTCCGACCGAGGTCGATCTCCTGATCGGCGACGCCAGCAAGGCGCGCGCCAAGCTCGGCTGGGCGCCGAAGACGTCGTTTGCGCAACTGGTGAAGGAAATGGTCGCCGGCGATCTCGTCGAGGCCAGGCAGGATGCAGCCAATGCCAAGCACGGCGTTTGAACTGAAGGACAAGACGGTTTTCGTTGCCGGCCATCGCGGCATGGTCGGCTCGGCCGTAACGCGCAGACTGGCGCGCGAACAGGTCAACCTCTTGACGGTCTCGCGCGGCGAGGTCGACCTACGTGACCAGGCCGCGGTCAACGCCTGGTTTGCTGCGAAGCGGCCGCAGGCCGTGTTCCTCGCCGCCGCCAAGGTCGGCGGCATCGTCGCCAACAACACGCTGCGGGCCGAGTTCCTCTACGACAATCTTGCGATCTCGACCAATGTGATCCAGGCGGCCCACGCCAATGGCTGCGAGAAGCTGATGTTCTTCGGCTCGTCCTGCATCTATCCGCGCCTGGCGCCGCAGCCGCTGCGCGAGGACTCGATGCTGACTGGCCCGCTGGAGCCGACCAACGAGCCCTATGCGATCGCCAAGATCGCCGGCATCAAGATGGCCGAGGCCTATCGCAGCCAGTACGGTGCCGATTTCATCAGCGTGATGCCGACCAATCTCTACGGTCCCGGCGACAATTATCATCCCGAATACAGCCACGTCGTTGCCGCGCTGATCCGCCGCTTCCACGAGGCCAAGGTCTCCGGCGCCGGCAATGTCGTGGTGTGGGGCACCGGCACGCCGCGCCGCGAATTCCTCTATGTCGACGACCTCGCCGACGCCTGCATCCATCTGATGAAGACCTATTCCTCACCGGAACTGGTCAATATCGGCACCGGCGAGGACATCACCATCGCCGAATTCGCCCGTGTGGTTGCGGCTACCGTCGGTTATCGCGGCGAGATCAGCTTCGATACCTCGCGCCCGGACGGCACGCCGCGCAAGCTGCTCGACGTCGGCCGGCTCGCCAAGCTCGGGTGGCGCGCCACCACTGCACTCGAGGCCGGCATCGCCCTCGCGTACCAGGCCTATCTGAGCGAGACCAGGCAGGCGGCGGAGTAGTTTCGACTGCCTCCACGCCGTCATTGCGAGCGGAGCGAAGCAATCCATCGCGCCGCTTGCGAAGAGGTGGATTGCTTCGTCGCTTCGCTCCTCGCAATGACGCCTGTTGCGGCTACTTGGCCGCGCGCGGCGGCGCCTTCGACAGCGCCGTCGCCATCGCCGAGATCAGCGGCTTCATGAAGAACGCATCGTTCGCCGGGTAGATGTCGGTGCCAAGGCCATAGGTCTTCAACTCGTCCGACACAACGGGCCCGACGGACGCGATTGGCGTCTGCTTCAGCCCCTCGCGCAATTGCGCCTCGCATTTATGCGCCTGTGCCACCTCGAGCAAGCGGCGAACCTGGCCGGAGCTGGTCAGCGCGATGGCGTCGATGCGGCCCTGTGCCATCTCCTCGATCGCGGTGACGATGTTGGCGTCGGCGGCCTGCGCATCATAGACATAGGGCAGCACGGTATCGACCTCGGCGCCCTGTGCCTTGATCGCGCCGATCAGGGTGGTGTGATCCTTGTCCGGATAGAGCTGCAGGCCGAGCCGATGGCCGCTCAGGTCGAGCTTCGACAGCATCTCGGCGACGCCTTCCGAGGTCGGCTTCTCGGTCGTCATCTGCGGCTCGAGACCGATCTCGCGCAGCGCGCGGCCGGGCTTGGGGCCGCGGGCGAATTTGCGCGTCTTGCCGAGGCTGCCCACAAACTCCGCCTCGACTCCGATCCGGCGGACGACCTTCATCAGCCGGCGCAGGCCTTCCCCCGTCATCAGCACCAGGTCGTCGAACGGCCGCTCGATGGCACGGCGAATCCAGGCCTCGATCGGCGCCGGATCCGGCGCATCGTGGATGGTGAACATCGGGCATTGCAGCACGTCGGCGCCCTGCTCAGTGAGCAGGCGGGAAAACTGTGCCTCCTCGCGCGTCTCGAGGATCAGGATGCGGTAGCCGTTCAGCCGGTCAGCCATGGTGGTCCTTAACTAACATTGCCGTCATTTGTTGGATTTGAACCCTGCGGCGGGATTGGCGCAAGGCCGCCGGCAGTGATAGACGAGGGCCGAAAATGACTGTTCCATGTATCTGCTCAAGCTTTGGTCAATTGGCATGCCCGACCATCAATTCGTTCTGACCCTGTCCTGTCCCGACCGGCCGGGGATTGTCTCCGCGGTGTCGACCTTCCTCGCGCATAACGGGCAGAACATCCTGGATGCCCAGCAGTTCAACGATGTTGAGACCGCCAAGTTCTTCATGCGGGTGGTGTTCACCGCGGCCGACCTCGCGGTCGGACTGTCGGCGCTGCAGACCGGGTTTGCCGCGATCGCCGAGCGTTTCGGCATGGACTGGCAGATGCGCGATCGCGCCAGCCGCCGCCGGGTCATGCTCCTGGTGTCGAAGTCCGATCACTGCCTAGTCGACATCCTCTATCGCTGGCGCACCGGCGAGCTCGAGATGATCCCGACCGCGATCGTTTCCAACCATCCGCGCGAGGCCTATGGCTCGCTCGATTTCGGCGACATCCCGTTCCATCATCTGCCGGTGACCAAGGATACCAAGCGGCAGCAGGAAGACGCGGTGTGGCAGCTCGCCCAGGACACCCAGACCGATCTCGTGGTGCTGGCCCGCTACATGCAGATCCTGTCGGATGAAATGTCGGCGCGGCTGTCGGGCCGCTGCATCAACATCCATCATTCCTTCCTGCCGGGCTTCAAGGGCGCCAAGCCCTATCACCAGGCCCATGAGCGCGGCGTCAAGCTGATCGGCGCCACTGCGCATTACGTCACCAGCGATCTCGACGAGGGGCCGATCATCGACCAGGATGTCGAGCGCATCAGCCATCGCGACACGCCCGAGGATCTCGTGCGCAAGGGTCGCGACATCGAGCGCCGCGTGCTGGCGCGCGCGATCCGCTACCATCTCGCCGACCGCGTCATCCTCAACGGGCGCAAGACCGTGGTGTTCGTTGATTAGGGCATGATCCGGAAAGGTGCGAAGCGGCTTTCCGAAACGATCATGCCTAAGCAAGAATCCAAGGCGCGATGACGGCTCAGCCTGATCTCATCGCGCTTATTGAGCCGCGTTCTGCGGTGCGGGGGCTGGCGCTGACGGCTTGGTAGCGTCGTCGCCACGCTCGGCCGCCGGCATCAGGCGCTTGCGTTCGCGCTCCTGCATGAACTTGTCGTATTCCGGTGTGCCCGCCCGCGGCGGCGCGTCGGCGGGCAGGCCGCCGGCCCAGGCCGGGATATAGTCGGCCATCCCGGCCGAAAGCTTTTGGTTCACGGTGCTGCATCCCCCGAGCGCGCAGGCTGCGAGCGCGAGGGCAGTCAGGACAGGGATCGGGCGCGTGAGGATCGGCATTGGAGGCAGAATACAGCCCTGGTCTTTATGGATGATGATCTCGGCCGTGACCGTTCGGCTGCAATTGTGCTTGTTTGTTGACATCGCAGCTTCATTTGTACGATCGTACAAATAAATCAAGCGCACGGCGGCCGCGGCGCATCGTTCGGGGCGTTGAGTTTCGGGGGATGATTCTGGTATCCTGATACTGGTTGCTGTTGCAACGATCCAATGGCTGCGCGCGACACACGTCCATCGTCCGATTGACAGAGGGCACGGGGGGACGCCTTGTCGCGTTGCGGCTTTGCCGCGACATGCTTGGGTTAAGGTAAAGCAAGAGCCGGGGACTAAGGCTCGATGCAGAAGAATGGAAGGGGGAGGGACGTCGATGTTCAATCGTCGCAAAATGTTGCTGTGGGCCGCCGCCTCGGCAGTGCTTCCGGGGCTGTGCGGCAGCGTGCCGGCGCAGGCGGAGGACGCCGTCAAGATCGGCCTGATCCTGCCGATGACCGGCGGTCAGGCCTCGACCGGCAAGCAGATCGATAACGCCATCAAGCTCTATATGCAGCAGAAGGGCGACACTGTCGCCGGCAAGAAGATCGAGATCATCCTGAAGGATGACGCCGCGGTGCCCGACAACACCAAGCGGCTGGCGCAGGAGCTGATCGTCAATGACAAGGTCAATTTCATCGCCGGCTTCGGCGTGACGCCCGCGGCACTTGCGGCGGCGCCGCTGGCGACGCAGGCCAAGATCCCGGAAGTCGTGATGGCCGCCGGCACCTCGATCATCACCGAGCGCTCGCCCTACATCGTGCGCACCAGCTTCACGCTGGCGCAGTCCTCCACCATCATCGGCGACTGGGCGGTCAAGAACGGCATCAAGAAGGTTGCAACGCTGACCTCCGACTACGCGCCGGGCAACGACGCGCTGACCTTCTTCAAGCAGCACTTCACCGCCGGCGGCGGCGAGATCGTCGAGGAGGTCAAGGTCCCGCTTGCCAATCCCGACTTCGCGCCGTTCCTGCAGCGCATGAAGGATGCCAAGCCCGACGCGATGTTCGTGTTCGTGCCGGCGGGACAGGGCGGCAACTTCATGAAGCAATATGCCGAGCGTGGGCTCGACAAGAGCGGCATCAAGGTGATCGGCCCCGGCGACGTCATGGACGATGATCTGCTCAACAACATGGGCGATGCCGCGCTCGGCGCGGTGACGGCGCATCTTTATTCCGCGGCGCATCCGTCGCAGATGAACAAGGATTTCGTCGCCGCCTACAAGAAGGCATTCGGCAACCGTCCCGGCTTCATGGCGGTCAGCGGCTATGACGGCATCCATCTGATCTACGAGGCGCTGAAGAAGACGGGTGGCGATACGAACGGCGACAAGCTGATCGAGGCGATGAAGGGCATGAAGTGGGAGAGCCCGCGCGGCCCGATCTCGATCGATCCGGAAACCCGCGACATCGTGCAGAACATCTATATCCGCAAGGTCGAGAAGGTCGACGGCGAGCTTTACAATGTCGAGTTCGCGACCTTCGAAGCCGTCAAGGATTCCGGCAAGACCAAGAAGTGACGCGCGAAGCTCCGTCTCCCTCTACGTCATGGCCGGGACTATCCGGCCATGACGGTCCAGTTGACGTGGTGTTCCTTGCGCCCTCTCGGTTAAGCTGACGTCATGGCCTCTATCCTCACCAATTTGTTCGACGGCGTCGCCTACGGCATGCTGCTGTTCGTGCTGGCCTGCGGGCTTGCGGTGACGCTCGGGCTGATGAACTTCGTCAACCTCGCGCACGGTGCCTTCGCGATGGCCGGCGGCTATATCTGCGCCGTGCTGGTCAACAATTCCGGCTGGCCGTTCTTCTTGGCGCTGCCGCTCGCCTTTGTAGGCAGCGCCGCGATCGGTATCGCGCTCGAGCGCACGCTGTACCGCCATCTCTATGCCCGCAGCCATCTCGACCAGGTGCTGTTCTCGATCGGTCTGGTGTTCATGTCGGTCGCGGCGGTCGATTACATCATGGGATCGTCGCGGGTTTTCATCAAATTGCCGGCGGAGCTGGAGGGTCAGATCGACCTGTTCGGCGTCGGCATCGGCCGTTATCGGTTGATGATCGTCGTGATCTGCGGCCTGCTCACGCTGGCGCTGCAATTGATCCTGGCGAAGACGCGGTTCGGCAGCCGGCTGCGCGCCGCGGTCGACGATCCGCGCGCGGCGATCGGGCTCGGCATCAATGTGCCGCAGGTATTCGCGTTCACCTTTGCCTTCGGTTGCGGCCTCGCCGGCCTCGGCGGCGCGCTGAGCGCGGAGATCCTCGGGCTCGATCCGTACTTCCCGCTGAAGTTCATGATCTACTTCCTGATCGTCGTCACCGTCGGCGGATCGTCCTCCATCACGGGGCCGTTCCTCGCCTCACTGCTGCTCGGCATCGCCGATGTCGCCGGCAAATATTACGTGCCCAAGGTCGGCCCCTTCGTGATCTACACCGTCATGATCGTGATCCTGCTCTGGCGCCCGAACGGCCTGTTCGGCCGCACCGCGGCGCGGTGAGGTCGTCATGACCGCGCTGTCCGACGTCTCCACTCACGCGATGGCCAGCGCGCGCTGGCGGATCAGCGAGGTCGCGTTCTGGGTGCTGGCGCTCGCTTGCGCCTTCCTGTTCCCGTCACGCTATCTGATCATGACCGACATCGTGCGGCTCGGCCTGTTCGCACTGTCACTCGACCTGATCCTCGGCTACGCCGGCATCGTCTCGCTCGGCCATGCGGCTTTCTTTGGCGTCGGCGCCTATTCGGCCGGGTTGCTGGCATTGCACGGCATCATCACTGAGCCGGTCATCGCGTTGGTCGCCGCCGGTCTCGTTGCGGCGGTGCTCGGCTTCCTGACCAGCTTCCTGGTGATCCGTGGCGTCGACCTGACACGGTTGATGGTGACGCTCGGCATCGCGCTGCTGCTGGAAGCGCTCGCTGAGCGGTTTTCTGACATCACCGGCGGCACCGACGGCCTGCAGGGTATCGAGATGCAGCCGATTCTCGGGCTGTTCGCCTTCGACATGTACGGCAAGACCGGGTTGTTCTATTCGCTGATCGTGCTGTTCATCCTGTTCCTGCTCGCTCGCCGGGTCGTGCATTCGCCGTTCGGCCTGTCGCTGCGCGCGATCCGGAATAATCCGCTGCGCGCGGCCGCGATCGGTGTGCCGGTCAACCGCCGGTTGATCGCGATCTATACGCTCGCCGCGTTCTATGCCGGGATCGCCGGCGCGCTGTTCACCCAGACCACGGCGTTGGCCTCGCTCGACGTGTTTTCCTTCGAGCGCTCCGCCGACCTGATGCTGGTGCTGGTGATCGGCGGCACCGGCTATCTCTATGGCGGGCTGATCGGCGCCGTCGTGTTCAAGATGCTGCAGGAGTTTTTTCAAAGCATCACTCCGCAGTACTGGCTGTTCTGGATCGGCCTCGTGCTGGTCGTGATCGTGATGGTCGGCCGCGCGCGCATCCACCGCTGGGTGCTGTTCGTGCCGAACCTGATCATCCGGCAGTTCGCCGGCCGCAAGGCCGTCGTCGCCGCACCCGAGAGCGACGTGTCATGACGATCGCGCTCGAAACCCGCAATCTCGAAAAATCCTTTGGCGGCCTTCGCGTCACCCGCGACCTCTCGCTGAAGGTGATGCAGGGTGCCCGCCACGCGCTGATCGGGCCGAACGGCGCCGGCAAGACCACGGTCATCAATCAGCTCACCGGCGTGCTGACGCCGAACAGCGGGCAGATCCTGCTTGAGGGCCGCGACATCACCGGCCTTTCCGTGCACAGACGGGTGCTGCGCGGGCTGTCACGCACCTTCCAGATCAACCAGCTCTATGCCGACCTGACCCCGCTCGAGACCATCGGGCTTGCGGTGTCCGAGCGAATGGGCCGTGGCGGCGACTGGTGGCGGCGGATGGGGACGCGCGCCGACGTCAACGCCGAGATTGCCGAAATCCTGGCGCGCTTTCATTTGCTCGACGTGATGACCGAACTCACCTCTACATTGCCCTACGGCAAGCAGCGCCTGCTCGAGATCGCGGTTGCGATCGCGGCGAAGCCGCGGGTGCTGCTGCTCGACGAGCCCGCGGCCGGCGTGCCCGAAAGCGAGCGCCACGACATCCTGGCCGCGGTCGCGGCATTGCCGCGCGACGTCACCGTGCTGCTGATCGAGCACGACATGGACCTCGTGTTCTCCTTTGCCGACCGCATCTCGGTGCTGGTCAATGGCGGTCTGCTCACCGAAGGCGCGCCCGACGAAGTCGCGCGCGATCAGCAGGTGAGGGCGGTCTATCTCGGCGAGGCCGCCGATGTCTGACCTGCTCTCCATCAAAAGCTTGCGTGCCGGGTACGGCGAGGCGGTGGTGCTGCCGGACATGTCGCTGGCGCTTGCCGAGGGCCAGGTGCTCGCGCTGCTCGGCCGCAATGGCACCGGCAAGACCACGCTGATCAACTCGATCGTCGGGATCGTCAGACGCTTCAGCGGCAGCGTTGCGCTCGCAGGCAATGACATCACGGCGATGCGGCCGGATCAGCGCGCGCGCGCCGGGATCGGCTGGGTGCCGCAGGAACGCAACATCTTCCGCTCGCTGACGGTGGAAGAGAACATGACCGCGGTGGCGCAACCTGGACCGTGGACGGTCGAGCAGGTGTACGAGATGTTTCCGCGGCTGAAAGAGCGGCGCGGCAATTTCGGCAACCAGCTCTCCGGCGGCGAGCAGCAGATGCTGGCGATCGGCCGCGCGCTGACCTTGAACCCGAAAGTGCTGCTGCTGGATGAGCCGACCGAAGGCCTCGCGCCGATCATCGTTGAGGAATTGTTAAAGGCGATCGGAACCATCACGCGCTCGGGCGGCATCTGCTCGATCATCGTCGAGCAGAACGCGCAAAAGATTCTGGGGCTCGCCGACCGCGTTGTGATATTGGAACGCGGCACGATCGTGCACGATGCCGCGAGCAGCGCGTTGAAGGCCGATCCGTCCGTCCTCGAGCGCCATCTCGGCGTCTCCGGGGCCAAAGCACATTAGAAACGTTCGGGAGTTGACCATGCAGCGAACCAAGCCTCCGTTCCGCGCCGATGAGGTCGGCAGCCTGTTGCGCCCGCCGAAGATCAAGGAGGCCCGCGCCAGACTGGAGAGGGGCGAGATCTCGGCCGACGAGCTGCGCAAGATCGAGGACATGGAGATCGAGAAGGTCGTGCACAAGCAGGCCTCGGTTGGCCTCAAGCTTGCGACCGACGGCGAGTTCCGCCGCTCCTGGTGGCACTTCGATTTCCTCAGCCACCTGACCGGCTGCGAGCTGTTCCACCCCGACATGGGCATCCAGTTCGCGGGCGTGCAGACCCGGCACGACGCCATCAGGGTGACCGGCAAGCTCGACTTCTCCGACCAGCACCCGATGCTCGATCATTTCAAGTTCCTGAAGAAGTATGCCGACCAGGCTCATGTCACGCCGAAGATGACGATTCCGTCGCCGGCTGTGCTGCACTTCCGCGGCGGCCGCAAGCTGATCTCGAAGGAGGTCTATCCCGATCTCGAGGAGTTCTTCCAGGACCTCGGCAAGACCTACCGCAAGGCGGTGAAGGCGTTCTACGACGCTGGCTGCCGCTATTTGCAATTCGACGACACCGTATGGGCCTATCTGTGCTCGCCGGAGGAATTGCAGAAGGCGCGCGAGCGCGGCGACAATCCGGATGGCCTGCAGGAGATCTACGCCCGGGTCATCAACTACGCGATCGCCGATCGGCCGTCCGACATGGTGATCTCCACCCACGTCTGCCGCGGCAATTTCCGCTCGACCTGGATTTCCTCCGGCGGCTACGAGCCGGTCGCCGAGACCATGCTGGCCGGCACCAATTACGATGGCTATTTCCTCGAATATGATTCCGACCGCGCCGGCGGCTTCGAGCCGCTACGCTTCCTGCCCAAGGGCAACAAGGTCGTGGTGGTCGGCGTCATCACCTCGAAGTTCGGCGAGCTCGAGAGCAAGGATGCGATCAAGCGGCGGCTGGAGGAGGCATCCAAATTTGCCCCGCTCGAGCAGCTCGCGCTGTCGCCGCAATGCGGCTTTGCCTCGACCGAGGAGGGCAACATCCTCTCCGAAGAGGAGCAGTGGGCCAAGCTGCGGCTTGCCGTCGAGGTCGCGAACGAGGTGTGGGGCAAGTGACGTCTACGCGCTCTCATTGCTCTGCCAGATAGACCTCGCCGAGCAGCGAGGAGTTCGACCACGGCACCTGCTTGCCCTTGGTCGCGGCGACGACCTCGGCGCGGACCCGTGTCAGCATCTGCTGCACTTCGAGGCCGGGCGTGCCGACATGGCGCGACAGTGCCGCCGAGAACGGGCTGTTGGCGCCTTCACCGTCGAGCGCGACCTGGCCCGGCGCGGTCGCGAACGCAATCAGCGTGCCGGCGCCGAGCGTCGAGCCTGATCCGAGCGTAGCGGGCGCGGCAAGGCCGGAGCCGCCCTCGATGCCGCGGCTTGGGCCCGTGGATGCCATCTGCGGCGCCATCGGATTGTTGCGGCACGCATCGAGGATCAGGATGTTGGTGCGGATCTGGTCGTCGAGACCGGCCATGATGGTGTCCATGTCGACCATCGCGTCGGTCATGCGGCTGCCCGCCTTGAACTCGATATCGACAGGCACGAGGTAGTTGCGGCCGTCGACCTGCACGCCGTGACCGGCATAGTAGACGACGGCGATCTGCGACCGCGCCGCCTCGCGCAGGAAATCGTGGATCGTCGTCTGCATCGCGTTGCGGTCGAGATCGAGTCCTTCCGAGACAGTGAAGCCGATGTCGCGCAGGCTCTTGGCGATGGCGCGGGCATCATTGGGCGGATTGGGTAGCGCCTTCACATGCGCATAGCCGCCGTTGCCGATCACCAGCGCGACGCGCTGGCCGGTTGCTGTAGCCTGCACGCGTGGCGCGGGCGCGGCCGGCGCCGCGGCGGACGCCGGCGGCGCCGGAGCAGGGCTGCTCTCGGCCGCAGGCGCCGCCGCCGTCTTGCGCGGTGTTGCGTCGGCCTCTTTCAGCAGTGCGAGCCGCACCTTGGCGGTGGCCTGGTTGGCCTTGCTGCCGGCATCGGAGGCCACGCCCCCGAGCACCGCGGCATAATCTTCCTTGGCGTGCGCAGTATCGCCGTTGGCCTCATAAGCGAGGCCGCGCTGGGTATAGGCTGAGATCAGCACGCTGCCCGGCGGCGTCATGATGTTGGCAGGCGCTTTCGCCTTCGCGAGCCGGATCGCTTCCGTCGTGTCTGCAATCGCCCGCGCGATGTCGCCCTTGGCGCGCCAGATCACGGCGCGGCTGATCAATGGCTGCGGTAACGAGGGATCGATGCGGACAGCCTCGTTGATGTCCGCAAGCGCGCCGTCGAGATCGCCGAGTGCCTGCTTCGAGGAGCCGCGGTTCTGATAGGAGAACGCCGATTTCGGACCGGCCTTGATCGCGGCGTCGTAGTCGGCGATCGCCTTGGCGTAGTCGCCCTTGCCGCGATAGGCGTTGCCGCGGTTGTGAAAGATGATGCCGCTCGGCGGCCCCATGCGCAGCGCGTCGTTGAAGTCGGCGATCGCGATGTCGTACTCGCCCTTGTCGTAATAGGCCGAGCCGCGCAAATTGTAGACGGCGGTGCTGGGCTTGAGGCGCAACGCCTCGGTGGCGTCAATGATCACCTGCGCATAGTTGCCCTTCTTGTTCCAGCCGACCGCGCGCCAGAAATGGATGGTCGCGAGCTTCTCGCCGGAAAACACCTTCAGCGCGATGATCTTGGTGCAGGCGTCGATCATCTGGTCGGCGGGCGTGGTGTCGGTCGTGCAGAGCGGGCCGAGCTGGGCGCGCGTCTGGGCGAAACCGGGCGCCGCCCACAGCATGGCGGCAAGCAGGCAGGGGATCAGGAGCAGGCGGCGCATCGGTCATCCCGGGGTAAGCCGTCATGGTGATCGGCGAGGGCGAGGCGGTCTTATGTCTGTTTGGTGATCGGGAAGCTGAGGGGGTTCAATTGGTGGAAACCCATATCCGCACCACCAGGGAGAGCGTTGCCCGCCTTCGCTCCCGACGATAGGGCAACATTCCTTGGTGAGCAGGTGCTGGGAGGCCGATTTACCTTACGCTGAATACCAGCAAAACATTACCGCTCTGCTGCCGGCAACGGCTCCGCCTTCGTAACGTGCAGCCAATACGGCATCCCAAAGCCGGCATGAAGCTGGCCCCATGGCTCCACGTCGAAATGCCACGCTGGGATGTCGCGACGTACAACAACCTCCGCCGGCACGATATACAAGGGCCCGCCAACGACATCCTTTTCCAAGCGTGGAGCAAACACGAAGCCAAAAGGTAGGGGTGGCATGACGGGATGGATCAAATCTTGAAAATGCTCGACCCCGCTTTGGGCGACGATGGCCGCGAAGTCCGCAAGATGAATCGACGGAATATCATTGCGAAGAGGCTGGCTGTCATCGACGACGAGGAAACCAGAAATCCGATGGCCACCGAAGACAAAGGTCTCGCCCGGCTTTGATGCTAAATTTGCGCCCTCCGGTTTCCCGGGCGAGAGGCGATGGGCTGTCCAGGGGACGCAAACAAAGAGTGTTGCCGCCACGACCAACACGATCAATCCGTTTCGCGGCAATCGAGAGCGCGCTACCGCTTCGGTCAACCCGCCGACGCGGCTGCTCAGCCCCAGCGCAAAGAACAGCGCCATCATCGGCTGACTTGCCGCGAGAGCACGTGCACCGTCGTCGAAGTAAATGAATGCGGACGATGCCACGATGCTCGTCCAGACGAGGGCCCAGAATGTGAGCTCGACAGCCTTCGCTCGTCGTATGGCGCCGTACAAAAGGCCGACGAAGCATATCGCTGTCAGCAAGTTCTGAGCTAGCCAGTCAGGTTGGACGACCCATCCGTAGCCCCTCCAAAGTGCACCTGGAAATGTCGTAGCGAATTCCTCCACGCTCTCGGCCAATCGCTGGAAGAGGACGCCGGGGTTCGCGCGGAAATGCGTCCAGGCGGCCGAGTAAAGTTGCCGGACCATGGCTTCTTCGGTGCCCACAACAGGCGTACCTTCCGCGGCGAGCCTCTTGAGGCAACCGTCCCAAGTTGTCCCCATCGAAAGGCCACAGAGCACGTAGGCAAAATTGCCCGTCGTCATTGAACCAGGGCCTGTCGCATAGGCCCGTGGCAGCACGGAATTCAATCCGAGAACACCGAGCAGAATGCAGGAAGCTGCAAGGCCAATCCTGAGCTTTGCTTTGGCCCCTTGTCCGAATTGCCAAACCAGCCAGAGCAAGAGAGCAGGAATCGTAAACATGCTCCCCATTCGCGTCATCAATGCCATGACTGTCATCGCAAACGCGATCAGCGCCGCGCTGACGCAGCGATCCTGAAAGGCCTTGAGAAAAAACGGAATCGACAGCAGCGCCCAGAACAATCCTAGTGGCTCGGTAAGCGTTGTCGGCACGAAATACCGGCTGTAGATATAGCTCAACGCAAAGAAGGTTATTCCGGCCCAGACTCCGCGCCACTTCATGATCGCATGCGTCGCAAAACAAGTTGCTCCCGCTAGGACGCAGGCCTGCAGGATCAGCATATTCTGCAAAGAGAGGTTGCCAAAGATCAGCAGTATGGATCTGAAGGCCGCGGCCAAAGGCCGCCGAAGCGCGAACCAGCTCCACGTCCCATTCGTCACCTGACCGAAGGCGGACACCAGGTGATCGTTCGCGTCTGAAAACGGAATCAGGCCACCAAGACTCGTGGTGTTAGGGTCGTTGGGCCTGACGATTCCTGCCCACATGGAGCTAATACAGAAAACAAGAGCACACACGACGATCGGAAGCCCACACCAGGTGAGCAGCCGTCGCGCGAATTGTTCGTATGATCTGACGAGCGACTGATCCGACACGTTCGAGCCGATCGACCATGTCGTTACAGCTCCGAGCCCAGCCAGCATCAAGAGCGGGTACCCAAGATATGGCTCGTTGTTGGCTGCCCACTTGGCGATTGGCGACCAGCGGATGAGCGCGGTGGTTGGCAGCGCGTAGCCCATCATCCAGGCATACAGGCTGGTGAGCGCGAACACTGCCGAGGCAGCCAATGCCGCCATGCAGAACCCAGTCAGGATCCAGTAAGGGGCTCTTAATGCAACGGCCTTTGCTTGCTTTCCAAATCGCTTCGCTAGTGATCCAAGCGGACCGGAATATGCGAAGCAGCCGAGCAGCGCAGTCAAGATGGCAAGCGCCGCGGTCACCCAGGTTCTCGGCCGAACGCTGTACCGAAGCGTCACGATCGCGGTAGCGTCGTTGTTCACACCAGGCGGGAGCGCGAAGATCAGTTGCTCCCCCCAGTGGCTGAAACCGGACGTCGTGCCTGACCGAATTATCTCGTGCAGGGTGTGCGCGGGGCCCATCTTGCGGCCGTTGATGCGCAGCTCGAGGAAGGACTGAAGCGGTTTCTCGCCGGTGTCTCCAAGCAGTGGCTGGCGCCACCACGGAGCGGGCGGCTCTTGCGGAACGCCCAAGATGAGGGAGGCTTGCGGCGAAGCCGTCTCCGCTCCGAATGGGCCGGTAAAGTTGAATTCCTTCTGCTTGATACCGAGCTGGAGCGTGAGCGCCACCAGCGTCAAGATGACGAGTGGCCAGAGTATCAATCTTGCGCCGATGACCTTCCAGTCGCTGACATGGTGTATCGAAGCCGGCCCGGTTGCAGCTCCGCTCCTCCTCAGCAGGTACTGCATCCTATACTCGCTCCAGCACGACGATCATTCGGAACGCGATGTGCTTGCGAAGAAACACCGGTACCATCTTTTCAAACTGCAGCGTCGGGCTTACCAGGGCCGCCGGAATCAAAGACCATCTCTGCAGTCCGCCGCTCATCGGATAGGCGAACAGGCTGTGCCAGTCCACATTGCGCACGCGGAACGATGGCACGGTCTGTTCGACGCGCCGCCGAGCCGGTTCCGTGGCAAACAGCAGCGAGGGAATTGCTTGGTTTGCGTCGAACGGGTCACGATTGGGATCGATCGGCACCGGGGCAAATGGATCGGCAGTCATATCCACCGGCTCCTCGTGAAAGTGGTCGTAGAACCTGCGTGCAACCGTCGTCATCGCCGGCTCGATCATCACGAGCCGTCCGCCTGGCTTCAGCACGCGTGACGCTTCGTTGAGGAATTCGATCGGGCGCTCTAAGTGGTGCAAGACGTCGAGCATCACCACGCCACCAAACACGCCATTCTGGAATGGCAACCGATGAGCGTCGGCCACGACATCGATGCCGGGAAAGCGCAGGATGTCGATGGAGACGACATCCGGGCGAGTTTGCTTGATGTGGGCGGTGCCCCCACCGATGTCGAGAATTGCGCCCTCTGGACAGTTCTCAAAAAGCTGCCGGTGATAATCTTGGTAAAGGAGGCGGATTGCCTCCTTCGTTTCCCACACTTCGCGGTGGACGATCTGGCGCTGGTTCAAGCCGTCTGGATTGTTTGTCACGGCTCACCGATCATATAGCTTTGAGCTTGCGATAGGCGAATACGACCATCCTAAGCAGCAGCCAGCCGTCGCGAAATCGCGAAATCTGAGTTTCGCCGAACGTGCGGGCCTTGTAGTGAATGGGCGTTTCGATCAGCTTCAGGTTTTGCTTCACCGCGCCGAAGATCAGGTCGAAGTCACCGAACGGATCGAAATTGCCGAAATAGGATCGCTCGCGTGCCAGCACCTCGTAGTCCTTTCGCAGCAGGACCTTGGTGCCACACAATGTGTCGGTCAATCGCGTGTTGGTCAGATAGCTGAAAATGTACGCAAAGCATCGATTGGCAATTAGATTGAGCGGCCGCATCGCTTCGTTTTCCATCGGATAGATAAGGCGGCTGCCATTGACGAATTCAGCCTTTCCGCTTTCGATCACGGCGTGATATTTTGGTAGCGCCTCGGGTGGCATGGTCAGGTCCGCATCGAGGATCATCAGCACGTCTTGCTTGGCCGCCGCAAAGCCTTTTCGTACGGCGTCGCCTTTACCCTTGCCGTCCTGCTTGAGCACCGTGATGTCCCAAACGCCCCGATAGGCGTCGCGAACCCGCTCGCACTCCTCGAAGGTGCCGTCACTCGAGTTGCCCTCGACGAAGATGATCTCCTGCGCGCTGCCGAACCTGGGCATGCGCTTGATGGCGCTTTCGATGTTGCCCCGTTCGTTGCGACAAGGAATGAGGATGCTCGCCGAGAGCTTCCGATCGGCAAACTGCCGTATTGGGCGCCCGACAAGATATGTCCGCAAGCATAAATTGCGGATGCCCGGCAGCGGCGCGATGAACCGATTGATGAATGGTCCCAACCCGAACCATCGCCGCGGCAGCAATTGCCGTTGCTCGTGCCTGATGACCTCAAGATCGGCAAGATCCATCAGGTTAAGAAAATCCGAAGTTGCGATATAGTTGATCTTCGGCTGCAAGCTCTTCAGCTTGAGCATTTCTCCAATCTTGAGGATCGGTTCCCAAAGCGGAGAGTAGTAGGAGATCACCAGTCGCGTCGATGGTGAGCAGATCCTCTGGATCAGTCCCAGCGTTCCGTCGATGTCGTCGAACATCCCGATCGTATCCGCGATGACGACGTAGTCGAATGGACCTTCGATCGCGTCAAACGTTTGCGGGTCTTCCACGTCGCCTTCATGAAATTGCAGATTTGGAAATCGTTCGCGCGCGCGTGTGATCGCCGCTCGGCTGAAGTCGATGCCCACTCCATAGGAGGGCTCAAGCGCAGCAAGCAGCTCGCCACGGCCGCAACCCAGTTCGAGCACCCGCTTCCCGGGAGGAATCAGGAAGCGCATGTATTGAAGGTCTTCGGCATAGTAAGCCGAATTGATCTTCCGCCAGCGCTCCTGTTCCTCGAGCGTGGCCTCGATGCGCTCTAGGAATTCGCGCTTACGTTTGCTGAGCGGCTGCGGCTCATTGGGCAACGTCGCCGCTGCATTCGTCTGGGATGAATAAGGGGCCAATGCTATCTCCGACAGTCACACTATTGCGCACGGGCAATTGCATTGATGCAGGCGCCGTCCGAAACCATTCGGCCTAGTTCAGCGGCCGAGGAGGGTAGGGCCTTGCTGTGCTTCTCATCGAAAAAACGGTACCCGTTTGGAATGAAATACGAAAAGAGTTCTTCCAGCGAGGTGCCGCGTTCCTCTAGCACGTAGGGCGCCAGTTCCATGACGAAAATCGGCTTGACGTCCTTCATGAGCTTTGGCGCTCCACGGAGGACATCGCACTCGTAACCATCCACATCGAGCTTCACGAGCTGCACCCGAAGGTCGGGGAACTGGGCCAGAACATCGTCGAGCCTGCGTGCTTGCGCCGCTTCTGTGCGCATTTCACGCCCAAGATGCTTTGCGTGCAAACCGGATTCGTTGGTCAGAGGCCAGCTCGAATAGATGGCTGACGGAACCGGCTCGGCGTCCTTGCCGGTCAGGAAACAGTGAAAAGGAATCACCCGCTTCTGCAACTCGGGATTCAATTCGAGATTTCGGTTAAGCTTGCGAAAGGCAAAGTCGGTCGGCTCGAAGGCGAGAACGCGTCCTTGCGGGCCAACGAGGTGAGCCAGATGGAGAGTATGTGCTCCTACGTTGGCCCCGATGTCGAGGACCAGCGATCCGGGCTTCACAAGTGTGCGTAGCTTGGCCCGCGTTTGGCGCTCGTAGATGTTGCCGAGATAAATCGCGAAATCTATTCCCTGCGCCAGGTCCAGATCGTAGTTGATGCCGTTTCTGACGGCGATCTGGCGATCAGATCTTCCCAGCAGCGACCGTCCTGCGCGAACGGCGCGGTACATCAAGCGAGCGGCGCCGATCTTGTGCGTGGTTTTCATTGGCGGATTTAGTGTTCCTTAAAGCGGGCACTCTTAACGAACGTTGGCGTGGTTGTAAAACGTGGGGAATGGTCGCTCGTCGCGCTCAGCGAAGCGAAGGGCTGTGGAACTTTTGTTTGAAAATCGGTGGTTGTGACAATTTTGCGCGCAATGCTTGGCGCGAGAGCGCGACCGCTTGTGCGGATCAATTGAGGCGGCCAGGCAGAGATGGTGATCTGCGTCACCCCTTGGTTCTCCCTACGACAATCGCGCGCCGGCCTTCCCTTGGTGGGCATATGATGATATGGGTCCACTGCTCGTTGCCGCTGCCCACTCTTGTCCCACTCACCGCTGCCCACTCCACCGTCTGCTCGGCGCCATGAAGAACGACGAAATCCTCAGCCAGATCACGGATTTCTGCCGCCGTTCCGATATGGCGGAGACGACGTTCGGCCGCCGTGCCGTCAACGACGGCAAGCTGGTGCACCGGCTGCGCGAGGGCAAGCGCATCACCATCGATACGCTCGATCGCATCAACGGCTTCATCGCCACCTCGACGCCGGGCGGCGTGGCGCCGCCGCGCGGCTTGGTGGTTCCGCCGGAAAAGCGCGATCCGCGGGGCAATTTCCGCTTCTTCGAGAATCGCCAGCGCTATCTGCTGTTCGTGCACACCTGCAGCGAGAAGCGGGTGATTGCCGACCGGGTGGCGCTGGAACTGGCCGCGATCCACCCGCGGCCGCCGGCGCTGCGGGTGTTCGATGCCGGGATGGGCGACGGCACCGTGCTGGCGCGGGTCCTGCGTGCCATGCATGGCCGCTTCCCACATATGCCGTTCTATGTCGCCGGCAAGGAACTGAGCCTCGAGGACGTCCGCCTCACCCTGGACAAGGTCCCCGATCGCCTGTTCGAGCATCCGGCCAGCGTCTTCGTGTTCACGAACATGTATTACGCCGAGGCGCCCTGGCTGACGCCGAAGAACTCCGCGGCGGCCGCCAGCATGATCTGGCATGAGGTCGCCCTGCGCGGGGCCTCATCGGGTGACTTCGAAGCCCAGATCGCGGAACTCGGCCCATTCCTTGAGCAGAACTGGCGAGCCAATCTCAGCTCCGGAAATGCGATGCCGATCTATGAGCGGCCGGTGGCGCTGGTGCTGTATCGGGACGACCACCGCTTCCTGCTCGATTCCATCATTCCGCGGGCCGGCCGCACCGAGGCCAATTTCGATCTCGTGATCGCCTCGCAGCCCTACCGCGCCAAATCCTCGGTGAACTTCCGCGCCAAGCGGATCATCGCGCCGCTCGCCCGCGCGCTGCGCGGCGGCGGACGTCTGATAGGAATCCACTCCCACGGCGGCGATCCCGGGCTTGAAATGATTCAAGCCGTGTGGCCCGGAGAAAATCCTTTCGCGGTCAGCCGCCATGAGATACTGCGCGCAGTGAAGTACGAGTTGGGCTCCGCCGGGCGCGAGCTGAACTTCAACGCCTACGCCGATAACCGTTCGATCTTTCGATATGATATGGAAGCGCTGCCCAACGAGGTGACCGGCTCGATCGGAACCTCGACGGCCTTTGCAGCATGGAATGCGGCGGTGTATGTCGCGCAGATCGAAGACGAGCGGTTGACCGAAACGACCGAAAACGGACGAGCTCTCGAGGCCACACGCGAAGTTCTCCGCAAACACAACGGGCTGTGGTTCTACGACGAATCCTACGTCATCTCGCGGCGACGAGACTGACATTCCGGGGACATATTCACCAACCAACGTCGGACTTCGACGAAACAAGGGGTTTGCTTGATGCGCGCGTCTTATCTCTTCACCAGCGAGTCGGTCTCCGAAGGCCATCCGGACAAGGTCTGCGATCGTATCTCCGATGAGATCGTCGACCTGTTCTACCGCGAGGGACCGAAAGCGGGCATCGACCCGTGGCAGATCCGCGCCGCCTGCGAAACGCTCGCGACCACCAACAAGGTGGTGATCGCCGGCGAAACCCGCGGACCGGCCTCGGTCACCAACGAGCAGATCGAGAGCGTCGTTCGCGGTGCGATCAAGGACATCGGCTACGAGCAGGACGGCTTCCACTGGAAGACCTGCGACATCGACATCCTGCTGCATCCGCAGTCGGCCGACATCGCGCAGGGCGTCGACGCGCTGCAGCCGGGCGAAGTCAAGGAAGAGGGTGCCGGCGACCAGGGCATCATGTTCGGTTACGCCACCAACGAGACGCCCGACCTGATGCCGGCGCCGATCTTCTACGCTCACAAGATCCTGCGGCTGATCTCCGAAGCGCGCCACTCCGGCAAGGAGAAGGTGCTGGGTCCGGACTCCAAGAGCCAGGTCACCGTGCAGTACGAGAACGGCAAGCCGGTCGGCGTCCGCGAGATCGTCGTCTCGCATCAGCATCTGGTCGAGGACCTTACCTCCAAGCAGATCCGCGAGATCGTCGAGCCCTATGTCCGCGAGGCGCTGCCGAAGGAGTGGATCAACAACAAGACGATCTGGCACATCAATCCGACCGGCAAGTTCTTCATCGGCGGTCCCGATGGCGACTCCGGCCTGACCGGCCGCAAGATCATCGTCGACACCTATGGCGGCGCGGCTCCGCATGGCGGCGGCGCGTTCTCCGGCAAGGATCCGACCAAGGTCGACCGCTCGGCTGCTTACGCCGCCCGCTATGTCGCCAAGAACATCGTCGCGGCCGGTCTCGCCGACCGCTGCACGCTGCAGCTCGCTTACGCGATCGGTGTGGCGCGCCCGCTGTCGATCTACATCGACACCCACGGCACCGGTAAGGTGTCGGAGGACGAGCTCGAGAAGGCGGCGGCGAAGGCGATGGATCTGACGCCGCGCGGCATCCGCACCCATCTCGACCTCAACCGCCCGATCTACGCGCGCACCTCGGCCTACGGCCATTTCGGCCGCACGCCGGACAATGAGGGCGGCTTCTCCTGGGAGAAAACCGATCTCGTCGAGCCGCTGAAGCGCGCGCTCTAACGCCTGCGTCATTCCGGGGCGCGCGCGTGAGCGTGCGAACCCGGAATCCTATTCCATCAATTCAAGATTCCGGGTTCGCCTCTTCGAGGCGCCCCGGAATGACCAGTTCAACAACAGGACGCTCAAATGAACGCCCCCACGAAGCCCGGCTTCACCGACTACATCGTCAAGGACATTGCGCTCGCCGACTTCGGCCGCAAGGAGCTCTCGCTGGCCGAGACCGAAATGCCCGGCCTGATGGCCACCCGCGAGGAGTACGGCCCCAAGCAGCCGCTGAAGGGCGCGCGCATTGCGGGCTCGCTGCACATGACGATCCAGACCGGCGTGCTGATCGAGACGCTGGCCGCTCTCGGCGCCGACATTCGCTGGGTCTCCTGCAACATCTATTCGACGCAGGATCACGCGGCGGCGGCGATCGCAGCCGCCGGCATTCCGGTGTTCGCCGTCAAGGGTGAGACGCTCACCGAATATTGGGACTACACCGCAAAGCTGTTCGATTGGCACGGCGGCGGTCATCCGAACATGATCCTCGACGACGGCGGCGACGCCACCATGTACGTCCATCTCGGCCTGCGGGCCGAGAACGGCGACACCGCGTTCCTCGACAAGCCAGGTTCGGAAGAAGAGGAAGTCTTCTTCGCGCTCTTGAAGAAGCAGCTCAAGGAAAAGCCGAAGGGCTATTTCGCCGAGATTGCCAAAAGCATCAAGGGCGTTTCCGAAGAGACCACCACGGGCGTGCATCGTCTCTATGACATGCAGAAGGCCGGCACGCTGTTGTGGCCGGCGATCAACGTCAACGACAGTGTCACCAAGTCGAAGTTCGACAACCTCTATGGCTGCCGTGAATCGCTGGTCGACGGCATCCGCCGCGGCACCGACGTGATGCTGTCGGGCAAGGTCGCGATGGTCGCGGGCTTCGGCGACGTCGGCAAGGGCTCGGCGGCTTCGCTGCGCCAGGCCGGCTGCCGCGTCATGGTCTCCGAAGTCGATCCGATCTGCGCGCTGCAGGCGGCGATGGAAGGCTATGAGGTCGTGACGATGGAAGACGCCGCGCCGCGCGCCGACATCTTCGTCACCGCCACCGGCAACAAGGACATCATCACCATCGAGCACATGCGCGCGATGAAGGATCGCGCCATCGTCTGCAACATCGGCCACTTCGACAACGAGATCCAGATCGCGAGCCTTCGCAATCTGAAGTGGACCAACATCAAGCCGCAGGTCGACGAGATCGAGTTCCCCGACAAGCACCGCATCATCATGCTGTCGGAAGGCCGCCTCGTGAACCTCGGCAATGCGATGGGCCACCCGTCCTTCGTGATGTCGGCCTCCTTCACCAACCAGACGCTGGCGCAAATCGAGCTGTTCGCCAACAACAAGGACAGCAAGTACAAGAAGGAAGTCTACGTGCTGCCGAAGTCGCTCGACGAGAAGGTGGCCCGTCTGCATCTTGCCAAGATCGGGGTCAAGCTGACCGAGCTGCGCAAGGATCAGGCCGACTACATCGGCGTCAAGCAGGAAGGTCCGTACAAGTCGGATCACTACCGCTACTGATCCGCGGTCTCTGCGACCGATCAAGCGAGAAGCCCCGGCATCGTCCGGGGCTTTTTGCTGAGTGGAGGAACCGGCCGCCGCATGCGTTGTTTCGCGTATACGCGAGAGGGCTGGAATCGGAGATCATGGGCAGAGGTTAATGCCGGATTAACCGGCAGCACCTAGGCTCCCGGGTTCGAGGCTGCAGCGGAGGACTTGTTCCCATGGAAGCCCAGAAGATTGCGGTCGACGCCGTGGTTGCGTTGACCGATTGCGACCGTGACGCAGTCGTCGCCTTCATCCGAAAGCTCTATCTCGCCGGTGTCCGCGACCCCAAGCGCCTGACCTTCAAGAGCCTGCAAGCGCTGCGGGCTTAAGCGTTCGTTGCGCGCGTTTCACTACCCAAACAGCCTAGCTTTCGGTGCCAGCACCCGCGCATGCGGGTGCCGCACACACGATCGTCGTCCTGGCGAAAGCCAGGACCCATAACGACCGAATTCAGTGATGAACGCGATCGTTGCCCTGACGTCCCGCAACAATAGAGATTTGGGGTAATGGGTCCTGGCTTTCGCCGGGACGACACCGAGTGTGTGGCGCGGCCGTGAGTCGAACGTCCGCATTCTCGCGACATCTCTTGCCCGGGCTTTGCTCTTCAGTCCGCCCTCGCTCTTGAAGAGGGCGCAGGGAAAGCCGGGTGCCGTTCGCACCGATGAGCCACACCTCAGCCCGACGCGCGCACCGTGCCGTGCCCGAGTTGCCGCGAGATGTCGCCTGCACAGCCGCGCAGCGCGGCTGCGATCGCGCTGTTCCAGCTGGCATCGAAGGTGCCCTCCGGTCCCATCGCGGTGATGACCAGTGCGACGTGGCCGGCATGATCGAACACCGGAGCAGCGAAGGCGTTGACGCCGGGCAGGGGATCGCCGATCGCGCGCGCAAGACCGCGGCTCCGAACCTCGGCAAGCATCTCCGTCATTTTCGCGCTGGCGGTCTCTCGCTTCGGGTTGTAGCCGACGCCGAGTCGGTCGAGGCCGCTGTCGAGCGCCGTCCTGATCGCGTTCGGCGGCATGAAGGCGGCGAAGGCGCGGCCGGTCGCGGTTTCCAGCAGCGCCACCACCGACCCGACGCGCATCGCGATATGCACGGGATGGCTCGGTTCCTCGAGCCGCACCACGGTGGCGCCGTGGGTGCCCCAGACCGACAGCGACACCGCGTGATTGATGCTGTCGGCGAGCGCGGCGATCTTGGGCGTCGCGATCCGCACCGCGGACTGTCGGCGCAGGCTGATCAGGCCGAGCTCGAGCGCCAGCGCGCCGATCTCGTAACGGCCGGTGGTCTCGTCCTGCTCGATCAGGCCGATGCGGGAAAAGCTGACAAGATAGGGATGCGCCTTGGCCGGCGGCATGCCGGCCTCGCGGGCGAGATCACGCAGCATCATCGGCTCGCCGCTGCGGGCGAGCGCGCGGAGCAATTCTCCGCCGACCTCGATCGATTGTATGCCGCGGCTTTCTCTCGTCATCTCGCTCTGCCAGCTCTTTCGACAACGTCCTTATACGGCGAGAAAGCCTCCGTCGACCGGCATGGTCACGCCGTTCACATAGGACGCCAGCTCCGACGCCAGGAACACCACCGGGCCGACCAGCTCCTCCGGTTGCCCGACGCGGCCAAGCGGCGTGCGGCCCAGAAATCCGGCGAGCCGGGTAGGGTCACTGCGGGTTGCTTCGGTCATCGCGGTTTCGATCACGCCGGGCGCGATCGCGTTGACGCGGATGCCGTCAGCGGCAAGCTCACGGGCGAGTGCCTGGGTGAGGAGCTTCACGCCACCCTTGGACGGTGCGTAGCCGAGCGTATCGGCGACGCCGAGGAAGGAGGCAATCGAGCCGATGTTGATGATCGCGCCGCGCGTCTCGCGCAGCGCCGGCAGGAAGGCGTGGGTGACGTTGAAGGTGCCGGTCAGGTTGACGTCGAGTACCCGCCGCCAATTGTCATGCGCGCGCGGCGAAGTGATGCCTTCGCGGATGATGATGCCGGCATTGTTGACCAGGATCGCGATCGGCCCGATCTCGCGCGCCACGTTCCGCGCCAGCGCGGCACAGGCCTCCGCATCGGTCACGTCGAGCGCGAACGACCACGCCGCGCGGCCGCGCTCGCGAATCTCGGCGGAAGTCTGCTCGGCGCCGGTGAGATCGATGTCGGACACCACGACGTCAGCGCCATGCGCAGCGAGGCCAAGGGCGATCGCGCGTCCGTTGCCGTGCGCGGCGCCGGTGACCAGCGCGCGCTTGCCTGCGAGCAGGCTCGGCATCGTGCTCATGCCGCGCTTCTCTCTGCTGCGGCACCCGCCAGATGCTTGCCCGCGATATAGCCGAAGATCAGCGCGGGGCCGAGCGTGATGCCGGCGCCGGGATAGTTGCCGCCCATGATGCTCGCCATGTCGTTGCCGGCGGCATAGAGGCCTTCGATCGGCTGGCCGTCGGCGTCGAGCGCGCGGGCGTTGGCGTCGGTCCGGATGCCGGCATAGGTGCCGAGATCGCCGATCACCATCTTGATGGCGTAGAACGGCCCGTGCTGGATCGGCGCGATGCACGGATTGGGCCCGTGCAACGCGTCGCCCTGGTAGCGGTTATAGGCGCGCGAGCCCTTGCCGAAGGCGGGATCGCGACCCTCGGCGGCGGTTGCGTTGAACGCAGCGACCGTGGCCTCGAGCGCTTTCGCATCAATGCCGGCTTGCGTGGCAAGCTCGGCCAGCGTCGCGCCGCGTTTGAGATAGCCGGTCTTCAGATGATGACCCAGCGGCATCGGGCGCGGCGGTACGCAGCCGAGGCCGTAGTTGCGCAGCGTCTCGTGATCGCACAGCAGGAAGGCCGCGATCTCCTCGCCGGGCTTCGCTGCCTTGATCATCGCCTGCACGAAGTCGTGGTAGGAATTGCCTTCATTGGCAAAGCGCTTGCCGTCGCGCATGACAGCGATCACGCCCGGCTTGGCGCGATCGATGAAATGCGGCATCACGCCCTTCGAGCCGTCCTTGCGCGTCGTGACCGAGACCGGCACCCAGGCCGCAGCATTCGGCAGCGAGTCGTCGACGCGGCCGCCGACGGATTCCGCAAGGCGCAGGCCATCGCCGGTGTTGCCGGTCGGGCCCGGCGAGTAATGCTCTTTTCCAGTTGGCGCATGCGGAAACATCTTCTGCCGCCGTGCGACGTCGTGCGGGAAGCCGCCGCAGGCGAGCACCACGCCGCGTTTGGCATTGACGCGGATGGTGCGGCCATCGCGCACGACGACCGCGCCGCGCACCACGCCGTTCTCGACGATCAATTCGCGCACCGGCGAGTTGAGCCAGAGCGGGATCTTGAGGTCGAAGGCGGATTTAGCCAGCCGTCCGGCAAGCGCGTTGCCGTTGGTCAAGGTCATGCCGCGGCCATTACGCATCACGTCGATGGCGTGTTTCGACAGCCGCTTGGCGACATAGACGGCCGAGGTCAGCGACCGCGTCGCGCGCATGAAGTGCACGATCTCCTTGCCGGAGCCGAGCATCATGCCGAACACGGTGAGCTCGGGCAGGGGACTGCCGAGATCCTTGAGGGCCGGCCCAAGCTCGTGGGCGTCGAACGGCCGCGTCACCATCGAGCGGCCGCCCTGCGCGCCGCCGGGCGCTTCGGCGTGATAGTCCGGGAAGGTCAGCGGCATGTCGAAACGAACCGCGGTGCTGGTCGTGAAGAAGTCGACCGCCTTCGGCCCTTCGGTCAGGAACGCATCGACGCGCGCGGCGTCGAAGCTGTTGCCGGCCTCGTGGCGCAGATAGGTTTTTGCTTGGTCGGGGCTTTCCTCGATGCCCCAGGCCTTGGCCAGTGAGGTGCCGGGAATCCACAGCCAGCCGCCGGAGCGCGCGGTGGTGCCGCCGAAGCGCGGCTCCTTCTCAACGACGAGGACCTTCAGCCCGTGATGACCGGCGGTGACCGCGGCCGACAGCCCGGCGCAGCCGGAGCCGACGACCAGCGCGTCGCATTCATAAGTTTCTTCGTTGGCCACGCGATCGATCCTATTTCTTGAGCAGTGGGCACTTCGACTCGGAGACCGGGCGGAACGCGTCCTCGCCCTTCACCGTCTTGATGATGTCGAGATAGTCCCATGGCTCCTTGGATTCGGAGGGCTTCTTCACCTTGGCCAGATACATGTCGCGGATGACGCGGCCGTCCTCGCGCAGTCTGCCGCCATGCACGAAGGTGTCCTCGATCGGCAGCTCGCGCATCTTGGCCATCACTTTCTGCGGATCGTCGGTGCCGGCGGCCTTGATCGCCTTCAGATAATGCAGCACCGAGCCGTAGACGCCGGTCTGGATCATGGTCGGCATCACATTGGTGCGGGCGAAGAATTTCTTCGACCAGGCACGGGTCTTGTCGTCCATGTTCCAGTACGATGCTGTCGTCATGTAGGTGCCCTGCGCGGCATTGAGGCCGATCGCATGCACGTCGGTGTCGAACATCAGGAGGCCGACCAGCTTCTGGCCGCCTTGGACGAGGCCGAACTCGCCGGATTGCTTGATCGAATTGTCGGTGTCCTGGCCGGCATTGGCGAATGCCACCACGTCGGCCTTCGAGCTTTGCGCCTGCAGCGCGAAGGAGGAGAAGTCTGCCGTGTTGGTCGGATGCTTGACGCTGCCGAGCACCTTGCCGCCCATCTCGTTGACGAAGCGCGTCGCATCCTTCTCGAGCTGCTGGCCGAAAGCGTAGTCCGCGGTGATGAAGTACCAGGACTTGCCGCCTTCCGCGATCACGGCCGACGCCGTCACCTTGGACAGCGCGTAGGTGTCGTAGGTGAAATGCACGGTGTTGGGGCTGCACAGTTCGTCGGTCAGCGAGCTCGCGCCTGGGCCGGACAGCAGCGCGATCTTGTTGCGCTCGCGCACCATGTTGTGCACGGCGATGGCGATGCCCGAGTTGGGAATATCGACGACGGCGTCGACCTTGCTGTTGTCGAACCAGCCGCGCACGATCTGGACGCCGACATCGGTCTTCATCTGGTGGTCGGCCGAGATGATCTCGATCGGCTTGCCGAGCACGGTCGGGCCGAATTCCTCCACCGCCATCTTGGCTGCCTCGACCGAGCCCGGACCGGAATTATCGCGTCCCCAGCTCGACAGGTCGGTCAGCACGCCGATGCGCACGACGTCATCGGAAATCTGGGCGTGCGCGGCCGTGGTCATTGCCGCGAGAATGGCTGCCGCCAGAAAATGTCTCATCGTTCCTCCTCCTGGGTGTCCCGCGTTCTTTCGGCGGGTCATCTCAGGATTAGTAATTATCTAATCTGTTTGTCAATGGCGAACGATGTGTGGTGATGATGTCACAAAGCTGACACGCGAATGAGGCGATGCTTCACAATTGGTGAGTAAGCGCTTACATGCGTCGTCCGGGATGACATTGCGGCAAGGCTTCTGGCCCGCGCCGTTGTGCCAAGTCACTATGGAACAGGGGAATTTTCGTGGACGGCGATGTGCTTCGCCGCCCGGGCTGGGCCGCCCGTGACGGGCGTTGGCTGCTGCGGGCGGTGCGTGAGGGGCGTCGGCGGGCTGCGATCATAGACGGATCATGTTGAGACAGCTCTTCGCGCCGCAGCTCGTCATTCTCTACGTGCTGGTGGCCTCCACACTCTACGTTCACTTCCGCGGCAAGCAGCGGCTCCGCTTCGCCCGCCAGCTCGGCGATCACTCGACCTATCTCGCGCCCTACAACGTGCTGATGTATGCGGGCTCCGCGGTGCCCAACACGCCGGTGATCCCGGTCGAGCAGTTTCCCGAGCTGAAGAAGCTCTCGGACAACTGGCAGACGATCCGCGACGAGGCCACGCGACTGTTCGACGAAGGCTTCATCCGCGCCGCCGCCAAAAACAACGACTGGGGCTTCTATTCGTTCTTCAAGAGCGGCTGGAAGCGCTTTTACCTGAAATGGTACGACGACTTCCTGCCGTCGGCGCGGACGCTGTGCCCACAGACGGTGGAGCTCTTGAATTCGATC
The DNA here is from genome assembly GCF_018130545.1 of Bradyrhizobium tropiciagri. Lineage (GTDB taxonomy): Bacteria > Pseudomonadota > Alphaproteobacteria > Rhizobiales > Xanthobacteraceae > Bradyrhizobium > Bradyrhizobium tropiciagri_A. The sequence goes on along the minus strand of NZ_JAFCKF010000003.1, from coordinate 670,694 downwards.
CCGAACGTGCATGGCGCGATGTTCGCGATGCTGCCGCCCGGCGGCAAGCTCGGGGCGCATCGCGATCCCTTTGCCGGCTCGCTGCGCTATCACCTCGGCCTCGTCACGCCGAACTCGAATGAGTGCCGCATTCTCGTCGACGGCGTCGAATGCGTCTGGCGCGACGGCGAGGCCTTCATGTTCGACGAGACTTTCATCCACAGCGCCGAAAACAAGACCGACGTCAACCGCATCATCCTGTTCTGCGACGTCGAGCGTCCGATGAAGTACGGCTTCATGACCCGGATCAACCGCTGGGTCAGCCACAACATCGTCAAGGCGTCGGCCACCCAGAATGTCGACGGCGAGCATGTCGGCGCGCTGAACAAGGTGTTCGGCAAGCTCTACGAGATCCATCTCGCCAGCCGCAAGGTCAAGGAGTGGAACCGGAACGTGTACTACACGCTGAAATATTCCATGACCGCGCTGATCCTCGGCCTGATCGTGATGTCGGCGCTGCGTTGATCGCGGCGGCGTTGCCACGTTGAAAGCAAAAGCCCCGGAGCATGCTCCGGGGCTTTTTGTCTGGGGCGTTGGAGACAGCGCGGCAGCAGTGTCAGTCGCGCTCGAAAACCTTGGCGCCGGGGTAGACGCGCCGGGCGTACGCGACCACCCACTCCCGGTCCTGGGTCTCCAGGAACGGGGTTCGAATCTTGCAGGAGCCGACGATGAGGTGCCACAGGCCGTCCAGCTTCTGAATGTTGACGATCATCTGAGTATTCCTCGCAGAACCCGCGTTCCAGGTGGCATTGCTTCTCGCGATCGTCTCGCGACTCACGCTTCGGAGCAGTGATCCCGATCACGGAACTCGGGTGCGTCCGTGAGCGTACTGCGAGTTTAAGAATCGCTCGTCATCTCTCAACTGTACGCGCGTCAGCACAGCCCATCACAAGGAATGAGAGCCGCATACCAAGGTATGCTGTGGACGCGCCGATTTTCAGCCTGACCGTGATCTCCGCGCTACGGATTTCTCCGCTGTCTCGTTCCGGCTTACGGTTCCCGGTTGGCGCCGACGCCGAGTGAGCCGATGGCATCGGACGCGGCATCCATGTCGGCCGCCGTGATCGGCTGGTCGACGATGAACAGATAGCATCCGGCCGAGACGACGCCGATCAGGGCGCCGACGACCAGTGCCGGCACGAACGAACCCGTCTTCTGCACGATCAGGCCGGTCACGGTCGGCGCCAGCGCGCCGCCGAGATAGCCGCCGAAATTCTGCACCGAACCGATCGAGGCGGTGCAATTGGTCGGGACCGCGACCGAACTCAAGGCCCAGGCGCAGGTGCTGGTCACGTAGACCAGGAACAACGAGATCGAGATGAAGGCGATCGCGAGCGCGTTGCTCTCGACATAAGCGGCGGCCACCGTGCAGGCCGCCGTGCCGAGCAAGGCGATCGCGGCCGGATAGCGCCGGCTCCTCAGCGGCTCGACGCCGCGCCGCACCAGGAAATCGGCGATGTATCCGCCGATGACGCCGCCGACGACGCCGCAGGCGAACGGCACCGCGGCGGCCCATCCGGTGTATTTCACGCTCATATGACGTTCGATCTCGAGATAACCTGGCAGCCAGGCGGTGTAGATCCAGGTCAGGTAGATGCAGCCGAAATAGCCGAAGATCATGCCCCAGGTGGTGCGGAAGCGGAACAGCTGTGACCAGTCGCGGAACGTGACCTTGGTGCGCCGGCCGGGCGGATCGCCCTGCGTCCGGTAGGCATTCTCCTGCGCCGTGAGCGCGACCTGTTCGGGATTGCGATAGAGCAAATACCAGCAGGCGGCGACGACGAGGCCGGCGACGCCCATGATCACGAACATGATGCGCCAGCCGAATGTCAGCATCAGGTAGGTCAGCAGCGGCACGGCGATCGCGGTGCCGAGCGATGACGCGCAATTGAATACGCCGGTGGCAAGCCCGCGGTCGCGCTGGTTGAACCAGTCGCGGACCACGCGCGCGCCGGTTGGAAATTGCGGGGCTTCGCCAATTCCGAGCAGGACGCGAGCCCCGAAGAACTGACCGAAATTCTGCACCAGGCCGCCGACGAGCTGCGCCAGCGACCACAGGCTGAGGCCCATGGTGAGCAGCAGGCGCGGGCCGAGCCGGTCGACCATCGCGCCGGTGGGGAGCTGAGAGAACGCGTAGGCCCAGAGGAACGCGGAAAGCAGATAACCCATGTCCGCAATGGACAATCCGAGTTCCTCGCGGATCAGCGGATTGGCAACCGCAAGCGTCGCGCGATCGATGTAGTTGACGACCCCGGCAACGACCAGCAGAGCCAGTGCGACGCGCTGAATCGATTTCAGACGTGGCGTCGCAAATTCCATTCCCGACATGATTCGTTTTTCCTCACCTGTTGTTTTGCCGGACAGTATCGGCGTGTGCGGCGTCGAACCAGAATGGAAGTTGCCCGACCTGCGTTGCGAATTTGACATGGGCGAAATGTTGTCCGGCTCCGATTGCTTCGCCTTCATCGCGCGCTCGCGATGATGTGATCGGTCATGGCACAACGATCCACAGCGGCGACGCGGCCGATGCACGTGATCCGGGCATAGCTGCCGGCTTCATCGCGCTGTCATCAATGGCTGCGAGGCAACCGGCGCGGCCGCGCGGCCTGACAAGAAGCTGGCGAGCAGGGCGCTTCGGGTTCCGGTCGCTGGTGTCGAGGTGCTACAGTGCCGACCGGGATTCCGTATCGAAAGGCCTTCTCATGTCCGAGTCCACTGCAGATTTCGCCACCACCGCGCTGAGCGGCTACGAGCTGCTCGCCGATCCGCAGTTGAACAAAGGCACGGCATTCTCCGAGGCCGAGCGCGAGGCGTTCGACCTGCATGGCCTGCTGCCGCCCAATATCCTGACGCTCGACGAGCAGGTCTCGCGCCGCCTCGAGGCGTTGCGCGGCTACGAGTCCGACATCGAGCGCTATGCCTTTCTGCGTGAACTGCAGGACACCAACGAGACGCTGTTCTACGCGCTCCTGGTCAGCAATCTGGAAGAGCTGCTGCCGATCGTCTACACGCCGACCGTCGGCGAGGGCTGCCAAAAATTCAGCCGGTTGTTTCGCAAGCCGCGCGGGCTGTTCCTCAGCATCCCGCACCAGCACCGGATCGACCGCATTTTCGCCCATCCGCGCTTCGATCATGTCGAGGCGATCGTCGTGACAGACGGCGAACGGATTCTGGGCCTCGGAGACCAGGGCGCCGGCGGCATGGGCATCCCGATCGGCAAGCTCGCGCTCTATACTGGCTGCGGCGGGCTGCACCCGGCGACGACGCTGCCGATCATGCTCGATGTCGGTACCGACAATCCCGACTGCCTGGCCGATCCGCTCTATATCGGCTGGCGCAACGAGCGTGTCCGCGGCCAGCAATATGACGACTTCATCGAGGCGTTCGTCTCGGCGGTGGTGAAGCGCTGGCCGCGCGTGCTGCTGCAGTGGGAAGATTTCGCCAAGAACAACGCGACGCGGATGCTCGAGCGCTACCGCGACCGGCTCCTCACCTTCAACGACGACATCCAGGGCACGGCGGCGGTGGCGACCGGTGCCTTGCTCTCGGCGATCAACGTCACTGGCGTGCCGCTGACCGAGCAGCGCGTCGCCGTGCTCGGCGCCGGCTCCGCCGGCTGCGGCATCGCCAGCCTGATCCGCGCTGCGATGGTCGATGCCGGCCTGTCGGAGAGCGAAGCTGCAAAACGCTTCTTCATGGTCGACCGCGACGGGCTGCTGCTCGAGGGCATGAGCGGGCTCGCCCCGTTCCAGCTGCCGTTCGTGCAGAGCCGGCAGGCGATCGCGGGCTGGCAGCTCAGCCATCCCGACAAGATCGCGTTGCTCGACGTCGTGCGCAACGCCAGGCCGACCGTCCTGATCGGCGTCTCCGGCCAGGCCGGCGCGTTCTCCGAGCCGATCGTCCGCGCGATGGCCGAGTGCAACAAGCGGCCGGTGATCTTCCCTCTGTCGAATCCCACCTCGCGCGAGGAGGCGACGCCTTCCGATATCGAAGCCTGGACCGAGGGGCGGGCGCTGATCGGCGTCGGCAGTCCGTTCCCGCCGATCACCCGTGACGGTGCGCGCTTCAAGGTCGACCAGACCAACAACTCCTACATCTTCCCGGGCGTCGGCGTTGGCGCGCTCGCGGTCGGTGCCAGCCGGGTCAGCGACGGGATGTTCATGGCGGCGGCCAAGGCATTGGCCAGTGTCTCCCCCGCGCGCAACAACCCGAAGCACAATCTGCTGCCGCCGGTCAGCGCGCTGCGCGAGGTCTCGCAGACCGTTGCGCTCGCGGTGGCCTTGCAGGCGCACAAGGAAGGCTTGGCCAAGGATATTCCGATCGACCAGGTCGAGGCGCGCATCCAGGCCAAGGTCTGGACCCCGCGCTACGTGCCGTATCGGCGCGGCGATCGACCGTAGGATTCGCGAGGCGTGGCAACGGGGCGCCGTCCTTGGCGCCGCGTGCGGCAGGCGATGGCCTCACAGGTCACCGCGGCCGACTAAAGTTCTAGGCGCCGCGTTCCATTCTGTTGGAACCTTCGGCGCCGCGATGTCGTTCGTATTCAAACGACCCACACTCAAGAGATCCATCCGGGGGCTTCGAGGGAGACGCTCCCATGACGACATTTGGCCCAACCTCCGGTCTCGACGCCGGTCAACTCGCGCCAGCCGAGCATCAGCTCCAGCTCCGCCGCGCAGTGATCGCCTCCACGGTCGGCACCGCGATCGAGTGGTATGACTTCTTCCTCTACAGCACCGTCACCGGCCTGGTGTTCGCAAAACTGTTCTTTCCGCATTCCGACCCCTGGGTCGGCACGCTGGAAGCGTTCGCGATCTATGCGGTCGGCTTCATCGCGCGGCCGATCGGCGCTGCGATCTTCGGCCATTATGGCGACCGCATCGGCCGCAAATCGACGTTGATCGCGACGCTGCTCCTGATGGGCCTTGCGACCGCGGCGGTCGCATTGGTGCCGACCTATTCCAGCATCGGCATCTGGGGTGCGGTGATCCTCACCGTGCTGCGCTTCATCCAGGGCGTTGGCGTCGGCGGCGAGTGGGGCGGTTCGGTGCTGATGTCGATGGAATGGGCGCGCAACGATCGCTCGCGCGGCCTGATCGCGTCCTGGCCGCAATTCGGCGTGCCCTGTGGGCTGTTCCTTGCCAATCTTGCGGTGCTGGCTTTCAGCCAGATGTCGGGCGAGCAGTTCCTGGCATGGGGCTGGCGCGTTCCGTTCGCGCTCAGCATCATCCTGGTCGGTGTCGGCCTCTACATCCGGCTCGGCATTCTGGAAACGCCTGTATTCAGCAAGCTGCTCGCCGAGCGCAAGGTCGACCGCACGCCGATGCTGACGGTGATCCGCGACCATCCGAAGGAGATCCTGCTGTCCGCCTTTGCGCGCATGGCCGAGCAGGCGCCGTTCTATATCTTCACCGCCTTCGTGTTCTCCTACGGCGTCGGCACGCTGAAGATGTCGAGGGACATGTTGTTGACGGCGGTGCTCGCCGCGTCGGTGGTCTCGTTCGTCTCGATCCCGGTGTTCGGGCATCTGTCGGACCAGATCGGCCGCAAGAACATGTACATGATCGGCGCGGTGGTGACCGGCATCTTCGGCTTCATCTACTTCGCGATGCTGAACACCGGATCGATGCCGGTCATCTTCCTGGCGATCATCCTCTCGCTGGTTCCGCACGACATGATGTACGGGCCGCAGGCTGCCCTGATCGCGGAGAGCTTCACCGGGCGCCTGCGCTACAGCGGTGCCTCGCTCGGCTACCAGCTCGCATCGGTCATCGCCGGTGGTCCGGCGCCGCTGATCGCGGCCTGGCTGTTCGGCACCTATCATTCGTCGACCGCGATCGCGATCTATATTGCGCTCTGCGCCGTCATCACGCTCGTCGCAACCGCGTTGATGACCGACTTCACCGGCAAGGACATCAATGCCGCAGCCGCACATCAGCGGTGAGTTCGAGACAGCAAGGAGGAGACGATGGTGAAATGGCGAAAAGAATCCGCGCTCGATCTCTATAACCTCGTCGCGGCGATCTTCCTGCTCGCTGCGCCGTGGCTGTTCGCACACGCCAACCCCACGGCGGCGATCGATCTGCGGATCAGCGGAGCCGCGATCGCGATCATGTCGCTGGCGGCGATCGCAGCATTCTCGATCTGGGAGGAATGGATCAACCTGGTCGTCGGATGCTGGCTGATCGCCTCGCCCTGGCTGCTCGGCTTCACGCACACCCGCGCGATGCATTTTGCTATCGCCGCGGGTGCAGTGGTCGCGTTCATGGCGCTGCTCGAGCTGTGGCTCGAGTACGAGAAGACGCATCTCGGCCCGGCGGCGCCGCAGCAAAGCATTGGAAGCTAGCAACCGCGGCAAATGCCCCTGATCTTGCGATCGACGATTGCGTCTTCCTGATCGATGAGCTGCTGCGACGTGGATGTCGCCGCCGGAATGTCGGCGGCGCGCGGCTGGCGGTGGCCGACCGGCGCCGACCATGGCCGCGTCGCAGTTTCGTTTGATGCGTAGGCGTTAGGCTCCTGCACCGACACCTGTGCGAAGCAAGACGTCGCCATCGCCGCAGACAGGATTGCAGCCAGACCAACCTGTCTGCCAAGTCGCCGACAATTGCTCATGCGAATCTCCATGCCGTCATCGCCGCGCTTGCGCGCGGCCTCAATGAAATGGAGTGCCTGGGTCGTTCGGCTATTCCCTGACCCGTCTCAGATGATGACGCGCTCGCGGTTCGGTGATCGCGCGTGATGAAATAATGATGGGGCGCTGACGCTCCTTGGTCACAGGAGCCGAGCTTGGTCGGCTTCATGCATCGGGCGGAGAAACCCCAATGACCAAATTGACTTTCGTGACGCTTGCGTTGGTTGCAGCAGCTGCGTATTCGGCTCAGGCATCAGCCGCCAGCAACAATGCTGCGATGCGGCGCGCCCATGCTCAGGCGACGACACCGGTCAGCAGCAAGACCACTGATTGCGTGCGGGCGCCGAACGTCGGATCGTTCGCGACCGCGCCCTTCACCGAGCCGCCCTGCATGCCCGGCACCATGCGCTGACCGCGCCGCGCTGCGAAAAACCCCGGACCTCTGGTCCGGGGTTTTCCCGGCGATGCGAGGTCGTCTCGACGTGGGCAGGATCGAGCGTGACCCGCCTCACAGGCAGGTTGGTGCGGTCATGCGAAGACCACGGTGTCGGAGCTGGCGCGTGGTGCCCCGGCCCGAGATCCAAGGAGACGACGCATGACACGCAATTCGCTTGTTGCTTTCGCTGCCGTTGTCGCGTTCAGCGTGACCGCGCTGGGCTCCGCGCAGGCGGGCAGACTTCCCATGGCGCCGCCGAAAATGGTCGGCGCGAAACTGCCCCCGGGCGGCTCGGGCGGCCCGCATCGCCAGCCGGTCGATCCGTCGCCCGGCCTCGGAAGTGGTTACAGCGGTGACAGCGCGGGTGGCAGCGGAGGCGGCGGATATTTGGGCGATCCCAATCATCCCGGCCACGAGCAATTCTGAAAACGCAAACGGCCCCGAACCAGGTTCGGGGCCGCAGTCTGATGGTAGGGCTCCGGGGTCTATTCCGGCTTGCCGATCGTCACCGCGAGCTTGCCGACGCCATCGACGCCGCATTCGAGCTTGTCGCCCACCTGCAGCTGCGAGACGCCGGCGGGCGTGCCGGTCATGATGAGGTCGCCTGCGGCGAGCTTCACCTGCTGCGACAGCTGCCAGATGATCTCAGGCACGTTCCAGATCAGCTCGGTGAGGTCGCCCTTCTGGGCTTCCTTGCCGTTGACGGTGAGCCAGATCTTGCCCGCGGTCGGGTGACCGATCTTGGAAGCTGGCTGGATCGCGGAGCAGGGCGCCGAATAGTCGAACGACTTGCCGACCTCCCAGGGCCGCTCCTTCTTGCGCGAGGCGATCTGCAGGTCGCGGCGGGTCAGGTCAATGCCGACTGCATAGCCGTAGACATGCTCGAGCGCCTTGTCGGCGGGAATGTTGAGCCCGCCGCTCTTCATCGCCACGACCAGCTCGACCTCGTGATGCAGGTCCTTGGTCAGCGGCGGATAGGGGATCGTCGCACCATCCGGCACCAGCATGTCGGCATGCTTGCCGAAGAAGAACGGCGGCGCACGCTCGTCATTGCCCATCTCCCTGATATGCTCGAGATAGTTGCGCCCGACACACCAGATGCGGCGGACCGGATAGGTGCCGGATTCGCCGACGACGGGAAGCGAGGGCTGCGGGGGAAGCGGAATGACGGTGGAAGCGGCGTTCATGAACGGGTCCCGAAGGGTTGAAGGAAGCAGCGCGGGCCGTGTTTACGCGGTTACGGCGCTGGGGGCTAGGGGCTGCGGCTGCACCAGACGCAGACGTGAGGCGAGCTTTCCGCCGGGCCTGGCGGTCGCTGGCCGGCGAGAGCGGTGATGCCGGTGCGGAAATGGCTTTCGATCGGCCTTGCGCTGCTTGCCGTGGCCCTGGTCTCGGCCGCTGTCCGCTTCTTTGTGATCACCCCGGAACGGATCGACCGCGGACAGAACAGGGTCCAGCATGTGGCCGTGGACATCACGCCCGGCGCACAGGCCTTGCAGGCGACGCTCGACGTGGCGGATATGCATGCCGACAGCCTGTTGTGGAAGCGCGACCTGCTCGCGCGATCCGACCGCGGCCATATCGACCTGCCCCGCCTGATCGAGGGGCGCTACGCGCTGCAGGTGTTCTCATCGGTGACCAAATCGCCGAAGGGGCAGAACTATGACGCCAACGGCGGCGACAGCGACACGATCACGAATCTCGCGATCATCGATCTGCAACCGCCGCGGACCTGGTTCTCGCTGCTGCAGCGCTCGCTGTGGCATGCCGAGAAATTGCAAGACTTCGCCGAGCAGTCCGACGGGCGGCTCCGCGTGATCAGGACACCGGCCGATATCGATCGCCTGCTCGCCGACCGCAAGAGCGGCGTGACCGTGGTCGGCGGCATGCTCTCGATCGAGGGCCTGCATGATCTCGAGGGCAAGATCGACAATCTCGACGTGCTCTACGCCGCAGGCTTCAGGATGGCTGGCCTCGCACATTTCTTCGACAATGATGTCGCGGGCTCGATGCATGGCGTGGCCAAGGGCGGGCTGACGCCGCTCGGCCGCCAGGTGGTGCAGCGGATGGAGGCGATCGGCATGATCGTCGACCTCGCCCATGCCAGCCACGCGGCGGTCGCCGACGTGCTGGCGATGGCAACGCGGCCGGTGGTGTCGAGCCATGGCGGCGTTCAGGCGACCTGCAAGATCAACCGCAACCTCACCGACGACGAAGTCAGGGGCATTGCGCGCACCGGCGGCGTGGTCGGCATCGGCTTCTGGCAGGGCGCGGTCTGCTCGCTCGATCCGAACAATGTCGCGAAGTCGATCGCCCATGTCCGCGACCTGGTCGGGATCGACCATGTCGGCCTCGGCTCGGATTTCGACGGCTCGACCACCACGGGCTTTGATGCCGGCGGGATCGTAGCCATTACCCAGGCTCTGATCTCGCGTGGGTTCTCCGACGACGACATCCGCAAGGTGATGGGCGGCAATGTCCTGCGCGTGTTGCGCGCAGGCCTTGCCGCCAGGGACGCGAAGGGCTGATGAGACCTAGCCGGTGGCGCTGATCGGCGCCAGCGCCAGCGGCGACGGATCGTGATGGTGCTGCAGACGGAAGAACGAGGCGTAGCGGCCGCCGCGGCGCAGCAGCTCCTCATGTCGCCCGCGCTCGACGATCGTGCCACCCTCGACCACCAGGATCGCATCGGCATGCATGATGGTGTGCAGGCGGTGCGCGATCACGATCGTGGTGCGGCCCTGGCAGAGATGCTCGATCGCCTCCTGCACCTGCTTCTCGGACTCCGAGTCGAGTGCGGCAGTGGCCTCGTCGAGCAGGATGATCGGCGCGTTCTTGATCAGCGCGCGGGCGACCGCGATGCGCTGGCGCTGGCCGCCGGACAGCTGCGTGCCGTGCTCGCCGACCGGCGTGTCGTAGCCGAGCGGGAAGCTCATGATGAAATCGTGCGCGCAGGCCGCCTTGGCGGCGTCGACGATCTCGGCCTCGGTGGCGCCCTGCTTGCCGAACGCGATGTTGGAGCGGATGGTGTCGCGGAACAGATAGACGTCCTGGCCGACATAGGCGGTCTGCCGGCGCAGCGACTTGCGCGAGACCGACAGGATCGACTGTCCATCGATCAGGATCTCGCCCTCGCGCGTCTCGTAGAAGCGCAGCAGGAGGGCGAGCACGGTCGACTTGCCGCCGCCGGAGGGGCCAACCAGCGCGGTGACCTTGCCGGGCTCGGCCGTGAAGCTCATGTGGTTCAGCACCGGCTCGCTCGGTCGGTAGGCGAAGCTGACATCGCGCAGCTCGATCCGTGCGTCGGACAGTTTCAGCGCCGGTTTGTCGTCGTCGGCCTGCTCGCTCGCCGGGCTGTCGACGACTTCGAGCAGCATGCGCGCGCCGACCAGCTGGCTGTTGAGATCGATATTGAGCCGCGCCAGCCGCTTGGCCGGCTCGGTCGCCATCAGGAAGGCGGTGAGGAAGGTGAAGAACTGGCCGGGCGTCGAGCCGAGCGCCACCACGCTGTAGCCGCCATAGAGCAGGCAGCCGGCGACCGCGAAGCCGCCGAGCATCTCCATCAGCGGGTTGGAGCGGTTGGCGACATGCGCCATCTTGTTGGCATTGCGCTCGACGATCGCGATGTTCTCGTCGATCCGCTGCTGCATGGCATCTTCCAGCGTGAACGCCTTCACGGTGCGGATGCCCTGCAGCGATTCCTGCATCGTCTCCATGATGTCGGCGGTGCCGGTGAACTGGTTATAGGCGAGGCCCTTGATCCGCTTCACCAGCTTGCGCAGCACCAGCATCGCCGGCGGCACCGCGACGAGCCCGATGAACGACATCAGCGGATCCTGCCAGACCATGACGGCGACCATGCTGATCAGCATCAGGAAGTCGCGGCCGATCGCATTGACCAGCATGTTGAGCACGTCGGTGATCGATTTCGCGCCGGCCGTGAGCCGCGCCAGGAACTCCGACGAATGCCGCTGTGAGAAGAAGCCGATGCTTTCGTTCATCAGCTTGGCGAACAATTGCCGCTGGTTCCACGCAAGGATGGCGTTGCTGATCTTCGACAAGATCACCATGTGGCCGTAGGTCGCCACACCCTTGATGAAGAGCAGGATGACCGTGATGCCGGCGAACATCGCGATGCCGGGGATGTTCTTGTCGACATAGGCCTGGTTGATGACCTGGCCGAGCACGTAGGTGGCGCCGGCCGTCGAACCGGCCGCAACAGCCATCAGGGCGAACGCCGTCAGATAGCGCCGCCAGTAGGTGATCCCCTGTTCCGTGACCAGGCGGCGAATCAGGATCGCCGCGCCATAGGGATCGTCGGTAATTTTCTTTGGAAACTGAGCCATCCGCGTTCCATTGACGGCGGGCAGCGCCGGCCGTCAGGTTGCGGTCCTCCTTGCCCGCTTGGCGGGGCTTTTTCAAGCCCAATAACGGCTTGATAACGGCTTGATTTTTAGGCCGATTCTGCCTGTCGCGCGGCGCCGCCCCGCTCCCGGAACAGCTTCTCCTCCCAGGCCAGCGCGTGGCTCGCGATGGTCTCGAGATCATCATACCGCGGGGTCCAGTCGAGAGCCGAGCGGATCCGCGTCGTATCGGCCACCATGGTCATGATGTCGCCGGGCCGGCGTCCGGCGTAGGCGACCGCGAAATTGCGCATCGAGACCCGGCGCACCGCCTCGATGGTTTCGAGCACGGAATAGCCGCGGCCGTAGCCGCAATTCATCGTCACCGATTGCCCGCCGCCGCGCAGATAGGACAGCGCCGAACGATGCGCCTCGACCAGGTCGCTGACATGGATGAAGTCGCGCACGCAGCTGCCGTCCTGGGTCGGATAGTCGGTGCCGAACACGTCGATCTTGGCGCGCTGGCCGGTCGCGGCCTCGACCGCGATCTTGAGCAGATGGGTGGCGCCGATGGTGGACAGGCCGACACGACCCTTCGGGTCGGCACCGGCGACGTTGAAATAGCGTAGCACGACGTAGCTCATGCCGTGGGCCGAGGCGACATCGTGCAGCATGATCTCGGTCATCAACTTCGATGAGCCATAGGGTGACAGCGGACGCGTCGGCGCGATCTCCGGCACCGGCACCTGGTCCGGATTACCGTAGACCGCTGCGGTCGAGGAGAAGATGAAGCGGTTGACGCCGCCCTTCACCGCCGCATTGAGCAGGCTGCGCGTCGTCATGGTGTTGTTGCGATAATAGCCGAGCGGGTCGCGCATCGAATCCGGCACCACCACGGAGCCGGCGAAATGGATGATGCTGTCGATGCCGTGCTGCGCGATCACGCCCTCGACGAGGTTCTCGTCGCCGGCATCGCCGATGAACAGCGGAACACCTTCGGGCAGGAACGCGGAGAAGCCGGTGGAGAGATTGTCGATCACGACGACGCTCTCGCCGGCATCGACCAGCGCATGAACCATGTGACTTCCGATATAGCCGGCACCGCCGGTCACGAGCACCGTCATGGATAGAGCTCTCCCGATATCTTTAACTGTCGATGCTAGCGGGAGTGCGGTGAAGAGGGGGTTTCGCCGCGGCCGAACTGGCCACTATGCTTAATGTTGCGTATAGGAACTGGCACGAAACGGAGACTTGCGTGCCGATCGAGAACACAGAAGCCGGCGAGCTTGAGCTCATCGTGCCCAACCTGCACCGACGTTATTCCGGTGTCACCGCGACCAACCGCATGGTCGCGCCGAAGCTTGCCAAGATGTTTCGCGCAGGCTGGCTCGGCTCGCATCGCCCCGATGGCATCGACGCGATGGGATTTGCCGATCTGATGCGGCTGTGGCGGCGCGCGCGGCCCGTGATCTGGCACGCGCGGCGCAATGACGAGATGATTGCAGGCCTCGTGCTGCGCGCGCTCGGCTGGCCGCTGAAACTGCTGTTCACGTCAGCGGCGCAGCGCCATCACACCTGGCTGACGCGCTGGCTGATCCGCAACATGGATGCGATCATCGCCACCAGCCCGCTGTCGGCCTCGTACCTGAAGCGCGAGGCGACGGTCGTGATGCACGGCGTCGACACCGATCGTTATACGCCGCCGGCCGATCGCGCCGCGGCCTTCGCCGATAGCGGATTGCCGGGACGCTATGCGATCGGCTGCTTCGGGCGGGTGCGCGCGCAGAAGGGCAGCGATGTCTTTGTCGAAGCAATGTGCCGGCTGCTGCCGCGCTATCCCGATTTCACCGCGATCATCGTCGGCGCCGTGGTGCCGGAGCAACTGGCCTTTGCCAACGAGCTGAAGCGCAAGATCGAGGCCGCCGGGCTGCAATCGCGCATCGTTATCACGGGTGAATTGCCGATCGAGGAGGTCGTGCGCTGGTATCAGCGGCTGACGATCTATGCCTTCACCTCACGCAATGAAGGTTTTGGCCTGACCTTGATCGAGGCGATGTCGGCAGGTGTGGCGCTGGTGGCCGCGCGTGCGGGTGCTGCCGAATTCGTCGTCGAGGATGGCACGACCGGCCTGTTGATCCCGCCCGGCGACGCCGACGCGCTGGCGGCGGCGCTCGAGCCGTTGATGCGCGATCCGGCATCGGCCGCTTCATTGGGGGGGCGGGCACGGCAACGAGTTGTGGATAAGTTCAGCCTCGATGCGGAAGCGAACGCGATCGCTGCGGTCTATCGCACGCTGATCTGAGCCAGCACGCGCTGTGCGATCTCCACGACCTCTTCGGGGGCGATGTCGCGCATGCAGCGATGGTCGTTCATGGTGCAGACCGTGCGCTGGCACGGCTGGCACGGCAGCTTGCTTTTGGTCTGCCGCACCGTCGCGGCGAGGCCGTTGAGGGGCGCCCAGAGATAGGGATCGGTTGGGCCGAAGATGCCCATGGTCGGTGTGCCGATCGCGGCCGCGATGTGCATCAGCCCGGAGTCATTGGTGATGGCGACGCTGGCCGCGGCCATCGCCAGCGCGCCGTTGCGCAAATCGGTGCCGGTGAGATCGCGGACCCGCGGGCCGCCTTTAGCCGCGATCTCCTCCGCCATCGCCTTCTCGCCAGGCCCGCCGACCACCCAGACGTCGAAACCGCGTTCGGCGAACAGCCGTGCGGCCTCCGGGTAATAGGTCCAGCGCTTCGAGACGCCGACCGAGCCGGGGCCGAGCGCGATGGCCGGACCGCTGCCGAGGCCGTTGGCCTGCCGCCAGCGCCCGATCTCGTCTGCGGGAACCCGAAGCTGCGGCACCGGCCATTCCGGTGGGCGGGCGGAGCCGTGAGGCAGCGCCAGGATGGCGTTCTTGTCGATGAAGCGCGGCTGCTGCTTTTCGCCCCAGCGCATCGCGTTGATCAGGCCGAACCGGGCCTCGCCGAAGAAGCCGACCCGCTCGGGGATCCCTGCCAGCGCCGGTGCGATCGCCGCCTTCCAGGTGCGCGGCAGCACCAGCGCGGTAGCATAGTTCCGCTTGCGAAGCTCGGCGGCGAGCGTGCGTTGCCGGCCGAGGGCCAGCTGGCTGCGCGGCAGGTCGGACACGATCCCGGCCCGGACCCCGGGCATGTAGTCGACCAGCGGTGCGCATTGGCGGGTGGTCAGCAGGTCGACCGGCCGGTTGGGCCAGCGCTTGCGCAGCACCCTGACCACGGTGTGACCGCGCACGAAATCCCCGATCCAAACATAGGGCACGACGAGGATAGGTCTGGTATCCTCGGTATCCTGTGTTTCGATATCAGATATTGAATCAATATTCATTTCTAAATGGGCCAAAGCCGGACCGGGGGCGGCCAAGTCGGTAACCGGTTCGCGATGAGAGGTAAAGCCGTCGTTGCCTGTGGCGCGGGACTGGGGCAAAGCTGGCGGCTGGCAAAGGAATCTGGCGGGATTTCATCATGTTTCTGGTAACCGGGGGCGCCGGTTTTATCGGGTCGAACGTCGTGGCCGCGTTGAATGACGCCGGGCGCAGCGACGTTGCGGTCTGTGACATTCTTGGGGACGACGGCAAGTGGCGGAACCTGGCGAAGCGCCAGATCGCCGATTTTGTGCCGCCGGGCGAGCTGATCGCCTGGCTGCAGGGCCGTCGGCTGGATGCCATCCTCCATCTCGGCGCGATCTCGTCGACCACCGCGACTGATGGCGATGCGGTCATGGAAGCCAATTTCAGGACGCCGCTACGTCTCCTCGACTGGTGCACCGCGACCGCAACCCCGCTGATCTATGCCTCTTCGGCCGCGACCTACGGCGACGGGGAGCGGGGGTTCGACGACGATGGCTCGGTCGAGGCGCTCAAGCGACTGCGGCCGATGAACCTGTACGGCTGGAGCAAGAACCTGTTCGATCTCGCCGTCGCCGAGCGTGCGGCGAAAGGCGAGCCGCTGCCGCCGCAATGGGCAGGGCTGAAATTCTTCAACGTGTTCGGCCCCAACGAATATCACAAGGGCTCGATGATGAGCGTGCTGGCGCGCCGCTTCGACGACATCAGGGCGGGCCGCGTCGTGCAGCTGTTCAAATCGCATCGCGAGGGCATCGCCGATGGCGACCAGCGCCGCGACTTCATCTATGTCGATGACGTCGTGCGGGTGATGATGTGGTTGATCGCGACGCCGCGGGTCTCCGGCCTGTTCAATGTCGGCACCGGCAAGGCGCGCAGCTTCAAGGACCTGATCGTCTCGGCCTATGGCGCGCTCGAGCTAGAGCCGAACATCCAGTATGTCGACATGCCCGAGCAGATTCGCGGCAGTTACCAGTACTTCACCGAGAGCCTTGTCGATCGCCTCGCGCGCGCCGGATACAATGGCGGTTTCACGCGGTTGGAAGACGCGGTCGGGGCCTATGTCAAAGGCTTCCTCGATCGTGCCGATCGCTATCGCTAGAGCGGATGACGGTGGCTGATGTTCGATTTTGAAACGATCTCGCATGCCATGTCGGGCCAGACCGTGCTCTGCGTCGGCGATCTCATGCTCGACGAGTTCGTCTATGGCGAAGTGTCGCGGATCTCGCCGGAAGCGCCGGCGCCGGTGATCGCGGTCAGGCGCAGCGAGATCAATATCGGCGGCGCCGGCAACGTCGCGCGCAATATCGCTTCCCTCGGAGGCCGCTGCATCTTCGTCGGCCTGATCGGCGAGGATGCCGCCGGCACGGTGCTATCAGAGGCGCTGGCGAAGCAGGCCGGCATCGAAGCCGTGCTGGTGCGCGACGCCGCGCGTCCGACCACGCGCAAGGTGCGCTTCGTCTCCGAACAGTTCTCGACGCATATGCTGCGTTCCGATTGGGAGCTCGCCGCGCCGGCCGCGCCCGCGATCGAGCAGCAGCTGATCGACGCCATCCTGCCGCGTCTTGTGCGCGCCGACATCGTGCTGCTGTCCGACTACGCCAAGGGCGTGCTCACCGCGCGCGTGATCCGCAACGTGATCGATGCCGCGCGCCAGGCCAGCAAGCGCGTGATCGTCGATCCCAAGAGCGCCAATCTGGCGATCTATCGCGGCGCGACCGTGCTGACGCCGAATCGCAAGGAATTCGCCGAGGCGACCCGCAGCCGCGCCGACAGCCAGGACAGCATCGCACAGGCCGCGCCCGATGCGATGGTCCTCGCCGATTGCGAAGCGATGCTGGTGACGCAGGGCGAGCGCGGCATGACGCTGGTGACGCGGGACGGTGGCTCGATCCATGTGCCGGCGCTGCCGGTCAAGGTGCGTGACGTCTCCGGGGCTGGCGATACCGTTGCCGCGGCGCTGGCACTGGCGCTGGCGGGCGGTGCCGATTGGGAAGCCGCGTTGCGGATCGCGAGCGCCGCCGCCGCGGTCGCAGTCGGCAAGACCGGCACCGCGATCGTCAAGTCCGATGAATTGCGGCGACGGATCCTGCCGCATGCTTCGCTGGTGGCCGAGGAGAAGATCGTTCCGGCCGGCGGTGATATCGATGCGCATCTTGCGGAATGGCGGAGGCAGGACCTACGCATCGGCTTCACCAATGGCTGCTTCGACATCCTGCATCCCGGCCACGTCAAGGTGCTGACCGCCGCGCGCGGCGCCTGCGATCGCCTCATCGTCGGCTTGAACAGCGACGCCTCGGTGAAGCGGTTGAAGGGCGAGGGCCGTCCGGTGCAGAACGAGCGTGCCCGCGCCGAGGTGCTGGCGGGGCTGGAGGCCGTCGACCTCGTCGCCATCTTCGAGGAGGACACGCCGATCAACCTGATCACGAAGGTGCGGCCGAGCGTGCTGGTCAAGGGTGGCGACTATACCCGCGAGCAGGTGGTTGGCCACGAGATCGTCGAGGCCGCCGGCGGCGAGGTGGTGTTGATCGAGATCCTGCCCGGCCACAGCACGACGTCGCTGGTGGCCCGCGCCCGTGAGGGCAAGACGTGAGCGCGAGCGTGGCATCCCCGGCAGGCGCCGCGGCGTGCCCGGCCTGGCGCGATCCGGTGCGCTGGCAGGCCACGACCGACGTGGTCGCGGTGCTCATTGCGCTGTCGCTGCCGTGGTCGACCTCGCTGGTCGGCATCTTCGGCGTGGTGCTCTTGATCGCGATCGCGCCGACGGTCGATCTGAAGGCGTTCTGGTCGCTGCTGCAGCGGCCGGTCTGCGTGGCGCCGATCGCGCTGTTCTGCCTCGCGCTCGTTGGCACACTCTGGTCCGATGCCGCCTGGGGAGCGAGATTGTATGCGGTCGGGCCGACCGCGAAGCTCCTGGTGCTTCCGGTCCTGCTCTATCATTTCCAGCGCTCGACCCGCGGCAACTGGGTGTTCGTGGCCTTCGTCGTGTCCTGCACGCTGTTGATGCTGATGTCCTGGCTGGTGCTTGCCTATCCGCACCTCGCGCTGAGGGCGCCAGCTCCGGGCGAGCAGGGCGTCTTCGTCAAGAACTACATCGACCAGAGCCAGGAATTCACGCTGTGCGCGGTCGGGCTGGCCTATCCGATCGTGATGCTGCTGCGGGCCAAGCGCGTCCTGCCGGCCATCCTGTTGATCGCGGTCGCGCTCAGCCTGTTCGCCAACATGGCGCTGGTGGTGGTGTCGCGGACTGCGATCGTGACGGTTCCGATTATGTTCGCGGTGTTCGCGCTGCTCCATCTGCGTTGGCGCAGCATCGTCGTGATCCTTTGCGCGGCCGCCGCGGCGGCCATGGTGGCGTGGCACGCATCGCCGCAATTGCGCTGGACGGCCGAGTCGTTCCAGCGCGACTACAAGCTCTACATGGAGCGCAACGAGCCGACCTCGCTCGGTCTGCGGCTCGAATTCTGGCGAAAGTCGCTCGGATTCTTCGCCGAGGCGCCGGTCATCGGCCACGGCACCGGAGCGACGCGGGGACTGTTCGAGCGCGTCGCGACCGGCGGTGTGACCCAGGCCTCGGGCGAAGTGATCGGCAACCCTCACAATCAGACGTTGAACGTCGCCGTGCAGTGGGGCATTGTGGGTGTAGCGATCCTGTATGCGATGTGGCTACTGCACCTGTTGCTGTTCCGCGGCGACGGTCTCGTCAACTGGATCGGACTTCTCGTCGTGGTGCAGAATATTTCAAGTTCGTTGTTTAATTCCCACATCTTCGACTTCCACGAAGGCTGGATGTATGTGCTGGGCGTCGGGGTTGCCGGCGGCATGGCGTTGAAGGGGCGATCCGGGACCGATATGGAACCCGGGCCTCCGATCCGTCCATGATCGCTGGCAAGGGCCCTGCAGATAAGCTATCAGCCAGCCAATGTCCCATCGCGAATTCCCAGTTGCCGGCAACCCGTCCATTAGATGACGCGTCTTTCACAATTTACCCTGCGCAACTTCCTGATCCTGGCGCATGACGCTCTGGCGACGACGTTTGCGTTGCTGGCGAGCTTCTATCTGCGTTTCGAAGGCAGCCTCCTGACCGATCGACTGCCGCATTTGCTGCGCATTCTGCCTTGGTTCGTGCTGTTCAGCATCGTCGTCAGCTATTTCTCCAATCTGACCACGGCGAAATGGCGTTTCACCTCGCTGCCGGACGCGGTGAACATCCTGCGGGTCGCGGCGGTGCTGACTCTGGCACTGGTCGTGCTGGACTACGTCTACTTCTTCAAGGGAGCGAACTCGCACAGTCCGGTGTTCCTCGGCAGGATCACGATCGTCCTGTTCTTCTTCCTCGAGGTGTTCGCGCTGAGCGCGCTGCGGCTCGGTTATCGCTATTTCCGCTATTCCCGCACGCGCCTGCATGCCCGCTCCGACAACGCCGCGCCGGCGCTGCTGGTCGGACGCACCGCCGATGCGGAAGTCGTGCTGCGCGGTATCGAGAACGGGGCCATCAAGCGGCTCTGGCCGGTCGGCGTGCTGTCGCCGTCGGTCGCGGACCGCGGCCAGATGATCCGCAACATTCCCGTGGTCGGCGGCGTCGACGACATCGAGGCCGTGATTCGGGACTTCGAGAACCGCCAGCGGCCGATCAAGCGCGTGGTGATGACGCCCTCGGCCTTCGAGCCGGATGCGCATCCGGAAAGCGTGCTGATGCGCGCCAAGCGGCTCGGCCTGATGGTCAGCCGGCTGCCGTCGCTGGAGGGCGGCGACGCGCCGCGGCTCACCAATGTCGCGGTCGAAGACCTGCTGCTGCGCCCGAGCCAGAAGATCGACTACGCACGGCTCGAGACGCTGGTGAAGGGCAAGTCCGTCATCGTGACCGGCGGCGGCGGCTCGATCGGCGCCGAAATCTGCGAGCGGGTCGCGACCTTCGGCGCGGCGCGCCTGCTGGTCGTCGAGAACTCGGAGCCGGCGCTTTATGCGGTGACCGAGGCGCTGGCCGCGCGCGACACCGGCCCCGAGATCGAAGGGCGGATCGCCGACATCAGGGATCGCGAACGCATCACGCGCCTGATGAGCGAGTTCAAGCCGGACATCGTGTTCCATGCCGCGGCGCTCAAGCATGTGCCGATCCTGGAGCGTGACTGGAGCGAAGGGGTCAAGACCAACATCTTCGGGTCGGTGAACGTGGCCGACGCTGCGCGCGCTGCGGGCGCGAGCGCGATGGTGATGATCTCGACCGACAAGGCGATCGAGCCGGTATCGATGCTGGGCCTGACCAAGCGTTTCGCCGAGATGTACTGCCAGGCGCTGGATCATGACCTGATGACCGAGGCCAAGGGCAAGCCGCATATGCGGTTGATCTCGGTGCGGTTCGGCAACGTGCTGGCTTCCAACGGATCGGTGGTGCCGAAATTCAAGGCGCAGATCGAGGCCGGCGGCCCGATCACGGTGACCCATCCGGACATGGTTCGTTACTTCATGACGATCCGCGAGGCCTGCGATCTCGTGATCACCGCCGCGACGCACGCCGTGACGCCGGCGCGGCCCGATGTCTCGGTCTATGTGCTGAACATGGGCCAACCGGTGAAGATCGTCGATCTCGCCGAGCGGATGATCCGCCTGTCCGGCCTGCAACCCGGCGTCGACGTCGAGATCGTGTTCAGCGGTATCCGGCCCGGCGAGCGGCTCAACGAGATCCTGTTCGCGAGCCAGGAGCCGACGCTCGAGATCGGCGTCGCCGGCGTCATGGCGGCCAAGCCGAACCAGCCGCCGATGTCGACGTTGCGCAAATGGCTCGCGGCGCTGGAGGATGCGATCGAGCGAGACGACCGCGTGACCATCCGCGCCGTGCTGCAGGATGCCGTGCCCGAGTTCGGATCGAATGCCGCCTGACCGCGCCGTCCCTGCGGACGATGGGGCAGGACCAGTTCGAAAGCCATTGATGCCTCATTCCCGAAAAGTCGTGGTCGTCAGCCAGCATTATCCGCCGGACCACAGTACGACCGCCGCGATCATGGCCGCGATCGCCGAACGGATCGCGCAGGAGACGGATGTGATGGTGGTCTCGGGGATGCCGGGCTCGGCGCGGGCACCCGCGCCGGGGCGCCCGGTGGTCGTCGAGATCAGGAATTGGCTGCCGGGCAAGGCGGCGCTGGTGAAGCGTGCGCTGGCCGAGGCGCTGTTCACCGGCAGAATCTTTTTCGCGCTGTTGTCGCGGCTCAAGCGCGGCGATGTCGCGCTGACGGTGACCGCCCCGTTTGCGCTGCCCTACGCGGTTGCCGCCGCGGCACGGTTGAAGGGGGCGAAGTCGGCGCTGATCCTGCACGACCTGTTTCCCGACGTGCTTGTGATGGCCGGGCTGCTGCGGCCGGCCTCGCTGGTGGCGCGGGCGATGCGCGCGATCAACGCGCTGATGTTCCGTGCCTTGAACATCGTCATCGTCATCGGCCGCGACGCCGAGAAGCTGCTGCTGCGCTATGGCGGCATGACACAGGACAAGATCAGGTTCATTCCGAACTGGGCGACGCTCGCCCCGGGCAACCGTCCTGTCAGCCCCGACAATCCGTTTCGCAAGGCGATCGGCGCCCGTTTCGTCGTCGGCCTGTCCGGCAATCTGGGCTTCACCCACGATCCGGACATCGTCTTCAACGCAGCGCAGCTGTTGCGGAACGAGAACGACATCCATTTCCTGCTCTCGGGGTGGGGCATGGGCTTTGTACGATTGAAGGAGATGCAGGCCTCAGCGCAGCTCGCCAACGTCACGCTGGTCGAACGCGTCGCCGACGGCGAACTGGATGCGCTGCTCTCCAGTGCGGATGTCTGGCTGATTCCCTATCGCAAGGATGTCGCCGGCGTGTCGGTGCCGAGCCGGTTCTACAACCTGCTTGCCGCCGGACGGCCCGTCATCCTGGTCTCCGAGCCCGAGGCCGAGGCGGCGCTGACCGTCAGCGAAAACCGGCTGGGCTGGGTCGTCGCGCCGGGCAGGCCGGATCAACTCGCCGACGCCATCCGCCTGGCGTCGCGATCGCAGGACGCAGCGATGGCCGAGCGTGCCGTCGCGGCCGCGCGGACCTTCAGTCCGGAGCGGGCGCTGGCGAGCTACGCCGCGCTGGTTGCGGAGCTGCTATCCAATCGCGAAGTGGAGCGGGCGGCATGAGCAATGGTCGCCGGACGGTACTGGTGACGGGTGCCAGCGGCTTTGTCGGTCGCCATGTGGTGCCCGCGCTGACGCGCGATGGCTGGGTGGTGCGCCGCGCGGTGCGAACCACGCCGCAAGACGCCAACGACGTGGCGATAGGCTCGCTCAGTCCAGCCACCGATTGGCGCGCCGCGCTCGATGGCGTCGACGTCGTTGTTCATCTCGCGGCCCGCGTTCACCAGCAGTCGGACGAGCAGGCGATCGAGCTCTACCGCAACGTCAATATCGAAGGCACGCTGCATCTGGCGCGTGCGGCGGCGGCAGCGGGCGTTCGGGATTTCATTTTCGTCAGCACGATCCTGGTGCACGGGCGCAGCAATTACGGGCGCCCGCCATTTCGCGAGGACGATGTCCTGACGCCCCGCGGCCTCTATGGAAACTCAAAGGCCGCGGCCGAAGTCGGCCTGAAGGAAATTGTGCCGGGCAGTGGCATGAGGGTGACCGTGATCAGGCCGCCGCTGATCTACGGGGCCGGCGCCAAGGGAAATTTCGCCTTGCTCAAGCGCGCGGTGATCAATCGCATGCCGCTTCCGCTCGCTTACGTAAAGAATCGTCGCGCGTTCCTGTCGGCGGAGAACCTAGCGTCGTTCATCCTGCACCGGTTGTCGCATCCGGGGAATGACTACGACGTGTTTCTGGTGGCCGATCGCGAGCAGGTCTCGACGCGGGAGTTTGTCGAGCGCCTTGCCCGCGCGGCAGAAACCTCGCCGCGCCTGTTCTGGTTGCCGCCGCCGCTGTTGAAGGTGTCGCTTACGGTGAGCGGGCGCAAGGAGGCCTATGACAGCCTGTTCGCCTCGCTCGAGCTTGATCTCTCCAAGATCGCGGGCACCGGTTGGCAGCAGCCGCTCAGCCTCGATGAGGGCCTGAAGCGCACGCTGCGCCAAACGGAAGTTTGACGTGATCAGAGCGGCCGTGAGAACCGCCGTAGCTGCCAGGTGACGGCGAGTGCGCCGGCCAGCAAAAACGCGATATCCGCGGCGAGGGAATTGAACGCGACCGAAGCGAATGCAAGCAGCGCCAGCACCAGGTTGAGCGCAAAGACCTCACCGACGACGCGCCACACCGTGAAGCCGTTATCGGTCGCACGCTGATAGAAGTGCGAGCGATGCGCGGCCCAGAACGGTTCGCGCCGCGCCATCCGGCGAAACAGCGTGACCGTCGCATCCGCCAAGTAATACAGCGGCAGCAGCAGCGCGGCCGCGAACTGCTGATGCAAGGCGAGCGCGAGCAGGCACCAGCCGAGCAGCAGGCCGATCGGCAGGCTGCCGACATCGCCGAGGAATATCTTTGCGACCGGCCGGTTGAACGGCGCGAAGCCGAGCAGCGCCCCGCACAGCGCCGCCGCGACCAGCGCGGCCGCAGCGGGGACGTGGCCGAAGCAGCCGAGCAGGGCGACCGCGACCGTGATCGGCACGGCCTCGGCTGCCGTCATCAAATCGAGCCCGTCCATGAAGTTGACGAGGTTCACGAACCAGAGGCCGGCGATCAGCAGCAGGCCGCGTTCGAGCCAGAGCGGGAAGGCCGGAACCAGCCTGAGATCGCCGGGTGCCGACAACACCACGGCCGCGACGGCGGCTGCCTGCAGCAACAGCCGCGGGACGACCGGCAGCGAGCGGATGTCGTCGGCAAAGCCCACCACGGCGATGAACAGGCAGGCTGCGAACACGATGACCGGGATCGTCAGGTCGGGCGATCCGGCGAGCGCGATGACGATCCCGCCCGCCAGCAGCGTGGCAAGGGTGACCGCGATGCCGCCGCCCTGCGGCGTTGGAATGCGGTGCGACGAGCGCGCGTTTGGTTTCGCCAGTGCGACACGCAGCAGCAGCGGCCGCGTCGCCCGGATCAGGATGGCCGAGATCGATGCGGCCAGAACCGCTGCGATCAACGACAGGAGGATCTCGAAACTGCTCATTGTGGTCCGGCTATTGCGATCCCGGGACTTCGATCGGCTCGGCGCCTTTGGCGGCCTTTTCCGGGCTTGCGATCCACACCAGACCGCCAAACACGCCGACCACGAATGAGACCGCGCCGAACAGCAGCGAGATGTTGACGCCCTCATTGGCGATCAAGCCGGCATAGCCGAAGGCCAGCGCCATCGTGGCCTCGCGCACGCCCCAGCCGGCGATCGAGATCGGCATCATGGTGATCAGCATCACGGGCGGCAGCAGCTGGAAGATCTCGCCGAAGGTGACCGGGGCCGTGATCGACTTCACCACGCACCAGCCGATCACGACGGTCACCACGTGAATGGCGATCGAGAGGACCGTGACCCGCAATCCACGCGCGCGGCTGAACAGCACCCGGTTGGCGATGACCGCGCAGGCGTGGATGTGATGGGTCGCCCACCACTGCTTGAGCCAGGGCCACGGCAACACGCCGATCAGCAGGAAGCCAAATCCGGCCCCGAGTGCGGCGAGGTCGAGCAGCAGCAAGGCCGTCCAGCCGTGGAAATCGGAAATCAGCCGATAGCTCCAGGGCAGGGCCGCGGCAATGACGACGGCGAGCGCGATCAGTCCGATCGCGCGGTCGACGAAGATCGAATAGGTGGCGGCGCGCCAGCCCGCACCGGCGCGCGCGACCAGCCAGAGCCGCACGGCGTCGCCGCCGATCGAGGAGGGCAGGGTCTGGTTGAAGAAGGTGCCGATCACGTTGTAACGCATCGCCTGCCCGGTCTCCAGCGGCGCGCCGCACTCCACGCTGATCTCGCGCCAGCGCAGCACCCCGAGAAAGATCTGCAGGAAGGTGACCGCAATCGCGAGGCCGAGCCAGCCCAGGCTCTCGACCTGGATACGGGAGGCGAGGTCGTACAGATTAACCTTGCGCAGCGAGAAATACAGCAGCGCAGCCGAGATCAGGATCTTGACGGTCGAAAGCAGGATTCTGCGCATTTCCGTTCGCGCTGCCAGGTTTCAGGAGGTGTCAAAAACAGCGCAAAACGCTTTCGCGCGCCCAAATTCGCCGCCTTGGTATGGTTTCCGCACCGATCTGGCAATACCCGTACTGGTCCCTATTGCGGCAGGCGCGAAGGGATGGCTAAACAGGCCGGAACGGGGGGCGGCCAGCCGCTCACCGGAAGGTTACAAGACCGGTAAAATCCGACCAGACGCGTGGGGGCGCGTGACTGCCCGGATAATGCTTCCCAGGTAACAGGGCCGCCGGCCACGGCGGCCGGGCCAATTTGGCGTCTGTCCGCGGATGGATATGACAGGCCTTGCACACAGGACTGAGGCATCGATGGATCGACGAATTATTCCCCTGATCATGTGTGGCGGCGCGGGCACGCGGCTGTGGCCGGCGTCACGCGAGGTTCATCCGAAGCAGTTCCTGTCGCTGTTCGGGGCGCGCTCGACCTTCCAGGAAACGCTGCTGCGGGTTTCCGATGCCGCCCTGTTCGAGCGGCCGATCGTGATCACCAACGAGGCCTATCGCTTCATGGTGCTGGAGCAGCTGGCCGAGATCGGCCGCGAAGCCGATGTGCTGCTGGAGCCGATGCGCCGCGACTCGGGGCCGGCGATCGCGGCGGGGGCGGCGTTCGCGCAGAGCCGCGACAGTGAAGCCATCGTGCTGGCGCTTGCCGCCGACCATCTGGTGCGGGACACGCCGGCCTTCGTCGCCGCGTGCCGCGGCGGATTGGTGGCCGCAGAGGCCGGGCGCATCGTGACCTTCGGCGTCAAGCCGGAACGGCCCGCCACCGAATACGGCTACATCAATCCGGGCAACGTGGTTGCCGGCGAGGTGCGTGCGGTGGCGAAATTCGTCGAGAAGCCGGATGCCGCAACCGCGGCCGGCTATATCGACGCGGGTTATCTCTGGAACAGCGGCAACTTCATGTTCCGCGCCGGCGTGCTGCTCGACGAGTATCGCAATGTCGGTGCGGACAGCGTTGCCTCGGTGGAGCAGTCGGTTGCGTCCGCGACGCGCGACCTCGGGTTCTACAAGCTTGACGCCGCGGCTTTCGGCGCGGCGAAGGCGATCTCGATCGACTATGCCGTGATGGAGAAGACGGCCCATGCCGCGGTGGTGCCGGTGGCGTGCGGCTGGTCCGACATCGGCTCGTGGCGCCAGGTCTGGGAGCTCTCCGACAAGGACGGCCAGGGCAATGCGGCGCGCGGCGCGGCGGTGTTCGAGGACTCCCGCAATTGCAACGTCTCGACCGATCGTGCGCTGGTCGCGCTTGAAGGCGTCGACGACCTCGTCGTGGTCGCGACCCAGGACGCCGTGCTGGTGTCGCGCCAGAACGACGCCAACGGCCTGAAGCGGCTGGTCGCGAAATTGAAAGTGGCCGCTCCCGGCGTGACCGAGAACCACATCAAGGTGCATCGTCCCTGGGGCTCCTATCAGTCGGTCGACAATGGCGATCGCCACCAGGTCAAGCGCATCATCGTCAAGCCCGGCGGGCGGCTGTCCCTGCAAAAGCACCATCACCGCTCCGAGCACTGGATCGTGGTGCGCGGCACGGCGCAGGTCACCGTCAACGAGCTGATCAAGACGGTGCACGAGAATGAATCGATCTACATCCCGATCGGCGCGGTCCACCGGCTGGAGAATCCCGGCAAGATTCAGCTCGAGCTGATCGAGGTGCAGACCGGCAGCTATTTCGGCGAGGACGACATCATCCGCATCGAGGACGACTATCAGCGCACCTGAGGCGAGTGGGTTCCCGCGCTCAAAAGTGAGTCGCGGGGCGATGTAACTCTTTGAATCAAAACGTGTCCGGATTTCGTTGTTGGCATTCGCCACATTTGTGACGCCGTGCTATAGCGGCTGCCAACGAAGCGGGGTGATTTGCGCCAAGGGCGCAGATCGGGAAGAGGGGCCTAGGTGCTGATTCCCTCGGAGCCGGTGTGGCTCCCCGAGGAGCCGGGACAACCGCCAGAACGTTACTTGGGGTCTACGATATGAATGCAAAAGTGTCCGCAGCCGGCGCGAAGGCCGATATCGGCCGCGCATTGCGCGTCGGCGTGATCGGCGCAGGCGTGATGGGCAGCAACCATGCCCGCGTGCTGGCCGGACTGCCCGGTGTCCTGCTGATCGGCATTGTCGATCCGCTTCCGGAACACCGCACCCGTGCCATCGACCTGGTCGGCTGCCGCGCCTTTGAAACCCTCGATCAGTTGTTCGCCGAGGGCATCGATGCGGTGACGATCGCGGCTCCCACCCATTTGCATCACGAGATCGCGCTCGCCTGCATCGCGCGCAACATCCATATCCTGGTCGAGAAGCCGGTCGCATCCACGGTCGAGGAAGGTCGCGAGATCGTCGCTGCCGCTGAGCGGGCCGGCGTCACGCTGATGGTCGGCCATGTCGAGCGTTTCAATCCGGCGGTCGCCGCGATCAAGCAGGCGATCTCGGGCGAGGACATCCTGTCGATCGGAATCACCCGGGTCGGCCCGTTCCCGCCGCGGATGTCCAATGTCGGCGTCGTGATCGACCTTGCGGTGCACGACATCGACCTGATCCGCTGGTTCACCGAGTCCGACATCGTCGAGGTGCAGCCGCAGCTCTCGAGCGCGGTCGCGGAACGCGAGGACATTGCGCTGCTGCAATTCCGTACCGAGTCGGGCGTGCTCGCCCACATCAACACCAACTGGCTGACGCCGTTCAAGGCGCGCAACGTCACGGTCGCGACCCGCGGCAAATATGTGATGGGCGATTTGCTCACCCGCCAGGTCACCGAATGCTTCGGCTTCAAGCCGGACGGCAGCTATTCGATGCGTCATCTGCCGGTCGGTCATGACGAGCCGCTCCGCGCCGAGCTGATCGCCTTCCTCGATGCCGTGCGCAGCGGCAAGCTGCCGGCGGTGTCCGGCGACGAGGGCGTCGCCAGCCTCGAGATCGCGATCCGCTGCCTGGAATCGCCGGCCCGGCCTGCCGCCTCGACGATCCGCAAGGGGCCGCGCCGCGTCGCCGGCTGATTGTCAACTGAAACTCGCGCGAAGAGCCTCATGAACCAGCACATGCGTCCAGAGCCCGTTCCCTTCATCGACATTGCCGCGCAGCGCCGGCGGCTCGGCAAATCGGTCGATGACGCGGTCGCCCGCGTGCTCGACCATTGCCAGTTCGTCAATGGGCCGGAAGTGTTCGCGCTGGAGAAGGCGCTGGCGGACTACAGCGGCGCCAAGCACGTGGTGAGCTGCGCCAGCGGCACCGACGCGCTTCTGATGGTGCTGATGGCTAAGAATGTCGGGCCGGGCGACGCCGTGCTGTGCCCGACCTTCACTTTCTGTGCGACCGGCGAGGCGGTGGCGCTGACCGGCGCGACACCGGTGTTCGTCGACGTCGACGAGGAGACCTTCAATATCGACGTCAACTCGCTCAAGCGCGGGATCGTCACGGCGCGCACGCGCGGCCTGAAGCCGGTTGCCGTCATCCCGGTGGATTTGTTCGGCCAGAGCGCCGATCACGATGCGGTGGCTGCGGTGGCCGAAGCCGAAGGCCTGTTCGTGCTCGACGACGCTGCCCAGGGCTTTGGCGCCAGCTACAAGGGCCGCAAGCTCGGCACGTTCGGGCTTGCGACGGCGACCAGCTTCTTCCCGGCAAAGCCGCTCGGCTGCTTCGGCGATGGCGGCGCCATCTTCACCAATGACGACGAACTCGCGAACACGCTGCGCAGCATCCGCGTGCACGGTCAAGGCTCGGACAAATACGACAATGTTCGCCTCGGCCTCACCGGGCGACTCGACACCATGCAGGCGGCGATCCTGCTCGAGAAGCTGAAGATTTTTGACGACGAGGTCGCGGTGCGAAATCAGGTCGCGGAGCGCTATGCGCGCGGGCTCGGCAATCTCGTGACCGTGCCGCGGCTGGCCACCGGCTGCACCTCGGTGTGGGCGCAATACACCATTCGCCTGCCGAAGGGGACCGATCGTGCCGCCTTCGCGGCGGCGCTGCAGGCACAGGGCGTTCCGACCGCGGTCTACTACGTCAAGTCGATGCATCAGCAGACCGCTTACGGCACCTTCCCGGTCGCCGACGGCGGACTGCCGACCAGCGAAAGCCTCTCGGACGACGTCATCAGTTTGCCGATGCACCCCTATCTCGACGAGGCGGCCCAGGACCGCGTCATCGCGGCTGTGCGCGGCGCGCTTTCGGCCTGATACGTCATTTTGACCTAGGGTGATGATGCGCTAGAAGCAGCCATGCTTGGGCGCATCTTCACCGTCGGCGGCTATACCCTGCTATCGCGGGTCACCGGGTTCGCACGCGACATCATGCTCGCGGCGATCCTCGGTGCCGGACCGGTCGCCGACGCCTTCTTCGTGGCGCTGCGGCTGCCCAATCATTTCCGCGCGATCTTTGCCGAAGGCGCCTTCAACGCCGCCTTCGTGCCGGCCTACGCCCATGTCCATGGTGAGCGGGGCGAGGCGTCGGCGCGGCTGTTCGCCGACCGCATCTTCACGCTGCTGTTCGCCTCGCAGGTGATCCTGCTGATCGTGGCGATGGCGTTCATGCCGCAGGCGATGAGCATCCTCGCGCCCGGCTTCACCGAGGATGCCGAGCAGCGCAAGCTCGCGATCGAGCTGACGCGGATCACCTTTCCTTATCTGCTCCTGATCACGCTGGTGACGCTCTACGGCGGCATGCTCAATGTGATGCATCGCTTCGCCAGCGCTGCCGCAGCGCCGATCTTCCTCAACCTCGCCATGATGATGACGCTGGCGCTCGCGGCGTTCTTCCCGAGTGCCGGCCACGCCGCGGCCTGGGGCGTGCTGATCTCGGGCTTCCTGCAATTCTTCCTGCTCGCCGGCGACCTCGCGCGCCATGGTGGCCTGCCGCGGTTCGCGCCGCTCAGGCTCGACGAGGACGTCCGCGCCTTCTTCCGCGCGCTGGGGCCGGCGACGCTGGGCTCGATGGGAACCCAGGTCGCGCTGTTCGCCGACACCATCATCGCGACCTTCCTGCCCGCCGGCGCACTGTCGGCGCTTTACTATGCTGACCGCCTCAATCAATTGCCGATCGGGGTGATCGGGATCGCGATCGGCACCGTGCTGCTGCCGGAGATGTCGCGGCGCCTGACCGCCGACGATCACGCCGGCGCGATGGCCGCGCAGCGCCGCGCTTTCGATTTCACGCTGCTGTTCTCGGTGCCGTTCGTGGCGGCGTTCCTGACGGTCGCCGATCCGATCATGCGCGCGATGTTTGCCCGCGGCGCGTTCTCGAAGGCCGATGCCGCCAGCGCCGGCGCTACGCTCGCGGCCTATGCGGTTGGCCTCATTCCCTTCGTGATGATTCGCAGCGCGGTTGCGACCTTCTATGCCCGCAAGGATACCGCGACGCCGGTCAAGGCGGCGCTGACCGGCGTCGCGGTCAATGTCGCGCTGAAGATCGCGCTGGTCGGCTCGCTGGCGCAGGTTGGGCTCGCGCTCGCGACCGCGGTCGGGGCCTGGGTCAATCTCTTGCTGGTGCTGATGTTTGCGGTCCGCCGCGGCTATCTCGCGCTCGATCGCGTGCTGATCCGCTCGTTTGCCACCTTCGCGCTGTGTGGCGTGCTGCTCGCGCTCGCGCTGTGGCTGACCTCGCATTTCGCTTATGTGTGGTTCGCCCCGATGCGGTTCTTCCGCGACGAGATGATCCTGCTGCTGCTGATCGTGGTCGGCGTCTTCGTCTATGCCTTCCTGATCCTCACGCTGTTCGGCCGTGGCTGGCTGTTCGCCCTGCGGCGCGTATAGTTTTACCTGTCAAATCAAATGCATAGGAGCCGGCCGCGGGATAGCGCCGCGTGCGGCGGAAAGCGGTTTGCGCTTCGCGGACAACCACGCCAATATGCGCAAAACACACCAAGGCAATTGGAGAGACGATGGCAGCTCCTATCAAGTTCGGCGTCGGACAAAGTGTACGGCGCAAGGAGGACGACGCGCTGATTCGCGGCAAGGGCCGCTATACCGACGACGTCGCACCGTCTCCCGCATTGCACGCGCTGATGCTGCGCTCGCCGCATGCGCACGCGACCTACACGATCGATGCCGGCAAGGCCCGTGGCATGCCCGGCGTGGCGCTGATCCTGACCGCGGCCGATGTCGCCGAGCTCGGCGGCCTGCCGTGCCTGTTCAATCTCGAAACCGATCCCTTCATCGCGCCGCCTTATCCGATCCTCGCCAAGGATGAGGTGCGCCATGTCGGCGACGCCGTCGCCTTTGTGGTCGCCGATACCGTCGATCACGCCCGCGACGCGATCGAGGCGATCGACGTCAAATGGACGCCGCTGCCGGCCGTGGCAGGGTTGGTCAATGCGGTGAAGAAGGATGCGCCGCAGGTCTGGCCGGACAAGCCCGGCAATCTGCTGTTCGACGTCTCGATCGGCGACAAGGGCGCTGCCGGGGCCGCATTCGCCAAGGCGCATGCGGTGGCCGAGATCACTATCGTCAATCCGCGCGTCATCACCAATTTCATGGAGACGCGCGCCGCGGTCGCCGAATACGACGCCAAGAAGGATCATCTGACGCTGACGATCGGCAGCCAGGGCAGCCATCGCCTGCGCGAGATCCTCTGCGACATGATCCTGAAGATGCCGAAGGAGAACATGCGGGTGATCTGCCCGGATGTCGGCGGCGGCTTTGGCACCAAGCTGTTTCCCTAT
Source organism: Bradyrhizobium tropiciagri (assembly GCF_018130545.1). GTDB lineage: Bacteria > Pseudomonadota > Alphaproteobacteria > Rhizobiales > Xanthobacteraceae > Bradyrhizobium > Bradyrhizobium tropiciagri_A. The sequence continues at coordinate 639,115 of NZ_JAFCKF010000003.1, read as the reverse complement.
CGCGAATATGCGCTGATCTCGGTCGCGGCGCGCAAGCTCAAGAAGAGCGTCAAGTGGACCGCCGAGCGCTCCGACCATTTCATGGGCGACGCGCAGGGCCGCGATAATCTCACCACCGCGAAGATGGCGCTCGCCGAGGACGGCAAGTTCCTCGGCATGGATGTCGACCTGATGGGCGACATGGGCGCCTATCTCTCGACCTTTGCGCCCTATATCCCGCATGGCGGCGCCGGCATGCTGCCGGGCCTCTATGACATCCAGGCCTTCCATTGCCGCGTCCGTACTGTGTTCACCAACACGGTGCCGGTCGATGCCTACCGCGGCGCCGGCCGCCCGGAGGCCGCCTACGTGATCGAGCGGCTGGTCGATGCCGCTGCGCGAAAGCTCGGCATGACGCCGGATGCGATCCGGCGGAAGAACTTCATCCCGCCGAAGTCGCTGCCCTACACGACGGCGACCGGCAAGGTCTACGACTCCGGCGATTTCGTCGCGCATATGAAGCGCGCGATGGAGATCGCCAATTGGAAGGAGTTTGGCAAGCGCGCCAAGGCGGCCAAGAAGGACGGCCTGGTGCGGGGCATCGGCATGGCGAGCTATGTCGAGGTCTGCGGCACCATGGGCGAGGAGACCGCCAATGTGGCGCTCGATCCCAATGGCGACATCTCGATCCTGATCGGCACGCAGTCGAGCGGGCAGGGCCACCAGACCGCCTACGCGCAGATCGTCGCCGAGCAGTTCGGCGTGCCGCCGGAGCGCGTCCATGTGCTGCAGGGCGACACCGACAAGATCGCAACCGGGCTCGGCACCGGCGGCTCGGCCTCGATCCCGTCGGGCGGCGTCAGCGTGCAGCGGGCGACGCATGAGCTCGGCAACAAGCTGAAGGAGCTCGCGGCGCAGGCACTGGAAGCCGGCACCGGCGACCTCGAGATCGCTGACGGCCGCATCCGCATCGCCGGCACCGACCGCTCGGTCAGCTTTGCTGATCTCGCCAAGCGTCCCGGCGGCGATACGTCGAAGATGAATGCGAGCGCGACCTTCGCCAGCGCCGACGGCACCTATCCGAACGGCACGCATCTCGCCGAGGTCGAGATCGATCCCGCCACCGGCATCATCAAGATCGTCAGCTATGTCATCGTCGACGATTTCGGCGTCACGCTCAATCCGCTGATGCTCGCGGGCCAAGTCCATGGCGGCGCGATGCAGGGCATCGGGCAGGCGCTGATGGAGCAGGCGGTGTACAGCCCGACCGACGGTCAGCTGGTCACCGGCACCTTCATGGACTATGCGATGCCGCGCGCCGCCGACGGGCCGTCCTTCGTGTTCGAGACCCACAACGTGCCCTGCACCACCAATCCGCTGGGGGTGAAGGGCGCGGGCGAGGCCGGCGCGATCGGCTCGTGCCCGGCGGTCGTCAACGCGATCGTCGAGGGCCTGCATCGCGAATACGGCATCGACCACGTCGACATGCCGGCCACGCCGGAGCGGGTCTGGATCGCGATCCGCGAGGCACAGCGCCGCCATAATCTCTGATAAATTGTCGCAGGCGGAATGAAGATTCCGCCTGCGGTGTTTTGCAAACCAGGCCGGCCGCGTACCTGCGGACCGGGACAGAGCGGAATTGAGGGGTTTTGCCGATGAAGCGGATTGTCGTCGTTGCAGCGATGCTGATGTTGAGTGCCGGTGCGGTCGTGGCCGACCAGGAGCAGGTCAAGCAGACTCAGGCCCAGATGAAGGAAACCGGCAAGAACGCCGGTGCGCTCGGGGCCATGGTCAAGGGCGAGAAGCCCTACGATCAGGCAACTGTCGACGCCGCGCTGGCGAAGTTCGAAGACACCGCCAAGAAGCTGCCGACGCTGTTCCCGGAAAGCTCCAAGGGGCTGAAGACGGATGGCGATTACTCGGCCGGGCCGAAGATCTGGGAAGACAAGGCCGGCTTCAGCGAGCACATCGCCAGCTTTACCAAGGCCGTCGCGGACTCCAAGGGCAAGATCAAGGATGTCGACACGCTGAAGGCGGAGCTCGGCGTCATCGGCAAGCAGTGCGGCGGCTGCCACGAGACCTATCGCCTCAAGAAGGGCTGATCGCCGTCGGTCAATGAAAAGGGCGAACGCCGCGAGGCGTCCGCCCTTTTTTGTGTCGGCCGTTTCTTGTTGAAGTCTTACTTCGTGGCTCGTTATTTCGTGATCTGTTACTTTGTGACTTGGCCGCGGATCTCGCCGCCCGGGTTGGCTGCGGTATGGACGTTGACATAGTACTTGCCGGCGAGCAGATCGGCGGCCTGCGCGTCGGTCAGCGTGGCGCTGCCTTCGACCGGGCTCGACGTCGCGTTAGGGATCGCGACCGCGACACCGGAATTCTTGCCGGCCTCGGCGGGGCCGTGGAAATGCGCGGCGGTGGCCGGCCCCGACAGGCCGGAATAGGTCAGCTTCCAGCTGAGTTTCTTGCTGGCCGCGTCGTAGTCGATATCGGCAGTGCCGGTGCCGGCGCTGGTATTCGCCGGTACTTCGGACTTGCCGTCCAATTTGGCATGCAGCTTCTCGGCGAAGGCCGGACCGGCGAGGGCGACGGCAGCGCCGAGTGTCAGCGTGGCAAGCAAGGTCTTGTTTGGCATGGTTCTCTCCCCTTTGACGTCACAGGACGGTTGCACTTCTTCAACAGCGGCTTTGCCGATTTATTCCCAAAACGATCGTGAGCTGCGGCAAATTTGATGAGAGCTTGTACGACGGGTTGTCATCATACTGGTTGATAGGCTGACGCGACCAATGACGGATCGGTGAATGTTGCGACGAATTCTTCTCCTTGCCGGCCTGGTCGGCATCATCGGCTTCGGTGTGTTCTGGTGGCTGACGATCCCGGCGACCGTTGCTGCGAGTGCGCTGCCGGCCTACCAGCCAAACTTGGCCAACGGCCTCACAACGTTCAATGCGGGGGGATGTTCCTCCTGCCACGCCGTGCCGAAGCAGGACGACCGCACCAAATTGGGCGGCGGGCTCGCGATCCCGTCGCCGTTCGGCACCTTCTACGCGCCGAACATCTCGCCCGATCCGAACGACGGCATCGGCCGCTGGACCGAGGCCGATTTCGTCACCGCGGTCATGAAGGGGACCTCACCGTCGGGGACGCACTATTTCCCCGCGTTTCCCTACACGTCGTATCAGCACGCCAGGGTCAATGACGTCCGCGACCTGTTCGCCTATCTGAAGACCTTGCCGCCGGTTGCCGGCAAGGTGCGCGACCATGATTTGCCGTTCCCCTTCAACATCAGGCGCAATGTCGGGGTCTGGAAACTGCTGTTCATGGACGACAAGCCGTTCATCGCAGACGCGAGCCGCTCGGCGCAGTGGTATCGCGGCGCCTATCTCGTCAACAGCTTCGGCCATTGCGCCGAGTGCCACAGCCCGCGCAATTTCCTCGGCGGCATCATCACCGCGCAGCGCTTCGCCGGCGGCCCGAATCCGGAAGGCGAGGGCTGGGTGCCCAATATCACGCCGCGGGGGATCGCCGACTGGAGCGCAAAGGATGTCGCCTATTTCCTCGAGAGCGGCCAGACTCCGGACGGCGACAGCGCCGGCGGTTCGATGGTGCGCGTGATCCGCAACACCTCGCAGCTCTCATCAAGCGATCGCGATGCGATCGCCGAGTACATCAAGTCGCTACCGCCGGTCGAGGGGCCGCCGAAACCGGTGAAGCCCGAGAAGAAATCCTAGAACCCCGTTCCGATTGAATCGCAACGGGGCTCCAGATCGTTGTTTTGACGCGTTTTCTTTCAGCCAGTTCCCTGGAAAACGCTCTGGCGCAATATGATGCTATCGGGCCGTCACAGGGGCGCTGCCAAAATATCGAAAAACAACCCCATGCAAAGTAGCCGACCGCGTCCGACGTTCGACCAAGCAACTTGACACGTCGGGCAACTCAGGGGTATTCTTCTAATATTCAGAAATTGTGCAGTTGTCCCGCGCGGACCCAAGGCCGTCGCATATGGCACTTGCGAGCGTCTGCACATGACCTCCGCGCCGACGCGTTCCGCGTCTGTCGCGCGGGAAAGCCGCTTCGCAGCTTTCCGGATCATGCCCTACTTCGCGCCGAACGCCTTGAAGGTGATGATAGTGAGGGTGTCCTGGATGCCGGGGATCACCTGAACCTTCTCGTTGATGAAATGGCCGATGTCGGTGTCGTGGTCGACGTAGAACTTGACCAGGAGGTCGTAGTTGCCCGCGGTGGAATAGATCTCGGACGCAATCTCGGCTTCCGCCAGCGCGTTGGCGACGGTGTAGGACTGGCCGAGCTTGCATTTGATCTGGACGAAGAAAGGAACCATCAAAGTCGTCTCCGGGGATTTGGCCGACTATAGGCCAAAAACCGGCGGCCAAGGCAAGGGGACAAGCGCTGGGAAAGACAAGGTCAACCCGCGGTAAAGTCAGGCGAACTTGCTGCCGGTGGGCGGCCGGGCTAGGACAGGCCATGGTCCAATTTGTCACGGTCTCATTCGCCTCAACCGCCGGAGCCGCAAGATGACGCCGGTCGCGCTCACCATTGCCGGCTCGGATTCCTCCGGTGGGGCGGGCATCCAGGCCGACCTCAAGAGCTTCGCAGCGCTCGGGGTCTATGGCGCTTCCGCGATCACGGCGCTGACCGCGCAGAACACCACCGGGGTCAGCGGCATCCATCCGGTGCCCGCTGCATTCGTCACCGCCCAGATCGATGCCGTGTTCTCCGACCTCGATGTCGGCGCGGTCAAGATCGGCATGGTGGCGCAAGCCGAGACCATCGCTGCGATTGCCGATGCGCTGACGCGCTGGGCGCCGCGCCACATCGTGCTCGATCCGGTGATGGTCGCGACATCAGGCGATCGGCTGCTCGCCGCCGAGGCCATCGATGCGTTGCGTAGCTTGCTGTTTCCGCAGGCCTCGCTGATCACGCCGAACCTGCCGGAAGTGGCGGCACTGTTGGGCGAGGCGGTCGCGACGAGCGAGGCAGATGTCGAACGTCAGGGCAAGCGATTGCTGGCGATGGGATGCTGCGCAGTGCTGGTCAAGGGTGGCCATGGACACGGTGCGGAAAGCATCGACTATCTGATCGACGCTGAGCGAAGCATCGCCCTATCAGCGCCGCGCATCGCGACAGCAAACACGCATGGCACCGGCTGCTCGCTGTCGTCGGCGATCGCGGCAGGACTTGCGAAAGGCGAGGGCATGGAGACCGCCGTGCGCAATGCCAAGGCGTGGATCACGGAAGCGATCGCCGCCGCGGATCGTTTTGCCGTTGGCCACGGCCATGGGCCGGTGCATCATTTTCACAAGTATTATTGATTGCCTGTAGCCCGGATGGAGCGCAGCGCAATCCGGGAATGAACCCTTCGCGCGCGAAGGCCTCGGATTGCGCTTCGCTCCATCTGGGCTAACGCATGTGCGTTGTTCCGCTGCGATCTACGCGCAACACAACACCTGTTCCACACAGCCGCGACCGCTGATGTCGCCAGATTGTCGCACGCCGCTGTTATCCGCATTGGAGGGGCGTACTGCTGATTCTCGTTAACTGTTTGTGGGGCCTTGGGTCGCGGGGATCGTCATCGCCTTGTCACAGGAATCTGTTAGGTGCACAGGCATGGGAAGCGACTCCTTGAGTGAAGAAAGTCCCGAGCGGCACTTTCGCACTTTGTTTATCTCCGATGTCCATCTCGGAGCCCGCGGTTCGCAAGCCGACCGTCTGCTGGACTTCCTCCGCTCTCACGATGCCGACACGATCTACCTGGTTGGTGATATCGTCGACGGCTGGGCGCTGAAGTCGAATTGGTATTGGCCGCAGACTCACAACGATTTCGTGCAGAAGATGCTGCGCAAGGCGCGCAAGGGCGCCAAGGTGATCTACGTCCCGGGCAATCACGACGAGTTCCTGCGCAAATATTACGGCACGCATTTCGGCGGCATCGATGTGGTGGAGAACACCGTTCACACTGGCGCCGACGGCAAGCGCTATCTCGTGATCCACGGCGACATCTTCGATCTCGTGGTGCAGAACGCGCGCTGGCTCGCCCATCTCGGTGACAAAGCCTACGACTTCGCGATCCAGATGAATCGCTTCGTCAACTTCTTCCGCAAGATGTTCGGCGTTCCCTATTGGTCGCTGTCGCAATGGGCCAAGCTCAAGGTCAAGAAGGCGGTGAACTATATCGGCGCGTTCGAGGCGACGCTGGCCGGCGAGGCGCGGCGTCACGGTTGCGACGGCGTGATCTGCGGCCACATCCACTACGCGACGATCCATGACGAGCAGGGCATCCGTTACATGAATTGCGGCGACTGGGTCGAGAGCTGCACGGCGCTCGCCGAGCATGAGGACGGCAGCTTCGAAATCATCACCTGGACCGACCCGGTGCGCCGGATCGCGCCAGTTCCGCGAGTGACGGCACGCGCTGCATGACGCATATCCTGGTCGCGACCGATGCGTGGCATCCCCAGGTCAACGGGGTTGTCCGCACGCTGACCATGATGGCGCAGGCGGCGAAATCACTCGGCGTCGAGGTGAGTTTCCTGACGCCGGACGAGTTCCGCACCTTCGCGATGCCGAGCTATCGCGATCTTCGGCTGGCGCTGCCGTACCAGGCAAAGGTCGCCAGCCTGATCGAGGCGGCCAAGCCCGACAGCATCCATATCGCGACCGAGGGCCCGATCGGGCTGTCGGTCCGCCGCTACTGCCGCAAGCACGGCCTGCCGTTCACGACCAGCTTCCACACCCGTTTCCCCGAATATGTCTCGGCGCGCACGCCTGTCCCGGAGGCCTGGGTGTGGCGCGCGCTGCGCTGGTTCCACAAGCCGAGCCGGGCGGTGATGGCGGCGACCCCGGCGCTGGCGGCCGAGCTGCGCCAGCGCGGCTTCCGCAATGTGGTGCTGTGGTCGCGTGGCGTGGATACCGGGCTGTTCCATCCGCGCGACGTCGATCTCTGCCTGCCGCAGCCGGTCTATCTCAGCGTGGGCCGGGTCGCGGTGGAGAAGAATCTCGAGGCATTCCTCGATCTCGACCTGCCCGGCACCAAGGTCGTGGTCGGCGACGGCCCGGCGCGGGCGGCGCTGGAGCGGAAATATCCGGAAGCCGTTTTCCTCGGCGCCCGCCATGGGGAAGAATTGGCTGAGATCTATGCTGCGGCCGATGTGTTCGTTTTCCCGAGCCGCACCGATACGTTCGGTTTGGTGCTGCTCGAGGCGCTGGCGAGCGGCCTGCCGGTTGCCGCTTTTCCGGTCACCGGTCCTCGCGACGTGATAGGCGCGGCGCCGGTCGGCGTGCTCGACGACGATTTGCACCATGCCTGTCTCGAGGCACTCAGCATTCCCCGGCAGGCCTGCGTCGATTTTGCCGCGCTTCACACCTGGCAGGCCTCGGCCCGGGTGTTCATCGACCGCTGCATGAATGTCCGGCCCGCTGCGCCCGACGGCGAGGGGGAAGCGATCGAATTCGGTGCCGAAGAGCATCATTTTGCGGCCCTGCCGGCCACCCACACAAACTCACGCTAAAGCGTCTTGCCGGGCTGCGTCCCGCCGCGATACAAATCGCGGATGACGGACACCACTTTAAATCCACCCGTCGCTGCCGCGGACATCGATGCCGCCGCAAGGGTGGTCGCGCCGTTCGCGGTGCGCACGCCGCTCCTGACCTTTCCCGTTCTCAACGAACGCGTCGGCAGCCGGGTTTTCCTCAAGCCCGAGATGCTGCAGCGGACCGGATCGTTCAAGTTCCGCGGCGCGTTCAACAAGCTCGCCTCGATTCCGCAGGACAAGCGGAGCGGCGGCGTCGTTGCGTTCTCCTCGGGCAACCATGCCCAGGGCGTGGCCGCGGCGGCGAAGATCCTCAACATGCAGGCGACCATCGTGATGCCTGCGGACTCGCCGCTCACCAAGCGTGAGCGGACCAAGTCCTATGGCGCCGAGGTCGTGCTGTACGATCGCGATCGCGACGACCGTGCGGCGATTGCGAGCGGCATCGCCAGCAAGCGTGGCGCGACGCTCGTGCCTCCCTATGACGATCCCTTGGTGATCGCGGGCCAGGGCACCGCCGGCCGGGAGATCGCCGAGGACATGGCCGCGCTTGGCCTCGTGCCCGACATCGTCGTCGCGCCGGCTTCCGGCGGCGGATTGATCGCCGGTGTCGCCACCGCGGTGAAGGTGAAGTATCCGCAGGCCCAGGTGATCGTCGCCGAGCCCGCGGGCTACGACGATCATGCCTTGTCGCTCAAGGTCGGCCATCGCGAAGCGCATGCGGTTGCGCCGCGCACCATCTGCGATGCGCTGATGGCGATGATGCCGGGTGAGCTCACCTTTGCCATCAACAGCAAGCTGCTCGCGAATGGCGTCAGCGCCTCCGATGACGAGGTCGGTGCCGCCGTCGCCTTCGCCTATCGCGAGCTGAAGCTCGTGGTCGAGCCCGGCGGCGCGATCGGTCTCGCCGCGCTGCTGGCGGGCCGGATCGACGCCAAGGGCAAGAATGTCGTCATCGTGCTCTCCGGCGGCAATGTCGACGCCGATTTGTTCGCGAAGCTCGTCGCCTGAGATCAAGCATTTTGAAAGAAGCGGGGGCGGGGCGATGATCGCTCTGCCCCCGTTTCGTTGTGCTGCGGATCAGTGCCTGAAGCCGCCACCGTGGCCGCCGCCCATTGCGCTGAAGTGCGAGCCTGTTGAGCTGGAGTGGAAGGCCGTATGGCTGCCGCCTGATCTCATCCGGTTGACTGGCATGCTCTGCCGCTCGGTGCGGACGTGCTGCCTGCCGTTGCCTTTCATGACCGGGTTCGACGTGGTGCTGACGGTGTTCGCTGCGGGAAGGCTCGCGACCTTGCCCTTGCCGACGGAGCCCGGCATGCCGACCGGTTTTGCGCCCGGTGCGGGCATGGTCACGATCTTGCCGATCGCGCCTTGCGCGCCCGCATTGATCGGCCGGAAGGCCTGATGACTCGACAGCCGCGTGAACTGCATCAGCGGCACGGCCTTCGGCTGCGTCTGCAGCCTTAAGGCCTGCTGCGCGTAGGGGCTGCCGGCGAAATTGTCGTGGAAGGTCTTGTAGGCGAACGGCGTGTTGGCAAGCACCGCCTTGTGCCAGGCCGCGACCTGCAGCCAGTTGGTCAGCAGGAAGCGGATGCGATCGCACAGCGGATCGCGCGGATAGAGCCGGATGAATTCCTCGTAGTAATCCGGTCGGCCTTCCGACAGCACGAAGTCATAGGCCTGGCGCGCCGAGCGGTTCGGCAGGTTCGAGGCGATCTGCACGACCGGGCCATTCGCGGGCGCGCGGGCCGCCGCCATCGCGGTGTCGCCGAAGAAAGTGAAGTCGGAGGTCAACGACGAGCTTTCCCACGGCGTCTGGCGGCCATCGGTCGTCGAGTTGACCTCGAGGCGAACGCGCTTGAACAGCTGCTCGATCGGCAGATTGGGCTCGCGCGCCAGCCGCAGGAAGGCATTGGTGTAGGGGCTGTGGCCGTTGCTGCCGTCCTTGCTGCCATCTTGCGCCTCCATGCCGGGCGCGGTCGAATAGCCGACGATCGAGCCGCTCGGCGCATCGACGACGGCAAGGCCGCGGCCGGCGTCGTTGACGTCAGGAAACGGGTTGTTGCGGCAGGCGTCGAGCACCACGATGCGCATCCGGCTCGGGATGTTCTCGAGCGTCCCCATCACGTCGACGAGGCGCACCGCATTGCCGTCGAGGTCGGACGGCGTTGCGATCTTTGCATCGACCGGAATCAGATAATTCTCGCCGGCGAGCTGCACGCCGTGGCCGGCGTAATAGATCATCGCGACCGTATTGGAGCCGCGCGCGGCGACCTTGTCGGAGAAGTCCTGCAACACCCTGACCATCTCGCCTTGCTTGAGGTCGGTCGCGGAGATCACCTCGAAGCCGGCGGCGTTCAACAGCTCGGCCATCGACTGCGCATCATTGCCGGGATTGGCAAGCTTTGGCGCGTTCTGATAATTGGCATTGCCGATCACCAGCGCGACGCGCTGCTCAGGACTGCGCAACGCAGCCGGCGTCGACGCCGCAGGCGTCGTAGGGGTAGGGGCTTGATCGGCGGATTGTGTCGTCGCCTGCGTTGCGTTGCCGACGCTGATGTTGCTGGTCTCGGCAAATCCTGGGCTGGGCACGCCGAGGCTCAGCAGGCCGAGCAATGCGGCCGATATCATCATGGATGTCAGGCGGGTCATGGCGCGCTCCCAAGCGGATCCCGGTGCGAGACCGGTCGCGGGGAGGTTAGGCGCAGATGCGGCCGCGGTACGTGAGCTGGGTCACGCAGCGGAGGTCGGCAATTGGAGGTCGCCCGCGCCTACGAGAAGAACGCGATCTTCTCGGCCTGGCTCATGCGGCGGATCGGCGCGAGCGGATCGTTGGCCGCGACGCTCGGCTTCTTCAGCAGGCCGCTGGCGATGATGGTCGAGCCGAGCGAGACTTCTGCTGGCGGAGCAGCAGCCGCCTCAAGGGCGGGCGGCAGAGGCGGCGGGACGGGCGCCGGAGCCTCGGCAACCGCCACAGTTTCGGCAAACGACGCTGCCGCAGCAACCATTGTCTGCTCGACCTTGATCTCGACCCGCGCCGGTGCGGGCTCGGGCTGAATGGCTGGCGCAACCATTTCGGGCTCGGCTGCCATCGCCTCCGCGACGCCCATCGCCTCCGCGATGCGCATCTCCTCGGCCACACGCATCTCTTCGGCGATTGCCTCTTCGTCGACCGGATCGGGCGCGCCCATCTCCATCGCGATCAGGTCGAGTACGGCTTCGTCCTGGGCGTCGGCGGCGGCTTCGTCGGTGACGCGGGCGAGCTCTGCGGCTTCAGCTTCGGCCAATGCGGCCTCAGCCTTGAGCCATGCTTCGCTCGGCTGCGGCGCCGCGACCGTAGCGGCATCGGGGCTCTGCGTTGCAGCAGGCATCGTGGCTTCGGCGGCCGGCGCTGCAGCGGCCTCCTGAGGCGGCGTCGGCGGCGTGACAGCGACGATCGCATCGGGCACAGCGCATTCGGCCACTGGTTGCGGCGAGGGAGCAGAGGCGGTCGGTTCCGCGCGAGGTGCTTCCGCCACGGGTGCCGCAGCCACATCAGGTTCGGCCGCAGGCGTCGCCGCCTTGTCCGGATCGAACTCGCTGAGCCGTCGGGCCAGCGCCGCGAAAGCGGCGTCCAGCACGGCCTTGGCGTCGTTCATCGACACCTCGGCGGCGCCGGCCTCGATCGCGCTGGCCTGCGAATCGATGATGTCGCAGATCCGGCCGTCGTTGCCGATCTCGCGCAGCCGCCAGGAGATTTCACGAATCACCCGCACGCCCTTGCGCACCGGCGCGAGGTTCTGTTCGAAGTTGACGCCGTCGAGCGCCGCGATGGCGGAGGCCTGGGCGGCCTCGATCGCGCCACGCAGGGCGTCCAGTGCCTGTGCCAGCTGCTCGTCCCTGATCGCCGCTGCGGCAGCCTGCCGCTGCGCGCTGAGGCTTTCCTCGATCCGCGCCACGGCATCGAGCACCATGCGCGTATCGGCATTGCGGTTGCGCTTGGCGTATTCGCCGAGGAACCAGCGGCCCCGCGAGGTCTCCATGAAGGCCGCGCTGATCGCAGCATAATCCTCCTCGCTCGGCAGGGCCGCGCGAGCGGAAATCGGCGACAGGGCGAATGCTTCTTCGGCCATCACAATCTCTCCGCGCAAATCACTGCGCGTTGGGTTAACGATCACCACGATATCGCGCGAATCGCAATTGAATTGATGTCTTCCGAATCACAAATCCCCATTGCAGCAAAAGTTGCATCGCGGCGATTCGCGCGCAGCCTTGCGGCATTCTACGCCACGCTGTTCGGGATGACCGGGGTTCACCTGCCGTTCTTCACGGTGTGGCTGAAGGCGATCGGCATCGACGCCACCTGGATCGGCATCATCACCGCGGTGCCGCCGGTGACGCGCTTCACCGTGCTGCCGCTGGTCACAGCAGCGGCGGAGCGGCGCCAGATGCTGCGCGGCGCGATCATCGCCACCGGCTTCGCCACCGCGTTCGGCTTTGCCGTGATCGGCACCCAGCACCAGCCATTCGTGCTGCTCGCGATCTATGCGCTGACCTGCTGCGTCTGGACGCCGATGGTGCCGCTGACCGACGCCTATGCGCTACGCGGCGTCAGGCAATTCGGCCTCAACTACGGACCGTTGCGGCTGTGGGGGTCGGCGGCCTTCGCGGTCTGCGCGCTGATCAGCGGATTCCTGCTGCGCTATGTCGCCGAGGTCGATCTGATCTGGATCATCACGGCCGTGACCGTGCTCGGCGCGCTGGTCGGGCTGACGCTGCGGCCGCTGGGCCGCCCGGTCGCTTCAGTCGCGCATGCCGCCGGCGTGCCGCGGCTGCTGCGCAATCCCGCCTTCCTTGCGATCATCGTGTCCTCGGCGCTGATCCAGGGCAGCCACGGCGCCTACTACATCTTCGCATCGATCGCCTGGCAGCAGGCCGGGCTGAGCGGCCTGACCATCGCGGTGCTCTGGGTGCTCGGCGTGATCGCCGAGATCGTGCTGTTTGCGGCTTCGCCGCGCTTCACGCTGCCGCCGGCGGTGCTGGTGATGATCGCGGCCGCCAGCGCCGTGGCGCGCTGGGCGATCACCGCGCAGGAGCCGCCGCTTGCGGTGCTGGCCGTGGTCCAACTCGGACACGGACTGAGCTTCGGCCTGACGCAGGTCGGCATCATGGGCCTGATGGTGCAGCACGTGCCGGTGCATGTGATGGCGCGCGCGCAAGGTTATCTCACCGCCTGTGGCGGCATCGTCGCGAGCACCACGGCGATCGTCAGCGGCATGGTCTATGCGCGCTTCGGCCTCGGCGTCTACGACATGATGGCGGCGATGGCAGCCACGGGCGGGCTCGTGATGTGGCTGGCGCGTGGGCGACTAACCCATCATCCCCAGAGCGCGACGTCGGGCGGATAGACCAGGCTGGCGTCATAGCGCAGACCGTTGTCGCGGTCCCTGGCGAGCAGCAGCGGGCCGTCGAGATCGACGAAGCGTGCGCCTTGCGCGATCAGCATCGCCGGCGCCATCGCGAGCGAGGTCGCCACCATGCAGCCGATCATGATCTCGAAGCCGAGCGCGCGGGCGGCGTCGGCCATCGCGAGCGCTTCGGTCAGCCCGCCGGTCTTGTCGAGCTTGATGTTGACCGCATCGTAGCGGCCGCGCAGGCCTTCGAGCGAGCCGCGGTCATGCACGCTCTCATCGGCGCAGACAGCAACCGGGCGCTTGATCCGCGCCAATGCCTCATCCTTGCCCGCCGGCAGCGGCTGCTCGATCAGCGTGACGCCGGCATCGGCGCAGGCCGCGAGATTGGCGGCGAGGTTGTCATCAGTCCAGGCTTCGTTGGCGTCGACGATCAGCTCGGACGTGGGCGCCGCCCTGCGCACGGCGGCGATCCGCGCGCCATCGCCGTCGCCGCCGAGCTTGATCTTGAGCAGGGCGCGATGGGCGGCCTTTGCGGTGGCCTCCGCCATCGCCTCAGGCGTCCCGAGCGAGATCGTATAGGCGGTGGTGCGGGGTTCCGGGGCGGGCCGGCCGAGCAGGTTCCAGATCCGCTGACCGGCGCGTTTGGCCTCCAGGTCCGCCAGCGCGCAGTCCAGCGCGTTGCGTGCGGCGCCGGCGGGCATGCGGGCCTGCAGGGCGATGCGGCCCATGCCGCCGGCGAGCGGCTCACGCATGGCCTGGATCGCCTGCAACGTCGCCTCGGGCGTTTCGCCATAGCGCGGGTAGGGCACGCATTCGCCGCGGCCGATGAGGCCTCCCGCGCTTACCTCGGCCACCACGACGACGGCCTCGGTCTTGGCGCCGCGGCTGATCGTGAAGGTCCCCGCGATCGGCCAGCGCTCGATCCGCGCGTTGAGGGAAATCGCTCCGGATGGGGTGGAAGTCATTTTAAAGTCTACTATTTCCTGAACCGTAGCTTGCGACGCGCAACCAACTATGGCTGGTTAGTGACAGATTCGACAAGCCGATCCGGCGTCGCCGGAGATCTGCGTGAGCGGCGGCCAACCGGCTTGAGGGGTAGGCAAAAGGTGAGCGGCGACCCGACACTGGAGCGGATAGCCCAAGGCGAAGGACTGGCGCTGTGCGCGGCGGGCAACTGGACCGCCCGCTTTGCGCCCGCGCTCGAGCGGATCGTGTCCGACGCCGAGAAGCTGCGCGGCAGCCGTCCCCACATCTTCATCGATGTGTCGCAGGTCGCGAGCCTCGACACCTTCGGCGCCTGGCTGATCGAGCGGCTGCGCCGCAGCCTCAGCGATGCCGGCGCGGAAGCCGAGATCGCGGGCCTCTCGGCGAATTATTCCAGCCTGGTCGACGAGGTTCGCCGGGTTGGCCCGGCGCCCAGGGTCGTCAGCGATCCGCTGTCGATCACGGGCATGCTCGAACAGATCGGCCGCACCGTGGCGGGCATCGGCAGCACCATCATCGGCCTGGTCGACATGCTCGGCGCGGTGATCGCCGCGGCGGGCAACGTGCTGATCCATCCGCGCAGCTTCCGCCTGACCTCGACGGTGCATCATCTCGAGCAGGTCTGCTGGCGCGCGGTGCCGATCGTGGTGCTGATCACCTTCCTGATCGGCTGCATCATCTCGCAGCAGGGCATCTTCCATTTCCGCAGGTTCGGCGCCGACATCTTCGTGGTCGATATGCTGGGCGTGCTGGTGCTGCGCGAGATCGGCGTGCTCTTGGTCGCGATCATGGTCGCGGGCCGCTCCGGCTCGGCCTATACCGCCGAGCTCGGCTCGATGAAGATGCGCGAGGAGATCGACGCGTTGCGTACCATGGGCTTCGATCCGATCGAGGTCTTGATCCTGCCGCGCATGCTGGCGCTGGTCCTGGCGCTGCCGATCCTGGCCTTCCTCGGCGCGATGGCCGCGCTCTATGGCGGCGGTCTCGTCGCTTGGCTCTATGGCGGCGTCGATCCGGAGGCCTTCCTGCTCCGCCTTCGTGATGCCATATCGATCGACCATTTCATCGTCGGCATGGTCAAGGCGCCTGTGATGGCGGCGGTGATCGGCATCGTCGCCTGCGTTGAAGGGCTGGCGGTACAGGGTTCGGCGGAATCGCTCGGACAGCACACCACCGCGTCGGTGGTGAAAGGGATCTTCTTCGTGATCGTGATGGACGGCGTGTTCGCGATCTTCTTCGCCTCGATCGGGATGTGACCATGGCGGAAGAGGACATCGACGCCATCATCCGGGTCCGCGACATCACCGTGCAATTCGGCAAGACGCGCGTGCTCGACGGCCTCAACCTCGACGTCAAGCGCGGCGAGATCCTCGGCTTCGTCGGCCCCTCGGGCGCCGGCAAATCGGTGCTGACGCGCACCATCATCGGCCTCGTACCGAAAGTCTCCGGCCGCATCGAGGTGTTCGGCGTCGACCTCGACGCCGCGAGCTCGGCGCAGCGCCGCGCCGTCGAACGGCGCTGGGGTATCCTGTTCCAGCAGGGCGCGCTGTTCTCCTCGCTTACGGTGCGCCAGAACATCCAGTTTCCGGCGCGCGAATATCTGCGGGTCTCGCAGCGGCTGCTCGACGAGATCATGGTGGCGAAGCTGGTGATGGTCGGCCTCAAGCCTGAAGTCGCCGATCGCTATCCGTCGGAACTGTCCGGCGGCATGATCAAGCGCGTCGCGCTGGCGCGCGCGCTTGCGCTCGATCCCGAACTTGTGTTTCTCGACGAGCCGACCTCGGGCCTCGATCCGATCGGTGCCGGCGATTTCGACGAGCTGGTGCGCACCCTGCAGCGCACTTTGGGGCTGACCGTTTTCATGGTAACCCACGATCTCGACAGTCTTTACACCGCGTGCGACCGTATCGCCGTTTTAGGGAACGGTAAGATCATTGCTGCAGGATCGATCGCCGACATGAAGGCATCGCAGCATCCCTGGCTGCAGCAATATTTCAACGGCAAGCGCGCCCGAGCCGTTGTGGCCTAGCCCATGATCCGGAGACGAGGAGACCGGTTTTCGGACGAGATCATGCGCCAACAGGAATTCGACGGGCTCGAATGCAGGCCGGCTGCGCGAGAGCCCAACAGTGATTAACGCGAGCAATTGATGGAAACGCGGGCGAACTACGTCTTGATCGGGGCTTTCACGCTGGCGGTGATCGCCGCCGCGTTCGGCTTCGTGCTGTGGTTCCAGAGCCTGCACACCACCAAGCAGCGCAGCCCGTTGCGGGTGATCTTCGAGGGGCCGGCATCGGGCCTGCGCAACGGCGGCAACGTCAATTTCAACGGTATCCGAATAGGGGAGGTCGTCTCGGTCAAGCTCGATAACCCGCGCCGCGTGGTCGCGCTGGCGATGATCGAGAACAACGCACCGCTGCGCAAGGACACCCTGGTTGGCCTCGAATTCCAGGGCCTCACCGGCGTCGCGGCGATCTCGCTGAAGGGCGGCGAGGAGGCCGCCCCGCCGGTGCCGCTGGATGAGGACGGCATCCCGGTTTTGACCGCCGACCCCAACGCGCTGCAGGACGTCACCGAAGCGATCCGCGCCACCCTGCAGAACGTCAACCGCATCGTCGCCGACAATCAGCAGTCGGTGAAGAACTCACTGAAGAATCTCGAGGTCTTCACCCAGGCGCTGGCGCGCAATTCCGAGAAGATCGACAACGTCATGCTCAAGGTCGACGGCGTGATGGGCAAGGCCGACAATCTGATGTTGGGTCTCAACGCGATCGCCGGCGGCAACAATGGCAGCGAGCTGAACCTGATGGTGAAGTCGATCCGCGAGCTCGCCGACAACGTCGACAAGCGCACCAATCTCCTGGTCAACGACGGCCGCCGCACGCTGGCCGACATCAG
This sequence comes from Bradyrhizobium tropiciagri, assembly GCF_018130545.1. Classification (GTDB taxonomy): domain Bacteria; phylum Pseudomonadota; class Alphaproteobacteria; order Rhizobiales; family Xanthobacteraceae; genus Bradyrhizobium; species Bradyrhizobium tropiciagri_A. The sequence continues at coordinate 622,314 of NZ_JAFCKF010000003.1, read as the reverse complement.
CCGCGCCGTGAACAATTTCGACCGCAATCCCAGCCGGGTGATCTTCGGCGGCAGCAACAACGCCGCACCCGAGCCCGCGCCGGCTCCGGCCGCAGCACCGGCCGGGCCGCGGCGGCGGCAGCAGTGACATGATGGGCGAATGGTGGAGGGCGAATAGCGAGTAGGGTTCGCTGTTGGCCGCACCGCCATTGTGAGCAGCGATAGCGATCTGCCGGAGACATTCATTTAGCCCAAGCAAAAACGGAGACCTCTCGGTCTCCGTTTTTCATTCGCTATTCGCAACTCGCTAGCTTACCCCAGCCGTCCCGCGGCGTGCGCGAGCAGGGTGTAGACCAGCCCGGTCTCCGAGGTCAGGTGGCCAGCCAGCTCCTGCTGGCCACGGCCGTCGCGGGCGACTTCGTCGAGCAGGCGCTCGAACTCGGCGATGTAGCGGTCGACCGTCTGCTTGAAGCCGCGGTCGGCGCGATACTTGCGGGCCACCTCGTCGAAGGCCTTCTGGCCGGCCGGCGTGTAGAGGCGCTTGCTGAACGCCTTGTTCTCGCCGCGCTGGTAGCGATCCCACATCTCGGCCGCCAGGGTGCGGTCCATCAGCCGGCCGATGTCGAGCGACAGCGATTCCAGCGGATTGGCGGCCGGTTGCTGCGGCTGCTGCTGACGGGGGCGCTGCTGGCCCTGCGAGGCAGGCGGCGGCGCGTCGCTGCGGTTGAGCAGGTCGGACAGCCAGCCATCACCGTTGTTGTTGGGTCCAGCGGGGCTGACCGACGGGGCCTCGGTGCGGCGCGAGCTCGCCATGCCGAGATCAGGCGGCGGCAGCGTCGAAGCGCTGTTGCCATTGTCCCGCATCCGTGCGTCGTCGCGCATCCGAACGTCGGCGCGGCCGCCGGCGGCCGCAGCCATCACCGGTTCCTCGTGGCGGACGCTGGCGCGGTTGGTCGAGACCACGTCGAGCCCGCGGCCGTGATGGGCGACGATGCGGTTCAGCTCGGCGAGTGCCTCGATCTGGTCGACGATCACCTTGCGCATCTGCGCAGTGTTTTCGGCGGCCTCCTGCGGCATCTCGAGCACGCCGCGGCGCAGCTCGTTGCGGGTGGCCTCGAGCTCGCTGTGCATCTCGCTCGCCATCTGCTTCATCGCCGTGACCATCGTGGAGAACTTCTCCGTCGAGTCCTTGAACATCGCATCGGTCTCGGCGTTGCTCTGCTGGTAGAGGTCGTTCATCGCGTCGACTGTTTGCTGACGCTCGTTCTCGGCCGCCTGGCGCACCGCCTCGAACTGCCTGCTGATCGCAGCCGAACCGGCGCCGGCGGTCTCCGCCACCACGCGCGCGATGTCGCGGGCGCGCTCCTCGGCGGCACCGAGCGATTCATCGAGCAGCCCGGTGAAGCGCGACAGCCGCTGGTCGAGATCGGTGGTGCGCAGGTCGATAGTGGTGACCAGCGCTTCCAGCGCCGACTTGCGCTCGCTGACGGAGGCCGTCGTCGAACGGTTGGCCTGCTCGACCACGGCAGCCGCATCGATCAGCGCCTTGCCATGGGTTTCGAACTGGCTCGACAGCGCGCCGAGATCTTCCAGCGCCTTGCCGGTCTTGCTGTTGAACACCGTCAGCTGGTCTTCCAGCGTCTGGGTCGCCACGCCGTTGCGCGAGGTGACGTCGTTCATGGCGGACACGAAGTCGGCCACGCGGGTCACCAGCGCGCGCTCCAGCGAGTTGAGGTTGTCGTGGGCGCCGGTCAACACTTCCTGCAGCAGGATGTTGCCCTCGCGCAGCCGCTCGAACAGCGCGACCGTGTCGGTGCGCAGGATCTTGCTGGTCTCCTGCATTTCGGTGACGGCCGAGATCGAGACCTGGCGCGACTGGTCGATCGCCACGCGCGAGGCCTGCTCGAGTTCCTTGAGCGACTTCGACACCGCGCCGGTCGCCTGATCGCCGGCCGAGGTGATGTTGCGCGCGACGTCGCCGCCATGCGCCGCCATCGATTGCGAGAAGGCGAGGCCGCGGGTTTCGATCGCCTTCAGCGCATCGGCAGTGGCGCGATCCATGTCGTTCGACAGCTGCGTGGTCTTGGCGGTCAGCGCCTCGACCAGCGAGCCGCGGCGGCCGTCGACCATCTGCGACAGCCGCTCGGTCTGCTGCTGCACATAGGTGACGATCTCGTCGGTCTTGCCGGTCATCGCCGAGCCGAACGCGCTGGAGGCCGACAGCACCGAACGTTCGATGTCGGCGGAGGTCGTCTTGACCTTGGTCGAGACCTCGTTGGACATGGTGATCAGTGCAGCCTGGGCGTTCTGCGCCGAGGTCTGGATGTTGTCGGTGGTCTTGGCCGTGACCGAACCCAGCGCGCGCTCGATATCGGTCGAGAGCGTGCGGATCTGGGCGGCCGCATCGGCGGAAGTCGCCGCAAACGAGCTCTGGGCCTCGCGGGCGCTGCCCAGGATGGTCTGCGCGGTTTCCGCGCTCGTCGTGGTCAGCGAACGCTCGATCTCGACGGAGATCGCGCGCATCTGGGCCGCGGCCTCGCTGGACGTGGCCACGAACGAGGTCTGGGCATCGCGGGCGCTGCCGAGGATCGACTGGGCGGTGTTGGTGCCGACCGAGGTCAGGGTGCGCTCGACATCGGCTGCCAGCGACTTGACGTGGTTGGCGGCTTCCGTGGAGGCGGTGACGAGAGTGTTCTGCGCCTCGCGGGCGCCGGCCGTCAGCACCTCGACGGTGCCGGAGCCGGCCATCGACAGTGCGCGCTGAATGTCGGAGGCGAGCGCCGACACCTTGGTTGCAGCGTCGGTCGATGCATTGACCAGCGTGCTCTGGGCTTCGCGCGCACCTGACGTGATCGATTCCGCGGTGGCGGAGCCGGCCAGCGACAGCGAGCGCTCCATGTCGGCCGCCAGCGTCCGGACCAGATCGGTGGCCTCGGTCGATGCGCCGGTCAGCGTGCCCTGGGCCTCTCGCGCCGCGGCGACGACGGCTTCCGCGGTGGCGGAGCCGGCCATCGACAGCGAGCGTTCGATATCGGCCGATAGCGTGCGGACCAGATTGGTGGCGTCGGTCGACGCGCCGGCCAGCGTGCTCTGGGCCTCACGGGCGGAGGCGACGATGGATTCCGCAGTCGCGGAGCCGGCGGTCGACAGCGAGTGCTGCATGTCGGCAGCAAGCGAGCGGACCAGATTGGCGGCCTCGGTGGAAGCGCCGGCCAGCGTGCTCTGGGCCTCGCGGGCGGAAGCGACGACGGCTTCGGCGGTGGCGGAGCCGGCCATCGAGAGCGAGCGCTCGACGTCGCTGGCGAGCGACTTCACCTGGCCCGTGACGTCGCTCGAGGTCGCGATCAGCGTGGTCTGGGCCTCGCGGGCACCGGTCATGATCGCTTCGGCGGCGGCAGAGCCGGACATCGACAGCGACTGCTCGACATCGGCGGCGAGCGACTTGACCTGGCTGGCGGCTTCGACCGAGGCAGAGACCAGCGTGGTCTGTGCGTCGCGGGCGCCCGACAGCACGGAGGCTGCGGTGGCGCTGCCGGCCGCCTGCAGTGTGCGCTCGACATCCTCCGACAGCGCCTTGATCTGCGAGGCGACGTCGCCGGAAGCGGAGACCAGCGACACCTGGGCGTCGCGGGCACTGGTGAGGATCGAGTTGGCGGCGGAGGTGCCGACGGCGGTCAGCACGCCCTCGACCTCGGCCGAGCTCAGCTTGAGCTGGTTGCCGACGTCGGCGGACACGGTGAGCAGCGCCTGCTGCGCGGTGCGCGCGCCGGTCTGGATGGTTTCGCTGGTGTTGACCACGAGGTTGGTCAGGGAGCGCTCGGCATCCTCGACATGGGACTTGATGCTCGACGACAGCAGCTCGGCGCGGGACATCAGGTCCTCGCTGGCCTGGCGGCCGCTGCTCTCGATGCGTCCGGCGACAGCCTCGACGCGCGAACCAAGCAGATCCTCGAACTGCGCGACGCGGGTGTCGATGTCGCCGGCGATGACGCCGACGCTGCTCTCGATGCCCTGCTGGATGTCAGCGAAGCGCGCCGAGATGGTGTCGGTCAGGTTCGAGCTGTGGCCACTGATGGTCTCGACGAGGCGCGAGTTGTGACCATTGATGGTGTCGGCGAGGCGGGTGCTGTGGCCGTTGATGGTGTCGACCAGGCGGATGCTGTGGCCGTCGATGGTCTCGGTGACGCCGTTGATACGATGGTCGACCGCGGCGATCGCCTGCACGGTGCCCTCGGTCAGGGTCGTGGTGAGCAGGCCGAGGCGCGAATCGATCGAGTGGATCGCCTGGGTGGCGCCTTCGGTCAGCTGGGTCGCGAGCGTGCCGAGATGGCCGTCGATGGTGTCGGTGACCGACTTGGCGCGGCTCTCGAAGGTGACTTCGAGCGTCTTCATGCGGCCGTCGATCGCATCATCCAGCGACTGAAGGCGGCCGTCGAACGAGCCGATCCTGTTGGCGAGCGAACTGTCGAACGACGACAGCTTGTCGGTCAGCGAGGCGTCGAGATTGGTGACGCGGCTGCCGAGCGTGGTCTCGAACTGGAGCAGACGCTGGTCGAGCGAGGCGGTGATCTCGCCGCTATTGCTGGTGACGCGATGGTCGAAGGTGTCGACATAGGTCTTCAGGCTGTCGGCGATGTCCTGGGTCCGCTGGCCCATGCGCTCGACGATGTCGCCCCCGAAGGTCTTCACCGTGCGGTCGAATTCCGAGATGTGGCGGGTGATCAGCGCGCCGAGCGTGCCGGAGTCGCGGGCGAATTTCTCGGCGAGCTCGCTGCCGTGGTTCTTCACCAGGTCGTCGAACGCGCTCATCTGCAGCGACAGCGAATCGTGCGCGGTCTCGGTCTGGCCCACCACCTTGGCGACCAGCGAATTGACGGTGACGTCGAGCGCCTCGCTCGCCTTGTCGCCGGATGTCATGATCTGGCCGGCGAGGCGGTTGCCGGCGTCGTCGATCTTGCTGACGAGGTCGTTGCTGCGCAGCTCGAGCTCGAGCAGCAGCGAGTCCGCCGAGTTCTTCAGCGAGTCGTGAACCTCTTCGGTGCGGTCGGAGATGCCGTCCACGATGACGGACGAGCGCTGCTCGAACTCGCCGGTGATGCGGTCGATGCGCTCGTTCAGCATCTCGTGGACGCGATCGGCCAGATCGACGAACTCGTCATGGACGTGGCCGGTCTTGAAGTTGAGGCTGGTGGTGAGGCGCTCGGAGGCATCGAGCACCGCGCGCGTGGTCTCGGCGCTGGCTTCCTCGAGGCGGTCGAGCAGGTCGCCGCCGCGCTCGCCGAGCGCGAGGATCATGTTGTCGCCGGCGTGGCTCAGCGCGGTCGTGATGTGCTGGCCGCGCTCTTCCAGCGCGCCGGTGATGCTCTTGGCGACCTCGTCGACGCGCGAGGCGATCGCGTCCGAGATCAGCGCGATGTCGTGGCGCAGGTCGATCTGCACGCCGGAGATCGCGCTGCGCACCTGCTCGGCCTGGCCGACCAGATTGTCGCGCTGGTGGGCGATGTCCTGCAGCAGCGCGCGGATGCGCACCTCATTGTCGGAATAGGCGCGTTCCAGCGCGGCGACCTCGTTGGCAACCAGGGTCTCGAGTTCGCCGGCGCGCGCGATCGCGCGCTCGACGCCGTCGCCCATCGCCGCGACCTCGCGGCGGATCGCCTGGCCGACCGTCACCATGGAATCGGCGGCGGCATTCTCCGGCTCGGAGAAGCGCATCGCGACCTGCGCCATCGATTGCGCGATCATCTGCATGCGCTGACCGTGCGAGGCGAGGCTGGCGAGATAGTAGAACAGCAGCACCGGAACGGCGAACAGCGCGGCGAGGCCGGCGAGCACCAGCACGCCGGTGCCCTGGGCCATCGAAGCCTGCAGCGCCGGCCAGAACGCGATGGTGAGGATGACGCCGCCGAGCAGCCAGGCGCCGGAGCAGACGAAGAACAGCGTGAAGGCGTTGCGGGCGCGGCCTCCCTGCAGCGTCTGCAGCATCTGGCCGATGCTCTCGCGGTCATCATTGGCGGCGCGGCGCGGCGCGCGCGGTTCCTCGATCGGCTCGAACGCCGAACGTTCGGCAGTCGGACGCTGATCGAACGATGTCGCTGAAAAATCCGGAGTTGATGGCGGCAGGCTGGGCGGCGTGGCGCCTTCATTGTGGAGGCTGCGGTTCTCCGCGCCCTGTTCGCTGATGTTGAGGGCTTCCTGGATGGCAGAAAGCGCGACTTCGGTGGGATCTTTGACCTTCTTGGGAGTGTTCGCCATGTTCAGTCTGAGCCCTCTCACTATTTACGCGTCGGCGAGCCTGCGTTCGTCCCCACGCAAGCTCGAAGCCGGTGCCCACAAGCGGAGCGCAAGCGCCCCCTCGGCGGCTTGTCCGCTACATCCGCAAACATCCTATGGGGAGAGTGATGCGAATGAAATGCTTGCGATTAATACTTTCTTAATCATCGTTAACAGCTTTGCGCCATAAGGCCTTATCGGTACTCGAAATTCCTGTCGCAGGACACCGATTGTGTCCGGAAATTGTCCAGAATCGGGCGGATTTGCCGATCATCCCGACAACAATCCGTTAACCAGTTTCGTGATTGGCTGGGTCAACGATCCGCCGGCCAGGGCCGGGCGGAGACGACAGGGACAGGCCATGCCGCTTCATCTCGAACGGGTTGAATGGACGCAATCGCCGCCGCTCGCCCCCAGCGACGGCCCGATCGACGTCGAGCACCTCCGGCGCATGACGCTGGGCGACCCCGAGCTCGAGCGCGAGGTGCTGGCGATGTTCTCGACCCAGTCGGCCCGGATCCTAGGCGAGCTGGCCGCCCTGCCTGCCGAGGCGGCGACCCACGCCCACACCCTGAAGGGATCGGCGCGGGCGATCGGCGCCCTTGGCGTCGCCGAGGCCGCCGCCCGGCTGGAAACGGCGCTGACGGCTGGTTCCGATCCGGCCCAGCCATTGGCCGCGCTCGGGGCCGCGATTGCCGAGGCGCGCACGGCGATCGAGCTGATTCTGGGCCGGTCCTAGGCTCCAACCACCTCCATGAGCCGGCCAGGAGGCTTGCCGGCCGGCTGGCAGCTTTTCGGTCTCCGCGCTAGCGCTGCGCGGACCGACCCGTTATACGACTGCCGGGACCTTTCCATCCATCGTCCGGCGCATTCCGGCAGCACGAGCAATCATGGCCAAAATCCACTTTATCGACCATTCCGGCGAGAAACGCTCCATTGATATCGAGAACGGCGCGACGGTGATGGAAGGCGCGATCCGCAACGCGATTCCCGGCATTGAAGCCGAATGCGGCGGCGCCTGCGCCTGTGCGACCTGCCATGTCTATGTCGATGAAGCGTGGCGCGAGAAGGTCGGCGCGCCGTCGCCGATGGAAGAGGACATGCTGGATTTCGGCTTCGACGTGCGTCCGAACTCGCGGCTGTCCTGCCAGATCAAGGTCACCGACGAACTCGACGGACTGGTCGTGTCGACGCCGGAGCGTCAGGCCTAGCGTTTTTCGGTTCTGATTGAATCAGAACCGAGCTCTGGCTTTTTGTTTTGACGCGTTTTCTTCACGCGAACCGGCGTCCACTTCGCTCGAGAACGCCCTATTCGCCGTCCGGATTCACACCGCGACGGACCCAGCGGCGGAAGTTCTCCTTGACCTCCGCCGGCAGCGGCGTCGGCCTGCGCGTCGCCTCATCGATCATCACCGTGATCGCCTTCGCCGACGCTACGCAGCGCCCTTCCGAAAACACCACCTGATCGAAGGTGGTCGATGTCCGTCCGAATTTGACGAGACCGAGCCCGAGCTCGATCTGGCCCGGCCAGTGCAGCTCGGCGCGGAAATGGATGTCGAGGCGCACCATGATCCAGCTGAGCCCCGCCGGCATCAGCCCCATGCTGCGGTCCTTCACCAGCGTGACGCGGCCAGTTTCAAAATAGCTTGCATAGACGGCGTTGTTGACGTGCCCGTTGGGGTCGAGATCGGCAAAGCGCACATTGTCGGACAGACGATAGGGGAAGTCTTCCAGGCGCGGCGCATCGTCAGCACGGACAGGGGCATTCACGAGGGGGATCTCCGTCGGTTTCCCGTCCATACAGCCGAGTTGCGCAGGCTCGGCAAGGGGTTGCCGCGCCAGCCGCTGTCCCTATTATGCATGTCCCGATCCGGCCAGCTTGGCTGGACAGGCGAAAGCCGTCCAGTCGATCTCAACTGAAAAGAAGCGGACATGAGCGAAGCGATCAAGACCGATGTGCTGATTATTGGCGCGGGCCCCTGCGGGCTATTCGCCGTGTTCGAACTGGGCCTGCTCGACATGAAGGTGCATCTGGTCGACATCCTCGACAAGATCGGCGGCCAGTGCGCCGAGCTTTATCCGGAGAAGCCGATCTACGATATTCCCGGTATTCCGTTCGTCACCGGCCAGGGCCTCACCGAGCAGCTGCTGGAGCAGATCAAGCCGTTCGGCCCGACCTTCCATCTCAACGAGATGGTGGAGAGCATCGAGAAGATCGGCGATCCCTTGTTCCGCGTGAAGACCGATGCCGGCAAGGAGTTCGAGGCCAAGGTCGTGGTGATCTCGGCCGGCGGTGGTTCGTTCCAGCCGAAGCGACCGCCGGTGCCGGGCATCGAGGCCTATGAAGGTACTTCGGTGTTTTATGCGGTGCGCAAGATGGAGCAGTTCCGCGACAAGAGCATCCTGATCGTCGGCGGCGGCGACTCCGCGCTCGACTGGACGCTCAACCTGCATCCGATCGCCAAGCGCATCACGCTCTTGCACCGGCGCGACGATTTCCGCGCGGCGCCGCACAGCGTCGAGCAGATGCGCACGCTGGTCGCCGACGGCAAGATGGATTTGAAGATCGGACAGGTCACGGGGCTCGAAGGCGCCAACGGTCAGCTCTCGGGCGCCGCGCTGAAGGGCAACGACAATGCGCTGTCGACGATTGCCTGCGATACGATGCTGCCGTTCTTCGGGCTCACAATGAAGCTCGGCCCGGTCGCGAACTGGGGCGTGGCGCTGGAGAACAATCTCGTGCCGGTCGACACCGCGGCGTTCGAGACCAACGTTTCAGGCATCTTCGCGATCGGCGACATCAACACCTATCCGGGCAAGCTGAAGCTCATCCTCTCCGGCTTCCACGAGGGGGCGCTGATGGCGCAGAAGGCGCATCGCTACGTCTATCCGGACAAGCGGCTGGTGTTCCAGTACACAACCTCGTCATCAAGTTTGCAGAAGAAGCTTGGCGTGAACTGATTCCGCTCCAACAGCGACTAATGCCAGGGGCATGGGCCTGTTCCTGCGCGGGGTGGGTACTGGAACACTCCGCGAAATGGCCGTAGTCTGCGGCTATTCGGGTTTGTCGATTGATCAGGTGATGATGATGCGGAACACGCTGTCCAGACTTCGGCTGATCTTTGCGATCGCCACGGCCTTTGCGTTGGCGGCTCCGCTTGCCGCCTCGGCGGCCGAGCTGTCGGCAGCCGGCCTCTGGCAGAAGCTGGAAGACGGCAAGCCGGAGGGCTGGTTCCTGGTGGTCGAGCGCAACGGCGTGTACGAGGGCATGATCGCGAAGATGTTCGCATCGCCCGACGATCCGCCCAATCCGGTCTGCTCGAAATGCACCGACGATCGCAAGGATATGCCGTGGCTCGGCATTCCCCTGATCCGCGACATGAAGCGCAACGGGCTCGCCTATGAGGGCGGCAACGTGCTCGATCCGCGCAACGGCAAGATCTACAAGGCCAAGATGACGCTGAGCGCCGATGGGCAGACACTGACCATGCGCGGCTATCTCGGCATCTCGCTGTTCGGCAAGGACGAGGTCTGGACCCGGCTGCCGGACACGGCGATGGCGCAGCTCGATCCCGCGATCGTCGCGAAGTATCTGCCGGCGCAGGCCGCGGCGATGAAGCAGCCGCCGCCACAGCCGCTGAAGAAGCGCTAAGTCTCGCTTCCAATCCGGTTTGTTGTGTTCGGTGTGCGTGCAAGCCTGCGCGCACGAACGATTTCAGCTCGAGCCATTGAAGGCTGCACTGGGCTCCGCAACAGTCTGACCGGCGATCTCGTCGGCCCGCCAGCAGCGGACGGCGTGTCCGTCGGGACGTACGTCAAGCGATGGCGCGGGCGCGCGACGGCACACCGCCTCGGCATGACGACAGCGCGGGTTGAACGCGCATCCGTCCGGCGGATTGAGCGGACTGGGCGGCTCGCCCCTCGTGGTCGCGAGCGGTGCGCGGCGCAGCGGATCGGGAATCGCCGATATCAGGGTTTGCGTATAGGGGTGCGCCGGCCGTTCGAAGATTTCGCGCCAGTCGCCGCTTTCCACGATACGGCCGAGATACATCACGGCGACGCGGTCGCTCATGTGCTCGACGACACCGAGGTCATGGCTGATCATGATGTAGGAGAGGCCGAGCGTTTCCTTCAACTCCAGCAGCAGATTGATGATCTGGGCCCGGATCGAGACATCCAGCGCCGATACCGGCTCGTCACAGATGACGATCCTGGGATTGAGGATCAGTGCGCGCGCGATGCCGATGCGTTGGCGTTGGCCGCCGGAGAATTCATGCGGGTAGCGGCCGGCTTGCTCGGGCCGCAGCCCGACGTGGCTGAGCATCGCCTCGATGCGTCCGTCGATCTCGCTTTTGGCCGTCATGCCGTGCAGCCGCAGCGGCGCTTCGAGCGTGCGACGGACGCTCTGGCGCGGATTGAGCGAAGCGTAGGGATCCTGAAACACGATCTGGACGATGCGGGCCAAAGCCATTCGATCGAGCGATTGACCGCCGGTGACGACCTGGCCGTCGAGCACGATGCGGCCGCGCGTCGGCGTCTGCAAGCCAAGGATCGACAGCGCGACCGTCGACTTGCCGCAGCCGGATTCGCCGACCAGGCCGAGGCATTCACCGCGCTTCAACTCGAGATCGACGCCGTCGACCGCGCGCAAGAGCCGCCGGCCGCCGCCTCGCAAGCCGCCGCCAATCGGATAATGGACCGCGAGATCCTCGACGCGGAGGATGACATCGTCGGCGGAGCCGTGCGCAGCGTCATGCATGGTGATGGCACCTGACGAGCCCGCCGTCTCCGAGCCGCGTCGTCTCCGGCGCGGTGCTCCGGCAAATCTCGGTTGCCTGCATGCAGCGTGGATTGAACCGGCAGCCCGCCGGGAAATCCGCAATTGCCGGAACGACGCCCGCGATCTCCTTGAGCTTGCTCCGGCCGAGTGCCGCACGCGTGCCGAGCCGCGGCAGCGAGTCGACCAGGCCTTTGGTGTAAGGATGCGCAGATGCGCGGAAAAGCGCGTCCGAGCCGCGCTCCTCGACAATGCGGCCGGCATACATCACCGCGACACGGCGGCAGACGTTGGCGACCAGGCCCAGATCGTGGCTGATCATCAGGATCGCCGTGCCTCGCTCGGCGCATAAGTTGCGCATCAGTTCGATGATCTCCGCCTGCACGGTCACATCAAGCGCGGTGGTCGGCTCGTCGGCAATTAGGAGATCGGGCCCGCATGCGAGTGCGATGGCGATCATCACGCGCTGACGCATGCCGCCCGAAAGCTGGTGCGGGTAATCCTTCACCCTTCGTTCGGGCGCCGGGACGCGGACGCTCGCCAGCGCCTCGACGGCGAGCCGATCGGCTTCACGCCAGCTCTTGCCCTGATGCAACACGAACATCTCCGCGATCTGCCGGCCGATCGGCGAGACCGGATTGAGCGCGGTCATCGGCTCCTGGAAGATCATGGCGATGCGATTGCCGCGTAGCGCGCGTTGTTCGGCCGCCGGAAGGCCCTGGATCTCGCGGCCGTCGAAGCGGATCGCGCCGGCGCCGATCGAAAGCGGCCGGCGCAACAAGCCGATCAGAGCGAGCGCCGAGATGCTCTTGCCGCAGCCGGATTCCCCGACAAGGCCGAATGTCTCGCCGCGATCGATGCGGAATGAAACGCCCTCGACCGCCGCAGTCCGGCGGGACCCATCGTCGAGGTCGATGCGCAGGCCGTCGACTTCGATGAGGGGAGGGGCCGTCATGTACGCCGGCTCCGCGACTGTGGATCGAGGATATCACGCAGGCCGTCGCCGAGTAGATTGAGGCCGAGCACCGTCAGGAAGATGGCGAGGCCAGGGAAAACCGAGAGCCAAGGCGCCGTGGTGATCTGGTCGCGGGCCTCCGACAGCATGCTGCCCCAGCTCGGATAGGGCGGTCGGATGCCGAGGCCGAGGAACGAAAGCGCAGCTTCCGCCAATATCGCGCCGCCCATGCCCAGCGTGCTGATGACGATGATGGGGCCGAGCATGTTGGGCAGCAGCTGGGTGATCATGATGCGGAGATCGCCGTAGCCCAGCACTTTTGCCGCCTGCACATAGCCCTGGCTCTTGAGCGACAAGGCCGATGCCCGTGCGATCCGGCACGAGAACGACCAGTTGGTCAGCCCGAGCGCGATCAGCAGGCTGGTCAGGCCGGGTCCGAGCACCGCCATGATGGCGAGCGCGAAGATCAGCGAGGGGATCGCGAGCATCAGATTGGTCAGGGCGTTGACGACATCGTCCCACCAGCCGCCCCAATAGCCCGCAGTCAGGCCCAACGTCACGCCGATCACGCTGTTGACGAGCTGCGAGACGATGCCGACCGTCAGCGAGATGCGCGCGCCGTGCACGACGCGGGAATAGATATCGCGCCCCTGCGCATCGGTGCCGAACCACCAGATCCAGCTCGGCGGCTCCTCCGCATTCATCAAATTGGCGCCCATGACCGGGTCCGTATGCGCCAGCCAGGGCGCGAACAGGCCGACGAAGATCGCAAGCGCGAACAGCACCCCGCCGATGATCGTGCTGGTGCCAAGCTTCATCGCGGCCGCTCCGGCGTGACGGGCCGCACGGCCGATCGTAAGCTGGCGTGATGAAGCTGACCGCCGCTCATGCGTATCTGATCCTCGGATCGATCACGCCGTAGAGCAGGTCAATCAGGGTATTGACCGCGAGAAAGAACAGCACCACCACGAGAATGGTGCCTTGCACGGCGGGAATGTCGCGCTGCAGGACGCTGTCGACCAGCAATGAGCCGATCCCCGGCCATGAGAACAGTTTTTCGACCACGACCGCTTGCCCCATCACGGCGCCGAATTGCAGGCCGATCACCGTGAGAATGATGACGAGCGCATTGCGCATCACGTGCCAGGTCACGACCCGGGTTTCGCTCATGCCCTTCGAGCGCGCGGTCCGGACAAAATCCGCGGTCATGATCTCGAGGACCGCGGCGCGCGTCGTCCGCGCCAGCAGCGCCATCGGCGAGACGCCGAGTGTCACGGCAGGCAGCAGCAGGTATTTCAGCCCGCCGTCGCCATAGCCGAAACTCGGCAGCCAGCCGAGCTTCAATGCAAACAGATACATCAGCAGCAGCCCGAGCCAGAATTTGGCCATCGAGAGGCCGGACACCGCCAGCACCATCGAGACTGTGTCGACGATACTGCCCGGCCGCAGTGCCGCGACGAAACCGAGCGGGACGCCGACCGCGACAGCAAATGCCAGCGCTGCGAAGATCAATTGCAGCGTCGGCCACATCCGTTTCGCGATCATGGTCGTGACCGGCTCGCGGGTCCGGAACGAGGTCCCGAAATCGCCCATCGTGAGCTTGGCGATATAGGAGCCGAAACGGACGTAGACGGGATCGTCGAGGCCGAGCTGCTTCTTCATGCGTTCCACGACCTGCGGGTCGGTGGGACCGCGGCCGTCGTCGCCCATGCTCGACGCGATGCTGCCCGGCACGATGCTGAACAGCACGAAGATCAGCAGCACGACGGCCAGCACGGTTGGAATGGTCTGGAGGACTCGACGGATCGCGAAGGACAGCATTGGACGTTTTCCTCACTCCCTCCGTCGTTGCGCGCGATGGAGGGAGAGCGATGGTGCGGTCACTTCGCCGGCGAGGTGTCGTCGACCCAGAGGTCTTCGACGTTCTGATGGGTCAGTTCCGTCGCGTCCAGCTGGATGCCCTTGAGCCAGGGCTGCACCGCCATCACAGCCTTGTTGTAGTTGAAGAACCAGACCGGCGCTTCCTCCTGGAGCAGCGCATTGGCCTTTTGCAGCTGCTGGACGCGCTTTGCGGCGTCGTCGGTCTGCCCGGCCTCATCGATCAATTTGTCGAAGTCGGCATTCTTGAAGGTCGTGTAGTTGCAGGCCGATTGCGGCGTCGCCGAGTGGAAGCATTTCAGCGCGGCCTGCGGATCCGGGCCGGTCGCCTGGGAATAGATGAAGGCCTGGAAGTCGCCCTTGCGAATGACCTCGGCCAGCACCGCGGTCTCGACCTGCTTGACCTTCACCTTGATGCCGACCTTGTCCAGCATCGGGATGGCGGCTTCGACGATCGGCAAGCCCCAGCTTTCGTTCTGGCTGGTGGTCCATTCGAATTCAAAGCCGTTGGGATAGCCCGCGTCCGCAAGCAGTTGCTTCGCCTTCGCGGGATCGTAGGGGTAGGGCTTCATGCTCTTGTCGTACGCAGGCGAGGTCAGCGGCAGCCAGCTGGTGGCGCGATAGGCCTTGCCTTTGACCAGCTTTTTGATGATCAGATCGGTATCGATCGCATAATTGATGGCCTGCCGGACCCGCTTGTCGGCGAACGGCTTGAAGGTCGGATTCATCCCCATGTAGCGCGTGAAGACCTCGGCGACCTCGACGATGGTGCCCTTGAGGTCGGGGTCGGCCTGATAGGCGACATACTGCGCGGGCCCGAGCACCGAGGTGTCGATCTCCTTGTTGCGGAAGGCGACGTCACGCGCGGCGGCTTCACCCATCAGCGAGATCACGATCCTGTCGGCGTAGGGCTTGCCGGGCTTGTAGAACCGGTCCCACCGGTCCAGCACGATGCGCGATCCCGGCACGTGCTCGACGAATTTGAACGGACCAAGACCGATCGGCTTCTGGATGAAGCTCTCCTTCGCGGCCTCATCGGCGGGATAGATCGAGGTCAACGCGGTGAAGAAATAGAACGCCGGATCGACCTTCTCGGTCAGCTTCATTTCGAGGGTGAAGTCGTCGATCTTCTTCAGGCCGGAGATTTCCTTGGCCTGGCCCTTCTCGACCTCGGCGGCGCCCTCGATGACGCGGACAAAGCGCGCGCCGGGATAGGCCTTGGTGCCGTCCATGATCCGATTGTAGGACCAGATGATGTCATCGGCCGTCATCTTGCGGCCGTTGTGGAAGTAGGCGTCGTCGCGCAGCTTGAAGGTATAGATGAGACCGCCGCCCGAGACGGTGACCTCCTTGGCCAGTTCCAGAACCGGTTTGCCCTCGGTCGAGTCCCAGATGTAGAGCGAGCGGTGCAGGGCCTTGGCGTAGATCTCGTCCTGGGCGCGCGGGGTGGTGTGGATGTCCATGCTGGTGAAGCTTGAGCCGTAGGGCGCCGTCATTCGAATGGTGCCGCCCTTGCGCGGGGTCTGGGCCTCCGCCGCGCTCGATAGGGCCAGTGCCAATCCGGCCACGATCGCAATCTGCCTGAACATCATGCTTCCCCAACTGGAGTATCGACCAGCGAGTTGACCACCCGCAGCACATCGAGCGCAAGGCGCACGTTTGCTGTTGATGGCGATCGGGTCCAATAGGTGTGGAACGCTCGACGCGAGGGCAGGATGACCATCAGGAGCCCGGCGCATGAAAAGCGCAGGGCGAGGACCGTGCACATCCAGAGTTGCAATGGCAGAACGCGCGCTGCAGTTGAATTGGCCGCGCTCACATCTTCGGTCTGCAGGTGCGCGGTATTTAAGTGATTGCTATTGAATGAAATTTGGCTCGGCGGATCGCCAGTTCAGCGCTGTTCCGGCGCAGTCGGCAGCGGGGCCACCGGCTCGGAAATCACCTCGGGCACGGCGGTGTTCAACTGCAGAACGGTGGCGGCGGCCGGCACCGCGGCATCGGCCATCGCTGCGTGGCCTTCCGCGGTGGGGTGCACCGCGCCGCCATACACCGCCGATAGGATGCCCCATGTCGCGTCGTGGATGTCGGTTGGCTGCATCGAGGACGGCAGGCCCTGCGGGTAGGTCATCGCGGCGAAATAGCTGTCATTGGCGTCGCGGATCCAGCGTGCGCGCGGCAGATAGGCGCGGTACTCGCCGGCACTGCGGCCGCATTTGAGCGGCTGGTTGGCCGCGGCGACGATGTCGGATTCGAAACTGTCGCCATTCGCGGCGAAGCAGTCGCGGTCGAACTCCGGATCGGTCGAGGCGCGCGCGCAGAAGCCGTGGCTTGCGAACGCATCCTGATGCGCATCGACGAAGGTCATGCGGTCGGCGCGCGGATTGCGGCAGATGATGCCGGAC
This sequence comes from Bradyrhizobium tropiciagri, assembly GCF_018130545.1. Classification (GTDB taxonomy): domain Bacteria; phylum Pseudomonadota; class Alphaproteobacteria; order Rhizobiales; family Xanthobacteraceae; genus Bradyrhizobium; species Bradyrhizobium tropiciagri_A. Next base: position 606,053 of record NZ_JAFCKF010000003.1, on the reverse strand, counting down.
TGGCACTGCGCGAGTGCCTTGATCTGCGGCAGGAACTCGTTCTGCACGAAGGTCGAGACCTCCGCGAGCCGTCGCGGATCGGCCTTGAAGGCGGGATGGATCTCGAAGCCGGCGCGGCCGCCGGGGCACGGCGTGCCGCCATTGGCCAGCGCCGGATTGGCGTAAGCCGTGTAGATCACGTGCGAGAGGTCGCCGCCGACCAGCGGCTTCAGCGCCTCGCGCAGCTTGGCAAAGCCGGCCGGCAGGTCGCGCGCCAGTGCCGAGCGGGCATCGTCGACGCTCGCCAGCGAGCCGCCTTGGCTGAACAGCGCGCGTTCGGTCGGGGTGTCGACGATCACGTTGGAGACGAGGCCGGAGAAGTAGATGTCGTTGGCGCCGATCGACAGCAGCACGAGGTCGAGCGTGCGGTCCGGCTGTCGGCGCTTGGCAGCGGCGAGCGCTGTGCGCAACTCCGCGATCTGGCCGTTGACGGTGCCGGAGCAGGTGTTGGCGGTCTTGGTCGGCAGGCATTCTCGCGCCTGCTGCGAGCCGAGCAGGCCGTCGGCGATGCTGGCGCCGGTGCAGGCCAGCGGCAGATAGGTCACCGCGATGTGCGGGTATTGCACGGCGAGCGCAAGCGCGGTGCGGGTCTGGTAGCTGTACAGCGAGCGGTGACACGCCGAGTTGAGCCACAGCGCGCTCTGGCGCTGCCAGTTGGTCAGGGTATCCGGCGCCTCGCAGGCGCGGCCGCCTTTGTAGCCGGCGCGGCTCGGCCGGTAATATTGCGCGCCGCCGAGATAGGAGCGGAAGCAGAACCCCTCGTCGGAGAGCGCGATCGCGCGGTCGGGATTGCCCTCGCCGGATGCGATGCTGTCGCCGAGGCCCGCGATCAGCAAGTCACGCACCGCGATCTGGGTCGTGACGCGCTGGTTGGACTCCGCGCCGCTCGCGACGTCGACGGTCGCAACCGTGGTGCGGCCGTAGCGAACGCGCAGGTTGACCGGCTCGGCGCAATCGAAGGTCTGGGATTGCGGCCCGTCGCCGTCGTCGAACGACCAGGCGCAGGTGGCACCGACCGGAACCGGGCCGGTGAGCCGCACGGTGATCGGGTGATCGATCGGCGTCAGATAGCTTTCCTTGACGTTATCGCGGGTGCAGGGCTCGTTGACGCGACCTTGCAGGTCGATGCAGAGCCGGTTGACCGTGTTGCGGGCCCAGCCGCGGCCGTCGCTCTGCAGTTCCAGCGCCTGTTCCGAGGCCAGCACGCTGCGGCCGAGCCCGCTTTCGACATGCAGGCGGAAGTCGCGTTCCTCGCGGAACAGGCGGAAGCGGTTGCGGACCTCCCAGGAGATCTGCATCTGGCTGTCGTCCTGCGCCTCCGCGGCCGAGGCGAATACGGCCGCCAGCGCGCTGCCGAGCAGCACGCTGCAGACCGTCACGCGAAACGAAAATCGAACCAAAAAGCCAATCATGGCGCGGTTTGACGCGAGTGGTACGGCGAAAATAAGAGAAGCGGCTGCGGGGATCGAAAATCCGGGACCGAAAGACCGGGGCGAGGCGCCGAAGCGTTGCCTGTTACCGTTTCAGCTGCCTGATCCGCTGCTGCCGGCTTTCGATCGGCTGCCGCACGGTCGCCGAGGCCGTGCAGGCCTGGCTTAATCGTTTTCGCTCCTGCCACGGCTGCACCACGTTGAGCCACAGCTCGCGCATACCCATGATCGAGATCGAAATCCCGAACGGGATCAGGAAATAGAGGATACGGAACACGACCAGCGTTGCCAGCAATTGTTCCTTGCTGAACTCCGGCAGCGCCACCAGCATCGCTGCGTCGAACACGCCGATCGAGCCCGGGGCGTGGCTGGCGAAGCCGAGCAGCGTCGCCAGGATGAACACGACCGCCAGCGAGACGAAGTCGATATGCGGCTCGGTCGGCATCAGCAAGTACATCGCGAGCGCGCAGAAGCCGAGATCGACGACGCCGATCATGATCTGCAGCAGCGTCAGCTTGGCCGACGGCAGCACCACCTTCCAGCCGTTCTGGCCGAGCTCGCGGCGCTTGTCGCCGGTCAACAGCCAGACGAAATAGGCGCCGATGCCGGCAAGGCAGCCGAGCGCGATCAGCCGGTTCATCGCCGGCGGCAGCAGGTCCATCGCCGATGCCGCCGCGGGGTGCCAGGCCATGCCGAAGCCGAGCACGAACAGATTGCCGAGCCAGAAGGTCAGGCCGGACAGAAAGCAGATCTTGGCGACGTCGATCGCGGAGAGGCCGTAATCGGAATAGATCCGGAAGCGGATCGCGCCACCCGTGAAGACGGTGGCGCCGATATTGTGGCCGATCGTGTAGCTGGTGAAGCTCGACAGCGCTGCGATGCGGTAGGGGACGTGGGTCTTGCCGATCGTGCGCAACGCGAAGAAGTCATAAAAGGTCAGCGTGCAGAACGCCCCGACCACGCAGAGCGCTGCCAACGCGATGCGGTGCGGCGCGATGTCGGTCAGCGCGGTGAGGATGACACCGGTATCGACGCCCTTCAGGGTGTGGACGAGCGAAGTGATCGCAAGCGCGATGATCAACACACTCGCGGCGATCCCAAGCCGTTTCCAGCCGATCTTTTCCTTGAAACCACGCCCAAGCGTGGTCAGCAGCCGAAGCATTCATCCTCCCGGCGGGGCGGCAATTTCAGTGAGACCCGATCACGGACGGCGACGGGTGACGGGCAAACGCACCGTACGCGATGACCCATAAGGCAAAACCGATGCGTTGTGCAGCCCTTGACAAGCCAAGCTTCGGCCCCCGTCCGGTGTCTTTGTCATATTGGGTACATATGTTCTCGCTCTGCGGAATGTGAGTCGCAGCCATGCCGTCCATCGTCATGGGACAACTGCATGTTCCGCCATTCCCAGCGATTTCATCGGCATTTTGCCAATTTTGTGGTCGTTCCGGCACCGGCGTGGGCAAGCTGGCGCACAGCGAATGGACGATATGCATCGGCATGGGGACGAGGGACGCCGCGTTGGCGTTTACCAAAGTGTGAAGTCGATCCGCGCCTGCGCATGATCCGGCTGCGGACCGCGGTTCGGGCCAGGATACGGCGCCCCGAGCCGGTCTGTAGGTCTATTGAGGCAAAACGCCGCGCAAGTGGCTACGGCCAAACGGTCCAGCCAGCGTCGATCATGACACACTTCGATCTGTGGCGAAGTGTTCTATCGAAACGAAGACCTATGTCTCGCATTGGTTGCCCAGAGCGAGGACACGAGCATGCAACAGACATCCCTAAAGCTCCGGCGCATGCCGGACCGGCGCGCGGCGTCCCATCGACAGTCGACCGGGCTGGCGGCCACGCTGACGCTCGCCGCGATGAGTCTCGGTTACGGCGTGGTCCAGCTCGACGTCACCATCGTCAACACGGCGCTCAACGCCATCGGGGCCTCTCTCGGTGGCGGCGTGGCCGAGCTGCAATGGGTGGTCAGCGCCTACACCATCGCCTTTGCCGCCTTCATTCTGACTGCGGGTGCGCTGGGCGACCGGATCGGCGCCAAGCGCATCTTCATGACCGGTTTTGCGATCTTCACCGCAGCATCGGTTGCCTGCGCGGTCGCGCCCGACGCGGTGACGCTGATCGCTGCGCGCTGCGTGCAGGGGCTGGCCGCGGCCATTCTGGTGCCGAATTCGCTGGCGTTGTTGCGCCACGCCTATGCCGACGAGAAGGCGCGGGGGCGCGCAGTCGGCGTCTGGGCCGCAGGCGCGAGCCTCGCGCTGACCGCGGGCCCGTTCGTCGGCGGCGCATTGATCACGCTGGTCGGCTGGCGCGCGATCTTCCTGGTCAACCTGCCGATCGGCCTCGCCGGCCTGTGGCTCGCCTGGCGCTTCGCCGGCGAAACCACGCGCAATCAGCAGCATCAGCTCGATCTGCCGGGCCAGCTCGCGGCGATCGCAGCACTCGGCACGCTGGCCGGCGCGCTCATCGAGGGCGGCGCGCGCGGCTGGGATAGCCCGTTCGTGGTCGCGGGCTTCGCGCTGGCCGCAATCTTCTCAGTGCTGTTCATCTGGCGCGAGGCGCGCGCGGCGCAGCCGATGCTGCCGCTCTCGCTGTTCCGCCACAGGATGTTCGCGCTGACGTCGATCGTCGGTCTCCTCGTCAACGTTGCGTTCTATGGCTTGATCTTCGTGCTCAGCCTCTACTTTCAGCGCGTCAACGGGCTGTCGGCGTTCGCAACCGGGCTGGCGTTCGTGCCGATGCTCGGCGCCGTGCTGCCCGCCAACCTGATCGCGCCGCATGTCGCCGAGCGGATCGGCGCGCCCCGCACAATCGCGCTCGGCGCGGCGCTCTCTGCCGCCGGATGTGTGGGGATGCTGTTCATCGGCACCGGCACAGGCTATGGCGCGATCTGCCTGCAACTCGTCGCAATCAGTGCCGGCCTCGGCCTGCTGGTGCCGCCCTTGACATCGACGTTGCTCGGCAGCGCCGAGCCGCAGCATGCCGGCATTGCGGCCGGCGTGTTGAATGCGACCCGGCAGACCGGCAGCGTGCTCGGTGTCGCGCTGTTCGGCGCGATGGTCAGCCGATCCGCGGCCTTCATTGCCGGCCTGCACGTGGCACTGGTGATCTCCACCGGCGTACTGCTTGCCGCCGCCGCGCTGATCTGGACCGGCGCATCATCACAAGCGCGGCAATGAGCGAGGCCGTCGTTGCGCGGTCGCAGCGCGGCATTTAACCTCGCGCCGTCGGGGGCCGTCGCCGAGGGGGCCGATCAGATGCCTGCGCCAATCGACCGTCGTCTGTTGCTGCGCCGCGCCGCCATGTTCGGCGCCTCGCTGCCATTTGCCAGCCTGATCGGTTCGGCTCGCGGAGAGGCACCCGGTCTGATCGCGCGCAGGGTATTCTTCGACAATCCCGATTACATCAATGTCCGCCTCAGCCCGGACGGCACGCAACTGTCCTGGGTCGCGCCGCTCGACGGCGTGAACAATCTCTGGATCGCGCCGCTGTTCGACCTCAAGGCCGCGCGGCCGGTCACGCGCGTCACCGACCGCAACATCTCGTCCAACTATCGCTGGGCTCACACCAACCGTCATGTGGTGTTCTTCCGCGATCGCGACGGCGACGAGAACTGGCGAGCCACCAGTGTCGACATCACCGACGGGAAGCTTGTGCCATTGACGCCGGAGGCGGGCGTTCTGGCCTTCTTGCAGGAGTCCGATCGCAAATTCCCCGAGGAGATGCTGCTGCGGCACAACCAGCGCGACAAGCGCTACCACGACATGTACCGCGTCAACATCGTGACCGGCACCAGCGAACTCGTCTACGAGAACCACGACTATACCGGGTTGATCACCGACAGCACGTTCCGGCTGCGGCTGGCATCGCGCCTGATCGCCGACGGCTCCGCCGAAGTGTTCGAGCGCCGTCCGGAAGGCGGCTGGGCTCCGTTCATGACGGTGCCGATCGCCGAGACCGATACGACCCAGCTGCTGGATTTCAGCGCCGACGGCAAGACGCTGTACCTGATCGACTCGCGCGGCCGCGACAAGGCGGCGTTGTTCGCCCTCGACATGGCGACGCGCCAGACCACGCTGCTTGCCGCGGACGACGATGCCGACATCGTGCGGGCGATCTTCGACGAGAATCGCCGGCCATTGGCGGCGCTGGCGATCACAGACCGGATGCGCTGGCACGCCGTCGATCAAAGTGTCGCCAACGACCTCGCCGATCTGGGCCGTTACGGCGCCGGCGACATCAGCTTCGTCAGCAACAGCGACGATCTCCGGCTCGGCACGGTCCATTTCGAGCGCGACACCGCGAGCGGTGAATACGCGCAGCTCGACCGCAAGACGCGCGAGGTGCGCAAGCTCTTCACCCAGCGCCGCGCCCTTGACGGCCTGGCGTTGCGCCAGCTGGAACCGGTGGTGATCCCCTCGCGCGATGGCCTGCGTCTCAACTGCTACCTGACCCGGCCGGTCGAGGCCGAAGCCGGCCGCGTGCCGCTGGTGCTGGTGATCCATGGCGGCCCGTACTACCGCGACACCTGGGGCTTCAGCCCGGTCCATCAATGGCTGGCCAGCCGCGGCTATGCGGTGCTTGCCGTCAACTACCGTGGCTCGACCGGCTTCGGCAAAGCCTTCGTCACTGCGGCCGATCACGAATGGGGCGGCAAGATGCATGACGATTTGATCGACGCGGTCGATTGGGCGATCGCGCAAGGCATCGCCGATCCAAAGCGCGTCGGCTTCTTCGGCGGCAGCTATGGTGGCTATTCGGCGCTGGTCGCTGCGACCAAGACGCCCGACACCTTCGCCTGCATCGTGGATCTGTTCGGCATCTCCAATCTGGTCACCTTCATGGCGACGATCCCGCCCTACTGGGGCCCGTGGATCAGCGTCTGGAAAAACCGGCTCGGCGATCCCGACACCGAGGCCGGCCGCGCGTTCCTGGTCGAACGTTCGCCGCTGACCCACATCGACCGCGCCGTGAAACCGATCCTGATCGCCCAGGGCATGCGTGACGTGAGGGTCGTGGCCGCCGAGTCCGAGCAGATGGTCAATGCGCTCAAGCAGCGTGCCGTGCCGGTCACCTACATCACATTCGCCGACGAGGGGCACGGCTTCGTGCGACCGGAAAATCGGCTCGCCTTCTATGGCGTCACGGAAGCGTTCCTCGCCACACACCTTGGCGGCCGTTGCCAGCCGATTGGCAATGATTTCGCGGGTTCATCGCTCAAGGTCGAGACCGGAGCCGAACTGGTGCCCGGGCTGCGCGGCTGAGACGAATTGCGCCGCCAGGTCGCCGTTGTCCGCAACTGCATCGCGTGCATTCAAGGCTTCTTCACCATGCGTGGAGCGGTGCTGCACTGCGGTTACCGTTCGTACACCAATGCGCTTGCTTTTATGGGTCCATAACTGGGGCCTATAATGTATCGCGTTTTGACTTGTCTCACCTTGGAACATGACTGGCGATTGGTCGTCCTTGGTGGGGTGATCTGCCTGCTCGCCAGCGCCGTCACGATCAGCCTGTTTCACCGCGCTCGCGCCGCAGAGGGGCGTGCCCGCGAGGTCTGGATCGGACTGGATGCGGCGATCGGCGGCTGCGGCATCTGGGCCACCCATTTTGTCGCGATGCTCGCTTACGACCCCGGCATTGCCGCGGGCTACAACATTCCGATCACGCTGCTGTCGCTGGTGCTGGCGGTTGCGATCCTGGCCGTCGGATTGGCCGTCGCCTCGCTTGACGAACGCTGGTCGATGGCTGCGGCCGGTGGCGCGATCGTCGGCGCCGGTGTCGCGGCGATGCATTACACCGGCATGCTGGGGCTGGAGCTGCCGGCGCGCATCGTCTGGTCGCACGGCATCGTGTTCGCCTCGATCGCGTTCGGAGGCCTGTTTGGCGCACTCGCGCTTGTCGTCGCCACCCGCGGCGAACGTCTTGGCATCACGGCCGCCGCGACGGTTCTTCTGACCATTGCGATCGTCTCGCATCACTTCACCGCGATGGGCGCGGTGACGCTGGTCCCGGATCCGACGATCGTGTCCGACAGCGTGTCGGTCTCGCCGCGCGTGCTCTCGTTCATGACCGCGGTTGCGGCCTTCACGATCCTCGGCCTCTCGCTGATCGCCTCCATCCTCGATCGTCGGGCCAAGACCGAACTCCACAAGCAGAAGGTGGTGCTGGATACCGCGCTCGAGAACATGTCGCAGGGGCTGTGCATGTTCGATGCGGATGGCCGCATCATGCTGTACAACGAGCGCTACAGCGAGATGATGGGACGCAATGGCGTGCCGCTCAAGGGACGCCTGCTGATCGATGTCCTGCAGGATCTGCATTTCGTCGGCGAGTGGGATGGCGATCCCGAGGAGCTCTGCGATGCCCTGATCGCCGAGGCAAAGGCCGGCAACAGCGGGACGCGGATCATCAGCCGCAATGACCGCGCGATCCGCGTCGTCGACCAGCCGATGAAGGGCGGCGGCTGGGTCGCCACCTTCGAAGACATCACCGAATGGCAGCAGGCCCAGGAACAGATCTCGCACATGGCGCGGCATGACGCGCTGACCAACCTGCCGAACCGGACCTTGTTCCGCGAGCAGCTCGAGAAGGCTTCGCGGCTCGCCAAGCGCTCCGACCAGCTCGCGGTGCTCTGTCTCGACCTCGATCATTTCAAGGAGATCAACGACACGCTCGGGCATCCGATCGGCGATGCGCTGCTCCGCGAAGTCGCGCGCCGGCTCGGCGAATGCGTGACCGAGCACGACACCGTGGCGCGGCTCGGCGGCGATGAATTCGCCATCGTGCAGTTCTGCAGCAACTGCGAGCCGTCGGTCGTGTCGTCGCTGGCAAGTCAGGTGGTCGAGCGGATCGCGGCGCCCTATGAGATCGGCGGCCATCAGCTCGTGATCGGCGTCAGCATCGGCATCTCGCTGGCGCCCGAGGACGGCAAGGATCCCGACGAATTGCTGCAAAAGGCCGATCTTGCGCTGTACCGCGCCAAGGCCGACGGCCGCGGCACCTATCGCTTCTTCGAGGCCGGGATGGATGCGCGTGCGCAGGCACGGCGCCTGCTGGAGCGCGATTTGCGGCTCGCGCTCGAGCGCGACGAGTTCGAGGTCTATTATCAGCCAATCCGCGACGTGGAGGGCGATCGGGTCGTCGCCTTCGAGGCGCTGGCGCGCTGGAATCACGCGTTGCGCGGACTGATCGCGCCCAACAATTTCATTCCTGTCGCCGAGGAAACCGGACTGATCGTTCCGCTCGGCGAGATCGTGCTGCGCAAGGCCTGTCTGGAGGCCGCGCGATGGCCCGCGGACATCGCGGTGGCGGTCAACCTGTCTCCGGTGCAGTTCAAGAACCCGAACCTGGTGTCGTCGGTGAAGGCGGCGCTGCAAGCATCGGGCCTGTCGGCGGACCGGCTCGAGCTCGAGATCACCGAATCGGTGCTGCTGCAGAACAGCGAGGCGACGCTTGCGGTGCTGCACGAGCTGCGCGGTTTCGGCGTCCGCATCTCGCTCGACGATTTCGGCACCGGCTATTCCTCGCTGAGCTATCTGCGCAGCTTCCCGTTCGACAAGATCAAGATCGACCGTTCCTTCGTGATGGACCTGGCGACCCGTGAGGACTCGATGGCAATCGTGCGCGCGGTGACCGGCCTCGGCAAGAGCCTCGGCATCGTCACCACGGCCGAGGGCGTTGAGACCGACACTCAGTTCGACCTGCTGCGTCAGGAGGGCTGCACCCAGGCACAGGGCTATCTGTTCAGCCCCCCGCGGCCGGCGGCCGAGATTGCCAGGATGCTGCACCGGGCGCCGGAGCGGTCAGTGGCCTGACTGGATTCTTGCCGGACGCGTCTTCTTGACGCGAACCGGCGTCCGCTTGGCTCGGGCGTTGTTCACAAATTGGTAGCGTCCGCTTTGCACTCGAACGGCGACGCTGAAACCGAGATGGCGGCATGTCGGCCTTGGGCCATTACCAGACCAGCGCCTCAAGAGCCGCGCCGTCTTCAAACTGGCTAACAATTGGTGAAAGCGAAGTAAGAAGGTATCAGTAGACGCTGATTAATCGTGCAACCTCTGTTTGTTATTGGACCGAAATGCTATGCGGTCAAAGCCGCGACTGCTGGAAGTGGTTTAACATGAAAACAATCGCTGCATGGCTCAGCGCCATCATCTTCCTCGTGTTCTGCACGAGGCTCATACTGGTGCCCCGGGAATTCCGGGCTCTCGGCGGCTGGAGTTTCACGAAGTCGGTCGAGGTCACCACTCCCGGCCAGGATCGCGGCTACTATTACCGGTTCAAGGCCAGCTTCGCTTACAAGGGCGATCCGCTCGATTTTGATATCGTGGTTGGCTGCAATGTCAGGGTCACGACCTACAAGGATAGTGATCGGACCGTCGAGATCGACATCGCGCCGATGGTGTATGGCCTAAAAATGAAAGACGGCCGGGGCGTTGTGGTGCGTCCACCGGAAGCTTGCCAGGGAGAGACGACGGAAAACGGCAAAGTGCCCGCTACGCTGCTTCCGCTGGTTGTGACCTACGAAAATGCGGACGCGCCCTGGCTCGGTCTCGCCTATGTCTCGGAGGACGCCTACGCAAGCCCGATTTCCGAACTCAAATTCTTCGGCGCCACAGTTAGCAGAGCTACGCGCGAGGAATGGCAGGAATGGCGCCGCACCGAGGCGGCGAAGAATTTCGTTACCTATGAGGTTCTGGGAATAAATAGAAAGAACATATGGGATCACGTGCATTGGAGGCCGGGCTATCGGGCCATGCCTTCCAACTGCAAGGGCTTTTCTTGGGTCAAGCTGCCCGAGCCGGTGCGCGAAGCCATTCGTCCCTATTGGCCTGCGAGCAAGCCCAGGTATTGGCATCCAAATTCCGACGCGCAGCGCGCTTTCCGAACGGTGGGGGCGTATGAAGGGTATCACGACAAAAATCTAAAAGCAGTGCTCTTTGACGGCCATCCGCTTTACTCATACTTCCACGCGGAGCCCAGCAAGCCGGAAGTCAAATTTTTATCAAAAGAAAGCGCGGTTGGTGCTCTCTACCCCGCGAGGTCTGACGTCTCTTTCAATCGCCTTGATGATAGTGGCGATTTGTCGGTGGAGATCAAGGCGAAGTCGAGAAAGAGTTGGGCGGATGGCAACACTGATCCGCAACTCAAAGGCTTCGCTTATTGCGATCTCGTGGACAATGTCGCCGATACGCCGTCTGCCGTTTCGTATGCCCAACTCCTCGACAGTCGAGTCAATGGCGAACCGATTAGTGAGGATGCACTGACCTGGCACGAATCACAGTTTAGCTTCGCTTTTGAGCGGGATGAGTACGTCTTCATCTTCCGGACTTATCCGCTGGTGAGTGCCTTTGGAGGGTTGTGAAGTTATCGACTTCGCGAGACATGTCCGCTTTGGGTCATAAGCCGTCTGCGGCGACCGAGCGGAGCGACGTCCGCTTTACCTCGGAGTCCGGACGTTTACGAATAGACGCGCTAGCTCTTCCTCAGCGCAAAATAGGCGCCGCAGAACGCCATCACGGCGCCGAGGCACAGTGCGGCGAGACCGGCGACCACGGCGGAAATGGTCGAGACCGTGCTCGGCGCCGAGGCGGCCTGGCCGGCGCCGGCCAGCATCAGCACGCCGACGACGATCAGGAACTGCCGCATCCGCTGCGGGATCTGGCCGGCCACCGCGCTGTGCATCAGATTGGCCGTGAAGTAGCCGCCCGAAAACCCGACTGATGCGATCAGCCACCAGGCGATCGCCGCGCCGGCCGGCATGAATTCGTGGGTATCGGAGCGCCACAGGCCGCCGAGATCGAGCCCGTAGCGCGCGCCGAGCATATGCACGGCAAGCGCCAGCAGCACGCCGGATATCATCGCGCCGCCGAGGATGAGGTAACGCGGAAAATAGGTCGTCTCGGGCATGGCTCGCTTGTAGGATAGGCACGACAGTCCGCGCAAGCGTGCGGATGTGTCTGAACAGGTGGAACGGCGGATTGCCAACAACGTTGCAGGACCGGTCGGAGGCAGGCGAGGGCGCAATGCGCTATGCGTACAAGGCCTCGTTGGTCGGCTCGGCGCACCAGTTCGAGCTGACCGAGGACGGGCTGTCGTGGCGGATCGCCGGCCGGTCGGGCGTCTGGGACTACGCCGATATCTCCGCCGTCAAACTGTCCTATCGCCCGGTCTCGATGCAGCAGCAACGATTCCGCGCCGACATCGACAATGCCAAGGGCGGTCGGATCGCGATCCTTTCGACCACCTGGCAGACCGCGACGCTGGTCGCGCCGCAGGGCCATCTCTACCGCGACTTCATCGTCGAGCTGCATCGCAGGATGCAGGCGGCGGGCAGCACGGCCAGGCTGGTCGGAGGCCTCGGGCCGAAGACATACACCGCCGCGCTGGCGCTGCTGGCCTGCCTTGCGGTGGCCATGCTCGGCTTGCTGGTGATGGCGCTGTTGACCGCGAACTGGATGGGCGCGCTGTTCCTGGTCGGCTTTGCCGCGCTGTTCACGTGGCAGGTCGGCGGCTTCGTCACCCGCAACCGCCCGCGGCGTTACAGCTTCGATCAATTGCCCGAAGCGCTGTTGCCGAAGATCACCCGCAATCAAGCGCAATGAAATGTGACTTCGTGCGCAGGCCCGCACGCGGCATCGTCGCAGCGACGTTATGGCCGGGGAGAGCGGGGCGTGCAGGATCGAAGTTTGCGGATGCCGTCTGACGACGAGATCGCCGCGATCAATGCGCAGCACCTGATCGAGACCCCGTTGAGGCCCGCCGATCTGCTGTTCGTGTTCGGCACACGCGACGATGCGGCCGAGCGGGCCGATGCGGCTGTCCGCCTCTGGCGCGACGGCTTTGCGCGATGCTCGATCGTGAGCGGGGGCATTACGCCGGGCGATGACCGCTCGGAATGCGAAATCATCAAGGCTGCGATGGTCGCGGGCGGCGTGCCCGCCGAGCGGATCCTCGAAGAACATCGCGCGCAGAACACCGGCGAGAATGTGATCTTCTCGTTGCCGGTGATCGAGGCGGCGCTGGGGCTGGCAAATATCAAAAGCGTGATCTGCCTCGGCAATAGCTGGACCGCACGGCGCTATCCGATGACGCTGCAACGGCACTGGCCGGAGGTCGAGAAGATGCTGGTGATGGTGGATAGCTTTGCGGTCCCGCGGGCGCACTGGCACACCGTTCCCGAGTTTCGCCGCCGCGTCCTCACTGAATGGGACAAGATCGAACCGTACAGAGCGAGGGGATTCATCGCGGAGTGGCCGGTCGCTTGAAGGCAGCGGTTGGGGCGATGTAAGCGGGCTGTAAGCAACACGCTGTAACATTGGCGCCTGATTTGCTTACAGCGGAGTGTCAGATGACAATCCGGACCCCCATTCTCGCTCTATGCCTCGTCCTCCTGAGCATCTCACCGGCTCTCTCCAAGGGCAGCGTCGGGAACAAGCACGATCCGGTTGATCCCAATCATATCGACGACCTGCCCCTCGATGTGCGGCAATACGTTGCCGGAATTTGCCGGGGAACGCCGGTCGCGCAGCACGACTTCGCGACCTACTCACCACAGGAAAGGCGCTGGCGGATCAACCTCGAATATCTGCAGTGCGGCGTGATCGGAGAGTATCGCAGAGGCAACCAGTGCCTCGATGTCGACTTCGTTGCGGAGGGCGCGCATTTTCGTCTCGCTCGAAAGACGTATGCCGCCTGCGGTTATTGATGTTGGTGCTGCGTTCCGAAGGCCGGCAACTCGGAGTGAATGCGCGACGTCACTCCGTCGAGTCGAAATCCTCTTCGGTCGCGCTCAGCATGCCCGCAAGCGTGCGCAGGCCGAGGTCGAGCTGCTCCATTGGCGGCGCGGCAAGCGCGAGCCGCACCGCATTGGGCGCGTGCCCCGGCGTGGCGGCGAAGGTGGTCGATGGCGTCAGCGCGATGTCGCGGCGCGCTGCGGCTGCGACCAGGGTCTGCGAGCGCCAATGCGGCGGCAAGGTGAGCCAGAGGTGATAGGACTTCGGGTTGGTCTGGATCTGGAAATCGGCCAGATGCTTCGCCGCGATCTGCTGGCGGCGGCTGGCGTCGATCCGCTTCAGCCGTGACAATTCGGCGGCGGTGCCATCGGCCATCAGGCGCTGCCCCGCGGCGAAGGCGTAGCCCGACGCGGTCCAGCCGCCCGAGCGTACCGCGGCCATGACGCTCTCGCGCAGCCGCGGCGGCGAAACGATGAAGCCGAGCGCGAGGCCCGGCGCGACCTTCTTCGACAAGCTGTCGAGCACGATGCAGTTGTCCGGCGCGAGCGCGGCCAGCGGCACCTCGTCGTCGAGGAAGCCGTAGACGCCATCCTCGATCACGACGAGGCCGAGCTTTTCCACCACGCGCAACAGCTCGGCGCGGCGCTCGGCCGGCATCGTGATGCTGAGCGGGTTCTGGATCGTGGGCTGCACATAGATCGCGGACAGATGCGCCTCGCGGTGCGCCTTCTGCACCGCGTCGGGGCGGACGCCGTGCTCGTCCATCGCGAGCGGCACCAGCGAGACGCCGAGCCGCGCGGCGATGCCCTTCACGAAGGGATAGGTCAGCGCCTCGACGCCGCAGCGTCCGCCGGGCGGCACCACGGCAGCGAGCGCGGCGGCGATGCATTGCCGACCATTGGCGGTGAATACGATCTGGTCCGGATTCGGCGTCCAGCTCTTGCGTGCCAGGAATTCGGCGGAGATCGTCCGCGCCGCCCGCGTGCCGTAACTGGTTGCCGGCCGCAGCGCGCCCTCGAGCACCTCCGGCCGCTCGAGCCCTTCGAGGCTTTTGGCGATCATCGTCGCCTGGTGCGGCAGCAGTGGATAGTTGAATTCGAGATCGATGCGGGCGCCGCGCGGCTCGGGTGGGGCCACGTTACCGCGGCGCGCTTCGCCGGACACGAAGGTGCCGCGACCGACTTCACCGACCACCAGCCCGCGCCGCAACAGCTCGGTGTAGACCCGGCTCGCGGTCGACACCGCGATATTGCGGTCATAGGCGAAATGACGCTGCGGCGGCAGGCGGTCGCCCGCCTTCAGCGCGCCGCTGGCGATCTCGGCGGCCACCGCATCCGCCAGCTTCAGATATTCGAACCGGGACATTATTGCACCGAGAGCAATGTTTTGCTTGCTCCGAGCAATGTACCGGATCATTTAAGAGGGAACAAGCCCATGATTGTACCGAGGACTGCGCACGCAATCCGAGGTGATGAAGGCGCAGGTGCCGAAACGGCATTTGCGTCAACGGCATAGCTTTGCCGTCTGGGCATCGAAGGAGATGGACGATGACGACGATATCCTCAACCGCCGCTGCGCCCGAGCGGCCCAGTATCTTGGGCGGATTGCTCCGATTGCTCCGACTGACGGGCGATGCGCTCGTGGGCCATTGGATGCGCCGCGAGGCGATCAAGGCGCTGCGCCAGCTCGATGATCGGACGCTGCGCGACATCGGAATCTCGCGCTGCCAAATCGAGCCCGCCGTCGCCGGCGATCTCGATCTGGAACTGGTGCGGATCCGCTAGGCCGCTGTTGCGGCGTTGGAGCATGATCCGGAAAACTACGCATCGGTTTTATCATGCTCAAACAACGAGCTCGGCGCCGGTTTGCAGAATTCACCGAAACTACACCAAAGAAGCGGAAGAGCCCCGGTTTGTGATCTGCGTCGCTCCAAGGTTGTGACGCTCTATGCTAGCGTATTGGTCGCGTACGCTAGCGTGGTAGTTGGGGACCGATGGCCGCTCGCAAATTGTCGCAAGGGCAGGCCCCGACCCGGGAAGCGCGTCGTCGCTGGCACGAGGAGCGGTCGCTGCGCTGTGCCATCAGGCTGGCCCGCATGGGCTACTGGGAAGCGCAAAGCGCTGCCGCGACCGAATTCTGGATATCGCCCGAGCTAGCCGCCTTCTACGAATTCGAGACGAGCGACGGCTTCGTCTCCATCGCCAAGGTGCGCGAGCGCTATCTGCCCGAAAGCCGCAAGGTCCTGGAGTCGCATTATGCGGCCTGCTGGGCGGAGGGGCGGCCCTATGCCGTGCAGACGCGGCTCCGCGGCTCCGACGGCAGCGTGCTCGACTGCGTGGTGCATGGCGAGCCGGAATTCGACGCGCGCGGTCAGGTCCGGCGCGTATCCGGCATTGTCCGCGACGTCACCGAGGAGACCTCCGCACTGCGGCGCCTGGCGGAGAGCGAGCAGCGGCTGGCCGATTTTGTCTCGACCGCCTCGGACTGGTGCTGGGAGACCGACGCCGACCATCGGCTGCTGCCCTATCCCAAATCGCTTGCCGGCAATGCGGCCTTCCAGACGGTGGCCGCCGGCAGGAAGGCGCGCTGGGAACTGGCTTATGCGCCCGAGGACGCGGAGACCATGGCGCAGCACCGCGCCGACATGGAGGCTCGTCGCCCTTTCCGCGACTTCATCTACACGCTGGTCGGCCAGGACGGCTCGCGCGTCAGCATCTGTACCAGCGGCAAGCCGATCTACGCCGATGACGGCAGCTTTCTCGGCTATCGCGGCACGTCCAGCGACATCACCCAGCTCAGGGCGGCCAAGGCGCTGCTCGACCAGCGCACACGGGCGCTGGAGGAAGCCCATCGCCTCGGCAAGATCGGCACCTGGAGCTACCGGCTGGACACCGGCCGCACGGTCTGGGCGCCCGAGCTCTACCAGCTGCTCGGCTTCGCGCCCGACAGGTTCGAGCCGACCGATGAGAGCATGAAGCCCTATTTCCTGGACGGCGACGCCGAACGCTTCCGCGACGTGCAGAAGCGGGTGCTGCGCAGCCGCAGGACCGAGGCCACCGACCTGCGTGTGCTGCACGCCGACGGCACGGCCCGCGATCTGGCCGTGATCTGCAAGGCGGAGGTCGCCCACGACAAGGTGATCGGCATCATCGGTACCGTGCAGGACGTCACCGAGCGCAAGGAGGCCGAGCGTCAGCTCGAGCAGCTCGCCTACAGCGATCCCTTGACCGGTCTTGCCAATCGCGCGCTGTTCAAGCGCCAGCTCGCGACCCTGATCGAGGGTTGCGCGCCGGGAGGCCGGGGCGGCGCGTTGCTCCTGATCGACCTCGATCGCTTCAAGGAGGTCAATGATTCTCTCGGTCATGCGGCCGGCGATGAATTGCTGATCCGGGTGGCGGCTGCGTTGCGACAGGAATTGGGGCCGCGCGCCTTCATCGCCCGGCTCGGCGGCGACGAATTCGCCGTGTTAGCGGAAGGATACGGATCGTCCGACATTGCACTGACCGGGCTTGCCGATCGGCTCATCGGCAAGCTCTCCGGCCCGGTCGATCTCTCCGAAGGCGAGGCCTCGGTCGGCGCCACCATCGGCATCGCCCGCCTGCCGGAGCATGGGACGACGGCGGAAACCGCCATGCGCAATGCGGATCTGGCGCTCTACATGGCCAAGGAGTCCGGGCGCGGCCGGTCGCAATTGTTCGAGCCGGTCTATGCCCAGGCTGTTGATGAGCGGCTCGATCTCGGCCGGCATCTGCGCCACGCCGTGGAGGCGGGCGCGCTCAAGGCCCATTACCAGCCGCAGCTGGATTTGAAGACCGGCCGCGTCACCGGCTTCGAGGCGCTGCTGCGCTGGACCCATCCCGAGCGCGGGCCGATCTCGCCGGCGGAGTTCATCCCGATCGCCGAAAGCTCCGGGCTCATCGTCGATCTCGGCCTGTGGGTGCTGCGCGAGGCCTGCCGGCAGGGCCGCGCCTGGCTCGATGCCGGGCTGCCGCCGCGCTCCGTCTCGGTCAACGTCTCGCCGGCGCAGATCTGGAACGTGGATTTCGAGGCGGCAGTCGCGTCCGCGCTGGCAGAGACCGGCTTTCCGGCGAAGCTGCTCTGCCTGGAGCTGACCGAGAGCCTGTTCGTCGATCATACCGAGCAGCGGATCAGCCGCACGCTGACGGCGCTCTCCGGCCTCGGCGCCCGGTTGGCGCTCGACGATTTCGGCTCGGGCTATTCATCGCTCGGCTATCTGACCCGGCTGCCGTTCGACTGCCTCAAGGTCGACCGAGCCTTCGTGGATGGTATCTCCACTGCTGCTGAAAAGCGCAAACTGCTCGGCGGCATCATCGCGCTGTCGCACGGGCTCGGCATGACCGTCGTGGCGGAGGGCGCCGAGTTGCCGGCCGAAGTGGACGTGCTCGGCAGCCTCGATTGCGACCTGGTGCAGGGCTTCGTGTTCTCGCCGCCGATCGCCGCCGACCAGGCGCCGCTGGTCGCCGCCTCCATCGAGCGCGAGGCGTGTCGGATGCAGCCAAAACGGAATCGCGTCTAGGCGAGCAACGCTTTGCAGCATTCTTTTGCTCGTGGCTTTGCCCTGATGGGGGCAGCTGACCATAGCTGTGCCGAGTGCTCATCAATCGGAGTTGGGTGAGGGTGGCTTGACGTCCACTCTCACCCTAAGAGCGGCGAGAAAGCGGACCTCGCCGGAGGTTCGAGAAGGGCCCAAGAGCGGACATGAGGCCTATCCGCTCCAGCGGTCACAAAGGCTCTTTTGGTTCGTTGTAGAACGGGCCATGTTTGCGTTTTTGCCACCATCCAACAATGAACGGTGGAACGCCGAGCCCTGCCACTACCACGACTATCGCGAAGTTTCGTGGAACGAGATGGTAGTACAACAACACTTGAGATGCACTGGCTCCGGCAAAGAACCCGGCGGCCGCCGCCGTGTATTGCGAGGTATTCCAGCCCGGCCCTTTATTGATCGGGAAACCCATGGATGCTCACTGAGGCAGCCGTCGCGGCCACGAACTTGCGCTCCAACTGTTGATACTTGCTGAACATGTATGCCTGCTCTGGGTCACTCGCGTCGTTTTTGGCCCGCACCCCAGATGTCCGCTTCTCCCCTGACAACTGCGAAATAGCGGAAATCCCCGACCGCCACTTGGCGCCAACAGGCGACCCAGTGCCATTCCTTCACTTGCGGCGCGGATAGGTGATTGACACCAATCCGCCTCTAGGCGAGATTCTGTGGCGGTTGATACGACCTGCTGGTTGCACCCTCACGGGAACGGTGAACGTATCGAGCCCTTTATTGGCTTTCCTTTGCCCGAGCGACCGGGTCAGCAACGCAACCGCCTGACACGCCTGGTTCGCTCCAGTCAAAGGACTAAGTCATGCGCGATTTTCGCGATGCAAAGGCCATGGCGCAGACCTTACGCGCCTCCCTAACTGTGAAAGCGGTCACCATCAGCCACAGCGAGAGCTTGGAGTTGGTCTCAAAAATGTTCGGCGTTGCCGACTGGAACACGCTGTCGGCGCAGATCGTCCAGGTGGGCCGTGAGGGCGCAGCCCCAAGATGCGCCACGGAGGCGGGGCGACTTCCCGCCATGCCGCTCCGGCATTTCGTGCCGTTCCCCGGCGGGATCGTGCCGCTTTACGCCAACTGCGCCAAAACCATTCAAGTGCTTGACCGGGGCTTTCAAGGTGCGCGGCAGATTATAGTCGCGATCCAAAGAAGCTCCAACGACGAGCTCGGACTTAGTGATGTCCATGACGTCGGTGTTCTTGGTAGCATTCTCACTCTGGACCAACTGGCCGATGGCAGATGGAAGGCACTGACCCAAATCCATCGGCGCGTCATGATCAAAGACTTCGTCGGCGAGGCGGAGAGCTACGTCGCTGATTTCGATGTGCTCGACGAACAACCTGCTCCGCATGTGCCGGACCTGATCCTGAGGGTCAAAACGTATTTCATGATCCATTCATTTCGGGATACGATAAAGCAAGGTTATCCGAGTGCGCCGCAACTCAAGCCGCCGTTCGAACGGGTCCGCGATCCTGGCCGACTCGCTGACATGATTGCTTCGCATACCGAGTTTTCGATCCCGGACAAACAGGCGCTGCTCGCGACCCTCGATCCCGTCAAGCGGCTCGAAAGGGTTCGGGACCTTCTGCAAGGTAACGCTTGAGGTTACCAATTTCTGAATAATAGAAAAACATCCCTGAGTTGCCCGACGTGTCAAGTCGCCTGGTCGAACGCCGGCAGCCGCCGGCTACTTTGCATGGGGTTGTTTTTCGATATTTTGGCAGCACCGCCTGCGACGGCCCCACACTCATCCCGCTTTAGAGCGTTTTCGAGCGAAGTGGCTACCGGTTCGCGTGAAGAAAACGCGTCAAAACAAGAATCTAGAGCCCCGTTCCGATTCCATCGGATCGGAAAAGGCTCTAGTGCCGCACCACCAGCACCGAGCATTTGGCATAGCGCACCACGTGCCCGGCATTCGAGCCGAGGAAGTAGGTGCGCATCGCCGGCCGGTGCGATGTCATCACGATCAGGTCCGCCTTCATCGTCGCGGCCTCTTCGAGGATCTCGTGATAGATGCCGCCCTGGCGGACCACGCCCGAGATGCGCCCGGGCGCGATGCCGGATTCCCGCGCGACGATGGCAAGCGCTTCTTCAGACGTTTCGCGCTGCTGGCTATCGAAATCCGCCGGCACATATTCGGCGAGCATCACCGGTGTCATCGGCAGCACGTTGAGAAGGCGCACCGCGCCGTTCCATGTCTGCGACAGCGTCGCAGCGGTTGCGATCGCAGGCTTCGCCAGATCGGTATCTGCGAGGTCGATCGGCACGAGAATGGACTTGTACATCAGCGCCTCCTGTCCGCGATTGGTCTGGAGCCGTTTGGTCCCTGTGCCGGGACGCGCGCCTTCTTTTTCTTGTAGTTCGTGGTGTCGACGCGAACCGGTCCCCCTGTCGCGCAAAACTCAATATAGCATGGCGGAGCGGCGATGTCCGCTCGCGTCAGTTGCGCGAGGCCCGCTTCAACAGTTTCGGGCTGACGAACAGGACGAGCTTGCCGCGCCGGAAGGAGACGTCATTCCAGTCGTCGGTCGCGAAGTCGAACACGGCAAGGCCCGAGGTCGGCAGGTTGTCGGCGAGCGCGCGCTTGGCAGCCTCGTCGCCGCTGCCGGTCAGCGTCAAGGCGAGCTCGTGCATGCCGGGATTATGGCCGATCAGGATCAGCCGCTTCGGATCGGTCACGGAAGCCATCCGGATCGCGGTCAGGAGTTGCGCAGGATCGGCGCCGTAGAGGTCCGGCACGAATTCGACTTTCGGCGCAGGTCCCGCGCCCTTCAACGCGTCGCGTACGATCTCCCAGGTCTGGGTGGTGCGGACCGCCGGCGACACCAGCGCCAGATCGGGCAGGGGCGGGTGGCGGGCGATCCAGCCGCCGATCTCCGCCGCATCGCGGTGGCCGCGCTCGTCGAGGCGACGGTCCTGGTCCTGCCCCGATGGCGAGTCGGCTTCGGTCTTGGCGTGACGCAGCAGCAACAAACGGCGCATGAACTTCCATCTCGATTCGGTCTGGTCGAATTAATTCTACAAGCTCATGCCCTGGACAAGGTGACAAGCGCCGCAGCGGTTCGTAAGAAAACGCTATGAGCGAGACTTCCACAAGTGCGGCAGACGGCCCCGACGAGGCGGCATCGCAGTCCCGTGACCGCCTGGCGTTCGACCTCGATGTCGACATTTGCGTGGTCGGGGCGGGGCTGGCCGGCCTGACTGTGGCGCGCGAGGCGGCGCGGCTTGGTGCCAGCGTCGCCGTGCTCGAGGGCCGCCAGGTCGGCTGGAACGCCTCCGGTCACCATCTCGGAACCGTGATGCCGGGCTACGGCCTGCCAATCGCAGATGTGATCGAGCGCGTCGGCCTCGACGATGCCCGCGAATTGTGGGCGCTGTCCAAGGAAGGCGCCGACTATGTCCGCGCCACCGCCACCGAGGATCTGATCCCAGGCATCAATCCGAGTGACGGCGCGCTGGAAGTGTCCAACGTCGATATCGGCGAGGCGCTGATCAGTCGGCTGCAGACGCTGGGTGAGGATTTTGCGGCCGAGGTCGAAGGCTGGCAGGTCGATCGCGTGCGCAGCGTGCTGCGGACCGGCCGCTACTTCCACGGCATCTATTACCCCAGGGCGTTGCAGATCGACGGCCGCAAATATGTCCATGGGCTCGCCGCGCTGGCTGTGCGGACAGGCGTGCGGATCTTCGAGGAGACGCCGGTCGTCAGCATCGATTTCTCGGGTATCCGCAAGCGCATCGTGACGCCGACGGCGCGGCTGCGCGCCAACCACATTGTCCTCGCCGGCAATATCCATCTCGGTTCGCCGCTGAAGCGCCTGTCCGATACGCTGCTGCCGGTGTGGCGCTACGCGGCGTTGACCGAGCCGCTCGGTGAGCGGCTGGCAGAGGCCGTCGCCTTTACCGGTTCGGTCGTCGACAGCGACGGCATCGACCATTTCCGCGTCGTCGATGGCGATCGACTGTTGTGGGCCAGTCCCGAAACCACCTGGGATGCACGGCCGAAGCGGCTTGGTGCCGCGGTGCAGCGCCGCATCGCCACCGTCTTTCCGCAACTCGGCAAGGTTCCGATCGCAGACACGTTCGGCGGCGCGGTCGGCGTCACCGTGCATGGCATGCCGCAGATCGGGCAGTTGCGCCGAGGCCTCTGGGTGGCGAGCGGCTTCGGCCGGCAGGGGCTCAGCACCTCGGCGCTCGCGGGGCAAATGATCGCACGCAGCATCCTGTGGGGCGACGACCGCTGGCGGCTGTTTTCGCCGTTCGAACTGGTCTGGGCCGGCGGCGCCACCGGCCGCGTCGCCGGTCATTTCGTCAGCCTGTGGGCGAGGGGAGCTTCCTCCGCAGCGGGCGTTCTGGCGCGCTACCGCGAGGGGGCACGCGCCAGGGAGCAGGCCCGCGAGGCGCGGCTCGCCGAGGCCAATCTCAAGGCGGGAACCCGGGGACCGGCGCCCCGTCGCCCGCCGGGGGCGGCCATGCGGCCGGTGGCCCCGCCTGCGCCCCGGCCGGTCGAGGACGGTGCAGCGCCGCATCGTCACGCCTCGCAAGAAAGTGAGCGGATCTCCGACGGGCGGATGTAACGTCCAGCCGCGGGGTTCGTATTTGTTGGCGAGCCTGTTCGGCCTGACTTGGCCGCCCGCACCGGAGATGATTGATGATCGATCGCCGTATCCTGCTTACTTCCGTCGCCAGCCTGCTGAGCTTCGCTGCCTTCCGCTGGCTGCGCGCCTCGCCGGCACAGGCCGCCGAGAAATTCGAGATCGAGAAGACCGACGCCGAATGGAAGGCGCAGCTGACGCCGCAGCAATATGAGATCCTGCGCAAGGAGGGCACCGAGCGGCCGGGATCGAGCCCGCTGCTCAAGGAGCACCGCAAGGGCACCTTCGCGTGCGCCGGCTGTGACCTGCCGCTGTTCTCGTCCGAGACCAAATATGAGAGCGGCACCGGCTGGCCGAGCTTCTGGAAGCCGCTGGACAATGCGATCGGCACCACGTCGGACCGCACCTTCGGCATGGTGCGCACCGAGGTACACTGCCGCCGCTGCGGCGGCCATCTCGGCCATGTGTTCGACGACGGCCCGAAGCCGACCGGGCTGCGCTACTGCATGGACGGTTTTGCGCTGGTGTTTCACCCGGCCGCGCCGTCAGCGACCTGACGCCCGCAGCGTTATCGAGCGAAGTGGGCACCGGTTCGCGTTAAGAGAACGTGTCAAAAAAAGAGGCGTTTTCGAGCCAGGGAGCGCGGTCAGAATTGCGCTGCGTCCCGGCAATTGTTGCCTGCCCGGCAATTGTGCCCCGGTTAAACGGCCGGGGCATTTTTTTCAAGCGCATGATTTTGTTAAGTTTCGTTTCGTGGCACGACCTTTGCGACATGCTCCGCCGATGCGGCCCTCTGCTGATTGCCAGCCGCCGGGAATCGAATTGGAGAACATGTCATGGGTATCTTCGGCGCTCTTACGACTGCGGTCGGTGGCTTGCGCGCAGGGTCGTACGCGCTTGAGAACATCTCCGGCAACATCGCCAACTCGCAGACCACGGCCTTCAAGCGCATCGATACCTCCTTTCTCGACCTCGTCCCGCAGACCGCGCTGACCGCGCAGCTCGCCGGCGGCGTCACCGCGCAGTCGCGCTCGACCAACTCGGTGCAGGGCGACGTGCAATCGGCGTCGGTCGCGACCTTCATGGCGATCAACGGCAACGGCTTCTTTGCGGTGCAAAAGCCCGGCAGCTTCACCGATGGCTCGCCGGTGTTCGACGGCGTCGACCGCTACACCCGCCGCGGCGATTTCCAGCTCAACAAGGATGGCTATCTGGTCAACGGCGCCGGCTATTATCTCGAAGGCGTGCCGATCGACCCGACCACCGGCAACCCGTCGGGCTCCTCGCCGCAGGTGCTGCGCTTCAAGAACGACTTCCTGCCGGCGCAGCAGACCACCAAGATCGATTATCGCGCCAACCTCGCGTCCTATCCGCTGACCACGTCGCACGACACGTCGGTGCCGGGCTCGGAGCTGCTCCGGCCGGGCGCGTTCAGCACTGGAAACAATCCGTTGGTGCTGGGCACGCCCGCCGCGCCCTATACCGATTCCTCTGTCACCGGCACCGCGCAAAACAACAAGGCGACGCCGTCGGTAGCCAATACGGCCGCGACCCTGCTTTCAGGCGCGGCCGGCAGCGATTCGATCAACGCCAGCTTCAGCGCCGGCTCGGCCGGTCCCCCGGTGGTGCCCGCCGATACGATCACGGTCAACGGTACCGTCATCACGTTCGTGGCTTCGGGCGCGACCGGCAACCAGCTCAATGTCACCGACAGCATCGGAACGCTGCTCGCCAAGATCGACGCGATCACCGGCACGGCGACGCCATCGACGATCAGCGGCGGCAAGATCACACTGCACTCCGGCACCGCGTCGGACCTGCAGGTGACGAGCTCGAACTCGACCGCGCTGGCGGCGCTGGGCTTCACCGGGCAGGCGGCTGCGACCCGCGGCGGCGGCGGCACGGTCGGCACCGGCCAGGTGGTCGGCAACGACAACTCGACCTTCCTGAACGAATCCGTCTCGGGCGGCGCCGTCACGGCCTACGACGTTTCGGGCGCGCCGGTGAACCTGCAGTTCCGCTGGGCCAAGAGCGACAGCTCCTCGCTGGGCGCTGGACATACCGACACCTGGAACCTGTTCTATCAGGTCAATCCCAATGCGACCGGCACGCAGGTCTCCTGGCAGAACGCCAACGTCAATTTCACCTTCGCGGCGAACGGCCAGATGTCGCCGGCGATCTCGTCGGTGACGCTCAACAATGCCGTCGTCAACGGTGTGTCGCTCGGCAACCCCGTGATCAATTTCGGCTCCGGCGGCGTGACCCAGTTCGCGGATGCCAACGGCAACGTCCAGGTCAACCAGATCCAGCAGGACGGCTTCCCGGCCGGCCAACTGCAATCGGTCAGCGTCTCGACCAACGGGCGGATCGTCGGCAACTACACCAACGGCCGCAACATCGACCTCGCCGAAATCTCGGTGGCGACCTTCAACGGCACCAACTTCCTCAAGCGCATCGACGGCGGTGCGTTCGAGGCGACCGACGAATCCGGCGCGGCGTTGTTCGGCAAGGCCGGCACCATCGTCGGCTCGTCGCTCGAGAGCTCGAACACCGATATTGCCGACGAGTTCACCAAGCTGATCGTGACCCAGCAGGCCTATTCGGCAAATACCAAGGTGATCACGACGACCAATTCGATGGTGCAGGACCTCCTGAACGTGGTGCGCTGATCGCATCGTTGATGCCGCTGTGAAGCAGTAAAGGCGAGTACACATTATGGGTTTGAGCCAAGCCCTTTCCACCGCGATGTCGGGCCTGCGCGCCACGCAGGCCTCGCTCTCGCTCGTCTCCTCGAACGTCGCAAACGCTGAGACGCCCGGCTACGTCAGGAAGACGCTGAACCAGACCACCGGCACCACCGGTCAGTTCGGCTCGAGCGTCCTGATCACCGGCGTCAACCGTCAGCTCGACGAATTCCTGCAGACCCAGCTTCGCACCGAAACCTCTGGCGCCTCCTACGCAGACGTCCGCTCCGAGTTCCTCGCCAATCTGCAGGGCGTCTACGGCAATCCCGACTCCACCGGTACGATCGAGGATGCCTACAACAAGTTCCTGACCGCGCTTCAGGGGCTGTCGACCAGCCCAGACTCGCAATCGGCGCGGATCGGCGTCGTCAACGCCGCGCAATCGATGGCGCAGCAGCTCAATGCGACGTCGCAGGGAATCCAGACGTTGCGCGCCAATGCCGAGGCCGGCATCAGCGACTCCATCAACACCGCCAACAACGCGATGCAGCAGATCGCGCGCCTCAATGTCCAGCTGGCGGCCAATAGCGGCACGACCGATGCGTCGACCGCGGCGCTGCTCGATCAGCGCGATCGCTACGTCACCCAGCTTTCGCAGCTGATGGACATCCGCACCGTCACCAACAGCCAAAACCAGGTGACCGTGTTCACCAATTCCGGCGTGCAGCTGGTCGGCACCGAGGCTGCGACGCTCAGCTTCAATGCGCAGGGCACGATGACGCCCAACACGCAGTACAATACTGACCCGACCAAGAGCACCGTCGGCACCATCACCATCACGTTCCCGCACGGCGGCACCTACGACATGGTGTCGACCAACTCGATCCGCTCCGGCAAGATCGCAGCCTATCTCGAGCTGCGCGACAACACGCTGGCGCAGGCCCAGACCCAGATCGACCAATTCGCCGCCGCGATGTCGAGCGCGCTGTCGGACAAGACCACCGCGGGCACCGCGGCGACGGCGGGCGCGCAGTCCGGCTACGATCTCGATCTCTCGGGGCTGCAGAGCGGCAACACCATCCATGTCTCGTACAAGGACAACACCACCGGGCTGACGCACAATCTGTCGATCATTCGGGTCGACGATCCGAGCGTGCTGCCGCTCAGCAATACCGCGACCGTCGATCCGAACGACGAGGTGCTGGGCGTGGATTTCTCCGGCGGCATGAGCTCGGTGCTGGCACAGCTCAACGGCGCGCTCGGCGGAACCGGCCTGCAATTCTCCAATCCATCCGGATCGACCCTGCGTGTGCTCGACGACGGCGCCGCCAACAAGGCCGACGTGACCGCGGCCTCGGTAACGACAACCGTCTCGTCGCTGACGTCGGGCGATCCGCAGCTGCCGTTGTTCACCGACAATGGCGGGCTCTACACCGGCGCGATCACCGCGAACGGCACCCAGTCGACCGGCCTTGCGGCGCGGATCAGCGTCAACACCGCACTGGTCGGCGATCCCTCGCGCATGGTCGTGTACTCGACCAATCCGCAGACCCCGGCCGGCGACACCACGCGCGCCAACCTCATCCTGAACCAGCTGTCGAACGCATCGTACAGCTATTCGCCGCAGACCGGCCTCGGCACGTCAGGCGCGCCGTTCACCGGCACGCTGCTGAATTTTGCCAAGCAGTTCATCAGCCAGCAGGGCGAGTCGGCGACGGCCGCCAAGCAACTGGCAGACGGCCAGGACGTCGTGCTGAATACGCTGCAGACCAAGATGGACTCGACCTCAGGCGTCAACATGGACGAGGAGATGGCGCATCTGCTCTCGCTCCAGAACGCCTATTCGGCCAATGCGCGCGTGATGTCGTCGATCAAGCAGATGTACGACGCGCTGCTGCAGATCACGTGAGGGTAACATGTCGATCGACGGCGTAAGCGGCAGAACATCCTACATCGGTACTACGATCCTCAACCTGCGCAGTCAGCTCAACGACCTGACGACGCAGCTTGCGACCGGCAAGGTCTCGACGACCTATGCGGGGCAGGGGCTTGATCGCGGCTTTGCGCTTAGTCTGCGCGCCCAGATCAGCAGCATCAACGCGTTCTCCGACACTGCCACCAACCTCAATACGCGTCTGAATGTCGCCAACCTCACGCTGCAGGGGCTGTCCGACGTCGGCACCCAGGTGAAGAACGCGGCGACGACGGCGACGCTGACGCTTAACAACAGCGGCCAGACCTCGGGCCAGATCACGGCGCAGGCCGCCTTCGCCAACGCGGTCGCGATGCTCAACAGCCAGTCCGGCGACCGGTATTTGTTCTCCGGCCGCGCGATGGATACGCCGGCCACGGTCTCCGCCGACACGATGTTGAAGGGCACGGCAACCCAGGCTGGCCTCACGCAGCTCATCAATGAGCGCAAGCAGGCCGATCAAGGCGCCAATTTGATGGGGCGCCTGAGCGTCTCGTCGCCGCCGGCGACCACGACGGCGACCAGCGTCGCCGAGGACGGCTCGCCGTTCGGGCTGAAGCTGCTGTCGGTGCAGTCGTCACTGACCGGCGCCACCGTGACGCAGCCGACCGGCACGCCAAAGTCGACCTCGGTCGATCTCGGCGCCGTCAATCCGAAAGATGGCGACAAGATCACGTTCAATTTCACGCTGCCCGACGGCACCACCGATGCGATCGAGCTCACCGCGACGACGACGAACCCGCCGCCGACCGGCTCGTTCCTGATCGGCGCCGACACCACGGCGACGACGGCCAACCTGCAGTCGACGTTGACGTCTTCCATCAAGACGTTGAGCGACACGTCGCTGGTCGCAGCCTCAGCGGTCGCGGCGTCCAACAATTTCTTCAATCCGGTCGCGACCGTCTCAGGCGCCGCCGTCAACAACCAGAACACCCCGCCGGCGCCGATCTCAGGCGCCACGGCGCTTTCGGGGACGGCCGGCACCGACTCGCTGTCGACGAGCTTTGCTGCCGGCGACACCATCACGGTGAACGGTACCCCGATCACCTTCGTGGCCTCGGGTGCCACCGGCAACCAAGTCAACGTCACCGACAGCGTGCAGACGCTGATGGCGAAGATCGACCAGATCAGCGGCACCAAGAACCCGTCGACCATCAGCAATGGCGTCATCACCCTGCATGGCGCCGACGGTCAGAACCTCTCGATCTCGAGCTCGAATACCGCGGCGCTCGGCGCGCTCGGCATCGCCAACAACACCACCGCGACCCCGGCGCCGCTCAGGGTCGGCGGACCGCCGTTCGACACCGCCACCAGCCTGGTCGCGGGCACGCCCGACAACACCGTGTACTGGTACACCGGCGAGAACGGCCCGGGATCGGCACGCGGCACCGCGGTCGCGCAGGTCGATCAATCGATCACCGTGCAGTATGGCGCGCGCGCCAACGAGCAGGCGTTCCGCTATCTGCTGCAGAACGTCGCGGTGTATGCTGCGGTCACCACCAATGCCAGCAACCCGAATGCGAGTGCGCAGGTGACGGCGCTGGCGCAGCGCGTCAGCGGGAACCTTGCCCCACAGAACGGCCAGCAGCAGATCCAGGACGTGCAGGCCGAGTTCGCCGGTGCGCAGACCGCGACCAAGGCGGCCACCGATCGCCAGACCCAGCTCAAGGGCATGGCGGAGACGATGCTGGACTCGGTCGAGGGCGTCAATCAGGACGAGGTCGCGACCAAGATCCTGGCGCTGCAGACCAGCTTGCAGGCGTCGTACCAGACGACGTCTATGCTGTATCAGACCACGCTGCTGAAATATCTGCCGATCAGCTGATCGCGCGCCGTCCCATCTCCAGCCAGCAAAAAAGGCCTCCTCGCGGAGGCCTTTTTTTCAATTCGGGCGAGGGACTAATTACGCGCTCTTGCGGGTGTCGTCCTGATTGGCGCGCGCCGTTTCCAGCAGCTTCTCCTCGTGCGCGATCAGCTTCTTGGATTCCTTCAGCGCGTGATAGAGATCGCCGTTGAGGATGAAGTTGTTGACGCTCTCGATGAACGGCCAGGCGCTCGGCATCGCCGTGATGATGTCGCGCACCAGGCTGAAATAGGTCGGGTGGTGCGCCATCGGGTCCGGCGACAGATACATCAGCTGCACCGCGAGATAGATCAGCTTCGCCGGCGTGTCCGCGGTCTCCGGCGTCAGGATATCCTTCTCGCGCAGGATCGGGATGCGGTCGCCGTCGATCAGCAGGCGGGCCCGCTGATCGGTGTTGGTGATCACGCAATTGCCGACGATGATGCGCTCGTTCGGCTTGAGTTCGACCTTCAAGGCCATGACCGTTCTCCTTTGCCGGCAGTCGCGCGATGTCGCAGCTAGCGGAACATGTTCGGCACTGCATAGCAGCCGCCGTCGCGGCCCGGGGCCGATGCGACAGCGATCCTTTCCCATGATGGTTAATGCTTGGTGAACGAGGGGCGGGCGCTGGCATGGCCATTCGGCCGGAATCGGCAGTCGCCTCAGTAGTTTTCGCGGCGAACTTCGCCCAATGGCGACAATTTTATTCTTCTGCATTTGCCTCAAATGCAGCTCGGGAGATTTCTGTTTCCTTCGCGGGCTCGAACGCAGGATCGGCCATCCGCCCGATCAGAAAGGATTGGCGCGGCATTTTCCTCAGTTTCACACCAGAAAGGTATGAAAATGTCCGATATCATTCTCTCGTCCTCCGTTCGTCAGAACCTCCTCTCCCTCCAGTCCACCGCCGATCTGCTCTCCACCACGCAGAACCGCCTTGCCACCGGCAAGAAGGTCAACACGGCGCTCGACAACCCGACCAACTTCTTCACCGCACAGTCGCTCGACAACCGCGCCAGCGACATCAACAACCTGCTCGACGGCATCGGCAACGGCGTGCAGGTGCTGCAGGCTGCCAATACCGGCATCACCTCGCTGCAGAAGCTGGTCGATACCGCGAAGTCGATTGCCAATCAGGTGCTGCAGAGCCCGACGGGCTACACCACTCGCTCGACGGTCAGCTCCGCGGCGGCGCTCGGCGGCACGGCGGCGAACCTCGTCGACGGCACCACCATCAAGAGCGGTGACACCCTGGCGATCGCAGCCGCTGCAGGCCAGCCCGCCTTCACCTTCACCTTTGGAGCCAACACGTCGCTTGCGCAGCTGAACACGTCGCTGGCGGCCAGCAACCTGACGGCGAGCCTCGACAGCTCCAACAAGCTCGTCATCAGCACGACCAATGACGCCGCGTCGACGACGATCGGTGCGGTGACCTACACCGGCACCGGCACCGCGACGTTCGGCGCCGCGACGGCTCCGGTTGCCGATGCGGCCTCGCAGTCGGCGCGCGCCGCCTTGGTGACCCAGTACAACAACACCATCTCGCAGATCACGACCACGGCGCAGGACTCGTCGTTCAACGGCATCAACCTGTTGAGCGGCGACAGCCTGAAGCTGACCTTCAACGAGACCGGCAAGTCCACGCTCAGCATCACCGGCGTCAAGTTCGATGCCGCAGGCCTCGGCCTGAAGTCGCTGGCCGCGGGCACCGACTTCCTCGACAACAACTCGGCGAACAGCGTCATCGCATCGCTAAGCACGGCGAGCTCCTCGCTGCGCAGCGAAGCCTCGACGCTGGGTTCGAATCTCTCGATCGTGCAGATCCGTCAGGACTTCTCGAAGAACCTGATCAACGTGCTGCAGACCGGTTCGTCGAACCTGACGCTGGCCGACACCAACGAGGAAGCGGCCAACAGCCAGGCGCTGTCGACCCGCCAGTCGATCGCGGTCTCCGCGCTCGCGCTCGCCAACCAGAGCCAGCAGAGCGTGCTGCAGCTGCTCCGCTAAGCGCGCTGACAAGCACTTCAGGAACGGCGGGGGAAACCCCGCCGTTTTTGTTTGTCTCCGGGATATTACGGTATCTTTCCGTATCGCTGGAATGACGCATTTCGTAACGGCTGCTAACCATATTTAAAGGCGCCGGATGCATAAATATCGAGCGCTAGAATTGCGTCTCCGCGGCTCGAGAAATCCGCATCCCACCGAGGTCATTAATGTCGAATGCAGCCCAGGCTTACGCCCGTACGTCCACGACGACGGCGTCACCACGTGAAATCGAGGCGCAGGCGCTCCTGAAGGCAGCCCGTCAGCTGCAGGAAGTCCAGACCAACTGGAACGGTCCCGACAAGGCGCTCGATCACGCATTGCTGTTCAACCGCCGGCTGTGGTCGATCTTCCTCAGCGCAGCGCAGGGCGACGACAATCCGCAGCCACTCGAGGTGCGGCAGAACATCGCGAACATCGGCGTGTTCGTGATGAAGCAGACCGTCGACATCCAGATGAATCCGGACCCGGCGAAGCTGAAGTCGCTGATCGACATCAACTGCAATCTCGCCGCCGGCCTCTCCGGCCGCGCCTGATCGACCGGTTCACGCGGGAGGCCACGGCATGGCCGACGTATTGAGCATCCTGTCGGCCAACTACAAGGCCGTCGGCCTGACCGTTCCTTCGAACACGCCCTACGTGCCGGTCGATCCGAACCTCTATCAGGGCAGCTGGAGCGGCAAGTACGCCAACAACAAGTCGTTCAACATCTCGGTGTCGAACGTCGATGGCTTCCGCGCCAAGGTGCATTACCAGAGCGACGGCACCAGCAAGTATCAGGACGTGCTGATCAAGGACGGCGCGTTCCGGATCGGCGATACAAAGTTCTCGCTGGTGCAGCAGGGGACGGCGCTGATCGCCAATGTGGTCACCGATCCGGCCACCGGATCGACCTATCTCGACAAGGCCTACGCCACGCAGAAGACCTGAGCGTTCATCGGCTCGCGCGCGTTCTAAGCGCGGCGGTCGGTCGCGTTCGCGCGCGTCGGCGCGTCCTTGCTGAGATCGAGCGTGTGGAAATAGGCACGGCGGCGCAATACGGCTTCTTCCGGAAATTGCCTCACCACCAGGTTGGTTCGATTGTCGACCACCTGATAGACCACGGCGCGCGCGTCGCGGTCGATGATGACCTGGTCGGTGACCGATGGAGCCTGGTTCGAGAGCGACGCGTTGACGGCATTGGGGTCGATCGTGACGCGCACGCTCGGCTCCGGAGCGGTGACGCTCTGGCTCGCGGGCAATTCGGTCTTCACCGCCTTCTGCGCCGTATCACTCACGGGAGTGATCATCGGCGCTGCGACCGGTGCCCCCACCGGCTTGATGTTGAAATCTGTACTCATGGCAGCCTCGTAGTGCACAGGCACTAGTTTGCTTGAGTCAAATCCCAACCCCTCACGATCCGCAACTCTACGGGGAACCTCTCAACAGGCTGTTAGGGAACACGCTGAATGCCGCGCTGCCGGAAGCGCATCGAATTGAGCTAAATTGTCCGCGTCGAGCGCGTCAGAGCGTGCGGCTGACCGCGATCGGCGTCATGTTGCGCGGGCCTGGCGCCGCGCGCTGTCCGTTCGCGGTGTAGGTGTTCGGGATGTTGCGGCGCTGCACCTCGGCATTGACGCCGCGCACGATGCCTTCGGAGACTGCATGCGCGGTCGCAAGCACGGTCAAATTGACCTGCAGCATGGCGCGGAACGTCTCGTGATGCCGCCGCAGCGTCGCCAGCAATTCGGGATCGGTCTGCGCCAGCATCTTCTGCATCGATTTCAGATGTTCGACCGCGAGCATGTAGCGCCGCGACAGCTCCGACTTCTGCGCCTCGAGCCGCATGCCCTCGCGGATCTTGCCGGCGCGGACGAATTCGGTTTCCTGCTCGACGACGGCGAGCAACCCGCTCATCACTTCGGTCAGCTCGTTGGCGAGCCGTGCGACGTCGGGCGGCGTCGACGTTGCGGGCCGCGCGGCGGGCGCGGACGCTGGCCGCTGCTGTGGACGCTGGTTCATCGCGCTGCTCCTCGAGTTAGCTCTTGCCCGCCTGCTGCAGGATCAGCGAGCGGAACACTTCGTTGGAAATGCCGACGCCGCCGGACTTGGCGAAGTTCTTCGAATATTCGTCTGTCAGCATCGAGCGCCACGGTCCGGTGCCGACCGTGTCGCCGTACGGGCCTTCGCCCTTCAGGCCGGTGGTCATCTGCGAGAACATCGAGTTCAGGAACATCGATTCGAAATCGGTCGCCGTCGCCTTCGCCTTGGTGATTTGCTGCGGCGTGACTTTCTTCATCGCATCCTGCAGCACAGGATCGGGACGGCCGTTGAACATCGGCATCAAGGCCTTGTTCGGCATGCTGCCGGTGGTGCTGTTGATCAGGCTCGCCATCACATCACCTCGATGTCGGCTTCGATGGCGCCGGCGGCCTTGATCGCCTGCAGGATGCTGATCAGGTCGCGCGGTCCGATGCCGAGACCGTTGAGGCCGTCGACCAGCTGCTGCAGCGAGACGCCGTTTCTGACCAGCGCAAATTTCTTGCCGTCCTCGCTGACGCCGACGCTGGTGCGCGGCGTCACGACCGTTCGGCCGCGCGACAGCGGATTGGGCTGGCTGACCTGCGGGGCTTCCGAAATCGTGACCGTGAGGTTGCCCTGTGCCACCGCGACGGTCGCGACGCGCACGTCGCGGCCCATCACGATGATGCCGGAGCGCTCGTCGATCACAATCTTGGCGGTGAGGTCGGGATCGACCTGCAACTGCTCGATCTCGGTCAGGAAGGCAACGACGTTGCCCTTGAACTCCGGCGGGACCGAGAGCTGTACGGTGGACGGATCGATCGGCTCGGCAGTCTTGACGCCGAGATAGTCGTTGACCGCGGCGGCGATCCGTTTCGCGGTGGTGAAATCGGCGTTGCGCAGCGCGAGGCGTACATTGGGCAGCCGATTGAGCGCGAACTCGATCTCACGCTCGATGATGGCGCCGTTGGCGATCCGGCCGACCGTCGGCACGCCGCGCACGACGCTGGCGGCGGCACCTTCGGCCGCGAAGCCGGCGACCGCGACCGATCCCTGCGCCACTGCGTAGACATTGCCGTCGGCGCCGAGCAGGGGGGTGACGAGCAGGGTGCCGCCGCGCAGATCCTTGGCATCGCCGAGTGCGGAGACGGTGACGTCCATCCGCGTGCCCTGGGTGCCGAACGCCGGCAGGTTGCCGGTGACCATTACAGCGGCGACGTTGCCGGTGCGGATGGTGGCGCCGCGAATGTTGACGCCCATGCGCTCGAGCATCGCTTGCAGCGATTGCTTGGTGAACGGGATGTTGTTGAGCGTATCGCCGGTGCCGTTGAGGCCGACCACGAGGCCGTAGCCGATCAACTGGTTCTGGCGCACGCCCTCGATATTGGCGAGATCCTTGATCCGCGACGTCGCGGCCGCCGGCATGACGGAGGCCGCCAGCGCCAGCAACGCAGCGCAGGCCACTCCGACTAGATTTACGATGCGGATGCCGGGCATCCCGATGCTCCCCTCGAACTTCAACGCGCGGACCGCGCGACACTCCCATGACGGCGATCCGGCATTAACCATGCGAGCTGCGTGCCACTTCGTTTCGTTCGGGCAATGTATTGATATGTTTATCGAAATTCTTGGACCGCCGTTTGGCTCGGGTTGGCCAGGCAGCGCGAAACTGCCGTGCGGCGGCAGAAATTGCCGGGTCGTTTACGTGTCGTTAACCATAAAACGGTGATGCTCGGCCCATTCAGGCCTGCGGGATCACCCAGATGCGCATCTACGGACCGAACGGCACCACGCTTGGCACGTCCACCAGCTCGACGCGGCGGACCTCGTCGAGCGGCTTCGCGCTGCCGGATGCAACCACCGCGCAGGAAGAGGTCCGCTCCACCACCGCGCCGAAGGCCGCTGCCAGCCTCGATGCACTGCTCGCGCTGCAAGGTGTCGAGGACCCGACCGAACGCCGCAAGCGCTCGGTCGCGCGCGGCAAGGGGGCGCTCGACGTGCTCGACGCACTGAAGCTCGGACTGCTCTCCGGCAATTTCGATTCCTCCACCGTGAACCGGCTGCGCGATGCTGCGGCGAGCCTGAAGGAATCCTCCGGCGATCCCGGCCTCGATGCCGTGCTGAGCGAGATCGAGCTGCGCGTCGAAGTCGAGCTCGCCAAGGCCGGGCAGTACTAGGCTCCGCTCGATCGACTATCTCAGGCCGCTAGTGCCTCACGCCGCCAGCGCCTTGCGCTGCGTGTCGTAGCGGCGTTGCGCGGCCAGCACCTCCTTCAGATTCTGCTCGGCCCAGTCGCGCAGCGGATCGACCGCTTCGGCGAGCGTCAGCCCGAGCGGCGTGATCGAATACTCCACCGTGACCGGAACGGTTGCGATCGCACGGCGGCGCAGCAGCCCGTCGCGCTCCAGGCTCTTCAGCACCTGTGACAGCATTTTCTGCGAGATGCCCTCGATGGCGCGGCGCAGCTGGTTGAAGCGCATCGGCTCGTTGCGCAGCAACAGCAGGATCAGCACCGCCCATTTGTCGCCGACCCGGTCGAGGATCTGGCGCGTCGGGCAATTGGCGGCATAGGCGTCCGGCTTGAGGCTGGCGGCTTTCATCGGGGTTACTCCGGCGTAATCAGGTGAGACAAGAGTGCCTTCTTCACACCTACATCCATTTCGCTATCTAGTCACCATTGGAAACTATCAGTCGGAGACTTGAGATGAAGATCGCCATCGCCGGCGCGTCCGGCCAGGCCGGCTCGCGGCTAACCGCGGAACTGGCCCGCCGCGGCCACGCCGTCACCGCCATCGCCCGCAACCCGGAGAAGATTGCGGCGCTGCCGAACGTGACGGCCGTCAAGGGCGACGTGAACGACCAGGCCGGGCTGGCGGCGCTGTGGGCCGGCCACGATGCCGCGATCAGTTCCGTCCATTTCTCGGTCTCTGACCCGGTCAAGCTGATCGGGGCGGCCAAAGCGTCCGGGGTCGGCCGCTATCTCGTGGTCGGCGGTGCCGGCAGCCTCGAAGTGGCCCCCGGCGTCCGCCTGGTGACCACCCCGAACTTCCCGGCTCAATACAAGGCCGAGGCAACGAAAGGGGCCGAATTCCTTGACCTGCTGCGCCAGGAAAAGGACCTGAACTGGACCTTTTTGTCGCCCTCGGCGCTGTTTGTGCCCGGTGAGCGGACCGGCAAGTTCCGCATCGGCACCGACCAGCTTCTGACCGCAGCCGACGGGAAAAGCTCGATCTCGTTCGAGGATTTCGCAGTTGCACTCGCCGACGAAATCGAGCGCCCGGCCCATATCCGCCAGCGCTTCACGGTCGGCTATTGAGGGGCCGGGACCAGGGATAATACGGCCCCCAGGGAGGGCGGATAAGTTTGCCTGTGCAAGGCCTTGGGGGCCCCCCGCCTTTCGTGGTGGCAGATATTGTCTGTCACATGACGTGGCTATATAAGGCGCCGCGCGGAGGGGTCCTGTTCCCTCCGCCTCACAGGGACATGGCTGCCTTTGGAAAAGCTGAAGAACTACCGGCCGACTGAAAAAGAGCCTTTCATGAATGAGCGGCAGCGCGACTATTTCCGCGCCAAGCTGCTGGCCTGGAAGGATGAGATCCTCCGCGAATCGAAGGTCACGCTGCAGACGTTGCAGGAAGAGAACGTCAATCACCCCGACCTCGCGGACCGAGCTTCCTCGGAAACCGACCGCGCGATCGAACTCCGTGCCCGGGATCGTCAGCGCAAGCTGATCTCCAAGATCGACGCGGCGCTCCAGCGCATCGAAGACAACACCTACGGCTATTGCGAAGAGACCGGTGACCCGATCTCGCTGAAGCGGCTCGAAGCCCGCCCGATCGCGACGCTGTCGGTGGAGGCGCAGGAACGCCACGAGAAGCGCGAGAAGGTCTATCGCGACGAATAGTGGTGGGGTGACCACCACCGATTGATTCCGGCGCGCACCGGTTGCAGGTTCGCGCCGCCATGATGACACGCATTCTCAACGTCGCCTCGGTGTTCTTCCTGGGCTGATCTGGTTCCGCAAGGAAACACGCTTCCAACGGGGAAGCGCTGATCGTCGCTGCGAGCCCGCGCTCGTGGGATTCCAGTGAACCGAGTGTCGGGAGAGGGGCCGAGCCCCGATGCTTCGGCAACTCGAGATCATTCAGCCGGTTGCCACTCCGACCGTCGTCTCGCTCGTCTCCGCCTGACGGCGCGGGCCGAACGCCTTCGACCACGCCAGCAGTTCGCGGAACGCCGGCGTCAGGTTCCACGCCGAATCCGTCAGCTCGTATGCGACCTGCAGCGGCTTCTTGGCGAGGACCTTGCGCGACACCAGGCCGTCGCGCTCGAGCTCGCGCAGTTGCGCGGTCAGCATGTGCTGGGTGATCGGCACCAGCGCGCGGCGCAACGCGCCGAACCGCACACCGCCATTCATCAGCGTGAACAGGATCTCAAGCTTCCATTTTCCTCCGAGCGCGTGGATCGCGTGCTTGAACTCGATCAGCAGGCTCGGGTCGGTCGGGCAGCTCTCGCATTCACCGCCGTCACACAGTTCGCTGGTATTGTTTTCCATACCGGTCTCGAATTTCATTCTACTTGTCCAACGTCAGATAGTGACCAGATGCGGGCTGTGCAGGGTGGGCGGCGCACTGTCCGATCCCGCCGAACCATCAAGAGGGCGAGGACATGAGCACGGTTTTGGTCACGGGCGGCTCGGGCTTCATCGGCGTGCATACCATTCTGCAGCTGCTCGCCGATGGGCACGCGGTGCGAACCACGGTGCGCAATCCGGATCGCAGCAGGGACGTGATTGCGATGCTGCGCGAGGGCGGCGCGCTGACGGCCGACCAGGTCGGCTTCGTCACTGCCGACCTGCTGCGCGACGACGGCTGGCGCGAGGCGGCCGCTGGGTGCGACTACGTGCTGCATGTCGCATCGCCGCTCGGTGCTCACGTGCCGGAGGACGAGAACGAGCTGATCGTTCCGGCGCGGGAAGGCACGCTGCGGGTGTTGCGCGCGGCGCGTGATGCCGGCGTCAAGCGTGTCGTCGTCACATCGTCGTTCGCCGCGATCGGCTATGGCCACCCGCCGCAAGCCAAACCGTTCGATGAGACCGTGTGGTCCAATCTGGATGGCCCCGATGTGCAGGCCTATCCGAAATCCAAGACGCTGGCCGAGCGCGCCGCCTGGGATTTCATCGCCCGCGAAGGAGGTGGCCTCGAGCTTGCGGTGGTCAATCCCACCGCCGTGTTCGGCCCGGCGCTCGGCGCCGACTTCTCGGAGTCGATCGGCATCATCAAGGCGCTGCTCGACGGCGCGATGCCGGCGGTGCCGCGGATCCATTTCGGCCTGGTCGACGTGCGCGACGTCGCCGACCTGCATCTGCGCGCCATGACATCGCCCAAGGCCAAGGGCGAGCGGTTCCTCGCGGTCGCCGGCGAGACCATGTCGGTGCTGCAAGTGGCGCGGGTGCTGCGCAAAAAACTCGGCAGCAAGGCGCGGGGAGTGCCCCGGTTCCAGGCGCCGGACTGGATGACGCGGCTCGCCGCGCGGCGCAACCCGTTGGCCCGCGCTGCGCTACCGCTGCTCGGCAAGGTGCGCCGCGCGACCAGCGCGAAGGCACAGAGCCTGCTCGGCTGGCGCCCGCGCGGCAATGAGGAGATGCTGGTCGCCACCGCCGAGAGCCTGATTAGGCTGGGCT
This sequence comes from Bradyrhizobium tropiciagri, assembly GCF_018130545.1. Lineage (GTDB taxonomy): Bacteria > Pseudomonadota > Alphaproteobacteria > Rhizobiales > Xanthobacteraceae > Bradyrhizobium > Bradyrhizobium tropiciagri_A. The sequence continues at coordinate 567,458 of NZ_JAFCKF010000003.1, read as the reverse complement.
TGGTCAAGGCCTGACGGCCGCTCCCGTCCAGCGTGCTTGCCAGACGCGTCGGCGAGTGCTGAATTGCCGTGAGCAGACGCTGGCGCCACCGCGCTGGCGAGAACTTCAGGGAGGCTGCGCAGATGGATCGGGTCCTCGCGGCCGCAAAGGCGATCGCCAGTGCGCGTCGCAATCGCGCGCCGCTCAAGGCGCTTCCCAAGGACGTCGTGCCGCTTGACGAGGCCGAAGGCTATCAGGTGCAGTACGCGCTGCACGATCTGCTGCAGCCGCAGGTCGGTAGCCTGGTCGGCTACAAGATCGGCTGCACCAGCGCGGTGATGCAGGAGTACATCAACATCCCGCATCCCTGCGGCGGCGGCATATTCGAGAAGGTGGTGCATGACAGCGGCGTGCGGCTGCCGGCAGCCGATTTCGTCCATGTCGGCGTCGAGTGCGAGATCGCGGTGCGGCTGGCGCGCAACCTCGCGCCGAGCGAAGCGCCGTTCACCGCTGAATGGGTCGCGGAGGCGATCGAGGCCTATCATCCCGCGATCGAGATCGTCGACGACCGCTACGTCAAATGGGAGACGCTGGGCGCGCCGACGCTGATCGCCGACGACTTCTTCGCCGCCGGCTGCGTGCTCGGCGAAGCCGTGCCGCGCATCACCGTGCCCGATCTGCGCGCGGTCACCGGGCGCGCGATTGTCAACGGCAAGGAGGAAGGGCGCGGCACCGGCGCCGACGTGCTGGGCCATCCCCACAACGCGCTCGCCTGGCTCGCCAATCATCTCGCCACCGAGGGCCGCGGCCTGCATGCCGGGCAGATCGTGATGACCGGCAGCCTGGTCAAGACGATCTGGCTGAACGCGGGCGACGCGGTCGTGATGGAGCTCGATGGTCTCGGCAAGGTGGAAGCGACGTTCACGTGAGGGGGCGTTAGGTGGCGAGCCTGCCTGCAAATAAAGCCGTCGTCCCTGCGAAAGCAGGGACCCATAACCACGAACTTTGATTGTTGTGCGCCGCTGGAACGACGAGCGTCTTTGACAACAGCCGCTGCGGCGTATGGGTCCCTGCTTTCGCAGGGACGACACTGAATGTGCGGAGCAACCTTCGCCTGATTTTCCAAGCTCTGCACGTCGATGGTCACTGCTCCGGCTGACCGTCCGCGCACATCTGAACCGTGCCGTCCCACAGGGCCCTGACCGCGTCGAACGGCACCGTCACCCTGGCATATTTGCGGTTGAACCAGATGCCGACCTCGAAGCCGTCGTCCGTCACCACGAGGCGATCGAATTCATGTTGCAGGATGATCGTGATCTCCTCGGGGTATGTCTCGATCACGGCGGCAGGCAGTTTCACGCCACGCGCTTTGGTCGCGAAGGTGATGTTGACGGGCCGGTCCTCCGCGGCACGGCGCAGCGACGCCGTCATGTCGATCCGCTTCGCCGCGGTGCTGCACGGCTCGGCGCCGGCGTGCGTCGTCAATGAACCCGCCAGCAACAGCACCCCAGCAATCCCGGCGCGCCGGCGCCACATCCGCCTTCTCCATGTTGATCACATGGTTTCAGTGGCCGCGGGCCGCGCCGAGGTTCAAATCGCCGGTCGCTTGGCGTCCGCCACCAGTTCGACCTTGCCGTTGACCAGCCGGTAGACTGCGCCGACGATCCTGAGCTTGCCCTGATCGACCGCGGCGCTGAGGATCGGCGTCGCCGCTTTGAGCTTCGCGACGTTGTCGATGACGTTCTGCCGGATGGCGCTGGCGAGGTGGTCGCCCGGGCCGCCTTCGGTCGCCTTCACGGCGGGCGCGATCGCAGTGACCAGCGAGGGCAGATGACCGGGCAGGGTGGTGTTGTCCTTCAGCGACTTGATCGCGGCGTCGACCGCGCCGCAGCTGTCATGGCCGAGCACCATGAACAGCGGCACGCCGAGCACGGCCTGTGCATATTCGAGGCTCGCGATCATCTCATCGCTGGCGAAATTGCCGGCGACGCGGCAGACGAACAGATCGCCGCGGGCGGTGTCGAAGGCATATTCCGGTGCGATGCGGGAGTCGGCGCAACTCAGGATGCCCGCGAACGGATTCTGTCCGCCGGCTAGCGCTTCGCGCTCGTGCTTGAAATCATGCCGCCGCGACACGCCTTCGACATAGCGCAGATTGCCCTTCAGCAGCCGGTCGAGCGCCGCATCGGGCGGCACCACGTTCTGCGGCTTCGGCGGCGGTTTTGTCTCCTTGGCTGTCGCAGGCGGCGCAAAGGCAAAACTGGCGGCGGTGCAAGCTGCGGCAGCGAGGAAACGGCGTCGGGAGGTTTGGCTCGGAGGAGTGACGTCGCAGAGTTGGCACATCAAGGTTCTCCGTGAACAAGGACCGCATCCGCGCGATATTTGTAGGTCATGCGCGGTGCCGTCGCAACGAGCCGCTATGTCCACAACCGTCGTCCTGGCCTAGTGCGCAATTGCGCACGGGGGCAGGACCCATAACCACTGCGTTCGGTGATGCATGGGATGGTGGCCCCGGCGTCGTGCAACAATTGAGAATTGGGGTAATGGGTCCTGGCTTTCGCCAGGACGACGATTGGAATGGTTTAGTGCTTGAGCCGATAGCCCGCGGCGTACTGGATCGCCTAGTTAGCCTACGACCGGTTCGCTGCCTTAGATAGCCGTTTGGCTATGGGAATCCGACGAGGACAGTTCGGGGTTGATTTGCCCGACTCGCGAAAAATCGAGCATTTCCTGCCAATGTAAGTTCCTAGTTGACTTACCCATAGCTGGTTGGTTATACGTAAACCCATAGCCAATGGGTTATAGATTGATGCCAGATGCTCATGACGTGCTGTTTCGAACGCTTGCAGACCCGACCCGCCGGGCGATCTTCGAGCGCCTGTGTCGCGAGGGCGAGCAGACCGTCGGCGCGCTGACGGCGCGGGCCAGAATCTCGCAGCCGGCGGTGTCGAAACATCTCGGCGTGCTGAAGCAGGCGGGGCTGGTGCGCGATCGCCATGAAGGGCGGCAGACGCATTACAGCGCACAACTCGGCGCGCTGGCGCCGCTGATCGACTGGACCAGCCAGATGGCGGGCTTCTGGCAGAACCGGTTCGACCACCTCGAAGATCTCCTCAAAAGGATGGACCAATGAACAACACCAGCCGTGAAACGCGCTCCGCGATCGTCGAGCGCGAATTTCCTCATCCGCCGGAAAAGCTCTGGCGCGCGCTGACGCAACCACATCTGATGGAGGAGTGGCTGATGAAGAACGATTTCAAGCCGGAGGTCGGGCACAGCTTCAATCTGCGCGGCGAGTGGGGCGGCGTGCTCGACTGCAAGGTGCTCACTGTCGAGCCGCACCGGACGCTGTCCTACACCTGGAATTTTGCGCATGAGGATGCCGCCTACAATCTCGAGAGCGTAGTGGTGTTCACGCTGACGCCGACGGCGAAGGGCACCCATCTGCGCGTCGAGCAGTCCGGCTTCCAGCCGCATCAGAAGCAGGCCTATGGCGGCGCCCATGCCGGATGGAAACAGTTCTTCGAGAACCTCGATCAGCTGATGGCGCGGCCGGAGTGAGGTTGGCGCTCGTCGCACACCATCCAACAGGAGATCACATGAACTGGAACAACTGGATCAGGCAATTTCACCGCTGGCTCTCGATCGTCTTCACGGTCGCGGTCATCATCAACATCGTCGCCATGCTGCTGCAGCTGCAGGCGGTCTGGATCGGCCTGCTGGCCTTGTTCCCACTGATCCCCATGCTGCTCAGCGGCCTGTATCTGTTCGCATTGCCCTATCTGGCACCGCGGCGCGCATCCCGAGTATGATCGCATAGGGCAGGCAGGGAACGCGAGGCAGACATGACGGCATCGGAACAGATCGACCGGATGATCGAGGATCTCACCGACTGGCGCGGCAAGACGTTGGCCAGCCTGCGCAAGAGCATCCTCGCCGCCGACCCTGAAATCATCGAAGAGTGGAAATGGATGGGCAGCCCGGTGTGGTCGCGCGACGGCATCATCGCGGTTGGCAACGCCCACAAGGGCAAGGTGAAGCTGACCTTCATGTATGGTGCGCAGCTGCCGGACCCGGACAGGCTGTTCAACACCGGCTTCGAGGGTAATGTGCGGCGCGCGATCGATTTGTTCGAGGGCGACAAGATCAACGCCCCTGCGCTGAAGGCGCTGATCCGGGCCGCGATCGAGCTCAACCAGGGCAAATCCAGGAAATCTGGGAAGAAGCCGGCGAAGAAATCAGCGAACAAGCCGGCCGCCGGCGTCCGCGCGGTCGCAAAGAAAAAGGCGTGAGCCGCGGCGGTATGCTGCTCGTGACCCATCCCAGATGATCAGGACCAGCCTCGCCACGGCGTCGGATGCCGATGCCATTTCCGCGCTGCTGGAGGCCAATAGCGGCGAGCGAGGCGGCATGTTGCTTGGGCAATGGCCGCGCGAGGCGATCGAGGCGCACATTGCACGCGGGCACCCGATCGTGATCGCGGCCGACGAGCAAGGCAGCTTGCTCGGCGCGCTCCTGACGTCGGAAAGGGGCTTCGACGATGCGCCACCCGTGCAGGCCATGCTGAAGGCGTGGCCGGGCGGTCCCGACGCATATGTGTATGGTCCCGTGTGCGTCTCCCAGGACGCACGCGGTCTCGGCGTCCTCGAGGCGCTGTACGCGAAGCTTCAGGCGACGTTCCCCGGCCGCGATGCGATCCTGTTCATCAGGGAGGACAATCCGCGTTCGCTCAAGGCGCATCTGCGGCTCGGCATGCGCGAGGTCGCGCGATACGAGTTCGGTGGCAAGATTTTCATTGTCCTGAGCGACGGGCCTTAGGTCCGGCCCCCGCTGGCCTCGCGAAGAGCGTACAATGCACACTGTGGTGATGACCAAGTCTTAGGAGTTCTGCCGGCAGATGATCTGGGCTCCTTGGACAGATCGGCGTTGCCATCGGGCTGCTTTCCGGATGAGACGATAAACATGGCGGATCGTGAGCAGAAGCTGAGGCTAGCCCTTGAGGCGATAACGCGCCGATATCCGCACTTTCATGATGCGAAGGCGGTAAGCCGGCTTATTGCGGACAAGGGCGTGCCTCACCGCGAGCAAATGATGCTCGCCGCTGTCGTCGAAGCGGTCCTGCAGTGCTTTGACCGCTACGAAGATCGTCATGCCTTGCTGCTGGATGATGAACGGCTGACCATACTATCCGACGAGGAAATGCTGGTACTCCCCCAGGTGCCAGCGATGCCCGTGGCTGTGGACGCGGTCAATGCGCTCGCTGAGTTCGGGCTGATGAAGGTTCATCCGCGCTCCGACGGTTCGGATCGAGCCCTCCGCGACGGTATCGCTCAACACGGCGAAACGGTCCTGGTGATGGCTCCAGCCGCGGACCCGTTCGTGGGGCCAGCTCCCATGGCCTTCTGTCTCGCGGAGTGGACCGAAATGGGCAAGGCGTTTCTTGCGGAGAACATGCAAGCGTGGGGCGCGTGGGAGGATCCGTTCGTGGTCCGCGCCGAGAAGAACCGCAAGATCACGGCAATCTTCGTTGACTGGACAAATAAGGGTGCGATCGCCGCCGCCTATTTTCTTGCCTTCCTCTTCATGGCCTGGATTGTCGACCACGGCTTTCATCGATAGCGGGCAATCGCAGCCGGGATGTGCGCAGCGATTTTCGGTTACCACATGTCGCGCGGCGCTCATGCGGGCTACAAGACCACGAACTCGCAACCCGGTTGCGGCCCGTCAGGCTTTCGTATGCACGATCACCGGACCCGCAACCGCGGTGGCTTGCCCGATCAGCAACGGGCCGAGATTGTCATCGATCCAGGCCAGCGCGCGGCGGTTGGCTTCCTCGGCGCCGGCATGGTTGTTGAAGACGCTGATCGCGGTGACGGTATCGTCGCCGGCATAGACGACGTAATAGGCCATGAAGCCTTCGACGTCGCTGATGATCGGAATTGCGCCTTCCTTGATCCGGCGCGCGAGTTCTTCGGCGCTACCGGATTTCGCCTTGGCGTGACGGATGGCGGCATACATGCGTTCCTCCTTCCGGCTGCATCGATCGTGCTGCGCTTCGCGCATGCGCGATCGTACGCCTGACCGGGCGGAGATGCCATCGGGATTGCGGCTACATCAGCTGAAACGGCGGGTCACGATCGGCGCGCGGCGGTCGGTGAGCTTCGGCAACCGCGCGACATCCGCGCGCGTCGTCGTGGTCCTCGGCCCGGGGGCGGGCTCCGGCTCGTGCTGCTGCAGAAACAAGGTAGCTTCGAACACCACGCCCGGGGCCTCTTTGGCCGTGCCCGAGCACACCGCCCGGTTGCCGTTGAAAATGCCGGTCAGCTGCGCCTCGACCTCGTCGCATCCGAACACGGTGGTGAACGGGCCGTCGGCATATCGGTGCGTCGTCAGCACCGCCGTGAAGCGGTCCTCATCGAGCTGATAGCTGCCGCCATAGGTGAACATGGCGTCGCCGCCACTGATCTTGCCGTTTGCCAGCTGGACTATTCCGGTGCCTTCGCCGTTCGGCGTGCGGAACCACGCCGCATATTGTCCGTCTCTTTGCATGACTGTCATACAAATAGAAAACCCTGCGTTGTCCCCTAGCTACGTTGCAAGCAGCGGGACTTCTACTGCGGGTTGCTGCAAGGGTTAACGAACCGAGAAGCCGATCGCGCGACTTGCGCGCAGAGGTATCGGACTGGTGGGCGACGATTGTTCGCGTGCACGGCACCGGTCACAACAAGCCACGGCCCTCGCCAGGGGAGCTGACGAGGGCCGTGTTGGTACACCGCGCCGCGCCTAGGTTCGCGACGAGATGTGGGAGCTCAGAAAGAAAGTTAGAACGGCAGCAGCACGTCGAGGACCTGTTGACCGTAGCGCGGCTGTTGGACGTCGGTGATCTGACCGCGGCCGCCATAGGCGATGCGGGCCTGGGCGATCTTCGAGGAGTCGATGGTGTTGTCGCTCTGGATGTCCTCCGGGCGGACGATGCCGGCCACGACCAGCTCGCGGATCTCGTAGTTGACGCGGATCTCCTGTTTGCCCTCGACCACCAGATTGCCGTTCGGCAGCAACTGGGTGACGACGGCGGCGACGTTGGTCTGCAGCGCTTCCTGGCGGTTGACCGAGCCCTTGCCGTCGCTGGAGGCGGTCGAGTCGGCGGTCAGGATGCGGCCCGGCAGGATCTTGTTCGCCTGTGTGATGGTCTGCGATCCCAGGAAGTTGGTGACCCCGGAGTCTTCCGAGTTGGTGCGGCTGCGCTGGGTTTCGTTGGCGATTGCGGCCTTGTCGGTGATGTTCACCGTGATGGTCAGAATGTCGCCGACGCGCGAAGCGCGCTGGTCCTTGAAGAAGGCGCGCGAGCCACTGCGCCACAGCGAGTTCGGGCTGTAGGAGGCGACCTCGGGCTTCGGCATCGGCATCTGGACCGGCTTGTAGCCGGGCTGCGTCGTCGGATTGTCGATCGACGTCAACTTCGGCTGCTCGCCGATCTGGGAGAGACGGTCGATCGACGAGCAACCGCTGGCGATCGTTCCGAGTGCGAGCAGCGCACCGGTCAGGACGAGGCGGTTGATACGGTACTGGGACATGAACTTTACTCGGCGTTTGGTGCGACTGAACTCAGCTTGACGGGAGCAGAAATTGAAGAGGTGGCGTCGGCGTCAGGCGCTGCGCGCGGGGTCGCGACCGAGATCGAGACCTCGCCGCGGCCGGTGACGACGCCGGAGATGGAGCGCTTGGACTGCAAATTCATCACGTTGACGACGTCGCCCTCGGCGCCGCCGTCGATCGCCTTGCCGCGGATCGTGAGATAGATGCCGGCGGTGCGGTAGATCAACGTGACGTTCTGGTCGCGGGTGACGAGATCGGGTTTCGCCATGTCGGCGACGCGCAGCGCCTGGCCGGCGCGGACCTGGCGGCGCATCTGCATGCCGATGGTGCCGTCGCGCGTCGCCGCGTCGTTGCCGATGTCGGCCTTCGGACGGCGTTCGATCGTCACGTCGGAGGCCTTCAGCACGTCGCCGCGCTCGACACTGCGCGTCAGCACGGCGGCCTCGATGGTCTCGATCGCGGTGCCGGTGAGCCGCATCTTGTAGGGCGCCGTGCCGGCGTCGTTCCCGATCTCGAAGGTCACGTCGAAGCGCGTCGAGCGCGCGTCGTAGCGCACGGAGACCGGCTGCATCGTGCCGGTATTGGTGGCCTCGAGCCTGATGTCGCCGGGATCGCGGTCGAAGGTCAGCGCAATGTTGCCGGCCCTGCCGAGCCCGTGACGGCCCTCCAGCGCGCGCGACACCTGCTGCTCGATCTCCTTGTTGTCGATGGTGCGCGCCAGCCGCGTGACCGTGATTTCCTTCAGCTCGCGGGTGTCGACGCCGATGACCTGGTGCGTGCGGAGCACGTTCAGCACCTGCGCGACCGGCAGCGTGCCTGTGGTGCCGAGATCGGGGGCGCGGTAGATCGCGATACTGCCGGCGCTGCCGGCATTGTCGATGAGGTCGCCGACCCGCACGATGTCGTCGGCGACCGTGATGCTGGCGCGCAGCGTCGGTACCGCGATGGGCTCGCTGCGGCTTTGCGCGGCGGCCGGTGCCACGGTGAGCGCGAGGAGCGCGGCTGCGATCAGGAGAGGGCGGGCGATCATCGCGATCATCCTCAGCGGAACAGGTTGGAGGTCGACTGCATCATCTGATCGGCCGCGGAGACCACCTTCGAGTTCATCTCGTAGGCGCGCTGCGCTGCGATCAGGTCGGAGATCTCCGAGACCACCTCGACATTGGCCTGTTCGAGGTTGCTCTGCTGCATGTCGCCGTAGCCGTCGGTGTTGGCGGTGCCGTCCTGCGGCTGGCCGGAGGCCGGCGTTTCCTGGAACAAATTGTCGCCGATCGGCATCAGGCCGGCTTTGTTGATGAAGCGGGTCAGGCCGATCGTGCCGATCGTGGTCGATGCGGTCTGGCCCGGCAGCGTCACCGAGACCTGGCCCTGCGCATTGATGGTGAGGCCGGAGGCGTTCTGCGGGATCGTGATCGTCGGCTGCAGCAGATTGCCCTGCGCGTTGACGATGCGGCCCTGGTTGTCCATCTGGAACGAGCCGTCGCGGGTGTAGGTGAAGGTGCCGTCCGGCATCAGGATCTTGAAGAAGCCTTCGCCGCGGATCGCGATGTCGAGATCGTTGCCGGTCGGCGACAGCGTGCCCTGGGTCATCATGCGCGGCGTGCCGACGGTCTTGACGCCGCCGCCGAGGTCGATGCCCATCGGCATGATGGTGTTCTGGTCGGATGCCTGCGCGCCGACCCGGCGCACATGGTCGTAGATCAGGTCCTGGAACGCGGCGCGCTGCTTCTTGTAGCCCGTGGTGCGCAGGTTCGCGATGTTGTTGGAGATCACCTGAACAGAGAGTTCCTGTGCCGCCATTCCGGTCGCTGCAGTATAAAGTGCGCGCATCAGTCAATCCCCCGGATCAGTTCGGCACGTCGGCGAGCTTCTCGATCGCCGATTTGTGCAGGTCGCTCTGCTGCTGCAGCAACGAGGCGATTTGGGTGTAGGTCCGCGTGATCTCGATCATGCGGCTCATCTCGACGACGGAATTGACGTTCGACTTCTCGATGAAGCCCTGGCGGATCTGGGATTTGGTGTCCGCCAGCGGCTGTGTGCCTTCGCCCGGCGCGTAGAGATTGGAGCCTTCCTTGAGCAGGCGCTGGGCCTGCGCGAACGACACCAGGCGCAGCTTGCCGCGGATCGAATCGAGCCGGGATGTGCCCTCGAGCACGCTGACGTTGCCGTCGGGGGCGATGTTGACGTCGTGATCGGTCTGCTGAAAGGTGATCGGGCCGGAGGTGCCGAGCACCTGGTAGCCGGATGCGGTGACCAGCTGGCCGCGATTGTTGATCTGCAAATTGCCTTCGCGGGTGTAGCGCTCGCCGCCCGGCGTCTGCACCACCAGGAAGGCGTTGCCGTCGATCGCGACGTCGAGCGGGTTCTTGGTCTCTTCGGTCGGGCCCTGCGAGAAGTCGTGGAACGTCGCTCGGTCCTGCACGAACGAGACGCGGCGGTCGGAGGACGCGAAATTGTCCTCATGCGCGTTCGAGGACAGATATTCCTCGAACAGCGACCGGTCGGCCTTGTAGCCGTTGGTGTTCATGTTCGCGATGTTGTTGGAAACGACATCCATCTGCCGTTCCAGCACCATCTGCTTCGATAGTCCGACCAGAAGCGTATTCTGCATCGGTGGTTCTCCCCTGTGAGGTGATCCGGATGCAGGTTCTCCCAAACCTTCACGCCGGACCGTCGGTAACCATTGGGTTCTCCCAAACCCGCTCGTTACGCCATCCTCTCAGCGAAAGTCGTGCCAACTCGGAATGTGTAGATATTTGAATGGCTTAGGTGTTCATCCGGGGGCGCCGCGGGGCGGCAGAAAGGTCTTGTTGACCATGTTTGCCCGGCAGTTTTTTCCTAGTGGATGGTAAATCCTAAGCTTCCGTTAACCATTATGAATCTAGCGTTGCCGGCAGTGGGGCGCGTGTGCGCCGGCGGCATTTGTATCGCGTCTTCAGGCCAAAGCTGGGGCAAATCGCGTTCGCATCCTTCAGAGTGAAGCGAGCGGACGATGGCGGACGAGGAAAAGACGGAAGGCGGCGAAGGCGCGGCCGCTCCGAAGAAGGGCAAGCTCAAGCTGATCATTGCCGTCGTCGGCTTCCTCGTCGTGCTTGGCGCGGGCGCCGGCGGCTGGTTCTTCTTCATGCGCGGCCACGGCGAGGAGCAGCACGCCGAAGCGCCGCCACCGAAGCCGCCGAGCTTCGTCGACATCCCTGACATGCTGGTCAATCTGGTCGGGGCGCCCGGCGAGCGCGTGCAATATCTCAAGCTGAAGCTTGTGCTCGAGGTCAAGGAAGAGAAGCAGGCCGAGGCGATCAAGCCTTCGCTGCCACGCGTCACCGATATCTTCCAGACCTACATGCGCGAACTGCGCCCGAGCGATCTCAACGGCTCGGCTGGCCTGTTCCGCCTCAAGGAAGAGCTGACCAAGCGCGTCAATCTCGCGCTGGCGCCCAACCAGGTCAACGCGGTGCTGTTCAAGGAAGTCGTGATCCAGTGACGGGGTGGATGTAAAGCCATGGCCGGCAACGACCAGATGGACCAGGACGCCATTGCGGCCCAATGGGAAGCCTCGCTCGATTCCGAGGATCCCGCGGCGGCCGCGGCGGAAGCTGCCAAGAACGAACTCACCGAGAACATGGCGCTGCAATGGGCCGCCATGGTCGAGGACGGCAGCCGCGACTTCGGCGGTAAAACCAATGGCGAGCGCGTGCTGTCGCAGGAGGAGATCGACAATCTCCTCGGCTTCACGGTCGGCGACGTCAGCCTCGACGATCATTCCGGCATCCGCGCCATCATCGATTCCGCGATGGTGTCCTACGAGCGTCTGCCGATGCTCGAAATCGTGTTCGACCGCCTGGTGCGGTTGATGACGACATCGTTGCGCAATTTCACCTCCGACAACGTCGAAGTCTCGCTCGACCGCATCACCTCGGTGCGCTTCGGCGACTACATGAACTCGATCCCGCTGCCGGCCGTGCTTTCGGTGTTCAAGGCGGAGGAGTGGGAGAATTTCGGCCTCGCCATGGTCGATTCCAACCTGATCTATTCGATGATCGACGTGCTGCTCGGCGGCCGCCGCGGCCAGACCCAGCTCAAGATCGAGGGCCGGCCTTACACCACGATCGAGACCAATCTGGTCAAGCGGCTGGTCGAGGTGGTGCTGTCGGATGCCGAGCAGGCGTTCCGGCCGTTGTCGCCGGTGACCTTCACCATCGACCGGCTCGAGACCAATCCGCGCTTTGCGGCGATCTCTCGCCCGGCCAATGCCGCGATCCTGGTGCGGCTGCGCATCGACATGGAAGACCGTGGCGGCAATGTCGAATTGCTGCTGCCCTATGCCACCATCGAACCGATCCGCAACGTGCTGTTGCAGATGTTCATGGGCGAAAAATTCGGCCGCGATCCGATCTGGGAAGGCCATTTCGCCACCGAAGTGGCGCAGGCCGAGATCTCGGTCGACGCGGTGCTGTACGAGGCCGACATCCCGCTGAAGGAGCTGATGAAGCTCAAGGTCGGCGACACCTTGCCGCTGGACATCCGCTCCGACGCGCTGGTTTCGGTCCGGTGCGGCAACGTCACCCTGACCGAAGGCCGCATGGGCCGCGTCGGCGACCGGGTCGCGATCCGCGTCACCAAGAATTTGCGCAAACCCCAAACCACCTTCGCGATGTTCGAGAAGGCGGATGAGCGGACCAAGATGATGGAGGCACCATGAGTCATGTGCTTGGACTAGCGATCGAGAGTCTGGTAGCCATGCTGCTGATGCTCACCATCGGCTATTGCTGGCTGCTCAACAAGCGGCTGCAGCGGCTGAAGGCGGACGAGCATTCGCTGAAGGCGACGATCGCGGAATTGATCACCGCGACCGAGATCGCAGAGCGGGCAATCGGCGGGTTGAAGCACGCGGTGCGCGACGTCAACGAGAATCTCGGCAACCAGCTCGACGCGGCGACCCAGATGTCGGCGCAGTTGAAGAACCAGCTCGCCGAAGGCGATGGCGTGGTGCGCCGGCTGTCCAAGATCGCGATGGCCGCGCGGCCGCCGGAGCCCGTGCATGCGCCGGCCCAAGCAGCCGCGCCAGTGGCGCCGGCGCCCAGGGTTTCTGCCGCCCGCGCGGTTGCCGCGGCGGCTGAAGCCTTCACCGAGCGCAGGAGGGCCGGCGGTCTCGCTGCATGAAGTTGCTTCGTGACATCAGAGTGATGCCCGTGGTGCTGGTCGCGATCTTCGGCCTGATGGTGCTGAAGGTCGCGGGCCTCGTGCTCGATGGCGGTTACGTCTTTGCCGAGGACGCGCCGCTGGCCGCCCCGGCCGGCCCCTCTTGGGCGCAGCAGAATTTCAACTTCCCCGGCGCGAGCAAGGCGGTTGCTGACAGCAAGCTCAAGGCCGATCCCGGCGATATCACGGGATCAGTCGAGCACAAGGACGCCAAGAAGGACGAGGCACCGAAGCCGGCCGCCCCGGCCGCAGAGGCGCCGAAGCCGGACGGTGTGGTGGTCAATCTCGATGCGCCGCCGCAGGTGTCGGCATCCGAGCGCGCCATCCTGGAACGACTGCAGGCGCGCCGTCAGGAGCTCGAGACGCGCGCGCGCGAGGTCGATATCCGCGAAGGCCTGTTGAAGGCGGCCGAGAAACGCATCGAGGCCAAGGTCGAGGAAGCCAAGGCCAACGATGCCAAGGCCAATGCCGATGCTACGGCAAAGGCGGAAGCCGAGGCGGCGCGCTTCAAGGGCATCGTCACCATGTACGAGAACATGAAGCCGAAGGACGCCGCCAAGGTGTTCGATCGTCTGGAAATGGGAGTGCTCTACCAGATCGCCTCGCAGATCCAGCCGCGCAAGATGTCCGACATTCTCGGCCTGATGCAGCCCGAGGCCGCCGAACGCCTCACCGTCGAACTCGCCCGCCGCGCCGGCGGCGACAAGTCGGCCTCGACCGACGATCTTCCCAAGATCGAAGGCAAGATGCTCGCGCCGAAGACGAATTGAGGGGGCGTTGGCCCTTCACGATCGTCATTCCGGGGCTCGCGGAGCGAGAACCCGGAATCCATTCATCCAGAGAGCCTGTGGACCCATGGATTCCGGGCTCGCGCCAAGAGACGCGTCCCGGAATGACCGACCTCCAAAACATTGCGTAACCTCGCGTTCGCAATCCGTTGACGTTAACAGCTCCTTAACGCCGCCCGATCCAAGATCGGGACGCGTGGGCGAGGGCGCTTCGCGCTGATATGGCTTGAGTCCGAGAAGACGTTTCGAGATGGCGCGAACGGCTGCCGCTGAAACATGGTCGCTAGGCCGCGCCTGGGCGCGGACCGCGCGTCTGTGCCTGCTCGCCACCGGCCTTGCTCTCACGACACTGACATATTCGACCGCGGCGCGGGCCGAAGACCCGGTGCCGGGTGAGGCGACATTCTCGGCTGCGAACGGCTATGCCCGGCTGGTGCTGAAGCTGAAGGAGGATGTCGAATCGGAGGTCACGACCGCCGGCTCGATCATCGTGATCCGCTTCAAGCGTCCGGTCGATATCCCCGTCGAGCAAGTGTCGGATGCGGTGCCCGATTACGTCGGCGCCGCCCGCCGTGATCCGGATGGTTCGGCGATCCGCCTGTCGCTGGCGCGCCGCGTCACCATCAACACCATGACCGCCGGCGAACGCATCTTCGTCGACTTCCTGCCCGACAGTTGGACCGGTCCGCCGCCGTCGCTGCCGCAGGAGGTGATCCGCGAGCTGGCGGAGCGCGCCCGTGCCGCGGAGCGGTTGCTGCGCGTCCAGCGCGCGGCCGACGCCGCCAAGAAGAAGCCGCCGATCCGGGTCCGTGCGCTGGTGCAGCCGACCTTCGTCCGCTTCGTGTTCGAGGTTCCCGACGGGGTCAGCGTCTCCTCGGTGCTGAACGAGCAGAAGCTGTCGCTATCCTTCAATTCGGTGCTGAGCTTCGATCTTGCCGATGCCAAGGTCGCCGCGCCGCCGAATGTTGCTTCGATCAGTTCGCGCTCCGACACGGACACCTCGGCGGTCGACGTGACGCTGATCGGCGATGTCGACGTGCATTCGTTCCGCGACGAGAAGAACTACATCGTCGATGTCGCATTCCAGCAGAACGAGCAACAACAGGCGGCAAAGCCCTCGCTGAGCTCGCTGTTGCCGACGCCGCGCGGTAAGAAGGGCACAGCCGGGATCGCGCCGGTCACATCGGAAAGCATCGCGCAGCAGGCCAAGATCGAGATCAAGCCTGAGCAGCCCAAAGCGGAGCCGGCCAAATCCGAGCCGCCGCAATCCGAGCCGGTCAAATCAGAGCAGGCTACGCCGGAACAGCCGGCCGCAGCACCCGCCAAAACCGAAGCACCGAGATCCGAGCTGCCGAATGCCGAACTGCCGAAGATCGTGGCGGTTCCGGCGGCTGAGGTCGAGAATGCGGCTACACCGGCCGCACCACGTGAGGGCAGCGCCGGCGCTGCGCAGGAGCAGGCCAAGCCGACCGCGAGCGAGGCGCCGAAACCTGCGCCTCCTGTTGCAACCGCGCCGGCAATGGACGCGCTGAAGCCCGCCGCTGCGCCGTCGCCTGCCGCGGCCCGCGCTAGCGGTAGTCCTGCAGTCGACGCCCAGCGCGACAGCGATGGGCTGCGGGTGACATTCTCATTCCCGGGTGCGACGCCGGCGGCTTTGTTCCGGCGCGCTGACACGGTGTGGATGGTGTTCGACACGGCCGATCCGATCGATGTCGATCCGATCCGCGCCAAGGGCGGCGCGCTGATCTCGGATGTCAGCCGGATTGCGCTGGACAAGGGGCAGGCGGTGCGCTTCCGCCTCAACCGGCCGCAGATGCCGTCACTGGAAAGCGACGACCGCTCGCGCGGCGTGAGCTGGACGCTGACCTTTGCCGACCGGGTGCAGAAGCCGCCGCTGCCGCTCACCGTGGTGCGCAACATCTCGGAACCCTCGCTCGCCAATGTCAGCGTGCCGCTCGCCAATCCCGGCCTGCTGCACAAGCTTGTCGATCCCGATGCCGGCGATACGCTCTGGGTCGTAACCGCGCCGCCGCCGACCCGCGGCATCATCAAGCGGCAGGATTTCGTCGAGCTGTCGCTGCTGGAATCGATCCACGGCGTGGTGGTTCATCCGAATGCGGATGACATCAAGGCGGAGGTCGGCGCCGACAAGGTGATGCTGGGCCGGCCCGGCGGCCTGACGCTGTCCTCGGCCGACATGGCCGCCGAGCGCGCCACCGCGGCGGTGAAGCCGCTGTTCGATCGGGACGAATGGCGCAGGAACCAGTCGGAGAATTTCCTCAAGCAGCTCGACGGCCTGATTGGGGCGGCATCGACCGCCAACGCCGAGCAGCTGCCGCAGGCGCGGCTCGATCTTGCCGAATTCTACATGGCGCGCGGCATGTACCAGGAAGCACACGGCGTCACCAACCTGATCCTGTCCGAGAGCAAGCGCGGCAGCGAGACAGCGTCCGTGGTGATGGTGCACGCGGTCGCCAGCATCCTGATCGGGCATCCGGCGCGCGCGATCAAGGATCTCGCCAATCCCGTGATCGGCAATGGTTATGATTCTCAATTGTGGAAGGGACTCGCCTTCGCCCGCGAGGGCAAATGGCCCGAGGCGCGCGAGAAGTTCAAGAACGCCGAATTCGCCGTCGCGACGCTGCCGCCTGACCTGCAGCGCATCGTCACCATGGACTCGATGAAGGCCTCGCTCGAGGTCAAGGACTATGCCGGCGCCGCACGGCGCAAGAGCGATCTCGATGTGGTCGGCGTTCCCGATGAGCTGAAGCCTGCGGTCGCCGTGCTGCGCGGCCGGCTCGCCGAAGCGCTCGGCCAGGAGAAGGACGCGCTCGACGCCTACCGCTTCGCCGCCAATTCGACCGACCGCCAGGCCGCGGCCGAGGGCAAGCTGCTCGAGACGCTGCTCAAGCAGAAGCGCGGCGAGATCGGCCGCGACGATGTGCTGAAGGAGCTCGAGCTGTTGTCGATGATGTGGCGCGGCGACAATATCGAGCTGAAGACGCTCTATGAGCTGTCGAAGATCTACTCCGAGACCGCACGCTATGCCGACGCCTTTGCGGTGACGCGTGCGGCGACCCGGCTGCAGCCGAATGCGCCGGAATCGCGCCAGGCGCAGGATGCCGCTTCCGCGCTGTTCGTGCAGCTCTATCTCGGACCGAAGGGCGACGAGATGGCGCCGATCGATGCGCTCGGCACCTTCTATGAATATCGCGAGTTGACGCCGATCGGCCGCCGCGGCGACGAGATGATCCGCCGGCTCGCCGACCGTCTCGTCGGCGTCGATCTGCTCGACCAGGCTGCCGACCTGCTGCAATACCAGGTCGACAAGCGGCTCGAAGGCGCGGCGCGCGCCCAGGTCGCCGCGCGGCTTGCGATGGTCTATCTGATGAACCGCAAGCCCGACCGCGCCATCGGCGCGCTGCGCTCGACCCGGATCGCGGACCTCTCCGGCGAGCTGCGCCAGCAGCGGCTGCTGCTGGAGGCGCGCGCGCAGAGCGATGTCGGCCGGCACGACCTCGCGCTCGACATCATCTCGAACATCACCGGCCGCGAGGCGATCCGGCTGCGCTCCGATATCTATTGGGCGTCGCGGCACTGGCGCGAGGCCTCCGAGCAGATCGAGCTCTATTACGGCGACCGCTGGCGCGACTTCACCCCACTCAATCCGGGCGAGAAGGCCGATGTCATCCGCGCCGTGGTCGGTTACGCGCTCGCCGAGGATGCCATCGGGCTGTCCCGGTTCCGCGAGAAATACGCGCCGCTGATGTCCGGCGATGCCGACAAGCTAGCATTCGATGCGGCCAGCAAGCCGGTCGCGACCTCGAGCGCCGAATTCGCCCAGATCGCGCGGATGGCCGCCAGCGTCGACACGCTCGACGGCTTCATCCGCGAGATGAAGACCCGCTTCCCCGACGCCACCGCCCGCGCGCCGCTGCCCGATCCGGTCTCGACCGGATCGGTGCCCGACAAGCCGCAGGCCGCGCCGGTGAGCGTGTTACCCGCCATCAAGGGCGAACGCCGCGCCAGCGCGGCGCAGTAACGGCGCAGCGACTTACGGTCCGGGTGTCACCCATGCCGTCGAAATGATCCCCTTGTCATCGAGCGCGATACGCCAGTGTGCGGCGCCGTTGGCGTGCCTGACGCTGTAGACGTCTTCGCCTTGCTCGCCGACACCGAGAAAGCGGATCGACCGGATGTTGCCGAGGTCCGCGAGCGGCTGAAGCCACTGCATCTGCTTGCGGGTGGCCGCCGCTAGCGCCGGGCTCATCTCGTTGTAGTCGGGATTCCCCGATGCGATCCCATCGATCAGGCGATGAAGCGCAGCCTCGGTTCCAGGACTGGCCGACTGGTCCTTGACGCGCTCCGCCGTCTGATCGGCGATCTTCGTTGCCGTCGCGGCGTCGATGCGCGCCATCGGAATATCGCTACCGTTCTGATGCAGAACCAGCGAGTTGGCGCGTCCGTCCGGTCCGACAACGAAGCTGACCTGCGCATCGACAATCTTGGCGAAGAATTCGGTTGCGCTCTCCGCAAAGAACCGCACCGGGCGCTGTCCGGTAAGTTGCATCACCAGATGAAGTCCGTCGGACGTCACCGTGAATACGGCGCGGTCGTTGAGCTGGTAGAACCCGGAATAATTATCGAGCGCGACTGGATCGACGGCGATCTCCTGCCGCGCCGTGATCGGCGGTGATTCCGCAGCGGGGTCCGCTGCCTGGGCCGACATGCTCGGCGGCCCGGCGGCCTGGATCCGCGCCGCCAGCGTGTTCCAGTCGCGTTGACCGAACAATCTGGCGATCAGCTCCAGGCTGTCGCTGTGGGTGAGGGGGATCGATTTGGCGGCGAGCGCTTCGCGCAGCGTCTGCGCCATGGCCTTGGCATCACGGAAGTCGCGCATGGATCAACCTTTGCATCGACGAACGGAAAGCGTCAGGGGCTTGCGTTGCTGACCCGTTCGTGCGGGCAAAGGAAGCCTGAAATTGGCTTGATACATTCACCGTCCCCGGGCGGGGTGCAAGCGGCAGGTAGTATCGACCTGGCCAAATGTTCGCCGGAGCGGTGCGATTTGTCAATTGCAAGAGGTCGTGATCGCGTACGTCCTCTCGACATTCCGCTGCCAAATCGGCAACCATGGCGGAAGTGCCAGCCGGGAGGACGTCGTCACATGAGCAAGTCGATCAAGACCGAAGCCGAACTCATCGCGATGGCGCGGGCCGAATTGAAGGTGCATGCCGATTGCCCCGACGGCATCGACATCTCCGTGCTGCGCGACGGCGATAGCTGGGAATTCCGCGCCAGCGCCAACGAGGCCACGGTGGCAAGGCCCGGCTATCCCGAATGCGTGGCGATGCTGGTGCAGATCGGCGACCACCTCAGCAAGCAGTATGACGTGAAGGAATAGCCGCGGACGCGGAGCGGGGGATCGATGGACCGCATCGACGCCATGAAGGTCTTCGTCGCGGCGGTTGACGAGGGGAGCCTTGCGGGTGCGGGGCGGAAGCTGCGGCGCTCGCCGGCTGCGGTCAGCCGGGCGATCGCGTTCCTCGAACATCACGTCGGCGCCGAGCTGCTTCATCGCACCACGCGGTCGCTGAAGCTGAGCGATGCCGGGCAGCGCTATGCGGCGGCGTGCCGACGCATCCTCAGCGAGCTCGAGGAGGCGGACATCTCGGCCGGCGGCGAGCGGTCGGCGCCGCGCGGCACGCTGACCATCACCGCGCCCATCGTCGTCGGTGAGGACGTGCTGCGACCGGTGCTCGACGCCTTCATGACGGATCATCCGGCGGTGTCGGTGCGACTCGTGATGCTCGATCGCACCGTCAATCTGATCGACGAGGGCATCGACGTTGCGCTGCGCATCGCCCATCTCGCCGATTCCAATTTCATCGCGATCAAGATCGGCGAGGTGCGCCGCGTGGTCGCGGCCTCGCCGGGCTATCTCGCGCAGCATCCGGTGATCGGAGAGCCGCCTGATCTGGCGAAACATCAGATCATCGCGATGACGCATTTCGGGCTCGACTCCTGGAGCTTTCCGCCGGCCGCGAAGTCGAAGGTCGCGCGCGCGGTGCAGTTCGCGCCGCGGCTGGTCGTCAACACGGTGCGGGCCGCGGTCGCCTCGGCCAGCGAAGGGCGCGGCATCACGCGGCTGTTCTCGTATCACATCGCCGAGGAAATCCGTGACGGGCGGTTGCAGATCCTGCTTGCCGGCGACGAGCCCCCGCCACTGCCGGTGCATCTCCTGGCGCCGCAGGGCCGCTTCGACGTGCCGAAGGTGCGCGCCTTCGTCGATTTCGCGACGCCGCGGCTGAAACGCTACTTCGAGCGGCTGTCGCGCGAGGCCAGCAAGGCTGTTGCCAGTCGTTCGCGCCGCGGAAGAGTGTCTGCCGAATAGCGGGCATTCGCGCGGAATGCGGATGTATCTAGTTTGCTCTCCATCGAGGCGGCGCTGGGTCGCTTCAGCAACTGTTGGAGAGTCATCATGGGTGCAGAGCAGAAGGTCGCAATCGTCACCGGTGCATCGCAGGGCCTCGGCGAGGCCATCGTCAGGGGTTATCGCGACCGCAACTATCGCGTCGTCGCCAACTCGCGCAGCATCAAGCCGTCGTCGGACCCGGACGTTCTGGCCGTGGCGGGCGACATCGGCGATCCAGAGGTTGCCGAGCGCATCGTCAAGCAGGCGCTTGGACGCTTCGGCCGCATCGACACGCTGGTCAACAATGCCGGCATCTTCATCGCCAAGCCGTTCGCCGACTACACCGATCAGGATTACGCTTCGATCCTGGCGACCAACCTCAACGGCTTCTTCTACATCACCCGCCGCGTCGCCAAGGAGATGGTGAAGCAGGGCTCCGGGCACATCGTGCAGATCACGACCAGCCTGGTCGACCACGCCAACAGCAACGTTCCTTCGGTGCTGGCCTCGCTGACCAAGGGCGGTCTGAACGCGGCGACCAAGTCGCTCGCGATCGAATATGCCGCCAAGGGCATTCGCGTGAACGCGGTTTCGCCCGGCGTGATCAAGACGCCGATGCATGCTCCGGAGACCCATGATTTCCTCGCCAAGCTGCATCCGGTGGGACGCATGGGTGAGGCAAAGGACATCGTCGACGCGGTGCTGTTCCTGGAAGGCGCGGGCTTCGTTACGGGCGAGATCTTGCATGTCGACGGCGGCCAGAGCGCCGGTCACTGAAGCACGATCCGGAACTTGTCGTACCAATCGTCACCTCTCCCGATCGGGAGAGGTGGGCCGAGATCGCTGTGAACGATTGCTCCGATCGCAACTAATCATTTGTCCCGAACGGCCGGAGGGCCTACTGCGATGTCCATGTCAGCCAATGTCGATCATCACGGATGTCATCACGCCGCGCCGCATCGCGATGCAGGCGGGCCGCTGTGGCTGTTCGCGGTCGCGGGGCTGTGCGCCTCGCTGGTCGGGCTTGGGCTCGCGCGTTTTGCCTACACGCCGCTGATCCCGGCGCTGATCGCTGCCAAGTGGTTCACGCCGGCGGAAGCGGTCTATCTCGGTGCCGCCAATTTGGCCGGCTATCTCGCCGGAGCATTGATCGCCCGCGATCTCGGCGCGCGGATCGGCTCGGTGTGGGCGCTACGCGGCATGATGCTGCTGGCTGCCGTCACCTGCTTTGCCTGCGCGGTGCCGATCTCCTTCATCTGGTTCTTCGGATTCCGTTTCCTCGCGGGCATCAGTGGTGGCGTGATTATGGTGCTGGCGGCGACCGCGATCCTGCCGCACACAGTGCCGAGCAAGCGTGGCCTGATCGGTGGCGTGATCTTCGCCGGCGTTGGCCTCGGCGTGGCTGCATCAGGCACGCTGGTGCCGCTATTGCTGCAGCAGGGCGTCAAGCAGGCCTGGTACGGCCTTGGCGTGCTGTCGGCGGTGTTGACCCTGATCAGCTGGAAGGCGTGGCCGGCGGACGTGCCTGTCGCGCATGCTGCAGCCGAGCCGCACGTCGCGTCGCACGGCGTGCGCTCACCGCTCGTGATCGCGCTGTGCCTGGAATACGGCCTCAACGCGCTGGCACTGGTGCCGCACATGGTGTTCCTGGTCGATTTCGTGGCCCGCGGCCTCGGGCAGGGGATCGCGGCAGGTTCTTATTACTGGGTGCTGTACGGCATCGGCGCCGTGGTCGGCCCGCTGTTGACCGGACATCTCGCCGATCGCTCCGGCTTCGCTGCGGCGCTGCGCGCGGCTTTCCTGATCGAGGCCATTGCGGTCGCGCTACCCGCCGTGACCACGTCGCCCGTCGCGCTGATCGTGTCGAGCTTGATCGTCGGCGGCTTCACGCCCGGCATCGTGCCGCTGGTGATCGGCCGCATCCACGAGCTGATCCCGCATTCGGCCGCGAGCCAGCGCTCCGCGTGGGCGCAGGCCACCACGACCTTCGCACTGTTCCAGGCGGCGGGCGCGTACGGCCTCTCTTACCTGTTCGCGCAGAGCGGTGGCAATTACGCGCTGTTGTTCGTGATCGGTGCGGCCGGCGTGGCCGTCGCACTGGCGATCGAACTGGTCAGCGTCGCCGCGCTGGGCCGTAAGCCGAGCTAATCGCGCAGCGATTTCGTCAACACAGCGACGAGGCGGTCGACATCGGCCTCGTCGTTGAAGACATGCGGCGAGATCCGCATCCGCCCCAGCCGCAGCGCGACGTGGATGTTCTCGGCGGCAAGCCGCGCGATCAGCTCCTTCGGGATGCCGCCCGCCATGCCGAGGCTCAGGATATGCGGCGCGCGCACGCCCGGCGCCGGCATGTTGAGCTTGAGATCACCGACACCGTCGGCGATCCGTTGGTTCAGCATAGCGACCCGCGCGCTGACGGCAGCGGCCCCCCATTCCGCCATCATCTCCATGCCGATCGAGGCCATCTCCAGCGTGATGAAATGATCGCGCTCGCCCATGTCGTAACGCGTTGCGTTGTCGACATAGCCGAGATCGCCGAAATAGACCGGGTTCTCGGAGTTGACGTTGCGGCGGCCGGCCGAGGTCTGCTCCAGCGGCACACCGTTCTGGTGGCGTTTGGCAACGTAGAGGAAGGCGCGGCCGTAGGGGCCGATCAGCCATTTGTAGGTCGGAAAGATCACCGCGTCCGGATCGAGTTTTGTCACGTCCATCGCCACGACACCGGCGCTCTGCGTCGCATCGATCACGAAGACAGCGCCGTGCCGCCGCAGCGCCGCCTGCACCTTGTCGACGTCGATCAAACCGCCGTCCGACCAGTGCACCGAGGAGATCGAGGCGAGGCCGACCGGCGGCGCGCCTGATCGCTCGATCGTTGCCAGCACCGCCGACGTCCAGTCGCCGTCGGCGGGCTGGCGTACGGTGTCGACGACAAAACCCTGCGCCTCGGCGCGGGTGTGCCATTCCAGCACCGGCGAGGAGTGATCGTTCTCCAGCACGATGACGCGCGTGCCGCGGGGAATGGTCAGCGCCTTCGCCATTGTCGCGACGCCGTAGCTGATCGACGGGATCAGCGCGACGTCGTTCGCGTCGGCGTTGATCAGGCGCGCTGCCGAGTTGCGGGCGCGTTCATGCTGGCGGCCGGCGAAACCGGCGTCGATCGTCCAGGGCTGGCCCTTGCGTCCGACCGCCATGCGGCCGGCGTCGAGCGTCTTCAGCGGCAGGGGGCTGTAGGACGCCGAATTCAGGTAGCAGACCTCACGGGGGATCTCGAACAGATGGCGCTGGGAGGGAAGCATGTCGTCTCGTGGCTGGCATTGCAGATGATGTCGTGATGCGGACGAGCGTGCGGCTCATCCATCATACTGGTCAGGCCCCATCGCCCATGGCGCCTGATCGTAGCCATTGGCGAAGGTGCGGTTGGTCTGTGCTGGATTGCGGTTGACCAGCGGCCGCAGATACATCGGATGGGTGGCGCTGCGCACCTCGTGCTCGACGGTGAACAGGTGCCGGCCATTGGCGGGATCGACGATGTCGCAGAAGCGATACTGGTACTGATTGTCCTCGCGCGAGACCAGATTGCGTTCGCGCAGGCGCTTGTAGGGGCCCGAGAAGTCGGTGATGTAGATCTGGACGTGATGGCCGTCGAACTCGCCTTGCGCTTCATCGGTCTCGCGGAATTGCAGATACTGATCCTTGCCGACCTTGGCGCGCGCGACGACGCCGTCGCCGTTCACGACGCTGGCCGGGATGCCCATGATCTCCGGATAGAACCGGCTGATCGCTTCAGCGGTGCCGCGCGGTACGGCGAATTCGACATAGGGCATGCCGAGCGCGATGCGTCCGAAGCGCTCGGCGTCGGGTTCGTAGCAGCGCAAGCGGTTGCCCCAGGGACAAACAGCTTCGACGTGATCATTGTGCTCACGATAGCTGAACGCGGTGCCTTCGAGCTTCGGCGCGACCGCGGCAAGGCGCGCGAGCAGCGCCTGCCGTCCGGCGATCACGATTGACGTATGGCCGCGCAGTACCTGCTGCTTGCCGCTCGGCAGATGAAACTGGCTGCGGCCGGCATTCACCCACATGTTGCTGTCGGAGACCATCAGATAGGGATCGCGGGTCAGCCCGATGCCGGCGACATAGAACAGCGTGGCGAGGCGCTGGTCGGGCACCTGCACATTGACATGCTCGAGATGGATGGCGTTGCCGAGATCTTCTGCGGCGCGGTCGAATGGCTGCTGCACGGCACGGCTCCCTGGATACGGTGCTGCGCATGATAGTGCAACGGCACCGCCGATCCAGCAGAGAGCCTATGAATGTTTCGCGGGGCTACCCCCCGTAACTCTGCACCAGGCTGCCGGCAACCAAGGCCCAGCCGTCGACCAGCACGAAGAAGATCAGCTTGAACGGCAGCGAGACCACCACCGGCGGCAGCATCATCATGCCCATCGACATCAGGACCGAGGCGACCACGAGGTCGATGATCAGGAACGGCAGGAACAGCAGGAAGCCGATCTCGAAGGCGCGTTTCAGCTCGGAGATCATGAAGGCCGGCACCAGGATGCGCAGCGACATCTCCTCGGGCGTCGCCGGCGGCGGTTCGCCGGAGAGGTCCATGAACAGCTTCAGGTCCTTCTCGCGGACGTTCTTCTGCATGAAGCCGCGCAACGGCACCGAGGCGCGCTGCAATGCCTCCTCGACGCCGATCTGGTTGGCGACCAGCGGCTTGATGCCGTCGTCATAGGATTTCTGCAGTACCGGCCCCATCACGAAGGCGGTGAGGAACATCGCCAGCGCGATCATCACCGAGTTCGGCGGCGCGGTGGCGGTGCCGAGCGCGGTGCGCAGCAGCGACAGCACCACCACGATGCGCGTGAACGACGTCATCATGACCAGGATCGACGGTGCGATCGACAGTACCGTGAGCAGCGCGATCAGCTGGATCGCGCGCTCGGTCACGCCGCCATTGCCGCCGCCGAGGTTGATGCTGATGTCCTGCGCCATCGCCGGATCGGCGAAGGATCCGGCGGCGATCAGGACAGCGATGAAAAAAACTCTACGCGGGACTGTCCCGAACCTCACGAAGGATTCTTCGGTCGGCCGAGCAGCGAGGCCATCTCGTCTTCGAGATTCTCGAAGCCGCTCTTCTGTCCGCCTGGGGGCGGGGCGGGCGGCTCGCTGCGCGGGGCGCGGACCGGCGGCGCCTCGGGGGCAACCGGTGGCGCGACGGTCTCGCCTGCGCCGGTCGGGCGGCGCAATGCCGCCTCGAGCCGCTGTGCCATCTCGGCGAGATTGGCATCGGCGTTCGATGCCGGCGGCGGGGGCGGAGGCGTCTGGGCTGCGATCGGCGGCGGAGCCGGGGGAGGCGGTGGCGGCGGCGTCACGGCACGCTCGGGCGCGCGCAGCGGCGGCGGTGCCTTCGGCGGCTCGGCGGCACGCGGCGGACGCGGAATGGCGGGTTCAGAGCGCTGCGGCAGCCGCGGCGGCATCGGATCGGGCCGCGGCTCGCCGCGCTCGGGCGTGAAGCCGGCCAGCGGATCGCTGCGACGCTCGGCGAGCGGCGGCGGGGGCCGGCGCAGCTCGTCGGCAAAGGAGGGACGCGCCTGACGCGGCGCCGGCTCCGGTTCGGGAAGCTCGAACGTGTCGGAGCGGGCGGCTTCGCTCTCGTTCCAGGCGGCATCCGGCAGCGGTGCCGCGCGCGGTAGCGCAGCCTCGGGCGCAACTGCGGGGCGGCTCGACATCTGATCGCGGCCGGGCATGGCGCGGACGATGTTCGGCTCAACGACGATGTCGGTCGGGCCGCCGATCATCAGGAGATGCTCGATATTGTCGCGGCGGACCAGCACGAGGCGGCGGCGGCCGTCGACGGCGGCGGCGTCGATCACCGCCAGGCGCGGCATGCGTCCGCGGTTGGCATTGGCGCCGAGGCGGTTTCCGGCGAAGCGGCGCACGAGCCATGCGGTGACGCCGATCAGCGCCAGCACGACAACGAATGCCAAGACGAATGTAATGACTTGCATATTGGAGTCCCCGGCCATCGTGGCCTTCCTCAGCTTCCGCCATCAACGAGCGCGGATTGATAGGTGCGGTTTTGCCCAGCGAATCGCGCCCGAGATTCGCCTTATTTCTTAATTCCCAGAGGCTTGTAGCCCACTGTTCTATTAATAAACCAAGAATCGCTTGTCCCAAAACGACTTCTCAGCGCCCCACGCTGTCTTGGTTTGTGCTGGTTAACGCAGCATTCGTGGCGAAAATGCGCTCGCGGGCCGCTGTTGCGGCGTTCTCCACGGCTCCGTCCGATATTTTAACCACCCGTTAACCATACACCGGGCAAATTCTGCCTACCTCGGAAGGCCCATGGGGCGTCCAAGAGGTTAACGGAGCCGCCGCGATGGCCATGAACGATCTCCCGATCCTGTCGGCGTTGCGCACCAAGATGCAGTGGCATCAGGAGCGCCAGCGAGTGCTCGCCGAGAACATTTCCAATTCCGACACGCCGAACTTCCGGCCGCGCGACCTGGTCGAGCCGAAGTTCGACAAGGGCGGGACGGCCGTCGGCGCCGGCATGGGAACGCTGCCGATGATGCAAACCAGCGCCACCCATATGGCGGCGTCCGGCGCGCCCGACAGCTTCGACAATGATCGCGGCAAGAGCGGGTTCCAGACCCGCCCGGCCGGCAACGCGGTCAATCTCGAGGAGCAGATGCTGAAAGTGTCGGCCAACCAGATGGACTTCGCCGCCGCCACCTCGCTCTACAGCAAGAGCCTGCATCTCCTCAAAACCGCGATCGGCAAGGGCTAGGCCATTTAACGGTGGCAGGAGGATCCCATGGCAGATGGAACAAGCGATTTCGCCCGCTCGATGAGCATTGCGACCTCGGGCCTGCGCGCGCAGGCGGGGCGGATGCGGGTGATCTCGGAAAATATCGCCAACGCCGATTCGACGGCGCAGACCGCGGGCGGCGATCCCTACCGCCGCAAGGTGCCGACCTTCTCCTCGGCGCTCGATCGCACGCTGGATGCCCAGGTCGTGACGCTCGGCCGGATTCGCCCCGACCAATCGTCATTCCGGATCAAGCACGAGCCGGGCAATCCGGCGGCGGATGCCTCCGGCAACGTCAAATATCCGAACGTCAATGCGATGGTCGAAATGACCGACATGCGCGACGCCCAGCGCTCCTATGAGGCGAACCTCAACATCATCAGCGCGACGCGGCGGATGATCCAGCGCACGCTCGACATCCTCAAGTCCTGACGCAACAAGAACAGGGAACGTAACTCATGGCTACACCGACAGTCGCCGCCAACGCCTACGCCAGCCTCGCCAGGATGATGGAGCGCGGCGGCGCCGAGAAGGCCAGCCTGGGCGGGCAGGCCGCCGCCGGTCCGTCGTTCAGCGCGCTGCTGAAGGATTCCGTCGGCAGCGTGCTGGAAGCCGGCAAGAAATCCGACGCGCAGACCATGGCGATGGCCTCGGGCAAGGCCAACGTGATGGACGTGGTGACCGCGGTCGCAGACACCGACGTTGCGGTGTCGACGCTGGTCTCGGTCCGCGATCGCGTGATCCAGGCCTATGAAGACATCATGAAGATGCCGATCTGACGCAAACAACCAACCAGCAAGCGAGAACAACAATGACCGGCCCTGAAACTCTCGACGTGGCGCGCGATGCAATCTGGACGATCGTGATCGTGTCGTCGCCCCTGATGGTGGTCGGCCTGGTGGTCGGCGTCGTGGTGTCGCTGTTCCAGGCGCTGACCCAGATCCAGGAACAGACGCTGGTCTTCGTGCCGAAGATCCTCGCGATCTTCGTCACATTGCTGCTGGCGCTGCCGTTCATGGCGGACTCGCTCTCAAGCCACATGATGCGGATTTCGTCGCGAATCATCGGCGGTTGATGCACTAATGCCGCGGTCATGCGCATCGATGTCTCCCTGCTGCCGGCGCTGGCCGCAATCTTCGTGCTGGTCTTCGCGCGCGTGGGCGCGATGGTGATGCTGTTGCCCGGTTTCGGCGAGAGCAACATTCCGGCGCGGGTCAAGCTGTCGATCGCGCTGCTGCTGACGCTCATCATCCTGCCGCTGCATCGCAATGCCTATCATGTCGACCTGACGTCGATCGCCGCACTCGGCGTCCTGATGGTGCATGAGCTCATCATCGGCATCGTGCTCGGCGCCACCGCGCGGGTGACGCTGTCGGCGCTCAACGTCGCGGGCTCGGTGATCGCACAGCAGCTCGGCCTCGGTTTCGTCACCGCCGTCGATCCGACCCAGGGGCAGCAGGGCCAGATCGTCGGCAATTTCCTCACCATCCTCGGCCTGACGCTCCTGTTCGCCACCGACAGTCACTACCTCGTCATCGCGGCGCTGAGCGAGAGCTACCGGATCTTCTCGCCGGGCGAGATCATGCCGACCGGCGACGTCGCCGCGCTCGCGACCTCGGCGTTCTCCGCCGCCTTCAAGATCGGCCTGCAACTGTCGGCGCCGTTCCTGGTGTTCGGCCTGGTCTTCAACATCGGGCTCGGCGTGCTGGCGCGGCTGATGCCGCAGATGCAGGTCTATTTCGTCGGCGTTCCGCTCTCGATCATGGTCGGCTTCCTGATATTCGCCGCCGTGCTCGCGGCGATGATGAGCACCTATTTCGACTACTTCAACGGCGTCATGCGCCAGCTCGCTCCGATGAACTAGGGAGAGAGAGATGGCCGAGGATACCGAAGACAAAACAGAAGACCCTACGCAAAAACGCCTCGACGAAGCCCTTGAGAAAGGCGACGTCGTCAAGAGCCAGGAGGTCAACACCTGGTTCATCATCGCCGGCGCCACGCTGGTGCTGTCGACCTTCTCCAGCTCGATCGGCGGCGGCATCTTGATGCCGCTGCGCAATCTGATCGCCAATTCATGGATGATCCGCACCGACGGTGCGGGCCTGCTCCAACTGACCCAGACGCTCGGCTATGCCGTGGTCGCCGCGATCGGCGTGCCGTTCCTGATGCTGGCGCTGGCCGCGATCGCAGGCAACATGATCCAGCATCAGCTGGTGTGGTCGGGCGAGCAGCTCAAGCCGAAATTCTCCAAGATCTCGCCGGCGGCCGGCTTCAAGCGGCTGTTCGGCAAGCAGGCGGTGGCGAACTTCCTGAAAGGCATCTTCAAGCTGATCGCGCTCGGCGTCGTGATGGTCATGGTGCTGTGGCCCGACCGGATGCGGATGGAATCGTTCCTGCGGGTCGATCCGGCTGAGCTGTTGCCCGCCGTCACCGGCATGACGGTGCACCTGATGGCGGCGGTGGTCGCGATCCTCGCCGCGGTCGCGATTGCCGACTACTTCTTCCAATATCGGACCTGGTACGAGCGTCACAAGATGTCGCTGCAGGAGATGAAGGAGGAGTTCAAGCAGTCGGAAGGCGACCCGCACGTCAAGGGCAGGATCAAGCAGTTGCGGGTCCAGCGCGCCAGGAAGCGCATGATGGCCCAGGTTCCGAAGGCCTCGGTGATCATCACCAACCCGACCCACTTTTCGGTGGCGCTGGCCTACGACCGCAGCATGTCGGCGCCGATCTGCGTCGCCAAGGGCGTCGACGTCCTTGCGTTCAAGATCAGGGAGATCGCCAAGAAGCACGACATTCCGATCGTGGAGAACGTGCCGCTGGCCCGGGCGCTCTATGCGACCGTCGACATCGACAAGGAAATCCCGGTCGAGCACTATCATGCGGTTGCCGAAATCATCGGCTACGTGATGCGGCTGAGGCGCGGCCTGTCCGGCCAGCGTCAGTAAAGGGCGGAAAACCGCTTGAAATGCGCGTAACTTGCGAAATTGCCGCCTGATGGCCTTGCGTTTTCGGGTCCGATTCAGGCACTCAGGGGCAAGGTGGCCGGCCGGTCGCCTTCGTGATGCAGACGAGCCATGTCTCTCCAGATGACCGCCGATAGCAACGATACTCCCGCGGCCGAGCCGTTTGTGGCCCACGGGCCAGCGCGGCGCAGCGGCAGCATCCTGCTGGTGGTCCTGATCGCCATCGGCATCGTCGCTCTGGCGGTCTGGCTGATGACGATCGGCCGCACCCAGGCACAGCCCTATATCCTCGCCGTGCTGGCGCTGCTCGCCACCGTCGGCCTGTTCAACCTGTTCGCACTGGCCGCCGGCATTATCCGCTTCTCCGACCGCACCGCCGACGACCCGGTGATGGCGCGGATCGCCGACCAGGCCCAGGAAGGGCTCGTCGTCACCGACTCCCGCGGCCATGTGGTCTATTCCAATGCCGCCTATCTGACGCTGACCGGCGCGGCCGGGCCGCAGGACGTCCGTCCGGTCGAGCGCGTCTTCATCGGCAATCCCGATGTCTCCGAGGCGGTGTTCCGCCTCCTGAAGGCGGCGCGCGAGGGCAAGCGACAGCAGGAGGAGGTTCGCATCGCCGGCCATGAGGCCGGGCAGGGTGGTGGACAAGGCCGCTGGCTGCGGCTGCGGGTCCGCCCGCTCGGCGAGGGCAAGCGCGATGCGAGATACGCGGTGTGGTCGATCGCCGACATCACCCGCGACCGCGAGCGCCAGGAAGACGTGTTCCAGGAGCTGCGGCACGCGATCGAATATCTCGATCACGCGCCGTGCGGCTTCTTCTCGGTCAATCCGGCCGGCGAGATCGCCTATGTCAACGCCACGCTCGCCAACTGGCTGGACTACGACCTGGCCGAGATCGGTTCGGGCGGACTGAAGCTGACCGACATCGTCTCGGGCGATGGCGCGGCCTTGTTGACCTCGATTGCGGCGGTGCCGGGCGAGGTCAAGACCGAGGTGTTCGATATCGATCTGCGCATGCGCGGCGGCAAGACCGTGCCGGTGCGGCTCTATCATAAGCTCGCCTTCGGCGCCGATGGCGCGGCGGGCGCCTCGCGCACGCTGGTGATCAGCCGCGCCCGCGACGAGCGTTCCGATCCGGAGCGCGCCGCCGAGGTGCGCTTCATGCGCTTCTTCGACCACACGCCGATGGCGATCGCGACCGTCGATCGCGGCGGCAATGTGGTCGGCGCCAATGCGCGCTATGCCAAGCTGGCACAGGGGCTCAATGGTGACGGCGGGGCCGCCAAGTCGATCTTCCGCGCAGTCAGTCCGCGCGACCGCGGCCTCCTGATCGCTGCGATCAACCAGGCCGCCGAGGGCCAGGGCGATATCGCACCGGTCGAGGTGATGCTCGACGGGCCCAAGGAGCGTTTCGCCCAGTTCTTCGTCACGACCATCGAGAAGGACGAGCGCGACGCCGAGACCGCGATCGTCTACATGCTCGAGATCACCGAGCGGCGCGCGCTGGAAAACCAGATCAACCAGTCGCAAAAGATGGAGATGGTCGGCCAGCTCGCCGGCGGCATCGCGCACGACTTCAACAACGTGCTGTCGGCCATCATGATGGCCAACGACTTCCTGCTGAACGCGCACAAGCCGACCGATCCGTCGTTCCAGGACATCATGCAGATCAAGCAGAACGCCACCCGCGCTGCGACGCTGGTGCGGCAGCTGCTCGCGTTCTCGCGTCGCCAGACGTTGCGGCCGCAGGTGCTCGATCTCGGCGATGCATTGAGCGACCTCACCATGCTGCTGCGCCGGCTGATCGGCGAGAAGGTCAAGCTCGATCTCGTGCATGGCCGCGATTTGTGGCCGGTGAAGGTCGACGTCTCGCAATTCGAGCAGGTGGTGGTCAACCTCGCCGTGAACGCGCGCGACGCGATGCCCGACGGCGGCAAGCTGATCATCCGCACCGCCAATGTGTCGACCGAGGAAGCCGCCCAGCTCGCCAACAAGGGCATGCCGGCAGCGGACTATGTGAAGATCGAGATTGCGGACACCGGCACCGGCATTCCGCACGAGATCATCGACAAGATCTTCGAGCCGTTCTTCTCGACCAAGGAGGTCGGCAAGGGCACCGGTCTCGGCCTGTCGACGGTCTACGGCATCGTCAAGCAGACCGGCGGCTTCGTCTATGTCGATTCCGTGCCCGGCGGCGGCACCACGTTCCGGATCTATCTGCCGCGGCACCACCAGGAGCAGGAGGTCGCATCGGAGGCGCAGGCCGGTAACGGCGCGGCAAAGGAAGCCTCCGCTGCCGAGGCGGTCAAGCCGAAGCCCGATCTCACCGGGCAGGGCACCATCCTGCTGGTCGAGGACGAGGACGGGCTGCGCTCGCTGAATGCGCGCGGTCTGCGCTCACGCGGCTACAGCGTGATCGAGGCGGCCAACGGCGTCGAGGCGCTGGAGGCGTTCGAGGAGAAGAACGGTGCCGTCGATCTCGTCGTCTCCGACGTCGTGATGCCGGAGATGGACGGGCCGACGCTGCTGAAGGAAATGCGCAGCCGCAACGCTGAGCTGAAGATCATCTTCGTCTCCGGCTATGCCGAGGATGCGTTCGAGAAGAGCCTGCCGGAAAACCAGCAGTTCGCGTTCCTGCCGAAACCGTTCACACTGACCCAGCTGGTTGCCGCGGTGAAGGAGACCATGACGGCGAACTAGCCGCGCAGCACGGGCTCGTTTCCTCGCAGCTGCGAGGCGAAGTTCCGCTGCGGCTGCGGTTGAAATTGGGCCTCATCTCGCGCTAGGACGCCCCGTCGCATTCTCAAGGACCATAGTGTCACATCGCCGCGACCGAGGGCCGCAGCCGCGGTTCCCGTTTCCCGCTTCACTTTTATCAGGCCCTGCCCATCTTAGGGGCGTTTCCCCATGCCGGGGAATCCTTGAGGAAACCAACATGAATTTCTCGCAACGCACGCGTGGAATTGTTCGGGCGATCGCCGTCGCGATGGCGCTGGCGCTGCCCGTGATGATGACCGTTTCGGCGGCCGACGCCCGCGTTGGCGGTGGCGGCTCGCGTGGCTCGCGGACGTTCTCCGCGCCGCCCTCGACCAACACCGCGCCGGGCTCGGTCGCGCCGATGAACCGGACCTTCAGCCAGCCCGGTAGCCCGGGCATGAGCTCGCCGGCGGCGGCGAATTCCGGCGGCCTGTTCGGCCGCGGCGGAATGGGCCGTGGCCTGCTCGGCGGCCTGGCTGCGGGCTTCCTTGGCGCCGGCCTGTTCGGCATGCTGTTCGGCGGCGGCCTGTTCTCGGGTCTCGGCGGGTTGTCGTCGATGCTCGGCCTGCTGCTGCAGATCGGTCTGATCGTGCTCGTGGTCCGGCTCGCGATGTCGTGGTGGCAGCGCCGCAATCAGCCGGCTGCCGCGTACGCGAGCGGACCCGACGTCGGCCCCGGTCCGCAGGGCAACGCTCGCTCGGGCTTCGGCTTCGGCCTGGGCGGCGGATCGAACGCGCCGGTCGAGATCGCGCCCGCCGACTACGAGACGTTCGAGCGGCTGCTCGGCGACATCCAGGCCGCGTGGTCGAACGAGGACATTGCGAAGCTGCACACGCTCGCGACGCCGGAGATGGTGTCGTATTTCTCGAAGGATCTCGAGGAGAACAAGGCGCGCAACGTCACCAACAAGACGTCCAATGTGAAGCTCTTGCAGGGCGACCTCGCGGAAGCCTGGCGCGAAGGCGACAGCGAATATGCGACGGTTGCGATGCGCTATTCGCTGGTCGACGTCATGCTCGAGCGGGGCACCGGGCGCCAGGTCTCCGGCACCGGGCAGCCGGAGGAGATCACGGAGGTCTGGACCTTCGTCCGCCAGCGCGGCGGCAATTGGGAGCTCTCGGCGATCCAGCAGACCAACTGATCGATTGCCTGAGATGACGAATACAAAGCGCCGCGGCATCAACCGCGGCGCTTTTGCTTTGTGCGCCTCATTCGCGGGGCGCTGCGCCGGAATATCCGGACGGCCGGCGGGTTGATGTCAGCGGGCCAAAACAACCATCGGGAGGATTGAGATGAAGTTCATTACGCCGTTCGCGATTCCCGCCTGTCTTGCGTTCGTCGTGCTGGCCGTGCCGCCGGCAGCGGCGCAGACCGCCGACACCAGTTTCTTCGTCACCAGCAACGGTATCGGCAATGGCGGCAATCTTGGCGGCCTCGCCGGTGCCGACAACCATTGCCAGACCCTGGCGCAGGCCGCGGGCTTCGGCGCGCCCAAGACCTGGCGCGCCTATCTCTCGACCCAGGCGGCCGACGGCAAGCCCGCGGTGAATGCGCGCGATCGGATCGGCAAGGGACCGTGGAAGAACGTGAAGGGCGTCGTGATCGCCAAGGACGTCGCCGACCTGCACAGCGCCGGCAACAATCTCACCAAGCAGACCGCGCTGTCGGAGAAGGGCGAGGTCCTCAACGGGGCCGGCGACACGCCGAACCGTCACGACGTGCTGACGGGATCGCAGGCGGACGGGACGGCGTTCGCGGCCGGCGAGGATCGCACCTGCAAGAACTGGACGAGCAGCACACAGGGTGCGGCCATGGTCGGACATTTCGACCGCAAGGGCCTGCGCGACGACGAGCCGTCGAAATCCTGGAACACGTCGCATCCCTCGCGCGGCCCGGACGGCGGCTGCTCGCAGGCTGATCTGAAGAGCACCGGCGGCGACGGTCTGCTGTACTGCTTCGCGGCGAATTGACGGGGAGCGGGAACTTGCGTCTGCTGCGTCATTGCGAGGAGCAATAGCGACGAAGCAATCCATCTATCCGCGCATGCGGTGCGATGGATTGCTTCGCGGAGCCTGTCATCGGGCGCGCGTTCGCGCGACCCGTTGGCTCGCAATGACGGAAGTCGCTCAGCCCTTTTTGCGCTTGGCCGTCTTCTTGGCGGTCTTCTTTGCCGTCTTCTTCGCGGTTTTCTTCGCCGCCTTCTTTTTCTTGGCGGTTTTCTTTTTCGCGGCGAAGTAGGCCTCGACCTTCTTCGAGGAATGTCCGACCTCGTCCACCGCCGCCTTCAGCCGGGCAGGGGTCACCTTGAACTTCTTCGACCAGTAGCGGACCTCGTAGGGCTGGCTCATCGCGATCAGCGCGCGGTCGGCGGCCTTGTGGCGCTGCTCCTTGAAATAGGCTTCCACTTTCCTGGCGGAATGCCCGACCTTCTTGACGGCGGCCTTGAGCTTGGCCGGCGTGACCTTGAACTTCTTGGACCAGTAAGCAACTTCGTAGGACTCGCTCAATGCGATCAGGGCGCGATCCTGTGCGCCCCGCTTCTTCTTGTTGTCGGCCATCAGATGATCCTTCATCGAAGATTCCACGCTGGAACCTTAGCAGTCGCCGCGAGGTTCGCACAGACGGACTGCGTGAGGTGGACGATCTGACGACGGCATGGTTACGATCGACGTTGCGCGAAGCGATGCGGTGAAGTTTTTGGAGATAAGTGCATGCACTATCAGCTTTACTACTGGCCGATGGTCCAGGGGCGCGGCGAATATGTCCGCCTCGCGCTCGAGGATGCGGGCGCGGATTATACCGATGCCGCGCGGGCTAAGGGCGGCACGGGTGCGATGATGAAGATGATGGACGCGCACAAGGGCACGCCGCCGTTCGCGCCGCCGTTCCTCAAGGCCGGCCAACTCGTGATGGGGCAGACCGCCAACATCCTGCTCTATCTCGGCGCGCGCCACGGGCTGGCACCGAAGGCCGAGGCGGGAAAGCTCTGGGTGCACCAGCTGCAGCTGACGATCACGGACTTCGTGCTGGAGGTCCATGACACCCATCATCCGCTCGGTCCGTCGCTGTACTACGAGGACCAGAAGGCGCCGGCGAAGAAGCGCACCGCGGAGTTCTGGGATTCGCGGGTGCCGAAATATCTCGGCTATTTTGAGGATCTGGTGCAGGCCAATGGCGGCGCCTTCGTCACCGGCCGCCGGCTGACCTATGTCGACCTGTCGCTGTTCCAGATCGTGGAAGGCCTGCGCTACGCGTTTCCGAAGCGGATGGCCGCGTTCGAAAAGAAAGTGCCGCGCCTGATCGCGCTGCGCGATCGCGTCGCCGAGCGGCCGAACATCAAGGCCTATCTGGCGAGCGCGCGGCGGATTCCGTTCAACGAGGAGGGGATCTTTCGGCGCTACAAGGCGCTGGATTTGTAGGTACCGGTGCTCGAGCTCGTTGCCTCGTCATGCCCGGGCTTGACCCGGCCATCCCTGTCTTTGCCTCCAGATGATGGATGCCCGGGTCAAGCCCGGGCATGACGAGGAGAGAGCGCTATCTGCTTCGCCCATCCACCGGGGTCATCGCGATCTTCGACAGATCGACGCCGTCGATGCAGCTGACATTGAGGGCCACGATGTCGCTGCCATCGGGCTTGTTGCCGCGCGCGAACACGTCGACGCCGCAATCGACGCAGAGCTGGTGGCGGATCGCATGGCGGTTGAAGAGATATTCCTTCAGGTTCTCGGCGCCGGCGCGGAGCTGGAAGCTCGTCGGCGGCATGAACACGAAATGCAGGCCCTTTTTGGTGCAGATCGAGCAATTGCAGGCGGTCACCATGGCCATGTCGGTGGTGCATTCGAAGCGGACCTGGCCGCAGTGGCAGCCGCCGGTGTAGGTCTTGCTGTCTGCCATGATGGTCCCTCACCACAGTCCAGGCACGAGGCGATAGCGCACCCGTGCCGCATAGTCGGCATAGCCCGACAACCCCGCCACCAGCGTGCGTTCCTCGATCCCGGTGCGGAACGCGAACATCGCGAAGAACACCGGCACGAAGGCGAGGCCCCACCATGAGCCGAGCGTCAACGGCACGCCGATGAAGAACAGCATCACGCTCGTATACATGGGATGGCGGACCAGCGCGTAGGGACCGGTTGAGATCACGTGATGGTGGCGCTCGGTCTGCACCTTCACGACCGGTGCTGCGAACGAATTGGTGCGGAACACCCACAGGATCAGCACGGTCGAGAGCAGATACAGCGCAAGCCCGAGCACGATCAGCGCCACGCCGGCATTGGCGCCGCCAAAGCGGCGATCGAGCCCCATCGCGACGAACCAGAGCACCGCAACGACCAGGAACACCAGCATGAAGCGCTTGTCTTCAGTGGGTTGCCCCTCACGCGCGGTGAGCCGCATGCGCTCGGCCAGCAAGCCGGGATCGACCTTGGCGAGCCACAGTCCGCAGGCCGGGCCGATCAGCGCCGAGGCGATCAGATAGGCCCACGCGCCGGGCCAGTGCAGCGTGCCGGCGAAGGTAAACAGCAGCGCGGCCATCGCGATCACGAAGAAGGTGTTTTGCAGGAGGAGCTTAGCGATCATGGTCGCCTCCGCGATTCCAGCAGCGATTATCGCACTGTTTCCCGGCAAAACATGCGGCCGCGATCATCAACTTTCGGAGCAGGCGAGGCGTTCCCGCGGCGCGACCGCATCGCCTCTGCATTGACAATCGTATAAGCAATTGCTTATATATTGCCATGACCGCGGCCATGCAGCTGACCAATGTGCTCAAGACCCTCGCCGACCCGACGCGGCGAGCGGTGTTCGAGCGGATCATCCGGGAAGGCGAGATCGCCGCGACCGGGCTGGTGCAGGGCTCAAAGGTGTCGCAGCCGGCAGTGTCGCAACATCTGCGCGCGCTGCGCGACGCCGGGCTCGTCGCCGAGCGGCGCGAGGGCCGGCATATCCACTATCGCGTCGCGCCGAAGGGGTTGAGCCCGCTGATCGATTGGCTCGGCCATTACGAATCGTTCTGGGCGGAGCGCTTCGCAAATCTGGAAAAATTGTTGAAGGAGAGTGAGTGATGGGTGAGACGCACGCGATCACGGTCGAGAAGGTGCTGCCTTACGCCGCCGACAGGATCTGGCGGACGCTGACCACGAGCGAGCTGCTGATGAAATGGCTGATGCCGAACGATTTTCAGCCGCGCGTCGGACACCGCTTCAACTTCCGCACCAAGCCGATCGGCGACTGGGACGGCGTCGTGTATTGCGAGGTGCTGGATTGCGATCCGCCGCGCCTGCTGCGCTATTCCTGGAAGGGCGGCGCCGACACCAATCCGGACTACGGCTCGAAGCTCGACTCGGTGGTCACCTGGACGCTGACGCCGGTCGAGGGCGGCACGCAGGTCCGCATGGTGCATGACGGCTTCGTGTTCCCCGGCAACCGCTTCGCCTTCGACATGATGAGCCCAGGTTGGGGCAGGATCGTCGACGCGATCGGGCGGGTCACCGCGGAAGCCTAGAGCACTTTCCGTTCCGATTGAATCGGAACGGAGTGCTCCAGATTCTAGTTTTGACGCGTTTTCTTCACGCGAACCGGCATCCACTTCGCTCGAAAACGCTCTGACCGATCACTCGTTGTTGCCGCGACGGACCGTGATCGAGGCGTCGGTCCGGGTGCGCGTGCATTCGAGATTGAGGCGGCGATAGCGCATGTTGATGGTGTTGCCGCGCAGGATCCCCATCCGTTTCAGGCAGCGCGAGGTGCCGGTGGTGGCGTCGTCCTTCGGCACGGTGAAGATCAGCGCGGTGGCCGCGCCCACCAGGTTGAAGAATTCCGGCTTCATCTTGCGATCGGTCTTGGCATAGAGCTCGATCGAATAGTCCTTGCCG
Organism: Bradyrhizobium tropiciagri; assembly: GCF_018130545.1. GTDB lineage: Bacteria > Pseudomonadota > Alphaproteobacteria > Rhizobiales > Xanthobacteraceae > Bradyrhizobium > Bradyrhizobium tropiciagri_A. Next base: position 529,068 of record NZ_JAFCKF010000003.1, on the reverse strand, counting down.
CGGCAGCCGAGCGACAGTTCCTTGGCGGCCGGGTGTGTGAGGTATGTGATGTTGGCGGCGCTGAAATTGACCTTCAGCCCGTCGATCTGACCGGCGAGCTGCTTGGCGATGTCCACGCAGGGATCCGCATGAGCGGGTGCGGCGGCGAAGGCGGTCGCCAGCGCGATCAGTGCGGCAGGCAGGGTGGGGCGGATGCTGAAAGAGCGTCGGCGCAACGGTGCTGTCACGAAATACCCCCGCGGTATGAAAATACGCGAAGCTACATGCAGGCTCTCGCGCAGCGCGTCAATACGGCCCCGTCAGGACGGGCACTTTCCGTCCTGTGCCTTGGAGGCGCCGGCGGCGCGGCGCTCGCAATCATTGCCGTAGGTCTTGCCGTCACAGCCGCACACCGGCTTGAAGATCTTGTTGCAGATCGTCGGCCGGAACGCGCAGCTGCCGGACTGGTCGGCACGGCCGCAGCTGCCGGGTTTGAACTGGCAGAACTGGCCGCGACTGCTGCATTGCAGGCCGGCGATGCCGCCGCACACCCTGCCGAGGCGGGCCGCATCGACGGCGCTCGGGAGCGCGATCAACAAGGCCAGCGCCGCAAACCGGATGAAAAGCGCTGTCTTCATATGAAGGCCTCCTGACGGCTTCGCTGGCCGGTTGGTGGTGTGCTGCGCGTTGTGGCAACCCAAGATTACCGTGGCATGAAACCTAGCACGTGGATTGCCGGTCCCGCGCATGGCTGGAAGGCAGCCGGCTTCCCTTTCCTTTGCCCGAAAAAGGCTTAGAACGGCTCTACATTGCCGGCGGCCTCACGGCCGGACCGGCCTTCGAACCCGGCCTGCAAGCCCAAAGAGCAGCTCATGAACGCCCCCTCCGCCTTCCCCGACCAGCAGAAGCCCGTTCCGCCCTACAAGCACACGCCGTTGTTCCCGCTGGGTGCCGACACCACGCCCTACAAGAAGGTGACGAGCGAGGGCGTCCGGGTCGAGAAGGTCTTGGGCAAGGACATGCTGGTGGTGTCGCGCGAGGCGCTGCGGGCGCTCTCCGAGGCGGCCTTCGGCGACATCAACCACTATCTGCGGCCAGGCCATCTGAAGCAGCTGCGCTCGATCCTCGAGGACAAGGAAGCCAGCGACAACGACAAGTTCGTCGCCTTCGACTTCCTGAAGAACGCCAACATCGCGGCCGGCGGCGTGCTGCCGATGTGCCAGGACACCGGCACCGCGATCATCATGGGCAAGAAGGGCTGCAACGTCATCACCGACGGTGAGGACGAGGCCGCGCTGTCCGAAGGCGCGCGCGACGCTTATCTGCGCCGCAACCTGCGCTACTCGCAGGTCGCTCCGCTGTCGATGTATGAGGAGAAGAACACCGCCAACAACATGCCGGCGCAGTGCGAGATCTACGCCGAGGGCGACGACGCCTACAAGTTCATGTTCATGGCCAAGGGCGGCGGAAGCGCCAACAAGAGCTTCCTGTTCCAGGCGACGCCCTCGGTGCTGACCAAGGACCGGTTGCTGGCGTTCCTGAAGGAGAAGGTGCTGACGCTCGGCACCGCGGCGTGCCCGCCGTATCACCTTGCGATCGTGATCGGCGGCACCTCGGCCGAGCTCTGCATGAAGACCGTGAAGCTCGCCTCGGCGCGCTATCTCGACGCGCTGCCGACCCACGGCTCGCCTGACGGCAACGCGTTCCGCGATCTCGAGATGGAGCAGGAAATCCTCAAGATGACGCAGTCGCTCGGCGTCGGCGCGCAGTTCGGCGGCAAGTATTTCTGCCACGACGTGCGCGTGATCCGCATGCCGCGCCACGGCGCCTCGCTGCCGATCGGTCTCGGCGTGTCGTGCTCGGCCGACCGTCAGGTGCTCGGCAAGATCACCAAGGACGGCGTCTATCTCGAGGAGCTCGAGCATAACCCGGCGCAATATCTGCCGGCGGTCGAACAGTCGCTCGGCGGCGAGGTCGTCAAGATCGACCTCAACAGGCCGATGAAAGAGATTCTGGCGACGATGTCGCAATATCCGATCAAGACTCGTGTCTCGATGACCGGCACCATGATCGTGGCGCGCGACTCCGCCCACGCCAAGCTGCGCGAGCGGCTGGAGAAGGGCGAGCCGCTGCCGGATTATTTCAAGAACCATCCGGTGTACTACGCCGGCCCCGCCAAGACGCCCGACGGCTACGCCTCCGGCGCGTTCGGCCCGACCACCGCGGGCCGCATGGACTCCTTCGTCGATCAGTTCCAGGCCGCCGGCGGATCGATGGTGATGGTCGCCAAGGGCAACCGCGCGGTCGCGGTGCGCGAGGCCTGCAAGAAGCACGGCGGCTTCTATCTCGGCTCGATCGGCGGCGCCGCGGCGAACCTCGCCGAGCACTGCATCAAGAAGGTCGAGGTGGTCGAGTATCCCGAGCTCGGCATGGAAGCGATCTGGCGCATCGAAGTGGTCGACTTCCCGGCCTTCATCATCATCGATGACAAGGGCAACGACTTCTTCAAGGAATTGAACCTGGGTTGATTGCGGTCGGCCTCGACGGGTTCTCCAAAGGCTGGGTCGCCGTCACCATCGACGGCGACCAGCGCACGATTTCCTTTCATAGCGACATTGCGGATGCGCTTTCGCGTCCGTTCGATCGCGCCGGGATCGATATCCCGATCGGCATGACCGACGACGGCCAACGCGGTTGTGACCGTCTCGCCCGCGAGCAGCTTCGTCCGCACACCTCGCGCGTCTTCACCGGTGCGCGGCGTTGGCTGTGGCAGGAGTTTCGCGATCCCGACAAGGCCAATGAGGAAGCGCGGCGCCGAGGGCAGACCTGCGTCTCGCGCCAGCTCTGGCACATCGGGCCGAAGATCATGGAGGTCGATGCGTTCGTCCGCGCCAATCCCGCGCGCGACATCCGCGAGGTGCATCCCGAACTGGTGTTCCTGCGGCTGAACGGCGGCACGCCATTGCCGCGCAAGAAGTCGGAGGAGGGCGACGCGCTGCGTCGCAGGCTGCTGAAGCGAGCAGGTTTTCGCGAGATCGATCGCTGGCTCACCGAGGTGCGGATCGGTACCGGCGCGAAACGCGACGACGTGTTGGATGCCTGCGCGGTGGCGCTCGCGGCCCAAAAACCAAGCGGCTGCGTTCCCGGGGGATCGCAGCCGCTGGATGCGCATGATCTGCCGATGCAGATCTGGTTCTAAAAAAGGGCGGTTACGCCCGCGAGCCGGTGAAGGGGAAGCTGCCCATCGGGCCGATGCCCATCTCGCCGGAGATGCCGTCGCCGGCGACCTTGCCGGTGAATTCGAGCGTCAGCGGCATCGGGTTGGTGATGGAAACTTTCCAGGTGACGTCGTCGCCGTTCACGGTGCCGTCGAAGATGTCGGTGGAGTTGCCCTCGGCGCCCTGCGTGCCGGTGAGCGTGCCGCCGGAGCTTGCCAGCGACAGCGTCGCCTTGCGCTCGCCCATCGGCGTCGTCATCGTCAGATTCCAGTTTCCGTCCACCGCCATTGATGTCTCCCTCCAGTTAACAGCGTGCGCGGGTATAGCTCATCTTGCCGCGCGCGCCTAGTTCGTGGCTGCGGCGATCAGGCGCGGGCTGTGGCGCGCAACCGGCTTCCGACCAGGAAGCGGAAGGCGACATACTGGATGGCGAAGGCGGCGATCTTGGCGCCGAGCAACACCACCGAGACGTAGAAAGCCCACAGCTTCATGTCGCCGGTTGCAGCGACCGCGATGGTGCCGGCAGCCAGGATGAACATCAGCCCGGCCCAGGCATAGCCGGCGAGGGTGGCATATTCCGGAATGGTCTCGGTCACGATCGGCGGCAGGTAGCGCAGCATCCAGCCACGCTTCAGCATGATCGCGCCGATCGCGATGTGACCGATCGCAGGCTTCGCCAGCACGAAGCGCGGATCGTTGGTGACGAGCGTCGCGCCGCCCAGCACGATCACCAGCCCAAGGCTCGCCCAGGTCATGTAGCCGAGCGCCTGTCCCTTGACGCGGGCATAGATCACTTGCGCAATCGCACCCGCGATCGCAACGCCGGTGGCGATCAGCACATTGTCGGTGGTGAGATAGACCACCAGGAACACGATGGTGGAGAGGAAGTCGCTCGCGAGCCTGGCAAATACGCTCTTCATCGTGGTGGGTTCCGTTTCCTCGGGTGCGGTGATCGTTCTTGTGTTGTGTCAGCAGCGTTCAGTGCGACGGGAGCGCGCTCGCCGGCGGCACGCCGTCCTTGGCCATGCGATACTGCGGATACCAGCGGGTGAAACCGACAGCGGCGTTGCGCGCGGCAAAGGCGATCAGCAGGCCGGTCCACAGTGGCAGGGCGGGCACGTAGAGCACCGCGACGTTGCCGATCAGCATCAGCAGCGTCGCGGCGGTCCAGGCGCCGGTGATCAAATAGTTGGCGGTGAGGAAGCCTGGCTGCTTCGCGATCTCGGCGTCGACTTGCTCGAGCGCATATTGCCGCGTGAAGGGACGGCCGATCAGGATCGAGCCGAGCGACACCACGAGGATGCCGGCATCGACGGCGATCTTGACCGCGATGCTGCTCGCCGTTGCATCGATGAAGGTGAGATAGAGACCGACCGCGGTGAACACGACCACCGAGCCGACGCCGAGGATCTTGATGCTGCGGCCGCGCGCGATATCGAATGCGATGACGGCAAGGCAGATCAGTGCGGCACAGAGCAGGCTCACCGTGGCCGAAGCCACCAGCATCAGCGTGGCGAAGGCGCCGTATGGAGCGAGGATCAGGAAGATCGTCATTGGAAGCCTCGATGGCTGATCTTTACACCGTAAAGATACCGTAGAGGCGGGCAAGAAGAGCGTCAAGCGAAATCTTTACAGTGTCAAAATCGTGATGTGATGGAGAAAAATAGAGATAAGGCAATAATCTAGGCGTTAGCTGCACACGGCATTCACTGTCCGGCACCGCCATGGCCGGGCTTGTCCCGGCCATCAACTTCTTTTCCCACCGGCGGCGAGAAAGACGTGGATGCCCGGCACGAGGCCGGGCATGACGATTGGAGAGGTTGATGCTCTTGCGTCTGAGACGATCGGCCGTTACTGCGCCCCGACCCAATTGCCGTGGAATCCATCCGGCACGCGATGGCCGAGATGGACCAGCGCGGTCGGGCCCGCCTCGACATCTTGTGCGTTGAACACGGCGAGGTCGCTACGATTTTCGCGGGCGCGCCAGACCACCGCGAGCAGCCAGCCGTCGCCTTCCGCGGCGTCGGCACTGCGCTCGACGAACACAGGCTCGGAGATGGTGTCGCCGGCGGGCAGGAGATAATGGCCGAGCCGCTTGCCATGGCCGTCGACATGCACGATCCCGGAGAGCGCGCCGAACATCGGTAGGTCGGGATTGGCGCAGGCGTACCAGCCGTGATTGCTGGCGAAGCCCGCGCGGCGATCGTCGACGCGGGGGAATTCGCCGGTGAGGTCGTCGAGATAGGTTTGCGTGAAGCGGTCGGTATTCCCTGAGAGGTCGAAGGTCCAGCGGCAATACCGCGCACGGTTCTTCTTCGGGTCGGTCTGCGAGCCGTCTGGGTGGTTGAACAGCGGCGCTTCCTCGAACTGCATCACGTCGGCGATGATGCGGTTGCCGTCTTCCCAGGCGTTCATGACATGAAAGACGTAGCAGGTCTCGGCGCGGAACCAGACGATGTCCTTTGACGAACCGCTGCGCTTCATCACGCCGACATAGGCGCCTTTCTCCGGCTCCCAGGCGTAGGGCGCCTGTCCGCGCATCGCGCGCTGCATGCTGCCGGTGATCGGCAGGATCGGAAACAGCACATGGTTCTCGGTGACGATGAAGTCGTGCACCATGCTGGCATAGGGCGCCTCGAAGCGTTCGAACCGGCTCACCACGCCGGATGAGCTCACCGCGCCGAACGACAGCGCGGGCGTCAGCGGACCCGCGGCGTTGTAGCCGAAGAACACCATCTCGCCGGTGACCGGATCGATCTTGGGATGTGCGGTGAACGGGCCTGCGATCGCGCCCTTGTAGTCGCAATAGCCAAGGCGATTGAGCGTGCCGGGCTCGATCTCGGTCGGCAGATGGCCTTCCTCGAGTGCGAGCAGGCGGCCGCCATGGAAAATGATGTTGGTGTTGGCGACCCCGCCGTCGGTCGTGGTCGTTGCCGGCGCATCCGGGATCTTGCGACCGAAGCCGCCGAACAGCGCGCGGCCGGCATCGTGCTCGGCCTGCCATTTCGGGGTGCGGACCCAGCGGTTGCGGTAGCTGGCGCGGCCGTTCTCGAGGTGGAACGCGTGCAGCATGCCGTCACCGACGAACCAGTGCGCGCCCGGTGCCTCGAACTGCGGATTGGGACCGTTGCGGTAGAGCGTGCCGTTCAGCTCGCGCGGCAATTCGCCCGTGATCTTCAGGAACGGCGCATCGGCTTCGAACGGGATCGGCGCCAGATTGGTGCGCGCCGTGGTGGTTGTGACCTGGTCGAGCATTCCGGTCTCCCTGCATTATGATCTTTACATCGTAAAGATATCAGTAGGGATGACGCCACCGATCGTCAAGCAAAATCTTTACAGTGTAAAAATTGCGACCTATAAGGGCCGCATGACAAGATTGTCCAAGGAAAACAAGGCGACTCGCGCGACACCGGCGCGGACCCGCCGGATTGCGCGCCCAACCGCCGATCGTCCGGCACAGCGACGCCGCGCCCATGACACGCCGTATCATCATGGCGATCTGCACGAAGCGCTGCTGAAAGCCGCCGAGCGCGTGCTCGAGCGCGACGGACTGGCGGGACTGACATTGCGGGCGGTGGCGCGCGAGGCCGGCGTGTCGCACGCCGCGCCCACGCATCACTTCGGCGATCTCACCGGTTTGCTCAGCGAACTCGCCGCGATCGGTTTCCGGCAGTTCGGTCAGGCGATGGCGGCGGCGGACGCGTCGGCGGCGACACCGCCCGAAAAGGGCGTGGCGAGCGCCAAGGCCTATGTCGCCTATGCGCAGGCACATCCCGGCATGTATGGGCTGATGTTCCGCAGTGAGCGGCTCGATCATGCGCGGCCGTCGCTGCACGAGGCGTCGGAGGCGTCGTTCGCGGGGCTGACCCGCGGCGTCGGCGCCAGCCGCCATGAGCAGATTTCCAAGGAGCAGCTGACGCTGGAGCAGGCGGCTGCGATCGCGTCGGCCTGGTCGCTGGTGCATGGCTTCACCATGCTGCTGCTCGACGGACGCCTCAAGACGATTCTGGATCGGTCGCCGGAGGGCACATCGGTGGAGACGTTGTTGACCGCGATGCTGCGATTGTCCGCGGGCCGCTCGGCGCGGCCCTAACGGTTCGTCAGCGACGTGGTGCGGCCGCTCTGTCCGATCGTCTTGACCTTGTCCGCGCCGCATTTGAAATCGCGGGCGAAATCGTCGGCGGCCTGCCGCGCCAGCTCGTTGGCGTTGGGATTGGCGGCGACATCGACATAGGCGACATGGCAGACATCGCCCGGCGGCAACCGCGTCACGGCGAGCATCGCCCGTGAGACCGGGCCGCCGCGCTTGTCCTGCTCGCTGTTGTCGGCAATCTGCCAGCGCTGGATGATCGCAAACGGCTTGCTGCCGGCTGCCCGCCATTCGAGTGTATCGCCCGTCGAGCTGAACGGACCAAACCAGGCCTGCGCCGCAGGTTCCCGCGCTGCTGCTTGGCGGTTGCGGCCCACCGAGACCACTTCGCGCAGATCGCCCTCGCTGATCAGCACCACAAGACCGGATTTTCCCGGGCAGACCCGCGTGGTGCTGCCGTCCTCTTCATTGGGCTTGCCGATCATGCGGCAGGCCTTCGGCGCGGTCGAGGTGTAGCTGCTGCTGATCGTCTCAGCGCCAGCCTGACCAGGATTTGCGCAGGCGAGCGCCATAATGATTGTTGCAAAAGCAAGGTATTTCATTGGGAAAACCTGCGATCCGGACGTTACTTTGTGTCTGACATATGCAATCTGGGGAAGGTTCAATAGACACGCGGGAAACACCTGACAGGCGCGCGGAATCGTCCTAGAAGGGCGGCTTCGCAACTTTGTCGCGTGCACCCAGCGTGCCGTAACCTCGATCGTCATGACCGCATCATTATCGCACAAGCCCTATCGCGTCGGCCGCTCCCGTACCGGCCTCGGCCTCTTCGCCACCAAGCCGATCAAGAAAGGCACCAAGATCATCCGCTATTTCGGGCCGTTGCTCGACTCGAAGAAGAAGGATGAGGACGCGATCGAGAACAAGTATCTGTTCGAGCTCACCAACCGCTGGACCATCGACGGCTCGATCCGCGAGAATGTGGCCCGCTACATCAACCACGCCTGCCGGCCGAATGCGGAATCCGACGTCAAGCCGCGCAAGCGCAAGGTGTTCATCCGCGCTATTAAGGACATCGAGCCGGGCGACGAGATCAACTACGACTACGGAACCGACTATTTCAAAGCCTATCTGAAGCCGATCGGCTGCAAGTGCGACGCCTGCGAGAAGAAGCGCAAGAAGCAGCGCGCGGAGGCGAGGGCGGAACGGGTGCGGCTGAAGGAAAAGGCCGAACGGAAGGCCAAGCGCGAGGCCGAAAAGCTCGCTGAGACGCGCGCCAAGGAGCGGAAGGCCAAGGCGAAGAAGGCTGCCAAAGCCAATGGCAAGTCCGGCAACGGCCAGACGCTGAATGGCAAGGCACTGAATGGCAAGGCACTGAACGGCAAGACGCTGAACGACAAGCACCTCAACGGCCATAGCGTGACGGCTGCGGCCAGCAAGCGTGCGGCCCCTTCAAAGCGTGCCGCCACACGCGTGCTGCAGGCCTGAGTTACGAAACCGATCCGGTTCGGCGATGATCATGACACGCGCGCCGGATGGCGCGCGGGACGTGGCAGGTAAGCGCAGTCGGCGAGCGTGGTCCCGTCGAGCTCGCGCATGAAGGCCTCGCGGGCTGCCGCGAGCCTCGCCTTCAGCCGGCAGCGCGGCAGCAGCACACATTCTCCGCCATCATCCCTGAAACACTCGACCAGCGCGCTGCCGCCTTCCAGCGCGCGGACCACTTGTCCGAGAGTGATGGTCTCTGCCGGCCGCGCCAGCGAAAAACCGCCGCCGGCGCCGCGCTGGGTCGCGATGAAGCCGGCGTCGGCGAGGTCGCGCACCACCTTGGCGAGGTGATTGCGGGAAATGCCGAACTCGGCCGCGATCTCGCCGGTGGCAAACGACCGGTCCGGCTCGCCGGCCAGCCGCATCAGGGCGCGGAGCGCAAAATCCGTGAACGAAGTCAGGCGCATGGAAGCCCTTCGCAATCAGCACTTGGCGGATCCGCTATAGCAGTCTAAATAGGCATTTAAAATGCTTATTTAGGATGTAAGCGATGAGTGGAGCAGAGCGCCGCGAGCAGATCACCACCGAGATTGTCGCGCGCACCGGGATCACTGAAGCCATGATCGAGCAGTTGGTGCACGGGTTCTACGCCAAGGTGCGGCAGGACCCGATGATCGGGCCGGTGTTCGAGGCCAGGATCAGCAACTGGGAGCCGCATCTGGCGCAGATGTGTGCGTTCTGGTCCTCGGTCGCGCTGATGACCGGGCGCTATCACGGCACGCCGATGGTCAAGCACATGCCATTGCCGATCGATGCCGCGCATTTCGACCGCTGGCTCGAACTGTTCGAGGCGACCGCGCATGAGCTATGCCCGCCGGTTGCCGCGGTCCATTTCATCGAGCGCGCGCACCGCATCGCCTCCAGCCTCGAGATGGGCGTCGCCAGCGGGCAGGGCGTGATGCTGGCGGTCGGCCAACGCTACAGGCGAAGCGAAACAGGAGCAGTGCAATGAGGAGCAAGGCGAAAGCGGTCGCTCGGGCGATCGACGGCACGTGGTTTAGACAGGATCAGGCCGATCCTTTGTCCGGCAGCAGCCTCGTGCCGATGCTGATCATCGGCCTGGCGCTGACCTTCGCGGGCATGATCGTCGCAGTGGTCCTGAGCTGACAGAAGAGAACGGCCGCCGCATTTGCCGCGACGGCCGCCCGGCACCTCTCGCGTTCGGCTTACGTCGCGACTGTGTCGCCGCTTCGGCGCATCCCGACATATTGCAGCTCGGCAAACACGCCGGTGGCGACCGCCTGGGCGAGGATCACGATGGTCCCGAGCAGGTTCGGCGACACCGCGCCCGAGAGCAGCAGCGCGATGCTGGCCAGCGTCCAGGCTGCGTTGCCGGCGACCACGAGGATCACAGGTCCCTTCGGCAGCAAGGTTCGCGATCCGAGCCAGCCGACAAGCGCGGTATAGGCGATCAGGAACAGACCGGTCTCGCGCAAGAGCGCTTCCGGCAGGCCGAGCAGCGATGCCAGCGCGCCGGCATCGAGCACCATCGCGATGGCGGAGATGCCGCTGAACACGGCATCGGCAAGCAAGGCGCGGCGCAGCAGTTGGGACGAATGGATCATGGCAGTATCTCCTCTGGTTGGCATGGGGTGGTCAGCGGAACAGGGCCTGCAGCTGACGCCACAGGCGGAGCGGGCACAGCGCCTTGCCGACCCTCATCTCGACCGCATAGACCTGAGCGAACACGAACACGCCGGTGTCGTGCACGATCGGCTGCGGCATGTTGAGCGAGCGCGCGAGGAGCCAGGTGGTCAAATGGACCAGCCACGGGAGCAGGACGGCGAAGGCGCGGATAAGGGACAGCATCAGCATGGTCATCTCCTGTGCCGTGGAAGATGAGCCGGCCTGCGCACCAATTCGATTACCTCAGGCGTAATGGAACGGGCGAATTCCGCATGGTAGGTTTTGCAGCATGAACGCACATGCATCCATGGCGCGGGCCGAGCCCGCAAAACCCGTCCTGATCGGCGAGCACCTGCGCGAATGGCGGCAGCGCCGCCATCTCAGCCAGCTCGACCTTGCCGTCGATGCCGAGATCTCGGCGCGGCATTTGAGCTTCGTCGAGACCGGCCGCTCGGCGCCGTCGCGCGACATGGTCCTCAAACTGGCGGAGCGCCTCGACGTGCCCCTACGCGAACGCAACGTGCTGCTGGTCGCCGCGGGCTTCGCGCCCGCATTCCCGCAACGCTCGCTGGAGGATCCCGCGCTGAAATCGGCACGCGAGGCGATCAACCTGGTTTTGAAGGCGCATGAGCCCAATCCGGCGCTGGCCTATGACCGGCACTGGAATCTGGTCTCCGCCAACCGCATGGTGGCGCCGTTGCTCGAGGGCGTGCCGCAGCGGCTGCTCGGCCAGCCCTTCAACATCCTGCGGCTGGCGTTCCACCCCGAAGGCCTGGCTCCGCGCACCGTGAATCTCGCGGAATGGGCCGCGCACCTCCTGGAGCGGCTGCACCGGCAATGCGAGGCGACCGCGGATCCGGAGCTGCTCAAGCTCTACCAGGACCTGAAGTCCTACCCGATCCCGGCGCGCTCGGCGCCGATCACGACCGACAACAACGTCGCGCTTCCGTTCAAGCTCCGCCTCAATGGCGAGATCCTGAGCTTCATCTCGACCACCATGGTGTTCGGCACACCGGTCGACATCACGCTGCAGGAATTGGCGCTGGAGACCTTCTTCCCGGCCGATGAGCTGACCGCCGAGCGGATGCGGCAGATGGCAGCCAGTATGAAATAGCGGCTTGTCTCGGGGCGCTTTCAGCCTACCTTTGGGGTTCCAATTTTGCCGGGAACCCTGCCATGAGCGATCTGAAGCCGCTTCGCCTCGACATCGTCTCCGACGTCGTCTGCCCCTGGTGCTATATCGGCAAGCATCGCATCGAGGATGCGCTGAAGCTGGTGCCCGATGTGCCGGTCGAGGTGCACTGGCGGCCGTTCTTCCTCAACAATTGGGTGCCGCGCGAGGGCATCAGCCGCGACGAGTATCTCACTGCCAAATTTGGCTCGGTCGAGGCCTATAAGGGCATCGCCGGCCGCGTGGTCGCCGCCGCCAATGAGGAGGGGCTGACCTACCATCCCGAGCTCGTCAAGCGGCAGCCCAACACGATCGACTGCCACCGCTTGATCCATTGGGCCGAGGCCCAGGGCAAGGCAGCCGAGATGAAGCAGCGGCTGATGGAGCTGTATTTCCGCGACGGCGGCGATCTCACCGACACCAACGTCCTCGTCCAGGCGGCGGCCGATGTCGGGCTCGATGCCGACGACGTGCGCAAGCGTCTTGCCACCGACGAGGATGTTGCCTTGGTCTCGGCGCAGGCCCAGGAGGCCGCCGAGAAGGGCATCTCCGGCGTGCCGACCTTCGTGTTCGCACAGAAATACGCAGTGTCCGGCGCCCAGCCGGCCGAGCAGCTCGCCCGCGCCATCCGCGAGGTCTCGGCGGAGATCAACGCACAGGCGGCGGAGTAGTCCGCAATCATTTTCAGAAGCCCGGCTCGCGCCGGGCTTTTTCGTTTGCCCACATCGTCAATCCAAACAATCAGGGAGACCATCATGATCTATGAGCTGCGCACCTATACAGTTCGTCCGGGCACCGTCGGCGAGATGGTGAAGGCCGCGAGCACAATCTCGCGCGATATCCGCGGCGACAATTTCGGCAAGCTTGAAGGCTACTGGATCACCGAGATCGGTCCACTCAATCAGGTCATGCACATGTGGAGCTACGCCGATCTCAACGAGCGGACCCGGCTGCGCGCCGAGCTTTCCAAAAATCCGCGCTGGACCGGCGAGTACATTCCGGCGATCCGTCCGCTGCTGGTGCGCCAGGAGGTCCGGCTGCTGAATGCGATCATTCCGCCGGTGGCGCCGGCCACCAACAAGGGTAACATCTACGAATTCCGCAACTATCGCGCCAAGCCGCTCGGCGGCGTCAAGCAATGGCTCGATCTGATCACTGGCGTGATGCCGGAGCGCGAGAAATATTCCAAGATCGTCGGCCTCTGGCACACCGATTCTGGACAGCCCAACGAGGTCTGCCACATCTGGGCCTATCCCGATCTCAATGCCCGCGCTGCTGCGCGCGGCGGCGCGATGAAGGATCCGGCCTGGCTGGAATTCCTGGGCAAGGGCACGCAGCTGCTCGAGGAGATGCACTCGACCATCATGCTGCCGGCGCCGCATTCGCCGCTGCAGTGAGGGGCGTGCGGCTCGCGCCGGGTGCACAATGGCAGAAAGCCTCAACCGATGTTTCCATCGGATGAGGCTTTCCAGGCAAGGGCATGCGCTGCCTGAGAAACAGCGCGCCGCAACGCTAGTAGGGCCAGCTGACGTCAACCTGACGGCGAGGTTCAATTGTTTCTCGATGTATCTGTATGGCTACGAAAAGGTAAACCGCTTCCGTGGGTGAGCGAGGCCGGCTCGATCCGCTTACCAGCGCGGCATCAGATGGCCTGATGCCGCCTCATCCAGCACGGCAAATTGCTGCGAGCCATTCTCGAATGCCGTCACCATGTCGGCCAGCCGGTCGAGCTCGGCGAGGGCGTTGACCGTCAACACCTTGCTGGCCGGTGCAGCGTCGCGCCAGCTATCCCAACCGGACATTTGCCGGTTCGTGAGCGACAGCAGGTCGCGGTAGACGTTGACGTGCAGAAACCACAGACCCGTGGCTGCGCCATGTCCGAAGGCGCCAGCAGCAACCGCGTTGCTTCTCGCAAGCCGCCAGGCTTGCGACGCCGTCAGAAACGCATCGCGCGGCAGGTTAGCGCTGTCGAACGCGATCTGCTGCTGGTCGATTTGCAGTCGATCGAGCTGTGCGTCGGCCTGCAGCCAGCGCCGGTCGTCCGGCGACCAATACTCGCAAATCCAATGGTCGTGATAGATGTCGTCGCCGATGTAGGTGGCGAAGCCGCAGCGGACCCGCGCCGGGATCGACCGGTGTCGGAGCATGCTGCAGAGCAGGAGCGCGTAGTCGCGACAGGTGCCGAACGTGCGGCTGCGCGGCGGACGTGCCGCGGTCAACGGTCCGGCGAACGCCGCCTGGATCAACTTCAATCGATCTGCGACCGGTTGGGTTTGCCTGACCATCGCGACATCAGGCGGGATGCCGTAACGCTCCGCCCAAGCGACATGGATGATCAGCCCCGAGACAATGCCGCACAGCCCGGAGATCGTCTCGGGCAAATCATCATAGGTGCCGACCAACGCGCCCGGGTCGGTCAACGCGTCCTGCCGGAGGTAGAATTCCTGCGTCGTCATGTCTGCACCGGATCACGACATCATCGGCTCGAGGCCATCATGTGCAGCCTATCGATCCGCGCGGCCTCATGTAAGGGGCGGTGTTATCCGGGGTTGCCGCGCCGGCTGCGGATCAAGCGGACGGCGCCGCGCGCGGCTTCATAGCCGAGCCTGTTCAGGGTCAGCGCGGCATGGATGGCGGTGACCAGCGGATCGCGGCGTCGCAGCGGCAGCAGCACGTCGCCGATCGCGAACCGGCCGCGCCAGAGCGGGTCGATCATCGGGTGGCCGGGCGCCGCGGTGGAATCCGCCGAATTGATCGCGGGATCGGCGCAGAGATGGCGTGTCAGCTCCAGCGTCAGTTGCGTACCGGGCGAATGCCTGGCAAAGCGCTCGTCGATACCGATCTTGAAGAAGAAGGCGCGGTCCTGGTGGCGCACCACAATGCCGGCTGCGACCGCCGTGCCGCCGGCATGCAGCGTGACGATCTCGCAGCGGCCGCTCTCGGCCATAGCCAACGTCGCGCGGCGGATGAAGGTCGCGTCGCCGGCATGCTGGCTGAGCGCCGTGCCGCGCTGGCCCTTCCAGCCGCTGGCTTCGAGGGCAAGGAAGGTCTCGAGCGCCGCGGCAATTGCGCGCGGCGTGCGGGCGACATCGAAGCGCACCGCGCCGTGGTCGGTCAGGCGATGGCGCTGGCGGCGCAGCTCCTTCAGCTTCTTGGGTCCGAGCGCGTCGCGCAGCAATTCGTCGGCATCGCGCGTCGCATCGAGCTGTGCGCGCTGCCAGGCGCTCAGCAGGCGCGGCTCCAAACCGTCTTGCGCGAGCGCCGCGCGGATCGCCGCCATAGCCGGGCCTTCGAGCGACATGGTGCGGAGGATCAGCGCATGTGCGCCCGCATCGCGGGCCTGCTGCAACATCTTGGCGACGGCCTGCTCGGCGGCGTCGCGGTCGAGCAGCGGCGTGCACAGCGTGCCGTAGGGTTCGGCGCCGACCAGCGCGGGCAGTGGAACGTGGTAGATCCGTCGCATGGGGATGACCGGCAACAGCCCGATCAATTGCCCGGCATCGCCGGTGGCGCTGAGCAGCAACGCGCCGGTGCGGCCGCGCGCCGAGGCATCGACCGCCAATTCCCAGTCCGCCTGGTAGTAGCCATTGGGCTCGATCGCGCGCTCGGCAAGCGCACGCCATGCGCCGACCGGTGCGGCCGCCAATGGCGGCAACGCACGATCGTCCGTGGCATCCTGGCGCGATGCACGGCGGATCATTGCCTGGTCAGCTATATCGGCCACGTCCCTGTTTCCCCGGCGCGTCCGCACGGCAGATCAGCCTGCGTTCGTCAGAGGCAACGCTAGGGCAAAGAGATGGAAAATGCCGTTGAGGCTATCGGGCAATTTGAGCGGTCATGTTAACGCATCGTTCAGCATGTGGCCGAGACCGTCCGCCTATGGCGACCAGGGCGGGCCGACGATGAAGCTGACGTCGTCGGTCCAGAGCGCCTTGGTGTCCCAGGGATTCCCACTGTCGCCGTCGCCCGCGACATAGACCTTGCCGTAGAAGTGACGGATGTATTTCGTCGGGTAGTTCAGGGCGTGGAATGAATTTCCCTTTCCGTTTTTCCCCGGCTGCGCGCAGAAGGTTGCGTCGGACCGGTTGAGGGCCGTGCCGTCAAACGATTGCAGATGCAGCGCCGAGTTCTGGTGCCGCAGGAAGTCGCCCGGACTGCCCTTCGCTTCGAAGGAGACGCAGGCGCTATCGGCGAGCCCCCGCCGGACGATCCACGTCGCGTCGCGCCGGTCTTGCGCGGTGCTGCGCGCCGTGATCGGCGCGATCACGGCGGCGCCGTTCTGGTTGCGGACATAGTCTGCCGTGCAGCATGCGGTGGTCGCCTGCAGCGAGATTTCCGATCCCGGCGCCATCGTTCCGGACAGTCCGGTGGGCGCACCATAGCCTGCGGCAACAATGTCGGACTGGACCGCGTTATCGGCGCTGTCGGCTGGAAAGCCTGACGTCATCACGCCTTCGAAGAAGGAGCCCGCGGAGGCATGGCTGTTGTCTCCTCCGATGCCGAGGATGATGGCGCCTTCCTGGCGCATCGGCGCATAGCCGCGGGGCAGGGCGCCGGCATAGATCGTGCTGAGCCCGCCCGATTGGGCATCGCCCCATTTCAACGCAAACCGCGTCCGGCTGTTGTTCTTCAGCCAGGTGGAGATGAACGGACGTGGCACGCCGCCGATGACCGCCGCCGGATTGCAGCTCCGCTTGTCCCAGTGGAATATCCCGTTCTCGAGATCGGCGTGCACGCCGGGTCTCGCTTCATTGCGGCAATTCGGCCATTCCAGATCTCGGCTGACATTGAGCGCATCCATGTGGCCGGCACCGGTGTCGGTGCTGCTCGTTTCGGCATTGCCATAGTCGAAACAGCATCCCGAATTGAAGTGGGTTGCGGAGGAAACCATGTACATGCCTTCCGGCTCCCCGTTCACTGCAACGCCGGTCGTCCTGATGTCGTGATAACCCATGCCGGGCGAAATCGAGACGCCATAGACCTGATGGCCGCCGGCCGTGATCGGTAGCGCGTCGGCCGCGGCGCCGAGGTCGGCCCCGCCGGGGCCGGGGCCCTTGTAGTGTCCACCGCCGGCGATGGTGAGGTCGTTATGCCGGGACGACTGATCGTAGATCCTGGTGATGATGCAGCTGGTGTTGGCGCAGAATGCATCCTGTGCCGCCGCGTTGGCGTAGCCGTCCGAGAGCACGCCGATGTTCTCGGCGGCGTTGTCCGAGCTTCTCTTCACTTGATAGAGCGGGCCGGCATATTTGGCGTAGAGCGATCTCACCGTGCTGTGCGCGGCGACGCAGGGGGTATTCGCGGCTGCGTAGATGTCGCAGGGCCGCTGCTTGATCGTCGCGCCATGCGCAGCGCCGGGGCCGATCAGTCCGCCCGCCACCAGGCCGACGATAAGCGCCAACGCCGTGCGAATATCCTTCGGTCTCAATGAGAATAGCAGTGCGCTCATCGCCGATATGATCCTCCCATCGCCGCGACAAGGTAGCTGCGGAGATCGCAAGGGCTCATAACAATCCGGTGACAGCGTTGCGGTCAGCTGCGCGTCTAGAACGCGCCACCTTGAACGCCTGTCGTCCGGATCATTTCTGCACCACCGGTGTGCGCGCATGCGCACTGAGCGGCCGATGCGGGCGCGCCTAGCTGCAAGGTCTCCGGACGATCCGGGTGCGCAAATCAAAGGAACTGACATGTCGAGATTGGAAGGCAAGGTCGCGGTGATTAGCGGCGGCAACAGCGGCATCGGGCTCGCCATCGCGCAACGCTTCGCAAAGGAAGGCGCGGATGTGTTCATCTTCGGCCGGCGCCAGGACGCGCTCGACAAGGCGGCGAAGCTGATCGGCGGCGGCGTCACCGCGATCCAGGCGGATGCGTCCAGGCTCGATGATCTCGACCGTGTCGCCGGGACGGTTCGCAAGGCGAAGGGCAGGGTGGACGTGGTGGTGTCCAACGCCGGCTTCACCGAACAGGTACCGCTGCGTGAGATCACGGAGGAGCACTACGACCGCACGTTCAACCTGATGGCCAAGGGGCCGCTGTTCCTGGTGCAGAAGATGCTGCCGATGATGGCTGGCGGCGGATCGATCATCCTGGTGTCCTCGGCCATGCACTATATGGGCCTCGCGAACCACTCGACCTATGCCGCAACCAAGGCGGCGGTGCGCTCTTACGTGCGGACCTGGGCAGCCGAGTTCAAGGACAGCGGCATCCGCGCCAACCTGCTCAGCCCAGGGCCCGTCGACACGCCGATCATGGATTCCCAGGCGTCGACGCCCGAGCAAGCCGCCGCGATCCGCAAGATGTATTCCAACTACACGCCGATGCTGCGGATCGGCCGTCCCGAGGAATTGGCGGCGGCAGCGGTCTTCCTGGCCTCGGACGAGAGCTCATTCATGACCGGCTCGGACATGGTCGTCGACGGCGGCGTCAGCAACGTCTGAGCTGCCATGGCATGCGCGATCAGGCTGGCCGGCGCATGTCGACGTCTCAGCCTAAGGTTTGGCGCTTCGTTGCGCTTCTGCCGTAACGGCGCCCTCGACCGGCTCGTAAGTCTCGGTCACGCAATTGTCGTCGGCCTCGACCTGCCGGCGATCGAAGATCGCGCCGTCACTGATGAAGACGCGATAGGTCTGCGTCCCGAGTGGCTTGCCGATCACAGATGTCAGCTCGGCGCGGACGCAGGCGGTCCAGCCGGTGCCGCGCGGATCGTGCAGCGGGGTGGAGACCCGCACATGGGTGGGCTGCGAGCCGGCGGTGAACACCGAGTCCAATTTGCCGGCAACCAGCCGTTTGACATCCGGAGGGGTCTCGAGCGGCGCCGGCTCGGTGGCCTTGACCTTTAACATCTCAGGCCACACCGCGTGGCTGTCCGCGAGCCCGCAGCCACTCAAAATCAAGGCGGCGCCTGCCAGCAGCGCCGCCAGTTTTACTGGTCCCTGTCCCATCCCGCGAATTTAATGTACCGCTGCCAAGATTGCGCCCCCCTGGTGGGGCTGTATTCACGTCACGTGACGCTTTGTCGATCAACAAATGTCGAGCGACAAGTTATCTTCGGGGTAGAGGTATTGCCGGATGTTTCCACGGCTGCGGGGGAGAGAGATGGACATGAAAAGCTTCACGGTCGCTGCCGTCGTCCTGGCGCTGATCGCGACACCGACCCTGGCCCAGGGCCGGCGAGGCGGCGGGGGCGACGACAGGAAGACGGAGCAGAAGCCGAAGGTCGACGAGAAGGCCTACAAGGCCGCGCTCGATCGTATCCCTGAGCCCAAGGAAAAATACGATCCCTGGGGCGTCACCAAGCCGGCTGCCGATCCCGCCAAAAAGCCGAAATAGTCAGCCGAACGAGCCGGACGCAGCGGGCGGCTTCAACAGTTCCATCAGAACGTGTGTCCGTAGCCGCAGATTGCCGCACGGCGTGAACCTTCACCTGATGGCATCAGACCCATCTCCGATGTCATTGTCGGAGGCCGCCATGTTGCGCCGTTCGCTCCTCAGCCTGCTCGTTCCCGCTGCGATCCTGTTCAGCGCCGCGCCGGCATCGGCGGAAAACCGGCTGGCGCTGGTGATCGGGCAGTCCGCCTACAAGTCGGTGCCCGCGCTCCCCAATCCGGCCAACGATGCCAAGGCCATGTCGCAGATGCTGACCGATGCCGGATTTGCAGTGACGACGGCATCGGATCTGTCCCAGGATGAGATGCGCGCCCGGATCAGCGACTTCGCCGGCCAGGTGGCGGCGAAGGGGGCCGACACCGTGGCGCTGGTGTTCTACGCCGGGCACGGCCTGCAGATCGATGGCGAGAACTATCTGGTGCCGGTCGACGTCGATCCGAAGCGCGAGGCCGACATCCCGATCCAGGCGGTTCGCCTCAACGACATCCTGAACACGCTGACCTCGGTGCCGAGCCGGATGCGCATCGTGTTGCTCGATGCCTGCCGCAACAATCCGTTCCCGGAACTCAGCAAGACCGCGGGGCATGGGCTTGCCATTGTCGATGCCAGGATCGGCGCGCCCGGTACCTTCGTGTCGTTCTCGACCTCGCCGGGGTCGGAAGCCGAGGATGGCAGCGGCGCCAACAGTCCCTATACGACCGCGTTGCTGGCGACCGCGAAGGAGCCGGGAATTGCGATCGAGGACACCTTCAAGCGGGTTCGGCTTGCGGTGAACAAGGCGACCGACGGCCGCCAGACGCCGTGGGACTCCTCGTCGCTCACCGACGACTTCCGCTTCATCGCGGCAACGGCGGCCGCGTCAGCGCCAGTGCCCGCGGCCACTCCGACGCCGGCGCCGGCTGCGGCCAACCGCACCGTCGACGAATGGAAGCGCGAATTCCAGGGCAAGCCGATCGAGGTCGCGAACGAATTGATGGTGATCGACGGCACCGATGAATCCTATGAGGCCTTTGCCGCGATCTTCGCCGGCACGCCGCGCGGCGTGCAGGCGCGCGACTGGCTCGACCGGCATCGCCGCATGGTGGCGTGGAACAACGCCATCATCGCCAATACGGCGGCGGCCTATCGCAGCTTCCTGGTGCAATATCCTGACAGCGACCTGACGGCCACCGCGCGCAAGATGATCGAGCGGTTGCGCTACCGTCCCGACCTGACGCCGGCCGCCGTGGTCAGCGTGCCCGCGACCAATGTCGCGCTGGCGGCGCCGACCTGTCCTTGCAACGCGGCGCCGCCAGCACAGCAGAAGGCCGCTATCGCGCCGGCGAAGAAGCGTGCCGAGCCCGATCCACCGCGGCGCGCCGGCAAGCGGCCGCCGCGCGTCGTGGTCGAGGACGACGTCGTGGTGGTGCGTCGTCCGCCGCCGGCCGTGGTCTATGAGCCCGTCGGACCGCCGATCGGAATCGGGATCGGCATCGGCGGCGGTGGTTATCGCGGCAATTATGGTGGCGGCTATCGCAGGGGTGGATACTGACGCGCCGATCGCGTAAACGCATCCCGGCATGAGATGCGCCGTTCGCATCTCGCGGGAGGACGCAATGCGATCCCTGTTTGGCCTGCTCGCTGCGCTGCTGTGCGTACAGCCGGCGCTCGCCTGGGAGTACTGGGGCGGCGACCGCGGCGGCACACGCTTCTCGCCATTGACGCAGATCACGACCGACAATGTCGGCACGCTGGTGCGCGGCTGGGAATTCCGCACCGGCGATCTCGGCGCCCGCCCGCCCGAGGTCATGAAACGCACCAAGTTCGAGGTGACGCCGCTGTTCGTCGAGGACAGCCTGATCCTCTGCACGCCGTTCAACGAGGTGATCGCGCTCGATCCCGGCACCGGCGCGCAGAAATGGCGGTTCGATCCGCAGATCAGCATGAAGCAGCGGCCGGCCAACCGCTTTGTCTGCCGCGGCGTCGCCCACTGGACCGATGAGCGTGCAGCCGAAGGCGCGGCCTGCAAGTCACGCATCTTCACCGGCACCAATGACACGCGCCTGATCGCGCTCGACGCCAAAACCGGCAAGCCCTGCGCCGATTTCGGCAATGGCGGCGAGATCAAGATTGACGCCGGGATGAAGCTGGAATGGCCGGGCGAGTTTCAGATCACCTCGGCGCCGGTGACCGGACATGGCGTGGTCGTGGTCGGCTCCGCGATCGGCGACAACCGGCGGGTCGATGCACCGCTCGGCGCGGTGCGCGCGTTCGATGCGCGGACCGGCCAGCCGCGCTGGACCTTCGATCCGCTCGTGCATAGCGGGATCGAGGCCGGTCACAGCAATGTCTGGGCGCCGATGTCAGTCGACGAGGAGCGGGGCCTGGTGTTCCTGCCGACGACATCGCCCAGTCCGGATTTCTGGGGCGGCAAGCGCCCCGGCAATGACGAGCACGCCAATTCCGTCGTCGCGCTGCGGATCGAGACCGGCGAGCTGGTGTGGGCATTCCAGACCGTGCATCACGACGTCTGGGATTACGACCTGCCGGCGCAACCGACGCTGGCGCGGATCGATACCGGTTCGGGCATGCGCGACGTCGTGATCCAGCCGACCAAGCAGGGCTTCGTGTTCGTGCTCGATCGCGACACCGGCAAGCCGGTGTGGCCGGTCGAGGAGCGCGCGGTGCCGCAGAATGGCGCCGAGGGCGAGAAGCTGTCGCCGACGCAGCCGTTCCCGACCCATGTGCCGCCACTGCTGACGCAGCGCATGACGGCCGACGATATCGGCGGCATGCTGCCGGGCGTCGGGAGCCCGGCTTGCGAGAAGCTGCTTGCGCAATCCCGCAATGAGGGTCTGTTCACGCCGCCGTCGACGCAAGGCACGATCGTCTATCCGATGACCGGCGGCGGCGTGAACTGGGGCAGCGCGGCGTTCGATCCGGTCAACCAGATCCTGTTCGCCAATGTCAGCCATGCCGCGCACGTCATCACGTTGATTCCGCGCGACCAGGCCAAGGGCTTCAATCCGCCGCCCGGCCATGATTTCGGTCAGCAGGAGGGCGCGCCTTTCGCGATGTCGCGGGCACTGGCGAACTCGGAGGTGGGATCGCCCTGCAACAAGCCGCCATGGGGCGAGACGGTGGCGGTCGATCTCAAGGCCGGCAAGATCCTCTGGCATTCGTCGGTCGGCACCAGCGAGGATGTCGCGCCGCTCGGCATCGCACTCAACACCGGCACGCCGCTGCTCAGCGGCGTGGCGATCACCGCGGGCGGACTGCTGTTCACCGGCGCGATGGACGCCTATCTGCGCGCGTTCGATGTCAAATCGGGACAGCAATTGTGGCTCGGCCGGCTTCCGGTGCCGGGCGTCGCCAATCCGATGACCTATCTCTGGAAGGGCGAGCAGTATGTCGTGATCGGTGCCGGCGGCCATTCCGAGGCCGGCACATCGATCGGCGACAGCGTGGTGGCGTTTCGCCTGCCGCGCCAGGGCGAGGGTGCTTCGCTGTGGACGCGCCTGATCGATCGTCCGGGCGGACGCTTCGTGCTCAAGGTGATCGAGGTGGCACTTGTGCTGATTGCGCTGTCTGGGCTCGTCGCGCTGCTGTGGCGCCGGCGACGCGCGCGCCGCTCGCGATCCGCTTAGGTACTCCCTCCCGCAGGCGCGCGCCGCCAAAATATCGAAAAACAACCCCATGCAAAGTAGCCGGCGGCTGCCGGCGTTCGAAAAGCAGCTTGACACGTCGGGCAACTCAGGGGTATTTTTCTAATATTCCGAAATTGTGCAGAACGTCGCCTCGTGCCGTTAGTCTTACTGCGTCACGATCCTGTCTCCGTCGTCATTGCGACGAGCTCGCGACAAGATCGCAAGGCAATTTTGCGCTGAAGCGACGAAGCAATCGATCCAACCGCATTTGCGGACAGATGGATTGCTTCGCGTCGCTCGCAATGACAGCCGGATTCGTTCGTAGCCTCACGGGACCTGCAAGAACGACGATTGTGGAAATGCCGCCTTGTGGACCAACTTCGCCGCCTCCGACTGGTCCGGTGTTGGGTGCAGTCCGGACTTCTCATCAACGATCCTTGACCGCCGCATTTGACCCTGAGCGGAAGTCGAGACCGCCGCCGGACACCTGATGTTCGAGCAACGCAAGCTCCCGCCAATTTCATCGGCTGTCAGTGTGCCTTATTGTGCGAGTACGCCGCGTTGCTCCCATGGTCCCGGATTGAGAACCGCGCCGTTGACTTTGCCGGCTGCGTCTCGGACGAAGGCGATCCGCGTGTGATCGCCACTCTCGACCTGGAATTCATCCTTTGAGCGAACCGCCACCGATGTCGGCTGGCCTTTGTCGAAATCAAGGATCGACCACCCGCCTGTTGCTTCAACGACCAGCTTGCCATCTGCGACACGAATTCGAAGCTGGACGCTGTGCGAAGGGACAGCCTCTCGGGTAAAGGTGACAATGATCGGATCACTTTGGTTTTGGCGGAAGATTTTGAGCTTGATCGCGGCGTTGACCGGACCTGAAATCCGGCGAAAGGCCGCTTCCAGGGTCAGGCCCCTGATAGAGCTGTCGCCGACCGCGGCGATGAGATCTCCCGCCATGACGCCTGCCTTAGCGGCAGGGCCTGCGTCGACCAATTTGATCACCCTCAGGCCGCCGGTCTCGGCGACGACGGACTCGAGCCCGGTCCAGCCATTGCCGTCGGCGACCAGGACCTGTCTGTCCAGCGAACTTGTCGACCCGCCGAAATCGTAGCGTCCGACATAGTCGGTGAGGGTGTCGGCCGTTCCTTGCTCCGACGCGACCGGCGCGGGGGCTTCAGGGACCTTCAGCGCCGTGTAGGGCAGACG
Source organism: Bradyrhizobium tropiciagri (assembly GCF_018130545.1). Lineage (GTDB taxonomy): Bacteria > Pseudomonadota > Alphaproteobacteria > Rhizobiales > Xanthobacteraceae > Bradyrhizobium > Bradyrhizobium tropiciagri_A. Next base: position 505,218 of record NZ_JAFCKF010000003.1, on the reverse strand, counting down.
CCGGATGGCATTGAAATAGAATCCGTTCTCACTGTACTCCCTTCGCTGCATCATCATGATGAGGATCAGCTTCTGTGCCGGGTCGACCGAGAAGAACGTGCCCCAGCTTCCCTGCCAGTTGAAGCTTCCGACTGCGCCCGGAATGTAGCTGAAATCCGGGCTGGTGCGGACTGCGAAGCCGAGCCCCCAGCCCGTACCGAAAGCCGGACCGACTTCATGTCCTGCGATGTGCATGCCGGGCGGCAGCGAATTCGTCGTCATCAGCCGGACCGTTTCAGGCTTCAGGATGCGCACGCCGTCAAGCTCGCCGCCGTTGAGCAGCATCTGGCAGAAGCGCAGAAAATCAGGAACCGTGGAGACGATGCCTCCGCCGCCCCAGAAGAGCGTTTGCGGCTTGCCGACGTCGCCTTCCGAAAGGGGTTGGGGCTGCGCGCCCGGCACGGCGACGAGACGGACAAGCTTGTCCTGCGGTACCGAGAAGCCGCTATCGACCATGTGCAGCGGCGCGAACAGGCGGCTTTGCAGAAACTGATCGAAAGGCTGTCCCGACACGACTTCAATGACGCGGCCGAGCACGTCGTAGCCGATGGCATATTCCCAGACTTCGCCCGGCTGGTGCGCGAGCGGGAGGGTGCCGAGGCTTGCGACGAAATCGGCGATCGGCTTGTCGCGCCGAAACGGGGCCTTGATGCCGTAAAGCAAATGCACCGCCGCATTCTCAAATCCGGGATCGCCGTAATCCCCCGTGGCATAAACCAGCCCGGACGTATTGCGCAGCAGGTCACGGATAGTCATCGCGCGCTTCGCCGGTTCAAAATTTCTCTGCGCAAGATCCGAGAGGATCGGATTGCCGGTGGCCGGATCCTTCCTGACGACCTGCATATCCCTGAGCTCCGGCAGATACTGCGCCACGGGAGCATCGAGGTCGAGCTTGCCGTCATCGACCAGTATCATGGTGGCGACGCTGGTGATCTGCTTGGACATCGATCCGATGCGAAAGATCGAATCCGGCCGCATCGGCGTTTTCTTGTCGTGGTCCTCGAAGCCGGTGGCTTGCAAATAGGCGAGCTTGCCGCCCCGAGCGATCCCCACGACAAAACCGGACGGATCGCCTTTTTCGCTCTGCGCCTCGAACCAGGAGGTCATGCGCGCCAGCCGTCGCGCCGAAAACCCGAGGCTGTCGGGGTCGCCGACGCTCTGCAAGTCGTCGGCACGCGCCGCGCCTGCCGGATAGAGTGTAAGCGCCGCCAGCGCGGCCAATAGAACGACAAACCGCTGATTTCGCATGGGGAGCCCCGTTGGCGCAACGACTGCGAGGAGGGATCGCCATCAGTCTGTCGAATGTTTTCGATTCCTTCTCGCCGATTCCCGCAGTTTGGCTGGCCGATTTCTAAACGACTGGCCGATTCTTCAATCGGTCGTGCCACGGGCTGCATTTCCCGCCATTGAGAGACGGCGGAATTCGGTTGGGGTCAAATTGGTCGCCGCCTTGAAGGCGCGGTTGAACGGCCCGATCGACTGGAAACCTGCGTCCATGGCAATTGTCAGCACCGGGACTTCTACTTGTTCAGGGTCGACCAGCGCTGCCTTGGCTTCCCCGATCCGGTAATGATTGAGGAACGCATTGAAATTGCGATAACCGAGGCCCTCGTTGATAAGTTGCCGCAGCCGGTACTCCGGCACGCCAAGCTCGACGGATAGCAATTTGATGGTCAAGCCCTCACGCCGGTAGATGCGCTCGACGGTCATGAGCTGTTCCAACCGGCGCAGGAGAGCCGGTTCAATCGTGGCAGGCTTGCTCTGATCGTCAGACGCCTTGGCTGGCGCGCCGAAGCGGACATTTGTCGGGGGCAACAGGATTGAACCTTCTCGCGTCCCCGCTTCCAGCAGATTCCATGCGCTCAAGCCGACCAACACGAACAGAGAAAGAACGTTGGCGACGCTAGTCATGGAAAAAGTGGGATACGAGGGCTGCTGCAGGAAGCTCAAGTAAGAGTTGAGAACGATTTGGGCCGACGCCCCTATCAATACGACCAGCCGGAGCCGACGCCGGCCCTGCACCAGGTCCGCCGGCCAGGTGACAAGCGTCTGGGCCACCGCCAACAGGGCCAAGCCGGGAAAGGCAAACGACAGCGTGCGTTCGATCGCAACCTCGAGCGCGGCCGATCGTGTGATGCCGCTGGCGTCCAGCCATTGCGCGACGACGACGGCTGCCCACAAGACGCCATGCCAGGACCGCGGGACGAAATCGTCGTCGAAGGCAGCACGCGCCCATAGCCAGAACACGACACAGTTCGCGCTGGACAACGCCAGTAGCAACAGGCCCCACCACGCAAACGGCCGCGGGAATGTCGGCGTCGAGCAGATCGTTGAAGCCGCAACGCCGATCGCGAGCGCGGCGCCCAGCAGTGCGGCCCTGCTATCGCGGCGATCGCGCAGCGCCATGGCTGCGATCAGCAGGCACAATGCGACAACGGCGCCCCGTAACCCTAGGTCGATCGACATCAAGCCGCTGGTGCCCACTATCGGAAATGCTCCAAACGCCATTGTCGAGCCGCGTAGGCTCGCTCATACGCCCTGGGCGCAACTGATGTCGAGTCGTCAGACAATCTCGAAGCGGCTACGAACTGAAAGAGCCCCGATCCGGCTCAGACGTTGATGTCCGAAAGCCAGCCCGCAATGGCCACTTCCGGTTTTGGCCCTTAGCGGACGTGTCCGCCGAAGCGCTGGACATCCGCTTTGCCCCAAAGCTGACGATCTGAGCTATATATCCGTCCGGCTTTCCGTGGCGGAGACTCCCATATTTTCCTAACATTTCGATCTCAGGCCAGCAGGTCGCGGCGCCCGATCCCAAAGATGATGAGGAATTGACATGCGTGCTCTCATTGCGGCGTTGTTGTTGGCTATCGCCGGGCCAAGCCTGGCGGCCGAAATTGTTGTGACTAATGGCGATACGCTCCAACTGGACGGTACGATCTATCGGCTGGAAGGTGTCGATGCGCCCGAAATCGACCAGATGTGCCTCGACCAAACCGATGACGTCTGGCCGTGCGGGGTTGCGGTGCGCGATCGATTGAGCGCGCATATTGGAAGTCGCGCCGTTCGCTGCGAGGACAAGGGGCCTGACCCGATCTACAAGCACCGGCGGATCGCAGTTTGTTCGATCGAAAACGAAGCCACAACGCTCAATGAGTGGCTGGTTCGTGAAGGATGGGCGATTGAGTTCGAGCCTTCGGCAAAGGGCCGTTACTCGGCAGAGGAAGCTGACGCACGCGAGAACTCGCGCGGACTGTGGAAAGGATGTTTCGCAGAACCGCGCGAGCTGCGAGGATGGAATCGCAATGGAGCGCGGCTCGTCGGCGGCGGTTGTCACGTTGGCCATGAAAACCGAACACGCGACAAGCTATTCCGCGTCGACACCCCCATGCCGCCGGGATGCCCGATCAAGGCTAAGCTGGCGCTGCGGGCGGTGGGCTATGAAGGCATTTATCACCTGCCACGTTGCGGAAGCTATCAGCGCCTGAAGCGGGCTCAACGCTGGTTTTGCTTTGAGCAAGATGCATTGGCGGAGGGATTTCGCAAGGCGCTGACTTGCCGATAGATGATGCGGCTTTTCGCTTCGCTCGCAATGACGGCCGGATTCGTTCGCAGCCTCGCAGGATCTGCAGGAAGGACGATTGTGGGGATGTCGCCTTGTGGACCAACTTCGCCGCCTCCGACTGGTCCGGTGTTCGGTGCAGTCCGGACTTCTCATCAACGATCCTCGACCGCCGCATTTGACCCATTACAGACATCGGTCATGTCATTAGCGCCTCATTCACTTGAACGCTCAGCAAGCTACTGCCTGTTGTTGCCCACCGTCGCCCCGGACTAGCAATGCGTGCTTTAATCGTTGCGTTTACCCTTGCTCTCGCACCGCTCACCGCTCAGGCGGAAGACGCGTTAAATCCACCGCATCCAGCGCTTGCACCAATTCAAGCCGAGCTTAATCGGTGCAAGGAGGCAAAGCCGGGGAATATACCCGAAATGCTTTGCACGATTGACGCCGACAAAGCCGTCGATGCGGTATTGAATGCCCTATACGGCGAGATTGTTGCGAAACTCAAACAGGCGGGTGGGCCGGATCAGGACGTCGAAGATCGAAAGGAGTTGCTTAAGCGACTGATTGCCTCGGAGCGGGCGTGGATTGCCTATCGAGAGGCGGAATGCTCACACGCGGCCGCCGAGATGTTAGGCGGCAGCGGGGAGAAAACCTTGCTGGCGGAATGCAGCTTGTCGATGAGGCTGGATCGTGTGAACTCGCTCTTTGGGCTCTACCGACAAAGATTTCCAGAAATCGCCAAATGAGAAACAGGAGCCATGGCTACGCAGACCGTGGGTCTGTTTCTAGCCCAAATGCGAAGTCTGGAAGGGCTGCTCGATCGTCTGCTTGAAGGGTGCAGAGCGGAAACGGGAGGACGAGCCATGCTGCGAAAGATATTGCACGTCACTTCGATCGGCCTAACTGTCGTAGTTCAACTGCCGTCAGCTTATGGACAGTGGCCTTCGGCTCGCGACGTGAACGGACAATGTGTCCGCTATATATGCGAGCATCCGCCCGATCTTAGGTGGTGTGATAAACCGCTGAATGGAGCGACGTTGTTTTCTGGACGAGTGGTCGCGCTCGCGTACGAATGCCAACATATGACTGTTTCGCTACGGGTCGATGACGCACCGGCAAATGACTTGCCCGTCGATATGGAAATCGAGGTGGGCCCGTGCGTAAGGTTCTACGGAAAGCTTGGAGAGAGCATTCGGGTCGCTGTAGCAGAGCCGCATAGTTTTGACCGGCGACGGTACAAACTTTCCTGCGATTTCCGGTGATCGCCATTGCATCCGTTGCAAACCGCCAGTTTTGCTTCTGGCCCTGACGGACATTCTCCACAAGCATCGCCGCTGTCGGCTTTTTGAGAGCGATGCGGACCTCGCTATCCCTCTCGCATACACTGGATTTTGAGCACACACGCGGTTCTCATCACGTCTATGCGCGGCGCCGTCACAAATCAGAAGCACGAGTTCTCAATGCGTGCACCGAAACGACGTGCAGGCAAACGCGCGCGATGTCATGCTTGCGTTCGCCGCGACGCTTCGCCTACGAGGTCGCGAGCGGACGCGCTGGGCCTCCAGCGGCCTGTTCATTTCAGATCATTTGCCTTGGAGATTGCAATGAAGATCACTGCCTCGATCATGCTTGCCGCCGCGCTCGCGCTGTCGTCCGCGCCCGCCAACGCCACCGTCCTCGATCTCTCGACCATGACCTGCAAGCAGTTCGTCGAAGGCGGCGACGACACCATCAAGATGGTGCTGGTCTGGATGGACGGCTGGTACAAGGGCGATTCCGACGAGGCGATCATCGACACCGACGTGTTCACCGAGAACGCCAAGAAGTTCGGCACCTATTGCGGAAAGAATCCGACGATCAGCATCGTCAACGCCGCCGAGGCGGTGCTCGGCAAGTAAACTTGCAGCGTGGTTGGTCTGAACCCTCATGGTGAGACGCGCAGTACGCGCGTCTCGACGGAGTTTCGTTTATTCAGCTTGCTCAGTGTCATCACCCGCGCATGCGGGTGATCCAGTATTCCAGAGACGGTCGTGCTTGAGCCGATAGGCCGCGGCGTACTGGGTCGCCCGGTCGAGCCGGGCGACGACAACAGTAGATGCGGACAAAGCCTCACATCTCTCGGGATGACGGTGATGGCAGCGTAGTTCATTCACGCGCGTCGCCTCGGTGTCCTATCCCGGCAGCATCGCGAACGCGCTCGACACCATTGCCACCGGCTTGTTGTCGGTGGCGGAGAGCAGCGTGACGCGGCCGAAGCTCATGGTGCGGCCGAGCCGCACCACGCGGGCGTCGGCCAGCACGTCGGAGGCGGTCACCGCGCGCATGAAATGCGTGGTCTGGTCGACCGTCGTCATCGGCCGATAGCCCTTGTTGGCGGCGAGATTGGCCAGCACCATCGCGGTGTCGGCGAACGCCATCAGCGCCTGGCCGCAGACGATGCCGCCATTGCGACACAACCGCTCGGAAAACGGCATGCGCAGGATGGCGCCGGGCTGCCAGTCGGGATCGCCGCCGGCGGGGGCTGCGATGTCGAACTGCTCGATCGACAGATTGAGGTCCTGCACCCATGGCGCAAAGACGTCGCCGAGCACGCGCTTCGCGTCGTCGATCCCGAATTCACTGGCCTGCTGCATGACGTCCCGTTTCCTCCGCTGATGTTCTTGCTGTCATCTATGACCTAGTTGGCCGTGACATGCACGCCAGGCCGCTTGCCGTCATTCCATTTGCCGTCGATCGCGCGTTCGATCTGGGCGGCGAGCTGGAGCAGGAGGCCATCATCGGCCTGCTTGCCGATGGCCTGGATGCCGAGCGGCAGGCCGTGCTCGTTGGTCGCGAGCGGCAGCGAGATCGCCGGGATGCCGCAGAGATTGGCCAGCGGCGTGAAGGCGAAATTGCGCCAGAGATTGCCGAACCAGTCCAGCACCGACGGATTGTCGCTGATGGTGAGATATTCCGTGGTGCCGACCTTCGGCGTCGGCAGCGCCGTGACCGGCGTCAGGATGATATCCCAATCCTCGAAGAAGGCGCCGAAGCCGCGAGACGTCGTATTGAAGACAGCCTGCATGCGCGCGCGATCGGCGAAGCTGAAATGCCTTCCGTGCTCCCAGATCCGGATGTTGATAGGCTCGATCAGCTCCGCCGGCGGCCGCTCCAATCCACGCGCGGCGAGCATGTTGCCGATCACGACGGCGAAATTGCTGATGTAGCAGCTGGTCTGCGCCGCGAAAGCTTCGGTGTAGTCGATCGCCGGCAGGGCGTAGTCGACCTGATGGCCGAGGCCTTCGAGGAAGCGTCCGACCCGCTCGAGTTCGGCTGCGATATGCGGCGTCGCGCGATAGTCGCCCCATGTGTGCGACAGCGCGATCCTGAGCCGACCGGGGTCGCGCGCGACCATCGTGGTATAGGGCTCAGCCGGCGTCCAGAACGGCATGAACTCGCCGGGCGCGGGGCCGCGGCAGGCGTCGACGAAGGCCGCGGTATCGCGCACCGTGCGCGACTGGCAGCCCTGGATCGAGACCAGGCCGGTGAGATCGGACAGGTGAGGTGCGAGCGAGAACACGCCGCGCGACACCTTCAGCCCGATATTGCCGTTGACGCCGGCCGGAATCCGGATCGAGCCGCCGCCGTCGGTGGCATGCGCGATCGGCACCGCGCCGGCCGCGACCATCGCCGCGCTGCCGGCCGATGAGCCGCAGGTGGTGTAGTCGGTGTTCCAGGGATTGCGCGTGACATAGACCGCAGGGTTCTCGGCCGAGCTGCAGACCCCGAACTCCGGCGTCGTGGTGCGGCCGATCAGATTGAGGCCGGCCTTGCGCAGCTTGGTCGTCAGGAAGGTGTCGGCTGCGGCACGATTGCCGCGCATCATCAGCGAGCCCATCTCCTGCAGCCGTCCCTTCATGGTCGGGCCGAGATCCTTCATCAGGAAGGGCAGGCCGGCGAACGACCCGTTGAGATCGGCGCCGTCGCGCGCGGGATCGGCGATCACGTCGTCGAACAACTCGACCACGCCGGAGAGCGCGGGATCGACCTTGGCGACCGCGGCGGCAGCCTGTGACGCCAGCTCCCGCGGCGTCAGCTCGCCGCGCCGGACGCGGTCGGCGAGCGCCGTTCCGTCATGCCGCGTCCATTCGTCCCAGCTCATCGCCAAAGTCATTTCGTCGATTCCTTTTCTGCTTTGTTGCGTAGTGTAATTTGCGCGGCCGCCCGGTCAAATCATCACACGGCCGCGGCGCTCGGGCGCGCTCGCGCTGCGTTCCGACGCGCTTGCGCTGCGTTCCGACGCGCTTGCGCTGCGTTCCGACGCGCTTGCGCTGCGTTGCAAACGCCGTGCCCGGCATGAAAATGCCCCAGTTTCGGCGCCCAATTGCCCTTCGTCAGCGGTGTGGGGGCGTACATGGTCCGCAGGTTGGTGTTGCTCGGCGGCGTGATTGTGATCGGGTTGGCGCTCAGTGGTTGCACGCGCTGCGGTCCGGTCTGGGACGACTGGATGCAGTCGCCGAAATCCTGCAAGTCGGACAACCTCTAGGGCCGCGACAGCCCGCCTGCCAGACATGCTTGGCGACAGCTTTGCGGCGGTGATATACCGCGGACGAAAATGCAAGGAGCGTTCTCATGAGAGTTTTGTGCGCAGTCGCGGTTGCGGTGCTGCTGTCGGCGCCGGCCTATGCGCAGATGCCGAACATCAATTTGATGCCTGAGGTCAAGTCCAAGACCCAGGAAGAGAAGGACCAGGACGCGGTCAATCAGAAGGCCTACAAGGATTCGCTCAGCAAGATTCCCGACGCCAAGGGATCGTCCGATCCCTGGGGCGTGGTGCGCAGCGACGCGCCGAAGGCGGCGGCCCATCCCCCCGCCAAGCCGAAGACCAAGACCGGCAGCTCCGCGCAGCCCGGCAGTCCTACGCAGCGCAGCCAGTAAGCGCCGTTCGGGTCGGCCTCGACGGCATGGCGCAGACTCGGATTCTCCCGGCACCGCGCCTATATTGGGGGTGTCGTCAGTTGGTCCGGAGTTGCGGCAATGGTGTTTCGTCCGCGCGATCTCGCCAGCCGGATGGCCGCGCGGCGCAAGCCGGATGACGGCTTTCTGCGCGAGACCTTCAGCCTGCCACGCGATCAGGCTCGCCTGCGCGCGCGTGACTTTCTCGAGCGCTACCCCAAGGCCGCCTATATGAGCGCGGTCGAGAGCTGGCGCGAGCTGCCCGGCGGCGACATCGAGTTCACGATGCGGCGGCTGGCCAGCGCGGACTGAATCCGTCCGAGCCGTCCTCAATCCTCATTGTTGCGGCCGCGGGTCTGCCCCCGTCCGAGATTGTTCAGCTCGCGGTCGATCCGCAACTGCACGCGGCGGATCGCCAGGAGGTCGAGCTTGGCTTCGGTCTTGCCGGTGAAGACCCGGTCGCCGATCTGGAAACGCCAGGTCCAGACGCCGGCCGCGAGCTGCGTGACGCTAAATTCGACGCCTCTGTGAATCATCTGGAACGGTTCCGCAAAATGGATGGCGGTCGTTGATAATTAAACCAAAGGTTGTAACTATAAATAACACGCGTCAAACTTTTTAATGGAATGGGCTGCGCCCGTGCGGGCGAAGCATAGGATCCCGGTTGGGAATCCGTTGGCTGGCGGCATCGCCTGAGCCGCGCCGGGCGAACGGCGGTGGTTGGGCCGGCCAATGTTACGAACACTGGTGGAACCCGAGTCTTCCCTGGAACGCTACGTAGTTTTTTTGGGCGTCAGGAGGGGTACCAAGGTAGTATGCAGATTGTGCCAATGCGTTGCCGGGCGCGCATATAACGTTTTGATGTTGGAGTTATTTTCCAGGCGCGCCTGCGTTGCATGCATCCGGAACTTTGTTCTTGCCCGGAGAACTACGGATCACGGCCAGGGCGGGATTCTTCCGACGCCGATCCGGAGGCGTCTCAGTCGGTCGCGCGGGCGCCACAGAGAGCGCGGCGTCCACAAGCTGCGAATGGTCCACGCCTTTTCCGTCACGCCCAGCGCCTTCGCTTAAGGACGATTGCGTTGAGTTGGCGGCGCTGCCGTATGATCAGGCTGGCGTTCAGAAGGTGATTGATCGATTGAATGGCGTGAAGGCGCTTCTGCCTGAGAAGCCGGTAGCGGCTCCGCAAGCCGATGATACGAGCGCGCAATGAAAGAGGCCGCCAACTGAGGCGGCCTCTGTGTTGAGTGGCCCCAGCAACATGGGGGCCTTGTAGGGGAAGGCTCGTTGCTGGGGCCGTCTACCGGCCCGCGTGGCGCGTGCGGGCCAGGTTCAAACGAGCAAAGCAGCGGCGGCTATGGCGATAGGGCAAAGACCCAGTGCGACATAGCCTATGCGGACAAGTACTTCGGCCATGGCACATCCCCGGTAGTCACTGCACTTATCCTAAGTTAATCGGGGAACTATTCCCGCGCAAAGTGCAGTTTGTGCCACCACTACCCAGCCCCGTATTTCTACGGCCTTACGCTGCGAACAGGAGAAGGAGAGCCAGCACCCCAAACGCTATTGAAGCGTATCCTGCGATGGTGATGGCGCGGTCCCGGGTCATGCTCGGCATGTTTCCGAACATTGCCGATGCGCCCGTTGATCTGGGTCAAACCCGTGCGCTGAATGCGAAAGGAACTCCGTTCACCCACGGAGAACCCCGGTAACCCTTGTAGAGAACGGTTGGCGGACCATAACGATTGCTATGGGCAGAACATTAGCCATCCCGACTCAGTAGTCCTACCGAGAACAACGGCTAAGCATTGGTTTCCGTTCGCTTAATCCGAACTAGGATACTTCAAAAATCAACTTGGGACACTGAGCCTTAAATACGGACAGCACCTACCAGCCAGAAAGAACATATTGCGAACATAGAACAAACGTGGTACGAGGTTTCCTATCAACAACGCATTCCATTCGACCTCATCGCCCGTTTGTCCCGCTAGCGAATCCCCGCCATAAGGAGCACATCCCAAATGTCCGCCACTGCACTGCGTATCGTCGAAGGATCCTCCATGGACAAGTCCAAGGCCCTCTCAGCCGCGCTCTCCCAGATCGAGCGTCAGTTCGGCAAGGGCTCGGTGATGAAGCTCGGCAAGAACGACCGCTCGATGGATGTCGAGACGGTGTCATCGGGGTCGCTCGGGCTCGATATCGCGCTCGGCGTCGGCGGCTTGCCGAAGGGCCGCGTCGTCGAGATCTACGGGCCGGAATCCTCGGGCAAGACCACGCTGGCGCTGCACACGGTGGCGGAAGGCCAGAAGAAGGGCGGCATCTGCGCCTTCATCGACGCCGAACACGCGCTCGACCCGGTCTATGCGCGCAAGCTCGGCGTCAACATCGACGAGCTCCTGATCTCGCAGCCGGACACCGGCGAGCAGGCGCTTGAGATCTGCGATACGCTGGTGCGCTCCGGCGCGGTTGACGTGCTGGTGGTCGATTCGGTCGCGGCGCTGGTGCCGAAGGCCGAACTCGAGGGCGAGATGGGCGATGCGCTGCCCGGCCTGCAGGCCCGCCTGATGAGCCAGGCGCTGCGCAAGCTCACCGCCTCGATCAACAAGTCCCACACCATGGTGATCTTCATCAACCAGATCCGCATGAAGATCGGCGTGATGTACGGCTCGCCGGAGACCACCACCGGCGGTAACGCGCTGAAATTCTATGCCTCGGTCCGTCTCGACATCCGTCGCATCGGCGCGATCAAGGAACGCGACGAAGTGGTCGGCAACACCACCCGCGTCAAGGTGGTGAAGAACAAGCTGGCGCCGCCCTTCAAGCAGGTCGAGTTCGACATCATGTACGGCGAGGGTGTCTCCAAGATGGGCGAGATCCTCGACCTCGGCGTCAAGGCCGGCATCGTCGAGAAGTCGGGCGCCTGGTTCTCCTATGACAGCCAGCGGCTCGGCCAGGGACGCGAGAATTCCAAGGCCTTCCTGAAGGCGAACCCCGACATCACCGCCAAGATCGAAGCCGCGATCCGGCAGAATTCCGGCCTGATCTCCGAGCAGATCCTCGCCGGCACGCCCGAGCGCGACGCCGAAGGCGAGGAGCCGACGGAGGAGTAATCTCCCGGTTTATATGATTTCGCTGCAAGCGGGCGCTGAGGACGTTGAGTTGCCGACGTCTTCGGCGCCCGTTTGGTTTTGTGCGTCGTCGAGAAAGTTGCGCCGATGAAGCGTCTCATTTTGACTGGTTCCGGCTCCCGCCTCGCACGGTCGGGTCTGGCAGAGGTCGTTATTGCCTTTCGCTTTCGCTTCGTTCGGGGGCCGCTGCCTCCGGCAGAAGAGCTCGAAGATTATTTTGGCGCGCGTTCCGGCCAGGGCCCGGGTCGTCATTGGTCGGATTGGTGTTCATGGAGATTGTTCTCCGATGAAGCCCGGGCTCGCAGGCACCTTTCGTTTATCGGGTATTGCGAACCATATGATGCTATCGAGCTGTGGTTCGAAAGGTATCCAAACGACCAGCTAGAGCTGATTTTTCTACTGGATTTTTTCAGGTCTCATCCCGGCACTGCAGCCAGATTGAAGTTGGCTCTTGTTGATTTCGATCTGATGATGCCACCCGAACAGATGCCTGAGCTGGAGAATGTGCTGACGGTCGACGTCACCGCAGCCGAGCTCAATACCGGAAGCGCGGCATGGCGAGCCTATTGCGCGGCAACTCCGAAGCCCTTCCTAAATTGCTTGCGGAGCGATCTTAGTTCGCTGCCGTTTCTGAGGTCGGCCATGCTTGCCGTTGCTGCAGAATTGCCCTCTTTCGCGACCGGGCTGGGGGCGACTGAGATGCGACTTCTTGAGCTGATCGCGCGTTACGATGGCTTTTCAGCGCTTGGACTGCTCCATCGTTCCTGGAGTCCCGAAAATGTATTCGGGGAACTTGAGATTTTTTCATTGCTCGACGGCCTCGCGGACGGTCCGTCGCCTGCAGTGACCGATCTCGAACGACCGCAGAGCAAAAGGAGCTGGCACGCGCGCTACGCCGCAAGCTATCCGCGGCTGACCGAGTTCGGCGAAGCGATCATCGCGCACCAGGAAGACTTCAGCAGCTATAACCCGATCGATCGCTGGTGGGGCGGCACGCACCTCACCAACGACAATCTCTGGCGCGTTGCTCCGACGTTGACCAAGCCGTAGTCAACTCAACCTGGCGCCAGCGCCTTTTCCCGGCTCGCGATCAGCGCCCGCAAGTCTTCCGTCACGGCGACGGATTGATGCGTCTTCTGGTCGGTCGCGACCCAGATGATCTCGCCGGTGGCGCGTAGATCGTCGGAGCCCTTGGCGAAGATCGCGAGTGCAAGGTTGATCGAGGAGCGGCCGATCCGCGCGACGCGGACGCAGACCTCGATGTCCTCGTCGAACCGGATCGGGGCCTTGTATTCGACGACCGATTTCACGGTGTGGAAGTCGATGCCGGTCCGCGCCACCTCGCCGAGATAGTCGTAACCGAGCGCGCGGAAGTATTCGGTGATCGCGGTATCGAAATAGGTCAGATAGTGGGCGTTGAACACCACGGCCTGCGCGTCGACCTCGGAATAGCGGACGCGGAACGGGAAATGAAACCAGAATTCCTCGCGCATGTTTCCTCCTGCCGCAAGCGGGGCCTGTTTCTTATCGTTCTTCCCGCGATCCGCTCCTGCGAGCGCGGCGTGCTAGCTGCAGCTTCGGCCGATCGGCGAAGTCTTTTCGATGCAGCTGACGGGTTGAGCCACAGGGCTCAACCCAGATTTTGACATCCCGAACGGTGCGCTTGTCCGGGAATTCGCCGCGGCTATTCCGCCGCCTGCGCGTAATCCTCGATCGGCGGGCACGAGCACACCAGATTGCGATCGCCGTAGACGTTGTCGACGCGGCCGACCGGGCTCCAGTATTTGTCAGACCGCGACACGCCCGCCGGGAAGCAGCCCTCGGTGCGGGTATAGGCCCGGTTCCAGGCATCGTCGGCGATGTCGTGCACGGTGTGCGGGGCGTGGCGCAGCGGCGAGGCCTCGATGGTCCAGCGGCCCTTCTCGACCTCCGCGATCTCGTTGCGGATCGCGATCATGGCATCGCAGAAGCGGTCGATCTCGAACTTCGACTCCGATTCCGTCGGCTCGATCATCAGCGTGCCGGCCACCGGGAAGCTCATGGTCGGCGCGTGGAAGCCGTAGTCGATCAGCCGCTTGGCGATGTCGTCCACCGTGACGCCGCTGGTCGTCTTCAGCCCGCGCGGGTCGACGATGCACTCATGCGCGACACGGCCGCGCTCGTTGCGATACAGCACCGGGAAGTGCGGCTGCAACCGTGCGGCGATGTAGTTCGCGTTGAGGATCGCAATCTCCGTGGCGCGCGTCAGGCCTTCGCCGCCCATCATCAGGATGTAGATGTAGGAGATGGTCAGGATCGACGCCGAGCCGAACGGCGCGGCCGATACCGGGCCGATCGCATGCGCCGTCGCGCCGTCGGTCGCAGGATGCCCGGGCAGGTAGGGCGCAAGATGCGCCTTGACGCCGATCGGGCCCATGCCGGGGCCGCCGCCGCCATGCGGGATGCAGAAGGTCTTGTGCAGGTTGAGATGGCTGACATCGGCGCCGTAATCGCCGGGCCGCGACAGCCCGACCTGCGCATTCATGTTGGCGCCGTCGAGATAGACCTGTCCGCCATGCGCATGCACGATGTCGCAGATCTCGCGGATATGCTCCTCGAACACGCCGTGGGTCGACGGGTAGGTGATCATGACAGCGGCGAGATTGGCCGAGTGCTTCTCGGCCTTGGCGCGGAGATCATTGACGTCGACGTCGCCGCGCGCATCGCACGCCACCACCACGACATCCATGCCGACCATCGCGGCCGAGGCCGGATTGGTGCCGTGCGCGGAGGAGGGAATCAGGCAGACCTTGCGGTGCGGCTCGCCGCGCGCCAGGTGATAACCCCGGATCGCAAGCAGCCCGGCATATTCGCCCTGCGCGCCTGAGTTCGGCTGCAGCGACACCGCGTCATAGCCGGTGATGTCGCACAGCCACTGCTCGAGCCGCTTGAACAGCGCGTGATAGCCCTTGGCCTGATCCGCGGGCGCGAACGGATGCAGATTGCCGAACGCCGGCCAGGTCAGCGGGATCATTTCGGTGGTGGCGTTGAGCTTCATCGTGCAGGAGCCGAGCGGGATCATCGCGCGGTCGAGCGCCAGGTCGCGATCGCTGAGCTTGCGCATGTAGCGCAGGAGCTCGGTCTCGGAGCGGTGCGTGTTGAACACCGGATGGGTGAGGAAGGCGCTGGTGCGCCGCAGCTCCTTCGGCAGCGCCTCGCGTGCGGCGGCCTCGATCTCGGCAAAGCTGAGCTTGCCGCCGAACACGCGCCACACCGCCTCGACGGTCTCCGGCGTCGTGGTCTCGTCCAGCGCAATGCCGAGCGTGGTCGCACCGATGCGCAGATTGATCCGCTCCGCCTGCGCGCGCGTCACGATCTCGATCAGCTTCGGTCCGACCTCGACGGTCACGGTGTCGAAGAACGCCTCGCTGGTCGGCGCAAAGCCGAGCTTGCGCAGGCCTGCGGCCAGCACGGTGGCGCGGCGGTGCACGCCGCGTGCGATATGGGTCAGGCCTTCGGGGCCGTGGTAGACCGCATACATCGAGGCGATCACGGCGAGCAGCACCTGCGCGGTGCAGATGTTCGAGGTCGCCTTCTCGCGGCGGATATGCTGCTCGCGGGTTTGCAGCGCCAGCCGATAGGCCGGTGCCCCACGCGAATCCACCGAGAGGCCGACGATGCGGCCGGGCAGCGAGCGCTTCAGCGTGTCGCGCACCGCCATGTAGGCGGCGTGCGGCCCGCCATAGCCCATCGGCACGCCGAACCGCTGCGCCGAGCCGATCGCGATGTCGGCACCGAGCTCGCCAGGTGAGGTCAGCAGCGTCAGCGACAGCAGGTCGGCGGCCACGATCGCCAGCGCACCCTTGGCGCGCAGCGACGCGATCGCAGGCTTGAGGTCGCGCACGGCGCCAGATGTGCCGGGATATTGCAGGAGCGCGCCGAGCACGTCGGCCTTGTCGAGCTCGGTGAGGGGATCGCCGACCAGCAGCGCCCAGCCCAGCGGCGCGGCGCGGGTGCGCATCACCGCCAGCGTCTGCGGATGCACTTCCTTGTCGACGAAGAACACCTTCGCCTTCACCTGCGAGTGGCGCTCGGCGAGCGCCATCGCTTCGGCCGCCGCGGTCGCCTCGTCGAGCAGCGAGGCGTTGGCGACGTCGAGCCCGGTGAGGTCGCAGATCATGGTCTGGTAGTTGAACAGCGCTTCCAGCCGGCCCTGGCTGATCTCCGGCTGATACGGCGTATAGGCAGTGTACCAGGCCGGGTTCTCCAGGATGTTGCGCTGGATCACCGCCGGCAGGATGGTGCCGGAATAGCCCTGGCCGATCAGCGACGTGAACACCTGGTTCTGCGCGGCGAGCTCGCTCATATGGGCGAG
The DNA here is from genome assembly GCF_018130545.1 of Bradyrhizobium tropiciagri. Taxonomy (GTDB): domain Bacteria; phylum Pseudomonadota; class Alphaproteobacteria; order Rhizobiales; family Xanthobacteraceae; genus Bradyrhizobium; species Bradyrhizobium tropiciagri_A. The sequence continues at coordinate 489,200 of NZ_JAFCKF010000003.1, read as the reverse complement.
CGCCTCGGTCTCGCTCAGCGCGCGGCCGAGATCGAGCGGCGCCTTCTGGCGGATCGACGCCGGCAGCGTCTCATTCATCAGCGCCTGCAGGCTCGCGGCGCCGACCGTTTCCAGCATCGCGTTGACGTCGCGCGGCGACGGTCCGATGTGGCGGCGGACGAAATCGGTGGCGGCTTCGTTGATCGGCTTGAAGGGCGCGTTCATGGGCTGATCCTCGGATGATCCTCAGGCGGTGTGCGCGGCGTAGGCGGCTTCATCCATCAGGCCGCCGAGTTCGCTCTTGTCAGCAATCCTGAGCTTGAAGAACCAGGCCTTGCCGCCGGCATCCGAATTGACCAGTGCGGGCTCGGCAGCGAGGTCCTCGTTGACCTCGATCACCTCGCCGGTGATCGGCGCGTAGACGTCAGAGGCGGCCTTGACGGATTCGACGACGGCGGCGGCCTCGGCCTTCTTCAGGCTGCGGCCGACCTTGGGCAGTTCGACGAACACGACGTCGCCGAGCTGCGACTGCGCGTAATCAGTGATCCCGATCGTGGCGACATCGCCCTCGATGCGGAGCCATTCGTGGTCGGACGTGTAGAGCGTCGTCATGGGATCGATCCTTCAGCGTTTAGCGTTTGTAGGTATTGGGGACGAAGGGCGTGGCGGCGACCTTCAACGGCAGCCGCTGGCCGCGCACTTCGGCGAAAACGGTGGTGCCGACCGCGGAGAGGGCGGTCGGCAGATAGCCCATCGCAACCGGCGCATTGAGGCTCGGGCCGAAGCCGCCTGAGGTCACCTTGCCGATTGGCTCGGCCGAGGTGGCGTCGGCAAACAGCGGGGCGCCTTCGCGCACTGGCGCGCGGCCGTCGGGCCTTAAGCCCACGCGGCGGCGGGCGGCGCCATCAGCGAATTGCGCGAGTATCTTGTCGGCGCCGGGGAAGCCGCCGGCGCGGGCGCCACTGTTGCGGCGAACCTTCTGCACCGACCATTCCAGCGCGCCTTCGACCGGCGTCGTCGTGGTGTCGATGTCATGTCCGTAGAGGCAGAGCCCGGCCTCGAGCCGCAGGCTGTCGCGCGCGCCGAGCCCGATCGGCAGCACGTCGGGATTATCCAGCAGCGCCGTGACCAGCGCCTCCGCCTTGTCCGCGGGCACGGAAATCTCAAAGCCGTCCTCGCCGGTGTAACCGGAGCGCGAGACGAAGCAGTCGATGTCGGCGACGCGGCGCGGGCCGGCGTCCATGAATTTCATCGAACTGACATCTGCACACAATTTCGCCAGTGCCGATTCGGCTTTCGGCCCTTGCAGCGCGATCAGTGCGCGGTCGGCCAGCGACACGATCTCGCAAGCATCGGAGAGATTCGCGCGCAGATGCGCCTCGTCCTCTTCCTTGCAGGCGGCATTGACCACCAGGAACAAATGGTCGCCGAAATTCGCCACCATCAAATCGTCGAGCAGGCCGCCATCATTGTTGGTGAATTGCGCGTAGCGCTGCCGACCTGGCGCGATGCCGACGATGTCCTGCGGCACCAGTTTTTCCAGCGCGAGCGCCGCATCGCCGACCTTGCCGGATTTGGCCTTCAGCACGAGCTGTCCCATATGGGACACGTCGAACAGGCCGGCGTCCTTGCGGGTGTGCAGATGCTCCTTGAGCACGCCGGCCGTGTATTGCACCGGCATGTCATAGCCGGCGAACGGCACCATCTTGGCGCCGCGCGCCAGATGCAGCGCGTGCAGCGGGGTCTGTTTCAGCGGGGAGTTTTCGTGCGCACGCATACAGGGCCCTCGCGGTTCCCGCCGGGGACCTATTTCCCCTTGAGAAACCTGCAGAAAGCCCCATCTGTCGCTGTGCCTGAGAGTATTATCCCGTCGGCGGACGCAATCGGGGAGAACCCCAGCGCCTCTTTCCAGATGTCAGACGTCACGCGGTCCTTTTGCCTGAGAGTTTCCGGGGCGGTTGCTCCTTCGGCGCCGGCCCAGGACAGGGCCAGTCTCTCCCGACGTGACTACTTACAAGTAGGACCAAAACACGGCCCCGCCAAGGCTGTCAACGCACCCGGACGACTATCAACGGGCTTTGTGCTGTTGCGGCAAGCCCATGATCCGCCTGCACAGTTTCTGGACACCGCAGCTGGCAATGTCTAAAAGCGTTCGGCCGGAAAATGACGCCTTTTTGCGGCTGGCCGGCCCCTTTTTCCGATTGGATGAACATGAGCAGCGTCAACGACATCAGGTCGACATTTCTGAACTTCTTCAAGGAGAACGGGCACGAGATCGTGGCCTCGTCGCCGCTGGTGCCGCGCAACGACCCGACCCTGATGTTCACCAATGCCGGCATGGTGCAGTTCAAGAACGTCTTCACCGGCGTCGAGAAGCGCGGCTATCAGCGCGCCACGACGTCGCAGAAGTGCGTGCGCGCCGGCGGCAAGCATAACGACCTCGACAATGTCGGCTACACCGCGCGCCATCTCACCTTCTTCGAGATGCTCGGCAACTTCTCGTTCGGCGACTACTTCAAGGAGCGCGCGATCGAGCTCGCCTGGAATCTGATCACCAAGGGGTACGGGCTGAAGAAGGACAAGCTGCTCGTCACCGTCTACCACACCGACGACGAGGCGGCCGGCTACTGGAAGAAGATCGCCGGCTTCTCGGACGACCGCATCATCCGCATCCCGACCTCGGACAATTTCTGGGCGATGGGCGACACCGGCCCGTGCGGACCGTGCTCCGAGATCTTCATCGACCGCGGCGAGCACATCTGGGGCGGACCTCCGGGCAGCCCCGAGGAGGACGGCGATCGCTTCCTCGAGTTCTGGAATCTGGTGTTCATGCAATACGAGCAGGTGACGAAGGAGGAGCGCGTGGCGCTGCCGCGTCCCTCGATCGACACCGGCATGGGCCTGGAGCGCATGGCCTGCATCCTGCAGGGCGTCGAGAGCGTGTTCGAGACTGATCTTTTCCGTCATCTCATCGATGCGGCGGCGTCGGCGCTTGGCCATGGGCCGAACGAGCAGAACGTCGCGTCGTATCGTGTCATCGCCGATCATCTGCGTTCGTCGGCGTTCCTGATCGCCGACGGCGTGCTGCCGTCGAACGAGGGCCGCGGTTACGTGCTGCGCCGGATCATGCGCCGCGCGATGCGCCACGCGCAGCTCCTGGGCGCGAGCGAGCCGCTGATGCATCGTCTGGTCTGGGCGCTGGTCCGCGAGATGGGCCAGGCCTATCCGGACCTGGTGCGCGCGGAGAAGCTGATCGAGGAGACGCTACAGCTCGAAGAGACCCGCTTCCGCAAGACGCTGGTGCGTGGCCTGTCCATCCTCGACGAGAAGAGCGCCGGCCTCAAGAAGGGCGACATGTTCGACGGCGACACCGCCTTCACGCTGTACGACACCTACGGTTTCCCGCTCGACCTGACTCAGGATGCGCTGAAGTCGCGCGGCATCAGCGTCGACCAGGCCTCGTTCACCGACGCGATGAACCGTCAGCGCGAGAAGGCGCGCGCCTCCTGGGCCGGCTCCGGCGAGGCGGCGACCGAGACCATCTGGTTCCCGCTGCGTGAGAAGCTCGGCGCAACCGAATTCCTCGGCTATGAGACCGAGAGCGCGGAAGGCGTGGTGACGGCGCTGGTCAAGGACGGCGCGGAAGTCGACGGTCTCAAGGCCGGTGAGAGCGGTGCGATCGTGCTGAACCAGACCCCGTTCTATGCGGAGTCGGGCGGCCAGGTCGGCGACGTCGGCATCCTCACGGGCGAAGGCGTCAAGTTCCGCGTCACCGACATGCAGAAGAAGGCCGGCGATCTGTTCGTGCATGTCGGCACGGTGGAGCAGGGCACGCTGAATGTCGGCACCGCGCTGCAGCTCGAGGTCGATCACGCCAGGCGTTCGTCGATCCGCGCCAACCACTCGGCGACGCATCTGTTGCATGAGGCGCTGCGCCAGGTGCTCGGCGATCACATCGCGCAGCGCGGCTCGCTGGTCGCGCCCGATCGGCTGCGTTTCGATTTCGTGCATCCGAAGCCGATCACGCCGGAAGAGCTCGCTCGCGTCGAGGACATCGCCAACGATGTCGTGCTCGAGAATGACGAGGTGACGACGCGCGTCATGGGCGTCGACGATGCCCGCGAAGCCGGTGCCCGCGCGCTGTTCGGCGAGAAGTACGGCGACGAGGTCCGCGTCGTCTCGATGGGCAAGAGCGCCCGCGAGCACGGCCAGAATGCGCTCGGCTGGTCGGTCGAGCTCTGCGGCGGCACCCATGTTCGCCGCACCGGCGACATCGGCCTGATCTCGGTGACCAGCGAGAGCGCGGTCGCGTCCGGCGTGCGCCGCATCGAGGCGCTGACGGGGCGTCACGCGCGCAAGCACGCCAACGACACGATGGCACTGGCGAAGACCGCGGCGGCCGAGCTGCGCACCACGATCGAGGACGTCCCGGCGCGCATCACGGCCCTGATGGAAGAGCGCAAGAAGCTCGAGCGCGACCTGTCTGATGCTCGCAAGAAGCTCGCGATGGGCGGCGGTAGTGGTGCGTCGAACGGCGCTGCGTCCGGCGTTCGCGAGGTCGGCAACGTCAAGCTGCTGGCGCGTGCGGTCGAGGGCGTCGAGACCAAGGACCTGAAGAGCCTGGTTGACGACGGCAAGAAGCAGATCGGCTCGGGCGTGGTCGCTATCGTCGGCGTCACCGAAGATGGCAAGGCCGGCATCGTGGTCGGCGTCACCGCCGACCTGACCTCGCGCTTCAACGCGGTCGAGCTGGTGCGCAAGGGCTCTGAGGTGCTCGGCGGCAAGGGCGGCGGCGGCCGGCCCGACATGGCGCAGGCCGGCGGACCCGACGGCGCCAAGGCCGACGCCGCGCTGTCGGCGATCGAACAGGCGATGGCCGGCGCCTGACGGAGAGGCTGATCGTGGCGACGGCTCCGCTCAAGCCCACGATCAGCGATCCCGGACTGCGCGACCGTCTCTACGAGCTGCTCGAACGCGATGATCTGCCGCATTCGGGCGGCTCGCGGTTTGCCGGGATTATCGTTGCCATCATCGCGGTCGACGTGCTGGCGGCGATCCTGGCCTCGGTGCCCGAGATCGATGCGCAATTCGGCTGGCTGCTGACGACGATCGAGATCGCGGCGGTGGCCGCCTTCGCGCTGGAATATGCCGCGCGGCTCTGGAGCGTGGTCGGCCACTCCCTGCGCGACGTGACGCCGCTACAGGCGCGGCGCGAATACGCCTTCTCGGCGCTCGGCATCATCGACCTGCTCGCCTTCCTGCCGTCAGCCGTCGCGCTTGCGATCGGTGACAAGACCGCGCTGGTGCTGTTCGGCATGCTGCCGTTCCTTAAGCTGGTGCGCTATTCGACCGCGATGCGCTCGCTGCTGGCGGCGCTGCATGCCGAGCGGCGCACGCTGTTCGGCTGCGTGGTGATCCTGACCGGCGCGGTGCTGCTGTTTGCCTCGCTGCTCTATGGCATCGAACACAAGGTGCAGCCGGACAAGTTCGGCACCATGCCGCAGGCGATGTGGTGGGCGATCGTGACGCTCGGCACCGTCGGCTACGGCGATGTCGTCCCGGTGACGCCGCTCGGCCGGATCGTCACCGTGGTTGCGATCGTGGTCGGCTTTGCGATGATCGCGCTGCCGGTCGCGATCATCTCGACGGCGTTCGCCGACGAGGTCCGCCGCCGCGACTTCGTCGTGACCTGGGGCATGCTGGCGCGGGTGCCGCTGTTCTCACATCTCAACGCCGCCGATATTGCCGACATCATGCGGCTGTTGCGGTCGCAGACCATCGAGGCCGGCGAGGTGCTGGTGCGGCGCGGCGATGCGGCGGCGTCGATGTATTTCATCACCGCCGGCGAGGTCGAGATCGACCTGCCGAACCAGCGGGTGCGGCTGGCCGACGGCACGTTCTTCGGCGAGATCGCGCTGCTTCGGCGCACCAACCGCTCCGGTACGGTGACGGCGACGCGCAAGACCAAGCTCTTGCTGCTCGCCGCGCAGGACTTCCATGCCTTGATCGAGCGCATGCCGGCGCTCGCCGCGCATGTCCGGGAGACCGCAGAGGCCCGACTTGCCGATCCGCTCACGGCCGGCGGCGACCTTGCCGCCGCGGAGATTGCGCAAGCGCCGCGCGAGACCGACGGCGGAATCCGGGATTAGTTTTGACGCGTTTTCTTCACGCGAACCGGTACCCACTTCGCTCGAAAACGCTTTGGCCTAGTCGCGGCGCAGGAAGACGTAATCCGCCGAATACGCCGCGCTCTTCAGCAGGCCGGCCTTGTCGCAGGCGCCGCTGAGCTCGCCGCCCGAGGTGTTGATCCGCTGCACGGTGGCGACGCTGGAGAGCAGGCCATTGCCGCGGTGGGCGATCACCTCGAGTTTCAGCCAGGGAATATCGGCGGCGGTGGTGCCCGGCGCGCTGCCGGCAGTGCGGGCAGTCACGGCGCTGCCGTCGACATGCTCCCAATTCGGACCCGCATAGTGCCGGCCGACGGTGCGGCCATCGGCGATCAGGGTCGCGACCGGCTCGCGGAACGACCAGGCGAGCTTGCCGTCGGTGACCGGCTTGCACTCATAGACCTGGACGCCTTCGGCATGGACCGACAGGACGGGAGACTCAGCCGGCGCCGCGACGGCGTCGGGCAGGGGATCGGCGGCGAGTGCCGCCGACCCGGTGAGCAGGAAAGATGCGAGCGCAACGGCTCTGACAAGGGCCATGATATGCGCTCGCTGCTGTGTCCGGAAACGGCGGCCTTAGGCCGCCATCGCCTTGCCGAGGTTCTCGGCAACCTTGTCGAGGAAGCCGGTGGTGGAGAGCCAGCGCTGGTCGGCGCCGACCAGCAGCGCGAGGTCCTTGGTCATGTAGCCGTCCTCGACGGTCGCGACGCAGACCTTCTCCAGGGTGGTGGCGAACTTCGCCAGCTCCGGATTGTTGTCGAGCTTGGCGCGGTGGGCGAGGCCACGGGTCCAGGCGAAGATCGACGCGATCGAGTTGGTCGAGGTCTCCTTGCCCTTCTGGTGCTCGCGATAGTGGCGGGTCACGGTGCCGTGGGCGGCTTCGGCTTCCACCGTCTTGCCGTCCGGGGTGAGCAGCACCGAGGTCATCAGGCCGAGCGAGCCGTAGCCCTGGGCCACGGTGTCGGACTGCACGTCGCCGTCATAGTTCTTACAGGCCCAGACATAGCCGCCGGACCACTTCAGCGCCGAAGCGACCATGTCGTCGATCAGGCGGTGCTCATAGGTCAGGCCCTTGGCCTCGAATTCCTTCTTGAACTCGCGGTCGTAGATGTCCTGGAAGATGTCCTTGAAGCGGCCGTCATAGACCTTGAGGATGGTGTTCTTGGTCGAGAGATAGACCGGGTAGTTGCGCAGCAGGCCGTAGTTCAGCGAAGCGCGGGCGAAATCGATGATGGAGTCGTCGAGATTGTACATCTCCATCGCGACGCCGGCGCCGGGCGCCTTGAACACTTCGCGCTCGATCACGGTGCCGTCCTCGCCGACGAACTTCAGCGACAGCGTGCCCTTGCCCGGGAATTTGATGTCGGTGGCGCGGTACTGGTCGCCATAGGCGTGGCGGCCGATGATGATCGGCTTGGTCCAGCCGGGAACCAGGCGCGGCACGTTCTTGCAGATGATCGGCTCGCGGAAGATCACGCCGCCGAGGATGTTGCGGATGGTGCCGTTCGGCGACTTCCACATCTGCTTCAGGCCGAACTCCTTCACCCGGGCCTCGTCGGGGGTGATGGTGGCGCATTTGACGCCGACGCCGACCTTCTTGATGGCTTCGGCGGCGTCGATGGTCACCTGGTCATTGGTCTCATCGCGGTATTCCATGCCCAGATCGAAATAGAGCAGTTCGACATCCAGGAACGGGTTGATCAGCTTGTCCTTGATGTACTGCCAGATGATCCGGGTCATCTCGTCGCCATCGAGCTCGACGACGGGGTTGGATACCTTGATTTTTGCCATGACGGGGAGGCCCTCTTGGGAACGGCGCGCTTTTGACGGCGGGGGGTGGAAAATACGCCTGCGCTATAGCACCGCCCGGGGACGGGCGGAAGCGCACCGGTTATGCACTTTCAGCCCATCTTTTCACCGAGAACCGCCATCTCCGGGACGGGTTTTCCTCAACTGAACCCCTCTAAAACGGGACCTGGGTCGCGGTCCCGGCCACGATGTACCAGGTCACGAACAGGCCCGCGATCAGGGCCCCCGGCAGGCTCGATCCGGTCCGCCGCCAGGTGAAGGTCGCGATCACGGCCACGATCGCCAGCAGCGGCACGAACTGGATCGCGACGATGGTCGAGAGCGGCACGAAACCGGGGTCGGGGATCGGGTTGAACAGCTTTCCGGTCAGCCACAGCGTGCCGTATTGCAGCACCAGCAACACGATGAAACCGAGCGTCAGCGCCAGGATGTTGGTGAGGTAGAGCGCCCCGCGCGGCGCATCCATGGTCGAGAAATTCCGGTGCAGCACGTGCAGCGCCACGACGAAAAACGCCGTGAACGGAATCAGATAGATCAGGAAGATGAGGAATTGCTTCGCGCTCATCAACTTGAGTGCGACGATCCAGAACCGGAAGTCGATCTTGAAGGCGAGGTTGGCAAGCCACAGCACGGCGTAACCCACCGCAACCGACGCCAGCGCGATCACGATGGATTGACCGACGAGGCCGGCCCGGCTGGTCCGCTTCGGCGCGAACCGCATCAGGGCCAGCGTGATCAGGAGGTTGATGATAGCCCAGACCAGGATCTGGTTGGTGATGCCCTGCGGCAGGAATGCACTCGGGGTCACGAAGGTGCCGCCCAGCGCAAAGGCCGGGTAGTAGGTCAGCGCCGGGATGAAGGCTGATAGGATGAAGGCCGCGGTCCAGCGCCGGCCGCTCGCAGCCTCGTGCGGCGGCATGGTGCCGTCCGCCACCGCCGGCAGCCGCAGCCGGGAGAACGCCGGTGCTTCCAGCAGCCCGTCGAACGTCCCGATTACAAGCGCGACGAAACCGATGAGGGCGATGAGCGTGCCGATCTCCTTGCGGAACCAGATCTGGTCATCGACCGGGCGCGGCGTGCCGCCCTTCAAGGTCTTGGCGAACCAGTCGAGGCTGTAACCGATCGCTTCATGCGAGATGTGTTCGGCCGGATGGGTCATCGCCGGCGTGTACAGCACCCTTGCGGTGCCGGCGGCCGGATCGCCATAGACTTTGCTCGGCTCGACCGCACCCTGGGTGCCGAACAGCGCCCAAAGCTTCGGGCTCTTGGTGACGTCGCGGGCGAGGTCGACGCCCCACATCAGGGTGGAGAATTCCTCATACTGCGCGAACACCAGTGCGGTGTTGCGCGGCCAGCTCGCGGTGCCCTCGGCGGCGAAAGGCTTGCCGGTGGACGAGCCTTCCAGCACCATCGACTTGTAGTCGTTGGGCATCGCGGCGGCTGCCGCCAGCACGGTCCAGCCGCCCATCGAATGGCCCTCGAGCCCGATATTGTCCTTGTCGACGAAAGGCAGGCTGCGGAGATAGGCGAGGCCGTCAGGTCCGCCGAAGCCGTTGGCGAAGGACGGCGGGTCGCTGTAGCCGTGGCCGGTCTGGTCGAGCGCCAGCACGACATAGCCGCGGCGGGCGAACTCGATGGCGAAGCCGTCCTGGGTCTCGCGCGAATTGATGTAACCGTGGACCGCCAGGATGCCCGGCGCCGGGATCTGCGGCGTGGCATTCGCCGGGACGTAGAGCAGGGCGCTCATGGTGTTGCCCTTGGCGCCCTTGAACCTGACATCCTCGATCCGGATGCCGCCCGCAGTCTGTGTGAAGTGGGCGAGCAGGCCCCCCGCCACGATCAAGATCAAGCCCACAACGGCCAGCGTCCATCTGCCCCGCATCGTCGTCCCCCCAAGTGCTTCGCGACCCAAGTGCTTTGACCAAGTGCCCCGCCGTTCAATCGGCGTCTCAAGCGTGCCTTTACAGCTTCGCTTTGGTTGTGGTTGATAGCCTATCCGAAGGCGAAGCGCGCGCAAGCGGCGGCCTTCGCATTGTGCGATCGGGATTCCGATTGAGGATTCGCAATCGCCGCTAACCCTGTTATCTGCTTGGAGAAATTGGTCCCGCGCAAAACCGGTGCAAAGCTGGTTGCGGGCCCCTCGATGAGACTTTGAATCAGCCGCTTCGGAAGCTGATTCAAAATCTTCAGATGTTGAATCAGAAAGTGAAGTGAGATGTCCGGCACCGACAAGACCAAGGCAGGGCACGACCTTGCCGGTCCCGTCGTCATCCTGGTCGAGCCGCAGCTTGGCGAGAACATCGGCATGGCCGCGCGCGCGATGGGCAATTTCGCGCTGACGAGGATGCGCATCGTCAACCCGCGCGACGGCTGGCCGAACATTGCCGCCGAGCGCGCCGCCGCCGGTGCCGACCACATCATCGGCTCCGTCGAGCTGTTCGACACCGTCGAGCAGGCGATCGCCGACCTCACGCTGGTGTTTGCGACCACCGCGCGCGCCCACGACCAGGCCAAGCCGGTGGTCGGGCCCGAGGGCGCGGCCCGCGAGATCGTCAGCCATGTCGCATCCGGCGGCGGCGCCGGCATCCTGTTCGGGCGGGAACGTTCCGGCCTGACCAATGACGAGGTCGCGCTCGCCAACCGCATCATCACCTTTCCGGTCAACCCGGGCTTCGCCTCGCTCAACCTGGCGCAGGCGGTGCTCCTGATGGGGTACGAATGGTTCAAGCTCTCGACCGCCGGCGCGCTGCCGTTCGCGATGCCCGAGCGGTCCGAGCCGGCCTCCCAGCACCAGATGCAGGCGTTCTTCGACAACCTCGTCGCCGAGCTCGACAAGGTCGAGTTCCTGCGGCCGGCCGAGAAGCGCGACACCATGCTGGTCAACCTGCGCAACATCTTCACCCGGATGGATCCGACCAAGCAGGACATGCACACGCTGCACGGCGTGGTGATGGCGATCGCCGAGGGCCGCAAGGGCCCGGCCAAGGGCGGCGTGCTCGACGGCGCCCAGGCGACAAGGCTCCGCGCGCTGCTTGCCGAGCAGGGCGGCGGCGGCGCGACCGCCGACAACTCCAGCACGGTACGCGGGCTCGCCCGGCTGCTCCGCCGCAACCCGACCGACGCCGAACGGATCCTGTGGCAGGCCTTGACCCGGGACCGCCGCTTCGCAGGCCACTTCAAGCGCCAGACCCCGGTCGGCCGCCACATCCCCGACTTCGTTTCCTTCGTGCACCGGACCGCGATCGAGCTGGTCAATCCGAACGAGAGCGAGGCCATCGGCACGGATCGCGCCAAGCGCCGCGCCTGGCTCGAGGCGCGCGACTACCGGGTGGTCGACATGCAGGTGGCCGACATTGAGCGCGACCTCGACGCCGAGCTGGCGCGGCTGGAGGCGGGGCTGCAGCAGGGGCGGTAGCTCGCGCAGCTGCTCCGTCCGCGGGGCAACAATGAGTTCGGGTGTACGGCTCTCTCCACATGTCGTCCCGGCGAAGGCCGGGAGCTATGCGCCGCGGCTTGTGTTGCGGGTAGGACTCGTCGTTCTCTTGTCGCAAGACAATTGGCACTCGTGGTTGTGGGTCCCGGCCTGCGCCGGGACGACAGCGAATCTGTGGCGCGGTCCGTAAGTCATACAGTCGCGTTCTCGCGACATGATTGTTCGAGCCTTGATTGTCGTTTCGTCACTCTGGAGACAGCTCAGCGCCTGTCGAAACCACCTCACATTTTGATGAGGTCGGCAGCGCGAACTGCCTTTGTGCTAGTTTGCAGGGCGAAGGTCGAAGAAGGACCATGGCGTGGCGGGTTTTCGTGAGCGTTTCGATTGCCATCGCGACCAAACCGGGCGGCATCCGCTCTGCTGTCGTGAGCTGACGTGATCATGGTCGCGCGGCACGGCCAATTTTCCGGTATCGGCGCACTGCGCAGCGTGATTTGGGGAAACCGTTATGCTTTTTAGAGTTGTGGCGGCCGCCTTTGCGGCGCTGTGTCTTTCGGCGCCTGCTGTCGCCGGCGCTCAACCGGAGCCATCGCTCTCCGCGACCTCAAGCAATGCAACCATGGAGCGCGCGGTCGATCAGCTATTCGCCCGATGGGCCGAACCGAACTCTCCCGGCGCCGTGATCGCCATCCTTCAAGACGGCAAGATCATCTACAGCCAAGGTTATGGCGCAGCCAATCTGGAGCATGGCGTGCCTAACACGCCCGCAACCGTATTCCACCTGGCATCGGTCTCCAAGCAGTTCACCGCCTTCGCGATCTACCTCCTCGCCCACGACGGAAAATTGTCTCTGGACGACGATGTTCGCAAATATGTTCCGAAGCTGCACGACTTCGGCAAGCTGATCACGATTCGCCAGCTGCTTCATCACACCAGCGGCGTTCGAGACCAGTGGAATCTTCTGGCGCTGGCAGGGTGGCGGCTCGACGACGAGATCACGGACGATGATGTCGCGCGCCTGCTGTTTCAACAAGCCGAGCTGAACTTCGCGCCCGGCGATCAGTTCCTCTATAGCAACAGCGGCTATACGCTGCTTGCGATGGTCGTGAAGCAGGTGTCCGGTAAAACGCTGCCCGAGTTCGCGAAGGAGCACATCTTCGACCCTCTCGGCATGTCTCACACTCACTTCCAGGACAAATACGGTATCGTCGTCAAGGACCGGGCCTATTCCTACGGGCGTCAGCCGGACGGCAAGTACCAATATATTGCGCTGACCTATTCGACGGTCGGGCCTTCGAGCCTGTTTTCAACGGTCGGCGACCTGGCGCGCTGGGATGAGAACTTCTACACCGGCGAAGTTGGGGGCCTGGCGCTACTCGCCGAGATGCAGCAGAAGGGTCAGCTCAACAACGGCAAGGACATCAACTACGCGTCGGGCCTATCGATAGGAAAGTATCGCGGGCTCAGGACGGTCGAGCATGCCGGCGGCGATGCCGCATACCGGACCAATATTCTCAGATTTCCAGACCAGCATTTCTCCGTCGTGGTGCTGGCAAACGCGGGAGACCTGAATCCCACAGCGCTCTCATTCAGGATCGCCGACATCTATCTCAAGGAGCTGCTCAAGCCTGCGCCTGACAAGCCGACCCTTGAAGACAAGCCGGAAGTCGCCGTCGATCCCAAGATCCTTGACGCCTATGTTGGCGATTACGAACTCAGACCGGGGTTCATCATTTCCATCACCAAGGACAATGACCATCTGGTCACGCGCGCGACCGGCCAGCCATCGTTTCCAATGTACGCGGTGTCCAATACCGCTTTCCGCCTGAGGGTGGTTCCCGCCGAAGTCGTCTTCGACGAAGTCGCGCAGGGCGGAACGGCCCAGAACGCAGTTCTGCACCAGAACGGCGCCAATCATCCTCTGAAGCGGATCACCATCACCAAGCCTGCGGCAGACCGGCTCAAGGCGTACGAGGGCCACTATTACAGCGCAGAACTCGGCGTCATCTACCAGGTGTTCGTTCGCGAGAACGCGCTGATGGTGCACTATCCGCGAGGAGAGCTCGATCTGCAGCCGGTCGGGACTGACGCGTTCACGACGGGCTTTCCGATCGGCAATCTGAAGTTCGTTTGCGCAGACGATGGCAAGTGCAATGCACTGTCGATCGATGACGGCCGCGTCAAGCGGCTGAGGTTCGACAAGATCTCGCTCGATCCGATCGGTTCGAAGTCGTCGCAATGATCAGGGATGCGCTGCCCGGAATGCGAGCGGGAAGCGCGTGCTTGGCCGCTGGCGCCACGACGTCCGGTCGTCGGCCACAAGCAGACAATCGCCATCATTCACCGGCAGGCGCGCCACCACGTTGCGGAAACAGCTGAACTGCCCCCTCGGGAAGCAGCCCGTAGGCCTGAAGCACGCCGTAGACGAGTGCTGCTAGTATCATGAAACCGATGATGAGATTGAGCTTGAACACCTCGTCACGCACTCCTTCGTTCGAGCGCAACGTCCCCAGTGCCCTCGATACCAGACCAGCGGCAGCTGATGTCCGCGACTGACGAAGCACGAACCCGGACGATCACGCCTTCGAGATGCCGCCGTCGATCACGGGCCCCAGCGGCTCGTAGCGTTCGCCACTGAAACGCGTCAGTTGCAACTGTTCGAGCGGATAGTAGTCGGTCGACGAGGTGTTGATCTTGATGCCCGGCAGCAGCATGTCGGATTCGACGTTCTTGAGGTTTGCCGCCTGCTTGATGATGCTTTCGGACGAGACGTCGTCGCCGCACTGCTTGAGCACCTGAACCAGGATCTGGCTGGTGAGATAGCCGGTGACCGCGTAGATGTCGTTCTTGGCGGCCGCCGGATCGTATTTGTCGAGGAAGGCGCGCCATTTCTGGATGGCGGGATCGCTGTCCCAGGCGGCATCGACGGGATCCTTCAGATAGGCGCTCGAAATGATGCCCTTGGAGACGTCGAAGCCCGCGGCCTTCAGCGTCGAGCCGGCGGAGGAGGCGTTGTTGCCGATGTAATGTGCCGGTTGCCAGCCGAGCTCGGCGATCTTCTTGATGCCTTGGGCGGCGAATTTCGGCGTGGTCATGCTCATGAACACGTTGGCGCCGGCGGATTTGCAGCGGACCACCTGGCTGTCGATGGTCGGGTCTGATGTCTCATAGGACAGCTCCGCCACGATTGCGGAGGTCTTGGCGCCGAGGCCGTCCTTGAAACCCTTCAGCACGTCGCGTCCGAAATCGTCGTTCTGGTAGACGATGCCGATCTTCGGATCGTTCTGTGTCGACAGGACGTGCTGCGCGAAGGCGCGGCCCTCGATCTGGTAGCAGGGCTGGAAACCCATCGTGTACGGGAAATTCTTGTAGTCGCCGAACTTGGTGGCGCCCGAGGCGATGAAGAGGTGCGGGACCTTCTTCTGGTTCATATACTTCATGATCGCGGCATTGGTGGGCGCGCCGAGCGGCGCGAACAGCACGTCGATCTCGTCGCTCTCGACCAGCTTGCGTGCCTGTTCCACCGTCTTGGCCGGGCTGTAGGCGTCGTCATAGGTGATGTACTTGATCATGCGGCCGTTGATGCCGCCTTGCTCGTTGATCATCTTGAAATAGCCGCCGGGCGTGCGGCCGATCGACGAATAGACCGCAGCCGGTCCGGAATAGGCGTCGATGTTGCCGATCACGATCTCGGTCTTGCCCTTGGCAATCGCGGGCCTGCCGAGCAGCAGCGCGGCTGACGTGGCAGTGGCGCCCTTGATGAGATGACGGCGGGTGAGCTGGGGTGAACGGTTCCTTGTCATTCTTATTCCTCCGCTTCTTCTTGTTGGCCGTTTGGCATTGTTGGCCGTTTTGGCAGCCTCTGACGGGCATGTCGGCTCAGAGCATTCCATGGTGCTTGAGCTCGATCAAATCAGTTTAAGAGCGTGGCGCGGCGGAACTTGTGCGCAGTCGCTACCATCAGGAATATTGGCGCGGTGTCGGGATGCGGCGCGGCGGATCAGGCGATCCACCGCGCCGCGTGTCGAGATCGATCAGGCCGGCAGGGCGCGGGTTGCCGCGCGGCCGTTCGTCTTCAACTCGCGCAGCGGAAACACCCGATCGTAGGCGATGTTGAACACGAACGCGTAGACCAGATAGAACGCGACGATCGAGATATCCATCATCAGCGCGGCCCACAGCGAGACGCCGAGATACCAGGCGACGAACGGGATCAGCAGCACGATCAGGCCAGCCTCGAACAGCATCGCGTGCGCGACGCGGATCGGCATCGTCTTGGCGACGCGGCCGGTGAGGCGGACCAGCGCATGGTCGAAGCCGAGATTGAACAGCAGGTTCCAGACCGTCGCCACCGTCGCCGAGACGACGCCGATGACGCCCATATGGGCGACCGTCTGATTGAACAGCCAGGCGGCTGCCGGCGTGAAGATGGCGATTCCGATCAGTTCGAACAGGACTGCGTGCCTGATCCGGTCGGAGAAGGAACGCATGGACATAACAAAACCCTTTCTTGTCGTTGTGACCGGGTTTCTATCTGATATTGTGCCAGTACAAAGTTAGATAATATCTGGAAAAGAGATAGATGACCGTCTCCATGGAGCAGCTCGAATCCTTCGTGGCGGCTGCCGAGCAGGGCTCGTTCTCCGGTGCCGCGCGGCTCTTGAAGAAAGCGCAGTCGGCGGTCAGCACGCACGTCGCCAATCTGGAAACAGACCTCGGCATTGCGCTGTTCGACCGCGCCGGTCGCAACCCGGTGCTGACCGAAGCGGGGGCGCGGCTGTTGCCGGAAGCGAAACTGATCCTCGATCGCCGCGAGCATCTGATCGGCGTTGCCAGCAGTTTCGAGGCCCATGTCGAGAAGCGGTTGGTGGTGGCGATCGACGAACTCTATCCGGAGAGCGCCGTTGGCGAGCTGTTTGCGGAATTCGCGGGGCGCTTTCCCCATGTCGAGCTGGAGCTGCTGTTTCCGATCATGGAGGACGTCAGCCGCCTCGTGCTCGACGGCAAGGCGGATGTTGGCGTGATGTGGCGGCAAGAGCAGCTGCCACCCGAACTCGGCTTCAAGACCATCGGCTGGGTGCCGCTGCAACTGGTCTGCGGCAAGAACCATCCGCTGGCGAATGGCCGGGTGGATTGGGAGGAGCTGAAGCGGCATCGCCAGATCATGGTCACGGTGCGCAACGAAGGCACCGAGCGGCACAGGTTGCGTGTCGCAGCCGAGGTGTGGTGGGTCGAGAGCCATTGGGTGATCCTGCAGATCCTCAAGCATGGCGTTGGCTGGGCGCTGATCCCGGCCCACATCGTGGCAAGTTCGCAGGTGGCCGGGGAGTTGGCGATTCCCGAACTGGAGTTCGACGAGGGCGCGCATCCGGTCGCGCTCGAAGTGGTCTGGCACAAGCAGAGGCCGGCCGGGCCGGCGGCAAAATGGCTGCGCCGCCGTTTCGCCACGCGGCCGCCGATGCTGCGCATGTGACAGGACAGGCGCGTCGCTCAGCGCATGGTGAGCTGACATCGCGGCCGTGATGTGTTGCGATGCGTCACGCACGGACTGACAGGGTGGAGACGATGGCGAAGCAATTGGAAGGCAAGGTCGCGGCGGTGACCGGGGCAGCATCGGGCATCGGGCTTGCGAGCAGCGAGGCGATGCTGGCGGCCGGCGCGCGCGTGGTGATGGTCGACCGCGACGCGGCCGCGCTGCAAGCGCTCGTCGCCAAGCATGGCGATGCGGTGATCCCGCTGGTGATCGACCTGCTCGACCCCAGGGCCTGCGCGAGCCTGCTGCCGCAGGTGCTCGAAAGGGCCGGCCAGCTCGACATCCTGCACGCCAATGCCGGCATCTATGTCGGCGGCGACCTCGTCGAGGCGGATACCAATGCGATCGACCGGATGCTGAACCTCAACGTCAATGTCGTGATGAAGAACGTACACGACGTGCTGCCGCACATGATCGCGCGCGGGACCGGCGACATCATCGTGACCAGCTCGCTCGCCGCGCATTTCCCGACGCCGTGGGAGCCGGTCTATGCGTCGTCGAAATGGGCGATCAACTGCTTCGTGCAGACGGTGCGGCGCCAGGTGTTCAAGCACGGCATCCGCGTCGGTTCGATCTCGCCGGGGCCCGTGATCAGCGCGCTGCTCGCCGACTGGCCGGCGGAGAAGCTTGCCGAGGCCAAGGCGGCGGGCAGCCTGCTGGAAACGAACGAAGTCGCCGAGGTCGTGATGTTCATGCTGACCCGGCCGCGCGGCATGACCATCCGCGACGTCGTGATGTTGCCGACGAATTTCGATCTGTAAGGACCTCAGGCGGCGCCGCGATCGAGAGCAGGCGCGGGCGCCTGTTTGGTCAGCCGGCGCAGCGCCGCGACATTGGTGGTGGCGGAGGCCAGGCGGCACTGGGCCTTGCCGGCGGATTTGGCCTCATAGAGCGCGGCATCGGCGACCGCCAATAGCTCCTCGGCCTCAGTGCCATGCTCGGGCGACACAGCGACGCCGACACTGACGCCGACCTTTGCAAGAGTGCCGTCGGCCAGCCGGTAGGGCATGGTGACCGCCTGGATGACGCGTTGGCCGACCGCAAGCGCCTGCTCGGCGCTGACGCCGTTTGCCAGCACCACGAACTCGTCGCCGCCGAGCCGCGCGATCACGTCGGTCTCAGGCAAAGCGCGCCGCAGCCGTTCGGCCGCCAGCATCAGCACCTGGTCGCCGGCCGCGTGCCCGTAGGTGTCATTGACCGGCTTGAAATTATCGAGGTCGAAGAACAGCAGCGCGAACGGCGCGCCGTTTCCGGCCGGGGCTGCGAGCTTGGCGTTCAGCGCGGCGACGAAACCAGCGCGATTGCGCAGGCCGGTCAGGGTATCGTGATGGGCAAGATGGCCGTTCTCGCGCTCGGCGCGCATGGTTGCGATCAGCATCTTGTTGAGGCGGAAGGCCGCAACCGTCATCGCCGTGAGATAGAGCGGCACCTGCAGGAAGACGATGAACAGCAGAGGCTCGCCGGCAAGCGCCGCACCGGGCACGATCGGGCCGAGGCTGAGCAGGATCATGGTTCCGGCCAGCCGTGGCGCGCTGAAATTGCGGAAGCAAATGCCGCCGACCATCGCTGCCGCCGACAGCGAGGCCAGCATCGCAACCACCCAGTCGCCGCTTGCGAGGCTGATCAGGATACCGAAGCCGACACTGGCGCTCCAGGCGACCGCCAGCACGAGGTGCAGATCGGTCGGCGTCGGCCGCCGCTCGCGCGCCGCGCGATGCGCGGTCACCAGCACCGCCAATCGCGACAGGCAGATCACGACTTCGAGGATAACCCAGGTGATGAAGGGTGCAGTCGGCTCGCGGATCGCGATCGCGGCGGCCACCGCGACCGTGTTGACGGCGCCGGCTGCGAACACCGGCAGCGAGCCGTAAAGGTCTCCGATCAGCGCCGTGCGGATGTCGTCCGGTACACCCGGTCCGGCGTCGGCGAGCCAGCGCGTCACGCCCCAGCGCGGCTGGCTGTATCGTCCTTTTTCGGACTGCATTGTTCTTGCCTCGTACTTTCGGCTGGCAAGAAACCTGACCGGCCCTAACAGGTCTCTAAGGCGGGCTCCGATCCACGCAACGTGATTGACGAGCCGTAAATCCGGGGTCAACAGGCGGTCATTCGGGTGTCACCTCGCTCGACTGTGATGGCGCCCGGAAAATCGCAACGGCGAGGCGGGCGCTATGACCACTCTTGGGATCATCCCGACCTGGATCGGGATTGCCGCCTGCATTGCGCAGTCGGCGCTGTTCTCCGGTCTCAATCTTGCGGTGTTCAGCCTCAGCCTGCTGCGGCTGCAGATCGAGGCGGACAGCGGCAACGCCAATGCAATGCGGGTGCTGGAGCTGCGCAAGAGTTCGAACCAGATCCTTGCCACCATCATCTGGGGCAATGTCACCACCAACGTGCTGCTGACGCTGTTGTCGGATTCGGTGCTGGCCGGTATCGGCGCCTTCGTGTTCTCGGCCTTTGCCATCACGCTGCTGGGCGAGATCTTCCCGCAGGCCTATTTCTCGCGCAACGCGCTGGCGATGACCGCACGGTTCCTGCCGTTTCTGAATTTCTATCGCGTCGTGCTGTTTCCGCTGGCGAAGCCGACCGCGATGGTGCTCGACTGGTGGCTCGGATCGGAAGGCATCACCTATCTGCGCGAGCAGGATATCCGGCAGATGATCGCCCGCCACGTGATCGCCGGCGGCGACATCAGCAGGGTGGAGGCGACCGGTGCGCAGAACTTCCTCGACCTCGACGACATCTCGGTCTGCGACGAGGGCGAACTGATCGATCCCGACAGCATCCTGAGCCTGCCGCTCGCGAATCAGCGCTGCGTGCTGCCGAAATTCGACCGCGTCCCCGACGATCCGTTCCTGCGCCGGATCGATGCGTCGGGGATGAAATGGGTGATCGTGACCGATCTCGCCGGCGAGCCGGTGTTCGTGCTCGACGCCCATCACTTTCTGCGCGATGCGCTGTTCAACCAGCTCGAGAGCGATCCGACCGCCTATTGGCACCGGCCGATCATCGTGCGCGACGCCAAGGCGCGGCTCGGCGATGTGATCGGGCTGATGAAGGTCGTGCCGGAGACGCCAGGCGACGACGTGATCGAACACGACCTGATCCTGGTGTGGGGCGCCCAGAAGCGCATCATCACCGGCTCGGACCTGCTCGGGCGGCTGCTGCGCGGGATCGCGACCGTGGAGAAGCGAACGGCGGCCTAGACGGCGACAAGTTGCTCCGCGGTGGTCGCTGCGCGCTTCGGCTTCTTTGCTTTCGCCGGCGCGAACAGATTGCCAGCGGCGAGGCCCGCGGTGTCGGCGACAGCGGGATCGCACGACACCATGGCGGCGACGATGGCGCCGTCGATCAGCAGCGCGAGCTGGTGCGCCAGCACGGCCGGCTCCGTCGCGCCCATCTCGCCGGCGAGCTTCTCGATATGCGCCAGCACCACCTTCTTGTGCTTCAGCGCGATATTGCGGAACTGCTTGGCGTCCTTGTCGTGCTCGGCGACCGCATTGATGAAGGGGCAGCCGTAGAAGCGCTCCTCGGCGAACCATGTCTTCAGGGCAGGGAAGATCCGCGCAAGCTTGGTCTGCGGATCGCCGCCGCCGGCCTCGATCGCGCCGATGAACCATTCGCGCCACTGCTTGCCTTCGCTCTCCAGCACGGCGTGCACCAGATTGGTCTTCGAGCCGAACAATTTGTAGAGCGTGGTCTTGGCGGTTCCGGCCTCGTCGATGATCGCATCGATGCCGGTGGCGTTGATGCCGTTCTTGCAGAACAGATGCGTGGCCGCGTTGAGCAGGCGCCCGCGCGCGGATTCATCGTCGCCGGCGGCGAACGCAGCGGCAGGTTTTTTCTTCGTGAGCGATTTGGCCATGCGCGGCAGTAAATCGGAGCGCGGCAAAATCATCAAGCCGCATCTTCACGGGGGCGGTGATGTGCGCAGTCTTGCGCCGAAAATAATCGC
Organism: Bradyrhizobium tropiciagri; assembly: GCF_018130545.1. Taxonomy (GTDB): domain Bacteria; phylum Pseudomonadota; class Alphaproteobacteria; order Rhizobiales; family Xanthobacteraceae; genus Bradyrhizobium; species Bradyrhizobium tropiciagri_A. The sequence continues at coordinate 468,327 of NZ_JAFCKF010000003.1, read as the reverse complement.
TGCCGCGCAGCATTTGCTTGGCGATTGAGCAGACCGGCGCTGATCAATCCGCAGGCAGGCGCGCTTAAGCGCCTGCGCAATTTCACCTTTTGATTTGGCGGGGGACTGGCACGCTTCGTGCAGGAAACAGACCGTTCGGTATCCTGACCATTTCCATCGCTCCCAGGGAGAAAACTGATGACCGCTGTCGCTCAAAAAACCGCTCTGACCGGCTGCCTCGCGCCGATCGACAAAGGCGGGCTCGAGCAGCTCATTGCCAACGGCAAGGCCAATCCGAAGGTGATCAAGACCTTGAAGTGCAAGACGGTGGCCGAGGGCAAGTTCCGCCATGCCAACTACATCCGCAACCTCGCGCCCTACATCGTCGACGAGCCGCCGGGCCTGCTCGGCGACGACACCGCGCCCAATCCCTCCGAAGCCTCGCTCGCCGCGCTCGGCTCCTGCCTTGCGGTCGGCCTGCACGCCAACGCGGTGCATCGCGGCTGGATCGTCAACAAGCTCGAGCTGGAGCTCGAGGGCGACCTCAACATCACGGCGGTGTGGGGCACCGGCGACGTCAGCGAGAAGCCGGTCGGCTTCACCGATGTGCGCGTCAAGGTCGACATGGATTGCGAGGGCGTTCCGCAGGCCGAAATCGATGCGCTGGTGGCGCATGTGAAGAAGTGGTCGCCGGTCGCCAACACCTTCACCCGCCCCGTCAATCTCGAGGTCAGCGCGTAGTCGCTGAACCGGCAATTCAAGGTGCGGAGACCATCCATGGGTTCACTGGCTTTATCGCGGGTCGCAGCTCAAGATCCCGCACCGACGATTGCGGACGAGGTCGCACGCCTCGCCCGCCAGGAGCTGACGCCGCTCGCATCCGCGATCGATGCCGGCTCGGTCTATCCCGCCGAATTCCTGCGCCGGCTCGGCGAGGTCGGTGCGTGGAACAGCCACGTGCCGCAGGAGGGCCCCGCCGACCTGCGCTGCGCCATCCAGTCGATGGCGGCGATCGGCGAGGTCTGCGGCGCCACCGCCTTCATGGCCTGGTGCCAGAACACGCTGGTCTGGTACGCGGCGAACTCGACCAACATGAAGCTCGCCACCCGGTTCGGCGATTGCTTTTCCAGCGGGCGCCGGCTCGGCGGCACCGGGCTCTCCAACCCGATGAAGAGCTTCTTCGGCATCGAGCGGCTGAAGCTGAAGGGCCGCAAGGTCGACGGCGGTTACATCGTGCGCGGCGCGTTGCCCTGGGTGTCGAACCTCGGACCCGACCATTACTTCGGCACGATCTTCGAGCGCGAGGATGACGACGGCACGAGCGAGCAGGGGCGGACGGTGATGTTCCTCGCCGACTGCGCCGATCCGGCGATCACGCTGACGCCGTGCAAGCCGTTCCTGGCGATGGACGGCACCGGCACCTACGGCGTCCAGTTCCGCGATGCCTTCGTGCCGGACGAATTGATCCTGGCCGAGCCGGCCGCGCCGTTCGTCAAGAAGATCCGCGCCGGCTTCATCCTGCTGCAAGTCGGCATGGGCCTCGGGCTGATGAGGGACTGCATCAACATCATGGACGAGGTCCATGCGCCGCTCGGCCATGTCAACCGCTATCTGCCGCAGCAGCCGCTGCAATTCCGCGAGCTCTATGCCGAGCTCGAGAAGGAGGCGATGACGCTGGCGCGTGATCCCTACAATGCCGATGACAGCTACTGGCGCCGCGTCGTCGCGCTGCGGCTGCGGATCGGCGACGCCAGCGTCGCGGTCGCGCATGCCGCGATGCTCCATTGCGGCGCGCGCGGCTATCTGATGAGCCACCGCGCCCAGCGGCGGCTGCGCGAGGCCTATTTCGTCGCCATCGTCACGCCCGCCACCAAGCAGCTGCGCAAGATGCTGGCAGACGCGTGAAGCGCGGAGATCATGCTCAAACAAGTTCGGGACCACCAAGACTAGCAACCACAGACAGGAGAGGCTGCCATGACGGACGTTCTGATCACCGCCGGCGAACTTGCCGAGCTCGTCAAGAAAGAACCGTGTGTCATCATCGACACGCGGAATCCGGATGCTTATGCGGCGGGCCATCTGCCCGGTGCCGTCAATGTGCACGACGTCTTCACGTTCCTTGCGACCTCGACACCGGAGGGCATCCACGAGCTGAAGACCAAGTTCGCCGATGCGTTCGGTGCGGCGGGTCTCTCCGGCAACGAGACCGCCGTGATCTACGAGCAGTCGATGAATTCCGGCTTCGGCCAGTCCTGCCGCGGTTACTATCTGCTGACGATGTTGGGCTATCCCAAGATCAAGGTGCTGCATGGCGGATTCGATGCCTGGAAGGCGGCGGACCTGCCGGTCACGACGGATGTTGCCGTGCCGCTCAAGGCCGGCTTTGCGATCGTGCCGGAGGCCGGCGAGATCATGATCGATGCCAAGGCGATGCTGGCGGCGGTCGGCAAGCCGGGCGTTGCGATCCTCGACGTGCGCGATGTCGACGAGTGGATCGGCGAAAGCTCTTCTCCGTACGGTAAGGACTTCTGCCCGCGCAAGGGCCGCATCCCCGGCGCGGTGTGGCTCGAATGGTACCGCATGATGAAGCCGACCGGCGAAGGCCCGCGCTTCAAGTCGAAGGACGAGATCCTTGCGGAGTGCGCAACTGTCGGCATCTCGCAGACCACGCCGGTCTATCTCTACTGCTTCAAGGGCGCGCGTGCCTCGAACACCTTCCTGGCGCTGAAGAATGCCGGCGTGAAGGACGTGCGGATGTATTTCGGCTCCTGGAACGAATGGTCGCGCGACCCCGCGCTGCCGATCGATGAGGGCTTGCCGAGCACGGCCGTCGTCACAGGCAAAGCGGCATAAAACGTGCATAATTGCGAGCGTCCGGTGGCGCAAGACACGGCCGGACGCCGATCAATACCGGCGTCGGCGCGCTGCGCGCCGATCCTTCAGGAGGAAACCTCATGAAACGCGAAGACCTCACCGAGAAGCTGCTCGACATCAAGCGCGAGAAAGGCTGGAGCTGGAAGTACATCTGCGAAAAGATCGGCGGCTATTCCGAAGTGCTGATCACGGGCGCGATCCTCGGCCAGATGAAATTGACAAAACCGCAGGCGGCGAATGCCGGCGAGCTGTTCGGGCTATCGAAGGCCGAGATCGCGATGCTCAACGAGGTGCCGATGCGCGGCACCGGCACGCCGATGCCGCCGACCGATCCCTTGATCTATCGATTCTACGAGATGGTGATGGTCAACGGGCCGGCGTGGAAGGCGCTGATCGAGGAAGAGTTCGGCGACGGCATCATGTCGGCGATCGACTTCGACATGGCGATGGAACGCGTTGCCAATCCGAAGGGCGATCGCGTCAAGATCACCATGAGCGGCAAGTTCCTGCCGTACAAATATTACGGCGCCAGCGGCAACGTGCCGGAATACGGCTTCAAGGAGGAGTGAGAAGGGCGCGAGCGTTCCACGCCGCGCGCCCCTCGGTGTTTCGCCAAGGCTACAGGATCGTGCCCGGCGTGTAGCTCGCGGCTTCCGGCTTGGCCTTGGCCAGCGCCTCGACTTGCTCGGCGAAGAAATCCACCTGCGCGGCGGCGTCGCCGGAGTTGGCGCGGCCCTGGTCGAGCACGGCCTGCAGCTCGGCTGCGCTCAAGCCGAGACGTTGATCGGCGGCGAGACGTTGCAGCAGGTCGTTCTGCACGATCTTGCCGGTGCGCAGGTCGCCGATGGCCGCGACGGCATGCTCCTTGATCGCCTCATGCGCGCCTTCGCGGCCGGCGCCCTTCTTGACCGCTTCCATCATCACCGTGGTGGTCAGCAGGAAGGGCAGATAGCGGTTCAGCTCGGTCGCGACGACGGCTTCGAACACCTCCATCTGGTCGAGCACGGTGAGCAGGGTTTCGAGCAGGCCGTCCATGGCGAGGAAGGCGTCGGGCAGCATGACGCGGCGGACCACGGAGCAGGAGACGTCGCCTTCGTTCCACTGATCGCCGGCGAGCCCTGCGGCCATCGCGAGATAGCCCTTCAGGATCACATGCAGGCCGTTGATGCGCTCGCAGGAGCGGCTGTTCATCTTGTGCGGCATCGCCGAAGAGCCGACCTGGCCCTTGGCAAAACCTTCGCTGGCGAGTTCGTGGCCCGCCATCAGGCGGATGGTCTTGGCGAAATTGCCGGGACCGCTGGCGAGCTCGGTGAGCACGCTGACCGCGCGGAAGTCGAGGCTGCGCGGATAGACCTGGCCGACGGCATCGAGCGCCTTCGGCAAGCCGAGATGAACCAGGATGCGCTGCTCCAGCGCGCGCGCCTTGCCGGCATCGCCGTTGAACAGGGTGATCTGGTCGAGACGGGTGCCCACCGCGCCCTTCAGGCCGCGCGCGGGATAGGTCTGCAGCACGTTGGCCAGGCTCTGATGCGCAATCAGCATCTCCTCGCCGGACATGGCGATGCGCTTGCCGAGCGTCGTGACCTGTGCGGCCACGTTGTGAGTGCGGGCGGTGAACGGGATGTCGCGCAATTGCTTCGCGCGCTTCGCAAACCGGATGAGCGCGGCGATGCTCTTGGTCTCGACCAACTGCATGGCGCGGTAGACCTGGAGCTGCTCGACGTTCTCGGTGAGGTCGCGGCTGGTCATGCCCTTGTGCAGGTGCTCGTGCCCGGCCAGATCGCAGAACTCCTCGATCCGCGCCTTGACGTCGTGGCGGGTGATCCGCTCGCGCTGCATGATGGACTTGAGGTTGATCTGGTCCTTGACCCGCTCGTAGCTTTCGATCACGCCATCCGGAACCGGAATGCCGAGATCGCGCTGGCCCTTCAGCACGGCGATCCAGTAGTCGCGTTCGAGGCGCACCTTGCCTTCGCCGCTCCAGATGGCGCGCATGGCGGGTGAGGCGTAACGTTCGGCGAGGACGTTGGAAATGTGATCTTGGGACATGATCCCGCTCTCTTGGCATTGCCTGAGGCTGGCCGCAAGTCGCGAGCTGTCATGAATCGTCAGGTCTGATAGCGCCTTGGTCGGACTTGCGGTGCTGGCCCCACCATACCAGATTCTCCAAAGCGCCGCCTCAGGCGATCCGGGGCGGCGCTGGTCGCAATGCCGGTCGGGGACTGGGCAGTTGATTGCCGCCCAGCGGCCTTAGAGCGTCAACGCCACGGCAGCCGGTCCGCAACTGATGCCCGCGCTGTTCGACACGGCGACGTCGGCCGTCCAGTTGTCCTCGCCGTCGGTCGTCTTGTATAGGAACTGGCCGTTGGGTCCCTGGTGCAGGATGTACAGCGTATCGTTGAACACCACCGGCGCGGCATTGCCGAAATTGCCCGGCGTGTCGGGGACCTGGCGGTCCGCTCCCCAGCCTTCGTTGCCGTCGAACCTCTTGAAAAAGAAGAGCCCGCTGGGGTCGTTGAAGAACAGGTAGATCAGATTCTTGTACGGCGCGGCGCCCGGGCCGTTGCTGATGCCTTCCGTGCCGGCAACCGGATTGCTGCGCCAGGTGCTGCGGTCGAAGGTCGCGTACCAGAAGCGGTTCACATTGCCGGGTTCGCTGGAGCCGGGGCCACGGCCGAACACGTAGAGCGTATCGCCAAGCACGACGGCGGCCGGCGTGTCCACATTCTGGTAGGCGACGGAGTTGAGGTGGTTGGTGCCGGAGGCGTTGACCTCCGACGCGAAGTCCGTCCCGTCATACGTCTTGTACATCAAGTCCGTGCTGCCGGGATTTGAATAGATCAGATAGATCAGGCCGCCATACACAGCGGCGGCAATTCCTGCGTTCACGCCGGCGGTGCCAGGCACCTGGGCTGCCGCGGTCCACACCTCGCCGTCATAGACCCTGTAATAGAGGGCCTGGTAGAGCGGATAGAACACGTACAGGTTGGCGTTGTACACGACGGCGGCGGGTGTGTTGCTGATCCAGGTGTTGCCCGGCACCGGAACGTCGCCGCCCCAGGCCTGACCGTTGAAGACGTTCGAAAAGAACATCAGATTATTTCCAACGGCCTTGTGGAAGGAAAACAGCCAGCTCGGCATTCTGAAAATCCTCCATGGCGACGAGACGCCGCCTCTGATGATCGGTGCGGGGATCGACGTGCGCGGGACGGACTCGATTGGATTTGAACGTGCGCGTGCGAGCGTAGTCTTCTACGCCCGATTCACACAAGGGTTGTGTGAGGCAGTTCACTCGCCCAAGAGGGAAGGCACCGGGTTTTGATGCGCAGACTGAGAAGCGGGTGAATGGCGAACAGCGAATGGATGCTTTCCCCATTCGCTGTTCGCCGCTCCCTATTCGCTCTTTGCGGCAGTAAACGCGTCACGCACATCCTTGACCGGTGCCATGTCGCGCACGAAGCCGAAGGAGCCCTGATCCTTCATTTCGCGGGCGCAGCGTAGGAAGGCAGCGAGCGCGTGGCGCTCCATCGCGCCGCCGACGCTGATGCGCTTGACGCCGGCGGCCGACAGCTGCTCGAGCGTCAGGGTCGGGTCGGCAAAGCCCATCACGAGGTTGAACGGCCGCTTCAATGCGGAGACCACGGTCTTGATGGTGCCGAGGTCGTAGAGGCCCGGCGAATACAGCACGTCGGCGCCGGCGGCCTCGAACGCCTGCAGCCGCTTGATGGTGTCGTCGAGGTCCTTGCGTCCCCAGAGAAAGTTTTCCGCCCGCGCCGTCAGCGTGAACGGGAAGGGCAGGGACCGTGCTGCCTCGACGGCGGCCTGCACCCGCTCGACCGCGAGCGAGAAATCGTAGATCGGATGCTCGCGATTGCCGGTCGAATCCTCGATCGAGCCGCCGACCACGCCGGCCTCGGCGGCACGCGCGATCGCCTTCGCCGCGGTCTCGGGATCGTCGGCGCCGCAATTCTCCAGGTCGGCGTTGACCGGCAGGTCGGTGGCCTCTGATATCACCCGGCAATTGTCGATGATGGCATCGAGGCTGACGGCGGACTGCCCGAGCGTGTTGGCGAGGCCGAGGCTCGTCGTCGCGAGCGCCTCGAACCCCATCGCCGCCAGCAGCTTCGCCGTTCCGGCATCCCACGGATTTGGAATGATGAAGGCGCCGGGCCGCTGATGCAGCTCGCGAAACCGTGCTGCCTTGTCCGCCTGGGTGCGCATGTGAACTCCTGATGGTTGGAAAGCGACTGAGACCAGCGATAGGGCGGTTTCGGCCATCAGACAAATTTGTTATTTCTCTCGATATCATCAGTTTTTTGCATGAGGCCGGAGATGGACAGCGACGCGCTCAACACGTTCCTGGTGGTGCACCGGCGCGGCGGGATCTCCAACGCCGCGAAGGCGCTACATCGTTCGCAGCCGGCGATTTCCCGGCGCATCGCGCTGCTCGAGCAGGAGCTCGGCGTGCCCTTGTTCGAGCGGATCGCGGGCAAGACGCGGCTGAGCGATGCCGGACGGGTGATGGTGCCTTATGCCGAACGCGCGGTGGCGGCGGCGCAGGACGCCGAGAATGCGGTGCGGGCGCTCTCGCGCGACAATTCCGGCCCGGTGGCGCTGGCGGTGACCGGTACGCTGGCCGGCGAGCGGCTGTCGAAAGTGCTGAAGCGCTTTGCACGCCAGTATCCGGATGTCGCGCTGACGCTGCGCACCGCAACCAGCGCCGAGGTCAGCGATCTGATCCGGCGCGGCGAGGCGACGATCGGGCTGCGCTACGACCGCGACCGTTCAAGCGAGCTCGATTGCGAGGTGCTGTTTGCCGAGCCGCTCGGAGTGGTCTGCGCGCCGGATCATCGGTTGGCCGGACGCAGGGTCGGCAAGCTCGCCGGTCTCAGGGATGAGCGCTGGATCGCCTTTCCCGAAGTGCCGGGACGCCGCGAGATCACCGCCTCGCACGTGTTCGCATTGTTCCTGACGCACGGGCTCGGCGAGGTGGCCTGGACGCCGATCGACAGCCTGACGGCGCAGAAGCGGCTGGTCGAGGCCGGGCTTGGGATCGCGCTGCTGTCGCAGAGCAATGCAGCGGAGGAATTGCGCGCCGCGACGCTCGCGACGATCCGCGTCGGCAATCTCACCGCCAGTCACGAGGTGGTCGCGGTGACGCGGCATGGTGGCTTCCTCAGCGCCGCATCGCGCCGTCTGCTCGACATCATCCGCGCCGACTTCACCAAAGCGAGGGGCACAAACACGTCGCGCCGGAACGGTGTCCGGCGCGCGTAAAGGCTGATCGGGGCGAGGTAGCGGGAACTCAGGTTCCCGCCTTGACCTGCGCCGCGGCGACGGCCAGCAGCTCGTCCATCTTGGCGCGGACGTCGCGCTCGGTGACGGCCTGGTCCTTGGCGGTGAGGTCCTTCAGCACCTTGTGCAGCACGTCGTTGTCGCCGGCTTCCTCGAAGTCGGCGGCGACGACTTCCTTGGCATAGGCGGAGGCGGCATCGCTCGGCATGCCGAGCTTCTCGGCGGCCCACAGGCCGAGCAGCTTGTTCCGGCGCGCCTCCGCCTTGAACTTCAGCTCCTCGTCGAGGGCGAACTTCTTCTCGAAACCTTCCTCGCGCTTGTTGAATTCGTTCATGGCTGAAGTTCCAGTTCCCTGCTGAATGGCGGGCTATCCGCTCGTTGCGGCAGCCCCGATGCCTGCCTAAATAGGAGGGAGGAATCGGCAAGACAACGAGCCGTTAAGCCGCAGGCAAAACAGGCGGAATCGGCCCTTTTTGATAGGGCGGTATAAGTGCCCCGAAGCGGGCACAATCGATTGTGCTGGATGGCTCAATCGGATAGGTTGCCACCAGGCATGGTTCTTGTTCTGTTTCCAGTGGATTGTTCGGGTTCCAGGCCTCCGCGGCAGCTCCGTCGTGGGTCGTAACCCAAGTCATCCGGAGCACCCAAATCCATGGATTTCAACAAAACTCGGTACATCCCCATGAGCCGTCGACGCCGTATCTATGAAGGCAAGGCCAAGGTGCTTTACGAAGGCCCCGAGCCGGGAACCCTGATCCAGCACTTCAAGGATGACGCGACCGCGTTCAATGCCAAGAAACACCAGGTGATCGAGGGCAAGGGTGTCCTCAACAACCGGATTTCGGAGTACCTGTTTCAGCACCTCAACGACATCGGGGTGCCGACCCACTTCATCCGCCGCCTCAACATGCGCGAGCAGCTGATTCGCGAGGTCGAGATCGTGCCGCTCGAGGTGGTGGTGCGGAACGTCGCCGCCGGCTCGCTGTCGCAGCGGCTCGGGATCGAGGAGGGCACCCAGCTGCCGCGCTCGATCATCGAGTTCTATTACAAGAACGACCAGCTCAACGACCCCATGGTGTCGGAAGAGCACATCACCGCCTTCGGCTGGGCCACGCCGCAGGAGATCGACGACATCATGGCGCTGGCCATCCGCGTCAACGACTTCCTCACCGGCCTCTTCCTCGGCATCGGCATCCGCCTCGTCGACTTCAAGATGGAGTGCGGCCGGCTGTTCGAGAACGAGATGATGCGGATCATCGTCGCCGACGAGATCTCGCCGGATTCCTGCCGGCTGTGGGACATCAAGTCGAACGAGAAGCTCGACAAGGACCGCTTCCGCCGGGATCTCGGTGGCCTGCTCGAGGCCTATACCGAAGTGGCGAAGCGCCTCGGCATCCTGATTGAAAACGAACGGCCGGCCGGCAGCGGCCCGGTGCTGGTGAAGAGCTAGACTGAAGGGACGACCGTGAAGGCACGTGTGACTGTGACATTGAAGTCGGGCATCCTCGATCCGCAGGGCAAGGCGATCGAGGGCGCGCTGAAATCGCTCGGCGTCGACGGCGTCGCCAGCGTTCGCCAGGGCAAGGTGTTCGACATCGAGCTCGCCGCGACCGACAAGGCCAAGGCGGAGGCGGCGCTGAAAGCCGCCGCCGACAAGCTGTTGGCGAATACCGTGATCGAGAACTACCGGGTCGAGGTCCTGAGCTAGCCGGGCGAGCCAAATGATGTCAGCCGCTCCCGTCTCTCCTGGCCGTGACCGTATCCTTGTCCGATCGTTGTTGGTTGCGCTGCTGACCGTTGCCGGGATCGGCGGTGTCTCGGCGCAGTCGGCGCCGCCACCACCGTCCGCCACGACGCAGCCGCCGCCATTCACGGTCAGCGGCTGGAGCTATGAACGCCGCGGCGCCGATGTGCACATGTTCCGCTGTGCGCAAGCGTCCTGCGGCGCGGGCTCCAAGGTGAGTTACCGGTTCTATACTGGCGGAAAGCAGATGACACTCGACCAGTTCCGCGAGGGGCAGGAGCAGATCATCAAGGCGCTGGAGCAGCGGACACCGGGACAGCGCATCACGCTTCTCGGTGTAGATGGCGACAAGGGCACCAAGTTGCCGCGCATGTTCAAGGCCCGGCGCGTGAGCGTGACGTCCGGCGGCGCAAACGAATATCAAGTCAGCGGCATGCTGTTTGGCGCGCAAGGCACCGCGAGCCTGATCAGTTCGGCGCATGACGAAAAGGTCAGCAACGACAATTACGCGAAGTTTGCGGTCCCAGTTATGCTTGTTCTGGCGCCCAAAACCAGGTGATGCAATGAAATCAGCCGTCCTCGTCTTTCCCGGCATCAACCGCGAGCGCGACATGGCGCGCGCGCTCAAGCTCGCATCCGGCAATGAGACCGCGATGGTCTGGCACGCCGAGACCGCGCTGCCGAAAGGCACCGACCTCGTGGTGGTGCCCGGCGGCTTTTCCTATGGCGACTACCTGCGCTGTGGCGCGATCGCAGCGCGCGCGCCCGTGATGGATGCGGTGCGCGACTTCGCAGCCAAAGGCGGGCTCGTGCTCGGCGTCTGCAACGGCTTCCAGATCCTCTGCGAGTCCGGCCTGCTGCCGGGCGTGCTGATGCGCAATGCCGGGCTGAAATTCGTCTGCCGCGACGTGCATATGAAGGTCGAGCGCTCCGACACGCCGTTCACCCGCGGCTACAATGCCGGCCAGGTGATCCGCGTGCCGGTGGCGCATGGCGAGGGCAATTACGAAGCCGATGACGAGACGCTGAAGCGGCTCGAAGGCGACGGGCGGGTGCTCTACCGTTACTGCTCTGCCGATGGCGTGGTCGACGAAGCCTCGAACTTCAACGGCGCCGCGCATTCGATTGCCGGCATCGTCAACGAGCGCGGCAACGTGCTCGGCATGATGCCGCATCCGGAAAACCACGTCGAAGAGATCATGGGCTGCACCGACGGCCGCGGCCTGTTCGCAGGCCTGGTCCAGCAGTTCGAAAAGGCGGCGTAACGGAAATGCTGGGGCGGTGGTGTCTTGCCGCGGCCGCGGCACTCGTCTTCGCGACAGCAGCTAACGCGCAGGACTTCCCGAAGCGTCCGATCACGATGATCGTGCCGTTCACGGCCGGCGGCACCTCCGACGTGATCGCCCGCGCGGTCGCCGACCAGATGAGCGCGGCCCTCGGCCAGACCATCATCATCGAGAATGTCGGTGGCGCCGGCGGCTCGACCGCGCTGACCCGCGCGGCGCGCGCCGAGCCGGACGGCTACACGATCGCGATCGGCAACGCCGGCACCAATGCCGCGACCTATACGATCTATCCGAAACTGTCGTTCACGCCTGATTCCTTCGCGCCGATCGCCGTGGTGGCGAAAACCTTCGGCATCGTCGCGCTGCGCAAGGATTTCCCGGCCAAGGACCTCAAGGAATTCATCGACTACGCGAAGAAGAATCCGGGCAAGGTCAATCTCGGCCACGCCGGCGTCGGTTCGTCGAACTACCTGATCTGCAAGAGCTTCGTGCATGCCGCAGGGATCGACGTGCAGCTGGTCGGCTATCGCGGCGCCGCGCTTGCGCTGACGGACGCGATCGGCAGCCAGATCGACGGCGTCTGCGATGCCGCAGCCTCGGTGTCGCAGGCGATCGACGACAAGCTGGTGAAGGCGGTCGTGGTCGGCTCGACCGTACGGCTGGCCTCGCTGCCGGACTTGCCGACCTCGGCTGAAGCCGGCCTGCCCGAGTTCGAGGCGCAGGGCTGGAACGGCCTGTTCGCGCCGAAGGGCACCCCGCCCGAGATCATCGCCAAGCTCAACGCCGCCGCGCGCACCGCGGTCGCGAGCGAAGCGGTCAAGAAGCGCTTCGTCGATCTGTCGACGGTTGCGCCCGATGCCGATGAGCTCGCGCCCGAGGTGTTGCAGCAGCTGGTGACCCGCGACGTCGCGAAATACCGCGCGCTGCTCGCGGACGACAAGAAATAGCCGCCACGCGACGCGCCGGCGGCGACGCGGATCATGAACCCGATCCGTTCGGGCGGCGACCAATGCAGGGATAGTTGCTGCCGCTTCACGATCTCTTCACGCTAGCGATGCCGGAATAACAACCTGGGATTGTCGCGGCTTGGCGAGCGCGTTATGACGGTGGCGACTTGGGTGGTCTGTCAGGCTCGCTGGGATCCTTGAATGCCTGTTGCATTGGTCATACTGCTGCTCGACATCTCGCTGATCTATCACGCCTCGCGCACCGGGCGCTTGCAGCCCTGGGCTTACATCATCCTGATGGTGCCGCTGATCGGCGCACTCGCTTACATCGTCGTCGAACTCATTCCGGAATGGTGGGGCGGGCCGGGGGCCGCGCAGGCACGCAAGCGCGTCGCCAACCGCCTCGATCCGGAGAAGCGCTATCGCGAATTGTCGGACAAGCTCGCGACGTCGGATACGATCGCCAACCGCGCGGCGCTCGCCGCCGAATGCCACACTATCGGGCGCTTCGAGGAGGCGGAAGGCCATTACGACCACGTGTTGGGCCTGCCGCAGGGCGACGATCCAGCCTATGCGTTGGCCAAGGCGCAGGCCCAGTTCGCCCGCAAGCAGCCGGCCGAGGCGCTGGCGACGCTTGATGCCTTGCGCGAGCGTTGGCCCGATTTCGAGTCCGCCGAGGGACATCTGCTCTATGCCCGTTCGCTCGCCGAACTCGGCCGGCTCGACGAGGCGCTGGAAGAATACCAGGCGGTGTCGCAGTATTTTCCCGGCGCCGAGGCGCGGGTGCGCTATGGCCTGTTGCTGCAGCTGGTCGGCCGCACCGCCGAGGCGCGCATCGTGTTCAACGAGCTGCTGATCCAGATGCGGCGCGCGCCGAAATATCTGCGCGACGCGCAGGCCGAATGGCTCTCGATCGCTGAGAAGCAGTTGTCGACCTGAGAAAGGTTAGGATTTTCCCAGCCAGCGCTTCACCGCCTCGGCCGGCACCGTCATCGCGGCGACGCCGGCCATGACCAGCACAAGGCCGAGCACCAGGTTCGACGGCACGGATTCGCCGAGCAGGATCACCGACAACGCGACGCCGATCGGAATCCGCAGATAGCCCTGCGCGTTGGTGGTGAGCGTGCCGAGCCGCGTCAGGCACATGTAGAACAGCATCAACCCGAAGGCGCTGGAGAAGATGCCCATCACGACGGTGGCGACCAGGGCCTGCGGCGTCGGGTGCAGCGTCCAGGGATGGTCGACGATCAGAGCGACCGGCAGCAGCAGGGTGCCGCCGAACAGCAGCGAACCCGCCGCGACCACCATCGGATCGTAGTCCGATAGCCTGAGCCCGAAGATCGTGGCGCAGGCGAACGAGATGGTGGCGAGCAGGATCGCGATCTCGGCGACAATCTCCTTGCCGAAGCCTGAGAGTGCGCCGAGGCCGATGATCGCGACGGTGCCGGCGAGGCCGAGGATCGCGCCGACCAGCTTGAGCAGCGAGGCCGGCTCGTGGCGCGTGATCGTCCAGGTGATGAGGAAGGCGAAGATCGGCGTGGTCGAGGCCAGCACCACGGTGTTGGAGGCCGGCACATAAAGCTGCGCCCAGGTGATTACCAAAAACGGGATCGTGGAGTTGATGGTCTGCTGGAAGGCGAACAGCTTCCAGGCCTTGATGTCGGTCGGGATGCGGATGCCGCGGATCCGCAGCACGATCAGCAGGAAGGCGGCCGCGACCAGCGAGCGCGCCGAGATGAAGGTGACCGGCGGGATCGAGCCGAGCCCGATCTTGGTCAGCGGATAGGTCGAGCTCCAGCAGCAGGCCAGCGCCAGCAGCAGCGCATAATCGCGCCAGCCGCGCGCACCCGGCGCCGAGGTGGATGGAGTAGGCGTGATCGCGGGAGCCGACACGCTACCCGCGTTGGATCTTTTTTTGAGCATGATCATTTCGGAAAACCGCTGCGCACTTTTCCGGATCATGCTCTGGCTGTGCTCTTCGGCACCTTGAATGGCTCCCTGCCAGGACATTGATACTTCGGGATTGCAGCGGAGGCCAGCGGAGAGTCTTCGGCGCCTCACACGATCATCTCGCTGCGGCACAGGTCCGGCGGACGATCGACAAGCCGGTTTACCGTGGCGAGGAATTCGTATGCGGCAGCGTGGCGTGCAAATCGAATGCTGCTTCATCGGCCCAGATCGAGTGAATGACGAAGCGGGTACGGTCGCGGCTGCCGCGGAAGACGTGGAAATCCCTGCATCCGGCCTCTGCGAGCGAGGGCGCTGCGACCTTGCGCAGCGCCGCTTCGACGGCGTGTTCCTGTCCCGGAGCAGCGTGAAACTGAGCGAAAAAGTAAAACGGCATCGGCTACTCGCAATTCTGCCCTGCGGCATATTCGACACGACGCGTGCGTGCAGCAGTATCAATCAGGCCGCGAGACTTTCGCGACCGCGCTTTCGCCATTGGCGGTGTTGGCTTGCATGTCCGCTTCAGACGTTGCCTCCCACCATGCGCCGAGGGCATCGATCAGTGGCACCAGCCGATGGCCGGCCGGTGTGAGCTCGTACTCGACGCGCAAGGGATATCCCTGGAATTCGGTGCGCTCGACGATGCCGGCGTCCTCCAGCTTGCGAAGCTCGAGGCTGAGCATCTTGTGCGAGATGGTCGGGTTGTCGCGGCGCAGGTCGCTGAAGCGCTTGGTGCCCTGCTTCAGATAGTAGATCAGAAGTGTCGGCCAGCGGCCGCTCAGGAGCTGCATGACCTCTTCGATCGGGCAGCGGGAGACGAGAGATTTCATGGCGCCTCGTGGTTACAAAAAGGTGCGTAATTTACTTCACGGATGTGGCGAATAGGGTCCGGCTCCGCTGCGCAGCGTGATCGTCAGACATCACCGGAGACCACATCATGGAACCTATCCTCATCTATGGCTTCCCGCTGGGAAGCTCCATGGGGCTCGTTGCAGCACTCGAATGGTTGCGCAAGCCCTACCGCCTGTGCCGTGTCGACATGCTCGGCGAAATGCGCGATCCCTCCTACGCCCGGATCAATCCGCGGCATGAGACGCCGGCCTTCGTCACGGACCAGGGCAGGGTGCTCACCGAGAACATGGCGATCGCCAGCTGGCTCGCGGTCCGCGATACCGAGCGCCGCATCAGCTTCGACCCTCTGTCGCCGCAGGCCGACCGGATGCGTCAGCTGATGGCGTTCGTGAACACCGGCTTCACCGCCGCGTTCAGTCCGCTGTGGGCGGCGCTGGAGATGCAGACACCAAACCCCGCGATGCAGTCCGTGCTGCGGGAGTGGGGGAAGGGCATTGTCGCGCAGCGGCACGACCGGCTCGAGGAGTTGATCGGCGATGCGCCGTTCCTGCTCGGCGAGCACCCGACATTGGCGGATGGGCTGCTGATCGGTGTCGCGCGCTGGCTCGATTTCCACGCCGTCGCCGATCGCGAGCGGTGGCCAAAGTTGGCCGCACTGCGCGCCCGGCTGGAGGCTGATCCGGCTGTGATCTACGCCACGGCGCTGGAGAACGGTGAGAGCAGCCCGGGGTCCGGCGTCTGCGCCGGTCACGTTCCGCTTGCCGAGGTGATCGAGCGGTTCGGCACGCCGCATGCGTGAGGATTAAGGGCCGCGAGCGGGCCGGAGTCCCGCCGTTCGGGGCTCCGGCTTCCGCTACAATTTAGTGACACAGCCACACGCAGCTGCCGCTCGCACTGTTAGGCTCCGGCCGTGACGGCAGAGCGCTCCGATCGGCTACTTGAAGCCGATCACCATCGAGTCCGGGCCGACGAGCGGCTCGACCCGGGTTCTCGAAAATCCGGCGTCGCGCATCCAGGCCTGACAGTCTTCGCCTGTGTAGTCGAACCCACCGGCAGTTTCGATCAGCATGTTCAAGCTCATCAGCAGCCCGAACGCGTTCTCGTGACGATCGTCATCGATGACGGCATCATAAACAATAACCGCGCCACCTTTCGGAAGCGCATCGAATGCCTTGCCGAGCAGTGCCTTCTTCCCGGCAAGGTCCCAGTCGTGAAGGATGTGACCCATGATGATGACGTCGACATTCGGCAGAGTGTCCTCGAAGAAGTTGCCTCCTCGAAACTGCACGCGGTCCTTCACTCCGCGCTGAGCGATGAATTCCTCGAACACCGGCTTGACCACGGGAAGGTCGAAGCCGATGCCGGTAAGGTGCGGATGGGCGTGGGCGAGCGTGGCGGGCACCATGCCCTGAGCCGAACCGAGATCCATGAACGTCTTGTACTCGCTCCACTGGAACTTGCCGGCAATTGCGTGGGCCGCACCTGCGCTGATTGCGCTCATCGCGCTCAGAAATCCCCGCAACCGGCCCGGATCGGCATACAGTGCCGCAAAGAAGTTATCTCCTCCGCCCTTGCCTTCGTTCTGCAATTCGCCGCTGCGCAGCGCCTCCGTGAGCGATCCCCAGAAGCCATAGAGCCGGCCATTGGCCATTTCCAGAACGCCGCCGATGTAGGATGGCTTGGCTCGATCGAGATACAGGTCCGTGTCGGCCGTGTTGCGATAGATGCCATTCTCGCGCTCCAGCAATTTGAGCGCCACCAGCGCATCGAGGAAGTCGCGGGCCGATCGTTGATGCAACGCAAGCTTCGTTTGAAGCGTCGGCAGGTCGGCCGGGCCGTTGGCCAATGTACTGAACACGCCTAGCTCGACGGCGCTCAGGAGGGTTTTGGATGCCCAAAAGCCCAGACCGATTTGCATGATATGTTCTGGAGTTGGCGCGTTCATGACTGGGTCCCAAATTGGTTGTCACGGCTGATGCAGCCGGGTGAACATGTTGCCCTGTTGCGGGCCTGGAACGCCGGGATCGTGGCAGCGGTGCGCCACGGCGTCATTTCAAATAACGGCGAATAAGTTTGATCTTGGCATATCGGCTTGGTGAACGCCATCGGCATCGAAGTGGCGGAAACCAAATGAGCGATGGACGCCGATCGGCGTCCATCGCGTGACATTTGCCTGAACTTCCCCTGCGAGATCTAGCGCAGCACCTCGCTCAGTACTTCGCCATCGACGTGATGCGGCGTCGTGCCGAGAATCCGCATGATGGTCGGCGCGACGTCGATGTTGCGCATGTGCCGCACCAGGGTATCCCGGCGGATCTGCGGGCCCGCGGCGATGAATGTCGCGCTCATCACCGGGAGCTCGGGATCGTGACCGTGGGCGCCATAGAAGTTCGGCATCGACAGCGCAGTAGTTGCCGAATTGAACGGGGCGTCGCCCTGGCGCGCGACGCCGGGGTTCTGGATGCCGTCGAAATTGTAGCCCGGCGCCATCAGTGCGAACACGTCGCCATAGTCCTGGCCGACGGTCTTGCTGATGCATTGTCCAGTACCGGCGTCGCATTGCAGCGGCCGGGTCTCGACGACGGTGAAGATGCGCTGATCCCTCAGCGTGTAGTTGAAGCGCGCGTTGGGATCGACCGCGTTCTTCACCGCATCGGTGATCTGCGCCACCAGGGCCCGATAGGTCGCGAGATCGACGGTGCCGCCGAGCTCGCGGTTCTGCAGATTGACATAGATGTCGGCGGCAGGACCCGAGGTGCGGATGCCGACCTTGCTGGTATCGATGCCGGCGTTGCGCAAGATGCTGGTGAGATTGACCGAGGTATGGAACGGCGCGAAGCCGTGATCCGACACCACGACGACGTTGCTGTCATGGCCCGCGGCCTCGGCGATCTGCTTCACCGCCTTGTCGGCAGTCTGGTAGGCGAAGCGGATGTAGGAGGCGTAGCGCTTGACCTTGGCCGCATCCTGGTTGCCGCCGATCGAATTCGGATCGGTCGGGTTGGTGCCCTGGCGCGGATCGGTCAGCAAGAACTGGTGCTCGGAGCCGTCGGGCTGCTCGATATAGACCATCACGAGGTCGGCGTCGGGATGGGTCTTGATCGCGCGCTCGCCGATATTGGCCTGGTAGCGCACGAAGGTCTTCACCATGTCCTCGAACATGGTCTCGATCTCGACGTCGGGGAAGCCGGTGAAGCCCGGGCTCAGGCGCTCCGGAATGCGGAAGTCGGCCTGCGGACGCCAGAACCCGATATTGTTATTGATGTCGTCGACATCGGCGAGGACAGGCGTGTTGCGCGGAATGTAGTTGGCGCCGTAGCGGGCGAAGCGCACGACTGAAAGATCGGGCGACAGCGCCGAGACGAAGTAGGCGGCACCGACCTTGGCGCCGCTGCCTTCGAAGAAGAACGGCGCGTTCTCGCCACCGAACTTGACGTAGGCCGGGCCGGTGGAGGGCGCGTGGAATGGCCCCGCGGTGATACCGCGGTTCTCGTCGAAGAACACCAGCGTGTCGTAATTCACCTTGCGGTCGTTGGTGGTGTCGATCGCGGCGGCGCGGATCGAGTATTTGACGTCGAGCGTCGCCGCATTGGTGCAGGTCGCGGTCGCCGCCGCCGAGCACGAGAACGTTTCGATCGGTGCGGAGGTCACCAACACCGGGCTGAACGAGAAATGGCCGGCAGCCTGCAACGCGGCGACGATGCCGGGATCGGCCGTGAAGTCGCTGCGCGATAGCGTGAAGCCCTGGGCGCCGATGCCGCCGAACGCGCCGAACGGCACCGTGAAGTCGGTCACTCGGGTCGGCTGTGCCGGCTGCACCACGGTCTTGTTGATGGAGATGTCGGCGCCGTCGCCGCCGGGCCAGGTCGCGGTGACGACCTTCTTGCCCTGCTGGCGCAGCTGCACCCACAGAGGCTGCGCCGTCGGATTTGCCGACGGTCCGAGTGGGCTTTCATTGTAGCCGCCGATCGGCGCCGCAAAGCCGCTGATGCTGCTCGAGATCGGTCCGACAATCGGCTGGAATGTGTTGGAGGGGATGTCGTTATGGACTGCCGTCGAACCGGTCGCGATCGCAATATGCGAGACCGCGGTGAGTGACGGTGATGCTGTCACGTTCTGCAACGCCACCGCGCCGCGCCGGCTGAGCCGGGCGAGGCCGCCGTCGCGCGGCAGCACGCCTTCCTCGATGAATTTCTGAATGAAGTCGGGCTTGGCGCCATCGAGTGAGATCATCACCACGCGCGGCTTGCGGCCGTGATGATCGCCGTCATGGTCGTGATCCTGATCGTGACCGCGGGACTCGCCAGCGCCGCGATCGCCATTGTCGCCGTCCTCGCCGGCGCGCGCCGGAGTGGCAGTCCACGCCAGTGATGCGACAAGCGTCATCGCCGTCGTGACGGAAACAAACGTCTTCAATTTCATGAGATTGCCCCAACTTCGCTGCGCGAATGCACAAACGGAAACTGTTCAGCAATCTACGGAGGCTTGGCTGACGGGCATGTGACGCATGCGCGACGACGCAACGACAGCACGTCGTTGCGTTACAACCAGCGTTTGCATGGCTTCACGCGAAGAACGCGCGTGAGCACAAACGCGCTAAAGCTGCGTGTTCGATTCAATCCGTGCCGAAGTAACGGCTGGATGACGGCGCGTGTCCACAGACCTCGCGCTTCATGCGAAGTCGCTTGCGAACTCTACGCAGTTGGCTGCGCCGGCGCCTTGCGCTTCACCCGCTTGATGGTGCCGGAGAAGGTGAACAGCGGCCGCTCGGCCGAGGTCAGCATGCCGCGCACGAAGATCAGCGACATGCCGGCGCGGGTGACCTCGCCGGAGCATTCGATCAGGTCGCCCTCGCGGGCCGCGTCGAGGAATTCCGAGGCGAACGACACCGTGACGCCGGGGCCCTGGAGCACCGAGCCGGCGAGCGCGAACAGGCAGTAATCCGCAAAGGTCATGAAGCAGCCGCCGTGGACGTTGCCGCCGCCGTTGAGGTGCTTCTTGGCGACCCGGAACGCACAGGCGATGCGGCCGTTCTCGTCCATGCGGTGGTAAAACGGGCCGGAATGGCTCTCGAAATTGTCCCGGGTCCAGGTTCGCCAGCCGGCGAATTCGCCATCGGTTTCGACGTGCAGGTCGGGGCGGCGGTTGAATGCGGTCTCTAGCGCGGTCTTGGCGAGCTCGTTCACGAAATTTGGCCTTCAATTATCGGGTTCGGGTCCTTAAATCCGATCCATCCCCATTGTGCAAATCCCGGGAGCGAATCCCGGGCCGCGTCCAACCGCCGCAAAGCTCTGGACAGGCCGGAAATGGGCCGTAAAAGGCCTTTTCGCCCCCGTTCGATCTACCTATTAAGGGTCCCATGACCGCGCCCAAGAACGAACTGAAGAACGAGCCCCAGATCACCCCCGAACTCGTCGCCGCCCACGGGCTGAAGCCGGACGAGTACGAGCGCATCCTCAAGCTGATCGGGCGGGTTCCGACCTTCACCGAGCTCGGCATCTTCTCGGCGATGTGGAATGAGCATTGCTCGTACAAGTCGTCCCGAATCCATCTCCGCGGCCTGCCGACCAAGGCCCCCTGGGTGATCCAGGGCCCCGGCGAGAATGCCGGTGTGATCGATATCGGCGACGGCCAGGCCGTGGTCTTCAAGATGGAGAGCCACAACCATCCGAGCTACATCGAGCCGTACCAGGGCGCGACCACCGGCGTCGGTGGCATCCTGCGCGACGTCTTCACCATGGGTGCGCGCCCGATCGCCTGCCTGAATGCGCTGAGCTTCGGCGCTCCGGAGCACCCCAAGACCCGGCACCTGGTGTCCGGCGTGGTCGCGGGCGTCGGCGGCTACGGCAATTCGTTCGGGGTGCCGACGGTCGGCGGCCAGGTCCGTTTCCACACCCGCTACGACGGCAACATCCTGGTCAACGCGATGGCGGTGGGCCTCGCCGACGCCGACAAGATCTTCTACGCGGCGGCCTCCGGCGTGAACATGCCGATCGTCTATCTCGGCTCCAAGACCGGCCGCGACGGCATCCACGGCGCCTCGATGGCCTCGGCCGAGTTCGACGATGCCTCCGAGGAGAAGCGCCCGACCGTGCAGGTCGGCGATCCCTTCGCCGAGAAGCTGTTGCTGGAAGCCTGCCTCGAGATCATGGCTGCCGATTGCGTGGTCGCGATCCAGGATATGGGTGCGGCCGGCCTGACCTGCTCGGCGGTCGAGATGGGCGCCAAGGGCGATCTCGGCGTCGATCTCCACCTCGACGCGGTGCCGACCCGCGAGACCGGCATGAGCGCCTACGAGATGATGCTCTCGGAGAGCCAGGAGCGCATGCTCATGGTGCTCAAGCCCGAGAAGGAGAAAGAGGCCGAGGCGATCTTCCGCAAATGGGGGCTCGATTTCGCGATCGTCGGCTACACCACGCCGACCAAGCGCTTCGTCGTCAAGCACGGCGGCGACGTGATGGCCGATCTGCCGATCAAGGAACTCGGTGACGAGGCGCCGGTCTATGACCGTCCGCACGTCGCCTCGGCGGCGCTGCCGGTGATCCGCGGCCAGGACGTCAAGCCGCCGCTCGGCATTGCCGACGCGCTGACCAAGCTGATCGGCACCCCCGAACTGTGCTCGAAGCGCTGGGTCTGGGAGCAGTACGACCACGTCATCCTCGGCAATACGATGCAGCGCCCCGGCGGCGATGCCGCAGTGGTCCGCGTCGAGGACGGGCCGAAGGGACTTGCGCTCACCGTCGACGTCACGCCGCGCTACTGCGAGGCCGATCCGTTCGAGGGCGGCAAGCAGGCGGTGGCCGAAGCCTGGCGCAACATCACCGCGGTCGGCGGCCGGCCGCTCGCGATCACCGACAATCTCAATTTCGGCAACCCTGAGCGGCCCGAGATCATGGGCCAGTTCGTCGGCTGCCTGAAGGGTATTGCGGAAGCCTGCATTGCACTGGACTTTCCGGTCGTGTCCGGCAACGTCTCGCTCTACAACGAGACCAACGGCCGCGGCATCCTGCCGACGCCCTCGATCGGCGGCGTCGGCGTGCTCGACGACTTCACCAAGTCCGCGACGCTGGCGTTCAAGGCGGCGGGCGAGGCGATCCTGTTGGTCGGCGATACGCAAGGCTGGCTCGGCCAGTCGGTCTATCTGCGCGATGTCTGTGGCCGCGAGGAGGGCGCTCCGCCGCCGGTCGATCTCGCCACCGAGAAGCGCAATGGCGACGTGGTGCGCGGCATGATCCGCGCCGGCACCGCGACCGCGGTACACGACGTCTCCGACGGCGGGCTTTTGATCGCGCTGGCCGAGATGGCGATCGCAAGCGGCATCGGCGCGCAGCTCCTGGCGGCGCCGTCCTCGATCGTGCCGCATGCCTATTGGTATGGCGAGGATCAGGCCCGCTACATCGTCACCGTGCCGGCCGCCGACGCAGGCCTCGTGCTGGCGAAGATGAAGGGCGCCGGCGTGCCCTGCGCACGGATCGGCACCACCGGCGGCGATGCGATTGCGGTTGCGGGCGAGGCGCCGGTGGCGGTCGAAAGCCTGTCCAATGCCTTCGAGCACTGGCTGCCGAACTACATGCACGGCACGGCCGCCTGATCCGGCGGGATCAGGCGCTGCAACGTCGAGCGAATCTCAATAGCGCGATGACCCGTCATCGCGCTATTTCCTTTTGTTCTAGCCGGATCGCGTCAGGTCGCGCCGCGGACCGCGCGCCACGCAAAGATGATGACGCAGGCACCGACGAAGCCGGCAATGAGATAGCTGAGCCATCCTCCGCCGAGCGACACGCCGAGCAGACCCAACAGCCAGTTCGCGAGCGCCGCGCCGACGATGCCGAGGATGATGTTCATGAAGATGCCGGTTCCGGACTTCATGAACATCTCGGCGAGCCAGCCGGCCAATCCGCCGACGATGATGGCGGCGATCCATCCAACTTGAGGGTCGTTCATCTCAGGACTCCTAGGGTCAAGCAGTCCGGCCAGCATACCCGAGAATCACCCGGTGGCATGTGACCAATGGCAGGTTGTGCGCAACTTGTCGGTCGCGGTCCTGCCGTCAGCCTTGCCGCTTGGAGCGCTGTCATTGATCAGCCTGTCGCGGCAGATGTGGGAGTGCCGCCGCGAAGGGAAGCTAGAGCACGTATTTGGCGCCCGGCAGCTTGCGCAGCAGGGTGGTGAGGGCCCAGCTCAGTGCCACGGTGGCGAAGAACGCGATCGCGGCCTTTGCGATCGCCGGCAGCTCCATGTCGAACAGCCAGTATTGCAGCCACAGCACGATCGGATAGTGCACCAGGAACATGCCGTAGGCGTCGCTCTGCATGCGGTCGAGCAGCGTCGGCCCCGGCGCCTTCGATTGTACGAAGTAGGCCAGGATCGCGAACAGGATCGAGGCGCTGAACAGCACGTAGAAGCTGCCGTAGATCGCGAGATACCAGGCGGGCAGCGGATCCGGGTTACCGATGATCCCTCGCTTGATGTAGATCATCACCCACATCATCGCGTAGGGGATCAGCGTGATGCCGGTCCAGAACCAGCGCCGCTCGGTCAACCGTCCATGCGCGCTGAGCACGCCGCTCTCGAAGTTTGCCGCCCCGACGCCCGCACCAACGAAGAAATAGCACGCATACAGCAGCACGCGGCTGGCCTGCACCGAGAACGGTCCGAACTCGAACCAGTAGTTCTGGCCATAGGTGACCAGCATCGGCAGGTAGGCGGCGGCACTGACCACGACCAGGAACAGCCAGAACTTCGAGGGACGTTCAAATCCCTTGATCGACAGACGGTTGATCGGATCGAGCAGACGCGACGACACCCGGTACAGCAGGCTCGCGGTGAGGTCGAAGGTCATCAGGACATAGACGAACCAGATCGGGCCGCTCGGCCACGGCCCGGCCGTCATGGTCTTCCACCAGAATTCGGAGAAGGTCAGATCCGGCGTCGAGCGCAGCGCGATCGCGTAATAGGCGATCGGGATCACGGTGACCGCGCAGACGACGAAGGGCAGGCCGAGCCGCAGCAGCCGGTCGCGCAGGAAGATCAGCCACGGCTTGTTGCCGAGCCCGGGCCAGACGAACAGCCCCGACAGGAAGAAGAACATCGCCATGAAGAAGCTGTCGGTGGCGAGCACCACGCAGTCGAAGCCGATCCACGACGTCGGGTCGGTGTGCCCGAAATGGGTGTAGGGGATCACGGCGTGATGCAGCAGCACGACCAGCGTCAGGAAGGTGCGTGCGCGGTCGAGGGCGACATTGCGCTTGTGGAGCTTCGGTGCTGCCTGGACGTCGACGGCCGGAGCCGCGTGAGCAATCGATTTCATGGTGCCCCCAGCCGGATCTGCAGCCTGATGTTGCAGTCGGGAACTCGATTCAGCAAGGCCAAATCGGCCCGTTTCCGTGGTGTCGAGGTCGGCCATCTCAGCGTTTTTGTTTCGTTTTGGAACCGGGTTCGGGAGCCGGCGTTATCGGCGGACGCGCAAAGCGCGCGCGGTTGGTGGAGCAAGCAATGACATTGCTGAAATGGGCGTTGATCTTCCTGGTCGTCTCGATCATCGCGGGCTTGCTCGGCTTCACCGGCATCTCAGCCGCCTCCGCCGATATCGCGCGCTTCCTGTTCTACGTGTTCGTCGTGATCTTCCTGGTGCTCCTGATCCTCGGGCTCACAGTCTTCAGGGTGTAGGTGCGCGATCGGCTCGCCGAAAATGCCCGGGCCTGGCTCGGGCATTTGCGTGCTTCAGGCGGGGTAAGCCTCGCGGCAGGCGCGGTGGTCTAGGCGACTTCCTCGATCTTCACCTTGTCCGGATAGAAGGCGAGGTGGCCTGTGATCTCGGTCATGGCCGGGAACGGCTCCTCATAGGTCCAGATCGCATTGTCCAGCGTCTTGCCGTTGGCCTTGATGCTGAAATAGCTCGCATCCCCCTTATAGGGGCAATGCGTGGTCCGCTCGGTACGGGTCAAAAGCGCCATGTTGGCGTCCTGCCGGGGGACATATTGCACGGCCGGATAGCTCGCTTCCTTCAGGGTCAGCGCATGGCTGGTCTCGGCGATCACGACGCCGTCGGCGGTGACGCGGACGCGCTTGGCATTTGGCGTGATCGTGATCGGATGGTCGGGGCCGGGGAGCTTCATGATTCTGCGCCTCTTCTGGTCATTTCGGCGTGATGGCTTGTGACCGATTGATGCAGGTTTAAATCGCTGGGAATGGGAATATAGTGTGCGGCAGGATGACCTAGAAGACCTCAGGCGCTAGGTTTTACCTGCATGGCTGCCAAGCCAGCCATGATTCGAACGACCCTGACGGAGGTGGACTGGGATGCCGATGGACGCCCGTGATATCGAATCGATGATCAAGGCAGCGATCCCCGATGCCGAGGTGACGATCCGCGATCTGGCCGGCGACGGCGACCACTACGCGGCCACTGTCATATCCGAGTCATTCCGCGGCAAGTCCCGCGTCCAGCAGCATCAGATCGTCTATCAGTCGCTGAAGGGCCAGATGGGCGGCGTGCTGCATGCGCTGGCGCTGCAGACCGGGGTGCCGGGCGGCTAGGCCCTCAAGGCCGGCGGGCGGGGGCCTCGGGCGATGACAGACAATCCGCGCGGCGCGATGTTTCGCGTCATCGTGCCGAACCAGCACAGCCGCGTCACCAATGCCGAGCTGTTCTTCGACCTCGTCTTCGTCTTCGCCGTCACGCAGCTGTCGCACACGCTGCTGCACCACTTCACCCCGCTGGGCGCGGTGCAGGTCACGCTGCTGTTCCTCGCGGTGTGGTGGGTGTGGGTCTACACCACCTGGGTCACCAACTGGCTCAATCCCGAGCTGACGCCGGTCCGCCTGCTGCTGTTCGTGCTGATGCTGGGCGGGCTGTTGCTGTCGACCTCGATCCCGACCGCCTTCGAGGGGCGCGGGCTGTGGTTCGCCGGGACCTATGCCGCGATGCAGGTCGGCCGCACCGCGTTCTGGCTGCTGGCGACACCGCGGCGCCGAACGGCGGTGCGCCACAATGCGATTCGCATCCTGACCTGGCTGTCCGGCTCGGCCGTGCTGTGGGTTCTCGGCGGCTTCGCCGAGCACGAGACGCGGATGTGGCTCTGGATCGCGGCGCTGGCCATCGAATATGTCGCGCCGGCGCTGCGGTTCTGGACCCCAGGACTGGGCTTCTCCTCGATGGAGGCGTGGTCGGTCGAGGGCGGCCATATGGCCGAGCGCTGTGCCGGCTTCATCATCATTGCGCTCGGCGAGGCGATCGTGGTCGACGGCGCGACCTTTGCCGAGCTGACCTGGACCCCGGAGAATGTCGCAGCCTTCCTCTCGGCGCTGATCGGCAGCATCGCGATGTGGTGGATCTATTTCCACAAGGGCGCCGAGGCCGGCTCGGAGATGATCTCCAAGTCCGACGAGTCCGGCCGCGTGGCGCGGATCGCCTACACCTATCTGCACATGCCGATTGTCGGTGGCATCATCCTGACCGCGGTCGCCGACGAGCTGGTGCTGAAGCACCCTGGCGGCCATACCGATCTCAAGACGATCGTGAGCTCGGTCGGCGGCCCGGCGCTGTTCCTGGTCGGGACCATCCTGTTCAAATATGTGATCCGCAACTTCCTGCAGCTCTCCCACGGCGTCGGCATCGTCGCGCTGGCGATCACAGCGTACTTTGCCCGTGACATGTCGCCGCTGGTGCTCTCGATCGTCACCACCGCGATCATGATCATGGTCGCGGCATGGGAGTCGATCTCGCTGCGGTCGACCGGGGAAGAGGACTAGCGGCGGCCGCTACCCGTGTCCCGCCGTTGCCACGCGGTGCTGCCAATACACGAACAGCGGCGCGCCGATCACTTCGAGCGCGGTGAAGCCCACGAAGGGCAGCGGCGGGGTGCCTACCATCACCATCGACAGCAGCCTGCCGATGCCGCCGAGGAAGATGCCGCCCCAGACCACGCGAAACAGCACACTCTCGCTTTCGATGCGCGGCACCAGCCAGAGCAGAGCGAGGCCGAGGCCGAGCCAGACCCCGCCGAAGAAGCGCAGATTGCTGTCCAGCACCGGCAGCGCCGGCACACCAGACGAGGCATAAAGCGGATCGCTGACGCCGAGCATGGTGATGATGCCCGTCAGGATGGGCACCAGAGCCAGCACCGCTGTCGCAATCTGCAGCGCGCGCCGGGTCATGATCGTGCCCCGTCCTGGTCAGGTGCTAGTCGGCGACCAGCGCGTGCACCGAGAACATCGTGTTGGCGTCGGTCCAGCTGTTGCGCACCTTCCAGCCCGCGCTGCGGGCCAGCGCGGTGAAACGCTCGAGCGAGTATTTGTAGCTGTTCTCGGTGTGAATGCTCTCGCCCGGACGAAACGCGAAGGTGTTGCCGAGGATCCGTACGGTCTGCGCCTTGCGGCTGATCAAATGCATCTCGATGCGATGGCGATCGCGGTTGTAGATCGAGCGATGGGTGAAGCCCGAGAGATCAAAATTGCCTCCGAGCTCGCGGTTGATGCGCACCAGCACATTGAGGTTGAAACGCGCGGTGACGCCGGCCGCATCGTTATAGGCATCGTACAGCACGCGCTCGTCCTTCTCGAGGTCGACGCCGATGATCATCTGCGCGCCGTGGCCGAGGATCTGGCGTGCGCTGCGCAGGAAGGCCAGGGCCTCGCTCGGCTCGAAATTGCCGAGCGTCGAGCCGGGGAAGAAGCCGACCTTCGGCATCGCGGCGACGGCCTCCGGCAACGCGAACGGCGTGGTGAAGTCGGCCGCGACCGGATAGATGCCGAGACCGGGGAAATCCTTGCGCAAGCCGTCGGCTTGCGCTTTCAGGAAATCGCCGGATATGTCGACCGGCACATAGGCTGCGAATTGGCAATGCTCGAGCAGCAGGCGCACCTTGGTGGTGGCGCCGGCGCCGAACTCGACCAGCGCCGCACCGTCCGGGATCGTCGCGGCGATCTCGTCGCCGCGATCGCGCAGGATGCCGAGCTCGGTGCGCGTCGGATAATATTCCGGCAGCACCGTGATCTGCTCGAACAGCTCCGAGCCGGTGGCGTCATAGAAATATTTCGGCGACAGCCGTTTCGGGTGACGGGCGAGGTTGCCGATCACGTCGCCGGCAAATGCCGAGGTCGCTTCGTCGAACGGATACGCTTTGGCCAAAGCGGCGGCATGCACATTCATGATACTCTCCTGAACGCGCTTACCGGCGCGCACTTGATGTCGACAGGATTAGATCAGGCGTAGTCGGCGAGGCGTAACCCCGTGAATTGCCAGCGATGGTGTGGATAGAAGAAGTTGCGGTAGGTGACACGGCTGTGACCTGATGGCGTCGCCAGCGATGAGCCGCGCAGCACCAGCTGGTTGACCATGAACTTGCCGTTGTATTCACCGAGCGCGCCTTCGATCGCGCGGTAGCCCGGGTAGGGTGAATAGGCGCTGCGGGTCCATTGCCAGACGATGCCGTAGGCGTCGTTGAGCAGGCCGGCGCGCGCCGCGACCTCCCATTCCATCTCGGTCGGCAGATGCTTGCCGGCCCAGCGGGCGAAGGCGTCGGCTTCGTAGTAGCTGACGTGGCAGACGGGAGCGCGCGGATCGATGGCTTGCAGGCCGCCGAGCGTCATGATCTTCCACTCGCCGTCGATCTCGCGCCAGTGACCGGGCGCCTGCCAGCCCTCATTGCTCACCGTGCCGAAGCCATCCATCAGCCACAGCGTGGCGGTGGAATAGCCGCCGTCCTTCATGAAGGCGAGCCAGTCGGCATTGGTGACGAGGTTCTTCGCAAGCTTGACCGGACCGACCAGCGCGCGATGCGCGGGCTTCTCATTGTCGAAATGGAAGCTGTCATCGGCGTGCCCCACCGTGTGGATGCCTTCGTTGAGCGTCACCCATTCGTCCGCGCCGCGATGCGACGCCGGGAAGTGCCAGGCCGGATCGTAGGCCGGCGGGATCGGGTTCTGCGCGAACGCGTGCAGGATGTCGGTGTACATCAGCTCCTGATGCTGCTGCTCGTGATTGAGGCCGACCTCGACCAGCGGCACCAGCGCTGCGAGCTTTTCAGGTGCGGCGGTCTGGAAGAACTTCACCACCTCGGCGTCGACATGGCGGCGATAGGCGGTGACTTCGTCGGCGGTCGGGCGGGTCAGATGACCGCGCTGGTGGCGGGCATGCCGGGGGCCGGCGGTGACGTAATAGGAATTGAACAGATAGGCGTAGTCCGGGTGGAACGGCGTGTAGCCTTTGACATGCTCGCCGAGCAGAAACTGCTCGAAGAACCAGGTCGTATGGGCGCGGTGCCACTTGGCGGGGCTCGCATCCGGCATCGACTGGATTAGCTGGTCTTCGGGGGATAGCGGCGCGACCCGGCGCTCGGTCTCGTCGCGGACCGTGCGATAGGCGTCGACCAGGCGCTGGGCAAGCGGCCCGGATTCGGAGGAAAGTGACGGGGAGGCCGCGGAATGGGCTGCGGCCGCGGCAGAGGCTGGTTTCGTCACGAGGGTCTCCGATTCGAGGGAGAGAACGTTGCTTCGGCAATCTGGTTCCTGACGGACAGTTCGTCCTAGATAGGGGCTCCGTTACGGGAAAAAAGCCTCCCCTCCGATGATATTGGGCCCGTCAGATAATCCCGGCGCCTTTTGGGGCCCCGTCCAGCCCCCGCCGCATGCCAGATTTCCGCCATTTTGCTTTGGATGCACAATGGTTTGAGCTACATATATAGCCAGTCACGGGTTAGAAGGGCGGGCCGGCCCGTTAAGGCCTGAGAGCGCCGCCTACGCAAGGAAGCGAAAATGAGCATCGAGCAATTCATCGACAACGAAGTGAAGTCGAACGACGTCGTGCTGTTCATGAAGGGCACGCCGCAATTCCCGCAGTGCGGGTTTTCCGGACAGGTCGTGCAGATCCTCGATCACATCGGTGTCGGCTACAAAGGTCTCAACGTTCTCGAATCCGCCGAGCTGCGCAACGGCATCAAGGTCTATTCGAACTGGCCGACGATCCCGCAGCTCTATGTGAAGGGCGAGTTCGTCGGCGGTTGCGACATCATCCGCGAGATGTTCCAGGCCGGTGAATTGCAGCAGCTGTTTGCCGACAAGGGTATCCCGGTCGACGTGGCTGCCTGACCTTGACCGCGCGCCGGATCGGCAAGGCGCGGCTCGACGTCATCGTTACCGACATCACAACCTTACGCGTTGACGCCATCGTCAACGCGGCCAATTTATCGCTGCTCGGTGGCGGCGGCGTCGATGGCGCGATCCATCGCGCCGCGGGCCCCGAGTTGCTCGCCGAGTGCCGCACGCTCCATGGCTGCGCGACGGGCGATGCCAAGATCACCGGGGGTTATCGGCTTCCCGCAGGGCATGTGATCCACGCGGTTGGCCCGATCTGGCACGGTGGCACCCAGAACGAGGATGCGCTGCTCGCGTCCTGTTATCGTCGCGGCATCGAGCTTTGCCACGCTAACCAACTCGCTTCCATTGCATTTCCCGCCATTTCGACCGGCGTCTATCGCTTCCCGGCAGACCGTGCTGCGGGCATTGCGATCAAGGCCGTGGTCGATGCCCTGGCGGCCGCACCCGGCGTCACGCGGGTGACTTTCTGCTGCTTTTCGGCCCCGAGTGGCGAGCTTCATCAGAAGGTCCTAGACGGCCTCGGGAGCCCTTGTGCCTGATGATACCGCCGCTACACTTCTCCGTGATTTCCGGAGAGGGATAGCTCGAATGCATTCATTTCGTTTGATGTGCGCGGCCGCGGTCGCGGCCGTGGTGCTTGCGGCGCCGGCGTTCTCGCACACCGAGGGCACCTATGAGATCCCGGCGGGTGCACATTTCAACCCAGACAAGCTCGCCAAGATCAGCGAGTTCTTCAAGAACGAGGTCGCGACCGGAAAGATTCCGGGCGCCATCGTCCTGATCCAGCAGCACGGCAAGCCGGTCTATCACGAGGCCTTCGGCGTGCAGGACGTGGTCAGCAAGGTGCCGATCACGGACAAGACCATCTTCCGCCTGGCGTCGATGTCCAAGTCGATCACCGCTGTGGCCTCGATGCAGCTGCTGGAGGAGGGCAAATACAAGCTCGACGATCCCGTCTCGAAATACATTCCCTCCTTTGCCAACATGAAGGTCGGGGTCGAGAAGAAGGCCGAGGACGGTACCAAGACACTCGAGCTGGTGCCGTTGAAGCGACCGATCACGATCCTCGATCTGATGACGCATACGTCCGGCATCACCTACGGCTTCTATGGCGACAGCCTGGTCCGCAAGGCCTACAAGGCGGCCGATATCTATGGCGGCGATTTCGATCTCGCTGAATTCGCCGAGCGGATCGCCAAGTTGCCGCTGCACAACCAGCCAGGCGAGCTCTGGCAATACGGTCATTCCACCGACATCCTGGCGCGCGTGATGGAAGTGGCCACCGGCGAGAAGCTCTCGACGATCGAGCAGGAAAGGCTGCTTGGCCCGCTCGGCATGAAAGACACCGGCTTCTTCGTCACCGATCCCGAGAAGCAGAAGCTGATGGCCGAGCCGATGCCGAACGACAGCGATTTCCGGGTCGGCCGGGTCAACGATCCGACCAAGGTCAAGAAATGGGAATCCGCCAGCGGCGGCATGGTCTCGACCATGGCGGATTATTCGCGCTTCGCCCAGATGCTGCTCAATGGCGGGACGTTCGACGGCAAGACCATCATGAAGCCGGAAACGTTCAAGGAATTGACGACGGATCGCGTCGGCCCGAACTCCGGCGTCGCGCGCGACTTTTTCTATTTCCCTGGCGACGGCTTTGGCTTCGGGCTGGGGATTGCGGTGCGCACCGATCCGGGCACTGCGAAGCCGCCGCCGCCCGGCGATCTCGGCGAGCTGAAATGGGATGGAGCGAGCGGTTGCTATTATGTCATCGATCGCAAGCAGGACTTCTTCTTCGTCCTCCTGGAGCAGACGCCGACCGAGCGCCAGCGCATCCAGCGGACGTTGAAGCAGCTCGTCTATGAAGCGATGGAGAACTGACATGCGTGGGTGCCGCGCATTTGTCGCGGCACTGGTGCTCGCGCTGATCGCAACGAGTGCGAGGGCCGGCTCCGCGGGGCCGGCCGCGCACAGCTTCTCGGCGGAAGGCCTCGCCAAGGTCTCCGACTATGTCAGGAACGAGATCGCGGCCGGAAAGATTCCCGGCGCGATCCTGCTGCTGCAGCAGCACGGCAAGCCGGTCTACTACCAGAATTTCGGAGTTCGCGACCTCGCAACCGAATTCTCGATGAGCGCGGACACCATCTTCCGCCTCTATTCGATGTCGAAGCCGATCACGACTGTTATCGCGATGATGCTGGTGGAGGACGGCAAGCTCGCCCTCAGCGATCCCGTGGCGAAATACATCCCG
Source organism: Bradyrhizobium tropiciagri (assembly GCF_018130545.1). Classification (GTDB taxonomy): domain Bacteria; phylum Pseudomonadota; class Alphaproteobacteria; order Rhizobiales; family Xanthobacteraceae; genus Bradyrhizobium; species Bradyrhizobium tropiciagri_A. The sequence goes on along the minus strand of NZ_JAFCKF010000003.1, from coordinate 436,062 downwards.
GCCTTTGCCGATATGAAGGTCGGCGTGGAGAAGCGTGGCGACGAAGGCAAGGCGACGATGATGCTGGAGCCGCTCAAGCGGCCCGTCACCATCGAGGATCTGATGCGCCACACCGCAGGCCTGCCCTACGGCTATTACGGCGGCGGGATCGTGAACAAGGACTATGCCGATGCCGGCCTGTTCGACAACGACCCCGACAATGCCGAGTTCGTGGCGCGGCTTACGGCGCTGCCGCTTGCCGAACAACCCGGCACGCAATGGGATTACGGCCATTCCACCGACGTGCTCGGCCGCATCATCGAGGTGATCACAGGAAAGTCCCTGTTTCAGGTCGAGAAGGAGCGGCTGCTCGGCCCGCTCGGCATGAACGAGACCGCGTTCTACGTCGCCGACCCCGCGAAATGGCCGCTGATCGCCGAGCCGATGCCGACGGATCGCAGGATCAGTCCGGTCGCCGAGATCCGCGACCCGCGCAAGGCGCTGCGCTGGGAATCCGGCGGTGGCGGCATGGTCGGCACCGTCGGTGACTACGCGCGCTTCTCGCAGATGCTGCTGAACGGCGGCAGCTACGAGGGCAAGCGCTATCTGAAGCCGGAGACCATCGCGCTGATGGCGCGGGATGATATCGGTCCGGAAACCGCCGTTGTGCGCGACAAGAACTATTATCCCGGTCCGAACTCCGGCTTCGGCCTCGGCTTCGCGGTTCGTACCTCGGTGCCGTCGAACACGGACTGGCCATTGGGTGAGTATCGCTGGGACGGTGTCGGCGGCACGTTCTTCTTCATCGATCCCGCGGACGATCTGTTCGGGATCTTCATGGTGCAGACGCCATCACAGCGCGGCCGGATCCAGCAGGAGCTGAAGACGCTGATCTACAAGGCGATGGGGCGATAATCCGGGTAAGACTTCCTTTCGTCATTGCGAGGAGCTCGCGACAAAATTGCAAAGCAATTTTGCGCTGAAGCGACGAAGCAATCCATCGTTCCGCGTACACGGGCAGATGGATTGCTTCGCTTCGCTCGCAATGACGAACGGCTATGCCGCGCGAACGATATCCCTGACGTGGCCGATCATCTCCTCGATCATCGCTGCGGTGACGTCGAGATGCGTGCAGGCCCTGATCCGGCCGTCCATCATCGCCAGCGTTACGCCGCGCTTGCGCAGCTCGGCGACCATCTTGTCGCCCGATACGCCGGCGCCGTCAGGCTTGAAGAACACGAGGTTGGTCTCGGGTGCCTGCACCGCGATGCCGTTGATCTGCGACAGCCCGCGCGCCAGCGCCCGCGCGTTGGCGTGATCGTCGGCGAGGCGATCGACGTGATGATCGAGTGCGTAGATGCAGGCGGCGGCGCAGACGCCGGACTGCCGCATCGAGCCGCCGAGCCGCTGTTTCCAGCGCCAGACGTCGTCGATGAAGGCGCGGGTGCCGGCGATGACGCCGCCGATCGGCGCGCCGAGGCCCTTGGAGAAATCGATCCAGGCCGAATCCCAGCCTGCCGTCATGTCGCGCGGCGAGATGCCGGAGGCGACGGTGGCGTTCAGCAGCCGCGCGCCGTCCATGTGGGTCACGAGCCCATGGGCCTTGGCGATGCGCACGACCTCGTCGAGCGCGGCCTTCTTCCAGATCGTGCCGCCGCCGATATTGGCGGTCTGCTCGACGCTGACAAGCACCTGTGGCGGCTGGTAGCGGGTGCGCGGATGCAGCGCGGCGCGGAACGTCTCCGGCGTGAACTGGCCGTCGTCGCCGGCAAGCTGTGTGATCTGGAAGCCGCCCAGCGCCGCATGCGCGCCGCCCTCGCGCGCGACGATATGCGCGGTCGCATGCGCCAGGAGTTCGTCGCCGGGGCGGCAATAGGCCAAGGTCGCGGCGACGTTGCACATCGTGCCTGACGGCATGAAGACGGCCGCTTCCTTGCCGAGCAGATCGGCGACGCGGGCGTTGAGTTCATTGGTGGTCGGATCGTCGCCGACCTGCTCGTCGCCGACCTCCGCTTTGGCCATCGCCTCGCGCATCGCCGGCGTAGGCTTGGTCTGGGTGTCCGACAGCAGGTTGATGCGGACGGCGGGCGCCTTCGGATCGGGCCGGGCAGGGGTGTAGTGCATGATGTCTCTCTCGGTCGGTGCGGCGCGACATTACCCAAACAAAAAGGCCCCGGCAAAACCGGGGCCTTTCGGATCTCGCAACGCTGAACTGATCAGCGCGAATAGAATTCGACGATCAGATGGGGCTCCATCTGCACCGGGAACGGCACGTCGGTGAGGGCCGGGGTGCGGACGAACTTCGCGGTCATCTTGCCGTGATCGACCTCGAGGAAGTCAGGCACGTCGCGCTCGGGCAGCTGGGCGGCTTCCAGCACCGGGGTCAGCTGCTTGGAGGATTCCTTGACCTCGATGGTGTCGCCGATCTTCAGCTTGTAGCTGCCGATGTTGACCTTGCGGCCGTTCACCTTGATGTGGCCGTGGTTGATGAACTGGCGCGCGGCGAACATCGTGGAGACGAACTTGGCACGATAGACCACGGTGTCGAGACGACGCTCGAGCAGGCCGATCAGGTTCTCGCCGGTGTCGCCCTTCAGGCGGCTGGCTTCGACGTAAATGCCGTGGAACTGGCGCTCGGAAATGTTGGCATAGTAGCCCTTGAGCTTCTGCTTGGCGCGGAGCTGCACGCCGAAGTCGGAGAGCTTGCCCTTGCGGCGCTGGCCGTGCTGGCCGGGGCCGTATTCGCGGCGGTTCACAGGGCTCTTCGGGCGGCCCCAGATATTCTGGCCCATGCGGCGATCGATCTTGTACTTCGCCTCACTGCGCTTTGTCATCGCGTCCTCTTTGTATAGCCGTCGCTATCCAGCGCCCGGCGTTTTGTCAGTCTAGGGTTTGAGGAGACGCGCCCTCCTGTGTACCGGCCAAAAGGCCTGTACCGACAGGTCCGCCTCGAAAGCTCGGGGAGAACCACGGGTCGCGAAACGCATCGCGGGCCGAAACCGGCCCGCGAGCAAGGGTGGTCTTAAGGAGAAAGTCCGGTCCTGTCAAACAAAACGCGGGGCATTTCGGGCCGAATCGGCGCCAAAATTGGCCTGTTTTGCCACCTTACAGCCGGTTTCCGGCGGTCCGGACCGGCCGGGCGTCGGCTTGCGGCTCGATCGTGGCCAATTCCGCGGCGATTTCACCGCCCAGCACCTGCTCGAGCCGGGTCATGGTCTGGGCGATCAGGGCGGCATCACAGACCAGATGATCCCAGCGCAGCACCACGTCGACCGTGTGATCCGGCTTGATCACGCCATAGCTCAGCAGGAACGGGCCCGGGCTCAGCGCGTGCAATTCGCCCGGACCATAGGCCGCGACCGAGGTCACGCCAAAGCTGCCGCAGAAATTGGCGCGCTGCCGGCCGAAATTCATTCCGATCGCCCAGGCCAGGCGGCGCAGCGGAAACGGCAGGCGCGTCACGCAAAGCGTTTTGCGGAACGAGGGGATTTCGTGCAGCGGCGCGGTCTTGGCGCGCCGGATCAGCGCGTCGACGTCGGCGAGCGCCATCTCGTCGGCTCCCCGGACGCGCTCGAACAGCACGCAGTCCTCACCTTTCTCAACCCGCGCAATCGCCACCATGCCGACGCTGCACGGCAGCTCGTACAGGCAAGGCCACGGCCATTTGACGTGCAGCGTGCGTAGCGTCGGCTCGGTCTTGGCGACCAGCGCGAACGCCTTGACGAAGATGGCGGCCCAGCCAGGTGCCTGCGCCATGCGTGCGCGCGCCTCGACGACCGCACGAACGTTCAGTGTGCGCGTGAGGGAGACGAACGGCACGCCGGCCGACGCGTGCATGAGATCGGCGACGAGGCGGCGCGGCAATGAGATCTGACGAAATTTACCGCGCATCCGTTCGGTTCATATCCCTGCAAACAGGCAAAAAATCAAAGGCCCGGCGAACTGAAATTGTTGCTCGCCGCACCTGAAGCTCACATGAACCAAATGATCCGAGGTCCATTTGGTTCGACTCACGGCGCTGGTTTTGCCAAGGGCTCTCCGGCCTTGACCACGTAGACCCCAAGCACCTTGAGCGGCTTGTCGCCGGACGTCTTGGCGTCGTGCACCGCACCTTCCGGGATTTGGTAGGAATCGCCCGCCTTTAGCTTCAAAGGCGGCTTGCCGTCGATCAGAAGGTCGAGCTCGCCTTCGAGCACATAGCCGGTTTCGACGCCGGGATGGCTGTGGCGCCCCGACGCACCCCCGGCCGGAACCTCGGCAATCGCCGTGACCGTGTTGTAGCCCGCCGGGAAATCGACCTTCTGCAGCGGGGTTCGCTTGATGCCGCTCTGCTGCGCAACCGCAGCGCCGGCACCGGCAAAGGCAATCAGAGCAAGACCAAGCAGCAATTTCCTGAACATGCATTTCCTCCCAACCAGCGGAAGTCTAGCAGCGCGGAATCGCGGCGAAAAGCACATGATGTGTGATGTAGGCTTCCGACATTGGGATTAGTCCGTTCATCTAACAGCACAGGCTGTCGTGAAATCAGACGCGGCCCTGCTTACGCGAAGCTTACATGCTGTTTAGACAATTGCGGTCCCGAGCCGTTATTCCCCCGCGAGGGCGATAGCCGCGGTCGACGACGATGCGTGGATTTCCTGCTCGATTGTGTGCGCCGCTTTCAGCAGAATCTCGGCGATCTCCTGTTCCCGGCGGGGGCCCAGTCGCACCCGCACCGCCGACAAGGTGATGGCTGCGGCCGGGCGGCCGTCCGGAGTCTTGATCCAGGTCGAGATCGATTTCGTTCCCTGCACCAGTCCGACCTCGCGCAGATTGTAGCCACGACGCCGCGCGGCGGCGATCTGCCCCAGCACCGCCGATGCATTGGTGCGATAAGCCTTGAACCTGACTTCGTTGGCGGCGACGATTTTGCGGGCTTCATTCGGTGGCATCGCGGCGAGAATGGCAACTCCGGCGCTGCTGACCCCAAGCGGGCGTCGCGCGCCGACTTCGATCGATAGCACCTGGATCGGGTAGGAACCGATCCTGCGGTCGACGCACAGCGTGTCATTGCCGGTGCGCACGGTCAGGAACAGCGTGTCGCCGACTTGCTGCAGGGTTTGCCTCAGGATGTCGTCTGCGGCGGCCAGCAGGGGCGAGCGTGATCGACGTGCGAGCGCGAGTTCGCCGACCTGGCCGCCGATCGCGTAACGGCCGGTCTTCTGATGGCGCTCGACAATGCCTTCCTCGATCAGCACGTGGACGATCCGATGCACCGTGGGCCGTGTCATTCCGGTGGCCTGCACGACTTCGGCGAGCGGGACGCCGTTCTCGCGGCCTGCGGCCAGGATGCGCAGCACGGACAGCGCGCGGCGGATCGCCTGGGCGCCCGGCCGCGGTTCCGCCCGGCGTCGGACCGGTCTTGAGGTGGATGTCTTGTCCATAATGTGGACAAGAACCGCATGAATCGGTCGACAGGTAAAGCCCGGAATCGACAGATTGCGGTCTGGTCGGGGCAAACCTTGGCGCCACTCGACGGGTTCTCAAGAACAAGAGGGCGGAAGCGATCCGTCACTGCGGGAGGATAAATGAAATCGCTCTGGATAGCCGTAGCTGCCGTTGCGGCGGCAATAGCCGGTCCGCAATGGCCGTCCCGTGATCCTCGGTCCAAGCAGCTGGATTGAGCGGACGATGCAGATCGATCCATCCGATCTCGGCGCCGAGCGGATCTACCGTCTGATGACCGGCATCGTGGTGCCGCGTCCGATCGCCTGGGTGACGAGCCTGTCGCGCAGCGGCGTGCTCAACCTGGCGCCGTTCAGCGCCTTTACCTTCGTGTCGCAGAAGCCGCCGATGCTTGCCATCAGCGTCGGCCGCAAGGGGGCCGACTACAAGGATACGGCGCACAACATTCTCGATACCGAAGAATATGTGATCCACATCGCCGATGCCCCGCTGATGAACGCCGTGCATGAGAGCTCGGTCGAGCATCCGCCGGAGATCAGCGAGGTGGAGCAGCTCGGGCTGGAGACGGCGCCAAGCGAGCATATCAAGGTCCCACGCCTGACCGCGGCACCGGTCGCGATGGAATGCCGCTTCCGGCAATGCCTCGAATTCGGCGAGACACGCAGCCGGCTCATCGTCGGCGAAGTCGTGATGTTCCATATCCGCGATGGCCTCGTCAGCAACGGCAAGGTCGAGACCGAAGCGCTCGATCCGATCGCCCGCATCGGCGGCCCGCGCTATGCGCGGCTGGGCGAGATCGTCACGTTACGCGCCGTATTCCAGACCCCGAAGTCGCCGGAGTGACCCGCATGACCGCGACGACAACCGACATCTCAATGACCGACCAATCCCCGACCTCCAATCTCAACGGCTATTCGACCGGCGAACGCGCCGCGATCATCTTTTCATGCATGCTCGGCTTTGCGCTCGATCTCTACGACGTGCTGATCATGCCGTTCCTGATGGGCTCGATCCAGGGCTCGCTCAAGATATCGCTCACCCAGGTCGCAAGCGTCACCAGCCTGACGCTGATCGGCTCGGTGATCGGCGGCGCGCTGTTCGGCTGGCTCGGTGACCGCATCGGCCGCAAGCAGGCGCTGCAACTCACGCTCGGCGTGTTCGCCGCCGGATCGATCGCGTCGGCCTTCGCCTGGGACTATACCAGCCTCGCGATCCTCCGCTTCGTCACCGGCGTCGGCCTCGGCGGCGAGTGGGGCGCCGGCATGGTGTTGTTCAACGAAGCCTGGAACAAGGATCGCCGCGGCCTCGGCAGCGCCTTCATCCAGGGCAGTGCGGTGATCGCCAGCGCCGGCGCGTCGATCGTCGGCGTCTGGGCCACGACCTCGTTCAGCACCGAATGGGGCTGGCGCATCGCCCTGCTCACCGGCGGCACGCCGATCATCCTGATGATCTTCATCCGCTTCTTCATGCCGGAATCGAAAGCGTGGCTGCAGTTCGATCGCGCGCGCAAGAGCGGCCTGGTGGAGACCGCGAAGAGCGCCAACAAGAGCACCAACACGCTGCTGCTGATGTTCCAGGGCCGGCTGCTGCCGATCTCGATCATGTGCCTGGTGTGGATGATGGCCTACATGTTCTGCTACTACGGCATCGTCGTGTTTACGCCGACGCTGATGCAGAAGTCGCTCGGCACGCCGCCTGAAGTGGTGCGCAACATCTCGGTCATCGCATCAGTCGTGGGTGGCTGCTCCTACATCTGCATGGGCCTGCTCAACGACGCCTTCGGCCGCCGGTTCGGGGCGCTGCTGCCGGGGCTGTCCTGGGTCGCGACGGCCTGCGGGCTCTATGCGTTCGCGCATGTGAAGTACGCCGGCAACCTGTTCGGCTTCCCGATGTTCTGGGTCTACATCGCCTTCGTGATCGGCAATTCCGCGCTCGGCGTGGTCGGGACCTGGCTGTCCGAGATCTACCCGATCGAGGTGCGCTCGACCGCAGTCTCGGTGATCTACATGGCCGGCCGCGGCATCGGCAGCTTCGCACCGGTGGTGGTGCCATTGGCGGCCACAGCGTTCGGCGGTGAGTTGGCGACGGGCATGTTGATCGTGGCGCCCGCGATCGCCCTGTTCCTCACGATGACCCTGCTGCTGCCCGAGACGCGCGGCCGCGAGCTTGCGGCAGCCGGACGCGCAGCCTGACGATGTCTTGGAAAGGACGACAATGCGATTGTTGAGCTATCTGGCACATGGCGAGCCGCGCTATGGCGCGGCCGTCGAGGGCGGCGTGGTGGATCTGACGAAACGGATCGGCCGCGACTTCGCCGATCTGAAGGCGCTGATCGCGGCCGACGCGCTGGCTGCGGCGCGAAGCGCGATCGCGGCACAACAGCCGGACTACGCCCTCGACGGCGTGACCCTGCTGCCGCCGGTGCTGGCGCCCGAAAAGCTGTGGTGCATCGGCGTCAACTACGCCGAGCGCAACGCCGAATACAAGGATAGCTCGGATCTGCCTAAATATCCGAGCCTGTTCGTCCGCAGCATGTCATCGATGACAGGCTCCGGCCAGCCGATCGAGAAGCCGAAAGTCTCGGAGCAGCTCGACTATGAGGGCGAGCTCGTCATCGTGATCGGGAAGGGCGGTCGGCACATTCGGCGCGAACAGGCCTGGTCGCATATTTTCGGCATCACGCTATGCAACGAGGGCACGGTGCGGGACTGGCTGCGTCACGGCAAGTTCAACGTCACCCAGGGCAAGAATTTCGATCGCTCCGGCAGCCTCGGTCCATGGATCGTCACATCAGACGAGCTCGATCCGCGCGGCCCGCATGACATCGTCACCCGCGTCAATGGCGAGGTGCGGCAGCAGGATACGACGGAACGGCTGATGTTCCCGTTCGATATGCTGATCGCCTATCTCTCAACCTTCGCGACCCTGAAGCCCGGCGACATGATCGTGACGGGCACGCCGACCGGGGCGGGAGCGCGGTTCGATCCGCCGCGTTGGCTCAAGCCCGGCGATGTGGTCGAGGTCGAATCCGCCGGTATCGGCGTGCTGCGCAACACCGTGGTCGCGGAGCGATAGTTCATGCTCGATGCGTCAACGGTCCAACGCCTCGCGGCCAGGCTCGACGAGGCCGAGCGAACCAAGTCACTGGTCGGGATATTTTCACACGAGCATCCCGATCTCAGCATCGAGGATGCCTACGCAATCCAGCGAGCCTGGACGCGCTTGCAACTCGATCGCGGCCGCATCATCAAGGGGCACAAGATCGGCCTGACCTCGAAAGCGATGCAGAACGCGGTCGGCATCGCCGAGCCCGATTACGGCGTGCTGTTCGCCGACATGTTCTATCCCGATGCCGGTCCGATCCCGTTCGATCGCTTCCATGCACCACGGATCGAGGTCGAGCTCGCCTTCGTGCTGAAGGCGCCGCTGCGCGGGACGGACTGCACCATCTTCGACGTGCTGAACGCCACCGATTATGTGACGCCGGCGCTCGAGATCCTGGAGACCCGGATGCACCGCGTCGATCCCGAGACCGGGAAGGGGCGCAAGGTGATGGACACGATCTCGGACAACGCCGCCAACGCGGCGCTGGTGCTCGGCGGCCGGCCGTTCCGTCCGTTGGAGGCCGATCTGCGCTGGATCGGCGCGCTGCTGTTCCGCAATGGCGAGGTCGAGGAGACTGGGCTTGCCGCCGGCGTGCTCAATCATCCGGCGAACGGCATCGCCTGGCTTGCCAATCGCCTGGCGCCACATGACGAGCATCTCGCCGCCGGCGAGGTCGTGCTCGCGGGATCGTTCACCCGCCCGGTCGATATCCGCCGCGGCGACACGATTCATGCCGACTACGGCGCGTTCGGCTCGGTGTCATGCCGGTTCGTCTGATCAGCAGCAAGCCAGAAAGGACCCATTCATGACAGATCACCTCCGACGCCGAAGCATCCATATCGGCGCCTTCAAGCACGCCAATCCGATTCCGAATGCCAGCCGCATCGGCAATCTCGTGATGTCGGGCGTTATCCTCGGTCGCGATCCTGCAACCGGCGCCATGCCCGAGAGCCTGGATGCACAATGCGCCAACATGTTCGCGCACATGAAGGCGACGGTGGAGGCCGCCGGCGGCGCCACAGGCGACATCATCAAGATGACGGTGTGGCTGAAGGATCGCTCGCAACGTGCTCCGGTGAATACGGAATGGCTGAAGATGTTTCCTGACGAGCACTCACGCCCGGCGCGCCACGCGCTGCCGATGGACAACATGGAGGGCGGCGCGCTGGTGCAGTGCGATTTCACCGCCGTCATCGACTAGAAAGAGCATCATGCCGACCTATCTTCCATTCGATCCCAATCCTCGCAAGCCCGCGAAGGCGCCGCCGCCGAAGACCGTGGACAGCCAGTTTCACGTGCTGGGTCCGTTGGACAAATATCCGATCCGGCCCGGTGCTGCCTATCAGATGCCGACCGCGACCTGGGAAGCCGCGCTCCGCGTGCACAAGGCGCTCGGCATCGAGCGCGGCGTGATCGTGCAGACCACGACCTACGGCGCGGACCACGCTGTCGTGCTCGACGCCCTGGCGGCGATGGGCCCGAACTATCGCGGCTGCGCCAATGCGCTGGTGTTCGCCGAGGCCGACGATGCCTACCTTGCAAAGTTGCATGAGGCGGGCGTGCGTGGCGCGCGCTTCAGCTTCCGCCAGGAGCTCGGGGCCGTGCTGTCCGACAAGGATTTCGCGCGGGCGATCGGGCGCATCCGCGAGCTCGGCTGGTATGCGAAAATCCAGCCCGAGAAGGATGGCATCGTGTCGAGCGTCGAGAAGTACCAGTCGCTCGACGTGCCGGTGCTGATCGACCACATGGCGCGTCCTGATCCCGCCGGCGGCAAGGACGATCCCAATCTGCGCAAGATGCTCGAGCTACTGTCGAAGGGCAATTTCTGGGTGATGCTGTCGCTCGGCGAGAAGACCTCGAAGGCCGGTCCGCCCTATGACGACGTGATCCCGATCGCCCGCGCCTATATCGAGGCGGCGCCGGATCGCTGCGTGTGGGCGAGCGACTGGCCGCATCCGGTGTCGGTCAAGCAGCCGCCCAACGACGCCGATCTGATCGAGCTGATGTATCGCTACGCGCCTGACCAGGCGACCCTGGAGAAGATCCTGGTCCACAACCCGGCGAAGCTGTTCGGTTTTCCCGCCTGAGACCAGATCCAACACGTCCTCCCCGTGCGTCTCGCACGGGGAGTTCCCCGATCGCGCAGCGCCTGATCCCGGTGAATGCGGCGGCTATGCCGCGCTGAAACAACGATCAGTCGAAGCCGCGAGCGAGCGCGAGGTCGCTGCGCTCGATGATCGCATTGGCTTGCTCGGGGGGCGAGCGACGCCAACTCGTCCTTCGCTGCATCCAACGCTCGATGCATTCCGGTTTGTGCAGCGCGTTCAATTCGCGCCATCGATCGGCCGTGCCCTGCGACATCGTGCCTCGATTGATTTTGATCGGCGAGGCTGGCTCGCGGAGCGGATCTGCAAACGAGCGCAATTTCCGTTGTTTTTCCGCGAATACGATCATGGTGACGGCATCGGATTGACCTGAATTGCGACATGCTTCGTTAAGACTGCTCGCCCCGGGGTTGAAGTTGGCACAAATTGCACATTACACGCCGGGCGTGTTGCGCTATTCTTTGATCTCAAAGCGAAATAGCTCGCGACGTTCGATGGGACGGATCACGCGCCGCGGGAGCGGCTGCGCGTGTGGACGTGCGCGCGGAAAGGAACGGAGGAGAAAGGGAAGAAGGCCTGACGTGATCAAACGCTGCCGAAACGAGCAGCATCGAAAAATGGAAGGGCGCGATGATGCAATCGAGCACGACGTTCGGCCACCAACTCCCACGATAACGCGCGGACAGGTGCATGGGCATGTTCCGCGCAGAGACCACCTCCGCTGACCCAGAGCCGCACGACGGCAGCCAGACCGATGACATGGTCTGGATTCCCGGCGGCACGTTCCGCATGGGCTCGGATCATCATTATCCCGAGGAAGCGCCATCGCACCGGGCATCGGTCGATGGCTTCTGGATCGACCGCACGCCGGTCACCAACGCCCAATTCCGCGAATTCGTGCGCGACACCGGCCACATCACGGTCGCCGAGCGGCCGCCCGATCCGGCGCAATACCCGGGCGCGCTGCCGCATATGCTGTACGCCGGCTCCCTGGTGTTTTGTCCGCCGCGCCGGGTCACGACGCTGCGCGACTGGAGCCAATGGTGGACCTTCATGCGCGGCGCGAACTGGCGTCGGCCCTACGGCCCGCGCAGCAACATCAATGTGCTCGGCAGCCATCCGGTCGTTCACGTCGCCTATGCCGATGCGCTCGCCTACGCCGAATGGGCCGGCAAGGAATTGCCGACGGAGGCCGAGTGGGAATTCGCCGCGCGCGGCGGTCTCGAAGATGAGGAGTTTGCGTGGGGCAATGCCCTGACGCCGGGCGGCAAGCACATGGCCAACACCTGGCAGGGCAACTTCCCGCTGCAGAATCTCTGCGAGGACGGTTTTGACCGAACCTCGCCGGTGACCGCGTTCCCGCCGAACGGTTATGGCGTCCATGACATGATCGGCAATGTCTGGGAGTGGACCGCCGACTGGTGGTCCGCCCGGCATGAGGCCGATGCCGCAAAACCCTGCTGTATCCCGCAGAACCCGCGCGGCGGCGGCGAGAGCGCGAGCTACGACCCCGCCCAGCCCGCGATCAGGATTCCGCGCAAGGTCCTCAAGGGCGGCTCGCATCTCTGTGCGCCGAACTATTGCCGCCGCTACCGCCCCGCCGCCCGCCACGCCGAGCCGGTCGATACCTCGACCAGCCATGTCGGCTTTCGCTGCGTGGTGCGGTCGCCCATCCCTTCTCAACCACCGCAAACGCCGTCTGAAAAGTAGAGGGAGTGTTGAATGAGTAGCGACAACAACAAGACCGTCGAAACGGAGCAGGTGATCAACCGCAGGAATGTGCTGCTCGGAACCACGTCGATCGTCGCAGCGGCGGCGTTGACCTCTGAAGCTTTGGCGCAGGCGCAAAAGGCGGCGCCTGCGGCGACATCGCCCACGACATCGTCCGACAAGAAGCCGAACATCCTCGTGATCTTCGGCGACGACATCGGCCAGACCAATCTGAGCTGCTATTCGTTCGGCGTCGTCGGCTACAGGACACCGAACATCGATCGTATCGCCAAGGACGGCATGATGTTCACCGATTATTACGGGGAGAACAGCTGCACGGCCGGGCGATCCACCTTCATCACCGGCCAGGCCTGCAAGCGGACCGGCCTTTCCAAGGTCGGCGTTCCCGGTGCGACTGTCGGCTTGCAGGACCGCGACGTGACCATCGCGCAGGCGCTGAAGCCGCTCGGTTATGCCACGGGGCAATTCGGCAAGAACCATCTCGGCGACCGGGATGAATATCTGCCGACCAAGCACGGCTTCGACGAGTTCTTCGGCAACCTCTATCACCTCAACGCCGAGGAAGAGCCGGAGATGCCGACCTTCCCGAAGGAAGATCCGCTGTTCAATCAGCATCCGCGCGGCGTGCTGAAATGCAGCGCCGACGGCAAGATCGAGGATACCGGACCGCTGACGCGAAAGCGGATGGAAACGATCGACGATGAGACATCGGATGCCTGCGTCGATTTCATTCAACGCCAGGCCAAGGCGAACAAGCCGTTCTTCTGCTGGATGAACTTCACGCGGATGCATTTGTTCACGCATGTGCGCCCGTCGATGACCGGCCAAAGCGGCATGCCCGGCAACTTCTACGCCGATGGCATGATCGAGCACGACGGCGACGTCGGCAAGATCCTCAAGGCGCTGGATGACCTCGGCATCACCGAGAATACCATCGTGATCTACTCGACCGACAACGGCCCCAATCGCTGGACCTGGCCGGACGCGGCCACGTCGCCATTCCGGAACGAGAAGGACTCGAACTTCGAAGGCGCGTTTCGTGTTCCGGCCTTGATCCGTTGGCCGGGCAAGATCAAGCCAGGCTCGGTTTCCAACGACATGTTCTCCGGTCTGGACTGGTTTCCGACGCTTCTTGCAGCGGCCGGCGACACCGACATCAAGGAGCGGTTGCTGAAGGGCACGCCGATCGGTGGTAAGACCTTCAAGGTCCACCTCGATGGCTACAATCAGCTCCCCTATGTGACAGGGCAGCAGCCGAAGAGCGCACGAAACTGGTTCGCCTATTTCAACGACGATGGTGTGCTCGTCGCCTATCGTCTCGACGACTGGAAGGCCGTCTTTGTCGAGATGAAGCATCCAGGTGGCTTCGCCGTCTGGCAGGAGCCATTCACTCCGCTGCGGGTCCCCAAGCTCTATCACCTGCGCATGGATCCCTACGAGCAGGCCGACATCGTCTCGGATCAGTACTTCGATTGGCTCGCCAGGAACGACTTCAAGGTGGCGCAGCTGACGACTCACGCCGCGGTCTTTCTGCAGACCTTCATCGAGTATCCGCCGAGCCAGGAGCAGGCGAGCTTCTCGATCGACCAGATATCGCGCGAGGTCGAAGCGAAGATCAAGGCGAACGCTGCCAAGGCCGGCGCCAAGTAACACGGCCCGCCGCCCCGCTGTTGCGCGCGGTGTGACACGACAAGGCCGGGAGGCATCGGCACAAACGACGCCTCCCGAGCAAACATAAGCGGGATTTGATGGTCAGCTCCGGTTCCATTGCGTTGCGGTCTTCGCCGATGAACGAGAACACAACAGCTTCGTCGGCCCGGAATGCCGTGCTCGATCTCAAGGCGCGCATTGGCAAATCTGTGCTTGGTCAGGAGCACCTGGTCGAGAGCATGCTGATCGGGTTGCTGGCCAACGGCAATCTCCTGATCGAAAGCCTGCCGGGGCTTGCCAAGACGCGCGCAGTGAAGACGCTGGCGAAGAACCTTGCAGCGGACCTGTCGCGCGTACAGTTCACGCCGGACCTGTTGCCGTCGGACGTGACCGGCGCGGAAATCTATCTGCAAACCGAGAAGGGCGGCCAGTTTCAGTTTCAGAAGGGGCCGATCTTCGCCAACCTCGTGCTGGCCGACGAGATCAATCGTGCGCCGGCCAAGGTGCAGTCGGCGCTGCTGGAGGCGATGGAGGAGCGTCAGGTCACCGTCGCCGGCAAGACTTACAAGATGCCGGATCTGTTCATGGTGCTCGCGACCGAGAACCCGATCGAGCAGGAGGGCACCTACCCGCTGCCCGAAGCGCAGCTCGACCGCTTCCTGATGCATGTCGTGATCACCTATCCCGATGAGGCGACGGAAGCGGAGATCATCAAGCTCAATCGTGCTGAGAATGCGCAGAGGCCGGAAGCCGGCACCATCGAGCCGCCGCCGGTGCCGCAGCAGGCCATTCTCAACGCGCGCGGCGAGATCGACGGCATCTTCGTCTCCGACCTTGCGGAGAAATACATCGTCGACCTGATCTATGCGACGCGGTTTCCCGGCCGCTACGGCGAACCCCTGGGTAAGTGGATCCAGATCGGCGCCAGCCCGCGCGGCAGCCTTGCCATTGACCGCTGCGCGCGGGCGCGGGCGTGGCTCGATGGGCAGGATTTCGTCACGCCCGACCACGTGCGATCAGTCGTGCACGACTGCCTGCGGCACCGGCTGATCCTGAGTTACGAGGCGGTATCGCAGGGCATTGGCCCTGATCAGGTGATCGACAAGATCATCGAACTTGTCGCGGCTGCGTGAGGGTTGCTATGACCGAGACATCAGCCAAAATGTCCGGTGTCTATGTCGGGCTCGACGATCTGATCGCGCTTGAATATCGCAGCCGCAAGGTTTCATTTCTGCCGCGTCAGCCGGTGCACAGCCTGTTGTCGGGCCGGTTCGCCTCGCGCATGCGCGGTCGCGGGCTGAACTTCGAGGAGATCAGGGACTATCGCCCCGGCGACGACGTCAGGGAGATCGACTGGAAGGTGACCGCGCGGCTGCAGAAGCCGCATGTGCGGGTCTTCAACGAGGAGCGCGACCGCCAGGCCCTGCTGGTGGTCGATCAGCGGCTGTCGATGTTCTTCGGCAGCCGGCGCGCCATGAAGTCGGTGACCGCGGCCGAGGCCGCCGCGATCGGCGCCTGGCGTGTGCTCGGCGTCGGCGACCGGATCGGCGCGATCGTGTTCAATGACGGCGATGTCGTCGAGCTGGCGGCGCGGCGCAGTCGCGCGACGGTGCTGCAGATCTTGTCCAGCATCGTCGTACAGAACCAGGCGCTCGGCGTCGGGCGCGGCATCGTCACTGCGCCGGAGAAGCTCAACCAGGCGCTCGAATGCGCCGTGCGGCGGGCGATGCATGACGCGACCGTAATCGTCATCAGCGACTTCGACGGCGCCGATGACGCGACGCGCCGGATGATCGGGGTGATGAACCGTCACAATGACGTGGTCGCCGTGCTGGTCCACGATCCCCTGCAGAGCGACTTGCCGGCCTCGAGCCGGATGACCGTCACCGATGGCGAGCTGCAGATTCAGCTCGAAGTCGGCCGCGACAGCGTCCGCCGGAGTATCGCGCAGGCATCTCAGGAGCGGCTGCAGGGCGTCTTCGCGTGGACGCGGGAGCTTGGCGTCCCGGTGCTGCCGTTGAGCACATCAGAGGAAACGGCGCCGCAACTCCGGCGTCTGCTGGGCGGGCTGCCGGCCCGGCACGGACGCGGTGGTGGTCATGCCAAGGCGGAGGTGGCCCTTGGCTGAAACCCGCCCCCTCATCGCGGATCCCGTGGCGGGCCTCATCGATATCCCGCTGCCGCAACCGGTGAGCCTGCTTCCCGCGACCTGGGCGGCGCGGATCGTGATTGTGCTGCTTGCGGCCGGCATCGTTGTCGCGGCATGGCATCTGCTGCGGCATGTCCGCGCCAACCGCTACCGGCGTGTGGCACTCGCCGAGCTTGACCGGCTGCAGCAGACCTCTGCCGCCATTCCCGGCGGAATGGCGGCGGGCCTTGCGCTGCTGGTGCGACGCACGGCGCTCGACGCCTTTCCGCGCGAAACCATCGCGCCACTTGCCGGCGCGCACTGGCTTGCGTTCCTCGATCGCAGCTATGGCGGCGATGAATTCTCGCAAGGCGCGGGCCGGCTGCTCACAACCGCACCTTACGGGCGAACGACGGCCGATGCCGGCGAGCTCAGGTCGCTGCAGGATCTGGTGCGACGCTGGATCAGGGGGCACCATGTTTGAGCTCGCATGGCCCTGGATGCTCGCGATCCTGCCGCTGCCGATCCTGGTGTGGTGGCTGCTGCCGCCGTATCGCGCACGGCAGGCCTCGGTGATGGTTCCGTTCTTCGACCGCCTCGCGGCCGCAACCGGCCAGACGCCGCAACGCGGCGCGGTCGTGCTGCAGCGGCGGCGCATCCAGATGGTGACGGCTGCCGTGATCTGGGTGCTGGTCGTCGCGGCGCTGGCGCGGCCGCAATGGGTCGGCGATCCCGTCACGCGTGAAGTATCCGCGCGGGATCTGATGCTCGCGGTGGACATCTCCGGATCGATGGACCAGCGCGATTTCCGCGCTGGCGATGGCGCCATGCTGACGCGGCTCGACGGCGTCAAGCGCGTGATCACGGATTTCATCGCGCGGCGGCGCGGCGACCGCGTCGCGCTGGTGCTGTTCGGCACCAAGGCCTATGTCCAGGTGCCGTTCACGCAGGATCTGCAGACCGCAACCACATTGTTGGCGCAGACCGAGGTCGGCATGGCCGGCCAGCAGACCGCGATCGGCGACACCATCGGGCTTGCGATCAAGACCTTCCAGGCCAGCACGGCGCGCGAGAGGCTTCTGGTCCTGCTCACCGACGGCAATGATACCGCGAGCCGCGTCCCTCCGGAGCATGCCGCCGACATCGCCCGTCAGGACGGCGTCGTGATCGACACGATCGGCGTCGGCGATCCCGCAGCGACCGGCGAGAACCGTGTCGATCTCGGCGCGCTGCGGTCGGTTGCCGAGACGACGGGCGGTCATTTCTTCCGCGCCGAGGACGCTGCGCAGTTGCAGGCGGTCTACGCAGACATCGACCGTCTCACGCCGGCCAAGCTCGATACGTTGTCATGGCGGCCGAAGCTGCCGCTATTCCAATGGCCGCTGGGTGCCGCGGTGACGCTGTCGCTGCTGTTGTGGCTCGGTCTGTCGCTGCAAAGCGGGCTCGGACGGAGCGGAGCGCTCGGTCATGCATGACGCGGCCGCGATCCCGTTCCATCTGCTGCGGCCGCTTTGGCTGCTCGCCCTGATTCCAGTCGCTGCCGTATTCGCCTGGGTGCGCTGGCGGCAGAGCCCCCAGGCGCAATGGGGCGGGGTGATCGCGCCGCATCTGCTCGATCATCTCATCGTGCAACCCGGCGCGGGACGCGGCGTCAGCCCGCTCTATCTGGTCGCTGCCGGGCTGTCGCTCGGCATCGTCGCGCTATCGGGGCCGACCTGGCGGCGCGAACTGCCGCCCTTCGTCGAGGACAAGGCGCCGCTGATGATCGCGTTGTCGCTCGACAATTCGATGGGGGAAACCGACATCGCGCCGACGCGACTCGAACGCGCCAAGCAGAAGATCAGGGATCTGCTCGCTGCGCGTGCCGGCGCGCGAACCGGGCTGATCGCCTACGCAGGCACCGCGCATCTGGTGATGCCGCTGACCGACGATCGTGCGGTCATAGAACCCTTCCTCGCGGCACTTGTGCCCGGCCTGATGCCGTCAGCCGGGAAGAATGCGGCCGCGGCCGCGAGGCTCGCCGCGGAGGCGCTCGCGACCGACACGGTGCCTGGGACGATCCTGCTGGTCTCGGACGATCCCGCCGACGCGGCTGGCGCGGTTCGTCAGGCCGCCGGCCGGAACGGCCTGGTCAAGCTGAGCGTCACGCCGGAGCACAAGGGCGCGACGCTCGGGTTCCATCCGGACGTCGTCCAGGTCAGTATCGACGATGCCGATATTGCGGCGCTCGAACGCCGGATCGAAACCTCTTATCAGGCGGCCGAAAGCATCAAGTTCGGCATGCAATGGCGCGACGAGGGCTTTTGGCTGCTGCTGCCGATTGCATTGCTCAGCGTGCTCTGGTTCCGGCGCGGCACGACGGTGGCCTGGGTTGTCGCCTTCGTCGTGCTGTCGCACCTGTCGTCCGCCAAAGCGGAAGAGCCACGCCGCTTTGCCGATCTGTGGCTGACGCCGGACCAGCAGGGCCGGATCGCTTTCGACCGCGGCGACTACGCGACCGCGGCCAAACACTTCTCCGATCCGATGTGGCGGGGTATCGCCGCCTATCGTGCCTTCGACTTCATTGCTGCCGCCGAAGAATTCGCGCGCGTCGATACGCTCGAAGGACATTTCGCGCTGGGCAACGCCCAGGCGCAGAACCACGCCTATGAGAAGGCGATCGCCGCCTATGATGAGGTCCTGAAAGCCGCGCCCGGCCACGTCGCCGCAACGACCAATCGCGCCATCGTGTTGGCGGCGCTCAAGGCGCAGGAGGAGAAGCGAAAGAAGCAGGAGCAGGACGACAGCGCGCCGCCGGACGAGAAGGCCGACGAGATGCGCGTCGACCCGACCCAGAAGGGTGGCAAGAAGATCCTGGTGACGCCGGCGGATCTGACCACACCCGGCGCTGCCGAAGCCTGGATGCGTCAGGTCCAGACTACCCCGGCCGATTTCCTCAAGCTGAAATTTGCCATCCAGGATGCAGCGCAGCCCGCGGGAGCAAAGCCATGAGGCGCCCGCTCGCGATCGCAACCCTGATGTTCAGCCTGGTCGCACCCTGCGCGACGCTCGCCCAGCAAAGCGCGCCGGAGCCGATCGTGCGGGTGACGCTCGATCCGCCGCGCGTCGTGGTGGGGCAGGCGGCCACGCTGCGGATCGAGGTGCTGGCGCCGAACTACATGACGGCGCCACCTGAGTTGCCGGGCTTCCAGGTGCGCAATGCCGTGACCCGCCAGTTGCGCAGCGCCAATGAGAGCGAGGAGCGCGACGGCCTCACCTATGCCGGTGTCCGGTTCGAATTTGCCATCCATCCGCAGGAGCCGGGCAGCTACGCGATCTCTGGTCAAACCATCACCATCAAATACGCAGCCGAGCCGCCGGCGACACGCGAGGCCACGCTTGCGCTGCCGCGGATCGCATTCGAAGCGTTCATTCCGGACGCGGCATCGGCCCTGCAGCCATTCCTGGCGGCGCGCAATCTGTCGATCGAGCAGACCGTCAGCCGTTCGTCGGATCAGCTCAAGACCGGGGACGCTGTCACGCGTACGGTGACCGTCAAAGCCGAAGGCATTCCGGCGATGCTGCTGCCTCCGGTGAAGTTCGCCACGCTCGACGGGCTCAAACTCTATCCCGCGCAGCCGTCGCTTCAGGACAAGACCGAGGGGCGCCCCGAGGTCTTGTCGTCAGTGCGCGTCGACAGCGCGGTCTACATGCTCGAGAAGGCCGGCGATTATGTGCTGCCGCCGGTCGACCTGCACTGGTGGAACATCGATGCGCAAAGGATCGATATCGCGCATGTCGATGCGGTGACGCTGCATGTTGCGGTAAATCCGGCAGCACGTGGTGCATCGTCGACCGATACGTCCCGCGTAGGCGGCTCGTGGGGGGCCTTGCGCGATGTCATCGTCGATCATTGGCAGGCGGCCACGCTCGCGCTGCTGGCGCTCGCCGGGCTCGGCTGGCTGATGCCGCTGATGGTGCGGGCGATCGTGGCCCGTCATCGCCGGCATCGCGCGGCCTATCTGCGGTCGGAGACTTTCGCGTTCAGGGCGCTGCGGCGCGCCGCGCGCAAGGGCGACGCCAGGGCCGTCTACTTCGCGCTGCTCGACTGGCTGCAGCGGTTCGAACCGGTCGCGCCGCAGCACACAGTCGAGGCCTTCAGGACCGCCGCCCATGATGCTGCGCTCAATGACGAGATCGGCGCGGTCGAGCGCGCACTGTTCTCGCCGTCCCCCGGCGCCGCGGGCTGGTCACCGGGTCAGTTGCTGCGCCGTGTCGGCGGCGCCCGGCGCCGCATCCGGCGCGACGCGGCACGCGCTGCGCGGCGGAGGGGCCCGGGGCAACTCAATCCCGCGGATGACCGTGTGGTGTCGCGCAACCGGCAGAGGAGGCCTGCGCGATGAGCCGCGATCTAGGCATCCTTGCCGTCTCGAAGCGAACACTTCTGATTGCGTTGCTCGCGCTGCCGCTCAGCGCACTCGGGCCGGCCCGGGTGTTGAGCCAGACCAACCCGTTGCCATCCTGGAACGACGGCGCCGCGAAAACGGCGATCGTCGATTTCGTCGCGCGCGTCACGACGCAAAGTGGTGCGGACTTCGTGCCGCCGGCCGAGCGGATCGCCACTTTCGACAATGACGGCACGCTGTGGACCGAGCAGCCGTACTATTTCCAGCTCGCCTTTGCGCTCGATCGGGTCAGGGCGATGGCGCCGGAGCACCCGGACTGGAAGACGCGGCAACCGTTCAGGGCGCTGCTGGAAGGCGATAGCAAGGCGCTTGCCGCTACCGGCGAGAAGGGCCTGCTTCAGATCATGGCGGCGACGCATGCCGGCATGACCACCGATGCGTTCGCAGCCTCCGTGCGTGACTGGTTCGCGACCGCAAGGCATCCGCGGTTCAACCGCTCCTACGACAGCTTGGTCTACCAGCCGATGCTGGAGCTGCTCGCCTATCTCAGGGCCAACGGTTTCAAGACCTTCGTCGTGTCCGGCGGCGGTGTCGAGTTCATGCGGCCGTGGATGGAGCGGGTCTACGGCATTCCGCCGGAGCAGGTGGTCGGCTCGTCAGGCGTGGTGAAATTCCAGGTCGGCGCCGACGGCAAGCCAGTGCTGATGAAGGAGGCCAAGGTCGAGTTCATCGATGACGGCCCGGGCAAGCCGGTCGGAATCAACCGCTTCATTGGCCGTCGCCCGATCTTCGCCTTCGGCAACTCGGACGGCGATCTGCAGATGCTGCAATGGACCGCCGCGGGTCCGGGCGCGCGCTTCGCCGGCATCGTGCATCACACCGATGAGGTTCGCGAGTACGCCTACGACCGCCAGTCGAAGATCGGCAAGCTCGACAAGGCGCTCGATGCAGCCGCTGCCGGCGGTTGGACCGTGGTCGACATGAAGCAGGACTGGAAGGAGGTCTTTCCGTCATTGAGCAGCGAACTGTCGACCAGCGTAGCAGGCGAGAAAGCAAGGCAGGACCGGAAATGATTGGAAGTGAGAGGGCGGAGCGAAATCCACGTGGCATCCTTGGCGCGATCGTTGGTCTCGCGCTCGCGTCGCTGGCGCATGTGTCGCTGGCCAATGGGCAGGATCCCAAGCCGAAATATTCCGCGAAGGTCCCGCCCTCGATCACGACACCCGACACGGTGAAGACGCGGATCGGGACCCTGAAATTCTTCGACGGCCTGCCTGACGACGCGACGGTCAGGAAGGCCTACGACCAGCTCGACTTCTCGCGCGCGATCGAGGCGTTCCTGGCCGGAATTCCGGCGGCGTCGGTTCACGCGATGTGCACCGGCCTCAACGGGATCGGCGTCAAGCCGAACCAAGGCATGGGCCTCACCGAAGATCTCATGGACGCCCGCTCGCTGTTCCTGACGCCGAATTCGACCACGGTCTACAGCTTCATGTGCATCGATGTGAAGGACGGCCCGGTCGTCGTCGAGATTCCATCCGGCGTGCTGGGGCCGGTGGACGATGCCTTCTTCCGGTTCGTCACCGACGTCGGCCTGACCGGTCCCGACCAGGGCAAGGGCGGCAAATATCTGTTCGTACCGCCGGGCTATACAGGTGCGCTGCCCAGCGACGGCTATTTCGTCACGAAGACTCCGACCTACAGCAACCTGATCTTCTTCCGCGCCTTCGTGCGGAACAACGACATCCCGGCTACGGTCAAGCACGTCAAGGATCATGCCCGCGTCTATCCATTGTCGGCGGCAGCCAATCCGCCGGTGACCAGTTTCGTGAATTCGTCCGGCAAGCAGTTCAACACGATCCACTCCAACGACTTCACGTTCTACGAGGAGATCAACGAGGTCATCCAGCACGAGCCAGGCGATGCGTTCGATCCGGAGATCGTCGGGCTGTTCGCCGCCATCGGCATCAAGAAGGGCAAGCCATTCGCGCCGGATGCGCGCATGAAGGCGATCCTGGTCGACGGTGTTGCGGTCGGCAACGCGGCGGCCCGTTCGATTCTGTTCGCGCCGCGCGATCCGCGGGTGAAGTATTTCAGCGACCGTCAATGGGGCAACGGCTTCGTCGGCGGCAGTTATCAGTTCCTCGACAATGGCGAGCGCATGCTGGATGCGCGCACGCTGTTCCACTACGCGGCGACCGGCATCACGCCGGCGATGGCTGCGGCAAAGCCGGGCTCCGGTTCGGCCTACGCATTCACCAGCCGGGATGCCCGCGGGCAATTTCTCGACGGCGGCAAGACATACAAGGTCACGCTGCCGGCGCCGATTCCGGCCGGGCAATTCTGGTCGTTCACGGTCTACGACGCCCAGACACGTTCGATGCTGGAGACCGACCAGAAGCTCGCTGGGCTCGACAGCACGGAGAAAAGCGTCAAGCCGAATGCAGACGGGTCCTACACGGTCTGGTTCGGGCCGAAAGCGCCGGCCGGCCATGAGAGCAACTGGATACAGACCCGGCCGGGCAAGAGCTGGCAGGTGATCCTGCGGCTCTACGCGCCGTTGCAGGCCTGGTTCGACCACAGTTGGAAGCCTGATGATGTGGAGGCCGTGCGATGACGCAGCATCGGCGGTCGAACGGCGGGAGGGGCGGATGAGCGGCTACGACATCTTCGCCTGGATCGTGCTCGTCATCGTGGTCGCCAGCGCAATCGGCGTGTTCTGCATCGCGGGCTGGCTGCCCGGGCACATCGCGAAATCCCGCAATCATCCCTATGCGCAGGCGGTGATGGTCGCCGGCTGGATCACCCTGATCTGCGGCTTCGCGCTGTGGCCGATCGCGTTCGTCTGGGCCTATGTGGACGTGCCCGCGCGGCGCCGGGCGGGAGATGCGTGATGGGTGTCGCGATCTTCAACACCTATCTGGTGCTGCTGTTCCTGCTGGTGCATTTCAAGGTCGTGCGATTCAACCTGTTTTGGAAGGCGTCGCCCTTCATCGTGCTGGTGCTGTTGCTGTTCGGCCTGCTGGTGCCGATGGGGTGGGGCGCGCCGCAGGGCTCCGCGCTGGTTGTCCGCAACGCGGTGTCGATCGTGCCCGATGTCGCCGGGGAGGTGACCGAGGTGCCTGTTGCCGCCAACGCGCCGCTGAAGGCCGGCGACGTTCTCTTCAAGATCGATCCCACGCCTTACGACGCGCAGGTCAAGGCGATCACGGCGCAGCTTAAGCTGTCGAAGACGCGGCTGGCGCAGATGACGACGCTCTACGAGCGCGACGCCGGGCGTGGCTTCGACGTCGAGCAGCGGCAATCTGAGGTCGACCAGCTCAGCGGCCAGCTCGAGGCCGCGCAATGGAACAGTGACAAGACGACGGTGCGCGCGCCGGCCGACGGCTACGTCACCAACGTCGCGCTGCGCAAGGGTGCGCGGGTGGCGAACCTGCCGCTGTCGCCGGTGATGGCGTTCATCGACACCTCGAATACGATCATCGGCGTCGAGATCAACCAGATCGATGCGCGCTACGTCGCGCCGGGGCAGGAGGTCGAGGCGACCTTCAAGTTCGCGCCCGGGCAGATTTATTCTGGCAAGGTCGAAAGCGTGTTGCAGGCGGTGGCGTCCGGCCAGGCCACGACCTCGGGCACCGCCGTCGCGCCGAAGGCGATCGAGACGGTGCCGTTCGTCGTGCGCGTCAGGCTCGACGATGCCGCCTTCGCCAGCCGTCTGCCGGCCGGCTCGACCGGAACGGCCGCGATCTACACCGACCACCTCAAGCCCACGCACGTCGTGCGCCGCGTGATCCTGCGCCAGCTCGCGATCGTCAACTACGTCAACCCGTTCTGAGGGATGCCATGAAGCGATGCACGGCTGTGTTATGGATTTCGATGCTGACGATCCCGCCGGCGCTCGCGCAAGCGCCAGTGCCCGTCACGGTCGACAATTTTGCGCGGGCCGAATCCGATCTCTATGCCGGCAACCTCGCCAAGGGCGTCGGCCTCGGAAAGCTCAACCATCGCCGCGAGCCGGCCAGCATCGACAACCAGTCGGTGATCCGGCTCAACCGGGACACGCTCTATACATCGGGTGTGTTCGACCTCGACGCGGGACCAGTGACGATCACGATGCCCGACCCGGGCAACCGTTTCATGTCGATGCAGGTGATCAGCGAGGATCATTACGTGCCTGCCGTCTATTACGGTGCCGGCAAGCGCACGCTGACCCGCGACAATGTCGGCACGCGCTACGTGGTGGTGGGAATTCGGACGCTGGTGGATCCGAACGATCCGAAAGATCTTGAGCAAGTGCACGCGTTGCAGGATGCCATCAAGGTCGGCCAGAAGGGCACCGGTAAGCTCGAGCTCCCGAATTGGGACCCCGCCAGCCAGAAGGCTATTCGCGAGGCGCTTCTTGCGCTGAACGATTATACCGGCGGCTTCGCGCATGCCTTCGGGCCGAAGGGGCAGGTCGATCCCGTCAGGCATCTGATCGGCACCGCCGCCGGCTGGGGCGGCAATCCCGACAAGGACGCCACCTATCTCAGCGTCACGCCGACCGGGAATGACGGTACGACGGTCTACAAGCTGACGGTCCGCGACGTCCCCGTCGACGCGTTCTGGTCGATCAGCGTCTACAACGCCAAGGGATATTTCGAGAAGAACCCGTACGACGCTTACACGCTGAACAACATCACCGGCAAGAAGGGCCCCGACGGCTCGATTGCGGTTCAGTTCGGCGGCTGCGACGGCAAGATTCCCAACTGCCTGCCGATCACCAAGGGTTGGAACTACACGGTCCGGCTCTACCGGCCGCGTGCTGAAATCCTGAGCGGCAAATGGAAATTCCCGGAGGCGCAGGCGGCGAACTGAAGCGCCTGCGAATCCGCTACGATGTCTCGAACGAAGTGGGGAGGTCAGGATGAGGATGGTCAGGAATCACAAGCGTGCCGTACTCGGCATAATCAGCGTGCTCGCAGTATCGGCAGTGCCGCGCACGGCGTTGGCCGACGCCGGTGGATTGAGCTTCTGGCTACCCGGCTCGTTCGCCAGCCTGACGGCGGCACCAGCCATGCCGGGCTGGGCGTATGAGACGATCTATATCCACCTGGATCAGAGCGCCAACGCGAGCAAGAATTTCGTCATCGGCAACCGCGTGCCCGGATCGGTGGTGGCCGGTCTCAACGCCCATGCGGACGTTCTCGTGGAGGGCTTCACCTACACCTGGGCGCAGTCGGTGCTGGGCGGACAGGCGGCCATCACCTTCCTCGCCGCGCCCGGAAATATCGGTGTCGGCGTCGACGCGACGCTGACCGGGCCGCGCGGCAACACGCTCTCGGGCACAGCAACCGACAACCGCACGACGGTGTCGGACGTGTTCTATCAGGGCACCCTGAAATGGAATCAGGGCGTCAACAACGAGATGGTCTACATCTTCGGCAACATCCCGAGCGGGACTTACGACAGCAGCCGCCTCGCCAATCTCAGCTTCGGATTCACCGCGATCGACGTCGGCGGCGCCTACACCTATCTCAATCCGGCATCCGGCCAGGAGTTCTCGGTGCTGGCGGGCGTCACCTACAATGGCATGAACAAGGATCTTCAGTACCAGAACGGTATCGATTTCCATGTCGATTGGGGAATGTCGAAGTTCGTCGAAAAGAATGTGCATGTCGGTGTCGCCGGCTACTATTTTCAGCAGATCACCGGCGACAGCGGCGCCGGCGCCAAGCTCGGCGATTTCAAGGGACGTGTCGCCGGCATCGGCCCGCAGGTCGGATTCATCTTTCCGGTCGCCGAGGGCTATCAGGGCTATCTCAACCTGAGAGGCTACAAGGATTTCGCCGCCGAGAATCGTGCGGAGGGGTGGTCCACCTGGGTGACGTTCCAGCTCTCGCCGGCCGCGCCCACCACCACACCGACGAAGCCGATCGTTCGGAAGTATTAGGAGGAGGCGAACGACAAGCCCGATGAGTGACGTGCGTGCGACCCACCGGAGGCCGGTTCGGATCGGCTTCCGCACCTCCATCATCACGGTGTTCATTGCCGCCGTGCTGGTGGTCGGGCTGACGCTGGTCTATCTCAGCTTCCGCCGGGTCTCCTCGATCACGCAGATGGCCGCGAGCACCTTCATCGACAAGGTAGGCCAACTCGGCGCCGACCGCATCGACGCGCAGTTCAAGAATGTCCGCGACAGCCTCGAGATCCTGGCCGGGCTTCCGGCGATCCAGGAGGCCGACATCGCCGACAACACCAGGCTCTACGGTCTGCTGGCCTCGATGCTGCGCAACAATCCGCAGATCTTCAATCTCTATGTCGGCTACGAAGACGGCTCGTTCCTGGAGATGGACGTCATCGATCGCGCCAAGCCGCAATTCCGCAGCAGCCTGAATGTCGATGCCGATGCGGTCTACCGCGTCGTCGTGATCGCCCGCACCGGGCCCGCCGCAGCGGCGCCGGTCACGCTGTTCCTCTCGGAAAACCTGATCCAGGTCTCGGAAGTGGCGGGGCCGGAAAGCTACGACCCGCGGCAGCGTCCCTGGTATGTCGAGGCCTTCAAGGATCGCAAGACGTTGCTCACCGGACCCTATGTCTTCTATGCGACCGGCGAACCCGGCTACACGCTGCGCACGCCGCTGAGGGAGGGCCGCCGCGGGGTAGTCGCCGCCGATCTGCTGCTCAACCGGCTCGAGGAGATGCTGAGCCGGCAGAAGCTCGGCAAATCCGGGCTGGCCTTCCTGTTCAACGACGCCGACCGCATCGTCGGCCATCCCGAGATGCGCGATCTGATGGCCGAGCACAGCGACGCGCTGCCGGGGATCGACGCGATCAAGCTTCCCGGCCTGCCTGCTGCGATCCAGTCCTGGCGAAATGATGGGGGCGCCCAGCAATTCTTCACCGACGGGGATGGAAGGACGCTGGTCGCGGCCTTTCATCGCATCGAGACCGCAGGCCCGGCCAATATCCGCCTCGCGGTGATCGCTCCGCTCGATGAATTCTTTGCCAAGATCATCTCGGAGCGGCGCGCGCTGTTTGCCATCGCGCTCGCGTTCGTGATCGCGATGCTGCCCTTTGCGTTCTGGCTCGGCTCGCTGCTCGCCCGGTCGCTGCGCGAGCTGGCGCGCCAGACCGACGAGATCCAGCACTTCCAGCTTGCCGACCGGCCGCGGTTGCAATCGGCGATCGACGAGATCGACGAGCTGGGCCGTTCGGTGTTCACGATGCGCACCGTGGTGCGCAACTTCTCCAGCTTCATTCCGCAGCCGATCGTGCGTCAGCTGATGGAGTCCGGCGCCTCGCTGCAACTCGGCGGCGTCAGGCGCGAGGTCACGGTGCTCTTCACCGATGTCGCTGACTTCACCGCGAAGACGGAGAAGGCGGATCCGTCGCAGGTCATGATCTTCACCTCGCGCTATTTCGCCGCGATGTCGGAGGCGATCATGCAGCACCATGGCACGATCGATAAATTCATCGGCGACGCCGTGATGGCGCTGTGGAACGCGCCCGATGAGGACCCGGAGCACGTCATTCATGCCTGCGAGGCCGTGCTGGATTGCCTGCACCGCAACGCAGAACTGAACCGGGCGTTCCGGAGCGAGGGCTGGCCGGCCTACGCCACGCGGTTCGGCCTGCATCTTGGGGACGCCGTGGTCGGCAATGTCGGCTCCGCCGACCGCATGAACTACACCGCGCTCGGTGCCACCATCAATCTGGCCTCGCGGCTCGAAGGCCTCAACAAGAATTACGGCACGCAGGTGCTGGTCAGCGCAGCCGTGCGGGTGCGTGCCGAACACAAATTCGCGTTCCGTAGCGTCGACCAGATCCGGCCGAAGGGCTTTGCCGAAGCGATCACGGTCTACGAGCTCTGCGGCGAACGCGGCGATACGGAGCTGTCGTTCTGCGCGCGCTGGGAAGCCGTCTACAATTCGATCCGGTACGCGGAGCCGACCACGGCGTTGCTGCGCATTGCCGATTTCCTCGCCGAATATCCCTGGGATGGCGTCGCGCAATACCACGCCGAACGGCTGCGCAGTGCCGTTCAGCAACCGCTGCTCGATCTCTCGGTGCATTGAGATGCAGGTCGATGCGTCGTCCAGCAAGACCAGTCGGCGGCGTCTGCTCGTCGGAGCCGCGCTGGGGGCTGCCGCGCTCGCTTCACCCGCGATCGCCCGGGAGCGGGTCCGGCTGCGGCTCGGCTATCTCCATGTCGTCGCTGTCGACGGCCAGATTCTCACCGGCCTCGACCGCGGCTCGTTCGACCGGGAAGGGATCGACTTCGACCTGGTCGAGTTCAACACCGGCCTCGAGGTCGTGGAGGCGATGGCGGCCGGCAAGCTCGACGTGCTGTCGGCCGGTGCCGTCATCTCGAGCCTGCTGCCGCGCGGCGGTTACACCGCGTTCCTTGTCAACGATATCGAGATCGCGACCGCTCAGCTCTGGGTGCGGCCCGACAAGGGCGTGCGGACCTTCGCCGATCTTCGCGGCAAGCGCATTGCGACCACCAGGATGAGCACGGCACACATCTTTCTTGACCGCGCGTTGCGCGCCAACGGCCTGGCTCCGACCGATGTCGAGATCGCGAACAGCAACATGTCCGCGGCGGTGAACGCATTCATCGCGGGTGACGTGCCTGCCGTCGCGCTCTGGGTCCCGTTCAATATCGCGGTGCGCGACAAGGCGCCCGGCGCCATCAAGCTGGTGGACGCATCCGCCTACTATCCGCAATCCGCCGTTGTCGGTGGCTGGGTCGCCCGGCAGGCGTATTTTGCCGCCAACCGCGACGTGTTCGGGCGGATCATTCGTGGCTGAGCCGATGCCAACGACCACATGCTTCGCAACGGCAAGGCGGTGGCCGAAGCGTTGCAGAAGAAGCACTATCCGCAGGCGATGGTCGCCGATATCGAGGAGGCGCTCGCAGCGCAGAAGATGTTCTCGTCGCGGGAGTGGAAACGGCTGTATGCCGACGGCAGCGTGGCCAAATGGCTGCAGCAGGTTAGCGACTTCTTCGCGACCGAGGGTCCGGTCGCGGCCGCAACGCCGGCCACGCAATATTTTGATCCGAGCCTCTATCTCGCAACGGTCTAGGTCGCTTGGCTGACCGGCCTGGATGGTTGACGACGCCTACCGCCTGATCCCGGCGAACGCCGCCGCGATACCGCGCTGGAACAGCGACCAGTCGAAGCCGAGCGCGAGCGCGAGGTAGCCGCGGTCGATCATCGCATTGGCTTGGTCTGCGGTGCGCGCAACGCCGCCGATCGGCACGCCGCTCTTCATGATGCCTTGCTCGGCACGCTGCATCAAAGCGACCACCTCGGGATCGTCGGGCAGGCCGCGCTTGTTGATCGAGGTGGCGAGATCGCCGGGGCCGATCACCGCGAGGTCGATGCCGGGCGTTGCCATGATCTCGTCGATCCGGTTCACGGCATCGACATGCTCGATCGTGATCATGCAGATCATGTCGTCGTCGGCGGTCGCCATATAGTCGTTCATCGAGACGCCCCAGCGAAACGGCGCGTGGAACGGGCCCCAGAGCCGGTCGCCCTGCGGCGGGTAGCGCACGCTGCGCACCGCCTTCTCGGCATCGCCGCGGTCGAGGATCATCGGGAAGTTGATGCCGAGCGCGCCGATGTCCATCGGTGCCTTGGCCAGGTGCGGCTCGTTGGCGGCAATCCGCACCATCGGCACACAGGGCGTGCCCGAAGTGGCGACGATCATCGCATGCGCGGTGCCGAGGTCGATCGGGCCGTGCTCGAGATCGACGATGATCCAGTCCAGCGACTGCGCCATGATCTGCACGGTCTGGATGCTCGGTATGGTCGCGATCGCGCCGAAGGTCGGGCGCTTGTCGCGCCATTGTTTTCGCAATCGATTGAGCGGCGTCAGCGGGGCTGCGGTCACGTGCGGTCCTCCTGCGAAGCAAGGACAAAAACTAGCAGCACCGCGTGACTGCGAAAAGCATCAGGCCGGGACGCGGCCACCGAAGAATGGCGTCAGCGCCGCGGTGAGCGCATGCGGCCGCTTCGAGGTGAAGATCATCTCGGCGCCGGCTTCATCGCTCTCCGTGCCCGCAGGGCCGAGCAGATCGGCGACGCGGCGGGCGATCGCGGGCGCCGGATCGATCCAGTCGACCGGCCACGGTGCGAGCCTCGACAGCCGTTCCAGCAGCAGCGGATAATGCGTGCAGGCCAGCACGACGGTGTCGGTGCGGCCGGGGTCATCAGCGCCGTCGCCGACGAAGCAGGGTGCGAGCTCGGCCGCGATATCCTCGTCGCGCACGCTCGTGCCGCTGAGGGCTGCTTCCGCCAGCGAGGCGAGCTCGCCGGAGCCGACCAGCGTCACCTCGCAGCCCTGCGCGAAGTCCGAGATCAGCTTGCGGGTATATTCCCGCTTCACGGTGCCCCTGGTGCCGAGCACCGAGACGCGGCGGGTTTTCGACGAGGCGCAGGCCGGCTTGATCGCCGGCACGGTGCCGACGAAGGGCAGGCGGTAGGCATCGCGCAAATGCGACATGACGAGGGTGGACGCCGTGTTGCAGGCGATCACGACGAGGTCGGGCGCGTGGGCATCGATCAGATCGCCGACCAGCGGCACCACGCGGGCGATGATCTCGTCCTCGCTGTGGTGGCCATAGGGGAAGAAGGCGTCGTCGGCGACGTACACATAGTGTGCGTCGGGCCGGGCGCGGACGATCTCGCGCAGCACGGTGAGGCCGCCAAGGCCGGAATCGAACACGAGGATGGTCGGGGGGGTGGACACGCCGAAATTCTATCCGAAGCAGGGTTACCATTCAGTTGTCTTTGCCTGCCCGGCCTTTGGGGCCGACAAAAGGCGGTGAAGGCGGGAATTTCATATGGCCTTGGCCAATACGTGCAAGTATCACGTGCAAGCTATTGCTGCGACGTGCGAAATCCAAACAGGGCCAATCCACCATGATCCGCAATACCGCCGCGAGCTGGGGCTCGCTCGCCCGCGCCTTCCACTGGGTGCTGGGCATCACCATCATCGGCATGCTGGCCTATGGCTGGTGGATGAACCACATCCCGGCGCGGGCGGACAAGTTCTTCTACCGGTCGATCCACGCCGATATCGGCTATCTGGTGCTGCTGCTGACGGTGCTGCGGCTGCTCTGGCGCAGCGTCAATCCGACCCCGGCGCTGCCGGCCGAGATGCCCGCCTGGCAGCGGATCGCCGCCCGCGTCAACCACGGTGCGCTCTATGCCGTCACCATCCTGGTCGCGATGCTGGGTTGGGCCCATTCCGGCTCGCGCGCCCAGGACTATTCGAGCTTCTTCGGCCTGTTCCACGTGCCGCAGATCACCTCGCCCGACAAGGCGGCGGCGGATGCTTATGAGGGGCGCCACATCTTCTTCGCCTATGTGCTGCTGGCGCTGATCGTGCTGCACCTCGCCGCGGTCGCCTACCACCACTTCGTCAAGCGCGACCGCGTCGCCGCGCGGATGGTCGCGGCAAGCGAGGCCGACGGCACCCGTTAGGCGGGGGCGGGACACTGCAAAAGGGGTCGCCGGCGCGGGAGCAACCGCGCTACCCTGCGAGGAACAGGGGCGGCCGTCCCGGCCGGAACGCGCGTGGACAGTCCTGCACTCGATCAAGCGAACTGGCGGATGCCGGACGAGGGCGCGCCGCATGCCGCGACCTGGATGGCCTTCGGCGCCAGCGCGGCGATCTGGGGCGGCAAGCTGCTTCCGGTGGCGCGGGACAATCTCGCCACCATCGCAAAGACCATCGCGGCCTATGAACGCGTCAACATGCTGGTCCGCGAGGAGGACCGCGAGATTGCCGCGCGGCTGTGCGGCCCCTCGGTCAGCCTCGTCATTCGACCGGTCGATGATATCTGGATGCGCGACACCGGACCGGTGTTCGTGAAGGACCCGTCGGGGCAGCTCGGCGCGGTCGGTTTCAATTTCAACGGCTGGGGCAACAAGCAGCGCCATGCGCTCGATGCCGGGGTCGCGGAATACGTGGCCCGGGCTGCGACGGCGGCGTTCATCAAGGCCCGACTGGTGCTGGAAGGCGGCGGTATCGAAGTCGACGGCGAGGGGACCGCCATCATCACCGAGAGCTGCGTCCTGAACCCAAATCGCAACCCGGATGTGTCAAAGGAGCAATGCGAGGCCGAATTGTCTCGCCTGCTCGGGCTGGAAAAGATCATCTGGCTGCCCGGCATTGCCGGCAAGGACATCACCGACGGGCATACCGACTTCTATGCGCGATTTGCGAGCCCGGGCGTCGTCGTGGCGGGCCTCGAACAGGACACGTCGTCGTTCGATCACGCCGTCACGAAACGGCACCTCGAGATCCTGCGCGGCGCTGTCGATGCGAAGGGCCGGCGTTTGGAGGTCGTGATGCTGCAGGGGCCGTCGACGGTGCGTCCGAAGCACGGCAGCAAGGATTTCGCCGCCGGCTACATCAATTTCTACGTCTGCAACGGTGCCGTCATCACACCGGAGTTCGGCGACGCGACCGCGGACGGTAATGCGCGCGACAAACTGCGCGACCTGTATCCGGACCGGGAAATCATCCAGCTCAACATCGATGGCATCGCCGCCGGTGGCGGCGGCATTCACTGCACCACGCAGCAGCAGCCGCGCTAGTGACGGCCCGGCCGCGAACGGATCGCGGCCGAGCTCGCGGGCGGCGCTAGCCCGCCGGCATCTGCTTCTCGACCAGCCGCACCCAATAGGAGGCGCCGTGGCCGAGGATGTTGTCGTTGAACTTGTAGGCGGGGTGGTGGCACATCGGGCCGTCGCCCATGCCGAGGAAGACGAACGCGCCGGGACGCGCCTCCAGCATGAAGGCAAAATCCTCGGCGCCCATCACCGGCACCAGATTGTCGTTGACGCGGTCGGCGCCGACCACATCGCGGGCGACCTCGGCGGCGACGCCGGCTTCGCGCGCGTGGTTCAGCGTCACCGGATACATCCGTCCATAATCCGTCTCGGCCGATCCGCCATAGGCCTTGGCGATGCTGGAGGCGACCTCGCCGATCCGGCGCTCGACCATATCGCGCACGCCGGGATCCAGCGTGCGCACGGTGCCGCCCAGCGTCACGGTCTCCGGGATCACGTTGAACGCGGCGCCGGCCTCGAACATGGTGATCGAGATCACCGCCGATTTCAGCGGATCGAGATTGCGCGACACGATCGACTGCAGCGCATTGATGATCTGGGCGCCAATCAGGACGCTGTCGATCGCCTCATGCGGCGCGGCGCCGGCGTGGCCGCCCTTGCCGTGTACGGTGATCTTCAGCGTATCCGACGAGGCCAGCATCGGGCCCGGCGTGGTCGCGAAATAGCCCTCGGGCAGGCCGGGCATGTTGTGCAGACCGTAGACCTCTTGGATGCCCCAGCGGGTCATCAGCCCGTCGTCGACCATCGCCTTGCCGCCGGCGCCGCCTTCCTCGGCGGGCTGGAAGATCACGACCGCGGTGCCGTCGAAATTGCGCGTCTCGGTGAGGTATTTCGCGGCGCCCAGCAGCATCGCGGTGTGGCCGTCATGGCCGCAGGCGTGCATCTTGCCGGGGACCTTGGAGGCGTAGGCGACGCCCGAGGCCTCCACGATCGGTAGCGCATCCATGTCGGCGCGCAGCCCGATGGTCTTGCCTGACGTCGATTTGCGGCCGCGGATCACGCCGACCACGCCGGTGCGCCCGATCCCGGTCACCACCTCGTCGCAGCCGAACTCGCGCAGTCTGTCGGCGACGATGCCGGCGGTGCGGTGCACCTCGTAGAGCAGTTCGGGATTCTCGTGGAAGTCATGGCGCCAGGCGGCCATTTCATCCGAGAGGGCGGCAACGCGATTGACGATGGGCATGGGGAGCGTCCGTTTCTTGTGATTGCGCAGGGCGGATCAGCGTAGCGTAACCCGCCCTGATGTCACGCGAAAGGGCACCATTCCGGGTTGCGAGGCTTACAAATTTGCCAGCCCGCATTCGACGGCGAGGCGGACCAGCTGGGCGTCGGTCCGCATGCCGGTCTTGGCCTTGATCAGATAATGGTAGTTCTGAACGGTCTTGGTGCTGAGATTGAGGTTGGCGGCGATCTGCTCCTTGGTGTGGCCGGCCGCGAGCTGCCTCAAAATCTCGATCTCGCGCTCGCCGAGCTGGTCGAGGGCCGATTGGGTCGGCACCAGGCTTTCGAGCGCGAGCACCCGGGCGACGTCGTCGCTCATCGCATGCTCGCCGCGCGCCACCGAGCGGATCGCCGCGATCAATTCGGCCGGTTCGCTGCCTTTGGTGACGAAGCCAGAGGCGCCGGCGCTGAACGCCGCCTTCACCTGGGCCGCCTCGCTGTGCATGCTGAAGACGAGGATGCGGGCATCGGCGTCGCGCGCGCGAATGTTACGGATCGCCTCCAGCCCGCTCGCGCCGGGCATCGAGATGTCCATCACGACCACATCAGGCTGGTGCGATTTGAACGCGCGATAGGCATTGGCGGCGTTGTCGGCCTCGGCGACGACGCGGAAATCGTCCTGATGTTCGAGCACGCGCCGATAGCCTTGGCGGACCACGGGATGGTCGTCCACCAGCAGGATCGAGATGCCCGGAATCTTTGGCATCGTCGTCACGGTTGCCATCCTCGCGGTAGTCATCTCAGGCGGCGAGCGGGATCGTGGCAGCGACGCTGACGCCGCGGCTGGCGCGCGCGATCGACAGCGAGCCGCCGAGCGCGGCGACGCGCTCGCTGACGCCGGTGAGGCCGAAGCCCGCCGATTGCGCCACTTTGGCGGCATCGCCGCCGCCGTCATCCTCGACCCGCACCAGCAGTGCATTCTCGGTTCCGGTCCGCCGCTCGATCCGCAACACGATCTCGCGCGCCGCGCTGTGGCGCAGCGCATTGGTCAGGCACTCCTGCGCGACGCGATAGGCGGTGGCTGCGACCGTGCCGCTGATGTCGGCGAGATCGCCCTGCAAATCGAGCTGGATCATCGGCTGCGCCGTGCGCGATCGCCAGCTGTCGACCAGATCGACCAGGCTGGCCTCCAGCCCGAGCTCCTCGGCCGGCGGATGGCGCAAGCGGTTCAGCGTATCGCGCAGGCAGGCCATGATGCGGCGCGTCGCCTGCGAGATCATGCGTGCATCCTGCGCAATCTCGGTGCCGGCGGCGTATTTGTCGCCGGAACTGGCCTCGATCGTGTTGGCGAAGGCGAGGATCGCGGTGAGGTTCTGGCCGAACTCGTCGTGCAACTCGCGCGCCAGCGTGCGGCGTTCGTCGCTGCGAATTTCCAGCAACCGCCTGGTCAGCACCGTGCGCTCCTCCTCGGCCTGCGCGAGGCGGTCGCCGAGATCACCGACGGCGCGTCCGATCATCGCGAGCTCCATCGAGCGGACGCGCGGCAGCGGGGTCCGGTACTCGCCGTCGGCCATCCGCCGCAGCGCCGAGACGATCGAACGCGCGGGCGCAAGCGTATGTGCGATCGCAAGCGAGGCGAGCAGCGCGATTGCGAGCGCCATCAGCAATGCGACATGGATGTTGTCCAGGATGTGCTGCCAGGCGAGCGCGATCGCAGCGGCCGGATCGGCGGTGGCGCGGACGGTTCCCGCGGTGGCGGCGCGGGCGCTGATCGGCCGCTCGACGGCGGCGTGATCGCCGAGCACCATCTGGACGATGCCGGCGAACCAGCGCGGCGGCGCCTTGCCGATCCCCTTGCTCTGGCCGCACAGCGGCTTCTCGAAGGCGCCGGCCGGTTCGAACTGCACGCAGATTCCGGGTGCGATCAGGCCCATGGTTTCGATGGTGCGCCAGTCCGGCGCCGGCAGCAATTGCTCGCGCATCCGGTTGCTGCGTAGCAGCAATTCGCGCCAGTACAGCGCCTCGAGCGATTGTGACACCCGCTCGGCGGACGCCTCGGTGGCGCGATCGACGCTGCGATAGGCGTCGACCGTGGCCCAGACGGTCGCCGCGCCAAGGCACAGCGCGACGATGACGAGCAGGCGGGCGACCAGTTGAAGCACGAGGCGCATGCGATCACTCCACGGCGATCAGACGAGAGCATGATGCTAACAGCAGCGGTATTCCCCGCCAATCGCAAGCATGCCAAGCTATGCAGGTCGGGAAATTTGCCCGACCAAATCTGGGCAGATGTCTTTGGACGGCGCCGGCCGGCTCTGCTCTAACGGCGGATGGGGCCCGCGCGGAGCCTCATGGAACAGTCGGCACAGGGAGCTCACGCAGCATGGACGCCAAGGTCGAAGCTGCGGCCGCATCGGCCGACACGGATACGGCGGAGCGCAGCGTCCTGCTGCTCTGGATGATCTTCACCGGCCTGTCGATCTTCGCCGCCTTCCTGCTGTGGCGCTACGGGCTGATCCGGCTCATGGTCAGTTCCGACCGCACCTACATTTCCAGCGTCATCGCGGTGCTCTACATTCTCACCTGCGTCCATTGCTTCTGGCGGACGCGCGCGATCGCGCGGGAAGGCGAGGTGGCGCGGTCCTGCCGCGCGATCCTCGCCGCGCCTGACGGCGCCAAGGTTCTTGCATCAGATGCGCGCGGCCTGCCGCGCGGCCTCGTCACCGATCACATCAAGAGCCTGGTGCAGAAGGCTGACGCGCAGGCCAAGGGCCGGATCGACCAGACCCTGCTGCTGCGGACGCTGGCCGATCGCCTGCGCGGGTCCAACGGGTTCGGCGCCTTCGTCTCCGATACGCTGATGAAGCTCGGCCTGCTTGGCACCATCATCGGCTTCATCATCATGCTGGCGCCGATCGCCTCGCTCGATGCCGCCGACAAGGTCGCGATGAAATCCTCGATGGGCCTGATGAGCGACGGCATGGCGGTCGCGATGTATACGACGCTGGCCGGGCTGATCGGATCGATCCTGGTCCGGATCCAGTACTACATGCTGGATTCCGCGACCCAGCGGGTGTTTTCCGATGCCGTGGTGCTGACCGAGACGCATGTCACGCCGGCCCTGGAACATCGCCTCGGAACGACGCCATGATGGACGAGTTCGGGCTCTATCCGCGGGAGGAGCCGTTCGATCCGCTCGGCGTGATGCTGTTCAAGGCGCTGCAGGTGGTCGCGTTCCTGTTCTTCCTCGCGCTGCTGGCGGTATCGCCGGACTCCAAGGAAGGCAAGATCGAATCCAAGGCGGAGTTCATCATCACGATGGACTGGCCGGACAACCATCCCGACGATCTCGACCTGTTCGTGCAGGACCCCGCCGGCAACATTGCCTGGTACCGGCATCGCGAGGCCGGCTTCCTGACGCTCGACCGCGACGATCGCGGCGGCGCCAACGACTTCATCGTGGTCAACGGCAAGAAGATTGCCTCGCCGATCCGCGAGGAGATCGTCACCTTGCGCGGCGTCGTCGCCGGCGAATACACCGTCAACGTCTCGCATTTCCAGGCCACCACCGGCGAGCCGGTGCAGGCCAATGTCAAGGTGCAGAAGCTCAATCCGACGGCGCAGGTGATCTTCGACGACAAGCTGACGGTCGATCACACCGGCGACGAGAAGACCGCGGTGCGGTTTCGTCTCGACGCCGAGGGCAAGGTGATCAACGTCGACCGGCGGCCGAAATCGCTGCTCGAGACCTTCCGCAGCAACTGGCGCAACGGCGCCGACCTCGATCCGAAAACCGGCGTTCCGAGAACCGGCGTCAGGGTGCTCCGCAATGATTAGCTTGCAGTCGGTCATCCTCACCATTGCGGTCGCTTACGCAGTGATCGGTGCGCTGCTGCTGATCGTGCTGGTCTATGCGCGCCTGCACTGGTCGATGAAGGCTGTCGTCATCGTCGTGACCAGCGTCTTCTATTTCGTCAGCTTCGGCGGCATGCGCGGCCTGCTCGGCTGGGCCTCCGCGGAGAAGCTGCCGGCCAACTTCAAGCTGCTGTCCACGCGGATCGTGGA
Source organism: Bradyrhizobium tropiciagri (assembly GCF_018130545.1). Classification (GTDB taxonomy): domain Bacteria; phylum Pseudomonadota; class Alphaproteobacteria; order Rhizobiales; family Xanthobacteraceae; genus Bradyrhizobium; species Bradyrhizobium tropiciagri_A. Next base: position 397,676 of record NZ_JAFCKF010000003.1, on the reverse strand, counting down.
GCCGCATACGTTGGAGGGCGATCCGGGCTCGATCTATCTCTGGGTTGAAGAGCTTGACGAAGACAACCGGCCGAGCGCCGTGCCGCGTGCCTTCCGCATTCCCTACAGCGATGCCATGGCGGAACAGACTCACACGGCCGACAGCGAGATCAAGGCCGGCCACCCGCAGGGCGGGCGGGCGGCGGATTTCGGTGGCGGCGACGGGACCCTCACGGACTTCGTCAGGGAGTACATCACCCCGAAGACGATCGTGGAGACCACCGGCGGCGACTCCACCACGGGGACATTCGTGGCCCCGCCGGCCGGCGCGCAGGGATCGGTCTTCACGCCGCTGCCACCGCCACGGATGCCGCCCAAGGACGAGCAGCAATAGGAGGCCCTGTCCCGCCTGAAGGGTGGCACAAAAATAGGGATCGCCAATAATCAGTCAGCTGAGTGGACAGTAGTCATCCGGAATTCCTCAATCCCCTGAACCGTGTAATCTGGTTCCCAACCGGGGCTAGATTTTATCCCGAAGCCATTTTTCCCGGCAAAGGGGCCGCTGCGTGAGGCGGCCCCTTTCGATTCCGACGTGCCTGTTCCGGGGCCGTAACGCGGCCTCAGAGCACCGTCATGAAGGCGATCGCGAGTACCATCAGCCAGCCGACGATGACCAGCGACACCACCGCGCCCGCGGTGATCTTGGCGATCTCCTTGAAGGTCATTGGACGATCCATGCAGGCCTCTCCCGGGGTAGCTGAAGGGAGACATGGGCACGGACCGGCGGATCGTCCGGCCGCTCACGGAACGGTGTAGCGGGTCGAGCCGCGGGCCCGGTGGGCCGGCCCGACCGCATAGCTGTCATCTCGCAAAGTCTGTCTGACAGATATTGAAATCTGTCAGCGAGATGGTGTATATACTCAGCAGCCCAAAGGGAGGAGGGCGCCCAGCGGCTGTTCAGGCGTTTTGGCCGGGACAACCGGACTTCAATTTGATTACCTCGAAGGACTACCTCCATGACGATAGAAATCTTCCAATTGACCGCCCAGATTCAACAGTGGCTCAATCTTCGCGTCGCCCGCCATTTGGCTGCCCAGGCTGCCAAGTTCACCCGCGGGCAGGACGGCGATAACCAGACGGTAAACGCATGAACGAGGCGGTGGTTTTGACACCCGAGCGGATCCTTGAGGCAACTGAGGATGTCTTGAGGCGCTACGGGCTGACCAAGGCCACCGTTGTCGACGTTGCGCGTGCGCTGGATGTCAGCCACGGCAGCGTCTACCGCCATTTCCCCAGCAAGGCCTCGCTGCGCGACGCAGTCGCCAAACGCTGGCTGGACCGCGCCAACGAGCCGCTGTGCAAGCTCGCAGCGGGCGACGGCCCGGCGCCGGAACGGCTGGAGCAATGGCTGCGCACCGCCTTCACGATCAAGCAGAAGAAGGTCTGCGATGATCCCGAGATGTTCGCGACCTACCTGGCGCTGGCGCAGGGCGCGCGCGAGGTGGTGGAAGCCTACAAGGACAAGCAGGTCGATCTGATCGCAAAGATCCTGTCCGACGGTGTCGCGCAGGGGGAATTCGAGATCGACAACGTCAAGGCGACGGCACGTGCGGTGTTCGATGCGACCGTCCGCTACCATCACCCGGCGCATGCCGAGGAATGGGCCAAGCCCGAATGCCCGTCCCGGATCGACGCGCTGCTGGCGCTGCTGTTGCGGGGCGTGCGGGTGTGCAAGCACTAGCCGAACTTTCTTCCGACATCCTCTGATTGCCTGATGCCTTCGGCCCGATTGCGAGCCGGGGGCCGCGTGTGCTTGATATCGGTCCGGGATCAGTCACGCGGACCACGATGCGGCTTGCAATCTTTGCCGATATTCATGCCAACCGGCAGGCCTTCGCCGCCTGCCTTGATGCTGCGCGCACGCGCGGTGCCGAGCGGCTGATCTGCCTCGGCGACATCGTCGGCTACGGCGCCGATCCCGAATGGGCCGTCGATACGGTGATGGACCTGGTCGGCAAGGGCGCGATTGCGGTGCGCGGCAATCATGACAATGCGATCGGCGTTCCCAGCGACAGCATGAACGCCGATGCGCAGGCTGCCATCGACTGGACCCGCGGCCGGCTCAGCGGCGAGCAGAAGCAGTTCCTCGCCGAGCTCCCGATGTCGCGACAGGAGGACAACAGGCTCTACGTGCACTCCGAGGCTTCGGAGCCCACGAAATGGCGCTATGTTCGCGACACCGCGGACGCCGCCCGTAGCATGATGGCGACCGAATTGCAGATCACCTTCTGCGGCCACATCCATCGCCCCGGCCTCTATTCGATGTCCTCGACCGCGAAGATGACGAGCTTCGTTCCGACCGCGGGCATAGCTGTGCAATTGCTGCCAGGGCGGCGCTGGCTTGCGGTGCTGGGCTCGGTCGGCCAGCCGCGCGACGGCGATCCGGCGGCGTCGTTTGCGATGTTCGACACGGTCAGCCGCGAGATCACCTATCATCGCGTGCCCTACGACGTCGCGACCGCCGCTGCGCGGATCAAGGCCAACGGCCTGCCGCTGTGGCTGGCCGACCGCCTGCCGCTCGGCAGGTGACGCCGGTGGCGGCGCTGACGATGCAGCCTGGCGCCGAACTTGATGGCTTCACCATCGGTGAGCGCGTCCACCGCGGCGGCATGGCGACGCTATGGACCGTCACCCATCCCGGCATCAATGTGCCGCTGTTGATGAAGGTGCCGCTGACCTCGGAGGGCGAGGATCCGGCCGCGATCGTCAGCTTCGAGATGGAGCAGATGATCCTGCCGCGGCTGTCGGGGCCGCACGTGCCGGCCTGTTTCGGCACCGGCGATTTCGAGCGCCAGGCCTATGTGGTGATGGAGCGCATCCAAGGTCAAACGCTCTACAAGCGGCTCGACGACCTGCCGCTGCCGTATGACGAGGTGAGGGTGATCGGCGGAAAGGTCGCGACTGCGCTCGCCAGCCTGCACCGGCAGAACGTCATCCATCACGACATCAAGCCGAGCAGCGTCATGTTCCGCGAGCGCGGCGAGGCTGTGCTGATCGATTACGGCCTCTCGCACCATCAGCATCTGCCCGACCTGCTGCAGGAGGAGTTTCGTCTGCCTTACGGCACCGCGCCATACATGGCGCCGGAGCGCCTGCTCGGCGTGCGCGACGATCCGCGCAGCGATGTGTTTTCGCTCGGCGTGCTGCTGTATTTCTTCACCACCGGCGTCCGCCCGTTCGGCGAGAGCGAGACGCTGCGCGGGATGCGGCGGCGGCTGTGGCGTGATCCCACTCCGCCGCGCGAGCTCAGGCCGGACTATCCGCCGTGGCTGCAGGAGATCGTGCTGCGCTGTCTGGAGATCGATCCGGCCGCGCGCTATCCGACCGCGGCCCAGCTTGCGTTCGATCTCGGCCACCCCGAACAGGTCAAGCTGACGGCGCGGGCGCAGCGGCTCAAGCGCGATCCGCTCATGACCGTCTGGCGCCGCCGCTTCAATCTCGGCGCGGCGCCGCCGCAGCCGAAGTCCAACGTCGCGGTGCAGCTCGCATCGAGTCCGATCGTCGCGGTCGCGCTCGACATCGGCGAGGGCACGGAGGCGCTGAACGAGACCATCCGCACGATCGCTGAGCAGGTGCTGTCGACCTCGCCATCGGCGCGGCTCGCCTGCGTCAACGTGCTGAAGCTCAATCGGCTGGCGATCGACCGTAGCCATGACGAGCAGGGCCAGAACAAGCATGTCGACCGCCTGGTGGCGCTCCAGCATTGGGCGCGGCCGTTCAAGCTTGGCGACAACAGGCTGACCGTACATGTGCTGGAGGCGATCGATCCGGCGGCGGCGATCCTGGAATTCGCCGCGGTCAATCTGGTCGATCACATCATCATCGGCGCGCGGCAGAATTCGATGCGGCGCGCGCTGCTCGGCAGCGTGTCCGCCAAGGTCGCCGCCGAAGCGCCGTGCACGGTGACGGTGGTGCGGCCGTCGCGGCTGATGCCGGCGACGGAGGCGGGCGATGAGGCGGCGAATGCCGCGGTCACGCCGCCCGCAGTATTTTAGCTCCGCCGGATCATCAGATCGCTTCGCCGCGCGCCTCTGCCGCGGCGTGGCGGATCGCGGCGATGTTGGTCTTGTAGGCCTCGACCGTGCCGCCCTTGAACACGGCGGAGCCCGCAACAAAGGCATTGGCGCCGGCGGCGGCGAGCTGGCCCGCGACGTCGGGCGCAACGCCGCCATCGACCTCGATGTCGATCGGCCGGCCTGCGACCATCGCCCTGACGTCGGAGACCTTGCCGATCGCCGAGCGGATGAAGGCCTGGCCGCCGAAGCCGGGATTGACCGACATGACCAGCACGAGGTCGATCAGGTCGAGCACGTATTCGATCGCGCTCGCCGGCGTTGCCGGATTGAGCGAGACGCCGGCCTTCTTGCCGAGCGCACGGATCGCCTGCAGCGAGCGATGCAAATGCGGGCCGGCCTCGGCATGAACTGTGATGTGGTCGCAGCCCGCCTTGGCGAAGGCTTCCAGATAGGGATCGCAGGGCGAGATCATCAGATGGGCGTCGAACACCTTCTTGGTGTGCGGCCGCATCGCCTTGATGACGTCGGGGCCGTAGGAGATGTTGGGGACAAAATGTCCGTCCATCACGTCGAGATGGATCCAGTCGGCGCCGGCCTGGTCGACGGCGCGGACCTCCTCGCCGAGCTTTGAGAAATCCGACGCCAGGATCGACGGAGCGATAACGAGGGGACGCGGGGTGAATGACTGAGTCATGTCAGCAGTTCCGGAAGACGAGCAGGGGGCGACGGGTGACCCCGCCTAACATGCGCAGGCGTGGCGGGCAATGCGAGCGGACCGGACGGCGGGGCCGGAAAATTCTGCCGCCGGCGGCAGCTCTTGCCGGGTACGCGGAACCGGTCTCGATACGTCAAGGCCTGGTTTCATTGGGTTTTTGCCATGGCACGCCGCTTGCTGCGCATTGCCAAGCGTTTGAGCCGCCAGGCGCGGCCCTGTTGGAGTATTGCCATGTTATTTGCAATTGGCGCTGCGTCGTCGGCCATTGATCTCCTGAGCTCGCTGATGTCGTCGAAGTCGACGACCCAGACCGGCAGCTCCAGTCAGGCAAGCCAGTCGAGTGGCCTGTTCGATCTTTCGACCACGGCATCGACCTCGACCGGCAGCAGCACCAGCGCCGGATCGAGCTCGAGCACACCGCAGATCTCGCCGCTGACGATGAGCGCGCTGCTCGATGCGCAAAGCCAGTCGGCTTCGACGGGCACGGGTTCGACAAGCTCAACCCCGACCAGCCGGTCGGCCGCGCTGCAGGACTTGTTCTCGCAGATCGACGCCGACGGCAACGGCCAGATCACCAAGACCGAATTCGAGAACGCGCTCGGCGCCGGCGGCACCAACACCGCGCAGGCTGACGCCGTGTTCGCCAAGCTCGATACCAATGGCGACGGCACTGTCAGCCTCGACGAGATGTCGAAGGGGCTGCAGGGCCACAAGGGCGGCGGCCATCATCATCACATGGCGAGCGGCTCGACCGACGGATCCGGCTCCAGCAGCGGCTCGGGTGGATCGGGCTCCGATCCCTTGATGCAGGCGCTCGACGGCGCCACCTCGACGTCGGTGACCAACAGCGACGGCTCGACCACCACGACGACGACCTATGCCGACGGCTCCAAGGTGGCGATGACGACGCCGGCCTCGGCGTCCAGCACCAGCAGCACGTCCTCGTCTTCGTCCTCCGCCGGCAGCAACGCGACCTCGTCGTATAATTTCATCGAGCAGCTGATCCAGCGCCAATCGCAGGCGATCTCCGCCCAAGCCTCGTCGAGCGTGTCGGTCAGCGCTTAGCCGAACCGGTCCCGCCAGCTCGGCAGCGCGCCGGGGAAGGGCAGCGCGGTCGCTGAATGGACGCCGCGGGCGATCGCGCGCGCCACCGTGTTGGCCGCGATCGCGCCGAGCTTGGTCAACCCGAACAGCGGATCGACCGGCCTGGCGCCGGTCGCGGCGGCAAACACCACATCGCCATCGAGCGGGGCGTGCACCGGATAAATCGCGCGCGCCATGCCGGTCTGCGCGATCATCGCCAGCCGCCGCGCCTGCGGTTTTGTCAGTTGCGCATCCGTCACCACCACGACCAGCGTGGTGTTCTCGGCGGCGGTGGCGTCCGCGCCACCCTTCAGCCGCGGCTTGAGCATGTCCGGTGTGAACGCCGGCGGCAGGCCGCGTCCGCCGAACTCGCTGTCAACCTCGAACGGCGCGGCCCAGAACCACGGGCCGCTGCCGACCGTCACGCTGCCGACCGCGTTGACCACCGCGAGTGCCGCGACCTTGATGCCGTCGTCGGTCACATCAGACGCCGAGCCGAGGCCGCCCTTCAGATTGGCCGTGGTGGCGCCCATGCCGGCGCCGACGCTGCCGAGCGCGAAGTCATCGGCCGCCGCATTCGCCGCCGCGTAGCCGAGGTCGCGATAGGGCGGGAAGCGTCCCCACGCCTTGTTGCCGCCGTTGAGCAGGTCGAAGCAGATCGCGCCGGGCACGATCGGGATCACCGCGTCGCGAATGCGAAAGCCGCGACCACGCTCGGCGAGCCAGGCCTGCACGCCGCCGGCCGCGTCGAGCCCGAGCGCGGAGCCGCCGGACAGCGTGATGGCGTCGATCGCCTCGACGACATTGTGCGGCGACAGCAACGCATCCTCGCGGGTGCCGGGCCCGCCGCCGCGCACATCGATCGAGGCCACCGCCGGCCGCTCGAACAGGATGGCGGTGACGCCGGAGGCGATCACCGCGTCGTCGGCATGGCCGACGCTGACGCCGGCAATATCGGTGAGAAGGTTTTTCACGATCGAGTCCATCCGCCTGCTGTCCGATCGATCCGGTATAGCAGCTGCGGCGGGCGCGGCTAGAGCATGATCCGGAAAAGTGCGAAGCGGTTTTCCGAAAGATCATGCCAAAACAAGAATCCAAAGCGCGATGACGATTCAACTCAATCTCATCGTGCTCTGGAGGCGCGCTAATGGCTTGGCCTATGACCTCATCATCCGGGCGATGGCTTCGCCAATCACGACCGTGGTGAAGTGCGTATTGGCCCGGCAATCGGACGGCATGATCGATGCGTCGGCGACCCGCAGGCCGCCGATGCCCTTCACCGTGCCGTCGGGATTGACTACACCCGTGGGATCGTCGGCGCCGGCCATCCGGCAGCTGCCGGCTGCATGCTGGATGTCGCCGGTCTCGCGTCGCAACACCGCTTCGAGCTCGGCCGTCGGCAAGGCTGCCGCGGCCGGCAGGGTCAGCTCGGTATCGCCGAGGCGGATCCAGTCCGAGATGCCGGCCAGTGCCGGCTGCGTGGCGAGGACCGCGAACCGCTTCACCGCATCGACCATGCGCAGCATATCGCGCGGATCGGCCAGCATGTTCTCCTCGACGATCGGATCGATCGTCGGATCGGGCGAAGCCAGTTTCAGCTGTCCGCGCGAATAGGCGTTGAACAGTCCTGCGCCGATCGCGCCGGGATTTCCGATGCCGCGATGGTTGAACCCGATCATGATCATGTCGCGCTTGCCGCCGTCGGCGAGACCGGATGAGTAGGTCACGCAGCAATTGGTGTGACGCGTATCCGGATCGGTGGGCCGCAGCTCCTCGCGCAGCTGGATCGTCATGCGAAACAGCGGATGGTCGAAGAAATTGCGGCCGACCGGCAGGTCACGCTCGACCGCGATCCCCATCGCTTGCAGCTCGGCCGCAGGGCCGATGCCCGATCGGAGCAGGATCGCGGGGCTGTGGATGGCGCCGCCGCACAACACGATCTCACGCGCATCGATCTCGGCGGTGCCCTGGCCGTCGATATGGACACGGACGCCGGTCGCCTTGCCGTCGCGGATGATGACCCGGTCGACCAGCGCCTTGCCTCGAATCTCGAGATTGGCGCGGCCACGCGCCGGCTCGAGATAGCCTTCGTTGGTCGTGATACGACGGCTGTTGCGGCTGTTGATCGGATAGCAGGCGACGCCTTCGCCATCCGGACCGTTGACATCGGTGCACCACGGATAGCCGCTGGCGAGAGCTGCATCGCGCAGGCCGCGATCGATCGGCCCCCATGTCTCCAGCGGCGCGCGATAGACCGGCAGCGGACCGCCGCGGCCATGTCCCTTGGCGTCGCCGAATTCCTCGTCGTCCTCGATCACCGAGAACAGCGGCATGATCTCGCGTGCGGACCAGCCGTTGCAGCCGAGCGCGGCCCATTCGTCGAAGGCATCCGCGACGCCGCGAATTGCGATCTGGCCGTTCATCATCGAGCTGCCGCCCAGCCCCTTGCCGCGCCAGTAGAAGCGCGGCTCCTGTCCCGCGATGCGGCGCGTCAGGAGGTCGGGCCACTGCCATTTCTCCTGGAATTCGCGCTTGTGAATGATCGGAATCGGATTGGGCGTCCGGATTTCCCAGGGGGCTTCGTCCGCACGCCAGTCGAGGCCCGCTTCCAGCAGCAGCACCCGCCGCTTTCGATCCTCGGACAACCGGGCGGCAATGGCCGCGCCGGCCGAGCCGCCGCCGACGACGATCACATCGTAAGTGGTATCAGGTGACATGACTTCAAACCTTAGCTTCAAATCTTGCTGCGTCGGAAAGTCCGGATAACGACATCAGATCGCATTCCGGACATCTCCAGTGTTTTTCGTTTCATCGCACGGCGCGGGCGTCGGCTCGTTCCGGACAGCCGCCCGCGTCGATCAGAATCATGTGGGTTAGCAGCCCAGAAAAAACGCCCCGGCGGACCGGGGCGTTTTGCCGTCTCTGGTCGGATCAGACGCGTGCGGCTCAGGAGCCCTTCGGATTGATCTCGGTGTAGTTACCCTTGGCGTCCCACTTGTAGACGACATAGTCGATTGCCTTGATGTCGCCCTTGGCGTCGAAGGCCATCTTGCCGAGCACGGTGTCCCACTCGCCGGCCTTGATGGTGTCCATCACCTTCTTGGCGTCGGTCGAGCCGGCCTTGGCGACGGCCTGGGTCCACACTTGCATCGCGGCGTAGGTGTAGAGCGTGTAGCCTTCGGGGTCGATGTTCTTGCTCTTGAACTTCTCGACGATCGCCTTCGCGGTCGGCTTGTTGCGCGGATCGGGACCGAAGGTGAACAGCGTGCCTTCGGCGGCCGGGCCGGTGATCGAGGCGAACTCCTTGTCGTTCATGGCGTCGCCCGCCATCAACACGGTCTGCAGGCCCTGGTCGCGCATCTGGCGCAGGATCAGGCCGGCTTCCTGGTGGTAGCCGCCGACATAGACCAGGTCGATGTTGTCGCGCTTCAGGCGCGAGACGATCGAGTTGAAGTCCTTGTCGCCCTTGTTGTAGGACTCGAACATCTTCTCCTGGAAGCCGGCCTTGTTCAGCGCCTTCTTGGTCTCGTCGGCGAGACCTTTGCCGTAGGTGGTCTTGTCGTTCAGGATGGCGACGTTCTTGCCCTTGAAGTTCTTCATGATGTAGTCGGCGGCGACCAGGCCCTGCTGGTCGTCACGGCCGCAGACGCGCGCCACGTTCCAGAGCTTGCGCTCGGTGAACAGCGGGTTGGTCGAGGCCGGGGTGATCTGCAGCACGTTGGCGTCGGCATAGGCCTCGGAGGCCGGGATCGACGACGACGAGCAGAAATGGCCGGCGACGAACGGGATCTTCGACGAGCCGATCTTCTCGGCGATCGAGCGCGCCTGCTTCGGATCGCAGGCGTCGTCGTCGGATTCCAGCACGAGCTTCTTGCCGAGCACGCCGCCGGCGGCGTTGATGTCAGCGACCGCCTGCTCGGCGCCGTTCTTCATCTGCCGGCCGAAAGCGGATTCGGAGCCCGTCATCGGGCCCGCGACTGCGATCGTGATATCTTGCGCGAACGCGCTCGCCGACAATGCGAACGAAGCGCCCAATGCCAGGCCGATCAGCTTCAGTGATTTCATGAGACGTCCCTCGTGGTCGTTGCCTCTTGCGGAAGGGCCCGGCATCCCGGGCCCCAAAACCGCCGGCATATTCGGCTGATTTCGCAGCGAAGTCACCGGCAATTTTCAGGCAAATCGACGCTACATCTTGCTAGCGGCGGCGGCACGAAACGTGCAGCTAACCGTGGCGGCCGCCTTCCAGATAGGCGGCGCGGATTTCCGGGCGCTGCAGCAATTCGCCGCCGGTTCCGGTCAGCGTGATCAGGCCGTTGACCATGACATAGCCGCGATGGGCAAGCTTCAGCGCATGGTTGGCGTTCTGCTCGACGATCAAGACGGTGAGGCCGTCCTGCCGGTTCAGCGTGCGGATGGCGTCGAAGATCTGCCGGGCGATCAGCGGCGCCAGCCCGAGCGACGGCTCGTCCAGCATCAACAGCCGCGGCCGGCTCATCAGTGCGCGGCCGATCGCCAGCATCTGCTGCTCGCCGCCCGACAGCGTGCCGCCGCGTTGCGCGATGCGCTCCTTCAACCGTGGAAACAGCGCGAACACGCGCTCCAGCCCGGCTTCGCGCTCGGCGTCCGTGCATTCGGTCGCATCGGCGCCCATCTGCAGGTTCTCCGCGACGCTCATGCGCGGAAAGATCCGGCGGCCCTCGGGCGATTGCGCGATGCGCAGCCGCGCGATCTCGTGGGTCGGCACGCCGGTGATGTCGTGGCCGTCATATTCGATGGTGCCGGCGCGGGCGCGCGGCCGACCGAAGATCGTCATCATCAGCGTCGACTTGCCGGCGCCGTTGGCGCCGATCAGGGCGACGATCTCGCCGGCATTGATCTCGATGTCGACACCCTTCAGCGCCTCGATCTTGCCATACGCCGCACGCACGCCGCGCACCGCGAGCAGGGGTGTGGTCGCCGGTGCCGCGCTCACGTGCCGCTCTCCATCACGGCGATCGCCTCTTCCTCGTCGGCGCCGAGATAGGCCGCGATCACCTTGGGGTCGTCGCGCACCGCCTGCGGCGTGCCTTCGGCGATCTTGACGCCGTAGTCCATGACCACGACGTGATCGGAAATCTCCATCACGACCGACATGTCGTGCTCGATCAAGAGGATCGATGTGCCCTGTTCGTTGCGGATCGACAGCAAGAGCTCGTTGAGCCCGCCGCTCTCGCGCGCGTTCAGTCCGGCCGCCGGCTCGTCGAGGCAGAGCAGGGCGGGTTCGGTGCACATCGCGCGCGCGATCTCGAGCCTGCGCTGGTCGCCATAGGGCAGGTTGCCCGCGGCATCGTCGGCGCGATCGAGCAGGCCGACGCGGTCGAGCCAGGCTCGCGCCAGATCGATCGCGCGCTTTTCGGCCTCGCGCCAGGACGGCAGGCCGAGCAGCCCCAGCACGGTCAGGCCCGAGGCGCGCATCAACGCGTTGTGCTGGGCCACCATCAGGTTTTCCAGCGCTGTCATGCCGGGAAACAGCCGGATGTTCTGGAAGGTGCGCGCCACCTTGGCCTGCTTGGAGATGCGGAAATCGTTCAACCGCTCGAGCTGGATGCTGCGGCCGTCGTCATGGCTGAGGCGGATCGCGCCGCCGCTGGGCCGGTAGAAGCCAGTGATGCAGTTGAACACCGTGGTCTTGCCGGCGCCGTTCGGCCCGATCAGCGCGGTGATCTTGCGCCGCTCGGCGCTGAAGGAGAGCTCGTTGACCGCGACGATGCCACCGAAGCGCATCATCAGGCGGTCGACGCTGAGAATGGGATCGCCGCTCATCCGTGGCCCTCCTTGACGAGGTCGGACGAGATCGACTGGTTGCGCTCCAGATACACGGTCGGCGCGCGATGGCCGATCAGCCCGCGCGGCCGCCAGATCATCAACAGCACCATGGCGATGCCGAACACCAGCATGCGGTACTGATCGAAGCCGCGGAACAGTTCGAAGCCGCCGATCATGGCGAGCGCGGAGAGTGCTACGCCAAGCTGCGAGCCCATGCCGCCGAGCACGACGATCGCGAGCACCAGCGCCGATTCCTGGAAGGTGAAGGATTCCGGGCTGATGAAGCCCTGCCTTGTGGCAAAGAACGCACCGGCGAAACCGCCGAACATCGCACCGGTCGCGAACGCCGTCAGCTTGGTGGTCGTGGTGTTGATGCCGAGCGCGCGGCAGGCGACCTCATCCTCGCGCAGCGCCTCCCAGGCGCGGCCGATCGGCAACCGCCTGAGCCGGATCGTCACCCAATTGGTGAGCAGCGCCATCGCCAGGATCAGATAGAACAGGAACACCAGGCGATGGGTCGGCGAGAACTCGATGCCGAGCCTGGCGGCGAGCCCGTTGTCGCTGTTGTCGAGCGGAATGCCGAACATGGTCGGGCGCGGAATGCCCGAGACGCCGTTGGGGCCGCCGGTCAGGCTCTGCCAGTTGATGATGACGAGGCGGATGATCTCGCCGAAGGCGAGCGTCACGATCGCCAGATAGTCGCCGCGCAGCCGCAGCACCGGGAATCCGAGCAGCACGCCCCAGAACGCCGCCAGGATACCGGCGAGCGGCAGGCAGACCCAGAACGACAATCCGAAATTGGTCGCCAGCAGCGCGTAGGAATAGGCGCCGACCGCATAGAAGGCGACATAGCCGAGGTCGAGCAGGCCGGCGAGGCCGACCACGACGTTCAGGCCCCAGCCCAGCATCACATAGGTCAGGACCAGGATCGACAAATCGAGAATGTAGCGCTGGTCGTAGAAGATCACGGGCACCAGGACGGCGAACACCAGGAGCGCCGGCGCCAGCCAGCGACCGGCGAACGAGATCGCTGACTGCACCGGCTTCGGCACGATGCTGTCCTTGTCGACCGGGCCCCACCATTGCCGAAGCAGCTCGACGATGATGCTGCCGCCGAACACGGTGCCGACGAGGGCTGCGAGATCGCCGAACCGGGTCCAGTAGATCAGGCCGCCTTGCGGTCCGGCCTCGGTGCGGACGCCGATCATCAGCGAGAACAGCACCAGCGCGACGAGGGCGCTGATCAGGGCTTTCTTGACAATGAAGGCGCTGCCCGAGGGCTGCGCGGCGTGCGAGGGGCGGGCTGAGGTCGCGCTCACGAAGTGCCTGTCAGACTTTTTCGACTTCGGGACGGCCTAGCAGGCCGGTCGGCATGAAGATCAGCACCACGATCAGGATCGAGAACGCGGCGACGTCCTTGTACTCGACCGAGAAATAGGCCGACCAGAACGTCTCGATCAGGCCGATCGCAAGCCCGCCGAGCATCGCACCCGGCAGCGAGCCGATGCCGCCGAGCACGGCGGCGGTGAACGCCTTGATGCCGGCGACGAAGCCCATGAAGAAATCGACCAGGCCGTAATAGAGCAGGTACATCATGCCGGCGACGGCGGCGAGCGCGGCACCGATCACGAAGGTCATCGAGATGGTGCGGTCGACATCCACCCCAAGAAGCGCGGCCATGGTCTGGTCCTGCTCGCACGCGCGCATGTCGCGACCGAGCCTTGTGCGCGACACCAGCCAGGTGAACAGCGCCAGCACCACGACGGTGGCGAGCACGACCATGATCTGGATGTTGGAGAGCTGCACGGCGAAGCCCTCCGGGCCTTCATGCAGCGTGTAGCCGCCGGTGATGATCGGCGGCACCGGCTTGACGCGCGCGCCCTGCGACACCTGCGAGAAATTGGTCAGCACGAACGACATGCCGATCGCCGACAGCATCGGCGCCAGCCGGAACGAATGGCGCAACGGCCGGTAGGCGATGCGCTCGATGGTCCAGCCATAGAGCGCGGTGATCGCCATCGAGACCAGCAGCACGATCAAGAGGATCAGGGGGATCGCGGTGAGGCCGAGCGACACCAGCACCAGGAATGAGATCAGCGCGATGAAGCCGCCGATCATGAAGATGTCGCCATGGGCGAAGTTGATCATGCCGACGATGCCGTAGACCATCGTGTAGCCGATCGCGATCAGGCCGTAGATCGAACCGAGCACGAGGCCGTTGATCAGTTGCTGGGCGAAATAGTCCATGCGCTGCCGTTAGTCCCCACTTCGCTCGAAAACGCCACGTCGCGAATGACGCGGCGAGGGCCCCCGGCAGCCTGATCCGTCGCGTCGTGCCATTTTCTAACAGCGGAACCCCGGCGGCGGCAACAGCGTGGCAGCAGCAGAAAGGGCTTGTACATAACTACTTTGGCGGGTGCGGTTCCGATGTCACAGGGTCGACACGCGGTTGCCCTGCAATGATCACGCCGGAACCGGTGTTCCCCCAGCAACTGCGCTTCCGGCGCGCGCGTTGTCCCCAGCTTGATCAAAGTAAAGGGAGTATCCGCATGAGCAATCAGAACCAGAAGCCGGGCCAGCAAGGCCAACAGCCTGGTCAGAAGCCGGGCCAGCAGCAGGGTGGCGGGCAGAAGCCCGGCCAGCAGCAGCAGGATCCAGGCCGCCAGGGCCAGCCCCCGAGCGAGGAGCGCTAGTTCGGAACCGACGGCACGGCAGGTCGTCATGGAAAGGCCCCGCGGAGGCGGGGCCTTTCCTTTTGCCTCGTTCTGGCACGGCGCGCCGGCTTGTCGCCAATAATCCCCAGGCAGTTAAGGTAAACAAAGGGTTTAAATTGCCGCCGGCAATTGATCGGCGTTACCTCGTACGCTGAACCGTCGCCGACCTGAAAGGCGCCGGACAGAAACGGGAAGCGGCAATGTCGAACACCTGGCGGATCAGCTCCTTCAACGGCGCGCTGCTGGCGGCCTATTTCATTCCGGTCTGGACCATCATCGCCTTCAGCATCATGGTGTCGCCGATCCACGGCCTCTATGAGCGGCCGAGCGTGTCGATCGCGCTCTATGCCAGCGACTATCTGCACCTCTCCAAGATGGCGACGGTGCGGCTGGCTTGGCTGCTGGCGCTGGCGCGGATCACGGTGGTGGCGTTCTTCGCGGTGTTCCTCGCGATGGCGGCATTCTCGCCGCTGCGCAAGAAGAGCAGCGGCAGCGACGAGGCGCTTGCGGTGGCGCTCTGCCTCGGCAGCGTGCTGAGCTTCGCCAGCATGATGATGGCCTCCAAGGTCGGCGAAGTCGAAGCGATGCGCATGCATGCCTCGGAGCTTCTGATGCTGCTCGGCACCGCGATCGTGATGCTGTTCGAGACCTCGCCGAAGCCCGCCGTGAAGGCGCCCGCAGCGGAGACAAGCGTGCCGGCCGGTGAGCTATCCCTTCAGCAGCCCTAGCTCGGCAATGATCGCGCCGGCTTCCTTGACGGCGTGATTGGCCGCGGGCACGCCGCAATAGATCGCCTGCTGCAGCAGGATCTCCTTGATGTCGTCGGGCGTGAAGCCGCCTTCGCTGAGCGCGGCGCGCACATGGAGGCGGAATTCGTCCCACTGGCCGAGCGCCACCATGGTGCCGATGACGAGCACGCGGCGGGTGCGGTGATCGAAATGCGGCCGGGTCCAGATGTCGCCCCAGGCGTAGCGCGTGATCAGGTCCTGGAAGTCGGTGTTGAACGCGTTGCGGTTTGTGATCGACTTGTCGACCCATTCATTGCCGAGCACCTTGCGGCGCTGCGTCATGCCGTCTTCGCGGCGCTGATTGTCGTCCATCAGTTTCTCCTCGCAATGACGCTCTTTGTTGTTACCGTTGCGTCAGGAAGCCGACCACGGCTTCGGTGAAGGCGTGCGACTGCTCGACGTTGGAAATATGCGCGGCGTCGAGCAGCGTCATGCTGGCGCCGGGAATGCCGCTGCGGATCATCTCGCCCGCCGACACCGGGGTCGCCATGTCCTGTTTGCCTGCGATCACCAGCGTCGGGCTCTTGATTTTGGGCAGCAACGCGCGCTGGTCGAGCGTGGAGAGCGCCTCGCAGCAGGCGAGATAGCCCTCGACGGGAGACGCAACCAGCATCGCCTTCATGCGCGCTGCGATCTGCGGCTCGCGCTCGCGGAAGTCGGCGGTCAGCCAGCCCGCGATCACGGTGTCGGCGACCGCGGCGATACCACCTTCCTTCACCGCCTTGATGCGGTTCAGCCAGTTGGTCGGATCGGGATAGTAGCAGGCGGTGTTGGCGAGGATCAGCTTGCCGAACCGCTCGGGCGCGTTGGCGCCGAGCCATTGCCCGACCATGCCGCCCATCGACAGGCCGCACCAATGCACCTTCTCGATGTTGAGGTCGTCGAGGATCGCGAGCACGTCGCGGCCGAACCGCTCCATCGAATAGGGGCCGGCCGGCACGCCGGACTTGCCGTGACCGCGGCGGTCGTAGCGGATGACGCGAAACATCTGCGTCAGCGCCGGCATCTGCGGCTCCCACATCTGCAAGGTGCAGCCGAGCGAGTTCGACAGCATCAAGGTCGGTCCGCCGTCGCGGCCGTCCACCTGGACGTTGAGCAGGCACCCGTCGGCGTTGATCATCGGCATGTTTCTTCCCCTCGTCATGCGCGGACTTGATCCGCGCATCCATCGAAAATGAATCTCTCCGGCGATGATGGATTGCTGAGTCAACCCCGGCAATGACATCCCGCTATTTGTCGTCGACCGAAGCCAGCAGACGATCGATCAGCGCCTGCGAGGCGCCCTGATAGGCCATCGGCTCGAACAGGCCAGCGATTTGCTTGGCGTCGAGATGCGCAGTGACCTTGGCATCCGCCGCCAGCACGTCGCGCAAATGTTTCTTCTCGGCGACCGCTTTCTTGCTCGCGGCTTCGATCAGATGATGAGCGTCGCTCTTGCCGATCTTGTCGGCGAGCGCAAAGGTGACGGCTTCCGCCATGATCAGCCCATGCGTCGCATCGAGATTGACGCGCATCCGCGCCGCGTCGACCTCGAGCCCTTCGGCGAGATCGACGATCGCGGCAAGCGCGCCCGAGGTCACCAGCATCAGGCCCGGCAAGGTCGGCCATTCCGCGTGCCACGGGCCGGCGCTGCGCTCATGGTCCTGCACCTGCGCGGCGAAGATCGTCGCGGCGAGGTTCGGCGCCATGGTCGCAGCGCCCAGCGCGCTTGCAGCGGCGACCGGATTGCGCTTGTGCGGCATCGTTGAGGAGCCGCCGCGGCCGGCGCCTGCCGGCTCGAAGGCTTCGCCGACATCGGTCTGCATCATCAGCGACACATCGCGCGCGATTTTGCCGCAGCTGCCGGCGAGGATCGCGAAGACCGACGCAGCCTCGGCGATGCGGTCGCGGTGGGTGTGCCAGGGCGCATCGGGCAGGGGCAGGTCCAATTCCTTGGCAAGCGCTGTTGCGACCAAAAGTCCCTTGTCGCCGAGCGCCGCGAGCGTGCCGGCAGCGCCGCCGAATTGCAGCGCCAGCGTCTCGCGGCGCAGGCGCAGCAAGCGCTTGCGGGAGCGGTGCAGCGCCGCGGCATATTCGGCGAGCTTCAGGCCGAACGGCATCGGCAGTGCATGCTGCAACCAGGTCCGCGCCACCATGGCGGTGTTGCGATGAGCGCGGGCGAGGCCGGCAAAACCCGCAACAGCGCGGTCGAGGTCGACGAGCAGCGCATCGATGCCGGCGCGCAGGCTCAGCATCGTCGCGGTGTCGATGACGTCCTGGCTGGTCGCACCCCAATGCACATAGCGCGCCGCCTCGGCATCCGCCTTGGCGACATCGGCGGTGAGAGACTTCACCAGCGGGATCGCCAGATTGCCCGATCGCGTCGCAGCATCGGCCAGCGCGGCGAGGTCGAATGATTCGGCCTTGCAGGCCGCGGCGATTGGTCCCGTGCTTGCAGCGGGAATCACGCCGCAGGCCGCCTCGGCGCGGGCCAGCGCGGCCTCGAAATCCAGCATGTTCTGCAGCGTGGCGGCATCGTCGCACACCGCGCGCATCGCGGCGCTCGACAGCATCGGCGCAAGCAGGGGGGAGAGGGCTGTGCGAGAGACGGTAGTATTCATGGCGCGCGACCTAACCACTGTCGCGCGCTCCTGCCAATGCCCCGGCGCTGCCGTCAATTTCGGCAGTGCGGATCGCGCGAATTCGTAAACGGCGGGATTGGCTTGCTGCGGTTGCGAATATGCATCGCTCATCCTCCGAAGGTGCCCTTTCCTTTGCGCCCCGGCTGCTTTACTTGGGGGAAAAGGTTCTTAGCGATCGAGGAGGTCCCCCATGGCCATGACAATGACCGGCGAAGTCCAGCTTGCAGCGCCGCGCCAGGCTGTGTGGGACAAGCTCAACGATCCCGAAGTGTTGAAGGCCTGCATTCCCGGCTGCGAAGAGCTGGAGAAGACCGACGAGGGCGGCTTCCGCGCCACCGCGAAGATGAAGGTCGGCCCGGTCTCGGCCCGCTTCAAGGGCAAGGTCACCTTGAGCGATCTCGACCCGCCGAATGGCTACAAGATCTCGGGCGAAGGCGAGGGCGGGGTCGCCGGCTTTGCCAAGGGCGGCGCCACCGTCGGCCTCGCCGACAAGGATGGCGGCACGCTTCTGAGCTACAACGTGGAGGCGCAGATCGGCGGCAAGCTCGCCCAGCTCGGCCAGCGCCTGATCAACGGCGCCGCCAAGAAGTTGGCCGATGAATTCTTTGCAAATTTTGCCAAGGCGGTGCAGGGTTAGCCCTGTTCGCGGGCCGGTTGATTAGGCCCCGCCATGCTCTGGATGGGTGGCTCGAAAGGTTGCCCATCGCGGGGCGCGCCCATATTATGCCGTCTGGAATGATTTTAAACCGCCTGCTTCGCCGATATGCGGTGGGGCAGATAAGAGAGTGCTGATGGCCAAGATTTCAATGATCGTGAACGGCAACCCCGTTAACGCCAATGTCGACCCCCGTACCCTTCTGGTCCAGTTTCTGCGCGAAAATCTGCGGCTGACCGGTACCCATGTCGGCTGCGACACCTCGCAGTGCGGCGCCTGCGTCGTGCACCTCGACGGCAAGGCGGTGAAGTCCTGCACGACGCTCGCGGTGATGGCCGACGGTCATGAGGTCAAGACCATCGAGGGGCTGGCTGCCGATGGCGCGCCGCTGCATCCGATGCAGGAGGCCTTCCGCGAGCATCACGGCCTGCAGTGCGGCTTCTGCACGCCGGGCATGATCATGACCGCCGTCGACCTGGTGCATCGCAAGGGCCACGAGCTCTCCGACGAGGTGATCCGCGAGGAGCTGGAAGGCAATCTGTGCCGCTGCACCGGCTACCAGAACATCGTCGCTTCGATCGCCGCCGGCGCCAAGGCGATGGCCAAATCGGACCTCGCTTAGTCAGCAATTCGTCGCGATCTGCGATCAGGACATTCCAATGTACGAATTCAAATATCATCGTCCCGGCACCGTACGGCAGGCCGCCAATCTGCTGGTGAAGAACGAGGACGCCAAGCTGATTGCCGGCGGTCACACGCTGGTGCCGGTCATGAAGCAGCGGCTCGCGAGCCCGCCGCATCTGGTCGATCTCTCCCACATCGAAGGTCTCAACACGATCGAGATGAAGGGCCGCTCGCTGGTGATCGGCGCCACCGCCAAGCACGCCGAGGTCGCGAACTCCGCTGTTGTCGGCGAGGCGATCCCGGCGCTGGCCGAATTGGCCGGCCTGATCGGAGATCCCGCGGTGCGCCATCGCGGCACCATCGGCGGCTCGCTCGCCAACAATGACCCGACCGCCGACTACCCGGCCGCGGTGCTGGCGCTGGGCGCGACCATCGTCACCAATAAGCGCCGCCTGAAGGCCGAGGAGTATTTCCAGGGCCTGTTCTCGACTGCGCTCGAAGCCGACGAGATCATCACCAAGGTGATGTTCCCGCTGCCGAAGAAGGCGGCTTACATCAAGTTCCGCAACCAGGCCTCGCGCTATGCGTTGGTCGGTGTGTTCGTGGCCAAGCGTCCGTCCGACGTCCGCGTCGCGGTCACCGGTGCCGGCTCCGACGGCGTGTTCCGCGTTGCCGCGTACGAGGAGGCCCTGAAGAAGCGCTTCTCGCACAAGGTGCTCGACGGCATCGCGGTTCCGGCCGATGGGCTGAACAGCGACCTGCACGGCAGCGCCGAATACCGCGCGCATTTGATCGGCGTTTTGACGCGCCGGGCGGTGGAAGCCGCCAACGCCAAGGACTAAATCCAAGGGACTAGGTCGCGGGACTAGATCCAAGGGACTAGATGCGACCTAGACCTCAAGGACTAGATCCAAGAACTAGCCCCAAGAACTAGCCAAGGCGTGATGTTGCTAACCCCTGTTCGAAGACTGGCTGTTCCATGAGTGCATCGGCGTTACCCACTTCCGTCGATGCGCTCGAGGGGCTGTTGACGTCGCGCGGCTATCTTGCCGAGCGGTCGCTCGCGACCGTGACCTATCTCGCGCTGCGGATGGGCCGGCCGCTGTTCCTTGAAGGCGAGGCCGGCGTCGGCAAGACCGAGATCGCAAAGGTCCTGTCGGCGGCACTCGGGCGCAAGCTGATCCGCCTGCAATGCTATGAAGGCCTCGACGTCGCCTCCGCGGTCTATGAGTGGAGCAGCGCGGCGCAGATGATCGCGATCCGGCTGGCGGAAGCCTCCGGCGACACCGATCGCGACCAGCTCGCGAGCGACATATTCGCCGAGCGCTTTCTGATCAAGCGGCCGCTGTTGCAGGCGCTAGAGCCGGATGTCGCGGGGCCGCCGGTGCTGCTGATCGATGAGCTCGACCGCGCCGACGAGGCGTTCGAGGCGTATCTGTTGGAAATCCTCAGCGACTTCCAGGTCACGATCCCCGAGCTCGGCACCGTGAAGGCGCCGGCGCCGCCGATCGTGATCATCACCTCGAACCGCACGCGCGAGATCCACGACGCGCTGAAGCGGCGCTGCCTCTATCACTGGGTGGATTATCCCACGGCGGACCGCGAGCTCGCGATCGTCAAGTCGCGGGTGCCGAACATCTCCGCGAAGCTGTCGCAGCAGGTCGTCCGCTTCGTGCAGGCGCTGCGCAACCAGGACTTCTACAAGTCGCCTGGTGTCGCTGAGACCATCGACTGGGCCACAGCACTGTCCGAGCTCGACGCCCGCTCGCTGACGCCGCAAGTGGTCGGCGACACGCTGGGCGCGCTGCTCAAGTATCAGGACGACATCGCGCGCATGCAGGGCGATGCGCTGCAGAAGACATTGAAGGAAGCGACGAGCGAGACGTAAGTCGCGCGCGTTGCATTTTGCGTCCGTCATTCCGGGGCGCGCGCAGCGCGAGCCCGGAATCCATACTCACGATCGTGGTTATGGATTCCGGGCCTGCGCCTAACGGCGCATCCCGGAATGACGTGGCTGATGGATCGAGCAGAAGATGGCGATCAACCACCTCGCGCCTCCGACCGGCCACATGGCCGACAACGTGATCGGCTTTGCCCGGGCGCTGCGGGCGGCCGGGCTTCCCGTCGGACCGGGCTCGGTGATCGATGCGCTCAATGCGCTGCAGCTGATCGAGGTCGGCAATCGCCTCGATTTCTACGCCACGCTGGAGGCGATCTTCGTCAAGCGCCATGAGCATGCGCTGATCTTCCGCCAGGCCTTCATGCTGTTCTTCCGCGCCGCCGAGGAGTGGAAGAGCATGCTGGATTCGGTGCCGCTGCCCGACCACGCCAAGAAGAAGCCGCCGCCGGCCTCGCGCCGCGTCCAGGAGGCGATGGCGCAGCCGGCGAAGAACGAGGAGCGGCCGCAGGCCCAGGAGCAGGAACTCAAGCTCTCGGTCTCCGACAAGGAGATCCTGCAGAAGAAGGATTTTGCGCAGATGACCGCGGCCGAGATCGCCGAGGTGACGCGCGAGATCGCCAAGATGCGGCTGCCGCAGGCCGAGCTCGTCACCCGCCGCTACCAGCCCGACGCGCGCGGCCTGCGGCTCGACATGCGCCGCACCGTGCGCAACTCGCTACGCACCGGCGGCGAAATCATCGATATCCGCAAGCTCGGCCGGATCGAGAAGCCGGCGCCGATCGTGGCGCTGCTCGATATCTCCGGCTCGATGAGCGAGTACACCCGCCTGTTCCTGCACTTCCTGCATGCCATCACCGATGCCCGCAAGCGGGTCTCGGTGTTCCTGTTCGGCACCCGCCTGACCAATGTGACGCGCGCGTTACGGGCGCGTGACCCCGACGAGGCGCTGGCGAGCTGCTCGTCCTCGGTCGAGGACTGGGCCGGCGGGACCCGGATCGCGACCTCGCTGCACACCTTCAACCAGCTCTGGGCCCGCCGGGTGCTCGGGCAGGGCGCCATCGTCCTCCTTATATCCGATGGACTAGAACGGGAGGCAGATGCCAAACTGGCCTTCGAGATGGACCGTTTGCACCGCTCCTGCCGCCGCCTGATCTGGCTCAACCCGCTGCTGCGCTACTCCGGCTTCGAGGCCAAGGCGCAGGGCATCAAAATGATGTTGCCCCACGTTGACGAATTTCGCCCGGTGCATAACTTGACGTCCATCAAGGGCTTGATCGGGGCGCTGTCATCCCCGCCGCCGGCGCACCACCGCAGCCTGATCCGATCCGTGGCCTGAGGGAGGTTTCTATGCTGAACCGCGACGAAGACATTCTTCAGGCCGCCGAGACCTGGCAGAAGCAGGGCCACGGCGTGGCGCTTGCCACCGTGGTCGAGACCTGGGGCTCGGCGCCGCGCCCGGCCGGCTCCAGCCTCGTCATCAATGACGACGGCACGTTTCTGGGCTCGGTCTCCGGCGGCTGTGTCGAGGGCGCGGTGGTCACCGAGGCGCTCGACGTGATCGCGAGCGGCCAGCCCAAGATGTTGGAATTCGGCGTCGCCGACGAGACGGCCTGGAACGTTGGCCTGTCCTGCGGCGGCACCATCCGCGTGTTCGTCGAGAAGGTCGGCTAGCCGTGAAACTCGAGACCCTGACACAACTCAACGCCGAGCGTGCCGCGCGCCGCCCTGTCATCATCGTCACTGACACCGCCAATGGCGAGCAGCGCCTGGTCAAGGCCCAGGACATCGCCGTCGATCCGCTGCGCGCCGAACTTTCGAAGCAGCTGCGGATGGGCAAGAGCGGCAATGTCGAGGTCGCGGGCAAGAAGCTGTTCCTCAACGTCTACGCGCCGACCGCAAAGCTCGTGATCATCGGCGCGGTGCATATCAGCCAGGCGCTGGCGCCGCTGGCGCGTTCGCTCGACTATGACGTCACGGTGGTCGATCCGCGCACGGCGTTTGCAAGCCCGGAGCGTTTCCCCGACGTGCCGCTGGTCGCCGAATGGCCTGATGTCGCGCTGCCGCCGCTCAATGTCGATCATTACACCGCGTTCGTCGCGGTGACGCATGATCCCAAGATCGACGATCCGGCGTTGCTGCACGCCTTTGACCGCGACTGCTTCTATATCGGCGCGCTCGGCTCGCGGAAGACCCACGCCAAGCGCGCCGAGCGGCTGCGCGCGCAGGGCGCCAAGGACAGTGACATCGCGCGGATCCACGCGCCGATCGGGCTCGACATCGGCGCGGTGTCGCCGTCGGAGATCGCGGTTGCGATCATGGCCGAGATCACCGCGCTGCTACGTCTGCCTCCCAAAGAAAACTCCAAGGAAAAAGAAGAAGCGGCATGAAGTTCGGTCCCGCCAGTCCGGCCGACGCGATTGGCGGCGTCACCGTGCATACGCTCCGCCAGGGTGCGCTGGTGCTCAAGAAGGGCACCACGATCGGCCCTGAGGAGGTCGACGCGCTGACCAGGGCCGGCGTCAAGGACGTCGTCGTGGTGCGGCTGGAAGAAGGCGACGTCTCCGAGGACACAGCTGCCGCCAGCATCGCGCAGGCGGTGGCGGGCGAGGGCGTCAATGTCGAGCGCGCCTTCACCGGCCGCGCCAATCTGTTCGCGGCGCGCCCCGGCGTGCTGGTGGTCGATCGCGCCGCGGTCGATCGTATCAACGGCGTCGACGAGGCCATCACCTTCGCCACGCTCGCGGCCTATAAGCCGGTGGTCGAAGGCGAGATGATCGCGACCGTCAAGCTGATCCCGTTCGGCGTCGAGGGGCGCTTGCGCGATGCCGCCGTCGCAGTCGCGGGCAAGGACGCGCTGCGGATCGCGCCTTATGTGATCAAGAAGGTCGGCGTGGTCTCGACCTTGCTGCCGGGCCTTGCGCCGAAGGTGATCGACAAGACGCTGCGCGTCACCGCCGAGCGGCTGGCGCCGGCCGGCGCCACCATCATCGCCGAGCGCCGCGTGCCGCATGACGAGACGGTGCTCGCCGGCGCGATTAAGGAATTGCTCGGCCTCGGCGCCGAGCTCGTCATCGTGTTCGGCGCGTCGGCGATCGCCGACCGCCGCGACGTCATCCCGGCGGCGATCACCGAGATCGGTGGCGCGGTCGAGCATTTCGGCATGCCGGTCGATCCGGGCAATCTGCTGTTGATCGGCAGCGCCGGCGGCGTGCCGGTGCTGGGCGCGCCGGGCTGCGCGCGCTCGCCGGTCGAGAACGGGTTTGACTGGGTGCTGATGCGGCTGCTCGCCGGCATCAAGGTGACGCGGTCGGATCTCACCGGCATGGGCGTCGGCGGCCTTCTGATGGAGATCGTGACGCGGCCGCAGCCGCGCACCGTGCCGGACACCGAAGGCAACCGCAACGTCGCGGCGATCGTGCTCGCCGCCGGTCGTTCGACCCGGATGGGCGGGCCGAACAAATTGCTCGCCGAGCTCGACGGCAAGAAGCTCGCGCGCGTCGTCGCCGAGCAGGCTCTGGCCTCGAAGGCTTCCGAGGTGATCGTCGTCACCGGGCACCAGGCCGATCTGGTCGAGCAGGCGCTTGATGGCCTCAAGGTCAAATTCGTCCGCAACCCGGACTTCGCCGGCGGCATTGCGAGCTCGGTGAAGGCCGGCATCGCGGCGGTCTCCGACGGCGCCGACGGCGCGATCGTCTGCCTCGGCGATATGCCGCTGATCGATGCCAAGTTGATCGACCGCATGATCGAGACCTTTGCGCCCGACCGCGGCCATCTGATCGCGGTCCCGGTCAGCGAGGGCCGCCGCGGCAATCCGGTGCTGTGGTCGCGGCGCTTCTTCAAGGAATTGATGACGCTCGACGGCGACATCGGCGCCCGTCATTTGATCGCAAAGCACGCCGAGGCCGTCGCCGAGGTGCCGGTCGAAGGCGACAGCGCCTTCCTCGACATCGATACCCCGCAGGCGCTGGAAGCCGCGCGGCGGGGGTAGCTTTATCCGCGTCGTCGCGCCATCAACCCGTCATTCACCATCTGGAAACGACCCCCGCGTACAGTCCGCGCCGGACTTTGGGGGAATTCCGCTTTGATCATTTCAACCGCCGCCGCGCAGCGCCGCGCGCTGACTTTCCTTGTCTTGACATTGCTGCTCGGCGCCACGCGTTTCTCCGTGGAAACCTTCGTCCCCAAGGCACACGCTGCGGGCGCGTTCGCGGTCGGCAAATGCGGGGCCTATGGCCAGGCCTATGATTACCCTGCCGAAGGCGCCGCGCGTGCCGCCGCGCTGAAGCAGTGCAAGGGCGATTGCACCACCATCACCATGAAGCGCGCCTGCGCCGCGCTTGCGATCGACATGAAGAATCCCTGCGGCGCCCATGGCTATGCGGTGGCGCCACGGATCTCAAGCTCGCTCAATGCCGCCACCAAGAAGTGCTACGACTATGGTGGCAAGGAATGCGTGATCCGCGCCTGGGCCTGCGACGCCAAGGGGTAGCGAAAGAGCGCTGCCCCGAGCCGCGCTCAGACCGCGCCGTAGAAGTGACGATATTGCCAGGCGGCCTCGCTCTGCAATTGCTCTTCAGACCACGATTGGTCTTTGAACCGCGTGACCGACATCGGCGATAGATCGACCGGCGGCTCGCCGTCCACGATCCAGGCCGCAAGCGCCTCCCCGACGGCCGGCGAGATCGACAGACCGGCAACGTTGCACCCGCTTGCAAAATAGAAGCCGGTCGTGCCAGCGGCAGGGCCCAGAATGTGATGGCCGTCAGCGGTCATCGTCGGAATGCCTCCGCGGAATTCCCGCACCTTGGCGGTTTGCAGGAACGGCAGTTGATCCTTCACATCATCTGCGGCTGCATGCAGCACGTCGATGTCGAGCGGCATGTCCTTGACGTCGAATCCGGTCCCAAGCTTCTCCATGTCGAAGAAGCGCGGCGTTTCCTCGTAGACACCCCAAAGGAAGCCGCCCTGACACGGGCGCGTATACACTGCAGCATCCATGATGCGGATCATCGGCAAGTCGGCACGCGCGCCGTCCAGCGGCTCGGTGACGATCAGTTGCTGCCGGGTCGGCACCAGCGGCACGCGGATTCCGCTTGCCTCCGCGACCTGCCGCGCCCACGCGCCGGCCGCATCGACGACGACTGGGGTCTCAATGACGCCGTTCGCCGTGGTGACGCCGATCACGGTGCCGCCGACGATGTTGACGCCGCGCACGTCGGTCTTCGGCAGCAAGGTAGCACCGTTGGCCGCGGCGGCGCTGGCGAAGCCGACGGCGACCTGCGCTGGGTCGAAATACCGGTCGTCGCCGATCCGCATCGCCGCGACGACACCGGTCGGCTGCAGGAACGGATTGAGACGGCTTGCCTGCTCCGGCGAGATCAGCTCGACATCGAGGCCTGAGCGGAGCCCGCGCTCAAGGTCGTCCTTGAGCACCTCGGCGTCTTGCAGCCGACGTGCAATTTTCAGGCTCCCCGAATGCACCCAGTCGAGCGGCTGGCCGGTTTCTTCCGTGAACGCTTCGATCTTGCGGCAAGCGTCCTTGATGAGGCCGATCATCAGATCGCTCTTACGCGCGCAGCTCACCATGCCGGCGGCGCGGAGCGAGGTCTGCGATCCGATCTCATGCTTGTCGACAAGGGCAACGCTGAGAGCGCCACGCTTGCTCAGGTAATAGGCGGTGGCCGCGCCCAAGCCGCCCGAACCAATAACAACAACATCGGCGTTGCGGATCATGATGCAATGCCCTGAAAAAATGTTGTGGTAATCGAATTCGCGGAGCCTACACCGCAGCGGCAGAGCTGACTATCGCTTTTCGTCCGGGCACAGGCTGGGCCTGCGCCGCCCACTGCTAGCGGTCGACGTGCGGGTTGAGCTTCTTCGCCGCAGCAATGTCGGCCTCGGCGGCGGCAACATCGCCCTGCTGGCGTTTGGCGATGCCGCGCCAGTACAGCGCTGCCGCGGAGGCCGGTTGCAGCTGGAGCACGCGATCGAATTCGGCGACCGCGCCGTCATATTTTCCGGTCGCGAGATATACGATGCCGCGGCCGATTAAAGCGAGGTCGAAGTCCGGTGCCAGCGCGACTGCCTTGCTGTAATCGGCCAGCGCGCGGTCGTAGTCCTTCTTCACCAGATAGATATCGCCGCGTGCACCGACCGCGAAGGCATCGGCGGGATCGAGCTGGATCACCTGCTCGATGTCGGCCAGGCTGTGGTCGAGGTCACCAGTCTGCGCATAGGCCTGGCCGCGGAAGGTGAGGGCTTTTGCGAGATCCTTGCCAACGAACTTGCCGGACGCGATTACCTCGGTGCATCCGGCGATCTGCACCTGCCACGCGACGTCAGGCTTTCCGGTGCATTGGGCGTTCAGCGCGGTCTCGGCGCGCGGCAATGTCGCCGGCCACACGAATGCGAGAGCTGTGCAGATCATCCCGGCGGATGCAGGTAGTAAGCGATGTCTCGTCATCAACGCAGGCCCCAATGACAAAGCGCGGGCATCGCGGAGTCGCATGCCCAAGCCTTGGTCGCCGGCTCGGAACGGCAGGTTCAGGGTGTAGCCCGGATGAGCGCAGCGTTACCCGGGCTTTATCGTTCCTGCTACGCCGCTTCGTCTTGCGGGAAACGAACATCAGCGGTTGATGGGCAGGTGAGGGATGCTTCGCCGGTACTGGCGCTTGCCGTCATCCCGCGGATACACTCGCGCCATGCAGTTCGACACCAAGATCGCGGTCGTGATCCGCACCAACCTGGAAGTCTGGCAGAAGCTCAACGTGGCGTCGTTTCTCGCCGGTGGCATCGCAGCTTCCTTTCCCGAATGCATCGGCGAGAATTACGAGGACGGTTCGGGGACGAAGTATCTCTCCCTGATCGGCCAGCCGATCCTGATCTACGGCGCCGACGGGCCCGCGCTGTCGCGCGCGCTGGAGCGTGCACTGGCGCGCAACGTGAAACCTGCGCTCTACACCGAGGACATGTTCGCGACCACGCATGATGCCGCCAATCGCGAGGCGGTGAGGGCGGTGGCGCGCGGCGAGCTCAATCTGGTCGGCCTTGCCTTTCGCGCCGAGCGCAAGGTGGTCGACAAGATCCTCGATGGGCTGAAGTTTCACGGCTAGCGGCCCGCCGTTCGCGTACCAAGCGGCATAGCTTGATTTAGGTCAAACCCGAAGAGCCGATCATCAGCTTTTCCTTGTGGGACGGCAGCTTTGCCAAGCCTCGGGCAAGCCACGGGATTGCGCCCATTGTCAGTGCCCGTCACGCAGTCGAACACTTTGCGCTACGAATGCTGAACCTTTATCAATTTGCTTTACCAACACTGTCTGCCATTTGCGCAGCTCTCGTTGTCGTGTCGATCGAAATCGGCTGGCACGTGGGCGTGCGCGCCAAAGGTCGCGGCGGGGCCAATGTTTTCGCGTTGGAGCAATCCCTGCTCGGGCTGCTGGCGTTGATTATTGGCTTTACCTTCTTTATGGCGCTTACGCGGTTCGAGGCGAGACGTGAAGCCGTTGTCAATGAAGCGAACGCGATTGGGACGACAGCGCTGCGCGCCCGCCTTCTCGCCGAACCGTATCGAACCGAAAGCGTGGAATTGCTGCGGGAATACGCGCGCATCCGTGTGGAAGGCTCTAAGACCGGTCTATCGTTGATCGATCTTCCCGCGGTCATTTCGCGCTCTAACGAGATACAGGAGGCGCTTTGGTTACGTGCGAAAGCCGCAGCCGCAAATGAGGCTGCATTGTTGCCGGTAGGTTTGTTCATTGTGTCGCTCAATGAAATGATTGACAGCCAGGGCAAGCGCTTGGCTCACCTGCGCAACCGAATTCCGAACGTCGTTCTGCTTGTGCTGATCGTCATGACTGCCATCAGCACCGGCATCGCCGGTTATGCGAGCGGATTGGACACGGAGCGAACCCGCTTGCCGCTCTATTTGATCGGCTTGCTGCTGTGTGGGGTCGTATACGTTGTCCTGGACCTCGATCGCCCCGCCGCGGGCCTCATCACCATCAGCCAGCAGCCATTGTTCGATGTCGCCTCCAGCATGGCTGCGTTTTCCGATTAGAGGCATTTTTGGCGCGGGACCCATGGGTGCAATCGGCGCCGGTTCCCCCGCGTCATCTGATCGGAAAATGGACGAAATCAGTAACAGATTCTGATGTTTAGGCCGCGAGGTCACGGTTGTATGCGCGCACGCATTCGGGGCCCCCGACACGATAGGAACGCTTCGCGCGGATCGACGTTTTTCTCGATCGAATTGACAATGACTGACCAGTCAGTCATAATATAACAATGACAAAACGCACCGAGAAGCCGACCCGCACCCAGCCCGCCAAACGCCGGAGCACGATCCGCGCCGCCGCGGCGAGGATCCCGAAGGTGACCTCGGCAGAGCTGGCCGAGCCGAGGCCGCCGGCGAACCGCGCCGAGAAATCCGCGGAGCGGCGCGCTGCGATCATCGAGGCGGCGATGGATGAGTTCATCGCGCGCGGCTATGCCGCGACGCGGCTCGACGACGTCGCGAAGCGGGCGGGCGTCGCCAAGGGCACGCTCTACCTCTACTTCAAGGACAAGGAGACGATGTTCGAGGAGTTGATCCGCACCGCGCTGGTGCCGCTGATCAGCCGCATGACCGCGCTGCCCGCCATCACCGGTCCGGTGCGCGACGCGGTGGAGGGATTTGCCGAGACCTTCATCCGCGAGGTCGTGTCGACCCGGCGCGGCGACATCATCCGCCTCATCGTCTCAGAGGGGCCGCGCTTTCCGGCGATCGCCGATTTCTATTTCCGCGAGGTGGTGTCGAAGGGGCTGGCCGGCATGAAGGCGCTGGTCCAGCTCGCGATCACGCGCGGCGAGATCAAGCACCGCGAGCTCGGCGATTTCCCGCAGCTGGTTGTCGCGCCCGCGATCGTCGCGGTGATCTGGCAGAGCCTGTTTGCCCGGCACGCGCCGCTGGATGGGCTCGCGATGTTCAAGGTTCATCTCGATCTGATCTTCGGCGAACGGAGGAAGACATGACCGCGTCGCGCATGATGAAGCTCGTGGCCGTCGTCGCGCTGGCGGCGGCGCTGGCCGGCTGCAAGGAGAAGCGCGATCCCGGCTTCCAGGGCTGGGTCGAGGCCGACATGATCTTTGTCAGCCCGGATGAATCCGGCCGCGTCATCAAGCTCAACGTGCGCGAGGGCGACGAGGTAAAGCCCGGCGATCTGCTCTATTCGGTCGACGACGATCTGCAACGCGCCGATCTCAACCAGAACAACGCGACGCTGGCCAACGCCCAGCAGAGCTACGACCGCGCCGCCTCGCTGCGCGGCACCGGCGCCGGCACCCAGGCCAACCTCGATTCCGCGGTCTCGGCGCTGCGCGTCGCGGAGGCGCGCGTTGTCACCTCGCAGACCCGACTCGACCGCCGCAAGGGCTTTGCGCCGATCGCGGGTTCGATCCAGCAAATCTATTTCCGCGAGGGCGAGATGGTGCAGGCGCAGCGCCCGGTGCTGTCGATCATGCCGCCCGGCAACATGAAGCTGCGCTTCTTCGTGCCGGAGACCGAGCTGCCGAAGCTCGCGCTCGGCGATGAGGTGCGGGTGACCTGCGACAATTGCGCCGCCGATCTCACCGCGAAGATCTATTTCATCGCCACCACGGCGGAGTACACGCCGCCCGTCATCTACAGCCTCGATGAGCGCAACAAGCTGGTCTACCTGATCCAGGCGCGGCCGAGCCGGCCCGACGTCTTGCGCGTCGGCCAGCCGATCAGCATCTACCTCAACCCCAAGACGCCGGTGGCGGAGCGCAAATGAACGGCGGCCCCACTAGCACGCAGCCCAATGCACCGTCCATCGCGATCGATGTGAAGGGCCTGACCAAATCGTTCGGTGGACGCGAGGTGGTCCATGACCTGTCGATGCAGGTCAAGCGCGGCTCGATCTACGGCTTTCTCGGCCCCAACGGCAGCGGCAAGACCACGACCATCCGCATCCTCTGCGGCCTCTTGACGCCCGACAGCGGCGAGGGCACTTGCCTCGGATACGACATCCGGCGCGATGCCGACAAGATCAAGCGCAGGGTCGGCTACATGACCCAGCGCTTCAGCCTCTACCAGGATCTCTCGGTGCGCGAGAATCTGGAGTTCGTCGCGCGGCTCTACGGCATGCCGGATGCGCGCGGGGCGGCGCGTGACATGATCGCGCGCATCGGGCTGAAGGGCCGCGAGGAGCAGCTCGCCGCCAATCTCTCCGGCGGCTGGAAGCAGCGGCTGGCGCTCGGTGCCTGCACGCTGCCCAATCCGCAATTGCTGTTGCTGGACGAGCCGACTGCCGGCGTCGACCCGAAGGCGCGGCGCGATTTCTGGAACGAGATCCACGCACTCGCCGCCGAAGGCCTCACCGTGCTGGTCTCGACCCATTACATGGACGAGGCCGAGCGCTGTCACGAGATCGCCTATATCGCTTATGGCCATCTGCTCGCGCATGGCACGGTGGATGAGGTGATCGCGGCCTCCGCGTTGTCGACCTGGACGGTGACGGGCGACGATTTCAACGGTCTGATGGCCGAGCTTACCGGCAAGCCCGGGGTCGACATGGTGGCGCCGTTCGGCACCAGCCTGCATGTCTCCGGCCGCGACAAGGCGGCGCTGGAGGCCGCGATCGCGCCCTATCGCGACAATTCGAAATGGCACTGGCAGGCGAGCGAACCATCGCTCGAAGACGTCTTTATCGATCTGATGGGGCGTTCCACGGATAATTTCCAGGGATAGTTGCCATGAACGCAACCGACACGATGCAGACCAGCGAGGCGAGGGAGCCGCGGTTCGGCTTCTGGCGGCGCAGCTACGCGATGCTGGTCAAGGAGTTCATCCAGCTCCGCCGCGACCGCGTCTCGTTCGCGATGATCATCATGCTGCCGGTGATGCAGCTCACGCTGTTTGGCTACGCCATCAACACCACGCCGCGCAACCTGCCGACCGCGGTGCTGACCCAGGAGGATACCGACCTCGGCCGTTCGATCCTGAAAGCGATGGAGAACACCGCCTATTTCCATTTCGTCCGCGAGGTCCATACCGTCGAGGAATTCGACGAGCTGCTGCAATCCGGCAAGGTGCTGTTCGGTGTCGAGATCCCGCGTGGCTTCGAGCGCGCGGTGCGGCGCGGCGACAAGCCGGCGCTGCTGGTTGCCGCCGATGCCACCGACCCGGTGGCGGCAGGCTCGGCGCTCGGCGCGCTCGGGCCTTTGGTGCAGACCGCGCTGGCGCATGACCTGCATATCGGCGATCCCCCTGACATGCCGTTCGAGATCCGCGCCCATGCCCGCTACAATCCGGCGGCGGATTCGCGCCTCAACATCGTGCCCGGCCTGGTCGGAACCATCCTGACCATGACGATGCTGATCTTCACCGCGCTGTCGGTGACGCGCGAGATCGAGCGCGGCACCATGGAGAGCCTGCTGTCGATGCCGATCAAGCCGGTCGAGGTGATGTTCGGCAAGATCATCCCCTATGTGCTGGTCGGCTTCATCCAGGCGACGCTGATCATCGCGATCGGCATCCTGCTGTTCGGCGTGCCGGTGCTCGGCAGCCTGACGCTGCTGGCGCTGCTCACCACGCTGTTCATCACTACCAATCTGTCGATCGGCTACACGTTCTCGACCATCGTGCAGAACCAGTTGCAGGCGATGCAGCTCTCGATGATGTTCTTCCTGCCGAGCATCCTCCTGTCCGGCTTCATGTTTCCGTTCGCGGGCATGCCGGTCTGGGCGCAATATATCGGCGAGGGGCTGCCGCTGACCCATTTCGTGCGCATCGTCCGCGCCATCATGCTGAAGGGCGCGGCGATGCAGAACCTACAATACGACACCATCGCGCTGGTCGCCCTGATGCTGTTCGCGATGACCGTCGCCGTAACGCGCTTCCGCCGCACGCTCGATTGAGGCAGAATGATGCAGAGCGTCATTTTGGCATGGTGACCGGGGCGATGACGATGGCTGGCTGGTGGGGTGGCGAGGAGACGACACGGAAAACGACTATATCCGCCGATTTCCATCACGCCCTGATGCATGAGGTGATGACCACCGAGCTGCTCCGCATCAAGGTGCTGATCGGCATTGCCCTGGCATTCGCCGTGATCACCTCGACGATCTACTTTACGGCTCCAGACGCGCTGGCTCGGGTCTGGCACGGCAATTTCAAGCCGTCCTACATCTATACGGTCATTGCGCCGTTCATCCTGTTCGAATTGTGGGTGCATGGCGCGATCAGCAGGCACATGAAGCAGGGGCGCGACCTGCCGGTGTTCAGGCGCTATATCGGCGTCCTGATCGAGACGTCGATGCCGACCGTCGCGCTCGCGCTGCATATCGACAGCATGGGCCCGGTGGCGGCGCTCGGCTGGGTCGCTCCGCTGGTCTATTTCATCTTCATCATCGCCTCGACCTTGCGGCTCGACTTCTGGCTGTCGACTTTTACCGGCCTGGTGGCGGCTTCGGAGCTGTTCTGGATGGCGATGTATTATCGTCCCGAGGGGACGCTCGATCCCGCGCCGGACTTCTTCTATCACGCAGCGCGCAGTGTCGTGATCCTGGTCTCGGGAGTCCTCGCCGGCGCGGTCGGCAGGCAGCTGCGGATTCAATTCGGTGCCAGCATCATCGCGGGCACCGCGCGGGACCGCATCACCAATTTGTTCGGCCAGCACGTTTCGCCGCAGGTGGTTGAGCGTCTGATGACGGAGGGCGCTTCTACCGGCAGCGACATCCGGCGCGTTGCCGTGATGTTCGTCGATTTCCGCAGCTTCACCGCGGGTGCGCGCACGCGCTCCCCGCAGGAGGTGGTGGATCGGCTCGACGGCGCCTTCGCCGTGCTGGTCGATATCCTCGATCGCCATGGCGGCATCGTGAACAAGTTCCTGGGTGACGGCTTTCTGGCGCTGTTCGGCGCGCCGTTCGAGACCGGCGACGCCGCGCATCAAGCGGTCGCCGCCGCGCGCGAGATGCTGGCCGCCAATGAGCGCACCAACGCGGCGTCGAGCTGGCCGCTGCGGATAGGCATCGGCATCCATATCGGCGAGGTCGTGGCCGGCAATATCGGCTCGCCGCGGCGCAAGGAATACACCGTGATCGGCGACACCGTGAACTTCGCTGCCCGGCTCGAGGCGCTCAACAAGGAGCTCGGCTCGCAATTCCTGATCTCGTCCGCGGTGCGCGACGCGCTCGGCGACGACTGCACCGACGCCGTCTCGCGCGGCGAGATCCCGGTGCGGGGTTACGAGCACCCGGTGTCGGTCTGGCAATTGGGGTAGGGCGCAACACCTAACCGTTTGAGGTATTAAGGTAGCGATTGACGAGGCGTCATATACTCATATAGATGACTAGATGACTTCAGCCCTCGACGACCGCCTGCCGCGCTACCAGCGCCTCCGCGACGATCTCGCGGCGCGCATCAATCGCAATGAATGGCGTCCCGGAGACCTGATCCCCTCCGAGGCCGAGCTCGGCGCGCATTACGGCGTCGCGATCGGCACCGTGCGCAAGGCGATCGATCAGCTGGTCAGCGACGGCGTGCTGGAGCGCCAGCAGGGCCGCGGCACCTTCGTGCGCCGTGCCCGATTCAATTCCTCGCTGTTCCGCTTCTTCCGCTTCCAGTCCGAAAGCGGCGAGCGCCGCGTGCCGCAAAGCCGTATCCTGCGCCGCAAGGCGATGCCGGCGACCACCGCGGTGGCCTCGGCGCTGCGTATTGCCGTCGGCGAGCCCGTCATCAGCCTGTCGCGCCTGCGGCTGATCGACGACGTGCCGCTGCTCGCCGAGGAAATCTGGCTGCAACGATCGCGCTTCGAGGCGATCCTCGCGCTCGACACGGCCGAGTTCGGCGACTTGCTGTATCCGCTCTACGAGGATCGCTGCGGCCAGGTCGTGGTGTCAGCCGATGAAATCCTCACGGTCGAGATCGCGACCGAGATGCAATCGCGCCTGCTACGGCTGGAGGCTAACGCGCCGCTGATCGTGATCGAGCGCCTGGCCTTCGACCTGGAGCGACGGCCGATCGAATGGCGCCGCTCGCGCGGGCCGGCGGATCGCTTCCGCTACCACGCCGAGATCAGATGAGCGCGGCAAACAAATAAAACAACACAAGACATTTCAGGGAGGAACGATGGTGAACTGGTATAGCGAATGCTCGCCGCTCGAACGGCGCACCTTCTGGGCTAGTTTTGGCGGCTGGGGCCTCGATGCGCTCGACGTCCAGATGTTCAGCCTCGCGATCCCGGCGCTGATCACCGCGTTCGGGATCAGCAAGGCCGATGCCGGTCTGCTCGGATCGGTCACGCTGTTCTTCGGCGCATTCGGCGGCTGGCTCGGCGGCGCGCTCGGCGATCGCTTCGGGCGGGTGAAAGCGCTGCAGATCACGGTGGCGACCTTTGCGCTCGCGACCTTCGCCTCGGCCTTCGCGATGAACTACACCCAGCTCGTCGTGCTGAAGGCAATCCAGGGCGTTGGCTTCGGCGCCGAATGGGCCTGCGGCGCGGTGCTGATGGCTGAGATCATTCGCGCCGAGCATCGCGGCAAGGCGCTGGGCGCCGTGCAGAGCGCATGGGCGGTCGGCTGGGGTGCTGCGGTGCTGCTCTCGGCGTTGGTGTTCACCTATGCGCCGGCTGATATTGCCTGGCGCATCCTGTTCGCAGTCGGTCTGATCCCCGCGCTGCTCATTCTCTACATCCGGCGCGGATTGAAGGAGCCGCCGCGCACTGCGCTGCGCGCAGCCGAGCCGCCGTTCTTCGCCACGCTCGCCGGAATCTTTCACCGCGACGTGCTGCGCTCGACCTTGATCGGCGGCCTGTTCGGCATCGGCGCCCATGGCGGCTATGCGGCGCTGACGACATTCCTGCCGACGTTCCTGCGCGAGGAGCGGCATCTCTCGGTGCTCGGTTCCAGTGCCTATCTCGCCGTCATCATCGTCGCCTTCTTCTGCGGCTGCGTGGTCTCCGGAATCATCAGCGACCGGATCGGGCGGCGCGCCAACGTGACGCTGTTCGCAGCCGCCTGCGTCGTGACCGTGCTGGTCTACATCTTCGCGCCGCTCTCCAATTCGCAGATGCTGGTGCTGGGCTTTCCGCTCGGATTCTTCTCGGCTGGCATTCCCGCCAGCATGGCCGCGCTGTTCAGCGAGCTCTACCCCGCCGGCGTCCGCGGCACCGGCGTCGGCTTCTGCTACAATTTCGGCCGCATCGTCTCCGCGGCGTTTCCCTTCCTGGTCGGCTATCTCAGCGATCACATCGGCCTTGGTGCCGCGATCGGAATCGACGCAGCGTTTGCCTATTCGCTGGTGCTGATCGCCGTGCTGATGCTGCCGGAAACCCGCGGCAAGGTTTTCGAGCAGGCCGCCGCCACACGCGCGTGATGATGACGAATGATCATGACATCGGACCAACATGGGTTGACGCGGCGCCGGTTTGCCGCGGGAATGGTTGCCGCGCTGTCGGCCAGCGGATTGGCGAGCAGGGTGAGGGCTGAGATGCCGAAAGTGGCGATCGATACCCACGCCCACGTTTTCCATCGCGGGCTGAAGCTCGCGCCGGGCCGCCGCTATGCGCCCGATTACGACGCGCCGCTCGCGCTTTATCTGCAGCAGCTCGACCAGAACGGCATCACCAATGGCGTGCTGGTGCAGCCAAGCTTTCTCGGCACCGACAATTCCTATCTGGTCGAGTGCCTGAAGGCGACCAATGGCCGCTTGCGCGGCATCGCGGTGGTCGATCCCACGGTTCCCGCGCAAGAGCTTCGTGAGCTCGATCGTGCCGGCGTCGCCGGCATCCGTCTCAATCTGGTCGGCCAGACACTGCCCGATCTGACATCGCAGGAGTGGACGGCACTGCTGGGAGAGATCCGGGCGCTCGACTGGCAGGTCGAGATCCAGCGCAACGCCAGTGATCTTGCAACGCTCGCGCCAAAGCTGCTCGACCAGGGCGTCAAGGTCGTGTTCGACCACTTTGCCTTGCCCGATCCGAAGCTCGGCATCGACGATCCCGGATTCCAGTCGGTGCTCAAGCTCGGCGCGACGCGCAATGTCTGGGTCAAGATCTCGGCGCCGTATCGCAACGGCGCGGCCGGCGAGGCGTTCGCGAAGCAGGCCTATCCGCTACTGCGCAAAGCCTATGGCATCGACCGGCTGTTGTGGGGCAGCGATTGGCCGCACACGCAATTCGAGGCGACGCAGAACTATGCGAAGAATCGCAAATTCCTCGACGAGCTCGTCACGGATGCGGATGAGCGCGCCGGCGTGCTCGCATCGCCGCGTGCGTTGTTTCGCTTCTAGCTCGCGCGTGATTGTACCGAGTGCTCTGAATGGCGTCGTTGCAGCCGTGCTACGATGACGCCATCGGTCGCGGATGACCGGGGCACAAGGACACGCAAGATGCAGCGGCGCTATATCACTGTCGACGTTTTCACCGACCGCGCCTTCGGCGGCAACCCGCTCGCCGTGGTGCTCGACGCCGAGGGGCTGTCGACCGCGCAGATGCAGGCGATCGCGACCGAGTTCAACTATTCCGAGACGACCTTCGTGCTGCCGCCGCAAGACAAGGCCAACGACGCCCAGGTGCGCATCTTCACGCCGGTCAGAGAATTGCCGTTTGCCGGGCATCCCAATGTCGGCACCGCCTTCGTGCTGGCGCAGCTTGCGAAGGAGCCGAAGCCACGTCTGGTGTTCGAGGAGAAGGCGGGGCTCGTGCCGGTCGATATCACGCGAGCGGGCAGCAGGGTCGTTGCCACCGAGCTGACCGCGCCGCAGCCGCTGTCGCGGCTGGCGCAATTCTCCGCCGCCGAGGTCGCGAGCCTGATCTCGCTCACGGCCGACGACGTCAGGACCGATCGTCAGCCGCCGCAGGTGGTGAGCGTCGGAACGCCATTCCTGGTCTTCGAGGTCGCATCGCGCGATGCGGTGCGGCGGGCAAAGCCGGATGCGGCGGCGTTCGGCGGCTTCTTCCCGCGTGACGGCGCGTTCTCCGCGTATTTCTACACCCGCGATGTCCCCGCCGCGGAGGCGCCCTGCGATCTGCAGGCGCGGATGTTCTTTCCGGGATCAAGCGGCCTGATCGAGGACCCCGCCACCGGCAGCGCCACAGTCGCCGCCGCCGCGCTGCTTGCGGCGCTCGATCCGCTCCGCGACGGCACTCTGAAGCTGACGGTCGGGCAGGGGTTTGACATGGGCCGGCCGAGCCTGCTGCTGACCCGCGTCCGCAAGCAGCACGGCGCAGTCATATCCGCGCATGTCGGTGGGGCCTGCGTGCAGATGATGCAGGGGACGCTGAATCTCCGGGGCGCGGAGAGCTAGGGCGTTCCTCATCAGTCCGCGACATCTGCTTATCCCCAACAGCGGTGAAGGCGCGGACATTGCACGGGGTCTGAGAAAGGCCATGCGCCGATATCTCGACGAGCCTGCTTTGTCCTTGACCTTGGCCCTCGTCGTGGCCCCGAGCGAGGCGCGTTTCTCGTAACGCGCGAGCCAATCGACGAAATTGCTCTGATGTCCGACAGCTCTCCCGACAGAGCCGTCATTGATGTCGGCCCCTCCTGGCGACCACACGGCGATGTGAACGGCGCCACGCCCGGTGCCGAAACAAACGCCTTGACTTAAGGGCATATGCACCTATTTTCAGGCCTATAAGAGCATATGCTCTCATATCAACAAAGGAGCGTTGCCATGAGGGAAGCAACTATTCTGGTGAGTGGGGCGACCGGACGAACCGGAGGTGCTGCCGTCGACGAACTGCTCAAGATGGGCAAGACGGTGCGTGCTTACGTGCGTTCCGACGGCGAGCGGGCAGCGGCTCTGAGGCAGCGTGGAGTCGACATCGCGATCGGCGATTTCACTGACATCGATGCCATTCGCGCGGCCATGGAAGGCATCCAGTCCGCATATTTTCTCCATCCGATCGCGCCGGGAATCATCGGGGCGGCCGCCTATTTCGCACAGGCCGCGAAGGAGGCCGGCGTCTCCGCCATCGTCAACATGTCTCAGATTTCGGCACGCCGGGAATCCGCAAGCCATGCGGCGCAGGATCACTGGGTTTCGGAGCGCGTGTTCGACTGGTCGGGCGTGGCGACGACGCATCTGCGCCCGACCTTCTTTGCCGATTGGCTGGTCTACCCGCATTTCGGCAAGGAGATCTGGGCAAAGAAGAAGATCGAATTTCCGTTTGAGAACGGGCGCCACGCGCCCATCGCCAGCGACGACCAAGGCCGTGTCATCGCCCATCTCCTGGCCAAGCCAAGAGGTCATGAAGGCAAGATTTATCCGCTGCACGGCCCGGTGGAGATGAACCACACCGAGATCGCCGCCGAGATGAGCGAAGTGCTCGGCAGCAAGATCGAATACGCGCCGACGTCGATCGCGGTGTTCAAGGAGAAGATGGAAAAGCTCTACAAGTTTCCTCCGTTCCTGGTGCAGCACCTGGTCGAAGTCGCCCAGAATTATCGCGAGGGCATCTTCTCGGGCACCAACGATGCCGTCGAGAAGATCACAGGAACAGCGCCCCTCACGGTCCGCCACTTCATCGCGCAGAACCGCGCCGTGTTCGCCTGAGCACGATCGAAGCCAGCATGGGGTTTGAAAATGTCCCACCCACAAGCCGAGCGACATCCATTCTTGGACGATCTGACCGCTGATGCAGAGCTTGTCAGCTCCGTGCTGCGCGGTCCTGTCGCTGGACGCGATGACATCCGCCGCGTCGTCGACGCCGTCGGAGCCTTCTACGCGTCACAAACGCCGACCTTTGTGCAGCACGTCGGCTCCCGGCTGTTTCTTGAATACGAGGCCGTTCTCAACAGCGGGGAGAAGCTGAGCGCGGCCGTCATCGTCGACCATAACCCGGACGGATCAGTCCCGCGCGTCAGCGTGCGAATGAGTCCGCTTGGCGCAGTGCTCGCACTCGCCACCGGTCTACGCGAGCGGCTTTCGACACAGCTACGGGAAGGTCTTTTTCTCTGAGTTGAAAACGGGCCAGCAGCGCAAATGAGCCGCTGGCATCCAAATCTGGAAAGGAAGAGTGTCATGGATATCAAGAATGCAACCGTCTTCATCACTGGTGCCAATCGCGGCCTCGGTCTCGCCTTTGCACGCGAGGCACACCGCCGCGGAGCCGCCAAGGTCTATGCGGGCATGCGCAAGACCGATGGATTCAATGAGCCCGGCATCATCCCCGTGAAGATCGACGTCACCGATCCGGCATCGATCGCAGCAGCCGCTGCGTTGGCGGCCGATACGACGATGCTGATCAACAACGCCGGCATCGCTGCTCTGATCGACGGGCCTCTGTCGGCTGACGTCGCGGCGCAATCGGCCCGCATGTTCGACACCAACTATTACGGCGTCGTGCGCGTCACGCAGGCCTTCGAACCGATCTTGTCGACGAAGCCGAACGCCGCCATCATCAACGTGCTCTCCGACATCGTGTGGCTGCCACGGCCGATTCTGGCGCCCTATGCCGCGTCCAAGGCGGCGGCCTGGAGCTACACCAACCAGGTGCGCTTTCATCTGCGCGAACGCGGCGTTCAGGTTCTCGGTCTGCATGTCGGGTTCGTGGACACTGACCTGACCAACGGAATTGACGTCCCGAAGTCGAGCCCCGAGGACGTGGTGCGCCAGACCTACGACGCCCTCGTCGCCGGCAAGAGCGAGGTGATGGCCGACAAGGGAACGGCGGTGCTGAAGAGCACGCTTGCGGCCGAGGAGCCGGGCTACATCACGCCGCCGCAAGGGTTTTGAGAATATCGCTGCGCCCGCGCCGCGCCTATAGTCGCGGCGCGGGCCGCGATGGAAACGAGAACGACAGGGAGTGTTGCCGGTGAATAGGCCTCTGGGAATCGATCAATGCAACTGCTTCGCCATGAGGAAGGCCAACCGGCAGATGTCGCGCTTCTATGACGCTCACCTCGAACCGGTTGGCCTGCGCATCACGCAGTTCCTCACCCTCTCGGCGCTGAACGAACTCTGCAGCGCCGCCGTCAACGGGCTCGCCGAGCAGCTCGACATCGAGCGGACCGCCATGGGCAAGATGGTCGGCTTCCTGGAACGGGACGGCCTCGTTCGGATCCGGCCATCGCCCACCGACGGACGAAGCCGCCTCATCGAGCTGACCGATGCCGGCCGCCGTCTTCACGACAAGGCCGCTCCGCATTGGCAGCGTGCCCAGCGAGAGTTCGAGCAGCTGAACGGGGCGAAAAATGTCGCCGTCCTGCGAGGCGCCATGCGCGATATGGTCGTTGGCGACATCAAGCCGAGCTCATCCGAGGACTGAGCGCCGCTTCCGATCGCGAGCGCGCGGCCGCGATGCGTGGCCGTCACGAGCCGCCGTCTACGGCTTTATGAGTACATGCCTAAACCTGCGGCGCGGCCAAATTCTCGATCTTGACCCCGTCGCGCTCCTCGATGATCTCGGCGATCCAGCGGCGGTGACAGTGTTCGTGGTCGCGCTCGTAGCAGAGGATGCAGACCGGGCCGGACTTCTTCACCAGCGCCGACAGCTCGTCGAGCTCCTCCTTGGCCTGCACCGTCTTGAGATGCGCCGAATAGATCTTGTGCAGCAGCGCGTATTGCCCACTGCGCGCCGCCTCGCGCCCGCTCTTCGGCGTGCCGAGGCCACGGAGGTGGACGTAGCCGATGCCGCGCTCGTCGAGGCCTGCGGCAAGCTGGGTCTTGGAGAAGCCGGGACGGCGCGAGGAGGCGACGGCGCGCACGTCGACCAGCAGCTTGACGCCGGCCTGCTCAAGTTCGTCGAGCACGGCCTTGGACGGCGTCTGCTCGTAGCCGATGGTGAACAGCCGCTTCGCCTTCGCCATCGCTAACGCCTTCACTTCACTCGTTCGATCAGTTCCATCGCGCCCGCGGGCGCGCGCACCTTGCCCTCGTGGATCACGTAGGCGAACACGTCGCGCGGCGCCTTCTTCGGCGCAGTCTTGTCGACCTTCGGCAGGTCGTCCGGCTCACTGCCGCCAGCCCAGTCCTGAAACCGCTTGGCCCAGGCGTCGAGCTGCTTCGGCGGATAGCAGGTCTTCAGTTCGTCATTGCCCTTCTGCAGCCGGGCATAGACGAAGTCACTCGCGACGTCGGCGATCGCCGGATATTTGCCGTGCTCGGCGAACACCACCGGCACCGCGTGTTCACGAATGAGGGCGATGAATTCGGGCACGCAAAAACTGTCGTGGCGCACCTCGACCACGTGGCGTAGCGCGCGGCCGTCGAGCTTGCGTGGCAACAGCTCGAGGAACTTGCCGAAATCGGCGCCGTCGAACTTCTTGGTCGGCGCGAACTGCCAGAGTACCGGGCCGAGCCGGTCCTTCAGCTCCAGCACGCCCGAATCATAGAACCGCTTCACCGAATCGCCGGCCTCGGCGAGCACGCGGCGGTTGGTGGCGAAGCGCGGCCCCTTCAGCGAGAAGATGAAGCCGTCGGGCACTTCGCTGGCCCATTTGCGAAAGCTCTCCGGCTTCTGCGATCCGTAATAGGTGCCGTTGATCTCGATCGAGGTCAGCTTCGAGGCGGCGTAGGACAGCTCCTTCGCCTGCGTGAGCTTCTCCGGATAGAACACCCCACGCCACGGCTCGAAGGTCCAGCCGCCAATGCCGATATAGATATTGCCTGCGTCCGCCTTGGTCGTCTTGGTGTCTGTTGTCTTGGCGTCTGTCTTGGTCGGCTTGGTGGGAGCTTTGGCCACGACTGCACTCATCGTGAGGGGGAAGGGGATCGAGATTAGTCAAAATAATCGTGATTGGCCAGTTTGCCAGATCAGTGCGGCGGTGCTTATCGTGGTCGCCGGTGTTGGCTAGGATGCCGAAAAACGGGAGAACAACAATGCGCATGCTGGTTGCGGCCGCCCTCTTGATCACATCGTCCGCTGCAATGGCTGATGAGGTCGACGACGCGCACAAGCTCGCGATCACCGGCCGCGACGCCTACTGGAATTGTCTCGCCCGCGAATATCCCCGTGACAGCAACAAGGCGATGTCCGATCAGGAGTTCAGTTCGCTGATCGCCAATGTCTGTCCCTCGGAGCGGCAGAACTTTCGGGTATCGCTGATCGACTTCCTGTCGCTGCAATTTCCGAAACAGGATGCCGACGCCAATCTGACCACCGCCAACCGTGCGATCGAGCTGGCGCAAAAGGACATCGTGACCGCCTTCACCCGGCGTAAGGCCGCGGCGAAATAGGTTCCCGAATCCTGTTGCGGCGAGCCGATTTTTGATATCAATCCGCGCAGGCGAGGGGATGATCGGCATGCGCTCACAATCGACGGCAGGCTTCTTGGGTGCAGTGGTCGCAGCGATCGCGCTGGCGGCGGCGTTCATCTACGGGCCGTCGCCGAGCCAGCTCCGTAACCCGACCCCGCCGGCCGCGGCCCAGCCGCAGGCGGCGCCTGCCGCCGAGGCGGCGCCGGCGGCCCCGGTGCCGCGCGGCCCGGTGATCCGGGAAGTCCCGAACAACTAGCGCCAAGGCCCTCTCCGGGGTGCCCCTTGCAAACCGCATGGGGGCTTCCTATTTGGCTCATAACGGCGACGTTGAGCTTCAGGGCTCCGGCGCTGGGACGACCACGACAATGTCGGCTGCGCCGGATGTACGCGCGCCCCTTGTTCGTGGTCGTTGGCATTTTCAGGGGTATTTCGCCCCGTTTTCCCGCTTCCCGAGACCGTGTTTGGGCAGGCCTGCCTTGGCAGCGGGGGAGGCTGCGGCTATACGCTGGCGCTCATGAATCAAGCCATCAAGCCGGGCCCCGAAACCTCCTCGCAGGCGGCAAGTCTGCCGCAGCTTTCGGTGGTCGTCCCGACCTTCAACGAACGCGACAATGTCACGGTGCTGTACCGCCGGCTCGACGCGACCCTGAAGGACGTGTCCTGGGAAGTCATCTTCGTCGACGACAATTCGCCTGATGGAACCTGGGACGTGGTGCGCGCGCTGGCGCGCAAGGATTCCCGCGTGCGCTGCATCCGCCGGGTCGGCCGGCGCGGCCTGTCCGGCGCCTGCATCGAGGGCATCCTGGCCTCGAGCGCGTCCTATGCGGCGGTCATGGACGCCGACCTGCAGCACGACGAGACCCAGCTGCCGAAGATGGTGGCATTGCTGCAGAGCGGCGAAGCCGAGCTCGTGGTCGGCAGCCGCTATATCGAGGGCTACAAGGCCGACGGCTTCAACAAGCAGCGCGCCGGCGCCAGTGCGTTCGCGACCGAGATCG
The DNA here is from genome assembly GCF_018130545.1 of Bradyrhizobium tropiciagri. Taxonomy (GTDB): domain Bacteria; phylum Pseudomonadota; class Alphaproteobacteria; order Rhizobiales; family Xanthobacteraceae; genus Bradyrhizobium; species Bradyrhizobium tropiciagri_A. The sequence goes on along the minus strand of NZ_JAFCKF010000003.1, from coordinate 353,517 downwards.
CGCGCCGCGCGCTGAAGGTCGAGATCGCCGACCCGATGAGCGGCTTCTTCATGATCCGCCGCGACCGCTTCGAGCAGCTTGCGCCGCAGCTCTCGACCCAGGGCTTCAAGATCCTGCTCGACGTGGTGGCGACCGCGGAAGGCAAGCTGCGTACGGTCGAAATTCCCTTCACCTTCGGTGCGCGCCAGCACGGCGAGAGCAAGCTCGACTCCATGGTTGCGCTCGACTTTCTGGGCCTGGTGCTGGCGAAGCTGACCAACGATCTGATCTCGCTGCGCTTCATCCTGTTCGCAGCGGTCGGCGGGCTCGGCCTGCTGGTGCACCTGATGGTGCTGTTCATCGCGCTGGAATTGTTCAAGGCGCCGTTCCCGGAGGCCCAGGCCGCCGGCGCGATCGTCGCCATGACCAGCAACTTCATCCTCAACAATTTCCTGACCTACCGCGATCAGCGGCTGAAGGGCTTTGGCATCCTGCGCGGCCTCTTGCTGTTCTATCTGGTGTGCAGCGTCGGCCTGCTCGCCAATGTCGGCGTCGCGTTCTCGGTCTACGACCAGGAGCCGATCTGGTGGCTTGCGGGCGCGGCCGGCGCGCTGATGGGCGTGGTCTGGAACTATGCGATGTCCGGGCTGTTCGTCTGGCGCAAGCGATGACGGTGGCATGAACCCGAACGAGGCCCGGCTGGCCCGGAACACCGCGCTTGCGGTGTGTGCGCTGGTCGTGCTGCGGCTGGCCGCCGCCGCATGGACGCCGCTGACCTTCGACGAAGCCTATTACTGGATGTGGTCGAAGTCGCTGGCCGGCGGCTATTACGACCATCCGCCGATGGTCGCCGTGGTGATCAGGCTCGGCACCATGATCGCGGGCGACACCTCGTTCGGCGTGCGACTGGTGTCGATCCTGCTCGCGCTGCCGATGAGCTGGGCGATCTACCGGGCGGCGGAGATCCTGTTCGGCGGCCAGCGCATTGCCGCCAGCGCCACGATCCTGCTCAATGTCACGCTGATGGCTGCGGTCGGTACGCTGATCGTGACGCCGGATGCACCGCTGCTGGTTACGGCGAGCTTCCTGCTGTACGCGCTGGCAAAGGTGCTGGAGAGCGGCCGCGGCGCCTGGTGGCTTGCGGTCGGCGCCAGCGCCGGCGCGGCGCTGCTGTCGAAATACACCGCGCTGTTTTTTGGTCCGGCGATCCTGATCTGGCTTGCCGTCGTGCCCAAGCTGCGGCGCTGGTATCTTTCGCCTTGGCTCTATCTCGGCGGCCTGGTTGCGGCCGGCCTGTTCGCGCCGGTCATCCTCTGGAATGCCGATCACCAATGGGTGTCGTTCATCAAGCAGATGGGCCGCGCCCGGATCGAGGATTTCCGGCCGACCTACATCGCCGAGCTGATCCCGACGCAGTTCGCGTTCGCGACACCCTTGGTCTTCATTCTCGGCGTGATGGGCCTTTATGCGCTCTCACGGCGCCGCGCCGGCGCGATGCCGGCACGGGTGCTGGTCAACACGATGTTCTGGACCATCGTGGTCTACTTCACCTGGCACGCGCTGCATGCGCGGGTCGAGGCGAACTGGTTCGCGCCGGTCTATCCGGCCTTTGCCGTGGCGGCCGCGGTCGCCGCGATCCAGGTGCAATGGGCGCCGCGCGAGCAGCGCACGATCGATTTCTGCCGCCGCTGGGCCGCGCCCACCGGCGTCGTGCTGTTCGCGCTGCTGATCCTGCAAGCCAATACCGGTTTGCTCTCGGGCTACCGCCGCGACGCCACGGTGCGCAGCGTCGGTGTCGGCTGGCAGGAGCTCGCCAACGAGATCGAGGCGGCGCGTGTACGGACGGGTGCCACTTGCGTGCTGGCGCCGGATTACGGCACCACCGGCTGGCTCGCCTTCTATCTCCCCAAGGGCAGCTGCGTCGCCCAGCAGGGCCAGCGCATTCGCTGGGTCAATATGCCGGAGCCGAGCCCGGCGCAGCTGTCCGGCAAGCTATTGTATGTGCATGAGGTCGATCAGGCGATGCCGGCCTCGGTGCGCGACAATTTCACCCATGTCGAGACGGTGGGCGAGGCCAAACGGATGCGCGGGCCGCTGGTGATCGAGACCTACGTGCTCGATCTGCTTGAGGGTGCCAAGGGCGAGGTGTTCGACCGTTCGCCGCCGCCGGAACTGCAATAAGATCGTCGCCGTTGAGTGTCGGATCGTCCGGATCCCGGTCGTCTTCCAGGAAGCCCGTCAATCACGCGAGGTTCCAACATGACCAGTTCCGTCCTCAAGCCCGCCGCCGAACTCGCCAGCACCAACACCGAGCGCGTTCCCAATGAGAGCGCTGAGTATCGCCGCGCGCGCCAGGCGCTGCTCGTCGAGGAGATCGAGCTGCGGCGGCATATCGAGCGCGTCGCCGAGCTGCGCCGCGCATTGCCGCCGGGCGGCGAGGTGACCAGGACCTATGAGTTCATCGGCGAGTCCGGTGCGGCCTCGCTCGCCGATCTCTTTGGCAACAAGCAGACGCTGATCATCTACAGCTACATGTTCGGCCCGCAGCGCGAGAAGCCGTGTCCGATGTGCACGTCGTTCATGGGCACATGGGAGCAGAAGCTGCCCGATATCGAGCAGCGCGTGTCGTTCGTGTTCGTGGCGCGTTCGCCGATCGCGCGATTGATCGAGGCGAAGAAAGCGCGCGGCTGGACGCGCCACAAGGTCTACTCGGATGCGTCGGGCGATTACACACGCGACTATGTCAGCAAGGATGACAGCGACGTGCCCGGCTACAACGTCTTCACGCGCGACGACGGTACGATCCGGCATTTCTGGGCCGGCGAAATGGGGGCGGGCACGATGGACCCCGGCCAGGACCCGCGCGGCGCGCCGGACATGGATCCGCTGTGGACCTTGCTCGACACCACGCGCGAGGGGCGCGGCACGGACTGGTATCCGAAGCTGAATTACTGAAGGAGATTTTTGCCCGATCCCCGCGCGATTACGGGGCGATCGGCAAGGAAATTCTCCCTGAATTTATTCCGGTATGCCGCACCCCAGACGGCGTGCCGGAATGTCCCATCGTGGGACAAAAAAGCCGTTTTGGCGGTCCAATGTCATCTTAAAAAAGCCCTACGCCACAGGCACTTCCCGCGTTGCAGGGGATCGCATCCGGTTAAGTCGCATTTAACTAAAAGTCGCCTTAATGGCCGTCTGTGCCGCCTGCGCGACGGTGAGCCGAAAGTCGTTCGGCAGATCCAGTGTGGGGACAAAGGTGGACCTGTTTTGAGCGCCGGGCGTATGAGTACGAGTGCGAGTGCGTATGTTCTTGGGGCGCCGAGCCGCAAGAAATCCTCCAGAAAAATTCTCCCGCAGCATTTCTTTGGCAGCGCGGCCGTCGCGGCGCTGGTGCTTGGCTGCGCCTGGACCGTCTACGCCAACATCTTCGCGGCGAGCGTCTTTCCGTCGGTCGGCAATGCGCCGTTCGATGCGCCGATGGTGAAGCGGCCCGTTGCGGTCGCCACCCGCACGGCACCCTCGTTCAACGAGGTGTTCGCGTCGGTGACGCCGGCGCCGGTGGCTCCGGCAAAGACCGAGGTCGCGAAGTCGGAAGCCGCGGCACCTTCGCTTATGTTTAACGATCGGTTTGCGGCCGCCTCGCCGGAAGGTGTGGCGTCGAGCGTCGTGGCTGACGCCGCGCCGCAGATCGACCCGATCAAGCAGGCCGCCGCGCCCAAGGTCGTCGCAGCGGCGAGGGCGGTGGCCACGGCAGAACTCGCCGAGACATCGAAGCCGTTGCCGGCACCGAAGTCGGTCGAGACCGCCAAGAAGCAGGCCGCCACCAATCTGCAGGTGGCGCTCAACGATCCTACCGCCAACGTTCAGCCCAAGGGGGCTGAGGCGAAGCCGGCCGAGGCCAAGCAGGCCGCGAAATCCGGCGGCGTTCGCGACATGGCCGCGCGCGCCAAGGCCGCGGTGATGTCGATCGCCTCGAGCGAGCGGCAGACCATGGTCGAGAAGCTGTGGGGCAAGCGCGAGTCGAGCGGCGGATTGCTCTCCTTCGCGTCCGCCGACGCCAACGTGACCGGCAGCATCCCCTCGACGCTGGACCAGAACCCGATGCTCGGCGGCTCGCCGCCCTATGACCGCCAGACCGCGGTCTATGACATCTCGGCGCGGACCGTGTATCTGCCCGACGGCACCCGCCTCGAGGCGCATTCCGGTCTCGGCTCCCGGCTCGACGATCCCAGGTCTTCGCATCTAAAGATGGTCGGCGTGACGCCGCCGCACATTTACGAGCTCAAGCCGCGCGAAGCGCTGTTCCACGGCGTGCCGGCGCTGCGGCTCAATCCGATCGGCGGCGAGGGCAAGATCTTCAACCGCGTTGGCCTGCTCGCGCACACCTTCATGCTCGGTCCGAACGGCGACTCCAACGGCTGCGTCTCGTTCAAGGATTACTACGCCTTCCTCGACGCCTACCGTAACAAGGGCATCCGTCGTCTCGCCGTGCTCGCGCGGGTCCAGTAGACGCCGTCCTCCTGGGAGCGCTGTCCCCAACGTGTGAACTACGCGACCTGCCGGTACCTGTCCGAAGGTCGTAATCCCATCCCTTGAACGGTGATCGGGGGCGCTATATCCTACAAAATACAAGGGTGCCGGCGTCAACAGCGCCGCGCTCCCGAGGGTCTGTGGAACCCGGGGAGCAGGGAGGGAAGCATGAGCCGGTCGCCGGGCGTCATGCATACGGACAAGGTTCTCGACGTGCTTGCCGGAGGCGGAGCGCCATCCGACCTGTCGGCGTCGTGGCGACGGTCCGGCCATCTGCATGCGCTCGATCCGGCGAGCCGCCTGCCGTCGCATCGTCTGAGCTGGGCTGAGATCTCCGCCGCGCAACAGCGCCTCGGTGAATTCCTGAAAGTCGCGCAGAGCACGCTCGATCGGCTGTTCCTGGCCGTGGGCGGGGTCGGCTGCTCGGTGCTGCTCGCGGACCGCAACGGCGTCGTCGTCGACCGGCGCGGCGCGGGGGCCGATGATGCGACGTTCAACGAATGGGGGCTCTGGACCGGCGCGGTCTGGAGCGAGAAATACGAGGGGACCAACGGCATCGGCACCTGCATCGTCGAGAAGCGACCGTTGTCGATCGACCGCGAGCAGCACTTCTTCACCCGAAATTCCAGCCTGTTCTGTACCACCGCGCCGATCTTCGACGAGCATGGCGAGCTCGCCGCCGCGCTCGACGTGTCCTCATGCCGGGCTGACCTGACCGATGGATTTTCTCGGTTGATCGCGACCACGGTCACCGACGCTGCGCGCGCGATCGAGGCCGAGAATTTTCGCCGTGCGTTTCCCGATGCGCGAATTCTGCTGACACCGAGGAGCGAGCGTGCCGTCAACTCGCTGCTGGCGGTCGATCGCGACGACCTTGTGATCGGCGCAACGCGCGCGGCGCGGCGCGCGCTCGGCCTCAATGCGGCGTCGCTGGCGCGGCCATTGCCGGCGGCCGATTTGATCGGCGAGGCGCGCGACGACGGCGGCCTGGCGTCCGCCGAACGCGCAGCGTTGCAGCGTGCGCTGGCGCGTGCCGGCGGCAACGTGTCGAAGGCCGCCAAGGACCTCGACATGTCGCGCGCGACACTGCACCGCAAGCTCAAGCAGCTAGGTCTGCACCGCTGAAACGCATCCTGGCAGGTCCAAACCAGCGTCAGCAGCACTGACACGCCTGCGCCAATTTGCGGCGCACTCTGTCTCAGATTTGCGACAGTTCCGCTGCGGCCGTTAGGGCGGGCCCCTGTTCTGTAAGCCTGATTTGACGGAGCGTTCCGGCCCAACGCCGTGTGCATCGGCGTGCCAACGGAGGAACACATGAACAAGGTTGACATGCAGTCCGTGCTCAAGGCGCCGTTTGCCAAGCGCTACGGCAATTTCATCGGCGGCGAATGGCGCGAGCCCCATTCCGGAAAGTATTTCGACAACGTCTCTCCGGTCACCGGACTTCCGATCTGCGAAATCCCGCGCTCGGATGCGGCCGACATCGAGGCCGCGCTCGATGCGGCGCATGCCGCCAAGGACGCCTGGGGCAAGACCAGCGTCGCCGAGCGCTCGCTGATCCTCAACAGGATCGCCGACCGGATGGAGGCCAATCTCGAGAAGCTGGCGACTGCCGAGACTTGGGACAATGGCAAGCCGATCCGCGAGACGATGGCCGCCGACATGCCGCTCGCGATCGATCACTTCCGTTACTTCGCCAGCGCGATCCGCGGTCAGGAAGGCTCGATCTCCGAGATCGACCATGACACCGTCGCCTATCACTTCCATGAGCCGCTCGGCGTCGTCGGCCAGATCATTCCGTGGAATTTCCCGATCCTGATGGCGGTGTGGAAGCTCGCGCCGGCGCTCGCCGCCGGAAACTGTGTCGTCCTGAAGCCGGCCGAGCAGACCCCGGCGTCGATCATGACGCTGCTCGAACTAATCGGCGATCTCCTGCCCAAGGGCGTGCTGAACGTTGTCAACGGCTTCGGCCTCGAGGCTGGCAAGCCGCTGGCTTCGTCGAACCGGATCGCCAAGATCGCCTTCACCGGCGAGACCACGACGGGCCGGCTGATCATGCAATACGCCTCGCAGAACCTGATCCCGGTGACGCTCGAACTCGGCGGCAAGTCGCCCAACATCTTCTTCAGGGATGTCTGCGCGGAAGACGATGATTTCTTCGACAAGGCGATCGAAGGTTTCGTGATGTTCGCGCTCAACCAAGGCGAGGTCTGCACCTGTCCGAGCCGTGCGCTGATCCATGAATCGATCTACGACCGCTTCATGGAGCGTGCGCTGAAGCGCGTGGCGGCGATCACGCAAGGCAGCCCGCTCGACCCGACCACCATGATCGGCGCGCAGGCCTCCTCCGAGCAGCTCGAGAAGATCCTCTCCTACATCGACATCGGCAAGAAGGAGGGCGCCAAGGTCCTGGCCGGTGGCGAGCGTAACGATCTCGGCGGCGGACTGTCGGGCGGCTACTACGTCAAGCCGACCGTGTTCGAGGGCAACAACAAGATGCGTGTCTTCCAGGAGGAGATCTTTGGGCCGGTGGTCTCGGTCACGACCTTCAAGACCGACGAGGAAGCGCTCTCGATCGCCAACGACACGCTCTATGGCCTTGGCGCGGGCGTCTGGAGCCGCGATGCCAATCGCTGCTATCGCTTCGGCCGCGCCATCCAGGCCGGCCGGGTCTGGACCAATTGCTACCACGCCTATCCGGCACATGCGGCGTTCGGCGGCTACAAGCAATCCGGCGTCGGCCGCGAGAACCACAAGATGATGCTCGACCACTATCAGCAGACCAAGAACATGCTGGTGAGCTACAGCCCGAAGAAGCTCGGCTTCTTCTAAACCACACCCAGGGCAACCAACACGACAGGCTTCGGCGGGATGTTCCGCCGGAGCCTCCATCACGGAGACCGAGATGGCCGACAAGGTGACCGCGACCCCGGCCGCGCTTGACCTGATTGCCGAGATCGTCGCCGATCACGGGCCGGTGCTGTTTCACCAATCCGGCGGCTGCTGCGACGGGTCGTCGCCGATGTGCTATCCGGTAGGCGAATTCCTGATCGGCGACCACGACGTCAAGCTCGGCGAGATCGGCGGCGCGCCGTTCTATATCAGTGGTTCGCAATATGACGTCTGGAAGCACACCGATCTGATCATCGACGTCGTTCCCGGCCGCGGCGGCATGTTCTCGCTCGACAATGGACGGGAGCGCCGGTTCCTGACTCGGTCCGAAATCTGCGCGCTGCCGCCGCGCGAGATGGAGTAGGGCGCCGCGACGGGCACCGATCTGGAACTGGAGGCCATTGTCGTTATACTGCACTGATCCAGGGCGAGTCCAAGCTCGACAACCGATCTGGTGTAAAGCGAACATGTCTCCGACGCCCCCCATCGAAACTCCCCCGCCGATCACGACCGAAGCGTTCACCGATGCTGCGGCCGCGGTTGCTCGTCTCGAAGAGATCTACGAGCGCAACACCGGCTACCTGCGCAACCGCTTCGAGGCCTATGTCAATGGCGCCGTGATCACGACACGGGTGCGCGCGCATTACCCGTTCGTCCGGATCACCACCTCGTCGCATGCGCGGCTCGATTCGCGGCTCGCCTATGGCTTCGTCGCGGGGCCCGGCATCCATGAGACGAGCATCACCCGGCCGGACATTTTCCGGACCTATCTCACCGAGCAGATCGGGCTGCTGATCAAGAACCACGGCGTGGCGGTCGAGATCGGCGAGTCCAGTGAGCCTATACCGATTCATTTCGCCTACCGGCGCGACATCAATATCGAGGCGGCGCTGACCATCGCCGACAGTTCGGCGTTCACCCGGTCGCTGCGCGACATCTTCGATACGCCGGATCTTGCGGCGATGGACGATGCGATCGCCGACGGGACGTTCGAGCTGACGCCGGGCACGCCGGAGCCGCTTTCCCTGTTCCGCGCCGCGCGGGTCGATTACTCCCTGCGCCGGCTATATCACTACACCGGCACCGATCCCGAGCACTTCCAGAATTTCGTGATCTTCACCAACTACCAGTTCTATGTCGATGCCTTCGCGCAATCGAGCCTGCAACGCCTCGCCTCGGGTGAGGAAGGCCTTGAGGCGTTCGTTGCGCCCGGCAATGTGATCACGCGCAGCGCGCGGCTTGGCGGCGGCACCATCGGCATGGCGTCGGAACGCGTGCCGCAGATGCCGGCGTTTCATCTCGTCGAGCCCGGCTATCGCGGCATCACCCTGATCAATATCGGGATCGGTCCGTCCAATGCGCGCAACATCACCGATCACGTCGCGGTGCTGCGGCCGCATGCCTGGCTGATGATCGGCCATTGCGCGGGCCTCAGGAACACGCAGCGGCTCGGCGATTATGTGCTGGCCCATGGCTATGTCCGCGAGGACCACGTGCTCGATCACGAGCTGCCGCTGTGGGTGCCGATCCCCGCGCTCGCGGAAATGCAGGTCGCGCTCGAGGAAGCGGTCGGCGAGGTGACCGGGCTCTCCGGGTTCGAGCTCAAGCGGCTGATGCGCACCGGCACGGTCGCCAGCGTCGACAACCGCAACTGGGAGATCAGCGGGCCGCAGGTGATCCGGCGGATGTCGCAGTCGCGCTCGATCGCGCTCGATATGGAATCGGCGACGATCGCCGCCAATGGCTACCGCTTCCGCGTGCCCTACGGCACGCTGCTCTGCGTCTCCGATAAGCCGTTGCATGGTGAGATCAAGCTGGCTGGGATGGCGAGCGAATTCTATCGCCAGCGCGTTGGCCAGCATCTCCAGATCGGGCTGAAGGCGCTCGAGCGGCTCAAGCAGCAGGAGTCCGAGCGCCTGCATTCGCGCAAGCTGCGCAGTTTTGCCGAGGTCGCGTTTCAGTAGAGCATGATCCGGAAAAGTGCGAAGCGGTTTTCCGAAAAGATCATGCTCAAACAGTAAGCTAAAGCGCCGGACGCGCGGCGATCACGCCGCGACGCTCTTCCACAACTGCATCTCGGTGCCGATGGCCGCCTTGACCTGCGGCCGTGCCTGGATGCGTGAGAGATAGGCTGCCAGTGACGGCCATTGCGCGACGTCGACACCGGCGGCGCGGAGCAACAGCAGCGCCCAGGCGAGGTGCGCGTCCGCGACCGTGAAGCGTTCGCCGACCAGAAATTCGCGGTGAGCGAGATGCGTTGACGGCACCGACAAGGTCTGGCCGATCCTGGCACGCGGTTTGGCAAGCGATGCGTCGTCCTTGTACCAGAAGGTCGGGAACAGAAAGCCCTTGTGGATCTCGGTGCCGATGAAGCTCAGCCACTCCTGCAGGCGATAGCGATCCGGATCGCCAGGTGCCGGCGCGAGGCCGAGTTCGGGCTTCAGGTCCGCGATATATTGCAGCACGGCCGCGCTCTCCGTCAGGCGTTCGCCATTCTCGAGCACAAGCACCGGCACCGCGCCCTTCGGTGCGACCGCGCGGAAGTCGCCGTCGTCCTCCAGCACCTTCTTGGTCCAGAGCTGGACCATGTGATAGCGCGCCTCGATGCCGGCTTCCATCAATGCGATGCGGCTGGCCAGCGAGCAGGCCATCGGCGAGAAATAAAGCTGGAGCATCGCGATGTCTCTCAGGCGAGGGCGTTGCCGCGGGCGATGATCGCAAAGCGATCGGAGAGTTCGGCGAGCGCGACGTCGTGGATCAGTTTTGCAGCGATCGTGCCGCCTTTGCCGTCGGGCAGGTCGCGGGTGGCGCAGCTGTCGGCATCGATCGTAGTGCGATAGCCGAGATCGAGCGCCGCGCGGGCGGTCGAGCTCACGCACATATGCGTCATGAAGCCGGCGAGCACGAGCTCCTTGCGGCCGGTCGCGGCCAACTGCGCGTTCAGCTCGGTGCCGGCAAAAGCGTTCGGCAATTGCTTCTCGATCACGATCTCGCCCGGCCGCGGCTTGAGCGGCGCGACGATCGCGCCACGCTCCGCGCTGCGATCGAACAGGCTGCCCGGCGCTCCACTGTGCGCGATGTGGATGATCTTGGCGCCGGCTTCCCGTGCGCGGTTGAGCAGTGCGGTCGCGCGCGCAATCGCTGGATTGGCGTCGGGCAGGGCCAGGGGACCGGCGAGATACTCGTTCTGGATATCGATCAGCACCAGGCAGGCATCGCCGAGGCGGGGCGGGGTGAGGTCGATGCCGGCAAGCTGCATCAGCGTTTTGGCTGCGGTCATGGTCCTGAGGTCTCCAGCGGATCTGTCTTTACGAAAATATAGCCGCGGACCTGGCTGCCGTTATGCAGGGATATTGCAGCCGGTGGCTGCGTTATTGCAGGAAGGCCGAACACGCGCTAGCCTGCTGCCATGAACTGGGACGACCTTCGCATCATCGCCGCCGTCAGGGACGAGGGCACCTATGCCGGCGCCAGCGCGCGGCTGCGGATCGACGAGACCACGGTCGGCCGGCGCCTGGCGCGGATCGAGCGCGCGCTCGGCCTGCGGCTGTTCGAGGCGGCCGACGGCGTCCGCAAGCCGACCCGGCAGTGCGACGTGGTGCTGGCGCACATCCAGGCGATGGCCGAGCATGCCGAGGAGATCGGCCGGATCGGCGAAAGCCTGCCGGGGCCGGTCGGCCGGCTGCGCATCGCCTCGACCAATGCGATCGCGGAGGAGGTGCTGGCGCCGCGAACCAGCGCCTTGCTGCGCGCCAATCCGGGGCTCACGCTGCAATTCCTGACGTCGAGCGACAATGTCAAATTCTCGCGCTGGGAAGCCGATCTCGCGATCCGGCTGCGCAAGCCCGACAAGGGTGACTTCGCGATCTCGAAGCTTGCCGAAGTCAGGCTGTATTTCTTCGAACCGGCCGCGGCGGCAACAGGGGAGGCGGTGACGTGCGCCTATCCGGATGAGCTCGGCGCTATACCGGAGATGCAGTTCCTGCGCGCGAAGCGGCTGCGCGCGCGCTGCGTCACCGATAATGTGCGCATCATTCACAGACTGATCCAGTCGCATCACGCGGTCGGCGTGCTGCCGGAGCATAGTTGCGTCGACCTGCTGACCGATCGCCGGCTGCGCGCCACGCTGCTGCCGAAGCGGCGCGACGTTTGGCTCCTGGTGCAAAGCCATCTCAAGCGCGACGTGGCGACCCGCGTCACCATCGACTGGCTGCGCGGTTGCTTTCAGGATGTCGCGCGCAGCGGGTGATGTGGAGACGGTCTCTCCACCCGTCATTCCCCGGTGCGCAATTGCGCACCTGAGGGCGGCGCGCAGCGCCGAGCCCCGGAATGACGAAGGGGCTCAGATCGCGGCCTTCAGGTTGGCGAAGGCGTCCTGCACGAATTTGGTGAGCTGGCGCTTGCCGCCTTGCTCGAGCCAGGCGTCGACGGCGATGCGCATTGCGCCACTCGAGGCCATCGCGACCAGGCGGAGGCGGTCGCGGCGATCCTTGCCCGGCCATAATTCGCACAGCATGTCGTAGATGACCTGCTCGCGGTGCAAATCGTTTCGGGGGCGGCGCGAGCTCAGCACCTCGCTCTCGCGGATCAGGCGCGAAATCGCAATGGTCCGCGGCGTCTGGAAGCGGGCGGACATGTCCAGCAGCGCCGCGCGGACGACGTCGATCGGCGCGCCGGCCGAGGCATGGTCGCGGATCGACGCCCTGAGCGCGTCGTCATAGCTTGCGACATGCGCAAGCAGGATCTCGTCCTTGCCCTTGAAATAGTAGAAGAAGGTCCGGCGCGAGATGCCGGCCGCCGCCGCGACCTCATCCAGCGTCGTCGCATCGAAGCCGTTGGCGAGAAACAGCTCCATGCCGACATCGGCGATGCGTTGCAATGTCTGGCGACGATTGCGCTCGCGCAGGCCTTCTTTTGCAGGCGTCTGGGCTTTCGTCAGTGTCTCCGGCATCGGCCGCTTCTCTCATAAACAGGCAATCAGGGCAAAATCACTTCGCGGCCTCGCCTTCGCGCGGCCGTCGGCGTCAACGCGCGTGGCGGCGCGGTTGGGCATGCGTCTACCGGTCGCAGCCCGCGGTCACGCCATAAAACCGCCCAACACGATAATTACACCGAGTGTAATAACTACACTAAGTGTAAGTCAGTGGTGCCCCAATGACAAGCTGCTCGCATGCGCGTCGGATCAACCTGCTTCCGGCGGCAAATGGATTCGTGCGCGGGCGGGGGACGCAGCTCCGCAATTGGGCCGCGGTGAAGCTGCTCGGTCTGCTGCTCGCAGGCTGCGCGACGGCGACGCTGGATCAGGCCGGCTCACTCCGCTCCTACGACAACATGGTGCAGTCGGACGGGATGCTGACCCGTTCGCAGCTGCGGGTGAGCAAGGACGAGGTGCTTGCGGCGAAGACGGTGAGGATCATCCCCACCGTATTCTCAGAGAAAACGCCGGCGCCGTTTACGCCTGCGCAGCGCAGGCTCGTCACCAACGCCGCCGACCGCGCACTGTGCGCCGGCCTGAGCGAACGCTTCTACGTGGTGGCGTCGGAGCCGGCCGACCTGACCGTCCAGGCCGTCATCACCCATGTGGTGCCGACCGACCCGACCGCCGTCGGCGTGTCCAAGGGCGTGTCGGTCGCGAAGACGATTCTGCTGCCCGGCGTGCCCGTGCCAGTGCCGCGGATTCCGGTGGGGCTCGGCAGCCTGTCGCTCGAAGCCGAGGCGCGTGATCCAGCCGGACAGCAAAAGGCCGCGATGGTCTGGGGTCGCAACGCCAATGCCTTCGATACCGGACGGATGTCGGAGGAGGGCGATGCGTACGGCCTTGCGGCATCGTTCGGCGGCGATTTCAGCCAGATGCTGGTCACCGGCGTGACGCCGTTTGGCGGCGTGCCGACGATGCCCTCGATGCAGCGGCTCGGCTTCCTGCTCGGCGGCGCGCCGAAATATCCCGCGTGCGAAGCTTTCGGACGCGCGCCCGGCCTCGTCGGCATGATCGGCGACAGCGCCGGCGTGCCGCCGGACTGGACCGACAAGGGGCCGGTTGCGGCACGCACGGAGTGAGCCCGCCGGCACGCGTACGAATGTTCGCGTGCACAGGGCTGTAACCGGGCACCGGCGTGGCACAATTCGCGTGTCCTGCTCCGGGCGGACTACCGCAAAACGGAAGGTGCCAGCGCAGACAGATTGCGCTAACGTCTATTCGCCGTGGTCCATTCGGCCAGCCGTCAACTGTCGGTGAAGCCAATGCAGCAGATTGCGGAATGGCTCGAGAAGCTGGGACTTGGGCAATACGCGCTGCGTTTTGCCGAGAACGGCATCGACGTAGGTGTTCTTTCCGAATTGACGGATGAAGACTTCGACAAGCTCGGGGTCCTGCTCGGCCATCGTCGCAAGATGCTGCGCGCGATCGCTGATTTCAATCAACCCGAACTCATCGCCGCGCCGGTTTCACCGCACGATGCCGAGCGACGCCATCTCACCGTAATGTTCTGCGACCTGGTCGGCTCGACCGCCTTGTCGGCACGCCTCGATCCCGAGGACATGTGGGAAGTGATCCGTGCCTATCGTGCGGCCTGTGCGCGGGTCATCGCGACATATGATGGCGTCGTTGCCAGATTTATCGGCGATGGGATCCTCGCATATTTCGGCTACCCACGTGCGCACGAAGACGATGCGGAGCGCGCGGTGCGCGCCGGCCTCGACGTCATCGCCGCAATCGGCAAGCTGGAGACCCGCGCGGGCGGGGGCGTCGCGGTGCGGATCGCGATTGCGAGCGGGCTTGTCGTGGTCGGCGATCTCGTCTCCGGCGACGCGTCGGAGGAGCAGGCGCTGGTCGGCGATGCGCCGAATGTCGCTGCGCGGTTGCAGGGCCTGGCGGAGCCGGGTGTGGTCGTCGTCGCCGCCTCGACCCGCCGACTGCTCGGCAATCTCTTCACGCTTCGCAACCTCGGTCGCCGCGAAGTCAAGGGAATCGCCGAGCCGATCGCGGTGTGGGCTGTCGAAGGCGAGCCGGCATCGGAGAGCCGCTTCGAAGCCGTGCGGACCGCGCGTTCGATCGGCTTCGTCGGCCGCAAGGCGGAGATCGAATTTGCGTTGTCGCGCCAGCAACTGGCGTGGCAGGGCCAGGGCCAGGCGGTGCTGATATCGGGCGAGGCGGGGATCGGAAAATCGCGGATCGTGGCAATGCTCTCCGACAGCCTCGCACCAGCGACACACCGCCGTGTGCGGTATCAGTGCTCGCCTTACCACACCAACAGCGCGCTGCACCCCTTCGTCACACAGCTCGAGCGTGCCGCCGGCATCAGGCCGGACGATCTTCCGGAGCGAAAGCTGGACAAGCTCGAAGCCATGCTGGCGCTCGGGACGCAGCAAGTACCCACGGTAACACCGCTGATCGCGGCGCTGCTGTCGATCCCGACCGGTGACCGCTATCCGCCGCTCGGCCTCAGTCCGGTGCAACAACGGCGGCAGACATTTGCCGCGCTGCTCGACCAGCTCGAGGGCCTCGCCCGGCAGCAGCCGGTGCTTGTCGTCTGCGAAGACATGCATTGGGTCGACGCCACGTCGCTCGAATTACTTGACCTCGCGGTCGACCGGATCAGGGGACTTCCGATCCTCATGCTCATGACATTCAGGCCGGAGTTCGAACCGCCATGGGCTGGGCTCGCCAATGTGAGCCTGCTGCGGCTCGATCGGCTCGACCGGCAGGACACGCGCGCGCTGATCGAGCAGGTGACCGTCGGCCGGTTGCTGCCCGGCGAGATGATGACACAGATCATCGAACGGACGGATGGTGTGCCATTGTTCGTCGAGGAACTGACCAAGATGGTCATGGAGTCGGGGCTGCTCGTCGAGAATGCCGGACGCTATCGCCTCGACAATCCGCTGCCGCCGCTCGCGATCCCGGCGACGCTGCAGGACTCGCTGATGGCCCGGCTCGACCGCCTGGCACCGGTCAAGGAGGTGGCGCAGATTGGCGCGGCGATCGGCCGTGAATTCTCCTATACCCTGCTGCGCAGCGTGGCCGGGCGCGATGATCTGACGCTTGCGGCCGCGCTCGCCCAGCTCGAAGAGGCCGAGTTGCTGCTGCGCCGGGGCACGCCACCTGATGCAAGCTACAGCTTCAGGCACGCGTTGGTCCAGGAGGCGGCTTACGAGAGCCTGCTCAAGAGCCGCCGGCAACTGCTCCACAAGCAGATCGGCGATGTGCTGCGTGCCAAGTTTGCCGAAATCGCGGAGATCGAGCCGGAAGTCGTCGCCTATCATTTCACCGAGGCAGGGCTCGGCCAGACTGCACTCGGATGGTGGCGCAAGGCCGGTCAGCAGGCGCTGAAGCGATCGGCCTATTGCGAGGCGATTGCACATCTCGGCAAGGCGGTCGCCATCGCCGATGAACTGCCCGACGAGCCGGGCCGGATGATCGGTCGGCTCCATCTGCAAATCGCCTATGGCCGCGCGTTGCGCGGTAGTCTTGGGCACAGCGCCCCCGAGACGGTGGCAGCCTGGACGCGCGCCCGGCAATTCGCCTCTGACATCGATGATCCAATCGAAATGGCGCCGATCCAGTCGGGCCTCTTCAACGCCTGCCTGACCCACGGCGAGCTCGCGCCGATGCGCGAGTTGGCGGAGGCCATCATGGGCGCGGCGGAACGGCATCCGGATTCGCCGGTGGCGACGATTGTCGCGCACTGGACCAGCGGGGTGACCTCGTGGTTCGCGGGCGACTATCTGAACGCGGGCATCCATCTCGAGCGGGCGTTCGCGACCTATACGACCGAGTCCAATCCGGCAACCTTGAAGGCATCGACGCTCGATCTGCCATTCGTCATCATGAGATTTCTTGCGCTCGTGCTTTGGCCGCGCGGCGAGATCGATCGCGCCCGGCAGCTCGCGGGCGAAGCGGTGAGCGTTTCCGGAGAACAGCGCGCACTCGCGCGTGCCAATGCGCTGGTTCACAAGGCCGTTTTCGACGGTCTGTGCGGCAGCCGGTTGCGGCAGACCGAGACAATCCTCGCTTTGGGGCTGGCGCAGGATCACACGATGCCGCTGTATGTCGCCGCCGGCACCTACCTCAATGGTCTGGCAAAGTGGCGCGCCGGCGACCGGGCGGCAGGTCTCGCGGAGATGCAGCGTGGCTGGACTTTGCTGCACGAGAACGATTGCTACCTCTGCGAGCCGTTCTGGGGATTGCAGATCGCGCTGGCGAACGCCGAGGCCGGGCATGTCGAGGCGGGGCTCGACATCATCAATGAGCTGATCGACGCGACGGAGCAGTCCGGGCAGCACTGGCTCGACGCCGAGCTATGCCGTGTGCAGGGTGAGCTGCGGTCGCGTCGCGCCACCCCTGACCTTTCCGGCGCCGAGGATGCCTTCCACCGCGCCATCGAGATTGCCCGAAGGCAACAGACGAAGACGTTCGAACTGCGCAGCGCGTTGGGACTTGCACGCCTCTATGCCGGCAATGACCGAGTGGATGCGGTGCCGGAGGTGCTTGCGCCGGTGCGCGCTTGCTTCGATACCGGGCAGGATCTCGCCGAGATCCGGGATGCCGACGAACTGCTCAGGCAGCTGGATCGGCCCGCGCGTCACTCCCGTGCATCCTGATGGATGCCGGTGGAGGCCAAACAAAAACCCCGGCATCGCTGCCGGGGTTTTGCATTTCGCAAATCGCCTTGAATGGCTGGACTTAGAAGTCCATGCCGCCCATGCCGCCGCCCGGAGGCATCGCGGGGCCGCCGGCGTTCTTCTTCGGCAGCTCGGCAACCATGGCTTCCGTGGTGATCAGCAGCGCAGCAACCGAGGCAGCGTTCTGGATCGCGGTACGGACGACCTTGGTCGGGTCGATGATACCCTTCTTGACGAGGTCGGCGTAGTCGCCGGTCTGGGAGTCGAAACCGTAATTGTAGGTCTTGTTCTCCAGGATCTTGCCGACGATGACGGAGCCGTCTTCACCCGCGTTGATCGCGATCTGGCGAGCCGGAGCCGACAGCGCCTTGCGCACGATCTCGACGCCGGTCTTCTGGTCGTCGTTCTTGGTGCGCAGACCCTTGAGCTGCTCGGAAGCACGGAGCAGGGCGACGCCGCCGCCCGGGACGATGCCTTCCTCGACAGCCGCACGGGTCGCATGCATCGCGTCATCAACGCGATCCTTGCGCTCCTTCACCTCGACTTCGGTCGCGCCGCCGACGCGGATCACCGCGACGCCGCCCGCGAGCTTGGCGAGACGCTCCTGCAGCTTCTCACGGTCGTAGTCCGAGGTGGTTTCCTCGATCTGCGCCTTGATCTGGGCAACGCGAGCGTCGATGTCGGCCTTCTTGCCGGCGCCGTTGACGATCGTGGTGTTCTCCTTGTCGATCATCACCTTCTTGGCGCGACCGAGCATCTGCAGCGTGACGTTCTCGAGCTTGATGCCGAGGTCTTCCGAGATGGCCTGGCCGCCGGTCAGGATCGCGATGTCCTGCAGCATGGCCTTGCGGCGATCGCCGAAGCCCGGAGCCTTGACGGCCGCGACCTTCAGGCCGCCACGCAGGCGGTTGACGACGAGGGTGGCGAGGGCTTCGCCTTCGACATCTTCAGCGACGATCACCAGCGGCTTGCCGGTCTGCACCACGGCCTCGAGCAGCGGCAGCAGTTCGTTCAGCGAGGAGAGCTTCTTCTCGTTGATGAGGATGTAGGCGTCGTCCATCTCAACGCGCATCTTGTCGGCGTTGGTGACGAAGTAGGGCGAGATGTAGCCGCGGTCGAACTGCATGCCCTCGACGACGTCGAGTTCGGTCTCGAGCGACTTGGCTTCCTCGACCGTGATCACGCCCTCGTTGCCGACCTTCTTCATGGCGTCGGCCAGGAACTTGCCGATCTCGGCATCGCCGTTGGCCGAAATGGTGCCGACCTGGGCGATCTCCTCGTTCGAGGTGACCTTCTTCGAGTTCTTCTGGAGGTCCGCAACGACGGCTTCGACCGCGAGGTCGATACCGCGCTTCAGGTCCATCGGGTTCATGCCGGCGGCGACCGACTTGGCGCCTTCCTTCACGATCGCCTGGGCGAGCACGGTCGCCGTGGTGGTGCCGTCGCCGGCCGCGTCAGCGGACTTGGAGGCGACTTCGCGCACCATCTGGGCGCCCATGTTCTCGAACTTGTCCTCGAGCTCGATCTCCTTGGCGACGGTGACGCCGTCCTTGGTGATGCGGGGAGCGCCGAACGACTTCTCGAGCACCACGTTGCGGCCCTTCGGACCGAGCGTGACCTTCACCGCGTTGGCGAGGACGTCGACGCCGCGCAGCATCTTGTCGCGCGCCTCGACGGAGAATTTGACTTCTTTAGCTGCCATCTGAGTTTTTCCTTGAGAGATTAAGCCTGGGAGGGAGAGGGACGCTTAAGCGGCCTTCTTCTTGGAAGCGGGGACGTCGAGCACGCCCATGATGTCGCTTTCCTTCATGATCAGCAGGTCTTCGCCGTCGATCTTGACCTCGGTGCCCGACCACTTGCCGAACAGGACGCGGTCGCCGACCTTGACGTCGATGGGGATCAGCTTGCCGGCTTCATCGCGGCCGCCCGGGCCAACGGCGATGACTTCGCCCTGCGAGGGCTTTTCCTTGGCACTGTCCGGAATGATGATGCCGCCAGCAGTCTTCTCTTCGGCGTCGATACGCTTAACCACGACGCGGTCGTGAAGCGGACGGAATTTCATGCAGTCCTCCTAAATATTTGCGGATGCTGTAGATTTTTGGAGAGTTAGCAGTCCAGCCGAGCGAGTGCCAGACTGGTTGGGCAGGAGATAGGCCAAGCCTTGGCGGCGGGCAAGTGCCTCTAGCAGAAAAATTGGCACTCGCGAATGACGGCTGCCAGCAGGATGCCGAGATCATTTCGGCATGCTTAATGCCGGCCCGAGGGGCCGAAGGGGCTATTAGCAGATGCGGTAAGCTGCTGCCAACGCACGAAATTTCAACAACCTATTAAACATTTAGGCTTGAGATGGGTTAGTCGCGTGCGTCACATTTCTCTCATGTGAGCGCATCCATTGCCGGTGGTCCGGCGGGGAAGGTCGGCCACCATGTGAATGCGCTCCGTCACAGGAGGTTGGCATGGTCTCGCGAGTTGGTGGGGTTGTTTCCGACGATTTCCGGAAGCAGTTGCTGGGGTACGGGCTGACGACGGCGCAAATCCTCTATCGGATGCCGGATCATCCCTCGTTGCTGCAGACCTATGTCTGGCAGAACTACGACCTGTTTCCGAAATTTCCGGCGCTGCAGGATTTCCTCTCCTTCTGGCAGCAGAAGCTCGAGGGCCCGTTGTTCTCGGTGACGGTGGCGCATTCCAAGCTGGTCAAGCCGGCGGAGTTGCGCGCGGTCGACGGCGTCTTCCGGCTGCATTGAAGGCCGATCAGTAGTTCGGGACGTTGGGTGGGCACGGCGCTCACGCGCCTTTGCCCACCCACCATTGCGCGACTTGTGTTAGCCTTCGTTCGTCACAAGAAGACGGGAGGCGAACAATGGCCAAGAAGACGGCATCAAGATCCGCAGCCAAGACCGCGGTGAAGAAGAAATGGACCGGGCTCGGCGCCGGTGCCAAAAAATCGTCCGCACGCAAGACCATCAAGTCCAAGGGCCGCGTCTCGGCGGCGAAGAAGAGCGCGCCGAAATCAGCGACCAAGGCCGCAACGAAGGCACGGCCGAAGCAGCGCGTCGCGATCAGCCATCACCGCGAAGAGGATTTCAAGGCCGACGGGCTGCGCGCCTACGCCAAGTACCGCGACCTCGGCATTTCAGCCGCCTCACACGGCCTCGCGCAGGCGCATGTGATCCGGTTGCAGGGACCGTGCAATCCGGATGAAGTGTCGAAGCTGCACTTCCACGATATCGACTTCCAGATGGTCTATGTGCTCAAGGGGTGGGTGAAGACGTATATGGAAGGCGAGGGCGAGACGCTGATGAAAGAAGGCAGCGCCTGGACCCAGCCGCCGCGCATCAAGCACATGATCCTGGATTATTCCGACGACGTCGAACTGCTGGAAGTGATCCTGCCGGCGGAATTCAAGACGGTGGAGTTGAAGGCGTAAATTCCTGTCATTCCCCGGTGCGCAATTGCGCACCTGAGGGCGCGCGCGGCGCGAGCTCGGAATCCATTTATCGGCATAACCGGCGGCACAATGGATTCCGGGTTCTCGCTACGCGAGGCCCGGAGTGACGACCGTAGTCGTCACGTCATCATCCCCACGATCGCGCCCATCAGGCATGTCGTCAGCGTGCCCGAGACGATCGACTTCAGCCCGAGCGCGTTGATCTCGTCGCGGCGCCCGGGCGCCATGATGCCGAGGCCGCCGATCATGATGCCGAGGCTCGCGAAGTTGGCAAAGCCGCACATCGCATAGAGCATGATCAGCCGCGAGCGCGGATCGAGCGCGTCGGGGCCGAGCTTCGAGAGGTCGACATAGGCGATCAGCTCGTTCAGCACGGTCTTGGTGCCCATCAGGCTGCCCGCCGTGATCGCCTGCGGCCAGGGCAAGCCCATCAGCCAGCACACCGGCGCCATCACGTAGCCGAGCAGCCGTTGCAGCGAGATCTTCGCGCCGCCGATCTCCGGCAGCAGGCCGATGATCTTGTTGGCGAGATAGACCAGCGCGACCAGCACCAGCAGCATCGCGATGATGTTCATCAGCAGCTCGAGCCCCGCCGCCGTGCCCTTCACGATGGCGTCCATCGTCGACGATACCTGGACGTCAGGATCATCGAGCGACCCGCCGGTGCGCTTGTCCGTCGTCTCCGGCACCATGATCAGGCTGACCAGGATGGCGGCCGGTGCGCCGAGCACCGAGGCGATGACGAAATGCGCGGCGGCATCGGGGATCAGCGGCGCCAGCAGCGTGGCGTACAGCACCAGCACGGTGCCGGCGATCCCGGCCATGCCGCCGGTCATCACCAGAAACAATTCGCTGCGGCTGAGCTGCGCCAGATAGGGGCGGATGAACAGCGGGGCTTCCACCATGCCGAGGAAGATGTTGGCCGCGGTCGAGAGGCCGACTGCGCCGCCCACGCCGAGCGTGCGCTCGAGGATCCAGGCCATGCCGCGCACCACAGGCGGCAGCACCCGCCAATAGAACAGCAGCGTCGTCAGCACGCTCATGACCAGCACGATCGGCAGCGCCTGGAAGGCGAGGATGAAATCCGAGCCCGGCGCCTTCGGGTCGAACGGCGCCGGACCGCCACCGACATAGCCGAACACGAAGGCGGTGCCGGCGCGCGTCGCCGCGGCGATGGTGCCGACCGCATCGTTGATCGCGCCGAACGCCTGCGTCACCAGCGGCACCTTGATCAGCACCAGTGCGGTGACGACGGTGACGACGAGCCCGATCGCCGCCTGCCGCAGCGATACGAGGCTCCGATTCTCGCTCAACACCCAGGCGATCACGAGCAACGCCACCACGCCGAACGCCGATTGCAACTGCAGCATCACGCCCCCAAGAACCCGCACGCAATTATGGGCAGGGGCCTCGCGCAGCGCAATGCTGTTGCGCGTTCTCCTTCCTGCCATTGACAAGTTGCAGGCGCTCGGCCACGCAATCATCCATGTCCTCCGTCACGCCGGCCGGCGCCCGCGATCTGCTAGGCCACAGACCCTTCCTGTTCTTTTTGTCGTCGCGCAGCCTGTCGCGCTTCTCCAGCCAGATCGGCGCGGTGGCGATCGGCTGGCAGATCTATGACCTGACCGGCAGCGCGTTCGATCTCGGCATGGTCGGCTTGGTGCAGTTCCTGCCGACCGCGCTGCTGGTGTTCGTTGCCGGTCACGCCGCCGATCGCTTCGAGCGTAAGCGCGTGGTGCAGGCCTGCCAGGTGGCGGAGGCGCTGACCGCATTGTTTCTCGCCGGAAGCACTTTTGCCGGCACCATTTCCGAGATCCAGATCTTCGTCGCGACCTTCGTGCTCGGCATCGCCGGCGCGTTCGAGAGCCCGGCGACCGCCGCGCTGCTGCCGCTGATCGCGCCGCAGGGATCGTTGCAGCGGGCGACCGCGATCTCGAGCGGTGCGGCGCAGGTCGCAACCATCACCGGCCCCGCGCTCGGCGGCTTCGCCTATGCGCTGATGCCGGGCGCGCCCTACGGCATCATGATGGTGTTCTGGCTGTTCGGCGCGCTGCTCACCAGCGGCATCGGCCGCTTGCAGCAGGCGCCGGTGAAGAACGGCGGATCGTCGGACGATCTGTTTGCCGGCGTCACCTTCGTGCGCCGCAATCCGGCGATCCTCGGCACCATCTCGCTCGATCTGTTCGCGGTGCTGTTCGGCGGTGTCACCGCGCTGCTGCCGATCTATGCCCGCGACATCCTGCAGGCCGGCCCGCTCGGCCTCGGTATCCTGCGTGCCGCGCCCGCGGTCGGTGCGCTCTTGATGACGATGGTGCTGGCGCGCCACACCATCAACCGCCGCGTCGGCATGCGCATGTTCCAGGCGGTGATCGTGTTCGGCGTCGCCACCGTGGTGTTCGCGCTGTCGCACTGGATGTGGCTATCGGTGCTGGCGCTCGCGGTGCTCGGCGCCGCCGACACGATCAGCGTCGTGATCCGCTTCTCGCTGGTGCAGCTTGCCACCCCCGACGAGATGCGCGGGCGCGTCGGCGCGGTCAATTTCCTGTTCATCAACGCCTCGAACCAGCTCGGGCAGTTCGAGAGCGGCGTCACCGCGGCGCTGCTCGGCGCCGTGCCGTCGGCCGTGCTCGGTGGCGTCGCCACCGTCGCGGTCGCGCTGCTCTGGATGAAGCTGTTCCCGACGCTACGGGATGTCGAGAAGCTGGAGTAGGGCGGCGCTCCCGCCAGCCGTCATTGCGAGGAGCGCCTGCACGATTTCGGAATAATGGAAAAATACTACTGAGTTGCCCGACGTGTCAAGTTGCCTTGTCGGACGCCGGCAGGCAGCCGGCTACTGTGCATGGGGTTGTTTTCAGTATTTTTGACAGCGCCGCTGCGACGGCATCGCCGGGACAAGCCCGGCCATGCCGTCGTGTAGCCCTGCCGCAAGCGGGGAGAACGCGAAGATCAGCCCCGGCCGACGAATGGCATCTTGGTCGCCATCACCGTCATGAACAGCACGTTGGCGTCGAGCGGCAGGCCGGCCATGTAGGCGACGGCATCGCCGACCGCCTTCGCATCCATGCGCGGCTCGTGCTTGGTGGTGCCGTCCGGCTGCAGCACGCCGGGGCCGTTGACCATGCGATCGGTCATCGGGGTCGCGGCATTGCCGATATCGACCTGGCCGACCGCGATGTCATACATCCGGCCGTCGAGGTTGGAGGCCTTGGTGAGGCCGGTGATGGCGTGCTTGGTCGAGGTGTAGGCCGCTGAGAACGGCCGCGGCGCATGCGCCGAGATCGAGCCGTTGTTGATGATGCGGCCGCCGCGCGGCGTCTGGTCCTTCATGATGCGGAAGGCGTGCTGGGTGCACAGGAACGGCGCGGTGAGGTTGGTGTTGACCACGGCTTGCCACTGCTCGAGCGGCAGATCCTCGAAATGCACCGGCGGAGCGCCCATGCCGGCGTTGTTGAACAGAACGTCGAGCCGGCCGTAGGTCGCCTTCACCTTGTCGAACAGCGCGGCGATCGCGGCCGGGTTGGCCATGTCGGCGGTGACGCACAGGCTCTTGCCGGCGGGACCGAGCTTGGCGGTCTCCTCCAGCATCTCCAGGCGGCGCCCGACCAGCACCACGGTGTAGCCCTTGTCCATCAGAGCGAGCGACGCGGCGCGTCCGACGCCGGTGCCTGCACCGGTCACGAGTGCGATCTTGCGGGTTGCCTCAGTCATCCGAGTTTCCTCTTACTTGGTTTTTGCTTCGGTTTCGTTCTTGTAGGGTGGGCGTGGAATGTTCTGGTGTGCCGCGCGCAGCGCCGCCGACCAGCGCGAGCGCAAATCGTGGAAATAGGGCTCGCCGGCCTCGATGCGGTGGTTGAGGTCGGCCACGCAGGCGTCGGCGCGCACCACCAGCACGTCGATCGGCAGGCCGACGCCGAGATTGGAGCGCATCGTCGAATCCATCGAGATCAGCCCCGTTTTGAGCGCCTCGTAGAGCTCGACGTCGTAATGCATGGCGCGATCGAGCACCGGCTTGCCGTATTTGTGCTCGCCGATCTGCAAATACGGCGTGTCGGTGGTGCATTCGATGAAGTTGCCGGCAGTGTAGACCATGAACAGCCGCATCCGCGAGCCCTGGATCTGGCCGCCGAACAGGAACGAGACGTCGAACGAGATGTCTTCCGAGCGCAGCGCATCGCCCTCGGTGGCATGCACCGAGCGGATGGCGCGGCCGATCCGCTGCGCCGCCTGGAACATGGTCGGCGCGTTCATCAGCGTCTCGAGCTCGCCGGTGTCCGGATTTTCCATGCCCTCGGTCAGGGTCGACAGCACCGACTGGCTGATCGCGAGATTGCCGGCGCTGGCGATCGCCATGATGCGGTCGCCGGGCTTTTCGAAGATGTGCAGCTTGCGGAAGGTCGAGACGTTGTCGAGACCGGCATTGGTGCGGGTATCGGCGATCATGACGAGGCCGTCGCGCACCAGAATTCCGCAGCAATAGGTCATTTCCGGTCCCCAACGATCCGCATGTCTCGGCGGGGAAACGTGTAGCCAATTTCGCGGATGCATCCAACCCCAATTCCCCGTGACGGGACATGCGGCAGCCGGTCAAAACGGGGAGGGCCCGATCACGGACATCACCTGCCGGCGCCTGTTCCAGCCGGCGACGGTTCGGAGTTGCAGGGCGCCGGCCTTGCCCTGCGTTGTACGCAGCCGGCATTGATCCGCATCCCCAGTCATTGCGGCGCATCGGACCCTGTGGTCGACTGCCTGCAATCGACAAAACAACAAGAAGTCCGGGAGGCGAGAATGTCGCTCAAACTGTCTGCATTTGTCATTGCGTTGGGCATCGTTGCTATGGCCACGAGCCCGGCATTGGCGCAGAAGAGGGGCGGCACGCTGCGGCTCTATCACAACGACAATCCGCCCTCGACCTCGCTGCTCGAGGAATCCACCATCGCCTCGGTGATGCCGTTCGCGGCGGTCTTCAACAACCTCGTGGTGTTCGATCCGGCCAAGGTGCACGAATCCATCGACACCGTGATCCCCGATCTCGCCGAGAGCTGGTCGTGGGATTCCACCAATACCAAGCTCACTTTCAAGCTGCATCACGGCGTGAAGTGGCACGACGGCCAACCGTTCACGGCCAAGGACGTGCAATGCACCTGGCGGATGCTGATCGGCAAGAGCGAGACCCAAGACTCCAAAACACAAGACTTCAAGCGCAATCCGCGCAAGGTCTGGTACTCGAAGCTGAAAGATGTCAGCGTCAACGGCGACGATGAAGCGACCTTCGAATTGACCGAGCCGCAGCCCGGGCTGCTCGCCTTGCTCGCCAGCGCCTTCTCGGTGGTCTATCCCTGCCACGTGCCGCAGCAGGTGATGCGCACCAAGCCAATCGGCACCGGCCCGTTCAAGTTCGTCGAGTTCCGGCGCGGCGATTCGATCCGTCTCGTCCGCAACCCCGATTATTTCAAGAAGGACCGGCCGTATCTCGACGAGATCACGGTGCGCTCGATCGACAGCCGCGCTACGCGGATGCTGGCGTTCGCGACCGGTGACTATGACATCACCTTTCCGTCCGATGTCAGCATTCCCCTGATGAAGGACGTCAAGGCGCGCTCGCCAAGCGCGATCTGCGAGATGACGTCGACCAATCTGCAGATCAATCTCCTGGTCAATCGCGTCAATCCGCCGTTCGACAATCCCGACATCCGCAAGGCGATGTCGCTGGCGCTCGATCGCAAGGCGTTCAACTCGATCCTGTTCGAGGGAGCGGGGCGGCTCGGCGGCGCGATGCAGGCCAAGCCGGAAGGCGAGTGGGGCATGCCGCCCGAACTCCTGTCGACGCTGATGGGCTACGGCCCCGACACCGAGAAGAACCTCGCGGACGCGCAGGCGATCATGCAGAAGCTCGGCTACAGCGATGCCAAACCGCTGTCGATCAAGATCCAGACCCGCAATTTGCCGACCTATCGCGACCCGGCCGTGATCCTCGCCGACCAGTTGAAGAAGATCTACATCGTTGCCGAGCTCGACATCCTCGACACGCCGCGCTGGTATTCGCGGCTGCAGCGCAAGGATTACACGATCGGCCTCAATGTCACCGGCGTCAGCGTCGACGATCCCGACGGCAATCTGGTCGAGAATTATTCCTGCAATTCGGAGCGCAATTACACCCAGTACTGCAATGCCGAGGTCGACAAGCTCCTCGCCGCTCAATCGCGCGAGGTCGACAAGGACAAGCGCCGCAAGATCGTGTTCGACATCGAGCGCCTCCTGGTCGACGATGCGGCGCGACCGGTCATCCTGCACTCATCGGCCGGCAATTGTTGGCAGCCTTATGTGAAGAATTTCCATCCGCACGACAACAGCCAGTACAACAATCTGCGCTTCGAGGACGTCTGGCTGGATAAATAACGCGGCGTAGGGGCGAGTGGTGGCCGCTACGGCTCCTGGCTTCGCCCAGCCGGTGCATCGACCAGGAATGCGTCATCCACCGGTACGCCGAGCCCGGTGACCAGCCGGTTGGTCTCCGCAGCCATGCCGACGATCGCCAGCATTTCGTGATACTCGGCCTCGGTCATGCCTTTGGCACGGGCGGCCGCGGTGTGCGAATGAATGCAGTAGCTGCAGCCATGGGCGATCGAGACGGCGACGTACAGCATCTCCTTGACCTTCGGATCGAGCGCGCCGGGGGCCATCACCTCCTTGATGCTCTCCCAGGTGCGCCGCAGCGTCTTCGGGTCATGCGCGAGCGCGCGCCAGAAATTGTTGATGAAGTCCGACTTCCGCGTCGCGCGGATGTCGTCGAACACGGCGCGGGCCTCGGCTGAGAGTTCATCGTCGGAAAGGAGTTTTACGGTGGCCATGGCTTTCTCATTCCATCAGATTGCACGACGATCATAGCAGAGACCGGCCGACGCTGCTGCGTCCGCGATCACGCGTCGAGAAAATCCAGCAGCGCAGCGTTGAACAGCGTGGGATCCTGCAGGAACGCGAAGTGGCTGACATTGGGCAGGATGAGCAGGCCTGCACCCGGAATGGTCGCCGCCATGTATTCGGTATGCTCGCGCTGGATGGCTTCGTCATGTTGGCCATCGGCGATCAGCACCGGCGCGCGGATCGTGCGCAACTGCGCGTCGGTCCAGTTCGGCTGGCTGTCCCACATCTTCTCGATCTGCTGCAGGAACTGGTCATACTCGCCGGGTGTCGGCGAGAGGCGCTCATATTCCGTTTTCGCCCGCGCGATGAACTGCGCGAAAGTCGGATCTTTGTCGACACCAGGCTTCAGGCCTGATGTCAGGGTGTTGGCGCCGAATGCAAACACGCTGACGACCCGATCGGGATGGCGCATCGCCATATCAAGCCCGATGATGGCGCCGTCGCTCCAGCCGACGATCGTCGCGCGCGGAATCTTGAGATGATCGAGCAACGCGACGACGTCATCGGTCATCAGATCGTACCCGAACGGCTGCGCATTGCGACTGCTGCGACCATGGCCGCGGCTGTCGACACAGATCACGCGATGCTTCCGCGCGACCTCCGGCACCTGCAGTCCGAAGTAATCGGAATTGGAAAGCCCGCCGTGTAGAAAGACCACCGGGCTGCCTTCACCGGTCTCGACATGAAACAGGCTGATCCCGTTGACCTCAGCGTGGGCGCTACGTCCTGCGATCGGCGCCGGCGTCGCTGGTAACGTTAGCCAGCGCTCAAGCGCGTCGGCGCGCGGGATGCGTGTCAGGCCGAACAGGGCGGTTGCGAGAAAGAGGCGCCGGTCCATGATGATCTCGCGCCAACAGACGCGCTCCGGAATGACGTGTGAGACGTCCGCCTACGACTGCGTCTGGCTCTGCCATTGGCCGGGACGTCCGGCCTGGTCGACCTTGACCGCGACCGTCAGTGTCTCGTTGCCGCCGCCATAGCGGGTGCCGCGGACCGGGGCAGCGCCGAGATAGTCGAGGCCGATCGCGACGCGGGCATGGGCGTCGGTGGTGCAGATGCCGTTGGCGGCGTCGAAGCCGACCCAGCCGAGATCGGGCACGAAGGCCTCGGCCCAGGCATGGCCGGCCTGCTGGTTGACCATGCCGTCGGAGCGCAGGAAGTGACCGGAGACGAACCGCGCCGGAACGCCGCCGGCACGCGCGCAGGCGATCAGGATGTGGGCGTAGTCCTGGCAGACACCGCGCTTCAGCGCGAACGCCTCGGAGGCCGAGGTGGCACTATTGGTCGGGTCCTCGTCGAAGGTCATGTGCTCATAGATCTGCGACATCAGCGCGTGCAGGAAGCCGAGCACGTCGTTGCCGGCCTGGGCGCGCAGCTCGCGCACGAAACTCGTCATCGCCGGGTTGAGGTCGGTCAGCGGCGTGGCGCGCAGAAACAGGCTCGGCGGAAACCGCTCGTCGCTGCCCTTCAGCACGCCACCGGTGTCCTGGGTCTCGACCAGGCCTTCGCAATGGATCGTGAGGTCGGTGATCGAACCATGCGTCAGCACATGGGTGACGTTGCCGAAGGCGTCCTCATGGGTGTCGAGCCGGGAATCGGTCGAGACGTCGATCTGCCAATCCGCGACATACTGGCCGTCATGGCTGCCCGGCGTCATCCGCAGAATCTGGATCACGCCCGAAGCCGAAGGCTCGTAGCGATAGGTGGTGGTATGGGCAATCCGCAGGCGCATTGGCTCAACCGGAGTTCAGTTGACGTCTTGGAGTAGGAGGCCGGGGACTTTCCGGGCACCTCGTCTTTCTTCCTAATCGGCCGGGAAAGCAAGACGCGGATAGCTGGGACGCCCCTGCGAAGACGCGCTTCGCGCTTTTGAGCCCGCCATGACGACAATTTGAGCGATTTTGGCCCGTATCGGTCAGATCAGGTACTGCTTGGTGATGATCTCACCCAGCCTCGAGTTATCGGCGATGAATTCCTGGATGAATTCGTGCACGCCGTGCTGGAAGATATCGTCCATGTGGCTGTGCTCGAGCCGATTCCTGATGCCGCGGGCGTGGCGCTGAGAGGCGCCCTGGCGGCCATAGGCGACGCCGATCTGGTCCAGATTGCGCACCAGATTGCTGTAGCAGCTGGCAAGCGAGCGCGGCAGCGTGTCGTTGAGGATCAACAGGTCGGCGATCAGCCAGGGTTTCAGGGTTTCCCGGTAGACCCAGTGATAGGCTGTCGTCGCCGACACCGAGCGCAGGATCGAGGTCCACTGGTAGTAATCCAGCGGGCCGCCGACATGCTCCTCCTCGGGCAGCAGCATGTGATACTTGACGTCGAGAATGCGGGCGGTGTTGTCGGCGCGCTCGAGATGAACCCCGAGCCGCGAGAACCAGTAGGCGTCGTTGCGCAGCATGGTGCGGTAGGCCGAGCCGTCGAAGCGCAGCGAAGTCTCCTGCACGAAGCGCAGGAATTTCGCCAGCTCCTCGCGATTGGCGGGACCCTTGTTCCAGACCGCCTGCAGCTCGATCCAGGCCGAATTGATGGTGTCCCACATCTCCGACGTCAGCGCGGTGCGGACCGAGCGTGAGTTGAGCCGCGCCGCCTCGATGCAGTTCTTGATCGATGCGGGGTTTGCGTCCGAGAAGGAGAGGTACTCGACGACGTTTCGTTCGTTGGCTTCTTCGTAGTGATCGTAGAAGCTCGGACCGACGCCGGCGGTGAGCAGCGCGGAATCCCACTCATTGGTCTTGCCGACATAGGCTGCGGGCAGCGCGGTGACGCGCAGCGTGGCATCGATCGTGCGCGCGAGATATTCGGCACGTTCGACGTAACGGGCCAGCCAGAACAGGTTTTCAGCGGTGCGCGACAGCATGCTTTCAACTACTCGCTCAGTATCCAGGTGTCCTTGGTGCCGCCGCCCTGGCTCGAATTGACCACGAGCGAGCCTTCCTTCAGCGCCACCCGCGTCAGCCCGCCGGGCACGATGGTGGTGTGGCTGGAGCCGGTCAGCACGAACGGGCGGAGGTCGACATGACGCGGCGCCAGACCCTTGTCGGTGCAGGTCGGGCAGGTCGACAGCGCCAGCGTCGGCTGGGCGATGAAACCTTCCGGCTCGCGCTTCAGCTTGTCGCGGAACGCCTCGATGGTCGCCTTGGTGGCGGCGGGCCCGATCAGCATGCCGTAGCCGCCCGAGCCGTGCACCTCCTTGACGACGAGGTCGGCGAGGTTGTCGAGCACGTAGGACAGATCCTGCGGTTCGCGGCAGCGCCAGGTCTGCACATTCTTCAGGATCGGCTCCTCGCTGAGGTAGAACTTCACGATGTCGGGCATGTAGGAATAGATCGCCTTGTCGTCGGCGATGCCGGTGCCGACCGCATTGGCGAGCGTGATGTTGCCGGCGGCATAGGCCGACATCAGCCCGGGGACGCCGAGCGCGGAATCCGGTCGGAAGGTGAGGGGATCGAGGAAATCGTCGTCGACGCGGCGGTAGATCACGTCGACCCGCTTCAGCCCTTCGGTGGTGCGCATGAACACCTCGTCGTTCTTGACGATGAGGTCGCGCCCCTCGACCAGCTCGATGCCGAGCTTGTCGGCCAGGAACGAATGCTCGTAATAGGCCGAGTTGTAGACGCCGGGCGTCATCAGCGCGACCGTCGGTTCAGCCGAGGCGCTGTGCGGCGCCACTGACCGCAGCGCCGACAACAGCTCGTCGGGATAGCGCTCGACCGGTGCGACGCGGTGCCGCGCGAACAGGTCCGGAAACAGCCGCATCATGATCTCGCGGTTTTCCAGCATGTAGGAGACGCCGGACGGCGTGCGCGCATTGTCCTCCAGCACGATGAAATTGTCCGGATCGGTGCGGATGATGTCGATGCCGGCGATGTGGACGTAGATGTCGTGCGGCACGTCCTGGCCGTTCATTTCGGGGCGGAAGACCGGGTTCTGGAAGATCAGGTCCTCGGGGATGATGTTGGCGCGCAGGATGTCGCGGCCGTGATAGATGTCCTTGAGGAACATGTTGAGCGCGAGCACGCGCTGCTTCAGGCCCTTCTCCAGCAGCGTCCACTCGGTCGCGGACATGATGCGCGGGATGACGTCGAACGGGATCAGCCGTTCCTGGGCTTCTGAATCGCCATAGACCGCGAAAGTGATGCCGATCCGGCGGAACAGCAGCTCCGCTTCCTGGCGTCGATATTCGAGCGCATCCGGCGGCGTCTCTTTGAGCCAGCGGGAGAGCTCCTGGTAGGCCGGGCGAAGGTCCTCGCCGAGGCCGTTCATCTCATCGAACGCGACTGCCATATATCCCGACTGCCCTCCCAAGCCATGAGACACAGTGCATGACTTGATGGGATGGTAGCAAGGGGCGGGCCAGCGCGATATGCATTGGCTTGTGGCATTTGCTAAGGGTGAGGCGGAAGGCCTGCCCGAAAAACCGGCTGAGGTCTGCTTAATTCGGCGGCAAAACCCCGTGACATCAAGGCATTGGATCGGCAATGTCAGGGGATCAAGTTAGGGAATGAGACCATGAGCGAGATCGTCACGGCGGGGATATTGGTGATCGGAGACGAGATCCTGTCCGGCCGGACCAAGGACAAGAATATCGGCTTCATCGCCGAATACCTGACCAATATCGGCATCGACCTGAAGGAGGTCCGCGTCGTCGCCGACGAGGAGGCCGACATCGTCGCCGCCCTTGATGCGCTGCGGCATCGGTACACCTACGTGTTCACGACAGGCGGCATCGGGCCGACCCATGACGACATCACCGCCGACAGCGTGGCGAAGGCGTTCGGGGTCGAGATCCATCATCACCCGGAGGTGGTGGCGCGGTTCAGGGAGCGCTGGAGTGAGCAGGACCTCAACGAGGCGCGGCTCAGGATGGCCCGGGTGCCCGACGGCGCCGAGCTGATCCAGAGCGCGACCATCCTGGCGCCGGGCTTCAAGCTCGGCAATGTCATCGTGATGGCCGGCATCCCGACCATCATGCAGGCGATGATGGATATCGTGGCGCCGACCCTGAAGTCCGGCGTGCGGATGCTGTCGGACTCGGTCCGCGCCGACGCGCGCGAGGGCGACATCGGTGGCCCGCTTCGGGCGATCGCGGAGGCCAATCCCGACACCATCATCGGCAGCTATCCGTTCCAGGACGAGAACCAGAAGCCGAACACCAATCTGGTGGTCCGCTCGCGCGATCCGGAGAAGCTCGCGGCGGCGATGGCCGCGGTGAAGGAGATGCTGAAGCAAGTACAGGCCGCGCAGAAAAAGCCGGCGGGTTGAAGCGATATGGTTGAGCGAAATTCTGAACCGAGTGCACAGGAACGGGCCGGCAGGCCGTTCCCGGTCTCGTGGGATCAATTCCATCGGGACTGCCGGGCGCTGACCTGGCGGCTCAATGAGGTCGGCCCGTTCCATGCGGTGGTCGCCATCACCCGCGGCGGGCTGGTGCCGGCGGCGATCGTGGCCCGCGAGCTCGGCCTGCGGGTGATCGATACGGTCTGCGTGGCCAGCTACGATCACGACAAGCAGGGCGACCTGAAAGTGCTCAAGGGCATTTCGGAACAGACCGCCAAGCTCGGCGGCGGCACCGGCAAGGGGCTGTTGATCGTCGATGACCTCGTCGATACCGGCAAGACCGGCAAGCTGGTGCGCGAGATGCTGCCCGACGCGCATTTCGCCACGGTCTATGCCAAGCCCAAGGGCCGGCCGCTGGTCGACACCTACATCACCGAGGTGTCGCAGGACACCTGGATCTTCTTCCCCTGGGATACCGCGCTGTCGTTCCAGCCGCCGATCAGGGATGGGGCGGCTTAAAAGTCACCTCGTCCCGCTTGCGGGGAGAGGTCGATCGCGCAGCGATCGGGTGAGGGGGACTCACCGCGGGTTCATCTCTCACTATATTTTCGCGGAAGCAGCCCCTCACCCCGACCCTCTCCCCGCAAGAGCGGGGCGAGGGGGAAACAGCAGCATGCCCCTGCAAAACCGCGTCACCCCAACCGGCGATATCGTCGCGTCAGAGCATCGCGGCACCTTCACCGGCAACCGCGGCATCATCCACGATCCGGCGACGCGGACGCTGTTGAACAAGCGATGGTCGTCGCCGGCGTGGCTCACCTGTGTCTGCGAGTTCAGGGGGCGGCGCCGCAAGGTGATGAGCCGGCAGAGCTGGACCGAACTGTTCTTCCTGGATGAAGCCACCGCCTTCGCGGCCGGGCACCGGCCCTGCTTCTACTGCCGCCGCGACGACGCCAACCGGTTTCGCGCCGCTTGGGAGCAAGGCAATGGCGTGAGCGATCTCAGCGCCAAGGCGATGGATGCAGTGCTGCATGCCGAACGGCTCGACCGCGGCAGGAAGCGGCTGCATCCGTTGCCAAAGCCGCTTGCCGAACTTCCCGATGGCACGATGGTCCAGGTTGATGGCGAGAGCTTTCTCGTTACAGCCGGCACCACGCTGCGCTGGTCCTTTGCCGGTTACGAGCGTGCAGCGGTCGCAGGCGCAGCGATCTTGCTGACGCCGCCGTCGACCGTCCGTGCATTTGCAGCCGGCTATCGGCCGATGCTGCATCCCAGCGCAGCGGCTGCTCTGGGCTGAGCCGCCGGCGCTGCGCTTATGCCAGCCGCTGCCGCGCCAGCTTTGCACCCGCGCCGAGCGCGATCAGCTTGGCTTCGGCGATATCCCGTCGCATCGGCGCCATGCCGCAATTGGTGGTGGCGATGATGTTGGCCTTCGGCACGTGCTTGGCGACCGCCTCGATCACCTTGACGACGTCCTCGGCAGTCTCGACCTCGTCGCTGGCGACGTCGATGACGCCGGCCTGCACGATCTTGCCAGGGAGTGCGGCGAGCAGCTCGATCGGCACCTTCGAATTGCGGCATTCGATCGCGACCTGCTGGATCGTGCTCTTGTCGATGACCGGGAAGGTCTCTTCATATTGCCGCCACTCGCCGCCGAGCGTCTGCTTCCAGTCGGTGTTGGCCTTGATGCCGTAACCGTAGCAGATGTGCACGGCGGTGGCGCAGGTCAGGCCCTCGGCGGCGCGCTCCAGCGCCTTGATGCCCCAGTCGCGCACCTCGTCCATGTAGACGTTGAAGGCGGGCTCATCGAACTGGACCATGTCGACGCCGTCGGCCTGCAACGCCCGAGCTTCCTGATTCAACAGCTCGGCGAAGGCGAACGCCATCTTGACGCGGTCGCCGTAATATTTGTCGGCGATGGTGTCGATGATCGTCATCGGGCCGGGCAGGGTGAATTTCAGTTTGTTTTTGGTGTGGGCGCGCGCCGCACGCGCCTCGCCCTCGTGGACGCGGCCCTTGAGCTGCAACGGCGCGACCACCTGCGGGACCATCGCTTTGTAGCGGTCCTTGCGGATGCCCATCTCGACCTTGTGGGCGAAATCGATGCCTTCGATCCGCTCCAGAAAGCCGTGCACGAAGTGCTGGCGCGCCTGTTCGCCCTCGGTGACGATATCGACGCCGGCATCCTCCTGCAGCTTGACTGCGAGCACGGTGGCGTCGCGCTTGGCGCGGGCGAGCTCGGCGCCTTCCGATTTCCACGGTGCCCACAGCATGTTCGGTTCGGCGAGCCATTCCGGCTTCGGTAGCGAGCCTGCGATCGTGGTTGGAAACAGCATGGGTGCCTCCCGATGGGTTCTGATTGAGCGCCTGTGTGCCATGTCCTAAGGTGGACGTACAGAACAACAAAAGTATTTGTGACAGGGAATAGGGACGCCGATGATCGACCTGCATTACGCGCCGACGCCGAACGGCTGGAAGATCTCGATCATGCTGGAGGAACTGGGGATACCCTACACGGTGATCCCGGTGAACATCCGCGCCGGCGAGCAGTTTCGGCCGGAATTCCTGGCGATCAGCCCGAACAACCGCATTCCCGCGATCGTCGACCGTGCCCCGGCCGACGGGGGCGGGCCGTTCTCGGTGTTCGAGACCGGTGCGATCCTGATCTATCTCGCCGACAAGACCGGCCGCTTCCTGTCGAAGGAGCTGCGTGCGCGGTCGAACGTCATCCAGTGGGTGATGTGGCAGATGGGCGGTCTCGGGCCGATGCTCGGCCAGCACGGCCATTTCGCGCTCTATGCGGCCGAGAAGATTCCCTATGCGATCGAGCGCTACCGCGACGAGACGGCGCGGCTCTATGGCGTGCTCGACCGTCAGCTCGGCAAGACCGGCGCCTATATCGCCGGCGACGATTATTCGATCGCCGACATCGCCTGCTTCCCCTGGACCATGACCCACAAGGCGCAGGGCTTCACCCTCGACGACTACCCGAACATCAAGCGCTGGTACGCGACCGTGCGTGCCCGGTCGCAGGTGCAGGCGGGGCTTGCGATTGGAAAATTCGTCAAGGA
Source organism: Bradyrhizobium tropiciagri (assembly GCF_018130545.1). GTDB lineage: Bacteria > Pseudomonadota > Alphaproteobacteria > Rhizobiales > Xanthobacteraceae > Bradyrhizobium > Bradyrhizobium tropiciagri_A. The sequence goes on along the minus strand of NZ_JAFCKF010000003.1, from coordinate 317,772 downwards.
GCCGTTCGACGAGGAATCACGCAAGAACATGTTCGGCCAGCGTGCGAAGGAGCTGGTCGAGAAGAAATAACGTCCGTTATTCCGCGGCGCGACACAGTCGCGATGCCTGCGCCTTGCGGCGAACTCCGGAATGACGACAATGAACGAGGAAAAGACAAAGGGAAACGCCATGATCGAATTCTTCTTCGACTGTTCCAGTCCGTGGACTTACCTCGCCTGGCACAACATCCAGCCGATCGCGAAGGAGTTCGACACGCCGATCACCTGGCGGCCGATCCTGGTCGGCGGCATCTTCAACACCGTCAATCCCTCGGTTTACGCGCAGCGCGAGAAGCCGGTGCCGCTGAAGGCGCGCTACATGAAGAAGGATCTTGGCGACTGGGCGCGCTCGGCCGGTCTTGCGATCAAGATGCCGCCGACGGTGTTTCCGGTGAACAGCGTCAAGGCGATGCGCGGCTGCATCTGGCTCGGCAACGAGAAGATGGTGCCGTTCGCGCGCGCGGTGTTCGAGGCCTATTGGGGCGATGACAAGGACATCTCGCAAGATGCCGTGCTGACCGAGATCTGCAGCAAGCTCGGGATCGATCCGGCGCAGTTCCTTGCCGGCATCGGCGATCAGGCGATCAAGGACCAGCTCAAGGCCAACACCGAGGAGGTGATGGCGCGCGGCGGTTTCGGCTCGCCGACGATCTATCTCGACAAGACCGACATGTACTTCGGCAATGACCGCCTGCCGCTGATCCGCGAGGCGTTGGCCCGTCTCAAGGCGCGGGCCGCCTGATGCCGAAAGCCGTTGTTTGCCGCGAGCTCGGGCCGCCCGAGCGCCTTCAGCTCGAGACCTCTGCATCGGTGCCCCTGCAGCCGGGACAGGTCCGCGTTGCGATCCGTGCCGCCGGGATCAACTTTCCCGACATCCTGATGGCCGCCGGCGAGTACCAGCTCAAGCCGCCGCTGCCGTTCACGCCGGGCTCGGAGGCCGCCGGCGATGTCGTCGAGGTCAATGGTGCATCCGGTGTCGCCGTCGGCGACAAGGTGATCGTCAAGATGCGCTTCGGCGCCTATTGCGATGAGACGATCGCGGTGCCGTCGCAGCTCGTGCCGGTGCCGTCGACCTTCGACTATGCGGAAGGCGCGACCTTTCTTGCCGCGCACGGCACCGCGTATCACGCGCTGATCGATCGCGGGCAGATCAAGCCGGGTGAGGTGCTGCTGGTGCATGGCGCCGGCGGCGGCGTCGGGCTTGCCGCGGTAGAGATCGGCAAGCTGCTCGGCGCCACCGTGATCGCGGCGGCGTCATCCGAGGAGAAGCTTGCGATTGCCAAACAACGCGGCGCGGATCATCTCGTGCTCTATGCGCGCGAACCGTTCCGTGATGCGGTCAAGCGCCTCACCGACGGCCGCGGCGCCGATGTCGTGTTCGATCCGGTCGGCGGCGAGGTGTTCGAGAACTCGATGCGCTGCATCAACTGGGGCGCGCGGATTCTCGTCGTCGGCTTCACCGGCGGCATCGGCCTCGCCCGCACCAATCTGTTGATGATCAAGGGCGCGAGCGTGCTCGGCGTCCGCGCCGGCGAGGCGGTGCGCAAGGATCCCGCGCTCGGCGAGGTCAGGTTCAAGGCGCTGAGCGAATGGGCCGAGGCGGGCCGGGTGCGGCCAAATATCTCACACCGGCTGCCGCTGGAGGACTACGCGAAAGCGATGCGGCTGTTGATTGAGCGCAAGGCGATCGGGCGGGTGGCGTTGCTGACGCGATAGGTGCGCTGTGCGTAGGGTGGGCAAAGGAGCGCAAGCGACGTGCCCACCATCACGAGCAGTGTAGGAATTGGTGGGCACGCTGCGCTTTGCCCACCCTACGATTTCGTGAATTTCCCTTCTTTCAGAAACACAATCGTCTGAGTGATCGCTTCCCGATTTCGCACCAGCCAGGGATGCGAGGTACGGATCACGATGTGATCCGCCATGCCGTCGAGCCTGGTGTTGGCGACCGACACCCTTCCGTCATGCGGGCGCGGCAGCCCCATCGACGTGATCGGATAGACCGAGCGGTTGCCGGCGATGATGCCGGCCTCATAATCGATCGGCGGCAGCAGCGCGCCGGTCGCTGCATCGCGGCGGGTGACGAGCTGCTGGCCGGCCGGGCCGAAGAAGGCGCGGTACGGTGCGAGGTTCTTCAGGCGGTCGGCGATCTCGCTGCCGCCGTTCGGCGTGCCCAGCATCACGACGCGGCCGAGCCGGGCGGGGCGATGCCTTGCGAGGTAGACGCGCGCCACAAGGCCGCCCATCGAATGGCAGACGAAATGCACGGAGCCATCGAGGCCCTGCGCGAAGCGATCGAGCGCGGGGTAGATGTCCTCGGCCAGCGCGTCGAGCGGCTTGCGCCGGCTGTCATAGTCGAGATTGAGCGTGGCGAAGCCGACGTCGCCGAGCGCGAGCTCCATCCTGCGAAACGAACGCGCCGTCCTGCTGATGCCATGCAGCAGGACGACGCCGTCAGATGTGGACGCCGCGTGACGCCGTTCGCTCACTTATAGTCGCGCTCTTGCCACCACGGGAAATAGTCGGGCATGTCGGACGAGACCTTGTTCTTGAACTGCGCCGGGCGCTTCTCCAGGAACGACACCACGCCTTCCTTGACGTCCTCGGAGCGGCCGCGGGCATAGATGCCGCGGCTGTCGACCTTGTGGGCCTCCATCGGATCGTCGGCGCCCAGCATGCGCCACATCATCTGGCGGATCAGCGCCACCGACACCGGCGCGGTCTTGGCCGCGAACTCCTTCGCCAGCGCACGCGCGGTCGGCAGCAGCTCATCCGGCGGCACCACCTTGCTGACGAGCCGGCCGGCGAGCGCTTCCTGCGCCGGGAACACGCGGCCGGAGTAGCACCACTCCAGCGCCTGCGAGATGCCGACGATGCGCGGCAGGAACCAGCTCGAGGCGGCCTCCGGCACGATGCCGCGCTGGGAGAACACGAAGCCGAAACGCGCCGCTTCCGACGCAATGCGGATGTCCATTGCAAGCTGCATGGTGACGCCGATGCCGACCGCGGGACCGTTCACTGCGGCGATGACAGGCTTCAGGCACTTGAAGATGCGCAGCGTCACCTGGCCGCCGCCGTCGCGGACCTGCGGATCGCTGTAGTCGACGCTGCCGTCGGCATTGCGCTTGACCGGGCCGCGCCGCGCATCGCGGTCGAAGGTGTTGGCGCCGGAGGAGAGGTCGGCGCCGGCGCAGAAGCCGCGGCCTTCACCGGTCACGATGATCGCCCTGACGTCGTCGTCCTTGTCGGCCTTGTCGAACGCGTCGATCAGCTCCTGCTGCATCGTGGCGTTGAAGGCGTTGAGCTTGTCGGGCCGGTTCAGCGTGATGGTCAGGATCTGCTCGGCGACCTCGTACTTGATCGTCTCATACGCCATGGGGATGATTTCCTCTCGGTTTTCTTGAATGAACGGCGCTGGCGCGCGTCTCCATTCAGTTAACCCGGCAATCATCCCTTGTGAAGAAGTCGGATGCGCGAGCCTGGCTCTGCGCATCCGACTTGCGTTGAGGCGCTACTTCTTCGGCGGCGCCGGCCACGGCTTCTGCGGGCCGCGCAGGCCTTCGAATGCCTTGCCCATGCCGAGCACGCCGATGTCGTCGAAGCGGCGGCCGATGATCTGCACGCCGATCGGAAAGCCCTTCTTGTCGTAGCCGGCGTTGATCGACAGCGCCGGATTTTCCGACATATTCCATGGCACGGTAAAGCAGATGTGCTCGAACGGCTTTGCCGGGTCGTTGAGCGGTGCGGCGAACTCCGCCGGGAAATTCACCACCGGCGACACCGGCGAGATCACGTAGTCGACCTCGCAGAACAGCTTTGCGGCGGCCGCGCGGATCGCCATCGTCTGGTTGAAGCCGCGCACCACTTCGACGCCGGAGAGTTTTGCACCGGCCTCGGCCCAGTTGAGGATGTAGGGCAGCGTCTTGCCGCGGTCGGCCTGCGACAGTTTCGACAACTCGTCCCAGGTCCGCGCGCGCCAGAAATTATCGAGCCCTTCGAGCATCTCGGGCGTCAGGATGCCGTCGATTTCGGTGATCACGGCGCCGGCGGACTCGAACGCCTTCGCCGCCTTGACCACGGCCTCGCGGACTTCCTTCTCGACCTTCTGGCCGGATCCGGCATCGAGCATCAGCCCGATGCGCAGCTTGCGCGGCGACTTCTCCAGCGCCTTCCAGTTCACTTCCAGCGCCGGCAGGCTCATGCCGTCGCGACGATCGGGGCGCGACAGCACGCTCATCATCAGCGCGGCATCGTCAACGGTGCGGGTCATCGGGCCCGCGACGCGGCCGACATAGGGCGGGTCGATCGGCACGCGGCCGAGGCTCGGCTTCAGTGCGACGAGGCCGCACCAGGAAGCCGGCAGCCGCACCGAGCCGCCGATATCGGTGCCGAGATGCAGCGGGCCGTAGCCGGCAGCACCGGCCGCGCCCGCGCCGGAGCTCGAGCCGCCGGGATTCTTGCTGACATCCCAGGGATTGCGGGTGAGGGGATGGAACGACGACAGTCCCGACGACAGCATGCCGTAATCCGGCATCGTGGTCTTCGAGAAGATCACGCAGCCGGCTTCGCGCAGCCGCGCGGCGGGCGGCGCATCCTTCTCGGCCGGCGCAAGCTTGACGCTGGCGGCACCCAGCGGCACCGGCTGCCCCTTGGTCGCGACGTTGTCCTTGATGGTGACGGGCACGCCATCGAGCGTGCCGGCCGGCTCGGCCTGCTGCCAGCGCTCGGTCGAAGCCTTGGCGACCTTCCGCGCCCCATCAGGGTCGTACAGATACAGCGCCTTGATGTGCGGCTCCCAGGTCGCGACCTGGGAGATGATTTCCTCCAGCACCTCGGAGGGCGAGAACTGCTTGGCACGATAGCCGGCGAGCAGGTCGACGGCGGAGAGATCGTGCAGCGACGTGATGGCGTCCGCTTTCGGCTTATGCATGCGCACCTGCCGGCATACGTTTCTCGATGATGCGGGCGAACATGCTGGCGCCGATCGGCAGGATCTTGTCGTCGAGAACGTAACCGGGATTGTGCACGGGCACTGAACCGTCATGACCGACCCAGAAATACGCGCCGGGAACGGCCTGCATCATGTCTGCGAAATCCTCGCTGCCCATCTTGGGCGTCGAGCGGGTGATCACCTTTGCCGGATCGACGACGGTGCGCGCGACGTCCTCGACCACGCGGGACTGCTCTTCCTGATTGACCAGCACGCTGAAGCCGTCGCGGATCTCAACCGAGATTTCAGCTTCATATGCCGCCGCAAAGCCGGCGCAGATCTCGCGCATGCGCTTGCGGATCAGCGCGCGGATCTCCTCGGAGAAGCAGCGCACCGTGCCGCACATCCAGGCATCGCCGGGAATGACGTTGTAGGCCGAACCGGAATGGATCTGGGTGATCGACAGCACCGCTGCCTGCAGCGGATCAACGTTGCGGCTGACGATCGACTGCAGCGCCTGTCCGAGCGTCATTGCGATCACGACCGCGTCCTTGGAGCGTTCCGGCATCGCACCATGGGCGCCATAGCCCTGGATCCGGATGTCGAAGAAGTCGGCGGCGGCCATTGCCGGGCCCGGCAGGATCGCGATCTCGCCATGGTTGAGGTCGGGCGCGTTGTGCAGGCCGTAGACCTCGTCGCAAGGGAACTGCTTGAACAGGCCGTCCTTGATCATGGCGCGCGCGCCGCCGAGGCCTTCCTCGGCCGGCTGGAAGATGAAGTGCACGGTGCCGTCGAAATTGCGGGTCTCGGCGAGATAGCGCGCCGAGCCGAGCAGCATCGTGGTGTGGCCGTCATGGCCGCAGCCGTGGAAGCGGCCGGGGATGGTCGAGCGCCACTTCAGATTGGTGTTCTCTTCCATCGGCAGCGCGTCCATGTCGGCGCGCAGGCCGATCTTCTTGGTGCCGTTGCCCTTGCCCTTGAGCACGCCGACCACGCCGGTGCCGCCGAGGCCGCGATGCACCTCGATGCCCCAGCTCGTCAGCTTGTCGGCGACGATGCCTGAGGTCCGTACCTCCTCGAAGCCGATCTCGGGATGCGCATGCAGATCCCGTCTGATGGCGGTGAGTTCGTCGGCAAAACTGTCGATGCGCTCAATGGTCGGCATGGTCTCTATCCGTTTGTGCGTGATGGGGAGGTGGGTGTGAAAGTCGTGCCGTTAGGCTTGATACGAATGCCGGGCCGCAAATGTTTCCACGGCAGCGTGGCGGGATCGGCGGGCATCGGCCCGGGCGCGGCGCAGATCAGCAGCTTTTCGGCGATCGGCTCGAAATCGGCGCGGAAATGCACCGAGCTCTTGTTGACCAGGATCTTCTGCGCGGTCGGCTCGATGCCGACATAGCGGTACATCGCCTGGTCCGCGAGCTGTGCCTTGTAGGAGCCGACCACCACGCGGACGTCGCCGACCCGCAGGCAGGCCGACGGTCCCATATCCATGTCGCGGCCGCCGTAAAACGGCCCAGGCGCGACGAACCGTCCGTCCGAGAGCTGCTCGACGACGAATGTTTCCCTGTAAGGTGTGTCGCCCGGAATACCGGACTTGCCGCCGAGATCGAGCGTGACCGTCGCGCCGACGCCGGCCGCGTGCGCAGCGCGCGCCGATTGCGGGTCGCAGATCACGCCGGTGGCCGCACTTGCTCCGTTGCGCACCAGCGCACGCAGCATGCCCGTGGTGTCGGAATTGCCGCCGGCGCCGGGATTGTCCTGGGTGTCGGCGATCACGATCGGCTTCGACGCCGATGCCGCGAGCTTCATCGCAAGCAGCACGCCCTCGTCGGGCGTATGGATCGGGCCGTCGAAATCGTTCTCGTGGCTTTCCACCAGTGCGACGATGCTGTCGGCGGCAGCGTCGGCATCGGCCTGGGTCCGGCCGTAGGCGAATACGCTCGGGCCGCAGTCCCTGATATCGGCGGCCGGGAAGCCGAACGCAAACGAAAGCGTCGGAACCGCGTCGCTCTCCAGCGCCGCAAGCTTCTGATAGATGCCCTTGGCCGGCTGGTCGTTGGTGCACTGCCAGCTGATCGCGATCAGGAACGGCACCTGCCGGAACGCCTTTGCGAGACGTTGCTTGGATTGGAGCAACAAGGCCAAATGCCTGGCGCAGGCGCGGCCGGTGTCGGCCATGTCGACATGCGGATAGGTACGGTAGGCGATGAGTGCATCGGCATGTTCGATCATCTCGGGTGAGACGTTCGCGTGCAGATCGAGGCTCGCGACCAGCGGAATGTCCTTGCCGATCGCCTGGCGCACGCGGGCGAGGATTTCGCCTTCGCCGTCGTCATGGTGCTCGGTCACCATGGCGCCGTGCAGGTCGAGATAGACGCCGTCGATCGGCCCGGCTGCGACGATGCCGTCGACCATGTCCTTGACGATCCGCTCGAAGGCGTCCTTTGTCACATGTGCCGACGGGGTCGCACCGGTCGCAATCGTCGGCGCCAGCTCCCAGCCATTGGCTTCCGCCGCCTCGACAAAGCCGGCGAGGCCGGCATTGATCTTGCGCATGACCTTGAGCACCTCGGCGCCACGCGTCATCGACGGCCAACCGCCGCCATGCACGAAGTCGTCATAGGTCGCCTTCGTCGGTGCGAAGGTGTTGGTCTCGTGCAGGAAGCCGCCAACGGCAATGCGGGTCATCAAGTTGGTCTCGATACGTTTCTTCGATCATGGTGCGACTGGAATGGTTCGCAACACAATCTGATCTCGTTGGTCGGAGCGTGATCTCTCGGGAAAACCGGTGCCCACCCCAAGCTCATGCTCTAGCGCGCGACGTTAAGCGTGTCGTCGCGCCAAGCGCAAGCCGGGGAGCACTTCCGGATTTGCATGCCCTATGGGCGTAAAGCCCAAGGCCAGATTCAAGGCCAGGCCATGAGCCTTACGGCTAAAGACCTAGGCCGTTGCCACAATGCCTTCCGAAACAGGGCGGAAGTTCGCGAAATCCCAGCCGCGACCGGGCGCCGCATCGAGCAGCGCGCGGGTATAGGCCTGCTGCGGATTGGTCAGCACTTCCGCGGCCGGTCCCTGTTCCACGACACGGCCATGCTGCATCACGGCGACGTCGTCACAGATCTGGGCGGCAACCCGCAAATCATGCGTGATGAACAGCAGCGCGATGCCCAGCCGCCGCTGGATCTCGTCAAGCAGATCGAGCACCTGCGCCTGCACCGAGACGTCGAGCGCGGACACCGCCTCATCCGCCACCAGCACGTCGGGATCGAGCGCCAGCGCGCGTGCGATCGCGATGCGCTGGCGCTGGCCGCCGGAGAACTGGTGCGGGTAGCGCGAGATCGCGTCGGGCGGCAAATGGACCAGCTCGAGCAGCTCGCGGGCGCGTGCCAGCGCGTCCTTGCGTGGCATGCCGTAATTGATCGGGCCCTCCGCGATGCTCTCGCCGACGGTGACGCGCGGATTGAGCGAGCGATAGGGGTCCTGGAAGATGATCTGGATCTTCTGGCGATGCGGCTGCAACAGCCGGCGCGACAGGTCGGAGATCTCGCGGCCGGCAAGCCGCACCCCGCCCGAGGTCGGATCGATCAGGCGGACGATGCAGCGCGCCACCGTCGATTTGCCGGAACCGCTTTCGCCGACGATGCCGAGCGTGCGGCCCTTGCGCAACGTCAGCGTGACGTTGCTGGCGGCGGCGACCTCGCGGGCTTTGCCGTACAGCGAGCGCTCCCGGTAGACCTTGCAGAGCTCGTTGGCCTCCAGCACCACCGGCTCGGTCGTCTCCGGGCGTGGCGCGCGCGGCACGAGGCTCGGCACCGAGGACAGGAGGTTGCGGGTGTACTCCATCTTGGGCGTGCGCAGCACCTCCTGCAGTGAACCGGCTTCGACCAGCCGTCCGTGGCGCATCACCGCGACGCGGTCGGCGATCTCGGCCACCACGCCCATGTCGTGGGTGATGAAGAGAACCGCGGTGCCGTGGTCGCGCTGCAGGTCGCGGATCAGCGCGAGGATCTGCTTCTGGGTGGTGACGTCGAGCGCCGTGGTCGGCTCGTCGGCGATCAGGAGCTTCGGTTCCAGCACCAGCGCCATCGCGATCATGATGCGCTGGCGCTGTCCGCCGGACAGGCGGTGCGGGTAGGAGGAGAAGATGCGCTGCACGTCCGGCAGCCGCACATGCTCCATCATCGCCAGGATCTTCTGGCGCCGCGCGCGGGAGTCGAGATCGGTGTGGGCGCGCAGCACCTCGTCGATCTGGCGGCCGACCGGCACCACCGGATTGAGCGCGGTCATCGGCTCCTGGAAGATCATCGCCATCCGCGTGGCGCGGAGCTGGCGCAGCCGCCGGTCGCTGGCGGTGAGCAGTTCTTCGCCGACCAGCTTGACGCTGCCGCCCGACGGCACCAGCGTGCCCTTCTGCAGCAGGCCCATCGTGGTCAGCGAGGTCACCGACTTGCCGGAGCCGCTTTCGCCGACCAAGCACAGCGTCTCGCCCTCGCGTACCTGCAGCGAGAGGTCGTCGATGATGCGATGCGCGTCCGCCTTGCGGCCGAGGCCGACGACGAGGTTGTTGATGTCGAGGACGACGTTGGAAGAGTTGGTTGCGGTCACTTGCCCTCACGCTGCTTCATGCGGGGATCGAGCGCGTCGCGGGCGGCGTCGCCGATCAGATTGATGCTGAGAATGGCGATCGAGAGCAGCAGCCCCGGCCAGAAGATCAGCGACGGCTTGACCTGGAAGAAGGCACGGCCCTCGGCCATGATGTTGCCCCAGGTCGGCGTCTCCGGCGAGATGCCGGCGCCGAGGAACGACAGGATCGCCTCGGTCAGGATCGCGGATGCGCAGACATAGGTGCCTTGCACGATCAACGGCGCGATCGTGTTCGGCATCAAATGCCGCCACATGATCTTGGGCAGGCTGGAGCCGAGCGAGATCGCGGCCTCGACATAAGGCTCTTCGCGTGCGGTCAGCACCACCGAGCGCACCAGCCGCGCCACCCGCGGGATCTCGGGGATGGTGATCGCGACCATCACTGTCCAGATGCTGGCGCCCGACAGCGACACCACGGCGATCGCGAGCAGGATGGCGGGGATCGCCATCAAGCCGTCCATCACGCGCATCATCACGGCATCGACCCAGCGGAAGAAGCCGGCGACGAGGCCGATCAGGAGCCCGACGGCGATCGAGCAGACGGCGGCGCCGAGCCCGATGATCAGCGAGATCCGCGCGCCGTAGATGATGCGCGACAACAGGTCGCGTCCATAGGCGTCGGTGCCGAGCAGATATTGCGCGCTCGACGGCTTCAGCCGCTGCGACGGTGTCAGCAAGAGCGGATCATGAGGCGCAAGGAGCGGCGCGAAGATCGCCATCAGGATGATGAGAGCGAGGCAGATCGTCGCAACCGCGATGATCGGTGTCGAGGTCAGGAAGCCGAACTTGACGCGGAACGGCCGGGTGACGGGAATCGTGGATTCCGGAAGGGTTTCAATCGCCATTGCTCAGTACCGGATACGAGGATCGAGCAGGGTGTAGGCAACGTCGATCAACAGATTGACGCCGACATAGATGCCTGATGTCAACAGGATCATGGCCTGGATCACCGGATAGTCGCGCGCCAGCACCGCATCGACGGTGAGGCGGCCGATGCCGGGCAGGTTGAACACGCTCTCGGTGACGACGACGCCCGAGATCAACAGCGCGAAGCCGGAGCCGATCACGGTGATGACCGGCACCGCAGCGTTGCGCAGCGCATGGCGCAGCAGCACGCCGGCTTCGCCGATGCCCTTGGCGCGCGCCGTGCGCACGTAGTCCTCACCAAGGACGTCGAGCATCGAGGCCCGCGTCATGCGCGCGATCAGCGCGACATAGATGAAGGAGAGGGTGCAGGTCGGAAGGATGATGCGCTCGAAGAACGGACCGAAGCCGGCCGAGATGCTCTTGAAGCCCTGCACCGGCACCCAGCGCAGGTCGATCGCGAACACCTGGATCAGCACGTAGCCGATCACGAACACCGGCACCGAGAAGCCGAGCACCGAAAGCCCCATCACGCAGCGGTCGATCCAGGTGCCGTGCTTCCACGCCGCGATCACGCCGAGCGGCACCGCCACCAGGATCGAGAGGACGATGGTGGCAAGCGCGACCGAGATCGACGGCTCGAGGCGCGGGCCGATCATCTCGAGGATCGGCTTGTTCGAGATCAGGGAAACGCCGAGGTCGCCATGCAACAGCTTGGCGACCCAGGTGTAGAACTGGATGTAGATCGGCTCGTTGAGACCGAGCGAGGTCCGGATGCGTTCAAGCTGTTCCGGCGTCGCATTGTCGCCGGCCAGGATTGCGGCGGGGTCGCCCGGCGTCAGCCGCAGCAACAGGAACACGAACAGGGCCACCACGCCCATCACGGGAATGGCAGCGAGGATGCGGCGGATGAGATAGCCGAGCATCGTTGCTATCTCCTCCCGTGCGATGGTGCGAAGCGAAGGCTGGGCCGCATCATACTCATGGTGTCCCCGTGATGTGTCTCATGCGCTTCTGCGTCTTTGTCTCAAGGCCAGCGCGAACGTGATGAATTTGCAGGCAAATACTGTGCCAATGGCGACGTTATATCAAGGCGCGGTTCGGGCCGTTGGAGGCCTCCCTTGGTCTGATGCTGCACTTTCGAATTGCACTTGTCGTCATGTGCCACCGACCTGAAGCGACAAGTTCATTCACGCTCTCACCACGCCGCACCAGTTGGCGACGAACAGTGCGATGCTCTGCGTTGTCTTGCGAAGGCTGTCGAGCTCGACACGTTCGTTGAACGCGTGGGGACCGACACCGTAAGGACCATAGCAAAGCGCAGGGATGCCGTAATCGACGCAATAGTAGCGGGTGTCGTTGACGGCCGTCGACAGCCGCTCCTGCATCGGAGCCTGGAAGATCGAATGATGGGCCGCCGACAGAGCTGCTTCCGCTTCGCTGCCAGGCTCGCAGACGGCTGCGTCGGCCTGAAAACCGCTCCACACGAGCTCGGCCGGATTGTCGGACAGGAACTCGTCGGCCTTGTGGGCTTCGGCCAGGCACTCCTCGATGCCACGCATCGCCTGCTGAGGTGTCTCGCCCGGGAGCAGACCGAGCCGGCAATCCAGCTCGCACCACGCTGCGGTCGAACTGGCCCAATCGCCGCCCTTGATGATTCCGACGTTGAACTTGATCGGGTTCTTGACAGTGCGGAACCAGCTGTTGTCGAGCGCACGGGCATTGAGCGCCTTGGTGTAATCCTGAAACGCGCGCACGAGGTGCATCGCCGACAGGATGGCGCTCGTGCCGGTCTCCGAATAGGCGACATGTACCGGCGTGCCGCGGACGCGCAGGCGAAACCAGACGGCGCCGACCTGGGCGCGCGTCAGCGTGTGTCCGGTCGGTTCGGGAATGAGGCAAGCGTCGGCGCGATAGCCGCGCATCAAGGTCGACAGTGCACCGTTGCCGGTGCTCTCTTCCTCGGTCACGGTCTGCAGGTGGACGCGACCGCCCGGGGCATAGCCGGCGTCGCGGATCGCATCGAGCGCGAAGATCATCGCCGAGACACCGGCCTTCATGTCTTGCGCGCCGCGCCCGAACATCCAGCCGTCTTGCACGGTGCCCGAGAACGGCGGCTGGTCCCAAAGATCAGCGGGCCCCTCCGGCACCACGTCGATATGACCTTGCAAGATCAGGCTGCGACCGCTGCCTTTGCTGTTGAGCGTCGCAACGACCTGCCGCGATCCGGCAAGATCGATGCCGTCCATTGGTGCAGCTTTCGGGTGGCTCATCAGATCGACGTCCGCAAGGCTGAACGCGTCGACGTCGTAGCGGCGCTTTGCGAATTGCTCGGCCAGCCAATGTTGTTGTGGTGCTTCCTGTCCGCGCAGGCTGCGGAACTGCACCATGCGCGACAGGAACGCGATCTGATCGTCGAAGTTTCGATCAATGGCCGCGCACAGCTCTGCGGCAATCTGATCCGGCTTGGTCAACGTCTCAGCTGTCATGTCGCGCCCATCGTGCAGCTCAGTGCAGAGGTCCGAGCTTTGACAATTTCGGAAAGGCGGCGCGCGAAGCCGATGCGCGTGCCGGTAGCAAGACTGCGTGTCCGTCCGCTGAAGAGATCGCTGTCGGCAGACATGCCGTCCACGATCCCGCACCGGGCCGCAATGTCATGCGTGCCCGCCACTCCAATGCGCATTGTCCCCTCCGGCGATGAAGCGTTTTTCCCCATTGTGACGCTAGTTCCTATCGCGCGGTGTTTCTCGGCGAATTCCGACTTGGCCACAGGCAAATGCGCTCATATTCTTCCTCTTCGGCCCGGTAATTAGGGGAAAGCTGCGCGGGCAGGCTCGGCCGCACCGACCTGTGACGGCACCATTGAAGGCGTATCGAGGTCGCGCCAGTCGTCGATCGCGCCTGCGACCATCTGGGCAGTTGCGGCCGACAGCGTCCAGCCGAGATGGCCGTGGCCGGTGTTGTAGAACACGCCCGGAATCCGGCCGGCGCGCACCACCGGCATCATGTTCGGCATCATCGGGCGCAGACCCGCCCACGGTACGACTTTCGACGTATCGATCCCGGGGAAATGATGCCGCACCCAATCCACCAGCGGCTGGATGCGGTCGGCCCTGATATCGCGGTTGAAGCCGTTGAACTCGGCGGTGCCGGCGACGCGGAAGCGATCGGCGCCGAGCCGGCTGGTGACGATCTTGGCGGCTTCGTCGAGCAGGCTGACGGTCGGCGCGGCATCCCGGCTTTGCGGCGCGTCGAGCTGCACCGTGATCGAATAGCCTTTCACCGGATAGACGTTGACGCGGTCGTTGAGCAGACCCGCGAAGTGACGGCTCGCGACCCCAGCGCAAATCACGATGCCGTCTGCCTGCAACTCGTGCCGCGTCAGGACTTCGGCATCGTGTGAAGCCGCTTCATTCCAGCCGACGCGGAAGCCGTCATCGCCGCGCGTGATCGTGTCGACGTCAGCCTCATGGATGAAGGCCGCGCCACGGCGGGCGCAGGCGTCGGCAAGGCCGCGCGTGAATTTGTGGATATCGCCGGTCGCATCCGACGGCGTGAAGAAGCCGCCATAGCAAGCCGTCTGCAGCGCGGGCTCGATGGTGCGGATTTCGTCCGGTGTTACCGGCCGGCGGTCGAGCCCGCCTTGCTGCAGCAGCGTGTTGACCCGTAGGCCCGCCTCGAAGCCGGCCTTGTCGTGATAGACGTGCAGGATGCCGCGGCGTTCGAGATCGAAAGCAATGTTCTCGCGTTGTGCGATCGAGAACAGATGCTTGCGCGCTTCAATTGCGAGCCGCGTGGTTTCGATGGTGTTGCTGCGATAGCGCGCAATGCCGCCGATGAACTCGCCGATCCAGGAATATTTGTGCCAGCTCGGCTTCGGATTCATCAGCAGCGGCGCATCGCTTCTCAGCATCCAGCGCAGCCCCTTGAGAATGGTCGCGGCGCTGTTCCAGACTTCGGCGTTGCTGGCGGAAAGCTGTCCGCCATTGGCGAACGAGGTTTCCATCGCGGCGTAGCGGTGTCTGTCGAGCACAGACACCTTGTAGCCGCGTTCGAGCAGGGCATAGGCCGTCGTCACGCCGGTGATGCCGGCGCCAATGATCGCAATGTGAGGCATGGTGGTCTACAGGCTCCCGTGGGTTAGAGTCGCTGAACCGCCGGCAAAACCGGCTGTTTCAGCGCCCCATCTGTCACGGTACCTGAGAGCTTGATCCGCATCGGGCCTGAGCCCGACAGCGAACTATCCCCTTCGGTGGACGTCATGGCCCTTGATGTGCGGCCATGTCCGTCTCTCTCCAGATCGTCCTGACGATACAGTCCTTTTGCCTGAGAGTTTCCGGGGCGGTTGCTCCGTCGGCGCCGAACCAACAACACGAATGTTGTCGCTTCGATCTCTCCCGCATCGTCGTGTTGGACGGCCGGACCGTAGGCGAAGCCTTAAAATTGGACAAGGCTAAATTTCGATCCGGCAGTGCCAACGTGTTGTGCAGTGCAAATCAGTCCAGCGTCGCCAACAGCGCCGCCATCAGGCGGCCGCGCTCGACGAGGCTGTCGACCTCGATATGTTCGTTCAAAGTATGAGCGTCGGCACCGCGCACGCCGAGGCCGTCGAGGGTAGGGATACCCATCGCACCGGTGAAGTTGCCGTCCGAGCCGCCGCCGGCGCTGCCGTGCGGCAAATCAAGACCCATATCGGAGGCGAGGCGCTTCGCCTTTTCATAGAGCGCCATAGTGCCGGCGTCGGGCTCCCACACCGGGCGCGTGACGCCCCGCGTGACCTTGAACGTCACGTCATTTGCCGTACCCGACAGCGCCAGCATGCGTTCGACGCCGCGGTCGAGATCGGCCTGGCGCTTGGCCATGCTGAGCGCTTCGCCGGTGCACGTCGTTGCAACGCAATTGACCCACTGGCCGCCATGCACGATGCCGACGGAGAAGGTGCAGTCCTCGGTGGTCATGCCGTCGATGGCGATGATCTGGCGGGCCATTTCGCGGATCGCGGAGCGGCCGGAGGACAGCGTCGCGCCGGCATGGCTCGGCTTGCCGGTGGCTTCCAGATTGAAGCGCGCGATCGCGTAGCGGCCGGTGACGACGCCGTTGTTCGGCCGGCCGGGCTCCGGCACCAGCACATATTTGTTGCGCGCGGCTTCCGCCTCGATGATGTCGCGCGTCGACGGCGTGCCGACCTCTTCATCTGGTGTGAACAGCACGGTGATCGGCAGCGGCGTCGTGAAGGACGCGCGGGCCAATTGCCGGATCGCCTCGATCGACAGATAGTTGCCGCCCTTCATGTCGAAGATGCCGGGTCCAAAGCATTTGTTGCCTTCGCGGCGCCATGTCAGCTTCTCGATGGTGCCGACCGGGTGCACGGTGTCGAGATGGCCGGCAATCAGGATGCCGGGCTGGCCTTGCTTCGGATGCGGAAAGCGGGCGCGGACGCAGCCGGCAAAGCCCTGGCGTCCGGCGATGCGTTCGATGGTCGCACCCATGACCGCCATCTCGCGCGCGGCGAGATCGAGCATGCGCTCGACCGCGGCCGCGTCCCAGGTCGGGCTCTCGCATTCCACCCAGCTGCGCAGGCCCTGCAGCATCGCTTCGGAATCAAAGGGGAGATTGGCGGGGTTCATCGTTGTTCTCTCTTGTTGTTATGACGGCGCCGGCATCGCGCGGCGCACACGAAAATCTCCGCCGACGATTTTGTAAAGCTAAAATCTGACGCGCGGCCTCATTCGTTTGTGTACGTCCGATCCGGATCAAAACCGATTGACGCGCTTGGCGCTTGGTGCAAGTCTCGATTTCACAAGCCATACAGCGTGTTAGTTCGCCTAAATAACGAACCGCATGCATAACGAATAAGCCGGCTTTGACCAGTTACACGTCAGGAGAGATTTGCATGTTCCCTATCTCGCGTTGGAAGCGCCGCACGCTCGCGGCTGCATTGTCGGCGCTCGCGCTGTCATTCGCCCCGCAGCAATTGTCATTTGCGCCGCCGGCGATGGCCGCGGACAAGACCATCACCGCGGTGATGCATTCGGATCTGCGCGTCATCGACCCGATCCTGACCACGGCCTACATCACCCGTGACCATGGCTACATGGTCTACGACACGCTGGTGGCGACCGACTCCAACTTCAAGATCCAGCCGCAGATGGCGGACTGGAAGGTGTCCGACGACAAGCTCACCTACACCTTCACGCTGCGCGACGGTCTGAAGTGGCACGACGGGACGCCGGTGACGGCCGAGGACTGCGTCGCATCGCTGAAGCGCTGGGCCAAGGTCGACGGCATGGGCCAGAAGCTGATGGACTTCACGGCGAGCCTCGAAGCCACCGATGCGAAGACGATCACGCTGAAGCTGAAGGAGCCCTACGGCCTGGTGCTGGATTCGATCGGCAAGCCGTCGTCGCGCGTCGCCTTCATGATGCCGAAGCGGCTGGCCGAAACGCCGCCGGACAAGCCGATCCCGGAACAGATTGGTTCGGGTCCGTTCAAGTTCGTGCAGGCTGAATTCCAGCCGGGCGTGAAGGCGGTCTACGTCAAGAACAAGGACTATGTGCCGCGCAAGGAGCCGGCGAGCTGGACCGCGGGCGGCAAGGTCGTGAAGGTCGACCGCGTCGAGTGGGTCACGATGGCCGACGCACAGACCGCGCTGAATGCGCTGCAGTCCGGCGACATCGATTTCCTTGAGAACCCGTCGTTCGACATGTTGCCGATCATCGAGGGCGACAAGGACCTGAAGGTCGAGACGCTGAACAAGTTCGGCTTCCAGACGCTGGGTCGCATGAACTTCCTCTATCCGCCGTTCGACAACATCAAGGTTCGCCAGGCGGCGCTGATGGCGATCAACCAGAAGCAGGTGCTCGACGCGCTGGTCGGCAATCCCAAATATTACAAGACCTGCGTTGCCTTCTTCATCTGCGACACGCCGTTCGCAACTGATGTCGGCGGCGAGACGCTGCTGAAGGGCGGTGACATGGCGGCGGCCAAGAAGGCGCTCGCCGAGTCGGGCTATGATGGCACGCCCGTCGTCATCATGGCGCCCGGCGACGTCACCACGCTCAAGGCGCAGCCGGTCGTCGTTGCCCAGCAACTGCGCGACGCCGGCTTCAAGGTCGACCTGCAGGCGACCGACTGGCAGACCGTTGTGACCCGCCGCGCCAGCCAGAAGGCGCCAAAGGACGGCGGCTGGAACATGTTCTTCACCAACTGGGTGAGCGCCGACGTCTCCAACCCGATCGCCAATCTCTCGATTGGCGGGCAGGGCAAGAATGGCGGCTGGTTCGGTTGGGCCGAGGATGCCAAGATCGAGCAGCTCAAGGATGCCTTCGTTCGCGCGCCGTCGCTCGACGAGCAGAAGAAGATCGCGGCCGATATCCAGAAGGAAGCCTACGACCAGGTCATCTACATCCCGCTCGGCCAGTATCAGGGACCGAGCGCATGGCGGAAGTCGCTGAGCGGCGTGCTTGACGGCCCGGCGACGCCGATCTTCTGGAACATCGACAAGTCAGAGTAAGCTTGCGGCCTGACGCAAGACCAATGGCCGGGACGCGTCCCGGCCATTTTTCTTTCGCTGACTGTTAAAGCGCGATGAGATTGGATTGAATCGTCATCGCGCCTTAGGTGCTTGTTTGAGCATGATCCTTTCGGAAAACCGCTTCGCACTTTTCCGGATCATGCTTTAGTGGGCGTGGCCTGATCTCGTGCTGCTCGTGCTCGACAGGCTGGTGAGCTGCGTCTGTCCGGCGTCGGCGCCGTTCATCAAGACAGCGGCGCCGGCGGCAAGCGCCAGCAATCCGTACAACATGATCGCGCCGCGAATCCATCGTCGGTAGATCGCGCGCTCGTCGGGCGTTGCGTCACGGAATGTCTGTGCATTGAGCCCGTTGCTGCAATGGGCCGCATCGTCACCGTGTTCGAGACTCGAGGCGCCATGATCGCGCGCCTTTGCAATCGCCATCGCCGGTCTCCAGGCAAAATTGATGTCGAAATGCGGTGGCCGCGAAATGTGCGGCCGGAATTTCCAATGCGCGGAGGTTACACCCCGCGGCGATCACTGCGTGTGAGCCTCGCCACAATCGGACAACACGATGAGGTGATGCGAGCATCGTGATACCGCGCGCACCTGCGCAGGCTGTTTGACCGCAGCATTGGCATGCCAGTTCTGCTGGACGCGCCTTAAGGTTCCCGTCAGGATTGCGCCGTAACCTGAGCGATAGTCTGTGTACCTAGCTCCCATCGGTTCATGGCCGACGACCCCACCAGGCCCGCACCAGCCAACGCGCACCAGCCAATGCCAACCGAGGAGCGGCGTGGCGGCTCGCGTCGCCGCGTCCTCAAGTCGGGGGCGATCGAATTCGGCAACGAGGCGATCCCCTGCACGGTCCGCAATCTCTCGCCTCAAGGCGCCTGCATCGAGGTCAGCTCGCCGCTCTGGTTTCCCGATCGCTTCGTGCTCGCCGTCGACGGCGAGCGGCACAGCTGCCGGGTGATCTGGAAGAAGGAGCGGCGGATCGGATTGGGATTCGAGTAGCGCACGGCGCCGTCCTGGACGGCCCGCCTTCGGTCACTGCGCTACGAGACAGTTGCCAGGGCTGCCAAGCCGAAGCTCGCGAAGGCTGGTGCGGGCGGTGGGAGTCGAACCCACACGACGTTGCCATCGAGGGATTTTAAGTCCCTTGCGTCTACCAGTTCCGCCACGTCCGCGTTGCGCCAGGCGCGCCGATTTCTAGCGCGTTTGGGCGCGGAGTGGAATTGTCATTATCCGGTGCTAACAGGTGCGGTTTCAAAGGCTTAAGCTTGCGGCCTGCGATTCCATTTGCCTCCGTCGCGCCGCATTGGGATAAGCAGCGCGCCGCCGCGATTGAGCCTCAATCCGGACACCGGTGGCTGCTTTAGGCAATCTCAACACTGTCTGACTAAGAAAGCCGAATGTCTGTTCGTTTCCCAAGCCGCCCAAATCTGTTGCGCGCGGCAGCCATGGTTGCGCTGCTCGCCTCGGCCGCGGCGGTTTCCGGCTGTGCGCAGATCGGCGACAGCGTGCCGTCGGCATTTGCCGATCCCGCCAAATACGACCTGTATGACTGCAAGCAGCTCGAGGCCGAGCGCGCGAGCCTCAAGGCCCGTGCGACCGAGCAGGAAAGGCTGATGGCCAAGGCGGAGACCGGCGTCGGTGGTACCGTGGTCTCCGAGATGGTCTATCGCAACGAGCTGATCTCTATCCACTCCCAGCAGAAGCTTGAGGAAGAGGCCTGGCGTAAGGGCAAGTGCCACGAAACCCCGCCGGACACCCCTGCGGCCGCCGCACCGGCAGCCCCCACGCCGGCGCCGAAGGGTCCGCGCGCACCGCGCGGCCTCGTCCACTGAGATAGGCACTTTGGGCCCGTGCGCGCGCAGGGCATGCGTCGACCCGATCGCTCAGGCGCGCCAATCGTAGATCCAGTCCTGTCGCGCCAGCATGCGCTCCGGACCGATGGCGCGGATCGCCAGATCGCGCGCGATCGCCGCGGCTCCGCTCAAATGATAGATGCGGCCCTGCTGCCGCGCCATGCGCTGCACCTTTGCGACGCGCGCGCGCCGCATCTGCGCGTAGCGTTTCAGCGCGGCAGGAATGTTTGCGGTGTTCTCCCCGGTACTGTCGCTCAGCGCCTTGGCGAGCACGGCGGCATCCTCGATCGCCATGCCGGCGCCTTGCGCGGCAAACGGCAACATCGCATGCGCGGCGTCGCCGAGCAGCGTCACCGCGCCTTCGCTCCAGCGGCCGATATGGGGCAGGGTGAACAGCGCCCATTTGCGCCAGCCGTCGACCGCGCCGATCAGCATCCGCGCCGTGGCGGGCCAGCGCGCCGTGGTGAACGCGTCCTTGATCTCGTTGATGTCGCCGGGGGCGCTCCAGCCCGGCCGGTTCCAGGTGCCTGACACGATCGCGACCACATTGATCTGGCGGCCTGCGGAGATCGGATAGGCCACCAGATGTGCGTCCGGCCCCATCCACAGCTGCACGCGCGGCGCGGTGTATTCACGCGGCAAAGCGGTTGCATCCAGCGTGCCGCGCCAGGCGATCAGGCCGGAGAATTGCGGTTGTACATCCGGAAACAAATGTCCGCGCACCGACGACCAGATGCCGTCGGCGCCGATCAGCGCAACGGCCAATTCCTCCTGCCGTGAATTGCCGCGGCGTTGCACCACGGTCAGGCCCTTGGCGTGCTTGGTCACGTCCTCGAACTGGCAGCCGAGCCGCAGGTCGATATCGGGATGGTCGTTGACGGCGTTCTGCAACGCGGTCTGCAAATCGGCGCGGTGGATCACCCAATAGGGCGCGCCGGCGCGGAACTCGGCCGCCTGGCCGAGCGGCATCCGGGCGATCTCGCCGCCGGCCCGCGCGCTCAGGATGTTGACGGATTCCGGCGTCACCGCGCGCCGCGCCAGCGGCTCCTTGAGTCCGAGTTCGACCAGGATGCGGCTGGCATTGGGAGAGAGCTGGATGCCGGCGCCGGCTTCCTCGAGCCGCTCGGCCTTCTCCAGCACCACGACGCGAAAGCCTTGTGCCGCCAGTGTGAGCGACGCCGTCAGTCCTCCGATCCCGGCGCCAGCAACGATGACGGTTCGCGTCAGCGCCACGGAGCGGTCAGGCGACCTTGTCTTTCAGCACGCATTCCGGCGGCCGCGCTTCGCCGGCAGCGAGGTCTGGCGCGAAGCGATACAGCGTCGAGCAGTATGGGCAGATGATCTCGTTGTCGTTGCCGAGGTCGAGGAACACGTGCGGATGATCGAACGGAGGGTTGGCGCCCACGCACATGAACTCCTGCGATCCGATTTCGATCACCGAGACTCCGGCATCGTTATGGAAGTGCGGGACGACGTGGTCGGACATATTCTCACCTTGGTGGCAACGACGGGCAGACGCAATCAACAGCATGCGGCATCGCGAAATGCCGCGCACCATACTGGCGGGAACGGTTGATTCCTAGAGCCCCGATGGCTCATTTGCTCATGCAAATTCGACACAATCTTGTCGTCCCAGAGAAGCCCTTCTTTGGTCGGAGCCGTTGTGTCTCAAAAACGGCACACTATTTCCAAAGCGACTTGAACAAGGCGAATAAAACTAGAGGTTTTCAGCGGCATGTACGGGGTGCGCCTCAGTTTCGCGGTGGCCGGCCTGGCGGCAAGCGCCGCCGTCGGCGCAGCCATTTGGCCGCATGCCCGTGACGCCGGCACCGTGCTCGCTGTGCGGGACGATCCCGTGGCGCTTGCCGACATCAGGCTCAATTCCGTCCTGCGCAACAACCCGGCGTTGATCTCGGACAACATCGAGGCAGCACTTGCCGCAGGCGACGCTGACCTTGCGACCAGCTTCGTCGCGCTCGCAGGCGACAAGAATATCGCGCTCAGTGACGAGCTCACCAAGCGTGTCGACGACGCGCGCACCGAGCAATCATCCACCACGCATTTCGCCAAGGGGTTCGCCACCGGCCTCGTGACCGGCAATGCCGACGATGTCGCAAGCCTGTCCGGCACGGTCGCGGGCGACCTGTTCGTGTTCGGTGATGTCAGGGATGTGGTGCGCGAGGGCAAGCATCTCGTGATGGGCGAGGATACCGACCGGCTGGTACTGGGCCTTGCGGCCGCCGGGCTCGCCGTGACCGCGGCGACTTATGTCTCGGTCGGCGGCGTTGCGCCGCTGCGGGCCGGGCTGACCCTGGTCAAGGATACGCGCAAGGCCGGGCGGCTGAGCGAGGGCATGATCGAATGGGCCGGACGCTCGACCCGCGAGGTCGTCGATCAGCCGGCGCTGCGCGAGGCGGTCGCGTCCGGCTCGGTGCTGCGGCCGATGGAAACCGCAACCGCGATCCGCGCGGCATTCCGCGCCGAGAAGGCCGGCGCGCTGGCGCGCACCGCGAAGGATGTTGGACGCATCGGCGAGGCGGCCGGGGTTCGCGCGGCGCGGGACACGCTCAAGGTCGCGGAGAACCCGCAGGAGATCGCGCGCGCGGCCCGCATAGCCGAGGCGAAGGGCGGCCAGACTCGCGCCATCATCAAGCTGCTCGGCCGCGGCGCGCTGCTGCTCGCGGCCGGTGCATTCGATCTCTCCATGTGGCTGTTCGGTGCGCTGCTTGCGCTGTTCGGCTTGCTGTCGTCGATCAAGGCCACCACGGAGCGGACCACGGCGTGGTGGCTCAGACGAAGCAAGGCGTTGCGCCTGGAGCGGCAGATGGCTGCCCAGGCGGCGCTGGCGAGTATGCCCGCCAAGGGCTAGGCTTCTGGTCAGGCTTGCGGTCGCAAGTCGATCGCCAATCGAAAATCTCAAGAAACAATCCCAAGCAAATCCCAAGCAACGACGGAATGCATGATGCCGAGTTTCCATCACGGCGATGTTGAAATTGCCTATATCGACGAAGGCGAGGGCGAGCCGATCGTGCTCGTGCACGGCTTTGCCTCGAGCAAGAACGTCAACTGGATCTATCCGACCTGGGTGTCGGATCTCGTCAAGGCCGGTCGTCGCGTCATCGCACTCGACAATCGCGGCCACGGCGAATCCGCCAAGCTCTACGACGTCGCGCAGTACGAGATCGCGATCATGGCAAGCGACGTGATCGCATTGATGGATCATCTCGGAATCGCGCGCGCCGACATCATGGGCTATTCGCTGGGCTCGCGGATGACCGCGATCCTGGCGCGCGAACATTCCGATCGGGTGCGCTCGGCGATCCTGGGTGGCATCGGCATCGGGTTGATCGAGGGCGGTGGGCCGGGCGAGGCCGTCGCGCTGGCGCTGGAGGCGCCATCGCTCGAGGATGTCACCGATCCGGTCGGCCGCACCTTCCGCGCCTTTGCCGATCAGACCCGTTCCGACCGCCGCGCGCTGGCGGCCTGCCTGCGCGGCTCGCGCCGGCTGATGACGCGCGAGGAGGCCGCCGGCATCAGCGTGCCGGTCCTGATCGCGGTCGGCAGCAAGGATGAGATCGCGGGTTCGGCGTCAGCGCTCGGCCGCATCATTCCGGGGGCGGAGGTGCTCGACATTCCGAACCGCGACCATATGCGAGCGGTCGGCGACAAGGTCTACAAGACCGGGGTCATCGATTTCCTGTCGCGGCGAAAATAGCCCGTCGGCTTCGTTCTCGGCATCGTCCCTGGCGAAGGCGCGCGCGGCCGCGATCAGCACCACGAAGGTCGCAACCCACACCAGGCGCGCGCCATAGCGGTCGTGCGGACCCGAGATCACGCCGCAAACGACGGCATTGCCGAGCAGAGCGAGCGTGACGGTGCCCGCCAGCAGCGTGAGGTCGTCGAGCCGTCGCTGCCACAGCCCGCGGCCGAACAGCAGCACGACCAGCAGCATCGAGCCCAGCGCGACCGGCACGTGGATGCGGTTGATCGCGGTGAAGTCGAGATGCCACTTCTGTTGCCGCGCCGCGCGCATCGGCGCGACCTGTGCGGGAATGTAGCGCTCGATGATCCCATAGGTGTGCGGGATCCAGCCGTTGCTGCCTTCGCCGGTCGCGACATGCATGAGCTGGTCGACGGTTGCGATCAGCGCCGCTTCGGCCTGCCATGCCGGATATTCGGCCAGCGAGCGCTTCACGATATAGCCCATCTCGTCATTCAGTCCCTGGAAGCGGCCGAGCGTGTTGAACATGCTATGGCCCCACAGGAAGTCGTCGGCGGTCGGCGGCAACTCGTTGCGATAGGGGCAGAGCTTCAGGTTCTCCTTCGCGCAATGGTCGCGCAGATATTGCGTGACGATGCCATCCTGCAGCATGCGGCCGAAGGCGACACCGATGCCCCCGGGCGTCCAGGCGAGCTGTCCGGACAGCGCGAAATTCGCCGCCAGCAGCATTGCCGCGCCGGCCAAGGTCGTCAGGCTGCCCTGCACGAGGCTTGCGACCGGAATGCGCCGGCGGAGCCATGGACGGAGCATCCAGCCGACGCAGCACAGGCCGAGTAACACCGCGAGCGTCGCGCTGTGGGTTGCGGCTGAGAACGCGGTGAAGCCAAACAGCACGGACTTCTCCAGCGTCGAGATCCGATCGCCGCAGAGCACGAGGATGAAGAGCGCGAGCACCGACAGGCCGGCGAAGATGTCGGTGAGCAGCATGCTCGCAAGCCAGGGCAGGGCGGTGGTGGCGATCAGCACGAGGCTGATCGCGATCAGCCGGACCGGCCGGGCGAGGTCGAGCACGCGCAGCGTCAGTTGCAGGATCCACAGCGTCGCCAGCGTCTGGACGCCAAGGTTGAGCCAGAAGCCCGATGTCTCGCCGAGATGGAGGTAGATGCCGTACACGGTGGACCGGCTCGGCACCAGATAGCCCTCGTACCAGCGGGCGAGATAGCCGCCGGTATCCCATTGGAGCAGCGGATAGCCGTTCCAGAAGGCAGGGGCGAGCAGGAGGAGGGGGATGGCAATGGTGGCAACCCAGACCGACCGTGCATCGGTCAGGCGGGCGCGCAAACTCTGCGTATTGATGATGTTTCCCCCTTTTATTGGGGCTGACCATGCCCAAAACCACACTGGCGACGAAATCCGCCAATAGTTGCAGAAGCACGGCTTGATTTCGGCAAAATCCCGACCAATTCCCCTAGACGTCGGTCCGGGGGCGTTCGGCTGGGGTTTACCGTGCCAAGCCTTCCCGGGACGCGCTGGGTCCATCGTGCTATAACGCACGTCAGAACAACCGAATTGCGAGAGCAGCTATGGCAGTTCATCAGGTCAATCCGCAGGGCGCGAAGCTGGCTTCGCTCGATCCGATCTGGGATCGGATTCGCGGCGAAGCGGAAGACATCCTGCGGCGCGAGCCGGAGCTCGCATCCTTCATCTATGCGACCGTGCTGCATCATGAGCGCCTGGAAGATTCGGTGGTCCATCGCATTGCCGAGCGGCTCGACCACGCCGCGCTGTCGGGTGACCTGATCCGCCAGACCTACGGCGAGGCGCTGCGCGACGAGCCCGATCTCGGCAACGCGTTCCGTGCCGACCTCGTCGCGGTCTATGACCGCGATCCCGCGACTTCGCGCTTCATCGATCCCTTGCTCTACTTCAAGGGCTTTCACGCGCTGCAGACCCATCGTCTGGCGCACTGGCTCTATCAGCAGGGCCGCAAGGATTTTGCGTTCTACCTGCAGAGCCGCTCGTCGGCGGTGTTCCAGACCGACATCAACCCGGCGGCCCGGATCGGCCGCGGCATCTTCCTCGATCACGCCACCGGCTTCGTCTGCGGCGAGACCGCGGTCATCGACGACGACGTCTCGATCCTGCATGGCGTCACGCTCGGCGGCACCGGCAAGGAGAACGAGGATCGCCATCCGAAGATCCGCCACGGCGTGCTGATCGGCGCCGGCGCCAAGATCCTCGGCAATATCGAGATCGGTCACTGTGCGCGCATCGCGGCGGGCTCCGTCGTGGTCAAGCCCGTTCCGCACAACGTCACCGTCGCGGGCGTGCCGGCGAAAATCGTCGGCGAAGCCGGCTGTGCCGAGCCGTCGCGCACCATGGACCAGATGCTCAACGCGATCGGGCTTTGATTTCATTCGCTTTCTGATCGGCGGCGCGCTTGTGCGTGTGCGCAACATCACGTCGCCAAAGCCTGAAAAGGCTCTGGCGATCTTCGGCGTCTCGTCCTAAAACTCCCCCGAAAATCATCGACCCGATTGGAGACGGCCGTGGACGTTCAGGAAGTCAGGAAGCTCGACGCGTATCTGAAGCGCGTGTTCAGCAATCCCAAGATCCGCGTGGTGCCGCGGCCCAAGAAGGACGACTCGGCCGAAGTCTATATCGGCGAGGAGTTCATCGGTGTGCTGTTCGTCGACGACGAGGACGATGATCGCTCGTTCCAGTTCCAGATGGCCATCCTGGAAGAAGATCTGGCTGAGTAAGGGCTGAGCAGTCTCAGATCGTCATTGCGAGGAGTGCCGATCTTTCGATCGTCACCTCGCTCCGCCGCAATGACGGAGTTACCCCTTCGCGCTGTGCATTTGCGCGGAGAGGCGGTCCATCGCGGTGGCGATGTCGCGCCATTGTGCGAGCCAGCTGCGCGGAAAGCGGAAGGTCAGGTCGGCGCCCTCGATGCGCCGCTCACTCAGGCACATGCCGGGCGTCGACGTATCGCGCGTGCAGCGTGCGATCAGCTGCGGCTCGGTCGCGGTGAACAGGTCCTCGCCGCCATAGGGTGTGCCGTCGCGGAACGCACGCGCGGTCAGGCCGTCGTCGGTCGTTGCACGCTCGTCGAGATAGCGCGGATAGATCGTGCGTACGCGCATATCGGGCGCGAGTGAATCGTGATGCGCCGAGATCGACGCGAAGATTCGGTCGATCGGCTGCACCTTGTCCTCGACCGTATCGGCGCTGTAGTGCTTCGGCGCGGCGGGCGCCTCCAGCGACGGGTAGAGGAAGCTCAGATCGACGCGTTCCTGCGGCCCGGAATGGCGCTGGATCTTCATGCGCACCGCCATGGTCGGCACGTTGAACAGCGTGCCGCCGACGCTCACCGGCAGCCGCGACGGATCGCTCACCGGCACAGTCGTGTACGTCGGCCACAGCAGATAGGCGACAAGCGCAATCGCGCTGGCCGCGATGATGGCCGAGGCGATGATCGGAACGAGATGCGCGCGCGGGTTGCGGCGGGTATCGCGGGCGAGATGCTGGGCCGTCGAGAGAAGCGTCATGAACGAAGCAAAGACCAGGTCGAGGGTGGCCGAATCATCTGCCGAATATGCCACGTGGCGAGGAATTTCCGTACGATTCCAATGGAATCCCTTCTTGAATGGCCATGCGCAAACGCCGCGTCCGGCGCACCGGATTAACCTTTCCTTAAGGATGATGTGGCGGCCGGCGGCCAATTCTGCGAAGCAGGCGTGAGTGGCCTGTAGCGTAGCGGAAGTTCCGATGTCGCCCGATACCCTGAATTCCCTGTTTTCTCTCTTCATCGGCTTCGCACTCGCCGGCGCACTGGCCAGCGGCTATCAGGCGATGGCGGAGCGCCCGGCGGGCTTCGGCCTGTTGCAGGACGGCGTGGCGCCGAAGACCTTTGCCGCGGTCCCGTTCCTGGTCTTCGCCGCACCGTTCATCATCATGCGCAACACGCTGCGCGGCGCGCGCATCGAACGCCGCCGCTTCGAGTTCGTGATGATGGCAACCGTCATCTCCGGATTCTGGAGCCTGATGTCCGGCACCTTCTTCATGATGACGCTACGCGCTGCGGGCGTGCTCGGCTGACCGGCCATGATCCGCGTTCGGATCATGACTGCACTTGCTTGAAACCACATCAGTCGCTGTGCCAAGGTCGTCCGGACGAGAGGTTCGGTTCTGGTTGAATCAGAACACGCAGCTCCGGATTTGCGCTTTGACGCGTTTTCTTCACGCGAACCGGCGTCCACTTCGCTCGAAAACGCTCCAGGGAGACATCCATGGCGATCTACGAACTCGACGGGCAGGGGCCCGATCTTCCCGCTGACGGCAGCTACTTCATCGCCGACAATGCCGTTGTGATCGGCAAGGTCCGCCTCAAATCCGCGGCGAGCGTCTGGTTCGGCGCGGTCGTGCGCGGCGACAATGAGTGGATCGAGATCGGCGAGGGCTCCAACGTCCAGGACAATTCGACCCTGCATGTCGATCCCGGTTTTCCCCTGACCATCGGCAACAACGTCACCATCGGCCACAATGCGATCGTGCACGGCTGCACGCTGGAAGACGGCGTGCTGATCGGGATGGGCTCGATCGTGATGAACGGCGCGCGCATCCGGCGCGGCAGTGTGGTTGGCGCCGGTTCGGTCATCACCGAGGGCAAGGAGTTTCCGGAAAACTCCCTGATCATCGGCGCGCCTGCGCGCGTGGTGCGCACACTCGACGCCGCGCAGGCCGAGGCGCTGTCGCGACCGGCGAAGTCCTACGCGATCAGGGGCCCGCAGTACAAAGCCGGACTGAAGAAGATCGGCTGAAGCACGATCCGGAAAAGCGCGAGGCGGTTTTCCGAAAAGATCATGCCTGGACAAGAACTTTACGCCGTGTATCCCTAAGCCAGTTGACGTGACGCGACGAAGGCTACGTCAGTTTTGTTGCTGAAGCGCGACCCGGAGCGGCGGAGTGACGCTGTGGCGCGCGTTCGGCTTCCTTCTGAATGAAAGGCTGGAGCTCGGGAACGCCGGCCAATTTGGCCTCCAGTGTTTCCAGAAGGATGTCCATCAAACGACGAACGGCCGGCGCGAGTTCTCGTCGTGCATCGTGCAGGCACAAAGCGATGGTTGGCACCGGCGGCAATCCGGAACGATCGTCGAGAACCATAACCGAGGGTGGAAGGCCCAGAGCCGTACGTACGGTAATCCCCAACTCTGCTTCGACCGCGGCCCAAAGTCCATGGAGACTTGGGCTTGTGAAGGCGGTGCGCCAAGGGATGCCGGCCTTATCAAGAGCATCAATGCCGGCCTGCCGGAAGAAACAGGGTGGCCCATACATCACAAGCGGCAAAGGCTCGCAGCTTTCGTGCGAGACCTGACGTGATGCTGGCCCGATCCACTTCATCGGCAAATCGGCAAGCCGATGTGCGTCGCTTCTATCTTGGCCTCCGAAGGCGAGAACCAGATCGAGATGCCCTTTGTCGAGTTGCTCAAGCAGCACGGCGTTTCGGTCGACCACTGCTTCGATCAAGACGGTTGGATGCGCACGTTTGAAGCGGCCCAAGGTGGTTGACAGCCAGGTTTCCGCAAGATCGCTCGGCAACCCAAAACGGACCGTTCCCTCGACTGCAACCCCGCGGACTGCCGCGACTGCATCGTCATTGAGTTCGAGCATCTTGCGCGCATAGGCGAGCATCACATCGCCGGCCTCGGTCAAGGCGACGCCGCGTCCGTTCTTTCGATAGAGCGCCTGTCCCAGTTGCCCTTCAATACGACGGATTTGCTGGCTGACCGCCGATTGCGTGCGACCGATCCGATCGGCAGCACGGTTAAAACCACCAAGGTCCTGAGCCGTAACCAGGGTTCGCAGGACGTCGAGATCCAGATTGATATTGGCCACAGTTCAATTCCATTAAACAGTTGTGCCAGAAATATTAATTTTTTTGATGGAATTGCAAGGCCTAGTTTCGCGGTGGCTCACCTGCTTGGGACAATTTCGACATGGACGCCGCTCGCCTGACCGCCACCGAGGCCTCGCGCCTAATTCAATCCGGCAAACTCAAACCCGCCGATCTCTTGGAAGCCTGTCTCGCGCGCATTGCCGAGCGCGAAACCAAGGTCCAAGCGTTTGCCTTCATCGATCCGGCACAGCCGCGTGCCGCAAAATCCCTTCCCGGTCCGCTTCACGGCATACCCGTCGGCGTGAAGGATGTTTTCGATACTGCCGACATGCCAACGGAGCACGGCTCGCCGATCTGGAAGGGCTGGCGCCCGAAGACAGACGCCGCGGTGGTGAATCTGACACGCAACGCTGGCGCGGTTGTCATCGGCAAGACCGTCACCGCCGAGTTTGCAATCCGAACGCCAGGGCCGACCGCTCACCCGCAAACGCTCCGCCATACGCCAGGCGGCTCAAGCAGCGGCTCGGCTGCCGGGGTTGCCGACTTCTTCTTTCCCCTCGGCACTGGCACTCAAGCGATGGGCAGCTTGATCAAGCCGGCGGCCTATTGCGGCGTGGTCGGATTCAAGCCGAGCTTCGGGCTGATCAATCGTGGCGGCGTTAAACTGGTATCAGAAACGCTGGACACGGTTGGCATCATCGCGCGTAGCGTTGCAGACTGCGCGCTGTATGTCGGCGCTATATCAGGACAGGATCTTGGCAATCCGGACCTCAGGCCGGAGCACGCGCCACGTATCGGCGTCTGCCGCTCGCCGGCGTGGGGCAAGGCGCAGCCCGAAACCCAACGCTTGGTGACCAATGTGACCGCGACGTTGGCGCGTGCTGGTGCATTGGTCAGCGACTACGAGCTTCAATCGGACTTTAGCTCCGCGTTTCAGACATTTTCGCACGTTTTGAACCGCGAAGCCGCGCAAGGATTGGGGTGGGAGCTAACGCACGCGCGCGACCAGGTCAGCCACACGCTGCTCGAACAATTGGATGCGGGCCTTGCGGTGACATGGGAACAGTATTCCAAGGCTCTTGCAGCGCTCGCGCAGGTTCGCGAGCGGTTCTCATCGACGCTGGGCGATCTCGATATTCTCATTACGCCAGCGGCGACTGGCGAAGCACCGGAAGGTTTCAGTTCAACCGGAGATTCGTCCTTCAACTCGCTCTGGACCGCTTTGCACGTGCCCTGTTTGACCGTACCGGCCGGCACGGGAGCGAACGGCCTACCTCTCGGCATTCAGGTCATCGCACGGCGCGGCGACGACCGTGCGGCTCTCGCCTGGGCGCAATGGATCGCTTCAGCGCTCTCCTAATCAGCACGTTTCTTCTCATCCAAATCAAGGGGGCTCTCCGTGAGTAAGATTCTCTACACGATGATCCGCGTCGGCGATCTCGACCGTAGCATCGCTTTTTACAAGCGACTTGGAATGCAAGAGATACGGCGTCGCGATGTGCCCGACGGAAAATACACGCTGGCGTTTCTCGGCTTCGACGGCGAAGGCGGGTCCGGTATCGAGTTGACCTATAACTATGGTGTCGCAAGCTACGAGCACGGAACAGCGTTCGGCAATCTCGTGATCGGCGTGCCCGATATCTATCGCCTCTGCGAGGAAGTGCGCGCGACAGGTGTGAAGATCAGACGCGAACCGGGGCCGGTCAAATTCGGCACTTCGATTATTGCCTTCCTTGAAGATCCCGACGGCTACAAGGTTGAATTGATCCAGGATCCTTAAGTTGGGTCATCGAAGAATTGGAGTGGACGCCGCGTGTGGAATCAAAAAGAGGGCGTGGGCCAACATCCTGCCGAAATGCAATCATGGCGATCCGATTTGCTTCTGCCCCTATCTCTATCGCGCTCGCAATCAGCTTGCGCGGCTCTTCAACAGGATCAAACAATGTCGTGGCGTGGCAACGCGCTACGAGAGGCTTGCGGTAAACTACCTTACCTTCGTCCAACTCGCATCCATCCGGCTGTGGCGCGCCGCGCGTTATGAGGCCGCGCCCTAGCTTTCAACGCCTGCGTCGCTTCTTGCGTGCGCCCTTCTGTGCGGGGCGTGGCTTCGCTGCAGCCTCCTGTGGCCTTGCCGCTTCCTGAAGCCTTGCGCTCTTGCGCAGCGCATCTCTCAGGTCGATCGGAATGCCGTGCTTCTTGAGCAGGTCGGCGAAGGCCTCGTCGGCGAGCTCCTGCAAGGTCGCCATCCGGTCGCGGCCAAGCTGCTTCAGCTTGTCGAATGTGTCGTCGTCAAACTCGATCAGCTTGCGCAATTTGCATTGCCCCCAAACTGTATTGCTCCAACGCCGGTGGGAACCGGCGTTTTGTGGACCCGTTGATGTCCGCAAGGGAGAATTGCCATGCCCAAATTATCCGCTACCGCCGCGTTCGCGACAATCGCCGTTCTGCTGGCACCCGCAGTTGTCGTCGCTCAGGGCACCGGGACCGGCAGTCCCTCATCGGCCAGCCCTATGTCGCCGCAAGTCACATCGCCGCCAGGCACCAATAGCGCCGGCACCGCGCAATCCTCCGGCCGGCTGAACAGCGGCGAGGGCGTCACCACCGGCTCGGCGTCGTCGACCGAAAATCTCGACAAGGCGATCGAGGACGAGAACAAGTCGGTCGATCGTCGGGTCAAAGGCATCTGCCGCGGCTGTTAACCTTTGAGACCGCGCGCTTGATGAACACGGGTCGCGCAGAAGTGAGCGCGGCATCGACGCGCAGCCGAAGCCTCGGTCCTACATTGGGTTAGCATGCGCGGGACGCGGCGGAGGAGGCTTGAAGCGAAAAGCCTCGGAAAGAGGAGTAACGGGTGATGTTGCGTAAGACGATGATTGCCTTGCTGGCGACGGCATCGGCTGTCCTGTTCACGGTCGACGCCGCGTCGGCACGCGGTGGCTTCGGCGGTGGCGGATTCCACGGGGGTGGAGGCTTCCACGGCGGTGGCGGCTTCGGCGGCTTCCACGGTGGTGCATTCCGCGCCATGGGCGCGGGCGGCGGCTTCCGTTCGGCTGCGATCGGCGGTTGGCACGGTGGTGGCTGGCATGGTGGCGGCGGCTGGCATGGCGGCTACTATCGGCGCGGCTGGGGCTATCCGCTTGCCGCGGCTGCGATCGGCTTCGGGCTCGGCTATGGCGCCTACGACTACTACGACGGCTACTATGGCAATCCGTACTACGCCGGTTACGGCTATGACGACGGCTATGGCTATGGTGACGGCGGCTGCTACATCGTGCGCCGCAGCATCATGACGCCGTATGGCTGGCGGGTCCGGCACGTGCAGGTTTGCAACTGAGCCATCCGTTGACGCATGGCCGTTCCATTCGATCGCCATGCTGATGGTCTTGGAATGATCGCGCGGCCGGCGTTTCGATGCCCTGCGACCGCGTCGGCTGTCGCGCACTGGTATGCAGCTTGCTTATGCTTTGCGGCAGTTGGTGCGTGAACGCGTCGCGACAACAAATGGCCCGGCTGCGATTGGAGCCGGGCCTCAGAGGGCCTTCAAGATGCTGACCATTCCTGATCTGACATTGCTGTTCATGGTGGTTGTTTCGAGCCTTGCCGTTGCGTTGATCTATATGCTCCACGAGCTCGAGCCGAAGCTTGCGCGGCTGCGGCTGAGGGGCAATCGCGTGTTGCGGGATCGCAGCAAATAGATCGCTAACGCCGGCTGAGATCGGACGCAGCTGGGGCCGGAGGATCTGCGCGCGGCTGACGGCATGCGCGCAATCCGAACCGTGAGTCGAGGCCCAAAAAACAAGGCCGTCGACGTAGTATACCGTCAACGACCTTGCCAGCCCCGGATATTGAAATCGGCTCACGCCATCCGGTCATTGAAGGATGACTCGGATTCGAACGCCGATATGTGAAGCAGTTCACAAAGTCCGGATTAATTCACGCTAACGGGCACTCATGCGAGGCTGCAGCGGCTGGCCTGGAGTCCCGAAAGTTCCACCTTAGCCGCTGATGTTGTTCGGGAATTGGTGCATTTTGATGGCCGGCCGGTCGCTGGGCGGGCGGCACGCGAAATCGTCAGCCGCGCGAGCGGTGGCGCTTCCGGTTGGCGCTCCTTGAGGCCTTCGAGCGCTTGCGCGGCTGGGGCTCGGCGGTCGGCTCGTTGGCCTGTGCGCTTGCCAGTGACTGGCGCAGACCCTCGACCTGTTCGGTCAAGGCGGCGACCTGATCGACGAGCTTCTTGGCGTCGGCCTGTTGCAGGGCGAACTGCTTGCGCATGGTCAGCAGTTGGTCCTGCACCTCCTGCAACTGGTCGATGGATTCCTGCTGGGTGACCTCCATGCCCTTGGTCTTTTCCACCAGGGCCTCGGAGACCTGCGCGGTCCGCGCCTGCAATTGACGGGCGGCGACCATCCGGTCGGTCTCCGGCACGTTGCCGCTGAAGCTGCGCCACAGCGCGATCGAGCCGATGCCGAACAGCACGAGCACCAGCGCCACGGCGCCGATCGCGATCGGCTGCACGCCGGTCAGGCTGCTGACTTGTGCATTCCGGGGGGCAAGTTCGACCATGCGACCAGAACCGGACATCAATTGAAAGGTTCCGAATAGCACAACCGCTGCGCGGGCAAAACCCCCGGCAATTCAAGCAGGTGGCGCGGGGAGTGCAAAACCCGCCGCAAATTCCGGGGCTGCTGCCCCAAAACGGGACTGTCCGCGGGTGGGCTCAGCGCGTCGGTGCAATCAGGCCGACCCTCATGTCCTTCGCCAGATAGACGCAGGCGCCGTCGGCAAGCACACGGCCATCGGCGATGCCCAGCACCAGCCGTCCGCGCCGGACCTGGCGCATGTCGACCTCATAGCGCACCAGCCTGACGTCAGGCGTGATGTGCCCCCTGAACTTGACCTCGCCGACCCCAAGCGCCCGGCCTTTGCCCGGCGAACCCGACCAGCCCAGCCAGAAGCCGATGATCTGCCACATGGCGTCGAGCCCGAGGCAGCCCGGCATCACGGGGTCGCCGGCAAAGTGACAGGCGAAGAACCAGTGGTCGGGTGCAATGTCGAGTTCGCCGGCAACATGGCCTTTGCCGAAGGCGCCGCCCTCGGTGCTGATCTCGGTGATGCGATCCATCATCAGCATCGGTGGCGCCGGCAATTGCGCATTGCCGGGACCGAAATAGCCGCCATCGCTGGAGCGCAGCAGATCCGGCTTGCCGTAGGACGATTGCGGCGTGTGAAAATCGTGCGGGTTGAACAAGATGGCCACCGACCTTGCAGTTGTAGTTGATTGTTAGCTGCGGCGCCGCCGCCTGGCTTTGGACCCCACCGATGCCGGCTCGGCGGGCAGCCGCAGCGCGGCGGCCATGAAGGCCCAGATGTCGCCGGTCAGCCTTGCGGGATCAGGCCGCCGTTCGCCTGTCAGCGCACGGATCAGCGCTTGGCGGATGCCGCCGATCATCAGCGCGATGGTGAGGTGAGGATCAATGTCGCCAGGCACGATCCCGTCGCGCTGCGCGGCCTGAAGCATCCGCGACCCGGCCGCGAGCTGCCGGGCGGTGAAGGCGGTCTCGACATCGAGGACCTCCGGTGCGCGGCACAGCGGACCGATCACCAGGGCGGCAAACGGGTGCTCGTAGTGAAAGGCGATGTAGGCGCCGATGCGCTGCCGTTCGCGGTCCGCCCAGGTCTTGGTGGATAAGGTCCCGGCGAACGGCTTGGCGCCGCCGAAGGCGGCCGCATCGAGACGCTCGTAGAAGTCTTCGACCACGGCGGCGATCAGGCCGGCCTTCGATCCGAAATGGTGATAGGCGAGCCCGACCGAGACCTGCGCTCGCCTGGCGACGGCCTGCATCTCGAGGTGGCCATGGCCGTCGATGAGCTCCGCTTGCGCTGCCGCGAGCAGCCGTTCCGGTGCCCCCGGGCTGGTTGCATCCATCATGTGCCCATCCACTGAAATGAATTCAATTCAATATGGGATGTGCCGGGAAGTCAAGGCTGGGATATAGGACGGCCGGGCGACGAGATGGTGTTGCGATGACATTTGCAATCAAGACCGAGATCCGGGATCCAGGGACCGTTGCGTTCACCTTCACCGCGCAAAAGACCATGTATGGAGGCAAGCACGTCGCCGCCGGCGGCATCGTGTTCGAAGCGGCCGCTGGGGCGCGACGAGCTCAAGCGCTTCAATCGGCGCCTTCGCCGATCCGCTCAGCGAACGCGCTTTGCCGACCGGTTTGCGCAGAGATCATGCCGAAACAGACAAGCCTGCGCGGCGCGGATCAGCGCTGCGCAGGTTCGTCGTATGCGCAAAAGGTCGCGGCCAGCCATTGGGGGATGGCTGGCCGCGCGCGAACCGGTCTGGGACGGGGAGGGGTGGGGATGTGACCGGGTCGCGAACTCGAAATGTCCTGTTCTGCTCAGCGCGAGCTTGCGGTTGAAACTGCGGGGCGGTTGTCGCCGAGCGAGACCCACACGTTCGGATCGCTCTGCGATTGCCGCTTGACGAAGCGGTAGCCGGTCTCCGTCCAGGCGACGATGCTCTCGTTCTGGTTATCGAGCACGAACTCGCCCTTGTCGGTCTTCACCGTCAGCACCGCGTGGCCTTCGCCCTTCTTGTCGCGGACCACCGTGATCAACAGCGCCTCGCGGGGCCAGCCGGCGTCCATCAGCATCTTGCGCTTCAGGAGCACGTAGTCCTCGCAGTCGCCGTAACCGTCGGTCGGCAACGACCATTTCTCGATCACGCCCCAATGATCCATGTCGGTCATCGGCTTGATGGATTCGTTGACCCACTTGTTGACCCGCACGAGGTCGCGCCAAGCGGTCTGCGACAACACGATGTCGCGTGGTTGCGTCGCGCCGCCGCGGCACTCGGCCGGATTGTCGGCGCAGAATTCGACCCAGCCGATCGGCGAACGCGCGACGTCCCCCAGGCTGGCGTAGACCACGTCGCCGGCCTTGGCCGACACGCACGTTGCAAACAGGATGGCGGCAACCGCCAAACCTTTCCCCTGTCCCCTGAAACCAAACATTGTGGCCCCCGTTCTTCTTGTTGGGACCACGTTTCGCACAAAGTTTTTTCGCCGCCGCTAAGTGCACAAAGTAGATTTGACGCGAATACTGATAAAAGCTGCGGCGAAGTTGAACTGTACTTGAATCGAATTCGCGTAAAATTTGAAACAACTGCAATTGATTCAAATTTTACGTATTAACGCGCCGAACGTTGCGGCAGCGTGGTTTGTTGCGTCAGAAGTTCCAGCCGTTAACCGCCGATTTCGCAGCGCCAAACGCGTCGAAGGCGGCCACCGGTGCACCGGAGGCCGCCTTCGCGGGCTGAAAACGGGGTCTTGAGCGGTTTTTCGCTTTACCTCGCGGTAACGCTCTCTTCGAGGGTTTCCGCGGACTGCTCGTGGACGAACTCGAGCGCGAAGCCTTCCTCGAGGTTTCGCACCACGCGGGCTTGCACCCGGCCGAGCATCACCAGCGACTTCAGCGGCGGGCGGTTCTCCGCGGCAATCGCGGCGCCGGACAAGGACAGGTCGATGATGCGGCAGGTCATCCGCGTGCCGTCTTCCTGGGTGAGCAGGGCGATCGGGTTGCGCGGCACGATACGGTCGTGGCGGCGATCCTCGGGCAAGTTGAGGATGTCGCGGTTGGCGAGCCAGGTCAGCTGGGCGGCGAGCTTGTCGCGCTTGCGCGCGGTGGCGCCGATCGTCATCGCAAAGCCGTTGTCGATGATGCGGGTGATGCGGCCCTCGACGCGGCCGATATGGTCGAGATAGGCGATGACGCGGTCGCCGACATTGCCGATGCCGGGCGCCAGCAGCGCGAGGCCGCCCGGGGACATGTTGATAATCTGGCAGGGAAACTCGCGCCGGTCGGGCAGCATGTAGCGGCCGAGCAGGTGCACCTTGACGCGCTGAAAGCGCCGCCGCTCCTCGGCTACGGGGACGACGGTAGTTTTCTTCTGTGCAAACGACATCACAACAAACCTGGCCACCGTCCATTCGGAGCCCCGACGACCGTAAGGCTGATAGGGTTAACAGGGCGTTACGGTTGAGGCGGGGAACCCGTACACGGTGCAAGAGAGACAAGCGAAAGCTCAGGTGCGCCGTACCCAGTGGCGCCTCGCTCATTCTTGCGCCGCGTCAGGTTCTCCGAACCACCGCGCCGCCGCTTGGGCACTCTCTCCCAGGTCGGGCTCGATGTCTGTGGCCCAAGCCACAAACCCATCGGGGCGCACGAGCACCGCGCTCAGCCCCAGTCGATCGCTGGCATCGCTCGCGCGATAGCTGATCCGCCCGCGCCAGCGATCGGCCAGCGCTTGCAGGGAAGCACGCGCGTCGAAGTCCAGCAGCAGGCCGCGTCCATCTCGAAGCAACTCGCCCAGCCTCGTCCCGTCGGCGAGCTCGAAGTCGGGTGCGCTGCGGCCCATCAACGGATGGCCGTCGCCGAGATCGTAGCGCAGTGAAACGCCCCACACGCGCTCGGCAAAATAGGTTGCGCCGTCTGATGTTGCGATCAGATCGCGGATGATGGCTTCGAGCGCGCGTGAACTGCGGCTCGGCCGCATCAGCGCGACCTGGGCGCGCGACCAGTCGAGAACTTGCGCACCGACCGGATGCCGCTCGCGCGAATAGCTGTCGAGCAGATCCGTCGGCGCGTCGCCGCGGATCGTGGCCGCGAGCTTCCAGCCGAGGTTCATCGCATCGCCGAGCCCAAGGTTGAGCCCCTGGCCGCCGAGCGGAGAATGGATATGCGCGGCGTCGCCGGCGAGCAGCACGCGCCCCTTGCGGTAGGCCGTCGGCTGGCAGGCGCGATCGGTCCAGGTGGTGGCGAGCTGCAGCGCCGTCAACGTCACGTCGGTGCCGGAGACGCGACGCAACACCGCCTGCACATGCTCCCGCGTGATCGGCTGGGTGCGGTGGAAGGCGCCGCCGTCGAAATCGACCATCGCGATCGTGCCGGGCTGTGCAAAGGTGTACATGCCTGTCGGCGTGTAGTGGCGGCCCGGGCGGAGCTGGTCCGGATCGGATAGCACGACCTCGACCGAATAGCCGGTAAACTCGGGATCGGTGCCGGTAAACTCAAAGCCGGCAGCCTTGCGCACCGTGCTGCGGCCGCCGTCGCAACCGACCAGCCAGCGTCCGTGGAACGTCTCGCCATCGGCGCGAACGATCACGCCATGATCCGATTGCTCAAACGTCTCGACGCCGAGGCCGCGTCTGATCTCAACTCCCATCGCGATCGCGCGCGCGGCCAGTGTGGATTCGAGCGACTCCATGTCGACCGCCATGCTGTTGCCGGTAGGGCTCGGCAGGCGAAACGGCCATTTCGAACTGTCGATGTCATCGTGATAAAACTGAATGCCGGCGAAATGACCGGCAGGGCGGCGCGGCTGTTGCCGCCAATGCGCGGTGGGTGTGTTGCGGCCTGAGTCATCTTTCGCACGCTGCTGCGGCGCGATGTCATCCAGCATCCCGCGACGATCGAGCGCTTCGATGGTCGGCGCCGACAGGCCACGCATGCCGAACGGCAGCCGCTTCAGCAGCGAGCGCGGGTCGGCGGCCTGCTCCAGCATCAGCACCGAGCATCCGGCGAGCCGCAGCTCGCACGCAAGCATCAGGCCGACGGGGCCGGCACCTGCGATCACGACATCATGGGGGAGGGGGTGATGATTGTGCATGAACTGCTCCTGTGTCGCTGTTCGACCGGAGCGGTTCGTCGGGTTGAGAACCACACGGACGAACACAATGGACGCCTGGACGGCATCCGGTGTTCGTCGTGGGGATCTCATGCGTTGAGCAGGAGACCAGAGCTTTCGATTCTGAAAGGACTTCGATTTCGAAAGGACTTGGGCTTACCAAACCAAGTCTGCCTTTTCCGACGCTGGTGCTATAGCGGCGTGGCGCCTGGTCTGCAATGGCGATCTGGCGTGCGGATGACGGGACCAATGCGCAGCTGCTAAGTCCCGGCGACCGCATCGACATCGCGCAGGCCGTCGACGCGACGTGAACCCGGGCGTGGCGCAAGGTTGTCCGGCGTCTTGATGTTGCGGGCGAGGCCTGCTGTCTCAAACGTCTTGATCAGCCACCAGCCGAGATCGATCTGGCCCGGCAGCAGCCCGAGCTTCGCCGAGCCCGGATAGGCGTGATGATTGTTGTGCCAGCTCTCGCCCATGCTGATCAGCCCGGCGATGCCGACATTGTAGCCCTGGGCCGCGACGCCTTCGATGACCCAGGTCTGTCCGCCCTGGCGATGCGAATAGTGACCGATCAGCCAGTGACCGGTGACGCAGACGGCGATCCGCACGCAGATGCCCCACACCAGCCAGCTCCACGAGCCGATCGCAAAGAACAGGATAGCCCACGGCAATTGCTGCCACATCCAGGTTCGCTCGACGAACGCGTAGAAGCGGTCATCGGCGAGCCGCGGTTCGAGCCGGAAGACCGGCGGGTGTTTCAGCACGAGCCTGCAGTGCAGCTGCCACCAGGCATCGCGCCAGAAGCCGGCGGCATGGCAGGAGTAGGCGTGGCACGCCGCCTGGCGCTGGGCCCAGTCGCGATGATCGTGCAGTCGCACCATGCCGTAGGGACCGGCCATCCCGACCAGCGTGCCGAGATAGACGCAGAGCCGCTCGAGCCATAGCGGACAGTCGAAGCTCGTATGGATCAGGCGCCGGTGCATGCCGACCGAATGCCCGAAGCACAGCGTGATCGCGCTGGTCACGATGAACAGCGCGAACGCGCTCCACGAGAACGTCAGCGGGCCGAAGATGATCGCGACCACGGTCATGCTGCCGAGCCACAGCGACTTCGCCGGCGCCCATTGCACGCGCCCGTCCAGCGGGTCGGTGCTGTCGTCCGCGAAGATTCGTTCCGACCCGGGCTGCAGTTTCATTCCAATGCCTGATGGTGCGACGCAAGGTGGGATGGAGCGGCCATTGCTGTCAATCCGCCGCGCGAGCCGTCATGTCGCAGCCGACATTGGCATCTCCGGCCGCTTCACCTAACGTGTCGTGACTTAGTCAGTTCATGAGGCGGAGACGTTCGATCATGCGACCGAAATTGTGGCTTGCGCTTGCTGCGGTCATCCTCGCCGGCGCCGGCATGGCGCGCGCCGCCGAGATGCGGGTCACCTTGCTCGGCACCGGCACGCCGACGCCGCGGCTCTCGAGCTTCAGCGCCGCGACGCTGGTGGAAGCGGGGCCGGAGAAGCTGATCTTCGATTTCGGACGCGGCTCGACGATCCGCCTGTTCCAGAAGAAGATCCCGATCGGCGCGATCACGGCGCACTTCATCACCCATCTGCATTCCGACCACGTCGTCGGCCTTCCCGATATGTGGCTGACGGGGTGGATCGGTACGCCGTTCGGCTCGCGCAAGACGCCGATGGTGATCTTCGGGCCGAAGGGCACCGTGGCGATGACCGAAAATCTCACCAAGGCGTTCTCCGAGGACATCCGCATCCGGATCGACGATGAGGGCTATCCGCCTGCGGGTATCGCGTTTGCGGCCAAGGACATCGAGCCGGGGCCGGTCTATGAGAACAACGGTGTCAAGGTCAGCGCGATCGAGGTCAATCACGGCGAGAAGATCAAGCCCTCGTTCGGGTATGTCGTCGAGTATGACGGCAAGAAGGTGGTGCTGTCGGGCGACACCAAGCCGGACGAGCGGGTGGCAAAGGCGGCCGAGGGCGCCGACCTCCTGATCCATGAGGTCGCGGTGATCGATCCCGAGCTGTTCAAGGCCTATCCGAACTACCGGGCGATCGAGAACCATCACACCTCGCCGGAAGAGGCCGGCAGGATCTTCGCAGAGGCCAGGCCGAAGCTTGCTGTCTATTCGCACATCGTGTTCGCAAGCCAGCCACCGACGCAGGACGTGCCGGAGGACGTGCTGCTGAAGCGGACGCGCACGACCTATCAGGGGCCGCTGGTGATCGGGCACGACCTGATGTCGTTCGTGATCTCGGACAAGGTCGAGGGCTTTGCGCCCGACGGCAGCGCGATCAAGTGACGATCTCCGCGCGAAGGCGCCGCGGAGAGGCTATTTGGCTTCGGCGTTTGCCGCCGGCTCGACGGTCACCGCTTTCAGCACCTTCCGTTTCGCCGCGCGGATCTCGAGCTGCAGGGGTGGCTGATAGGACCCGCTTGGCGGCTCGAACATGAAGCCATGGTGCCCATCGCCCTTGTTGAGCTTGAGAAGATCATTGCGGAACTGATCGGCTACGACCTCGGCAACGAGCTCGCCGTTGAAGTAGATGTCGATCGGGACCCGCTTGTCGGGGTGCTGGTTGTACAAAGCCCAGCCGGCAATTCTCTTTTCACCGAAGACGTCGACATGGCCGGTGATCTCGCCATACAGGCTCTCGATGCCGGCTTCGATCACCTCGAGGTCGCTGCGGTAGATCGATCGCGTCACGTCGAAGCTGAAATTCGCGGTGTCGACGCATTGGTCGAGCAAGCTCTGCCGATGCTCTTTCATGCGTTGCAGCGTGTCGAGCTCGCCGAGCTTGACGTACATGCCAACGATGCCTTCGATACCAGGATTCATGATGTCGGTCCCCGCAATGCTACAAGCCTATCCGCCCCGGGCTGCGTTCACAATCGATGGTTCCTTGCGATGCTACCTTGCGGAAAAATACTCCCGTCAGGATCTGACGCATCGCGCACGCCTTCATGACAGGCCTTCATGACATCCCGATCATCCTGACCTAAGCTCGGTGCGGCCGGACCCGGCCCAACGACAAGGACAGGGAGGACGAACCGATGGAGCAGATCCGCGTCTGCACGCATGAAGGACCTGGAGCCAAGCCTGTAATCCGGACCGTGCCATGGCCGCATATCGGCAAAAAGGCGGCCTTGATCAAGGTCGGCGCTTGCGGAGTCTGCGGAACCGACCTGCACATCCTGAAGGGACATTGGCCGAAACCGCTGCCATGGCCGTTCACGCTCGGCCATGAGCTCGGCGGCGTGATCGTCGAATGCGGTCCGGAGTTCACCGAGGACTTCATGAGCAAGCCGCTCAAGGTTGGATCGAAGGTGATGATCCCGCCCTTGATGCCGTGCGGCCGCTGCTATTACTGCATCCATTATCCCGCAAGCGCCAATAAGTGTCTGACGCCTGTGTACTACGGCCGCTATCTCGGCTTCGATAAGGCGCCGCATATGTGGGGCGGCTGGGCCGAATACGTCTATGTCGATCTCGACATGCTGCCGGGCACCAAGATCTACAAATTACCCGACGACATGTCGCTGCGGCTCGGCGCGCTCTCCGAGCCGTTGACCTCCTGCATCCGCGCCTTCAACCGCGCCACCCGCGCCGGCGGCTTTTCCTGGGGCGACACGGTGGTGATCCAGGGCTCCGGGCCGATCGGCATTCTTGCGGTTGCCGCCGCGCAGGAGATGGGGGCAGGGCGCGTGATCTGCGTTGGCGCACCGGAGACGCCGCGGCTGGCGCTCGCGCGCAAGTTCGGCGCCGAGGCGACCGTCGATATCGATCAGCTCAAGACGCCGGAGGAGCGCATCAAGGCGGTGCGCGACATCGTCGGCGGCTTCGGTGCCGACCTCGTGATGGATTGCTCGGGCCATCCGACCGCCGGACCCGAGGGCATCGAGATGCTGCGCGACGGCGGCACCTATGTCGAGATGGGCCAGTTTACCGATGCCGGCTCGATCAACACGTCGTGGCACCGCATCTGCACCAAGGACCTCAACGTGCTCGGCTCCTGGGGCTTTACCGGCAACG
Organism: Bradyrhizobium tropiciagri; assembly: GCF_018130545.1. Lineage (GTDB taxonomy): Bacteria > Pseudomonadota > Alphaproteobacteria > Rhizobiales > Xanthobacteraceae > Bradyrhizobium > Bradyrhizobium tropiciagri_A. The sequence continues at coordinate 274,552 of NZ_JAFCKF010000003.1, read as the reverse complement.
ATCTGCCGCTCGGCGTCGACATGCTCTACCGCACGCGCAACAAATACCCCTGGCTCGACATGCAGACGATCTATCCGTTCACCGAGGACGGCGTCGCGCAGGCGGTCGCCGATGCGATGGCGATGAAGACGGTGAAGTCGACCATCGTGCCGTGGCCGGAGCTGGTCGGGTGAGGCCGGCAAGTGGGAGTGCGGCAATTCCTGTTGCAGTGCTCCCAAGGGAATAGCGGCCGGGTGCTGCCGATCATGCTCTGATATCGCTCGCCGGGGCGACGGCCCGGCGCTAACATCTGATCATGCAATCGAACCGTGTGCCGCCGAGCGCAACGTTTGCGTGGGGAAACCTGTCCGAGGACTTCGCGCTGTTTCGAACGCTCAGCGCGGAGCAGCGGCGGATCGCCTTTGGCGCCATGACACGGCGCGATCTCGTGCGCGGCGAGCTCCTGGTCGAGCAGGGCGGCGACTCCGACGCATTGTTCCTGGTGCTGCACGGCGCGCTCGCGGTGTATCGCACCGATCATCCCGAGCCGATCGCCGAGCTGCGCGCCGGCGAACTGGTCGGCGAGATCGGCTTCTTCGCCAATATCCCGCGCACCGCCAATGTGATCGCGATCCGCGACAGCAGCGTGCTGGTGTTGACGCGTGCAGCCTATACGCAGCTTGTCCAGGAGACGCCCGGCATTGTCGAGGCGCTGCTTGCCGCGCTGGCCCAGCGGTTTGCCGTCCAGACCGCGCGCCTGTTGCCCGTCCGGGCGTCGCCGAAAGCGCGAACCGTCGCGCTGATTGCGGGCGGGCGCGAGCCGGTGCCTGCCGGCTTCGAGCAGCGCTTGCGCCTGAGCCTTGCCGCTGCGGGGGCCGAGATCGTCGATCTCGCGCGCGTCCAGGCGATGTTTCCCGGCCGTGCGCTGGACGCCTCCGAAGTCGCCGACTGGCTCAACCGGATCGAATATGACGCGCCGCTGGTGGCCTATTTCGGCGGCGCCGATGCATCGGAATGGGCAAGAAAGACCATTCGCCAGGCCGACCTCGTCGTGTTCGCCTGCCGCGGCCAGGCGCCTGCGCCGGACCTGACCGAGATCGAGAGCTTCGCCTGCGCCGTGCATCCGGCGTCGGCGCGCCGCCTGGTTCGCGTTCACGATGTCAGGCATCACGAGGTCAGCGGCACGGCGGCCTGGCTGGCGCGGCTGCCTTGCTACATGCACCACCATGTCGCGCTCGAGGACCAGATCGACATCGACAGCCTGGTGCGCTTCCTGTGCGGTCGCGCGGTCGGGTTCGTCGCCGGCGGCGGCGGCAGCCTCGGCACCGCGCATGTCGGGATCTACAAGGCGTTTCGCGAGCGCGGCGCGATGTTCGACATCTTCGTCGGCACCAGCGTCGGCTCGGCGATGGCGGCGGGCTTTGCCAAGAACTACGACGCCGAGCATCTCGAGCGCGGCACGCACGAGATCTTCGTCTCCAGCCGCAGCTTCCGCCGCCCGACCTGGCCGCGCTACGCGCTGCTCGATCACAAGGCCTTCGATGCGGCGCTGGCCGAGCAGTATGGCCAGCATTGCCGGATCGAGGATTGCTGGCGGCCGTTCGCGGCGGTCGCGACCAATCTGTCGACGCATAGTCTCGAATTGATCCGCACCGGGCTGCTCTGGCAGGCGGTGCGGGCATCGAGCGCCATCCCGGGCCTGCTGCCGCCGTTCTACACCAAGGACGGTTCGATGCTGGTCGACGGCTGCCTCGTCGACAACGTTCCACTGGCGCAGATGCACCAGCTGAAGAGCGGACCGAACCTGGTGGTGCATTTCGGCGAGCCGGCGACCGAGATGTTCGATGTCGACTACGCCGCGCTGCCGGGACGGCTTGAATTGCTCGCCTCGCTGCTGACGCCGTTCCGGCGGAAATCGCTCCCGGCCGCGCCGAGTGCCGTCAACGTGTTGTGGCGCAGCCTCGTCGCGCATCAGCGCTACGACACGCTGCCGACCACGCCGCTCGATATGGTGATGCGTCCGCCGACGCCCGATGGCATCGACGTGACCGATTTCGATCGCCACCAGGAGATCTTCGAATCTTCTTACCGCTGGGCGCAGGAGACCATTGCGGCCTCGGAGACCGCGCATCAGCCCGCGATTGCGGCTATCGTCGCGTCGGCTGTGGGGACGGAGTTGGCCGCAGACGCGAGCGCGGATCACGCGACATCGGCTGCACCGGTTTCGCAACAGGCCCGCGTCGGCTGACCGGCTTGCAGACGGCAGCGAAGTCGACCATCGTGCCGGACGGAAATCCGGAGAACACGATGCCTTTCGATTTGATTCTGCGCGGCGGACGGGTGATCGACCCGTCGCAAAAGCTCGATGCGGTGACGGATGTCGCCTTTGCCGGTGGCAAGGTTGCTGCGGTGGGGCGGGAGCTGAAAGCCGATCCCGCGACCGATGTGCGGGACGTGTCGGGGCTGATCGTCTCGCCGGGGATCATCGACCTGCACACCCATGTCTATTGGGGCGGCACCTCGCTCGGCATCGACGCCGAGGAGTTCTGCCGCGCCTCCGGCGTCACCACCTCGGTTGATACCGGCAGCGCCGGCCCTGGCAATTTTGCCGGCTTCCGCAAGCATGTGATCGAGCCGAGCGAGGTGCGCATCCTCGCTTATCTGCACGTCTCGCATGCCGGCATCTTCGGCTTCTCGGACCGCGTGATGGTCGGCGAGAGCGAGGAATTGCGGCTGATGAACCCGGTCGATGCCGCACGCGTCGCTGACGAGAACCGCGACCTCATCGTCGGCATCAAAGTGCGGGTCGGCCTGTTCGCCTCGGGTACTTCGGGGCTGGTGCCGCTCGAGATCGCGCTCGAAGTCGCGGAGCAAGTCGGCATGCCCCTGATGGCGCATATCGACCATCCGCCGCCGAGCTACGAGGAGGTGCTGGCGCGCCTGCGTCCGGGCGACGTGCTGACCCACGCTTTCCGTCCGTTCCCTAACACGCCGGCGACCGCGCAGGGCACGGTGAAGAAGGTAGTGCTGGAGGCGCGCGAACGTGGCGTGCTGTTCGACATCGGCCACGGCAAGGGCTCGTTCGCCTTCAAGACCGCGCGCGCGATGCTCGCCAACGGCTTCTATCCGGACACGATCTCCTCGGACATCCATCAGCTCTGTATCGATGGCCCGGCCTTCGACCAGGTGACGACGATGTCGAAATTCCTCTGCATGGGGATGTCGATGCCGGACGTGATCGCCGCGTCCACCGTCAATGCCGCGATGGCTCTGCGGCGGCCGGAGCTCGGCAGCCTCAAGCCAGGCAGCGTCGGCGACGCCACGCTGCTCTCGATCAGAGAAGGCCAGTTCGATTATGTCGATGTGGTCGGCGAACATCTCATGGGCGATCGCAAGATCGCATCCGAAGGCGTCGTGATCGGCGGACGCTGGTGGCACCCGAGATAGGGCGCTCAAAGAATCCGCACGCCCGAATATCAGGACCTCCGATCCTTGTTAATCCAACCTGCAACATATAGTTGTATGTCGTTGTTAGAACTCGGTTTGGACCGAGCTAGCCGGGATGCACAGCACCATGCGAATTTTTTTGATTGGAATTGGATTACTCGCTGGATCGATCACAGTGGTCGTTCCGTACATCGCGAGCGAACGTTGCAAGGATCGGTGGACGCCCTTTAATCTAGAGGGGGTTTGGGACTACAAGACCGGATGCTCGGTAAGGGTTGGTGGCAACCTTGTTCGGGAGGAATATGTCAGCTTTGATCCGCGCGCTGCTAGCGCCGTCGACCCGAAGAAGCGAGATCAGACTCCGGCACATCCTGACTGGGTAATTCTTGGGCCGGATCATCAGCCAGCAGTCGAGGGCACCGTTCGTATTCAGAGGTGAATCTAAAGTCGAACGAGTTGCACTTTGGGTCAAAAGCTGACGTCGGCTCCGACCGATAGGATGTCGGCTACGGGCCAACAAGAGCGGTCATCGCCCACACTTCCCAATCGCTTGAAAGTGCGGTCATATGGCGGCCGGCGACACTTGGCATTTTGCGGCGAAGGTGTCCGCTTGCACGGGAGAAATGCACGTGAAGGAACTCGCTGGAAAGACCGCGTTCGTGACCGGCGCAGCCTCAGGCATCGGATTGGGGATCGCGACTGCTCTCGCTCAGGCCGGGGCGAAAGTCATGCTTTGCGATATTGAAGACGCGGCGCTGTCCGCGGCGCTCGAGCAATTGAGGCGCACCAATGTCGATGTCGATGGCGTGAAAGCGGACGTCTCCCTCAAGGCCGAACTCGTCGCGGCCGCCGAGGCCACCACGGCCCGCTACGGCAAGGTGCATATCCTCGTCAACAACGCGGGCGTCGGCGGCGGCGGGCCTTATGGCACCTGGACCGACGCATCCTGGAATTGGACCTTGGGCGTCAACCTGATGGCGACGATTTGGGGGATCGAGATTTTCGGGCCGTTGATCGAGCAGCATGGCGAGGGTGGACACATCGTCTCCACGGCCTCGCTCGCTGGCCTGATTTCAGGCGGAAGCACTGCCTACAACGTTTCGAAGTACGGCGTCGTCGCGCTGTCCGAGGGACTGCGGCCTGAACTCGCGCCCCGCGGGATCGGCGTATCGGTGCTGTGTCCCGGGTTCATCCGCACTCAAATCATGGACTCGACGCGCAACCTCCCCAAGCGCTTCGAGGGGGCGACCCGTCCCTTGCCGACGTCGGGCCCGCTTGCCGAGCGGATCAATCTGGTCCGCCAACGCATCTCCGATGGTATCGATCCCATGTATGTCGGCGAACTCGTCCGCGAAGGCATCGAAAACGACTGGCCCTATATCTTCACCGACCTCGAATTTGAGTCGGTGGTCGACGCGCGCTTCGCCGCCATCAAGCAAGGCTTTGACCACATCCGCGGGCGCGACCCGAAACGTTGAGCCCAGCTCTCGCGCAAGGTCGCCGCGCTGCGAATGATGCGCAATCGCGGCAAGTTGATCGCGCGCGTCAACGTCGCGCGAGTCGTTCGGCGGTTCATGCCGTCATCAAAAAAAGATTGGCAGGGCGAATAATGTTCACGCCTTGCGGCCCCTGGGCCTCGCACCACATGTCCGCACCGCAATTCTTGGGTGCAGGTTTGGGCTCCCAAACCGCCCAGTTGCGAATTGTGGAGATGAACTATGGACTTCCTCGGTTTTCTTAATGGTTCAGGTTTGACCCAGCCTGCCATTTGGATCGCTGCTGCGGTCGCATGTGTGATCGTGCTGCGCATATCGAACGTATTTCGCTACATTCCGAACAATCAGGTCGGCATCGTCGAGAAGCTGTGGGCGGTGAAAGGCTCGATCGACGACGGCTTCATCGCGCTCAACGGCGAAGCCGGCTATGAGCCGGAGGTGCTGCGCGGCGGCCTGCACGTGATGTTTCCCTTCATGTACCGCATCCACCGCTCGGACCTCGTCACCGTCGGCCAGGGCAAGATCGCCTATGTGTTCGCGCGCGACGGTGCGCCGCTGGAGCCGTCGCAGGTGCTCGGCGCCAACGACACCGAAGACAAGTCGGACTTCCAGGACACGCGCCGCTTCCTGCTCGGCGGCGGCCAGAAGGGCCCGCAGCGCAAGATCCTGCGCGAAGGTACCTATGCGATCAACACGACGCAGTTCGCCGTCATCACCGACGAGCGTGTCTATGGTCACGCGCTGAGCGAGCGCGAGCGCGGCGTGCTCGAGAGCATGCAGCTCACGATCACCGAGCGCTGGGGCTTTGCCCCGGTCGTGCTGGCGGCCGATCACGATCTCGTCGGCATCGTCACCGTGCATGACGGCCCGTCGCTGCCTCCGGGCGAGATCATCGCCCCCGAGGTCGGCATCGAGCTGCGTGATGCTGCGACGTTTCACAACAATTTCCAGGAGCCGGAGAAATTCCTGAGCGCCGGCGGCTATCGCGGCCGCCAGCTCCAGGTCATCGTCGAGGGCACCTGGTACATCAACCGGCTGTTCGCGACCGTCGAGGCGGTGCCGAAGACGGTGATCCCGGTCGGTAATGTCGGCGTTGTGATCTTCTACACCGGCCCGCGCACCGACGACGTCTCGGGCGAGCAGTATCGCCATGGCGAGCTGGTGCTCAACGGCAGCCGCGGCGTCTGGAAGGACCCGCTGTTGCCGGGCAAATACGCCTTCAACACCTATGCCGGCAAGATCGAGATCATCCCGACCGTCAACTTCATCCTGAAATGGGTGCGCGGCGAGGTCGGCGCGATGAAGCTCGACGAGAACCTGTCGGAGATCTCGCTGATCACCAAGGACGCGTTCGAGCCGACGCTGCCGCTCTCGGTGGTGATGCATATCGACTACAAGAAGGCGCCGATGATCATTCAGCGTTTCGGCGACGTGAAGAAGCTGGTCGAGCAGACGCTCGACCCGATGGTCTCTGCGTTCTTCAAGAACATCGCGCAGAAGATGACGTTGATCGAGCTGCTGCAGAACCGCGCCGCGATCCAGGAGGAATCCGCGCAGGTGATGAAGGCGAAGTTCGAGGGCTATTCGCTCGACCTTCAGGAGGTGTTGATCGGCACGCCGCGGGCGGCTGCGAACGACCACACCATCGAGAACATCCTGATCCAGCTGCGCTCGCGCCAGATCGCGCGCGAGCAGATCGAGACCTATCAGGAGCAGGAGAAGGCCGCCGTGCAGGAGCGCGCGCTGAACGAAGCCAAGGCGACGGCGGCGGCGCAGACCGCCCTGACGCAGTCATTGATCCAGGTCAAGGTCAACGAGAACGAGGGCGCGGCGGCGCTCGCCCGCGCGCAGAAGGATGCCGAAACCAGGAAAGTCACCGCAGCCGCGGTCGGCGAGCAGTCCAGGCTCGAAGGCCAGGGCGAGGCCGACCGGGTGCTTGCGGTCGGCGCCGCCAACGCGCAGGCGACCAAGCTGTCGGTCGATGCCTATGGTGGGCCGGAATACCGGCTTGCCGAGCAGAATTTTGCAAAGTTCGCCGACGCCCTGACGCGGATCAATCAGCCCCTGGTGCCGCAATTCCTGATGTCTGGCGGGCAGGGGCAGGAAGGCAACAGCGCCGGCCTGATCCCGACCGCGATGCTGAGCTCGATGTTCGGGCAGATGATGCCCGGCGCATTGGAGAAGCTGAAGGACGAGGCGCCGAGGGCCGCGCGCCGGACCAACGGTCAGTGAGGTACGCGGTATAGTCAACGGCGGGATCGGCGGCGCGCAAAAGCGCGCCGTCGATCTTATTCCGTGTTGTCGTTACTTCTTGCGCCGCAGGGTCAATCCGCGACCATCGGCCCGAACGGTTCCCAGCGCTCGCCGGTGAAGCGCATCATTCGGAATTGCTTCACCACGCGATAATCGCTGCTTCTGGTGTTGATGGCGAGACCCGGCAGCAGCAGATCGAGCTTCACGCCCTTCAGATTGGTCGCCTGGCGCATGACGTTGTCGCGCGAGAGATCGTCGCCGCATTGCTGCAGCACCTGCACCAGCAGCTCGGCTGCGCTGTAGCCGTAGGTTGTGAAGATGCTCTTTCTGTCGCCCTCCGGATAATATTCGGCCATGAATGCGGTCCATTTCCTCATGCCCGCATCGTCCGCCCAGCTCGGATCGGCGGCCTCCTTGAACGAACTCGCCGAGATCAGCCCCTTGGCGTTCTCGAGTCCCGCGGGCGCCAGCACCGCGTCGATCGAGGACGAACCGACGCCGAGCAAATGAAGCGGCTTCCAGCCGAGCTCCGCGGTCTTGCGGATCGCCTGGGCGGCGAACTTCGGCGCTGCCATGTCGATCAGCACGTTGACGCCCGCAGACTTGAGCCGCACCACCTGCGAGTCGATGGTCGGGTCCGTCATTTCATAGGGCGCTTCAGACGTGAGCATCAGCGCGGCCTTCGCGCCGAGCCCGTCCTTCAAGCCGGCGAGATAGTCCTTGCCGCTTTCGTCATTCTGGTAGAGCAGGCCGATCCTGGCATCCGGATAATTGTCGAGGATGAAGCGCACGTAGACGCGAATCTCGGTCCGCAAATTTGGCGCGAATCCCATGGTCCATGGAAAGTCGAGGGGATCCTCGAAGCGCGTCGAGCGACCGCCCACGAAGAGTTGCGGGACATGGTGGTCGTTGAGATATTTCTGAACGGCGATGTTGGAGGCGCTGCCGGGCGTCTGGAACGTGAACAGCACCTCGTCGCCTTCGACGAGCTTGCGGGTCTGTTCGACAGTCTTGGATGGCGTCGCCGCATCGTCATAGGAGATCAGCTTGATCTTGCGTCCGTTAATTCCGCCGTGGTCGTTGATCATCCGGAAATAGGCGGCCTGGAGTTTGCCGATGACCGAGACTGCCGACGCCGGTCCGCTGTAGGGCATGGTCTGCCCGATCCTGATCTCGGTGTCGCTGGCTCCGGGATCGTATTTGCGGCTTTCGGCGAGTGCGCCGGCGGCGGCAACAAGGTTGACACCGATGATCGCAATCGTGGCCGTTAGCGTGCACCAGCCTTTATGCATCGCGCTGCCCAATGGTGTCCGGGCTTGACGACGTGAGGGCCTGCGTGTCGGACCGCGGCAGATGCGGCACGACCGCCGGCAGCGTTTTCCACTCCGGCGTTGGTGATGTCTCGCCCGGCCGCGGCACATAGGCGGAGCGTGCCGTCATGGCGAGATCGGGGACATAGCGCGGACAGTTTGGATATATGTCGCGGCATTCGACGCGGATCACCGCCTTGGCGCCGTGGTGGCGCGTCAGACTTTCGGCGTCGCGATGAATGCTGGCGTCTCCGTTGATGCGAATCCGGTAGGTCTTGCCGTCGAAGCCCATGAACAAGAGCCCGACCTTCGGATTCATGGCGATATTGCCGAGTGTCCGGTACATCAGGTTGCCGTCGTAGTCGGGAAATTCAAGCGTGCTCGGGCCGACAATCTTGACGAACCCGGGATCGCCTCCCTTGAAGCTGCAGTCCGGATGATCGCCATGAGATGATGCAATGAAGAAGAAACTCGCCGCCGTGATCTGCGCTGCGTCGCGTTCGGAAAATTCGCTGTGCCTGGCGCTGGTGGCCAGGAAATCGGCCAGGCGCCGGCCGTCGGCGCGCTCTTGCAGCGCAAGCATCCCCTCGTGGTAAAATCCGCGTGCTTCCATGGCCGTTCTCGCGATTCAATGTGCAGTTTCGTGCGAGACGACAGCATAGCACCGGCGCGCTGCCGGGCCCTCGGCGAGTCCCACTGAATACGATGCTTCCTGTGCCCGATTGTCGCCGGGTGGATTGCCGGAGACGTCGGGAAGGGTGCCCGGTTTCATGGGCAAGACACCCGGCGGCGCCCAAAATCGCGCCGCCGATGGTGACTGAGCCGAACAACAATCCGTCAGAACGGCGTCAGGGCCAAATGCCCGGTCTCGGTCAAATGATCGCAGCGGTAGATCGCAAAGCCTTCGCGGCCGTCGAGCCAGGCATAATAAAACAGGCCAAGCACCTGCCTTGCGGCAACGTAGGGACGGAAATTGGTTCGCGTTTCGTTGACCAAGGTGATTTGGCTGGTTTCATGCGGAGGACAGGACGCATCGCGATCGGGAATCCCCCATTCGGTGATCCAGCAGGGTTTGCCGGCCTGAGCGCCCTGCGGCCGGCATTCCGCCAGAACGTATTTCTGTAAGCGATCGTGGCGGCCCTTGGTTGCGATCGGATTTCCCGGATCATTGGTCCAGGGGTAGGTATGCACGCCATATGCATCGACGAGTGCGTCGAGACCGTTCGCGCGCATGAATTCCAGCGTTGCGATGGCACCGACCGAGTCGAGCCGTGCGGTTCGGAGAGCATCCGGAGCTTCGTTGAACACCAGGCCGGCGCTGATGATCGGCGCATGCTGGTTCAGCTTCGACTGTGCGCGAGCGTCCTTCATGACCTTGAGTAGCTTGAGATATTGCAGATAGCCCTTGGCGACCTGTTGTGCCTCCGGGTCATGCGAAAGGTCTGCGAGGTTGAACTCTCTGGACTGCTTCGGATTCTCGGCGGGCAAGCTGAAATCCGCATTGAACATGGCGGAATTGATTTCATTGCCCAGCTCGAACCCCGCGAGCTCGACGCCGGCTGCTTCGAGCTTCGCGAGCAGCGGCTCGAAATACTTGCGGAACTGATCTGGATCTGCGGCGGACAGCGGGGGGCCGCCCCACACGCCGAAAGCATTGGGCCATGGTCGACTGGGCGCACCGGGCCGGTATTGCAGTTGGACCAGCCATTCGATCTGGATGCCCTGCGCCTTGGCGCGCCGGGCAAAATCGACACCCTTCTCGTCCGGCGTGATGCCCGACCGGATGAAATGAACGTTGGCTGCGTGCAGCTGCGCGAGGATTGCATTCTGTTGGTCGACGCTCAGCGAACCCACCGACGCGTTCACGCCAACAACCGCGTCCGCGGTCTGGGCGGACAACGGCTGGAATCCGACAAGGGCGCAAAGGATGGACGTGACGGCAACGAATAGACGGCTGAAGCTTTTCATTGATCGCGACCAACGCTTCTCGCTTGATCAGGCCCGACGGCGCGGCGCGCAACATCATGCCGCCGATCCTATTCGGCCTTGTCGATGTTCCGGAACACCAGCGGCGCACGATTTCGGAATATTGGAAATGTATCCCTGAGTTGCCCGACGTGTCAAGTTGGCTTGTCGAACGCCGGCAGTTGCCGGCTCCTTTGCATGGGGTTGTTTTTCGATATTTGGGCCGCGCGCGGCTGCGGCTATTCGGACTTGTCGACGTTCCAGAACACCGGCGGCGCCGGGCCGTCCAATATGCCGGTGAGCGATTTGCGCCAAGCGCTCGGCAGACGGAACTGGCCGAGCGGGATATAGATCACCTGCTCATACGCTTCCTTTTGGATCTCCACCGCGAGCTGCTTCTGCGCCTCAGGCGTGGTGGCGCGCGCGTAGGCGTCGCGCATCTGCTCGATCTTGGCGTTCTCCGGCCAGCCGAACCAGGCGCGCTTGCCGTTCGCAGCGATCTGGTTGTTGACGATCGGATTCATCGTCTCGGTGGCGCCCGTGAAAGTGAAGAACAGGTTCCAGCCGCCTTCCTTCGGCGGCTTCTGGCTGGCGCGTCGGCTGACCACGGTCTGCCAGTCCGTCACCTGCGCGTCGACGGTGAAGCCTGCCGCGCGCAACAGCTGTGCCGCCACGGTCGGCGGCCCCTTCAGGGTCTGCACGTCACCGGGGATCATGATCACGACCGGCGTGCCGTCATAGCCCGAGGCCGCCAGCGCCTTCTTCGCTTCCGCCATGCCGTTGCCCTTGATCAGGGTCTCCGCGCCGACGTCGCTGGCGAGCGGCGTGTCGCAGGCGAAATAGGCGCCGCAGATCTCGTAATATTTGGCGTTGCCGACGGTTGCGTCGAGCACGTCCTTCTGGTTCATCGCCAGGAATGCGGCGCGGCGGATCTTGGGGTTGTCGAACGGCGGGTGCAGGAAATTCATCCGGCCCTCGATCTGGAAGCCGAATTTGTTCAGCACGCCCACGGTGAGATCGGAGTTCGCCTCGAGCACCGGCACCAGATCGATCGACGGCTGCTCCAGGAAATCGATGTCGCCGGATTGCAGCGCGTTGATCGCGGTCTGCGCATCGGGCATCGTGATCCATTCGACGCGATCGACCTTGGCGACCTTGCCGCCCGACAGCCAATCCGGCTTTTCCTTGCGCGGCACGTAATCGGCGTTGCGCTCATAGACCGCCTTGACGCCCGGCTGGAATTCAGCGGCAACGAACTTGAACGGGCCGCAGCCGATCTGTTCGGGGATCTGCTTGCCCGGCGGCGTCTCCGCGAGCCGCTTCGGCATCATGAACGCGACATAGGAGGAGGGCTTTGCGATGCTCTCCAGCACCAGGCCATACGGCTCCTTCAGCTTGAGCACGATGGTTTTGGGTCCGGCTGGCTCGAGCGCCGCCGTGAAGTCCATCAGCTTCTGCCCCGTGCCGTCATTGGTGGCCCAGCGCTTCAACGAGGCGATGCAGTCCTCGGCCGTGACCGGCGCGCCGTCATGCCATTTCAGGCCGTCGCGCAGCGTGAAGGTGTAGCTGAGCTTGTCATCGGAGATGGTCCAGTCCGCCATCTGCGGCCGGACCTTGAATCCTGAATCGATGCCGAGCAGCGTGTCATAGACCATGTAGCCATGGTCGCGGGTGATATAGGCGGTGGTGAAACCGGGATCGATGATGCGCAGGTCCGAATGCATCACGGCCGTGATGGTCTTGCCCTTGGTCGCGGCGAGCGCGCGCGACGAGAGCACCGCCGGGGCCGCGATTACCGGCGGCACGCTCGCCGCGAGCTTGAGGAGCGTTCTGCGCGAAACATCCACCATTCGCCGTCTCCCGATTTGTCATTGCGCTGGCACGCATGCCGCAGCGACCATCATGCTTCACGAATTCGGTGTTGAAGGCAAGCAAGGGCCATGCCGCCGGTCTGGCGCCTGGGTTCCTGAGTTGGTCACGTGAACGTTCGATGACCGCGGCCGCGGCGCGCGCTGCGTCGGCACTGCACAAGTCCGCATCCTGCATAGGAGCCTGCGCTTCCTGCCGCACCTCGCAGGCTGTTCGGACCCCGATCCGCCGTGTAGGCTCATAGTCCTGCCGGCCAGCAATAAGGCCATATCCCCCAAGATCCTCTGAGGGATTCCCAAAGGGAACAAGCAGCGCGAACACGCAGCCGAGGGAGACCAGAAGAACAGCCATGACCGATATCCGATACGTAGCACCGCGCACGCTTGATGAAGCGATTGGCGCATTTGCTGCCGCCGGAAGTGCCGCCCGCATTATGGCAGGGGGCACCGATTTGTTGGTGCAAATGCGCTCCGGCCTGGTGCGGCCGGGATTGATCGTCGACATCAAGAAGATCGGCGAGATGACCGAGATCACCGAGACCGCCGATGGCGGTTTCCGCGTCGGTGCCGCCGTTTCCGGCATGGAGCTGGCCGAGCATGCGCGCTTCGGCAAGGTGTGGCCCGGCGTGCTCGAGGCCGTGAACCTGATCGGCTCCAAGCAGGTGCAGGGCCGGGCCTCGGCCGGCGGCAATCTCTGCAACGGTTCGCCGGCCGGCGACAGCGTGCCGGCGATGATCGCGGCGGGTGCCGTCGTCACGGTGCAGGGGCCGAACGGTCGCCGCGAGATGAAGGTCGAGGACGTGCCAGCCGGACCGGGACGGACCAATTTGAAGCCCGGCGAGATCCTGGTCAGCTTCACACTGCCGTCGCGGCCCAAAGGCTCGGGCGACGCTTACCTGCGGATGATCCCGCGCACCGAGATGGACATCGCGGTGGTCGGGATCGGCGTCAGCTTGACGTTGAAGGACGGCGTCTGCACCGCGGCCCGCGTCGGTCTCGGTGCGGTGGCGCCGACCGCGCTGCTGGTCGCGCCGGCAGCGCAAGCGCTCGTCGGCTCGAAGCTCGACGATGCCGCGCTGGAAGCCGCCGCTGCCGCATGTCGCGCCGCCTGCCGTCCGATCGACGACAAGCGCGGCACCATCGCCTACCGGACAAAAACCGCCGGCGTGCTGCTCAAGCGCACCGCCGCGATCGCCGCCCAGCGCGCGGGAGGACACTAGCACCATGCCGAAACTGCACGTCACCACATCCGTCAACGGCGAGCCGGTCGAATTCCTGTGCGAGCCCTTTGAGACCATGCTCGACGCGTTGCGCGGGCAGCTGGGGCTCACCGGCTCCAAGGAGGGCTGCGCGTCCGGCGATTGCGGCGCCTGCTCGATCACGCTCGACGGCCGGCTGGTCTGCTCCTGCCTGATGCTCGCGGCCGAAGCCGAGGGCCACGAGATCCGGACCATCGAGGGCATGGCCAAGGGCGAGACGCTGCATCCGTTGCAGCAGAAATTCCTCGAGCACGCCGCGCTCCAGTGCGGTATTTGCACTTCGGGCATGCTGGTCGCCTCCGAGGCGCTGCTCGCCAAGAATTCCAATCCGACCGAAGAGGAAGTCCGCTTCTGGCTCGCCGGCAATCTGTGCCGGTGCACCGGTTACGACAAGATCGTCCGCGCGGTGATGGAGACCGCCGCTGAAATGCGGGAGACTGCACGATGAACGTCGTCAACAACAAATGGATCGGCCAGCGTACCATCCGGCCCGATGGCGTCGACAAGGTGACGGGCCGCGCGGCGTTTGCCGCCGACACCACGATGCCCGGCATGATCTGGGGCAAGGTGCTGCGCAGCCCGCATCCGCATGCCCGCATCAAGTCGATCAATACCGCGAAGGCCGAGGCGTTGCCCGGCGTGAAGGCGGTCGTCACCTCGCGCGACATCGTCGACTTCACGATCGAGAAGGGCGCCGTGATGCTTGGCATCCAGGACATGCGCTGGATGTGCCGCAACGTGATGGCGCGCGACAAGGCGCTATTCCCCGGTCACCCCGTCGCCGCCGTCGCCGCGACCACGGAAGCGATCGCAGCCGAAGCCTGCAAGCTGATCGAGGTCGACTACGAGGTGCTGCCCTGGGCGATCGAGATCGACGATGCGCTGAAGGCTGACGCGCCGATCCTGCACGAGTTCAACAAATTCGATGGCAAGCCCTCGAACATCATGGGTCGCATCGAATCCAAGAAGGGCGACATCGCGCAGGGATTCAAGGACGCCGAGATCGTGATCGAGCGTTCCTTCACCACGCGCCCGGTACACCAGGGCTATATCGAGCCGCATGCCTGCCTGATCTCGGTCGCCGCCGACGGCAAGACCACGATCTGGTCGTCGAGCCAGGGCCAGTTCATGGTTCGCGCGATGACCTCGATGCTGACCGGCATCCAGCAGAGCGACATCCGCGCGATCCCCGCCGAGATCGGCGGCGGCTTCGGCGGCAAGACCATCGTCTATCTCGAGCCGCTCGCGACCTTGCTCGCCAAGAAATCCGGCCGCCCGGTCAAGATGGTGATGACGCGCGAGGAGGTGATGCGCGCGACGGGGCCGACCTCGGGCTCGAAGAGCACGGTCAAGATCGGCGCGAAGAAGGATGGCACCATCGTTGCGGCCCACGGCAGCTTCTATCTGCAGGCCGGCGCCTTTCCGGGCTCGCCGATCCGCGGCGCGGTCGGGTGCAGCTTCGCGCCCTACGACATTCCGCATGTGCTGTCGGAAGGCTTCGACGTCTGCTCCAACCGCTCCAAGGTCGCGGCCTATCGCGCGCCTGGCGCCCCGATCGGCGCCTATGCCGTGGAATGTGTGCTCGACGAGCTTGCCGAGGCGCTGAAGATGGATCCGCTGGCGCTGCGGCTGAAGAACGCGGCCAAGGAAGGCACCAAGGCGGCGCACGGCCCGGTGTTTCCGCGCATCGGCTATATCGAGACGCTGCAAGCCGCGCAGAACCATCCGCATTATGCCGCGCCGCTCGGCAAGCTGCAGGGTAGGGGCGTGGCCTCGGGCTTCTGGTTCAATGCCGGCGGTGAGTCTTCCGCGCAGGTCAACATCACCGAGGACGGCAACGTCGTCGTCACCACCGGTCACCCGGACATTGGCGGTTCGCGCGCCGGCATCGCCAACATCTGCGCCGAGCTGCTCGGCATCGACTACAAGCGTGTCTCCGTCATCATCGGCGATACGCAAACCGTCGGCTTCTCCAACCTGACGGGCGGCAGCCGCGTGCTGTTCGCGTCCTCGATGGTGGTGACGCAGGCGGCCGACAAGGTGATCGCCACCTTGCGCGAGCGCGCGGCGAAGATCTGGGAGATCGACCCGGAAGCCGTGAAGTGGGAGAACGGCGCCGCGCATCCGGTCAGTCCGAACGCCGGCCAGTTCGAGCCGCTGACGCTCGCCGATCTCGCTGAGAAGGCGCCGTCGCAGGGCGGCCCGATCGGCGCCAGCGTCCAGCTCAACACCCAGGGCGCGGAAGGCGGCTTCGGCACGCATATCTGCGACGTCGAGGTCGATGTCGATCTCGGCATCGTGCGCGTGATCCGCTACACCGCCGTGCAGGATGTCGGCCGCGCCGTGCATCCGAGCTATGTCGAGGGCCAGCTACAGGGCGGCGTCGCGCAGGGCATCGGCTGGGCGCTGAACGAGGAGTACATCTACAACAGGGATGGCAAGGTCGATAATCCGGGCTTCCTCGATTATCGCATGCCGGTCTGCTCCGACCTGCCGATGCTCGACTGCGCGCTGGTCGAGGTGCCGAACCCGAAGCATCCGCAGGGCGTCAAGGGCGTCGGCGAGGTGCCGCTGGTGCCTGTGATGGCCGCGGTCGCCAACGCCGTCCACAACGCGCTCGGCAAGCGCTTCTACAGCCTGCCGATGTCGCCGCCGAAGGTGTCGGAAGTGCTGGACGCGCCGACGCAGCAGGCTGCGGAGTAGGGAGTGGTGGGCGGGTTGGGCGAAGCCGTAACCCGCCGCCCTTACGTGCATCGTATTGCGGCGGGTTAGGCTAACGCTAACCCGCCCTACGGTTCTGGCCCATTGACGTTTCTGGATTCCCCCCGGCAAGATCGATCGGATGCATCAGGCTCACCGTGACGGATGAGAATGACCCAGCCCGACGAGCTGTCCGCCTACATGATCTTCAGCCGCAGTGATTGGGCGGCGTTGCGCGCCAGCACGTCGCTGACGCTGTCTGACGCCGATCTCGCGGCGCTTCGCGGCCTCAATGGGCCGATCACTTCAGCCGAAGTCAGCGACGTGTACCTGCCGCTGACGCGCCTCTTGAACCTGCATTTCTCGGCGGCGCGCAATCTGATGCAGGTCAAAGCGGAATTCCTCGGCCGGCCGGCACGTCGCTCGCCCTACATCGTGGCACTGGCAGGCAGTGTCGGCGTCGGCAAGAGCACCTTTGCCCGCGTGCTCTGCGCGCTGCTGGCCGGCTGGGTCGATCACCCGCGCGTCGAGCTGGTGACGACCGACGGCTTCCTGCTTCCCAACGGCGTTCTCGAGGAACGCGGCCTGATGCGGCGCAAGGGCTTTCCCGAGAGCTACGATCTGCCGCGGATGCTGCGGTTTCTCGCGGCCGCAAAGGCAGGTGAAGGCGAGCTCGAGCTACCGGTGTACTCGCACCTGATCGGCGATATCGTGCCGTCGGAGCGTCAGGTCATCGAGCAGCCGGACATCCTGGTCTTCGAGGGCCTCAACGTGCTCCTGGCACGCGGTACGGCACCGGTGGTGGTGTCGGACTTCTTCGACTTCTCGATCTATCTCGATGCCGATGAGGCCGACATCCAGTCCTGGTATGTCGAGCGCTTCCTCAGGCTGCAGCCGACCGCGTTCCGCAATCCTGCCTCCTATTTCCACCACTACAGGGACCTGCCGCCCGACGACGCGCGGAAGGTCGCGGAACGACTGTGGCGCGAGCATCACCGCGCCAACCTCAGGGAGAACATCCTGCCGACGCGGACGCGCGCCGACGTCGTGCTGCGCAAGCGCGCCGATCATTCGATCGGCGAGGTCTGGCTGCGGGAGACGTAGTGGCGCAGCGTAGGGCGGATTAGCCGAAGGCGTAATCCGCCGTCTTTCCGCGGATCGCGCAGCGGCGGGTTACGGCTTCGCCTAACCCGCCCTACGTTTCCGTCGTTACTTCAACGCCTTCCCCAACCGCGCAAACACCGTTTCGCAGGTCATCAGATCGAGATGGCCGCCGCCGGCATTCTTGAAGAAGGTGATGTCGTCGGCCGACGTCCGGCCTTTGACCGCACCGCTCGCGAGGTCGTAGTGATCGCCGAGCACGTCGCTCTCCTTGATCGCGCCGCTTGCGATCGGCGCCAGGATGTCGCCGACGCCGTCGAAAGCGGATTCGCGGCGGTCGACGAAGATGCGCGAACGGCGCGCCGCCTCGTCGTCGGCCTCGCGGGTCTCCGGCGTAAAGCCGCCGA
The DNA here is from genome assembly GCF_018130545.1 of Bradyrhizobium tropiciagri. Classification (GTDB taxonomy): domain Bacteria; phylum Pseudomonadota; class Alphaproteobacteria; order Rhizobiales; family Xanthobacteraceae; genus Bradyrhizobium; species Bradyrhizobium tropiciagri_A. The sequence continues at coordinate 256,767 of NZ_JAFCKF010000003.1, read as the reverse complement.
CCAGGTCGAGATGGGTGCCGGGCCGCAAATGGGCGCCCTTGACCAGCGGCTCGCGCGAGCGGGTGCAGGTGGTGATGATGTCGGCTTCACGGGTCGCGGCGTCGAGATCGGTGACGGCTTCGGTGGCGATGCCGTCGCTTTCCAGGAGCGCGGCGAGTTCTTGCGCGCGCTCGACGGTCCGGTTCCAGACTTTCACCCGCCGCAATGATGGCCGCACCGTGCGGTGGCCGCGCACCAGCCAGCGCGCCATCTCGCCGGCGCCGACGACGAGCAGCGTCTCGGCATCCCGCCGCGCCAGATGCTTGGCACCGAGCGCGGAGTCCGCGGCGGTCTTCCAATGGGTGATCTCGGCGGCGTCCATCACCGCGAGCGGCTGGCCATTATTGCCGTCGAACAGCACGCAGACCGCCTGCACGGCGGGCAGCTTGCCGTGGGCGAGGTTGCCCGGGAAGCTGGTGTAGAGCTTGGTCATCATGAAGCGGCCGGCATCGACCGCGCTGCGCGTCACCAGCTGCTGGCCCTTGTCGTCGCCGAGATAGCCGTCGCGCACTGCGATCTTCGGCCGCCGGTGGGCGGCTTCGATCGCCTCGATCAGGATCGGAAAGGTCAGGACGCGGTTGACCTCGCTGTCGTCGACAATATGCACGTGTGTCTCTCCTCGGGCGCCCCTGCGCTCCGCCTCGGGCGCACCCGGCGCGCCAAAAAACGGTCCGGACTGGATAGCGCGTGGGGAGGGCCAGTCAACCGGACATGCACCCCGTCCCTTGCTATCCTGCGCTCCTGATTCTCTCGCAGGTCCCAGCAAGCCGTGGTCGCATTCGTCGTCGCCGTCCTGATCTTCATCCTGCTGAGCGGCGCGGCGCTTGGGACCATGGCGATGCACGTCCGGTTCGCCGATCATCACCGCAGCGACGAGACCAACACCTCGGTGCGGCTGGTCGCGACGCTGTTCTTCACCATGCCGTCGCTGCTGCTCGGCCTGATGATGAACAACTCGGCCAACACCTATGTGGCGGTCGATCGCAATCTGCATGTGTTCGCCACCGACCTCATCCTGCTCGACCGCAGCCTGCGGCCGCTCGGGCCGAGCGCCGACGAGCCGCGCAAGCGGCTGCTCGCCTATGTCGAGCAGGTGCTCAAGGATGTGCCGATCTCCAGGGCGAACGAAGTGTCCGAACATCTGCTCGACGAGGTCGGCGCCAGCCTCCGCGAGCTGCGGTTCGACGACGAGCAGAAGGTCGCGCTGTGGAACGACGCGCGGTCGGTCTACCGGCAGGCGGTGCAGCAGCGCTGGACCTTTGCCGAGCAGTCCGACGGTTCGTTCCCGTCGCCGCTGATCTGCATCCTGGTCGGCTGGCTGACGTTGATGTTTGCAACGCTGGGCTTTCGCGCGCCGCGCAACGCGGTCGTGATCTCGACCTATGTCGCCGCGGCGGCGTTGGTCTCGGCCGCGATCTATTTGATCCTGGAAATGAGCACGCCGTTCTCCGGCCCGATCCAGATTTCCGACCGCCCGATGGTCCGTGTGGTCGAGGAGATCAGGCGCTAGAGCGTTTTCGAGCGAAGTCGATGCCGGTTCGCGTGAAGAAAACGCGTCAAAAAGAAGCCTTGGCTGCCGGTATCGGCACGCGCCCCTGGCTTTATTCCCCACGCATTTATCGCGATCTCGAAATTCTTTCCGCGCTGCTGGCGGAATAGTGCAGGCCTTCGCGCGTCCTAACGCATGCAAGCCAGTTGCATTCGAAAGGGAGACATCATGAAGACATCGATCTCGCTCGCGCTCGCCACCGCCATGTCGTTTGCGTTCGCCTCAGCCGCCCTTGCCGCACCGCCGACCAAGACCGGAACGACGGCGAAGGGCTCCGTCCTCACCGACACCAAGGGGATGACGCTCTACACTTTCGACAAGGATACCGACGGCAAGTCGGCCTGCAACGGGCCGTGCGCAACCAACTGGCCGGTGCTGAAAGCCGAAGCCAGCGATAAGGCCGAGGGCGGCTACACCATCATCTCGCGTGACGACGGCTCCAAGCAGTGGGCCTACAAGGGCAAGCCGCTCTATACGTTCGTCAAGGACCAGAAGGCCGGCGACATCACCGGCGATGGCTTTCTCAACGGCGCCTGGCACCTCGCGCAGCCCTAGGAGTCGCGGCTTTGTAGGGCGGATTAGCCGAAGGCGTAATCCGCCGTCCTTCAGCAGTGGAGGGGCGGCGGGTTACGCTATCGCTAACCCGCCCTACAATGTGGATCGATAACCCGCCCGCTCACCGCGCATTTGCAGGCGCGGGTTGCCGCAGCAGCAACACAATCGGCATGATCGTGATCAGCAGGATTCCGAGCATCCAGAAGCAGTCATTATAGGTCATCACCAATGCCTGCTTCTCGATCACTTGCGACAGCTGCGAGATCGCACGCAATCGCGCCGTCGCCGCGTCGATGCCCTGCGCAAGACCGTCGGCCGCCAGCCGCGCCTGTCCGAGCAGCGAGTTGGCCGTGACGGATTCGCGAATGGTGTCGGAGTGCACTGCGGTGCGCACGTCGATGAACAACCCGCTGAGCGCAAGCCCGATCGATCCGCCGAGGTTGCGCGCCATGCTGTAGATGCCGGCACCGTCGGCGGCGTTCTCGCGCCCGATCGCGGCCATCGCGAGCTGATTGAGCGGCATGACCGCCAGGATCTGACCGACCCCGCGCATGATTTGCGAGAGCGTGAAGTCGCCACCGGCGCTGTCGGGGCTGAGGTGGATGTCGACGAAGCAACTCGCGGCGAAGAACGCCAGGCCAAGCGCGGTCATGAGACGTGCATCAAGCCGGCCGACGATGCGCGGCAGGATCGGCATCAGCAGGATGAGGGGGAGCGCCGACAGGGCCATGATGTTACCGGCCTGCCGCGGGTTGTAGCCGGAGATGCCGCTCAGGAACTGCGGCACGACGTAGGTTGTGCCGTAGACACCGGCGCCGATCACCAGCGTGATCAGGGTGGTGCTGGCAAATGTCCTGTTCCGCAACAGCGTCAGGTTGATGACCGGCTTGGCGCTGGTCATTTGCGCGATGAAGAGCGCGGCGAAGCCGGACAGCGAAGCCAGGCAGAGATAGACGATCTCCGAGGATTCGAACCAGCGTTCGCGCTGGCCTTCCTCCAGCACGACCGTCAGGCAGCCGAAGGCGACCGCCATGCCGACGATGCCAAGCCAATCCGCCTTGGCCAGCTGGTTGAGGTCAGGCTTCTGTGCGGGAAGTCCGAGGCTGAGCAGCGTCACCAGTGCAATGCCGACCGGCAGGTTGAGGAAGAAGCACCAGCGCCAGCTGACTTCCTCGGCGAGATAGCCGCCGATCACTGGCCCCAGCACCGGCCCAAGCACCACGATGATCCCGAAGATGCTCATGCCGACGGGCATCTGGCGCAGCGGCAGCCGCGTCCGGATGATGACCTGGGCGGTCGGAATAAGGGCGCCGCCGAAGAAGCCTTGCCCGACGCGGCCGATGATCATCTCAGCCAGACTGTGCGACACCCCGCACAGCATCGAGAACAGGACGAAGGCCGATGTCGTGATGATCAGGAGCTGGCGCAGCCCCAGCATCCGGGTCAGCCACGCCGTCAGCGGGATCATGATGACTTCGGCGACGAGATAGCCGGTGCCGATCCAGGTGCCTTCGGTGCCGCTTGCGCCGACCTCGCCCTGGATCTGGGGCAGCGCGGTGTTGGTGATCGAGGTGTCGAGCGTCGCCATGAACGCGCCGAGCGCACCGGCGAGCACCGCGATCCAATCGACGAGACTTGCGGACTCCGCAGGCAGCTCGGTCCCGCCGGCGCCGGCCGCGGCCGGCCCGCTCACGAGGCGCCTCCGCCGGCGTGCGCCGCTCCCGGCTTGGTGTTGACGGAGACTTCGATCGACAGGCCGGGGACAAAGGCCGGCGCCGCCGCGCGGGGGGCATCGACGCGGATGCGCACCGGCACGCGCTGCACGATCTTGGTGAAGTTGCCGGTGGCGTTCTCCGGCGGCAGCAGCGCAAACCGGGCACCGGTGCCGGGCGCGAAACTGTCCACCGTTCCGGTCAAGGGCAGGTTCGGATAGGCATCGACGCTGATCTCGGCCGGCTGGCCGGGCCGCATGTTCTCGACCTGGGTCTCCTTGAAATTGGCCACCAGGTAGATCTGCCCGGTCGGCACCACCGTCAGCAGCTTGGTGCCGGGTTGGGCAAACTGGCCGAGCTGCACCGTGCGGTCGCCGACCCTGCCGGCGATCGGGCTGCGCACTACCGTATCGCTGAGATCGATCTCGGCCTGGGCCAGGCTCTCCTTGGCCGCGACCAGTTGCGCGTCGGCTTGCGCCAATTGCGCCTTCAGCGTCGCGATCTTCTGGCGCGCCGCATCGAGGATGGCTTGCTTCAGCGTCACGGTGGAGCGCGCCTGGGCCAACGTGCTTTCGGTTTGGTCGTTCTTCTGTTGGGTCCCGAAGCCGCGCGCGGCGAGGGATGACGACCGCTCGAACTCCTTTTCGGCGAGGCTCGAATTGACCTGTGCGGTCTCGACGTCGGCCTGCGCCTGCGCGATCACGGCGTCCTGCTCGCGCAGGTCGGCCGTGCCCTTGGCGATGTCGGCCTGGCGCGCGTCCACGGTCGCCCGGGATTGGCGCACGATCATCTCGTAGCGGCGCGGGTCGATCTTCACCAGCGGCTGTCCGGCGGCGACCTCCTCATTGTCCTTCACATAGATTTCCGAGACCTGGCCGGCGACCCGCGGCGCCATCGCCACCTGGTCGGCCCGCAGATAGGCATTATTGGTGCTCTCGATGTAGCGCCCGACCGCATACCATTGCCGGGCGTAGATGCCGCCGCAGGCAATCACCAGAAATGCAATCAATCCCAACAGGATACGCATCCGGCTCCGCTTCTTCGGCGGGGCTGTCGGGGCGGCTTGTTGCCCGCGCTCGGGGACGTCGCCGACCTTCTTCAGGGCTGTGATGCTGCTCATGGCAGGCCGCTCTCCGGAGATTTATTCCACTTGTATAAATTATTCCGATTGGAATATTTATGTCAACTGGAATAATTCTCGCGTCGTGCTATGGATGGGCACGGAGGATTGAATGGCGGTTCTGAGACGGCGGAAAACGGAAAGCGGATATCCGCGCGGGGAGGAGACCCGGGCGCGGATCATCCGGGCGGCGCTGGACTTGTTCGGGGAGCGCGGCTTTGACGGCGTCTCCACGCGGGACATCGCAGCGCAAGCCGGCGTTCCGGCACCGTCGCTGCAGTATTATTTCGAGAACAAGGAAGGGCTCTACGCAGCCTGCATCGAGGACATCCAGATGTCGGCAAACGCCGCCGTCGGCCCGGCGCTGGAAGTCGTCGAGAAGCTGCTGCACGACAAGGCGAGCGCCAGTGCGCTCATCGATGCCTATTGTTCCAGCCTCGACGGGCTTGCCGACTTCCTGTTCGCGTCACCGGACGCCACGAGCCGCGCGCTTTTCATTGCGCGCCGGGTCATGCCGATGAAGGCCACCATGATGCGCTCGGACCTCTCGAAGGGATCGGGCTCGCGGCTGCATGATTGTTGTAGCAGGATCATCGCGCATATTTCAGGCGGCGCGGTGAACGAAGAAGAGAGCCGGATGATGGCCGTTTCCATCAACGGCCAATTGCTCACGTTCCATTTCGCGCGGGATCACCTCAAATTCCTGCTGGGCTACGACGAAATCACGCCGGAGCGGCTCGCGGATCTCAAGGCAATCGTACGCAGGCAAACGACCGTGCTGCTGAAAGCGTGCAAGCGATAGATGAAAGGCCGATCGGCAAGAGGTCGAACGATCAGTCGGCCTCTGGCTCGCGCTCGCTAGCGGCCGCCGCCACCGCCACCGCCGCCTCCGCCACCACCACCGCCTGCGTTCAGCAGGCTCTGATTGTAGCGCGGGTCGGATTGCTTCATGTAGGCCGGCGAGGTGTCGCGGTTGCGGGCTCGGCCGAAATCGGCTTGTGCCACAGGCTGCCCGCATCCTTCCGTGAATAGGACGAAGCTGCAGGGCGGAACGATGCGCGGCTGAAATGCATGGGCTGCGGTGGTCGTCAGTGCCGTGGTGGCGATGGATGTGGCGAGCACCGCTGTTGCCGCGAGCGTGGTGGTAGTCGCTGCGGTGAACAAAGCTGCTGATGAAAATCTCGATCGTATCGACATAGGAAATTCCATCCTTCGGTTCGGCGATACCGGAATGGCCCGCTCGCAAATTGGACGGGGCCTGATGGAAGTGGGTTCGAGAAGGAAATCGCGATTTGGCGATCGGCACACGACAACGTGAAGGCGCTGCGGCTCGCGCCGCATGCCGCGTCGGGGAGTAGGCAGCGCGCCGGCTGTTCGGCCGGCGCCGTCCGAGTTTACGCCCTGCGCTTGAGCGCCATACCCATGCTGATCCAGCTCACGCCGGCGCAGATCAGATCGACGCTGAGGAAGATGCCGAGCACGTAGAGGCTCGACACCGGCCAGTGCGCCAGGATCATGGCGCCCAGCACCAGCGTGATCAGGCCTGAGATCGCAACCATTCCCCACGGCGCTTCCGACGTCATGCTGAAAGCAAGGAAGACGCGGACGATGCCGGAGACGACGAGGGCGATGCCGAGGAACAGCGTCAGCGTCGCCGCGGCGAGCAGCGGGTTCTCGAAGGTGATGAAGCCCGCGACCACATAGAGCGCGCCGAGCAGCAGCCAGAACAGGAACTTGCCCCAGGTCTTGAACTGGAAGGCGTTGATGATCTCGGCAACGCCGGCGACGATCATCATGGCGCCGACAAACAGCACGCTGACGACGGTGGCGAACAAGACGCTGCCGAAGGCGAGCACGCCGGCGATCAGGTAGATCACGCCGAGGGCGACGATCCAGCCCCACTTGGCGCGAAGGTGGGCAAGCCCGGATCCGAGGCTGTGAGGAGGGGTGGCGGGTGAGCTGGACGCTGTCGACATCGTATCGCTCCCGAATGCTTGACCAGATTATGCTACCATAGGTCAAGGCGCGGACAAAGGCAGGTGCAGAGGCTGGCACCAAACGCGCCGCGATACGTTGATTCAAATCAATCGGTGTGTTGCCGCGCAGCATTTGTCTGCTTGACGGCAGCCGGTCCGGATCGCGCATCCACAGAGGAGGTTCGACATGCCCACGACGCACGACAAGGATCACGTCTACAAGATCCTCGAACTGGTTGGATCATCGGACAAGAGCATCGAGGCGGCGATCGAGAACGCGGTGAGCCGCGCCTCGAAGACGATCCGGGAGATGAAATGGTTCGAGGTGGTGCAGACCCGAGGCCATATCGAGGGCGGCAAGGTCGCGCATTACCAGGTGACGCTGCGGGTCGGCTTCACGCTGGAGTAGGGTGGGCGATCGCGAGAATGCGGAAGTGTGACTCCGGGCCGTGCAACATATTCGATGTCGTTCCTGCGAAAGCAGGGACCCATAACCACGAATGATCATCGTTGCGCGAAGTCGAACGACGAGTCCCATTCGCCACATCCGCCGCGGAGTATGGGTCCCTGCTTTCGCAGGGACGACGGCGGATGGTGTGGTCTCCCATCACCGCCGCGACAGCGGCGCGGGCGGGGGCGGGGCGGTCGAGCCGGCGGCGAGCGAGCGTTGCACCATCACGGTGTCGGACCAGCGGCCGTAGCGATAGGCGACACCCGGTAGATGACCGACGCGGGCGAAGCCGAAGCGGTCGTGCAGCGCGAGCGAGGCGGCATTGTCGCTGTCGATATAGCCGATCATCTGCCGGAATCCGGCGGCCGCGCAGGTGTCGACCAGTTCCTGCAGCAGCTTGCCGCCGACGCCCTTGCCGGTGAAGCGGTGGTGAATATAGATCGAGTGCTTCACCGTGTAGCGATAGGCCGGGCGCTTGCGGAACTGGACGACATAGGCGTAGCCCACCACCTCGCCGTCGCACATCGCGACCAGGTGCGGCAGGCGGGTGCTGCGCAGGTTCTTGCGGCGGTCGCGCAAATCGTCGGGCTCCGGCGTACCGCTGTCGTCGACGCTCTCCTCGATGCCGTGGCGGATGTGGTGGCGGTAGATCGACAGCATCGCATCGACGTCGCTGTCACGCGAGGCGCGGACGGTGATCTTGTGATCATTCTCCATTGTGCAGCGTCCGTTCGTCTATTCGGACACGACATAGGTGTAGAAGCGGACCCGGCCGGCGTCGTCGATCTCCTTGTAGATGCCCTGCACCTCGACCTCGAAGCCGGGGAAGGCATTGAAGCTCGCCTCGAACATCTTGAGATAATCGATCATCGGCTTGCTGCGTTCCGACAGCCGCTCGCCGGGCACGATGGTGGCAATCCCAGGCGGATAGACCACGAACGGCGTCGCGGCGATGCGGCCGAAGATCTGGTCGATCGGCAGATAGTCGACGTCGTTGCGGATCAGATATTGCGCCGCCTGGCGCGGCGACATCGCGATCTCGGGCAAATGCTCGGGCAGGAATTGCTTGGCCTGCAGCGTGCTGACGCCGCCGTCGCGGAAGAAGCGGTGCATGTCGCCGCAGAGGTCGCGTAGCCGCACTCCGGTGTAGCGTTGCGGCCGGCGGCGGAAGAATTCCGGGATGACGTCCTCGACCAGCGCGTTGTCGTCGTGCAGCTTCTTGAAGGCGACGAGCCCCGACACCAGCGTGCCGGCCTTGCTGGCCTCGACACCGGGCGTCAGCAGGAACAGCAGGGAGTTGAGGTCGTTCTTCTCGGCGACGATCTGGTTCTCGCGCAGATATTGCGCGACGACCGGCGCGGGGATGCCGTGATCGGCATAGGCGCCGGTGGCGTGATCGAAGCCCGGTGTCAGCAGAGTGAGCTTGTTCGGGTCGGTCATCGCGAAGCCTTCCGTCAGCTCGGGGAAGCCGTGCCAGGTCTCGCCCGGACTGAGCTGCCAGTAGGACGGATTGGTCGCGAGCTGATCGGTCGAGATCGTCTCCCACGCGACATTGTGGACGCCGCCTTCGCGGGCGACGTCGGGGATCTTCACCCGGTCCGGCACGAACGGCTCGAAGAACCAGCGCCGCTCCGCGCGCGTCTCCTTCTCCTCAAACTCGCGCTTCACCGCGCGGATCTTCTTGCGCAGCTCGATGCCGAGCCGGATCGTATCGTCCCACAGCACCTCGCCGGAGCGGCCCTTCATCATCTGGGCGCCGACGTCGAGCGAGGCGAAGATGGGATAGAACGGCGAGGTCGAGGCGTGCTGCATGAAGCTTTCGTTGAAGCGGCGGTGCTCGACCCGGCGCTTCTGGCCCTTGATGTGGCGGTCGCGGATGTGGATCTGCGAGGCCTGCGAGAAGCTTGCGAGCTGCTTGTGGGTCGATTGGGTGGCTATGATGCCGGGCGCCTCCGGGCCGAGATTGGAAAGCCCCATCGCGAAGCGGCCGGCATAGATCGGGTGGAATTTCATGAAGCCGGCCCAGGCCTCGTCGAACAGGATGTAGTCGCAGAGATGGCCGATCCGCTTCAGGATCATCTCGGCCGAGTGGATGGTGCCGTCATAGGTGCACTGCTCGACCACGGCGACGCGGAACGGGCGCTCCTTCTTCCAGGCGTTCTCGTCCCTGACCAGCGGGTGCTTGCGGATGTGGTCGCGCAGCGTGCCCTCATCGAGCAGGTCCCAGCGCATCGGGCCGATCAGGCCCCAGGCGTTGCGCACGGTCGGCACATAGACCGGGATGCCGCCGCCGATCAAAAGCGCGCCGTGATGGGCGGCCTTGTGGTTGTTGCGGTCGAACAGCACGAGGTCGCCGTCGGTGACCAGCGATCCCAGCGCGACCTTGTTCGAGGTCGAGGTGCCGTTGAGCACGAAATAGGTCTTCTCGGCGCCGAAAATCTTTGCCGCTTCCTTCTGCGCCCGCAGCGCCGGCCCCTCATGGGTCAGGAGGTCGCCGAGGTCGAGCACGGAATTGTCGAGGTCGTCGCGGAACACGGCTTCGCCGAGATGCTCGACGAACACCCGGCCGATCGGGCTGCGGCTGTAGAACACGCCGCCATTGTGGCCCGGGCAGGTCCAGAGCTGGTTGCCTTCCTCGGCATAGTCGACCAGCGCGCCGAAGAATGGCGTCTTCAGGTTCTCGGCATATTGCTTCAGCCTGGAGATCAGGTTCTTGGCGATGAAGGACGGGGTTTCCTCGGAGAGGAACACATAGCCGTCGATGAAATCGAGCACCTCGACCGGCAGGTCCTCGAACCGCTTGCGCCGGATCAGCAGGAGGATCGGGAAGTCCAGCCCCCGCCGGCGCATCAGGTTGATCAGCGCCGCGGTTTTGCCCTCGAGACCCTTCTTGCCCCAGTCGACCACCATGCAGCCGATCGCGGCATCGGTCTGCACCGCGATCTCGGCGTCTTCCAGCTTGCGGGCGCGGACCACCTCGAAGCCGGAGCGCTCGATTTCGGTGATGATCTGGTTGAATCTGATGCCTTCCAGGTCGTCGGCCTCGAAAACCGGCGCTGCGAACAGGAAGTTGAAGCGTTTGAAATAGTCCATGCGTGTCCCCGAACTGGTCCGGCGCTGACGTGTCGGCACAATTCATGACAAACAGATGACAATGGGGACCCAACGCATCGAATTGGTTTTTTGCGGTGTCGCCGTCAGGGCACGGCCTCGGCAAAACTCCCGCAAAAGCGGACATGCGACCAGTGCGGCTCAAAAGCATAGGCGCGTAGCCCGGATGAGCGGAGCGATATCCGGGGTCGTTCCACCCCGCATGTCGTTCCGCTCATGCGGGCTACATTGCGCGCTCAATAGACGAGATTCGTTCCCGGCGGCTTCTCCAGTGCCTCCGCCAGGGTGCGATACTCCGCGCAGTCAGTGCCACAAATCTCGGCGATCCGGCTCAGATGATACTGCGCAGCATCGCGGTTGCCCTGTTCGATCTGCCACAGGCCGTAATAATTCCACGTCAGCACATGGTTCGGATCAGCCTTCAGCGCGCGCTCGTACCAGATTTGCGACTGCTTGTAGTCGCCGAGCTTGCGGTAGGAGTAGCCGATCAGATTGGCGACGTTCGGATGGTCGTCGTTGCCGAGCGCGTGCAATTGCTCGATCGCGGCGGCGAAGTCGTTGCGCTCGTAGATCGTTGCATAGGCCGCGCGATAGCCCTCGCGGAATGCAGGATCCTCGAAGCTGGACTGCCTGGCCGGTTTCTTGGCCTTCTGCGTGGTCTTCTTGTCCTTTTCCTGAGGATAGGACGGCGCGGGCGTGCCGTAGCTCGACCCGTAGGGGTCTCCACCGCCTCCGCCACCGCCGCCTCCGGCGGCCATGGTTGATTGCGAGGGGAACAGGGTGAGCGGCACCATCAGGAATGCCGCAAGCGTTACGAGCTTCATCGGTGACTTGATCATGCGCACCTCCGAGGACAGCCGTTGACCTGAACCAACAACTCCGCGTGACGCGTGGCATTCCCCATTCTTCAAGAAAAATGTTGCGGGAAAGAATCTGGCAATCGCGCTGCCCGTCTGGCGCGGGCGGCGCCGCCGCGTGTTGCACACGCGGTGTCACGGTCCTGGAGCGGGCAGTCAGAATCTAACATTCGTGTTAGTTGCGCGGCATGCCCTCGGCCGGGCGCTGGCCGGGAGTCGTGTCGCCGCGGATCACGCCGTCGGCGACGGCGCATGATATTCGGTTGCGGCGGTTTCGTCGGTCGAGCCGGCGCCCAGTGAGGTGAGCAGCAGGGTGAGGACAACTGTCAGACCCAGGTTGACGATCACTGCGTAAAACGCCGCATAGCCTGGGAAGGTGAAGGTGCCGATCGCAAGCGCATAGGTCGGGGCAAGTTTCGCAGCGATGAACATCGTGGTGCCAGTGGCGATTCCGGCGGCCCAACCGATCAGCAATGCCCAATCATTGAACCAGCGGGTATACACGCCCAGCAACACCGAGGGCAGCGTCTGGATGATCCAGATGCCACCGAGGAGCTGCAGGTAAATCGCAAACTTGGACGGCAGGAAGATGATAAAGACCAGCGCGCCAAATTTGACAATCAGCGATACCCACTTTGCCATCTGCGCTTCTTGCCGGTCGGTCGGCTGTCGATTGATGAACTCGCGATGAATGTTGCGCGTATAGAGATTGGCCGCGGCAATCGACATGATCGCCGCCGGGACGAGTGCTCCGATCCCGACGGCCGCGAATGCGATCCCCACGAACCATGAGGGGAAGCTATGGAGGAACAGTGCCGGCACTGCAAAGTTGTTGCCGAATTGCTTGAAGCCGGCAGCATATTCGGGAAGGTCGCTGACGCCTGCGGCGATGGCGAAGAAGCCGATGAGCGCGAGCAGACCGAGCATGAACGAATAGCCCGGCAGCAGTGCGGCGTTGCGACGGATCGCGCGACCGCTGCTTGCAGCGAAGATCCCGGTGATCGAGTGCGGATAGAGGAAGAGCGCAAGCGCCGATCCCAGTGCCAGTGTCGCGTAAGCCCCATATGCGCCAGTCGTGTTGGCGCCGGGAGCAGCCAGCAGCAGCTTCGAGGCCGGTACGGCCGCAAAGATCTTCTCAAAGCCGCCCAGTTGGATCGGCACGACGACGACCGCAGCGAATGCGGTCACATAGATGAGGATGTCCTTGACGATGGCGATCGAGGCGGGGGCTCGTAGCCCGCTCGAGTAAGTGAAGGCTGCGAGTATGATGAAAGCGATGACGAGCGGCAGGTCCCCGGCGTAACCCTCTCCCGAAATGCCCAAGCCTCCGATCACGACCTGCAGCCCGACAAGTTGCAACGCGATGTACGGCATCGTCGCCACGATGCCGGTCACCGCGACTGCCAGCGCGAGCCAGCGGTTGCCGAAGCGCCCGCGCACGAAGTCGGCGGCGGTGATGTAATTGTGCTTGTGACAAACGTACCACAGTCGCGGAAATGCCAGGAAGAGAATGGGGTAGGCGACGATCGTGTAGGGGACTGCGAAAAACGCAATTGCGCCGGCCCCGAAGGCGAGTGCCGGAACGGCAATGAACGTGTAAGCCGTGTAGAGGTCGCCGCCGATCAGGAACCAGGTGACGATGGTACCGAAACGACGTCCTCCGAGCCCCCATTCATGCAAGAGGTCGAGGTCTCCCTGGCGCCAGCGGGCCGCGGCAAAGCCCAGCCAGGTGATGAAGACAAACAGCACCGCGAAAATGATGAAGGCGGTCCAGTTCACGTTCTGCACGGCACCCTCCGGTTAGCCCTCCGCGTTATCTCGTCGCTTTCTCCTCACTTCGGCAGTCCGGCCCGACATTGTTTCGGTGCGCAGCTCGATGTGATTGCGTTAAATCGTGATAGCGCTGCAGCTCCTTGTTGAGCATGACCTCCGCGCAAACGCATTCCGCGTTTGTCGCAACGGAGAACGCTTCACGCTTTTCCGGATCATGCTTTAGTCCTCGGTTGCAAAGTAGACGATCGCAGTCAGGACGGCTCCGATGATGATCCAAAGAAGTTGATACCAGTAGAAGAATGGCATGCCGATCCAGGATGGCTCGATCCTGTTGTAGAATGGCGGCCAGAGCACTGCGAAGAATTGAATGAGAAGGAGCAGGTACCACCAGCTCCATTCTGTACGTCTGATATGTCGATTCACGTTTCCTCCTCGGAGGAAGCCGGGCTCCTGCTGATGTTGCGCTCGCCACCGCCATCGCTCCGTGGTTTCAAAAACGCGCTGGAGCTCTGCGATCCATCACCAATGTCGCGCCAGCGACGAGGCTCGACCAGGTTGACGGCGAGCCGATCAACTCTCTTGCGGCATCCACGAGCTCAAAAGCGACCCACGGCAACGCGCCGCGGCCATCCAGTATATGACTTTCGCGGAACTTTGGTTCCTAATCGATGTCATTTCGCCAGTCAGAACCGGGCTTCAGGTTTGTTCGCAAGTGCAGCATTGTTATGTCGTGGACGGCACGTCGCCGCAGCCCTATTGGCCGCCGATTGATGGCACCCCACGGGGGAGAACGGAAACGAGGCCACGTCCATCAAATCCTTAATGTCGATCCGTATGCGCGGAGACGAGGATGATCGATGATGAAAACGGATCTCTCCGATATCGACCGAACCGGCTGAGCCTGCCTGCACAATTCATGACATTGACCGCCTGACGGCCTCAAGACGCCACAGGCACCAGCCCGTAGCGCAGCATGACTTCCTTCATCTTGGCGGGATCGGGCGCGCCGCAGGCGAGCAGCGCTGCCATCTCCTTGAAGTATTTTGGTCCGAGTGCGCCGGGGCTCAGCATGCAGAGACAGCTCGCGGGACCGTCCGAGCGGTTGGTGAAGCTGTGCACGATACCGCGCTTGATGAACAACGTCTCGCCGGCACCGAGGTCGATATCCTTGCCGGCGATCCGCCAGGTCGAGACGCCCGACAGCCCGTAGATCGTTTCGTCCCAGCTCTCGTGATAGTGCGGGATCGGCATCCGCGCGTTCGGTTGCAGCGTCATCTCGAACAGGTCGATGCTGCCGCCGGTGGTTTCCTTGCTCTGCAGGAATTTGAGTTGCAGGGCACCAATATTGATCAGCTCGGGCATGGCGGTCTCGATCGTGATTTGTACGCAGATTATGCGACTATGGCGCCAACGGCTTCCGTCCTCACTAGCGGGTTGTGCCGCTACTTATACTCCAGGTGCCAGGCGCCGTCCCAATCCGCAGCCGGCGGATGCTGCCTGAAGCTCGCGACGCGCGCCTTCATTGCGGTCGACGGGCCGTCGCCCGGCGCTACACCCAGCGCCGCGGTGAAGGCTTGATCGGCGTCGTCCCAGCGCTGTGCGCGATAGGCGGCGAGGCCGTCCGCATAGTGCTGCCGCAGCTCGGTCTGCGCTGGTGTCAGCTCGTCCTTCTTGCCGATGATCTCGAACACGGCGACCGGCAGGCTCTGCCCCATTACGACCAGGCGATCGATCTCGCGCAGCTCGATGGTCGCGGCGCAGGCCGCTGCGGTGGCTTCCGAGATCAGGCAGCGGCTGCCGTAGAACTTGTTGGCGCCTTCCAGCCGCGAGGCGAGGTTCACGGTGTCGCCGAGCACGGTGTAGCTCATCATGAATTCGGAGCCGATGCTGCCGACCAGCGCCTCGCCGGTCGCGATCCCGATCCGGATGTCGCAGTCGGCGGGGATCGCGCGCACGCCGAGCAGTTCGGGCAGATCCTTGCGCAGCTTGTTGACCTGGCCGACCATGTCGATGGCGGCAAGCGCCGCCAGATGGGTCTGCTCGGCCTCCTCGACGAACGGGGCGCCCCAATAGGCCATGATGGCGTCGCCGATGTATTTGTCGATGATGCCGCGATGCGCATGGACCGGCGCGGACATCGTCGACAGATAGAGGTTCATGATCTTGACGAGGCCGCTCGGGGTCACGCCTTCGCTCAGGTGGGTGAAGCCCTTCATGTCGCAGAACATCACCGTCATGACGCGGCGCTGCCCTTCGGTGGCGGCGATGGCCGGCTGCTCGAGCAGGCCTTCGGCGATCCGTGGATTGATATAGCGGCCGAAGGTCTCGCGGATGCGCTGGTTGTGGCGCAGCGTCTCGATCATGCGGTTGAAGGCGGCGGAGAGCTGTCCGATTTCGTCCTGGGTCGTGATGGCGATGGCGCCATCGAGCCGGCCGGCCTCGACCTCGCGGGTGCTCTCGAGCAGGCGCATCACCGGGCGGGTGATGCCGCTGCCGACCAGCATCGCGAACACGAAGCCGAGGATCGCGGCAATCGCGGTGACGACGCCGGAGATGATGATCGCCCGCTGCTGGGCGCTCATCACCTTGGCCGCGGCAGACGCGACCTGCGCCAGCATGTCGGTCCGGATGCTCTCGATCCGGTTATTGAAATCGTCGCGCAGGGCGTCGGCGCGGAGCGTGGTCGCTTTCGCGGCGGCAAACTCCTGGGCATCGAGCTGCTCGAGCAGCGTCTTGTTCTCCGCGTTCAGGCGCATCAGCAAGTCGTTGACGGCATTGTCGATGCGGTCATCGAGGCGCCCGAGCGCGGCATTGTCTGATGGCGTCGAGGGATCGGCGATGATCGCATCGATCTGCACGCGCGCGGCCTCGGCCTCGCGCTTGATCGTCGGCTCGATCTCGTCGAACGTCTTGCGCGCTGCCGCGTAGCCGCCGTCTTCGCCCGGCGCCTGCATCTTCGCCATCATCATCCGGCGCATCGCCAGCGACCGCTCCAGCGAGCGGATGTTGACGCGGGCGAGGTGGCCGTAGGCGGGGATGTAGCGGTTGGTGAGCTCGTCGAGGAGATGGCCGACCTGACCCGCCATCACCATGGACAGCAGCGAGGTGATCACCGCGAGGACGATCAGTCCCGCGGCAATGCCAACGATCTTCTGCTTGATCGAATTTCGAAACATGCCGAGCCCCGCCGCAGCTGCATTGAGCGGGTCACGCCCGCTGTGGCGGCAAGACAGCTAATAGAGTTCCGCGGGGCGCGGTGCAAGCGATCGGCACCGGTCATCCCATGGCACGATGGGCGAGGAGGGCGGCTAGCGCAGCCCTTCGTAGACCATCAGGCCGCGCGCGATCGCGAGCTTGCGCAGGGTGCGCGGCACAAACCGCTCCTGGGGATGCAGGTAGCGCCACGAGGTCAGCACCAGGTCGCGCAGCCTCGTGA
This sequence comes from Bradyrhizobium tropiciagri, assembly GCF_018130545.1. GTDB lineage: Bacteria > Pseudomonadota > Alphaproteobacteria > Rhizobiales > Xanthobacteraceae > Bradyrhizobium > Bradyrhizobium tropiciagri_A. The sequence goes on along the minus strand of NZ_JAFCKF010000003.1, from coordinate 240,188 downwards.
CGTCGTCCTCGAACGGGGCGAGCAGGCCGGTCAGGCTTGCCGGCATATGGACGCGGGCGGTGAACGGCAGCAGCAGCAGTTCAAGATGCGCCTTGGCACCGGCCTCGGTCGTGGCGGTGATGCCGGCGATGGCCGGCAGGGTCTCTTCGACGACGCAGGTGATGATGTCCTCGATCTCGCCGCGGCTCTCGCCGGTGAACAGCGCGGAAAAGCTCTGGTTCTTGAGGTCGCGGCCGAGCAGGGCGGAGGTGCGGGTGCCGGCGACGCGGAACGGGAAGCGGGTCTCGCCGTCATAGGACAGCACGAAGATGTCGGACAGCAGCTCGCGCACCGCGGACGGCTCGAACTCACTCCTGTCGGGTGCACGCGCGGTACCACGCTTCGCATTCCAATAAGCGAAGTATTCGCGGCTGGAGCTGTGTTTCATCTAACGAACCTTGCCCGGCGCCTGTCTCGGCGGGACACATCTGTCCCGGTTTTGCTCAGGCGCCTTCCCTTCTCTGTTGTGCAGGGAAGGCTGTGCAGCGTCCATGCCGTGGCCGCGGTTTGGGCGGCTTATCGGCAGCTTTGTGTTGTTAACGTAAATTTAACTATGTCCTTGGCGTCCGCGACGGGCCCGCATAGGGTTGCGGCGTTCCCGTTCGCCGGCTGCCCCAAGCGCCGGCGGGGTTGGTACACAGGTGGCGTCAAACAGTTTGGTCATCGTGCGGGGAGGGGTGGGGATGGTCTCCCGATCCCTCTGGGGCATGACAAGACCGACCGATCAGGGAGGGTGTTCTCAGCACCCTCCCTTTTCTTTTAAGGGTTTGTATTTGCTAGCAATTTTCTAGTTTTGGAAAGCCTGGGCCGTACCGTTTTCTAAATCTTGTTCCGTTCCTGTTCGCGCGTCGCGGATCGTTTCCATCACACGGGCGGTGATGTGCTCGACTAGGGCGGCCTCGGAGACGCCGGCTTTCGGCTTCAAGTACTGGCCGAAGAACACCTTGATGATCCGCGCCTCCTGTTCGACATGCCGAGTGTATTGCCGGCCCGTCCTGACGTCGCGGTCGCCAAGGGCGGCGGCAACCTGATCATCGTTGGCGCCGGTGACACGCTTGATCTCCGCCGCGAAGGTGACGCGCAGCCCATGCTTAGTTATTCCGGGGCCGACTATGTCGTCACGCGCCAGCGTGCGGACGGTGGCGTCAGCATCTGTTATCCAGTCACTTCGCAAGACGACGAAGTGGATTGTTCTGAGCAGCGCACCATAGATCGCGCATTGGGAAAAGACATCCCATTGGATGCTGTGTCACCAACGGTCATCGACCTAGAGGCCATCCCGCAAGATCAAACGTTTTTTGATGCGTGGCAGCAGAGCGGCGGAGCGATTGTACACAACATGGAAAAGTGCCGCGCGATCTTCAGGAGCAGAATGCGCGTGGCGCGCGCCGCGACTTGCCGCCCTAGACGTTGAGTATCAGCGCGCGGACGAGGCTGGCGACGTCGCGCGTAAGCAGTCAATCGCCGCAAGAAAACGGGCGCTGCGGGACGTCACCAAGAGTCCCCAGCCTGGCGCGGCGAAGTCGCCAGAAGCACTCAAAGCAGTTTGGCCGCCGGATATTCTTGGGCCAAATTGATCGAAGGGGCCGCGGGCAGTCGTGCTCCGAACCGCCGACGGTAGCGATCGATTGGCAAGATGACCAGCCACAACAGCGCAGCGCTGAAAAGCACTGTTGCACAGACATAGGCGAAGTTGTCGGGCGTCATCAGCGATGGGCTGTAGCGGACCATCGTCTCCGCAACGAAGAGGTGAGACAAGTACATTGGATAACTCAGCTCGCCGATCATGCTGTCGAGCCGGGAGTCTCGAAAAGCCATGAATAGCATCGGGCACGCGGCAATGATTATAAGGATCATCCTGGGATTGAGCAGGAACAGCGTTTGCGAGAACCCATAGACCTCCGCTGGCGGTACGATGACGACGAACGCCACCGCTGCAAGGCAGACGATCCCGACAGTCTTCAGTACGCGCGCAGGGACAAAGTGCAGTCCCTTGCCGGCGAAGTAAGCTAGTCCGCCAGCAGCGAACATGGTCATTTCCGCAGGCGCAAAGCGATAGAACCACGGATCGAGAGCCGGCGGGGACCAGTAGCCGATAGCAAGGCGGGTCGCCAACCCGATGCAGAGCAGCGCGATCAGCCTGACGGGGGAACGGCAAACGAATGGAGCGATCGCGTAGAATATGAGCTCGACACCGACGCTCCACATCTGAGGCACGAGCATCAGGCCGTTCAGCTGGGGTCCCGGCTCGGTGCCGAAATGTGTGGTCGGGAAGAGAGAGCCGTCCGGGCTAATCGCGAAGAAAAGAAAGAGGTCCTGGAAGAAGATTGTAGCGTTGCTCACGATCACGAACAGAGCGCCCGCGGCATCGAGGTTCGTGACGCCGGCGACGATTGTGGAACCCTTGAACACCACGAGTGTCAGGAGCGCCACCACCGCATAGGCCGGCCACAGCCGCAGATACCTACTGAGATAGAACTGGCGAACGCTTCGGTACCCGGCGCGGGTGTCGAGCACCATAGTGATCAGAAAGCCGGAGATCACATAAAAGGCTTGGACCGCGGTAATTGCGTTGAGAAGCTGATGGCTGAAAAACGTCGCGCCGCGCGCGTGGGTGACGACGACGCAAAGCGCCAGCAAAAATCGAAGTGTCCCCATATTTCCGCTCGGTTCCAGTTTGTACCGGCGACCATACCGCGCTGCAACCTTACCGAGCAAGCGCACAAGTTGCGGTATCAGCCCACCTCGCGTCATCGGCGCAGGTGAGAGTCCTGGTACTGGCAAAAAAGGGGCGTTTCGTTTGTGCGCGCTGTGCCATTCGTTTTTGCGCGCTGCTAAAGGTTCATCTAGTCTCGTGCAACCGAAGTTGCCTCCGTATTAAGTGCAGCAGGCAAGCCGAAGAGGGCGACAAGGTCTCGCAGTACCTCTGGTTTGAGGTTGCGGCGAATGTGGCCGGCGTCCCGGTACAGGAATTCGTTGTTCAACCACGTCTTGCATCCCGCAACGCCGCACAGCGCGTCGTGCGGGATCACGACGGTGACGTTCGGATTCCGATGCGCGATGTCCCGAAACATGTTGTCGGTCGGAATCGAAAACGTCTGCAGCCGCTGCTGTTCGACTTTGTCGGGAGCGCATTGTCGCCGCAAAAGGCCAGTTGCGCCTAGCGTAGCGCAGGGAATGGGATCGCGGATGAATTGCGGTATCATCCCAAAGATCACGAACCTGCGCCCGGGGCTCGAGGCCTGCTGGATCAGATCTTCAAGACCGGCTGTATCGAGCTCGATCCCCGTCTTATTGCCGAGCGTGCCGTCCTGCTCCGTTATCTCTGGAAAGTACGCCCAAGCGGACGCCAGGATGACGAGGTTGATCGACGGGTCATCGTGAAGGAGTTTGATGGCACGCTGCCTCTGATCGGCGCACTGTTCGCGGTAATTCGGCAGTCCGGCAAAGTTGCGGTAGATATGCTGGTTGAACATTGCGGGGCAGGAGGCAAAGAGCAGCGTCCCGTAATTCGGAATGGCGGATTGCACCAGCGGCGCGAAATGCTCAGCGTGACTGTCGCCCCAGAGGAGAGCTTTCGACTTGGCCGTCGCCCACGGCTGTCCGAACGTACAATAGGTGTTGTTGAGCTGGGGCACGAACTTAAATGCCGGACACGGCCATTCCCACATGACCTCGAGGCTGCGCAAATCCTCGATGTCGGACGTGATGCGTTTCGGAAAGCCGTCGGCGCTGTCGACATACATGCCGCCGCAGAAGATCATGAGCGCGGCAACGAGTCCGGCAAGGACGGTCTTCGATGCGTCGGGGCGAGGGCGGCGGAACGGCTGCTCTATGTAGCGATAGGACAAGGCGGCAAGCGCGATCGAGACGAGAGTGAGCGCAATCGCTTCCCGGATCCGCGGTTCTCCGCTGTTTATGTAGACGCGGTACAGCACCCACACCGGCCAGTGCCAGAGGTACAGGCTATAAGAGATCAGGCCGAACGGGGCGAGGAGGCCGAGACATCGCGCAGAGCGAACTGCTGTCTCACGGGGCCAGATGACGAGCGCAGCACCAACGCAAGGCAACAGCGCCGCTGCGCTCGTAAACGTCTCTTCGCTGATCACAACGAAACCGGTGATGATCAGGGCGAGGCCGGCGACGGTCGCAAGCTCAGCGCCCTTGCCGCGCAGCCGGGGCAGGAAGGCTAGCAGCGCGCCAAGCGAGAGCTCCCACGCCCGCGTCACAGGAAAGTAGAAAGCAGTCTTGGGCTCGTCCGCGAAGTAGATCGCGCCAACGGCAAAACCAATCATCGCGAGCGCTATGATGATCGCCGCGGTATCGTTGCGCTTGCCACGTCTGACGATGACCGCAAGCAGGATCGGCCACACGACATAAAACTGTTCTTCGACACCCAGCGACCAGGTATGCAGCAGTGGCAACAGGTCGGCGGACCGATCGAAATAGCCGGTGTGATTGAGGAAGTAGAAGTTCGACGTTCCGAAGGCGGCTGCGGCTGCGCTGTTGGCGAGGCTGACGTAGTCGCCAGGCATCAACAGCAGGTTGCCGGCAATGAGCGTCACCCCCAGCATGACGAGCAGCGCCGGCAGGATCCGCCTAACGCGCCGATCGTAGAAGCCGAGAATGGAAAAGCGGCCTTGGTCGATCTCTTTCGCAAGGATCGAAGTGATCAGAAAGCCTGAGATCACGAAGAAGACGTCAACACCAGTGAACCCGCCGGTCAGCAGCCGCCAACTCGGGGGCAACGACAGCCCGTAATGGAACACAAGCACCGACAGCACGGCGACGGCACGCAGGCCATCGATGTCGCGGCGATAGTCTGCATCCGCAATCGACCGGCCCCGCCCCATAATACCATGCATTCCGCGCCTGCCTATCCCACGGCGTACTGCGAGATGAGCCACGTCAGATAGCCAACGCTGACAGGAGAAAAGAGCATCGCAACGCTCTTAACGGCAACGCCAGTGCAGGCTACGCCGCTGCACGCGTTCCAACTGCTTGCAAGGAAGTGACCGCACGCGAAAAGGCCAAGCGCGAGCGATATTATGCGCCTGCCTTCAGTTCCGTATGAGATAGTTTCGATTGCATCCGAGACAGCGCTTAACGCTTTGACAATGGCATCCAGGACGGTGCCCAACATGCGACCGATAGAGTTGAGGCCCGCGTCCAGCGCTCTAGTAAAGGCATCGAGGACGCCGGAAAGTCCAAGCGCGTGCAGCCACCAAATGGGCCAAAGACAAGAGCCAACGATCTGTTTGATGCCGATGCGGCCGGCGCGGGAAAAAGCCCCGAATGTGGTCAAGGTGCCGTATCCATAAACTGCGATGGCCGCAACAGTAAAAATCGTGAAAGTATCCATCGGGAAAGCCCCCCATCCCACGCCACAAATTCGTCGCGATTCTGAATTGTCTCAACTTTCGCGCGAGGTCAATCCAGCTTTTTGTACGGGCACGGCGGCTCGGTCTACATTCAGGAGGACGCTTCCGAAAAGACCTAAACGGCTATTTCTGTGAAGCTAACCCTTCCGCTCGTCCTGTCTACCATGTTCCCCCGACCAGATTCATTCCAAGATATTCCAGGTTTCGCGAAATTCGTGCGTCTGCGACTCATATAATGCATCCGCTAATTGCGCCGAATGTTGACTGCTTTCGGCCAACGGTGTCGCGGGAAAGCGCCTCCATAGTTTGAGACAATATCAAATTCCTTCTCCCCGTCCGTCACTGCGTCTGTCTGTTCTGTTCCGTCTGCAGCAATCGAAACTCTAGTATCGGGGCCTTCGTAAGGCTTCTTGAGTTTCAGAAAGCGCTTCCATCCCATCGAGTCACCGATGTGCGCATTGGTGGCTCTTCGAACCTTGCCGTCCTCAATCACATGCAGCTTTTTGGCCGCGGTGCTGTTGCACAACACAAGGAAATCCACGTGTTCAAGGTTGCGCATCCGCAACCATTCGACGGAATCAAGACTTGGGCCTTTAGCCAGAGCTGCAGCCAGATCTATAATCGCCTTGTAGGCCGCGCCGAAGTCTCCAGCAAAACCGACCGCAAGATCGCCGGACAATATCTGTATCTTCAGGCTATGGAATTCGCCATTTACCGGGCCCACGTCATCGTGAAGTTGAAAATGCTCGTGGCTTGAGAGGGTGGATGCGATCGTCACAGCTACTTTGCCAGCCGCACGCCAGGCCCGCCATCAATCGACTGACCTTCCTCGAGGAAGATGACGCCTGCTGATTCGGGGGCGCGCCTCATCTTCTCGACGCTGCTCAGGCGAGCGTCCTGACGCAAACACCGTGACAGCAGCCCCTCGCTAGATGCTCAGCGTCAGGCAGGTGCTGGCGGTCGTGCCTTTCAGCCGACGCACGCTTTACCGGGAAATGGACGAAGGCCGGTTCCCTAAGTCGCGTGAGATCGCACCGCGGCGCATTGCCTGGTACGAGGACGATGTGAAGGACTGGCAGAAGGCTTTGGACAGGAAGGCTGCGCCGCAGGGTCAGGTGTGTCTTACATGCCTGCGCGCACCGGGTTACGCCCTAGCGTGTTTTCCAAATGCTGATTTGTTCTGTCGTTTTCAGTCGTTTTTGGACGCCACGTTTTCCAAAATTCATAAGCGGGAACAATAGCAGGGGGAAATTCTCAGCACCCTCCCTTTTCTTTTGTCTGGCCTATTGTCCCGATCCTGGCGCTGCGCGACCGGCAATGTCCGATTTCGGGACTGTGCACTTGCACAGGGGTGTGAAAGCCGCCTATCTCTGGTTTCACAGCCGCATTCGAGGTCGCCGACCCCTTGGACTCCCATCCCGAATCCCCGCTCGCGCCGCCGCCCGAGGCGCCGCGTGAGCCGATCCTGACCCTTCCGCCGGCGCTCACCGCCTACATCCTGCTGCTCGCGGTGATCCATCTGCGGGTGCTGCTGCCGCCGGAGATGGAGAACTGGACCATCGACGTGTTCGGCTTCATCCCGAAGCGCTACGATTCGACGCTGCTCGACGTCACCTTCCCGGGCGGGGACGGCGCCAAGGTCTGGACCTTCGTCACCTATTCGCTGCTGCACGCCAACCTCACCCACATCGGCTTCAACGTGCTGTGGCTGCTGCCGTTCGGCAGTGCGCTGGCGCGGCGCTTCGGCGCGGTGCGCTTCTTTGTCTTCATGGCGGTGACGGCGGCGGCCGGTGCGCTTGCGCATCTGCTGACCCATGAGCACGCGATCGCGCCGATGATCGGTGCATCGGCGTCGGTGTCGGGCACGATGGCAGCAGCGATCCGCTTCGCCTTCGTGAAGGGCAGCTTCCTGTCGTTCAGCCGCGGCGATGCCGAAGCGGCCGCCAGGGTGCCAGCGCTGTCGCTGTGGCGGGCGCTGCGCAACGGACGGGTGCTCGCCTTCCTCGCGATCTGGTTCGGCGTCAACATCCTGTTCGGTGCCACGTCGCTGTCGCTCGGTGGCGAGGATACGGTCGTCGCCTGGCAGGCCCATATCGGCGGCTTCCTCGCCGGGCTGTTGCTGTTCTCGCTGTTCGATCCGATCCCGCGCGCGCGAGACGATGCTGCAGATGCGTCGTCGGTGGATCAGTCGGGGCGCGTCTGATCGCCGCTTGCGGCTCGGTTCGAATTCCTCCATCATCTTTGCGACGCAGAAACAAAGCGGGCCGACAAATCGAGCCCAGCTACTGACCGCGCCCCGGAACCGAAATCGGCGCGGAACTGTTGATTGAAGACTCTGGCGAACAGGCGCGATCCCGTCGAGGCGGGGCGCGAGCGGATTCAGGGAGGCGACAATGACGGTACGTTCCATTCTCGATGCAAAGGGCCATCAGGTCATGAGCGTCGCGCCCGGCGCGAAGCTGTCGGCGGCGGTCAAGCTGCTCGGCGAGCGCAAGATCGGCGCGGTGCTGGTGATGGAGCAGGGCCGGATGGAAGGCATCCTGTCGGAGCGCGACATCGTGCGCGTGCTCTCAGAGCGCGGCGCGGGCGCGCTGGACGAACCGGTGAGCTCTGTGATGACCAAGAAGGTCGTGAGCTGCCGTCAGTCCGATACGGTCAGCGCCATCATGGAGATGATGACGACAGGCAAGTTCCGCCATCTGCCCGTGCTCGAGGACGGCAAGGTGGTCGGGCTGATCTCGATCGGAGACATCGTCAAGAGTCGCGTGCAGGAATATGAGCGCGAGCAGGAAGCGCTGCGCGACTACATCAAGACCGCCTGAGATTATTTCCCGGTGCTGCCGGCGCCGCTCGACGGCGGCGCCAGGACCTCGATCGCTTCCTCGATCGCGCCGATGGCGCGTTCGGCGGCGCGGATGCCGTGCGCGATCAGGTCGTCGGCGCGGTGGAAGTCGAACCAGCCGATCTGGCCGACCCGCGGCGAGATCAGCATGTCGGGCGGGTCGCCGGCGAGACGGGCGCGGGTGATGCGGTCCTGCATGATGTTGAAGGCGTCGACCATGACGCTGGAGATGCCGGGCCGGGTGGCGCTGCCGAAGAACTCCCGCTTCACGGTGCGTTCGGCCGAGAAGAACCGACCAAAGCGGCGCTTCGGCGGCTCCGACTCCACCTCTGGCTCGGCGGTCACCGCGACCGTTACCTCAGGCGTCGGCACCGCGCCGTGATTGTAGATCGTGGTCGAGTGCGCGAACACGTCGCTGGAGAGGTTGGCCGCAATGACGATCTCGGCGCCGAGCGCGCGCGCAGCTGAGACCGGCACCGGGTTGACCAGCGCGCCATCGACCAGCCAGCGGTCGCCGATCAGCACCGGCGCGAAGATGCCGGGCAGGGCGTAGGAGGCGCGCATGGCGTCGACCAGCGGGCCCTGGGTCAACCAGATCTCGTGGCCGGTGCGGACCTCGGTTGCGACGCTCGCAAACTTGATCGGGAGGTCCTCGATCATGGATTTTCCCAGCGCCGCCTCGATCTCGGCGGCCAGCTTGGTGCCGCCGATCAGGCCGGAACCGTTGAGGCGGATGTCGAGATAGCCGAGCACGCTGCGCGGCTGCAGGCCGCGGGCCCATTTCTCCAGCGTTTCAATATGGCCGGCCGCATAAGCGCCGCCGACCACCGAGCCGATCGAGGTGCCGACGACGACATTGGGGACGATGCCATGGGCGAGCAGGGTCTTGATGATGCCGATATGGGCAAAGCCCCGCGCGGCGCCGCCGCCGAGCGCCAGCCCGATTACCGGCCGGCGAACCGGTCCCAGTCCTACCTTGTCGGGGCCGTCGGAGCTCTTGTGGCCTCGGCCCATCCAGCTATCCAACACGACAAATCTCCTGCCAGCGCGAGACTAGGCTGCACTGCATGGCTGCGCCAGCGTCGTCCGTCTTCATGGTTAGTCCCGACAGGCATGATTCATGCCCCGGGTCGTCCGCGGTAGGCAGGGAATGTGACTGGACCGCGACATCAGGGCTAACATCGGCTTGATCGAGCGGTTCCAAACCGGGGCTTTGCGCCGCCCGGACTGTGACAAAACCCTTGGACGCCCCTCGGACGAAGGCTTGAATTTGCCGCGTTTTCGTTGAAAAGCATGGGGATGACTTCGAGGGGCAACGGCATCGGCGGATGCGGGCGGGGCACGCGGCTCCTTCCGCTATTGACGCTTGCGGCTTTTTTGCTCGCCCTGATCCCCAATTCCGTATCGGCGCAGTTCTTCAGCGACCGGCCGCCGCCGATCCCACCCGCGTCGGTGCCGGAGGTACCGACCGGCCCGGCGCTCAATCTGGCGCCGCCGTCCGGGGCCGGTTCCGGGCCGGTTCTGCCCGGTCCGCTGAACCAGCCGACCATCGTCCAGCCCTCGATTGCGACCGTGCCCCCGGTGACCCCGCCGGCCGGGTCCCCGACCGCCGGACAGGCGGTGCTGGCGCTGACGGCGCGGTACGGCAAGGACCTGCCGGTCATCAATGCCGGGCTGGTCTGGCGGGTGTTCGCCGACAAGCCTGACGACAACGGCACCTACAAGCTGATCCGGGAGGAGCGCGGCGCAACGCCCAACCTCGTGCTGCCGCCCGGCAATTACGTGGTCCATGTCGCGCTCGGTCTCGTCAGCGCGGTGCGCGCCGTCAGCCTGAAGTCGGAGACCGATCGCGAGTCCTTCGTGCTGCCGGCAGGTGGCCTGCGGATCGAGGGCCGGGTCGGCTCGAGCAAGATACCGGCCAACCAGATTTCGTTCGCGATCTACAAGGGCAGCCAGTTCGACGGCTCGGACCGCGGCCCGTTGGTGCCCAACGTCTCCGCCGGCGACGTCGCGCTGCTGCCCGAGGGCACCTACTATATCGTCTCCAACTACGGTGACGCCAACTCGGTGGTGCGTTCCGACATTCGCGTCGCGGCGGGCAAGCTCACCGACGTGACCGTCACGCATCGGGCTGCGGTCATCACGCTCAAGCTCGTCAGCGAGAAGGGCGGCGAGGCGCTCGCCAACACCGCGTGGTCGGTGATCACGCCGGGCGGCGACGTGATCAAGGAATCGATCGGCGCGTTCCCGCGCGTCGTGCTGTCCGAAGGCGAGTATCGCGCGATTGCCAAGAACGAGGGCAAGGTGTTCGAGCGTCCGTTCAACGTCGTCAACGGCGTCGACGGCGAGGTCGAGGTCGTGGCGCGTTGACGTCCGGCCGGGTTGCATTTTCATGCAATTGTCATGGTCTCTAACGCCAACTAACCATCGCGCAAAATTGAGCCGTCATAATCGCTCGCGGTGATGCGCGGGCTCACTATTTTTACACGGCATTAAGCCGCGGCATGACTTGGATGCCACGGGGATAAGCGTTTGCGTGAACGGGGCGTGCCATGCACATGGCCAACAAGAAATCAGCAAAGACATCGGCCAAGTTCAGTTCCGAGATGTTCGCCGACGTTCCGGTGCTGCAACGCAAGTGGCAGGCCGCGGTTCGTCCCGGCGAGAAGCTGCCGCACTATGAGGACGTGATGCTCGGCAGCCTCGGCCGGCTCGCGGATCACATCGTGTTGTTGCGCGAGGTCGATGGCGTGCTGTGCGCGTCCCATACCGGCCGCTATGTCCAGACCTGGCTGAACGACGAGCGCTGGGACATTCCGCTCAGCGCGCTGCCGCCGGACTGCGCCACCGCGCTGACAGAAGCCGCCGCAAACGCGCGCGCGAACTGCCGGCCCTATCTCGCGTCGGCGCATTGCGTGCGCGATGGCCTGGTGCGGACCTTCGACGTGCTGGCGCTGCCGACGCGGTCGCGCTGGGGCGGTATCCTGGTCGGTGTCTACGTCAACGAGTGCAATGCGCAGTACAATCTTCTCGACACGATCTTCTCGGCCACCGACGAGGGCGTGCTGTCGCTCGCCGCGATCCGCGACGCGCAGGGCGAGCCGGCCGACTTCCAGGTCGTGCATCTCAACCAGGGCGCCGCAAGGCTCCTGATGCAGCCCGCGACCGAATTGCTGTGGCGCAGGCTCAGCGCCGGCGGCAATCCGCTCGCAGCGCCGGCGGTGATGAACCGTTTGCGCGGATTCGTCGGCAGCGGCCCCGGCGGGCAGTTCGAGATCGACAGCGGCGATCGCTGCCTCAGGCTCGGCGTCACGGCGTTCAGCGACATGCTGTCGCTGACGGTCACCGACGTCACCGCGCTGAAGCAGCGCGAGGTGTCGTTCCGCCTGCTGTTCGAAAACAACCCGATGCCGATGTGGGTGTTCGACGCCGGCACGATGGAATTCCTCAGCGTCAACGACGCGGCCGTTCAGCACTATGGCTACAGCCGGGAGCGATTTCTCGGCATGACACTGCGCGAGATCTGGCCGGTGGACGAGTGGAACGTGCACAGCGCGGCGCTGCGCGAGATTGGCGACGTCTATCAATCGAGCCGCGACTGGCGGCATATCAGGGCCGACGGCACCGAGATCCATGTGCTGACCTTCGGACGCAAGGTGGCGTTCGAGGGGCGCGACGGCTATCTGGTCGCGGTGGTCGACATCACCGAGCGGCGCGCCGCCGAAGCGCGGATCGCGCATATGGCGCATCATGACGGCCTTACCAATCTGCCGAACCGCGACTTCTACCAGCAGCGTCTCGGCGAGGCGCTGGAGCGCGGCCGCTCCGGCAACAAGCGCGTCGCTGTCATGTGCGTCGACCTCGACCTGTTCAAGAACGTCAACGACTCCTTCGGGCATCCGATGGGCGACCGGCTGCTCAAGCTGGTGGCGGAGCGGCTGCGCGAGGCGGTCCGCGATGACAATGTGGCGGCCCGGCTCGGCGGTGACGAGTTCGCGATCGTGCTGGCCGCCGACGCTTCGCCGAACGAGGCCAGCGCCTTCGCCGAACGGCTGATCGATGCCTTGAGCGCGCCCTACAACATCGACGGGCTCGAGGTCGTGGTCGGCGCCAGCATCGGGATCGCGCTGTCGCCGGGCGACGGCACGAGTTCGGAAGAACTGATGCGCAATGCCGATATGGCGCTGTATCGCGCCAAGGCCGAGGGCGGCGGCGTGCACCACTTCTTCGAACCGGAGATGGATCAGCAGGCGCAGAAGCGCCGCGATATGGAGCGCGACCTGCGCGTGGCCTTCAACAACGGCGAGTTCGAGCTGCACTACCAGCCGCTGGTCGACATCGCGGCCGATCGCATCTCGGGCTTCGAGTCATTGCTGCGCTGGCGGCATCCGCAGAAGGGCATGGTCTCGCCCGCGGAGTTCATCCCGGTTGCCGAAGACATCGGCCTGATCGTAGCCCTCGGCGAGTGGGTGCTGCGCGAAGCCTGCGCCGAGGCGATGAAGTGGCCGGCTGACGTCAAGGTCGCCGTCAATCTGTCGCCGGTCCAGTTCCGCAGTCGCAATCTGGTCCAGGCCGTGATCTCGGCGCTGGCGCATTCCGGCCTGCCGGCGCGGCGGCTCGAACTCGAGATCACCGAGTCGGTGTTTCTCGCGGAGACCGAAGCCAACCTCGCGATCCTGCATCAGCTGCGCGAACTCGGCGTCAGCATCTCGATGGACGATTTCGGCACCGGCTATTCCAGCCTGAGCTATCTGCGCAGCTTCCCGTTCGACAAGATCAAGATCGACCGTTCCTTCGTCAAGGACCTGGCGCGGCGCACCGACTGCGTCGCGATCGTGCGCGCGATCTCCGGCCTCGGCCGCAGCCTCAAGATCACCACGACCGCGGAAGGCGTCGAGACGACGGATCAGCTCGACTGGCTGCGCGCCGAAGGCTGCAACGAGGTGCAGGGCTTCCTGTTCAGCGCCGCGAGGCCTGGGCACGAGATCGCGGCCTTGCTGCGCGGTTTTGCCGAGCGCGCGTCGAAGGCGGCCTGAGCATTCTCTGCGCTTGTCATGGCCGGGCCCGACCCGGCCATCCACCCCGCTTCGAAAGAGTCTCTGGTCTTGATGGATTGCCGGGTCAAGCCCGGCAATGACGAGGTCTACAGTCTAGAACCGCGTCACGATATCCGACAGCGCCGGGCGCGGGCGGTCCTCGCTCGGCTTGGTCGGAGTTCCGATGTGGATCAGGCCGGCGAGCTTCTCGTCCGGCTTCAGGCCGAGACCGTCGAGCACGTCGCGATCGAAGACGAACCAGCCGGTCAGCCAGCAGGCGCCGTAGCCGAGGGCCGTGGCGGCGGTGACGATGTTCATCGCGCTCGCGCCCGCCGACAGTTCCTGCTCCCACGGCGGCACCTTCGGGTGCGGTTTGGTGAAGGAGACGATGCCGATCACCAGCGGCGCATCGGTCAGGCGCTTCTTCTCGACCTCGATATCGGAGGCCGGCGCGCCGGGATTTTTCCGGGCGAAGACTTTTGCGATCACGTCGCCGGCGCGCGCGCGGGCGTCGCCCTCGAACACGATGAAGCGCCAGGGCGCGAGCTTGCCGTGGTCAGGCACGCGGGCACCGATCGTCAGAATGGTTTCGAGCTCGGCTGCGGACGGGCCCGGGCCGGTCATCTCGCGCGGTTTCATCGAGCGGCGTGTCTTCAGAAGTTCAATGGCATCGGGCACGGACATGTCCTTCAAGTGGAGTCGTGCCCCCAAGATGGGGGCACGACCAAGCCTGCGAAAGCCAGTTTAGACCGATTGTGAAGATCAGGCGACGGATCGCGCCTGCTTCACGTCCGGCGGGGTTGCTTCATCGACCAGCGCGGCGATCGCCTCGTCGGTCGGCATCACGGTCTGGCGCTCGCTGCCGAGGCGGCGGACCGAGACCGAATGGGTTTCGGCTTCCTTCTTGCCGACGACGAGCAGGGCCGGGATCTTGGCCAGCGAATGTTCGCGGACCTTGTAGTTGATCTTCTCGTTGCGCAGGTCGATCTCGACCCGCAAGCCCGCGCGGCGCGCCGCCGCCGCCACCACCTTGGCGTATTCGTCGCCTTCGGAGGTGATGGTCGTGACCACGAGCTGCGTCGGCGCCAGCCAGAGCGGGAAGTTGCCGGCATAGTGCTCGATCAGGATGCCGATGAAGCGCTCCATCGAGCCGCAGATCGCGCGGTGCACCATGACAGGTGCCTTCTTCGAGCCGTCGTGATCGATGTAGAACGCGCCGAACCGTTCCGGGAGGTTGAAGTCGACCTGCGTGGTGCCGCACTGCCAATCGCGGCCGATGGCGTCGCGCAGCACATATTCGAACTTCGGCCCGTAGAACGCGCCTTCGCCGGGATTGATCTCGGTGCGGATCCGGTTGCTGCCCTTGGCCTTGATCTCCGACAGCACGGTGGCCATCACGCGCTCGGCGTGATCCCACATCTCGTCGGTGCCGACCCGCTTCTCCGGCCGCGTCGAGAGCTTGACCGTGAGCTCGCCGTCGAAGCCGAAATCGGCATAGGTCGACAGGATCAGGTCGTTGATCTTGAGGCATTCTTCGGCGAGCTGCTGCTCGGTGCAGAACACGTGAGCGTCGTCCTGGGTGAAGCCACGCACCCGCATCAGGCCGTGCATCGCGCCCGACGGCTCGTAGCGATGCACGACGCCGAACTCGGCGAGCCGCAGCGGCAGATCGCGGTAGCTCTTCAGCCCGTGCTTGAAGATCTGCACATGGCCCGGGCAGTTCATCGGCTTCAGCGCGAACCAGCGCTTGTCCTCGGCCTCGTCGCCGGCGGATTGCGCTGCGAACATGTTCTCGCGGTACCAGTCCCAGTGGCCCGAGGTCTCCCACAGCACCTTGTCGAGGATCTGCGGCGCGTTGACCTCGTTGTAGTCGCCGAGCAGCCGGCGCCGCATATAGGCGATCAACTGCTGGAAGATGGTCCAGCCCTTCGGGTGCCAGAACACCACGCCGGGGCCTTCCTCCTGGAAGTGGAACAGGTCGAGCTCGCGGCCGAGCTTGCGGTGGTCGCGCTTCTCGGCCTCCTCGATCTGCCTGAGGTAGGCGTCGAGGTCTTCCTGCTTGGCGAATGCCGTGCCGTAGATGCGGGTCAGCATCGGATTGTTGGAATCGCCGCGCCAATAGGCGCCGGCCACCTTCATCAGCTTGAAGGCGTTGCCGACCTTGCCGGTGGAGGTCATGTGCGGGCCACGGCAGAGATCGAACCAGTCGCCCTGGAAATAGATCTTGATCGGCTCGTTGCCGGGAATCGCGTCGACCAGCTCGACCTTGAAGGCCTCGCCCTTGTCGCGGAACACCTGCTTGGTCTTCTCGCGATCCCAGACTTCCTTGGTGAACGGCTTGTCGCGCGCGATGATCTCGCGCATCCGCTTCTCGATCGCGGCAAAATCTTCCGGGGTGAACGGCTCGTTGCGGAAGAAGTCGTAGTAGAAGCCGTTCTCGATGACAGGGCCGATCGTGACCTGGGTGCCCGGCCACAGCGACTGCACGGCTTCGGCCAGCACATGCGCGGCATCGTGCCGGATCAGTTCCAGCGCGCGCGGGTCTTCGCGGCCGATCAGCTCGATCTTTGCATCGGCTTCGATGGGATCGTTGAGGTCGGCAATCGTGCCGTCGAGCGCCATCGCGACGGTGCGCTTGGCGAGTGAGGGCGAAATGCCCCGGGCGATGTCGAGACCGGTCGTCCCTCTCGGGAAATCGCGCCTCGCTCCATCAGGGAAGGTGAGGGCGATCTTGTCCACGGGTTCTGCGGGCTTGAGGTTAGAGAGGCTGTACTGGAATCCGGATTCGGATTTGGGGGGCGTGTCTGCCATGATGTCTCCTGTAGCTCACTCCTGCGAACGAGCGCAGGTAAGCGGAAAGCAGCGGTATAGCAGGGGATTTGACGCCTGCAATCCGGCAATATCAAGAAAATGGACCGCCGGCTGCGCGGAATCGAGGGAGGCTCGTCTGCATCGGGCGCCACTGATCGTTGCGACGCTGCCGATCATCGTCTAACGTCCGGCGTCCATTTTCCGCCATCGCGCCATCCGCAAGGTTCATGTTTTCCCGTCTCCTGTTTTTCGTGGCGTTGCTTCTGATCCCGGGCACCTTGCGGGCGGAAGACACACCGGTCGAGAAGGCCGGATTTGCGAAGAAGCTGACCATCTATCTCGCCAAGGGACCGCCGAATGCTTGCGGCGCCGGTTGCGATCGCTGGATCGCGATCGAAGGCGAGATCGATCGGGAAGCCGCGCAGCGGATTCGCACCTTCCTTTTTCCCATCAAGGACAAGCAGCTTCCGATCTATCTGCATTCGCCGGGCGGAAACGTCGAGCAGTCCTATGGGATCGCGCGGTTTCTGCGCACACACAACGCGATCGCCCGAATCGGCCGCACCACCGTGCCCGCCTGTTCCACGGGCACGCAAACCGATGCCGCCTGCCTGAAGATCAAGGCTGCGAAGGGCGAGGTCGAGGCCCAACTCACCACGCGCAACGCGATGTGCGTTTCGGCCTGCGCCTATCTGTTCGTGGGCGCGACCAACCGCGAGGTGGCGCCTGATTCGGTGGTCGGGGTCCACAATTCCAAGCTGATGTTCGTCGTGCACGGACATCCATCCGCGCAGGTCGTCGCCGATTTCAGGCGACGCGAGATGGTGAGCGCCGATCGCGACCGCGACAAGTTCCTGGCGGCGATGGGGATCAGCCATGAGCTCAGCGAGCTGATCCGGAGCGTGAAGTTCGAGAACCTGCACGTGCTGACACGGCCGGAACTCTATCGATTTGGTATCGATACGCGGCCTTTGCCGGAAACACTGTGGGCGGTGGAGAAGGAAACGCGGCCCTATGTTCGCAAGATCGCGCAGGAGAAAAAGGGCGACGGCAGCTCGTTCCGCATGATGGAGTGGCGGCTGTTCTGCGAGAACAAGGATCGCGGGCGGCTGATGTTCGTCCGCGAGTTCGACGAGGGCGCCGCCGGCAAGAGCACGGTGGTGATGATGGCCGGCGCCACCAAGACCGTCGCATTCGGCAGGTTGCCGGCGCGGTTCGGCAAATACGAGGTCTGGAGCGATCCGGTGTCCTCGGACGCCGTCAAGGCGATGCTGGTGGCCCCGCATCTGCAGGTCGGTGAAAGCACGCTGGCGTCCGACGGCAAGTCAGATACCAAGTCGGACGCTAAGCCCGATACCAAGTCCGACCCGAAGCCGAGCTTCGCGAAATTCGATATCGACACCACCGGGCTGGAGCAGGGATGGACGCAGCTGCTGGCGTCGTGTCCGACGACCGCCACAGGCCCGAAGCCTGCCGGCTCGTTTCCGCCGGTTGTCGTTTCGCCGAGCGTCAATGCGGCGCCGGCCGCGTCGCCCTCGCCATAGGCGCAAGAGGCGCCGGGTGATCACGTGCCATGCATTTAGATGCAGTTGCATTGATCTCGGAGTCTGCTAACACCGCCGCGTGAAACGCTTCGCTCCCACCGCATTGATGCTCGGCAACATCGTCACCGGCTGCTCGGTGCTGGCGCCGGCAGGCATGTTGGCGGAGCTGTCCAATGGGCTCGGCGTCACGATCCACACCGCGGGTCTCCTGATCACCTTTGGCGCCATCGTGCTGTGCGTGGGCTCGCCGGTGACGGCGTGGCTGACCAGCCGGTTCGAACGGCGCGCTCTGCTGACGGCGACGCTGCTGGTGCTGACGTTGACCAATGCGGCATCGGCCTTCGCGCCGGACTACGACAGCCTCCTGATCATTCGCCTGGTGATGCTCGCGGTCGGTGTGCTCTACACCCCGCAGGCGGCCGGCACTGCGGCGCTGATCGTCCCGGTAGAGAAGCGCGGCAGCACGATCGCCTACATCTTCCTCGGCTGGTCGCTCGCGGCTGCGATCGGGCTGCCGTTGATCACCTTCATCGCCAGCCGTTACGGCTTTCGCACGACCTATGGCGCGATCGCGCTGACCGGGCTCGTGAGCTCGCTGCTGCTGTGGTGGCGGCTGCCCGGCGGACTGCATGGCGCGCCGGTGGCCTTGCGGACCTGGGCCGAGCTCGGCCGCAATCCGACCGTCATCCTGCTGCTGTCGGTCACGACGCTGCAGATGTCCGGCCAGTTCGTGGTGTTCACCTTCATGGGCCCGCTGCTCGCCAAGCTGACCGGCGCCAATGCCGACGCCATCAGCATCGTGTTCGCGCTCTACGGCATCTTCGGATTCGTCGGCATCGCGATCGCAACGCGCATCGTGGATACCTGGGGAGCGTGGAAGACGTCGGTGCTGTTCACCGCGATGCTGCTCGCCGGCGTCGCCGGCTGGGCACTGAGCGCCGGCGCCTATGCGTTGATGGCGGCCTCGGTTGCGGTGTGGGGGCTCGGCTTCGCGTCGACCAATTCGATGCAGCAGGTGCGGCTGGTCGGTGCCGCGCCGGCGCTCGCGTCGGCATCGGTCTCGCTCAACACCTCGGTGCTGTATGTCGGCCAAGCCATCGGCTCCGCGATCGGCGGCTTGCTGTTCGCGCGCGAATGGCTCTACAGCGCGGGCTACGTCGCCACCGCCTTCGTTGCGGCGGCCCTGGTGGTCGTGCTGATCACGCGGCCGCGCCCGGTGCGCGCTGCCGCGGCGGAGTGAGCAAGCGCTTCACCACTTCACGCTCTGGCTCGGCACGATGAATGCCGTCGTGCTCGGCTTGCTCGAATTGTGGGTGAAGTAGCCGTAGGCACCAACAATCACGACGAGCAGGGCAAGCACCGCCAGCAAATCGATCTGCCGGGGATCGTGACCATTGTGGCTGATTTTCCAGCGCATTGTTGCTTCCTCCCCAAAGGGGATCCCAAGAGGGCAGAGAAACAATGCGCAAGGTATCGCCACAGTTCCGCCGAACCAGCAATGCGCGCCGCGCTTGGAAGCGCCGCAGCAATCGATCAGCTGTCGTTGACGCCGCGCCAGCGACCATAGCGCCAGGGTAGATACCAGTGTGCGCCCGGTGGCTTTGCCGCCGGCACGTTATCGATTCCCGACGTGCCCCAGGGCTGGCAGCGCAGCAGCCGTGCCAGCGTCATCCATCCGCCGCCCCATAATCCGAAGCGCTCGATCGCCTCATCGCCATAGACCGAGCAGGTCGGCAGATGCCGGCAGTTGTAGCCGACCAGCGGCGACAGCGTGTGCCGGTAGATCCAGATCAGGGCGCGGCCGAAATTGCGCGGCAATCGGCGCGCGGTGGTGGCACAGTCCATGCATCGTGGATGATGAGATGTTGAATGATCTGTCGACGGCATACGCAAGTATGTACGTAGTCTTGCGGGGGTTCCAAGCGAAGGAACTGTTCAATTGCAGATATTTACGCCACAGTTCGTGACTATTGCACAGCGCAAATGGCGCTGCAGCAAGGGTCCTATGGACGGTCCAGGTCAGCAAGGCTACCGTTCCCATAACGCGCCGATGACGGAATCGTGGCGCATTGCCATGGGGCCATTGCCACCGCTCGCATCACCAAGGGCTTGGGGGAAGGAACCAAATTGAGGCTCGTCAAGTCGCTCTCGTTGCGCAGTTGGGCGCTCACCGGCGCCGTTGCTCTTTGCTTTGCAGTGTCCGGCACCGTCACGACAGCGGGAAGTTCCGCACAGGCGAGCTCCACCCTCGAAGAGCGCAAGCTGCCGATGAAGTTCAGCTGGATCTCATGCCAGCCGAATTGCCGGGGCTGGGTATCGGCGGTCGGCATCATCACCGCCGACAGCCCCAAGGATTTCGACGAGTTCGCGCGCAGCCGCCAACTCAACGGCGCCACCATCGTGCTCGACTCCAGCGGCGGTTCGGTCAATGACGCGATCGCGCTCGGGCGCCGCTTCCGTGGTCTCGGCGCGCTGACCACCGTCGGCACCAGCGTCGTCAATCAGGCCGCGCAGGGCGACCGCGCCAGCGTGCTGCCGGATGCCTATTGCGAGTCGATGTGCGTATTCCTGCTGTTGTCCGGCAAGACGCGCTACGTGCCGCCGGCCGCCCATGTCCGCGTGCATCAGATCTGGATGGGTGACCGCGCCGACGACGCCAAGGCCGCGAGCTACACCGCTCAGGACCTGATGATCGTCGAGCGCGATATCGGCCGTCTTGCCAAATACACCTTCGACATGGGCGGAGCAGGTGAGCTGCTGTCGCTCGCACTCAGCGTGCCGCCGTGGGAAGACCTGCATGAATTGTCGGCGGCCGAATTGCGGCTGACCAATCTCGTCACCACGGATGCGGTCGCCGACGTGCTGCCGCGGCAGGATGACACAACCCCCGTCGCCGAAGCGAAGCCGAAGAACAGCGATCGCTTCGTGAGCAGCGCGATGGAGGGTGAGGCGTTGCCGCAGGTCGCGAAGGCGACCAAGACCGCCGAGGCCGTGGTGCCGACCGGAGGCACCGCAGCGCCGGCGCCGGTTCAGCCGGCTCAGTAGGGCTGACGCCGGCAATCAGTCTTACGCCGGCTGCTTCGCCTTGGCCTCGATCTGGCCGATTGCATCGACCACGGCATCGAAGGTCAGGAGCGTCGAGGCGTGGCGGGCCTTGTAGTCGCGCACCGGCTCGAGCAGCGCGATGTCGGCCCATTTGCCGCCCTGCGGGGGCTGGCCATTTTCCTTCAGCATCTTGCGGACGGTCTCGCGCAAGTCACGCAGCTCGTCCGCGGTCGAGCCCACCACATGGCTCGCCATGATCGAGGAGGAGGCCTGGCCAAGCGCGCAGGCCTTCACGTCATGGGCGAAGTCGGTCACCACGGGGCCGTCCATCTTAAGGTCGACCTTGACGGTCGAACCGCACAATTTCGAGTGGGCGGTGGCGCTGGCGTCGGGGTCGGCGAGCCGTCCGAGGCGCGGAATATTGCCGGCCAACTCAATGATCCGCTTGTTGTAAATGTCGTTCAGCATGGGGACAGATGCCTGGTTCCGGCCGAGCCGGGCGCTCTTGGCGGCTGGGTTTCACCGTCCTATATATGGACGGTAGCGCCGGAAACATAGCCCGGCCATGCGGCCACCGCGGCCCACATACGCCACGATGGTGCTACAAGAATGGGACTCAGGCGCCCGGCGGTTCGACGATCCGCCCCGTCTGCCCGGTGACACATCCGGCCCGAGGGCAGTGCCAGGGCCGGTCGAACGGAGAAGACATGGACGCCTTGATCAAACCGATTCGCCCCAACAAGCCCGCCGACGCGAAAGCCAGCGAGCTCGACCCCTCAGAATTCATGGCGGCGGCCGTCCGTGCCGACCAGCCGCGCCCGTCGCGGGCGGAAGCCGAGGAGGCCGTCAAGACGCTGCTCTCCTATATCGGCGAGAACACCTTCCGCGAGGGCCTGCTCGACACGCCGCGCCGCGTCGTCGAAGCTTATGACGAGCTCTATCAGGGCTATCATCAGTGCCCGGCCGAAGTGCTCAACCGCACCTTCGGCGAGACCGCCGGCTACGACGATTTCGTGCTGGTCCGCGACATCGAGTTCACCTCGCAGTGCGAGCATCACATGATGCCGTTCTACGGCAAGGCGCATATCGCTTATACGCCGGTGGAGCGGGTCGTGGGTCTCTCCAAGTTGGCGCGGCTGACCGACATCTTCGCCCGCCGCCTGCAGACGCAGGAGCATCTCACCGCGCAGATCGCCGCCGCGATCGACGAGGTGCTGAAGCCGCGTGGCGTTGCGATACTGATCGAGGCGGAGCATACCTGCATGTCGGTGCGCGGCGTCGCCAAGCACGGTGCATCGACCTTCACCAGCCGCTTCACCGGCATGTTCCGCGACAATCCGGCCGAGCAGCAGCGTTTCCTGTCCCTGGTGCGAGGACCGAACCGGTAACCTCGCATTGTCCTGAGCGAGGTTTTCCGTGTCCGCATCGACCCACGATCACGACCGCGAAGAGGGGCTGGCCTTCCAGCCCAAATTCGACGCGGCAGGTCTCGTGACCTGCGTCGCGACCGATGCTGCGACCGGTGACGTGCTGATGGTCGCGCACATGAACGACGAGGCCCTGCGCAAGACCATCGCGACCGGCGAGGGCTGGTACTTCAGCCGCTCGCGCAATGCGCTGTGGCGCAAGGGCGAGAGCTCGGGCCAGACCCAGCGCGTGGTCGAGATACGCTTGGATTGCGATCAGGATGCGGTGTGGATCAAGGTCGAGCAGATCGGCGCCGCCTGCCACACCGGACGGCGCTCCTGCTTCTATCGCGCGGTGAAGGGCGAGGGCGGCGATGTCAGCCTGTCCTTCGTCGACGCCGATCGGCTTTTTGACCCGGCAGCAGTCTATCGCACCTAACCATTGATCTGAATCAAGGACGACGCGCTGAATTTTGCGCATCGTAGCCTCCGGTTTCGCGACGCGGTCTCATCGTCGCGCTGGGGGCCAAACGGTGACTTGTCTTCTCATTCGGCTGGCTGCGTTTCTGGCGCTCGTTGCGCTGCAAATCGGTGCTGCCCGGTCGCAAACGACCGAGCGCGCGCCCGATACGATGGCCGCGCGTGTCCTCGCCTGCGCGCCCTGTCACGGCGCCGAAGGCGAGGGCACCAGCGACGCCTATTTTCCCCGTCTTGCCGGCAAGCCGGCCGGCTACCTCTATAACCAGCTCATCGCGTTCAGGGACGGACGGCGGAAATATCCGCCAATGAACTACCTGCTGGAATTCCAGACCGACGATTACCTGAAGAAGATCGCCGAGTATTTCGCTTCGCTCAGGCCGGCATTTCCGCCGCCGGTCCCGCCAGTCGACAGCAAGGAGATCCTGGCGCGCGGCGAGTCCATCGTGAAGAACGGCGATGCGCAGCACGGTATTCCGCCGTGTTCGGCCTGTCATGGTCAGACCTTGGGCGGCATGGAGCCGGGCATTCCCGGCCTGCTTGGCCTGCGCGCCGCCTATATCAGCGGCCAGCTCGGCGGCTGGCGCTACGGAACGCGGACCGCGTTCGCCCCCGATTGCATGCAGATCGTCGCAGGCCTGCTGACCGAGGACGACGTCAAGGCGGTTGCCGCCTATCTGTCATCGCGTCCGGCTCCGGCCGATCCATCCTTCGCGCCGCGAGGCAGCCTGCCGATGCCGCTCGAATGCGGCAGCGAACCGCACTGAAGGGATCGTGCCGATGTCGCGAATCTCAACAGGACTGCTTGCCGGGCTGATGCTGGTGCTGTCGCCGATCGCAACATCGGCGCAACAGCCAGCCGATCCCGCCGTCATCGCCAAGGGCGAGTATCTCGCGCGCGCCGGCGATTGCATCGCCTGCCATACCGCGCGCGAAGGCAAGACCTTCGCCGGCGGCCTTCCGATGAAGACGCCATTCGGCACGCTCTACACCTCGAACATCACGCCCGACCCGCAGACCGGGATCGGCACGTGGACGTCGGATCAGTTCTACCAGATGATGCACAGTGGCCGCTTCCCCGATGGCGGCCTGGTCTATCCGGCGATGCCGTTCGCCTCCTATACCAAGGTGACGCGCGAGGACAGCGACGCGATCTACGCCTATTTGCGCACGGTGACGCCGGTCAAGCAGCTCAACAAGCCGCATGACCTGACCTTCCCGTTCAACAACCGCTCGCTGATCCTCGGCTGGCGTACGCTGTTCTTCAGGGAGGGCGAGTTCAAGCCTGACCCAACGAAGTCGGCAGAGTGGAATAGAGGCAACTATCTGGTCGAGGGGCTGGGTCATTGCGGGATGTGTCACACCCCGATCAATGCGCTTGGCGGCAGCAAGCAGTCGCAGGCCTTCGAAGGCGGCCTGATCCCGATGCAGAACTGGTACGCGCCGTCGCTGACCTCGAACAAGGAGACCGGGCTCGGCGACTGGACGATCGAGGAGATCGTCGACTATCTGCGCAAGGGCGTGTCCGCCAAGGGCGCCGTGTACGGGCCGATGGCCGAGGTCGTCTACAACAGCCTGCAATATCTCAACGATGATGATGTGCGCGCGATGGCGGTCTACCTGAAAGGCCTTGCGCAGGGCGGTCCGCCAGAAAAGGCGTCGACCTCGCTGCCGTCGGCCGAGAGCAGTCTGCTGCTGTCCCTTGGCAAGTCGATCTATGACCGCGACTGCGCGAGCTGTCATGGCGCGACCGGGCAGGGCATGCCGCCGGACTATCCGCCGCTTGCCGGCAACCAGTCGATCCAGATGGTCTCCTCGGTGAACCCGGTCCGGATGGTGCTCAATGGCGGCTACCCGCCGGGCACGTCGGGTAACCCGACGCCTCACGGCATGCCGCCGTTTGCGCAGAAGCTCTCGGACGACGAGGTCGCGGCCGTCGTGACCTACATTCGAACCGCCTGGGGCAACCGCGGCGAGCCGGTGTCGGCGCGGCAGGCCAACGAATTGCGTGCGGCAACGCTGAACTAAAGCATGATCCGGAAAAGTGCGAAGCGGTTTTCCGAAAAGATCATGCTCAGACAAGGAGCTAAAGCGCGATCATGATCAACTCATCTTCGCCGCAACCGAACACATCCGTCTCAGAGGACGAGGCCGTCGAGACCATCGTGCGCAGCGGCCCAAGCGGTGCGGTCGCGATCGCTGGTGTTGCGACGGCCATCGTGGTCGGATTGTGGTTTGCATTCTACCTGCTGGTCTTCCTGCCGCGGAGCGCTCCGTGATGGCGACCGAGACGGACCATAGCCTCGGCGAAGCGGTCGCCGCCCGGATCGAGCGGCGCTGGGCGACACTGTCGATCGTCATCGTCGGCGTGCTGGTCGGCATGGCGGCCTATATCGGCATCCATCAGGCGACGATGCCGCAGGGCCGGGTCGAGACCGCCGATCCCAGGACTCTGCACCTGTCCGGTGAGTTCATCGAGAGCAATCTCGGCAGCGAACTGGCAGCCGACGGCTCGGTCATCGTGCGCGCGATCGGTCAGCAATATTCCTTCACGCCGCAATGCGTCGTGGTGCCGGCGGAAACACCGATCACATTCCGCGCCACCAGCGCGGACGTCGTCCACGGCTTCCTGATCGAGGGCACCAATATCAACACGATGCTGGTGCCGGGCTACGTTACGGACCTGCCGGTGCGCTTCAAGGCACCGGGCGATCATCTGATGCCGTGCCAGGAATTTTGCGGCATCGGCCACCAGGGCATGTGGGGCAAGGTCAAGGTGGTCGACAAGGCCGCGTTCCGCGACATGGCGGCGGCGAAGCGGAGGCTGACCTGTGTTGACTAGCAAGCGGCTCATTCTCGCTCACTTCTGGCTCGCGTTCATCGTATTCGGTGCCGCGCTGGTGCTCGGCGCCTGGCAGATGTTCGTGCGCAGCCCGTTGAACGCCTGGCATTTCAATCCGGAGTTCTATTATCGCTCGGTCACCGCGCATGGCTCGGCGATGGGATACGTGTTCCCGACTCTGATCGCGATGGGATTCGGCTACGCGATCACCGAAGCATCGTTCGAGAAGGCGCTGATTGGACGGCGCTGGGCTTGGACGGGCTTCTTCCTGGTCGCGGTCGGTGCCGTCGTCGCGATGATCCCGGTGTCGCTCGGGCTCGCCTCGGTGCTCTACACCTTCTATCCGCCGATGGTCGGCAATCCCTTCTATTACATCGGCGTCGTCATGGTCGTGGTCGGCTCATGGATCTGGGTCGCGCTGATGGTGATCAATTTCGTGATCTGGAAGCGCGAGAACCCGGGCAAGCCGGTGCCGCTTGCGATGTACGCCAACGTCGCGGGATGCTTGCTCTGGGGCTGGACTGCGGTCGGTGCGGCGCTGGAGATCCTGTTCCTGATCCTGCCCGTGGCGTTGGGGTTCAAGTCGACGATCGATGCCGGGCTGGCGCGCGTGTTCTTCTCGTGGTCCCTGCATGCCATCGTCTATTTCTGGCTGATTCCGACCTACATCGCCTATTACACGATCTTCCCGCGGGCGATCGGCGGCCGGCTCTACAGCGACGCGATGGCGCGGATTTCGTTCATCCTGTTCGTCGTGGTGGCGATGCCGATCGGCGTGCACCATCTGTTTGCTGACCCGCAGGTCGGCGCCGGCTTCAAGTTCATGCACTCGGTGTTCACCGGTCTCGTCGCGCTGCCGACGTTGCTCACGGTGTTCACGATCTGCGCGTCGGCGGAGATCGCGAGCCGCCTGCGCGGAGGCCGCGGCGCATTCGGCTGGATCGGCGCGCTGCCATGGTCCAATCCGATCATGCTGGCGACGGCGCTGTCGCTGGTCATGCTCGGCTTCGGCGGCGCCGGCGGTCTGATCAACATGAGCTATCAGCTCGACGCCACCGTGCACAACACGCAGTGGATCACCGGCCATTTCCACCTGATCTTCGGTGGCGCCATCGTGATCATGTATTTCGCCATCGCCTATGATCTGTGGCCGCATCTGACCGACCGCGCACTGGACAGTTTTGGCCTGATGCGCACGCAGCTCTGGCTGTGGTTCATCGGCATGATCGTGACCACTTTCCCATGGCACTATGTCGGCATTCTCGGCATGCCACGCCGCATGGCCTATTACGACTATGCCAACCCCGCGATCTCACCGCAGGCCTTCTCGGTGACGATGTCGGCGATTGGCGGCTTCATTCTGCTGTTGTCGGGCCTGCTGTTCCTGCTGGTGCTGATCCGCGGCCAGTTCGGCGCGCGAGGCGAGGCGGGTGCCTATCGCTTCGCGGTGCCGCTCCACATGCCGGCGCGGATTCCGGTCGCGCTCAACTCGTTCGGCCTGTGGCTTGCGTTGATGGTCGGTCTCACGGTGGTGAACTATGGCTTCCCGATCGCGCAGCTGATGGCGCTGAACGAGACCAGCGTCCCTGCCGTCTATGTCGGAGCCGGCCGATGAGCGATCAGCCGCTGTTCTCCCCGCGCAATCCGTGGTTCGGCATCAGCGTCGGCGTTACCGCCGCCATTGCCGTGTTGTCGGCCGTCGCGGGCCTGATCTGGTTGCCGCTGGCGCAACCCAACCTCAAGCTCGCCAGCGTCTGGGACGCGATCTGCAGCGCGGCCGGCGTTCCGCGCGCCGCTGTGCAGGAGGCAGCCGTCAAGCCGGATTTCAAGACTTCCAATGTCGTGATGACGTCGGAGATGCTGACCAAGGTCGATCAGGTCTCGATCGGGCGAGGGGCGACGCTGGCGCAGCGTTGCGCGATCTGCCACGGACCGCAGGGTGTCAGCGACGCCCATTCACCGAACCTCGCCGGGCAGTTTGCCGCGGTGACCTACAAGGAGCTCAACGACTTCAAGACCGGCGCACGGGTCAGTGTGGTGATGAGCCCGTTCGCGGCGGCGATGAGTGACCAGGACATGAAGGACGTCGCGGCCTACTACGCCTATCTGCCGCGGGTGCCTTCGAACAATCTGGATACCGGGCGCGCCGCGCCGGCGGTCGTGGTGACGGGCGCCCCGCTGCGTAACATCCCGCCCTGCGGCTCGTGCCATGGCGATATCGACAACAAGGCGGGGAGCCCCTGGCTCGGCGGCCAGTCGGCGGTCTACATCAAGGCGCAGCTCGAAGCCTTCGCGTCAGGGACCCGCCGCAACGACATCAGCCAGCAGATGCGCAATATCGCCCGCCAGATGACGGCCGAGGAGATCGACCAGGTCGCGCACTACTACGAGGCCCAGCCTTGAGGGGTATTAACGCGCCGTTAACCATAATTACGGCAGCTTAACCGGATGTGGGTGCCGATTGCCGGCGCCCGGCAAGGCACCCGGACAGATGGCGGTCGACCTCTCCATTGCGACGGCTTCGGCAGGTGTCGATCCGTCGCGTCTGAAGGTCGCGAGCTCGATCAAGCAGGCGGCCGCGACCACCGGCACGAGCTTCGAATATCTGCTCACCACCGCGAAGATGGAATCCAATTTCAATCCGCGGGCCGGCGCCACCATCTCGTCGGCGCATGGGCTTTATCAGTTCATCGACCAGACTTGGCTCGGCACCGTCAAGGAAGCGGGGAGCCAGCTCGGCTACGGCCAATATGCCGACGCCATCACCAAGAATTCCGACGGCAGCTATTCGGTTAGCGATCCCTCCGCAAAGAGCGCGGTGATGAAGCTGCGCGACGATCCCGATGCGGCCTCGTCGATGGCGGCGGTGCTGACGCAATCCAACAGCTTCAAGCTCACCGGCACGCTCGGCCGTCGTCCGACCGATGCCGAACTGTACATGGCCCATTTCATGGGCGTCGGCGGCGCCGGTAAGCTGATCTCGAGCGCCGAGGACAGCCCGAGCGCCAACGCGGCCGCGATGTTCCCGAAGGCGGCGGCCGCGAACCAGTCGATCTTCTACGACAAGTCCGGCAGCGCACGCAGCGTCAGCCAGGTCTATTCGGTGCTGACCACGCGCTACGCCGCGGCGGCAAACGCGACCGACACGCGCACCGCCTACGCCGCAGCAGGCGGCGACACCATGAGCCCGTACGCGATCGCAAGCGCGGCGCCGACATCGGCGCCGGCCACCGACACCGCGTCGTTTCTCTCGAGCTTCCCGAATGCCCGCGCGGTCACGCCGGCCGCTGCAAGTACGGCTGCGGCATCGACGCAGTCGGCGCCGGCCTTCCGCTCGCTCTACCAGGTCGGCGACCGCTCGGAGCCGATCTCGCCCGCGGTGCAGGAGCTGTGGGGCAATTCCGGCTCGCTGACCGCGTCGGCGACGCCAAAGGTCCGCGCACCCGGGCGGCTCGATCTGTTCAGCGATCCCAGCGGCACCTACAGCAACAGCTAGCCTGGCGTGCACGGATCCTGATCGGATCAGCCCGCCAGAGGGCGGCGGTAGCGCAAATCCAAAACATCGAAAACAACCCCATGCAAAGTAGCCGGCGGAGGTCGCCGGCGGCCGAATGACGACTTGACATGTCGGGCAACTCAGCGCCACACTTCCATTATTCCGAAATTTTGCAAGCCGCCCTTGGCGTCCAGCCCGAGTTGATTGAAGGCGGGGCGAGGCGGCTTGCCGGCAGGATCATCCGCTTGCTGCGCGTGCGAAGCCGCGCGCCCCGAACGCATTAACGAAACGTCAACAATCCCAAACGTTTATGGTGAACCCTTTGTTAAGCGTCATGGTTTATTTTTTCTTGTAGTTGGCATCGTCAGTCGATGCCGTTTCGTTGCGTAAGCCGGAAGGACCATGATCGTTCGGCAGTTCATTAGTTGGATTAGGACCGCTCCGGCAGGCGAGCGGGCAGAGGCGACGCGGGCGTTGGCCCGGGCTTGGCTCATTTCAGATCTCACCGAGGACGACCGCATTGCGGCGGAAGGCGCGCTGCTGATGCTGCTCGACGATCCGTCGCCGCTGGTTCGCCAGGCGATGGCCGAGGTGTTCGCGCACAGCACGGAGGCGCCGGCTGCGATCGTGCAGGCGCTGTCGGCCGATCAGCCGGCGATCGCGCTGCCGTTGCTGGAGCATTCACCGCTCTTGATCGATGCCGACCTGGTCGACATCGTCGCGACTGGCTCGGACGAGATGCAATGTGCGATCGCGCGCCGGGTCAATCTGCCGGCTTCCGTTGCAGCTGCGATCGCCGAAGTCGGTTCGGCCGCGGCCGCGCTCGAACTGATCGAGAATCCCTATGCCGGCCTCGCGCCGTTCTCCTGGGACCGCATCGTCGAGCGCCACGGCCATCTCGCGGCGATCAGGGAATCGATGCTGGCGCTGGAAGACCTGCCGTCGGCGACGCGGCTGGCGCTGGTCGCCAAGCTCTCCGACACGCTGGCGCAGTTCGTCGTGGCGCGAAACTGGCTCGGTGCCGTTCGTGCCGAACGGATCGCGGACGAGGCGCGCGAACGCTCGACGGTGAACATCGCCGCGCGCGCGTTCGGCGACGACATGCAGAATTTGATCACGCATCTGCGCGCCACCGGTCAGCTCACCGCTGGGCTGATCCTGCGCGCGCTGCTGTCCGGTAATCTCGATCTGTTCGGCGCGGCGCTCGCCGAACTGTCCGGGCTGCCCTATGGCCGCGTCTCCGCGCTGTTGAACGACCGCGGCGGCAACGGCCTGCAGGCGCTGCTGCGCCGCGCCGGCCTGCCGGAATCCACCTACGCCGCGTTCCGCGTCGCGCTCGAAGCCAGCCACGAGGTCGGCTATGTCGACAGCGGCGACGGCGCGGCGCGGCTGCATCGCCGCATGGTCGAGCGGGTGCTGACCCATTGCGAGACCGATCATTCGGCGGCCGAGCCGCTGTTGATCCTGCTGCGCCGCTTCGCGACCGAGTCGGCCCGCGAGGATGCGCGGATGTTCTGCGAGGAGCTCGCCGCCGAAGACGCGGTCGCGGTGCTGCCCTACGACGACGATCTCATCGCGGCCTGAGGGCCGCGTTTCCCACAATTGATGATGATTGAAGCCGTGGCCTTTGGCCGCGCCGCTATTCGCCTGGCGCGATGCTCGGTGCGAGGATTGCCTCGAGATGCTCGGGCCGGTCGCGGTTGGCGTGGGTCAGGAATTCATCGGCGATACCGCGGAGCTGCTTGCTCAGCACGCCGGCCACAACAGCGGTATCGAGCTTGGTGCGGTTGCGCACGATCGCCTGCACGGCATTGATGTGGTGGGCAATCAGCTGCGGCGGCACGGCGGAAAGATCCGGCGCGTGCTCGATGATGCGGCACAGGCTTTCGGCCGCCGCCGCCGCCGACGGATAGCCGAACGTCGCGGCATCGCCCTTGATGTCGTGCGCGGCGCGGAACAGCTCGTCGCGGGTCTTGTCGCTGAAGCCCTCGCGCAGCACGGTGGCATGCGCGGCGGAGAGGCGGTCGGCCTCGATCGTCATCCATTCCTTGAACTCGCCCGACAATCCGGCAAGCGCTTTTTCGGCGCGGCCTACGGGATCGTCGAGATCGCTCTCGGGCACGCGCAGCAGCATCTTGCGCAGCGGGTTCGGCTGCGTGATCACGTGATGCGTGCCGAAGCTCTTGATCTCGATGCTGCCGGGTTTGTCCTTGGAGTTGTCTTTGGCCATGACGGTTTCCTAGATCGCGGAGCGCGCCTTCTCGAGCAGCGACGGCTGCTGCAGGATTTCGACCTCGCCGCTGCCGCGGCGTTCGGGGCCGATATAGGTGTTGGTGGTGTTGCGGCGGCGGTCGGGGCCGAAATAGGTCTTGGTCTTGATGAACGGGCGCGGATTGGCAACCACGTTCATGATCCGCTGGTAGAGGCCCTTGGCCGAGATCGGCTTGGCCAGGAATTCGGTGACGCCGGCATCGCGCGCCACCGTGACGCGGCGCTTCTCGGAATGCCCGGTCAGCATGATGATCGGTGCGTAGGGATTGCCCTTGGATTCCGGCTGCCGGATCATTTGCGCGAGCTCGAGCCCGTCGAAGATCGGCATCGACCAGTCGGTGATGACGATGTCGGGCACATAGTGCGTATACATTTCGAGTGCGGTGGCGCCGTCCTCGGCCTCATAGACTTCGCGTGCACCGAACGAATGCAGCAGCGTGCGCAGGATGCGGCGCATGTGCGGATTGTCGTCGCAAATCAAGAACCGCAGCTTGTTGAAATCAATGCGATACATGGTCCGGTCCCGAAGGGGCATACCGGGCCAAACGCGGTATTACCCAACGTTAACCATATCCCGCCCGGGGTTAATGATTGGTTGCCGGGCAAGGCGGAGCTAGGGGAGGCGTGCCGCGGTCAATATCCGAACTGCTCGCGCAGGATACGCTCTTCCAGCGAGTGGCCGGGATCGAACAGCATCCGCATCGCGATGGTCTTGTCGGAGAGGATCTCGACGCGGCGGACGTCGCGGACCTCGTCATGGTCGGCGACCGCAGCGACCGGGCGCTTCTCGCCCTCGATCACCTCGATCACCACGAAGGCGGAGTTCGGCAGCAGCGCGCCGCGCCAGCGTCGTGGCCGGAACGCGCTGATCGGGGTCAGCGCCAGCAGCGCGGCGTTGATCGGCAGGATCGGACCCTGGGCGGAGAGGTTGTAGGCGGTCGAGCCGGCCGGCGTCGCCACCAGGATGCCGTCGGCCATCAGCTCGGGCATCCGCTCGTGCTCGTCGATCAGGATGCGCAGCTTGGCAACCTGGTAGGTCTGCCGGAACAGCGCGACCTCGTTGATCGCGTGATGCAGATGCACGGCGCCGTGGATGTCGGTCGCGCGCATCAGCAGCGGATTGATCAGCGACTCCCGCGCGGCGGAAAGCCGGGTGCGCAGATCATGCGTCGAATATTCGTTCATCAGGAAGCCGACGGTGCCGCGGTGCATGCCGTAGATCGGCTTGTTGCTGCGCATGTTGGCGTGCAGCGTTTGCAGCATCAAGCCGTCGCCGCCGAGCGCAACCACGACGTCGGCATCGGCAGGTAGATGGTTGCCGTACATCGCGGTCAGCTGCTCGAGCGCGGTCTGCGCTTCCGCGCTCGCACTGGCGACAAAGGCGATCTTGTCATACCGCTTGGGGCTAGCCATCGCTCACGAACTCGTTTGGCCCGGAATACGCCGCGCTCGTCTATACATCCCGGGCGACCTTGTCGAGATGGTCCGGAAACGGACCAGATGCCATACCGGTGTCGCCAAGCTACCGCAGTTTGAAGGCGGAATGCGTAAACATCGGCCCAGGGAGTGAACGGCATGGCTAACAGTTTTGCGACACGGCTCACCGCGGCGTTGCTGGTGGCCTGCCTCGCAACCGTGGCGAGGGCCGAGGATGAGGCCCCGCAGCCATCGCCGTCGCCGAGCGCGCAGGCGCCAAGCAGCCAGAACCCGAGCGGCCAGAAGGGGCGGGCAGGGCGCGGCGAGGCCGGCTCCGGCGCTGCGGCCAACGCGCCGACCCCCGAGCAGCACCGCCTGCCGCCGGATTCCACCACAAAGCAAATGGTGGCGCTGCCCGGCCGCACGCTGAACTTCAGCGCGACCGCGGGTTCGATCCGCGTGTTCGACGACAAGGGCGAGCCGCTCGCCGACATCGCCTACACGTCCTATCAACTCGACGGCGCCGATAAGGCCAACCGCCCGGTGACCTTCCTGTTTAATGGCGGGCCGGGCTCCGCGTCGGCCTGGCTGCAATTCGGCAATGTCGGGCCGTGGCGGCTGTCGTTCGATGGCGACGGCGCGGTGTCTTCGGCCTCGCCCGATCTGCAACCCAATGCCGACACCTGGCTCGACTTCACCGATCTCGTCTTCATCGATCCGGTCGGCACCGGCTACAGCCGCTTCGTCACCACCTCCGAGGAGGCGCGCAAGCGCTTCTTCAGCGTCGACGGCGACGCCAATTCGGTCGCGCTGGTGATCCGCCGCTGGCTGGAGAAATACGACCGGCTGACCTCGCCGAAATATGTCACCGGCGAAAGCTATGGCGGCATTCGCGGGCCCAAGGTGGTGCGCAATCTGCAAATGCAGCAGGGCGTCGGCGTGCGCGGCCTGGTGCTGATCTCGCCGGTGCTGGATTTCCGCGAATATACCGGCTCCAGCATCCTGCAGTATGTCGCGAGCCTGCCGACCATGACGGCGGTCGCGCGCCAGGTGAAGGGGCCGGTGACGCGTGACGATCTGGCCGACGTCGAGCGCTATGCGCGAAGCGATTTCATGCTCGATCTCATCAAAGGCCAGGCCGACACCGAGGCCACCACGCGGCTCGCCGACAAGGTCGCTGATCTGACCGGCATCGATCAGGCGGTGAGCCGCAGGCTCGCCGGCCGTTTCGACATCGGCGAATTCCGCCGCGAGTTCGATCGCAAGAACGGCAAGGTCACCGGCCGCTACGACGCCTCGGTCGAAGGCTTCGATCCCTATCCGGATTCGAGCTACTTCCATTTCAATGACCCGTCCGGCGACCCCCTGATGGCGCCGCTGACCAGCGCCGCGGTCGATCTCACCACGCGCAAGCTGAACTGGCGGCCGGACGGCTCCTATCAGCTGCTCAGTGAAAGCGTGAACAAGGCCTGGGAGTTCGGTCACGGCATCAATCCGGCGGAGTCGGTGACGCAGCTGCGCCAGATGCTGGCGCTCGATCCGAAGCTGAAACTCCTGATCGGCCACGGCCTGTTCGATCTCGCGACGCCGTATTTCGCTTCGAAGATCATCCTCGACCAGCTGCCCGCCTTCGCAGGTCCGAGCCGCACCAGGCTCGTGGTCTACCCCGGCGGCCACATGTTCTACTCCCGCGACGGCTCCCGCCAGGCGTTCCGCAAGGAGGTCGAGGCGTTGATGCGGTGAGGGGGGCGTGGATAGCGAATTGGGCTGATCCGATTGCCGCAATGGCAGTGTCGTCCCTGCCTAGTGCGCAATTGCGCACGGGAGCAGGGACCCATAACCACAGGCTCCCGTTGTCGGAGCGAGCTGTGGCCCCAGCTTCGCGCAGCAATTGCCATTTGGGGTAATGGGTCCTGGCCTTCGCCAGGACGACGGCGAGTTTGATACGGTATCAAGAGCCGTATTCGCCCTCTCGCGACATGCAGCTGGCGGGATCGTGAAGTCCGCCGCATTTGCAGGCAGCTCGGGAACATGCGACAAGTGGGCATGCATCTGAGGCGGCTCGCCAATCTCTGGATTCTGTTGCTGGTCACGGCCGGGCTGTTGCTCGCGCCCGTGGCGCCGGCGTTTGCCCGGATGATGCCCGATGCCTCGGCCGCCGCGATGCAGGCGATGCCCGGTCACGAAGCCATGTCGGACCACGTTATGTTCGATCAGGCCATGTCTGACCAGGCGATGGCGGAGAACATGCCGTGCTGTCCGGACCAGTCGAAGAGCAAGGGCTGCGAGGACTGTCCGTTCCTCGCACTCTGCATGCTGAGCATTCCGCTGCCGATTCCTGCCGGCACGGCGTCGCTGGTCAAGCGTGATCCGCAGCTCAGCAGATTTGCCGCGCGTGACGACCGCCTGCTCGACGATCTCGGCGCCAAGCCGCCCGATCATCCGCCTCGAACCCACGTCTGACAGGCGCTGAAAGCGCCTGATCGCTGACGCGTGCGCCTGACGGCGCGCGTGCCTTTGCATGCCGCTGACGCGGTTCATCAGACGTATCGAGGATCACAACCAATGAAGTCTTTGCAGCTTGCGCGCGCCGCTGCGGCCGCGCTGATCGGCGTTGCCGTAACGGCATTTCCCGCCCACGCCGAAATCAAGAACTACGAATTCCAGCTCGTGCAGCCGACGGTCAAGGCCGGCGCCGACCGCGTCGTCACGGTGCGGCTGGTCGACAAGGCCACCGGAAAGTCCGTGCCGGATGCGGTCATCTTCTCGACCCGGCTCGACATGGCGCCCGACGGTATGCAGGAGATGGCCACCAAGGTGACGCCGATGCCGGGCACCGAACCGGGCACGTATCGCTTCAAGGCGACCTTCGGCATGGCCGGCCGCTGGCAATTGTCACTCGGCGCCAAGGTGCAGGGCGAGACCGGCTCGGTCGAGAACAAGCTCGTCGTTACGGCCGAGAAATGAGCCGCCTCATCTGGGCCGGCGCTGCCGTTGCGATCGCCGCATCGGCAGGCGTCGCATGGACCGCTCGTGGCCTGTCGCCGCGACCGGCGACCGCTGCCATCGTCTCCGCCGCGCGTGCGGCGGAGAGCGCTGCGCCGATCTACTACCGCGATCCCGACGGCAAGCAGCTGTATTCGGCGACGCCGAAGCAGACGTCTGACGGACGCGATTATCTGCCGGTTTTCCCGGACGCCGACAAGGAAGCCGACGACGCCATGCAGCCGGCGGAGATGAAGGCCACCGCCGCGAAGAGCGAGCGCAAGGTCAAATATTATCGCAACCCGATGGGCCTTCCCGACACCTCGCCGGTGCCGAAGAAGGACTCCATGGGGATGGACTACATCCCCGTCTACGACGGTGAAGACAGCGATGACGGTTCGATCACGCTGTCATCGGGCAAGATCCAGCGCACCGGCGTCACGTCGGAAGCCACGGAAATGCGCCGCATCCGCACGCTGGTGCGGGCGCCCGGCACGATCCAGCTCGACGAACGTCGCGTCTCCGTCATTGCGATGCGCGCCGAGAGCTACGTGCAGGGCGTTGCGGACGTCACGACCGGAAGCCGGGTGACGAAGGGACAGCCGCTGATGGAGATCTACAGCCCGACGATCTCGTCTGCCGCGGCCGAATATGTCGCGACCATCAGCTCGAAGGCGACCGCCGGGATCGAGCCCTATGGGCGCGGCTCCAAGCAGCGGCTGACCAATCTCGACGTGCCTGAGCCGGTCATTGCCGAGATGGAGAAGAGCCGCACGGTCCCGATCGCGATCCAGTGGCTGTCGCCGCGCGACGGCATCGTCTTGCAGCGCGCCGCGATCGAGGGCATGCGCGCGCAGCCCGGCGACGTGCTGTTCCGGATCGCCGATGTGTCTGTCGTGTGGGCGCTGGTCGATGTCGCTGAGCGCGATCTCGGCAGCATCGTGGTCGGGCAGCAGGTCACGGTGCGTGCGCGGAGCTATCCGGGCCGCAGTTTCACCGGACGGATCAGCGTGATCTATCCGCAGGTCAACAAGGAGACGCGCACCGCGCGGGTGCGGATCGAGTTGCAGAACGCCGATCTCGCGCTGCTGCCGGACATGTATGTCGACGCCGAGATCGACACCGGCAGTGCGGCGCCGGTGCTCGCGGTGGCCGACAACGCCATCCTCGATACCGGGAGCCGCCAGACGGTGCTGCTCGATCGCGGTAACGGCCGGTTCGAGCCGCGCGAGGTGAAGCTCGGGCGCCGTGGCGAGGGCTATGTCGAAATCCGCGAGGGCATCGCCGAGGGCGATGCGGTCGTTACGTCGGCGAACTTCCTGATCGATGCCGAAAGCAATCTGAAGGCGGCGATCAAGGGCTTTGCCGAAGCCGGCACAAAGCAGGCGGCGGGCGAGGGCGGGATGACGATTGGAGGCAAGCCATGATCGCGCGCATCATCGCCTGGTCAGCGCGCAATCTGCTGCTGGTGCTGTTCGGCACCGGCTTTGCGGCGGCCGCCGGCCTCTACGCGTTGCTGCATCTGCCGCTCGATGCGATCCCCGATCTCTCCGACACCCAGGTGATCGTCTACACCGAATATCCCGGCCAGGTGCCGCAGGTGATCGAGGACCAGGTCACCTATCCCCTGACCACGGCGATGCTGACGGTGCCGAAGTCGAAGGTGGTGCGCGGATTCTCATTCTTCGGCGTCTCCTTTGTCTATGTCATCTTCGAGGACGGCACGGACATCTACTGGGCACGCTCGCGCGTGCTTGAATTCCTCAATGGCGCGGCGGCACGGTTACCTGCAGGCGTGTCGCCGACGATCGGTCCCGACGCGACCGGCGTCGGCTGGGTCTACCAGTATGCCGTGATGTCGAAGCAGCTCAATCTGGCTGATACCCGCACAATTCAGGACTGGAACCTGAAATTCGCGCTGGCCAGGGCGGAAGGCGTCGCCGAGGTCGCGAGCGTCGGCGGCTTCGTCAAGCAGTACAACGTGATCCTCGATCCGCAGCGCATGCGCGACCGCGGCATCACCATGCAGCGGATGCGCGATGCGATCCGCGCCAGCAACGCCGATGTCGGCGGCCGCACGGTCGAGCTCTCCGAGTTCGAATATGTGATCCGCGGCAAGGGCTATTTGAAGGACATCAACGACCTCGGCAATATCGTGCTGAAGGCCGACAACGGCACGCCGGTGCTGCTGCGCGACGTCGCCCGCGTCGAGCTCGGCCCTGACGAGCGGCGCGGCATCGCAGAGCTCAACGGCGAGGGCGAGGTGGCCAGCGGCATCGTGCTGCAGCGCTTCGGCGTCAACGCGCTCGACGTGATCGAGAACGTCAAGAAGCGCTTCAAGGAGATCGCGACCAGCCTGCCGAAATCGGTCGAGATCGTGCCGGTCTATGACCGCTCCAATTTGATCTATGCGGCGATCGAGACGCTGAAGCGCACGCTGTTCGAGGAGAGCGTCGTGGTGGCGCTGGTCTGCATCGTGTTCCTGCTGCATGTCCGCAGCGCGCTGGTCGCGATCCTGATGCTGCCGGTCGGCGTGCTGATGGCGTTCGGCGCGATGAAGTTTTTCGGCATCGGCTCCAACATCATGAGCCTCGGCGGCATCGCGATCGCGATCGGCGCCATGATCGATGCGGCGATCGTGATGATCGAGAACGCGCACAAGCATCTGGAGCGGGCCGAGCCCGGCCGGCCGCGGGTCGCGATCCTGATCGAGGCGGCGGCAGAGGTGGGGCCGGCGCTGTTCTTCAGCCTGCTGATCATCACCGTGTCGTTCATGCCGATCTTCACGCTGGAATCACAGGAGGGCCGGCTGTTCTCGCCGCTCGCATTCACCAAGACGTTCGCGATGGCGGCGGCGGCGCTGTTGTCGGTGACACTGGTGCCGGCGCTGATGGTGATCTTCGTCCGCGGCAGGATCATTCCCGAGCACAGGAATCCGATCAACCGCTTCCTGATCTGGATCTATCGTCCCGTCATCAACGGTGTGCTGCGAGCCAAGACGTTGGTGATCCTGCTCGCGTTCGGCGCCGTCGCCGCCACGGTCTGGCCGGCCCGGCAACTTGGTACCGAGTTCATGCCCGATCTCAACGAAGGCACGCTGCTCTATATGCCGACCACGCTGCCGGGGATTTCGGTGACCAAGGCCGCCGAGCTGTTGCAGATGCAGGATCGCATCATCAGGAGCTTTCCGGAGGTCGTCTCGGTCTACGGCAAGGCCGGCCGCGCAGCGACTGCGACCGATCCGGCGCCGTCGGAGATGTTCGAGACCGTCGTCAACCTCAAGCCGAAGGAGCAGTGGCGCGCCGGTCTTACGCTCGACGGCCTGATCGCCGAGATGGACAAGGCGCTGCAATTCCCCGGCGTCTCCAACGCCTGGACCATGCCGATCAAGGCGCGGATCGACATGCTGTCGACCGGGATCCGGACGCCGGTCGGCGTCAAGGTGATCGGCCCTGATCTTGCCGTGATCGACAAGCTCGCGCGCCAGGTCGAGCAGGTCGTGAAGGGCGTGCCCGGCACCTCGTCGGCCTATGCCGAGCGTAGTCTAGGTGGTTACTATCTGGAGATCACGCCGAACCGCGAGGCGTTGTCGCGCTACGGCATCGCGGTGCAGGACGTGCAGGACACGATCGCGACCGCGCTCGGCGGCCAAAGCGTAACCACGACGGTGGAAGGACGCCAGCGCTTCACCGTCAACATGCGCTATCCGCGCGACCTGCGCGACAATCCCGGCGCGATCGCGAGCGACATCCTCGTGCCGATGCCGGCGGGCGGCGCGGTGCCGCTCGGCGAGGTCGCCGATATCAAGCCCGGCCGCGGGCCGACCACGATCCGGACCGAGAACGGGCAGCTCGCGACCTATATCTATGTCGACATCCGCGATCGCGATCTCGGCGGCTATGTCGCGGATGCGCAGCGCGCGGTGCAGGCCGGCGTGCAGTTCCCACCCGGCACCTATGTGGTCTGGAGCGGGCAGTACGAATATCTCGAGCGCGCCACGGCGCGGCTGAAGATCGTGGTACCGGTGACGCTTCTGATCATCTTCCTCTTGCTCTATCTCAACTTCCGCTCGGTGGCGGAGACCATGATCGTGATGCTGTCGCTGCCGTTCGCGCTGGTCGGCGGGCTCTGGTTGATGTGGGCGCTCGGCTTCAATCTGTCGGTTGCGGTCGCGGTCGGCTTCATCGCGCTGGCCGGTGTCGCCGCCGAGACCGGCGTCGTGATGCTGATCTATCTCAACCACGCGCTGGCCGACATCACGGCGCGCCGTGCCGCCGAGGGACGCACCGTCGGCCCCGATGATCTCAATCTCGCGATCATCGAGGGTGCGGTCGAGCGGGTCCGGCCGAAGATGATGACGGTGGTCGCCATCATGGCCGGGCTGTTGCCGATCATGTGGAGCACCGGCACCGGTTCCGAGATCATGCAGCGCATCGCGGTGCCGATGATCGGCGGGATGATCTCGTCGACACTGCTGACGCTGATTGTGATTCCCGCGATCTTCGCCGTCGTGAAGGGCATCGAGCTCCGGGCGAAGGTACCGGAACGAGAGGCCGCTGTGGCCGTCGCGCGACAGCAAGCGCAGTTGTGAGCGGAACAGGGAACCTGCTTGCGATTTGGGCTGGATGAACGATACCCTAAGGGGGTATACGTGATGGCGCAGCAGGCTGATTTGCGGTTAGCTTGCCGCGCGGATGAATGGGAGCGATCAAGCGGGTGTTGGTGCGGTTGAACAGGCGAGGGCGGGTGCGGGCGGGATGTTCCATCATCCTGGCCTATCTGTTCTGCGTGCTCGCACCGTCGTTTGCGCTCGCGCTCGGAGCACCGTTTCCGTGCCTGACCGACGAGGTCCAGCCGGCCGTCGCGGAGCACATGCACGATGGCTCAATGCCGATGATGCATGCCGATGGCACTGCACACGATCATGCCGCCCACGATCACGGCGGCATGCATATGCATCACGCGGCCGATGGTGCACAACCCGCCAAGCACAGCCACGACGGCAAGACCATGCCGGGACCGTGCTGCGCCTTGATGTGCGTGTCGGCGCTGCCGGCCGATCTTCCCTCGGTCGCCGGTCCCTTGCACCCGATCGCGACCCGTCTCGCCGAGGTCATTCAGAGCCTGCGCAGCGAGGCGCCTGCGCGGCACTATCGTCCCCCCATCGCCTGATCCTGAGCTGACATCGTGGCTGCGCCGCGCGCTTGCGTGCGTAGGCCTGTGATTCATCCAGTGATCGGGACAGACCCATGTTTTCGCATCTCGGGGCGAGGCTCGCCGCCGTGGCCACCAGCTTTGGCTACCGGCGTGGCCGGCGCGCGCCACCCACATTCGTGCGGCGGATGGCCGCTGCCATGCTCGCGGCCGCGCCGCTTGCCGGCTGCATGGCCGACGGACCGCCGGTCGCCGTCGCAGGCGATCCCGCCAATCCGTCGGCGCGCACGGCCGGCGTCGGCTATCGCTCGACGATCGCGCCCTACGAGAGCCTGCGTCCGGCGACGCCGCTGCCCTGGCGTGAGCGCAATGACGGCGTGACGCCGCCAGCCAAACCGGACCGGTAGGAGGGCGCCATGCGACATCTGGCCATCGCGCCGATCCTGCTGCTGACATCTGCGCTCGCGGGCTGCGCTTCATTTTCTCCCGACACCGGCATGGGCGTCGTCTCCGAAGTGACGGAGAAGGCGATCGGCAAGGACGTCGCCTTCGTTCGCTCAGTGGACGAAGCCGCCACCGCCGACGCCGCGGTGAAGCGACTGCTGACGCGCAATTTGACGGCAGATGCCGCCGTGCAGGTCGCGTTGCTGAACAACAAGGGCTTGCAGGCGGCCTATAACGAGCTGGCGCTGGCGGAGACGGATCTCGTCGCCGACAGCCTGCCGCCGAACCCGACCTTCTCGGTCTCCCGCATCACCGGCAACGGTGCCAGCGAGGTCGAGCGCCAGGTGGTCGGCGACATCCTCGTGCTGGCGACGCTGCCGGTCCGCTCCGAGATCGCGCGCGAGCGTTTCCGGCAGGCGCAGCTCAAGGCCGCGCTCGCCACCCTGCGGCTCGCTGCCGAGGTGCGGCGCAGTCACGTGGCGGCGGTGGCGGCCAACGAGACGGTCGCGCTTTTGACCGACGCCAAGGCCACCGCCGAGTCGACCGCGCAGCTCGCCAAGAAGCTCGGTGAGACCGGTGGCATGAACAAGCTCGACCAGGCCCGCGAGCAGGTGTTCTACGCCGAGATCACCGCCGACCTCGCCAGCGCGCGGCAGAACGCGGCGAGCGCGCGCGAGCGGCTGGCGCGCCTGCTCGGATTGTGGGACGGCGATCTCGGCTTCCGGATTCCGAACCAGCTGCCGACACTGCCGAAGCGACCGCTCGAACAGCCGTCGATCGAGGTCGCCGCGGTCGGTCATCGCGTCGATTTGCAGATCGCGCGGATGGACATCGTCGCACTCGCCAAGGCGCTCGATCTCACCGAGGCGACGCGCTTCGTCACGCTGCTCGACGTCGCCGGCATCGACAGACGGACGCAGGATCCCGAAGGCCCGCCGTTCAAGGAGCGCGGCTTCGACGTCCAGTTCCAGATTCCGATCTTCGACGGCGGCGAGGTGCGCGTCCGGCAGGCGGTCGAGACCTACCGGCAGGCGATGAACCGCCTGACCGAGAAGGCGATCAACGTCCGCTCCGAGGCGCGCGACGCCTACCGCGTCTACCGCTCGACCTACGACATCGCGCGCCACTACCAGCGCGAGGTGCTGCCGCTGCGGCAGATCATCACCGAGGAGATGCAGCTGCGCTTCTCCAGCATGCAGGTCGACGTGTTCGCGCTGCTGACCGAAGCGCGGCAGCGGCTCGCCTCGCTGCGCGCGGCGATCGACGCCAAACGCGACTTCTGGCTGGCGCAATCCGATCTGCAAACCGCGATCAACGGCGGCGGCTCGGCCGGCGCGCCATCGACACCATCTTCCGTCGCTTCGGCCGCACCGGCGGCTGGCGGCGATCATTAAGGGAGACAGCTGATGTTCTCACGACGTGGATTCCTGGGCAGCGCGGCGCTGGTGACAGCGAGCGCAGTCAGCGGCCGGGTGCAGGCCGCCGCGATTCCCGAAGCACCGACCATGGACAAGGCGGTGATGCAGCCGCCGCTGCATCCGACCAGCGGGCCGGACTATCGGCCGGTCGTCACGCTCAACGGCTGGTCGCTGCCGTGGCGGATGAATGGCGACTGGAAGGAATTCCATCTCGTCGCCGAGCCCGTGGTGCGCGAATTCGCCGACGGCATGAAGGCCAATCTGTGGGGCTACAATGGCCAGGCGCCGGGCCCGACCATCGAAGCGGTGGAGGGCGACAAGGTCCGCATCTTCGTCACCAACAAATTGCCTGAACACACCACGGTGCACTGGCACGGCATGATCGTGCCCGCAGGCATGGACGGCGTCGGCGGCCTGAACCAGCCGCACATCAAGCCGGGCAAGACCTTCGTCTACGAGTTCGAGCTGAAGCATAGCGGGACCTTCATGTATCACCCGCATTCCGACGAGATGGTGCAAATGGCGATGGGGATGATGGGCATGTTCATCGTGCATCCGCGCGATCCGGCGTTCCGCCCGGTCGACCGCGATTTCGTCTTCATCATGAGCAGCTACCTGATCGACCCCGGCACGTACCTGCCGAAGGTCAACGAGATGACCGACTTCAACATGTGGACCTGGAACAGCCGGGTCTATCCGGGCATCGATCCGATGCCGATCCGGCTCGGCGACAGGATCCGGGTGCGGATCGGTAATCTGACGATGACCAACCATCCGATCCATGTGCACGGGCATAATTTCAAGGTGACGTGCACCGACGGCGGCTGGGTGCCGGAGAGCGCGCAATATCCGGAGACAACGACCGACGTGCCGGTCGGTGCGGTCAGGGCCTTCGACATGCTCGCCGACAATCCCGGCGACTGGGCGTT
This sequence comes from Bradyrhizobium tropiciagri, assembly GCF_018130545.1. Taxonomy (GTDB): domain Bacteria; phylum Pseudomonadota; class Alphaproteobacteria; order Rhizobiales; family Xanthobacteraceae; genus Bradyrhizobium; species Bradyrhizobium tropiciagri_A. Next base: position 196,652 of record NZ_JAFCKF010000003.1, on the reverse strand, counting down.
CCACTGCCACAAGTCGCACCACACCATGAACGCGATGGGCCACGACGTCAGGAATTTCATCGGCGTGTCGCGGCAGGATCTGGCGAAGGCGGTCGGCAAGCTCGCGCCCGACGCGATGGTGATGGGGTCGACCGGGATGGCGATGGGCAACATGGAGATGCCCGCGCCTGACAACACGCTGCCGATGATGACCGGCACGGGCCAGTTCGGCCCGATCGAAATGGGCGGCATGTTCACAGTGATGAAGATCCGCGAAGGGCTTGGCCGCGACGATTACAGCGATCCCGGTCCCTACAATTATCCGCCGGGCACCGTTGCCTATGAAGTCGACGCGCCGGCCGCCGAGCCCGCGCGGCAGCGGCCGGCCGCGCCTGAACCAAAAGCCAAGCCATCGATGAAGGGAATGAAGATGTAGCGGATCAACACGCCATCCGACGACAAGCACGCATCAAACACCAAATGGAGAATCCAATGAACCGCCGCATGACGATCGGCATCGCGCTCCTTGCGCTGTCGATCAGCGCCGCGCCGTCGCGCGCTCACGAAAAACACGATCACCAATCCTATTCGGCGGGCGAGCCCGGCGATCCCAGCAAGCCGTCGCGCACGGTCGAGGTCGAGATGAAGGAGATGGAGTTCACGCCGTTCCGCATCGAGGTCAATCGCGGCGAACAAATCCGCTTCGTGATCAAGAACGCCGGCACCGAGGATCACGAATTCCTGCTCGCGACCACGGAGGAGAATTTGAAGCATGCGGAGGTGATGAAGAAGCACCCGCATATGGAGCACGACGATCCGAACGGCGTGCGCGTGGCGCCGAAGAAGAGCGCGGAGATCGTCTGGAAGTTCACCAAGGCCGGGACGTTCGAATATTCCTGCCTGATCCCCGATCACCGCGAATACGGGATGACCGGCCGCGTCATCGTGAAATGAAACGGACAACGAGAAGGACGACAACGATGAACAGGATGATCCGGATTGCAGGCGCTGCCGCCGTCGCGCTGGCGCTGACACTTGGCGGGACGTTCGCGCAGGCCGCAGCGATCAATGGCGAGGTCAAGAAGATCGACGAGGGCACGGGCAAGATCACGCTCAAGCACGGCCCGGCCAAAAGCCTCGGCATGGATGAGCCGATGACCATGGTCTACCGGGTCAAGGATCCCGCGCTGCTCAAGCAGGTGAAGGTCGGCGACAAGGTCAAGTTCGAAGCCCAGGAGGGCGACGGCGGTTACACCGTCACCGCGATCCAGAAGACGAAGTGAGGCGATGACCGGCGTCGCGGCGTTCGGCGCGCGATGCCGGTCGCGCCGTTCGTCAGCCGATCATTGGCCGCCACACGCGGCATCGCCGCAGCATTTTCCGTCCGCCTGGACCGGAGGGCAGGGCACCGAGCCATAGGAGCAGAACACGCAGCAATCGCCGGACCTGGGCTTGAGGCGAATGCCGCATCCCGCGCAGTCGTAGAAGAACTGGCAGGCGTCGGGCGGCATGGTCTCGGCCTTGGCGAAGCCGCAGGCCGGGCAGGTCAGGGTGGAGACAAGCTGCATGTTGTTTTCGTAGGCTCCGGTTGGGGCCGTCCCCGCGGGAGCGATCATATCCGGCGGGACGGTAATCGCGCCGGCCCAAGCCTTCGGCGGCGACGGATGTTAACTCTATCACGCCGGCGCTGCCCCGGCGTTGGAACGCGATCGGTACTGGCGCGTTGCAGTGCATAGTTGATGTGCAGAAAGCCCCCTCCATGACGGTCAACGCGGCGATACTGATGGCGGCTCTGGTGCTATCGGGGACCGTGTTGGCGCAGAGCTCCGGTCCTTCGGCCGGCACCGGGCAGGCGGCCCAACTCACCACCACCGGCCAGGCGCTGAACGACACGAGGAAGACAAGCGAGGGCGGGCCGCCGATCGAGCGGGCCGCGCGCCCGGCAAAGCCGGGGGACACCGCCAATGGCGGCACGGTCGGCGCGAGCCGCCCGCAAAAGCCGGACCGGCGCCTTGAGCACTACCCGTAACTTTCTGCAACTGTTCGTATTCTTTGGATTTCTTCTTGGGGATTTAACTGCTCCCGAAGCGGCTCGATGAGCCGCTGTCTTGATCCCGTCATGCCAGGTCGGTTAGCCCAGCGTTCTGGTTGAATGCGATGGACAGGTCATGGCCGGGAAGAGCCGGGCGGAGTTTCTTGGGCAGTTTCCTGGGCAGTTTCTTGGGCGATTTCTTCGGCGGTTTCTTGGGATGGACCGGCAGATCGCCGGCGTGCTGCTCGTCCTTGCGGTCGCGCAGATCGTCGGCTGGGGCACCCTCGGCCTGCCGGCGATTGCCGGCCACCGGATTGCGGCCGACCTCCATTTCTCGCTGCCGATGGTGTTCGGCGGTACGTCGACGCTCTACGTGACCATGGGCCTGTGCGGGCCGCTGCTGGCGGAACCGTTCCGGAGGGTCGGCGCGCGGCGGGTGATGATGATCGGCAGCGCGGTGGCCGCGCTCGGTTTCGTCGCTCTCGCCTGTGCGCATGAGGCGGCGGGCTACTTCATCGCCTGGACGATGCTCGGGATGGCCGGAAGCGCGGCGCTGAGCACGGCCGCCTACATCATGCTGAACGAGGTCGCCGGGCGGAACGCGAAGGGTGCGATCGGCGCGCTGATGCTGGTCACCGGGCTTTCCAGCAGCATCTTCTGGCCGACCACCGCGTTCCTCGCCGAGGCCCTGGGCTGGCGCGGGACCTGTTTGATCTATGCGGCGGCGATGCTGCTGATCTGCCTGCCGCTCTACACGTTCGGACTGCCGCGCCGTGTGGCCAATGAGGCCGAGACTGCATCGGTGTCGGACAGCGCGGCGGCAACGCCGTCGCCGGGCAGGGGCACGTTCGTTCTGGTGGTCGCGGCGATCGCGCTCAACGCCTTTGTCAGCTTCGGCTTCAGCGCGGTGCTGGTCGAACTGTTGAAGGCGCAGGGGCTGTCGGCGGCCGAGGCGGTCGCGTTCGGCTCGACGCTCGGCATCGTGCAGGTGTCGGCGCGCGCGATCGACTTCCTCGGCGGCGGCCGCTGGGATGGCATCACGACCGGGCTCGTCGCCGGCACGCTGCTGCCTGTCGCGATGCTGATCCTGATCGTCGGCCACGGCAGCTACGCGGCGATTGCGGCCTTCATCCTGATCTACGGTCTCGGCAGCGGCGCGCTTGCGGTGGCGCGGGCGACGATCCCGCTGGTGTTCTACGACAAGAGCGCATTCGCCAAGGCGACCTCGCATATCGCGCTGCCGCTCAACCTGATCTCGGCGGCCTCGCCGCCGGCGCTCGCCTATCTGCTGACCCGGTTCGGCAGCAACGCCGTGCTGGAGCTCGCGTTCGCCTGCTCGGTCGGCGCGCTGGTGATGCTCGCCATTCTCGGCCGCCGAAGGCGCGAGGTCGGGATCGCCGCAATGTCGTAGTGAAAAGCCGGCGCGGTCGTCGTGACCACGCCGGCTCGATGCAGGAGACGGTTGCCTTGGCTCAGTAGACCAGGCCGGTGCCCGGGGGCTTCTCCAGCGCTGCGGCGAGCGAGCGGTACTCGTCGCTGTTGGTGCCGGCGAGCTGGGCGATGCGGTTCAGGTGATACTGCGCCTGGTCGCGGTTGCCCTGTTCGACCTGCCAGAGGCCGTAATATTGCCAGGTGCGCACATGGGCCGGGTCGGCCTTCAGCGCCCGCTCGTACCAGACCTGCGAGACCTTGTAGTCGCCGAGCTTGCGATAGGAGTAGCCGATCAGATTGGCGACATCGGCACGGTCGTCCTGGCCGAGCGCCTTCAGCTGCTCGATCGCGGCGGTGTAATCGTGCTTGTCGTAGATCGTCGTATAGGCGGCGCGATAGCCGGCCAGGAACTTCTGATCGTCGATCGCGGAGCTCTTGTCCTTCTTGGCCTTCTTACCCTTGTTGCCGCTGTCGGAAGCCGGCGGCGAGGGATTGTCGCTGCCCGCGGCGTAGGCCGAGATGACCGGCGCGGCGGCGAGGGTCATCGAGAGCACTGCGAGGCCCAAAAACTTCGTCGTCTTGCTCATTCCTGGTTGCTCCTGATCGTTCCAGATCGTGCTCGGTAATCCTACACCGAAGCCTGATGACTTGAACACCCAAGGGTGCAGAACATTCCCGGCCGAATCCACGATTGCGTGATGTCAGCGCGTAGCGGGCCGCGCCGGCAACATGACCAAGATGTCATTCACATGAATGAATTCCGTCCATGCCCTTCAGAACGGGTTCAGTGCGCGGCCCCTAAGGTCACGTGCATTGATCGGTGAGGCCGACCATCCGGCCGGAAACCTCTCGATCCCGACGAGGAGGACCACCATGTTGAAGACGATTTCCGCAGCGCTGCTCGCCATGTCCGTGATCGCAGCGCCCGCGCTCGCCGCCGAAACCGGCAAGACCGCAACGCCCGCACCGGTCACCACGACCGCCCCGGCGACCAAGGCTGCCCCGGTCGTCAAGAGCGAGCAGTTGCCCGCGAAGGTGCGCAATGCCAACGCGAAGATGCACCACAAGCACTATCGCCATCACCACCACCACAAGCACATGGGCATGCTGAAGGTGAAGTCGCCGAAGCATGCGTCCAAGCACGTCTCGGCCAAGGTCGCCACCAAGCACGTCGTGCCGGCCAAGCGCGGCTGATCAGCGCGACTGAGCCTGATCCGAGGGACGTAGTTCGATCCACATTGCCCCGCTGCTTCCCTTTGGATGCAGAACCGGCCCGCTTGTCCATTGCTTCCCCAATGGCGGCGGGTCGGAGTGCGTCCGGGCATTGGCTGAGACCCGTACGGCGACCATTGCAGCCCGGCAATAACCGAGTTGCGAATTCCCTTCCGCCGCCCGGCGGTTTATGAGACCCGCCGGGGACCCATGAAACAGCTGACTTTGCGGACTTCATCAATACTGGCGGCGGTCTTGCTGCTTTCGATCCCGCTTGCCGGCTGCCTTACCAGCGACGATGGCGACGGGCCGACCACCTTCACCGATGATCGCGGCGTCGCCAACCAGCCATTCCCGGACCGCTACCGCGACCAGATCCTCGCCTTCATGCGAACCTATCTGAACAACCCGGTCGGGGTCCGGGAGGCGGCGATTGCCGATCCGGCGCAGCGCACGGTCGGCGGCCGGCTGCGCTACGTGGTGTGCCTGCGCTACAGCGCGAAGGAGACCGACGGCAATTACCGGCCGGCCCGCGAGCGCGGCGTCATGTTCGTCGACGGCCGGCTCGACCGCATCCTCGACAATCCCGCCGAACAGTGCGCCGGCGCGTCCTACGCGGCGTTTCCCGAGCTGGAAAAGTTGACGCGCTGAAGCGCGCGCGGCGGCTTGTCGCAGCCCTGACCAGATCCTTAGCGAACTCCGATCACTTTTCGCGGAGCATTGAACTTCAACTTAGCCGTTTGCGACTTACATGCAGCCGAAATGCGGCTGCTTAACCGGTGAAAAAACCTTCTGTGCCAAGGAACAAACGGGCGTTGTTGCGACCTCGTCACAGCTTGGAAACATCACAGGTCCGGCATTGCCCCAAAGCAACCTAATTGGCGTCACGTTGTTTGGTTTAACAGCGCAGCGTTCGTAACGGGGATCAGAGATGAAGAAGTTTTTGCTCGGCACAGTCGCGCTGGCCGCCTTTGCGGGCCCGGCGTTTGCGGCTGACATGCCGGCCCGCACCTATACCAAGGCACCGCCGCCCTATACCGCACCGGCGCTGGTCTACAACTGGACCGGCTTCTACATCGGCGGCCATGTCGGCGGCGCGTTCACCGACGGCAACAATCTGATGGGCAGCGACGCGCGCTTCATGGGCGGCGTGCAGGGCGGCTTCGACTATCAGTTCGCCCCCAACTGGGTGATGGGTATCGAGGCGCAGTACTCCTGGCTGCCGAGCTCCTCGAACAATGGCCTGACGTTCCCCGCCGGAACCGTCGTGACCGGCAATTCCGACCAGCTCGGTTCGGTGACCGGCCGGCTCGGCTACACTTGGGGGCCGGCGCTGCTCTACGCCAAGGGCGGTTATGCCTGGCGCGACAATAACAACATCACGGCCTCGGTCGGCGGCGTGCCGACGGCCTTCACCACCGATGGCGGCCACAAGGACGGCTACACGGTCGGCGCCGGCCTCGAATACATGTTCGCCCCGAACTGGTCGGCGAAGGCCGAGTACCAGTATTACAATTTCGGCAAGACCACCTTCACCAGCGGTCCGGCCGACATCGTCGGCGCGAGCTTCCGGAACGACGAACATACCGTCAAGCTCGGGGTCAACTACCGCTTCGGCTGGGGCGGCCCGGTCGGCTCCCGCTACTGATCGTCGTCGTTTAGAGATCGATATCGAAAGGCCGGCCTTCGGGTCGGCCTTTTTTGTTAGCCGGACGTTTTTGTTGGCCTGACGTTTGCTTGTTCAGCCGGTATTCACGCCTGATCGTGCAATGCAAAAAATAATTCCTGCATTGCACGGAACTTTCATCGTGATGCGTTATTATGGGAACGCTAGGGCTGGTGGACAAACAAACATGCGTAGTTTTGCGTTAGGGCTGATCCTCTCTGCGGTCGTTGCACCGTGCGTTGCCCAGACCGTCCTTAAATCCGAACCCTTGTCGCTCGCGCCCTATGAGGTCGTGCTGGTGCAGGATGCGTCCTGCACGGCCGGCAAGGTGCTCAAGGTGACGGGTGCGATCCGGGGTCTGCATCGGCGGAAGATTTGCGTGTCGCTCGCAGCCGAACAGGCCTCGCTGGCGACGGCGACACCGTAGGCAATACCGACCGCGTTTTCGGCATCCGGCCCGCCATGCGCCGCCGGCCGGAGCCGCATCGCTAGTTCAACCGCGGCTCCAGGCGCGCTTCCCGATCGGCATCGGCCTTGTTCTTGACCGGATCCTCGTCAGGCTCGAGCTGGCAGGCCCGGATCTCGTAATCATTGTCGAGCACCGGGCGAGGCGAGGACTTCTCCTCTTCCGAGATGGCATCGACCACCAGTCCGGATTTCCTGGCGAGCGTCCAGACATCGGCCTCGGTTGGATACGCCTTGCTCAGCTTGGCGTCTTGATAGAACAGCGCGTACGGCATTCGTCGTTTCCCCAAACAACCCACGACAACGCCAAGGCCCGTCCCGGGTTTCAGCCGATAACGCTGTTCCGATCACGGAACCGTGAGCGGCGATCCGGGCAAGCATCTGAAAATATGAGTCATTTCGGGCCTTTGGCCGAAGGGCCTGAGTCCTTAATGAGCGGTAAACCCCGGAAAAAAGAATCCCCGGGACTCTCCGGGTAGAATCGCCGGATGCTCCGACCCATGAGAGCGATCCTTCAGACCCCCGATGAACGCGTGCAGCTCGCGCTAGCGGTCGCGCTGCTCGCAGCCTGCGCCGCGAACGTGGCGCTGGTCTGGTCCTGGCTTTAGGGGATCTGGCTCTCGATTTCCCGGCTCTAGCCAAAATCCGTATGTGGCGGCCCGCGCGAAAACGCCGTGGCCGCGCGACGCCGGCGCCGATTGACGGCACCCGCATTCCTTCCATCATTGCACGCAGAACAAGCCGCCGCAGAACGGCGGCCGTCGGGGAGAGCAAGCATGATCGAAACGCTGCAGGAACGGGTCAATAGCGACGCTGGCCTGGTGCGGCGTGGCCGCTTCCTCACCACGACATTCCTTCTCGAGGTCGGCAAGGCCGCCTGGCTGATCGCGATCCATGACGGCCGCATCGTGTCGGTGACCAAGGGTCCGTTCGTGATGCCGTCATCGTCGTTCGCGCTGCGCACCTCGGACGAGGAGTGGGACAAGTTCTGCGAGACGCGGCCGCCGCCGGGCTCCAACGACCTGATGGCGCTGATCAAGCGCCGCGTGCTGAAGGCCGAAGGCGACCTTCAGATCTTCATGGCGAACCTGCGTTACTTCAAGGAGGCGCTCGGCAAGCTGCGCGGCGAGGGAGCCGCGGCATGAGCGCCAAATTCGAACCGATCGTCGGCCGCTACATGCAACTCGAACTGTCCGGCCGGGCACACCGCGTCTATGTCGAGGAAGCGGGCGAGGGTACGCCGCTGCTCTGCCTGCACACCGCGGGCGCCGACGGGCGGCAATATCGCGGCCTGATGAACGATGTCAGCATCACCCGCAATCATCGCGTCATCGCCTTCGACATGCCCTGGCACGGCAAGTCGTCGCCGCCGCAAGGCTGGCACGACGAGGAATACCAGCTGACCTCGGCGCAATACACCGCGATGATCCTCGCCGTGATCGACGCGCTCGAGCTCGACAGACCGATCGTGATCGGCTGCTCGATCGGCGGGCGGATCGCTCTGCATCTCGCGCTCGAGCATCCCGAGCGCTTCCGCGCCATCATCGGCCTGCAGGCCGGCGCGCATGTCGATCCCTATTATGACCTGAACTTCCTGCACCGGCCGGACGTCCATGGCGGCGAGGTCGCGGCCGCCATCGTCTCGGGCCTTGTCGGGCCCGACGCGCCCGACAAGGAGAAGTGGGAGACGCTCTGGCACTACATGCAGAGCGGGCCCGGCGTGTTCAAGGGCGACCTCTATTTCTACAAGATCGACGGCGACATCCGCGCCCGCGTCGCCGAGATCGACACCAAACGTTGCCCGCTGTTCCTGCTGTCCGGCGAATACGACTATTCCTGCACGCCGGAAGAAACGCTGGCCGTGGCGAACAGCATCGCCGGAGCCGAGGCCACCATCATGAAAGGCCTCGGCCATTTCCCGATGAGCGAGAACCCCGGCGAGTTCTTGAAGTATCTGCTGCCGGTGCTGGAGAAGATCGGCGGCCGCTGACTTTGGCTCCGGGTCGTCCTCCGTCATGGCCGGGACGAGCCAGGACATGACGAGGTCGTGGTGCAGGGCGGTGTGCTATTTACCTGAGCGCGGCGGCTTGTTGTAGTCGCGGATCGCGAGAGGGTGTGACAAACTGCGCATCCATGGGATTGGCGTGAACCGGTTGCGCTGGAGGTCTCGATGCTTCCGAAAGCTGAAGCCGCATATTTCGCGATTGCCGACATCTCCGGCTACACCAACTTCCTCGCGGCGGTCGAGCTCGACCATGCGCAGGATATCATCGCCGATTTCATGGATGTGGTGGTGAAGGGGCTGCGCCCGCCATTTCGCCTCGCCAAGTTCGAGGGCGACGCCGCGTTCGTCTACTCGACTGGGACAGTCGACGGCTCGCTGCTGCAGGACGCGATCGAGGGCGCCTATTTCAAATTCCGCCGGCGGCTGCGCGACATCCGCCAGGCCTCGACCTGCGAGTGCAAGGCCTGCGTCGCGATGGGCGATCTCGATTTCAAATTCGTGATCCATCACGGCGAGATGGTGAAGCAGAAGATGGGCGGCAGGGAGGAGCTCGCCGGGCGCGACGTCATCCTGGTCCATCGGCTGCTCAAGAACAGTGTTGGCGAAAAACTCGGCGGCCGCGCCTACGCGCTCTACAGCGATGCGGCGATCCGCGCCATGGGCGTCGATCCGGTGGCGCAAGGGTTGATCCCGCATCAAGAGACCATCGACATCATTGGCGACGTGACGCTGTGGGCGCGCGATCTCGAAGCGGCGTGGCAGCAGGATGACGCGCAGGTCCGGATGGAGGTGACGCGCGACGACGCCTACGCGATCCTGGAGTTCGACATCGCCGCGCCCCCGCAGACGGTGTGGGAGTTCATCACCGTGCCCGGGCAATGGCAGAAGTGGTGGGACGCCGACGACATCGTCGAGGAGTCGGGCAAGGGGCGCCGTGGGGTCGGCACCAAAAATCATTGCGCCCACGGCAGCCATACCAATGTCGAGGAAACGCTCGACTGGCGCCCGGTCGATTACTTCACGGTCGGCATCACGCTGCCGGTGCCCGGCGCGCCGCGCATCATCATGACCCGGGCCGTTCTGGAACGCCCGGACGGGACGTCGCGTTTCGAGCTGCGGATCGCCAAGCCGAAGCCGAAGGACAAGGCATTCCTCGATGGCGCCGCCGTCAAATTCGGCGAACGCATGACCCAGGCGATGGCGAGCTTGCGATCGATGGCGGAAGGCAGGCAGCCGGCCGGTGATGCCATGGAGGAGCCGGCGCTGGCGCGACCAAGCGGGCGCTTTCTGACCGAGCCGGTGAAATCCGGCGCGCGGGGCTAAAGCCAGCAGACGGTGCGGAGAAAGGGGCTCCGGTTACTTGCCGGAGCGCGGCAGCTCGCTGTTGTCGCGGATCGCAGCGCGGACCTTGGCCATCGTCGTGGTGCAGTATTCCTCGCGCTCTTTGAGGAAACGCTGCTGCTGGGCGCGGAAATTGGCAACCCGTTCCCGCACCTCGGATCCGAAGTCGCCGCTGATGTCGAGTTTGGCAAATTGCGGCGGCTGCGCCGGGGGTGGCGGCACCTCGACGACTGTCACCGCCAAGGGCGGCGGTGTGGCGGGCAGGCCCTCGAGCACGGTCGGCACCGGAAGCGGGGGCGGCATCACCATCCGAGTCTCGGCCGCAGGCTTGATCTCCAGGGCGGGCTTGATCTCCAAGGCGGCCTGCATCTCCAGGAGGGCTTTGTCGTCCAGTACGGGTTTAGCCTCGGTCACGGCTGCCGGGGTGGCGGGCAGCGGGGCAGGCGCCGGTGGCGCGGCCGTCCGTGCGGCAGGCGTCGGCAGCTCGGCGTCGGGCAGCTTGCCCTTCACCGATTGTACGAAAGCCATTGTCTGCGCGATCAGGAGATCGCGTTCCTTCATCCACTTCATGGCGCACCTTGAGCGCGCGGATTCCAGCAAAGCAACCGCCCGGAATCAAGCGCTCGCCATCATGATGGTTGACGAAGACGCCTGTTTCACAGGTGCGGTGACATAATTGTGACAATTGGGGGGTGCGTAGGGCGGTCCGTGCCGGCGGGGGGTGGTGTTCGGGGCGAACCGGGTACCGACGGTCGGGGCCGGGGTCGGATGGCGATCGGTGCCTGATTCGCGGCCAGCCGGAGTTCGGCGTTCGCCGCAGATTGCGGTTGGCTTCGCGGACTCTCGTGCGAGGAAAATCGCGCGAGAGTGCATAACGTTCCGAGCAAATCCTCAGGCGTTTTCGCCGGAATTCGGCCGCCGCTTAAGGCCTTGCATCAAGCGGTGGTCGGCGGAGCCATGGCGCGTCCTGATCAGAAGATGAGCCAGCCCAACGGGACCAGGATCGCGGCGGTGATGGCGAAGCCAAGCGCGAGGCGGCCGATCTTGTGAAGGGTCGATATCTGCGACGGGTCGCGATGCGGCTGCCGATCCAGCCATCGGCCGATCCACCGGATCGGCCAGCCCAAAATCGACGCGAGCAGGAAAAGGATGCCGTCGAGAGCTTCCAAGCTTGTCCCTGACGCGTGAACTTGCTGACCGCTGACGGAACAGGGCGGCCTAGTGGGTCACCTGGGCAGCCAGGCCCGGCTCGGTGCTGCGCGCTTCGATCAGGTCGGCGTAGCGGCCATACTCCTCGGCCATCTCGAGCAGCTTCTCGCGCACCGCGGCATCGGTGACCTGGCGGGCCAGCCGTCGCGCCTGGTCGGACTGGAAGCGGTAATGTGCTGTGTCGGACATGGTAGGCTCCTCACACATGTGTAAGGGCCATCCGACAAAGGTTCACCGAAGGACGTGGTTCATTGCAGGGTCTGGGACGACCGATCGGTCAGCGTGCCGGGGACTGCATCGCCGGCCTTGTCCTCGCGGACCTCGACCTCGAACCATCCCATCTCCTTCAGCTCGCGCGCCTTCTTCTCGGCCGCGTCTTCGCTGTCGCGCTTCAACACGATCTGGCTGGTGCCGTCCCGGGCAAGGATCAAATAGGTCATTGGCTGATGTCCCATCCGACATTCTGCATACCCCGTTTTGGGTTGCAAGAACAGCAGCAAGGTGCGGGATGGGTGATGCTACGGGAAGGATCCCACGATTCCTGCCAGTGAGCCGGACGGTGGGCGCGACCCTGGAACAGAGGTTGCGCAACGGGACAATTCGTCGTGGCGCAGGCCGTGACCCATTACGCGCTCGACGTGGCATGGCATGCAGTGCAGCTGCGCGATCGATGATGTGAAGCATCTGCTGAATACCGGAATAATACGGTTCTCTCTGTACTTGTGGGCAATCAAGCGAAGCGCTTTGATTGAATCGCAACGACGTGTTCGGATTGGACCTGGGGACGACGCACGGCGTGAGCCACAAGAAACCGCGTGAGCCACAAGAATCTGGATGGAGGACTCGATGCCCAGGCACTTCGGTTTGAAGGCAATATCGGCCGCAGGACGGTCGGCGTTCACGGGATCATCAAGAGATTTGCAGCAGCGGACTGCGTCGGCGTCTGCATCGAAGAATCTGGTGCCGGACGTCTCACCGGTGTCAAAGCAGGCTTCGCCGGATTCGGAGCTGCCGTATTCGCCTGCGAGCTGGCGCGGCTGCCGCGGCCGGCGGTCGATCTCGGCTGACTGAAGATCAGCGCGCGAGGCCTGGCTGGCCAGTGTTATGGCGGGGACGGTTCGTGCTTGTTCTCGCGCTTGAAGTCCATGCGCTCGATGCGTTCATCGATCAGTCGATTCAGCCGCTCGTCCTGCAGCGTGTCCTTCCTAAACAGCCCGCCATGGAGGCGATAGGCCAGCAGGAGCAGGACAACAGCACCACCCACGAGATAGTAGGACCAGTCCATCGTCGTCAGAACCGCGCCTTGGCGGCCTCTGTTGCCGCGATGGAGCGAGCTTAGGGCGGTTTGCGGCGCCTTGTCCAACGCGATCCTCGGCCGCGGCGGCCGAACATGTTTCGAAACATCAATGGGATGTGACAACAGTGCGACACGGTCACTGTGCGACGGCGGCCGGCCGGCATCAGCCCCAGAGCATGATCCGGAAAAGTGCGAAGCGGCTTTCCGAAAAGATCAGGCTCAGACGACAAGCTAAAGCGCGATGACGATCAACTTGGTCTCATCGCGCTTTAGGGTCAGCTAATGGGTGCCCGCGAGGATGATCAGATTGTTGTAGACGGGCGTCGCGATGAAGGCGACCACATAGGCCATCTGGCGCTCGCTCTTGCCGCGCCAAAGCATCCACATCATGAGATAGGTCAAGCCCAGCTTGGCGATGAGCCACCATTCGCCCAGCCATTGCTGGGTGAACCGCATGAACGGGTTGAGCTCACCCATTCCGCGCTGCAATATCTCATTGGTGGTGATGAGATCCGAGTAGCCCATCAGCAGCGCGCAGACCAACAGCGTTGCCTTCAGCAAAGATGTCCGCGCCCGCAGTTGCTGTTCCGTCATCCGGTGCCTGCCCGAGTCGGTGTGTGGCTCCCTGTTGCCCAATTTTGCGGAACCTTTTCGGTGAGTGCAAGCCTCAAACCTCGAGGTCGAACGCCACGCCCGCCAAACCGGGGCTCGGTGGCGCGCCTATTGGCGGTGAGCTGGGGTCGAAAGCTGGTGCCGGCTGAGGGGATTGAACCCCCGACCTTCAGTTTACAAAACTGCTGCTCTACCGCTGAGCTAAGCCGGCGAAATGGTGTGATTTGCGGGCTCGCATAGCAGACTTGGTGCGCCAGAGCCAGAACCAACGCCGGACCCCGCTCGGCTCGGCCAGAGCGTTTCGCCTCCAGCTGGATGGCAAAAGGCGGCCCGAGAGCCGCCTTTTGCGCAGTTAGCCGTTTGCCCGAGCTACTGGCAGGGGTGCTGGAGGCCGTCGCTGCCGCGGAACCAGGTGCCGGGGGTGCAGACAAAGCCATTCTGCCGCGCATATTCCTCGCCGCCCATCGGGGCGCTGCGATAATAGTCCGGGCCGCCGAACGGGGCGGTGGCGATCGCAGCCGCGGTGCCGACCGCACCGCCGACCACGCCGGCGGCGACGTCGGCAGGGCCGGGATCATAACGATTGTAGCTGTCTTGCCAGCTCGGATTCTGCCAGTCGCGGTCCCGCCGGTAGGCGCGGTGGTGATAGGTGGTCGCGGTGGTGCCCGGCGCCATCGTCTGGCATCGGGCGTCCGGCGTGGCATTGGAGCAGCGCACGGCGGTGCCGATGGTCTGTTGCGCCATCGCGGGGGTGGCCATGGCCGTCGCGAGCAGGGCCGCCGCACCAAGAATTTTGAGTTGTGTCATGCAAGGTCTCCTCTCGTCGTAGTGGTGAGCTAATTTCGCTGTGCCGCGCCTGTTCCGACGCAGCCTTGCTCTGCGTTCAAACCGGTGTGAAGTTCCGGCCCCGCGCGCATGATGCGTTCCGGATCACGGTCGATTTTTTGTTTGAGCATGATCCGTATCGGAAAACCGGTGCCCACTTTTCCGGATCACGCTGCCTTTGACGAGAATTGCATGCACACAGGTGACATCGACTACGCCGGCGGCGACGCCAATCTGCGCGGCTATCTCGCATTCAAGGACCGCGGCGCAAAGCGCCCGGGCGTGCTGGTGTTCCATGAAGGACTCGGGCTCGGCGATTTCGCGATGGAGCGGGCGCGCAGGCTTGCCGAGCGCGGCTATGTCGCGCTCGCGGCCGACATGTTCGGCGAGCGGCGACAGGCTGCCGATCTGCAGCAGGCGATGGCGCTGATCGGCGAGCTGCGCACCAATCCGGCGAAACTCCGGGCGCGGGCGCGCGCCGCGTTTGCGACACTGATCGCACTGCCCGAGGTCGATGCCACGAGATGCGCGGCGATCGGCTTCTGCTTCGGCGGCACTGTCGCGCTCGAGTTGGCGCGCGATGGCGCCGAGCTGAAGGCCGCCGTGAGCTTCCACGGCGTGCTCTCGACCACGCAGCCTGCGGCGGCAGGTGCGGTGAAAGCGAGCGTGCTGGTGTTGACCGGCGCCGACGATCCGCTGGCGCCGCCCGATCAGGTCACGGCGTTCGAGACCGAGATGCGCGCCGGCAAGGTTGCCGACTGGCAGGTGATCAGCTACGGCAACGCGCTGCATGGTTTTACCAATCCGACCGCGGACGGCTCGATCATGAAGTCGGCGCTCTACGACGCGCGGCCGACCGCCGCTCCTGGGCGGCGATGCAGGGCCTGTTTGACGAGGTGCTTGTCTGAGGATGTGCTGGCCTGACAAGATCAGCGATGTGGTGTTTGATCTGTCGTCACGCGCCGGCGCGGAGGGTTGATGTTCGGAATCTTGAGTCTTGGTTTTCTGCTCGGCATGCAGCATGCGCTGGAGCCGGATCACATCGCAGCCGTTTCGAGCATCGCGGCGCGCCGCACCCATGTCGGTGACATCGTCAAGCACGGCCTGACCTGGGGCCTCGGCCACACGCTCACGCTGTTCGTCTTTGCCGGTGCGGCGATCCTGCTCGGGCACGCGATCCCGGAGACCGTCGCGGCGCCGATCGAGACCGCGGTCGGAATCATGCTGGTCGGCCTCGGCGCCCATGTCTGGTGGCGGCTGTGGCGCGACCGCGTGCACTTCCACGCCCATTCGCATGGCGCCACCACGCATTTCCACGCTCATAGCCATGCCGGCGAAACCCTGCCGCACGTCCGCGCCGCGCACAGCCATGCGCACGGCTTCCGCTGGCGCACGCTGCTGGTCGGCCTGATGCACGGCATGGCGGGCTCGGCGGCGCTGCTGGTGCTGACGGTGTCGCAGGCGCCGAGCCCGGTGATCGGGCTCGGCTATGTCGCGCTGTTCGGCATCGGCTCGATGATCGGCATGGGCGTGCTGTCCAGCGTGATCGCGGTGCCGCTGGCGGCATCGGCGCGCTGGCTGACCTGGGCCAATCGCGGCCTTCAGGTCGCGGTCGGTGCGGTCACGATTGCGATCGGCATCCACTCGATCATCGAGAACGCCTTTACCTGATGGGGGCCCGGAGGGCCGGCCGTTAACGATTTCTGATCCCGCCCGGCCGCATTGACCGGATGCCGATGCTTACGCGTTAGGCTTACCGCCAGTTTGGCCCGCGTCCTTAACCCTTCCGCCAAGCCGTTGGATTAGGCTGCGGATGGAACAATTCGGGACGCTGGGTGAACATGCGCGCAAGTCTTGCGCTGGCGATATTGGCTGCGATGACCTCGACGGCGCTGGCCGGCGGCGGCTTCGACATCGTCGTGCCCTCGCGCCCCGGCGTGCCCATTATCATCAACGGCGTCGACGCCTCCTATGCGGTGGTTGAAAGCGCGATGGGGCTTGCCCGCAACGACTCGATGGTGCCGACTGTCTATGGCGGCCGCCCGATCGATCCCGAGCCGAATGTCGGCCATTATTATCCGAGCCTCGGCCGCATGCCGGGTTACGGCCGGCTCGAGATCGAGCCGCCGGCCAACCGCAAGCTGCCCAAGCCGGCCGAGAGCTATCACGAATCGTGGGGGGCGCACTCCGCACCGCTGCCGGCGCAGTCCAACGTGCCGGTCGATCCCCCGCCCGTGATCTACGCGCCGCAGTTCAACGGGCCGCGGCCGCTGCCGGGTCCGCCGATGCGGCCACCGCGACCGAGAGGCCCCTAAATCAAGAGCCCTCCGGCAGAGGGCCCTTCATAGCCACCAAGAGCTACGCGACGACAACAAGACCTACAGGCAAGATCTACAGGAGAGAGTAATGCGTCAAATGATCAAAGGACTGATTGCGGCGGTGGCCGTCATGGTGACCGCGCCCGCAATGGCGTGCGGCTTCAACCCGTGCGGCTATTCCGCGCCCGTCGTGAATTACGGCTGTGGCGGTTGCGGCGGCTATAGCGGTTACGGTTATGGTTACGGCGCGGTCGAGCGTCTGCCCGATCCGGATGCTGCCTATCCCAGCGCGCCGCAGCAGTACTACTACGTCAACCAGGGCCCGACCTACACCGGCCCGGGCAATTGGGCACCGCATCCGTACTACCGCGAAGGCTACGGCCGCCCGTATTACGGCCATCGGCACTATGGCTATGGCTACCGTCATTACGGTTACCGCCATCACTACGGTTACCGCCCGCACTATGGCTATCGCTACGGCTACGCGCCGCATCGCTACGGCCATCCGGTGCTGCGCCGCTACTACTGATCCGGCGACCAATCGACAATATCAACGCCCGTTCGCGTCACGCGAGCGGGCGTTTTTCGTTCACATCAGCCCAAGCCGGCTGGCGCCGATATAGAGCGCGAGCACGCAGGCGTTCGACACGTTCAGGCTCTTGATCTCGCCGGGCATGTCGAGGCGGGCGACGACGCGGCAGGTGTCGCGCGTCAATTGCCGCAGGCCCTTGCCTTCGGCGCCGAGCACCAGCGCGAGCGGCTGCTGCAGCGCGACCTTGCCGAGATCTTCCGTGCCCTCGCTGTCGAGGCCGACGGTCTGGAAACCGCGATCGTTCAATTCGTTCAGCGCGCGTGCCAGGTTCTGCACCGTGACCATGGGAACCAGCTCGAGCGCGCCGGAGGCGGACTTCGCCAGCACGCCGGTCGCCTCCGGGCTGTGGCGGGCGGTGGTGACGATCGCCTTCACCGCGAACGCCGCGGCCGAGCGCAGGATGGCGCCGACATTGTGCGGATCGGTGATCTGGTCGAGCACCAGCACGATGCCCTCCAGCGCCAGCGTGTCGATGTCGGGCGAGGGCAGGGGATCGGCCTCCGCCAGGAGGCCCTGATGCACGGCATCGGGGGTGAGGCGGCGGTCGATATCACCGGGGCGGACGATTTCCGGGGTGACGCGGGTGGCGATGTTTTCGTCGGCGAGCCGCTTGGCGGCGTTCTCGGTGAGGTAAAGCTTGCGGATCTGGCGCTCCGGGTTGGCCAGCGCCGCCGCCACCGTGTGCCAGCCATACAGAATCACCGGTCCGTCGGAACCGGATTCGCGCTCCCGGCGGCCGGGCGGGCGGCCGAATTTCGGCCCTTTTTGGAAGGGTTTACCGCCCTTGCCTCGGAAATTGGGTTTGCGGTCGCGATCGCTCATGTGAGGCTTGTGTCACGGCTCCCGATTATTGGCAATTTAACCGGCAAATCGGGTGCTGGCTTGGTTGACTTTGGGGACCGCCTTCGCCCATAAACGCGCCCGACCGCGCACCCGCTTCGGGTCGGCCGGTTATCAGCGTCATTTCGATGACCCGGTCCGCCGCCACTCGCGCGGCCGGTCTGATGCTGTTGGACGGGGGAGTGTCCCGAGTGGCAAAGGGAGCTGACTGTAAATCAGCCGCCTCATGGCTTCGCAGGTTCGAGTCCTGCCTCCCCCACCAATCAAATCAATCTCTTAGAGACGGTGTGCTTCCCAACCGGTCCGTGCTTCCCAGAATTGGGAAGCGTATGGGAAGCATTAGCGCTGAGGACGGTGATTCTACTGAATCCTCAAAAGTTGCGGGAAACTCTCGTCTACACGTCGCCGGGGCTAGATTTCATTCCGATCCAATTTTCAACCGGCAAGGGGCCGCTGCGTGAGTGGCCCCTTTCGATTCAGCGCCTACAAGAAGGGCTGGTTGAGATGCATTTTCTTTTGGCGATTATCGCCTTCATCGCTTTGGTGGCTATCAACGTCGGCTTCAAAAGCATACGGGCGTCAACTATCCGTCGAACAGCGCTTTGCGTTCTATGCGGCGTCGTGCGCGAAAGGCCGGCAAGAACGAATGGCAGGCCGTTGTTGACAACATCGCGCGCAAGCAGACGCGAAACGCCACGAAGCAGCAGTAGCCAAAGCCGGCGTCTCAGTAGCTCAACTGAGAACATCGGCACGCACAGCCACATCGCGCTCTATGTCACCCATCCAATTTTCGACCGGCTGGACAAGTAAACGAAACGGATGGAAGGTTTCCGTTGCCGCTGAGTCAAGTTGCGCAGGAGGCGATTTTCGGCTCTAGGGGCGCAGCGTTCAGCCATTGCGCTGCTCCGGTGCAACTCGCGGGGCCGATTCAGCACATAATTTGATTGCACCAATCAATAAATATAGAGGTTTGCTCGCCGGATTTGGGCAGTTGACCTTTCACTGACTTGACCTTGAACGAAAGGTTCCGCCCATCATAGGCCGGATCGCTAAGTTGCATCACCGACACCTGGTAGGCTCCATCGACCCAAACCGTGAATCCGGCATTTGGGGGGCTGCTCTGGAAGCTATTGTCTTTGCCCTTCGCCCATCCATCGACAAAGTCCTGCACGGACACCGTATCGGCCACCCGGCGGGGTCGGTCGGCAAACATCACGATCCGCGGCGAAACCTCCGATAGGGTCACGGTCGTTCCATTGAACGACAGTTTGTTTGCAGTAGAAATGAAGAGCCAACTGGTATTCTTGTCATTACGCGCGATGGTCTCGGCCATCTCGGCGACTGCGGAAGAAGCGAAAACCATCACTCCCAGAAGGGCGGTGACAAAAGTCTTCAACATGTTGAACACTCCGCGTTTTGTGCCAAATAATTGAGGCCTGCGCGCTCTCCTTGTCAATCGCTCTACCCGGGATCAGAACGTACCGGGATAGGCGCCACCGTCGATCAGGATGTTCTGGCCGGTGATGTAGCCCGCCTGCGCCGAGCACAGGAACGCGCAGGTCGCGCCGAATTCGTGCGGATGGCCGAAGCGTTTGGTCGGGTTCGTGGTGCGGATCTCTTCCGTGACCTCCGCTACGCCGCGCGAGGTATTTTTCGCCAGTGCCGCCAGGTTTGACTTCAGGCGGTCGGTGTCGAAGGTGCCGGGCAGCAGATTGTTCACGGTCACATTGTGTTCGGCGACCGAGCGTGCGAGCCCGGCAACGAATCCGGTGAGGCCGGTGCGTGCGCCGTTCGACAGCGCGAGCATCGCAACCGGTGCCTTCACCGCATGCGAGGTCACGTTGACGATGCGGCCGAACCGGCGCGCGATCATGCCGTCGAGCGTCGCCTTGATCAGCGCGATCGGCGCCAGCATGTTGCCGTCGAGCGCCTTGATCCAGTCGTCGCGTTCGAATTTGCGGAAGTCGCCCGGTGGCGGCCCGCCGGCATTGGTGACGAGGATGTCGGGGGCGGGGCAGGCGGCGAGCAGCGCGCCGCGCCCGTCCGCCGTGGTCACGTCGGCGATCACGGGCCTGGGGCGGTTGCCGGTCGCGGCCGCGATCTCGTCGGCCGCGCTCTCCAGGATGTCGCGCCGGCGCGCCGCAATGACCAGTTCGACGCCTTCACGGGCGAGAGCCATCGCACTTGCCTTGCCGAGCCCCTGGCTCGCGGCGCAGACGATCGCCGTGCGCCCCTTCAATCCCAGATCCATGCGTCCTCGCTGTGCGGCGCCCTGACGGGTGATGCGGTTGTCAGTCGTTGGGAAGCGTCATGCCGGCGGGCTTTGCGCCCCACATGCAGAAGCTTGTTGGTTCAAAGCCGAACTGCCGCGGCCGGTGCGTCGCCTCGTCCTCGATCTCGTCGACGCCGACGGAGTATTCGAAGATCATGCCGTCCGGTCCCCTGAAGTAGAGGAAGCGGGCGCCCGACGTCGGGTGCCGGCCGGGTCCGAACACGATCGGCACGCGCTTCTCGTTGAGGAAATAGTAGGAGCGCAGCACGTCGTCGCTGCTTTCGACCTGGTGGTTGATGTGCTGGATGCCGGCGCGCGGCGCCCGCACCAGCGCGATGGTGTGGTGGATGGCGTTGACGCGCATCAGCGGGATATCGCCGATGCGGTCGCTGACGCGCGCGTTGCAGACCTGGGTCCAGAACCGTTCGTCACGCGCGGGATCGGTCGAATTCAGTCCGATATGGCTGAAGCCGGTGATCCCGGCGTCGCGGCTGGCGAAATAGCGCCGCCCGCTGCGCTCCGGCCGCACCACGAGTTCGACGTGATTGCCGGTCGGGTCGCGAAAGCCGATGAAGGCCTTCACCTTGCGCTGCTCGGCCTCCTCAGCGGTGCCGGCATGCACGGGATGACCGAGCTGCTCCAGCGTGGACGCTGCGTCCTGCAGGCTCGCCTCGTCTTCGACCTCGAAGCCGACGGTCTGGCTGTTCGGATCGCCTTCCGAATAGCACAGCGTGTGGGCGCGCGCGTCGGAGCGCAGATAGAGATCCTTCTTGCCGCGATCGGCGACCTGCAGGCCGAGGCAGACGGTGGCAAAATGCTCCGCCGATTCAAGGTCAGGCGAACCGAGGCGGACGTAGCTGACATCCTTGAGCTGGATCATGCGTGGTCTCCGTTTTCCGCTTCAGCCGGGCGCGTCGAGTTCGGGCACGTCGTTGCTGGCGCTGCCCCAGTCGCAGAGCGAGGTGGCAAGAAGCGGGAATTGCCGCGCCAGCCGCGGCTTGTCGCCGAGCTCGGCCATGCCGTTGACGTAGGAAAAGATCAGGCCGTCCGGCCCCTCGACATGCAGGAAGATCTGCCGCGACGCCGGCTCGCGGCCGGGACCTTGCACGATCTTGATCTGGCTCTCCTGCATGAAATGGCTGTTCTGCATGATCTGATCGAGCGCCTCGACCTCGAAGGCGGCGTAGAGCAAGCCGTTACGCTTGGAGGGATAGAGCGCGATGCGGTGATGCATCGCGTCGATCCGCAAGTATGCGATGTCGCCGACCCAGTCGCTGACGTCGGCGCCGAGGGCCTTCCAGAACGCCGTGTCGCGGACGTGGTCGGTGGTCCGCAGACCGACGCTGTGGAATTGCACGATGCCGGCGTCGCGTGCCGGGAAATAGCGCCGTCCACTGCGGCGCGGACGCACCACGAGGTCGATCCGATTGCCGGAGGCGTCCTGCGCCAGCAGCGCCGATTGCACATGGCGACGGCGGCATTCCGCCGGCGTCGCCTCGGCAACGGTGAAGTGAAGATCGCGCAATCGCGTTGCGATCTCCGCCAGTGCCTTGTCGTCCCATACCTCGATGCCGATGCTCGCATCATCCATCGAATCCTTGGCCGGATTCTTGGCGAAGCTCACCGTGCGGAAACGATCGTCGGAGCGGAAGGCGATCTCGCCGTCGTCATCGGCGACGCGTTGCAGGCCGAAAATGTCGGATACGAACCGCGCGCCGGCAGTCGGCTCGCTGACCGCGAGGCGGACGTAGCAGACCGACGTGATCAGCGGGGTCGCCGTGCCGTTGTTCATCGTGCCCGCGCTTTCGGCGTTTGCGCTTCGAGGAAGATCTTGATCATGCGCCGCCAAACCGCGAATAACTCGTCGAACCATTTCGGATCGTTATCCCAGAGCGTGCGCAGGGCCATGCCGCGGACCAGGCTCAGTGTCAGCGCGACGATGTCGGGCGCCAGTGCCGCCGGCACGCCGCTCGCGGCCAGCGCCTCGGTCCAGGCCGTCTCCACCGGCCGGCGCGCCTTGCGCGAGATCTCGAGGATCTGCTTGCGCACGGCGTCGTCGGTCGAGGTCGACAGCACGATGTCGATCGCCACCATGAAGTGCTCGCTGAAGAAGAATTCGCGGGCGTCCTCGATCACCGCCTCGATCAGGTCGCGCGGCCGGTTGACCGCGGCGGCGCGCCGGCGGCTCAGCACCTGGGCCTGTTCGAACACATATTCCAGCGTCGCGACGACGAGCGAATCCTTGGTCGGGAAGTGATGCAACTGCGCGCCGCGCGAGAGGCCGGCCTCGGCCGCGACGTCGGCGGTGCGGAAGCGGGCATAGCCGCGGCGGCGGATCAGGTTGGCGGCCGCTTTGAGGATCAGCGTGCGGGTGGCTTCGGTGCGTTCGGCCTGGGTACGCCGCCGCGTCGGAGCGATGGGGCGGCGCGCGGATTTCTGCGGAGCGGTAAGGCGGTCGGGACGGCTTGCCATATTCAAACCTCGATCTGAACGTTCCCGTCGACGATGCTGACGGGATATGTCTTCAACGGAATTTCACAGGGCATGCCGGTCGGCAAGCCGGTGGTCACGTCGAATGTACCGAAGTGGAAGGTGCATTCCACGATCTTGCCGTTGAGGATACCTTCCAGCGATAGCGACGCTTCGCCATGGGTGCACATGTCGGCGGTGGCATAGATCAGGTCCTCGACGCGGTAGAGCGCGACGTTGGAGCCGTCGGGCAGGGGGGCCTGCTTGATCTCGCCTTCGACCACGTCGTCCGCAGCGCAGAGGATCACTGTTTCAGCCATCGCCGCGTCCCTACAACATGGTGCTGCCGCCGTTCACGCTGATGACCTGGCCGGTCACGAACGAGGCTTCGGCGGAGGCAAGGTAGGAGACCATGGAGGCGACTTCCTCCATCTCGGCTGGACGGCCCATCGGAATGACGCTGACGAATTTGGCGGCAAGCGCGGGATTGCTCTTGGTGATCGCAACCATCTGCGGCGTATTCACCGCGCAGGGCGCCACCGTGTTGACGGTGATGTTGTCACGGGCGAATTCGCGCGCCATGCCGGTGGTCAGCCCGTGCACGCCGCCCTTGGCCGCATTGTAGGCGGCGTGGTCCCACAGGCCGTTGCGGACGGAGTCCGCGCCGAGATTGACGATCCGGCCGTATTTTTGCGCCCGCATCTTGGGAACGGCGTACCAGGAGCACCACAGCACGGTCCACAGATTGCGGTCGATCGTGGTCTTCAGCGTCTCCGGCGAATGCTCGGCGAACGCCTTGATGATGCCGCCGCCGGCATTGTTGACCAGGATGTCGAGCCGGCCGAAGGCCTCCGTCGCCAGATTGATGGTCTTCTCTGCGACCGCCTGATCGGAGAGATCGCCGGCATGGCTCGTCACCTCCGCGCCGAACTCTTTTCTGAGATGCGCAGATGCCTGGCTCAAGCCGGCCTCGTCGAGATCGGCGATCACGAGCCTGGCGCCGTCCCGCGCCAGCCGCTCGGCGATGGCAAGGCCGATACCCTTGGCGGCGCCGGTGACGATGGCAACGCTGTTGTGAAGCTTTCTGTCCATGTCCGTCATGTCGCTAGAGGATGATACTGACCCGGCCCTGCGTGCGCAGGCCTTCGCTGTCGAGCAGGCAGCGCTTTTCCCTGATGCGCAGCCGGCCATTCTCCGCCACCAGACGGTAGCGGTGGCTGCCGAAATAGGTGTCGGTCACGCCGTCCTTGGTCCGATAGGTGATGAAGGACGATCCGACCTCGATCTCGTCGTCGCTGCGGTTGCGGATCCGGACATTGCTGACGAGGTGACGGGTGCGCGAATGCGGAAACTCGGCATGCGCGGTGCGCTTCATCAGCCGCTTGACGCGCTCGGAGAGGCGGAAGCGGTCGTCGGCGACGTAGAACAGGTTCTTGTCCGGCGAGGAGTCGGGGGCGACGTCGGTCGACGGCACGTAGTAGATCGCATCCTCCGTGAACAGTTCGAGCCATTCCGGAAGCCGCCATTCGTCGAGCAGATCGGCCTCGGTGAACAGGAAGTCCTCGATATCGGCGCGTGAGATGTCTTGCATGGTCGTCTCCATCTCAGGCCGACGCCTGGAACACGTGCCTGTTCCAGTTCGACCAGAACGCCCGCATCTGCAACTCGTCGTCATAGGACGGTGTGGCCTTACCCATGCCCTTGGAGATGTCGTTCCACTGCGCTTCCGCGGAGTTGCGGAAGCCGCGCTGGCACTGCTCCAGCGCCTCGACGTCGTCGGGGGTTGCGAAGCCGCCCGGTCCGAGAAATTCGAGGAAATTGTACAGGCGGTATTTGCGCGCCCAGTCGGTTTCCTCGCGCGGCGCCAGCGCCCAGGCGCTGATGTTCATGAAGTCGGGCGCGAGCGGGTAATAGGTGCGGATCGTCACCGCCATGATGTCGTTGACGACGAGGTTGGGGAACACGAAGAGGTTGCGGTTGTAGAGGGCGATGCGCTTGGCGCGGGCCTCGCCGTGGCGCTGCACGAGCCCCTGATAGAGGCGGTCGATCTCCGCTTTTCCGTCCTCGCCCCACATCGGGATCCATTGCGCGACTGGGCGCCCCCACGGCGCCTTGTATTCGAGCACGGCGTGGCCGTTGCCGAGATCGTGTGCGGCGCCGTCGAGCGGCACCGGCGCGAGGCCGCCATTGGTGGCCTTCAGGTAATCGAAATAGGTCGCGTGCGTGGTCAGCGCATGATAGCCGTCGATCGAATTCTCGGTCAGCAGCTTCCAGTTGGCGCGCATGGAATATTCCTGCGTGCCGCCGACGATGGTCATGCCGGTTTCGGCCTGGTCGGCGATAACGTCGAGATATTCCTTCACCGGGCCGAGGTATTCGTCGAGGCTGACGGCGTTGCGGTCGAAGCAGATGAAGTTGAAGTCGCGATAGCCCTCGAAGCGGCCGACCTGCTGCATGTTGGAGGTGCCGCGTTCCTTGAAGTCCGGCGCGTAGGACGCTTCGCCCGGCTGGCTGCGCAGCGCGCCGTCGAGGCCGAACACCCAGCCATGGTAGAAGCACTGGAACGACTTGGCATTGCCGCGCTTTTCGCGGCAGACCTGCGCGCCGCGGTGCGGGCAGGTGTTGAACATCGCGCGCAGCGTGCCCTTGGCATCGCGCGCAAACAGGATGGTGCGGCCGCCGACCTGGCGGGTGACGAAGTCGCCCGGCTTCGGGATCTCGGAGCTGTGGCCGAGATAGAGCCAGCATTTGTCGAAGATCTGCGCGCGTTCCGCTTCGAGGATATCCGGATCGACAAAGGCCTGACGCGAGACCTTGAAGATCTGCTTGGATTCGTCGACCATGAGGGCCGTGTTCATTCGCTGGAACGCGTTCATCGCTGTCTCTCCCTCAAAGGTTCTTGTCGTCATTTCAACGCGGCCCGCAGGTCGTAGGCCGGCGATTCCAGGTCGGACCGGGCCGGGCGCCGGGCGGCTGCAATGACCCGCCGCAACATCGCCATCTCCTTGGCTGAATTGACCGACAGGGCGCCGACGATGTCGCTGCCGCGCATCGCGATGACTGAGAATTTGCCGGATGCGACGTCGCCGCGGAGGATGTGGTCGCTGTCGAGCATGTCGCCGGCGACCTGGATGTTGAGGTCGTATTGGTCGGTCCAGAACCACGGCGGGTCATTGTAGTCCCGCGGCTCGCCGATCATGTTGGCGGCAACCGCGATGGCCTGGTTCTGGGCATTGGCCCAGGTCTCGACGCGGATGGCGCGGCCGTGACAACGGCTCCACTGCAACGCCGCGTCGCCGGCGCAGAATACCTCAGGCGCCGCCGTGCGGCCGCATGAATCGACGGCGATGCCGCCCGCGGCCGGCAGGCCGAGCCGCTCGGCAACGGTCGCAACCGGCTCGACGCCGATGCCGACCAGCACGAGATCGGCCGCAATCTCGGTGCCGTCACTGAGCCGCAGGCCGTTGGGCGTTGTGCCGCTCACGGTGGCTCCGAGCCGAAACGTGACGTCGTGACTGCGATGCTTGGCCGCAACGAGGTCGCTGACGACGGCGGGAAACGCACGCGCGAGCAGGCGCTGCTCGCTCTCGATCACCGTGACCTGGCAGCCATGCTTGGCGGCGGCGCAGGCCGCCTCCAGCCCGATCACGCCGCCGCCGACGATCACAATGCGCGCCTTGCCCTGGATCGACTGACGAAAGCGCAGCGCATCCTCGACATTGCGCAAATACTGCACCTCGAGCCCGCAGCTCTCGAGCTGGGCGAGCCGGCGAGGGCGGGTGCCAGTTGCCACCAGCAGCCGGTCGAACGCGAAGACGCGGCCATCGGCGGTTGCGACGGTGCGGCGGCCGGCATCACAATCGGTGACGGGCGCGCTTGTCTCCAGCTTGACGTCGAGATCGTTCCAGGCGCTGGCCTGCTTGATGTAAGCGACCGGCTTGTCGGCGGCCGCGAGCATGTCCTTGGAGAGCTGGGGCCGTTCGTAGGGCGGGTGAGGCTCATCGCCGAGCATCGTGATCGCACCTGCGAAGCCGCGCGCACGCAACGCCTCGGCGGCGCGCCCGCCGGCCTGGCCCGCGCCTGCAATGACGATATGTCGAGGGGGGGCCGACACCTTTCGCTTTCGCTCCCTGATCCTGTTGCGGTGTGGCGGCGCGATGTCAGCGGCAGCCGGCAACAATTGTTTCGATTGCGTCCAAGTTAAAAACAGTCCAACCTGATTGTAAAGTGATATCGCGCGCTGCCCTGCCGGACCTGTCGCCGCGGCGCATAACAATCGAGGAAGCGTCTTGGCCGAGGCAATCGATACCCACACCCACTTCGTGCCGCGCAGCATCCCGCTCGAGCCCGGGCGCAATCCGCTGTGGCCGTCGGTCGAGCTGCGGGGCAGTGACGGCGCCGCCGCGGTGATGGTCGGCGGAAAAGTGTTCCGCGTGATCGATTCCAGGAGCTGGGAGGCGAGCCGGCGCATCGACGACATGGCGGTCGACGATGTCGACGTGCAGGTGATTTCGCCGATGCCCGAACTGCTGTCGCATTGGTTTCCGCCCGGAGACGCGGACGTCCTCGCGCGTCATGTCAATGAGGGCATCGCGTCGCTTTGCGGTGCGCATCCGCGTCGCTTCATTGGGATCGGAATGGTGCCGATGCAGGATCCATCGCTTGCGGCAAAACGTCTCGATGAGGTCAAGGCGCTCGGCCTCGTCGGCATCGAAATCGGGACCCACATCAACGGTATTGCGCTCGGCGACGCCAGGCTGGACGAGGTCTACGCGGCGGCGGAGCAGGCGGGGCTGATGGTGATGATCCATCCACTGCATCCGCTCGGTCTCGACCGCATGGGCGGCCGGTTGGAGCTCGCGGCGGTCGCCGCATTCCCGCTCGAGACGGCCTTCGCCGCGGTGTCGCTGATGACCAACGCGATCCCGGAGCGCTTTCCAGGTTTGCGCATTCTGCTCAGCCATGGCGGCGGTGCGCTGCCCTGGATCCTGCCGCGACTGCGCCATGCGCGCAGCATCGGACCGCCGCTGGATGGCTTGTTTCCAAGGGATCCCGGCGAGATCGCCAAGGCGTTCTACTACGACAGCATCCTGTATGACCGCGAGGCGCTCGGCTATCTCGTCGCCAAGGTTGGAAAGGACCGCATCGTTGCCGGCTCGGACTATCCGTTCACCATCAAGCAGGATCGTCCCGCTGCATTCGCCGAGGAAGCGCTCGGCGTTGCCCGCGAAACCTTCGCCGCCAACGCGCGCCGTCTGCTTGGCTTCGAGGTGGGAGGTTGATCGTGAGGGACGGGTCGATGACCGAGGGCAGTCAGGATAGTTGTTATTCCCATCGCCAGTTCTGCTCGCTCGGCCCGTTGCCGCCGCGCACGCCGGCGCGGCCGGACCCGCAGGTGCCGCGCGAACGTGCGCTCGGGCGTTGCGCGCACGGCAAGATCGGCGCGTTCTATTTCTTCCGCGATGGCTCCGAGGACGATCCGGCGTTCGGCTTCTGCGACATCGAATTGTCGGTCCAGCACGTTGCACCAGGCAAAATGCGGCTCGAGCTCTATTGTATTGCAGACGGTTACCAGAGCCTTCGCGGCATCGGCGCGCGCCATCCGCTCAAGATTGCGGTGATGGCAGGGGATCGCGTGCTTGGCGTGGCCGACTGGCATTTCGCGGACGTGATCTGCGGCCATGCCGATCCGATGAGTTTTGCTGCTGATCTTGATATCGCTGACGAATTGTTCGCGCAGATCGATCGGGTCGAGCTGATGAAAACCACCGGCGAGGCGCGGCCGTGCGAATGACGCCGGCTTGCGACAAATGCGGGCGCGCTAGCTGCGACATAAGAAACAGGATAGACTGCTTGTAAGTTGCAAAGACGTGAGCTAGCGTTCGGCCGGCCATAAGACCCGCGGCAATCGGGCGATGGCGAGAGGGAAGAGAAACGTTGCGGGAGGCTTCATCATGCTCGGGCTGATGATGGACGCGCCGTTGCTGACGACGGGCATCCTCAACTATGCCGCAGTCGCGCACGGCGACACGCAGGTCGTATCGCGCTGCGTCGACGGCAGCATCTTCCGCTATCGCTATTCGGATGCGCATGCCCGCTGCCGCAAACTTTCCGCCGCGCTGTTCTCTCTCGGGTTGACGCCGGGCGACCGCGTCGGTTCGCTGCTGTGGAACACGCACCACCATTTCGAGCTGTTCTACGGCGCGACCGGCCAGGGCTTCGTGCTGCACACCATCAATCCGCGGCTGTTCGACGATACGCTGGTCACCATCATCAACCACGCCGAGGACCGCTGGATCGTGGTCGATGCCGCGACCCTGCCGCTGGCCGAGCGGCTGGCGCCGCGGCTCAACACCATCGAGGGCTATATCTACGCCGACAACGGCGAGGGACTGCCTGAGAGCACGCTGCCGAAGCTGATCTCCTACGAGGCGCTGCTGCAATCGCAGGCCGACGATCACCAATGGCCGGAGTTCGACGAGCGATCGGCCAGCATCATGTGCTACACGTCGGGCACGACCGGCGATCCCAAGGGCGTGGTCTATTCGCATCGCTCGATCGTGCTGGCCTCACTGTTCATGAGCACGGCCGATATGGTCGGCGTGTTTCGGCCGGGCGAACTCGAAGCCGTGATGCCGATCGCCCCGCTGTTCCACGCCAATGGCTGGATGATGCCGTTCACGGCGCCGATGAGCGGCCAGAAGCTGGTGCTGCCCGGACGCAATTTCGAGCCCGCGATGCTGTGCGAGCTGATCGCGGCAGAGGGGGTGACCGCATGCGCCGCGGTGCCGACGGTCTGGCTCGGCATTCTCCAATATCTGAAGGACACCGGGACTGAGATCCCGTCGCTGCGGGCGGCGCTGGTGGCCGGCACCAAGGCGCCGAGGCTGATGGTCGAGGATCTCGAACGCCGCGGCATTGCGGTCGGTCAGGTCTGGGGCATGACGGAGGCGGCCGGTGGCGTCCGCGCGACGCCGACGCCGGGCACCGCGCGGCTCGGCAGGGACGAGCAGCTCGATCGCAAATTGCGGCAAGGGCGGATGGGTTACGGCACGGAGCTGCGGATCGTCGGCGACGACGGCGCGCCGCTGCCGCATGACGGAGAGACACAGGGACATCTCGAGGCGCGCGGGCCGTGCATCGCATCCGGCTATTACCGGCACGCGAGCAACTCCGCGTCCGGCTGGCTGACCACCGGCGATGTCGCGCGTATCCATCGCGACGGAACCATCGAGATCGTCGACCGCTCCAAGGACGTCATCAAGTCCGGCGGTGAATGGATATCCAGCATCACGGTGGAGCAGGCGGCGATGGAGCATCCGGCGCTGGCGCTCGCGGCCGTGGTCGGTGTCTCGCATCCGCGCTGGCAGGAGCGGCCGCTGCTGTTCGCCACGCTGAAACCGGGCAGCTCGGCGTCGCGCGACCAGGTGATCGACCATCTCGCCGCGCGACTGCCGAAATGGTGGCTGCCGGACGACGTGATCTTCGTCAACGCGCTGCCGCTGACGGCGACCGGGAAGATCCGCAAGGCCGAACTGCGCGATGCGATCGCAAGCGGCGCCTATGGCGCGCTGGCGCTGCCGGAGGTCGCGATCTCCGCGACGGGACATTGAACTTACAAAAGAGGATATTGGGGAGGCATCGATGAGCCGGACATTTCGATTGGGCACTGCGATCGTCGCGCTCGGACTGCTGGCGGGCGGCGGGGCACTGGCTGCGGACAAGAAGTACGGGCCCGGCGTCAGCGACACCGAGATCAAGCTCGGCCAGACCGTGCCTTACAGCGGCCCGGCCTCGGCGTTCTCGAGCTACGGCCGCACCATGACCGGCTATTTCCAGATGATCAACGAGGCCGGTGGCATCAACGGCCGCAAGATCACGCTGCTCTCGCTCGATAACGCATTCAGCCCGCCGAAAGCGATCGAGCAGACCCGCAAGCTCGTCGAGGACGAGGGCGTGCTCGCCGACGTCGGCACCGTCGGCACCACGCCGAACGTCGCGATCCAGCAATATCTCAACCGCGCCAAGGTGCCGCACATCTTCATCTCGGCAGGCGGGCGGCGCTTCGCCGACGCCCAGAATTTCCCCTGGAGCGTGCCGATGTATCCGGGCTTCGAGATGGAGGGCCGAACCTTCGGCCAGTACATCATGAAGCACAAGCCGAGCGCCAAGATAGGCGTGCTCTACCAGAACGACGACTACGGCAAGGATTTCCTGGTCGGCCTGAAGTCCGTGCTGGGCGACAGCAACAAGCCGGTTGCGGAAGTCGCCTATGAGATCACCGAGCCGACGATCGATTCCCAGATCGTGCGCCTGAAGAATTCAGGCGCCGATGTGCTGCTGTATTTCTCGACGCCGAAATTCACCGCGCAGGGCCTGCGCAAGGTGAAGGAATCCGGCTGGACGCCGCTGCAATTCCTGGCGAGCCCGACCAATTCGGTGAAGACCGTGCTGGAGCCGGCCGGCTTCGAAAATGCGCAAGGCATCATGACGACGCAATTCACCAAGCAGGCCGGCGATCCGGCCTGGGACAATGATCCCGAGGTGAAGGAATACGTCGCGTTCATGAAGAAGTGGGTGCCGAACGACAATCCGGGCGATTTCGTCGCGCTGTCCGGCTACGTGATCGCGCAAGGCATCGCACAGGGCATCAAGCAATGCGGTGACGATCTGACGCGGGAAAACCTGCTCAAGCAGGCCACCAGCATGAAGGGGCAGCGCTTCAAGATGATGCTGCCGGGCATTCAGCTCAGCACCACGCCCGAGGACTACACGCCCTATCGGTCGCTGCGGATGGCGAGGTTCGAGGGCAATTCCTGGAAACTGATCGACGAGGCAGAAACTGCCGCCATGGCGAAGTAAGCACGACATCCTGGCGGCCAACCGAGCGGATAGACCGACATGCATTTCACCGAAGATCAGATCGCGTTCCGGAATACGTTGCGGCGGTTCATCGACAAGGAGGTCGTGCCGATCGCCGACGAGGTCGACCGCAATGACCGCTTCCCGAAGGAGTTGGTGCCGAAATTCGGCGACATGGGCCTGCTGCAACTCCGCCTGCCCGAAGCCTATGGCGGGCCGGGCGCCAATTTGACCACCGTCTGCATCGCCGCCGAGGAATTCGCCAAGGTTTCGGAATCGATCGCCCTGATCAGCGGCCAGAACGGCATCGCCATGATCGTGCCGCTGGTCTATTTCGGCAATGAGGAGCAGCGTCGGCGCTTCTTCCCGGAGATCGCCGAGGGACGAACCTTGACGGCGGTCGCGATCACCGAGCCGCAGTCCGGCTCAGACGTCGGCAGCATGAAGACCCGCGCGGTGAGCGACGGCAACGGCGCCTACATCCTCAATGGCGAGAAGTGCTTCATCACCTTCGCTCCGGTTGCCGACTACATCCTGGTGTTTGCACGGGTCGGCGATCCCTCGGGGGGCACGCGCAATATCAGCGCGTTCATCGTCGATGCCAAGTCACCCGGCGTCACGATCGGCAAGAACGAGCGTAAGCTCGGCCTCAACGGCATCCCGAATGCCCCGGTCTATCTAGAGAACGTCAAGGTCCCGGTCGAGAACCGGGTCGGCGAGGAGGGCGACGGCTTCAAGATCTCGATGCGCATCCTCGACATGAATCGCCCGACCATCGGTGCGGTCTCGGTCGGCCTTGCGCAGGGCGCGCTCGACGCCGCGATCAAATACGCCAAGGAGCGCAAGCAATTCGGCAAGGCGATCGCTGAATTCCAGGGGCTGCAGTTCATGCTCGCCGACATGGCTATGCATGTCGAGGCGGCGCGCTCGCTGGTCTATGACTGCGCCAGCATCGCCGATGCCGGTTTCGATTCGGATGCGGCGTTCCGCGCGTTCTCGGCCAAGGCCTCGATGGCGAAATGCTTCGCCAGCGACATGGCGATGAAGGTGACGACCGACGCGGTGCAGATTTTCGGCGGCGCCGGTTACATGAAGGATTTCCCCGTGGAACGCTACATGCGGGACGCGAAGATCAATCAGATCTTCGAGGGCACCAATCAGATCCACCGGCTGATTGTCGCGCGACATCTGTTGGCTTGAACGGCCGCAGCAGACCGCGGTCGCAATCAGGTGCCGGGCGCGAGGCCGACCAACCCGATCTTGACGCGACGATTGTGGCGGCCCTTGTTGTCGATCTTCAATACGCGGACAAGGCGCGATCCTCCGGTGGAGGGCAGGTGAGTGCCGCCGCAGGCCTGCCGATCGAGGTCCGCGATCTCGACGATGCGGATCTTGCCGTCCAGGGTCGGCGGCGGCGCGACGCTACGGGTTCTGATCAGCCCGTGCTGATCGATGGCATCGTCGATCGGCATGTAGCTGTCACCAACCGCCAGGTCCTGACGGATCGCATCGTTGATCGGGCCGTCAAGCACGCGCAGGCGTTCATTGTCGGCGTCCGGCAGGTCGAAATCCATGCGGGCCGTCCCGTCGGGATTCATCTGCACGCCGGTGACCAATGCGCCGTTGAACTGCTGGTAGACGAAGGCGTTGAGCAGATGCGTGCCGGTGTGGAGCTCGCGCATCATCTGGCGGAACTCGGGATCGACCACGGCTTCGACGCCGCCCGAGAGCTCGACCGGATCGGCCAGCAGGATCCAGGTTCCTCCGCCATAGGGTTCGAAGCCGGTGACGACTGCCTCTCCGCCGTTCCAGCGGATGAATCCCTTGTCCGGCAATTGCCCGCCGCCGCCGGCGAAGAACGGCAACTCCGCCAGCATGACCCGGCCCGGCTCGGCCTTGATGACGCGGGTCTCGAGCGTCAGCGTTTCCGGATGTTCATGGTAGAAGAGCCGCGACATGCGTTGTGCACCTTGAGCCTGTTCGAATTCGATCGCGCCTATCTCGGATGCAGCCGCTCCGTTGTATTGGCAAAAATTGCGGGTTTGCCATGTCAGGCCGCGGCGCGGGCGTATTGCCGGGGCGTGATGCCGTAGCAGCGCTTGAAATGATGGGTGAAGGCCGCCTGGTCGTAGAAGCCGCACACGATCGCGGTATGGGCGATGGCATCGCCCCTCGCGAGATGATCGCAGGCGCGCGCGAGGCGAATCTGGGTCAAATAGGCGTGCGGCGTCAATGACACCGTGCGCTTGAACAGGCCGATCAGCTGAAATGGCGTCAGCCCGACCTGGTCCGCCAGATCGTCAAGCGTCAGAGGCTCGCCGTAGCGATCCTGCATCATCGCATCGACCAATGCGAGCAAGCTCCGATCCCTGGGCGCCGCAGGTGGCGGCGGATTGCCATCGGCATGGCGCTCGAACAGCGTCGCGAACCCCTCCAGGAACAGCTCGCGGGTGCGGAGGCGGTCGGTGCCGCGTTCGAGTTCGCCGTGCAATCGCAGCAAGCGGCCGATCAGGTCTGCGTCGCCGAACTCGTTGCGGCAGAAATAGCCTGATCTGTAGGTGCCGAGCCCGCGGGTGAGATCGTCGATCGCGCGCTTCGGCACGTAAAATGCGCGATAGCGCCATTCGCTGCTGCGGCCCATCCAGCCCGAATGAGGTTCGCCGGGATTGAAGACCAGCAATTTGGAGGTCTGGGCGCGACCGACCACGCCGCGGCTTTTGACCTCGGCGCCGCCGGATTCGGTTGCAGCCACCACGAAGCCCTCGTGAACGTGAGGCGCGAATTCCTGGGTCGTGAAATCGGCGCACATCAGCGACAGGCCGGGCATCGCAAGGTCGTTCCAGTAGCGCGCGGTATTATGGGGATCGTGGCGGGCCATGGCCGATGCTCGGGTTGGGCCCGGAAGCGGGCGCTGTTTCGACGCTCCGGCAAATACTTGCCGGAGTCAACTATCTTGTCCGCTCAACCCGATGCAATTTTTGCCAATACGCGCGGCGCGGCTGCACCCTAGTTTTGGTCAGATGAGGCCGGAGATCAGGATGCTGACGGAAGGACAACGCCGGGTGCGGCAGATGGCGCGCCGGTTCGCGCAAAAGGAGCTTGCTCCCGGAGCCGCCGAGCGCGACCGCGCGCCGCGGTTTCCGCGCGAGGCGTTCGACAAGATGGCCGAGCTCGGCATGATGGGCATGGTGGTGCCGGAAGAGCATGGCGGCTCCGGGCTCGACTATGTCTCCTATGCGCTGGCGGTGATGGAAATCGCCGCTGCGGACGGCGCGGTATCGACCGCCTTCCAGGTGCACAATTCGCTGGTTTCTCTCGCCCTTCTCGACCATGGCAATGCGGATCAGAAAGAGCGCTATTTGCGTCCGTTGGCCCGAGGCGAAATGCTGGGCGCGTTTTGCCTGACTGAGCCGGATGCGGGATCCGATGCGGCTGCGATCAAGACGCGCGCCCGTCGCCGGGGCAATCGGTTCGTTCTCGACGGATCAAAGCAATTCATCACGTCGGGCCAGAGTGCCGACCTCGCCATCGTGTTCGCGGTGACCGATCCAGCGCTCGGAAAAAAGGGCCTGTCGGCGTTCATCGTGCCGACGAATTCGCCGGGCTACAAGGTGGCGCGCGTCGAACATACCATGGGCCAGCGCGGCTCCGATCACTGCCACATCGTGTTCGAGGATTGCGAGGTGCATCCCGAGCAGATGCTCGATGCGGAGGGCCGGGGACTGATGATCGCGCTCGCCAGCCTTGCTGCGGGGCGCATCGGGGTTGCCGCGCAGTCGGTCGGCATGGCACGCGCCGCCTATGACTGCGCATTGGCTTACGCCAGGCAACGAAAGACCTTTGGCAAGGCCATCATCGAGCACCAGGCGATCGGGTTCCGCCTCGCCGACATGGCGACCTCGCTCCAGGCCGCCGAGCTCATGGTGCTGCGCGCGGCTGCCTTGAAGGACGCCGGCGAGCCGTGCCTCAAGGCGGCGTCGATGGCGAAGCTGTTCGCCTCCGAGGCCGCGGAGAAAATCTGCTCCGCCGCGATCCAGATCCATGGCGGTTATGGCTATCTCAACGACTTTCCGGTCGAGCGCATCTATCGCGACGTCCGGGTGTGCTCGATCTATGAGGGAGCGTCCGAAATCCAGCGGCTGGTGATTTCGCGTCAGCTCGCCGGCGAGGCGCAGTTCGAGGGAGTGACCTAGCGATGATCGCGCGATTGTGGTGTGGCCGCGCCGGTGCGCAAGAGGCGCCTGACTATCTCAAGCACGTTGCCGAGACGGTGTTCCCACAGTTGCAGCGGATGCGGGGATATCGCGGTGCCGAGCTGCTGAACCGGACCGTCGGCGACAAGGTCGAGTTTCTTGCCGTGACCTATTGGGCCTCGCTCGACGACATCAAGCAGTTCGCCGGAAGTGACATCGATGTCGCCAAGATCGAGCCCCGGGCCGAGGCGCTCTTGTCGGACTACGATTCCTTTGCGCGGCATTATGAGCTGGTTCATCGCGCCGGCGATCCCGGCCGGGCAACCGGCGCATGACCGGGAAGGGCAAAGCCTGAGCGGCCAAGGAAAGGAGCTTCATCGTGCAATTTCTCGTGCTGGCCCATGACGGGACCGACAAGGATGCCAAGGCCCGTCGGCTGGCGGTGCGCCCGGCCCATTTCGCAGGGATCCAGCCGATGGTCGAATGCGGCGAGCTGCGCGCGGCCGGTGCCATCCTCGACGACGCCGGCGACATGATCGGATCGGTCATTCTTGCAGAGTTTCCAACCCGTGCGGATCTCGACGCGTGGCTGGCCCGCGAACCCTATGTCACGGAGAAAGTCTGGCACACCGTCGAGGTACGGCCATTTCGGCTTGCTGTGCTCGACGGCAGGATCACGCCGTGAACCAATGCGCGTGAGCCGTTTTGATACCTAGGTGCTCGACGGATTGTCGCGCTTGCGCGTCGCGGCCCATGCCATGAACGGGTAGGCCAGGAGGGCCAGATAGCCTGACGGCATCGGGTGATCGACGCCGAATGTCTTCGGCTTCTGTCCCTTCGGAAGGTGAATGCTTCCGAACAGCACATCGTAGAACGAGAACAGCCCGGCGAAGTTCTTGTCTCTGGCTTCCTGCTCGCTGCTGTGGTGCCAATGATGGAATTCCGGCGAGACCAGCACGTGGCGCAGCGGTCCATAGCCCAGGCGCACATTGGCGTGCGCGAGCCACGCCTGCCAGGAATAGATGAGAATGTAAGTCCCGATCGCTTCGAGGGAGAAGCCGAGTGCAAACAGTGGGAATAGCGAACCGGCCTTCATGAAGATCACATCGAGCGGGTGCTGGTGAACCGCAGCGAGCCAGTCCAGTTCTTCGACGGCATGATGCACGGAATGGATCTGCCACATCGCGGGCACGGAATGCAGGATGCGGTGCGTCCAGTAGACGCCGAGATCGCCGATCAGGAGCGCAAGAAGCACTTGGACCAGATAGGGAAGGTCGGCGACCGCCTGCTTCACCGCCGAAGGCACGATCAATTGATTCACCAGCGTGGCCACGGCGACGACGACGATCACGCCGATCAGCACCAGCCACCCGTTGAGAAACAGGAAGCCCATATCGGTCAGCAGACCGCGCCTGAAAATCTTCTGAGGCCTCGCACTGAACAGCTGCTCAAGCGGCAAGAAGATCAAAAGTGCCAGCAATAGAAGCTGATACTGTTTCAATAACTCGTGCATTCAAATGGCCACCTGAAATGGCGCCAGCCTATCACCTGGGCCCCCGATACCGTCAATCGGAAAGCGGGTCTAAGGACAAGCCGCACCGCAAGAGCGTTAATCGGCATCCCCGTGTCGTTACGGGGGCCGCCGCCGACGGAACTCAGGCGCGCAAACCCCGCCGCAGCAGTTTGGCGAAATCCTGCGCCATCTTTGACGGCGCTTCATGGGTCGGGGAGAGGATGGCGACCTGGTACTGGATCCTTGGCTTGAACGGCCGGATGGCGAGGCCTTCGGTGAACGGCTTGCTCACCACGGGATCGACGATGCCGACGCCACGGCCCTCGGCGACGAGCTGGCACGCGGTCGAGAAGAATTCAGTCTCCGCGACCACGTTCCAGCGCGCGCCATATTCGGAGAAGGCGGATGCCAGCTGCTGGTAGATCGGATCACCACGGAACAACGTGACGAACGGGACGCCATCGAGGTCATCAGGGGTGATCTGCTTGAGCTTCGCGAGAGGATGCCCATGCGGCAGCATGCATGCGCAGTCATACGAGAACACTTCCATGTGCGAGGTCGGATAATCCAGCGGCAGCTCGGCAACCGCGAGATCGAATTGCTGCGTGGCGATCAGCTCCCGGACGGTCGCGGAATTCCGAGTGATGATCTTGATCTGCAGCTCGGGCTTGTTCCTGGCGAATTGCGACAGCAGGCGCGGCAGCAGGTTGATCGAGATGCTTGGATAGGCCGCGATGGCGAGGTGACCGCGCCGGCCGGACCTGATCTCGGCCGCAACGCGCGATGCGTTCTCGACGGCTTCGAGGGCGCGTGCGGCCTCGACATAGAACAGCTTGGCTTCCGGGGTCGGTTGCAGGCGGCCGCCACGGCGCAGGAAGAGACTGAGGCCGGTCTCGTGCTCGAGGCCTGCGATCATCGTGCTGATGCCGGGTTGCGACATGCCGAGCAATTCGGCCGCCCTGGTCATGGTGCCGTGGAGCATCAGGGCGCGGAAGCATTCGAGCTGTCTGAGGCGCATGGGACGACTATACGAATCTGCTATAATGGACACAATTAATATTATTGGAATTGCATGACGGGCGGTGCTCCAGTGGTGCGACGAGCCATTGAGGAGGCACCACGTGACCGCAACAACCATCGATCTGACCCGTGCGCGTCTGATTCCTGCACGCAATGGCGTGGCGGCTCGCGTGGATGCGGGAGAGACCGTCACGGTCGTCAACACCCACGGCAAGCAGGTCGTCGACACCTGGGCCTTCAATGCCCGCGACACCGACGAGTTCATGTCGATGGAGCATAGCCGTGCGTCGATGCTGCGCCTCATTCCGCGCGTGGGCGACACGATGACGACCAACAGGCGACGCGCGATCCTTACTTTCGTCGCCGACACGACGCCGGGAATCCACGACACGCTGATCGCGGCCTGCGACATTCACCGCTATCGCCAGCTCGGTGCGGTCGGCCATCATGCCAATTGCACACAGAATCTGGCGCAAGCGCTCGAGGCGGTCGGCCTGTCGGCTGCGGTGACGCCGGCTCCGTTGAACCTGTTCATGAACGTCCCCGTAACCGACGGCGGAAAGCTCGACTTCAGATCTCCCGTCAGCGAGGCCGGGCAGTATGTGGCGCTGCGCGCCGAGATGGATCTGGTCATCGTGTTCTCCGCCTGTCCGCAAGACATGGTGCCGGTGAACGACATGCGGCCGACCGACGCACACTTCCTGATTGCTTGATGCAGGGCCCGGTCCTGCGGAGAACCAATTATGCGCAAGCTGCCGCCGCTCAATGCCGTCCGCGCGTTCGAAGCCGCCGCGCGCCACGAAAGCTTCACCGCTGCCGCCAATGAACTCTGTGTCACGGTGACGGCGATCAGCCACCAGGTTCGTCAACTCGAAGCAATTCTGGGACACAGACTGTTCGAGCGCTCGGGTCGCGCGGTGGTGCTGACCGCGGACGGCCACGCGGTGTTCCCGTTGCTGCGCGACGGCTTCGACCGCATGGCGAGCGCGTTTGCCGCGATCCGGCCGCCGGCCGACGGCGATGCGATCACCGTTTCGACCACGCGGGCCTTTGCCGAACGCTGGCTGATGCCGCGGCTCGCCGGCTTCAACGCGGCGTTTCCTGATCTCGTCGTCCACATCGATGCGACCGAAGAGATCAGGACGCCGGGCTCCGACGGCGTCGATCTGGCGATCCGTTACGGACGCGTTGACCGCGCCGGTGAAAAATCGGTGCTGTTCAACGACCGCTATATTGCCGTTGCGGCGAGCGCAATCTGTCCGCCGAATGGTCGCCTCTCCATTGACGACCTCCGCACACGATCGCTGTTAGCCTTCCGCTGGAAGAACGCCGCGTTGGATTCGCCTGCGTGGTCCTCGTGGCTCGCGGGCTCCGATCATGATCTCGGCCGCGAGTTCCGGATCTCCTGGTACAGCGAGGAGCCGTTGGCGTTGTATGCCGCGGAGCGCGGGCTCGGACCTCTGCTGTGCAGTGATGCGCTGGTGGACGAGCAATTGCGCGAGGGCACGCTACGCCGGCTCGACGGCCCCGCGCTTCCGGGATTCGCCTATCGGCTGGTGGATGCGCCCGGCACTGCCCGGCGCAAATCGGTGACGGCGTTCGTCGATTGGCTGCGCGGAGAGGCAACCGCATTCCGCACCGCCCCGCAGCAGATCATGACACGGGCTGCGTGAAATAAGGCAGGGTCTCGACCCTGACCTGATAGGTGCCCGTCTTGAGCAGGCCGTCGACATGCGCGGCGATTTCCTCGAGCGATGCGAACCACACCTTGCGCTCGGCAACGATCCGCTCGAGCCAGCGCTCCACGACGCGCCAGCGGGCGAGCCGGCCGGTCAGAAACGGGTGCCAGATCCCCATCCAGAATCCGCCGGCCTCATAGGCCGCCTCGAACTCCTCGAAGGAGCCGGCAAGGCCTTCGCTCGGCGATTTGACCGGCATCATGTAGCCGATCTCGGCGTAATGGGCGAAAGGCGGCCAATCGTCCGATCCCCAATGCGGCGGCATCTCGTAGAGCGATCCGCGCGCGGTGCGCATCTGGTAGGGGATGTCGTCGGCCATCAGCGACGAATCGTAGACGAAGCCGTGCTCGATCAGGAGGTCGATCGTGGCCTGGTTGGCATTATAGACCGGCGCGCGGTAGCCGCGGGGCTTGCGCCCGGTCATCGCGACATGAATGCCGAGCGCGCGCTCGAAGGCCTCGCGCTGCGCCGCCGAGGAAATCTCCGTCGGATCCTCATGGATATAGCCGTGATGGCCGATCTCGTGGCCATCCCTCAGGATCGCCTCCACCGCATCCGGATAGCGCTGCATGGTCCAGGCCGGCATGAAGAACGACTGTTTCAGGCCGAGGCGCCGATAGGTCTCAAGGATGCGCGGCACGCCGACGGTCGGTCCGTATCGTCCCATCGTGATCGGATAGAGCCGGTCGAACGAGTCCTTCGGGCGGGCGATGTGGATCAGACTGTCGGCATCGACGTCGAACGTGATCGCACAGGCGCAACGCGCGCCGTTCGGCCAGGGGATGGGATTCTTTATCATTGGATCATCATCATTGGATCATCCTCGTGCGGCCGGCAGGCCGGGGTGCATCATTCTGCTGCGACATTAACAGGCCCGTCGATTCCAAGACACTGCCGGACCAGCATCGGAATTGCCGCAAAGGCATCGGCGACCGACCGCCGGTAGCGTTCGTCGTTGAACTCCTGGTAGTCGACCGCGATCAGATGGCTTTCCTGCACCCCAAGATAGTGGGCGCAGGTGAAGATGTGGGTCTCCAGATGATTCATCGTTTCCCGCACCCCGCCGGGGCCGAAGCCGAATTCGCCGCGCGAGCTCAATACCACCAGCGTCTTGCCGCGCATGATCGGCTCGAGCGGAAAGTCGCCGCGTGCGAGATCGAAGCTGAAGGTCCTGCCGATGCGGATCACCTTGTCGAACCATGACTTTAGCGCTGCCGGCATGCCGTAATTGTGCATCGGCGCCCCGATCACGATCACATTGGCGCGGTCGAGTTCGTCGATCAGTTCGTCGGAGAGGCGAAGCTCGTCGTGCTGCTCCGCCGTGCGATCGCCGGGCGCGGTGAAGGCGGCGGCCACCCAGGCCTCCGTGATGAGGGGCGGCGGGGTGCGGCCGACATCGCGCGAGATGATCGTTGCGCCGGGCTCGTGCGTCAGCCAGTGCTCGACAAACGACCTGGAGAGTTTTCGGCTGACCGAACGGTCGCCGCGCGGACTGGCATCGATATGCAGAAGTGTCGTCATCCCTGGCCTCGGCTGATTGGGAGCAATGCGTCGGCTCCACAATGACCGAGTGCCGCCTGCGGCGTGATTGACGAATCCGGCAAGTGAGTTGAGAAAATCTCAACAGTGAAGCTGCGCGCCATGGTGACGCGCCGTGCGAGCCCGATTACGACACGATCTGTCACTATTCAGCACGCAGGCTTCACTCTCGATGTCGTCTCAACCCGGCTTGAGGATTTCTCATTATCACCTCGCAGCCGCCTGCTGCTCAGATGTCCCATCCCGGCGCAAACCAATGCGCCGGACAACGGGGGAAACATGTTGCTCAAGCAGACACAGCTTCCGGCACAGGATGAGGCCGGCTTCGACGCCCACGGAATTGAGCCGGTGCCGGCGGCGCATCGCACATCGTCATCGTTCGATCAGTTCTGGATCTGGACCGGCGCGAACATCGCGCCGATCAACTGGGTGCTGGGCGCGCTCGGCATCCAGCTCGGCCTCAGCCTGCTGCAAACGCTTGCCGTCATCGTGGTCGGCAATCTGTTCGGCGCTGCGCTGTTTGGCGCGTTCTGCCTTATGGGACATCGCACCGGCGTGCCGCAGATGGTGCTGGGTCGGCTGGCGTTCGGCCGCCGTGGCGCCTATCTGCCGGCACTGGCGCAGGTGCTGATGCCGATGGGGTGGGTCGCGATCAACACCTGGATCGTGCTCGACCTCTGCATGGCGGCGCTCGAGCGGATGGGGATCGGCGGCGGCGTCGAGCTCAAATACGCGATCGCGGTGCTGGTGATGCTGTTTCAGGTCGGCATCGCGGCCTGGGGCTTCAATGCCATCAAGGTGTTCGAGCGCTACACCATGCCGGTCATCCTGCTGATCATGGCCGCCATGACCGTGCTCGCGTTCCTGCACGTCGATATCAAATGGCAGTCTGCGACCGTGATCGGTATGCCGGCCTTCGCCGCGGCGACGCAATTGATGACCGCAATCGGCATCGGCTGGGGCATCTCATGGCTCACCTATGCGTCCGACTATACGCGCTTCACCAGGCCCGCGCTCGGCGCGGCCAAGGTGTTTCGGGCGACCTTCCTCGGCATGTTCCTGCCGACCGTCTGGCTCGCGTTCCTTGGCGCTGCCATTGCATCCGGCGGCGCCGGGTCCGATCCGTCGAAGCTGATCATCGCAGCGTTCGGCACGATGGCGCTTCCGGTGTTGCTGGTTCTGCTCCATGGTCCGATCGCGACCAATATCGTCGTGATCTATTCGGCGGCGCTGTCGTCGCTCGCGCTCGATCTGCGACGGCCGCGCTGGGTGATCTCGGTGGTCTCCGGCCTGATCGCCACCGCGATCCTCTACGGCTTCCTGCAGTCGGGCGATTTTGCTCACTCCTTCGACAATTTCATGGTCGCCTTGATCGTCTGGATCAGCCCATGGGCCGGGGTCACGCTCGCCGACTTTTATTTGGTGCGACGCGGCCGGATCGATGTCGCGTCGCTCTACGTGGAGCCGGACCAGGATCGTGACTTCAACTGGGCCGGGCTGATCGCCTTTGCCGCCGGCTTCGCAGCGGCGTGGGCCTTCCAGATGGGCACCATCAAGGCGATGCAAGGCCCGCTGGCGTTGGCGACCGGCGGGGTGGACCTGTCCTGGCTCACGGGCATCGGCGTTGCGATGGCGAGCTATCTTGTGCTGCATCGGCTGTTTGGGCGTCCGTTGGCGCGAAGCGTCCCGTCACCGGCCGCAGACGTAGCGTCGATCGAGCCTGCGCCCACATCGACCTGACAGAGGCACGCCTTGCGCCGGTTCACTCCATCCGCGCAAACAGCTCCACCAGGGTCTCGCGCAGCCAGCGCTGCGCGGGAACCGTGTCGTTACGCTGGTGCCAAAACAGGCTGACGATGCGCGGCGGCGCCGGCAGCGGGACCGGCATCGCGTGCAGATGCGGTGCGTGGCGGGTCTGCGCGCTGAGATCGCGCGGCAGCACCGCGATCAGGTCCGACTGGCGCACGATCTCGTAGGCGGCATTGTAGTGATTGACTGTCGTGACCAGGTTGCGCGACAGGCCGCGCGAGGCGAGGAACTGGTCGTAGGTCGGCAGCGTCTTGCCGGCGAGGCTGACATCGACATGCTTGGCGTTGAGAAAGCTGCGCGCGCTGAGCCGCTTCCCGTTCGCCAGCGGATGATCCCGCCGCATCATGCAGGCATACTCCACGGTCCACAGCGAGCGAGAGCGGATCGCGGCCGGCGGTTGCTGCGCCTCGTTGACATAGACGCTCAGCACGCAATCGACCCGGTTGTCCTCGAGGCGGTCGCCGATCTCGAGGATGGTATTGGGCAGCGTATGGATGCGCGCGGAAGGCGCCACCTCGCCGAAGCGGTTGAGCAGCCGCGGCATCACCAGCGAGGACACGTAGTCCGACATCGACAGGCTGAATTCAGCCTCGGTGCGCCGCGGATCGAACGCGTCCTCGTCGAGTGCGTGGCGAACGTGCTCCAGCGCATCGCCGATTGGCTGCCACAGCGCCACCGCGCGCTGCGTCGGGCGGATGCCGCTCGCCGTGCGCACGAACAGGGGATCGCCGAGCGCGTCGCGCAGCCTTGCAAGCGCGTTGCTGACCGCGGGCTGGGTCATCGTCAGCGCGCTCGCGGCGCGCGTCACGCTGCCCTCGGTCATCAGCGCCTCGAAGACTTTCAGCAGATTGAGGTCGAGGGTGCGGAAGGACACGGGCAATATTCACAGGGGTGATGTACCAGATAATAATTATAAATTATTCCCATAATATTGATTTGTCTATCATTCCCCTCGCTGACCCCGTGGCGCGTGCCGACCGCGGGGCGGAGGGGGGCTATTTCATGTCGATGATTTCGGCGCGCATCGAGCGCCTGCCATTCGCGCGTTTTCATGTGCACCTGCTGCTGATGGGTGGCCTCGGCTATCTGTTCGACGCGATGGATGCCGCGGTGCTGGCGTTCATCCTGCCGGTGTTGCGCACCGCCTGGAGCCTGACCAATGTCGAGACCGGCGTGCTCGGCAGCAGCACCTTCGTCGGCTATCTGTTCGGCGCGCTGCTGGCGGGGACGCTGGGCGACCTGATCGGCCGCCGCGCGGTGATGATGTCGGCGCTGGCGCTCTACAGCGTGGCCTCGCTGGTCAGCGCGGCGGTGGATAGCTGGCCGGCGTTCTTTGCCGCGCGCGTCGTCGCCGGCATGGGCACCGGCGCTGAGAGCGCGATCATCGCGCCGTATCTCGCCGAGTTCGT
Organism: Bradyrhizobium tropiciagri; assembly: GCF_018130545.1. Lineage (GTDB taxonomy): Bacteria > Pseudomonadota > Alphaproteobacteria > Rhizobiales > Xanthobacteraceae > Bradyrhizobium > Bradyrhizobium tropiciagri_A. The sequence continues at coordinate 152,003 of NZ_JAFCKF010000003.1, read as the reverse complement.
GGCGCGGCGTTACCGCGGTGCTTTCACCGGCGCGCTGGCGGGCTTCTTCTCGTTCGGCTTCGTCGCCGCCGCTCTGCTCGGCTATTTCATCGTGCCGGCTTATGAGAACGGCTGGCGCATCGTGCTCGTCATCACCGCGGTGCCGGTCGTGATGCTGCTGTGGTGGCGGAGATCGCTGCCGGAATCGCCGCGCTGGCTGGAAAGCCGCGGCAGGGAGAAGGAAGCCGAGGCGGTGCTCGACAAGGTCGAGGCCAGCTTCGCGCGCGAGGGCCGCGTGCTGCCGCCTCCCGTCGTGGAGCCGGCTGCACCTGCCGTCTCGTCCGGCACGCTGCTGAGCAATTTTGCCGCGCTGCTCGCCGGCCGCCAGGCCCGCATCACCACCATGACATGGATCATGTGGCTGTCGATCACCTTCAGCTATTACTCTTTCTTCGTCTGGATTCCGGGCCTGCTGGTGCAAAACGGCATGAGCATCACCAAGAGCTTTGGCTATTCGCTCGCGATGTATTGCGCGCAGGTGCCGGGCTATTTCACCGCCGCGTTTTTCAACGAGCGGATCGGACGGCAGGCGACGATCGCGACCTACATGCTGTTCGGCGGCATCAGCGCGCTCGGGCTCGCCTTTGCGTCCAGCGACGGGCAGATCATGACGGCCGGCCTGCTGCTGTCGTTCTTCATGAACGGCACCTATGCGGGCGTCTATGCCTACACGGCCGAGGTGTTCCCGACATCGATCCGGACCACGGGGGCAGGGCTCGCATCCGCGATCGGCCGTATCGGCGCGATCGCAGCACCCATCCTGGTCGGTTACCTCTATCCGAATTTCGGCTTTGCCGGCGTGTTCGGCGTCACCACGAGCGTGCTGTTGATCGGCGCGCTGACCGTCGTGCTGATGGGCGTGCCGACCCGCGGCCGATCGCTGGAAGACATCGCAAGCGAAACCGCGTGATCATTCGAGCTGCGCGCTGACAGGAGACCTTTATGACAAGCATCCTCTTCAAGAATGCCGCGCTGCTCGACCCGCTGCGCTCCGATCTGCTCGAAGGCCATCACGTACTGGTCGAGGATCGGCTGATCAAGGAGGTCTCCGACCGGCCGATCGAGGCATCAGCCGATCGCGTCATCGACCTCAAGGGCAAGACCCTGATGCCCGGCCTGATCGACCTGCATGTGCATGCGGTCGCGGTCGAGCTTGATCTCTCGCAGCAGGCCCGGATGGCCAACGTGCTGGTGACGCTGCGCTCGACCATGCTGTTGCGTGGCATGCTGAAGCGCGGCTTCACCACCGTCCGCGATGCCGGCGGCGCCGGCTATGCGCTGAAGCAGGCGATCGACACCGGCCTGACCGATGGTCCGCGGCTGTTCGTCTCCGGCCGGGCGCTGAGCCAGACCGGCGGGCACGGCGACGGGCGCGCCCGCTCGGACTATCTGGCCGACCCGACCTGCTCCTGCTGCGTGCGGGTCGGCGCCATCGCGCGCGTCGTCGACGGTGTCGATGCAGTGCGCAAGGCGGTGCGCGAGGAGCTGCAGATGGGCGCCGACCAGATCAAGATCATGGCCTCCGGCGGCGTCGCGTCGCCGACCGATCCGATCGGCGCCTACGGCTACTCCGAGGACGAGATCCGCGCCATCGTCGCCGAGGCGAAGGCGCGTCACACCTATGTGCTGGCCCATGCCTACACCGCCGAGGCGATCGAGCGCGCAATCCGCTGCGGCGTGCGCACCATCGAGCACGGCAATCTGGTCGACCTGCCGACCGCGCGGCTGATGGCCGAGAAGGGCGCCTATGCGGTGCCGACGTTGGTCACTTACGAGGCATTGGCCAACGAAGGCGCGAAATACGGCCTGCCTGCCGCGAGCGTCGCCAAGATCGCCGACGTGCGCGATGCCGGCTTGCGCTCGCTCGCGATCTACCGCGAGGCCGGCGTCAAGATGGGGTATGGCTCCGACCTGCTCGGGCCGTCGCAGCGATTGCAGAGCGACGAATTCCGGATCCGCGCCGAACTGCTCGGTCCGCAGGCGGTGATCGCCAGCGCGACCATCATCGGCGCCGAGGTGCTCGGCATGGAAGGCAAGCTTGGCCGGATCGCGCCGGAGGCGTTCGCGGACCTGCTGGTGGTGGAAGGCAATCCGCTGCGCGACGTGTCATGCCTGCTCGGCCAGGGCGAGCAGATCCCGCTGGTCATGAAGGCCGGCAAGGCCGAGGTGGATAGGTTGGGCGGGTAGGCTCCGCTTCACCTCGCCCCGCGTCCGGGGAGAGGTCGGATTGCATCGGAGATGCAATCCGGGTGAGGGGGAGCTTCCGTAGACGCCGCTATCAACGTCGATGCGGAGACGGCCCCTCACCCCAACCCTCTCCCCGTAAGAACGGGGCGAGGAGGCGCAGCGCCGTTGCCGCTCGAACTCAACTCAATCTCATTGCGCTCCGGCCTCACCACACCACGCGGAATCCCGCGCTGCCCTTGTAGCTGTAATTGGCCGACGCATCCTGCAGGCTGGCGCGATAGGTCGCCTCGCCGAACAATGTGTAGCGCCCGCCCGCCCAGCTGTAGCTGCCGCCGCCGCCGATGCTGCCCCAGAGGCGGTCGTTGGCGCTGGCGAAGCTGGTGCCTGCGACCGCGACGTTGGTGCCGTCGAGGAATTCGTAATGCAGATTGCCGATCGCGTAGAGGTCGGAGCGGCCGCCGTCGCCCCAGCTCTTCTGGTGATTGAGCGAGAGGCCGACGCGGCCGAGCAGGCTGTCGGCATTGGTCAGCGAGACCAGCGCGCCGAAGCGGTCGGCGAACCCGTCGAAGTCGACCTTGGAGTAGGCGAGCTGCGCCTGCGGGGTCAGCGTGAAGCCGTTGCCGATGGTGTATCGCTTGCCGCCTTCGACACTGAACGCATAGCCGAGGCCTTCATTGCCATGGGCCATGCTGCCGACGAGGTCGGAGGTGAGGTCGCCGCGATAGAACATGGTCTGCATCTGGCCGTCGATGTAGATGCCGTTGTCGCCGTACCAGGTGGCGGTGGCGCCGACGCCGGTGCCTTCAGCGCGGATCCGGCCGTTGCCGAAGAACGAGTTCACGTAAGCCGTGGTCAGGCCGTATTGGAGCGTGAGGCTGACGATCAGGCGGCCATAATTGTTCTCGAGCGCGAGACCGTCGAGCCCGGCCTGCGCCTTGAAGTCGTCGCTGTTGGTGGTCGAGCCCGTCGTGTTCGACGGCCGCAGGCTGGTTTGCCCGCCCTCGACGCGGCCCCAGAATGCCGATTGCGTCCATGAGCTGTCTGATGTCGCCGCGGGCGTCACGCCCATCCGCGCCATCGCCTCGCTCGGGTTGCCGTTGCCGCCCCAGTAGCGGTTGCCGACGCGCTCCTGCATCGAGGGCAGCGCGTTCATGCCGAGCAGCACCTGGGCGTAGTTCTCGTACAGCGGCACGCCGGGCTGATACAGCGGACCTGCGGGCACGCCCGCCGGTGTCGGCGCGGTCGGGTCGCTTGAGGGCACCAGGGTGGAGCGCAGATACCAGTCGCCGTCGGTCGGCGTCGAAACGCCGTTCTTCTGCAACGTATAGGCATAGGCGCCGGCGACGATCGCCTGCTGCCCTTGCAGCGAGTAGTTGCCGGCCAGCGCGAATGTGCCGTTGGAGGCGCCGGTGACGTCGATCAGCTTGATGCCATTGACGGTCTGCGCGCCGCCGCCGCCGGCATTGGCGATCCGGACCGTCGAGGTGCCCGATGTGCTGCCCGCAATGAGGCGATCGGTCGCCGAGCCGTCGCCGCCGAGCACCGTGTTGAACAGCAGCGTGCCGCCATTGCCGGCATAATTGCCGGCAACTGTCAGCGTCGTGCCGGGCGTGGCGCCAAACCTGATGGTGCCGGCATTGCTGAGCGCGCCCATGGTCTGGTTGAAGCCGTTGAGGTCGAAGGTGCCGCCTGTGCCCACTGTCGCGGCCGACGCGGCGCTGAAGGCATTGGCCGCGCCGGCTTGCAGCGTGCCTGATGTGACCGTGGTCGCGCCGCTATAGGTGTTGACGCCGGACAGCGTCTGCGTGCCGCCAGAGACCGCGAGCCCGCCGGTGCCGCCGATCTTGCCTGCAAAATTGTCGCTGCCATTGGTGATGGTCAGCGTCTTGCCGCCGAGCGCGACGCTGCCGGTGCCGGCAAGGCTCTGGATGCTGGTGCCGGCACTGGTGAGGCCGGAGATGTCGAACACCGAATTCGCCACCACATGGCTGGAATTGCTGATCGACCCGGTGCCGGTCAGCGCCAGCGTGCCTGCGGAGATCGTTGTTACCCCGCCATAAGTGTTGGCGCCGGACAGCGCCTCGGTGCCGCCGGCGAGCGTCAGTCCGCCACTGCCGCCGATCACGCCGGCGAAGGTGTCGTTCGCCGCGGTCAGCGTCAGCGTCCTGGCGCCGAGATCGACGCTGCCTGTGCCGGACAGCCGCTGGATGCTGGTGCCCGCACTGGTGAGGCCGGCGATGCTGAACGTGCCGTTCGCGATCACCTGGCTGGAGGCGGAAATATCGCCAGCGCCGGTCAGTGCCAGCGTGCCGGCCGTGATGGTGGTCGCGCCGCTATAGGTCTGCACGCCGGATAGCGCCTGCGTGCCGCCCGTGAGCTGCAATCCGCCGGTGCCGCTGATCGTGCCAGCGAACGTATCGTTCGCATTGGTGATGATCAGGTCCTTGGTGCCCAGCGTGACGCTGCCCGCGCTGCTGCCGGCGAGGCTCTGGATGTGCGCGTTGGGGTCAGACATGAACGAAAGATCGAAGATTGCGTTGTCAACCACGCGGCTCGAACTGGCAACGCCATTGCCGGAGCCGGCGAGGGCAGACAGTTGGAGTGTGCCCTGCTGGATCACCGTTTCGCCGGTGTAGCTGCTGCCGGCGCCACCGAATCTGAATATCCCGGCGCCGGTCTTGGTCAATCCGCCGACGCCGCTAAAGCCGTTCGCTTGGAGGATGAGAAACCCGTTGTTATCGATGGTCAGTCCACCCGCAGCAATATTGTTCTGGGCGGCCGTTCCGGTTGATACGGCGGTGGTATTGATGAGCGCGCGGAAAATGGCGTTGTCAAAATTCACCCGGCCGTGCGCGTTGCCGACCGAGATACCAGCGCCGTGATTCTCCACCGTCGCGTTGCTGACGTTGAGGGTGGCTGAGCCGGCGCCAGCCGGACTGCCCACGATGATTCTGCTTGTGACGGAGACGGTCGCGCCGTCCGTAATGTTGAGCACGCTCGTGGCGCCAGCGAACAGGGAGATCGTGCCGGCGTTCCACCGGGTGCCGGCCCCCGTCACGGTGACGGTGGCAGTGCCACCTGCGACATCGCCGATCGCGGCGGTGCCGGTCATCGTCAACGTGCTGCCGTTTTGGATCGTGAGATTGGTCGCGCCTCCGGCCAAGTCGCGAACATTCAACGAGGCAGCCGTACCGGTGGCACCGGGATTCACGCCGAGAACGACGTTTGAACCCGGCACAATGTTAGCGGCCCCACCGGCGACCGGGGCCGTGCCGCCGGACCAGTTCGAGCCCACCGTCCAGTCATTGCTGGTGGCACCGGTCCAGCTCTGCGCCGCGGCCGAGCCCGGCATCAGTGCGGAGAGTGCGGCGACCGATACGTTCAGCAGCAGCAGGCGCTGGAAGTGCGCGCGCGTGCGGGCCGTCGAGGCAGTCCGGTGCGGATCGAGTGGATTGTCACCAACGTGTCGCGGTTTCGTCGCAGCCCCGATGCATTCGCGCATGGCGCTCAGCCCTTTGTTCTTGCCGCTGCCCGGCAGGTTGCATTCCGGCAAACCTTCGCCGGCAGCGGATATGTGTTACGCTATGTGACTCACTGTGACCTGACAAATGAAGCTTATCGTTCCCCGGGTGAAACCAAGCGCAGTGTGCTCACAATGCAACGTCCGCGCGCTGCAATTAATCGATCGCTAACCAGTTGAGCTAGGCCGGCGCGATCATGTGTTAAGCGGGAGTGAAAACCGCCGGGGAGGGCCGAATGACCCCGGCTACGCAGCGCTCGACCCGCCCGATCACATTACCGCTGGTAGCGTTGACGTTGCCGGGCGGAACCACGACATATCGCCTGCCAACCGCCGCTTCGGAGCCAGCCATGAACGCCCCCAATATCGAGCCCGTCACGCCGCAGTCCGACGGCGACGTCGTGGCCTGGCTGACCAACGAGACGCGTGACCAGCGCTTCATCGACAACATCTTCGCCGAGCTGTGCCTCCGGTTGCAGAACGCGGGCATCCCGATCAAGCGGGCGACGATGAATCTGCTGATCCAGCATCCGCAGTGGCTCGGCGCCCGGATCATCTGGACCGACGGCAAGCGCGAGGCCGAGATCACGCGGGTCGACTACGAGGTCAGGGAGCGTTCGGAATATATCGGCAGCTCCGTCTACGAGATCCAGGAGGGTGCCAGCGAAGTCCGCGAGCGGCTCGAACGCGCGGGTGGCCGACAGCACGCGCTCTATGACGAGATGCGGGCGCAGGGCCTGACCGACTATGTGGCGTGGGCGCTGCTGCATACGCTCGGCAAGCGGCATGTCGTGACCTTTGCGACCGACCGTCCCGGCGGTTTCGATGACGCCCACATCGCCAGCCTGAAGAAGGTGCTACCGGTGCTGGCGCTGGTCAGCGAGATCCGGATGAAGAACCGCCTGGCGCGGACGCTGCTCGAGACCTATGTCGGCACCCATGCCGGCGAGATGATCCTGGCCGGCGCGACGCGGCGCGGCAGCGGCACGACGGTCCGCGCCGCGATCATGATCTGCGACCTCAGAGATTTCACCCGCATCTCGGATAGCTGGCCGCGCGATGACGTGATCGATCTGCTGAACGACTATTTCGACGCGATGTCGGAGCCGATTGCGCGGCATGGCGGCGAGATCCTGAAATTCATCGGCGACGGGCTGCTCGCGATCTTCCCGCTCAGCGAACCCCGGGCCTGCGCCAATCTCCTGCACGCCGTGTCCGAGGCGCGGGTGGCGATGGCGGAGCTGAGCGAAAAGAACAGCATGATGGGCAGGGCACCGATGAATTACGGCATCGGCGTCCATGTCGGCGACGTCATGTACGGCAATATCGGATCGCGCAGCCGGCTCGACTTCACCGTGATCGGTCCTGCGGTGAACATGGCGTCGCGGCTCGAAACCCTCACCAAGCAGCTGAAGAAGAAGGTGCTGCTGTCGCGCGCCTTTGCCGATCTTGTCGAGCACGATTTCGCGCTCGAACATGTCGGCGAGCATGCGGTGCGCGGCTTCAGCGAGCCGATCGAGCTGTTTGCCTACAACGGCTGAAAGCAGATTGGTCCGCTAGGTCAGACCGGCGTCGTCCTCTGCGGTGACGAAGCGCGCTCGATGAATCCCTTGGCGAGGGCGTGATAGACGCCCTCCTTGCAGATCAGCTTCGAACTCGCATTGGCGATCAAGGCCGCGGCCATCAGCGGCACGACCATCGCGTGGTTGTCGGTCATCTCGGTGACGATCACGAAAGCCGTGATCGGGGCCTGAACCACGCCGGCGAAATAGGACACCATGCCGAGCAGCATGATGGCCGGCAGCGGCGCGCCGTGAAACAGCGGCGCGATGTTGGAGCCTATTCCGGCGCCGACCGCGAGCGAGGGCGCGAAGATGCCGCCCGGCATGCCGCTGATCGAGGCAAAGATGGTCGCGAGGAATTTCCAGACGCTGAAGCTCTCGGGCAGTTGCGATCCGGCCTCGAGCGCGGCTTTGACCTGCTGATAGCCGGTGCCGTAGATCGCACCGTCCGAGGCGATCCCGCAAATCGCGGCCGCCAATCCGCAGACCGCGGCAAAGCCGACCGGATAGCGCTTGATCGCGCGTCCGACCGGATTGGCGAATCCGCGCGCCATGACGATCAGGATGCGGCTGAACAGGCCGCCGGCAAGGCCTCCAGCCACGCCGCAGAGCGGCACCGCCAGCCAGTCGAGGCCATTGCGCAAGCCCGTCGCGCTGGTGCCGAAATACGTGTAGTTGCCCATCAGCGCGAGCGACGTCAGGCCGGCGGCGATGACCGCGCCGATGATCAGGCTGGAGGTTCGCGTCTCGAAGGCGCGACTCATTTCCTCGATGCCGAACACGATCCCGGCCAGCGGCGTGTTGAAGGCTGCCGCGACACCCGCGGCCGCGCCGGCGAGGATCAGGCCGGGTTGACGGCGGGGCGAGAAGCGGCCGAGCGCGAACATGATCGACGCGCCGATCTGCACCGTCGGCCCCTCGCGTCCGACCGAGGCGCCGCAGAGCAGGCCGAGCAGCGTCAGCAGGATCTTGCCGACCGCAATGCGCAGCGAAACCAGGCTCTCGCGCGCGGTCTGGTCGGTCAGGTTGCGGGCGGCGATGGCCTGCGGGATGCCGCTGCCTTGCGCGTTCTGAAAGAAGCGGTTGGTCAGGAAGACCGAGAGGGCGAAGCCGGCGGGCGTCAACAGCAGCGCGGCATAACGGAGATGCGACACCAGCGCGGAGAAGGCGATCTGTGCGAGATCGGCGAGCTGTGCCAGCGCGACCGCCGCCGCACCGACCGCAATGCCACCGAGCAGGAAGATGGCGCGGCGCTGCCAGCGCGTGGAGACAATCTTGAATAACCGCCTGTGGCGGTTGGAGGGGAAGGTCATTCCGACAATATTCTGGCTGACGACGTGGTCCGGTACGGACCGATCACGTCATTCCTAGCACGCGTCGATGTCATGCGAAGCTCAAGAAATCAGCATGGCGTGCCAAACGGTCGTGCTGTTCGGCGACCTTCGGCAAGCTCGCGCATGAGTTTTACGATCTGAACGACTCCGCCCTGGCGCGTGCCTTGCCGGCGCGATCCCGCCTTGAGGCATGAAGCCGCAGAACTACGGGGGAGGGGAAGGTTGGCACAAACTGCACTTTCCGTGGTTCCCGCGGAGGCATAGCCTCCGTGTCCCCATTGAAGGGCGCATGTCATGTCCGAAATTATTTTCCGAGCGGGCATCGTCGTATTGGGACTTTGCCCGATCGCAATGGTTGCCGTTGCTCTTTTGATTTGATGAACGTCCCACCTGGCCCGACTGCGCCACCCGGGCCGGTAGATGGCCCCAGCACCTGCCTCCCAGGCCCCCAAAGGTGCTGGGGCCACTCAAAAATGAGGCCGCCAGTTGGCGGCCTTATTGTTGGATGGGGCGAGTATCCTCGATGAGGGAATGGCTGTTGTCGCCGGTATTGATGCCGTCTCACCAACACGGGCCTTGAATCGAAAAGGGCCGTCGCATGGGCGGCCCTTTTCTGCCGGTCGCAATAGATCCGTAAAAACTCAGCCGTGAAAAAATGCTCTGTAAAGAATGGCAATTGCCGGCAGGGTTTGTATTACGACCGTCCTGTCTCTGCAGAAATCCGGATCAGTACGGTGTTCCCTTGGTGGAACCAGCGGTCTGGGCGAAACCAAAACAAGCGCGACAGCAGCGTCTGCAATGGGAGTGTGGTCGACAGCGTGCCGTCTATCGCGGCCGCGGCTACTATCTCGGAAACAGCCGATCGCGGATGTAGCGCGAGGTCGCCGTCATGCGAAGGCCGCGCGGCTTCTGCCAGGCGGCGCGATCGATCTCCTTCTTGTCGCCGATCGCCAGCCGTCCCTTGGCGTTCTTGGCGATGAAGATCGCATCGCTCATCCTGCGGCCCGAACGCTTGTTCTTGGCCGTCACTTCCTTCCAGAGGCTGAGCCGGCCGAGCTTGAGCTTCGGCAGCTCTTCCTTGATCTCGCGCTTCAGACAATCCTTGCCGGTCTCGCGCGCACGCCTGCGGCCGCCGGGGAACATCCACAGCCCGTCAGATCGGCGTCGAACCAGAAGAACCTTGCCGCGCTTGGCGGCAACCAATTTGGAAGACTTGGTCATGGACTGCGCAAATGTCGAAACAGAATCGACTCCATTTTAATTTGTCTACTTGAGTAGACAAGTTCTAATGGCGGACTGTTCCACAACCATGTGTCGGCTGTTTGTCCAGGTGCAAACGAATGAGGCCGCCGGCTGTGACGCTCTGTCGCGACGCGCTCGCTCACCGTCGCGGTGATCCTCGCGATGATCCGGCGTCATGTCCGACATTGCCGCGTTGATTTGCTGAGCACGCCGGTTCCTGCAGCAGGAACTGGCCGCTCGCGTTCGGATGACGACGACCGGTGATTCCACCCGCCTGACTTAATCGCTTGACTTGATGTTCTTGTTTTGTTCTAATTGCCCTCCACCGTGAATTGGAGGTCGCCATGGACAACCGCATCAGCGAAATTCGCAGGCAGATCAGGGCGCTGCGCGTCAGCATGCTCGAGGCCGAAGCCATCATGCGCCAGCAGATCAACCGGGATGAGGACTGCGCCTTCGTCGCCGGCGACCTCCTGAAGATGCGCCTGGTGATGAGCCGTCTGGTCGAGGAGCGGGGCAGACTGGGTGATCGCGAGCCGATCGTCGTGCATGCAAGCGTTGCCCCGCGCCGGCGCGCCGCGGCACCGATCTTCCTTCGCGCGGCGAAGCGAGAGCTGGTCGCCGGCGAAGCGCGTGCGTGACGACGCGGTCAGGATGCAACAGCTGCGCGCCGAATTGCGCGCACTCGATTCATCGGTGATTCAGCTCAGGCGGGCCGGCCGCGACAGCGCATCCGCACAGCTGTTGCTGTCGCGCAAGCGCGCCGAGCTCGAAGACGTGATCTGCCGGAGGAAAGATGAGAGAGCCGCTTCGGTATTTCCACGACAGCGATGATCACGCGCCCTGGATCAAGGCGCTGGCCGACGTCCGGCACATGGCGACGCGGGAAGGCTGGTGCTTTCAGCACGTGCAGGCGATCATCGTGGCGATCGACCAGTATGCCGAGGCCGCGCTCGGCAACCGCGAGTTCTTCCTTAACCGGCCGCAGAGCGTTGGTCCGATCAGGCGAGGCGACGTGCCTTGATCGGCATGCGTCGCGACGATGCCGACCTCAGTTCAATCCGCCAGCCGCAGTCGTCCTGATCTGCTGGCCGTGCAACACATTCGGTGTCGTCCCTGCCTAGTGCGCACTTGCGCACGGGAGCAGGGACCCATAACCACGAATGGTTGTTGGTGAGCGACGCCGGAACGACAAATCCCACTCACAATATCCGCCGCGGAGTATGGGTCCCGGCTTTCGCCGGGACGGCGGCTGTGAATGCGGAGCCATCCGGGCCGCCAGCCGGGATGGCCAATCCGCCGCAGGCGACATATCGTGACGGTTCGCGGCCGAATCTGAGGCGAATCGTTCATCGCCGGGTCATCTACATCAGGCCATCGTCAGCGCCGCGCCCGCCGGGGCGGCGGCACATTTTGCGGAGGAGGTTTCGGATGATCAGGGGCTGGCAGATTGCGGCGTCGGCGCTCGCCATCGTCGTGATGGTTGCAACGCTGGGCACGGAGGCGAAAGCGGCGCAGTGCGGCAACGGGCCCGGCGGGTTCGAAGCCTGGAAGGAGCAATTTTCCGGCGAGGCGAGGGCCAAGGGCGTCGGCGCCACCGCGATCGACGCGCTGATGCAGTCGCATTACGCCAGCGCGACGATCGCCGCGGATCGCGGCCAGCGCAGCTTCGGCCTCTCGCTCGAGCAGTTCATGGCCAAGCGCGGTTCTGCGACCATCGTGGCGCGCGGCCGTTCGCTGAAGCAGTCGCAGGCCGCGATGTTCGCCTCGATCCAGCAGCGCTACGGCGTGCCGCCGGGACCGCTGATCGCCATCTGGGGCATGGAGAGCGGCTTCGGCAGCCAGCGCGGCAACCAGAACATGCTGTCGTCGATCGCAACCCTTGCCTATGACTGCCGTCGTCCGGAGTTCTTCACCGAGCAGCTCTATGCCGCGCTGAAGCTGATCGATCGCGGCAGCCTCTCCGGCAGCACGCGCGGTTCGATGCATGGCGAGATCGGTCAGACCCAGTTCATGCCGAAGAACGTGCTGGCCTATGGTGTCGGCAACCTCGACGTCGCCGCCAATGCGCTGGCCTCGACGGCGAACTTCCTGCGCGCCAATGGCTGGCGCGCCGGCGCCGGTTATCAGCCCGGGGAACCCAATTTCGCGGCGATCGAGGCATGGAACGCGGCAGGGGTCTATCAGAAGGCGATCGCCATCATGGGCCGGCAGATCGACGGCCAATGAGCGCAGGGCACGGTTCCTTCATCCGCTGTTAACGCAACGGTGCCCAGATCGTCCGTGGTGAAACGGAGCAGGTGGAGACAGGCTCCATGCTCAAGAACGGCACCTATGCGGCGTGGTTTCGCACGTCGCTCGCGGACGGCACCGGCATCGTGCACGTGGCCGACGGCAGGCTGTGGGGCAGCGACGCCATCATGCTCTACAGCGGCACCTATGAGGTCGACGGCGAACACTTCTCCGCGGTTCTCACCACCAGGCGGCATTCCGCAGGTCATGCGACCGTGTTCGGCACCGACGATCTCGTGGTGCGGCTCGAGGGTGCCTTCAACGGCGCGATCGCGACCTGCACGGGCAGGGCGGATGCCGTGCCTGATCTCGCTTTCGAGGTGACGCTGATGCCGAGCCACGACGTGCCGCCCGAGCCGCCGCCGGATCTGCCGCTGCCGAAGTTCGACCCGAGCAAATTGCCGAAGCTGCCGAAGCGATCCAGCCGCTGATAAGCTGCTACGGGTCGCTCGGGCCCGCGGTTTCCGGAAACGCCGCGCCGGGGATAAAGAGCTTCAGCGGGCGGATCTCGTAGACGGCCGACGGGTTGACGCTGCGCAAGTCGCGCGCCGCGGCGATCGCCTCCGCCTCGTCGGCGCAGTCGATCACGTAGAAGCCGAGCAATTGCTCCTTGGTTTCCGCGAACGGTCCGTCGATCACGACGCCATGGCCGGGCCCGCGCAGCGTGCTGGCCTTGCGGGTCTCGCCGAGCCGTGCAGCCGGGCCGAGCCGGCCCTTCAGCCGTTGGTGGACCTCGCGCAGGCCGGTCATCACGGCTGCGTCCTGTTCGGCGTTCCACGCCTTGACTTCGGCTTCGACGTGGTAGGCCAGGATGGCATAAAGCATCGCGTGAGCTCCTGATTTTTGATGCGGCAGGCCGAAGGACGTCTCAAGGCCATCCACGCCGACATTCATACGTAGCTGATCGGACGGTTTTTTGAGCTGCGACAAGCCATCCCGCGGACGCCTGGTCGCACGGGCCGGCCGACAAAAAGGCGCGGCGGAATCGCTTCCGCCGCGCCCCCGATATTGATGTCTCGCTGGTCCAGGGCTGAGAGCGCCCCGATGCCAGGCTGATTACTCAGCGCCTAGCGGGCGATCCCAGCGAGGTGACAGCGCTTGAGACAAGACACTAGATCACCTCCTTTCTTTGTTGATGGGACCATCAATATAGGTAGCGAATCCGCCGCTGTTAAGGCCGCTATCCGCCCCATCCGCGCCAGGAACCGGCAGGATCGCGCGGAAATATTCTCGTTGACCGGCACACAAGGACCCAGGCCGAGGCAGTTGAGGCCGCCGCCCGGCCGTGTTAGGGGAACGCGAGATGCGGGTGTAGCTCAATGGTAGAGCAGCAGCCTTCCAAGCTGAATACGAGGGTTCGATTCCCTTCACCCGCTCCAATAATTTCAAGCACTTATCGGACTTTGTGATTTCCATTCCGACAAGACTGCTGAATCCATTCCGACAAATGTTCACTTTCTGGCCGCTTGCTTGCACCGCTTGATGCGCTTGATTTGCGCGTCCTGCTTGGCCTCATCGTCGTGATGAAGGTAGTACTCCATTGCCTTGGTCGATGACCATTGGCCCTTCTTCATCAGCTGCGCTTCAGTGAGTCCGGATGTGCTCGCCTCGGTGATCCCGCCGTGTCGACCAAACGACGCGAAGGTCAGCTCAGGACGCAAGCCCGCGGCAAGAATGATCTTCTTCGAGATGCGTTCGACTTCAGTCAGCAATCGGAGCGCCGTCATGGAAGCCGAGGCTTCGACGGCTTCCTGCCGTCCGGCGGTCACACAACTCGCGCAAGCGGGCGATTCACGGAGCGCTGTTACGGGAGCGCGGCGATCAGAACAGCGCTTGCCGTCGACGAGGCTCACAGCAGCGTTTCCCGCATGTCTGTTCGACCCGGATCAGACGACCCGATGGCTAGGATTGCTCTCGCCGGCGTCCTAGCCTGGTTGCGCGCGAGTCCAAGACGGCTTCCCCTCGGTTGGCTTATCTCTTTCCTGAACCGCGTCACGCGGCGTTTCGACGAAACCGTCGATCTGGGAGCGCTCGAGGTACCAATGAGATTTGCGGGACGAACCGCCCTGGTGACGGGCGGTGGAACCGGAATTGGCGCGGCCGTTGCGCGGCGCCTTGCCGCGGAGGGCGCCAAGGTCGCTGTCATGGGCCGGCGTCGCGAGCCTCTGCGCGGCCTTGCTGATGAGACCGGATGCCTCGTCGTGCAGGCCGATGCGGCGGACGGCGCTGCGGTCCGCGCTGCGCTTGGCGAGATTCAGGGCAAGTTTGGCAAGCTCGATATTCTCGTCGCCAATGCGGGTGGTCATGGGGTTGGCCCGACGATTTCGATGACCGACGAGACCTGGGCGCTGTCGACGCGCCTCAACCTTGATACGGCGTTCGTCTGCGCGCGCGAAACCCTTCCGGACCTGATCGAACGAAGGGGCGCGATCGTGATCGTCGCGTCGATTGCCGGTCTGTTCGCGGGCCCGCAGGCCGCCGGCTACGTCACCATGAAACATGCCTGTATCGGATTGGGCAAGTCGCTGGCCCGCGACTACGGCCGCAAGGGCGTGCGGACCAACACGGTTTGCCCCGGTTGGGTCGCGACTGCCATGGCCGACGAGCAGATGCAGATGCTGGTCGAGAAGCACCGGCTTTCCTCGATCGAAGAGGCGTATCGCCTTGTGACCAAGGACGTGCCCCTCGGCCGGCCAGCGACGCCGGAAGAGGTGGCCAATGTCGTTTGCTTCCTGGCCTCGGACGAAGCGAGCGCGATGAACGGCTCGATCTTGACGGTGGACGGCGGCGCCACCGTGGTCGATCTGCCGACGCTGGCGTTTGTCGAGTAAGGAGGAAGTGTGAGATGGAGCAAGCAAGCAGGCCTGCGGACTGGAAGCATTTCGATGACTTCGCCGCCGGCATCGCCACCAATCGCCTGCCGGTTACGGACAGACTCGCGGGCAAGCCGCTCGATATCACGCTGCAAAACGGGCGTGCGGTCAGACTGAACTTTGCCTCCGCGGATCGGGTCGAATGGGCGGAGGGGAGCGCAGCGGGGCAGGACTGGTACGAGGCGATCGATGTGGCGCCGGACGTGCTGTTCGTCAACATGACATTCTCCGGGCGCCCTGATGAGGACGAGGCCTTCATCGTCAATCTCAAGACCCGTCGGGTCCTGTCGGTGCGGGAACGGGTGCAGCCGGCGAGTGAAGCGCCCGGCGAGCCGCGCGTACGGCAAGACTATACGCCCGGCATCGTCGGCGACCCCACGGTTCCGGCTACAGGGATCGAGCCCGCGCCAACGAGGGATCTGATCGGATTGACCGCGCATTACGAATACAGCCCACAGCACGTCTACGAGCACGTCTATCTGAGCTCACAGCGCTATGCGTGGCAGAATATCGTCGGCGTGCAGCGTGGGCACGGCGATGTCGATCTGGCCACCACCTACAAGTTCGACCACAACCAATATGTGTTCGGGTTTCGTGAGTTCATCATCCCGGTGGCGTCGATCTTCTTCTACAACTGGGATGCCATGCGTTCGACCGGAAAATTTCTGGGCGTGACCAGCCAGGGCACCATCGAGAACAAGCCCGCCGGGGCGTTCATCCAAATGAAGTCGCGGACCGCCTACGACGACAACAAGCAACCGGTTTGACGGGAGGCAAGGCGAAGTGAGTTCGAACTACGATGCAATCAAGGCGCACTACGCGGCGTCCGACCGCAAGGATGTTGCGGCAATGATGGCGCCCATCACGCCAGAAACGCGCTGGACCGAGATGGCGGGCTTTCCGTATGCGGGTACGTATGTCGGCCCCGGTGCCATTGTGGATGGCGTGTTCAAGCGTATCGGCGAGGAGTGGACCGACTATACGTTCGCACTCGAACGGCTGATCGACGGTGGTGCAACGATCGTCGGTATCGGGACCTATTCGGGCCGTTACAAGCAGACGGGGAAATCCATGACGGCACGCGTGGTGCACGTTTGGGACATGAACGAGGGGCGGGTCGTTCGTTTCGAGCAGTTTGCCGACACCAGCCTCGTTGCCGATGCGGTGACCTAGAGCCGGGAGTCCTTCCTCCTCGGCCTTCCTTGGCGCGGTCCACGATGTGGGCCGCGTCTTTTTTTACGCCCGGATGCTCGTTTGCGTCCTAGGCAGGCCGCGTCGGAGTCCAAGACGCCCGCACTAGGTCGAGCCTACGATCCGCCGGCTCGATAAGCGTCGGACGATTGCGGACGGCTTCGCTCCAAGGAGCGCCGCGATCTCAAACGGACGCACCGGTGCAACGTCGCCATCCCGCAGGGTGGCCTAAGGAGGGGAAGCGTATGACCTTGAGGAACACGATCCTGGGAATCGTTACGGCAGCGCTGTTCGGCTGTGCCGGCGGCGTGGCCCATGCCGCGGATGCCAAATGCGGCGCTACCACCGGCAAGGCGGCAACCGGCGAGCCGATCGTGATCGGCGGAATCGTCAGCGTCACCGGACCGGATAATTTCAGTTCGTCCGGGCTGGCAGCCACGGCCTATTTCAAGTGCCTGAACGCCAACGGCGGCGTCAACGGACGTCCGATCAAGTACCAGATGGAAGATGACGGCTGGAATCCCGAGCAATCGTCGCAGGTCGCAGCCAAGCTCATCCGCGATCAGAAGGCCGTGGCGCTGGTCGGCAATATGAGCTTTGTGGATTGTGGCGCGAACCAGGGCATCTACGAAAAGGAAGATATCATGGTTATTGCGGGGGTCGGCGTCCCTCGCGACTGCTTCTTCCAGAAGAACTACGCACCGACCAACGCCGGTCCGCGGGTCAGCAATACCAAGGCCGTGATGGATGTGGCGCAGACCTATCCGGGCAAGATCAAGCGTGTCGTTTGCATCGCGCCGAACATCCCGAACCTCGGTGAATGGTCCTGCTCCGGTGCGGTGGCCTGGATCAAGAAGCAGGGTGGTGACGGCAAGATCATCACCTTCGACCCGGGCTCGCTCGACGCCACCTCGGTCGTCCTCGAGGCAATGGCCTTTAAACCCGACGTCATCAGCGTTGGTACGCCCAAGGGCCTGGCCGTTCCGATCTTTGCCGCGGCGGAAGAGCAGGGGCTTGCCGACAAGGTGCATTTCACCGGACCTGCCTCGCTCTACAATCCGGATTTTCCCCGTGCGATCGGAAAATACTGGGACGGCAAGGTCACCGTGGACATGGAGCTGAAGGCGGCTGATGCGGGCACCCCCGACATGCTGAACTGGCTCGCGGTCATGGACAAATATGGCCAAGCCTCCGATCCAAGGGATACATTTTCGCAAGCTGGTTACCTGGCCGCGCGGGTCACCGCTGAAACCCTGCTGAAGATGGATGCTACCAAGATCGATCGGAAATCGGTGACGGCGGCTTTGCGGAACATCAAGCGGTTCGAAAGCGATATGTGGTGTTCGCCCTGGTACGTCGGCGATGGGCCTCGTCACAACGCAAATCATGCGGGTCCCGTGTCATTCGTCAAAGACGGCAAGCTTGTCGCAAAGCCGGTGTGCATCGAGTCGGAGGATCCTGAGCTCGACGACGTGCATGCTTACGAGAAGACGATCGGCATCGCGAAGTAAGCAGCCATGCCTGATTTCACGCCCTTTCTCGTCTCGGGCCTCGCGACCGCGGCAACGTACGTCCTCTCCGGCGTCGGCATCGTGGTGCTCTACCGGGCTGCGGGCGTTGTCAATTTTGCGCAGGGCGCCGTCGGTGCCCTGGCGGCCTTCATCTCCTGGTCGATCGTCGAACACGGAGGGCCTCCTGGCTGGTCGTGGGTCGCGGGCGTCGTCGCCGCGGCGCTCGTCTCGCTGTTCTATGGTCGGGTCATTGCTCCCCGTCTTGCCTACAGCGATCCGATCATGCGTGCGGTGGCAACGCTTAGCTTTGCGCTGATCCTGCTCGGCTTCATGGGCTACGTCTGGGGGGAGGCGCCACGCCGGCTTCGCTTGCCCACGGATACGATGAGCTTTGAGCTGCTGGGCGTCCGGATCACGATGACGCGGGCGATTGCATTCGGCCTCGGAGTGCTGGCGACGAGTGCGGTGATGTTGTTTCTCGCCTACAGCCGTGTCGGCCTGCAGATGCGCGCGCTCGCCAGTAACCGCGATCTCAGCGCGATGCTCGGGGTTCGCGTGCTTCGCGTCGACAGCTGGGCGTGGGTGATCTCCGGCTTGCTGGCGGGCGTCAGCGGCGTGCTGCTGGCCGATCTGCAGCGCTTGAGCGGGCAGGCCCTGACTTTCGCGGTCATTCCTGCGATCGCAGCCGCGGTGCTAGGGCGCTTCGTCTCCCTGCCTGCGACCGTCGCCGGCGGTGTTACGATCGGGGTCTGCGAGGCACTTCTGACACCGATCCCCGTGATCGGCCCGTTCCGCACCGCGATCCCATTTCTGTTTGCGGTAGGCGCCATGCTGTGGATGCAGCGTCGAATGACCTTCGTCTACAGGTGAGCGGCGTGACTGATCGAAGTTTGGAGACAATCGCACTGATTTCCTCTGCACGAATGCCGTTTCGCGAGCTCGCTGTATGCATTGGAGCGCTCGCTGCGCTGTATGTCCTGCCGGCTGCCCTCAGCGACTACTGGCTGCGTACGCTGATCTCGGTCACCGCGCTGACCGTCGCCAGCTTGAGTGTCAGTGTTTTGTTTGCTCAGCTCGGCATGGTCTCGCTGGCCCAGTACGGCCTGCTCGGAGTTGGCGGCTGGTTCGCGCTCAGAATATCGCACGGCCTCGGCGTACCGTTCGAGCTGGCGCTCCTGACTGGCGGCTTCGCCGCGGCGCTGGTTGGGCTCGTCATCGGCTTGCCCGCACTGCGGATGCGCGGACTTTATCTCGCTATCATTACCTTGATGATGGCCGGTGCAATCCAGGTGCTGATCAGCGCCTTCGGCTTTCCGGATGGAGGCTCGGGCATCCTCGGCAAGAGCACGGGAATGCGGATGATGATGGCGCGTCCTTTCCTCGCGCAAAACGACGAAGCCTATCTGCGCTACGCCATCGTCATCGCCGGGCTTTGCTACCTGCTCGTGCTGTTGCATGTTCGCGGGCGTCCAGGCCGCGCGTGGGCGATGATCCGCCGCAGCGAAGTCTGCGCGCTGGCCGGCGGCGTCGACATCACCGCCTACAAGGTGCGGGCGTTTGCGCTGGCCGGCTTCCTTGCAGGAATAGCCGGCGGTCTGCTCGCGGGTGGCGTCGGCCAGCTCGATGCAAGCGCATTCCCTGCAAGCCAGTCGATCATGCTGTTCGCGCTGACCATCGTCGGCGGAGCCTATTCCTGGTTTGGTCCGATCATTGCCGGGCTGCTGCTGCGAGCATTCCCGGCGTTGCTGAACGACTTTCGTGTCGACGGCAATATCGCGACGATGATCTTCGGCCTCGGCCTCCTGCATGCCCTGATCACGGCGCCGCGCGGCGTGGCCGGCCAATTGGCGGATCTGGTCCGGACGGTTCGCCGGCTTGTGAGCGGCAAACGAAAGGCCGAGCCATGATCGAGATCGACGACGTGACGGTGCAATTCGGAGGCGTGCTCGGCTTGAACGCCTTGACCGCCAATCTGGCGGAGCCGGTCACCGGTCTGGTCGGGCCGAACGGCGCCGGCAAGACCACCTTGATCAATGTCCTTTCCGGATTCGTGCGGCCGACGAAGGGCCGCGTGCGCGTGGACGGGCGGGACCTGAAGGATATTCCCATTCGCAAGCGCGCCGCGTTCGGCCTCCGACGAACATTTCAGAATGAGCAGATCGTCGAGAATCTGACTGCCGGCGACAATGTTGCCGCGGTGCTCGACAACGTGTCGACGGACGGCCAGCCGCGGCGGCTGTTGATCGACAAAGCGTTGGATTTCGTTGGCCTTCTCGCCAAGCGCAATACGCCCGGACACGACCTGAACGCCTATCAGCGCCGCATGCTCGAGATCGCGCGGGCGACCGCAGGTCTCCCTCGATTGATCATGATGGACGAGCCCGGGGCAGGGCTCGCACAGCATGAGAGCGAGCATCTGCGCGATGTCATCAAGGCCATTCACGGTCATTGCGGCGCGCAGGTGCTGCTGGTCGATCATGACGTCGATCTGATCTCGGCAACCTGCACAGCGACGTTGGTGCTCGATTTCGGCTCCGCGATTGCCTGTGGGCCGACGGCCGAGGTCCTTGCGAATCCGAGGGTCAGGGCGGCGTATCTCGGGGTCCTGGAGCAAGCGACGTGAGCGCAGGGTTGAACGTGCAGGGCCTCAATATCGCTCGGAACGGCAAGACCGTCCTGCACGATATTGATCTCACCGTGTTGCCGGGCAAGGTCACGGCGCTGCTGGGCGCCAACGGCGCCGGCAAGAGCAGCCTGGTTCTCGCCATCGCCGGCGTATTGCCCGCCACGAGCGGTTCGATTGCAATGGATGGCCGGTCGCTTGTCGGGCTAAGGCCGGAAGTCATCCGCGCCGGCGGTGTCGCCGCGGTGCCCGAAGGGCACCAGGTGCTGAACGACTTGAGCGTCGAGGACAATCTCAAGGTCGCAGGCAGTCATCTTGCCCGCGCTCAGCTTGACGCAGCCCTCGACACGGCACTTGCCACCTTTCCGGAGTTGCGTGATCGCCTGAAGGCGAGATCAGGCAATCTCTCGGGCGGGCAGCAGCAGATGGTTGCGCTCGGGCAAGCGATCATCGCGCGACCACGTTATCTCCTCGCGGACGAGCTATCGTTCGGCCTCGCGCCCGTCGTGGTCGCGCGTCTGGTCCCGATCCTGCAAAGCCTCGCCGTGCAGGGTGTCGGTGTCCTCCTGATCGAGCAATTCACGCACATCGCGCTCAAGATCGCGGACAGAGCCTATGTGATGGAGCGCGGAAGGATCTGCTTTGCCGGCGCGCCACAGGAACTGATCGACAAGCCGGACATCCTGCACAGTGCTTATCTCGCGTGACGTCGCGACCAGGATCGGCGGTCGCGCACGCGGTTTCCTGCACGATACCGACCATTGACAGCTCGGCCGAGTTGCTTAACATGTTATGAAAAGGCCGCCGGACGGCCCTTCCAAGGGAGGAGCGCTTGCAGCTCCAGGAGTTTAGCAACTGGACTCCGCAAGTCTGGAGTCAAGCGCCGTTTGAGGAGTGGAGGCACAAGCTCCACTCGGTCTGCGGACGATTCAATCCGTTCGGGTGGGAAAAGCGCAACCTGGTCAATGGCGGCGTGCTGGTACGCAATGCGGCCGGCATGGAGATCGCCCAGGTTGCCGGAGACATCGGCGTCGTTCGTCGGGACGAGCAGGACATTCGCCACGACTATGGCGAGTATTTCTTTCTGCTGGTCCAGTTGCAGGGCACCTGCGGAGTTGAGCAGCAGGGGCAGCAGAGCATCATCTCGCCCGGTGACTGCATCCTGGTCGACTCCTCGCTGCCGTCGAACTTCTATTTCAACGGCCAATTCATCAATCATTTGTCGGTGCATCTGCCGCGGCAATTGCTGCTTGCGGAACGGCCGAACGATTTTGAAGTGTCTCGACGCCTGGGCGCCGAGGACCCGATGTCGACCATGCTGCGGGCACTCGTCGCCAAGATGCTGCAGACGCCCGCCAACCACCAGCGATCGGGCGAGTTGCGGCAACTCCTGCTCCACGCGACGCGGCAGGCGTTCGCCACGGATACCGCAAGTGCACCTTTATGTCCGAAGGAGCGTGCCTCGGGCAGGCTCGAGTTCGCCCGCGCGCTCGTCGACCGTCATCTCACGGCGGAGTGCCTGACGCCGCAATGGCTGGCCGGCCGTCTCGGCGTGTCGATGCGGACCCTGCAAGAGGATTTCAGCACGGTCGGGACCACCATCACGAGCTTCATTCGCGATCGCCGCCTGCGGCTTGCGAGGGATCGGTTGATCGAGAAGCAACGCGGTGCCGAAGGCGGGACCATCGCCGAGATCGCATTTTCATCGGGGTTCAACGATATTTCTTACTTCAACCGATGTTTCAAGAAAGCCTTCGACTGCTCTCCCACGGATGTGGTGCGCAGATAATCGCGCTTCCGTCCAATCGGAGTCGCGCCCTTTTCCAAGACAGCCTGTCCATGATCGTCTTTCCTCGGCCGCATTACTTGCGCTTAGGAGACCTTCGCATGCAGCGCTCAAGCCTGGTCATCGGTGGCCGTAAAGTAGAGACGCCCAGTTCCCTGAACGTGATCAATCCGTCGACCGGCGTCGTCGTCGGTGCAATGCCGCTTGCCACCGCGAAGGATCTCGATTCCGCGATATCCGCCGCGACCAAGGCGTTTGCCACCTGGAAACAGACCGCCGAAGTCGAACGAGCCGACGCGTGTCGAGCCGTCGCGAGATCGATCGAGACGCATTCCGAGGAACTTGCCCACCTGTTGACACTCGAGCAGGGCAAGCCACTCAACGGCCTGGGATCTCGCTTCGAGATCGGTGGCGCGGTTGCCTGGACGCGCTTCACGAGCGATCTGTCGCTTCCGGTGGAGGTCTTGCAAGACGGCGCTGAAGGGCGCGTAGAGCTTCATCGCAAGCCGATCGGCGTGGTCGGCTCCATCACGCCCTGGAATTGGCCGGTCATGATTGCATGCTGGCACATCATCCCTGCAATCCGAGCGGGCAACACCGTCGTCATCAAGCCGTCGCCATTGACCCCGCTGAGCACGATCCGGCTCGTGGAGCTGATGAACGAGACGTTGCCGCCTGGCGTGGTGAATGTCATCACCGGCGAGAACGAGATCGGCAGCCTGATGTCGTCGCATCCCGGCATCGCGAAGGTGACGTTTACGGGCTCAACGGCGACGGGCCGCAAGATCATGCAGAACGCGGCAGGCACGCTCAAACGCCTGACCCTTGAGCTCGGCGGCAATGACGCGGGAATTGTGCTGCCTGACGCCGACCCGCAGAAGATCGTCGAAGGCCTGTTCTGGGGTGCGTTCATCAACGGCGGTCAGACCTGTGCGGCGCTGAAGCGGCTCTATGTCCACGACAGCCTCTACGACGAGGTCTGCGATGAACTCGTCAAATACGCGAGCCAGGTGGTCGTCGGCGACGGATTGTCGGAAAAGTCGACGCTTGGTCCGGTACAGAATCGACGTCAATTCGACATCGTTTCAACCTTCGTCAATGAGGCCCGCGACAAGGGCGGTCGCGTGCTGATCGGCGGTAATCCCTCGGAAGGACCTGGTTATTTCTACCCCGTCACGCTGGTTGCCGACGTGGACCATGGTTGCCGCCTCGTCGACGAAGAGCAGTTCGGACCGGCGCTTCCGATTGTCCGGTACAGCGACATCGATGAAGCCGTGGCCAAGGCCAATGCGAGCTCGATGGGGCTTGGTGGCTCGGTCTGGGGTACGGACCTTGCGGAAGCGAAGCGTGTCGCAGGGCGTATCGAAGCTGGTTCGGTCTGGATCAACAAGCACGGCGCCATTCAACCCAACGCCCCATTTGGCGGTGTCAAGCAGTCGGGCTTTGGCGTCGAGTTCGGCGTCGAGGGGTTGAAGGAGTTCACCACCGTACAGACCGTTTTCTGTTGAAGCGGACGCCGCGCAACGCGCGCCGGGGAGGGAAGATGCAGGACTACGACTACATCGTCGCGGGCGGCGGTTCTGCAGGGTGCGTCCTTGCTTCGCGCCTCTCGGAGGATCCCCGCAATCGCGTACTCCTCATCGAAAGCGGCCAGCGTGACACCGACAAGTACATCCACATTCCGGCAACCTTCTTCAAGGTTCTGGAGAAAGGCCGCGACGCGCTATTTTATTCATCCGAGCCGGAGAAAGGCCTGAACGGTCGCCCGTCGATCGTGCCGCAGGGGCAGGTGCTGGGTGGCGGCAGTTCGGTGAACGCGATGGTCTACATCCGCGGTTCGCGGCAGGACTACGATACGTGGGCGCAACTCGGCTGCCGCAACTGGAGCTACGACAAGGTGCTTCCGGTGTTCCGCGACCTCGAGAACAACCAGCGGCTCTCGGGCGAGTATCACGGGGTCGGAGGCGAACTCACCGTATCAGACCGCGCCTACGGTCATCCGCTGTCCTGGGCCTTCATCCGCGCAGCCCAGGAGGTCGGGATCCGCTACAATGAGGATTTCAACGGAGCCCGTCAGGAGGGCGTCGGTTTTTATCAAACCACCACGAGCCGCGGCCGGCGGCGCAGTTCGGCGGAAGCGTTCCTTCGTCAGGCAGAAGGTCGCGCCAATCTGACCGTCAGAACGGGCAGCCGCGTCCACAAGGTGCTGTTTGATGGCAGGAAGGCCATCGGAGTGCGGCTCGAAGACGCGACGACGCTCGCAGCGCGGCGTGAGGTGATTCTGACCGCCGGTGCTTTGGCCACACCGAAGATCCTGCAACTGTCTGGGATCGGGCCGGCTGGCCATCTGCGCGAACACGGTATCGAGGTCGTGTACGACCTGCCCGGGGTCGGCGAGAACTATCAGGATCACCTGGAGGCGACGGTTCAGTGCGAGACCAGAGATCCAATTTCGATCTTCGGTGAAGACAAGGGCCTGCGGGCCGCATCCCATATGATGCAATACCTCCTGACGAAGACGGGTTTGCTGACGTCGACGGTCGTGGAGTCCGGCGGCTTTGTCGATACGGCTGGCACGGGCGAACCGGACATCCAGTTTCATGTGCTGCCTGCATTCAATGGCTTTGCCGATCGGTTGGCTCATCCGGGCCATGGTATCTCGATCGGCCCCTGCGTCCTGCGGCCGCAATCGCGCGGATCCGTCCGATTGCGCTCGCCGAATCCGACTGACGCGGCTCTGTTCGTCGCCAATTCGCTTGCCGAACACGCCGATGTCGAGACACTCGTCCGCGGCGTGCAGATTGCGATCCGCATCTCCGAGGCTCCGTCGCTTGCCCGTTTGGTGAAGCGACGTGTTCTTCCGAAGCCGGGGCTCGAAGCGGATCCCGACGCACTCCGCGACTATGTTCGCTCAATATCCAAGACCGTGTTCCACCCGTCGGGCACTGCGAAGATGGGAGCGGCCGATGATCCCATGGCGGTTGTGTCGGAAGACTTGCGGGTGCGTGGCGTGGAAGGGCTTCGTGTCGCCGACGCCTCGATCATGCCGCGTCTCGTCTCGGGCAACACCAATGCTCCGACGATGATGGTCGGCGAACGTGCTGCACGCTTCATCCTGGGCAAGGAGACCGCCGCTTAGCGGCGGCGGCCGCCGCACCGATCGCGTCAACAGGCTCGCCCTTCCTAGTCGAACCGCCACGAGAATATTTTTGCGAAAGTCCTGCGAACCGCTGTCACACCCCAGTGGGCCGAGGGTGACAGATGAGCGAAAAGTTGAACACCTCCAAGTGCGCGACGGCCGAATGGTGGGCCCGGCAGGACTCGAACCTGCAACCAGACGGTCATGAGCGGGAAGGGGGTGCCGGACGATGCTGAAAAATTGACAAGTTCGGTGATGATTGGTGGCGTTTGTTCGCGATTGGTGTCGTAGCGTTAGTTGCTGGGCAGGCTGTCGACCGGGGTAAGGTCGTTGGAAGAGCCGACAGGCCTTTCGTCGGCGGACCTCCGCTCGTTCTCCTTTTCGCGCCTGCGCTTCATGAAGCCAACTACGTGAGGCGGAAAACCATCCATCGAAACCTCCCATAGAAAAACCCCGTGCCGGAGGGCGCGAGGTCTTTCCAATCCGACAGCGTCGCCAAACACTATCGATGGAAACGTAATTCGACTGAGGGAAATTAGTTCCACGACGCGGTCAGTATGTTGTCGACGATCGCAGACGCGGCCGAGAATGACGGATCATTTGAGGCCGTCTATCTCGGAAAGCGCTACCGAGACCCAGCCATCGCGTGGGTACGGCTTCTGGATGGCGCCATCGGTGGAGCGATCGGCCAATTCCAACTGGTTGGCGTCGTCCTCGTGCTTTTGGGCAACTTCCGTCAGCGTCCTGGACGATTGGGTATCGCTAACGGTTTGAGATAGGCGCCGCGCCCGGATGGCTTTGTCCCTCAGATATTCGCTCTCTTTGCTCATGGCTCACCCCCGATCGGGGGACAAGGTGCATCCGGAGAGCAAGTTCCGGATCGGGCGGGGGCGATATCGAAATCGCATTCGAATTGGTTGCCGTTTCCTTAACTTCTACGGGACTTTACGTTCCATGCCGGGCCGATCACTGCTTGGCGCAGAGCGGGGCTGAAAGGCACGGTTTGCCGAAAGGCTGCAAAATATCGGAATGGCGTTAGAAAACATTGCCGAAATTCGAAGACTTCCAAGCTGAATACGAGGGTTCGATTCCCTTCACCCGCTCCAGCGTTTTCAATTACTTGCAGCAATGCCTCGACGGCGTTCGGATAATGGTGCTGCGGCTCCTCATTCGGACGGGGCATCCCGCATTGAACTGAGCGCGGGATCATCGAGACCTACGTTGGTAGGCTGCTGGAGGATCGCGACATGCCTGACTGGATTCTCGCGCCGATCTGCGTGATCGGGTTGGTCGGCTTTATCTGGTTCGCGTTTCGGCAGGGTTTCAAGGTGAAGCCTGACGAGGACAAGCGCGACCATCCGACCTTGCCCCTTGGGCCGGACGGGTCGTGGCGCTAGGCATCGTGCTGCCTGCGGCATAGCGCTTGGCGATCTCGCGACCCTGGCCCGCATCGCGCGCGGAGGGGGGCTGAACGTCTTGCCTTCCGGAATGTAAAGCCCCCGTTTGTTTCGAGGTGATAGCCCTTTTGGGGCATGTTCCGACCGCACGCCTTGTGCAAGCTAAGGCTACCGGGATTTTGCATTTCCTTCCTGGGGCCAGAGCCAACGCCGCCCGCAAATATTTCAAGCGAGCGCTGTTGTGCTGATGAGAACCACCGCCCCATCACAGCATCCTGCTCCCGCGTGCGGAGGCGGCCATCAAGCACATGCCCACGAGCGAAGCGATCATCACCGTCGCCTTGTTGGTGATATTCGCGCTCGTGATCTGGTATGGCGCCATACCGTAAGGACACACAGAAAATCGGGCGCAGGATGCGTGCGCCGCCGCCGGCTAGTCGAGAGTCGCCCAGCTGCGCAAGCCGTCGACGGTGTGAAACCCGTCGGCCGCGTAGCAGCGGATCGAGGGCAGGAAGGCCTGCGCCATCTCGGCGAGCGCATGTCCCGGGCCGAGGTCAAGCAGCCGCGTGATCCCCAGTTCGGAGAGCGCGGTCAGTGTAGCCGACCAGTCGATGGGCTGGGCGATCTGATGCGCGAGCTTTGCCGTTGCCTGGCTTGGCGTGAAGATGCGTTCGCCATCGCCGCCCGCGAGCAGGATGCGCTGGCTTGAGATGGCGGAGCGCTTGCCGGCGTCGAGTGCCTGTTGCAGCGGGCCGCAGGCCTCCGCGAGCCGCGAGGTGTGCGAAGCGATTTTCACGGCAAGAAGGCCGCTGCGCGCTCCCGCTGTTGCGGCCTCATCGCAGAGCGCGATCACATCCCGCTCTGCGCCGCCGACCACGAACAGCAGATCCGGATTCCTGATCGCGATCTCGCAGCGGTGTTTTTCGAGCAGGCGGTCGAGCGTGGTCCGGTCGAGCCCGCGGACATAGCCGAGGCGGCCATCGGGTCCCGACGCGCTGTCCATCAGCCGCGCGCGAATCTCGGTCAGCCGCAGGGCCTCGTCGGCGGTCCAGATTCCCGCAATGCTCCAGGCCGCCATCTCGCCGACGCTGTAGCCGGTGACGGCGGTCTCCCGCGTGAGCAGGTCGGTGAGACAGGCATGGATCGCGAGAGCCGACGTGACAGTCAGGATCTGGCTGACGCGATTGGCGGACAGTTGGTCGGCGCTTCGTGCCTTGACCAGCGTCCGCGGGTCCTCGCCGAGACAGGCCGTTGCTGCGCCGAAAACCGGCTCCGCGGCAGGCTGACCGGCGACCAGATCGAAGATCGTGTCGGAGAGGGTACCTTGTCCGCCGCAGAGCAGTGCAAGCATCAGCGTTCCAGCCAATCGATGAAGAGCGCCATGGCCAACAGGTCCGCCGAGCCGCCAGGGCTGAGATTGCGCGCCACGAATGCGCGATGAATCTCGGCGGCGCGCGCGCGCCAGCCGCATGATCCGACGCCTCCAGTGGCCAGGAATGCCGACGCGCTGGCTTGTGCAAAGCGCAATCCCTCCGCGCCGCCACGATGCAAGAGGTTGGTGTCGGTGACATCGGCGATCAGCGTCATGCAGGTCTGAACCCGCACCGCTTCCTCATCATGCGGTGCCAGCGTCCGCGCCGCATGCAGGGCGGGAAGGGCGATGTCATAGACGGAGCAGAAGCCGCCGGCCGCTTCCGCCCTTGCTCCGCCAGCGCCGTGTCGGCGTGCGGCCACAGCGCCATGGCTGCGCAGCGAGACCGGGCCGGCCAGGATGGCGTCGCCCCAACGTTGCGACACCAGCTCGCCGAGTGATTTGCGGATGCCGAGCGCGCCCCGATACCCGGCCGCGGCGCACAGCAGACCCAGTCCGAAGATCGCGCCGCGATGCGTGTTGACGCCGGAGGTCGCGACCATCATGGCGCGCTCCGCGGCAACCCCGATCGCGCGCAACCGGTTCATGCCGGCACCCTCGGCGCCGGCGGCCGCCAGATCGCGGAAGAAGGGCGCCAGCGTGTCGGCGCTCACGCACAGCAGCGCGGCGTCCATATCCCCGTGCGCGCCGTTATCGACATGGCTGACCAGCCCCGGCTTCGGATAGGTTGCGACCTCGAGCTTCAGGCAAAGCGCGGCAAGCCGACCGATCTGCTCCGCATCGGACTCGTGTCGAGGCGGTGACCGCCATTTCAGTGCAGCGTTCATGACGTGCACCCCGACAGAAAGGCCGCGCGCGTCGTGCCGATGACGCCGACAGCTCCCTTCACGACAACTTCGTCGTCGTCAGCGCCGGTGAGTTCGCGCCACTGCACGCCACCCAACGCACCGACGATCTCCCCATCCAGCCGCATCGGCGCCTGCGCCGCAATCCCGGCGATGTCGGACGGCAGGGTATGCGCGTGCCGGGCTGACGACAGCGGCCAGAGCAGATCGAGGTCTGAATTGTCCGACAGATAGGGCAGCCCGGTGAGATGCTGCCACGCCAGGCTGCCGAAGGTGTGGGTCTCCGGCACGAGCCGCACGAGGTGCGCGATCGTTTCGCGCCAATGCGCGGGCGCAGCGGCGGCCGCGTCAGTGAGCAATGGCGGCGGCGCAGATGCGACGATGTCGCCGGGCGCGAGCACCAGCGCAATGCGTCGTTTGCCGTGGCTCGGCGGCAGCGGCAGGCCGAGCGGAATCATGCCGGCCGCATCGCTGCAAGCCGGCCGCCGAACAATGAGTGGGCGGTCCGCGCGCGCCCAGCCTGCGATGATCGGCTCATCGGCGAGTTCGGGATAGCGGTGCATCGCAGCACTCCATCCCGTAGCCGAGACCTTCACCATGGTGTGGCGATCCAACGCGTCAGCCATGTTGCGTTCCCTGCGGCGCGCACGCTGCGAGCGCAACGACCCGGTCGGCGATCTCTGCAGCCTTCCGCCGTCCGCCACGCTCGGCACCGAGCCGGCTGCGCTCGTCCAGTCCCTGCGGGCGCTTAAGGATGGCGGCAAGCTGCGGCGCCAACGGCGCTCGCTCGTCCAGGACCAGATGAATGCCGCCGGTCTGCACCATGTTCTCGAGGCCCGGAGCGAACACCGGGGTCGCTTCCGCCTTGGCCTTGAGCACGTCGATCGGAAGCTTGGTGACCCGCGCCATCGACGGCAGATCCATCACCGCGGGATGCGCGCCGGGCAGCCCGACCAGCGTACCGGCGGCAAGGGCGGTGGCGATGAACGCGCCGGCCGCGCTGCCGCCGTAGAGCAGGGCGACCGTGCAGTGTCCTTCTGCTTCAGCGAGCAGCAAGGCCTTGGCGAGATGCGAGAGGTATTCGCTGAGGCCGAGCAGTTCGTCGCGCCGGCTCATGCGCTGGCTTGATGAATCCACCAGAAACAGGATCGGCGCGCGATCGCCTGATTTGACGATCTCGAGCACGCGCCTTGCGAGCGCAACCGCCTCGTCGACGCCGAGCGGCTGTCCCTGGGTGATGCCAAGCACATGGATCGGACCTGCACCGGGAAGGATCGCCGATCCTGCAATCATCGCACCACTGATGTCGATCTTGCTTCCGTTCGGGAACAGGCCGGCCAGGATATCATCGAGCGTCATCGGCGTTCTCCCTGTTGTTCGCCGCGGCAAGGAACGCGTCGGTCGGAAGCGCGGGGATGTCGGTCGACGTGTCGATGCCGAGCGCCTGCCAGATCTCGACGGCGTCCCTGGCTGCGCCGAAGCGTTGCAGCCGCCGCTCCAGGCGCGTCTGCTCGGCTTCGAGAACCGCGACGCCGCAACCGCGCGTGACCTTGAGCGCGTCCATCGCAGCCTGGCGAAACGCCAGCGCCTCGTCGTCGACGAACGTATCGGCGCCGCCGATCAGGTAGCGGTGCTTGCCGCCCATCGTGCGCCAGACCAGCGCGCGGTCGCGCGAGTCGAACTCCTCGATGCCCTTGTTGGTCTCGATCACCTCGGGGCCGCTGACGCTGATCCGGCCCTGTTCGGAGACGATCAGGCGCGAGCAGGTGCCGGCGATCAGGCTGCCGCCGCCATAGCATCCGGCGCGTCCGCCGATCAGTCCGATCACGTTGGCGCCGGCGCGCCGCGCCTCGATGACCGCGCGCATGATCTCCGCGATGGCGAGCTCGCCGGCGTTGGCTTCCTGAAGCCGCACGCCGCCGGTGTCGAACAGGATCAGCACGTCCTGTTGAAGCGCGCGCGCGGCGCGCAGCAGTCCGGTGAGCTTGGCACCATGGACCTCGCCGAAGGCGCCGCCCATGAAGCGTCCTTCCTGCGCTGCGACCAGCACCGGCGATCCCTCAAGGCGGCCGCGTCCGACGACGATGCCGTCGTCGAATTGCTCCGGCAGGTCGAAGATCGAAAGATGCGGGCTCATCTCGCGCTGCTCGGGGCCAATGAATTCGGCAAAGCTGCCGGGATCGACCAGCGCATCAATGCGCTGCCGGGCACTCGCCTCGTACCAGCTCAGCGAATCCGTGTTGGCTGTGGCCGCGATCATCGTTCCGGCTCCTCGATCTTGCGGACGCCCTGGGCGAGGCGCAGCGCGACCGTGTCGGGCCGGGCGCCGCCGTCATTGATGGAGATGCGCAGGCCACCGGCAGGTCGGCGCGCGACGAAGTCGCGAACCACGGCGTCCCAGACCGCGCCGAAGCCGTGGGCTGCAGTCGTGATGTCGATCATGCAGCTATCGGCCGGCGCGGCGCGTTCCAGCAGCACTTCGAGATTGCCGGAGGCGACGACGCCGACGATCGCCTGCATGCGGGTGCCGCCGGCGCGCGTCGGGGCGGATAGTCGGAAGCTGAGCGTTTCCATGCGAAACTCCTCACCAGTTGCGGAAGCGGCTGGGCGGGCGATAGAGTCCGCCGGACGCCAGCATGAGATCCTTGATCGAGCGGGCGGCGAGCAGGCGGCGATCGGCATCGAGTGGATCGATGCCGAGATCTTCGGGACGCCGGATCACGCCACGCGCGCGCAGCTTTTCGACGAGCTTCGGATCGCGGGCGCGGCCGATGTCGGTGTAGCCGGCAACACCGCGGATCGCCTGCTCGCGCTCGTCCTTGTCCCGGCACATCAGGAGGTTGGCGATGCCCTCCTCGGTGACGATGTGGGTGACGTCGTCGGCGTAGACCATGACCGGCGCGAGATCGAGCTTGAGCGCGCTTGCGAGCTCGAGCGCGTCAAGCCGCTCGACGAACAGTGGCGCGTTGCGCTCGCCAAAGGTCTCGCCGATCTGCACCACCAGCTTGCGGCCGCGGCGCAGCGCGGCATCGGAATCGGGGGCTGCCTCGGCGCCGGCCTTGAGCCAGGGTTCGCTCGGGTGGCGGCGGCCGCGCGGGTCGGAGCCCATGTTCGGCGCGCCGCCGAAGCCCGCGATGCGGCTGGTCGTCACCGTCGAGCTGTGGCCTTCGAGGTCGATTTGCAGCGTCGATCCGATGAACATGTCGCAGGCATAGAGGCCCGCGGTCTGGCAGAAGGCGCGATTGGAGCGCAGTGAGCCGTCGGGCCCGGTGAAGAACACATCCGGGCGCGCCGCGACATAATCCTCCATGCCGACTTCCGATCCGAAGCAATGGATCTGCTCGACCCATCCGGCTTCGATCGCCGGAATCATCGTGGGATGCGGATTGAGCGCGAAGTGGGTGCAGACCTTGCCCTTGAGCCCGAGCTTCTCGCCATAGGTCGGCAGCAACAGCTCGATCGCGGCGGTGTTGAATCCGATGCCGTGATTGAGCCGGCGCACGCCGTAGGGCGCGTAGATGCCCTTGATGGCGAGCATCGCGGTCAGGATCTGGGTCTCGGTGATGGCTGCGGGATCGCGCGTGAAGAGGGGCTCGACATAGAACGGGCGGCCGGCTTCGACCACGAAATGGACGAGGTCGCCGGGGATGTCGACGCGCGGGACCTTGTCGACGATCTCGGTCACCTGGGCCACGACGAGGCCGTTCTTGTAGCTGGTCGCCTCGACCACCGTCGGCGTGTCTTCGGTGTTCGGCCCGGTATAGAGGTTGCCGTCCTTGTCGGCGCTGACGGCTGCGATCAGCGCGACGTGCGGCGTCAGATCGATGAAGTAGCGCGCGAACAGCTCGAGATAGGTATGGACGGCGCCGAGCTCGATCTTGCCGCCGAACAGCATCCGCGCGATGCGCGCCGATTGCGGGCCCGAATAGGAGAAGTCGAGCCGCCGCGCGATGCCCTTCTCGAAGATGTCGAGGTGGGACGGTAGCACGACGCCCGACTGCACCATGTGGAGATCGCTGATCTCGGCGGGGTCGAGGTCAGCGAGCGCCGAGGCGAGGATGTCGGCCTGCTTCTGATTGTCGCCCTCGAGGCACACCCGGTCACCTGACCGGATCACCGCGTTCAGAAACGCAGGCAGGCTCGGGATCGGGACGATCTTTCCGCTGGCGTGCCTTTGGCCGGCGGCCAGGCGCTCAGCCAGGGCGGCCTTTTGCATACCCCAATCGCTCATTTCGGGCTCCTCGGCATGCGAGACGGGCTTCGATATCGATCAATGTATGCGTATTGCGTCGTATTGTCAATTAATGTATACGACACCTCATAAGCGACGGATATTCGCATACACAGGAGGAAATTCACGATGCGAATGCATACCAAGCGTCCAAGTCCTGCTGCCGGCGTCCTGCTCACCCCGGGGAGGCGCCCGTGACCATCTCCGGTGTTGCGCTGCTCGCGATCTGCACCCTGCTGGGGGGCTTCCTGGGGGACCTGCTCGGCGTCGCCCTCGGCGTGAAGGCCAATGTCGGCGGTGTCGGCATTGCGATGATTTTTCTGATTGCGGCCCGGCTCTGGCTGGTGCGCCGCAAGCTGCTCAGCCACGGGCTCAAGACCGGCGTCGAGTTCTGGGGCAGCTTCTACATTCCGATCGTGGTCGCGATGGCCGCGCAACAGAACGTCGTGGCCGCGGCGAAGGGCGGTCCGATCGTCATCATCGCCGGCGTCGGTGCTGTCGCGGTGTGTTTCGCGATGGTCGCGCTGATCGGCCGGCTCAGCGGTCGGGTCGAGACGATGGACGAGATCGAGGCCCGCGAGGCCGAGACGCTTGCCGCGCCTGTGCCTCACTTCAAGTCCGGGAGGGTCGCATGACCATGCTGGCTCACGTGCTCGTCGCGAATTCGCTGATCACCGCGTTCGCCGCCGTCGGAATCCTGATGTGGATCTCCGGAGCGATCTCGAAATACTTCACCTTCGGGCGCATTCACGGCTCGGCGATCGCGATCATGTTGGGTCTTGCGCTGGCCTTTCTCGGCGGCCTGTTCACCGGCGGCGAGAAGGGCGTCGCCGACCTGCCGGCGCTGACCGGGATCGGTCTGATGGGCGGCGCGATGCTGCGGGACTTCGCCATTGTCGCCACCGCCTTCGAGGTCGACGTCGTGCATGCGCGCAAGGCCGGGCTGATCGGTGCGGTCGCGCTCGGGTTGGGAACCGTGGTCCCGTTCATTCTCGGCGTTCTCGTTGCCGCGGCGTTTGGCTACACTGATGCCGAATCATTGACGACGATCGGTGCCGGCGCGGTCACCTACATTGTGGGGCCGGTCACCGGGGCGGCGATCGGTGCATCCTCACCGGTCATCGCTCTTTCGATCGCGACCGGTGTGTTCAAGGCGGTGATCGTGATGATCGGGACGCCGTTCGTGGCCAAGATGATCGGCCTCGACAATCCGCGCAGCGCCATGGTGTTCGGCGGATTGATGGGGACGGTCAGCGGGGTTTCCGGAGGGCTTGCCGCAACCGACCGGCGTCTGGTGCCCTACGGGGCGTTGACTGCGACATTCCATACGGGATTGGGATGCTTGGTCGCGCCGTCGATCCTTTACTTCGCGGTGCGTGCGATCACAGGAGGCTAAATGGCAAGTTTGCTCAAGGTCGCGACTGATCCGGAAGACGATGGGGGATTGCTCTCCGATCGGATCCGGAACGCATTGACCGACGAGATTGCGTCGGGCGCGCTGGTCGCCGGTTCGGCCCTGGAAGAACAGCAGCTTGCCGATCGCTTTGGCGCTTCCCGCACGCCGGTGCGGGAGGCGCTTCGCCAGCTCGTGGTCAGCGGCCTCGTGGAGGTGCGCGGCCGCCGCGGCCTGGTCGTGGCGCGGATGACGCCCGAGCGCATCATGGACATGTTCGAGACCAGCGCCGAGGTGGAGGCGATGTGCGTCCGGCTCGCGACCTATCGCATGACGCCGCTCGAGCGCAGCCATCTGATCGAGCTCCACGAATCCTCGCGAGCCATGGTCGAGGCCAACGACGTCGATGCCTATGATGCGTTCAACCGGCAATTCCACGAATGCATCTACAGCGCGACGCATAACTCGTTCATGGCGGAGCAGGCGCAGGATGTGCGCGCGCGGCTCAGCGCCTTCCGCCGGACGCAACTGCGGCAGGGCGACCGCATCCGCAAGTCGCGGGATGAGCACGACGCCATCATGCAGGCGATCGCGGAAGGCGACGGCGAGACCGCATCACGCAGGATGCGTGCGCACATGTTGAACGCCGCAGCGGCGCTTCGACGCTATATCGATGATCGCCTCAGGCCCATCGATGGGCCTGTGTCCGACGACGTCTGACCGTTGTGGTGCGGAATGAGCGCGCAGTCCATCGAGATCCGGCGCTTGTTGCCCGCGGATGCCGCGCTCTATCGCGACATTCGTCTCGAGGCGTTGCGCGTGAGTCCGGAGGCGTTCGGCAGTGCGTATGAGACGGAAAGCGCGTATCCCGTCGAATGGTTCTCAGACCGGCTCGCGCGCGGCGCGGTGATCCTCGGCGCGTTTCGCGGCGACGAGATTGCAGGCATCGTCGGCTTCGTCGCGGCGCAAGGGCCGAAGCAGCGACACAAGGGCGAGCTGGTCAGCATGTATGTGCGGCCGGCGGCACGGCGCGCCGGTGTCGGCCGCCGTCTGATCGACGCCGCGCTCGAACTTGCCGCTGAAACGGTCGAACTGGTGCTGATCGCGGTGGTGAAGGGCAATGAGCAGGCCCATCGGCTCTACCGGAGCGCGGGCTTTGTCGAGTACGGGCTCGAGCAGCGCGCGCTGAAGCTCGACGGCCGCTACTATGACGAAATCCTGATGGCGAAGGATCTGGCTGGACGCGGCTGACGGCGCGCGCGATCAAGCGACACAATTCCGGCATGCGATTGCGATAGGCACATTGGTCTGCGGTCACCGCCCCGGGAAAATGCCATGCCGAAGATCGATCTTGCAAACGTGCCGGAACGCAAGGGGACGGGCTATCCGGCCGAGTTCGCCGCGCTATCCGCTGAGCGGGTGCGACAGCGTCTCGGCGATGCCGGCGGGCTCGCCGATTTCGGTGTCAATCTGATGCGGCTGCCGCCCGGCAACTGGTCGAGCCAGCGCCACTGGCATTCCGACGAGGACGAGTTCGTCTATGTGCTCGCGGGTGAGGTGGTGTTGGTGGAGGACGGCGGCGAGACGGTGCTGCGCGCCGGCGATTGCGCGGCATTTCCGAAGAATTCCGGCAACGGGCATCACATGATCAACAGGTCGCAGATGACAGCGACCTATCTCGAAGTCGGCTCGCGCTCCCGCGCCGATGTCATCACCTGCTCCGACATCGACATGATGAGCCCGAGCACCGACGGCCGCTTCCTGCACAAGGACGGGACGCCGTATGGCTAGCCGGGATCGCGTAGTCATCGCTTCAACGCACGCCGCGAGATAGGCAGCATTTGCAGTGCAGGCAAGATTTGCCGATTGCACATCAGGCAGCGATTCAAGACACGCGAAGAAATGTCGGTCGATGCTGTTGTGATATTCGAATCTTTTCCAGAATTCGTTGTCTCGACATTGCTCACCGTCGTTCTGGAAATGCTCGAACACAGCACGCGAGATTGGACGCATAGAAAATTAAGTACGTCTGTTCATGTTGCGGCGGGGCTTGTTATTGGGGATACGAGATGACCATCACATCCGCAGTGGGCGCGAGCAGCTACAGTTCTCCTTTGCAGAGGTTGCAGACTGAACTCCAGTCCGAAGTTGCTTCCGGCGCCATCAGCTCGTCCGACGAAAGCGCACTTTCGACGGCGTTGACCAGCATCGATGCCTCGCTCAACGCAGACCGGCAATCGGCGACTGGCGCATCATCGGGGGCATCCTCGAGCTCGTCGACGAGCTCAACGGCGACGCCGACCGATATGCAGACCACGATCGACAATCTGATCCAGGCGCAAGTCTCGAATGGCAACCTGACCAGCGCGCAGGCGACCGAGCTGCAGAACGTGTTTGCCAATACTTTCGGCAATTCGGGCAGCGATGGCGGCGCGAGTGCCGGGCTCAACGGCGCCGGTGGTCCGCCGCCCGGACCGCCGCCCGGACCACCGCCATCCGACAGCTCCTTGACGGGCGCCCGCTCATCATCGTCGACGGCTGATGCGTCGAGCGACAGCTCGTCATCGAGCAGCAGCGACTCGCAGGTCCTGCAAGACTTCATCAAGCTGCTGCAAGACATGCAGTCTGCGAGCTCCGGTTACGGCGCAAGCGGTTCGAGTACCACGGCCTCGACGGCAAGCTCGATGCTGCTCAACTACACGGCCTGAGGCGGCCAATATCGAAACAAGGCTCCGCCAATCGTGGCGGAGCCTTGCGTCGTTTTCGAACCAGGCGTGATCGATCGCTTGCGATCGGGAATGGCGGGAGCGTTGCGGTTTCGCCGGCGAAGTGTCAGCTTAGGGGCATCCCGGTCGTTGGACGCTCACAATGGCGGAATGGTATTTCATCTGGATCGACGGCCCGCGCGGGCCTGAGCCGCAGAAATGGTCGTCGGACGCGCTGTGGGGGCAGGTGGCGCGTCAGGACATCATTGTCCGGTTTCCCTTGAGCGATCGCGAGGCCGGATTGTCGCTCGACCAGCTGGCGCGGCTGCACCCAGTGCCGCAGTGATCCGATGCGAAAGCGCCAAAGCACCGAGCATCAAACCGAAAGATCGAAGCCGGGCGTCGCGACGTCGATCATGAATGAGGCGAGGAACATCTTTCCGAGCACGTGCTTGGCTGCCGGCGTGCCGACCCTGAGGCGGCCGGCGCTGACGGCCTCCGCGAGCTCGGCAAGCGTCGGTCCGGCGAGGCCGGTATCGGGTGTGCTGCGCGGCGCCGTCGCGGATGCGCTGAGCAGCACGCCTGCGTAGTAGAGCCGGGTGAGGGCGCGGACCAATCGCAGCCGGGCGCGCAGGGTGTCATCGAGCGGGCGGCCGAGCCAGGCGCGATGCAGAATGTCTTACAGCTCCGGCGTTCGCGCGATGCTGTCGCCGACAATGGCGAGATCGACCAGCGGATCGGTGCGGTAGGCGGATTCCCAGTCGATCATCCAGAGCCTGCTGCCGTCGAACAGGATGTTGGCGGGAAGCGAATCGTTGTGACTCGAAACAGAGTTCGCCTCATCCCACGCATAGGCCGTCCGGATGCGTTCGAGGTGATCGTTGCAGCGGTCGAGCACGCCGGGCGCGAACAGGCCGGTGCGGCAGACATGCGCCCAGAGCCGGGCCACGATATCCGGGTAGCGTACGAAAGCCGGAAAGGTCGGCGTCGCCTGCAGCCGCGCCAGCAATTCGCCGAGCGCCCTTGCCAGCGCCGGCAGCCCGCCGGGGTAAAGGCTGAGCGGCTGCCGCTGCACGAAATCCATCACCGCGACGCGCGACGTCTCGTTGGCATAATAGAGTCGCGGCGCGATGCCGGCTCGCGCGGCAATCCTCAGCGAAACATATTGATGCGGATTGCGCAGCGGGCTCGGCACCCCTTCGATTCGTAGCAAATAATTCTCATGGCCTGCATCGATTCTGAACAGCCGCGCCGATGTCGCGCCGCCAGAGACAAGTGTGACGGCGTCGATCGTTGCCGCGCCGATCACCTCACGCAGTGCAGTATGTGCTGCATCGCGCTCTGCCTGCGTTAGCGTATCGAGAACGCTCATGCGCAAAAATGTAGCATGACCGCTATGCGTGACGAAATCGCAATGAAACGCGGTTCCCGATCTTCATTCGCTGGCAGCGCGCGACGAAGCATGAAACAATGCCGCAAAAATCATGTCGGGAGAAAACTTGATGTCGTTCGAGCGGGGGTTGCATTGCGCCTTTGCGTGCAAGATCGTTAAGTGCAGATCATGGATTGCGTTGCCATTATTCTGCCTGATCAGCACGTTCGGAGTGATACCTGACGCCGCCGCGAACGAATCCTTGGCGATTGCGGATGCGCGCGTACCGGCGGTCGACAAAGCGGGCGGGGACCTTCCCTTGACGATGACGATCAAGAACGAGGCCGACAGCGCTGACGCGCTGCTCCGCGTCCGCTGCCCGGTCGCGAATTTCTCCGAGCGACACATCGTCGATCGCGGCGAAGGTGCACCGGCCATGCGCTCGATATCCAATATACCAGTCCCGGCCAAGGCAACGCTCGAACTGAAGCGCGACGGCTATCACGTCATGCTGCTGCAGTTGCGCCAGGCGCTGACGCCCGGCGAAACGTTCAAATGCGCGATCGTTTTTCAGAAAGCTGGAACCATCGAGACGGAGGTAACGGTCCAGAAGTGACCCAAGACACGTGACTCAAGACAAGTGACCCAAGACAAGTGACTGGGAATGCGGCGGGCGGCACAGCCGATCGCCGGGACTCAAGGCTTCTCGCGAGACTGTCCGTATGTGACGGGCGGTTCGATCAATGAAGAATGCTAGATCCGGAGGAAATGAATCTATGACAAGGTTGAATTGGGTAAAGTCTCATATGCTCGCGGCGGCCGTAGCATCCGTCGCGACCCTGGCGGGCCCTTTCGCGCTCGCCGAGGACGTCAACCAGGATCGCCTGCTCAACGCTGACAAGGAAGCGGGCAACTGGCTGCACCATCACAAGAACTATTCGGCGACCCGCTTCTCGTCGCTGGCCGACATCAACAAGGACAATGTCAAGAATCTGAAGGTCGCCTGGACCATGGCGCTCGGCGGTGTCGAGGGCGGCGGAATCTGGGCGCATGGCGGCCTGGAGGGGACGCCGATCGTCGAGAACGGGTTCATGTACGTTACCGACGGCTGGGGCTCGGTCTACAAGATCGATGCGCATGGCGGCAAAGGCGTGCTGCTCTGGAAGATGGATCCCAAGACCGACCACGACTGGGCCGGCGCGGTCGCCTGCTGCGGCGTCGACAACCGCGGCGTCGCGTTGTGGAACAACCTCGTCATCTCGCACACGCTCGACGGCCGCCTGATCGCGACCAACAAGGAAACCGGGCAGGTCGCCTGGCAGCGGCAGGTCGCCGATCCCGACAAGGGTGAGGTGATCACCGGTGCTCCGCTGATCGTCAAGGACAAGGCGATATCAGGTGTGGCCGGTGCGGAATACGGCATTCGCGGCTGGATCGCCGCGACCGACCTGAACAGCCAGAAGGAAGTCTGGCGCACCCACACCATCCCGGGCAAGGACGAACCGGGTGCGGAGACCTGGAAGGACGACAAGAACGCCAAGGCGAGCGGCGGCGGTTCGACCTGGGTCACCGGCAGTTACGACCCCTCGACCAACACCATCGTGTGGGGCGTCGGCAATCCCGGACCGGATTGGGACAACGAATATCGTCCCGGCGACAACCTCTACACCGACTCGTCGCTTGGTCTCGATGCCGACACCGGCAAGATCAAGTGGCACTACCAGCACACGCCGAACGATCCCTATGACTATGACAGCGTGGCGGAGAACGTGCTGGTCGACGTCCCCGGTCCGAACAACACGACGCTGAAGCTCGCGCTTGAGGCCGACCGCAACGGCTTTGCCTATGCGATCGATCGCAACAGCGGCAAGTTCGTCTGGGGTCTGCCCTTCGTCAAGAAGGTGACCTGGACGAAGGGTCTCGATCCCGAGTCCGGCAAGCCGGTGGAGTATGATCCGAAGCAGGGCGTGCAGAAGTACAATGCGTCGGTCACGCCGAGCCGCACCAACAAGGAAACGGATATCTGCCCCGGCAACATGGGCGGTAAGAACTGGCCGCCGACCGCGTATAATCCGAACCTGAAGCTCTGGTACATTCCCGTCATCGAGAGCTGCAACCACATCAAGGTCGAGGAGATGACGCCGGACAAGGTCAAGGCCCGCGAGTTCTTCACCGGCGGCGGACCGAGCCAGAACGTCAAGATCACCGGTAGCGTGACCGCGATCGACGTCACCACCGGCAAGGTGGCGGGGAAGGCGGAAACGCAATTCCCGAACCTCGGCGGCATCCTGGCGACGCCTGACCTGGTGTTCTCCGGGCAACCGTCCGGCGAGATGATCGCCTATGACGCGAAGTCGTTGCAGAAGCTGTGGGAGTTCAACACCGGTGGCGGCCTCAACGCGCCCCCGATGACGTTCTCGGTTGACGGCAAGCAGTATGTCGCGGTCCTAGTCGGCCTCGGCGGTGCCTGGGACAAGTGGTTCATCGATGCCACGCCCGAGCTCAAGCGGATGCAGCCGGGCTCGATGCTCTACGTGTTCGCGCTCTGACATCGCAAGCGCGGGAGGCTTCGAAACGGAGCCTCCCGCGTTCGATTTGGCCGAGAGAAGAAACAAGACAAATGAAACAAACATGGCTGATTGGCGCGTGGCTCGGCTGCGCGCTGGTGATGGGATTTGTGAGTACGGCGCAGGCGCAGTCGGCGAGTGATCCGACCGACGCGGGCAAGGCGGTGTTCAAGCGCGGCAATTGCATGGGCTGCCACAAATGGCACGGCAATGGCGGCGGCGGCTATGGCGGCGATGCGCTGTCGTTGCGCAAGACCGAGCTGACGCGCGAGCAGATCATCGAGACCGTGACGTGCGGGCGGCCAGGCACCGGCATGCCGTTCTTCGTGCGCGGCTCCTATGACACCACGAAATGTTACGAGATGAGCCGGCAGGATGTCGCCGACCGCATGCCGCCCGAGGCGAATGTGTTCCTGCGACCGAACGAGATCGAGGCCGTCGCCGATTACGTGCTCGCCCACGTCAAGGGCAAGGGCGAGCCGAACTATGATGAATGCATCGCTTTCTTCGGCGACGGCTCGCGCGTCTGCAATATCTACAAGGAGGCCGGCCACGCCGCCGCGCCATCCGACTCGAGCGAAAAGGCAAAGCCATGAGCAAACAGAGATCGGCAATTCGTGGTTTGGTTTTTGCTGCGTCCGTCACGGCCGCGGTGCCGGCGATGGCAACCGCGGGCGACCTGCGCGACATCAATGTCGGTATGGCGATATCAAGCGTGCCCGACGCCGGATACATCAACCTCACCTGCGCCGAAGAGAAGACCACCCACCGATTGGCGGAATGGGCGCAGTGGCCGAATTGCCCGGAGGGGCCGGACCACCTGCGCAGCATTCGCTTCGAATACGATCGTGAGACCGCGCGCGACGGCACCATGGTCGGCGGCCATCCGGCGATCCTGACTGTGATGATCGACAAGGACGCCAAGATCGCGGCGCTGACGATCGAGACCGATCCGAAGGCGCGGCTCTATCTGCGCAAGAAGGCATTCCTGCTCGGTTTGCAGGCGAAGTCGCGCTACGGCGAGGACGGCTGGAGCTGCGCCGAGGCGAAGCCGGGCGCCGACAAGCAGGAGGTCGGCGGGGTCTTCGTCGACGAGAAATGCAGCAAGACCACCGACGGCCGGACCGTCGAGATCGAGCGGCATCTCTATCGCGAGCCGAACAAGGAGCTCAAGGACATGACCGACGAGACCCGGATCACGATCCGCCGCGCCGGGTCTTGAGGTCGACCTGACGCGTTGCCCGATCTCAAGTCTCGATCGGTGGCGCGTCGACGTCGATCTGCGGCAGCAGGCCGGGCGATTGCCGTTCGACCAGCTCGCGCATCTTTCCGATGATCGCCTTTCCTTCTGCCGAGACGATCGAGCTCGGGCCCGCGACAGTGATGACAAGCGGAGGCGTCTGGTCGGCCTCGGTCAGCCGCATCGCTATCGCGCTCAGGCCGGGCGTTCCCATGTCGCGCGTGTAGGCAAATCCTTGGCGGCGGATGGTCGCCAGCGCATGCTGGATATCGCCGAAGCGGACGGCGGATGACGGTGCTTCCTCGGCGTTGA
The DNA here is from genome assembly GCF_018130545.1 of Bradyrhizobium tropiciagri. GTDB lineage: Bacteria > Pseudomonadota > Alphaproteobacteria > Rhizobiales > Xanthobacteraceae > Bradyrhizobium > Bradyrhizobium tropiciagri_A. Next base: position 109,270 of record NZ_JAFCKF010000003.1, on the reverse strand, counting down.
TCCGCTGCACGATCCGACGCGCATCCTCGTCGTTCATCAGGCTGAGAAACACCCGGCCGGGGGTCGAGTGGGTCAACAGCCGCCGTGCGCCGGGCTCGAGATAATAGCGCACCGGCGTGGTACCCTGTAGTACGCGGATGTACTGGCTGTAGAGCTGGTTGCGTGCGACGACGAAGGTCGTCAACCTCGTCGCCTCATGCAGCTCGCGCGTGATGGTATCGAGCGTCGCTCCCGGCAATGTCTGGCTCCTAAGCCAGCCGCCGAGCAGGGCGATGCGGACCGTCGGCGCGTAGCTGCGTGCCTGCCGATCGTGATCGAGATAGCCGAGCTCGACGAGGCTCTTCAGCAGTGCCGACGTGCTCGACGGCGGATAGTTCAGCCGGCGCGCGATCTCGGTCATGGTCGCGGGCCGCTCGATCTCGGCAAAATACTCGAAGATACGGAGCACGCGGTGCGCCGATTTGACGACGGACGGATCGGGGCTGCCGTCGGCAGCGCGAAACAATTCGTCATGCCGGTTGGCCTCGATCACCATGGCCGCGGGATCGTCGGATTGCGTACGCACGCGGTCGGCGACGATGCGCCGGCGGCCCCGCCGGGCCGGGGGCTGGGTATCGGACCGTACACCCTTCATCTCTTGCCGTTCGTTTCCTTTGAACACCGCGCAAGTCTGGTGCGTTGCAACATTCGTTGTCGCCCTTCTGCTCTGAATGTGCAGCGAAACCAACGGAGGTCAAGAGTCCGCGGTGCAGCATGACTTGGCGTGCGGTCCGGCGCGCGGACCGCATTTCCTCCACGTATCTGAAATTATTCTCGTGCGGGCGTCCGCCGATGGACATCGCCGCGATCGTTCTCGATGTTGCCGGCGCAGTTTGAACGCTGAGCGATGGCGTCCCGCACACCTGCGAGGCCGCTGCGACGTCATCCGAACAAGGAGAGCCCCGATGCAGATGAGCGCGCGCGACCTTCGCAGCTCCAACGATGCCGCTGATCCGGCCCGCCACATCTCGCATGATTGCGGAGGCCTCAACTTCTATGATCTCGATCGAGGGCTTCGCGGCCTGCTCGGGCTCTATCTGCCGCGCGAGGACCGCGAGCGGCTGGAGCCGCACTTCAAGCGTCTTGGCGAACTGGCGGGCGGCAGGCTCGACCGGCTGGCCCGGATCGCCGACAAGCATGCGCCGGTGCTCAATCCGAGGGACGCCTACGGCCGCGATGAGGACTGGATCGACTATCATCCGGCCTATCGCGAGATGGAGGCGATCGCCTTCGGCGATTTTCAGTTCCATGCCATGAGTCATCGCGCCGGCGTGCTCGGCATGGACCGGCCGCTGCCGGCCGTGGCCAAATATGTGTTTCAGTACCTGTTCGTGCAGTCCGAGTTCGGACTGATGTGCCCGATCAGTGTCACCGACACCTCGACGCATCTGATCCGCAAGTTCGGCTCCGACGAGCTCAAGGCCTATCTGCTGCCGAAGATGCTGTCGGACGACATGGCGAGCCTGTGGAAGGGTACGCAGTTCATGACCGAGCGGGCAGGCGGCTCCGACGTCGGCGCCGTCGAGACCGTGGCGCGCCGCGATGGCGACGTCTGGCGACTGACCGGCGACAAATGGTTCTGCTCGCACGCCGATGCCGACGTCGCGCTGATGCTGGCGCGGCCCGAGGGTGCGCCCGCAGGCACTAGGGGTCTCGCGCTGTTCGCACTGCCGCGCCGCCTCAAGGACGGCCGACGCAACAGCTACCGCATTGTGCGCCTCAAGGACAAGCTGGGCACCAAATCCATGGCATCTGGCGAGATCCAGCTCGACAACGCGGTTGCCTATCTCGTCGGCGATCCGGCGCAGGGCCTCAAGCAGATGATGGAGCAGGTCAACCTCTCGCGCCTGTCGCACGGCGTGCGTGCCGCCGCGATGATGCGGCGCTGCGTCAACGAGGCTGTCGTCAGCGCCTCATCGCGCACGGCGTTTGGCCAGCGCGTGATGGATTTCCCGCTGCTGCGCCGGCAGCTGATGAAGCTGGTCGTGCCGACCGAGCAGGCGCTGTCGATGATGCTGGTGACCGCGCGCGCGATGGACGATGCCAATGCCGGCTCGGCGCAGGCGAAGGACCTGCTGCGCATCCTGACGCCATTGTTGAAGTACCGCGCCTGCCGCGACAACATTCCGGTCGCCACCGGCGCGATGGAGGTGCGCGGCGGCAACGGCTACATCGAGGAATGGGTGCAGCCGCGGCTGGTGCGCGACGCCCATGTCGGCGTGCTCTGGGAAGGCACCAGCAACATCAACGCGCTCGACATCATCTCGCGCGCCGTCGGCAAGAGCGGCGCGCACCGGGCTCTGGCGAAGGCCTTGCAGGCGCGCCTCGACGAGGCGTCGAGCCTGCCCGATCCGTACCGCACGCGGCTTCGCACCGCGCTCGACCGCTCGATCGCCTTTGCCGAGCAGGTCGCGGCCGATCCCGGCTCGGAGCACACGGCGCGGCTTGCCGCCAGCGCGCTCTACCATGCGGCATCGGCGATCACGCTCGCGTGGGAAGGATGCCAGGCTGAAGTCGATCTGCGGCGGCTGCTGCTGTCGCGGTTCGTGCTCGAGCATCGCCTGACCGCCAAGGATCCGCTGGCCCCGGCCGACGATGCTTGGGAGCGCGATGCCATCGCGCTGTTGCTCGGTGATGCGCCCGTCACATTCGCTGCAGCGGCCGGGCTCCTGACGGCCTGACCGCAACAGACCTAGAACGTCGAGGGGGAGGTTTCCATGCGATCGATTGCGGCCGTGCTTGCGGCAGTCCTTTGTCTCGCTGCGGTCGGGTCCGCGCGCGCACAAGTGTCCGGTGACGTGGTGCGCATCGGCGTCATCAACGATATGTCGGGCCTCTACTCCGACCTTGGGGGCGAGGGCTCGGTGGAAGCGGCCCGTCTCGCGATTGAGGATTTTGGCCCGACCGTGCTTGGAAAGAAGATCGAGCTGGTGTCGGCCGACCATCAGAACAAGCCCGATGTCGCCTCCGGCATCGTGCGTCGCTGGATCGACGAGAACGGTGTCGACATGATTGCCGACGGCGGCAATTCGGCGACCGCGCTGGCCATTCAGGGTATCACCCGCGACAAGAAGCGCATCTTTGTGATTTCCGGGCCCGGCAGTTCCGATCTGACCGGAAAGCAGTGCTCGCCATATGGGTTTCATTTCACCTACAGCACCTACGCCGAAGCCTCCGCCGTCACCAAGGCGATGCTGAAGCAGGGCGCGGACACGTGGTTCTTCCTGACCGCGGACTACGCCTTCGGTCATGCACTGGAGCGTGACGCATCAAGCTTCATCACGGCCGCGGGCAGCAAGGTCGTAGGCTCGGTTCGCCATCCGCTCGGCGCCTCGGACCTGTCGTCATTCCTGCTTCAGGCCCAGAATTCGAAGGCGAAGGTCATTGCATTGGCGAATGCGGGCGGCGATACCGTCAACAGCCTGAAGCAGGCTGCGGAGTTCGGCATCGGGAAATCCGCCAACCAGAGCATTGTCGCTCTTCTGATGTTGATCACGGACGTGCATTCGCTTGGCCTTCAGGCAGCGCAGGGCATCATCTACGCGACGTCGTTCTCATGGACCCAGAATGAGGCGACCCGCGCCTTCGGTCATCGCTTCATGGCGCGGCGACACGGGCAGGCGCCGACCATGATCCAGGCCGGCGTCTACAGCGGAGTGATGCATTATCTGAAGGCGGTGCAGGCGGCCGGGACCGACGATGCCGACGCCGTTGCCGCGGCGATGCGCAAGCTTCCGGTCAACGATTTCATGACGCAGAACGCGGGCATCCGCGAAGATGGGCAGGTCATGCGCTCCATGTATCTCGTTCAGGCCAAATCGCCATCCGAATCGCGCGAGCCGTGGGACTATGAAAAGGTAATCGCGACGATTTCGCCGGACGAAGCCTGGCGGCCGCTCGCCGAAGGCGGCTGTCCGCAGGTTCAGCAGAAAGCCCGGTGAGGTTTGCGGTCGCCGCCTTAATGCCGCGCCAGCAGCACCACGATGACTAGGGCCAGGATCGCGCACAACACCTTCCAGAAGGTCACGGGATCGCGGTCGTGCAGTGATTTGCGGGTGGTCACGGCGGGGCCGGCCCAGGTCGCGCCGTTCTCCAGCTCATGCGCGAACTCGATCGCGTCGCCGAAGCGTTGCGCGGGTTCGACGCTGAGCGCCTTGCCGATCACGGCATCGAGCCAGGCCGGCAGGTCCGGCCGATAACGTGACAGCGGCGTCGGCTTGCCAAAGCGCGGTCGCGAGAACGGCTCGATCTCGCCGAACGGATAGTTCGCGGTGAACATGCGGTAGACCGTGACGCCGAGCGCGAACAGGTCGGAGGCCTCGTCGCCGGCCTTGCCGCCGAACAGTTCGGGCGCCATGTAGCTCGCGGTACCCGGAATGTCCTCGGCGGGAAAATCTTCCAGCAGCGGGACGCGCGCGACGCCGAGGTCGACCAGGCGCAACCCGCCGTCCTTCAGGAGGATCACGTTGTCCGGCTTGATGTCGCGATGGATGATGCCGGCGCGGTGCAGCGCCGTCACCGCGCGCACCAGCTTGGTTGCAATCGCGATACCCTCGGTGAGCGACAGCCGCGGCGCGCGATTGAGCCGTTGCTCCAGCGTCTCGCCCTCATAGAGCGGCATCGCCGAATAAAGCCTGGTCTGCCGCTCCGCCGGCACCTCGATGATCTCGCCGATCCACAGGCTGCGCACGCGTGCGGCAACCCAGGCCTCGCGCACGAAGGCGAGGCGGTAGGAGCCCTCGCTGGCGACCCGCGGATGCGGAAATTTCAGCACCACCTCGCGGCCGGCGCGCGTGTCGGTGGCCTTGAACAGGCGGCTGTAGCGTCCGTCCGACAGCACGTCGCCGAGCGCGAAATCGTCGATCGTGTCGCCGCTGTCAGGCAGATCGAGGATCGGCAACGTTGCAATCGCAAGGGTGAGGTCATCGCGATCCGCCGGCGGCAGGTCGACGACGTCGAGCACCAGCGCTGACGTGTTGTCGCTGCTGCCGGCTGCGAGCGCGGCATCGACGATGCTGCGCGCCGATTCGTCCGGCGGCGTGCGTTCCTCCAGCAGCTGCTGGAGGCGGGAATCTCCGAGCGCGCCGTGCACCCCGTCGCTGCAAATCAGGAGACGGTCATGTTGCCGGAGCCCGACGGAGGTGTAGTCGAAGCGGGCGAACTCCTCGAAGCCGATGGCGCGGTTGAGCATATGGGCGAGGTCGCCGCGGCCGGCGATGTGATCCTGCGTTAGGCGTTCCAGCCGTCCCTCGCTGAGGCGATAGGCACGGGTGTCGCCGATATGGATCACATGGCATTGCCGCCGCGACAGGATGATCGAGGAGAATGCGCAGGCCATGCCGCTGCGCGCGGCATCGACCCGACCCTGGCCGTAGATCCAGCTGTTGGCGGCCTCCAGAGCTCGCGCGGCGCGGCGGCGGACGCCGAGCGTCTCGGGCAGTGAGTAATAGGCGTCGATGAAGCTGCGGACCGCGACCTCCGCCGCCTCGCGTCCGCCCTTGTGGCCGCCGACGCCGTCGGCGACCGCGGCGACGACGTCGCGGTGCAGCGTGCCCGGCTGGCCGAGGCAGGCCGCGACGTAGTCTTCATTGGCGGCACGCTTGCCGGTCTCGCTGGCGAAACCAACGCGAACGCCCAAGTCCGGTTGCGCGCCATTCGCCACGTCCGAGCTATCCTCTCCCGGGGGAGCGGGTCGTCAGACGCGCGCTCCCGACACCGCGCCCCAGGTGGTGCGCCAGCGGACCTTGACCATCGCAAGTCCGATGAAGCCAAGCAACGCCAGCGCGCCGAAGAACAGGAAGCCGGCGCCGAATCCGCCGGTCATGCCCTTGGCGTAGCCCAGCGTCTGCGCCAGGAAGAAGCCGCCGACGCCGCCGGCGCAGCCGACCAGGCCGGTCATCAGGCCGATCTCGTGGCGGAAGCGCAGCGGGATCAGCTGGAACACCGCGCCATTGCCCATGCCGAGCGCCAGCACGCCGATCGAGAACAGCAGCACCGAGACCCAGGCGATCCGCGGCAGCTCGGTCAATGCCCAGCCGCCTGCCGCCGGCGCAATCGGGCCCTCCGGCATGAAGGCGATCACGAGGTAGGCCGCGACCACGACCCCGAACAGGATCGACAGCGAACGAATGCCGCCGATACGGTCGGCGATCATGCCGCCGACGGGGCGGAAGCCCGAGCCGAACGCGACGATCAACGCCACCAGCATGCCGGCCGCGACGCCGGAGACGTGATACTGCACCGTGAAATAGAGCGGCAGCGCGTTGGCGAGGCCGACGAAGCCGCCGAAGGTGATGAAGTAGAAGAACATGAACCAGCGGCTGTCGGAATCCTTCAGCAGCGCGCCGTAGGCCTTCAGCGAGATATTCTTGCGCTCGCCCGGCGCGTCCTTGGCCGCGACGGCGTAATAGGCGAGCACCATCAGCATCGGAATCAGGAGGCAACCGAACACGGCCTGCCAGCCCCAATGTTCGGCGATGGTCGGCGCCAGCAGCGTGTCGAGCACGACACCCATATTGCCGGCACCGGCGATCCCCATCACCACGCCCTGATATTGTGGCGGGTACCAGCGGCTGGCCTGGGGCAGGGCGACGGCAAACGAGGCGCCACCGACGCCGAGCGCGACGCCGAACAGCTCGATCGCGAGCTTGCTGGTCAGCCCGAAGTGCCAGACCGAGGCGGTCGCTGCGATCACGACCAGTTGGGCGATGATGCCGGTGCGCTTGGCGCCGATGATATCGGCGAGAATGCCCATCGGCACCCGCAACAGCGCGCCGGCGAGCACGGGAATCGCGACCAGGGTGAACTTCTCGTTCACCGCCAGATTCATGTCGTGCGCGATGTAGACGATCAGCGGTCCGAGCGCGACCCACGCCATGAAGCTGATGTCGAAATACAGGAACGCAGCGAGCAGGGTCGGCCAGTGACCTGCCTTCTTGAATTCGGCTAGCTTCATCGCACACGTCTCGCGCTGATGCGGCGGAGGCAACCGCAAATCGCGGCTATCCCGGGCGCAGATAAAATCGAATGTGGGTGAATGCATGAGCGCGCTCGTCGTTGAGACGCACTCCGTCAGGAAGTGAGGTCAGCAATTACCGTGCCATCGAATCGATCGCGTCGCTTTGCCTTGCAGTCGCAAGACGTTGCCGCGAGATCGCGGAACGTGTTCGGCGCGTGCATTTGGCGTGGCTCGCAGCAAGCGCCGCCGCGTAAACGCGCACGTTGATGCTTTCTTGTGCGATGCGCCATGAGCGTGCGATGACGCATCAACAGCGCGTTCGCGATCATTATCGCCGCCGCTGATGCTGTGCTGCACAAGAGATCATCGGCGTGGCTAAAAAATCGGCCGGCTGTCGTCGCGTCGCGCTGCCCGGCTGATTCGGGGTCGTCGAAAACCCATTGATTTTGCTGTCAGATTCGTCCTGGCCAAATTGGCACGCGTTTTGAATATCAATCAATAACGGAACATCGATCGTCATTGAGGACGGTCTGCGCCCGCGGATGGGCTTCCTAACAACTCCAAACCTTATCGGTGTCGATCGACGACGCGCGCCGCGTCGCTGAGCACCGTCGTCGGAATTGAAAGGCAGACCATGCTCGACAAAGTGACCAAGCAGAAGCTGGTGGTGATCGGCAACGGGATGGCCGGCATCCGCACCGTGGAGGCGCTGCTCGAACGCGCGCCCGATCTCTACGACATCACCGTGTTCGGCTCCGAGCCCTACGGCAATTACAACCGCATCCTGCTGTCGCCGGTGCTCGCCGGCGAGAAGACCGTCGACGACATCATGCTCAACACCGTCGACTGGTACGAGGACAACAACATCACGCTGCGCAAGGGCGAGACGATCTCGATGATCGATCGTCGGACCTGCGAAGTCGTCACCGATGCCGGCGATCGCGTGCCTTATGATCGCCTGCTGATCGCGACCGGCTCGAATCCGATCATGCTGCCGCTGCCGGGCAAGGACCTCCAGGGCGTGATCGGCTTCCGCGACATCTATGACGTCGATCGCATGATCAAGGCCTCGACCGACTATCGCAATGCCGTCGTGATCGGCGGCGGCCTGCTCGGCCTCGAAGCCGCCAACGGGCTGATGAAGCGCGGCATGAACGTCACGGTCGTGCATCTGCTCGACACCCTGATGGAGCGCCAGCTCGATCCGGTGGCCGGCGGTCTCCTGCGCAAGTCGCTGGAAGAGCGCGGCATGGTGTTCAAGATGCCGGCACAGACCCAGGCGATCCTGGGCGAGGAGCGTGTCACCGGCGTGCGCTTCGGCGACGGCACCGAGCTGGCGGCCGATCTCGTGGTGATGGCGGTCGGTATCCGCCCGAACTTCGAGCTCGCCAAGAAGGCCGGGCTCTACTGCGAGCGCGGCATCGTCGTCTCCGACACCATGCAGACCTATGACGGCCGCATCTATGCGGTCGGCGAATGCGTGCAGCACCGCCGCCAGACCTATGGTCTCGTGGCGCCGTTGTTCGACCAGGCCAAGGTTTGCGCCAACCACCTCGCGATGAAGGGCTTTGCCACCTATGACGGCTCGGTCACCTCGACCAAGCTGAAGGTCACCGGCATCGACCTGTTTTCGGCCGGCGACTTCTCGCCGGGCCCGGACAAGGAGGAGATCGTGCTGCAGGACGCCAATCGCGGCGTCTACAAGCGCATCATCCTGAAGGACAAGAAGATCGTCGGTGCCGTGCTCTATGGCGACACCATCGACGGCCCCTGGTACTTCCAACATCTGCGCGACGGCACCGACGTCTCGCATATGCGCGAGCGCCTGGTGTTCGGCGCCGCCAATCTCGGCGAGGGCGGCGTCAGCGGCCAGAACTCGGTCGCCGCGATGAGCGACGAGACCGAGATCTGCGGCTGCAACGGCGTCTGCAAGGGCGCGATCGTCAAGGCGATCTCGGAGAAGAAGCTGTTCACCCTCGACGACGTCCGCGCCCATACCAAGGCGTCGTCGTCCTGCGGCTCCTGTACCGGCCTGGTCGAGCAGGTGCTGGCGTTCACGCTCGGTGGCGACTATTCGGCGGCGCCGAAGGTCAAGCCGCTGTGCAAATGCACCGATCACAGCCACGACGACGTCCGCCGCGTCATCGTCGAGCAGCAGCTCAAGACCATCCCGGCCGTGATGCGCTTCATGGAGTGGAAGACGCTCAACGGTTGCCATTCCTGCCGTCCGGCGCTGAACTACTATCTGCTCGCGACCTGGCCCGGTGAATATCGCGACGATCAGCAGTCGCGCTTCATCAATGAGCGCGTCCACGCCAACATCCAGAAGGACGGCACCTATTCGGTGGTGCCGCGGATGTGGGGTGGCGTCACCACGCCGAGCGAACTGCGCGCCATCGCCGACGTTGCCGAGAAGTTCAACATCCCGACGGTGAAGGTCACCGGCGGTCAGCGCATCGACCTGCTCGGCGTCAAGAAGGAGGACCTGCCGGCGGTGTGGGCCGACCTCAACGACGCCGGCATGGTGTCGGGCCATGCCTACGCCAAGGGCCTGCGCACGGTGAAGACCTGCGTCGGCTCGGAGTGGTGCCGCTTCGGCACCCAGGATTCCACCGGCCTCGGCGTCAGGCTCGAGAAGTTCATGTGGGGCTCCTGGACACCGGCCAAGGTCAAGCTCGGCGTCTCCGGCTGCCCGCGCAACTGCGCGGAAGCGACCTGCAAGGACGTCGGCGTGGTCTGTGTCGATTCCGGTTACGAGATCCACTTCGCCGGCGCCGCCGGCCTGCACATCAAGGGCACCGAGTTCCTGACCAAGGTCGAGACCGAGGACGAGACGCTCGAGGTGATCGTGGCGCTGACCCAGCTCTACCGCGAGGAGGGCTGGTATCTCGAGCGCATGTACAAATGGTGCGACCGTGTCGGTCTCGAGCAGATCAGGAAGCGGGTGGTCGACGACGTTGCGAACCGCAAGGCGCTGTTCGCCCGTTTCGCCTATTCGCAGCAGTTCGCGCAGACCGATCCGTGGGCCGAGCGCGCCAGCCACGGCGTCGACCGCAACGAGTTCGCGCCTCTCGCCGAATTGGAGCTCGCATGACCAACTGGATCGAAATCGGCGCGCTCGACGACATTCCGCGGCTCGGCTCGCGCGTGGTGCGCACGCCGGGCGGCAACATCGCGGTGTTCCGGACCGAGAGCGACGAGGTGTTCGCGCTCGACGACCGCTGTCCGCACAAGGGCGGGCCGCTGTCGCAGGGCATCGTGCACAACAAGCGCGTGACCTGTCCGCTGCATAATTTCGTCATCGAGCTGGCCAGTGGCCAGGCAGTCGCACCCGATGAAGGCTGCACGCATACCCATCCGGCCAAGGTCGAGAACGGCGTTGTCTGGCTGTCGGTGCGGCAGGCGGCTGCGGTGAGCTGAGCGGTCAGGGAACGATCCGGCAATGCCCGTCAAGACCACGTGTCCTTATTGCGGTGTCGGCTGTGGCGTCATCGCGTCCAAGGACGCGGCGGGCAACGTCCGGGTCGAGGGCGACAAGGAGCATCCGGCCAATTTCGGCCGGCTCTGCAGCAAGGGCTCGGCGCTCGCCGAAACCATCGATCTCGACGGGCGTCTGCTGGAGCCTCTTATCGATGGCGCGGTCGCCACGTGGGACGACGCGCTCGATCGCGTCGCCGACGGCTTTAGTCGCGTTGTTCGAGAGCACGGGCCCGACGCGGTGGCGTTCTACGTCTCGGGCCAGCTGCTGACCGAGGACTATTACGTCATCAACAAGCTCGCCAAGGGCTTCGTCGGCACCGCCAATATCGACACCAATTCGCGGCTCTGCATGGCCTCCAGCGTCGCCGGGCACAAGCGCGCCTTCGGCAGCGACACCGTGCCCGGTTGTTACGAGGATCTCGAGCAGGCGGATTTGCTGGTGCTGGTCGGCTCCAACGCCGCCTGGTGCCATCCGATCCTGCACCAGCGCATGCTGGCGGCCAAGGAGAAGAACCCGGCCTGCAAGATCGTGGTAATCGATCCGCGCCGCACCGCGACCTGCGAGGGCGCTGATCTGCATCTGCCGCTGCGCTCGGGCAGCGACTCCGTGCTGTTCAACGGGCTGTTCGCGTTCCTGGCCGGCAGCAATGCGGTCGATCGCGCTTTTGTCGGCGGTTGCACGACGGGGATCGTCGACGCGCTCAAGCAGGTCGGCGGCCAAACGCTGGCGCAGACCGCTGCGACTTGCGGCCTCACCGAAGGCGCAGTCGGATTGTTCTTCGACTGGTTTACGAAGACCGAGCGCGTCGTCACGCTGTATTCGCAGGGCATCAACCAGTCATCGAGCGGCGTCGACAAGGTCAACGCCATCATCAACTGCCATCTGCTGACCGGGCGCATCGGCCGTCCCGGAATGGGGCCGTTCTCGCTGACCGGACAGCCCAACGCGATGGGCGGCCGCGAGGTCGGCGGGCTTGCCAACCAGCTTGCCGCGCATATGGAGCTCGAGAATCCAGCGCATCGCGAACTGGTGCAGCGGTTCTGGCGCGCTCCCGTGATTGCGGAGAAGGGCGGACTGAAGGCGGTCGACATGTTCGACGCCATCGCTGATGGTCGCATCAAGGCGGTGTGGATCATCTCGACCAATCCGGTGGTGAGCCTGCCGGATGCCGATCGCGCCCGTGCCGCGCTCGAGGCCTGCGAGCTCGTCGTGGTGACGGATTGCATGCGCGACACCGACACGACGCGGCATGCCGACGTGCTGTTGCCGGCGCTGGCGTGGGGCGAGAAGGACGGCACCGTGACCAATTCCGAGCGCCGGATCTCGCGGCAGCGGCCGTTCCTGGCAGCACCGGGCGAAGCGCGCGCCGACTGGCGCATCATCTGCGACGTCGCGCAACGCATGGGATATTCCGGCTTCGACTACGCGTCAGCCGCCGAGGTATTCCGCGAGCACGCCGAACTGTCGGGCTTCGAGAACGACGGCAAGCGCGATTTCGACATCTCGGCGCTGGCTGGGCTCGACGACGGCAGCTATGACGCGTTGGCGCCGGTGCAGTGGCCGGTGACATCAGAGCATCCGGCCGGCACGCCGCGGATGTTCGAGAGCCAGCAATTCTTCACGCCTGACCGCAAGGCGCGTTTTGTGCCGATCGCACCGCGCGCGGCGCGCAACGCCACCAGCCGCGACTTTCCGCTGGTGCTCAACACCGGCCGCGTGCGCGATCAGTGGCACACCATGACCCGGACCGGGAAGACCGGACGGCTGCTGTCACATATCTTCGAGCCTTATGCTGAATTCCATCCTGAGGATGCGCGGCAGGCCGGCCTGCAAAACGAAGGGCTGGTGCGGCTGACCAGCAATTGGGGCGAGATGATCGCGCGCGTCGTGGTCAGCGCCGACCAGCGCCGCGGCTGCGTGTTCGTGCCGATGCACTGGAACGAGGAGTTCGCCGGCGAGGGCCGCGTCAACGCGCTGGTCAATCCGGAGGTCGATCCGCTGTCGGGCCAGCCGGAATCCAAGCACACGCCGGTCAAGGCCGATCCCTACGCGCCGAAATGGCACGCCTTCATCCTGAGCCGCGACGCGATCAAGCGTCCGGCTTCAGGCTATTGGGTCTACGGCAAGGCCGGCGATTGCACGCGGCTGGAGCTCGCGCTCGATGCTCGCCCGGAGAGCTGGCGCGACTGGGCAAGGACACAGCTCGGCCTCGACGGCGTCGAGATCGAATGGATCGCCTATCGCGATCCGGCCGCGGGCCGCTTCCGTTACGCGGCGGTGCGCGACGGCCGGCTCGAGGGCTGCGTGTTCATCGCGCCCGATCACGCGCTGCCGTCGCGGGCCTGGCTGACCGGGCTGTTTGCCGAACAGCAATTGTCGGCCAATGCGCGGATGGCGCTGCTGGCCGGACGGCCGTTCGGCGCGGGCGATGATATCGGCCCGATCGTCTGCTCCTGCTTCAGCGTCGGACGGCACCAGATCACCGCCGAGATCAAAAAGGGCGCCCATAGTGTTGAGGCGATCGGCCGCTGCCTGAAGGCCGGCACCAATTGCGGCGGCTGCAAGCCCGAGATCGGCAAGCTGATCGGCGCCACCGCGCAGCCGCGGCAGGCGATCGCGTCCTAGCAGCCGCGGCAGATGCTCTTCAGCTTGCTGTTGAGCAGGCGGTCCTCTTCGTCAGAGGCCGCCTTGGTGTAGGCGTCGTTGCCGTGGCGCGTGTCGCCGGCAGATCCGCCGCCGCGAATGGCGCCGCCGGCATGCATGCCGTGGCTGTGCCCGCCGCCATGGCCGTGGCCACTGCGCGCGTCGGCCGTCGGCATCGCGGCCGCAAGCAGCGTTAGCAGCCCAACCGTCATGATCGTCCGCATGGTGTCCTCCTCGTCGCGGCAGGATACCGCCGGCCTTGAGACAAATCGGTGTCGGCGATCTTCACAATTTCGCGTGGCGGCAGGACGAGGTAGGGCCGGTTCCGGCCGGTGCGCCGCACATAGGCCGTCCGGGGATGGCTTCATGCCGACAATGCAGTGCTCGCGACACCAAAATGGTGTATCGGCAAGCTCTGGCGGCCGCGAACACGGGCAGGGCCCAGTCCGGCGCCGGATAATCAAGATTAGCAAGATATCGGAGGAATGCTTCATGTCGGCTCTGCCACTCTCGGGCATCAAGATTCTCGACCTGACGCGGGTGCTCGCGGGCCCGCTGTCGGCCCAGATGCTGGCGGATCTCGGCGCCGAGGTGATCAAGATCGAGCGGCCCGGCGGCGGCGACGATGCTCGCGCCTTTGGCCCGCCCTATCTCAAAGATCCCGAAGGCAAGGCGAACAACAACAATTCGTTCTACCTCTGCGCCAACCGCAACAAGAAGTCCGTCACCGTCAACATCGCCAAGCCCGAAGGGCAGGCGATCATCCGCGAGCTCGCCAAGTCGGTCGACGTGATGATGGAGAACTACAAGGTCGGCGACCTCAAGCGCTACGGCCTCGATTACGAGACCATCAAGCAGATCAATCCCGGCATCATCTATTGCTCGGTCACCGGCTTCGGCCAGACCGGCCCCTACGCCACGCGCGCCGGCTACGACGCGATCCTGCAGGCGATGGGCGGGCTGATGAGCGTGACCGGCCATATCGACGGTGAACCCGGCGCGGGCCCGATGAAGGTCGGCCCCTCGATCGTCGACTACATGACCGGCATGAACACCTCGATCGGGATTCTGTCGGCGCTCTATCACCGCGACGCCAACAACGGCGAAGGGCAGCATGTCGACGTCTGCCTGTTCGATACGGTGATCGCCTCGCTGTCGCACTGGCTGCAGATCTACCTCGTCAACGGCAACATGCCGCCGCGCCGCGGCACCTGGGGCAATGGCGGCATGCCGGCCGGCGTGTTCCGCTGCACCGACGGCGAGCTGATGCTGGTGGTCGGCAATGACGGCCAGTTCCAGCGCACCTGCGCGGTGCTCGGCGAACCCGAGCTCGCGAATGACAAGCGCTTCGTCAAGAACAACGACCGCGTCGTGCACGGCAAGGAGATCATGGCGATCTTCGCCGGCCTGTTCCTGAAGCAGCCGGTGGCTTACTGGCTGGACAAGCTCGAGGAGGCCGGCGTGCCGTCGGGCCCGATCAACAATTTCGAGCAGGTGTTCAGCGATCCGCACGTGCAGTCGCGCGGCATGCGGGTGAAAGTCGACCATCCCTTCGAGCCGGATCTGTCGCTGATCCGCAACGCGCTGACCTTCTCTGGCACCCCGATCACCGAATATCGCGCCCCGCCGCTGCTCGGTGCCGACACCAAGGACGTGCTGGCGACCATCGGCTATGACGACGCCAAGGTCGAAGGCCTGAAGGCGCAGGGGATTCTGTAGGCGGGATTGAAGCCGGCCGGGCATCTATCTCCGTCATCCTGAGGTGCGAGCCTCTTCGGCGAGCCTCGAAGGATGAATCGGCCAGAGTGGGGCCGTCGATCCTTCGAGGTTCGCCCAGCGGCGCAATTGCGCCGCAAGGCTCGCACCTCAGGATGACGGTGATAGAGCAGTCGGCTTCATCAATACTTCGACTCGCATCGAAGCATCATTGACACCAGCCTGCTAGATTGGCGCCATCGATCCCCATCGAAGGTGCCAATCATGAAACGGGAAGTGATCCGCGTCGAACCGATCTCGAGCTGGCTGGAGCGTTGGAAGGCGCCGGCGTCGGCGGTCACCCGCGCCGGCAACATGGTGTTCGTCTCCGGTCTGCCGCCATTCGATCCGGCAACCGGCGAGATCGCCACCGGGGCCTCGATCGAGCGGCAGAGCGAGCTGGTGATGGAGCAGCTCAAGCAGTGTCTTGCGGCCGCCGGCGCCTCGTTCGACAACGTGATGAAGTGCAACATCTTCTGTACGTCGGCGAAACACTTCGCGACCTTCAACGCGGTCTACCGGACATACTTCGCGGATGATCTGCCGGCGCGGATCTTCGTCTGCATCCCGGAATGGACCGGGCCGTTCGACATCGAGATCGACTGCATCGCGATGGTGTAGGGCAGGGGCTTTCAGAGATCCTGCCGCGTCAGACGGCCGTGCACCAGCACCGGCCGTGCGGCCGGCTTGCTCGGCACGTCGCCGATCGTCAGCGCCATCACCGAGACGGTGACCACGCGGTCGATGATGGCGCGGACATCGTCGAGGTCGCATTTGCCTTCCGACAGCCGCAGCAGGCGTTCCTTCTCGCGAATGGTGTGGTGCGCCATCGCGAGCGCGAAGTGCAGGCCCCAATAGAGTTCGGTGTCGTTGCGGCCAGGCATCGCGCGGCGCATCGCGGCGGCGAATTTGCGCAAATGATCTACTTCGCGATTCTTGATGCGGCGGATCGGCGGCACCGATTCGATCGAGGCGCGGATCATGAAGCGCGCCGCGGTCGAGCCCTCGCGATCCGGGCCGAGGCAGCCGCGCAAAGTGGGGCCGACGAGGGCGCGCATGATGTCCTCGATCGAGGCGCGGCCGCCGCCGGCTTCTTCCGCCGCCTTCAGTTCATTGAGGCGTTCGCGGTTGGTCTGGATGCTGCGGGTGACGAACAGCTCCGCGATCAATTCATCTTTGGAGCCGAAATGGTAATTCACCGCCGCGAGGTTGACGTTCGCCTCCGCGACGATGTCGCGCAGCGTGACGTCGCCGAAGCCGCGGTCGGCATAGAGCCGTTCGGCGGCGGCGAGAATGGCGGATCGGGTGTGATCGCTGGCCATGGCTGAGAGCCTTTCCGTTATTCCGCGGCGCGATGCGCCGGAATGACGAAGACGATGGGGAGTTGCATTTCAAACATTTGTATGAAACTATCGTTTGAAGAGCCGGAAATGTCAATCCGCTGCGCGGGGACGTCATTCTGGCACACCACCGCCGTCCTTCCGCGAACGCCCTTGCGAGCCGCGGAGGCGGGGTGAACAATGTTGTTCAAAAGGCCAGGGTCCAAACGGCAGGGCCCAAAGCCGAAAGTCAAAGCCCAAGTCTAGGAAACGAGGAGCGTCCCATGGATTTCACGCTGTCGCCCAAGCAGAAGGAGTGGCTGGAGCGCGTTCAAGCTTTCATGAAAACGCATGTCCGCCCGGCGGTGCCGATCTATGAGAAGCAGGATGCCGAAGGTCCGCGCTGGAAGGTGATCCCGGTCCTCGAGGATCTGAAGAAGAAGGCGAAGGCCGAAGGCCTCTGGAACATGTTCATGCCGCCGTCCTCGCATGAGGACGATGAATTCCACGGCGCGGGACTGACCAATCTCGAATACGCGCTGCTGTCGGAAGAAATGGGCCACATCTCCTGGGCCTCGGAAGTGTTCAACTGCTCCGCTCCCGATACCGGCAACATGGAAGTGTTCATCCGCTACGGCACCAAGGAGCAGAAGCGCAAATGGCTGCGGCCGCTGATGGACGGCGAGATCCGCTCCGCCTTCCTGATGACCGAGCCGGCGGTGGCTTCCTCTGACGCCACCAACATCGAGACCCGCATCGAGAAGGACGGCGATCACTACGTCATCAACGGCCGCAAATGGTGGTCGTCGGGCGTCGGCGATCCCCGCTGCAAGATCGCGATCCTGATGGGCAAGACCGACTTCAACGCCGCCAAGCATCAGCAGCAGTCGCAGATCCTGGTGCCGCTCGACACCCCCGGCATCAAGGTCGAGAAGATGCTGCCGGTGTTCGGCTTCGACGATGCGCCGCACGGCCACGCCCAGGTGCTGCTCGAGAACGTTCGCGTGCCGAAGGAAAACATCCTGCTCGGCGAAGGCCGCGGCTTCGAAATCGCGCAGGGCCGTCTCGGCCCGGGCCGCATCCATCACTGCATGCGCACCATCGGCCAGGCCGAGGAAGCGCTGGAGAAGATGGTGAAGCGGCTCGCCTCGCGCACCGCGTTCGGCAAGAAGATCATCGAGCACTCGGTCTGGGAGCAGCGCATCGGCGAGGCCCGCACCGACATCGAGATGAACCGCCTGCTGTGCCTCAAGGCCGCCGACATGATGGACAAGGTCGGCAACAAGACCGCGCAGGCCGAGATCGCGATGATCAAGGTCGCTGCGCCCAACATGGCGCTGAAGATCATCGATCAGGCGATCCAGGCGTTTGGTGGCGGCGGTGTCTCCGACGATGCCGGGCTCGCGCGCGCCTATGCCCACATCCGCACGCTCCGTCTCGCCGACGGCCCGGACGAGGTGCATAATCGCGCCATTGCCAGGCTCGAAGTTCGGAAGTATGCAAACACGTCGCATTGAGCATGATGCGGAACGCATGGCGTTCGCGCGCACATCGTGCTCAGAATGAAAAGCGAGATCAGGCTGGCGTGCCAGCCTGATTGAGGGAGCGCCGCACGGCGCTCCATAAAAACTGAGTTGAGGGAGCGTCATCGTGGCGGACGGCGTCAGGAAAGACGAAGAATTTTCCGGAACACGGGAAGTCGAGGAGCGCCATCGCGTCAACGAGGCGAACCTCGATGCTTGGATGAAGGAACATGTCGAGGGCTTTCAGGGCCCGCTCAAGGTCCTGCAGTTCAAGGGTGGCCAGTCCAACCCGACCTACAAGCTCGAAACCCCCGGCCGCAACTATGTGATGCGCCGCCGGCCGTTCGGTAAATTGTTGCCGTCGGCGCATGCGGTGGATCGCGAGTTCCGCGTCATCGCGGCGCTCGGCAAGCAGAACTTTCCGGTCGCAAAAGCCTATGCGCTGTGCACCGACGATGCGGTGATCGGCTCGGCCTTCTACATCATGTCGATGGAGGAGGGGCGGGTGTTCTGGGACCCGACGCTGCCGAGCCAGGAGCCGGATGCGCGGCGGAAAATCTTCACCAGCAAGATCGAGACGCTGGCGAAGCTGCACATCCTCGATCCCGAGAAGATCGGCCTCGGCGATTTCGGCAAGCCTGGCAATTATTTCGCGCGCCAGGTCGACCGCTGGACCAAGCAGTATCGCGCCTCCGAGACGCAGCACATTCCCGAGTTCGAGAAGCTCGCCGAGTGGCTGCCGAAGACGGTGCCCGAGCAGACGCGCGTCTCGGTCGTGCACGGTGACTATCGCCTCGACAACATGATCTTCCACGCCACCGAGCCGCGGGTGCAGGCGGTGCTGGACTGGGAATTGTCGACGCTCGGCGATCCCATGGCCGACTTCACCTATCTGTTGATGCAGTGGACCATGCCGGGCCTCGCCAATGCCGACCTCAAGGCGTTGAACATTCCGAGCCAGGACGAGGCCGCGCAGATCTACTGCAACGTCACCGGCATGGCCGTGCCGGATCTCAACTGGTACTTCTCCTACAATCTGTTTCGCCTCGCCGGCATCACGCAGGGTATTGCGGGCCGCGTCCGCGACGGCACCGCCGCCAACGCCAAGGCCCTCGAATCGGCCAAGCGCACCGTGCCGCTGTCGCAGGCGTCATGGGAATACGCGCAGAAGGCCGGTGCGGTCTGATCCGAAAAGCGGCGCGATCCCCCAGGGTTCGCGCCGCTTCTGCGTCGTGCGGCATGTTTCCACACTGTAGTCATCTGTGACTTGAGTTCGCTGCGTCGCTTTGGCAATTCAGTCCGGTCGATATTGCCCGCCTGGTCCTGATCGGACATTTTCATTTTGCCCCTCTCTTCGAATCTTCGCGGTAGCCTGTTCATGGCTGCGGCCATGGCCAGCTTCACGGCCAACGACACCATCACCAAGGCGGTGGCGGCGGAGCTCAACATCGGGGAGATCCTGCTGGTCCGCGGCCTGGTCGCGATGGTGCTGGTCGCCGCACTGGCGTGGTATCGCGATGCACTTCGTAGCTTCAGCGCGCTGTTGATCTGGCCGGTCGGATTGCGCGTGCTTGGCGAGATCGGCGGCACGTTGACCTATCTCTCGGCGATCGCGCAGATCCCGCTCGCCAACGCGTCGGCGATCTTCCAGGCGCTGCCGCTCGTCATCACGCTCGGCGCGGCGCTGGTGTTCGGCGAGCCGGTCGGCTGGCGGCGCTGGCTTGCGATCGCCGCCGGCTTCATCGGCGTGCTGGTGATCGTCCGTCCCGGCGCTGAAGGCTTCAGCCAGGCGTCGCTCTTGGCGCTGGCCTCGGTCGGCTTCTGCGCCGTGCGCGATCTCGCCACCCGCCGCATCCCGAAACAGCTGCCGACCGTGTTCATCACGCTGCTCACCACCGTGACTGTCACGACGGCCGGGGCCGTCGTGCTGGTGCCGCTCGGTGGCTGGAAGGCGCCGTCCGGCCACGCCCTCGGCCTGCTCACACTCGCCGCAGTGCTGATCCTGATCGGCTACCAATGCATCATCGTGTCGCTGCGAACCGGCGACATCTCGGCGGTGGCGCCGTTCCGCTACACCGCGCTGCCGTGGGCGATGCTAACCGGCTATCTCGCCTTCGGCCACAAGCCGGACATGCAGATGCTCGCCGGCGCCGCGATCATCGTGGCCTCCGGCCTCTACGCCTTCTACCGCGAGCGCAAGCGCGACAAGCTCCGCCCGGCCGCAACGGGGCCGGGCCTGCCGCCGGATGGGTTGTAAGGAATTCGTAGCGCGGATTAGCGAAGCGTAATCCGCCGCCTGCCCGTATGTGACGATGGCGGATTACGCCTTCGGCTAATCCGCCCTACAATTGGCCGCCTCACTTCGCGCAATGCGCGATCAGCCGCGCGACGAAATCGCCGCAAGCCTCGAGCTGCGACATCTCGACGAACTCATCCGGCGTGTGCGCCTGCGCGATCGAGCCGGGGCCGACCACGACCGACGGCACGTCGGCCATGCTGACGAACAGGCTGGCCTCGGTGCCGAAGGCGACCTTGGCGTGGTCGTTGCGGCCGGCGAATTGCTTGGCGAGGGTGACGATGGGCGCGTCGGCCGCGGTGTCGAGCGCGGGGTAGTCGAGGATTTCCTCGAAGTCGATGCCGCAGTCCGGATGCCGCGCGCGCATCTTCGGTTCGATCTCGGCCTTGGCCCAAGCGACGATCGCATCGGTGACCTCGCGCGACTCGGTAATGCCGATGCCGCGGCATTCGAAGTCCACCGCGCAATGATCGGGCACGATGTTCAGCGCGGCGCCGCCATGCACGACGCTGGTCAGCAGCGTGGAGTGGGGCACGTCGTAGAGACTGTCGCGCTCGCGCCTCGCCGCGAGCTGCTCGGCGCGGCGGCGGATCTCGGTGATCAGATCGGCGGCGTATTCGATCGCATTGACGCCGTCGGGCGCGATCGAGGAGTGGCGGGCGAGCCCGCGGAACGTGGCGCGCACGCCGTGCTTGCCCTTGTGCCCGATGATCACCTGCATCTGGGTCGGTTCGCCGACGAAGCAGCCGAGCGGCCTGATCGGCTTGCGCGCGACCTCGCGCAGCATCGGGCGAACGCCGACGCAACCGATCTCCTCGTCATACGAGATTGCAAGATTGATAGGCGTCTTCAGGTCGGCCGCGAGCATTTCCGGAACCATCGCGAGACAGACCGCGACAAAGCCCTTCATGTCGGTGGTGCCGCGGCCGTACAGCCGCCCGTCGCGTTCGACGAGCTCGAACGGGTCGTGGCTCCAGTCCTGTCCCACGACCGGCACGACGTCGGTATGCCCCGATAGAGCGAGCCCGGCCTTGTCCTCGGGGCCGACCGTGACCCACAGCGAGGACTTCTGTCCGGTGTCATCGACGATGCGCTGACTGCCGACGCCGAGCGCGGCGAGATAGCGCTCGATGTAGTCGATCAGCGGCAGATTGCTGCGGTCGCTGATCGTGTCGAACGCGACGAGGTCGGCCAATAGCTTGCGGATACGGTCGGGACGTTGATTTTGCATTGCCTGTTCGTTTTGCAGGGATTGTGGATCTGCGGGCGATCTTGCCAGCGAAGTATAACAGCTGGTGTGACCGTCGGGGCAAAGCAATATTCGGGCCGGAGGTGCACGTAAGACGGGTAGAGCGCAGCGAAACCCATCGACTTTGATCCGAGGCAAGCACGATGGTCTTCGCTTTCGCGCTACACACTCGGCGTCGTCCCTGCGAAAGCAGGGACCCATAACCACGAATGGTCATTGTTGAACGACGCTGGAATGACGATTCCCGTTCACAACATCCGCCGCGGCGTATGGGTCCCTGCTTTCGCAGGGACGACAGTTGTGAATGTGGAATGATCGCGAATTCCACCCGCTCTGCGAACAGAGAACGTCTTCGCTAGATCGGCTTGCCCGTATACGGCATCGATGCGGTGAGGCCGCCGTCGACCGGGATCGCCTGGCCGTTGACGTAGGACGCCTCGTCGCTGGCCAGGAACAATCCCATCGCGGCGAGCTCGTGCGGCTGGCCGGGGCGCTTCAACGGGTTGAGCTGGCCGATCTTGTCCTGGGTGCCGCGCTCCTTGGCGCGATCGAACACCGGCTTGGTCATGCCGGTCTCGATCAGGCCCGGGCAGACCGCGTTGATGCGCACGCCGGTGCCGGAGAGCGAGTAGGCGGTGGTCTGCACCAGGCTGATGACGCCGGCCTTGCTCGCGCCGTAGGGATGTCCGCTGGCGCCGGACTTCAAGCCCGCGACCGAGGCGGTGCAGACGATCGAGCCGTGGCCCTGTTTGGTCATGTGAGGGATCGAATGCTTGATCGCGAGGAACGGGCCGATCAGGTTGACGCGCAGCACTTCCTGCCAATGTTCCGGAGTCTGGTCGGCGAGCGGCACGAGGCCGCCGCTGACGCCGGCATTGGCCCAGATCGCATCGAGCTTGCCGTACTTCGAAACAGCCTTCTCGATGAAGGCCTTCACGTCGCTCTCCGATCCGGCATCGGCGGTGACCGCTTCGACGGTGCCGCCGGCATCGCGCACCAGCTTCGCGGTCTCGTTGACACCGTCAGTGCGATCGACCGCGATCAGCTTGGCACCTTCCTTGGTGAACAGCAGCGACGCCGCGCGGCCGATGCCGCTGCCCGCGCCGGTGATGATGACGGATTTGCCTTCGAGGCGGCCCATGGTTTTCTCCCTGTTCACATGATCCGTGGCGCGCCTGCCGCGCGACGGAATTCAAACAAAATTTCAAACGTCAGAAGCACTTGAGACGATGTGCGGCGTGACGTACAGCGTGACGGGACACTATTGAAGGGCTCATCCGATGTCCAATCCAGAGAAGCCTAACGTGACGGTGACGCGGTGGTGGTGGGTTCGTCACGCGCCGGTGCGCAGCGATGGCGGCAACATCTACGGGCAGGAGGATATCGACTGCGACACCGGCGATGTCGAAGTGTTCGAGGCGGTCGCCAAGATGCTGCCGCGCAACGCCGTCTGGTATTCGAGCAATCTGAAGCGCACGCACAAGACCGCGGACGCGATCTGGGCCGCCGGCTATCCGAAGCCCGAAAGCATGACGCACGAGCGCGACTTCGCCGAGCTGCATCTCGGCCGGTGGCAGGGCATGAACCGCGCTGCGTTTCTCGCCAGCCGTCCGCCGGGCAACCTCTGGTTCGCCGACGTCAACGAGCCGGCGCCGGGCGGTGAGAGTTTCATGGATCTCTACACCCGCGTCTGTCGCACCATCGTGCGGATCACGGCTGCGGAGGCCGGCAAGGACATCATCGCGGTCGGCCATGGCGGTGTGATCCGGGCTGCGGTCGGTCTTGCACTTGGCGGCCAGCCGGACCGCGGTCTGTCGTTCGACATCGACAATGTCTCGGTGACGCGGCTCGATCACATCGCGGCGCCCAATGTGTCGATGTGGCGATTGCCGATGGTGAACCAGCAGCCGTGGATCGCCGATCCCCGCCACGCCGCGATGCATCAGCCATCCGGGCCCGAGGTGCGGCCGCCGAGCAAGCTCGCGTGATGCTGCTATCGCAATATGACAACGCTGCTTAAGTTCAGCGCCGAATTCAAACACCTTACATCAGGGAGAGAAGCATGACCTTGTTCGACATGAAGGGAAAAGTCGCCGTCATCACCGGTTCGACGCGCGGCATCGGGCGCGCGATCGCCGAGCGGATGGCCGAGCACGGCGCGAAGGTCGTGATCTCCTCGCGTAAGGCCGACGTCTGCGAGCAGGTCGCGACCGAGATCAACGACAGCTATGGCAAGGGCACTGCGGTTGCGATCGCGGCCAACATCTCGTCGAAAGAAAATCTGCAGAACCTGGTCGACGAGAGCAACCGCGCCTTCGGCAAGATCGACGTGCTGGTCTGCAACGCGGCATCCAATCCTTACTATGGTCCGCTCGCCGGGATCTCCGACGATCAGTTCCGGAAAATCCTCGACAACAACATCGTCGCCAACAACTGGCTGATCTCGATGGTGGTGCCGCAGATGATCGAGCGCAAGGACGGCTCCGTCATCATCGTGTCCTCGATCGGCGGCCTGAAGGGCTCGACCATCCTCGGCGCCTACGCGATCTCGAAGGCTGCCGACATGCAGCTCGCGCGCAACCTCGCCTGCGAATACGGCAAGCACAACATCCGCGTGAACTGCATCGCGCCCGGCCTGATCAAGACCGACTTCGCCAAGGCGCTGTGGGACAATCCGGACAATCTGAAGGCCTCGACCGCGCGCTCGCCGCTGCTGCGGATCGGCGTGCCCGACGAAATCGCGGGCGCGGCCGTGATGATGGGCTCGCGTGCCGGCGACTTCATGACCGGTCAGACCATCGTGATCGACGGCGGCGCGACGATCAGCTGACGCCGGCGGTGGTGCGCAAAAGCGCACCACACTCAATCTGTCATCACCCGCGCAAGCGGGTGATCCAGTATTCCAGAGGCCGTCATTGTTGCGCCGATAGGCCGCGGCGTACTGGATCGCCCGGTCAAGCCGGGCGATGAGTGTCTTGGATGCGGGACGGGGAGTGTCCCAATCACTCCACCGCCGCGTACACGCCGTTCCTCACCAGCGAGCGGGTGTATTCGCGCTGGCCCGGGCCCTGCATCATGAAGACCGCGATCAGGTCTTCGCTCGGATCGATCCAGAAGAACGTGCCGGCCATGCCGCTCCAGAAATACTGGCCGACCGAGCCGGAGAACGGCGCGACGCCCTGTTGGGTACGCACGGCGAAGCCGAGGCCGAAGCTATGGCCGGGCGACACCAGCGTGCCCTGGACCTTGACGCCGGCGCCGAGGTGATCGGACGCCATGAAGGCAAGCGTCTTGCGGCCGATGATCCTGGTGCCGTCGAGCGTGCCGCCATTGAGCAGCATCTGCGCGAAGCGGGCATAGTCCATCGTGGTCGACACCAGTCCGCCGCCGCCGGATTCCATCGCCGGCTTTTCCAGCATGTTGAACAGCTGCACCTTCTCGTTGGTCCAGGGATCGTTGGCAAACGCCTCGGCGAGCCGGCCGGCATTGGCCTCTGGAGTGTGGAAGGCGGTCTCGTGCATCTGCAGCGGCGAGAGGATGCGCTCAGTGAGGAACGCGCCGAGCGTCTGGCCGCTGACGACTTCGATGATGCGGCCGAGGATGTCGGTGGAGCGGCTGTAGTTCCACTCGGCGCCGGGCTGGCAGACCAGCGGCATGCCGGCGAGCATGGTGGCGTGCTCGGCATTGGTGATCTTGCGGCTGCGCAGCCGCGACTGCTTGTAGAGTTCCTGCACCGGACCGTTGCCGGTGTGGTCATACGTCAAACCCGACGTGTGGCGCAGCAGGTCCTGGATCGTCATCTGCCGTTGGACCGGGACGAGCTCGAGCTTGCCATTGCGTTCGACGCCAACCTTGGTCTCGGCGAATTCGGGGATGAATTTCGCCACGGGATCGTCGAGCAGGAAGTGGCCGTCCTCGAGGAGCTGCATGATGCCGATCGAGACGATCGGCTTGGTCATCGAGAAGATGCGGAAGATCGAGTCATGGGTCATCGGCGCAGCAGTGGTCGGGCTCTGCCGGCCGATCGCGTCGAACCAGCCGATCTGGCCGCGCCGCGCCACCAGCACCGTGAAGCCGGGCGCGGTTCCCTTGTCGACCTCGCGCTTGAAGGTGTCGGACATCGCCTGCAGCCGCGTGCTCGATAGCCCGATCGATTCGGGCTTGGCGAGGGGGAGGGACGGGGTGGTCTGGCTGGCGGCATGTTTGGTGGCGGTTTGAGCGTTCATGGTCTCTCCCTGTGCTCTTGATTCTTGCGGCGAGGCGCCGACATGAGGTGATCTTCGGGTGATCGCCGAAGTCTGGCGCAGAAGTTTTGCAATGAACAGAAGCTTCACCGCTTCGCCCTTGCAAACCGGCCATGCCCTGTGCTTGAAACGGCGCGAACCGGCGGCGACGCTGGTTCCCTGCAGGAGTGTAGCTCAATTGGTAGAGCACCGGTCTCCAAAACCGGGGGTCGCAGGTTCGAGCCCTGCCACTCCTGCCAGCTTTTAGCCAACAATTTGAATGCCTTGGCCGAGGTCTTGGACCCCGGCCATGACTGTATTCACTCACTTGATCAGCGGGCAACCGCCGTCCTTCATCGGCCGGAACGCCTGGTCGCCGGGCACCTCGGCCAGCACCTTGTAGTAATCCCACGGCGCCTTTGATTCCTCGGGCTTCTTGACCTCGAACAGGAACATCGAGTGCACCATGCGGCCGTCCTCGCGGACCACGCCGTTGTCGGTGAAGGCGTCGCGGACCGGGGTCGCGCGCATCTTCGCCAGCACCGGCTTGGTGTCCTTGGTGCCGGCGGCCTTCACCGCGTTGAGGTAGTGCAGGGTGGCGCTGTAGGTCGCGGCCTGGTTCATGGTCGGCATCCGCTTCATGCGGTCGAAGAAGCGCTTGCCGAAGGCGCGGGTGCGGTCGTTGAGATCCCAATAGTAGGCCTCGGTGATGATCAGGCCCTGCGCGAGCTTCAGCCCGAGGCTGTGGATGTCGGAGATGAACATCACGATCCCGGCGAGGTTCTGCCCGCCCGCGACGATGCCGAATTCGGAGGCCTGCTTGATCGCGTTGATGGTGTCGCCGCCACCATTGGCGAGGCCGATGATCTTGGCCTTCGAGGCCTGCGCCTGCAGCAGGAAGGATGAGAAATCCGGCGTGTTGAGCGGATGGCGGGCGCTGCCGAGCACCTTGCCGCCGGCGGCGCGAACGACGTCGCCGGTGTCGCGCTCGATCGAGTGGCCGAACACGTAGTCGGCGGTGATGAAGAACCAGCTGTCGCCGCCGTTCTTCACGATCGCGCTGCCGACGGTGTGGGCGTTGGCGTAGGTGTCGTAGGTCCAGTGCAGCGTGTAGGGCGAGCAGGACTTGCCCGTGATGTCGGAGCTCGCCGCGTCCGTCACGATCATGATCTTCTCGAACTGCTTCGACATCTCCATGCCGGCGAGCGCGGTCGCCGAGGTCGGCATGTCGATGATCATGTCGACGCCTTCGGCCTCGTACCATTTGCGGGTGATGGTGGCGGCGGCGTCGGCCTTGTTGAGGGGATCGGCGGTAACGAGCTCGATCGGCTTGCCGAACATCGAGCCGCCGAACTCCTCGATGGCCATCTTGGCGCCCTCGACATTCCCGGCGCCGCCGATGTCGGAATAGACCGACTGGAAATCGGTCAGCACGCCGATCTTGAGCGGCGTCTGCTGCGCGAGCGCGGGCCCCGCCAGCACTGCGGCAAGCAGGCCGGCCGCGGACAGACTCGTGGCGATGGATTTCATGGTGATGTGCCTCCCCGGACGTTCTTATCTGTTTGTCCGACAAAGCTAGATATGCCTGGTTCCGGTGTCAATTCTGCCCGGCTTGGTGCGACAACGCGGCCGAGAGCAGCTGATTTGACGCTCCATGGGCCTTCGCCTACACTTTGTCCGACAAACGACAATCGGGAGCCCAGGGTGGCCACGCCGCTGTTCCGGCGCATCGACGTTGCGCCGGCCTACCAGAAGGTCGCCGACGCGATCGAACGCGAGATCATCAACGGCCGGATCAAGCCGGGCGAGCCGATCGGCACCGAGCAGCAGCTGGTCGAACAGTTCGGCGTCAACCGCTCGACGGTGCGCGAAGGCATTCGCGTGCTCGAGGAGGGCGGGCTGATCCGCCGTGATTCCAGCCGACGCCTGCAGGCCTGCCTGCCGCGCTACAACAAGCTCGCCACGCGGCTATCGCGCGCGCTGATCCTGCACGAGGTGACGTTCCGCGAATTGTTCGAGACCTCGATGACGCTCGAGGTCGCGAGCGTCGAGGGCGCGGTGGAGCGCGCGACCGACGAGAACCTCGCCGAGCTCGCCGGCAATCTCGCGCGCAGCGCCGCTGTGGTCGGCAATCCCGCCGGGCTCGCCGAACTCGATGCAGAATTCCACGTGCTGATGGCCAAGGCCTCGCAGAACCGCGTGCTGCAGCTCGCCCGCGAGCCGGCCGCGCAGCTGTTCTTTCCGACCACCGAGATGATCGTCGGCGGCGTGCCCGAGGGCGGTGCGCGCCTCGTCGAAGCGCATCGCCACATCCTCGATGCGATCGGGCGGCGCGACAAGGAGGCCGGCGTGTTGTGGACGCAGCGGCATCTACAGGACTGGCGGCGCGGCTTCGAGAAGATCGCCTCGCTCGATCGCTCCGTCGAACACACCTACATGGAACACGCCCACGCCGCGCGGCAGTAGCGACGGCGCGGCCAAAAGCGACAAAGACAAGACAACGACAAAAAGCACATTCGGGAGGGACAAATGAGCGACAACATCGCAGCAACCATCCAGCGCGCCCGCGAGCACAGCATCGGCGATCTGCTGCGCCGGTCGGCGAAACGCTACCCCAGCAAGACCGCGCTGATCTGCGGCGAGGTGAGCTGGACGTTTGCGGAGATGGACGCGATCTGCAATCGGCTCGGACGCGGTCTGCTCGGTCTTGGCGTTGCGAAGGGTGATCGCGTCGCGGTGCTGTCGCGCAATTCGCACGGCTTTGCCGCGTTGCGCTTCGCGGTGGCGCGGATCGGCGCGATCCTGGT
Organism: Bradyrhizobium tropiciagri; assembly: GCF_018130545.1. Classification (GTDB taxonomy): domain Bacteria; phylum Pseudomonadota; class Alphaproteobacteria; order Rhizobiales; family Xanthobacteraceae; genus Bradyrhizobium; species Bradyrhizobium tropiciagri_A. The sequence continues at coordinate 80,977 of NZ_JAFCKF010000003.1, read as the reverse complement.
GCCGATCAACTTCATGCTCAATCCCGACGAGATCAATTTCATCCTGGCGAATTCCGGCGCCAAGCTGCTCGCGGTCGGCCCCGATTTCGTCGAGACCGCGCACGCCGCCGCCGCCAAGGGCTCGGCGGTCGAAACCCTGATCTGGCTGCCGGGCGAGGATCCGGCCACCGCGCCCGAAGGCATCACGACATTCGACAGCCTGCTGCACAGCGACGCGTCGGCGCCCGAAGCCTCGGTCGACAGCCGCGATCCCGCGCAGATCATCTACACCAGCGGCACGGAGTCGCTGCCGAAGGGTGCGATCCTCACCCATGAAGCCGTGATGTGGCAGTATGTCAGCTGCATCATCGACGGAGGCATGGCGACCGACGACACCGTGCTGCACGCGCTGCCGCTCTATCACTGCGCGCAGCTCGACGTCTTCCTGGGGCCCGCGATCTATCTCGGCGCCACCAGCCTCATCACCGGTAAGCCGGTGCCCGACAATTTGCTGGCGCTGATCGCGGCCCACAAGATCAATTCGTTCTTCGCGCCGCCGACGATCTGGATCGCGATGCTGCGCTCGCCGGCTTTCGATCGCACTGATCTGTCGACCCTGCGCAAGGGCTATTACGGCGCCTCGATCATGCCGGTCGAGGTGCTGCTCGAATTGCAGCGCCGGCTGCCTGACGTGAAGTTCTGGAATTTCTACGGCCAGACCGAGATCGCGCCGCTCGCCACCGTGCTGTCGCCGGAGGACCAGCTGCCGAAGGCAGGCTCCGCCGGCAAGCCCGCGATCAATGTCGAGACGCGGGTGGTCAGGCCCGACATGACCGACGTCGGGGTCGAGGAGGTCGGCGAGATCGTGCACCGCTCGCCGCATCTGTTGTCCGGCTACTACAACGATCCGGTGAAGACCGCGGCGGCGTTTGCCGGCGGCTGGTTTCATTCCGGCGATCTCGCGACCGTCGATGCCAGTGGCTACATCACCGTCGTCGATCGCGTGAAGGACATGATCAAGAGCGGCGGCGAGAATGTCGCGAGCCGCGAGGTCGAGGAGATGATCTACCGGTTGCCTGGGGTTTCGGAGGTCGCGGTGGTCGGGCTGCCCGATCCGCGCTGGATCGAGGCGGTGACGGCGATCGTCGTGGTCAAGACGGGCCAAAACCTCGATGCTGAGGCTGTCATCAAGCACTGCGCGGCGTCGATGGCCCATTTCAAGGTCCCGAAGCGGGTCATCTTCGTCGACGCCTTGCCGAAGAATCCGAGCGGCAAGCTGCTCAAGCGCGAGCTGCGGCAGCGCTATGTCGGCGGAGCCACGCTGGATCAGGCGGTCCAGAAGAGCTTTGCCGGGTGATCGACCCGGCCGCGACCGTGGACGGCCGGGCGGCGGACCTCCCGTCATCAGGCTAAGTGCTTGATATGAGAGGCCCCGTTCCGCTCTGATACCGGCGCTGCCGGGGTGGGGCGCGACGGCGCCGACCTTGACGTTTGGCCGGTCTCGCAGTAGATACCGCCCACTCGCAGCCGGCCCGCTTTGATGGCGGATATCCGGCGCGGCCTAATTCCCCGAACATTCGAGCTCGTTTATCGGCTCAACCTTCCAAACGAGGGCTGGGTCCGCAAGGTCGGCTGTTCGGATTCCTTGAAACGTTGCAATCGTCCGGAGACGGACGCGGATCTCACGATGGCTTTCAGCCCGTTTAAATTCCTGCAGGAAGTGCGCTCGGAGACCGCCAAGGTCACCTGGCCGACGCGCCGCGAGACGACCATCACCACGATCATGGTGTTCGTGATGGTGGCGGTGGCCTCGGTCTTCTTCTTCGCCGCAGATCAGATCATCCGCTATCTGATTACCCTGATACTGGGCATCCACTGATGAGCATGGGAACTCAATTGATGGACAAGCGCTGGTACATCGTTCACGCCTATTCGAACTTCGAGAAGAAGGTTCAGGAATCGATCCGCGAGCAGGCCAAGCAGCGCGGGCTGGAAGAGCTGTTCGAGCAGATTTTGGTGCCGACCGAGAAGGTCACCGAGGTGCGCCGCGGCCGCAAGATCGACGCCGAGCGCAAGTTCTTCCCGGGCTACGTGCTGGTGAAGATGAAGCTGACCGACGAGGCGTTTCATCTGATCAAGAACACCCCGAAGGTGACCGGCTTCCTCGGCGCGGAAAACAAGCCGATGCCGATCTCGGAAGCGGAAGCGATGCGGATCCTGCACCAGGTGCAGGAGGGCGTCGAGCGTCCGAAGGCGTCGGTTTCGTTCGAAATCGGCGAGAACGTGCGCGTGGCCGACGGCCCGTTCGCCTCGTTCTCCGGCGTGGTGGAAGAAATCGACGAGGCGCGCTCGCGCGTGAAGGTCGCGGTGTCGATCTTCGGCCGCGCGACCCCCGTGGAACTGGAATTCGGTCAGGTCGAAAAGGTGGTCTGACCGGACGGCGTGGGGTATATGCCCCCGTCAAGTGAGAGGCCGTGGGAGGGAGGAGGCGGTCGCCAGCCCCTTCAACCGAACCACGGAACCTGAAACCGCCGGCACCGTCCGGCACAACAGGAGTGATAAATGGCAAAGAAAGTGACCGGATACCTGAAGCTTCAGGTCCCGGCCGGTGCGGCGAATCCTTCGCCCCCGATCGGCCCCGCGCTTGGTCAGCGCGGCCTGAACATCATGGAGTTCTGCAAGGCGTTCAACGCGCAGACCCAGAAGGAAGAGAAGAACACCCCGATTCCGGTGGTGATCACGATCTACGCCGATCGTTCGTTCACCTTCGAAATGAAGACCCCTCCGATGTCCTTCTTCCTCAAGCAGGCTGCCAAGATCCAGTCCGGCTCGAAGGCGCCGGGCCGCGACAAGGCCGGCAAGGTGACCAAGGCGCAGGTGCGCGAGATCGCCGAGAAGAAGATGAAGGACTTGAATTGCGACACCATCGAATCGGCCATGAAGATGGTCGAGGGCTCTGCCCGTTCGATGGGTCTGGAAGTTGCGGGGTAACGGGCCATGTCAATCGGAAAGCGTTTGAAGAAGGCCCGCGAGGGCGTCGATCGCGAGCACCTCTATCCGCTCGCGGAGGCCATCAAGATGGTCAAGGAGCGCGCCAAGTCGAAGTTCGACGAGACGATCGAGATCGCGATCAATCTCGGCGTCGACCCGCGCCACGCCGACCAGATGGTCCGCGGCGTCGTCAACCTGCCGAACGGCACCGGCCGCACGCTGCGCGTCGGCGTGTTCGCGCGCGGCGCCAAGGCTGAGGAAGCCAAGGCCGCCGGTGCCGACGTCGTCGGTGCCGAAGACCTGGTTGAGAAGGTGCAGGGCGGTGCGATCGATTTCGATCGTTGTATCGCCACCCCCGACATGATGCCGCTGGTCGGCCGCCTCGGTAAGGTGCTCGGTCCGCGCGGCATGATGCCGAACCCGAAGATCGGCACCGTGACCATGGACGTCACGTCGGCCGTGAAGGGCGCCAAGGGCGGCTCGGTCGAGTTCCGCGTCGAGAAGGCCGGCATTGTGCAGGCCGGCATCGGCAAGGCCTCGTTCTCCGAGGACAAGCTGGTCGAGAACGTCAAGGCACTGGCCGACGCGGTCTCCAAGGCGAAGCCGGCGGGTTCCAAGGGCACCTACATCCAGCGCGTGGCGGTGTCCTCCACCATGGGCCCGGGCGTGAAGGTCGAGCCGGGCACCATCCTCGGCTGAGGCCTTTGAGCGTGACGAGATAAAGAGGGGCGGGATCGGGCAACCGGTTCCGCCTTTTGTTTTTCCACCCTCTGTCTTGGCGGGTGAAGGCTCTCGCAGGAAACAAGAACAATGCCCGATAAGGTCCTGGTCTATTCGCGCTTTCCCAAGGCTCAGCTGATCCGCTTCGGCGAGCGCTATGAGCTCCTCAATGCGGCGGGCAAACGGCTGGACGAAGCATTCCCGGCGGGCGAACTCGCCGACATCAGAGCCATGATTACCGCGGGCGGCACCTCGCTCCGAGGCGAGGCCATGGACATGCTGCCGAAGCTCGGCGCGATCGTCTGCTACGGCACCGGCTATGACGGCGTCGATCTCGCTGCCGCCGCCGGGCGCGGGATCGCGGTCGGCCACAGCCCGGGTGCGAATGCAGCGTCGGTCGCCGACACCGCGGTCACTTTGATGCTGGCGTCGGTGCGGCGTCTGCTGGTGGCCGACGATTACGTGCGGAGCGGCGACTGGGCCGGCGCAAAGCCGTCGCCGATGATGCGGCCCCAGGCCGGCATGCGTGGCCGCAAGGTCGGCGTCTACGGTATGGGCGAGATCGGCCGCAAAATAGCGGCGCGGGTCGCCGCGTTCGAGACTGAGGTCGGCTATTTCAGCCGCTCGAGGCACGACGTGCCCTATCAATACTTTCCGACGCTGGAGGCGCTGGCTGACTGGTGCAGCGTGCTGATGGTTGCCGTGCGCGCCGGCGCCGAGACCGAGCATGCGGTCAATACCGACATCCTGCGCCGGCTCGGCAGCGACGGCTTTGTCGTCAACATCTCGCGCGGCTCGGTCATCGATGAGACCGCGCTGGTCGCAGCGCTGACCGACGGGGTGATCGCCGGCGCCGGCCTCGACGTGTTCGCCAGGGAGCCGCATCCGCCCGGCGCGCTGACCGCGCTGCCGAATGTGGTGCTGTCACCGCATCTCGGCGGCCACACGCTGGAATCGCACGTCGCGATGCAGGACTGCGTGCTCGCCAATCTCGACGCGTTCTTTGCCGGCAAGCTGCTGCCGTATGCGGTAAGTGCCGCCTAGTTGCGGGTCGGTCGAAACCACTCCTGCAGGTCGCGTCGCAACCTCACGTCTTGCACCCCCGCGATGCGGGTGGCGGCCTGCTCACGCAGCAGGCGGGTTGCCGCGGTGACGGACGCCTCGTCGGGACTGCGGTTCCAGCCGGCGGCAGTGAGATAATCATGCAGCAGCTTGTCGGGCACCCGGTCGAGCTGGTGCGCCAGGAATTCGCGTTCCTCGTCCGTCTTGTTGAAGTAGACGCTGCTGAACGCGATGACGCGTCGCGTGAATGCGTCGCTCATATCGTCCTCTATAGAGCGGAAGCGTTGGCGCTGCTCGGCAGAATACTGCTCTGACCTGTGCAACAGCCGGTCGTCTTTCGCGAGACGCAGTGCCATTTCGTATTGCCAGATATTGAGATCGTGCCGGTTGCTAAAGATCGCTTCCGCCTGTGGCATGTAAGCCGAAAGCTCTTCGCGGTGCATCTGAACCTGAAATGCCGCGCGAACGTAGTCGCTGCCGCCGGCGGTCGGATCGCTGATCTGTGCGATGACTGCTTCGATGAACGTGCCCTTGTTCTTGCGATCGAGCCGATGCCAGAATTTGTAGAGTCTCTGATCATCATAACTGCGGATGAGCCGGGATACGGCTCTGATCAGGTCGTCGTCGACGTATCCGTTGCCTTGAAGCTGAAGGGCGATATCGAGCGCAGCGTTTGGACTGTTCGTTTGCGCCAGTTGCTGCGCGCGTCGTGAAAGTTCGACATTGCTCGCTTCGGCGAATTTCGGTGGTGCCTTCCAATCAATTCCGTAGACGGCGGCGGCGAGGTCCCCGTCTGAAAAGGCGGGGCCGCCAATTTCGACCGCCTGGCGCGGCCCGGCTTCGGTGTATTTCCACAGCGGTGTCGGGTGAGAATTCCGTCGAAGCAGCGGAAGGTAGCTGACGACGGTTTGCTGGCCGTAATGCCAAGTCGCGGCGACGCGCTCCTCACCAGCCTGACGAACGTTGATCGTACCGACGTTGCAGCAACCATAGCTCGCCGCAAACGGTTGCATGGGCTGAATGCGGATCACGAGTCCGTCGGGGATGGCATCCAGAGTTGTCGTTTTCAGGCACACATCGGTGCGTCCGGAGCGTTGCAACACTGCCGATCTGCGCAACTCGTCCTCGCTGCAGTCCTTGGCCGCGGCAAGCTCGGTTGAACGGATCGGTCCGGCGTGGCCCTGCTGGTCGATCTCGGCATGCACAAATCGATCGATGACGTGGTCGGCGAGCAGCGCCGTGCTCCCGCAGCACGGCTCACCCTGTTCCACCAGCGTCAAAGTTCGGATTGAGCGCAGTTCCGCAGGAATGGTGCGGCCGGATAGCGTGGGATCGGTTCGTTGCGCAAGCTGGTATCTGTCCCAGACCGATGCGGAGAACCAGATTGCACAGAACACAAACGGGGCCGCGATCAGTCCCGGATGCTTCCGATGCGCGCCCAGGATCACCATTGCGACCATGGTCCCGACCCATAAGAGGCTCAGCAGGCCCGGGGTGGCGGCAAGCATGAGGACGATGAGCAGCGTCAGCCCCGAATTGGGTAGCGGAAGCGTCGCGAGGAAAGCGTAGACGCCGGCAAGCACGGCGAGGCCGATGAGAAGGAAGGCGACGTGCTTGGCGATGCGTTCGATCATGGATAAGCTACGAGGGAGGCGGGATACGTTGCATTGAGGTTTCGCCGCCCAGCGGTTGCGTCGTCGTTAACTTGCTCTCGCGGAGCGAAGTCATCGCCGCGACGTGGTTAGCCGGGAGTAAGGTCCATCGTTCGAATTGCCGCTGTCCGGCCCGGGGCAGTCCACGGCGGATTCGGAACTGGTCCAATATTTGCTCTTGGCAAGCCGGGCAGGACCGGCTACATAGCGCCTTCCGGGCGTGCTGGCACTTGCTGGCATGTCCGTGCTCGCATTCCGAAAACCTGAGATGATAGGAGATCATTCCTTTCCGCATTCCCGCAAGGATGCTCGAAAGGAAGGAGACCCGTCGCCTCCGAGGGAGTGAGAGCAGGGGCCTTCAGCGTGCTGAAGTGCCTCGATCCTGTCCAAGACTGCAGGCGCCCGCGAGAACTTCGTGTTTTCAACGGCTTAATCGCATAGCCTGCATAGACGGGTGAAGACCGGATTTTGCGCTCCAAGTCGCGACCATTCGCGGCTGGGAAGCTGGTTTGGTTCGAACCTCGACAGCCCATGGTCGCAAGGCTCTGGGAGGGCAGGCTTCTAGATGTCGTCTTGCCCGGCATGTCCGAAGGGTCCTGTACCCTGCGGATCAGGTTTAGGGCGGGACGATGGGTGCAACCCGGCGGTCCCGACCTTCGCGGAAAGGCCGCCAACCGGAAAGAGCTTGCTGTGGAACGAGCGGCAAAAAAAGAGTCGGTCGAACAACTCAACGAGGTCTTCAAGACCACGTCGGTTGCGATCGTTGCTCATTATTCCGGCCTCACCGTGGCCCAGATGCAGAAGCTGCGCATGCAGATGAAGCAGGCGGGTGCGTCGGTGAAGGTCTCGAAGAACCGTCTCGCCAAAATTGCTCTTGATGGCACTGACGTCGCTGCCATCGGCTCCCTGCTGAAGGGGCCGACCGTGATCGCTACTTCGAACGATCCGGTTGCGGCGCCAAAGGTTGCCGTCGAATTCGCCAAGGCGAACGAGAAGTTCGTCATCCTCGGCGGTTCGATGGGTAAAACCGTCCTGAATGTCGACAGCGTGAAGGCGCTTGCCTCACTGCCGTCGCTCGACGAACTGCGCGGCAAGATCGTTGGCCTCCTCGTGGCGCCTGCGACCAAGCTCGCTCAGCTCTCCAACGCGCCCGCGGCCAAGCTCGCGCGCGTCATTCAGGCTCATGCCTCAAAGAGCGAAGCGGCCTGACCCCTTCGCTAATCTCAAACCTGGTTCGAACCAAACGTTTAAGGAAATAGATCAATGGCTGACTTGCAGAAAATCGTCGACGACCTCTCGAGCCTCACCGTGCTCGAAGCGGCCGAACTCGCCAAGCTCCTCGAAGAAAAGTGGGGCGTGTCCGCCGCTGCCGCCGTTGCGGTGGCTGGCCCGGCTGCTGGTGGCGGTGCCGCTGCTCCGGCTGAAGAGAAGACCGAGTTCACCGTCGTGCTGGCTTCGGCCGGCGACAAGAAGATCGAAGTCATCAAGGAAGTCCGCGCCATCACCGGCCTGGGCCTGAAGGAAGCCAAGGACCTCGTCGAAGGCGCTCCGAAGCCCGTCAAGGAAGGCGTCAACAAGGAAGAAGCCGACAAGATCAAGGCCCAGCTCGAGAAGGCTGGCGCCAAGGTCGAGCTCAAGTAATGCGCGATCCGGGAGCGCCTCTGGCGCTCCCGGGCCATGCAAACGGCGTGCGACAGGGTGTCACGTGGCGCGCTGGACACAAAAAAGTGTGGGGATCCGTGGACTTAACCCTCGAATCTCCTTTATTGCCATCCCATATCGGGTTGGCAGCGGAAAAACACGGTAGGCGGTGGGGACGGCAGGGTCCCTGGCGGAAGCCGTTGGGAGACAGTCAGATTTCGGGCTTTTTCAGTCCGTAAAGCGGAGCGTTTGGACGAGCGGGTGCAGTGATGCGCCCCGCGCGTCGTTTTGCGTTTTGGAGGTAATGGGGGCCAGGACGGGGATTTAATTCCTGACTTTGCGCTTCGTTCCTTCGGGACGATTCGAAATTCAACCCGGGGCCGATGGCAGTCGCTCCCGGAAGGTTCGCCCCACAAAGGCGACGAAAATGAGAGGCCACGATGGCGCAGCAGACATTCACCGGTCGCAAACGCGTACGCAAGTTTTTCGGTCACATCAAGGAAGTCGCCGAGATGCCGAACCTCATCGAGGTTCAGAAGGCGTCCTATGACCAGTTCCTGATGGTTGACGAGCCAGTCGGCGGGCGCCTCGACGAGGGCCTGCAGGCGGTGTTCCGCTCGGTGTTCCCGATCTCGGACTTCTCCGGCACCTCGATGCTCGAATTCGTCCGCTACGAGTTCGAACAGCCGAAATATGACGTCGACGAGTGCCGCCAGCGCGGCATGACCTTCGCTGCGCCGCTCAAGGTGACGCTGCGCCTGATCGTGTTCGATATCGACGAGGAAACCGGCGCCAAGTCGGTGAAGGACATCAAGGAGCAGGACGTCTACATGGGCGATATCCCGCTCATGACGATGAACGGCACCTTCGTCGTCAACGGCACCGAGCGCGTCATCGTCTCGCAGATGCACCGTTCGCCCGGCGTGTTCTTCGACCACGACAAGGGCAAGACCCATTCGTCCGGCAAGCTGTTGTTTGCCGCGCGCGTGATTCCGTATCGCGGTTCCTGGCTCGACATCGAGTTTGACGCCAAGGACATCGTGTTCGCGCGCATCGACCGCCGCCGCAAGCTGCCCGTGACCTCGCTGATGTATGCGCTCGGTCTCGACGGCGAGCAGATCCTGTCGACCTTCTACAAGAAGATCACCTACAAGCGGACCAAGGAAGGCTGGCGCGTGCCGTTCGACGCCAACCGTTTCCGCGGCTACTCGACCATCAACGACCTGATCGACGCCGACACCGGCAAGGTGGTGCTCGAGGCCGGCAAGAAGCTGACCGTGCGCAGCGCGCGTCAGATGCAGGAAAAGGGTCTCAAGGCGCTCCGCATGTCGGACGAGGAGCTCGTCGGCAACTATCTCGCCGAGGATCTCGTCAACCCGAAGACCGGTGAAATCTACGCCGAAGCCGGCGAGGAGATCACCGAGAAGTCGCTCAAGGTGCTCAACGAGCAGGGCTACAAGGACCTGCCGCTGCTCGACATCGACCACGTCAATGTCGGCGCCTACATCCGCAACACGCTCTCGGCCGACAAGAACATGACGCGTGAAGACGCGCTGTTCGACATCTACCGCGTGATGCGTCCGGGCGAGCCGCCGACGCTGGATTCGGCGCAGGCGATGTTCCAGTCGCTGTTCTTCGACGCCGAGCGCTACGACCTCTCCGCGGTCGGTCGCGTCAAGATGAACATGCGCCTCGAGCTCGATGCGCCCGACACCCATCGCACGCTGCGCAAGGAAGACATCCTGGCGGTCATCAAGACGCTGGTCGACCTGCGCGACGGCAAGGGCGAGATCGACGACATCGACCACCTCGGCAACCGCCGGGTGCGCTCGGTCGGCGAGCTGATGGAGAACCAGTACCGGATCGGCCTGCTCCGCATGGAGCGCGCCATCAAGGAGCGCATGTCGAGCGTCGATATCGACACCGTGATGCCGCAGGACCTGATCAACGCCAAGCCCGCGGCCGCCGCGGTGCGCGAGTTCTTCGGTTCCTCGCAGCTCTCGCAGTTCATGGACCAGACCAACCCGCTGTCGGAGATCACCCACAAGCGGCGCCTGTCGGCGCTTGGCCCGGGCGGTCTGACCCGCGAGCGTGCCGGCTTCGAAGTCCGCGACGTGCATCCGACGCATTACGGCCGTATCTGCCCGATCGAGACGCCGGAAGGTCCGAACATCGGCCTGATCAACTCGCTGGCGACGTTCGCGCGCGTCAACAAGTACGGCTTCGTCGAGACGCCCTATCGCAAGATCAAGGACGGCCGGGTCACCGACGAGGTGGTCTATCTGTCGGCGATGGAAGAGGGCCGTTACCGCGTCGCGCAGGCCAACGTGCCGCTCGATGCCAAGGGCCGCTTCACCGACGATCTGGTGGTCTGCCGCCACGCCGGCGAAGTGCTGCCGGTGACGCCGGACAAGGTCGACTACATGGACGTGTCGCCGAAGCAGCTGGTTTCGGTCGCCGCGGCGCTGATCCCGTTCCTCGAGAACGACGACGCCAACCGCGCGCTGATGGGCTCGAACATGCAGCGCCAGGCGGTGCCGCTGGTTCGCGCCGAGGCGCCGTTCGTCGGCACCGGCATGGAAGGCGTGGTCGCCCGTGACTCGGGTGCGGCAATTGCCGCGCGCCGCTCGGGCGTGATCGACCAGATCGACGCCACCCGCGTCGTGATCCGCGCCACCGAAGATCTCGATCCGACCAAATCGGGCGTCGATATCTACCGGCTGATGAAGTACCAGCGCTCCAACCAGTCGACCTGCATCAACCAGCGTCCGCTGGTGAAGGTCGGCGACATCGTCAAGAAGGGCGACATCATCGCTGACGGTCCGTCGACCGATCTCGGCGAGCTCGCGCTCGGCCGTAACGTGCTGGTCGCGTTCATGCCGTGGAACGGCTACAACTTCGAAGACTCGATCCTGCTTTCCGAGCGGATCGTGAAGGACGACGTCTTCACCTCGATCCACATCGAGGAGTTCGAAGTGATGGCCCGCGACACCAAGCTTGGTCCGGAGGAAATCACCCGCGACATTCCGAACGTCTCGGAAGAAGCGCTGAAGAACCTCGACGAAGCCGGTATCGTCTACATCGGTGCGGAAGTCCGCGCCGGCGACATCCTGGTCGGCAAGATCACGCCGAAGGGCGAGAGCCCGATGACGCCGGAAGAGAAGCTGCTCCGCGCCATCTTCGGCGAGAAGGCCTCCGACGTCCGCGATACATCGCTGCGCGTGCCTCCGGGCGTGCAGGGCACCATCGTGGAAGTCCGCGTGTTCAACCGCCACGGCGTCGACAAGGACGAGCGTGCGCTGGCGATCGAGCGGGAAGAGATCGAGCGTCTGGCCAAGGACCGCGACGACGAGCAGGCGATTCTGGACCGCAACGTCTACAACCGCCTCGCCGAGCTCCTGGAGAACCGCCAGGGCATCGCCGGCCCGAAGGGCTTCAAGAAGGACACCAAGATCACCCGCGCGGTGCTCGACGAGTATCCGAAGTCGCAGTGGTGGCTGTTCGCCTCGCCGAACGACAAGCTGATGGCCGAGATCGAGGCCATGCGGAAGCAGTACGACGAGTCGAAGAAGGGCCTCGAGCAGCGCTTCCTCGACAAGGTCGAGAAGCTGCAGCGTGGCGACGAGCTGCCGCCCGGCGTGATGAAGATGGTCAAGGTCTTCGTCGCGGTGAAGCGCAAGATCCAGCCCGGCGACAAGATGGCCGGCCGTCACGGCAACAAGGGCGTGGTGTCGAAGATCGTGCCGATCGAAGACATGCCGTTCCTCGAGGACGGTACGCATGCCGACATCGTGCTCAATCCGCTCGGCGTGCCTTCGCGCATGAACGTCGGTCAGATTCTTGAGACCCATCTCGGTTGGGCCTGCGCCGGCCTCGGCAAGCGCATCGGCCAGACCATCGACGCCTACTATCAGAAGCAGGATCTCAAGCCGCTGCGCGAGACCCTGAAGAAGATCTACGGCGAGGATGAAACCATTAAGTCGCTGAACGACAACGAGCTGGTCGAACTCGGCCGCAATCTGAGCCACGGCGTGCCGATCGCAACGCCGGTGTTCGACGGCGCCAAGGAAGCCGACATCGAGGAGATGCTGAAGCTCGCGGGCTTCGACGCCTCCGGCCAGTCGACCGTCTATGACGGCCGTACCGGCGATGCGTTCGATCGCAAGGTGACCATGGGCTACATCTACATGCTCAAGCTGCACCATCTCGTGGACGACAAGATCCACGCGCGTTCGATCGGTCCGTACTCGCTCGTCACCCAGCAGCCGCTGGGCGGCAAGGCGCAGTTCGGCGGCCAGCGCTTCGGCGAAATGGAGGTCTGGGCGCTGGAAGCCTACGGCGCCGCCTACACGCTGCAGGAAATGCTGACCGTGAAGTCGGACGACGTCGCCGGCCGTACCAAGGTGTACGAGGCGATCGTGCGCGGCGACGACACCTTCGAGGCCGGCATTCCGGAATCGTTCAACGTGCTGGTCAAGGAAATGCGCTCGCTCGGCCTCAACGTCGACCTGCACAATTCCAAGGTGGGACCGGCGCCGACGTCGGAAGCCGCCGAGTAACGCTGAGATTGACGCCCGGCGCGAGAGCGCCGGGCCTTCGCGCCCCGCCCGGACGTTGAGTGGGGCGCGCGCTGAAAACTTTCGAATTTGCTGCCGGTGACGATCGGCACGCGAGGAGAAGACCATGAACCAAGAGATTATGAATCTTTTCAATCCGACGACGCCGGCCCAGGTCTTCGACCAGATCCGGATTTCGATCGCGTCTCCGGAGAAGATTCTGTCGTGGTCCTACGGCGAGATCAAGAAGCCGGAGACCATCAACTACCGTACCTTCAAGCCGGAGCGTGACGGCCTGTTCTGCGCCCGCATCTTCGGGCCGATCAAGGACTACGAGTGCTTGTGCGGCAAGTACAAGCGGATGAAGTACAAGGGCATCATCTGCGAGAAGTGCTCGGTCGAAGTGACGTTGTCGCGCGTTCGGCGCGAGCGCATGGGCCATATCGAGCTGGCTGCTCCCGTTGCCCACATCTGGTTCCTGAAGTCGCTGCCGTCGCGCATCGGCCTCCTGCTCGACATGACGCTGAAGGATCTCGAGCGGATCCTGTACTTCGAATACTACGTCGTGCTCGAGCCGGGTCTGACCGCGCTGAAGGACCGTCAGCTGCTGTCGGAAGACGAGTATCTGAAGGCGCAGGACGAGTACGGCCAGGACAGCTTCACCGCCATGATCGGCGCCGAGGCGATCCGCGAGCTGCTGAAGGGTCTCGAGCTCGAGAAGCTCGAGGCGACCTTGCGCGCCGACATGGCGGAGACCGACTCCGACATCAAGCACAAGAAGCTCGCTAAGCGTCTGAAGATCGTCGAGGCCTTCCGCGTCTCCGGCAACAAGCCGGAATGGATGATCATGACGGTCGTGCCGGTGATTCCGCCGGACCTGCGTCCGCTGGTGCCGCTCGACGGCGGCCGGTTCGCGACCTCGGACCTCAACGACCTCTATCGCCGCGTCATCAACCGCAACAACCGCTTGAAGCGGCTGATGGAGCTGCGTGCGCCCGACATCATCATCCGTAACGAAAAGCGCATGCTGCAGGAGGCCGTCGATGCGCTGTTCGACAACGGCCGCCGTGGCCGCGTCATCACGGGCGCCAACAAGCGCCCGCTGAAATCGCTCGCCGACATGCTGAAGGGCAAGCAGGGCCGGTTCCGTCAGAACCTGCTCGGCAAGCGCGTCGACTATTCGGGCCGTTCGGTGATCGTGGTCGGTCCCGAGCTGCGCCTGCATCAGTGCGGCCTGCCGAAGAAGATGGCGCTCGAACTGTTCAAGCCGTTCATCTACTCGCGGCTCGACGCCAAGGGTCTGTCCACCACGGTGAAGCAGGCCAAGAAGCTGGTCGAGAAGGAGCGTCCGGAGGTCTGGGATATCCTCGATGAGGTGATCCGCGAGCATCCGGTGCTGCTCAACCGCGCGCCGACGCTGCATCGTCTGGGCATCCAGGCGTTCGAGCCGGTGCTGATCGAAGGCAAGGCGATCCAGCTGCATCCGCTGGTCTGCGCCGCCTTCAACGCCGACTTCGACGGCGACCAGATGGCCGTGCACGTTCCGCTGTCGCTCGAAGCGCAGCTGGAAGCGCGCGTCCTGATGATGTCGACCAACAACATCCTGCATCCGGCGAACGGCCAGCCGATCATCGTGCCGTCGCAGGACATCGTGCTCGGCCTCTACTACGTCTCGATCATGCGCGAAGGCCTGCCCGGCGAGGGCAAGATCTTCGGCGACATGGCCGAGCTCGAGCACGCCCTGCATTCGAAGGTCATCCACCTCCACACCAAGATCAAGTACCGGTGGGAAGGCATGGATGAGGAAGGCAAGATGTCGAAGCGGTGGATCGAAACCACCGCGGGCCGCGTCATGCTCGGCAATCTGCTGCCGAAGAGCACCAAGATCTCGTACGACATCATCAACAAGCTGATGACCAAGCGCGAGATCTCCGGCGTGATCGACCAGGTCTACCGTCACTGCGGTCAGAAGGAGACGGTGATCTTCTGCGACCGCATCATGGCGCTCGGCTTCTACAACGCCTTCAAGGCGGGCATCTCGTTCGGCAAGGACGACATGGTCGTGCCGGCGTCGAAGTGGAAGATCGTGGACCAGACCCGTACGCTGGCGAAGGATTTCGAGCAGCAGTACAATGACGGCCTGATCACCCATGGCGAGAAGTACAACAAGGTCGTCGACGCCTGGTCGAAGGCCGGTGAAGAAGTCGCCAAGGCGATGATGAAGGAAATCTCGTCCACCAAGAAGACGGCGGCGGGCGCCGATGCCGACATCAACTCGATCTACATGATGGCGCACTCCGGTGCGCGTGGTTCGCCGGCCCAGATGCGCCAGCTCGCCGGCATGCGCGGCCTGATGGCCAAGCCGTCGGGCGAGATCATCGAGACGCCGATCATTTCCAACTTCAAGGAAGGTCTGTCGGTGCTCGAGTACTTCAACTCGACCCACGGCGCCCGTAAGGGCCTCGCGGATACGGCGTTGAAGACCGCGAACTCGGGCTACCTGACCCGCCGTCTGGTCGACGTCGCGCAGGACTGCATCATCACGCAGACCGATTGCGGCACCACGCTCGGCATCAAGATGCGCGCCATCGTCGACGCCGGCACCGTGGTCGCCTCGCTCGGCTCGCGCATCCTGGGCCGCACGGCCTGCGATGACGTGCGTGATCCCGCCACCAACGAGGTCGTGATCAAGCGCGACACGTTGATGGAGGAAACCCATGTCGACGCGATCCAGCAGGCCGGCATCCAGGAAGTGAAGATCCGCTCGGCACTGACCTGCGAGCTGATCAACGGCATCTGCGCCAAGTGCTACGGCCGCGATCTGGCCCGCGGCACCCCGGTCAACCACGGTGAGGCCGTCGGCGTCATCGCGGCGCAGTCGATCGGTGAGCCCGGCACGCAGCTGACGATGCGCACGTTCCACATCGGCGGCGCGGCGCAGCTCAACGAGCAGTCGTTCGTCGAATCGAACTTCGACGGCAAGATCGTGATCAGGAACAAGGCGATTGCCCGCAACAGCGAAGGCAATCTGGTCGCGATGGTGCGCAACATGGTCGTTGCGATCGTCGATGCCGACGGTACCGAGCGTGCGACCCACCGTATCCAGTACGGTTCGAAGATGCATGTCGACGAAGGCGACATGGTCAAGCGTGGCCAGCGCATCGCCGAGTGGGATCCCTATACCCGCCCGGTGCTGAGCGAAGTCGAGGGCACGATCGGTTTCGAGGATCTGGTCGAAGGCCAGTCGATCTCGGAAACGCTCGACGAATCGACCGGTATCGCCAAGCGCGTGGTCATCGACTGGCGCACGACGCGCGGCGGTTCGGACCTGCGCCCGGCCATCGTGGTCAAGGGCAAGGACGGCAAGGTGCTCAAGCTCGCGCGTGGCGGCGATGCCCGCTACATGCTGTCGGTCGACGCCATTCTGTCGGTCGACATCGGCGCGAAGATCATGCCCGGCGACATCCTGGCGCGTATCTCGACCGAGAGCGCCAAGACGCGTGACATCACCGGCGGTCTGCCGCGGGTGGCGGAACTGTTCGAGGCTCGCAAGCCGAAGGATGCGGCGATCATCGCGGAGACCGCGGGAACGATCCGCTTCGGCCGCGACTACAAGAACAAGCGCCGGATCTCGATCGAGCCGATGGACAAGACCGAGGAGCCGCGCGAGTACCTGATCCCGAAGGGCAAGCACATCCACCTTCAGGACGGCGACATCGTCGAAAAGGGCGATTTCATCGTCGAAGGCAATCCGGCGCCGCACGACATCCTGGCGATCAAGGGCATCGAAGAGCTCGCTGCCTATCTGGTCAACGAAATCCAGGAGGTCTACCGGCTGCAGGGCGTGCTCATCAACGACAAGCACATCGAGGTGATTGTCCGTCAGATGCTGCAGAAGGTCGAGGTCACCGACCAGGGCGACACCGACATGATCTCGGGCGAGCAGGTCGACAAGATCGAGTTCGACGCGCTCAACACCAAGGCCAAGGAGGAGGGCAAGAAGCCCGCCACGGGTACGCCGGTTCTGCTCGGCATCACCAAGGCGAGCTTGCAGACCCGCTCGTTCTTCTCGGCGGCGTCGTTCCAGGAGACCACGCGCGTGCTCACCGAAGCTGCCGTCAACGGCAAGGTGGACCCGCTCGAAGGCCTCAAGGAGAACGTCATTGTCGGCCGCCTGATCCCGGCCGGCACCGGCGCCTCGATGGCGCGGATCCGCGAAGTCGCGGTCAAGCGCGACAAGCTGATCCTCGACGAGCGCGAGAAGCAGCAGGCGGCGATCGTGCCGACGGCTCCGGAAGCCGAGCCGCTGGCGCTGCCGCCCGCGGAATAGGCATCCGCAAGACTACGGATATGGCGAGAAGGCCGGCGTTGAGCCGGCCTTTTTGCTGCTTTCTTTCCCTGCTGCGGTGCAGGGACGCAGTTTGTTCATCTTTCCTTCAGGCAAAAAAGTGCCTTTGCTAGGGTGACTTAGACCGGCTGTTTGGCTCGCGCCGGAGACGACGGAATCGATATGCTCGACTTGGCTATTGTAGGCGGCGGCCCCGGGGGGCTGATGAGCGCCTGGTATTTGAAGCGCAAACTCGGCGACCTCTGTCGCATCACCATCTTCGAGGCGTCGAACCGCCTCGGCGGCAAGGTCGTCACGCGCAAATTCGACAGCGCGCCTGCGATGTATGAGGCCGGCGTTGCCGAGATCTATGATTACTCGATGACGGGTCCGGACCCGCTGCGCGAGCTGATCCAGCATTTCGGGCTGCAGACGATCCCGATGGACGCCGAGCAGGTGCAGCTCGATGGCGAGCTGCTCGCCGACGTTCCCGGCATGCGTCGCAAATACGGAGCGAAGACCGCGGCCGCGATCGAGACGTTCCGCAAGCGCTGCAGCGAGCTGGTGTCGCCGATCGAATATTACGAGGGTGTCGGATCCTACGACAACGAGCATCCCTGGGCCTACAAGACCGCCGAGCAGATCCTCGACGAGGAGGTCGAGGACGCGACGGCCAAGCGGTTCTTCAAGGTGATGGCGCGCTCCGATCTCGCGACCGAGAGCCACAACACCAACGGCCTCAACGCGCTGAAGAACTACGTGATGGATGTCGACGGCTATATCGGCCTGTATTCGATCCAGAACGGCAACGAGCAGCTGATCGATTGCCTGCGCTCGGAAGTCAATGCCGACATCCAGCTCAATCATCGCGTGCTCAAGGTCGGCAAGACCGAACAGGGCCGCTACCAGCTCAACATGATGAACGGCAAGGGGCCGGAGACCCGCGACTTCGACCTCGTGCTGGTCTGCCTGCCGCACTCCTGGCTCGCGACCATGCGCTGGGACGGCGAAGAGTTGCGCAAGTCGATGGTCAAGCACGTCGCCTATTTCGACCGGCCGGCGCATTATCTGCGCGTCTCGATCCTGTTCGACGAGCCGTTCTGGGGTGAGAAGATCCCGGGCGCCTGGTTCATGTCGGAGGCGTTCGGCGGCTGCTGCGTCTACAATGAGGGCGCGCGCCACGATGTCGGCAAGCACGGCGTGCTGAACTGGCTGATCGCGGGCTCCGATGCGCTCGCTTACGCCAATCTCTCCGACCAGGAGTTGATCGACGCCGCGCTGAAGTCGCTGCCGGCCTCGCTCGGCGATGCCCGCGAACACTTCCTCGAGGGCAAGATCCATCGCTGGCTGTCGTCGGTCAACGCGCTGCCGGGCGGCCTGCCGGTGCGCGACGTCATGACCAACCATCGCCCCGAGCCGAAGCAGCATCCCGGCATCGTGGTGGTCGGCGACTATCTGTTCGATTCGACGCTGAACGGCCTGCTGGATTCCTCCGATGCCGCAACCGACATCGTCGTCACCGAGATGATGCGGCTGCGCCGCGCCCGCGCGCAGGACGAGGGCGCGCTGTCCGACAAGATCGACCGCAGCTATTTCGAGAACTATCGCGGCGCCGGCCCCTACAGCGAGGTCTGGCGCAACTTCACCGACCCGACCTATCTGACCGACCTGATCAAGACCGTGTGGGGCAGGGCGAAGGGCTACAAGCTCCTGATCGCCGGCTCCGCCAGCGGCGAGTTGGTTGGCGCGCTGCGCGAGCGCGGGATCGATGCCTGGGGCATCGAGAACAACCGCTACATCCACGGCAAGACGCCGAAGGCGCTGAAGAAGTACAACAAGCTCGGCTCGATTGCCGACATGCCGTTCAAGGACAACGAGTTCGACTTCGTGTTCGAGACCTCGCTGTGCCATCTCGGCGAGAAGCAGGTCGTGCGCGGCGTGCGCGAGCTGAACCGCGTGGTCAAGACCGGCGTCGTGTTCGCGTCGGTGACCTCGGACATGGCGCCGGCGGTGATCGATCGCTACGACCTGTTGCGCGGGGTGAAGAAGCTCGGCACCTGGTGGGAGTGGTCGGAATTGTTCTTCGGCAACGGTTTCGACCTGTCGATGCACCGCCGCGACTGCACCGACGCGCTGTGGACGCTGACGCTGGCCGCCAACAAGGGGCCGGGGCAGTGGTACGCCGACTCCGACAGCTTGCGCTATTCGTTCTTCGACAAGGTCGAGTCCGACCTCGATGACTAGCGGCAACGACTGACGGGTCTGACGCAAGGCGATTGGTCCTGCGTCAACCAAACGTCAAACGGCGGCAACGCGTGGTCGCGAATCGTCGCGATCGCATGGCGATGCAGCCGTTCCAAACGCTTTGCCGAATTCATCCTGATCGCATAGGATCGCCGCCGCAGCGCTCGCCGCTGCGGTTTCGATTTGCGGTCATGCCGGCCGTGGAGCATCGGTTGGTTTCATGGCGCCAAGACCTCCTGCATCAAGACCTCCTGCATCAGACGATCCGACGAGACCGGCGGCTGACGATCCCGAGCTGAAGAAGAAGCCCGCGGCCGTGACCGGTCCGCCCGCGGCGACGGCCTCCGCGAAGCCGGCCGCGTCTCCGGCTGACGACGAAGATGATGAGGACGAGGACGACGAGTTCGAGCTCGATGACGACGATGATGACGAGGATCTCGTCGTCTACACCGCCAAGGAAGCCGCCGGCGCGCTCTCCACGATCTTTGGCTTCGTCAGGCCGATCCTGGCGAGCTACCGGAAGCCGTTCGCCTTCGTTGCCTTCGGCGTGGTGGTCGAGACGTTGTTCAACGTCATCATGCCGCTCAGCCTGAAATTCCTGATCGACGATGCGCTCGGCGAGGAGGATTTCGGCGCTCTCTACAAGATCCTGGGCGTGCTTGCGGTCGCCGGCATCGTCACCTCGATCATCGCGGTCTGGTACGAGCGCTGGGATGCGCGGCTTGCCGCCGGCATCATCGCCGACGTTCGGACCCGGATCTTCGAGCACGTCCAGAACCTGCCGTCCGCCTATTTCGCGCGCACCAAGCGCGGCGAGATCCTGTCGCGCTTCTCGATCGACCTCTCGGCCTTCGAGGGCTCGGTCAAGACCTTCGCCAACAGCGCAGCGCTGCCGGGCCTCGAACTGATCGCCGGCATCATCCTGATGCTGTTCCTGAACTGGCAGCTCGCCGCGGTCGCGCTGCTGGTGTTTCCGATCACGCTGATCGGTCCGCGCATCCTGACGCCGAAGGCGGTGCAGGCCAATTACGAGCAGAAGCAGAACGAAGCCGCGCTGCTCGGCACCGTGCAGGAGAACGTCGCCGCGCAAGCGGTGGTGAAGGCGTTCAACCTGCAGCGGCGGGCGCTCGGCTGGTTCACGCTGCGCAACCGCGACGTCCGCGCCAAGGCCGCCTCGGCGATGTTCCTGTCGACCATGGTGGAGCGCACCGTCACCATCGCGGTGCTGCTGCTGCACCTCGTGGTGCTGGCGATCGGCGCCTATCTCGCCACCAAGGGCCAGATCACGGTCGGGACCTTCGTGACCTTCGAGAGTGCATTCTGGGAGGTGTCGTACAACATCGCCCATCTCATGCATTTCATCCCGGTGTCGATCTCGTCGGCGGCGGCGGTGCGGCACATCCAGGAGCTGCTCGACGAGCCGACCCGCGGCGCCGACCGGCCCGGCGCGCCGGACCTGCCGCGCATCACCAACGACATCTCGTTCGACCGCGTCACCTTCCAGTATGAGGGGGCGCAGACGCCGGTGCTCGACAATCTCAGCCTCAAGCTCAATGCCGGCAAGAGCATTGCGATCGTCGGCCCCAGCGGCTCCGGCAAGAGCACGCTGATCAACCTGATCCTGCGGCTCTACGTGCCGGACGAGGGTCGCGTCGCCATCGACGGCGTCGACATCCGCCGGGTGACGCGCGAATCGCTGCGGGCCAACATGGCGGTCGTGTTCCAGGAGAACATGCTGTTCAACATGTCGATCCGCGAGAACATCCGGCTCGGCAAGGAAGGGGCCACCGACGCGGAGGTCGAGGACGCCGCGAAGAAGGCCGAGATCCATCGCTACATCATGAGCCTGCCGCAGCGCTACGACACGCCGGTCGGCGAGCGCGGCGATACGCTGTCGGGCGGCCAGCGCCAGCGCATCGCGATCGCGCGCGCGATCATCCGCAACCCATCGGTGCTGCTGCTCGACGAGGCGACCTCGGCGCTCGACCAAACCACGGAAGCTGCGATCAACCGCACGCTGCTGAAGGTCGCCGAGGGCCGCACCATGATCTGGTCGACGCACCGCCTGACCTCGGTGGTCGAGATGGACGAGATCATCGTGATATCGGGCGGCAGGGCGATCGAACGCGGCTCGCACCAGGAGCTGCTGGCCCGCAATGGCGTCTACCGCAAGCTGTGGGACGACCAGGGCCTCTCGCATCATGACGCGGACGACGAGGATGACGACGACGCGGATGATGACGATGATGATGAAGAAGACGAGGACGAAGACGAGGAGGCGTGACGCCCGCCGCGTCGCGGATGCGTAGCGCCTTATGATCTCGTCTTACGCCCTGTCCGCGGCGTGCGGACGCTGCCGGAATTGATTGGCCGGTCGCGTCGCTGACGGCGCCGGCGAGCTGTGCAGCCGGCGCAACCAGCCCCGGCCGAGATAGCCGAGGAAACGCGCCCAACGCTGTGCCTGCCAGTAGGGCGTGGTGCCGATCGACACCTGCCGGAAATCGAACGCCTTGGCATTCGACCAGGCGTCGCACTCGGTCTTGACCGGATCGTCGTAGAACGCGGTGATCTTCTGCTCGCCCATGCCGTCGGTGGCGAGCCAGGCCGGGATGTGGACGTTGCAGAGCTGGGCCACGTCGGTGAACACCTTGTCGGTCCCGGTGCCGGTGACCGGGCAGGTGCTGGCGAAGGCGTCCCCGACCAGCACGGCGCCGGCCTGCCGATAGCCGGTGCTGACATAGACGTCGGCGGGCCTGACCTTAATGTCGCCGGCGATGCCGAACTCGCCGGTCAGCCGGCGCAGCCGCGGCAGCGCGGCGTTCAGCGTCTCGACCGGATTGCGCCGCATCGCCCGCAGCCAGGGATCGTCGGCCGGGCGGTAGGTGAAGAGGTTAGCGCGCATCCGGTTCCCGACCGGAAACAGCGTGATGTAGGGGATGAGGTCGCTCGGCCGCTCCGAGAAATAGGTCATGGCCGCGAACGGGAAAGCGGGGCGGCCGACGGGGACGAAATCGAAGCCGAGCGAGATCGAGTGGCAGTGGCTGGTGACCAGCCGCTCGATGCCGAGCATTCGGCGCAGCCCGACATTCAGGCCGTTGGCGAGCACGACGAGGCGCGCCGAAATCTCCTCGCCACCAGCGAGCACGATCTTCTGCCGCTCGGAGCTGGTCGCGACATCGACGACCTTGTCGCGGATGAATGCCGCCGACCCGGTGATCTCATTCCGGATCGCCGCGATCAGCTCGTCGTACATGATGCCGTATTGCCGGCTCGGCTGCCGGTCCAGCAGACGGCCGAATCGCGCGATCCAGTTCTCGCCGTCCAGCGTTGCCGAACGAAGCACGGATTCGGCCAGTCCGGTCCTGGCGAATCGCTCGAGCTGGAGGTCGCCGCCGATCTTCTCGACGCGGAAATCGAATGGATAGACCTGGTGAGGGTCGATCAGCAGGCTCGGTATCCCGGCACGGCCGAGCATGGCGGCTGCGGTCGAGCCCGCAAGACCTCCGCCGATGATCGCGATGTCGGTGTACCGCATGAGAGCTTTCCGTGGCCGTGACCCGGATTTTTGCGCCGCGAATGGCAAATAAAGGCTTAGTTTCGAAGTTTGCCTTCAGGTCTAAGTTGGGGAGAGTTGTTTCTAATCTTATTTTATCCGGGTATAATATGATTCCGCAGGTCAGCCGGAGATTCGGATCGAGGCGAGGGGAGGCGCGGAGGCTGTCACATTTCGCCTTGCCCCGAGCGTCGGAGAAATGCGAAATCCGCAAGTGCCAGAGGCGTTTCTTTGCTTGTCGTTTTGCTTGACTTCACTATCTCTCGATTATACAAGGCCCCCACTTAACGACAGGCGGTGAGCTAGCCAGCGTCGGAACGGAACACCCCGAAGGTCCTTTTTCAGGCGCCGGACGGGCACCAACCTCGACGAATGCCGCTCAAACGCTGTCGATGATAGCTAGGCAATGCCAGGACGATATTGGTTCTCTTGAGCTCGTCCTCTTGAGATTGATTTCGGATGCATGACCTCGGTGGCGGACTGAACAGCGAACGCTGATCGGTTCGGGATCGCGGTCCTCTGTGGCGTCGAAGCGCTTTCCGCTCAGCGATGAGTGGTTGGCGCGATTTCGCTTTGCGCGGGTATTTGATTCGCGTCGAGCGGGCCGTACGGGACGGCTTTTCCCGAGAAGAATTGGCGGAGCCATTCAAGGCTTCGCGAACTAAAGGGTGAAGGCTACATGCCGACGATCAACCAGCTGATCGCAAAACCGCGTGAAGTGCAGAAGTCACGTAAGAAGGTGCCGGCGCTGCAGCAGTCGCCGCAGAAGCGCGGCGTGTGCACGCGCGTCTACACCACGACCCCGAAGAAGCCGAACTCGGCGCTTCGTAAGGTCGCCAAGGTGCGCCTGACCAATGGCTTCGAGGTGATCGGCTACATCCCGGGTGAAGGCCATAACCTGCAGGAGCACTCGGTGGTCATGATCCGCGGCGGCCGCGTCAAGGACTTGCCCGGCGTGCGCTACCACATCCTCCGCGGCGTGCTGGATACCCAGGGCGTCAAGAACCGTAAGCAGCGTCGTTCGAAGTACGGCGCGAAGCGTCCGAAGTAAGCAGGAAACGATCAGATGTCGCGTCGCCACTCTGCTGAGAAGCGTGAAGTTCTTCCGGACCCGAAGTTCGGGAACATCATCATTACGAAGTTCATGAACTCGGTGATGTACGCCGGGAAGAAGTCGGTTGCCGAAAACATCGTCTACGGTGCGCTCGGCATGATCGAGGCCAAGACCAAGCAGCCGCCGCTCGGCGTGTTCGAGCAGGCGCTCGAGAACGTCATGCCGACCATCGAGGTTCGTTCCCGCCGCGTCGGCGGCGCGACCTACCAGGTTCCGGTCGAAGTGCGTTCGGTGCGTCGTCAGGCGCTCGGCATTCGCTGGCTGATCTCGGCCGCCCGTGAGCGCAACGAGAAGACCATGACGGAGCGTCTCTCTGCGGAGCTGCTCGACGCTTCGAACAATCGCGGCAACGCGGTCAAGAAGCGCGAAGACGTGCACCGGATGGCGGAAGCCAACCGCGCGTTCTCGCACTATCGCTGGTAAGGCGAATAACGGAATCTAAGGAACAGTCTCATGCCCCGCCAACATGCCATCGAGGACTACCGCAACTTCGGTATCATGGCGCATATCGACGCCGGCAAGACCACGACCACCGAGCGCATCCTGTATTATACCGGCAAGAGCCACAAGATCGGCGAAGTGCACGAAGGTGCCGCGACGATGGACTGGATGGAGCAGGAGCAGGAGCGTGGCATCACGATCACCTCGGCTGCGACCACTGCGTTCTGGGCTGGCAAGCGCCTGAACATCATCGACACCCCCGGCCACGTCGACTTCACCATTGAAGTCGAGCGTTCGCTGCGCGTGCTCGACGGCGCCGTTTGCGTTCTCGACTCCAACCAGGGCGTCGAGCCGCAGACCGAGACCGTCTGGCGCCAGGGCGACAAGTACAAGGTTCCGCGCATCGTCTTCGCCAACAAGATGGACAAGACCGGTGCCGACTTCTTCAAGTGCCTGTCCGACATCGTCGACCGCCTCGGCGCCAAGCCGATCGCGATCCAGCTTCCGATCGGTGCCGAGAACAACTTCAAGGGTCTCGTCGACCTCGTGAAGATGAAGGGCGTCATCTGGAACGATGAATCGCTCGGCGCCAAGTTCGACTATGTCGACATTCCGGAAGATCTGGTCGAGCAGGCCAAGGAATACCGCGAGAAGATGGTGGAAGCCGCCGTCGAGCTCGACGACGACGCCATGGCCGCCTATCTCGACGGCAAGGAGCCGGACGAGGCGACCCTGAAGCGCCTGATCCGCAAGGCCGTGCTGACCGGCGCGTTCTATCCGGTGCTGTGCGGCTCCGCGTTCAAGAACAAGGGCGTGCAGCCGCTGCTCGACGCCGTCGTCGACTACCTGCCGTCGCCGATCGACGTGCCCGCGATCAAGGGCACCGATGAGGATGGCAACGAAGTCGTGCGCAAGGCGGACGACAAGGAGCCGCTCGCGCTGCTCGCGTTCAAGATCATGGACGACCCGTTCGTCGGCACTATCACCTTCTGCCGCATCTACTCGGGCATCCTGGCCTCGGGCACCGGCGTCGTGAACTCGACCCGCGAGAAGAAGGAACGTATCGGCCGCATGCTGCTGATGCATGCGAACAACCGCGAAGACATCAAGGAAGCCTATGCCGGCGACATCGTCGCGCTGGCAGGCCTGAAGGAAGCGCGCACCGGTGACACGCTGTGCGATCCCGACAAGCCGGTCATCCTCGAGAAGATGGAATTCCCGGAGCCGGTGATCGAGATCGCGATCGAGCCGAAGTCGAAGGCCGACCAGGAGAAGCTGGGCGTGGCGCTCGCCAAGCTCGCTGCGGAGGATCCGTCGTTCCGCGTGTCGACCGACCAAGAGTCCGGCCAGACCATTCTCAAGGGCATGGGCGAACTCCATCTCGACATCAAGGTCGACATCCTCAAGCGCACCTACAAGGTCGATGCCAACATCGGCGCGCCGCAGGTGGCGTTCCGTGAGCGCGTGACCAAGAAGGCCGAAGTCAAGTACACGCACAAGAAGCAGACCGGCGGTACCGGTCAGTTCGCCGAAGTGTCGATCGTCGTCGAGCCGAACGAGCCCGGCAAGGGCTATGAGTTCGAATCGAAGATCGTCGGCGGTGCGGTGCCGAAGGAGTACATCCCCGGCGTCGAAAAGGGCCTCAACAGCGTGATGGGCTCCGGCGTCGTTGCCGGCTTCCCGGTGGTGGACGTCAAGGTGCAGCTGGTCGACGGCAAGTACCACGACGTCGACTCGTCGGCGCTGGCGTTCGAAATCGCGTCGCGGGCTGCATTCCGCGAGGCGCTGACGAAGGGCAAGTCCGTTCTGCTCGAGCCGATCATGAAGGTCGAGGTCGTGACCCCGGAAGACTACACCGGTTCGGTCATCGGCGACCTGAATTCCCGGCGCGGCCAGATCCAGGGCCAAGACATGCGTGGCAACGCCAACGTGATCAACGCGATGGTGCCGCTCATGAACATGTTCGGTTACGTGAACAATCTGCGCTCGATGAGCCAGGGTCGCGCGACCTTCACGATGCAGTTCGATCACTACGCCGAAGCACCGGCGAACGTGTCGGCTGAAGTCCAGAAAAAGTTTGCTTGATTGTCGTTGGTTAGCAGCTAACGACTGAACGGAGAGTCAAATGGCCAAAGCAAAATTCGAGCGTAACAAGCCCCACTGCAACATCGGAACCATCGGTCACGTCGACCATGGCAAGACCTCGCTGACCGCAGCGATCACCAAGGTGCTTGCAGAAACCGGTGGCGCGACGTTCACCGCCTACGACCAGATCGACAAGGCGCCGGAAGAGAAGGCGCGCGGCATCACGATCTCGACCGCTCACGTCGAGTACGAGACGCAGAACCGCCACTACGCCCACGTCGACTGCCCCGGCCACGCCGACTACGTCAAGAACATGATCACCGGTGCCGCCCAGATGGACGGCGCGATCCTGGTCGTGTCGGCCGCTGACGGCCCGATGCCGCAGACCCGCGAGCACATCCTGCTCGCCCGCCAGGTCGGCGTGCCCGCGCTGGTCGTGTTCCTCAACAAGTGCGACATGGTCGACGATCCGGAGCTGCTCGAGCTCGTCGAGATGGAAGTCCGCGAACTGCTCTCGAAGTACGAATTCCCGGGCGACGACATTCCGATCATCAAGGGCTCGGCGCTCGCCGCCCTCGAAGACAAGGACAAGAAGCTCGGCCACGACGCCATCCTCGAGCTGATGCGCAATGTCGACGAGTACATCCCGCAGCCGGAGCGTCCGATCGACCAGCCGTTCCTGATGCCGGTTGAAGACGTGTTCTCGATCTCGGGCCGCGGCACCGTCGTCACCGGCCGTGTCGAGCGCGGCATCATCAAGGTCGGCGAGGAAATCGAAATCGTCGGTATCCGCGACACCCAGAAGACCATCGTCACCGGCGTCGAAATGTTCCGCAAGCTGCTCGATCAGGGCCAGGCCGGCGACAACATCGGTGCGCTGCTCCGCGGCACCAAGCGCGAGGAAGTCGAGCGTGGCCAGGTGCTGTGCAAGCCCGGTTCGGTCAAGCCGCACACCAAGTTCAAGGCTGAGGCTTACATCCTCACCAAGGAAGAGGGCGGTCGCCACACCCCGTTCTTCACCAACTACCGTCCGCAGTTCTACTTCCGCACCACCGACGTGACCGGTGTCGTGCACCTGCCGGAAGGCACCGAGATGGTGATGCCGGGCGACAACATCGCGATGGAAGTGCACCTGATCGTGCCGATCGCGATGGAAGAAAAGCTGCGCTTCGCGATCCGCGAAGGCGGCCGCACCGTCGGCGCCGGCGTCGTCGCCGCGATCATCGAGTAAGTATGCGATAGGGAATGGCGAGTAGCGGGTGGGTCACCATTCGCTATTCGCTACTCGCCACTCACTAAAGAAAGAATACGGCAATGAACGGCCAAAATATTCGCATCCGTCTCAAGGCGTTCGACCATCGAATCCTCGATACGTCGACCCGTGAGATCGTGAACACGGCGAAGCGCACCGGTGCGCAGGTTCGCGGACCGATTCCGCTGCCGACCCGCATCGAGAAGTTCACCGTCAACCGTTCGCCGCACGTTGACAAGAAGAGCCGCGAGCAATTCGAGATGCGCACCCACAAGCGCCTCCTCGACATTGTCGACCCGACCCCGCAGACCGTCGATGCGCTGATGAAGCTCGACCTGGCCGCCGGTGTCGACGTCGAGATCAAGCTCTAAGGTTTTGGATTTTTACGTCCGCCGCTTGCGGACAGAAAGACAGGAAGCACGCCGATGCGCTCCGGAGTGATCGCACAGAAGGTCGGGATGACGCGGGTCTTTACGGAGACCGGCGAACATATCCCTGTGACCGTGCTGAAGTTGGGCAACTGCCAGGTGCTGGGCCACCGCACGACCGAGAAGAACGGCTATGTCGCGCTTCAGCTCGGCTCGGGCGCCCGTAAGACCGTGTACATGCCCAAGGCCGAACGCGGCCAGTTCGCAGTCGCCAAGGTCGAGCCGAAGCGCAAGGTCGCCGAGTTCCGCGTGTCCGAGGACGCGCTGATCCCGGTCGGCGCGGAGATCCAGGCGGACCATTTCGTGGTCGGCCAGTTCGTCGACGTGACCGGCACCTCGATCGGTAAGGGCTTCGCCGGCGGCATGAAGCGCTGGAATTTCGGCGGTCTGCGCGCCACCCACGGTGTGTCGGTCTCGCACCGTTCGATCGGTTCGACCGGTGGTCGTCAGGATCCCGGCAAGACGTTCAAGAACAAGAAGATGCCCGGTCACATGGGCGTCGACCGCATCACCACGCTCAATCTGCGCGTGGTGCAGACCGACGTCGAACGCGGCCTGATCCTCGTCGAAGGCGCCGTTCCCGGCTCCAAGGGCGGCTGGATCTCGGTGCGCGACGCCGTCAAGAAGCCGCTGCCGAAGGAAGCCCCGAAGCCCGGCAAGTTCAAGGTTGCCGGCGGCGACGCTGTTGAAGCTGTAGCCGAGAAGGAGGGCGTGTGAGATGGAACTGAAAGTCACGACCCTTGAAGGCAAGGACGCCGGATCCGTTCAGCTCTCTGACGCGATCTTCGGTCTCGAGCCCCGCGCCGACATCATTCAGCGCTGCGTGCAGTGGCAGCTGAACAAGCGTCAGGCCGGCACTCACAAGGCCCAGGGCCGCGCCGATGTCTGGCGCACCGGCAAGAAGATGTACAAGCAGAAGGGCACCGGCGGCGCCCGTCACGGCTCGGCTCGCGTGCCGCAGTTCCGCGGCGGTGGCCGTGCGTTCGGTCCGGTTGTTCGCTCCCATGCGACCGACCTGCCGAAGAAGGTGCGTGCGCTCGCTCTGAAGCATGCGCTGTCGGCCAAGGCCAAGGACGGCGGTCTGATCGTGATCGACAACGCCGCGCTCGAGGCCGCCAAGACCAAGGCGCTGCTCGGTCACTTCTCTGGCCTCGGGCTCACCAACGCGCTGATCATCGACGGCGCCGAGCTCAACGCCGGTTTCGCGACCGCGGCCCGCAACATTCCGAACATCGACGTGCTGCCGATCCAGGGCATCAACGTCTACGACATTCTCCGCCGCCACAAGCTGGTGCTGACCAAGGCTGCGGTTGATGCGCTGGAGGCGCGCTTCAAATGAAGAACATCGATCCGCGCCACTACGACGTCATCATTTCGCCGGTCGTGACGGAAAAGGCGACGCTCGCCTCCGAGCACAACAAGGTGCTGTTCAAGGTCGCCGCCAAGGCCACCAAGCCGCAAATCAAGGAAGCGGTCGAGAAGCTGTTCGACGTCAAGGTGAAGAGCGTCAACACGCTCGTTCGCAAGGGCAAGACCAAGGTGTTCCGCGGCAATCTCGGCTCGCAGTCGGACATCAAGCGCGCGATCGTGACCCTGGAAGAGGGCCACCGCATCGACGTGACTACCGGACTATAAGGCGCAACGACGATGGCATTGAAAACCTACAATCCCACGACGCCGGGCCAGCGCCAGCTGGTCATGGTCGATCGTTCGGCGCTCTACAAGGGCAAGCCGGTGAAGACCCTGACCGAGGGCAAGCTCGGCAATGGCGGTCGCAACAACACCGGTCGCATCACCGTGCGTTTCCGCGGCGGCGGCCACAAGAAGGCCTACCGCACCGTCGACTTCCGCCGCGACAAGGTGGACATGCCGGCGGTCGTGGAGCGGCTCGAGTACGATCCGAACCGCACCGCGTTCATCGCGCTGATCAAGTATCAGGACGGTGAGCTGGCCTACATCCTGGCGCCGCAGCGTCTGGCGGCGGGCGACACCGTCGTCGCCGGCAACTATGTCGACGTCAAGCCGGGCAACGTCATGCCGCTCGGCAACATGCCGGTCGGCACCATCGTGCACAACATCGAGCTGAAGATCGGCAAGGGCGGTCAGCTGGCGCGCTCCGCCGGCACCTACGCCCAGATCGTCGGTCGCGACCAGGACTACGTGATCGTCCGCCTGAACTCGGGCGAGCAGCGTCTCGTGCACGGCCGTTGCCGCGGCACGATCGGCGCGGTGTCGAACCCGGACCACATGAACATCTCGATCGGCAAGGCCGGTCGTACCCGCTGGCTCGGCTGGCGTCCGCACAACCGCGGCGTCGTCATGAACCCGATCGATCACCCGCACGGCGGTGGTGAAGGTCGTACCTCGGGCGGTCGCCACCCGGTTACTCCGTGGGGCAAGCCGACCAAGGGCAAGAAGACCCGCACCAACAAGTCGACCAACAAATTCATTCTCCTCAGCCGCCACAAGCGGAAGAAGTAAGGAACGCCGGACATGGTTCGTTCAGTCTGGAAAGGCCCGTTCGTCGAGGGTTCTCTGCTCAAGAAGGCAGATGCCGCCCGCGCGTCCGGCCGTCACGACGTCATCAAGATCTGGAGCCGCCGCTCCACCATCCTGCCGCAGTTCGTCGGCCTGACCTTCGGTGTCTACAACGGCCAGAAGCACGTGCCGGTGGCGATCAACGAGGAAATGGTGGGTCACAAGTTCGGCGAGTTCTCGCCGACCCGGACCTTCCACGGCCACTCGGGCGACAAGAAAGCCAAGAAGGCTTGAGGAATAGACGATGAGCAAACCAAAGCGCGAACGTAGCCTCGCGGACAATGAGGCCAAGGCCGTCGCCCGCATGCTGCGCGTCAGCCCGCAGAAGCTGAACCTGGTGGCGCAGCTGATCCGCGGCCGCAAGGCGTCCGCTGCGCTCGCCGACCTGCAGTTCTCGCGCAAGCGGATCGCGGTCGACGTCAAGAAGTGCCTGGAATCGGCGATCGCCAACGCCGAGAACAACCATGACCTCGATGTCGACGATCTCGTCGTTGCCGAGGCGCATGTCGGCAACGGCATCGTGATGAAGCGTTTTGCTCCGCGCGGCCGTGGCCGTTCGGGCCGTGTGTTCAAACCGTTCTCGCACCTGACCATCGTGGTTCGTCAGGTCGAGGCCGAGGCAAGCGCCTAAGAAGGGCGCAGGAGAAGACGATGGGTCAAAAGATCAATCCAATCGGGCTGCGTCTCGGCATCAACCGGACCTGGGACTCCCGTTGGTTCGCCGGCAAGCAGGAATACGGCAAGCTCCTGCACGAGGACGTCAAGATCCGCGAGATCCTGCACAAGGAGCTCAAGCAGGCGGCTGTCGCCCGCATCGTGATCGAGCGTCCGCACAAGAAGTGCCGCGTGACGATCCACTCGGCCCGTCCGGGCGTCGTGATCGGCAAGAAGGGCGCCGACATCGACAAGCTGCGCAAGAAGGTTGCCGACATCACCTCGTCGGACGTCGTGATCAACATCGTCGAAATCCGCAAGCCGGAGCTCGACGCGACCCTGGTCGCTGAATCGATCGCCCAGCAGCTCGAGCGCCGCGTCGCGTTCCGCCGCGCCATGAAGCGCGCCGTGCAGTCGGCGATGCGTCTCGGCGCCGAGGGCATCCGCATCAATTGCTCGGGCCGTCTCGGCGGCGCCGAAATCGCGCGCATGGAGTGGTATCGCGAAGGTCGCGTGCCGCTGCACACGCTGCGCGCCGACGTCGACTACGGCGTCGCTACCGCGTTCACGACCTTCGGCACCTGCGGCGTCAAGGTCTGGATCTTCAAGGGCGAGATCCTCGAGCACGATCCGATGGCCCAGGACAAGAAGATGGCGGAAGGCGACAACACGCCGCGTTCGCGCCGCGACGCCGCTTGAGGCAAAGCAGGAATTTGAGGGCTTAAAGCCATGATGCAACCTAAGAAAACGAAGTTCCGGAAGGCGCATAAGGGCCGTATCCACGGCGTTGCGACCTCTGGCGCGACGTTGGCGTTCGGCCAGTTCGGCCTGAAGGCGATGGAGCCTGAGCGCGTCACCGCCCGTCAGATCGAAGCCGCCCGCCGCGCGCTGACCCGTCACATGAAGCGCGCCGGCCGCGTCTGGATCCGCGTGTTCCCGGACGTGCCGGTGTCGAAGAAGCCTGCCGAAGTCCGCATGGGCTCCGGCAAGGGTGCCCCGGAATTGTGGGTGGTCCGGATCAAGCCGGGCCGCGTGATGTTCGAGATCGACGGCGTGCCGGTGCAGACCGCCAAGGAAGCATTGTCGCTCGCCGCCGCCAAGCTGCCGATCAAGACGCGCTTCGTCGCGCGCATTGCGGAGTAATCGCCATGGCCGAGATGAAAGTTGAAGACATTCGCGCGATGAGCGACGACCAGCGGGAAGACGCGGTCCTGAACCTGAAGAAGGAACGCTTCAACCTGCGTTTCCAGCGCGCCACCGGGCAGCTGGAGAACACGTCGCGGATGCGGGAAGCCCGCCGCGATATCGCTCGTATCAAGACCATCGCCGCGCAGCAGCGCGCGAAGAAGAAGTAAGGGGCCAGCTATGCCGAAACGTACTCTGCAGGGCGTGGTCGTCAGCGACAAGCAAGCCAAGACCATCGTGGTGCGCGTCGATCGCCGCTTCACCCACCCGATCTACAAGAAGACGATCCGCCGTTCCAAGAACTACCACGCGCACGACGAGAACAACCAGTTCAAGCCTGGCGACATGGTCTGGATCGAGGAATCGAAGCCGATCTCGAAGCTGAAGCGCTGGACCGTGGTCCGGGGCGAACACAAGAAAACGGCCTGATTTCTTCGGCCTGGCCGAAGTACTTCAGGGAAATTTTGAGCGCGCTAAAGCGCAGAAAGAGGACGAGGTGCATCAATGATTCAGATGCAGACCAACCTCGACGTGGCCGATAATTCAGGCGCACGCCGTGTCATGTGCATCAAGGTTCTTGGAGGTTCCAAGCGCCGCTATGCCACCGTGGGCGACGTTATCGTTGTGTCGATCAAGGAAGCCATTCCGCGTGGCAAGGTGAAGAAGGGCGACGTGATGAAGGCCGTCGTGGTCCGGGTCCGCAAGGACATCCGCCGCGCCGACGGTTCGGTCATCCGTTTCGACCGCAACGCCGCCGTGCTGATCAACAATCAGTCCGAGCCGGTCGGCACCCGTATCTTCGGGCCGGTGCCGCGCGAGCTGCGCGCCAAGAACCACATGAAGATCATTTCGCTCGCGCCGGAGGTGCTGTGATGGCTGCCAAGATCCGCAAGGGCGACAAGGTCATGGTGCTCACCGGCCGCGACAAGGGTCGCACCGGCGAGGTGTTCGAGGTGCGTCCGGACGAGAACAAGGCTCTCGTTCGCGGCATCAACCTGGTGAAGCGTCACCAGAAGCAGAGCCAAACCCAGGAAGGCGGCATCATCTCCAAGGAGGCGCCGATCCACCTGTCCAACATTGCGTATGTCGGCAAGGACGGAAAGCCGACCCGCATTGGGTTCAAGATTCAGGCCGATGGCAAGAAGGTTCGTGTTGCCAAGAACTCGGGAGCAGAGATCGATGGCTGATACCGCTTACATTCCGCGCCTGCGCACGGAGTACGACAAGAAGATCCGCGGCATGATGACCGAGAAGTTCGGTTATGCCAACGTGATGCAGGTGCCGCGTCTCGACAAGGTCGTGCTGAACATGGGCGTTGGCGATTCCGTCAACGACCGCAAGAAGGCCGAGACCGCCGCTGCCGAGCTGACCCAGATCGCCGGCCAGAAGGCGATCGTGACCTATTCGCGGATCGCGATCGCGACCTTCAAGCTGCGTGAAAACCAGCCGATCGGCTGCAAGGTCACGCTGCGCAAGACCCATATGTACGAGTTCATCGACCGCCTGGTGAACGTGGCGCTGCCCCGCGTCCGCGACTTCCGCGGCCTGAACCCGAAGAGCTTCGACGGCCGCGGCAACTACTCGCTCGGCATCAAGGAGCACATCATTTTCCCCGAGATCGACTTCGACAAGGTCTCGGAAGCGCGTGGCATGGACATCACGGTCTGCACCACCGCCAAGACCGACGACGAGGCGCGCGCCTTGTTGACCGCTTTCAATTTCCCGTTCCGGCAGTGAGTAGCTGAGCCAAAGCCACTCAAACGCGGATACCCAGGAGCCAAGCATGGCAAAGAAGAGTTCAGTCGAGAAGAACAACCGGCGCAAGCGGATGGCGAAGAACGCCGGCCCGCGCCGCGAGAAGCTGAAGGCGATCATCGCCGACAAGACCAAGCCGATGGAAGAGCGCTTCGCGGCGACGCTGAAGCTCGCCGAGATGCCGCGCAACTCGTCACCGACGCGCATCCGCAACCGCTGCGAACTGACCGGGCGTCCGCGCTCGAACTATCGCAAGAACAAGCTCTCGCGCATCGCGCTGCGTGAACTCGGCTCCAAGGGCCTGGTTCCCGGCCTCGTGAAGTCGAGCTGGTAAGGGGAGGGTCGGAACCATGTCTACGCACGATCCGATCAGCGATCTCATCACCCGCATCCGCAACGCGCAGATGCGTTCGAAGTCCAAGGTCTCGAGCCCGGGCTCGAAGATGCGCGCCAACGTGCTCGAAGTGCTGAAGTCCGAGGGCTACATCCGCGGCTACGCCAGCGTCGAGCATGCCTCGGGCCGCAGCGAGCTCGAGATCGAGCTGAAGTATTTCGACGGCGAGCCCGTCATCCGCGAGATCGAGCGGGTATCGAAGCCGGGCCGCCGCGTTTACGCCTCGGTGAAGAACCTGCCGCGCGTGAACAACGGTCTCGGCATTTCGGTGTTGTCGACGCCGAAGGGAATCATGGCTGACCACGAGGCGCGCGACGCCAACGTGGGCGGCGAAGTTCTCTTCACGGTGTTCTGAGGAAGGATTTTACGATGTCACGTATCGGCAAAAGGCCGGTGGCGATCCCGTCGGGTGTGACGGCAAGCGTCGAGGGCCAGACGGTGAAGGTGAAGGGGCCGAAGGGCGCGCTTCAGTTCGTCGTGCATGACGACGTCGAGGTGAAGTTCGAGAACGGCCAGGTCAAGGTCGCTCCGCGCGTCAAGACCAACCGTGCGCAGGCGATGTACGGCACCGCGCGCGCGCAGGTCGCCAACCTCGTCGAGGGCGTCACCAAGGGCTTCGAGAAGAAGCTCGAGATCACCGGCGTCGGCTACCGCGCCGCGATGCAGGGCAAGAACCTGCAGCTCGCGCTCGGCTACAGCCACGACGTGGTCTACGCGATCCCGGAAGGCATCACCATCGCGGTGCCGAAGCCGACCGAGATCACGATCACCGGCAACGATCCGCAGCGCGTCGGCCAGGTCGCCGCCGAGATCCGCGCCTACCGTCCGCCGGAGCCCTACAAGGGCAAGGGCGTGAAGTACGCCAACGAATTCATCTTCCGCAAGGAAGGCAAGAAGAAGTAACGGAGCCGGTCATGTCACTCAAGGTTACGAATGCCCGGCGCAAGCAGCGCGTGCGCCTTGCGCTTCGCCGCTCGGCTGGCGGCCGTCCGCGGCTGTCGGTGTTCCGCTCGTCCAAGCACATCTACGCCCAGGTCATCGACGACCAGAAGGGCGAGACGCTCGCGTCCGCCTCGTCGCTCGAGAAGACCATGCGTGACGCCGGCAAGACCGGCGCCGACATCGATGCGGCGAAGGCGGTCGGCAAGCTGCTCGCGGAGCGTGCTGCGCAGAAGGGTGTCAAGGAAGTCGTGTTCGATCGCGGCGCCTACATCTATCACGGGCGCGTCAAGGCGCTCGCGGATGCGGCGCGTGAAGGCGGATTGAGCTTCTAAACGAATCGAACGATTACAAGGAAAGAGGCTTCGGGCCTCCTAGAGATTGGAAAACACCATGGCAGGTGAACGCGAACGCGGCGGACGCGAACGGAGCAGGGAGCGCGAGGAGCGCGACAGCGAGTTCGTCGACAAGCTCGTCCACATCAATCGCGTGGCAAAGGTCGTCAAGGGCGGCAAGCGCTTCGGCTTCGCGGCGCTGGTCGTGATCGGCGATCAGAAGGGCCGGGTCGGTTTCGGCCACGGCAAGGCGCGCGAAGTGCCCGAGGCGATCCGCAAGGCGACCGAATCGGCGAAGCGCAATCTGACCCGCGTCGCGCTGCGCGAAGGCCGCACGTTGCATCATGACGTCGCCGGCCGTCACGGCGCCGGTCGCGTCTATCTGCGTACCGCTCCGGCGGGTACCGGCATCATCGCCGGCGGCCCGATGCGCGCGGTGTTCGAGACGCTCGGCATCCAGGACGTGGTGGCGAAGTCGATCGGCTCGTCGAATCCCTACAACATGGTTCGCGCGACCTTCGACGCGCTGAAGCATCAGGATTCGCCGCGCTCGGTGGCTGCCCGCCGCAACATCAAGGTCTCCACCCTGCAGTCGCGCCGCGTCGGCGGCGACGCCGAAGCGGTGGCGGAATAATCCCGCGCGACCAGCGCTTTCTGGAGTTCAAGACGATGGCCAAGGCCAGCAAGACGATCAAGGTCGAGCAGACCGGCAGCGCAATCCGCCGCCATCACTCGCAGCGTTCGACGCTGATCGGCCTCAAGCTCAACAAGATCGGCCGGGTTGCCGAGCTGCAGGACACCCCTGAAGTTCGCGGCATGATCAGCAAGGTTCAGCATCTCGTCCGCGTCGTCGGCGAGTAAGCAGAGATAAGGAGAAGGGCGATGAAGCTCAGCGATATCGCCGACAACGCCGGCTCGCGCAAGAAGCGCATGCGTGTCGGCCGTGGCATCGGTTCCGGCAAGGGCAAGACCTCGGGCCGCGGCGGCAAGGGCCAGACCGCGCGTTCGGGCGTCCGCATCAAGGGTTTCGAAGGCGGCCAGATGCCGGTGCATCGCCGTCTGCCGAAGCGCGGCTTCAACAACATCTTCCGGCTCGACTTCGCCGAGATCAATCTCGACCGTCTGCAGGAAGCGATCGACAACAAGCTGGTCGATGCGAGCGCGACGGTGAACGTCGAGACCCTGGTCAAGGCCGGCGTGCTGCGCCGCGCCAAGGACGGCCTGCGGCTGCTCGGCCGCGGCGAGATCAAGGCCAAGCTGACCATCGAAGTGCACGGCGCTTCCAAGTCGGCCATTGCTGCGGTCGAGAAGGCCGGCGGCTCGGTCAAGATCCTGGCCCCCGCCAAGGAAGAAGGCGAAGCCGCGTAACATCTGCGTCATTGCCCGCGGCCTGCGCGGGCAATCCGCAGATCGAATGATGGACTTATCGAGGCCGAGCACCAGATAATGTCCGGTGTCTGCCGACTGGCCCACGGGAGTTGATCTCTTGGGGCGGTCGGCAAAAGGGGCTCCGGGAGAAAGCCGAACATGGTCTCAGCAGCCGAACAACTTGCCGCCAACCTCAATTTCGGACAGCTGGCGAAAGCCGACGAGCTGAAGAAGCGCATCTGGTTCACCCTGGGTGCGCTGCTTGTTTATCGGCTGGGCACCTACATCCCGCTGCCGGGCATCGATCCCAACATCTGGGAGCAGGTGTTCCGCAGCCAGTCCGGCGGCATCCTCGGCATGTTCAACATGTTCGCCGGCGGCGGCATCCACCGCATGGCGATCTTCGCGCTTAACATCATGCCGTACATCTCGGCATCGATCATCGTGCAGCTGCTGACGACCGTGTCGCCGCAGCTCGAGGCGCTCAAGAAGGAAGGCGAGGCAGGCCGCAAGACGCTGAACCAGTACACCCGCTACCTGACGGTGATCCTGGCGCTGTTCCAGTCCTACGGCATCGCGATCGGCCTCGAAGGCGCCGGCAATGTCGTCAGCGACCCCGGCATGTTCTTCCGGATCTCGACCGCGATCACGCTGACCGGCGGCACCATGTTCCTGATGTGGCTCGGCGAGCAGATCACCTCGCGCGGCATCGGCAACGGTATCTCGCTGATCATCCTGTCCGGCATCGTCGCCGAGCTGCCGTCGGCGCTCGCCAACATGCTGGAACTCGGCCGCCAGGGCGCGATGTCGACCGGCCTGATCCTGATCGTCATCGTGATGGCGGTCGCCGTGATCGCCTTCATCGTGTTCATGGAGCGCGCCCAGCGCCGGCTGCTGATCCAGTATCCGAAGCGCCAGGTCGGCAACAAGATGTTCGAGGGCCAGTCCTCGCATCTGCCGCTCAAGCTCAATACCTCGGGCGTGATTCCGCCGATCTTCGCCTCGTCGCTGCTGCTGCTGCCGACCACGGTTGCGAACTTCAACGCCGGCAAGGGGCCGGACTGGTTCCAGTGGCTCACCACCCAGCTCAGCCACGGCCGTCCGCTGTTCCTGCTGATGTACCTCGCGTTGATCGTGTTCTTCGCGTTCTTCTACACCGCGATCGTGTTCAACCCGACCGAGACCGCGGACAATCTGAAGAAGCATGGCGGCTTCATCCCCGGCATCCGGCCCGGTGAGCGCACGGCGGAATATATCGACTACGTGCTGTCGCGCATCACGGTGCTCGGCGCGATCTATCTCGCGATCGTCTGCCTGATTCCTGAAATTCTGATTTCC
Organism: Bradyrhizobium tropiciagri; assembly: GCF_018130545.1. Taxonomy (GTDB): domain Bacteria; phylum Pseudomonadota; class Alphaproteobacteria; order Rhizobiales; family Xanthobacteraceae; genus Bradyrhizobium; species Bradyrhizobium tropiciagri_A. Next base: position 42,426 of record NZ_JAFCKF010000003.1, on the reverse strand, counting down.
TACGCTTCGGTCCCGTTCTACTTTGGTGGCACCTCGCTCCTGATCGTCGTCAGCGTGACGATGGATACGGTGTCGCAGGTGCAGGGCTATCTGCTCGCTCATCAGTATGAAGGGCTGATCAGGAAGTCGAAGCTCAGGGGAAGCCGCCGCCGCTGATCACGGCGCGGCGCCAAACTCAAAACACAGGTGTGCGGGACGTCGCCCACCTAGCCGGGGGGCGAAACAGATATGAGATTGATCCTTTTGGGGCCGCCGGGCTCGGGCAAGGGAACCCAGGCGCAGCGGCTGGTGCACCGGCACGGCATCGTTCAGCTCTCGACCGGCGAGATGTTGCGCGCAGCGGTTGCCGCGGGCACGCCGATCGGCTTGCAGGCCAAGGAGATCATGGCCAATGGCGGCCTGGTTCCCGATGAGGTGGTGGTGGGAATCATCGCCGACCGGATCGAGGAGCCCGATGCCAAGAAGGGTTTCATCCTGGACGGTTTCCCGCGCACCGTGCCGCAGGCCGAGGCCTTGGACGAGCTGCTGCGGAAGAGGCACCTCAAGCTCGATGCCGTCGTTGAGCTCCGCGTCAACGAGAGCGCGCTGCTCGCCCGCGTCGAGAAGCGTGCCGAGGAAACCCGCGCCCGCGGCGAGGAAGTCCGCCTCGACGACACGCCGGAAGTGCTGACCAAGCGGCTGGCGCAGTATCGTTCGCTGACGGAGCCGCTGATTCACTATTATTCGGAGCGGCGGAAGCTCTTGACGGTCGACGGCATGATGACCATCGAGCACGTCACCCGCGAGATTAACCGGATCCTGTCCGCACTCGGCGCGCTGGAACCGAAAGATCACGAAGATCACGCCCCCAAGGCGGCCAAAAAGGCCGTCAAGACGGCCAAGAGCAGGACGGCTAAGAAAACGTCCCAGAAGACCGCCAAGAAAACGGCCAAGAAGGCAGCCAAAGCGGCCAAAAAGGCCGCCAAACCGGCTAAGAAGGCCGCCAAGGCGGCTTCCAAGGCCAAAGGCGTCAAGAAGGCCGCAAAGCGGCCAGCCAAAAAGGCCGCAAAGAAGGCCGCTCGCGCGGCGAATGCCCGGAAGGGGGCAAAGACCGCCAAAAAGGCCGCAAAAAAGCTCACGAAAAAGGGAGCTAAACGCTAGGAGCGGTTGACGAAACCGACATGAATCCTTTAATAAGCCCCGCATCCACGTTGGATAGTTTTATGACGATGCCGGGCCCCGAAGGACATGAGGGGAAGGGCGTCGTGTTCGCGTTTGTGGACACAAGCCCGAGAGAGCAAGCACTTGAGAAGCCCGCATCCGTGATGGAGCGGCGACAGGAGAGAAGTCCGTGGCCCGTATTGCCGGCGTGAACATTCCGACCAACAAGCGCGTCCTGATCGCGCTTCAGTACATCCATGGTATCGGCCAGAAGAACGCGGCCGACATCATCGAGAAGGTCAAGATCCCCGTGGACCGTCGCGTCAACCAGTTGACCGACCAGGAGGTCCTGCAGATCCGCGAAGTGATCGACCGCGACTATCTGGTCGAGGGCGATCTCCGTCGCGAGGTCGGCATCAACATCAAGCGGCTGATGGATCTCGGCTGCTATCGCGGCCTGCGTCATCGCCGCGGCCTGCCGGTGCGCGGCCAGCGCACCCACACCAATGCGCGCACGCGCAAGGGGCCGGCCAAGGCGATCGCCGGCAAGAAGAAGTAAGTTTTGCGAACTGCAGGTGGGGAGTAGCGAATCGAAATTCGCTACTCGCCATTTGCGTTTTGAGGTGTAGCCGCTGGCACTACGGCGGCGTTGAGATCACAGGAAAGGTTTGAAATGGGCAAGGAAGCCACCCGCGTACGCCGCCGCGAACGCAAGAACATCGCCTCCGGCATCGCGCACGTGAATTCGTCGTTCAACAACACGACCATCACCATCACCGACGCGCAGGGCAACACCATCGCCTGGTCGTCGGCCGGCACCATGGGCTTCAAGGGCTCGCGCAAGTCGACCCCCTATGCCGCGCAGGTCGCGGCGGAAGACGTCTCCAAGAAGGCGCAGGAACACGGCATGCGCACGCTGGAGGTTGAAGTGGCCGGCCCGGGTTCGGGCCGTGAGTCGGCGCTGCGCGCGCTGCAGGCTGCGGGCTTCACCGTCACCTCGATCCGCGACGTGACCACGATCCCGCACAATGGCTGCCGTCCGCGCAAGCGTCGGCGCGTTTGATCTGTAAGTCGCGGGCGGCCTCTGGCCGCCCTGCGATGGTTTTTGGAATTGACCGCGCGGACTGATCCGCGATCTCCAACGCCAGGTTGGGCCATTCGACTGGCCTGAACGACCGGCAAAGGGTGAAAAAGTGACGATCCAGAAAAATTGGCAAGAACTCATTCGACCGAACAAGCTCCAGGTCACGCCGGGCTCGGACGCGAGCCGGTTCGCCACCGTCGTCGCAGAGCCGCTCGAGCGTGGCTTCGGCCAGACGCTCGGCAACGCGCTGCGCCGCATCCTGCTGTCCTCGCTGCAAGGCGCGGCGGTGCAGTCGGTGCATATCGACGGCGTGCTGCACGAGTTCTCCTCGATCGCCGGTGTCCGTGAAGACGTCACCGACATCGTGCTCAACATCAAGGACATCTCGATCAAGATGCAGGGCGAAGGCCCGAAGCGCATGGTCGTGAAGAAGCAGGGCCCGGGCGCTGTCACCGCCGGCGACATCCAGACCGTCGGCGACGTCACCGTGCTCAACCCCGACCTCCAGCTCTGCACGCTGGACGACGGCGCCGAGATCCGCATGGAGTTCACGGTCGCGACCGGCAAGGGCTATGTCGCCGCCGAGCGCAATCGTCCCGAGGACGCGCCGATCGGCCTGATCCCGGTCGACAGCCTGTTCTCGCCGGTCCGCAAGGTCTCCTACAAGGTCGAGAACACCCGTGAGGGCCAGATCCTCGACTACGACAAGCTGACCATGACGATCGAGACCAACGGCGCGATCACGCCGGAGGACGCGGTGGCCTATGCCGCGCGCATCCTGCAGGATCAACTCAACGTGTTCGTCAACTTCGAAGAGCCGCGCAAGGAAGTCACGCAGGAGATCATCCCCGATCTCGCGTTCAACCCGGCCTTCCTCAAGAAGGTCGACGAGCTCGAGCTGTCGGTGCGTTCGGCAAACTGCCTGAAGAACGACAACATCGTCTACATCGGCGACCTGGTGCAGAAGTCGGAAGCGGAAATGCTCCGTACTCCGAACTTCGGCCGCAAGTCGCTGAACGAGATCAAGGAAGTGCTGGCCCAGATGGGTCTGCACCTCGGCATGGAAGTGCCGGGCTGGCCGCCGGAGAACATCGACGAGCTCGCCAAGCGCTTCGAGGATCACTACTGATCCATTTTCACCGTCGTGGCCGGAGAATCTCCGGCCACGATTTTGTAATGGGCGAACGCAGGTAGCCCACCTGAGCAACATGTCCGACGAACCGTCGCGGCAGATACCAAGTAAGGAATAGACAATGCGTCACGGCAAGGTTCATCGGAAGCTCAACCGCACCGCCGAGCACCGGCGTGCGATGTTCGCCAACATGGCGGCCGCGCTGATCAAGCACGAGCAGATCGTCACCACGCTGCCGAAGGCCAAGGAGCTGCGGCCGATCGTCGAGAAGCTCGTCACCCTCGGCAAGAAGGGCGGGCTGTCGCTGCGCCGCCAGGCGATCTCGGAGCTGCGCGACCTCGACCAGGTCAAGAAGCTGTTCGACACGCTGGCGACCCGCTACAAGGACCGCCAGGGCGGCTACACCCGCATCATCAAGGCCGGCTTCCGCTACGGCGACAACGCGGCGATGGCCGTGATCGAGTTCGTCGACCGCGACGTCGATGCCAAGGGCCAGGACTCCGGTCCGGCGCAGGGCGGTGAAGCCGAGGCGGCGTAAGCCACTCTCGAGCCAAGGTTTTGAAAACGGCGCCTTCGGGCGCCGTTTTTGTTTGTTGGTGGCGTCGCTCTATCTCCATCGTCGTCCTGGCGAAAGCCAGGACCCATAACCCCAACTGGATGTTGTCGCGATGGCTGGTGGCCACGCCGTCGCGCAACAATGTAGGCTTGTGGTAATGGGTCCTGGCTTTCGCCAGGACGACGAGATGTCTTCAAGTTCCTCACGCGTCGGTGAGGTGCAATTGCGATGCATCGTGCCGCGCCCGATATCTCCGTCACCCATCAATGGAGATGACAGATGAAAATCGACCTTTCCGGAAAGACTGCGCTGGTGACCGGCTCGACCGCGGGCATCGGCAACGCCATCGCAAAGGGGCTGGCCGGGACCGGCGCGGAGGTCGTGGTCAACGGCCGCGGTCAGGCCAAGGTCGATGCGGCGGTAGCCGCGATTGCGAAGGCCGTGCCCGGCGCCAAAGTCCGCGGCATCGCCGCTGACGTCTCGACCGCAGCGGGATGCAAGGCGCTGCTCGCGGCGCTGCCGGAGGTCGACATCCTCGTCAACAATGCCGGCATCTTCGAGCCGAAGGGCTTCTTCGACATTCCCGACGAGGACTGGAGCCGCTTCTTCGAGGTCAATGTGATGTCGGGCGTGCGGCTGTCGCGCGGCTACATGCAGGGCATGCTGAAGCGCAACTGGGGCCGCATCGTCTTCATCTCCTCGGAGTCGGGCCTCAACATCCCGACCGAGATGATCCATTACGGCACGACCAAGACTGCGCAGCTTGCGATCGCGCGCGGGCTTGCGGAGCTGACCAAGGGCACCGCGGTGACCGTCAACTCCGTGCTGCCCGGACCGACCATGTCGGAGGGCGTCGAGACCTTCGTCAAGGATCTCGCCAAGCAGAACGGCCAGTCGGTCGAGGAGGCGGCCTCTAACTTCGTCAAGCAGCACCGGCCGACCTCGCTGCTGCAGCGCTTTGCCAGCACCGAGGAGATCGCCAACCTCGTGGTCTATGTCTGCTCCAGGCAGGCGTCCGCGACCAACGGTGCCGCGCTGCGTGCCGAGGGCGGCATCGTCAATACGATCGCGTGAGGTCGCATGCCGGCCTATGTGATCTCGGAGGTCGAGATGCGGGATGCTGCCGCGTTCGAGGCCTATCGCATGCTGGCGGCGAAGACCATCGAACAGTACGGCGGGCGCTACATCGTGCGCGGCGGCGCCGCCGAACTGGTGGAGGGCAGTCCGCCGCCGAACGCGATCGTCATCGTCGAATTTCCGACGATGACGCGTCTGCGCGAATGGTACGCGTCCGTGGAGTACGCCGAAGCGCTGAAGCATCGGCGCACGGCGCTGGAGCGGCGGCTGCTGTTCGTCGAGGGCGTGCCGCCGGTTTAGCTATGCCTTGGCGCCGTCGAGGAACCCGCTGAACCCTGCGGGACGGTAGGGGCCGAAGCAGATCTGCTCCAGCACGCCGATCCCCGTCTGGCTGCCCTGGCGGGCGCGCACCACCTGTTGCACGTGAACATTCTCGCGGGCCAACGGGTCGAGTGTCGAAGGATCGAACGACTCGCCACCGATCTCGAGCTCGCCCTTCCACATGCCCTGGCCCCATTGCGGATGGCCGTAGCCGAGGCCCTTCATCTGGAATTTGAGGATCGGATCGAGGGCTATGGTCGTGGTGTGGCCGTCGATATCGACCAGGTCGATTTCGGCCGAGCGCGCCAGTCGCGTATTCGGAACATAGCTCACGCGGTGCCGCGCGGTCGCCATGCGGCGGTCGAGGCCGTCGACGACGCCGGGGATCTCGGCCTCGCTGCGGTAGAGCGGCGCGGTGATGCCCTCGCGCACCAGCGCCTCGCCTTGCGTGCCGTCGAAGAAGATCGCGTGCGAGATGTGGTCGTCCCAGACCAGTGGCGCCCAGAGGAAGAACACGCTCGGCAGCGGCATCGGCGCGCCGCCGACATCGCGCTCGCCGACATTGCGCACGCCCCAGGAGCGATCCTTGGTGCCGTAGCAGGTGCGATCGTCGACCTTGATCTCGCCATCGGGGTGGCGAACGAGCCCGCTCCAGCGGCCGAACTGGTCGAACCGGGTCGCATCCATGGCGCGGCGGTCGCCCGACCACAGCGTCTGGCGCGCCTCCTGGATCGCGGCGGTGCGCGCCGAGAAGGTCAGGTCGCAGGATAGCCCCGTCGCATTGTCGTCGAGCACGACACGGGTCCGCAGCATCGGTTCGATGACCTCGAGCCGGAACGGGCCGACCTGCATCTCGGTGCGCTCCAGCGGCGCGCGCCGCGAGCCGTAGAAGCAGTGCTGCCGTCCGCCGCGCTCGACGACGCTGAAGGCGCAGTCGAGAATCCTGCGGTGCGGGTAGATCGCGATGCCGATGCCGAAATAATACGCGCCGTCGGCGGTGTAGCCGTTGAACCAGGTGCGGTCATAGACATTGCGGTCGCTGGTCGAGGGAACCGCGATCGGCTCCGGCGTCTGGTGGATGGGGAAGTCGTCCAGTTTGTTGAGCACGCCGATCCCTTTCGATAGTCCTCTGACTTCTTCTTGACGCGTTTTCTTCACGCGAACCGGTACTCACTTCGCTCGAAAACGCTTTATTCCAGCCAGTATGAGAAACTGTCGTGGTCGAGGGCTTGCGCGCAGGCGCCGCGGGTCATCTTCAGGAACAGCGCGTCGCCGCGTTCGGAGCGCTGCACGCTGAGCGCCGAGACCACGCCGATCATGATGCCATGCAGCGTGTAGCGCCGGTAATCCCGCCAGCATTGATCCCAGCCATAGTCGCGCACGCCGCGGCGGATCAGCTCGGAATGATAGAACCGCACCAATTCGGCTTCATGAAGCCGCCGTTCGGATGGGTCGATGCCGGCCGACAGGAAATAGGCGACGTCGACGATCCCGGGCCCGACCGTCAGCGTCTGCCAATCCAGCGTCGCCATCGGACGGGTGTTGCCGCGCACATCGAACAGCATGTTGTCGAGCCGGAAGTCCGCGTGCTGCAGCGTTCGCGGCACCGATCGGTCGGCCTGGTAGCGCGGGATCGCGTCCGGCAGCCGGTCGATCAGATCAAGGAATTCCGGCTCGATCACGCCGCGATAGCGCTCCTTGTAGTGACCGATGATGCCGGGCAGCACCGCGCGAAGGTCCCGGCGCCGGCTGGCGGCGACCACGAAGCATTGCACCGCGTCGAGGCTCGGATCGTTCCATCGCGGTGCATGCAACGCGGCGGCCTCACGCATCGCCGTCTGACAGTCCGCGATTGCGCATCCGGCCAGCTGGTCGCCCGGGCGCGCGGGCGCCAGGTCCTCCAGGATCAGCGTAAAATCGTCGGTGGCCGGATCGATTTCGGCGAGGATCGGCCGCGGGGTGTGAATGGCGACGGTTGCCGCCAGCTCGCGATAGAACGCAACCTCGCGGACATAAAGCGTGTGCGCGGAACCGGAATGGCGGCTGTCGGGATCTGCGGCCGGGAATTTGCCGACCACGCTTGCGGGCGCGTTCGGCTCATCGCCGTCATAGCTCAGCTGAAATCGATAGCTGTCGCCGACGAGGCCATTGCCGACCGGCTTGCAAGCGAGATCGATGACGCTGACCTGGTCGATCGCACCGGCTGCGCGCAGCGCCCGCGTCATCCACTCCGGATCGATCCGCGACGGATCGGCCGTGAGCAAACTCATCGGTTTCCTCCCATCCCCGTGGGCGTCACCACCGTTCCAGCCGCGCCTTGCGCGGCCGGATTGAGGGCGGGGTGATCGTTGCGCAAATCATACAGGCGCCGGCGGCTTTGGCAAAAGCCACAAGCTGGCCTGTGGGGAAGTCATGTAGGGCGGGTTAGCGTAGCGTAACCCGCCGTTCTCGGTCCGTTACGGCTTCCGCCTATCCCGCCCAATGTACGGGGCCTACCAGCCTTCCAGCACGATCTTGCCGCGCGACTTGCCGCTCTCGAGCAGCGCGTGGGCACGCTTGAGATTGGCAGCGTTGATGGTACCAAACGTCTGGTCGAGCGTGGTGCGCAGCACGCCCTTGGCGATCAGGTCGGCAACGTCGTTGAGCAGATGATGCTGTGCGATCATGTCCGGCGTCTGGAACGAGGAGCGCGTGAACATCGATTCCCAGTGCACCGAAACCGCCTTGCCCTTGAACGCGGCAACGTTGAATTCCGCGGGATCGTCGATCAGGCCGAACTTGCCCTGCGGTGCGATGAAGTCGGCGATCGACTTGTAGTGCTGGTCGGTGAAGGTGAGGCTGGCGACCAGGCCGACCGGCGGCAGCTTCAGCTTTTCGAGCTGCTCCTTCATCGGCTGCGAGTGGTCGATCACCGCATGCGCGCCGAGATCGCGGCACCACTTCTGCGATTCCGGTCGGGTCGCGGTCGCAACCACGGTCAACCCGGTGAGGCGGCGTGCCAGCTGGATCAGGATCGAGCCGACGCCGCCGGCGCCGCCGGTGATCAAGAGCGTGCGCGGATCGAGGCTCTTGCCCGGCACGGCGCCGAGCCGGTCGAACAGCAGCTCCCACGCGGTGATCGAAGTCAGGGGCAGGGCGGCGGCCTGTGCGAATGACAGCGAGGCCGGCTTGTTGCCGACGATGCGCTCGTCGACCAGATGAAATTCCGAATTGGTGCCCTGGCGCAGGATCGAGCCCGCGTAAAACACTTCATCGCCCGGCTTGAACAGCGAGACGTCAGGCCCGACCGCGTCAACCACGCCGGCGGCATCGAAGCCGAGGATCTTGTAGCTGCCATCCGTCGGCGCAGCGCGCTTGCGCACCTTGTAGTCGACCGGGTTGGCCGAGATGGCCTTCACCGCGACGCGGATATCGCGCCCCTTCGGCTCGGGCTTGGCGATCTCGAAATCGACGAGCGAGTCCGCCGCCTCGATCGGCAGCGACTTTTGGTATCCGACGGCCTTCATGCCTGGTCTCCATGGTGGGCGATTGCCTGCCGTGATACCTGTCGCGCTGGCGTCCGTTTGGCAAGTACTGTAAAATCAGGGAACTAGTCCCTGTTTGTATACTATTGGGGAAATACCGATGAAACGGAAGAATTTTGCGCGCCGGCCGGGCTGCGCGGTCGAGGCGGCGCTCGACCTGATCGACGGCAAATGGAAGGGCGTGATCCTGTATCATCTGCAGGCCGGCACCCAGCGCTTCGGCGAGCTGCGGCGGCGGATGCCCGGCATCACCCAGCGCATGCTGACCAAGCAGTTGCGTGCGCTCGAGGACGACGGCCTCGTGATCCGCAAGGTCTATGCCGAGGTGCCGCCGCGGGTCGAATACACGCTGTCCGAACTCGGTGAGAGCCTGCGCCCGGTGATCGATATCCTGAAGGCCTGGGGCGAGGGTCATCAGGAGCGGCTGTCCTGCGCGCCGGCGCCGGAGGTCGTGGTGAAGAAGAACGCGGCCTAGCGCATCAGAATGAAACGGCCGGAGCGTTGCCCCGGCCGTTTCTTTGTTGACGACAGGTCACGCTGTCTCAGAACGCAACCTGCGTGCGCAGCGCGACCGCGTCGAACTTCGAGCCGACATCCGCGCTCGAAGTCGCCGAGGCCTGCTTGGCGACGTCGCCATGCAGATAGTTCAGCATGAAGCGGACATTGTTGTTGACGTACCAGTTCAGCGCGGCGGTGTAGACGGTCTGCCGTCCACCCGCGACGCCGACTGCCTGGCCGACCTGGTCGTTGAGGTTCATCGTGCTGACGCGACCGGCGACTTCCCAGGCGCCGATGCCGCCGCCGGCGAGCGAGAACGGATCGTGCGGCTTGATTCCGCCGTAGGAGGCCGTCGCCGCGTTGTAGGCGTGGTTCTCGCCAGTCAGCACATAGCCGACCTGCGCGTAGCCGCCGTCGAATTTCAGGCTCGGTGCGCCGAACGGCGGCAGCCCGGTATTCGCGGAACGATCCACGTTGAACCAATAGTACTCGCCCTGCGCAATGAACGAGCCGTAGGTCGCGGCCGCCTCGACGCCGTAGACCTGTGCGCCCGACACGTTGGCGATCGCACCGGTCGAAATCAGCGTCGTCGGATCGATGCGCAGCTCGGGCCGGTCGCTCAGCGTCAGCGTCTGTGCCTGCGTCAGCTGGTTGCGCGGCGGCTGCACCAGCCATTCCGCGTCGGCACCGATATGTACCGAGTAGTTCTTGCCGCTGATCGGATTGCCGGCGACGCGCACGACACCGCCATACTGCTCGGACGAGCCGGCCGGCGAGGCCGAGGACGCGGAGTGGATTGCGCCGGTCGTCGGTCCGGTGACATAGCCGCCGATCCAGAGCTGGTCGTTCCACCAGCGGGTGCCGGCGCCGGAGCGGAAGTCGCCGGCCGCGATGTTCTGCGCGATGATGCCGACCGAGGCGCGCTCCATGAACAGGATGTCGTTGGAGCTGGTGGCTTCGTCTAGCGTCCACGGGATGTCCATGATGCCGCCTTCGATCGCCATCTTGCCGCCGAACGGCTTGAAGCCAGTGTAGCTCAGATAGGCATTCTCGACACCGGAGGTGCCGCCGCCGGGCAGCGATCCCGCCGCGGCGCCGCCAAAGCCGTCGGACGTGCCGCCGAAGTCGTAGATCAGCGCGTAATTCCAGTCGCCGAAGAATTTGCCGACGATGCCGATGCGGGCGCGGCGCAGATTCTCGCCGCTGTCGAGCTTCTGCGGCGAGGTGCCTGCGGTGTTGGGACGATAGTCGTAACCTCCGACATCCCAGTGCACGCGGCTGGTGATCGCAACGCAGTTCTGTTCGTCCGCGGTGCAGATCGTCGGCCGGTTGTTCGGCATCGTCACCACGACGCCGGACGGCGCGACCGGGCCCTTCACCGGGATCGCGGCGTTGGCGCTTGCGACGCGGGCAGCCTTCGCATCGGCCGCCTTTGCGTTGGCGTTTGCGCTGGCTGCGGACGCGGTATTGGCGTTGGTCTGCTTCTGCAGTTTGTCGAGCTTCTGCTCGAGCATCTTCAGCTGCTGCTTGAGCAGCGCGATCTCGGCATCACTGCCGCCTCCGGCTGATTGCGAATGGGCCGGCGAGGCGGCGAGCGCCCCCGCAAGCCCGATCGCGATTGCACCGACTTTTATCGCACCCATGTTGCACCCCTGTTGTGTTTTGAAGTCCCCACTCACTCACTGAACGGTCCTAGGAGTCGAACGTGACTGACGCGCGACAGTGCTTCCAGGCTTCGCAGTTCCGCTTGTTGTCCGCAGGCAACAAGCGGAGCAGCGCAGTGAGATGACAGGCATCATAGAAGCTTGGCGGCGCGCTTCAACGCGACGGCCAGGGGTTTTGCACCGGTCTGGCGGGGGGCGGTTTATCCGGCCCGGCGCCCTTCAATTGCCCGGCGAACACGCCTATATTCCGGCGTTTTCCACGAGAGGTGAGAATGCTCCGACCTGTCCGCTTTGCTGCCATATCCGCCCTGTGCACGTTGGCTTTCATGGGGAATCTGTCCCCGGCCGCAGCCCAGGACCGCCGCGTGCCGTCCTCGCAGGCCGAGCTCCAGCTGTCCTACGCGCCGATCGTGCAGCGGGTGCAGCCGGCGGTGGTCAATGTCTACGCCGCCAAGACGGTGCAGAACCGCAATCCGTTCCTGGACGATCCGATCTTCCGTCGCTTCTTCGGCGTGCCCGGGCAGCAGCCCGAGCAGATGCAGCGCTCGCTCGGCTCCGGCGTGATGGTCGATGCGTCCGGCCTCGTGGTCACAAACAATCACGTGATCGAGGGCGCCGACCAGGTCAAGGTCTCGCTCGCCGACAAGCGCGAATATGAGGCCGAGATCGTGCTGAAGGACAGCCGCACCGACCTTGCGGTGCTCAGGCTGAAGGAGACCAACAAGGAAAAATTCGCAACGCTCGACTTCGCCAATTCCGACCAGCTGCAGGTCGGTGACGTCGTGCTCGCGATCGGCAATCCGTTCGGCGTCGGCCAGACCGTGACGCACGGCATCATCTCGGCGCTCGCGCGTACTCAAGTCGGGATCACGGATTATCAATTCTTCATTCAGACCGACGCCGCGATCAATCCCGGCAATTCCGGCGGTGCGCTGGTCGACATGACCGGACGCTTGGCCGGTATCAACACCGCGATCTTCTCGCGCTCCGGCGGCTCGCAGGGCATCGGCTTTGCGATCCCGGCCAACATGGTGCGCGTGGTGGTGGCCTCCGCCAAGAGTGGCGGCAAGAATGTGAAGCGGCCATGGCTCGGTGCGCGGTTGCAGGCGGTCACGCCGGAGATCGCGGAGACGCTGGGGCTGAAGCTGCCGACCGGTGCGCTGGTCGCCAACGTCGCGCCGAACAGCCCGGCGGCGAAGGCCGGGCTCAAGCTCTCCGACCTGATCGTCGGGATCGACGGCACGGCGGTCGACGATCCCAACGCGTTCGACTACCGCTTCGCGACCCGGCCGCTCGGCGGCAGCGCGGAGATCGAGGTGCAGCGCGCCGGCAAGCCGGTGAAGCTGACCGTGCCGCTGGAGACCGCGCCCGACACCAACCGCGACGAGATCGTGCTGACCGGGCGCTCGCCGTTCCAGGGCGCCAGGGTCGCCAATATCTCGCCGGCGCTGGCCGATGAGCTGCATCTCGACGCCGGCGCCGAGGGCGTCGTCGTCACCGAGCTCGCGGACGACGGCACCGCCGCCAATGTCGGCTTCCAGAAAGGCGACATCATCCTCGCGGTCAACAATGAGAAGATCGTGCGCACCAGCGACCTCGACAAGGTATCGAAGGCGGGCTCGCGGATCTGGCGCATCACCTTGGTGCGCGGCGGTCAGCAGATCAATGTGACGCTCGGCGGATGAGCCGCAAGTGAGCCCGAAGCAACCGCGGGACGCGACGAACCTGTTCGCCGCGGCGGGGATGGAGCAGGACGCGCCACACCCGCTGCCGGACCGGCTGCGCCCGCGCACGCTGGCTGACGTGGTCGGCCAGGACCACATCCTCGGGCCCGACGGCGCGCTGACCCGCATGCTGGAGACGCGCACCTTGGGCTCGCTGGTGTTCTGGGGACCGCCCGGCACCGGCAAGACCACCGTGGCGCGGCTGCTCGCCGACGCCACCGAGCTGCATTTCGAGCAGATCTCCGCGGTGTTCTCAGGCGTCGCCGATCTGAAGAAGGCGTTCGATGCCGCGCGTGCCCGCCGCGAGACCGGCAAGGGCACGCTGCTGTTCGTCGACGAGGTGCATCGGTTCAACCGCGCGCAGCAGGATTCCTTTCTGCCTGTCATGGAGGACGGCACGGTGGTGCTGGTCGGCGCCACCACGGAGAACCCGTCGTTCGAGCTCAACGCGGCGCTTCTGTCGCGCGCCCGGGTGCTGGTGTTTCACTCGCTCGATACGGCCGCGATCGAAAAGCTGTTCGCCAATGCCGAGAAGATCGAGGGCAAGAGCCTGCCGCTCGATGCGGAGGCGCGCACCGTGCTGGTGCGGATGGCCGATGGCGATGGCCGTGCCTCGCTGACATTGGCCGAAGAGGTCTGGCGCGCCGCGCGCAAGGGCGAGGTGTTCGACGCCGAGCAGTTGCAGTCGATCCTGCAACGCCGCGCGCCGATCTACGACAAATCGGCCGACGGGCATTACAATCTGATCTCGGCGCTGCATAAGTCGGTGCGCGGCTCCGATCCGGACGCGGCGCTGTATTATCTCGCGCGCATGCTCGATGCCGGCGAGGACCCGCTGTTCCTGGCGCGGCGCGTGGTGCGGATGGCGGTCGAGGATATCGGCCTTGCCGATCCGCAGGCGCTGGCGGTCTGCAACGCCGCCAAGGATGCCTATGACTTCCTGGGTTCGCCGGAAGGCGAGCTCGCGATCGCGCAGGCCGTGGTCTATCTCGCCACCGCGCCGAAATCGAACGCGGTCTATACCGCGTTCGGCGCCGCGATGCAGACCGCGAAGCAGGGCGGCTCGCTGCTGCCGCCGAAGCACATCCTGAATTCGCCCACCAAGCTGATGAAGTCGGAGGGCTATGGCTCCGGCTATCAGTACGACCACGACGCGCCGGACGCGTTCTCCGGCCAGGACTATTTCCCGGAAGCGCTGGGCCGCCAGACCTTCTACGATCCACCCGATCGCGGCTTCGAGCGCGAGATCAGGAAACGGCTGGATTACTGGAACAGGCTGCGCAAGGAGCGCGGCGGGAGCTAGAGCAAGACGAGATCAGGCCGTGGACTCATTCGCGCGCAGCCATGGCCTGATTGACGCAAGCAGATCGGATCGCTGCGATTGCTTTTCGGCAGGATGTTGGCCCACGGCGCTCGACGTATGGCGGCTATCCCCGTTGAGCGCATCCCCCTATGATCGGCCACATGGATATAGCTGGCTTCGACCTCAACTTGATGAAGGCCTTTGACGCGCTGTACGCGGAGCGTCACGTGACGCGCGCCGGATCGAGGATCGGCCTCAGCCAGTCGGCGATGAGCGGAGCACTCACGCGCTTGCGAGAGCTTCTTGGAGACGAGCTCTTCGTGCGAACGCCATCAGGCATGCAGCCGACGCCCCGCGCCCATGACCTTGCTGGTCCAGTCTCGGATGCGCTCCGGCTTCTTCGGAGCGCGCTACAGGCCGATAGCTTCGACCCCGCGACGGCCGACAATACCGTCACGCTCGCGATGACCGACTATGCGGCGTTCGTCTTGTTGCCGCCGCTCATGGCCCGCCTCAGCGTCGATGCCCCGCACATCAACGTGCGCGTTTGCGGGATGTTCGGGCGAGACGAAGCTATCACGCTGCTCGACAGCGGCGAGGCGAACCTCGCGATCGGCTTCCCCGTCGAGACGTCGGCGCGTATTATCAGCAGCCCGCTGTTTTTTGAGAGTTTCGCCTGCGTCGTGCGGGAGGGGCACCCGGCGTTCGCAGGTGGTCCAAACCTCAAGACTTTCGCAGCGGCGCCGCACCTTCTGGTTTCTCCCGAAGGTGACCGCTCCGGGATCGTCGATCTAAGGCTTGCCGAACTCGGCCTCGAACGGCGCGTCGTGCTGAGCCTGCCGCAATTTCTGGCGGCACCCTTCGTGATCGCCGGAACCGACCTCGTCGCGACGCTGGCCTCCCGGGTCGCACGAAGGTTCGCTGATACCAGAGCTGGAATAGCGATATATGATCCGCCGCTCGAACTGCCCACCTGGCCACTCAACTTGATGTGGCACCGGCGGGCGGATACGCATGGGGCTATCGCCTGGCTGCGCGACATCATCACCAAAATCGCCGCCGCTGCTTGACGCCATCGGCGCGATCGATAGCGCCACATCAGGACTTGCGATTTCCATCCGCATTGCCGTTCCGCTTTGTTGGATTCACCTGACTTGAAGAGGTGATCGACATGCGAGTTTTAGTAACAGGCGCGACCGGCTTGATCGGCGGTGCGGTAGCGGATCGATTGAAGGAGCGAGGTCACGAAATCGTGGGGCTCGCCCGGTCCGAAGCGAGCGCGGCCAAGCTGCTGGACCGAGGCTTCGTGGTGGAGATGGGTGAGCTTGCCGACCCGGCGAGCTTGACCTCGGCGGTGCGGGGCGTGGACGCCGTCGTCCATGCCGCTTCGCCCAACGACCAGAACGCCGCGTCTCTCGATGAGATTGCGACGCGTGCAATTCTCCAAGCCCTGCGCGGAACTGGTAAGCGCTTCATCTATACCAGCGGCAGCTTGGTCTACGGCTCCACGGGCGACACGCCGGCGACCGAGGACACGCCACTCAACCCGGTCGAGATGGTCCGCTGGCGCAAGGCGCTGGAACGCGAGATCCTCGCTGCCGGAGCTGAGGGCGTCCGTCCGGTCGTTATCCGGCCTGCCTGGGTATACGGCAATCGGGGCGGCGCCGCGATGATGATGGTCGCAGCGGCCAAGGAACATGGCGCGGCGCTTCATGTCGGTGACGGTCATAATCGTTGGTCGACCGTGCATGCCGACGACCTGGCCGATCTCTATGCGCTTGCGCTCGAACGGGCCCCGGCGGGATCCGTCTTCAATGGCGCGCACGGTTCGGCGCCGCGGCTCGTCGAGATCGCACGCGCAGCGAGCGAGTTAGGCGGCGCGAGGGGCCGGGTAGCCGTATGGCCGCTCGACGAGGCGCGCAAGGTGCTCTGGGGCTTCGCCGATGCGATCGCCACCGATCAGATCATCTCGGGCGAGAAGGCGAAGCGCGAACTCGGCTGGAATCCCTCGCGGGCATCGATCATCGACGAATTGCGCGCATATGCGTTGGCGGTCGCCTAGGCCATGCACATGATATTCATCAGGCTGCTTGCCGCGGCCTTCGCCAGTGCAGGTCTGTTCAATGCGATCGCGACATCGACGACGCAGAGCAACTTTGTTCGATGGGGGTATCCCGCGTGGTGGTGCCGCGTCACTGGGGGATTGGAAATATCGGCCGCAATCCTGGTCGCTATACCGGCAACCCGTGCAGCAGGTTTGATTCTCTGCGCCGCCATTCTCGCAGCGGCAGCTTTGACCATCCTGCGGCATCGGGAGTTTTCCCATCTCGCACCGATCGGTTGCTTTGCTGCGTTGCTCTTGATGGCGGTTCGGATTTCTTGAAAGATCGGTGGCTTCCGGGCACTTCCGGAAGCTGCTGATCGACCTGGAATGCCGAAGGGGAACGAGTCCCTGCAGGCGACTTGGAGCGTGATTTCGGAATATTAGAAGCGTATCCCTGAGTTGCCCGACGTGTCAAGTTGTTTGGTCGAACGTCGGTCGCCGGCTACTTTGCATGGGGTTGTTTTTCGATATTTTTGGCGACGCCCGCTGCGACGGCCCGTGACTTCAGGATTCAACCCAATCTCATCGTGCTTTAGCGCTCACTTCACGCTCTTCACGAACTCCAGGATCTCGTCGGTCAACCGCGTATCGGGCGTGTTGATCGCATAGACCTCCGACATGTGGCTGTGCTGCGGCAGCATGAAGCTGCGCGCGCAGCCGGCGGGCCGTTTGCAGGTGGCCTGCTTCACGAGCTCGAACTGCTCGACGAAGCGCGGCGGATCGAGCTCGGCCGCGGTGATCAGGAACGGGATCGGGCTTCCGACCAGGCCTTGCAGCGAGGAGCGCTCGGCGTAGCGCGAGGGGTCGGAGCCGTAATAGGCGAGCTCGGCATCGCCGGCCGGCGAGGCGGTCAGATCATAGATGCCCGACACCATGATCGCGCCGGCAAGGCCGCCGCCCTTCACTCTGTGGAATTCGTCGTGCGAGACATAGCTCGCGACATGGATCGCACCGGCGGATTGGCCCATCAGGAAGATGCGCTTGGGGTCGCCGCCGCGGGAGGCGATGTTTTCCGAGACCCACTGCACGATCGCGCCCATGTCTTCGGCGCCTGCCGGCCACGGGAAGGCCGGCGCCAGGCGGTAGGTCGCGTTGACGCCGACAAAGCCGCTCTTGGTGGCCCACAGCATGATGTTGTCGTAGAACGGGCTGCCGGGGGCGCGCTTGTTGCCGGCGATGAAGCCGCCGCCATGGATGTAGATCAGCACCGGCCGGGACGGCGATGCCGTCTCCGGTGTGAAGACGTCGAGCAGATGGCGGTCGGCGGGGCCGTATTTGACGTCGCGCTCGACCTTGACGCCCTGATAGGGCTCCTTCTGTTGCAGTGGTGCGTAGAGCGCGGCCGTCTTGGGCGGGTCGATGACGCGGCCGAGTTCCAGCAGCTTCCAGGCCACTTCTTCCGGCATCGGGCTTTGCTGGGCCAGGGCCGGGCTGGAGAGCATCAGGGCCGCCGCCAAAGCCGATATCGCCAGTCTCATTGCAAGGCCCTTTCCACGGCTCCCCGCCGATTGCCGGATGCGGCCGACCATGGCCGATGTTGTGCCGGATTTGTACCGATTTCGCCGTGACGATTCGCGGCAATTGCGCTAGGCACAATGCAGGTCTGGAGCCAAAAAACCACTATGAGCCGCCGCATCAAGAGAACCACATCGCCGGGCGATCGCGCCAAGGGGCGCGACAAGGGCCGTGATAGCGACCGCGGCAAGGAGCGTAGCAAGGGCGGACCGGGGCAACGCAGCCGCAAGCCGGACGAGCGCAAGTTCGGTGACCGCAAGTCTGGCGAGCGCAAGTCTGGCGAACGCAAGTCCGGCGACCGTCCGTTCGCGCACCGTGCGCCCGGAAAGCCGCCGCGCTTTGCCGAGCCGCGCCGCGACCGGCAAGAGCGGCCGGAGCCCGCCGCCGCGAAGCCTGCGGCCGAGCAACCATTGCCGACCAAGGTGCAGACCGTCGTCGTCACCGCCGACGAGAACGGCATGCGCGTCGACCGCTTCCTCGAGGCGCGGTTTCCCGGCCTGTCGTTCTCCCACATCCAGCGCATCGTCCGGAAGGGCGAGCTCAGGGTCAACGGCAAGCGTGCCGATTCCAAGGACCGGCTCGAGGAGGGCCAGAGCGTGCGGATCCCGCCGCTGCGGCTCGACACGCCGAAGACAGCAAGCACGCTCTCGGAGGCCGAGGCGAAGACGCTGCAGGCGCTGAAGGACATGACGCTGTACGAGGACGACGACGTGCTGGTGCTGAACAAGCCGGCCGGTCTCGCGGTGCAGGGCGGCTCCGGCATGACGCGCCATGTCGATCAGATGCTGGAGGTGATGCGCGACGCCAAGGGGCAGAAGCCGCGGCTGGTGCACCGGCTCGACCGCGAGACCTCGGGCTGCCTCTTGATCGCCAAGACGCGCTTTGCCGCCAGCGCACTGACCGGCTCGTTCCGCCATCGCTCCGCGCGCAAGATCTACTGGGCGCTGGTCGCCGGCGTGCCGAAGCCGAAGCAGGGCCGCATCTCGACCTATCTCGCCAAGGAGGAGAGCGAGGAGGACAGCATCATGCGGATCGCCGAGCATGGTGACGAGGGCGCAAGCCACGCTGTGACCTATTACGCCGTGGTCGAGGCGTCCGCGACCAAGCTTGCCTGGGTCTCGCTCAAGCCGGTGACCGGCCGCACCCATCAATTGCGCGCCCACATGGCGCATATCGATCACGCCATCGTCGGCGATCCCAAGTATTTCAACAAGGAGAACTGGCAGCTGCCCGGTGGCCTGCAAAACCGGCTGCATCTGCTCGCCCGCCGCATCGTGATTCCGCACCCGCGCGGCGGTGTCATCGACGCCACCGCGCCGCTGCCGCCGCACATGCTGCAGTCCTGGAATCTGCTCGGGCTCGAGGCCGATCGCTTCGACCCGATCGAGAACGCGCCCGAGGAGTGAAGCCCGGGCACCGTCTCGCATATCGATCACGGACAGCAAGAACGATCAAACCGCGCCGTGCATAGCCTCTATGGTGCCGCGCGCCGGACCGCTTCCGGCGTGCAATTCTGAGAGAGGCTGTCCATGACCAGGATCTGGCTACGCGTCGCGCTTGTTCTCTTTGCCTTGGGCGCTACCTCGACGGCATCAAACGCTGAGACAGTAGCGCTGAAAGGCGGCACGCTTTACGCATCGGCCGATGCGGCGGCGTTGCCGGATGCCGTGATCGTGATGACCGACGGCGTCATCAGCGCGGTCGGCAAATCAGGCGAGGTCACGGTGCCGGCGGATGCGCGGGTGATCGATTGCAGCGGCAAGACCGTGGTCGCCGGGTTCTGGAACAGCCACGTGCATTTCACGCAACAATCCTGGCACAATGCCGGCGAGGCGCCGGCCGCGGCGTTGACGCAGCACATGCAGGAGATGCTGACGCGCTGGGGTTTCACCACGGTGTGGGATCTCGGCTCCGATCCGCGCGATACGCTGCCGCTGCGCAAGCGCATCGCGGCCGGCGACGTCGCCGGTCCCAACATCCGGCTGGCCGGCAGCATCTTTCCAAAGGGCGGGCATCCCGTGTACCTGCCGCGCGATCTGCAGCTTCCCGAAGCCGCGACGCCGGAAGAGGCGGCGAAATGGGCGCGCGACTGGCTCGCGATGGGCGATGACGGCATCAAGCTGTTCACCGGCGCCTTCATGGGCGACAAGCCCGTCGTGAACATGGACCCGGCGATTGCCAAGGCGGCCGTCGATGTGGCGCATGCGCAGGGCAAGCCGGTGTTCGCACACCCGCAGAACAAGATCGGCGTCGAGACGGTGATCGCATCCGATGTCGATGTGCTCGCGCACACCACGCCGAGCGAGCGCGCCTACACCGACGACCAGCTGGCGCGCTTCAAGGCGCAGGGCACCGCGCTGATCCCGACGCTGGGGCTGTTCACCACCGTCGTGCTCGATCCGAACGTCACCAACCGTCTGGTCGCGGTCACCGTCAATCAGCTCAAGCAATTCTCCGACAATGGCGGCACGGTGCTGTTCGGTACCGATGTCGGCTTCACCACGCAATACGACACCACGCAGGAAGTCCAGCTGATGCACCGCGCGCTGTCGGAGCGCCAGGTGCTGGCCGCGCTGACCACCAATCCGGCGCGGTTCTTCAAAGCCGCGAAGAAGGGCAAGGTCGAGCAGGGCTTTGACGCCGATCTCGTGGTGCTCGACGGCGATCCGCTCGCCGACGTCGCCAATCTTGCCAAAGTGAGCACCACCATCCGCGCCGGTCATGTGATCTATCAGAAGCCCTGAGCGCTGGCGGGGGGGGGGAGGCTCCGGCGTTGCAGACGTCAGAGCATCATCTTGTAGCCGATATGGCTGGCGACGAAGCCCAGCCGCTCGTAGAAGCGGTGCGCATCGGGGCGCGTCTTGTCGGTGGTGAGCTGCACGAGATGGCAGCCCCTCGCTTTGCATTGCGCGATCGCCCATTCGAACATCTGCTGGCCGACGCCAGAGCTGCGGTGCGCCTCGGCGATCCGGACCGCCTCGATCTGTCCGCGCCAGGCACCAAGCCGCGCCAGTCCGGGGATGAAGGTGAGCTGCAGCGTGCCGATCACCTTGTCATCAAACGTTGCCACCACCTGCAGCTGGTTGGGATCGGCAAGGATGGAATCGAAAGCGTCGACATATCTGCGGTTCGGTGGAGAGCTTGCATCCTCGCGCTGCTGCCCCAGCACATCGTCAGCGAGCAGTGCGATGATTGCGGGAAGGTCGGCGGCTTGAGCCGGGCGGAAAGCGATTGAGGTCATTGGACAGGATCCCACGGCGACGAGGTCGATGTCGCCGGGCACGTTACAGGCTCGCGCAGGCTTTGGACAACTAGCCCGGCAAAAACGAAATCCGCCGGCCTTCCGGGCCGGCGGATCGTTAGGTCGCGAGGTGCGGTCGTCAGTTGTTCCAGTTGCCGCCTTGATCGTTGCCGTCGCCATCGCCGTGATGGTGATGGCCACCGCCGTCGAAGTCGAAGAAGTCGAAGAGATCGCTGAGTGCCGGGCTGTTGACCGGAACATAGGGATTGCCGGGCGCCGTGACCGGGTTCGGGTAGTTGTCGCGGCTGCGGTTGGTGATCGGCTCCAGGCGCCAGTTGCGCTCGATGAATTTGATGATCGAGACGTGATCGGCATACTCATGCGAGATGTGGCCCTGCCGCGCGAACGGCGACACCACGATCAGCGGAATACGGGTGCCGTCGCCGAAATAATCCAGCGGCTGCACATAGCCGGAGTCGAAGTACCCGCCGCCTTCGTCGAAGGTGATGAAGATCGCGGTGTCCTTGGCGTAGTCCGAGGCCTGGACCTGGTCGACGATCTTCTTGGCGAAGCCTTCGAACAGGTTGAGCTTGGACGACGACGGGTGACCGTCGGTGAAGCCGCTCGGCTTGACGATGGAGACCGCCGGCAGCGAGTGCTTGCTGAGGTCGGAGTACAGATCAACCGAGTCCTTGATATGGGCTGCGACCTGTTCCGGATGCGACATGATCGAGCTGTCGTACTGGAACGGATTGCAGATATTGCAGTACTCGTCGGCGGTCGGGCCGGCGACGCCCCAGTTGAGCTGGTAGGGATCGTTGACGTAGTTGCTCCACTGGTCGCCGTAATACTTCCAGGAGATGTTGCGCTCGTTCAGGCTGTCGCCGATGCTCTTGCGGGTCGACGGCGGGATCGTGAACGGCGTGTTCGACGGATTGGTGTCGGTGTAGGCGTTCTTGCCGTTGCCGAAATAACCGGGATTGTAGTTGTTCAACAGATAATAGTGGCCCGGTTCGCAATTCGCGTTGATCCGGATGTTCTTCAGATAGTCCAGGATCGGCTTGACGCCGGGTTGGCTCGGATCCGAGCAGTCGCTGTAGGAACCGCCGCCGGACACCGGGCTGGTCTGGTACGGCGCGGGATAGCCGCCATTGCCGCCGGCGCCGTAGCCGTCTTCGGTGTACCAGTTGTTGGTGCCGACAGCCGGATTCGGATTCTCGATTTCATGCACGATGCCGGCGTCGGGCGTGCCGCCGAAAACCTGCGTGCCGTTCGGCGGCACTGCGGCGTTGCCGTAGGTGTCGCTGAAATAGATCATGTCGGCATGACCCAGCATGATGTGATTGGCACCGGTGCCGCCGTTGACGGACTGGTGGAAGTTGTCGCTCATCGCATATTTCTGCGCCAGCGATGTGAAGTAGGGCACGTCACCCTTCTGCACGTTGTAGAAGCCGAGCGCCGTCGAACCTTCACCGGTGGTCTTCGCGGTCGGCGAATACTCGGTGGAGAAGTTGGAGGGCGGCGTCGCGCCGTTGGCGCCGGCGCCGACGGTCACTTCGACCCAGGCGAACAGATTGGCGCCGCAGCCCGACGGATTGTCGCGGCTGGCCGCCGAGTGGTTGCAGTTCAGCTGCTGCCACATCTGGTAGAAGCGATGCACCGGGCTTGCCGAATAGGAGTCGTACGGCATGCCATCGGCGTTGGTGAGCTGGAACGGACCGGCCGGCAGCGCGCTGACATTGGTGATGCGCTGGTCGGGGGTCTGCGAGGTCTGACCGGTGCCGCCGGAGAGCAGGTACTGGTAGTATTCGGACGGCAGGCCGGATTCCGACTGCTGCGCCAGCGCAAGTGACGCTTCGCAGGTGGTGATCGGCGAGCTGCCGCATTGGTTCGGAATGTAGGAGACCTTGGGGCCGCCGACCAGCGGAGACGGCAGCTGATCCTTCGGGAAGTTCTGCTTCGGCGGGCTCAGCAGGAACGCATCGTTCGGGCCGTTATCCATGGCCGCCTGCTGGTGCGCCTTTTCGAAGTCCGGTCCGGGGATCGCGTTCTTGCTGGCGTCGAGCTTGACGATGCCCTGCGAGAGCAGGTTGAACACGTTTTCGCCGGAACGCTGCGGCACGTAGGTCGCGAACACGTGGTCGAAGCTGCGGTTCTCGCCGACAATGACGATCACGTGCTTGATCGGCGTCCGGGTCTCGTGGCCACCACCATGATGATTCCAGTCCTCCGCAAGCACCGGGCCGGCGGTGAACTGACCCAGCGCAAGTGCGCTGAGGGTGAGGCGGCATCCCTGCAGCCAACGTGACTTGTGCCTGTCGCGCATTAAAGCTCTCCTTTTTGCTCGTTGAGCGGCTTGATGGAACTTGCGGTGTCTCGCGGCACGACCTTGATCCGCCCCATCATGCCGCCGTCTTCATGCTCGAGGACGTGGCAGTGGTAGACGAAGGTGCCGACGATGTTGGGATCGCGGAAATCCATGCGCAGGCGCACGCTCGGATATTTCAGCATCCGGCCGTTGTAATAGGGAACGTTGACGGTATCGCGCAGGAACGGCTCGTTGACGGCGACACCGGACCAGTCAAGCAGCTGGAAGTGCAGCTGGTGGATATGGAAATCATGCAGCTCCATCGAGCGGTTCTCGATGATCCAGTCCTCGACGTCGCCCTGTCTCACGGTGATGTCGGGACTATCGGATTGCGGATCGAACGGCTTCGGGGTCTCGCCGTCGATCGTCATGAAGAATTTGGTCGGACTGTTCGGATCGTTGGGGTTCTCCGGCTGTTCGGAGAAGAACAGTTTTCGCACGCGCACCGGCGCGACGTTGCCGACCCAGGGCCGCTCTGGTTTCGGAAGCGGCTCGGCGTGCGCGGGCAGTGCGGCCTGCGGCGCGGCGGCATCGGCCGAGGCGGTGATGGCAACCAGCGCGCGGTTGGGATCGTTCTCGCCGGCGGGACCGGTGTCGACCGCGCGCGTCACTAGCAACGCCTGTGCGCCGGCCGGGGGTCCCTCGACGATGAACTCGGCGCGCGAGCCCGGCGGCAGGCCGATATGATTGACCCACTGCACCGGCGGCGACGGGCTGCCGTGGAATTGCAACGGCACGCCATCGAGAGCGACGATGCCGATTTGCTGCGGCGCGCGGCCGACCAGCAAAGCGAGGTTGAGATAGGTGATCGCGGAGGCGTTCAGCACGCGCCAGAGCTGTCGCTCGCCCGGCTTCATCTTGAGCTGGGCCGGCGGATAGTTCGGATAGGGCACCGGCACGAAATTGACCGAGAGATCCTTCGACGGCTTGCCGAAGCCGGTGCCGGAGTTGGCGACGTCGCCATCATTGTCGATCTGGCTCTTGGTCATGACCGGCTCGAATTTCGACGGCGACGCGCCGGGATTGACGAGATCCTGGTCGCGGATCACCAGCACGCGCTCGGGCAGGCCAGCAAGCTGCGGATCGGCGCGCTCGATGCCTTCGATGATGATGGCGCCGGAGGCGCCGCCAAGCACCTGGGTCTTGCTGAAGCCGTGGAGATGCGGGTGGTACCAATAGAGCCCGGGCGGCGCGTCGTCCGGAATCCGCAGGCGGTATTCGAACGGCGCATCGTCGGGCTGGGTCGAGGTTTTCAGCACATCATCCTGATGGCAGACCGGCGGCACGGTCAGCCCGTGGAAGTGCAGATTGGTCGAGATCGGCGTCATCGCGCCGCTCGCGCAGGCGTCGACTTTCGGCCTGGTCGTGCAGATCGGCGCGCCGGCGAGCGGCTTGTCGATCGCGGGCGTTGCGGTGTCGAGGTCGACGAGGTCGTTCTTGAAATGGATGACGAGCTGATCGCCCGGCTTCAGCCGCAGGGTCGGCGACGGCTTGCCGTCCGGCGTCAAATAGCAATAGCGGCTGGTGCCGTCGGGCAGCTTCTCGTCATGAATGCTGAGGTCGGTTTCGAGCACGCCGTCGCGGCTGCGCAATTCGCCGGGCTCTTTGATCGCGCTGCCGGGTTCGGGCCGGGCACAAACGTCCGGTCGTGCTCGTGCCATATCCTGCAAGCCAGTTGCGCCGAGCAAGGCCGTCATGCCGCTCGCAGCAAGCCCCAGGCATGCCGCAGCGATGACACAACAAACGGTCGAAAGTCGTCGCGCCACGCCGCCCCGCTTATACGCCGGCGCGCGCGCGCAAGCGCGCGACCGACGTCACGGGTGGCGTCAGTTCACGTCTTGCGACCGCAAGGGTCGGCAAATGCTTCTGTTTGGTGTCGGAAAGCTAGCGGCGCGTTGTTGCCGAAATCTGGCAGGTTTTTAACACGTAGATGACAGAAACTTGCGGCACTTCGACGCAGAAGCGCGCGCAACGTTCAAACCTGCTGAGCGATCAATCGGATGACCCATTCACCGACTGAATTGCGGAGATACGGAGACGCGCAGGCAATCCGCAGAAATTTTTTCGATGTCGCCGATCTTGTTACGTGCAGTCGCGCCGACGACGAACAAATTCCAGCGAGCGGCCTCGTGATTCCAAGGCCGCGAGCTCTCGCTATCCCGCGACGGCGGTTGGCAGGAACTTTGCGTCTTGCTCGACAGGCTCGCTCAGTTCGTTCTCCCATTTTGCAACTACGGCCGTTGCGACGCCATTGCCGATGACATTGGTCATTGTCCGACCCATGTCGAGAAAGGCGTCGATTCCGATCAACAACACGAGGCCGCCCGCCGGCAGGCCGAAGGTGGGGAGGGTGGCGGCAGCAACAACCAGCGAGGCGCGCGGCACGCCGGCGATTCCCTTGCTGGTGATCATCAGCAACAGCAACATCGCGATCTGGGTCGTGATCGGCATCTCGATGTTGAAGGCCTGGGCGACGAACAGCGCGGCGAAGGTCTGATACATCATCGAGCCGTCGAGATTGAACGAATAGCCGAGCGGCAGCACGAAGCCGGTGATCCGCTCCGATACGCCGAACTTCATCAGCTGCTCGATCATTTTCGGGAAGGCCGCCTCGCTGCTCGAGGTCGAGAACGCGATCATCATCGGCTGCCGCAGCAGACGAAGCAGGTTCCTGATCGATCCGCCGAGCACCACGCTGCCCGCGCCGATGATGATCACCCAGAGCACGAGCAGGCCGAAGTAGAAGGCGCTGACGAACTTGCCATAGGTGATGAGCACCCCAAGTCCCTGCGTGGTGATCACCGCGGCCATGGCGGCGAACACGCCGACCGGCGCAAAGCGCATGACGTAGTCGGTGAATTTCAGCATCACAGGAACGATCTGATCGATCGACCGCGCGATGTCGGGCGCCAGCGTGCCTTTGACCGCACTCAGCGCAAAGCCGAAGAACATCGAAAATACGAGGATCTGCAGCACCTCATTGCCGGCCATCGCCTGCACGACGCTGATCGGGAAGACGTGGGCGGCGAAATCCTTGACGTTCAGGGCGCTGGTCTGGACGTTGGCGGTGGCATTGACGTCAGGCAGCGCGAGACCGAGGCCGTGCCCCGGCTGCAGCAGGTTCGCGAGCACGAGCCCGACCGTCAGCGACGCTAATGAGGCCGTGATGAACCAGGCCAGCGATTTGACGGCGATGCGTCCCACGGCACCCCCGCTGGCGCCGAGGCTGGAAATGCCGGAGACGATGGTGGCGAACACCAGCGGCGCGATGATCATCTTGATCATGCGCAGGAAGATGTCGGAGATGATGGCGAAGTAGCCGGCGATCGCCTTGGCTTGTTCCGGGCTCGCGAGAGTGTTGCACGCGTAACCCACGGCAATGCCGAGGAACAGGCTGACCATGATGTATGTGGTCAGCTTGCTCGAAGTCTGGACTCTGCTGCCTGCCTGCATGACGTGATCCTGCGCCACCGGAGAGTTGCAGCATCCGAGCTGTGGCGCGCCTCACGGCGTCTCGGAGTGCCGCTGAATTAAATGGACAGCCTATAGGCTAGCCTAGCTTGGACAGGACGGCCGTACGGGCCTGGGTCGATGGCGCGTTGCGGGCGCGGATCGCCTCGATCAGACGGTCGATATCTTCGGTAGTGTTGAACATGCCGAGCGACACGCGGATGCCGTCGCGCTCCGGCGAGACACGGATGCCGTTCTGGGTGAAGTAGTCCAGCCAGTCGGCAGCCGGCAGGGCGATGACATAGATGTGCGGCGCGCGGTGCTGCCGCGCGCGCGGGCCGACCAGGCCGATCCCGAGCCGATCGAGGCGCTCGATCAGGTAATCGCCGAGCTCGAAGCAATGCTGCTGGATCTGCTCGATCCCGATCTGGTTGATGAGGTCGATCGCCGCGCCCAGGGCCTGGACTGCCGGCAGGTTGAAATTGCCGAGCTCGAAGCGGCCCGCAGTCGCGGGCAGGGCCATGTTGTCTGCGCTTGCGATGAAGTCGAGCGGCGGCTCGGCAAGACTGGCTGCCGCAAGGTAGGCAGGCTCCAGCTCGGTCCGCGTCGCATCCCAATAGAGCAGGCCGAGCCCTTGCGGTACCAACAGGCCCTTGTGGGTGCCGGAGCCGATGAAGGTTGCCTTCATCGCCTTGGCGTCGATCGGCACCACGCCGATGCCCTGCATCACGTCGACCACAAAGTAGAGCGAATGCTGCGCGCAGAGTTCGCCGACGCTCTCGACGTCGAAGCGATGACCTGCATGAAAGGTGACCTGCGACATCGAGATCGCGCGCGTCCGCTCGTCGATATGCGGCCGGAAGCTTTCCGCATCCACCACTTCGGTCATCGGGATGAAGACGATCTCGACGCCCTTCTTGCGCAGATTGAGGAAGGCGTAGGCGTTGTTGGGATGATCGCCATGGATCATCAGAACCTTGTCTCCGGCACGAAGCGGCAGCGCATTGGCGGCGATGTTCATGCTCTCGGACGTGTTCTTGGTGAATGCGATTTCGTGCGGCTTGACCCCGAGGAAACTGGCGACCTTGGTGCGGGTCTCTTCGAGGCGATTGAGCCAGACCTGCTTCGGGCCGGCGTTTTCGAAGCTCTCCCACAGGAAGCGCTCGTACGCCTCCTTCACCGGACGCGAGAGCGGCGTCTGAAAGCCGCTGTCGAGGTAGACCACGTGCTCGGCGGCCGGGAAGGCCTTGCGAACGGCCGATATGTCGTAGTGCTGGCGCATGATCACTCCGGTGGCTTTGGGCACGGCAAGACGTCCCGCCGGACGGTCCGGCGGCGCGATCAGGCCTGAAGTCGCAAAGTGGACTTGGAGTGCGCTGCCTCAATCGTGGTCAGCGCAATCAACTGCCTCAAGGATACACAGGATTGGCATGAGATCGAGATTTACTTCGAAAAATGAGAGTATTTATTCCGAAAATTGAGAATAAACGAAATCTTCTTCATGGTCCTGTAGAATGGTCTCGGACAGCAGCGCTGCGGCCTCCTGCAACGGGGCGATGAAAGCATCGAGACCCGCGAAGCCGACGCGCGCCGCGGGCACTGAAACACCGAGGCATGCGATCAGGTCGCCGTCAGGCGACACGATCGGCACGGCGCAGCCGACGACGCCCCGCACGAATTCCTCGTTGGTCTTTGCCCAGCCCCTGCGCCGCGTCTCCTCGAGCAAGGCCAAGAGCGCGTCGGGATCGGCGATGGTGGTCGGCGTGTAGCGCACGAGGGGGAGCGATTTGACCAGCCGCTGGCGAACCTTCGCGGGCAGCCGGCTCATGTAGATCTTGCCGGTCGACGTGCAATGCAGCGGCGCTGCTTCGCCCGGATTGAACTGCAACGCCTGCTGTTGCTTGGAGCGAACGCTGTCGACATAGACCACGACGTTGTCGCGGACGACGCCGATCTCGCATTGCTCGCCGATGCGGTCGGCCACCGCGCTCAGCACCGCGTGCCGGCGCACGGTGCGAAACGCCGCGCCGATCGTCTTGGCGGCGAGCGTCACCAGTCTGCTTCCGACCACGTAGCGCTTGGTGCCGAGCGCCTTCTGGATCAGGCCTCGCGCTTCGAGATTGCCGATCAGCCGATGCGCAGTCGGAAGCGGAAGCGAAAGCGCGGCCGCGATCTCGGCAGCCGACAAAGCCTTCTTCTGCTCGGCAACGAAGCTCAGGATCGCGATCGCCCGATCCAGTGGCCCGTCGTTGGAGCTGTCAGGTTCGTTGGCCACGATCCATTCCTCTGCGTCGATGTCGCCCCCACAGCTTTACAGCAACGCAAACCGAAAGGCTCGCGCCGAAATCGTGCGATGCAGGCGTCGATCGCGGCTCATTGCCGTCTACCGTCCGAACTGCGCCAGAAACATCCGCAGTGAATCGTGCGGGCTCTCGACATCCGAGATCACCCAGCCCTCGGGGCCGTTGACGACGATGAAGTTGAGCGTGACCGTGCGGCCCTGGTTGTCGAACGTGACCGTCAGGTAGGTCTTGTCGAACTGCCGACGCAGGATCGCGATCGAGACGGCGCCGAGCTGCCAGGCCGGGCTCTGCACCAGGAAATCATAGGGCGCGTCGTGCGGTGCGGACCACGCCGCGCGCAGGCTGGACTCGAAGAATTGCCGCGCCGTCGCCTCGTCGCGCGGCAGCCCGGCCGAAAACTCCGCGCTGCCCTTGCCGTAATGGGCGTAGACATTGCGGATCAGGGATTCCGGCGAGCGGAACCCGGCACCGGCGGTGGCGGCCCCGAAAGCCGCCGCAACCAGCGAAAAACCCGCAAGGAATTTGCCGCGTCCCATCAGCTTTATTTGCCGTTGCCGCTGACATATCTTGCAGGGAAATCCCTCCGAACGAAAGCCTGCCGGCGTAATGCGCGAACTCTTCGAAGACGTCCCCAACCAAGCCCCGCTCGATCCGCAGGAGGCGGTGCGGCGCCATATCCGCACGCCGCAGCGCAAGCGCTTCTACACCAGTGCGGGGGTCACCGAGGCCGATGGCGGATTTTTGATCACGCTCGACGGCAAGCAGGTCCGCTCGCCCTCCGGCAAGCCGATCGTGGTGCCGACCCGCGCCATCGCGGATGCGGTCGCGGCGGAATGGAATGCGCAAGGAGAGACCATCGATCCCACCACCATGCCGCTGACGCGGCTCGCCAACAGCGTGATCGAGGGCGTGATCGATCGCGCCGACGAGGTCGCCGACGATGCGGCCAAGTTCTTGGGCAGCGATCTGCTGTTCTATCGCGCCGGCCACCCCGACGCGCTGGTGGCGCGCGAGGCCCAGCATTGGGATCCGATCCTGTTCTGGGCTGCGGACGCGCTCGGCGCCCATTTCGTGATGGCCGAGGGGGTCATGCATGTCGGCCAGCCCGAGCCCGCGATCAAGGCAGCGCGCGCCGCGTTCCCGACCGATCCATGGTCGGTCGCAGCCCTCCATGTGGTGACGACGCTGACCGGCTCGGCGCTGCTGGCGCTGGCGCTGGTGCACGGCGTTCGCGACGAGGACCAGATCTGGGCGGCCGCCCATGTCGACGAGGACTGGAACATCGAGAAATGGGGCGTCGACGAGGAGGTGGCCGCGCGCCGGGCTGCCCGCCTGGTCGATTTCAAGGCCGCCGCCGGCGTCCTCAGGGAGCTCAAGCCGGCTACCGGTTAACGAGGGGTTTACGGCGCCGGGCTAGCCTGCGGCACGTCCCTCGCGCCTCGCCGAGACCTCCGACATGGCAATTGCCGTCAATCCCGTGCTTCCGGTGCTCGCCTCGAAGGAGGCGGACAGCGCTGCGCCGGATCTCACGCTCGAGACCGGCAGCGTCGTCAATGCGCAGGTGCTGAAGGTCTTGTCCGCCGATCTGGTGCGGATCGCGATTGCGAGCCTGTCGATCGACGTCCAGACCGAGGTGCCGCTGCAGCAGGGCCAGACCCTGCAACTCGCAGTATCGCAGAGCAATGACGGCGGCGTTCGCCTGCAACTGGTTGGACCGGGCGCGGGCAATGGCGATGCGGTGCAGCTGTCGCCACAGGCGGCCAACGTCACGTCAGCTGCTCAGCCGGTCGCCACGGTGCCGAAGGTTGTGCTGACGCCGCTCGAGCGCGTCACCATTACCGCGACGGCGCAGCACGCGGCCACGGTGCAGGGCAGCCAGGCGCCGCTGTTCGCCAATCTCACGGCGGTTGCCACAGCCAATTTGCCGCCCAAACTACAGGCTGCGATCGCGCAGGTGTTGGCGCAGCAGACCGGCCTCGATCAGAATTTGAGCGGCGATGCCGTCAAGGCCGGCTTCCAGAAATCCGGCCTGTTGCTCGAGGCCACGCTCGCCGCGGGTGTTACGCCGCCGGCCGGCAACGTGCCTGACCTGAAAGCCGCGCTGATCGTGCTGCGTCAGGCGCTGACCTCGCTCGGCGCGGGCGAGGCGGCCAGGCCCGCGACCGCGCCACCGCCGCAGCAACCGGCGCTGGCTGGCGCCAGCACGGCGCCGAGCATTGTGCCGCCGACCGCAGATGGCCTCGAGGTTCAGGAGATCCTGCTGCCGCAGGCCCGCGTGCCAGTCGCCGAGGATGTGACGCGCACCGCCACAGGACTTGCCGGCGCACTTGCGGATGCGCTCGATGCCGGCCCGTCATCGGGCGGCACGCTCAATCTCATTCAGGAAGCGCTGCACGAACTCGGCAATCCAACACGGCAGGGCACCGCGCCGCGGGAGATGCTGCCGGGTGATGTCGTGGTACGCGGCAACACGCCGCCACCGCCGTTCCACGGCGCGCTGCCGTCGGCACAGGCCGTTGCCGAGCCGTCGATCGCGCCAGGCACGCCGCTCGCGACCACGGCACATCGTCTCTTGGAAAACACCGACGCGGCGCTGGCGCGGCAGACGCTGCTGCAGGTTGCCTCGCTGCCGGGCCACAGCGATGCCGCGCGCGCGCAACTCGACGCCATGGTGCCGCGCTGGAATTTCGAGATCCCGTTCCTGACCCAGCAGGGCACGGCAATGGCGCAGTTCGAGATTTCCCGCGACGGCGGCGGCAATGAGATCGAAGCGGCCAAGCGGGTGTGGCGGGCGCGCTTCACGCTGGACGTCGAACCGGCGGGGCCGGTGCACGCGCTGGTCTCGCTGAACGGCGAGCGCACCTCGGTGCGGATGTGGGCCGAGCGTCCGTCGACCGCCGCGCAATTGCGCGCCGGCGCTTTCGAATTGAGCCAGGCGCTGACCAGGGCCGAGCTTGTGCCCGGCGACATCGAGATCCGCGACGGCAGCCCGCCGCAACCCGCGCCCGCACGTGCCGGCCATTTCCTGGACCGCGCATCATGAGCGAGACGCAGAACCAGCTCGCGGTCGCGCTGCATTACGACCATGCCGGCGCGCCGCGCGTGGTCGCTAAAGGCAAGGGCGCGATCGGCGCAAAGATCATCGAGGTCGCCAAGGCCAACGACATCCCGATCGAGGAGAACGAGGTCCTGGCCGGCGCGCTCTCCAATGTCGAGCTCGGCGACGAGATTCCGGCCGAGCTCTACAAGGCCGTCGCCGAAGTGCTGGTGTTCGTGCTGCGGATGTCGGGCCGGGCTCGGTAGCGCTAGACGCGCGTCAGTCGAGGCCCCAGGTGTGCGGCTGCAACAGTTCGGCGGGAGGCTTGACCTCGTCGATCGAGACCGGGCGCCGCGTCAGGCGTGTGGCGGTCCATGTCCGATCGTCTATTCTTGAATGAGACTCCTCCTTGAGCACGATCCCGTCTTCGGTCTTGCAGGCCGATGTGAAGCCGTGTGTCCACCCAGGGTTCATGTGGTACCAGCGACACGACTCGCCAAGGATCGTGTCGCTTCGACCTAAATCCTTTGGTGCATATCGTGGGTCGGGTAGCGCTGCGCTCGTCGATACCGGAAGTCCTGATTTCAACGGCCAGATCGAGAGTCGATTGGGAATCCCGGCGCTGTCGCTCTCGTAGCTAAGTCGCGTCCCCGAATCGTAAGTGATTGCGATATTGCGACGTGGGCCATCGATCTCCTCGGTGAACCGCCACAGGCCGCTTTGGCGAACCGTACGGATCACGGGCGTTGGCCGGTCGGCGCCGACCGAGAGCTCCATGACAACCTCATAATCCGGCTTTGTCGAACGTTCTGGCGCGTCCTGCTCCGGCCAGTCTAACGCCAGCAGGGAGCGCGGCGGATGGACCTCGTTGTCCGAAACCGGCCGGCGTTCGATCTTCGTCGCCTCGATTGATCTTCCGACTTTGTCTCCGTAAATAGATCTGTGCCAGAGCTCGATGCCATCATCGGTCACGCAGCTGGATTCAGAGGATTTCAGGCGACCATAGACTTCGGGCTTGTTCCGTTGGGTTTCCCACACTGTGCAGCTTTCACCGAGATGGTTCTGTCGTTCACCGGTATTGCGCGCTTCGTAGTCGACCCCGTTCAAGCGTAAGCGATCGCGGCTGATCCCAACGCTCCAATCATAGAAGCCGATAGTAATTCCGCTACTCCGGTAGTATTGGCCGGTTGACGAATCTATACTCGTGGTTACGTGGGTCCAATTGCCGTGATGCATCACAATCTGGCTGCTTTCCTTCGGATCGTAGGATTTCGTTGCCGTTGTGGTGACTTCGTAGTCCGGTGGAGATAGTCCGGGTGGCACGAATGGCGCCTCGGCGGCGGCTTGGCCGGCAGCAAGGCAAAACATTGTGACGAGCAGCCCGCGCAAGACGCGCCCCTGTTTTGACATTCCGATAACCTCAACCTTAGCGCGAACTGGGTCGGCAAGTTGGCGATCACACGCCTGATCTGGCGTTTTGGTTGTCATTGCTCTACCACGATAGCAACCATCGTCGCCAACCCAACTCGCCCAGGTCTCCCGTGATCCATCGTCGCCATGCGCTCGGTCTGTTTGCCGCCGCTGCTATCCTGCCGTCGCGCAGTTTTGCGAATGTGTCCTACCAGCGCAGCGAGTTTCGCGAGGATCTGCAGAAGCGGTTCTTCGATCTCGGCACCGAGGGCACCTTCGTCGGCTACAAGATCGACGACTATCTGATTATCGCCAGCGACAAGACCCGCTCGGGCGAGGGCAAATTGCCGGCCTCGACCTTCAAGATCCCGAATGCGCTGATCGCGCTCGAGACCGGCGTGGTGCAGGACCCCGACAAGGACGTCTTCAAGTGGGACGGCGTCACCCGCAGCATCGAGGCCTGGAACAAGGACCACACGCTGCGCTCGGCGATCGCGGTGTCGGCCGTTCCGGTGTTCCAGGAGATCGCCCGCCGGATCGGCGAGGAGCGGATGAAGAAGTATGTCGACATCATCGACTACGGCAACCGCGACATCGGCGGCGGCATCGATCAGTTCTGGGTCACCGGCAATTTGCGGATCGATCCGGTGCAGCAGATCGATTTCCTCGACCGCTTGCGCCGCGGTGTGCTGCCGGTCGGCAAGCGCAGCCAGCAGCTGGTGTGCGACATCCTTCCGGTGACGAAAGTCGGCGACGCTGTCATTCGCGCCAAGACCGGCCTGACCGACAAGGAGCACGGCTCGCTTGGCTGGCTGGTCGGCTGGTCCGAGAAGGGCAGCGACATCACCGTGTTCGCGATGAACATGGACTGCAAGACCCAGGCGCAGATCGACGCGCGGATGAGCGTGACGCAGCAATGCCTCACCGATATCGTCGCGCTGTGAGGGGCTGATCTACGCGCAGCGCGGCTGGTCGATGCTGTGCGGCTCGACTAGCATCCTCCGATAAGAGCAAAATCGGAGGAATCATGCATTCAACAACTGTCTGGCTTTCGTCGCTCACGCTGGCCGCAGCCGGCGGCTGGCTCGCGGCCACGGTGTTCCCGGCACCGGCCACCAGCAAGGAGCCGCGTTTCCCGCAGCTCACGATGGATCAGCTCAGCGATCTGCAGAAGCCGCTCGGCGAGCAGATCATGAAGGTGTCGAGCGTCGGCATCGGCGGTCCCTACAATCCGATCATCCGCAGCCCGGTGCTCGGCCAGCGCCTGTACGATCTCTTCTATTATCTGCGCTGGCAGACCTCCGTGCCGACCAGGCTGAACGAATTCGCGATCCTGATCATCGGCCGGCAGTGGCGCTCGCAGGTCGAATGGTTCGCGCATGCGCCGCTGGCGGCAAAGGCAGGGCTGTCGCCGGACGTGATCGCAGAGTTGAAGGTCGGCGACCGGCCGTCGAAAATGGCCGACGACGAGGCCGTCGTGTACGACTTCGTCACCGAGCTCACCACGACCAAGAAGGTCTCCGACGAGACCTATGCGCGGGCCAAGAAGATCTTCAACGATCAGCAGATCGTCGATCTCACCGCGCTCGCCGGCAATTACGTGATGGTCGCGATGATCCTGGCAATGGCCGAAGAAACCGTGCCGCCCGGCAAGGAGGAGCCGTTCAAGGTCGGGGAGAAGTAGCGTGCTGCTACATCGATCGAGCGCGCCTTAGCGCCCGATCGCCCGCTGCAACGCCGGCATCAGCTTCGGGTCGCGGCATTGCGCGACGTTGAAGCGCATGAAGCCGGTGGCCGATTGCGTGGTGCTGAACACGTTGCCCGGCGCCAGCACGATGTTGTCGGCGAGCGCCGCGCGCGCCACGTCGGCGGAGTCGCAGCCGTCGGGCAGGCGGCACCAGAGCTGGAAGCCGCCGCGCGGCATCAGCCACGGCTCGATGCCGATGCGCTGCAGCTTCTCGCCGACGTCGCGACGGGCGCGCGCGAGCCGCCGGCGCAGCTCCTCGACATGCTTGCGGTAGAAGCCGGTCGCGAGCACGCTGGCGATGATTTCGGTCGCGACCGCGCAGGGGCCGCCGAATCCGGTCGCGACTTGCAGATCGACCAGCTGCTCGATCCAGTCGGCGCGCGCCGCGATGAAACCGCAGCGCAACGACGCCGACAGCGTCTTGGAGAAGCTGCCGATCCGGATCACGCGGTTCAGCCCGTCGAGCGCCGCGAGCCGCGCCGACGGCTCCGGCTCGAAATCGGCGAAGATGTCGTCCTCGACGATGGTGAGATCGCAGGCGGTGGCGGCATTCAGCACGCGGTGCGCGGTCTGCGGCGACATCGTCGCCCCTGTCGGATTGTGCAGCCCGGACACGGTGATGTAGAGCCGCGGTCGCTCGGCCTCGAGCACCGCCTCGAAGCTTGCGACATCGGGGCCCGCCGGCGTGTAGGGCACGCTGACAAGCTTGACCTGATGGGCGCGCAGCAGCGCGCGGAAATTGAAGTAGCAGGGATCGTCGACCAGCACCGTGTCGCCCGGCCGCAGCAA
Source organism: Bradyrhizobium tropiciagri (assembly GCF_018130545.1). Classification (GTDB taxonomy): domain Bacteria; phylum Pseudomonadota; class Alphaproteobacteria; order Rhizobiales; family Xanthobacteraceae; genus Bradyrhizobium; species Bradyrhizobium tropiciagri_A. The sequence continues at coordinate 6,439 of NZ_JAFCKF010000003.1, read as the reverse complement.
GAAGCGGCAGATCAGGTCGATCGCCTGGGTGCCGGACATCGTGAGCAGCACCTGCTCGGGCGATACTTCGAGGCCCTCGTCGGCGAACCGCGCCATCAGCGTGCGGCGCAGGGCGAGCGAGCCGCGCGTCGCGCCGTAATCGGCGAGCACGGCGTCCTCGGCTCGCGCCAGGCCGCGGAACGCGCGCCGCAGTGCTTCGGTCGGCATCCAGTCGGCAGGCAGCCAGCCGCAGCCCGGCTTCAGCGCGCCACTCGCGGCGTCGAGCGATTGCCGCGACACCCAGAACGGATCGACGGCGCGGTCGTGCTGCGGCTGGTCCTTGGCCAGCGACAGCGGCGGCAGCGCCGCGGACGAGACGTAGAAGCCGGACCCCGGCCGCGCCCGGATCAGGCCCTCGGCCGCGAGCCGGTCATAGGCCTCGACCACGGTCGAGGGCGAGACGCCCATGGTCGCGGCGAAGCTGCGGATCGAGGGCAGGCGGTCGTTGGCGGCGAGCGCGCGGCTCGCGATCCTGGCGCGGATCGCGTTCATCACATCGGTGGTCCGGGTCGCCTTCGGCGCCGAAATAGCGCGATCGTTGGATGGTTGCCGCAAGTGTATGCCTACCTCTACCCATACAGTTTGGCGATATTGTACTGATCCGTTACTGCCTTGGCCAGACCGTCGCCACTATCGTCGCCCGCGAAAGCCGAGGTGTGCGATGAGCGATTCGAAGACATTGTCGGGGAAGTCATTGTCGGGGAAGTCCTGGGCGGGCGCGGGGAGCGGCGGCGCGTCGCTGGACGGCTGGGGCAGCGGCCTGCTCGGCGTGATCATCTTCAGCGGCTCACTGCCGGCGACGCGCGTCGCGGTGGCTGGATTCTCGCCGCTGTTCCTGACCTCGGCGCGGGCTGCGATCGCGGCGCTGCTCGGCGCTGTGCTGCTCGCAGTGCTGCGGCAACCTTGGCCGGAACGGCGCGACCTGGTGTCGTTGACCATCGTGGCGCTCGGCGTCGTGATCGGCTTTCCGCTGCTGACCGCGCTCGCGCTCCAGCACATCACCTCGGCGCATTCGATCGTGTTCATCGGGCTATTGCCGCTGTCGACCGCGATCTTCGGCGTGCTGCGCGGCGGCGAGCGGCCGAAGCCAAGGTTCTGGCTGTTTTCCTGCATCGGCAGCGCAACGGTCGCAGCCTTCGCCTTGTCGGGCGACGGGTCGGCGTCGCTGACCGGCGATCTGCTGATGGTCGCGGCGATCATCGTCTGTGGCCTCGGCTATGCCGAGGGGGCGACGCTGTCGCGCCGGCTCGGCGGCTGGCAGGTGATTTCCTGGGCGCTGGTGCTCTCGGCGCCGGTGGTGCTCTTGATGACGATCATGACGCTGCCGCCGAGCTGGCAGGGCATCGGTGCGCCGGCCTGGCTCGGGCTCGCTTACGTCTCCATCTTCAGCATGCTGATCGGCTTCGTGTTCTGGTATCGCGGGCTTGCGCTCGGCGGCATCGCCAGCGTCGGCCAGTTGCAGCTGCTGCAACCGTTCTTCGGCCTCGCGCTGGCCGGGCTGCTGCTGCATGAACCGGTGCCGTGGTCGATGATCGCCGCGACCATGCTCGTGGTCGTCTGCGTGGTGTTCGCGCGGCGATTCGCCTAGCCCAGCTTGAAGAGCGCCTGCAGGAAATCGCTCACCGCCTTGCGGGCCTCGAGTGCGGTGGTCGGGTTGCCGCCGACATGCGGGCCGAGTTCGACGCAGGAATCCTTGTAGCTGAACGGCGCCTCTGTCGACGCGTTCATCAGCACGCCGCCTTCGCCTTCCCTGATGGTGCAATGGCGCACGGTCTGCGATCCCGTCGCCTCGACCACCGTGTTGTTGCCGATCAGGCCGGCATCGAAGCCGTGCGCGGAATCAGGATATTCGGTCAGCACCACGTCGCGCTTGGCCTCCTTGAGGCGCGCGACATAGGCCTTGCAGCTAGCGACCGGATTATAGTCGTCGGGCGTGCCATGGAAGATCCGGATCGGCCGCGCCGCGACCTCGGTGTCGGTTAGATAGCTGGTCGAGCAGTCCGGATAGAACGGGATATAGGCCGCGAACTGCACGCCGGACTTGTTCCACAGCTTGTTGAAGCGGTCGAGGCTGGCATAGAGCGTGGCCTGGCCGCCACGCGAAAATCCCATCAGCACGATGCGTTCCGGATCGACCCGCGGATGCTTGGCGAGGATCTCCAGCGAATGATAGATGTCGATGATCAGATTGAGCCGGCCGAGCAGCGCCTGGTTCGGCCCGGTGGCGGTCAGGCCGCGGCCGGAGAAGCCGTCGATCACGAAGGTCGAGATGCCCATGGCGTTGAAGTGGCGAACCCAGCCGTCCATTCCGGCGCCGACGCCGCTCGAGCCGTGCATCAGCACCACGACCGGCAGCCGGCCGGTGCCTTGCGCGATGCGGAATTCGCCGCCGACGGTGACCGGCTTGCCGTTGGGATCGCCGGTCAGGAACTGCTGGTCGGAGATCGTCACCGATGGGATGGCGTAGATCTCGGTGCGCGCCGCGATTTCCTTCGGCATCTGCTGGGCGCTGGTCTCGATGCAGGTGAACAGCACGGCGCAGCAGAACAGGATCGCGGTCGCGGCCAGGCGCCAGTCTGTCAGCATCTCATCCCCCGGATGTCGTCGTGATGATCCTCGACTACAGCAACCGGGGCGAACGCTGTCAATTTGCTCGGCCGTGCCTGGCGCGAGGAAGAGCGGGCGAGCCTAAGCCTGCTCCTTCCCGATTCGCCCGAGATGGGTGAAGCCAAAACCTCTGGAATATTTCAGCCCGTAGCCGAGCGCACGGTCGATCCCGATATGGGCGAGCCAGATCATCGCGATCGAGAGCACCAGCGGTCCTTCGCCGGCAAAACCCAGCGTCATCAGCGCCACCGGCGTCAGATAGGTGTGAGCGGCGTTGTAGGCGATGGCGCCGGCCCGCGGGCTGATCAGGTAGGCGGCAAAGCTGATGTCCGGCACCAGGAACAGCAGCACATAGACCAGCCAGGACCCCTCCCACTTGTAGTAGAGCACGGTCATCCCGATGAACAGCACCAGCCCCTCCAGTCGGAGCAGGGTGCGGACCCCGCCGGTCGCTGCGCCGGTCTCGGCCGTGGTCGTGTCAGTCATCGCAATCTCCCCAGATGTCGGAAAATCCTACCGTTTTTGCGGCTTGCCCTGCCCACAAGCCGCTTTCCGGTTCCGAAATGGCCGTGCTAAAGCCTTTTCCGAACCAAACGGACCCTCGGCTGGCGCCGGGACGCGGACTGTAGCTAACACGGGCGGAAACAAATGAAAGACATCCTCGATACCCTCGAAGAGCGGCGCGCCGGCGCCAAATTGGGCGGCGGCGAAAAGCGCATCGAGGCGCAGCACGCCCGCGGCAAGCTCACCGCCCGCGAGCGGATCGAGCTGTTGCTCGACAAGGGCTCGTTCGAGGAATTCGACATGTTCGTCGAGCACCGCTCGACCGAGTTCGGCATGGAGAAGAACAAGATCCCCGGCGACGGCGTCGTCACCGGCTGGGGCACGGTCAACGGTCGCAAGACCTTCGTGTTCGCCAAGGACTTCACCGTGTTCGGCGGCTCGCTGTCGGAAACCCATGCACTGAAGATCACAAAACTTCAGGACATGGCGATGAAGGCGAGGGCGCCGATCATCGGCCTGTATGATGCCGGCGGCGCGCGCATCCAGGAGGGCGTCGCGGCCCTCGCTGGCTATTCCTATGTGTTCCGCCGCAACGTGCAGGCCTCGGGCGTGATCCCGCAGATCTCCGTCATCATGGGCCCCTGCGCCGGCGGCGACGTCTATTCGCCTGCGATGACCGACTTCATCTTCATGGTGAAGAACACCAGCTACATGTTCGTCACCGGCCCCGACGTGGTGAAGACCGTCACCAACGAGGTAGTGACCGCCGAGGAACTCGGCGGCGCCTCGGTGCACGCGACGCGCTCCTCGATCGCCGACGGTGCGTTCGAGAATGACGTCGACGCGCTGCTGCAGATGCGCCGGCTGATCGACTTCCTGCCGTCGAACAACAGCGACGGCGTGCCGGAATGGCCGAGCTTCGACGATATCGGCCGGGTCGACATGTCCTTGGACACGCTGATCCCCGACAATCCGAACAAGCCCTACGACATGAAGGAATTGATCCTGAAGGTCGTCGACGAGGGCGATTTCTTCGAGATCTCGGAGACCTTCGCCAAGAACATCGTCACCGGCTTCGGCCGCATCGCCGGCCGCACCGTGGGCTTCGTCGCCAACCAGCCGATGGTGCTGGCGGGCGTCCTCGACTCGGATGCCTCGCGCAAGGCGGCGCGCTTTGTCCGTTTTTGCGATGCCTTCAACATCCCGATCGTCACTTTCGTCGACGTGCCGGGCTTCCTGCCGGGCACCGCGCAGGAATATGGCGGGCTGATCAAGCACGGCGCCAAGCTCTTGTTCGCCTATTCGCAGTGCACGGTGCCGCTCGTCACCATCATCACCCGCAAGGCCTATGGCGGCGCCTTCGACGTGATGGCGTCGAAGGAAATCGGCGCCGACCTCAACTACGCCTGGCCGACCGCCCAGATCGCCGTGATGGGCGCCAAGGGCGCGGTGGAGATCATCTTCCGCTCCGACATCGGCGACCCCGACAAGATCGCCGCGCGAACCAAGGAATACGAAGACCGCTTCCTGTCGCCCTTCATCGCCGCCGAACGCGGCTACATCGACGATGTCATCATGCCGCATTCGACACGCCGCCGAATCGCGCGGGCCCTGGCGATGTTGAAGGACAAGAAGGTCGAGATCCCCGTGAAGAAACACGACAACCTGCCTCTGTGACCATGTTCAAGAAAATCCTGATCGCCAACCGCGGCGAGATCGCCTGCCGGGTCATCAAGACTGCGCGCCGTATGGGGATTGAGACGGTCGCCGTCTACTCCGAGGCCGACCGCGACGCGCTGCATGTCGAGATGGCCGACGACGCCGTGCTGATCGGCCCGCCCGCAGCGGCCGAGAGCTATCTTTTGATCGACAAGATCGTCGAGGCCTGCCGCAAGACCGGCGCGCAAGCGGTGCATCCCGGCTACGGCTTCTTGTCCGAGCGCGAGGCGTTTCCGCGCGCGCTGGAGGCCGCCGGCATCGTCTTCATCGGCCCGAACCCCGGCGCCATCGCCGCGATGGGCGACAAGATCGAATCCAAGAAGGCGGCTGCGAAGGCGAAGGTCTCGACCGTGCCGGGCCACCTCGGCGTCATCGAGGACGACAAGCACGCCGTCCAGATCGCCGATGAGATCGGCTATCCCGTGATGATCAAGGCCTCCGCCGGCGGCGGCGGCAAGGGCATGCGCATCGCGCATTCGAAGGGAGAGGTCGCCGAAGGCTTCAACCTCGCCAAGGCCGAAGCGAAATCCTCGTTCGGCGACGACCGCGTCTTCATCGAGAAGTTCATCGTCGATCCCAGGCACATCGAGATCCAGATCCTCGGCGACAAGCATGGCAACGTGATCTATCTCGGCGAGCGCGAGTGCTCGATCCAGCGCCGCAACCAGAAGGTCATCGAGGAGGCGCCGTCGCCGCTGCTCGACGAGCAGACCCGCCGCAAGATGGGCGAGCAGGCGGTCGCGCTGGCCAAGGCCGTGAACTACGATTCGGCCGGCACGGTGGAATTCGTCGCCGGCCAAGACAAGAGCTTCTACTTCCTGGAGATGAACACCCGTCTGCAGGTCGAACATCCCGTCACCGAGCTGATCACCGGCATCGACCTCGTCGAACAGATGATCCGGGTCGCGGCCGGCGAGAAGCTCGCGCTCGCGCAAAAGGACGTCACGCTGACCGGCTGGGCGGTGGAATCCCGCGTCTATGCCGAGGATCCGTTCCGCAACTTCCTGCCGTCGATCGGACGCCTGGTGAAGTATCGTCCGCCGGCCGAAGCCAGCCATGACGGCATCACCATCCGCAACGATACTGGCGTACAGGAGGGCGGCGAGATCTCGATCCATTACGATCCGATGATCGCCAAGCTCGTCACCCACGCGCCGTCGCGCGCCGCGGCGATCGAGGCACAGGCGACTGCGCTCGACGCCTTCTATGTCGACGGCATCAGGCACAACATTCCGTTCCTGTCGGCGTTGATGAACCATCCGCGCTGGCGTGAGGGCAGGCTCTCGACCGGTTTCATCGCCGAGGAATTCCCGAAAGGATTTTCCGCGCGCGCGCCCGAGGGCGAGATCGCGCGGCGGCTCGCGGCTGTGGGGGCTGCGATCGATCACGTGCTGGGCGAACGCAAGCGGCAGATCTCCGGCCAAATGGGAGGCCGCGTGGTGCTGCGCGAGCGCCGCCGCGCGGTATGGCTCGATCGCACCGAGATCGCGCTTGACGTGGCGCGCGAGGCCGACGCCATCGCGGTGCGCTTCATCGGCGCCGACGGACTGCCTGGCAATCCGCACAATCT